>NZ_CP102929.1:0-5310000 GCF_024734645.1 Pseudomonas sp. CBS | reverse complement strand
TTAACGAACCACCTACGCGCGCTTTACGCCCAGTAATTCCGATTAACGCTTGCACCCTCTGTATTACCGCGGCTGCTGGCACAGAGTTAGCCGGTGCTTATTCTGTCGGTAACGTCAAAACAGCAAAGTATTAATTTACTGCCCTTCCTCCCAACTTAAAGTGCTTTACAATCCGAAGACCTTCTTCACACACGCGGCATGGCTGGATCAGGCTTTCGCCCATTGTCCAATATTCCCCACTGCTGCCTCCCGTAGGAGTCTGGACCGTGTCTCAGTTCCAGTGTGACTGATCATCCTCTCAGACCAGTTACGGATCGTCGCCTTGGTGAGCCATTACCCCACCAACTAGCTAATCCGACCTAGGCTCATCTGATAGCGCAAGGCCCGAAGGTCCCCTGCTTTCTCCCGTAGGACGTATGCGGTATTAGCGTCCGTTTCCGAACGTTATCCCCCACTACCAGGCAGATTCCTAGGCATTACTCACCCGTCCGCCGCTCTCAAGAGAAGCAAGCTTCTCTCTACCGCTCGACTTGCATGTGTTAGGCCTGCCGCCAGCGTTCAATCTGAGCCATGATCAAACTCTTCAGTTCAAACATCTTTGGGTTTTTAAGAAACCCTAAACTTGGCTCAGCAATCGTTGGTTACATCTTTGATTTCTCGCGGAGTAACTTGTGATGCTGATAATCTTGTTGACTATCAGTCTGACTCCACAAGCACCCACACGAATTGCTTGATTCAGTTGTTAAAGAGCGGTTGGTTAAGATCTTTCGTCTCAACCGAGGCGCGCATTCTACAGCAGCCTCTGTTGCTGTCAAGCGGTTTTTTTAAGAAGCTTTCAAAGTTTCCTTTGTAACTTCAACCACTTGCCCTTCCGATCTCTCGTTAGCGGGAGGCGAATTCTACAGCGTTACACGCTGCTGTCAACACCTCTTTTTCTCCGCTTTCGACCGAGAAGATCGAACCGTTAATAGGGCTAAACAACACCGCCTTATTAACTCCTTCTGGGCTTCGATGATCTGAAGCAGCTCGCTGTCGAAACCTACATAACTCTTTGTTTACCAAGGAGTTTTCCGTTTCGACTGCGCCGGAAGTGGGGCGAATTATAGACTTCCAGAATCTGCCGTCAAGGGTTAATTACGCTTTTGTTGCAGAAGATGGTTTTTTAGCAATAAGACGGGGAATCCGGCGCATTACAGGCGGCACACGCAGCACTAGAAGCTGCGCTCCTATGGATGCATAGATAGCCCACTCCTTTAGATCAGCCCGTACGATCCACAACATATGCAGCAAACCAAGCCCGAGAATCACATAAACCAAACGATGCAGTTTCTTCCAGCGTGCCCCAAGGCGACGCTGACTGTAGCGGTTTGAGGTGACTGCCAGCACTAATAGAGAAAGGAACCCCAAGGTACCCACAATAATGTAAGGCCGCTTCCGCAGCTCGACACCCAACTGCGACCAATCCAACCCAAGGATAAATACACAGTAAGCGGCAAGATGCAAAACCACATACGCAAAGCACCACAGCCCCAGCTGCCGTCGCACAGCAATCCACCCCGCCCAACCACTGAGCTTCTGCAGCGGCGTCATGCACAGAGTGATCAGCAGCAGAATCAGGGTCCCAAGCCCGAGCCGATCCATCAGCACCTTCCCCGGGTCAGGCCCCAACGCAAAACTCCAGGCCTCGTACAACCAGAACAGCGGCCACACCGCCGCCGCTATAAAGACGCTTATGCGCCATACCGGGTAGCGCATCAATAGTTCTTCCGCAGATCAAGGCCCGTATATAGAGAGGCGACTTCATCGGAGTAGCCGTTGAACATTTGCGTCTCACGCACATTGGGACTGAACAGCCCACTGGGCAAACGCCGCTCCCGCGCCTGAGTCCAGCGCGGATGGTCGACGGTAGGATTCACGTTCGCATAAAACCCGTACTCACTCGCCGCAATGCTTTGCCAGGTGGTTTTCGGCTGTTCACTGACGAGGCTGATGCGCACGATCGACTTCACGCTCTTGAATCCATACTTCCATGGCACCACCAACCGCAACGGGGCACCATTCTGATTTGGCAATTCCCGCCCATACATCCCTACCGCCAGAATCGCCAGGGGATTCATCGCCTCATCCAGTCGCAGCCCTTCTACATAAGGCCAGTCGATCAAAGCGAAGTTGGAGCGCTGCCCCGGCATGCTCTTGGGATCCTGCAGGGTTTCAAAGCGGATGTATTTGGCCTTGGACGTCGGCTCGACGTGCTTGAGCAATTCCGAAATAGGGAAACCTATCCACGGAATGACCATCGACCACGCCTCTACGCAGCGCAGTCGATAGATTCGCTCTTCCAACTGATACGGCTTCATGAAGTCTTCAAGCGCGTAACGCCCGGGCTTGGCGACCTCACCATCGATCACCACGCTCCACGGCTCAGTCTTCAGAGACCCGGCATTCGCCGCCGGATCGCCCTTATCCGTACCAAACTCATAGAAGTTGTTGTAATGGGTCGCATCCTTGAACGGAGTGATCGCCTCATCCTTGACGGTTACCGCCTGCCATTTCGTACCCGGCAGCTTTTCGGCAAACCATCCAGGCGCCTTGCCCGGTTCGACATCCGCGTAACGCGCAGCATCATCCGCACTGGCCCAACGCGGCAGGCTGCTGGCAGCAAGACCGGCAAGCGCACCACCGAGCAAGCTGCGGCGAGAGAAATAGAGGGATTCAGGCGTGACGTCCGATTCTTTGCAATCAGACGCTTTGGGGAACTTGATTAACATGGCAACTCCGCAGCTTTGGAGGACAGATGCACCAATAGACTGCGGAGTATGGGGGAAATTACATTAAGGCAACGTTTTGCGCTGACGAAGATGCAGCAAGTACTGCACCGGGCCGGACGCGGCATAGACGAGGAACGCCAACAGCAAGATTCGCGGCGGGTCACTGAACACCACGGCGAACACCAGCACCACTGCCAGGATGGCCACAAACGGCACGCGCCCCTTGAGGTCCAGCTCCTTGAAGCTGTTGTACTTGATGTTGCTGACCATCAGCATGCCGGCCGCCGCGACCATCAAGGCCACCAGGAACGACATCTTCGAGCCCTGGATACCGTAGTCGCTGAATGCCCAGACAATACCGGCTACCACACCCGCCGCAGCCGGGCTGGCCAAGCCAATGAAGTAGCGCTTGTCGGCGGTCCCTACCTGAGTATTGAAGCGCGCCAGACGCAATGCCGCGCCAGCCACATAGATGAAGGCGACCATCCAGCCGACCTTGCCCATGTCACCCAGCGCCCAGGCGAATGCGAGCAACGCCGGCGCCACACCAAAGGCAACCATGTCCGACAGCGAGTCATACTCGGCACCGAAGGCACTCTGGGTGTTGGTCATGCGCGCCACACGCCCATCCAGGCCATCAAGGACCATGGCAACGAAGATCGCAATTGCGGCGAAACCAAAGTACTTGCTGGCCCCGGCAGCATCGCCGGCCGCCAATGCACTCTGGGCGCTCATGGAATTGATGATGGAGTAGAACCCCGCGAACAGGTTCGCAGTGGTAAACAGATTGGGCAGAAGATAGATGCCACGATGCCGGACTTTACGACCTTCAGCATCGTGCCCTTCTTCGACATGTTCATCGATCGGTAGCAGGCTTTCGGCGTCAGAGGCCTGGTTTGGCTCTTCGGGACGTTCGCTCATGGACTTTACCTTGCAACGGTGTGAAAAATTTCGACAGAAACTTGCGGCGAGTGTTCGCCCGCAAACGATGCAGCTTTATACCAGAACCTGCCCCGCAAACGAAAAAACGCGGCCTAAGCCGCGTTTTCCCTTGGTACGTACGACTTAGTTTTTGGCTTTGTCGACGATCTTGTTGGCACCGATCCACGGCATCATGGAGCGCAGTTGCTCGCCGATGATTTCGATACCGTGAGCGGCGTTGTTACGACGCTTGGCGGTCATCGAAGGGTAGCCGGTTGCGCCTTCGCTGATGAACATTTTGGCGTATTCGCCGTCCTGAATACGTTTCAGGGCGTTGCGCATGGCCTGACGGGACTCGGCATTGATCACTTCCGGGCCAGTCACGTACTCGCCGTATTCGGCGTTGTTGGAGATCGAGTAGTTCATGTTGGCGATACCGCCTTCGTACATGAGGTCAACGATCAGCTTCAGTTCGTGCAGGCATTCGAAGTAGGCCATTTCTGGCGCGTAGCCAGCTTCAACCAGGGTTTCGAAACCGGCTTTAACCAGTTCAACGGTACCGCCACACAGAACGGCTTGCTCGCCGAACAGGTCGGTTTCAGTCTCGTCCTTGAAGGTGGTTTCGATGATGCCGGTACGACCGCCACCAACGCCAGCGGCGTAGGACAGTGCAACGTTTTTGGCGTTGCCCGAGGCGTCCTGGTAGATCGCGATCAGGTCAGGGATGCCGCCGCCTTTGACGAACTCGGAACGCACGGTGTGGCCCGGTGCTTTCGGCGCGATCATGATCACGTCGAGGTCAGCGCGCGGCACAACCTGGTTGTAGTGGATCGCGAAGCCGTGGGAGAAGGCCAGGGTGGCGCCCTTCTTGATGTTCGGCTCGATTTCGTTCTTGTACAGCGCGGACTGGAACTCGTCCGGGGTCAGGATCATGACCAGGTCGGCAGCAGCAACAGCGGAAGCAACGTCAGTCACTTTCAGGCCGTGAGCTTCAGCCTTGGCAACAGTGGCCGAGCCTTTACGCAGGCCAACAGTCACGTCAACGCCGGAATCTTTCAGGTTGCACGCTTGAGCGTGGCCCTGGGAACCGTAGCCGATGATGGCGACTTTTTTGCCCTGGATGATCGACAGGTCACAATCTTTATCGTAATAAACTTTCATGAGGTTCCTCTATATATCCAGGCCGTTTAAGGCCATTCGCTAAATTTGAGTTAGATGCTGAGTACTTTGTCGCCACGAGCAATCCCGGTGACGCCACTGCGTACAGTTTCCAGAATCGAGGCCGTCCCGATCGACTGGATGAAGCTGTCCAGCTTGTCGCTTGTACCGGTCAGTTGAACGGTATAAACGCTGGCGCTCACATCGACGATCTGCCCGCGATAAATGTCGGTAGTGCGCTTGATCTCGGCCCGTTGTGCACCCGTGGCCTTGACCTTGACCAGCATCAGCTCACGCTCGATGTGGGCACTCTCCGACAAGTCGACCAGCTTGACCACTTCGATCAGCTTGTTGAGGTTTTTGGTGATCTGCTCGATCACCTCATCATGGCCAACGGTGGTCAACGTCAGACGCGACAAGGTCGGGTCTTCGGTCGGCGCCACGGTCAGGCTTTCGATGTTGTAGTTGCGTTGCGAAAACAGTCCGACCACACGTGACAGAGCGCCCGGTTCGTTCTCCAGAAGCAGGGAGATAATGTGCCGCATGATTAGGTACGCTCCGTCTTGTTCAGCCACATATCGCGCATGGAGCCGTCTTTGATCTGCATCGGATAGACGTGCTCGCTGGTGTCGACCTGAATATCAAGGAACACCAGGCGGTCCTTCATGGCGAACGCCTCTTCCATCATCGGCTTCAAATCCTTCAAATCGGTGATGCGCATGCCGACATGGCCATAGGCTTCAACCAATTTGACGAAGTCGGGCAGAGACTCCATGTAGGAATGGGAGTGACGGCTGCCGTAGCTCATGTCCTGCCACTGGCGAACCATGCCCAGTACGCCGTTGTTCAGGCAGACGATCTTCACCGGCAGACCATATTGCAGGCAGGTCGACAGTTCCTGGATGTTCATCTGGATACTGCCTTCGCCGGTGACGCAAGCAACGTCGGTGTCCGGGAAGCTCAGCTTCACACCCATGGCCGCAGGGAAACCAAAGCCCATCGTGCCCAGGCCACCGGAGTTGATCCAGCGGTTAGGCTTGTCGAACTTGTAGTACTGCGCCGCGAACATCTGGTGCTGGCCCACGTCGGAAGTCACAAAGGCATCGCCCTTGGTCACTTCGCACAGGGTTTCGATCACGGTCTGTGGCTTGATGACGCTGCCGTCGCCCTTGTCGTAAGGGAACAGGCCGCGATCACCGCGCCACTCGTCGATCTGCTTCCACCAACTGGCGACGGAATCCTTGTTCGGGGCTTCGCCGATTTCCTTCAGCGCAGCGACCATTTCGGTCAGCACGCTTTCCACAGGACCTACGATAGGCACGTCGGCCTTGATGGTCTTGGAGATGGATGCCGGGTCGATATCGATGTGGATGATCTTGGCATTCGGGCAGAACTTGCTCGCGCCGTTGATCACCCGGTCATCGAACCGCGCACCGACAGCAAGGATCACGTCAGCATGGTGCATGGCCAGGTTGGCGGTGTAGCTGCCGTGCATGCCGAGCATGCCGACGAACTGACGGTCCGAACCCGGGAAAGCACCGAGCCCCATCAAAGTGTTGGTAACTGGCAGGTTGAGCATCTTGGCCAGCTCGGTCAGCGGTGCAGAACCGCCGCCCAGAATCACGCCACCACCCGAGTAGAGCACCGGACGCTTGGCCGCCAACAGCATTTCTGCCGCCTTGCGGATTTGCCCCGAGTGCCCGCGAACCGCCGGGCTGTAGGAACGCAGCTTGGCTTTCTTCGGGAAGATGTATTCGAATTTTTCCGCCGGGTTGGTCATGTCTTTCGGGATATCGACCACCACAGGACCCGGGCGACCGGACTGTGCGAGGTAGAACGCCTTCTTCATGACTTCCGGGATTTCCGAGGCATGCTTGATCATGAAGCTGTGTTTCACGATCGGCCGGGAGATACCGATCATGTCGGTTTCCTGGAATGCGTCGGTACCAACCATGGTGCTCGCCACCTGGCCGGAAATGATCACCATCGGGATGGAGTCCATATAAGCCGTCGCGATGCCGGTGATGGCATTGGTCGCGCCAGGGCCGGAAGTCACCAGAACTACACCGGCTTTACCGGTGGCACGGGCGTAACCGTCAGCCATATGGGTAGCAGCTTGTTCGTGGCGAACCAGGATGTGGGTAACAGCCGGTTCCTTGAACAGTGCGTCGTAGACATGCAGCAGAGCACCGCCTGGGTACCCGTAGATATAGTCGACGCCTTCGTCACGCAAAAAGCGGACGAGCATCTCACCGCCAGATAAAAGCTCCACGTTGTTCACCTCTAAAACGCCAGAATACCGTCCGTTAAAAACCGACGGGTCTTAATAGGTTTACTTCTCAGCAGAGCATGAGCGACGGTGGTCGCCGACTACGTCAGCACTGACTGAGCAAGTATTGGGAGCGTCCCAAGTGTTGCGGGATTTTCCCACCCAGCGCGAGGTAACGCGTTGCGGGTGTAACAGGTCGGCGCGGGTGTGCGCCTCATGATCTGCTGAGTGGGTCTGCTTCTGGCAGTCCCTCTACAGCGGACTTTGGATTCTTCTGTTTCAGCCTCTCCAAGTCAAGCAATAATTGCGCTTTTTTCCAACTAAGCGCATGAGAACGTAGAAGAAAGGGGCTTGAGGAGGGATAAAACTCGCCTGAATGGCGCAAAGCGGTAGAAATATGCGCAAGACTGCCGGAAAAACCGGCAGCCAGGCAATTAACGAGCGTCGACGATCAGTTGATCGAACTTTTTCAGCGCAGTCCGTAGGCCAAGGCTCTCGAGCGGACGATCGGCGTAAACCATCTCGGCCATTTCCAGAATCCCCGACGCATTGGGCAATGGCAGGTCCTGCTCAAGGATCTGCTTCATCCGTGTCAGGAAAATCCATTGCAGCCACTGGTGAAAGTCCAGGGTGTCAACGGAAAAGGGTTCAACGCTGCTCAAGGCTTCAGCACTGGGGGACACTTCGTCCCACCAGCCCTGCAAGCGCAGCTCGCGCTCGATCAACAACAACTGTTCGGCAATCGCCGGAAAGCGTGCATCCATCAGAGGCTTACCTTGGCTTTTTGCCGAGCCTGGGCTGCACCGGCAGCATCGCCCTGCTTCTCACGGGCATCACCGATCAAGCTCCACAGGCTGGCCTGCAGATCAGGACGGCCATTGGCCAGGGTGAGGCCACGGCGGGCAAATTGTTCTGCTTGCGGGGCATCGCCTTGGGCCATGCGCACCTGAGCCAGGCGGTAAAGCACTTGTGGCTCGCGAGGCGCTACGCGCTGGGCGCGTTCAAGGCTCGACGATGCGCCGTTCAAGTCGCCACCCGACTGCTGCTGTTGAGCAGTAGTCAGCAACGCCAGAACCGGGCCGTCCAACTGTTCATCGGCCGACAAGCCACCGGCGCTGCTGGCGGACGGAATCCCGCTTGGCGTCGACGGCATGTTGTAGGTGCCCTGGTTGATTGGCGCCGTTTGAATCGGCGCAGAGTCCGCCGGGCCCGAGGTGCTCGGGCCTGGAGTCCACGGCTGAGTACTGATCGGCGCCGAGGTCGCTGCGCCGGCGCCCGGGATCATCACCACGACGCCCGAATCCTGAGGCACGGCTTGCGCCTTAGCCTGGGCCGGGCGGTTGGTGACGGTTTGACGGAAGCCGCCATTGGCCGAGATCCGGTCGTTGTTGGACACCGTTGTACTGGAATCCACCACCGGAATAGAGCCACGCTCCACGCTGGCGCAACCACCGAGCAATGCCAAAACTGTAATAGCTGGAATCAACAACTTGTTCACGTGAAACCCTCTTTGCTTAATTCATCCAGCCCTTGACCCAATCCATCACCGATTCAGCGCTCGCGGGTGCACTGGCACCGCACGCTGCACCGGGTGGCGGTTCGCTGCCGCGAATATACGGCATCTGCACCGCGCCCGGACAGTTGGCATCGGAACCCTGCCCGGTATGCGGATCGATCCAGGCCTGAACGATATTGTCCGGCTGCGGCATGTTCAGCGGCAGTGGATCGGCCTTCTTCATGAAACTGGTCCACACCTGCAATGCGCCGGTGGCACCGGTGAACGGCGTCTTGCCGTTGTCGTCGCGCCCCAGCCAGACCACCGCCAGCAGGTCCTGGCTGAAACCAGCGAACCAGCTGTCCCGGGAATCGTTACTGGTACCACTCTTGCCAGCCAGTGTCAGATTGGCCGGCAACACGTTGTAGGCCGAGCGTCCGGTACCTTCACGCATAACGCGCTGCATGGCGTTCTGGATCAGGTAGATCGAAGCCGGGTCAAAGCGCTGCTGAATCTGGAACGGATAACGCTTGAGCGGTTCGCCTTCAGCCGTCAAAACGCTGCGGATCCCGCGCATCGGCGTATTGAAACCACCGTTGGCCAGGGTCTGGTACATGGTCGCGACTTCCATCGGGCTCATTGCACCCGCACCCAACAGCATCGACGGGAACGCAGGGAACTCGCGAGTGATGCCCAGCCGACCGAGTGTCTTGAGAACATTCGGCACGCCCAGCTCAAGGCCAAGACGGGAGGTCGAGATGTTGTAGGAATGCGCCAGGCCCTGGTACAGGAAAATCGTACCGTGGGAGCGACGATCAAAGTTATGCGGCGTCCACATCTGGCCATCGGCACCTTTGACCGACAACGGGTCATCGGACAGCCAACTGGTCAGCGTGTACTTGCTCGGTTTTTCCAAAGCAGTCAGATATACCGCCGGCTTGACCAGCGAGCCGATCGGCCGCACCGCGTCCAGCGCCCGGTTGAACCCGGCAAAGCTGGCCTGGCGACTGCCGATCATGGCCTGGACCTCACCGGTTTCCGGGTTGGTCACCACCATCGCCGCCTCGACGTCGTCAGAACCTTTACGGCCTGCCAGGCGTTTGAAGGTGTCATTGACCGAAGCTTCAGCCTTCATTTGCAGGATCGGGTCAAAACTGGTGAAGATCCGCAGGCCTTCTTCGGTCAAGTCTTCGTCACGGTAGTCTTCACGCAACTGGCGTTTGACCAGGTCGATGAAGCCTGGGAATGAGCTGTCGGCAAGCTTGCCGCGGGTGGTCACACCCAGTGGCATTTTCTTCGCGGCAGCGACTTGTTCAGGAGTGGCGACGCCTTGCTGCTCAAGTACATCAAGCACCAGGTTGCGCCGTTCGAGCGCGCGCTCCGGGTTACGGCGCGGGTTGTAGTAGGACGGCCCCTTGACCATGCCCACCAACAGCGCCACTTGATGCAGTTTCAACTCGGACAACGGCTGGCCGAAGAAGAACTGGCTGGCCAGACCGAAACCGTGCACCGCACGCTGGCCGTCCTGCCCGACGAACACTTCATTGAGGTAGGCCTCAAGAATTTCCTGCTTGCTGTAATGCAGCTCCAGCAACATCGCCATCATGGCTTCGGTCAGCTTACGGGTCAGGCTGCGTTCGTTGGTCAGGTAGAAGTTCTTGACCAATTGTTGCGTCAGCGTACTGCCGCCCTGGGTCATCTTGCCGCCGGAGGTGTTGACCCACACGGCGCGAGCGATGGACTTCGGTGATACGCCCCAGTGGCTGTAGAAATCCCTGTCTTCTACGGCAATCAAGGTATCCAGCAGGTAAGGCGGTACCTGATCGATCTTGATCAGGATGCGGTCTTCCAGGTTTTTCGGATAAATCCCACCGATCATTAAGGGTTCCAGGCGCACCACCGGCAGCTTCGAGCCGTTGAGCGAGGACAGTTCGGCTACATAGTCGCCAGAGAAACGCACGCGCACCGGCTGGGGTTTTTCCAGGCCTTCATAGAACTGGAAACCGCGGGTGTTCAAGTCGACGGTGTTACCGGAGACGGCAGCGGCACCGGGGCCGTTGCTCACGGGTTCGCGGCGATAGCCCAGGGCATCGAGTTCGGTGAGGAAGTCATCCTTGCTCAGCTTCTGGCCGGTGAACAGTTCCAGCGGGCGCGCGTATACCTTGGCCGGAATGGTCCAGCGCTTGCCGGAGAACTTCTCCTGGACCACGGCATCGAGGTAAACCGCGAAGCCGGCGATCACTACAAGCCCTACCAGGCCGAGCTTAAGCGCCCAGCCCAGCCAAGGGCGCAGGCCGCGGGAAGGAGGTTTTTTACGGGAACGGGGAGATCGGGTACGAGTCATGGCGGCGGATTATACGCACTTTATTGATGACCAACATGAGCCGGACAGCGGTTTGCATGACCGTCTGTAGCCGCCATAATGCCCGCCATGAATTTTCCCAGACTCTGAAGGATCGCCCGTGAGCCAGTCCCTGATTGCTGCCCTGCAAAACCCGGCCCTGTTTCCCCATCCGGTGGATCAGTTCCAAGTCATCGAGACCCATATTTCCTGGGTCCTGCTCACGGGTGACTACGCCTACAAGATGAAGAAACCGGTGAATTTCGGCTTCCTCGATTTCACCACCCTGGAAGCACGGCGCCACTTCTGCAATGAAGAGCTGCGCCTCAACCAGCGCCTGACCGATGATTTGTATCTTGAAGTGTTGCCAATCACCGGCAGCGCCGAAGCACCGCAAGTGGGTGGCGACGGGCCGGTGGTCGACTACGTGCTGAAAATGCGCCAGTTCCCGCAGAGCCAACTGCTCAGCACCTTGCAAGCCAACGGCGAATTGACCAACGCGCACATCGACGAAATGGCCAGACAGATCGCGCACTTTCACCTGAACGCCCCGAAAGTGCCGGCCACCCACTCCGCCGGCACCCCGCACGACGTCATGGCGCCGGTGCTGCAGAACTTCGAGCAGATCCGCCCGTTCCTCAGCGACAAAGCCGACCTGGCTCAACTGGATGCCTTGCAGGCCTGGGCCGAAAGCAGCTTCGAACGCCTCAAGCCCCTGTTCGAACAGCGCAAGCTCAACGGCTTTACCCGCGAATGCCACGGTGATATCCACCTGGGTAACGCCACGATGATTGATGGCCACGTGGTGATCTTCGACTGCATCGAGTTCAACGAGCCATTCCGCTTCACCGACGTATATGCCGACACCGGTTTCCTGGCGATGGACTTGGAAGACCGTGGCCTCAAAAGCCTGGCGCGACGCTTCATCAGCCAGTACCTGGAGCTGACCGGCGACTATCAAGGCCTGGAAGTGCTGAACTTCTATAAAGCCTACCGCGCCCTGGTACGCGCCAAGGTCGCGCTGTTCAGCATGCCTTCCGAGGCGGACGCCGTGCAGCGTGCTACCACCCTGCGCCAGTACCGCAACTACGCCAACCTTGCGGAAAGCTACAGCACCATCCCATCGCGCTTCCTGGCCATCACCCACGGCGTATCTGCCGTGGGTAAAAGCCATGTATCCATGCGCCTCGTAGAAGCATTGGGGGCAATTCGCCTGCGTTCGGACGTGGAGCGCAAGCGCCTGTTCGGTGAGCAGAAGGTCGAGAACACGCCACAGGCCGGGATCTACGCCGCAGACGCCAGCGCCGCCACCTATGCGCGCTTGAACGAGATCGCTGACACCGTGCTGCGCGCAGGTTTCCCGGTGGTACTGGACGCGACCTTCCTCAAGCGTGAACAACGCGACGCTGCGGCCAAGATCGCCGAGGCTACCGGCGCACCGTTCCTGATCCTCGACTGCAATGCGCCACAGGCTGTTATCGCCGCTTGGCTGGCACAACGTCAGGCGGACAAGAATGATCCGTCCGACGCCACCCTGACCATCATCGAAGAGCAGCAGGCCACCCGTGACCCACTCAGCGCTGAAGAGCTACTGCTGAGCAAACGCGTGGAAACCAATGAAAGCGGAACCCTCGACGCATTGGTGGCACATATCCGCCAACGCCTGCCGGGCCTGTAAGAAATATTTCTTGGTCGTGTAGCCTTCCGGGGCTCACGGCCGAGCAATAGTGGCACTATAATGGCGTCATAATTCCAACACGGGAGTCGCCATTGTGAGCCATCCGAAGCTACTTGATACCCCGCTGTACGCGCTTCTGCATAAAGATGACATCCGCGGCTTCAACCAGGAGCGTCCAAAAGACGGTCCGATCGATATGCGCGGCGGCGACTTTCGCGGCCTGGACCTGCGCGACCTGAACGCCCAGGGCGTGGATTTCACCGACGCTTATTTCCGCTCCGCCGACTTGCGCGGCCTGGATTTGCGTGACTGCCCACTGGAAGGCGCGAGCCTGGCGCATGCCCAGATCTCCGGCACTTATTTCCCCCCTGAATTGAGCGCTGACGAGATCCTGATGTCCGTCAATTTCGGCACGCGCCTACGTTACCGCACACGGTAAAACCGCTGTATCGCCTCCCGGTTACGCCCAAGGCGTACCGGGGCTTCACCCTTTCCTACGCCAAAATCCCCGCCTGCCTTAGAAGCTTTAGGTCGTTGCCGACCAAAGAACTACGCTTTTCCTACTGAGCGCTACACTCCTTTCAGGCTTGCCTGGTCACGATACCCACCGAACCATTCGGCCGTCGCAAGGAGGCTTGATGAATGATGAGCTGCAACACCTGAAAAACCTTGGCAAGACGTCGGCACAATGGCTGCATGCGGTGGGCATCCACAGTGCGTCCGACTTACGCCGTCTGGGGGCAGTAGACGCGTACCGTGCCGTACGCACCCGTGGCTTCAGGGCATCCAAGGTATTGCTGTACGCCATTGAAGGCGCGCTGATGGATGTGCACTGGAATGACATTCCCGCTGAACGCAAGGAGGCTTTGAACCGTCAGCTGGACGCTCTTTCGGCACGCCAAAAGAATTGAGACGGCAACTTGCCCCCACGTTTCCGGGGATTCCAAACGAATGTTTGAGGAAATTCAAAAAGGTCGCAAAAACAAATGTTGACTCTTAAATGAGAATCGTTATGATTATCACAACTGGTCGCGAGATCAGCCGATAACTGAAAGACCATTGGTTCGGACTCTCAGATTATCTCCTCATCAGGCTAATCACGGTTATTTGACCCGGCTCTTGCCGGGTCTTTTTTTGCCTGTAAAAAACGGCGGCGATTTCAGCGTGCAATGATCAACGGATGGCCGCGCTCCGGATGCGGCTGCACCAACACATCCAACCCGAATACCGCCTTCAGCGGCTCAGGCCGCAGCACCTGCTCAGGCGTATCCAACGCATGGGGTCGCCCATCCTCCAACAACAAAATGCGATCACAGTAACGTGCCGCCAGGTTCAGATCGTGAAGGATCACCAGCACGGCCGCACCACGGTCGGCAAAGCTGCGGATCGCCTGCAAGGTCGTGTGCTGGTGCAACGGATCAAGCATCGACGTCGGCTCATCCAGCAACAAGGTCTGCCCCGCCTCACCTGGCCAGAGCTGCGCCAGCACTCGTGCGAGGTGCACACGCTGCCGCTCGCCGCCCGATAACGCCAGGTAGCTGCGCCCGCTCAAGTGGCCGACGTCGGCAGCCTGTAACGCTGCGTTGATGATTTCATCGTCACGCACCCGGCCAGTCTGATGAGGCAAGCGACCCATGCCCACAACCTCTTCGACGCGAAAGGCAAAGTCCAGGGTCGAGGTCTGCGGCAAAACCGCCAGGCGCTGGGCACGCTGCGCTCCGCCCCAGTCTTTCAACTCTCGCTCATCCAGCCACACACAGCCTTGGTCGGGCTGTAACTCACCACATAACGCACCGAGCAATGTACTTTTTCCCGCACCGTTGGGGCCCAGCACGCCGAGCACTTCACCTGGCAGCAGGTCCAGGGTGACGTCCGCCAACACGGTTTTGCGCCCACGGCGGATCTGCAGGTCTTCTACTCGCAGCATCACGCGCGCCCTCGTAACAACAGGTAGAGAAAAAACGGCGCACCGATAAACGCGGTAACAATGCCGATAGGTAATTCCGCCGGCGCCAAGGCCAGGCGCGCCACCAGATCGGCAAACAACAGCAAACTCGCCCCCGCCAACACCGAGGCTGGCAGCAGCACCCGATGATCGGGCCCCGCCAGCAGGCGCACCAGATGCGGCACCACCAACCCGACAAAGCCGATCATCCCCGCCGCCGCCACCGCGGCGCCCACGCCCAGCGCGGTGCAGAACACCAGCTCGCGCTTGAGGCCTTCAACATTAATGCCCAAGTGGCTGGCTTCCGACTCACCCAGCAGGAGTGCATTCAGCGCCTTGGCCCGGCGCGGCAGCCAAAGGGCGACGCCAGCGCTCACCAGCAGCAGCGGCCATAACCGCGAGTAGCTGGCGCCATTCAGGCTGCCCAAGTTCCAGAACGTCAGGGTGCGCAAGGTGGCGTCATCTGCCAGGTAGGTGAACAGGCCCACCGCCGAACTGGCGAGCGCCGTCAGGGCGATCCCCGCCAGCAACATGGTCGCAACATTGGTTTGGCCGTTGCGCCGCCCCAGACGATAGACCAGCGCGGTTACCCCCAGACCACCGAGGAAAGCACACAGCGACAGCAGATAAGGCCCAAAGGCATCCGGTAATCCGCCAAAAAACGAACCACCGACAATCGCAATCGCCGCGCCCAGCGCCGCGCCGCTGGACACCCCTACCAACCCAGGATCAGCCAAGGGATTACGAAACAGGCCCTGCATCGCAACGCCGGAGAGTGCCAGAACCCCGCCGACGGCCAGGCCCAGCAACGTACGCGGCAGTCGAATCTGCCCGAGGATCAACTCCGCCTGTTCCAGGCCGTGCGCGTCGATGGGCACACCCAACAAGCGCAACGCCGCCCGGAGTGTGTCCATCAACGGCAAGCTGACCGGCCCCAGGGCCAATGACAGCCAAATCGCCAATACACACAGCAGACTCAAGCCGATAAACAGGGTTCGCGGTTTAACCAGAGTGGTCATGGGGCGGTATTAGCCTGGAACGGATAGAACCCGGCAGACAGCTTCACCAGGCTTTGCGGCAAGCGCGGCCCAAGCCCGCCCACCAGCAGCGTCGGGTCCAGTTCATAGACGCGTCCATTCTTGGCCGCCGGCGTCGACGCCAGGATCGGATTTTCCTTGAACAATGCTGTACGGGCCGCATCACCCGTCAGGGCACGATCGGCAAACACCAGCACTTCAGGATTCAGACCCGCCAGGGACTCCACGGAAAACGGTTTGTAACCATTGTGGGTTGCCAGGTTATGGCCGCCGGCCTGCTGCAACATCCAGTCAGCCGCCGTGTCTTTGCCGGCGATCAGCGGTTTGCCGCCGGCATGCCCCAACAGCAACAGCACTCCAGGCGCTTTTTGCGTGGCCTGGGCCTTGGTCACCCAGTTCTTTTGTTGATCCAGTTGTTGCTGATAGTCGCTGAACAACTCCGCAGCCTTGGCTTCACTGCCCAGCAACTTGCCCAAATGCTGAAGGTTGCCCTGCAGCGTCGGCAGATTCGGCTCAGCCGAAAACAGCTCCACTTTCACACCAGCATTGCGGATTTGCGCCAATACCGGCGGCGGCCCCATTTCCTCTGTACCGACCAGGATTTGCGGGCGCAGGCTCAGAATGCCCTCCGCCGACAACTGACGCTGGTAACCAATGCTCGGTAACGCCTTGAGGGATTCAGGATGCTGGCTGGTGGTATCCACACCCACCAGCTTTGACTCACCGCCCAGGGCCGTCACCCATTCTGACAACGCACCACCGGCGCTGACCCAACGTTGTGGCAGTTCAGAGGCCTGGGCCCCAGTGTTGACCAGCAGTCCGACAACGAGCGCGATAGCACTGGCACTCAGGCGCATAAAAGGGTTTCCTTCCAAGGGGTGAGCCCGCTGAAACACTCGCAATGTGACAGATCAAGGCTGCCCGACATCGTACAGAGCGCCCAGTCAGCTAACGGGCGAAGCCGGCATTTGATAATTGTTTGCATTTGCACGTCAAGCGCCGGGCTCTTCGGCCAAATCAGGATAGCCTTGCAGCCCGCAAACGGCGGCACTTAAGGACCGATATGAAGTTTCTCTGCACCTCCAGCGAACTCGCACCCAACGCCAGCCTCGGTTTCGATATCGACGGCCGCAAGCTGTTTGCCGTGCGCCGCGAAGGCATTGCCTACTTCTATATCAACCGTTGCCCACATCGCGGGGTGCCGCTGGAATGGCAGCCGCACCAGTTTCTCGACCCGAGCGCGAGCATGATCCAGTGCGCCACCCATGGCGCACTGTTCCTGATCGAAAGCGGTGAGTGCGTCGCCGGGCCTTGCGCCGGTCAAAGCCTGACAGCCCTGCCCGGCCGCGAGGACGAACAGGGCCTGTGGGTGCAACTCTAATCGCCGAGCAATACTTCCAGACGGCGGTCGACACAGATTTCCTCTGACGTCACCCGCACGCCATAGGCCAGCACCTCGACGCCCGCCGCCTTGGCCTCACGCAATGCAGCCGCATAACCGGCATCAATTTCTTCGGCAGGACGCACCGCATCAATCCCCGAGAGGTTGACGCAATACAACTGCACCGCCCGCACACCCTCACGCGCCAGATGCGCCAGTTCTCGCAAATGCTTGGCCCCGCGCTGGGTTACGGCATCGGGAAACGCTGCTGTCGAAGTCCCATCAAACCCGAGGGTGACGCTTTTGACTTCGACATACGCCGCGCCCAATGGGTAATCCAGACGGAAATCGATCCGACTGTTTTCCTGGCCGTAGGCTACTTCGCGCTTCAGCGCCGTAAAGCCGTTGAGCTCGGTGATAACCCCGGCCCGCAGCGCCTCTTCCACCAACTGATTGGCCCGCGCGGTATTCACACACGCCAGGCGTGCCTGCGGGGTTTCGCTGATTTCCCAAGTGCCGGGCAGCTTGCGCTTGGGGTCATTGGAGCGGCTGAACCAGACTTGGCCACCTTCCATCATGCAGTTGAACATCGAGCCGGTGTTCGGGCAGTGAATGGTCAGGAACTCGCCGGTAACGGTTTCGATATCGGCGAGAAAACGCTTGTAGCGGCGGATCAGCCGGCCTTCTTCGAGGGGAGGATTAAAGCGCATCAGCCTTGCCAACTCCGCAAGCCACGGGCAATCCGTTCGACGGCTTCCTGTAGGCGATCAAGGTTTTGTGTGTAGGCAAAACGCACATGATGACCGGCTTGATAGCGACCGAAATCCAGGCCTGGAGTGAACGCGACGTGCTCGGTTTCGAGGAAGTGTCGGCAGAAGGCAAAGGCATCGCCGCCGAATTTGCTGATATCGGCGTACAAATAGAACGCACCTTCCGGCTCGACAGCGATGCCGAAGCCGAGCTCCCGCAGGGCTGGCAGCAGGAAGTCGCGACGACGACCAAACTCGGCCCGGCGATCTTCAAGAATGTTCAAGGTTTGCGGGGTAAAGCAGGCCAGGGCCGCATGCTGGGCCATGCTCGGTGCGCTGATGTAGAGATTCTGCGCGAGCTTTTCCAGTTCACCCACAGCAGCCGGCGGCGCCACCAGCCAGCCCAGGCGCCAGCCGGTCATTCCGAAATACTTCGAAAAACTATTTAGAACGAAAGCTTCATCGTCCACCTCCAGCACGCTGGCGGCATCGGTGCCGTAGGTCAGGCCGTGATAGATCTCATCCACCACCAAATGCCCATTGCGCGCCTTGATGGCGCTCGACAGTCCGGCCATCTCGTCGCGCGTCAGGATGGTGCCGGTAGGGTTGGCGGGCGAAGCGACCAACGCGCCCACGCTGTCCTGATCCCAGTGACGAGCCACCAGGTCGGCGGTCAGTTGATAACGCACGTCGGGGCCGACCGGGACCAATTGCGCCGCGCCTTCCACCAGCCGCAGGAAGTGACGGTTGCACGGGTAACCGGGGTCTGCCAGCAGCCAGTGCTTGCCGGGGTCCACCAGCAAGCTGCTCGCCAGTAGCAGGGCACCTGAACCACCGGGGGTGATCAAAATTCGCTCAGGGTCGATATCCAGCCTGTAGCGCTGCTGGTAGAAACCACTGATAGCCTCACGTAACTCCGGCAGCCCTCGGGCCGCGGTATAGCGGGTCTTGCCATTGGCCAGCGCCGCCTGCCCGGCCTTGATGATGGGCTCGGCGGTGGTGAAGTCCGGCTCGCCGATTTCCAGGTGAATCACGTCGTGACCGGCGGCCTGCAATTCATTGGCCCGCGCCAGCAACGCCATGACATGGAAAGGTTCGATAGCGCGACTGCGCGCACTGTAGGGCTGAGCCATTAGCCTTCCTTAACTGTGAGGACAAACCCCGATTCTACCCAACCCGCCGCACAAAACCTGCTCTATTGCCCGAAGCCATGTAGCACCCACGGCGAGCAACTACCTGCAAAACAGCTAAAATCAACATTCGAGACCGTACAAGCCCGCCCCGCTGGGGCCTGCGGCGGTTTTCAACCCTCAAGAGAAGGTGCCTCGACAACCGGGAGTGGCGCACCCTGAATCTATCTGGTAAGTTCGCCCGCTTGCAGCCGCAGGGCCGGCAGGTGTCGGTGATGTTGCAATCCTGCGCAATGGATTAGAAGAGTGAGAGGCGGTCCATTCATGCCCACCCAAGCAAAGCAACAGAGCATCAGCGGCTTCCAACCCTACGTCGAATCGAAGGGTGAGGAATACATGGGCAAGCCCATGCGCGAACACTTCTCCAAGATCCTGAAGCAGTGGAAACAGGACTTGATGCAAGAGGTTGACCGTACCGTTGACCATATGAAGGACGAAGCGGCCAACTTCCCTGACCCGGCAGACCGTGCCAGCCAGGAAGAAGAGTTCGCCCTTGAACTGCGCGCCCGTGATCGCGAGCGCAAGCTGATCAAGAAAATCGACAAGACCCTGCAACTCATCGAAGACGAAGAGTATGGCTGGTGCGAGTCCTGCGGCGTCGAGATTGGTATTCGCCGCCTGGAAGCGCGTCCTACCGCCGACTTGTGCGTGGACTGCAAGACCTTGGCTGAAATCAAGGAAAAACAGGTCGGTAAGTAATCGTCGCCGAGCTGTACAAATGGGGCGTGCGAACGCTCCATTTTTGTTTCTGGCGTTTGCTGGTTTTCCAGTAATATCCGGCCCATGACAGCCTCCTCCTATATCGGGCGTTTCGCCCCCACGCCCAGCGGACACCTGCATTTCGGTTCCCTGGTCGCAGCCCTCGCCTCCTACCTCGACGCCCGCGCCAATCAAGGCCGCTGGCTGATGCGCATGGAAGACCTCGATCCGCCACGGGAAGAACCCGGCGCCCAGGCCGCAATCCTCAATGCCCTTGAACGCTACGGCTTCGAATGGGACGGGGAATTGGTCCGACAAAGCGAGCGGCACGATGCCTACGCCGAAGTGCTCAACCGCCTGTTCAATCAGGGCCTGGCCTACGCCTGCACCTGTTCGCGCAAGCAACTGGAACCCTACAACGGGATTTATCCCGGCCTGTGCCGCAATGCCGGGCACGACCAGCAAGATGCCGCCATTCGTCTGCGGGTGCCGGAGTTGGACTACCACTTTACCGACCGTGTACAAGGCGAATTCCGACAGCATCTGGGTCGTGACGTAGGCGATTTCATCATCCGCCGTCGCGACGGCCTGTATGCCTACCAACTGGCGGTAGTCCTCGATGACGCCTGGCAAGGTGTGACCGACATCGTGCGTGGCGCCGACCTGCTCGACTCCACGCCGCGCCAGCTGTACCTGCAAGAACTGCTGGGCCTGCGCCAACCGCGTTACCTGCATGTGCCCCTGATCATCCAGCCGGACGGTAACAAGCTGGGCAAATCCTACCGCTCACCGCCCTTGCCCACCGGCCAGGCCACGCCTTTGCTGTTAAGAGCGCTGCGTGCCCTGGGCCAGCCAGCGGGCGACGAACTGAACCACGCCAGCCCACGGGAACTGCTGGATTGGGGCATTGCGCACTGGGACGCCACACAGATCCCGCGCACACTCACGCTGGCCGAAGCGCAATTGCGCTGAAGGCGCTTGCAGCTTGCGAGCCATCCGTTACCATCGCTCATACAAAAAATCGTTATATTTCCGCAATTTCAATCAAGGGCCAACATGTACATCTATCGATTGGTCCTGCTGTTGGTCGTCGGGATCTACCTGTTTTCTCCCGCCATCATGGATTGGTGGATCGACGCCACAGGCGCCTGGTACCGGCCCTATCTGCTTTGGCTGATTCTGATCGTCGTGACTTTCATCCTGCAGAGCCAAAAAGATGCCGATGAGCTTTAGCCTGACCGAGATGCTGCTGATCAGCGCCGCCTACCTGGCCGCGCTGTTCGGGGTAGCCTGGATCAGTGAGCGCGGAATGATTCCGCGGGCGATCATTCGCCATCCGTTGACCTACACCTTGTCCTTGGGCGTGTACGCCAGCGCTTGGGCGTTTTACGGCACGGTGGGCCTGGCCTATCAGTATGGATACGGCTTTCTTTCGAGTTATCTCGGGGTGTCCGGGGCGTTCTTGCTGGCGCCGGTGCTGCTGTATCCGATCCTGAAAATCACCCGCACCTATCAGCTGTCGTCACTCGCCGACCTGTTTGCGTTCCGCTTTCGCAGCACCTGGGCCGGTGCACTGACCACGATCTTCATGCTGATCGGCGTGCTGCCGTTGCTGGCGTTGCAGATCCAGGCGGTGGCCGACTCCATCAGCATCCTCACCCGCGAGCCGGTGCAGCACCGCGTTGCATTGAGCTTCTGTGCGCTGATCACCCTGTTCACGATCTTCTTCGGCTCACGGCATATCGCTACCCGTGAGAAGCATGAAGGCCTGGTGTTCGCGATCGCATTTGAGTCGGTGATCAAGCTGATCGCCATTGGCGGCGTTGGCCTGTATGCGCTCTACGGTGTATTCGACGGCCCGCAACAGCTGGAACTGTGGCTGCTGCAAAACCAGACCGCCCTGGCTGCCCTGCACACGCCGTTGCAGGAAGGCCCATGGCGCACGCTGCTGCTGGTGTTTTTCGCCTCGGCCATCGTGATGCCGCACATGTACCACATGACCTTCACCGAAAACCTCAACCCGCGTTCACTGGTCAGCGCCAGCTGGGGCTTGCCGTTGTTCCTGCTGCTGATGAGCCTGGCGGTGCCGCTGATTCTCTGGGCGGGCCTGAAGCTTGGCGCCACCACCAATCCGGAATACTTCACCCTGGGCATCGGCATTGCCGCCAACAGCAAGTCACTGGCCCTGCTGGCCTATGTCGGCGGATTGTCGGCCTCCAGCGGCCTGATCATCGTCAGTACCCTGGCCCTGTCGGGGATGGCGCTCAATCACCTGGTACTGCCGCTCTACCAGCCGCCAGCCGAAGGCAATATCTACCGCTGGCTGAAATGGACCCGCCGGGCGCTGATCGTCGCAATCATCATGGCTGGCTATGGCTTCTACCTGATGCTGGGTGCCGAGCAGGACCTGGCCAACCTGGGCATCGTGGCCTTTGTCGCCACGCTGCAGTTCCTGCCGGGGGTGTTGTCGGTGCTGTACTGGCCGACCGCTAACCGCCGTGGGTTTATCGCCGGGCTGCTGGCCGGCATCCTGGTGTGGACCGTCACCATGCTGCTGCCCTTGGTGGGCAATCTGCAGGGTTTCTACATCCCGCTGCTGAACATGATCTACGTGCTGGATGACACCAGTTGGCACATGGCGGCGATTGCTTCGCTGGCGGCCAACGTGCTGATGTTCACCCTGATCTCGCTGTTCACCAACGCCAGCCCCGAAGAAACCAGCGCCGCCGAAGCCTGCGCTGTGGATAACGTGCGCCGCCCGCAACGCCGCGAACTGCACGCGGCCTCGCCCCAGGAGTTCGCCACGCAACTGGCCAAGCCCCTGGGCGCCAAGGCTGCGCAAAAGGAAGTCGAGCAGGCCCTGCGCGACCTTTACCTGCCATTCGACGAACGCCGGCCTTACGCGTTGCGCCGCCTGCGCGACCGTATCGAGGCCAACCTTTCCGGCTTGATGGGCCCGAGTGTGTCCCAGGACATGGTCGAGACCTTCCTGCCCTACAAGGCCGGCGGCGAAAACTACGTGACCGAAGACATCCACTTCATCGAGAGCCGGCTGGAGGATTACCACTCGCGCCTCACCGGCCTTGCCGCCGAACTCGATGCCTTGCGCCGCTATCACCGCCAGACGCTCCAAGAGTTGCCGATGGGCGTCTGCTCCCTGGCCAAGGATCAAGAGATCCTGATGTGGAACAAGGCCATGGAAGAACTCACCGGGATCGCCGCCCAGCGCGTGGTGGGTTCGCGCCTGAATACCATTGGCGACCCATGGAAAGAACTGCTCCAGGGCTTCATCAACCTGCCCGACGAACACTTGCACAAACAGCACCTGGCGCTGGACGGCCAGACCCGCTGGCTCAACCTGCACAAGGCCGCCATCGACGAGCCCCTCGCTCCCGGCAACAGCGGCCTGGTATTGCTGGTGGAAGACCTGACCGACACCCAGATGCTCGAAGACAAACTGGTGCATTCCGAGCGCCTGGCCAGCATCGGTCGTCTGGCGGCGGGTGTGGCCCATGAAATCGGCAATCCGATCACCGGTATCGCCTGCCTGGCGCAAAACCTGCGGGAAGAGCGCGAGGAAGACGGCGAGATCATCGAAATCAGCGGGCAGATTCTCGAGCAGACCAAACGCGTCTCGCGCATCGTGCAGTCGCTGATGAGCTTTGCCCACGCGGGTGCCCATCAGAATCACGACGAAGCGGTGTGCCTGGCCGAAGTCGCCCAGGATGCCATTGGGCTGCTGGCCTTGAACCGGCGCAATTTCGAAGTACAGTTCTTTAACCTGTGCGACCCGGAACATTGGGTCGACGGTGATTCACAACGCCTGGCCCAAGTGCTGATCAACCTGCTGTCCAACGCCCGCGACGCGTCGCCGGCCGGCAGCGCAGTTCGGGTCAAGAGCGAGGCTTTCGAGCACACGGTCGACCTGATCGTCGAGGACGAAGGCAGCGGCATTCCACAGAACATCATGGATCGATTGTTCGAACCCTTCTTCACCACCAAGGATCCGGGTGAAGGTACCGGTCTGGGCCTTGCACTGGTCTATTCCATCGTTGAAGAGCATTATGGACAAATCACCATCGACAGCCCGGCTGACACCGAAAGCCAACGCGGCACCCGTATTCGGGTGACCTTGCCGCGTCATGTCGAAGCGACGTCCGCTGTGAACTGAGACCGTCGAGAGAGTTGAATCAATGCCGCACATTTTGATCGTCGAAGACGAAACCATTATCCGCTCTGCCTTGCGTCGCCTGCTTGAACGTAATCAGTACCAGGTCAGCGAAGCCGGCTCGGTGCAGGAAGCCCAAGAGCGTTTCAGCATTCCCACGTTCGACCTGATCGTCAGTGACCTACGTTTGCCCGGTGCCCCTGGCACCGAGTTGATCAAACTCGGCCAAGGCACGCCGGTGCTGATCATGACCAGCTACGCCAGCCTGCGCTCGGCAGTGGACTCGATGAAGATGGGCGCGGTGGACTACATCGCCAAGCCTTTCGACCACGACGAAATGCTCCAGGCTGTGGCCCGCATCCTGCGTGACCGTCAATCCGCCAGCAGCACACCGGCTGAACGCCCGGCAGCGGGCAAGGCCGTCAACGGCGCTGAAAAGCCCGGCGTGGATAACAGTAATGGCGAAATCGGCATTATCGGTTCCTGCCCACCGATGCAGGACCTGTACAGCAAGATCCGCAAAGTGGCGCCCACTGACTCCAATGTATTGATTCAGGGCGAATCCGGCACTGGTAAAGAACTGGTGGCCCGCGCCCTGCACAACCTGTCCAAACGCGCCAAGGCACCGATGATCTCGGTGAACTGCGCGGCGATCCCCGAATCCCTGATCGAATCCGAATTGTTCGGCCATGAAAAAGGTGCCTTTACCGGCGCCAGCGCTGGCCGTGCGGGTTTGGTTGAGGCCGCCGATGGCGGCACGTTGTTCCTCGACGAGATTGGCGAACTGCCACTGGAAGCTCAGGCACGTTTGCTGCGGGTACTCCAGGAAGGTGAAATCCGCCGCGTCGGCTCGGTACAGTCGCAGAAGGTCGATGTACGACTGATCGCGGCCACGCACCGAGACCTGAAAAGCCTGGCCAAGATCGGCCAGTTCCGTGAAGACCTTTATTACCGCCTGCACGTGATCGCGCTCAAACTACCCGCCCTGCGCGAGCGTGGTGCCGACGTCAACGAAATCGCCACGGCCTTCCTGGCGCGCCAGAGTGCGCGGATCAACCGTACCGACCTGAAGTTTGCTGCCGATGCCGAGCAGGCAATCCGTCACTATTCCTGGCCGGGTAACGTGCGGGAGCTGGAGAACGCGGTAGAACGCGCGGTGATTCTGTCGGAGAGCCCGGAGATTTCCGCCGAGCTGCTGGGGATCGATATCGAGCTCAGCGACCTGGATGACGACGACTTCATCGGCCTGCCGCCGCAGCAGGGTGGCAGTAACAACAGCCACGAGCCGACGGAAGATTTGTCCCTGGAGGATTACTTCCAGCACTTCGTCCTCGAGCATCAGGACCATATGACCGAGACCGAACTGGCGCGCAAGCTGGGCGTCAGCCGTAAATGCCTGTGGGAACGGCGCCAGCGCCTGGGCATCCCACGGCGCAAAACCGGGGTTGCCAGCGAAAGCTGAGTGGGGGCGCCTCCACAGGTAACACTCTGAGATGTGAAAAAACTGTTACCGCTGATTTTTCACGTAACAAAAGCCGGGGCTTACGGTAACGAAGCCCCGGCTTTTTTTCGCCTTCAAAAAACCCGAAAACGCTCCGAACCCCTTATTTTGCTGGGCCTCGCAAAAGTTGGCACGCACCCTGCTATATGCTTAGTACAAAAACAATAACAAGCAAATGTACAAGACAATAAAAATAAGACGAATCGACTCACGCATAACAAAAACAACACGGCGGAGGCGCAGCTAACTGATTCTTTTGGAGAGGCGTTGCATTTGGGGCTTGCCCCGCAACCAGGCCGAGAACAACAAAAACTGCCCTAAGGCAGAGCCTGAACTGGTTGGATCGTAGATCAGCAACACAGCGACCAAAGCAATCCGTTTGCTCTTGGCTCCCGATTGGGAGTGTCATGAAGGTGAAGCTTCATGGCGAGGGCGATCAACAAAAACAAGAAGCCCGAAACCAATAATAAAAATAGAGCACGCAACTACTTCTGGGGGAGCTTCGGCTCCCCTTGTAGTTTCCGCGATTTGGCACCTGCCACCCTTCTTTTAAGCTTCTGGCTCAAGCCTTGCAGCTAGTTCCTACACCATCCCCTGACTAAATGCTAGAATCCCCGCCCATCATCCGGTCATTCTTCGTTATGGCCGAACATTCCTTCAAACAGTGCATCCCATGCTGAAGAAGTTGTTCCAGTCATTCCGTTCTCCCTTGCGTCGTACGCAACACATCCGCAGCACGCCTGAAGTGCTTAATGCCAACCAGCATTCGTTGCAGCGTGCCCAGTTCAGCCGTTATGCGGTGAACATCGTCGAACGCCTGCAGAACGCCGGCTACCAGGCTTACCTGGTTGGCGGTTGCGTGCGCGACATGTTGCTCAATATCACTCCCAAGGATTTCGACGTCGCCACCAGTGCCACGCCGGAACAAGTGCGTGCCGAATTCCGCAATGCGCGGATCATTGGTCGGCGCTTCAAGTTGGTGCATATCCACTTTGGTCGCGAGATCATCGAGGTCGCGACCTTCCGCGCCAACCACCCGCAAAACGATGAAGAAGAAGACACTAACCAGTCTTCCCGCAATGAAAGCGGGCGTATCCTGCGGGACAACGTCTACGGCACCCTGGAAGAAGACGCGCAACGCCGTGACTTCACCATCAATGCCTTGTATTACGACCCCGTCAGCGAGCGCATCCTCGATTACGCCAACGGCGTGCACGACATTCGCAACAACCTGCTGCGCCTGATCGGCGACCCGACGCAACGCTACCAGGAAGACCCGGTGCGGATGCTGCGGGCCGTGCGTTTCGCGGCCAAGCTGAACTTTGGCATCGAGAAGCACACGGCCGCGCCGATTCGCGACCTGGCGCCGATGCTGCGGGAAATCCCGTCGGCACGCCTGTTCGAAGAGGTGCTCAAGTTGTTCCTCTCCGGCTATGCCGCCGACACCTTCGAAATGCTCGTAGACCTGCAGTTGTTCGACCCATTGTTCCCGGCCAGCGCCGAAGCACTGGAGTACAACCCGACCTACACCCACACGCTGATCAGCGAAGCCTTGATCAACACCGACCTGCGCATCAAGCAAAACAAACCGGTCACCCCGGCGTTCCTGTTTGCCGCCTTGTTGTGGCCTGCGCTGCCGAAGCGCGTGATGCGCTTGCAGGATCGCGGCATGCCGGCAATTCCGGCCATGCAGGAAGCGGCTCATGAGCTGATCGCCGAACAATGCCAACGCATCGCCATCCCGAAACGCTTCACCATGCCGATCCGCGAGATCTGGGACATGCAGGAGCGCCTGCCACGCCGCAGCGGCAAACGTGCCGACCTGTTGCTGGACAACCCGCGCTTCCGTGCCGGCTACGACTTCCTGCTGCTGCGTGAAAGCGCCGGTGAGCAGACCGACGGCCTGGGGGAATGGTGGACCGACTACCAGGACGCCAACGACAGCCAGCGCCGCGAGATGATCAAAGAGCTCAGCAGCAAAGGCGAAGCCACCGGCGATGGCCCGAAAAAACGTCGCCGCAGCAGTGGCAGCAAGCGCAAACGTAGCGCTGGCGACGCCTCGAGCGCGTCTGGCGAGTAAGCCCGTGGAACGTCTCTACATCGGCATGGGCAGCAACCTGGCGGCCCCTGAACAACAATTGCGCCATGCCATCGAGGCCTTGGCGCAATTGCCGAGCACTACGCTGGCGGGCGTATCCGCCTTCTATCAAAGTGATTCCCTGCTCCCGGGCCAACCGCGCTATACCAACGCGGTCGCGGCCCTGGACAGCGCACTTGCGCCTCTGGAAATGCTTGATGCCCTGCAGGCCATCGAGAATGACCAGGGCCGCGAGCGCCTCGAGCGCTGGGGCCCACGCACCCTGGACCTGGATATCCTGATCTTTGGCGACCGGCTTATCGACGAACCACGCCTGAAGGTGCCGCACTATCAAATGCACCTGCGTGCATTCGTGCTTTACCCATTGGCGGAACTGGCCCCCACCCGCCTGCAACTCGCCGATGGCCGCCTGCTCAGCGACCTGCTGGACGCCTGCCCGTTTGTCGGCCTGGAACGCCTGCCTTCACACCTGTAGGAGCGAGCTTGCTCGCGAACAACCTGAGAACACCGCTGGGTGTCAGGCTTCCCGCATCATCGTTAACGACCTTCGCGAGCAAGCTCGCTCCTACGCATCATTTACTGCTGAATCGCATCAGTAACAGCGGTAACACCCCGGCCGTAACAATGCGGTAACACATCCAATTGACTTCCAGAGTCCTCCTCACGACTATAGGCGTCCCGCTGCCGCCTACCCGGCGCTAAAGGGCGCAATCCAGGCCTTATAAGCACTGATCCTTAAGAAAGTGCGCCTGTATAAACGAAGACTCACGCGCGTTACTCGCTGTTTCCAAGCGCCTGAATGAGGACCCTTTTCATGCCAAACGTTACCCTGAGCACCTTGCAGAGCCTCAAACTCAAAGGTGAAAAGATCACCATGCTGACCTGCTACGACGCCACTTTTGCCCAGGCCAGCTGCCAGGCAGGAGTTGAAGTGTTGTTGGTGGGGGACTCTCTGGGCATGGTTCTACAAGGGAATGACAGCACCCTGCCGGTCACCAACGACGAAATCGCTTACCACACAGCCTGCGTCAAACGTGGCAACGAGGGCGCCTTCATCGTCGCCGACCTGCCCTTCATGGCCGACGCCACCATCGAACAGACCCTGACCAACAGCGCTCAACTGATGCGTGCCGGTGCACACATGGTCAAGGTTGAAGGTGCCGCCTGGCTCGCGGAGTCGATTCGCCTGCTAGCTGAACGTGGTGTGCCGGTTTGCGCGCACATGGGCCTTACGCCCCAGTCGGTGAATATCCTCGGCGGCTACAAGGTGCAAGGCCGCGGCGAAGCCCAGGCGCGCCAGATGCGCGCCGATGCCATCGCCCTGGAGCAGGCCGGTGCGTGCATGATTTTGCTGGAGTGCGTGCCAAGCGAGTTGGCATCGGAAATCACCCAGGCCGTCAAAATCCCGGTGATTGGTATCGGCGCAGGTTCCGGCACCGACGGCCAGGTATTGGTGCTGCACGACATGCTGGGCCTGTCCCTGACCGGTCGCGTACCCAAGTTCGTGAAGAACTTCATGGCTGGCCAGGACAGCATTCAATCGGCCCTCGGCGCCTACGTCAGCGAAGTCAAAGCCGTTACCTTCCCCGGCGCTGAACACGGATTCTCTGCATGAACACCGTCAAAACCGTGCGCGAACTGCGCGCCGCCGTCGCCCATGCCCGCAGCGCGGGTAAACGCATCGGCTTCGTGCCCACCATGGGCAACCTGCACAGCGGCCATGCCACGCTGGTGACCAAGGCTGCGCAACAAGCGGACTTCGTGGTCGCGAGCATTTTCGTCAACCCGCTGCAATTTGGCGCCGGCGAGGACTTGGACAAATACCCGCGCACCCTGGCAGCTGATCAGGAGAAGCTGCTGCAAGCCGGTTGCAACCTGCTGTTCGCCCCGACCGTCGACGAGATGTACCCCGACGGCATGGCCGGCCAGACACGCGTCAGCGTGCCGCAACTGTCCGAAGGCCTGTGCGGTGCCAGCCGTCCCGGGCATTTTGAAGGCGTGGCCACGGTGGTCAGCAAGCTGTTCAACATGGTCCAGCCAGACCTGGCGATCTTTGGCCAGAAGGACTACCAGCAACTGGCAGTCATTCGCGCCATGGTCCATGACCTGAACATGCCGATCCAGATTATCGGCGAGCTGACCGTTCGCGCCGACGATGGCCTCGCGCTGTCGTCGCGCAACGGTTACCTCACCGAAGAGCAGCGCGCCATCGCGCCGGTGCTGCACCGCAGCCTCAGCCAGATGGCTGCCGCCATTGAAGCGGGCGACCGCGATTTCGCCAAACTGCGCGCGGCACAGGTCCAGCAGATTGAAGCCGCGGGCTTTCGCATGGACTACCTGGAGGTCCGCCAGGGCCTGCACCTGCGTCCGGCCACCGCTGAAGACAAGGATCTGGTGATCCTGGTCGCCGCCTACCTGGGCGCCACCCGGCTGATCGACAACCTGCATTTGCACCTGAACTGACCCCGCCGCACACCCCGCCTGTTGCACTGCCTGATCGGCCGGTATAAAAAAGTACCGGCCACAGCGCAGACAAAGCCAAGACAGATCGACACGCTAGGTTTAATGTATTCGCCCTACGCTATTCGTTGGCGTCGACCGGAGCCTGTCATCTTCACAAAGACAGCACATTTCCGGCTTTGAAGTGTCCTACCAGCAGTCCCAGCAATAAAAAGGAAACCCGCAGCGATGGCGTACTACCGCACTCCTCATGACGTTACCGCTCTGCCCGCCTGGCAAGCGCTCAATCAACATCGCCAAGCCATGCAGGATTTCAGCATGCGCGAAGCCTTTAATGCCGATCCCCAGCGCTTTACACAGTTCACCTTGAGCAGCTGCGGACTTTTCCTCGATTACTCGAAAAACCTGATCACCAGCGAAACCCGCGACCTGCTGGTAGGCCTGGCCAAGGAAGTCGACCTTCAGGGCGCGATCAAGTCACTGTTCAACGGCGAGCCGGTCAACTCTTCCGAAGGCCGCCCGGCGCTGCACACCGCGCTGCGTCGCCCGGTCGGCGACAAGTTGTCGGTCAACGGCGTGAACATCATGCCGGACGTGCACAAGGTGCTGAACCAGATCACTGACCTGGTCGGCCGCATTCACGACGGTCTGTGGCGTGGCTACACCGAAAAGCCGATCACCGACGTGGTGAACATCGGCATCGGTGGCTCGTTCCTCGGCCCGGAGCTGGTGTCTGAAGCGCTGCTGTCCTACGCCCACAAAGGCGTGCGCTGCCATTACCTGGCGAACATCGACGGCAGCGAGTTCCACGAGCTGACCATGAAGCTGCGCGCCGAGACCACGCTGTTCATCGTTTCGTCGAAATCCTTCAACACCCTCGAAACCCTGAAAAACGCCCAGGCCGCACGTGCCTGGTACCTGGCCCAGGGTGGCTCGGAAGCCGAGCTGTATCGCCACTTCATCGCCGTTTCGAGCAACAACGCCGCCGCCGTGGCCTTCGGTATTCGCGAAGAAAACATCTTCCCGATGTGGGACTGGGTTGGCGGTCGTTACTCGTTGTGGTCGGCCATCGGCCTGCCGATCGCGCTGGCCATCGGCATGTCCAACTTCAAGGAACTGCTGTCCGGTGCCTACACCATGGACCAGCACTTCCAGACCGCGCCGTTCGAAGCGAACATGCCCGTACTGCTGGGCCTGTTGGGCGTGTGGTACGGCAACTTCTGGGGCGCGCAGAGCCACGCGATCCTGCCGTACGACCACTACCTGCGCAACATCACCAAGCACTTGCAACAGCTGGATATGGAATCCAACGGCAAGAGCGTGCGCCAGGACGGTACGCCGGTGTCCACCGACACCGGCCCGGTTATCTGGGGCGGCGTAGGCTGCAACGGTCAGCATGCTTACCACCAGCTGCTGCACCAAGGCACCCAACTGATCCCGGCCGACTTCATCGTGCCGATCGTCAGCTTCAACCCGGTCTCCGACCACCATCAGTGGCTGTACGCCAACTGCCTGTCACAGAGCCAGGCGCTGATGCTCGGCAAGACCCGCAGCGAAGCTGAAGCCGAGCTGCGCGACAAAGGCATGGACGAGGCCGAAGTGCAGAAGCTGGCACCGCACAAGGTGATCCCGGGCAACCGTCCGAGCAACACCATTGTGGTTGAACGCATCAGCCCTCGCCGCCTCGGCGCGCTGGTGGCGATGTATGAGCACAAAGTGTTCGTGCAAAGCGTCATCTGGGGCATCAACGCCTTCGACCAATGGGGCGTGGAGCTGGGCAAGGAGCTGGGCAAAGGCGTCTACAACCGCCTGACCGGCACTGAAGAACAGCCTGCGGACGACGCGTCCACCCAAGGGTTGATCAACTACTTCCGCGGCCGTCACCGCGGTTGATGTAATGCCCGCAAGGCCAACGTCCGTTTGGACGTTGGCCTTGAACCCGCCTGCCACAGGGTGCATCTTTATTGCTTGTCGCAAAAACAAGAATAAGGATCCCTCATGTTCGATATCAGCACGTTCCCCACCGCCGATGCCGTCCGCCGGGCTGCGCAACTCAGTCAAGAGGACTACCAGCGCCTCTATCGCCAATCCGTCGAACAACCCGATACCTTCTGGGCCGAACAGGCCAAGCGCTTTCTCGACTGGTCCACGCCTTGGCAGACCGTTCAGAAGTCCGACATCAAGACCGGCGCCGCCCAATGGTTTGCCGGTGGCCAACTGAACGTCAGTTACAACTGCATCGACCGTCACCTGGCGCAACGTGCCGACCAGCCGGCCTTCATCTGGGAAGGCGATGATCCTGCAAAGTCTTCCAAAATCACCTACCGCCAACTCCACCAAAACGTCAGCCGCCTGGCCAACGTGCTGAAAAGCCGTGGCGTAAAGAAAGGCGACCGCGTGTGTATCTACATGCCGATGATTCCCGAGGCGGCCTACGCGATGCTCGCCTGTACGCGGATCGGCGCGGTGCATTCGGTGGTGTTTGGTGGTTTCTCGCCGGACGCCCTGCGCGACCGCATTCTCGACGCCGACTGCCGCACGGTGATCACCGCCGATGAAGGCGTACGCGGTGGCAAGCCTGTGGCGCTGAAACAGAATGTCGACAAGGCCCTGGCCAGTTGCCCAGGCGTCAGCACGGTGCTGGTGGTGCAGCGCACCGGCGCGGCGGTCAATTGGACTGAAGGGCGCGACCTCAAGTATCAACAGGCCTTGGACGCAGCCAGCGATGACTGCCCGCCCGAGCCGATGGACGCGGAAGACCCGCTGTTTATCCTCTACACCTCCGGCAGCACCGGCAAACCCAAAGGCGTGCTGCACACCACCGGTGGTTACCTGTTGCAGGCCGCGATGACTTTCAAGTACGTCCTCGACTACCGCGACGGCGAAGTGTTCTGGTGCACCGCTGATGTCGGCTGGGTCACTGGCCACAGTTACATCGTCTATGGGCCGCTGGCCAATGGCGCCACATCGCTGATGTTCGAGGGTGTGCCGAGTTATCCGGACAGCTCGCGCTTCTGGCAGGTGATCGACAAACACAAGGTCAACATCTTCTACACCGCGCCTACCGCCTTGCGCGCGCTGATGCGTGAAGGCCACGGTCCATTGGAAAATACCTCTCGCGCCAGCCTGCGCCTGCTGGGCAGTGTCGGCGAGCCGATCAACCCGGAGGCCTGGGACTGGTACTTCAACGCGGTCGGCGAACAACGCTGCCCGATTGTCGACACCTGGTGGCAGACCGAAACCGGCGGCATCATGCTCAGCCCGCTGGTCAGCGCCCAGCGCATCAAACCCGGCTGCGCTACCCAGCCGATGTTTGGCGTAGTGCCGGTGCTGCTTGATGAGCAAGGCAAGGAAATCAGCGGCGCAGGCAGTGGCGTGCTGGCAATCAAATCCAGCTGGCCGGGGCAGATTCGCAGCGTGTACGGCGACTCGCAGCGGATGATCGACACCTATTTCAAACCCTACCCCGGCTACTACTTCACCGGCGACGGCGCGCGGCGGGACGAGGACGGCGACTACTGGATCACCGGGCGCATCGATGATGTGATCAACGTGTCCGGGCACCGTATCGGCACCGCCGAGGTGGAAAGCGCCCTGGTATTGCATGATCAGGTCGCCGAAGCCGCCGTGGTGGGTTATCCCCACGACGTCAAAGGCCAGGGTATCTATGCCTTTGTCACGCCCATGAATGGGGTCGAGCCCGACGATGCGCTGAAAAAACACTTGCTGGACCTGGTGAGCAAGGAAATCGGCAGCTTCGCCAAGCCCGAACTGATTCAATGGGCACCGGCCTTGCCGAAAACCCGCTCAGGCAAGATCATGCGGCGGATTTTGCGCAAGATTGCCTGCAACGAACTGGACAGCCTGGGAGATACCTCCACCCTGGCCGACCCGAGCGTGGTGGATGGCCTGATCGATAAACGCCTCAACCGATAGGATCCCATGGAACTCATTCGCAGCCGCATCGAAAACCAGCTGATGAGCCTGACTGGCTTGTCGCTCGGCCAACTCGACCTGGAAAACCCCAAGGGCGATCCAGGCCTCTTTGGCCCGAACTCGGTGAGCTGGAAGGTCCATGGCGACTTCAGCAGCATGTTGATTGGTGGCATCAGCGCGCTGATGTTGCAGGCGTTGCACCCGCTGGCCCTGGCCGGCGTGTGGGACCATTCGAACTTTCGGCAAGACATGCTGGGGCGTTTGCGGCGTACCTCGCAGTTCATCTCCGGGACCACATTCGGTTCGCGCCGCGACGCCGAATGGCTGATCGAGAAAGTGCGCACCATTCATCTGCAAGTGGTCGGCCATGCACCTGATGGCCGACCGTATGCGGCCAGCGATCCGGAGTTGCTGACGTGGGTGCATGTGGCAGAGGTCAGTAACTTTCTTGCGGCCCACCTGCGTTATTGCAACCCGGATCTATCCCCCAGGGATCAAGACCGGTACTACAGCGAAATCGCCCTGGTGGCTGAGCAACTGGGGGCGCGCCATGTGCCGCGCTCACGTCAGGAAATTTCCGACTACCTTGAGCGCATTCGCCCGCAACTACTGTGTGACGACCGCAGCCACGAAGTGCTGCGTCTGCTGCTCAATGCGCCGTCCCCCAGCACCTTGGCCAAGCCGTTTGGCTCGCTGATGATGCAGGCCGGCATCGACCTGCTGCCGGACTGGGCCAGCGACATGCTCGGGCAGAAGCAACGCCCGCTGCAACGCCAGATGATTCGCGCCGGGGTCAAGCGCAGCGCGCCGTTGCTACGCTGGGCCATGCGCAACGGTTCGGTGCAACGGGCCCACAGGCGAATGGGCCTGCTGGAGCCATAACTGTTAAACTCCCGCGCCCCCATTACTCTGCAAGGCGCGCAACATGTCTTCCTTGAATCAGGCGCTGCGCGCCGCCCTCGATCATCGCCAAGACCTGCTCGCTGAGCTGCATGCCCAAGGCACCGATTGCTATCGGCTGTTCCACGGCAGCCAGGAAGGCGCCGGCGGCCTGACAATCGACCGCTATGGCCCGCAACTGCTGGTGCAAAGCTTTCACCAGTCGCTGGAGAGCGACGACCTGCTGCAACTGCACCAGTCGATCAACCAGTACCTGGGGCTGGAACTGCTGCTGGTCTACAACGACCGCTCCCGGGGCAACTCGCGCATCGACCGTGAAGACACGGTGTACCGCGCCGAACCTGCGGCTCTGGAAGACTTGATCGGCCACGAATGGGACCTCAACTACCGCGTACGCGGCCGCCATGCAGGGCAAGACCCGCTGCTGTTCCTCGACCTGCGCAACACCCGTGGTTGGGTCAAGGCACACAGCGCCGGTAAAAGCGTGCTGAACCTGTTTGCCTACACCTGTGGCGTCGGCCTGAGCGCGGCTGCCGGTGGCGCCCGTGAGGTGTGCAACCTGGACTTTGCCGAGGGCAACCTCGCGGTCGGTCGCGAAAACGGCCTGCTCAATCCGAAATTGCCGACGATGAAATTCGTGCAGTCCGACTACTTCCCGGCAATCCGCCAACTGGCCGGCCTGCCCATCAGCCAGCGTCGCGGCCAGAAACTGCCGAGTTATCCACGCCTGGAGCAACGCCAATACGACCTGGTACTGCTTGACCCTCCGGCCTGGGCCAAGAGCGCCTTCGGCACCGTCGACCTGCTGCGCGACTATCAGAGCCTGCTCAAGCCTGCACTGCTGGCCACCGCCGACAACGGCGTGCTGATCTGCTGCAACAACCTGGCAAAAGTCAGCATGGACGACTGGCGCGACCAGGTCCTGCGCTGCGCCGAAAAGGCCGGCCGCCCGGTCCGTGACTGGCAGATCATGCCCCCTGGCGCAGACTTCCCGTCGCAAGACCAGCAGCCCCCGCTGAAGACGCTGATCCTGCAGCTGTAAGATCTGTCCTAAAAGCGCCTGGCCACAGGAATAAAGGCCCGGTTCTTCGGAACCGTAAACCCGTGCCATACTCCAAGGCACTCTTGAATGACATAGATGGCGTCACATATGCCCAAAGGATTGATTCGCGCCGCTGGCGCCTTGCTGACCGCCCTTGCTCTGTACAGTTTGCTGGGCTTCCTTATTCTCCCCGGCATCGCCCTTCGCGTGGCCAACCAACAGCTGGCCAATTACGCCACCGTGCCGGCGCGTATCGAGCGTATCGAGTTCAATCCGTTCAGCCTCGAATTGACCGTGTGGGGCCTGAATATCGGTGAGCCTGGCAAGGAGCAAGTGGGCTTTGAACGCCTCTATGCCAACCTGCAGATCGACAGCCTGTGGACCCGCGCCCTGCACCTGGCTGACGTACAGCTCGACAAGCCCAAGACCGAGCTGCTGTTCGACAAGTCCGGCCAACTCAACCTGGCGCAACTGTTCAAATTGCCAGCCAGCGAGCCGACGCCCACCGATCCCAACGCCAAGCCGTTCCCGCTGCGCATCGACAACATCAAGCTGGCAGCCGGCTATGTGCACTTCCAGGATTTGCGCCCCAGCGAACCGATCGAGTTTCTCTACGACAAGCTGGATTTCGAGCTGAAAAACCTCAGCACGCTGCCCGAAGACAACGCTGATATGACCCTGGTTGCGGCCGGACCTGAAGGTGGGCAGATCGACTGGACCGGTAACTTCAGCCTCATCCCGATTGCCTCCGAGGGCAAACTCAAGGTTACCGACGGCAAGATGAAAGTCTGGTGGCCGTATGTACGTGATGCGGTGCCGCTGGTTCTGGAAGACGGCATCCTCAACTTCAGCACCGACTACAAGATGAGCCTGGCCAAGGAAACCGAGCTGAACCTGACCAACGTTGCCCTGAGTGTCGCGCCGTTTGCGATCAAGGCTCCGGACGGCCGGCCACTCGCGCGCCTGGAGAAGCTGGACGTCAGCGACACCACTGTAGACCTGGCCAAGCAGCAGGTAATAGTCGGCAAGATCCGCAGCAACAAGCTCGAAACCTGGGCAGCCCTTGAAGCAGACGGCCAATTGGATTGGCAGAAACTGTTCGCCAGCCAACCGAGCAAGCCTGCACCCGCCGCCGAGCCAGCCACCGCACCCGCCACCGCCGACTCGCCAAAGCCTGCACCGGCAGCGCCGAGCAAACCATGGCAAGTGCTGCTGAAGGACGTGCAACTGCGCAACTATCAAGTGCATCTGGCGGACCGTTCCGCCAAGCCGGCCGTCGCCCTGGAAGTGGGGCCGCTTAACCTTGACCTGCAGGATTTCGACAGCCTCAACCAAAGCCCGTTTACCCTCAAGCTGGATACCGGCGTAGGCAAACAGGGCAAGCTCCAGGCGACCGGCCAGGTCAACCTGAACCCGGTCAACGCCAAGCTGAAAGTGGATACCAAGGACATCGACCTGCGCGTCGCCCAGTCCTACATCAGCCCGTTTATCCGCCTGGAACTGCGTAGCGGCATGCTCGGCAGCAACCTCGACGTGAACCTGAAAAGCACCGAGCCTTTGGCGTTCCAAGTGACTGGCCGGGCACAGGTCGATCAGTTGCACACCCTGGACACCATGAAGACCCGCGACTTCCTGAAATGGCAGCGCCTGGTGCTGGAAGGCGTGAATTATCAACATGGCGACAGCCTGTCGATCGACAAGGTCAACCTGCTGCAACCCTATGCGCGCTTCATGATCAACGATGACCGCACCACCAACATCGATGACCTGCTGATCCCACAGCCGGCCGACAGCGGCACCAAGTCCGCGGCCAAACCTGCGGCCAGCAAAGAGAAGCCGCTGGGTATTCATATTGGTCAAATTGCGATCAACGACGGTTCGGCCAACTTCGCCGACTTCAGCCTGACCCCGAACTTCGCCACGGCGATTCAACAGCTCAACGGCCAGATCGGCACCATCGACAGTCGCCAGGCCAAGCCAGCGAGCGTCGACATCAAGGGCAAGGTCGACCGTTATGCGCCGGTGACCATCAAGGGCAGCGTGAACCCGTTTGACCCAATGGCCGCGCTGGACATCGCCACCAGCTTCAAACGTGTCGAACTGACCACCCTGACGCCCTACTCGGGCAAGTTCGCCGGGTTCCGTATCCGCAAGGGCCGGCTCAACCTGGACCTGCATTACGTCATCACCAAGGGCCAGTTGAAGGCCGAGAACAAGGTGGTGGTCGAGCAACTGCAACTGGGTGAGAAGGTCGACAGTGCGGATGCCGTGGACCTGCCGATTCGCCTGGCGATTGCGCTGCTCAAGGATTCCGACGGCAAGATCTCCATTGAGCTGCCGGTGACCGGCGACTTGAACAACCCGCAATTCAGCGTGATGCCGATTGTCTGGCAGACCCTGCGCAACCTGGTGGTACGCGCGGCCACAGCGCCCTTCAAGTTCATTGGCGGGTTGATTAGCGGTGGTGGTGCGCAAGACCTTGGCAACGTGTCGTTCGCCGCAGGTTCCAGCGAGTTGAGCAAGGACTCCCAGTCGGCCTTGGACAGCCTGGCCAAGGCCCTCAAGGAGCGCCCTGCCCTGCGCCTGGAGATCGAAGGCACCGCCGCTGCCAGCAGTGACGGCCCATTGTTGGCCGCACAGCGGCTGGAACGCGAATACCAGTACAACTACTACAAGATCCTCCAGCGCCGTGGCGATAAGGTCCCGGCCCAGGCGTCACTGCTTGAAGTCCCGGAAAAGGAAAAGGCGCCGCTGCTGGAAGGCATCTACCGTACCCGCCTGAAACAACAGCCGCCGGCCGAGTGGAAAGACCTGAGCAATGACGAGCGCACCGCCAAGCTACGGGACGGTGTGATCAAGTTCTGGAGTGGCAGTGACGTGTTGCTGCGCCAACTGGGCCAGGACCGCGCCAGTGCGATCAAGGACTACCTGGTGGACAAGGGCCAACTGGAAGATGATCGGGTTTACTTTATCGACGCCAATCTTGGACAGGCGGAGAAAGATGGTCGGGTGGTGACCCCGATGCATCTGGATGCCGAATAACTCAAACGGTGTACATCCCCTGTAGGAGCGAGCTTGCTCGCGAAGGGCGTCAACGATAACGGGTGCTTTCTGAGTTACCGTGGCGCTCTCAGGTTTTTCGCGAGCAAGCTCGCTCCTACAATTTCCCGCCCACAATAGAACAGGCCCCGACACAAGTGCCGGGGCCTGTAATGACCACATCCGTGTGGTCGGTCGCATGAACCTGTGAGGTGCATTGAGCGGATATCTAACTCGCTCGTGGCCGCCTCCGCCTAGCTCAGGCGATTCGTTAAGCGTTACTCTGCTTTCAGGCCGTCGGCCGATACAGCTTTAACGCCTTTGATTTTCTTGGTGATGTTCACCGCGGTAGTTTTCTGCGCTTCAGTCACTGCGACGGTCGACGACAGGGAAACTACACCTTTGTTGGTTTCGACTTTGATGTCGGTGCCAGGAATACCTTTCTCGGTTACCAGGTCAGCTTTCACTTTGGTGGTGATCCAAGTGTCCGAGGTGGACTCTTTGGCATCAGCAGCTGCGCTTTTGGTTTTGTCTACGTTATCAGCCTTGGTAGCGCCGCCAGCCATCAGGCCGTCAGCCGATACTGCGGTTACGCCTTTGATTTTTTTGGTGATCGCTACAGCAGTGGCTTTCTGCGCGTCGGAGATAGCGACTGTCGAGGACAGGGAAACCACACCTTTGTTGGTCTCAACCTTAATGTCCGAACCAGGAATACCTTTCTCGGTCAGCAGGTCAGCTTTGACTTTGGTGGTGATCCAGGTATCCGAAGTGGACTCTTTAGCCTTGGTGACTTCACCGGCCGCCAAGGTCATTGGGGCTTGGGAAGTCTGAGCAAAGGCTACGTTAGCACCCATGGCCAGGGTCAGAGCGGTAGCAGTAGCGAGAGCGAACTTCTTCATACGAGTAACTCCTGTTTTATTAAAAGTCTGCAGTACGTAAACCTTGATGCTGCAGCGTTAACAGGGATATTGCAGGCAGTGTGCCAACTCGAGATTAGCAATTAAATCCTTATAAAACAACATGTTATGAAAACAGGCAATTTTCGGAATCGTGCAACTTGCATGAAGACGACCGTAACTGCATGCAAGTTGCGGTTTTTGAGATTGGCTAAACGCCTGATTTCGCGACACTTTCCTACGGGCATAAAAAAAGGACTCCGAAGAGTCCTTTTTTCAGCTTACAGCAACGGGGTGATTAAACGCCCGACGCCTTGGCTGCTGCTACGTCCTTGATGGACAGCTTGATACGGCCGCGGTTGTCCACGTCCAGTACCAGCACTTCCACTTCCTGGCCTTCTTTCAGGATGTCGGTCACTTTCTCAACGCGAGCATCGCTCAGCATGGAGATGTGTACCAGACCGTCCTTGCCAGGCAGGATGTTGACGAATGCGCCGAAGTCGACGATGCGCTCAACCTTACCGACGTAGATCTTGCCGATCTCGGCTTCAGCGGTGATGCCCAGGACGCGCTGACGTGCCGCTTCAGCCGCTTCCTTGGTTTCGCCGAAGATCTTGATCGAGCCGTCGTCTTCGATGTCGATCGAAGCCTTGGTCTCTTCACAGATCGCACGAATGGTCGCGCCGCCTTTACCGATAACATCACGGATTTTGTCGGTGTCGATTTTCATCGCGATCATGGTCGGAGCATTTTCCGACAGTTCGGTACGGGACTGACCAATGATCTGGTTCATCTGACCGAGGATGTTCAGGCGCGCTTCCAGGGCTTGGCCCAGAGCGATCTCCATGATTTCTTCGGTGATGCCTTTGATCTTGATGTCCATCTGCAGCGCGGTAACACCTTTGGCGGTACCGGCTACTTTGAAGTCCATGTCGCCGAGGTGGTCTTCGTCACCCAGGATGTCGGTCAGGATGGCGAACTTCTCGCCTTCTTTAACCAGACCCATGGCGATACCGGCAACCGGTGCCTTCATCGGTACACCGGCGTCCATCAGAGCCAGGGAAGCACCGCAGACCGAAGCCATGGAGCTGGAACCGTTGGACTCGGTGATTTCCGACACAACACGAATGGTGTACGGGAACACGTCGGCGGCAGGCAGCATGGCTGCAATCGAACGACGGGCCAGACGGCCGTGACCGATTTCGCGGCGGCCAGCGCCACCCATGCGACCACACTCACCTACCGAGAACGGAGGGAAGTTGTAGTGCAGCATGAACGGGTCTTTTTTCTCGCCTTCCAGGGTGTCCAGCAGCTGTGCGTCACGGGCAGTACCCAGTGTTGCAACAACCAGAGCCTGGGTTTCGCCACGGGTGAACAGGGCCGAACCGTGGGTTTTTGGCAGAACGCCGACTTCGATGTTCAGCGGACGTACGGTGCGAGTGTCGCGGCCGTCGATACGTGGCTTGCCGTTAACGATGTTTTCGCGAACGGTGCGGTATTCGATTTCGCCGAACGCTGCTTTGACTTCGCTGGAAGAAGGCTGGCCTTCTTCGCCGGACAGCTTGGCAACAACCTGGTCTTTCAACTCACCCAGGCGAGCGTAACGGTCGGCCTTGATGGTGATGGTGTAGGCGTCGGAGATAGCGGTGCCGAACTCGGAGCGGATAGCGCCCAGCAGTGCGGTGGCTTCTGGCTGAGGAGCCCAGGTCCAGGTTGGCTTGGCAGCTTCAGCGGCCAGTTCTTTAACCGCGTTGATCACAACCTGGAACTCGTCGTGAGCAAACAGTACTGCGCCCAGCATCTGGTCTTCGGTCAGCTCTTTAGCTTCCGATTCAACCATCAGAACGGCTTCCGAAGTACCGGCAACGACCATGTCCAGGCTCGAAGCTTTCTGTTGTTCGTAAGTCGGGTTCAGCAGGTAGCCGGTGCTTTCGTGGAACGCAACACGGGCAGCGCCGATCGGGCCATCGAAAGGAATACCGGAAATGGCCAGGGCAGCCGAGGTACCGATCATCGCAGCGATGTCCGGATCGGTCTTCTTGCTGGTGGAAACGACGGTGCAGACAACCTGCACTTCGTTCATGAAGCCTTCTGGGAACAGCGGACGGATCGGACGATCAATCAGTCGGGAAGTCAGGGTTTCTTTCTCGGAAGGACGGCCTTCGCGCTTGAAGAAACCACCAGGGATCTTGCCGGCAGCGTAAGTCTTTTCCTGGTAGTGAACGGAAAGAGGGAAGAAGCCTTTGCTCGGGTCAGCGGTCTTGGCGCCTACAACGGTCACCAATACGGTGACGTCGTCGTCAACGGTAACCAGCACTGCGCCGGAGGCTTGACGGGCGATACGGCCTGTCTCGAGGGTAACGGTCGACTGACCGAACTGGAATTTTTTGATAACCGGGTTCACGGTGTCCTACCTTCTTTGTGGCTCTTGGGGAACTTGTCTTCTTGCGAAATTCTTGGGCAATGTCGGGAATCGGCCCAACGCCTGTCCAGGGTAAAACGTGTATCCAGATAAAACTTGAGGCTGGAAGCCTGCCATGGGCCAGCGGGAAACCCACTGACACACGACAGCCAACCAACCTCTAGCGCAATCGCTTATTAGCGACGCAGACCCAGGCGACCGATCAGAGCCTGATAACGACCCAGATCCTTGCCTTTCAGGTAGTCCAGCAGCTTACGACGCTGGTTTACCATGCGGATCAGACCACGACGGGAGTGGTGATCTTTACCGTTGGCCTTGAAGTGACCTTGCAGCTTGTTGATGTTGTGGGTCAGCAGTGCAACTTGCACTTCTGGCGAACCAGTGTCACCAACAGCTTGCTGGTAGTCAGCTACGATTTGAGCTTTTTCTTGAACGTCGAGAGCCATGAGGCAATCCTTTTTTCAGGAAACCACCCAAAGGGCGGTTTCAACAGGCCAGGGACAAATCCCTGTATCTAAAAATGAGTAGTGACCATGCCTGCTAACAGCCACCCTCGTTCCAGTTTGCGTAAAAGCTACTGCGCTCGGTAATCCTGCGTCAAAAACAGGCTCGGAATGCTCATTAACAGCAGTTAACTCCGCTTCCTCGCCTGTTTTTTCCTTGTCTTACCTTCGCTCGCTACGCTTTTACCACAAACTGGTTCCGGTCATTCTGACCGAATCAGTCGACGCGGCGCGATGCGCCCGTCTTCGCTCACTTCACCGATACCGATAAAGCGACCGTTGTGATCTTGTACTCGCACCATGCCGAACTTCGGGGCATCCGGTGCTCGTACTGGCTGGCCGTTAAGCCAGTAAAACGCGCTGTGCTCCGAGAAGTGCAGCAATGGCCAATCCAGCAAACCGCTGTCCGATGGCATCAGGAAGCGATCAACCGCTTCGTTGCCGCCTTCGGCATGTACCGCTTCCAGCTCTTCCAGCGTGACCGTCTGGGCCAGGGTGAAAGGGCCGGCCTGGGTGCGTCGCAGTTCTGCAACGTATGCGCCACAGCCTAGTTGCTCACCGATATCTTCCACGAGGGTACGGATATAGGTGCCTTTGCTGCAGTCCACCGCCAACCGGGCAGTGTCGCCTTCAGCGGCGAGCAATTCCAAGCGCGCAATAGTAACAGAACGCGGTTCGCGCTCCACCACTTCACCTGCACGTGCCAACTTGTAAAGCGGCTGACCATCACGCTTGAGAGCCGAGTACATCGGCGGTATCTGACTGATTTGCCCACGAAAAGCAGGTAAGGCAGCCTCGATATCAGCACGACCAACGGTCACTTCGCGAACCTGCAAAACATCACCTTCGGCGTCTGCCGTGGTGGTGGTCTTGCCCAGTTGCATCAGGGTTTCGTAACCCTTGTCGGAATCAAGCAGGTATTGCGAAAACTTGGTGGCCTCGCCAAAGCACAACGGCAACACGCCGGTGGCCAAGGGGTCGAGGCTGCCGGTGTGCCCTGCCTTCTCGGCATTGAGCAGCCAGCGGACCTTCTGCAACGCCGCATTGGAGGTAAAGCCAATGGGCTTGTCCAGCAGAATGATGCCGCTGACGTTACGACGGATACGTTTGACCTGAGCCACCGATTACTCCTTGGCGTCTTCAGGCGTAGCGGAGACCGGGTGCTGATTGTCTTCAGCCACGGCCCGCTCGATCAGTGCCGACAGATGCGCGCCACGCACGACGCTTTCGTCGTAGTGGAAGTGCAACTGTGGAACGCTGCGCAGCTTCATTTCACGGGCCAACTGCATGCGCAGGAAGCCTGCGGCAGAGTTGAGCACCTTGATGCTTTGCGCGATTTCTTCGCTGCTGTCCTGACCCATCACGGTGATGAAGATCTTGGCGTGACCAACGTCACGGCTGACTTCAACGGCGGTGATGGTGACCAGGCCAACACGTGGGTCTTTTACTTCACGACGGATCAGCTGTGCCAGCTCGCGCTGCATCTGATCGCCGATACGTTGGGTACGGCTGTATTCTTTTGCCATGTCTTGTTACCTGTTACTGCCACACGGTGAAACCCGTGGGGTCTGAAAGCGGCAAACGCCCGGCCTGACAAAAGCCAGACCGGGCGTTGCGTTTAGAGTCCGAACACGGCGCCAGGCATTTGCATGCCCGGGCGCCGCGTGGCCCTTGAAGTGCGCGAGTTAGAGGCTGCGAGCAACCTGAACCTTCTCGTAGACTTCGATCTTGTCACCCGCCTTGACGTCGTTGTAGCTCTTGACGCCGATACCGCATTCCATGCCGGCACGTACTTCGGAAGCGTCATCCTTGAAGCGGCGCAGGGATTCCAGCTCGCCTTCGAAGATAACGATGTCTTCACGCAGTACACGGATTGGACGGTTACGGTGCACAACACCTTCGATAACCATGCAACCGGCGATCGCGCCGAATTTCGGCGAGCGGAACACGTCACGCACCTCGGCCACACCCAGGATGTTCTCCCGGACGTCGCTGCCAAGCATGCCGGTGAGGGCTTTCTTGACGTCTTCGATGATGTCGTAGATGACGTTGTAGTAACGCATGTCCAGGCCTTCCTGCTCGACGATCTTCCGTGCGCCAGCATCGGCACGCACGTTGAAGCCGAACAGTACAGCGTTGGAAGCCAGTGCCAGGTTGGCGTCGGATTCGGTGATACCACCGACGCCGCCACCGACAACACGCACTTGCACTTCGTCGTTACCCAGGCCGTTCAAGGCGCCGTTCAACGCTTCGAGGGAACCACGAACGTCAGATTTGAGGACGATATTAAGCGTCTTCTTCTCTGCCTGGCCCATGTTCTCGAAGATGTTTTCCAGCTTGCCGGCGTGAGCACGGGCCAGCTTGACTTCGCGGAACTTGCCTTGACGGAACAGAGCCACTTCACGGGCTTTCTTCTCGTCCGACAGCACGCTCATCTCGTCGCCAGCGTCCGGGGTACCGTCCAGGCCGAGGATCTCGACAGGGATGGAAGGACCGGCTTCCTTGATTGGCTTGCCGTTCTCGTCGAGCATGGCCCGTACACGGCCATAGTTCGAACCGACCAGGACCATGTCGCCTTGGCGCAGGGTACCGTCTTGAACCAGAACGGTTGCAACCGGGCCACGACCTTTGTCGAGACGCGATTCAACCACAACACCACGACCCGGGGCCGATGGAGTTGCTTTCAGTTCGAGAACTTCGGCTTGCAGCAGGACAGCTTCGAGCAGTTCGTCTACACCGGTACCGACTTTCGCCGAAACCGAAACGAATGGCGTATCACCGCCCCACTCTTCGGAAGTCACGCCGTGAACCGACAGTTCGCTACGGATGCGATCGAGATCGGCGCCCGGCTTGTCGATTTTGTTCACTGCAACAACCAGAGGAACACCAGCGGCCTTGGCGTGCTGGACAGCTTCAATGGTCTGCGGCATTACGCCGTCGTCCGCTGCAACTACCAGGATCACGATGTCAGTCGCCTTGGCACCACGGGCACGCATGGCGGTAAACGCGGCGTGACCTGGGGTGTCGAGGAAGGTGACCATGCCGCGCTCAGTTTCAACGTGGTATGCACCGATGTGCTGGGTGATGCCGCCGGCTTCGCCTGCAGCTACCTTGGCACGACGGATATAGTCGAGCAGCGAGGTCTTACCATGGTCAACGTGGCCCATTACGGTCACGACTGGCGCACGGGAGAAAGTCTCGCCTTCAAACTTCAGGGACTCAGCCAGGGAATCTTCCAGGGCGGTGTCGCTGACCAGGGTCACTTTGTGGCCCAGCTCTTCAGCAACCAGTTGGGCAGTTTCCTGGTCCAGTACCTGGTTGATGGTCGCTGGGGTACCCAGTTTGAACATGAACTTGATGATTTCAGCAGCCTTGACCGACATCTGATTGGCGAGATCGCCAACAGTGATGGTCTCGCCGATCTGCACATCACGCACGACAGGGCCGGTTGGGCTCTGGAAACCGTGGGCGTTGCGCTTCTTCAGCTTGGCCTTGCCGCGACCACCGCGACGGAAGCTGTCGCTTTCTTCGTCGGTAGTACGTGGAGCAACACGTGGCGCTGGCGCCTTCTCTTTGACCGAAGCACGATGTGGAGCGTTTTTGCGCTCACCATCGCCACTGCCCCGACGATTGTTATCGTCGGCACGTGGTTTGTCCGGACGACGAGGTTCTTCGCGTTTGCGAGCGTCGGCTGCAGGAGCCGGCGCGGCGGCAACCGGAGCGGCCTCACGAACAGCTTCAACAGGCGCGCTAGGCGCGGCAACGGCCTCAGTGTTAGCAGGTTGCGCAGCAGCAGGCTGGCGACGCGCTTCTTCTTCGGCGCGACGCTTGGCTTCTTCTTCAGCCTTCTGACGAGCAGCATTTTCTACTGCGCGACGTTCTTCCAGTTCGCGTTTGCGCTCGGCTTCGATTTCTTCCGGGCTGCGCTGTACGAAGACTTTCTTCTTGCGTACTTCAACGCTGATGCTCTTGCTGCCAGCAACACGCAGGGTGCTGGTGGTTTTGCGCTGCAATGTAATCTTGCGCGGTTCTTCCACTTTCGCCTTGTGGCTGCTCTTCAAGTGAGTCAGCAAAGACTGCTTCTCACTATCGCTCACACCTTCGTCGGCGGCGGTGTGCGGCAGACCTGCCTCACGCATCTGCTGCAACAGGCGCTCTACCGGTGTTTTGACCTCATCGGCCAGTTGTTTCACCGTGACTTGCGTCATGCACTTCTCTCCTCAGGCCGCGCCTAATTACTCGAACCAATGGGCTCGGGCGGCCATGATCAACTTGCCGGCACGATCATCGTCAATGCCGTCGATGTCGAGCAGGTCGTCAATAGACTGCTCGGCCAGGTCTTCGCGGGTAATTACGCCGCGCACCGCCAGTTCCATCGCCAAATCCTTGTCCATACCCTCAAGCGAGAGCAGGTCTTCGGCCGGATGGGCGTCTGCCAGCTTTTCCTCAGTAGCGATGGCTTTAGTCAACAAACGATCCTTGGCCCGAGCGCGAAGCTCGTTGACGGTGTCTTCGTCAAAGCCGTCGATGTTGAGCATTTCTTCCAACGGTACGTAGGCAATCTCTTCCAGGCTGGTGAAGCCTTCATCTACCAGCACCTGCGCCAGGTCTTCGTCGACTTCCAGCTCGTCGATGAAGTTGCGCAGGATGTCACCGGTTTCTGCTTGCTGCTTAGCCTGGATGTCCGATTCGGTCATCACGTTCAGGGTCCAGCCGGTCAACTGGCTGGCCAAACGTACGTTCTGACCACCGCGACCGATGGCCTGAGCCAGATTGTCTGCGCCAACGGCGATGTCCATTGCATGGGCATCCTCGTCAACGATAATTGCCGCCACTTCAGCAGGCGACATTGCGTTGATCACAAACTGCGCCGGGTTATCGTCCCACAGGACGATGTCCACACGCTCACCGCCCAATTCGCCCGACACTGCCTGGACGCGCGAACCGCGCATACCAATGCAAGCACCTTGCGGGTCGATGCGTTTGTCCTTGGAGCGGACCGCGATCTTGGCGCGCGAACCCGGATCGCGGGACGCAGCCATGACTTCGATCAGGCCTTCGGCAATTTCCGGCACTTCGATGCGGAACAACTCGATCAGCATTTCCGGCGCGGTACGCGACAGGATCAACTGAGGGCCGCGGTTCTCGGTGCGGATTTCCTTGAGCAGCGCACGCAAACGCACGCCAACCCGGAAAGTTTCGCGAGAAATGATGTCTTCGCGGGCCAGCAACGCTTCAGCGTTGTTACCCAGGTCGACGATCACGTTGTCGCGGGTGACTTTTTTCACGGTGCCGGAGATGATTTCACCCAGGCGCTCGCGGTAAGCGTCAACGACTTGAGCGCGCTCGGCTTCGCGGACCTTCTGCACGATGACTTGCTTGGCAGTCTGTGCAGCGATGCGGCCGAACTCGATGGATTCGATCTTTTCTTCGACGACATCACCGACCTGGGCGCCCGGATGCGTTTCAGCAACCTTGCTCGGCCAGGTTTCGATGGCCGGATCATCAAGATCGGCTTCTTCGACGACCGTCCAGCGACGGAAAGTCTCGTAGGCACCGGTGTGGCGGTTGATTTCCACACGCAGATCAACTTCGTCTTCAAAACGCTTTTTGGTAGCAGTGGCCAGAGCCAGCTCCAGCGCTTCAAAAATCACGTTTGCCGGTACGCCCTTTTCATTGGATACCGACTCAACAACCAGCAGTACTTCTTTGCTCATCGTACGCCTCGCCTTTCGCAAGCCATTGGATCCGCGGGATCCGCGTCTCAGTCAAAACTGGGAATAATGTTGGCCTTGTCGATCATATCGATCGGCAACAGGAATTCATGGTCTTCTACCTGCACCACGACGTCCTGCTCTTCTACACCGCGCAGAAGGCCCTGAAAGTTGCGTCGCCCTTCAAAGGGAGAGCGCAGCTTGATCTTCACTTGTTCACCGGCAAATTTTGCAAACTGATCAATAGTGAACAGTGGGCGTTCCATGCCAGGCGAGGAAACTTCGAGGGTGTATTCAACGGAGATCGGATCTTCAACATCCAGGACACCGCTGATCTGACGGCTGACAATGGCACAATCGTCCACCAGCACGCCGCCCTCTTTATCGATATAAACGCGCAACATTGAGTGGCGACCTTGAGCCGAAAACTCAATACCCCAGCATTCATAGCCTAGGGCCACGACCACCGGGGCCAACAAGGCCTGCAACTCTTCTAGCTTGCTCGACACCTGAACCCCCTCGTGCATGTATGTGCATGCTGTGCAAAATAAAAAAATGGGCGAAACGCCCATCCTTGAAACGCCGTCGAACAGCGGCGTTGAAAGTGTCCAGCTAACAAAAAGCCCCTTAAAAGGGGCTCCGCTAAAACTGGTTGCGGGGGCCGGATTTGAACCGACGACCTTCGGGTTATGAGCCCGACGAGCTACCAGACTGCTCCACCCCGCGACAAAGCTGGGGCGGAAGTATACGACCGATCCCTTACAGGGTCAATGTAACCTTCCACCTACAAGAAAGCCCGCAACAGCGGGCTCTCCTGATAATTGGTACCGAGAAGGGGACTCGAACCCCTACACCCTATGGGCACAACCACCTCAAGGTTGCGTGTCTACCAATTCCACCACCTCGGCAATACAGCGTTTACAACCTTCTTACTTCTGCTCTTGAGCTGGAGGTACGTCAGTCGCTGGAGTAGCCGACTTTTGCTCTTGAAGCACCGGGACATCATCAGAAGCCGGCTTTGCTTTTGGTACTTCCAACACTGCTGGGTTTGGGAGACCTACCTGAGTCAGCACATGAGCTTTCTCTTTAGCAAAGTAACCTAACCCCAAGCTGGTTATGAAGAAACCGGCGGCAAGTATAGCAGTAAACTTACTAAGAAAGGTAGAGGAACCTTGGCTTCCGAACACAGTATTTGAAGCACCTGCCCCGAAAGACGCACCAGCGTCCGCACCTTTACCCTGCTGCAGCAAAACCAGAGCAACTACGCCCAGTGCACCCAGCAGATGAAAAACAACGATGACTGTTTCCAGCATTTTTTCAGTTTCCCGCGGCGCGACAAATCGCACCGAACTCATCTGCATTCAGGGAAGCTCCACCAATGAGCCCCCCATCGATATCCGGCATGCCGAACAGTTCGACCGCATTGGCCGCCTTCACGCTGCCGCCGTATAGAAGCCGCACACCTCGTGCGACCTCAGAATTCTCTGCCGCCAACTGCGCGCGGATGGCTGCGTGCACATCCTGCGCCTGTTGCGGCGAAGCAGTCAGCCCGGTGCCAATGGCCCAGACCGGCTCGTAAGCGATTACTGCATTTGCAAAGGCACCGACCCCCAGCTCCTCGATGATGCTGCCCAGCTGACGCCCGACAACCTCAAGAGTTTTACCGGACTCACGCTGCTCAAGGGTCTCCCCTATGCACAACACCGGAACCAAGCCGCAAGCCTGTGCCGCTGCGAATTTGCGATTGAGTGTCCCATCACGCTCGCCCATGATCTGGCGGCGCTCGGAGTGCCCAACAAGCACCAGGGAACAACCCGCATCAACCAGCTGACTCGGTGCAATCTCACCGGTCAACGCACCTTGCATGGATTCCACCGCAGAGTTCTGCGCGCCGACCTGGATCGACTTACCTTTCAAGCCATCAATCACTTGATTGATATACAAGCAAGGCGGGAATACCGCGACATCAACACCGCTAGGCAAGGCCAAGTGACGAAGGCCGTTGATCAGCTCAGCGACACTGGCGCGGGTACCGTGCATCTTCCAGTTACCAGCTACCATAGTGCGACGCATGCTGTACCTCGTCGGTCAAAGTGGGCGCAGATGTTACCCAACCACATCATCACTGGCAAGCCGAATTCAGGCGCAAACTTCAGTTACCAGTTTTGCCAGCTCTTCGGCATAGCCGCGAACCTGTGTTTCGTCCTCGCCTTCGACCATGACACGCACCAAAGGCTCGGTACCCGACTTGCGCAACAAGACCCGACCACGACCCGCCATGGCGGCAGTGACGCGCTCGCTGGCCTCTTTCACAGCCGGATGCTCGATAGGGTTGTCCCCACCCGCAAAGCGCACGTTGAGCAGTACTTGAGGGCACTTGCGCAACGCCTGGCGCGCCTGGGCCAGGCTTTCTTTGCGACGACGCAGCGCCAGCAGCACCTGCAGCGCGGCGATGATCGCATCCCCGGTAGTCGTATGCTGGAAGCAGACGATATGCCCGGAGTTTTCGCCACCCACCTGCCAATTACGCTCCAGCAGATCAGCGATCACGTAGCGGTCACCGACATTGGCGCGCACAAACGGAATACCCAGATCTGCCAGGGCCAGCTCCAACCCCAGATTACTCATCAAGGTGCCGACGACACCACCTTGCAGCTTGTTACGCTCGTGCAGGTCACGGGCAATGATGAACAACAGGTCGTCGCCATCGACGATCGCGCCAGTGTGGTCGACCATCAATACGCGGTCGCCATCACCATCGAACGCAATACCCAAGTCGGCATGCTCAGCCAGGACAGCCGCCTGCAACTGCCCCATGTGGGTTGAGCCGCAGTTGTCGTTGATGTTCAAGCCGTTCGGCTGAGCCGACAGCACAGTAACGTCTGCACCAAGCTCCTTGAACACACTCGGTGCGACTTTGTAGGTCGCGCCGTGGGCACAGTCGATGACGACTTTCAGCCCGGCAAAATTGGTGCTGCTTGGCACGCTGCTTTTGCAGAATTCGATGTAACGACCGGAAGCGTCGTTAATCCGTGAAACCTTGCCCAACTTGCTCGATTCGACGACGGTCATCGGCGCATCGAGCAATTCTTCGATCATGTGCTCAATCTCGTCCGGCAGCTTGGTGCCTTGGCCCGAGAAGAACTTGATGCCGTTGTCATCGTGAGGATTGTGCGAGGCACTGATCACAATACCGGCTTCAGCGTGGAAGGTACGCGTCAGGTAAGCAATCGCCGGCGTAGGCATCGGCCCCAGCAGCATTACATCAGCGCCGGCAGCGGACAGCCCGGCCTCCAGCGCGGACTCAAACATATAGCCCGAGATACGCGTGTCTTTACCCACCAGGATGCGGCAGGCCCCCATGCTGCGGAACGCCATGCCGGCAGCCCAGCCCAGCTTGAGCATGAAATCGGGAGTAATCGGGAATTCGCCGACCCGACCGCGAATGCCATCGGTACCAAAATACTTTTTAGTCATAAGTGCTCCATCATTCTTATTCGGCTGATTCAACCGCAGCGATCATCCGCACTACATCTATCGTCTCGGCCACGTCATGGACGCGCAAGATACGTGCACCCTTGACCACGGCAAGTGCCGCAAGTGCCAGGCCGCCATGCAGCCGCTCGCCCACCGGACGATTCAACGCCAGACCTATCATGCTCTTGCGCGAAACCCCAACCAACAAAGGGCGACCAAGGGCATGCAGGGTTTCCATATGCTTGAACAGGCTTAAATTGTGCTGCAAGGTCTTGGCAAAACCAAATCCCGGATCGAGGATTATCCGCTCGGGGGCAATCCCCACTGCGGCGCATTGAGCCATGCGCCCGGCAAGGAAGTCTTTCACTTCACCGACCAAGTCGTCGTAATGCGGGTCGTCCTGCATCGTGCCCGGCTCACCGAGCATATGCATCAGGCAAACCGGCAACCCCGTGGCGGCAGCTGCATCCAGAGCACCATCACGTTGCAGGGAGCGCACATCGTTGATCAACCCTGCACCCAGCCGCGCGGTTTCACGCATGACAGCCGGTGTAGAGGTGTCGACAGAGATGATGACATCCAGCTCTCGATGGATGCGCTCGACAATCGGCGCAACACGCTCCAACTCCTCAAGGGGAGAAACCGCGCGAGCCCCGGGACGGGTCGACTCGCCGCCCACGTCAATCAAGGTCGCACCGGCAGCCACCATGGCTTCCGCGTGGCGCAACGCAGCATCAAGCTGACTGAAGCGACCGCCATCGGAAAAGGAATCAGGGGTTACGTTAAGAATGCCCATCACGTGCGTACGGGCCAAATCAAGAACCCGGCTGCCGCAAGGCAACCGGGTCGAGGACAACGCAGAAGTCATTTCAAACCTTAATGGTCAGCAGCCGGGCCGCCGATTGGAGCTTCAGGGCGTTCGTTCTGTACCACTGGAGGCGTACCCGAAGTCCCCGAACCACCTTCCCAATCGCGAGGCTCGCGAGGTGTACGACCAGCCATGATGTCGTCGATCTGATCGGCATCAATGGTCTCGTACTTCATCAGGGCGTCAGCCATGGCGTCGAGCTTGTCGCGGTTATCGGTGAGGATCTGCTTGGCCGTGCCGTAGCACTGGTCAATGATGCTGCGCACTTCGGAGTCGATCAGCTTGGCTGTCTCACCGGAGAAGCTGGCAGCTTGACCGCCACCACCGCGACCCAGGAATACTTCGCCTTCTTCCTCGGCATACATCAAAGGACCGAGTTTTTCCGACAGACCCCACTTGGTCACCATGTTCCGTGCAATCTGGCTCGCACGCATGATGTCGTTGGACGCGCCGGTGGTAACACCATCAAAGCCCAAGGTCATCTCTTCCGCGATCCGGCCGCCATACAGCGAGCAGATCTGGCTGATCAAGGCACGCTTGGAGAGGCTGTAGCGATCCTCTTCCGGCAGGAACATGGTGACGCCCAGCGCTCGACCACGAGGAATGATCGATACTTTGTAGACAGGGTCGTGCTCAGGCACGACACGACCAACAATGGCGTGACCCGCCTCGTGATAGGCAGTGTTCTGCTTCTCTTTCTCGGACATGACCATGGACTTGCGCTCGGCGCCCATCATGATCTTGTCTTTCGCCAGCTCGAACTCTTTCATTTCAACGATGCGTTTGCCGGTACGGGCAGCGAACAGCGACGCTTCGTTCACCAGGTTGGCAAGGTCGGCACCGGAGAAGCCTGGAGTACCACGGGCAATCACGGCCGGAGCCACGTCGTCGCCCATTGGCACTTTGCGCATGTGCACTTTCAGAATTTGTTCACGACCACGAATGTCCGGCAGACCAACCACAACCTGACGGTCGAAACGGCCCGGACGCAGCAGCGCAGGGTCGAGTACGTCTGGACGGTTGGTTGCGGCGATTACGATGATGCCGTCGTTCATTTCGAAACCGTCCATCTCAACCAGCAACTGGTTAAGAGTCTGCTCACGCTCATCATGACCGCCGCCCATGCCCGCGCCACGATGGCGACCAACGGCGTCGATTTCATCGATGAAGATGATGCAAGGCGCGTGTTTCTTGGCCTGTTCGAACATGTCGCGAACACGGCTGGCACCGACACCGACGAACATTTCGACGAAGTCGGAACCGGAAATGGTGAAGAAAGGTACTTTGGCTTCGCCGGCAATGGCCTTGGCCAGCAGGGTTTTACCGGTACCTGGCGGGCCAACCATCAGCACGCCGCGAGGAATACGACCACCCAGGCGCTGGAACTTGCCCGGATCCCGCAGGAATTCAACCAGCTCGCCCACTTCTTCCTTGGCTTCGTCGCAACCAGCAACGTCAGCCAGGGTAGTTTTCACCTGGTCTTCGGAGAGCAGGCGCGCCTTGCTCTTGCCGAAACTCATCGGCCCGCCCTTGCCTCCCGCACCACCTTGCATCTGGCGCATGAAGAACATGAACACGGCGATGATCACCAGGATCGGGAAGCTGGCCACCAGGAGCTGGGTCCAGATGCTCTGCTGCTCAGGCTGCTTGCCTTCGACGACTACGTGGTTATCCACCAGGTCGCCGATAAGGCCATTGTCCTGGATTGCCGGACGAATGGTCTTGAAGCTGTCGCCATCGTTGCGCTTGCCGGTAATCACATAGCCATCAACTGCTACGCGCTCGACCTTGCCATCCTTAACTTGCTGGATGAAGTCGGAATAGTTGAGGGTCTGCGGCTCGTTAGGGCTGGAGAAGTTGTTCATCACCGTCACGAGGACAGCCGCGATGATCAACCACAGGATCAGATTCTTTGCCATATCGTTCAATTAACTACCCTCTGAAGCAAGCTCCGCTACTGGCGCGTGCTTCGCATGATATTCACCGGCCTAACTTACTACATTACCTACAACTCTGGCAGGCGCCGTCTGTAACCCTTTGTGAAACTTTGACTACACAATATTCGTAAAGCTTCGTGACGAAAGCGATATAAAAAAACCTATCGCCTCCGTCAAATTTCTCAAAAACGCTCTTCACTGGCAGCGCCTTCAATGCCACGGAACCCGCGACCCAGCAAATACTGCTCACGGGACCTGTCCCGGGAAGAGTCAGGCTTGCGTGTCTGTACCTTGTCGAACAGCTTGCGGATGTTCTTGTGATACTCGTCGAAGCCTTCACCCTGGAAGACCTTGACCAAGAAGTCACCACCCGGACGCAGTACCCGTCCCGCCAGATCCAGTGCCAATTCGCACAGGAACATGGCTCGCGGCATATCAACAGCCGGTAATCCACTCATATTGGGGGCCATATCGGAAATCACAAGGTCTACCTGCGAATTACCGACGGCTTCCAGGATCTGTGCCAGCACTTCATCCTGGGTAAAATCGCCGTGAACGAAGGTCACGTCGGGGATACTGTCCATTTCCAGAATATCGGAAGCGATCAAACGACCTTGCCCACCAATCAGACGACTGGTCACCTGGGACCAGCCACCCGGGGCGGCACCCAGGTCGATCACACTCATGCCAGGACGGATCAACTTGTCCTTTTCCTGGATCTCCAGCAACTTGTAGCTGGCCCGGGAGCGGTAGCCATCCTTTTGCGCCATTTTGACGTAAGGGTCGTTGAAATGCTCTTGCAGCCACTTAAGGCTAGTTTTGGAACGGGCCACGGGCCACCTCGAAAATAAAACGGGTCGTGATTAACTGGGCGGTCCCGGACTCGCTCGGGTAAACTGGCCGCCGCTTTTTACAAGATCAGACGCAGGGGTCAGATTATGCCGCTCACTCAAGAGCAGAAGAAACAGTACAAATCCATTGGCCACCATCTGAAACCAGTTTTGATTGTGGCTGACAACGGTTTGACTGAAGGTGTGTTAGCCGAACTTGAACGCGCATTGGGCGATCACGAACTGATCAAAATCAAGGTCAGCATCCTTGATCGCGAGGCGCGCCTGGCAGCCATTGCAGAACTGTGCAAGGCTGGCAAAGCGGACCTGGTTCAGGTCATCGGCAAGATGGCACTGCTGTATCGCAAGAACTTCAGCGCCAACAAGCAACTGTCGAACGTACACCGCTTCAAGTGAAACAAAGGGTCACGGGCGTGCTTCGCGCGCCCTGCCGCTCCATCCTGGCGCCGGCTGTACAACCAGCACCAACCCGGAAAACCCTAGCACAAGATAGCTGAACAGCTGCCAGCGCAACGCTTCCGGCAGAAAGATGCGCACTACGCAAAACATTGCGCACGCATACAGCGCCATCAACAGCAGTTGCCCGCGTATATCCCGCCACAAACTCTCCAAGCCTTCGGCCTTGATCAGCACCAGCGCCTGAAGCGTCACGCACGCCGCTGCAAACCCCACCAGCAACGCACTCAGTAATCCGCCGACCTCATCGATCAGCAACGGTGCCAGGCCTATCAGGCCCAGCACCGGCAGAACACCAATGTGTAACAGCCATAGGCCGCCAACCCAAAGCATCTGGGCAAACTGCCAAAGCATGGCGCCCGCATGAAGCGGGCGCCGTCTTTCAGATGTGACGAACTTCGACAATCTCGTACTCGATCACGCCACCAGGCGTCTTGACGGCCACCACATCACCTTCTTCCTTGGCAATCAAGGCGCGGGCCAGCGGCGAACCGACGGAGATCTTGCCGAGTTTGAAGTCGGCCTCGTCTTCACCCACGATGTGGTAAACCACGCTTTCGTCAGTCTCGACGTTGGCAATTTCCACGGTGGTACCGAAAATCACCTTGCCGGTATGCGGGATGGTAGTGACATCGATGATCACCGCATTCTGCATGCGGCCTTCGATATCACGGATCCGCGCCTCGACCATACCTTGCTGCTCGCGGGCAGCATGGTATTCAGCGTTTTCCTTCAGGTCACCCAATTCCCGGGCCGTGCCGATGTCCTGGCTCAGCTTCGGACGGACGACCTTGGTCAGGTGGGCGTGTTCTTCTTCCAGGGCTTTTGCGCCCTGGACGGTCATTGGGTATTTGATCATGCCTTCAATCCTGCGTGTAGATCCTGCAAGCGACGCACGGTTTTTTCAGGACCGAACTTGAGCGCTTCGCAGATAGCTTCGCCAGCAGCAATGGTAGTGGTGCAGTAGATCTTGTGCTGCAAGGCGTTACGACGAATGGAGTAGGAGTCCGCGATCGACTGGCGACCTTCGGTAGTGTTGATGATCAGGGTGACTTCGTCATTCTTGATCATGTCGACCACGTGTGGACGGCCTTCCGTTACCTTGTTCACGCGACGTACTTTCAGGCCGGCAGCCTCAATCAGCTTGGCGGTCCCGGCAGTAGCCACGACTTCGAAGCCCAAGTTGATCAGATCACGGGCCACGCCTGCAACCAGCGGCTTGTCATCATCGCGCACGCTGATGAACGCAGTACCGCCGGTCGGCAGCACTTCGCTGGCGCCCATCTGGGCCTTGGCGAACGCTTCACCGAAGGTATCGCCCACGCCCATGACTTCACCGGTGGACTTCATCTCTGGGCCCAGGATCGGGTCCACACCAGGGAATTTGGCGAATGGGAACACCGCCTCTTTCACGCTGTAGAAGTTCGGAATGATTTCCTTGGTGAAGCCGATTTCCTTCAACGTCTTACCGGCCATCACACGAGCAGCAATCATCGCCAGGGACACACCGATGCACTTGGAAACAAACGGTACGGTACGCGAAGCGCGCGGGTTGACTTCGATGACGTAGATGTCTTCGCCTTGCAGCGCCAACTGCACGTTCATCAGGCCGACCACGCCCAGCTCCAGGGCCATTTTCTTGACCTGTTCGCGCATCTCGTCCTGAATGTGCGCAGGCAGCGAGTACGGCGGCAGCGAGCAAGCGGAGTCACCGGAGTGAACGCCAGCCTGTTCGATGTGCTGCATGATCGCGCCGATCACCACGTCGGTGCCGTCGCAGACCGCATCCACGTCCATCTCGATGGCACAGTTGAGGAAGTGGTCCAGCAGCACCGGGCTGTCGTTGGACACTTTCACCGCGTCACGCAGGTAACGCTTGAGTTCGTCTTCTTCGTAGACGATTTCCATCGCCCGGCCGCCCAGTACATAGGACGGACGCACCACCAGCGGGTAACCGATCTTGCTGGCTGCGCGGATCGCTTCGTCTTCGCTGCGCACAGTGGCGTTTGGCGGCTGACGCAGGTTCAGACGCTCAACCATCTGCTGGAAGCGTTCACGGTCTTCGGCGCGGTCGATAGCGTCAGGGCTGGTGCCGATGATTGGTACGCCAGCAGCTTCAAGTGCGCGAGCCAGTTTCAACGGGGTTTGCCCACCGTACTGGACGATCACGCCTTTTGGCTTCTCGACGCGGCAGATTTCCAGTACGTCTTCCAGCGTTACCGGCTCGAAGTACAGACGGTCGGAGGTGTCGTAGTCGGTGGAAACAGTTTCAGGGTTGCAGTTGACCATGATGGTCTCGTACCCGTCTTCGCGCAGGGCGAGAGCGGCGTGTACGCAGCAATAATCGAACTCGATGCCTTGGCCGATACGGTTTGGACCTCCACCCAGGATCATGATTTTGTCGCGGCCCGACGGCGCTGCTTCGCACTCTTCCTCGTAGGTGGAGTACATATACGCGGTGTCGGTGGCGAACTCGGCCGCGCAGGTATCAACGCGCTTGTAGACCGGGAAGATATCCAGCTTGTGGCGATGGGTGCGCAGGTTCTTCTCGGTCACGCCCAGCAGCTTGGCCAAACGCATGTCGGAGAAGCCTTTGCGCTTGAGGCGGAACATCAGGTCGCGGTCGATGGAGGACAGACCGAGGGTCTTGACCTTCTCTTCTTCCTTGATCAGATCTTCGATCTGTACCAGGAACCACGGGTCGATCATGTTCATGCCGAAGATGTCTTCGACGGTCATGCCGGCGCGGAAAGCATCGGCCACGTACCAGATACGCTCGGCACCCGGCACGGTCAGCTCGCGCTTGAGCACGCTCATGCTTTCCGGGTTGCTCAGGTCGAGCTTTTCATCCAGACCGCAAACACCCACTTCCAGGCCGCGCAGGGCTTTCTGCAGGGACTCCTGGAAGGTCCGGCCGATAGCCATGACTTCACCGACCGACTTCATCTGAGTGGTCAGGCGGGCGTCGGCTTTCGGGAATTTCTCGAAAGCGAAGCGTGGCAGCTTGGTGACGACGTAGTCGATCGACGGCTCGAAGGACGCCGGTGTTGCACCGCCAGTGATTTCGTTCTGCAGCTCGTCCAGTGTGTAACCGATCGCCAGCTTGGCAGCGATGCGCGCAATCGGGAAGCCGGTAGCTTTCGATGCCAGCGCCGAGGAGCGCGATACACGCGGGTTCATCTCGATCACAACCATGCGGCCAGTGTCCGGGCAGATGCCGAACTGGACGTTGGAGCCACCGGTTTCCACGCCGATCTCACGCAGTACCGCCAACGAGGCGTTACGCATGATCTGGTATTCCTTGTCCGTCAGGGTCTGTGCTGGCGCAACAGTGATCGAGTCACCGGTGTGCACGCCCATCGGGTCAAAGTTTTCGATCGAGCAGACGATGATGCAGTTGTCCTTCTTATCGCGGACAACCTCCATCTCATATTCTTTCCAGCCGATCAGGGATTCGTCGATCAGCAGCTCTTTGGTCGGCGACAGGTCCAGACCGCGAGCGCAGATTTCTTCGAATTCTTCACGGTTGTAGGCGATACCGCCGCCGGTGCCGCCCATGGTGAAGGACGGACGGATGATGCACGGGAAGCCCAAGCGCTCCAGAACCGCATTGGCCTCTTCCATGCTGTGGGCGATACCGGAACGCGGGCAGTCAAGACCGATGGACTTCATGGCCTTGTCGAAACGCGAACGGTCTTCAGCCTTGTCGATGGTGTCGGCATTGGCGCCGATCATCTCTACGCCGAACTTCTCCAGGACGCCTTCGCGCTCCAGGTCCAGTGCGCAGTTCAGGGCGGTCTGGCCACCCATGGTTGGCAGCAGCGCGTCCGGACGCTCTTTTTCGATGATCTTGGCAACGGTCTGCCACTTGATCGGCTCGATGTAGGTGGCGTCGGCCATGTCCGGGTCGGTCATGATGGTGGCCGGGTTGGAGTTCACCAGGATGACGCGATAGCCCTCTTCGCGCAGGGCTTTACAGGCCTGGGCGCCGGAGTAGTCGAATTCGCAGGCCTGGCCGATCACGATCGGGCCAGCGCCGAGAATCAGGATGCTTTTTATGTCTGTACGTTTTGGCATGGGTTTGTCACTCAAATCCGCAGGTCAGTCGGCAAGCCGTCTTGAACAATCTTTGAAGAGCCCGAGGGGGCCGCCGGTTTCCCGGGCCACCCTCGGGCCGCTCACTTAGCGTCGCTTGGCCATCTCATTGATGAAACGGTCGAACAGCGGCGCTACGTCGTTCGGGCCCGGGCTTGCTTCAGGGTGGCCCTGGAAGCTGAACGCGCTCTTGTCGGTGCGTTCGATGCCTTGCAGGGAACCGTCGAACAGCGACTTGTGAATCGCCCGGACGTTGCCCGGCAGCGTCGCTTCATCCACCGCAAAACCGTGGTTCTGACTGGTGATCATCACGACGCCAGTGTCCAGGTCCTGCACCGGGTGGTTGGCACCGTGGTGGCCGTGGCCCATTTTCAGGGTCTTGGCGCCGGAGGCTAGGGCCAGCAACTGGTGGCCGAGGCAGATGCCGAATACCGGGATCTCGGTTTCCAGCACTTCCTTGATCGCCTTGATGGCGTAGTCGCAAGGCTCCGGGTCACCCGGGCCGTTGGACAGGAACACACCGTCCGGCTGCAGGGCCAGTACATCGCTGGCCGGGGTTTGCGCCGGCACCACGGTCACGCGGCAACCGCGCTCGACCAGCATGCGCAGGATGTTGTGCTTGATACCGTAGTCGTAGGCCACAACGTGGTACGGCAGCTCGGAAGCTTCGATGGTCGCGTGGCTGTCGGTCTTCAAGTCCCAGACAGTGGAGCGCCACTCGTACTTTTCCTTGGTGCTGACGACTTTCGCCAGGTCCATGCCTTTCAGGCCAGGGAAACCTTGGGCCGCTGCAATCGCTGCTTCTTCGGAGATGTTGTCACCGGCCATGATGCAGCCGTTCTGCGAACCTTTTTCACGCAGGATGCGTGTCAGGCGACGCGTATCGATACCGGCGATCGCCACAACGTTGTTGGCTTTCAGGTAATCGGACAGGGACATCGTGTTACGCCAGTTGCTCGCTACCAGTGGCAGGTCACGGATGACCAGGCCAGCCGACCAGACACGATCAGACTCGGCGTCTTCCGGTGTAGTACCGGTGTTGCCGATGTGCGGATAGGTCAGGGTAACGATCTGTTGGGCGTAGGAAGGATCAGTAAGGATTTCCTGATAGCCGGTCATGGCGGTGTTGAACACCACCTCTCCAACGGTCTGACCGTCGGCTCCAATGGCTTCGCCGCGAAAAATGCTGCCATCAGCAAGGGCGAGTATGGCTGGCTTAGTCAAGAAGACCTCCCGTAAATAAAGCCTGAAAGGGCGATCGCAGGTTGTAAAAAAGCGGAGTGACGTATGGACACGTCACCCCGCTTCTTCACCGAATTATTCTGCGCGCTTTTAGTGGACACACTAAAGCTGTAGCTTACAGAAAAAGGCTTTTTTGGTCCACCGCTAATGAGCCTTAAAGGCAGGGGAATGCGACAGGACGTCGCTTAGCGGGTAAAAACGGGGCCTCAGCATATTCCTGAGACCCCGTTTTAGCTACTTCTTAATGCAGATCCAGCACGTCACGCATGTCGTACAAGGCCGGCGTACGACCGTCCAGCCACAGCGCCGCACGTACAGCACCCTTGGCGAACGTCATGCGACTCGACGCCTTGTGGGTGATCTCAAGACGCTCACCCTCGGTCGCGAACAGCACGGTGTGATCGCCCACCACGTCACCGCCGCGAACGGTGGCAAAACCGATGGTGTCATGGGCGCGAGCCCCGGTATGACCTTCACGACCATACACCGCCACCTTCGACAGATCCCGCCCAAGGGCATCGGCAATCGCCTCACCCATGCGCAACGCCGTACCCGACGGCGCATCGATCTTGTGCCGGTGATGCGTCTCGATGATCTCGATGTCAGCCTCATCGCCCATCACGCGCGCTGCCATGTCGAGCAACTTCAGCGACAGATTGACACCGACGCTGAAGTTGGCCGCGAACACGATAGGAATATCCTTGCCCGCTTCCACCAGCAGCTGCTTTTGCTCGGCGCTCAGACCTGTCGTGCCGATCACCATGGCCTTGCCCGCCTTGCGGCAGAACGCCAGGTTTTTCAGCATCACGTCCGGCAGGGTGAAATCGATCAGCACGTCGAATTCGTCGGCGACCTGTTCCAGATTGCCGGACAACGAAACGCCGATCCGCCCCAGGGACGCCAACTCACCCGCGTCCGCACCAATCAAGGTGCTGCCGGGACGAACAATCGCCGCTGTCAGCCCGGAGGCCGGCGAGCGCGCCTGTACGGCCTCGACCAGGGTTTTGCCCATGCGCCCGGCAGCGCCCATCACCGCGATACGTCGCATACTCACTTCCTTACAGGTCGCCGAAGAAACGCTTCACGCCTTCGAACCAACCAGTGGTCTTTGGCGAATGAGTGTCATCGCCGGCCAGGGAGCTGCGGAATTCTTCCAGCAGTTCGCGCTGACGACGCCCCAGGTTCACCGGCGTCTCGACCGCCACACGACACATCAGGTCGCCAGCACCGCCACCGCGCACCGGCGCAACACCTTTGCCACGGATACGGAACTGCTTGCCGGTCTGCGTACCCTCAGGAATCTTCAACTTGACCCGACCGTCCAGCGTCGGAATCTCAAGCTCGCCACCCAGGGCCGCGTCGACAAAGCTGATCGGCACTTCACAGAACAGATGCTTGCCGTCGCGCTGGAAGATCGAGTGCTCGCGCACATTGATCACCACGTACAGGTCGCCCGTCGGGCCGCCCTGCGTGCCCGCCTCGCCTTCACCCGACAGACGAATGCGGTCGCCGGTATCAACACCCGCCGGCACTTTCACCGAGAGGGTCTTGTACTCTTCGACACGTCCTTCGCCGTGGCACGAGTCGCACGGATCGGAAATGATCTTGCCCTGGCCATGGCAGCGCGGGCAGGTCTGCTGCACCGAGAAGAAGCCTTGCTGCATACGCACCTGGCCGATACCGCCGCAGGTCGGGCAAGTGATCGGCGAGGAGCCTTTCTTGGCGCCCGAACCGTCGCACGGCTTGCAATTGACCAGCGTCGGAACACGGATATTGACGCTGGTGCCACGCACCGCTTCTTCAAGGTTCAGTTCCAGGGTGTAACGCAGGTCGCTGCCACGCTGAGCACCACCACGCTGGCCACCACGGCCGCCGCCAAAGAAGTCGCTGAACACGTCGCCGAAAATATCGGAGAAGTTCTGACCACCAAAGCCTGCACCGCCGCCGCCCATGCTTGGGTCGACACCGGCATGGCCGTACTGATCATAAGCGGCACGCTTGTTTGGATCACACAGGCATTCGTAGGCCTCATTGGCCTCTTTGAACAGCTCTTCGGATTCTTTGTTATCCGGATTACGGTCCGGGTGGTGCTTCATTGCCAGGCGACGGTAAGCCTTTTTCAGGTCCGCCTCGCTGGAGCCGCGCTCCACACCCAACACTTCGTAATAGTCACGCTTTGCCATAAGTCTTTGCACTCTTAAGGACGTCCGGCAAAACCCTCCTGAGCCTTGCCAAACTCGTTGAGCCCCAATACAGGCCCGGACCCAACTCACGTCAATTCAACGATCCTGGTCGTTACTGCTTTCAGCCGGCAACCGGCCAAAAACGCGGTGACTGTCGTCCGGAAAGCAGGAGCATTCCCGATCACACCGCCAGCATCCGAGCGTCGTCGCATGCTGTAAAAATTCGCGTACCCCAGACACGCCAACGCGGGAGCAAGCTCCCGCGCGGCGACATCCTACCAGTCACCGCTTGTGAGCGGTCAACCGGGCGACCAAGTTACTTCTGGTCTTTGACTTCTTCGAACTCAGCATCGACAACATCGTCGTGCTTGGCTTCAGGTTCTGCCTGGTGTGCAGCACCGTCAGCCGGCTGGCCTTGTTCGGCGTACATTTTCTGAGCGACTGGCGCAGAGACTTTCGACAGCTCTTCAACCTTGGCTTCGATAGCAGCCTTGTCGTCGCCTTTAACGGCGGCTTCCAGGGCAACTACGGCGGCTTCGATTGCAGTTTTCTCTTCAGCAGTCACTTTGTCGCCAGCGTCAGCGATCATTTTGCGCGTCGAGTGAACCAGTGCATCACCCTGGTTGCGGGCAGCGGCCAGTTCTTCGAACTTGCGGTCTTCGTCAGCGTTGGCTTCAGCATCACGGATCATCTGCTGAATTTCTTCCTCGGACAGACCCGAGTTTGCCTTGATCACGATCGACTGAGTCTTGCCGGTGGCCTTGTCTTTGGCGCCTACGTGCAGAATGCCGTTGGCGTCGATGTCGAAGGTCACTTCAATTTGTGGCACGCCACGTGGTGCTGGTGGAATCTCGGCCAGGTCGAACTTGCCCAGGGACTTGTTCTGACCGGCCTGCTTACGCTCACCTTGCAGCACGTGAATGGTCACGGCGCCCTGGTTGTCATCGGCAGTCGAGAACACTTGCGATTTCTTGGTAGGAATCGTGGTGTTTTTCTCAATCAGCGCAGTCATCACGCCGCCCATGGTTTCGATACCCAGGGTCAGCGGGCTAACGTCCAGCAGCAGAACGTCTTTCACGTCGCCGGCCAATACCGCGCCCTGGATGGCAGCACCCATGGCAACCGCTTCGTCCGGGTTCACGTCTTTACGCGCTTCTTTACCGAAGAACTCGGTCACCAGCTTCTGAACCAGTGGCATACGGGTCTGACCGCCGACCAGGATCACGTCGTTGATCGCGCCAACGTCGATACCCGAGTCTTTCAGCGCAATGCGGCAAGGCTCGATGGTGCGTTGAACCAGGTCTTCTACCAGCGACTCCAGCTTGGCGCGGGAGATTTTCACGTTCAAGTGCTTAGGACCGGTGGCATCTGCAGTGATGTACGGCAGGTTCACGTCGGTCGAATTGCTCGAAGACAGTTCGATCTTGGCTTTCTCAGCGGCTTCTTTCAGGCGCTGCATGGCCAGCGGGTCACCTTTAAGGTTCATGCCGCTTTCTTTCTTGAATTCGTCAACGAGGTAGTCGATCAGACGAATGTCAAAGTCTTCACCGCCCAGGAACGTGTCGCCGTTGGTGGCCAACACTTCGAACTGGTGCTCGCCATCGACTTCAGCGATTTCGATCACGGAAACGTCGAAGGTACCGCCACCCAGGTCGTAAACGATCACGGTGTGATCGCCCTTGGCCTTGTCCATACCGTAGGCCAGAGCGGCTGCGGTTGGTTCGTTGATGATACGTTTTACGTCCAGGCCAGCAATACGGCCGGCGTCTTTGGTCGCCTGGCGCTGGCTGTCGTTGAAGTAGGCCGGAACGGTAATCACCGCTTCAGTCACTGCTTCACCGAGGTAGTCTTCGGCGGTTTTCTTCATCTTTTTCAAGATTTCAGCCGAGATTTGCGGCGGCGACATTTTCTGGCCGTTCACTTCAACCCAGGCGTCACCGTTGTCAGCCTTGGCGATTTTGTACGGGACCATCTTGATGTCTTTCTGTACGACTTCTTCGTCGAACTTACGACCGATCAGACGCTTCACCGCGTACAGGGTGTTATGCGGATTGGTCACAGCTTGACGCTTGGCGGACTGGCCAACCAGGATTTCGCCGTCGTTGGCATAAGCCACGATGGACGGGGTGGTACGTGCGCCTTCGGCGTTTTCAATAACTTTGGATACGCCGTTTTCCAGCACGGAGACGCAGGAGTTGGTAGTCCCCAGGTCGATACCGATAATTTTGCCCATGATTTACTCTCCCGAAACTTAGATTTTGTTGCCACAGCAGTGGTGGCTAACTGCGGCAGTACTTAAACGCTTGACTTATAGATGGGGCCGTTACGACGTATTTCAAGCCTGCTCATCAATAGAAGGTGCAACCGGTGCGGGAGCCTTGCTCACCACAACCATTGCCGGGCGCAGCAAGCGACCGTTGAGCTGGTAACCCTTCTGGAACACCTTCAACACGCTGTTCGGCTCAAGATCAGCGTTTTCCTGCATCGCCATCGCTTGATGATGCTCAGCATTGAACGGCTCGCCGCCTTGTGGATCGATGGCTTCCAACTGATAACGCTTCAGGGTGTCCTGGAACATTTTCAGGGTCAGTTCGATCCCTTCGCGCATTGGGCGGATGTTTTCGTCGTCCGGATTGGACAGCTCAAGGCCACGCTCCAGGCTGTCGATGATCGGCAAAAGATCACCGGCAAATTTTTCCAGGGCGAACTTGTGAGCCTTTTCTACATCCTGCTCGGCGCGGCGGCGGACGTTCTGCAGATCAGCGGCAACACGCAACGATTGATCCTGTGCGCCTGCCAACTGCTCTTCGAGCACTTGCACACGAGCTGCCAGATCTTCACCTGCGGCCTGGTTGGCGTCTGGATTTTGCGTATCCTGCGTCTGTTCGTCAGCCATAGATTTCTCCTTTCAAAATCATGCGCGAACTCGACTCGCGCTTCTGTTCCGGTATATGGGGCCACAATTTTCAGGTTCAAGGGCTGGGGCGTTACCAAAAGTCTTTCACTTGTCCTGGATCAATTTCCCCCGATCATTCCCTGTCGCACTTAAAAAGACAGTTATTCAAGCAAATCGGACTAAGCATCAGGATTGTCACCCCCAAACAAAACACTGTATAAATAACCAGACCTAAAGCCTGGGAGCGGCCGTCATGCTGGTGCACCTGTCCGTACATAACTACGCCATCGTTGAACATCTGGATCTTGAACTGGATCGCGGGATGAGCGTAATCACAGGCGAAACCGGCGCCGGCAAGTCGATCATGCTCGACGCCCTGGGCCTGACCCTGGGCGATCGTGCCGACAGCGGCGTGGTCCGCCCCGGCGCCGACAAAGCCGACATCCTCGCCACCTTTGACCTGGCCGACATCCCGGAAGCCGAAGCCTGGCTTGCCGAGCGCGACCTTAATAATGAAGGCCCGTGCATTCTGCGCCGGGTGATCACTGCCGAAGGGCGCTCCCGCGGCTATATAAATGGCACCCCCTGCCCCCTCGGCGACTTGAAAGCCCTGGGTGAGCTGCTGATCGACATCCACAGCCAGCATGAACACCAGTCCCTGCTGAAAACCGACACCCATCGCCGGCTCCTCGACGAGTACGCCGGCGCCACGGACCTTGCGCGCCAAGTGCAACTGGCCGCGCAGCGCTGGCGCCAGACCCGCCAGGAGCTGGAGCGCCTCTCCAACTCCGGCGATGAGCAGCGTGCCCGCCACCAATTGCTCAGCTACCAACTGGAAGAGCTGGAAAGCCTGGGGCTCGGCGAGACAGAACTGGAGCAACTGGAACAGGAACACAAGAACCTCACCAACGCCGAAACCCTGCTGGGCATCTGCCGGCAAGTGGTGGAGCAGTGCAGCGAAAGTGATTCCGGCAATGTGCTCAACGCCCTGACGGCGAGCCTCAATCGCCTGTCCAGCGTGAACAATGCCTCCGGCTCACTGAATGAAGCCACCACACTGCTCACCAGCGCACAAATCCAGGTAGAAGAAGCCGTGGGCGAGTTGAACCGCTTCCTCGACCACTTCGATGCCGACCCGGCCCGCCTGCAGGACATAGAAGAGCGCCTGGACACCATCTACACCCTGGCGCGCAAACACCGGATCCAGCCGACCGAAGTCGCGACCATGCAGCAAAAACTGCTGGATGAAATCGAAACCCTGAACGCCAATGACGAATCCATTGAGCGACTGGGTGAAGAACTAGCGTCGTTTGCTCGCCATTATCAAGAGAAAGCCCGAGAGCTCAGTGACCTGCGCCATCAGGCAGCGACCGGCCTGGCCAGCGCGGTGGAACAAGAGATCCAGCGCCTGGGGATGCCCGGCGGGCGCTTCACCATCGAGCTGCACACCAACACCAGCAATGAGCTGCTGCCCAATGGTCTTGAACAGGTAGAACTGCTGGTCAGCGCAAACCCGGGCCAGCCATTGAAGGCACTGGCAAAAGTAGCGTCCGGCGGCGAGCTGTCACGGATCAGCCTGGCGATCCAGGTGATCACCGCCCAGACCTCACGCGTGCCAACGCTGGTATTCGATGAGGTGGACGTAGGGATCGGTGGCCCGACTGCCGAGATCGTTGGCCAGCTGCTGCGCCGACTGGGCGATCGTGGCCAGGTGCTGACCGTCACTCACTTGCCACAAGTGGCCGCCCAAGGGCATCAACACTTGTTCGTGCACAAAGTGCGGGGCAGTGATGCGACCCATACCGCCGTATCCAAACTGAACAAGACCGAACGGGTAGAAGAAGTGGCGCGGATGCTCGGCGGCATTGACCTGACCAAGGAGTCCTTGGCTCACGCGAAAAAAATGGTGGTAACCGCGAAGGTCTGAAGCCTGACTTACTGAGCACTTTTCTTTCTATAGAAAGCACGAAGGCGACCCTAGGGTCGCCTTCGATCGTTTCGCAGAGCGAATCTGCGTAGCTTTCTTACTTTTTCTTACGTATGTAGAGAACCAGATTGTGGTCCACCAAATCGAATCCATGCTGCTCAGCGATCATGTGCTGGAGCTTCTCGATTTCCGGACTGGTGAACTCGATAACCTCATTGGTATCCAGGTCAACCATGTGGTCGTGATGACCGCCGTCGGCCAATTCGAACACTGCATGACCGCCGTCGAAATTATGACGAACCACCAGTCCTGCTGCTTCAAACTGGGTCAGTACACGGTAAACCGTGGCCAGGCCGACGTCCTCGTTAGACTCCATCAGCGCCTTGTATACATCCTCGGCACTCATGTGGCGCTGCTCAGCAGAATCGAGCATTTGTAGAATCTTGACTCGTGGCAGAGTCACTTTAAGACCGGCTTTGCGTAGTTCGCTATTTTCAACCATGGTTAGCTTTCTCGCGGATGCTGCTTCGCAGCTTCTCTTAATACGGGTATGATCGGCGTTTACGTTGTCCCAGCCAAGATAGTGGAAGTCGCCCACCGATGCAAAACACCAAGCTCTTGCTAACCAGTTTCACCTTTGTGGGACTGCTCGCACTCGCCGGTTGTTCATTCCCCGGGGTTTACAAAATCGACATCCAGCAGGGCAATGTCGTCACGCAGGACATGATAGACCAGTTACGCCCGGGAATGACCCGACGGCAAGTACGGTTTATCATGGGCAATCCCCTGCTGACCGACACATTCCATGCCGATCGCTGGGATTATCTCTATAGCATCCAACCTGGTGGCGGTGAACGCCAGCAGGAGCGGGTCAGTGTCATCTTCAATGGCAATGACCAGCTCGTCAGCCTGTCGGGGGACTTCAAACCGGGCGTAAGCCGCGATGAAGCCTTGCTGGGCAAAGACACCGGCACCACGACTCCTGCGCCCGCGCAGAACGAGGAGAAGCCGAAGTCCGAAGTACCGGCCAAGCCTGGCTCCTTGCTGGACGAGATCCAGAAAGGCGTCGACGGCGTGCAAACCGTTCCGGTGCCAACTCCAGAACCTCTGGACGCCAGCCCGCAGTAAGTTTGTAACACTCGATAAAAAGCCCGGCATGCCGGGCTTTTTGTTGCCTACCGTTTCTCAAGCTATGAATTCTGCTGTTTTGCCTTGGCAGCCTTCGCCGCACGCAAGCGACGTATCTCCATCGGATCTGCCAGCAATGGCCGATAGATCTCGATTCGGTCTCCAGCCTGCACACAACGAACATCCGCGTCCGCAACCACCTTGCCGAAAATCCCCAAAGGGCAATTCTCCAAATTCAGCTCCGGGAATTGCGCGGCCATTCCAGAACCCTGCACCGCCGCCCTGAGGCTTGAACCCGGCGCTACTGCCAGGCTCATCAACACCTGGCGATCCACCGCGGCGTACACCACCTCGATATCAACCAATGGCTCAGCCATGCATTTGCTTGGCGCGTTGGCAGAACGCGTCCACCAAGGTATTGGCCGCTTGATTGAACAATGGGCCCAAGGTGGCACGCACGATAGGGCCGGCATAGTCGAACGACAGATCCAGGCTGATCTTGCAGGCCTTCTCGTTCAACGCCTTGAACACCCACACACCATGCAACTGAGTGAACGGGCCTTCTTCGAGATTCATCTCAATGGACTGCCCGGGCACCAGCGTGTTGCGCGTGACAAAGTGCTGGCTCAAGCCGCCCTTCGCCACCCCCACGCTGGCAACCATATGCTCATCACTGTTCTCCAACACCTCGGCAGTCGAACACCAAGGCAGGAACTCCGGGTAACGCGCCACGTCGTTGACCAGGTCATAGAGCGCCTGTGCCGGGTAAGGCAGCAGGGCCGAACGTTGAATATGCGTCGTCATGTGAGCGTTAGTTCCACAGCTGAGCGGCAAACATCGCGAAAGGACAAGAAGATTCGCGAAAGAAAAAATCAAAAACCAGCCTACATTGTCCGGGATTCATTCAACACGCTCAAGCACGCAGGTTGACCGTAGCCGACGCGCTCGCAACTCCCTATAATGCCGCCCCTATGGCTAAACAAAAGAAACACCCAACAGGGACCATCGCGCAAAATAAAAAGGCGCGACACGATTACTTCATCGAACATCGGTTCGAGGCTGGTCTGGTCCTGGCCGGCTGGGAAGTAAAAAGTCTGCGTGCCAGCAAGCTGCAACTGGTCGACAGTTACGTGCTGCTCAAGGACGGTGAGGCATGGCTGCTCGGCAGTCATATCACGCCGCTGATGGCCGCCAGCACCCACGTGATTGCCGACCCGGTGCGCACGCGCAAGCTGCTGCTCAATGCTCGCGAGCTGGAAAAACTCCAAGCTGCCGTGCAGCAAAAAGGCTACGCCTGCGTCTGCCTGTCGTGGTACTGGAGCAAGCACCTGGTCAAGTGCGAGATCGCACTGGGCAAGGGCAAGAAGGAATACGACAAGCGTGACACCGAGCGCGAACGCGATTCCAACCGGGAATTGCAGCGCGCCGTGCGTAACAAGGGCAAGGAAGATTGAATTTCTTGTGACTTGATGTGGCTGAGGGAGCCCACTCCCTCAGCCACAACAATCGCTACATCCCCTTGCGCCGCTCCGCCCGCGCCATGCGCTGAACCTCCTGACGAACTTCTTCCAGCACTTCCTGCACATACAGCAGGTGACGTGTTGAAACCTCCCGCGCCTGCTCGGCACGCCCTTCGATAATCGCCAGGTACAGATCACGGTGCTGATTGATCAACATGTCCCGTGTTTCGGTACGCTGCTGATACATGCCACCAATGTTGGTCACCACGTTACGCTTGAGCAGATCGAACAGGCCGCGAATGGTATGCAGCAATACCGCGTTATGGCTGGCCTCGGCAATGGCCAAGTGAAACCTCGCATCCGCCGCGCCCTCTTCCGCCCGACTCACTTCATCTGACCGCGTATAGCAATCCTGCAGCTCTTCGAAGGCCGCCGTCAGCCGCTCGCGGTCCACCTCAGTGGCGCGCAACGCTGCGTAATACGCGCACGAGGCTTCCAGGGTCTGACGAAACTCCAGAAGGTCGCGCTGTGCCTCGGGATTATTTTCCAGCAGATGCAGCAGCGGATCGCTGAAGGTTGAACCCAGCGACTCCACCACATAATTGCCCCCGCCCTGACGACTGATCAGCAAACCTTTGGCCGCCAGCTTCTGGATCGCTTCACGCAACGACGGACGCGACACCCCGAACTGCTCAGCCAGTGCGCGCTCGGCCGGCAAGCGCTCGCCCGACTTCAGCGTGCCCTCAAGGATCATGCCCTCAAGCTGCTCGACGATATCGTCAGACAAACGGCGCTGACGCACCTGATCAAACCCCATAACTCACTCTCCACCATCCCGACCACTCGCCGGGGCCCCTATTCTGGCCTATTGCCGTGTATCCGGCACCTATCAGAACGTCCTCGTTTCAGCCAATCAGCATCCACTCACGCTGACCTACGACCAAAGATTCGCAAGCGGCAAATTGACACATCCCCCTGAAGGCTTTTAACCTAGCCAACGGTGATTGTAAATTGGTAATACCAATTACCCAAATCACCAAAGCAGTGCCTGACCAACAACAATTAGGGGCCACCCCATATGCAAACCTGGCAACAGCTCTACAGCCCGCTCGGCAGCCTCGGCCTGTCCGCACTGGCCGCCGTCATTCCCATCGTATTTTTCTTCCTGGCCCTGGCGGTGTTCCGCCTCAAAGGCCACGTTGCGGGCAGCATCACCTTGGCACTGTCGATCCTGGTGGCGATCTTTGCCTTCCAGATGCCGGTCGATATGGCACTCGCCGCCGCCGGTTACGGCTTTGCCTACGGCCTGTGGCCCATTGCCTGGATCATCGTCGCCGCCGTATTCCTCTACAAACTGACGGTCAAGAGCGGCCAGTTCGAGATCATCCGCAGTTCCGTGTTGTCGATTACCGACGACCAGCGCCTGCAAGTACTGCTGATCGGCTTCTGCTTCGGCGCGTTCCTGGAAGGTGCAGCCGGCTTCGGTGCACCGGTGGCGATTACTGCCGCATTGCTGGTAGGACTGGGCTTCAACCCGCTGTACGCCGCCGGCCTGTGCCTGATTGCCAACACGGCACCCGTTGCCTTCGGCGCACTGGGGATTCCGATCATCGTCGCCGGCCAGGTGACGGGCATCGACGCGTTCAAGATCGGCGCCATGGCCGGTCGCCAGTTGCCGCTACTGTCGTTGTTCGTACCGTTCTGGCTGGTGTTCATGATGGACGGCGTGCGCGGTGTCAAAGAGACCTGGCCAGCCGCACTGGTTGCGGGCCTGAGCTTCGCCGTTACCCAGTTCTTCACCTCGAACTACATCGGGCCTGAACTGCCGGACATCACCTCGGCCCTGGCCAGCCTTATTTCCCTGACCCTGTTCCTGAAAGTCTGGCAGCCCAAGCGCACTGCCGGCGCGCAAATCGCTGGCGCAACGTCCGGCACTGCCGTCACTGCCAGCGCCGGTGGCTTTGGCCTGCCTCGCAACACCCTGGCTTCGCCTTACAGCCTGGGGGAAATTTTCAAAGCCTGGTCGCCATTCCTGATCCTGACCGTGCTGGTCACCATCTGGACCCTGAAGCCGTTCAAGGCGATGTTCGCCGCTGGCGGCGCGATGTACAGCTCGGTGTTCAACTTTGCGATTCCGCACCTGGATCAACTGGTGATCAAGGTTGCGCCCATCGTTGCTACGCCAACGGCCATCCCTGCGGTATTCAAGCTTGATCCGATTTCCGCAACCGGCACGGCGATTTTCTTCTCCGCCCTGGTGTCGATGCTGGTGCTGAAGATCGATTTCAAAACTGGTCTGACCACCTTGAAAGAAACCTTCTATGAGCTGCGCTGGCCGATCCTGTCCATCGGCATGGTGCTGGCCTTTGCCTTCGTCACCAACTACTCAGGCATGTCATCGACCATGGCCCTGGTGCTCGCAGGTACCGGCGCAGCCTTCCCATTCTTTTCGCCATTCCTTGGCTGGCTCGGCGTGTTTCTGACCGGCTCCGACACCTCGTCCAACGCGCTGTTCAGCTCACTGCAAGCCACCACCGCGCACCAGATCGGCGTCAACGACACCTTGTTGGTAGCGGCGAACACCAGCGGCGGCGTGACCGGCAAGATGATCTCGCCGCAGTCGATCGCCGTGGCATGCGCCGCGACTGGCCTGGTGGGCAGGGAATCCGACCTGTTCCGCTTTACCCTCAAGCACAGCCTGTTTTTCGCGACGATCGTCGGGCTGATCACCTTGGCCCAGGCTTACTGGTTCACCGGTATGCTGGTGCACTAAGACCTGCACGCGATAGGGTAAGAACCGACGCCGGGCAGCGATTCCGGCGTCTGCTATTTCTGGAGGACCGATGAGCCTGCCTGCTGCTTTTCTGAGCGACGCCGCACAACTGATCCCGAAAGATCGTCGTTTCGACGATCCACTCTCCACCCTCGCCTTCGGCACCGACGCCAGCTTTTACCGACTGATCCCACAACTGGTGATCCGTGTCGAGTCGGAAGATGAGGTGGTGGCGCTGCTGCAACTGGCCCAACGCGACCGCGTGCCGGTGACCTTTCGTGCGGCGGGCACCAGCCTTTCGGGACAGGCCATCAGCGACTCGGTACTGATCGTGCTCGGGGACAATTGGAACGGGCGCGAGATTCGCGGCCAGGGCACACAAATCCGCCTGCAGCCCGGCGTGATCGGGGCGCAGGCCAACGCTTGGCTGGCGCCATTCGGGCGCAAGATCGGCCCGGACCCGGCGTCGATCAATGCCTGCAAGATTGGCGGCATCGTCGCCAACAACGCCAGCGGTATGTGCTGCGGCACGGCGCAGAATACCTATCACACCTTGGCAGGAATTCGCCTGGTGCTGGCCGACGGCAGCCGCCTGGACACCGAAGATCCGGCCAGTGTCGCGGCCTTTCGCCAACGTCATGGCGACCTGCTTGAACGCCTGGCGACCCTGGGCCGCGAAACGCGGGCCAACGCCGAATTGGCTGCGAAAATCCGCCACAAATACCGTCTGAAAAACACCACCGGCTTGTCACTCAACGCCCTGGTGGATTTCGACGAGCCACTGGATATCCTCAGCCATCTGCTGGTGGGTTCCGAAGGCACCTTGGGCTTTATCAGCGCAGTGACCTACGACACGGTGATCGATCACCCGAACAAAGCCTCGGCCCTGATCGTGTTCCCCGATGTGGAAACCTGCTGCAACGCGGTGACCGTACTCAAAACCCAACCTGTTTCAGCGGTTGAACTACTGGACCGCCGCAGCATGCGTTCGGTGCAGGACAAACCCGGCATGCCGGCTTTCGTACAGCAGCTATCGGAAAATGCCTGCGCCCTGCTGATCGAGTCCCGCGCGGCCTCGCCCTCGCTGCTGCATGAACAACTGGCGCTGATCATGGCCTCCCTGGCCAGCTTCCCGGTGGAGAAACAAGTCGACTTCACCGAAGACCCGGTGGAAAACGCCCGCCTGTGGGCGATCCGCAAAGACACCTTCCCCGCCGTGGGCGCCGTGCGTAAAACCGGCACCACCGTGATTATCGAAGACGTGACCTTCCCGGTGGAACAACTGGCCATTGGCGTTAATCGCCTGATCGAGTTGTTCGACAAACATCATTACGATGAAGCGATCCTTTTCGGACACGCTCTGGAAGGCAATCTGCACTTTGTGTTCACCCAAGGCTTCAACAGCGCGGAAGAAGTCGCGCGCTACCAGGCGTTCATGGACGACGTCGCCCAGTTGGTGGCGGTGGAGTTTGGCGGCTCGCTGAAGGCCGAGCACGGCACCGGTCGCAACATGGCACCCTTCGTCGAACTGGAATGGGGCAGCGATGCCTACCAGTTGATGTGGCAACTCAAGCGCCTGCTCGACCCCAACGGCATTCTCAACCCGGACGTGGTGCTCAGCGAAGACCCGCAAATCCACCTCAAGCACCTCAAGCCACTGCCCGCCGCCGACGAGCTTGTGGATAAGTGCATTGAGTGCGGCTTCTGCGAGCCGGTTTGCCCATCAAAGGGACTGACCCTGAGCCCGCGCCAGCGCATTGTGATCTGGCGCGATATCCAGGCCCGGAAACGCGCCGGCATCGACACCACCGAACTGGAGGCGGCCTATCAATACCAAGGCATCGACACCTGCGCGGCCACCGGGCTTTGCGCCCAACGCTGCCCGGTAGGCATCAATACCGGCGACCTGGTGAAAAAGCTGCGCGGCCGCGACGCCGACCGCACCAAAACAGCTGAATGGCTGTCGACGCACTTCGCCACAGCACTGCAAGGTGCGCGCTTCACCCTGCACGTAGCCAACGGCGCGCGCATGCTGCTGGGCGCGCCGCGACTGGCGAAGCTCTCGGCCACGGTAACCCGCCTGTCCAAGGGGCAAATCCCCCAGTGGACCAACGCCATGCCGCAACCGGAAAAGGCCATTCGCTTCAGCCCCGCCGTGAGCGATGAGCGTCCACGGGTGGTGTACCTCGCTGCCTGCGTATCACGTGCGATGGGCCCGGCAGCCGGTGACCAGGAACAGATGTCGCTGTACGACAAAACCCGCGGCCTGCTGGAAAAAGCCGGTTACCAGGTAGTCTTCCCCGACAATCAGGACAACCTCTGCTGCGGCCAGCCTTTCGCATCCAAGGGCTACGCCGAACAAGCCGAACACAAACGCCAGGAACTGATCGGCGCCCTGCTCCACGCCAGCCGTGGCGGCCTCGACCCGATCTACTGCGACACCAGCCCGTGCACCCTGCGCCTGGTCCAGGACCTGGCCGAAACCCGTCTCGACCTCTACGACCCCGTGCGTTTTATCCGCACCCACCTGATGGACCGCCTCGACTTCACCCCCCAGGAAGCCCCGATCGCCGTGCATGTCACCTGCAGCACCCAGCATTTGGGAGAAAGCCAGGCGCTGATCGACCTGGCCAGGCAGTGCAGCAAAAACGTGGTGATCCCCGAAGGCATTCATTGCTGTGGGTTTGCCGGCGACAAAGGCTTCACCACGCCGGAGCTGAACGCGCACTCACTGCGCAGCCTGAAGGACGCCGTGCAACATTGCAGCGAGGGCATTTCCACCAGCCGTACATGTGAGATTGGTCTGACGCAACACGGTGGAATTGATTACCACGGCCTGGTGTACCTCGTGGACCGAGTAACCCAGCCGCGGGCCCATTAGAGCCGCCCCTTTTTGGTGCCAAACCTAATGATTTCGGGGTTTTTCGACTAATCCAGCGACAAAACAGAACCCCTGCGCGCCGGCGTAGTCATCTGCATAGGCCTCGACAAACGAGGCTCATCAGTGACCTCGCTGGCTGCACGGAAAACCGGCAGCATCGAGCCCTATTTGCACGAGGAGATACCCATGAAGCGTTCCGCTCTTGCTGGTTTGTTCATTACCGCTGCGATGCTGGCGTCCCCCGCTTTTGCCGCCGGAACAAAAGACGATCTGTGCCAAATCAACCTGGACAAAATCAACAACGGGAAAGCGTTGCTCGCCACCGACACCAGCGGCAAATCTGGCGAAATCGACACCGCCGTTTCCCAAGCCAAGGCAGCCCATGCAGCTGGCGATGACAAAAAATGCATCGAGATCACCTCCAAGGCGCTGCAAAGCCTGCAGGACTCGGACAAAGGCGGCAATCAGTAACCTGCTGACTGCTCAGGCCAACCTTCGGGTTGGCCTTCTGTGACCGATTGGCGTACACTGCACAGGCTTGTCACTCACTAAGAAACAACGAGTTACAAGCACGGGGCCGTTTAGGATTCGACGCCGGTTGCGAAACTTTAGGTGCATGCCGAGTTGGTAACAGAACTCGTAAATCCACTGTTGCAACTTCTTATAGTTGCCAATGACGAAACCTACGGCCAGGAATTCTCTCTCGCTGCGTAAGCAGCTTTAGATCCTGAGCTTCTGGTACCTTCGGGTCCAGCAATCACCAGGGGATGTCTGTAAACCCAAAGTGATTGTCATATAGAACAGAATCGCCGTGCAGTACGTTGTGGACGAATCGGCTAAAACTTACACAACTCGCCCAAAGCACCCTGCCCTTCGGGTCGCTGAGGGTTAACTTAATAGATACGGCTAAGCATGTAGTACCGACAGCGGAGTACTGGCGGACGGGGGTTCAAATCCCCCCGGCTCCACCACTTCAACATCTAAAGACGTCCACGGACGTCTTTTTTTGTGTCTGCGATCCAGTAAATACGCGGCCTCCAGCGCTTTTTCGGTCTTCTGAGATTTTTTGAGTTCCGGCCGCTCGGGTATTCCAGACGGTATTCCAGCCCATCCGGTGCTAATCTTTGGAATACCGAATCAGTGCCTGAGGACAATCTCATGCCTGCTAAAACCCTCCGCCTCTCCGATCGACAGCTCAAGGGAGTCAAACCCGCGTCCAAGGATTACGTCCTCACCGACGGTGACGGTTTGCAGCTCCGCGTACGCAGCAACGGCTCGTTGCTGTGGAATTTCAATTACCGCGAACCGGTGACCAAGAAGCGCATCAACATCGGCTTCGGGACCTACCCCGAGCTGTCGCTGGCGAACGCACGAAAGATGGCAGTCGAAGCACGCGAGCTGCTCGCCCAGGGCATCGATCCGAAGGTGCAGCGCAATACGTTGAATGAAGCCAAGCGCGCGGAAACCGAACACACCTTCGAGAACGTGGCCACCGCCTGGTTCGAGCTCAAGAAAGACTCGGTCACCCCGGCCTACGCCGAGGACATTTGGCGGTCGCTCACGCTGCATGTGCTCCCTGACTTGAGGACGACGCCACTCGCGAAAATCACCGCGCCGATGGTGATCGGGTTACTTCGTCCAATCGAAGCTAAAGGCAGCCTGGAGACGGTCAAGCGTCTTAGTCAGCGGCTTAACGAGATCATGACCTACGGGGTGAACTCCGGTCTGATCTTCGCCAACCCACTCAGCGGCATCAGGGCAGTATTCAAGAAGCCCAAGAAAGAGAATATGGCTGCGCTTCCGCCCGAAGAGCTCCCCGAACTCATGCTAGAGATCGCGAACGCCAGTATCAAACGCACCACCCGCTGCCTGATCGAATGGCAGCTGCACACGATGACTCGCCCCGCCGAGGCGGCGACTACTCGTTGGGCAGACATCGACTTCGAGAGGCGTGTTTGGACTATCCCACCGGAGCGGATGAAAAAACGCCGCCCTCACAGCATCCCGTTGAGTGATCACGCGGTCGCACTGTTGGAGTCACTGAGGACTCACAGCGGTCATCGCGAGTACGTCTTCCCGGCCGACAGAAATCCACGTACCCACGCCAATAGCCAGACCGCCAACATGGCGTTAAAACGTATGGGCTTCCAAGATCGGTTGGTCAGCCATGGCATGCGCTCGATGGCCAGCACCATTTTGAATGAACATGGGTGGGACCCGGAGCTCATTGAGGTCGCACTGGCGCATGTAGACAAGGATGAGGTGCGCAGCGCCTACAACCGAGCCGACTACATTGAACGCAGACGACCGATGATGGCCTGGTGGAGTGACTACATCCAGAAAGCCGCCACCGGCAGCCTGCTCGCCTCCGCATACGGCCAAGCCAGAGACAAGAACGTGGTGCCGATCCGCTAGCTCTGTACAGCGCAAGAACGGCAGCAGCAACATTTGAGCGCTCAAGATTCGGGGAGGCAGCCTCGCGTATCCGCTTTTTAACACGGGTCCATCCAAACAGGGCTGCAAAGCCGCCCTGTTTGGATGGACCTTACTTTGAAGAGCTAAAAGCAACCACGTTGTCCGGCGTTTGCCACGGAGTTCCATCGGTGGATAACCGTTCTTCAAGTCCAAAGTGACGCTGAATTTCAAACCTTGACCGGGTTTATCCACAGGCGTAGAACTGGCCGTGCAAGCGCTGTCGATGACAGCAACCCAGGTGACCCGAACCTTGAAGGTCACGCCGCTCTCGCGGTGGTTCTCCCCCCAAATGGCGATTCGCATCCGGCAGCTCGCCCGGTCACCTCCCCCGGTGATGGATGCCTACTTCAGATCATGGCCCTCGTGCGCCAGACGACACTTCCTACTTCGCTGCCCTGCAGCAACCTATCCGCTTGGCCGAATCTTGCGCCAGCCTGTGCCCGTCTCTTTCTCCTGGAAAGAGACGGGCACTTCTAGCATTGCTGCAGCCCTTATCGCACTTGGCTTTGCGGCAATTCCCCTCGTGACAATCGGTGTGACAAACGCCGATGTCACCAGCAACAGCGATGTAGATGATGGTGCCGCAGACCACGGAATGGACTGCACCTGACTGACAGTCAGGCATGCCCCGGTCATCGCATTACTGCTTCCACCCGACTCAGGATCTCGCGGCACCGGTCTCGTCAGCCAGTGCAGCCTCCACCCGCCCACCGGTATCGGTGCTCAGGAGGCCAGATCATGAGATGCCCTTGCTCCCGGTCGTAAGGAGCCGCCAGTCCCGTGTAGTGGATACCCCCCACAGGTCGCAGGGGCCTTGATCCCTGATAACACTCAGCACTCTTGGCGGGAAGACGTGGGGTGAGGACGGGAGAACGAAACGTGAGGTGACCGACATGGCATTAGTGGGTAGGCGCGATGGTCGTAATTTCGGTTACGGCAGGCAGTTGAGCTATGCAGGACCGCAGGCGCTAAAAGATATGTTCGGCTGTGGCCACTACGGCACGGTTAAAGCGCACTGTGATCGGTGGCTGGCATTCGTGAAGTGGTGCCGCTCCGAACAGGGTCCCGGTATCAATGATGCGCGGCAGATTGATCGGAAGGTGTTGGCCGACTATGCGGCGTATCTTCACGACGTGGTTAGACGCGGTGACCTCGCCGTCAGCACCGCTCAAAACCGGCTCTCCAGCGTTAACAGGACCATGGCAGCGCTACGCGGTGATCAGTGCGTGAAGTTGCCCAATCCGAGCAAGGCGTTGGGTATGCAGCGCACCGGGGTTCGTCACACGATCCCGCAGGGCCAGGATCGCGAACAGGTTAAGCAGATCGTCGATGCGCTTTGCCGCCACCATCAGCTACGCGCCGCCGCTGTCGTCCTATTGGCGCGAGCCACCGGCATGCGCTTACGTGAGGCCATCTTGGCTGACCTGCCACGGTTGAGCCATGAGGCTAATGTCCTAGGCAGGATTAACATTCAGGATGGCACCAAAGGCGGTCGCGCCGGCGCCTCGGCACCACGTTGGATTGCGGTGGACGACCATGTTCGAGGTGCACTTGGGTTTGCACGGCAGGTGTCACCTGCGGGTAGCCGCAACCTGATTGCACCAAACGAACGTTACCTGGAGGTTCTGCAAGAATTCGTCCGACCTGCTCGGGGCATCCTCCATGAGCACAACCTCAAAGGCTTTCATGAGCTACGAGCGGCGTATGCATGTGAGCGCTACGAGCACATAACCCAATACCCCGCGCCAATCAATGGCGGCCAATGTTGCCAGGTAGACAGGAACCTTGATCGAGAGGCCCGACGACAAATCAGCTATGAGCTGGGGCACGGGCGGATCGACGTGGTCGCTGCCTACATTGGAGGGTGCGCATGAGCAAGTCATTCGAAATGGAGCTGTTCTTGTCTGCGGTGTTAACGGGCTCGCACGCAACTCGACAACGCCATGTACGACAGGCGAAAATCATCCAGGCTGAGATTGCAGAGCGCTGGCAGCGAGAAACGCCTTGGACTTGGCAGCGGAAGCATGTGATTTGGTTCCTAGAAAAGCGTCTAGCCCGGCGCAGCAATGCAACGCGGTATTACTACCTCCTAACCCTGCGACTGCTCGCTCGTCGCTTAGAAAAGTCATGGGTATAAATATGGTAGGCAGCGCGTTGAGATCAGCAATTTGGCTCACTAAGACAAAGCGCAGTCGCTGAGCTACTACGTTGGACTAAGCCTCTCATCAGGAATAGAAAGAGCCATGTCAGTCCCGACCTACGACCAGTTCATAGAGCCCATCCTACGTTTTCTCGCCACACTCCCTGACGGTTCCTCCGCCAGCGAGGCTCACGAAGCCGCCGCCATGTCTCTTGGCCTGAGCGAGTCACAGCGGCAGGAGACCATCGCAAGTGGCCAGGCCACCTACAAGAATCGATCAGGCTGGGCGCATGATCGGCTAAAGCGTGCTGGCTACTCCAGCAGCGCCAAGCGTGGCTACTGGCAGTTGACCGACACCGGCCGCGCATTCGCCCAGGCCAACCCGACCCCGTTGAGCCCAGAGCAAGTCGAGCACCTAGCTGTGAACTTCATGAGCGTGAAGCTGAAGACAGCACCGGACGCCGCCTCGCTGGATGAAAGCAGCGACACGTCAGAGCCTATTGCCAAAGCCGGCCTCGCCACTAGCAGCCCGCAGGAGCGCCTAAACCAAGCCATCCTTGAGCTGCGCACCAGCGTCGCAGGAGACCTGCTGGACAATTTGCTGCAAGCCAGCCCTACGCGCTTCGAGCACATCGTACTCGACGTGCTGCACAGCCTGGGCTATGGCGCGAACCGGCAGGCTCTGCAACAAGTCGGCGGCAGTGGCGACGGTGGCATCGACGGCGTCATCTCGCTGGACGCACTGGGGCTGGAAAAGGTCTACGTGCAGGCCAAGCGCTGGCAGAACACCGTTGGGCGTCCCGACCTGCAAGCGTTTTATGGCGCCCTGGCCGGGCAGAAAGCCAAACGCGGTGTATTCATTACCACCTCTGGCTTCACCGCCCAGGCCGTTGACTTCGCGCACTCGGTCGAGGGGCTGGTACTGGTCGACGGTAAACGCTTGGTAACCTTGATGCTCGACCACGAGGTGGGGGTCAGCTCGCAGCTTTGCAAAGTGCCCAGGCTCGATAGCGATTACTTCGACGAATCGCTTGGCTAAGCCGACGCTCGACAGCCCAAATCCATTCTAAGCAATTCATAGACCTCGTTACATGAAAAATCAAAAGGGGCAACTTCAAAAAATGGGGACAAGATTTATTGCTCATCATCAAGCGCAGACCAAATAAAACTCTCCCGTTATTGTTCCGTCATATTACTTTGACCTGGCCATTCATTAGCATAGGGAGAAGCCAGTCGCGAAGTCTTGCCAATCCAGTATTCTCTCTTTGGTTCACAATTATTGCTTTAATCATGGAGTCTAGTTTTTCGCCAAGAGCCTTAGCCACTTCGAGATTGAACGGAACTGGAAAGCGCATCATGACACCTGGATTTACCCGTTTATGGCTGTTGGAGGTGCCCGTTGCTGATTGTGTACAGTGCGCGATAAATTGTGGCGACGTGGCCACCATGTACAGAAAGTTCTTGATACTACTGCTTGGTGTTCGCCACACGACAAATTCCGTGGAACAAATCAAGCCCTCTTCTTCCATGGCGTAAATAACTCGGCTGAACCACGGATTCAGCTTTGAGACCAAAACATCACTATCTTTGACAGTGAATTTGTTACTCCCAATGGTTTCGCCAGCCTCAATTCCAAAGTTATTAGTGGCGTCATATACTGGGATACTAAAGTGCCTGAAGACCTTATCAGGATAGTTCGCTGGATTTACTGACTGACTGCTAACAGGAGTGATTTTCGACAACGTTGTGGCATCCCATCCCTCCGGGATTTCCCGCTTCAGAGTTTGGTTGTAGGCCATTTTGCCGCCGGAGGTCTTGTAGGGCTTGCCATTAGTGTCAGGGAAGTCGAACTGAACAAACCAGTAGTCGTAAAGTGTTTTGACAATAGCTTCTAGCTCGGAGTTTATGCGATTGTTCGTCTTGATCTTGTCAGTAATTGCTTTTAGTGCTGCCGCAATATTGCTAGTATTTTCTAAAATAGGTATTTCTAGCGCTCTCAGATCCGGCAGACACAAATTGCTAACAGTCGAGCCGGTTCTGTCACTCTTCCTGATTTGTTTCTGCACAAATTCAGACTGTAGCGCAAAGAGCAAATATTGGCTCGATATTTTCTTTTGGTTGACTTTAAGTAACACCATGCGTTGGCCAAGGCAACATTCTAGACCAGCTGGGATTAAGCAAACCTCTCCCATTGGGGCCTCTCTAGTTATAATTATGTCGCCTGGTTCTGGCGCGGCTCTTTTAACCCTCTCTTTAAATGAAGTTTGGTCTGTAAAGGACGGCGAGGACAGATCAAGCTCACCGCCCTTTATGTTAAAGTTTCTTATGACGATCGCACCTTCATCAGCCCACTTAGGGGTTGAGTGAGGGCAGTCCGTAATTGAAGTGCACAGATCATCTAATGGAATGGTTTTTCCTGGAAAACCTTTTAAATACGACGATACTGCATGACCATTACTCATACTTCAACCCCGCCAGCTGTTTCTTTATTTCAGCCTCCAGCTCATGTGACTGCACAAATAGGCTTTCTAGATTTACGGTAAAGCTGTTCATCTTCTCGGCGAATTGATCTGGCGTGATATCAATATATTCAACCTTAACATCGAAATACTGACCTGCACTCAGACTGTAGTTTTTTTCTTCGAGCTGCTCATAACTAACAGTCACGGAAAAATCTTCTACGGCCTCTCTGGAGTTAAAGGTATCGATAATGAACTGCTCTTCCTTCGGACTGAGAACGGTCCTCTGATTTTTACCGTCCTTGATTTTTCCGCCGAGATTAGACGCGTCAATCAGCACTACCTTGTCTTTGCTGCTGGCATCTATAAATAGAATGGAGACGTTTGTGCCGGTGGTAGCAAAAATATTGGAGGGCATGGATACCACACCGGCCAGCATCTTGTGTTCGACAAGATATTGTAAGATGCCCTTGTCGATACCTGATTTCGCGGAGATAAAGCCGGTGGGCACTACCACGGCAGCCTTTCCACCGGGCTTGAGCGAATAGATGATGTGCTGCAAGAACAACTGGTAGATTTCCATTTTGTCCGTTGCTTTCGGTTTTATCTTGGGAATACCGGCAAAGAAGCGTGACTTGTTTTCCTTGCTGTCCAACGCATCGCGAAAATCGCTGAAGTCCAGTTTAAAGGGAGGGTTGGAGACGATGTAATCAAATTTCTTCAGGTCTTTGCCATCACGGTGATAGGGGTGCAAGACGGTGTTGCCCTGAATCACATTGGGGATGGAGTGCACTAGGTTGTTCAGAATCAAGTTCAACCGCAGCAGGCTGGAGGATTTTTGCGAAATATCCTGGGTATAAATGCTACAACGGTTTTCACCGATGGCATGTGCGACGTTCATCAGCAAGGTACCGGAACCTGCGGAGGGGTCGTATACGCTGACGTTGCGTACGTCGCTGCGGGTGCCCTCCGGCACCAAGATTTCCGCCATGATGCGCGCTACCGCATGGGGGGTGAAGTATTCGGCGTATTTGCCACCTGAGTTGCTGTTGTAATCCTTGATCAGGTATTCAAACAGGGTGGCATAGAAGTCAAATTTCTGAGTGAAAATACGCTCGAAGCTGAAGTCCACTAGCTTGTTGATAATGGCCCGGCAGAAATCATCACGCTTGGATTCGTCGGCAATGTACTGGCTCAGACGGTCAAACAGCACAACTTTTGTACCGCGATCGGTTTTTACTGCGAACACGTCGTTGTTGCTGATGGCTATATCCAGCAGGGTATCGTCAAATAGCTTGGCGAAATCAGCGGTGGCCTGCCTATTGTAGAGGTAACCGATGAAGTGCACTGGTTTCAGCCGAGCCGTGTCACCGCCCATCCGCCGTTGCAGCATTTCCAGTTCGTTTTTTGGCATCTTTGCCAGTGCGTCCTCCAAGCTGGCTTCGGCAACCAAGATAGGTTTGATTCGTTTCGCCTCGTAGGCGAATTTGTCGTTGAGAAACTTGTACAGAAATGCTTGGGTGATGATCTTGAATTCGTTGCCATCATTGCCCAAACCATAGTTGGCGCAAATACTTTTCAGGCTGTCGATCAATGCCTTGGCTTTCTGTTGAAACTCAAACTCTACCACGAACGTGCTCCACTGTTGTATTCATTCAGGTATTCGGTGACGACCAAATGATTGATGTAATCTGAGGTGTCGGGGTTAAGTTGTATCTGTTGCTCATCCAGGAATCGGACTATGACTCGTGGCATCATTTGTCGCTCAAAGTAGTTTTCATTGAGCAATATCTGATGGTTATTCAGCGCCTGTTCGTCGGCGTCCTGTTTTACCCCGGTAAGTGCCGCGAATATTTTGCGTTCTGATTCATTTATGTCGTTGTTACTGTTTTGACGCTCTTGCAAGCGCTTATGGATGCGGGTGTATTTGGCATCGCCCAGATACTTCTGCCGGAGTTGGTTATTCTGGCGGTTTAGCTCTTTTACACGTACATGTATTTTTTCCAATGCGCCGATATTGGCGACCATTTCATCTTGGGTGACTTCGCTGAGGTTCTTTTTCTTGAACAAGCGCTCCAGCTCTTCCTTCAGACTGATGAACTGCGGGTCTTGCTGGTCAAAGTTGCTGGCCAGCGCCTCGCGGGTTTGGCGCAGGGTGTTCTTCAACTGGTCGGCCAGTACCAGTTCTTCTTCGCCGATCTTGATGAATTTGAAGATGACATCCTCAAGGGCGACATTCAGCAGGTTAGTGGTGTCCGCACCTTGCTCGATGCTTTCCTTGAGGTTGAGCATGTCCAGGTGGTTGCAGGTTTCCCGATACAGAATGTTCAGCTTGGCAAAATCCAGCTCATCAAGAGCGCCATACTCGCCTTGCAGGCGGATCAGGTTATAGAGGCTTCTGGCATTTTCCAGTGCCTTTTTCAGTGCCAGGATGGTGTGCCGATCTTGTATCTGGTTGATCTGGTCGGCAAAGACTTCGGCGTTTTCAATATCGAAGCGGAACAGCACATCTTTGATTTGCTCAATTTCCTGCTGAATTTCTTCGCGGGATTTGAACAGCTTGGAGTAGTGCTCCATTTCGTCGCCGAGTTCATCGTTCAACTCTTTTAGGTAGCGTTGGTTGGTTGCCTCGAACTCTTTGCTGATGTCGGCAAAGTCCACCACGTAGCCATAACGGAAATCCTTGTAGGTGCGGTTGACTCGGGTTAACGCCTGCAGCAGGTTGTGTTTGCGAATCACCCGGCCCAGATACAGCTTTTTCAGGCGCTTGGAATCAAAGCCGGTGAGGAGCATGTTGTAGACGAACAGGAGGTCTATTTTTCCTGCCTTGAAGTCTTCCACCCAGTCTTTGCGTTCTTCCTTGGTGCCGATGTCGTGCAGGATCAGCGCTGCGCTTTTGACCTTGTTATCCAGCCTGACTCTGGCGGCATAGCTGTTTGGTTTGGCGGCAGCAATCAGGATTTGTGCGGAGTCCTTGACTTCATAAGGTGCGCTGGAAGTTTGTGCATAGACCGCGTTGAAGATGTCGAACATCTGCTTGGCTTGTTCCGAGCTGTCGCAGATCACCAGGCCACCAATGCTGGCATCGTTAAGCGTGCCCCGGCTTTTTTCAAAGTCGGTGACGATGTAGTCCAGCATCGGCTCGACAAAACTTGCATGGGCATAGATGAGCTTGCGGTCTACGTCGCCCATTTTGACTTCCACGTCTTCCAGTGCCTGTTGCAGCACCATTTTGTAGTTAGTGGCGATCTCTTCCCGGATCAGGCGTAGCGTGTAACCGTCGGCAATGGAGGCGTTGTAATAGTATTTGTGGATGTAGCCGCCAAAAAGCGCCCGCGAGTTGTAGTCGTCGCCCAGCAGTGGTGTGCCGGTAAGACCGATCTTGATGGCGTTGGTGTCCGACTGGCCCAGGTTGGCAAGGAAACTGCCCGTGGGGTTGTAGCTGCGGTGTACTTCATCAAGAAAGTACACGCGCTGGATGGCGACGTCGTAGTCATTGGTCGAAACGACATCCGGGTCGTCCTTAAATTTCTGGATGTTGACCACGGTGATTTCCGGTTTGCCCGAATGGTTGTGGATCACCTGGGTTGCCTTGATGGCACGGGTAAAGGCTTCGCGCGAATCGATGGTGTAAACCGTCAGGCCGCGTGCGATGAATTCCCGCTGTGCTTGTTGTAGTAGATCAAGCCGATCGACGATGAAGTAGAACTTGGGAACGATCTGCCGCTTCTGAAAATGGTCGGTCAGAAAGCGAACATTGTAGAAGGTCAGTGCGGTTTTGCCGCTGCCCTGGGTATGCCAGATAATCCCCTTCTTGATGCCGTTATCGAGTGTTCTTTCGATGGCCTTGGTGGCGAATAGCTGCGGGTAACGCATGATGTGCTTGTGCAGCCCGTCAGCCTCCGACACATAGGCGAGCGCGTAACGCAGGATAAATGCCAGCCGCTCTTTGCCAAGCAATGAGGTGCAGATACGGTTGGTTGGCCGGTTCGGATCTTTGTTGGTCTGGAACTCGGGATTGTTACGGATCACTTCGAGGTTGTTGTCTTTCAATACCCTGATCTCTTCCGCTTCCGGCAGCGGCTTGAGCAGGGCCGTCAGGTTCAGTACTTCTTCTTCGCGGAAGTAGTTGAAGACCGGCTTATGGTAGGAGCTGCTGGCATAGAAAGCACCTTGTACAGGCTCCGGGTCGCCGTCGTCGTACTCCATGTTGTTGGAGAAGATCATGAACTGGGTGGTGTTGGCAAAGCGTCTGAATTTGGGGTTTTGAAAGCGCTTGTTGATGCGATCACGCTCGGCCAGTATACCTTCACGATTGTTGGGCTTTTTCACCTCAATAAAGACCAGCGGCATGCCGTTGATCAGCAAGGTGATGTCTGGCCGGAATTCTTCATCGCCATTCTGGCAGGTCAGTTCCGTGACGACATGGAAGCTGTTGTTGTTGAAGTTTTCGAAATCAATCAGCCGGGTATTGGAGCGAGCGCTCAGGCGTTCAAAGAAAGCGCGGCCGAGGTCTTCGTTATCCAGCAGCAGTTTGGTGTCTTCCAGCAGGCGATGCACATCATCCGGTTTGATGCCTGGGTTGATTTTGCTTATGGCGGCAAAAAAAAGCGTTGGGAAGATATTGGTATTCTGATCCCAGGTTTGATCCTTGAGTGACAGGTACTGATAGCCCAGCCGCATCAGATGGAGGATGACTGGGATTTTGACTCGGGTGTCTTCATTGAACTTCATGCTAAGTCCCTATTTTTTACGTCGTGCGACGCCATTTCGCGCCACGCCCTTTGCCAGTCGATTCAATCAACTCCTCCGATTTCATTGTCGGCAGCCCCAGCCGCACTACGTCCCGGCTGACGCCTGGGCAAGTTTCCTCGATCTCCGAAATAGAAAACGGCAGGGCTCGATCCAGGATTTCCGTGCGAACCCGGTGGCCTTTGCTACCTCGAAAGCGCTCAATGGTGCCGACGCTCTTCAAACTCGCGGTAGGCCCGCAGCAGAGCTCACCAGAAGTAGTCGAGTCAGAGTTTGACGTCGTGTTGCCCTTGATGCCAGCCCTGTGAGCTTGCTTCCAGTGTCTGGTATAGCCTTCCTTGGCGTCCTCGAAGATGCGCTCTAGACTGATATAGCGACCCACGGCGTAGTCGAGTTGGTAGAGCAGCACAGACTCAGCAAGCGAGAGATGCGGCCATTGCCGTCTTGGAAGGTGTAAATACATAGGAGGTCAAGTATCGCCAGCGGATTTAGCCCCAGTGGGTCGGCCAGGTGCTGATCCAGTGCGGTGGAGAGTACCGAGTCAAGTCGGCCACGGCCATCGGCGTCAAATGAGCGGCTACTGGCTGGACACGCGGCCGTGACGTGCCGTCCGGAAGGTGTTCGATGATATCATTTTTTGGCGGCTTTCCAGCGTCCGCTGGGCAGCGGCATGCACCGATACATCATGCTGTACAGTTACAGCGCCGCGCCTTCGTTGAAGGTCATGTGTTCGGCCGATTCGTGGATCAACGCCAGGGCATCGCGGTAGCCGGCGATCTGCTGTTCGAAGCGACTCTTCGGTGCTGCATTGCGGATCCAGAGACTTCAGTCGTGAGGACGAGACAACAACACCTTCCAATCGGTTGCATATCTTGCTGAATTCGACCAAGGCGATCTGGCGCAGGCCCTTGAGGGCTTCGGGGGACTGCGACGTATAACTGTTGCTTGCCCTGATACTCTGTTACTGCCACCAAACCTGAGCACTCAATCTTCTCACTGGGGAGAAATGTTAGCACTGAAGCATTCCAGGTGGTATTCCAACCGATCAGTAAAACCAGAGTTTTTATATTAAAAACAATATATTACGGATCTAATTCAACTTACCCCGGCCCAAACACGAAGCACCACCAAAACCCGCCTCGTCGTGCGGGTTTTGCTGTTCTGGGCTCCTGAAAACACACCGCAGAATGGACCTTCGGATTTTTCCCGCAAGACGTCGCGCCCTTGGTGAACTGGTGCTCATCAATCGACACGACTAGCCTTGAAACGTCGCTGCAAAATCAGCGACCGGGTTTAGCAGCTCGGTTAATATCAAGGCATGCAATGCCACCATCCGTTCAAGCGAAGCATCTTGCGTTCGCTTGTCCACGTTATGGCGGCTGTGCGTGGGGCACTTTCGAGTGCGCTGGGTTCCTTGATTCCTGGTCTGCTAACCCGCGTACAGTCGCCACCCTTTTCGTTTAGCAGCGATGTCTGGCGACTCCACCAATCAAGGAGTTGCAGTCATGAAAAAGCACAGCCCCAATCCCCCATGCCCAAGCCAATCCGGCGCGGATATCTTCTGTATCGCCCAAGGCATCGATCCCGAAACCCTGCTGGTACAGGCCTGCGAAACCCTCGCCTCGCTGAACGCACTCACGACTGACCTGGCTTTCGAGCTGGATGGCGCCTATCGCCATAAGCTTCTGGCCACTCAGCAACTGGGCGTCCTGGGTGAGTTGCTGGTGACGCGCGCACTGGACATTCTGGTGCCAACAGCAGATTCAGAAGCAGCGGGAAGGACCGCTTTCCAATCCTGAAATAGCCATCCAGCGGGGACGCACCAAAAAGTCAGAAAAAGGTGAGCGACCTATTTCCCAACAATAACGCCGCCACCTTTTTTCGGACGACGAATAATCAGGTCTTCAGAAAAACTCTCTTCGCCAGTGCATGGACAATTGACCCGCTAAATTAAAACACTTCTCAATCGCTCACAAAACAAATTAGCCAGCTAACTTTCTAATATCCATTCGAATAGACGAACAACAATACTTTAACTTTTCTGGCACTCCCCGCCCAAATACCCTCTTTATTTTCACAAATATTTTACATAGTCCTTTTTAAGATGATTCCACTACGACATTATCGTCATGCAAGCCGTCTAAGGAGTGGGTATGGCAGGTTTAATGGCGTCAGTTAACAGTCGTACCCAGCTGGTGGGTCAAAATCGACTGGAACTATTGTTGTTCCGGTTCAACGACCGCCAACTGTACGGAATAAATGTATTTAAAGTCCGGGAAGTCATTCGTTGCCCAAAGCTATCGATACTACCTAAGTCTAATATCAATATTTGCGGAGTGGCGAATATTAGAGGTACCAGTATTCCAATACTGGACCTGGCGATGGCGACCGGACTGCCGGGCGTCAAGGACACTGAAAGTGCCTTCGTCATTCTGACGGAATATAACAGCCGCGTGCAGGGCTTCCTGGTGTATGCCGTTGAACAGATTGTCAATTTGAACTGGGAAGACATACATCCACCGCCCAAGGGCAGTGGCGAAAACAACTACCTGACGGCTGTTACGCACACAGGCAACCAACTGGTAGAGATTATTGATGTAGAAAAAGTCTTGACCGAGATATCGCCATCGTCCGAGGAAATCTCATTGGGTGTAGTCGATGACGAGGTGAGCCGGTTGGCGCGACAGTTACGCGTTCTGACCGTAGACGACTCCATGGTGGCCCGTAAACAGGTCACCCGTTGTCTGGAAACCGTCGGCGTTGAGGTCGTCGCATTGAATGATGGTCGACAGGCTCTGGACTATCTTCGCGCAATGCTCGAGGAAGGCCGCAAGCCGGATGAGGAGTTTTTGATGATGATTTCAGACATCGAAATGCCAGAGATGGACGGCTACACATTGACTGCCGAAATCCGCAACGACCCTCGTATGGCGAACCTGCACATTGTGCTGCATACCTCGCTGTCCGGTGGGTTCAACCAGGCCATGGTCAAGAAGGTGGGCGCCGATGACTTCCTGGCGAAGTTTCGTCCCGATGACCTAGCTGGCCGCGTGGTAGCCCGTATCAAAGCCACCAGCGTCTGTTGATTTTCAAAGATCGTACGTTCGAGCCAAGGAGGCTTTATAGGAAACACCATAAAAATAAAGAGGTCAGGTCATGTTGAAATGCAACGAGCTCTATCCAGTGGCCTCCGACAGTGAGGCAAGACCCTTTTGGAGAAATTCTCCTTCCCATTCTGACTTGAGTGTCCGCTGCGCGGTGGGTTGCGCCAGTGACACGCCAAAACACTCGAACGCCTCGCAGCCTTTGCCGTCCGAGGACCGTGCCTGCTACCGGCAAGACCCGCGCACGCCAATGAAAGACGAATTGGTCGCCGCCATGCACATTTGTGCAACGGCCAAAGCCGCGGTTATTCAGATGTTCAGTCATGCGCGCATGGGGCGGGCCCTGGAACTTGAAAACGTCCGCGCGCTGGTTGAAGACATCTCCAATTCAATCGCCCGCCATCCAGACGCGTTTATCAGCCTGGCCCGGCTTAAAAGTCTCGATGACTACACCTATATGCATTCGGTCGCGGTCTGCGCCTTGATGATTGCCCTGGGCAATCAACTGGGTCTGCCTGAAACGCTGATTCAACGGGCAGGGCTCGCCGGCCTGCTGCACGACATCGGCAAGATGGCCATTCCCGGCGCCATCCTGAACAAGCCCGGGAGGTTGAGCAGCGAAGAGTTACAACTGGTTCGCACCCATCCGTTGGAGGGGGAACAAATGCTTTCAGGTACCTCACAGGTGTGCGAGATGGTCATGGATGTTTGCCTGCACCATCATGAAAGGATCGATGGCAAGGGCTACCCGCATCAATTGGCAGGGGCCCAGATCAGCTTGTTTGCCAAGATGGCCGCGGTCTGCGACGTGTATGACGCCATCACCTCCGACCGCGCCTATAACGAGGGTTGGGATCCGGCTGTCGCGATGCAGCAGATGTCCACGTGGGAAGGACACTTTGACGATGAAGTATTCCGGGCTTTTTTAAAGTCTGTTGGCATTTACCCTGTCGGGTCCATTGTTCAACTTAAAAGTGGTGGCATCGGTGTGGTGACCGAACAGCACAGTCATTCGCTCCTGACACCAAAAGTTAAGGTGTTCTTCCTGCCGGTGTTGAATATTTATATAACACCTAGAACTGTCGACCTGAGTGATCCATTACAGAAGGACCAAATCGCTGCACGCGTTCCTGCCCAGCGTTATGGTTTTAAAAACACCGAGTCACTATGGCTCGAAGATAATGCAGTGCCTGAACACGTTTAACCTAGACCCCAAGCTGTACCGTCAACTGTAGCTGGACTTTCAAGTAACAGCTCAGCGACGCAAGCAGCAGATGATTATTTAGCCGCGCGTGCAAAACATATTGGCTTGTCAACATCAGAGGATGCTGGCAACTATTACTGTGGGCGGGAGACATCATGAAATTCAACTCATTGCAGACTCGGATCTGTTTCACTGCAGGCATCTGCCTGTTTATATCATCGGCGAGCCTGGTGCTATATGGACTGTTCTCTTCCACGGCCAACGAAAAATACGTAGCCGGCGAAGTATCTGCACTTATTGAGAATTCAACCATACGCGAAGTGCAGAACCTGGCAGAGTCACGGGCCAATGCTATTCAGGCAAAACTGCAAAATGCACTGGATGCGGCGAGAACACTGGCCAATGCATTTGCGGCCAGCAAAACCGCACAAAGCTCACTGTCATTAGGCCGTGAACAGATCAACACGATGTTGCTCAGCGTGCTTAAGGATAACCCCGACTTCAACGGTACTTATTCCTGCTGGGAGCCGGACGCCGTGGACGGCCAGGATCAGGCGTTCCGCAATGGCGAAGGCGGCAATAACCCACTGACCGGGCGCTTCACGCCTTATTGGACACGCAGTTCGGACGGCCATATCGCGGTTCAACCCTTGGTGGAGTATGACTCCCAGGCCCGTCATCCCAATGGCGCCCCCAAAGGTGGCTGGTACACGGGGCCCCGCGACACCCAGAAAGAAAGTGTATTGGACCCCATCCCGTACGTCGTTCAAGGCAAGAACGTGTGGCTGACCACACTTTCAGTGCCGATCACCGCCAATGGCAAATTTTATGGCGTAGTCGGCGCAGACTTCGATATTGCCTTCATCCAGAAGCTCAGCGAACAAATGTCAGCCGACCTTTACGGCGGCAAAGGCTCCGTCTCGATCCTGAGCAATCAGGGGCTGGTGGTTGCGGACAGCCAGAGGACCGATCTGATCGGCCAACCGTTGAAGGGATTGCTGCCCGATACCTGGGAAAAAGTCCTGGCCGATATCCAGAGCGCGCGCGGTGTCGGGCAGTTCAACAAGGACAGTCAGAACATCGAAGTGTTGATGCCGATTCAGCTGGGCCGCACCGGCAAGCCATGGGCCATATTGATTCGCCTGCCCAAGGCCGTGGTGATGAGCCAGGCGATCGCCCTGGAGCAGGAAATGCAATCGCGCAGTGTCAGCAACAGTGTCTGGCAGGTGTCGGTGGGCGTAGTCATTTCCTTGCTGGCCCTGGTGGCGCTGTGGTTTGCCACCGCAAAAATTGTCGGGCCGATTCGTGAGGCAGCCGCGCTGGCGGCGAGTATCAGCTTGGGTGATTTCTCACGCCGCCTGGTTCAAAAGTCTGAAGATGAAGTCGGACAGTTATCTTTTGCCCTGAATGACATGTCAGAAAGTCTGCAACGCCAGGTGCGAATCGCCGAGCGCATTTCCGAAGGTGACCTGGACCTGGAGGTTCGCCTTTCATCTCCCCAGGACGCCCTCGGCAAATCACTGGAGAAAATGGTCAGCAACCTGAATAACCTGATTTCGGAAGTCCAGGTCAGCGCGACTCAGATCACCGGCAGCTCCGCACAAGTCACCGAGTTGAGTCAGTCGCTGTCCGATGGGGCGTCCAATTCGGCCTCGTCGATCACCGAAATCAGCGCCGTGATGACGCAGATGGCCGCACAGACCACCGACAACGCCGCCAATGCGAGGAAGGCTGACGAACAGTCCCAGGCTTCACGGGCCGACGCTGGCGAAAGTGACAAGTTAATGAGCGAGTTGATTGCCGCCATGGCCGAAATCGACAACTCCGGCAAAGACATCACCGCCATCATCACCACCATCGACAACATCGCGGCCCAAACCAACCTGCTGGCGTTGAACGCTGCGATTGAAGCGGCCAGAGCCGGAGAGCTTGGACGGGGATTTGCCGTGGTCGCCGATGAAGTCCGCAGCCTCGCCGCACGTAGTGCTGAAGCCGCTCAGCAAACCGCCGCCCTGATCGCCGACTCTTCAGTCAAGACCCAGCGCGGCATGGTCATTGCCGGCCGTACCGCCGACTCGCTGAGAAATATCGTCAGCGGAACCAGTGCGGTTTCGAGCCTGGTGTCATTGATCTACCAGGCATCAAGCGAGCAGGCATCCGGCTTGCAACAGGCCAGCATCGGCCTTGAGCAGATCGATGAGGTCACTCAGCAGAATCAGTCCAACTCCCAGGAGTGCGCGGTGGCGGCCAAGAACCTGTCGGAACGGGCGAATACCATGCAACGCGGTCTCAGCCGCTTCAAAGTGAAGAGTTCCTAGCAGGTCGGTTACCGTCAAGGAGAAGCTATGCCTGAACCAAAAAACTACAAGATCAGCTTTATCCATCAGGGTCAGGAGAGGGAGATCTACCTCACTTTGATGGACTGTCACGATGCCTACAAATGGCGATACATTGCCGATAGCCTGGGCATCAGCTATTGCAGTTCCGACGGGCGCTTCATGCTTTCACATGCCATAAAAAACCTCGTAGAAGCCAAGGGAGTCAGCAAGGTCGTGGTACAAACAATGCCAGAGCCGGTCGACCACTAACCCGGGGCAGGCTGACCATTGTCGCCAGACGCCGTCGAGGCAATTCACAGGACTGGCGTCAGCATACAAGGACCGCCATACCGTGCTCAGACACCGCCTCCAGACCCTGATCAGCCGCGACGCCCAGCGTTGGTATCTGCTGGGCGTCGTCCGCACCCTGGCCCTGCCCGATTGCTGGATCGGCGCCGGCTTTGTACGTAACGCCGTGTGGGATCACCTGCACGGTCGCGCGCTATCGCCACTGACGGGTGACGTCGACGTACTGTGGTTCGACGCCACCTGCACCAACCCCAGCGAAGACCGCCGCCTCGAAGCGCTGTTACGCGCAGCAGAACCCTCCATCGACTGGTCCGTCAAAAACCAGGCCCGCATGCACCTGCGAAACGGCGATGCGCCCTATCGCGACGCCAGCGATGCCATGCGCTTCTGGCCGGAGACCGCCACCGCAGTCGCCGTCAGAAGAACCGCAGGGGACGTATGCGAAGTTTCAGCGCCACTTGGCCTGGAGGACTTGTTCAATCTGCAACTCAGACCCACCCACCGCTTTGTCGAAGAGAAACACGCCATTTACCAACAACGCATCACCTCCAAAGGCTGGCTAAACCACTGGCCATTGCTGAAACAACCCTGACCCTACAAAAACCTCACATTCATTCACGAATTATTAAGAATCGCCCTCGTATACTCGCCGATCGCCCGGGCCGTTCCCCCGAACGGCCCCCTGCCCCGGTAGCCAGAATCCATGACGCGTTCCGCTCCTCTGCTGCTCCTGCTCGCTGCGCTGTTGTTCTTCTTTGCCCTTGGCAATCACGAGTTGCAAGGCTCGACCGAGGCCCGTGTGGCCGGGATCGCCATGGCCATGCACCTGGATAACGACTGGGTGGTGCCGCGACTGTTCCGTGAACCCTTCCTGGAAAAACCGCCACTGAGCCTGTGGCTCGACGCCGGGGCGATCCGGTTGTTTGGCGGTACCACTTGGGCAGTGCGCCTGGCGTCGGCGTTTGCCGGACTGTTCAGTGTGATGCTGCTGTACGGGATGCTGCGCAAGTTTGGCCGGCCCAAGACCCTGGCGTTTGTCGCGGCGCTGATGCTGGCGACCATGGCCAGTTACTGGAGCAATGTGCGCGGTGTGGGTGAAGACTCGCTGCTCACCCTCGGGGTCACCATGGCACTGCTGGCGTTTTATCAGGCCAACCGCCCCGAGTCGGAGCGCGACCGTTCCAACCTGGGCACCTGGTTACTGTTCACCTTGGGGATGGTCATCGCCACACTGAGTAAAGGGGTTCTAGGCCTGGCCATGCCGGGCGTGGTGATCTTCGTCTATCTGGCCAGCACCAGCCTGATGGATAAACGGTTCAAGCTCGGCGATTGGATCAAACCCGGGCTGTTCACGCTGCTGGCGCTGGTGCCGCTGATGATCTGGCTGGGTTTCCTGTACCAACGCGACGGGCTGCAAGCAGTACGTGAAGTGCTGCTGACCAACAGTGTCGGGCGCTTCAGCGGTTCGTTTGTCGAAGCCGGTCACTACGAGCCGTTCTATTACTACATCGTCAAACTGCCCGAAGCCTTTTTGCCCTGGAATATCCTGGTGTACCTGGGGCTGTGGCACTTCCGTAAAAGCCTGGTGCGCAACCGCTACCGGCTGTTTTTCAGCGTGTGGCTGGTGGCGCAGTTCACCCTGCTGACGCTCGCCTCCAGCAAGCGCACGGTTTACCTGATGGCATTGACGCCCGCCGCCGCAGTGCTGGCCGCCGAGTATGCCGGCGTCTTGCTGGGCTGGCTGAAAAGCCGCGGGCAGGTTTCCAACGTTGCCGAACACGTTTATGAGCATCGTCGTGGCCTGGTGGGCGGCTTTTTCACCGTGGTGGTGGCCTGCTACCTGATTGCCGCTTTCTGGTTCGCGCCCAAGGCCGATGTGCGCCAGTCGTTTGTGCCGGTGATCAGCCAGATCCAGGCAATGCAGGCGCAGGGCAAAGAGGTGGTGTTGTATCAGGCCAACGAGCGAATCGCCGGGGCCGGGGTGTTTTACATGCAGGGTTATTTGACGATTCTGCAAACGCCGGAAGAACTCAAAAGCTACCTCGCGGCCAAGCCCGGCAACGTGGCATTGGTGGACAATACTGACCGGCTGAACGTACCGGTGACGGTGGTCAAGGAGATGGCGATTAACCGTCAGCCGTACTATTTCGTCGAGCAGTGATGAAAGAGGCGCCGGCCACGAGTAACTAACTACCGCCATCGACACTGCAAGACTGCGCACCCTCAGGGATCAATCCACCCTGAGGACCGGCCATGCCCGCCCTGCCCCCGAACACATCACCACTTACCCCCGAACAACTGAACAACTACCTGCTGCAAATCGGTCATCGCTTGCAGGTTTTCCCCAATGGCCAGGCGCCCGCAGCACAATCCTCTGCCGAGTTGCTGGAGATGCAGGCGCTGCACGCAGCCCTGGCAGAAGAGAGCCGCTGGAGCCTGCAGAACGCACAAGTGCATTACACCGTCCCCGGCAACTGGATGATCCAGGGCGAACCCGGCCGGTTGAACCGCACGCGCATCAGCCAGGCATTGCACAAGAAGTTGGCCGCCCTGGAAATCGAACGGCGGCCCAACGGCCATTTACGCAAGAACTGGATACTCGACAGCCATCAGCCGATGCTGGAGGCCGAGGCCAGGCTGAAGGTCAAGGATCGCCTGCTCAGCCCTGCCGACCAGCTGCTGGTGACGAATATCGTCAGCGGTCCCGAGCTGCGCCCGGGCATCCATCGCCTGACGTTTCGCTACCGCCAGCAGACCATCGAGTTCGCCGGGGTGTTCGTCCTCACGCGCAGCCAAACACCGGCCACCCACCTGGAGATCGAGGACGGCGATGTGTTGCTGTTCACCCCGTCCAGAGGCCTGGAGGCTTTCACCTCGCTCAAGCATCTGGATCGCACGCTGCAAGAGCGCATGAAGCAGGCGGCCTGGCGTCAGGAACTGCTGCAACACTTGCCGCGCCGTTACCAGCACTTGCGCGCGGCGAGTATCTGGCCGCTGGTGCCAGAGCCTATCGACAGCCTCCCGCTGAACGAACACACCTACAACGCCCTGCAGGACAAACAACATCAGGACATCGCGTTTGCCCTTGGCCTGGACGGCCATCCAGCGCCGACAGACGTTGCCAGAATGACCCTCGAACTGGACCAGGCGCTGCGCTGCTCGCCTTGGGACCTGGCCTCGCGCCTGGAACTGCGCGCGCAACAGTTACTGGAAAAACTGCTCCACGAATCCGCCCCCGACTGGTACCGCAGCGCCAATGAGTCTCAGCGCAAAACCCTCGCCGAACACCTGCGCACTTACGAACACCTCAGCCTGCAAGTGCTGGCACTGCTCGGCCCGGCGGCCTCGCCCGAGGCCATGGCACGCCTGCAATTGCTTGAGCACCTGGATGACGACCTGGATATCCAGGGCCTGATCCCCGAGCAACTGCAGATCAGCACCGAGCGCACCCTCAAGTCAGGCAACTCGTACAACCAGCACAACAACCTGGTGCAACTGGCGGTACGTGGCTTGCACCGTGGCGATGAACACGCCGGCTCCGCGTTTCTCAAGCACACCCAACTGACCTACGCCCAGCAGCCATTGCCGCCTGAGTTCCAGGACGTCACCCCGGCTTACCTGGCCGAGCTGCTGGCCAAGGTTCAACCAAGCCTGGTCTTCGCCGAAGAACAAAAGCGCGCCCACAGTTTGCCCGCCGTACAGGAAGCCATGCAGCAGATGCTCGACAGCCGCCTGCACGCGCTGGCCTACAGTGCGTCGTTGCAAAACCATATCAGCACTGACGACTACGCACTGCTGCAAACCCTCAGTGAAGGCCCCTCGCCCACACTCACCGCCTGCTGCCTGTTCCTGCACAAGGCTCCGCTCAAAGACCTGTGGGTGCTGCGCCAGACCGATGCAACGGGCGCGGTCAAACGCTTGCTGCTGTGCACGCCTCACGCGCCACGCGCCGAGCAGTTCCAGGCCTTTGGCAGCGAGCGGGAACTGCAGGCGCACATCCTCGGCTGGAGCCAGGAGGTAGCGTCCGCTCCCGGTTCGCGCAGCATGAAAGACTACCTGCTTGAACAACTGGTCAGCCGGATCCGGCCCAAATACAGCGCGATGCTTTCCGCCCTGGGTTTTGCCCCGGCCAGCCTTGAGTATTTGATGATCAGTTTCGGCGCGCCCTCCACCTATGAAGCCTGCCTGGTGGAAATGAGTACCACGACGCTGGCCATGCAGGCCGATGAATACCTGCATCAGATGCCCAAGTGGCTGAGCCAGGCATCGGCAGCCGACCGACAGAAACTCGCCGACCTCAAGGAACAGGCACAGGGCGCTGCACAGGCCTACGCCGCAAGCCCGGGTAGCCCACAACAGTTTCCCGACTTCGACAGTTACTTGCACAAGGCGGCAAAAACCGCCCTCAACCAACTGCTCGGCAACCCGATCCCGGCGGTAGACCCAAACCTCGTGGGCGTGATCACCCCGCGCGAACGCGTCAGCTACACCACGCTGTACCGCAACGGCTACGACGCCAGCCTGGGCTTTATCAACCCCGACGCCAGCACCACCGCGCAGTTCAAGGGACCGCCCGGCGTCGACCTGAGTCGACTCACCGCGCAAACGGTGAGCAACTCGGTCAGAGGCACTTGGATCGGTGATCGCTATGTCGCCGAGATCGAGAAAACCCTGCTGGACCCGCAAGCCCCTCACTATGCATGGCGCCGCAACATGGCCCTGGAGGTTACCCAACTGCACATGCATGTCGCCGCGCTTGAGTGCTGCCTGCAAGGCTGCCTGGCAACAAGCGACCTGGCCTGGCTGGAAAAAAGCATCGACAGCCTGGCCGATAACAGCGATGCCGTGCGCAATCGGTATCGGCTCTATCCCCTGCAAATCAGCGGGCAAGTGATCGATGGCTGCTACCTGTTCCACCACGCCGACGACCTGCCCCTGCTCTACACCCCGCACGCACCGGATGGCATCGCCTTCAGGCCGCAACGGGAATTCAACGAACGCCTGAAAAACCTTGAAGGCATGGACACCTACTACATCAGCCGGGTCGCCAGCGTTGAGCGTGCGGCGTTCGAGCCGAGGTTGCATGCGTTGGTGGCCGGCCTGCCGGCACAGCTCAAGGGGGTGTATTCCAAGCCGGTGTTCGACGAAGTGCCTCGCACCGCACTGCCGCTCAAGAACCTGCATTACCACACCTACGACAAACAGCTGCGCCACCGTATCGACGAAGTCAAAAGCACCACCACCGGGCGCTTGCAGATGATCATGGAACTGGTCAGCGTCATCGGTGAACTCACCATTGCCGTGCTGACCGCGCCCTTCCCGACCCTGAGCCTGGCCTTGGGCGGCTTGCTGGTGTTCAAGGATTCGATGCTCGCCCTGCATGCCTACAGCCGCAACGACACCGCTGCCGCGCTGGGACATTATCTGGGCGCGCTGCTCAATGCCGGCGGGGCGCTGTTGACCGACCTGCGCCCCCTGCTGTTCGCCCCCGTCAAACTCGCCCGTCCGCCGTTGCGCCACGTTGCCCGGGTGACCAAGGACCAACAGGCCATGACCTTGATCAAGCAACTGCAACCGCAGCCCCCATTGCCCCAGGGCATGCAGCCCGTGCTGTTTGCCGGCGACAGCCTGTGGGCCTCCCACACCCCGGACAGCCTGGGGCGATTCCTGTTGTTTCGCTACGACAACACCAGCGGGCAATTGCGCTCCACCGGCAAGCTGGTGAACCAGACGGTGGACGGCCAGTGGCAGCGCTCCGGTGTCATCGGTGGCATGCCTGGCCCTGAAAGGCTCGGGCAGCCCTATGAGTTGTCGGAAAAGTTTCGTCGGGACGTATCGGCTGTCATCGCCCCCGAGGACCGGTCGGCGCTGTTCCTGCAAATCGCCTACCTGGATCGTGACCTCAATACCCACAGCATCTGGATCTCGCGCCAGCGACTCGACCCGGCACTCAAACAGCACCTGGACAATGTCAGGGCACTGACGGATGACGCCGACGCGTTTTTTGCACGTTTGCCCGCCGTGGTTCCCCGGGCCGAAACCCTGAACCCGGCGCCAGACATTGCCCTGCGTGATTTGCTCAAGCTGCTGATCGATGACGCGCACAACCTGGTGGTGGGCGAGGCACCGTTTTCCACCGTGGCTAAACAGGTGCTGATCGAAAACATGCAGTACCTGCGCGAACTGAACGTCACGGTTCTCTATATCGAGCCGCTGTGGCGCGACATTCATCACTTGAAAACCCATTCACGGTTTTCCAGTGGCCTCTCCAAACGGGCCGAGGGCCAGCTCAAATCCATCGACAAGGAAAATTACCGCGACCCCGAAGGGTTGCACGGCCACTGGATGCTGGTAAAGACCGCGCAACAGCACGGGATTGAGGTCAGACCGTTGAACGCCTCAAGCTCCTACGACCTGGAAAACACCCTGTGCCTGTTTGATTCACGCCCGGCACCGATTCGCGCCAACCGGCTGACCAACTTTTACTCCCACACCCTCATCAACGACGACCAGGCGAAAAAACCGGGCGAACGCTGGATAGCGTTGGTTGATCAAAAACGCATGAGCACCTATCGCGGCACACCGGGCCTGGCCGACCTGCAAAAGAGCATTGCCCTGCGGGTCGATGATGCGTTCGACCAACCCACCCAGGTCATCGCGGATGTGGCCGGCGGCATTCCCGGCGATGCCCTGGCCAAGGGCGACCTGAAGCTCTCGTTGCACACGGCAAGCCAACCGGCACCGCGCCCGGGCCCCTCGGTGGAACGCTCACACTCGCTACGGCCAACGCGCCCTCTGCCTGTTGAGGCGCCGCGCCACTTCAGCACCTTTGACCTGCCACATGAACACCTGAGCCTGATCAGCGAAGAAATCACCTTGCCGATGGGCACGCGTGAAGCGCTCTTCGCCACCGCCTACAGGGAGACCGCCAGCAGCCGTCGCGCGGCGCAAACCACGTTCGACCAGACTCGCAAAAAACTTCAGGATCAGGCCCAGGCGTTTTTTACCGAACACACACCGCCTGCGCGGGGAGCACTGCCTGCGGTCGACCCGGCCCTGGATGAGGCGAAGTTTATCGATCAACTGCTGGATACCGCCGATGGCCTGGTAGTCGGCGAAGCCCACGCCGGTACATCGAGCAAAGGCTTCCTCAGCCGGCACATGGAATACCTGAAAGGCCAGCGCGAAGTAAAAACCCTGTACATGGAGCAACTCACCACCGAGCTGCATCAGGCCGACCTGGATATCGTCCACAGCCTGGGCTTTATGCCCGATGAGCTGTGGAGCTACCTCAACGCATTGGACAAAGGCCACGGCGTACCGGCCGACAGCCCCTACAGTTTTGTCAGCCTGGTGCAGGTGGCGATGAAGCATAACGTGCGGATCCGCGCGCTCGACTGTGTCGCCAGCCTGCGGGTGGACGGCATGACCGCCTCCAGGACATCAATGTTCAACTACTTTGCGACCCAGGTGATCCGCGCCGATCAGCTTCAACAGGGGCCGCACAAGTGGGTCGCACTGGTGGGCGAAACGCACGCCAATACCCATCGCGGCGTGCCGGGCATTGCCGAGCTCAACAACGGCATCAGTTTGCTGTTGGACGATGTGCCTCCCGGCTCGGCCAGCGGCTTTGTGCGTGAGCCCGCCAGCGTCCAGGCGCTGCCGCGCGAGCAGCAATGGCCATTGGTGCGCTACGACTTCAAGAAAAACGTCGAAGTCGCCGGTGCGCCATTGCCGCCACCGGTCGTGCCCGCGCCATCCCTCAGCCTCGAACAACGCCTGCGGCGCAAAGGCGATTACCTGCTTCAGCGCACCTTGGACGACGGGTTGGAGATGGTCCATAAAAACCGCGACGGTGTACTGGTCCACACCTCGTTGCAGCAGGATGCCAGGGGGCACTTCGTCAATCGCTGGAACCTGGATGACCGCCGTTTCCGCAGCAGGGAAGCGTTGATCGACATCATCACCACCAGCAAAAGAATGCGCCAAGTCCACTGACCCTCGCACCGCCCTCTGCATGAGGGCGGTGCGACCGCTCGTCGCTCACGGTCCATAAATCTTCCCCTCACGAAAAAACCGTTTCAGCTCTCGCCAGGGCTGCCGATACCTCCTGACTACCCATCGGCTGGTCGCTACTTCCAGCAACCGGATGTACCCGCAAATCTGTTCCTGGAGGAATGCGATGAATAGTTGGTTCGGCAACATCAGCGTCAATATGAAACTGGGCCTGGGCTTCGGCCTGGTACTGGTACTCACCTCGATCCTCGCGCTCACCGGCTGGACCAGCCTGGGCGGCCTGATCGACCGCAGTAACTGGATGAGCGACATCACCCAGCTCAACGCTTCGCTGACCAAACTGCGGATCGTGCGCCTGCAATACATGTTGGCCAACGGCGACGAAGCCGTGGCGCAAAACGTGCAGACCAACCTCGACGGTTTTGTCGCCCAGCAACAGAAGCTGCTGGACAGCTTCAAGAGCCCGGACAACCTCAAGCTGCTCAATGAGCAAAAAGCGATCATCACCGCTTACCAGCAGTCGTTGAACAAAATGCGCGAGGCCTACCGCAACGGTAACGCCGCGCGCCAGGTCATGGGCGACAAGGCTGACATCGCCAACGCGCAGATCAGTGCCCTGGACGCCAGCGTGCGCCAGATGCCCGAGAGCACCGAGCGCTTCACTCAGTTCGAGGCCGTGAACACCGCCAAGGAACAGTTTCAGTTGGCCCGCTACGAAGTGCGCGGCTACACCGGCAACGTCAACGCCGAGACTGAAGCCCGTGCCGCCGCGCAGATCGAGAAAGCCATCGACGGTTTGAAAGGCCTGCATGCGGTGTTCGGCGCCAGCCAGCAGACAGCCCTGAGCTCACTGGAAACCGCCCTCGGCGCGTATCGCAGCGCCGTCCAGAACTACAAGGCAGCCAACGCCAACATCGTCTCGGCCCGGGCAGAAATGACCACCCAGGGTGCCGACATCGTGACCATCAGCGACAAGCTGTACGACATCCAGCTGCAACGCCGCGACGCCGAAAGCGCCCAGGCCCGCAGCCTGCAACTGATCAGCACATTGCTGGCCTTGCTGGTGGGCATCGTGGCGGCCGTGATCATCACCCGCCAGATCACCCGCCCATTGCGCGAGACCCTCGCGGTGGTGGAGCGCATCGCTTCCGGCGACCTGAGCCACAACATCCAGGTGACGCGCCGCGACGAACTCGGCGTGTTGCAGCAAGGCATTCAGCGCATGGGCACCACCCTGCGTGAACTGATCAGCGGCATCCGCGACGGCGTGACCCAGATCGCCGCTGCCGCCGAAGAGCTGTCAGCCGTGACCGAACAGACCAGCGCCGGGGTCAACAGCCAGAAGATCGAGACCGATCAAGTGGCCACCGCCATGCACGAAATGACTGCCACCGTGCAGGAAGTCGCACGCAACGCCGAACAAGCGTCCCAGGCTGCCTCGGCCGCCGACGGCGAAGCCCGTGCCGGTGACAAAGTGGTGGCCGAAGCCATCGCCCAGATCGAACGTCTGGCTGCCGAAGTGGCGCGCTCCACCGACGCCATGACGCACCTGCAACAAGAGAGCAACAAGATCGGCAGCGTGATGGACGTGATCAAGGCCGTAGCCGAGCAGACCAACCTGCTGGCACTCAACGCCGCCATCGAAGCCGCTCGTGCCGGTGAAGCCGGTCGGGGTTTTGCGGTGGTCGCCGACGAAGTTCGTGGCCTGGCCCAGCGCACCCAGAAATCCACCGAAGAAATCGAAGGCCTGGTGGCCGGTTTGCAAAATGGCACCCAGCAAGTGGCTGCCGTGATGAACAACAGCCGCAACCTCACCGACAGCAGCGTCGAACTGACGCGCAAGGCCGGTGTATCACTGGAAAACATCACCCGTACGGTGTCGAATATCCAGTCGATGAACCAGCAGATTGCCGCAGCCGCCGAACAGCAGAGTGCCGTGGCGGAAGAGATCAGCCGCAGCATCGTGAACGTGCGGGACGTGTCGGAGCAGACGGCGGCAGCCAGCGATGAGACGGCCAAGTCGAGTGTGGAACTGGCACGTTTGGGCGGGCAGTTGCAGCAGATGGTCAGCCATTTCCGGGTGTAAATCCCAGGCACAAAAAAGCCGCCCCGGTCGAAACCGGGGCGGCCCACTTCTCAGACCTTAACGGTCATCGAAGCTGTCCCGCAGGAATTTCCACACGTGATAAACACGCAGGGAGTTCACTACGAGGTCCCACGTACGTCGTGCAAACTTGGACATACTCGGCCCTCCATCAGTTGGGCCTACCTCCAGCGCACTTACCGGAACACGTGAGCCTTCGGACGCAGGTCAATGCTTCCAGTGAGGCGGCCGGGCTTTGGGTCCTCCCGCATGAATCCGGCACGGATTACTAGCCCGTGGCGTTCGGTCCATAAATTCGCGCGCGTACCCAGCCCACCTACAAACGACATACACAGAACGGGGGCGATACTAACCAACATCCCACTCAAAGGTGTGACCTGGGAGAACTAATCCACCGGTAATGCTCCAAGAATTTATTGCCAGTTTTTGCAGTCGTCCTTAAATAGCGTAGATCTCAAAGAACTGAAAACACCGAGTGTCACCAGGCCTTGCGTGATGCCTGAACCGACAGTAGTATCCGGTCAGCAGGTCAATGCTTCCGGTGAGGCGCAACCCCAGCCGCGAACTGGGATTGCAATAAAAAACCGCCCTACTAAGGCGGTTTTTTATTGCCTGCGATTTATGCGCGCAGCCTCAGCTGCTGACTTCTTCAACAAACACCAACCGGTTCCCCGACGGGTCGCTGATGCTCATTTCGCGGCTGCCCCAAGGCGTGTCTTCAATCCCCGGCTTGGCGTTGCGGTAATGCTTGGCCAGCAATTGTTGCTGGTACGCTTCCAGCCCTTGGGCCTGAATCCGCACCGCCGCACCCGGCGTGCAGTCGCCATGGTGCTCGGACAGGTGCAGCACACATTCCCCCAGCGACACCTGCAAGTACAGCGGAAAGTTGTCTTCAAAACGGTGCTGCCAATCGACCTTGAACCCCAGGAAATCGACGTAGAATTCCAGGGTCTTGGCCTCGTCGAAACTGCGCAAAATGGGTGTGACTTTTCCTAAGTGCATGGCGATTGCTCCGTGTTTGAGAGCGGCCACTATACGGCCGCAAACCCCTTACGCAAATCCCCGCTGCGCGCCAGGAATCGTCCGGACCGCTGCCCATTGGCCTGCCCGTCGCTGTAGCTGAGCACGCCATTGACCCACACACCGTCAATCCCTTCCGCCGCGCGCTGCGGCTCCTTGAAGTCCGCCACATCCCGCACCCGCAACGGATCAAACAGCACCAGATCGGCCCAGTGTCCTTCACGGATTTCACCGCGCTCGGCCAAGCCAAAGCGCGCTGCCGACAAGCCAGTCATCTTGTGCACGGCGGTGTGCAGCGGGAACAAGCCAAGGTCCCGGCTGAAATGCCCCAGTACCCGGGGAAACGCGCCCCACAAACGCGGATGAGGAAACGGATCTTCCGGCAAACCATCCGAACCAATCATCGACAGTGGATGCGCCAGGATGCGCTGCACGTCGGACTCATCCATCCCGTAATACACCGCTCCGGCGGGTTGCAGGCGACGGGCGGCGTCCATCAGCGGCACCGCCCACTCGGCGGCGATGTCCTGCAGATCCCGTCCGCCCATTTCCGGATGCGGCGTGGACCAGGTGATGGTGATGCGAAACGCGTCGGTGACCTGCTTCAGATCCAGGGTCGAGGAACTGGCCGCATAGGGATAGCAATCGCAGCCGACGGGGTGAGTCTTCGCCGCGTGCTCCAGAGAAGCCAACAACTGCGGGCTGCGTCCCCAGTTGCCAGCGCCGGCGCACTTGAGGTGGGAAATGATGACCGGGGCATTGGCGTGGCGGCCAATCTGAAACGCTTCGTCCATAGCCTCCAGCACCGGTTCGAATTCGCTGCGCAAATGGGTGGTGTACACCGCGCCGAACGCCGTGAGTTCTTCACTCAGTTGCAGCACTTCATCGGTCTCGGCGTTGAAGGCGCTGGCGTAGGCAAGGCCGGTGGATAACCCCAGGGCACCGTGCGCCAGACTCTCCTGCAACTGCACGCGCATCGCGGCGATTTCATCGGGCGTGGCGGTGCGGTGCAGCTCGTCCATATGGTTGCTGCGCAGCGCCGTGTGGCCGATCAGCGCCGCCACGTTGACCGCCGGATGGGCACTTTCCACCGCCGCGCGGTAATCGCTGAACCGTGGGTAGGCAAAGGCCTCGGCGGTGCCCAGCAGGTTCATCGGGTCCGGGGGATCAGCCTTCAAGCTCACGGGCGAGGCGCTGATGCCGCAGTTGCCGACGATCACCGTGGTCACGCCCTGGCTGAGCTTGGGCAGCATCTGCGGGTGACGGATCACCACCGTGTCATCGTGGGTGTGCACGTCGATAAACCCCGGTGCCAATACGCGCCCGGTGGCGTCGATTTCATGCTCGGCGCTGTCTCGGGACAGGTCGCCGATCTTCTCGATACGGCCCTCGTGCACTGCCACATCGGCGACATAGCCGGGAGTGTTGCTGCCATCAATGATCAGCGCCTGGCGGATCAACGTGTGGTACTTCATTTCAATCTCCAAGCGGCAGGCTGTCGGGGCCGCCGCGATAATCGTCCAGGGCCAGCTTGATCCGTCGCAGGCGTTCCTGGTTGTCGTCCGGCATGGCCAAGGCCAGCTCGGTGGCGAGCACGTCGATGGCCAACAGCATTCCGTAGCGCGCCGCCGTTGGCTTGTAGATAAAACTGGTTTCCGCCGGTTGCAGCGGCAGCAGCACATCGGCCAACTGCGCCAGCGGAGAGTCCGGCAGGGTGATGGCGATGATTTTTGCGCCGTAGTTACGCGCCAGCGCCACCACGCCCAATACCTCCGGGGTGATACCGGTCAGCGAGCAAACAATCAGCGCATGCTCCGGCCCCAAGGTGGCGGCCGTCACCCGCATCATCACCGGGTCGTGGCAAACGGCGATCGAGTAGCCCAGCCGCACCAGGCGCACTTGCAACTCATCGCTGCACAGGCTCGATGGCCCACCCATGCCGAACGCGTGGATCATCCGCGCTTTGCCCAGCAGGCTCACGGCGTCGACAAAACTGCGCTGGTTGAAGCCGGACAAATGCCGGCGCAACGTTGATTCGATATCGCTGAGAATCTGCCGGTGAAAGGCCGACTGCTCAGGCAGGCCCGCCGGGTCGAGAAACCGGCTGCCGACGCCGCTGGCCTGGGCCAGTTGCAGGCGCAGGTCACGCAGGTCGCGGCACCCGACGCTGCGGGCAAACCGCGACAAAGTAGCCGTGCTGACCTCCGCCCGTTGGGACAACGCTTCCAGGCTGGCGGACGCTGCGAAGCCGACGTCATCGAGCATCAACTTGGCGATACGCCCTTCGCCAGCGCTGAAGGAATCCTGGCGGGCGCGGATCTGGTAGAGGATGTCCATGAGGTCTCCGGTTACAGGATGCAGGACAGACCATACGTCAGACCGAAGGCAACCACCGAAATCAGGGTTTCCAGCACGGTCCAGGTCTTGAAGGTCTGGATCACCGTCATATTGAAGTATTCCTTGATCAGCCAGAAGCCGCCGTCGTTCACGTGGGAAAAGATGACCGAACCCGCACCAGTGGCCAGCACCAGCAATTCCGGATGGGGATAACCCAGGCCCATGGCGACCGGCGCAACCACGCCCGAGGCAGTGGTCATGGCCACCGTGGCCGAGCCGGTAGCGATGCGCATCAACGCGGCAAACAGCCAGCCCATCACCAAGGGCGACAGGTTGAAGGCATGGGCCAGGCCGAGGATTTCATTGGTGACGCCAGCGTCTACCAGAATCCGGTTCAAACCACCGCCCGCGCCCACCAGCAAGGTGATGCTGGCCGTTGGTGCCAAGCATTCGTTGGTGAACTTGAGGATCGATTCGCGGTTGAAACCCTGGGCCAGGCCCAGCGTCCAGAAACTCACCAGGGTCGCCACCAGCAGCGCAATCACCGAGTTACCGATAAACAACAGGAACTGGTTGAACGCGGTGCCCGGTGTGGAGATCAGGTTAGCCCAGCCGCCGATCATCATCAGCACCACCGGCAACAGGATGGTGCCCATGGTCAGGGCGAAACTCGGCAAACGGGTGCGCGGTTCGCGGTCGATGAACTGGCGCTCCAGCGGATTTTCCGCCGGCAGGTGAATGTGCGGCACGATGAGTTTTGCGTACAGGGGACCTGCGATGATCGCCGTGGGTATGCCGATCAAAATCGCATACAACACCGTTTGCCCGACCGACGCGTTATACGCCAGCACCGCCATCATCGCCGCCGGATGCGGCGGCACCAGCGCATGCACCACCGACAAGCCGGCCACCATCGGCAGACCGACCATCAGGATCGACACGCCCACTCGCCGCGCCACGGTAAAGGCGATCGGCACCAGCAACACAAAACCGACCTCGAAAAACAGCGGCAGCCCCACCAGGAACGCAATGCACACCATTGCCCAGTGCGCATTCCGCTCGCCGAACCGATTGATCAACGTGCGCGCCACCTGCTCGGCACCGCCGGACTCGGCCATCATCTTGCCGAGCATGGTGCCCAGCGCGACCACCAGCGCAATATGCCCCAGCGTCTTGCCGACGCCAGCCTCGTAGGAACCCATGATCGTATCCGCCGGCATCCCGGCCAACAGCGCCAGGCCGATGGACACCAGGGTGATGACGATAAACGGGTTGAGCCGGTAACGCGCGATCAATACGATCAATGCAATGATGGCGATGGCGGCGTAGATCAACAGCCAATACCCCGGTGATGCGGCCATGCGGTACTCCTCGGAAAGGGTCACGTCGAATAGGTTGTGAAAGTCATAAATCATTACCGAGGTGGATTTTCAATTTTTATGAAAGTAATTTTCGCCCACAGACACGCCCTGTCGCACAGGGATATGCCCTGGGTCAGTGGATGAAAATTCGGGGGGCGTTCTTACATGAAGATCGCCGGGCTGGAAACTCAACTGCGCAGGCCGAGTCTTAGACTGCACACCGACTCATGACCAGGAAAACCCAGAATGAATCGTAACCACCTGCTTGTCCCTTTCGCCGCCGGCGCGCTGTTGCTGGCCTTGGGCGGCACGGCTTCGGCCGATGAGAACGCGGCGCTGAAAAAATGCATGGACGGCGCCAACACCACCGCCGACATGGTCGATTGCAACGCCAAGGAAACCAAGGTGCAGGACGCACGCCTGAACACCGCCTACAAAGCCGCCATGACCGCGATGGAAGGCAACCGTAAACAGCAATTGCAGGACGTGCAACGCCAGTGGCTCAAGTTTCGCGATGCCAACTGCGGCTTCATTGGCTCGGCAACCGGCGGCACCATTGATCAGGTCAACGGCTCCGGCTGCGTGCTGGACATGACCCAGACCCGCGCCCAGGAACTGGAAAACCTGGTCGGCCCATGATCGTTCCCACGCTCTGCGTGGGAATGCATCCTGTGACGCTCCGCGTCACGACTTTAAGAGCGGACGCAGAGCGTCCCAAGCGGCGTTCCCACGCAGAGCGTGGGAACGATCATCGTACTTCAACAACGGTCAGTCGTGCTGCACCCGTGCACGCTTGAGCAGTTTGCGGCAGCGCTCGGACAGGTGCAGCACCCGCAAATGCTTACCGGCCTTGGCGTAGCGCTCCCGCAAGGTCATCAACGCGGCAATCGCCGAATAGTCGACGAAGCTCAAGTGACGACAATCCAGCGTCACCTGGGCCGGGTCGTTGGCCGGATCGAACCGGTTCAGGAACGGCGTGGTCGAGGCAAAAAACAGCGTGCCGTGCACCCGATAGAGTTTGCTGCCGTCCGCTTCCATATGCTCGTCCGCGTACAGCTCACGCGCTTGCTGCCAGGCGAAGTTCAGCGCCGCAATCACAATCCCGCACAGCACTGCGGTCGCCAGGTCGGTGAACACGGTAATCACCGTCACCGCCATGATCACCAGCACATCGTTCAGCGGCACCTTGTTGATCACCCGCAACGAAGCCCAGGCAAACGTCTGCTGAGACACTACGAACATCACCCCCACCAGCGCCGCCAGCGGAATGCGCTCGATCAGCGGTGACAGAAACAGAATGAACAACAGGATCATCACCCCGGCAAACACCCCGGAGAAGCGCCCGCGCCCGCCGGAGCTGAGGTTGATCACGGTTTGACCGATCATCGCGCAGCCGCCCATGCCGCCAAACAAGCCCGAGACCATGTTGGCTGCGCCCAGGGCCACGCTTTCACGGTCCGGGTAGCCGCGGGTTTCAGTGATTTCGTCGGTGAGGTTGAGGGTCAGCAGGGTTTCCAGCAGGCCGACCATGGCCATCAGGATCGCGTAAGGCGCGATGATGTGCAGGGTTTCAAGGGTCCAGGGAATCTGCGGCAACGCGAAGGTCGGCAGGCCGCCGGCGATGTGGGCCATGTCGCCCAGGGTGCGGGTAGGCAGGCCGAGCAGGTACACCGCCAGGCCCACGCCGAGGATCGCCACCAAGGCCGGAGGCACCGCGCGGGTCAGGCGCGGCAGCAGGTAGACGATGGCCATGGTGGCAGCGACCAGCCCGGTCATCACGTACAACGGCGTGCCGCTGAGCCAGGTGTCACCGCTCTTGAAATGCTCCAACTGCGCCAGGGCAATGATGATCGCCAGGCCGTTGACGAACCCGAGCATCACCGAGTGCGGCACCATGCGCACCAGCTTGCCCAGGCGCAACAGGCCGAAGGCGACCATGATCAAGCCGCCCAGCAACACCGTGGCCAGCAGGTACTGCACGCCGTGCTGCACCACCAGCGCAACGATCACCACCGCCATCGAGCCGGCGGCACCGGAGACCATGCCGGGCCGGCCGCCGAACAGCGCGGTGAGGGTGCAGATGATGAACGCGCCATAGAGGCCCATCAGCGGGTTGAGGTGAGCCACCAGGGCAAAGGCAATGCATTCGGGCAGCAAGGCAAAAGACGTGGTGAGTCCGGCCAGGGCGTCGGCGCGCAGACGGGTGAGGTTCATTGAAGTACCGGGGAGTTGCGAGGGATAAGGCGGGGGATGGTACGGAATTGGGCGGGGTGGGGCTAGTGTTGGGTAAGACCGTTGGACCGAGTCGCCCCTTTCGCGAGCAAGCCCGCTCCCACACTTAACCGAGTTCCAACTTTGGAATGCGGTCAAATGTGGGAGCGGGCTTGCTCGCGAAGGGCTCGCCTCGGTCTCAAGCGAACATCAAACCATCTCGTTGCGAATCCACTCAACTACGGAGGTCCGCTTCGGCGCCCACCCCAGCAATTCCCGCGCATGCTTGCCACGCACCCGGCTGTTGGAGCCCAAGCCATAGTTCGCCATCTCATAACCCCACTCTGCCTCAGCATCCGCCAATGGCCAATCCTGCGGTTTACCCAGCTTCAACGCTTCGGCAATCGCGGTGGTCATGTCGACAAACGCCGCTTCGCCACTTTCCACAAAGTAGAACGTGCCCGGCACATTCTTTTCCAGCGCCAGCAGGTACAGCGCAACCACGTCTTCGATATGCACGTTGGACCAGATGTTCTGACCGGTACCTACATGACGAACCACACCGCTTTTGCGTGCCTGTTTAAGCAAACGTGGCAACTGCACGCTGTCGCGCTTAACACCCAGGCTGTGACCGTAGATTAACGTGTTGCAGATCACCGCCGAGTTCACGCCGTCTTTGGCGGCAGCCAGGATCAAATTGTCGATAGCCACGCGAGCGGCCTTGTCGACGGTCGGATCCGGCAAGTTGTCTTCGAAGTAGATGACATCGCTGGACTTACCGCCCGACGCATCGCCGACGATGCTCGAACCGCTGGTGTGCAGGAAGGTTTTGTTGGATCCGCGCAACGCGGCCAGCAAAGTTTCCACCGCGCCGCGATGGTCACTGCTGGCGGCGTTGATCACGGCGTCTGCTTTCTTCGCTTGCTCGGTCAACAACGCACTGTCATCCAGCGTGCCGATCACCGGCGTGATGCCCAGTGCAGTCATTTCTTCGGCTTGTTCGGCGCTGCGCACCAGGCCGGTGACTTTATGGCCGGCCTTAACCAGGCCAGTGGCGATGGAGCCGCCGATAAAACCGGCAGCGCCGGTAATGAATACGTTCATGGAGGTGTCTCCCTGCGTGAGTAATTGATGGCGTCAGTATTGCGGCCCCATCCATTCCGAATAAGTCCGCATTGCCCAATTCACTCTTGCGCAGGGGTCACGAATCAACGGGCGTAGCTGGACAGCTTGCCCTGGATAAAGTCCAGGAAGCACTGGATGCGCAAGGCCAATTGCGAGTTGCGGTAGTACACGGCATTGATCGGCTGGCGATAGCCGCTGTTGAACTCTGCCAGCACCGGTATCAGGCGCCCGCTTTTGATGTCCTGGGCGGTCATGAAGTCCGATAGACAGGTGATGCCCTGCCCTTCCAGCGCCAACTGGCGCAAGGTTTCACCGCTGGAGGCGGCGACGCCCGGCTGGATCTGCCAGCGATCCCCGTGCACATGGCGCAGCGGCCAGTGGTTCAGGGTTTCGGTCTGGGTGAAACCGAGCAAGGTGTGTTCGGCCAGTTCGGCTACGGTGCTGGGCGTGCCGTGTTGCTCAAGGTAAGCCGGGCTGGCGAGGATATGCAGCGGGCTGCAACCCAGTGAGCGGGCGTGCAGGGTCGAGTCGGCCAGGGCACCGATGCGGATCGCGATGTCGGTGCTTTGCTCCAGCAGGTCGATGATCAGGTCGTTGCTGTTCAGCTCCAGCTGGATGTCCGGGTACAGGCCACGAAACTCGGCGATGTACGGCACGATCGCATGCAGCATGAACGGCGATGCCGCGTTGATCCGCAGACGCCCCGAGGGTGTTTGCTGGCGCGACGACAGGCGCTCTTCCAGGTCGTCCATTTGCTCGAGGATCACCTTGGCCCGCTCGAAGAAATACTTGCCCTCTTCGGTCAGGTCCATGCGCCGGGTGGTGCGGTTGATCAGGGTGGTGTCGAGCTTGGCTTCCAGGCGCGACAAGGTGCGGCTGACCGCCGACGGCGTCTGCCCAACCTGTTCGGCGGCGGCGGAAATCGACCCGCATTCAATCACGCAGACGAAGATCTGTAGCTCATCGGATCGGGCTTTCAACGTGAATCCTCTTTATAGCGGCTGCACGGATACTAGCCGCATTTCAGACTCAGGATAACGGGGCCTGTGCTTTGGAATACGCACCGGACGGTCAAAACGTATTTGACCAAAATACACAAATCAACAGCAGATTCTTAACCGCTGATCAGCAGATGACCACCCAGCGCGGCCATCCCGATAAAAAACACCCGCTTGAACAGCACCGCGCTGATGCGCTGGCGCAGGGCCTGGCCCAGCCACATGCCGAGCAGCGCCGGCACCAATGCCAGCAATGAGGCGTTCAATTCCCCACCGCCCAGGCTGCCGCGCCAGAACAACCCGGCCGCCAGTGCCAGGGTCGACACGGTGAACGATAGCCCCAGCGCTTGCACCAGTTGATCGCGGTTCAAGCCCAAGGCTTGCAGATACGGCACGGCCGGGATCACGAATACTCCGGTGGCCGAGGTGATGACCCCGGTCAGCACGCCGCACAATGGCCCCAGCCAGCGCTCGGTGGCCGGGCTGACCTTGAAGGTCGGCAGAAACAATCCGCTTAGGGCATACACCAGCAATGCCCCGCCTAACGCCCGCACCACCCAATGCCCGCCGTCCATGCCCAGCCACAACGAGCCCAGCCCGGTACCGAGGAAAATCAGCAGGAGCATCGGCCACAGGCGTTTGATCAAGGCCCTCAGATGACCGCCGAACGCCAGTTGCCAGAGGTTGGTCACCGTCGACGGAATGATCAGCAAGGCCGCAGCCTGCGCCGGCAACATAGCCAGGCCGAGCATTCCCATGGCGATGGTGGGCAAGCCCAGGCCGATGACGCCCTTGACCGTACCGGCCAGCAGGAAGGTGCCGATAACCAGCAATGTCAGGGCCGGGCCGAGGTTTTGGTAGAACGCGAGTAAGGTATTCATGGGTCGATTTTGCAGGTTTGGGTGATGTCTGAAAATTCGCCATATACTGAGGCAGCCTCTTGTTTTGCATGAGGCAGATGGCCTCTTCGCGAGCAAGCCCGCTCCCACATTTTGAAAGGGTTCACAGATCTAAATGTGGGAGCGGGCTTGCTCGCGAAGAGGCCCGTCCAGACACCGAGAACCCCAGCCCATGCACTTTGACCTGATCGACCTGCGCCTGTATCTGCACATCCTCGACACTGGCAACATCACCGCCGGCGCCAGCCGCAGCCATTTATCCCTGGCCGCCGCCAGTGCGCGGATTCGGGCGATGGAAGCCTCGCTGGGCATTGCGTTCCTGGAACGCGGCCGCCGTGGCGTAACGCCAACAGCAGCAGGCAAAGCCCTGGCCCGCCACGCCCGTTTGCTGTTGCAGCAGGCCGAGCACCTGCAGCAAGACCTCGCGGAATACGCCAACGGCGTCAAAGGCCAGGTGCGCCTGCTGTGCAACACCACGGCCCTGAGCGAATACCTGCCGGAATTGCTGGCGGACTTTCTGCGGGAACACCCCAACCTGGATATCGACCTGCAGGAACTGCCAAGCCTGCGCATCACCCACGCTTTGCGCCAGGGTGCGGCAGACCTGGGGATTATTTCCGATGCGGTGGACACCCACGGCTTGCAGACCCTGCCCTTTCGCGACGACCCGCTGGTGCTGATCATGCCCCTTGATCACCCGCTGGCAGACCGCACCGTGAGTTTTATCGACAGCTTGCAGCACGACTACGTAGGCCTGGCCGCCGACAGCGCGCTGGCGGTGTACCTGGAAGAACAGGCGTTGCATGCAGGCTTCCGCTTGCAGACCCGCATCCGCGCGGACGGTTTTGATGGATTGATTCGCATGGTCGCCCGGGGCGCCGGGCTGGGGATCGTGCCGTTGGCCGCGCTGGAACGCTGGCCGCTGGAGCGGCGCTTCCAGGCCCACCCCCTGACCGAGGATTGGGCCTGTCGCAAACTGCTGTTATGCGCGCGCGGGTTCGACCAATTGCCCGGTTACGCCGCCCAACTGCTAAACGCCCTCTCCCCCTGTAGGAGCGAGCGTGCTCGCGAAGCACGTCAACGATAACGCGGGCTTTCTGATTTAACCCGGCGCCCTCGGGTTTTTCGCGAGCAAGCTCGCGCCTACAGGGTTTTGGCGCCCCTTGCGGAAAAACACGTAGTACACCAGCGACAAAATCAGCAGGAAGGGCACCCCGAACACCAGCGTCATCTTGAAGGCCTCGGTGAAGAACGTGGTGATCATCACCGCGCCCATCAGCACCAGGCCCAGCAGCGTGCTGTAGGGAAACAGCGCCAGCTGGAACGACAACTTCGCCCCGCCGTGACGCTTGCGGTAGCGGCGGAAAAACAGGTGAGTCAGGAAGATCATGAACCAGGTGAAGATCGCGCCAAACATCGAGATCGCCATCATCAGGGTGAACGAGCTTTCCGGGTACACCACATTCAGCAGGGTCGCCAGGGCAATGCCCGAGCTGGACAGCAGCAAGGCGTTCAACGGAATGCCGCTCTTGCTCAAGGCGCCCATGGACTTGGGCGCGAAGCCAGCGCGAGACAGGCTGAACATCATGCGGGTGGTGATGTAGAGCTGGCTGTTCATCGCCGACAAGGCGGCGATCAGGATTACAAAGTTCATCACCCCGGTGGCGCCGGGAATGCCGATGGTCTGCATCACCGTGACGAACGGGCTCTGGGCATGGCCGGCCTGGTTCCACGGCACGATGGCGAGCATCAGCGCCAGGGTCAGCAGGTAGAACACCACCAGCCGCACGATGGTCGCGCGGAAGGCTTTCTTCACCGCCTGCTCCGGGTCGGCCGCTTCACCGGCGGCCACCGCGATCATTTCCACGCTCAGGTAACTGAAGATCGAGACGATCACCGCGATCCACATGCCGCTCAAGCCATTCGGGAAAAAGCCGCCGTGGGCCGTGTAGTTCTGCACACCGTAATCCGGGTTGCCGGAGCCGAACACCACATACACCGCGAGGATGATAAAGCCGACGATGGCGCTGATCTTGATCGTGGAAAACCAGTATTCGAAGTTGCCGAAGGTCTTGACGCTGATGGCGTTGAGCACGATCAACACGCTGGAAAACGACACGATCCACACCCATTCCGGCACGTTGGCGAACCAGTACTTCATGTACATCGCCACCGCCGTGACCTCGGCGCCCACCGCCAACACAATCGCCGCCCAGTACGCATAGCGCACCAGGAAACCCGCCAGCGGGCTGACGTAAAACTCGGCATACGCGCCGAACGAGCCCGAGGTGGAATGCGCCACGGTCATCTCCGCCAGGCAGCCCATCAGCAACAAGGTGATCAGCGCACCGATGGCATAGCTGACCAGCACGCTGGGCCCCGCATAGCCGATGGCGTAGGCGCTGCCCATGAACAGCCCGGTGCCGATGGCGCCACCGATGGCGATCATGCTCATCTGGCCGGAAGTGAGCTGGCGCCTGAGGCCCAGTTCGCGATTGGTGATTTCGGCAAAGCCTTGGTCTGGCGTGGTCACGTGGCGTGCCCCTTTATTATTGTGATTGCACTGCTTTCTGGTTGAAACACTGTCCCTTGTGGGAGCGGGCTTGCTCGCGAATGCGGTGTGCCAGTCAATACATCAGAGACTGATAGACCGCATTCGCGAGCAAGCCCGCTCCCACATTTTTTGCTCTGCGTTTACTCAGGTGACGCTGTGGCGAACCTTGAATTGCGGCTGATCCCAGGTTTTCTGATCGAGAATCTCACCCAGGATTTCCACCGCATCCCACACCTCAGCAAAGCTGGTGTACAGCGGGGTAAAGCCGAAACGCATGATCCGCGGCTCGCGATAATCACCAATCACGCCACGGGCGATCAAGGCCTGGATAACCGCATAGCCTTCCGGGTGTTCGAAGCTGACGTGGCTACCCCGCCGCGCGTGTTCACGCGGGGTGATCAAGGTCAGGTCGTGAGCAGCGCAACGGGATTCCACCAGCTCGATAAACAGGTCGGTCAGCGCCAGGGATTTAGCGCGCAAGCTGGCCATGTCGGTCTGGGCAAAAATATCCAGGCCACACTCCACCATCGCCAGCGAGGTAATCGGCTGGGTGCCACACAGGTAGCGGGCGATGCCCTGGCTCGGCGCATAACGCGATTCCATGGCGAACTGGCGGGTATGCCCGAACCAGCCCGACAGCGGCTGCGTGACCACATCCACCAACGCCGGGTTGACCCACACAAACGCCTGGGAGCCGGGCCCGCCGTTGAGGTATTTGTAGGTGCAACCAATCGCATAATCGGCACCGGCCTGATGCAGGTCGATCGGCACCGCGCCCGCCGAATGCGCCAGGTCCCAGATCGTCAGCGCGCCGCACTCATGGCTCAACGCGGTCTGGGCCGGCATGTCGTACATGTAGCCGGTCTTGTAGTTGACGTGGGTGAGCATCACCACGGCCGTGTCCTGGTCGATGGCGTGGGGCAGTTCGTCCGGGCTGTTGACCAGGCGCAGGGAGTAGCCCTGTTGCAGCAGTTCGGTCAGGCCTTCGGCGATGTACAGGTCGGTGGGGAAATTGCTCGCTTCGCTGACGATCACCTTGCGGCTTGGCGCGCGTTCGCGCTGCACGGTCAGTGCCGCGCTGAGCACCTTGAACAGGTTGATAGAGGTGGTATCGGTAATCACCACTTCACCGTCGCGGGCACCGATCAGCGGTGCCAGGCGATTGCCCAGGCGCTGGGACAGGTCGGCCCAGCCGGCGCTGTTCCAGCTGCGAATCAGGCCATTGCCCCACTCCTCGACGATCACCGCTTGCGCCCGCGCCAGCGCTGCCACCGGGCGCGCGCCCAGAGAGTTGCCGTCGAGGTAGATCACCCCGGCAGGCAAGGCGAATTGGTCGCGCAGTGGCGCCAGCGGATCCTGGGCGTCGAGGGTCAGGCAATGGGTGCGGGTGGTCATGGTCAGTCCTGTTCTTGTAGTAACAATGAGCCAAATAATGAACGAAGCTTTAGAGAATTTTCGTGCAAAGTGGTGGGCAACAGGCTAATTAAGCTGTAGGAAATTCGAATTTAACCCCCAAACACGCGGATTTATTCTAACCATGATTCTCGACGCTACCGACCTGCGCCTTCTGCATTTCCTGCAACAGGATGGCCGTATCAGTAACCAGGAACTGGCGGAGAAAGTCGCCCTGTCGCCCTCGGCTTGCCTGCGGCGTTTGCGCCTGCTGGAGAGCGAGGGAATCATCAGCGGTTATCGGGCGGTGCTGAACGCCGAGCAGTTGGGGATTGAGCTGGAGGCCATCGTCCACCTGTCGTTGCGTCAGGACGTGGAGGATTGGCACGAGACGTTTATCAAGAAGGTGCAAGGGTGGCCGGAGGTGGCCAGTGCGTATGTGATTACCGGGGCGAGCAATTATGTGCTGCGGGTGCAGGCGCGTAATTTGAAGCACTTTTCGGACTTTATCGTGAACCACCTGAACCGCACGGCGGGGGTGATGGATATTCGGTCGGAGATCGTGTTGCAGAAGATCAAGGATCGGGATGATTTGCTCGACCTGGTTGTTCGCAAGTAGGCCAAACGATACAGCGGATCGTTCCCACGCTCTGCGTGGGAATGTCGCCCTGGACGCTCCGCGTCCGCTCTTAAGGTCGTGACGCGGAGCGTCACAGGAGGCGTTCCCACGCGGAGCGTGGGAACGATCAACCTCAGTCTTCGAGGGCGCGCACTCGCTGCATGCGCTTCTGTTCTACCGGCGCCGCCGCAGGCTGCAACTCGAAGTCAAAATCAATCTGCGCAAACTGCCCTTCCACACCAAATTCCTTCGCCAGGTTTGCGTCCTCGCTGAAGCGAATCTCGGCGATCAATTCATCCCGCGTCGCATAGGCAAAATCATCATGCAGGTACGGATCATCCGACAGGTTGATCTGCGTCGTCAGGTGCCGATGGCCTGGCGCCGAGATGAAGAAGTGGATATGCGCCGGCCGCTGGCCATGGCGCCCCAACTGGTCCAGCAACTGCTGGGTCGGCCCGGTCGGCGGGCAGCCATACCCCGACGGCACAATGCTGCGGAAACGGTAGTTGCCCTGGGCATCGGTCTCGATCCGCCGACGCAGGTTGAACTCCGATTGCGTGCCGTCAAACCACGAATACGTGCCGCCCGTGTTGGCCTGCCACACGTCGACAATCGCCCCCGCCAGCGGCTTGCCGTTGGTGTCGCGCACCTGGCCTTGCATGAACAGCGGCACACCCGGGTCCTGCCCGTCGTCCAGCCGCGCTTCGAATTTGGACAGCGGCGCACCGGCCACATACAGCGGGCCTTCGATGGTGCGCGGGGTGCCGCCGGATTTGCCGGCTTCTTCGTCTGCCGCGTCCATCAGCATGTCCAGGTAATGCTCCAGGCCCAGGCCGGCTGCGAGCAACCCGGCTTCCTGGTTCTTGCCCAGTTCGTTGAGGTAGTTGACCGCCTTCCAGAACTCTTCCGGGGTCACTTCCAGGTCTTCGATGATGTTCACCGTGTCCCGCAGGATCCGGTAGATCAGCGCCTTGGCCCGTGGGTTGCCGCCGTCGTTCAGGTTGCCGCTGGCTTCTTCGAGAAACTGTTGGGCGTGAGCAGTCTGGGAAAGTCGGATGGTCATGGTGCAATCCTCATCTTGTAATTATTAGGTGAAAAAACAGACTCAGCGATCATCCTCACGGATCGACGATGGATGCCGGCACAGGGCATTCACTTCGATGGCCATGTAAGGATAAAGCGGCAGTTGCATCAGCAGGTCATGCAGTTCCTGCACGCTGTCGACGTCGAACACGCTGTAGTTGGCATACAGCCCGGCGATGCGCCACAGGTGGCGCCATTTGCCCTCTTGTTGCAGCCGCTGGGAGAAGGCTTTTTCTTCAGCCTTGAGGCCGGCAGCGCACTCGGGGTTCATGTCGACGGGCAGGTTCACGGTCATTTTTACGTGGAACAACATCGCAGGTGTCCTCGGGTTATTTATCGCGACGGAAGAACGCCAGGCGCTCTTCATCGATGGCCAGGCCCAGGCCCGGAGCGGTGGAGACATGCAGGTGAAAATCGCGGTACACCAGCGGCTCGGCGAGGATGTCTTCGGTGAGCAGCAGCGGGCCGAACAGCTCGGTGTCCCACGCCAGTTTGTTCAAGGTGAGAAAGGCATGGGCCGAGGCCAGGGTGCCGATACCGCCTTCGAGCATGGTGCCGCCGTACAGGCCGATGCCCGCCGCTTCGGCAATCGCCGCAGTGCGCAATACCGCACGCGGGCCGCCGTTTTTGGCGATCTTCAGGGCGAACACCGAGGCCGCGCCTTCGCGGGCCAGGTTGAAGGCGTCTTCCACACATTCGATGGATTCGTCGGCCATGATCGGCGCCGGGCTCGACAGGTTGAGCCGAACCATGCCGCCACGGTTGTTGCGCGAAATCGGTTGTTCGATCAGGTCGATACCGTTGTCACCCAGCACCTTGCAGGCGCGCAGAGCCACGGCTTCGTCCCAGGCCTGGTTGACGTCGACTCGCACGCTGGCGCGATCACCCAAGGCTTTTTTGATCGCGATGACGTGGGCCAGGTCCTGGCTGACTTCACCGGCGCCAATCTTCAGTTTGAAGATGCGGTGGCGGCGCAGGTCGAGCATCTTCTCGGCCTCGGCGATGTCTTTTTCGGTATTGCCGCTGGCCAGGGTCCAGGCCACCGGCAAGGCGTCCCGCACACGGCCACCGAGTAATTCGCTGACCGGCAGGTTCAGGCGTTTGCCGAGGGCATCGAGCAAGGCGCTTTCGATACCCGACTTGGCAAAGGTGTTGCCCCGGATGCTGCGCTCCAGGCGCAACATGGCGGCATTGATGTTGCTCGCATCCTGGCCAAGCAGCAGCGGCGCGAAGTGCCGGTCGATGTTGATCTTGATGCTGTCGGGGCTTTCATTGCCGTAGCTCAGGCCGCCGATGGTGGTGGATTCACCAATGCCTTCGATACCGTCGGCGCAGCGCACGCGGATGATCACCAGGGTCTGGTTCTGCATCGTGTGCATCGCCAGCTTGTGCGGGCGAATGGTAGGGAGATCGACGATGATGGTCTCGATCGACTCGATGGCGCAAATCGGCATGGCAATACCCGTTGGGTTCTTTATAGATTTGGCTTGATTCTGTTCCGCATTTTTTCTGGCTTCCAATATAGAATTAGTCTCGAACAATACCCCTAAGGTATGAATGGAGTCCTTATGGAACTGCGCCATCTGCGTTACTTCCAGGTGCTGGGGGAAACCCTCAACTTCACCCGCGCCGCCGAACGCCTACACATTGCCCAGCCGCCGTTGAGCCGGCAGATCCAGCAACTGGAGGACGAACTGGGCGTGGTCCTGCTGGAACGCGGGCGGCCATTGCGCCTGACCGAGGCCGGGCGTTTTTTCTATGAGCACGCCAACGTGCTGCTGGAGCAACTGGGCAAGGTGTGCGATAGCACCCGGCGCATTGGCTTGGGCGAAAAAGACCTGGCTGGGCATCGGTTTTGCGCCGTCGACGCTGTATGGCGTACTGCCGGAGTTGATTCGACGGCTGCGCAGCCACGATGGCCTGGAGCTGGAGTTGGGCCTGTCGGAAATGACCACATTGCAACAGGTCGAAGCCCTCAAGGCCGGGCGGATTGATGTGGGCTTCGGGCGGATTCGCATCGACGACCCGGCGATTGTGCAGCGGGTGTTGGTGGAAGATCGGCTGGTGGCGGTGTTGCCCGCCGGGCATCCCTTGCTGGGTGCACCGGCCACCTTGGCACAATTGGCCGCAGAGCCTTTCGTGCTGTACCCCGGTAATCCGCGGCCCAGCTACGCCGACCATGTGATCGCGCTGTTCGACGCCCACGGTTTGAGCCTGAAGGTGGCGCAGTGGACCAATGAATTGCAGACCGCCATCGGCCTGGTGGGTGCGGGTATGGGCGTGACGCTGGTGCCAGCCTCGGTGCAGGTGCTGCATCGGGCGGACATCGGCTATACGCCGGTGGTGGAAGCCACCGCCACTTCGCCGATCATTCTCAGCCGGAGGATCAATGACCAGTCGCCGGGGCTTACTCATTGCCTGCAGCTGGTTGAAGAGTTGATTTAAAAGAACACCACACATCCAATGTGGGAGCGGGCTTGCTCGCGAATGCGCAGTGTCAGTCACCGAATGAGTTGGCTGATGCACCGCATTCGCGAGCAAGCCCGCTCCCACAGTTGATCTCCGTTGTTTTTGAGTAAAGTGTTCACCCCCGCATGCGCCGGGCGTCGTTGCGCTGCAGCGTCTGGCTGGGAGACTCGTCGAACAGCTTGCGGTACTCGGCCGAGAATCGCCCCAAATGGGTAAAGCCCCAACCCAGGGCGACCTCGGAGATGGTGCGGGTCGAACCGTGTTCGAGAATTTCCTGGCGCACGGCCCCCAGGCGGTATTTCTTCAGGTAAGCCATGGGCGACAGGGCGAAGTATTTGCGAAAGGCATCGAACAGCTTGAAGCGCGAAACCCCCGCCGCGGCCTCCAGGTCCTCCAGATGCACCGCCTCCCGGGCGTTGTCGTGGATGTACTGCCGCGCACGGATCAGATAGTGCGGCAGCTTCACCCCCAGCACGTCCCGCAGTTCTTCGGAGTAGTTATTCGGCTGGGCGAGAATCAGGCCCTTGATCAGCGAGCTTTCCAAGTCCCGGGTAAACGCCGCCTGGTCATACAGCTCGCTGCTGCGCTCCAGTTCGGCGATGAAATACCGCGCCATGCGCCACCACGACGCCGGGGCGCCATCCACCGCATCCATCACCGACTCAAAGCGCAGCGGCGCTTCAATCGGCCGTTGCAGCAGGCCTTCCAGGGATTCGCTCATCGCCGCGCGGGTGATCACCACCTGCAACTTGCGGCAGTCGCCGGAAATCGCCAGCACTTGATGCTCATTGGGCGAGATGATCACGCCCTGATCGCGGTTGGAACTGAGCCGCTCGCCGTTCTTGCTCAGTTCCTGCTCGCCCACCAACGGCAGGCTCAGGCTGTAGCTGCTGAAGTGTTCGGCGTCTTCAATGTCGATCGTGACGTCGGTGCCGTACTCAATAATCCCCAGCGTGGTGGCGCGAGACTTGAACACATTGGCACTGTGGTGAAAGCGGATGCGTTCCGGCGTCGCGGTCTGCAGCCGGTGCGGCCCGCAAATGCCAGACATCCAGCTGCAAGCGCCTTCAAGGTCGAAGCGCTCGATACGTATATCGCGTGTATTGCTACTCATCACTGGGCACCCACGGCAATTGTGGCCGGCGCGCTCTGACGGCGCGTCCTGGTAGAGCAACAGCAAGTTTTGCGCCACGCCAGCGGCATTGCCACTGGGTGGATAGCAACCGTCGATTAAGTGGATAACGCACCGACTTTTTCGACAATTGCCTTGCAAGACAGTAGCGCATTCCACCACTGCCCTGCACCGCCGTGGGTATTTCGTGCCCAACTAAGTGGCCCACCTTCCCCCATTAACCGGATAGCCCACCACCCTGCCGCAGCCTCTTAATGGCCTACCCGTTTAGCCATTATCAAAAAGGTGCCTCCCATGAGTGGTGCAAGAAGCGTCGAGCAGTGGAAAAGCTTTATCGAAGGCTGCCTGGACTTTCGTCCGGTGGATGAAGTGTTCCGCATCGCCCGGGACATGTTCACCGAGCCGGAGCTGTTTGATCTGGAGATGGAACTGATCTTCGAAAAGAACTGGATCTACGCCTGTCACGAGAGCGAACTGGCCAACAAGCACGACTTCGTGACGATGCGCGCCGGGCGCCAGCCGATGATCATCACTCGCGATGGCGAAGGCCAGCTCAACGCCCTGATCAACGCCTGCCAACACCGGGGCACCACCCTGACGCGGGTCGGCAAGGGTAACCAGTCCACCTTCACCTGCCCGTTCCATGCCTGGTGCTACAAGAGCGATGGCCGGCTGGTGAAGGTCAAGGCGCCGGGGGAATACCCGGAAGGGTTCGACAAAGCCACTCGCGGCCTGAAAAAGGCGCGGATCGAGAGCTACAAGGGTTTCGTCTTCATCAGCCTGGACGTGAACGGCAGTGACAGCCTGGAAGACTTCCTCGGCGACGCCAAAGTGTTCTTCGACATGATGGTCGCCCAATCGGCCACCGGCGAGCTGGAAGTGCTGCCGGGCAAATCCGCTTACACCTACGACGGCAACTGGAAACTGCAAAACGAGAACGGCCTGGACGGTTATCACGTCAGCACCGTGCACTACAACTACGTGGCCACGGTGCAGCATCGCCAACAGGTCAACACGGAAAACGGTACCGGCTCGGGCACGACCCTGGACTACAGCAAGCTCGGCGCCGGTGACGCGAATACCGATGACGGCTGGTTCGCCTTCAACAATGGCCACAGCCTGCTGTTCAGTGACATGCCCAACCCCACCGTGCGTTCGGGCTACGCCACCATCATGCCGCGCCTGGTCGAAGAACACGGCCAGCAAAAAGCCGAGTGGATGATGCACCGCCTGCGCAACCTGAACATCTACCCGAGCCTGTTTTTCCTCGATCAGATCAGCTCGCAGTTGCGGATCATCCGCCCCATCGCCTGGAACAAGACCGAGATCATCAGCCAGTGCCTGGGGGTGAAAGGCGAGTCTGACGCCGACCGAGAAAACCGCATCCGCCAGTTCGAGGATTTCTTCAACGTCTCCGGTATGGGCACGCCGGATGACCTGGTGGAATTTCGCGAAGCCCAGCGCGGCTTCCAGGGCCGCCTGGAACGCTGGAGCGATATCTCCCGTGGCAGCCATCGCTGGGAAACCGGGCCGACGCCCAACAGCGAAGCCATCGGCATCCAGCCGGCAATGACCGGCACCGAATTCACCCACGAAGGCCTGTACGTCAACCAGCACCGCAACTGGCAGAAATTCCTGCTGGACGGGCTCGATGCCCAAGCCCTGAAACTGCGTGAGGTGAAATGATGAATGCGCAATTGCAGTACCGGATCGAACAGTTTTTTTACCGTAAATCCGAGCTGTGCGATGCCCAGGATTGGGACGCCTACGTGCAGTTGTTCGACCCGCAGAGCGAGTTCCACCTGCCGCAGTGGGACTCGGAACACGTCTACACCCGCGACCCGAAGCGCGAGATGTCGCTGATCTACTACGCCAACCGCTCGGGCCTGGAGGATCGGGTGTTCCGCCTGCGCACGGGCAAGGCCGCGTCGGCCACGCCGATGCCGAGGACGCTGCATTTGATCAACAACGTGCGGATTGCCGAGCAACCGGACGGGCTGCTGGAAGTGAAGCTGAACTGGCACACGCTGTTCTATCGGCTGGCGACGTCGGAGCAGTTCTACGGCAGCGCCACTTACAGCCTCAAGCCCGATGGCGACAGTTGGTTGATCACCCGCAAGCATGCGCTGCTGCTCAACGACACCATCAACTCGGTGCTGGATTTCTATCACCTGTGAACACCTTCCCCCGTAGCAGCTGTCGAGCCTTGGCGAGGCTGCGTCTGCGGAGTGTCAGGTGCGCCGCCGACGCAGCCTCGCCAAGGCTCGACAGCTGCTACGCGGCGTTTTAGAGAGCGATCATATGAATCACAAAGTGGCCTTCAGTTTTGCCGACGGCAAGACCCTGTTTTTCCCGGTGGGCGCCAATGAGATCCTGCTGGATGCCGCGCTGCGCAACGGCATCAAGATCCCGCTCGACTGTCGCGAAGGCGTATGCGGCACCTGTCAGGGCCGGTGCGAGTCCGGCGATTTCACCCAGGACTACGTGGACGAGGAAGCCCTCTCCAGCCTCGACCTGCAACAACGCAAAATGCTCAGCTGCCAGACCCGGGTCCAGTCCGACGCGGCGTTTTATTTCGATTTTGATTCCAGCCTGTGCAACGCGCCGGGGCCAGTACAAATCCGCAGTACGGTGAGCGATGTGCAGCAGGTCTCGGCCAGCACCGCGATCCTGCACCTGCAGCTTGAACACCCATTGGACTTTTTGCCGGGCCAATATGCCCGCCTGTCGATTCCCGGCACCGACAGTTGGCGCTCCTACTCTTTCGCCAACCGCCCGGGCAATCAATTGCAGTTTCTGATCCGCCTGCTGCCCGATGGCGTGATGAGCAACTACATCCGCGAGCGCTGCCAGGTCGGCGATGAGGTGCTGCTGGAAGCGCCATTGGGTGCCTTCTACCTTCGGCATGTCACCCGACCGCTGGTGTTGGTGGCCGGTGGCACCGGTTTATCGGCGCTGCTGGGCATGCTTGACGACCTGGCCGCCAGCGCCTGCCAACAGCCGGTGCACCTGTATTACGGCGTGCGCGGTGCGGCCGATTTGTGCGAGGCCGCCCGCGTCGCCGCTTATGCCGAAAAAATCCCAAACTTTCGCTACACCGAAGTACTCAGCGACCCGACGCCCGATTGGGCCGGCAAGCGTGGCTACCTCACCGAGCATTTCGACCTGGCCGAATTACGGGATCAATCGGCGGATATGTACGTGTGCGGGCCGCCACCGATGGTCGAATCCATCAAACAATGGCTGCTGGATCAGGCACTTGATGGCGTTCAGCTGTATTACGAAAAGTTTACCGAGAGTAATATCTGACCCCTCAGCGGTATGAGGGGCTGGTTCGGTGTGCGATCAACCCTGAAAAAAACAAGTAGAAGGGAATGTTAATGGCGGATGACATGGTTAACCCGGTGGGCCTCAAACGTGGCCTGAAGAACCGACATATTCAGCTGATTGCCTTGGGAGGGGCAATCGGGACCGGGCTGTTCCTCGGCTCGGCAGGCGTGCTCAAGTCGGCGGGGCCGTCGATGATCCTGGGCTATGCGGTAGCCGGTTTCATCGCGTTCCTGATCATGCGCCAGCTGGGCGAGATGATCGTCGAGGAACCGGTCGCCGGCTCCTTCAGCCACTTTGCCCACAAATACTGGGGCGGTTACGCAGGCTTCCTCGCCGGCTGGAACTACTGGGTACTCTACGTGCTGGTGGGCATGGCCGAGCTGACAGCGGTGGGCAAGTACATCCAGTTCTGGTGGCCGGAAATTCCGACCTGGGTCAGCGCGGTGGTGTTCTTTGTGCTGGTCAACCTGATCAACACCCTCAACGTGAAGTTCTTCGGTGAGACCGAGTTCTGGTTCGCGATCATCAAGGTGGTGGCGATTGTCGGCATGATCGTGCTCGGCTGCTATCTGCTGTTCAGCGGCACCGGCGGCCCGCAGGCCTCGGTGAGCAACCTGTGGAGCCACGGCGGGTTCTTCCCCAATGGCGGCATGGGGCTGTTGATGTCCATGGCGTTCATCATGTTCTCGTTCGGCGGCCTGGAGCTGGTGGGGATTACCGCCGCCGAAGCCAGCGAGCCACGCAAGGTGATCCCGAAGGCGATCAACCAGGTGGTGTACCGGATCCTGATTTTCTACGTCGGCGCACTTACCGTGCTGCTGTCGTTGTACCCATGGGACCAACTGCTGCAAACCCTCGGCGCATCGGGCGATGCCTACAGCGGCAGCCCGTTCGTGCAGATCTTCTCGCTGATCGGTAATGACACCGCCGCCCACATCCTAAACTTCGTGGTCCTGACCGCGGCACTGTCGGTGTACAACAGCGGCGTGTACTGCAACAGCCGCATGCTGTTCGGCCTAGCCGAGCAAGGCGATGCGCCGAAAGCGCTGATGAAGCTGAACAAGCAAGGCGTGCCGCTGCGTGCCCTGGGCATTTCGGCCCTGGTGACGCTGCTGTGCGTGGTGATCAACTACGTCGCCCCGCATGACGCACTGGAGCTGTTGTTTGCGCTGGTGGTTGCCTCGCTGATGATCAACTGGGCGCTGATCAGCCTGACCCACATCAAGTTCCGCAAGGCCATGGGCGAGCAAGGCGTGGTGCCGTCGTTCAAGACCTTCTGGTTCCCGTTCAGCAACTACCTGTGCCTGGCGTTCATGCTGATGATCATCTGCGTGATGCTGGCGATTCCGGGTGTGCGGGCGTCGGTGTATGCGATTCCGGTTTGGGTCGGGATTATCTATGTGGCGTACCGGTTGCGGTTGAATAACGCGAAGGCAGTAACAGCGCAATAACCCATGTGGGAGCGGGCTTGTGTGGGAGCGGGCTTGCTCGCGAAGGCGTCGTGTCAGTCACCTGATGTATTGACTGACCCACCGCTTTCGCGAGCAAGCCCGCTCCCACATTTGGATCGTATTTCAAATGAAAAGCCCCGGTACTGATGAGTACCGGGGCTTTTTGTTGGGCCTTGATTACAGCGTGGAACGCACTCGCCACAGCTCGGGGAACAGCACGGTGTCGAGCATCTTGCGCAGGTAGCCCACGCCTTCGGTGCCGCCCGTACCGGGCTGGAAGCCGATGATCCGCTCCACGGTGGTGACATGGCGGAAGCGCCATTGGCGGAACGAATCCTCCAGGTCGATAAACTTTTCGGCCAATTGGTACAGGTCCCAATAACGGCTCGGGTCGCGATAAACCTCGCGCCACGCCGCCTCCACGGATTCATCGTGAACCGTCGGCGCCGTCGGATCGCGTTCGGCGCGCGTGGGGTCGATCGCCAGCCCGGCCTTGGCCATCAGGTTGATCGCTTCGTCATACAGCGACGGCGTGGCAATCGCCACTTTCAGCTCGTTCAACAAGTCCGGACGATGGGCGTGGGGCCGCAACAGCGCCGCGCTTTTATTGCCGAGGATGAATTCGATTTCCCGGTATTGGAACGACTGAAAGCCCGACGACTGGCCCAGGTACGGGCGAATCGACTTGTACTCCGACGGCGTCATGGTCGCCAGCACCGCCCAGGCGTGCACCAGTTGGTCAAAGATCCGCGACACCCGCGCCAGCATCTTGAACGCCGGTGGCAACTCACCCAGGCGCACGTGTTCGCGGGCGGCCTTGAGTTCGTGGAGCATCAGTTTCATCCACAGCTCGGAGGTCTGGTGCTGGATGATAAACAGCATCTCGTTGTGGTCCGGCGACAGCGGGTGCTGGGCGCTGAGCACTTTGCCCAGGTCCAGGTAGTCGCCATAGCTCATGGACTCGGAAAAATTCAGCTCGGCGTTATGCCATTCTTCCGGCGGCTGGTAGTCAGGGGAGAAAGGACACTGGCTCATCGCGTGGGCTCCTTGAGCGGGCGGAGAATGGCTCGTACCGGGCTGGCATCGAGGTTGGCAAAACGCAGCGGCAGCGCGATCAACTCATAATCGCCCTCCGGTACGTCGTCCAGGACGATGCCTTCGAGAATCGCCATGCCATGACGGGCGACGGCGTTGTGGGAATCCATGGTCTTGGACTGTTGCGGGTCCAGGGACGGCGTGTCGATGCCGATCAGGCGCACACCGAGGCTGGCCAGCAGCTCGACGGTTTGCGGAGCGACGGCGGTGAAATTCGAATCCCAACTATCCAGTGGCGCCTGTTGATAAGTGCGCAACAGCACACGCTCCGGCAGGTTCCCCAGGCGGCCTTCCAACTGATGCGGCTGCACCAGCGCGCCGCTGCCCAGGCAATACAGCACCCGGCACGGGCCCATGTACACATCCAGGGACACTTCGCCGATGGGCGCACCGTCAGCGCTGTAGTGCAACGGCGCGTCCACATGGGCGCCGGTGTGGGGCGACAGGGTAATGCGTCCGACATTCACCGGGCACTCGGGGCCGAACTGCCACACCCGCTCTTCCTGAAACGGCGTATCGCCCGGCCAGGTCGGGGTCGCGGTGCTCAAGGGCGGGCTGATGTCCCACCACGTTGTTATTGGATTCATTTCAAGGCTCTCGGTCGTTACTGGGGTGAATGATACGAGGGCCAGCTGTAAATATTCTTGCGAATTCCAGCGCAAAGCGGGAAATCTTTCGCACTTACTGCGAGGAAATGGCTGATTGGTGATTGGATGTTTCAAAGCCCCCGGTCAGGCATTGCCCCCTGTAGGAGCGAGCTTGCTCGCGAAAAACTCGAGGGCCCCGCGTGTAGTCAGAATGCCAACGTCATCGTTAACGACCTTCGCGAGCAAGCTCGCTCCTACAGGGGATCAAGATCAACGGCCGCCTGCGCTTCTGGGCATCCCGATGTCGAGTTCAGACCACAGGCGGGCGGCCCAAGGCGATAGGGTTCGGACTTCCCTTCCACTGCCTCGGAATCATCATGTCCAAGCCGATCACCGTACTGCGCGACACCCACCCACTGCCGGTGCTGGACGCCTGCAAATGGGAAAAACTCGAAGGCGACCCCCACACTGTCAACCTCAACGCCTACACCAGCGAAGACGGCAGCAAGATCATGGGCACCTGGATCTGCACCCCCGGCAAATGGCGGGTGGAGTATGTGAAGTGGGAATACTGCCACTTTCAGGAAGGCTACTGCGTGATCACCCCCGACGGCCTGGAGCCGATCCATTTGCGAGCTGGGGATATCTTTGTGGTGGAACCGGGGATGAAGGGGACGTGGGAAGTGGTCGAGACGGTGCGTAAGTATTTTGTGTTTGCCTGAGTTAGCAATCAGAAAAGCCCACAAGAAAAAACCGCCCCCAAAAGGCGGTTTTTTTCATAAAAAATGAGCGGTTCTCACCTGCCAACAGCGAACGCTGCCAAAGCTGACCTTCTCGATTGAGATTGGAAAACCACGCACTTGAGAAAATTCGAATATTGACGTGCCATACCGATGGGATTCTTATTAAGCCGGTGGAGACGTCACGAAAGCGCGTTAGCGGCAGAGGGCGCAAACAATAGCAAGATTGCACGTGGCCTTGAGCTGGGCTTGAATCCAAGATCTTCTGACCTATTCGATGCCAGTTTCCGTCTCCCGAAGAAGTCCTCCGCATCATGCCATTAGCCAAGGAACCTACTTATGGCAGCTGAATTCGATAGACAAAAAATCGTCATTTTCACAGGTTCCGGCATCAGTGCTGAAAGCGGTCTGGACACCTTCAACGACGAAACCGGCCTGTGGATGGATCATCGCGTTGAAGATGTGGCAACTCCTGAGGCTTGGCATAGAAATACGGAAGAAGTTCTGACGTTCTATAACCAACTGCGGAAAAAGGTCTATGCCGCACAACCCAATGCCGCACACCTTGCAATCGCAGCGTTGGAGTCGCGGTTTGATGTCGTGGTGATCACTCAGAACGTTGACGACCTGCATGAACGAGCAGGCTCCACGTGCGTTTTACACCTTCACGGTCAGATCAACCTGGCGCAAAGCACCGTCGATGAGCAACTGATGTACAAGATCGATGGCGGCCCGATTTTACTGGGCGACTTGTGCGAAAAAGGTAGCCAGCTACGGCCCCATGTCGTTTGGTATGGCGAAAACGTACCAAATCTTGAGATAGCACAGCAGCACTTCAAAAACGCAGAGAAGGTTCTGGTAGTGGGAACATCACTCACCACCCAGCCGGCCGCCGGCTTGGTTACCAAAGCCAGGCACTCTGCCGAGAAAGTCCTTATTGGACTGGCGGTTGTGCGTAAACCCTACGGATATGAATTCATCCGAGGAAAGGCATCAAGCCTGGTGCCTTATGTTGCAGGTTGCTGGCTGAAAGGCCAGAAAGCTCGCTGACAGGCAAAAACCCGGGAACCCATTTAAATCGGGTTCCCGGAAAATCCCCTATTGGGGTTTGCGATAGCTGTTGATAATCGCCGAGAAGTCCTTGCCCCCTTCCCCACGCTGGCTCATCGATTGATACAACTGCTGCGCCACTGCGCCGAGGATCACCGGCTGGTGCGCCTGGCGGGCGGCTTCAGTGGCCAGCCCCAGGTCCTTGAGCATCAGTTCCGCACCAAACCCGCCGGTATAACCCCGGGACGACGGCGCCGTTTCGATAATTCCGGGCCATGGGTTGTAAGTGTCCGAACTCCAGCAACGCCCGGTGGAGCTGTTGATGATTCCCGCCAACACTTGGGTGTCGATGCCCAGCGCGTCGCCCAGGGCCATGGCTTCGCTGACGCCGACCATGGTGATACCCAGCAGCAGGTTGTTGCAGATCTTGGCGATTTGCCCAGTGCCGACTTCGCCGCAATGGACGATGTTACGGCCCATTTGCGCCAATACCGGTTGCAGGGTGGCGAACAGTTCCGGGGTGGCGCCCACCATGAAGGTCAGCGTCCCGGCCTGGGCGCCACCGGTGCCGCCGGACACCGGGGCGTCAGCCATCACAACGCCTTGTTTTGCCGCCGCCGCTGCTACATCGCGAGCGGTCTGCGGGTCGATGGTGCTGCAATCCACCGCCGGCACGCCTTTGCCGATGCCGGCCAGCACGCCATCTTCACCGAGCCATACGCTGCGCACATGGGCCGCAGCCGGGAGCATGGTCACTACCAGCTCGGCACCTGCTGCTGCCGCACGCGGTGAGGCGCTGATGGTGCCGCCCAGTTCGGCCAGTTCCTTGAGCACGGTCTGGTTCAGGTCAAACAGGTTCAGCGCATGGCCGGCCTTGATCAGGTTGCGCGCCATCGGCGCGCCCATGTTGCCCAGGCCGATAAATGCAATCTTCATGGTCGTCTCCTCGATCAGCGCAGGTTGATGGTGGTGTTGACGCCATCGTTGACGCTGTCGTCGTCGAACCAGCGGCTGGTGACGGTCTTGGTCTGGGTATAGAACTGCACCACTTGCTTGCCGTACGGGCCCAGATCACCGAGCTTCGAGCCACGGGAACCGGTAAAGCTGAAGAACGGCACTGGCACGGGGATCGGGATGTTGATGCCGACCTGGCCGACGTCGATTTCGCTCTGGAATTTACGCGCCGCCGCGCCGCTCTGGGTGAACAGGCCGGTGCCGTTACCGAACGGGTTAGCGTTGACCAGGGCGATGGCTTGGTCGAGGGTGTCGACTTCCAGCACCACCAGCACCGGGCCGAAGATTTCCTGGGTGTAGATCTGCATGTCGGTGGTCACGCCGGAGAACAGGGTCGGGCCGACGAAGTTACCGTCTTCGAAACCCGGCACCTTGATGCCACGGCCATCCAGTTCCAGCTTGGCGCCCTCTTTCACGCCGCTTTCGATCAGGTCGAGAATACGTGCCTTGGCGCGCTTGGAGATCACTGGGCCCACATCAGTACCGGCTTCACTGCCGGCATTCACCTTGAGTTTCTGCGCCAGGGCCTTGAGGTCCGGCAGCCATTGTTTGGCAGCGCCCACCAGCACCACCACGGAGGTCGCCATGCAGCGCTGACCGGCCGCGCCGAACCCGGCACCAACCAGAGCGTTGAGGGTTTGCTCGCGATTGGCGTCCGGCAGCACCACGGCGTGGTTCTTGGCGCCCATCATCGATTGCACGCGCTTGCCGTGTTTGCCGGCGAGGTCGTAGACGTGAGTCCCCACGGCGGTCGAGCCGACGAAGGACACCGCCTTGATATCTTTGTGGGTGCACAGCGCATCCACCACATCCTTGCCGCCGTGAACCACGTTCAGCACACCAGGTGGCACACCGGCTTCGAGCGCCAGCTCGACCAGCAGCAGGGTCGACAGCGGGTCCTGCTCAGAAGGTTTCAGTACGAAGGTGTTACCGCAGGCAATGGCCATCGGGAACATCCACAGCGGAATCATCGCCGGGAAGTTGAACGGGGTGATGCCGGCGCACACGCCGATCGGCTGGCGCAGGGTGTAGGTGTCCACACCGCCCGCGACGTTTTCAGCGAATTCGCCCATCTGCAGGGTGCCGATGGAGCACGCGTGCTCGACCACTTCCAGGCCACGGAAAATATCGCCTTCCGCGTCGGCAATGGTCTTGCCCTGCTCGGCGCTGAGCACCACGGCGATGCGCTTGGAGTGCTCGCGGATCAAGGCTTGCAGCTTGAGCATGATGCGCATGCGCGCACCGATCGGCGTCAACTTCCAGGTCTGGAAGGCGCGATGGGCGGCGTCAATGGCAGCGTTGACTTCTGCGGGGGTGGAAAACGGCACACGGGCCAGTACTTGCTGGGTAGCGGGGTTGACGATGTCTTGCCATTCGGTGGTCTTGGACTCGACCCACTCGCCGTTGATCAGCAGCTTGACCTGTTGCACGGAAATATCGGCAGATGCGTTCATGTGGTCTCCAATTCTTGTAGGTATGCAGAGAACCAAGGCGTTGAATCGCCTTGAGGATGAGGCGTTCGGACTTTTGTAGGAGCAAGCTTGCTCGCGAAGAACCGGAGAGCGCCGCATTCATTCAGGCTCCCCGCGTTATCGTTAACGCCCTTCGCGAGCAAGCTCGCTCCTACACATGAGGCGTTCGGACTGTTTTTGGAGTATAGATGTGCAAACTTCTAATAAGAACGCACATAAAAGCCGGTCCAATATGCAAAAAAACATCACGTCACTAGGCTCCCTGAACTGGGATGACCTGAAGTTTTTCCTCGAAGTAGCCCGCACCCGCAAGGCCAGCGTCGCCGCCAAGCGCCTGGCGGTGGACTACACCACCGTGTCGCGGCGCATTACCTCCCTTGAAGGATCCTTGGGCACTCTGCTGTTTGAAAAGTCCCGGACCAACGGCTTCGTATTGACCACCGAAGGCCAGCGTTTGCTGGGTTACGCCGAGTCCATCGAAAGCACCTTGCACATGGCCTGTGAACAGGTTTCCGGCTCCGGCGTGGCGTTGTCCGGCCACGTGCGCATGGGCTGCACCGAAGGGTTCGGCAGCTTCTTCGTCACCCCGCAACTGAGCCACTTCGTCGACACCTACCCGGCGATCTCCGTGGACATCCTGCCCCTGCCCCACTTCATCAGCCTGTCCAAGCGCGAGGCGGATATCGTCATCGCCCTGGAACGGCCGGAGCATGGGCCGTACGTGTGCTGCAAGCTGTGCGACTACAAGCTGCAGCTGTACGCGACACAGGAATACCTGGACCAGCACCCGCCCATCCGCCGGGCAGCGGATTTGGCCGAACACCCGTTTATCAGTTATGTGGATGATTTAGCGTTCAGTTCGGAGCTGCTGTACCTGGCGAACGTGGTACCCGGCGCCAGCGCGAGCTTGCGCAGTACCAGCGTGATCGCGCAGTACGTGGCGGCACAGCAAGGGCGGTCGCTGGCGATCCTGCCGTGCTTTTTGGCGGCGCAGGATCCGCGGTTGCTTCCGGTGCTGGGCAAGGAGATCAATATTACGCGGCAGTTCTGGATGTACTGCCGCGAGGATCTGAGGAAGTTGAAACGGATCACCCTGCTGTGGGATTACATCCGTGAGGTGACGGAGCAGAATCAGCCGTTGTTGATGGGGGAAACGCGGGAGATGAGGTTTGCGGATTAAATAAAATGTGGGAGCCGGGCTTGCCCGCGATAGCAGTGTGTCAGTCACCCAATACATCAACTGATCCACCGCCTTCGCGAGCAAGCCCGCTCCCACATTTTTGAACGCATTCCATAGAGCGAACGAGGGCGTCGGCTTAGTCCGCAATCACCACAATCGACACCCGGCGATTCTCGGTGCGCCCCGCCGCTGTCGTGTTGGACGCCACCGGCTCGCTGCTGCCCAACCCGCGCATTTGTACGTTTTCTTCTTTCATGCCAACGCCCACCAACACCTGTGCGACGCTTTTTGCACGGCGCAGGGAGAGTTGCTGGTTGTAGGTTTCCTTGCCCGAGGCGTCGGTGTGACCGTCAACACGCACGCGTTCAATGCCCACACCCGTCAGTGCCTTGCCGATGCGTTGGACGATTTCGGTGCTGGGGGCATTCAAGCTCTCGACGTCGCTGCCAAACAGTACCTTGCCCGACAGGCCGAAGGCCCAGCCCTCGTCAGTCAGCTCGAAGCCTTGCTGTTTGAGCACGGCGATTTGCGCCGGTGTCAGGCCCTTGGGCGGCGGTGTCTGGCAGCCACTCAGGGCGAGCAAGGCCACGAGCAAGGTGATGAATAAAAAGCGTGCAGTCGAGAACAAGGGATCAACTCCTGTGTTGAACATTGGCGGCGGGAGACTCGGACTCCGCCGTTTGCTGGCCACCCTGGGAGAGCCGTTTGGCCTGGTACATCGCCGCATCGGCGGCGTTGAGCAGGTTACCGGGGGTGGCACCATGATCAGGGTAGATGGCAATGCCAATACTGAGTGAGGTCAATACGTGGGTGTCGCCGGGCAGCGCAATGGGCGCGTCCATGCTGGCGATGATTTTTTCGGCAATGCGCTGGGCGTCCTCAAGCCTGTGCAAGGGCGACAGCAAGATGGCGAATTCATCGCCGCCCAGGCGTGCCACCAGGTCCTGTTCGCGCAGTTGCGCACGAATGCGCGCAGCCACTGCCACCAATACCGCGTCGCCGGCGGCGTGGCCGTAGTTGTCGTTGATGTCTTTGAAGCGGTCGCTGTCGAGGAACAGTACCGCGACCTTCTCGTTGAGTTTGGCGGCGCTGCGCAGGGCGCGGATCAGTCGGCCTTCGAAGAACGCACGGTTGGGCAGCCCGGTCAGGCTGTCGTGGCTGGCCTGGTGAGCGAGGGTTTCGTTTTCGCTTTGCAGGTGGGTCTGCCAGGCTTCCAGCTCGTCGAGCAAGGCATTGAAGTCGTTGCCCAGGCTGTCGAGTTCGGCGATTTTCGCCGGGGGTACGCGCCGGTCGAAGGCACGCTCGCTGCGGGCGGCGTGGGCCACCGAGGCCAGGCTGTGCAACGGCCCGGTGATGCCGCGTAACAGGCGCCGCGCCAGGTACAGCGCAACCCAGGCGCTGAGGGCGGTACACACCAGAATCCCGGCAAGGCCGCTGAGCAGGAAGCGCAACAGGCTGCCGCCATGGCCGGTCAGGTGCACGCTGCCGATGACCTGGCCCTGGTGCAGGATCGGCTGGGTGATGGGCTGTTCGAGCAGCGCATGCGCCAACTGCAGCTCAATCATCGACAGCATCCCGGTTTCCGGTCGTTCCCAATGTGCGAGTTGCTTGCCGTCGACGTTGAAGACTTCCGCCTCGGCCACCTCTTCCTCCGAGGCAATCACGGCCAAGGCTTCAGTGGCCGCCGCGCTGTCGTTAAACACCACCGCGGCTTCCACGGTGTAGTTGATGGAGCGGGCAATCAGGTGCAGGTTGTGGTCGGCATACACCCGCAGCGCGAGCACGCCGAGCAGGGTCAGGGAGATACTGGCCATGCTGACCGCCATCAGCGCCAGGCTCAGGTGCCCACGCCCGATCACCGAACGCAAGGTAGGGCGCACTGGCCCTGTATCGATATTCATGAGCCCGGCGCTCGACGTCGGGACAGCTGCAGTACGCTCGGATGAATGCGTACACCGCTGCGGGCAACGGAGTCCAGGTTGACCTCGAACGACACCTGCTCGTCGGCCACCCGCAGGCAGAACAGGCTGCCCACGGTGCATTGGTCGCCGCCTTCGCTGATGCTGAGCACCGGATGGCCGATCAGTGATGCGAACAGGCGGCTGCGCTCGTCGCTGGTCAATTGGCCGATGTACACGGCATCGCAGGCATTGGCGATGTCCGGATGGTCGGCCAGCAAACGCTGCACCACGACCGGACGGCCGGTCGCCTGGGTGGTGCCTTTGACCAGGTCATCGGTGTATTGGGTCGGCCCTACGATGCACAGCCGCAATTGCGCGGGCTCTACCGGCCAACGTGCGTAACTGAGGATGCCGAGGACCACCTGCGTGACCGACTTGGCTCGCTGATCGGCCATGCCTGCGGGGGGCTGGGCAAAAGCGAGAGGCGTGAAGATCCAGAGAAGCGCCAACAGCAGCATTCGTCTCCAGCTCAAACTTCGCTCTGTGGGCGAGACAGCCACGTTCATGCAGCGATTCTCTTTGATCTTCTTGGGATGATGCCGCAACGATAGCACAACGGCGGAAAACCCCCGAGGCGACACCCAGGAGGATTCCGACATTTTATTAAGAAAAATCACACATTTGGATCAGAAAATTTAGATGCCCCATCGGTCAGCTTCTTTATCGATCACGTGCCCAGTTCCAGCATCAGCCCACTCAAGCGCTTCACCTTGCGGCTCACCGCCTCTTCAAATACGCCCCCTCGGGGTTCGATCAGGCTGAACCAGTCCTTGGCCCGGGTGATGCCGGTATAGATCAACTCTTTGGTGAGCACCGGGTTCAGGGCATCCGGCAGAATCAGGGCGGTGTGGGTGAATTCAGAGCCTTGGGATTTGTGCACCGTCATCGCATAGACAGTTTCCACATCGTTGAGCCGGCTGGGCAGCACAAAGCGCACCCCGCCCTGCCCATCGTTACGCGGGAACGCCACGCGCAGCACCTGTGGCCCACCGTCGCTTTCGGGCAATTTCAGGGCGATGCCGATGTCGCCGTTCATCAGGCCCAGGCCGTAATCGTTGCGGGTCATCAACACCGGGCGCCCTTCGTACCACTGCTGATCGCTGTCGATCAGCCGGGCCTTGAGCAACGCGGCGGTGATGCGCAGGTTCAAACCCTCGACACCCCACGGGCCCTTGCGTACGGCGCACAGCAGCTGGAATGCGTCGAAGGCTTTCAGCAGCTTTTGCGCCCAGAGCGTCCAGGCTTCGTCATCCCGTGGCGTGTCGAGGGACGGACGCGCGGTCTGTAGCAGCTTCAGGTAATAGCGATAACCGAGGGCACCGTCACCATGGCCGTCCAGCACCAGGCGCTCCAGGGCATGGTCGTGCTCGCCCTTGAGGCTGACGCAAAACAGATCGGCATGGCTGCGGGCTGCCAGCAGTTTGCGGGCCTGCTCGGGGTTTTGCTGGTTGACCCAGCGGGCCAGTTGGCCGATGCCGCTGCCTTCGCCGAAACGCCGCGAGTAACGCAGCATCACCACTTGTTGCGCCAGGGGGTGGCTACCGTCGAGGTCTTCCTGCAAGCCGCTGGCGCCGAGGTCTTCGCCGCTGACCTGTTGCAGCCACTGGCGGGTTTGCGGGCTGTAGAAACCGGCTTCGGCATCGCGGCACAAATCACCCAGCACCGCACCGGCTTCAACCGAAGCCAACTGGTCCTTGTCGCCCAGCAGCACCAGGCGGGCATGGGGAGGTAAGGCATCCAGCAGGTTGGCCATCATTTCCAGGTCGATCATCGAGGCTTCGTCTACCACCAGCACATCCAGGGGCAACGGGTTGCCTATGTGATGCCGGAAGTGTCGGGTGCCGGGCCGGCTGCCCAGCAAACGGTGAACGGTGGTGACTTGGGTCGGGATTTTTTCCTTCACCGCATCCGGCACTTTCAGCGACAGCACTTGCTGGCTGATGGACTCGGTCAAGCGCGCGGCCGCCTTGCCGGTGGGTGCTGCCAGGCGGATGCGCAACGCGCTACCGCTCTCTACCGCTGGCGCCTGCAACAGCGCGAGCAAGCGCACCACCGTGGTGGTCTTGCCGGTGCCCGGGCCGCCGGTGACGATGCTGAATGCACCGCGGGTAGCCAAGGCGCAGGCGAGTTTTTGCCAGTCGACGACGCCGTCCGGCGGGGCCTGGTCGAACAGTCGATTCAGGCGTTCAGGCAGATCGGCGGCAACGCTTTCGCGGGTGGCAAGTCGCAGGCGCAAAGCGCTGTCGATGCGCCGCTCATAAGTCCAGTAGCGGCGCAAATACAGGCGTTTGCCCGACAGCACCAGTGGCCGGCTTTGCGCGTCCTCGCTGCCATCGACGGCCAGTGCCACCAGGCGACTGGCGGCCAGGGCATGGCACCAATGAGCGCCTTCCAGGCCTTCGAGCAATTGCGATGGCAACAGCATGACGCCCGTTTGCGCATCGCCTTCGGGCGGCAGCGACAGAGCAAAGTCCGGCGCCTTGAGGGTTTCGAACAGGTCCAGGCACACATGGCCATGGCCCAGTTGGTGACTGGTCAGGGCTGCGGCCAGCAACACCAGAGGATCAGCTTGGGGATCAAGCTCATGGAGGAAGCCGACGAAGGCTTTATCCAACGCACGCAACCAGCCGCGCTGCACCCAGAGATCGAGCAATTGCACCAGGTCGGCGGCGCGACTGAGGGGCGTCAACTCCTCAAGCGGTAACGGCGACAGGCTCATAGCAGCTCTCCTTGTTCCCAGGCGGGCTCGGCCTTGGGAGGTAGCGGTTTGCCCTGGAACAGCAGGTCCAGGCTTTCGATCAATTCCCGGGGCGGTCGGGTGAAATACGCACCCTGGCTCGCGGAATGGGTGCCGCGCAGGAACAGGTACAACGCGCCACCGACGTGACGGTCGTAGTCGTAATCCGGCAGACGAGCCTTGAGCTGACGATGCAGAGCCAGCAGGTAGAGCACGTATTGCAGGTCGTAACGATGATCGAGGATCGACAGCTCCATGGCCTGTTGTGTGTAGGCCGAATCATCGGGACCAAGCCAATTGGATTTGTAGTCAGCCACGTAGTACCGGCCTTCGTGCTCGAACGTCAGGTCGATAAAACCCTTGAACATGCCGTTTAGCAGCACCGGTTCGGCGGCCACGCGGGATACGCCATTGTGAGTGTGCTGGCACACCAGTTTGTCGAGTGCGAGGACGTCGACCTTGTGGCTGGCAAACCAGAACTCCATTTCGATCTGGTAGTGCTGCAACTCGCTGAGGGCCATCTGCCCGTTGCCCAGCGGCAGCCGGGCTTGCAACAGATGCCCGAGCCAGCCGCTGAGGGTGCCGATCCAGCCTTCCCAACCACGTCGGTTGCAACGGCGGGCGACCGCATCCTCGATGGCCTCCGGAGTCACCTTGAAGCCTTCGCCGCCCGCCCATTCCAGCAAGCCGTGGAGGAAGGTGCCGGGGTTTGGCCCGCGTGGGAAACGGTGAATATCTCCACCGGAAGCCGGCACTTCGCGCGGGGCATCCGGGTCGAGGCGTTCGTCGTCAAACAGCTTCTGCGCTTGTGGGCTTTCCGGTGCTTCGAGGCTGGCGGCGCTCATGCTTTCGCCGATACGCAGGGCGCTGTAGGAAGCGATCCACCAGTTTTCTGCGGCCTTGCGTTTGGGCAACAGCGGCGCGAGCAAAGTGGCTTCGTTGCGTGGCGGGTGGAACACGACCGTATCGGCTTCAGGCATTTCTGAGTAATGCAGCGCCGGGCAACCTTCCTGCAGGTCGAGCAGCCAGCGGGTCAGGCCGGCGGACTCGCCCAGCGAAGCACCGCCGCCGAGCAAGTAGCCCAGAGCCGACAGGTGCAACACCGAGCTGTTGTTATTGCCGCGCTTCAGGTCTGCGATCCCCAGCCAGCAAGCGTGTTTGGCCCGGGTCAATGCCACGTAAAACAGTCGCAGGTCTTCGGCCAGGCGCTCGTCATCGGCTTGGGCGATCAACTCGGCGGTGGGCTTGAGGCTGACTTGGGATTTGCCGTTTGCGTCGTGGTAATGCAACGGCAAGCGGCTGCCGTCCACCGGCTTTGCCGAGCAAATAAACGGCAGGAAGACCAGGTCGTATTCCAGCCCCTTGGATTTGTGGATCGTCACCACTTTGACCAGTTGCTCATCGCTTTCCAGGCGCAGGATCTGCTCTTCACCGGCCTGACCAGAGAGCGCGAGATGTTCGGCCAGATGGCGAATCAGCGCTTGTTCACCGTCCAGCTCCGCGGCCGCCTGTTGCAGCAATTCCGAGAGGTGCAGCAGGTTGGTCAGCACCCGTTCGCCATCACTGCGAGTGATCAGGGTTTGCGGTAATTGGAAGTCGTGCAACAGACGACGAAGCATCGGCAGCACACCTTGAGTCCGCCAGATCGTGCGGTAGTCGCGGAACTGCATCACGCGTTTTTCCCACGCCAGTTCGTCCTGGTTCAGACGTTCCAATTCGGGTAGTGACAGGTTCAAGGTGACGCAGGCCAGGGCAGCGCGCAGCGGGCGCTCGACATCCGGCTCGGCGCAGGCTTTGAGCCAGGCCAGCAGGTCGTGGGCTTCCTGAGCGGCGAACACCGAATCCTTATCAGACAGGTAAACACTGCGTACGCCACGAGCAGCCAACTCACCGCGCACAGCTTGGGCTTCCTTACCGTCGCGCACCAGGATGGCGATGTCTGACGGCAGCACGCCCTTGAAGCTACCGTCTTTACTCAGGAATCCCGCAGCTCCCTGCTGGCCGCCGTTGAGTAATGCAACGATTTGGCTGGCACAGGTCGCGGCCAGCTGTTGGCGGTAGAGCACGCTGGAGATCGGCTGATCGGTAGGCAAGTGCCAGAGGTTCAGTGCGGGCAACGTCTGACCGTTGACCTGCAGGTGTTCCTTGCGGCCTTGGGAAAGTACTGACTGGAACGGCACCGGATTCGTACCGTCGGGTTCGCGGAACAGGAACGCGCCGCGGCCTTTTTCGGCGCGCTGGAACACATGGTTTACCGCCTCGACCATGGCGTGGCTGGAACGGAAGTTAGTGCCCAAAGTGTGATGGCGGCCAGTAGTGGATTGGCGCGCGCGCAGGTAGGTATAGATATCGGCGCCACGGAACGCGTAGATCGCCTGCTTCGGGTCGCCGATCAGGAACAGGCCGCTGTCGAGGTGGTTTTCTTCGATGCGGTAGATGCTGTCGAAGATGCTGTATTGCACCGGGTCGGTATCCTGGAACTCGTCGATCAAAGCGACCGGGAACTGCTCGCGGATCACACTGGCCAGGCGCTCGCCGCCGTCGGCCTGCAGGGCGGCGTTGAGGCGGATCAGCATGTCGTCGAAGCCCATTTCGGCGCGCCGGCGTTTTTCTTCTTCGAAGCGTTTTCCTACCCAGCCGGCGGCGTGTTGCAGCACGGCGGCATCGGGCGTTGGCAGGGCGTCGAGGCTGGCCTTGAGACTGGCCATGGCGTCGATACCCGGATGACGTGGTGGTTCGCCTTTCCAGGCTTCGGCCATGCCGTCTGGCGTCAGACGGGTGAAACCAGTGCCGATGTCCAGTTGCTCAAGAGATTCATCAGCCGCCCAGGCGCTGATCTTTTCGAACCAGGGCTCGAAATAACGCGCTTGCATCTTGCGGCCATCGACGGCTTTGGCAGCGACGGCCTGCAAGCAAATGTTGCGCAACTCTTCTGCCCATTGTTGCCAGGGTGCCTTGAGCGCGACGAGGGCTTGGCGGCGTTCTTGTAGGCATTCGTTGATCAGCTCGGCGGGGTCGCGAGTTTCATCCGTGGGCCGCTCGCTGTTGAACAACGCGCGTACCCGTGGCATCAGTGCTGCCGGGCCGCCCCAATTGTTGCGCACCCAGTTCAATGCGTCGTCGTGCATCGGGTAGCAGAACAATCGCCAGTAGTCGCGTAGCACTTCGCCGAGCAGGTCGCTGTGGTCGGTTTCCAGGGTCTGTGTGAACAGGCTGCCGCTGTCGAAAGCGTGTTCGCGCAGCATGCGCTGGCACCAACTGTGGATGGTCGAGACGGCCGCTTCGTCCATCCATTGGGCAGCGATGTCCAGGCGATTGGCGCAGCCGGGCCATTGTTCGGGGCTGTATTGGTCGCGCAGTTCGGCGATCAGTGCATCGGGTTCTTCGATTTCTTCACGGAAAAAACGTGCGGCTTCCGCCAGGCGGATACGGATACGTTCGCGCAGCTCTTTGGTGGCGGCATCAGTGAAGGTCACGACGAGAATTTGCGGCGGCAGCAACTCGCGGCCAAAGCCCGACTCGTCACCGCCATGGCCGAGTACCAGACGCAGGTAGAGCGCCGAGATGGTGAACGTCTTGCCCGTGCCGGCGCTGGCTTCGATCAGTTGGCTACCCTTGAGCGGGAACGCCAGGGCCAGGGGTTTTGTGCCGCTCATGCGCTGGCCTCCGCGCTGGTGAGTGATCGCCAGGGGGCGTTGATCAACGGTCGATACAGAGTTTCGCACCAACCCTCGAATTCTTCGCTGGCGATCAAGGCGGCGTAGTCGGGGAACTGGCGGCTGAGCGCGGGACTTTCACGGCGCTCGCCGTCGGTGGTTTGGCCGTCGCCTTCATAGGCTTTGCTCGCCGCGGCTTGCGCTTTGGCAGGGTCGGTTTGGCCGAGCCAGGCGAACGCTGTTTTAACGGCGATAGGCAGCGGTTCGCTCATGCCGGTTTTCCACGCGAGCAGCAGGTTGCCGAGGAGCTCCTGAGCGGTGGCTTGCTCCAGCGGGGCCAGTAGCAGGGTGTCGTCGCTCGCAACCAGGCCGGTGCTTAATGGCAGTCCGCAGGCACAGGCCACCAGGTGGTTCACCCACGGGCGAATCAGGCGATGCCACTTGCGGGTCTTGATCGAGCCGATGCTGTTGGGAATGGCGGTGACACTTAGAAAGCTGCCGTCGCTGCGTTGATGCAGGCCGCTGATCCAACCTTCCAGCTGGATGCCCTGATACTCAAAACTGATCGGTTCAGCACTGGTGTGTGGAGTTGGCCAGAGAGCCAGGAGTTGCTGATAACGGTGCAGCAGATCCGGCAAGGGCTCGATCAGTTCTTTGCGCAGGCATTCGCCGAAACCGACCATGGGCAACAAGCCGCTGCCTTGCAGGCGCAGGGCTTGGGCGTTGAGGGCTTCGTCGAGGTTGTCGGGCCGGGTCAATGCGGCGGCGAGCAGGCTGTCGCTCAGGCTGTAGCGCTGCAGTGCGTCGAGGACGAAGGGTTCTTCATCTTCCAGCGGGACTTCGGCTGCTTCGAAAAACACTTTCAGGCGCTGGCTGAAGAAGTGTTTGACCGGGTTGCGCAGGAAGTCCTGCAGTTGGCCGAGGCTCAGCGGTTCTTCCTGGATGTAGGGTGCCAGGCTGCCGGTATCTGGGAGATTGTCCGCTGTTGCATGGAGCAACTGCCATTCCCGGGCGTAGCTGAACAGCTCATCACCTTCGTGGAAGTAGCGGGCGCTGAAGGGCTGGAGCGGGTGTTCCTGGGTGGTGGCTTCCAAGAGGGGTTCACCGCTGGTGGTGTGCCAACCGCTGGCGATGTGGTCTCGCAACTGGCCGATCAGGACGGATGCCGGGCGGTCGCTGTTGTCGCGGATGCTGCGGCCAACCCAGCTGATGTAGAGCTGGTCGCGGGCCGAGAGCAGGGCTTCGAGCAGCAGGTAACGGTCGTCTTCGCGGCGTGATCGATCACCTGGGCGGTAGTCGCTGCCCATCAGGTCGAAGTCCAGCGGCGGTTGCGCGCGCGGGTAGTCGCCGTCGTTCATGCCCAGCAGGCACACCAGTTTGAACGGGATCGCACGCATGGGCATCAGGGTGCAAAAATTGACAGCACCTGCGAGGAAGCGTTGGGACAGTCGGCCCTGGTCGAGCCCTGCCAGCCAGGCCTCACGGACTACGGTCAGGGGTAATTCGTCGTGCAAGCCGACGGACTCGCAGGTTTCCAGCCAGGTTTCTCTCAGTTGCTCGAGTTGACCCAACAGGTAGTCGTCGTGCTCGTTGCTCGGGAGGAAGAACAGCTGCATCAGGTTTTGCAGGCGCTCGCCCCATTCTGTCGGCGCGGCGGGTTGTGACAGTGCCTGGTGGGCGTCGTGCAGTGCGTCGAGCAGTGCGACCAGCGGGCCGATCAGGGCGGCGTCGAGGCCACCGATTTCATCATAAGGCTCGATGCCATCGCAGGCAGAGCCCGTGCCGACGGCGTAGCCCAGGAGCATGCGGCGCAGGCCGAAACGCCAGCTGTTTTGCTCCAGCTCCTGGGGCAAACCGAGGCCGGCGCGCTGTTCGGCGTTGAGGCCCCAGCGGATGCCTGCGCCTTCGATCCAGCGGTGCAGGGTCGGCAGGTCGCGCTCCTTGATGCCGAAGCGTTCGCGCAGGGCCGGTACGTCGAGCAGGTCGAGGATTTCGCTGACCGGGAAGCGGCTGTCGGGGAGCTTGAGCAAGTGTTCGACGGCGATCAGCAGCGGGTCGCGGCCGCGCTGGCCTTGGTCTGTGAGCGTGAACGGAATGAAGCGTAGGTCGCTTCTATCAAGTTGGCCGAATACGGCACGAATGTGCGGCGCGTAGCTGTCCACGTCGGGGACCATGACGATGATGTCCCGTGGACGTAGCGTCGGGTCGGCGCTGAAGCGCTGGAGTAACTGGTCATGGAGAATTTCTACTTCGCGTTGGGCGCTATGGGCGATATGGAAGCGGATGGAAGTGTCGCGCTTCAGGTCGACGCTTGGCCAAAGTTCGCGGGTTTCGTTGAGCGGGCGCAGTTCGAGGATGTCGTCCTGGAGCTGGTTGAGCACAGTGGTGGGCTCGCTCTCGCTGAACAGGTCGATACGGCCGTCGCGGAATGCCGAGCGGTAACTGTTGGGGTCGTCGTAGCTGTCCAACAGGTTGATGTAGTCGCGACCTTGCTTGCCCCAGGCCGCGAGCAACGGGTGGGCGTGCTGGTGCAGGGTTTGCGGGTCGATGGTGACCGGCATTCCGGCTTTGCGGGCCTGGCGTTTGTATTCGTTTCGGAGCAGGTCTTTATCGGCAACGATGTCGGACCAGTGGTGGCGACAAGGGTTGTGCACGCACAAAAGCACTTGGCTGAAACGGGCGAGGCCGGCGAGTGCTTCCAAGGCTTGGGCTGGCAATGACGAAATACCGAAAACGATCACGCGCGAAGGTAGGCCGGCGGGCGCTTGTTCGAGGGTGTTGATGCGCTCGATAAAGCGCTGGTGAACGCCGGCGCGACTCTGGGCCATGCCCTCCTCTCCGACATCCAGCAGCAGCGCGCGCCATAGTTCGGCTTGCCAGCAGTTGGCTGGGCTCAGGGGTTTGGATTCGCCTCGGCCATTGCGTAGTTGATGGCGCCCGGCAGCCCAGTCTTCCAGCCAGTCGGCGCGGTAGACCTGGTATTGGTCGAACAGGTCGGCGAGGCGCTCTGCCAGTTGGTAGCGTTTGCGTAGGTCCGTGTCGTGGGTCAGGAAGCGTTGCAGGGGCTCGAAGTGGGGCTGGTCGATCAGTTCGGGGAGCAGGCGCATGAGACGCCAGGTCAGTGGGGCTTTGTCGAGCAGGGACTTGGGCGGGATTTCGTCTTTGCCCAGGACCATGCGATAGAGCTGCCACATGAAGCTGCCTGGAAGTTGTACATCGATAGCGGCAGCGATGCCGCAGCCGCCCATGTCGTCATCTTCAGGGTCTGAAGCCAGCGCCAGTTTGAGCCATTGGGCAATGCCGTTGCTTTGTACCAGGGCGATTTCGTTTTCGAGGGGAGCCAGCGGGTAGCGACGCATCCAACTGACAACCAGGCTGCGCAGCTCATCCAGGCGGTTGCCGTGAACCACCATGAATCCAGCACTGAGGGACGTCGCATCCGGCATAACGGCTTCCTTGGGAAAAGCAAAATCGAGGGATGGACTTTAGCATTGAAGGCAACCGTAGGCTGCAAGTGAGGAACACTTGGGGGCGCTTGCCATACTTTCCGACCGCCCAAAACAAAACCCCTGATTGCGTTAGCAATCAGGGGTTCTGGAATTTAATCTTGACGATGACCTACTCTCACATGGGGAAACCCCACACTACCATCGGCGATGCATCGTTTCACTGCTGAGTTCGGGATGGGATCAGGTGGTTCCAATGCTCTATGGTCGTCAAGAAATTCGGGTACTGAGTCGTGGCCAGATGGCCTCGCTTCAGCAAATTGGGTATGTGATAGCTTCGGTGTTTTGTGAGTATCTCGAACTTTCGGTTCGTTTCGTCTTCACACACCGCAATCTGGTCTCTTCGACGCAAATTGCTTGGGTGTTATATGGTCAAGCCTCACGGGCAATTAGTATTGGTTAGCTCAACGCCTCACAGCGCTTACACACCCAACCTATCAACGTCGTAGTCTTCGACGGCCCTTCAGGGAACTCAAGGTTCCAGTGAGATCTCATCTTGAGGCTAGTTTCCCGCTTAGATGCTTTCAGCGGTTATCTATTCCGAACATAGCTACCCGGCAATGCCACTGGCGTGACAACCGGAACACCAGAGGTTCGTCCACTCCGGTCCTCTCGTACTAGGAGCAGCCCCTCTCAAATCTCAAACGTCCACGGCAGATAGGGACCGAACTGTCTCACGACGTTCTAAACCCAGCTCGCGTACCACTTTAAATGGCGAACAGCCATACCCTTGGGACCGGCTTCAGCCCCAGGATGTGATGAGCCGACATCGAGGTGCCAAACACCGCCGTCGATATGAACTCTTGGGCGGTATCAGCCTGTTATCCCCGGAGTACCTTTTATCCGTTGAGCGATGGCCCTTCCATACAGAACCACCGGATCACTAAGACCTACTTTCGTACCTGCTCGACGTGTCTGTCTCGCAGTCAAGCGCGCTTTTGCCTTTATACTCTACGACCGATTTCCGACCGGTCTGAGCGCACCTTCGTACTCCTCCGTTACTCTTTAGGAGGAGACCGCCCCAGTCAAACTACCCACCATACACTGTCCTCGATCCGGATAACGGACCTGAGTTAGAACCTCAAAGTTGCCAGGGTGGTATTTCAAGGTTGGCTCCACGCGAACTGGCGTCCACGCTTCAAAGCCTCCCACCTATCCTACACAAGCAAATTCAAAGTCCAGTGCAAAGCTATAGTAAAGGTTCACGGGGTCTTTCCGTCTAGCCGCGGATACACTGCATCTTCACAGCGATTTCAATTTCACTGAGTCTCGGGTGGAGACAGCGCCGCCATCGTTACGCCATTCGTGCAGGTCGGAACTTACCCGACAAGGAATTTCGCTACCTTAGGACCGTTATAGTTACGGCCGCCGTTTACCGGGGCTTCGATCAAGAGCTTCGCGTTAGCTAACCCCATCAATTAACCTTCCGGCACCGGGCAGGCGTCACACCCTATACGTCCACTTTCGTGTTTGCAGAGTGCTGTGTTTTTAATAAACAGTCGCAGCGGCCTGGTATCTTCGACCGGCATGAGCTTACGGAGCAAGTCCTTCACCCTCACCGGCGCACCTTCTCCCGAAGTTACGGTGCCATTTTGCCTAGTTCCTTCACCCGAGTTCTCTCAAGCGCCTTGGTATTCTCTACCCAACCACCTGTGTCGGTTTGGGGTACGGTTCCTGGTTACCTGAAGCTTAGAAGCTTTTCTTGGAAGCATGGCATCAACCACTTCGTCATCTAAAAGATAACTCGTCATCAGCTCTCGGCCTTAGAATCCCGGATTTACCTAAGATTCCAGCCTACCACCTTAAACTTGGACAACCAACGCCAAGCTGGCCTAGCCTTCTCCGTCCCTCCATCGCAATAACCAGAAGTACAGGAATATTAACCTGTTTTCCATCGACTACGCTTTTCAGCCTCGCCTTAGGGACCGACTAACCCTGCGTCGATTAACGTTGCGCAGGAAACCTTGGTCTTTCGGCGTGGGTGTTTTTCACACCCATTATCGTTACTCATGTCAGCATTCGCACTTCTGATACCTCCAGCAAGCTTCTCAACTCACCTTCACAGGCTTACAGAACGCTCCTCTACCGCATCACCCGAAGGTGATACCCGTAGCTTCGGTGTATGGTTTGAGCCCCGTTACATCTTCCGCGCAGGCCGACTCGACTAGTGAGCTATTACGCTTTCTTTAAAGGGTGGCTGCTTCTAAGCCAACCTCCTAGCTGTCTAAGCCTTCCCACATCGTTTCCCACTTAACCATAACTTTGGGACCTTAGCTGACGGTCTGGGTTGTTTCCCTTTTCACGACGGACGTTAGCACCCGCCGTGTGTCTCCCATGCTCGGCACTTGTAGGTATTCGGAGTTTGCATCGGTTTGGTAAGTCGGGATGACCCCCTAGCCGAAACAGTGCTCTACCCCCTACAGTGATACATGAGGCGCTACCTAAATAGCTTTCGAGGAGAACCAGCTATCTCCGAGCTTGATTAGCCTTTCACTCCGATCCACAGGTCATCCGCTAACTTTTCAACGGTAGTCGGTTCGGTCCTCCAGTTAGTGTTACCCAACCTTCAACCTGCCCATGGATAGATCGCCCGGTTTCGGGTCTATTCCCAGCGACTAGACGCCCTATTAAGACTCGCTTTCGCTACGCCTCCCCTATTCGGTTAAGCTCGCCACTGAAAATAAGTCGCTGACCCATTATACAAAAGGTACGCAGTCACAGAACAAAGTCTGCTCCCACTGCTTGTACGCATACGGTTTCAGGATCTATTTCACTCCCCTCTCCGGGGTTCTTTTCGCCTTTCCCTCACGGTACTAGTTCACTATCGGTCAGTCAGTAGTATTTAGCCTTGGAGGATGGTCCCCCCATATTCAGACAAAGTTTCTCGTGCTCCGTCCTACTCGATTTCATGACTAAGAGATTTTCGCGTACAGGGCTATCACCCACTATGGCCGCACTTTCCAGAGCGTTCCGCTAATCTCAAAGCCACTTAAGGGCTAGTCCCCGTTCGCTCGCCACTACTAAGGGAATCTCGGTTGATTTCTTTTCCTCAGGGTACTTAGATGTTTCAGTTCCCCTGGTTCGCTCCATACACCTATGTATTCAGTGTAAGGTAACCATCTTATGATGGCTGGGTTCCCCCATTCAGACATCTCCGGATCAAAGTCTGTTTGCCGACTCCCCGAAGCTTTTCGCAGGCTACCACGTCTTTCATCGCCTCTGACTGCCAAGGCATCCACCGTATGCGCTTCTTCACTTGACCATATAACCCCAAGCAATCTGGTTATACTGTGAAGACGACATTCGCCGAAAATTCGCAATTACTTACAAATTTTACCTTAGCCTGATCCGTTACCAGTGAAAGTAACGTTCAGTCTATCTTTCTATCACATACCCAAATTTTTAAAGAACGATCTAATCAAAGACTAGAAATCAACATTCACCATCACAACGATGGAATGCTCATTTCTAAGCTTTCATAACGTAGAAGCAGTAGTGGTGGAGCCAAACGGGATCGAACCGTTGACCTCCTGCGTGCAAGGCAGGCGCTCTCCCAGCTGAGCTATGGCCCCGTATTTCTACAGGCGTTTCCCACACAAAATTGGTGGGTCTGGGCAGATTCGAACTGCCGACCTCACCCTTATCAGGGGTGCGCTCTAACCAACTGAGCTACAGACCCAATTTCGGGCTGCTTCTTATCGTCTTCTTCAATGAATCAAGCAATTCGTGTGGGAACTTATGGAGCAGCTGATGTCGTCGATTAAGGAGGTGATCCAGCCGCAGGTTCCCCTACGGCTACCTTGTTACGACTTCACCCCAGTCATGAATCACACCGTGGTAACCGTCCTCCCGAAGGTTAGACTAGCTACTTCTGGTGCAACCCACTCCCATGGTGTGACGGGCGGTGTGTACAAGGCCCGGGAACGTATTCACCGCGACATTCTGATTCGCGATTACTAGCGATTCCGACTTCACGCAGTCGAGTTGCAGACTGCGATCCGGACTACGATCGGTTTTCTGGGATTAGCTCCACCTCGCGGCTTGGCAACCCTCTGTACCGACCATTGTAGCACGTGTGTAGCCCAGGCCGTAAGGGCCATGATGACTTGACGTCATCCCCACCTTCCTCCGGTTTGTCACCGGCAGTCTCCTTAGAGTGCCCACCATTACGTGCTGGTAACTAAGGACAAGGGTTGCGCTCGTTACGGGACTTAACCCAACATCTCACGACACGAGCTGACGACAGCCATGCAGCACCTGTCTCAATGTTCCCGAAGGCACCAATCTATCTCTAGAAAGTTCATTGGATGTCAAGGCCTGGTAAGGTTCTTCGCGTTGCTTCGAATTAAACCACATGCTCCACCGCTTGTGCGGGCCCCCGTCAATTCATTTGAGTTTTAACCTTGCGGCCGTACTCCCCAGGCGGTCAACTTAATGCGTTAGCTGCGCCACTAAGAGCTCAAGGCTCCCAACGGCTAGTTGACATCGTTTACGGCGTGGACTACCAGGGTATCTAATCCTGTTTGCTCCCCACGCTTTCGCACCTCAGTGTCAGTATCAGTCCAGGTGGTCGCCTTCGCCACTGGTGTTCCTTCCTATATCTACGCATTTCACCGCTACACAGGAAATTCCACCACCCTCTACCATACTCTAGCTCGTCAGTTTTGAATGCAGTTCCCAGGTTGAGCCCGGGGATTTCACATCCAACTTAACGAACCACCTACGCGCGCTTTACGCCCAGTAATTCCGATTAACGCTTGCACCCTCTGTATTACCGCGGCTGCTGGCACAGAGTTAGCCGGTGCTTATTCTGTCGGTAACGTCAAAACAGCAAAGTATTAATTTACTGCCCTTCCTCCCAACTTAAAGTGCTTTACAATCCGAAGACCTTCTTCACACACGCGGCATGGCTGGATCAGGCTTTCGCCCATTGTCCAATATTCCCCACTGCTGCCTCCCGTAGGAGTCTGGACCGTGTCTCAGTTCCAGTGTGACTGATCATCCTCTCAGACCAGTTACGGATCGTCGCCTTGGTGAGCCATTACCCCACCAACTAGCTAATCCGACCTAGGCTCATCTGATAGCGCAAGGCCCGAAGGTCCCCTGCTTTCTCCCGTAGGACGTATGCGGTATTAGCGTCCGTTTCCGAACGTTATCCCCCACTACCAGGCAGATTCCTAGGCATTACTCACCCGTCCGCCGCTCTCAAGAGAAGCAAGCTTCTCTCTACCGCTCGACTTGCATGTGTTAGGCCTGCCGCCAGCGTTCAATCTGAGCCATGATCAAACTCTTCAGTTCAAACATCTTTGGGTTTTTAAGAAACCCTAAACTTGGCTCAGCAATCGTTGGTTACATCTTTGATTTCTCGCGGAGTAACTTGTGATGCTGATAATCTTGTTGACTATCAGTCTGACTCCACAAGCACCCACACGAATTGCTTGATTCAGTTGTTAAAGAGCGGTTGGTTAAGATCTTTCGTCTCAACCGAGGCGCGCATTCTACAGCAGCCTCTGTTGCTGTCAAGCGGTTTTTTTAAGAAGCTTTCAAAGTTTCCTTTGTAACTTCAACCACTTGCGCTTCCGATCTCTCGTTAGCGGGAGGCGAATTCTACAGCGTTACACGCTGCTGTCAACACCTCTTTTTCTCCGCTTTCGACCGAGAAGATCGAACCGTTAATAGGGCTAAACAACACCGCCTTATTAACTCCTTCTGGGCTTCGATGATCTGAAGCAGCTCGCTGTCGAAACCTACATAACTCTTTGTTTACCAAGGAGTTTTCCGTTTCGACTGCGCCGGAAGTGGGGCGAATTATAGACTTCCAGAATCTGCCGTCAACACCTTTTTTCACAATACTGTCATATCGGTCAAAAAAGCCCTGAAAAGCAAAGGCCGGCCCCAAGGGGCCGGCCTTCTACTGACCGAACTTACAAGCTAGGAAAGGCAAACTGCGACGCCTCATGACTGGCCCGCTGCGGCCAGCGCTGGGTAATCGCCTTGCGACGGGTGTAGAAACGCACCCCATCCGGCCCATAAGCATGCAAGTCGCCAAACAGCGAACGCTTCCAGCCACCAAAACTGTGATACGCCACCGGCACCGGTAACGGCACGTTGACGCCAACCATGCCCACTTCGATCTCGTCACAGAACAACCGCGCCGCTTCACCGTCACGGGTGAAGATGCAGGTACCGTTGCCATATTCGTGATCATTGATCAGTTGCATAGCCGCTTCCAGGCTGCTCACCCGAACTACACACAGCACCGGCCCGAAGATCTCTTCTTTATAGATGCGCATCTCTGGGGTCACGCGATCGAACAAGCTACCACCCAGGAAGAAACCTTCTTCATGGCCTGCAACACTCAACCCACGACCGTCGACCACCAACTCAGCGCCTGAAGCCACACCGTCTTCTATATAGCCACTGACTTTATCCCGCGCCTGGCCGGTCACCAGCGGCCCCATGTCCAATCCACACGTGGTGCCCGCACCAATCTTCAGCGCCTTGACCTGCGGTACCAACTTGGCAATCAACGCATCCGCCACCTGATCGCCGACACACACCGCAACAGAGATCGCCATGCAACGCTCACCGCACGAACCATACGCCGCACCCATCAAGGCGCTGACCGCGTTATCCAGGTCCGCATCCGGCATCAGCACCGCATGGTTCTTCGCCCCGCCCAACGCCTGCACACGCTTGCCGCGCTTGGTCGCTTCCGAATAGATGTACTCGGCAATCGGAGTCGAACCCACAAAGCTCAACGCTTTGACTTCCGGCGCTTCAATCAGCGCATCCACCGCGCCTTTGTCGCCGTGCACCACGCTCAGCACACCTTTAGGCAAGCCCGCTTCCTGCAATAGTTGCGCAATCAGCAGCGTAGAACTTGGATCACGTTCCGACGGCTTGAGGATGAAGCAATTGCCGCAGACGATCGCCAGCGGGTACATCCACAACGGCACCATCGCCGGGAAGTTGAATGGCGTAATACCGGCCACCACACCCAACGGCTGGAAGTCAGACCATGCGTCAATGTTCGGGCCAACGTTACGGCTGTACTCACCCTTGAGGATCTCCGGCGCAGAGCACGCATACTCAACGTTCTCGATCCCGCGCTTCAGTTCGCCCGCCGCATCTTCCAGAGTCTTGCCGTGCTCTTCGCTGATCAGTTGGGAGATACGCGCTTCGTTCTGCTCCAGCAATTGCTTGAAACGGAACATCACCTGGGCACGCTTGGCCGGTGGCGTGTTGCGCCAGGCCGGGAAGGCCGCCTTGGCCGAGTCGATGGCGCTTTGAATGGTTTCGCGGCTGGCCAACGGCACCTGGTGAATCACCTGGCCAGTCGATGGGTTGTACACGTCAGCCGTGCGACCGTTCTCGGTCACCAGTTGGCCGTTGATCAAATGCTGGATGAGGCTCATGCAGGGCTCCTGAAAAGTTGTTCTATATAGAAGGAGAAATCAGTCGATCTTGTTCAGCACTTCGCCGACCGCATCGAACAAGCGATCCAGGTCCTGCGGCTTGCTGTTGAAGGTTGGCCCGAACTGCAAGGTGTCGCCGCCAAAGCGCACGTAGAAGCCGGCTTTCCACAAAGCCATGCCGGCTTCGAACGGACGCACAATCGCATCACCGTCACGCGGGGCAATCTGGATCGCCCCGGCCAAGCCGTAGTTACGAATGTCGATCACGTTCTTGCTGCCCTTCAGGCCGTGCAGCGCATTCTCGAAATGCGGTGCGACTTCGGCCACGCTCTGCACCAGGTTTTCCTTCTGCAGCAGGTCGAGTGCCGCCAGGCCGGCCGCGCAAGCCACCGGGTGAGCCGAGTAGGTGTAACCGTGTGGGAATTCCACCGCGTACTCAGGCGTCGCCTGGTTCATGAACGTCTGATAAATCTCGGTGCTGGCAATCACCGCGCCCATCGGAATCGCGCCGTTGGTGACTTGCTTGGCAATGCACATCAGGTCCGGAGTCACACCGAAACTGTCGGCACCAAACATCGAACCGGTACGACCGAAGCCGGTGATCACTTCGTCGAACACCAACAGGATGTTGTGTTGATCGCAGATCTCACGCAGACGCTTCAGGTAACCCTGCGGCGGAACCAGCACGCCAGCAGAGCCCGCCATCGGTTCAACAAACACTGCGGCGATGTTCGACGCATCGTGCAACTCGATCAGCTTGAGCAGCTCATCCGCCAAGGCAATACCGCCCAACTCCGGCATGCCACGGGAGAACGCATTGCTCGCCAACAGGGTGTGAGGCAGATGGTCAACATCCATCATCGCCTGACCAAAGATCTTACGGTTGCCGTTGACGCCGCCCAAGCTGGTACCGGCGATGTTCACACCGTGATAACCACGGGCACGGCCGATCATCTTGGTCTTGGTCGCTTGGCCCTTCAAGCGCCAGTACGCACGCACCATCTTCACGGCGGTATCGGCACACTCGGAACCGGAGTCCGTGAAGAACACGTGGTTCAGGTTACCCGGGGTCAGGTCGGTAATCTTTTCTGCCAGTTGGAACGACAACGGATGACCGTATTGGAAGCCCGGCGAGTAGTCCAACGTACCCAGCTGCTTGGAGACCGCTTCCTGGATTTCCTTGCGAGTGTGCCCAGCGCCGCAGGTCCACAGACCCGACAGCGAGTCATACACCTTGCGCCCCTTGTCATCGGTCAACCAGCTGCCTTCGGCCGCCACGATCAGGCGCGGGTCACGATGGAAGTTGCGGTTGGCGGTGTACGGCATCCAGTGCGCGTCCAGCTTCAGTTGGCTGGCCAGGGTGGACGGAGCGTTTTCGGGCATGTTCATGAGCAAAACCTCGCAAGGCGAAAGGCAGCGTAGGGATTTGAAAAGCGTTGTTGCAGCTAAATTGCCACGGGGATAAAGTCGGTGAAATCCAACTCTTCTAACCTTCAGTCAGGCCTTCACTAAACTATGAGCAGCCGTCGACCCGACCCTCTGGCCCAAGTCAGCGACTTCGATATCCGCCTGTTGCGCATCTTTCGCAGCGTGGTGGAGTGCGGTGGCTTCTCGGCGGCGGAAACCGTTCTGGGGATTGGTCGCTCGGCCATCAGCCAGCAAATGAGTGATCTTGAGCAACGCCTCGGCCTGCGCCTGTGCCAACGCGGGCGCGCAGGTTTTTCCCTGACCGAGGAAGGGCGCGAGGTGTACCAGTCGGCGTTGCAGTTGCTCAGCGCCCTGGAAAGTTTCCGCACCGAGGTAAACGGCCTGCACCAACACTTGCGTGGCGAACTGATCATCGGCCTGACCGACAATCTGGTCACCCTGCCCCACATGCGCATCACCCACGCGTTGGCACAGTTGAAGGAGCGCGGCCCGGACGTACAGATCCAGATCCGCATGATCGCCCCCAATGAAGTCGAACAAGGTGTGCTCGACGGCCGCCTGCACGTCGGCGTAGTCCCCCAGGCCAGCGCCCTGTCGGGGCTTGAATACCAGCCGCTGTACAGCGAACGCTCGCTGCTCTACTGCGCAGTCGGCCACCCGCTGTTTTACGCCGACGACAAGCAACTGGACGACGACCGCATCAACAGCCAGGACGCCATCGCCCCGACCTTCCGCCTGCCCGCCGATATCCAGGCGCACTACCAGGCACTCAACTGCACCGCCAGCGCCTCGGACCGCGAGGGCATGGCCTTCCTGATCCTGACCGGCCGCTACATCGGCTACCTGCCCGACCACTACGCCAGCCTGTGGGTACAACAAGGCCGACTGCGTGCGCTGAAACCGGCTACACGTTTTTACGATTTGAGCCTCGCTTCGGTCACGCGCAAGGGCCGCCGCCCTCATTTGGTGCTGGAAAGTTTTCTCGAAAGTCTGGCCGCAACGCGCTAACACGGGCCTTACAGAAAAACCTGAGCAACTGGACAGCTTTTTGCAAGGCAAGGGGATCTCGAACCATCAGCCATGAGCTCCCCACCATGCCGCCAGAATCCGAAAACCCCAGCGACCTGATCTACGGCCTCAATGATCGGCCCAAACCTTTGCCCGCCTTGCTTGCTGCGTTGCAGCATGTACTGGCCGCGTTTGTCGGCATCATCACCCCGCCGCTGATCATCGGCTCTACCCTGGGCCTGACCGCCCACCTGCCTTACCTGATCAGCATGGCATTGATGGTTTCAGGTGTAGGTACCTTCATCCAGGCGCGTAGGCCTTTTGGTATTGGCGCCGGGATGATTTGCCTGCAGGGCACCAGCTTCGCGTTTCTCGGTGCGGTGTTGTCGGCAGGTTTCCTGGTCAAGCAACGCGGCGGCAGCCCGGAAGACATCCTGGCGATGATCTTTGGCGTGTGCTTCTTCGGCGCGGCAGTGCAGGTGGTGTTGAGCCGCTTTATCGGCCAACTGAGAAGAGTGATCACGCCTTTGGTCACCGGCATCGTCATCACCCTGATTGGCATCAGCCTGATCAAGGTAGGCATCACCGACCTGGGCGGCGGCTTCAACGCCCCGGACTTCGGCGCCCCGACCAACCTGGCACTTGGTGTGTTCGTGGTAATGACCATCATCCTGCTCAACCGCTCGAACATCCCATGGGTTCGCCTCAGCGCCATCATCATCGGCCTGGCATTGGGCAGCCTCGCCGCCTGGTTCAGCGGCAAACTGGTGCCCCAAGCCCTGCCTGACTTGCCGTTGATCAGTCTGCCCACACCGTTCCATTTCGGTTTCAACTTCGACTGGAGCGCTTTCCTACCGGTGGCGCTGATTTATCTGATCAGCACCATCGAAACCGTCGGCGACCTCACCGCCAATTGCATGATCGCCCGCCAACCCATCAGCGGCCCTTCCTATATAAGCCGGCTCAAGGGCGGCGTGCTGGGGGACGGCATCAGTTGCATGATCGCCGCCACCTTCAGCGCCTTTCCCAACACGACCTTCGCCCAAAACAACGGGGTGATCCAACTGACGGGCGTCGCCAGCCGTTACGTTGGCCTGTACATCGGCGTGGTGCTGTTTTGCCTCGGGCTGTTTCCGCTGATTGGCGCGGTGCTGCAACAAATCCCCAAACCGGTGCTGGGCGGTGCAACCCTGGTGATGTTCGGCAGCGTGGCCGCCGCCGGCGTGCGCATCCTCGCCCAGGCCCCGCTGGACCGGCGCAGCATGCTGATCATCGCCACCTCGTTCGGCGTCGGCCTCGGAATCGCGGCCCAGCCGAACCTGCTGCACCTGATGCCAACGCTGGTGCAGAACCTGTTCGACTCCGCCATCACCAGCGGCGGTCTGACCGCCATTGTGTTGTGCCTGTTACTGCCCGAACCCAAGGCCACCCCGGATGCCGCAAACCGGGCCCTGGAAAGCGACACTCTGGAGCCGCTTTGACGGTTTTATCGTATCGGGACTTGTCTGGGGCTTGAGGGTGGGTTATCTGTGCACACGTCGTATTCATCGATCTGCACGGAAACCTCCATGAGCCTCGAAGTTCCTGCCCACAGCAACCACGCCGGAAAACCTGCAAGCCGCATTCGGCAAAAGAACGAACAAGCGATTCTGCAGGCTGCCGAAGACGAGTTCGCCCGTCATGGCTACAAAGGCACCAGCATGAACACCATCGCGGCGAGTGCCGGGTTGCCGAAAGCCAACTTGCACTACTACTTCACCAACAAGCTGGGCCTGTACATTGCCGTGCTCAGTAACATCCTCGAACTCTGGGACAGCACCTTCAACACCCTGACCGCCGAGGATGACCCGGCTGCGGCCCTGACCCGCTACATCCGCACCAAGATGGAATTCTCCCGGCGCCAGCCACAAGCCTCGCGGATCTTTGCGATGGAGATCATCAGTGGCGGCGAATGCCTGACCGAATATTTCAGCCAGGACTACCGCGCCTGGTTCAGCGGCCGTGCGGCGGTATTCCAGGCCTGGATCGACGCCGGCAAGATGGACCCCATCGACCCCGTGCACTTGATCTTCCTGCTGTGGGGCAGCACCCAGCACTACGCCGACTTTGCCACGCAAATCTGCCGCGTGACTGGGCGTACCAAGCTGACCAAGCAGGACATGGAAGAAGCTGGCACCAACCTTATCCACATCATTCTCAAAGGCTGTGGCATCAAGCCGGCCCTCTAAACGAAGTTACCCATGCCTTTCACGCTTACCGGCTTTTGCGAGTTTCGCGAAGAAATTCGCAAAAGCCGCTTCATTACCCTCGCCGCCCCCATCAGCAGCCCCCAGGACGCCCAGGCCTTCATCGACCAGCACAGCGACCTGAACGCCACGCACAACTGCTGGGCCTGGAAACTCGGCGATCAATACCGCAGTAACGATGACGGCGAGCCCGGCGGCACGGCCGGGCGCCCGATCCTGGCCGCGATTGAAGCGCAGGACTGCGACCAAGTCGTGGTGCTGGTGATCCGCTGGTACGGCGGCATCCAGCTGGGCACCGGCGGCCTGGCCCGGGCCTATGGCGGCGGCGCCAACAAGTGCCTGCAAGCGGCCGAACGCGTCGAGCTGATCAAACGTGTGCCACTGAGTTGCTCCTGTGGTTTTGCCGAGCTGCAGTTGGTGAAACTGCGAGTGGCCGAACTGGGCGGGCTGGTGATGGAAGAAACCTTCACCGCCAATGGCGTCGACCTGCAACTGGCCCTCGGCGAAGCGCATATCGACACCTTGCAAACCCAGCTCGCCGACCTGAGCCGCGGGCGCATCCTGCTAGAGCGCTGAAACTGCCCACATCTGCTGTGCACCTGCCTGTGGATAACCTGAGCACACTCGCCTGTAACCCTTCTGTCACAAGGGTTTCAGGCAGTTGTTCAGTTTTTGCTCAGCCCGCCACACTAAAGTATTAATCCGGCTCAAAAACAGTCAGTTAGGCGGGTTATGTCCTTTAGAACAAAGGGCCGCAGCGCTTATATCCACCGATCACGCTTGCGCACAATTACTGTGGAGCAACCTGTGGATAACCCGTGCAAGAGTGAGCCGGCAGCAGAGCCCGCAACGCCCGGGCGTAACTGAGCATTTTTTGATCAACTTGCCGCCCGGCGCACCGGCATCAACTGCGCCACCGCCCACAGCACTTCAAACACCACGACAATCACCAGCACTAGACTTGCGCCGTGGGCCAGCGCGTAAATTTGCCAAGTGGCAAATAACACCCGGCCGGCCGCGTCATAACGGCCAAATATCGCTTGCGGGTCGCGGATTCGCAGTACCGACCACACGCACACGATCGAGCCCATCAGGTTGGCCATCAACATATGCACAGGCGCGAACGGCGGCAGTTCGCCGGGCAGATTCAACGCCACCAGGGCGTTGTGCAGCAGAAAAAAGGTCCAGGGGGTGACCAGCGCCGCGGTGACGATCAAGTCGTACCAGCCGCTGGCCCGAACCAGTTGACGGTATTGATGTGCAGTCCACATAGCAGCAAGCTCCTTCAATTCAAGAAGCCAGCACGCTAAAGCCTGGAGTATGCTCCAGGGTCAAGCCCCTTCGAGCCCTCTGCATGCGTATAGGCGAATTAGCCCAGGCCAGCCAGGTCAGCCGCGACACCCTGCGCTTCTACGAACAACGCGGGTTGATTGCCGCGCAACGCAGTGCCAACGGTTACCGTGACTATCCCGCCGACATGGTGCAGTTGGTGCTGTACATCAAGACCGCCCAGCGCCTGGGCTTCAGCCTGGGTGAAATCGGCAACAGCGTCGGCGCACTATGGCAAGCTCCAGACCCCGACAGCGCCGTGACCCAACTGCTGCAAGACAAGCTCAGCCTGATCGAAACCCGCATCGCCGAACTCGACCAACTGCGCCAGGAGTTGCAGCAAAGGCTCGGCCAGCGTTGTCCACTGAACCCGTGAACCTCCATCGTCAAAGGAAGCCATTCATGTCCACTTCAAAAACCGCACTGATTATCGGCGCCTCCCGGGGCCTGGGCCTTGGCCTGGCCAAGCAACTGCTGGCGGACGGCTGGGACGTGACCGCCACCGTGCGCGATCCGCAAAAGGCCGATGCCTTGAAAGCCCTGGGCCCGGTGCAGATCGAAAAGCTCGACATGGATGACCAACAGGCCGTGATCGCCCTGAGCCAGCGCCTCAAGGCAAAAACCTTCGATCTGCTGTTCGTCAACGCCGGCGTCAAAGGCCCGGCCAATCAGGAACCGGGCCACGCCACCCTGGCTGAAGTCGGCCAACTGTTCTTCACCAACGCCGTGGCACCGATCAACCTGGCCCAGCGTTTTGTCGGGCAGATCCGCCCGGATACCGGCGTGCTGGCCTTCATGAGTTCGATCCTCGGCAGCGTGACCATCCCCGACGGCTCGGACCTGGCGCTCTACAAAGCCAGCAAGGCCGCCCTCAACTCCATGACCAATAGTTTCGTTACCCAGTTGGGTGATCAGAAATTGACCGTGCTGTCGTTGCACCCGGGCTGGGTGAAAACCGACATGGGCGGCGAAAACGCACACATCGATGTGCCTACCAGCGTGCGCGGCCTGATCGATCAGGTGAATGCCTACAGCGGCAAGGGCGGCCATCACTTTGTGGACTACAAAGGCGACACCATCGCCTGGTAAACAACCCGGGATCGTTATCGGCCGATTGCCGTCGATAACGATCCACACGTAAACTGCGCACCTCGCCCTTCCCGGCGACCCTGGATCAGCAGACAGGGCAACACTGAGCTGGCAAACCTGAACCCATCATTCAGAGGAGCCGGCCAATGCCTGCGACCCGTATCTGGTTAAAAAACCCCCTCGCGATTTTCACTGCCAATGGCCTCGACGCCCGTGGTGGCCTGGTGCTGCAAGACGGTGTGATCACCGAAGTGCTGGGCTGGGGCCAAGAACCCGCCGTGCCCTGTGGACAAGTATTCGATGCCCGCGAGCATGTTGTCCTTCCTGGACTCATCAACACCCATCATCACTTTTATCAAACCCTGACCCGCGCCTGGGCGCCGGTGGTTAACCAGCCGCTCTTTCCCTGGTTGAAAACCCTGTACCCGGTCTGGGCCCGACTCACCCCGGAAAAACTCGCCCTGGCGAGCAAAGTGGCCCTGGCTGAATTGCTGCTCTCAGGCTGCACCACAGCGGCAGACCATCACTACCTGTTCCCGGATGGCCTGGAAAACGCAATCGACGTACAAGTCGACAGCGTGCGCGAACTGGGCATGCGCGCCATGCTGACTCGCGGTTCCATGAGCCTGGGTGAAGCGGACGGCGGGCTGCCACCGCAGCAAACCGTGCAACAGGGCGAAGTGATTCTGGAAGACAGCCGCCGTCTGATCCGCCAGTACCACGAGCGCGGCGACGGCGCGCAAATCCAGATCGCCCTGGCGCCCTGCTCACCGTTTTCCGTCACCCCGGAAATCATGGAAGCCAGCGCCGAACTGGCCAACAACCTCGACGTGCGCCTGCACACCCACCTGGCAGAAACCCTCGACGAAGAAGACTTCTGTCTGCAGCGTTTCGGCCTGCGCACTGTGGATTACCTCGACAGCGTCGGTTGGCTCGGCCCGCGCACGTGGCTGGCCCATGGGATTCACTTCAACCCGGAAGAAATCGCGCGCCTCGGTGCGGCCGGAACGGGGATCTGCCATTGCCCGAGTTCCAACATGCGCCTGGCTTCGGGAATTTGCCCGACCCTCGACCTGCTTGCCGCCGGCGCCCCCATTGGCCTGGGCGTGGACGGTTCGGCGTCCAATGATGCGTCGAACATGATCCTGGAAACGCGCCAGGCCCTGTACATCCAGCGCCTGCGTTACGGGGCGGAGAAGATCACCCCGGAGCTGGTGCTGGGTTGGGCGACGAAAGGCTCAGCACAGTTACTCGGCCGCAGCGATATCGGCGAACTGGCCGTAGGCAAACAGGCCGACCTTGCGTTGTTCAAACTGGATGAGCTGCGCTTTTCCGGCAGCCACGACCCGATCTCGGCCCTGCTACTGTGCGGCGCCGACCGCGCGGACCGGGTGATGGTCGGCGGCAAATGGCGGGTGATCGACGGGCAGGTTGAGGGCCTTGATTTGAAAGGTTTGATTGCCGATCACAGCCAGGCGGCGCGGGAACTGATCAACCGGGCTTAACTGAAGAAAAACCATAGAAATGTGGGAGCGGGCTTGCTCGCGAAAGCGTTGGGTCAGTCAACATATCTGGCGACTGACACTCCGTATTCGCGAGCAAGCCCGCTCCCACACAAGCCCGGTTTCCACAATTATTTCTGCGGTGTGTTCAGGATCGGTTACAACCCCAACAGCGACAGCATGATAAACGTCGCAAACAACACAAAATGGGTCATCCCTTCGATGGCATTGGTTTCGCCATCGTTGAGGTTGATCGCACTGACAATCAGCGTGATAAACACCATCACCGTCTGCACCGGCGTCATTGCCATCTGAAACGGTTGGCCGGTGTACAAGGCCATGGCTTCCATCACCGGCACTGTCAGGATCACCGTCGACAGCGACGCACCCAGCGCAATATTCACCACCGACTGCATGCGGTTGGCCAGCGCCGCGCGCAACGCGGTCAAAATCTCCGGCGCAGCGGAAATCGCCGCCACGATGATCGCCGTGATCACCGGCGGAGCCCCCGTTCCTTCCAGGCCCAGGTCGAGGGTCTTGGACATCACCTCAGCCAACGCGCCAATCACGATCACGCCAAACACCAAAGTCCCGATGGAAAACGCCAGGCTGATCGGCGGCGACTCTTCTTCCGGCTGTTTCTTACGACGTTTTTCCGGGTAGCTGTAGCTGAAGAAATAACTGTGAGGCCCCACCTGCATCCGCAGGAACAACGTGTACAGCACCACCATCGCGCCAATGGTGAAGGCCGAGTAAATTTTCCAATCGGCCTCGGGGATAAATTCCGGCACCACCATCGACACGCCCATGGCGGTAAGAATCATCACGCTGTAGGTGCGTGCCGAATCGTCGTTGTAGGACTGTTCGCCATGCTTGATCCCGCCCATCAGTGCAGCCAGGCCGAGGATGCCGTTGATATCGAGCATCACCGCCGAATAAATAGTGTCGCGCACCAGGGTCGGCGACGGCTCGTTACTCATCATGATCGCCAGGATCACCACTTCCACCAACACGGCGGCGAGGGTCAGGATCATGGTGCCGTAGGGATCGCCAACCTTTTCCGCCAGTTGCTCGGCGTGATGGGCCACGCGCATCGAGGCCACGACGATAAAGCCGATCAGCGCGATGCCGCTGAGCAGCGCCACCATCTGCCCGCTGCCCAGCATCCAGTGCTCCAGCGGGTAAGCGGCGATGGCGGCAATCAGCGCCAGCAGCATGAATTTTTCTTGCTTGATAGATGTGAGCATTGCAGGCCTTTTGAACGCGGCGAATCCGTTATTGATGGGGTACAGACTGCACCGCGCCGCTAACGTTTCGTTACACCTTAGTTCACTCATCGCTTGCACGACGATCGCGGATGCTCACCGCTTGGTCAGGTTTTGCCGATTATTTCGGCGTGCGCCTGTAGAATGCCGCCATTGCACCTGATGAGAATTTATAAATGTACGATTGGCTCAACGCCCTGCCCAAGGCTGAATTGCACCTGCACCTGGAAGGCTCCCTGGAGCCTGAGCTGCTGTTCGCACTGGCCGAACGCAACAAAATCGCACTGCCGTGGAACGACGTCGAAACCCTGCGCAAGGCCTACGCCTTCAACAACCTGCAAGAGTTTCTCGACCTGTACTACAAGGGTGCGGATGTACTGCGCACCTCCCAGGACTTCTACGACCTGACCTGGGCCTACCTGCTGCGCTGCAAGGCGCAGAACGTGATCCATACCGAACCGTTCTTCGACCCGCAGACCCACACCGACCGTGGCGTCCCCTTCGAAGTGGTGCTCAATGGCATCGCTGCCGCGTTGAAAGACGGCGAGCAACAACTGGGCATCACCAGCGGTTTGATCTTGAGCTTCCTGCGCCACCTGAGCGAAGAAGAAGCCGAAAAAACCCTCGACCAGGCGCTGCCGTTCCGTGATGCGTTTGTTGCCGTGGGTCTGGACAGTTCGGAAATGGGTCACCCGCCGAGCAAGTTCCAACGCGTGTTTGATCGTGCCCGTCACGAAGGTTTCCTGACCGTCGCCCACGCCGGCGAAGAAGGCCCGCCGGAGTACATCTGGGAGGCCATCGACCTGCTGAAAATCCAGCGTATCGACCATGGTGTACGCGCCATTGAAGACGAACGCCTGATGCAGCGGATCATCGACGAGCAGATCCCGCTGACGGTGTGCCCGCTGTCCAACACCAAGCTGTGCGTGTTCGACGACATGTCCCAGCACAACATCCTCGACATGCTCGAGCGTGGGGTGAAGGTCACGGTGAACTCGGATGACCCGGCGTACTTCGGCGGTTATGTCACCGAGAACTTCCATGCGCTGTACACCTCCCTGGGCATGACCCAGGACCAGGCCAAACGCCTGGCGCAAAACAGCCTGGATGCACGGTTGGTCAAGCCTTAATCACCGACCGGCCTGGCGAGCCGGGCAATTTCCAGTTGCCCGGCTTCACTGACCTGCAGCGCCTGGGACTCATTGATCACACTGACCCAGTTCGACTGCAAACACAGCTGCAACAGCGCGACCCCCAACGCACCGCCCAGGTGCGGCTGCTGTTCGCTCCAATCAAAACAATCGCACACGATCGGCTGAGCCAGTGCCTGGGTAAAAATCCCCAGCGCTGCGAGTTTGCGGGCGCCAAGGGGCGTCACTTCCGTGCGCTGCTCTGCACGCTCGATCCACCCTGCCGCCATCATCCGTTGATACAACCCCGCCGCCAACTCACCACCGAGGTGCCCTTGGCAAAGCCTTGCCCGCCGTAAAGCCGCAGGCGCAATCAAGGACTGGGAATGAGCGGGCGTGCTGCGGGCGATTCTGGCCATGGTGGTACAGGCCAGGGCATCCACGGCGGCCCCTACGTCGGCAGCGGCCACACGGAAAAAGCGTTTACCGCTACGGGCTTCGACGCGCAGCAGGCCGCCGGCCGTCAATCGCGTCAGGTGAGCATTGGCCGAGGCCGGCGACAGCCCCGCCAGTAGAGCCAATTCATCGGAGGGTTTGGCCGAGCCATCCATCAACGCCCAGACCATCGCGGTACGTTTCGGGTCGGCCAGCAAAGTGGCGATCTGACTGATGCAAGGTGCCTGTTCCATGTGCTCATTCACTCCCTGTTGAATCATTCGTCTGCTGCGGTTCGCAGAAAAGTATAAGCGTGAAAACGCCCGGTTCCGTGCCGTCTTACAGCGCAACCAAGGACAGAGGCTGAAGGAAATTTCCCGATATTCCCGGAGTTAGGGTGTAGAGGCCGACCGCTCCGGCAACTGCGCAGTCAATGTCGCACAACGCGCAACGAGCATTTCCCGCAGAAGATTGATCGGCTTGCTCAGTTGCGCGCGATGGGCGCACAACAGGTTGAGCGGCGTGCGCTCGCCCCGCAGCTCCGGCAGGATCAGGCGCAGGCGCCCCGCCAACACATCAGAGCTCACATCCAGCCAGGATTTGTAGGCGATACCCACCCCGGCCACCGCCCAACGCCGCACCACATCGGCATCATCACTGAAGCGGTCGCCGGTCACGGTCAGGCTGACGTCGCGCTTGCCATCGTTGAAACCCCAATGGTCATGCACCCGGCTGCCGAGCATATACAGCAGGCAATTGTGTTGGGTGAGCTGTTCCAGATGGCGCGGTTCGCCATGCCGCGCCAGGTAGCTGGGGGCGGCGCAGAGCACACGGTAGTTGTCCGGGGCGATGGGCAGCGCGATCAGGCTGGAGTCTTCGGGTTCGCCGTAGCGCAGGGCGATGTCCACCGGCTGGCGGAACAGGTCGGCAATCCGGTCGCCCAACAGCAGGCGTACGCTCAGGTCGGGGTATTCACGCTGGAACTCATCCAGCCAAGGCAACAGTTGATTACGCCCAAAGTCCGACGGCGCCGACAGCTGCAGCACCCCGCTGACCTGGTCCTGGCCACTGGCCAATAAGCGCCGGCCTTCATCCAGGCTGCTCAGGGCAGCTCGAGCGTATTCCAGAAAGCCTTCACCCTCGGCGGTCAGGCGCAGGCTGCGGGTGGAGCGCGCCAGCAAACGTGCGCCCAGTTGCTGCTCGATACGCTTCAACGCCGCGCTGGCCACCGCCGCCGACATGTCCATCACCCGTGCTGCAGCCGAAAGGCTGCCCAGGTCTGCCGCACGCACAAACAACTGCAAGTCATCAAAACGCAGCACGCCGACCGCCCATTATCAAAAAAACATTGAAAGAGACTGCTCTTTTAGCGGGTTTTATCTTCCAGAGAAATAGCCAATCATCTGTCCATCCCGTTCATCACGTGTCTGGAGTCGAATATGTCCGCTGCCTTTAACGTCATCGCCACGCTGATCGCCAAACCCGGCCAACAAGCCACCCTGGAAACCTTGCTGCGCGAACTGCTGGAACCCACCCGCATCGAAGCCGGCTGCCAGCAGTACGACCTGCACCAGGACCTGCAACACCCCGAGACCTTCTACATGCTCGAACGCTGGAGCGACGACGCCGCACTGGCCGATCACGACCAGAGCGCGCATATCCAGAATTTCCGCGCCAAGGCTGCCGACGTGCTCGAGCATTTCGAACTCAAGCGCCTGAAGTTTCTTGCCTGATCAACCGCCCCCTTTTTGGAAACCCTCATGAAAGCCATTGCCTACTACGCTGCATTGCCCATCAACGATCCAAAATCCCTGCAAGACATCGAACTGCCCGAACCGGTCGCCGGTCCTCGCGACCTGCTGGTGGAAGTCAAAGCCATCTCGGTGAACCCGGTGGACACCAAGGTGCGCCAGAACGTCGCCCCGGAAAACGGTGCCGCCAAAGTGCTGGGCTGGGACGTGGCCGGTGTGGTCAAGGCCGTGGGCAGTGAAGTGAGCCTGTTCAAGGTCGGTGACAAGGTGTTCTACGCCGGCTCCCTGGTACGTCCCGGTGGCAACAGCGAACTGCACACCGTGGATGAGCGCATCGTCGGCCACATGCCGAAAACCCTGGGTTTCGCCGACGCGGCCGCCCTGCCGCTGACCGCCATCACCGCCTGGGAGTTGCTGTTCGAACGCCTGCAAGTGCGTGAAGGCAAGCCCGATGAAGGCCAGAGCCTGCTGATTGTCGGCGCATCGGGTGGTGTGGGATCGATCCTGACCCAACTGGCGAAACAGCTTACCGGCGTGAAAGTCATCGGCACCGCCTCCCGGCCTGAAACCCAAGCCTGGGCCAAGGACCTGGGTGCCGACCTGGTGATCGACCACAGCAAACCGCTGAGTGAAGAGCTGAAAAAGGCTGGCCATCCGCAGGTGAACTACGTCGCCAGCCTGACGCAGACCGACCAGCACCTGGACCAACTGGTAGAAGCGCTGATTCCACAAGGCAAACTGGCGCTGATCGACGACCCCAAAGCGCTGGATATCAGCAAGCTCAAGCGCAAGAGCCTGTCGCTGCATTGGGAGTTCATGTACACCCGCTCGATGTTCGAGACCAGTGACATGATCGAGCAGCACAACCTGCTCAATCGCGTCGCCGAACTGATCGACGCCGGTACCCTGAAAACCACGGTGGGCGAGCACTTTGGCGTGATCAACGCGGCCAACCTGCGCCGCGCCCACGAACTGCTGGAAAGCGGTAAGGCCAAGGGCAAGATCGTGCTGGAAGGGTTCTAACGAAAGGTTCTGTCAGTGTCGTCTGTTATTCATGTGAGTAATGGACGACACCGCTAGTCAGAGACTTGATCCTTGTCATATTTGTGAGCGTATTCGGGTTTATATTGGCCGCCTTTGCCACGCAATTTACGTGAGGAAGTCAGCAATGAAGATCCTGATAAAAGCGCTAGCAAGATCCGAAGGCAACAAATGGCAGGTCCGTCTCGACCAGAACGCCTTTACCTTCCGCAGTGAGGCCGAAGCCCGCGCGTTTGCCGACACCCTGCAAACCCGTATCCAGGCCCCTCACCGATTCCCCGAAAGCCAGCAGCGTTCTGCTGGCTGACCCGCTCAGTCCGCCGCTTGCAGTGCCCGTTGGCGCTGCAGGCGCCGGGTCAGCATCGCGAACGTCACCGCAAGCACGCCACACAAGCTGATGACCATTGCCATCGGCATCGCCGTGCCGTCGTGCAACACGCCGACCAACGATGCAGCGCCGGCCGCCACACCAAACTGAATACAACCGAGCAACGCCGACGCGCTGCCCGCCCGCGCGCCCTGCCCGCTCATGGCGCAGGCCGACGTATTCGGCAGAATGCAGCCCAGGCTGGCGATGCAGATAAACAGCGGTACCAACAGTGGCCACAAGGCGTCAGTGCGCAAAGCAGTAATGGCCAGCAACGACAGGCCCGCCGCCAAGTAGACCCACACCGTGCGCGACAGCAGAAACGCGGGGCCGCGCGAGGCCAGCAGGCGCGCATTGACCTGTGCCACCAGGATAAAGCCGGCGGCGTTGGAGCCGAAGACCCAGCCATAGTGCTCGGCGGGCACGCCATAGAGTTTGATAAAGACGAAAGGCGAGCCCGCGATGTAGGCAAACATGCCGGCAATCGAGATACCGCCGGTCAAGGCATAGCCCAGGTACACCCGGTCCGACAGCAACCGGCCGTACTGACGCAACGCGCCCGACAGCGGCTGGCGCGGTTGGTGGGCGGGGAAACTTTCCGGCAGCCCGACGGCTACCGCGATGGCTGCCATCACGCTGAATGCCGTCAGCGCCAGGAAGATCGACTGCCAGCCCCAGATACCGACCATTACCCCGCCCGCCAGCGGCGCGAGGATCGGCGCCAGCCCGGTAACCAGCATCAGTTGCGAAAACACCTTGGCCGAGCCCACCGCGTCACATTTATCGCTGACCACCGCCCGGGAGATCACCATGCCCGCACAACCACCCAAGGCCTGGACGAAACGCGCGCCGATCAGCCATTCCAGGGAAGGCGCGTATGCACAGGCAAAGGAAGCCAGGGTAAACAGGGTGACACCGCTCAGCAGCGGCCCGCGTCGGCCAAAACGGTCCGCCAGCGGTCCATAGATCAACTGGCCGATCGCCAGGCCCGTGAAGTACACGGCCAAGGTCAGTTGAATATGTTTTTCGTCGGTGCCGAATGCCACGGCCATGGCCGGGAAACCCGGCAGGTAGAAGTCGATGGCCAGCGGCGCGAACGCGCTCAAGGCCCCCAGAATCAGGATTATACGAAGGTTCATCAGGCACCCAGGTGAGTCGGCAGCCCGACAGTCTAGCCGGGCGCGGGTGCCTTGAACATTAAGTTAGCTCGCTAACTATCAGAAAATCAGGCGAGCTTGACGCTGTAGCCTTCCTCGCTGATCAGGTTGATCACTTCGGCCGGCGACAGCAGGCTGCTTTCCACGCCGACTTCTTTCGCCGCGAGGTCGACGCGCACGCTGGCGGCCGGGTCCTTATCCTGCACCGCCTGGGTAACCGAGCGAACGCAGTGGCCGCAGGTCATTCCTTCAACGCTGAATACTTGCATGACATGACTCCTTTGATGAGGTTGCCCGCAGTTTCGACCTTGCCACGATGGCAAGGTCAAGTTCTGAAAACATCGGCCGGGCTGGCATTCATTCGCGCCCTCGGCCAAGCTGCACCTATCCACGATGTGAACCTCGGAGAATTCGCCATGCGCTGGTCATTTTTTGGCCTTGTCAGCCTGATGGGCTTGTTTGCTGCTGTGCCACCGGCCAGCGCAGATGAAGATTATGCGGTGCTGATTATTTCCCGGGAGCGCCTGGAAGTGCCCACCAACTGCGAGATTGGCTTGTACATCCAGGACCAGTTGGCCGGGCGGCTGTTCCAGGAGCAGGCCACCTCCTTCAACTTGCCGGCCGGGAATGTGTCGTTGCGCCTGAAGTTGTTGCCGGGTCAATCCCAGGGTTGCTTGCCGGGCATGCTCGCGCCACCGGCGCAAAACATTACGTTGAAGGCCGGTGACGTGCGCAAGCTGCGTATCGCGCAAGGTCCGGACGGCATGTACCTGAAGCCGGCCGCACTGGAATACTAAGCCCCGAAAACCTGTAGGAGCGAGCTTGCTCGCGAAAAACGTTAACGATGACGCGTTCATCCTGGATAAACGCGGCGCCCTCAAGCTTTTCGCGAGCAAGCTCGCTCCTACAGTAAAAAGCGCCTTGACCTTCCCCGCAGGTCAAGGTTGATCCTATGGGCAATCTCTCCTGGAGTACTGCCCATGAACGGATCCACCACCTTCGACCTGCCGATCAGCGGCATGACCTGCGCCAGCTGCGCCGGGCGGGTTGAACGGGCACTGGGCAAAGTGCCCGGGGTGCAAAGCGTCAGCGTCAACCTGGCCAACGAACGCGCCCACATCGAAGTGCTCGGCCAAATGGACCCCAGCGTCCTGATCGCCGCCGTCGACAAGGCCGGCTACACCGCCAGCCTGCCCCAAAGCGAAACCGCCACCCAGGCCAGCCAGAAACAACGCCTGAGCCATGAGCGTTGGTCGCTGCTGCTGGCGATCCTGCTCGCCGCGCCGTTGGTGCTGCCGATGCTGGTGCAACCGTTCGGGCTGCACTGGATGCTTCCGGCCTGGGTTCAATTTGCCCTGGCCACCCCGGTGCAGTTCATTTTCGGCGCACGCTTCTATATCGCCGCCTGGAAAGCCGTACGCGCCGGAGCCGGCAATATGGACCTGTTGGTAGCCATCGGCACCAGCGCCGGTTACGGCCTGAGTATCTATGAATGGCTCACGGCATCCGCCGGCACGATGCCCCATCTGTATTTCGAAGCTTCGGCCGTGGTGATCGCCCTGGTGCTGCTGGGCAAATACCTGGAAAGCCGCGCCAAGCGCCAGACCGCCAGTGCCATCCGCGCCCTGGAAGCCTTGCGTCCGGAGCGGGCGATCCAGGTGATCGACGGCCGCGAGCAGGACGTTGCCATCACCGCCCTCAAGCTGAATGACCTGGTGCTGGTCAAACCCGGCGAGCGCTTCCCGGTGGACGGCGAAGTGGTTGAAGGCCAAAGCCATGCCGACGAGGCGCTGATCAGCGGTGAAAGCCTGCCGGTGCCGAAGCAGCCGGGCGATGCAGTCACCGGCGGCGCCATCAACGGCGAAGGCCGGCTGCTGGTGCGCACCCTGGCCCTTGGCGCAGAGAGCGTACTGGCAAGGATTATCCGCCTGGTGGAAGACGCCCAGGCCGCCAAGGCTCCGATCCAGAAGCTGGTGGATAAAGTCAGCCAGGTGTTCGTGCCGGTGGTGCTGGTGCTGGCCTTGGCCACGCTGATCGGCTGGTGGCTGTATGGCGCACCGTTGGAAGTTGCGCTGATCAATGCCGTGACCGTGTTGGTGATCGCTTGCCCTTGCGCCCTTGGCCTCGCCACACCCACCGCCATCATGGCCGGCACCGGCGTCGCCGCCCGCCACGGCATCCTGATCAAGGACGCCGAAGCCCTGGAGCGAGCCCATGAAGTCAGCGCCGTGGTATTCGACAAGACCGGCACCCTGACCTCCGGCGCACCGAAAATTGCGCACTTGGCCGCCGTCGATGGCAACGAAGCGGCCCTGCTGCAACAGGCCGGCGCGCTGCAACGCGGCAGTGAACATCCGCTGGCCAAGGCGGTGCTGGACGCCTGTGCCGAAAAGGGCCTGAACGTGGCCGATGTCAGCGCCAGCCAGTCCCTCACCGGGCGCGGTATCGCAGGCACTCTCGAGGGTCGGCAACTGGCGCTGGGCAACCGTCGCCTGCTGGAGGAAACGGGCTTGAGCACCGGTGATCTCGCCGACTCGGCCAGCGCCTGGGAGGCGGAAGGCCGCACCTTGTCCTGGCTGATCGAGCAAGGCCCGCAGCCCCGCGTGCTGGGTTTGTTCGCCTTCGGTGACACGCTTAAACCGGGCGCCCTGCAAGCGATACAGGCACTCAAGGCGCGGCACATCAGCAGCCACCTGCTGACCGGCGACAACCGTGGCAGCGCCCGCGTGGTCGCCGAAGCCTTGGGCATCGACGACGTGCACGCCGAGGTGTTGCCTGCGGACAAGGCGGCTACCGTCGCCGAGCTGAAGAAGACCGGCGTGGTCGCGATGGTCGGCGACGGCATCAACGACGCACCGGCCCTGGCCGCGGCCGACATCGGCATCGCCATGGGTGGCGGCACCGACGTGGCCATGCACGCCGCCGGGATCACCCTGATGCGCGGCGACCCACGGCTGGTGCCCGCCGCGCTGGAAATCAGCCGCAAGACCTATGCGAAAATTCGACAGAATCTGTTCTGGGCCTTTGTGTATAACTTGATCGGCATTCCGCTGGCCGCGTTCGGCCTGCTCAACCCGGTAATGGCCGGCGCGGCCATGGCGCTGTCCAGCGTCAGCGTGGTGAGTAATGCGCTGCTGTTGAAAACCTGGAAACCCAAGGATCTGGAGGACGAACGTCCATGAACATCGGCCAAGCAGCACGCCAAAGTGGCCTGAGCGCCAAGATGATTCGTTACTACGAGTCCATCGGCTTGTTGAAAGCCGCCCATCGCACCGACAGCGGCTACCGCATTTATAGCGCCGATGATTTGCACACCCTGGCGTTTATCAAGCGTTCGCGGGATCTGGGGTTTTCCCTTGAGGAGGTTGGCAAGTTGCTGACCCTCTGGCAGGACCGGGACCGTGCGAGTGCCGACGTCAAGGCACTGGCCCGCCAGCATATCGATGAGCTGAACCAGAAGATCCGCGAGTTGGGGCAGTTGCGCGATACGTTGCAGGACCTGGTAGAACACTGCCAGGGCGATCATCGGCCGGATTGCCCGATTCTCAAGGAATTGGCGTCGGGCAGTTGTTGCACCTGAGCAAGTTTAACCAGACATGCACGGAACCTAATGTGGGAGCGGGCTTGCTCGCGAATGCGGAGTGTCAGTCAATACATCAGTTGACTGAACCAGCGCTTTCGCGAGCAAGCCCGCTCCCACATTTGGATATCCACTCGCCGTTGGATCACTGCATCCAGGGCGGCGGTGGAGGCTCTTCCGATGCCTTGCTCGGTGGCGCATCGTCTGCCGCACGGATCGCCTGGCGACGCTCTTCATCGAGCCGCGCCGCTTCGATCTCGCGGATAACACCGCCCACGTCAGCCAACTCTTCCGGCTCGTCGAACTCGCCGGTCAAGACGCTGGCCGGGTGCAGAGTGCCGGCTTCGTACAGCGCCCACATCTCCTTGGCGTACTTGGTCTTCTTCAACTCCGGGGCAAAGCGCCCGAAGTAGGAAGCCATGTTGCCCACATCCCGTTCCAGCATGGTAAACGCGTGGTTGTTGCCCGCCGCATCCACCGCCTGGGGCAGGTCGATGATCACCGGGCCCGTCGGCGTCAGCAGCACGTTGAACTCGGAAAGGTCACCGTGCACCAGGCCGGTACACAACATCAGCACGATCTGGGTAATCAGGAAGGCGTGGTATTCGCGGGCCTGGTCCGGCTCCAGCGTCACGTCGTTCAGACGTGGCGCCGCGTCGCCGTATTCATCGGCCACCAGCTCCATCAGCAGCACGCCTTCAAGGAAGTCGTACGGCTTGGGCACGCGAACGCCCGCACCGGCCAGACGAAACAGCGCTGCTACTTCGGCGTTCTGCCAGGCGTCTTCGGTTTCTTTCTTGCCGAACTTGGAGCCCTTGGCCATGGCCCGGGCCTGGCGGCTGTTGCGGACCTTGCGGCCTTCCTGGTATTCGGACGCCTGACGAAAACTTCGTTTATTCGCCTCCTTGTAGACCTTGGCGCAACGTAACTCGTTGCCGCAGCGCACCACGTAAACAGCTGCTTCTTTACCACTCATGAGTGGGCGCAGCACCTCGTCGACCAGACCGTCCTCGATCAGGGGTTCAATGCGTTTAGGAGTCTTCATCAGCTTTTATTGTGGGTCCTTTATTACCAAACACGCGTATGGCACTCGTTATACGGCAATCCTCTCGCCTCGGGGAGAGGGTACCGACCTTTGACCGCTTAAGAATGCATCCAATATGCCAGATTAATCTGCAATCCCCTGTAGGAGCGAGCGTGCTCGCGAAAAACCCGAGGACGCCGCGTCGATTCAGGATGCCCGCGTCATCGTTAACGACCTTCGCGAGCAAGCTCGCGCCTACAGGGGTTGTTGTTCATCCATAGTGTAATTCAGCGCTCAATAATCGCGGTGACGCCCTGGCCCCCGGCGGCGCAGATCGAGATCAGGCCCCGGCCCTTGCCGGCTGCGTCCAACAACTTGGCCAGGTTGGCGACGATCCGCCCGCCAGTGGCGGCAAACGGATGACCGGCGGCCAATGAGCTGCCTTTGACGTTCAAGCGGCTGCGGTCGATGGAGCCCAGCGGTGCGTCCAGCCCCAGGCGGGTCTTGCAGTATTCCGGATCTTCCCAGGCCTTCAGCGTGCACAACACTTGGGCAGCGAAGGCTTCATGGATCTCGTAGTAATCGAAGTCCTGCAGCGTCAGGCCATTCCTGGCCAGCAAGCGCGGTACGGCATACACCGGCGCCATCAGCAGGCCTTCGGCGCCGTTGACGAAATCCACCGCCGCCGCTTCGCCATCACGCAGGTAGGCAAGAATCGGCAAGCCGCGCTCCTTGGCCCAGGCTTCACTGCCCAGCAGCACCAACGAGGCGCCGTCGGTCAGCGGCGTCGAATTGCCAGCGGTGAGGGTGCCCTTTTCGCTGCGCTCGAAGGCCGGCTTGAGGCTGGCGAGCTTTTCCAGGGTCAGGTCGGGGCGCAGGTTGTTGTCGCGGGTCAGGCCGAGAAAGGGCGTGAGCAGATCGTTGTGCCAGCCCTCGGCGTAGGACGCGGCCATTTTCTGGTGGCTTTCCAATGCCAGTTGATCCTGCTCGGCGCGGGGGATCTGCCAGGTCTGCGCCATCAATTCGCAATGCTGGCCCATGGACAACCCGGTGCGCGGTTCGCCGTTGCGCGGCAGTTCCGGCTTGAGGTGATGGGGACGAAGTTGTAACAGGACTTTTAATTTATCCGCCATGGATTTGCTGCGATTGGCTTGCAGCAGGATTTTGCGCAGTCCCTCATTCACCCCAATCGGCGCGTCGGACGTAGTGTCAACGCCGCCAGCAATCCCGCACTCGATCTGCCCCAGAGCAATCTTGTTCGCCACCAGCAACGCGGCTTCCAGCCCTGTGCCACAGGCCTGCTGGATATCGTAGGCCGGCGTCTGCGGCGACAGGCGCGAGCCCAGCACACACTCGCGGGTCAGGTTGAAGTCCCGGGAATGCTTGAGCACCGCCCCGGCGGCCACCTCGCCAATGCGCAGGCCGTGCAGGTTGTAGCGTTCGATCAGGCCTTCCAGGGCGGCGGTCAGCATCGCCTGGTTGCTCGCCGTGGCGTAAGGGCCGTTGGAGCGGGCGAAGGGGATGCGGTTACCGCCAATGATCGCTACACGGCGCAATTGAGTCATGGAAAGCTCCCTTGAGGTTATGGGGTGAATCTCTGAGCCTAGCCTAGGCTCAATCGAACGACTTTCACCTATTGATGGTCCACCGTTTGAACCCCAGCACTCGGAGAGCGTTCCATGTCTGACCGTTATATCGACTTCGCCAACTCCAGCCTCGGCCATCGCCTGGTCGCCGCCATTGGCCTGCCGTCACCGGTGCGCCTGGAACGCTGGCAGGCCGGACGCCTGCGCCCGGTGGAGGGTGCACTGCTGATCGGCGGCGGCCCGTTGGCAACAAAAATCCTGCCATTCGCCAATAAGCTGACCGACGCTATCTATAGCTACGGCACCGAACCGTCGACGGCAACCACCTGGATTCCCGGCCACGGGCCCAAGCTCAAGGCCGTGGTGTTCGACGCCAGCCAGTTGCAGCACACCGATCAACTCAAGCAGTTGCGGGAATTCTTTCAGCCGTTGATGAAGAACCTCGACCACAGCGCGCACCTGGTGATCCTTGGCCGCGCCCCGGAAAGCCTCAACGACCCATTTGCCGCCAGCGCCCAGCGCGCCCTTGAAGGCTTCAGCCGCTCGTTGGCGAAAGAGCTGCGCAGCGGCGGCGTCCTGCAGTTGCTGTACGTGGGCGACGGCGCCGAAGACCAGCTGGAAGGTGCGTTGCGGTTCTTCCTATCACCCAAAAGCGCGTATATCTCAGGCCAAGTGATTCGTTTGAATGCCTGCCCGACCCAGGTCGAGGATTGGACCCGACCACTGGCCGGGCGCAAGGCATTGGTGACCGGTGCGGCCCGCGGCATTGGCGCCTCGATTGCCGAAACCCTGGCCCGTGACGGTGCCGAGGTGATTGTGCTGGACGTGCCCCAAGCCAAGGCCGACCTCGATGCCCTGGCCGCGCGCCTGGGTGCCCGCAGCATCGCCCTGGATATCTGCGCCGAAGACGCCGCCACGCAGTTGATCGAGCACCTGCCGGACGGCCTCGACATCGTGGTGCACAACGCCGGCATCACCCGCGATAAAACCCTGGCCAACATGACCCCGGAATACTGGGACGCAGTATTGGCAGTCAACCTCAACGCGCCGCAAGTGCTGACCAAGGCGCTGCTGGACAACGGCACCCTGCACGACAACGGCCGCGTGGTGCTGCTGGCGTCCATCAGCGGTATCGCCGGTAATCGCGGGCAGACCAACTACGCCGCGAGCAAGGCCGGGCTGATCGGCCTGGCACAGGCGTGGGCGCCGTTGCTGGGGGAACGCGGGATCAGCATCAATGCCGTGGCCCCAGGCTTCATCGAAACTCAGATGACCGCACATATTCCCTTCGCCTTGCGCGAGGCCGGGCGGCGTATGAGTTCGCTGGGCCAGGGCGGGCTGCCCCAGGACGTCGCCGAAGCGGTGGCCTGGCTCGGTCAACCGGGCTCGGGCGCAGTCAGCGGGCAAGCGTTGCGGGTGTGTGGGCAAAGTCTATTGGGAGCGTAAGCATGCAGTGGCACACATTAGGCAGCACCCCGTTTCTGCCGCCGCTGTATTGGCGTGCGGCGCTCAAGCGCAAGATCACCGGCACCACGCTGCCCGAGCAAGGGTTGCGCTGCCGGGTCAGCGTTAACCCCAAGGATGCGGACGCTTATCGCAAGGTCTGCGGGTTTGCCCAGAGCCCGGTGCTGCCGGCCACTTATCCCCATATCCTGGCGTTCGGCCTGCAGATGCAATTGCTCGCCGACAAGGCGTTTCCATTCCCGCTGCTGGGGTTGATCCACCTGAGCAACCGGATCCGCATCCTGCGCCCATTGGGTGGTGTGAGCGACCTGACGGTTGGTGTCTACGCGCAGAATTTGCAACCCCATGCCAAGGGCGCGACCTTCGATATCGTGACCACAGTCGAGGACTCATTGGGGCTGCTGTGGGAAGCCGAAAGCCGAATGCTCTGTCGCGGCGTGAAACTCGATGGCGCTGCGGCGGACAACACCCTGCAAGCGCCCACCAACGTGAGCGAGCTGACCCGCTGGAAAGCCCCTGCCGACATCGGGCGCCGTTACGCCCGGGTGTCCGGCGACTACAACCCGATTCACTTGAGCGCCCTCACTGCCAAGTTATTTGGCTTCCCTCAGGCCATCGCCCATGGGTTGTGGAACAAGGCACGCGCACTGGCCGCGCTGAGCGAGCATTTGCCTGCGGCCAATATCGAAATAGACGTCGAGTTTAAAAAACCGGTGCGTTTGCCCAGCGAGGTAACTTTATTGACAAGTGCTGCGGGCTCAAGTGGTGAGTTTCAACTAAAGGGTGCTGGGGATATTGAACACATGGCCGGGCGTTGGCGGCCAATCTCCTGATAAATTGTATATATACATCCTAAGTTATAGCGGGCTATCGATAGCCCGCTATCTTTATTAACCCTATGATTTTAAACACTTCGCAACTCCTACATCCTCCCCCACTACACCCTTGGTATTAGTCGCTAAGCAGACTAACTCTATCTGTATATAAATCGTTAATACCAAGTTGAGCGTTGCGAGATAACGCACCCGGGTCTGTTATAGCCACAACGGACGAATGTATCGCTGCCCCTAGAAACAGCGAACTTCGATAACAGCAAAGGCTGTACCTGGTGCAAGGAAATCAATCATGAAAACTCAAGTCGTGTTGTGGAAAGCAAGTACCGCGCTGGCCCTGGTTCTGGCAGTAAGCCTCGGAGGCTGCAGCAGCGGTGGTGGTGGTCATCACAGCAGCGTCGCCGCGTCCTCTCCGGATGCCGGCGCCGGATCAGGTGGTGGCACTGGCGGTGGTACAGATGGCGGCACTGGCGGCGGTACCGGCGGAGGCACTGATGGCGGTACTGGAGGTGGTACCGGCGGCGGTACTGATGGCGGTACTGGAGGTGGTACCGGCGGCGGCACAGGTGGTGGCACTGGCGGCGGCACAGGTGGTGGCACTGGCGGCGGTACAGGCGGTGGCACAGGTGGCGGCACTGGCGGAGGTACCGGCGGTGGCACAGGTGGCGGCACTGGCGGCGGTACAGGCGGTGGCACAGGTGGCGGTACCGGCGGCGGTACAGGTTCGACCACTCCGCTGGTCACCGGCCAGGTAGTTGGCGCTGTCGGCGGTGTCGTCGGCAACGTCGGCACTGCAGTGGGCGACCTGGGTTCAACCCTCACCACTGTCCCCATTGTCGGCACCACTGCTGGCGGGCTCGTCACCGCGACAGGCACTGCCGTCAACAGCATCGGCACCGGCCTGACCGACGGCCTGGGCACACTGGGTACCAATAGCAATGCCTTGGGCACCACTGTTGCCGGTGTCGCCAACGGCGTGGCCGACCTGGGCACCGGCGTTTCCAACACCGGCAAATCCCTGGGCACTACGTTGGGCGGCATTCCCGTGGTCGGTGGCTTGACCGGCGGCGTAGGCGGTGCGGCTGGTGGCCTGGTCGATAACGTCGGCCAAACCGTGACCATGCTCGGCGACACCTTGAGCACGGCCAGCACCACCGGACCACTGGGCGGTTTGACCAATACGCTCGGCAAAAGCGTACTGGTGCCCGTCGTCTCTCTGGTGGAAAACACCACAGGTAACCTGGGCAACAAGACAGGCCTGGGCAACCCGGTGGGTGGTTTGATCGATAAAGTGGGCGCCACTGTCACCGGCCTGGGTGGCCAGGTGGCCAGCGCCGGCGGTGCGGGCAACCCTGTCGGGACACTCGTCGGTGGCGTGTTGACTGGCGTCGGCACCACCGTTGATAAGTCGAGTGGCTACGTCAATCCGGCAACCACGACTCCGCAATCGGGTCTGCCTGAACTGGTCGGTGGCCTTGTCGCCAACGTCGGCAACGGCCTGAATATCGGCAACACCAATGGCACTGTCAGTGCTGCGGGCGTAACCGGTGGTGCCGTGGGCAACACCGTCGCGTCCGTCGGCACGCTGATTGGCGGCAACGGCGTAGCCAACACCGGCGCCACGGCTCCGGTCGCGGGTCTGGCGACCACTGTCGGCGCCGCACTGAACCCAGTGACGACGAGCGTTGCCGGGCTGACCCAAAACATCGGCACCACCACCGGTGTCGGTGCACCGGTGAACGGCCTGGTGACCCAAGTCGGCGGCGCAGTCAGCGGCCTGGGCACCAACCTGACGGCAGCCAATGCCAACCCGATCACCAACGCCGTAGGCGGTACGCTGAATGCAGTCGGTAACACGGTCGGCTCGGTGGGAGGCTTGGTCACCGGCGGCACCAGCGGTAGCGGTGGTGGTCTGCTCGGCGGCTTGAACGTAGGTGCCAGCGCTTCTGCAGGAGGCACCGCAGGGGGCACTGCAAACACCAACACCGGTGGTGGCCTGGGCGGCTTGCTCGGCGGGCTGACCGGCAAAAAATAGAATTGCACCTGGCCATTAGACGGCCTCCCCTCCAGCGCCTACGCTTGGTTGAGACGAGAGATTCCAATGAGTCTCTCGTCTTTTTTATTGGCCAGTGAAGGCCCTCCCGGACCGCGCCCCAGAGCCCGGCGGGGACCCGCGAAACGCTGCTGCAGTTTGACCATGGAGTGTCCTATGCGCGCCTTGACGCCTTTGTTTCTACTCACCCTGATTGCTGCCAGTGTCCACGCCGAGACCCTGCCCAGCTTCCTCAACAGCAACGACACCATTCGCAACCTGCCGGTGCCCAATCTACCCGCCGACGCCTATCGTCCGGTCACGCCGCAGACCCAGCTGCCCGAGCCGGCCGCTACCCAGAATAAGCCGCTGTTGATGGACACCAAAGTGACCATCCGCAAGCTGCAAATCGATGGCGGCACGATCTACCCACTCAAGGATGTGGCCCAGGTTTTCGAGCCGCTGATTGGCCACGAAACGACCCTCGCCCACCTGATCGAAGCCACCCGCGGCATCACCCGCCGCTATCAGCAGGACGGCTATCTGCTGTCCTACGCCTACCTGCCTGATCAGCGCTTCGAAAACGGCCTGGTGCACGTGGTACTGGTGGAAGGCTACATCAAGGATTACAACGTGCAGGGCGACATCGGCTCAGTCTCGGCCTACGTCGACAAACTGGCGGCCAAGCTGCTGGGTGAACGCCCGCTGACCCGCAAGACCTTCGAGCGCTACACCACGCTGATGGGGCGTATTCCGGGTGTGACGCTGCAGGCGCAAGTACCGCCGCCGGGTACTACCGATGGCGGCACGCACATGCAGATCCAGGCCTCGCGCAAACCCTTCACCAGCAGCATGAGCATGACCGACGACAGCCGTGGTGGCCTGCAAGCCCTGATCACCGGCACCAGCAACTCCCAGACCTCCATGGGTGAGCAACTGAGCCTCAGCGGCCTGTTCCCGCCTGGCGAAGACAAGGAGCACTACTACCGCCTGGGCTACAGCCAGTTCGTCAACGCCGAGGGCACCCAACTGGTGGTGAACGCCGAACGCTACCGCGCCGACCCGCGCAGCAACGTGCAACTGGACGGCGGTTTTGAACTCAAGCCACATCAGGAAATCGACCGCTACTCCGTTGGCCTGAGCCATCCACTGATCGCCTCTCCCACCGAGTCGCTGACCCTGGGCACGCGGCTCTATGCCGTAGACCAAACCACGCGTTATCAACTGGTGGGTTTCCCCCTACGCTTCGACCTGGAAACCAACCTGCGCGCCCTGGCTTTTGAGGGCGACTGGCGCAAGTCCGACACGCGCCAACTGCGCATCCTCAGCGCCGGCCTGTACCAGGGCATCGACGGCCTGGGCGCCAAGACCCGCAGCGACTTCGAAGGCATAAAACCGGACATCGACTTCTTCCGCCTGCGCCTCTCGGGCGTACAGAGCGACAAGTTCTTCGACAACTGGCAAGGCGTCGCCTCGGCGGCTGTTTACTGGAGCAACGACACCCTGCCCGACAGCGAACGCGCGACGTTCGGCGGGCAGAATTTCGGGCGGGGCTACCCCGACGACCAGGGCTCGGGCGACAAGGGTTGGGGCGTGGCGTATGAGGTCAACTACAGCTTCAACCGCAGCGGCGAATGGGTAAAAATCCTGCAGCCGTATGTGGTGCTCGACAAGGCCAAGACCTGGTTCAACGAGCTGCCGGTCAAGGCCAACAACATGTCTTCGGCGGCGGTGGGCCTGCGTTTCGGGGACAACAAGTACTACAACATTGCGCTGGAAGCGGCCAAGCCAATGTCGGACATTGCCCTGGACAGTTTTAATCGGCGCCCACGGTATACGCTGAGTTTCAGCTACCAACTCTGACCCCTATTTACTGTAGGAGCGAGCTTGCTCGCGAAGAGCGTCCAGACAACGCGGGGAACCAGACTGCCCGCGTTATCGTTGACGTTTTTCGCGAGCAAGCCCGCTCCCACAAAAGCCCGCACCCACACACAAGCCCGCTCCCACACAAGCGCGTTCCTACATCAATCTGATCTTGGGGATGGGGAAAAGGTTGTTGAGGGTGTCGATCAAGCGCACCAGATAGATCGGCTTACGGAACAGGTCCAGTACCTGCAAACGCAGCATATCGCTGACATCATCCATCTCGGCATGGCCGGACATGACGATCACCGGCAGGTGCTGGCGAGCGGTGTGTTCGCGCAGGCGCTTGATCAAGGAAATACCACTCTCCTCGGGCATGCGCAGGTCGGTGATTACGAGGGCGATATCGGGGTGCAGGGTCAGCTCTTGCAAAGCGAAGGTGACCGAGGTGGCGGTGAAACAGACAAAACCCTCGTTCTCCAGCGATTCCGCCAGTTCAATGAGGGCGTCCTCTTCGTCATCCACCAAAAGGATTTGTTGCCGGGGAGACAAAGAGGAGTTCATGGGGAAATGCCTGAAATTAAGGATTCACTCAGTGTAGCCCTTGGAACATTTGCCGCTGACAGTCTGCTCAGGTGGAGGTGATGCTCGCGGAGAGCACGTTAAACAACGCCTTGGCGCGCTCGCTGATCGGGCTCATGAAGATCCCGATCACCGCCGCACACATGGCCGCCACTATGGCGTATTCAATCCCTGATGCACCTTCCCTTGCAGAAACGAACGACTGCATTTTCACGACAATGTTCAGGACGCTATTGGCAAACATTCAAGGTCTCCCGGGAAGGGCAATCGTTCTACAGGGGACGCTCGAATCAAGTACCAATACCATTCTTGATGCTGGTAAAGATGGACGTGACCTTCGTGCTGATCGGCGACATGAAAATCCCGATCACTGCCGCGCACATCGCCGCGACAATCGCATATTCAATACCGGAGGCTCCCTCTTTTCCGTAGGACAAAATCTGAATTTTGACAAAAACTCGGCGAATGGCATCAAGGAACATAGTGACTTCTCCTTTGCGCTCAAGGCGCTGGTGTAGCAGTGCTGCAACATGATTCCGGTGTGCCACTAGAGCATTGTCAACAAACGCCATACCAACAACTGTAAGAACGGATTAATCACAAAGTATTAGCCATCTCCTGACGCCAGAAATCCGCCTGTTTTACCTGATATCGGAGATATTTTCCGGCGCAGTAATGGCATTTTGTCCTAGTTGAACTACCTTCAAATAGCGAAATAGTTGAGATTAAAAGCGACCTGTTTGCGTAGGAACTCGAAGGAAGTAGCAGTGGGTGCAGCGGGATAGGGAGAGCCATCATGAACAGTCGCATCAGCTTGATCCTGGCCGGGTTGCTATTAGTAGGTGCGCTCATTGCTGGCTATTGGGGCCTGGTGCTGAGCCGTCCCGCGCCTGTCGCACCCACCGTGGCCCAACCACCCTCGACCGTCGTGCAAACCATGGCTGCCGCTGAAGACCAGACGCGCCAGACGGTGGTCGTTCTGGCCCACGATGTACCCGCCTTTGTCGCACTCACAGACGCCGATCTGGTGCTGGAAAAACTGCGCACGCCTCCCGCCGGCAGCCTGACCTCATTCGATCAGGCCGTGGGCAGAAAACCGTGGCGGCCACTCACGGCCGGCACCTGGTTGACCGAGGAAAGCTTCAACTCAGGCAGCAACCTGTCGCGGATGATTCGTCCTGACGAGCGCGCACTCGCGGTGGCCGTGGATGAAGTGAGCGGTGCCGGCGGTCAACTGAGCCCAGGGGATTATGTCGACGTCCTGCTGTTTCTGCGCCAGGAATCCAGCAACCCGCAACCGTCAGCCCAAGTCGTCATACCCGCATTGCGCCTGCTGGGCATCGGTGACCAACTGGGGCTGACCAACGACGGCAAGCCCGGCTCGCCACCGCCGGCCAATGACGAAGAAAAGCTCAGGCAGCAACAGAGTCGCGCCAGCGCACGCATCGTGACCCTGGCGGTGCCGGAGCAACTGCTGAGTCGGCTGATGCTCGCCGCACAATCCGGCGTGCTGCGCCTGGCGGTACGCAGTGCCGACGAGCAACTGCTGAGCCATTACTGGAGCGGAGAACGTGATTCCGCGGCGAACCTCGACAACGCCAAGCGCGATCTCTATCAGTTCAATCAACTGGCGTTAAGTACTGCCCCCATCAACGGCTTCAACCCATCGGCAGGGAGTGGCGCGATACGGCGCTCGGGGGTCGAAGTCATACGCGGCAATCAGGTTACTCAACAAACGCCCTGACAGAGCTAAGGATGCCTTGAATGAGCAGTCGTTCCGTGCCGTTTTTTCCACGCGTGCTCTGGGCCATTTTCACCCTGAGCCTGCCCCTCGAGCTGGCCTTCGCAGCCCCGGGCAACTGTGCCAGCCTGGGTCAATTGCCGGCGGTGCTGGAGGTCGGTGAAGGCGTCCAGCAGGCCATCCAGTCTCCGGTGCCGATCACGCGCCTGGCCATTGGCGACCCCAAGATTGCCGATGTGCATGTCAACGGCAGTCAATCGTTCCTGCTCACGGGCATGGCTCCCGGCGCGACCAGCCTGATGGTCTGGACCGGTTGTTCCACAAGCCCGCGCCAGAGCATGGTGTTTGTTCAAGGCAAGGCCACCTCGGCACTGACCAGCCTGGCCCTGTCGCCCTCCGACGACCCTGCACTGCCCAGCCAGGTGCAAACCGATATCCGCTTTGTCGAGGTCAGCCGCACCAAACTCAAAGAGGCCAGCACCTCGATCTTTGGCGGCACGCGCAATTTCCTGTTCGGCAGCCCCGGCACGGGCGCAGGCACCCTGCCGCTGGATAACGGCAGCTTCAATATCGGCTTCGGCAGCGGCCGGTTCGGGGCGCTGATCAACGCTCTGGAACGCAGTGGCTTTGCCTATACCCTGGCCCGCCCCAGCCTGGTCGCCATGAGCGGGCAAAGCGCGACATTCCTGGCCGGTGGTGAAGTGCCCATCCCAGTGCCCAGCACCGGCAGCGACACCATCTCCATCGAGTACAAGGAGTTTGGCATTCGCCTGACGCTGACCCCCACTGTCATCGACCGTAATCGCATCTCCCTCAAGGTCGCGCCGGAAGTCAGCGAACTGGACTACTCCAACGCCGTGCAAATCGAAGGGATCTCCGTGCCGGCACTGACCGTGCGCCGCACAGACACCAGCGTGTCCCTGGCCGATGGGGAAAGCTTCGTCATCAGTGGCCTGATCAGCACCAATAACCGCTCCACCATCAGCAAGTTTCCCGGCCTTGGCGACATCCCGGTGCTCGGCGCGTTCTTCCGGGATTCCAATATCAGCCGCGAAGAAAAAGAGCTGCTGATGATCGTCACCCCGCACCTGGTGCAGCCACTGACAGCGAACGCCCAACTGCCGTCCTTGCCCGGAGAGAAACTGCGTAGCTACGACCCGAACTGGTACCGCCTGTTCTTCCTGGAAAACGGTAATTTCGACCGCCGCACAGGACTGTCCCAATGAGTGAAAGCCTGAGCCAGACTTTTTTGGCAATCACCCGCAACACCACGGATCTGGAATGGCTTCAGGGTGCACTCGCGCCCCTTGGGCAAGTAGTCGGCGCCGGCGGTGGCAGCCTCGACGAGCTGTTGGCGCTGGTGGATGTCACCTTTGCCAACCTGGTGTTTATCGGCCTCGACCGCGAGCACGTGACCACCCAATGTGCCTTGATCGAAGGCGCTCTGGAAGCCAAGCCGATGCTGGCGATCGTTGCCTTGGGCGACGGCATGGACAATCAACTGGTACTCAATGCGATGCGGGCCGGTGCGCGGGATTTCGTCGCTTATGGCTCACGCTCCAGCGAGGTCGCCGGCCTGGTTCGCCGCTTGAGTAAACGCTTGCCGGCCGTCGCCCCCAATGCCCACCTGGGCGGCCTCACCGTGCTTTACGGTACCCAGGGCAACGCCGACGGGGCGCTGATCGCCAGCCACCTGGCGCTCGTGGTGCAAAAAAGCGGACAACACACATTATTGCTCGACCTGGGCCTGCCTCGCGCCGACAGCCTGGCCCTGCTGGGGCTGGAAAGTTCTTTTCATTTCGGCGACGCCCTGCGCCACTTGCGGCGCCTGGACGCAACGCTGATCAACAGCGCCTTCACCGCAGCCGAAGCCGGCCTGCGCATCCTCGCTTACCACGACAACGACGAGCCGCTGGAGCGTACCAGTGCCGCAGAGCTGTACATGCTGCTCAGCGCCCTGCGTCAGCATTTCCAGCACATCGTGGTCAACCTCACCGGCCAGCCGGACAGTGAAGCGTTACGCACCTTTGTCAGCCATTGCGACAAACTGCTGTGGTGTACCGATCAGAGCGTGCCCGACTGCCGTCGCAATCTGGCGGTACTGAACCTGTGGCGGGAAAAAGGCATGAAGCTGGAGCACGCCCGCTTGCTGGTGGACCGATACCTGAAAGGGGCCGCCCCCGACGCCGACGCTTTGAGCAAAAGCTTCGGGCTGGAGGTCATCGCCGTGCTGGCCCTGAGCCCGGAGATTCGCCTGAGTGCAAAGAACCAGGCACAGACCCTGTTTGCACTGGCCCCGCGCGAGCCCCTGACCCAAGCGTTGCGCACCCTGGGCGAGCGCCTGGCGAAGCGCTCCGAAGGCCTGGAAAAACCCTCCACCAACTGGCTCAACCGCCTACTGGGGACCAAATGAGCAGCGAAAAACTGTTCGGCGTTCCCGGGCGTGGCGGCGTCGGCAATACCGATCACGATGGCCTGAAACTGGTGCTGCACCGTTACATCATCGATGCCATCGAAGAGTCGGGGAAAAACCTGCTGGAAGGCACCCGGCAATCCCTGGCGCAGTTTGTGATCGACAAGGTCGCCGAATACATCACGCGCATGCACCTGGCGATTTCCCGCTACGAAATGGAGCGCCTGGCCGAAGAAATCGTCGATGAGCTGACCGGTTTTGGCCCACTGGAAGTGCTGCTGCGCGACCCCTCCGTTACCGAGATTCTGGTCAACGGCCCGCACCGGGTATTTGTCGAGCGCGACGGCCTGCTGCACCAGAGCGATTTGCGTTTCATCGATGACCACCATGTGGAGCGAGTCATGCAACGCATCCTCGCCCCATTGGGTCGGCGCCTGGACGAGTCGTCGCCAATGGTCGATGCGCGCCTGCCCGACGGCAGCCGGGTCAATGCGATCATTCCACCGATTGCGCTGGACGGGCCTTGCCTGTCGATTCGAAAGTTTCGCAAGGACATGCTCAAGAGCAGCGACCTGGTGGCGATGCAGACCATCGACCAATCGATCTTCGAATTCTTCCAGGAGGCCGTCGGCAAGCGCTGCAACATCCTCATCAGCGGCGGTACCGGCACCGGTAAAACCACACTGCTCAATATCCTCAGCCAGTTGATCAACCCCCATGAACGGCTGGTCACCATCGAAGATGTGGCAGAACTGCAACTGGGCCATCCCCACGTTGTGCGCTTGGAAACCCGCCCGCCCAACGCCGAAGGCCATGGTGAGGTGAAAGCCAGCGACCTGATTCGCAACGCCCTGCGGATGCGTCCCGACCGGATCATCCTTGGCGAGATTCGCGGCGTCGAAGTACTCGACGTGTTGACCGCCATGAACACCGGCCACGATGGTTCGATGAGTACGGTGCACGCCAACAACGCCCAGGACGCATTACTGCGCCTGGAAACCCTGGTGGGCCTGACCGGGCGAGTGGTGGCAGAAAAAACCCTGCGCCAAATGATCTGCGCCGCCCTGGATGTGGTGATTCAACTGACGCGCCTGCCTGATGGCCGTCGCTGTGTCAGCGAAGTGGTGGAAGTGGTGGGCGTGCGCGATGACGTGTATGTCACCAACACCCTGTTTCGACACGACAAGCGCAACAGCTTCCTGCGCGAAGCGCTCAACCCGGCCGGCGATAAGCTGCGCCGTGAAAGCCACCTGCCGTTGTAGGAGGCCAATGCGATGATCCTCCCGATTGTGCTCGCGGTCGTTTCCCTGAGCCTGCTGCTGCTGGCGCTGCACCTGATGCGCAGCGGTTTGCGCAAGGCGCAGACCGATCGGGTGCTGGAGCGCCTGGCCGAAGGGCAGCCACATGCCCCGGCCGAAAGAAGCGCGGTCACCCGACTGGAGCGTACGTTCATCCGCGCGGGCCTGGGCAGGCCGACGGAACGCCTCGGTTTGTGGCTGACGCTATGGGCGGTGGGTGTATTGCTGGGCGTGCTTGCGGGCGAATGGCTCGGCTTGCTGGCGATGCTCGTGGTGCCGCCGCTGGCCCTGCGGCTTTACATCGCTTTGCGCTATCAACGGCGATTGCGCCGGATGATCGAGCAATTGCCGCAACTGCTCGATCACGCGGTGCGTAGCCTCAAGTCAGGGCGCACCCTGGCGGATGCGGTGCTGGGCGGTATCGATGCCAGCGAAGACCCGCTGAAGAAGTCCATGGGCCGGATCAAGCGTAACGTTCAACTGGGCGTCAGCCTGCCCGAAGCCGCTGAGGATTTTGCCGAGTTTTACGAACAGGATGAGTTACGTCTGTTTGCCATCGGCCTGAAGGTCAACCATCGCTATGGCGGCAACGCGAGCGAGTTGCTGGAAAACCTGATCAAAATGATTCGCGAGCGGGACCAAGGCGCCCGCCAACTCCGGGCAATGACCGGGGAAACCCGCGTCACAGCTGTGGTGCTGGCGCTATTACCGGTCAGCGTGGCCGGTTACTTCCTGCTGACGAACCCCACCTACCTGGTAGGCATGTGGGCAGACACCAGTGGCCGGCACATGCTGCTGGGCGCGTTTGCCATGCAGATCATCGGTTGCGTGGCGCTGTGGCGCATGCTGAGGAGCGTCTGACATGGTCCTGCTGATCAGTGCATTACTGTTTCTGGCTGCGCTGTTGCTGGTGCTCGCCAACGTGTTGGGCCAGCGCCGCCAGGACCGCCTGGTCACCCAGCGGCTACAGGGCCAAACCGGCCGTGAGGACCGCCTGGGTGAGTGGTTGCGTCAGCTGGGCAGCACGCGACTCGGCCAGCGCACCATCAGCCTCGATAACGAAACCCAGACCCTGCTCAACCGCATCGGCTGGAGAAAGGCCAGCCAGCGCTCCATGTTCGCTGCTTGCCAGGTTGGCGCGCCCTTGCTGTTGCTGGGCCTGACCCTGCTGGTGCAAAGCCTGTTATTTCCCGAGGCCGAGCCGAAATGGCTCGCGCCGTTCCTGGGCCTGGCCATCGGCTACCTGATACCCAAGCGGGTTCTGGCATCCCTGTCCAAACGCCGGCAGGAACAAATCGCGCGCGAAGTGTCGACCTTTATTCCGCTGCTGCGCATTTTGTTTGAGTCGGGCATGGCGGTGGAGCAGACGCTGCGAGTCATGACCAATGAAGCGCAGAAGCTGCTGCCGGTGCTCACCGCAGAATTACGCCTGGTGCTGGTTCGAGTCGACTCCGGCCTGGAGTTGGGAGAGGAGCTGAGCAAAGCCAGCCAACTGTTGAGCGTCGACGAGTTCACCGACACCTGTTCGATTCTCCAGCAACTGCTGCACCAGGGCGGCGGGGCAATGAAGTCATTGCTGGCCCTCAAGCTGTTGCTCGATGACCGACGCCTGACCCGGATGCAGGAATACATTTCCAAGATGTCGGCCAAGATGTCCGTCGTGATGATGGTCTTCCTGTTTCCGGCATTGCTGATCGTTTTGGCCGGCCCCGGCTTTATCGCGATATCGAAGGCCATGGGGCCTTGAGAGGACATGCCATGAAGACACTGATGATCGCGTGCAGCCTGTTGCTGTTGGGCGGCTGCGCCACTAACGGGCAGATGCCGTGGGCGGGCCTGGGTACGCCCGGCAGTTGTGCCAAACCCGGCGCCGACCAGGAACTGTCACTGAACCTGGCCGACGAAATGGCCAACGACGGCAAACTCCACGCCAGCCTGGCCAACCTGCAAAACCTGCCGGAAACCCTGCCTCAGGTACGCCAGCGCAAAGCCAAGGTTTACCGCTTGCTGGGACGCAGCGAAGCCGAACCGCTGTACCGCAGCCTGCTCGGCACCTGCATGGCTGCCGAAGGTGAACATGGCCTCGGCCAACTGGCGGCGGCCAAAGGTGACAACGGTCAAGCCATGGCGCACTTGCAACGCGCGGCCACGCTGTCGCCCACCGATGAAAAGATCCGCAACGACCTGGGCGTTGTGTACCTCAATCAACTGCGCCTGGAAGACGCGCGCTTTGAATTCCTCACGGCTATAGAACTCAAGCAAAGTGATCAACTGGCGGCGGTCAACCTGGTGACGTTGCTGATCTACCAGGACAACTGGGGGCAAGCGGCGCAACTGGTCAGCCGCATGGGCCTGAGCCCGGAACAGGTGACTGACGCCCAAGCGCGGGCACAGCAACTCAAGGCACCCGTATCAATGGCCAAACCGGCAAAAGATCAGGTCGCGGCTGTCAGCGACGTTCCGCAGACGCCGGTCAAATAGGCCTTTCAGGGAGTAAACCAGATGAAACTCAAACTGCTCGCCAACCTGCTGTTAGCCGGCCTGCCACTGAGCGCGCTGGCCATCGAACCGGGGCCTTCTTCGCCCTATCAACAACAGACCGAGGGCTGGCTGCAGATGCAAGTCAGCGGTGAACGGGCATCCGCCCACCCGCAAAAGGCCGCACCCGCTGAACGCGAGCAGGCCATGCAACGTTTACTGGAAAGTTACAAGCATCCTATCCCCGAGTATTTCGAACAGAAACAGGGCGGCAATACCCCCGGTGGCAACAGCAACTAGTGGGCAGTGACGCGCTGGCGGGCCGTCGAATTACTCGGCGATAACGCCAGCGCCAATTGGGTGCGGTTGTGCATATGGGTCAGGCGCAGCACCTGAGACACGTAGAGTTTCACCGTGTTCTCAGTGATGCCCAGCTCACAGGCAATCTGATAATTGGTCTGGCCCTTGCCCACCAACCTTGCGACGTCCAGTTGGCGCGGGGACAACTGATTGAAGATCGCCGGTATTTCAATGCTGTCAGTCTCGCTGACTTCGCCCTCGGCTTCATTCGACAGGGTCGATTGCGGGCTGCTGCGCACCTTGTCGAGGTCATGATAAAGATCGTCGATGGACGCCGAGAGAAACTGCAGCTTCTGGTTCAGATGCCCCAGGTCGAGGTTTTTCTGGCGGTCTTGCAGCGCCACGACCTGGCGTTGCAACCCTTCAAGCAGCTCGCTCAAATTGATCGGCTTCTGGTAGTAATCGGCAATCCCGGCGCGCAGGGCCTTGATGACGTCCTGCTTGTCGGCACGCCCGGTCAACATGATGGCTTCAAACACCCGCTGCTTGCCGGCCAGGCGTTGCAGAGCCTGGACCAGTTCGATGCCATCCATCTCCGGCATGTGCAGATCGCACAGCACCAGGCCGATCTCGGTATCGTCACGAAAACGCTCGATAGCCTGCTGGCTGGAGTTGCAAGGGACACAGCGGTAACCGCTGCTTTCAAGAAATTCGCAAAGCTCTTCCACGATCAGGGGCTGATCATCGACAACGAGCACTTTCACTTCAGATATAAGCTTGTTCACGCGCTACTCCATGCCTGGGCAAGCCAAAGACCGACCGATCCATTCCGACGACTTTCCTATACAGCCTATCCATAAACGTAGACGTACTTTCCTACTATGTACATAGCGATAGCCTACCTGGCGACTAATGGGATCCAAATCCAGGTCAGGCAGAAACCGATCAATAAAAACGGCACGAACGGCTGCTTGGCCGAGCGCGTCGGATGCAGGTACTGCAAGGTGTTCCTAAGCCCCTGATTCATCAGCGGCCATAGCCTGGGGGCCAGCAGCAGCCAAGCCGCGCTGGCGAGGCCTGCGCCGATAAAGGTGCCCAATACGTAGAGGTGGTTGGACGCCAGCGCCAATGCCGCGATCAACTTCACGTCACCGGCACCCAGGCGGCCCAGTGCATAACCTGGCAAGGTAAAGAGCAGCGCCAGGGCAAACGCCCAGCCGCCTTCGGCAGCCGGCGCGCCGAGCCAGGTGGTGCCACTCCAGAGCAGATAAACCAGCGCCAGCAGGCCAGCTCCGAGGGTCAAGCGATTGGAGATCTGACGTACACGAATATCTTGCACAGCGCACAGCGCCAACCAAATGAATAGGACGAGGCTTTGAATCACGTAAAAAAAATCCCTTTTTGCGGAATGATTCTATGCTGATATCAGGTAGTAGCAGTCAGGGTAGACGCAGTCATGAAATATGGCCTCCCCGGAAAACAAAAAGGTGCCGCCGCGCTTGAGTTCGCGATGGTCTTCATGATTTTTTTTGGCGTGTTTTATGGCCTCGTCAGCTACAGCCTGCCGTTGCTGCTGATGCAGTCTTTCACGCAGGCCGCCGCTGAGGGCGTCAGGCGCAGTGTCGCGCTGGACCCTTCCACCGCCAACTACGCCGATGCGATTACCGCCCGTGCCACCGCGGCGGCCCAGGCCCAACTGGGCTGGATCCCCCCCGCGTTCAATTTTCTGCCCTCCTACGTGACGGCCACCTACACCCCGCTCGGCTTGCTGACGGTGAAAATCAACTACCCCTCGGCGAACCTCAAAAACGTGCTACCGTTTCTGGTGTTACCCGGCATTGGTACGGTGCCCAGCCTGCCCACCACGCTTTCTGCCCAATCGAGCCTGCAATTTTGACATCCGGGGACAACCTCTTGGGGCGGCTGCTAGGGCGCAGCAATCATCTGGCGACGGACGCACCGGCAACGATGCCCACGAACGCCGCGTTGCTGATGTACCTGGATGCCCAAGGCCATGTTCTGGAGGTGCACGGCGCCCTTCGACATCGCCTGCAACACCCGCCAGCGCTACAGCAACAGCCGCCACCCCTGCTTGACTACCTGTGTGCAAAGAGCGCCCTGGCGATCGAAGGCGCCCCCGGCGACTGGCAGGGGCATAGCCTGGACCTGGACTTCAAGGGGCTCGCCGGCCAGGTCTTGCATACCCGTGGCTGGATTCAACCCGAGGGCAAAGGCTGGCTTCTGCAATTGCTGGACATCGGTGACCTGGTTGACCAGCGCCACCTCACACTCGCGCGCGAACATCATCAGCGGATAAGCGATCAGATCAGCGAGCAACTGCGGGTATGCAGCCTGACGCGCCTGCCTGAGGTGCTCGGTGACGCGCTGCAAACCATCGCTCAGTCCTGGCACGTCCCCTGTGTCGCAATCGCGGTGCTGGATGAGCAGGACCAGGGCTGGTGGATTCAAGGCCACTACGCGTCACACGACGCACCGGCGCTCTGGAGCCAAGGCCAGGCTCTGGGCACCAGCCTCGACAGCCTGGGCGGCACGGCCCCGGTGAGTCTCAACGTAAACCGGGGCCATAGCGATCATCCAAGGCTGCAAGGGCTGTTTGGCAATGCGGACGGTTTTCTGGTGCCTTACCGGGACGGCCATGGCGTAGGAGCCTGGCTGCTGTGCGGCTTTTATAGCCGCCAGGAACCCAACAGCGAGCGTGACTGGTTACAACTGACCGCCGCCCTCGCCGCGCCGCTGCTGGGCCGCCTGCGCGAACAGCGTCATCAGCAGCAACTGGATCGCCTTGAAGCACTGCAAGGACTGCTCGGCACCGGCTGGTGGGAGCTGCCTCCACACAGTGAAGAGATTGAGCTAGCCCCTCAACTGCTGCATACCCTGAGCCAAGGCGAGGCCACCACACGGCTATCGCTGCCGATGTGGCTCAAGCTGATTCACCCCGCCGACCGGGAAGAACTCGCCAGCCGCCTGCAAGACCTCAAGACCCTGGGCAAGCCGCTCTCGAGCAGCGTTCGCCTGCAACGTGCCGACCCGGCGCAAAACCCCATCTGGTACCGCGTACAGGGGCAAGCGCTGGGCTCGGGGGAGCAGCGTCGACTGGTGGGCTTCATGCTCGACATCAGCGACATAAAAAACCAGGAACAACAGGCCGCCGCCGCCCACGCACGACTGGACAACCTGATCGCCAGTTCCCCCGCCGTGATCTATGTGCAGCGTTACGTCGAGGGCACCCTGCAACCCGTGTTCTTCAGCGACAGCCTGCTGCCGTTGCTCGGCCGTACCCTGGCCGACTTCACCCCCGCGTCGCTCAACCAATGGATCCACCCCGAAGACCGCGACCTCTACTTCGACCGTACCCGCCACCTGCTGCGCGAAGGCCACGTGAGCTGCCGTTACCGGGTGCTCGACAGACAAGGCAACTACCACTGGCTGCTGGATGAAGCCCGGCTGCTGCGCGACGACCTGGGGTTGCCCGTGGAAGCCGTGGGCCTGTGGCTCGACGTCACTGAGTCGACGCTGGCGGCGCAACGGGTCAAGGACAGCGAGGAACGCTACCGGATCCTGGTGGAGGACTCCCCGGCCATGATCTGTCGCTACCGTCCGGACCTGACCCTGACCTTCGGCAATACGCCCCTGGCCCACTACATGGAATGCCGGCCTGAACACCTGCCGGGCATGAACCTCAGCCAGTGGTTGTCCGAAGAACAGCGCGAGGCATTTGTGCAGCGCATCCAGCAATTGACCCCGGAGTTCCCCGTGAGCACTGCCGAAATCAGCCTGCAACTGCCGGGGCGTACCCATGCCTGGTGGGTGTGGTCGGACCGGGGCGTGTTCGACGAACAGGGCCGGTTACAGGAAGTGCAAGCCGTAGGCCGGGACAACACCGAAGTGCGCCGCTCCCAGCAGCAACTGACCCAAAGCGCCAAAATGGCCACCCTCGGCGAAATGGCCACCGGCCTGGCTCACGAGATCAACCAGCCGTTGAATGTGATGCGCATGGCCATCGTCAACGTGCTCAAGCGCTTGAGCAACGGTGATGCACAGATCGACTACCTGACGGAAAAACTCCAGCGCATCGACTCCCAGGTCCAGCGGGCGGCCCGCGTGGTGGACCATATGCGCGTCTTCGGCCGCCGTTCGGAAGTCGAACAGCAGCCCTTCAACCCGACGCAGGCCGTGGAAGGCACCTTGTCGTTGCTCAGTGAGGGCATGCGCGGCAAAGGCGTGGACCTGCGTATTGCGCCGCTGGACGTTACGGTGCAAGTCAAAGGCTATGTCGACCAGTTGGAACAGGTGCTGATCAACCTGATGGTCAACGCCCGCGATGCCCTGCTGAGCAAACGCGAACACCACCACGACCTGCAGCCGTGGATCTCGGTGCAGATCGAGCACGACAGCCGCCACGTACGCATCTGGGTGGAAGACAACGGCGGCGGGATCGACCCGCGCTTGCTGGAGCGGATTTTCGAACCGTTTTTCACCACCAAGCCGATTGGCGTGGGCACCGGCCTGGGATTGTCGGTGAGCTACGGCATTGTCGAAAACATGGGCGGCCGGTTGAGCGTCGCCAACAGTGAACATGGGGCGAAGTTTTGTGTGGAGTTGCCGCTGGTGAGCTAGGCCTAGATCACGAGGTAAGCCTGGCCTGAGTGGCAACTGAGGTTGGCGCCCACCCCGACCTGGTTGAGGTCGATTCCCAGCCCCAACAACAGTGTGTTTACCACCGAGTTAAGCAGGGGTATCAACGTTGCATTCAGCACATTGAGCAGCGCGGTGGTAACACCACTCAAAATTGACCCAAGCCCCCCGATCACGTTGCCCAACAGATTCTCGTTACCGGGAGTCGGCCCGTACATGTTCAGGTTAAGCCCCGGCACCAGTCCATTTACCGGGTCCGTCAAGCCACTGACAATATTGGTGGTGCTGTAGCTGTAGTAATACGGCGGCTGCGAGATCTCCGGCAAATTGGGCGACGTGTAGGTGTGAGGAACGCCGGAGGCACCGCCTACCTGAATATTGGCCGACAACCCCAAACCGCCACCGACCGAGGGCGTGTTTGAACAAAACACGATCAACGTGCAGGTGCGAGTGCCAATATCCACGACCTTCAAGGGCGCCACCACCACCGTGGGGGGCGTGGGGCCGGGGCCAAAAACGCTGCTGGAGTCAATCTTGCCCATCCTCAGGTTCACCAAGGAGGTATTAGTGGCAGTGGTCAGGCTTTTATTGGTAGGGCTGGGGCACGTGTAGCCCGTGACCCAACTGCTGGCACTGGCGGCATCCAGCTCGATATCGATACCCACCGGTGGCGGCAACACTTGAATAAACGGGGACGTGCACGAGACCGCGCAAGTCAACGAGTTGATGACGCCAACCAAGTTGAGATTGAGTAACGCCGTGAGGGTGCCCAGCAACGGCGAAACCAGCCCGGTGACTGCGTTTGTGAGGGCAGAGACCGTATTGAGTACCGGCAAATTAACCGACAGCTTCGTGCGTAACTGGCCGGTTTGTACGTAAATCCGGTTCGGGCCGAAGCGAGTGTCTTGCCCCGCTGCCGTAGCGCGGGCCGGGTTACCGATGGCCGACATTTGCGGCGGCTGTAACACCTGAACACTGGCAGTGATTTGCGCAACCCCGGGCAGGTTGATGGGAAAACTGGCCACCAGGCCGTTTTTCTTGTTGGCCAGTTGTACGAAACCTTGAATCAGGTCAAACACCCGCATGTTGACCGCCAGGGCGGCGACATTGCTGCCACTCTCGATCGACAGGACATTGCCCAGCACCACTTGGGTCGCCCCCGCCGCTATTTTCAGGGCTTGCAGGCTGACGATGGTCGCGGTGCCCGTCAACGTATGGGTGGGGTCCAGCACATTGATTGCCGATTGAATCAACTGGCCAACCGAGATCGTGTTACCCAACACTTCGGTATAGCCGCCGGCGGTCAGTCCCAGGTCAAGTTTCAACTGGTCCAGGTAACTCAGCAGCGAGATATTGGTGTTGATCAGGCCGTTCCAGCCCGCTACCGAAATGTTCAACGCACCGCCCAACAAGCCGCCGGTCAGGCCGTTAAGCATTGGCGCGTTGGTCGAATCCACGACCAGGGCCGTGCTGCGAATGGTCAATGCCGCCAGTGGTGGCCCCAATGCCGCAACGGCCGTCGCGCTGACGGTCGTCTGTGTCGCCATGGGTACGCCGTTGAGCAGGTTCCATAGGCCGCCGGCGACGCTGGTCGTCACGGTCTCGGAAGCCACCACCTGGATCGCCTCGTTTTTCGTGGCGTCGGCGCTGAATACCCGAAGATTGCTCGCATTGGTCACCAGGGTGCCGCAGGTGACGGTGAGTGCACGGGTGTTCGCGACAACCGTGAAGCCATTACGTGTCGCGTTCTGAGTGGCGTAATCGTTGGCGGTGGTCCCCGTCGCACATTGCCCGCCGCGATTGGCCGACTCCAGCGCCGCCGTATCCGCGATGGACTGCAACTTGCGCTTTTCCAGATACAGCCGGCTGCTGTCGATGACCACCAACAGAAACACCAGCGCCATGCCCAGGGTCAGGGCCGCCATCAACCCAATCGCACCACGCTGCCTTGCATGCCCGGCCAGGCGGCCGGAACGAAGTCGGGGAGACATCGAGCACTCCTTTGCCGGCACACTGCCGAGCGCTTACTCTCCTGTGTTGCTTGGGAGTGTAGACAACAGCGGCGGGGGCTGCAGGCCAGTCGCCATGGGCAGGCGACTGGCGGAGGGCAGATTAACGAATCAATGCGGCGGGTAGTTGGACAGCACCTTCGTCACCGTCGCACGAATAGCTGCGCTGCGGTCCTGTGGCTCGGGGGAACTGGCGAGGATTTGCTCATCGCTGCCGCGCCACACGAGTTTGCCGTCCTTGCCGTCCAGCAAATCAATCTGGATGGTGGCCACCTTGTAGGTGATGCTGCGGGTTTCGTTGTACATCGGCGCGCCCCAGTAACCATTCCACGGGCCGCCCCAGGCGCCGCCGTAGTTGGTGGTGACTTGTTGCTGGCGGTCTTCGACGATCAGGTAAGTCTGCACATTCAGGTCAGCCTTGGTACCCGGCGCCGCAGGGCGCAGGCCACGCTGGTCGAGTTGCTCGCCCACGGCCTGGCGGATGCGCTGCTCGGTGAGGTCACTCTTGATCCGCGGGTCATCCGGGCGGTATTGCAACGCCGGCTCTTTCCAGCTCCAGCTGCGGTACGCGCCAAAGTCCCGGCTGGCGTCGAAATCATGGTTGACCTGGCTGGTCTGGCAACCGCCCAGCAACACAACAACAGCAAGTGCAGCAATACGACGAAGCATGGTTGTTCTCCAAAAGACGATCCGGGCCTGAGATGAGAATAGCTGCTAACTGGGTGGGTAGGCAGTCATTGCCTTTTGCATCGCCTCACGCAGGGAGTCGGCCCGTTCGCTGAGGCTGCCCTGGCTCGTGGTTTCGGCGCTGGTGCTCCATACCGGCTGGCGGGTGCGCGCGTCGAACAGGCTGATGCGCGCCACGGCCACCGTCACTTCATAAGTGCGCACCACCGGCACACTGTTGTACATGCCGTAGCCGTTGCCGTAGCGGTTATAGCCGCCGTAACCGTAGCCGTAGTCGTCCTGGACCTGGCGCAGGCGTTTTTCCAGGCGCACGTCGGCGCTTACCAGCAGGTCGGGGGTGCGATTGTCATGCAAGGGGCGCAGGCCGCGCTGATCGAGGGCGCCGCTGACGGCCTCGGCAATCTGCGCCGAATCGGCCCAGGCCGAGCCCGCCGGCAGTTGGTTGTTGAGCCAGGCCCAACTGCGGTAGGCGCCATAGTCGCGCACCGGCGCCGGGTAGGCGCTGGCATCAAAGGTGTTGGCCGCCTGGGCAGGCGCCGGCGGCATCGGGGCGGATGCCGCCACATACGGGTTGTTGCTCTGGCAACCCGCCAGGCCCAGGCCCAGCAGAATCAGTCCAAGACAGCGCTTCATTTCGACCTCCGCAGACTGGGCCGCTTAAACCGGACGGCAGATCCAGTGCAAATAACGCCCAAGTCCGGCAAAGCTTGGGTGACGACGGTGTGCGAGCTCCATCTCCAACAAATCCTGCAACTCGGCCCGGGCCTGGAATTCCACCGGCATATAGTCGTGGAACACCCGCACGCCACTCTGGGTTTCGACCTGCCACAGGCCCTCTAGTTGCGTCGCCAATTCCCGTGGGTCCAGGGGTTGTTGCGGCGTGAGGCTCTGCTTTTCGCCGGCCATGTCGTTCTTGCGCATTTTGCGGAAGTGGCCTTTGAGCAGGTTGCGGTAAATCAAGGCATCGCGGTTATAGAAGGCCAGCGACAGCCAGCCACCGGGCGCGGTCAACTGGTGCAGCACCGGCAGAATCGCGTGGGGTTCGGCCAGCCATTCCAGCACGGCATGGCACAGCACCAGGTCGTAGGGCTCGGTGAGCTGACCCAGCAGGTCCTGCCAGGGCGCCTGAATGAAGGTGGCGGTCTGCCCGGCTTCGGCAAAACGCTGGCGGGCGCCTTCGAGCATCAGCTCGGCGGGTTCGGCCAGGGTTACATCGTGGCCACGCTCGGCCAGCCACAGCGACATATGCCCCAGCCCTGCGCCGATATCCAGTACCCGCAGCGGACGATCCGGCAACGCTTCAATCAGATCGGCTTGCAGCACCGCCAGGCGAATCGCGCCCTTGGCACCGCCGTAGATCTTCTCGGCGAAACGGGTGGCCAACTGGTCGAAATGACGGTCGCTCATTTGGCAAACCGCCGTTCGCTGTCAGCCAGCTTGGCCTGTACCACCTGATCCATGTCCAACCCCAATTCGCTGCACAACAGCAGCAGATACAGCACAATGTCACCCACTTCCTGGCCGGCATGGGCGAGTTTGTCGGCGGGTAACTCGCGCGACTGGTCTTCGCTCAACCATTGGAAAATCTCCACCAGCTCGGCCATTTCGACGCTGGCGGCCATCGCCAGGTTCTTGGGGCTGTGGAACTGCTTCCAGTCGTTGGTATCGCGGATGCGGTGCAGGCGTTCGGTGAGGTGGTCGAGATTCATGGGGCGCTCCTGAAGGTGTATAGCTTCGGGCGCAAGCCGCGCGAAGGCAAGTGAATCCCTGCGGCCCGTAAACCTCTATGCTAGAAGGGAACTAGCTTGGGCCAATAACGAACAAAGGCTCAGGTTCGGCAGCTACGCCCACCGTCTTATCAGGACACACACATGCAAACAGACTTTTTCGGATGGCTGGGTCTCAAGATCGGCCAGATCATCCACTTTATCGTCGAGTTGTTCAGCGGGCTGTTCAATACCTTGTCCCACGCGGGCGGCGACTTTGTCGACGGGCTGTCCAGATCCTTGGGGATGGACACCTCGATCATCAGCATCCTCATGCTGATTATCGGCCTGATGCTGTTGTACTCGGCGGTGCGCGCGTTTATGCGGGCTTCGATCATCATGGGGATTATCTGGTTGATGCTCGGGCTCTGGGTGCTCAGTTGGGTGGTGCATTAATAAAGGGCCAGCAAGGCAAATCCCTTTAATTTGAGGGACGTTTCCGAGACAATCTTTCAGCCTTGTGCCTGCCAGGACCGGTGGCTAGTCTTCGCTCCTTCACTGCCTATCAGTGATCGGGTTTAGTCGCCCGGAATTAGTGAGCGCAAGTTGTCGCCATGCTTCATGGCGGCTGTGCGCAGGGCACCTTCGGGTGCGCCGGGTTCCACTAGCCGGTCGACTAACCTGCGTACAGCCGCCACCCTCGTTTAGTCGCGCGGGTGTCAGCTCCTTACCTACTAGTGGAGTTACACCATGCACAAGCTTGTTCCCGACCCACCCAGCGACCTCCTCAACGACCGCGCCGCCTTCAATCGCGCCCTCGAACATTACCTGCCATCCCAAGGCTTCCACACCATCAACGAAGACCTGAGCTTCGAAGATTCCCTGCTCTACACCGCCAGCCTGCTGAGCAGCGCCTCGGCTACCGCGCTTGATTGCGGCGAACTGCTGGAAAGCCCGCAGCGGGCGAAGATCCTGGCGGTTTGGCATCTGCTGGAAATTGCCAAGACCACTGTCGACCGCTCCATCGAATGCCTGCACCCGCGCAAAACCTGACACTACGCGGTCAAAACTGTGGGAGCGGGCTTGCTCGCGAAGGCGGTGGATCAGCCAATACATCCGGCGACTGACACACCGCTTTCGCGAGCAAGCTCGCTCCCACATTGGATCTGCGGCGCAGCTAATGGACAGTTACACTACCGCTCCCCAAAGGAGCCCGCATGACTTCCCTGCTAACCGACTGGCGCGACCGCCCCACCCACCGCCGCGTGTGGGCCCTCGCCGCGCCGATGATCCTGTCGAACATTTCCGTGCCGCTGGTAGCGCTGGTAGACAGCATGGTCATCGGCCACCTGCCCCACGCCCATCAACTCGGTGCCGTGGCCGTCGGGGCCAGCCTGTACACCTTCCTCGCCTGGGCCATGGGCTTCCTGCGTATGGGCTCCACCGGGTTTGCCGCCCAGGCTGCCGGGCGCGGTGATGGGGCCGCGCTGCGGCAGATTCTGTTGCAGGGACTGCTGTTGGCGCTGGGCCTGGCGATGTTGCTCGGCAGCATCGGCATCCCGTTAAGCGGCCTGGTGCTGGACTGGATGCAGCCCTCGCCCGAGCTGAACCAGCTGACCCGCGAATTCTTCCACACCCGCCTCTTCGGCCTGCCCGCCGCCCTGGCCAGCTACGCGCTGGTGGGCTGGTTCCTCGGCACCCAAAACGCCCGCGCACCGCTGGCGATTCTGCTGACCACAAACCTCGTCAACATCGCCCTCAACCTGTGGTTCGTGCTGGGCCTGGATTGGGGTGTGGTCGGCTCGGCCCGGGCCTCGGTGATCGCCGAATGGACCGGCGCCCTCCTTGGCCTGGCCCTCACCCAAAAAGCCCTGCGGGCCTACCCCGGCCATATCGCCTGGGCCGCGCTCAAGCTCTGGCAAAGCTGGCGCCCGCTGCTGGCGGTGAACCGCGATATCTTCATCCGCAGCCTGGCCCTGCAATCAGTGTTTTTCATGATCACCGTGCAAGGCGCCAGACTGGGTGATGCGACGGTGGCGGCGAACGCGCTGCTGCTTAACGGTTTGTTGCTGACGGCTCACGCCCTGGACGGATTGGCCCACGCGGTGGAGGCGTTATGCGGCCACGCCATTGGCGCCCACGACCGCCAGGCCCTGCGCCGTTCGCTGGTGGTGGCCTGTGGTTGGTCGCTGCTGGCCAGCGTCGGTTTCGCGATCCTGTTCGCCGTGTTCGGCCACCTGTTTATCGCCATGCAAACCGACATCCCGAGCGTGCGCGAAACCGCCGACATCTACCTGCCCTACCTCGCCGTGCTGCCGTTGATCGCCGTGTGGAGCTACCTGCTGGACGGCCTGTTCATAGGCGCCACCCGCGCCCGGGAAATGCGCAACGGCATGCTGCTGACGGTGGTGATTGTGCTGCCCTTCGCCTGGGCCTTGCAGGGCCTGGGCAACCACGGCTTGTGGATAACCTTCCTGTTGTTCATGGCCCTGCGCAGCCTGACGCTGTGGGCAATTGCCTGGCGCCTGAACAAGCAGGACCGCTGGCTTACTGGCCCGGCGTGAACGTGATAAACGCCGTGACCCGGTCCAGCACGGGCGCCAGCCAGCGCAGCGGCCGGGACATCGACGCCACCAATGTGGCGTGGCTGGTCTTGGTGAAGTAGAACTCCTCCACCGGCACACCCGCCGCTCGCAGCTTTTTCGCCAACCCGCCGGTGTTGCGCTTGGGGTTGACCAGGTTGTCGTCCACCGAAGCAATCAACAGGCTGGGGGGTGCGCTTTGGCTCACGTGGTTGATGGGTTGGGAATCGGGCGGCGAGTCCGGGTAGAAGAACACCGGGCGCACATCACGGTTTTCAATCGGCAGGAAATCATACGGCCCGGCGAGGCCGATCCAGCCTTTGAAGATTGACGGCGACAGGCCGACCCCGGCCAGCCACTGCGGGTCCAGCGCCAGCATTGCCGCGTTATAGGCACCGGAGCTGTGGCCCATCACATAAAGCTTGCGGGGATCGCCGCCGTACTCGGCACTGTGCTGATGCGCCCAGGCGACCGCTTGGGCGCCGTCCTGCAAAAACAGTGGGTAACGCACTTGCGGGTAAAGCCGGTAGTCGGCGATCACCACCACGATTCCACGGGAGGCCAACGCTTCGCCGACAAACCCGTAGTCATCCTTGGAACCGCTGTTCCAGCTGCCGCCATAGAAAAACACCACGACGGGCGCGTCGGGCAAGGCGGTGACGGGACGGTAGATATCGAGTTTCTGGCGGGGGTCATCGCCGTAGGCAATGGAGGAGGTTTTGGTGAAGGTGTTGGTGGGGGTGAGTGCGTTGAGCACTTTGATCGGGGAGCAGGCTGCGAGCAGCGTCGCGATGGCCAAGGTGAACACTTGCAGGAGCTTTTTCGACATTATTCAGGCCCTATAAAAACTGCAGGACTTGCGGCGATCCAAATGTGGGAGCGGGCTTGCTCGCGAAGGCGGTGTATCAGTCTGCACATGTATTGACTGACACACCGCCTTCGCGAGCAAGCCCGCTCCCACACTGGATCTCTGTCACGTTGAGATCTTTGTCAGCCTGGGAGCGGTGTACTTACGAGGACAGGTACGACGAACGCGTCAAACCAAGACGCAGCGCATCCAGGAACTGAGTCCGCTCCGCCGCCGTGATCTTCGCGCTGGCGCACTTGTCACGGTAGTGAGTCATCAACTCCTCCGGCGACAAGTGCACGTAGCGCAGCATGTCTTCGATGGTGTCGTGGGTCTCGATCCCGGCGCTGTACACCGAACCGTCATCACGCTGGTAGATGTTCACCGAGTCGGTGTCACCGAACAGGTTGTGCATGTCACCGAGGATTTCCTGGTAGGCACCCACCAGGAAGATGCCCAGCAGGTAATCTTCACCCTCGTTCACAGCGTGCACCGGCAGGCTGGTCTCGATGCTTTGCTCATCCACGTACTGCTTGATCTTGCCGTCGGAGTCGCAGGTCAGGTCTTGCAGCACGGCGCGGCGCAGCGGCTCTTCGTCGAGGCGATGCAGCGGCAGGATCGGCAGTACCTGGCCGATGGCCCAGGTGTCCGGCAGGCTCTGGAATACCGAGAAGTTGCAGATGTATTTGTCGGCCAGCTTGTCGTTGAGTTCGTCCAGCACTTGGCGATGGGAGCGCTGGCGCGCCTTCAACGAGTTGTGCAGGCGGCGGCACACGGCGAAGTAGCATTGCTCGGCCAGGGCCTTTTCGGCGAGGGTCATTTTGCCGTCAGCGTACTGGGTGGCCACATCGCTCATGTAGTGTGTGGCGCGCCAGTAGGTTTCGGTGACCATTTCAATGTCGGTCGGGCCCAGCAGGTCCACCAGCCATTGCACGGTTTCCGGCAGGCTTTCCTTGTTCTCGATCAGCGGCACGTCGTCGTTGTGCTTCTCGACGTCGGTAACTTGCACCACCAGCATGGCGTGGTGGGCAGTCAGGGAACGGCCGCTCTCGGAGAAGATGTTCGGGTGCGGCAGGCTCTGCGCGTCGCAGAATTCCTTGAGCATGCCCACGACCACGCCGGCGTAGTCGTCCATGTCGTAGTTGATGGAGCTGGCGTTACGCGAGTGGGTACCGTCGTAGTCCACACCCAGGCCGCCGCCCACGTCGATGTGGTCCACCGGCAGGCCGAGGTTGCGCAGTTCGCCGTAGTAACGAATGGCTTCCTTGAACCCGTGCTGGTAGTCGGCCAGGTTGGCGATCTGCGAACCCATGTGGAAGTGCAGCAGGCGGATGCCCTGGTCCAGGCCCGCCGCGCGGAAGCGCTCGACCACCGACAGCAGTTGCGCCGCCGACAGACCGAATTTGGATTTCTCGCCACCGGTGTCTGCCCACTTGCTCGACGCCAGGGACGACAGCCGCACCCGCAGGCCCACCTGTGGCTTGACCTTGAGGTTGGCGGCTTCTTCGATCACCAGGCCGACTTCGGATTCTTTCTCGATCACGATGAACACGTTGTGGCCGAGCTTCTGGCCCATCAGCGCGAGGCGGATGAACTCACGGTCTTTGTAACCGTTGCAGACGATGGTGCCGCCTTTCGGGGCCAGGGCCAGCACGGCCAGCAGCTCAGGCTTGGAGCCGGCTTCCAGGCCGATGGACACGTCCTGGGTGGCGATGATGTTCTCGATCACCGCTTCCTGCTGGTTCACCTTGATCGGGTACAGCGCGGTGTATTTGCTCTGGTATTCCAGGCGCTCGATATTGGAGTCGAACGCGCCGGTCAGCTGGCGCACGCGATCTTGCAGGATGTCGGGGAAGCGCACCAGCAACGGCAGGGACAGGCCGCTTTTGCGCAGCTCGTCTACTTGCTCGTACAGGTCGACAGGCGTGCTGTTCGGGCCGTTCGGACGGACTTCAACGCGACCGGCATCATTGATCGCGAAATACCCGGCCCCCCAATGGCGAATCCCGTAAACACTGCGGCTGTCCGCAACTGTCCATTGGCTGCCATCGTCTTTGCGTGTGCGTCGTACGGACATCGAAGTCCCCTATAAATGAAGTCGAAGTGCACCGGCCTGATCAGAGGCTGGCGCAGTCTAAAGAATGAAAATGACGATTTGCCTGTGAGAGGGGTAGACCCCACTTGCAGGACAGAGTTTAGACACCGGTCAGGAACAGGCTCTGTGAAAACCATGGAGACGACAGTTCGCGTTCAGCAAGCGGGTCATCGGGGTGGTTTTCACAGAGGCTGCTAGCCGCCGGATTTCTTCGCCTTGTAACCCAGCTTGATCAGCTCGGCCAACAGCAACTCGACGTGGTCGCCCTGAATCTCGATGATGCCGTCTTTCAAGGCACCCCCGGTGCCACAGCGCTTTTTCAGCGTCGTGGCCAACGCCTTCAGGTCGTCTTCGGCCAGGGGCACGCCGGTGATGGTGGTCACCGTCTTGCCGCCACGGCCCTTGCTCTCGCGACGTACGCGGGCAATACCATCGCCTTCGGGAATCAGGGTTGTTTTGCAGGTACACGCGTCCACGGGCTGGCGACAGTCCGGGCAGTGTCGACCTGCGTCGGTGGAAAATACCAGGCCACCAAGGGCGGCGAAGGATGCGGCTTTTTTGGCCACCGGCAATCCTCTTGGGAGGACAAAGACTGATCGATGGGATCATCGACCGCGAAGCCCCACTCAGGCAGGGGCAGCGCTACTGAGCCGCCGATGTTCAAACCACTGTAGGAGCGAGCTTGCTCGCGAAGGTCGTCAACGATAACGCGGGCCTTCAGACAGCACGCGTCGTGCTTACGTTTTTCGCGAGCAAGCTCGCTCCTACAGGGTGGAACAACAGCGGTTCAGCTTGAAAAGTCGCGCAGTGTAACGGCAAAAAGGCCCCTTGCTAAGAGCCAAATGGCGCCAATTTATGCAACTTTAGCGACGCAGGGCCAAATAACGACGCAGCCCTTCCTGTGCATCCGGGCAATAGGGCTTTTGTTCGGCCTCTTGCAACACCGTCGCCAGTGGCAGAAAGCGCGCTTCCATGACTTCTTCCGGCTGGATCCGCAGGGGCCCGTCCCATACGGCAGAGAACGAGGTGCACCAGAGCCGGCTGTCGCCGTCTTCGAAGTAGAAGTGGTCGTGCGGGGTCAATTCGACGCCGCTTACTCCCAACTCCTCTTCCAGCTCCCGGGCCGCCGACTCGGCGTAAGACTCATGAGCCGCCACCATCCCGCCCGCCGCCGTGTCCCAGAACCCCGGGTACATGGCTTTGCTCAGGGTGCGCCTATGCACACACAGCTCACCGGCCGAATTGAACAGGAAGATAAAGGTGCAGCGCCCGATCAGCCCGCGCTGGCGCAGGTCGGAGCGCACCAGGCTGCCGAGCAGGTTGTCCTGCTCGTCGACCCAGGCAATCAGTTCGGCGTCGGAGGCCGCGCGGTGCGCAGCCTCCCTGGTGGAAGCGTCCATCATCAACCTTGGTTAAGCAGCTGACGCAAGTCGATCACTGCAGCGTTGGCCCGGGAAATGTAGTTGGCCATGACCAGCGAATGGTTGGCGAGGACGCCAAAACCACTGCCGTTAAGAATCATCGGGCTCCATACCGGTTCCTGCGAGGCTTCCAGCTCACGAATGATCTGGCGCACGCTGACGGTGGCGTTCTTCTTGGCCAGCACGTCGGCGAAGTCGACTTCGATGGCGCGCAGCAGGTGGGACAAGGCCCAGGCCTGGCCGCGGGCTTCGTAGAACACGTTGTCGATCTGCATCCATGGGGTTTCCACCACTTCTTCGTCGACCTGCGGCACTTCACCCGGCGCCAGCGCTTCGGTTTTCAGCGCGGTGTTGAGCTTGACCCGACCCACGCTGGCCGACAGCCGTTGCGACAGCGAACCCAAACGGGTCGCCACATCACCCAGCCAGTTGTTCAGGTTGTCGGCACGGGCATAGAACAGCGCGCCGCGCTGATTCGGGTCGGACAAACGCGCTTCGTAGCGGCTCAGGGAATTGATGCCTTCCTGGTATTCCGACTCGCTGGACGGCAGCACCCAGCTCTTGTTGTCGAAGTTGAAGCGCGGTTCGGCCTTGGCCAGGTCCGCGTCTTCCGCCGACTGCGACTGGGAACGGGCGAAGTCTTTGCGCAAGGCACGGGTCAGGTCACGTACCTGCACCAACACGCCGTATTCCCAGCTCGGCATGTTGTCCATCCACAGGCCCGGCGGGAAACGGTCGTTGGAAATGTAGCCACCCGGCTTGTTCAGCAAGGTGCCCACCACGGTCTTGAGGGTTTCGACGGTAGTGAAGCCCACCACCATCTGCTTGCCATCCTTCTCGGCGGCAATCTGTGCGTTCTGCTGAACCGGGAACAATGCAGGCTCTTCGCTCCAGTACCAACCCAGGGCACCGGTGACCAACAGATACAACGCAACCAGCGAGAGCAACGCACGGCTCATCAGCAGGTTACGGAAATAGCTGCGAGGGGCCGACTTGGTTTCAGGGGCCGGGCCCTTTGCACTGCCTGCGCGGTTTTTCCAGTCCAGCATGGCGATATCCTTTCAATCACTTGAGTTCAATAGCTACGACCACAACCCTACCCCATCGTGCCGAGCATTGCGGCGCTTTTAGTCGGGGTGGCGCAAGTGCGCGGCTCGACTATAAAGGATGCACGCTGTTTACGCCCGCGCGACTGCCTGGTCGGTAAATGAATCTCCAGGACCTCGCAGTTAATTGACGTATGACACTCGTGCAACAGAAAAGAGGTGCTAGCATAGAGCCATCAGTTCGACCTCAGCATGCAGCCTAACTAGTAGTCAGGATATGACCGAGCCAGAAGACCCCAGCCGTGAGCGTCTCAAGCACCATTTTGCCCAGCGGGTAATTCATCAGGCACGTCAAATTCTTGAGATCTGGCAGCGCCTGCAACGCAGCGAATGGTCGACCGCCGACTTGACCGAACTCGGCGAGGCCAACCTGCGCCTGCTGCGCTTCGCCGAACGCTTCGAGCAGCCGGAGCACGGCCAACTGGCGCACCAGATCAACGCTTCACTCAAGGGGGTGGACGATAACCGCGGCCGCCTGAGCAGCCACCTGATCACCGAACTCAATCGCCTGATGCAGCGCCTGTCCCGCACCGGCCTGCGCCAGGGCGACCACTTGGAACAAACCCTCCTGCCGCCGATGCGCAAGCCGATCTACGTGATGCTGGCCGACCACGACCGCGCCGAGCGCCTGGCCAAGCAGCTGGAGTTTTTCGGTTTGAGCGCACAGTCCCTCGACAGCGTGGCAGCATTTCGCGCATCGATGGCCGAGCGCTTGCCGGCGGCCATCGTGATGGATGTGGATTTCTGCGGCACCGGCCTTGGCCTGAAGCTTGCCGCCGAAGCCCAGGAAGGCCTGGAGCAAAAGCTGCCGCTGCTGTTTTTCAGCCTGCACGAAACCGATACGCCCACTCGCCTGGCCGCCGTGCGCGCCGGCGGCCAGGAGTTCCTCACCGGGACCCTGGAGGCGTCGAGCCTGCTGGAAAAGATCGAAGTGCTGACCTGCGTCGCCCAGTACGAACCTTATAAAGTGCTGATCATCGACGATTCGCGGGCCCAGGCGATGCACACCGAGCGCCTGCTCAACAGCGCCGGCATCGTCACCCGCACGCTGATCGAACCGATCCAGGCCATGGCCGAGCTGGCGGATTTCCAGCCCGACCTGATCATCCTCGACATGTATATGCCGGCCTGCACCGGTACCGAACTGGCCAAGGTGATCCGCCACAATGACCGCTACGTCAGCGTGCCGATCATCTACCTCTCGGCCGAAGACGACCTGGACAAGCAACTGGACGCCATGAGCGAAGGCGGCGACGACTTCCTCACCAAGCCGATCAAACCCCGACACCTGATCACCACCGTGCGCAACCGTGCGGCGCGGGCGCGCAACCTCAAGGCGCGGATGGTGCGCGACAGCCTCACCGGGCTGTACAACCACACCCACATCCTGCAATTGCTCGAAGACTGCAGCTTCCGCGCGCGCCGCGAGGGCAAGCCGCTGAGCTTTGCGATGCTCGACATCGACCACTTCAAGCGGGTCAACGACAGCCACGGCCACCCCATGGGCGACCGGGTGATCAAGAGCCTCGCGCTGTTTCTCAAGCAGCGCCTGCGCAAGACCGACTATATAGGCCGTTACGGCGGTGAAGAATTTGCCATCGTGATGCCCGACACCGATCTTGACTCGGCCTGCAAAGTGCTCGACGAAATCCGTGGGCGCTTTGCCGAGATTCACTACCCCGCCCAGCCCCAGGATTTGTGGTGCACCTTCAGCGCCGGCGTGGTGGAGCTGTGTGATGGTTCCGACAGCCTGATGATGGCGGCCCAGGCTGACGAGGCGCTGTACCGTGCCAAAGATGCAGGGCGTAACCGGGTGATCTCGGCACGCGCATCAAAGCAAAGTGCCACCTTTTCACCGGAATCCACCGAATCCGTCATAACTCTGTAATGGAAACGCAATAACTTCAGGCACTTACTTCTGCTGTCGGTTGAAACCACGCATGCGCCTGAAGCTGCTGACGAATCTGAACACCCTCCTTCTGGTCGCCGTTTGCCTGGCCCTGGGCGCGACGCTCTGGTGGTCGCAACGCGCCCTGGAGCGGCCTTATCTGTTGATGGAGCGCTACCTGGGCCTGTCGCAGACCTTCCAGAACCAGGCCGCGCGCAATATCGACGATTACCTCGCCAGCGGCGACGCCCTGCGCCTGAGCAGCGCCAGCCAGAGCCTGGAAAACCTGTTGCAGCATCTGGATGAACTGCCGGCAGAGCTGGCGCAAAACCTGCGCCCCAGCCTGGTAGACCTGGATACCTTCAGCAAGACTGACCTGCTGGCCGCCGGCAAGCTGGCGGGCGACCCGCAGGCCTTGCTGCTGCAAGCCGAACGCGAGCTCGGCGCCAATCTGGAGCAATTGAATCAGTACGCCAGCGGCGTCACCTCCCCCGACGCCGCGCGTTATCTGCCGCCGTTGCTCGCCGCGTCCCAGCACCTGGCCAAACTCTCCCTGGCCCGGGACAAGCTGGTAAGCAGCGGGCGCAGCGAACTGGCCGACGATGTGGAGCGCGAAGTCAGCAATATCCGCAGCCAGGCTGACCTGCTGGGGCAACTGCCATTGCTGGGGGTGACCGCCAGCAGCGAGTCCAATACCGACGACTTCTCGGCCATGATGGGCCTGGAAAACGCTGAAAAAACCGTGGCCCAGGACACCGGCGTCGACCTCAAGCGCGAACTCAACAGCCTGCTGACCCGCTACCCCGCCGAGCTGAAACGCACCCGTGAGCAAATCCAGCAACGCACCGAACTGGCCAGCAGCACCCACCTGAAAATCAACGCCGTGCAGCAAGCCATCGCCAGCCTGGAGCCGGTAGTGCGGGCCCAGCATGCGCAGATCCAGGGCGAAGTGCGGCTGATACAAGGCATCATGATCGGCCTGATTTTGCTGATCGCGCTGTTGATCGATACCTTGCAGCGACGCCTGGCGCGGGTGCTGACCAACCTGGCGCCGGCCTTGTCCACCTGGGCCGAAGGCGACTTCAGCCAGCCCATTGCCTTGGGCAAGACCAACCGCGAACTGCACGATATCGAAGAGTCCCTGAATCGCCTGCGCGCCTATCTGGTGGACCTGGTGGGCACCATCCGCGGCAACGCCGAGCAGGTGGCCGGCAGCAGCAGCGCCCTGGCGGAATTAAGCAGCGGCATGCACGACGGTGCCGAGCGCCAGGCCGGTGACACCGCGCAGATTCGCGATTCCCTGGGCGAACTGGAAGCCACGATCCAGCAGGTTGCCGGCGACGCCAGCCAGGCCGCCGAAGCCAGCCGCAGTGCAGGCCAAGCCGTGGAACAGGGTCAACGGGTGATCGGCCTGAGCTTGACCGGGTTGCACGCACTGGTCGGCGAAGTGCAGATAAATGCGCAGATGATCGAGAAACTCGCCGAAGAGTCCGCAACCATCGGCGGCGTACTCACGGTGATTCGCTCAATTGCCGAGCAGACCAACCTGCTGGCGCTGAACGCCGCCATCGAAGCCGCCCGGGCCGGTGAGGCCGGGCGCGGGTTCGCCGTGGTAGCCGATGAAGTGCGCTCCCTGGCCCAACGCACCGCCGGCGCCACCGCCGAGATCCAGCACCTGATCGCCGGCCTGCAAACCGCCGCCCGGCAATCGGTGGAAGGCATGCGCGCCCAGGTCGAGCACGCCGAGGCCACTGCCGAACAAGCCCAGGCGGCTGACGGCGCGCTGGATGAAATCGTCGGGGCGATCCAGACCATTTCCGACACTGCGGTGCGAATTGCCGATGTCACCGCCCAGCAAAGTGGCGCTGTGAGCGAAATCCGCGATAACAGTGAGCGGATTCACCAATTAGGTGAGGACAACTTGCTGCGAATTGGCCAGGGACGCCGCCAGGGAGAGCACTTGCTGGTACTTGGCGGGCAACTCAATACCGCCGTGCAGGCATTCCGCGTCTGACCGGCTCCCCCGTCTTGTGAAGATCAACATGTGGGAGCGGGCTTGCTCGCGAAGGCGGCGCAGCAGTCAACGCATGTGGCGGCTGAACCACCGCCTTCGCGAGCAAGCCCGCCCCCACACTGACCGGATTCAGCCTTGCGGTCACATATTTTGCGCAATCCTCGCTAATCGTGCTGCCTACTGCATAGAACTGGACAGTCACAAAGGCTTTGCGGCATAGTCGCCGGGTTCTACCGTGCCCACATCAATAACAAGGAACAGCCGATGGCGACCTTACTGGTTCTTCACGGACCCAACCTGAACCTGCTCGGCACCCGCGAACCGGGCGTCTACGGGTCAGTGACCCTCGAACAGATCAACCTCGATCTGGAACGACGGGCACGTGATGCCGGCCACCATCTGCTCTACCTGCAAAGCAATGCCGAGTACGAACTGATTGATCGTATCCATGCCGCGCGCAGCGAAGGCGTGGACTTTATTCTGATCAATCCCGCCGCTTTTACGCACACAAGCGTTGCATTACGTGACGCGCTGCTGGCGGTGAGCATCCCATTCATCGAAGTGCATTTATCGAACGTGCACAAACGCGAACCTTTCCGCCATCACTCTTACTTCTCCGACGTTGCGGTAGGAGTGATCTGCGGCCTTGGCGCCAGCGGTTACCGACTGGCCCTGGAGGCCGCCCTGGAACAGCTTGAAGACACGGCCAAGCGCCCCTGACCGACCCTTTGGGAGTTGATGATTCATGGATATCCGTAAAGTTAAGAAACTGATCGAACTGCTGGAAGAATCCGGTATCGACGAGCTGGAGATCAAGGAAGGCGAAGAATCCGTACGGATCAGCCGTCACAGCAAGACCCCGGCCCAACAGTTCTACGCACCTCAGATGCAAGCGCCGGCTCCGGCCGCTGCGCCAGTGGCTGCTGCTCCGGTTGCGGCTGCTGCCGAAGCTCCGGCTGCTCCAAAACTGAACGGTTTCGTGGTCAAGTCGCCAATGGTCGGTACGTTCTACCGCACCCCGGCACCGACCTCGCCAGCCTTCGTTGAAGTCGGCGCAACCGTGAAAGTGGGCGACACCATCTGCATCGTTGAAGCGATGAAGATGATGAACCACATCACGGCTGAAAAAGCCGGCGTCATCGAATCCATCCTGGTAGAAAACGGTCAGCCGGTTGAGTACGACCAGCCGCTGTTCACCATCGTTTGAACCGCGGAGCGCCTTCGATGTTGAAACCTGCGAAGAAACTGCAAAAAGTCCTGATCGCCAACCGCGGCGAGATCGCGCTGCGTATCCTGCGCGCCTGTAAGGAAGAGGGCATCAAGACCGTCGCTGTTTACTCGACGGCCGATACCGAACTGATGCACGTGAAACTGGCGGACGAAAGCATCTGCATCGGCCCGCCACTGGCCACGAACTCGTACCTGAAAGTCTCGAACATCATCGCCGCCGCTGAAGTGACCGGCGCTGATGGCATCCACCCCGGCTACGGCTTCCTCGCGGAAAACGCCGATTTCGCCGAACAGGTGGAGAAATCCGGGTTTGCCTTCATCGGCCCGAAAGCCGAAACCATTCGCCTGATGGGCGACAAGGTATCGGCCAAGGACGCCATGATCGCGGCCGGCGTGCCAACCGTTCCTGGTTCCGACGGCCCGCTGCCTGAAGACGAGGCAACCGCCCTGCGCATTGGTCGCGAAGTCGGTTACCCGGTGATCATCAAGGCCGCCGGCGGCGGCGGTGGTCGCGGCATGCGCGTGGTACACAAGGAAGAAGACCTCATCGAAGCCGCCAAGCAGACTCGCTCCGAAGCGGGCGCCTGGTTCGGCAACCCGATGGTCTACCTGGAAAAGTACCTGACCAACCCACGTCACGTGGAAGTGCAGGTACTGTCCGACGGCCAGGGCCACGCCATCCACCTGGGCGACCGCGATTGCTCGCTGCAACGCCGTCACCAGAAGGTACTGGAAGAAGCGCCGGCACCGGGCCTGGATGAAACTGCTCGCCAGGAAGTACTGGCTCGCTGCGTCAAGGCGTGCATCGACATCAACTACCGTGGCGCGGGCACTTTCGAGTTCCTGTACGAGAACGGCCGTTTCTACTTCATCGAGATGAACACTCGTGTGCAGGTAGAGCATCCGGTTTCGGAAATGGTCACCGGTATCGACATCGTCAAGGAGATGCTGAGCATCGCCGCTGGCAACAAGCTGTCGTTTACCCAGGATGATGTGAAGATCCACGGCCACTCCCTGGAGTGCCGGATCAACGCCGAAGACCCGAAAACCTTTATCCCAAGCCCTGGCCTGGTCAAGCATTTCCACGCGCCCGGCGGCAACGGCGTCCGTGTGGATTCGCACCTGTACAGCGGCTACAAGGTTCCGTCCAACTACGACTCGCTGATCGGCAAGCTGATCACCTGGGGCGCCACCCGCGACGAGGCCATGGCCCGTATGCGTAATGCCCTGGACGAAATCGTGGTAGACGGCATCAAGACCAACATCCCGTTGCATCGGGATCTGGTTCGCGATGAAGGCTTCTGCGAAGGTGGTGTGAACATTCACTACCTGGAACACAAGCTGGCTAATCAGTAAGCGAAGTGATCCACCCAACAAAGCCGCCTTCGGGCGGCTTTGTTGTTTGTGCCCACCCGACTTTCCTGGATGGATACATTCCTCTTGTGGGAGCGGGCTTGCTCGCGAATGCGGTGTGCCAGTCAACACATCCATGACTGACACACCGCATTCGCGAGCAAGCCCGCTCCCACATTTTTGTTCTGTGTACACCAGCAGTACAGTCGTCTTCTGCTGTTCGCTCGCGTAAACTTGCGCGTCTTTCGCAGCCCTACCCCGCTGCACACTCATTTTTCAAAGGTGCCCGCCATGCCTTGGCTGCAAGTCCGTCTCGCCATCAGCCCAGAACAAGCCGAAACCTACGAAGACGCGTTCCTCGAAGTGGGCGCCGTGTCGGTGACCTTCATGGACGCCGAAGACCAGCCGATCTTCGAGCCCGAGCTCAATACCACCCCGCTGTGGTCCCACACCCATCTGCTGGCCCTGTTCGAAGACGGCACCGATGCCGCCAGCGTACTGGCCCATATGGAACTGCTCACCGGCGGCCCACTGCCGGAACACCACAGCGAAATCATCGAAGACCAGGACTGGGAACGCAGCTGGATGGACAACTTCCAGCCGATGCGCTTTGGCCAGCGCCTGTGGATCGTGCCGAGCTGGCACGCCGCCCCCGAGCCTGACGCCGTCAACCTGCTGCTGGACCCGGGCCTGGCGTTTGGCACCGGCACTCACCCCACCACCGCCCTGTGCCTGGAATGGCTCGACGGCCAGGACCTGAAAGACTGCAACGTGCTGGACTTCGGCTGCGGTTCGGGGATTCTGGCCATCGCCGCCCTGCTGCTGGGCGCCAGGGAAGCCGTCGGTACCGATATCGACGTGCAAGCCCTGGAAGCCTCCCGCGATAACGCCGGGCGCAATAACATCGCTGAAGAGAAATTCCCGCTGTACCTGCCGGAGCAATTGCCCCAGGTGCAAGCCGACGTACTGGTGGCCAACATCCTCGCCGGGCCGCTGGTCGCACTGGCGCAGCAGCTGTCGAGCCTGGTCAAGCCGGGCGGCCGCCTGGCGCTGTCGGGCATCCTCGCCGAACAAGGCGAAGACGTTGCCGCTGCCTACGCCCAGGATTTCGAGCTGGATCCGATCGCCAACCGCGACGGCTGGGTACGCATCAGTGGTCGTCGGCGCTAGAATGAGCGCCTGCATGAATCGGATGGCCGCATGACCGACAGTTTCGTCACCCAGTGCCCACATTGCCAAGCACGCTTTCGCGTCAACCACGCTCAATTGAGTGTGGCCCGTGGCGTGGTGCGCTGTGGCTCATGCCTGCAAGTGTTCAATGCCGCCCGCCAACTGCTGGAGCAGCGCGCCAGTGCGCCCGTGCCCGAGGCACCAGCAGCGGCAGAGCCTGCGCCTGCAGCAGAACCGCCACCCGAAGCACCGCGGGCCATCAGCCAGAAGCAATGGAACGCCGAAGAGCTTGACCTGGATAACCTGGACCTCGACGAAGAACTGGCCAAGCTGGAACGTCGCGAGATTCAGCACACCCAGCCCGTGGGTGCAGATCGTCGCCAACCCGGCGCCGACCGTCGGCAAAAGGAAGACGCCCTCAGCGCCAGCCGCGACACGGCCAAGGCCGAGGAAGAGCAATGGGCCGCCAGCCTGTTCAGCGAGCCTCGGGATGAACGGGCGCAAGCCCCGCAACCGGCCGACGAAGAGCCGCAACCGGCCAAGGCAAGCCTCGCCAAACCCAAGCGCACCGAACCTTCGATGTCGTTTGAAGCGGTCGAGCCCGACGAAGAACCAGCGCTGCACGCCAACACCACCGATGACGAACTCGACCCACCGGTAACCGCCGTAGCAGACGAGCCAGAAGCCGAACAAGCGGAACGCCCGCAGCCAAAACGCAAGCGCCCTCGCCCCGAGGCCGGCGTCCACGACGACCTGCTTTCGGACCTGGAAGACGACCCGCTGCACCTGTATTCCCAGAAGCGCGCCTCCGGCTGGGGTCGCCGCCTGTTCTGGGGCTTGCTGGTGTTGCTGGCCGCCGCCGGCCTGGCGGGACAATACGTCGCCTACCAATTCGACGACCTGGCACGCCAGGACGCCTACCGCCCGTGGTTCCAGGAGCTGTGCCCGAAACTGGGCTGCACCGTGCCATCACGGGTCGATATCGCCCACATCAAGAGCAGCAACCTGGTAGTGCGCAGCCACCCGGAGTTCGCCGGCGCCCTGGTGGTGGACGCGATCATCTATAACCGCGCGACTTTCTCCCAACCGTTCCCATTGTTGGAGCTACGCTTTGCCGACATGAACGGGAATATGATCGCCAGTCGTCGCTTCAAACCCGCCGAATACCTCAGCGGCGAGTTGGCCGGCGTCACCGAGATGCCCTCCCAGACGCCGATCCACATTGCCCTGGACATCCTCGACCCGGGCAACAAAGCGGTGAATTACAGCCTGAGCTTCCACTCTCCCGAGTGATCCGGCCCAAGGGGCAAGGTTTGACGGCGGATTCTTGACTGCTCCGCCCTTGACCAAACCAGCGGCGATAAGAAAATAACTGTTCAGATTTTATCCAATTCAGCCTTTATCCAGTCATCGAGAGCGGGTATCATGCCAACCCTTTTTCGAACTCTAATGATCCGGCCCCACAACAGGGAAGTCCTATGTCGGCGGTACGCATCGGCCCATACACATTGCACAACGGCTTGATCCTCGCCCCGATGGCGGGCGTCACCGACCAGCCCTTTCGTCAGCTTTGCAAGCGGTTGGGCGCAGGGCTTGTAGTCTCGGAAATGGTCACCAGCGACATGAGTTTGTGGAACACCCGCAAATCGCGGATGCGCATGATCCACGAAGGTGATCCCGAGCCCCGCTCGGTACAGATCGCCGGCGGTGATGCGCAAATGCTGGCGGATGCGGCCCGGGCCAACGTGGAGTTGGGGGCGCAGATTATTGATATCAACATGGGTTGCCCGGCCAAGAAGGTCTGCAACAAGGCCGCCGGTTCCGCCCTGTTGAAGGATGAGCAGTTGGTGAGCGAGATCCTGCATGCCGTTGTCGCTGCAGTGGATGTGCCGGTCACCCTGAAGATCCGTACCGGCTGGGACCGGGACAACAAGAATGGCCTGACGGTGGCGAAGATCGCCGAGCAGGCGGGCATTACAGCGCTGGCGGTGCATGGCCGCACCCGCGCCGATCTTTACACCGGTGAAGCCGAGTACGACACCATTGCCGCGATCAAGCAGGCGGTGTCGATTCCCGTCTTTGCCAACGGCGACATCGATTCAGCCGAGAAAGCCCGGCGCGTGCTGCACGCGACCGGCGCCGATGGCCTGTTGATTGGCCGGGCTGCCCAGGGGCGGCCGTGGATTTTTCGTGAGATCGAGCATTTTCTGCGTACCGGCGAAACCTTGCCGGCACCGGAGCTGATCGAGGTGGAACGTATTCTGCTAGAGCATCTGGCCGCCCTGCACGCCTTCTATGGAGACGTGATGGGCGTACGCATTGCTCGCAAGCATGTGGGCTGGTATCTCGCAACCTTGCCGGGCGCCAAGGAGTTTCGCGCCCACTTCAATCGTTTGGATGATACGGAAGCACAGTGCGCCAACGTTCGTGAGTTCTTCACCGAGCGTTACAAGAGCCTGGTGACAGGGGACGGAGAAGGGGTGGCCGCATGACGATGATGACCGAGACTTTAGTGAGTGGAACAACACCCGTGAGCGACAACGTCAATTTGAAACAGCACCTCAACACGCCGAGCGAAGAAGGCCAGACCCTTCGCGGGAGTGTCGAGAAGGCGCTGCACAATTATTTCGCCCACCTTGAGGGCGCTGCCGTCACGGACGTGTACAACCTGGTGCTCTCCGAAGTCGAAGCGCCGTTGCTCGAAAGCGTAATGAACTACGTCAAGGGCAACCAGACCAAGGCCAGTGAGCTGCTCGGTCTGAACCGTGGCACGCTGCGCAAGAAACTCAAGCAGTACGATTTGCTGTAAGCATTCAATCAAACCAGAAAGGCGCCCGCGTAAAAACGGACGCCTTTTTTGCTGACTCCTTTGCTTTTGATGGAAATTGAAATGACCGACCAGACTACCCGCCTGCCGATCCGCCGTGCCTTGATCAGTGTCTCCGACAAGACCGGGATCCTCGAATTTGCCCGGGAGCTGGAAGCCCTGGGCGTGGAGATTCTCTCCACCGGCGGGACCTTCAAACTGCTGCAGGACAACGGCGTGGCCGCAGTGGAAGTGGCGGACTACACCGGTTTCGCAGAAATGATGGACGGTCGGGTCAAGACCCTGCACCCGAAAATCCACGGCGGGATCCTCGGTCGTCGCGGTATCGACGACGCCATCATGAGCGAGCACGGCATCAAGCCGATCGACCTGGTGGCCGTTAACCTGTACCCGTTCGAAGCCACCATCAACAAGCCAGGCTGCGACCTGCCGACCGCCATCGAGAACATCGATATCGGCGGCCCGACCATGGTTCGCTCGGCAGCCAAAAACCATAAAGACGTGGCCATCGTGGTGAACGCCAGCGACTACGCTAGCGTACTGGAAAGCCTGAAAGCCGGCGGCCTGACCTACGCCCAGCGCTTCGACCTGATGCTCAAGGCCTTCGAACACACCGCCGCCTACGACGGCATGATCGCCAACTACATGGGCACCGTGAACCAGGCGGCTGAAACCCTGAGCACTGAAGGTCGCAGCCAGTTCCCGCGCACCTTCAACAGCCAGTTCATCAAGGCCCAGGAAATGCGCTACGGCGAGAACCCGCACCAGAGCGCGGCGTTCTACGTTGAGGCCAAGCCTGCTGAAGTCGGCATCGCCACCGCGACCCAACTGCAAGGCAAAGAGCTGTCCTACAACAACGTGGCCGACACCGACGCCGCGCTGGAATGTGTGAAGAGCTTCGTCAAGCCAGCCTGCGTGATCGTCAAGCACGCCAACCCGTGCGGCGTGGCCGTGAGCCCGGACGCTGAAGGCGGTATCCGCCAGGCGTACGAACTGGCCTACGCCACCGACACCGAGTCGGCCTTCGGCGGCATCATCGCCTTCAACCGTGAACTGGACGCCGAGACCGCCAAGGCGATCGTTGAGCGTCAGTTCGTGGAAGTGATCATTGCCCCATCCGTGAGTATCGAGGCCCGCGCCATCGTTGCTGCCAAGGCCAATGTGCGCCTGCTGGCCTGCGGCGAGTGGTCGGCCGAGCGTGCCGCTGCCTGGGACTACAAGCGCGTCAACGGCGGCTTGCTGGTACAGAGCCGCGACATCGGCATGATCGGCAGCGCCGATTTGAAAGTGGTGACCAAGCGCGCCCCGACCGAACAGGAAATCAACGACCTGATCTTCGCCTGGAAAGTCGCCAAGTACGTTAAATCCAACGCCATCGTCTACGCCAAGAATCGCCAGACCATCGGTGTCGGCGCCGGCCAGATGAGCCGCGTGAACTCGGCACGTATCGCTGCAATCAAGGCTGAGCATGCCGGCTTGCAGGTACAGGGTTCGGTGATGGCGTCCGACGCATTCTTCCCGTTCCGCGACGGCCTGGACAATGCGGCCAAGGCCGGCGTGACAGCGGTGATTCAGCCAGGGGGCTCGATGCGTGACGCAGAAGTGATTGCAGCGGCTGATGAAGCCGGCATCGCCATGGTGTTTACCGGCATGCGCCACTTCCGTCACTGATTGCTCGTTCCCACGCTCTGCGTGGGAATGCAGCCCGGGACGCTCCGCGTCCCAAAGCGTGGCGCGGAGCGTCACAAGAGGCATTCCCACGCAGAGCGTGGGAACGATCAGAATTCAGCGTCATCCGAGGTTTTTGAAATGAATGTTTTGATCATTGGCAGCGGTGGCCGCGAACACGCCCTGGCCTGGAAAGTTGCCCAGGACCCGCGCGTCCAGAAAGTTTTCGTTGCACCCGGCAACGCCGGCACCGCCATTGAAGCCAAGTGCGAAAACGTCGCCCTCGACGTGCTGGCCCTTGAGCAGTTGGCCGACTTTGCCGAGAAAAACGTTTCCCTGACCATCGTCGGTCCGGAAGTGCCCTTGGTAGCCGGCGTTGTGGACCTGTTCCGCAGCCGTGGCCTGGACTGCTTCGGCCCAACCGCCGGCGCTGCCCAGCTGGAAGGTTCGAAAGCCTTCACCAAGGACTTCCTGGCGCGCCACAAGATCCCGACCGCCGACTACCAGAACTTCACCGAGATCGAGCCGGCCCTGGCTTACCTGCGTGAGGTCGGTGCACCGATCGTGATCAAGGCCGACGGCCTGGCCGCCGGTAAAGGCGTGATCGTCGCGATGACCCTGGCTGAAGCCGAAGACGCCGTACGCGACATGCTCGCCGGCAATGCTTTCGGTGAAGCCGGTTCCCGCGTGGTGATCGAAGAGTTCCTCGACGGCGAAGAAGCCAGCTTCATCGTGATGGTCGACGGCAAGAACGTACTGCCGATGGCCACCAGCCAGGACCACAAACGTGTGGGCGACGGCGACAGCGGCCCGAACACCGGCGGCATGGGCGCTTACTCCCCTGCTCCGGTAGTGACTGCCGAAGTGCACAAGCGCGTGATGGACCTGGTGATCTGGCCAACCGTGCGCGGCATGGCCGATGAAGGCAACGTGTACACCGGTTTCCTGTACGCCGGCTTGATGATCGACAAGGCCGGTAACCCGAAAGTCATCGAGTTCAACTGCCGCTTCGGCGATCCGGAAACCCAACCGGTGATGCTGCGCCTGCAATCGAGCCTGGTACTGCTGGTGGAAGCGGCGCTGGCCCAGGCCCTCGACAAGGTCGAAGCCCAGTGGGACCCGCGCCCAAGCGTTGGCATCGTGCTGGCCGCTGGCGGCTACCCGGCCGACTACGCCAAGGGCGATGTGATTGAAGGTCTGGAGGCGGCTGCTACGCTGGAAGGCAAGGTGTTCCACGCGGGCACCGCGCTCAAGGATGGCCAGGTTGTCACCGCCGGTGGCCGCGTATTGTGCGCAACCGCCATGGGCAGCAGCGTAGATGCCGCCCAGCAACAGGCTTACAAGCTGGCGGCGAAGATCGACTGGAAAGGCTGCTTCTACCGCACCGACATTGGCTACCGCGCCATTGCCCGTGAGCGTGGCGAAAGTCAGTAAACAGCTATCCGTTCGGTTAGGCAGGGGCCCCTGGCCCTTGCCCTACGCTTGTGGCCCCGCGCATAGTTATACCCATGCATCAACCTACGAAGGGATTTCGCCGTGCGCTGGCTCAGGATCGCCATAGGTTTCACTGTCAGTCTTCTGACCTTGCTCTGCTTGCTTCCGGCCCAGGCTGCGGCACAAGGCAGTGGCTGGGCGGTATTGCTTGATGAACAGGCCGATCTGCAACTGAGCGACATCCGCTCGCCCCGCTACATCAATCAATTCAGCCCCATCGAACTGGACCGGATTACCGCCGCGCAACCGGACGGTGCGTTGTGGGTACGCTTCAGGCTGCAACCCGGCAAACACGAGCAAGTGCTGCGGGTATTCGCCCCGGACCTGTCACACCTGAACCTGTATGTACTCGACGGCGACACCCTGGTGGAGCAGCAAGCCACCGGCACCCGCCAGCCCCAGGCCGAGCGCCCGCTGCCCAGCAGCGACTTCATGCTGCCGATGCCCCAAAGCCAGAAGCCGCTGGACGTGTACCTGCGCATGGTCTCGGAACACGAGCTGCGCCCGTACATCACCCTGGAACCTGCCGTACTCGCGGCGGCCAACCAGAACCAGACGCTGATCTACGGGTTGCTGTTCGGTTGCCTGGTGATGCTGATCCTGCACAACCTGACCCGCTACGCCTACCATCGCTCCCGCAGCAGCCTGTGGCTCGCCGCCTGTGAAGTGTTGTTGCTGCTCAGCCTGGCGCTGCTGCTCAACCTGGTCGGGCCGTGGCTGCCGAACTGGCACGCGGTACAAACCCCCGGTGCGTACCTCGCCCTGCTGCTGACGGCGCCGTGCGGGCTGATGTTTGCCTACCGCTTCTTTGCGCCTCTGGGCCCGCATCCGCTGAACAAGCTGCTGATGGCCGACATCCTGTTGATCGTCCTCAGCGGGCTGTTGCTGCTGTTCGTCAATACGCTGCCGCTGAACATCATCACCTACGCCCTGGTGGCGCTGGCCGGCCTGAGCATGCTGTTCGTCTCGGCCTATCACTGGCAAAAAGGTTATCGCCCGGCGCGCCTGTTCATGGTGGCGATGGTGATTTTCAACATTGGCACGCTGATTATCCTGCCGGCCTTGCTGGGGCTGACACTGGTGGCGCCCCAAGGCTTGATCGTCACCCTGCTCGGTTTTATCTGCCTCAGCGGCCTGTTGATGAGCCTGGCCTTGGGCGAACGCCAGCGCGCCATCACCGAAGACAACTTCAGCCTCAGCCGCGACCTGGCGGCGAGTAATGCCGAGATCGCCGCCAAGGCTGAGTTTCTGGCGAAGATCAGCCACGAAATCCGTACCCCCATGAACGGCGTGCTGGGCATGACCGAACTGCTGTTGGGCACGCCGCTGTCGGTCAAGCAGCGGGACTACGTGCAAACCATCCACAGTGCCGGCAACGAATTGCTCACGTTGATCAACGAGATTCTCGACATCTCCAAGCTGGAGTCCGGGCAGATCGAACTGGACGACGTGCAGTTCGACCTCAACGCGCTGATCGAAGACTGCCTGAGTATTTTCCGCGCCAAGGCCGAGCAGCAAAACGTCGAGCTGATCAGCTTTATCCAGCCCCAGGTGCCGCGAGTGATCAGCGGCGACCCGACGCGCCTGCGCCAGGCGCTGTTGAGCCTGCTGGAAAACGCCCTGCAAAAAACCGATGAAGGCGAAGTGCTGATCGTCGTGGCCCTGGATGAGCGCAGCAGCAAACCGCGTTTGCGCATTGCGGTGCAAGACAGTGGCCTGCCGATGGAGCCCGCCGAGCGCGACGCCCTGCTGCACAGCGAATTGCACAGCAAGAACTTCCTGTCTGCCACACGTTTGAGCGGCCATCTGGGCCTGGTCATCGCCCGCCAGTTGATCCTGTTGATGAACGGCGAGTTCGGCATCAAGAGTGGCAGCCAACAGGGCAGCACCCTGTGGCTGACCTTGCCGCTGGACCCGGAACGCCTCGAACATCCCACCTCCGACCTCGACGGCCCGCTCAAAGGCGCGCGCGTACTGGTGGTGGACGACAACGACACCTGCCGCAAAGTGCTGGTGCAGCAATGCACGGCCTGGGGCCTGAACGTGAGTGCCGTGCCTTCAGGCAAGGAAGCCCTGGCGCTGCTGCGCACCAAGGCGCACCTGCGAGACTATTTCGACGTGGTCCTGCTGGACCAGAACATGCCCGGCATGACCGGCATGCAATTGGCGGCGAAGATCAAGGAAGACCCGAGCCTGAACCACGACATCCTGCTGATCATGCTCACCGGCATCAGCAATGCGCCGAGCAAGATCATCGCGCGCAACTGCGGGATCAAACGCATCCTCGCCAAACCGGTGGCCGGCTACACCCTCAAGACCACCCTTGCCGACGAGTTGACCCAACGCAGCAAAGGCACCGTGCAACCGCGCCAGCCGGCGATCAGCGCGCCAGCGCCGGTGACGGTGCCGAGTGATTTCCGGATCCTGGTGGCTGAAGACAACAGCATCTCCACCAAGGTGATTCGCGGCATGCTCGGCAAGCTCAACCTGCAGCCGGACACCGCGAGCAATGGCGAAGAAGCCCTGCAAGCGATGAAAACCCAGCGGTACGACCTGGTGTTGATGGACTGTGAAATGCCGATCCTCGACGGCTTCTCCGCCACCCAGCAGCTGCGGGCGTGGGAAGTCAGCAACCAGCGCATTCGTACGCCGATCGTGGCGCTGACGGCGCATATTCTTTCGGAACACAAAGAGCGTGCGCGCCAGGCCGGGATGGACGGGCACATGGCCAAGCCGGTGGAGTTGTCGCAATTGCGCGAGCTGGTGGAGTACTGGGTCGCACAGCGGGCACAACGCCCCGAGCACGCCCCGACTTCCTGACACGCCCAACCTGTAGGAGCGAGCTTGCTCGCGAAGAACCTGAGAGCGCCGCGTTAAACCAGAAAGCCCGCGTTATCGTTAACGACCTTCGCGAGCAAGCTCGCTCCTACAGGGGATCAGTGCAGCCCGTTCGTCACAGGCCTGATAAACTCCCGCTCGCCCTCCTTCGCTGCGAGCTCCCACCATGCTCCACGTGCTATTCAGCGTTTACCTGAAGATGCTGGTGCTCTACAGCCCCTTCTTCGTGCTTTCCTGCTTTATCAGCCTGACTCGCGGTTACTCCAGCAAGGAGCGGCGGCGGCTGGCCTGGAAAGTGGCCCTCGCCACCCTGGTATCGAGCGTGTTGCTCTACCTGTTCGGCCGGGTGATTTTCAGTGTGTTCGGCATCACCGTCGACGCCTTCCGCATCGGCGCCGGCAGCGTGCTGTTTATCTCCGCGCTGGGCATGGCCCAAGGCAAGTCGGCGGTGCAGACCGACAACGTGCAGCAGGACGTGACCATCGTCCCGCTGACCATCCCCCTGACCGTCGGCCCCGGCACCATCGGTGCGCTGCTGGTGATGGGCGTCAGCCAGCCGCACTGGGACGACAAGATCACCGCGATCCTCAGCATTGCCCTGGCCAGCCTTACGGTGGGCGTGGTGTTGTACCTGTCCAACCGTATCGAACGCATCCTCGGCGACCAGGGCTTGCAGATTGTCAGCCGCTTGATGGGGTTGTTTGTGTGCGCCCTGGCCGCACAAATCATCTTCACCGGTGTACGCGGCTACCTGGTGCCGTAGGTCAGATCCTGTATTGGGCGATAGCCTGGCGGACTTTGTCCCCTGCGCTGTCGCGCAGCAGTTGAATCGTGGCTTCGTTGACCACCGAGCTGTTCAGCACCAGGCAGGTGCGGCCACTGAAGGCTTCAACGGACGCACTGTCCCACTCCAGAAACGGCATGCCCCACTGCTTGCTGACGCCGTGGGAACTGTAAGTCACCAGCACCATCGAGACCTCCCCCGCCGTTTCCGAACACGACGCCAAGCCGAAATCACCGCCCTCATGGGTCGTGGTATTTCGTTTGAATAATTCAAATGAAGCCGGGAGTTGCTTCAAGGCTTCGATAGCCTCCCCCACCCGCTTGGGTAGTGCACTGATCAATGGCCCCGACAGGAACGTCGAGGCTACCGTGGCCGCCACCAGGTTCAGCGCCGCCAACTGCACCGACAAGCCCTTGCGAGTGGTGTAGACCCGCTCGAAACTGCTCCTGACCGGTATCCACCCAAGGCTGCTCATCACTTTGATGAACTCGTTGTACCAAGCCTCCGTGCCACGGGCGATCCGCAACACATCGCTGACGTAGCTGCTCGCCAGCAAATAGCTTTTGCGGGTGTACTCCTTGTTGAGGCTCGTCATGCCCTCCACGAACGACATGACGCTGTTGTTCACCACCGCTGCGTTCATCTCTTCATCCCCCTCGGGCTGCTCCGCCGGACTCAAACCCGACGGCTGGCTGGACGCGCCCGGAAGCCGGTAAGCGGCAATCAGCTTCCTCCTTTTTGCGCTGTTGATCCGTCTGTTGTTTCGCTCCATATCCATTTCTCCATAACCCCCAACATGGGGCTTAACGCCAACACTAGTCGAGTTGCCGGGGATTTTGAGCTGCTGGAAATTGGCGAAAGAACGCGCGGTGACACGCAGGAAAAATCACTGCAGGCGGCGCAAGTGAGTAAACGTTGGGGATGAATCGGTGGTGCGCAAAGGCGTCGTACTTTTCTGCAATCAGTAGAGAAAGGTATGACTCGACCCGAAGCAAAAAGCACTCGGCAAGCAGACCTTTCTTCCATCACCTGATGACTTTTTCAAGGCAGCCCCATTGCGGGGCCACCCTTTTTCAGGAGGCCGGCTTCTCGCCATACCAACGTGGCGTGTACACCCACTCGCCACCACCGGCTCGGGGAAATACGCAGGTGGTGGACGAACCGATCAGTACCATGGTGCGCATGTCCACCTGGTCTGGCGTCAGCTGCCCCAGCGTTGTGACACGCAAGGTCTGGCCCGGGCGACCGATATCACGGCCCAACACCACCGGCGTTTCGGCCGTGCGATGCTGCGCGACGATCTCCAGGGCGCGCCCCAACTGCCAGGGCCTTGCACGGGAAATCGGGTTGTAGAACGCCAGCGCCAGGTCGGCCTGGGAAGCCAGGTCCAGACGCTTCTCGATGATCGACCAGGGCTTGAGGTTGTCCGACAGCGACATCACGCAGAAGTCGTGCCCCAGCGGTGCACCCGCCTGTGCCGCCGTGGCGAGGGATGCCGACACACCCGGCAGGATTTCCAGGTCGACCTGATGCCAGGCCGGGTCGCTGGATTCGTGGAGGGCCTCAATCACCGCAGCTGCCATGGCGAATACGCCTGGGTCACCCGAGGACACCACCACCACCGAACGCCCCTGCGCCGCCAGCTCAAAGGCGTGACGGGCGCGTTGCATCTCTTCGCGGTTGTCGGTGCAGTGCTGGATTTGATCCGGGCGGAACGGCCCGGCCATGCGTACGTAGGTTTCGTAACCCAGCACATCGGTGCAGCGGGCCAGTTCAGCCTTTACCGCCGGCACCATCAGCTCGGCAGCGCCGGGGCCCAAACCGATGACCGCCAGGCGACCACGGGGTCGACCAACCAGGGACAGGTCCAGCGGTGCGTCGGCCACAGTGATGGCGATGTCCGTTTGGGTCGGCAGACCGGCGAAGCGCAACGGCACGCCCAACTCGATTGAAGCCTCTTGCAGCGACGAATCGGCCATCTCGGTTTCAGCCGCCAGCAAACACGCCAGGGACTGCACGGCGAGCCCTGCCTCCTGCAACGCCGCACGAATGCGCGCGGCCAATTGCGGCGCAGGCCGACAGGTGACCAACACGTTTTTTGGATAAATCAGCAACTCATTGGTTGCAGGCGTGCGCTCGGCACTGCCGACGTGAATCGCCAGATGGGCCTGCTGATCCTGCGGTAAGTTGGCCTGATCCAGCCACGGCGCCGCGCCTTCAATGCGCACCGATTCACCCGCCAGCAAGTCGGAAACAAAGCGCTTGCCCAGCTCCAGATCGCCGAGCTGATAACCGCTGGGCGGGTTGAGCAGGCAGGTGCCGAAACGCAGTTCGCCACTGGTGGTGATTGCAGCAGCAACCCCCAAGGCAGCGGCGATTTCCCGCGCCAGTATGTTCACACCGCCCAGGCCACCGAGCAACGGCACTACAGCGCTGCCATCTTCGGCGACTGCCAGCACGGCCGGCTCGACGCCCTTCTCCAGCAGCAGCGGCGCCAGGGTGCGGATCACAATGCCGGCGGCGCACAACGCGATGATCGGCGTGCCCTGTTGATACAACTGGCGCACGGTGGCGCCAAATTCGTTATAGGCCTGATCTGCGCCCTCGACCCGCCCGGTCAAGCCGTGGATCAGCGCATCGGGATACACCTGCTGGATAGCCCGGGCAGTGGCGAGGCTGCCCTGCCCCAGAATAACAATCGCGGGAGCCGTCATCAGCCTTGCCACCTTTCACCGGGAACGATGATCAGCGAGAAATACGGCGAGGACGTTGGATCAACCTGGTCCAGGGCGACGATTTTCTGATTGGCCATGGTCGCGCGCTCGACGTACAACGCCCGGCTCGCCAGCCCCAACTCTTCCAATACCTGACGCACCTTGGTGAAGTTGCGGCCCAGCTTCATGATCACCGCCGCATCGGCATCCGCCAGGCGACGCTTGAGTTCGTCATGGGGCAATACGCCAGAGAGCACCGACAGGCTCTGGTTGCGATACACCAACGGCGCGCCCAGCACGGACGCGCCGCCGAGCATCGAGCACACACCCGGGATCACCTGAGCGTCGTAGTGCTCGGCCAGGCGGTCGTGCAAATACATGTAGGAGCCATAGAAGAACGGATCACCTTCGCAGATCACCGCCACATCGCGCCCGGCATCCAGGTGTGCGGCCACGTCGACACTGGCGGTGTCGTAGAAATCGCTGATCACTTGCTCGTAGGACAGCGGCGCCGGCAACACTTCAGTGGTCACCGGGTACACCAGCGGCATCAGGGTTTGCTGGGGCACCAAATGGTCTTCGATGATGCCGAAGGCGTTGCCCTTCTTGCCCTTGGCCACGAAGTACGCCACTACCGGCGATTCGCGCAGCAGGCGCAGGGCTTTCAGGGTGATCAGTTCCGGGTCACCGGGGCCTACGCCCAGGCCAATCAAACGTCCGCGTGCCGGCATTATTCGACCTCCGTGGCCAAGGCGTTGACTGCGGCGGCGGCCATCGCACTGCCGCCCAGGCGGCCCTGCATGATCACGAACGGTACGCCGCGGCTGTCTGCCGCCAGCATCGCCTTGGATTCGGCGGCGCCGACAAAGCCCACCGGGAAACCGAGAATCAGCGCGGGTTTAGGCGCGCCGGCGTCGAGCATTTCCAGCAGGTAGAACAAGGCAGTCGGCGCATTGCCGATCACCACCACACTGCCTTCCAGGTGCGGGCGCCACAGCTCCAGGGCGGCGGCGGAACGGGTGTTGCCCAGCTCGCGGGCCAACGCCGGCACGCTGTCATCGCGCAGGGTGCAGATCACCTGGTTATTGGCCGGCAAGCGGGTGCGGGTCACACCTTCGGAAACCATCCGCGCATCACACAGGATCGGCGCACCGGCGGCCAACGCTTCGCGCCCGGCCTTGCCGGCACCTTCAGAAAATTGCAGGCCGTCGATGGCGTCGACCATGCCGCAGGCATGAATCACCCGCACTGCGAGTTTTTCCAGGTCGGCAGGAATGCGATCCAGCTTGGCTTCTGCGCGAATGATCGCGAAGGAGTTGCGATAGATCTCCTGACCGTCGCGGATGTAATCAATCATCGGTGTTGCTCCGTGGGTGGGCGCGCAACAAGGCGCCCGCCGCTTCAATAGAAAGAGTGCGCGCGTGCAGGCGGCCGAAACCGGGCTGGCCTGCGTCGCGAAAATAGAGGTCGTAGTGGCCGGGGCTTACCGCCAGCAGGGTGACCGGCGCGGTGTGGGCGGCCGCGCAGGAACGCGGGCAGCCGGACAGGTGCACGCTGTGGCCGGGCGCAAGCGTTGCCAATTGCAGGGCGTCGGTCTTGGTGTCGGCCAGGCCTTTGGCGCAGCCGCTGGAGCCGGTGCAGGCGATCAGGCGCGCCAGGGGCTGGTCCACCGAGCACAAAAAGCCAAGCCGTTCGAGGCGCTCAATGACCGCCGCCGCGTCACGGACATTGGGCAGCAGCAGGCCCTGCCATGGCGTGACACGCAGGGTGGCGTCGCCATGGTCGACGGCCAGTTGCGCGGCGCCCCTGAGCATCGCCGAATCCAGGCGGCCCAAGGGGGCGACGGCGGCGACATAGACCTGGTTTTTTTGGCGCTGTGGATAACTTCCCAGGTGCAGCGGCGCGGGGTTGGAATGGCGTGAAAAGCCGTCAACCGGCTGCAAGGGCAGGTTTAGCCGCACGAGAAAGTTATCCACAGCCGTTTCAACCAGCAGGTGGCGCATGCGGGTTTGATCGGGCCGGGCCAGTTCAAGGAATAGCTCCAGAACCGCCACCACCAGTGCATGCCCTTGCGCCAGAGGCACGGCGGCCAATGGCGCGTCCTGCGCCGGGCAACCTGCCAGGCCGAACGCCAACAGCGTCTCGCCGTTGGCGTCGAATGCCGACAGCCACAGGTCGTGATGATGCTCGAGCATCGCCAGCGCTTCACCGCCGTCCAGTTGCACGGCGAACTTGGCCGACAGTTCATGGAAGCGCGGGTGGGTTTCCAGGGTGGCGAGGATTTCGTCAGCCAGCGGCCGTGTGTCGAACAGCATCTCGCGGTCGATGCCCGCGCTGGGGCTGAGCATCAGGTTGCGCACATCGTCACCGGCGGCGCTCCTGGGGCCCAGGTCGGCGGCCAGCAAGGCAGCGATCAATCCATCCTGTTCGGCACCTATCCCGCGAATTTGCAGGTTGGCGCGGTTGGTTGCCTCGATCACCCCGCAGGCATGGGCCTGGGCCGCATCAGCCACGGCAAATGCCTGCTCGGCGCGGATCGAACCACCGGCCAGCTTGATCCGGCAAATCCCGCCGTCCAACGCCTGGACAATACGCAACAACCCCGGACAGGCCGAGGGGCGCAAGGTATTGGACAGTGATGTTGGTTTCACAGGGCTACCGGTTCACGGGTAAAGGCGCGGTATTATGCCTGCTTTGTCCGGCGGCATGAAAAGCCTGCCCGTCGGATGTCGTTCAAGGAATTCATATGTCGCCCTGGCTGACGGTAGTAGGCATCGGTGAAGACGGCTTCAAGGGCCTGGGCAGAAATGCCCGGCACGCCTTGTTGCGCGCCTCGCGCATTGTTGGCGGCCAACGCCAGCTGGACTTGTTGCCGGTGTGTATCCGTGGCGAACGCCAGCTGTGGCCAAGCCCGTTTTCCCTGGAACCGGTGCTGGCCAGGCGTGGTGAAGCGGTGTGCGTGCTGGCCAGCGGCGACCCGATGTTCTATGGCGTAGGCGCGAGCCTGGCGCGGCAGGTGCCGGCCGATGAGCTGCTGATCCTGCCGGCGCCCTCTTCCGTGTCATTGGCGGCGGCACGTTTGGGCTGGCCATTGCAGGACGTGGTGACGCTGTCGGTGGTTGCCCGGCCGTTGGCAGCGCTGAATGCGCACCTGGCCAGCGGCCTGCGTTTGCTGGTGTTGAGCAATGATGGCCAGAGCCCGGCGGCGATGGCTGAACAGTTGGCTGAGCGCGGGTTTGGCGCAAGTCGCCTGAGTGTGTTTGAACACCTCGGCGGACCGGATGAGCGGCGCATCGACGGCATCGCCCGGGATTGGCCAGGTGAACCGATTGCGGCCTTGAACCTGGTGGCCATCGACTGCGTGGCCGACGCCAACACAGCGCGCCTGTCACGCCTAGCAGGGCTGCCGGACTCGGCCTTCAGGCACGACGGCCAACTGACCAAGCGCGACGTGCGCGCCATGACCCTCGCCCGCCTCGCGCCGATGCCCGGTGAACTGCTGTGGGACGTGGGCGCGGGCAGTGGCTCCATCGGGATCGAATGGATGCGCGCCCACCCCAGTTGCCGAGCGCTGGCGATCGAAGCCGACGAAGGTCGGCAACTGTTGATCGAACACAACCGTGACGCACTCGGCGTCCCAGGCCTGCAGTTGATTCGCGGCACCGCGCCCCACGCACTTGCAGGCCTGGAAGCGCCCGACGCCATCTTCATCGGCGGCGGCGTCACCCGCGACGGCGTGCTCGACACCTGCTGGCAACACCTGCGCCCCGGCGGCCGGCTGGTGGCCAACGCCGTGACCCTGCAAAGCGAAATGACCCTGATGGCCTGGCGCGAACAACACGGCGGCGAGCTGACCCGCATTCATGTGGCCCAGGCCCAACCGCTGGGGGACTTTGACACCTGGCGCCAGGCGCTGCCGATCACCCTGCTGGAAGTGATCAAGCCGCTATGAAACGCATTCTGCTGCTGGGCGGCGTGACGGAAGCCCTGGCCATTGCCCGCACGCTGGGCCCCGAGCATATCTACAGCCTGGCGGGTGTTGGCCGCGTTCCCACCGACCTTACGTGCCAGGTGCGCGTCGGTGGCTATGGCGGCGCGGAAGGTTTGGCGCAGTTCATTCGCGATGAAGGTATCGAGCTGGTGCTGGACGCGACCCATCCGTATGCCGCACAGATCAGCGCCAACGCCGCCCGTGCCGCGTGTGTGTGTGGCATTCCCTGCTGGGCCCTGCGCCGCCCGGCGTGGCAGCCACAGCCCGGTGATGACTGGCGCGAAGTCAGTGACTGGGCGGAGTTGATTGAAGCCCTGAAACCCTTCAAGCGACCACTGTTCACGCTGGGCCGTGAACCGTTGCAACACCTCGACGAAATCCCCGCCGAGCAGTTCTGGACGCTGCGCGCACTGGATGTGTACCCCGGCAATGAACGCTGCGAAGTGATCGGCGCCCGTGGGCCGTTTTTGATCGAGGATGAGCGGGCATTGTTTGAGCGACGGCAGATTGATGTGCTGATCAGCAAGAACAGCGGCAGCACGGCTACCGAGCCGAAGCTGGAAGTGGCACGGGAGCGGGGGGTGCCGGTGTTGGTGTTGAGGCGGCCGGTGTTGGTGGCGGTGGATCAGGAGCTTTTGTCGCCCGCAGAAACAATCGAGTTATTGGCAGATTTCATTCGATAGATCAGGATCATCGCCCACCTCTATCAACTCTATTTGTGACTAAAGGGACGGCGATGAATCCACAACATGAAGTGCTACACTCCAGAAACAGTTCAAGCCAGACTCAATTCTATTCAGGAGCTGACATGATAGACGTCAAAGAAGCCGTGCAAGTTGCCAAGGCAGCAGCCAATGACTTTCTCGGCCAGGAAACAGTACTTCAGGACTTGATGCTTGAGGAAGTCGAGTTAAACCCAGGCGACAAAACGTGGGCAATAACACTTGGCTTCAATGTTCCAGCCCCTGATAAATATGAACGATTAGGCGCATCTTTAGCGGGACAAATGTACGCAAGAAAATATAAAACATTCTTCATTGACTCGGAGACTGGCGAGTTCCGCTCCATGAAGATCCGCGAAGTATGATCGAAACATATATCCGGCAATATCGAAGAAAAGGAATCATAGTCGACACTAACCTGCTGCTCTTGGCACTGATCGGAGGCACACCCAGTATTGCAGGCTTCAAAAGAACAAGCGGGTACACCGCCAAAGATTACAAACTTCTGCTTAACGTGATTGATCAATTCGAAAAGCTTATTTCAACTCCTCATATACTTGCGGAAGTCAGCAACCTTACAAACGGGCTTTATGGGAGCAAGCTACACGACTTCTACGCAACATTAAAAAAATCATTATCGACAGTCATTGAGATTCACTGCCCTGCTCTTGATATAAGTTGCGATTATGAGCTGTCGCCCTACGGACTTACCGACGTCGGTATTATCTGTGCAGCCAAAGATAATTATCTAGTTTTGACAGATGACCTAAGAGTCGCTGGATTTGCTCATCAGCACAGCGTAGATGTCGTGAACTTCAATCACATACGGGAAGCAAGCTGGGACGTTTAAAGGCGTCTCACGGGATCATTCCCACACATCAGCGCAGGAACGATCGATCATCGAAGTGTTAAATGCGTTTTCCGCCACCTTCGTGCACCCGATCAGCCAGTAACTCCGCCAGCTCGATCAACTGAGCGACGCCCAACAACTCCTCTCGCTTCGATCCTTCCAGGCTAAACGCCAAGTCGCAACTCAGCGCGTTGGCCGAAGCGAGTGTTTCAATGAGGTTGACCAACAGGTCTTCGGTGCTGATTCCGTCGGCTACGGTGAACAGCCGAAAGGGGGGGTTAGGGGTAGGTTTAATCATTGTGAAGCTCCGGAGAAGTACAAAGGAGCTACCACTGATCGCCGCGATGCGATGGGGGTGGTAGCTGAACGCGGGTTCGCGGACCGGCTCTCCAGAACACCGGCATACCCGAAGGTATCCCGCGCACAGCCACCATAGCGCCGCACAGTAGACGATAAAAAAGCGCCAACTGAAAGGACACGATGACGCTTTTGCGTCTGAAGAAATCCGGGCCGCGACGCCCGACCACTGAGTTTGCAGTGGTGTTCGGAGACTAGAGATTGAGTTTCCTAGGGACAACCTCAAATCACTGTCGGAAATTTCTGTGGAGCATTCCCGTATCCGGGTTGCATGGAGGCCCAATGAGAAGCTGCCTACACAGACACCAGAACCCGCTGACTACCAGAATAAGTATTCCCTTGGCGATGATCTTCAACATTTCGTCCACCGACGTTAAACATAAGGTTCATCGCATGACTGAAAAATCCCGTCCCCGACGCTTAACTCGACCTGCTGAACATACGATTATCAAACACATAATCGCGAATCCCGAGCTTGCGCACGCGCTTGGCCTTGAAGCGGACACATTGAAATCAGATGAGCCCGACGTCGCAGCACGATTAAACCAATGGCTGGAAAAAGCCCAATGCCTGCCTGACACAAAGACACAGTTCACGCGCTTCGATGCTGCCAACCATCTACGCACACAAGAAGAGATCGACGCTTATCTGGAAGCCTGCATCGAAGAAGACCCAGGCGATGGCTCATTGGTCAGCACAGCGGGAGAGACCATTGCCCGAGCAACCCGCAGGCTGAATACCAGGCAATAGCCGAATACAATCCCTCAGTTCCCGTCTATCCTCAAACCCAGCACTGCGACACCAAACCACACCGCCCCTTTTTACTTATCCTCCCCGATCAGGCTAAATACCCACCTGATCGTTTAACCCTACGGATTGTCCGCCATGGCCCGTCAACGCTTTGCAATTGCCTGGATCGCCTGCCTTGCAGTGCTGTTCAACGCCTTTGCCATGCCGCTGGCGAGCGCGATGCAGCAGGCGGATGACCCGGTCAAGCAATTGCTGTGGGGCAGTTTCTGCTCCTCCAACGGCACGAAACTGACAGCTATTGCCCTGGGCAAGCTGGAGATACCGGCGCCGCAGCAGGACGATCACTCCACCATGCAGCATTGCTGGTGCTGCTCGGGCTCGGCGCCATTAGTGGCGTTGCCGGGGCACTCACCAACACTGTATTTCGCAAGATTCGACGCGGTGCAAGACCTGCCGCCGCCGTCGTTGCAATCCCCCACCCCGCGCCAGCAATGGCCGAGCCTCAACCCCCGCGCCTCTCCAACGGTCTGATTTCTTCGCAAGTGAACTGCGTTTAGAACCGTTCTGGAGAACTGCCATGCTCAAATCTTCCCTGCTTCTGGCTGCGTTGTTGCTGCCGGTGTGTGCTGCCGCCAATGCCGAAGACTTCAAGGTCGGCGAACTGGAGGTCAGCGAACCCTGGTCCCAGGAACTGCCGCCCAACGCGCCGACCGTCGCCGCGTATTTCGTGATTCATAACCAGGGCGAACATGCGGATCGCCTGCTCAGCGTCGACACGCCCGTGGCCGCCAAGGCCGAGTTGCATGAGCATGTGATGCAAGGCGACCTGATGAAGATGCAGCAGGTGACCAGCGTCACGGTACCGGCCAAAGGTAACCTCACATTCGCCCCCATGGCCTACCACGTGATGCTGCTGGACCTGAAGGACCGCAGCGTTTTGCGCGACGGCCAGCATTTCCCGCTGACCCTGAATTTCGAGAAAGCCGGGCCTGTAAAAGTGGAAGTGTCGGTGCAGAAGCAACCGCCCATGGCCGGCCACGAGCACATGCACGCCCAGTAGATAAACCTTGATGGGCGCCCCACGCGCCAGGTTGTCCCCGCACCGCCGTAAGCCTGTAGGCCTTATGCGCGGCAGCTGGATCAGCCTGTTCGCCATGCTGATGATCTTTATCGGTCCGCTGATTTCCCAAGCGATGCCGATGGATCATCACGCCGGCATGTCCATGGAAATGCCCATGGACGGCCCGAGTTGCCATAGCGACGCAAAGCCCCCAGCCGAACACAACAAGGCCCCCGACGAACACCACGTGCTCTGGGAAAAGTGCGGCTATTGCAGCCTGCTTTTCAGTTGCCCGGCGCTGCCTGGCAGTGTGTCGTTTGTCACCCTTGGCAGCCCGCCACCCGCCAATGCGCTCACCCCCGCCCCACGCCTGGGCCATGCCCGGCAAGCCGTCTTCCCCGGCGCCCGTAGCCGCGCCCCGCCCGTCATCGCGTAAGCACTTCACACCGTTACTTCACCCCGGCCGACTTTAGACAGACAGCCGCAGGCTGCTGGCCGTGTTGTTTACGAATGATTGATGGAATTTTTCATGTCCAGGTTTTCTGCTGACACCCGTTTGGGACGTACTCCCGTGTTCGCCGTTCTGTGTGGCGCGCTGCTGGTTCCACAGGCCCACGCCGACGAACATGCCGACCACAATGAACTGAGCCCGACGGTGATCACCGCGATCGCCCCCAGCTCGCCGCTGACCGTCGTCACCAACCCGAAAGACCCGCGCCAACCGGTGCCCGCCAGCGATGGCGGCGACTACCTCAAGACCATCCCCGGCTTCGCCCTGGTGCGCAACGGCGGCACCAATGGCGACCCGGTGCTGCGGGGCATGTTCGGCTCACGCCTGAACATCCTCACCAATGGCAGCATGATGCTCGGCGCCTGCCCCGGTCGCATGGACGCGCCCACCTCCTACATCTCGCCGGAAACCTACGACAAGCTGACGGTGATCAAGGGCCCGCAAACCGTGCTCTGGGGCCCCGGCGCTTCGGCGGGCACGATCCTGTTCGAACGCGAGCCCGAGCAGTTCGGCGAGTTGGGCACGCGGGTCAACGCCAGCATCCTGGCGGGCTCCAACGGGCGCTTCGACAAAGTCATCGACGCAGCAGCCGGCGGGCCGCTGGGGTATGTGCGGGTGATCGGCAACCAGGCCCACGCCGATGACTACAAGGACGGCAACAACAACACCGTCGCCTCGCGCTACGACAAGTGGAACGGCGACGTGGCCGTGGGCTGGACCCCGGACGCCGACACCCTGCTGGAACTCACCGCTGGCCGTGGCGACGGCGAAGCCCGTTACGCCGGACGTGGAATGGACGGCTCGCAGTTTTTGCGCGAGAGCCTCGGGTTGCGATTCGAGAAGTCGAATATCGGCGAAGTGCTGGATAAGGTCGAAGCGCAGGTCTACTACAACTACGCCGATCATGTGATGGACAACTACACCCTGCGCGTCCCGTCGGGCACCGGGATGATGGCCGGCCCCATGGCGTCCAACGTCGACCGCCGCACCCTCGGCGCACGCATCAAGGCCACCTGGCGTTGGGCCGATGTGCAGTTGATCAGCGGCCTTGATGCGCAAACCAACGAGCACCGCCAACGCAGCGCCATGGGCGTCGACACCTACAAAGACCTGCCCCGCACCAAGGACGCCAACTTCCACAACTACGGGGTATTTGGCGAACTGACCTGGTACGCCGCCGACCGCGACCGCCTGATCACTGGCGCCCGTGTCGACCGCGCCTCTGCCAAGGATTTCCGGCAAACCATTAGCTCCGGGATGATGAGCAGGCCCAACCCCACCGCCGGCAACACCCGCGCCGATACCCTGCCGTCGGGCTTCGTGCGCTACGAGCACGACCTGGCCGACAGCCCGACCACCCTGTACGCAGGCCTCGGCCACTCCGAGCGATTCCCGGATTACTGGGAGCTGTTTTCACCCAACACCGGGGCGGTCGGTTCAGTGAATGCCTTCGATGGCGTGAAGCCCGAGAAAACCACCCAGCTGGATTTCGGCCTGCAATACAAATCCGCAGACCTGGACGCCTGGGCGTCGGGCTACGTCGGCCAGGTGCGCGACTTCATCCTGTTCGACTACCGGCCGGGCATGATGGGCACCACTTCCCAGGCGCGCAATGTCGACGCACGAATCATGGGCGGTGAATTGGGCGCGGCATACAAGCTGACCGACAACTGGAAAGCCGATGCCACCTTCGCCTACGCCTGGGGCAAGAACAGCAGCGACGGCAAACCGCTGCCGCAAATCCCGCCGCTGGATGCGCGCTTCGGACTGACCTACAGCCAGGACGACTGGAGTGCCGGTGCTTTGTGGCGGGTGGTCGCGGCGCAAAACCGCATCGACCAGAACAAGGGCAACGTGGTCGGCAAGGACTTCGACAAGAGCTCGGGCTTTGGCGTGTTCTCCCTGAACGCGGCGTATCGCATCAACAAGAATTTCAAGGTCAGCACGGGCGTCGACAACCTGTTCGGCAAGGCTTACGCCGAGCACCTCAACCTGGCCGGCAACGCCGGGTTCGGCTACCCGGCCAATGACCCGCAAGCCATCAAGGAACCGGGGCGCACGCTCTGGACCAAGGTGGACATGAGTTTCTAATGCCCTCTGTAGGAGCGAGCTTGCTCGCGAAAATCGCCAACGATAACGCGACGCTTATGAATGCCCGCGGCGTCCTCAGGCTCTTCGCGAGCACGCTCGCTCCTACGGGATTGCGTTCATCAACGAAAAAACAAGATGCCTTTGCGGAGCAGCCCCTGATGAGTACACCCAAGATTTCCTTCTACAACCTGGCCTGGCGTTGGCATTTCTACGCCGGGCTGTTTGTCGCGCCATTCATGGTGCTGCTGGCCCTGACCGGCATCATCTACCTGTTCAAACCCCAGCTCGACCCCCTGATGTACGGCAACCTGCTGACGGTGCAAAGCGCAGAACACGCACTGAGTGCCGACGAACAACTGCAACGCGCCCAGGCCGCCTATCCCCAAGGCAAAATCAGCAAATACCTGCCACCTGCCGACGCCACCAGCAGCGCGCAATTCGTGATGCGCAACGACGGGCGCGAAGTGACGGTATTCGTCGACCCGTATCGCGGCACCGTGCTCGGCGAACAGGACGCCAAGTACAACCTGCAAGCCATCGCCCGTGCGCTGCATGGTGAGTTGATGATCGGCACCGTCGGCGATCGCCTGGTGGAACTGGCCGCCGGCTGGGGTGTGATGCTGGTGATCTCGGGCCTGTACTTGTGGTGGCCGCGAAACAAGTCAGCAGCGGGCATTTTGTGGCCACGGCTGGGCAGTCGTGGCCGGCTGTTCTGGCGGGACTTACATACGGTCGCCGGCTTCTGGGGCGCAGCCTTCCTGCTGGTGATGCTGCTCAGCGGCATGACCTGGACCGGCTTCTGGGGCAAGCAATACGCCGAACTGTGGAATAAATTCCCGGCGGCGATGTGGAACAACGTACCGCAGTCCGACCAGCAGGCCCGCAGCCTCAACACGGCGAGCCAACAGACCGTGCCGTGGGCCATGGAAAACACCCCGATGCCGATGTCCGGCGAGCATGCCGAGCACATGAAGCACGCCGGCATGAGCCAGGGCCCGGCAGCCCCGAGTATCCGCCTGCAGCAGGTGGTCGACCTCGCCAACTCACGCAAGGTCGAGCCCGGCTACAGCATCACCTTCCCCACCACTGCCGAAGGCGTATTCACCATCGCGGTGTTCGCCAACGACCCGCGTAACGACGCCACCCTGCATGTGGACCAATACTCCGGCAAGGTCCTGGCCGATGTGCGCTGGGAGCACTACAACAGCGTGGCGCGGGTTACCGAATCCGGCGTGATGCTGCACGAAGGCAAGATGTTTGGCGTGGTCAATCAGATCATCGTGCTGCTGATTTGCCTGATGATCCTGCTCAGCGCCGTCAGCGGCCTGGTGATCTGGTGGAAGCGTCGGCCACAGGGCAGCCTGGGGGTTCCACCGCTGCGCCATGACCTGCCGAAATGGAAAACCGCGATGGCGATCATGCTTGGGCTGGCGATTGTCTTTCCGCTGGTGGGCGCCTCATTGATCGTGGTCTGGGCGTTGGATCGCCTGGTGCTTTCACGTCTGTTTGGCCAACGTGAATCTGCTTCAGGTTCAGCGTGAAACAGACGAGATGCCCTACCTAGAGGCGTTATGTAGTCTTACGCGGGCTTTCGCCCACGTCGCACAAAGTGTTATGTTGTAACACTTAACGCGTTCCCCCACTCGCCGCACCCAGCGGCGAGTACCGCCTCGAAGAAGCGATTTATCGTCCGATGAACAAGTACCTTGCGTCCGGCCTGTGCCTGCTCGCCCTGCAAAACACTGCCCAGGCCCTGACGCTTCCCGCCAGTGCCGTCTCCGCCCCCGCCGTCGACGACGAGCGTGTCGACCTGCAAACCCCGACCACCGCAGGTTCGCGCTTGAACCTCACTGCCTTGCAAACCCCTGGCAGCGTTGAAAGCCAGACCGGCAAGCAGATTCGCGCCCGGGGCGATGCCACGGTGCAGGACGCCATTTCCCGGGCCACCGGCATCAGCCGCACCGGCACGCCGGGCGACGGCGGCACCTCGTTGTCGGCACGCGGTTTCACTGGCCAGAGTTCGGTGCTGCAACTGTACGACGGCGCCCGCATGTTCGATGGCGCGGGCACGTCCACCTTTCCGGTGGACACCTGGTCCGTGGAGCGGGTGGACGTACTGCGCGGCCCGGCCTCGGTGATGTACGGCCAGGGCGCCACCGGCGCGGTGATCAACACCCTCCCGAAGAAACCCTTCGAAGGCGAGATCGAAAACCATATCCGCCTGGGCTACGGCTCCTATGACCGCCAGCAGCAAGCTCTCGACAGCGGCGGCTCATTGACCGACACCCTGAGCTATCGCCTGAACATCAACCGCCTGCGCAGCAACGGCTTCATCGACCGTGGCGACTCCGGCAGCGACTTCGTCAGCGGCGCCCTGCGCTGGCAGGCGGCGGACAACCTGAGCTTCACCCTGGCCTCCGACTACGGCGACCAGACCCCGCAAAACGACTACGGCACACCGCTGATCAACGGCCAGTTGCACAAGGGCCTGCGGGACAAGAACTACAACGTCAGCAACGATATTCAGCACTACAACGACCAGTGGACACGCCTGACCAGCGAGTGGCAGATCAACGACAACGTTACCGCCACCAACGAACTGTCCTACCTGAAAAACCAGCGCCGCTGGCAGAACGCCGAGAGCTACAACTACGTCGACGGCGGGCTGGTGCGCCAGAGCTACCTGGGCATCAAGCACAACCAGGAACAGGTCGGCGACCGCCAGACCTTTACCTTCAAACACACCCTGTTCGGCCTCGACAGCCAGACCGTGACGGGCGTCGAGTACAACCGCATTCGCTTTCGCCTGGCCAGCAACTCGCCGTTCGATGACCTGACGAACGCCGGCCAACCGGTGGACATCCACCACCCGGTACCGCAACCGTTTGAAAGCGCCAGCCCCTTCGTCCCGCAGTCCGTCAGCACCACCAAACAGCTGGCTGCGTTCGCCGAAAACCGCCTGCAACTGACTGATCAACTGTCACTGATCACCGGCGTGCGCCGCGATTACGTGCACATCGACAGTGACTCCCTGGTGGATGGCAGCGACGCCAACAAGACCTTTACCGGCAACAACTGGAAAGCCGGCCTGGTCTACGCGATCACCCCGGACACCTCGGTATACGGCCAGTACGCCACCAGCACCGACGGCGTCGGCAGCCTGATTACCCTGAGCCCGAGCCAGCAGCAGTTCGGCCTGTCCACCGCCAAGCAAACCGAGATCGGCCTCAAGCAGGCGTTCTGGGACTCGCGGGGTGAATGGACGCTGGCGGCCTACCACATCGTCAAAAAGAAGCTGTTGGTGAGCATCCCAGGCACCACCCTCAAGGAACAAGTCGGCCAGCAATCCTCCAACGGCCTGGAAGCCAGCCTCGACCTGCAACTGCCGAACGCCTGGCAGTTGCAAGCCAACGCAGCCATCGTACGTGCGCAGTACGACGACTTCTCTGAAGTGGTCAACGGCCAGGCCGTGTCCCGCAACGGCAACCGCCCCACCGACGTACCGCGCCGCACCGCCAACCTGTGGCTGAGCAAGGCCATCACTGACGACGTTCGCGCCGGTGCCGGCGTGCGTTATGTAGACTCGCGTTTCGCCAACGCGGCCAACACCAGCGAAGTGCCGAGCTACACCGTGGTCGACGCCAGCGTGTCGTGGAAAGCCATGCGCAACACGACATTGGGCCTGCAATTGAATAACCTGTTTGACCGCACCTACGCCGTCAGCCAATACAATGACGGCCAGCAGTGGATCCTGGGCGAGCCGCGCTCGTTCTTCGTGACGGCGGACTACACCTTCTAACTGAACGCAACACTGTCCAAATGTGGGAGCGGGCTGGCTCGCGAATGCGGTGTGTCAGGCACTGTATCTGTTACTGATCCACCGCTTTCGCGAGCAAGCCCGCTCCCACATTTGTCCTGTGCTGGACCTGAGAGTAAAGATGACCTCACTCAACCTCACCGACCTCGCCTGGGCCCCTCCCGGCCACGAGCACTGCCATCACCAGTTCCAACTGCGTGATGCCAGACTGCGGGTGGGTGCCGGTGAGTTTGTCGGACTGATCGGTCCCAACGGCAGCGGCAAGACCAGCCTGCTGCGCTGCGCCTACCGGTTCAGCAAACCGGCTGCGGGTGAGGTGCTGCTGGAACACCAGAACGTCTGGAAGCAATCCTCGAAATGGTGCGCACAACGTATCGCCGTGGTGCTCCAGGAGTTTCCCGATGCGTTCGGCCTGCGGGTGGATGAAGTGGTCGCCATGGGCCGCACACCTCACAAGGGCCTGTTCGACAGCGACACCCTTGAAGACCGCAACCTGATCCGCCAGGCCCTCGAATCCGTCGGCCTGCTGGGCTTTGAAGACCACGCCTTCGCTACTCTTTCGGGCGGTGAAAAACAGCGGGTGATCCTGGCCCGCGCCCTGGCCCAGCAACCGCAACTGCTGATCCTCGATGAACCCACCAACCACCTCGACCCGCGCTATCAGTTGCAGTTGCTGCAACGGGTCAAGCGCCTGAACATCGGCACCCTCGCCAGCATTCACGACCTGAACCTGGCCGCCGCGTTCTGTGATCGGCTGTACGTGATCAACCACGGGCGCATCGTCGCCAGCGGCACACCTCACGAGGTGCTGACCGTCGAATTACTGCGCGAAGTGTTCGGCGTTGAAGCATTGATCGACACTCACCCCTTGTCCGGCTACCCCCGAATTACCTGGATAACCCAACCATGATCCTGCGCTCCCTGCTGTCTCTCGCGTTGCTGCTCGGCACTGCTCAAGCGTTCGCCGAAGCGACCCATTACCCGCTGAAAATCAAGAGCTGCAACCGCGAAGTGACCTTCGCCGAGGCGCCGAAACACGCGGTCAGCCACGACATCAACATGACCCAGATGATGCTCGCCCTGGGCCTCAAGTCGCACATGGCCGGCTACAGCGGCGTCACCGGCTGGAAGTCCGTGACGCCGGAAATGGCGCAGATCCTTGACGGCCTGCCGGAACTGGCGAGCAAATACCCGTCGGTGGAAACCCTGCTCAATGCCAACGTCGACTTCTTCTTCGCCGGCTGGGACTACGGCATGCGCGTCGGTGGCGACCTCACCCCGCAAACCCTGCAACCGTTGGGCATCAACGTGTATGAGCTGACCGAGTCCTGCGCCTTCGTGATGAAGCGCCCGGCGGCCACCCTGGAAGACACCTACAACGACCTGCGCAACCTGGGCAAGATCTTCGACGTGCAGGACCGCGCGAATGCCTTGATCGCACAGATGCAGGCACAGGTGGCCGAAGTGCAGAAAAACCTGCCGGCCGACAAGCCCCGCGTGTTCCTTTACGACAGCGGCGAAGACCGCGCCATGACTTCCGGCCGCCTGGGCATGCCCCAGGCACTGATCGATGCCGCCGGCGGGCGCAACATTCTGGATGACGTGGACGCCAGCTGGACCCGGGTCAACTGGGAAACCGTGGTGGAGCGCAATCCGCAAGTCATCGTGATCGTCGACTACAGCGAAATCACCGCTGATCAAAAAGAGCAGTTCCTGCTGAACAACCCGGCGCTGCAATCGGTGGACGCGATCAAGAACCAGCGTTTTATCGTGATCCCCTACGTGCAAGCCACGCCGGGCATCGACAACGTGCTGGCGGTTGAAACCCTGGCCAAGGGGTTCCACGGCGAATGATTACCCGTCGCTACGCCCTGCTGCTGAGTGCCCTTGGCGCGTTGTTGCTGATCTCATGCGTGGTCTCGCTGGGGTTCGGCTCGGCGCGGGTGCCGGTGGACGTGGTATGGCGGATCCTGCTGCATAAAGCCTTCGGCGTTGGCGAGGTGGACTGGAGCGCGGGGCAGGAACATATCGTGTGGCTGATCCGCGTGCCGCGCATGCTGCTCGGCGCGTTGGTAGGCGCCGGGCTGGCGTTGATCGGTGCGGTGTTGCAGGCGGTGACACGCAACCCGCTGGCGGATCCGCACCTGCTGGGCGTGACCTCCGGCGCCACCCTCGGCGCGGTGATCGTAGTACTGCATGTGGGTGAAGTGATCGGCCTGCTGACCCTGCCCATCGCGGCATTCATCGGCGCGTTGCTGAGCATGATCGTGGTGCTGGCGGTGGCCAGTCGCAACGGTCGCCTGGAGAGCGACCGCCTGCTGTTGTGCGGGGTGGCAGTGTCGTTCGTGATGATGGCGGTGGCGAATTTGCTGCTGTTCATGGGCGACCACCGCGCGGCCTCGGCGGTGATGTTCTGGATGCTCGGCGGCCTCGGGTTGGCGCGCTGGGAACTGCTGGCGATTCCCTTCGCCACGGTGTTGCTGGGGCTGGTGTTGCTGCTGGGGATGGCTCGCCCGTTGAATGCGCTGATGGCCGGCGAACAGACCGCCGTGACCCTGGGCCTGAATGCGCGCAATGTGCGGCTCAAGGTGTTCCTGATCGCCTCGCTGATGACCGGCGTGCTGGTGTCCATCAGCGGCTCCATCGGCTTTGTCGGGCTGATGGTGCCGCACATTGCCCGGCGTCTTGTGGGTGCCGAACACCGGCGTTTGCTGCCGGTGTGCGTGCTGTTGGGCAGTGTGTTCCTGGTGTGGGTGGATGTGGCGGCCCGCACGATGATTGCCCCCGAAGACCTGCCCATCGGCGTGGCCACGGCGGCCATTGGCGGGCTGTTTTTTATCGGGCTGATGCGGCGGCGTTAAACACCCTGGTCGGCCTGCTTGAAAGCATGCAACAAGCGCCGCGCCACCTGGCTGCGGGGTTGCCAGAAGCGGTCGGTTTCCAGGATGGTCAGCTTGCCCGAGGTCGCCAACCGGCGGATCACCTCGCTGGGCTTGACCTTCATCACACCCGTGCTTTCGTCAATCCAGTCATCGCGCAGCAACTGGCTTTCGTCCGCGTGATAGCTGGGCTCATACACAATCAACGCGCCGTGCACCGGGGTGAAGTAGTAACGCGCCCCCGCGATCTTGTCCTGGCGCAGCATCTCGATGAACCCGCGGATTTCCTTCTGGGCAATGAAGTTGTGGGCCAGGCCTTCTTCGTAGCGATCCGCCAGATGCTGGCGCTCGGTGTCGAGTTTGAACAACTGCTGGACGCCCATCACCTTGTAGCCCGCCGGGTAGCGGGTCGATGTGCTGGGGTAGCCGAGGTTCATGATGCCCTCGAACAATGCCTTGTAGGCCGGTGTGTCCGGCCGCAGCCCCACGGCCACCGAGGGGCCCGGGTCTGCCACCGGTTGCACGGCAATGAAGGTGTCGCTGTCGCCATTGCCCAGCAGCGCTCCCAGTCGCGGCTGGTGCGCCAGCGGCACAACCTGTTGCCACACCAGGCGCGCCGCATCGTCCGGGTGCGCGCACAACGGGCCCAGGGCCAGGCGGGTATCGAGCACTGCCAGTGTCGTGGCCAGGCGCGTTATCCGGGGGAATAAAGCGTCCCAGAACGGGCTGCTGTCGAGTACCCGCAGCTCACCGGACTCCACCAGTTTCAACACATGGCTGTCGATGCTGCCTCGACTGTTGAGGTGTTTCAGGTACGCCGCCTGCCGGCGGCTGGAAGTCCAGTCCGGATCGATCTTTACCGCCTGATACCGAAACAGCGAGCCATCGGGGCACGACACATACAACGCCAGGAAACGCTCGCTCTGTGCCACTCGCAAAAAGCTCAGCGCCGCCAGCACCACGGCCGGAGCCATCAGTTGCGCGTAGCCTTCGGCCTGGGGCAACTCGGGCGCTGCGCGCTGCGGGAGCCTCAGATACAGGCCTTGCAGGCTGTACCCGATTGGCAACTGGCCGCGCAGGAACGCCCGGTCGAGGGCAAAGCCCAGGTCATCTCCCTTGACCGGCGCACAGGCGACAAAATGCCCATTGTCGGAGGACTTGAGAATCACCCCGAAGCTCAGTTCAGTGCGCGCATGGGCGTATTGATGACCATGGCGTGCCGCGTCGTCGGCATGCTTGAATACCGGGCCCAGCTGCCGATCCGCCACGGCATGGACCGCCGCCTGCGGTGCAACGTAGGCCAGCCCGGGCATCCAGCCCGGCAGCACACGCTGGGCAGTGCCCCACAACGGGCCGCCCTCCAGTACTTGCAAAGTCCCCACCCGCGCCAGCTGATTGACCAGCTCGGTGGGGGTCTTGCGGCCGCTGCGCATCTGCTGCTCGACGGCATTGCTGTAAGGGTCGTGCAGCGCCAGGCTGTTGGGGGCCAGGGAGGTTTCCAGGTGGCTGAGCAACTGCGTCGTTTCGTTGCGCTGGCCTGGGTCCAGCAAGCTCCGCTCGGCATCCTGGGTACTGAAGCCGATGAGTGAGCCGTCGGGCGTCAGCAGGTATTCGTGGGTCCACAGATGGCACGACTTCAGGGCGGTCTCCAGGACTTTGGTCGAGAACAGGTTTTGATACACCGCGTTTTCTTCGGAAGGTAACCAGAACCCCAGCACCCGGGCGGGACGTGACCGGTAGCGCGCAACCATTTTCCAGCCGGGGGCCAGCAGCGCCTGGCTGACGTCCAGGCCCGGCAGGATGACGTTCGGGTCGAAGTCTTCACTCAACACCGGCACCGCCAGGGTCGCGACAAACTTGCCGTTGCGCTGCAACACCAGCCCGCCATGCAGCGTGTCGCGCTGTGTGCCCAGCTGTTGGTGGGCGTAACGCACCGCATCGGCCTGATGACTGAACAGCGGGCTCAATGGGCGACGCATAAAGTTGGCGAAGGCGGTCCATGGGGCTTGGCTGACATCCAGCTTACCCGCCAACGCCCAGCATTCGCTCGGCACCAAAACGCTCAACCAGCTCAACTTCGCCACTTCGTTGACAAACCCGACTGCCGAGAGCTGCCCGCTGGTCATCAAGGTCTGCACGTCTTCAAAGACCCCCGACGGCTGACGCACCGGGTTGAACAGCGTCGATGACACCGGCGTTTGTACCTGCAGCAGCGCCTGGTCCAGTGTCGAGATAAACACCGGCAAGCCCGTCAGTGCGCCTGTCTCCCGTTGGCGCTTGGCCTCGACGGTGGCACTGGCCAGATCCGCCGCCGAAATAAAATGCTGTGCCAGCCAGTGTTCGGCGGTGGTCAGCCCCTGTGGCATCCAGTTGCGCCGGTAAACCAAGGCATGCAGTTGATAACCCGCCGGGTAAATGAATTCGCCGTCGTCATCCACGGCAAACACGGCGTTCAAGGCGAACAGCCCGGCCTTATCCCAGGCGGGTACAAGCTCGGAGCAGACAAAAGCGTCCTGATCGCGATGCTTGAGCATGAAACCGAAACCGGTTTGCGTCGGTGCTTCATGGTCCAGGCGCGTGTGCAGTGCGCGAGCCGAGTCGGCGGCACTGGCGCAGACCGGGCCATAGGCAATCTGCTCCGGCCGCTCGCGCCGGGGTATCGGCAGGCGTGGCCGCCAGTGTTCGGCGATCAGCCCCGGCGCGCCCCACAACGGGTTGGCCAGCACCACCCGCACGCTGCCGGCCGCCGCCACCTGGCTGATCCATTCCTGCGCCGTCAGTGTGCCGCTGGCCAAGTTGAGGGCCGCCGGGCTGCGTTGGGGCAAGGGGTCGAGCGCCTTGAACAGGCTCACTTGGGCGGGTGAGTCGACCAAGTCATACGCCAGCAAACAATCTTCGGCGCCCGACAGGTAGGCCACGGACACCCGCTGGCGATTGCGGATCAGCGTGTGCACGTCCAGGGCGCTGAACATCTGCGCCTCCAGACAGGCATCGTCCCGCGACCAGCCCGGGCGCTGCAGGCGCTCGGGTTCCAGCAACGAAACCCCTCGGCTGGAACCATACACGGCCTTCAGCACGTGACGAGGCGGGAGCAGTGAACGGCCCTTGACGTCCTGGGGGTAGACAACGCCCAGGGCAAAGCGCCCGGCGTCACTGGCCGGCAATGGCTCGGTGGCCACATAAAGGCCGTCCGGACGCTGCAGGATATAGCCGCAGTATTCGCCCTCACGCCAGCTGCCGATTTGCCCATGAGCGTGGCGTGCCGCGTCCTCTATTTGGAGAAAACCGCGGCTCAGTTGCGGGCGGGGTGCCAGGGCGTAAGGTCGCCAGGTGTCGGCGACCAGCCCCGCCACATCCCACAACGTACCCGGTTGCAACACCGACAGCGCCCCGGCGGCGGCGACCTTTTGGATCATCTCGTGGGGCGTTACGGCGGCGGCCCGCAGTTCATCTCCCAGCCCGTTGTCCGTTACCCGGCCATCGGGCAGCACCTGGTAGAGCTGGCTTTCCTCGGCCGAGCCGGAAGCGTCATAGGCCAGCTGAGCGCCGTCCGCCGTGCTGAGGTAGAAGGCCAGATTGCTCTCGGGGTGGAGGCGCAGCGCGGCAATCCCCTGGGCAAAATCCGTGGTGTCGATAAACGCCTCGTACAGCCAGGGTTCGGCGGCGATGCCGATGGCGTCCGGTTCGCTGCGGCAGTACCAGCCACGCAGGGCGAAGCCTGGCGGCAGGCCGGCATTGCCAAAAACATTCGCCAACACGAAAAGGGCTTCGCCGGCGGGTATCGGTGCGCAAGGTTCGCTGACCACATACTGCTCTGCACTCGAGTGTTTGAGGATACAGCCGACTCGCCGGCCACCCTCCGCTGCCTGCATACGGTCATGGGCATAACGGGCGGCAGTTGCCAGGTCAGTGAAAACCCAGCTCAGGGGCGTATCAATGGGGGCTGCTGCGGCGAAAGGGGTTTCGGGTTCCCAGGTGGCCGGGACTCGGCCCTGGACGTTGAACCAGGTCTCATCCGCCAGCAGCACCGTCAACTCACCGAGTTTTACCAGCTCTTTGATCAGCCCTTCACGAGTGCCGTCAAAACCTTGTACGCGGGCCACACCTTGGCCATCGCGCTCAACTCGCGCCAGGTACTCGCCGAATTCACGCTCGGCCCGAGAGCCGCTGACAGCGTATTTGATCAACGTACCGTTCGTTCCGCTGGTGTAAAGCGCCTTGATCTGATCGGAAAAAACCAGCGTCATGTCGATCGCTTGAGTCGACGGTGTACTGATCAGGAACGCCAGCTGTCGCGAGGTTTTTTGAGGATAGTTGGCACGCACCTCGGCCAGGTCGTAGACAGGTCGATTGAACTCGCCAACCATTTGGTGCCCTTCAAGCTCGACCCGCGTCAGAGCGTTGTCGGTGGGCAATGCCCCACCCCACAACGACAGCCACCTGTCAGGGTCTGACAGCCTGGAGGCCACAAACAGCCCATCGCTGCGCTTGAAGATGTAAGCCTGGAGAAAGGAGCCGTGGGGTGAACCCACCTTGTAATGCAGGTAGCGTGCGACATCATCGACAGTGACGAAGGCAGGGCTGAGCGACGCATGGACTTTCGCGAAGGCCCGCCATTGCGGTCCCACCACCCCGGCTGAGTCCCATATCCGTCCGGCCTCAACCACCGTCAGCGTGCCCACGGCGGCCACGTGCCGAACAAACTCGGAAGGGCTCAAGGTACCGTCCTTCAGGCGCCTGTCGAGATCCGCACCGCGATTGGCGAACAACTGAGACTGCGCCTGCGAGCCTGTGCAGTGGTACATCAGCAGCGCGCCGTCGTTGGCGCGCAAGTAAAAGTGCAAGCCCAGGTCGTCGGTCCCCGCCATCATCGCCACGGCAGCCAACGCAGAAGCCGAAAAGAAATTTTCGGCCAGCCACGACTCCTTCGCCACGGTGGGTTTCGCCTGCGGCGATAGGGAGCAGTAAATACCGAAGGTCAAAAAGTCACTGTCCGCTTTGTGCACTTTGGGCAGTGACAACTTGCCACTGGTCAGCGCAAACGCCGCCTTGAGTTCATCCGACGGAAATTCGGCCACGTACTGGTTCGACGCGCTTTTGTACAGGTAGCCAAAGTGATTCTCCTGCCGTGCGAACCCCAGCGGCGGCAAGACCGCTCGCACCGCGTCCTGCCACCGGCGGCTGACTGGGCTGGCGAGAGGCGCCAGTGCGTCCTGCCCGATTTGCGACAGGGTTTGATTGAGGGTCCACGGCGCCAGCAGTTGGCCAGGCTTTCCACCCAACTCGGCGTTGGCAACGATGACCCGCAGGTAACCGGCTCTGGCCGTCTCATTGATAAAGGCGATGTAGTCGTCGAAATCGGCCGCAGGCTTGGCCGCCATCAACTTGTTCAAGAAGCTGGCCTCAGTCGCAGAGCCGCTGCTTTCATACTGGATGAGCGAGCCATAGAACCCGGACAAGTAGTAACGGGTGCACAGCATGCGCACCTGGATGATGATGCGCAGGATATTGATGGGAAAAAAGCTGCGATCCAGGCGGCGCTGCGCGTCTGTCCAGTGCTGTATCTGCGTGGCGCGCCGGGTGCCATCCGCGGCGCGTGAACTGTACAGGGCGTGAACGCTGTGGCCCTCGTACGCCAGGAAGTTCCTGTTGGCATCAACCGTGAGCAGGTCGCTCTGAAAGTCGAACGCAGTGGCGGTCCCGGCCACCGGTACGGTTGGCAGGTACATCCCGTCATCACGCTTGAAAACCAGCCCGCCAAATACCGTCTCGCGCCGGTTGCCGATCTGTTGATGCGCCCAATGGGCGGCATCGTGGTCGGTGACGAATGCCGGCCCCAGATGGGGAACCGGCCTGCGCGTGCTCGCCGCTTGATCGTCTTGAATGTGAGTACTGTCCATGTCCATCGTCACTTGAATGAAGTTAAGAAAACTGGCGCTGCCCCTGGGTTGCCGGGGGCACCAGGCAGGCTTCACTTTCAAGGGTTTGGCTGGACGCAGGCATTAGATAGTTAAGACTCGGGGCGCCAGGCACCATCAGGGTGCGCCTGCGCGCACACGCCACCGCGATTGGCGCCGCATTGGTGCACCATCCAGCCCCATAGCCCGATCACAGCGCCCGCGCACCACGATTGCGCGCCCCGGCACAGCCTTTGCAATCACTCCCTCATCACATCATTGAGTCATGGAGATTGCACAATGAAGCGTCGCAGCTTGATCAAGGCTTTCACACTGTCGGCATCCATCGCCGCGATGGGCATGACCTGGACGGTACAGGCCGCCGAGACCATCAAGGTCGGCATCCTGCACTCGCTGTCCGGGACCATGGCGATCTCCGAGACCTCGCTGAAAGACATGGCGCTGATGACCATCGACGAGATCAACGCCAAGGGCGGCGTGAACGGCAAGATGCTCGAACCGGTAGTGGTAGACCCGGCTTCCAACTGGCCGCTGTTCGCTGAAAAGGGCCGCCAGTTGCTGACCCAGGACAAGGTCGCCGTGGTGTTCGGTTGCTGGACCTCGGTGTCGCGCAAATCGGTATTGCCGGTATTCGAAGAACTCAACGGCCTGCTGTTCTACCCGGTGCAATACGAAGGCGAAGAGATGTCGCCGAACGTGTTCTATACCGGTGCGGCGCCGAATCAGCAGGCGATCCCGGCGGTGGAATACCTGATGAGCGAAGAAGGCGGCGGCGCCAAGCGCTTCTTCCTGCTGGGCACCGACTACGTGTACCCGCGCACCACCAACAAGATCCTGCGTTCGTTCCTGCACTCCAAAGGCGTAGCGGATAAAGACATCGAAGAGGTCTACACCCCGTTCGGCCACAGCGATTACCAGACCATCGTGGCCAACATCAAAAAGTTCTCGGCCGGCGGCAAGACTGCGGTGGTCTCCACCGTGAACGGCGACTCCAACGTGCCGTTCTACAAAGAGCTGGCGAACCAGGGCCTGAAGGCCACCGACGTGCCGGTCGTCGCGTTCTCCGTGGGTGAAGAAGAACTGCGCGGCATCGACACCAAGCCGCTGGTGGGCAACCTCGCCGCCTGGAACTACTTCCAGTCGGTGGAGAACCCGGTCAACAAGAAATTCGTCGCCGACTGGAAAGCCTACGCCAAGGCCCACAACCTGCCGGGCGCGGACAAAGCCGTGACCAACGACCCGATGGAAGCCACTTACGTGGGCATCCATATGTGGGCGCAGGCGGTGGAGAAAGCCAAGTCCACCGACGTCGACAAAGTGCGTGAAGCCATGGCCGGGCAGACCTTTGCCGCGCCGTCCGGTTTCACCCTGACCATGGACAAGACCAACCACCACCTGCACAAGCCGGTGATGATCGGTGAGATCCAGTCTGACGGGCAGTTCTCGGTGGTGTGGCAGACCCAGGAGCCGATTCGGGCGCAGCCGTGGAGCCCGTACATTCCGGGGAATGACAAGAAGCCGGATTACGCCGTCAAGAGCAACTAAGACCGCCGCACTGATCGTTCCCACGCTCCGCGTGGGAATGCATCCCGTGGCGCTCTGCGTCACACAGCGGACGCAGAGCGTCCAAGGCGGCATTCCCACGCAGAGCGTGGGAACGATCTATAGGAAACTGCCATGCCCACTGCCCTATACCGCTTCATCCTCGCCGCCCTGCTGTTGCTGCCCCTCGCCGCACACGCCAGCGACGCCGAAGACTTCATCAACGCCAACCCGATGCAACAAGCCAAGCTGCTCCAGGACTGGGCCGCCCAGCCCGACCCGGCGCGCATCGAGCTGGTGAATGCCCTGCAACAAGGCCAGGTCAGCGTCAACGGTGAAACCAAAACCGTACGCCTGAACAACCGCCTGCGCGGCCTGATCGACAACGTGCAAGCCAGCCAGGAATTGCTCGCTGCCGATCCCAAGGTGCGCCTTGCCGCCGCGCAAACCCTGCAAAAAAGTGCACAACCTGCGCAGCTGAAATTCCTCGACCAGCAGCTCGCCGGCGAAACCAATGATGACGTACACGTCGCCCTCAGCCTCGCCCTGGCCAACCTGCAACTGGTAGACCCCGACCCGGCCGTGCGCCTGGCGGCCGTGCGTTTGCTCGGCGGCACCGGCGACCCGCTGGCCCGCACTCGCCTGGAAGCCTTGCTCGCTCCCGGCGTCGAAGCCGACGCCACGGTGCACACCGCCGCCGAGACCAGCCTGGCCCAGGTCAAACGCAAACTGATGGTGGGCGAGATTCTCGGCCAGGCTTTCAGCGGCATGTCCCTGGGTTCGATCCTGCTGCTGGCAGCGCTCGGCCTGGCGATCACCTTCGGCTTGCTCGGGGTGATCAACATGGCTCACGGCGAGATGCTGATGCTCGGCGCCTACTCCACCTATGTGGTGCAGTTGCTGATGCAGCGCTACGTGCCGCAGGCCATCGAGTTCTACCCGCTGATCGCGCTGCCGGTGGCGTTTTTCGTCACCGCCGCCATCGGCATGGCCCTGGAACGCACGGTGATTCGTCACCTCTACGGCCGCCCATTGGAAACCCTGCTCGCCACCTGGGGCATCAGCCTGATGCTGATCCAACTGGTGCGCCTGGTATTCGGTGCGCAGAACGTAGAAGTGGCCAACCCGGAGTGGCTGTCCGGCGGGATCCAGGTGCTGCCCAACCTGGTGCTGCCGTACAACCGCATCGTGATCATCGCTTTCGCGCTGTTTGTGGTGGTGCTGACCTGGCTGCTGCTGAACAAGACGCGCCTGGGCCTCAACGTGCGGGCCGTGACCCAGAACCGCAACATGGCCGCCTGCTGCGGCGTGCCCACCGGGCGCGTGGACATGCTCGCCTTTGGCCTCGGCTCCGGCATCGCGGGCCTTGGTGGCGTGGCCCTGAGCCAGATCGGCAACGTCGGCCCGGACCTCGGCCAGAGCTACATCATCGACTCGTTCCTGGTGGTGGTGCTCGGCGGCGTCGGCCAGTTGGCCGGTAGCGTCATGGCCGCCTTCGGCTTAGGGATAGCCAACAAGATTCTCGAACCGCAGATCGGTGCCGTACTCGGCAAGATCCTGATCCTCGCGCTGATCATTCTGTTCATCCAGAAACGCCCGCAAGGACTCTTCGCACTGAAAGGACGGGTGATCGACTGATGAACCAGCCATTGATGCTCACGGCCGCGCAAAAGGCCGGCCCCAAGGTGACCGTCGCGGTCGGTGCAGTGGTACTGATTCTGCTGCTGGCGCTGCCGTTGTTCTCGCTGTTGTCACCGGAAAACCCGCTGCACGTTTCCGCCTATACGTTGACGTTGGTGGGCAAGATTCTGTGCTACGCCATTGTCGCCCTGGCCCTGGATTTGGTGTGGGGTTATGCCGGGATGTTGTCCCTCGGCCACGGCCTGTTTTTTGCGCTGGGCGGTTATGCCATGGGCATGTACCTGATGCGCCAGGCGTCCGGCGATGAGCTGCCGGCGTTCATGACCTTTTTGTCGTGGACCGAGTTGCCGTGGTACTGGACCGGCACCAGCCACTTCCTTTGGGCGATGTGCCTGGTGGTGTTGGCGCCGGGCTTGCTGGCGCTGGTGTTCGGGTTCTTCGCCTTCCGCTCGCGGATCAAGGGCGTGTATTTCTCGATCATGACCCAGGCCCTGACCTTCGCCGGGATGCTGCTGTTCTTCCGCAACGAGACCGGGTTTGGCGGCAATAACGGCTTTACCAATTTCCGCAGCATCCTCGGGTTTGGCATCACCGAACCGGGCACGCGGGCGGTGCTGTTTGTGGCCACCGTGGCGTTGCTGGTGGCGAGCCTGTACATCGGCTGGCGCCTGGCCCAGAGCAAGTTTGGCCGGGTGCTGACGGCACTGCGGGATGCGGAAAATCGCCTGATGTTCTGCGGCTACGACCCACGTGGCTTCAAGCTGTTCGTGTGGGTGTTGAGCGCGGTGCTGTGTGGTTTGGCGGGCGCGTTGTATGTGCCGCAAGTGGGCATCATCAACCCCAGCGAGATGTCGCCGACCAACTCCATCGAGGCCGCTGTGTGGGTGGCCCTCGGCGGGCGTGGAACCTTGATCGGCCCGCTGCTGGGCGCCGGTGTGGTCAATGGTATGAAGAGCTGGTTCACCGTGGCGTTCCCCGAGTATTGGCTGTTCTTCCTCGGTGCGCTGTTCATTATCGTCACCCTGTATTTGCCCAAGGGTGTGATTGGCCTGCTGAAGAAAAGGGGCGACCAATGAGAATTACAGCGACGGCGGAACTCATGCTCGAGCCCATTCTTGAACCGAACAAAGACCAAGGCAGCGCCCGCGATGCCATCGGCCTCGGCCAGGCGGCGGGCAAAGGCCTGAACACCCGCCACGGCACGATCCTGACCCTGGAAGACATTAGCGTCAGCTTCGACGGTTTCAAGGCATTGAACGACTTGAACCTGTACATCGGCGTCGGCGAATTGCGCTGCATCATCGGCCCCAACGGCGCGGGCAAGACCACGCTGATGGACGTGATCACCGGCAAGACCCGGCCCAGCCACGGCAAGGCCTGGTTCGGCGAAACCCTCGACCTGACCAGCATGAGCGAAGTGCAGATCGCCCAGGCCGGCATCGGTCGCAAGTTCCAGAAGCCCACGGTATTCGAAGCCCTGAGTGTGTTCGAAAACCTCGAGCTGGCGCAGAAGACCGACAAGTCGGTGTGGGCCAGTTTGAGGGCGCGCTTGAGTGGCGAGCAGAAAGACCGCATCAGCGAAGTCCTCGACACCATCCGCCTGACCGCCTCGGTCAACCGCCCCGCCGGCTTGCTGTCCCACGGCCAAAAGCAATTCCTGGAAATCGGCATGCTGCTGATGCAGGACCCGCAACTGTTGCTGCTGGACGAACCGGTGGCGGGCATGACCGACGCCGAAACCGAGTTCACCGCCGAACTGTTCAAGCGCCTGGCGGGCAAGCACTCGCTGATGGTGGTGGAACACGACATGGGCTTTGTCGGCTCGATTGCCGACCACGTGACGGTGTTGCACCAGGGCAGCGTGCTGGCCGAAGGGTCCCTGGAGCAGGTGCAGGAAAATGAGCGGGTGATCGAGGTTTACCTCGGTCGCTGAACCTGATCGTTCCCACGCTCCGCGTGGGAATGCATCCGCTGACGCTCTGCGTCACACGGCGGACGCGGAGCGTCCATTGCGGCATTCCCACGCAGAGCGTGGGAACGATCATTAAGGGGAACTGAACATGCTGCAAGTCGACAAGCTGCACCAGTACTACGGCGGTAGTCACATCCTGCGCGGGCTTTCCTTTGAGGTAAAAGTCGGCGAAGTCACCTGCCTGCTGGGCCGCAATGGCGTGGGCAAGACCACCTTGCTCAAGTGCCTGATGGGTTTGCTGCCGGCCAAGGAAGGCGCGGTGAACTGGGAAGGCAAGGCCATTACCGGCTTCAAGCCGCACCAGCGGGTGCACGCCGGTATCGCCTACGTGCCCCAGGGTCGGGAGATTTTTGGCCGCCTGACAGTGGAAGAAAACCTGCTGATGGGCCTGTCACGCTTCCCCGGCTCCGAAGCCAAGGAAGTGCCCGCCTTCATCTACGAGCTGTTCCCGGTGCTGCTGCAAATGAAGCAACGCCGGGGCGGTGACCTGTCCGGCGGCCAGCAACAGCAGCTGGCTATCGGCCGGGCCCTGGCCAGCCGCCCGCGTCTGTTGATCCTCGACGAACCCACCGAAGGCATCCAGCCGTCGGTGATCAAGGAGATCGGCGCGGTGATCAAGAAACTCGCGGCGCGCGGCGACATGGCGATTCTGCTGGTGGAACAGTTCTATGATTTTGCCGCGGAACTGGCCGACCAGTACCTGGTGATGTCCCGGGGCGAAATCGTCCAGCAGGGGCGTGGAGAAAATATGGAAAGCGAGGGTGTGCGCGGACTCGTTACGATCTAATCTGTAGCGTCCTAACGATAAGCACTGACCATGACCCTACCTGCCCCCACCGCGCTGTTCACCCCCAGCTGGCACGCCGAGCTGGAACTCGGCTACGCGCGTTTCGGCGACACCACGCGCCCGGTGATGCGCCGCCACCTCGGCCCGCTGCGGGTGCAAAAGCACCTGTACGCCGAAGGCCCCGAGGTGTGCCAGCACATCATCGTGCACCCGCCGGGCGGGATTGCCGGCGGTGATCGCCTCGATATCAGCGCCCATGTCGCCGAAGGCGCCTGGGCGCAATTGACCAGCCCCGGCGCGGCCAAGTGGTACCGCGCCGGCGGGCCGGCCTATCAGAAACTGGAGCTGACGGTGGAGGCGGGCGCGACGCTGGAATGGCTGCCCCAGGAGACCATCGTGTTCAGCGCCGCCCAGGCCGAACTCACCACCCGCATCGACCTGCAAGGCGATGCCCGGCTGTTTTACTGGGACGTGGTCGCCCTCGGGCGCCCCGCCAGTGGCGAGCGTTTCGACCTCGGGCACTTCCAGTCACACCTGGATATCCGCCGTGACGGCCAGTTGATTTGGCATGAACGCCAGCGCATTGTGGGCGCCGACGGTTTGCTCGACTCACCCATCGGGCTGGACGGGCAACCGGTGTTCGCCACCTTGCTGGTGACCGGCGAAATCGACCCTGAACTGCTCGAACAATGCCGCTCCCTGCCCCACCCGGTACGCGGCGACCTGACCCAATTGCCCGGCCTGCTGGTGGCCCGCTGCCTGGCCAGTGAAGCGCTGCTGGCGCGAGCCTGGCTGATCGCACTGTGGCGCCTGCTGCGCCCGGCCGTGCTGGGTCGCGAGGCTGTATCACCGAGAATCTGGAGCACATGAAGATTAAAAATGTGGGAGCGGGCTTGCTCGCGAATGCAGTGGGTCAGGCAAAGATGCATTCACTGACACACCGCATTCGCGAGCAAGCCCGCTCCCACATTGGATCTCCGGTGTTTTTACGAATGTATTTCATAGTGGACCTTGAACGATGGACCTGACCCCACGGGAAAAAGACAAACTGCTGATCTTCACCGCCGGCCTGGTGGCCGAGCGGCGGTTGGCGCGCGGTGTGAAGCTCAACTACCCGGAGACCATCGCCTACATCTCCGCCGCCCTGATGGAAGGCGCCCGCGATGGCCGCACCGTCGCCGAGCTGATGCACTTCGGCACCACCCTGCTCACCCGCGAACAGGTGATGGAAGGCATTCCGGAAATGATCCCGGACATCCAGGTGGAAGCCACCTTCCCCGACGGCACCAAGCTGGTCACCGTCCACCAACCCATCGCCTGAGGTCCGGCCATGTCCTTTTTGATTCGTGATGCGGTGCACGCCGATTTGCCAGGGATTCGCGATATCTACAACGACGCGGTGCTCAACACCACGGCGATCTGGAACGAACAACCGGTAGACCTGGGCAACCGCCAGGCCTGGTTCAGTGCCCGCCAATCCCAGTTTTACCCGATCCTGGTGGCCGTCGAAGACGAGCAGGTCATCGGCTATGCCTCGTTCGGCGACTGGCGGCCCTTTGAGGGCTTTCGCCACACCGTCGAACACTCGGTGTACGTGCGCAACGACCAGCGCGGCAAAGGCCTCGGCCCACAGCTGATGCAGGCGCTGATCGAGCGGGCGAAAACCTGCGACAAACACGTGATGGTCGCCGCCATCGAAAGCGGCAACCAGGCCTCGATCCGCCTGCATGAGCGCCTGGGTTTCATCACCACCGGGCAGATGCCCCAGGTCGGCACCAAGTTCGGCCGCTGGCTGGACCTGACCTTCATGCAACTGACGCTCAACCCAGGCGCTACGCCGCCCAAGGAGTGACACCGATGAACGCCCAACTGCGTCGAGTCAATGCCGAAAGTTTTGCCCATTACCGCCCGGGTTTGATTGAGCTGTTGCTGGACGCCGTGAAGCACGGCGCCTCGGTGGGCTTCATGGCCGACTTCGATGAAGCCCAGGCCAGCGCTTACCTCAGCGGTGTGCAGGCCAGCCTCACCGACGGCAGCCTGCTGCTGTGGGTGGTGGTGCGCGATGAGCAGGTCATCGCCAGCGTGCAATTGGCGCTGTGCATGAAAGCCAACGGCTTGAACCGTGCCGAAGTGCAGAAGCTGCTGGTGCACAGCGAAGCCCGGCGCCGCGGCCTCGGCCAGCAACTGATGAGCGCCCTGGAACTGAGTGCCCGCCAGTACAAACGCGGGTTGCTGTACCTGGACACCGAAGCCGGCTCCGGTGCCGAAGCGTTCTACCAGTCGCTGCGCTACACCAAGATCGGTGAATTGCCCGACTACTGCCAAAGCCCGGACGGGCGCTACACCCCGACCGCCATCTACTTCAAGACCCTGGGACAACCGGCATGATTCCTGGCGAATTTCAGATCCAGCCTGGCGACATCGAACTCAATGTGGGCCGACGCACCGCCACCTTGAGCGTGGCCAACAGCGGCGACCGGCCGATCCAGGTCGGCTCCCACTATCACTTTTTCGAGACCAACGACGCGCTGACGTTCGACCGTGCCGCCAGCCGTGGCATGCGCCTGAACATTCCGGCCGGCACCGCCGTGCGCTTTGAGCCGGGGCAAAGTCGTGAAGTGGAACTGGTTGAGCTGAGTGGCAAGCGCCGGGTGTTTGGGTTTGCCGGACGCATCATGGGCGACCTGGATTAATGATCGTTCCCACGCTCTGCGTGGGCATGCATCCTGTGACGCTCCGCGTCACGACCTTCAAGAGCGGACGCAGAGCGTCCAGGGCGACATTCCCACGCAGAGCGTGGGAACGATCAGGAACTAAACACATGAAGATTTCCAGACAAGCCTACGCCGACATGTACGGCCCCACCGTCGGTGACAAGGTCCGCCTGGCCGACACCGAGCTGTTCGTCGAAGTCGAACAGGATTTCACCGTCTACGGCGAAGAAGTGAAATTCGGCGGCGGCAAGGTGATCCGTGATGGCCAGGGCCAGAGCCAACTGCTCGCCCATGAGGTGGTCGACACCCTGATCACCAACGCGCTGATCATCGACCACTGGGGCATCGTCAAGGCTGACGTCGGCCTGAAAAACGGCCGCATCGCCGCCATCGGCAAAGCCGGCAACCCGGACATCCAGCCCGGCGTAACCATCAGCGTCGGCGCCAGCACCGAAGTGATTGCCGGTGAGGGCATGATCCTCACCGCCGGCGGCATCGACACCCACATCCACTTCATCTGCCCACAGCAAATCGAAGAGGCGCTGACCAGCGGCGTCACCACCATGATCGGCGGCGGCACGGGCCCGGCTACCGGCACCAACGCCACCACCTGCACCTCCGGCCCATGGCACTTGGCGCGCATGCTCCAGGCCTCCGACTCGTTCCCGATGAACATCGGCTTCACCGGCAAGGGCAACGCCAGCCTGCCGGAGCCGTTGATCGAACAAGTGAAGGCCGGCGCCATTGGCTTGAAGCTCCATGAAGACTGGGGCACCACGCCCGCGAGTATCGACAACTGCCTGAGCGTCGCCGACGAGTACGACGTGCAGGTCGCGATCCACAGCGACACCCTCAACGAATCCGGCTTTGTCGAAACCACCCTCGCCGCCTTCAAGGGCCGCACCATCCACACCTATCACACCGAAGGTGCCGGTGGCGGTCACGCGCCCGACATCATCAAGGCCTGCGGTTTCCCCAACGTGCTGCCCAGCTCCACCAACCCGACCCGGCCGTTCACCCGCAACACCATCGACGAACACCTGGACATGTTGATGGTCTGCCATCACCTGGACCCGAGCATTGCCGAAGACGTGGCCTTTGCCGAAAGCCGCATTCGCCGCGAGACGATTGCCGCCGAAGACATCCTTCATGACCTCGGCGCGTTCTCGATGATCAGCTCCGACAGCCAGGCCATGGGCCGGGTCGGCGAAGTGATCACGCGTACCTGGCAGACCGCCGACAAGATGAAAAAACAGCGCGGCCCGTTGCCGGGTGACGGCGAAGGCAACGACAACTTCCGCGCCAAACGCTACATCGCCAAGTACACCATCAACCCGGCGATCACCCATGGCATCAGCCACGAAGTGGGCTCGATTGAAGTGGGCAAGTGGGCCGACCTGGTGCTGTGGCGCCCGGCGTTTTTCGGGATCAAGCCAACCCTGATTCTCAAGGGCGGCGCGATTGCCTCAAGCCTGATGGGCGACGCCAATGCCTCGATCCCGACACCGCAACCGGTGCACTACCGCCCGATGTTCGCCAGCTTCGGCAGCTCGCTGCACGCCACCAGCCTGACCTTTATCAGCCAGGCGGCGTTGGCGGCAGGCTTGCCCGAGCAATTGGGCCTGAAGAAGCAGATCGCCGTGGTCAAGGGTTGCCGCGCGGTGCAGAAAACCGACTTGATCCACAACGATTACCTGCCGGATATCGAGGTCGACCCGCAGACCTATCAGGTCAAGGCCGACGGTGTGTTGCTGTGGTGTGAGCCGGCGGATGTACTGCCGATGGCGCAGCGTTACTTTCTGTTCTGAAGCACGATTTCCAGAGCCTCGTCAGTGAGCCTCTGGAGAATCGCCTTGCGCTCCTCGTGCAGTTTCACCGCAAGCGCATCATAGACGTCCTGGTGCATGGGCGTGCCGGGAGGGAAATCCTCAACCGACTTGTCCAGCATCAGGGCCGAATTGCGCAGGGTATTGCGCAGGGCCATCTTCTGCGACTCAAGCAGTCGACCATTGGCCGCCAGATCATTCATGGCACTCGTCAAGTCTTCCAGCGCCGCCCTTTTGCGCGTCAGCCAGATAAAGGCCGCGGGCGTCGAACGCTCAAGGTACTCATCCCAGAAGTCCAGCTCGACGAGCGCATCCCTGAGCAGGTCGCCCTCCTCCAATGCCATGACCCGATCAAAAGCATCGTCCAGCATCTGCGGGGTGACGTCGGGTTCCGGGTACATCACATCCGCTGATTGCCAGGGCAGCTCAAGCCGTTGGGCCAACCCGGTGGAAAACGCCAGATGGACCCCCACTTCGTCGATAGCTCGTTCGGGATTTCCAGCAGAGTCGGTTCCCCGGTCCCGATCATTGGGGAACTTGCGGCCTTGCTCACTCAATGCCGCCACCCGGGCGCGAGCAATTTCTCCCAGCGTGTTGAGCCGAGTCCTGCCTTTGGCCACCTTCAGCATCAGTTGCTCGACCACGTCGGGGTGAGGGTTGGCCCAAGCCTCATACACCATCACTTCGATCCCCATGGCATTGAACAATTGGGCACCCGCATCAACGCAGCTGGTAGGCGCCCTCGCCATGTCGAAAAGCTTCTCACGCAGCCGGGTGTCGTCGTACATGGCGCGCAACATTCGCCAGACCTTGGCCGTAAGGTCTTCCGCGAAGTCTTCCGACATGGCATCGGCAGACTCGCTCAACTTGCGGATTTCGTTAAAAAACGGTTCGGCGCCCCTGGCCTCTTCCAAGGCATTCCATAGGGGCTGCAAGTCCCTCCACTGCATGTCAGTGAGGCCGGACTTCCATTGGACGCTGTCCTGCATCCCTCGGGGTGGAAATTGCCGCTCCGGGTCCATACCTACAGATGCAATGTACTGCTTGAGCTGGCGAAGGCCCTCGGGCGTCAGCCGGCTCTGGGTGACACGGGTGCGCGCAAGAATCGCAGCCTGAGCTGAACCTGGCTCGACTATCGGCACCTCGAGCGCATTACCTTCCAGGTCCAGGTTGAACTCGCGAGGCCGGGGCCTGGCGAAGATCCCAATGGGCCAACCACGCTGCCCGGTATCGCCCAATGAAACGTGATACAGCCGGCGCATCCGGCTGATGTCCGGCGCCATGCCCAGCGGGTTGGACTCCAACTCGAGTGTCTGGAGCCGGGTGAGGTTCTTCAATCGGTTGACGGCCGCGACGTCCAGCACAATCTCGTTATCCGCCAGTATCAACGTCTCAAGCCTGGGCAGATGCTCAAGCAACAGGGGCAGGCGAGTGAGCTGGTTATCTTCCAGGTTGAGGGTGCGCAAGCCGCGAAAGGGAGCCAGGAAAGGCTCGACGGCATTGGTCAGTTCCGCACTGGATATTTCCAGGTAAGTGACATGATCAAAGTTGGCGCTCAGCGCCGGAAGCGACGCCAACTGAGGTTGTATGTCAATTTCGCTTACTTCGATCCTCTGGCCCAGAGGATTGCCGGAACTGTCCACATCAACCTCACCGTTACGCCTCCAGGCGCGAATCAACACCTTTCGCAGTTCTTTACGGATGGCACGCTGCTCTCGGTATTCAGCGCTATTGGCCTCACCAAAGCCCTGGATCGGTGATGCTTCCCAGGTCTCCAAGGTGGAACGGAGCGTTTCGTACTCCTGCTCCAGAGAGATGAGCCAGGTGTCGTCGGCCGGCGTGTAAGGTGCACGCAGTTGGGCAATCTGCACTTCGTCAAAAGTGGGGTAGAGGGCTTTGATACGCTGGCGAACGTTGTGCTCCCAGGAGCCCGCACCACGACCACTCCAGGCATAACCGATCCGCCCGCGAGAAGAGCGTTGCGGCGAAATGAAAAAGGGTGAGACCAACGGTTGCATCCCCAGCACCTTGCGCAGGCCGGAACGGGACAGGGCGTGCTGTTGAATCAACCTTCCAAGTTGCGGCCCCTGACCGACCTCTGGCAACCCCACGGACTGGCGATGGGCCTCCGGCAGTGCGTGCTGCAAGGAATCGTACAAGCTATCGACCCCATGTAACTCGTTGCCCTGGGTGTCAAACACCTGATACTGACCATCGCCCACTCGCACCAGCAGTTTGAGGTTGCTGGACCCAGGCAGGCCATAGCTGGCACGCAGGCGCCCGCTCACCGAGCCTTCGTGCACTTCAATGCGCAGGCTGTCCCGCCAACCGGGAAGGTGCTCAAGGGTATTGAGCACCAGGGCTTCAGTGTCAGCATTGGCCAACGCATCCAGGTACAGCCCTTCATACGCCCGGGCCAGGCGCAATTCCCCGAGTTTCTGGCGCGCTTGTTGCGCCAGCTCCAGGGGAATCTTGCGATTGTTGACCAGGCTCGCCCGCTGCGAGGGGCTGGCACCTTCCAGCAGTTCCTCGACCATGACCGCGGGCAGGCTTTTGAAGTCGCGCGCGAACAGTTGCAGTTCAGCGCTGCCAGGCGATGACCGCCCGAGGTAAAGGCTGTCGAACACCCGCCGCAGGGACTGTTTTGCATGGAGCCCCAGCCGTTCCTGCAACGCCTGGCTACGCAGCCCGGCTCCGTAAGGCATGTGTTGGCCGAGCAGGTTTTTAAGCTGCTCCTCGGGCAGACTCTCGACGATCAACGCGGGCAGCTTGCCGCCGAACAGGTCGATGCGGCTGATGCTGATCAGTTCCGTCCCGGGTGCATGAGGTTGGCCATACAGGGCAGCCGTCCTGCTGGCGCCATGGCCGTCAAATACTTCGATGGTCCTGCCAGGCGGCCAGCCGGTCATTTCCACCATCAACGACGCGGCGTAGCTGCCCAGGTCCATCGACATCGACCCCGCAAGGATCTGCCCGCTCAAGCTTTCGGCACGCCCGTAAGCCCGTATGCGCACCGCCGTGTCGAGTGTGATTGCCGGAGTGGGCTCGCTTTCCACGTACAGCCGGCGCAGCACGCTTTCATCGGTGTCACTGATCTTGCGCACCTGCTCCAACTGCGTATCGCTCAGGCCTTCCATCACAGGGCTCAGTCGCCGCATCAGCGGAGCACCTTGCCACGTCAGGGGCTCATCGGCCTCATGGGTCCAGGCGCCAGAACCGTTGTTGACGATCTGAGGCTCATATGCCTCGGGCCTGCGGGGGTGCTGGACCCGGTACACGCCCGGTTCGTCTTGCGCGGTCACGGCGTAGCGATTGCCGTCCACCGACACCACCTGGCGCCCATTGACGGTATGTAGTCCCGCCTGGTCGGGAACCGAGCCTGCCGGCAGTCGGATGTCCTGCACATAGGGCGCGAGGTCGGGCTTCCACAAGCGGGCCTTGCCCGACGGCAGCCTGACCGCCTTGAGCCCTTCGATAAACGGCGACACGCTGATATGCAACGCAGCGCCGCCCACCGCCAATTGCGCGAGATTGTCCAGCACGTCACCGATATGCGCCCAGCCGGCCTCGCGGTCACCCTGGCCGAGTTCAACCACGCCCTCCAGCACCTCGTACAGCAGTTGCCCGGCCGTGACCACCGCCATCAGTGCACCCAAGGGCGGAATGAACATCGACACCAGGTTCAAGGTGAACAGGCCGATGTTCATCAGATGCGCCATCCGCCGGTCGTGGCCAGCCGTGTCGGTGTGAGCGGTGGGTATCGCCATGCTCAACGCATCGTCGAGGGCGCGCTTGCGCATGTCGGCGTACAGCTCCTCCCACAGGTCGACGTCGATCCACAGCCCCCTGATCGGGTGGGCGTTAAGGTTCAGGTTTGGCTGATCCTGCGGCGTGCGGCTGATATGTCGCGGGGACTTTATGACGGCGTTGATCGCCTGGAGTTCGGTGAGTGATTTTCTTGCGTAGTACTGTCGCCACGCTGGATCAGGGCCAAGGGCCACGCGCCTTTGCGGTTCATCGACGCGTTTCTCGGTGAACCGCCCGTAGTAGTAAGCCAGGTATTTTTTCCCGATGAACCGCGAGAAAAACTGTTGATGGGCCGTGACCTGAACCCCCCTGCTGTCCCAATAGTCCTCTGGCCTGTAAGCGGTCAGCTCACGGGTCGTTTCCTCCGCATAGTCGGCAAAGGTTTCGTAGCGCTTGATGGGGTGCTCGGGGTGGTCGGGGATGTAGACGATAAGCCAGGTGCCATACCCATGCTCCACGCTCGGGTCGATCATGAGGCAGCCGTGCATTTGCAGTTCCATGATACTGGGCCAGCGGTGCCAGACCTGCTTGCCTTCGTGCTTGATGCGTCGCTCGCCATTGGCGATGCGCAGCAGTAACGCGTAGTCGTCGCTGCGAATATCACCTTTGAGCAACGCCACGTAGGCGGCGGCTCTGAAGGCGTCCTTTTGCCGGGTGATAAAGCGTTCACGCAGCAGGTTCCTGGACACGGTTTGCACGGGCAGCAGGTAGGTGGTGAGGTGTTCCTGGTACAGCCTGCCCAGGTCCAGGTCGCGGCATAACCGGGCGAAGGCCTCGATCGTCAGGGTCGTGGTATGGCGCTCGAAACGGCCATCCGCGCCGGGGGCGGTGATAAAGCCTGAAGCACTGTCGAAGAACCCGGCGCGGGTCTCGCGCGCTTCGAAATTGTTCAAGGCCGCTTGCAACAGGGACAAGGTCTTGGTCCGGTAGCCTGTCGCCAGTCCTTCGACCGGTACATAGAGACGCAGATGCACCTGGTTGACGTCCAGCTCAAACCCGGCGTTCTTCAACGCGGCTTCAAGCAATGGCCGGGCAAAGGCGTTGACCTCTTGCACCTTGCCGGTCGCTTGCTCCAGTGCGGTGTGGGACTTGATGCTCGCCTCTAAGAGGTTTTGCAGTGCGGCTTTCTGCGCCGGGGTGGTGGCCGCATACCAGGCGGGGATCTCTGGCTTGGCCTGCGTGATGGCTGCACGCAGGGCAGGAGACGCGCTGATCAGGCTCTCGGGGATGGCGGCTTTGATCTGTGCATAGTGACGCCCTTCGCCACCCGGCAGGAGCGAGGCGGAAGCTTGAGGTGCTGGCATATACGAGTACCGATAGGGAAATTAAGGCAATGACCTTAATCAGTCGCCCCCGGCACTCGGCGGTAGCTATTTGAATGGATTTGCCCATGGGCAAGCACTCAAAAAGCGCTGACAGCGCTGGATGCACACGGGGGGATTTCCATGGGGTAATTAAGTCGTCAATCCATAGGTAATCCGCGGCTGATGCGTTAACTATTACGGGCTATCCAGCGGCTTTTCGACTTATTAATCCACAGCGGTTTTCAGTAGCCTTTTTCCTTTGCTTATCCAAAGGAATGCCCCCATGCAGGATGCTCCCTCCGTGACTCGCGCTTCATCTTCCGACGACAACAGTGCGTTCATTCGCCAGGCCATTCCGGACTGGCTGGTACAGGCGCCGGCCCACCGCATAGAAGCGTTGAAACAGGCCAGGCTCGAACAGGCGCAGTGGATGGACAGCTTGTCGCCGCTGCAACGAAGAACATTGAAAGCGTTCAATGAAACCAGTTTCAAATCTCAACACGCGGTGGATCAACACCTAGGCAATGTCCAGGCACTCAAACCCTTCGCCACAGGCCTGCTCAACAGCGCGCTGAAAGAACAATTCAACCTCACCGTGGATGTCGAAGGCACCTCTCTTCGTTTGTATGAGCCGCTGAGGCTCGGCACGCTGGGGATCAAGGCCGGTCAATACAAAGTGCTCGAGCTCTCGCTGGTACAGGCTGCCCTGCATAACTTTGAAGCCAGTGAAGGTGAAGATGACGCATTCGATCCCGCCTCCGGGTTTACCCAATACCCGGACCGGGAAGGCATCTCTCCCAGAATCGGCCCGGCGCTGACCGTACCCGCCTTTATCAGGCTGTGCCGCACGCTGGACGTGGGTGCCCGCTACCAGGCTCACCTCAAGGAAACATTACTGCCCACCGACGAGACTGCCGCCACCCGGTTGCGCGACGCGGTGATCACCAGCCAGAAGGATGCCCTCAGGGCTGCGGCGTACCTGGCGCTGCTCAAGCAGGACATTCTCCCGGATGACTTCACCATGGTGCTCAAGGTTGTCGACGGCGAACGCAACCCGACGCTGGGCGGCAAGCCGGTGTGGTTCAGTTGCCTGAGCGTGATAGACCGCGCGCTCATGGGGAGTGTGGTGTTTACACCGGTGGAAAAATATCGCTATGCCACCGACTTCATCGTCTATCTGCCCCACGATCCGGAGCATCCGCTCAAGCGCTACAACAGCCTTGATGCGCTGAAAACCGAACTGAACCGCCAGTGGATGGCGCGCGACAAAGCGCCAAGCGAACCCGGCAATAACCGCCGCCCGACGCCCACGAGCTATCAGCATTTTTTCAGCCAGTTTCTCAATGAACACGACAAGCCGGCGTTCTTCAACCGGTTCACCGAACCCGCTGCGGACTCCACCGCCGCCGTCGACGCCGTAGCGCGTTCACCGGTGACCCAGACGATGCTGCAACTGGCCTTCCCGGTATTGACTACGACGGTCATGCCCCAGTCGCTTCCACCCCCGAAAGCCGGCTGCAGGGTTGTGAAGACGGACGCTCCCGACCTGTACCTGATGGTGGTCTCAAGACACGGCCTGTGGGCTGACAACGTCGACCTCTGGACCAACCTGTTTGAGCATGGCCGCGACAAGGCCCTCGGCGATGCGCGCGACCAGGCAGTGCCCACCGCCGATGTCGACGCCCGGGTGCGCGGGCAAAAAATCGCCCGTTGGCTGGAGGCCGGCGCTACCGTGCTCGGCCTGGGACTGGCGTTCGTCCCGGTGCTCGGCGAAATCATGTTGGCCGCCATGGCGGGCCAATTGCTCTACGAAACCTTCGAAGGCGTGATCGACTGGGGCGAAGGCGACCGTGATACGGCCAAGGCGCACTGGTTCGACGTCGCCCAAAACCTGGCCGCCATGGCGCTGCTGGCCGGCGCGGGGAAAGGCCTGCAAAAACTCGCTGCACCGCCTACACCCGCGTTGGTACAGGGGCTCAAGCCGGTTCGTTTGCCAGGTGGCGAGCAGCGGCTGTGGAAGCCGGACCTTACGCCTTATCGCAGCCCCGTCGTATTGCCCGAGGACGCCACGTTTGATGACCTCGGCTTGCACAGCCACGACCAGCAGCCGCTGCTGCCCCTCGACGATCAACTGTATGCCCTCAAACCCGAGCCCGACGGCGACACCTATCGCATACAACACCCCACACGCGCCGACGCTTATGCCCCGCAGGTGGCGCATAACGGCGCGGGCGCCTGGCTGCATGAAGGTGAAGAGCCACTGACCTGGGACGGCCCGGCGCTGGCGCGCCGCCTGGGTTATCGCACACGGGGCTTGAGCGACGCACAACTGGAACAGGCACGCCTGGCCAGTGGCATTCGCACCGATCAACTGCGCCAACTGCATGTAGACCTGCAACCGCCGCCCGCCCTGTTGAGCGACAGCCTGATGCGCTTTGGCATCCATCAGCGTATCGAGACATTTATCGAAAAGATGGGCAGCGACGACCCGCTGGATTACGCGCTGGCCGACCCGGCGATCACCGAGCGCGTGGTTGCGCACCGAGGCTTGACCTATCCGGCGGTCCTCGACCCGTCTCCCCGGGTGCTGGACGAACAGACGATGCTGTGGCGCCGGGAAGTTGCCCAGGCCGCCCGGGACAGTCGGACCTCGCTGTTCGACGCGGATTACCGCGCCCATAACCTGACCCGCTCGCCCCCGGTACAGCAGCTCATGGACAGGTTTTCCGGCCTGCCGGCGGAAGTTGCCAGGCAGTTGCTGGAAACCGCCACGGACGCGGATTTAACTGCGCTGAGTGGCCATCAGCCGTTGTCACCAAGGCTCACCGCCCTGGCGCGCGAAAGCCAGCAGCAAGTGCGCATGGCACGGGCCTATGAAGGCTTGTTCCTCGACACCCTGGAGAGCCAGGACAGCCGGCGCCTGGCCCTGCATACGTTACCCGGCTTGCCGGGATGGGACCCCAGCCTGCGGGTGGAAATCCGCTTGGGCAGCGAACAGGGCCCCCTGATCGACGCCGTCGGTCCAGAGACCGACGCACCGCCGCTGGTGCTGGCGATGGGTGAAGACGGGGCGTTCGGCGCCACCGACCTGTATGGCGCCGTTCTGGCGCGCCTTGAACAGGGCCAGCGTCGAGCACTTGGCGAAGCCGCACGGGACGCCGGCACCTTGAAGCAACGGGTGCGGCAAACGCCATTGGTCCGGGACGAGCTGCGCTCGGTGCTGCTGGAATACCCGCTGCTGCGCAAACCCTTGGCAGGAGACCTGCGCCTGCGGGGCGGCTCCCCGCTGCACAAACTCACTCAGTTGCGCAGCACCCATACGCGGGTGCGCAAGCTGTATCCGGGGTTCAGCGACGAGCAGGCCACAGCCTTCATCGAGACCCTCGGGAGCGATGCGCGCACTGAGTTGACGCGCAGGGAAGACCAGTACGCCGCCCTCAAACGCGCACTCAAGGACTGGGTGAAACGCAGTGCCCGAGAAGATACGAGCCGGAGTCCATTTGAGGTAAACCCGGGACGCCGGGAGCAGTCAGTGGCCGATGCGTTGAGAGACTGCTGGCGCCGACAGACCGTGGACCGTGCCGGGGCATACACCGGGCGCCGACTGGAAATCAGCGCCCAGGTGAACCTGCCTAAACTCAACGCCGATTTTGGCCATGTCGAGGAGTTGGTTCTCGACTACGTGAGCTTCACCGACGGCCCCGGGCAGTTCCTTGGCAACTTCCCTAATCTGAAACGTTTGACCCTCAAACAAGTCGGCGGTATCGGACGACATACGCTGACCGAACTGCCCGAAGCAATCACGGCCATGAAGGCGCTGACGCACCTGGACCTGTCGAAAAATGCCATCCACCTGAGCGAAATCAGCGCCGGCCAACTGGCCGGCCTGAGCCGCCTGGAAGAACTGTGCCTGAACGCCAACCCCTTGGGCACCCTGCCGGATTTCAGCCCGCTGCTACGACTGCGCAATCTGGAGCTGCGTGACACCCGGATCAATCAGTGGCCCACAGGCCTGCTGGAACTGCCGGAGCTGAGAGAAGTCGACCTGTCCGGCAATCATCTGAGCGCGGTGCCCGACAGCCTGCTCAACCCCACCCCCGAAAACGTGGAAGCCAGCATCCGTCTCAACCGCATGACCCGCCTGCGTGACAACCCGTTCACCCCGCAAGCCAATCAGCAGATGCGGGCGTACATCGCTCGCCTGGCACAAACTCGCCCGGGCTGGCGCAACGGCGGCCAGCCTGGCGCCTTCGAAGTACCCTTGAGCCACACCGACGAAATGCGGCGGATAAGGGACTTGTTTCCCGGCTACAGCGAGGAGGAAAACGAGAAATTCGTACTGGACGCAGGCGACGGGGCGCCGGCTGAACTGACGCGCCTGGAAGGCGAGTGGCAAACCTTGAGCACCCAACTGGACGCCTGGGCCACAGAACGATTTCTGGTGAATATCGACAGCGAAACCCCGCGTTCTGGGGATACCAACCATCGCAGGCAATTCGCCCGAGATCTCAAAGCGTGCTGGCGGCGCATGACCCCCAAAGTCTTGGCCAATGATGGTTCTCCCGCCGGGTACACCCTTGAAGTACTCGGCGGGCGAGTCGGCAATTTGCCTGCGCTGGAAGCGGATTTCAGCCACATTGGGTCAATCAAATTGCAGGGCATGCGATCGATGTACGACCTGGATGAGTTTCTCGGCCACTTCAGCCACACCCGTTGGCTCGACCTGTCGTACGGAGAGTTGAGCTCAATCCCGCGCAGCGTTGCCCGGATGACTCGGCTTACCCGCCTGGACCTCAGGAGCAACCAACTTTCCCTGAGCGAGGCCGACGTGGATCTGCTGGAGGGGCTCACCTCACTCAAGATCATCAATCTGAGCCGCAACCCCCTGGCGCGTACCCCCAACTTCGCAACCCTGCCGAACCTGCGTAGGGTGAATTTGAAAAATACCGGAATCACCGAGTGGCCGCAGGGCCTGGGGCCACATCAGGCATTGGACAACGTTAACCTGACGGAGAACCGCATCACGCAGTTGCCCGACTCCCTGGTCAACCCGCTGCCCGAGGAGGCCGAGGCATTCATCTACGTCAACAACGTCACCTTTATCGACGGCAACCCGCTGAGCACCGAAGCCCGCAGGCAGTTGGTTGAGTATTGGAGCAATGCAACCTTGCTCCACCGCGAGGCAGTGTTGCGCCGGCAGTCCGGCGCGATGCGTTATCGGGCGCCACGGCCCGCGGCAGTCGAAATTCGCGCCCCTCAAGAGCAGGTCGTGGACGACACACCGGAGCCGGCATACCAGCACTGGATGGACGGTCTTTCACCCGAGGAAATCGACGTAAGACGCAGACTGTGGGAGTCGATTGCCGAGAAACCCGGTTCACAGATCTTCCTCGACATCCTCGACAACCTCAAAGAATCGGCGGAGTACCGCAGCAGCTATACCGACCTGCAATCGCGCCTGTGGCAATTGCTCGATGCGGCCCAGGACGATGGCTTGCGTGAAGAGCTGTTCAACCTGGCGGGTGACCCGCGCTGCGGCGATCGGTCGGCCCTGGTGTTCAGTGACATGGAGACCAAGGTGCTGACGTGGCAAGCCACGCGCAATGCCAGCGATGGCGAGGCGGGGCCTGAACTCTTCAAGTTGGCCAAAGGCCTCTTTCGCCTGGACGAGGTGGAAAAATTAGCCAGCGCAGACATTCGGGTTCGAGAAGGCATGATTCGCACGTCGACCATGACCCCTGAACAAAAAGTCGCCGCCCTGGAAAAACTGGAAGATATTGAAATTCGCCTGGCCTATCGCATGGGCCTGGCCCGCCGCCTCAGCCTGCCCGGTCAGCCCAACGATGCCCGCTACCTCGCAACGGGACAGGTAGCGCCGCAGATCCTGAATAATGCCGCCATCACAATCGAAAAACTGGACAACTCCAAGAAGCTCGTACAGTCACTGTTGGGCCGCGAATTCTGGCAGGCCTTTATTCGCAACCATTATGACGATGAGTTCAGAGTTCTGAGGGAGCCCCATGACGTGCGCTTGAATGCGTTATCCGAGGAACACGATGCGGGCGCCCTCAGTGATGAGGCATACGCAACCCAGGCTGAAAATGTGCAACTGCAACTGGCCGTGGACGAGGGGCAGCTGATTCGCTCGCTGACCCTGCGCGACTGGGTGCCGTGCAAGGCGCGCTGCAGCATCACCTGATGGATTCAGGGCGTTTGCACCAACCGCCCCAGCCGTTGTTTGAGCATCTGGTTCTCGGCCCGCAGTTGCTGGACTTCCTCCAGCAGGTCGAGCGCCAGGGCGACGCCTTCCCATTCCAGCTCCAGGTCCTTTTGCAGCGCCGAGGCGCGCTTGGCCAAGGCCAGTTCGTAATCGGTGAAGCGCCAGGACTCGGGACTGGTCCCCACCGGTTCAACGATGCCGTGCTCGACGATTTCGATCACGTAGGCCACCGACAAATCGGTGGCCTCACAGAATTCTGCCATGTTCACTTGAACCAAACGGGGACTGCTCATCGTTAGCTACTCCATGATTCTCTTGGATCGAAGGCGGCTTTTTGTGCCAGTTCCTGCCACAACGCCTTGACCTCGTCGTCGGTGTTTTTCGGCATCACCGCCTTGAGTTGCACAAACAGGTAACCGCGCTGCCCGGCCTTGTTCAACAAGCCGTGGCCCTTGGCGCGCATGCGCTGGCCGTTCTGGCTGCCGGCCGGCACCTTGAGGTTGATCTTGCCGGTGAGGGTCGGCACCGCCACTTCCGTGCCCAACGCCAGCTCCCACGGGGCCAGCGGCAGGGTGATGATCAGGTTCTCACCTTCCACATCGAATTTTGGGTGTGGCGCGAACTTGATGATCAAGTACAGATCACCATTGGCACCACCGCCAATCCCCGGCGCGCCCTGGCCCTTGAGGCGAATGCGCTCGCCGTCGGCCACACCGGCCGGGATCTTCACGTTCAGGCTCTTGGTGGTGTTGCTGACGTGCTGGCCGGCCGCGTTGTATTGCGGCACCTGGAAGTTGACCTGCTTGGACTCGTTGGACAGGGTCTCTTCAAGGAAGACCGGCAGTTCCATTTCCACATCTTGCCCCCGGCGCCCGGCGCTACGGCCCTGGGCACCACCAAAACCATTGCCGCGCGAACCGAAGATCGAGCTGAAGAAGTCCGAGAAGTCGCCGGTGTCCTGGCCACCGCCACCGTAGCCGCCACGGCTCTGCCAGCCTGGCGGGCCCTGGAACGGCTGGCCATGCTGGCCGTATTTGCGCAGATCGTCGTATTCGGCGCGTTTGTCGGCGCTTTTCAGCGCTTCATAGGCTTCGGACGCGTCCTTGAACTTGGCTTCGGCGTCCTTTTCCTTGCTCACGTCCGGGTGATATTTGCGCGCCAGCTTGCGATAGGCGGCCTTGATCGTTTTGTCGTCGGCAGTCGGCTCGACGCCGAGAATCTTGTAATAGTCTTTGAAGTCCATCGGGAGTATCACCGTCCGTTATCGATATCGCACTGCCAGCGTCACAGCATGCGCCTGTTTGCGGCGTCTGGATTGACCGATCTCAATCTTGTGACCGAAGGGTGCGTCAGAAGTTTATCGGCGCTGCGGGCAGAATCCTGCAGCCACCAACCGTATGGGGAGGATTTGGGGGCAAACACCGGGCTTTCAAGGTAACAAGTCCGTTGTATTTAGCGGATAGTCGGCCTACGCATCTGCACGCGGGTGGCATACACTGCGCGGCCGTTTTTCAACCGGAACCCGATTGACATGAAAAACCCATCCCCAGCCCGTGCCTGCGGTATCGACTTCGGCACGTCCAACTCCACCGTCGGCTGGATTCGTCCCGGCATGGAAACGCTTATCGCGCTGGAGGACGACAAGATCACGCTGCCGTCGGTGGTGTTCTTCAACTTCGAAGAACGCCGCCCGGTCTACGGTCGCCTGGCCCTGCACGAGTACCTGGAAAATTACGAAGGCCGGCTGATGCGCTCGCTCAAGAGCCTGCTGGGTTCCAAGCTGATCAAGCACGACACCAGTGTATTGGGCACGGCCATGCCGTTCACCGACCTGCTGGCGCTGTTTATCGGCCAACTCAAGAGCCGTGCCGAAACCACCGCCGGGCGTGAGTTCGACGAAGTGGTGCTGGGCCGCCCGGTGTTCTTCGTCGACGACGACCCGATGGCCGACCAGGAAGCCGAAAACACCCTGGTGGACGTGGCCCGCAAGATCGGCTTCAAGGACATTTCCTTCCAGTACGAACCGATTGCCGCGGCCTTCGACTACGAGTCCACCATCGAGAAAGAAGAGCTGGTGCTGATTGTCGACATCGGAGGTGGTACCTCCGACTTCTCCCTGGTACGCCTGTCGCCCGAGCGCCGCCAGATCGATAACCGCCACGACGACATCCTCGCCACCGGCGGTGTGCATATCGGCGGTACCGACTTCGACAAGCAACTCTCGCTGGCCGGCATGATGCCGCTGTTCGGCTACGGCAGCCGCATGAAAAGCGGCGCCTACATGCCCACCAGCCACCACATGAACCTGGCGACCTGGCACACCATCAACTCGGTGTACTCACAGAAATCCAAGCTGGCGCTGGGCAGCATGCGCTACGACATCGAGGACACCGGCGGCATCGACCGCCTGTTCAACCTGATCGAACAGCGCGCCGGGCACTGGCTGGCGATGGAAGTGGAAGAAACCAAGATCCAGCTGACCCAACAGGACAGCCGCCATGTGCTGCTGGACCGGGTCGAGCCTGGGTTGAGCGTGGAGTTGAGCCGGGCGTTGTTCGAGTCGGCCATCGATGGCTTGCTGGAACGGGTGCGCAATGCGGTGACGCAACTGCTCAACGACGCCTCGGTGGACGTGGCCCAGGTGGACACAGTGTTCTTTACCGGGGGTTCCAGCGGGATTCCGGCGCTGCGCCACAGCATCTCGGCGATGCTGCCGAATGCGCAGCATGTGGAAGGGAACATCTTTGGCAGTATTGGCAGTGGTCTGGCGATTGAGGCCAGCAAGCGCTACGGCTACTGATTACAGGGCTTGTGTGGCGAGGGAGCTTGCTCCCGTTGGACTGCGTAGCAGGCCCGGTTTTTTGGGGCCGCTTCGCGCCCCAGCGGGAGCAAGCTCCCTCGCCACAAAAAGCGGATGCCTAAACCATCCCCGCCAGCTTCAACTCACTCTTCAAGTACGCATAATAAATCGGCCCCGCCACCACCCCCGGCAGGCCGAACGCGGCTTCGAACACCAGCATCGCCAGCAACAATTCCCACGACTTGGCACTGATCTGCCCGCCGACAATCCGCGCGTTGAGGAAGTACTCGACCTTGTGGATCACGATCAGGTAGCCCAACGCCGCCACCGCCACCCAGATCGACAACGACAAGGCCACGATGGTGATCAGGGTGTTGGACATCAGGTTGCCGATCACCGGCAGCAGGCCCAGCAGGAACGTCAGCACGATCAACGTCTTGGTCAGCGGCAGGTGAATCCCGCACAGCGGCAGCACCACCGCGAGGAAGATTGCGGTGAACGCAGTGTTCAGCGCGGCGATCTTGATCTGGGCGAAGACGATGTTGCGAAAGGCCTGGACCAGCAAATGCAAGCGATCGAACAGCGCAGCAGCCAAGGGTTTACGCTTGGTGACGTCCGGCACCCGCTGCAGGGCGATGATCGCGCCCAGCACCATGCCGATCAGCAAGGTCACGAACATGTGCGCAGCGTCTTTGCCCACCAACTGCAATTCGCTGAGGTGTTTGCTCAGCCATTCGCCGATGGCCACGCGAAACTCGGCGGCGCTGGCCGGCAGGTAGGCATCGAGGAACGGCGGCAGTTGGCCGCGGGCACGGTCGACCACGCCCATGAATTTATCCAGGGAAGCCCCGGGGTTTTCCGCTTCGTGCAGCAGGAAGCTGATGGCCCCGGCGAAGATCAGGGTCAGGATGCTGACGATCAAAGTCCCCAGCAACGCCACTGCCAACCAGCGCGCACGCCGGCCTTCTATCAGCCGCTGCAACTGCGGGGTGAGCATGTTGACCAGCTCATACACCAGCAGCCCGGCCAACAGGCTCGGCAGCAACTTCAACGGCAAAACCAGCAGCAGCCCGCCAAAAATCAGCACGCAACTGACCAACAACAACACGTGACGCTGAGAAAACGTTGGCATACAGCCTCAAAACGAACGGCGTTAAAGGATGCTGTTACTTGTAGGAGCGAGCTTGCTCGCGAAAAACCCAAGGAAGCCACGTTTATTCAGGATGAACGCGTTTTCGTTGACGTTCTTCGCGAGCAAGCTCGCTCCTACAGATAACAGAGGGCTGTGTATGAGTGTCGCAGCCTTCTATGGCACCCGGCTATTATTTCTTCAGGCAGGTGCTCATAAACGTTTTACGTGCATCGCCAGTCAGCGCCTGGGTTTTCGCCGTGGCGTTGCAGTCTTTCATTTTTTGCTGCTGTGGCGTGAGGGTCTTGGCGTCGTTGGCCGCCGGGGCCGCCTTGAGGCAGGTGCTCATGAATGCCTTGCGTTCATCACCGGTTTTGCCACTGGTCTTGGCTTCGGCGTTGCAAGTGGTCATTTTTTGTTGCTGAGCCGTCTGTGCAGCAGTCGCGGCAAAGCCTTGGGAACACAACAGCAAGCCCATCATCAACAGCGGAATACGCAGCATCTTCATGGAGTTTTCTCCCTGTTACCGTGCCGAGGGGCACGGCCTCCCCAGCAGTGTAGTCAAACCCTGTTACACGTTCACCTGCTACGAATATTCGTCCGACGGTACTGCTCCGGGGTGCAGCCGGCCTGGCGCTGAAACATCGCAATAAACGCCGAGGCGGTGCTGTAGCCCAGGTCAAACGCTACTTCCTGGACGCTGCGCGGGCTGTCCAACGCTTCGATGGACGCAAGGAAACGCAGGCGTTGGCGCCATTCGCCGAAACTCATCCCCAGCTCACGCACAAATTGCCGCGCCAGGGTGCGCTCGCTGACATGTACCTGCTCCGCCCACTGGGCCAGCGCGCGGTTATCCCCGGGATCGGCCTGCATACCCTCCAGCACGCTGAGTAAACCGGGATGGCTGGCGTACGGCAGGAAACAATCATGCACCGGGGCCTGCCGAAGCTGGTCCACCAGCACCTGGGCCAGGCGCACATCGGCTTCATTCTCGGGAATGTTGACGTCACGTTCGGCGAAATCACTGAGGATCGCCTTGAGGATATCGCTGATGGTCAGGGTGCACGGCTGCGCTGGCAATTGCTCGCACAGCGCGGGCGCCAGGTACACCGAGCGATAGACAATCGCCTGGGCATTGTAGGAACTGTGTTGGGTATTCGGCGGGATCCACACCGCGTATTGCGGCGGCGACATGAAGCGGCTGCCGGCCACTTCAAAGCGCATCACGCCTCGGGCCGAGTAATCCAGGGAACCCCAGGCATGCTGGTGCGCACTGGCATGGGTGTCAGCCTCGAATTCCGAATAGCGGAAATACACCGGGGACGGCAACTGGTCGAAATCGGGAAGGTTGATGTACTTCTTCGGCATATTGTCTGGATACAAAGGTCGGATGGCTGGATCGAAGTATAGGCTTCGATCCAGACAAAGGATAATCGCCGCTCATAGACGCAACAGGCTCCTTTCGATGCAATACGCTTATCCGTTACTGGCCATTTTTATCTGGGCCGGCAATACCGTGGTCAACAAACTCGCGGTGGGGACGATTTTCCCTGCCGAGATCGGCTTTTATCGCTGGCTGCTGGCCGGCGTGCTGTTTACCCCGTTCATGCTCAAACCCGTCATCGCCAATTGGTCGCTGATTCGCCCCAACCTGGGCAAGATCTTCATCCTCGGCGTGCTGGGCATGGCGGTGTATCAGAGCCTGGCGTATTACGCCGCGAACCTGACCTCGGCCACCAACATGGGCATCATCCTGTCGCTGATGCCGCTGATGGCCCTCACCGCCGCCATCATCAGCCTCGGCCAACGCCTGACCTTCGGCGCCCTGACCGGTGCCGTGCTGTCGTTCGCCGGCGTGGTGGTGGTGGTTTCCGCCGGCAGTCTCAGCGCGCTGCTGCAACACGGGCTGAACATGGGTGATGCGATGATGCTGGTGGCCACGCTGGCCTACGCGGTCTACAGCACCCTGCTGAAAAAATGGCAGCTGCGTTTGCCGCCGCTGGTGTTGCTGTATTTGCAGGTGCTGGTGGCAGTGGTGGTGCTGTTTCCACTGTTCCTGCTCTCCGACAAGGCCGGCCTTGGCTGGTCGAATATCCCCCTGGTGCTGTACGCCTGCCTGTTGGCCTCGATGCTCGCGCCGTTGGCGTGGATGCATTCGGTGAAGACCCTCGGCCCAAGCCGCACCACGCTGTTTTTCAACCTGCTGCCGTTGATCACCGCGTTGATTGCCTCAGTGGTGTTGAAGGAGCAACTGGCGATGTACCACCTGGTGGGCGGCTTGCTGACTTTGGGCGGGGTGATTTTGTCGGAGCGCTGGACGACACCGGTTCGCAGCAATGTCGGCGCGCCTGAAGCTACTTAAGGCCGACCACGCCGGCGACGATCAAGCCCACCGACACCAGCTTGATCAGCGTCAGGCTCTCCCCCAGCAGCGCAAACCCGAGAAACACCGTGCCCAGTGAGCCAATGGCGGTCCAGATCGGGTAGGCCACGCTCACCGGCAGTTCACGCATGGCCAGGGTCAGGAAATAGATCCCGCCCACCGCCGCGATGACGGTGATCAGCGATGGCCACAGCCGGGTGAAACCGTCGGCGTACTTCATGCCCATGGCGAACGTCACCTCAAACCCGGCAGCGATCAGCAGGAAGAGCCAGGACACCTCAGAAGCTCCCGGCCAGATCGCGCAGTTGGCCTTCGACCGCATCGCAGGAGCGACGGAAAACACTCGGGTCGGACTCCTCACCCTCTGCGGCGATCACTGTGACGTCTTCAATGCCGATGAACCCCAGCGCGGTCCGCAGGTGCGGATCGGCGTGGTTCATCGCCTCGTTTTCACCGCCCGGGCCAAAGCCGCTGCCGCCGCGGCTGGTGATGATCAGCGCCTTTTTGCCCAACAGCAACGGCTGGTAGTGGGCGATGCCCTGGCTGTCCTGAGTGATGTCCACGGTGTGGCCCATGCGCACGATCTGGTCGATCCAGGCCTTGAGGCCGCTGGGAATCCCGAAGTTGTACATCGGCACGGAAATCACCAGCAGTTCGTGCTCGACCAGCTCGGCCACCAGTTCATTGCTCAGTTGCAAATCAGCGTGCATGGACAAGGGCATCGACTGCGGCTCGGGGTGAAAACTGGCGGCAATAAACGCTTCGCTGACATGGGGAATCGATGCACGGCCGACTTCGCGGCGGCTCAGGTGTGCGTCAGGGTTAGCGGCGTGCCAGGCGGCCAGGAACACCTCGGCCAGGCGCCGGGAATGGGAACGTTCACCGCGGGGACTGGAATGGATAGCAAGCATTTTTTTCATCTGTAGGCCTTCACACGCTAGACTCAGGCAACCTGACTGGCCGCCTCTCTTGCCCACAAATCTAGAGATGCCTGGCTAACCTCACAAATGAGCAATAGTTGTTCTGGATGATTTTAATTCATCCGTGGAGCCTCATATGTTTGCCTCGCTGCCCCTGACCGCCCTGCGCGCCTTTGAATCGGCGTCGCGCCTGCTGAGCTTCAAGGCCGCCGCCAAGGAGCTGTCGGTAACGCCAACGGCCGTGTCCCACCAGATTCGCTCGCTGGAAACCTGGCTCGGCGTGCCACTGTTCGAGCGCCTGCCGCGCCAGGTGCGCCTGACGGAACGCGGCGAGCGCTTGTTCCACAGCCTGCACGGCGCCCTGCTGGACGTCGCGCAAAGCCTCGACACCCTTCGCCCGCAGCGCAGCGCCAGCAATCTCACGCTCTCCACTACGCCGGCGTTCGCCGCTCTGTGGCTGGTGCCGCGACTCGGGCGCTTCTATGCCGCCCATCCGGATATCAGCCTGCGCCTGGACACCAACTGCGCCGTGGTCGATTTGCAGCAGGACGCCAGCGTCGACCTGGTGATCCGCTACAGCATCGACGACTACACGAACCTGTACGGTTTGTGCCTGTTCGACGAATGTTTCGCCGTGTATGGCTCCCCCGAACAAGTCGCCCTGGCGAGCGAACGCACCCCGACGCTGATCAGCGTGCGCTGGCACAACTCCAAGCTGTACGCCCTGGGCTGGCAGGCCTGGTGCGAAAAGGCCGGGGAAGACTGGCTGAGATCAGCCTCGCCACTGCGCGAATACGACGAAGAACACTATGCCCTGCAAGCAGCCATCGCCGGCCAGGGCCTGGTGTTGGCCAGCAATATCCTGGTCTCGGAAAGCATCGCCAGCGGGTTGCTGGTGCAATACCGGCCACAGATACGCGTCAACGGCGCCGGCTACAGCGCCCTGTGCGTACCGGGCCGTGAACGGCACCCGCCAGTCCGAGCGTTTTTCGAATGGCTGCAGGAGGAAGCGCGGCTGTCGGGGCACGCTCTGTAAAATCCGATAAAACTTTTTGCGTTGCCTGGGACTCACAACTTGGAGCGATCACGCCGGCAGAGCGTGGCGCAAAACCGGATTAGTACCAGGAGAATGAGATGACTGACTCACATTTGTCTGACGTAGCCACTTTACGTGACCGCGCCCGCAAGAACGTCGAAAACGGTGCCGTGACTGAAGGCTATGACGCCGACCGCCAGGAAATCCTGCGTCTGCTCAACGAATCACTGGCCACCGAACTGGTGTGCGTGCTGCGCTACAAGCGCCATTACTTCATGGCCAATGGCGTCAAGGCGCATGTCGCCGCCGAGGAATTCCTCGAGCACGCCACCCAGGAAGCCGAACACGCCGACAAGCTGGCCGAGCGCATCGTGCAGTTGGGTGGCGAGCCGGAGTTCAACCCCGACCTGCTGTCGAAAAACTCCCACGCGCAGTACGTGGCCGGCAATACGCTGAAGGAAATGGTCTACGAAGACCTGGTGGCCGAGCGCATCGCGGTAGACAGCTATCGCGAGATCATCCAGTACATCGGCGACAAAGACCCGACCACTCGCCGGATCTTCGAAGACATCCTGGCCCAGGAAGAAGAACACGCTGACGACATGGCGGATATTCTGAAGGACCTGTAAGCCTTTCCCCGATCGTTCCCACGCTCTGCGTGGGAATGCATCTTGTGACGCTCTGCGTCACGCCCTAAGAGCGGACGCGGAGCGTCCAAGGCGGCGTTACCACGCGGAGCGTGGGAACGATCAACAGCTAGCCCTTCACTGTTTTTGGTGCCTTGCCTTCCTTCATCTGTTGCAGCAACGGCGCACACTGGTTCGGCTCATCGCCGCTCGGCGCCACCAGCGCCAGCAAACCCGCCGCCGGGCCGGCAATCACACCCAAGGCAACCATGCCCGCACCACGCAGCATCAGCGGCACCGCCTTCACGCCAGCGTTCGGCTTGATAAACGGCCCGTTGACGTACAACGGCGAGCGCAGGGAGAACAGGCGGAAGCCTTTGGACTCTGGGGTAATCGTCAGGTCGAGTTGCTCGCTGGCCATGTTCGCGGTGCCATCGATGTAGATGATCGCGTTCTCGGTATCGAACACAAACAGACGAGTCGTCGCCAGGCCGGACTTGATGCCAAAGTCCGCCGCCGCGCAGTTGATCTTCACTTCCTTGTCGCCAAACAGACGGCCTACCACGTAGTTGCCGACGTTAAGCCCAGCGATTTCCATCAGGCCACGGCTGATGGCGCCGTCGTTGATCAACATCTTCAGATCGCCATTCGACGTGCCCAACAGCGCTGCGACGGAGTTGCCGCGTCCGGAAATGTCGGCGTCACCGTTGAGTTCACCGAAGCTGGTTTTCATCGGCTCAAAGGTTGGGAACAACTGCTTGAGCTTGAAGTTACGTGCGGTGAGTTTGGCCTGGCCTTCCATCGGCGTGGTCCGCCCGTTAAGGCGAATCTGCGCGTCGAGCTTGCCACCGGCTACGCCGAAACGCAGGGGCTCGAGGCTCAACTGGCCGTCGTTCAACACCAGGTGGGTGTAAAGGTCAGTGAACGGCAATTCGGCACTGTGGACGATGCGCTTGCCGGTGAATTCAACGTCGGCATCCATATCGCGCCAGCGCTCGGTGCGAAACTCTTCCACCGGCAGCACCTTGGTCGCCGGCTGCTTGCTTTCACCGCCACGGGCCTTTTGCTTGGCGTTGGAGTCGGCACCAATCAGCGGCGCCAGGTCGGTCATCAACAACTGGTTGGAGACCAGCGCGCCGGTGAGTTTGGGCCGCGGCTGACTCGCGACGTAACCAAGGTTGCCGTGGATATCGCTGTTGCCGATCTTGCCGTTGAAGTTTTCATACTGGAACGACGCGCCACTGGGCTCATGCAGCTTGGCGATCAGGTGGCCGTCGGTGGAATAGGCCGGCGAGTCCGGCAGGGTCACGCCGGTGAGTGGGTAAAGATTGCCCAGGCTGCTGCCGGAGAGTTTGAGGCGCAGGTCAAGGGCGCCCAAGTTCATCGGGTCAGTCAGGGTGCCGGCCAGCGCGATGCTGGTGTCGCCAATCCTGGCCTGGGCTTGCAGCGGGAACGGCTTGGCCGCGTCCTGCAACGCCAGCAGGCCACCGATCTTGCCGGTGCCATCGAGTTTCTGGCCGTGGTATTGGCCTTTGACCTTGAGGCCGAACGCGTAATCCTGCGGCGCCGAGCCTTTTTCCAGGGCCTTCTTGGCGTCGGCGTCCCCGACTATTTCGCCGAAGGGAATTGGCTTGCCAAGCAAATCAATCACTACGTCGAGTTGGGTCTTGAGGGTTTGGTCGTCGAGGGTCACATGGCCTTTATCGAAGCCGATGGCGCCGATGTCCACCACCCAGTTGGAGGGTTCGGCATTCGGGTCCTTGGGGTCGAACTTGAAGGTCCAGTTGGCGCGGCCGTCGGCCAGGCGCTGCAACTGCGCACTCGGTTCGGTGAGGTCGATACGCGGGATCACCACACGCTGGGCCAGCAACGCCAGGGGCGAGACACGCAATTCCACGCGTTTGAGGGTGACCATCTGCGGGGTTTTCGACCAGTCGGGGTTGCCCAGGGTCAGGTCTTCGGCAATCACATGGGGCCACGGAACCCAGGCGCGCCAGCCGCCTTCATCGGGCTCGCGCTGCCACACCACGGCCAGGTTGCCATTGATGGCAAACGGTCGATGCAGCTCCTCGGAGACCTTGGCGTTGAGCGGCGGCTTGATCCGGTTCCAGTCAAAGAACACCAAAACCAACACCACAATGGCGATTAACAAAACGAAGCTGGCGCAGCTCCAGGCGAGAATTTTACGAGTGCGCGTCATTGCACAGGACTCCAGGTTACGACTGAGCGGGCGCATTGCGGCGCACGTTTTGACTACAGCTTATATGGCTACGACTGACAAACGGCACGGGGGTTTAACCCCATTGATGAATTAGCGCTAAAAACCGCCTTTCCTGACCAATCAGACAATTTCAATCATCAACCACGCACCGTTGTTACCCACGACCGTGTCGAAAATACCCACCACGGTGCAAAAGCGCGGGCTTGAGACCTGCGAGATAGAGCCTTCGCCGAGAACAATCAATTCTGTTGATTATTACCATTGTGTTTATGAACTTTTATATCGACTTATCAAGAGTAGCATTAGCCCTGTACCCAATTTATCGCCCTCCCAAGGAGCAACCCATCATGAAACGCCAATTACTCGCAAGCTTTGTACTTTCCGTCCTGGCCACCAGCGCATTTGCCCTGCCAGCTGCTGAACAGGCCACCCCACAAGTGAAAGCCGATGCTTCCCACGTCAGCCAAACCCTGGCGCGCAGCGGTGCTTCGGACAAGAACAACACCGACTACAACGGCAGCATCACTGAAAACGGTTCGGAACAAGCCAACAAACGCGCTTACACCGAAGGCGTTGCTGAAGGCGGCCGTGATCGTCTGGAACAGAAAGGTCTGGTTGAAGGTGGCGCTGATCGCCTGATGGAACGCAACGCTGTTGCCGAAGGTGGCCGTGATCGCCTGGAACAGAAAGGTCTGGTTGAAGGCGGTGCTGAACAAGCCAACGAACGCGCCTATGCCGGTTCCGTAGCTGAAGGCGGTGCTGACCGTCTGCAAGAACTGCATCAAGCACAGAGCTAAGCCCGTGCTGGCCCTGGAAAAAAGCCCGATCACCCGATCGGGCTTTGACTTTGTGTGAACCGCAACGCCCTTCTCCCTTTTGAAGTTCGACGCTGGCAAAGCTGATTTGCTAGAGTGCGTCGCTGTCCTTGTCCACAAAGCCCGCCTGCCAATGCTGCCCCGTGCCGAACAGAAGCAACAGACCCGACTCGCCCTGATGGACGCAGCCCGCCATCTGATGGAGTGTGGCCGTGGGTTCGGCAGCCTGAGCCTGCGTGAAGTGGCCAAGACCGCCGGCATCGTGCCCACCGGTTTCTACCGTCACTTTGCCGATATGGATCAGTTGGGCCTGGTATTGGTCAGTGAAGTCGGCCAGACCTTTCGCGCGACGATTCGCCTGGTGCGCCACAATGAATTCGTAATGGGCGGCATCATTGATGCCTCGGTACGGATTTTCCTGGATGTGGTCGCCGCCAACCGTTCACAATTCCTGTTCCTGGCCCGCGAGCAATACGGTGGCAGCCTCGCCGTGCGCCAAGCCATTGGTGCCCTGCGCGAAGACATCACCAGCGACCTCGCCGCCGACCTGACCCTGATGCCCAAGCTCCAGCACCTGGATGCCGACGGTTTGCACGTAATGGCCGACCTGATCGTCAAGAGCGTGTTCGCCACCCTGCCCGACATCATCGACCCGCCCGCCGAAGCGCTGCCTGCGCACCTCACGCCTCAAGCCAAGATCACCCAGCAACTGCGCTTTATCTTCATTGGCCTCAAGCATTGGCAAGGCTTGGGCAGCACTGAATAAATCAGCGCACGGCGTGGAAACGCTTGGCGGTGGTGTAGTTCTTGTTCCAGTAACTGTTGGCCAGTGAATCGATGCGCACGCTTTTGCCGGTGCGGGGCGAGTGAATGAATTTGCCCTCGCCTATATAGAGACCGACGTGGCTGACCTGGCCGCGCCCGTTGCCCCTGAAAAACACGGCATCACCCGGTTGCAATGCATCGCGCTTGATCGTGGCCGCGGTTGAGCGGTGCATCTCAGACGTCGTGCGGGGCAGATGAATATTGGCTTCGGTCTTGAACAGGTACACCAGAAAGCTGCTGCAATCGAAGCCCTGCCGTACCGAGGTGCCGCCCCACTTGTAGGGCGTGCCCAGCAGCGCATGGGCACGATCGATCACGTTGTCGATAGAAGGCCGCGGGGCAAATGCCGGGGCCCGATGGAGATTGGCCGAAGCGGATGAAAGGGTGAGCGACAAGCTGACAATGATTAAACAGAAAAATGACTTGTACATGATGGAACCGCTGAGAATTAAACACGGAGCGGAATCCTAATGAAACAGCGCGTAACCCGATGACCGCCTAATCCTGTAACTGCGTGGGAAAAATCCGAAACAACTCATCACCCTCCCAAAGATGAAAGAAATTTCATGCAGCAAGCCATGGAATTCAACGCTAAGCGCCCGAATCCGGTGCTATAAATCCACTCACGCACCAAAATGAAACATTTTGGAATAATTTCCTGCGCCATCAGGTGGCACACACCGCCTGCCTACAGGGAATTCCTACTCCCCGCGTGGTTGGCAAGACCCTTGCTCTAGCTTGCTTATCGCTCATAGCTGGAAGCTTTCTGATGCTGGTGATCCACCGCCGAATCGCCCCCGAACCCGTCTGGGCCGCCGAGTTGCTGCTGAACTTCGAAGCCCGCAGCAAAAGCCGTCTGCGCTGTTTCAGTGCCGATGGAGAAGACGTCGGCCTGTTCCTGGAGCGCGGCCAATCGCCGCTGCACGATGGTGAATTCCTACAAGCCGAAGACGGACGTGTCGTACGCGTATGCGCCCGCCCTGAACAACTGTTGCACGTCACCTGCAGCAGTGCCTTTGAACTGACCCGCGCGGCCTATCACCTGGGCAATCGCCATGTCGCCCTGCAAGTGGGTGATGGTTGGTTGCGCCTGCTGGATGACTACGTGCTCAAGGCCATGCTTGATCAGTTGGGTGCGACGACTGAAACCATCGAGGCCCCCTTCCAGCCGGAACACGGCGCCTATGGCGGCGGCCACCATCACTCCCGCCATGGTGACGAAGACTTCAACTACCCGCCCAAACTGCACCAGTTCGGCGTACGTCTATGAACCCAGCCTGGGCGCTGTTGCGTCTGGCCAGTCCGCAGCTGCCGATTGGCGGCTACAGCTATTCCCAAGGCCTGGAAATGGCCGTGGAGCAAGCCCGCGTGATCGACCCGGCGAGTGCCGGGCGCTGGATCAGCGATCAACTGTTGCTCAACCTGGCGCGCTTCGAAGCGCCGCTGCTGCTCGCCCACTGCAAGGCCGCCGCTGAACAGGATTGGCCGCGCCTCGCGCAGTTGTGTGAGGAACACCGCGCCAGCCGCGAGACCCGCGAGCTGTACCAGGAAAGCCGGCAAATGGGTTATTCGCTGCATCAACTGCTCAACGGTTTGCCGGAGCTGGATGATCACGCGCGGGCGTTTCTCGCGCAGCGACCCGAACCGCACCTGGCCCTGGGCTGGGCGCTGGCCGCCCGCGCCTGGCAGATCAGCCCCGACGACGCCCTGGCCGCGTGGCTGTGGAGCTGGCTGGAAAACCAGCTGGCGGTGCTGATGAAAACCTTGCCACTGGGCCAGCAAGCCGCCCAGCGCCTGACCAGTGAACTGCTGCCGCTGCTGCAACAAGCCCAGCAGAGCGCCAGCCAACTCGACCCCAATCACTACGGCAGCGCCGCCTTTGGCCTGTCCCTGGCGTGCATGGCCCATGAGCGCCAGTACAGCCGCCTGTTCCGTTCCTAGGGCACTTTATCTTGGAGAATCATATGAACACCCAACCCCTGCGCGTCGGCATCGGCGGCCCGGTCGGCTCCGGCAAGACCGCCCTGACCCTGGCCCTGTGCCTGGCCCTGCGTGATCGCTACAACCTGGCGGTGGTCACCAACGATATCTACACCCGTGAAGACGCCGACTTCCTGGTGCGCAACCAGGCCCTGGCGCCCGAGCGCATCATCGGCGTGGAAACCGGCGGCTGCCCCCACACCGCGATTCGCGAAGACGCCTCGATCAACCTCGAAGCGGTAGACCAACTCAACCGGCGCTTTCCCGGCCTGGACCTGATCCTGGTGGAATCCGGCGGCGACAACCTATCGGCCACCTTCAGCCCGGAACTGTCGGACCTGACCATCTACGTGATCGATGTGTCGGCCGGCGACAAGCTGCCGCGCAAAGGCGGGCCGGGGATCTGCAAATCCGACCTGCTGGTGATCAACAAGATCGACCTGGCGCCGCTGGTGGGCGCGTCCCTGGAGCTGATGAACAGCGACACCCAGCGCATGCGCGGCGGTAAACCTTTCGTCTTCAGCAATCAGAAAACCGGCGTCGGCCTGGAAGAAATCGTCGCCTTTATCGAACGCCAGGGCTTGCTGACCGCAGCCTGATCAACCTCAACAAGGAGCCTGTCCATGCGCCTCAATACACTTATCGCTGCCGCAGCGTTGCTGCTCACTCCCGCCCTCGCCTTCGCCCACCCCGGCCATGGCGACAACGGCCTGGTGGCCGGTATCAGCCACCCGCTGGGCGGCATCGACCACTTGCTGGCGATGGTCGCCGTAGGCCTGTGGGCCGCCCAACAAAAAGGCTCAGCACGCTGGGCGCTGCCGTGCACCTTTGTCGGCACCATGCTGATCGGCGGAATGCTGGGCTTTGAAGGCCTGGCATTGCCGGCGCTGGAAAGCGGGATCGCCGCGTCGGTGCTGGCGCTGGGCCTGGCGGTTGCGCTGGCGGTGCGTCCGCCGTTGTTCGTGGCAGTGGCGGCCACTGCACTGTTTGCGCTGTTCCATGGCGTGGCGCATGGTTTGGAGCTGCCGGATATGTCCAGCCCTTGGGCGTATGCCATAGGGTTTGTGGGTGCGACGGCGGTTTTGCATGCTGCCGGTTATGCCGTGGTGCGTTTCCTGCCGGCGGCGGCTGCGCCGTTGGTGCGGGTGGCGGGTGCGGTTTCGGCGGCGACTGGGGTTTGGTTGCTCGCTGCCTGAGATTTCCAGCGCTCCTGAGGGCCTCTTCGCGAGCAAGCCCGCTCCCACATTCGACTGCATTCCAACAATGGAACTCGATCGAATGTGGGAGCGGGCTTGCTCGCGAAGGCGGCAGTAAAGACAACACCGATCCCAAGCCTGATACCATGTCGCGCAAACACCCCCTGCCGTGACGACGCCAGCCGATGCCCATCGCTCCAAGCTCCGCCCTCAAGCCTCAATTGACCGCTGTGTTGACGCACTTCCACGACCTGATCGTGCCGCTCTGGCATGGCCCGGGCTGGAATGCCGACCTGGCGCTACCCTATGAGGCCCTGGACGCCGACCATCGGCCGTTGCCCCCGCAACGCTACCGCGCCATGGCCTGCGCACGGCAGTTGTACCTGTTCGCCAGCCTGATCGGCGAGCCCGGCGCAGCCTTTGCCGAGGAGCGCGCCGCCGCGCTGTTCCGTTCCCTGCAACGGCACTTCCACGACGCCGAGCACGGCGGCTGGTTCTACAGCATCGACGCCCACGGCAAGCCGCTGGATAAACGCAAGGACCTCTACACCCACGCCTTCATCATCTTCGCCTGCGCCCACTATTGGGCCAAGGTGCGTGAATCGCTGGTGGAGTCGGTGCTCGATGCCGCCCTGGAAGTGGTCGCCGAACGCTTCGCCACCGGCGACGGCCTGTACGAAGCGGTGCTGGAACGTAACTGGTCGTCCCTCAAGTCCGGCCCTCTGCAAAACCCGTTGATGCACCTGGCCGAAGGCTTCCTTGCCACGCTGGCCGTGCGTGAAGACGCCGTCACCCAGGACGCATTGCTGGACCTGGCCAACGCCATGCAGAAGCGCTTCATCGACCGCCAACACGGGGTGATGATGGAAAAACCCCTGGGTGCTGTGGATAACTGGTTTGAGCCGGGGCACCAGTTCGAATGGTTCTTCCTGCTGGAGTCTTCGGACTTGTTGCGAGGTACACCGCTGCACGCGTCCCTGAACAAAGCGTTCAGCTATGCCGAGCAAAAGGGTGTGGATAACCTGACCGGTGCGGTCAGCGGCATGCTGGCCCTGGACGGCAGCGTACGCGACGGCACCCAACGCATCTGGGCCCAGGCCGAATACCTGCGGGCGCTGACCTTGCGGCCCAACAGTGAAGCCGTGCTGCACCGCCAATTGCTGGCGTTGCAGCAGCGCTTCCTGCACGACAAAGGCTGGAATGAATGCCTGGATGCCAAGGGGCAAGTGAGCCGACGGGATATGCCGTCGACCACGCCTTACCACTTGGCGACATGCTACCTGGGCCTTACGCAATCCATTTGCGATCCCCGGTAAAACTGATCGTCAGCCAGCGCGCCGCGTCCGGTTTGCCCAGCCCTGTGGATATTTCTTCGCGCAGCCCGTCCAGGGTGGCGACGTTATCCACCGGGTAATCCGCCGGCAGCACCACATGAATCTCGATAAACCGCGCCCGCCCGTGCTTCTGCACGTAGGACACGTAATCATCGAAACCATGCTTGGCCACCACCGCCTCCATCACTTCGCGGACCTTGCCGTCCAGTTGGTCCGGCACAATCCCCAGCACATCCCGCAGCGCCGGGCGCAGGATCTTGAAGGCCGGCGCCAGCATGCTCAGCGCCAGCAGAATCAGGATCAACGGGTCGACGTACACCGCCCACTGCCCATAGCCCTGGGACTTGAGCAACAGCGCCGCCAGGAAGCTCACCAGCAGCCCCACCGACAGCATCGCGTCCACCAGCCAGCTGATGTTGTCGAACTGGATCAGCGACGACTTGAGCGTGCGATTGCGGTAACGCACATAGAAGAAATAGGCGAACTCGACGACGGTAAACACCGCCGCGTAGATGATCACCAGGCCCAACTCGATATCGCGCCCGCCATTGATAATGCCGAACACACCGTTGAGAAACGCATAGATGGCGATCAACAGCAGGAAACTGCCTTCGATCAGCAGCACCATGGGTTCCAGGTGCCAGTAGCCGAACTGGAAACGTTCGTTGCTTTTCTTGGCGATCAGCTTGGCCGTGATCAGCATCAGCACCTTGATGGCGGTGGCGATCAGCGAGAAAAAGCCGTCGAATAAGATCGATTGGGCGCCCGACACCACACCCGTGACAATCCCGGCGATCGCCACGGCGAACATCAGGATGGTCGATTGTTTGAGCAGCGACTGCTCACCTCGGTTACTCACATATCCTCCTGTCAAAACCTTTGAACCGCACAGCGCGGCGGGGTTTTCAGGGGTGGAGTGTACCTTATGTCCTGTTTTGGCCGATTTGCCGCATATTCAAGGCTGACAAAAACCTGTGGCGAGGGAGCTTGCTCCCGCTGGGGCGCGGAGCGGCCCTGGCTTTTTTGGGGCCGCTTCGCAGCCCAGCGGGAGCAAGCTCCCTCGCCACAACAGCTCGACGAAATCAGGCCTTGGCGCCACGCTCAATCGCAAACCCGGCCCAGGTCTGGCTGACCGGCATCAGTTCCAGACGGTTGATGTTCACGTGTGCCGGGGTGTTCAGCACCCAGAAGATCGTGTCCGCAATGTCCTGCGGCTGGATCGGCTCGGCGCCGGCATAGGTCGCGTCATAACGCGCCTGGTCACCGGCAAACCGCACCAGGGAGAACTCGCTTTCGCACAGGCCGGGCTCAATGTTGGTCACGCGCACGCCGGTGCCCTGCAAGTCGCACCGCAGGTTCAGCGAGAATTGTTTGACGAAGGCCTTGGTGCCGCCATACACATGGCTGCCCGGGTACGGGTAGCTGCCGGCGATGGAACCGAGGTTGATGATGCCGGCGCCACGGCCGTGGGCGATCAGGCGCGGCAACAGCAGACTGGTGGTGGTCAGCAGGCCTTTGATGTTGGTGTCGACCATGGTTTCCCAATCGTCGAGGCTGCACTTGGGCGCAGGGTCGGTGCCCACCGCCAGGCCGGCGTTGTTGATCAGCCCGCGCAGCGTGGCGAAGGACGGCGGCAGGTTGGCGATTGCCTCTTCCATGGCCTTGCGGTCACGTACGTCCACCACCAGGCCGAGTACTTCGGTCTGCTTGGAGAGCTCGGCGCACAGGGCGTTCAGACGCTCTGCGCGGCGGCCGGTGAGCACCAGTTTCCAGCCGGCTTCGGCAAAACGGCGGGCACAGGCTTCGCCAAAACCGGAGGTCGCGCCAGTAATAAACAGCGTATTGGACATGGTGTTCTCCTTGCAGGGCTACGAGGTAAAAAATCAGCCAGCAGAATGCCCGGCTGCCGGGCTGGCGGCAACTGATACGCGCTGTGGGCAGCGGTGAAGGCGGCTCATACTGTACGAAATTCAACCAATCAATTGGGAGCCATACAGGCTGTGGCGTTCAGCCATGTGCGCGCACCTTATCCACAGCCCCGTCCACAGTCTTTGGGGGCAAGTGCAAAAGCTGAAAGCCACGGTGTACAAGGCTTTCAGCGCGATTCAAAAAGTTTTTTGCTTGACCTGGACCCAGCCATATGTAGCCCGGTTCAAAACAGTGCACTCAGGACGATGGCTACAGGCCAGTCATTCCGGCCTCTGCGGCACTCTTTCCAGAGTTTAGTCACAGACTTATCCACAGGCCGGAGTGACATATTCCGGTCATATACCTGTGTCTTTAAACAGGTTGACAAAACCCTCGGGCGGTCACGAAAAACTCACTGATCAATAAACAACCACCACGCTGCAAGCCACGAAAACAAAGGCCTCCAGCCAGCTACTCCCACGTTACCCACAGCCGGTTCCACAGTGGTTGGGGACAAGTCAAAACTGTGACAAAACAGGGATTTGCGGCGGCTATATGTCGCGCTTTGGCAGGTGTCTGGATTTGTTGTCCACAATTTCAGGAAAGCGCTGTGGATGATCGTTCCCACGCTGATCGTTCCCACGCTCTGCGTGGGAATGCAGGCCGGGACGCTCCGCGTCCCAAAGCGTGACGCAGAGCGTCACAAGAGGCGTTCCCACGCGGAGCGTGGGAACGATCAGAGTTACATCAGTGCCCGCCGAGGTAGGCGTTGCGCACCTCTTCATTCACCAGCAGTTCCTTGCCGGTGCCTGTAAGGCGAATCTCGCCGTTGACCATCACGTACGCCCGGTCCGACAAGCGCAGCGCATGGTTGGCGTTCTGCTCCACCAGGAAGATGGTCATGCCGGTAGACGCCAGCTCCCGCAGCGTGGAAAAGATCTGCTTCACCACAATCGGCGCCAGCCCCAGGCTCGGCTCGTCCAGCAGCAACAGCTTGGGCCGGCTCATCAGCGCGCGGGCGATGGCGAGCATCTGCTGCTCACCACCGGACATGGTCATTGCCCGCTGGTTACGCCGCTCCTTGAGCCGCGGAAACAGCTCGAACATCCGCTGCATGTCCTCGGTAGCAAACTTGTCGCCAATCGGGATGGTGCCCATCAGCAGGTTTTCCTCGACGGTCATGTCGGGGAACACCCGCCGCCCTTCCGGCGACTGCGCAATGCCGTTGGAGGCGATGTAGTGGGACGACTTGTGGGTAATGTCGACGCCGCGATAGATGATCTGCCCGGACTCGGCCCGTGGCTGGCCAAAGATCGACATCAGCAGCGTGGATTTACCCGCGCCGTTGGAGCCGATCAGGCTGACGGTTTCGCCTTCGTTGATGTGCAGCGAGACTTTCTTCAGGGCCTGGATCGGGCCGTAGTACACGTCCAGGTCTTTCAGTTCGAGGATTGGCTCACTCATACCAGCTCCTCTTCATCAGCGCCCAGGTAAGCCGCGATCACTTTAGGATCGTTGCGGATTGCTTCAGGGCCACCTTCAGCAATCACGTTGCCGTGGTCCAGCACCACGATGTGGTCGGAAATACTCATCACCATGCCCATGTCGTGTTCGATCAGCACCACCGTCAGGTCGTGCTCGTCCCGCAGCAGGCGAATCATCGCGCTGAGGGCTTCGGTTTCCTGGGGGTTGAGGCCGGCAGCCGGTTCGTCGAGGCAGATGATCTGCGGCCGGGTGCACATGGCGCGGGCGATTTCCAGGCGGCGTTGTTGGCCGTAGGACAACTCGCCGGCCAGGCGGTTGGCGCAGTCCACCAGGTCCACCACTTCCAGCCAGTAGAAGGCATGGTCGAGGGCATCGCTTTCAGCCTTGCGGTAACCCTTGGTGTTGAGGATGCCCGCGAGCATGTTGCGGTTGACCCACATGTGCTGGGCCACCAGCAGGTTCTCCACCACCGACATTTCCTTGAACAGGCGAATGTTCTGGAAGGTGCGCGCCAAACCGGCACGGTTCACCAGGTGGGTGCCGCCGAACATTTTGTAGAACACCCGGCTGAAGAAGCTTTTCGGTGAGACAAAGTCAGTGACCTTGAAGCGCTCGCCCAGCAGCTGGATCACGTTGGTCTGCTTGCCGCGCACATTGAGTTCGATCTTGCCGCCGGAGGCTTTGTAAAAACCGGTGAGGCAGTTGAACACCGTGGTCTTGCCGGCACCGTTGGGGCCGATCAGGGCGAAGATCGAGTTGCGTTCGACCTTGAGACTCACATCGCTCAAGGCCTTGATGCCACCGAAGTGCATCATCAGGTGTTCCACGGAGAGGACGACTTCCTTGCTCATGGCGCCACTCCTTTACGTGGGACTACACCGGTACGGCTGATACGAATCAGGCCTCGTGGTCGCCAGATCATCATCACCACCATCAACACGCCGAACAGCAGCACGCGGTATTCAGAGAAGCTGCGCAGCAGTTCCGGCGCCACGGTCAGCACGAACGCGGCAATCACTACGCCGACGGTCGAGCCCATGCCGCCCAACACCACGATGGCCAGGATCAGCGCCGACTCGAAGAAGGTGAACGACGACGGGTTGACGAAGCCCTGGTAGCTGGCGAAAAACACCCCGGCCAGGCCGGCAGTGGACGCGCCGATGGTGAACGCCGAGAGCTTCACCAGCACGTGGTTGAGGCCCATGGAACGGCAGGCGATTTCATCTTCGCGCAAGGCTTCCCAAGCGCGGCCCACCGGCATGCGGGTCAGACGGTGCTTGATATACAGCACCAGCAGCACCACCAGGAACAGCACGATGTAGATGAACAGGAATTTGAAGTTGGGGTTGTAGTCGATGCCGAAGAACTCGTGGAACGGCACCCCACCATCCTTCGCCTTACGCACGAACTCCAGGCCGAAAAAGGTTGGCGACGGCACCGGCATGCCGTTCGGGCCACCGGTAAACGACAGCCAGTTGTTCAGTACCAGGCGGATGATTTCACCGAAGCCCAGGGTCACGATCGCCAGGTAGTCACCGTGCATTCGCAACACCGGGAACCCGAGTATGCATCCCGCCAACGCCGCACAGATCGCCGCCAACGGCAGCACCGTCCAGAAGCCCAGGCCGAGGTATTGATAACCCAGCGCCAGGCCGTAGGCACCGATGGCGTAGAACGCCACGTAACCCAGGTCGAGCAGCCCGGCCAGGCCCACCACGATGTTCAGGCCCAGGCCCAACAGCACGTAGATCAGCCCGAGAATGACCACGGTCAGCAGGTACTTGTTGGCAAAGAACGGGAACACAATGGCAATCACGATCAACGCCGGGATGATCCAGCGCAGGCGCGATTTGTAGTCCGGCTTGAGTACATGCACACCGGAGCCGGTGCTTTCAAAACCCTGGAGAATCCGCAGGCCCTTGGGGGTTTGCAGGAACAGGCTCATGGCGAACCGGCCAACCATCACGATGGCCACCAGGATGCCGACACGCGCCGGTTGCAGGTTGAAGCTGTAGCCGTCGAGGACCACGCCGACGATCGGACCGAACACGATCAGCGAAATCAGCCCGGCGAGTACCGCATCGACGACACTTTTCTTGATATCGATAGAGTAGGCAGCAGACATAGTTATACCTTCGCCACGAGTGGGCGACCGAGCAGGCCCTGGGGACGGAAAATCAGGATCACCACCAGCAGGGAGAAACTGAACACGTCTTTGTAGTCAGAGTTGATCAACCCCGAGAACAGCGACTCGGAAATACCCAGGATGATCCCGCCCAGCATGGCCCCAGGCAGGGAACCGATGCCGCCGAGTACCGCTGCGGTAAATGCCTTGATGCCGATGATGAAGCCGGCATAGAAGTCGAACGTGCCGTAGTTCAGGGTGATCAGCACACCGGCCAAGGCGGCCATGGCGGCACCAATCACGAATACGTAGGAGATGACCCGGTCGGTGTTGATGCCGAGGATCGACGCCATCTTGCGGTCTTGCTGGGTTGCGCGGCACATGCGGCCGAGCTTGGTGTACTTGATGATGTAGGTCAGCAGGCCCATGCCGACAAACGCGGCCACCAGGATGAACACCTTGGTGTAGGTCAACTGCACGAAGCCGGTGCCGATATCGACTCTCCAGGCGCCGGCCAGCAGCGTCGGGATGCCTTGTTGCTTGGCGCCCTGGGCGATCTGCGCGTAGTTCTGCAGGATCAGCGAAATACCGATGGCGCTGATCAGCGGTGCCAATCGGGTGGAGTTACGCAGCGGTTTGTAGGCGACACGCTCGATGACCCAGCCGTAAACGCCGGTGACGACGACGGTGAAGATCAAGGTGCCAAGAATGAGCAGCGGGAAGGATTCGATGCCGAAGTAAGCCAGCAGTGCCAGACTGATCGCCGCGAGGTAAGCGGAAATCATATAAACCTCGCCATGGGCGAAGTTGATCATGCCAATGATGCCATAGACCATTGTGTAGCCGATGGCGATCAAGCCATAGACCGACCCGAGGGTCAGCCCATTGACCAGTTGCTGCAGGAAAATACCATCCATAACGCAATCTCACGCAGTGAGAGCCTGCACACGGGTGCGTGTGTGTGCGGATCTTCTAGGAGGAAAACAGAGGCTCGGCACTCGCCCACTGCAGGAGCGCGCTTGCTCGCGAAAAACCCGAGAGCGACGCATGCATCCAGGATGCCCGCGTCATCGTTGACGTTCTTCGCGAGCAAGCTCGCTCCTACAGAGAGGTCATGCAGTCAGTTCGGATTACTTCTGCTTTTCCAGCTGGTGATACTTGCCATCCTTGTCCCACTGGTAAACCACATAGTCGGAGACTTTCAGGTCGCCCTTGGCGTCCCAGGTCTTCTCGCCCATGACGGTTTTGACCGGGTGGGCTTTCAGCCACTTGGCCGCGTCTTCGCCCTTGTTGGACTTGGCGCCATTGAAGCCAGCGGCCAGGGCCTGGAGTGAAGCATAGGCATACAGGGTGTAGCCTTCAGGCTCGGTGCCACTTTTGCGGAACTCTTCCACCACCGCCTTGCTGTCTGGCAGCAGACGCGGGTCGGCGCCAAAGGTCATGTACACGCCGTCCACATACTGTGCGCCGCCGGCGGTCGCTACCAGTTCGTCGGTGACCACACCGTCATCGGACATGAACTTGACGTCTTTCAGGCCGGCTTCACGAATCTGGCGAACCAGTGGACCGGCTTCCGGGTGCAGGCCGCCGAAGTACACGACATCAGCACCGGTGGAGCGGATCTTGGTGACCAGGGCGCTGAAGTCTTTCTCGCCACGGGTCAGGCCTTCTTCCAGCACCGGCTTCACGCCACGCTTGGTCAACTGCGCCGCAGTGGCGTCTGCCAACCCTTTGCCGTAGGTGTCCTTGTCGTTGATAACCGCGACTTTCTTGCCCTTGAGCACGTCGACAATGTAGTCACCGGCCACGATGCCTTGCTGGTCGTCACGGCCGCACATACGGAACATGGCGGTCATGCCGCGCTCGGTCACTTGCGGGTTGGTGGAGCCTGGAGTGATCGCGATTACACCCGCGTCGTTATAAACCTCGGAGGCCGGAATGGTGTTCGAGGAGCAGAAGTGCCCGACCACACCGATCACTTTGTCCTGGTCGACCAGACGGTTGGCCACGGCCACGGCCTGCTTGGGTTCGCAGGCATCGTCGCCGGCAACCAATACGACTTTCTCGCCATTGATGCCGCCGGCCTTGTTGATAACGTCGGCTGCCGCCTGGGCACCTGTCATGTACTGCTTGCCAAATGCCGCGTTGGCACCGGTCATCGGCCCCGCTACGCCAATCTTCACATCAGCTTGAGCAAACGCAGAAACACCCAGCGCCGCAGTAACGGCGAGGGCTAGAAAACCTTTCTTGTAAAACGTCTGGGACATGAGTGGTGCTCCGAGGTTTTTGTTGAATTGGCATTCTTTTAATAACAGCCGGCTTCACTTCAAAAGCTTTCGGAAAGCCCAGAGCAAGCGGCGTGCCATTACGTTTTTATTATTCAAAAAGACACGGTGTCATTGTTATTACAGGTTTTTGGGCGCCTTTTGACTGGACGTGCAACCGTCTATCTCAACCGGGTGCAACCATTGGACCCATAAAGTGCAACCCGACCCATCAAGCACTGCAACCCGGCCATTAAACGGCCACCCTTGAACCTGTAACAGCGTGCGTAACGGAAGTGCACATTTACAGTGCGTTACTGCTACGACTCGCACCAATACAGATTAGTAGCCTGCTAAGAAAATGCAGGCTTCTGAGCGGTATTTCGTTGATCAGATCACGATCCGCAGGCATTGGCCCGCGTGATACAGCGAGAATCCCGCCTCATATAGACAGCTGCGCAGGCCCACACCGGCCAGCGGCTGCATGGGTGCAAAGGGGATCGGCAACGCCTGTGGATCCTGATGACACAGGTAGTCCGCGAAGGCTTTGCCCACGACACTGCCGGTCGTCACGCCGCGCCCGTTGTAACCAGTGACGGCCACCAGCCCGGGGGCTGGTTCGAACAGGCGCATCAGGTGGTCCGGCGTGAAGGCGATGCAGCCGGTCCAGGTGCACTCCCACTGCACCGGCTTGAGGTACGGGAAATAGTGCTGCTGCACCCGATCGGCCCAGGCCTTGAGGAACCAGGCGGGTTTCTGGTTGCCGTTGCCCAGGCTGCCGAGCAACAGCCGGCCCTCGGCGTCGCGGCGGATGCTGCTGAGTACCTGGCGGGTGTCCCAGGAGCCTTGGCCGCCCGGGAGAATTTGTTGTGCGGCTGCGTCGGTCAGCGGGGCCGACGCCACCTGATAGTAATAACCGGGGAAGAAGTTGCGGCGCAGCTCGGTCCACTCGCCTTCGGTGTAGGCGTTGGAAGCGATCACCACCTGTTCAGCCTGCACTGAGCCCTGGGCAGTCTGCACAGACCAGTGCTGGCCCTGGCGTTCCAGTTGGGTGACTGGGGAATGGTCAAACAACTGCCCGCCCAGGCCGACTGCGGCATTGGCCAAACCGCTGGTGTAGGCCATCGGGTTCAAGGTGCCGGCACGTCGATCCAGCAAGGCGGCAGCAATCTTTTTGGTACCGGTGGCTTGCTCGCAGGCCGCGCCGGTCAATAGCTCCACCGGTGCGCCGCGACGCTTCCATTGTTCTTCACGACTGCGCAGATCCGCCTCGCCACGGGCGTTATGCGCCATGTGCAACGTGCCCTCGCGGCGCAGTTGGCAATCGATGTTGTATTTGTCGATCAGGCTGAACACCAGGGACGGTGCCGCGCCGAGCATGCGGTTGAGCTGGCTGCCTACCGCTTCGCCGAAACCGGCTTCGATCTCGTCCGGGGGAATCCACATCCCGGCGTTGACCAGCCCCACGTTGCGCCCCGAACCCCCGTGGCCGGTGCGATGGGCTTCGAGTACGGCGACGCTTTTACCTTGTTCCAGCAGGTGAATGGCCGCCGACAAACCGGTGATCCCGGCGCCGATCACGCACACATCCACCTTGACCTCGCCCTTGAGCGCAGCGCGGTCCGGCCGGCCAGGGGTGAGTTGTTCCCACAAACATGCTTCGCGTAATGCCATTGCCAGACTCCGATGAGACCTAACAAACCACTTTTCCGAGTTGTAAATACGGGCCAATGTGGGAGCGGGCTTGCTCGCGAAAGCGGTGGATCAGATAAGCATTCGTTGACTGACACACCGTTTTCGCGAGCAAGCCCGCTCCCACATTGACCTCACTCCGACCTGAGGTATCAGTCGAAGGTAATGCCCTGAGCCAGCGGCAGTTCCAGCGAGTAGTTCACGGTGTTGGTCTGGCGACGCATGTACCCGCGCCATGCATCCGAACCCGATTCACGCCCGCCACCGGTCTCTTTCTCACCGCCAAACGCGCCACCAATCTCCGCGCCGCTTGGGCCGATGTTGACGTTGGCGATCCCGCAATCACTGCCCACCGCCGACATGAACTGCTCAGCTTCACGCACGTCAGTGGTAAAGATGCACGAAGACAGGCCTTGTGGCACGGCATTGTTCAGGCGCAGCGCCTCAGCAAAATCGGTGTAGCCAACCACGTACAGAATCGGTGCAAACGTCTCGGTGCACACCACATCACTCTGCTCCGGCATTTCCACAATGGCCGGCGACACGTAGTAAGCGTTGGGGAACGTGTCTTCCAACTGACGCTTGCCGCCAAACACCCGGCCGCCTTCGCTCAAGGCTTGCTCCAGGGCGTCCTGCATGTTTTCGAAGCTGTGTTTGTCGATCAGCGGGCCGATCAGGTTGCCTTCCAGCGGATGGCCGATGCGCACTTTGGAATACGCGGCCTTGAGGCGGGTGACGATTTCCTCTTTCACCGACTCATGGGCGATCAAGCGGCGCAGGCTGGTGCAGCGCTGCCCGGCGGTACCGACGGCGCTGAACAGGATGGCGCGCACGGCCATGTCCAGGTCGGCGCTTGGGCCGAGGATCATCGCGTTATTGCCGCCCAGCTCGAGAATGCTGCGGGCAAAACGTGCGGCGACTTTCGGTGCCACTTCGCGACCCATGCGGGTGCTGCCGGTGGCGCTGATCAGCGCAACGCGCGGGTCATCCACCAGTGCGGCGCCGGCATCGCGGCCACCGATGATCACTTGGCTGAGGTACGGCGGCGCATCGCTGAAATTCTTCAGCACACGCTCAAACAACGCCTGGCAGGCCAGGGCAGTGAGCGGGGTCTTTTCCGAGGGTTTCCAGATCACCGCGTTGCCGCATACCAGCGCCAGCGCGGTGTTCCACGCCCATACGGCGACCGGGAAGTTGAACGCGCTGATCACGCCGACCACGCCCAGCGGGTGCCAGGTTTCACGCATGTGGTGGCCCGGGCGCTCGGAGGCAATGGTCAAGCCGTACAGTTGGCGCGACAGGCCGACGGCGAAGTCGCAGATGTCGATCATTTCCTGCACTTCACCCAAACCTTCCTGGGTGATCTTGCCGGCTTCCCACGACACCAGCTCGCCGAGGTCGGCCTTGTACTCGCGCAACACGTCGCCGAACTGGCGCACCAGCTCACCACGACGGGGGGCCGGTACCTTGCGCCAGGCGTCGAATGCATGCTCGGCGCGACTGACCTGCTGCTCCACCTCGGCGGCGCCTTCCCAGTGCACACTGGCAATCCGGCTGCCATCAATGGGCGAATGCACGGGTTGTTTACCCGACTGGTACAGCGCCGGGTTTACCCCGAGACGATCAAGCAATGCGGCAACCATGGGTCACTCCTTCAATCCACAAACAGAAATATGCGCCGCCAGTTCATACGGCGATCCAGACCTTATTTGTAGCTGGCCCAAGACTTGCCAACAAACGACGATTAGGCGAGATATCATTCCGTTTATTCATGCTAAGAACAAAAAGAGGCGTGCCGTGCTGAATAAAAGACATTTGCCCTCGATCACCGCCTTGCAGTGTTTCGAAGCGGTTACCCGCCACCTGAGTTTTACCCGCGCCGCCGAAGAGCTGAACCTCACCCAGAGCGCCGTCAGCAAACAGGTCGCGCAGCTGGAAGAACTGCTGCAGCACCTGCTGTTTCGCCGGGTGCGCCGCCGCTTGCAGATGACCCCGGCAGGCGATCTGTACCTGGTGGAAGTGCGCAAGATCCTCACCCAGGTGGAGATGTCCACCCATTACCTGCGCTCCTACGGCGGCGAGACTGAAGTGCTGCGGGTGTCCACGCCCTACACCTTCGGCGCGCGCTGGCTGGTGCCGCGCCTCAAGGGCTGGCGACTGCGGCATCCGCAGATTCACCTGGACCTGTGCAACGAACAGGAGCCCGACGACCTGCTGCAAGGCAAGGCCGACCTGGCCTTCTATTTCGGCCAGGGCTCACGGCCCGGCACCGAGAGCCTCAAGCTGTTCAGCGAAGAACTGGTGCCCGTGTGCTCGCCCGACAGCCTGCCGGCGCAACCATTTACCGACCCTACGCAACTCAGCGAACTGGTGCTGCTGCAAAACGCCTCGCGCCCCCAGGGCTGGCACGACTGGTTCGCTGCACAGGGCCATCACACCGAACACAGCTATCACGGGCCGCGCTTCGAAACCTTTTATATGTGCATCCGCGCCGCACAAGTCGGCTGCGGCGTGGCGCTATTGCCCAGGTTTCTGGTGGAAGAGGAGTTGGCCGAAGGCAAGCTGGTGATTCCCTGGGAGCACGCGATGCCGAGCCAGGATGCCTATTACCTGGCCTACCCCGAGCACTCGGCTGAAGTGCCCAAGGTGCGGGATTTTGTGAAGTGGATGATGGAGCAGGTTGAGTCTGATTGAGGCGCGTTGCCTGCAATACCGCCTTCGCGAGCAAGCCCGCTCCCACATTTGGAACGCATTTCAAATGTGGGAGCGGGCTTGCTCGCGAAGGCGTCAGGGGCCAAACAACAATGCCCAGCTGAAAAAACACTGGCAAAACAGCACAGGTCTATGCGCCACTAGCGCCATTCCTTAATTGTGCGTAAAGGTCGGCGCCCATCGCCGACCCGTCTGGAGATTCCCGTTATGAGCGAGAGTGTGTTTGCCGATCGCATCGTGCAGAACCTGCTCGACACCGACTTCTACAAGCTGACCATGATGCAGGCGGTGCTGCACAACTACCCGAACGTGGAAGTTGAATGGGAGTTTCGTTGCCGTAACAGTGAAGACCTGCGCCCGTACCTGGCGGAGATCCGCTACCAGATCGAGCGCCTCGCCGAGCTGAGCCTGAGCCCCGACCAACTGGGCTTCCTGGAACGCATCAGCTTCATGAAACCGGACTTTCTGCGCTTCCTCGGGCTGTTTCGCTTCAACCTGCGCTACGTCCAGACCGGCATCGAAAACGGCGAGCTGTTTATCCGCCTGCGCGGGCCGTGGCTGCATGTGATTCTGTTTGAAGTGCCGATGCTGGCCATCGTCAGCGAAGTGCGTAACCGCTATCGCTACCAGACCGTGATCCTCGAACAGGCCCGCGAGCAGCTGTATCGCAAGTTCGACTGGCTGACGGCGAATGCCAGCGTCGAAGAACTTTCCGAATTGCAGGTGGCGGATTTCGGCACGCGCCGACGCTTCTCCTACCGCGTGCAGGAAGAAGTGGTGAGCGTGCTCAAGCACGACTTCCCCGGGCGTTTTGTCGGCACCAGCAACGTGCACCTGGCCCGTGAGTTTGATATGAAGCCGCTGGGCACCATGGCCCACGAATGGATCATGGCCCACCAGCAACTCGGCCCGCGCCTGATCGACAGCCAGATCGCCGCCCTCGATTGCTGGGTGCGCGAGTACCGTGGCCTGCTGGGGATCGCTCTGACCGATTGCATCACCACCGATGCGTTCCTCGGCGATTTCGACCTGTACTTCGCCAAGCTCTTCGACGGCCTGCGCCACGACTCCGGTGACCCGGTGCAATGGGCCGAAAAGGCAATCGCCCACTATCACAAGCTGGGGATCGAGCCGATGAGCAAGACCCTGGTGTTCTCCGACAGCCTGTCGCTGCCCAAGGCGCTGGAGATTTTCCGCGCGCTGCGTGGTCGGATCAATGTGAGCTTCGGCATCGGCACCAACCTGACCTGTGACATTCCAGGTGTGGAACCGATGAGCATCGTGCTTAAAATGACCGCCTGTAATGGCCAGCCCGTCGCAAAGATCTCTGATGAAGCGGGCAAGACCCACTGCACCGATCCGAACTTCGTCGCTTATTTGCGCCACGTTTTCAAAGTACCTGCCCTACCCAGCAAGGAGTGAATCATGCAAGCCGTACAGCGCGAGATTGCTGAACAGCTCAAGGTCCAACCACCGTTCAAGGACCAGGCCGCCCTTGAGGCGGAGGTTGCCCGGCGCGTTACCTTTATCCAGGACTGCCTGCTCAATTCAGGCCTCAAGACGTTGGTGCTGGGCATCAGCGGCGGCGTCGACTCCCTGACCGCCGGCCTGCTGGCCCAGCGTGCGATGCAAGAGTTGCGGGCCGCCAAGGGTGACGATGCGTACCGTTTTATCGCGGTGCGCCTGCCCTACGAAACCCAGTTCGACGAACACGACGCCCAGGCGTCCGTGGACTTTATCGAACCCGACGAGCGCCACACGGTAAACATCGGCCCGGCGGTGAAATCCCTGGCCAATGAAGTGGCGGCGTTTGAAGGCAAGGCTGCGGTCTCCCGGGACTTCGTGCTGGGCAACACCAAGGCGCGCATGCGCATGGTGGCGCAGTACACCATCGCCGGCGCGGCCAGTGGTTTGGTGATTGGTACCGACCATGCGGCGGAAGCGGTGATGGGCTTTTTCACCAAGTTCGGTGATGGCGCCTGCGACCTGGCGCCGCTGAGCGGGCTGGTGAAGAACCAGGTGCGCGCGATTGCCCGGCACTTTGGTGCACCGGAATCGTTGGTGGAGAAAATCCCGACGGCCGACCTGGAAGACCTCTCGCCGGGCAAGCCGGACGAAGCGTCCCATGGCGTGACCTATGCCGAGATCGATGCGTTCCTGCACGGCGAGCCGGTGCGCGAGGAAGCCTTCAAGATCATCTGCGACACCTATCGCAAGACCGAGCACAAGCGGGTAATGCCGTTTGCACCCTGAGCACTGTAGGAGCGAGCTTGCTCGCGAAGATCGTCAACGAAAACGCGCCCATCCTGGATGAGCGCGGTGCCTTTGAGGTTTTCGCGAGCAAGCTCGCTCCTACAAGAGTGTTTACTTCAGGGTCACAGTGCCTTTCATCATCGAGATGTGGCCTGGGAACGAGCAGAAGAACGCATAGTCAGTGCCGGCCGCCAGCTTCGACACATCGAAGGTCACGGAGTCTTTCTCGCCAGCACCGATGATCTTGGTGTGGGCGATGATGCGGGTGTCGCCGTCTTTCAGGTAGTTCTTGTCGATACCGGCGGCCATGCCGTCGCTGGCGATGCCAGGCATGTCGGCGGCGGAGCTCAGCACCCAGTTATGGCCCATGACGTTTTTCGGCAAGCTGCCGGAGTGGGTCAACTCAACGGTGAACGTCTTGCAGCTCTTGTCGATTTCGATGGCCTTGGTGTTGAAGGACATCTGGTCAGTGGAGTCGACAGTGACCTTGCACTCTGCAGCAAGCAACTGGCCGCTAGCCAGAGTCAGCAGGGAAACAGCAACGAGTTTGGCAAACATGTGAATCTCCAGGGCAGGGTTTAAAAAACGCGTATTGCGACAAGGGTGCCTGAGGCAGGCGGGAATTCTTATGATCTGAGTCAACAGATTGTATACAACTTTAGGCTATCAGACTCATCGACACAATCTACCGGCCAAAGTACTGATGCCGGCCTATGATCGGCTCATCACCCTTCCGGAGTCCGAGCCATGCACCTCAATAGCCTGTTCCGCAGCCTGCTTGCCGCCTATGCCTGTGGCGCCAGCGGCACCTGCGAAACGCCTCGACGCGAGGTTTAATCCTTTGAGAGACGCACGCCAGCCTTTACTCTTTAGCCACAACTGAGTGGAGTCAGGTATGTCTTTGAAGTCTGTCTGTGTGTTTTGCGGTGCCAGCAGCGGCACCAACCCGGCCTACCGTGAAGCAGCCGTGGCCCTCGGGCGCGCGCTGGCCGAGCGCAAGCTGACCCTGGTGTACGGCGGCGGCGCCGTGGGCCTGATGGGCATCGTCGCCGATGCCGCCCTGGAAGCCGGCGGTGAAGTGATCGGGATCATTCCCGAAAGCCTGAAAGTCCTGGAAATCGGCCACAAAGGCCTGACCCGCCTCGAAGTGGTCGACGGCATGCACGCCCGCAAGGCCCGCATGGCCGAGCTGAGCGACGCCTTTATTGCACTGCCGGGCGGCCTGGGCACCCTGGAAGAACTGTTCGAGGTCTGGACCTGGGGCCAGCTCGGTTACCACGGAAAACCGCTGGGTTTGCTCGAAGTGAATGGTTTTTACCGCAAGTTGACCGATTTTCTTGATCATATCGTCGGCGAAGGTTTCGTCCGTGCACCGCATCGTGCCATGCTGCAAATGAGCGAATCGCCGGCTGAGCTGCTTGACGTACTGGATGCCTGGCAACCGCTGGTCCTGCCCAAATGGGTAGACCAAAAACCCGATTAACCCTTGGGACGCGATTAAAGGCAGAATACGCGCCGCTCAACCTCACCTTCGACCCCAGAGGATCGCCCATGGCAAAACCTAATTACTCCTTCGCCAAACGTCAGAGAGACTTGGCCAAAGAGCAGAAGAAAGAGGAAAAGCTGCAGCGCAAGAAAATTGCAGCCGACGAAGAAGCCGGTGCACTGAACCCGGATGCTGAAGGTACAGTGGCTACAGACGACACCGAAGCACCGAAAGACGCTGAATAGGTGATCGTTCCCACGCTCTGCGTGGGAATGCATCCTGGGGCGCTCCGCGTCCCGATTTGAGATAGGTGCAGGGTGACGCAGAGCGTCACAACAGGCATTCCCACGCGGAGCGCGGGAACGATCTTGTGCATTACTCCAGCGGCATCACCGTCACCCGCACTTCCGGGTCATGGCTCCCTCCCCCCAGAATCACCCCCCGCAACGGCGAAACATCGGAAAAATCCCGGCCCCAGGCCAGGGTGATGTGTTCCAGTGCCGGCTGCACATTGTTGGTCGGGTCAAAATCCACCCAGCCCGACACCGGGCAAAACACCGATACCCACGCGTGGGACGCATCCGCGCCGATCAACCGTGGCTGGCCGGGCGGTGGCTGGGTCAGCAGGTAACCACTGATATACCGCGCCGCCAGGCCCCGGGAGCGCAGGCATGCGAGCATCAGGTGGGCGAAGTCCTGGCACACGCCGCGCCGGCGCTCCAGCACTTCCACCAGCGGCGTGGCAACCTGGGTGGCTTCGGCATCGAAGGTGAACTCGCTGAAAATCTTTTCCATCAGCGCCTGCACACCCAGCAGCAAAGGGCGACCTGCCGGGAAACAGTCTTCGGAGAACTCGACGAAGCTTTTCTTCAGATGCACGTAGGGCGATTCGAACCGATAGCGGCAGGCCTCGATCACTTCGGCCGACAGCGGTTGGCTGCTGTAGGTCAGGCCGTTGCGGGTCTGGTCCCAGGCCGGCGACAGGCTGAAATCCAGCACGGGCCGGGCCAGCACTTCCACCGTCAGCCCGGCGTTGACCAACAGCTCATCATGGGGCCGCTCGAATGCCAGCCGGGTGATCGGGTTACCAAACACGTCCAGCTCATCCCGGCGCGAGGTCGGCTCGGGACTGATCTCCAGTTGCTGCGAGCTGCAGCGCTGCCAGGCGCAAGGCCGCGGCCACAGGTGCGCCAGCTGCTGGGCCAGGGACACCGGGCTGTCGTAGTGGTAATGGGTATCGTGGAAAATCTGGTAGCGGGCACTCATCACACAGACACCGTTTGCTGGCTGACATCGTCCACATGGGCAAAATGGCGCAGGGCCAGGCGGTCGGAGACTTGCCCGCTTTCATCGGCCACCGCTTGCAGCAGGTCGGCCAGGCCGTCCAGCGCAGCGCGCACACTGGACTCGCCGAACAGCGGATTCTCCAGGCAGCCCAGGTCAAAGCGCGCCAGGCGCTCCACCAACGGCGCCAACCCGGTTTCCCGGGGCACGCTGAAATCGTCATTCAAGCGACGCAAGGTGCGGCTCACCAGTTTCAGCTGGAACAGCACCGCGTGGGGGTTTTGCTCATCCAGCAGCAACAGGTCCAGCACCGGAATCAATTGCGGCACCGCAAGGTAGCGCGAACGATAGGTGATGCTGCTGTTGCCCAATTCCAGCAACCATTCCAGCCCGGCCTGATCGAACACTGCCACGCCGCGCAGGAAGGCGGCCAGGCTGCTGCTGAGAAACTGCAGGCGCTCGATGCGTCGGCCCATCATCAAGAAACGCCATCCTTCGTCGCGGGTCATGTCATCAAGGGCAAAGCCCGACAGCGCCGCGAGGGACATCACCAGACGGTTGAGGAAATCCAGCAGTTCGCCGAAGTCCGGCTCTTCGCTCTCCAGCTCCAGGGCTTCGCGCTGCAACTCCACCAGCGCCTGCCAGTTTTCCCGGGACAACTTGCCGCGCACCTGGGACGCCGCCCACTGCAAGCGCTGCAAGTTGGCCCGCAGGCTCGACGGCCAGTCGTCACCGAGCAACGCCGCCTGAAGCCGCTCAGGCAACTCACCCTCCTCCGGCAACAGTCGCAGGTTCTCACCCAGCTCAACGGCCGCCTGCAGCGCCAGCGGGTCGTCTCCGTCGACATAGCGGGCGAGGACGATCCGCAGCCAGCGCGCGCTGTCATCACAGCGCTCGCAATAGCGGCCAAACCAGAACAGGTTTTCCACCACCCGCGACGGCAGGTACGGATCGCGCCGCACCAGGTCGTGGGCGCCGATGGCTCGTTGGGCGCGCCATTGCTCGGTGCCGAGGGCGCGTTCGCCGAGCACCCAGGTGTCCTTGCTCGCACCGCCGCGCTGCATCGACACCACTTCGGCATCGGCTTCCGCTGCCACGCGGGTCAAACCACCGGGCAATACCCGGTAACCGTCGGCGCTGGCCACGGCGTACACACGCATGCCGATGGCGCGGTGTTGAAGGTGATCGTCGACGGTGTGCCAGACCGGCGCCTGTGACAGCTGCGCGAGTTCCTGGGCGACGTAGGCGTAAGGCCGCGCGCGCATGCGTTCGGCCAGGGCCTCGCGCTGTTCGTCGTTCAAGTCGCGACCAAACACCGGGGTGAAACTTTGCGACGGGAACGCCGGCTTGATCAGCAGCTCCGGCAGTTTTTCCAGGGCTTCGGCCAGCACCGGCGCCTCACCGCACCACCAGGTGGCGATGGACGGCAGGATCAGTTCTTCGCCAAACAGGAATTGATTGATCTTCGGCAAAAAGCCCAGCAGGCCGGGGGATTCCAGGACACCACTGCCCAGGGCGTTGGCCACCAGCACATTGCCTTGGCGCACAGCGTCCAACAGGCCGGGCACGCCGAGGGCCGAGTCGGTGCGCAGCTCCAACGGGTCGCAGAAGTCGTCGTCCAGGCGGCGCATGATCGCGTGCACCCGGCGCAGGCCGCTGAGGGTCTTGAGGTACACCGTGGCGTCGCGCACGGTCAGGTCGCCGCCTTCCACCAGCGGGTAGCCAAGCTGGCGGGCGAGGTACAAATGCTCGAAATAACTTTCGTTGAAACGGCCCGGGGTCAGCAGCACGATCAGCGGTGGCTGGTCGTCGCTCGGCGCCTGGCGGGCCAGGGTTTCCTGCAAGGTGCGGAAAAACCCGGTGAGGTGCTGCACCTGCAAGTCGCGGTACAGGTCCGGGAAGGCGCGGGACACGATGGTGCGGTTTTCCAGGGCGTAGCCGGCGCCGGATGGGGCCTGGGTACGGTCGGCGGTGACCCACCAGCGGCCATCCGGCGTGCGCGCCAGGTCCACGGCGTACAGGTGCAGAAACGCGCCGTCGGGCGGTTGGATGCCCTGGCACGGCCACAGGAAATTGTTGTGGCCGAATACCAGTTCTGCCGGCAGCAACCCTTCGGCGATCAAGCGTTGCGGGCCGTAGAGGTCGGCCAATACCGCATTCAGCAGGCGTGCGCGCTGGGCGATGCCGGCGGCAAGTTGCTTCCATTCATCGGCCGCCAGCACGTGGGGCAACAGGTCCAGTTCCCAGGGGCGATCGGCGCCCTTGGGGTCAGCGTAGACGTTGTAGGTCACGCCGTTTTCCTGGATCTGCCGGGTCAGCAAGGCCTGGCGCTGGGCCAGTTGCGCCGGGGTGCTGCGTTGCAGGTGATCGAGCAGGCGCTGCCAATGGGCGCGAACCGCGCCGCTGTCGTCCAGCAGTTCGTGATAAGTGCCCGCAGTCAGCGGGTAACGGTCGAGCAAATCGGGCATGGAACGCTCGGCAGGGGCAAGGGAAGTCAGATTAACTCACAAACCACGCGATCCAATTGTGGGAGCGGGCTTGTGTGGGAGCGGGCTTGCTCGCGAAAGCGGCGTGTCAGTCACTTAATGTGTTTCTGATACACCGTATTCGCGAGCAAGCCCGCTCCCACATTTTGAATCGCGTTTAGTCATTCTTATTGGGGAAACGCCGTAAATCCAGGGTCATCGGCAATTCATCATTGATCACCACACTCGGCACCGGCAATTTCCCGGGGCTGTGCCCCAGACGGAAAAACCGCGCCATTCGCCGGCTTTCAGCTTCATTGGCATTCACCGGCAGGCTGTCGTAATTGCGTCCGCCCGGATGGGCGACATGGTACTGGCAACCCCCCAGCGAGCGCTGCATCCACGTGTCCAAAAGATCAAACACCAGCGGCGCATGCACCGGGATGGTCGGCTGCAAACAGTTGGCCGGCTGCCAGGCGCGATAGCGCACGCCAGCCACAAACTCGCCGACACGCCCGGTGGGTTGCAGCGGCACCGGGATGCCGTTGCAGGTCAGCAAGTAACGCTGGGGCGGCAGGCCGCTCAACTTGACCTGCAAGCGCTCCAGGGACGAGTCCACATAACGCACCGTGCCGCCCACCGCGCCCTCCTCGCCCAGCACATGCCAGGGCTCCAGGGCCTGGCGCAGTTCCAGTTCGATACCGCTGACGGCATAGTCGCCGACCTTGGGAAAACGGAACTCCAGGTGCGCGGCAAACCATTCAGCCCGCAGCGGATAACCGGCCGCGTTCAGCTCAACGATCACGTCGGCAAAATCCTGCTCGATAAAGTGCGGCAGCAGGAAACGGTCGTGCAATTCCGTACCCCAGCGCGCCAGCTTCGGCGGCGCATAGGGTTCACGCCAGAAGCGCGCGACCAGCGCCCGCAACAGCAGTTGCTGGGTCAGGCTCATGCGCGCGTGGGGTGGCATTTCAAAGGCACGCAATTCCAGCAGGCCCAGGCGGCCGGTGGCACCGTCCGGCGAGTAGAGCTTGTCGATGCAGAACTCGGCGCGGTGGGTGTTGCCAGTGACGTCGATCAGCAGGTTGCGCAGCAGGCGGTCCACCAACCAGGGCGGGCATTCTTCACCCACTTCGGGCATCTGCGCGAAGGCGATTTCCAACTCGTACAACGCATCGTTACGCGCTTCGTCGACCCGTGGCGCCTGGGAAGTCGGGCCGATGAACAAGCCGGAAAACAGGTAGGACAACGACGGGTGGTTATGCCAATAGCTGATCAAACTGCGCAGCAGATCGGGACGCCGCAGGAACGGCGAATCCTTCGGCGTGGCACCACCGAGCACAAAATGGTTACCGCCGCCGGTGCCGGTGTGGCGGCCGTCGATCATGAATTTTTCTGTGGTGAGGCGGGTTTGCCGGGCTTCCTCGTAGAGAAACTCAGTGCGCTCCACCAACTCGTCCCAGGTGGCGGACGGCTGCACGTTGACCTCGATCACGCCCGGGTCCGGTGTCACCCGGAAGTTGCTCAGGCGCGGGTCGCTCGGCGGCTCATAACCTTCCAGCAGCACCGGGCAATGCAGTTCTTCGGCAGTGGCTTCGATGGCCGCCACCAACTCCAGATAATCCTCGACTCGCTCCAGCGGCGGCATGAACAGGTACAGCCGGCCTTCCCGCGCTTCGGCACACAGGGCGGTGCGGGTCAGCCAGTCGGCGGATTCGTCGATTTTCGGAATGCGGTCTTTGCTCTCGGCCGCCTCCCCGTGGCTTTGCAACTGTGAGGGGGTCGGCAGGTCGGCCAGGTCCTGGTTGGGATCGGTGGGATGCACGAACGGATAGTCCGCCGCCGTCACCCACGGCTGCGAGGCCAGTGGCAGGCGATAACCCAGGGGCGAATCACCCGGCACCAGGCGGCAATGGTTGTCCCGCAGGTACCAGCGGCCGCTCTGCCAGCGGTCATTGGCCGCCGTACGCGCCAGCGGCAATACCTGGCCGATGACTTTATCCAGGCCCTGGCTGAAGACTTTGCGCAGGCGTTCGCGCTCAAGCTTGTCCTCCAGCCGTGGATCTTCGGCGCTGACGTTCTGCGGCAAGGCGCCTTCGCGCCACAGGTAATAGAAATTGTCTTCGTAGGCCGGGAATACAAACTGCGCAGGCAGTTTCAGGCGTTCGGCGACGCTGGCCAGAAAACGCCCGGCCATCACGCCGTCGGCGCCATAGCTTTGCTGCTCATCGGCGATCAGCGCGCTGTTCTGCCAGATCGGCACGCCGTCGCGACGCCAGTAGCAGTTGAGGGACCAGCGCGGCAGTTGCTCGCCGGGGTACCACTTGCCCTGGCCAAAGTGCACCAGGCCCTTGGGCGCGTAGTGCTTGCGCATGCGCTGGAACAGCTCGGCAGACAGGCGTCGTTTGTCCGGGCCCAAAGCGGCGGTGTTCCATTCCGCACCGTCGGGGTCGTCGATGGAGACGAAGGTGGGTTCGCCGCCCATGGTCAGGCGCACGTCGTCCTTGAGCAGGTCACCGTCGATCTGCCGGCCCAGGGCCTGGATCGCCAGCCACTGCTCTTCGGTGTAGGGCTTGGTAACCCGTGGGGCCTCCCAAATGCGCTCCACGGACATCTCGTGGGTAAATTCGCACTCGCAGGGTTCCACCAGGCCACTGATGGGCGCTGCTGAGGATGGATCAGGACTACAAGCCAACGGGATATGCCCTTCACCGGCGAACAAGCCGGAGGTGGCATCTAGACCGATCCAGCCGGCGCCGGGCAAATACACCTCGCACCAGGCATGCAGGTCGGTGAAATCCACTTCGGTGCCGGACGGGCCGTCCAGGGCTTTGACGTCGGCGGTCAGCTGGATCAGATAACCGGACACAAACCGCGCCGCCAACCCGAGATTGCGCAGCAGTTGCACCAGCAACCACGCTGAATCCCGGCAGGAACCGGAGGCGTTTTCGAGGGTGAATTCCGGGGTCTGTACGCCCGGTTCCATGCGGATCAGGTAGCCGATGTCGGCGGCCAGGCGCTGGTTGAGGCCCACCAGGAAATCCACCGCCGGCAACGGCGTGCGGTCGATACCCGCCAGATACGCGGCAAATCGCGGGGTCAGCGGCAATGTTTCCAGGTACGGCGCCAGCTCGCGCTGCTCATCGGCGGCGTAGCTGAACGGGATTTTTTCGGCGTAGGGTTCCAGGAAAAAGTCGAACGGGTTGAACACCGCCATCTCGGCGACCAGGTCGACCTCGATGCGCAACTCGTCAGTTTTTTCCGGGAACACCAGACGCGCCAGGTAATTGCCCTGGGGGTCTTGCTGCCAATTGATGAAGTGCTGCTCCGGCAACACCTTCAACGCGTAGGAAAGAATCCGCGTGCGGCTATGGGCCGCCGGACGCAGGCGAACAATCTGTGGGCCGAGTTCGACCGCGCGGTCGTAGCGGTAATGCGTAACGTGGTGCAACGCGACATGAATCGACACGGCGGCCTCCTGCGAGCCAGGGCATGAAAACAAAGCGCGCAAGACTTATGCCAGAGCAGCAGTCATTGCGCTTTATCGTGGGACCCGGTGCAGTACAGCACCAAAACGGCGCGATGGCTGCCGTCGTGGTGCGAGGGTTGCACATATTTGTGGCGGGAGTGTGAGGGTGGGTGGTGAATCTACCCAGTCACCGTGCTTTGCGCCTGGCGATCACGGCTTCGCGCAGGTGGCGCACTTCGCGCAGTTTCTGGCGCATTTCGCGGTGGCGCTTGCTGTTGAGCAGCAATAACCCCAACAACGGGAAGAGGACAGCCGAGCCATAGACCAGCACGTGAGAGGTGTATTGAATCATCGGCAATACGAACAGCAGGCAACATCCCAGGTAACCCGCCATCAAGCCGGTGGCCCACGAACGTCCGCGCGCGATCATTACGTTGCCAAACACTATCACCGTGACCAACACCAGAATGGCAATCCCGGAGTAGCTGGATTTGAGCCCCGGATCAACGCCACGTAAATAAGTCACGCCCGCCAGGGATACAGCAGACGCCCCGGAAAAGATCGCCATGAAGATCGTGCCCATGAACACCGGGAAATAGCGTGCGAGAAAACTGCCCATGTCGGGAAAGCCGTTCATTCCGTCAGGTCCTCGTACAAGCCAATTGCAAGGGTGCTGGCGGCGCCAACATTACCGGTACGGTAGCTGCCGGTGAGGCCTAATATGCCACCCAGCGCATCTTTCATTTGGGTCAGGGTTGCGTGGCGAATTTCGGTGGAGCTGAAACTCTTCGTCAGCTTGCCCGTACGCTGCTGCAACTTGAGCAACTTGGGCGTCAGGCTGGGGTCCCTCAGGCTTAGCAGTTCCTTGGTCAACTTCTTGCGTTCCTGGCGGCTCAAGCCCTTGAGCAGTTCGTACCAACTCTTGCCCAACGCGGCGGCCTTGTTGGCCTTGAGCAATCTCACCGTCGTCAGAGCGCCGGTGCCGATACCCACCAAAGAAGCGGCATCAAGGATGGGGGAAACAGCGCCGTACCATTCGGCGTCATCCATACGGTCATTGGCATCGGGGTCAAGGATTTCGTTGTAGGTACGCGCTACGCCAAACCCACATTGCGCGCTACTGGCCAGCGCCGCCGTAACACCAATGCCGACCACAAAGGCACTGGCACCCGCCGTAAACGGTACGGCAACACTGCCGCTGAAGACAACGATCCAGCCGATCACTGCAGCGGAGCATGACAACCCCATATCGAACGTCTCGCTCATGAGGCGCCCTTCCCGAGGGTTGGTCTTCACCTGCTCCACAAACTGTGCGGGGGCTATGTATTTTTGCGCCTCACGCAAAATGATGCGCTTGGGCCTGATGCTGCAAATCGGTTTGAATTCGCGCAGGGTGACGACATTGAAGTCAGCATCGATATACACCACACCCGCCCCCACAATGCCGGGGTCGGCGTCGATGGCGGCAAACAGGCGTGGCAGGTTGATCTGGCTTTCGATGCGCTGGCGCGCCATGAACTGGGAGCGGTTGGAGTCCATGCCGATGCCAAGCAGGGGGCTGCTCATGGGGGTGTTCTTCCTTGAAATGGGTGGTGTCTGAACTGGCGCTTTCGCGAGCAAGCCCGCTCCCACATTCGACCGCATTCTCATGCTGAAACCCGGTCACATGTGGGAGCTGGCTTGCCTGCGATGGCGCTCGAATGGGCGCCACCTTAACAAACAGGCTACCCACCCGCTAGAAAGCAAAACGCCAGCACGAGGCTGGCGTTTTGCGTTTCAGGCTGCGATCAACGCGGCACGACCGGCTTGCGGGCTGGCTTCTTGCCTTTGCCCTTGGCGGCGTCGGTGCGTTCCTTGGCGGCCTGCTTGTTGCGCGCCATGGCCGCGGCCTTGGCTTGCTCACGCTTGTCCCACGGGTTGCTGCCGTCACTGCCACGGGGCGGCAAGCCGGTGTGCTGGGTGAGGATCCTGGTGGTGGTTTCCTTCGCAACCTTGTGGCTGCCAGCCGGCGTCGAGTTCTTGCGACGGGCGCTCTGGTAGCTGTCGGTGGACGGCTGATGCAACGGGATCAGTTGCTCCTTGCCCGGCCCGATCAGGTCGGCACGGCCCATGCGGGTCAAGGCCTCACGCAGCATCGGCCAGCCTTTCGGGTCGTGATAGCGCAGGAAGGCCTTGTGCAGACGGCGCTGTTCTTCGCTCTTGACGATGGTCACCGCGTCGCTCTTATAGGTGACCTTGCGCAGCGGGTTCTTGCCCGAGTGGTACATCGCCGTGGCGGTGGCCATTGGCGACGGGTAGAACGCCTGCACCTGGTCGGCGCGGAAGCCATTGCCCTTGAGCCACAGGGCCAGGTTCATCATGTCTTCATCGGTGGTGCCCGGGTGGGCGGCGATGAAGTAAGGAATCAGGTACTGCTCCTTGCCCGCTTCCTTGGTGTACTTCTCGAACATGCGCTTGAACTTGTCATAGCTGCCGATGCCCGGTTTCATCATCTGGTTGAGCGGACCTTCCTCGGTGTGTTCCGGGGCGATCTTCAGGTAGCCACCAACGTGGTGGGTCACCAGCTCTTTCACGTATTCCGGCGACTCGACCGCGAGGTCGTAGCGCAGGCCGGAAGCGATCAGGATCTTCTTCACACCCGGCAACGCACGGGCGCTGCGGTACAGCTGGATCAACGACGAGTGGTCGGTGTTCAGGTTCGGGCAGATGCCCGGGAACACGCAGGACGGCTTGCGGCACGCGGATTCGATTTCCGGGCTCTTGCAGGCGATGCGGTACATGTTCGCGGTCGGGCCGCCGAGGTCGGAGATGACGCCCGTGAAGCCTGGCACCTTGTCGCGGATCTCTTCGATTTCGCGAATGATCGACTCTTCGGAACGGTTCTGGATGATCCGGCCTTCGTGCTCGGTGATCGAGCAGAAGGTGCAGCCGCCGAAGCAGCCACGCATGATGTTTACCGAGAAGCGGATCATGTCGTAGGCCGGGATCTTTTCCTTGCCGTACGCCGGGTGTGGAACACGGGCGTAAGGCATTCCGAACACGTAGTCCATTTCTTCGGTGGTCATGGGAATGGGCGGCGGGTTGAACCACACGTCCACTTCGCCGTGCTTCTGTACCAGGGCGCGGGCGTTGCCCGGGTTGGTTTCCAGGTGGAGCACGCGGTTGGCGTGGGCATACAGCACCGAGTCGCCACGGACTTTTTCCACGGACGGCAGACGAATGACCGTCTTGTCACGGGTCATGCGCGGGCTGGCCAGGATCTGTACGACCTTGGCCTCTTCCGGGTCTTCAACCGGGCCCTTTTCCTGCTCGATGGCGCAGGCCTGGGTGTCCTGGGTATTCACGTACGGGTTGATGATCTTGTCGATCTTGCCCGGACGGTCGATACGGGTGGAGTCCACCTCGTACCAGCCCTCAGGCGTGTCACGGCGAATGAACGCAGTGCCGCGCACGTCGGTGATGTCTTCGATCTTGTGGCCCCACGACAGGCGCTGGGCGACTTCGACAATGGCCCGCTCGGCGTTGCCGTACAGCAGGATATCGGCGCAGGCGTCGATCAGGATCGAGTTACGTACACGGTCCTGCCAGTAGTCGTAGTGGGCGATGCGGCGCAGGGACGCTTCGATGCCGCCGAGCACGATCGGCACGTGCTTGTAGGCTTCCTTGCAGCGCTGGCTGTAGACCAGGCTCGCGCGGTCCGGACGTTTGCCGGCCATGCCACCGGGGGTGTAGGCGTCATCGGAACGGATTTTCTTGTCGGCGGTGTAGCGGTTGATCATCGAGTCCATGTTGCCGGCCGCGACGCCGAAGAACAGGTTCGGCTCGCCGAGCTTCATGAAGTCGTCTTTGGACTGCCAGTTGGGCTGGGCAATGATCCCGACGCGGAAGCCCTGGGACTCCAGCAGCCGGCCGATGATTGCCATGCCGAACGACGGATGGTCCACGTACGCATCACCGGTGACGATGATGATGTCGCATGAATCCCAGCCAAGCTGATCCATCTCCTCCCTGCTCATCGGCAGGAATGGCGCAGGACCGAAACATTCGGCCCAGTACTTGGGATAGTCAAATAACGGCTTGGCTGTTTGCATGACGGTGACCGGTGTTGAGATGAAAAATCGCGGGCGCGGAATATAGCACAAATTTTGACCAATTCCGACCTTTGCAGTCGGAATTGGCGGGACCGCTTTTTACTCGTCTTCGAAGTTGTAGCTGCCCGGCGCCAGGTTTTCGAAGCGGGTGTATTTGCCGATAAAGGCCAGGCGCGTGGTACCGATTGGCCCGTTACGCTGCTTACCAATAATGATTTCAGCGATGCCTTTATGCTCGGTCTCCGGGTGATACACCTCGTCCCGGTATACGAACATGATCACGTCAGCATCCTGCTCGATCGCGCCGGATTCCCGCAAGTCGGAGTTGATCGGGCGTTTGTTCGGGCGTTGCTCCAGGGACCGGTTGAGCTGCGACAGGGCAACCACCGGGCAGTTGAATTCCTTGGCCAGGGCTTTCAACGAGCGGGAAATCTCGGAAATTTCGTTGGTCCGGCTATCACCGCTGGAGCCCGGGATCTGCATCAGCTGCAGGTAGTCGATCATGATCAGGGCGATGTCGCCATGCTCACGCACCAGGCGTCGGGTACGCGCGCGCATTTCCGACGGACTGATGCCCGCGGTGTCATCGATAAACAGCTTGCGGTCGTTGAGCAGATTGACCGCCGAGGTCAGGCGCGGCCAGTCGTCGTCTTCCAGGCGGCCGGCACGCACCTTGGTCTGGTCGATGCGGCCCAGGGACGACAACATACGCATGATCAGCGATTCACCTGGCATCTCCAGGGAGTACACCAGTACGGCCTTGTCGCTGCGCAACACGGCGTTTTCCACCAGGTTCATGGCGAAGGTGGTTTTACCCATGGACGGACGGCCGGCGACGATGATCAAGTCGGCAGGCTGCAGGCCGCTGGTCATGCCGTCGAGGTCGGTGTAGCCGGTGGACAGGCCGGTGATGGCGTTGTCGGTGTTGAACAGGGTATCGATACGGTCGATAGCCTTGGTCAGCAGGTCGTTGACGCTGACCGGGCCGCCGGTTTTCGGACGGGCTTCGGCGATCTGGAAGATCTGCCGCTCGGCTTCGTCGAGGATTTCTTCGGCGGTACGGCCTTCCGGGTTGAAGGCACTGTCGGCGATCTCGGTGGCGATACCGATCAGCTGGCGCAACGTGGCCCGCGCACGGACGATCTGCGCATAGGCCTTGATGTTGGCGACCGATGGCGTGTTTTTCGCCAGCTCGCCCAGGTAACCCAGGCCGCCCACTTGGGACGTCTGGCCTTCCTTGTCCAACTGCTCGGCCAGGGTCACCACGTCGATCGGTGAGTTCTGGTCGGCCAGCTTGGCAATGGCGCGGAAGATCAGGCGGTGGTCATGACGGTAGAAATCGCCGTCCGAGACTTGATCCAGCACGCGCTCCCAGGCGTTGTTGTCCAGCATCAAGCCACCGAGCACGGCCTGTTCGGCCTCGATGGAATGCGGCGGCACCTTCAGGGCAGCAGTTTGCAGATCATATTGCTCAGGAGCGGAGATATCGTTCATGGCCACTTGGAATAGTTGGAGAATCAGGAGCTACAGAAAAACAAAAGGCACGACCTGTAAACAGGATCGTGCCCGATGTTAACCGCCCGGCACGCGAGGTGCCAGTCAGTTAGGTGCTGCTTAAGCTGCTACCACAACAACGCGTACGGTTGCTTCGACTTCAGCGTGCAGGTGCACGGCTACATCGAATTCGCCAACGTTGCGGATGGTGCCGTTCGGCAGACGAACTTCGCTCTTCTGCACTTCAACGCCGGAGGCGGTCAGTGCATCAGCGATGTCGTGGGTGCCGATCGAACCGAACAGCTTGCCTTCGTCACCGGCGGTGGCAGTGATAGTCACTTCCAGCTCAGCCAGTTGGGCAGCGCGAGTTTCGGCCGAAGCTTTTTTGTCTGCTGCTGCTTTTTCCAGCTCAGCACGACGCTCTTCAAACGCAGCCAGGTTGGCAGCGGTTGCAGCGGTGGCTTTGCCGTATGGCAGCAGGTAGTTACGACCGTAGCCGGCCTTAACGTTCACTTTGTCGCCCAGGTTGCCCAGGTTGGCGACTTTTTCCAGAAGGATCAGTTGCATGTGAAAATCCTCTAACTTTTAACCTTCACCGTTCGCGTTATCGGCGTCTTTCGGCGCCAGACGACCGCGAAAATCAATCAGGCCGTCGACAATGGCCAAGACCACGAGTAACGGATAGATCAGCTGCATGAACAGCAACAGCGTCACGTACAACCCCACCAGCCAGAATCTGCCCAGTCGCTTTTGCGCCACCAGCCCATGAATCAGGGATAGCCCGGCGAATACCAGCGGTACGCTGCACAACGGCACCAACAGCGCCAGGCCAAACGTCGGCCCGACCACCATGAACGCCAGCAGCAACATCGCCGGTCCAGCGGGGATTCTGATACTGCGAAACTCGCGACCAAAACCACCCGGGTTATACAACAACGCCTGCCAGTAACGCCCAAGAATCAGGCTCAGCACGCTGACGATCTGCAACAGTGCCGCTATCAGGCCGGTCAGCATCGGTGCAACCACTGACGCAAAGCGCGCTCGCTCCTCTACCGATAACTGCTGGTAGAGATCCCCGAGGGCCAGCGGCAGGATCTTTATGATCTCCTGCGCCAGCGCCTCGATTTGCGGGCGGAAAGCCGCGCCAAGCGCCAGTGAATACACCAACCCCAATGCCACGCTGACCAGCAGCGTACGGACCCAGGACTCACTTGCGCGTAAAACCAACGCAAGGGCCGATGAACCGAGCAGTACCAGAAGTACCCGTGGATCATCGAATTTCAACCACCAGACCAAGGCCGGCAGCATTCCCAGGGCAAGAACGCCAAGGGCGTCCCTCAAACCGCGCCGCAGGAGCACGAGGCAACCTGCAGCAGCACCCAACCAATACAACAGCGGCAACGCTGCACATCCAGCCACTACCAGAGTGGCCTGCACACGACCGCGCATGATGAACTCAGCTAAGGCGCGCATGCATTCAATCCCTTACTACTTGTCGACTGCCCGGTCTCAGCGGCCGTGGCTGTCGGTGTAGGCCAGCAGGGCCAGGAAGCGGGCGCGCTTGATAGCGGTGGCCAGCTGACGCTGATAACGAGCTTTGGTACCGGTGATGCGGCTTGGAACAATTTTGCCGGTCTCGGATACGTAGGCTTTCAGAGTGTTGAGATCTTTGTAATCGATCTCCTTCACGTCTTCAGCGGTGAAGCGGCAGAATTTACGACGACGGAAGAAACGTGCCATTTGATAGGCTCCTTAAAAGGTCCGTGGATTACTCGTCAGCGTTATCGCTGTTGTCGCTGTCATCACTATCAGCGCTTTCAGCGCCTTCGTGCTCAGGACGGTCGCGACGCTCACGGCGCTCACTGCGGTTTTCTTCAGCCTTGAGCATCTCGGATTGGCCGGTAACGGCTTCTTCGCGACGGATGACCAGGTTACGGATCACTGCATCGTTGTAGCGGAAGTTGTCTTCCAGCTCGGCCAGGGCCTTGCCAGTGCATTCAACGTTCAGCATCACGTAGTGAGCCTTGTGAACATTGTTGATTGCGTAGGCCAGTTGACGACGGCCCCAATCTTCCAGACGGTGGATTTTGCCGCCGTCTTCTTCGATCAGCTTGGTGTAACGCTCTACCATGCCGCCGACTTGCTCGCTTTGATCCGGGTGGACCAAAAAGATGATTTCGTAATGACGCATGAATGCTCCTTACGGGTTGTAGCCTGCCGCTCAAAAACGGTCAGACAAGGAGTGAATGACACTTATGGATCTTGCCGAAGGGAGGCACATGCGTGCCTGCCATGAAGGCAAGGGGCGCAATTGTAGAGAAGGGGGAGAAAGGGCGCAAGGTGATTGGTGATTATTTGAACAGCCCCCATACACCACAAAAACAAATGTGGGAGGGGGCTTGCTCCCGAAAGCGGTGTGCCAATCGCCAAATGCACTGGCTGACACACCGTATTCGGGAGCAAGCCCCCTCCCACATTTTGACCTGCGCCAGACTTGGTTATTTCTTGGCTTTAGCCTTGGCGCCACGCTGGCGCTGGGCTTCGAACAGGCAGACGCCCGTTGCGACTGAAACGTTGAGGCTGCTGACGCTACCGGCCATCGGCAGGTGCACCAGGTAATCGCAATGCTCGCGGGTCAGGCGACGCATGCCTTTGCCTTCAGCACCCATGATCAGGATGGTCGGGCCGGTGAGGTCCTGGTCATAAATGCTGACCTCAGCCTCCCCCGCCGTACCCACAACCCACAGGCCGCGCTGCTGGAGTTTCTCCAGGGTACGCGCCAGGTTGGTCACGGCCACCAGCGGAATCACTTCCGCCGCACCGCAGGCGACTTTACGCACGACAGGCGTCAAGGTTGCCGACTTGTCTTTGGGCACAATCACCGCCAACGCACCGGCAGCATCCGCCGAACGCAGGCAGGCGCCGAGGTTGTGCGGATCGGTCACGCCGTCGAGCACCAGCAACAGCGGCGCGCCTTCGGTGCGATCGAGCAACTCGTCGAGCATCGCTTCGCCCCAGACTTGGCTCGGGCTTACGTCCGCTACCACGCCTTGGTGAACGCCTTCGACCCAGACGTCCATCTCACGACGCTCGGCCTGGCCGATGGCAACTTTGTTCTGATTGGCCAGTTCGACCAGCGCTTGAACGCGCGGCTCACTGCGGCCTTCTGCCAACCACACCTGCTTGACGCGTTTCGGGTGGTGACGCAGCAATGCTTCTACGGCGTGTACGCCGTAGATTTTTTCCAGACTCATGACTTGGCCTTAGGTTTGCGCGACCCGCTGCTTTTCGCAGGGGCCGAACCCGCTTTTGGCGGGCCTTTACGGTGTTTACTCGGCTTGCTCGACGGTTTTTCCGCCTCGCGGGACTTTCCCCCAGACGCCGCTTTACCACCGCTTTTGGCTTCGTTGAGCAACTGCTGCTTCAATTCGCGACTCTTGCGCAGCTCGGCGTTTTTCGCCGCAGCATCGCTTGGGCGGTAGGCTTCGGGGGCCTTGTCCTTGGCAGACGAACGACGAGCGGGCTTGGCTGGCGCAGGCTCGGCGACCGCTGCTTTCGCAGGAGTACCTTTGCCTTTGCTGGCCGGCGCAGTCGTTTCGCCGCCACGTTTTTTACGGCCAGTCGGCTCGGCTGGCTTGTCGGGCATGCCGAAGTCGATCTTGCGCTCGTCGAGGTCGACGCGCATGACCTGCACTTCCACGGTATCGCCCAGACGGAAGCTGCGACCGGTGCGCTCGCCCGCCAGGCGGTGATGCACAGGGTCGAAGTGGTAGTAGTCACCCGGCAAAGCGGTGACGTGTACCAGACCCTCGACGTAGATGTCGGTCAATTCGACGAACAGGCCAAAACCGGTCACGGCGGTGATCACACCCGGGAACGACTCGCCCACGCGGTCTTTCATGAACTCGCACTTGAGCCAGTTCACTACGTCGCGGGTCGCTTCGTCGGCACGGCGCTCGCTCATGGAGCACTGCTCGCCCAGCTGTTCCAGGGCCGCTTCGTCGTACGGATAGATCCGTGCCTTCGGAATGGTCATGGCACCGGCGCGCTTGACGTGCGGGGTGTTCTGCTTGGAATGGATCACGCTGCGGATCGCCCGGTGTGTGAGCAAGTCCGGGTAACGGCGAATCGGCGAGGTGAAGTGGGTGTACGCCTCGTAATTCAGGCCGAAGTGGCCTTGGTTATCAGCGCTGTACACCGCCTGGCTCAGGGAGCGCAGCATGACGGTCTGGATCACGTGGTAATCCGGACGGTCCTTGATGCTCGCAAGCAGAGCCTGGTAGTCCTTCGGCGTCGGGCCGTCCTTGCCTTTGTGCAGGGACAGGCCGAGCTCACCGAGGAACGCGCGCAGCTTCTCCAGACGCTCCGGCGGCGGGCCGTCGTGCACCCGGTACAAGGCAGGAATCTCGTGCTTTTTCAGGAATTCTGCAGTAGCCACGTTGGCCGCCAGCATGCATTCCTCGATCAGCTTGTGAGCATCATTACGAGTGGTCGGGGTGATCGCGGCGATCTTACGCTCGGAACCGAAGACAATTCGGGTTTCCTGAGTTTCAAAGTCGATCGCGCCACGCACGTGACGAGCGCCCAGCAGCACTTTGTAAAGCGCATAGAGCTGCTTGAGGTGCGGCACCACATGGCCGTACTCACCGCGCAAGGCTTTGGCTTCGCTGGTTTTCGGCTGTTCCAGGATGGTGCTGACCTTGTTGTAGGTCAGGCGCGCCTGGGAGTGGATCACCGCTTCATAGAACTGGTAGTCGGTCATTTCGCCGGTTTTCGAGATGGTCATCTCGCACACCATGGCCAAACGGTCGACTTTCGGGTTCAGGGAGCACAGGCCGTTGGACAACTGCTCAGGCAGCATCGGGATAACGCGCTCGGGGAAATACACCGAGTTGCCGCGCACCTGGGCTTCGTTGTCCAGGGCCGAACCAATCTTCACGTAGCTGGACACGTCGGCAATCGCGACGAACAACTTCCAGCCGCCGGAGAACAGACGCAGCTTGCCAGGCTTGGCTTCGCAGTAGACCGCATCGTCGAAGTCGCGGGCATCTTCGCCGTCAATGGTGACGAACGGCAGATGACGCAGGTCGATGCGCTTCTCTTTGTCTTTTTCTTCAACTTCCGGCTTGAGCTTGGCGGCTTCTTTGAGCACAGCCTCAGGCCAGACGTGAGGGATATCGTAGGTGCGCAGCGCAACATCGATTTCCATGCCCGGCGCCATGTAGTTGCCGACCACTTCAACGATATCGCCCTGTGGCTGGAAGCGCGCAGTTGGCCAGTGGGTGATTTTCACCTCGACGAACTGGCCGACCTTGGCAGCGCCATTGCGGCCCGGGGTGATCAGCACTTCCTGCTGAACCTTCGGGTTATCCGGAACGACAAAGCCGATGCCGCCTTCTTCGAAGTAGCGACCAACGATGGACTCGTGGGCACGGGACACCACTTCAACGATCACGCCTTCGCGGCGACCGCGACGGTCGAGGCCGGAAACGCGCGCCAGGGCACGGTCGCCATCGAACACCAGGCGCATTTGCGCCGGGCTCATGAACAGGTCATCGCTGCCGTCGTCCGGGATCAGGAAACCGAAACCGTCACGGTGGCCGGCAATGCGACCGAGGATCAGGTCGAGCTTGTCCACCGGCGCATAGGTGCCTCGGCGGGTGTAGATCAACTGGGCATCGCGCTCCATGGCGCGCAGGCGGCGGCGCAGGGCTTCGAGTTGGTCTTCGGTGGTCAGACCGAATTCTTCAACCAGCTGCTCGCGGCTAGCAGGCGAACCCCGATCGGCGAGATGCGCCAGGATCAGTTCGCGGCTAGGAATAGGGTTTTCATATTTTTCCGCTTCACGAGCGGCCTCGGGATCGAGGGACTGCCAATCGGCCATTAGAGAGTTTTCACCTTGTCTATATGCGGGTTAGTTTGGCATACGCGTATTGAAACGGGAAATTTCAGGTGTCGACAAGCCCGTAAAAGCACTTTGTAGCCCTCGGAATACACCTTGCGCGACCGCCTGCGAAATTTTCCAGACTTTTTTGATAACTGGGCTTTACAGCGCAAAAAGTGGTCCGTATAGTGCGCGCCATCGACGACGGCAACGTTGACGATGCTGCCCAGATGGTGAAATTGGTAGACACGCCAGCTTCAGGTGCTGGTGACCGCAAGGTCGTGGAAGTTCGAGTCTTCTTCTGGGCACCAATTCCAAACTTGAGGTGTTAACCTTAAGTCTCACAAAAACCCGCGAAAGCGGGTTTTTGCGTTTCAGGCCTTTGATTTTTAACCATAAAGTTGATTTATAAAATCAAATCAGGGGTTTACAGATCAAAAAGCCCTCCGTATAGTTCGCTCCATCAACAGCGGCAACGTTGCTGATGCTGCCCAGATGGTGAAATTGGTAGACACGCCAGCTTCAGGTGCTGGTGACCGCAAGGTCGTGGAAGTTCGAGTCTTCTTCTGGGCACCAATTCAAAACTTGAGGTTTTAACCTTGAGTCTCACAAAAACCCGCGAAAGCGGGTTTTTGCGTTTCCGGGGTTTGAAAACTTCCAGACCGATTTGCCCCATGACCGCACCTGAGAAACTTTATCGTTTATCCTAGCAACGATTTGTTGCACTCAAGTGAGGAACACCCCGGATGATGATCCGCGATACCCGTCTCAAGACATCCCTTCTGCGTGGCCTGACCATCACTCTGCTCGGCCTGACCCTGCTCTCGCCCGCTGCCTATTCTGCCGACAAGGTTGCACTGACCTTGTACAACGGCCAACACAAGGAGGTCGGCGATGAACTTGCCAAGGCCTTCGAAGCCAAGACCGGCATCCACGTCAATGTGCGCAAGGGCAGCAGCAACCAGCTGGCCAGCCAGGTCGTCGAAGAAGGCGACCGCTCCCCTGCCGACGTGATCTACACCGAAGAATCACCGCCGCTGAATAAACTCGGCGAGCAAGGCCTGCTGGCGACCATCGACGCCAGCACCCTCGACGTTCTGCCCAAGGAATACGTGGCCGCCAACGGTGCCTGGATGGGCGTGACCGCACGCACCCGCGTCGTGGCGTTCAACCCGAAACTGATCGCCGAGAAAGACCTGCCCAAGTCAGTACTGGATTTCGCCGGACCTGAATGGCAAGGCAAGGTCGGTTTCGTACCCACCAGCGGCGCATTCCAGGAACAGGCCGTGGCGATCATCAAGCTGCACGGTCGCGAAGCCGCTGAAGAATGGCTGACCGGCCTGCGCGCCTTCGGCAAGGTCTACAGCAACAACATGGTTGCGCTCAAGGCCGTGGAAAATGGCGAAGTCGCCACCGTCCTGGTGAACAACTACTACTGGTTCGCCCTGAAGAAAGAAAAAACCAACCTGGATTCGCAGCTTCACTACTTCACCGACGGTGATGCCGGCGGCCTGATCACCGTGTCTGCCGCAGCGGCGCTGAAATCCAGCAAGCATCCAAAGGAAGCCCAGCAATTGTTGGCCTTTATGGCCAGCGAAGAAGGCCAGCGGGTGATCACCAACACCTCCGCCGAATACCCGTTGCGCAAGGGCATGGAATCCAACCGCGGCCTCAAGCCTTTCAGCGAGCTGCAACCACCAAAGGTCACCCCTGCCGACCTGGGCAACGCCGAAGAAGCCCTGGAACTGGAACGTGACGTTGGCTTGAACTGATGAACCCATCGCTCCCCGCCCCCGCCTTGCGCGGGGGTTTTACGCCGAGACGCAAACGTCCTTCAATCTGGTTGCTGCTGCCGGTCCTGCTGCTGGTAGGCCTGAGTCTGTTGCCGCTGGCGTATGTCGGCCTCAAGGCCTGGCAAGCAGGTTGGGCCGAGGCGGTGCATTTGCTGTGGCGGCCTTATGTGTTCGGGTTGCTGCGCAACACCCTGGCACTGATGGTCGGCGTGACCGTGGCCTGCGGCGTGATCGGCTTGTCCCTGGCCTGGCTGCTGGAACGCAGCAACTTGCCGGGGCGGCGAATCTGGGGAGTGATCTTGTGCCTGCCGTTTGCGGTGCCCGCATTTGTCAGCAGCTTCACCTGGGTTTCGTTGAGCGCCAATTTCGAGGGGCTGGGCGGGGCGATCCTGGTGATGACCCTGTCCAAATACCCGCTGGTGTTTCTGCCGGTGGCGGCGACCCTGCGCAATCTTGATCCATCCCTGGAAGAATCGGCCCGCACCCTGGGACTGAATCGCTGGGGCGTGTTCTTTCGCATCACTTTGCCGTTGTTGTGGCCATCGCTACTGGCCGGGGCGCTGTTGATTGCCCTGCATATGCTGGTTGAATTCGGCGCGCTGTCGATCATCGGCCTGCAGACGTTTACCACCGCGATCTATCAACAATTCGAGCTGGAATTCAGTAACGCCAATGCGGCAATGCTCTCGGCAGTGCTACTGGTGATGTGCCTGACGCTGCTCTGGCTGGAGCTGCGGGTGCGCGGCAAAGGCCGACATGTGCGCACCGGCCAGGGCGCGGCGCGGCATGCCGAGCAGGTCCGGCTCGGTAAATGGGCACCGCTGGGGCAGCTGTATTGCCTGCTTCTGGCAATCATTGGCAGCGGCATTCCACTGGGCATGCTCGGTTACTGGCTGGCAGTGGGCAGTTCGGCGGCATTTCCGGTTGCAGAGATCAGCGAGGCGCTGCTTTCTTCCTTGGCGTTGTCCTTGGGCGGCGCTGCGCTTTGCCTGTTGTTTGCAGTGCCGGTAGGCTTGCTGGTGGTGCGCTACAAGGGTCAGCTCGCGCTGTGGGCCGAACGCCTGCCGTACCTGCTGCACGCCCTGCCCGGCCTGGTGATTGCGTTGACGCTGGTGTATTTCGCCCTGCATTACGTACCGGCGCTGTATCAGACGTCGGCGTTGTTGCTGATCGCTTATGCGTTGCTGTTTTTGCCGCTGGCCCAGGCGCCGATCCGCACGGCACTGAACAAGGCGGCACCCCAGCTGGAAGAGGCCGCGAGAACGCTGGGGGCGTCGTCGTTCAGTGCGTTTTGCCGGGTGACACTGCCGATTATTTTCCCGGCATTGGGCGCGGCGTTTGCGCTGGTGTTTCTGGATGCGATGAAGGAATTGACGGCGACGCTGCTGCTTAGTCCTACTGGATTGAACACACTCGCTACTGCCGTGTGGGCGCATACCTCGAATGTGGAATTCGCGGCTGCCGCGCCGTATGCGGCGTTGTTGATTCTGGTGTCGGGATTACCGGTGTATCTGCTTACGACGCGGATGTATCTGAGCCGCTGAAATAGCTTTCGCGAGCAAGCCCGCTCCCACATTTGCTCGTATTCCAGAAGTGGAACTCGGTCGAATGTGGGAGCGGGCTTGCTCGCGAAAGGGCCGCACCAGGCGACATCAAGCCCGGAACTGCCCCAGGCTCGCCTTCAACTGCGCTGCCAACCCATCCAGCACCTTGCCACTGGCGGTGGTCTCCACCACTGCCTGAGCCGCGCGCTCGGCCTGTGCATGAATGATCTCCACCCGCCCACGCACCGCATGCGCGCCTTGCGCCTGATGCTCAGCTGCACGCGTCGCCAGGCCAATCGCTGCATGCACCTGCTCTACCGAGGCTTGCACGGACTGCTGCAGCCGCACGCTATCGCGCAACACCAGCAAACCTTCGCTGGCCTGACGCCCGGCCTTGCCGATGGTCTCTACCGCCTCACGGGCGCCTTGCTGCAAGGCCACGATGTGGGCCTGGATATCACCGGTAGAACTCTGGGTTTTGCTGGCCAGGGCACGAACCTCGTCCGCCACCACTGCAAAGCCGCGCCCGGTCTCGCCGGCTCTCGCCGCTTCAATCGCCGCGTTGAGTGCCAGCAAGTTGGTTTGCTCGGCAATCCCGTGGATCACCGTCAACACCACCTCAATCTGCTCGCTCTGCTGCGCCAGACGCTCGATCACCTTGGACCCCGCCTGCACCTGCCCCGCCAACGCCTCGATCAGGCTGCCGACTTCGGCTGAAGTACGTGAGTTCTCATCAGTGGCCTGGCGAATATCCACCACCTGCTGCAAGGCCGCCTGCATCGCATGGCTTTCTGCCTGGGCCTCGTCGGCCATTTGCGACAGCGCCCGCAGGCTTTCGGCAACCTCATCACGCTGCAGGCCGGCGGCGGCATCGGCACCCGCATTGCGCAGGGTCATCGCGCCGATTTCCACGCCCGTACGCTGGGCCACATCACCCGCTTCGCGCACGATGGGCTGCAACTTATCCACAAAGCGATTGACCGCCGAGGCCATGTCGCCGATTTCGTCCCGGCTGTTGATCTGCACGCGCTTGGTCAGATCGCCCTCGCCTGCCGCCAGGTCGTCCATCGCTGCAATCAGCAGCTTCAGGCGATTGACCACCCGACGCCCAAGCACCACGGCAATCAGCAACAGCACGCCAAAGCCTACAACCGCCAGGCCCATGCCGATGCGCCAGCGCAAGGTACCTGCCGCCTCTTGCACGGCATTGGTGGTATTGGCGGTCATCTGGGTGGCCGTTGCTTGTGCCGACTGCAAGCGCGCGCCCATGGCGGCAGCACTGTCAGCGGCGGCACCTTTGAGGCTGTCGCCCACCAGTTGATCACTGCTGGCGATCAACGCGGCGAAGCGCTTATCCAGCGCCGCCAGATCAACGTCTACCGAAGCGGTCGAAACCCCCATGATGACCTTGCCGATTTCCACGCCATTGGGACTGATAGACGCCTCGAGGTAGTAGACCGCCGGATCGTTTTTCGCCGCATCCAAGACCTTATCCAGGGCTCGCTCGCCCTGCCCTTTCTCGAGCAACGCTGCGTTAATCGGGTTATCCCGGTTCAGGTAGCGCGTCAGGTGCTGGCCCGTGGCATCGTCGTAGACCACGAACAACACATTGGGATTGCGCTGGGCACGCCGAGCAAATTCCGACAGCGTCGGCACGTCACTGTCCCACATTGCGCGGGGCGCCACCGAGGCGAGCAGTTGCGCCATATCGTTGGCGGAGTCCTTCAGGTCTTTTTCCAGGGTCGCACGCAGTTGCTTCTGCTCGTCCTGCAGGCGCGTGGAAAGCCCCGCGGTCAGACGCTGGCGAGTGCTGGAAGACAGGCTGTCCAGACTGGAGGTGACTTCCTTGCCGGCCTGGGCCAGTTCACCGGAAAGCTTTTGGCTGTCGACACCCAGCCGATTGTCTAAATCGGCTTCCAGGGCGGTGACCGTGCTCCGGGTCAGAGCGACAGCCACCAGTACTTGCACCAAAAGAGCGATACCTAGGGTAACGAACACCGGCCGCAACAGCCGGCTTTGTAACAATGAGAGAACGGCAGACACTGGGAATCCCTCCACCACGGGTGCCACTAATTTGATAGCACCGCGAAAGAAAGAACCATAGCAAGGGCCGTGCCGTTTACCAGCCGGAAACGACAAAGGGCTCCCGAAGGAGCCCTTTGCTTTTTACATCAACAGCTTATTAAGCGAACGGGTGACGCAGAACGATGGTCTCGTTGCGGTCCGGGCCCGTCGAAATAATGTCGATTGGCGCACCGATCAGCTCTTCAACGCGCTTGATGTAAGCACGAGCGTTGGCTGGCAGTTCTTCCAGGGTCTTGGCGCCCACGGTCGATTCGGTCCAGCCCGGCACTTCTTCGTACACAGGCTGCAGGCCTACGTAGCTGTCAGCATCGGTTGGGGCAACGTCTTTGCCTTCCGCATCTTTGTAGCCGATGCAGATGTTGATGGCTTCCAGGCCGTCGAGTACGTCCAGCTTGGTCAGGCAGATGCCCGAGATGCTGTTCACATCGATAGCGCGACGCAGGATAACGGCGTCGAACCAGCCACAACGACGAGCACGGCCGGTAGTTGCGCCGAACTCGTGACCTTGTTTGGCCAGGTGCGCACCAACGTCGTCGAACAGTTCAGTCGGGAATGGACCCGAACCCACACGCGTGGTGTACGCCTTGGTGATGCCGAGGATGTAGTCCAGGAACATCGGACCAACGCCCGAACCGGTCGCAACGCCGCCAGCGGTGGTGTTGGAGCTGGTGACGTACGGGTAGGTGCCGTGGTCGATGTCCAGCAACGAACCCTGGGCACCTTCGAACATGATGTCTTTGCCCGCGCGACGCAGGTCGTGCAGCTCGGCAGTCACGTCCAGCATCAGCGGCTTGAGCAGCTCAGCGTATTCCTTGCACTCAGCCAGGGTCTTTTCAAACTCGATGGCTGGCTCTTTGTAGTAACCCACCAGCATGAAGTTGTGGTAATCCACCAGTTCACGCAGCTTGTCTTCAAAGCGCGGCATGTTGAGCAGGTCGCCCACACGCAGGCCACGACGTGCAACCTTGTCTTCGTAGGCCGGGCCGATACCGCGACCGGTAGTACCGATCTTCAGCTCGCCACGGGCCTTTTCACGGGCCTGGTCCAGCGCAACGTGGAAGGACAGGATCAGCGGGCAGGAAGGGCTGATACGCAGGCGCTCGCGCACTGGCACGCCTTTCTCTTCCAGCTTGGTGATCTCGCGCAGCAGGGCGTCAGGTGCAACCACCACGCCGTTGCCGATCAGGCACTGCACGCCTTCGCGCAGTACACCCGACGGGATCAGGTGCAAGACGGTTTTTTCGCCATCGATGACCAGGGTGTGGCCAGCGTTGTGGCCACCTTGGTAGCGCACTACGGCGGCAGCATGTTCGGTCAGCAGATCAACGATCTTGCCTTTGCCCTCATCACCCCATTGGGTGCCCAGGACTACGACATTCTTACCCATAACACTTGTCCTCATTCGCGCAAACTTGGTGCCGGCAGCGGCCGGCAGGAAAACTCAAGAAGCCAGTGGCGATACTTGCCAAAGCCCATTCTGCTGAATCAATTGCCGGTCGCAGTCCGCTTCACGGGCGGCGGCCAATGGCTGCCCAGGCAGGGCCTGGACCACACGCTGACCCTCACTGCGCAACTGGCAAACCTGCTGCCAGAGTGCTGCGTCCGTACTGTCGGGCATCCAGATGCCACCAGACGGCAGCACGACCTCAGCACGCCCCAGGGTCACCAGGGTTTTCAAATCGGTGGAAAAGCCGGTCGCCGGACGGGCACGACCGAAGTCGGCGCCGATATCGTCATAACGACCGCCCTGGGCAATGGCTTGGCCAACACCCGGGACAAACACCGCAAACACCACACCGGTGTGGTAGTGGTAGCCGCGCAGCTCACCCAAATCGAAATACAGCGGCAACTGCGGGAAGCGCGCAGACAACTGCTCGGCAATCGCCACAACATCGTCCAGGGCCGCCAATACATCAGCTGGCGCGTTCGCCAGACGATCACGGGCGGCGGTCAGTACTTCACGGCCGCCACACAGATCCACCAGCGCACGCAGCATGCCGGCCAGGTCAGCAGGCACGCCCGCCGTCAGGGCGATCACTTCATCGATGGCCTTGCGTTGCAGGGCATCGAACAACTGTTGTTCCACTTCACCCGACAGACCGGCCGCACGGGCCAGGCCGCGGTAGATGCCGACATGCCCGAGGTCCATGTGCACATCCGGCACATCGGCCAATTGCAGCATGGCCAGCATCAGGCTGATGACTTCCACGTCGCTGCTCGGGCTCGCATCGCCGTACAACTCGGCGCCCAACTGGATCGGGCTACGGGAAGACGACAAGGCACGCGGCTGAGCATGCAGCACGCTGCCGGCGTAGCACAGGCGGCTTGGCCCTTCGCGACGCAGGGTGTGCGCATCAATGCGCGCGACTTGCGGCGTGATGTCGGCACGAAAGCCCATTTGCCGGCCCGATTGCGGGTCGATGACCTTGAAGGTGCGCAGATCCAGGTCCTGGCCCGCGCCGGTCAGCAGGGATTCCAGGTACTCGATATGGGGGGTCACGACAAACTCGTAACCCCAGCTCTGGAACAGATCCAACACCTGGCGGCGCGCGATTTCAATGCGCGCAGCTTCTGGTGGCAGTACTTCTTCGATGCCATCTGGCAGCAGCCAGCGGTCTACCGTTGCCATTACGCCATTCCCCTATGATCCGGGCGGCCAGCCCTCGGGCGAGCCTTGAGTGAAGCAGAAAATACCCGGCCCCTGCATAAACCACGCGCAAGAGCGACGTGACGAACGACCAACAATCGGCCTCGTCGGGCACTTTCCTCGAAAAACCTGTGGCGCCTGCGGAGCAAAACCACAATCAAACATGCAGACGCAAAAAAGCCGGGAATTTCCCGGCTGCCGCATCATACACCCGTTTTCTGAAAGGATCACCCCGCCCGGCATTTTAGCCGCCCGACGGAGTGACTCTCAGACTACATGCGGGTTACTTGGACTTTTCCAGGTAGCGGAAGAAATCGCTACTTGGGTCCAGCACCATGACGTCGGTTTTGTTCGCGAAGCTTTCACGGTAGGCACGCAGGCTACGGTAGAACGCGTAGAACTCCTGATCCTGGCCGTAGGCCTTGGCGTAGATCGAAGCGGCTTGAGCATCACCATCACCACGGGCCTCTTCAGACTCGCGATAGGCTTCTGCCAACAGTACGCGACGCTGACGGTCGGCATCCGCACGGATCCCTTCTGCCAGTTCGTTACCCTTGGCGCGGTGCTCACGAGCCTCGCGCTCACGCTCGGTGCTCATACGCTCGAACACGCTGCGGTTCACTTCCTTCGGAAGGTCGATAGCCTTGACCCGAACATCGATCACTTCGATGCCCAGTTCTTTTTCCGCCATCGTGTTCAACGAACGCGTGATGTCAGCCATCAGCGCATCACGTTCACCGGATACCACCTCGTGCAGGGTGCGCTTACCAAACTGGTCACGCAGGCCCGATTCCAGACGGCGCGACAAACGCTCGTCGGCAATCTGCTTGAGGCCGGAGGTCGCGGTATAGAAACGCTCGGCATCCTTGACGCGCCACTTGGCGTAGGCGTCAACCATCACGGCTTTCTTTTCCAGGGTCAGGAAGCGCTGTGTCGGTGCATCCAGGGTCATCAGGCGGCCGTCGAACTTGCGCACCTGGTTGACGTAGGGGACTTTCACATGCAGGCCCGGCTGGACATCTGCCTGGACCACGCGACCGAATTGCAGCAACACCGCGCGCTCGGTCTGAGACACGATATAGAAGCAGTTCCAGGCAGCGATGACCACGACGACGCCCACAATCAGGGCGGTCAGCGATTTATTGCTCATCAACGACTCTCCCTGGTACGTGTTTGCTGTTGCAGCAAGTCAGCGGCCGCACGGGCGCTCGCTTCGTTGGCAGCGGCAGTCGAACCGGAGGCCGGTGCGCTGGTGCTGCTACGACCACCTTCGATCATCTTGTCCAGCGGCAGGTACAGCAGATTGTTCTGCCCGCCCTTGCTGCCGGTCACGAGAACCTTGCTGGTGTTGCTGAAGACTTCCTGCATGGTGTCCAGGTACAGACGCTCACGGGTGACTTCCGGTGCCTTGCGGTACTCGGCCACCAGCTTGGTGAAGCGATCTGCCTCACCCTTGGCACGGGAGACCACTTCGTCGCGGTAACCGTTGGCATCTTCAAGGATACGCTGGGCCTGACCACGGGCTTCCGGCACGACGCCGTTGGCGTAGGTTTCAGCCTGGTTGCGCGAACGCTGCTCGTCTTCACGGGCACGGATCACGTCATCGAAGGCTTCCTGTACTTCACGCGGTGCGGCTGCGCTCTGTATGTTGACCTGGGTTACGGTGATACCGGTGCGATAGGTATCGAGGAACCGTTGCAGGCGCTCCTTGATCTCGCTGGCCATCAATTCACGACCTTCGGTCAACACCTGATCCATTGCGGTGGAACCCACCACGTGGCGCAGGGCACTTTCGGTCGCTTGTTGCAGGCTGATTTCCGGCTGATCGACGTTCAGCACGAAGTCCTGCAGGTTGCTGATCTTGTACTGCACGGTCAGCGGCACTTCGACGATGTTCTCGTCTTCAGTCAGCATCTGGCCCTGCTTGGTGTAGGCACGCTCACGCGTGACGTTTTCCATGTACTTCTTGTCGATCGGCGGGAAGTAGATGTTCAGGCCGGGGCCGACGGTCTCGTAGTACTTGCCGAAGCGCAGCACCACGGCTTGCTCCTGCTCGTCCACCACATAGACGGCGCTGTACAGCCAGACGGCCGCCAGCACAACGAGGCCGATGCCGAGCAGGCCGTAACCACCGCCCTTGCTCGTACGACCGCCTTCGTCACCACCACGTTTTTTTCCACCACCGAACAACCCATTCAGGCTTTCCTGCAGCTTTCGGAAGGCCTCGTCGAGATCTGGTGGCCCCTTGCGGTCGCCATTATTGCGGCGTTTACCACCCCAAGGATCCTGATTATTCGAGTTGCCACCCGGCTCATTCCAAGCCATAGCGCTCTCCATCTGATAAAGCAAAGACGCACCCACGGCGCGCCGACCAATGCTACAGAATGCCTGTCACAGCGGCACAACCGCTTTCTCAGGCTTTTATTGCAAAGTGTGTTGTTCGATGAACTCCGCCGGCACAACACCTTCCCGACTGACCAGCCGATTCAGCTCCGTGCGCGGCAATCGAACGGCCAGCAAGCTGACACCTTCTTCGTCGTGTTCTTCTTTCTGTACCGCGCCCAGCTCAAAAAACTGTGCACGCAGTCGAGCAAAACGCTGAGGCAAGCGCAAGGTGCCAACAAACAAATCGCTGCCCAACAACTCGGCAATGGCTTGTTCAAGCAATTCCAGACCACTGCCATCACGCGCCGACAGCCAGACCCGCTGGGGCTTGCCGTTTTCGTCGCGCTGGATTTGTGGCTCAACGCCTTCAAGCAAATCGAGTTTGTTATAGACCTCGAGTATCGGCAAGTCCTGGGCACCAATCTCGCCCAGTACCACCATGACCTGTTCAATCTGCAACATGCGATCCGGTTCAGCCGCATCGATCACGTGCAGCAGCAGGTCGGAATTGCTCGACTCTTCGAGCGTAGACCGAAATGCCTCGACCAGCTTGTGGGGCAAGTGACGAATGAAACCCACGGTATCGGCCAGGACAATCGGCCCCAGGTCGTCCAGTTCCAGACGGCGCAAGGTCGGGTCGAGGGTCGCGAACAGTTGGTCGGCCGCGTATACGTCCGATTTCGTCACGTTGTTGAAGAGCGTGGATTTGCCAGCGTTGGTATAGCCCACCAGGGAAACGGTAGGGATATCCGCACGCATACGGCCACGTCGCGATTGTTCGCGCTGGCTGCGCACCTTCTCCAGGCGGCCCTTGATCTGTCGCAGGCGCACCCGCAGCAGACGCCGGTCGGTTTCCAGCTGGGTTTCACCCGGGCCACGCATGCCGATACCGCCACCCTGACGCTCAAGGTGAGTCCAGCCACGAACCAGCCGGGTGCTCATGTGGTCAAGCTGGGCCAGTTCTACCTGGAGCTTGCCTTCATGGGTACGGGCGCGTTGAGCGAAAATATCGAGAATCAGACCCGTGCGGTCGATCACGCGACACTCGAAGACTCGTTCGAGGTTACGTTCCTGACTGGGCGTGAGGATGTGATTGAAAATCACCAGATCGGCCTTTTCGGCATGGACCAGGTCGCGCAGTTCCTCGACCTTGCCGCTGCCAATCAGGAATTTGGCGGTTGGCCGATGACGCGGCACGTTAAAAAACGCGACGGTCTCGGCGCCGGCCGAATTTGCCAACTCCTGAAACTCCTGCGGATCTTCGCGCGCCTCAGGGTCCTGTCCATCCAAGTGAACGAGGATTACTCGCTCACCACCACCGTGGCGCTCAAAGAACAAAGGAGACTCCTATCAGGCGTTACCCGGTGCAGGCTCGGCGTCACCCTGTTCTTCGGTTGCGCTAGGCAGACGAATCGGACGAACCGGCACTACGGTCGAGATAGCGTGTTTGTAAACCATCTGGCTTACGGTGTTTTTCAGCAGGATCACGAACTGGTCGAACGACTCGATCGTACCTTGCAGCTTGATACCGTTGACCAGATAGATGGAAACCCCCACTTTCTCTTTACGTAAAGTATTCAAGTAAGGGTCTTGTAGCGAATGCCCTTTTGACATGTGCCGCACTCCTTTAAGGATCAATAATAAAAAATCGGAAAATAGATAGCTTATGGCCGTCACACCCCCAAGGATAGACGGCAATTGCAAGGACTCAGCTCAATATGGAGACCGTTCCCAAGTATTTCAAGGCGCGTGACAGATTGTCGCAATCCAGACTGTCCAGCCAGTGTAAATCAGTCCAGCTGCGTAGCCATGTGAACTGGCGCTTTGCCAATTGGCGCGTGGCAATGATGCCGCGCTCCTGCATTTCGGCTGACGTCAGCTTGCCATCCAGATGATCCCAGACTTGGCGGTAGCCTACAGCACGTATCGAAGGCAACCCCGGATGCAGATCACCTCTTGAACGCAGTGCTACGACCTCCTCCACAAACCCCTGTTCCAACATAATTGTGAATCTTTGTGCAATTCGTTCATGCAGCACCTGGCGATCCGTCGGAGCGATGGCCAGATTCGCCACAGTATAGGGTAATTGTGAGTGTCCCGAAGCGCCTGCTTCAGCACTTTGCGCAGTTTGTTTCAGCCTGTGTTCAGTCATGGTCTGGCCACTGACCCGCCAGACTTCCAACGCCCGCGTCAGCCGCTGGGGGTCATTGGGATGAATCCGCGCGGCCGAAACCGGATCCACAGCCGCCAACTGGTCGTGCAGGGCTTGCCAGCCAAGGCGCGCAGCCTCTTCTTCAAGTTCGGCGCGCACCTGTGGATCAGCTGGCGGCATATCAGCCAGCCCTTCCTGCAACGCCTTGTAGTAGAGCATCGTGCCGCCTACCAACAGCGGAATCTTGCCCCGCGCGGTGATATCGGCCATGGCTGCCAGGGCATCGGTACGAAAATCCGCCGCCGAATAGCTCTCGCTGGGATCGATGATGTCGATCAACCGATGCGGATACTGGGCCAGCAGCTCTTTTGAAGGTTTGGCAGTGCCGATGTCCATGTCCCGGTAAACCAGTGCAGAGTCGACACTGATCAGTTCGCACGGCAAAACCTTGGTCAGCTCGATGGCCAGGTCGGTCTTGCCGGCGGCCGTCGGGCCCATCAGGAAGATTGCGGGGGGCAAGGCACTCATCAACGACCGCGCAAGAACAGTTTGTCGAGGTCGTCCAGGCCCATCTGGGTCCAGGTCGGTCGGCCATGGTTGCATTGGCCGCTGCGCTCGGTGTTTTCCATGTCCCGCAGCAAACCGTTCATTTCCGGCAAAGCCAGCCGGCGGTTGGCGCGGATGGCGCCGTGGCAGGCCATGGTGCCGAGCAGTTCATTGATGTGGGCCTGGATGCGGTCACTGGTGCCGTACTCCATCAGGTCCGCCAGTACGTCGGCCACCAGCCGGTTGGCCTCGGCCTGCTTGAGCAAAGCCGGGATCTGGCGGATAGCCAGGGTTTCCGGGCCCAGGCGTTGCAGCTCAAAGCCCAGTTTCTGGAACACGCTGATGTGCTCTTCGGCACAATCGGCCTCGCGCTGGCTGACCGCCAGGGATTCCGGCACCAGCAGCGGCTGGCCACTAAGGCCTTCGCTGGCCATGGCGATCTTCAAACGCTCGTACATGATCCGCTCGTGAGCAGCGTGCATGTCAACCAGCACCAGGCCATGGGCGTTTTCCGCAAGGATGTAGATGCCCTTGAGCTGAGCCAGTGCGTAACCCAGCGGCGGCACATCGCCCTGGCCTTCCGGCAAGGCGGCCGCCCCTGAGTCGGCTCCGGGCAGCGGCGCGAAAAACTCGCGATAGGCTGCCTGGGCTTCGGCCACCGGCAACGCTGATTGCGGGCGCGGCGTGTATTGGTATTGATAGCCGGCGCCAGAACCTGAGCCAGGCGCGGTATAGCTCGGCTGGGCTTGCGGCGATTGCAACAAGTTGGCCGCCAGGCTCATTTCGCCCTGAGGCCCGAACTCACCGGCTTCCGGCCCCGTAGGACGGACGATGGCCGTGACAATCGGCGCCGCCAGTTGATCATCCGGGCGCACATCGCCCAAGGCGCGGTGCAAGGTGCCATAGAGAAAATCGTGAACCATACGGCCGTCACGGAAGCGCACTTCGTGCTTGGTCGGGTGCACGTTAACGTCCACCACCGACGGGTCGACCTCGAAAAACAGCACAAACGTCGGATGCCGCCCATTGAACAGCACGTCGCGATACGCCTGGCGCACCGCGTGGGCCACCAGTTTGTCGCGCACCGCCCGGCCGTTCACAAAGAAGTACTGCAAGTCTGCCTGGCTGCGGGAGAAGGTCGGCAACCCGACCCAACCCCACAGGCGCAGGCCATTGCGCTCGATCTCGATCGGCAGCGCCTGCTCCAGGAACCCCGCGCCGCAGATAGCCGAGACGCGCCGGGCACGGGCCGCATCATCATGGGCCTCATGCAGGCTGAGGATGGTCTTGCCGTTGTGGCGCAGGTGGAAAGCCACATCAAACCGGGCCAGGGCCAGGCGCTTGATGACTTCCTGCAGGTGATCGAATTCGGTTTTTTCGGCCTTGAGGAATTTGCGCCGGGCCGGGGTGTTGAAGAACAGGTCGCGCACTTCCACCGAGGTGCCCACCGGATGTGCCGCCGGCTGGACCCGGGGCGCCATGTCGCGGCCTTCGGTTTCAACCTGCCAGGCCTGATCGGCGTCGCGGGTGCGGGACGTCAGGGTCAGGCGAGCCACGGAGCTGATGGAAGCCAGGGCCTCACCACGAAACCCAAGGCTCATCACCCGCTCAAGGTCTTCCAGGTCGCGAATCTTGCTGGTGGCGTGACGGGCCAGGGCCAGCGGCAGGTCATCGGAGGAAATCCCGCTGCCGTCGTCGCGTACCCGCAGCAGCTTGACGCCGCCCTGCTCAACGTCGACGTCGATGCGCTTGGCGCCGGAGTCGATGCTGTTTTCCAGCAATTCCTTGATCACCGACGCTGGCCGCTCGACCACCTCGCCCGCCGCGATCTGGTTGGCGAGGCGCGGGCTTAGCAGCTCAATGCGCGAGGTGTTGCTCAAGACTGTTTCGCTCATTATTGCGCCGCCAGTTCAGTGCCCGGGATGGTCAACACCTGGCCGACCTTCAATTCATCGGTCTTCAGGTTATTGGCACTGCGCAAGGTTGCCGCAGACACCTGGAAGCGCACCGCCAGCATCGCCAGGGTGTCGCCCGGCTGCACGCGATGGTCACGCGGGCCCTGGGCGATTTTCCCGGAGTCACGCAGCCAGGCTATATAAGTGCCCGGCGGCGGGTTCTGCTGGAAGAACTGCCGAACACCGGCGCTGATGGAGCGCGCCAACGCCTGCTGATGGCTGGCCGAGGCCAGTTTCGAGGCTTCGTTGGAGTTCGAGATAAATCCGGTCTCCACCAGGATCGACGGAATATCCGGCGACTTGAGCACCATGAACCCGGCCTGTTCCACGCGCTGTTTGTGCAGCGAGGTGACGCGACCAATGTTGCTCAGGACTTTCTGCCCGACGTTCAGGCTGGAGGTCAGCGAGGCGGTCATCGACAGGTCGAGCAATACGCCAGCGAGCATTTTGTCCTTGTCGTCGAGGGACACGTTGCCGGCCCCGCCGATCAAGTCGGAACGGTTTTCACTGTCCGCCAGCCAGCGAGCGGTCTCGGAAGTTGCACCCCGATCCGACAGGGCAAACACCGAAGCACCAAACGCAGCCGCCGAAGGGGCGGCGTCGGCGTGGATCGAGACGAACAGGTCGGCGCCCTTCTTGCGGGCGATTTCGGTACGGCCACGCAGCGGAATAAAGTAGTCGCCGGTACGGGTCAGCTCGGCGCGATAGCCTTTCATGCCATTGATCTGGCGCTGCAGTTCGCGAGCGATGGCCAGTACCACGTCTTTTTCATGCTGGCCGCGCGAACCGGAGGCTCCCGGGTCTTCGCCGCCGTGACCTGCATCGATAACCACAATAATGTCACGCTTGCCCGCAGGAGCCGGTGGCAACGGCGGCAATTTGACCTGGGGTTGCGACTGGTTGACCGGCACCGCCGGTATCGTCGCGACGCTTGGAGTTGGCGCAGGCGGCGGCGCGGCATCGGCGGCGTTGTCGAACAGGTCGACCACCAGCCGGTTGCCATACTGCGCGTTGGGCGCCAGCACGAAGCTTTTCGGGGTCACGGCTTTTTTCAGGTCGATGACCACCCGCAGATCGGTCGGCGTACGTTGGGCCGAGCGCATCGCGGTAATCGGGGTATTGGCCATGGCGACTTTCAACGGCGCGGCCAGGGTCGCACCGTTGATATCAATCACCAGGCGATCGGGCGCCGTGAGGGTGAAGACGCTGTGCTGAACCGGGCCAGACAGGTCGAATACCAGTCGCGTGTTATCCGGTGCCCGCCACAGGCGAACACTTTTCACCTGTGAGGCCGCCAGTGCATTGAAAGTCATTGCCGCAAGCAACACCCCTACGACAGTAACCAACGCGCGAAAGCGCATACCTAACCCCATCAATTATTTGAATTCCAATGCCAAAGCGGCGCACCACGACTCGCCGCGCGCGCTCTGGGACAACAACTTCAGCTGACGTCCGTGCTTATGCGGGGTAATGGTAATGGTCAGGTCCGGCTTTGGCAAAAAGCCTGTGCCTTTATCCGGCCACTCGATCAGGCATAACGCGTCTTCATCGAAGTAATCGCGGATGCCCATGTATTCCAGCTCTTCGGGATCCACCAGGCGATACAGGTCGAAGTGAAACGCTCGTACCTCGCCAATTTCGTACGGTTCTACCAAAGTGAACGTAGGGCTTTTCACAGCACCTTGATGCCCCAACCCGCGAATGATGCCTCGGGACAAGGTGGTTTTCCCGGCGCCCAAATCGCCTTCCAGAAAGATCAAGCCCGAGCCTTTCGTCACCTGGGCAATACGGTTGCCCAGCGCGACCATGGCATCTTCATCGGACAGGAAAAGGACTACTTCAGACACGGCGATTGCTCCTCCAGCAACTGACGAATGGCAGGAATCAGGTCACTGGCGGCCAGCCCGCGACCGTAGGTGCCCTGGCGATCTCCGGCAGTGGCATGCAGCCAGACCGCCAGGCAGGCGGCATCAAATGCAGACATGCCTTGAGCCAACAAAGCACCGACCAGGCCAGCCAACACATCGCCCAGGCCGGCCGTCGCCATCGCCGGATGGCCCTGATCGCAGCGGGCAATGCGGCCGTCCGGGCTGGCGATCAAGCTGCCTGCGCCCTTGAGGATCGCCACTGCATTGAATTTCTGACTCAACGCGCGCGCTACGTTAAGGCGGTCGGCCTGAACCTCGGCTGTCGAAATGCCCATCAAGCGGGCCGCTTCGCCAGGATGTGGAGTGATCACACAATTGGCCGGCAAACTGACGCTGCCCGTCGCCAGCAGGTTCAAGGCGTCAGCATCCCAGACTTGCGGCTGCCTGGCGTTGGCCGCGACCGACAGCAGGCTTTTGCCCCAAGAGGCTTCGCCCAGGCCCGGGCCGATGACGATCACAGAAATCTTTTCCAGCAAGCCCATCAACTGATTGGCCGAGTGCACGCCCACCGTCATGACTTCCGGCAACCGCGCCAGCGCCGCTGCAACATGCTCACTGCGGGTCGCCAGGGAAACCATGCCGGCGCCGCTGCGCAGGGCACTTTCGGCACTGAGCAAGGCGGCGCCGCCAAAACCACGGTCGCCGCCGATCAACAATATATGGCCGAACTGGCCTTTATGGGCGTCCGGGGAACGCGCAGCGAGTTGCGGCAATTGGCCGGGCAACAGGTGCTGAACGTCGGGTATTTCGTGTTTTGTCTGCGGCATGCGTCTTCAAGCTCCGATGTCTGGCAGAATTATACGCATCTAACCTGCGGTTTCTCTTGTTCATGCCTGCTATTACCTACGACCTGCCCGCCCTCGCCCAATCGATCAAAGACTGGGGCCGCGAGCTGGGCTTTCAACAAGTGGGCATCAGCGGCCTGGACCTCGCCGAGCATGAGCAGCACCTGCAACGCTGGCTCGAGGCCGGCTACCACGGTGAAATGGACTACATGGGCGCCCACGGCAGCAAGCGCTCACACCCGGAAGAACTGGTGCCCGGCACCTTGCGCGTGGTCTCCTTGCGCATGGACTACCTGCCCGGCGACACTCAAATGGCCCAATTGCTGGCCAAACCCGAAAAAGCCTACATCTCCCGTTATGCCCTCGGCCGCGACTACCACAAGCTGATCCGCAAGCGCGTGCAGCAACTGGCCGACCGGATTCAAGCGCAGATCGGCCCGTTCGGCTTCCGCGCGTTTGTCGACAGCGCCCCCGTGCTGGAAAAAGCCATCGCCGAACAAGCCGGGCTGGGCTGGATCGGCAAAAACACCTTGGTACTCAATCGCAAGGCGGGCAGCTACTTCTTCCTCAGCGAGTTGTTTGTCGACCTGCCATTGCCGGTCGACCCACCGCACACCACCGAACACTGTGGCCGTTGCACCGCCTGCCTGGACATCTGCCCGACCAACGCCTTCGTCGGCCCCTACGTGCTGGACGCCCGACGCTGCATTTCCTACCTGACCATCGAGCTGAAAAGCGCGATCCCCGAAGACTTGCGCCCACTGATCGGCAACCGGGTATTCGGTTGCGATGACTGTCAGATCGTTTGCCCGTGGAATCGTTTCGCCCGGCCTACCGACGAAGGTGATTTCAAGCCACGGCACAATCTGGATAACGCAGAGCTGGCCGAATTGTTCATGTGGGACGAAGACAAATTCCTCAGCAGCACCGAAGGCTCGCCCCTGCGCCGCGCCGGCTATGAGCGCTGGCTGCGTAATCTGGCGGTGGGCCTGGGGAATGCGCCATCAAGCATTCCGGTGCTGGAAGCGTTGAAGGCGCGAAGGGAATATCCGTCGGAACTGGTGCGCGAACATGTGGAATGGGCGCTGAACCAGCACGCCGAGCGTCAGTGTACGTCGTCGTTGTAGACGAACTTGGGCATTTCCCAATGGAAGCGGATCGCCAACAGGCGCAATAGAAAGCCGCTGAACAGCGTCAGCAGGATTGATTGCTCGCTGGGCAGTTCCAGATAGATGCACAGCATGTAGAACCAGGCGGCCAGGAACGACACGCTGGCGTACAGCTCGCGGCGGAAGATCAGCGGGATGTCGTTGCAGAAGATATCCCGCAGGATGCCGCCGAATACCCCGGTGATCACCCCGCTGACCGACGCCACCAGCATGCCGTGGCCCATTTCCAGGGCAGTCATGCAACCGATCAGGGTAAAGGCCACCAGACCGACGGCGTCCAGCGCGAGGAACAGCGAGCGCAGATGGCGCATCAGTGGGGCGATGAAGATTGTCACCAGAGCCGCGATGGAGGTCAGCACCAGGTATTCCGGGTGTTTGACCCAGGTCAGCGGGTAGTGGCCGAGCAACACGTCACGCACCGAACCGCCGCCCAGCGCCGTCACACAGGCGATCAGCACCACACCGAACCAGTCCATGCCCCGCCGCCCGGCAGACAAGGCGCCCGTCATGGCTTCGGCGGTAATGGCGACGAGGTAGAGCATCAGCAGCATGATGGCGATCCTTGCAAAGAGGCGCGCAGTCTAATCATTTGGTGATGGCACCAAAAGGGGGCGAGCCCTCAACAGCTTAAAGCTGTTGCTAATGTGGCGAGGGAGCTTGCTCCCGTTGGACTGCGCAGCAGTCCCATTTTTTCAGGGCCGCTTCGCAGCCCAGCGGGAGCAAGCTCCCTCGCCACAACAGCTCTTCACCACGACTCAAGTCAGAACTTGATGAAATGCTTGCGGTAATGCTGCAGCTCGGCAATCGACTCACGAATATCGTCCAGTGCCAGGTGGGTGCTGCCCTTGTGGAAGCTGTCTTTGACTTCCGGCGCCCAGCGCGCGGCCAGCTCCTTCAAGGTCGACACGTCCAGGTTGCGGTAGTGGAAGTAGCTTTCCAGCGCCTTCATGTGGGTATAAAGAAAGCGGCGGTCCTGGCAAATGCTGTTGCCGCAGATCGGCGACTTGCCCTTGGGTACCCACTTTTCCAGGAAGGCGATGGTTTCCGCTTCAGCCTCGGCCATGCTCACGCGGCTGTCGCGCACACGCTGGGTCAGGCCCGAGTTGCCGTGGGTGCGGGTGTTCCACTCGTCCATGGTGGCCAACACCGCATCGCTGTGGTGAATGGCAATCACCGGACCTTCGGCCAAGGTGTTGAGGTTGCTGTCGGTGACAATGGTCGCCATCTCGATGATGACGTCGGTGTCAGGGTTCAGACCGGTCATTTCCAGATCGATCCAAATCAGGTTCTGTGGGTTTTGCATGTCGTGGTTCCTTGGCACCTTGGCGTAGCTGCGCAGTTTAGCAGGCAGGGCGTGCTAGACTCGCGACCGTTTTACCTAACCTTTGCATTATCGACACGGAACACCAATGGCCAAACGCCAGCTTAACCGTCGCCAAAACTGGCGCATCGAAAAGATTCAGGGTGAACGCGCTGCCCGCGCCGCCAAACGTGAATCCTCCGCCGTGGAAGCACTTGAGGGCGGCGACCTGGGCCCCGAGCAAACGGGCCTGGTGATCGCGCACTTCGGTGTGCAGGTCGAAGTCGAGGCCACCGAAGGCGATCACGCCGGCCAGGTGTTCCGTTGCCACCTGCGCGCCAACCTGCCTGCGCTGGTGACCGGCGACAAGGTGGTATGGCGTGCCGGTAACCAGGGCATCGGCGTCATCGTCGCCCAGCTGCCGCGTACCACCGAACTGCGTCGCCCCGACAGCCGTGGCCAGCTCAAGCCGGTAGCGGCCAACGTCGACATGATCGTCATTGTCTTCGCGCCACTGCCCGAGCCCCATGCCAACCTGATCGACCGCTACCTGGTAGCGGCCGAACACGCCGGCATTCGCCCGCTGTTGCTGCTGAACAAATTCGACCTGATCGACGAGCAGAACGCCCCGGCGCTCAACGCGCTGCTGGCGGTGTACCGCACCCTCGGCTACCCGGTGCTGGAAGTCTCGGCGCATCACGGCAATGGCATGGAACAATTGCAGACCGAGCTGGATGGACGCATCAGCGTGTTCGTCGGCCAGTCGGGTGTGGGCAAGTCGTCCCTGGTCAACAGCCTGTTGCCGGAAGTCGAAACCCGTGTGGGTCCATTGTCGGAGCTGTCCGGCCAGGGCACCCACACCACCACCACCGCGCGATTGTTCCACTTCCCGGGCGGCGGTGAACTGATCGACTCCCCAGGCATTCGTGAATTCGGCCTGGGCCATGTGAGCCGTGCCGATGTTGAAGCGGGCTTTATCGAGTTCAACGACCTGATCGGCACCTGCCGCTTCCGCGACTGCAAACATGACCGCGAGCCGGGTTGCGCCCTGCTCAAGGCCCTGGAAGACGGCCGCGTACAGCAGCAGCGAATGAACAGCTATCGCTCGATCATCGCCAGCTTGCCTGAGACCACTTACTAAGCTGCGAATCGGTGCCGTGCCATGCCTTGAAACACATAAAGCATGGCACGGAGCCCCCGTCCCCATTGATTAAATCAAGTCAGCCATCAAGAATCCGCTGCAACTGGGCGGCCCATGATGCAAGCCAGCTTGAACTCGATTTTCCCAGTGCTCATACTCGCTCCGTCACCAGCGCAAGCTGGCAGGAGTCTGGATCCTTTTCGGGGTTGATCCAGCGGCGCAGAAGGGGCGAAGCAAGCTCCACTGCGTGTCGAATGAAGCCGCCTTCGGGCGGCTTTGCTTTTTCCGGGGAATCGACGATTGCCTCTCTACTACCATCCTAAACAAGGCGATGTTCTTCTATGCGACTTCACACGGGGCTTTGTGGCTCCTGAAATGCTGAAGATCCGCAAAGTCGTCGTCATATCGCCTACTGCCACACACAAGCGCAAACTGTGCACAGTGGTCCCGACCTCCTCCACTGCTCCCGACATTCAGTACGACTGGCACCATTTGTTGCGGATCAATCCACTGCACACCGATGGCTATAAAGCGCTATGGGTGAAATGCGGCATGATCTACACCGTCAGTTTCGAGCGACTGGACAAGCTGCACAGAAAGACCAGGACTACAGGGCGAGAGTATTTTGTACCGCGTCTGGGCGCAGAGGATATGCGAGGCGTGATTGACGGCGTGAAAGCTTATCTCCCGATCTGATACATCGATCAAAAAAATGCCCCGAGAGTTAGGGGCATTTTTTAATGGTCGAAACAACACTCATGAACCCGTCGCAGGCTGAGTCGGATCCTTCACACCGCCATCGTCAAACAGGTTCAGCTTCTGCCGCAGCTCATGGGCTGGCAGCGGCTCCTGCTCGGGCGGCAGTGCGTTCGGGTCTGCCGGCACTTCGCCCGGCGCGCCTTCACCCTGGGTCGGCGCCGGTGGCGTCGCAGGCGGGTCACCTTCAATCGCCCGCTGGGCCTTTTTGGTCAGCACGACGATATCGATGCGTCGGTTGATCGGGTTGAACGGATCCTTGGGATCAAACAGCTGCGAGGAAGCAAACCCCACCACCCGCGCCACTTGCGGGTCCGGATAGCTGCCAGCGACCAGTGCACGACGGGCGGCATTGGCCCGGTTGGCCGAGAGCTCCCAGTTGCCGAAGTCGCCCTGCCCTGCATACGGCTTGGCGTCGGTGTGGCCACTGATGCTGATCTTGTTCGGCACCGCCTTGATGGTGTCGGCCATGGCCAGCAGGATGTCTTCAAAGTACGGCTTCAACCGCGCGCTGCCAGAGTCGAACATCGGCCGGTTGGCGGCGTCCGTGATCTGGATGCGCAAGCCATCGGGCGTGATCTCGAAGGAAATCTGGTCCTTGAACTTCAGCAGTTGCGGGTTTTCCTCAACCTTGGTCTGCAGCTCTTGCAGCAGCAATTCCAGGCGCTCCTGCTCGACCTGTTCGGCCATGCTCTCAACGGTATCGCGCTCGATCGGAATTTTTTCCTGGGGCGAATCGGTCTTGACCTCAGGATTGATGGTGCGCTCTGGCGCCAGTTGCGGCGAACCACCGAGGTCGATCACAAAAGGCGTGCCGCTCTCGGAGAAACCGATGGGGTCCTTGAAGTACCCGGCGATGGCGATCTTCTGTTCCGGCGTAGCGGTGGACATCAGCCACAGCACCAGGAAGAACGCCATCATCGCCGTCGCAAAGTCGGCGAAGGCGATTTTCCAGGCGCCGCCATGGTGCCCCGCAGCGAAGCGCTTGACGCGCTTGATGATGATCGGCTGGTTGTTTTCCATGGCTTAGCGACCGCGAACCGCTTGTTCCAGCTCAGCGAAGCTTGGACGGTGCTTCGGATACAGCACCTTGCGCCCGAACTCCACCGCCAGCGATGGCGGCATGCCGGAAGCCGATGCCACCAGGCACGCCTTGATGGCTTCGTACAGATTTACTTCTTCCTTGGCATCGTGGGCCAGGGACGTGGCCAGCGGGCCGAAGAAACCGTAGGCCGCGAGAATACCGAAGAAGGTACCTACCAGCGCCGCACCTACGTGCATGCCGATGGCAGCCTGATCGCCTTCGCCGAGGGAGGCCATGGTCACTACGATCCCGAGAACCGCCGCAACAATACCGAAACCGGGCATGCCGTCAGCGATACCGGTCACGGCGTGGGACGGGTGCTCCAGCTCTTCCTTGAGGCTGAACAGCTCCATGTCGAACAAGCCTTCCAGCTCATGGGGCGCCATGTTGCCAGACGACATGATGCGCAGGTAATCACAGATGTAGGCAGTCATGCGCTCGTCTTTGAGCACCGCCGGGTACTTGGCGAAAATCGGGCTCGCCGAAGCGTCCTCGATATCACCTTCAATGGCCATCATGCCTTCGCGGCGGCTCTTGTTGAGGATCTCGTAGATCAGCCCCAGCACTTCCAGGTAGAAGGTGTGGGAGAAGCGCGAGCTGAACATGCCCAGCGACTTCTTGATCACGTGCATGGTCATGTAGCCAGGGTTGGCTTGCAGGAATGCACCGAACGCCGCACCGCCGATAATCAGCACTTCGAAGGGCTGGATCAGCGCCGCAATCTTGCCGTGGGAAAGGACGTATCCGCCGAGCACGCTCGCGATGACGACGATGATGCCGATAATTTTAGCCATAGGGGATGAGTACTTGCGCCGTCGGGTTCAGGGTCATATTCGCCAGAGTTGAAAACTCTTGTTCTACTTATCGGCAAATCTGCGCCAGACTATAGCTCGTTATGGCGAAAAACCAGTTCGGCCCGTCCCGGGCGTGTTGACCGCAAGTGATGATCGCGCCCCAATCATGGCAAATGAAACGACAGTCCCAACTCAAAAACCCACGACACTGGCCGCTTGGATAAAGCGTCTGGACGATGTGCTCTTGCCTGTTCCACAGGCAAGCCACGACCGTGTCTGCAAGGCCATCGCCGATAACCGCAGTTCGTTGCGCGATATTGCGGATCTGATGCAGAACAGCCCGGCACTGGTGCTCAGCGTGATGCGCGAGGCGAATAACCAGGCCCACGGCAGCCTCGCGGAACCGGCAGAAAACCTCGAAGTGGCGATCAATCGCCTCGGCCTCAAACGCACCGAGGAACTGCTGTCGCGTTTGCCTTCAGTGCCACTGAATGAAATCCCCGTGGCCCTGCGCCAGTTGCAGATGATCAGCCAGCACGCCTCGCAACAAGCCAGCGGGCTCTTCGCCAGCCGCCTGGCGCGATTGTGGCAGGACATCCACTGGGGCAGCCTGCTGTTTCTTTCGCCGCTGTGGCCGATGGCGATTGCCTACCCCAAGCTGCTGGAAGCATGGGAACTGCGAGTGATCCATAAGGGTGAATCGGCCCGCATAGTCGAACAGGAACTGTTCGGTGTGCGCCTGCTGGACCTGTGCCTGGGATTGACCGAGGCCTGGCGCCTGCCGATCTGGGTGTCCCAGGGTTATACGTTACTGCTGAAGGAAAAGCGTTTGCTGGCCAAGGCGCTGCGCATCGCCCGCGCAGACGACCCCTTGCGTCAACAGCAGTTGCTGGATGCCGACCCAAACCTGCGCCGCTGGCTGAATCAGCCGGCGAATACCGTGCTGTTGGCCAACGGCCTGGCGCTGGCGGCGCAGGAGTCGTGGACCTGCCCGCACACCCAACGCTGGCAATACCTGACCGCGCTTTACCTGCAACAACCGCTGGCCGAGGTGCAACAACAGTCTCACCAACACGCAGCGATCAGTGCCCGCAACACCCTCATGCGCGACCTGTGGCACCCGGCGTTGTCGTTGCTCTGGCCCTGGGATGTACAGCGCGTTCACCACGGGTTGCTGCCGGCACCACCGCCCACCGCCGAATCCCTGGCAATCTGGCGCAAGCGCTGCACCGAATTGCTGGTAGAGCCGAACCGCTTTGCCAACGCCATGCACCTGACCACCTGCGCCAAGGAAGCCCTGGTGGCCTGCGGCATGCAACGGGTGATGCTGCTGATGGCGGACAAAACCCTGAGCACCTTGCGCGTGCATCAAGTCGACGGCCTGCCCAAAGACGCCGACCACATGAGCCTCGACGCGACACAAAGCACCCTGCTGCAACGCCTGCTGGCCAAGTCCGCTCAGGTGCGCCTCAACCCCGACAACCATGCTCAGTTCTCGGCACTCCTGCCTGCGCAACTGCGCCGCCTGTTCAAGGGCGAGCATCTGCTGCTGCGCTCTCTGAGTTGTAATGGCCGGGTGGTGATGCTGATGGTGGCCGACCAGGGCGGCGGGCCGTTCTCGGAAACCACCGTGCAAGCCTTCGGCAAAACCGCCCAATGCATCGAAAAGGCCCTGCACAGCTTTACCAACCGCAGCGCCTGAAGCTTGCGCTACAATCGCCCTCCTTTAGCGCCCAACTTTTATGCCCAGGAGACCTCACATGCCTGACTTCTCTGGCTTGCCGCTGGTTATCGAGGCCAGTGACCTGCTCGGTCGCCTTGATGCCGAACACCTGATCCTGGTGGACCTCACCAGCGCCGCGCGTTACGCCGAAGGGCATATCCCCGGCGCACGCTTTGTCGACCCCAAGCGCACCCAACTGGGCCAGCCACCAGCGCCGGGCCTGCTGCCGGGCAAGGCTGATCTGGAAAAGCTGTTCGGCGAACTGGGCCACACTCCGGATGCCACTTACGTGGTGTACGACGACGAAGGCGGCGGCTGGGCCGGGCGATTCATCTGGATGCTCGACGTCATCGGCCACAAGAAATACCACTACCTCGACGGCGGCCTGCTGGCGTGGCTGGAAGAAAAACACCCAGTGTCCACCGAGGTACCGGCCAGCGCCGGCGGCCCGGTCAGCCTGACGTTGCATGAAGAACCCACCGCCACCCGCGAGTACCTGCAAAGCCGCCTCGGCGCTGCCGACCTGGGCATCTGGGATGCCCGCGGCCCGCTGGAATACTCCGGGGAGAAAGTCCTCGCGGCCAAGGGTGGACATATCCCGGGCGCGGTGAACTTCGAATGGACCGCCGGCATGGACAAGGCGCGCCAACTGCGCATCCGCCGCGACATGCCGCAGATCCTCGAAGACCTCGGGCTGACCCGCGACAAAGAAATCATCACCCACTGCCAGACTCACCACCGTTCTGGCTTCACCTACCTGGTGGCCAAGGCGCTCGGTTATCCGCGAGTCAAAGGTTATGCCGGTTCCTGGGGCGAATGGGGCAACCACCCCGACACCCCCGTTGAGATTTAAGGTTTAAGGACAGTTAATGAAAAAGCAGTTGTTCATCCTCAGCCAGTACTTGCTGCCCCACCACCTGCTGTCGCGTCTGGCCGGTTGCATTGCCGAATGCCGCGTACGCTGGTTCAAGAATGCGTTCACCACCTGGTTCGCCAAGCGCTATCAAGTGGACATGTCCCAGGCCCTGGTTGAAGACGTGACCGCTTACGAGCACTTCAACGCCTTCTTCACCCGCGCCCTGAAAGACGGTGCACGGCCGCTGGATCAAACTCCAGGCGCGGTGCTGAGCCCGGCCGACGGCGCTGTCAGCCAGTTGGGCCCGATTGAACATGGCCGGGTGTTCCAGGCCAAGGGCCACAGCTTCAGCGTGCTGGAATTGCTCGGTGGCGATTCGGCGGTGGCTGCGCCATTCATGGGCGGTGATTTCGCCACGGTCTACCTGTCGCCGAAGGACTACCACCGGGTGCACATGCCACTGGCCGGCACCCTGCGGGAAATGGTCTACATCCCTGGCCGCATCTTCTCGGTAAACCAGACCACCGCCGAAAACGTGCCGGAGTTGTTTGCACGTAACGAGCGTGTTGCCTGCATTTTCGACACCGAACGTGGCCCGATGGCCGTGGTACTGGTGGGTGCAATGATCGTGGCGTCGATTGAAACCGTATGGGCCGGCCTGGTTACACCGCCGAAGCGCGAACTGAAAACCTTCCGCTACGACGAAGCTGCCCGCGGGCCGATCCATCTGGAAAAAGGCGCGGAACTGGGACGCTTCAAGCTGGGTTCGACGGCGATCGTGCTGTTTGGGCCGGACCAGGTGACATGGTCGGCAGAAATGCGCGCGGGGACGCCGGTGCAGATGGGCCAGGGCATGGGTTTACCGAAAGCCTGACCTAGCGATCATTCCCACGCTCTGCGTGGGAATGCATCCCGGGACGCTCCGCGTCTCAACCTCAAAATCGGACGCGGAGCGTCCAGGGCGGCGTTCCCACGCAGAGCGTGGGAACGATCTTCAGAGCTGACCGTCGCGGTCGCGGAAGCCCAACAGGTACAACACCCCATCCAGCCCCAAAGTCGAAATCGCCTGCTTGGCCGATTGCTTGACCAGCGGCTTGGCACGAAACGCCACACCCAACCCGGCAATCGCCAGCATCGGCAAGTCATTCGCCCCGTCGCCGACCGCAATGGTCTGCTCCAGACGCAACCCTTCCTTGTGTGCCAATTCCCGCAGCAGGTCAGCCTTACGCTGCGCGTCGACAATCGGCTCTACCGCCACGCCCGTCACCTTGCCGTCCACCACTTCCAGCTCGTTGGCGAACACGTAGTCGATACCCAGCTTGGCTTGCAGTTGCTTGGCGAAGTAGGTGAAGCCGCCAGAAAGGATCGCGGTCTTGTAGCCCAGGCGCTTGAGTTCGGCGAACAGGGTTTCGGCGCCTTCGGTCAGGCGCAGGGAGGCACCGATGGAGTCCAGCACGCTCACATCCAGGCCCTTGAGCAGCGCCAGGCGCTCCTTGAAGCTGGCACGGAAATCCAGCTCACCGGCCATGGCGCGCTCGGTGATTTCCGAGACTTGCTCGCCCACACCCGCAGCCTTGGCCAATTCGTCGATGACTTCGGCTTCGATCAGCGTCGAATCCATGTCGAACACCGCCAGGCGGCGATTGCGGCGGAACAGCGAGTCTTCCTGGAAGGCGATATCGACGTTCAGCTCCTGGGCAACGCTCAGGAATTCGGCACGCAGGGCCTGAGGATCTGCCGGCTCACCGCGTACGGAGAACTCAATGCAGCCCTTGCCCTTGTCCGCTGGTGTGTCCAATGGCATGCGACCCGACAGACGGTCAATATGGTCGATATTCAAACCGTACTGAGCCGTGATCGAACTGACACGCTGCAGTTGCTCGGCTGTCACCTTGCGGGTCAACAGCGTCACGATGTGGCGTTTCTTGCCCTGGCCGGCCACCCAGCTCTGGTAATCCTCTTCGGACACCGGGGTGAAACGCACCTGCTGATCGAGCTTATACGCCGTAAACAGGATGTCCTTGAGCACGGACGAGGCCTGCTCGGTGCTGGGAATTTCCACCAGGATGCCGAACGACAGCGTGTCGTGAATCACCGCCTGGCCGATGTCGAGAATGTTCACACCACCCTGGGCCAGAACACCGGTAATGGCTGCGGTGAGACCCGGACGGTCTTCACCGGTGATGTTAATCAGGACAATTTCGCGCAAAGCGCACCCCCGAGCTGGAAAAAAACCGCATTCTACCCACTTTCAGTGACCATCGGGCACAGCCAGCGCTTTGCCGGTCTTGGGCCTGTCGCTATACTGCGCGTCAACTTCACGGACTAAAGAGCCGAGCTTAAGTGAACCGGCCCACGCCAGTAAAAACCGACAACTTCTTCCTGCTGATCTTCCGGGCACTGCGCCACCGCCGTGTACCGATCGCATTACGCATTGCCAGCCATAACGTGATCCTGGTCGCCCTGGCCCTGGTCATCTACGCCTGCGTGATGGGTTTGCAGTTCAAGCAGGCCATGCATGAGCAAGCCGACGCCCTGGGCGAGAGCCTGACCACCCAGACCGCCACCTCGGCGACTGAGTTGTTGGTGTCCAACGACATCCTCAGCCTCAACGTGCTGCTCAACAACCTGACCAAGAACCCGCTGGTGGCCCACGCCGCTATCTATAGTGTGGACAACCGGATCATGGCCGAAGCCGGGCAACGCCCGAAAAACGGCCTGCTGGGTGAAGCCGAAGGTCTATACCAGAGCAATATCACGTTTCAGGACGTGAAGGCTGGCCAACTGCGCATCAGCCTGGACATGCAACAGTTCCAGCAGCCGATGACCATCAGTCTGCAAAGCATGGGTATCTTGAGTGCGATCCTGCTGGCACTGTCCCTGGCCTTGAGCTTGCGCCTGGGCCGGCATATCTCCACGCCACTGATGCAACTGCGCATCTGGCTGCGGGATATCGACGAGCACACCCCGGCCACCGACCGCCAGGACGAAATCGGCGACCTCGCCCGCCAGCTGCACACCAGCTTCGCGCAGGAGCCCGTGGTGCCCGAGGTTGAACCCGAGCCTGAGTTCGACGACACCGAGTACGAAGACGACGAGCCCGAGTTTGAGGTGCGCAACCTGCGCGACCCGAGCTTCGACGAGTCCGCGCCTGTGGCCGGTCTCAAGCCCGCAGCCCGTCATGTGATCAAGGCGGAAGAAGACGAACTGGACGAAGAAGACCCGTTCGCCGATCTTCGCGACAACTCAGCGCCAACGACCACCGTGCCGCAGCCGGCCCCCGTGCGCAGCACCCAGCCCCAGCACAGCGCCGTATTGGCCGTGCAGTTGGGCGCACAGGACCAACTGCGCCGCTTGCCGCGGGCACGCCTGACGGAGTTGCTGGAGCGCTATCGTGATTGTCTCGACCAGGCGGCCTCGCTGTATCAGAGCGAGCTGCACACCCTGAACGATGGCAGCACGCTGATGCTGTTCCACAGCGAAGACAGCGGCGAAGACTACCTGACCAACGCCATCTGCTGCGGTGAGCTGCTGCGGGCCCTGGGCCATGCGCTGCAGATCGAAGTGGCCGACAGCGGTATCACCTTGCAGCTGCAATTGGGCCTGACAGTGGGCGACGATCTGTATGGCATGAGCCAGATTGATCTGCTGCTGACCGAGATTGCCCAGGACGCCCTGGCCTTGTCGCAACACAGCCGCAACCTGCTGCTGGTGGAACGCAAGATCAGTGACGACGTGCTGATTCGCCAGCGTGCGCGGATCCGCCCGATTGCCAGCCCTGAGGGTGCGTGCTGTGTGGAGCGGCTGATGGAGCCTTACCCGTCGATGCTTGAGCGTCAGCTGGCGCGGATGCATGAGACGCGGGCAAAGAACTGAAGAACAACGCTGAACCCCTGTGGGAGCGGGCTTGCTCGCGAAAGCGGTGTATCAGAAACACATTTGGTGACTGACACTCCGCTTTCGCGAGCAAGCCCGCTCCCACACTTGATCTGCGAACGACTCAGATCCCGCATAAACAAAAAGGCCCGCTCATCAGCGGGCCTTTTTGTTGGTCTGTATTCAGGTCAGAACCTGAACACTTCCATATCCGTACGAATCGGCACGGCCATCGGCATCTTCGGCTTCTCCGGTGCCGCAGCCTTGGGCTGCGCCGGGGCCTGTTTGCGTGGAGCCTCTGCAACCGCCGGCTGATTGGCCAGCGGCTTGAGAGCGACGGACAGCTGCTCAGCCAAACGCTGCAGCAACACACCCTGAGCCTGGACCTGGGACGCGGTGCTGCCGGCGTGTTCTTCCTGCAAGTGCACGATGCGGTTGTCCCGCACCTGGCCACGGCGGTCAATCAAGCGCCACTGCGCGTCGAGGATCGCGGGTTGCGAAACGCCCGAGTCCAGCCGCGTAATGGTCAGCAGCACCTGTACGTCCGGGGCAAAACCCAACGGCGCCGGGGCCAACACCACACGCTGGCTGTCCAGATGGCCCGCCACCTGGCGCAACATCAACTGATTGATGTCGGACGACAGGCTACCGGCCCAGCGGCCATCGGTGGAACCTTGCAGGCTGCCGTCGTTCTGACGTTGCAGCAGGGTTTCACGTTGCAGGTAGTCGGCCACCACAACCGGGCCAAGCAATACGGCCATGCCGGCACTTTGTGCAGGCTGAGCCGGACTTCCACTGTCCAGCTGATACAGCGACACAGGTTGATGTGTGCTGCAACCCGCCAGGCCCAAAACGCCAGCGAGCAACAAAAATAAAGGAAGGCGCGGAGCAGTCATCATCCCATCCAGGTGGCTGCCACAAGGCGAACCACAATGTAATACTCAAAAATAACCTAAACGCGCTCAGCCACGCCGGCGCTGGAAAGGCCATATCATCCGTGAATATGCGCCATGACTCCAGCGCGAAAGCGTCGATCTACGGGTTAAATCGTAGATCGGGCGCTCTATATCGCGTTAAACCGGCGTTTCCACCAGTAAAGCGTCCACTCGCTGGAAGCCGCGCGGCAGTTTATTGCCGCGACGACCCCGCTCACCCTTGTAGTGCTCAAGGTCGTCAGGGCGCAGTGACAACGTGCGCTTGCCGGCCTGCAACACCAGGGTCGAGCCTTCCGGGATCACGGCGATGTCGGTCACGTACTCTTCGCGACTGGCCACCCGCTCCCCGGGGATACCAATGATCTTGTTGCCCTTGCCTTTGCCCAACTGCGGCAAATCGCTGATCTTGAACACCAGCAGGCGCCCCTCGGTGGTCACCGATGCAAGCCAATTGCCTTCACGGTCTTCCACCGGACGCGGCAGGATCACCTTGGCGTTGTTCGGCAGGCTCAACAACGCCTTGCCCGCCTTGTTCTTGGCCTGCAGGTCTTCACCCTTGACCACGAACCCGTAGCCCGCATCGGAGGCGATGACGTACAGCGAATCATCGTCCGGCAGCAGCACGCATTCAAAATTCGCACCCGGTGGCGGTGTCAGGCGCCCGGTCAACGGTTCGCCCTGCCCCCGCGCCGACGGCAACGTATGCGCCGGCACCGAATAACTGCGACCGGTGGAGTCGATAAACACCGCAAACTGGTTGGAACGCCCCGCCGCAGCGGTTTTGAAACCGTCACCAGCCTTGTACGACAGGCCGGTGGCGTCAATATCATGCCCCTTGGCCGAGCGAACCCAACCCTTTTCCGACAGAACGACGGTAATTTTCTCGTTGGGCAGCAGCTCGGTTTCGGTCAGGGCCTTGGCTTCGGCACGCTCGACAATCGGCGAACGGCGATCGTCGCCATAGGTTTCGGCATCCTTGATCAGCTCGGTGCGCACCAGCTTCTTCAGCTTGGCTTCGCTGCCCAGCAGGGCCTGGAGCTTGGCTTGTTCCTTGAGCAGCGCGTCCTGTTCGTCGCGCAGCTTCATCTCTTCCAGCCGCGCCAACTGGCGCAGACGGGTGTCGAGGATGTAGTCAGCCTGGATCTCGCTGAGTTCGAAGCGCGCGATCAGCTCGGCCTTCGGGTGCTCGGCAGTACGGATGATGTGGATCACTTCATCCAGGTTGAGGTAGGCAATCAACAAACCGTCCAACAGGTGCAGGCGGCGTTCGACCTTGTCCAGGCGGAATTTCAGGCGGCGACGCACGGTCTGTACCCGGAACTCCAGCCATTCCACCAGCAATGCCCGCAGGTTCTTCAACTGCGGCTTGCCATCCAGGCCGATGATATTGATGTTGACGCGGTAGCTGGACTCCAGCTCGGTGCTGGCGAACAGATGCTGCATCAGCACTTCGTGGTCGACCCGGCTGTTGGTCGGGATGATCACGATGCGGCACGGGTTTTCGTGGTCGGACTCGTCACGCAGGTCGGCGACTTGCGGCAGCTTCGACGGCTTGGCCTGCATCAACGCGGCAATCTGCTCCAGCACCTTGGCGCCGGATACCTGGTGCGGCAGCGCGGTGACGATGATGTCGCCGTCTTCGATGTGGTACACGGCGCGCATGCGCACCGAGCCTTTACCGGTCTGGTAGATTTTCAGCAGATCGGCGCGCGGCGTGATGATTTCCGCTTCGGTCGGATAGTCCGGCCCCTGAATGTGCTCGCACAACTGCTCGACCGTAGCCTTCGGCTCGTCCAGCAGGCGCACGCACGCGCTGGCCACTTCCCGCAGGTTGTGGGGCGGTACGTCAGTGGCCATGCCCACGGCGATGCCGGTGGTGCCATTGAGCAGGATGTTCGGCAAACGTGCCGGCAACACCAACGGTTCGTCGAGGGTGCCGTCAAAGTTCGGGCCCCAGTTGGCCGTGCCCTGGCCCAGCTCGCTGAGCAGTACTTCCGAATACCGCGACAAGCGCGCTTCGGTGTAACGCATGGCGGCGAAGGACTTGGGATCATCCGGCGCACCCCAGTTACCCTGGCCATCCACCAGCGTGTAGCGGTAGCTGAACGGCTGGGCCATCAGCACCATGGCCTCGTAGCACGCCGAGTCGCCATGGGGGTGGAATTTACCGAGCACGTCACCGACGGTACGCGCCGACTTCTTGTGCTTGGAGTCAGCGTCCAGGCCCAACTCACTCATCGCATAGATAATGCGCCGCTGTACGGGCTTCAGGCCGTCGCCGATATGCGGCAAGGCACGGTCCATGATCACGTACATGGAGTAGTTGAGGTAGGCATTTTCGGTGAAGTCAGCCAGCGACCGGCGTTCAACGCCGTCTAAGCTGTCTGCAAGGATGTCACTCATGCGGGCCTCATCATTGTTTGGTCTGGCGCAGCAGCAAGGTGCCGCTGCGCTGGGTAAATTCAAGTTGTTTCAATGCACTCATGCCCAGCAATACCTGTTCATCGCCCAAACCCGGTACCACGATGGCGCGCACGTCCTGAAGGACGATATCGCCCAGTTGCAGGCGGCCCAGCTCGGTCCGGAAGCCTTGGGTTCGCCCGTTGGCCGTACTCACGCCAACCGGCATGCCGCGCTTAAGCCCGAGACGGTCGGCCAATTCGGCCGGAACCGCCACGTCGGTGGCCCCGGTGTCGAGCATGAACTGCACCGGCTGGCCGTTGATCTGGCCAGTGGCGACGAAATGCCCTTGGCCGTTGCCCAGCAATTTTACTTCGACATAACCCTCGTGTTGCTCCGAGGTCACCACGGCATTGGGATTTTCCTGTCGCGCTTCCCACTGTCCAAAAAATCGGGTCGCCAAAAACAGGCCGGCGCCCCACGCGACGAACATCAACACTCGGCCGGCGCGCTTGCCGGGAGGTTGCGCACTCATGGCTTGGCGCTCCAGCCACCCGCAGGGGCGGCGAAACGATAGACCATCGGCCGCTTTTCGCCATCGGCGCGGGCACCGAAGTTATTGTCGATACCGATCCAGGCACCGTCAGCGTCCACCACCAAGGCTTCGGCCAATCCATAGGCCTGGGCATAACGCCGATTCGGCGTCAGCGCTTCATCGGCAAACGACCAGCACAACTCCACCTGGGCCGTGACCGCATCCCGGCGACACACCTGAAACGCATTGCGCTCCAGGGTAAACAGCTTGCCATTGAACAGCGCCAGGTCGGCAAAGTCCTTGGACACCGCCTTGGCGCCCGGAAACTGCGCCGGCTGCATCTCCTGGCCGGCCTCGCTCAGCAGTACACAAGGGCCGTCACAATCCCAGAGGGTTTGCGGGCGCTTGATGGAGATCAACCCGCGCCGCTCACGCTCTGCTGCGAGCCAGATTTGATTGCCTTCCGGGTTCACCACGATGCCTTCAAACAGCGCGTTGAAGTGCAGCAGCATCCCACTGGCCCGCGCCTCACGCACCATGCCCGGGGCGATCTTCAACCACTCGGGCTCACCGGTCACCGGCACTTGCAGCACCGCCGCGTGGGCTTCGCTGACGATGTAACGGTTGCCCGCCGCATCGCAGCTGATGCCTTCAAAATCCAGATCACCACCGCGAATCAACGAAGCCGCCTTGGTGCGCGAACGCAAGCCAAAGGGCAAACCCGACTCCGGCACCGGCGGCACGTCAATCCCGTACTTCTCTGCTTTCCAGACGTCACCGGCGGTATCGAGCCGGTAGATCTGGTCGTCATCGCGATCGGAGACTGTCCACAATTCGTTACCGCATAAGGCCAGGCCCGACAGGTTTCCGCCGCGCATGCCTTCCACCGGGTGTTCCGACAACAGCTTCAGCTCAGCCACAGGCGCCGCGACCACCGAAGTGGTCGCCAACCCGCTCAACAACAGTATCGCCAGGGCGAAACCGCTGCGCATCAGCCCAGAACCTCGGCCAGGTTGCCCTTGGACTCCAGCCAGTTCTTGCGATCCGGCGCGCGTTTCTTCGCCAGCAACATGTCCATCATTTCCGAGGTAGCGGCGAAATCTTCCAGGGTCAACTGCACCAGGCGCCGGGTGTTCGGGTCCATGGTGGTTTCCCGCAATTGCGGCGGGTTCATCTCACCCAGGCCTTTGAATCGAGTGACCTGAGGTTTGCCGCGTTTCTTCTCGGCCACCAGGCGATCGAGGATGCCATCGCGCTCGGCTTCGTCCAGGGCGTAGAAAATCTCTTTGCCCAAGTCGATGCGGTACAGCGGCGGCATGGCGACATAGACGTGACCGGCATCCACCAACGGGCGGAAGTGCTGGACGAACAGCGCACAGAGCAAGGTCGCAATGTGTAAACCGTCGGAGTCGGCGTCGGCGAGGATGCAGATCTTGCCGTAGCGCAACTGGCTCATGTCTGCCGCACCCGGGTCGACACCGATGGCCACGGCGATGTTGTGCACTTCCTGGCTGGCCAGCACTTCGCTGCCATCGACCTCCCAGGTGTTGAGGATCTTGCCGCGCAGGGGCAGGATCGCCTGGAATTCCTTGTCCCGCGCTTGCTTGGCCGAACCGCCGGCGGAATCACCTTCCACCAGGAACAGCTCGGAGCGCATCGGGTCTTGCCCGGCGCAGTCCGCCAGCTTGCCCGGGAGTGCCGGGCCCTGGGTAATGCGCTTGCGTTCGACTTTCTTGCTGGCCTTCAGGCGGCGGCCGGCGTTGTTGATCGCCAGCTCTGCCAGGGCCAGGCCCAATTCAGGGTGTTCGTTGAGCCACAGGCTGAAGGCATCCTTCACAACGCCCGAGACGAACGCCGCAGCCTCGCGGGACGACAGGCGTTCCTTGGTCTGGCCGGAGAATTGCGGCTCCTGCATCTTCATCGACAGGACGAACGCGATCCGCTCCCAGACGTCTTCCGGCGCCAGCTTCACGCCGCGCGGCAGCAGGCTGCGGTATTCGCAGAATTCGCGCATGGCGTCCAGCAAGCCCTGGCGTAAACCGTTGACGTGGGTACCACCCTGGGCGGTCGGGATCAGGTTGACGTAGCTTTCCTGAACGCTGTCGCCACCTTCCGGCAGCCACAGCAAGGCCCAGTCCACCGCTTCTTTATTACCCGCCAGGCTGCCGCAGAACGGCTCGTTGGGCAGGCGTTCGAATTCGCTGACGGAGTCTTCCAGGTAGGAGCGCAGCCCGTCTTCGTAATGCCACTCGACCTTTTCGCCGGTGCCTTTGTCTTCAAAGCTGACCAGCAGGCCCGGGCACAGCACAGCCTTGGCCTTGAGCACATGCTTGAGGCGGCTGATGGAGAATTTGGGCGAATCGAAGTATTTCGGGTCCGGCGCGAAGTACACGCTGGTGCCGGTGTTACGCTTGCCGACGGTGCCGATCACTTCCAGGTCGGTGGCTTTGTAGCCATCGGCGAAGGTCATCTGGTACTCGTTGCCGTCCCGCTTGACCTTGACCCGCACGTGGTTCGACAGGGCGTTGACCACGGAAATACCCACACCGTGCAAGCCACCGGAGAACTGGTAGTTCTTGTTGGAGAACTTGCCGCCGGCGTGCAGCTTGGTGAGGATCAGCTCGACGCCCGACACCCCCTCTTCCGGGTGAATGTCCACCGGCATGCCGCGACCGTCGTCGGACACTTCCAGGGAATGGTCGGCGTGAAGGATGACTTGTACCGACTTGGCGTGCCCGGCCAAGGCTTCGTCGACACTGTTGTCGATGACTTCCTGGGCAAGGTGGTTCGGCCGACTGGTGTCGGTGTACATGCCGGGGCGTTTGCGCACCGGGTCGAGGCCCGAGAGGACTTCGATGGCGTCGGCGTTATAAGAGCTAGCGCTGGGAGTGGCCATGGGGTCTCGTCGTGAGTCGTTCGATTAAAAAGTAACCTGCGGTTTCACAATGCGGTGAAATCGAAGGATTGGTACTGATCTGCGCCAATGCCGGCAAAACTCAACAGCGCCGGTAACTGCTGGGCAAAACCTTGGTAACCGTGGTCGCCACCGGCCTGGATGCGCAAGGCACAGGCCCGGTAATACTGCTGGGCGAGCCGATAATCCAGTGTTTCATCGCCGGTCTGCAACCACACCTGATAACGCTGGGGGTCCTGAGGCGCCGGTACTTCCAGCTCGGCCAGGGCTGCAACGTGATCGTGGGTCAATTCCCAGGTTTCATCGGTGTAGAGGTTCTTCTGGGTGCCCAGGTATCCGTCGAACATCCGATGAGGGCTGACTGCCGGGTTGACCAGCAAGGCGTTGAGGCCATGGCGTTCGGCAAGATGGGTTGCATAGTAGCCGCCGAGGGAGCTGCCTACCAGCAGTGGCCTTCCGAGCTCACGGATAGCCGCCTCCAACTGGGGGATCGCCTGGCGGGGGTGATGATGCAGGGCCGGCACGCGCAACTGGTCGGCCAGACCGAGGCTGCCCATCACGGTGATCAACTGGCTGGCCTTGTTGGAGGCGGGAGCGCTGTTGAAGCCGTGGATATACAAGATCGATGCGGACATTCCGGGTCCTCTGTGGGTCAGCTCAAAGAGGGGGCAGTTTACAGGGAACTTGAGGGCTAGGCTCTAGCGGGGTTTCTGGGTGCATATCCGTTATTTGGGTGAGGGCTGATAGCACAGCGGCCTACCGGCCGGCTTGAGTGTGGTGAAGCAAAAGCAACAGCAAAACCAGAAGCGGGCACGGTCCAAATGTGGGAGCGGGCTTGCTCGCGAAGGTCGTTAACGATGACGCGGGCATCCTGATTCAACGCGGCGGTCTCAGGTTTTTCGCGAGCAAGCTCGCTCCTACAGGAAAGCAGCTTTGCTTTCGCTTTTAACATTCAAGCCGGCCGGTAGGCCGCCGCCCCCAAAGCCGTCAGTACCCGCTGCTACCGTAATCCACCTGAAACGCAAAGCCCTGCACCCGCTCCACGCCGGTTTCCAACCGTCCGTCGGCATGCAGGCGCAGCCAGCGATAACCGGGCGCTTCCTCGCTCACCTTGAAGTCCTCGCTGCCGGGGGCGAACTGGATGCAGGTGGACGGCGAAGCCAGCAGACGCACGCCGTTGCGTTCGCGGTCGATTTCCTGATGCACATGCCCCCAAAGCACCGCACGCACCTGAGGGAACCGATCCAGCACCGCAAACAACGCCTCAGGATTACGCAAACCGATGGGCTCCATCCAAGCACACCCAATCGACACCGGATGATGGTGAAAACACACCAGATGATGCCGAGTCGGCGCCTCACTCAACGATTGCGCCAACAGTTGCAGTTGCTGGTCCTGCAAATACCCCGGCACCGAGCCCGGCACCGCCGAGTCCAGCAGGGTAATCCGCCAGTTACCCACATCCACAACCGGTTCCAGCAACGCACTGTTGATCGCCGCTTGCAGCATCACCTGCGGCTCATCGTGATTCCCCGGAATCCACCGCGCCGGCGCTTCAATCTGTCGGGTCATGTCACGAAACGCCTGATACGACTCCAGCGTACCGTCCTGGGACAAATCCCCGGTGGCCAGCACCAGCTCAATCTGCGGCTGCTGCGCCAGCACCAGCTCGATCACCCGTTGCAGGCTCTCGCGGGTTTTCATGCCCAGCAGCCCGCCGTCCGCCTCGGCAAACAGGTGGCTATCGGACAACTGCACCAGCAACGCCGAAGCGTCAGGGTTCAAGGCGGATACGCTCGGCAAGGCGTTCTCCCAGGGCGTGATCACAGGAATGGACATTTGAGGCGATTATGCTGGGGCAGGACACAAAGAGGAAACCCGTGAAGCGGACACAGTTCACATCTATCGAACGACTTCGAACTCGTGGCCCAGGGCCAGGCAGTGGCTCAACCATTCGCCGAGGAACACATTGAGCTGGGCTTTCTCATCGGGCTGGTGCATGAACACATTGGGGTAAGGATAGATGCTGCGAAAGCGTCGTGCATGTTCGGCGCTGATCACTTCGGCCATGCGCGCGTCGTGGTACACCTGCACTTCCAGCTGCGGCACCGGCAGCCACGGCAGACTGTGCTCCTGGCGCACCCGCAGGGTGGTGGTGTACGGGCAGTTCACGATCACTTCCAGGGTCAGCACACCGAGCATCTGGTCGCCGTGGGTCACGGCAATGCGCCGCGCCTCGGGGGTGTGGCGCATGTCCGGCAGCAGCCGCATGAGCCGTGCATAGTTGGCCTCGCAGGCTGCTTGCAGCCCGATCAGGTCAACCCGATATCGCTCCCGTGCCTTTACTGCCATAACCCCCTCACTTCCGCGCGATTAAGCGCAAGCCATTGCAGGGCAATAATGCTCGCTGCGTTGGAAATTTTACCGTCACGTACCGCTTGCAGGGCGTCTTCAAAGGCCCAGACGGTGACGCGGATATCTTCAGCTTCCTCTTCCAGTCCATGGACGCCACCGGCCCCGGCGCTTTCGCAACGGCCCAGGAACAAGTGGACAAATTCGGTGCTGCCACCCGGCGACGGAAAGTACTTCGTGATCGGCCAGAGTGCAGAGAAGGTAAGGCCAGCTTCCTCTTCGGCTTCGCGGTGTGCAACCTCCTCCGGTTGCTCATCTTTATCGATCAGGCCGGCGACCATTTCGATCAGCCATGGATTGTCGGTACGGCCCATGGCGCCTACGCGAAACTGCTCGATCAGCACCACTTCGTCGCGCTGCGGGTCGTAGGGCAGCACACACACGGCGTCATGACGAACAAAGACTTCGCGATTGAGCTCACGGCTCATGCCGCCATCAAACTTCTCGTGCCGCAGCTTCAGCCGATCCAGTTTGTAGAAGCCCTTATAGGCATTGTCGCGCTGAACAATCTCAACCTTGCTCGGCGTCGATTTCGCTGTGTCCGTCATATCAACCCTCGTTTTTTGCCTTGCGGTATCGAGGCGGCCTCGACATCGCGCCATCCTAACGCGCTCGTGCCCCTTGATGCAGCCCCTTTCCGGTTGCCGGGATAGACGGCGGGCGTCAAACTCACTCTAATCAGCTTAGTGGCGAACTGACTGCCTTGTCGGGAGTCGAAGCTCCACATTTTCACCTTTCCTCGATTTATGAAGGACACACATGTCGCTTTTAAAAATCGCCTCCGTGGCCTGTATCGCCTTGACCCTGGGTGCTTGCCAGAGCCTGTTCCAACCGAGCTATCTCAAGCCGCTGGACACCACCTCCGACGCCTCCGAGCAGATCAAACCCGGCTGCAGCAGCCCGGATTGCCCGTTGGTAAACATCGACACCGTGCACTTCCCGTCGGAACCACAGCTGGACCAGATCATCGAACAGCGCCTGCTGCAGATGGCCCGCACCTCGCCAGGCCAGAGCATGCCCGCCACCCTGAACGCCTACCGCGACAAGTTCTTGCGTGAGTCGCCTGACCGCAACAGCATGTACTTGCAGGCCAAGGTACGTGAGCAGCATGACGGACTGGTGATCATCGAAGTGTCCAGCTACCTGGACACCGGCACCGCCCACGGCGAGCCGGGCCGCGGTTTCATCAACTATTCACGCCTGCTGCACAAAGAGCTGAGCCTGACCGACATGCTGTTGCCGGGCCAGGAAGATGCGTTCTGGAAGACCGCGAAAGTCGCCCACAACAACTGGCTGATCAACTCGCAGATGGACCGCGACCCGGAGTTTGTGAAGAGCTGGCCGTTCCAGAAAACCCCGAATGTGGCCTTGACCAGCAATGGCGTGGTGCTCAAGTACAACGTGACCACCATCGCGCCCTACGCATTGGGGCTGATCGAAATGACCATCCCCTATGCGCGCCTGACCGGCGTGATCAAGCCTGAGCTGGTGCCCGCACGCCACTGAAGGCCCGGCCCAGGATGAAGTGCAACAGCCCTGCCAGCACCAGCGCCGGCAGGGTCGCGCCGACATCCGGGTACAGATTCGCCAGCAAGTGATAAGTACTGACGCCACCGAGCCAGGCCAACAGCGCCGGCCAGCGCAGGTTGGCAGCGACGCCAAGGCCACGGCGGCGCAGGATGAAGTGATCCACCAGCACCACGCCGAACAGCGGCGCGAACACAGAACCGATCAGCAGCAGGAAGTTCTGGTACTGCGCCAATGGCGCGAAGCAGGCGATCAGCGTGCAGATAACGCCGATGGCCAACGCCAGGTGCTCGACTTTCAAACGCAACAGAATCCCGCTGGACACCGCCGCCGAGTGAATATCGGCGAAGGCATTTTCTGATTCATCCAGCAGAATCAGCAGCAGCGGAATCCCCAGGCCCGCCCCGGCCAATGCCAGCAGTAACGCATTCACTTCACCGCTCGGCGCAAACGCCAGGGTGTAGGCCACGCCCAGGCTCATCAGCCAGAAGTTACCGATAAAGAAACCCAGCGCCGTGCCGCCGAACACGTTTTTCGCGCGTTTGCCGAAGCGCGAGTAGTCGGCAATCAGTGGCAGCCAGGACAGCGGCATGGCGATGGCGATATCGAAGCCCACGGCGAATGGCATCGAACCGTCACCGGCCTGAGCCCAGAGTGCAGCCAGGTCGGCTTTGGCGAACAGGTTCCAGGTCAGCCACAGGCAGGCCGCCAGCAACAGCCAGATGCCCCACTTGCGCAGGATCTGCCGTACGAAGGTCAGCGGACCGCTGACGGCGAGCAAGGTCGCGAGGGCGCCGAATACCAGGGTCCAGAACAATGGGCTGGTCAGCAGGCTGCCTTCGCTGAACGCGCGAGCGCCCAACAGGCTGGCGGCGTCGCGCATCACGATGATTTCGAACGAGCCCCAGCCGATCAGCTGCAGCAGGTTCAGCAGCGCCGGCAGGCTTGCGCCCTTGTTGCCGAGACTGAGTTTGAGGGCAGCCATGGAGGACAGGCCGGTGTCGCTGCCAATCACGCCGACGGCGGCCAGCAGCAGGACGCCGACCAGAGTGCCGAGGAAGATCGCCAGCAACGAGCCGGACAGGCCCAGTCCCGGCGCCAACAGCGCGCCGGTTTGCAGGACCATCAGGCCGATGCCCAGGGAGAACCACAAGGAGAAGAGATCGCGGGCGCCGAAGACGCGTTTGTCCAAGGGGACTGCGATGTCTGGGGAATAGGTGCTGGGTTGAATGCTCAAGGGTGTTATCTCAGAGGAACACTATTATTTGAATCAGGAAAACCCCCTGTGGCGAGGGAGCTTGCTCCCGCTGGGCGGCGAAGCCGCCCCAAAACCTGCAACTGATGAGTGTCAGTTAAAACACCGATCCAGATTCCGGGAGCGCTGCGCACTCCAGCGGGAGCAAGCTCCCTCGCCACAGGTTCTGATTCAGACCTTTTTGTACAGCTGACTACCTTCCTGCTTGAACCGCTCCGCCTGCTCTGCCAGTCCCTTGGCGACGTCCACATCCACCGCTTCAATGCGCTGGTTGGCCGCGTACTCACGCACTTCTTGGGTGATTTTCATCGAGCAGAATTTCGGCCCGCACATCGAGCAGAAATGCGCGACCTTGGCCGAGTCCTTCGGCAAGGTTTCGTCGTGGTACGAACGCGCCGTGTCCGGGTCCAGGCCCAGGTTGAACTGGTCTTCCCAGCGGAATTCAAAGCGCGCCTTGCTCAACGCGTTGTCACGAATCTGCGCCCCCGGATGCCCCTTGGCCAAGTCCGCCGCATGCGCCGCGATCTTGTAGGTGATGATCCCGGTCTTCACGTCATCCTTGTTCGGCAGGCCCAAGTGTTCCTTCGGCGTGACGTAGCAGAGCATCGCGCAACCGAACCAGCCGATCATCGCCGCCCCGATGCCCGAGGTGATGTGGTCATAACCCGGCGCGATGTCGGTGGTCAGTGGGCCGAGGGTGTAGAACGGCGCCTCGTCGCAGCACTCCAGCTGTTTGTCCATGTTCTCCTTGATCAACTGCATCGGCACGTGGCCCGGGCCTTCGATCATGGTTTGCACGTCGTGCTTCCAGGCGATCTTGGTCAGTTCGCCAAGGGTTTCCAGCTCGCCGAATTGTGCGGCGTCGTTGGCGTCGGCAATCGAGCCCGGGCGCAGGCCGTCTCCCAGGGAGAAGCTGACGTCATAGGCCTTCATGATTTCGCAGATTTCGTCGAAATGGGTGTAGGTGAAGTTCTCTTTGTGGTGCGCCAGGCACCACTTGGCCATGATCGAACCCCCACGAGAAACGATGCCGGTGACGCGCTTGGCGGTCAGCGGCACGTAGCGCAGCAGCACGCCGGCGTGGATGGTGAAGTAATCGACGCCCTGCTCGGCCTGTTCGATCAGGGTGTCGCGGAACAGCTCCCAGGTCAGGTCTTCAGCGGCGCCGCCGACTTTTTCCAGAGCTTGATAGATCGGCACGGTACCGATCGGCACCGGCGAGTTGCGGATGATCCACTCGCGGGTTTCATGGATGTGCTTGCCGGTGGACAGGTCCATCACCGTGTCCGAACCCCAGCGAATGCCCCAGGTCAGTTTCGCCACTTCTTCTTCGATGGACGAACCCAGGGCGCTGTTGCCGATGTTGCCGTTGATCTTCACCAGGAAGTTACGGCCGATGATCATCGGTTCCAGCTCGGTGTGGTTGATGTTGGCCGGGATGATCGCGCGGCCACGGGCGATTTCTTCGCGCACAAATTCCGGGGTGATGATTTTCGGCACGCTGGCGCCGAAGCTGTGGCCGGCGTGTTGCTGCTCCAGCAGGCCGGCGGCACGGGCTTCTTCCAGCTTCATGTTTTCGCGGATGGCAACGTATTCCATCTCGGCGGTGATGATGCCTTTGCGGGCGTAGTGCATTTGGGTAACGTTGGCCCCGGCCTTGGCGCGGCGCGGGTTTTTCACGTGGGCGAAACGCAGCGCGGTCAGCTCGGCATCGCTCAGACGCTGTTGGCCGAAGTGCGAGCTCAAGCCCGACAGGCGCTCGGTGTCGCCACGGGATTCGATCCACGGCGAGCGCACATCGCCCAGGCCTTTGCGCACGTCGATGATCACATTCGGGTCGGTGTACGGGCCGGAGGTGTCGTAGACCACCACGGGCGCGTTGATTTCGCCGCCAAAGTCGGTGGGGGTCACGTCGAGGCTGACTTCGCGCATCGGCACGCGGATATCCGGACGGGTGCCCTGGACGTAGATTTTTTGCGAGCGGGTAAAAGGCTGTACGGAACCGGAGTCGACCTTGGCCGATTCACTCAGGTGCACGGTGTTTTTTGATTTTTGGCTTTTTAATTCGATGCTCATCACGGGCTCTCCAACTATCCAGGCGGTGGATTTTTGTCGGAGTGAACCTGTGACGGATGGACGCACTGTGACAGTGCTGTGCTTGGCGCACGGGCTGTTCGATTGTCGAACAACATCCCGGACGAAGCACAAGAGGACTCGCCGGGTGACGAGAAATCTTGTTCCCTACGCAGGCGCTAACCTGATCAGGTTCAACGGGATCCGGTATTTACCGATCTCAGCCTTCCAACAAGGCACCCCGACAAGAACGCGGCCAGTCTAGACCATGGAGCAGGCAAATTGCCAACGGCGGTGCATTCATCGTGATGAATGGCGTAATTACAGGATTGTTGTGCCGTGATAGCGCCACTACACTCGGTGACTGCTTGAGGTCTTGACGCCAGGAATGGGCCGCCTTAGCCTTGGGCTCCAAATTATCGCCGTAATATTTACTCTAGGGATCGCCTCATGCTGCGCAAACTTTCACTGGCTCTCGCCGTGTCTTGTGCGACCAACGGACTGGTCTGGGCAGCTGAAGCGCCCCTGACGACCAAAACCGACCTGGTCAGCGTCTACCAGGAAGCGGTGGACAACAACGCCGACCTGGCCGCCGCCCGCGCCCAATACGGCGCGCAGAAAGAAGTGGTGCCCCAGGCCCGCGCTGGCTTGCTGCCGAACCTGTCGGCCGGTGCCGACATCAATAATGTGCGCACCCAGCTCGATCAACCTGCGGCCACGGTCAACCGCGATGCGCATTCCTGGCGCGCGACCTTGAGCCAGCCACTGTTCCGCGCTGATCGCTGGTTCCAGTTGCAGGCTGCCGAAGCCGTCAACGAACAGGCTTCGCTGCAACTCTCGGCCACCGAACAGAACCTGATCCTGCAAAGCGCCGAAAACTACTTCGCCGTGCTGCGGGCCCAGGACAACCTGGCCTCGACCAAGGCCGAAGAAGCGGCTTTCAAACGCCAGCTGGACCAGTCCAACGAGCGCTTTGACGTGGGCCTGTCGGACAAGACCGACGTGCTGCAATCCCAGGCCAGCTACGACACCGCCCGCGCCAACCGGATCCTGGCCCAGCGCCAGGTGGACGACGCCTTCGAAGCGCTGATCACCCTGACCAACCGCCAGTACAACTCGATCCAGGGCATCGTGCACACGCTGCCGGTGCTGCCGCCGTCGCCGAACGACGCCAAGGCCTGGGTCGAAACCGCCGGGCGCCAGAACCTGAACCTGCTGGCCAGCAACTATGCGGTCACCGCCGCCGAAGAAACCCTCAAGCAACGCAAGGCCGGCCACGCGCCGACCCTGGATGCCGTGGCGCAATATGAAAAAGGTGACAACGATGCCCTGGGTTTCAGTAACCCGAGCGCCTTCGGCCAGCCGTATCACGGTGACGTGTCGCAACGCACTGTAGGCTTGCAGTTGAGGATCCCGCTGTACAGCGGCGGCCTGACCAGCTCGCAAGTGCGCGAATCCTATTCCCGCCTGGGGCAGACCGAGCAGCAGCGCGAAGGCCTGCGTCGCCAGGTGGTGGAAAACACCCGTAACCTGCACCGCGCGGTGAACACCGATGTGGAGCAGGTGCAGGCGCGCCGTCAGTCGATCATCTCCAACCAGAGCGCGGTGGAAGCCACGGAAATCGGTTACCAGGTGGGCACGCGCAATATCGTCGATGTGCTGGACGCCCAGCGCCAGCTCTACACCTCGGTGCGCAACTACAACAACAGCCGCTACGACTACATCCTCGACAACCTGCGCTTGAAGCAGGCGGCGGGAACGCTGAACCCGGGGGATCTGCAGGATCTGGCGCGGTACCTGAAGGCCGACTACAACCCGGACAAGGACTTCCTGCCGCCGGACCTGGCCAAGGCGGCTGCGGCGCAGTTGAAGGCTAACCCGGGTTACTAAGACCGCCCGTTAACCCAATGTGGGAGCGGGCTTGCTCGCGAAAGCGGTGTATCAGTCGACTTATTCGCTGACTGACACTGCGCATTCGCGAGCAAGCCCGCTCCCACATTTGATTTGTGTTGTTAGACGTTAAGCAGTCTGCCCAACCCATCCAGCAAACGCTTCAACGCCCCCTGATTGGCGCGCATCACCGCCAGCCCCGCCTGCCCCATTCTCTGCGCGTCACGCGGCAGCTCGAACAAACGCTGCACCGCCACCGCCAAACCCTCGGCATCGTCCACTTCCTGCAACGCGCCGGCGTCACGCATCATTGCGCTGATTTCAAGGAAGTTGAACACGTGGGGCCCGCAGATAACCGGCTTGGCCAAGGCCGCCGGTTCCAGCGGGTTATGCCCGCCCGTGGCGACCAGGCTGCCGCCGACGAAGGCGCTGTCGGCCAGGGCATAAAGAAACAGCAACTCGCCCATGGTGTCGCCCAGCAACACGGATGTCTGCGCCGTCACCGCCTCGCCGCTGGAGCGACGCACCGTGGCGAAACCCTGTTGCTGGCACAGCTCGAACATCGGGTTGAAGCGCTCTTGATGGCGCGGCACCAGAATCAGCAAGGCATTGGGATAGCTGGCGAGCAACTGGCGATGGGCGGCAAGCACCACTTCATCTTCGCCTTCGTGGGTGCTGGCGGCGATCCATACCGGGCGTTCGCTGGCGTGCCATTGATCACGCAAGGCGGCGGCGCGCTCCAGCAGTTGCGGGTCGATGGTCAGGTCGAACTTGATCGAACCGGTGACCTCGACGGTCTCGGGCCGTGCACCCAGGCTGCGAAAACGCTCGGCCTCGGTTTCGGTCTGGACGGCGAACAGGCTCATTTCCGCCAGCATCGGCGCGGTCAACTTGGCGAAACGTCCGTAACCCTTGGCCGACCGGGCCGACAGCCGTGCGTTGGCCAATGCCACGGGGATCCCGCGCTTGGCGCATTGATGAATATGGTTGGGCCACAGCTCGGTCTCCATGATCACCGCCAGTTTGGGCTGCACACGATCGAGAAACCGCTTGGCCGCACAGGGCAAATCGTATGGCAGGTAGCAGTGCTGGATGCGCGGCTCGTTGGCGAACAACGCCTGGATCCGCTCGGAACCGGTGGGCGTCATGCAGGTGACGGTGATCGGCAGCTGTGGATAACGTTCCAGCAGCCCGCGAATCATCGGCGCAGCGGCGATGCTTTCACCCACCGACACGGCGTGCACCCAGATCCCGCCAGGCTGCATCACCGGCAAGCCATAGGAAAAGCGTTCACCCACGCGCTTCGCGTAAGCCGGCGCTTTGCGGGCCCGCAGCCACAGACGTAAAGCCACCAACGGCAGCGCCAGGTAAAACAGACAGCTGTAGAGAGTTCTATTCATGGCGGCGGAGTTTATCGGCTTTTTCAGTCGATCGCCTGCAAGCACTCGGCAAAACGTTCTGCAAGGAAACGCGCGGCCGGGCCGAGGGGCTCGTCGCGGCGCCAGACCAACTCCACCACCAGCGCCGGCGGGGTCCATTCGCTGTTCAGTTCGACCATCTGGTTCTGATAGGCCGGATACTGCACCACATGCCGCGGCAACCAGGCCCAACCCAGGCCGCGCGCCAGCCATTCGGCCAGCACGTAGAAACTGTCAGCCCGCCACACTTGCGGGCTGGCGGCCTCACTGCCGGGATACACACTGGTCTGGGTCGCCATCAGCAACTGGCGAAACTGTGCCAGGCGCTGGCAATCCACGAACTGTTCCTTGGCCATGGGATGACCGATACCGCACACGGTCACCATCTCCACACTGCCCAGCACCCGACGCTCCAGCGCTTCGGGGATTTGATCGTGATAGAACAGCAGGCCCAGATCGGCCTTGCGCTCCACCAGTTTGCGTGCGACATCGCCTTGGGCCGCGCTGGACAACTGCACTTCCAGGCTGGGAAATTTTCCCGCCAGCGCTTCGAGGCTATCAAGCACCGGCTGATAGAGCATGGCTTCATCTTGGGCCAGGCGCAGGCGCGCCTCTTCGCCGCGCATCAACGACAAGGCGCGACCATTCAGGCGCTCGCACTGGCGCAAGACTTCCCGCGCCTCTTCAAGCAATGCCGTGCCGGCCTCGGTCAAACGGGGCTGGCGGCCGCTGCTGCGATCAAACAGGCACAGGCCCAGGTCCGCCTCCAGCAAGGCAATCCCATTGCTGACCGCCGACTGTGCCCTGCGCTGGTCCCGTGCCACCGCCGAAAACGAACGCTGCTCGGCGACGCTGACAAACAGGCGCATCTGCTCAAGACTCCATTGCACGCTCATGGCTCAACCCATCTTTAATTCGGATAGGTAATGACTTTACCGCATCTGGTAATTCTCTAAAATGCCGACCTTTGCAGGAGCGAGCTTGTTCGCGAAAAACCTCAGCACGCCGCGTTAAACCAGATGCGCTGCGTTATCGTTGACGATTTTCGTGAGCAAGCTCGCTCCTGCGGTTGCCCCCTGTACCGAGGATTTACCCATGAACGCCGCCTACTATTACCTGGCCATTGCCATCTGCTCGGAAGTGATCGCCACCGTTTCCATGAAAGCGATCAAGGGTTTCAGCACGCCGATCCCGCTGTTGCTGGTGATCGTCGGTTACGGCGTGGCCTTCTGGATGCTGACGCTGGTGGTGCGCACCGTGCCGGTGGGTGTCGCGTATGCAGTGTGGGCCGGGATGGGCATCGTGATGGTCAGCATCGCCGCGCTGTTTATCTATGGGCAGAAACTGGATATCCCGGCGATGCTCGGGATGGGCCTGATTGTGCTGGGGGTGGTGGTGATTCAGTTGTTCTCGAAAACGGCCGGGCACTGAGCGTTCACGTGAGACTCAACTGAGGCTGAAACTCGCAGCCTCGTTTCACTCGACAGCTCCTACGGTGCGCCTGTCATTAGGGAGCGCTGGGGCGAAGATTCACTGCATGAGCCTGTATACTGCGCAGCCTGTCTTGAACACTGAGGTCGCTGCATGCCATCCGTTATTTCCACCGACGTTCTAATTGTCGGCGCCGGGGTTGCCGGCCTCTGGCTCAATGCGCGCCTGCGCCGCCAGGGCTTTTCCACGGTGCTGGTGGAAAGCGCCACCCTCGGCGGCGGGCAAAGCGTGAAGTCCCAGGGGATCATCCACGGCGGTGCGAAATACGCACTGCATGGTGCCCTGACCGGCGCCTCCGAAGCCATCGCCGACATGCCCCGCCGCTGGCGCGAAGCCTTGGCGGGCAACGGCGAGCTGGACCTTTCGGGCGTACGCCTGCTGTCCGAAGCCCACTATTTGTGGTCGCCGGGGACTATCGCCGGCAACCTCACCAGCTTCTTCGCCAGCAAGGCCGTGCGTGGCCGTGTGGACCAAGTGAAGGGCGATGACCTGCCACCGGCCCTGCAGGACCGACGCTTCAAGGGCAAGGTCTATCGCCTGGCCGAACTGGTGATCGACGTCCCGAGCCTGATCGAACGCCTGGCGCAACTGGCCGGTGATGGCTTGCTCGCCGGGGAGAAGATCGAACCGTTAATGGAAGACGGCACGCTGGCAGGCCTGAAGGTCGATGGCCGCGAGATCCGCGCCCAGCGTATCGTCCTCAGCGCCGGTGGCGGCACTGCGGATTTGCTCAGCGCCCTGGGCCTGAGCCAACCCGCCATGCAACGTCGACCGCTGCACATGATCATCGCCAAGGGCCCCGGCCTGAAGCCGCTCTACGCCCATTGCCTGGGTGGCGGCACCAAGCCGCGCATCACTGTGACCACACACCCCGCCGCCGATGGCAATTGGGTGTGGTACCTCGGCGGCGATATCGCCGAGGCCGAAGGTGTGGCCCGCACCCCGGAGCAACAGATCGCCACCGCACAAAAGGAGTTGGCGCAGCTGCTGCCCTGGATCGATATGAGCCAGACTCAGTGGGCGACCCTGCGCGTGGACCGCGCCGAGCCGTTGCAGTCAGGCCTGACCCGCCCGGACAACGCCTTCCTCGCCGAGCAGGATCGCCTGCTGGTGGGCTGGCCGACCAAGCTGGCATTGGCGCCGGACTTCGCTGATCGGGTGATCAACGCACTGGAACGTGACGGCATCAAGCCAAGTGTCACGGAAACGCTCCCCGACCTGCCAAAACCCGCCATCGCCCAACCTGCCTGGGAGCAACTGCTGCCATGACCCTGCCGACCCTGCATGACCTTCATCGCCCATTGGGCAGCACCGGTTTGATGGTTTCGCCGCTGGGACTGGGAACCGTCAAGCTGGGCCGCGACCAAGGGGTGAAATACCCCAGCGGCTTCCAGATTCCCGATGACGATGCCGCGCGGATGCTGCTGCGCCAGGCCCGGCAATTGGGCATCAACCTGATCGACACCGCGCCGGCCTATGGCCGCAGCGAAGAACGCCTGGGCCCGCTGTTGCGTGGTCAGCGCCAGGAATGGGTGATCGTCAGCAAGGTGGGTGAGGAGTTCGCCGAGGGCGTGTCCCACCACGATTTCAGCGCGGCCCACACCCGGCTTTCAGTGGAGCGCAGTCTGAAACGACTTGAAACGGATTTTATCGACCTAGTGCTGGTGCACTCCGACGGCAATGACCTGCATATCCTCAACGACTGCGAGGTGTATCAGACCCTGGAGGACCTCAAGCGCGAGGGCAAGATCCGTGGTTTCGGCTTCTCGGGCAAAACCGTCGAGGGCGGTGTGAAGGCTCTGGAACAAGGCGATTGCGCCATGGTTACCTACAATCTGAACGAACAGGCCGAGAAAGCCGTCATTGATTATGCTGCCGCCCATGGCAAAGGCATCCTGGTGAAAAAGGCACTAGCCAGTGGCCATGTCTGCCTGGAATCAGGAGTGGATCCAATTTACGCCAGTTTCATGTTGTTGTTTGCGCAAACCGGCGTGGCCAGTGCTATTGTCGGGACCATCAATCCGCTGCACCTCGCCCATAACGTAGCGACCGCTGCCAAGGTCATTCGCCAACTCTGATGCCGCCGACGCGGCCGACCCCGACGCAAGAAGGAGCCGACATGGCGCGAACGCTCATTAGAAAAAACCCGAGTAACTTTAAAACACTGCCGCTGCATGTCGAAGCCACGCCCGAAGGCTTGAGTTACCAGAGCGTCGGCATGCCGCTCAACTTCGCCCAGACCCTGCAACGGCGCAAGCCGGTGGAGGTGAAAGACACTGAGCGTTTCGTGCTGGAACTGGCCAACCTTGGTGTCTCGGTGCGCCTGACGCTGCATTGGCAGAACCGTGATTACTGGGTGCTGGTGCGCCAGCGTCGGCAAGACCGTGGCGACGTTGTGCTCAAGCTGATCTCCGGTTATGTGCCGGCCCACGAGCTGAACCTGCCACTGCACACCGCCATCCAGGAAATCGCCGAGGAATGCCTGCTGGAAACCCCGGAAGGCTGGCTGGGCGGGCGCTTCAACGACACCTGGCTTCCGGCCCCCTACTCGTCTGCCCTGCACTACCGCGAAGCGTTGCCGTTTCGTCTCTCACCGCTGTCCGGGGCCGCGCGCCCGGTGCGCTGCGCCACCATGCAATTGATTGAACGGCCACGCGCTTACGTGCACCTGCCGACGGCTTCGCTGCAGTTGATTTATGACTTGCGCCTGGAAGTACCCAAGGAAGCAAAGTCCCTGAGTCTGTTTCATGTGGACGAGCGCCTGGAGGGCGACCAACTGGTGGCCCGCCTGGACCGCCAGCGCCCGGACCTGTACCTGATGCCGCTGAAGGACGGACAGCCGTGTGCAGAGCTGTATACCTTGAAGAAGGATCAGCTGTATCCGGCGAGTACGCGAGGGTTATATCTGGCTGAGAGCTTTGCACAGCAGGAAGGCTGGGTAGTGCGTGATGAGCGGATCCGCTGGAAGGATTGGCTGCGGCAGCAGGGGCTGAGCGCGCCAGAAAAAGAGTCGAAATTGAAGCGGTTGACCGGCAAGGCGCGGCAGATCTTGCGCAAGATCGTGCCGAAGAAAAAAGCCAACCGGTAACCGGACGTCAGGTCACGGCGGCCGAATGTGGGAGCGGGCTTGCTCGCGAAAGCGCAGTGTCAGTCAGCATATGTGTGACTGATCCACCGCTTTCGTGAGCAAGCTCGCTCCCACACAAGCCCGCTCCCACCATCAGTTATTGCGGATCTTCTCGACAATCGCCGTGGTCGAGCTGTTTTCAACCAGCCCCAACACTTTGACCTTGCCGCCATAAGCACTGACGATATCGGCACCGACCACCTGGTCGACCGAATAATCACCGCCCTTGACCAGTACGTCCGGCTTGACCTGGGCCAACAGGTTTTCCGGTGTCCCCTCGGCAAAGCTGATCACCCAGTCCACCGCCCCCAGGCCCGCCAGTACCGCCATGCGACGGTCGACACTGTTGATCGGGCGGCCAGGCCCTTTCAGGCGGCTGACCGACGCATCGTCGTTGACCGCCACGATCAAGCGATCGCCTTGGGCCCGCGCCTGCTCCAGGTAGGTCACGTGACCGGCGTGGAGGATGTCGAAGCAACCATTGGTGAAGACAATGCTCTCTTTATGGGCACGGGCATCGTCAATCGCCAACAGCAGTTGTTCGATACTCAACACACCGCGCTCCGAACCCTCGGAACGCTGGATGGCGCGGCGCAGCTCAGGTGCGCTGATGGCAGCCGTACCCAGTTTGCCAACCACAATGCCCGCTGCAAGATTGGCCAGGGCCACTGCGTGGGGCAACTCTTCACCGGCGGCAATGGAGGCGGCCAGGGTGGAAATCACCGTGTCACCGGCCCCGGTCACGTCGAACACTTCACGGGCTCGCGCTGGCAGGTGCATCGCCGGGTGATCAGGGCGCAGCAAGGTCATGCCGTGTTCGCCACGGGTTACCAGCAAGGCGCCCAGGTCGAGGTCGGCCATGAGCTTGGCGCCCTTGGTGACCAACTCGTGCTCATCGACGCAACCGCCGACGATGGTTTCAAATTCGCTGAGGTTCGGCGTGATCAGGCTGGCACCCCGATAAATCGAGAAGTCCTTGCCCTTGGGATCCGCCAGTACCGGAATGCCCCGGGCCTTGGCGGCCTGGATCAGCATCTGGTGGTTTCTCAAGGCGCCTTTGCCGTAATCGGACAGCACCAGCACCTTGATGCCTTCGAGCAACTCGTCGACCTGGGCACTGAGGGCCAGGGCGTCGGTGGCGAAGGGTTCTTCAAAATCGATACGCAGCAATTGCTGGTGCCGGCTCATGACCCGCAGCTTGACGATGGTCGGCTGGTGGGGAATACGCTGGAACAACGCACGCACACCAGCGCCACGCAGGCTGTTGGCCAGGCTGTCGGCGGCTTCGTCGTCGCCGGTCACACCCACCAGGGAGGCCGGGGCGCCGAGAGCGGCAATATTGAGGGCAACGTTGGCAGCGCCACCTGGACGGTCTTCGATTTGCTCGACCTTGACTACCGGTACCGGTGCCTCAGGGGAAATCCGTGAGGTACCGCCATGCCAGTAACGGTCGAGCATGACATCGCCGACCACCAAGACAGGGGCTTGATCGAATCGCGGCATGGACAACTTCATGGAGCAACCCACATACAAAATGAACAGGGGCGCGATATTACCACAGGGTTGTCAAAGGCTTGTCGGGGTGTGCAGAGAAGATGTTGCGAGGGCAATGGCGTGAGGGGCCAGGCCCCTCACGCCGGTACATCAGGTGATGTCGGCCGGGATCGGCGCGTCCAGGCCCATGGCGTGCAGGCGGGCGTAATAACCGTTTTGCGCCAGCAGTTCGCCGTGGGTACCACGCTCGACAATCCGGCCATCGTCCATCACCAGGATCAGGTCGGCCTTCTCGATGGTCGACAGGCGGTGGGCGATCACCAGGGTCGTGCGGCCTTGCATGACCTTGTCCAGGGCTGCCTGGATATGGCGCTCCGACTCGGTATCCAGCGCCGAAGTCGCCTCGTCGAGGATCAGCAGCGGAGCGTTCTTGAGCAAGGCCCGGGCAATTGCCAGGCGCTGGCGTTGGCCACCGGACAGCAGCACGCCGTTTTCGCCGACCTGGGTATCGAAGCCTTTGGGCAACTGATCGATGAAGTCCTTGGCATAGGCATCGGCCGCCGCCGCCTCGACATCGGCCCGCGGTGCGCCGGCCAGGTCACCGTAAGCGATGTTGTTGGTCACGGTGTCGCTAAACAGGGTCACGTGCTGAGTCACCTGGGCGATGTGCCGACGCAGGTTGAGCAGGCGATAGTCTTCGATTTCCACGCCATCCAGCAGAATCTCACCGCTCTCGTGGTGATAGAAACGCGGGATCAGGCTGGCCAGGGTCGACTTGCCGCTACCCGAACGGCCCACCAGGGCAACCATCTGCCCGGGCTCTGCGGTAAAGGTGATGTCCTTGAGCACATGGCGATCGGTGCCCGGGTAGGTGAAGTTCAGGTTGCGCACTTCCAGGCGGCCGCTGACCTTGTCACGCTCAATGGTGCCGCGATCGATTTCCACATCTTCGTCCAACTGCTCGAAAATGCTTTCGGCACCGGCCACGCCCTTCTGGATGGTCGAGCTGACTTCAGAGAGCTGACGAATCGGCTTGGGCAACAGGCCGGCCAACGTGATGTAGGCCACCATGTCACCTGCAGAAGCATCACCGCGAAGGTACAAAACCAGGAACATCAGCACCGCCATGGCGCTGTAGATCACCAGTTGCAGCGCCGGCGTGTAGATCGCGCCGGTACGGGTCATGCGCAGTTGCTTGTTGGTGTTGCTCAGGCTGGCCTTGAGGAAGCGCTTCTGCTCATATACCTCACCACCGAAGCTGCGCACTACCCGGTAGCCCTGGATGGTTTCCGAGGCAACGTGGGTGACGTCACCCATTGCAACCTGGATCTTCTTGCTCTGCTTGCGGAATTTCTTGCTCGCGGTGCTGACCATCACAGCAATCAACGGCAGGATCGCGATCATCACCAGGGTCAGGCGCCAGTTCATATACAGCAGCGAGGCGAACAGGAAGATCACCGTCATGCCTTCGCGAATCACTACCTTGATGGCATCGGTCGCCGCACCGGTGACCATGGTCACGTTGAAGGTGATGCGGGAAATCAGGTGCCCGGAGTTGTGATTGTCGAAATAGCGATTCGGCAAGGTCAGCAGGTTGTTGAACAGTTGCACCCGCAGGTCATGCACCAGGCCCAGGGAAACCTTGGCCAGCAGGTAGTTGCCCAGGAACGAGCCGAGGCCCTGCCACGCAGCGATCAGGATGATCAGCAGCGGCACGGCCTGCAGCAGTTGCAGGTCCCGCAGACCAGGTACCGTGGGGAACAACACCGCTTCAGGGTTGGACAGGCCGTCGACAAAGTACTTGAGGATGTAGCCCAGCATTGGCTGGGTCGATGCGAAAATCAGAAAGCCGACGATACTCAGCGCGAACAAGCCGGCATAAGGCTTAACGTAGCTGAGCAGGCGGAAGTATATTTTCAAGCTCGAAGGGCTTGCGCTCGGACTGGAGTCGGTCATATCACGCGGCGGTTTTGAAAAAGGAGGCTGACTTTAGCACAGCTTCTCTGTTGTACTTGCACGCAGCACAACCGCGGCCCCGTTGGATCCAACGGGCGACATTGTATAGCCACTACTTTAGTATGGTCGGCTTTCTTTATTTTGGAACGGCTTTTCTGTATGCAATCCAAGCGTCTCACCTATGGCTCAAACCGCGTTTTCGACTTCCTCTGTCTGTGGATTCTGCCCATCGGCTTGTTGCTGCTCCTGAGCTCGCTGTTCTTCGTCACCAATCGAAACGTACTGCACAGGTTCTACTACCTGCTCTTCGCCGCGCCGACACTGTTGCTGTTGTGCCTGCGCCCGACCGAACTCAAGCAGATACTGCGCGAGCCCCTGGCGATTGCCTTCCTGGTTTTCTCGGGCTGGGCGCTCACCAGCCTGCTCTGGAGCCCTGAGGCCACGACAGATTCCGACCTGTTCAAGCGGCCACCGAATACCTTCACGCTGTTTGCCGGTTTCGGCCTGTTGCTGCATTACCGCAACGAACTGTTCAAACCGATCTTCTTCTGCGCTGCGCTGATTGCGCTGGTCTCCAGTGCCTGCAGCCTGGTGGCTTTTGCTCCCCACTTCGCAGAGGGCGCGCGAATGATCGGCGGGCGTGGGGCTCTTGATAATGCGCTACTGAGCTCTCACGTATTCGGATTCTTCTGCGTCTACTGGCTGTACGTATGCATGACCACCAAGCGTGCGCACGTACTCTGGTTCAGCGTTCCGGCACTGGCAATCATGGCCGCTGCAGTGCTGGCCACCGGCTCGAGAACGCCGCTGGTTGCCCTGGTCCTCGCCGTACTCTGGATGAGTTTCACCACTCGCAATCGGCGCGCGGCCCTGCTGATCGCCTGTATGACGCTGGGGGCTGCGGCGCTTCTGCTGCTCTATCCCGAACTGATCACCAATCGTGGCAGCTCGTTCCGCTTCGAAATCTGGGGCATGTCGCTTGAGCGTATCGCCGAACACCCCTGGATCGGCCACAGCTACGACTCAGAGCTGTACCTGACGCTTGCCGACGGCTATCAGCTGCGCGAGCCCCACAGCTTTGCTCTGGGTGTGCTGTATTACGTCGGCATCATCGGCTTCATCCCGTGGGCCTTCATGCTCGGCTGGGGCCTGTACAAAAGCCTCAAGGAACGTGCACAGCCGTTGTTCATCCTGGCCTCCTCCCTGCTGGCCTACGGTATCGGTGCCGGCCTGACCGAAGGCGGCGGCATTCTCTCGCGGCCAAAAGAACACTGGTTTCTGCTGTGGATCCCGCTGGCACTGATCGCCGGCCTGAGCATCGCGCAGCGTCGCCGCAGCCTGCTGCGCATGCCGGTTCAACGCCTGAAACCTCAAGACTTCGAACAGCTGTGCGCCAACGCCCACGTGATCGAAGCCGATGGCCTGGGGCCCAAGGTCCTGCGTCTGGAGGATGGCAGCTTCCTCAAGCTGTTCCGCCCTCGTCGCTGGTACACCTCCGGCAGTTTCAATCCCTATTCGGAGCGCTTTGCCAGCAACAGTGAGCAACTGCGTGCATTGGGGATTCCATCACCGGTCATCCTCAATCTCTACCAGTTAAAGGATGCCAGCAGCGCCGTACGTTATCAGCCGCTGCCCGGCCTGACCCTGCGCCAGGCCCTGCAAAGCCTGGACAGCAGCCTGCGGGAATCGTTGATTGAGCGTTTCGGCCGGTTCATGGCCCAGCTTCACGAGCGCGGCGTGTACTTCCGCTCCCTGCATTTGGGCAACGTGCTGTTGATGGATGACGGCGAGTTCGGCCTGATTGACGTGGCCGACATGCGCATCTACCCGTCAGCCCTGCGCAACGCCCTGCGCCAGCGCAACCTGCGGCACATGCAGCGTTATCCACAGGATCGCAACTGGTTGTTCGAAACCCATTTCGAGCAATTGGCCAAGGGCTATGCCTCGGTTGCCTCGCCAAGTGCCACGGCGAAGATCCGTGAACAGGTGCTGAAGCTCAATAGTCCGGTCGCGCAGGTCGCTGGCCCGGCCAAGTGATGGTGTGAACCGCTGAGGTTCCAAGCCCCTGGCCATTGCGCTATACGCAATGGCCAGGCCAAAGCCCTATGAGCTGCGCTGCGGCGCCAGATACAGCCGCACCAACCCACGCAGGGTCTTGCGTCCCCAGAACTTCAAGGGAATCTGCTTGAGGATCTCCCGCGCCAGCGGCCGGTCGCGGTCGGCGGTCTTGAGGAACATCGAGTTCAGGAAGTTGTAGCGAACCTGATCGTAGGCCGGATGATCGCTGAACAACCCGTAAGTCTTGAGGATGTTCTGGATCATATAGCGGTGATTCTTGTACGTATTGGTCGCGTGCTGGCGATAGCGCGCCATCACCACGTTCAATACGTCGATGGTGTAGCCGGCGTGGGTGATCTTCAACTCGATCAACAAGTCTTCCAGCGGAATCAGCGGATCGAATCCGCCGACCTCTTCCAGCGCCTGCCGACGGATCATCAGGGTCGGTGCCGGCGGAAACGGCTTGCGGTCCAGGAACAGGTCATCGAAATCCAGGCTGCGAAACGGCAAATCGCGGCGCTGCTTCTTCTCCGGGTACGGCTTGCCGTCACCATCGATCAACTCGATATTGCCGGCACAGATGCCCACCTTCGGTTTGCCTTCCATGTAGGCAACCTGAGTGGCAATACGCTCCGGTAGCATGATGTCATCGGAACCGAATGGCGCGATCAGGCTGCCTTTGGCGCGAGCGATGGCGCCATTCAGGGTGTTGGTCAGGCCCTGGTTCTGCTGAACCTGGAAATCAAACCCGTGCTCGGCCTGCAAGCGCTGGATGCGTTCCACGCTGTCATCCTTGGAACCGTCGTCCACCACCAGTAATTCGATATTGGCGTAGGTCTGGCCAAGCACACTGAGGATGCTCTGCTCGATGTACGGCCCGTGGTTGTAGGAGGCGATGATCACGGTGACGAGAGGTTGCTGCAGACTCATGCTTTACCTACTTCACGCAGACCGGTTTCGATCAGGTTCAAATACTTGTGCCGGAACTCGTCCAGGGTGTGGTTTTCTTCCAGGTAGCGGAACACTTGCTCGCCCTTGGCACGCAACTGCTCGTCGCTCAACGCCAGGTAAGTGTCCAGCGCCGCCGACAGTTGCTCGACGTTGCCCGGGTCATGGGACAGGCCGCCTGCACCTTCCACCAACGGCAACATTGCCGGGCCGTTGGAGGCGATGACCGGCAAATGGCCGCTCATGCCTTCCAGCAGCGCCAGGCCCAGACCCTCGAACAGCGACGGCATGGTCCAGATGTCGAAACCGCGCACGTACTTCATGCCATCTTCGCGAAAGCCCAGCAGGTGTGCACGGCCGGTCAGGCCCAGGCGCTCGATGTCGGCGCGCAGGTCTGCTTCGGCGCGGCCAGAGCCGATGATGCCCACCTGAGCCTCAGGGTATTTGTCCTTGAGGGTGGCGAAGGCTTGCAGCAAATGGGTGTGCCCCTTGATCGGCACCAGGCGGCCCAGGGCGCCAATCATCCGCGCATCCAGCGGCAGGCCCAGGGCCTTGCGCGCTTCATCCCGCGGCAACTGCAAGGCTTCGGCCTGGGGAATGTCGATGGCATTGGTGACGAAGGTGGTGTTTTCACGGGTGAACCCACAGTTGAGGTCCACCAGGTAATCCCTGACCGCTGCCGACACCCCGACAAATCGCCACGCCGGGCTGACCCACTTCTGGGTCTGGCGGCGGCGGTAGCCACGGGCGTACTCGCCGAAACCGTGGGAGATGCCGATGCACAAGGGAATCTTCAACCAGCGGTTGAGGGACAGCATCATGTTGACCGACTTGAAGCGGTTACAGATGACCACGTCGAATTTCTGCTCGCGGCAATATTTGTAGATCTGCCACATGGCGCCGAAACGGATGCCCTTGAGGGACTTTTCCGGCAGCTCGAAGTAATGGGAGTGTTCAGCCACGCTCAGGGGCTGGCCGGGCAGCGGACGGCCGCTGAGGAACCCGGATGTGACCTCGAAACGTTCAGCCGGCAAGGCCTTGACGATCTGCTCGCCGAGGTCGGCAAAGTCGTGGGTCTTGACGTTGTAGTCCGGCTGTAACTGCAAAACCTTGAAACGAGGTTTCATAACTCTCCATGCTGCAATCTGGCTGCGGGCACGCAGCCCGGCGAAAAAGGGGCGGCAGGCCCTGCAAGCCTGCCTTCAATAAGGTCTCAATCCTGCTTTAAAACCCAGAGCAATTCATGGCGGCGCACCGCCTTGCGGAAGAATTCATTCTCTCCGTAAGGCGATGGACTACGGCCCGCCAATAATTGCTGCAACCACCTGCGCACGCGGCGCTTGAACGGCGCCCGCGGCTGCAAGTCGTGCATCATGCCCAGCGCCATGGCCTTGTCTTGCTGCTGGTTCAGCGTCAGCGGCAAGCTGCAAGGCACCAGTTCATGCGTGGCATCAAAGCGTGGCGGCAAGGCCACACCAGCGCCCGAGTCGCCCATGGGCCAACGATCATTATCATGCAGGTGGTTGGCGTAGCCGAGCAATGTACCCGGCTGCCACTCCAGGCCTTGCAAGGCTTCGAGGATCGCGGCGTGGGCGCAGATGTGATCCGGGTGCGGATCCAGCAGCGGCGTTGGCAACACGATGACCTGAGGGCGCGCCTTGAGCAGTAACGCCCGGAGGTCGGCAATCAGGTTTTTCCAGGTCGGGGCACCGTCCACATCCCCGGGCAAGGCCAGGGCATTGAACTGGCGAAACAGCCGCGTATCGTCCAACTGGGCTTCCCGGGAGGCCTGGGGCTGATCCGGCGCAGCCTGCATCGCCGGCAGTTGCATGCAGAAGTAGCCCAACTGCACGCACTGCGCCTCGGGTACGCCCGCCCAACGCGGCACGGTGACGCTGTCCCAGGCACGCAGGCGGCCTTTAAGCCGTGCGGCATCGGCCTTGGGCATGCCCATTTGTTGATAGTGATCGGCTTCGATTTCGCCCGCCGTCAGAGTGACGATCCAGCTCTCATCGGCTTGGCTGTAGAGGCTGAAGGCGGCCAGCTCGGCATCGTCGGCATGGGGCGCAATGACCATCACGCGCTGGTGACGGTAATCCGGCTGGCGGAACAACCACAGCGTCGGCTGCCCCTTGATCCGGCAGAAACGCCCGCGCAAGCGCAGTTTACCTCCGGACAGCGCTTCGCCCATGCCTGTCAGGTTGAGATAGCGCCGCCCTGCGACACCTCGCTCGAAGACTTGCCGGTCTGGTGCATCCAGGCCCGATACCTCCACCGCAGGATCGAAAAAACGCCCCAGCCACGAGCTTTTGAGCTCAACCCCTACGATCAGGGTTTCATCGCCCACCAAGGGCGTGTCCAACAGCAGGCGCCCTGCTTCAAGACGCAGCCCCGCGCACTCGCTCCCTTCAGGAAACGCGTACTCATAGTCGTCTTTAGGCGAGTAGAACAGATGGTCGGCAAACCAGGCTTCATGCGCGGCCCACAGCACCACCGCCAGCAGCAGCGGCAACCACCAGGCCACCAGCACACCGACGGCCACCAACAGCAAAAGTCCCACCAACAACGCAATACGCTTGTTGCGCCGATGCTGCTTGAGCAGTTGCTGTTTGCGACTCATACGCTGAACACCGGCACTGGATTACACCAGCGCTCCTTGTATTCACGATCGGAACGCCCGAAGGAGAAACGCAGCGGCTTGTCACTGGCCCGCGCTTGCTCCCAGGCACTTTGGGTATTCAGGAAGCTCAGCACGCTGCCAGGGCTGAATGCCTTGGTTTCCGGGTCGACACCACCGTTGACGTACTCGGCGCTGACCCATTCCGGCGCCTGCACCTGATACACCAGTTGCACGGCAATCGCAGCGTCATTGAGAAACAGCACCGAGCCGAACAGGAACTCCTTGAGCAGCTCCAGCACTTCGGCCAGACGTTCGGCCCCTGCGGCCGGGAAACCCCAGCGCCGCTGGAACAGGTCGCAATAAATCGCCGCCAGTTCGCTGCTGGAAAACTCGCTGACCGCCCGCACCACGCCGCCCGCCTCTTCCAGCAAACGCAGTTCGCGGCGCTGGTTGTAGCGAAACTTCTTCGACAGCTCTTCCGGCGTGCGCGCCATGGCCAACTGCTCGACCTGGGGCTTGAGGGTGCTTACGCGCCCCTCATTCAGTGCAGAGAGATAACGCGCGCGATGGCGCAATGGCACCTGCGCATCGGCGGCAATCGGCAGAATGATCTCGGCATTACCCAGATCAAACAGGCCTTTTTTGCCTTTGCGCTTGAGCACGTCCTTGGACAGGGCCAGGTCGCGCCCCCAGGTAGCAATTGCACCCTTCAGCTCGCCGTCCTGCTCCCAGCCCAGGTAACGCACCGGAATCTGCGCCAGGTGCGCCAGCCGCTCGACGATCTGCGGATGGGTTGCCACGCTGCCACCAAAACGCTGCCAGGCCTGGGCGTAAACCTCGGCCTCGACAGGCGTCCAGCCACGTTCACGCCAGCCCTGGAAGCGGTTCAGCATTTAAACCACAGCGTCATAAGGGTCCACGCCGTCCTTGACCACCAGGATGTCTTCCATGATCAAGTACTGCAGGTCGGAACCGAAGAACATGTTCAGCGCATCAGTCGGCGAGCAGATCATCGCTTCACCACGACGGTTGAGCGAGGTGTTCAGCGACACGCCGTTGCCGGTCAGCACTTCCAGCTCTTTCATCATGTCGTAGTAGCGCGGGTTGTATTCGCGCTTGAGCACCTGGGCACGGGAGGTACCATCTTCATGGACCACTTCCGGCACGCGGGTTTTCCACTCTTCCGACACTTCAAAGGTGAAGGTCATGAACGGCGCTGGGTGATCGACCTTGATCATCTGCGGCGCGACGGTGTCGAGCATCGACGGGCAGAAAGGCCTCCAACGCTCGCGGAACTTGATCTGGTGGTTGATCCGGTCAGCCACGCCGGTGGCGCTTGGGCAACCGATGATCGAACGACCGCCCAAGGCACGTGGGCCAAACTCCATGCGGCCCTGGAACCAGGCCACCGGGTTGCCGTCGACCATGATCTTGGCGATGCGTTTCGGGGTATTTTCGATCTGGCGCCATACCGGCTTGCTTGGGTGCTTGGCGCACGCGGCGATCACGTCTTCGTTGCTGTAAGACGGGCCGAGATAGACGTGTTCCATCTTCTCAACCGGTACGCCACGGGCGTGAGACACGTAGGCGGCTGCACCCACCGCAGTACCGGCATCGCCGGACGCCGGTTGCACGAACAGCTCCTTGACGTCGTCACGGGCGATGATCTTCTGGTTCAGCTTGACGTTCAGCGCACAGCCGCCGGCGAAGGCCAGCTTGCCGGTATCTTTAAGGATGTCGCCCAGGTAATGGTCGATCATCTGCAACGCCAGCTTCTCGAACAGCGCCTGCATGCTGGCCGCGTAGTGGATGTACGGCTCGTCGGCGATATCGCCTTCGCGCTTCGGACCCAGCCACTCGATCAGCTTCGGCGAGAAGTAGAACCCCTTGCCCTTCTCTTTGTAGCGACGCAGGCCGATGACGTTGGCGTAGTCGGTGTTGATCACCAGCTCGCCGTTTTCAAAGGACGCCAGGCGCGAGAAATCGTACTTGCTGGCATCGCCATACGGCGCCATGCCCATGACCTTGAACTCACCGTCGAGCATCTCGAAACCGAGGAACTCGGTGATCGCGCCATACAGGCCGCCGAGGGAGTCCGGATCGTAGAATTCCTTGATCTTGTGGATCTTGCCGTTTTCGCCGTAACCGAAGAAGGTGGTGGCGTACTCGCCCTTGCCGTCGATCCCGAGGATCGCGGTCTTCTCCTGGAAGCCCGAGCAGTGATAGGCGCTGGAGGCGTGGGCCAAGTGGTGTTCAACCGGTTCGATCTTGATTTTCTTCGGATCGAAACCCAGTTGCTCCAGGCACCAGACGATCTTGTTGCGGTAGCGCTTGTAGCGACGGTTGCCCATCAGGATCGCATCGAGGGCGCGGTCCGGGGCGTACCAGTAACGCTTGGCATAGTGCCAGCGGGCCTCGCCGAACAGGCTGATGGGAGCGAATGGGATCGCGACCACGTCAACGTCGGAAGGCTTGATACCGGCTTGTTCCAGGCAGAACTTCGCCGACTCGTAGGGCATGCGGTTCTTTGCATGTTTGTCGCGTACGAAGCGCTCTTCTTCGGCGGCAGCGATCAGCTTGCCGTCGATATACAAGGCTGCGGAAGGATCATGGCTAAGGGCGCCGGACAGGCCAAGAATCGTCAATGCCACAGGGGTCTAGCCTCTTTTAGTCTGCATGCAGGCGCGTCACGCCTGAAAAAAGTGTGCTCCCCGCCTGGGCGAGAAACAGCTAAAGGGCGGGATTATAGCGTAAACACGGCGCGGGATGATCTAGGGATTGTGGCGACCGGTTGTCACTGCAGGCCTAGCGGAATATCTCGATGCTGCCGTCCCTGTTCTGACGGTAGACCGTGTAGGGCAGCACAAGGGTGTCGAGCAAGCCGGAGCCCACGAGCTCGGCGGCGAAGATCGGCAGGGAGCCGGAGGCATCGCGGGTGTGCTCCTTGGTAGTGTCGGGAGCGCCATTCAATGTGCAAAAACCGTAGATCACCCCACTGTAGATACGCGGCACGTTTTCACAATAACTGCGCGATTCCTTGAGGTTCTGGCTGGCAACGGCGTCCGGGCGAAACACCGTGTTGATGGTGCCGCAACCGGTGGTGGATACCAGTACAGCGGCGAGAAGAAATCTGGTTGCAAGACTCACGGACAACTCCATTTGGCATAAGTGTGGGCATTCATCCCTGGCCCATACACCCCTACTGGATCCGCTTATGAACCCGGGCGCCAATAAATACTGATGTTGCCATCGGTACCTTGGCGATAAACCGTGTAGGGCAGGACCACTGTATCAACAATGCCCGAGACCGTTATATCCAATAGAACGAACGGCACCAGTATTCCAGTAGGGTCCGGCACGGCATGCAGCAGGCAGAAATCGAAGGCGACGCCACTGTAGACACGAGGAATCGACTGACAATAGGTTTTTTGCTTTCTGAGTTCACGCGCCGCTGCCGCATCCTCGCGCAATACCGTATTGGCCGTTCCACAGCCGCTCAACACAAGGATTCCAATGCTTAGCGCAGCAGTCATTTTTAGCGTCATGGCCAGCCCTCTGAATGGTCAGCAACGCTAACATCGGCCCTGTTCGTGCCCCAGACCCCGTGCACCGCCGCGCCATGTAGGAGGATTCCGAAATGGTAAAAGCTGGCTGAATCGTTAAACTCGCGCACTTTTGTGCGTCATGGATGCTGGTTTACTCATGAAAGTTGTTGCCCCCAAACGCTTCGCCCTGTTGCTTCCCGGCCTTCTGGGCCTGTGTAACGGCGCCCAGGCCGACGAGGCTCCGCTGGTCCTCGACCCCAGCGTGGTCACCGGCTCGCGCAGCGCCAGCCCGTCGTTTGACCTGCCTTATTCCGTGGACAGCATCAGCCGTGAGCAAATCAGCGACGGCCAACTGGGCATCAATGCCTCCGAAGCCTTGTCCCGAGTGCCTGGCCTGGTGGTTCAAAACCGCCAGAACTACGCCCAGGACTTGCAGATTTCCTCCCGTGGCTTCGGTGCCCGCTCGGCGTTTGGGGTGCGCGGTATCAAGCTGATCGCCGACGGCATCCCCGCCAGCACCCCGGACGGCCAGGGCCAGGCCGCCACGTTCAACCTCGACACCGCCGAGCGCATCGAAGTCCTGCGCGGCCCGGCCGCTACGCTCTATGGCAGCAATGCGGGCGGCGTAATCCAGATGTTTTCCCGCAACGGCGAAGGCCCGCCGCGCATCGGCGCCGAGACGCTGGTGGGCAGTGACGGCCTGAGCAAGAACCATCTGACCGCCGAAGGCGCGACAGACGGCGCAGGCTTTGTGCTGGACGCGTCACGCATGGACACCGACGGTTACCGCGACCACAGCAGCGCCCGCCGCGACCAGACCTTTGCCAAGCTCAATTTCGAGCCGGATGAAGACAGCAAACTGGCGCTGATCTACAGCAGCCTGGAACAGAACGGCACCCAGGATCCGCTGGGGCAGGCGTGGGATGCATACAAGGCTGACCCGCGCTCGGTCAGTACCGCAGCAGAGCTGTACAACACCCGCAAAAGCATCGACCACCAGCAACTGGGGATGAACTACGAGCGGTATTTTGGTGAAGCGACGCTGCAGGTGAATGCCTACACCGGGCGGCGGAGCGTGATTCAGTATTTGTCGATTCCCAAGGGAACGCCCGCCAACGAACGCGGCGGCGGCGTGGTGCAGTTCGACCGCAAGTTCTACGGCGGCTCCGTGCGCTGGATGCAACCGATCGACAGCGTGCCGGGCGAGCTGATGATCATCACCGGCCTGGATTTCGATCAGAGCGAAGACAGCCGCCACGGCTATCAGAACTACAGCGGCACTACCCTTGGCGTAAAAGGCCAGCTACGCCGGGATGAAATCGACACCGCCCGCAGCCTCGACCCCTACATCCAGGCCAACTGGGCCATCGACCGCTGGACCCTGCAAGCCGGGGTGCGCCACAGCACCATGGAACTGGACGTCGACGACCAGTTCCTGAGCAACGGCGACTCCAGCGGCAACAAGACCTACCAGAAGAACACGCCGTCCGTGAGCGTGATGTATGCCTTCACGCCCGAACTGCACGCCTACGTCAGTGCCGGCAAGGGTTTCGAGACGCCGACCCAGGCGGAACTGGCCTATGCACCAGGCAATATCGAAGGGTTCAACTTCGGCCTGAAGCCGTCTGAAAGCACGCAATATGAAGTGGGCCTGAAGGCACAGCTGAACGATACCCGAGTCAACGCCGCTGTCTTCCAGATCACCACCGAGGATGAGCTGGTGGTGGATCAATCGATCGGCGGCCGCACCAGCTACCAGAACGCAGGTCGCACCCTGCGTCGCGGCTTCGAACTGGGCATCGAAAGCCAGCTCAGCGAACAGTGGAGCACCAACATCGCCTACACCCGCCTGCAAGCCACCTACGACAGCGACTTCGTCGGCGGCGGCAAACCCGTGGACAAAGGCAACTACCTCCCCGGCGTACCGCAAACCACGCTATTCGCCGAACTCAACTGGAAACCTCGGGACTGGGTCAGCACCGCCCTGGAAGGCATGTACCGCAGCAAGGTCTACGTCGAAGACACCAACCAGCAGCACGCAGCACCGGGCTACAGCGTATTCAACTGGCGCGCGCGGTTTGAGCAGAAGGTGGAGCACTGGACCTTTCACCAGACCCTGCGCCTGGATAACTTGCTGGACCGCCAGTACGTAGGGTCGGTCATCGTCGGAGACGGCAACGGCCGCTATTACGAAGCAGCGCCGGGACGCTCGTGGTACGCCGGCGCAGGCGCCGAGTACACATTTTAGAAACTGACCATCGAACTTGTGGCGAGGGAGCTTGCTCCCGTTGGGCCGCGCAGCGGCCCTAAACCCCTAGCCCACTGCCTTTGGCAACCGCTGATCAATCACCCGATACAACGCACTGCTCTCAGGCCAATTGCGCATAAACCGCGCCCGATCCTTGACATAGGCCGGGGCGAAGCTGCTCAAGGAACCATGCTGACACATCGAATCCAGGTCGATCAGTGCCCAGCGATCCTCATGCCAGAACAGGTTATGCCCCTTGAAATCCCCATGGCTGATGCGCTCGCGAATCAGCTCTGCAAACAAGTAATCCAGGGCCTGTAATTCGGCCTCGGGCGCTTCGCCACTTTCAACGTACGGCGCAAACCGCTCGATGATGTCCGGCCCTGGCAAGTATTCGGTCACCAGGTAAGCCCGGCCGCGCAGCCACAGGAAGCGCTTTTCCAGCAACGCCAGGGGCTTGGGCGTGGCGATGCCGAGGAAGGCCAGGCGATTGCCTTCGCGCCACGAATGCCAGGCCCGGCTCGGGCGCCAGAAGCGCTTGAGCCAATGGGCAAATCCCTTGATGTTGTAGCGCTTGATCACCAGCGGCCGACCACCCACCTCGACCTTGGCGACACTGGCCGCCCCGCCGGTTTTATACAGGTGGCCCTGATCCAGCAGCGCGTCAGCCTGCTCCAGCACCGGCAGCATGGCCGCTTCTTCCTCACGACGAGTCGCGCGCAAGGCGAACGGCCCGCGCACTACGCTGAACAGCGTGCACTCCCGGCCAACCTTGCTCAGGAAATCCTTCAAGCGCCAGACGCTGACCTTGCGTACCTGCTTCTGCAACGCTTCGAGCGGCAACGCGTGTTCGCCATTGCTCAGCAGGTAATACACCAGCAACTCTTCGGTAAACGGCTCGAGGTTTTTCGGCAACTGCGCGAAAAACACCCCAAGGTTTTCCAGCACACGGTTACGCGACAGCGGCTTACCCGCCTCTTCAACGCAGATCCCGGCACCATCGATCAAATACAGTTTGCCGTCCTGGCGCAGCAGGTTGTCCAGGTGCAGGTCTTCCTGCCACAGGCCCTTGGCGTGCATCTGCGCAATCGCACCCAGCGCTTCGGCGAGCACCGCTTGCTGTTCGTCAGCCAGCGGCGGCAAGTGTTCAACAGCCTGCCACGCATCAGCCAGGCTATCGGCGCCTTCCAGAAACTCGAACAGCAGCCAACCGCCCTCACCCTCTTGCAGACCATCGGCCAGCAACAGCGGCGTGGTCAGGCCTTGTTCGGCCAACAACCGCACGCCCCTGAGTTCACGCTGAAAATGCCGCGCCGCCTTGCTGCCCACCAAAAGTTTGGCCAGCACCGGGCGCCCGCGCCACACGGCTGCGCCGACATAGCGCTGGCCCGGCAATACCCGCAGCAAACTGAGCAATTGCAACTGCCCAGGCCCGGCAGCGTCTGCCAGCTCGATGCTCAAGGGCAGGCTGGGTGTACGGCCGGCATTTTTCAGTCCGGACAAACGCATCAGCGGTTCTCCTTGTGACTGCGGCGGGCCGCCAGGCGCTGGTGCCAGGTAGCGACCAACGCGCTGTCCTGCGGCTGATCCAGATACGCCGCCAACAGCTGGCGCACCTGATCGTCCGACCATTGCGGCGTACGGCGCAGCAGCGGCTCCAGATCCTTGACCCGGTCACGCCAGCCGAACAGCAGCGGGCGGGTTTTCTCCAGGTCAATCAACTGTGCCGCATACCCGTCGCCGGTGGCCTGCAGGAAAATATGCTTGGGATAAAAACAGCCATGCACCTGGCCCACACTGTGCAACTGACGAGCAAGCTGACCGCAGGCCAGCAGGATTGCCCGCTGCTGCATGTCGCTCAACTCAGACCATTGCTCCAGCAATGAATCCAGGTCATTCCAACCATCCAGCGCCCGGGTCAGCAACATCGCCCGATGCTCTCCGGCCACTTTGCGCTCACCGAAAAACGCCGCCTGCAATGCCGGAATACCCAATTGCCGATAGCGGCTGATATTACGAAATTCGCGAGCAAAGCTCGGCTCGCCAAACGGGCGATGCAAGGTGCGCGTCAGGTAGTTGCTCTGGCGCTTGAGGTAGTAGCCCTGGCCTTCAAGTTCGAGGCGAAACACGCTGCTCCAGCCGCCACGACTGGTATTGGGCTCGTCCACCGCGTCCAGTTGCTTGGCCCACAGCGCGTCGAAAGTGCCGAGGCCGTGGCGCTCAAGCAATGCTCGATCTTCGGCCGCCAGGAAATCACTCATTCTCGCCCCTCGAAAAACTTCACCACGTGGCGAATTCGCTGTTTGTCCGCCGCGCTCAGGTGCTTGCGCTGACGGTATTGCATGTAGAAGCGCAGGCGCTGGGTGGCCGACAAGTGATACTTGGCGACCTTGTCCAGGCAGGCCAGGTCCTTGGTGATACGGTATTTGAGCCAGAACCCGCGCCAGAAATCGCCGTTGGGGCAATCGATCAGGTACAGGGTTTGCTGGTCGTCCACCAACAAGTTGCGCCACTTCAAATCGTTGTGGGTAAACCGGTTGTCGTGCATGGTCCGCGTGTATTCAGCGAGCTGGCGACTGATCTTGTTGACCCACACCGGGTCGGACAGTTGCGGGTCATTGCGCTCGGCCAATGCCGACAAATCTTCGGTCTTGGGCAGCTCGCGCGTGATCATCGCCCCACGGTGATAAGCCAGGCCTTTGCGTTCCAGGCCCCAGGCGATCACGTCGGCGGTGGGAATACCCCACTTGGCGAAGCGCTTGAGGTTTTGCCATTCAGACTTGACCCGTGGCTTTCCCAGGTAGCGCCGCAGCCCCTTGCCCGCACCGACGTAGCGCTTGACGTAATAGTTGACCCCGCCGCGCTCCACGCGAATCACTTCGGACAGTGGATCACGGGTCAGCCGCTCGCCTTGCAGGGCGAACACGGCTTCCAGGCTACCAAAGTCATCCGCCAGGGCGGCGTAAGCGGGTTCCAGGTTCCAACCCGCCATCAGAGCGCATCCCCGTAGCGTTGCTTGCGGTCGTAGAGCTTGGCCGCCTTGCGTTCCAGCCAGCCCAGCAACGCGGCTTCTTCAGCGAGAATCTGGCGAAGGGGCTGCTGGAAGTAACCCTTGAGGAAGCGCAGTTTGTCGCGGCGGGTCAGGCCAATGTCCAGAGCCGAGAAGTACAGCGCGGCCAGGTCCTTGTTGCGCCAGCGCAGCGGGATCTTGGAACGTACCTGGGCGCGATGCAGGTCGATCACCGACAACTTGAAGTCATCGGCTACCAGCGGCTTGTCGGTGTGCAGCAGGAAATGGCAGATGTAGCAGTCGCGGTGGTTGACCCCGGCGCGGTGCATCATGCCGGTCATGCGCGCCACTTCGGCGATCAGCGCATGCTTGATCACAGGCGCCGGCGGCTGCTTGACCCAATCCATGCTCAGGTCTTCGAGGCTGACGGTCGGCGCCAGCTCTTCGGTGACGATGAACGAGTGCTGGTCCGCCGGGTTGCTGCCCTTTTCGCCGTAAGCCACGGCGGTCATGGTCGGCACGCCCACTTCCTGCAAGCGCTGGATCGCCAGCCATTCCTGGCCCGCGCCCAACACCGGCAACTTGGCGGTGATCAGGTTCTTGAGGATTTCGGCCCAGCCGATCCCCCGGTGGATCTTCACGAAAAAGCCGTGGCCGTCCACTTCCGTACGCAAGGTACGGCGGGCATCCAGTTCACGGTACACCTGGCCGTCCAGCTTCTCGACTTCGGCGAACGCATCGCGTCCGGCCCACAGGGTCTTGAACGGTTCGGCAAGAATCAACTTCATCGGTTTGGCTCCGCCAGAATCAGGTCCGCAGCGTACTGCGGCATGCTATAGAGGTCGGCCGTCTCAGCGAAGGCCAGACCATTGCGGCTCCAGGCCGCGCGCGCTTGTGGATCGTCGAGCATATCCACCAGGTACTGGTTGAGCTGGGCCTGCTCGAACGGCTCGTCCAACACCCGGCCATTCTGGGCCTTGTCGATGTAAAACGCGTAACCGCAGACCTTGCTCACCAGCACCGGGAGGCCGGCGACCACCGCTTCGATCAGCACCATGCCGGCCGCCTCGTTGTACGCGGGGTGAATCAACAAGTCCGCGCCCAGCAGAAAACGCGGGATATCGCTGCGCCCCTTGAAGAACTGCACCTGGTCGCCCAGGCCCAGCGCAGCACTCTGCAATTGGAATACTTTGGGGTCGTCCTGGCCGATTACAAATAGCCGGGTGCGTTTCTTCAGGTTCGACGGCAGCGCGGCCACGGCTTTGAGGCTGCGATCGACGCCCTTGGTCTTGAAGCCCGAGCCGATCTGCACCAGCAGCAAATCATCTTCGGCCAGGCCGAATTCGCGACGAAACTCAGCGCGGATCTCGGCAGCGTTGGGCGGCGCGCGGCGGTCGCGGGCGATACCCGGCGGCAACAAGTGAAAACGCTCGGCCTGGGTCCCGTAATACTGGGTGAACAGCTGCTGCTGGTGCTCGGACAGCACCATGATCTGCGTCTTAGCGTGCTTGTCGAACACCGCGCGCTCGTATTCGGCAAAGTGCTTGTATCGGCCAAACCAGCGGTACATCGGGTTGCGCAGGGTCTGTGCCTTGTCTTCGAACACACCGTCGGCGGCGAAGTATAGGTCCAGCCCCGGCATCTTGTTGAAGCCCACCACGCGGTCCACCGGGCGCTTGGCCAGGTCGGCCTGGATCCAGGCGTAGAGCTTTTCATTGCGCCGATGGTTGACCAACGCCTTGACCGGCGCCACCAGCACTTCGAAGCCCGGCGGCACGTCACCTTCCCAGATCAGGGTGTAGACGCGGATCTTGTGGCCGCGCTGCTGGCACTCGAGGGCAATGCGCATGAAGTCGCGCTGCAGGCCACCAAAGGGGAAATACTTGTAGAGGACAAAAGCCAGTTGCATCAGTGTTCCTCAGCCAATAACAACGTGCTTAATCGCGTTGCGACACGCTCAGGGTTCAGGCGAGTAAAGCACAGGGGCCACTCGCGCTTGAGATCAAACCGACGCTGGTCTTCAGCCGTCGGTTGATAAGTGCATTTCTTTTGCAGGCACGGCGCACACGGGAAATCGCTGGCCAGGTGGACCTGAGCCTTGCCGTAGGCGCCGGTCAGGCCGGGATTGGTGGGGCCGAACAGGGAAATCGTCGGTACATCCAGCGCGGCCGCCAGGTGACCAAGACCGGTGTCGACTGCGACACACGCCTTGGCACTCGCCAGCACTCGCGCCACGCCCGCCAGGTTCAGCTTGGGCAGCACTTCAGCGTTCTTCAGGCCGCTGGCCAAGCGTTCAGCCCGAGCCTTTTCGGCGGCATTGCCCCATGGCAATTTCACGTCCACACCGAAGCGGTCCATGCGTTCGGCCAGGTCGCGCCAGTAGGCTTCCGGCCAGTGCTTGGTGTCCCAGGTGGTGCCGTGCAGCAGCAATACAAACGGTTTTTTCGGCGGCAGGCCCAGCAGCTTGTCGACGCTGAGGCCGTAGTCGCCCAAGCCCTTGGGAAGGTCGTAGCCCAGTGCGACGGCAAACAGCTGGCGCAAACGCTCCACCGCATGCTGCCCACGGGCCACGGCCAAACGCCGGGAATAGAAGTGCGCCGCCAACGGTTCGCGAGCCGACTGCTTGTCGAAACCGGCCACCGGGGCGCGTACGTAGCGGGTCAGCCAGGCGCTTTTCAGCAAGCCCTGGGCATCGATCACCAAGTCGTATTTGGTCGACTGCACGCTCTTTTTGAAGCGCCGCCATTCGCCACTCTTGAAGGTCTGCCAGAGGTTCTTGCGCCAGCGGCGGATCGCCACCGGGATCACCTTGTCCACCGCCGGGTGCCAGGTGGGAATCTCGGCGAAGCCTTCTTCCACCACCCAGTCAAAGCGAATGCCCGGGATCGCCCGCGCCGCGTCGGTCAACGCCGGCAAGGCATGAATCACGTCGCCCAGGGATGAGGTCTTGATTACCAGAACCCGCAACTCAGTGAACCTCGACCACGTCGCCCTGCAACCGCTGCAACGCGTCGCTGACAGGTTGCGGCAGCAATTGGCGCAGGCAGTTGTAGTGACCAAAACGGCAGGTACGGTCGAAACAAGGGCTGCAATCCAGGCCCAGACGCACCACTTCGACCTTGTCGGCCAACGGTGGGGTAAACCCGGGAGATGTCGAGCCGTACACCGCCACCAGCGGGCGGTTCAGCGCCGCGGCCACGTGCATCAGGCCGGAGTCGTTGGACACCACCGAGTCGGCGCAGGACAGCAAGTCGATGGCCTCGGCCAGGGACGTGTCGCCGCTGAGGTTGACGGCTTCTTCCCGCAGGCCCGGGATCAGGCGCTGGCGAATATCCTCGCCCACCGAATGATCGTTTTTCGAGCCGAACAGCCAGACTTGCCAGCCTTCGCGAATCTTCATCTCCGCGACCTTGGCGTAATGCTCCGACGGCCAGCGCTTGGACTCACCAAACTCGGCGCCAGGGCACAGCGCCAGCACCGGACGGTCCAGCTCCAGGCCAAACTTCGCCAGGGCCGCATCCCGGGTGACCGGGTCGATTTGCAGGCTCGGACGCGGATAAGGCGTCGGCAACTCGGCACCCGGCGCGTAGGCCAGGGCCATGAAGCGCTCGATCATCAACGGGTAACGGGCCTTGTCGAGCTTGCGTACGTCGTTGAGCAGGCCATAGCGAAACTCGCCACGCCAGCCGGTGCGCTTGGGAATACCGGCGAAGAACGGCACCAGTGCCGACTTCATTGAGTTGGGCAACAGGATCGCCTGATCGTACTGGCCGGCCAGGGACTTGCCGATACGTCGACGGGTCGCCAGTTCCAGCGCGCCGTGGCCGAGCGGGAAGCTCAAAGCCTGACGCACCTCGGGCATACGCTCAAGAATCGGCCGGCTCCACTCGGGGGCGAGCACGTCGATTTGGCAGTCGGGATGGCGTTGTTTCAGGCACTGGAACAGTGTCTGTGCCATCACCATGTCACCGACCCAACTGGGCCCAACGATCAGAATATTCATGTAGTTTCCACAAACGATACGGGGAGGCTCATGCCTCCCCGCCTTATATAATGTTCAGCTTAACCCCAGTTCATGCCAGATTCGCTGCACCTGGCGCCGTTCGTCAGCGAACTGGTCCCCGGTAACTGTCCCGGCCTCGTTCTGCAAGGCCTGGCGGTGAGCGGCGGAACGGTAGGCTTTATACACCTCGCGCAGCAAATGGGCATCGGCGGCGGGCATCAACCCGACCTGCTCCAGCCCTTCCAGAATGCGGATATTGTCGGTGTAGCGCAGCAACGTTGGATGCTGCGCAGACCACGCCAAAGCCGCGTATTGCACCATAAATTCAATATCGACGATACCTCCGGCGTCCTGCTTGAGGTCGAACGCCACCGTGGGTTCGAAAGCATTCGCCGCCGTTCCCGCCGCCGTGGACTTGGTGCCGAGGTTGTCGCGCATCTTGGCGCGCATCTCGCTGACCTCCTGGCGCAGTTTGTCCAGGTCCTGCGCGCGGCCCAGCACTTGCGCCCGCACCTGCTCGAAAGCACGACCGACATCCTGACTGCCCACCAGCACCCGCGCACGTACCAATGCCTGGTGCTCCCAGGTCCAGGCTTCGTTTTCCTGATAGCGCGCAAAGGCGCCCAGGGAACTCACCAGCAAACCGGATGCGCCCGAAGGCCGCAGGCGCATGTCCACCTCATACAACTGCCCGGAGTTGGTCTGGGTGGTCAGCAGGTGAATGATCCGCTGGCCCAGCCGGGTAAAGAACTGCGCGCCGTCAATCGGCTTGGCGCCGTCGGTTTCCGCTTGGGGATCACCGTCATGGATAAACACCAGGTCCAGGTCCGAACCATGCCCCAATTCAATGCCGCCGACTTTCCCATAACCGACAATGATGAAGCCAGGATCGCACAAGGTGCCGTCCACCCGCTGCGGCGAACCGTGACGGGCGACGGTCTGGCGCCAGGCCAGGGCCAGCACTTGTTCAAGGATGGCTTCGGCAAGCCAGGTCAGGTAGTCGCTGACCTTCATCAGCGGCAGGCTGCCGGCGATTTCCGAGGCGGCCACCCGCAGGCGGTGCGCCAACTTGAAGTGACGCAGGGCTTCCATCTGCTGTTCAAGGTCGTCTTCGGGAATACGCGTCAGGCGCTCGCGCAATTCGGCGGCCAGTTCCGGCGCCAGCGGCGGCTTGAACAGGCGGCCTTCGTTGAGCAATTCGTCCAGCAGCAGCGGGAAGCGGGTGATCTGTTCGGCAATCCACGGGCTGGCGGCGCACAGGGTCAGGAGGCGACGCAGGGCGTCGGGGTTTTCCGTCAGCAGCACCAGATAAGCGGAACGCCGGGCGACGGCCTCGACCAAAGGCAGGACGCGCTCCAACACCAGATCCGGGTTGGCGTGCTCGACAGCCTGGGCCAGCAGACGTGGGATAAACGCATCCAGGCGCTCGCGACCCAATCGCTGCATGGCACGCAACTGTGGACTGCTGCGCAGGCCGGCCAAGGCTTTCAAGGCCTTGGGCGCGTCGGCAAAACCGCCCTCCTGCAACTGTCGGCAAGCCGCTTCTTCGTCCTGGGACTCCTCCCACAACGGCAACCACTCGCCGCCCACCACGAACTCGCTCTCTTCGCCCTCTTCTTCATCCGGGTCGGCAATCACCTGGCGGAAATGCCAGTCAACTCGCCCACGCCAGTACATCAGGCGCTCATGGAACGCGGTCCAGTCCGGGAAGCCCATCATGAAGGCAATCCGCGCCTGGTCTTCGGTACCGTCCGGGAGCATTTGCGTCTGGCGATCGGCAATCGCCTGGATCGCGTGCTCGGTATAGCGCAGGAATTCATAGCCATCGCGCAGCTCGGCAATCACCGCCGGTGGCAGGTAACCCTGACCTTCCAGGGTGCCCAGCACTTTTAACAGCGGGCGTTGTTGCAGGCTCAGGTCGCGGCCCCCGTGGATCAGCTGGAACGCCTGGGCGATAAATTCAACTTCACGAATGCCGCCCGAGCCCAGCTTGATGTTCTCGGCCATGCCCTTGCGCCGCACTTCCTGCTGGATCAACTGCTTCATGGTGCGCAGCGCTTCGATGGCGGAGAAGTCCAGGTAACGCCGGTAGACAAACGGTCGCAGCATGTCGAGCAGTTGCGCGCCGGCCACTTGGTCACCGGCCACTACCCGCGCCTTGATCATGGCATAGCGTTCCCAGTCGCGGCCCTGGTCCTGGTAGTACTGCTCCAGCGCATTGAAGCTGAGCACCAGCGCCCCGGCTGAACCGTAGGGCCGCAGACGCATGTCGACGCGGAACACAAAGCCGTCGACGGTCATCGGGTCCAGGGCCTTGATCAGTTTTTGACCAAGGCGGATGAAGAACTCCTGGTTGTCCAGCGAGCGCTTCACGCCGACCGTGTCGCCGCCTTCGGGGTAGGCAAAGATCAGGTCGATATCGGACGACAGGTTCAACTCCACGGCGCCGAGCTTGCCCATGCCGAGGATGACCATGTGCTGCGGTTCGCCACTGCGACGGCCGGTGGGCGTGCCGAACAAGGCGCAGTGGCGCTGGTACAACCACTGATACGCCTGGTCGATGCTGGCGTCGGCCATATCCGATAGATCACGGCAGGTTTGCACCAGGTCCGCCTGTCGGGTCAGGTCGCGCCAGATGATCCGCACTTGCTGGCGGGTGCGCTGGCGGCGCAGAACGCGGCCCAGTTCGTCTTCTGTCTCGGCTTGTTGCACGGCCGTTGCAATCTGCCCGCACAGCTCGCCGGGCGCAAAGCTGCGGTCCAGTTCGCCCCAGGCCACCAGTTCGAGCAACATCAAAGGGTCACGAACACTCTGTTCAATGACGAAATCACTGGCGGCGCACACACGGGCGAAGTCAGCCCAACGTTGCGGCGTCCACTCAGAAAGGCCATTATCGCCGTCCAATCCGGCCACGGCGTCACGAAATGACTGCTCGGCCCGCTTGGCAAATGGAAGCAGGATGGCCGGTAGTTCGGCCTGCATTGGAAGGCTCATGGTCTATCCTTGATCGGCGCGTAAAGGGCTTGTAGCTGTGAACGCAAGAACCACGCTCGGTGAAGGACTGTCGAACAAAGGTTAGAAATAGCTGAAAATTTTTCTTTTTTGGCAGTCAACATCAAATCTCTACCCTTTCTTGTTCGCAAAAGATCAACAATAACGATTATGCTCGCCAGCTAGACCGAGCAATCCGCTCAGTCTTGTGTAGTTTTACTACTCGTATATACATTCGAAAGGCTGAAATGGCCGACGATTTGTAGTAAAACTACAGGACGCCGAAGCAACCTTCGGCCATCCAAGAATTTATGTCGTCTGCCCACAAGGCCAGTCGCAAACTTCAGGCAACCGATTCTGGTAGCCTTTCCGCCCTGGAGCAAGCCATGCAAGACCTCGATCCCGTCGAAACCCAGGAATGGCTGGACGCCCTGGAATCGGTTCTCGACAAAGAAGGCGAAGACCGTGCTCACTACCTGATGACCCGTATGGGCGAACTCGCGACCCGCAGCGGCTCGCAACTGCCCTACGCCATCACCACGCCGTACCGCAACACCATCCCGGTAACCCACGAAGCACGCATGCCTGGCGACCTGTTCATGGAACGCCGCATTCGCTCGTTGGTACGCTGGAACGCCATGGCGATGGTAATGCGCACGAACTTGAAAGATTCTGACCTGGGCGGTCACATCTCCAGCTTCGCTTCCAGCGCAACCCTGTATGACATTGGCTTCAACTACTTCTTCCAGGCCCCGACCGAAGAACACGGCGGCGACCTGATCTACTTCCAGGGCCACACCTCGCCAGGCGTCTACGCCCGTGCGTTCATGGAAGGCCGCATCACTGAAGAACAAATGAACAACTTCCGCCAGGAAGTCGACGGCCAGGGCCTCTCGTCCTATCCGCACCCTTGGCTGATGCCTGATTTCTGGCAGTTCCCGACGGTATCCATGGGCTTGGGCCCGATCCAGGCGATCTACCAGGCACGCTTCATGAAGTACCTGGAAGCCCGTGGTTTCATCCCTGAAGGCAAGCAGAAAGTCTGGTGCTTCCTGGGCGACGGCGAGTGTGACGAGCCGGAATCCCTGGGCGCCATTTCCCTGGCCGGCCGCGAGAAGCTGGACAACCTGATCTTCGTCATCAACTGCAACCTGCAGCGCCTCGACGGCCCGGTTCGCGGCAACGGCAAGATCATCCAGGAACTCGAAGGCGTGTTCCGTGGTGCTCACTGGAACGTGACCAAAGTCATCTGGGGCCGTTTCTGGGATCCACTGTTGGCCAAAGACGTCGACGGCATCCTGCAACGCCGCATGGACGAAGTCATCGACGGCGAGTACCAGAACTACAAAGCCAAAGACGGCGCGTTCGTACGTGAACACTTCTTCAACACGCCAGAACTCAAGGCGATGGTTGCTGATCTGTCCGACGACGAAATCTGGAAACTCAACCGTGGCGGCCACGACCCGTACAAGGTCTACGCGGCGTACCACGAAGCGGTCAACCACAAAGAACAACCGACCGTCATCCTGGCCAAGACCATCAAGGGTTATGGCACCGGTGCCGGCGAAGCGAAGAACACTGCGCACAACACCAAGAAAGTCGATGTCGACAGCCTGAAGTTGTTCCGCGACCGCTTCGACATCCCGGTCAAGGACGAAGAGCTGGAGAACCTGCCGTTCTTCAAGCCGGAGCCAAACAGCGCCGAAGCCCGCTACCTCAGCGAGCGTCGCACTGCACTGGGCGGTTTCGTGCCACAGCGCCGCGCCAAGAGCTTCAACATTCCGACTCCGCCACTGGATACCCTCAAGGCTATCCTGGACGGCTCGGGCGACCGTGAAATCTCCACCACCATGGCCTTCGTGCGGATCCTCGCGCAGCTGGTCAAGGACAAGGAAATCGGCTCGCGTATCGTGCCGATCATCCCGGACGAAGCCCGTACCTTCGGTATGGAAGGCATGTTCCGTCAGTTGGGCATCTACTCCTCCGTCGGCCAGCTCTACGAGCCAGTCGATAAAGACCAGGTGATGTTCTACAAGGAAGACAAGAAGGGCCAGATCCTCGAAGAAGGCATCAACGAAGCGGGCGCCATGAGCTCCTTCATCGCTGCCGGTACGTCGTACTCCAGCCACAACCAGCCGATGCTGCCGTTCTACATCTTCTACTCGATGTTCGGTTTCCAGCGTATTGGCGACCTGGCTTGGGCAGCAGGCGACAGCCGTACCCGTGGCTTCCTGATCGGCGGTACTGCCGGCCGGACCACGCTGAACGGCGAAGGCCTGCAACACGAAGACGGCCACAGCCACATCCTGGCGGGCACCATCCCGAACTGCCGCACCTTTGATCCAACCTACGGCTATGAGCTGGCGGTGATCATCCAGGACGGCATGAAGAAGATGACCGAAGAGCAGCAGGACGTTTTCTACTACATCACCGTGATGAACGAGTCCTACCAGCAGCCAGCCATGCCGGCCGGTGTCGAGGAAGGCATCATCAAGGGCATGTACCTGCTCGAAGAAGACACCAAGGAAGCCGCTCACCACGTGCAACTGATGGGCTCCGGCACCATCCTGCGCGAAGTGCGTGAAGCTGCAAAAATCCTGCGTGAAGAGTTCAACGTCGGTGCTGACGTATGGAGCGTTACCAGCTTCAACGAACTGCGTCGCGACGGCCTGGCCGTAGAGCGCAGCAACCGTCTGCACCCAGGCCAGAAGCCTGCGCTGACCTACGTCGAAGAGTGCCTGGCTGGCCGTAAAGGTCCGGTTATCGCCTCTACCGACTACATGAAACTGTTTGCTGAACAAATTCGTCAGTGGGTACCGTCCAAGGAATTCAAAGTCCTGGGCACCGACGGTTTCGGCCGTAGTGACAGCCGTAAAAAGCTGCGTCACTTCTTCGAAGTCGACCGTCACTTCGTGGTGTTGGCAGCCCTGGAAGCCTTGGCTGACCGTGGTGAAATCGAACCCAAGGTGGTAGCAGACGCTATCGTCAAGTTCGGGATCAACCCGGAAAAACGCAACCCACTGGACTGCTGAGGAGACTTTCTGTGAGCGAACTCATTCGCGTACCTGACATCGGCAGCGGTGAAGGTGAAGTAATTGAACTGTTTGTGAAGGTCGGCGACACCGTCGAAGCCGACCAAAGCATCCTGACCCTGGAATCGGACAAGGCGAGCATGGAAATCCCTGCTCCCAAAGCCGGCGTGGTCAAAAGCCTGAAAGTGAAGCTGGGCGATCGCCTGAAAGAAGGCGACGAACTGCTTGAGCTGGAAATCGAAGGTGCCGCTGATGCGGCCCCTGCGGCGGCCGCTCCTGCTGCTGCCCCGGCTCCTGCCGCCGAGAAGCCTGCCGCTGCTGCCGAGGCCCCTGCGGCTCCGGCCGCTGCACCTGCCGCCGAAACAGTCCAGGACATTCATGTTCCGGACATCGGTTCGTCGGGCAAGGCCAAGATCATCGAGCTGCTGGTTAAGGTCGGCGACACCGTCGAAGCTGACCAGTCGCTGATCACCCTGGAGTCCGACAAGGCCTCCATGGAAATCCCTTCGCCGGCTGCCGGCGTGGTGGAAAGCATCGCCGTGAAGCTGGAAGACGAAGTCGGCACTGGCGACTTCATCCTCAAGCTGGAAGTAGCAGGCGCTTCGGCTCCTGCTGCCGCACCCGCTCCAGCCGCCGCCGCTCCGGCCGCCAAGGCAGAAGCCGCACCAGCGGCTGCCGCGCCTGCGCCTGCTGCAAAAGCCGAGGCCGCACCGGCTCCGGCGGCTGCACCTGCGCCAAGCGGTGCCAAGGTTCATGCCGGCCCTGCCGTGCGCCAACTGGCCCGTGAATTCGGCGTCGAGCTGAGCGCGGTAACTGCCAGCGGTCCTCACGGTCGCGTGCTGAAGGAAGACGTGCAGGTTTACGTCAAATCCATGATGCAGAAAGCCAAGGAAGCCCCGGCTGCCGGCGCTGCTACCGGTGGCTCGGGCATTCCGCCGATCCGCACTGTCGATTTCAGCCGCTTCGGCGAAATCGAAGAAGTGCCGATGACCCGCCTGATGCAAATCGGCGCGGCCGGCCTGCACGCCAGCTGGCTGAACATTCCGCACGTGACCCAGTTCGACCAGGCCGACATCACCGACCTGGAAGCTTTCCGCGTTGCGCAGAAAGCCGTGGCCGAGAAGGCCGGCGTGAAGCTGACCGTGCTGCCCCTGCTGCTCAAGGCTTGCGCGCACCTGCTCAAGGAACTGCCGGACTTCAACAGTTCGCTGGCGCCAAGCGGCAAGGCGATCATTCGCAAGAAGTACGTGCACATCGGCTTTGCCGTCGACACTCCGGATGGCCTGCTGGTACCGGTCATCAAGAACGTCGACCAGAAGAGCCTGCTGCAGCTTGCCGCTGAGGCTGCTGCACTGGCTGCCAAGGCCCGTGACAAGAAGCTCACCCCGGACGACATGCAGGGCGCGTGCTTCACCATCTCCAGCCTCGGCCACATTGGCGGTACTGGCTTCACGCCAATCGTCAACGCGCCGGAAGTGGCGATCCTGGGTGTTTCCAAGGCCACTATCCAGCCTGTGTGGGACGGTAAAGCGTTCCAGCCGAAGCTGATGCTGCCACTGTCGCTGTCCTACGATCACCGCGTGATCAACGGCGCGGCTGCCGCACGCTTCACCCAGCGCCTGAGCCAGTTGCTGAACGACATCCGTACCATTCTGCTTTAAGCCTCAACAGGTCTCCTGCACACGCAGGAGACCTGGCTTCACCGATTTCCGAGCGCCACGCTCGTACCTCAACCCCGCCAATTGGCGGGGCTTTTTTTGCCTGCTTTTCCTGTTCCTCTGTAGGAGCGAGCTTGCTCGCGAAAATCCTTAACATTAACGCTGGCACCCTGAATGAACGCGGTGCCTGGACGTTTTTCGCGAGCAAGCTCGCTCCTACAGTTGGGGTCGTATCTGGCGTTGAAAAAGCCATCGGTCACCCCGGTTGTAGAAAACCGTTCGCTGGCCGATAACCCACTTATAGCACTTAGCCTTCATCCTCTCTTGTCAGCCCGTGCCGCATGATGCAACCTTGCCGCAGGCAACAGTAAAGAGGGCGTGAGCCCGGCGCGAAGCGCATTTTTCCAAGCGAGTTCCCCCATGAAAAGCCAACCCGATGTCGCCCGTACGGCGGCCGAGGTAGTGACGCAATTACCGGTGCCTTCGCGCCTCGGTATGCTGCGTTTCGAGCGGCTTAATGAGGCAAGCTGGGCCCTGCTGTACCTCGACCCCAATTGCGAACGCCAATTCGGCCTGTCCGCCGTTGAACTGTGCGCCCTGATCGGCTCGCCCTACGCCAGCCTGATGGAGCCCCAGGCACGCTACCAGTTGCATGATGCGATCCAGCAACAGCTGACCATCAGCCCACACTACCTGGTGCGCTACACGCTGCACACCAATGACGGCCCGTTAAGCCTGCTGGAGCTGGGTGAGGCCTACAAACAGCACAATCGCCACCTGCTGCGTGGCTACCTGATGGTGGTCGATGGCCTGTTCAGTGATATTTCGCTGGCCCCTGCCGTGGATCTCGAAAGCCAGAACAGCCGCTTGCAGATCGCCCTGGAACTCAACCAGCGCGCCCAGCAGGAACAACTGCAACACCTTGAGCGGGTGCGCGCCCAGCAGGAACTGATTCTGTTGCTGGCCCGTCAGCGCTACAGCACCAACAACTCCCTGCAAGAAGCCGCCGAGCTGATCACCCGCAGTGCCTGCGATATCTATCAGATCGACTGCGCCAGTATCTGGAACCTCGAAAACCAGCACCTGGTGCCGATTTCCGCCTATCACCGTGCCGATCAGCAGCACCACCTGCCAGAGCCTATCGATGCCAGCGGCTTCCCGGATTACCTGGAAGCCCTGCAAACCAGCCGCGCCATCGATGCCAACAACGCCCTGCGCGACCCACGCACCCGGGAAATGGTCGAGAGCCTGCGCCCGCGGGACATCCACGCGATGCTCGACGCCAGCATCCGGGTCGATGGCAACGTGGTCGGGGTGTTGTGCCTGGAGCAAAGTGGCAGCACCCGCGTCTGGCAGTCCGACGAGATCGCCTTTGCCGGCGAGCTGGCCGACCAGTTCGCCCAGGTGATCAACAACCACAACCGCCGCACCGCCACCAGCGCCCTGCACTTGTTCCAGCGGGCCGTGGAGCAAAGCGCCAATGCGTTCCTGCTGGTCAATTGCGACGGCGTGGTGGAATACGTCAACCCCAGTTTTACCGCGATCACCCAGTACAGCACCGATGAAGTCCACGGCCACCAGCTGTCGGAACTGCCGGCGCTGGAGAACCTCAGCGAGCTGCTGTTCGACGCGCCGTCGAGCCTGGCCAAGAGCAACAGTTGGCAAGGCGAGTTCAAGAGCCGGCGCAAAAACCTCGAACCCTACTGGGGCCAGTTGTCGATCTCCAAGGTCTATGGCGACAACCGTGAGCTGACGCATTACATCGGCATCTACGAAGACATCACCCAGACCAAGCTGGCCCAGCAGCGCATCGAGCGCCTGGCCTACACCGATAACCTGACCAACCTGGGCAACCGCCCGGCGTTCATCCGCAACCTGGACGAACGCTTTGCCCGGGACAGCGACAGCCCCATCAGCCTGCTGCTGGTGGACATCGACAACTTCAAGCGGATCAACGACAGCCTCGGCCACCAGACCGGCGACAAGCTGCTGATCAGCCTGGCCCGGCGCCTGCGCAACAGCCTGACGGCCAGCGGTAGCCTGGCGCGGTTTGCCAGTAACGAGTTTGCCGTGCTGCTGGACGATACCGACCTTGAAACCGGCCAGCAGGTCGCCAGCCAATTGCTGGCCACCCTCGACAAGCCGATGTTCGTCGACAACCAGCTGATCAGCGTCACCGGCTCCGTGGGCCTCGCCTGCGCGCCGCTGCATGGTCGCGACCCGCAGACCCTGATGCGCAACGCAGGCCTGGCGCTGCACAAGGCCAAGGCCAACGGCAAACACCAGGTCCAGGTATTTACCGAGGCGCTGAACGCCGAGGCCAGTTACAAGCTGTTCGTGGAAAACAACCTGCGCCGCGCCCTGACCCAGAACGAACTGGACGTGTTCTACCAGCCCAAGCTGTGCCTGCGCAGCGGCCGCCTGCTGGGGATGGAAGCTTTGTTGCGCTGGAACCATCCGGAAAAGGGCATGATCCGCCCCGACCAATTCATCAGCGTGGCTGAAGAGACCGGACTGATCATCCCCATCGGCAAATGGATCGCCCGCCAGGCCTGCCGCATGAGCCGACAACTGACCGCTGCGGGCCTGGGCAAACTGCAAGTGGCAATCAACCTGTCGCCCAAGCAGTTTTCCGACCCGGACCTGGTGGCCTCGATTGCCACGATCCTCAAGGAAGAACAGCTGCCCGCCAACCTGTTGGAACTGGAGCTGACCGAAGGCCTGCTGCTGGAAGCCACCGAAGACACCCGCCTGCAACTCGACCAACTGAAGAGTTTTGGCCTGACCCTGGCCATGGATGACTTCGGCACCGGTTACTCGTCGCTCAGCTACCTGAAAAAATTCCCGATCGACATCATCAAGATTGATCGCAGCTTTATTCATGAAATCCCGGACAACCAGGACGACATGGAAATCACCTCGGCGGTGATCGCCATGGCTCACAACCTCAAGCTCAAGGTGGTGGCCGAAGGCATCGAGACCGCCGAACAGCTGGCGTTCCTGCGCCGTCACCGTTGCGACGTCGGCCAGGGCTACCTGTTCGACCGGCCAATCCCGGGGTCCGAGCTGATCGAGAAGCTTAAACGCTACCCTCGCGGGCCAATCGCCTGACAGCGCGGTAACACTCGGGCAAACTGGCAGTCTGAATGCTTACTTGTAACTCAATCTGACTGAGAGGACTGATATGGCCTTGCGCTCGGAAATTCTGGTGAACAAAAACGTGCTTCCTACTCAAGAACAAGCTTTGCCTGGCCGTGAAACCCCGATGTCCCTGCCCGAGACTCACTTCGTCAACGGCAACCCGCTGCTCGGCCCGTTTGTCGACAACGTAGAGTTTGCGATCTTCGGCCTGGGTTGTTTCTGGGGTGCGGAACGCAAGTTCTGGCAGCGCGACGGCGTGGTCAGCACAGTGGTGGGTTATGCCGGTGGCTACACGCCGAACCCGACCTATGAAGAAGTCTGCTCGGGCCTGACGGGCCACAGCGAAGTGGTGCTGGTGGTGTTTGACCAGGACAAGATCAGCTACGAAGAACTGCTGAAGATGTTCTGGGAACTGCACAACCCAACCCAGGGCATGCGCCAGGGCAATGACATCGGCAGCCAGTACCGGTCGGTGATCTATGCGGTCAAACCGGAGCATCTGGAAGCGGCGAAGGCCAGTGCACAGGCTTATCAGACTGAACTGACCAAGGCCGGCCTGGGCACCATCACCACAGAAATCGAAGAAGCACCGACGGTGTACTTCGCCGAGGCGTATCACCAGCAGTACCTGGCGAAGAATCCGCAGGGCTATTGCGGGATTGGCGGCACCGGCGTGACCTGCCCGATCTGATTGCACCAGATCGTTCCCACGCTCTGCGTGGGAATGCCGCTCTGGACGCTCCGCGTCCGCTCTGAAATTCGTGACGCAGAGCGTCACAGGATGCGTTCCCACGCAGAGCGTGGGAACGATCAGTTACTCGGCGATAAGCCAATCCATCTGCCAGCCACCCTGGGTTTGCCCAAGCTGCTTGGACAACCACGGCAGCAGCTCGCGCAACTCTTCCTCCAAACCCCACGGCGGGTTGGCAATCGCCAGGCCCGAGCCGGTCAGGGTGTTCGGCGTATCCAGCGGATGCACCAGCAATTCCACCCGCAGCAACTTCGGCGCACCGGTACCGGCCAGGTCCTGGTAAAAGCGGCGCAACATGCGCTGGTCCTTCACCGGGTACCAGATCGCGGCCACTGTCTGGCGCATCCGGCTCACGGCTTCCTTGAGGGACGCGGCGCAGCGCTGCATCTCGTCGAGCTTTTCGAATGGCGGGTCAATCAGCATCAGTGCGCGCTTTTCCGGCACCGGCAGCAATGCGCGGGGCACGTGCCAGCCTTCGCCAAGGTGCACTTTCACCCGACGGTCGCCCTTCATGTTGTCCTTGAGCAGCAGGCCGTCTTCCGGGTGCTTCTCGTTGAGCAACACGCGGTCCTGAGGGCGAGTCAGGCGTCGCGCCAGCTCCGGTGAGCCCGGGTAGTAGCGCAACTCGCCATCCGGGTTCATCTCGTGCAGCACGCGCATGTAGTCGGCGGTCAGCGGCGGCAGGTCGGTCTGGCCCCACAGGCGGGCGATGCCCTCCAGGTACTCACCGGTGCGGTTCGCCTGGTCGCCCTGCAGGTCGTACAGACCAATGCCGGCGTGGGTGTCGAGATAGGCAAACGGCTGTTCCTTGCGCGACATCAGGGCGATGAGGCGGGTCAGGGTCAGGTGTTTGAAGACATCGGCGTGGTTGCCGGCGTGAAAGGCGTGACGATAATTCATGGTTGCTCCTGCGCAGGGGGCGAAGTTTACCTTTTACGCAGGCAAAGGTGCAGGGCTGCGCGTCAGGTGGTGCTTATGCCGCAAACACAGGGGCGCCGCCGAAAATAGTCTAATTGCCGGTACGAAAGCGGATTTATTGTGGCGAGCAATTATCCATGGAGGTCATAAAAACTCATGAAAGACGCCACCATCGCCCTGCACCACGGCTTCAAGTCGGACCCGACCACCAAGGCCGTCGCCGTGCCGATCTACCAGAACGTCGCTTTCGAATTCGATAACGCCCAGCACGGCGCCGACCTGTTCAACCTCGACGTGCCCGGCAATATCTACACACGCATCATGAACCCCACCAACGACGTGCTGGAGCAACGCATCGCGGCACTGGAAGGCGGCATCGCGGCCCTGGCGGTGTCGGCCGGCAGCGCGGCAATTCACTATGCAATCCAGACCTTGACCCGTGCCGGTGACAACATCGTCACCACTCCCCAGCTATACGGTGGCACCTACACCCTGTTCGCCCATTTGCTGCCGAGTTTCGGCGTCGACGTGCGCTTCGCCCGTGACGACTCTGCCGCCGCCATCGCCGAGCTGATCGATGACAACACCAAGCTGGTGTACTGCGAAAGCATCGGCAACCCGGCAGGCAATATCATCGACATCGAAGCCCTCGCCGACGTCGCCCACGCTCGAGGTGTGCCGCTGATGGTGGACAACACCGTGGCCACGCCGATCCTGTGCAAGCCGATCCAGTTCGGCGCGGACATCGTCGTGCACTCGGTGACCAAATACGTCGGCGGCCATGGCAACTCGCTGGGTGGTGTAATCGTCGACAGCGGCACCTTTCCCTGGACTCAATACCCGGAGAAATTCCCCGGCCTCAACCAGCCCGAGCCGGCCTATCACGGTGTGGTCTACACCGAAAAATTCGGCCCCGCGGCGTTCATCGCCCGCGCCCGCACCGTGCCCCTGCGCAACACCGGCGCGGCCTTGGCGCCGATGAATGCATTCCTGCTGCTGCAAGGTCTGGAAACCCTGGCCCTGCGCATGGAGCGCCACACCGAAAACGCCTTGAAGATTGCTTACTTCCTGCAAGACCACGAGCTGGTGGAGTGGGTCAGCTACGCCGGCCTGCCGGATCACCCACACCATCATCTGGCGCAGAAATACATGCAGGGCAAACCGTCGGCGATCCTGTCCTTCGGCCTGAAGGGCGGTTATGAGGCGGGCGTACGTTTCTATGACTCACTGCAAATCTTCAAACGCCTGGTGAACATCGGCGATGCCAAGTCCCTGGCCTGTCATCCGGCGTCCACCACCCACCGTCAGATGAATGAACAAGAGCAGGCGAAGGCCGGGGTGAAGCCGGAGATGATTCGCCTGTCAGTCGGCATTGAGGCGATTGAGGACCTGATCGAGGACTTGCAGCAGTCTTTGGCTTCAACCCAACTCTGAGCCCAGCCAGGCAGCCAGCGCCTGATGACTGACATCCGGCCGGTGCACGAAGTGAGCGACCTTGTGCTTCAAGGTCGCCGGCGCAAAGGCACTGTGCAGGTCCGGGCGCTGTTCTTCCAGCCATTGCAGCAAGTTATCCACCAGCGTAACGCTCGATTGCTCACTCAAGTGCTGGAGAACCTGCGGCGGCACTTGCCACCACGGGCTTGGCTTTGCCGCTCCCGCCGTTGTAACCGCTACCTCATGCTGGCGACCATTGATCCAGTAGCGACTGAATACCGGGAGCAACGCCTTCGCCTGCGGTCCCAGCGCCTGCAAGACAGGCAGGACATAAGCGCCGTCCCAGAAACGAAAGAACACCGCCTGCCCTTCCGGCAAGATGACCTTGGTCAGGCTGCGCAGGTGCTCGACGACGCTTTGCACAGAACAAGACGACACGGCCAGCCATCCCCAATCGGTACCGTCGCATTCGGCGGCCCACTTCAGAAAAGCACTTTCAACCGCAACCACCGCAACGCAGGGCATGACCTCATCCCATGTCGCATACTCGCTGCCCGCCCAGATTGGACTGAGCGAGCCACCACTGGTACGACGCCAGGCTTCAAGCGGCTTGCAGTCACTGGCGTTGCCCAACACTGCAAACAACTGCTCGCCCTCCTGCAAGGGTGCAGCCTCAAGCCACTGCTCGGGGGAAGTCATGGCGTACCTCCGGCCAGTGATGCGTTGCGGTGCAGACGCGTATTACACGCGCCATTCCTGCAGCGTTCGCACTCTTCGCAAAAGGGCGCACTGCGTTTCAGGCTGGACACCTGCACAGCACTCAACGGTGCCGGTATGACAGCCAGCAACTTTTCTTGCAGGCCCGGCATCAGCAGCGCTCCCGCCGATGCCGGCGAGCCGCCAAGCTGGACCTCTGTGCTACTGAAAATCCCGTCCGCTGAAACATTGATCCAGTGCCCGCCTGCCTGAAGGGTCACGCTGGCGCCTGCATCGATAACAATACTTTGCCCGGCGCCGATGTGAACGGTGAACCCGGCACGCACCTGCTGGGAGCCGGTGATCGTCAGATGATCGTCCTGCTTGAGTTCGGTCAGGCGGTTGCCGTGGGTGGTGCGCTGTTCTTCGCCCTGAAGCTCGTGACGATCAAGGCCTTTGACGATCACGTTGCGCTGGTTGTCGACCTGCACATGCTGGTCGTGCAGCACATGCTGGGTCCAGTTGCGCTGGGCACGCAGGTAGATTTCCTCGGCGCCCTTGCGGTCCTCGATGCGCAGCTCGTTGTAGCCACCGCCGCCGGGGCTGGTCTGGCTGCGGAAGATGCTGCGGGTCTTGTCCGCCGGCAGGTCCAACGGCACTGGCGTCGCCGCATTGGCCAGGCAGCCGACCACCAGCGGCGTGTCGGCGTCGCCATCGACAAAGCCCACCAGCACCTCCATGCCTACTCGCGGGATCAACACCGCGCCGTAATGCTCATGGGCCCAGCCACTGGCCACTCGCAGCCAGCAGCTGGAATGCTCATTGTTTTCCCCGACGCGATCCCAGGCCAGTTGCACCTTGACCCGGCCGTATTCGTCGCAATGGATTTCACTGTCGACGGGGCCAGTGACCACGGCGTTCTGGTAGCCGGACATCGGCGGCCGAGGCACCAGCAACGGCGTTCGAAACGGCACGTCCCATGGTGTTACAACAAAGTCATTGCTATAGCCCTGAGACAATTCATCACTGACAGCGTCAGCGGCTGACTCCTCCAGCGCCTGAGGTTGGCGCCCTACATGCGTCACTTGGGTGACCAACCACAAATCATTCCATTCCTGACGAGGATGCCCGGCCATCTTCAGGAAGCGGCCGCTGAGCAGAGCCGGCTGATCGCTATGACCGTTGGCCTGGCGAAAGTCGCCGCGGTGGCGCTCCAAAACACGTTGCGCCAGGTATTTACCATGAGCGCGATCCGTAAAATGCCCGGGATAACGCTGGTCTTCCAGAGTGGGAAGCTGGCCACCGGATGCCACGCTTTCCAGCGCCAGACGGGGTTTTCTGAAGTCGTAATCCCGCAGGTTCACACCGGTGGTACGGGTCTTCAGCCGCACAATAAAACGCTTGATCACCGGTGTGTCGGCAACCATCCCGGAACCTGCAGCGTACTGGGTTGCTTGATCAGGCTGGACGAACACGGTCTGGTCATCGCCGAACACCAAAAGATGGCGCTCCGGATGGTGCTGGAAGTGATAGTGGATGCCCGACTCGGCGCACAACCGCTGAATGAACTCCAGATCGGTTTCGCCAAACTGAACGCAGTACTCACGCTTGGGGTACACCCCGCTCAGTTGAAACGAGAAGGCATCCCCCTGGATGCCCTGCCCCTCCAGCACCAGTGCAAGGATCTGCGGCACCGTCCGGTTCTGGAAAATCCGCTGGTGAGCGCTGTGCTCAAGATAAGCCAACTGCGGAACCAGCGTGATCTGATAACGCGTCAGGCGCTTGCCCGAGTCGCCTTGCGCCACCCGATAGACCTGGCCATGGATACCATGGCCATGCGCATCAAACCCCAGGAACGCCTGGCGATGCATCAAGCTTTCCAGGTCAAGGTCGGGTTGCTCGCTGACCAGTTCAAGGTCAAAACGATAGGGCAGGCTGATGAATTCATCGCCCGTGAACTCACGTACCTTGAGATCACTGGGCACGCCGTCGAGAGTCAGGGTAAAGGCACTTTGATTGGCAGGAGCGAACATCCGGTGTTTCTCTGCGAGTAGTGGGTGGCCGATTCTGCACCAGCTGTTTGCCGAGCTGAGTGCGCTGCCGGCAAATCAGTAAATCCTTACATCCCAGGTGCCCAATTCTTCATGTCTCAAACGTCGAGCAACCGTCATGAGCGTGCTAGCGTTACGACCCACCTCATCGGCATCACAACGGAAAAAACCATGGCCACCCGCTACGCAAAAATCGTTCTGACCCTTGCCCTGGCAGCCTTCGCCACACTCGTCGCCTTCAACAACATCACTGACTACGGCTCCAACTTCGCCTTCGTCAAACATGTGCTGAGCATGGACACCACCTTCCCCGGCAACGCCGCGATGTATCGCGCCATCACCACCCCATGGCTGTGGCACGGTGCGTACTGGCTGATCATCGCCGGTGAAGCCCTGACGGCCGCCCTGCTGGCGCGTGGCGCACTGGCCTTGTGGCGGGCTCGTCGTGCTACTGGCACCGAATTCAACCTCGCAAAGAAATGCGCAGTTGCAGGACTGACCCTCGGTTTTGTCGTGTGGTTCTTCGGATTTATGGTGATCGGCGGCGAGTGGTTCCTGATGTGGCAATCCCATCAGTGGAACGGTCAGGAAGCTGCGTTCAAGTTTTATATGGCGATCCTGGGTGTGCTGATTTTTCTCAACCAGCCGGACACTGACCACGACTGAAAAACCACGAATTCGAAATCGGTGGATGCCCTTTCACAAACTACTGTCAGATAGCTGACGGTAGCTTGTAGCCCTTTTCCCAAAGTATATAAACCACCTCACATTCAACGCTCACAGTCACAAGGCGAGCCCTTAAATTGCGGTGCCATCTCCGTTCGGAAAGGACCGCATACATGGCATGCAACAACCATCACGCCCTGAATACTCCCACCACCAACTTGATTGGCGGAGGAGTTGGTGGGGCGACAGGGGGACATTACGTCAGCATCGGTGGCGAAAAGGCAGGAGAGCTGTTGTATGAATATTGATTACTTTTTAAATCTCCCTGCAGAGTCCTTGATTGTAATCAGCTCATTCCTGCTGATAATCATTGCCAACATTCTCGGCATATTCTTGTGCTACCGAAAGCTTGAGACTATGGAAATCCTCTTAAACAGAAGTCGCCTGGTGACCTTCCACAGCGGCTATTGGGGAACCTCTCCACGAGAAAGAATGATGAGACTTTGTGCAGTGTACGTAGCCGTTGCACTCCCCAGGCTAAATGCACGGCGTGGTGCTGTAGACCTTCAGCAGGTACAAGCATTTCCGCGCAATACCAAACTTCTGCTACACACAACGGTTCTTGTTGGCATGACCGGCCTGCTAGGAATGATCGTTGTTTATTTTGACTGACCAGCAGCGGTGAAAAAAACGGCCCGTCATCCAAAGATGCGGGCCGTTTTCACCTCAGCGGGCATTCAAGCCCCCGCCGATTACTTGTTGAGGTTGTAATCCGCCTCGGCCGCGTCAAACCGCTGAAGCATGCCAGCCGTCGGAGCGCCCAGCTTGCTCACGAAGTAGATCGCCAGGCTGACAAAGATGAAGCCCGGGATGATTTCGTACAGGCCCAACAGGTTGAAGTGCTTCCACATGATCACAGTGATCGCACCCACCAGGATAGGGGAAGCCATTTATGAATATTGACTACTTTCTCAATCTTCCAGTGAAAACCCAGCTAGCGATGGGCTCGTGCCTTGCAGTCATTGCTTGCGTCATTATCGGTGTATTCCTGGCCTACCGAAAACTGGAGTTCATGGAGGGCCTTTTGGATAACTGCCGCTTGGTAGCCGCCCATCGACGCTTCTGGGCCAACTCCCTGCGAGGGCGAATGATCAGACTATGCGTCGTCCATGTGGCCATTGCGCTGCCAGGATGGAACGCAAGACGCGGCGCTATTGACTTGCGGCAGGTCCAAGCTTTTCCGCGCGGCCTGAAAGCCATCTTCAGCGGGATGAGCTTTTTTGGCATAACCGGGGTGACAGGCTGGATAGCCGTTTACTTCAGTGATCATCTGAACCTGTGAAAACAAAACGCGAGATATGGTTGCCAGTGCTTTCTCGTATTGGCTCCCACAACAGGTCCTGGGTCATTAGGCTGCCTATTGATAGCTGGCGGTGTAGGGGGAGCTGCCGGAGGAAGTCTGCTTGGGATGGCTGGCGAAGAAATGGGAGATCTATTGTATGAACATTGACTACGTCCTCCAGCAACCCTTGAAAGACCTGATACTAATAGGCTCCTCCTTGTTGATGATTGCTTACGGCACTTTCGGATTTTTCCTTGCGTACCGAAAACTTGAGGTAATGGAGCGCCATCTAAACAAGTGTCGCCTTGTGGAATTCCATAGTGACTTCTGGGGAAGCTCACCGCGAGGCAGAATGCTAAGACTCAGCGCGGTCTATGCGGCACTCATGTTTACCAAACGAAACGCAAGACGCGGCATCATCGATGTACAGCAAGTACGAGACTTTCCGAAAGGCATGAAATGCCTACTTCACTGCACAGCTATTTTCGGACTGCTGTGGATAATATCGGCGTTAACCTTCTACCTTTGCTACTACCTGAAACTGTAAAAACTGCGATTTTTTAACCCCATAGAAAAGGCCCGTCATCCAAAAAAGATGCGGGCCGTTTTCACTTCAGCGGGCATTCAAGCCCCCGCCGATTACTTGTTGAGGTTGTAATCCGCCTCGGCCGCGTCAAACCGCTGAAGCATGCCAGCCGTCGGAGCGCCCATCTTGCTCACGAAGTAGATCGCCAGGCTGGCAAAGATGAAGCCCGGGATGATTTCGTACAGGCCCAACAGGTTGAAGTGCTTCCACACGATCACGGTGATCGCCCCCACCAGGATGCCGGCCAGTGCGCCATTACGCGTCATGCCTTTCCACAGGACCGAGATCAGCACCACAGGACCGAACGCAGCACCGAAACCGGCCCAGGCGTAGCTCACCAGGCCCAGTACGCGGTTTTCCGGGTTGGCGGCCATGGCGATGGCGATCAGCGCCACCAACAGCACCATGGCACGACCTACCCATACCAGCTCGACCTGGGAGGCGTTTTTACGCAGGAAGGTTTTGTAGAAGTCTTCGGTCAGGGCGCTGGAGCACACCAGCAACTGGCAGCTCAGGGTACTCATCACGGCAGCCAGGATGGCCGACAGCAGCACACCGGCAATCCATGGGTTGAAGAGCAGCTTGGCCAGTTCGATGAACACACGCTCGTGGTTCTCGGTCACGGGACCGGCGACTTCCGGGTGCGCCGAGAAGTAGGCGATACCGAAGAAGCCCACCGCTACGGTGCCGCCCAGGCACAGGATCATCCAGGTCATGGAGATGCGACGGGCATTGGCAATCGATTTCACCGAATCCGCCGCCATGAAACGCGCGAGGATGTGCGGCTGACCGAAGTAACCCAGGCCCCAGCCCATCAGCGAAATGATGCCGATGAAGGTGGTGTTTTTCAGCATGTTGAAGTTGTCAGGGTTCTGCGCTTCGATCGCCAGGAAGGTGGTGTCGACGCCACCGGTGGCCAGCAGCACGATGATCGGCGTGAGCAGCAGGGCGAAGATCATCAGCGTGGCTTGTACGGTGTCAGTCCAGCTCACCGCCAGGAAACCACCCACGAAGGTGTAGGCGATCGTCGCGGCAGCACCGGCCCACAGCGCAGTCTCGTAGGACATGCCGAAGGTGCTTTCAAACAGGCGGGCGCCGGCAACGATGCCGGAAGCGCAGTAGATGGTGAAGAACACCAGGATCACCACCGCAGAGATGATCCGCAGCAGGCCGCTTTTATCTTCGAAACGGCTGGAGAAGTAATCCGGCAGGGTCAGGGCGTCGCCGTTGTGCTCGGTCTGCACTCGCAGGCGACCGGCAACAAACAGCCAGTTCAGATAGGCACCGACGATCAGGCCGATGGCGATCCAGCTTTCCGACAGGCCAGACATGTAGATCGCGCCGGGCAAGCCCATCAGCAACCAGCCGCTCATGTCCGAGGCGCCGGCCGAGAGCGCGGTGACCACGCTGCCGAGGCTGCGACCGCCGAGGATGTAGTCGGAAAGGTTGTTGGTGGAGCGATAGGCCATGAAGCCGATCAGCACCATGGCAGCGATATAGATCACAAATGTGATCAGGGTAGGATTACTTACGCTCATTGAGTTACGCCCTGGCATTGTTTTTATGTAGCGGCGGTCTGTCCGGACGGCCACCCACTTAGCTAGTGGATAGACGAAGCCTGGCGCCGCGCATTTATGACTGACGTTTCCCCAGGAAAGCCATCAGCCGATGAACCGTCCGTAAGAGGTTGCACCTTGGGCGCGAATGCTATTCAACAAAGCAAATAAGGTGCAACCAGTTTCTTGAGAATAAGTTGCACCTTGATGTTTTTTGCGAAAAACACCGTTTTTTTGCTCCTTTTCGGAGCAAGCGCAGCCAAAGTCAGAAGCAAATGCACCAAGGCACAGCCGATTCGGCTGCGCCGATAATTTTTCCCGATCAGCATCAAAAATTTCATGGATAAAAAGGGTTGCACCCGGTTGCACCTCTCACGGCGCGAAGCTAATCTTGCCGCCAGCTGATGCCACGCAGTAGTGGCACCCATGAGGATAAAAAGATGGCTACGACCACCCTTGGGGTCAAACTTGACGACCCGACCCGCGAGCGCCTGAAGGCGGCCGCGACCTCCATTGATCGCACGCCGCACTGGCTGATCAAGCAGGCGATTTTCAATTACCTGGAGAAACTCGAGGGTGGTGCAACCCTGGCCGAGCTCAACGGCCTGGGCAGCAAGGACGCAGAAGAAGCCGGCGAGGTCCAGACCGACCACGCCCACCAGTGCTTCCTGGAGTTCGCCGAGAGCATCCTGCCGCAATCGGTACTGCGCGCGTCGATCACCGCCGCTTACCGTCGCCCGGAACCGGAAGTGGTACCGATGCTGATCGAGCAGGCCCGTCTGCCCGCGGCAATGGCTGAAGCCACCAACAAGCTCGCCTCTTCGATTGCCGAGAAACTGCGCAATCAGAAAAGCGCCGGCGGCCGTGCAGGCATCGTCCAGGGCTTGCTGCAAGAATTTTCCCTGTCGTCCCAGGAAGGCGTAGCGCTGATGTGCCTCGCCGAAGCGCTGCTGCGCATCCCCGACAAAGGCACCCGCGACGCACTGATCCGCGACAAGATCAGCACCGGCAACTGGCACCCGCACTTGGGCAACAGCCCGTCGCTGTTCGTCAACGCCGCCACTTGGGGCTTGCTGCTGACCGGCAAACTGGTCGCCACCCATAACGAAGCCGGCCTGACGTCGTCCCTGAGCCGCATCATTGGCAAAAGCGGCGAGCCGATGATCCGCAAGGGCGTCGACATGGCCATGCGCCTGATGGGCGAGCAGTTCGTCACCGGCGAAACCATCGCTGAAGCCCTGGCCAACGCGAGCAAGTTCGAAGCCAAGGGTTTCCGCTATTCCTACGACATGCTCGGTGAGGCCGCACTCACCGAACACGACGCCCAGAAGTACCTGGCCTCGTACGAACAAGCCATCCACTCGATCGGCAAAGCATCCCACGGTCGTGGGATTTATGAAGGTCCGGGCATCTCCATCAAGCTTTCGGCCCTGCACCCGCGTTACAGCCGTGCGCAGTACGAGCGCGTGATGGACGAGCTGTACCCGCGCCTGCTGTCGCTGACCCTGCTGGCCAAGCAATACGACATCGGTTTGAACATCGACGCCGAAGAAGCCGATCGCCTGGAGCTGTCGCTCGACCTGCTGGAACGCCTGTGCTTCGAGCCGCAACTGACGGGCTGGAACGGTATCGGCTTCGTGATCCAGGCTTACCAGAAGCGTTGCCCGTATGTGATCGACTACGTGATCGACCTGGCACGCCGCAGCCGCCATCGCCTGATGATCCGCCTGGTAAAAGGCGCGTACTGGGACAGCGAAATCAAGCGCGCCCAGGTCGAAGGCCTGGAAGGCTATCCGGTGTACACCCGCAAGGTGTACACCGACGTTTCCTACATTGCCTGTGCACGCAAACTGCTCTCGGTTCCGGAAGTTATCTACCCGCAGTTCGCTACCCACAACGCTCACACCTTGTCGGCGATTTACCATATTGCCGGTCAGAACTATTACCCCGGCCAGTACGAGTTCCAATGCCTGCACGGCATGGGCGAACCTCTGTACGAGCAGGTTGTAGGCAAGGTCTCCGAAGGCAAGCTGAACCGTCCGTGCCGCGTGTACGCACCGGTCGGCACTCACGAAACGCTGCTGGCTTACCTGGTACGTCGTCTGCTGGAAAACGGCGCCAACACTTCGTTCGTCAACCGCATCGCCGACCAATCCATCTCGATCCAGGAGCTGGTGGCCGATCCAGTGGCCAGCATCGAGCAGATGGCGACGCAGGAAGGCGGCTTCGGCCTGCCGCACCCGCGTATCCCGTTGCCCCGCGACCTGTATGGTGCCGAGCGCGCCAACTCCGCCGGTATCGACCTGGCCAACGAACACCGTCTGGCGTCGCTGTCCTGCGCCTTGCTGGCCACCGCTCACAACAACTGGAAAGCCGCGCCGATGCTCGGTTGCGCTTCCAGCAACGAAGCGGCCGCACCGGTGTTGAACCCGTCCGATCTGCGTGACGTGGTCGGCCACGTACAGGAAGCAACTGTCGAAGACGTCGACAACGCGATCCAGTGCGCCCTGAACGCTGCGCCAATCTGGCAGGCCACCCCGCCCGCCGAACGCGCCGCGATCCTGGAACGTGCCGCCGACCTGATGGAAGGCGAGATCCAGCCACTGATGGGCCTGCTGGCCCGTGAAGCCGGCAAGACCTTCGCCAACGCCATCGCCGAAGTGCGCGAAGCCGTGGACTTCCTGCGTTACTACGCAGTGCAGGCCCGCAACGATTTCACCAACGATGCCCACCGCCCGCTGGGCCCGGTGGTGTGCATCAGTCCGTGGAACTTCCCGCTGGCGATCTTCAGTGGCCAGGTCGCTGCTGCACTGGCCGCCGGTAACCCGGTGCTGGCCAAGCCTGCCGAGCAAACACCATTGGTGGCCGCACAAGCCGTGCGCCTGTTGCTGGAAGCCGGGATTCCGGAAGGCGTGCTGCAACTGCTGCCGGGCCAGGGCGAAACCGTCGGTGCTCGCCTGGTGGGTGATGATCGCGTCAAGGGCGTGATGTTCACCGGCTCCACCGAAGTCGCGCGTCTGCTGCAACGCAGTGTCGCCGGCCGCCTGGATGCACAGGGTCGTCCGATTCCGCTGATCGCCGAAACCGGTGGCCAGAACGCGATGATCGTCGACTCCTCGGCACTCACCGAACAAGTGGTGATCGACGTAGTGTCCTCGGCCTTCGACAGTGCCGGCCAACGTTGCTCGGCCCTGCGCGTGCTGTGCTTGCAGGAAGATTCTGCTGATCGTGTCATCGAAATGCTTAAAGGTGCCATGGCTGAATGCCGCCTCGGCAACCCGGAGCGCCTGTCGGTGGACATTGGCCCGGTGATCGACGCCGAAGCCAAGGCTGGCATCGAGAAACATATCCAGGCCATGCGCGACAAAGGCCGCAACGTTTACCAGGTCGCGATTGCCGATAGCGAAGAGATCAAGCGCGGCACGTTCGTGATGCCAACCCTGATCGAACTGGAAAGCTTCGACGAACTGCAACGGGAGATCTTCGGCCCGGTGCTGCACGTGGTGCGCTACAAGCGCAAAGAGATCGACCAGCTTATCGGCCAGATCAACGCCTCCGGCTACGGCCTGACCCTGGGCGTGCACACCCGTATCGACGAGACGATCGCCAAGGTGATCGACAACGTCCACGCCGGTAACGTCTACGTTAACCGCAACATTGTGGGTGCCGTGGTGGGCGTGCAGCCGTTCGGCGGCGAAGGTTTGTCGGGTACCGGCCCTAAAGCCGGCGGTCCGCTGTACCTGTACCGCCTGCTGTCGACCCGCCCTACGGATGCCATCGAGCAATCCTTCGTGCGCGGTGATGCTGTGACAGCACCGGATGTTCGCCTGCGGGATGCCATGAGCAAGCCTCTGACTGCCCTGCAAGCCTGGGCCGACAGCAACAAGCTCAGCGACTTGAGCGCCCTGTGCGTGCAGTTCGCCGCGCAATCCCAAAGCGGTATCACCCGCCAACTGGCCGGCCCGACCGGCGAGCGCAACAGCTACGCCATCCTGCCCCGCGAGCACGTGTTGTGCCTGGCGGAAGTGGAAGGCGACCTGCTGACGCAACTGGCAGCGGTACTCGCAGTCGGCGGCTCGGCGGTATGGCCGGAAACTGAATTGACCAAGGCCGTGTTCGCACGTTTGCCGAAGGAGCTTCAGGCGAAGGTCAAGCTGGTGGCTGACTGGACCAAGGATGAAACCGTATTTGATGCCGTGCTGCATCACGGCGATTCCGACCAACTGCGCGGGGTTTGCCAGCAAGTGGCCAAGCGTGGCGGGGCGATTGTCGGGGTTCACGGTTTGTCTTCGGGCGAAACCGGGATTGCCCTGGAGCGTCTGGTGATCGAGCGGGCGTTGAGCGTCAACACCGCTGCGGCGGGTGGCAACGCCAGCCTGATGACCATCGGCTAACTGAAGAAACGCGGTCAAAATGTGGGAGCGGGCTTGCTCGCGAATGCGGAGTGTCAGTCACCGGATGTACTGACTCATCCACCGCATTCGCGAGCAAGCCCGCTCCCACATTGACCGCGTTCCACCTTCGAGCCGCGTTTTGCCCCTCCATCACCCAGATCAATCTTGCTATCCAGCCTCTATTTGCGCACTTAGACTCGGCCCATTCCCACACAGGTAAGCCGCCATGTCCGAGACGCTGCTCAGTTCCCGCAATCTGGCTTTCGAGCTGTACGAAGTCCTCGATGCCGAGGGCCTGACCCAGCGCGAGCGGTTTGCCGAACACAACCGTGAAACCTTCGACGCCGCCATCGGCACCGCCCGCAGCATTGCCGAGAAGTTTTTCGCCCCGCATAACCGCAAAGGCGACGAGAATGAACCCCGCTACGAGAACGGTCAGGCGATTCTGATTCCTGAAGTGAAACCGGCGGTGGATGCCTTCCTTGAAGCCGGCTTTCTCAACGCTGCCCGCAGCTTCGAAGCCGGCGGCATGCAACTGCCCACCCTGCTCTCCCAGGCGTGTTTCGCCCACTTCCAGTCGGCCAACGCCGCATCCACGTCCTACCCGTTCCTGACCATGGGCGCCGCCAACCTGATCGAGAGCTTCGGCACCGAGGAGCAGAAACAACGCTTCCTGCAACCCATGATCGAAGGCCGCTTCTTCGGCACCATGGCCTTGACCGAGCCCCACGCGGGTTCGTCGCTGTCTGATATTCGTAGCCGCGCAGAGCCGGCAACTGACGGCAGCTATCGCCTCAAGGGCAACAAGATCTTCATCTCCGGCGGCGATCACCCGCTGTCGGAAAACATCGTGCACATGGTGCTGGCCAAGCTGCCGGACGCGCCTGCCGGGGTGAAGGGCATTTCGCTGTTTATCGTGCCCAAATTCCTGGTCAACGACGACGGCAGCCTGGGCAAGCGCAACGATGTGCTGCTGGCCGGGCTGTTTCACAAGATGGGTTGGCGCGGCACAACCTCCACCGCGTTGAATTTCGGCGATAACGGCGAGTGTGTCGGCTACCTGGTGGGCAAACCGCACCAAGGCCTGAGCTGCATGTTCCAGATGATGAACGAAGCGCGGATCGGCGTGGGCATGGGCGCGGTGATGCTCGGTTACGCCGGCTACCTGTACTCCCTGGAATACGCCCGCGAGCGTCCGCAAGGCCGCCTGCCGGACAGCAAGGACCCGAACACTGCGCCGGTGTCGATCATCCAGCACGCCGACATCAAGCGCATGCTGTTGACCCAAAAAGCCTACGTGGAAGGTGCCTTCGACCTTGGTCTGTACGCCGCACGCCTGTTCGATGACACCACCACCCTGGAAACCGAAGCGGCGCGCAAACAGGCCCACGAACTGCTGGACCTGCTGACGCCTATCGTCAAATCCTGGCCGTCGGAGTTTTGCCTTAAAGCCAACGAACTGGCGATCCAGATCCTCGGCGGCCACGGCTACACCCGTGAATACCCGGTGGAACAGTACTACCGCGACAACCGCCTGAACCCGATCCATGAAGGCACCCACGGCATTCAGTCGCTGGATTTGCTCGGGCGCAAGCTGGCGCAGAACGGCGGTGCGGGCTTGAAACAACTGATCCGCCTGATCGCCGAGACCGGCGCGCGGGCACAGGCATACCCATCACTGACTGCCTTGCGGGAACCGCTGGAACAACTGGTAACGCGCCTGCAAGCAGTCACCCTCGGCCTGCTGACGGATCTCGCCCAAGGCAAGGTCAACAGCAGCCTGGCGAATTCGGCGCTGTACCTGAAAGTGTTCGGGCATACGGTGATTGGCTGGCGCTGGCTGGAACAGGCGATTCGCGCCGAGGAAGGGCTGGCCAAGGGCAATGCAGCCGATGTCGCCTTCTATAAGGGCAAGCTCCAGGCCGCCCGGTACTTCCTGACGTGGGAAATACCGGGCTGCCATCATGAACTGGCGATTCTCGAGGCACGCGATGACACGTGCCTGGGGATGCAGGATGAGTGGTTCTAAGGCTGTCCGATCGCCTTGGAAATCACTTCGACCGTGGCGCTGACTTGCTCTTGGTAACGGTCGAGTTCCTGCTGGTGGTGCTTTTGCATTTCGATCTGCTCGGCGCACAGGTTCAGCGCCGCCAGCACCAATAGCTTGTCACCGATCAGCGTCGGGTACTTTTTCTTGGTGGTGGCCAGGGATGCCTTGAGCATCGTCACGGCGCTCATCAGGGTGTTGTCTTCCCCTTCCGGAGCCTTGATCGAGTAATCCTCACCGAGAATCGAAACGACCTTTATCCCTTCATTCATGCGCTGACAGGACCTGCGCTCACACGCTCAACCAACGCCTGGATACGAGCTGCAGTGGCGCCCTGCTTCTCTTCCTGTTCCATCAGGTTCAGTTGCAGGCTGTCGTTTTCATCCTTGGCGCGAGCCAGTTCGGCCTTGAGGGATTCGTTGGTGCCCAGCAGATCCTGATTCTGCTGTACCAAGTCACTGACCAGTTGTTCCAATTGGCTGAGGGATGCTTCTAACATTTTGATTTCTCGGGCTTTTTCAAAGGGCGGTGACGATAAAGAAAAATCACCTCGGATGCCAGGGTTATCCCCGGCGCGGGGCCTTGATTTTACAGGGCAGGCCACGCTTTCGAGCCTTAGTGACTGCATTTATGGCATCTGGTTCCTGAATCCCGTCGGACCGTCCCGCTCTGCGACAAAAGCGCGCACCCCCTCAAGACTTTAGTCGTATGACCGATAGGTCATGGACACCCCGCCCAAACCCCGCATGGATCGCGCTTCTCCCCAGGATCACAGCATGTCTCTTCGTAATATGAATATCGCGCCGCGGGGCCTTCCTCGGCTTCGCGTTGATTGGCGCGCTGATGTTGTTTCTCGGCGTGTTCGCGTTGAACCAGATGAGCAAGATTCGCGCGGCGACGGAAGACATCACCCTGAGCAGCGTGCCGAGCATTCGCGCCCTGGACGAGTTCACCCAGCTGACCCTGCGCCTGCGGGTGCTGTCCTATCGCCTGCTGACCAACCGCGAGCCCGACGTCCAGCAAAAGACCCTCGAAGCGTTTGATGTGCGCAATCAGCAGATTCGTACCGCCCAGGCGGTCTACGAGAAGCTGATCGACAGCAGCGAAGAGCGTGCTGCCTATGACGAGTACGTGCGTCTTTTGGGCCAGTACCACCAGATCGAAGAGCGCATGAAGAGCCTGTCCCGGGCCAATCAGATGGACGAGTTGCGCACCCTGCTGAACACCGAACTGCTGAGCAACTCGGAGCAGGTCAACGCCGTGCTGAACCGCCTGCTGGACATCAATAACAAGATGGCCACCGCCACCAACCAGCAAGCCGCCGACCAGTACGACATGGCGTTTGAGCTGGTGGTGATCCTGCTGATCCTGGCCACGGCGCTGACCATGCTGTTCGCCTGGTTGCTGACCCGCAGCATCACCCTGCCGATCGCCCAGGCCCTGGACGCCGCCGAAGAAATTGCCGAAGGTAACCTGACGCGTCCGATCAAGGTCGAAGGCAACGACGAAGCCGGCCGACTGCTGTTGGCGATGGCCAAGATGCAGGACAAGTTGAAGGACACTTTGCAACGCATCGCCGGCTCGGCCACCCAGCTGGCTTCCGCAGCGGAAGAGCTGAACGCCGTGACCGACGAAAGCGCCCGTGGCCTGACCCAGCAAAACAACGAAATCGAACAAGCCGCCACGGCGGTGAACGAGATGACCAGTGCGGTTGAAGAAGTGGCCCGCAACGCGGTCAGCACCTCCGAAGCTTCGAAAAACGCCACCTCCTCGGCCGGCGATGGCCGTGACCTTGTGCAGGAAACCGTCGGCGCCATCGAGCGCATGAGCAGTGACGTGCAAGCCACCGCGACCTTGATCGGCAACCTGGCGGAAGAGTCCCGGGACATCGGCAAGGTGCTGGACGTGATTCGTGGCCTGGCCGACCAGACCAACCTGCTGGCCTTGAACGCGGCGATTGAAGCGGCGCGTGCCGGTGAAGCCGGGCGTGGTTTTGCGGTGGTGGCGGATGAAGTGCGGGCCCTGGCCCATCGCACCCAGCAGTCCACCAGCGAGATCGAGCGGATGATCGGCAGCATTCAGGCCGGTACCGAGCATGCGGTGAATTCAATGCGTAACAGCACCGAACGCGCAGAGTCGACGCTGAATATCGCCAAGGGTGCGGGGATGTCGCTGGATACCATCAATACCGCCATCGTTGAAATCAACGAGCGCAACCTGGTGATCGCCAGTGCCGCTGAAGAGCAGGCGCAGGTGGCGCGGGAAGTGGATCGCAACCTGGTGAACATTCGTGATTTGTCGGTGCAATCGGCAACCGGCGCCAGCCAAACCAGTGCGGCGAGCGGCGAGCTGTCGCGATTGGCGGTGGATTTGAACGGGATGGTGGGGCGGTTCAGGCTCTAAATGTGGGAGCGGGCTTGCTCGCGAAAGCGGTGGATCAGCTGTGCATAAGGCGACTGACACACCGCATTCGCGAGCAAGCCCGCTCTCACATTGAATATGCGCCAGCCATTCAAAACCTTTTTGACAGCACAGCAATTCAACAGGTTAGAATCGCTGGCACGCAGACTGCATGGTCAGTTTGCGCCTCGTCTTTCCCGCTCATGGAGTACTGCCTTTGAATGCGACGACCATCAACAGCCTGTTCTTGATCGGCGCGTTGCTGGTAGGTGCGAGCATTCTGGTGAGTTCTCTTTCGTCCCGCCTGGGCATCCCGATCCTGGTGATCATCCTGGCCGTGGGCATGATCGCCGGCGTCGACGGCGGCGGCATCATCTTCGACAACTACCCGACCGCCTACCTCGTGGGCAACCTCGCCCTGGCGGTGATCCTGCTCGATGGCGGCTTGCGAACACGGGTGGCGAGTTTTCGCGTGGCTCTCTGGCCCGCGCTGTCATTGGCGACGGTCGGGGTACTGATCACCACCGGTCTCACCGGCATGGCAGCCGCCTGGCTGTTCAACCTCAACATCATTCAAGGCCTGCTGATCGGCGCCATCGTCGGCTCCACGGACGCCGCGGCGGTGTTCTCGCTGCTGGGCGGCAAGGGCCTGAACGAACGGGTCACCGCCAGCCTGGAGATCGAATCCGGCAGCAACGACCCGATGGCGGTGTTCCTCACCGTCACCCTGATCGACATGCTCGCCAGCGGCCAGACCGGCCTGCACTGGAGCCTGCTGGGCCACCTGATCCGCGAGTTCGGCATCGGCGGCATCATTGGCCTGGGCGGCGGCTGGTTGATGCTGCAGATGGTCAACCGGATCAACCTGGCCAACGGCCTGTACCCGATCCTGGTGATTTCCGGCGGCCTGTTCGTGTTTGCCCTGACCAACGCCTTGCACGGCAGCGGCTTCCTCGCGGTGTACCTGTGCGGTTTGGTGATCGGCAACCGCCCGGTGCGCAGCCGGCATGGCATTTTGCATATGCTCGACGGCATGGCCTGGCTCGCGCAGATCGGCATGTTCCTGGTGCTGGGCCTGCTGGTCACGCCCCACGATCTGCTGCCCATCGCGCTGCCAGCCCTGGGCCTGGCGCTGTGGATGATTCTCTTCGCACGGCCACTGTCGGTGATCGTCGGCCTGCTGCCGTTCAAGGCCTTCCACGGTCGAGAGAAAGCCTTTATCGCCTGGGTCGGCCTGCGCGGCGCGGTCCCGATCATTCTGGCGGTGTTCCCGCTGATGGCTGGCCTGCCCCACGCACAGCTGTACTTCAACCTGGCGTTCTTTATCGTGCTGGTGTCGCTGCTGGTGCAAGGTACGAGCCTGCCATGGGTCGCCAAACTGTTGAAGGTGACAGTACCGCCCGAGCCTGCGCCAATCTCCCGGGCGGCCCTGGAAGTACACGTCACCAGCGAGTGGGAGCTGTTCGTCTACCGCCTGGGCGCCGAGAAATGGTGCATCGGCGCCGCCCTTCGGGAGCTGAAAATGCCCGAAGGCACACGGATCGCTGCACTGTTTCGTGGCCAGCAACTGCTCCATCCGTCGGGTAGTACGGTGCTGGAGGTCGATGATTTGCTGTGTGTGATCGGCCATGAACACAACTTGCCGGCCCTCGGCAAACTGTTCAGCCAGGCACCACAACGGGGCCTCGACCTGCGCTTCTTCGGCGACTTCGTTCTGGAAGGCGACGCCCAGCTGGGCGCGGTTTCGGCGCTGTACGGGCTCAAGCTCGAGGGCATCGACCCGGACATGCCACTGAGTCGTTTCATCACCCAGAAAGTCGGCGGGGCACCCGTGGTCGGCGACCAGGTGGAATGGAACAACACCATTTGGACCGTCGCGGTCATGGACGGGAACAAGATCGGCAAAGTCGGCGTCAGATTCCCCGAAGGAAGTCGCCCGGGCCCCGGACTCTTCCTCTAAACTGCGGGGCGACGGCGCGCCAGTCGATGTCGGGACGCCCCCTATTTATCACCTTGCTCGACCGGTCTCTATGACAACCCTGCGCACTTTTCTCGCTACTGCCCTGCTTGGCCTGACTCTCTGCGTCGGCACCGTACACGCTGCCGACCCGCCCAGCATCGACTCCGTCCAGCAAACCCTGGACAAGCTGCCAGACCGCAAGCTGCCCGACGCCGACATGAAAGCGCTGCAAAGCATCCTGCAGCAGACCCTCACCTTCCTCGGCAACCAGCAGGATTACCAACAGCGCCTGGTCGACCTCAAGCGCCAGTTGGAAAACGCGCCGCGCCAGAGCGCCGAGAACCAGCGCGAGCTGACCCGGCTCAAAGCTACCAAGGTGATTCCGGTCGCCCAACGCTACGCCACCTTGCCGGTGCCGCAGCTTGAACAACTGCTCGTGCAACGCACCACCCAGCAAGGCGACCTGCAAAAGGAACTGGCCGACGCCAACAGCCTGAGCATCGCCGCCCAGACCCGCCCGGAACGCGCCCAGACCGAAATCAGCAGCAGCCAGACGCGCATCCAGCAGATCAACTCGATCCTCAAGGCCGGCAAAGACAATGGCAAGGCCCTCAGTGGCGACCAGCGCAACCAGTTGAACGCCGAGCTGGCCGCCCTCAATGCGCTGATTCCATTGCGCCGCCAGGAGCTGGCCGGCAACAGCCAACTGCAAGACCTGGGCAACAGCCAACACGATCTGGTCCTGGAAAAAACCGCGCGCCTGGAGCAGGAAATCCAGGACCTGCAAACCCTGATCAACCAGAAACGCCTGGCCCAGTCCCAGGAAACCGTGACCCAGCAGTCCATCGAAGCCCAAAAGGCCGGTGGCAGCAGCCTGCTTGCCACGGAAAGCGCCGCCAACCTGAAACTGTCCGACTACCTGCTCAAAAGCACCGACCGGCTCAACGAACTGACCCAGAAAAACCTGCAAACCAAGCAGCAACTGGACAGCGTGACCCAAAGCGACTCGGCGCTGGACGAACAGATCAACGTACTCAAGGGCAGCCTGCTGCTGTCCAAGATCCTCTACAAACAGAAGCAGGCCCTCCCGCGCCTGACCGTGGACCGCGACCTGGCAGATGACATCGCCAACATTCGCCTGTACCAGTTCGAGGTCAATCAACAGCGCGAACTGATCAGCACCCCGAGCACCTACGTCGAAAACCTGCTGGCCAGTCAACCGGCCGACCAGATCACACCCCAACTGCGCCGCACCCTGCTGGAACTGGCGATCACCCGCAGCGACTTGCTGGAGCGCCTCAGCCGCGAGCTGAGCGCACTGCTCAACGAATCCATCACCCTGCAACTGAACCAGAAACAACTGCTGAGTACCGCCAGCACGTTGCGGGCGACCCTCGACGAGCAGATGTTCTGGATTCCCAGCAACAAGCCGCTGGACACCGAATGGCTGGAAACCGTACCGGCGCACCTGAGCAAGCAGGTCACCACCTTGCCTTGGGCTTCCAGCGTCAGCGAACTGTATGACGGCCTGACCCAGCGCCCGCTGCTGTTCCTGCCCCTGCTGCTGTTGATCGGCGCGCTGCTGTGGCGTCGTAGCTACCTGTATGAGCGCCTGAAAAAAATCCACCAGGACATCGGCCACTTCAAACGCGACAGCCAATGGCACACGCCGGTGGCGATCCTGGTGAATATCGCCCTGGCAATGCCGGTGGCCCTGGGCCTGGCACTGTGCGGTTATGCGTTGCAGATCGATGCCCGCGGGCAAAACGCCAACCTCGGCGCCGCCTTGCTGCAGATCGCCCAGGCATGGCTGGTGTTCTACACCGCCTATCGGATCCTCGCGCCCGGCGGCGTCGCCGAACTGCATTTCCGTTGGGAAAAACCCCAGGTGGAATTCCTCCAGGGCTGGATACGCAAGCTCGGGCTGGTGGTGCTGGCACTGGTGGCCGTGGTGGCCATCGCCGAGCATCAGCCAGCGGCACTGGCAGACGACGTACTGGGCATCGGCGTGGTACTGACCTGCTACGCACTGATGGCGTGGCTGCTCGGGCGCCTGCTGCTCAATAGCCCGACCCATGAAAAAGCCTCGCTGTTTCGCAAAGCCGTCGGCCTGATGTTTACCGCGCTGCCGGTCGCGCTGTTTATTGCCGTGTGCTTTGGCTACTACTACACCGCCCTCAAGCTCAGCGACCGGTTGATCAACACCCTGTACCTGCTGATGTTCTGGCTGGTGATCGAAGCCACCTTCGTCCGTGGCCTGGGGGTTGCCGCACGGCGCCTGGCCTACGCGCGAGCCCTGGCCAAACGCCAGGCCGCCAAGGAGGCGGGTGATGGCGAAGCGGTGATCGAAGAACCGACCCTGGACATCGAACAGGTCAACGAACAGTCGATGCGCCTGATTCGCCTGGCGCTGCTCGGCGGCTTTATCGCCGCGCTGTATTGGGTGTGGTCTGACTTGATCTCGGTATTTTCCTACCTGGACAACGTCACCCTCTACGAATACACCAGCGGCACCGGCGCCAATATCAGCATGGTGCCCATCAGCATCGGCGACTTGCTGGGGGCGCTGATTATCATCGGCATTACCTTTGCCCTGGCGCGCAACCTGCCCGGGTTATTGGAAGTATTGGTGTTGTCGAAACTGGACCTGGCCCAGGGCAGCGCCTACGCCACCACCACCTTGCTGTCCTACGTGATTGCCGGTGTGGGCTTTGTTTCCACCCTGTCGACCCTCGGCGTGAGCTGGGACAAGTTGCAATGGCTGGTGGCCGCGCTCTCGGTGGGATTGGGCTTCGGGATGCAGGAAATCTTCGCCAACTTCATCTCCGGCATCATGATCCTGTTCGAGCGCCCGGTACGGATCGGCGACACCATCACCATCGGCAACCTGTCGGGCACGGTGAGCAAGATCCGCATCCGCGCCACCACCATCACCGACTTCGACCGCAAGGACATCATTGTCCCGAACAAGACGTTCATCACCGGGCAATTGATCAACTGGTCGCTGACCGACACCATCACCCGGGTCACCCTGAAACTGGGCGTGGACTACGGCTCGGACCTGGATCGGGTGAAGGAATTGCTGCTCAAGGCCGCCCGGGAAAACCCCCGCGTGCTGAAAGACCCGGAACCCCATGTGTACTTCCTCAACTTCGGCGAGAGCACCCTGGACCACGAACTGCGCATGCACGTACGCGACCTGGGCGACCGCAACCCGGTGATCGATGAGGTCAACCGCTTCATCAATCGCGAGTTCAAGAAAGAGCACATCAACATCTCGTTCCGGCAGATGGAGGTGTACTTGAAGAACCTGCATGGCCAGGAATACAAACTGGTTCCGGTAGAAGAAGAAAACAAAACCATCCTGCCCCTCGCCAAGGACCAGGACCTGCCCGAGCCGCCGCCCGCCAAACTCGACTAAACGCGCTATCCCCAGCAGAATGGTCGGACATTCTGCTGGGAGATGGCCGTTGAAAGCCCTCGACGAACTGACCTTCGACAACCGCTTCGCCCGCCTGGGCGACGGCTTCTCAACCCACGTGCTGCCCGAACCCATCGACGAACCGCGTTTAGTGGTCGCGAGCGAAGCGGCCATGGCGCTGCTGGATCTCGAGCCTGCCGTGGCCGAAACGCCGGTATTTGCCGAGCTGTTCGGCGGGCACAAGCTATGGGCCGAGGCCGAGCCGCGAGCGATGATCTATTCCGGGCATCAGTTTGGCTCCTACAACCCGCAACTGGGTGATGGACGTGGATTGCTGCTGGGCGAGGTTTACAACGAAGCCGGCGAACATTGGGACCTGCACCTCAAGGGCGCCGGGCAAACCCCGTATTCGCGCATGGGCGATGGGCGGGCGGTGCTGCGGTCGTCGATTCGCGAGTTTCTGGCGTCCGAAGCGTTGCATGCACTGGGCATTCCCAGCAGCCGTGCACTGTGTGTAATCGGTTCCACCACGCCGGTATGGCGCGAGAAACAGGAGCGCGCCGCCATGGTGCTGCGCCTGGCCCACAGCCACGTGCGCTTTGGGCATTTCGAATATTTCTACTACACCAAAAAGCCCGAATTGCAGAAGCAATTGGCGGAGCACGTGCTGTCCCTGCACTTCCCCGAATGCATGGAACAGCCGGAGCCGTACCTGGCGATGTTCCGAGAAATTGTCGAGCGTAATGCCGAGTTGATCGCCAAATGGCAGGCCTATGGCTTCTGCCATGGAGTGATGAACACCGACAACATGTCGATCCTCGGCATTACCTTCGACTTCGGACCGTTTGCGTTTCTGGACGATTTCGATGCGCAGTTCGTCTGCAACCATTCGGATCATGAAGGGCGTTATTCCTTCAGCAACCAGGTGCCGATCGGGCAGTGGAACCTGAGCGCACTGGCCCAGGCGTTGACGCCGTTTATCAGCGTCGAGGCGTTGCGGGAAACGCTGGGGCTGTATCTGCCGTTGTTCCAGGCCCACTACCTGGACCTGATGCGCCGCCGGTTGGGCCTCACCACCGCCGAAGATGACGATCAAAAACTGGTGGAGCGCCTGCTGCAACTGATGCAGAACAGCGGCGTCGACTACACCCTGTTCTTCCGCCGGCTGGGGGATGAATCAGCCGCGTTGGCCGTGGCGCGGTTGCGCGACGACTTTGTCGACCTCAAGGGGTTTGATGAGTGGGCGGACCTGTACAAAGCCCGTGTGGAGCGCGACGCCAGCGGCACAGAAGAACAGCGACGTGAGCGGATGCATGGGGTGAATCCGCTTTATATCCTGCGCAACTATTTGGCGCAGAACGCCATCCAGGCGGCAGAGCTTGGGGATTACAGCGAAGTGCGCCGGCTGCATGAAGTGCTGACCAAACCGTTTGAAGAGCAGCCGGGGATGGAACCATACGCCCAGCGGCCGCCGGATTGGGGGAAGCATTTGGAGATTAGTTGTTCTTCATAGCGCGACCTAGATAAAGGTCTCCACTGAAACCCCAAAGCGCTCCGCCAGCCAACGAATCTGCCGCAGGTTGAGCTGGCGTTTGCCACTAAGTACTTCAGAGACAACCGACTGCGCACCAACGCCCGGGAGATCACTTTGGGTTAAGCCATGCTCTCGCATCATTGAACGTAGCACTTCAACGCCACTGGCAACGGGCATCGGCCGGTGCTCGAGATCGTAGGCCTCGATCCAGTCACTGAGGATATCCACCAGGCTCATGAGCGGGCTGGATTCATCTTCGCCTATCAGGTCCAGCAATTCGTCGAGGGCGCTGACCAAGGTATCGTAGTCCGCCTCGTTTCTTGGCTTGCGCAGCAATGGCGAAACAAATTGCCAGTGTTCGGCAGCCTGCTTGATGAGTGCGCTCATCTGATTTTCTCCTTCCATTTACCTTGCTCATATTCACGGTGATCGAACAGGTACTTGATATAAATTCGTTGTACTTGGTAATGCACGAAGGCAATCAACCTCAGCTTATTGCCCCCGATGTCAAACACATGGAACTGCCCGACTTTGTCTGTTGCAGGGAACATTCCTTTCATCGACGCAAAGTCGGCGGGACTGTTGCGTTTCATTCTGCGATACCACTCATCCAGTGCCGTGGCTGAATGCGGCCATCTTTCTTTCGCTTCCCATATCCTTTTTTCGCTGATCACTCGCATGCAACATCCTTATCGCATCTTGCTATGAAGGTTAGTCTTGCCGAAAAAATATCGCAATCTGCGATATTCCTTGGCGGACCAGTGGCGCAATTCCAAGCACCCTTCAACAGCCTAGATACGCCGCGATAGAAGTCACCACCAAAAATGTGAACGCGTACGTCACTGGCGTCGAACCTTGATAAACACCCTTCCCGGCTCCAAATAGAACCCATTGGCCACTTTCACGGAGCCCAGCATGTCCGACTCTCTAGTAATTCCCTGCCCCCACTGCAACGGTCTTAACCGCATCCCCAATGAACGCCTGGGCGATGCGCCGAAGTGCGGGCGCTGCAAGCAACCGGTGCTGCTGAGCAAACCCTTTGAGCTGAAACAGGGCGATTACGCCAGCCAGATCAAAGGCGATTTACCCCTGTTGGTGGATGTGTGGGCCGAATGGTGTGGGCCGTGCAAGTCGTTTGCGCCGGTGTTTGAGCAGGCCGCCGGGCAGTTGGCCGGGAAGTGCCGATTGGCCAAGCTCGATAGCGAGGCCAATCAGCAGTTATCCGCTCAGTTGGGGATTCGCTCGATTCCCAGCCTGATCCTGTTCAAGAATGGCCGGGAAGTGGCGCGTCAGAGCGGAGCTTTTCCGTTGCCGCAGTTGATGAGCTGGCTGCGCAGTCAGGGCGTTTGAGGTAACGGGACACCCCGGTCCATCACTTGCCCCATCAGCAATACGCCCAATTCGCTCAACTCATGAATGGCCAACGCGACATCGCGCTGCTTGCCGGTGAGGTCGTCGGAAAGGTCGAGCAAGAGGGTGGTGACTGAGGAGAAGGTTTCGTAGGTGTTGAGGATCAGGGTTTCGGTGGCTTGGCCGGGGCTGACTGTAAAAAGGTACGACGGGGGATTTGGAGTAGCTTTAAACATGGTCGACATTCCTGATTGGAGCCGCCATCTGATCGCTACTAAACGAATTAGGGTGGCAGCTGTACGCAGGTTAGTAGACCGGGAAATGTCGAAGCCGGCGCGCCCGAAGACGCCCTACGCACAGCTACCATCAAGCACAGACTCAGCGCCTGAAAGATGAAGCTTATGCACTTAACGACAAACACTCGGGCTACTAAACCCGATCACTGAGAATTCAGCGACCGAGCAACCTTAGAGACGCCCATCCAGACGCACAAGCCGGCGGATTCTGGCGTAACTGTAGGCAACGGCGCAAGACGATAGGCTATTTGTAGGAGCGAGCTTGCTCGCGAAGAACCCGAGAGCGCCGCGTTCATCCAGGCAGCCCGCGTAATCGTTGACGTCTTTCGCGAGCAAGCTCGCTCCTACAGGGGGCGAACGACTGCTGGATCACGCGTTTTCCAGCAGGTTATGCAACTCCACAAATTGCTGTGTCAGCTTGTGCCGTGGGTCCAGGTGGATCAGCGGCATGTTCGCCTGGTGCGATTCACGCATGCGCACCGAGCTGGTCAGGTACACCGGCAGTACCGGCAACCCTTCGGCAATCAATTCATCCAGCATCTGCTGCGGCAGGCTCGCCCGGGCCTGGAACTGGTTGACCACGATCCCTTCCACTTCCAGCCCTTCGTTGTGGTCTTCCTTCAATTCTTCAATCTCTGCCAGCAGGCCATACAGCGCCTGGCGGGAGAAGCTGTCGCAATCGAAGGGGATCAACACGCGATCAGCGGCAATCAGCGCTGAAACGGCATAAAAGTTCAACGCCGGCGGGGTATCCAGGTAGATCCGGTCGTAGTCTTCGCTCAATTCATCCAGCAGCTTTCGCAGCTTGTTGATCTTGTGCTTGGCCTCGAGCTTGGGCTGCAAGTCGGCCAGTTCCGCGGTGGCGGTGATGACGTGCAGGTTGTCGAACGGGGTTTCGTAGATATCCACCTGGTTCTTCTTCGAAAACGGCCCGGAAGACAGGGTTTGCTTGAAGAAATCGGCGATTCCCATAGGGATATCGTCGCCGGTCAGCCCGGTGAGGTACTGGGTTGAATTGGCCTGGGCATCGAGGTCCACCAACAGGGTTCGATAGCCTTCGCTGGCGCTGACCGCCGCCAGGTTGCAGGCAATGCTGGACTTGCCAACACCGCCTTTTTGGTTGAACACCACGCGCCGCATGGAAAAACCTCCGTGTATCAATGAATGACCGAGTGTAGAGGGCAAAAGCGCCGGTTCGCTACCTCGTTCGCTTCTGTACTACAGCATCAGAGGCTCTATCTCGCACAAGAATTTCCCACCAACCTGACAAAGTAGGAAATACCTGACACCCGGTGCCCCACCCCCACGACGGACAATCAGTAATTCATTTCAACGAATTTGTAATCAGTCGTGAACAATTCTTTACCAAAGTTTGCTAGAACCCTGCAGCACCGGGATAATGCGCGCCACTCGGCGATTGCTCCCTGTCCCGGTATTCGGGGCCAATGGCCGCACAAGGAAGCCCGCAGGGGCGGGATAACTTCTCAGTGATCAATTTCAACATTGCCCAATGGCGTGCCTGGGCTCCCGGGCTCGAAAGCGCGGACGACTGGCGCACCTGGTGCCAGCAGCCGACCGTGCTCCCCCGAAGCGAGTCGGCCCCCGACGTGTCGTTCCTGCCGGCCATGCAGCGCCGACGCCTGAGCCGCCTGGCGCGCATGGCCTTCAGCGTGGGCTGGCCCCTGGCCGAAGGTTTGCAACAACTTCCGCTGGTGTTTGTCTCCCGTCACGGCGAAACCCCGCGCACCCTCGAGATTCTCAGCGACCTGGCCAACGACGAGCCACTGTCGCCGACCCAGTTCAGCCTGTCGGTGCACAACGCGGTGATTGGCCTGTGGTCGATCCTGCGCAATGAAACCAGCGAAATGACCGCCCTCGCCGCTGCCGGCGACGGCCTGGAACACGGCATGCTCGAGGCCGCCGCCCTTCTGAATGAAGGCGCACCGGCTGTATTGCTGATCATTACCGAGGAACAGCCGCCCGAAACCTATGCGCGCTGGATCGATGACGTGCCCTTCCCCTACGCCCTCGGCCTGCTGCTGACACCGGGCGACGAGTGGCAGCTGGAACTGAATACAGCCGCTGTCCAACCCACCACCAAAGCCCAGTGGCCCCACGCCCTGAACCTGCTGCGCACCCTGCTGAACGAACAGGGCGCCTGCCAACATGCCTGGAAGAACCGAGTATGGAACTGGCAACGCAAGCCCTGACCGAAAAGCCCCGGAAGGCCTACTACTGGCGCCTGTTCGCCACTGCCACCGCCTTCGCCCTGTTTGGCCTCGGCGGCCTGTGCCTGCGTGTGCTGGTGTTCCCGCTGCTCAGTTGCCTGCCGGGTGATGCCAAACAGCATCAGCGACGCGCCCGCCACACCATCAGCTGCCTGTTCTGGCTGTTTATCCGCATGATGATGCGCCTGGGCATCCTGACCTACAGCGTCGAAGGCGCAGAAAAGCTCGGCCGCCCGGGTCAGATGATCATCGCCAACCACCCATCGCTGGTGGACGTGGTGTTCCTGATCGCCCAGATGCGCCAGACCAACTGCGTGGTCAAGCAGAGCCTGTGGCAGAACCCGTTCACCCGGGGCCCGGTGCGCGACGCCGGCTACATCAGCAACGATGGCAGCGCCGACATGCTCGATGCCGCTGCCGATGCCCTGCGAGACGGCCAGACCCTGATCATTTTCCCGGAAGGCACCCGCACCTCACCGGGCCAGGCACCGACCTTTCATCGCGGCGCCGCCGCCATTGCCCTGCGCGGTGCGAGCATCATCACTCCGGTAGTGATCAAGGTCAGCCCCACCACCCTGACCAAGGCCGAACCCTGGTATCGCATCCCGAATCGCCGCTTTCACTTCAGTTTGCGCGTGGGTGCCGATATAGAACCACAGGCGTTTGCCGCACAAGGGCCCGCGCCCCAGGCTTCACGCAAGCTCAACGATTACCTGCACCAGTATTTTATTAAGGAGCTCGCCGAAGATGAGCAACCCACACAGCCTTGAGCACGACATAAAAACGCTGATCATCGAGGCCCTGGGCCTGGAGGACATCAGCGAGAGCGACATCGGCAACGAGCAAACCCTGTTCGGCGAAGGCCTTGGCCTGGATTCAGTCGACGCCCTGGAATTGGGCCTGGCGATCCAGAAAAAGTACGGCATCAAGATCGATGCCGACGCCAAGGACACCCGTAATCACTTCACCAACGTGGCCAGCCTCGCGGCGTTCGTCACGGCCCGACAGGCAGCTTGAGACCGTACCATGCAAACTCGTGACGATATTTTCAACACCTTGCGCGACGCCCTGGTGGAACTGTTTGAACTGGAACCGGAACGCGTCACGCTTGACGCCAACCTGTACCAGGACCTGGAAATCGACAGCATTGATGCAGTGGACCTGATCGACCACATCAAGCGCCAGACCGGCAAGAAAATCGCTGCCGAAGAGTTCAAGGCCGTGCGCACCGTGAACGACGTGGTTGAGGCGGTGTACCGTCTGGTTCAACCGGCCGCATGAGCCGGCTGATCGGCCTTGGCCTGTTGCTGGCGGGGCTGCTGTACCCTTTTGCGGTGTATTACGGCACGGAACATTTTGCCCCGTGGCAATTTGGCCTGCTGCTGGGCAGCCTGTGGCTGTTGCGCGCCCTGACCGGCGCCAGGCGCCCGGGCAGCCGCTGGATGGCGGCGGCGATCATCGTCTTTTGCCTGTTGCTCGCCTGGTTCGATAACCCGCAGATGCTGCGCTGGTACCCGAGCCTGGTCAGCGCGTTCATGCTGGCCCTGTTCGGCTTGAGCCTGAAATACGGGCCGCCGATGGTTGAGCGCCTGGCACGCATGACCGAGCCGCAACTGCCCGAAAAAGCCGTTGTGTACACCCGAAAGGTCACCGTGGTGTGGAGTGTGTTTTTCCTGTGTAACGGCCTGCTCGCCGCCGCCCTCACCCTGTGGGCGCCGTTGAGCTGGTGGACGTTGTACAACGGCATGATCGCCTACGGGCTGATGGGGCTGTTGTTTGCCGTGGAATGGCTGGTACGACAAAGGGTTCGAGGCCGCGTATGAATTGGTTGAATCTTGAGCACTTGCTGCTTGAGCCTGTAGAGCAGCGTTGGGTGACCACCGAACCTGCCCTGGATCACCCACAGCTGTGGGAGAAGTCCCTGAGCCTGGCCGCCGGCTTGCAAGCCCGGGGCATCCAGCGCCTGGCGGTGCACCTTGAGGATGCCGGCGTGCTGGCGATCGCCCTGCTGGGCGCGTGGCGTGCAGGCGTCAGCGTGTTGTTGCCCGCTGACCTGCAACCGCAAACGCGCCAACGCTGGGACGATGCCGTCGATGCCTGGCTGACCGAAGCCGGCGACCTGGATGCGCTGTATCAAGCACCATTAAGCGCCGCGGCCCTGGACCTGGACGCCAGTTGCCTGAGCCTGTGCACCTCCGGCTCCAGCGGCGAGCCCAAGCGCATCGACAAAACCCTGCGGCAGATGGCCAACGAGGTCCAGGCGCTGGAAACCCTGTGGGGCGCAGACCTGGGCGAGGCCTGCATCATCGGCAGCGTCGCCACCCAGCATATCTATGGCTTGCTGTTCCGGGTGCTGTGGCCGTTGTGTGCCGGGCGCACCTTTGTGCGCCAGCAGTTGGCATTCCCCGAAGACTTGCAGCGCGCCAGCCGTGAGCATTCGCAATTCGCCTGGGTCGCCAGCCCGGCGTTGCTCAAGCGCATGGGCGACAATCTCGACTGGCCAGCGCTCACGCCGGTCAAACGGGTGTTCTCCTCCGGCGGCGCCTTGCCCCTTGAAGCCGCCGGCAGCCTGCATCAGCGTTTGCAGCAATGGCCGACGGAAATCCTCGGCAGCTCGGAAACCGGTGGTATCGCCTGGCGCCAGGGCGAACAACCGTGGCAGCCGTTTGCCGACGTGCACCTGAGCCAGGACGCCGACGGAGCGCTGCGCATCGCCTCGCCGTACTTGCCCGCCGGCCATGTCGAACAGACCGCCGACGCCGCCAACATCCACGCCGACGGCCGCTTCGAATTGCTGGGCCGGCTGGACCGCATCGTCAAGCTGGAAGAAAAACGCATCTCCCTGCCGATGCTCGAACAAGCGCTGATGAACCATGCCTGGGTCGCCGAAACGCGCCTGGGCGTGGTGCAGGAAAACCGCGCCTCCCTCGGCGCCCTCGTGGTACTCAGTGCTGAAGGTTTGCACGCCCTGCGTAACCAGGGCCGGCGCACCGTCACCCAAACCCTGCGCCAGCACTTGAGCCAACACTGCGAAGCCCTGGCCCTGCCCCGCCGCTGGCGGCTGTTGCGCCAATTGCCGCTGAACACCCAAGGCAAGCTGCCCCAGGCCGACGTCGAAGCCCTGCTGCTGGCACCGCGCCCGAAAGCGCCGGAAGTGTTGGAACACGTCGAAACCAACGGAGAATGGACCCTGCAACTGGCGATCCCGCCGGACCTCGCCTATTTCAGCGGCCACTTCCCGCAAACCCCGGTGCTGCCGGGCGTGGTGCAAGTGGATTGGGCGCTGAACCTGGGCCAGCAACTGCTCAACCTGCCGGGGCAGTTCGCCGGGATGGAGGTGCTGAAATTCCAGCAACTGGTGCGCCCGGATGACCGGATCGAACTGCACCTGCGGTTCGATCAGGAGCGCGGCAAGCTGTACTTCGCCTACCGCAATGAGGCAGCAGCCTGCTCCAGTGGGCGCATTCTTTTGGAGCTGGCGAGTGAATAAGCTTCTGTTGTGGCGAGGGAGCTTGCTCCCGCTGGAGTGCGCAGCACTCCCAACCCAGGCACTGTGGTTTATCAGGCAAATCGGTGTCGCCTGTGTTGGGGCCGCTTCGCAGCCCAGCGGGAGCAAGCTCCCTCGCCACGAAAAGCGCTTCTGCCAATGGGGTGCCTGGTATGCATAACCCCTGCGCCCTGATCCCGGTCTATAACCACGAAGCCGCCGTGCCCGCCGTGGTTCATAGCGTGCTGTCCAGCGGCCTGCCGTGCCTGCTGGTAGACGACGGCAGCAGCGCCGCCTGCGCCGCTGTCCTGGCGCAACTGGCAACCCTCGACAACGTATCCCTGCTGACTTTGCCCACCAACCAGGGCAAAGGCGCGGCCGTCATGGCCGGCTTTCGCGAAGCCGCGCGCCTGGGTTTCACCCACGCCCTGCAAGTGGACGCCGACGGCCAGCACGACCTGCGGGAAGTCAGCACCTTCCTCGACGCCTCGCGCGCCCACCCGAATGCAGTGATCTGTGGCTACCCGGAATACGACGAAAGCGTGCCCAAGGGCCGCCTTTACGCGCGCTACCTGACCCACGTGTGGGTGTGGATCAATACCTTGTCGCTGCAAATTCGCGACTCCATGTGCGGCTTTCGCGTGTACCCACTGCCACCGACCCTGGCCTTGATGGACTCGGCCAACATCGGCAAACGCATGGATTTCGACTCGGACATCCTGGTGCGCCTCGCCTGGCGCAACCAGCCGATGCGCTGGCTGCCGACCAAGGTGCACTACCCCGCCGACGGCCTGTCGCACTTTCGCCTGTTCCACGACAACGCGCTGATTTCCTCGATGCACACCCGGCTGTTCTTCGGCATGTTGGTGCGTGCGCCGATGATCCTCTGGCGCCGGTGGCAGGCATGACCCAGGACACCAAGCACTGGGCCGACCGCGAAGAACGCGGCAGTTTCTGGCTGATGAAATTCACCGCCTTCGCCGCCAAGGTCCTCGGGCGCCGGGTGCTGAGCCCGCTGCTCTACGGCATCGTTTTCTACTTCTTTCTGTTCGGCCGCACGGCCCGCCAAAGCGCCTGGCAGTACCAGCAGCGCCTGGCCGACTGGAGCCAGCGCGACGACCTGCGCCCTACCCACAGAAGGGTCTTCGGCCAGTTCATGGCGTTCGCCGACGCCCTGCTGGACAAGCTCGACGTATGGAACGGCAAGTTGCGCCTGGAGCAGATCGAAATCATCGACCCGGCTCAACTGCGCGGCCAGCTGCGCAGCGAGCGCGGGCAGATGCTGGTGGGCGCACACCTGGGCAACCTTGAAGTGTGCCGCGCCCTCGCCGAGCTGGGCGAAAAGGTCACCATGAACGTGCTGGTGCACACCAAGCACGCCGAACGCTTCAACCGCATATTGGGCGAAGCCGGGGCGACCAATTTGCGCCTGATCCAGGTCAGCGAACTCGACCCGGCGGTGATGATGATGCTCAGCCAGCGCCTCGACGACGGCGAGTGGCTGGCGATTGCCGGCGACCGCGTACCGCTGCATGGCGGGCGCACGGTGCGCGTGGATTTCCTCGGCCATGACGCCGCCTTCCCCCAAGGCCCATGGCTGCTGGCCGGCTTGCTGAAATGCCCGGTCAACCTGCTGATGTGCTTGAAGCATCAAGGCCGTTATCGCCTGATCATCGAGCCGTTCGCCCGGTTGATCGAATGGAAACGCAGCGATCGCCAGCAGGTGATCGCTCAATGGACCGCCCGCTACGCCGAGCGCCTGGGCCAGTTCTGCCTGGAAGCGCCCCAACAATGGTTCAACTTTTACCCTTTCTGGAAGACCGATGACGACGCATCTTGAGCCGGTAACCTTCGGCGAACTCCCCCTGCGCATCGAAGACGTGCTGGCCCTGGCCAACCGTCAGGCGCCGACTCAATTGCAAGCCGATGCCAAGTACCGCCAGCGTATCGCCAAGGGCGCGCAGTTCCTCGATTCGTTGCTGGACAAGGAAGGCGTGATCTACGGCGTCACCACCGGCTATGGCGACTCGTGCGTGGTGGCGGTGCCGCTGGAGCACGTCGAAGCGCTGCCCCGCCACCTCTACACGTTCCACGGCTGCGGCCTGGGCAAGTTGCTGGATGCGCAAGCCACCCGCGCGGTGCTGGCGGCGCGGTTGCAGTCGCTGTGCCACGGCGTATCTGGCGTGCGCGTGGAGTTGCTGGAGCGCCTGCATGCGTTCCTGGAGTTCGACGTGCTACCGCTGATTCCGGAAGAAGGCTCGGTGGGCGCCAGCGGTGATTTGACGCCGCTGTCCTACGTGGCCGCGACCTTGTCCGGCGAGCGCGAAGTGCTGTTCCGTGGCGAACGTCGCCAGGCCGCCGACGTACACCGTGAGCTGGGTTGGGACCCGCTGGTACTGCGCCCGAAAGAAGCCCTGGCGCTGATGAACGGCACCGCCGTGATGACCGGCCTCGCCTGCCTGGCCTTCGCCCGCGCCGACTACCTGCTGCAACTGGCCACGCGCATCACCGCGCTGAACGTGGTGGCGCTGCAAGGCAACCCGGAGCATTTCGACGAGCGCCTGTTTGCCGCCAAGCCGCACCCGGGGCAGATGCAAGTCGCCGCCTGGCTGCGCAAGGACCTGGCCATCGACGCACCGACCGCACCGCTGCATCGCCTGCAAGACCGTTACTCGCTGCGCTGCGCGCCCCACGTCTTGGGCGTGTTGGCCGACAGCCTGAACTGGCTGCGTTCGTTCATCGAGATCGAACTCAACAGCGCCAACGACAACCCGATCATCGACGCGGAAGAAGAGCGCGTGCTGCACGGCGGCCACTTCTACGGCGGCCACATCGCCTTCGCCATGGACAGCCTCAAGACCCTGGTGGCCAACGTCGCCGATCTGCTGGACCGCCAGCTCGCGCTGCTGGTGGACGTGCGCTACAACCACGGCCTGCCGAGCAACTTGTCGGGCGCGCCCGCCGAGCGGGCGATGATCAACCACGGCTTCAAGGCCGTGCAGATCGGCACCAGCGCCTGGACCGCCGAAGCCCTGAAAAACACCATGCCGGCCAGCGTGTTCTCGCGCTCCACCGAGTGCCACAACCAGGACAAGGTGAGCATGGGCACCATCGCCGCCCGCGATGCGATTCGTGTGCTGGAACTGACCGAACAAGTCGCCGCCGCCACCTTGCTCGCCGCTAATCAGGGCGTTTGGCTGCGTGCCCAGGCTGAAGACGCGCGCCCGCTGCCCCCGGCGCTGGCCGCCATGCACATCGAGCTGGCCAAAGACTTCCCGCCGCTCATCGAAGACCGCGCCCTGGAAGGCGAGCTGCGCCTGTGCCTCAAGCGTATCGCCGAGCAACACTGGAGGCTGCATGCGTAGCCCCGGCGTGTTGCACTGCGACACTGAAATCCTCGTGCCGTTTTTCGACATCGACACCATGAACGTGGTGTGGCACGGGCACTACGTGAAGTACCTGGAAGTCGCCCGCTGCGCCTTGCTGGACAAGCTCGGCCACAACTACACGGCGATGCTGGAAGCGGGCTACGCCTGGCCGGTGATCGACATGCAGCTGCGCTATGTGCGCGGTGCGACCTTCGGCCAGACTATCAACGTACGCGCCAGCCTGGTGGAGTGGGAGAACCGCTTGAAGGTCAATTACCTGATCAGCGACAAGGCCACGGGCGAACGCCTGACCCGCGCCAGTACCGTGCAAGTGGCGGTGGAAATTGCCAGTCGCGAAATGCAGTTGGCCTCGCCAAAAATATTCACAGACGCCGTAGAGAGAGCCTTGAAATGAGATTCCCTGTGGGAGCGGCGGTGCGACGATTCGACTTGCTCGCGAAGATCGTCAAAGATAACGCAGGCCGCCTGACACCCCGTGGCGCCCTCAGGTTCTTCGCGAGCAAGCTCGCTCCTACAAGGGTCGCGTTGATGCTGATTTTAGGCATTCCAGGCCTGGCCCACGCCTTCGACCTGCAACAACTCAGCGATCAGCTGGCAAAGCCAACGGTGATCCACGGCAACTTCACCCAGGAAAAACACCTGCGCGCCCTGCCGCAGCCGCTGACCAGCAAGGGCACCTTCGTCCTGGCCAAGGACCACGGCTTGCTGTGGCTGCTGAAAACCCCGCTGCAACAGGACTACCGCATCAGCGCCAACGGCATTGCCCGGCGTGATGCCAACGGCTGGCAATTGCTGCCGAACAAGAGTGCCGGTGCCGAGCAGAACCGTTTGTTCCTCGCCGTGTTGCAGGGCGACAGCAGCGGCTTGCAGCGTGACTTCGAACTGCAGCTGCAAGGCGAAGCCACGCAGTGGAAACTCACGTTGATCCCGCGCTCGCTGCTGCTCAAGCAAGTGTTCACCCAGATCAATATCGACGGCGGCGAACTGGTGCAAAAAATCGAGCTGCTGGAAACCCAGGGCGACAGCACCGTACTGCGCATGCAGGACAGCACCAGTAGCCAACCCTTGAGCGACGCGGAGCAACACGACTTTGCCGAGTGAACGCTGGTTGCCGCGCCTGTTCCTGATCCTGCTGGTGGCCGTAGTGGCCCTGGCGGGTTGGCAATGGCGCCATGGCGCGCCGCTGTCGGCGAACCTGATGGAACTGGTGCCCGGCACCGCACCGGATGCGCTGGAACTGCGTGCCGAACAACGCATGCAGGAACCCCTGAACCGCGAAATGCTGGTGCTGGTGGGGCATGCCGACCGGCAACAAGCCGTGGCCATGGCGACGCAATTGGGCGAAGCCTGGCAAGCCAGCGGCCTGTTTGAGAAGGTTCAGTGGAACCTCCAAGCCGACCTGCCGGCCCTGCGTCAGCAGTTGCTGCAAGGCCGCCTCGCGATGCTCTCGGCCAAGGACCGCGAGCAACTGATCGACGAGCCCCAGGCGTTTATCCAGCAACGGGTTCAGGCGCTGTTCGACCCGTTCACCGGCTTCAGCCTGGTGCCGAGCCAGGACGATTGGCTGGGCCTCACCGGGCGTATCCAGAACAGCCAGCCGCAGCACGGTTCGGTGCAGCTGGATATCGGCAGCGGCGCGTTGATCGCCGACGCCGACGGCAAAAGCTGGGTGCTGCTGCGGGCGCGCACCACTGGCAATGCCTTCGACATGAAACTGCCGCTGCAAGTGGCTGAATTACTCAAGGCCAGCCGCGAGCGGGCCGACCAGCAAGGCGCGCAATTGCTCGCGGCCAGCGGCCTGTTGTATGCGGCCAATGGTCAGCAGCAGGCGACGCGGGAAATCACCTGGGTCGGTGGCGGCGCGACTGCCGGGATCCTGTTATTGCTGCTGTTGGCATTCCGCCGCTGGCGTGTGCTGTTGGCGTTTGTGCCGGTGCTGGTGGGCATGTTGTTTGGTGCGGTGGCCTGTGTGGCGCTGTTCGGGCATATGCATGTAATCACGTTGGTGTTGGGCTCGAGCCTGATCGGCGTGGCGGTGGATTACCCGCTGCATTACCTGTCCAAGAGCTGGAGCATGAGCCCTTGGCGCAGCTGGCCGGCCTTGCGCCTGACCTTGCCGGGCTTGAGCCTGAGCCTGGCCACCAGTTGCATCGGTTACCTGGCCCTGGCGTGGACGCCGTTCCCGGCGCTGACGCAAATCGCGGTGTTCTCGGCGGCGGGCCTGGTGGGTGCTTACCTGTCGGCCGTGTGCCTGCTGCCGGCCTTGCTCAAGGGCGTCGAATTGCGCCCGGCGCAGTGGCCATTGCGCATTGCCGAGTTTCTGCTGAGCGTGCGTGAGTCGCTGCTCAAGCGCCTGCCCAGTCCGGTGTTATTGGTACTGGTATTGGTGTTTTGCGCAGGCGGCCTATGGCACCTGAACAGCAAAAACGATATCCGCCAGTGGATCGGTGCGCCGCCGCAGTTGCTGCAGGAAGCCCAGGCCGTTGCGCGGATTACCGGGTTCCAGCCCACCAGCCAGTTCTTCCTGGTACGGGCGGACAATCAACCGCAATTGCTGGAGCGCCAGGCCGCGCTGAGTCAGCGTCTGGATCAGCTGGTGAACATGGACAAGCTCCAGGGCTACCTGGCGCTCAACCAGTTGGTCAGTCCGCCGGCTGAGCAACAACAGCTGCGTGAAGCCTTGAACCAACTGCCGCAGTACTGGCAGCCATTGCTGGACCTCGGCGTACCGGCCGCCGCGCTGCAAACCGAGCTGGCCCAGTTGCAGGCCCTGCCCACCGAAGACATCGACGCGGCGCTGATCGGCCCACTGGCGGAGCCGTGGCGCACACTGTGGCTGGGGAATGTCGACGGTGGCGTGGCGGCGATGGTGAGCCTGCAAGGGTTGAACAACCCGGCCTTGCTGCGGGTACAGGCCCTGGATTTACCCGGCGTGCAGCTGGTGGATCGCCTGGGCGACTTGAACCAGGTGTTTGCCGCGACGCAAATCAGCGCCGCCGAATTGAAGTTGATGTCGTGCGTGTTGATCGTACTGTTGCTGATCCTGCCGTTCGGCTTCGGCGGTGCCCTGCGCATCGTCGCCCTGCCGCTGCTGGCGGCGCTGTGCAGCCTGGCCAGCCTGGGTTGGCTGGGGCAGCCGCTGACGTTGTTCAGCCTGTTCGGCCTGCTGTTGGTAACCGCCATCAGCGTCGACTACGCGATCCTGATGCGTGAACAAATTGGCGGCACCGCCGTGAGCCTGTTGGGCACACTGTTGGCGGCCGTGACTACTTGGCTATCGTTCGGCCTGCTGGCCATTTCCAGCACGCCGGCGGTGAGTAATTTTGGGCTATCGGTGAGCTTGGGGCTGGCATTCAGCTTCATGCTGGCACCGTGGGCCGCCCCGTCCGGGACAAGGAAGAAACGATGAGCAGCCAATACCTCAGCAAGAACTACGTCGAAGAAACCAAATTCGGCTTCTGGTTCCTGCGCAGCCACACCTGGCAGCACCATGTGCTGCGCGTGGCCATCAACGACCTGCGCAGCCTGTTCAGCGACCCGCTGCCGGTTGCTCCGGTGCTGCTGGACGCCGGCTGCGGCCAGGGCAAGTCGTTCCAGTATTTGCAGCAAGTGTTCGCCCCCGAGCGCCTGATCGGCCTCGACGCCGACCCACACAGCCTCGACCTGAGCCGCGCCGAAGCCGCGCGCCAAGGCATCGCCATCGAGTTGATCGGCAGCGATTGCGCGACCCTCGACGTGGCCGACGCCAGTGTCGATGTGCTGTTCTGTCACCAGACTTTCCATCACCTGGTAGAACAACATCGCGCCCTGAAAGAGTTCTATCGCGTGCTCAAGCCGGGCGGCTATCTGCTGTTTGCCGAGTCCACCGAGGCCTATATCGACACCTGGGTCATTCGCTGGCTGTTTCGTCACCCGATGCATGTGCAGAAAAGCGCAGAAGAGTACCTTGAGATGATTCGCGAGCAGGGCTTTGAGTTCGGCCCGCAGAACGTCTCGTACCCGTACCTGTGGTGGAGCCGCGCCACCGATTTCGGCCTGCTTGAGCGCTGGGGCCTGCGCCAGCCAAAACCGGCCGGCCAGCGCGAAGAAACCCTGGTCAACGTGGTTGCCCGCAAACCTCTGGCGAGCGCTGAAACATGATCCGAATGCTGTTGATCGGTTGCCTGTTGCTGCTGAGTGCCTGCGCCAGCCAGCCGCCGTTGCCGTCGAAAACCCCGGTGCTGAGCCTGCCGTTGCAACTGCATGTGCAGCGCGAACAGGATGGCCAACGTCAGGACTGGCTGCTGGTGATGCAGCGCGAAGCCGGCGGGATTCGCTGGTCGATGATGGACCCGCTGGGCATTCCACAGGCGCGACAGAAATTGATCAACGGTGCCTGGCAGGCTGACGGTCTGCTGCCGCCCAATCCCCAGGCGCGTGAATTGTTTGCCGCGCTGTTGTTCGCCCTCACCTCGGCGGATGAAGTCTCCAAGCTGTACCCCGGCACCCAGGAAATGGACTTGATCCGCACCCTGCCGTCCCGCTGGAAGATCACCTATCACTCCTCCCTGGTGTTTCGCGTGGAAGTGATTGGGCAGCCGTTGACCTACCGCATCTCGCCGCTTGAGGCCACACGATGACCGCCTACCTCAATGCCCTCGGCGTGATCTGCGCCCTGGGCCGCGACAAGCGCGAAGTCAGCCGCAACCTGTTCACCGGCGACTGCTCCGGCATGCGCGCGGAAAGCGGCTGGGTGCCGGAGCGTATGTTGCCGGTGGCGGGCGTGCACGGTGAACTCGCGGCGATCCCGCCCGGGCTGGAATCCCACCACAGCCGTAATAATCAGCTGTTGCTGGAAGCGGCGTTGCAGATTGACGACGAGATCCGACAAGCGATTCAGACGTTCGGTGCGTCGCGCATTGGCATCGTGCTCGGCACCAGCACCTCGGGCATTGATGAAGCCAGTCGTGGCATCGCCCACTACCTGCGGGAAAAAAACTTCCCCGGCGACTACGACTACCTGCAACAGGAACTCGGCGCCCCGGCCAATTTCCTCGCCGACTGGCTGCAACTGAGCGGCCCGGCCTACGTGATTTCCACCGCCTGCACCTCCAGTGCGCGGGCGCTGATGAGTGCCCAACGCCTGTTGGACCTGGGTGTGTGCGATGCGGTGATCTGCGGTGGCGTCGACACGCTGTGCAAGCTGACCCTCAATGGTTTTTCGTCGCTGGAGGCGGTTTCGGCACAGCGCTGCAATCCGTTCTCGGCGAACCGCAACGGCATCAATATCGGCGAAGCCGCCGTGCTGTTCCTGATGAGCAAAACCCCCGCACCGGTTGCACTGCTGGGCAGCGGCGCCAGTTGCGACGCTCACCATATTTCCGCGCCCGAGCCCACCGGCAAGGGTGCGTTGCAGGCGATGCGCAAGGCCCTGGCCAGCGCACAACTGGTGCCCGGGGAGATCGGTTACCTGAACCTGCACGGCACCGCCACGCAACACAATGACGCCATGGAAAGCCTGGCGGTCGCGGCCCTGTTCCCGGGCGGCGTAACCTGCTCCTCGACCAAACCCATGACCGGCCACACCCTGGGCGCCGCCGGCGCGCTGGAAGCGGCGTTCTGCTGGCTGAGCCTGGCGGAAGGCGTGGTGCCGCCCCATGTCTGGGATGGCCAGGCCGACCCCGACCTGCCCGTATTGAAGTGGGCGTTGCCCGGCGACACCCTGGAGAAACGCTGCCTGATGAGCAACTCGTTTGCTTTCGGCGGCAACAACGTCAGCCTGATTATCGGAGACGCCCCATGACTGATTGGCCGCTCGCCGAACTGCTGCCCCACGCCGGTGACATGATCCTGATCGATCAGGTCCTGAGCTTTGATGAAGAACAGATTCAGACCCGCCTGAGGGTCAAGCCCGGCGGGCTTTTCAACCGCGCCGACGGCAGCCTGCCCGCGTGGGTCGGCATTGAGTTGATGGCGCAAAGCGTCGCGGCCTACGCCGGTTGTCGCGCACGCCAGAAGGGTGAAGCCGTGGAGTTGGGCTTCCTGCTGGGCACGCGCAAATTCGAGTGCAACGTCGAGCACTTTCCCGCAGGCGCCGAGCTGACCATCCACGGCCTGCGCTCCCTGGAAGACGACAACGGCATGGGTGTGTTCGAATGCCACCTCCGCGGCGACGGTATCCAGGCGAGTGCACGCTTGAACGTATTTCGACCGCCCCAGGCGGCCAACTATTTAGATGAATCGAAGGACACCACGCCATGACTGAATCCGTACTGGTTACCGGCTCCAGCCGTGGCATCGGCCGCGCTATCGCATTGCGCCTGGCCCAGGCCGGGCACGACATCGTGCTGCATTGCCGCAGCGGGCGCGCCGAGGCGGATGCGGTGCAGGTCGAAATCGAAGCCCTGGGGCGCAAGGCCCGGGTGTTGCAATTTGATGTGGTGGATCGCGCCAGCTGCAAGGAGATTCTGGAAGCCGACGTAGAAGCACATGGCGCGTATTACGGCGTGGTGCTCAATGCCGGGCTCACTCGCGACGGTGCGTTTCCTGCGCTGTCGGAAGACGATTGGGACGTGGTGATGCGTACCAACCTCGACGGGTTCTACAACGTGCTGCACCCGGTGATGATGCCGATGATTCGTCGTCGCGCCGCCGGACGGATCGTGTGCATTACCTCGGTATCCGGGCTGATCGGCAACCGTGGCCAGGTCAACTACAGCGCGTCCAAGGCCGGTTTGATCGGCGCGGCCAAGGCCCTGGCCATCGAGCTGGGCAAGCGCAAGATCACCGTCAACTGCGTGGCTCCCGGGCTGATCGACACCGCGATGCTGGATGAAAACGTACCGGTGGAAGAACTGATGAAAATGATCCCGGCCCAACGCATGGGCACCCCGGAGGAAGTCGCCGGGGCGGTGAATTTCCTGATGTCGGCGGAAGCCGGCTACATCACCCGCCAAGTGCTGGCCGTGAATGGAGGCCTGTGCTGATGAAGCGCGTGGTGGTCACCGGCATGGCCGGCGTTACGTCCCTGGGCAGCGATTGGGCAACCATCGCCGCCAACTTCCGCGCCAACCGCAGCGGCATTCGGCGCATGGACGAGTGGGAGCGCTTCACCGAACTGAACACGCGGCTGGCCGGGCCGATCGATGATTTCGTGGTGCCCGCCCACTGGACCCGCAAGCAATTGCGCAGCATGGGCCGGGTTTCGCGCCTGGCAGTATGGGCAGCAGAACAGGCGCTCAAAGACGCTGGCTTGCTGGGCGACGAGTCGATCAAGGACGGGCGCATGGGCGTGGCCTGCGGCTCATCCACCGGCAGCACCGACGAGATCAAGGCCTTCGGCAATATGCTGCTGAACTCGGTGGCCGAGGGGCTGAACGCCAACTCCTACGTGCGCATGATGCCCCATACCACGGCGGCGAATATCAGCATCTTCTTCGGCCTCACTGGCCGACTGATCCCGACGTCCAGCGCCTGCACCAGCGGCAGCCAGGGCATCGGCTACGCCTATGAGGCCATCAAGTTCGGCCGCCTGCCGCTGATGTTGGCAGGTGGCGCCGAAGAGCTGTGCCCTACCGAAGCCATGGTGTTCGATGCGCTGTACGCCACCAGCCTGAAAAACGATGCACCACAAACCAGCCCGCGTCCCTACGACAGTGGCCGCGACGGCCTGGTGATCGGCGAAGGCGGCGGCATCCTGGTGCTCGAAGAACTGGAACATGCACTGGCCCGTGGCGCGCATATCCACGCCGAAATCGTCGGCTTCGGCAGCAACGCCGACGGCCAGCACACCACCCGCCCGGAACAGGCCACCATGCGCCGCGCCATGGAGCTGGCCCTGGAAGATGCGGGGCTTGCGCCCGACGCCATCGGCTATGTGAACGGCCATGGCACCGCTACCGACCAGGGCGATATCGCCGAAACCCTGGCCACCAACAGCCTGTTCGGCAGCCGCATGCCCATCAGTTCGCAGAAGAGTTTCCTCGGGCACACCCTGGGCGCATGCGGCGCATTGGAGTCGTGGTTCAGCATCGAAATGATGAACCGCAACCAATACGTGCACACCTTCAACCTCGACGAAGTCGACCCGCGCTGCGGCGAGCTGGACTACCTGCAAGGCGAGTTCCGCGAGCTGCACAACGACTACGTGATGAACAACAATTTTGCCTTTGGCGGCGTCAACACTTCGCTGATTTTCCGCCGCTGGGCGTAAGTTTTTTTACTGACTGGAGAAATGGAATGTCCTCCCTGCTACGCGCAACACTGGTCGCTTTGGCCCTGCTCACCACCGCTGGCTGCACCAATAAACCGGTGCTCAACACCCAGCACGACTTGCCGGCAAACCCGCAGGTCAACGAAGAAAAGATGAAGCAGACCATTATCGCGGCCTTGAACAAACGTGAATGGGTCGTACAGCGCCTGAGCCCGCAGCTGGTGCAGGCCGAGATCAACGTGCGCAACAAATTCCACGCTGAAATCGACATCCGCTACACGGCCACCAGCTACGCCATCACCTACCGCGACAGCCGCGACCTGGGCTACAAGGACGGCAAGATCCACCGCAACTACAACCGCTGGGTGAGCATGCTGGACCGGGATATTCTGGCGGCGTTGCGCACCAATGGTGTGAGTGACAACGGGTCGGCCGCGCAGTTGTTCCAGTAGACCGGGACTTCGAAGCAGAACTGAAACACCCGCTTCCCTGTGGCGAGGGAGCTTGCTCCCGTTGGGGCGCGAAGCGCCCCTGAAACCTGCGATTGAGGGTTGTCTGGTAAAACTCAGTCGTCGGGTTTTGGGGCTGCTGCGCAGCCCAGCGGGAGCAAGCTCCCTCGCCACGGGTTATGCGTCGGTCATACCAATGCCTTACGGGTCAGCAGCTCGACAAACGCCTTGGCCATCGGCGTTTGCTGGCCCTTACGCTGCACCAGCCACACCGCCGTCACCGCTTCCTGATCCAACAGCGTGCGATACACCACGCCATCAATGCGTATCCGCTGATACGACGCCGGCAACACCGAGACACCCAACCCCGCCGCCACCAAACCGATGATGGTCATCGCCTCCCCGGCCTCCTGAGCGAAGTGCGGGCTGAAGCCGGCATCGCGCGCCAGGTTCAGCAGCTGGGCATACAAGCCGCTGCCATAAGTCCGCGGAAAAAATACAAACGGCTCTTCAGTCAATTGCGCCAGGTGCAAACCACGCTCACTGCCCTCCACCAGCGGATGCCCGGCGTTCAGCACGGCCACCAAGGGCTCGCGCATCAGTTCCACGACGCTCAGGGAATCAGGCAACGGCAACGGTCGCATCAACCCCACCTGTATCGACTCATCCACCAGCGACTCGGCCACTTCCGTGCTGCTCATCTCCTGCAAATTCAGATGCACCGCCGGGAACGCCTGGCGAAAGGCGAAGATCGCCTGTGGGATGCTGGAGTTGAATGGCGCGGAAGAAGTGAAGCCAATCTTCAACTCCCCCAGTTCACCCAGCTGTGCCCGACGCGCCACGTCCGCCGCTTTATCTACCTGCGCCAGCACCAGACGCGCCTCTTGCAGGAACAACCGGCCCGCCTCACTCAGCTCGACCCGACGATTGGTACGCTCGAACAACCGCGCCCCAATCTCCTGCTCCAGTGCCTGGATCTGCTGGCTCAGCGGCGGCTGGGAGATGCCCAGCACTTGCGCGGCGCGGCCAAAGTGCAGCTCTTCAGCCACGGCGATGAAGTAACGCAGGTGGCGCAATTCCATGAAAACCTCATTAGGTCGTAAAAGCTCTTAAACAGGTCGAACAATATATTGGAAAGAATCATTAGCGAGCTATATTCTTTTTTGCATTGTCAGCCCTGGCAGTCTTTCCTCCCCGAGGTCCCGCGTGAAATCTGCTGTCGCTCCGCTTGCTCAAGAAGTACCGCCCACCGCCCTCGATGAAGTGGTGGCACAACTCAACGAGCAGTACATCGAAAAAGGCACCCCGATGTTCATGCGCACGGTGCTGGCGCTGTTTTCCGGCGGTTTCGCCACCTTTGCCCTGCTCTACTGCGTACAGCCGATGATGCCGGCGCTGTCCCACGAATTTTCCATCAATGCTGCGCAAAGCAGCCTGATCCTCTCGGTAGCCACCGGCATGCTCGCCATTGGCCTGCTGATCACCGGTCCGATTTCCGACACCCTGGGGCGCAAGCCGGTCATGGTTGCCGCGCTGTTCTGCGCCGCGCTGGCCACCATCGCCAGCGGCCTGATGCCGACCTGGGAAGGCATCCTGCTGATGCGCGCATTGGTAGGCCTGTCCCTCAGCGGCCTGGCGGCGGTGGCCATGACCTACCTGAGCGAAGAGATCCACCCGCAACACATCGGCCTGGCCATGGGCCTGTATATCGGCGGTAACGCCATTGGTGGCATGAGCGGGCGCTTGATCATCGGCGTACTGATCGACTTCGTCAGTTGGCACACGGCGATGCTGATCATCGGCGCCCTGGCACTGATCGCGGCCACGGTGTTCTGGAAAATCCTCCCCGAATCGCGCAACTTCCGCGCCAGCACCCTGCACCCACGCAGCCTGATGGACGGCTTCACCATGCACTTCAAGGACGCCGGCCTGCCGTGGTTGTTCCTCGAAGCCTTCGTGCTGATGGGTGCCTTTGTGACGATGTTCAACTACATCGGCTACCGCTTGCTGGCTGACCCGTACGATTTGAGCCAGGCCGTGGTAGGCCTGCTGTCGCTGGTCTACCTCTCCGGGATCTACAGTTCGGCGAAAATCGGCTCCCTGGCCGACCGCCTGGGCCGCCGTCGCGTACTGTGGGCAACCATCGTGCTGATGCTCGGGGGCATCGCCCTGACGCTGTTTAATCCGCTGTGGCTGGTGGTTCCAGGCATGCTGATCTTCACCTTCGGCTTCTTTGGCGCCCACTCGGTGGCCAGCAGCTGGATCGGCCGCCGCGCGCTGAAAGCCAAGGGCCAGGCGTCGTCGTTGTACCTGTTCAGTTACTACGTCGGGTCGAGTATTGCGGGGACGGCGGGTGGTTTCTTCTGGCACTACGCCGGGTGGAACGGGATTGGCGGGTTTATCGTTGCGCTGTTGATCGTCGCGCTGCTGGTGGCGTTGAAGCTGGCGAAGCTGCCGCCGTTGCAGGAAGCCAAGGCTTAATCTCCGCGCACAAAAAAGCCCGGCATCTGCCGGGCTTTTTCATTGCCGCTCGATCACTCGTGATACTGCGCCGACAACTCATGCACCGCCCGCAGGAACGCGCCTGCGTGCTCTGGATCAACTTCCGGGGTGATGCCATGGCCGAGGTTGAATACGTGACCGCTGCCTTTGCCGTAGCTGGCGAGGATGCGGCCCACTTCAGTACGGATGGCTTCCGGCTTGGCGTACAGCACGGTTGGGTCCATGTTGCCTTGCAGCGAGACTTTGCTGCCCACGCGGCGACGGGCTTCGCCGATGTCGCAGGTCCAGTCCAGGCCTAGCGCGTCGGCGCCGGCGTCGGCGATGCTTTCCAGCCACAGGCCGCCGCCCTTGGTGAACAGAATGACCGGCACTTTGCGGCCTTCGTGTTCGCGGATCAGGCCGCTGACGATTTTGCGCATGTAGGCCAGGGAGAATTCCTGATACGCCGCCGCCGACAGGTTGCCGCCCCAGGTATCGAAGATCTGCACCGCTTGGGCGCCGGCCATGATCTGGCCGTTCAGGTAGGAGGTGACCGACTGCGCCAGCTTGTCCAGCAGCAGGTGCATGGCTTGCGGGTTGTCGTAGAGCATGGCCTTGGTCTTGCGGAAGTCTTTCGACGAGCCGCCTTCGACCATGTAGGTGGCCAGGGTCCACGGGCTGCCGGAGAAGCCGATCAGCGGCACGCGGCCATTGAGCTCGCGGTGGATGGTGCTGACCGCGTCCATCACGTAACCCAGGTCCTTGTGGGGATCGGGGATCGGCAGGGCTTCGATATCAGCCAGGGTGCTGACGACTTTCTTGAAACGCGGGCCTTCGCCGGTTTCGAAGTACAGGCCTTGGCCCATGGCATCAGGGATGGTCAGGATATCGGAGAACAGGATGGCCGCATCCAGCTGTGGATAGCGGTCCAGGGGTTGCATGGTGACTTCGCAGGCGAACTCCGGGTTCATGCACAGGCTCATGAAGTCGCCGGCGTGGGCGCGACTGGCGCGGTATTCCGGCAGGTAGCGACCGGCCTGGCGCATCATCCACACAGGGGTGACGTCCACGGGTTGCTTGAGCAGGGCACGAAGGAAACGGTCGTTCTTGAGGGCAGTCATGTCGGCATCCGCAAAAAAAGTGCGGGCATTTTCTCAGAGCGCGACGCAAAAGGCACGGCAAGAGCCGTGCCTTTTGTCTATCGGGTCAATTTGTCGCGGATATGAAAGCGCCACAAAACAAATGTGGGAGCGGGCTTGCTCGCGAAAGCGGTGGGTCAGCCAACACATCTGGTGACTGATATACCGCATTCGCGAGCAAGCCCGCTCCCACATTTTGATCCCATTTCAATCCGGGATCGGGGTCAGACCTGCAGGTAATCCAGGATACCTTCGGCGGCGTTGCGGCCTTCGAAGATGGCCGTCACTACCAGGTCAGAACCGCGCACCATGTCGCCACCGGCGAAGATTTTCGGGTTGCTGGTCTGGTGTTTGTACTGGCCTTGTTCCGGGGCTACAACGCGGCCCTGGCTGTCGGTCTGGATTTCGAACTGCTCGAACCACGGCGCCGGGCTTGGGCGGAAACCGAAGGCGATGACCACGGCGTCTGCCGGGATGATCTCTTCGGAACCCGGGATCGGCTCTGGGCTGCGACGGCCACGGGCGTCCGGTTCGCCGAGACGGGTCTCGACCACTTTCACGCCTTCAACGCGGTCCTCGCCAACGATAGCGATGGGCTGGCGGTTATAGAGGAATTTCACGCCTTCTTCCTTGGCGTTCTTCACCTCTTTGCGCGAGCCCGGCATGTTGGCTTCGTCACGACGGTAGGCACAGGTCACCGACTTGGCACCCTGGCGAATCGAAGTACGGTTGCAGTCCATCGCCGTGTCACCACCGCCCAGCACTACGACCTTCTTGCCCTTCATGTCGACAAAATCTTCCGGCGACTTTTCAAAGCCCAGGTTGCGGTTGACGTTGGCGATCAGGAAGTCCAGAGCGTCGTACACGCCCGGCAGGTCCTCACCGGCAAAGCCGCCCTTCATGTAGGTGTAGGTGCCCATGCCCATGAACACGGCATCGTATTCTTCAAGCAGTTGTTCCATGGTCACGTCTTTGCCGATTTCGGTATTGAGGCGGAACTCGATACCCATGCCGGTGAAGACTTCGCGACGATGGCTCAGTACGGTTTTTTCCAGCTTGAACTCAGGAATGCCGAAGGTCAGCAGGCCACCGATTTCCGGGTTCTTGTCGAACACCACCGGGGTCACGCCGCCACGTACCAGCACGTCGGCACAGCCCAGGCCCGCAGGGCCCGCGCCGATGATCGCGACGCGCTTGCCGGTCGGCTTGACCTTGGACATGTCCGGGCGCCAGCCCATGGCGAACGCGGTGTCGGTGATGTACTTCTCCACCGAACCGATGGTCACCGCGCCGAAGCCGTCGTTGAGGGTGCACGCACCCTCGCACAGACGGTCCTGCGGGCACACCCGGCCGCACACTTCCGGCAAGGTGTTGGTCTGGTGCGACAGCTCGGCGGCGGCGAGGATGTTGCCCTCGGCCACCAGCTTCAGCCAGTTCGGAATGAAGTTGTGCACCGGGCACTTCCATTCGCAATACGGGTTACCGCAACCCAGGCAGCGGTGGGCCTGGTCGGCCGAGTGCTGGGGTTTGAAGGGTTCGTAGATTTCCACGAACTCTTTCTTGCGTTGACGCAACAGTTTCTTCTTCGGATCTTTGCGCCCGACATCGATGAACTGGAAGTCGTTATTCAGACGTTCAGCCATGTTAAAACCTCATCAAACTCTTCAGGCGCATATCACTGCGGGTTGGCACGGATGCTGGAAAGCAACGATTTCAGGTTGGCAGCCTTGGGCTTGACCAGCCAGAAACGACGCAGGTAGTCATCGAGGTTTTCAGCGAGGTTGCGACCCCATTCGCTGTTGGTTTCCTCGACGTATTCGTCCAGCACATGCTGCAAGTGGTTGCGATAGGATTCCATCGCTTCGCCGCTGATCCGCTGGATCTCCACCAACTCGTGGTTCACCTTGTCGACGAAGGTGTTGTCCTGGTCCAGCACGTAGGCGAAACCGCCGGTCATGCCCGAACCGAAGTTGTAGCCAGTCTTGCCCAGCACCGCGACAAAACCACCGGTCATGTACTCGCAGCAGTGATCGCCCGTGCCTTCAACCACGGTGTGGGCACCGGAGTTACGCACCGCGAACCGCTCACCGGCCGTACCGGCGGCAAACAGCTTGCCGCCGGTTGCGCCGTACAGGCAGGTGTTGCCGATGATGGCACTGTCTTGAGTCTTGTAGACGCTGCCGACCGGCGGAACGATGACCAGCTTGCCGCCGGTCATGCCCTTGCCCACGTAGTCGTTGGCGTCGCCTTCGAGGTACATGTTCAGGCCACCGGCGTTCCACACGCCGAAGCTCTGGCCAGCGGTGCCCTTGAAGCGGAAGGTGATCGGCGCCTTGGCCATGCCCTGGTTGCCATGCTTGCGCGCGATTTCGCCGGAGATGCGTGCGCCGATGGAACGGTCGCAGTTGCAGATATCCAGGGCGAATTCGCCGCCGCTTGCGTCGTTGATCGACGAACTGGCCATCTCGACCATCTTCTCGGCCAGCAGGCCCTTGTCGAACGGCGGGTTGCGGTCAACCTGGCAGAACTGTGGCTTGTCCGCCGGGATGTGATCGCTGCCCAACAGCGGCGTCAGGTCCAGATGCTGTTGCTTGGCAGTCTGACCTTCGAGGATGTCCAGCAGGTCGGTACGGCCGATCAGCTCTTCCAGGGAACGCACGCCCAGCTTGGCCAGCCACTCACGGGTTTCTTCGGCGACGTAAGTGAAGAAATTCACCACCATGTCGACGGTACCGATGTAGTGGTCCTTGCGCAGCTTCTCGTTCTGGGTCGCCACGCCGGTTGCGCAGTTGTTCAGGTGGCAGATACGCAGGTATTTGCAGCCCAGGGCGATCATGGGCGCGGTGCCGAAGCCGAAGCTTTCGGCGCCGAGGATCGCGGCCTTGATCACGTCGAGGCCGGTCTTCAGGCCACCGTCGGTCTGCACCCGGACCTTGCCGCGCAGGTCGTTGCCGCGCAGGGTCTGGTGAGTCTCGGCCAGGCCCAGTTCCCACGGCGCACCGGCGTACTTGATGGAGGTCAGCGGCGAAGCGCCGGTGCCGCCGTCGTAGCCGGAGATGGTGATCAGGTCGGCATAGGCCTTGGCCACACCGGCGGCGATGGTGCCCACGCCGGCTTCTGCGACCAGTTTCACCGAGACCAGGGCCTGCGGGTTGACTTGTTTCAGGTCGAAAATCAGCTGCGACAAATCCTCGATGGAGTAGATGTCGTGGTGCGGCGGCGGCGAAATCAGGGTCACGCCCGGCACTGCATAACGCAGCTTGGCGATCAGGCCGTTGACCTTGCCGCCTGGCAGTTGCCCGCCTTCACCCGGCTTGGCGCCCTGGGCGACCTTGATCTGCAGCACTTCGGCGTTGACCAGGTATTCCGGGGTTACACCAAAACGGCCAGTAGCGACCTGCTTGATTTTCGAGCTCTTGATGGTGCCGTAGCGGGCCGGGTCTTCACCGCCTTCGCCGGAGTTGGAACGCGCACCCAGGCGGTTCATGGCTTCGGCCAGGGCTTCGTGAGCCTCAGGCGACAAGGCGCCCAGGGAAATACCGGCGGAGTCGAAACGCTTGAGGATCGATTCCAGCGGCTCGATCTCGCTGATGGCCAGCGGCGTCTCCAGGGTCTTCACCTTGAACAGGTCGCGGATCATCGACACCGGACGGTTATCCACCAGCGCGGTGTATTCCTTGAACTTGGCGTAGTCGCCCTGCTGCACGGCAGCTTGCAGGGTGCTGACCACGTCCGGGTTGTAGGCGTGGTATTCGCCACCGTGGACGAACTTCAGCAGGCCGCCTTGCTGGATCGGCTTGCGCGCGCTCCAGGCTTCGGCTGCCAGGGCTTTCTGTTCGGCTTCGATGTCGACGAAACGCGCGCCCTTGATGCGGCTTGGCACGCCACGGAAGCTCATGTCGCAGACTTCTTCCGACAGGCCGATGGCTTCGAACAGCTGTGCGCCACGGTACGACGTGACGGTGGAGATGCCCATCTTCGACAGGATCTTCAACAGGCCCTTGGTGATGCCTTTCCTGTAGTTCTTGAACACCTCGTAGAGGTCGCCCAGGACTTCACCGGTACGGATCAGGTCGCCGAGTACTTCGTACGCGAGGAACGGGTACACCGCCGAAGCGCCGAAGCCGATCAACACCGCAAAGTGATGCGGGTCGCGGGCTGTGGCGGTTTCAACCAGGATGTTGGAGTCGCAACGCAGGCCCTTTTCGGTCAGGCGATGGTGCACTGCGCCGGTGGCCAGGGAGGCGTGGATCGGCAGCTTGCCAGGGGCAATATGACGGTCGGTCAGCACGATCTGGGTACGGCCGGCGCGCACGGCTTCTTCAGCCTGATCGGCGACGTTGCGCACAGCGGCTTCAAGGCCGAGGCTCTCGTCGTAGTTCAGGTCGATGATCTGCCGGTCGAAGCCCGGGCGGTCCAGGGTCATCAACGAACGCCATTTGGCCGGGGAAATCACCGGCGAGCTGAGGATCACGCGGGAAGCGTGCTCAGGCGATTCCTGGAAAATGTTGCGCTCGGCACCGAGGCACACTTCCAGGGACATCACGATGGCTTCGCGCAGCGGGTCGATAGGCGGGTTGGTCACCTGGGCGAACTGCTGGCGGAAATAGTCGTACGGCGTGCGCACGCGCTGGGACAGCACGGCCATTGGCGTGTCATCGCCCATGGAACCGACGGCCTCGTAGCCTTGCTCACCCAATGGGCGCAGCACCTGGTCACGTTCTTCGAAGGTGACCTGGTACATCTTCATGTACTGCTTGAGCTGGTCGACGTCGTAGAAAGCCGAGCCGTGGTCGTTGTCTTCCATGGTCGCCTGGATGCGCAGGGCATTCTTGCGCAGCCATTGCTTGTACGGATGACGGGACTTCAAGCGGTTGTCGATGGCATCGGTGTCAAGGATCTGACCGGTTTCGGTGTCCACGGCGAGGATCTGGCCCGGGCCAACGCGGCCCTTGGCGATCACATCTTCCGGCTTGTAGTTCCACACGCCGATTTCCGACGCCAGGGTGATGAAGCCGTTGGTGGTGGTCACCCAGCGCGCCGGGCGCAGGCCGTTACGGTCGAGCAGGCACACGGCGTAGCGACCGTCGGTCATTACCACGCCGGCCGGGCCGTCCCACGGTTCCATGTGCATCGAGTTGTACTCATAGAACGCCCGCAGGTCGGGGTCCATGGTCTCAACGTTCTGCCACGCTGGCGGAATGATCATGCGCACGCCACGGAACAGGTCGATGCCGCCGGTGACCATCAGTTCGAGCATGTTGTCCATGCTGGAGGAGTCGGAACCCACGCGATTGACCAGCGGGCCGAGCTCTTCCAGGTCCATCAGGTCGTTGGCGAATTTGGTGCGACGGGCCACGGCCCAGTTGCGGTTGCCGGTGATGGTGTTGATCTCGCCGTTGTGGGCGAGGAAGCGGAATGGCTGGGCCAGCGGCCATTTCGGCAGGGTGTTGGTGGAGAAGCGCTGGTGGAACACGCAGATTGCGGTTTGCAGGCGCTCATCGCTCAGGTCTGGATAGAAGGCGGTCAAGTCCGCCGGCATCATCAGGCCTTTATAAATGATGGTCTTGTGGGAAAAGCTGCAGATGTAGTGGTCGGTGTCGGCGGCGTTGGCCACAGACGAGCGACGACGCGATGTGAACAGCTTGATCGCCATGTCCTGGTCGCTCAGGCCATCGCCGGCGATGAACACTTGTTCGATCTGCGGCAGGCGCTCCAGAGCCAGGCGGCCGAGTACGCTGGTGTCGATCGGCACTTTGCGCCAGCCGACCAGTTGCAGGCCAGCGGCCAGGATCTCGCGGTTCATGTTCTCGCGAGCAGCTTCGGCTTTTACCGGGTCCTGGTTGAAGAACACCATGCCCACGGCATATTGCTTGGGCAAATCAGCGCCGAAATGCTCCTTGGCGACTGCGCGCAGGAACTGGTCGGGCTTTTGAATCAGCAAGCCGCAACCGTCACCGGTCTTGCCGTCGGCGTTGATCCCACCGCGGTGGGTCATGCAGGTCAGGGCCTCGATGGCCGTTTGCAAAAGGGTATGACTGGGCTCGCCCTGCATATGGGCTATCAGGCCGAAACCGCAGTTATCCTTGAATTCATCGGGTTGGTACAGACCTGCTTTCATAGACACTTTCTCACCAGGCTGCCTCTTATTTCGAGGCAAATTTCTTTTCAATTCAACCGGTTACCTTCCACGCCGAACGTACGCCGGCTTAGCGGGGGCAAAAGGGAGGTCATTGTACACACCGACACAGACGCTCACAAATTTAGCGACGAAATGTCGCAAATCTATGTCGCATTTATGAAAGGTTTAAAGCGATATGCTGTGCTAGTCAAAACTTTTTTAATTCTGACCGCTACGACTCAAAAGCTACTGTGACGCAGACACCACAAAGCGCGCGGCCTGGAAGGCAGCACGCACTTGCGGATTTTTTTGAGGTGCCGGGAGAGGCGGCCTGGGTAAGGCCGCCGAATCTTCAGCGAGTTGTTGCCAGTTCCTGTTGGACGCTGGCGACAGTGCGAGGCCAAGGTTTACCAGCCTGAACCTTCGCTGGCAAGGCCTTGATAGCGGATTCAGCTGCTGCGCGGCTGGAGAAGTTGCCGTAAGTGATCACGAAGAGAGGCTTGCCGTTGAGCACTTTCTTGAAATAACGGTACTCGCCGCCCTGCTCTTTCACGAACGCCTGAGCGTTGGCTTCGGAGCTGGTGCCCAGGATCTGCACCACGAAGTTACCGGTAGGCTGGCTGGTGTACCAGCTGCTGCCAGCAGCGCCGGCCTTGGCCACGGTCACCGGTTTTTCAGCAGGCTTGGCGGCAGGCGCTGGTTTGGCCACCGGCGCCGGGGCTACTGGCTTCGCAGCTGGCGCTGGCTTGGCGGTAGCGACCTGAGCAGGCGCAGGCGTCGGTGCCGGTGCCGGCTTGGCCGCTGGCTGACCCGCCGGCACGCCCGCAGGTGGCGCGGTGGTGGTCACGGTCGGCGGCGTGGCGCTGGAGCCCTCTACCGGCACGCCATCGTCGCCTTCGGAAATGCCGCCAGCTTCTTCGGCAAGCGGGCCGCGCATCACTGGCTGGCCAACCATCGGCAAGTTGGTCGGTTGACCGGAGTTGGCGAATTCAACGTTCGGTGTTGGTTTGCCCAGTGGCAACTGCGCCTGTTCGGTTGGCGCGCCAGCGGTGGTCGGGGCCTTGTTGCGACCTGGAATCAACCAGGCGGCGGCGACAGCGACCACGACAACGGCAGAAATTGCCAATACGTGCTTCTTAGGCATAGTGAACCCCATCTTTGGACGCTTGACCGCAGAGCGGCTGGCAATCATGGCTTCGATCATGGCATCGCGGGCAACCTGGTTGATGGTGCCAGGCCAGCCGTCGGAGCTTTCGTGAATATCAGAGATCTGCGAAGCAGAGAAAAGTTCGATGCCCTGCCCTGCGCCTTCCAGCCGTTGGGCGAGGTATTCGCGGGTTTCTTCTTCTTCGTAAGGCTGCAGTTCGATGACGTGGAACAGTTCCTGCTCGCCGCTGATCTGCTCAAGTTCGGCAATCAGCGAAGACTCGCCGAACAGGAACACATGCGGACGACCTTCAGGCGTACCGGCCGCCAGGGCCAGCAACGCTTCCAGGGCGGATTCGTCGAGCTGCTCGGCGTCGTCCACCAGCAGGTAGACTTCCTGGCCGGTCAGGCCCAGTTGCACCACTTGCTTGAGGATCGCATTCGGCTCGGCAGTGGACACGTCCAGGGCCTGGGCCACTTGGCGCAACACGCCCGCCGCATCACCGGCACCACGGGCGGAAACCACCACGCTCTGCACCGACTGCTTGTTGGTGCTGGCCACCAGCGCCTGACGCAGCAAAGTCTTGCCGCTGCCCAGAGGGCCGGTAACCACCAGCAACAGCTGGCTGTAGCGCGCGAGGTGGTGCAACTGCCCGAGCACCGGCTTGCGTTGCGCAGGGAAAAATTTGAAACCAGGCACCCGCGGAGCAAAAGGGTCGTGGCTTAACTGGTAATGGCCGAGGAACGCCTCGTCGGCATGCAAACTAGTCATCGGGATCTTATTAACCTTTAAGCTGGGCCAGGGCGCGGTAATCCGCTCCCAGCGTGGCCTGTAAAATCTCTTTCGGATAATCGTCGGTCACTACCGCTTCGCCCATTCGGCGCAACAGCACCAGTCGCAGTCGACCGTCGATCACTTTCTTGTCTATTGCCATATGTTCGAGAAAATCTGCCTCAGTCATCTCCTCGGGAGGAATGACCGGTAACCCGGCGCGCTGGAACAGGCGGATCCCGCGATCACGCTCCTGGACGCTGATCCAGCCCAGGCGTTGCGACATCTCCAATGCCATCACCGTGCCAGCCGCTACGGCCTCTCCATGCAACCACACACCATAGCCCATGTGAGTCTCGATCGCATGGCCGAAGGTGTGGCCGAGGTTCAGCGTGGCGCGCACACCGGACTCACGTTCGTCGGCATTTACCACCAAAGCCTTGGCAGCGCAGGAGCGGGAAATCGCTTCGGTCAGCGCCACCTGGTCGAGGGAGCGCAGCGCGTCGACATGCTCTTCAAGCCAGGTCAGGAACGGCTCGTCGCAGATCAGGCCGTACTTGATGACTTCCGCCAGGCCCGCCGACAGCTCGCGGGGCGGCAGGGTATTGAGGGTGGCGGTGTCGATCAGCACGACATTCGGCTGATAGAACGCGCCGACCATGTTCTTGCCCAGCGGATGGTTGATACCGGTCTTGCCGCCCACCGACGAATCGACCTGGGACAGCAACGTGGTCGGCACCTGGATAAAGTCCACGCCGCGCTGGTAGCAGGCGGCCGCAAAGCCGGCCATATCGCCGATCACGCCGCCGCCCAGCGCCACCACGGTGGTGCGACGGTCATGACGGGCAGTCAGCAGGCCATCAAAGATCAGTTGCAGGGTTTCCCAGGTTTTGAAGGCCTCGCCGTCGGGCAACACCACCGAGATCACCGAGTACGCCGCGAGGCTGCGGCTCAGACGCTCAAGATACAGCGGCGCAACCGTTTCATTGGAGATGATCGCCACTTGCCGCCCGGCAATATGCGGTGCGAGCAACTCGGGCTGGTCCAACAAACCTTCGCCAATATGGATCGGGTAGCTGCGCTCGCCAAGATCGACCTTAAGTGTCTGCATGTGTCCCCGCGTTGAAGATGAAAGCAGGCGTCCTGCCCTACATTAACGTTGTCGGCATCGTCGGGATCTGACGTCGCCTGATGGCTCTACGCCACAACTCGGACGGTCATGGCGCGCCGCCGAGGATAGCGCATTTCGGCTCTGGCTTTAACGGGGCGGCAACTGTGCCAGGCGCTCAAGAATGTCGAGAACGACCATTCGCGGCGGCCGCTCATCGGTTTCCACCACCAGATCGGCGATTTCCCGATACAGCGGGTCGCGCAGCGTCAGCAGGTCCCGCAGGGTTTTTGCCGGGTCGGCGGTACGCAACAACGGGCGATTGCGATCGCGAGCGGTGCGGCCCACCTGCTGCTCGACAGACGCGTGCAGATAGACCACGCGACCGCCGGCGTGCAGCGCCCGGCGATTCTCGTCGCGCATCACCGCGCCGCCGCCGGTGGCCAATACCACGCCGTCACAGCCGCACAGCTCGGCAATCATCGCTTGCTCGCGGTCGCGAAAGCCCAGTTCGCCTTCCTTATCGAAGATCCACGGGATATTGGCGCCCGTGCGCAATTCAATTTCCTTATCGGAGTCTTTGAATGGCAGGCGCAGCTCTTTGGCCAGCAAACGGCCGATGGTGCTTTTTCCAGCCCCCATCGGTCCAACAAGAATCAAATTTCGCACAGAATCAACGACTCACAGCAATCGCCTGGTTATTCATAATACGCGGAGTCAGGAATACCAGCAGCTCGGATTTTTTCTCCGAAACCACATCCCGCCGGAAAAGGCGGCCAAGATACGGCACATCGCCCAAAAATGGCACTTTATCTACCACTTTGCTTTGAGTATTGGAGAAAACCCCGCCAATCACGATGGTCTCGCCGTCCCTCACCAGCACCTTGGCGTTGACCTCGTTTTTCTTGATCGGCGGCACGTCATTGAGCTTGTTCAGGTAGTCGGGCTCGTCCTTGGTGACCTTGACCTCCATGTTCACCCAGCCGTCCGGGGTGATTTGCGGCGTTACCTCCAATGACAGCGAGGCTTCCTTGAACGACACCGAGGTGGCGCCGGTGGAGCTGGATTCCTGATAGGGAATCTCGGTGCCCTTGAGGATTCGTGCGGTTTCCTTGTCGGAAGTGACGACTTTGGGCTGTGAGACGATTTCACCGTTACCGGTTTTTTCCATGGCGCTAAGCTCCAGGTCCAGCAACAGGTTGTCGGTGATAAAAGCGATCCCCAGGCCGGCACTGCCGTTGACCGTGCCCATATCAACAAAGGGCGAGCTGGGCGGGTTTTCAGGCGGCTCGGCGCCCTCGGCCAGCGGTTTCCTGATCCCGCCAGCGCTCCAGTTACCCCGATTCATCTGCCCGCCCCAGCGCACCCCCAGGCTTTTGTCGTAATCCACATTGGCCTCAACGATCCGCGCCTCGATCATCACCTGTCTTACCGGAATATCCAGTTGCGCCACAATCTTGCGCAGCTCCTCCAGCCGCTCCTGGGTCTGGTAGGCGATGATGTTGTTGGTGCGATCATCCACCGCCACCGAGCCGCGCTCATCGGTGGCACCTTCCAGGCCCACGGCCGACTGGAAGAGCTTGGCCAGGTCCGAAGCCTTGGCGTAATTCACTTGCAGCAGCTCACGGCGCAGCGGCGCCAGCTCGGTCATTTGCTTGCGCGACTCCAGCACCAGCAGCTCCCGGGCGGCCAACTCCTCGGCCGGCGCGACCAGCAGCACATTGGCCGTCACACGTTTATCCAACCCCTTGGTTTGCAGCACCAGGTCCAGCGCCTGGTCCCAAGGCACGTCCTTGAGGCGCAAGGTGATCGCCCCCTGCACGTCGTCGCTGGCCACCAGGTTGAGGCCGGCAACGTCGGCAATCTGCTGCAACACCGCGCGCACTTCGATGTTCTGGAAGTTGAGGGACAGCTTGTCGCCGGTAAATGCCACGCGATCGGTACTCAGAGGCGTATTGCCCGGTGGCGGCAGGTGAATCAGGTCGATTCGATTGGGCACAGCCATGACCATCGGTGCCGTGAACGCTATCCATAGCGCCACACCGAAGGACGAAAAAGTCCTTTTCATTGTTTGTTTCCGTTATGAGTTAACGTTCAGTGCAAGGGTTTGCGAGCGTTCCAGCCAAGCGCCCTGGCCATCCGGGAAAAGCTCGGCCAGTTCGACATGGGAGTTGTGGATTGCCGTGATACGCCCATGGTCCGGCCCCAGGTAATCGCCGATTGCCAACCGATGGATAGACGACGCGCCGCGCAGCAGTGCGAAGGTTTGTGTACCCAGGGACAAGGTTCCAACCATTTCAAACTGATCCAGGGCGACGCTTTCAAGTACTCCGCGCGGCCTGGCGAAATCAGGTCCCGCGGCCGGTCGCCCAACGGGCCGCACTCGCTGACGAGAGGGCGACTGAAAAGGATCGCGCAAGGATGAAAAATCGTAGGCAACCGGCTCGGCAAGCGCCAGCGACGGTTGGTGCAAATCAGCCTCCAGATCATCATCCGCTTGACGGTTGTAGCGATAAGTCTTCGCCACCAGGCTGAGGCGCAACCCTGAGGGTTCAACATGGCTGAACGCCAAGTCATGCACCGTGACGATCCTTGGCATGCCAGCCATGCCGCTGATGAACGCCGCCAGATCGTGAAAAGTCCCGGTCACGCCAATCTGCATGGGCGACTCGATGTACAGAGTGCGAGGCTGGTCATCCAGCAGGTCGATGGCGTCCAGCGCCAGGCCATTGGCGGCACTCAGGCGGCCTATGTCTTCAAGCAGGCCGGGCACTTCGGTATCGGCAGGCAACTGCCGCAACAGATTGGTGAAACGGCCTTGCATCGTTTTGAAGTCGCGGGCCTGAGACTCCAGTCCGGCCACCTGAACGGTCTTCAGCGCAACCTGCTGCTCAAGCGCCACTTCCTGCGCCTCCAGCTGGCGCAATTGCTCTCGCGCCCCACTCAAGTAGAAGCTGTTGCCCGCTATCCACAGCAGGCAAACCACCGCACCACCCAGCAAAGCCTTGCCCGGCAGCGGCCAGTCGGCGGCGTTTCGGTAGAGCTGGGCGATGTCGAGTTCCGTCAGCCTTCGCAGGCCTGACGCCCCCCTCATTGGCCTACCTCATCCGAATCACCATGGCGAACCGTCAACTGAAAGCCATTGCCGTCGCCCGCTTGGGCGCCACGAACCCGTTGAAGCCGGGGCGACTGCAAGTCGTCGGCAGCCTCGAGACCACGCATGAACTGAGCAACGTCCTGGTTCGATTCGGCAGTGCCGCTGATCGAGACAGAACCACCATCAACGCTGACTTCACGCAATTGCACACCTTCCGGCACGGCACGGGCCAGTTGATCCAGCAACTGAGCACCGGCCGAACGGTCGTCCTGCAAACCCTGCACAACTTTCATCCGCTCCATCAGCTGCTGGCGTTGCTCATGCAACTCGTCGATCGCTTTCATTCGCGAGTCGAGCCCGGTCACGCCCTGGCTCAACTGGCTGTTGCGGGCCAATTGCCGATCAATTGCGCGATCGATCACCTGGTCTGCGAGCCATACCGCAACCAGCGCCACAGCCGCAGCAACCAGCAAGAACACCAGAAAATACTTGCGCCGCCGCTCATTCCGTTCTGCGCGCCACGGCAGCAGGTTGATTCGTGTCATCAGTCGAAACTCCTCAGGGCCAACCCGCAGGCCACTCCCATTCCCTGGGCATCCACGGCCCATTGCGCGCCATCGACACGACGGCCCGGCGTGATGCTGTCCGAAGCCTGCCTGCCCGCGCGAGCCAATGCAAATGCTTCGACATCCACGATGCGCGTCCCCAGGCCCGCCAGGGCCAAAACCGCCTCACGGGCCTCGACCTGTTCCTTGAGGCAGGCAACCAGCAGCACATCGACGCTTTGCGAGTCATGGGCCGACGGGCCCTGCACCTGAAAGTCGATGGCCACATCCTCCAGCGGATAAGGAATGTACTGGTCTGCTTCCCCGTGGATTCGTTGCACCATTTCTGCATCAGTGAGCCCGGCGTCCATCTCGAGCACACGGGTGATTACCGAAGGCCCGGCGACGGCCACGGCAGCCTGTCGGAGGGAGGTATGCACCTGTGCCAGTGCTCTGGAAAGGGCCTGCGCGACGGCATCAAAATCCACCACGCTACTGTCGACCACCGCATGGGCCGGCAGCGGCTGCATGGCGTAGCCGCGGACGCTGTAGCCGCTGCCTGAAACCTCGAGTTCCACCAGCTTGACGCCGGCGTCATTGATGTCGATACCCAGGACGGCATCGGCTTTTCGCCTGAAAAATCCCTTTATCATAAAACTCCCCAAAACTTTCCCTGTCTTACGGACTGATTGTTGCCAGGCTTCCTGCATTCGGTCGGCTTGTGTGAGCGGCACGAATGACGCCCGAAGCCGAAAAATGCTTTAATGCCCAGCGTTTTTTCCCGCGTTTATCTGCTGGCCGGGTCGATCCACCGCTTGCCGTGCATGCCCCGACGCCTAACCCATTCTTTTCCTTGGAAATCCAAAAGCCTTGATTCGTCTGCTGAAGTTTTTCGGGTACTCCATTGTCGCGATCGTCTGCGGGCTGATGCTCGTGCTCAGCGGGGCCTATCTCTACCTTAGTCCGGGTTTGCCCTCCGTAGAGGCCCTGAGAAGTATCCAGTTGCAGATTCCTTTGCGGGTCTATAGCAGCGATGAAAAACTGATCGCGGAGTTCGGCGAAATGCGCCGTACACCGATCCGTTTCGCCGACATTCCACCCAATTTCATCAACGCCCTGCTGTCGGCTGAAGACGATAATTTCGCCAACCACTATGGCGTTGACCCAAGCAGCCTGGTGCGGGCCGCCACGCAGCTGGTAAAAAGCGGACACATTCAGTCCGGTGGCAGCACCATTACCATGCAGGTCGCGAAGAACTTCTTCCTCACCAGCGAACGCAGCTTTTCCCGCAAGGCCACGGAAATCCTCCTGGCGCTGCAGATCGAACGTCAGCTGACCAAGGACGAGATCCTTGAGCTGTACGTCAACAAGATCTACCTCGGCAACCGCGCCTACGGCATCGAGGCGGCTTCGCAGGTTTACTACGGCAAGTCGATTCGTGACGCCAGCCTGGCGCAGATGGCGATGATTGCCGGCCTGCCCAAAGCCCCTTCGCGCTTCAACCCGCTGGCCAACCCGGCGCGCAGTAAAGAGCGCCGCGACTGGATCCTGGGCCGCATGTACAAGCTGGGCAAGATCGACCAGGCCGCATACGAAAGTGCGGTGGCCGAGCCGTTGAACGCCAGCTATCACGTGCCGACGCCGGAAGTGAATGCCCCTTATATCGCCGAAATGGCCCGTGCCGAGATGGTCGGCCGTTATGGCAGCGAGGCGTACACCGAAGGCTTCCGCGTGACCACGACGATTCCTAGCAACCTGCAGGAAATCGCCAACAAGTCAGTACACGATGGCCTCGTCGCCTACGACCAGCGCCATGGCTACCGCGGCCCTGAATCACGCCTGCCGGGCAAGACCCTGAGCGCCTGGACCGTCGAGTTGGGCAAACAGCGCCCGATCAGCGGCCTTGAGCCCGCCATCGTCACTCAGGTGAAGAAGGATGGCGTGCAGGTACTGACCCGCACCGGCGAAGAACATGTGTCGTGGGACAGCATGAAATGGGCTCGCCCGTTCCTGAACACCAACAGCATGGGTGCGATGCCCAAGCAGCCGTCGGACGTGGCGCAGGTCGGCGACCTGATTCGTGTGCAGCGCCAGAAGGACGACAGTCTGAAATTCAGCCAGGTGCCGGTGGCACAGGGCGCCCTGGTGTCGCTTGACCCGCAGAACGGTGCGATTCGCGCCCTGGTCGGCGGGTTTGCCTTCGAGCAGAGCAACTACAACCGCGCCACTCAGGCCAAGCGCCAGCCGGGCTCCAGCTTCAAGCCGTTCATCTACAGCGCCGCCCTGGATAACGGCTACACCGCCGCCAGCCTGGTCAACGATGCGCCGATCGTGTTTGTCGACGAGTACCTGGACAAGGTCTGGCGTCCGAAGAACGACACCAACACCTTCCTCGGCCCGATCCGCGTCCGCGAAGCGCTGTACAAGTCGCGTAACCTGGTGTCGATCCGCTTGCTGCAGGCGATGGGCGTAGGCAAGACCATCGACTACATCACCCGCTTCGGCTTCAACAAATCGGACCTGCCGCCCAACCTGTCCCTGGCACTGGGTACCGCCACGCTGACGCCGATGGAAATCGCCACCGGTTGGAGCACCTTTGCCAACGGCGGCTACAAGATCACCCCGTACCTGATCGACAAGATCGAAAGCCGTAGCGGCGAAACACTGTTCACCGCCAACCCGCCACGGGTACCGGGCGATGTGGTCAATGGAATTGCAGCCACTGACGGCCAGACAGCACCGACCAACGGCGGCATCACCATCGAGCCGACGCCAGGCGAAGCCCCGGCAACCGGAACCCCCGCCGCACCACAAGCACCACAAGCGCCGGCCGTGGCCGAACGTGTTGTGGATGGCCGCACCACCTACATCCTCAACAGCATCCTGGAAGACGTGATCAAGAAAGGTACGGGGCGTCGCGCCCTGGCCCTGGGCCGCTCCGACATCGCCGGCAAGACCGGTACCACCAACGACTCCAAGGATGCATGGTTCTCGGGCTACAACGCCGACTACGTAACCACCGTATGGACCGGTTACGACCAGCCGGAAAGCCTCGGTCGCCGGGAGTTCGGCGGCACCGTCGCGCTGCCGATCTGGATGAGCTACATGGGGGCTGCGCTGAAGGATATGCCGCCGCATACCCAGCCGGAGCCGGAAGGCATACTCAGCCTGCGAATCGACCCGGTCAGCGGTCGTGCGGCAGCGCCGAGCACGCCGAATGCGTACTTTGAGCTGTTCAAGAGCGAGGACACGCCGCCGTCGGTCAACGAACTGGGCAACGGCGTTGCACCGGGCAGCCCGCTGCCGGCGGATGAGGCGGCCCCGATCGACTTGTTCTAACACGCAGATCCAATGTGGGAGCGGGCTTGCTCGCGAAAGCGGAGTATCAGGCTCAGATGGGCCGACTGACACACCGTCTTCGCGAGCAAGCCCGCTCCCACAGTTGGATCACCGCCAGGCTCGAGCCAATTGCCAGCCACAAAAAAAGCCCCGACTCGCAAGAGCCGGGGCTTTTTTGTTGGTGCGCTACAGCGGCTTAGCCGTTGAACACATCGTCCACGCTTTTCAGCGGGTAGTTCTTCGGATACGGCAGGGTAGCCACGCCAGTCTCGATCGCAGCTTTAGCCACGGCATCGGAGATCAGGGTGATCAGGCGCTTATCCATTGGTTTCGGGATGATGTACTCACGACCGAATTCCAGTTTCGCACCGCCGTAGGCGTCACAGACGTCCTGCGGTACCGGCAGCTTGGCCAGTTCGCGCAGGGCGTTGGCGGCAGCCACTTTCATTTCTTCGTTGATGCGCTTGGCGCGAACGTCCAGGGCACCACGGAAGATGAACGGGAAGCCCAGTACGTTGTTGACCTGGTTCGGGTAGTCCGAACGGCCGGTGGCCATGATCACGTCGTTACGAGTGGCGTGGGCCAGTTCCGGGGAGATTTCCGGATCCGGGTTGGAGCACGCGAACACGATCGGGTTGGCCGCCATGGATTTGAGGCCTTCGGCGCTCAGCAGGTTCGGGCCGGACAGGCCAACGAACACGTCTGCACCGTCAAGGGCGTCAGCCAGGGTACGCTTGGAGGACGGATGCGCGAACATCGCCTTGTACTGGTTCAGGTCGGTACGCTCGGACTGCACAACGCCCTTGCTGTCGACCATGTAGATGTTTTCCAGCTTGGCGCCCATGCTCACCAGCAACTTCATGCAGGAGATGGCCGCAGCACCGGCGCCCAGGCAAACGATCTTGGCTTCGCCGAGGGTTTTGCCAGCGATTTCCAGGGCGTTGATCATGCCGGCCGCGGTAACGATCGCGGTGCCGTGCTGGTCATCGTGGAATACCGGGATGTCGCACTGTTCGATCAGGGCCTTTTCGATCTCGAAGCACTCAGGTGCCTTGATGTCTTCCAGGTTGATGCCACCGAAGGTGATGGAGATGCGCTTGACGGTGTCGATGAAAGCCTGCGGGCTTTCGGAATCCACTTCGATATCGAATACGTCAATGCCGGCGAAGCGCTTGAACAGCACGCCTTTACCTTCCATGACTGGCTTGGACGCCAATGGGCCGAGGTTACCCAGGCCGAGGATCGCGGTGCCATCAGAGATCACTGCAACCAGGTTGCCTTTGCCGGTGTACTTGTAGGCCAGTTCAGGATCCCGGGCGATTTCACGTACGGGCTCGGCAACGCCAGGGCTGTAGGCCAGCGACAGGTCGCGGGCGGTGGCAGTGGCTTTGGTGAGCTCTACACTCAGCTTTCCTGGACGAGGATGGGCATGATATTCGAGAGCGGCAGTTTTCAAATCAGACATATCGGCATTCCGCTTTTACTGTTGGTCGACGGACCGCCGAGGATACGCGTGTCGCAAAGTCCCCACAAGACTGGGCAGTCACAGGTGTCAAGGGCCCTGCCCTACGACTTTTGGCCAAGAGCCACGAGATACAAGGGCTCAACTGTTCACAATCGCATTAAAAAATGTCTACAATTTTCTTCTTACGGTACCCGCTGAAGCATGCCGGGATCGGTCAGTGGCAGCAGCCAGCGCGCCTGGCCTTTTTTCAGGCCGCCGCGTCGGGAACGGTCCAGCACCCAGCCGCGCGCCTCGATGGATTGGCCCTGCAAACCCTTCAACAGCACACTGTCGAACGTGGCCACCTGATTGGGCGCAATGCGTAATACCAGTGAGCCCTGCAACTCGATCCAGACTCCGCCGCGATTGCGTTCGATTTTGCTCACCTGGCCGCTGACCACCGCAAAGCCCGAGCGCCGGATCTTCGCCGCATCTATCACCGGTGACTGGCGCCACAGCCCCAACCGGGCCTGGCGGGCGCTGCGTTCGGCGGCTTGCTGGCAGGCCACCAGCTCCACATTCGGCGCGACGGCCACCTGGAATCCGAGGCCTTCGGCGAGCAACTGCGCCTCCAGGTTTTCGCCATTGGCGCCGTAAAGATGGGCCAGGGTGCGACCGTAACGGTCCTTGCTCTCCCGTCCGGGCACCACGCCAACGCGCCCACCACTCGCATCCACCAGGCTTTGCAGGCGCTCGCGAGCGGCCACGGCGAAGGGCTCGTCAGTGCGGCCCTTCTTGCCGGTTTCCGGGGCATTGACGCCGATCATGCGCACGCTGCGGCCGTCCTTGAGGCGCACCGTGTCGCCATCCACCACCCGCTGCACGCCGAAGGTAGCAACATGGCCGGGCGCCGGGCAGAACACCTCGGCCTGGGCGGGCGCCAGCCAAATCGCAGACACAAAAAAGGCGCCCACAAGGGACGCCTTTTTCATCAACGAGGACAAGCCATACAGGCCATCCAAGCGGACCAGCCTTACTCGGCTTTAGGAGCAGCTTTAGCGCCGAAAGCACCGAAGCGGGTCTTGAAGCGGTCAACACGGCCGCCAACATCCAGAGTCTTCTGCTTACCGGTGTAGAACGGGTGGCACTCGTTGCACACGTCGATTGGCAGAGCTTTGCCGAAAGTCGAACGGGTTTCGAACTTGTTACCGCAGCTGCAGGTAACGTCGATGGCAACATAGTTTGGATGGATATCGGCTTTCATGGTGTATTCCTCAGGCTAGCGTGCCGCCAATCAACACTATTGTTGAATACCGCACGTAATTAGGCCGCGGATTCTACCAGACCTTTTTAAACGCGCAAGAAGCACTACGGCCCCTTTCATCAGAAAAGCGCGGCATACACAAGGCCCTGTGGGAGCGGGCTTGCTCGCGAAGGCGGCGGGTCAGCCCCCCTATCTGTCACTGATACACCGTTTTCGCGAGCAAGCCCGCTCCCACACAGGACACCTCCACCGCTGGTCTGCTAGGCTCCCGCCCTTCTTCGCCGCCCGTCATATGAGAACCCCCGCGTGCCCGACGCCATTTTGCGCCTCGCCCTGCCCTCGCCCCTGCGCCGCCTGTTCGATTATCGGGCCCCTGCCGGTGTATTGCGGTCGCAGCTGCAGCCCGGCATGCGTGTGCGCGTGCCGTTTGGCCGGCGGGAGATGATCGGCATCCTGGTGGAAGTCGCCGATCACAGCGAAGTGCCCGCCGAGAAGCTCAAGCCCGCCGTGGCGATCCTCGACAGCACGCCGCCGTTGCCGCCCGCGCTGTTCAAGCTGTGCCTGTGGACCTCGCAGTATTACCAGCACAGCCTGGGTGACACCCTGAGCTGGGCGCTGCCGGTGCTGTTGCGCCAGGGCGAGTTGGCCGAGGCGCGCCAGGAGCGTTTCTGGTCGATGGTGCCCGGGGCGCGAATGGATGACCCGCGAATCGCACGCGCTCCGCGCCAGCGTGAAGCTCTGGCAACCCTGGCCCAGCATCCCCATGGCGTCGCCCATCAGCTGTTAAGCAAGCTGATGCTGAGCAAGGACAGCCTGGACTTGCTACTCGCCAAAGGCCTGGTGCAGGTGGAGATCCGCAAGCACGCCCCCGGCGAGCGCCACGAACACTGGCTGGCTCAGCCGGAATTGCCGCTCAACCCCGAACAACGCGCCGCCTACGAGGCAATTCGCGCCGGCTTCGACAGCTTCCACGCGTTCCTGCTGGCCGGCGTTACCGGCAGCGGCAAGACCGAAGTCTATTTACAGCTGATCCGCGAAACCCTCGAGGCCGGCAAACAGGCGTTGGTGTTGATCCCCGAGATCAACCTCGGCCCGCAAACCCTGGCGCGCTTCGAGCAGCGCTTCAACGCGCGCATCGCCCTGGTGCACTCGGCGGTCAACGACCGCGAGCGCCTGGAATCCTGGCTCGCCGCCCGGGACGGCGAGGCCGACATTATTATTGGTACCCGCTCGGCCCTGTTCACTCCGATGAAAAATCCCGGGCTGATCATCATCGACGAAGAACACGACGGCTCCTATAAACAGCAGGAAGGCCTGCGCTACCACGCCCGCGACCTGGCACTGGTGCGGGCCCGCCAGGAAAACATCCCGATCGTGCTGGGTTCGGCCACGCCCTCCCTGGAAAGCCTGCACAACGCCTACACCGGTCGCTACGGCCTGCTGCGTCTCAACGAGCGGGCCGGCGGCGCCAAGCAGCCACGCTTCCTGCGCCTGGACGTGAAAAGTCGCCCGCTGGACAGCGGCATTTCCGGGCCGATGCAACAAGCCATAGGCCAAACCCTCGCGGCGGGCCAGCAAGTGCTGGTGTTCCTCAACCGCCGGGGTTTTGCGCCGACGCTGCTGTGCCATGACTGCGGCTGGATGTCCGAGTGCAATCGCTGCGATGCGCGAATGACCGTACACCAGCGCTCCGGCGAGTTGCGCTGCCATCACTGCGGCCATGTGGAACGAGTGCCGCGTCACTGCCCGCAATGCGGCAAGGTCGACTTGCGCCCGGTGGGCGCAGGCACCGAGCGCGCCGAGGAGCGGCTGGGCATTCTGTTCCCGGATTACCCGGTGCTGCGGGTCGACCGTGACAGTACGTCGCGCAAGGACGCGATGAATCAGCTGTTCGCCACGATTCAGAAGGGCCAGCCGTGTATTTTGGTGGGCACCCAGATGCTTGCCAAAGGGCATCACTTCCCACGGGTGACCCTGGTGTCGATCCTGGATGCTGACGGAGGACTGTTCTCCGGGGATTTCCGCGCCAGCGAGCGCATGGCGCAGCTGATCGTACAGGTCGCAGGCCGTGCCGGTCGGGCTGAAGAGCCGGGCAAAGTGATCATCCAGACGCACCTGGCCGACCACCCGCTGCTGATTCAACTGACAGAACAAGGCTACTTTGCCTTTGCCGAACAGGCCTTGAGCGAACGCCGCTCGGCCGGCTTGCCGCCCTTTGCGCATCTGGCGCTGCTGCGGGCCGAGGCGCACAAGCCGGGGCAGGCCGAAGGTTTCCTGGATGAAGCGTGCAGCGAGGCTGAACGTTTGCTGGGGGAGCTGGGTCTGACCGGCATTGAGCTATTGGGCCCGGTTCCAGCACCGATGGAACGCCGCGCCGGGCGTTACCGCGCCCAGCTACTCTTGCAAGCCAGTGCCCGCGCCCCGCTGCATCGTTTATTAAGCAGCTGGTTACTTGCCCTGGAGCAAATGCCCAGCGGGCGACAAGTGAGATGGTCGTTGGACGTAGACCCGGTAGATTTGTACTAAACCCCTGTGGCGAGGGAGCTTGCTCCCGCTGGGCTGCGTAGCAGCCCCAAAAAAGCCGGGAGCGCTACGCACTCCAGCGGGAGCAAGCTCCCTCGCCACAGCAAGCTCCCTCGCCACAGGTTAATCGTCCGTCAAGGTCCAGCGAAGGTTGGCAAGCCCGCCCTCGCCACGGATAATGCCCAGTTTTTCCACCTGCGCATCGCGCGCCACCGCTTGCGGTCGAAAGAGAACACCATGAAAGACACCATTCGCCAGCTGATCCAACAAGCCCTCACCCAACTCGTCAACGAAGGTGTGTTGCCTGAAGGCCTGTCGCCGGCGATCCAGGTGGAAAATACCCGTGACAAGACTCACGGTGATTTCGCCAGCAACATTGCGATGATGCTGGCCAAGCCGGCCGGCCTGAAGCCTCGCGACCTGGCGGAAAAAATCATCGCCGCGCTGCCGGCCGACCCGCAGGTGACCAAGGCTGAAATCGCCGGCCCGGGCTTTATCAACTTCTTCCAGAACACCCAGGCCCTGGCTTCGCGCCTGGACGCGGCCCTGGCGGATGCCAAGATCGGCGTACGCAAGGCCGGCCCGACACAGCGCGTGGCCATCGACCTGTCGGCACCGAACCTGGCCAAGGAAATGCACGTGGGCCACCTGCGCTCCACCATCATCGGTGACGGCGTGGCGCGGGTCCTGGAGTTCCTCGGCGACGACGTGATCCGCCAGAACCACGTGGGCGACTGGGGCACCCAGTTCGGCATGTTGATGGCCTATCTGCAGGAAAACCCGATCACCAGCAATGAGCTGTCGGACCTGGAGAACTTCTACCGCGCCGCCAAGAAGCGTTTCGACGAATCCGAAGAATTCGCCGACCGCGCCCGTGGCCTGGTGGTCAAGCTGCAAGCCGGCGATGCCGAATGCCTGGAGCTGTGGGGCCGCTTCCGCGAGATTTCCCTGTCCCACTGCCAGGAAATCTACGAACTGCTCAACGTCAAATTGACCATGGCCGACGTCATGGGCGAAAGCGCCTACAACGACGACCTGATCAACGTGGTCAACGACCTCAAGGCCAAGGGCCTGCTGGTTGAGAGCAACGGCGCCCAGTGCGTGTTCCTCGAAGAATTCAAGACGGCCGACGGCGACCCGCTGCCGGTGATCATCGTCAAGGCCGATGGCGGCTACCTCTACGCCACCACCGACCTGGCCGCCGTGCGCTACCGCAGCGGCGTGCTGAAAGCCGACCGCGCCCTGTATTTCGTTGACCAGCGCCAGGCCCTGCACTTCCAGCAAGTGTTCGAAGTGGCGCGTCGCGCCGGTTTCGTCACCCACCCGATGCAGATGGAACACATGGGCTTCGGCACCATGAACGGCGCCGATGGCCGCCCGTTCAAGACCCGTGACGGCGGCACCGTGAAGCTGATCGACCTGCTGAACGAAGCCCAGGACCGCGCCTACAACCTGGTGAAGGAAAAGAACCCGGAGCTGGCCGAAGCCGACCTGCGCAACATCGCCCGCGTGGTGGGGATTGGCGCGGTGAAATACGCCGACCTGTCCAAGCACCGCACCAGCGACTACAGCTTCAACTTCGAGCTGATGCTCAACTTCGAAGGCAACACTGCGCCGTACCTGCTGTATGCCTACACCCGGGTGGCCGGTGTGTTCCGCAAGCTGGGCAAGGACTTCAGTGAAGTCGAAGGCCAGATCAACCTTGAAGCGCCGCACGAGCAGGAACTGGCGGCCAAGCTGGCGCAATTCGGCGAAGTGCTGAACAGCGTCGGCGAGAAAGGCACGCCGCACATCCTCTGCACCTATTTGTACGAAGTCGCCGGTTTGTTCTCCAGCTTCTACGAGAACTGCCCGATCCTGACCGCAGACGACGAAGCCCAAAAGCAGAGCCGCCTGCGCCTCGCCGCACTGGCAGGACGGACCCTCAAGCAAGGCCTGGAATTGTTGGGCCTGGAAACTCTGGAGCGTATGTAAGTTGGCTGCCAAGAAAAAACCTGCACCCAAGCGCGGCGCCAGCCGCTACCAGGCACCTGCGAAGAAACCTATTCCGGGCTGGTTGTGGATGGCGATCGGCCTGACGGTCGGCGCGTTTGTCGTGTTTCTGATGAAACTGGACCCGGGCAAGGGCGATGACGTCAAACGGGTCAAGCAAGAGCAGCAGAGGGCCACGAAAATGGCCGAAGCGAACAAGACCGTCCCGAGCCCGACTGCGCCGGTGAAGCCGAAGTACGACTTCTACACATTGCTGCCGGAATCGGAAGTGATCGTGCCGCCGGACGCCGTGCCGGAGAAAACCCTGCCGACGCCGCAGCCTGTGCCGACTACGCCGGTTACCCCGGCCGAAGCAGCGAAGATCGACACGGCCCGGGCCCAGGCTGCGCTGGCCGGGATTACCCCGCCGCCACCGCCGCCGGTTGCCACCACCAAGGCCGCGCCGGTGACCAAGTTCTTCCTGCAGGCGGGCTCGTTCCCGAAACAGGCGGATGCGGACCGCGTGCGTGCGCAGATTATTTTGCTGGGGCAGGCAGTGACGGTGGAGTCGGGCACTGTGAAGGATGCGACCTGGTATCGCGTGCTGGTAGGGCCGTTCAGCAACCGTGAACAGCTGACCGTGGCGCAGAAACAACTGGCGGGGGCAGGGTTTAGCAACCTGTTGTTACAACAACGCCAGAGCCGCTGATTCCCGGCACACAGCAGTACCTATGTGGGAGCGGGCTTGCTCGCGAAGGCGCCAGACCAGTCAATATTTCCAGTGACTGGCACACCGCATTCGCGAGCAAGCCCGCTCCCACATTTGATTTTCATCGCCCTCAGGACCGGGTCCGACACATAAACACCACTCGTCCGCCCTCCCGTCCTACAGTTGAAATCCCCCCCGCCACCCCCATATGAGTTCCATCAGGGCATTTTCGCCCCGCAGCGTGGAGACTCTCCCCTTGACCACCATCGTTTCAGTTCGCCGCCACGGCAAAGTCGTCATGGGCGGCGACGGCCAGGTTTCACTTGGCAATACCGTGATGAAAGGCAACGCGAAAAAAGTCCGTCGCCTGTACCACGGCCAGGTCCTCGCCGGTTTCGCCGGCGCCACCGCTGACGCCTTTACCCTGTTCGAGCGCTTTGAAGGCCAACTTGAGAAGCACCAGGGCCACCTGGTCCGTGCCGCCGTCGAACTCGCCAAAGAATGGCGCACCGACCGCTCCCTCAGCCGCCTCGAAGCCATGTTGGCCGTCGCCAACAAAGATGCCTCGCTGATCATCACCGGCAACGGCGACGTGGTTGAACCCGAAGAAGGCCTGATCGCCATGGGTTCCGGCGGCGGTTACGCCCAGGCCGCTGCCAGCGCCCTACTGAAGAAAACCGACCTGTCGGCCCGGGAAATCGTCGAGACGGCCCTGGGTATCGCTGGCGACATCTGTGTCTTCACCAACCACAACCTGACCATTGAGGAGCAGGACCTCGCCGAGTAAGCCGCAGGCTTATTCCCGCTTGAGGACCGCCAATTACTATGTCCATGACTCCCCGCGAAATCGTCCATGAACTCAATCGCCATATCATCGGCCAGGACGATGCCAAGCGCGCCGTTGCCATCGCCCTGCGTAACCGCTGGCGCCGGATGCAACTGCCCGAAGAGTTGCGCGTTGAAGTAACCCCCAAGAACATCCTGATGATCGGCCCGACCGGTGTCGGTAAAACCGAGATCGCCCGGCGCCTGGCCAAACTGGCCAACGCTCCGTTCATCAAGGTCGAAGCCACCAAGTTCACCGAAGTGGGCTATGTGGGCCGTGACGTCGAGTCGATCATTCGTGACCTGGCCGACGCTGCCCTGAAGCTGCTGCGCGAACAGGAAATGACCAAGGTCAGCCATCGCGCCGAAGACGCCGCTGAAGAACGCATCCTCGACGCCCTGCTGCCACCGGCACGCATGGGCTTCAACGAAGACGCCGCGCCGAGCTCGGATTCCAACACCCGCCAGCTGTTCCGCAAGCGCCTGCGTGAAGGCCAACTGGACGACAAGGAAATCGAGATCGAAGTCGCCGAAGTGTCCGGCGTCGACATCTCCGCACCGCCTGGCATGGAAGAAATGACCAGCCAGTTGCAGAACCTGTTCGCCAATATGGGCAAGGGCAAGAAGAAAAGCCGCAAGCTCAAGGTGAAGGAAGCGCTGAAACTGGTGCGTGACGAAGAGGCCGGGCGCCTGGTGAATGAGGAAGAACTCAAGGCCAAGGCCCTGGAAGCGGTCGAGCAGCACGGCATCGTGTTTATCGACGAGATCGACAAGGTGGCCAAGCGCGGTAATTCCGGCGGCGTCGATGTCTCCCGCGAAGGCGTGCAGCGCGACCTGCTGCCGCTGATCGAAGGCTGCACCGTCAACACCAAGCTGGGCATGGTCAAGACCGATCACATCCTGTTTATCGCTTCCGGTGCGTTCCACCTGAGCAAGCCGAGCGACCTGGTGCCGGAGCTGCAAGGCCGTCTGCCGATTCGCGTTGAGCTGAAAGCCCTGACGCCAGGCGACTTCGAACGCATCCTCAGCGAGCCCCATGCGTCGCTGACCGAGCAATACCGCGAATTGCTTAAAACCGAAGGCTTGGGCATTGAGTTCCTGCCGGACGGAATCAAGCGTTTGGCCGAGATCGCCTGGCAGGTCAACGAGAAGACCGAGAACATCGGTGCCCGTCGTCTGCACACCCTGCTTGAGCGCCTGCTGGAGGAAGTGTCCTTCAGTGCCGGCGACATGGCGGGCGCGCAGAATGGCGAGGCAATCAAGATCGACGCCGACTACGTCAACAGCCACTTGGGCGAATTGGCGCAGAACGAAGATCTGTCTCGTTATATCCTGTAAGGCTTACGCAGGAACCGCTCTGCTTTAATGTGGGAGCGGGCTTGCTCGCGAATGCGGTGGGTCAGTTTATGCAACGGTGACTGACCCACCGCATTCGCGAGCAAGCCCGCTCCCACAGTTTAAAGCCGGTTCCTTCAGGATCATCTATGAGCGGTTCCCCAAATGACCAAACTGCCTACCGCCATCAACCTGCACAAAGCCTCCAAGACCCTGGGCCTTACCTACGGTCCTGACGAGGTGTATCAACTGCCCGCCGAATTCCTTCGCGTGCACTCCCCCTCCGCCGAGGTCCAGGGCCACGGCAAACCGATCCTGCAATTCGGCAAGCTCAATGTCGGTTTGACCAAGATCGAACCCGCCGGCCAATACGCACTGAAATTGACCTTCGACGACGGTCATGACAGCGGATTGTTCACCTGGGACTACCTCTATCAACTTGCCGTGCGTCAGGACGCACTGTGGGCTGACTATCTTGCCGAGCTGAAAGCCGCCGGAAAAACCCGCGACCCGAGCCAGTCGGTCGTGCGGCTGATGCTCTAGCTCAGGCCTCTTGCTCATTAGTGGGCATTTTCTAATTCCATCTGCTTGAATGCCCCTCTGTCGTGGCCAACGATTGGCCCGCTTGCGAAAAAAATTAAACTCGGGTAACCAATGGAACTGGCAAGTTCCCTGCATTTGACGATGCGGTATTAACGGTCACCCGAGCAGTAGTACCAGGCTGTGCTGTGTGGCAAGTAGTGGTACACAGCGGTACCCGGTACTCGTCTGTCGGACAATGGAGCGTCGTAGATGAGTAACAAGAACAACGATGACTTGAAACGCCAAGCCTCGGAAAACACCCTGGGGCTGAACCCGATCATCGCGTTACGGAAAAAGGATTTACTGGCATCCGCTCGGATGGTGCTGACCCAGGCCATCAAACAACCGTTGCACAGCGTCAAGCACGTCGCCCATTTTGGCGTCGAATTGAAGAACGTGGTGTTCGGCAAATCACAGCTGACACCCGAGGCCGACGACCGCCGCTTCAACGACCCGGCGTGGACCCAGAACCCGCTCTACAAACGTTACCTGCAAACCTACCTGGCGTGGCGCAAGGAGCTGCACGACTGGATCGGTGACAGCAACCTGTCGGAGCACGACATCAGCCGCGGCCACTTCGTCATCAACCTGATGACCGAAGCCATGGCGCCCACCAATAGCGCGGCCAACCCGGCGGCAGTCAAACGCTTCTTCGAAACCGGCGGCAAGAGCCTGCTGGACGGCCTGTCCCACCTGGCCAAGGACATGGTGCACAACGGCGGCATGCCAAGCCAGGTCAACATGGGCGCCTTTGAAGTGGGCAAGAGCCTGGGCACCACCGAAGGCGCCGTGGTGTTTCGCAACGATGTGCTGGAGCTGATCCAGTACCGGCCGATCACCGAGCAGGTGCACGAACGCCCGCTGCTGGTGGTGCCGCCGCAGATCAACAAGTTCTATGTATTCGACCTGAGCCCGGACAAGAGCCTGGCGCGGTTCTGCCTGCGCAATAACCAGCAGACGTTTATCGTCAGCTGGCGCAACCCGACCAAGGCCCAGCGCGAGTGGGGCCTGTCGACCTACATCGAGGCGCTGAAAGAAGCGGTGGATGTGGTGAGCGCGATCACCGGCAGCAAAGACATCAACATGCTTGGCGCCTGCTCCGGCGGCATTACCTGCACCGCCCTGCTGGGCCACTACGCGGCGCTGGGCGAGAAGAAGGTCAACGCCCTGACCCTGCTGGTGAGCGTGCTGGACACCACCCTGGACACCCAGGTGGCGCTGTTCGTGGACGAGCAGACCCTGGAAGCAGCCAAGCGCCACTCCTACCAGGCCGGTGTGCTCGAAGGCCGCGACATGGCCAAGGTATTTGCCTGGATGCGCCCCAATGACCTGATCTGGAATTACTGGGTCAACAACTACCTGCTGGGCAACGAGCCGCCGGTGTTCGACATCCTGTTCTGGAACAACGACACCACCCGCTTGCCGGCCGCTTTCCACGGCGACCTGATTGAGCTGTTCAAGAACAACCCATTGGTTCGCGCCAATGCCCTCGAAGTGTGCGGCACGCCGATCGACCTGAAGCAGGTCACCGCCGATATCTATTCGTTGGCCGGCACCAACGACCACATTACGCCGTGGCAGTCCTGCTACAAGTCGGCGCAGCTGTTTGGCGGCAAGGTTGAGTTTGTGTTGTCCAGCAGCGGGCATATCCAGAGCATCCTGAACCCGCCGGGCAACCCCAAGTCGCGTTACCAGACCAGCGACACGATGCCGGGCAAGGCCCTGGACTGGCAGGAGAACGCCACCAAGCACACCGATTCGTGGTGGCTGCATTGGCAGGCGTGGCAGGCGGAGCGGTCGGGCAAGTTGAAGAAGGCGCCGACGGCGTTGGGTAATAAAGCGTACGCAGCGGCTGAAGCGGCGCCGGGCACTTATGTACATGAACGATAAAGCACACACACTTTTGTGACTGGAACGGGATCAACTGTGGGAGCGGGCTTGCTCGCGAAGGCGGTGTGTCAGTTGATGCATCTGGAGACTGATTCACCGCCTTCGCGAGCAAGTCGAATCGTCGCACCGCCGCTCCCACACTGACCGAGTTCCGACAGGGAATAGCGCGCCATTTTGCAGGGTAAGCCCATGCCGCAACCGTTTATCTTCCGTACCATCGACCTGGATGGCCAAGCCATCCGCACGGCGGTACGCCCGGGCAAGCCTCACTTGACGCCGCTGCTGATTTTCAACGGCATCGGCGCCAACCTTGAGCTCGTGTTTCCGTTCGTCCAGGCCCTGGACCCGGACCTGGAAGTGATTGCCTTTGATGTGCCAGGCGTCGGCGGCTCGTCGACTCCCAGCCGGCCTTATCGCTTTCCCGGGCTGGCCAAACTCACCGCGCGCATGCTCGATTACCTGGACTATGGCCAGGTCAACGCGGTGGGCGTCTCCTGGGGCGGCGCGCTGGCGCAGCAGTTCGCCTATGACTACCCGGAGCGCTGCAAGAAGCTGATTCTCGCCGCCACCGCTGCCGGCGCCTTTATGGTGCCGGGCAAACCGAAAGTCCTGTGGTTGATGGCCAGTCCCCGGCGTTATATCCAGCCGTCCCATGTGGTGCGCATTGCCCCGATGATCTACGGCGGCTCCTTCCGTCGGGATTCCAAGCTGGCCGCCGAACACGCCAGCAAAGTGCGTTCGGCGGGCAAGCTGGGCTACTACTGGCAACTGTTCGCCGGGCTTGGCTGGACCAGCATCCACTGGCTGCACAAGATCAAGCAACCAACCCTGGTGCTGGCCGGCGATGACGACCCGCTGATCCCGCTGATCAACATGCGCATGCTGGCCTGGCGCATACCCAACGCTCAACTGCACATCATCGACGACGGTCATCTGTTTCTGATTACCCGGGCCGAGGCCGTGGCGCCGATCATCATGAAATTTCTCCAGGAGGAACGCCTGAGGGCGGTGATTCACCCGCAACCCGCCCTATGAGCAAGCCCTCCGTAGCAGCTGTCGAGCGCCAGCGAGGCTGCGTCAGCCGCGACTCGGTCCTGCGCCAGGCTCATCATCGGCGGCGCGCTCAACGCAGCCTCGCTGGCGCTCGACAGCTGCTACGGAATTACGAATCACGGGGGTTACAGGGAAGAAATTTTGGTCACGCATAGGGTCACTTGGCCAGAACCGACTATGGTTCTGAATTGGCGTGCTTGTTGATGGCTTGACGAAGGAGTGTTGGCGCATGCGAGAAAGACCCGTATCGAACCCGGTGCCCACACCCGCCGCGTTCATCAATGCACAAAGCGCGATCACCGGCCTGCGCGGCCGGGATTTGCTCTCGACTCTGCGCAGCGTTGCCGCACATGGCTTGCGCAACCCGGTGCACACCGCCCGTCACGCCCTGAAGCTGGGTGGGCAATTGGGCCGTGTGCTGCTCGGGGAAACGGTGCACGAGCCGAACCCGGCCGACAGCCGTTTCGCCGACCCGACCTGGCAGCTCAACCCGTTTTATCGGCGCAGCCTGCAAGCCTATTTGAGCTGGCAAAAACAAACCCGGCACTGGATCGACGACAGCAACCTGAGCGCCGACGACCGGGCCCGGGCGCAATTTGCCTTTTCCCTGCTCAACGATGCGGTTTCGCCCTCCAATACGTTGCTCAACCCGCTGGCGGTCAAGGAGTTGCTCAACTCCGGCGGCAACAGCGTGGTGCGGGGTGTCAGCAATCTGTTCGATGATCTGCTGCACAACAACGGCTTGCCGCGGCAGGTCACCAGGCAGGCCTTTGAAGTCGGCAAGACGGTGGCTACCACGCCCGGCTCGGTGGTGTTTCGCAACGAACTGCTGGAGCTGATCCAGTACAAGCCCATGAGCGAAAAACAGTACGCCAAGCCGCTGCTGGTAGTGCCACCGCAAATCAACAAGTACTACATCTTCGACCTGAGCCCGAACAACAGCTTCGTCCAGTTCGCCCTGAAAAACGGCCTGCAAGTATTCATGGTCAGCTGGCGCAACCCGGATGTACGGCATCGCGAATGGGGCCTTTCCACCTACGTAGCGGCTTTGGAAGAAGCGCTGAACGTGTGCCGCGCAATCACCGGCGCCCGCGAGGTCAACTTGATGGGCGCCTGCGCCGGTGGCCTGACCATCGCTGCGCTGCAAGGCCACCTGCAGGCCAAGCGCCAGCTTCGTCGCATCTCCAGTGCCAGTTATCTGGTGAGCCTGCTGGACAGCCAGATCGACAGCCCCGCCACCCTGTTCGCCGACGAACAAACCCTGGAAGCCGCCAAGCGCCGCTCCTATCAACAAGGGGTGCTCGATGGACGCGACATGGCCAAGGTGTTCGCCTGGATGCGTCCCAACGACCTGATCTGGAATTACTGGATCAACAACTACCTGCTGGGCAAGGAACCGCCGGCCTTCGACATCCTGTACTGGAACAACGACAACACCCGCCTGCCCGCCGCACTGCATGGCGACTTGCTGGACTTCTTCAAGCACAACCCGCTGAGTCATCCCGGTGGCCTGGAAGTTTGCGGCACGCCCATCGACTTGCAGAAGGTCACGGTGGACAGCTTCAGCGTGGGCGGGATCAACGACCACATCACGCCGTGGGACGCGGTGTACCGCTCCACCCAACTGCTGGGCGGCGACAAGCGCTTCATTCTGTCCAACAGCGGGCATATCCAGAGCATCCTCAACCCGCCAGGCAATCCCAAGGCGAACTACGTCGAGAACCTCAAGCTGAGCAGCGACCCGCGTGCCTGGTACTACGACGCCGCTCATGTCGAGGGCAGTTGGTGGCCCAATTGGCTGGCGTGGATCCAGCAGCGCTCCGGTGTACAGCGCGAAACCCTGACCGCCCTGGGCAACCAGAATTACCCACCGATGGAAGCGGCGCCGGGCACCTATGTGCGGGTCCGCTGAGCCCAACGAAGACCTTAAGAAGACTGGATGAAGACCCGCGACCGTATCCTTGAATGTGCCTTGCAGTTGTTCAACCACAAGGGCGAGCCGAACGTGTCGACCATGGAGGTGGCGAATGAAATGGGGATCAGTCCCGGCAATCTCTATTACCACTTCCATGGCAAGGAGCCACTGGTGCTCGGGCTGTTCGAGCGCTTCCAGGCCGAATTGGCGCCATTGCTCGACCCGCCTGACGACGCCCAACTGGCGGCCGAGGATTACTGGCTATTCCTGCACCTGATCGTGGAGCGTATGGCCCACTACCGGTTTCTGTTCCAGGACTTGTCGAACTTGGCGGGGCGCCTGCCGAAACTGGCCAAGGGCATTCGCAACCTGCTGACGGCGCTCAAGCGCACCCTGGCCTCGTTGCTGGCCAGGCTCAAGACGGATGGGCAATTGGTCAGTGACACCCAGGCGCTGGGGCAGTTGGTGGAACAGATCACCATGACCCTGCTGTTTTCCCTGGACTACCAACGGATTATCGACCGTGAGGGTGAGGTGCGGGTGGTGGTGTACCAGATCATGATGCTGGTGGCGCCGCATCTTTTGATGCCGGCGAGGATGGCGACGGAGCGGTTGGCGCTCAGGTACCTGGACGACGCGGACTAAAATGGGGGAGCGGGCTTGCTCGCGAAAGCGGTGGGTCAGTTACACATGCGTTGACTGACACTTCGCTTTCGCGAGCAAGCCCGCTCCCACATTGGATTTGTGTTGTTCTGTAGATTCCATAAAAAACGCCCGACCTTCGCAGGCCGGGCGTTTTTATGTGTCCTGTAAAAATCAGGACTGACTGGTAGGCGTCGGGGTTGCCGGCGTTGCAGTCGGGGTAGCAGCAGCCTGGGTCGGTGGGGTCACCGAGTTGGTCGCTGGCGCCGGGGTTGCAGGCTTGGCCGCTACCGCAGGCTTTGGCGCTGCTGGCTTTTTGGCTACGGCCGGCTTCTTCGCCGCAGCCGGTTTTGCCGCTGCAGGTTTTGCAGCCGCAGGTTTAGCGGCGGGTTTGGCAGCGGCCGGCTTGGCTGCAGGTTTCGCAGCGGCTGGTTTGGCAGCAGGTTTAGCGGCAGCGGTTTTAGCCGCTGGCTTGGCTGCGGCTTTTGCTGCCGGCTTGGCGGCTGGTTTTGCCGCAGGTTTTGCAGCTGCTTTAGCGGCCACTGGTTTAGCGGCAGGCTTGGCGGCCGGTTTAGCCGCTGCGGTTTTAGCCGCAGGCTTGGCAGCCGGTTTTGCAGCAGCTTTGGCCGGCGCTTTAGCGGCTGGCTTGACTGCCGGTTTGGCGGCAGCCTTGACCAGCGGTTTAGCGGCGGTTTTTGCAGCAGGCTTGGCCGCTGCAGTTTTCGCAGCCGGCTTGGCAGCTGGTTTAGCCGCTGCGGTTTTGGCCGCAACTGGCGCAGCTTTAAGGCCAGTGAGCTTTTCGATTTGCTTGGTCAAAGTATCGACCTTGCTGTGCAGCGCTTTCACTTCAGTACGGCTAGGTACGCCGAGTCGCGAAATGGCACTGTTCAGGCGCTTGTCAAAAGCCCCTTCCAGTTCGCCCCACTTATCGCTGATACGTGATTTGGCAGAACCGGCGGAAGCCTTTGCCGCATCGACTTGTTTACCCACTGTGCTCTTGGTCAACTTCTCGGCCTTCTCGCCGTCTTTAACCAAAGTCTCGAAGTATTTACCGCCGTCACTGCTCACCTTCGAGTACACGCCTAAACCGGCCAGCCAGATCTTGCGGGAGTATTTTTCAACTTCCCCGATCCACGAGCTGCCTTCTTTATCAGTAGTCTTTTTACCAGCCATCCCGTTGTCTCCTTAGTGTTTACGCGCGACACGTTCGAGCAATGCCGTCAGCTCATCGAGCTTAGCAGAGAGTGTCTCCACGTCATGTTTAGACGGAATGCCGATCCGATTCAAGGCACTTCCAACACGACTATCAAAAGCGCGTTCAACTTTATCCAGTTGCACTTCGACTCGACCTTTGACGCCGAAGACTTCGCTCTTGACTTGATCAATCTGACTGTTGGCAGCATCAAGTTGTTCAATCACAACTTTTTTGCCTTTACTTTCAATATGTTGACCAGTCTTAACGAGCTCTTTGAAGTACTCGGCGCCCTCGCTTCCAACCTTGGCATAAGCCCCCAAACCGGCCAACCAGATCTTGCGGGCATAGGATTTAACGTCAGTCAGAGCGTTAGTTCCGGTAGCAATTTTTTTCTTCAAAATAACTTTGGCCATGGTGCACCTCACGCATAAAGGGGGGAGGAACTGCCCACAGAAGTTGAGGGCTTGGGCACAAAGTAGGCAGAAAAATTAGAATCGGCACCCTAAGAAGGACGAAAATCAGGCCAGGGCTTTATCCAGCGCCTTCTCGATTTCGGACTTGATGGTGCCACTCATGGCCGACATCAACAGCCCCAGTTCGACTTCGATGCGCAGAGAATCTTCAGCCACTTTCACGGTGCCTTTAACGCCCGAACGTTTGAGGTTCAGTGTGTCGCCGGCCCACGAAGACTCCAGGCCATATTGATCCTTGAGTTTACTCGCCAACTTGTCGGCTTTTTCTCGGGCAGCGTCTTTGCCCAGCGTGTGAGCACGTTCAACCTGTATACGGGCCATTTGAATGACTCCTCGTTATAGAGACTTGTCGACCCGCCATGCGGCAAAAGGTCTCGGTGGCCACCTATCTTACCTTCAGCCTTGCCAAGACAAAGCATGCCTTGGGGATTAGAATGCCCCCATTCTCTTTTGGTGACAGCGATATGACTGATCAGCGCAAAGGCAGCGATGCCGAACCCACCACTCACTTCGGCTTCAAAAACGTCCCGGAAAGCCAGAAAGCGGAAAAAGTCGCCGAGGTGTTCCACTCGGTAGCCGCCAAGTACGACTTGATGAACGACGTACTGTCCGGCGGCATGCACCGCCTGTGGAAGCGCTTCACCATCGAGTTGTCGGGCGTACGCACCGGCAACCGCGTGCTGGATATCGCCGGCGGCACAGGCGACCTGGCCGCCAAGTTCTCCAAACTGGTGGGCCCGACCGGCCAAGTGGTACTGGCCGACATCAACGGCTCGATGCTCAAGGTCGGCCGCGACCGCCTGTTGGATAAAGGCGTGGCGGGCAATATCGAATTCGTCCAGGCCGACGCTGAAAAGCTGCCGTTCCCGGACAACCATTTCGACTGCGTCACCATCGCCTTCGGCCTGCGTAACGTAACCCACAAGGAAGACGCGCTGCGCTCCATGCTGCGGGTGCTCAAGCCCGGCGGTCGCCTGCTGGTGCTGGAGTTCTCCAAGCCGACCAACGCATTGATGTCCAAGGTCTACGACACCTACTCGTTCGCCTTCATGCCGTTGATGGGCAAGCTGATCACCAATGACGCCGAAAGCTACCGCTACCTGGCCGAATCGATCCGCATGCACCCGAACCAGGAAACCCTGAAGTCGATGATGGTAGAGGCCGGTTTCGACCGCGTGACCTACCACAACATGACCTCGGGCATCGTCGCCCTGCACCGCGGCATCAAGCCCTGATGTTGTTCGCAGGCCTTCTCGCCAGCGTCGAACACGGCCTCAACCGTGTACTGCGCCTGGACAGCACCGCCCTGGCACGGCTGGCGCACCTGAACGGCAAGATCATCGCCGTCGACTGCACCAGCCCCGCCTTGCAGCTGTTTATCCTGCCCAGCGATGAAGGCCTGTTGCTGGCGTCCCACTGGGCCGCCGACGCCGACTGCACCCTGCGTGCTTCCGGCTCAAGCCTGCTGCGCCTGGCCCTGAGCCGGGACAAGACGGCGATCCTCCACGGCCCGGACGTGGAACTTGAAGGTGACAGCGCGGTGCTGATGGACCTGGCCGCCGTGCTGCAAGACCTGGAACTGGATTGGGAGTACGAGCTGTCACGCTGGCTCGGCCCGGTGGCCACCCAATTGATCAGCGGTCACCTGCGCAGCCGCACGCGCTGGTACCAGCAGGGTTTCGCCAGCCTGAACCAGAACCTCGCCGAATACCTGAGCGAAGAATCGCGCACCCTGGTCGGACAACGGGAAGCGGAAGCGCGCTTTCGTGAACTCGACCAGGCCAAACTCGACCTGGAACGACTTGAGGCGCGCTTCGAGCGCCTGAGCCGCTCCCTTGATTCAAGCGATAACGCATGAAGCTGCTCGCCGTCCGCCGTTTGTTTCGTATCCAGCGCGTCGTAATCCGCTACCGCCTCGATGACCTGCTGTTCGCCCTGCCGCTGCCGTGGTTCCTGCTGGCGGTGCGCTATGTGCTGCCGTGGCGCTGGTTCCCGCGCAAAACCCTCGAGCTGAGCCGTGGCGCGCGCCTGCGCCTGGCGTTGCAGGACCTGGGGCCGATCTTCATCAAATTCGGACAGATCCTCTCCACCCGCCGCGACCTGTTGCCCGAAGATATCGCCGACGAGCTGATGCTGTTGCAGGACCGCGTGCCGCCGTTCGACTCGCAACTGGCAGTCACGCTGATTGAAGAGCAACTGGGCAAGAAGATCAGCGAAGTCTTCAGCCGCTTCGATATCGCGCCATTGGCTTCAGCCTCGGTGGCCCAGGTGCATGCCGCGCAACTGAAAAGCGGCGAAGAAGTGGTGGTGAAGGTGATTCGCCCGGGTCTCAAGCCGATCATCGGCCAGGACCTGGCGTGGCTGTTCATCCTCGCCCGCGCCGCCGAGCGCTTCTCTGCCGATGCGCGCCTGCTGCACCCGGTGGACGTGGTGCTGGATTACGAGAAAACCATCTACGACGAACTCGACCTGCTGCGCGAAGCCGCCAACGCCAGCCAGCTCAAGCGCAACTTCGAGGGCTCGCAGCTGCTGTACGTGCCGCAAGTCTATTGGGACTGGTGCCGCCCGAAAGTGCTGGTGATGGAGCGCATCTACGGCGTGCAGGTCACCGACCTCGCGACCCTGGCTGACCAGCGCACCGACATGAAAATGCTTGCCGAGCGCGGCGTGGAGATTTTCTTCACCCAGGTGTTCCGCGACAGCTTCTTCCACGCCGACATGCACCCCGGCAACATCTTCGTCAGCACCGTGAACCCGTGGAGCCCACAGTACATTGCGATCGACTGCGGCATCGTCGGCAGCCTGACCCCGGAAGACCAGGACTACCTGGCGCGCAACCTGTTTGCCTTCTTCAAGCGTGACTACCGTCGCGTGGCGCAATTGCACATCGATTCGGGCTGGGTGCCGGCTGAGACCAAGCTCAACGAATTCGAAGCGGCGATCCGCACTGTGTGCGAGCCGATCTTTGAAAAACCGTTAAAAGATATTTCCTTCGGCCAGGTGCTGATGCGCCTGTTCCAGACGGCGCGGCGCTTCAATATGGAAGTGCAGCCGCAGCTGGTGCTGTTGCAAAAGACCCTGCTGAACATCGAAGGCCTGGGCCGCCAGCTGTACCCGGACCTGGACCTGTGGAACACCGCCCAGCCGTTCCTCGAGCGCTGGATGCGTGAACGCGTCAGCCCGAAAACCCTGCTGGGCAACCTGCAAAGCCAGGTCGAACAACTGCCGCACCTGGCCAATATGACGCGCGACCTGCTGGAGCGTATGTCCCAGCCCCACGCCCATGACCCGGCACCGCCGTGGCACAAGCGTAAAGACGACTGGTTCCTGCGCCTGTTGGGCGCCGCGCACCTGGTGGGCGGCACCATACCTGGCCGCCGGCGGTCCACTGAACGAACTGGGCCACTGGCCGGCTGGCATCATGGTCGCCGTGGGCGTGTATCTGATCGTGCGTCGATAGCCAATCCGGTTATACACTGTCGCAAATTGCCGGAGCCGAAAATGAAAGACTGGCTGGACGAGATCAAGTGGGACAGTGACGGCCTGGTGCCAGCCATTGCCCAGGACTACAAGACCGGGCGCGTGCTGATGATGGCCTGGATGAACCGCGAGGCCCTGAGCCTGACCGCCGCCGAGAACCGTGCCATTTACTGGTCACGTTCCCGTGGCAAACTGTGGCGCAAGGGCGAAGAGTCCGGGCACGTGCAAACCCTGCATGAGATGCGCATCGACTGCGATGCCGATGTGGTGATCCTCAAGGTCGAACAGATCGGCGATATCGCCTGTCATACCGGCCGTCACAGCTGCTTCTACCGCGTGTTCGAGAACGGCGAGTGGAAGACCGTCGAGCCCGTGCTCAAAGACCCGCACGCTATTTACTCGGCAGGACACTGAACATGACCGATACCCTGAACCGCCTGGCCCAGGTGCTGGAAGACCGCAAGGGCGCGGCCGCCGACAGCTCTTATGTCGCCAGCCTGTACCACAAGGGTCTGAACAAGATTCTGGAGAAACTCGGCGAAGAATCCGTCGAGACGATTATTGCTGCCAAGGACGCGCAAATCAGCGGCGACTGCAGCGACGTGATCTACGAAACTGCCGACTTGTGGTTCCACAGCCTGGTCATGCTCGCCCAACTGGGGCAGCATCCACAGGCAGTGCTTGATGAACTGGACCGTCGCTTCGGCTTGTCCGGGCATGCCGAAAAGGCCTCGCGCCCGTCCGCCTGACCAACTTTTACAGAGGAATTGCAGCATGGGCATTTTTGACTGGAAACACTGGATCGTCATTCTGGTAGTGGTTGTTCTGGTATTCGGCACCAAGAAGCTGAAAAACCTCGGCACTGACGTCGGTGAATCGATCAAGGGCTTTCGCAAGGCCATGAACGACGACGAGAAACCTGCCGACCCGGTCGTCAACCCGGTGCCACCGGCTCAGCCTGTGCACCCACAGGCCACTCAGCCGATCACTGAACGTCGCACCTTCGACGTGCAGGCCGAGCACGTCAAAGAGCAGAACCAAAAAGACTCGTGAGTACTGAATAATGTTTGGTATCAGCTTCTCTGAACTGCTGCTCGTCGGCCTCGTGGCCCTGCTGGTACTGGGGCCGGAACGCCTGCCCGGTGCCGCGCGCACGGCCGGCCTGTGGATCGGGCGCCTGAAACGCAGTTTCAACGCCATCAAACAGGAAGTTGAACGGGAAATAGGCGCCGACGAGATTCGCCGGCAACTGCACAACGAGCACATTCTGTCGTTGGAGCAGGAGGCACGGAAGATTCTCTCGCCTGTGCAGGAAACGCCCAAGCCGGTTGAACCTGTGGCCGAGCAATCGATTGCACCGCCCGCCGCACCTGCACCTGCACCGGTCGCTGACCCCGTGCATGCCGCGGCGCCAGCAACCCCGACCGAACCCGCGCCGACGCCTGCCGTGTCGCCCGCGCCCCACGACCCTACATTGCCGCCGCGAGCCCCATGAGCGCTGATAAACCGGAAACCGACCAGCACATGCCGCTGGTCTCGCACCTCACCGAGTTGCGTACCCGCCTGCTGCGCTGTGTCGCGGCGATCTTCATCATCTTTGCCGGGCTGTTTGCCTTCACCCAGCAGATCTACACCTTCGTCTCCACGCCGCTGCGCGACTACTTGCCGGCTGGCGCAACGATGATCGCCACCGACGTGTCGTCACCGTTCCTCACGCCGTTGAAGCTGACGATGATGGTTTCGCTGTTTCTGGCGATCCCGGTGATCCTGCATCAGATCTGGGGCTTTATCGCGCCGGGCCTGTACAAGCATGAAAAACGCATCGCCGTGCCGCTGCTGGTGTCGAGCATCCTGCTGTTCTACACCGGGATGGCCTTCGCCTACTTCCTGGTGTTCCCGCTGATCTTCAAGTTCTTCGCCGCTGCTACCCCGGCCGGTGTGGAAATGATGACCGACATCACCAGCTACCTCGACTTCGTGATGACGCTGTTCTTCGCCTTCGGCGTGGCCTTCGAAATCCCGGTGGCCGTGGTGCTGCTGGTGTGGATCGGCGTGGTCGACGTCAAATACCTGAAGAAAATCCGCCCGTACGTGATCATCGGCTGCTTCGTGGTCGGCATGATCCTGACCCCGCCGGACATCTTCTCCCAGACCCTGCTGGCCGTACCCATGTGGATGCTGTTCGAGATCGGCATTCTGTTCGGCAGCCTGGTGAGCAAGCGTGGCGATCACCCGGATGACCAACCCGCCGACGACGACCAGCCGCCAGCGACCCAGTCGTGAACCTGCTGCTGCTTGAGGAGGCCGACTTTATCGCGGCCGACCGGGTGGTGCTGCGTGATCGGCGCCTGGTGCATATGCAGGAAGTCCACCGTGCCGCCGTAGGCGACAGCCTGCGGGTCGGGCGCATTGGCGGGTTGATGGGCAATGCGCAATTGCTGCGCCTGGAAGCCCGGGAAGCCGAGCTGGAAGTCACCTTCGACCAGCCGCCGCCGGCCAAACTGCCCCTGACCCTGCTGCTGGCCCTGCCCCGTCCGAAAATGCTCCGCCGGGTGCTGCAAACCGTTGCGTCCATGGGCGTGCCACGGGTGGTGCTGGTGAACAGCTATCGGGTGGAAAAGAGCTTCTGGCAAACGCCGTTCCTGGAGCCGGAGGCGATTCGCGAGCAACTGATCCTCGGCCTGGAACAGTCCCGAGACACGGTGCTGCCCGAGATTGTTATCGAAAAGCGCTTCAAACCATTCGTCGAAGACCGCCTGCCCGCCCTGGCGCACGGCACCCTCGGCCTGATTGGCCACCCGGGTGACTATCCGCCCTGCCCTCGTGGCCTGGATGAACCGGTCACCCTGGCCATCGGCCCGGAAGGCGGCTGGATTCCCTACGAGGTGGATCTGCTGGCCAAGGCCGGGTTGCAGCCGGTGCAACTGGGGGCTCGGATCCTGAGGGTCGAAACCGCCGTCACCGCATTGCTCGCCCGCCTTTTCTAACACCGCCCTCTCCTGTAGGAGCGAGCTTGCTCGCGAAAAACTCAAGGACACCGCGTTCATTCAGAATGCCCGCGTTATCGTTGACGACCTTCGCGAGCTCGCTCCTACAGAAACATCCGAATCTGCCGATACGCTCTGAATAAGTCCAAGCCTTGTTCCAGGGGAGTTCGCAGCATGTATCGTTGGTTAGCCGAGAAACTGGGGAATGTCAGCGTCAACCGCAAGCTGAGCATAGGCTTCGGCCTGGTATTGGTCCTGACCCTATTGATCACCTTCACCGGCTGGACCGGCCTCAGCGGCGTGATCAGCCGTGGCGACAAGCTGGGCTATATTTCCAGCCTCAACGGGCTGTCCAAAGACCTGCGCCTGGCGCGCCTGGACTTCGAAATGCGTCGCGGCGAACAAGGTACAGGCGCGGTCACCGACTTGATCGCACAGCTGGACAGCGGCCTGAAAACCGCCGCAGAGCTGATCGAGCAACCCGCCGACAAGCTTGTCGTGGAACAACAACAGGAAGCCTTGGGCCAATACAAAAAAGCCTTCAGCGCCATGGTGCAGGCCGGCCTCAAGCGCGAAGGTGCCCGCAGCAAACTGGGTGATACCGCCGACAACGCCGTGGCAAAAACCAACGAAGTGGAAAAATCCCTGCTGCAAGGCGACAGCGTCACCCTGTTCAACAGCGTGGTCGACCTCAGCAAACTGATCCAGCAAGCGCGCTTCCAGGTGCGCGGCTACACCTACAGCGGCAAGGTCGAAGCCGAACAGCCGGCTCTGGATGCCATCGACAACGCCCTGAAAAAAATCACCGACCTCAGCGACCAGTTGCCCGAGCAATACCGGGCCAACCTGCAAGAAGCCAGCGTCTCGCTGCAGGCCTACCGCGCCGCCGTCAGCCAGTACCGCGATTCCCAGGTGGCCACCGCTGCCGCGACGAAAATCATGGCCGAGCAAGGCGACATCCTGCTCGACCGCAGCGACAAACTCACCACCTCGCAAACCGTGGTGCGCGATACCGACACTGCCCACGCCAAGAACCTGTTGCTGTTGGCCACCGCCCTCGCGCTGGCCTTCGGCATCCTCGCCGCCTGGGCCATCACCCGCCAGATTGTTATCCCGCTGAGCCAAACCCTTAAAGTCGCCGAGCGCGTAGCGGCTGGCGACCTCAGCCACAACCTGATCTCCGAACGCCGCGATGAGCTGGGCCAACTGCAACGCTCCATGCAGAGCATGACCGTGGGCCTGCGGGAGCTGATCGGCGGTATCAGCGACGGCGTCACCCAGATTGCCAGCGCCGCCGAGCAACTGTCGGCCGTTACCGAGCAGACCAGCGCCGGGGTCAACAGCCAGAAGGTCGAGACCGACCAGGTTGCCACCGCCATGAACGAAATGGCCGCTACCGTGCAGGAAGTCGCACGTAACGCCGAGGAAGCTTCCGAGGCCGCCGTCGCCGCCGACCAGCAGGCCCGTGAGGGTGATAAGGTGGTCGGTGAGGCCATCGCCCAGATCGAGCGCCTGGCCAGCGAGGTGGGCAACTCCACCGAAGCCATGGGCCATCTCAAGCGTGAAAGCGACAAGATTGGCAGTGTGCTGGACGTCATCAAGTCGGTAGCCCAGCAAACCAACCTGCTGGCCCTTAACGCAGCGATTGAAGCGGCGCGCGCTGGCGAAGCCGGACGCGGTTTTGCGGTGGTTGCCGATGAAGTGCGCAGCCTGGCCCAACGGACGCAGAAGTCCACCGAGGAGATCGAAGAGTTGATCGTCGGCCTGCAAAGCGGCACCCAGCAGGTGGCAACCATCATGGACAACAGTCGCGGCCTGACTGACAGCAGCGTCGAGCTGACCCGCCGGGCCGGCAATGCCCTGGAGAACATCACCCGTACCGTCTCGGCGATCCAGGCGATGAACCAGCAGATCGCCACCGCCGCCGAGCAACAAAGCGCCGTGGCCGAAGAGATCAACCGCAGCGTACTCAATGTGCGGGACGTTTCCGAACAAACCTCGGCGGCCAGCGAAGAAACCGCTGCGTCCAGTGCCGAGCTGGCGCGCCTGGGGGTTTACCTGCAAAGCCTGGTAGGTCGCTTCAAGGTCTGACCCGCTTGCGGCGGCCATCAGGGCCGCCCTCCTGACAACTTGTGAAATTTCCTACGCGTTTTTCAGGTCGTGGATCACACACCTGGCGCCGAATAAAAGTAGCGTTTCAACTCCCCTGACCGTTGTCGGCCGGACGCTTGAGACGCTCCTTTTGATTCGTTGGAGGTTCACCATGTTTCGTCCACTGACCCGCCTGCTTGGAAACATCAGCATCAGCCTCAAACTTGCCCTGGGCTTTGGCCTGGTGCTCAGCCTCAGCCTGATCATCGCGTCTACCGGCTGGCAAGCCTTGAGCGCATCCCTCGATCGCTCACAAAAACTCACGCTGCTTTCGCAATTGGCCGTCGTCGGCGAAGAGCTGCGGGCTGATCGAATCGTCTATCGCACCCTTAACGACCCCGCGAGCCTGTCCAAAATAGAGCTGCACATGGACAAGATCGACCAGTTCCTGGTGGATCTTTCCCCAAGATTCACCGACCTGGTCAACCAACAACAGCTGCAGGAAAGCCGACGCTTTGTCACCAGCTTCAAAACCGCCCTCAGTGGCCTGGAGGGGCTGATCAAACAACGCGAGGACGCCCGCGAACAGCTCAAGCGCAGTTCAATCCAGAGCAGCGACAGCCTCTCGGAACTGTCCAGCAACCTGCCCAATCAAGACGATGAAAAGGCCCTCGACGCCGTAGAACAATTGCGCCAGGCCATGGAACAAGCCGAAGATCGCGCCCAAAGCCCCGCGTGGGCCGCTGCGTCATTGGACGCCTATACCAACGGCGTGAGTGAAGCGCTACTGGCCCTGGACGGCGCCCAAGCGGCGGTAGGCGCACTGCCGGTTGATGCCAGCGCCCTGAAAAAAGCCCTGCTCGACTTTCGGACTCATCTGACACGCCTCAAGGATGCCCAACTCAGCACCGAAACCACCCAGAACCAGCTTGAGCAGTGGCTGGATAAGTTGCTCACGGAAAGCGACCTGCTGAGCCAGGACCAGACCGCCAAGCGCGACAAGGAAGCCAGCCTCGCCCGCACCCTGCTGCTCAACGTCACTGCGGCGGCGTTATTGCTCGGCGTCGTGGCCGCCTGGTTGATCGCCGTCCAGATCGTCGCGCCGCTGCGCCAGGCACTGCACGTGGCCAACCGGATTGCCGAAGGTGACCTGAGCCACGACATCCCGACCTCGCGCCAGGATGAACTGGGGCAGTTGCAGCGCAGCATCGGGCAAATGACCCTCAACCTGCGGGGCTTGATCAGCGGCATCGGCGACAGCGCCCAACAGATCGCCAGCGCCGCCGAACAACTGTCTGCCGTCACCGAACAGACCCGCGCCGGAGTCGACGGCCAGAAACAGGAAACCGAACAGGTAGCCACTGCCATGAATGAGATGCTCGCCACCTCCCAGGAAGTAGCGCGCCATGCCGAGCAAGCTTCACTCGCCGCTACCGAGGCCGATCAGCAGGCGAGCCAGGGCGATCAGGTGGTGGCTGAGGCTATCACCCACATCGAGCACCTGGCTCAGGAGATGGCGCGTTCAAGCCAGGCCATGCAAGGCTTGCAACAGGAAAGCCGGAAGATCGGCAGCGTGCTGGAGGTGATCAAATCGGTGTCGGAGCAGACCAATTTGCTGGCCCTCAACGCCGCCATCGAAGCGGCCCGCGCCGGCGAGGCTGGCAGAGGCTTTGCCGTGGTCGCCGATGAAGTGCGCAGCCTGGCGCAACGCACGCAGCAGTCGGCCGAGGAAATCGAGGAGCTGATCAGCGGCCTGCATCGGGGCACGCAGCAGGTCGCGGACATTATGGACAACAGTCGCAGCCTCACCGACAACAGCGTGCAACTGACCCGCCGTGCAGGAGAAGCGCTGGCGGGTATCACCCGTACCGTGTCAGTGATTCAGGAGATGAACCCGCAAATTGCCGCTGCTGCCGAGGAACAAACGGCAGTCGCCGAGGAGATCAACCGCAGCGTGTTGAAGGTCAAGGATGTATCGGAACAGACCTGGACCGCGAGTCAGGACACTGCGGCGGCCAGTGTCGAACTGGCGCGCCTGGGGGCGGATTTGCAGGTGTGGGTGGGCAAGTTCAAGGTCTGAAAAAACCCACGACCAACGCTATCCTGTGGCGAGGGAGCTTGCTCCCGCTGGAGTGCGCAGCGCTCCCGTTCTTTTAGGGCCGCTACGCAGCCCAGCGGGAGCAAGCTCCCTCGCCACAAGAAGGATTCTCAACGCATTTATAGAACTTGGCGCAGGAAGGCTTGGGCGCGGGGGTCCTTCGGCGCATCGAAGAATTGCGCCGGGGCGGCGTCCTCCAGCAATTTGCCGTGATCGAAGAACAGCACTCGATCGGCCACTTCCCGTGCGAAGCCCATTTCATGGGTGACGCAAACCATGGTCATGCCTTCCAGAGCCAGGGTCTTCATCACGTCCAGCACCTCGCCAACCATTTCCGGGTCCAGGGCCGAGGTGGGTTCGTCAAACAGCATCACCTTGGGCTCCATCGCCAGCGCGCGGGCAATCGCCACACGTTGTTGCTGGCCGCCAGAAAGCCGCGACGGGAACTCGTTGGCTTTCTGAGCAATGCCGACTTTTTCCAAGAGGGCCAGGGCCTTGGCCTCACGCTCTTTCTTGCCGCGCTTGCGCACGACTTTTTGCGCCAGGCAGAGGTTTTCCAGCACGGTCATGTGGGGGAACAGGTTGAAGTGCTGGAACACCATGCCGACTTCACGGCGGTAGGCGTTCACGTCGGTCTTCGGGTCTGCCAGTTGCAGGCCGTCGATGCTTACCGAGCCGGAGTCGAATTCCTCCAGGCCGTTAAGGCACCGCAGGAACGTCGACTTGCCGGAACCGGACGGGCCGATCACAACCAGTACTTCACCCTTGGCCACTTGGGTGGTCACGTTGTCCACCGCGCGCACGATGTGGCCACGGGTGTCGAAGACTTTTACCAGATCGCGGACTTCAATCACTTTGCGCGAGCCTCCGCTCAAGCCGGCTGGCGATTTTCGACAGCGGCAGGTTGATCAGCAGGTACAGGCCTGCGACGCAGAACAGGATTTCAAACGGTGAGAACGAGGTGGTAATGACCTCGCGGCCGCTTTTAAGCAGTTCGGTAATCGCAATCACCGACACCAGGGACGTGTCCTTCACCAGGCTGATAAATTGCCCGGCCAGAGGCGGCAGCACGCGTTTGAAGGCTTGCGGCAACACCACATGACGCATCGACTGGCCAGCACTGAGCCCAAGAGAACGTGCCGCTTCATTTTGCCCACGGGCAATCGACTGCACGCCGGCACGGATGATTTCCGCCACATAGGCACCGGTAAACAGCGACAGCGCAGCGATCCCGGCGAACTCCCGGGACAGGTTGAGCACCGTGCCGATAAAGAAATAGAAAATGAAGATCTGCACCAATAGCGGCGTGCCGCGCACCAGTTCGACGTAGATCGTCGACAAGTCGCGCAAAGTCGGGTTATTCGACAGGCGACACAATCCGGTGGCCAGGCCGATCAACAGTCCCAGCACCCCGGACACCACCGATAACCACAACGTAGTCCACAAGCCCCACAGTAGAGGGCCCGCAGCCCAATGCCGGGTGACGCCGACCACATCGCCCTCGGCCACGTCATCGCCCTTGGCCACTTGCAGGCTGTTCTCGGCCACGGTCAGGTGCTGTTCGTTGCCCTCGTCGTTACGCAGGGTGACTTCAGCCACATCGCCCTTGCGCACCAACTCGCTGACGGTGGAAATGTCCGACGCCCGCTGGGATTCTTCGGCCTGGTAGACGAAGTACTGCGGCACGCGGTTCCAGCGCCATTCGTAGGACATCAGCGAGGTGGCGTAATACAGCGCGCCGGCCAGGCCGACCAGCACCAGCACCGTCAGCAGGTGCCAGGGCCATTGGGCTTTTTTCTGTTTCATTACGGGTTCCGGGATATGTCGAGATCGTTCCCACGCTCTGCGTGGGAATGCCTCACTGGACGCTCAGCGTCCGCTTTGTGACGCAGAGCGTCACGGGCTGCATTCCCACGCGGAGCGTGGGAACGATCAATGCAGGTCAGCTTTTATTCCATGTCCTTGAGCCACTCGGAGCTCTTGAACCACTTGTCATGGATGCGATCGTAGGTGCCGTCGTTGCGGATCTGGTGCAGGAAGTTGTTGATGAAGTTGATGCTGTCGTAGTCGCCCTTCTTCAGGCCGAACGCCAGGGGTTCAAAGGTGAACGGCTGGTCGAGGAATACCAGCTTGCCGGCGCCGACCTTGTTCACCGCCACCACGTTGTACGGGGCGTCATAGACGAAGGCGTCAGCCTTGCCGTTGACCACGTCGAGCACGGCTTCCTGCTCGTTGTCGTAGCCGTGGTACTTGGCCTTGGAGATCAGCTTCTTGGCGACCATCTCGCCGGTGGTGCCGAGCTTGGAGGTCAGGCGGTATTTCTCGTCGTTCAGGTCTTTGTAGGACTTGATGGTGCCTTCCAGCTCCTTGCGGATCAGCAGGGTCTGGCCGACCACGATGAACGGTTCGCTGAAGTTCAGGCGCAGGTTGCGTTCCTGGGTCAGGGTCATGCCGCTGCCGATCATGTCGAACTTGTTGGTCAGCAGGGCCGGGATGATGCCGTCATAGCCGGTGGAGATCGGCTCTAACTTCACGCCCATGGACTTGGCCATGGCCTTGAGGATGTCGACTTCAAAGCCGATGATTTCACCGCGCTTGTTGGTCATCTGGAACGGCATGTAGGTCGGGTCCATGCCGACTTTCAGCGTGCCGCGCTTGACCGCATCATCGATGGCGCCGGCGTGGGCCGCGTTGACCGCCACCAGTGCGGTGACGCCTAGCAGCAGCATCGAAAGATACTTTTTCATCATCAAGTCCCCTGAACTCATTTTATTGTGAGATCGGCGCGCAAAAGGGCTGCACCATTTCGGGGTGCGATCCTAACTCACTCACCGCCCGGTACAAAGGTTTCGCCGGGATTTGTTGCCAAGGGATGACAGAAAAGCCTCACAACCGTGCAGAGAACGGTACCGCTGGACACTTCAGCCCACAGATCGGCCAATGGCTTGATGTGTAAGTAGTTATGACTACCAGTCCACCTCCGCCATCCAGCCCGAGTCCTTGAACCACTTGTCATGCAGCCGATCGTAGGTGCCGTCCTGGGCCACCTGATTGAGGAAGTGATTGATCCAGTTGAGGCTGTCGTAATCGCCTTTTTTCAGGCCGAACGCCAAAGGCTCGTAGGTGAAAGGCTGCTCCAATGCCAGCAACGCACTGTTCTGGGGTTTGGCGATGGCGATCAGGTTATACGGCGCATCGTGGACGAAGGCGTCGGCCTTGCCCTCCACCACCTGGCGCACGCCTTCTTCAGGGGTTGGAAAACTGCGCAGGCGCGCGGTGCCGAGAAACCTTTTCGCCGCCGCCTCGCCCGTGGTGCCGTCAGCGGCCACGATCCGGTAACCGGCTTCGTTCAGGTCTTCGATGCTCTGGACCTTGTCGGCCAACCGTGGGTTCAGCAGCACGGTCTGGCCGACGATGATGAACGAGTCGCTGAAGTTGAGGGTCAGGTTGCGCTCCTGCGTTACGGTCATGCCGCTGCCGATCAGGTCGAAGCGGCTGGCCAGCAGGCCGGGAATCAGCTCGGTATACGGCACCGAAACCAGCTCCAGCTTGACCCCAAGCGCCTTGCTCATCTCCCGCAACAGATCAATTTCAAACCCGACGATACGGCCTTTCTTGTCGGTCATCTCAAAGGGCACGTAGGCCGGATTGGTGCCGACTTTCAGCACTCCCCGCCGAACGGCCTCGTCTATGGCGCCGGCGTGCGCCAGGTAACCGTGGGAAAGCGTGACGATGCCGAGCAGCAGCATCGACAAATACCTTTTGATCATGAAAAGCCCCTGTTTCGTTAAACACACCCACACCCAGCCACGCGTAAGTTCGCGTAGGCCAAGGGCTTCGAGTCAGATTTTGGAGGCGATGCTAACCCACTCGCAGGCACGGCAATACGCCTCAGCGAAGGGTCTTTTGTTTCGAAATAACAAGGAGTTAGCAGAATGAAACAGGAGGGAAAAACAGCGTAGGACGGCGACAACAAACGCCCCCGAGGCGTTACCTCGGGGGCGTCTGAATCAGGCCGGTTGAGCCTGGGACGACAGCGGTTTCAATGGCAGCAACGGCGCATGGGGATCGGCCTTGACCGATTCGCGCCAGGCGTTGAGCCATTCAGCATGGCCTTCGTTCCAGACCTGCTCGTGCAAGCGTGCCAGAGCGACCGGGTCGCTCAGCAGAGCCAGGCGCTCGCCGTTGTTGAGGCCGGCCGGGCCGACTTTCAACGCGTGGCGAACACGTTCAACACGCAGCCATTCGATCGGCTCCGCTTGGCCATGACGGGAAGTCGCCAAGGCGCACGCCAGGGCGTTCTGCTGTGGATCGACCACTGCCCGCACAAAGCCGTCATTCAGCGCATGCCAACGGTTTTCGTGGGTGTACTTGTCGGTCGACAACAGCGCCTGGGGCGGGTTGTATTCCTCAGGGATCAAAAACAGGCTCTCGTCGCGAGACTTGAGGCCCAGCTTGACCCGGCTGGAAATCACCGACACCGGAATCGACAGCATCAGCGAACCGACGATTGGCACCAGCCACCACAGGAAGCTTGGGTTCAACCACACCACCAGCAATGCCCAGAAGAAACCGAGCAGGGTCTGCGGGCCGTGGCGCTTTACTGCCTCGCTCCATGGCGTGGAATCGTCGTCACGCTGCGGCGAGTTCCAGGTCGCAGCCCAGCCGAGGAACGCGGCGAGTACGAAACGGGTGTGGAAAATCATCCGCACCGGCGCCAGCAACATGGAGAACAGCATCTCCAGGAGCATCGACAAGGTCACCTTGAACTTGCCGCCGAACTCTTTCGCGCCCTTGGCCCAGATCAGGATGATGCTCAGCAACTTAGGCAGGAACAGCAGCACGATGGTGGTGGAGAACAGCGCCACCGCCTTGTCCGGATGCCATTGAGGCCACAGCGGGTACAACTGGCGTGGCGCCATGAAGTACTGCGGCTCCATCAGCGTGTTGACCGCCAGCAAGGCCGTCGACAGCACCAGGAAGAAGAACCACAACGGTGCCGACAGGTACGACATCACGCCGGTCAGGAACACCGCACGGTGTACCGGGTGCATGCCTTTGACCAGGAACAGGCGGAAGTTCATCAGGTTACCGTGGCACCAGCGACGGTCGCGCTTGAGTTCGTCCAGCAGGTTCGGCGGCAGTTCTTCGTAGCTGCCCGGCAAGTCGTAGGCAATCCACACGCCCCAGCCGGCACGGCGCATCAGCGCCGCTTCAACGAAGTCGTGGGAGAGGATCGCACCGGCAAACGCGCCTTTACCTGGCAACGGCGCCAGGGCGCAGTGCTCGATAAACGGCTTCATGCGGATGATCGCGTTGTGGCCCCAGTAGTGGGATTCACCCAACTGCCAGAAGTGCAGACCGGCGGTAAACAGCGGGCCGTACACACGGGTCGCGAACTGCTGCATGCGCGCATACAGGGTGTCCATGCCCGACGCACGTGGCGCGGTCTGGATAATCCCGGCATCCGGTGTGGCTTCCATCAGGCGCACCAGGCTGGTCAGGCAGTCGCCGCTCATTACGCTGTCGGCGTCGAGGACCACCATGTACTTGTAGTCACCGCCCCAGCGACGGCAGAAGTCGTCGAGGTTGCCGCTCTTGCGTTTGACGCGACGGCGACGGCGGCGATAGAAGATCTTGCCGAAGCCACCGGCTTCGCGGCATACGTCGAGCCAGGCTTGCTGCTCGGCGATGCAGATGTCGGCCTCGTTACTGTCGCTGAGGACGAAGAAGTCGAAACGGTCCAGATCACCGGTGGCGGCTACCGACTCGAACGTCGCGCGCAGGCCGGCAAATACCCGGGGCACGTCTTCGTTGCAGATCGGCATCACCAGGGCGGTGCGGGCGTCTTTCGGAATCGGCTCGTCACCGGCACTTTTACCGGAGATACGGTATTTATCGTGACCGGTCAGCAGTTCCAGGAAGCCCATCAGCGCGGTCCAGAAACCGGCCGAAACCCAGCAGAACAGAATCCCGAACAGCACCAGGATGCTGGTTTGCAGGGCGTAAGGCAGAACCTGGGTAGCGGTTTGCAGCAAGGTCTGGTTGCGGATCTCGTCAAAGTCGACGAAGGACCAACCCTGGTACGGCATGATGCCTTTCATGTACCAGCCGGCGACGACCGTCTGGCCGAGCATCAGCACCAGCAGGATGTAACGACGGATCGAACCGACGGTGCGCCAGCGGGCAGCCGGCAGCACGCGCTCATCCTTCGGCGGTGCCGGTGGATTGGTGCGGCCGGTCAGGCGGCGCCAGCCACGCACCAGGATATTGGTACGCCACGGCTCGGGCACGACCTTGGTCCGACGGATCGGCGGTGTGGCCTTGAGGCAAACCCGACCGCTGGCGTCGAGCGCCAGCATTTCGGCGTCTTGCAGCTCTTCGGCGGTGTTGAGGGTCAGCCGCGCGCCGACCGACGCTTGGGCAGCGTCGGCAGGTGCGTCGAACGTGGACGATGACAGGCGCTTGTGCAATTCACTGAAGGACTCGCAGCCCGCCAGTTCGGCGCGCTGCTCATCGGTCATCGGTAGATGCGCCAGGTACTCGGCAAGCGTCTCTGGCTGGACTTGAGAATTACTCATCGGCAGACAACTGATAGCTCCAGGTTTCGGTCAGGACTTGTTCTGTCTTGGCCGGCTCCGGTGTGGCTGGGGCCGCAGCTTCGGGCTGCTTGGCATCCTTGTCTTTGGCTTCTTTCTTGGCGGCTTTCTCGTGCTGCTTGGCCAAGACCTTGTCAGCTTTAAGCACTTGGGTCGAAACCTTCTCAGGCTCAGGCGTCACGATGTCCTGGACCAGGGCAGCGCGCATTTCAGTCGGCTTGCCTGCGTCCTTGATCTTCATGCGCAAGGTCAGGCGCCAGCCTTGGGTGTGCGGGTTGTAGCGCACGCTGTTTTCAACGATTTCGGCGTTGTCGCCCACGCTGACCTGGCTGCGAACCGGTGCGTCAGCTGGCAGTTTCTTCAGGGACGGGCCCTCGAAGTCCACCAGGTAAGCCACGCTGCCGTCTGGCTGACGGATCAGGTTGGATTGCTTGACGTCGCCGGTGGAACGCAGGGTCTGCTTGACCCAGGCGCTTTCAGGCGAATGGAACTCGGCGTCGTTCAATGTCCAGTGCAGGCGGTAGGCAACATCCAGCGGCTTGCCTGGCTCCGGCAGTGTTTCCGGGCTCCAGAAGGCAACGATGTTGTCGTTGGTTTCATCGGCGGTCGGAATCTCTACCAGGTCGACGGAGCCCTTGCCCCAGTCACCTTCAGGCTCGATCCAGGCGCTTGGGCGCTTGTCGTAGTTGTCGTCGAGGTCTTCGTAGTGGCTGAAGTTGCGACCACGTTGCAGCAGGCCGAAACCGCGCGGGTTTTCCACGGTGAAGTTGCTGACCGACAGGTGTTTAGGGTTGTTCAGTGGACGCCAGATCCACTCGCCGTTGCCGGCATGGATCGACAGGCCGCTGGAATCGTGCAGCTCGCGACGGTAGTTAAGGACCTTGGACGGCTGGTTGGCGCCGAACAGGAACATGCTGGTCAGCGGAGCGATGCCCAGCTTGGTGACCTTGTCACGCAGGTACATCTGGGATTTGACGTCGACAATGGTGTCGGTGCCAGGACGCAGGATCAGGCGATAAGCGCCGGTGGCCCGTGGCGAATCCAGCAAGGCGTAGATCACCAGCTGCTTCTCACCCGGCTTTGGACGTTCGATCCAGAACTCGGTGAAGCGCGGAAACTCTTCGCCGGACGGCAAGGCAGTGTCGATCGCCATGCCACGTGCAGACAGGCCGTAGACCTGATCTTTACCCACGACGCGGAAATAGCTCGCGCCGAGCATGGTCATGATTTCGTCTTGCTTGTCGCCCTTGTTGATCGGGTACAGCACACGGAAACCGGCATAACCCAGCTGTTCTGTGGACTTGGGATCAAACTTGACGTCGCCGAAATCGAAGCGGGACGGGTCGTACTTGATTTCCTGGACGCTGTCGGCAGTGACTTCGTTGATTTTCACCGGTGTATCGAAGTGCATACCCTGGTGATAGAAGGACAGCTTGAACGGGGTGTTTTGATCGGCCCACTCGGCTTTTTCGTTGCGGAAACGAATTTTCTGGTAATCAGCGAATTTCATTTCGCGGAATTCGTTCGGCAAATTGCTGCGCGGAGCTTCGTATTTCTGCCCGGCCAGCTCTTTAGCCTTGGCCGACACATCATCCAGACTGAATGCCCACAGTTGACCCGCGCCGAACAGGCAAAACAGGGCAGAGCCCGTTACCAGTGCGTTTCGTAACCGTTTGGCAGACAATTTTGGTGCATTACAGGGACTAACAATCACGAGCAACCCTCGCCGAAAACAGATCAAAAAACCAACGGCCAGCTATCTATATGCCAGGTTGGCGAGCATTGTTCCGACTCCCATGGGGCTAAATGATTCCCCAACAGCCATCGGACAAGTCTCTACCTAAGTCAAAAATGGACCAATCAACGCTGATCCCCGTAGCGCGCGATTATCTAGTAGCCCGCGTGACAACGCATCAGGGTCAGCGAAGTATTTGTAGCGAAAACCCGGTTTTTTGGGCATTACAAGTCGTTTTCAGTACATTCACGTCTGTAACAGGAAGGTGACCGGCCCGTCATTGACCAAATGCACCTGCATATCCGCGCCAAAACGCCCTGCCGCTACCGTGCCATGCAATTGTTGCGCTTGTAACAACAGGTAGTCGAAAAGTGCCTCGCCCACCGCCGGCGGTGCCGCCGTGGAGAAGCTGGGACGCAAGCCGCTCTTGGTGTCTGCCGCCAGGGTGAACTGCGACACCAGCAGCAAACCGCCGCCAATGTCTTTCAAGGACAAGTTCATCTTGCCCTCGTCGTCGCTGAACACCCGATAGTTAAGCAGCTTATGCAGCAGCTTGTCGGCGCTGGCCTGGGTATCTGAAGGCTCGACAGCCACCAGAACCAGCAAACCCTGGTCTATCGCCCCCACCACCTGCCCTTCTACCTCGACCCGGGCGCCGCGCACCCGTTGCAAAAGCCCCTTCATGCTTCTTCAGGCGGCAAATCAAGCAGGCGCCGTGCCATTTCACTCGCCGCACGCACCAGCGCATCGGTGATTCCGGGTTCGGACGCCGCATGGCCGGCTTCGCGGATGATCTGCAGCTCGCTGTTGGGCCAGGCTTGATGCAGTTCCCAGGCGTTATCCAGCGGGCAGATCATATCGTAGCGGCCATGCACGATTACGCCAGGCAGATGGGCGATCTTGTGCATGTCGCGAATCAGCTGGTCGGGCTCAAGGAACGAGTTGTTGGTGAAGTAATGGCATTCGATACGCGCAATCGACAGGGCGCGCTGGGGCTCGGAGAAACGCTCGATCAATTGCGGGTTCGGGCACAGGCCCAACATGCGGCCTTCCCACGTGGACCAGGCCTTGGCGGCGTGCATCTGGGCAATCTGGTCATTGCCGGTCAGGCGCTTGTGGTAGGCGCTGAGCAGGTCGTGACGCTCTTCCGCGGGGATGGGCGCGAGGTAGTCCTGCCAGTAATCCGGGAACAGGCGGCTGGCGCCGGCCTGGTAGAACCATTGAATGTCCTGGGGGCGGGCCAGGAAAATGCCCCGAACGATCAAGCCATGCACGCGCTCCGGGTGGGTTTGCGCGTAGGCCAGGGCCAGGGTCGAACCCCAGGAACCGCCGAACAACACCCATTTCTCGATGCCCAGGTGCTCGCGGATCCGCTCAAGGTCGGCCACCAGGTCCCAGGTGGTGTTGTTTTCCAGGCTGGCCCGTGGGGTGGAGCGCCCGCAGCCACGCTGATCAAAAGTAACAATTCGGTACAGATTGGGATCGAAATAGCAGCGGCTATTGGCGTCACACCCGGCGCCGGGGCCGCCATGGATGAACACAACGGGCAAGCCTTCCGGGGAACCGCTTTCGTCGACGTACAGGACGTGGGTTTCATCGACGGCCAGATCGTGCCGGGCGTAGGGTTTGATCTGCGGGTACAAAGTCTGCATTGCGCGCTCCGTAAGGGGTCGAGTTCATCCCTGGGGGGACGTCTATTATTTTGCCGTCTGGCATCATAAACCCGAATTGTGCAATGAGCATGCCCTAGCGGACTTAGAGCTGTGTCAGCAAAACACCACGCAGATAATCCATCAGATAAACGTAGAGCCTATCGACCTCCGCCACCTGGCCCCGGGCCCGTAGACAGCCGTGGATCAGGCCTTTGCCGGGATACATCGTGGCAGCCACCCCGGCAGCCTGGAGGCGCTCGGCGTAGAGCATGCCGTCGTCCCGCAACGGGTCAAACTGGGCGACAGCGATCAGCGCCGGTGGCAATCCGCTGAAATCCACGGCCAGCAATGGCATGGCGTAGGGCGACGGCTTGCCCGGCCCACGCAGGTAAAGGGCGAGGTAGCACTCGGTGTCGGCGGTACTGAGCAGCGGCGCGTCGACGCAGTCGCGGCGGGACGGCAGGTCGGCGGGGCCGCCCAGGCCGGGGTAGATCAGGATTTGCGCCAAGGGCTGCGGTTGATGGTCATCCCGCAGGCCCAGACATAAGGCGGCCGCCAGGTTGCCGCCGGCGCTGTCACCAGCCACCACCAGGCGTTGCAGGTTGACGGGGCAAGGTGCTTCACCCGCCTGAATCGCCTGCCAGACTGCGCGACAATCATCGAAGGCCGCCGGAAAAGGGTGTTCGGGTGCCAGGCGGTAATCGATGGCGATCACCAGCACCTGCAGCGCGTCGGCCAGCTCACCGCAGATAAAGTCGTGGGAATCCAGCCCGCCCACCACCCAGCCACCACCGTGCATATAAAGGATGCATGGCCAGCCGCCATCAGGGGTTGGCGTCGCCGGTTGATAAATGCGTACGCCCACGCCATTCAGGGAAGCGTCTGACACCTGTAACCCTTCGGGCCGCGCCGGGGTGAATGCCTGGCACATGCGGTCATAGCTCCGGCGCAATCCGGCCAGCGATGTGTCGTCGCTGGTGAAGGATTCGGTTTTTTCGACGAAGGCGCACATCTGCGGGGAAATCGGGTAATGGGACATCAAAGGATCGTCCTGAAGATAAAGATTTAACAGCCGCCACAAATCCCATGTGGGAGCGGGCTTGCTCGCGAATACGGTGGGTCAGTCAATACATGTGTGGCTGATCCACCGCATTCGCGAGCAAGCCCGCTCCCACATTTTGATCTTCATTTGCTCAGGGCTTGAGGCTGGCCTGCACCGCCGCCACGCCGTCTTTTCCATCCAGGGTCGTTACACCTGCCAGCCAGCGCTGCAAATCCTCGGGGTTGTCGCGCAACCATTGTTTGGCCACCTCCTGCGGCGTCTTGCGGTCCATGATCGGTACCATCAACTGGCTTTCCTGGGCCGCGGTGTAGGTCAGGTTTTCCAGCAGGCGGGTCACGTTGGGGCAACGCTCGGCGTAATCCGGCGCCGTCACCGTGGAGACCGTGGCCATGCCTTCGTTGGCGCCGAACACATCTTCACTGCCGGTCAGGTAAGCCATTTTCATGTTGATGTTCATCGGGTGCGGGGTCCAGCCGACAAACACCACGAACTCCTTGCGATTCACCGCCCGCTGCACGGCTGCCAGCATGCCCGCCTCCCCGGAGGCCACAAGCTTGAAGCCGCCGAGGCCGAAGCGGTTGCTGTCGATCATTTTCTGGATATCGGTATTGGCGCCGCTGCCCGGCTCGATGCCATAGATCTTGCCGCCCAGTTTGTCCTTGAAGCGGGCAATGTCGGCAAAGGTCTTCAGGCCTGCGTCCGCAACATACTGCGGCACCGCCAAAGTCGCTTGGGCGTCGGCCAGGCTCGGCTTGTCGAACACCTTGACCTGGTTGGCCGCGAGGAACGGTGCGATGTTGTTGTCCATCGCCGGTTTCCAGTAGCCCAGGAAGATATCCAGGCGCTTGTCGCGGATGCCGGCAAAGATGATCTGCTGCACGGCGCTGGTTTGCTTGCTGTCATAGCCCAGGCCATTGAGCAGCACGTCGGCCATGCCGCTGGTGGCGATCACGTCAGTCCAGCTGACCACGCCCATGCGCACGACCTTGCACGAGGCCGGGTCGGCGGCCATCGCATTGGCGCTCAGAAGTGCAGCGCCGGTGAGAATCAACAGGCAACGGTTGAACAGGCTTTTCATCGATGCGGTCTCACTCGGCAGTTTTTATTGTGGGAGTGGCGTCTGACGCGCCGTGCCCAACACCTTACCCAGCGAGACCTCGATCAAAGCGACCTGTGGCGACAGGGATTTGCACACAGACGACTTGAGGGATGTGTTGCTGTTGAGGGCCTCTTCGCGAGCAAGCCCGCTCCCACAGTCAACCGTGTTCCTCCTGAAGAAATACGGTCGAATGGGGGAGCGGGCTTGCTCGCGAAGGCTATCTCAGCAGCGACGCCAATCAGGAGTAATGCCGCTTGCCCCACGCCAGGAACCCTTCCAGCAGCTCCTTCAACACCACCCGCGTCGGCTCGGCCAGATCGGCGCGATAACGAAACGGCTCAAACTCCTCCATGTAGGTGCACTGCCCCAACTCCAACTGCACGGCGTGGATGTTCTCGGCCGGGTTGCCGTAGTGCCGGGTGATATGCCCGCCCTTGAAGCGCCCGTTGAGCACATGGCTGTACTGCGGGTGACCGGCACAGATGGTTTCCAGTTGGCTGGCGAGTTGCGGATCGCAGGACGCGCCGTTGAAGGTGCCGAGGTTGAAGTCCGGCAGCTTGCCTTCAAACAGGTGCGGGATCACCGAGCGAATCGAGTGCGCATCGAACAGCAGTGCATAGCCGAACTCGGCCTTGAGCCGGGCCAGTTCGTTCTGCAGGGTGCGGTGATACGGGGTCCATATCTGTTCCAGGTACGTGGTGCGTTCGGCCTTGGACGGTTCCAGGCCTTCGCGGAACAGCGGTACACCGTCGAACAGCGTCGCCGGGTACAGGCCGGTGGTAGCACCGACGTACAGCGGCTTGTCGTCGGACGGCCGATTCAGGTCGATGACAAAACGCGAATACTCCGCCGCCAGGGTGCTGGCGCCCAGCGCTTCGGCGAAGTCATACAGCGTGGGAATGTGCCAGTCGGTGTCCGGCAGGCTTTGCGCCTCGGGGATCAGCCCGGCTTGCACCGTCGGCGTGAGGCGCAGGCCCGCGTGGGGCATGCTGATCAGCAGCGGCACACGGCCTTGTTTGAAGTTCAGAACCTTATCCACAGCAGTACTCCTTAAACGGTGACAACGGCGCCGTGGCGCACGACGCGTTTATCCAGCTCGCCACCCAGCCAGTAGGCCAGGTCAGCGGGGCGATCAATCTGCCAGGCGACAAAATCCGCAACCTTGCCCACCTCCAGCGAACCGTGGCTGTCGCCCAGGCCCAAGGCGGTAGCCGCATGTTGCGTGGCGCCGGCCAGGGCTTCTTCCGGGGTCATGCGAAAGAGCGTGCAGGCCATGTTCAGCATCAAGCGCACCGACAATGCCGGCGAGGTGCCCGGGTTGAGGTCGCTGGCGATGGCGATCTTCACACCGTGCTTGCGCAGGGCGTCCATCGGCGGCAGCTGGGTTTCCCGCAGAAAGTAGAACGCCCCCGGCAGCAACACCGCGACGGTGCCGGAAGCGGCCATGGCGATGGCGTCTTCCTCGGTCATGAATTCCAGGTGGTCCGCCGACAGCGCCTGATAACGCGCCGCCAGGCTGGAACCGTGCAGGGAGGACAACTGCTCGGCGTGCAGCTTTACCGGCAAGCCGAGCTTGTGTGCAGCGATGAAGACCCGCTCTACCTGCTCCGGTGAAAACGCCAGGTATTCACAGAAGGCGTCGACCGCATCCACCAGACCTTCCGCTGCCAGTGCCGGGAGCATTTCAGCGCAAATGTGTTCGATGTAAGCATCGGCACGGTCCACGTACTCCGGCGGCAATGCGTGGGCTGCCAGGCAGGTGCTGCGTACGCTGACCGGCAGCTCGGCGCCGAGGCGGCGGATCACCCGCAGAATCTTGCGCTCGCTGGCCAGATCCAGGCCGTAGCCGGACTTGATCTCGACGGTGGTTACACCGTCCCGCAGCAAACTGCGCAGGCGCTTGCGGCTGCTTTCGAACAGCTCATCTTCGGTGGCCGCCCGCGTGGCGCGCACGGTGCTGGCAATACCGCCACCGGCCGCTGCGATTTCGGCGTAGCTCACGCCTTCCAGCCGCTGCTCGAACTCGCCGCTGCGATTGCCGCCGAACACCGTATGGGTGTGGCAGTCGATCAGCCCGGGCGTGACCCACGCCCCTTGCAGGTCATGGGTGGTCGTGTAGTCCGCCTTCGGCAGTTCAGCGCGCGGGCCGATCCACTCGATGAGCGTGCCCGAGGTCACGATGGCGGCATCCTCGATGATCGAGTACTTGCCCTGGGCCATGGTTGCGACGTGGCAGTGTTGCCAAAGCGTTTTCATCAACGCCTCCGTTGGGTTATCGATGAGACAAAGCCGGGTCGTAATGAACCTTGGCTGTTTGCCCGGCGGCGGGTTTGACCCACAGCAGATAGGCAACGATCAGCAAGACGATCCACACGGCACCGACCATAAGGGCGGCCTGGGTGTCCGGGAAGTAACCCAGCACGCCGAAGATAAACAGCATGAACACGATGGCCGCCGCTGGCGCGTAGGGCCAGAACGGCACCGGGAATTTCAGCTCGGCAATCTGTTCTTTGGTCATCGAGCGACGCATGGCGACCTGAGTGACCAGGATCATCAGCCACACCCACACCGTGGCGAAGGTCGCAATCGAGGCGATGACGAGGAACACGTTTTCCGGGATCAGGTAGTTGAGCACCACACCGCCGAGCAACGCGGCGCCCATCACCACCACGGTCATCCATGGCACGCCCTGGCTCGACAGTTGGGCAAAGCCTTTGGGCGCCTGCCCTTGCTGGGCCAGGCCGTACATCATGCGACCGGCGCCGAAGATGTCGCTGTTGATGGCCGAAACGGCGGCGGAGATCACCACGATGTTGAGGATGGTCGCCGCCGAGCCTATCCCCAGGTTGCTGAAGATCTGCACGAACGGGCTGCCCTGGCTGCCGATCTGCGGCCACGGGTAGATCGCCATCAGCACAAACAACGTCAGCACGTAGAACAGCAGGATGCGCAGTGGCACGGCGTTGATCGCCTTGGGGATCACCCGCTGCGGGTCCTTGGCTTCGCCGGCGGTGATGCCGATGATTTCGATGCCGCCAAAGGCAAACATCACCACCGCGAAGGACGCAATCAAGCCACCCACGCCGTTAGGCATGAAGCCGCCGTGGGCCCACAGGTTGCTGAGGCCGGTGGCCGGTGCTTCGCCGGCCGAGTGAATGCCGAACAGCATGATGCCGAAGCCGCCGAGGATCATCGCGACGATGGCGCCGACCTTGAGCAGCGACAGCCAGAACTCCATTTCGCCAAAGACTTTGACGTTGCACAGGTTCAGGCCGCCGATCAGCAGCACGATGCCGAGCACCCAGACCCAACGCGCGACTTCGGGAAACCAGAAGCCCATGTAGATGCCGAAGGCGGTGACGTCGGCGAGGCAGACGATGATCATTTCAAAGGCGTAGGTCCAGCCGAGGATAAAGCCGGCCATTGGGCCCAGGTAAGTGCTGGCGTACTGGCCGAAGGAGCCGGACACCGGGTTGTGCACGGCCATTTCACCGAGGGCGCGCATGACCATGAAGACGGCGGCGCCACCGATCAGGTAGGCCAGGAGTACGGCAGGGCCGGCCATCTGGATGGCGGAGGCAGAGCCGTAGAACAGCCCGGTGCCGATGGCGGAACCGAGCGCCATGAAGCGAATATGTCGGGCGGAGAGCCCGCGTTTTAGCGTCTTTTCTTGCTGGTGCATTTCTCGTCCTTAATTATTTTTATCCTGAGAAAATTCGAATCTGTAGAAGATCAAATGTGGGAGCTGTCGAGCCTCAGCGAGACTCGACAGCTCCCACACTGGATCGGTGTCGCTCTTACAAGCTCGGCAGCAATTTCGCCGGCACCAGCTCATTCAGGCAACGTGTTGCCAACAACTCACTGGCGGCGTTGATGTCCGGCGCAAAGAACCGGTCCTTCTCATAAAACGCCACTTTGCTGCGCAGGATCCCGCGCGCCTTTTCAAGGGCAGGCGAGGTTTTCAAGCCATTGCGCAGGTCCAGGCCCTGACACGCCGCCAACCATTCCACCGCCAACACACCGCGGGTGTTTTCGGCCATTTCCCACAGGCGTTTGCCCGCAGCCGGCGCCATGGATACGTGGTCTTCCTGGTTGGCCGACGTCGGCAGGCTGTCGACGCTATGGGGATGGGCCAGCGCCTTGTTCTCGCTGGCCAATGCCGCCGCGGTCACCTGGGCGATCATGAAGCCGGAGTTCACACCGCCGTTGCCCACCAGGAATGGCGGCAGTTGCGACATGTGCTTGTCCATCATCAACGAGATACGACGCTCGCTCAGGGAGCCGATTTCCGCGATGGCCAACGCCATGTTGTCAGCGGCCATGGCCACCGGTTCAGCGTGGAAGTTGCCGCCGGAAATCACGTCACCTTCGGCCGCAAACACCAACGGGTTATCCGATACGGCGTTGGCTTCCACCACCAGCACTTCGGCCGCCTGGCGGAACTGGGTCAGGCAGGCGCCCATGACTTGCGGCTGGCAGCGCAAGGAGTACGGGTCCTGGACCTTGTCGCAGTTCTCGTGGGACTGGGACACTTCGCTGCTTTCACCCAGCAGGGCGCGATACGCGGCCGCAGAGTCGATCTGGCCACGCTGGCCACGGGCAGCGTGAATGCGTGCGTCGAATGGCGAGCGCGAACCCAGTACGGCTTCCACCGTCAGGGCGCCACAGGCCAATGCACCGGCGAACAGGTCTTCGCCTTCGAACAGGCCGCGCAGGGCATAAGCGGTGGAGACCTGAGTGCCGTTGAGCAGGGCCAAGCCTTCTTTGGCGGCCAGGGTCAGCGGCGTCAGGCCGGCGACTTTCAGCGCCTCGGTGGCTTCCAGCCATTCGCCTTTGTAACGGGCCTTGCCTTCGCCCAGCAGCACCAGCGACATGTGGGCCAACGGCGCCAGGTCACCGGAGGCACCCACCGAACCTTTCAACGGAATGTGCGGGTACACCTCGGCGTTGATCAGGGCGATCAGCGCGTCGATGACCTGCCGGCGAATCCCGGAGAAACCACGGCTCAGGCTGTTGACCTTGAGCACCATGACCAGCCGCACCAGCGCATCGCTGATGGGCTCACCCACGCCAGCGGCGTGGGACAGCACCAGGGAACGCTGGAGGTTTTCCAGGTCTTCGCTGGCGATGCGGGTCGAGGCCAGCAAGCCGAAACCGGTGTTGATGCCGTAGGCAGTGCGGTTCTCGGCGAGAATCTGCTCCACACAGGCGACACTGGCTTCGATCTGGGCCGAGGCGCTGTCATCCAGGCTGAGGGTTACCGGCTGCTGGTAGATGGCCCGCAGTTGGGCAAGGCTCAGTTGGCCTGGAATCAGGTTTAGCGCAGTCACATTCATACTCCTTTTGAATTAGGTTTCAGTGCAAATTCGGTAAAACACGGTTCAACAAATCGGAGGCCTTGAGCAACGCGGCGGTGGCTGCGATGTCCGGCGCCAGCCAGCGGTCCTGGTCGTAGGCCGGGACGTGTTCACGCAGCAAACGCCAGGCGGCGTCGGTGCCAGCGCCGAAGCGTTGCTCCTGGAGAAACTCGAACGCCTGGGCTGCCAGCAGGTACTCGATGGCGAGGATCTGGGTGACGTTTTCCAGCACCGAATACAGCTTCAGCGCGGCGTTGGTGCCCATGCTCAGGTGGTCTTCCTGCAAGCCCGAGGTGACGAAGTTGTCGAGCACCGCCGGTTGCGCCAGCTGGCGGTTTTGCCCGCACAGCGAGGCCGCGACGTACTGCACGATCATCATCCCGGAGTTGACCCCGGGGTTGCTCACCAGAAACGCCGGCAAGCCACTCACGTGCGGGTTGATCAGACGGTCCAGGCGGCGCTCGGCGATGGAGCCGATTTCCGCCATGGCGATGGCCAACATGTCTGCCGCCAGGGCCACGGACTGCCCGTGGGGGTTGGCCTGGGACACCACGCGGTAGTTGTCCGGGGTGCCGAGCACCAGCGGGTTATCAGTGGCGCCGTTGAGTTCGGTTTCGATCTGGCGGGTGGCATGTTCCAGTTGGTCGCGGGCGGCGCCGTGCACCTGGGGAATCGAACGGATGCTCAGGGCGTCCTGAGTACGAATGCCTTTGCTGCTGGCGATCACTTCACTGCCGTCCAGCAACGCCCGCAGGTTGATGCCCACTTGCTGCATGCCCGGGTGCGGCTTGAGGGCAATGATTTCTTCGTCGAAGGCGTCGATCTGGCCGCGCTGCGCTTCGAAACTCATGGCACCGATTACGTCGGCCCATTGCAGCAGGCGGTGCGCATCGGCCAGGGCCAGGCAGCTGAGGCCGGTCATGCACGGCGTGCCGTTGACCAGGCACAGCCCGTCCTTGGCACCGAGCACCACCGGCTGCAAACCTTCTTCGGTCAGCGCCTGGTGCGCCGGAACGATACGGCCCCGGTAGCTGACGTCGCCGACGCCGAGCAAGGCGACGCCAATGTGCGCCATGTGGGTCAGGTAACCCACCGAGCCCTGGGACGGCACTTGCGGCGTGATGCCATGGTTGAGCAGCCCCAGCAGCGAATGCACCACCTGCGGATGCAGGCCGGATTTGCCGTGGCTGTAGTTGATGATCGCCGCGCAAATGATCGCGCGGGTTTGCTCCACACTCAGTGGCGCGCCGACGCCGCAGGCATGGCTGAGCAAGGTGTTGCGCGACAGCCGGCTCAGCTGTTCGTCCTTGAGCGACACATTGCACAAGGCGCCCAGGCCGGTATTGATGCCATAGGCGCGCTCGCCGCTGCTGACGATGCGCTGGACGATGGCCTGGGCATTGTCGATGCGAGCCCAGGCGTGGCCCGAGAGTTCGAGGATCGCACCGTGGCGGGCCACGGCGACCACGTCCTGCCAACGCATCGGGGCGTCGGCGATGATGATTTTTTCAGCCTGGGACATCGTTGTACCTTCTTCAATTCTTGTGCAGCCTTACCGGCCTCTTCGCGAGCAAGCCCGCTCCCACATTTGAAATGCATTCCCCTGTGGGAGCGGGCTTGCTCGCGAAGAGGCCAGCCGGCTCACCACAAGATCCGGATCAGACCACCGCAGCCCGCCGCTGAACAAACCGGTCCACATATTCATCCGCCGGCGAGTGCAGGATTTCCCGGGGCGTGCCGACCTGGATCAGCTTGCCGTCCTTGAGGATCGCAATGCGGTTGCCGATGCGCACGGCCTCGTCGAGGTCGTGGGTGATAAAGACGATGGTCTTGTGCAGGGTCTTTTGCAGCTCCAGCAACTGGTCCTGCATCTCGGCGCGGATCAGCGGGTCGAGGGCGCTGAACGCTTCGTCCATCAGGATGATGTCGGTGTCGGCCGCCAGGGCGCGAGCCAGGCCCACCCGCTGGCGCATGCCGCCGGACAGCTGGTGCGGGTATTTGTTTTCGTAGCCTTTGAGGCCCACGGTTTCGATCCAGTGCAACGCACGCTCGGCGCACACTTGCTTGGTTTCGCCGCGCACTTTCAGGCCATAGGCGACGTTGTCCAGCACGCTCTTGTGGGGCAGCAGGCCGAAGCTCTGAAACACCATGCTGATCTTGTGCCGGCGGAATTGGCGCAGGGCTTCCATGTCCAGTTGCAGGATGTCTTCGCCGTCCACCAGGATCGCGCCGCTGGTGGGGTCGATCAGGCGGTTGAAGTGGCGCACCAGGGTCGACTTACCGGAACCCGACAGGCCCATGATCACGAAGATCTCGCCGGTGGCGATGCTCAGGGACAGGTCGTTCACACCCACCACGCAACCGGTCTCGGCCAGCACCTGGTCCTTGGTCTTGCCCTGGCCAATCAGCGCCAAGGCCTCCTTGGAACGGTTGCCGAAGATCTTGAATACGTTTTTGACTTCAATCTTGCTGACGGTAGTCATTTGCTCGCCTCATGCCGTGGACGACCATAGGCCTGGGTAATGCGGTCGATGACCACTGCGAGAATCACGATCGCCAGACCGGCTTCAAGGCCACGTCCGACGTTAAGCGTCTGGATACCGACCAGCACATCTTCACCCAGGCCACGGGCACCGATCATCGAGGCGATGACCACCATCGACAGGGCCATCATGGTGGTCTGGTTGATCCCGGCCATGATGCTCGGCAGGGCCAGCGGCAGTTGCACGCCGAACAGTTGCTGCCAGCGGTTGGCACCGAAGGCGTTGATCGCTTCCATGACTTCGCCGTCTACCTGGCGAATGCCCAGGTCGGTCAGGCGAATCAGTGGAGGAGCGGCGTAGATCACCGTGGCGAAAATCGCCGGGACCTTGCCCAGGCCGAACAGCATCAGCACCGGGATCAGGTACACGAAGCTGGGCATGGTTTGCATGATGTCCAGCAGCGGCATCAGCACCGAACGCAGGCGGTTGCTACGGGCCGACAATATCCCCAGGGGAATGCCGATCAGCACCGAGATCACCGTGGCCACCATCATCAGCGCCAGGGTTTGCATCAGCTTGTCCCACAGGCCAACGGCGCCCACCAGGAACAGCAAACCGACGATTACCGCTGTAGTGACGACCTTGCGCGTGGCGTGCCAGGCGATGCCGCCGACAATTGCCAGCATCAGCCACCAGGGTGCTGCGCGCAGCACACCTTCAAGATTGACGATGGCCCACAACAGCGTATCGGAGATGTGCCGGAACACATCACCGTAGTTGGTCACCAGCGAATCAACCCAACTGTTGACCCAATCGGCGATGGAAAACGTAAAACTCTCAGGAAACATAGTGTGCTCTCGATCCAGTGGGTTGTGGCCGTGCGTCCGGTTGCCGGCGAGGACAACCGGAAACGCTCAACCTACAAGGCCGCGTCGATTTTCTTGGCTGCGTCGTCGCTCACCCATGCGTGCCAGACTTCAGGATGTTCCTTGAGGAAAATTTTCGCCAGTTTTGGCGATTCAATTCGTTCTTTGGCCATGCGGCCCAGGTTCTGGTTCAGCAGATCGATGGGCAGGTTGACCTTTTCCAGCACAGCCACCAATTCCGGGGCTTGCTCGTGGAAGGTCTTGGACAGACCGACCTTGATGCTCACGCTTTTATCCACACCGGGCTTTTCTTCCAGCTTCACCAGGTCGACCTGGCCCATCAACGGGGTGGGCGACCAGTAGTAGAACAGGATTGGCTCGCCACGCTTGTAGCTCGACAACACCGCCGCATCCAGCGCCGGGCCGGTGCCTGGGCGGAAGTTGGTGTAGGTGCTTTCCAGGCCATAGCTTTTCAGCATCTCGCTGTTGTCCAGCTCACAGGTCCAGCCGGCCGGGCAGTTATAGAAACGGCCCTTGGACGGCTCTTCCTGGTCCTTGAACACCGAAGCGTATTTGGCCAGGTCGGCGATGCTTTTCAGGTCCGGTGCCTTGGGTTCCAGCTTGCGCTTGGCGTCGCCTTCGATCACGTAGCGCGGCACGTACCAACCTTCGACAGCGCCCACGACCGGAGCACCGACACCGACGACTTTGCCGGCCTTCTCAGCCTTGTTCCAGACTTCGCTGCGGCCTACCCACTCCTCGGCGAACACCTGGATGTCATTGCTGCTCAGGGCGTTTTCCATGGTGATGGAGTTACCCGGCAGGCTGTCGGTTTTGCAGTCATAGCCTTTTTCCAGCACGGTTTGCAGGATGTCGGTCAGCAACATGCCGCTTTCCCAGTTCAAACCGGCAAATTTCACCGGCTTGCCGGACTCGCACCAACCGGCCGCCTGGGCGCCAGCAGAAGCCAGCAAGCCTGCCGAAAGCAAAGTGGCCAACAGGGTCTTATTCATTTTCATTGTTGTGACGCTCCCAATCTTGAAATGGATTACGGCAGTCAGTAGGCATCCTGCCCTGTCCACGTCCCATCAGGCCTGTGCAGCCAGCCCGTTTGTCGTTGGTGCAGCGCCCTGCTCTACCGGCAGGATCAGGTGTTCAGGTATTGCGCTGTGCCACTTTTTGGCAGCCCAGTAGTACAGCGCAGCCGGCACCACCAGGCCGATGATCCAGGAGATATCGGTGTCGCCGAGGCTGGCGACCAGTGGCCCGGTGTAGAAATGCGTGGAGATGAATGGCATCTGAATCAGCACGCCAAACACGTAGATGCTGATGCCCATCAGGTTCCAGCGACCGTAGCGGCCGTCGGGATTGGACAGCGCCGGGATGTCGTAGCGTTCTTTGGTGATGCAGTAGAAATCCACCAGGTTGATCGCGCTCCAGGGCGTGAAAAACGCCAGCAGGAACAGGATGAACGCGGAGAAATCCTTGAGGAACGAATCCTTGCCCAGCAACGCCAGCGCGGCGGCAAGCGACACCATGACGAAGATGTACAACAGGCGCGTGCCACTGCCGATATGTCGGCTGCCACGGAAGCCGCTGATGATCGTCGCGATGGACATGAAGCTGCCGTAGGCATTGAGGGTGGTCACGGTGACCTTGCCGAAGGCGATGCTGAAATACAGCAGCGCCGCGACGATCCCGGTGCCGCCCAGGCCGACGATAAACGACACTTCATGGTGAGCGAATTGCGAACCGGCCAGGGCCGCTGCAAATACCCCAAACACCATCGAAGCCTGTGCGCCGATCACCGAACCCAGGCCTACGGCCCAGAAGGTTTTCGAGGCTTGCGTGCTGCGCGGCAAATAGCGCGAGTAGTCCGCCACGTAAGGGCCGAACGCAATCTGCCAGGACGCTGACAGGGAAATCGCCAGCAGGAAACTGCTCAGGGAAAAATGCTTGTTGCCCAGCAACGCACCGATGTAGTTACCGGCCAGCAGCTTGTAGAACAGGTACACGAAGGCAACCACACCCAGCACGCTGGCGACGCGACCGATACCGTGGATCACCCGGTAGCCGAAGATCGTGAACACCATGATCAGCCCCGCGAACAACACGATGCCGACCCAGTCTTCGACGTGGAGCAACTGCGCCACCGCCTGCCCCGCCAGCAATGAGCCGCTGGCGGAAAACCCGATGTACATGAGGCACACCAGCACCAGCGGGATCACCGCGCCATACACGCCAAACTGCACGCGGCTGGAGATCATTTGCGGCAAGCCCAATTGCGGGCCCTGGGCGGCGTGCAGCGCCATGACGCCGCCACCCAACAGTTGACCGATCAACAGACCGATCAACGACCAGAACACATCACCGCCCAACACCACGGCCAGGGCCCCGGTGACAATCGCGGTGATTTGCAGGTTGGCACCCAACCACAGGGTGAACTGACTCAATAGACGGCCGTGTCTTTCCGCTTCCGGGATGTAGTCGATCGAACGCCTTTCGATCAACGGGGTGGTGCTTGCACGAGCGTCTGTTACAGCCATTTATGTTCAACCTCTGATGGATTGTTTTTGGGTGAAACGCAGATCACATGTGGGAGCGGGCTTGCTCGCGGAAGCGATGGGTCAGCTAACGACTTCGGTGACTGATACACCGCATTCGCGAGCAAGCCCGCTCCCACACTGGTTATTTGATCATCGGGAGATTGAGGCCCTGCTCTTTGGCGCAGTCGATGGCGATCTGATAACCCGCATCGGCATGACGCATCACACCGGTGGCCGGGTCGTTGTGCAGTACGCGGGCGATGCGCTCGGCCGCTTCGTCGGTACCGTCGCAGACGATCACCATGCCGGAGTGCTGGGAGAAGCCCATGCCGACGCCGCCGCCGTGGTGCAGCGAAACCCAGGTCGCGCCGCTGGCGGTGTTGAGCAAGGCGTTGAGCAGTGGCCAGTCGGACACGGCGTCGGAACCGTCCTGCATCGATTCGGTTTCACGGTTAGGGCTGGCCACCGAGCCGGAGTCCAGGTGGTCGCGGCCAATCACGATCGGCGCCGACAGCTCGCCGCTGCGCACCATTTCGTTGAATGCCAGGCCGAGCTTGGCGCGCTGGCCCAGGCCAACCCAGCAGATACGTGCCGGCAAGCCCTGGAAGCTGATGCGCTCGCGGGCCATGTCCAGCCAATTGTGCAGGTGGGCGTCGTCCGGGATCAGCTCTTTGACTTTGGCGTCGGTCTTGTAGATGTCTTGCGGGTCGCCCGACAGTGCCGCCCAACGGAACGGGCCGATGCCGCGGCAGAACAGCGGGCGAATGTAGGCCGGTACGAAACCCGGGAAGTCGAAGGCGTTTTTCACGCCTTCTTCCTGGGCCATCTGGCGGATGTTGTTGCCGTAGTCGAACGTCGGCACGCCCATTTTCTGGAAGTCCAGCATCGCCTGAACGTGCACCGCCATGGATTGCTTGGCGGCCTTGATCACCTCGGCCGGTTCGGTCTTGGCGCGGGCGCGGTATTCGTCCCAGGTCCAGCCAGCCGGCAGGTAGCCGTTGAGCGGATCGTGGGCGCTGGTCTGGTCAGTGACCATGTCCGGGCGCACGCCGCGCTTGACCAGTTCCGGCAGGATTTCCGCCGCGTTGCCCAGCAGGGCGATGGAGATCGCGCGGCCTTCCTTGGTGTATTTCTCGATGCGCGCCAGGGCGTCGTCGAGGTCGGTGGCTTGCTCGTCGACGTAGCGGCTGCTCAGGCGGAAATCGATGCTGACCTGCTGGCATTCGATGTTCAGCGAGCATGCGCCGGCCAGGGTGGCGGCCAGCGGCTGGGCGCCGCCCATGCCGCCAAGGCCGGCGGTCAGTACCCAACGGCCCTTGAGGTCATCGTTGTAATGTTGGCGGCCGGCTTCGACGAAGGTTTCGTAGGTGCCCTGCACGATGCCCTGGCTGCCGATGTAGATCCAGCTGCCGGCGGTCATCTGGCCGTACATGGCCAGGCCCTTGGCGTCGAGTTCGTTGAAGTGTTCCCAACTCGCCCAGTGCGGCACCAGGTTGGAGTTGGCGATCAGTACGCGCGGGGCATTGCTGTGGGTCTTGAATACACCGACGGGTTTGCCGGATTGCACCAGCAGGGTTTCGTCGTCGTTGAGGTTGGTCAGGCTTTCGACGATCTGGTCGTAGCATTCCCAGTTGCGCGCGGCGCGGCCGATACCGCCGTACACCACCAGCTCTTTCGGGTTCTCGGCCACCTGTGGGTCGAGGTTGTTCATCAGCATGCGCAGCGGCGCTTCAGTCAGCCAGCTTTTGGCGGTGAGCGTGTTGCCACGGGCAGCGCGGATTTCAACGTCACGGTACTTGGTAGGCTTGGTCACAAAAAATTCCTCAACGATCAATGCGCGAACATGATTGGTGCGAAGAGGATGCTCATGGACTCTTACGCACACATCTTTACTTGTACATACAAGCATATGCAATCAGGCGGCCAACTTGGCGGAGGGCAGTTGCAGATTTTTCGCGAACGGGAGCGCAAGCCTTTAAGAACAAGGCTTGGCAGCTTGATGAATTTTCTTGCAGAAGGTTTTTACAGCGAGGGAGGCTCGTTACTCAGGCAGGCTTTTGCGCCATGCTGGGGCATTCGGTAACAAGTTGGTGCGGGAAGTGGGAACAGTTTTGTAGGAGCGAGCTTGCTCGCGAAAAAGGTACATTCAACGTAGCAATACGCTTGAAATACCTTCGCGAGCAAGCTCGCTCCTACAGTGGTTTAGTGTGCAGTCAGTTCGATGACGCAGCAACGGCCAGTGATGCTGACGTCCAGCAAGCTAGTGTTACCGTCCAATTGCAGGCAGTCATGACGGTTCAGCCGCTCACCGAGCACCTTCACCTCATCGGCCACACTGAACACCAGCACGCTGTGCGCGGCGCTGAAGAAACGCTGCGTACCGTCCATCCATTGCAACCGCGCTTGATAGCGTTGCGGCGAATAGATGAGGTTGAAATCGCGGATCGGCCCACCGATCAATCGGCAGGCCACCTGGCTGTCACCCTTGAACGGGAATGGCTGCAGCGGTAACAACCCGAGTTGCTCCTCGCCGTCCACCGTCAGCACCATGCCCGAGCCTTGCAGCACGGTGATGATCCGCTGGTACCCGGCAAAGGTGGAAAACCCGCCCGACTCGGCGATATCGGCAATCGACAGGCGCCAGCCGAAACCGTCCAGGCCCTCGCCCGCGTCACGGGTGATTTCTTCAGTGCTGCCGCCGCCGTTTTTCCACGGCATGCGGATGTAATCGGCGGCGCGCCAGACTTTCATCGAACTCATTTACTGAAACGTCCTTCCAGGCTATGACGGGAACCGGGGTGGATCAAACGCGCAGCCGTGACCGGCTGGCGGCCAGACCAGGTGCGGCGGCGAATCAACAGGCATGGCTCGCTGGTTTCAATTTGCAGCAACGTGCATTCATCGGCGTCGGCCAGGATTGCCTCTACCACGTGCTCGCCCTCGGTCAACGGCGCTACCTGGTTGAGGTAGGCATAAGGCGTTTGCTGGGTGAAATCCTGCTGCAGGTATTCCGGTGCGACCAGGGCGTTGACGAAGCGGTCTTCGATTTGCACCGGAATGTCGTTTTCGTAGTGCACGATCAACGAGTGGAACACCCGCCCGCCTTCGCGCATTTCCAGGGCGACGGCGCGCTCGGAACCGGCAGCTTCTTCACCGAGGGTGATGACTTTGCACGTATGACGATGACCGCGAGAGGCGATCTCATCGGCAATGTTGTGCACTTCAAACAGCGCCGATTGACTCTTGGGCTCGGCGACAAAGGTGCCCACACCTTGCATGCGCACCAGCAGGCCTTCTGCGGTCAACTCGCGCAGCGCACGGTTGATGGTCATGCGGCTGAAGCCCAGCTGGTTGACCAGTTCGCTTTCCGACGGCACTCGATAATGCGGCGGCCAATTGCCGTTGAGAATCTGCTGGCTGATCATCTGTTTGACGCGGGCATACAAGGGCGCCGGACTTTCGTCCATGTGGGCAGCCAGTGGAGACTTGGCAGGCGGAGTCGGCACGGGAAATCCTTGTAGGTGAAAAAGAAGCATAGCTTGCCGGAGTTTACCGAGCAGGCAAACGTCTGTATATGTATATACAAATAAACACACGACCGGGGTGCCTGAATCATGTCCGCTTTCTTTGCCGAACGCGCGCTGCTGCCTAATGGATGGGCCAACGATGTACGTCTTGAAGTCAGCGCCGATGGCAGGCTGACCAAGGTTGAGCCCAACGCCAGTGCAGACGGTGCCGAACGGCTGAGGGGCCCGGTGCTGGCGGGCATGCCGAACCTGCATTCCCACGCGTTCCAGCGGGCGATGGCCGGGCTGGCGGAAGTCGCCGGCAACCCGAATGACAGCTTCTGGACCTGGCGCGACTTGATGTATCGAATGGTCGGCAAGATCAGCCCCGACCAACTGCAGATTATCGCGCGCCAGCTGTATATCGAAATGCTCAAGGCCGGCTATACCTCGGTGGCCGAATTTCACTACGTGCACCACGACGTCAGCGGCCAGCCTTATGCAGACCCCGCCGAGCTGTCGCGTCAAATCAGCCAGGCCGCCGCCGGCAGCGGTATCGGCCTGACCTTGTTGCCGGTGCTCTACAGCCATTCCGGTTTTGGCGGCCAGGCGCCCAATGAAGGCCAGCGGCGCTTTATCAACAGCACCGAGCATTACCTGAACCTGCAATCACGCCTGCAACCGATTCTGGCTGCGCAACCGGCGCAACAACTGGGCCTGTGCTTCCACTCGCTGCGCGCGGTAACCCCGCAACAGATCAGCGACGTGCTGGCCGCCAGCGACAAGACGTGCCCGGTGCATATCCATATTGCCGAGCAGCAAAAGGAAGTCGACGACTGCCTGGCCTGGAGCGGCCAGCGTCCGCTGCAATGGCTGTATGACCATGTTGAAGTGGATCAACGCTGGTGCCTGGTGCACGCCACCCACGCCAGCCCGGAAGAAGTGACATTGATGGCCAAGAGCCGGGCGATTGCCGGGCTGTGCCTGACCACTGAAGCCAACCTGGGGGACGGAATTTTCCCGGCGGTGGACTTCCTGGCCCAAGGCGGGCGCATGGGGATTGGTTCCGACAGCCATGTATCGCTGAGCGTGGTGGAAGAATTGCGCTGGCTGGAATATGGGCAGCGGCTGCGGGACCAGCGGCGCAACCGGCTGTATCGCAGCGATCAACCGATGGTCGGCCGCACGCTGTTCGATGCCGCGCTGGACGGCGGCGCCGAAGCGCTGGGGCAGCCGATTGGGCGCCTGGAAGTCGGCAAGCGTGCGGACTGGCTGGTGCTGGATGGCAACGATCCATACCTGGCGACGGCAAACGAAGACGGGATTCTCAATCGCTGGCTGTTTGCCGGGGGTGATCGCCAGGTGCGCGATGTGCTGGTGAACGGCCAGTGGGTGATTCGCGACGGGCATCACGCCGCCGAAGAAGACAGCAGCCGGGCGTTTACCCAGGTTCTGCGGGATTTGCTGGGCTAACAAACGATACATAACAAATGTGGGAGCGGGCTTGCTCGCGAAAGCGGTGGATCAGTCAACACATTGGTGACTGTCACACCGCCTTCGCGAGCAAGCCCGCTCCCACATTGGATTGGCGCTGTTTTGTATTACTGCGAAGTCTTCGCCATTTGCTTGTCCGACGTACGCCAGATCAAACGCGTGGTGTCATACCCCTGTTGCCGCGCCCTGCTCAGCAGGTCTTCGCGGGTGTCGGCGCTGACTGTCGGCGTGCGCGACAATAACCACATGTAGCGCCGGCTAGGGCTGCCGACGATGGCGGTCTTGTAGTCATCGCTGACGTACAGCACCCAGTAATCGCCCTTCGCCACGCCCGGCAACAGCGAGGTGAACCAGTTATTGAATTCCACCCACAGTTTGTCGGTCCTGCCGGCGACCTGCGGCGTGGCCGTGCCCTTGGCTTCTTGCCATTTCCACTCAGGCGTCAGGCAGCGGTTGAATACCGACATATTGCCGTCGGGCAACAGCGTGTAGCGGGCTTCGGACTGTGCGCAATTGCGCTGGAAGTACATCGGCAAACGGGCCAACTCATACCAGGTGCCCTGGTAACGCTTGAGGTTGACGCTGCCGACAGTCTTGGGTTGCAGATCATCGCCAGAATGGCTGGCGCAGCCCGCCAAAAACAGGCTGGCGCAGAGGTATAGAACGAAACGCATCATGTTGTTTTTCTCCCGCAGGCTTTCGCCCCGGTTTACTTCAGGCCTTGCCCGGAAAAAATCAGTACTTTGTCACCGGCGTATTGCACGCTGATAAAGCTGTTTTTATCGCCCCAGGTGCAACTGGACATACCCAGCGCGCCAGAGCAATCAGTCGGCTTACCCAGCAACGACTCCACTTCGGCCTTGGGCATGCCGGCCGACAGTTTTGCGTAATTTTCTTGGGTGACCTTGCTGCAAGCGGCCAGAAGCACGCAAAACGACAACAGGGCGAGACGGCGTAACGACATGGAATAACTCCTGGAGAGACGAAGCAGCTTGGGGGTCTGCCAGAAGCTTAGAAGGGAAAAGGGGTGTCTGGTTCCCGACGAGCGAAAACAAAAAAGCCCCGAAAACGCTGAAACGTTTCGGGGCTCAGTCAAGCGAATCAAATCACTGTAGGAGCGAGCTTGCTCGCGAAAAACGTTCAGGCGGCGCGGGCAACCAGGCAGCCCGTGTCATCGTTAACGCTCTTCGCGAGCAAGCTCGCTCCTACAGGTCACCAGGCTTATGCCTTGTGGTAACCGGTCACACGCTCAACTTCTTCCTTCGAACCCAGGAACACCGCCACCCGCTGGTGCAGGCCTTCCGGCTGGATGTCGAGGATGCGCTGGTGGCCGTCGGTGGACGCACCGCCCGCTTGTTCAACCAGGAACGACATCGGGTTGGCTTCGTACATCAGGCGCAGCTTGCCCGGCTTGGAAGGCTCGCGGCTGTCACGTGGGTACATGAACAGGCCACCACGGGTCAGGATGCGGTGCACGTCGGCAACCATCGCAGCCACCCAGCGCATGTTGAAGTTCTTCTTCAACGGGCCTTCCTCGCCGGCCATCAACTCACCCACATAGCGGGTAACCGGCTCTTCCCAGTGGCGCTGGTTGGACATGTTGATTGCAAATTCCTGGGTGGACGCAGGAATGGTGATGTCTTCGTGGGTGAGCACGAAGCTGCCCATTTCACGGTCCAGGGTGAAGCCTTTGACGCCGTCGCCCAGGGTCAGCACCAGCATGGTCTGCGGGCCGTAGATCGCGTAACCGGCAGCGACCTGCTCGGTGCCTGGCTGCAGGAAGGCCTTTTCGTTCAGGGCTTCGTTCTGGCTCAGGTATTCGTTCGGGCAACGCAGTACCGAGAAGATGGTGCCGACCGGCGCGTTGATGTCGATGTTCGACGAACCGTCCAACGGGTCGAATACCAGCAGGTACGCGCCTTTCGGGTATTTGCCCGGGATCTGGTAGGCGTTGTCCATTTCTTCGGACGCCATGCCGGCCAGGTGACCGCCCCATTCGTTGGCTTCGAGCAGGATTTCGTTGGAAATCACGTCGAGCTTCTTCTGCACTTCGCCTTGTACGTTTTCAGTGCCCATGCTGCCCAGGACACCACCCAGCGCGCCTTTGGAGACGGCGTGGCTGATTTCCTTGCAAGCACGCGCCACCACTTCGATAAGGAAGCGCAGATCGGCAGGCGTGTTGTTGCTGCGGGTCTGCTCGATCAAATAGCGACTCAGGGTAACGCGGGACATGGAAGGCTCCGGAAATTGGGGGCTAAAAACCCGCGCAGTTTAACGCGAGTCGGGGCGTATTTCCTCCTATCAGAGGATTTAAACCCAATAGAGTTCATGGACTTTATTTAACGTGCCACCGGCGGCTTGCGCAGCAAACTGTAGGCCATGGCTCCAAGTGCCGCCACACCGAGCAACAGCACGGCCCAAAGACCGAGCTTTTTCCAGTTCGGCCCGGCATCGACAGGGGTCGCAACCGCAGGCGAAGTCACCACCGCCTCGCCCGCCACGTTGGCCTGCCCAAGCGCGGCGAGGCGTTCGACGCTGTAATCCGGGATCAACGTCGACAGCGGCAAGTTCGCGCCCTTCACCGACGAATTACCCAACGCCAACGTGAACGGTGGCTCGCCCCGCGCCAGGAACACCAACTGCGTGGCTCGCACCGCAAAGCTCAAGGTCGGCGCCTCAACACCCAGGCCACCGCCGCGCTCGTCCACATCGAGCTTGAGCTGGGCAACAGCCTGGCCTGACAGCTGTAATTCATTCTGTAAAACGTCCTGGCCATTTTGCGTCAGTCGATAGAGCAAGCCACTGCTCAAAGGCTGCCAGGCCTGGTTGCTCTCTCGGCGGCCCGACAAAGTGACCGGTGCGAGGCTGTTGGGTTGGCTCAGGTCGATACGCAGACGTTCGACGTTCAGTGCGCTGGGCAACTGCCAGCTGTATTCCCCGGCCTTGAGACGGCTGCCCGACAACGGCTGCGACCACACCAGCGGCAACGGCAGGCTATGGGCGCTGACACTCTCCAACTGCGCCGACGTCAGTGTCGGTGCGGCCTGGCCTTTCCAGAGCAGGCGCAGGTACCGCGCCGACTGCCCCGGCAAACTCACTTCGTGCTGCTCGACCCGCTCATCGGCAAACGACAGTCGCGCCACCTGCCCTTCGCCCCAGGCACGCCAGTGCTGCAAATCGTCGCTGGCTTCGATGCTGAAACGCTGGAAGCCGTCGCGCTCACTGGTCCAGTCGAGAACCAGTTGCTGCAACGGCGCCTTGATCCCACTGGCGTCGAGCAACCAGCCGCGCAAGACCTCTTCGCCTGCCTCCAATTGGCTAGACGGCTGTACTTGCACCAACGTGCCGGTGGAAGTGGATTGCACACGCACGCTGGGCACGGCTTCAGCGGAGTCGGCCGCGGCGTACAGCGGGAACCACTTCACGTTGGACAGGCTGCGGCTTTCGGTGCTTTGCGCCGACTGCCGCGCCAGCGCATAGGCCTGTGGCTCGCCAGCGGCGTTGAACACCCGCACATCGCTCAGGTCGGCCTGACGGGCGCTCAATTGCACCGCCAGCGGCAGCTCCAGGCGGTACCAAGGACCTTCGCCGCTGACCGTCAGCGGCACTCGCGTGGTGAAATCGGCGGGCGTTTCCTGGGCCCAGGCCGACAACGTTGTGCACAACCCCAACAGCGCCACACTCAACTTGCCCATCAAGAAGCCACTCCTTCAGTTTCAACCACCGGCTCGGGACGCTTGGGCGGCAGCGGAGCGAAATAACCCACCACCAGCAACAGCCCGCCCACACCGATAAACGATACGATCCGCGCCAGCCCGCCACGGTTGCTCAATTCGACGAAGAACAATTTGGCGACCACCACGGCAATCAACGCCGCACCGATCAACCACACCTCACGCCGGTGACGCAGATGGCCACCGATCATCAGGCTCAGGGCAATCAGGGTCCACACGATCGACAGCCCGGCCTGCACCAGCATCGACTCCAGCAACGCATCCAGATGGAACGGCACGCCGCCCCAATGGTGAGCCGTACGCATCACCAGGGCGGTGAAGAAGGCGAACAACGAAACCCCGGCAACCGCCTGGGCGATCAGTTCGGCGCGCGGCCCGCGTTGCGGGGCGGCACTGCGGGACCACAGGTACACACCCAACAGCGCGAACAACAATCCCAGATCCAGTGGGTTAAGCAGCGGTACATACGGCAGCGGCTCGGCGGTGCCGTCACTGAAGATATTCGCCAGCCAGAACCAGCCGAGCATCAGCACGGCCAGCGGCAGCGCGGCATACAACCGATACTCGCGTGGGTATGCCGACGCCGGCCACGGCCAACTGCGCGGCGCAGCGGCCAGCACCAGGTACAGGCTCGGCAGGATCGCCCAGCCCAGCCAGCGCCAGGCGTTGTATTCCTCGGACAACAGCAACAGGCCGTAGCGCAGCTCCAGCGCCAGCACGCCGATCAGCAGCCAGCAACCAAGCACATGCGCGGCGCTCAGGGCTTTCTCCGGAATGACTGAAGCCAGGCGTCGCAGCGACACGAAGTGCACCGCAAACACCGCCGCCCACGCCAGCCAGGCGAAGTTCGCCGCCGGGTGATAACGCGAGCCCCACGCGCCCAGCAACACCACGCCCACCGCCGGCATCAACAGCGTGCACAACACGCCCAGCGACGCCCATTGCAGCCGCAAAGCCAGCACCGCCCAAATCGCTACACTCACGGCCGCGACTGCCAACAGCCAGGTGCCTTGCAGCGTTGATGGTGCAAAACGCAGCACTTCACTGACCAATGCCAACGTCCACCAACCCGCGCCCCATACCAACAGCACGTCGGACAGCCGCTGCAAGCTCAACGCTTCGAACACCGGCGCATGAGGCAGACGCTGCAAGCGCCAGGCCCCGACCAGCGCTGCCAGCCCGAGCACCATCGGCGTCCAGAAGCCGCTATGACCCAAAGGACGCAAGCCTTCGCTGTCCAGCGGCCCGAGCAGGTCCGGCACCGCGATCAGGAACGACGCGCCGCCGACGATTTGCAGCAACAACCCAAAGACAAAACTGACGCGCTGTTGCAGATAGAGGCTCAGCCAGATGATCAACAAGCCGCTGGCCGCCCACACGCCGCTGGCGGTCTCCCATGGCAGCACGAACAGCACCGCGAGGTTGATCAGCGCCAGGCCGGCCAACAGCACCACCGACAGGCCACGCAACAACCGCACATCGCTGCGCACCATGGTGTCCCGCGCGGCCAGCAACATGCCGCCGATCAACGCCAGGCCAATCAGCGAGGCGGTGAGCAAGCCGCTCCAGCCGGCACTTAACACCGCACCCGAATCAGCGCCCGCTTGAAGGCGCAGCAGGAACATCGCCCCACCCAGCAACTGCACGGCAAACGCGGTGAAGAGGAACGTGCGCGAGCCGATCCGCAGACCCACCAGCAAGGTCGCAAGTCCCGCTATCGCCCAGCTGATAGCGGTGCCTTGGGTCGACAGCAACAGCGGCGCAAGCAGGTACAAGAAGCCCAGGCCGACACTGGCCAATACCGGCAAGCCACGACGTTCCCACAGTGCCGCCTGCTCAGTCGGGGCTTTGCGCAACTGGAAGAAACTGAACAGCAATGCCGCGCCCAGCAACAAAGCACCGAGCGGCGCGCCATCCAACAGACTGGTTTCGCCCACCCGCAATTCGCTGAGGAACGCCAGCGCCGAGCCGACTTGCAACAGCAAGCCAAACGCCCGTGCCAACGGCCGTTGCTGGCGCAGGCCGAGCCAGAAGATCCCGGCGCCTTCCACGGCCCAGGCCGCCGCCGTCCAACGTGCGTCGAGGCCCAGGGGAATCGCCAGGCTGGCGAAGATCACACCCAGCGCCAGGCAGGTTTCCGCCAGCAGCAAGGCGCGACCACCGCTCAGCAAACGGGCCAGGCCCATGTAGATAATGCCCAGGGCCAGCGCGCTGAACGCGGCGGCAAACTCCAGGTGCTGCACCAGCGCAAACTGCAGCCCGAAACCCACCAACGGCGGACCGAACAGCATGCTGCCGTCGACATAGTCGCCCTTGGCCGCCGACCAGCGCAGCAACGCGCCACGGCTGTCATCGTCCGGTGCGTCGCGCATCTCCAGCAGCTTGCGTCGGGCGAACAACAGACCAATGCCCAGGTACATCAGGAAAAACACCATCAGGAACGGCTCGGTGCTCCACAGCAACTCCGGCGTATAAGAGCGCATGCCCCAGGCGAAGCCGATACCGAACGTGCCGACAAAGCCGATCAGGTTCAGCAGGCGCCAGGCCTTGAACCAGGCGATGGCGAGAATGCCCGCGTTAAGCAGGGCGAAATAGCTGAACAGCGCCACATGATTGCCAGCGCCGGTAGACGTAAGAATAGGTGCGGCAAAACCGCCGAGGGCGGCGGCGCAGGCCAGGCCGAGGGCGTCCTGGGTAATCGCCAGGATCGCCGAGAACACCGTGACAGCCACCAGCAAGCCGAGGGCTGCACCGGGATCAAGCAACGGATGCAGACGCATCGCGGCGAACACCGTCAGGTACAACACGGCGATGCCGGTGCCTTGCAGCATCAACCCATAATTGCTGTTGCGCAGCCGCAGCCACCACCCCAAACCCAGCAAGGCCAGTGCACAGCCGGCAACGCCCGCGTAACGCAGCTCGATCGGTACCACCATGCCTTCAGTGGCATAACGCAGCAGGAACGCCAGGCCGAGGAACAACAGCACCACGCCGACCCGCAGCACGGTGTTGCCGCCGAACAGCCAGTTGCGTGCGCCACTGATGGCGCGTTCGAGCAAGTTGGGGCCGCGAGGTGCCGCAGGCGTAGCAGGTTGTTCAGGGATTTTTTCGCTCGGCTCAGCCCTCCAGACGTCAGCCGGCAATGGCTGGCTGGGCTCGGCCGCCACGGTTGCGTAGGCCGGTTCCAGTTCAGCGGGTAACTCCCAGACGAGCTCGGGCGGCGCCGCTACCGGCGGCGGTTCTTCGACAAAGACAGGTTCGGGGGTTTCAACGGCACCCGGTGTTTCCAGCAAGGCCAGGCGTTGCTCGACTGCTTTAAGGGCGCTCCTGGCAGACTCCAGCTGACGGCCTTGCTCCTCCGTACGCGAGGCGAGCATCGACAGGCGAATCGCCTGGCCAATGCCCAACCCGAGCAGCGCTCCGATGCCCGCATCACTGAACGACTCATCGAGCGTCCAGCCGAGCACCAGGCCAATCAGCATGAAAATCCATTGCATGGTCGATATCCCTAAGCAGCCCGAAGCGGGCAAAGGCGATGCTCAGTATATCGACACGGACCCCATGTGGGAGCGGGCTTGCTCGCGAAGGCGGTGGATCAGTCACAAATTTGTCGACTGGTCCACCGCCTTCGCGAGCAAGTCGAATCGTCGCACCGCCGCTCCCACATTTTGTATTGCGGTGTCTAATCCAACGCTTTCCAGATCTCCGTCGCATATTCCCGGATAGTCCGGTCCGACGAGAACCAGCCCATGCGCGCGGTGTTGAGCACCGCCGAGCGCCACCATTCCTTGGAATCGTGCCAATGGGCCTCGACCCGCGCCTGGGCTTCCCAGTAGGAATCGAAGTCGGCACAGACCAGGAAGCGGTCGTAGTCGATCAGCGAATCCACCAACCCGGCATAACGGCCCGGATCATCCGGCGAGAACACCCCGCCGCGAATCGCTTGCAGCACGTCGTTCAAGCGATGAGACGCGGCCACGTCTGGCCCCGCATTGAACTCACCGGCATGTTTGCGCGCCTCCACCTGCTCGGCACTGAGGCCGAAGATAAACATGTGATCCGCGCCGACACGCTCGTGCATCTCGACGTTGGCGCCGTCCATGGTGCCGATGGTCAGCGCACCGTTGAGGCCGAACTTCATGTTGCTGGTGCCCGACGCCTCAAAGCCAGCAGTGGAAATCTGCTCCGACAGGTCGGCCGCCGGAATGATGCTTTCCGCCAGGCTGACGTTGTAGTTGGGCAGGAACACTACCTTGAGCAACCCACGCACGGTGGGGTCGTTGTTGACGGTGCGGGCGATGTCGTTGGTCAGCTTGATGATCAGCTTGGCCTGGTGATAGCTGGCCGCTGCCTTGCCGGCGAAGATCTTCACCCGCGGCACCCAATCGGTGCCCGGCTCGGCACGGATCGCCTGGTACAGCGCGACGGTGTGCAGCAGGTTCAACAGCTGGCGCTTGTACTCGTGGATCCGCTTGACCTGCACGTCGAACATCGCCGCCGGGTTGACCGAAACCCCCAGGCGTTCGTGAATGATGTCGGCCAGCGCCCTTTTGCTATGCAGACGCTGCTCGGCGAAGGCTTTGCGGAACGCTTGCTTCTCGGCGAAGGTTTCCAGCTCAACCAGACGGGTTTCGGTGTTGTCGAGAATGTCCGGCCCCAGCGCTTCCACCAGCATCGCAGTGAGTTTTGGGTTCGCCTGGAACAACCAGCGGCGGAACGTGATGCCGTTGGTTTTGTTATTGATGCGGTCCGGGTAGAGCTTGTGCAGTTCGGAGAACACCGTGCTGCGCATCAGTTGGGTGTGCAGGCCCGACACGCCGTTGACGCTGTGGGAGCCGAGGAACGCCAGGTTACCCATGCGCACGCGGCGGCCGTTGTCTTCTTCAATCAGCGAGACGGCGCGCAGGACGTCGAAGTCGTGAATGCCTTTGGCTCGCAGCGAGTCGATGTGCTGGGCGTTGATCAGGTAAATGATCTGCATGTGCCGCGGCAGCATGCGTTCCATCAAGCCGACCGGCCAGGTCTCCAGCGCCTCAGGGAGCAAGGTGTGGTTGGTGTAAGACAAGGTTTCGACGGTCACGTCCCAGGCGGCATCCCACGGGATGTCGTGCAGGTCCACCAACTGGCGCATCAACTCGGCCACCGCAATCGACGGGTGCGTGTCGTTGAGCTGGATGGCCGCGTGTTCGCCCAGGCTCAGCACCGAGCCGTGCATGTTTTTGTGGCGACGCAGCAAGTCCTGCAACGAGGCGGAAACGAAGAAGTATTCCTGGCGCAGGCGCAGTTCCTGCCCTGCTTCGGTGCTGTCGGCCGGGTAAAGCACTCGGGAGATGCTTTCAGCGCGAGCCACTTCGGCGACGGCGCCCAAGTGGTCACCGGCGTTGAAACGTTCCAGGTGCAGGTCTTCCACCGCGCGGGCACGCCACAGGCGCAAGGTGTTGACGCTTGCGCCGCGCCAGCCGACCACCGGTGTGTCATACGCTACCGCGCGTACGGTTTCATTCGGCGACCATACCTGGATCGACTTGCCGGACGCGTCCAGCACGGTTTCCACACCACCGCCAAACCCGATCGGGTAGATCACCTCGGCGCGCTCGAACTCCCAAGGGTTGCCGAAATCCAGCCAGCGTTCGGTTTGTTCCTGCTGCCAGCCATCGACAATCGCCTGGCGGAACAAGCCGTGCTCATAACGAATGCCATAACCGTGGCCGGCAATGCCCAGGGTCGACATGCTTTCCATAAAGCACGCCGCCAGGCGACCAAGGCCACCGTTGCCCAGGGCCGCGTCGGGCTCCAGCAGACGAATGCGCTCCATGTCCACGCCCAGCTCACTCATGGCCTCACGGGCCACGTCCAGCAAGCCGAGGTTGCTCAGGCTGTCGTAGAGCAGACGGCCGATCAGGAATTCCAGCGAGAGGTAATAGACCCGCTTCTGTCCCTTGCGGTAGATGTGTCGCGTGTGGTCCATCCAGTGGTCGACCATATGGTCGCGGGCAGCCAGCGCGATGGCTTCGAACCAGTCGTGGTCGAAGGCGTGATCGGGGTCCTTGCCCACCGCGTAGGTAAGTTTGGTCAAGACGGCATCGCGAAATGCGGCTACCTCTGCTTCTCGTACAAGCGGTTCCTGAGACATCGATGCGACCTCGGGCGAGATAGAAGGAGTTGCTAGAGCCTAGACGGTCTGACAGACGGTAGACGCTCTGGTTCGGCAGTTTTTTAACTCATTCACCTTTGCATGATTTAGATGCAGGGGCCGTGCCCGTTTGTGGCCCGTCACAGCCTTCGAGCTGAAACCTGGAAGATATTGTTCAAAAAACCACCAGTTCCGGTATGATCCCGCGCCGGATAACACCCCTCTTGGAAACCTGATGAAGCCTCAACTGATCGCCGCCGCGGAACTCGACCGTCTCGAGACCTGGCAGAAATACTCAAGCCATATGTGTGGCGGCTGTGTGTCGAGCTGCTGCACCCTGCCGGTTGAGGTGAAGATCAAGGACCTGATCCGCATCGGCATCGTCGATGAATTCGAGCGTGGCGACCCGCCGAAGAACATCGCCAAGCGCTTGCAGAAGGAAGGTATCGTCGAGCGTTTCAACGCCAAATCCGAGATCTTCACCCTGCAGCGCATGAGCAACAACGATTGCCTGTACCTGGATCGTAAGAGCCGCTTCTGCACTATTTATGACAAGCGCCCGGATACTTGCCGCAATCACCCGAAAATCGGACCACGGCCGGGGTATTGCGCGTACAAGCCGAAGGAAGTGGTGCGCGAGACCAAGTTGCGCACACTCGAAAAGTTTTGATCCGAATTCTTTATTGCTTGAACGACCGCTTTCGCGAGCAAGCCCGCTCCCACATTTGAAATGCATTCCAACTGTGGGAGCGGGCTTGCTCGCGAAGAGGCCGGCACGGTCACCACACAATCCCCAGACAAACAAAAACGCCCCCGACCTTGCGGTCGGGGGCGTTTTTTTGCAGCTAACTAAGAGACTTAGTTACCAGCTTTTTTCGCAGCGCGGGTACGCTCGCTTTCGCCCAGGATCTTCTTACGAAGACGGATGGACTTAGGAGTGACTTCGCACAATTCGTCTTCTTGAACGAATTCCAGAGCCTGCTCCAGGGTGAAGCGGATAGGCGGAACCAGAGCGATGGTTTCGTCTTTACCCGAAGCACGCATGTTGTCGAGCTTCTTGCCTTTGGTTGGGTTAACGCCCAGGTCGTTGTCGCGGCTGTTGATGCCGACGATTTGACCTTCGTACACGTCTTCACCGTGACCCAGGAACAGTTTGCCGCGAGCTTGCAGGGTTTCCAGCGAGTAAGTCAGCGCCTTACCGGTAGCCACCGAAACCAGCACGCCGTTCTGACGGCCGGACATGTCGCCGGACTTCATCACGTCGTAACGGTCGAAGATCGAGGTCAGGATGCCTGCACCGGAGGTCAGGGTCAGGAACTCGTTACGGAAACCGATCAAGCCACGAGCCGGGATGTTGTACTCAAGGCGCACACGGCCCTTGCCATCCGGAACCATGTTGGTCAGGTCGCCTTTACGGATACCGATCTGTTCCATGATCGAACCTTGGGATTCTTCCGGCAGGTCGATGGTCACGTTTTCGTACGGTTCGTGCTTCACGCCGTCAACCATACGGATGATCACTTCCGGACGACCAACACCCATTTCGAAGCCTTCGCGACGCATGGTTTCGATCAGTACCGAGAGGTGCAGCTCACCACGGCCGGAGACTTTGAACTTGTCAGCCGAGTCGCCTTCTTCAACGCGCAGAGCAACGTTGTACAGCAGCTCTTTGTCCAGACGCTCCTTGATGTTCCGGGAGGTCACGAACTTGCCTTCTTTACCGCAGAAAGGCGAGTCGTTTACCTGGAAGGTCATGGAAACGGTTGGTTCGTCAACGGTCAGCGGCTTCATCGCTTCGACGTTCAGTGGGTCGCACAGAGTGTCGGAGATGAACAGCTGGTCGAAGCCGCTGATGCAGACGATGTCGCCGGCAGCTGCTTCTTCAACGTCGATGCGGTGCAGGCCGTGGTGACCCATCAGCTTCAGGATACGACCGTTGCGCTTCTTGCCGTCGGCGTCGATAGCGACAACCGGAGTGTTCGGCTTGATGCGACCACGAGCGATACGGCCAACGCCGATAACACCCAGGAAGCTGTTGTAGTCCAGTGCGGAGATTTGCATCTGGAACGGACCATCGCGGTCGACTTTCGGCGCAGGTACGTTGTCGACGATCGACTGGTACAGCGGGGTCATGTCTTCAGCCATGTCGGTGTGTTCCAGACCGGCAATGCCGTTCAGGGCCGAGGCGTAGACGACTTTGAAGTCCAGCTGTTCTTCGGTAGCACCCAGGTTGTCGAACAGGTCGAAGATCTGGTCCAGAACCCAGTCCGGACGTGCGCCTGGACGGTCAACCTTGTTGATGACCACGATTGGACGCAGGCCGGCTTCGAAAGCCTTCTTGGTCACGAAACGGGTTTGCGGCATAGGGCCGTCTTGAGCGTCAACCAGCAGCAGAACGGAGTCAACCATCGACATTACGCGTTCAACTTCGCCGCCGAAGTCGGCGTGGCCCGGGGTGTCCACGATGTTGATGTGGTAGCCGTTCCAGTTGATGGCGGTGTTTTTCGCCAGAATGGTAATACCGCGCTCTTTCTCCTGGTCGTTGGAGTCCATCACGCGCTCGTCGTTGAGCTCGTTGCGCTCCAGGGTGCCGGATTGACGCAAGAGTTTGTCTACCAGGGTGGTCTTACCATGGTCAACGTGAGCAATGATGGCGATGTTGCGTAGATTTTCGATCACTTGTGTATCTCGATCAGAGGATTCGGTGTGCTGACAGGTCGTGGCAGCGATTAACAGTAGAGTCAGGCCTTGCCGTTACAGCTTGACGGCAGAGTCGGGGGGCCGGTGACGCAGGCCACAGGCAAACAGCCCCGGGCTCTTAGCTCGGTCGATAAACGCGCACATTGGCATGCCCCTCACTGAGCAAATGGTGGGCATGCAGGCGACTCATCACGCCTTTGTCGCAATACAACAGGTACTGACGGCTGTCATCCAGTTCCTTGAAACGCGCATTCAGTGCATAGAACGGCAGCGTTTGTACGTCGATGCCAGCAATTTCCAGCGGCTCGTCTTCAGCGGCATCCGGGTGACGGATGTCGATGATGATCTGACCGGCCAGAGCCTCGCTGACTTCTTCGATCTGCAAATCCTGGCCCAATTCGTCGATAACCCGATCGATCGGCACCAGCTTGGCGTTCTCAAGCGCTCGCTCGAGAACGGCCATGTCGAACTGTTGTTCTTCGTACTCCACGCGGTTGCGTTTGGCGTGGGTCTTGGGGTTCACCGAGATGACCCCGCAATATTCCGGCATGTGCTTGGCGAAATCCGCCGTGCCGATCTGGGTCGCCAGGTCGATGATGTCTTGCTTGTGACTGGCGATCAGCGGGCGCAATACCAGCTTCTCGGTCACAGAGTCGATCAACGACAGATTCGGCAGGGTCTGGCTGGACACCTGGGAAATCGCTTCACCGGTGACCAGTGCGTCGATTTCCAGCCGATCCGCGATTCGGGACGCAGCGCGCAACATCATACGCTTCAATACTACGCCCATATGACTGTTATCGACTTTCCCGAGAATTTCTCCCAGGACTTCCTCGAACGGGACGCTGACAAACAGCACCCGTTGCGAGCTGCCGTACTTCTTCCAGATGTAATGCGCGACTTCCATCACGCCCAATTCGTGTGCACGCCCGCCCAGGTTAAAGAAGCAGAAGTGGCTCATCAGCCCGCGGCGCATGATCTGGTAGGCCGCCACGGTGGAATCGAAACCGCCGGACATCAAGACCAGGGTCTGTTCCAGGGCGCCCAGCGGGTAGCCGCCGATGCTGTCGTGCTGGCTGTGGATCACGAACAACCGTTGGTCGCGAATTTCCATCCGCACTTCAATTTGCGGCGCTTTCAGGGAAATTCCGGCGGCGCCGCACTCGCGACGCAGCTTGCTGCCCACGTATTTCTCGACATCCATGGAGCTGAACGGGTGCTTGCCGGCGCGTTTGCAACGCACCGAAAAAACCTTGCCCGCCAGCACTTCGCCGTAGTGCTGTTTGCACTTTTCGGTGATGTCGTCGAAGTCACCCAGCGGGTACTCGTCGACCTGCAGGAAATGCGCGATGCCCGGCACGCAGCTCAGGCGCTCGGTCATGTCCTTCAAGGCCTTGGGGTCTGTGAGGCGGGTTTCCAGCTCGAGATTGTCCCACACACCGTTCACCACCACAGCCGGGTCCAGATCGCGGAGCACGGCACGGATGTTCTTGGCCAATTGACGGATGAAACGCATCCGTACCGGTCGGCTCTTGATGGTGATCTCGGGGAAGACTTTAACGATTAATTTCATGAAAACAGCGCGCGCAGGCCCAGCCGAAAAAGGGGGCGCGGATTATAGCGGAAATCGCTCAAGGTTTAACCAGTTAATATGCATCGAACCTTTCGCGCACCAAAACGGGTCATAAACGAAAATTCGCGCTACATTGCGGTGCGCATTTTCTTCCGCTTCAGCGGATTGCACCTTTATAGGGGCGTTTTTGTGGCAAAAAACCCATGTCGGGGCACTGGCATGCAATTTGCTCTCTTGTGAGGCAGGTTGCCTTGGTCGAGTATTCGCGCCGGCATCACCCACATTCTAAGGGCTACTCCACTACCCCAGCCCGAAGCCACCCGGAGGACACTATGTCGAAGTCGGTTCAACTCATCAAAGATCATGACGTCAAATGGATTGATCTGCGCTTCACGGACACCAAAGGCACTCAGCACCACGTGACCATGCCGGCTCGCGACGCGCTGGATGACGCCTTCTTCGAAGAAGGCAAAATGTTCGACGGCTCCTCCATTGCTGGCTGGAAAGGCATCGAAGCTTCCGACATGATCCTGATGCCGGACGACAGCACTGCCGTACTCGACCCGTTCACCGAAGACCCAACGCTGATCATCGTCTGCGACGTGATCGAGCCTTCGACCATGCAAGGCTACGACCGTGACCCACGTGCGATCGCCAAGCGCGCCGAGGAATACCTGAAGTCGACCGGTATCGGTGACACCGTATTCGTAGGTCCGGAACCAGAATTCTTCATCTTTGATTCGGTCAAGTTCAAGTCCGACATCTCTGGCTCCATGTTCAAAATCTTCTCCGAACAAGGTTCGTGGATGTCCGACCAGGACGTGGAAGGCGGCAACAAAGGCCACCGTCCAGGTATCAAAGGCGGCTACTTCCCGGTTCCTCCGTTCGACCACGACCACGAAATCCGTACCTCCATGTGCAACGCCATGGAAGAGATGGGCCTGGTCATCGAAGTTCACCACCACGAAGTGGCAACTGCCGGCCAAAACGAAATCGGTGTGAAGTTCAACACCCTGGTTGCCAAGGCTGACGAAGTACAGACCCTGAAGTACTGCGTACACAACGTGGCTGATGCCTACGGCCGTACCGCTACCTTCATGCCTAAGCCTCTGTACGGCGATAACGGTTCGGGTATGCACGTTCACCTGTCCATCGCCAAAGAAGGCAAGAACACCTTCGCTGGCGAAGGTTATGCCGGCCTATCCGACACCGCCCTGTACTTCATCGGCGGTATCATCAAGCACGGTAAGGCCCTGAACGGCTTCACCAACCCGTCGACCAACTCCTACAAGCGTCTGGTCCCAGGTTTCGAAGCGCCAGTGATGCTGGCCTACTCGGCTCGCAACCGTTCCGCCTCGATCCGTATTCCTTACGTGTCCAGCCCTCGCGCTCGCCGTATCGAAGCCCGTTTCCCGGATCCGGCAGCCAACCCGTACCTGGCCTTCGCTGCCCTGGTCATGGCCGGCCTGGACGGTATCCAGAACAAGATTCACCCAGGCGACGCCGCCGACAAAAACTTGTACGACCTGCCGCCTGAAGAGGCCAAAGAGATCCCACAAGTGTGCGGCAGCCTGAAAGAAGCCCTGGAAGAGCTGGACAAGGGCCGTGCGTTCCTGACCAAAGGCGGCGTGTTCAGCGACGACTTTATCGATGCCTACATCGCCCTGAAAAGCGAAGAAGAAATCAAGGTTCGTACCTTCGTACACCCACTGGAATACGAGCTGTACTACAGCTGCTGATCCGGTAGCGCTGCTTAACGTGGCGTGATGAAAAAGGGCCTCCTTCGGGAGGTCTTTTTTTTGCCCGCAAAACCCTGTGGGAGCGGGCTTGCCCGCGAAAAATCCAAAGGCGCCGCATTTCTTCAATATTTACGCGTTATCGTTAACGACCTTCGCGAGCAAGCTCGCGCCTACAGAAGAGGGTTCTGCCTTGAAATTCAAACTTGGGTTCATCTTGCTGGCCATCAGCGCCAATGTATTCGCAGCACCACCCACTCTCGCCCCACTGCTCGACAGCATCGCCGAACGCCTGGCGATTGCCGACCAGGTGGCCCTGAGCAAATGGGACAGCCACAAGCCCGTCGAGGACCGTGCGCGGGAGCAGGACGTAATCGCCAGCGTCGTCGCCCAGGCGCCGAGCTACCAACTGGCACCGGCCCAGGCAGAACAGTTTTTCTCGGCCCAGATCGAAGCGAACAAATTGGTGCAGTACGCTCACCTGTCCGATTGGCAGTTGCAAGGCAAGGCACCCAATGATCCGCGCCCGGATCTGGTCGGCCAGATTCGCCCTAAACTGGACCTGCTGCAAAAACGCCTGCTGCAACAGCTGGCGGACTTCACCCCTGAACGCACCAACCCCCAGTGTCCACAATGGCTGGCCCAGGCCAATCACGCGGCTGCACATGACCCACTGCACCAACTGGCGATGATCCGCGCCACCGCCGAGCTGTGCCTCTATAAAATCTAAAATTGCGAACCCCATCAAAATGTCGGAGCGGGCTTGCTCGCGAAGGCGGTGTGTCAGTTGATATATGCATGACTGACACGCCGCCTTCGCGAGCAAGCCCGCTCCCAAAATTTAGATCCGACCCATTCAGTCAATCAGTCGTTGCCACCAGCTTCCTGAACAGATCTTTCAAAACCGCACTATATTGGTGCAATGCGTTGCACCCTTCCCACTTACGCAACCCATTTTGGTTCGAAACTTCACGCTCAAGCTGGCAGAACGCCACAGTTTCGCGCCTTAACTTCCCATTTCAGGGCTTTAACGCTTCTTTTCGGAGCTTTGGTTTGGTTTTTGCATTTTCCTTGTATCAGCGCATGCCTCAAGGCCGCGCCTTGCTCCAAAAGAGGTCCTAATGACCATCAGCGACGCACTGCACCGCCTGCTACTCGACAACCTGACCACCGCGACCATTCTGCTCAATGACGAACTGCGCCTTGAGTACATGAACCCGGCGGCGGAAATGCTGCTGGCCATCAGCGGACAGCGCAGCCATGGGCAATTCATCAGTGAGCTGTTCACTGAGTCGGCCGAGGCCTTGAGCTCATTGCGCCAGGCCGTGGAGCAGGCGCACCCGTTCACCAAGCGCGAAGCGATGCTCACCGCCCTCACCGGCCAGACCCTGACCGTCGATTACGCGGTAACGCCGATCCTGAGTCACGGCGCGACCCTGCTGCTGCTGGAGGTGCATCCCCGGGATCGCCTGCTGCGCATCACCAAGGAAGAGGCGCAACTGTCCAAGCAGGAAACCAGCAAGATGCTGGTGCGCGGCCTGGCCCACGAGATCAAGAACCCCCTGGGCGGGATTCGCGGCGCCGCACAGTTGCTGGCCCGCGAGCTGCCGGACGAGAACCTCAAGGACTACACCAACGTCATCATCGAGGAAGCCGACCGCCTGCGTAACCTGGTGGACCGCATGCTCGGCTCCAACAAGCTGCCGTCGCTGGCGATGACCAACGTCCACGAAGTATTGGAGCGGGTCTGCCAACTGGTAGAGGCCGAAAGCCAGGGCTGCATCACCTTGGTGCGCGACTACGACCCGAGCATTCCCGACGTATTGATCGACCGCGAGCAGATGATTCAGGCGGTGCTCAATATCGTGCGCAACGCCATGCAGGCCATCAGCAGCCAGAACGAACTGCGCCTGGGCCGCATCAGCCTGCGCACCCGCGCGCTGCGTCAGTTCACCATCGGCCACGTGCGCCATCGCCTGGTGACCAAGGTCGAGATCATCGACAACGGCCCAGGTATCCCTGCCGAGCTGCAGGAAACCATCTTTTTCCCAATGGTCAGCGGCCGCCCGGACGGTACCGGGCTCGGCTTGGCCATTACCCAGAACATTATCAGCCAGCACCAGGGTTTGATCGAATGTGAGAGCCATCCCGGCCACACCACCTTCTCGATCTTTCTGCCACTGGAACAAGGAGCCCCATCGACATGAGCCGTAGTGAAACTGTCTGGATCGTCGATGACGACCGTTCTATCCGCTGGGTCCTGGAGAAAGCCTTGCAACAGGAAGGCATGACCACCCAGAGCTTCGACAGCGCCGACGGGGTGATGAGCCGCCTGGCTCGCCAGCAGCCTGACGTGATCATCTCCGACATACGCATGCCCGGCGCCAGTGGCCTGGACCTGCTGGCGCGGATTCGCGAGCAGCACCCGCGCTTGCCGGTGATCATCATGACCGCGCACTCGGACCTGGACAGCGCTGTCGCGTCCTATCAGGGCGGTGCCTTTGAATACCTGCCAAAACCGTTCGATGTAGACGAGGCGGTGGCGCTGGTAAAACGTGCCAACCAGCACGCTCAGGAACAGCAGAACCAGGAAGCTCCGCCGGCCCTGACCCGTACCCCGGAAATCATCGGCGAAGCGCCGGCAATGCAGGAAGTGTTTCGCGCCATCGGGCGCTTGAGCCACTCCAACATCACCGTGCTGATCAACGGCGAGTCGGGTACCGGTAAAGAGCTGGTGGCCCACGCCCTGCACCGTCACAGCCCACGGGCGGCGTCACCGTTCATTGCATTGAACATGGCGGCGATTCCGAAAGACTTGATGGAATCGGAACTGTTCGGCCACGAAAAAGGCGCGTTCACCGGCGCGGCCAACCTGCGCCGTGGCCGTTTTGAACAGGCCGATGGCGGCACGCTGTTCCTCGATGAAATCGGCGACATGCCGGCCGACACCCAGACCCGCTTGCTGCGGGTCCTGGCCGACGGCGAGTTTTACCGGGTTGGCGGGCACACGCCGGTCAAGGTCGACGTACGCATCATCGCGGCGACCCACCAGAACCTGGAAACCCTGGTGCATGCCGGGAAATTCCGTGAAGACCTGTTCCACCGCCTGAACGTGATCCGCATCCACATCCCACGGATGTCGGACCGCCGCGAAGACATTCCGACCCTGGCCCGTCACTTCCTCAGCCGCGCCGCCCAGGAGCTGGCCGTCGAGCCGAAGCTGCTGAAAAGCGAGACCGAGGAATACCTGAAAAACCTGCCATGGCCGGGCAACGTGCGTCAGCTGGAGAACACCTGCCGCTGGATCACGGTGATGGCTTCGGGTCGCGAAGTGCATATCAGCGACCTGCCGCCTGAGCTGCTGAGCCTGCCGCAGGATTCGGCACCGGTGACCAACTGGGAGCAGGCACTGCGCCAGTGGGCCGACCAGGCTCTGGCACGCGGCCAGTCGAACCTGCTGGACAGCGCTGTGCCGGCGTTCGAGCGGATCATGATCGAAACCGCCCTCAAGCATACCGCCGGTCGCCGTCGCGACGCTGCCGTGCTGCTGGGCTGGGGCCGCAACACCCTGACTCGCAAGATCAAGGAGCTGGGGATGAAGGTCGACGGTGGGGATGATGACGAAGGTGATGAGGCCTGATTGATCCCTCAAGTACACCGAAGATCCAGTGTGGGAGCGGGCTTGCTCGCGAAGGCGATGGTTCAGTCAACATACGTATCGACTGACGCGCCGCCTTCGCGAGCAAGCCCGCTCCCACATTTGGACCTCCACAAAGTTTCAGCACCGTGCACCGCTTCAATGCACCACGAACCGGCATCGCGCACTTATCCACCCCCTGAAACATATGCCTTGTTAAAAAAATATTAACAGCTGAAAACGCCAAAGCCCCGTATCCCGGGGCTTTGCGCTTTCTGGAGAAATTTTTTGGCACAACTTCACAGTTCTGGCACGCGCCCTGCAATAACCCTGTTACTACCCAGTTTCGGGGACCTTGGTACAGGCAGGCCGAGAATCCCCTCTTTACACCCGGGGTGCTTGATGCGGATCGCGTCGCGCCCCACAGCCGTTTCGGGAACCTCGGTACAGGCAGGCCGGGGATTCCCTCTTTAACACCGAAGCCTTTGGCTTCACCCCGTTTTGGGAGCCCTGGTACAGGCAGGCCGGGAACTCCCTTCTTTACACCCGGGGCTTATGAGGCAACGCGCCCATAGCCCCAGCCCGTTTTGGGAACCTTGGTACAGGCAGGCCGGGGATTCCCTCTTTTATTGCTCCTGGAGATGGATCTCCACCCGCCAGCGTCCCTCGACCTTCGCCCCCGACCACACCCCACGCAACGGCCGAGCCGCCACCAGGTTCAGCAGCAAGCCGCCATCGGTCTTGCGGATGCGCCAGTTCACGTCCTTGTCGTTGACCTTCAGTTGCCCGCCCTGAGCCTTGCCCAGCGCATCGAACAGCAGCGCCACCGTGCCGTCGATATGCTCGCCGTGCAGCTTGGGCTCGCTGTTGAACCACACCACCAGGCCATCGGCCGCAGGCTCCACCTGCTGCAGCTCGACCGGGTCTGGCGTGGTCAGCCGACCGATCATCAGGCCCACCATCAAGCCGACAATGGCCAACGAGCCTAAAACCCGTGGCAATAGCTTCGGCCTGGGGTCTTCTTCAGGGGTAGAATGCAGCGCATCTTTGCCTTCGGAGCCGTGCATGTTTCACGTCATCCTTTTTCAACCAGAAATTCCGCCGAATACCGGCAACGTTATCAGGCTGTGCGCCAACAGTGGCTGCCACCTGCATTTGATCGAGCCCTTGGGCTTCGACATGGACGACAAGCGCCTGCGCCGCGCCGGGCTGGACTACCACGAGTACGCCACCCTGCAACGCCACGCGGACCTCGCCAGTTGCCTGGAAAGCCTGAACCACCCACGGTTGTTCGCGTTTACCACCAAGGGCTCGCGGCCATTCCATGATGCCAGCTTTGCCGAAGGCGACGCCTTCCTGTTCGGCCCGGAAAGCCGCGGCCTGCCGGCGGACGTGCTCGACACCCTGCCCGACGGCCACCGCCTGCGCCTGCCGATGCGCGAAGGCTGCCGCAGCCTGAACCTGTCCAACACCGTGGCCGTCGCCGTCTATGAGGGTTGGCGCCAACTCGGTTTCAAATAGCCCCCTATTCCTCTGTAGGAGCGAGCTTGCTCGCGAAAAACGTTAACGATGACGCGGGCATCCTGAATGGACACGGCGCTCTCAGGTTTTTCGCGAGCAAGCTCGCTCCTACAGGGGGCTCGCCCAATAAAAAAGCGCCTGTTATGGCGCTTTTTTATGCAGCAACAGCTTACTGAACCGTTGGCGAACCTTCCTGTTGCATGCGCTGCAGCTCTTGCGCATACAGGGCATCGAAGTTCACCGGAGCCAGCATCAGCGCCGGGAACGAGCCACGGGTGACCAGGCTGTCCAGGGTCTCACGGGCATAAGGGAACAGAATGTTCGGGCAGAACGCGCCCAGGGTGTGGCTCATGGACGCTTCGTCCAGGCCCTGGATCAGGAAGATACCGGCCTGCTGCACTTCAGCGATGAAGGCCACTTCTTCGCCGTTCTTGACGGTAACCGACAAGGTCAGCACGACCTCGTGGAAGTCGCCTTCCAGCGCCTTTTGACGGGTGTTCAGGTCCAGCGCAACGCTCGGGGTCCATTCCTGACGGAAGATGGCCGGGCTTTTTGGCGCTTCGAACGACAAGTCACGTACGTAGATACGCTGCAGGGAAAATTGTGGGCCTTGAGCTTCTTCTGCTGCCGCTTCGGTGTTCTGTTGGTCAGTCATCGCAGATCCTTCGTGATCTTGGGGTCTTTTAGGGGTTAGGAGTCAGACGTGAAGCAGCGCATCCAGTTTACCGGCGCGCTCGAGTGCAAACAGGTCATCGCATCCACCGACATGCTTGTCACCGATCCAGATCTGCGGCACGGACGTGCGTCCCGCTTTCTTGGTCATCTCGGCGCGCACCTGGGGCTTGCCATCAACCTTGATCTCTTCGAAGGCAATGCCCTTTTCCTCAAGCAGGGCCTTGGCCCGCATGCAATAAGGGCAATAATCGCTGGAATAAACGACAACCTGGCTCATATCACTTCACCAGCGGCAGGTTGTCGCCACGCCAGCTGGAAATACCACCCGACAGTTTGGCGGCGTTGAAGCCGGTTTTCAGCATCTCGCGGGCGTGAGTGCCGGAGTGCTGGCCCTGGGCGTCGACCAGGATGATGGTCTTGGCCTTGTGCTTTTCCAGCTCGGCCAGGCGCGAAATCAGCTTGTCCTGGGGAATGTTCAGCGCGCCGACAATGTGACCGGCGGCGAAATCCTTGGCGGGACGAATGTCCACCACTACGGCCTCATCCTTGTTGACCAGGGCGGTCAGCTCGGACGTGCTGAGGCTGCGGCCACCGCGGCTCAATTCGTGAGCGATCAGCAGCGCCAGCAGTACGACGAACGCACCAGCGAGCAAATAGTGGGTAGTGGCAAATGCAATCAGGTGATCAACCATCAAGGAGGTTCCAGGGCGTTAAAATGGCGGTAAGTATACACAGCCGTCATGGTCGGCCAACCCCCGTAAAGCGGTGACGTGGTCGGAACTTCGCTTTAAACTGCCACTCCCTTTTCAATTGCCTTCATTCATTACCGCCGCGAGAGGATCTATGACTACTACGCCTAAACCTTTGGTCCTGATAATTCTCGATGGCTTCGGACACAGTGAAAGCCACCACGACAACGCTGTGTACTCGGCCAAGAAGCCAGTACTGGACCGTCTGAGCGCTACCGTACCGAACGGCCTGATCTCGGGCTCGGGCATGGATGTTGGCCTGCCGGACGGCCAGATGGGCAACTCGGAAGTCGGCCACATGAATCTCGGTGCCGGACGAGTGGTCTATCAAGACTTCACCCGCGTGACCAAATCGATCCGCGACGGCGAGTTTTTCGAGAACCCGACTCTTTGCGCGGCAGTGGATAAGGCAGTCAAGGCTGGCAAGGCCGTGCACTTCATGGGCCTGCTGTCCGACGGCGGCGTCCACAGCCACCAGGACCACCTGATCGCCATGGCCGAACTGGCCTTCAAGCGCGGCGCCGAAAAAATCTACCTGCACGCGTTCCTCGACGGCCGCGACACCCCGCCGAAAAGCGCCCAGTCCTCCATCGAACTGCTGGACGAAACCTTCAAGACCCTCGGCAAGGGTCGCATCGCCAGCCTGGTCGGCCGTTACTTCGCGATGGACCGTGACAACCGCTGGGACCGCGTAGCCCAGGCCTACAACCTGATCGTCGACGGCCAGGCCGAATTCAACGCCGCCACTGCCCAGGAAGGCCTGGAAGCCGCTTACGCCCGTGGCGAGAGCGACGAATTCGTCAAAGCCACCACCATCGGTGAACCGGTAAAAGTCGAAGATGGCGACGCCGTGGTGTTCATGAACTTCCGCGCCGACCGTGCCCGTGAGCTGAGCCATGTGTTTGTCGACGACGGCTTCAAGGACTTCGAGCGCGCACGCCAGCCGAAAGTCGAATTCGTGATGCTGACCCAATACGCCGCCAACATCCCGGCCCCGTCGGCATTCGCCCCGGGCAGCCTGGAAAACGTGCTGGGGGATTACCTCGCGAAAAACGGCAAGACCCAACTGCGCATTGCCGAAACCGAGAAATACGCCCACGTCACCTTCTTCTTCTCCGGCGGTCGTGAAGAACCGTTCCCGGGTGAAGAGCGCATCCTGATCCCGTCGCCGAAAGTCGCCACCTACGACCTGCAGCCGGAAATGAGTGCCCCGGAAGTCACGGACAAGATCGTCGACGCCATCGAGCACCAGCGTTACGACGTGATCGTGGTCAACTACGCCAACGGCGACATGGTGGGCCACAGCGGCAACCTGGAAGCGGCGGTAAAAGCCGTTGAATGCCTGGACCTGTGCGTCGGCCGCATCGTCGACGCGCTGGACAAGGTGGGCGGCGAAGCACTGATCACCGCCGACCACGGCAACTGCGAGCAAATGTCCGACGAATCCACCGGCCAGGCCCACACCGCCCACACCACCGAGCCGGTGCCGTTCATCTACGTCGGCAAACGCAACCTGAAAGTGCGTGACGGCGGCGTACTGGCCGACGTGGCACCGACCATGTTGATGCTGATGGGGCTGGAGAAGCCGAAAGAGATGACTGGCACTTCGATATTGGTTTAATGGCAAAACCGCCCGGTTAAATCGCCCGAAACGGCTTTTTATGACGAACGCCTCAAAGCAGTTGGCTTTGAGGCGTTTTTTTTGCAGCGCTTGGCGGGCATACTAGGCCGTCCCTTTCCCTGGTGTCGCCCGCCTCTATGCTTCGCGCCTTGATTACCCTTGCTCTTGTCTGCCTGCTCCAACCGGCATTTGCCGATGAGCGTGCACAAACCCAACAACAGTTGGACGCTACGCGTCAGGACATTACCGAGCTCAAGAAGCTGCTCGGCAAGCTCCAGGAAGAGAAATCCGGCGTGCAGAAAGACCTGCGCGGCACGGAAACCGAGATGGGCAAGCTGGAGAAGCAGGTCCAGGAGCTGCAAAAAGAATTAAAGAAGAGCGAGTCGGAACTGGAGCGACTCGACGCTGAGAAAAAAAACTCCAGAGCGCCCGCGTTGAACAGCAACGCCTGATCGCGATCCAGGCCCGCGCCGCCTACCAGAACGGCCGCCAGGAATACCTCAAGCTGCTGCTCAACCAGCAGAACCCGGAAAAATTCGCCCGCACCCTTACCTATTACGACTACCTGAGCAAGGCCCGCCTGGAGCAACTAAAAAGCTTCAACGAGACCCTGCGCCAGTTGGCCAATGTCGAGCAGGAAATCGCTAACCAGCAGTCGCAGTTGCTCGACCAGAAAAGCGCCCTCGACAGCCAGCGCGACGAGCTGGACAAGGTTCGCAAGGAGCGCCAGCAGGCGCTGGCCAAGCTGAATGACGACGTAAAGGCCCGGGATGCCAAGCTCAAGAATCGCGAGCAAGACCAGGCCGACCTGGCCAAAGTCCTGAAAACCATCGAGGAAACCCTGGCGCGCCAGGCCCGCGAGGCCGAAGAAGCGCGGCAAAAAGCGCTGATCGCCCAGCAGGAAGCCGAAAAAAAGCGCGAGCGTGAGGCGGCCGAGGCCGTTGCCAGCGCCACCGATGCACCGGCCCCGCGTAAACCGGCGCGTGCAGCGCCTGGCCCGCTGGTTTCCAGCGCCGGCGAATCGTTTGGCGGACCTTTTGCTTCAGCCCGGGGAAAACTTCCATGGCCAGTTGATGGTCGATTACTGGCACGCTTTGGTGAAACCCGTGGCGATGACACCCGCGCCAAGTGGGACGGTGTGATGATCAGTGCCGGCGCCGGCACTCAGGTCCACGCCATTCACGGCGGCCGTGTGGTGTTCGCCGATTGGCTGCGCGGCGCAGGTTTGTTGGTGATTCTTGACCACGGTAATGGCTATTTGAGCCTTTACGGCCACAATCAAACTTTGCTTAAAGCGGCAGGTGATGTTGTAAAAGCCGGTGAATCCATCTCCACTGTCGGTAACAGTGGTGGCCAGGACACTCCGGCGCTGTACTTCGCTATTCGTCAGCAGGGCCGCCCGAGCGACCCGGCACAATGGTGCCGCACCCAAGGATAAGGGTCGCATCTACATTAGGAGTTCGTTCGACATGCTGCATTTGTCCCGCCTCACATCGCTGGCCCTGACGATCGCCCTGGTGATCGGCGCGCCTTTGGCATTCGCCGACCAGACCGCCCAGTCAGCCACGGCCGCGACCACCAAGGCCCCGCTGCCGCTGGACGAGTTGCGCACCTTTGCCGAGGTCATGGACCGGATCAAGGCCGCTTATGTCGAACCTGTGGACGACAAGACCCTGCTGGAAAATGCCATCAAGGGCATGCTCAGCAACCTTGACCCGCACTCCGCCTACCTGGGCCCGGAAGACTTTGCCGAACTGCAGGAAAGCACCAGCGGTGAATTCGGTGGCCTGGGCATTGAAGTCGGCGCCGAAGACGGCCAGATCAAAGTGGTCTCGCCTATCGACGACACGCCGGCCTCCAAGGCCGGGATCCAGGCGGGCGACCTGATCGTCAAGATCAACGGCCAGCCGACCCGCGGCCAGACCATGACCGAAGCCGTCGACAAGATGCGCGGCAAGCTCGGCCAGAAAATTACCCTGACCCTGGTACGCGACGGCGGCAACCCGTTTGACGTGACCCTGGCGCGCGCCACCATCACGGTCAAGAGCGTGAAGGCCCAACTGCTGGAATCGGGTTACGGCTACATCCGTATCACCCAGTTCCAGGTCAAGACCGGCGACGAAGTGGCCAAGGCCCTGGCCAAGTTGCGTAAAGACAACGGCAAGAAACTCAGCGGCATCGTGCTCGACCTGCGCAACAACCCGGGCGGCGTGTTGCAGGCGGCGGTGGAAGTGGTCGACCACTTCATCACCAAGGGCCTGATCGTCTACACCAAGGGCCGTATCGCCAACTCCGAACTGCGCTTCTCGGCCACCGGCAACGACCTCAGCGAAGGCGTGCCAATGGTTGTACTGATCAACGGCGGCAGCGCCTCGGCTTCGGAAATCGTCGCCGGCGCCTTGCAAGACCAGAAACGCGGTGTGTTGATGGGCACCACCAGCTTCGGCAAAGGCTCGGTACAAACCGTACTGCCGCTGAACAACGAGCGCGCCCTGAAGATCACCACGGCGCTGTACTACACGCCGAATGGTCGCTCGATCCAGGCCCAGGGCATCGTGCCGGACATCGAAGTGCGCAAGGCCAAGATCACCAACGAAGTCGACAGCGAGTTCTACAAGGAAGCTGACCTGCAGGGCCACCTGGGCAATGGCAACGGCGGCGCCGACCAGCCAACCGGCAGCGGCTCGAAAGCCAAGCCGATGCCGCAGGACGACGATTATCAACTGGCCCAGGCGCTGAGCCTGCTCAAGGGCCTGAGCATTACGCGCAGCCGTTGATATGCGTTGTGGACTGATCGTCGCGTTGCTGTGCTGTCTGGCGGGAGTTGCCCAAGGCAGCCCTGCCAGCACAGCCCCCGCTGAACACAAAGCCTACCTGACCCTGATCATCGACGACCTCGGGCAAAACCTGCCCCGGGATCGTCGTGTGCTCGCCCTGCCAGGCCCGGTGACCACGGCGATCATGCCCGACACACCCCACGCCGCCGAATTCGCCCGCGAAGCCCACAAGGCGGGCAAGATCGTCATCCTGCACATGCCCATGGACCCGGCCACCGGCCCGTTCGCCTGGCACCCCGACCTGCCCATCGAAGAACTCGGCAAACGCCTGGACGCGGCCTTCAAGGCCGTGCCTTACACCGCCGGCATCAACAACCACATGGGCAGCCGTATGACCGCTCAGCCGGAGGCGATGGCCTGGTTGATGGGTGAGCTGCAACGGCGCCACAAGTTCTTCGTCGACAGCCGCACCAGCGCTAAAACCGTCGCTGCCGCCGAGGCACAGAAGATTGGTCTGGCCAGCGTCTCGCGGGATGTGTTCCTCGATGACGAACGCACCGAAGCGGCCATCACCACTCAATTGCAGACCGCGATCAAGCTGGCCCACAAACAGGGTTCGGCCGTAATGATCGGCCATCCCTACCCGCAAACCCTGGCGGTGCTGGAACGTGAGCTGCCCAAGCTCAAGGCCCAGGGCATCGACTGGATCGACATCAAGTTGATGATCAGCCTGCGCAGTAATCAGGCCATGGCCGGCCACGGTAAAAACGGTACCTACCGTTAACTCTAAATAGCTACCGCTCCTGCCCCTGCAGACTCTCCGATAGTGGATCCCTGGATCAACTGGAGAGTCTCCTCATGAACGCACTGCAATACAAAGACCTGCTCATCAATTTCACGTCCGAATTCATCCCTCTGTGGAATGACCGGGGATCGGGAGTTTACAAGTCCATAAGCTTTTGGCGGCCGGCCACTTCAGCCGACTCGCTGAGCCAATTCTTCCCGCTGGGTGACATCGCGGTCGAAGGCTATCGCAATATCAACCAGCAGAAAGTCGTCGCCGTCATCAGCGACGCGAATAAGGTCGACGGCACCGCACTTCGTTCACCCGATGAGTTCGAGTTGGTGTGGAAGGATGCCGGCTCGGGCGCGCGCACCGACTTTTCCCTGTGGCGTCCATTGCCGCCTGAAGGTTATGTATCCATGGGACTGGTGTGCGGCGTGGGCTACGACAAACCTTCGCGCAATACGGTGCGCTGTGTGCGCGAGGATCTGGTCACGGCGGCCCAGACCGGGCAATTGATCTGGACCGACAAGGGCAGTGGCGCACCAATGGACTTCAGTGCCTGGGAAATCAAGCCCGCCGACGCAGCCCCTGGTGAAATCAATTTGGCCCCCGGCACCTTTATCGGCACCACCAGCTACGCGAAACCGACCGCCACGGCCTATTCGTTGTGCCTGCCCCTGACCGACGCAGTGTACGAGCGACCGCAGCCACCGCAGCTCTCCGGCTACGCACCACCTGCGGCACTGCACACACTGGCACAGCCTCAGATTTGCCAACTTCCCTGGTTTACCGTGAAAGACCCGGACCTGAGCCCTGTCGAACAATTGCAAACCTGCCCCATGTATCGACTGGAAAGGATTGATCACTACTTGTTCGTCGGCTTTGGGCACAACCAGGCGGCCACCAGTCAACCCTTCATGTGGACAGCCACAAAGGGCGAGACCGGGGAGCAGTCAAGAGCTCTCACCGCCACCTCCAGCATTGAGCTATGCAGTGAGTGGCCTGCGGATGCCCGCGCCTTTGAACTGGGATTTTCCGCCCACCTGAACCAGGACTTTACCCATTGCCAGCGCTCGGCAAAGGGCTGGGGGCATCTGTCGGCGCTGGAAATCATCAGCTACATCCCGGCCAACAAAGCCGTCGCGGCCTACGTCATCCAGAGTGAATATCGCCTGCTGCGTGAAGATGGCAGCCAGGTGACCGGCACCGTCACCTATACCAACGGCGATAACGTGTACGTGAGCGAGTATCCCGCCTCCGAGCCGGAGCGCATTGACGAGCCGCCAGCCGAACGGCCGCTCAAGCAGGCCGTGGAACTACCCCTGGCCGAGCCCAGCCTAGAGATAACGCCCCATGATTTCATCGACGACACCCTCCTGCCGTAACTGATCGAGGGCTGCCTGGAGTTTCGCCACTACGTCATCCGGCACATTTTTGTTCAGCGCCAGGTACAGCTCCGCGCTGTTGAAACGCAGCACGGTCTTGAGCCCGGTCACCCCGACCTGGCGCGCCAGGTAACGGCCCGCCGGGTCGCCGGTGGCCCACAGGTCGATCTGGCCATCGAGCAGTTTTTGCGCATTGTCTTGATCCCGCAGCACGATGACCGGCTTCAGGCCTTGTTTCTCAAGGCTCTCGGCGATGGCGTCGCCCTTGTAGGCGCCGATCCTGTAACGCCGGGCTTGCTCAAGGTCGCTCAGTTGGATCTTGCTGTCGGCCTTGGCCAGCAGCACCCAATCGTCCGGGCCGATGGGGCCGACCCATTTGAACAGCGCCTCACGGTCCGGCAGACGCGCCATCACGAACACGCCGTAGCCGGGTTTTTCCAGGGCGAGTTTGTAGATTCGTTCCCAGGGGAAACGCAGAGTGAGGTTGTAGGAAATGCCGGCACGCTTGAAGGTCTCGCGGACGATGTCCACGGCGATGCCTTCGATGTTCTCTTCCTTGGCGAAGTTCTTGCCGTTTTTCGCCATGTTGTAAGGCGGGAAGTTTTCCGTCAGCAGCACCAGGGAAGCGCCGTCGGACGGTTCATCGGCATGGGCCGAACCCGTCAACAGAACGGTGGCACTGGCGAGGGCGAGCAGCAGGTCTCTGAACATGAAAGTTACCGGAATCCATGGCAAGCCCAGAGAGTGCCGCGAGCCTGCCATGGTGTCCAGTGACGTTTAGCGAACGACGATACCGCGTGCCGCCATGTAGGCCTTTGCCTCGGGAACGGTGTATTCGCCAAAGTGGAAAATACTCGCTGCCAGCACCGCACTGGCGTGGCCTTCGATCACGCCGTCGGCCAGATGTTGCAGGTTGCCGACGCCACCGGAAGCAATCACCGGGATGCCCAAGGCATCGCTGATGGCACGGGTCACGCCCAGGTCGAAGCCGTTTTTCATGCCGTCCTGGTCCATGCTGGTCAGCAGGATCTCACCGGCGCCCAGGGCTTCCATCTTCATCGCCCACTCCACGGCATCCAATCCGGTCGGCTTGCGCCCGCCGTGGGTGAAGATCTCCCAGCGCGGGGTTTCGCCCGGGCCGGAGACTTTCTTGGCGTCGATGGCGACGACGATGCATTGAGAGCCGAAGTGCTGCGCAGCTTCGCCGACAAACTCCGGGTTGAACACGGCGGCGGTGTTGATCGAGACCTTGTCCGCGCCGGCATTCAGCAGGTTGCGAATGTCCTGCACGGTGCGCACGCCACCGCCCACGGTCAGCGGGATAAACACCTGGCTGGCCATGCGCTCGACGGTATGCAGCGTGGTGTCACGACCATCGACGCTGGCGGTGATGTCGAGAAAGGTAATCTCGTCAGCACCCTGTTCGTCGTAGCGACGGGCGATTTCCACCGGGTCGCCGGCGTCACGGATGTTCTCGAACTTGACGCCCTTGACCACGCGACCGTTGTCGACGTCCAGGCAAGGGATGATGCGTTTGGCCAGCGCCATGGTCAGTCCTCAGCCGTTGTAGGCGTCGCAGTAAGCCTGGGCTTCAGCGACGTCCAGAGTGCCTTCATAGATCGCCCGGCCGGTGATGGCGCCGATGATCCCTGGCGCCTTCGCGTCCAGCAGCGACTTGATGTCGCCCAGGTTGTGGATACCGCCGGAAGCGATCACCGGGATTTTGGTAGCCGCGGCCAGCGCCGCGGTGAACGGTACGTTGCAGCCCTGCATCATGCCGTCTTTGGCGATGTCGGTATAAACGATGGCGGAGACGCCGTCGGCTTCAAACTGCTTGGCCAGGTCGATCACTTGGACGGTGCTGATTTCCGCCCAGCCGTCGGTGGCGACAAAACCGTCTTTGGCGTCGAGGCCGACGATCACCTTGCCCGGGAACGCGCGGCAGGCTTCTGCGACGAAGGCCGGGTCTTTCACGGCCTTCGTGCCGATGATCACGTAGCTCACGCCCGCTTTCACGTAGTGCTCGATGGTTTCCAGGGAGCGGATGCCGCCACCAATCTGGATCGGCAGGTTCGGGTAACGCTTGGCGATCGCCGTCACCACTTCGCCGTTGACCGGCTGGCCTTCGAACGCACCGTTCAAGTCCACCAGATGCAGACGACGGCAACCGCCTTCCACCCACTTGGCAGCCATGCTCACCGGGTCATCGGAGAACACCGTGGAATCTTCCATGCGGCCCTGGCGCAGACGTACGCAGGCGCCGTCCTTGAGATCGATAGCGGGAATAATCAGCATCTGGCAAACCTTATTCGATATTCAGCGTTGCTCGGGAAATCAGGGTTTCTCGAGCGCCCACAAGTCGCTTTCGATGCTTTCGAACCTTTCTTTAAGGTGCGTCTGCACATCGAAAATCGCCCTGTTGTAATAGTGCGGAGCAATTTCAGTGGTGAACAGTTCGAGGATTTCTGCGACCTCGAACGAACCGAGCTTGAGCTCGAAGCGGTCTTCCATGAAACGCTTGATCTTGTCGGTGGCCTCACTCTCCTGTTGGGGAGTGAGGTTCAAGATCGGCGGCTTGACCTTCTTGGCCATTACCAGCGCCCGTCCCACGCGGCGAAGTTCTGCAGCAATTGCAGGCCATGGGTATGGCTCTTCTCCGGGTGGAACTGCACGGCAAAGCGCGAACCGTCGGCCAGGGCCGCGGCGAAGTCGACGCCATAGTGCCCGCCACCCACCACCTGACGCGGGTTACCGGCGGCGATGTAATAGCTGTGCACGAAATAGAAACGCGCCAGGTCCGGCACGTTGTGCCACAGCGGGTGGTCCACGGTCTGGCGTACTTCGTTCCAGCCCATGTGCGGCACCTTCAGGTGCTCGCCGTCTTCGTGCAGGTCCTTGCCGAAAAACTTCACCTGGCCCGGGAACAGGCCGATGCAGTCGACGCCGGCGTTCTCTTCGCTGCTGTCGAGCAACGCTTGCATGCCCACGCAGATGCCGAGGAACGGCCGGTCCTGGCTGACTTCACGCACCAGGCTGTCGAAGCCCAGGCGGCGAATCTCGGCCATGCAGTCGCGAATCGCGCCAACCCCCGGGAACACCACCCGGTCGGCTTCGCGAATCACGTCGGCATCGCTGGTGATCAGCACCTTGCCGGCACCTACGTGCTCGAGGGCCTTGGCCACCGAGTGCAGGTTACCCATGCCGTAATCGATAACCGCGACCGTCTGCATTACAGGACGCCCTTGGTCGACGGCATTTGCCCGGCCATGCGGTCATCCAGCTCTACGGCCATGCGCAGGGCGCGACCGAAGGCCTTGAACACGGTCTCGATCTGGTGGTGAGTGTTGGTGCCGCGCAGGTTGTCGATGTGCAGGCTGACCAGCGCGTGGTTGACGAAACCCTGGAAGAATTCCTGGAACAGGTCAACGTCGAAGCCGCCCACGGTGGCGCGGGTGTAGGGTACGTGCATCTGCAGGCCTGGACGGCCGGAGAAGTCGATGACCACACGCGACAGCGCTTCATCCAGCGGGACATAGGCGTGGCCGTAGCGACGGATGCCTTTCTTGTCGCCGATGGCTTTGGCAAAAGCCTGGCCCAACGTGATACCGACGTCTTCCACGGTGTGGTGGTCGTCGATATGCAGGTCGCCCTTGCTGACGATATCCAGGTCGATCAGCCCGTGACGGGCGATCTGGTCCAGCATGTGCTCAAGAAAAGGTACACCGATATCAAATCGGGCCTTTCCGGTGCCATCCAGGTTAATCGAGGCTTTGATCTGGGTTTCCAGAGTGTCGCGCTCGACGGACGCCTTACGTTCGGCCATCACCAGCTCCGCAAAATCATTGGGCGAAAAAGGCAGCCATTATAGGGGCGCGGGCGCTAAACAGAAACATCGGAGGGGATAAGACTGATGGAGTGTCGGGGATAGACATGTCAGTACAAGTGTGGGAGCAGCTTTGTGTGGGAGCGGGCTTGCTCGCGAAAGCGGTGTGTCAGCCAATACATGGGCTGACTGATCCATCGCATTCGCGAGCAAGCCCGCTCCCACACACGCCCGCTCCCACAAGGGTTACGCGGTGTTAGTGGAACAGTACCGCAGTTTTCTGCAGGGTGACCCACACGCCCCACGCCAACGGAATACCCACCACCAGCCAGGCAGCCACCGCCAATGGCACGCTGCCGGAGGAGGCTTTCCATTCCAGCACGGTGCTGGAATCGGCGCCCTTGTCGTGGCCCAGCGCCTGTTCGGCAGCCAGTTCGGCGTCGGTCATGAAGTACTTGTCGGCCACCGGCCGTACCAGCAGGTTGCAGATGAAGCCCAGCACCAGCAGACCGGCGAGGATGTACAAGGTGATGTCGTAAGCGGCAGCGCGTTCAACGCCGATGCTCAACTGGTACTCGCGCAGGTAGTTCACCAACACCGGGCCCAACACGCCCGCCGCTGCCCATGCGGTCAGCAGACGACCGTGGATCGCGCCCACCATTTGCGTACCGAACAGGTCTGCCAGGTAAGCCGGGACGGTCGCAAAACCACCGCCGTACATCGACAGGATGATGCAGAACGCCGCCACGAACAGCGCGACGTTGCCCAGGTGACCCAGGTTCGGGATCAACGCGTACAGGGCAAAGCCCAATGCGAAGAACACGAAGTAGGTGTTTTTACGGCCCAGGTAGTCGGAGAACGATGCCCAGAAGAACCGGCCACCGATGTTGAACAGGCTCAACAGGCCGGTAAAGCCGGCGGCGATGGCCGCGATGGAAGCCAGTTGACCGGCATCCAGTTGGCCAAACGTCAGGCCGTTACCCAGCAATTTACCGCCGAACACTTCCTGCAGCAGCGGCGAAGCCATGCCGAGGATGCCGATACCGGCCGATACGTTCAGGCACAGCACCAGCCACACCAGGCGGAATTGCGGGGTTTTCCAGGCCACGTTTACGTGCACGTGACGGTGAGTAATCATCGCGTTGCTTGCTTTTTTCGCCGGGGCAGTCCAGCCCTCAGGCTTCCAGCCGGTCGGCGGAACGCGGTAGGACAAGGCGCCGCCGATCATGAACACGAAGTAGATCACGGCCATGACCACGAAGCTCTGCCACACGCCAACGCTGGTCGGCGAAGCGAAGTGGCCCATCAGGGCGGCTGCCAACGGAGCACCAACCATCGCGCCGCCGCCGAAACCCATGATCGCCATGCCGGTAGCCATGCCGCGCTTGTCCGGGAACCACTTGATCAGGGTCGAGACCGGCGAGATATAGCCCAGTCCCAGGCCGATACCACCAATGACCCCGGAGCCGATCCACATCAGCCAGATCTGGTGGGTATAGATCCCCAACGCAGAGATCAGCAGACCGCCGCACCAGCACAAGGCCGACACGACACCGGCTTTACGTGGCCCGGCATGTTCCAGCCAGCCGCCCCAGATCGCTGCCGAGCAACCCAGGAAGATGAAGAACAGAGTGTAGATCCAGCCCAGCATGGAGATGGGCCAGTCGCATTGCGACGAGAAGACCTGGCTGATAAAGCTCATGTCCGGCGCACAGGCGACTGGTGCGGTGATACCCAGCGCCTTGGACAACGGCAACCAGAACACCGAGAAGCCGTAGGCCATGCCGATACACAGGTGGATGGCCAGGGCGGCCGGTGGTACCAGCCAACGGTTGAACCCAGGCTTGGCGATAATGCGCTCCTTGGACAGGAACGCAGGCTGTGCAGCAGTATGACCCGCCGCAGTGCTAGTGCTCATTGGTGTTTCCCCCAGTTATTAGTATGTGTCCGTCGGGCGCTCTCTCCCTCGGCCTGGCACGCAAAGCGTGGCCGTTTTTTTGAGTAAAGCTCCATTTTGGCGCGACGTTTAGCCGCAGAAGGCGGACGAACACGCAGAGATTAGCATCTGTGGATGACAGAAAAACCAAACTGCCATCACCTTTTCCAGGTTATCTGTCTTTTTTGACGCCAAAATCCCGTTTTTCCGACCTTGGATACAATGTAACTATCCGCGAACTGACGTAAGCCTTCGGGCGTTATACTCTTCGGCTAAATTTTAAATCGACATACAAGGACTCGCCCATGAAAGCGTTCGGCAAAATCCTGGGTCTGGTACTTCTCGGGCTGTTGCTGATCATTGTGGCTCTAGGCTTTGCCCTGACCCATCTCTTCGATCCCAACGACTACAAAGACGAGATTCGCCAGATTGCCCGCGACAAGGCTCACATCGAGCTGACGCTCAATGGCGACATCGGCTGGAGCCTGTTCCCCTGGCTAGGCCTGGAACTGCACGAGGCCAGCGTTGCGACCCTGACCAACCCGACCCAACCGTTTGCCGATTTGCAGATGCTCGGCCTGTCTGTTCGCGTGCTGCCTCTGCTACGCCGTGAAGTGCAGATGAGCGACGTGCGTGTCGAAGGCCTGAACCTGCGCCTGAACAAAGACGTGCATGGCCACGGCAACTGGGAAGACATCGGCAAGAATGTGCCGGACCCGGCCACCGCCACCAGTGCGCCCGCCGTCACTGAAGCGGCCACGCCGCCCAAGCCTGAAAAGCCGCCGCAGCCGATCCGCCTGGACATCGACAGCCTGACCATCAATAACGCCCGCGTCGAATACAACGATGAGCAGAGCGGTAAGCAGTTCAGCGCCGAAAGCATCCAATTGAGCGCCGGCGCGGTGCACGAAGGTGCAAGCATCCCACTGAAACTCACCGCATTCCTCGGCACCAATCAGCCGCTGATGCGCGTCAAGACCGAGTTGAACGGCAACCTGCGCATTCAGCGCGCCCTCCAGCGTTACCAGTTCGAAGACATGAAACTCAGTGGCGAAGCCACGGGCGAGCCGCTGCAAGGCAAGACCGTGACCTTTTCGACCCAGGGCCAATTGCTGGTGGACCTTGCCGCCAACATCGCCGAATGGACCAACATGAAGCTGTCGCTGAACCAACTGCGCGCCCTGGGCGAGCTGAAGGTCAACGACCTGGACAAGACTCCGCAGCTCAATGGTGCCCTGTCGATTGCCCAGTTTGACCTGGCCAAGTTCCTCGACAGCGTCGGCAACCCGCTGCCTCCGATGGCCGCAGGCAGCCTGAGCAAGGTCGAACTGGTCAGCCGCCTCAAGGGCACACCGACCAGCCTGGCGCTTGAAGACCTCAACCTGAAACTCGACGACAGCACCTTTACCGGGCGCGTGGCCGTGGATGATTTCGCCAAGCAATCCCTGCGAGTGCAGCTCAAGGCCGATACGTTCAACGCCGACAACTACCTGCCGGCCAAGTCCGAAGCCGCCAAAGGCGCTGCGGCCGCGCGCCAGGCTGAAGTACAGAACAGCGAAGCCGGCGCCATGGCGGCCGGGGGCACCACACCGCTGCCCGACGCGCCGACCAAGGCCGCGTGGAGCAACGACAAGCTGCTGCCACTGACCCGCCTGCGCACCCTGGACGTGAACGCCGACCTGTCCTTCGGACAATTGACCCTGAGCCATCTGCCGATCCAGAACGCCGCCCTGAAAGCCTCCGGCCTCGATGGTCAGCTCAAGCTCGACACCTTGAGCGGCGGCCTCTACAACGGCAGCTTCCAGGCCAACGGCAACCTTGACGTGCGCCAGGACATCCCGCTGCTGGCGCTGCAAACGCGCATCAAGCAAGTACCGATCGAACGCATCCTGCAAGCCCAGGGGCAGAACCCGCCGGTGAAGGGCCAGCTCACCCTCGACAGCAACCTCAATGGCCGCGGCAATAGCCAGAAAGCCCTGATCGACAGCCTCAACGGTACCGCCAGCTTCGCGATCAACAACGGTGTACTGCTCAACGCCAACCTTGAGCAACAGCTGTGCACCGGCATCGCCCTGCTCAACCGCAAGACCCTCAGCGGCGAGCAGCGCGGCAAGGACACCCCGTTCCAGGAGCTCAAGGGCAACCTGACCTTCCGCAACGGCGTGGCCAGCAACCCCGACCTCAAAGTGCGCATCCCGGGCCTGACCGTCAACGGCGACGGTGACGTCGACCTGCGCGTGCTGGGCATGGACTACCGCGTCGGCATCATCGTCGAAGGCGACCAGCGCGAAGTGCCGGACCCGGCTTGCCAAGTGGGCTCCAACTTCCAGAACATCGAAGTCCCGCTGCGCTGCCGTGGCCCGCTGGAACTGGGCGCCAAGGCGTGCCGCCTGGACAAGGACGGCTTGAGCCAGGTCGCCATCAAGGCAGCGGGCAACAAGCTCAGCGAGAAGCTTGAGCAGAAGCTCGACAAGGTCAATCCACAGTTGAAAGACGCGTTGAAGGGTCTGTTCAAGCGATGAGAAACGAGGAATTTTCAGAGGCGGTGCTGAACTGGTACGACCGCCACGGTCGCCACGACCTGCCCTGGCAACAGGGCATCACGCCTTACCGGGTGTGGGTCTCGGAGATCATGTTGCAGCAGACTCAGGTCAGCACCGTGCTGAACTACTTCGACCGGTTCATGGCGTCATTGCCAACGGTCGAAGCCCTGGCCGCCGCACCGGAAGACGAGGTGCTGCACCTGTGGACGGGGCTGGGTTACTACACCCGGGCGCGCAACCTGCAAAAGACCGCAAAGATCGTCGTGGCCGAATACGGCGGCGAGTTTCCCCGTGACGTTGAAAAGCTCACCGAATTGCCGGGCATCGGCCTATCTACCGCTGGCGCGATTGCCAGCCTGAGCATGGGCCTGCGGGCGCCGATCCTCGATGGCAACGTCAAACGCGTGCTGGCGCGCTTTACCGCCCAAGAGGGTTACCCGGGCGAGCCTAAGGTCGCCAAGCAGCTGTGGGCCACCGCAGAGCGCTTTACGCCCCACGACCGCGTCAACGCCTACACCCAGGCGATGATGGACATGGGCGCCACCCTTTGCACCCGCAGTAAACCCAGTTGCCTGCTGTGCCCGCTGGAAAAGGGCTGCGAAGCCCACATGCTCGGCCTGGAAACCCGCTACCCGATCCCCAAGCCGCGCAAGACCGTGCCCCAGAAGCGCACGCTGATGCCGATGCTGGCCAATGGCGAGGGCGCGATTCTGCTTTACCGTCGCCCTTCCACAGGCCTGTGGGGCGGTTTGTGGAGCTTGCCGGAGCTGGATGACCTGAGCGACCTGGAGCACCTGGCCAACCAGCACTCGCTGGCGCTGGGCAAGCATCAGGAACTGCCGAGCCTGATCCACACCTTCAGCCACTTCCAACTGGCTATCGAACCCTGGCTGGTCCAGGTCCAGGAGTCTGCCCATCACGTGGCCGAGGCTGACTGGCTCTGGTATAACCTCGCCACCCCGCCGCGCCTGGGCCTTGCCGCCCCGGTCAAGAAACTGCTGAAGCGCGCGGCTGAAGCATTGAACGCAGGAGTTCCGTCATGACCCGCACCATCATCTGCCGCAAGTACCACGAAAAATTGCCCGCCCTGGAACGCGCTCCGTTCCCCGGCGCCAAGGGCCAGGACATCTTCGATCACGTCTCCGCCAAGGCCTGGGCCGACTGGCAAAAGCACCAGACCCTGCTGATCAACGAAAAACGCCTGAACATGATGAACGCCGAAGACCGCAAATACCTGCAGGGCGAGATGGACAAGTTCTTTTCCGGCGAAGATTACGCCAAGGCCGACGGCTACGTGCCACCTGCTGAATAATTGATCAAATGTGGGGGTTGGTCCGTAAGCGACGGTAATAATTAAATATTTTTTGAAAACTTGCTTGACGACCCCCTGAAAAACCCGTTTAATGCGCCCCGTTGCCCAGATAGCTCAGTCGGTAGAGCAGGGGATTGAAAATCCCCGTGTCGGCGGTTCGATTCCGTCTCTGGGCACCACTAATTAGTTTCAGATGGTGCAAACGTCATCTGAAACACACAAGAAACCCGCCTAGTGCGGGTTTTTTGTTGTCCGGGATTTGTGGCCACTCACTTCATCTGTTGTGCGCCTCAAAAAGCGCCTCCAGGCCGGACCCGTACGACACGGTGCAGAGCGTTTTCCACTTCGAGTCACGGAAAATCCTACTTATCTCAATAGCACTTTTGAGATAGTGTGGCTCCTAATTAGGAACCAAGTGCCCACCCTATAGGCACCAAAGCACCTACTATTCGAGATAATCCCTCAACTCATCCGAGATAATCCTTCCATGGCCGAGTTTCTTCACCACGATCTCGAGCTTTTGAACCCGTCGTTCGATTCGGGCCTGGTTGACGTATTGAGCGAACTGGAACACCTGCGGCGCCTGCAATTGGGTGGGGACACACCGCCAACCGTTTTCTTCCAGCTAAAAGAGCTTTTCCATACGCTGGAAAGCCTGGGATCCGCACGAATCGAAGGCAACCACACGACCTTGGCCGATTACATCGAAAGCAAGGTTGAAGGAACGGCGCAGGCAACCGATCAGTTGCGCGAAATCGCGAACATCGAAAAAGCCATGGAATACATTGAAAGCGTCATGGAATCGGGCACGGAGCTCACCGAGTTCGTTATCCGCGAGCTTCACTCAATGACAGTTCATGACCTGCAGCGCGAGGGAGACCGTACGCCCGGCGCTTACCGTGAAGGCGGGGTCCGTATCGCTCAGTCACAGCATCTGCCGCCTGACGCAGTAATGGTGCCTGGATACATGCAAGAGCTGGTCGCCTTCATCAATAAAAAAGACCCACCCAAATATGACCTGATGAAGGTTGCACTCGCCCATCATCGATTCGGCTGGATTCACCCGTTCGGCAACGGAAACGGCCGAGTGGTACGCCTTCTCACCTACGCACTGCTGATGAAGTACGGCTTCAATGTCAGTACTGAAGGTCGAGTACTTAATCCTACTGCGGTTTTTTGTATTGATCGGGGAAGGTATTACTCAATGCTGTCGACCGCCGACACAGGCACCAGGGAAAGCCTTGAAGCCTGGTGCATTTATGTTCTGGGTGGCATTAGAGATGAGCTTGAAAAGGTAAACAGGCTGACTGACTACCGCTACCTGACCCAGCACGTTTTGGCACCCACCGTTGCGATGGCAAAAGAGCGAGGCTGGATTACGCCGTCGGAGGAGAAAATCCTGACTACCGCAGTCCAGTTGAAGGTGGTCAAGTCAGGTGATATCGCCAAGGCGTTGCCAAAACTTTCCGCGGCACAGAGAACCTACCAAATAAAGAAATTGGTCGACCAAGGCATGCTACTGCCCATTAGCCCTGGCGCGCGGCAATACACCATCGGCTTCTCAAACAATTATTTGATAAGAGGCGTCATCAAATCACTTCGTGAAGAAGGCTTCATACCGGAGCAGCTGGAGAATCCCTACGCATAGACGGCCTGAAATAGCACCTCAGCCCGAGCCCTACATCTGGATGCACCGCCACGACGGATACGGCGGCTGAGTTACTTCACCAGGAACACCAATAATGGGTTGTCATTCAACCGCCCATCGGACACCGGCGCCATATGCTCAAGCGGCGTGCCGCTCAGCAATGCGGTTTGCTTGCGCTCCACAATCACCCAGGCGGGGCGCGGCAGCGTGTCCACCAGCAACGGTTCGTTGCGCCCGATGAACAACGGCTGCTCGTCGTGATCCAGGTTCATGATGTAGCGAATCGCCCAGGTGTCTTTGGCCAGATCGACAAACACCAACGTTCCGGGACTATCGGCACGCAGCTTCTCCACCGCGCCAACGAAGTTCTTGGTGTCGTATTGCAGGTCCTTGGCCGGCTCCACCACCTTCACCAACACCAGCCATTGGGTCGCCAGCGCAATCAGGCTGAGCACCACCAGGCGCTGGCCGAGACTGCCCTGCAAACGGCGCCAGGCAATCCCCGCTGCCAGTTGCAACACAATCAGCACACCCACCAACGCAGGCACGGAAACGTCCGGCCAGTAACCGTGCTTGTGCCACAGGTGCCGACAGACGAACACCACCACGATGCCCAGCACCGGTAACACAGCCACCAGCCACTCATAGCCACGACGCACCCTGAGCAGCCAGCCTTGGGCCTGGAGCAGGCCATAGGCGGCTACAGCAGCAAACATCGGGACCATCGGCACGATGTAATAGGCGCGCTTGAAGTGCGGGACGGACAAGCCCACCAAAATCATCAGGCCGCAGGCGGCCAGGCGCAGCATCAACTGCACGTCGGCATCGTCGTTACGCATCGACCATTTGTGGCGCAGGGCAATCATCGTTGCCAGTGCCAGCGGTACCACCGGGAAGTAACGGTACAGGCTCAGCTTGAAGTAGAAGTAGAACGCCTCACCGGATTCGTCGAGGCGCCCGGCGAACTGCATCCGCAGCACATCATCGACGAAGGCTTCGCCACCGCTGATCCGCGCCAGCTTCAATAGCAACCACCAACAGCCGGCCAGCAGGATCAGGCCGATCACGCCATGGGCAATGACCTTTTTCAGCACGCCAATTCGCTCTTGCCGAGTGCGAGCGGGGCCCAGCGCCCAGTAGACACACACCACCCCGCACACCTCAATCAGCCCCAGCGGCCCACGAATGGCAAACGCCACCACGAACAACGGAAAGACCGCATATTGGCGCAGCCTCGAACCCATGCGCTCGCCGGTATGCAACAGGTAGAAAGCACCGAGGCACAACAACGAGACCATCTGGTCCAGGCACACCGAGCGCGACTTCTCCAGCAATTGCGCGGTCAATGCGGTGAGCAGCACCGTCAGCAGCGCCCACGCTCGGCCCGACGGCACCAGCAAGCGGTAGATCAGCGCCATGACCCCGGCCGACGCCATGGCGGTGGGCATCACGTTGGCCAAGTCGTTGGGCGCGCCGAACAAGCGGGCAAAAAGGTAGCTGAGGTAGGTCGCGGTGCCCGGGTAGTCCGGGTAAGGCTCACCGTAGGTGGTAGGAAACAGGCTCGCGCCGTGGCGAAACATCTCTTGCATGAACACGGCCCAGCGGCCGTCGAAGCCTTGTGGTTGCTGGTCCCAGATGCCCAGGGTAAACAGCAGCAAGGCGATAACGAAAATGCCCAGCGATTCCATTCGAAAGCGATTGTGTTGATCCATTATTCAGCCTGTCAGGTGGGGTAAACCGGGCCATGTTGCCGAACCCCACGCTGAATGCCCCCTGAACGGAATCAAACATTCATCCGCCTAACGACGAGCGGGCCAGATCAGCAGCGGCACCAGCCGGATGTAGAGTAGCTCTCCCACCAGTTCCACCAGGGTTTGCGTGATCACCGCAGCGGCGGCAAGCCCGCGGATGTCTTCAGGCAATGCCAGCGCCAGCGGCAGTACCACCAGGGAATTGCGGGTGGACGCGCTGAAGGTGACCGCCCGCGCCGTGGTCGCCGGTAGCTTGAACAGTCGCGAAGCCAATGCCCCCATCAGCGGGGCCAATAACAGGAAGCCGATATACACCGGGATCACCGGCGCCAGCAGGCCGATATCGCGGACCACTGCGGTGATCTGCGAACCGATCACCACCATCAACACCAGCGCCATGGCCGGTACGGGTAACCAGGCCCAGGCATCGTTCCACGTGCTGATGACTGCGGATCGCCGGGACAGGGAAGTCGTCAGCACCGCCAGAATCATCGGTGCAACGATCAGCAGCAGGAAGGCCTCTACAAAGGGCCTCACCGCCACCACCACCTGCGACTGCGCCCCCAACATCACTCCCAGATACACCGGCAACAGCAACAGTTGCAGCAGCAACAGAACCGGGGTCGCCGCAAGCATCAGCCGCGAGTCACCCTTGCCGATATGAGTGAACACCACCACGTAGTCGATGCATGGCGTCAGCAGCACCAGCAACGCGCCGATCAGAATCGCCGGGTGATCCGCCAGGCCACGGGTCAACGCCCACACCAGCAGCGGGATCAGGATGAAGTTGGCCAACAGCAACGCGGCCATGAAGCGTTTGTTGCCCAGGCCCTGGCGCAGGTCCAGAAACGGGATTTGCAGGAACATCGCATACATCAACACGGCGATGGCAGGTGTCACCAGAGTGCCCAGGCCCTGGGCCATGGATGGTGCCACCAGGCCGACAACGACGGCGAGCAGCACGCTGGCGAAGTAGAGGGGGATCTGGTTTTGTTCGAGTGTGTCGCGGGTCATGGGCCGGCTCTGGTGGGCGAAAGGGTCTAAGCCTAGGCATCTGTGCCGCTCAGGTCGAGCCTCAGAAAAATCCCCGGGGTCTTCGTAGCAGAAATTTGTTAGTTTCGACTTCTTATAAAACTGCGCACGGGCCTTTGACACCCCATCGAAAGCGCAATGATCGAGCCTGCTCATGAACCTGCCAGTCCGACCTCAAGCCGAAGCATTCCGCGAGTCCGCAGCCGATGGGCATTCCATCGGCGGCTTCACGTGGCGCCATCCGCGCACAGACTTTGAACGCCCGGTCGTCATCATCAACGCCGCTACCTCTGTGCGCTGCCGCCACTACTCACGGTTTGCCGATTACCTGTTTGCCAATGGCTTCGACGTCATCACCTACGACTACCGCGGCATCGGCGAATCCCGCAGCGGCTCGCTGAAAGGGTTCAAGGCCTCGTGGTCGGATTGGGGCGTGCTGGACTTCGAAGCGATCCTGCAGCGGGCACAGCGGGAGTTTGCCGGCCAGCCGATTGATGTGGTCGGGCACAGTTTTGGCGGATGTGCGGCGGGACTCGGGGCTTCCGGCGCGGTAATTCGGCGCCTGGTGACGGTAGGCGCGCAGTTTGCCTACTGGCGCGACTACGAGGCGAGCGGGCGCTGGCGGATGTTTGCCAAATGGCATGTGGTGATGCCATTGATGACTGCGTTTTTTGGCTACTTCCCGGGCAAGCGCATGGGCTGGCTCGAGGATACGCCGGCGGGTGTGGTACGCGATTGGAGCACGCCGACGCCGGGTTATGAACAGCGCCCCAGCGGGCGGGCCTTGGGTGAGTTGCCGTTTTCCCGGGTGAAGGCACAGGTATTGGCGATCAGCATTACCGATGATCCGTTTGGCACGGTGGCGGCAATCGAGCGCCTGCTGGGTTATTTCAAAGGCAGCGAGCGCACGCATCTGCGGATCGCCCCTGAAGATATCGGCGAAAAAGAGGTCGGGCATTTCGCGTTCTTTCGTAGCCAATATCAGGATCGGTTGTGGCCGATTGCATTGGCATGGCTACAGCGGGGAGAGTTGGCCAACGGCACGCCGGGGCGCCAAGTGACGGATCGCACCTAGAAAGCCTTGGGATTTCCCCAGACCTGCGCTTCAATACCCCACCCCCAGATCCTGACACCAAGGACGTGAGCCCATGGCCTCGCCGAACAAGCAGCAAAAACGCGCCCACCGGGCAAAAGCCAAGGCCAAGCAGAACCGTACCCAACGCGCCGTCGCGACCAAGCCGGACGCCTTTGCCGGCGATGACAGCCGCATCGATCTTGAGTCAGTGGATTTGACCGAGCTGTTCCTGGAAATGCGCACCGCTGGCGAAACCAGCCAACAAGCGCTGTGTGCGGCGTTCCTGGCGCACCCGCTGTTGGCGGTGGTGCTGGAGCAGGAAGGTGAAGAGGAAGCGACCGACTTTATCCTCGCGGCACTGATCGAGTATCGCCAGTGGGCCACGGATACCGAGGATGAAGCGGCAGCGCTGGCGTGGATTGAATCGCCGGAGTTTCAGGCTGATTACGTCGCGGCGTCACAGGCGCTGGTTAGCTCCGAAGACTGATACAAAACGAAATGTGGGAGCGGGCTTGCTCGCGAAGGCAGTGTGTCAGTCAGCTCAAATGTCGACTGATCCACCGCATTCGCGAGCAAGCCCGCTCCCACATTTGATCAACGGTATTGCGACGAAAGCATTCCGTCAGTTAAGCACCGCCGCCCCAACCTTCCGGCCCTTGCGCCGACGCGACACAATCAGCCCCGCCGCAATCACCAGCAAGCTCAGAATCCCGGTGGCCATGATCTCCACCTGATGCGCGTCCTGGAACAACATGATCGTCAGCACGCCCACGATGAACACGATCACCGCATACGTCAGGCCCGGGAACAGCCACATCTTGAAGGCAATCTTCTCGCCCGCTTCCGTGCGCTTCTGGCGCATGCGCAGTTGCGACACGGCGATCACCAGGTACACCAGCAGCGCGATGGCGCCGGAGCTGGCCAGCAGGAATTCAAACACCGCCGCCGGGGCCACGTAGTTGGCGAACACCGCCAGGAACGCCGCGCCGGTAGACAGCAACACCGCCCAGTAAGGCGTGCCGCTCTTGTTGGTGATCTTGGACACCGCCGGTGCATCACCGCGACGGCCCAGGGAGAACATCATGCGTGAAGCGGTGTACAGCGCCGAGTTCAGGCAGCTGGTCACGGCCACCAACACCACCAGGTCAACGATCAGCTTGGCATTCGGGATGCCCATGCGTTCCAGCACCGTCTGGTAGGAACCGACCGCTGCCAGCGCAGGATCATTCCATGGCACCAGGGCCACCACGATGAAGATCGACACCAGGTAGAACAAGCCGATCCGCCAGATCACCGAGTTGGTGGCCTTGGAGATCTGCTGGCCAGGGTTCTTCGATTCAGCGGCCGCGATGGTCACGATCTCGGTGCCCATGAACGAGAACATCGTGGTCAGGATCGCCGCCAACACCGCGCCCATGCCGTTTGGCAGGAAGCCCTGGGTGTCGAACAGGTGCGAAACGCCGCTGACCTGACTTCCCGGCAGGAAGCCGAAGATCGCCAGGATGCCGAGGATCACAAAGCCAATGATCGCCACCACTTTGATCAGCGCAAACCAGAACTCGAACTCGCCGTAGTTCTTTACGCTGAACAGGTTGGTCGCGGTCAGCAGCAAAGTGATGATCAGGGTGAAGGCCCAGATCGCCACGTTGGGGAACCAGGCGTGGAGGATGGTCGCGGCGGCGTTGGCTTCCAGCGGAATCACCAGCACCCAGAACCACCAGTACAGCCAGCCGATGGTAAAGCCGGCCCAGTGACCAATCGCACGGTCGGCATAAGTCGAGAACGAACCCGTGTCCGGGGATGCCACGGCCATCTCGGCCAGCATGCGCATCACCAACACCACCAGCGTACCGGCGGCCGCATACGCCAGCAGCACGGCCGGGCCTGCGGCAGCAATCGCGTGGCCGGAGCCGACAAACAAACCGGCACCAATAACGCCGGCAATCGACAGCATGGTGACGTGACGCGGTTTGAGCCCCTGTTCGAGGTCATTGGAGCTTTGCGTACTACTCATTGACACACCTTTGCGAGGAATTGCGAATACGGTCCACCCGGCCTGACGTCTTTCTCGTGAAAAGAAACCAACGGGGCGTTCTTTATTTTTTACGCAAGATTTGCGCCAAAATGTTACAGGGCCGCGATTGACGCGGCCTGTAGGGAAACTCAACAGCTCTCGTAAGTCACTGACACTAATGGCATTCCGCTATAGCGTTACTGTGCGACCCACTTGAAGTACGAACAGGCGCACCAAAAACACACACAAATTGTGCGTGACGCCCCATTAGAGGGCTGATAAGGACCGTTCGCCGGTTTAACCCTTCCAACACCCGGCCAAAGCTGGCACCATCGCGCCCTTTTTTACGCGAAGCCTGTAGGCATCCGGGTTCAAACGGCTGTTCGGTTGTTGATGGCGCGACACACTGCTGTGCCGATGCGACACCCTGCCGCAGACCGTCTGTTTACCGCCTGCAGGGCTGTTGGCTGTCATCCAAACGCTATGCTAGCTTGGCGCCTCGCCAGGAAGGCGGGCCAACAGCAGGAGCGCAATGAACACAATGAGGACCGCACATGGCTGAGGCCACGCCCGCGCTTGAAATCCGCAACTTGCATAAACGCTATGGTGAGCTGGAGGTACTTAAAGGTATCTCGCTGACCGCCCGCGACGGCGATGTGATCTCGATCCTGGGTTCCTCCGGTTCCGGCAAGTCCACGTTCCTGCGCTGCATCAACCTCCTGGAAAACCCGCACCAGGGGCAAATCCTGGTGGCCGGTGAAGAACTCAAGCTCAAGGCCGCAAAAAACGGCGAGCTGGTAGCCGCCGACGGCAAACAGATCAACCGCCTGCGCAGCGAAATCGGTTTTGTGTTTCAAAACTTTAACCTGTGGCCGCACATGAGCGTCCTCGACAACATCATCGAGGCGCCACGCCGGGTGCTCGGCCAGAGCAAGGCCGAAGCCATTGAAATCGCCGAAGCCTTGCTGGCCAAGGTCGGCATCAGCGACAAGCGCCACGCCTACCCCGCGCAATTGTCCGGCGGCCAGCAGCAACGCGCCGCGATCGCCCGCACCCTGGCGATGCAGCCCAAAGTCATCCTGTTCGACGAGCCGACATCGGCCCTTGACCCGGAAATGGTTCAGGAAGTACTTAATGTGATCCGCGCACTGGCCGAAGAAGGCCGCACCATGCTGCTGGTCACCCATGAAATGGGCTTCGCCCGTCAGGTGTCCAGTGAAGTGGTGTTCCTGCACCAGGGCCTGGTCGAAGAGCAAGGATCGCCACAGCAGGTGTTTGAAAACCCGCTTTCGGCGCGCTGCAAACAATTCATGTCCAGCAACCGCTAACGGAGCAACATGCATGCAGAACTATAAAAAATTCCTCCTGGCTGCCGCCGTTTCGATGGCGTTCAGCGCCACGGCGATGGCCGAGACCTTGAAAATGGGGATCGAGGCGGCCTACCCGCCGTTCAACAATAAAGATGCCAGCGGCAACGTCGTCGGCTTCGACAAAGACATCGGCGACGCCCTGTGCGCGAAGATGAAAGTCGAGAAGTGCGAAGTGTATGTCTCGGACTGGGACGGCATCATCCCGGCCCTGAACGCCAAGAAGTTCGACTTCCTGGTCTCCTCGCTGTCCATCACCGATGAACGCAAGCAGGCCGTCGACTTCACCGACCCGTACTACTCCAACAAGCTGCAGTTCATCGCGCCTAAAGCCACCAAAGACTTCAAGACCGACGCGGACTACCTGAAGGGCAAGATCATCGGTGCACAGCGCGCGACGCTGGCCGGTACCTACCTGGAAGACAAGCTGCCGGACACCACCGCCAAGCTCTACGACACCCAGGAAAACGCCTACCTCGACCTGACTTCCGGCCGCCTGGACGGGATACTCGCCGACAAGTACGTGCAGTACGAGTGGCTGAAAAGCAAAGACGGCTCCGCCTACGAATTCAAGGGCGACCCGGTGGTTGAGAGCGACAAGATCGGTATCGCCGTACGTAAAGGCGACCCACTGCGTGAGCGCCTGAACAAAGCCCTGGCTGAAATCAAAGCCGACGGCACCTACAAAAAGATCAACGACAAGTACTTCCCTTTCAGTATCGAGTGATCCTGAATGGCCTGCCCGGCGCGCTCGCTTGAGTGCGCCGGTCCTGAGCTTTGCCTTGCGAAACGACTAAACCATGAATTTCGACCTCTACGGATTCGGCCCGGCGCTTGCCGCTGGTGCGCTGATGACCGTCAAGCTGGCGCTCACCGCCCTGTGCCTCGGGCTGGTGCTCGGCCTGGCCGGCGCCCTGGCCAAGACTTCCCCGTACAAGCCGCTGCAATGGCTTGGCGGCGCCTACTCCACCCTGGTTCGCGGCATTCCGGAACTGCTGTGGGTACTGCTGATTTACTTCGGTACGGTCAACCTGATGCGCTCCCTCGGGGAGTTTTTCGGCAACCCCGACCTGTCCCTCAGCGCCTTCGCCGCCGGTGTTATCGCCCTGGGCCTGTGCTTTGGCGCCTACGCCACGGAAGTCTTCCGCGGCGCGATCCTCGCCATTCCCAAAGGTCACCGTGAAGCCGGTGTCGCACTGGGCTTGTCGAAGTTCCGGATCTTCACCCGGTTGATCATGCCGCAGATGTGGCGCATCGCCCTGCCGGGCCTGGGCAACCTGTTCATGATTCTGATGAAGGACACCGCGCTGGTTTCGGTGATCGGCCTGGAAGAAATCATGCGCCACGCGCAGATCGGCGTGACCGTCACCAAGCAGCCCTTCACCTTCTTTATGGTCGCGGCCTTCATGTACCTGGGCCTCACCGTCCTGGCGATGACCGGCATGCACTTCCTGGAAAAACGTGCCGCGCGCGGCTTTGCGAGGAGCACGCAATGAGTGGCGACTACAGCTGGCTGTCGCATTTCGACCTTGGCCTGAACTGGGCCGTGATCATCAAGTGGCTGCCGAAACTGGCCCAAGGCGCAACCCTGACTCTGGAGCTGGTGGCCATCGCCGTGATCGCCGGCCTGCTGCTGGCAATCCCGTTGGGCATCGCGCGTTCTTCGCGCCTGTGGTACGTGCGCACCCTGCCCTACTGCTACATCTTTTTCTTCCGGGGCACACCGCTGCTGGTGCAGTTGTTCCTGGTGTATTACGGCCTGGCGCAGTTCGACGCCGTGCGTGAAAGCTTCATGTGGCCATACCTGCGGGACCCGTTCTGGTGCGCCACCGCCACCATGACCCTGCACACCGCCGCCTATATCGCCGAGATCCTGCGCGGCGCGATCCAGGCCATCCCGCCGGGTGAGATCGAAGCGGCGCGGGCGCTGGGCATGTCCAAGCCCAAGGCGCTGTTCTACATCATCCTGCCGCGTGCGGCGCGCATCGGCCTGCCGGCCTACAGCAACGAAGTGATCCTGATGCTCAAGGCCAGCGCCCTGGCCAGTACCGTGACCTTGCTGGAACTGACCGGCATGGCCCGCACGATCATTGCCCGCACCTACTTGCCGGTGGAAATCTTCTTCGCTGCCGGGTTGTTCTACCTGCTGATGTCGTACGTTTTGGTGCGCTTCTTCAAGCTGCTGGAGCGCTGGTTGCGGGTCGATGCCTGCCAAGGGCGCTGACGCCATGTTGACGGGTGAGCCGTTGCTCGCCCGCTTCCAGGCACTGGACGCGTTTCTCACCGGGCATCAAGGGCTGTGGCGACCACGGCCCTTTACCCATCTGCAATTGCCGTGGGAAGCGCAGCATCCCGAGCTGGCCAACTGGCTGCGCCAACGCTCGCTGGCTGAGGCGGAACGCAGCCATAACCAACCTCATAACCTGCCGGCGCCCGCGCCGTTTCCCGAGCTGGCGGCCCAGTCGCTGAGTCTCGGTGCTGTGGATAACTTACCGTCCACTGCACTACCGGCCGCTCACCATCGCCTAAACGTCGATGTTCCCGGCCGCAAATGGCAGCAGATAGAAGCCTTCGGCGCCGCCCTGCAATTTTCTAAAACACCCCAGCACTGGCTCGACTGGTGCGCCGGCAAGGGCCACCTCGGCCGCCGCCTGCTGCAACCCGGGCAGCAACTGACCTGCCTGGAATATGACCCGGCACTGATTGCTTCAGGGCAAACACTCAGCGAACACCATCGAATGCCCGTCACCCATCGCCTGCAAGACGTGATGGCCGACGTGCAGATCAGCCCCGACCAAACCCCGGTCGCGCTGCATGCGTGCGGCGACTTGCATGTACGCCTGCTCCAGCTGGCCAGCGCCGCCGGCTGCCAGCAACTGGCTGTGGCGCCCTGCTGCTACAACCGCATCCGCGCCGAGGAATATCAACCGCTGTCGATTGCGGCCCAGGCTTCATCACTACGTTTATCAGTGGAAGACCTCGGCCTGCCGTTGAGCGAAACCGTCACCGCCGGCGCGCGCGTACGCCAGCAGCGCGATACGTCGATGGCCAGGCGGTTGGGCTTTGATGTGCTGCAGCGGCAACTGCGCGGTTGCGACGAGTACCTGCCGACCCCGTCATTGCCTGCAAGCTGGCTGACCAAGCCGTTCACCGACTACTGCCGGGAACTGGCTGTGCTCAAGGGATTATCCACAGGCGAGCAGGATTGGTCGGCACTGGAGGCCCAAGGCTGGCAGCGCTTGGCGCACGTGCGAAATCTGGAATTGCTGCGTGGTTTGTTTCGGCGCCCGTTGGAAATGTGGCTAGTGCTGGACCGGGCATTGTTGCTCGAAGAAAACGGCTACAGGGTTCAAGTCGGCAGCTTCTGCGAAACACCGCTGACCCCGCGTAACCTGATGCTGCTTGCCGAGCGCAATTAAAGGGCAATTTGTCGCAGCGTGCCCTGTGGATAAGTCTGTTGATGGAATTCTGTTGCGAGCCCTGGCGGCAAGCTTTACAGGGCAAAATGCTGATTGGTCATTTTTTATTCACAAAATAAAACGCACGCAAAACAGGCAGTTGTAGCGTGATGAGAACGCCTCCGCAAAATTGCTGTTTCGTGACAGGTTGAACCAACCGATTGTGCATAAGCGTCTGGCGTTAGTGGCATAACCCGGTCTTTTCAGCGGGCAATCAACAGGCGGCAAAGCTCATTGAGATCGTCACAGGCCATGCTTGCGGCGCCTCTATCCAGCGGGTCGCTGCCGTAGGCCAGGGCTTCGCTGATCGCCGAATCCCGGTGCACCACTTCCAGCAGATTTCCACCCAGGCGCTTCTTGAACACCTCGACCATGTCGAGGCTGAAGCCGGAAGTCTCGTCAAGTTGGTTGATCACAAAGTGGCACCGCAGCGCCGGCTGACGATCAATGTGTGGCGCCAGCAACTGCTCCATCTGCTCCAGAGTGCCGAGGGAGGCGGCATCCGCCTGGGCGATGACCAGCACCACATCGGCCACGTTCAGTGCCTGATGCAGATAGACGTTGTTGCCTGCCGGGGTGTCTATGATCACCGTGTCCTGCTCGCTAAGACCGAGGGCCGAGAGGTGCTGCGCCAACCACTGCGGTTCCTGCTTGAGCCAGCGCTGCAGGTCTTCCTGCTGACGCATATCGGTTTCACCAAAAGTAATCACCTGGCAACCGGCAAAGCCCGAATGAAGGATCTGGCTCCAGCGCTCGTTCTGCAGGCTGGTGCGCCCGATGCCGGGCAAAGTGTGGCTCAGGCCGAAGTGGTGATAGAGGGCGTTTTGCGGGTCCAGGTCCAGCGCTACCACCGGCCGCCCCAGGCGCTGCAAACCGCTGCTCAGCGCTGTGGCCAAGGTGCTGCGGCCGACACCGCCATTGACCGACACCAGCGCCACCACATTCGCACGAATGGTCGCGGCTTCGCCGGACTGCTCGTTGGCACAGGGGGAATGCCGGGAGAACGACGCGCCGCTGCCCATGTTGAGACTGGCGCTGTCGTCGATGGGCATGTCTTCGAAAAATTGCAGCATCGAATCCATTCCCTGGACATCATTGGCAGTTGTCTTATTAAACAACTCAAAAAGTTCGTCAGTACGGCTCATCGCCAACACTCCATCACGACGCATCTTAAAGACGTGAAAGGTCAGCTGTACTGATGCTTACCGCAGGTCTTTTTGTGGGCGCCTTTGTGTACGCATTCTGTGACAAAGGAATGAAAGTGTCATTATTTTGGTCTTTCTGAAGAAATCTTTACGACGAGCGGTAAATGGTCAATTTAATGACTAGCCCTCGCCAGATCCGAGCATGTCCGCAAATACCTCTGATGGCTGTGCTCGTGTATCAAGGTGTATGAAATCCATCTCCTATACATGCCGAGGCAAAACCCCGAGGTGCATGACACAGGCCGGATACCTCCCAGGCGCTCAATAGGCTCCAACGCAACACACTCCTATTGAACCTCAGAGGACACCACTATGAACCGGAACACCTTCATCGCCAGCGGCTTGCTTGCCTTGCTCAACATCGCCGCCTTCTCGGCCCAGGCCGAGGCCAGCCCCAAGCTGGATATTCAGCAAGTGCTGTCGACCGTCGACGATGGCGGCGCGGCGTGCGGCGTGGTGAATGCGCGGATGACGTACCTGGATTCCCATGGGCAGAAGCAGGTGTTTGAGTACATGAAGTTTGCGGATTCGTGTAACGAAGGCAACTGATCGGAACACATTCTTTTACGGGCTGACCCTAGATGGCCTTCGGGCTGAGGAAGCCATCCCCAGTGGTCAAAATGAGCTGGATGCGAGAAAACCTCTGTGTCTGCAAAAATAGTCAGAATTCAGGGGTTTACAGATGCTTGCCAATCGCTATAATCGTCGCCCTAACACGCCGGTATAGCTCAGTTGGTAGAGCAACTGACTTGTAATCAGTAGGTCCCGGGTTCGACTCCTGGTGCCGGCACCACATTAGGCTCCATTGCATTCCACCGAATGCTCTGGAAGCCCCGAAAACCCGCCATTTGGCGGGTTTTTTCGTTCCAGGACCCTCTGTCGGGATCCAACAAAATCCCCCTTCCCCGAGGGTATGTTAGGGGTACTGCGATTTTCCGGTCAGGAGCGCGTACCCCTATGCCACGTCTAGCGATCCCCCTCAGCGACCTGCAATGCCGCACGGCCAAAACCCGCGAACGCGCCTACAAACTGTTCGACGGCGGAGGCATGTACCTTTTCGTCAAACCCAATGGCGTGAAGACCTGGCGCTTGAAGTACACCAAGCCCAGCGGCAAGGAAGGTACGCTCATCATCGGCAATTACCCCATCGTTACCCTTTCCGTCGCACGACGTAAGCGAGACGAAGCCAAGGCGTTGCTGCTCGACAACCTCGACCCAATGGAAGAAAAGAAGAAGGCCAAGATCGTAGCCCAGCGGGCGGCACTGCTTTTCGAAACCGTTGCTCTGGAGTGGCACGCCGATATGTCCCGTCGCTGGACCGAAGGACACGCAAAAACCGTGATGAGCCGACTGCGTACCCACGTCTTCCCGCTGATCGGCCAACGCCCCATCGCTGAACTCGATACCCACGACCTGCTAGAGATCACCCAACGCATCAAGGAACGCGGCACCATGGATGTGGCGTTAAGGGTACAGAATTACTTATCCACCATCATGCGCGGGGCCAAAAGAGCCCGGCAGATCACCATGAATCCTGCACTGGATCTGGCAGGCTCGCTTCACGCGCCGCGCACAGTCCATCGCCCAGCCCTCTCTCTCAACCGCCTACCCGAACTGCTGCACCGTATCGACAACTACAACGGCCGCGAACTGACGCGCCTCGCCGTCCTGTTGACGTTGCATGTATTCGTCCGCTCCAGCGAACTGCGCTTCTCTCGATGGAGTGAGTTCGACCTCCAACGCGCCATGTGGGAAATCCCCGATACACGCGCACCGATTGAAGGGGTACGCAACTCCACACGAGGGACCAAGATGAACGGCGACATTCAAATGGTTCCGCTATCGCCGCAGGTCATCGAAATACTGGAGCGCCTACGCAGCCTCAGTCGTTTTTCAGAGTTGGTGCTACCGGGCGACCACAAGTACTGGAAGCCCATGTCCGAGAACACGGTGAACACCATGCTCCGCAACGTCGGATATGACACCAGCAAGGACGTATGCGGCCACGGCTTCAGGACCATGGCCTGTAGCGCCCTCCTGGAGTCCGGGTTATGGACCGACGCAGCCATCGAAAGACAAATGAGCCACAAGGAACGCAACCGTGTGCGTGCCGCGTATATCCACAAGGCCGAATTCCTCGAACAGCGCAGGCTGATCATGGCGTGGTGGAGCAACTACATCGACGCCAACCGCCATGGGCATGTGACACCCCACGAATTCGCTCACCCAGTTGGAGACAACATCACGGCCCTACAAAATAGCCGTGGCGCATCCAAAAGTGGATAAGCCTATGAGATCACCGTTGTCCGCCCTTCCACGCGGGTCCATCCAAGCGGGGCTGCAAAGCCGCCCTGCTTGGATGGACCTCATTTAAAAAATCTAAAGCCCACGCAAATTGTCTGTGGAAAACCATAGATTTCCACCGGTGGATAATTTCATCCACAGCCGCAGAATTCCCGAAAATTGGAGTCTTGACCCGAATTATCCACAGGCGTAGAAAAGGTCGGGCAAAGCGCTGTCGTTGACAGCAACCCAGGTAGCCAGAACCTTTAAGGCTACGCCACACCGTGGTGGTTCTCCCAAAGTGCGATTAGCGTCCGGCGGCTCGCACGGTCACAGCGATGTGATGGATGCCTACTTTTACCAGTATGCCCACTGCGGCAACTCATCCCCTTTCATAGCTGCCCTGCAGCAACCTATCCGCTTAGCCATTTCCTTGCGCCAACCTGCGCCCGTCTCTTTCTTCCGGAAAGAGACGGGCGCTCCTACCGCTGCTGCAGCCCACCTCGTACAAGGCATTGCGGCATTTCCCCTCGTGACAATCGGCGTGACAAACACCGAAGTCACCAGCAACAGCGATGCAGATGATGGTGCCGCAGCCCACGGGATGGACTGCACCTGACTGACAGTCAGGCATGCCCCGGTCATCGCTTCACTGCCTTCACCTGACTCAGGATCTCGCGGCACTGGTCTCGTCAGCCAGTGCAGCCTCCACCCGCCCACCGGTAACGGTGTTCAGGAGGCCAGATCATGAGATGCCCAAGCTCCCGGTCGTAAAGAGCCGCCAGTCCCGCGCTAGTGGACAACCCTCACAGGTCGCAGGGGCCTTGATCCCTGATAACACTCAACATTCTTGGCGGGATGACGTGGGGAAAAGCTTCAACGTTTTGACTTCGAGAAGAGTTTGATCATGGCGTTGGTCGGTAAACGGGACGAGCGCAATTTTGGCTATGGCCGGCAATTGAGCTACGCCGGGCCGCAGGCTCTGAAAGATCTAGTTGGCAACGGGCATTACAGCACGGTCAAGGCGTACAGCGATCGGCAGACCTTGCTGGACTACGCCGAACATCTGCGCGCGCAAAACCGGCTGTCCAGCGTGAACCGGACCACGGCTGCGCTTTGCGGCGACCAGCATGTGAAAGCCGTGAGTCCGAGCAAGACATTGGGAATGCGGCAAATCAGTGTTCGTCGTTCTGTGCTGCAAGGCCAAGACCGCGAATAGGTAAAGAGGATTGTCGACGAGCTCTGCGAACACCAAATGCCGCACACCGCCATCGCGGCGTTAGCGCGAGCCACCGGCATGCGCTAGGACATCCCTAGCCGTTAGTTTGCACACACGAAGCCAAGGGGTATTATTATATATACGGCTGAACATGGCTAAATTGAAGTCATCTGATATGCAGCCATTGCATCGCGATGTCCATCAGATGTCTGGAGCATTGACCCATAATCAGAAAATGTTGGCGGTACAGGTGGGATGTATTACTTGAGATCTAAAGCACGACCACCTGCTGGGCATAATTTTCAATCAATACCTTCATTGGTGGCTATTTTCGAGCTACATGGCTCATCGATAACGATCGAAAGCCCATTCGAGACGATATTGATTTTACATTTTGTTTTAGTTTAGTATTCATATAGCTCAGGGCTTTTGAGCTATTGAATTCAAGCTATCTAATGGACTATTGAGGTCGGGCGAGTGCAAAATCTTTTAGTAAACCTGGCAATTGTCAAGGCCAACTCAGAGAAAAATCTGGGGGTCCTTGATAATTACATACCTATTTTTGCATTCTGCCTGAAGCAGATAAAAACCGAATTCGTAAGTGTGGCAGAGGTACAGGAGAAATTCGCTGAGCTAGCGGAGTTCAAAGCTCCTCAAGCTGTTCTTCTGAGCCTGATAAAGAGATCTACAAAAAAATATAAATTTTTAGATCGCGTTGAAGGTGGCGCATATAAAATACTGCGGGATAATCTACCTATCGATGAGTATGAGAGGATTAGGGATTCTGAGATTCGGAAATTTAACGGATTGAAGGCAAAGTTCGTGGCGTACTGCCATGATATTCACGAAACCGCATTTGAAGAAAGTGATATTGAGTCAGGCTTTTTTGAAACCCTCTATTTATTCGCCCCCAAACTATACAAGTCAGTTGCAGTAGATAGCCATGCCCTTGGGGATCACGCAGAACAGCAAAAATTGCTCACTGCAAAATTTATACAGTACTGTAGTGTCAGTGATCATGATGCGTTACTGGTTGTTGAAGCTTTTGTAAGGGGGGCCATGCTTACGGAAGTGTTCTACTATAGTGATCCCGATAGAGTAGAAGGAGCTCTTCGCGATATAAAAGTTTATTTCGATACGGAGTTCCTGATCCGTGCATTGGGATTGTGCGATCCTGATTTAACGTGCCTATCTACCGAGCTGATAGATATGCTGGCAACGATGGGTACAAAGATGCGATGCTTCAGGGATACGTTAAATGAAATAGATGGGATATTGTATGCGGCTCAGCTAGCAAGAGGAAGCGGAGCGCTTCGCCCAAAAAAGCCTGGCGACGTCTTTGACTATTACAGTTTAAAAGGGGCTTCTGTCTCAGATATTCAGCTAGACAGATCAATGTTGGAAAGGAAGCTGAAGAAATTAGGTGTCCACGTGGAGGATCGACCGGCTCATATTCGCGAGTTAGGATTGGATGAGACATTGCTATCTAGTATTTTGGATATACACCTGAACCAAAAGCCAGAGGCCAGAAAACACGACATAGACTGTGTCACAGCGATTCATCGCATAAGAGGTGGACGCTCCCAAAATTATCTTGAATCTTGTGGCGCAATATTTGTCACCACTAACTCGGCGCTGTCTAAGGGAGTAACTCAATTCTTTAAAGATATTCACGGAAGATCTGATATTTCAGTTTGCATGCCTGACCAAGTATTTACTACGCTAGTATGGATGAAGGCGGTTAAGAAAAAGCCGCTACTTCCTGCGAAGATGATAGTTGCCAACTGTATAGCCTCTTTACAACCCACCCAAGAAAACTGGACCGAATATTTATTCGAAATTGATAAGTTGGAGCAAGCGGGTGAAATCACTACCGATGATTTTTATTTACTCGTACACTCAACGGAGGCTAGATTCATTCTGACAGATTCCATAATTAGCGCTAATGACTCTATATATGGCAGCCCCCAAAAAATACTTCGTCAAATAAAAGAGAATCTTGTCGGCGAGCTTGTCCGTGAGAGGGATCAGGGCATAGAGGTTATTGCTGGATTGCAAGGAGTTGTTAATCGTTTTAAATACTGGCTGAATTGTGGAGTAAAGGGCTTAACCGTAGGCTGTTTACTTGCCATTTGTGCGTACGCTTGGTTGGTTATTAATGCCGGAGCCAGCTATACCGACGTACTTGCATTACAATTTACAAAAGGATTTGTTTGTGCCGTACTAATGGGATTACTATCGCTGGCTTACATACTATTCTCTATTCCAGGATTTAAGTTGATGTGCAATATAGGGCAATCATCGGCAAATTGGGCAGTGAAAAAAGTCTTTGGTGACATTTGACTACCCTAGATTAAAGACTAAAATCATCGCCAAATTAGCTAGACCATTAAATGCTCGTAGTTACGATCCTACCTATAGTGCCAGAATGCATCTCAATGGGCTCATCGCTAATGACATAAAGAATATAATGGCTAGCTTACGGTTTGGCCCGCCAGCACTGAAAGTCAGTGCGCCCAGGTATCCGTAAGCTAGCCATAGGCAGACTTAATCGCTGCTTTTGATCCAGAAAAAACCTCTGCACCTAAATTTGGTTGTTTGGCGATGACTTCTTTTGACCGACTCCTGTCTATTACCTATGACTTAACGGCCGGCAAGGTTCGAATTCAGGCGATTTACCATACAGTACGCCGTTCTGAACTATTTACGTACACGTCGATAGCTCGTGAATGCCGTACAAATCCCCGATTCGATTCCATTGAACGCCATAACTAGCTGATTTATTTATAGTTACTAGTTGGGGTACGCTAAATTTTCCACCAACTTCCAGACCCGCAGAAAACCTAGTCTCGCCGAAACATACCGTTCGTCTGGTGCCGGCACCATATCTCGAAGCCCCGCAATGCGGGGCTTTGTGGTTTCTGGGGTTTAGAAACTTCGAAAATTTTGGGTGCCGTTTTTGGGAAAACGTCCACAAACCGTTCACACTCAAATTTTTCTACGGGATTTCAAGCGCTGCCATAGAGAGCGAGAAGGCTTGGTAAGCTCTTCTCCAATCCCAATCGCGACCTCAAGAATTTCCGCTGTCTCTCCCCAGTCAGCATGGTTCGTCGAACCTTTGGCCAGAATTCCGCCATTCGAGAGATCCGCTCGTACGCTATCTGCCAACTGATAGAAACGCACTATTTGGGCAGCCTCAGTCGAAGACAATGCGCCTAGGCGAGACAAGTTCGCCTGATAAACCCGGTTGTAGTTCTCTCCATTCGGCAGGGCGAAACTCACCTCTTTTTCGTCCAACGAATCCAACCGTGCTTGGGGGAGATCGGCCAGTTGTTTTTCAAACAGCCTAAGTTCTCGCAGGTAATGCCGTCGCTCGACCATTTCGAGCAGCGCTGAAACTTCCGCGAGAAGGGATGCCCTTACACTTGCACGCTCTTTCCGGGCCTGCATATACCAAAGCACGACAGGACCGCTCGCTCCTGCCAAGCCCGAGGCAAGCGACACATACACCGTCGTCCATTCAATCCCTTCAAACATGGTCCTCAGCCTCAGTAGCTTTCACTTTCGATAGGGGATTTAAATGGATCACCTCAGCCAAATGCCCCGGGCTGAAATGTGCGTACTTCATCGTCATTGCCAATGAGGCATGACGTAAAACCCGCTGCAACGTCAGGATGTCTCCCCATTCATCATGTAATGACTGGCCAGGCTACCACGCGGAACCAGGTTAACCGAGGGCATCACTATGGATAAGCGCGTGTACATCGATGGTGAAATACATGTCTTGTCGGATGACCAACTCTAACAAGCCCGCAAACAAATGGGGCTAAGCTCGGACGCTCAACTGCTGGGCACTACCCGGCTACTGGAGTTCGACACTGGCTACGGAGTGGTGCGGTTCCCGCTGCCAGGCAAACAAGTCGTCACCGCCTTCGAAAGCCCATGCGGTGAACGCTTCTACGGCGTAGTGACCCTGGACGCATTGAGCTACCAACTGCTATGGGTATGACGTAGAACCCTCTACACCCGCACATCACAAGGGCGCCAAGCGCCCTTGTTTTTGTAATCAGATAAGACTGCCGATGAACTTCGGTCGCGCCCTTTCCCGACCTACTTCTCTCCACACCACCTACTACATCCCGCGATCTAGAGCCTTCAGAATTTCCGAATTCAAAACAAAACTTGTCAGCAAAACACAATTTGAATCAAGGGTGACAGAGGCGAATGCGCTCAATCAAGCGCGTGCTTCCGACGGTTTGCTGGGGATATTACCTACTTACATTTGTACATTGGCAGGGGACTGGCGGGGTAAAGAACCTTCAATACACTACCGTCCCAACGACATCGAAAAAGGAAGAATCGTTGTGAACCACTCCAAAGTCTGCACTTTGAAATTAATGGAAGAATTCGAAGAATGCGGCCACAGCTTCGCGCTGCTGATCGACTTACTCGCCGCTGACCTATATCCGACGCCACGCGCGAAACTGGCGTTGCTGGAATACGGCGTTGCCCAGCTGAAACGCTTTGAACAAGCAGAAGAGCGACTGCATGACTACGTGGAGGATGCCACGCCCAGTTGATCGAACAAATCCCTCTGCTGGCTCTTGGACAAACTGCGCAGGCGGTCGAACAACAACCGGTCGACCGCCTGGGCGGAAGGGCTCAGGGTGTGGGAGAAGGTCAGGTTGGCTACCCAAGTGTGTCCGCATTGAGCTGAACTGCATTGGCAATAAAGGCGCACAAACTCCAGCGATAACTCGTCGCGTGAAGCAATTCGTCCCCTCTCTCCACATACCTTGCAATAAATCCGCATGCCCACCCCATATCGGCGCCTACCAAGTGCAATTTACCACTTTATAGCCGCACAACGAAGACGCTAAGGGAAACTTAGAAGCACCCTTATGAATACGTCTACCGTTTATAATCGGACCAATAAAAAATGGGAAACTAAATCGAGCACTCCTGGCATTGCCCATTTAGCTATCGCGGTAATAACTGCACCTACAAAGAAGTAAAATACTTTTTTTTCCATGAATTCGCTTTCTCAAACGACTCGCGCAGCTTTTCGAATTGACTGGACTGGCTGGTAATCATTTCACTCAGAGAACTTATAACAGCAGTATGGTCTGGTGCTGAGATAGATTTCGCAAACAACTGGGAGGCGTCTAATAGCACATACTCATCACCGACCCGCTTAAAATAACCCTTCACGGTCGAGACTGGAATCTCAGAAGCCTTAACCTTTATAATCCCGAAAGTTTTTTGCTCAACGAGCATCGTAGAACAATCAACTTCTATCCGACCATAGAGCAACTCCTTTGCAGACTTAATATTCCTTTCTAAGTGATTATTATTGATACCTACGACAACATCTGAATTTTCAGCCCCAACAACTATCATTCCCCCTTCCGAATTAGCGAGCCCCGATAGCATACGCGACAACTCCTCAGGAGAAGGCAAACTGACCCTAAAGTCGAGAGCTTGATCCCCCCAAGGCCGGAGCATCATCAACATCGCGCTTAATGCACCCGCCGCGTACGATAATTTCATCCCTTCCATGCTCACTGAGCGCCCCCTAATGACTAAATACTGGCAGATGACGGTTAGATCATAACAAAATTGCTACTTTGATTAATGCTCTGTTGACTTGTCCAGCATCCTTCCCCATTTTTCATTCATTGCTTCAAAACAATCTTGAAAATGGCCGCCCGAAAATTGGGCAATTTTTCCGAACTGCTCAGTCGCATTCATTAGTACCATTAAGGCAGCTGAGATAATTGCAATTACAAGTGATGGATCGTTAGCCTGTTTATAGGCCATACCACTTTGACCCTCATGCCTAAACTTCAAAACAGCCAAATCATTATGAGAGAAAGCACACAACATTGAATATGGCCCTACCAAATGACAGAATTTTTCCGAACCAAGATCTTGGCTAATTTTTTTCGGCCTAAGACCTAACGCACGAAAAGTGTCACATCCAGACTTACAAGCCTCATAATTTTCTTTGAGCGGTTCTTTAAGGACCTCGGGAATATTAGGATCCGCAAATATTCCGTCATAGACGCGTTTCTCCCCTCTTAGCTTTTCGTATTGCATCTGCTCCACATAGTTACTATTAGACTCAAGCATTCTCATAGCCACCAGTGCTTCGATCATCGATCGAACATGGGAAGCAGAATGCGTAACCATCTGAGCTTCAGCAAGCCGAAATGCTGCCTCAAACTGCTCCGCAATCGTGAGAAACAAACTCGCCCGCAAACGGTCTGCTCCTACTTTAGGAGCACGTGAGTTAACAATAATACTACTGAGATCTTCAAGTATCTGTTTTGCCGTGATAAGTAGCGGTAATTCCGGCTCAGACCTCATCAAGAATTCTCCTTGCGTCTTGTAACCAATGCGTATCGTTAAATGAAATTTGTGCAGTCTCACCCGAGAACAGCAATTGGTGTCCTGGCAAGATATTTTCTGCTGAAACGGAATGATTGAAGAACCTGGTAGTTTCTGCAAACTCTATATAGCCATCGAGAAGCACAGACGGCTGCATCGCATGGCAAAAAACACACGCGATATCCTTACCACTATAATCGTACGTATTTACAAGCTCGAAGATTTTTCTGTCTCTTACAAATTCAATTTCCGGACCATGCAAAGTTTCGTAACCAATATGAATAATCGTTCTTCCATCAGCAGGTGCTTGCTCAACCGCTTTTTGCAATAAACTTCTAACATCCCTAGCTTTTTTATCGATCGACGCCTCAGCTGTACACTCCCACCTACCACAATAGACGGTACGGATAAGCTCGACATACCTGTTAAGTGCGGCGTCCCCACCGGGCATCTTCACAAACTTAGCCTCCATAGCCATCGTGTAGGAAGCTTGGGGCTCCCATTGAGGATCGATAAGGTTATTCAAATCAGCAGACGGGTATTTAACTGAGAACTTTGAAAGATGATCATACATTCGCTTAAAATCAACCCTCTGTAGAATCAACTCACACTCTGGAGTTTTTATAAATGGAACTTTACTCTCTACAGCAGAACGAAAAAGATCAGCAACGAACCCAGGAGCCAGTAGATGCACCTCGGTTTTGAAATTCACTTTCGCAAGGACGGGGTATCCATATTTCATAATCTCTTGTAGCAACACACCCCACTGTACTAACCAAGCTTGTCGTTCTTGCTCGGAATAGTCAGTTACCTTTTGAAGACGCTTACACTCAACAAAAAACGTGTCACCGCCTTTGACCACCTTTAAATCGGGAGTTTTTGCGCCTCCCTTTATTTCTGGAATAAACTCTACTACCCACCCTTTTTCAGCATATGCAATTGCTACAATCAGTTCAAACAGCACAGAATCAGCGTTATTATCTTTGCTGTAGAGCATATCTATCACACGTTTCTCAACACCCACCACGCCTTTTAACAACTCTAATGAACTACCAATCTTTATAAAAAATGTTTTATTCGCGACCATTGAGACTGATCGTGCCCGAAAGCCTTCGTGGAACATACATCTGCCAGATACAAATACCAATCAATCCATTTGGCGTAATAGGCCATTCGGTTATTGTATTGTACTGAGTCAGTTGTATTAGCTGCATACATGGAAGCAGTAACACCTAAAAAATATTCTTCAACCCCAGCCTTTCGACGCTCCCATACATCACTTGACATAAAGGATAAAAAATAATCAACTCCCGCTCTTATGCTTTTTATGATTGGGTCTTTGTGCATATCACTAAGATGGGCATAGAAGCTACGCATCCTCTGTTCACACTCACGCTTCGATCTAACTTTTTCGCGTTCACGCTTAGCAGCTTTCTTCTTAATCTTTGCCACTTTATATAAGTCCCTTTAAATTAAAACAGTATCCAACAACGGAGCTAAACTACATGAGCTTCTATCATTAATCTGATTCATCCTACACGCGTAGCGGGTTGCAGCCCAGAGGCCAGCGCGTTACCCTTTCTCAGTCGCTGCTCATCAGCGACCGGGCGTGGAATCCCGTGAAGAAGACGCAACAGCGTCATTAGCAAAAAGCAGGCGCTTTTTTTGTGCCTGCTCTTTGTGCTTTTTGGCGGCTGTGCGTGGGAGGCCTTGTGCCTGCCGAGTCGCTTCTTCTCGGATTCCAACCTGCGTACAGCTGCCACCTTTACGCTTGGAATCGTAAATGGCAGCTCTTTTTGGTTGTACCAAAGGAGCAAGCTTATGCCGTACGAGAAGATCTCACCCCCCACCGCTGGCATCACCCTGCATCGTCCGATGTCGGGAGGTCAGCAATGAACGATCCCCACTCAGTAACCACCCTCGGCGTGGTCACCTTCGCGGACTGCGGAGAAAACAAACACGACATGAAAGTATTGCGAGTCAATGCAGGGGTGCCGCTGCGAGAAGCGCTGGAACACGCCTCCCATTTGCTCTACTACGCCAAAGTGCTTTCGCTCGAAGCCGCCATGGATAAAGACGGCGAACACTACGCCTTCGCCTCGCATTACCTGGGCGAAATGGGCAAGGCAATCGTTGACGACATATCCCAAGCGTTATTGCCCGATGGGCCCGACGCTCACTAATCACCGCCCTAGCCCGCCCGATGCTACGTGTCGGGCGTTCTGCGCTTGGATGATAGTGGCGCCAATACGCGTGAAATTCAGAAGATTTGGAAGGGGGCTTACTTAAGCAACGCTTGATCACTGTAACAAGTGCGTGCTCATCGTGATTCCAACGACACACCCTCAGCTCAGAGCTCAGAACAGTAGAGCCTCGCTTCGTCTGCGTCCGGTCAAAGCCTCAAAGGATACCGCTCCTACAGATAGCAGCTGGGCCGTCCGGCGATTTCGAGAAATAGCTACTTTTAGTTTTAGAGCCGGGTAAATTAGAAACCTAATTCACCCTACTCTATCGCAACATTTTCAGACCACTACCGACCTCTTGCCGAAACCTGCAAAAATTCAATTTCTAAAGTATTTATTTATGTCACTTGTTTGAGCAACCATATATGAATAATCAAGCAATGAGTTACTATTGGAGACTTGCTCCTCAGAACAATAAGCATTGAACGAAATATTACAATTTGACTTCAAAAAATCTGCAACTTCGCGATAAAGATCGGGATCTTCTGTCTTCATTTTTTGAAGGTCAATATCGAACGTTTCGGCCTTCATAACCTCTAATTTTTTATATGGATCCGCGGGAAAATATTTCGCTACCGATGCACGATCTATAGACGGAAAATTCATGTTAAGAAGCTGGTTTCGCGTCTTTGCGATAATGTGAGGAAATTCGTCATTTGGATTTGGCATTTTGCACTCCTCGACGTTGCGCTGTTCAATAAACCCATCATTTAACAGAATTCATATTCTGTCGTTCGACGCCACACCTTAAATGTATATTTATAAATCGACATTGACACCTGTGAAAAATGACAGTTTTTTATAACCCTTTGCAATCGTCTCAATAGCAAATGGACAATATTAACTTAACGCCAATTAACCCTACGACCCGACCGTAAACACTCGTTCACTTGCGAAAATAGCTGACGAATAGGGCTGATCTCGTTATTCGTATACACGCGGTCAATCTTCTCAATATCCCCAAATCCCGCCGCATTCTCCGGCATGCACCCCGCGAGCGCCGGGTTCATCCGCCAGGCTGCAATCACGTCATTGCGCGTGATGTTCTTCACCCGCTCAAATTCATCCTTGGTCGCAATATCTCCCACCGGAATGATCTGAATCGCCTTGTCACCGCCCCCCGGGATGTTGACGAACAGCGACCGAAAATTTCCCACACCCTTGCTCGCACCGATCTGGGTCTGCATCCGTTCTTCATCCTCTTCCGAGAGGTTCGGGTCGTTCGTGTAGAAGATGAACCCGGCATGGGCGCCGTTGTTGTAATACCGGCGCCGGAACAACGTGGCGGACTCGTTGAGCAACAGCGCGTGCATGCCGCCCAGGTAGTCGGGCACACCGTAGATGCTCTGTTCCACGTCGTAATCTATGACGTGTTCCACCTGGTCCTCCTCGAAGTGCAGGTGCTTGCCGCCGGGCAGCAGCATTACAAACCCGCCGCCAACCTTTCTGCGCATGTTCAGTGCTGGCAGATGCTCCAGCTCCAGTACCTGGCCCAGGACGTTGGCCTTGCGCTGAAAATACCCCTCGCCGAACACCATAAAATCCAGCGCCGCCCGGCCCATGGTCTGCGCACTGCACCCCGCCGACGGTACAAAGTCACGCAGCAGCAGGTTGCGTTTGAAGCGCGGAATGGTGCCGTGGTGGGCGTTGGCGCGCAGCATCTTGGCCAGGCCAGTACGGGACACGGGCGGTGTGTAGATTTGCCCGTCGTCGCTGGCGAACACGCCTAGGTATTCGCTCATGTTGCCGGTCAGCACCGACTCGGGGGCGCCGAAGCTGAATGCTCGTACATTGCTCCGCGTGGGTCTTCCGGGAGCCGCTGGTGGGCTGTGTGGCTTGGGATCGTTCATGGCTGCCTTCGAGGGTGGACCAGCGGCTGCGCCGCTTCTTGTGGACGTTGAGGGGTTCGTGGGCCAGCGCATGCATGACCGCCCAAGCAATGTCGGCGTGGCCGGTGGCGTCGGTGCGGGATGCGCTGTAGGTGATCTGGCCGCTGGTGGTCGCGCCGCGCTTGATGGTCAGGAAGGCGGCGGCGATGTCGTTCCAGCCGGCATCCCATTCGATGCGGCGGCCCTGAATGGTGTCTTGCGCCTTGAGTACCAGCGTGTTCTTGGTTTCGAGGCTGTAGTGAATCGGCGTGGCCCGCGGGAAGAAGTCGCGCACCAGGTCGAACACGCCGTACCCCACACCGGTGATATCGATCCCAATGTATTGCACGTTGAAGCGCTCGCACAGTTTCTTGTCCTGGGCGGCCTGGAAGGTGAACGAGTGCCCGCGCCACGAGTGCTTTTCCAGGATCCTGAACTTGCCGCCCTGCTCCAACGGTGGGGCCACCACCACACAGGTCGCATCGTCGCGGGTGCGGCTGGGGTCGTAGCCGATCCACACCGGGGAGTTGTCCCGATGTGGACACCGAAACGCTGCTGGCCAATGCAGCAGAAACACTCTCGTCGGCTAACGAAATGGTTTCGAACCTGGCATTTGAGCTGGAAGGATCAAAAAGGGCAGTGGCATTGGGAATTCAGCAATTGATCGAGTTGAGTTCACTGCTGGCAGATCGGGCATTGGAGCAGGTTGCCCCTACAACAGTCGGTTGACCGCATTACACTCCACCCAAAAAAACGCCCCGAACCATCACGGTTCGGGGCGTTTTTTATTCAGCCGTATCGCTTAGTGCCCAGCACTCTGCCCACCGTCCACATGCAGAATTTCCCCCGTCACAAACCCTGCCGACTCCAAATATACAATCGCCTGCGCAATATCCCGCGCCTCCCCCATATGCCCAACCGGATGCAGGCTACCCAACGCCGCATGCGTCTCTTCGCCATGCATCGGCGTCTTGATAATCCCGGGGCTCACCGCATTCACTCGAATCCCGCGCTTGGCGTATTCAATCGCCAGCGATTTGGTCGCCGAGTTCAGTCCGCCTTTGGTCAGCGACGCCAGCACCGATGGCACGCCATCAATCGCGTGGTCCACCAGGCTGGTGGTGATGTTGACGATGTGCCCGGCGCCCTGTTTCAGCATCTCGGTAATCGCCAGTTGGGTGATATAGAAGAACCCGTTGAGGTTCACGGCCAGCACGTTCACGTAGTCTTCGTGGGTGTAGCTGGTGAAGGGTTTGGCGACGAAGATGCCGGCGTTGTTGATCAGGCTGTCGATGCGGCCAAAACGCGCCACGCCTTCGCGGATCACGCGCTCGGCGGTGGCCGGGTCGGCGATGTCGCCCGCCACGGTGAGGATGTCCGGATCCGTCGACGGTTTGATCGACCGGGAGGTGGCAACCACGCGGTAATCCAGCTCGCGGTAAGCCTTGACCGCAGCCGCGCCGAGGCCTTGGGATGCGCCGGTGATCACAACGACTTTTTTCGAATTGCTCATGATGAAACCTCTATATAGAAAAGGGGATGGTTCAAGCAGCCGCGGCGGACATTTCCCGCAGCATCTGTTCGTAGTAACTGACGGATTGCGACCCGGAGACCAACTGGCGGCCGTTGAGGACCATGGCCGGTACGGAGTTGATGCCGTGCTCGCGGTAGAACGCTTCAAGCTCGCGCACTTCGTTGCCGTAAGCGGCAGAGCCCAGCACCCGTCGTGCGCCTTCGATCTCCAGCCCGGCCTCGGCGGCTAAACGGGCCAGGGTTTCGTGGTCGCTGACGTTCTGGCCATCGGTGAAATACCCATGCAGCAGCGCCTTTTTCAGCTCGATCTGTCGCCCTTGCTGCAACGCCCAAAACAGCAACCGATGAGCGTCGAAGGTGTTGTAGAAGTGGCTGCGTTTTTCCAGGTCGAAGGTGAAGCCAATGGCATCGCCGCGCTCCATCAGCATTCTTTTCCCGCTGGCGACTTCTTCAGCGCTGCGCCCGTATTTGCGCATCATGTGGGCGACGGCGTTTTCACCTTCGGCCGGCATGTCGGGGTTGAGTTCGAAGGGTTTGAAGGTCAGTTCAACCTTCACTTCGCCCGCCAGGTTGTCGATGGCTTGTTCCAGGGCAGTGGCGCCCAGGGCGCACCAGGGGCAGACCACGTCGGAGATGAAGTCGATGGTGACGGGCGTGCTCATGACGGATTTTCCGCGAGCTGCTTGCGGTACTGGGTGGTGGTGATGCCGGCGTAGCCCCAGTTATCGGTGTCGACTTCTTCGATGACGATGTGGGTCAGGTCGGGGCGTTTGTTAAGGACGCGCTCGAGGGTTTCGGTGATTTCGGCAATGACCTGGGCTTTCTGCTCCGAGGTGACGCCGTCGCGGGTGATACGTACGCTGACAAATGGCATGACAAGGCTCCAGTGACTTGCCCATCGGTGTGGTGGGCAGGCAGTGAGGCCAATTTATGAGGTTGCTTGAGGTGGATAAAGGTGGGGCGGAGTACTTCATTAGTGATGCGGTGTAATCAATAGCCCGGTGCGCAGGCATAAAAAAACCCCGAACCAGTCGGGGTTTTTTATCGCCTTGAATCAGGCGCGACGCCGAATCAATTAGAAAACGTTGATTGGGTAGTCGGCGAACAGGCGGATCTCGTTACCACCCACGTTGTAGTTGCTGGCGTTGCTGGAAACGCGCAACCACGACGCACGGGCACGCAGGCTCAGGTCTTTAGCCGGACCGCTCTGTACCACGTATTTGAACTGGTTGAAGATCTCACGCTCGGTGCCACTGCCGCGGTTGGAACCGTCGTCAATGTTGGTGCCGCGCACGTAAGCGATGTTGTAGGTCAGGCCAGGCACGCCGAAAGCGCTGAAGTCCAGGCCGTAGCCTGCTTGCCAGGAGCGCTCGTCCTTGCCGTTGAAGTCAGACCAGTAGGAGTTGGCCAGCAGGATGGTGTTGCCACCGTCGCCGATGCCGCCTGCGTTGCGGTAGCCGCCGTACAGGTAACCTGTGTCACCGGTACTGCGCTGGTGAGCCACGGTGAAGCTGTGCGGGCCAACGGCCCATGTGGCGCCCAGGCTCCAGATTTTGTTGTCGCGAGCGTCGGCGTCACCTTGGTTTTCCAGGGCGAAGCTGCGGTCCAGCTTGGTTTTGTAGCCGTTGAAGTCAAAGGTCAACGATTGCTTCTCTGGCAGGGCCAGCACGTAGTTGACGTTGACGTATTGCTTCTTCAGCACGTCCTGCATATTGGAAGCGTAGAGCGCTGCCGACAGGCTTTCGGTGAATTTGTAGCTACCGCCGATGTAGTCGATGCTTTTCAGCGCGCCACTGTCGGAACCTTCGGCGCTCTTGCGAGCTTCCTTGGTGAAGTGACCCGCGTCCAGTTGCAGGCCGGCGATTTCTTTGGAAACGATCGAAGTACCTTCGTAGGTTTCCGACAACAGACGGGAGTTGTCGTACTGCAGGACCGGCACGGCTGGCATCTGCTGACCGTATTTGATTACGGTGTTGGAGATGCGTGCCTTGACAGCTGCGCCGCCCTTGGCCAGGTCGTCGGCAGCTGCGCCGCTGTCGCCTTGTTTGAAGAAGTCGATACCACCCGCGCCGCTGCGACCTTTACCACCATCCAGGCGAATGGCGTATTGGCCGATCACGTCCACACCCACACCGACGGTGCCTTGGGTGAAGCCGGATTCGAACTTGCCGATGAAGCCCTGGCCCCATTCAGCTTTGTCTTGCTTGCCGTTTTTGTAGTCGCGGCTGATGTAAGCGTTGCGTGCCGCGATGTTCAGGTGGCTGTCTTCAACAAAACCCTTCGATTGGGATTGGTCATCAGCCATTGCTTGCGTAGCGCTCAAAATCCCCAGAGCGATCAGCCCCATCCGTTGCTTCAACATTTTCTTATATTCCTTATTACTGGTTGAGTACGCTCTGTGACACCAGGCTCCGTGTTGCTTTTCTGGTGTCGACTCTCCAGATAAAAAAAGGCCCGCGGACGACTGAATATGCCGCGGGCCTTTTTTTATTGGAGAAGTCATGGCGGTTAGCCACAGGCGTTGGGGCGAATCCTATCCGCGCCCTTTACTGTGTGTCAATTTCGTGAATCTTCTGTATTTAGGCTAAAAAAGTCTAAGAGAGATTAAATGGCCATCACCCTCCAAGGCTCTATCAAGCACTTCTCGGATCTTCGCACCCCTGCAGGCCACACATTGGTGCACTCGATTGGGTGGATTGAATCGAAATTGCGACTCTTTGTCTCAGCCACTCAGCAAAGGCCTCGGGCTTGCCCAGCCAGGGGCTGATGTCGATCAAGTGCAGCTGCTCATCCTGCTCCAGGGCCAACGTGGGAAAGCCCTGGCCGCCGATTTTTGCCAGCCATTGGCGGCTGTTTTTGATGTGTGCTTGAGTGTCTGCGCCCAGGAATTCGCTGAAGGCGGCGTTGAAGACTTGAGGATCCAAACCGATGGATTCGGCGAGATCACGCAGCACGTCGCGATCGGCAATTCGGCGGCCTTCGACGTAGTGCGCAGTCTGCAAACGCGCCAGCAACTCCAGGCCGCGACCGGCGATTTTTTCAGCGGCCAGTACTGCAGTAATCGGCGGGGCTGAATCGAACACCGCATCGTGATCGCGCAGCAAGCCTTCGAAATATGCCTCTCCGAAGGGTTGCCCAGTGTACTCGGCGATACGCCGGTCGTGGGGCATGACGTAGTCACGTAACTGCGGCGATACGGATTGGCGATTGGCGCCGGTCATCATCCCGCCACCGTGCAACTGGATCGGCAACACGCTATGGGCGGCGTGCAGCAGCGGCTCGGCGCCGTAACACCAGCCGCACAGCGGGTCGTAAATATAATGAAGCGTGGCAGCTGACATGAAGGGCTCCGATGGACGTTGATGCCCGGCAGATTAGTCTCACGCACAGTTAGGAAAAACCCTGGATTGGCTTTCAGACTGTTTCGAGAATCGGTCGAATAACCCTGGAAAACATACGCCGTAACAGTTTTTCTGAAGGGTACGTTTAGGAATAGATAACCTGCGCAAATAGTAAGCATTACCATTAACGCGCTTTTATCCTGCCAACCTTTTTTGGACACACACCCCGATGCCTGCCTTCCGCCTGACGCCCATTACCCTTGGGCTCTCTGTCCTGCTGTCTGCCGGATTTGCCTGCGCTGCAACCGTCCTGCCGGAAACCTCCGTAAGTGCCGAAGCCGACGAGGACGACCCGCGCGTCAAGGAAACCAGCACCGCCACCCGCACCGCTACGCCCGTGCGTTATGTACCCCAGGCTATCGACTCGGTGAAAACCGACAACCTGCGCTCTTACGGGACCAATGACCTGGGCCAGGCGTTGAGCGGTGTACCCAACGTCAGCAGCGGCGCCGACACACGTTTCGACAGCCTGCGCATCCGTGGCTTCGACGCCAGCAACGACTTCTACCTGGATAGTATTCGCGACGACAGCCAATACGTGCGCGACCTGCACAACATCGAGCGCATCGAAGTGCTCAAGGGCCCGGCAGCGGTGTTGTACGGCCGTGGCGGCCAGGGCGGCATCGTCAACCGCGTGAGCAAGCTGCCCCAGGCCGGTCGCGCCTCCAGCATCGAGGCCCAGGGCGGCAGCAATGATTTGCGCAGCCTGTACGCCGACCTCAGCACCGACGTCACCGATAACATCAGCCTGCGCCTGAACATGGGCAACGAGGACAACAACAGTTTCCGCGATGGCGTCAGCGGCAATCGCCAGCTGTTTGCGCCGTCCATGAGCTGGCAACTGAGCCCGGACCTGAACTGGCTGGTGCAGTACGAATACAGCCGCTACAACCGCACACCGGACCGTGGCATTCCCGGGGTCAACGGGCGCCCGGCGGATGTCAGCCGCGGCACTACTTATGGTGACAAGCGCGATTACATCGACGACAAGTCCCAATCCCTGCGCTCCCGGCTTGCCTATGAGCTGAACGACAGTTGGCAACTGCGCCATACGTTGGGCGTGTTCACCCTCGACAGCGACTTCGATAACACCTATGCCGTCAGCTACGACCCAAAAACCAACAAGGTCGGGCGCCAGCGCTGGCAGCAGGACTTGACCACACGCAACCTCTTCAACAACGTCGAGCTGGAAGGCGGTTTCACCACCTTTGGCCTGGAGCATCGCTTGCTGACCGGCGTGGAGTTGGGCAGCCAGCGCCGCGACCCGAAACTCTATCGAGCGCCCCTCGCCGCTGTGCCGAGCGTGGATGTGTACAACCCCAACACGGACCTGCGCCACTACGGTCGCCTGCCCGCCTTCAGCAGCAGTCACACCGAAGCGCAAAGCCAGGGCCTGTATGTGCAGGACCAACTGCGCCTGAACGACCATTGGCAACTGCTCGCCGGTTTGCGCTATGACCGGTTTGATGTGGAGTCCACCAACAAACTGACCAACGCCTCGGAACAGGTCGTGAGCCACAGCACCAGCCCGCGCGTAGGCCTGGTCTGGACGCCGCTGGAACACCATTCGTTCTATGCCTCGTGGAGCAAGACCTTCTCGCCTACCGGCGGTGGCCTGATCGGCATCACGCCCAACGCGGCGGGCAACGCCAACGACCTGAGCCCGGAGCTGACCAAACAGAAGGAAATCGGGGTCAAGAGCGACTGGCTCGACGACCGCCTGAGCACCACCCTGGCGGTGTACGAACTGGAACTCTACAACCGCCGCACCCGCGACCCGCTGGACCCGACCATCACCTTGCTCAGCGGTGAGCAGCGCTCCCGTGGTGTGGAGTTGACCGCGACCGGGAAGATCGTCGGCAACTGGTACGTACGTGGTGGCGTTGGCGTGCAGGACGCCAAGGTGGTGAAGGACAACAATGGCTTTGAAGGCAAGCGCATCAGCGATGTGGCCAAGCGTAATGCCAGCCTGTTCGTGACCTGGAAACCGGAGATGGGTTGGTATGCGGAAACCGGGCTGACATTGGTGGGTGATCGTTACGCAGACAACGCCAACACGGTGGTGTTGCCGGGTTATGGGCGCTGGGACGCACTGGCCGGGTTCCGGCAGAAGGAATGGGATGTGCGGGCGGCGCTGAACAATATCAGCGACAAGACGTACTACGCGTCAGCGACCAGTGCGGCGCAGATTCAGCTCGGCGACCCGCGCAGTCTGGTGGTGACCGGTACCTACAGCTTCTAACAGTTCCTGTAGGAGCGAGCTTGCTCGCGAAAAACCTGAGGTCGCTGCGGGGAGTCAGGCTCCCCGCATCATCGTTAACGCCCTTCGCGAGCAAGCTCGCTCCTACAAGGTGCCCATCAATTCACACAACGCCTGCACCTCATCCTCGCTGAACAGCCCCACCGGGTACCGTTCGCTCATCACCCGGCGCGGGTCGGGCGTCCTGATCTGCCTTGAACCGTTTTCCTTCAACCAGAGCGCCAGCGCATGGATCGCGTCACCGTTCACCCGCAAAGGGTGGAACGTGCGCGTGTACATCAGGTTGATATCGGCATTCATTTCAGCGCTCTCTCCAACTGCATGAGCGGCTAACTTACTCAAGGTTTATGACAGAACCGCCTAGTCATACACCGTGTTCTCTGTCCCAACAGCGATACAAGAGCTATGCCAATGTGCCCGGTTTATAGGCACATGGACACAAAAAAGCCCACGAACCTGACGGGCCGTGGGCTTGCTGTAAGCGCGCAAACTGCAACACGCCCGATTACCGTTCAATCCGGCATCAAGCTGTTACAAGTGCACTCAGTTTTTGTGCGGAGCCGGCTGCTGCTGGGTCAGACAGTGGATGTTGCCACCCCCCAGTAACAGTTCGCGGCCAGGCACCATCACCACTTCGTGCTGCGGGAACAGGCTCTGCAGAATCTCCTTGGCACGGCTGTCCAGCGGGTCGTCGAAGCTCGGCGCGATGATGCCGCCGTTGACGATCAGGAAATTGACGTAGGAACCGGCCAGCCGCACGCTAGGATTGCGCTCCTGGCTGCCGTCTACCGGATCAACGCCTGCACATTCTTCCTCGGTGGCATACAGCGGCCCCGGGATCGGCATTTTATGCACTGTGAACGGGCGCCCCTGGGCGTCAGTGCTGCTTTGCAGCACGTCCATGGCGGCGTGGCAGCGTGCGTAGTTAGGGTCTTGCGGGTCGTCGGTCCAGGCCAGCAACACCTCACCCGGGCGCACGTAGCAGCAGAAGTTATCCACATGCCCGTCGGTTTCATCGTTGAACAGGCCATCCGGCAGCCAGATGATCTTATCCACAGCCAGGTTGGCGCTGAGCACCGCTTCGATTTCCTCACGCTGTAGGTGCGGATTGCGATTGCGGTTGAGCAGGCATTCTTCGGTGGTGATCAGGGTGCCTTCGCCGTCGACATGGATCGAACCGCCTTCCAGCACAAAACCTTCGGTGCGATAACGCGGGCTGCGCTCAATCTCAAGGATCTTGCCACCCACCTGGGCATCGCGGTTCCACGGCGAGTACAGGCCGCCGTCAAAACCACCCCAGGCGTTGAAGTCCCAGTTCACGCCACGCACTTCGCCGGTATTGTTGATCACGAAGGTCGGCCCGGTATCGCGTACCCAGGCGTCGTCGCTGGACATTTCCACCAGGCGAATATTCGGCACGTCCAGGCGCGCCCGGGCGTTTTCGTACTGGCCGGCCGAGACGGCCACGGTCACCGGTTCAAAGCGTGCAATGGCCTTGGCCACCGCCACGTGGGCGGCTTGCGCCGGCTTGCCGCCCAGGCGCCAGTTGTCCGGGCGCTCGGGCCAGATCATCCAGGTTTGGGTTTGTGGCGCCCATTCGGCAGGCATGTAGAAGCCGTCGGCGCGGGGGGTGCTGTGCAAAGTGGTCATGAAAAATCTCCTGGGACGGCTGCGTGAGCATGGCGCCTTTATATCGGATAAAAATCGACCTTAAAAGACGATTTACATCTACTAATCATAAATTACCGGAAAATTACCGATAACAATCGAATTACCCCAACAAATGTTTAAAGCGACTCGTCCAACACCTTTGCCAGCATGTCGACGAAGAAATCCACGCTCTGCCGTGAAGTGACCATCGGCGGCTTGATCTTGAGGATGTTCAGATAGTCACCAGTGGGCTGCATGAAGATCCCCAGCTCCCGCAGCCGGTCGCACAGCACGGCGGTCTCTTCGGTGGCCGGTTCCAGGGTTTGCCGGTCGCGGACCAGTTCCAGCCCGAGGTAAAACCCGGAACCATGCACGGCGCCCACCAATGGATACTGTTGGACCAACGCCTCCAGACGCGCCTTGAAATGTCCGCCCACGACTTGAGCGTTTTCCCAGAGCTTTTCCTCCTCCATCACGTCCAGCACTGCCATGCCGATCCGGCAACTCACCGGGCTGCCTCCCGAGGACGAGAAGAAGTAACCCTCGGCCTCCAGCGCCTCGGCAATTTCCCGGCGGGTGATTACCGCGCCCAATGGCTGGCCGTTGCCCATGCCCTTGGCCATGGTGATGATGTCCGGCACCACGCCCTGCTCTTCAAAGCCCCAGAAGAAATGGCCCATGCGGCCGTAACCCACCTGCACTTCATCGGCGATGCACACGCCGCCCTGTTCCCGGACAAGGGCGTACACCTGTTGCAAATAGCCGGGCGGCAGGGAAATCCCGCCGGCATTGCCATACACCGGTTCACAGATGAAGCCCGCCAGCTGGCGGTTCTGCGCGGCGATTTTCGCCAGGTTATGTTCCACGCTACGCACATAGTCCGGGGCACTGTCCTGCCCGCGAAATTCGCCGCGATAAGTATTCGGCGCGGTCACCGGGTGCACCCAGTCCGGGCGGCTGCTCAAGGCCTGGGGGTTGTCGGCAATTGAGGTCGACACCGCGTCCGCCGCCACCGACCAGCCGTGGTACGCCTCCAGCACACTCAGCATGTCGCGCCCGCCGCTGTAGGCCCAGGCCAGGCGAATCGCCAGGTCGTTGGCTTCGGTGCCGCTGTTGACCAGGAACACCCGGTCCATGGAATCCGGCGCCAGCGCCAGCAGACGCTCGGAGAATTCGGCAATCGCTGCATAGTGGAAGCGCGAGTTGGTGTTCAGCAGCGACCATTGCCGCGCCGCCACCTGAGCCATGCGTGGGTGACCATGGCCGAGCACCGCGACGTTGTTGAGCATGTCGAGGTAGGAACGGCCCTGCATGTCGATCAGGTGATTGCGCCAGCCGCGCTCGATGCGCGGCGGGTCGACGTAGTAGTGCTTCTGCGAGCGGGCGAAACTGGCGTCGCGCCGGGCCAGCAGTACTTCGGGGTCCAACTCCGGCTCGGCATCGCACGCCAGTCCGAGCAAAGTGGCCGGGGATGGGCATAACACCTGCCAGGCCGCAGCCCGGGAAGGCGTGCAGAACAGCGGCGGTTCAAGCTCGGCGCGGCACAGTTGCACGATCAGCGGTGCGACAACTTCACCGAGTACCTGGCCTTTTACCACTGCGGCACCGTGCTGCAACAAGGCATTCACGCCCCACAACCGTACGCTCAACTGCGCGCTGTGCAGGCACAGCAGACCATCGGCCGCGTAGCGCAAGGTGCCGGCGAACGGTGCTTCCACCGTGGCGCCCAGGGGCATATGCAGTTCTACGTGAAGCGGGAAAGTGTCCGGTTCCACGGCGCTGTCGGGTTGGGTGCGGGAAAGTCGATATTGACCATAACGACTGGCTGCCAGCCCATGCACCAAGGCCGCCTCCTCTAAAAGCCGCCGATCAATGCCTTCCTGCTCCCAGTTCCCCGCCTCGAAATGCGGGCTGAGTACGCCCAGGTCGATCAGCGCAAATTCACGTCCGACCAAACTCGGTAACAATGGCGCAAAGCCCTCGCCGGCAATGGGTGACAACTCGACACCGACACAGCCAAGAATCGCCGCCTCCATCAACTCAATAGGCACCGAGGTGGCCACGCGGAAAATTTCCCACTCATGCTCGGCGTTCTTCAACAGGTACGCGTTATCCGGGTCCAGGCTTTGCTGCTGTTCACTGCTCAGCACCAACACCGCCGCCCGCGCGACAATCAGCGGCCATAGCACCTGCAACTCTTCGTGCTGCAACGGGGTGATCGCGTGGCATGCCTGAATGGCCGGCAGAATGGCGAACGGATCGCCCTCGGCATGGTGCAGCAGCGCCGCGCAGGTCACAGACAGGTCGGCAATGCGCCAGGTGCGTACCAGATCGCCGAAGTCGATCACACCCTGGACCTGCCAATGCCGCTGGGCATCGCGCTGCCAGACCACGTTGTCATCGGTGATATCCATGTGCACGGCTTGCCACGGCAAGTGGTCAGCCAAAGGCCGCACGCGGCGCTCGACCTGCTCCACCACGTGCTCAAACTCGGCACGATGCGGGAGGTTTTCGAGGGTAGACAGCAAATGGGTGATCAACTCAAGGGCGTGGCGCGGGTCCCATTGCAGGGTCCGCTCCAGGCCCGGATGTTCGAAAGCGGCCAGCGCCTGACTCATCCGCCCGCAGAGTTCGCCGAAGCCTGCGATCACTTCACGGCCTAAATGAGGCAAGTGAGTCAGCGGTTGGCCGTCGATGTAATCCAGCAGCCGCAGGTGCACGGTTTGACCGGCGACCGTCTCGGTCAGCAGTTCTTCACCATTAAGAGCCGAAATCACTCTTGGCACCCGTACGTCCGAATGTTCCTGCAGATGCTTGAGGGCGGCGTGCTGGGCCTGCAACTCGACAGCGGCATAGTCGCCCCGGCAGATTTTCAGCACAAAACGACCACGGTCGCTGTCGATGCGGTAGTTGAGGTCTTGCTGGCTGCCGAGGGACTGCATCGCCCCGCCGAGGCCGTAATGCTGCTCCAGTAGCTGCGCCGCAGGCTCCGGCCCGACTTGCGGGCAGGACAGGCTGGCGCGATGAATCAACGTGGCGAGCAACATATGACGACCCCTGGTGTCTGTATCAGGCGCCTATATCGCCATTGTTGACGGGGGTTATGCAACCCCTGCAAATGCGGTGTTTCGGCACGCAAATTGCCATCACCCCTTGCACCGTCTCGCGCCACAACTCAAGCTATGCTCCATTCGCTTAATGTCCGTCTAAGGAAAAGGGCTTCCGACATGCGCATTCTCATCACCGGCGGCGCCGGATTCATCGGTTCCGCTCTGATCCGGCACCTGATTCAACACACCGAGCACGAAGTGCTCAACCTGGACAAACTGACCTATGCAGGCAACCTCGAGTCGCTGACCAGCGTCGCGAGCAACAGCCGCTATGAGTTCGTCCAGGCCGACATCATCGACCAGGCTACCGTCAGCGCCGTGCTCGCGCGCTTTGAGCCAGACGCGATCATGCACCTGGCGGCCGAATCCCATGTGGACCGTTCCATCGACGGCCCGTCGGATTTTATCCAGACGAATATCGTCGGCACCTACAGCCTGCTGGAGGCCGCCCGCGCCTATTGGCAGAAGCTGGAAGAGCCGGCCAAAAGCGCCTTCCGCTTCCACCACATTTCCACGGATGAAGTGTATGGCGACCTGCACGGCGTCGATGACCTGTTCACCGAGACCACGCCCTACGCGCCAAGCTCGCCTTACTCGGCCAGTAAGGCCGCGTCCGATCACCTGGTCCGCGCCTGGCAGCGCACGTATGGCCTGCCGGTATTGCTGACCAACTGCTCGAACAACTACGGGCCGTTCCATTTCCCCGAGAAGCTGATCCCGCTGGTGATCCTCAATGCCCTGGCCGGTAAACCGTTGCCGGTATATGGCGATGGCCTGCAAGTGCGCGACTGGTTGTTCGTCGAAGACCACGCCCGCGCGCTGTTCAAAGTGGTAACCGAAGGTGTGGTGGGCGAGACCTACAACATCGGCGGCCATAACGAGCAGAAGAATATCGACGTGGTGCGCAGCATCTGCGGCCTGTTGGAAGAGCTGGCGCCTCAGCGGCCGGCCGGCGTTGAAAAATTTACCGACCTGATCACCTTCGTCAAGGATCGTCCAGGCCACGACCAGCGCTACGCGATCGATGCCAGCAAGATCGAACGCGAACTGGGCTGGGTGCCTGAAGAAACCTTTGAAACCGGCCTGCGCAAAACCGTGCAGTGGTACCTCGATAACCTGGAATGGTGCCGCAGGGTCCAGGACGGCAGTTATCAGGGCGAACGATTGGGCAACACTGACGTTAAGGATTTGATCGCATGATGAAGGGAATCGTATTGGCCGGTGGCTCCGGCACTCGTTTGCACCCCATTACCCTGGGCGTCTCGAAACAGCTGTTGCCGGTGTATGACAAGCCGATGATCTACTACCCGATCTCGGTGCTGATGCTGGCCGGGATCAAGGACATCCTGCTGATTTCCACCCCGGTGGACTTGCCGCAATACCGCAATCTGTTGGGCGACGGCAGCCAGTTTGGCGTGCGCTTCACCTATGCAGAGCAGCCGTCCCCGGACGGCCTGGCCCAGGCGTTTTTGATTGGCGAAGAGTTTATCGGTGATGATCCGGTGTGCCTGATCCTGGGCGACAACATCTTCCACGGCCAACACTTCGGCGACCAACTGCGCACGGCTGCTGAGCGCCCGTCCGGTGCGACCGTGTTTGGTTACTGGGTCAACGACCCGGAGCGTTTCGGCGTAATCGATTTCGACGCACAAGGCCGAGCCCTGTCCATCGAAGAAAAACCGGCCAAGCCAAAATCCAGCTATGCGGTGACCGGCCTGTACTTCTACGACAACGACGTGATTGAGATCGCCAAGGCGGTCAAGCCATCGCCGCGCGGCGAACTGGAGATCACCGACGTCAACAACGCCTATCTCAAGCGCGGCGACCTGCATGTCGAACGCTTCGGCCGTGGTTTCGCCTGGCTCGACACCGGCACCCATGACAGCCTGCTGGAAGCCTCCCAGTACGTACAGACCATCGAGCACCGCCAAGGCTTGAAAGTGGCGTGCCTGGAAGAAATCGCTTACGAGAACGGCTGGATCGACCGCGACCACCTGCTGGAGCGAGCTAAATACTTTGGCAAGACCGGCTATGGTCAATACCTGTACTCACTGGTCGGGGAGCGTAAATGAAAGTCACCGACACCTCGTTGCCAGGCGTACTGATCATCGAACCGAAAGTGTTCGGCGACGAGCGCGGCTTTTTCTACGAGAGCTTCAACGCCCGGGCCTTTGAAGAGGCCACCGGGCTCAAGCGTGATTTCGTGCAGGACAACCACTCCCGCTCGCAAAAAGGCGTGCTGCGCGGTCTGCATTACCAACTCGAACACACCCAAGGCAAACTGGTGCGCGTCACTGCCGGTGAAGTGCTGGATGTGGCCGTCGACATTCGCCGCAGCTCGCCCAATTTCGGACAGTGGGTGGGCGTGCGGCTTTCAGCCGACAACCATCGCCAGCTGTGGGTACCGGAAGGTTTTGCCCATGGCTTTGTGGTGCTGAGCGACTACGCCGAGTTCCTCTATAAAACCACTGATTATTACCAGCCGAGTGCCGAGCGCTGCATCCTCTGGAACGACCCGACGCTGGCCATCGACTGGGAACTGACCGAGGCGCCGCAACTGTCCGCCAAAGACCAGGCCGGTAAAAGCTTGCAAGAGGCCGACCTCTTTCCATGAACGCACCGTTGAAAATCCTCATCAGCGGCCAACACGGTCAGGTCTCCCGGGAGCTGCAACAGCGCCTCCAGGGCCTGGGCGAGTTGATCGTGCTGGGTCGCGACCAGCTGGACCTGAACCACCCCGAGCAGATCCGCCAGCAAGTACGCGCCCATCGCCCCGGCCTGATCATCAATGCCGCCGCCCACACGGCGGTGGATCAAGCCGAGAGCGAACCGGACGTGGCCTTCGCCATCAACGCCACCGCGCCCGGCGTTTTCGCTGAGGAAGCCAAGGCACTGGGCATTCCGCTGATCCACTACTCCACCGACTACGTGTTCGACGGCAGCAAGGCCGCGCCCTACAACGAAGACGACGCCACCCACCCGCTGGGCGTCTACGGCGCAAGCAAGCTGGCCGGTGAACAGGCGATCACCGCAGTCGGCGGTAAGCACCTGATTCTGCGCACCAGTTGGGTCTACTCGACCCATGGCAAAAACTTCCTGCTGACCATGCAACGCTTGCTGCAGGAAAAACCGCAGATGCGCATCGTCGCCGACCAGATCGGTGCGCCGACTTGGGCCGGGACCATCGCCAACAGCACCCGTGCCCTGATCGAACGCTGGCAAGCAGGCCAGGCCGGGGACTGGGGTGTCTATCACCTGACCGCCCAAGGCGAGACCTCGTGGTTCGGTTTTGCCCAGGCCATCGGCGAGCAACTACAGGCCAACGGCCGTGCCTGCGCCGAGCTGGAACCGATTCCGTCCAGCGCCTATCCGACCCCGGCAAAACGCCCGCTGAACTCGCGCCTGGATTGCAGCCGCCTGCAACAGCAGTGGCACGTCTCGCAACCGCAGTGGCGCGACGCATTGCGCGAGTGTCTTGCCGAGCAGCACTAGGCATAATGCGCCTGTACCCACAGGCGCATGACTCCCATGACTCCACCCCTTCCGCGAAGACCCCGCTGGCGCAGCCTGGCGTTGCTGGCGCTGTGCCTGGCACCGTTGTTGTGGCCGCTGGAGCACTTGGCCGAGCGCTATTACCGCAGCGAACTGGCCGGTCAGAACCGTCAGACGCTGGACCTGTACGTCGCCAACCTGCTGGGCACCCTGCACCGCTACGAAGTGTTGCCACAAATTCTCGGCGACCTGCCGGCCCTGCGTACCGCCATCGACGCCCCCCAGGTCAGCACCAACCTGGTCAACGCCAACCACCTGCTCAAGGACGTCGCCGCCCAGGCCGGGGTGGAAGTGATGTACCTGATGGACACCACCGGCAAAACCCTCGCCGCGTCCAACTGGGACAAGCAGGACAGCTTCGTCGGGCGTAATTTCTCCTTCCGCCCGTATTTCAGCGAAGCCATGGCCGGGCGCCTGGGGCGCTTCTTCGGCCTGGGCACCACCTCGGCCAAGCGCGGCTACTTCTTCGCCGCCGCCGTGCGCGATGGCGACAGGATCATCGGTGTGCTGGTGGTCAAGGTCGACCTGGACCACACCGAAAGCCTGTGGGGCAACACCCCCGAACAATTACTGGTGACCGACCACAACGGCGTGGTGATCCTGACCTCGCGCCCGCAATGGCGATTCCGTGCCACCCGCCCGCTGACGGACGAAGAACGCCGCGCCATCATCGCCATCCAGCCCTACCCGACCCGCGACCCGCAGCCGCTGAACCTCAGTTCCACAGCCTGGGTGCGCCAGTCCACCGACATTGCCGAAACCGGCTGGAAAGTCGAGATTCTCGCGCCGCGTACCTTGATCAGCCGTCCGGTGCGTACCGTGGTCGCTGTGGGTGGCGCCGCCTTGCTGGTGCTGATGCTGTTGCTCGGCCTGATGATGCAGCGCCGCCGTCACTACCTTGAACGCATCGCCTTCGAAGCCAAGGCCCGTCGCGAGCTGGAGATGCGCGTGATCGAGCGGACCAGCGACCTGGAAGGCCTCAACCGCCGGCTGAAGCAGGAAGTGCTGGAGCGCGAACATGCCCAGCAGGAATTGGTGCGGGCTCAGGATGACCTGGTGCAGGCGGGCAAGCTTTCCGCGCTGGGCACCATGTCGGCCAGCATCAGCCACGAGCTCAACCAACCGCTGGCGGCGATTCGCAGCTACGCGGAAAATGCCGGGATTCTGCTCGACCATGAGCGCACCGACGACGCCCGTGGCAACCTCAAGCTGATCAGCGAACTGACCGGGCGCATGGCCTCGATCATCGCCCACTTGCGCGCCTTCGCCCGACGCGACCGGCATGCGCCGGAAAGCGTGGCCCTGCAACCGGCCCTGGACGATGCACTGGCGCTGCTGGCCAAACGGCGGCGGGCGATGGAAGTGGAACTGATCCGCGACCTGCCCGAGGCCACCTTGTGGGTCGCCGCCGGCGAAACCCGCCTGCGCCAGGTGCTGGGCAATCTGCTGGCCAATGCCCTTGACGCCCTGACCGAAAAAGGCCCGCCGCGCAAACTCTGGTTGAGCGCCGAAACCACCGAACAGGGCGTCAACCTGTACATTCGCGACAATGGCCCGGGGTTCTGCATGGAAGCCCTGGGCCGCGCCAGCGAGCCCTTCTACACCACCAAGACCCGCACCCAGGGCCTGGGGTTGGGCCTGGCGATCTGCGACACCCTGATGCGCGCCTTCGGCGGTGAACTGTTGTTCGCTAACCACAAGGAAGGTGGCGCGCTGTTAACCTTGAAACTGCGCGCCGGAGCACCGGGTGTCAGTCTGCAACCGTCCGAGGACCGCAGTGTATGAGTATCGATAACCAGATTCAGGTGGTGTTGATCGACGATGATCCACACCTGCGTCAGGCCCTGTGCCAGACCCTGGACCTGGCCGGGCTGAAAGTCCTGACCCTCGGCGAAGCCCAGGGCCTGACCGCGCGCCTGTCCCGGGACTGGCCGGGGGTTGTGGTGAGCGACATCCGCATGCCCGGCATGGACGGCCTGGAACTGTTGAGGGAGCTCCACGCCCAGGACCCGGAACTGCCGGTGCTGCTGATCACCGGCCACGGCGACGTGCCGCTGGCGGTACAGGCGATGCGCACCGGCGCCTATGACTTCCTGGAAAAACCCTTCGCCAGCGACGCCCTGCTCGACAGCGTGCGCCGCGCTCTGGCCTTGCGCCGCCTGGTGCTGGACAACCGCAGCCTGCGCCTGGCCTTGAGCGACCGCCAACAATTGAGCACCCGCCTGGTGGGGCACTCCCCGCAAATGCTGCGCCTGCGCGAACAGATTGGTGCGCTGGCGGCGACCAAGGCCGACGTGCTGATCCTCGGCGAAACCGGCGCCGGTAAAGAGGTGGTGGCCCGCGCGCTGCACGACCTGTCGAACCGCCGCACCGGCCCGTTTGTGGCAATCAACGCGGGTGCCTTGGCCGAATCGGTGGTGGAAAGCGAGTTGTTCGGCCATGAGCCAGGTGCCTTCACCGGCGCCCAGAAGCGGCGCATCGGCAAGTTCGAATTTGCCAATGGCGGCACGCTGTTTCTCGACGAAATCGAAAGCATGAGCCTGGATGTGCAAGTCAAGCTGCTGCGACTGTTGCAGGAGCGCGTGGTGGAACGTCTTGGTGGCAATCAGTTGATCCCGCTGGATATCCGCATCATCGCCGCCACCAAGGAAGACCTGCGCCAGTCCGCCGACCAGGGCCGCTTCCGCGCCGACTTGTATTACCGCCTCAACGTCGCGCCCCTGCGCATTCCGCCGCTGCGTGAGCGGGGCGAGGATGCGCTGATGCTGTTCCAGCACTTTGCCGACGAAGCCAGCACCCGCCACGGGCTACCGATGAAAGAGCTGCAACCGGGGCAACGCGCGCTGCTGTTGCGTCACAGCTGGCCAGGCAATGTGCGCGAGCTGCAAAACGCCGCAGAGCGTTTTGCCCTTGGCCTTGAACTGGCGCTGGACAGCACCTCGGACAGCCCTTCAGCCAGTGTCCTGACCAGCACCCCCGGGGGGTTGAGCGAACAGGTCGAGCAGTTTGAAAAAAGCCTGATCGCCGCAGAGCTGGCACGCACCCACAACTCCATGCGCAGTCTTGCCGAAGCCCTCGGTGTGCCGCGTAAAACCCTGCACGACAAACTGCGCAAGCACGGACTGAATTTCGCTGACAGCGGCAACAGCCACGCTGACGACGAATGACCCTTTTCCACCTGCCACGAGGCCACCATGAGTCGCGATAGCCGTTACCTGGAATCGATCCTTCACCACGACATTCCCTTGACCCGGGAAATGGGTCTCAAGGTTATCGACTGGCAGGACCGGCGACTGCAACTGCACTTGCCGCTCGACGCCAACATCAACCACAAGAGCACCATGTTTGGTGGCAGCCTTTATTGCGGCGCCGTGCTTGCAGGTTGGGGTTGGTTGCATTTGCAGTTGCGTGAGGAAGGGATCGAAGACGGGCACATCGTGATTCAGGAAGGGCAGATCAGTTATCCGCTGCCGGTGACTACCGATGCGACGGCGATTTGCCAGGCACCGGATGACAAGGTGTGGAAGCGGTTTTTGGCGACCTATAAACGGTATGGCCGGGCGCGCTTGACGCTGGAGACATGGATCGTCAACGAGGGCAGTGAAGAGCGAGCCGTGGCCTTTACCGGGCAGTACGTCCTGCACACATAACAAATGTGGGAGCGGGCTTGCTCGCGAAAGCGGTGGATCAGCCAATACATCTGGTGACTGACACACTGCCTTCGCGAGCAAGCCCGCTCCCACATTTTTGATCGGCGCTGTGTTTAAGACCGGGCCAGAGTCAGCAACCGCTCACGCCACTCCGCTTTAGCCGGCAGTGCTAAAAAGAACGGATTCAACAGCGATTCCCGCGCCGGATAACTGAACGGCTGCCCATTCAATTCCAGCACTTCACCGCCCGCCCCTTCCAGCACACCCTGTGCCGCGGCGGTGTCCCACTGCGAGGTCGGCGCCAGACGCGGGTAGCAATCGGCGCTGCCTTCGGCCAACAGGCAAAACTTCAATGAACTGCCGATGTTCGCCAGCTTCAACTCACCCAATCCGGCGCTTAGGCCCGCGAGCAAGCGGTCCTGTTCAGGGCTCGTGTGGCGACGACTGGCAACCACGGTAAATGCTTCACCCGTCGCCGGTGTCTGGCGCACCTGGATTTGCTTGGGCGCAGCATTCACATCGGAACGCCAGGCACCCAGCCCGGCACCTCCGAAATAGCACCGACCGCTGGTAGGCATCGACACCACACCAAACACCACGCGGCCCTTTTCGATCAGTGCGATGTTGACGGTGAACTCCTCGCTGCCGGAGATGAACTCTTTGGTGCCATCCAGCGGGTCCACCAGCCACCAGCGCTGCCAACCGGCGCGCACGCTCTGGTCAATGTCCGCGTCTTCCTCCGAGAGCACCGGAATGCTCGGGTCCAGGGCAGTCAGCCCTGCGAGGATCAAGTGATGGGCAGCCAAGTCTGCGGCAGTGACCGGCGAATCATCGGTCTTGGTGGTGACGGCAACATCGGCGCGCCAATATGGCAGGATGACCTCGCCGGCCTGGCGGGCCAATTCAATCACGGGGGCAATAAACGGGTGACCCAGGAACAGTTCGCTCATGGCTGGAACGCTCCACGCTGAGTCAACAGGTCGCGCACCAGATACAGCGCCGCCAAGGCGCGGCCCTCGCTGAACTGCTCGTTCTGCGCCAACTGCGAGAGCTCCCGCAGGTTGACCCGGTCGACGCGCATGGGCTCCGGCTCGTCGCCTTCCAGGCGTTCTTCGTACAGCTCGGTGGCCAGTACCACCTGGATTTTCTGGCTCATGTAGCCGGGGGACAGCGACAGCTCGGTGATGTGCTCCAGCTGGCGGGCGCCAAAACCGGCTTCTTCCTTGAGCTCACGGTCTGCTGCCGCCAACACGTCTTCGCCCGGTTCGATCAAGCCCTTGGGCAGTGACAACTCATACTCGTCGGTGCCGCCGCAATATTCTTCGATCAGCAACGCATGGTCCGAGTCGATCATCGCCACAATCATCACCGCGCCATAACCGGCCCCCCTGCCCACCAGGCGCTCGTAGGTCCGCTCCACGCCATTGGAAAAGCGCAATTGCACTTCCTCCACGCGGAACAAACGGCTACTGGCGACTATTTCGCGGGCGAGGACGGTGGGTTTCTGGCGCATGAGCGGCTCCTTGGCGTGATCGGGTTACTATACCGTGGCTTTTCCGATTGTCTGTGTCGGATATCTTTTCTTACATGAGTGTTCTTTATGCCTCCATTGCCCTGGCACGCCATCGACACCGTCCTGCTGGACATGGACGGCACCTTGCTCGACCTGCACTTCGACAACCATTTCTGGATGGAGCACCTGCCCCAGCGCTATGCCGAGTTGCATGGTGTGAGCCGGGCCATGGCCGAGATGGAGTTGCAACCACTGTTCGAGCGTAACGCCGGACAGTTGCAATGGTATTGCCTGGATTTCTGGAGCGCCGAACTCAAGATCCCGGTGCGCGAACTCAAGCTGGAAACCGCGCACCTGATCGCCTTGCGCCCGGATGCCGATACGTTCCTGGCGGCGATCAAACAAGCGGGCAAACGAGTGATCCTGATCACCAACGCCCATCGGGATTCGCTGTCGTTGAAGCTGGAACGCATCGAGTTGGCGCCTTATTTCGAGCGACTGATCAGTTCCCACGACTATGGTTTTGCCAAGGAAAACCCTCAGTTCTGGGACGCCCTGCACGCCGATATCGCCTTCGACCCAGCCCACAGCCTGTTTATCGACGACACCTTGCCGATCCTGCGCAGCGCCCGGGACTTTGGCGTGGGCCACTTGCTGGCGGTGAAGGAACCGGACAGCCGGAAGGGGCCTAAGGACACGGCGGAGTTTGCGGCGGTTGGGGATTACCGGGAATTGATCGTAGGTTTGCAACAACGCTGAAGATCCAATGTGGGAGCGGGCTTGCTCGCGAAAGCGGTGGATCAGTCAATATATTCAGTGGCTGACACACCGCATTCGCAAGCAAGCCCGCTCCCACATTTGGTTCGCGTATTACTCAGGAATACGCAGCGTCTGCCCTGGGTAGATTTTGTCCGGATGGGACAGCAGCGGCTTGTTGGCCTCGAAGATTTTGTTGTACTGGTTGGCGTTGCCATACACCGCCAGCGAAATAGCGCTCAGGGTGTCGCCCTTTTTCACCACGACAAAGCGGGCCGCCGCGACAGCAGGACCGGAAACGGTGATCTGGTCATCAACACTCGCAACGCCGGCAATATTGCCCAGCGCCAGCAGGATTTTTTCTTTCTCTTCCTGGGTGGCGACTTCACCTGTCACGGTCACCTTGTCACCGTCGACGGTGGTTTGCACATTGGGGTTACCCAACCCGACCTTGGCCACGTGCTCTTTTAACTGCTCGCTCGCGTTGGCATTACCCGGTGTCAATAGATCAATCAACTTCTCGCCTGCTTCCTTAACAAAGCTTAAAAGACTCATGGTGCGCTCTCCTTGGGATTTAATTTCCAGATGCCAAAGACTAGACCAGTCCCACAGAATTGGGTTCCAGCCTGACCAAAGACCCAAACACGCTAGAATCCCACCGCATTGGAATAAGCCCGGAGCGAAGATGGACATCAAACAGCTGAAATTCCTCATCGCCCTCGACGAAACCCGTCACTTCGGCCAGGCGGCGGCGCGCTGCCACATCACCCAGCCGACGCTGTCGATGCGCCTGCGCAGCCTTGAGGACGAGTTGCAGTTGCCGCTGGTCAATCGCGGCCAGCGTTTCGAAGGCTTTACCGCCCCCGGCGAGCGCGTGCTGGCCTGGGCACGCACGGTGCTGGCCGCGTATGACGGTTTGCAGGCCGAAGCGGCGGCGTGTCGCGGCAATCTGGTGGGCACGTTGCGCCTGGGGGTGGTGCCGTTGTCGAGTTTCGATCCGCTGGCATTGATGCAGAAGCTGCACAAGGAACACCCCAGCCTGCGCTTTGAGTTGTCCGCGTTAAGCTCCGAACAAATTCTTGAACAACTGGCGAGCAACCGCCTGGACCTCGGCGTGTCGTACCTCGAACGCTTGGACGCCGAGCGTTTCGACTCCCTGGCCTTGGGCGAAACCCGCATGGGCCTGCTGTACGACCAACGGTTTTTCAGCTTCGGCGACAAGCCCCTGAGCTGGGAAGCGCTGATCGAACTGCCCTTGGGCATGCTCACCAGCGGCATGCACTTTCGCCAGTCCATCGACCACAACTTCCACAGCCGCGGCCTCAACCCGCAGCCGCTGTTGCAGACCGATGCCGTCCATCAATTGTTACAAGCCGTGCACGGCGGCCTGTGCTGCGCGGTGATGCCACTGGACGGCGGCCTCGACGCCCTCACCGAGCACTTGCGCCTGCAACCCATTGAAGACGCTCACACACTGGCCCGCCTGGGGCTGATCATGCGCCGCAGTGCGCCACGCTCGGCGCTGGCAGAAGCCTGTTTTGCGCTGTACCAGAAATCGCTGCTGGAACCTTGATCGACGTCATCTATCGGTAGATCAGTACTGACGATTAGACGCGACCCTTTGTCGCGCCTAGTCTTACAGCTGAATACTTCCGGTGGTAATGCCCAATGAACGCCCAGCGCCCAGTTTGCGCGGCGCCCGCCCTCGAAACGCCCGCGCCCGCCGCCAGCCAGAGCTACCAGTTTTGTAATCTCGAACACACCGCATCGGCCAGCACCGCGCTCGCCGAGGAAGTGGCGTTGGCGATTGCCTATAACGACATCAGCCAGGCGGTGATGCTGGTGACGCCAACTGACCTTGAAGACTTCATTGTCGGTTTCAGCATCGGTAGCGGCATTATCGAAGACGTTAGCGACATTTATGACCTGAAAATCAGCGGCTCGGGTTCGACCCAATACGCTCAGGTGCAGATTTCCAGCCGCGCGTTCTGGAATATGAAGCAACAGCGCCGGCAACTGGCGGGCACCAGCGGCTGTGGGCTGTGCGGCGTGGAAGCGGTGGAACAGGCGCTGCCCAACCTCAAGGTGCTGCCCGGCGCGCCCCTGCCGCCCGCCGAATGGCTGGACGGCCTGCGCCAGCGCATCAGCGCGTTCCAACCGCTGGGCCAGTACAGCGGCGCGGTGCATGCGGCAGTGTTCATGAACAATCAGGGCGAATTGCTGCTGGGCCGTGAAGACATCGGCCGGCATAACGCCCTCGACAAGCTGATCGGCGCGCTGATCCGCCAAAAGATTCCGACCGACGGCGGCCTGGCGATTGTCACCAGCCGCTGCAGCCTCGAGCTGATCCAGAAAGTATTGCGCGCAGGCATCCAGACCCTGGTCAGCCTGTCGTCGCCCACCGGCCTGGCCCTGCAATGGGCCCGCCGGCACAACCTCAATCTCATCCACCTGCCGCAGAAAAGTGCGCCGCGGGTCTACAGCCCTGCGATGGAGAATCAACCGTGAGCACTCATCATCAAGCCGACGACAAACCCACCCCGCGCTACAAGCCCTACAAAGGTCCGGCCGGTGGCTGGGGCGCACTGATCAGCGTGGCGCAAGCCTGGCTGACCAGCGACAACGCGCTGAAAAACATCCGCATGATGCTCAAGACCAACCAGAACGGCGGTTTCGACTGCCCCGGCTGCGCCTGGGGTGACTCGCCGGAAAGCGGCATGGTCAAGTTCTGCGAGAACGGCGCCAAGGCTGTTAACTGGGAAGCCACCAAGCGTCGCGTCGACGCGGCCTTCTTCGCCAAGCACAGCGTCAGCGCGCTGCTGGAGCAGAGCGACTACTGGCTTGAGTATCAGGGCCGCCTGACCGAGCCAATGAGCTATGACGCCGAAACCGACCGTTACAAACCTATCAGCTGGGAATCGGCTTTCGACCTGATCGGCAAGCACCTCAATGCGCTGCCAAACCCGGACATGGCCGAGTTCTATACCTCGGGCCGGGCCAGCAACGAGGCGGCTTACCTGTATCAACTGTTTGTGCGCGCCTACGGCACCAACAACTTCCCGGACTGCTCGAACATGTGCCACGAAGCCAGCGGCGTCGCCCTGGCGCAAAGCGTGGGCGTGGGCAAAGGCACCGTGACCTTCGATGACTTCGAACATGCGGACGCGATTTTCGTCTGGGGCCAGAACCCCGGCACCAACCATCCTCGGATGCTGGAGCCACTGCGTGAGGCGGTCAAACGCGGCGCTCAGGTGGTGTGCATCAACCCGCTGAAAGAGCGTGGCCTGGAACGTTTCCAGCACCCGCAACACCCGCTGGAAATGCTCACCAACGGCGACAAACCGACCAACACCGCCTACTTCCGCCCGGCGCTGGGTGGCGACATGGCCATCCTGCGGGGCATGGCCAAGTTCCTGCTGCTGTGGGAACGCCAGGCCCAGGCCGAAGGCAAGGAAGCCGTGTTCGACCACGACTTCCTCAACGAACACACCGCCAACGTGCTGGATTACCTGGGCAAGATCGACGACACCTCATGGGATGAAATCGTCGAGCAGTCCGGCCTGACCCTGGTGGAGATCGAGCAAGCCGCGCGCATGTATGCCAAAGGCAAAAACGTGATCATGTGCTGGGCGATGGGCATCACCCAACATCGCCACTCGGTACCGACCATCCAGGAAATCGCCAACCTGATGCTGCTGCGCGGCAATATCGGCCGCCCCGGCGCCGGCCTGTGCCCGGTGCGTGGTCACAGTAACGTGCAGGGCGACCGCACCATGGGCATCAACGAACGGCCACCGGTGGCGTTCCTCGACTCCCTGGAGCGTCGTTTCCAGTTCCAGGTACCGCGGGACAACGGCCACAACGTGGTGGAAGCAATTCACGCCATGCTCGAAGGCCGCTCCAAGGTATTTATCGGCCTGGGTGGCAACTTCGCCCAAGCTACGCCGGACAGCCCGCGCACCTTTGAAGCCCTGCGCAATTGCGACCTGACCGTGCAGATCAGCACCAAGCTCAACCGCAGCCACCTGATGCACGGCAAGGACGCACTGATCCTGCCATGCCTGGGCCGCACCGACATCGACATCCAGGCCGAAGGCCCGCAAGCCGTGACCGTGGAAGACTCGTTCAGCATGGTCCACGCCTCCAATGGCCAGCTGCAGCCATTGTCGAAACAGATGAAATCCGAGCCTGCGATTCTGGCGGGCATTGCTGCCGCTACATTGGGCAGCAAGCCGGTGGACTGGAACTGGCTGGTGGCCGATTACGACCGCATTCGCGACCTGATCGCCGACACCATTCCAGGCTTCAAGGACTTCAACGAACGCCTGAAAAACCCGGGTGGTTTCTACCTGGGCAACTCGGCCGGCGCCCGTCGCTGGAACACCCCGTCGGGCCGCGCCAACTTCCGCCCGAACATCCTGCCCAAGGACCTGGTGCATGAACGCACCCGCAACACAGGGCAATTGCCGGACCTGATCATGCAGTCGATGCGCTCCCACGATCAGTACAACACCACCATTTATGGCCTGGACGACCGCTATCGCGGGGTCAAGGGTCAGCGGGACGTGTTGTTCGTCAACGAAGCCGACATCATCCGCCTGGGCTTCAAGCCGGGGCAGAAGGCCGATATCGTGTCGATCTGGGATGACGGCCGTGAGCGCCGCGTGAAGGGCTTTACCTTGCTGGCGTTTGATATCCCGGCGGGGCAGGCAGCGGCTTATTACCCGGAGGTGAACCCACTGGTGCCGCTGGAAAGCACCGGGGATGGCAGCCACACACCAACGTCGAAGTTTGTGGCCATCCGGCTGGAAGCGGCGAGCGCGACCGGCTTGATCATGGCGAAGTCGGCCTGAGTGACACCTCATTGTGGCGAGGAAGCTTGCTTCCGTTCGGGTGCGTAGCGCCCGAAGAAATTTTGGGCCGCTGCGCAGCCCAACGGGAGCAAGCTCCCTCGCCACAGCCAGCACCCGAGTTTTCTACGGGCACAAAAAAGGCCGCTTTTGCATAAAAGCGGCCGTTCCGAAGTCAATAAAGACTCGCAAAAACAACTTAAGTTCCCTATAAAAAACAGCAACTTAGAGAATTGTATACAACCTATACCACTGGTCGGGTTTCGATTGTCACCGTCTCGATACAACCTCAGGATCGCGCCGTCATCCTCTTGAGGTTCCTCTATGAAGTTCTCCTCGATTCTCTTGTTGTCCCTTGGCCTGGTCAGTGGCGCAGCCATGGCCGGTGGCACCACCGAAGCCGGTGTGGGCGGCGCATTGGGCGGGGTTCTAGGTTCGGTCGTAGGTCAGCAGTTGGGCGGTAACACCGGTTCAGCCATCGGTGCGGCTCTCGGCGGCGCAGGCGGCAGTGCGGTCGGCGCAGACAAGCGCAGCCGCGGCGAAGCGGCCATTGGCGGTGCATTGGGCGCAGCCGGCGGCAACGTTGTAGGCCGCAGTGTCGGCGGCAGCACCGGCAGCCTGATCGGCGCAGCCGCCGGCGGTGGCGCTGGTGGTGCACTGGGCAACTACATGGGCAACAAGAGCGATGACGATGATCGTCGTTACCGTGGGCGCGATAACCGCCGCTATGACCGCGACGACCATCGCGGGCGCGGCCATGCTTATGGGCATCGCAAGAACAAGCATCACTATCGCCACCACCGGTAATACGCAAATCGAAAGAACACAGCGGGCTTAATGTGGGAGCGGTGGGTCAGTCGCCGGATGTATTGGCTGATACACCGCCTTCGCGAGCAAGCCCGCTCCCACATTTGATTTTCATTGTTTCGCAGATCGTATTTAGACCACCAATCGCTGTAACGCGTCGCGCAACATCCCCGGAATCGCCACCGGCTGGTTCGACGCCCGATCTACAAATACATGCACAAACCTCCCCGCAGCACAGGCATCGTCTTCTCCCGCCTTGAACACCGCCAGCTCATACTGCACCGAACTGTTGCCCAACTTGCCCACCCGCAGGCCAATCTCGATGCGGTCCGGAAAGGCAATCGAGGCGAAGTAGTCGCACGCCGAACTCACCACAAACCCCACTACCTCACCGTCATGAATATCCAACCCGCCCTGCTCGATCAGGTAGGTATTCACCGCCGTGTCGAAGAAGCTGTAGTAGGTGACGTTATTCACGTGGCCATAAACGTCGTTGTCGTGCCAGCGCGTGATGATTGGCTGGAAGTGGCGGTAGTCGGCGCGCTGTGGCATTGAGTCGGACATGGAAAGATCTCGGGTAAGTGAAGTTACAGGTCATTCAAATGAGCTTCGGCCCATTCACGCACCTCGGCGTAGGGATACTCCTCCAGCACAGCAAAACCTGGAATCCCTTTCGCCTTCAACTTGGTAAACAACGGCACGCTGATCCCGCCCAGAAACCGGGTCAAACGCTCAGCGCCCGGCAGGTGGCCGTTGTATTCATGATGCCTGTGGATAAATTCACCGCACAGCGCCTGAAAGTTTTTATCCACAAGCGGCGGTAGGCTCGGCGGCGCCGGCAAGTGGGCGACGTTGCCGTGGCACACCGAGCAGTGCCCGCATTGCCGGGGCGCGTTTTCATCACCGAAGTAATGCGCCAGGCGGTAACCCAGGCACTCCCGCGTCGCGAACAGATCCAGCATGGCGTGAATCCGCGCCACTTCCGTCACCTCGTGCTGCTTGAAGCCTGTGTATAACTCCGTGCTCAGCACCTGTGGATCAAAGTCGGTATTCAGCAGGGCGTAGACCTCGGTCATCTGCTTGCTTTCCATCTCGATCAGGCCCTGTTCCTGGAAATAATCCAGGGCCTTTACCACCCGACTGCGCTCGGCCTGGTGCTGTTGATACAGCACGTCGAAGTCCACCGTCGCCCAGGTTTTTGCCCTTTTACAGACCTGGATAATCGCCGCGACGAACTGCTGCCGCTCGCCGGAAAAGCGCGCCAGTAGTGCTTCAGGTTCAATCAGATACTTGAATCGATATTCAGCATAAAACGCATAGCGCGGCGCGATCACGCCTTTAAGTTCAAGCTGCACCAGCAACGTCTTGAGCGGCAGTTCGCGGATGTTGCTGAGATCCGAAAGCGAGCGGAGTAAAAACTCCCATTGCCCATCACCACGGGCGGCCTGTATTTCCTCCAGGACGCGGCGAATACCTTCCTGTTCCGGTGTGTCGCCGTACACAAAGTTTTCCAGGATATTCAGGCTGTCGCGGTTGGCCAAAACCAGACAGTCAGACGGCTGCCCGTCACGCCCGGCACGGCCGATTTCCTGGCTGTAGTTCTCGATGGATTTGGGCAGGTCGAAGTGCACCACGTTGCGGATATCACTCTTATCGATACCCATGCCGAAGGCGATGGTAGCGACGATGCAATTGGACTGGCCACCCATGAACCGCTTCTGAATGCCCTCGCGTTTATCGTGGGCCAAGCCCGCGTGATAAGCCTCGGCCTGGATACCGTTACGATTCAAATGCTCGGCAATGTGTTCGGCGGTTTTCTGCAACGTGACGTAGACGATGCTCGGCTGATTGGCCCGCGCCTTCATCCATTCCACCAGACGGCGGCGCTTGTCCTGGCCACTGACGGGCTCCACCAGCAGGTTGAGGTTGGAGCGGTAGAAGCCGGTGGTGATCACATCGTCCGGCGCAATGGCGAACTTGGCCTGCATGTCGGCGATCACCTTGGGCGTCGCCGTGGCGGTCAGCAGCAGCGCCTGGGGGATGCGGAACTGACGCTGATAGTCCGGCAGCTTCAGGTAGTCCGGGCGAAAGTTATGGCCCCATTCGGAAATACAGTGGGCCTCGTCCACCACCAGCAGCGAGATTGGCACGCTTTGCAGGAAGTTGCGAAAGCGCTCGTTCTTCAAACGCTCCACGGAAACCATCAGGATTTTCAGCTCGCCCGAACGCGCCCGGGCCATGACGTCATTGGCATCATCGCGGCTTTGGGCCGAGTCGATGCTGCCCGCCGAGATACCGTGGCGCTGCAAGAAACCCAGCTGGTCCTGCATCAGCGCCAGCAACGGTGAAACCACCAACGTCAGATGCGGCAGCAGCACAGCGGAAAGTTGATAGCACAGCGACTTGCCGGAACCGGTGGGGAAAATCGCCGCCGCCGAACGGCCGGCCAGCACAGCGCTAACCGCCGCCTCCTGGCCCAAACGAAACTGTGGATAACCAAAGACCTGTTGGAGGGTGTTGTGCATAAGCTGTCACTCCATTGACCGCTGAACGAGCCCAAAACATAGACCAGCGCATTCAGCGAATCGAGAAAGGTCGCAAGGAAAAAAGAGTCTGGATGATACACAGCCTGGGAAGTGGAGTAGGCACCCGTAAGAAACGTTCCAACCTTACGCAGGACGCATCTCGAAACTCATTGCGCTACAATCAAGCTTCGCACCGAGAGGACGCTGTCATGGCTGAACTGACGTTTGAGCAAAAGCAGGATCACTACCACAAGATCCGCCGTTCCAACTACCTGGCCAGCCTGCGCCTGGAGGGGTTCGACACCCAGCCCGCCGATGTCGACAAACCCCTGCCGACCCGCGAAGCCGTCCTCGCCAAGTACCGCAACACCCCACGCTGATGCTCGACAAATATGGCGTGGGCCAGGACCCGTACTGCTACCCCGGTAGCAGCGTCCTGCGCAACCGCCTCGATTTGTTCGACGAAGAACGCCTGCATCAGGCCGAACGGGAATTGTCTGAAATTGCCGTCGGCAGCCTTCCGCTGTATCCGCCGCCCTACGACCTGGAACGCCTGCAACACATCCACCGCACCCTGTTCGGGGACATCTACGAATGGGCCGGGGAACTGCGTACGGTCAACATCCAGAAAGGCGACACGCTATTCTGCACACCGGAGCGAATTCCGCCCGAGGCCGCCAAGATCATCCAGCACATGGCGCAGGCCAATTGGTTTGTCGGGGTGACGCAGGCAGAGTTGGTGACGCAAATTGCCGAGGCCTATGGCGACCTCAACGTGATCCACCCGTTTCGCGAAGGGAACGGCCGGGCGCAAAGGATTCTGTTCGAGCAGATCATCGTCAATGCCGGGTTTTCGGTGAATTGGTGGCTGGTGAAGAATGCGGCGTGGATACCGGCGAATATCGACGCGGTGGCGTGTGATTACCGGGGGTTGGAGGCGATTTTTGAGCGGTGTATCAGCACCCCGCGCTAGCCCCGATCGTTCCCTACGCTCCGCGTGGGAATGCCGCCACGGACGCTCCGCGTCCCGTCATCCGCGCACGACCCAAGCCATGAACACTGGTGACGCGGAGCGTCACGGGATGCATTCCCACGCGGAGCGTGGGAACGATCAGTAATGACCAACTCGACAGCTAATCGCTACCGCTTTCTTACAACCAACGTTACCGAGACATATCCGCTTCTCATCGACACCGACGCCGCTGCCGAAGACATCCAGGCAGCTGCACACCAACGCATCCGTGCCGCTGCCGACCTCCTAGAGACCCTCTCCTGCCTGACCTATGAACAGGCGGACATCAAAGACATTTCCCACATCACCAACGCACTGTATTTGCTGGTCCAGGATGGCTGTGACCTGCTGGAAGTCGCCCAATACGGCATGATGCAACTCACCACCACCGACGCCGTAAAGCGAACACCACCTGAGCAGCCACACAACTAAAAATGTGGGAGCTGGCTTGCCTGCGATAGCGGAGTGTCAGAAAACACCTCTACCACTGACACACCGCCATCGCGGGCAAGCCCGGCTCCCACATTTGACCAGTTTCGTTTGAAGGATCGCAGCGCCATCGATAAAGTCGGTCGCCTCCACCCACTCTCGCGTATCCACCATGAACCTGGCCCCCAACTTCCCCGAAGACATCGCGATGCAGCAGCTCCTGCAACTGCTGCATGAAGAAATTGGCTTGCCTGAACATAAGACGCTGCGCCTTGAAACGGCCATCAACCTCGACCTGGGCTGCGACGGCGCCGAAGCCAATCAATTGATGGAAGCGCTGGAGCAAGACTTCGCTGTCGACTTGAACGACTACGACGCTTATCGTTATTTCCAACCTCCCGTCTTCGATGTCTTCCTGAAGCACAGAGCCAAAGGCCGCGGCGACAAAATCCCGCTGACCATCGGCATGCTTTACCTGGCTATCAAGGCCCAACGCTGGGACACGCAAGCCCTGGAAAACCTGTAGGAGCGAGCTTGCTCGCGAAAAACCTGAGAGCGCCGCGTTCCCCCTGAAAGCCCGCATTATCGTTAACGACCTTCGCGAGCAAGCTCGCACCTACAACCAAGGACCTTACATGGACGTACTAATGGGCCTGCTGGCCGCCCTGCTCTGGGGCGGCACGGACTTCCTCGTCGGCCTCAACGCCCGAGCCGTCGGCGTCAAACGCGCGGTGTACTTCGGCCAGGCCCTGGGCTTCCTGATCATGACCCTGCTGCTGGTCATATTCCCGGCGTTCCTCGTCAAATCCCTCGCGGCGCCTTTGAGTGTCTGGCTCCTCGGCGCCGCAGCAGCCCTGCTGACCGTCTCCGGCGCCCTCGCACTGTCCAAGGCCTTCGCCCTGGGCAAAGCGGCCATCGTCGCGCCTCTGGTGACGTCCTACGGCGTGGTGACTACTTTGCTGTCATGGGCCAGCGGCGAACACATCAGCCTGAGCCAGCTCGGCTGCATCGCCTTGTGCGTGGTGGGCGTGATCCTCTCCAGCATCCACAAGGACAACGGCGTGCCTCACAACAACTCCAGCAGCGCTATCGGCTACGCGATGCTCGCAGCGTTGCTCTACGGCACCAGCTTCTGGGTGCAGGGCCGCTACACTCTGCCGACGCTTGGCCCGGTCACGATGCTTTGGCTTGGGTATTTGGTGGGCCTGTGCGTCCTGGTGTTGATGGTGCTTAAGATCAAAGACGGCCTGAAAATCCCGCCACTGAAAAACTGCGCAACGCTGACCGGCGCGAGCCTGATGAACCTCGGCGGGTTCTCGGCGTTCTCGTGGGGTGCAATGGCAGGATCGGTTTCGGTAGTGACGGTGATCAGCACCTTATCCGGCGGGATCGCCGCGATCCTGGGGTTTGTGTTTTTCAAGGAACGACTGTCGGCAGTGCAAGTAACCGGTGTTGTGCTGGTGTTGGTCGGAGCCGTGGTTCTGCACCTCGTCGACTGATCCTTCGCCCACAAAAAAGCCGCCCACTAGGGGCGGCTTTTTCACAACGGCCGAATCTTACAACTTCGGACCCGCAGCCTTGATCGCGTCGCTCACTTCAAACTTCTTGAAGTTCTCAACGAACAGACCCGCCAGCGCCTTAGCGGCTTCATCGTAGGCAGCCTTGTCAGCCCAGGTGTTACGTGGGTTCAGCAGGCCAGTCTCGACGCCCGGCACAGCCAACGGCACGTCCAGGTTGATGGTGTCGAGGTGTTCGGTCTCGGCACCAATCAACGCACCGCTCTGGATCGCTGCAATCACGCCACGGGTGGTCGGGATGTTGAAGCGCTTGCCAACGCCGTAGCCGCCGCCGGTCCAGCCGGTGTTGACCAGGTAGACCTTGGAGCCGAAGCCGCGGATGCGCTTGATCAGCAGCTCTGCGTATTCGCCGGCCGGGCGCGGGAAGAACGGCGCGCCGAAGCAGGTGGAGAAGGTCGACTTGATGCCGGCACCCGAACCCATTTCGGTCGAGCCCACCAGTGCGGTGTAGCCGGACAGGAAGTGGTAGGCCGCTTGTTCTTCACTGAGGATCGAGACTGGCGGCAGTACGCCGGTCAGGTCGCAGGTCAGGAAGATCACAGCGTTTGGCTCGCCACCGAGGTTTTTCTCGGAGCGCTTGGCAACGTGTTCCAGCGGGTAGGCGGCGCGGCTGTTCTGGGTCAGGCTGACGTCAGCGTAGTCGGCGTGCTTGGCGTCATCAATGACGACGTTTTCCAGCACGGCGCCGTGTTTGATGGCTTTCCAGATAACCGGTTCGTTCTTCTCGGACAGGTCGATGCACTTGGCATAGCAACCGCCTTCGATGTTGAACACAACACCTTCGCCCCAGCCGTGTTCGTCGTCGCCGATCAGGTAGCGGCTTTCGTCGGCGGACAGGGTGGTTTTACCCGTGCCGGACAGGCCGAAGAACAGGGTTACGTCGCCGGCTTCGCCAATGTTGGCGGCGCAGTGCATCGGCAGTACGTCGGAGGCCGGCAGCAGGAAGTTCTGCACCGAGAACATGGCTTTTTTCATCTCACCGGCGTAACGCATGCCAGCGATCAGCACTTTTTTCTGGGCGAAGTTGAGGATCACGCAACCGTCGGAGTTGGTGCCGTCACGCTCTGGCACGCATTCGAAGTTGGCCACGTTGAGCACTTGCCACTCTTCACGACCGGCCGGGTTGTACTGGGCAGGGTTGATGAACAGGCAACGACCGAAAAGGTTCTGCCAGGCAGTCTGGGTGGTCATTTTCACGGCCAGGTAGTGGTCTTCTGCAGCCCCTACGTGAACGTGGGAAACGAAATGCTCTTGCGCGTTGTTGAATGCCTCGACGCGAGCCCACAGGGCATCGAACTTGTCGGCCGGGAACTTGCGGTTGATCGGGCCCCAGGCAATGGCAGCCTGGGTGGAAGGCTCTTCAACGATGAAGCGGTCGACTGGCGAACGGCCGGTACGATGACCGGTTTCTACGACCAGCGCGCCGGTATCGGCAAGCACGCCTTCACCGCGCTGCAGGGCTTCTTTGACCAGATCGTCAACACTCAGATCGGTGTATACGGCGTTATTGGCTTGCGTCATGAGGTTCCCCGTCGGCCAGTGGCCGAGTGCTCCAAACGTTTTGTAGTAGAAAGTTGCGCACTACTACCGCGAAAAAAGTGGGCCGGATTATGCCAGAAAAGCCCAAAAAGAGTAGGGCCCTCCGGTCAGAACGGCGGAAATCCGGCGTTTGTCAGGTGATTTACCTGTGCTTAAACGTTTTAGTGGCGGGTGCCTGAAGGGGTGTCTACGCCCGCGCCGGCGAATAATTGAGCAATATCGGCGGCGTCGAACAGGTAGCGCTGGTTACAGAACTGGCAGTCGATCTCGATGTTGCCACCGTGTTCCACCACCAAGGCCTGCGCATCTTCCAGACCCAGGCTGACCAGGGCCGTGGCCGAACGCTCGCGGGAGCAACTGCAGTGGAAGTGCAGGGATTGCACGTCGAACAGGCGCACGGCCTCTTCGTGGTAGAGACGGTGCAGGATGGTTTCGTTGTCCAGGCCCAGCAGTTCTTCGGCTTTCAAGGTGCCGGCCAGGGCGGTGATATGGGCCCAGCTGTCGGCACGGTCTTCTTCATCCTTGATACGGTCGGCCGGCAGTTGTTGCAGCAGCAGGCCACGGGCACGCTTGCCGTCGGCGTTGAGCCAGAAGCGGGTGCCCACTTGCTGGGACATCACGAAATAGTTGGTGAAGCAGTCGGACAGGGTTTCGCCGTCGAGGTCGACGATGCCTTGGTAGCGCTGGCCAACCGTCGGGTCGACGGTCAGCGCCAGCACACCGTCAGGCATCAGGTCGGCCAGGGTCGCATCTGGGGCAATCCGGTCGGCGTCGTATCGGGCCAGGCCACGGATCTCGCGCTCGCTGGAACATTCGATCATCAATAGCGGAATCGGGCCTTCGGAGCGGGCCTGCAGGATCAGCAAGCCGTCGAACTTCAGGGTGCCTACCAGCAGCGAGGCGGCCGCCATCAGTTCGCCGAGCAATTGTGCAACCGGCTCCGGATAGGGGTGCTTGGCGAGGACTTCGGCATAGCTGCGCTCCAGGGCGACCAGTTCGCCGCGGGCGTCGCTGTCGTCGAAGATGAAGCGTTGGGTGAAGTCGGTATCCGGTAGATCAGTCATAGGTCTGGGTATCTGAATTGATGACAAAATGATGACAACGTTTATAAAATTACACGCTTTAGCACCGTTTTGGTGCGGCCTTCTGCGGGAAAACGAAGCGCTTTAAAGCAAAGAGGAAACAGTTTATGAACAATCCGGGTCTGTTCCAAGCCAAGTGGAACCTCGGGCGCTTGGCCCTGTGTAATTTACTCGCTGTGGGACTCCTGTGTTTTTGGCTCTGGCCGGCGGGCCAGGCGCTCTGCGTAGTTTTCGACGAGTGGCTGTTTCATCTGCTCAACGACCCGTTGGCGAGCAGCTCGACGTGGCTGCATGTGTGGGCGGTGGCGAGTTTGCGACCGTTCGATGCGGTGGTCGGGGTGATTCTGCTGGCGCTGTTGATTCGTGGCGACTGGGTGTTCAAGGCAATTCACGTGCGCCAGGCGTTTTTCGGATTCCTGGGCATTCTGCTGCTGTTGCTGTTTATCCGCATGTTGTTTTCCAAGCTCGCGGCCCAGATGGGCTGGCAACACCATAGCCCGTCGATGGTAATCAGCGGGGCGATTCAGATGAGCGACTATTTCCCGGGCCTTGAGAAGACGTGGGAACTGAAGGACCGCTCCAGCCAGAGTTTCCCGGGGGATCACGCGTCGGTGTTGTTGATCTGGGGGATGTTTATGACGGTGTTTGCCAAACGGATCAGCCAGATTGTGGTGATTTGGGGGCTGGCGCTGCTGTTCATGACGCCGCGGCTGGTGGCCGGCGCGCATTGGGGGCAGGACGATTACATCGGCGGGGTGTTGCTGGCGCTGTTGGCGTTGGGCTGGGGTTACTACACGCCGTTTGCGGCGAAGGTTTCCGGGGGATTGGTGCGGGTGACGACGCCGCTGCTGGATTGGTTTCAGCGGGTACCGTTGGTCAATCGCTTGAGCGTTATCCGCAGCGCTTGAGTGGAAGTTGCAGGAGCCGCTTGGCTCCTGCGGTTTTCCGGTTAATCATCATTGCCACTGCCGCGAAACTTGAACAGGTCGCGCCGCTGTTTCTTACTCGGCTTGCCGTCGGTGGTCATGCCCAGGGAGCCCGCCTTGCGCATGGCCGCCGCGTTTTCGCGCTTGGCGATACTGGCTTCGGTTTCGGTATACAACGCCTGCGCCTCGGGAGCGCCCTTTCGTACAATTGAAAGCGCCTGGACCACGACGGTTCGCTCATCAAAACCGGCACGAATCTGGAATTCATCGCCGATGCGCGGCTCCTTGCCGGGCTTGCAACGCTCTCCGCGCCAATGCACCTTGCCACTCTCGATGGCCGCTTTGGCCAGGGCGCGGGTCTTGAAGAAGCGCGCCGCCCACAACCACTTGTCCAAACGGACTTTTTCTTCCTCTTCCTGCTTCTGAGCCACTTGAATTCCTCGCTCTGAAAAATGTCGCAACTTTAACGTTGAACCCCTTCAACGCATAAACCCTTGAGCTCACCTAAGATACGCCAGGTAGCATCCTGTTTTCGCGAGGTTAACGCGTGACCGACTTTCCCATTTCACTCACCTCGCCCAAACAAGCCTGTGCGGGTTGCCAGCAAAGCGAACCGCTGGGCTTTGAGTTTGCCTTTGCGTATCAGCCTATCGTGGACCTGCGGGACCAGTCGATTTTTGCCCATGAAGCCTTGGTGCGCGGCGTGAATGGTGAGGGCGCGCTGTCGGTGCTGGATCAGGTCAACGACAGCAATCGCTACCGTTTCGACCAGCAATGCCGCACCAAGGCGATCGCCACCGCCTCGACACTGGCCATGCAGACGCACCTTTCAATCAACTTCATGCCCAACGCCGTCTACCGGCCAGAGCTGTGCATTCGCAGCACCCTGGAGGCCGCTCGCGCACACAATTTTCCGCTGGACCGACTGATTTTTGAAACACTGGAAAGCGAGCACGTAGATAACTATCGCCATTTGACGAATATTCTGCGTGAATACCGAGAATTCGGCTTCAAGACCGCCATCGACGATTTCGGGGCGGGCTATTCGGGGCTGAATCTGCTGGCTGATTTCCAACCCGACTTGATCAAACTCGACATGGCGCTGATCCGCGATGTCGACCGTGATCGTGTCCGTCAGGTGATCGTCCGGGGGATTGTCACAATCTGTGAGCAGTTGGGCGTTACTGTCATCGCCGAGGGCATCGAAAGTGCCGGTGAGCGGGACTTTCTCGCCGACTGCGGAATATTCCTGATGCAAGGCTACTGGTTCGCCAAGCCTGCATTCAAAGCCCTGGCCAAGGTATCACCCGACGCCTGGGCGAATTAATTGCTGGTTATTCATATTGAAGACATTTGACCATTTGACCGTTGTGGGTCTGCGTGAGTGGGTGGCACTTCCCGACCTGGGAGTGGCTGGCCTGCGCGCCAAGATCGACACCGGCGCCAGCACCTCAAGCCTGCATGCCACCGAGATCGAGCCGTTTGAGCGCGACGGTGCGAAGTGGGTGCGCTTCACCGCGCACCTGGGCAGCGTGGTGCAACTGCGCCACCGGCGCTGCGAAGCGCCGCTGGTGGCGATGAAAACCATTAAAAGCTCCAACGGCCAGGCCCAGGTGCGGTACGTGATCAGCACCACCCTGGCCCTGGGCGATCGGGTATGGCGGGTGGAATTCACCCTCGCCTGCCGCAAGGCGATGCGCTATCGCCTGTTGCTCGGCTCCAAAGCCCTGATTGACGGCCAACTGGTGGTCAATCCCGGCCTCAAATACGTTCAAGACAAGCCGGTGTTCCCGGTCTCTACTACCTCTGCCACAGGTGTTGCATGAAGATCGCTGTGCTGTCGCGTAACCCGCGTCTGTATTCCACCCGTCGCCTGGTCGAGGCCGGCACCGAACGTGGCCATGAGATGGTGGTGATCGATACGTTGCGCGCCTATATGAACATTGCCAGTCATAAGCCGCAGATCCACTACCGGGGCAAACCGCTGGAAGGCTTCGATGCGGTGATTCCGCGTATCGGTGCTTCGGTGACGTTCTATGGCTGCGCAGTACTGCGCCAGTTTGAAATGATGGGTGTATTTCCCCTCAATGAATCGGTGGCCATCGCCCGTTCGCGGGACAAGCTGCGCTCGTTGCAGTTGCTGTCGCGCCGTGGCATTGGTTTGCCGGTGACCGGCTTTGCGCACTCCCCGGATGACATTCCCGACCTGATCGACATGGTCAATGGCGCGCCTCTGGTGATCAAGGTGCTGGAAGGCACCCAAGGCATCGGCGTGGTGCTGTGTGAAACCGCGACAGCGGCCGAGTCGGTGATCGAGGCGTTCATGGGCCTCAAGCAGAACATCATGGTGCAGGAGTACATCAAGGAGGCCGGCGGTGCAGATATCCGCTGCTTCGTGGTGGGCGACAAGGTAATTGCTGCGATGAAGCGCCAGGCCAAGCCGGGTGAGTTTCGCTCCAACCTGCACCGTGGCGGCAGCGCCAGCCTGATCAAGATCACCCCGGAAGAACGCATGACGGCCCTGCGGGCAGCCAAGGTCATGGGGTTGAGTGTGGCGGGTGTGGATATCTTGCGCTCCAACCACGGGCCGCTTGTGATGGAGGTGAACTCGTCACCGGGCCTGGAAGGGATTGAGACCACCACCGGCAAGGATGTGGCGGGGATCATCATTCAGCATCTGGAGAAGAATGGTGGGCCGAATATGACCAGGACCAAAGGCAAAGGTTGAGGACTCCCAACCTGTAAAGCACCGCAAAACCAGTGTGGGAGCGGGCTTGCTCGCGAAGGCGGTGGGTCAGTCAACATTTCTATGGACTGACCCACCGCCTTCGCGAGCAAGCCCGCTCCCACATTTAGACCGCGTCCCTGGGCAACATCAGCCCCAACGGCAAGCGAACCCGTGCTTCCAAACCGCCATCCGGCCGGTTACGCAATTCGACATTGCCGCCATGCATCGAAGCAATCCGCCGCACAATCGCAAGCCCCAGGCCCGTACCTTTGCCGCCCCGGGCACGATCGCCACGGGTGAACGGGTTGAAGATGCCTTCCAGCTCTGCGGGATCGATACCGGCGCCACGGTCCATGACACTCAGCACCACGTACGGCGCACTGGTATCCCCGGAAACGTAGGCCGCCACTTCCACATCGGAACCGGCGTGATGCAGGGCGTTGCCAATCAGGTTGTTCAGCAGGCGTTTCATCGAGACCCGACGCAACGCGAACGGCTGGATCGGTTCCAGGCGCATCCGCACCTGCTCACCGTTCTGGTTGTAGGGCGCCACCACCTCACGCACCAGGTCCGTCAGGTCGACCTCTTCCACCACCTCATCCCGGCCATCGCGGATAAACGCGAGGAACTGGTCGAGAATCGCGTCCATGTCCTCGATGTCTCGAACCATGTCGTCGGTAAGGTCGGTGTGGTTGCCCATCAGCTCCAGGGAAAGCCGCAAACGCGTCAATGGCGTGCGCAGGTCATGGGACACCCCCGCCAGCATCAGCTCGCGCTCGCGCCCCGCCTGTTCGACATCCTCGGCCATCTGGTTGAACGCGCTGTACACCTCGGTCATTTCACTCGGCGTGTCGCTGATGGGCAGCCGCACGCTACGGCCCTGACCGAGCTGGCGTGCAGCAAACACCAGGCGTTTCAGCGGCTGGTTGAGCTGGCGCACAAAAATCCAGGCTGACGCGGTGGAAAGCAAACCAATTGCCAGGAACCAGCCCAGCACGTTCCAGATCTTCTGCCCCCGCAGTGGATGCGGGTACAGCGGCACCTTCAGCCAGTCCTCCCCCAGGCTCGGGGCCCGCACCCACAGCGCCGGCGACACATGCATGCGCAGCCGTACCTCGGTGTCCTCACCCAGTTCGGCCTGCATCTGTCTTTGGTAGATTTCGCTGTAGGGCCAATGTTGCTCGCCCTCGGGCACGCCCGCACCTGCGACCCGGACCAGGGTGGCAGCCTTGGCGATCTTCTCGCGGTTCTCGGGGTCTGCGGCCCAGTAGGCGCGCAAGGTCAGGGCAACACCGTGGCTGTACTGCCGGTCCACCAGCACGTCTTCGTTCATCAACAGATAAACCAGTGTCAGGGCCTTGGAAAACAGTACGACGATGAGCACCAGCCAAAGGGTGCGTGAGAAGAAACTTTGCGGGAACCACAACGGGGTTTTCATAGAAGACAGCTAGACACCTTGCAGGAGCGAGCGAGGCTCGCAGAATTGCAAACGCCGGGCAACCGGCCGACTCTTATCGAGTCAATACCGGCAAGCCCGCTTCTGCAAATCATCGGTCACTTGGTTGCAGTGCCATCCGGCACAAACACGTAACCCACGCCCCACACCGTCTGGATATAACGCGGCTTGGATGGATCGGGCTCGATCATCCGGCGCAGACGGGAGATCTGTACGTCGATGGAGCGCTCCAGGGCGTCCCACTCGCGGCCACGGGCCAGGTTCATCAGCTTGTCGCGGGTCAGCGGCTGGCGAGCGTTCATCACCAGTGCCTTGAGCACGGCGAATTCGCCGGTGGTCAGCATGTGCACTTCATCGCCACGCTTGAGCTCACGGGTCGCCAGCGACAGCTCGTAGTCACCGAAGGTCACGCTTTCGTCTTCGCTGCCTGGGGCACCCGGTACCGGGGCGGCCTGGCGACGCAGTACGGCCTTGACCCGCGCCATCAGCTCATCCGGGTTGAACGGCTTGGCCAGGTAGTCGTCAGCGCCCAGTTCCAGGCCCTTGATACGGCTCAGCTCATCGCCCTTGGCGGTCAGCATGATGATCGGGATCTGATTGTTGGCACCGCGCAGGCGTTTGCAGGCGGTCAGGCCGTCTTCGCCGGGCAGCATCAGGTCCAGCACCACCAGGTTGAAGACTTCACGTCCCAACAGGCGGTCCATCTGTTCGGTGTTTGGCACCGCGCGTGCGCGATAGCCCTTGGAGTTGAAGAAACGCTCCAGCAGGCTGCTCAGCCCCGGATCGTCATCAACGATGAGAATTTTTTCGCCTTCAGCAGTTTGTGCAGTGCTGCTCATTAGATGCTCCTCTTATCTCGGCGCGCATTATGGCGTAGCTGCCGTTATACGCACCGTGTGCATTGTTAGCAGATTTTTCCTCTACCGCCAGCGAACCCGCGCCCTACAACCTTGGCGGCAATCCCCCCAAGGGCGGAACGCTGGTTATAATGCGGCGCCTTTGTGCAGGGCAACGTCAGTTCGTTGCCGTTTACTGCCAGGGGATTTTTTTCACCCGCTTGTAGTGATTTTTTCGATTTCGAGGGTCAATAGGCTGCCTCTTGACCCAGGCAGCGGCGCCAGTCGGGCCGCTCAACCAGCCTCGCAAGCCTTGTTTTCCGGGCCTGCGAGCCTGCTTTCAGAATTTCAGGTGGTTTTATGGACAGCATCAACAGCCGCATCGCCGAGGAACTCGGTGTACGCCCACAACAGGTCGAAGCGGCCGTCGCTCTACTGGATGAAGGCTCCACAGTGCCCTTCATCGCCCGTTACCGTAAAGAAGTCACCGGCAGCCTCGATGATATCCAGTTGCGGCATCTGGAAGAGCGCCTGCGCTACCTGCGAGAACTCGACGAACGGCGCATCAGCATCCTCGCCAGCATCGAAGAGCAAGGCAAGCTGACCCCGCAACTGGAACGCGACATCAAACTCGCCGACACCAAGACCCGTCTCGAAGACTTGTACCTGCCGTACAAACAGAAGCGCCGCACCAAGGGCCAGATCGCCCTGGAAGCCGGCCTCGGCGAGCTGGCCGATGGCCTGTTCAACGACCCGACCCTGGCCCCGGAAACCGAAGCTGCACGCTTTGTCGATGCCGAAAAAGGCGTGGCCGACGTCAAGGCCGCCCTCGAAGGCGCCAAGTACATCCTCATGGAGCGCTTCGCCGAAGACGCCAACCTGCTGGAAAAACTGCGCAATTACCTGAAGCAGGAAGCCACCCTCAGTGCCCGCGTGATCGCCGGCAAGGAAGAGGAAGGCGCCAAGTTCCGCGACTACTTCGAACATGATGAGCCGCTGAAAAGCATGCCGTCCCACCGCGCCCTCGCGATTTTCCGCGGTCGCAACGAAGGCATCCTGAGCTCCGCGCTGAAAGTCGGCGACGAGCTGCCCGGCACCATGCACCCGTGCGAAGGTATGATCGGTCAACAGTTCGGCATCCAGAATCAGAACCGTCCTGCGGACAAGTGGCTCAGTGAAGTCGTGCGCTGGACCTGGAAGGTCAAGCTCTACACCCACCTGGAAACCGACCTGCTGGGCGAGTTGCGCGACGGCGCCGAGACCGAAGCCATCAGCGTGTTCGCCCACAACCTGCACGACCTGCTGCTGGCCGCGCCCGCCGGCCCACGCGCCACCCTGGGCCTCGACCCGGGCCTGCGTACCGGCTGCAAGGTTGCCGTGGTCGACGCCACCGGCAAGCTGCTCGACCATGCCACGGTTTACCCCCACGTGCCGCACAACAAGTGGGACCAGACCATAGCGATCTTGGCCGCCTTGTGCGCCAAGCACTCGGTGGACCTGATCGCCATCGGCAACGGTACCGCCAGCCGCGAAACCGACAAGCTGGCCGCCGAGCTGATCAAAAAATACCCAGGCATGCAGATGACCAAGGTAATGGTCTCCGAGGCCGGCGCTTCGGTGTACTCCGCGTCTGAATTGGCCTCCAAGGAATTCCCGGACCTCGACGTGTCGATCCGTGGCGCGGTATCCATTGCTCGCCGCCTGCAGGATCCACTGGCCGAGCTGGTGAAGATCGACCCGAAATCCATCGGCGTCGGCCAGTACCAGCACGACGTGTCGCAGCTGAAACTGGCACGCGGCCTGGATGCGGTAGTGGAAGACTGCGTGAACAAGGTCGGCGTGGACGTGAACACCGCCTCGGTAGCGCTGTTGGCCCGGATCTCCGGCCTCAACACCACCCTGGCGCAGAACATCGTGACCCACCGCGATGAGAACGGTGCGTTCAAGACCCGTGCAGCACTGAAAAAAGTCGCACGCCTGGGCGAAAAAACTTTCGAACAGGCCGCCGGCTTCCTGCGCGTCATGAACGGCGACAACCCGCTGGACTCCTCGGCCGTCCACCCGGAAGCCTACCCGCTGGTACAACGCATCGCCGCTGAAACCGACCGTGACATCCGCTCGTTGATCGGCGACGCCGCCTTCCTCAAGCGCCTGGACCCGAAAAAGTACACCGACGAAACCTTCGGCGTACCGACCATCACCGACATCCTGCAAGAACTGGAAAAACCTGGCCGCGACCCGCGTCCCGAGTTCAAGACCGCCGAGTTCCAGGACGGCGTCGAAGACCTCAAGGACCTGCAACTGGGGATGATCCTCGAGGGCGTCGTCACCAACGTGACCAACTTCGGCGCGTTTGTGGATATCGGCGTGCATCAGGACGGTTTGGTGCATATCTCTGCGCTTTCGGAGAAGTTCATCAAGGATCCGCGCGAAGCGGTGAAAGCCGGTGACGTGGTCAAGGTCAAGGTCATGGAAGTCGACATCCCGCGCAAACGCGTCGGCCTGTCGATGCGCATGAGCGACACCCCGGGCGAGAAAATCGACGGTGCCCGCGGCGCACGCCCAGGCTCGGCGCCCCGCCAGTCCCAAGGCAGCGCACCGCGCAAGGAAACCACTGCGCCAGCCCCGGCCAACAACGCCATGGCCTCGCTGTTCGCCAACGCCAAACAACTGAAGAAACGTTAATGGAACTGCCAGCCGGCTTGACCCACAGCGCTTTCAGCGAACTCATTGGCTGCCGCCTGCAACGCCTGGAAACCGGGGTTGCAGAGGTGGCCATGTCCCTGGAGCCGCAGTTGCGCAACCGCGCTGGCAAGCTCCATGGCGGGGCGATCTTCAGCCTGGTGGACATTGCCATGGGGCTGGCCTGCTCCAGCTCCCATGGTTTCGACCAGCAGAGCGCGACCATCGAATGCAAGATCAACTACATCCGCGCCGTTTCCGAGGGCGATGTGCTGTGCACTGCCCGGGTGATTCACCCCGGTCGGCGCACGCTGGTGGTCGAGGCTGACGTGTACCAGGACGAAAAACTGGTCGCAAAAGCACAAGGCACCTTCGCTGTCCTATAGCTCCCTGTCATCGATTTGAGTTAATTTCGGCGCTTCGAAAGTTGCGCCGAACTTTTCCTCGTGCGCGATAGCCAGAATCAGGGACGAGGGCGGCTCTTTCAGAGTGGGTCAATCCGGCTCGAAAACCAGGCGATAACGCCAGTTTCCACTTCACCCTTGTAGACCGTCCTGCCCACCCCCATATTGGGGCGACTGACGCGTGAAGGAATCCAACTTGAGCGAACTTCTCAACCGCCGCCTGGCCCTGCTCGGCAAGCACGAACACCTCTCTTTGCTCGAGCAATGCCTGCACGGCATCGAGCGCGAATGCCTGCGCGTCACCGGTGAAGGCCGACTGGCACAAACGCCGCATCCCGAGGCGCTGGGCGCTGCACTGACCCACGAACAGATCACCACCGACTATTCCGAGTCGCTGCTTGAGTTCATCACCCCGGCGTTGCCCAACCCGGCCGATACCCTGAGCAGCCTCGACAAGATCCACCGTTTTGCCTACAGCAAGCTCGGCAACGAGTACCTGTGGAGTCCATCGATGCCGTGCCCGTTGCCGGCCGAGGAAGATATTCCGATTGCCTACTACGGCACCTCCAACATCGGACAGCTCAAGTACGTGTATCGCAAGGGCCTGGCCCTGCGGTACGGCAAGACCATGCAGTGCATCGCCGGGATCCACTACAACTTTTCCCTGCCGGAAGCCTTGTGGCCGCTGCTCAAGGAAGCCGAAGGCTTTGTAGGAACCGACCGCGACTACCAGTCCACGGCCTATATCGCGCTGATCCGCAACTTCCGCCGCTACAGCTGGCTGCTGATGTACCTGTTCGGCGCCTCGCCGGCCCTGGACGCGGGTTTCCTGCGTGGTCGCTCGCATCAGCTGGAAGTGCTGGACGCCGAAACGCTGTACCTGCCGTACGCCACCAGCCTGCGCATGAGCGACCTGGGTTACCAGAGCAACGCCCAGGCCGGCCTTACGCCTTGCTACAACGACCTGGCGAGCTACACCGACAGCCTGCGCGAAGCTGTGGCAACGCCCTACGCGCCGTACGTCGAAGTCGGCACCCATAAGGACGGTGAGTGGGTACAGCTCAACACCAACATCCTGCAGATCGAAAACGAGTACTACTCCAACATCCGGCCCAAGCGGGTGACCTACACCGGCGAGCGGCCGATCCAGGCGCTGATGGCCCGTGGCATTCAATACATCGAAGTGCGCTGCCTGGACATCAACCCGTTCCTGCCGATGGGCATCGACTTGCAAGAGTCGCGCTTCCTCGACGCGTTCCTGCTGTATTGCGCGCTGAATGACAGCCCGCTGTTCGCCGACAACGAGTGCGGCAACGCCACCTCCAACTTCCTCAGCGTGGTCAAGGAAGGTCGCCGTCCGGGCCTGCAATTGCAGCGCCGTGGCGAATCGGTGGACATGAAGGAATGGGCCGCCGAGTTGCTGGAGCAAATCGCTCCGTTGGCAGCCTTGCTGGACCAGAGCCAAGGCATCAATGAACACAGCCAGGCGCTGGACGCCCAGTTGGCGAAGGTCAAGGATTCGTCCCTGACCCCGTCGGCCCAGGTGCTGGCGGCGATGAGCGAGCGTAAAGAGAGCTTTGCGCAGTTCTCGTTGCATCAGAGCCAGGTGCATGCCGAACACTTCCGCAGCGAGCCGTTGAAGGCTGAGGAACAGGCACGCTTTGAAGAGCTGGCGCGTAATTCGCTGGCGCAGCAGGCGGAGCTGGAGCAGAACGAAGTGGGCGATTTTGACGTGTTTGTCGGGTCGTACCAGGCGAGCATCCTCGCCATCAGCAACTAAAAGCCTGGCACAGACCCTTGTGGGAGCGGGCTTGCTCGCGAAAGCGTTGTATCAGTCGATGTATTCGGTGACTGATTCACCGCGTTCGCGAGCAAGCCCGCTCCCACATTTGACCTATGCGCCTTATAGCCTGGTGCTCAAGTTTCTCCTCATAAGCTAATTCGAAAAGGTTATTTATTTTCGGATTCTTAGATCATTTAGTCTTCTCACACGCCGACCTCCGGCCGCCTGATGAGGACTTCCCCTTGAAACTGCACTTCCCCCTTCGCCTCTTGGCGGCATTGTCCCTGGCCGGCGCCAGCCTGTTTGCCCAGGCCGCCGACGTCACCATCGCTTACCAGACCACCGTTGACCCGGCGAAAGTCGCCCAGGCCGACGGCGCCTACGAAAAAGCCACCAACGCCAAGATCGACTGGCGCAAATTCGACAACGGTGCAGACATCATCGCCGCCATCGCTTCCGGCGACGTGCAGATCGGCTACCTGGGCTCCAGCCCGCTGACTGCTGCCGTGACCCGCAAGGTCCCGGTAGAAACTTTCCTGATCGCCACCCAGATCGGCGGCGCCGAAGCCCTGGTGGCCCGCAACGGTTCCGGGATCAACAGCCCGCAGGATCTGATCGGCAAGAAAGTCGCCGTGCCGTTCGTTTCCACCGGCCACTACAGCCTGCTGGCCGCGCTGAAGCACTGGAACATCGACCCCTCCAAAGTGACCATCCTCAACCTCGCGCCGCCGGCCATCATCGCCGCCTGGAAGCGTGGTGATATCGACGCGACTTACGTATGGGACCCTGCGCTCGGCGTGGCCAAGGAAAACGGCAAGGTGCTGATCACCTCCGGCGAACTGGCCAAATTTGGCGCACCGACCTTCGATGCCTGGATCGTGCGTAAGGATTTCGCCGAGAAGCACCCGGAAATCGTCACGGCTTTTGCCAAGGTCACCCTGGATGCCTACGCCGCTTACCGCAAAGACCCACAAGCCTGGCTGGCGGACAAAGGCAACGTCGACAAACTGGTGAAGCTCTCCGGAGCCAAGGCCAGCGACATTCCGCTGCTGCTGCAAGGCAACGTCTACCCGCTGGCGGCTGACCAGGTGACCCTGCTTGGCGCGCCGACCACCAAGGCTGTCACCGACACCGCCGCGTTCCTCAAGGAACAGGGCAAGGTCGACGCCGTACTGCCGGACTACGCCCCGTACGTCAGCCCGAAGTTCATCACTAACTGATACCAGGAGTTCACCGCGATGGCCTTGCTACAACTGGAGCGCATCAGCGCACAGTACCCAGGCAGCCCGGAGCCCGTACTGGCCGATATTTCCCTGAGCCTTGGGCCCCAGCAATTGCTGGTAGCCCTCGGCCCTTCCGGCAGTGGCAAGACTTCGTTGTTGAACCTGATTGCCGGCTTTGTCGAACCCAGCGCCGGGCGCATCACCCTTGATGGTGTGCCGGTAAAAGGACCGAGCGCCGAACGCGGCGTGGTGTTCCAGGACGACGCCCTGCTGCCCTGGCAGGACGTGCTGGCCAACGTCGGCTTCGGCCTGGAACTGGCGGGCGTACCCAAGGCCCAGCGGGAAATCCGCGCTCGGGAAATGCTCGCCCTGGTGGACCTCGCCGGCTTCGACGGCCGCCGCATCTGGCAACTCTCCGGTGGCCAGAAGCAACGTGTGGGCCTGGCCCGCGCGTTGGCTGCTGACCCGCGCGTCTTGCTGATGGATGAACCCTTCGGCGCCCTCGATGCCTTCACCCGCGAACAGATGCAGGAACTGTTGCTGCAAGTCTGGCGGCGCACAGCCAAGCCGGTGTTCCTGATTACCCACGACATCGAAGAAGCCGTATTCCTCGCCACGGACCTGATTCTGTTGGCGCCTAACCCCGGGCAGATCGTCGAGCGCCTGAGCCTGGACTTCGGCCAGCGCTACGCCGCCGGTGAGTCTGCACGGGCGATCAAGTCCGACCCGCGCTTTATCGAAACCCGCGAACACGTGCTGGGCAAGGTGTTCTCCCAACGGCAGGTGTCCGCATGAGCAGTTATGAATTACCGGCCACGGCCGCCAAGCCGGTGAGCAAACCCGCCGTGCCCGTACGCCGCAGCCTGAGCACCCGCTGGATCAGCGTGTTCACCCTGGTGACCCTGGTTGCCATCTGGTGGGCTGTGACCGCCAGCGGGCTGATCGAGCCGCTGTTCCTGCCACCGCCTTCCGCCGTACTGCAAAAAGGCTGGCTGCTGGCGACCACTGGCTACATGGACTCCACCCTGTGGCAGCACTTGGGCGCGAGCCTCAAGCGTATCGGCCTCGGCCTCGGCTTTGCCGTGCTGACCGCCGTGCCGGTGGGGATTGCCATCGGCTCCAACCGCATCGCCCGGGGCATTCTGGATCCGCTGATCGAGTTTTACCGCCCGATCCCGCCGCTGGCTTACCTGCCGCTGATCGTGATCTGGTGCGGCATCGGCGAGCTGTCCAAGGTGTTGTTGATCTACCTGGCGATTTTTGCGCCGATCGCCATCGCCACCGCCACCGGCGTACGTACCGTCGACCCGGCCAAACTGCGCGCTGCTCAGTCGTTGGGTGCGACACGGGCACAGCTGATTCGTCACGTAATCCTGCCGAGCGCCCTCCCCGACATTCTCACCGGCGTGCGGATTGGCCTCGGTGTCGGATGGTCGACGTTGGTGGCCGCCGAGCTGATCGCCGCCACCAGCGGCCTGGGCTTTATGGTGCAGTCCGCCGCGCAGTTTCTGGTCACCGATGTGGTGGTGCTGGGCATCCTGGTGATCGCATTGATCGCCTTTGCGATGGAAATGGGCTTGCGTGCCCTGCAGCGCAAACTGGTGCCGTGGCATGGCCAGGCACACTAAGCATTTTTCGACGAGAATCCCATGAGCAGCCTGACCGTAACACCTCTCAGCACCGCCCTTGGCGCCCAGATCAGTGGCGTCGACATCACCCAACCGCTGAACATCGAACAACGCGACGCTATCGAACAGGCGCTGCTCAAACATTCGGTGCTGTTCTTCCGCAACCAGCCGATCAACCCGCAGCAACAGGCACGGTTCGCGGCGCATTTCGGCGACCTGCACATTCACCCGATCTACCCCAACGTGCCGGAACAGCCTGAAGTGCTGATCCTCGACACCGCCGTGACCGATGTGCGCGACAACGCCATCTGGCACACCGACGTGACTTTCCTGCCCACCCCGGCCCTCGGCGCGGTGCTCAGCGCCAAGCTGTTGCCGGAGTTTGGTGGTGATACGTTGTGGGCCAGTGGGATTGCCGCGTATGAGGCGTTGTCCGAGCCGTTCAAGAAGCTGTTGGACGGTTTGACGGCAACCCATGACTTCACCCGCTCCTTCCCGCTGGAGCGTTATGGCAACACGCCGGAAGATTTAGCGCGCTGGGAAGAAGCCCGGCGCAAGAACCCGCCGCTGTCCCATCCGGTGATTCGTACGCATCCGGTGAGCGGGCGTAAATCGTTGTTCGTCAGTGAAGGGTTCACCAGCAAGATCAATGAACTGGAGCCGGCGGAAAGCGAGGCGGTGTTGAAGCTGCTGTTTGCGCACGCGACACGGCCGGAATTCACCATTCGCTGGCGTTGGCAAGAAAATGACGTGGCGTTCTGGGATAACCGCGTGACCCAGCATTACGCGGTGGATGATTACCGGCCGCAACGGCGGGTGATGCATCGGGCGACGATTTTGGGGGATGTGCCGTTCTAGCAGGCACACCACAAATCAAATGTGGGAGCGGGCTTGCTCGCGAAGGCGGTGGATCAGTCAACATATCCAGCGACTGACACTCCGCTTTCGCGAGCAAGCCCGCTCCCACATTGGGTAGGGGTTGATGCAGAAATCAGGCTCTACTGCTTATTCAGCCGTCGACGGCTTTTCCCACAAGTTAATCCCGCCTTCCTGGGCAAACCGGTCAATCTCCGCCAGCTCTTGCGCGCTGAAGCTCAAATTCTGCAACGCCCCGACGTTTTCAATGATCTGCTCCGGCCGGCTTGCACCGATCAGGGCACTGGTGACCCGTGGATCACGCAACGTCCACGCCAGCGCCATCTGCGCCAGGCTCTGGCCGCGACGCTTGGCAATTTCATTCAGCGCGCGGGCGTGGGCGATGTTGGCCTCGGACAAATGCTTGGCCTGCAACGAACCACCACCCGGGCGATTCACCCGCGCATCCGCCGGTACGCCGTTGAGGTATTTGTCGGTCAACAGACCCTGGGCCAATGGCGTAAAGGCAATCACCCCGGCACCCAGTTCTTCGGTGACGTCCAGCAGGTCTTTTTCCACCCAGCGATTGAGCAGGTTGTAGGCCGGCTGATGGATCAGCAGCGGAACCTTCCACTCTTGCAGCAGCGCGGCAATCTCCCGGGTCTTCACGCCGGAATAGGACGAAATCCCGATGTACAACGCCTTGCCCTGTTGCACAGCAGTGGCCAGTGCGCTGGCAGTTTCTTCCAGTGGGGTGTCGGCATCAAAACGGTGGGAGTAGAAGATGTCCACGTAGTCGACGCCCAGGCGTTGCAGGCTCTGGTCGAGGCTCGCCAGTACATACTTGCGCGAACCGCCGCCCTGGCCGTAAGGGCCTGGCCACATGTCCCAACCCGCCTTGCTGGAGATGATCAGTTCATCGCGGTAATGCTTGAAATCTTCCCGCAGCAAACGGCCGAAGTTGATCTCGGCGCTGCCGTACGGGGGGCCGTAGTTGTTGGCCAGGTCGAAGTGGTTGATACCCAGGTCGAACGCCGTGCGCAGGAGGGCACGCTGGGTGTCGATCGGGGTGCTGTCGCCAAAGTTGTGCCACAGCCCCAGGGACAGTGCCGGCAGCACCAGTCCGCTGCGACCTACGCGGCGATAAGGAATAGATTCATAGCGGTTTTCGGCAGCAATGTAAGTCATCGAATCCTCTCTTGGACTTGGGGCAAATAAGGCACGGGAATAAGCATATTCCCGGGCCTTTTAAGCAGCTGAATCGCTTAAGTCTGCCTTTCCCTTTTACAGCAAAGTCCTACCAGAGTGGAACGACATAGCTCACATACAGACGGTTTTCATCTTGCACGGTGGCGCCCGTAATATCCGGGCTGGCGTGGGCATTTCGCCACGTCACGCCGAGGCCTTTGAGGGTGCCGGTGGGCACTTGGTAAGCCACTGTGACGTTACGTTCCCATTCACTGGTAGTGCCCTGGGTGGTGCGGATGTCATCACCGTGTGCGTAGGACGTGGCGAACGTCAGGCCATTGAGGCCGAGCTTGCCGAAGTCATATTTGTACTGCGCCAGCCAGGTGCGCTCGCCGGCATGCTGGAACTTGTTCAATTGCATGTTGGTGAGTGCCGGGGTGTCGGCGCCCGAGCCCGGGCCCTGGTTGCTGGCACCGCTGTTCAGGCCGGAATCCAGGTACGGGAAGTCGCTGTCGCCGCTGTTTTTCTGGATGCCCAGGCCGACGGTATGGCCGTCCAGGCTGTAGCTTTCCAACAGGCTGACGGTGGACTGGTTGATGCGCCCCTTGGAGGTGCCGTCGCCATAAAGACCGGCTGCGGAATAGTCCTTGTCGCCATCGGCGTTTGCCCCCACACCCAGGCTGCGGTACAGGCGCACGTCGGTGTCGATTGCGCCCACAGGCAAGGCGTCATGGCGCTTGGCACCGAGGAAGAACTGCTGGTAGTAATCCTCGAGGTTGGAGTACCACAGGCTGACGGTGGTGTCCGGCAACCCCTTGTAGTCCGCGCCGCCGTAGAGGAAGCGATCACTCTCTTTGGTGCCGCCGGCGGTGATCATGCCCTGGTCGCCGGTTTCGTTGCGGATCTTGGTCTTGAGGATGTCACCGGCGGTAAAGGTGAAGTCGGTCAAGTCCTTGGAAACCAACTGCACGCCCGTGTTGGTCTGCTGGTACAAGCGACCATCGGTGTTGGCCAGTACCGGGTTGTTGCCGTAGAGCGTGCCGACGCGCAATTCATCCTGGGCGAAGCGCATCTTGAAGGTCGGGCTGAGCACGCCGAACTGGTCGGCGGACTTGCCGTCATCCAGCGGGAACATGCTGCCGGGGTAACGGCCCTGGTGATCCTTGTCATTGAGGTCGCCACCGGAATCCAGTTTCAAGCCGTAGAACGCCTGCAAGTCCAAGCCAAAGCCCACTGGGCCATCGGTGTAGCCGGACTTGAAGTTGAACTCAAAACCCTGGCCCCAATCACGGATGCTATGGGCCTTGTTATTGCTGTTCACCACATCGCGCCCCTGCTGATTGAGGTAGCGGTTGAGCAGGGTCACGTCGGCGTGGCTGTCATCGATAAAATCGGCGTGGGCGGACAGCATAAAGCTCGCCATGGCGGCACCTACCATGGGGCTCAATAACGTCTTCATTGGTACCGGTCTCCGTCACTGTTCTGAAATGAAAGCGTCAAACGCTTCACACAATTAGGCGATGGCCATGTGACAGTTCGGAGTCAAAACACCCTTTACCCGGATGAAATTAAATTTAAGGAACCCTTCAAACACGGGGCTTTGCGGGCGCTGGCGAGCGCTTCAGCGCGCCAAGGGTGGAGGGGTATGGAGGCGAGACGAGGAGCAAAAAAAAGGCCCTGTTCGAGGTATTGAACAGGGCCTTTTTCGTTTAGCGAACCAGGTGCAGGAACTGCATATGCCGTTCGTACTGGTCGAGGATGTCGTTGATGATCTGCTCTTTGGTGTAGCCCACCAGGTCGTAGTCCTGGCTGCCCTCACTCAAGTGCACTTCCGCCCGGTAGTAGCGGCGGTTGTTGAGCTGCTTGGAACCCATGCCGCCCCGTGCGAATGACGGGGTGAAATAGCCGCGCATCTGCACCTGGTACACGAACGGATGCTGTTCGCCGTGGCCGATTTCCAGGCTGACGCTGTCGTTGGACGGGTCAGGCTGGGTGACGACGTTGAGGCCTTTTTCGACAAACACCGCCGTCACTTCTTCGATGGCCGGACGCACCGTGGTCTCGAGGAAACGGTACACCTCATCCCGTGACGGGAAATGCACCGCCTGGCTCAAACGCTGGCGCCAACCGCCCGTGCCTTTGCGTGAGCCCGACACAGGTGCGAGGGAATGCATCTGCGCAATCTGCTTCTGGGATTCGAGGTAGAACGCCTTGTGCAGCCCCCACATCATCAGCAGCAAGATCATCGAGAACGGTAGCGAGGTCAGCACCACGGCCGACTTGAGCGAGTCGATGCTACCGGCAAACAACAGCGCGCTGGTCACCAACGCGGTCATCGCGCCCCAGAACACCCGCAGCCACTTCGGCCCGTCTTCATCGGCGTTGCCGCCTTTGGCCGACAAGGTCGAGAGCACCACGGTGCCGGAGTCGGCCGAAGTGACGAAGAACACGAAGCTGATAAACACCGTGACGGCGATCACCGTCTTGCTCCACGGGTAGGTTTCCAGCAGCAGGTAGAGGCTCATCGACGGATCATCGATGGCCGACTGACCGAGCGCCGTGAGGCCGTGGTTGAGCACCTGGTCGATGGCGCTGTTGCCGAAGATCGACATCCACGCCAGGGTGAAGCCCAACGGGATCAACAGCACGCCGAACACGAACTCACGGATGGTGCGGCCGCGGGAAATACGCGCGATAAACAGGCCCACGAACGGCGACCATGCGATCCACCAGGCCCAATAGAACACGGTCCAGCCGCCCAGCCAGTCGCTGGGTTTGTCGTAGGCGTAGAGGTCGAAACTCTTGGTCGGCAAAGCGCCGAGGTAGTCGCCGATGTTCTGGATCAGGGTGTTGAGCAAGTGCTGGGTGGGCCCCGCAAACAACACGAACAGCAGCAGCGCACAGGCCAGCAGCATGTTGATGTCAGACATCACCCGCACGCCCTTGTCGACGCCCGAGACGGCGACAAGAATTGCTGCGCCCATCATCAAAGTGATGAGGCCGACCTGGATCCACTGGGTGTGGGCCACGCCGAACAGGTAATCCAGCCCGGAGTTGAGGTGCAACACGCCAAAGCCCATGTCGGCGCCAAGGCCGAACACCGTGGCGATGATGCCGAAGCCGTCCACGGCATAACCGATGGGGCCGTTGATGCGCTTGCCGATCAGCGGGTACAGCGCCGAACGCAACGCCAGCGGCAGGTTATGCCGGTAGGCGAAATACGCCAGGGCCATGCCGACGAAGGCGAACACACCCCAGCCATGCAGGCCCCAGTGCAGAAACAGGATCTGCATGGCCTGGCGCGCCGCGTCACCGTTCAGCGCCTCGCCCTGGGGCGGTTGCACCAGGTGAGTCAACGGTTCGGAAACGCAAAAGAAAAACAGCGTGATGCTGATCCCGGCGGCGAACAGCATGCCCGCCCAGGACAGGTAACTGAATTCGGGCTCGTCGTGGTCGGCACCGAGTTTGATCTTGCCGTAGCCCGATAACGCGGTGACCACCACGAAGACCAGATACAGGGTCATCGCCAGCATGTAGTACCAGCCGACCGTATTGGCCGCCCAGTTTTGGGCGGCCAGCAGCCAGGCGCCGGCTTGTTCGGGAATCGCGATGACAGTCAGGCCGAACAGCAGGATGAAGCTCGCGGCGAAGTAAAACACCGGCGGGTTCATGCGGACCAGACCGCTTGAAGGTATGGACGATGCACTCATGAAGGGTGCACCTCAAGGGTGTGGGATGTGGCTGTAAAAAACGGACTCAGCAAAGGTAAGCCTCCTGTTGTGAGCGGGCAGCGAACCACCGATTTAACTTGAACGAACAGTCAAGTTAAACATGGATAGGGGTTTGAGGACTAATCGCAGGGCCGAGTGGTAGGTATTTCCTACACTAGCTCAAGGAAAGGTATGACGTATGGGGATGACGAAACGTTCAGCGATGGCTGAGGGAAATACGGCTCGAATTTGGGTAATGGCGGCTCGAATTTGGAATGCAGACACATGTGGGAGCGGGCTTGCTCGCGAATGCGGCGTGTCAGCCAGCACTTCTGGCGACTGATACACCGCATTCGCGAGCAAGCCCGCTCCCACATTTGAGCTGTGTGATCTTGAGAGAGGGGTTTTACTTCTGCGTCCCGTCATCATGCTGCAGATTCGCCTGGGTCAGGTTCGCTCCCGCCGGCACGCTCCGCGTCAGCCACACGTTGCCGCCAATGGTCGAACCCTTGCCAATCGTGATCCGCCCCAGAATCGTCGCCCCGGCGTAGATCACCACATCATCCTCGACAATCGGATGCCGCGGATGGCCCTTCTGCAATTGCCCGTCTTCATCCGCCGGGAAACGCTTGGCGCCCAAGGTCACGGCCTGATAGATACGCACCCGTTCGCCGATGATCGCCGTCTCGCCAATCACCACACCTGTCCCGTGGTCGATGAAGAAGCTCGGGCCAATCTGCGCGCCCGGGTGAATATCAATCCCGGTTGCCGAGTGCGCGATTTCCGCACTGATCCGCGCCAGCAATGGCAAGCCCGCCCGGTACAAGTGATGCGCCAGGCGATGGTGAATCACCGCCAGAATCCCCGGGTAGCACAACAGCACTTCATCCACGCTGCGGGCCGCCGGATCGCCGTGGTAGGCGGCAAGTACGTCGGTGTCCAACAGGCTGCGCAAGGCTGGCAATGCCAGGGCGAAATCCTGGATCAGGTGGATGGCATGGGCGTCGACCTCACTGTCATCCTGGCCGCCTTGGCGTGCGGCATACCGCAGCTCCAGCCGCGCCTGGGCGAGCAACGCGTTCAGCGCCACATCCAGGGTATGGCCGACGTAGAAGTCTTCACTTTCTTCACGCAGGTCCACCGGCCCCAAACGCATAGGGAACAGCGCACCGCACAACGCCTCGAGAATCTGCGCCACGGCTTCCCGTGAAGGCAGCTCGCGCCCACCCTGCTCGCCGCTGACCCGGCCATTGCGGGTACGCCACTGGTCCCGGGCGCTGCGCAGCTGGCTGACGATGGTCTGTAATTGCCAATGACTGGAACGCTCACTCACGGTCTTCACTCCTGACGAAATGCCCACCACTTTACGGCAAGGCACCTGAGCGTCCTTAAGAACCAATAGTGCAATGCTAATAACCCACAGACATAAGCGATTGGCGGTTGCCCCCTGAAAAGTGCCTGCCTATAGTCGGTGCATCTCTGACCACCCGTGCGTAGCCATGATCAAACAACAGCTCGACCGCTTTAACCGTCTGGAACTGCTGGGCGGCGCTACCGCCCTGGAAAAACTCGAGCGGCTGTCGGCCTGGCTGGGGCGTGACGTCTACGTCAAACGCGACGACACCACACCATTGGCGATGGGCGGCAACAAGCTGCGCAAACTCGAATACCTCGCCGCCGATGCGCTCGCCCAAGGTGCCGACACCCTGGTGACCGCCGGCGCGATCCAGTCCAACCATGTACGTCAAACCGCCGCACTGGCCGCCAAGCTGGGCCTGGGCTGCGTCGCCCTGCTGGAAAACCCGACAGGCACCGAAGACCCCAACTACCTGGCCAACGGCAATCGCCTGTTGCTGGAACTGTTCGACGCCAAGGTCGAGCTGGTAGAGAACCTGGACAACGTCGACGACCAGCTCAACGCCCTCGCCGACCGCCTGCGCAGTAACGGCAAGAAGCCGTACCTGGTGCCCATCGGCGGCTCCAACGCCCTCGGCGCCCTGGGTTATGTGCGCGCCGGGCTGGAGCTGGCCGGGCAGATTGAAGCCAGCGGCATCCCGTTCTCCACCGTGGTCCTGGCCTCCGGCAGCGCCGGCACCCACAGCGGGCTGGCACTGGCACTGGCCGAAGTACTGCCGGACCTGCAAGTGATTGGCGTCACGGTGTCCCGCACCGACGAAGCCCAGCGCCCCAAGGTGCAAGGCCTGGCCGAACGCACCGCCGAATTGCTCGGTGTGCCGCTGCCGGACGCTTTCAAGGTGATCCTGTGGGACGAGTACTTCGCCCCCCGTTATGGCGAACCGAGTGCCGGCACGCTGGCGGCGATCAAGCTGGTGGCCAGCCAGGAAGGCTTGCTGCTGGACCCGGTCTACACGGGCAAAGCCATGGCCGGGTTGCTGGATGGCATTGGCCGCCAGCGCTTTGAAGAGGGGCCGATCATCTTCCTGCACACCGGTGGCGCACCGGCATTGTTCGCTTATGATTCGAGCTTTTGATATTCCATAAAGAAATATCAGTCTGATTTTATATTATTTTCAAGTCTTAAAAACCGGCTTTATAGTCGCGCCGTAGGCGAATCTGCTGGCGATGCCCACAACTCGGTAAAAACTTCACCACCGAGTTGATGCATTCGCGAGCAAGCCCGCTCCCACACACCGCGCTTTTAAGGCAGGATACGACTACCGCGTCACCTGCATCGCTCAACATAAAAACACAGGGGCTCTTCATGACTATTTCCGTATTCCGTCGCACGTTACTGGTTGGTACGTTGGGGCTGGCGCTTGGCGCCGGGTGGCTCGGTCAGGCGGTTGCCGGCGAGCAGTTGGATAACATCAAGAAAGCCGGCGAAATCAAGATTGGCCTGGAAGGCACCTACCCACCGTTCAGCTTCGTCGATGAAAGCGGCAAGCTCAGCGGTTTCGAGGTCGAGTTGTCCGAAGCGCTGGCCAAGAAGCTCGGCGTCAAGGTCAAGCTGCAAGCCACGCCGTGGGATGGCATCCTCGCCGCCCTGGAATCCAAGCGCCTGGACGCAGTCGTCAACCAGGTGACCATCTCCGACGCGCGCAAGGAAAAGTACGACTTCTCCAAGCCGTATACCGTCTCCGGTATCCAGGCGCTGACCCTGGCGAAAAACGTCGACACCATCAAGACCGCCGACGACCTGGCCGGCAAGAAGATCGGTGTGGGCCTGGGTACCAACTACGAACAATGGCTCAAGGAAAACCAACCGAAAGCCATCGTCAAAACCTATAACGATGACCCAACCAAGTTCCAGGACCTGCGCATCGGCCGTGTCGACGCCATCCTGATCGACCGCCTGGCGGCGCTGGAATACGCCAAGAAAGCCAAGGACACTGCCGCTGCAGGTGCTGCTTTCTCCCGTCAGGAAGCCGGTATTGCCCTGCGCAAAGGCGAGCCTGAACTGCTGGCCGCCGTGAACAAGGCCCTCGACGAACTGCGCGCCGACGGTACCTTGAAGAAGCTGTCCGAGAAGTACTTCAACGCTGACGTTACTCAATAATGGAAGCAGGTTTCCAACTCGCGCTGGACTCCGCGCCCTTTCTGCTCAAGGGCGCGTATTACACGGTCATTCTTAGCCTTGGCGGGATGTTTTTCGGCTTGCTGCTGGGCTTCGGCCTGGCCTTGATGCGCCTGTCGCGCTTCAAGCTGTTGAGCTGGACCGCCCGCGTCTACGTGTCGTTCTTTCGCGGCACGCCCTTGCTGGTACAGCTGTTCCTGATCTACTACGGCTTGCCGCAAGTGGGCATCGAGCTGGATCCTATCCCGGCCGCCATGATCGGCTTCTCGCTGAACATGGCCGCTTATGCCTGCGAAATCCTGCGTGCCGCCATCGGTTCCATCGAGCGCGGCCAGTGGGAAGCTGCGGCCAGTATCGGCATGACCCGTGCGCAGACCCTGCGCCGGGCCATCCTGCCGCAGGCCATGCGCACGGCCTTGCCGCCGTTGGGCAACAGCTTTATTTCCCTGGTCAAGGACACCGCCCTGGCTGCCACCATCCAGGTGCCGGAACTGTTCCGCCAGGCGCAGTTGGTCTCGGCCCGCACCTTCGAAATTTTCACCATGTATCTGTCCGCCGCCTTGATCTACTGGATTCTTGCCAGCGTTCTGGCGCACGTGCAAAACCGCCTGGAAGCACGAGTCAACCGGCATGACCTGGAGTCTTGAAGCATGATCGTGGTTGAAAAACTGACCAAACAATTCAAGGGGCAGGTGGTGCTTAACGGGATCGACCTTGAGGTCAAGGAAGGCGAAGTCGTCGCCATCATCGGCCCCAGCGGTTCCGGCAAGACCACCTTCCTGCGCTGCCTGAATTTCCTCGAAGAACCCACCAGTGGCCGGATCAAGGTCGGTGACATCGAGATCGACAGCAGCCGCCCGCTCAATCAACAACAAAGCCTGGTGCGGCGCCTGCGCCAGCACGTGGGCTTTGTGTTCCAGAACTTCAACCTGTTCCCCCACCGCACGGCCCTGGAGAACGTCATCGAAGGCCCGATCGTGGTCAAGAAGATGCCCCGGGCCGCCGCGGATGCCCTCGGCCGCAAGCTATTGGCCAGGGTCGGCCTGGCGGGCAAGGAAGACGCCTACCCACGGCGCCTGTCCGGCGGGCAGCAGCAACGGGTAGCCATTGCCCGGGCCTTGGCGATGGAACCCGAGGTGATCCTGTTCGATGAACCCACCTCGGCCCTGGACCCGGAGCTGGTAGGCGAAGTGCTGGCGACCATTCGCAGCCTCGCGGAAGAAAACCGCACCATGGTCATCGTGACCCACGAGATGAGTTTTGCCAGGGATGTTGCCAATCGCGTGATCTTCTTCGACAAGGGTGTAATTGTTGAACAAGGCGATGCAAAGGCACTGTTTGCCAACCCGAAAGAAGAACGTACCCGGCAGTTTCTGAGCAAGTTTATCAACAACTAACTTGCGCCTATAAAGTGTAAGAATCTTCGCTTAATAGAGTTGCCGAAAGGCAACTCTCTCCTTTAGCGTTTTTTGGGAAGTGCCCTTTATTCATTGGGTAAAAGTCACCTTGAAACACTCACTTCAAGTGCCCCTCCAGTAAGACCTTTCTGAATATTCCATAACCCCCTGTTTGCCCCGCCCCGCCTCTTGACGCCAACTAACCAAGCCTCTTATCTAGAACCCAGATAATTGGATCCATTCCGGTTTTTCATTAAGTCGTTCCTTTCGGACTACGCCGCCTGCCCGCGCTTAATGTCCGGAGCGATGGCTGCTGGCTGCATCAAGGAGATTATTTATGAAGCGTATTTCCACCCAGGCGCTGCTCACTGCCCCGACCTTGCCCCAGGCCAATCGAGAAGGCATCAATGCCCTCGCCGCGACAAACCTGCAAGTCGATATCGCGCCTTACTGCGGCATGGATGAAGGCGACCTGATCGAGTTGTTCTGGAACAACTGCTTTGCCGCCTCCCGGCGTGTCACCGCCGGCAAAATCGGCATGCCCACCCGCCTGCGGGTGCCGGAAAGCTTTGTGCAAAATGGCCCGGCGCGGATTCATTACCGGGTCATGCAAGTCGGACGCGACTCGGCGCACTCAGCCATCACCCGGGTGCAGATCAAGACTGATTACCCCGGCGGCCTGCCCTGTGCACTGAGCATTGACGAAAACCAGAACCTGGCCGCCGTCAGCCTGCCCGAAACCATCCGCCGCCATGGCCTCAACAGCAGCCAGATTCGCCGAGGCGTGCCCCTCACCATCGAGCCGTACCTGAACATGGCGACCGACGACGAGATCACGCTGCGCTGGGGTGACGTCCGCCTGGACCTGCCAAAAATCCAGGCCGGCGATGTCGGTAAGGCGGTGCAGGTGTGGGTGCCGTCGACGATCATCGTCGAGGCCGGGGATGACCATCGCCTCGAAGTGACCTACTGCATTCGCGACCGGGTCGGCAATAATTCACGCTGGGCGCCAGCCCGCGCCCTGCGCATCGCCACGCACGTTCCCAAGGCTCCGACCAGCCCCGCCAAGCCTGTGCTGGTCTACCAACCCCGCCGCCCCGGTTCGCCCTGTGAGCCGGGGTGACAGACCTTCTATGCATATTCCTAAAAGTTAGTTTATTTAAAAATTTAACACGCTTAGGGTATATGCACCGGACCACCGGACATTCCTGATTTTTTATCTTTTCAACGGATGTGAGGTAGGTATGGTCAAAATTACCCCGGTGCGTAACGCCAGGGCATTACGTGCAGCCAAGGAGCGGCGCTGATGTCTAACTTGGCACAAACACCCCCCCAGAGTGATCTGGACGTCGCCCCGCTGTTGTTGCCCGCCAAGGTGCTGCGCAACGACGCCGAGGCCCTGAGCGCGGCTCATGAGCTGGCACAGGCTGCGCGCCTGCAAGCGGCCAGGCGCGATCAGCAACGCAAACTGCCTTGGGCTGAACTCGAACACTTCACCCGCAGTGGCCTGGGCAGTATTTCCATTCCCCGTGAGTACGGCGGCCCGCAAGTGTCCTTTGTGACCCTGGCCGAGGTGTTCGCGATCATCAGCGCGGCCGACCCGGCGCTGGGGCAAATCCCGCAGAACCATTTCGGCATCCTGCACGTGCTGCAAGGTGCGGCCAGCGAACGCCAGAAAAAGCAGCTGTTCCAGAGCGTGCTGGACGGCTGGCGCATCGGCAACGGCGGCCCGGAACGCGGCACCAAAAACACCCTGGACCTCAAGTCACGCATCACCGCCGAGGGTGACGGCTACGTCATCAGTGGCCAGAAGTTCTACTCCACTGGCGCGCTGTTCGCCCATTGGGTGGCGGTCAAGGCGTTGAACGATGAAGGCAAAGTCGTCATGGCGTTCGTGCGCCGTGGCACCGAAGGCCTGCGTATCGTCGATGACTGGTCAGGCTTTGGCCAACGCACCACGGCCAGCGGCACGGTGCTGCTCGATCAGGTGGCGGTGGACGCCGAACTGGTGGTGGAGACGTGGCGCCTCGGCGAAACGCCGGGGATCCAGGGCGCCGTTTCGCAATTGATCCAGGCGGCCATCGACGCCGGCATCGCCCGTGGTGCGCTGGACGACACCATCAGCTTCGTACGCGAACGCTCGCGGCCATGGATCGACGCCAAGGTCGAGCGGGCCAGCGATGACCTGTATGTGATCGCCGATATCGGCAAGCTGAAGATCGAACTGCACGCCGCTGAAGCGCTGTTGCGCAAGGCCGGCCAGGTACTGGATCAAGTCAGTGCCGCACCGATCACCGCGCAGTCTGCCGCACGCGCCTCGATTGCCGTGGCCGAAGCCAAGGTGCTGACCACCGAGATTTCCTTGCTTGCCAGCGAAAAGCTGTTCGAACTGGCCGGCAGCCGCGCGACCCTCGCCGAATTCAACCTCGACCGTCACTGGCGCAACGCCCGGGTACACACCCTGCACGACCCGGTGCGCTGGAAATATCACGCGGTGGGCGCCTATCACCTGAACGGCGCTTTGCCTGCCCGGCATTCCTGGATTTAACGACCAGACCTCTGGAGAAACCTATGACTCTTTCTCATCACGTCGCGGTTATTACCAGCGATGAACAAGCCCTTATTGTCGCCAGCGACCTGGCCGAAGACTTCCGCCGCGACAGCGCCTTGCGTGACCGCGAACGCCGCTTGCCCCTGCCTGAACTGGACGTGTTTTCCCGCTCCGGCCTGTGGGGCATCAGCGTACCCAAGGAATTCGGCGGTGCCGGTGTTTCCAACGTGACCCTGGCCAAGGTCACGGCACTGATTGCCCAGGCGGATGCATCCTTGGGGCAGATCCCGCAAAACCACTTTTATGCCCTCGAAGTACTGCGGGTAAATGGCAGCCCGGCGCAGCAAAAACGCCTGTACGCCGAAGTCCTCGCCGGCCAGCGCTTCGGCAATGCCCTGGCAGAATTGGGCACCAAGACCGCCCACGACCGCGTCACGAAAATCACCCGCGACGGTGACGGTTTCCGTATCACCGGTCGCAAGTTCTACTCGACCGGCGCGATCTACGCCCAACGTATTCCCACGTCTGTGGTGGACGAAAACGGCGTGCAGCAACTGGCCTTTGTCACCCGTGACAGTGAGGGCCTGACTGTGATCGACGACTGGAGCGGCTTCGGCCAGCGCACCACCGGCAGCGGTTCGGTGGTGTTCGATAACGTGTGGGTCGCGGCCCAGGACGTGATTCCGTTCCAGAGCGCCTTCGAACGCCCGACCACCGTCGGCCCGCTGGCGCAGATCCTTCACGCCGCCATCGACACCGGCATCGCCCGTGCGGCCTATGAAGATGCGCTGCACTTCGTGCGCACCAAGACCCGGCCATGGATCGACGCCACCAGCGACAAGGCCACCGAAGACCCGCTGACCCTGAAAAGCTTCGGCCACTTGAGCATCCGCCTGCACGCCACAGAAGCCCTGCTGGAGCGCTCCGGTGAATTCCTCGACCGTGCCCAGGCTGACAGCAATGCCGACACCGTCGCGGCCGCATCCATCGCCGTCGCTGAAGTGCGCGCCCTCAGCACCGAGATTTCCCTGGCCGCCGGCAGCACCCTGTTCGAACTCGCGGGCAGCCAGGCCACCCTCGCCGAACACGGTCTGGACCGCCACTGGCGCAACGCTCGGGTGCACACCCTGCACGACCCGGTGCGCTGGAAGTACTTTGCTGTGGGCAATTACTACCTCAACGATGAAAACCCGCCACTGCGGGGGACTATCTGATGGCCAAGAAAAAGATCCTGCTCAATGCCTTCAACATGAACTGCATCGGGCACATCAACCATGGCCTGTGGACCCATCCACGGGACACTTCGACTCAATACAAGACCCTCGAATACTGGACCGAACTGGCACAGCTACTGGAGCGCGGACTGTTCGACGGGCTGTTCATCGCCGACATCGTCGGCGTGTACGACGTCTACCAGAACTCGGTGGATGTGCCGCTCAAAGAGTCGATCCAGCTGCCGGTCAACGACCCGTTGCTGCTGGTCTCGGCCATGGCGGCGGTGACCAAAAACCTCGGCTTCGGCCTGACCGCCAACCTCACTTACGAACCGCCGTATCTGTTCGCCCGGCGCATGTCGACCCTCGACCACCTGAGCCGTGGCCGGGTGGGCTGGAACATCGTCACCGGCTATCTGGACAGTGCCGCCAAGGCCATGGGCCTGACCGAGCAGGTCGAGCATGACCGGCGCTACGACCAGGCCGACGAATACCTGGAAGTGCTCTACAAGCTTTGGGAAGGCAGTTGGGAAAACGACGCGGTGATCAACGATCCGCAGGCGCGGGTGTATGCCCAGCCGGAGAAGGTGCACAAGGTCGAGCACAAGGGCGAGTTCTATCAGGTGGAGGGTTATCACCTGTGCGAGCCGTCGCCGCAACGCACACCGGTGCTGTTCCAGGCGGGCAGTTCGGACCGTGGTTTGCTGTTCGCCGGGCGTCATGCCGAGTGCGTATTCATCAGCGGGCAGAACAAGGCCTCGACCAAAATCCAGGTGGACAAGGTGCGCGCCAGCGCCGTGGAAGCCGGGCGTAACCCGGAGGACATCAAGGTGTTCATGGGGCTGAACGTGATTGTCGGCGCCACCGAAGAAGCCGCATGGGCCAAGCACGCCGAGTACCTGAGCTACGCCAGTGCGGAAGCTGGCGTGGCGCATTTCTCGGCGTCCACCGCGATTGATTTTTCCCAGTACGAAATCGATGAACCGATCCAGTACGTGAAGAGCAACGCCATTCAGTCCGCGACCAAAAACCTGCAAAACAACGACTGGACCCGGCGCAAATTACTGGAGCAACACGCCCTCGGCGGCCGCTACATCACCCTGGTGGGCTCGCCGGCACAGGTGGCGGATGAACTTGAATCATGGATCAGCGAAACCGGCCTGGATGGCTTCAACCTGACGCGCATCGTCACCCCGGAAAGCTACGTCGACTTTATCGAACTGGTGGTGCCGGAGTTGCAGCGCCGGGGCTCGTACAAGACCGCGTATGACACCGGGACGCTGCGGGAAAAAGTGTTCCACCACTCAGCGCACCTGCCCGAACAACACACCGGTTCCACCTACCGCCACTGAACCCTGTAGGAGCGAGCTTGCTCGCGAAAATCGTCAACGATAACGCGGGGCACCTGACACCCCGCGGCGCCCTCAGGTTTTTCGCGAGCAAGCTCGCTCCTACAATTGGAAATCCACGATGAAAAAAACATTGCTCAGCCACCCAGTCAAAGCACTGGCCCTCGCCCTCGGACTCTTCAGCTCGGCGGTATTCGCCGCTGACGCTCCCTTGAAAGTTGGCACCACCGCCGCCTTCGCAATCCCCCTGGAAGCCGCCGTAGAAGAGGCCGGAAAACAGGGTTTGAAAGTCGAACTGGTGGAGTTCACCGACTGGATCGCACCCAACGTCAGCCTGGCAGCGGGCGATATCGACGTGAACTACTTCCAGCACATCCCGTTCCTGGAAAACGCCAAAGCCGCCGCCGGGTTTGACCTGGTGCCGTTCGCCCCGGGGATCATCAACAACGTCGGGCTGTATTCGAAGAAGTACAAAAGCATCAACGACCTGCCCCAAGGCGCCAGCGTGGCGATTGCCAACGACCCGATCAACAGCGGTCGCGGCCTGCAACTGCTGGCCAAGGCCGGCTTGATCACGCTCAAGCCGGGCGTGGGCTACAAGGCCACTGAAGAAGACATCGTCACCAACCCGAAGAAGATCAAGATCCTGCAAGTGGAAGCCGTGCAACTGGTGCGCGCCTATGACGACGCCGACCTGGTGCAGGGCTACCCGGCGTATATCCGCCTGTCCAAGACCTTCGATGCCGAGTCGGCGCTGCTGTTCGACGGCCTCGACCACCCGGAATACGTGATCCAGTTCGTGATCCAGCCCAAGAGCAAAACCGACCCGCGTGTGATCAAGTTCGTCGACATCTACCAGCACTCGCCGGTGGTGCGCGCCGCCCTGGATAAATCCCTTGGCAAGCTCTACCAAGTCGGCTGGGAAGGCTGAACATGAGCGCCGCCACAGCACAACGACGCGAGACGCAACCACCGCACCTGGACGCGCAGCAGACCGAGCTGCATCTGGCGCTGAACCATGCCCATGTGCGATTCATCAACCTCGGCAAGACCTACGACGGCCAGGTCGTGCCCGCCCTGCAAGGCATCGACCTGGCGATCCAGCGCGGCGAAGTCTTCGGCATCATCGGCCGCAGCGGCGCCGGCAAGTCGTCGCTGATCCGCACCATCAACCGCCTGGAACAACCGAGCAGCGGCCGGGTGTTGATTGACCAGGTCGACATCGGTGACTTCGACGAAGACCGCCTGGTAGCCCTGCGTCGACGCATCGGCATGATCTTCCAGCACTTCAACCTGATGTCGGCCAAGACCGTGTGGCAGAACGTCGAATTGCCGCTGAAAGTCGCGGGTGTGCCCAAGGAGCAGCGCGAGAAGAAGGTGCGCGAGCTGCTGGAATTAGTGGGTTTGCAGGACAAGCACAAGGCCTACCCGGCGCAGCTTTCCGGCGGGCAGAAGCAGCGAGTGGGTATCGCCCGTTCGCTGGTGCATGACCCGCAGATTCTGTTGTGCGATGAAGCCACCTCGGCGCTCGACCCGGAGACCACCCAATCCATCCTCGGCCTGCTGCGGGAGATCAACAAACGCCTGGGCCTGACCATCGTGTTGATCACCCACGAAATGGCCGTGATTCGCGAAATCTGCGACCGCGTCGTGGTGCTGGAACACGGCCACGTGGTCGAGCAAGGCCCGGTGTGGGAAGTGTTTGGCAACCCGCAGCACGACGTCAGCAAAACCCTGCTGGCTCCGCTGCAACACGGCTTGCCTGAAGAGTTGCAGAGCCGCTTGCAGGCCAACCCGGCATCCAAGGACGCTGCCGTGGTGCTGCGCTTGCAACTGACCGGCAGTGCCGAAGACGAACCGGACCTGGCGGCACTGTTCAGCGCCCTCGGCGGGCGCGTGCGCTTGCTGCAAGGCGGTGTGGAACGCATTCAGGGCCATGCGTTGGGGCAATTGCTGCTGGCGGTGAACGGCTCGGCCCTTACCGCCGAAGAACTGCGCGCCCGCGCCGGGCGCTGGGCACAACAGGTGGAGGTGCTGGGCTATGTGGTTTGATCGTTTATTGCAGGGCGCCATCGACACGCTGTTGATGGTCGGTGTGTCATCGCTGATCGCGCTGCTGGTGGGGATTCCGCTGGCGGTGTTCCTGGTGACCAGCGACAAGGGCGGCATCTATCAGGCGCCCGCGTTGAACCGGGTGCTGGGGGCGTTCGTTAACCTGTTCCGCTCGATTCCGTTCCTGATTCTGATGGTGGCGCTGATCCCGTTCACCCGGCTGATCGTCGGCACCACCTATGGCGTGTGGGCGGCGGTGGTGCCGTTGACCATCGCGGCGACGCCGTTCTTTGCGCGGATCGCCGAAGTCAGCTTGCGCGAAGTCGATCACGGCTTGATCGAGGCGGCGCAAGCCATGGGTTGCCGGCGCTGGCATATCGTCTGGCACGTGCTGCTGCCGGAGGCGCTGCCGGGAATTGTTGGTGGGTTCACGATTACCCTGGTGACGATGATCAACTCCTCGGCCATGGCCGGGGCGATTGGCGCCGGTGGGCTGGGCGATATTGCCTACCGCTATGGTTATCAGCGCTTTGACACCCAGATCATGCTGACGGTGATTGTGCTGCTGGTGATCCTGGTGGCGGTGATTCAGTTGGGCGGCGATCGGTTGGCCAGGGTTCTGAACAAGAGGTGAGGTATAGTCGGGCCCTCTCAGCGCCCGGTATTGCCCGCCATGAAACTCGCCCCCGACGACCTCGACCAGATCACCTCCACCACCCTCGGCCACTACAACAAGGTGGCCGAGGATTTTCGAGAAGGCACCCGTGATCACGATGTGAGCCAGAACATTGATGCGTTGTTGCGGCATATCCAGGGCGACGCGCCGTTTACCGTACTGGATTTCGGCTGCGGGCCGGGGCGGGATTTGCAGACGTTTACCCGCATGGGCCACATCGCCGTGGGGCTCGATGGTTCGGAGCGTTTCGCGCAGATGGCCCGGGAAGACAGCGGCTGTGAAGTGCTGCAACAGGACTTCCTGAAGCTGGATTTGCCGGCCGGCCGTTTCGACGGGATCTTCGCCAATGCGGTGCTGTTTCATATTCCCAAGCAGGAGCTGCCGCGCATTCTCGGGCAATTGCATGGGGCGCTGAAGATCGGTGGTGTGTTGTTCAGCTCAAACCCTCGGGGTGAAAACCAAGAGGGTTGGAACGGGCCGCGGTATGGCTCGTATCACGACCTGCAGGCCTGGCAAGAGTTGCTGACGGCGGCGGGGTTTGTGGAGTTGGAGCATTACTACCGACCTGCCGGGCTGCCTCGGGAACAGCAGCCGTGGCTGGCGAGCGTATGGCGCAAAACCTGCCCCCCCGTAGCAGCTGTCGAGCCTTAGCGAGGCTGCGTCAGGCGCGCCTCGGTCCCAAGCCCGACTCAAACTCAGCAGCGCGGCCAACGCAGCCTCGCTAAGGCTCGACAGCTGCTACGGAATAAATCGTCGGTGATTCGCCGGAAATTAATACCGTCAGTCTGTTAGCCGCAGCAGGAATTGCCGCGCATTCTTGGGCAGTCGCATGGAGCGTTGAAGGTCGGTGGGGTTTTGTTCAGCTCAAACCCTCGGGGTGAAAACCAGGAGGGCTGGAACGGGCCGCACTATGGCTCGTATCACGACTCGCAGCCGTGGCTGGCGAGTGTGTGGCGCAAAACCAGCCCCCCCCGTAGCAGCTGTCGAGCCCTGGCGAGGCTGCGTCAGGCGCGCCTCGGTCCCGAGCCTGACGCAAACTCGGCAGCGCGGCCAACGCAGCCTCGCTAAAGCTCGACAGCTGCTACGGAATAAATCGTCGGTGATTCGTCGGAAATTAATACCGTGGGCTGTTAGCCGCAGCAGGAGTTGCCGCGCATGCTTGGGCAGTGGAGCGGGCCGCGCTATGGCTCGTATCACGACTCGCAGCCGTGGCTGGCGAGTGTGTGGCGCAAAACCAGCCCCCCCCCCGTAGCAGCTGTCGAGCACTGGCGAGGCTGCGTCAGGCGCGCCTCGGTCCCGAGCCTGACGCAAACTCGGCAGCGCGGCCAACGCAGCCTCGCTAAAGCTCGACAGCTGCTACGGAATAAATCGTCGGTGATTCGTCGGAAATTAATACCGTCAGGCTGTTAGCCGCAGCAGGAATTTCTTGGGCAGTTGCATGGGGCGTTGAAGGTCGATGGGGTGTTGTTCAGCTCAAACCCTCGGGGTGAAAACCAGGAGGGTTGGAACGGGCCGCGGTATGGCTCGTATCACGACTTGCAGCCGTGGCTGGCGAGCGTGTGGCGCAAGCTGTAGGTCTTTGTTGTTTGGGCTTACGCCTTCGCGAGCAAGCCCGCTCCCACATTTTGGAATGCATTTCCCTGTGGGAGCGGGCTTGCTCGCGAAGGACTCACAGCCGCCACTAATCCAGCTGATACACCACAGCCTGGGCGCCAGGCACAAAAGCCGTAATACGCCCCTCAGCAAAATTCGCCACCAACCGCGTCCCATCGGCAAAGGTGGTCTGCTGCACCTGCTTATCTTCCGTCAGCCAACGAAAATCCGTCATCGCCTGAGTCGCCAACCGCTCATGCAGCGGCCGAAAGAACGCGTCCTGGCGCTGAATCATCGGCAAGCGCTGCTTCACCGTCGCCGCACTCAGGTGATACAGCGGCGGCACGTTGTAGAGCAGTTGCGTCAGCTCGTTCTCGGCCCGCACGTTGCTCAGTTTCAGGCTGTCGAACAGCCAATGGTGGGTGGTGATCACCGAGCCGTGGAACACCGACTGATACAGCGGCAGGCGCATCGTCGGGTCAAAATAGACCGTGCGAAACGGCTCTTTCAACGGCACCGACTTGAAGAACACCGCCGGCTGTTCCGGCGGGTACCAGGCCCCGACGTAATACGGCGACTGCTTGTCCTGGGTCATCTCCCGATCACCCCAGCCCAGCACCGGCGTTTGCATACCGTGGGCAAACAGGATGCCTCGGGCGGTGATCGCGTTGCCGTCCTCGGAACCTGCCGGCAACTTCAGCGCGGTATTGATCCAGCGGGCCGCGTCGATATTGCCTTCGGCATTTTGGGCCTGGGTCATGCTCGCGCCCGTGCGGTAGCTGTCGAACAACATGCTGGTGGCATAGGCGTCGAGGAACCAGGCGTTGAACCCGGACTTGGCCTGCACCGCCTTGATCCGCGCCTCCAGCAATGGCCGCACGCAGCGCGGGTCGGTGTAGTGGCCGGACTTCTGGAAGCCGGTCTTCAACTGGCCGCCCTTCAACACGATTGCGCACTCGCCATAGGCCTTGCTGCCCAGGTGCGCGGTGGTCCAGTCGGGGTTTTCAGTGGCAGACAGTGCCGTTTCATAAGAGTCGTAGGGCGCCATCAGGTAACCGGCGTCGACCCCGGCCTTCACCGCTTCAGGATGCCAGAGCCCACCTTCCCAGCCCTCCCCCTGGGTCACCAAGAGACGTTTGAGGCCGGCGCCCTTCAATGCATTGGTGACCGACAACGTATTGCCCCAGGTCTCGGGCGTTGTGCTCAAGGCACCGGCAAAGGCCACGGCCAACTCACGACGCAGCGCACCATAGCCATCAGCGAGTTGGGTCATATTCGGTTCGGTGGAGGGCTGCCAGCCCTGCCGGGCCTTTGTGTTGATCGCCGCGTTCAGGCCGCGCAGCAGGACTGCCTGCTCATACGGTTGCTTGACCTGTCGAACCTGCGCAGCCTCTTTGTCCAGCAAGCCATTCAACTCCGCCGCCAAGCCTTTGCCACTGCGCAGCAGTTTGAGCAACTGCGGCCAGTCCCGCACATCACCCAAGCTCAGCAGGTCATTGCCCCACAGGTAGATATGGCTGGCGCCCAGCAGCTTTTCCGCTTCAGGGGTTTGCCGCAACTTGTCCGCCAACGGTTCAAACAGCCCCTGCTCCACCAGCCACTGGTGATAACGCTTGGCGCCGGCCAGCGGGTCGCTTTCGCCCAGGTGCAACAGCACGGTCATCGGCGCCGCTGGGTCCAGCGTGGTGAATTCGTGGAAGGCGGACAACGCCAGTCCTTTGCCGTCGGCCTGCCAGTGCAAACGGTTGTTGTAAGGATTGGTCATCAGCCAGTTGAGGGTGAACGCGCCGTGGTCCACACCCCACAGCGGCAAGCTGAGGTCCTGGGTGGTGTTGACGTCGCCCTGTTCCAGCAGGAAGTCCTGCCACACACCATTGCCCGCCGGTACGTAATGCCCCTCGGCCAGGGGCCAGATCAGGCCCTTGCCCATGGCGCTGGCGGGTTGCCGCAGGATCGCCAACTCACCGGCATCACGGGCGGTAATCGTCAGGGCAAGATCCCGTTGATCGAGGGTGGCGCTCAGGCGATAGGCGCCATCGTCCCATTGCCAACTGGCCTGACGGGCGCTTTGGGAGAGCTGGTTGACCCTGTGCGCAGGGACTCCGCTTGAAGCCTGCACGGCGGTCTTGTCACTGGGAGTGACGTGGATCGCAAGGGTCGCCGGGTCGAGCTCAACCCGCCACAGGGCGTTCTCCAGCACCGTGCCGGCAAGGGCCACGGGCGACAGCAACAAGCTACAAACCAGCAGGAAACAACGCATGGGGCAGGCCTTGGAAAAGGATCAGGCCCGGAGGGTAAAACAATCGACCGGGCGCCAAGGGCAAAAAAATGTTTCAGGGAACATTCCCACGTCCGTGTAGGAATGTCATCGCAGTGGCTGTCAGGCGTTTTCTTTCTTCGGCTCGCGAATCTTGTACCAGGCCACATATAGCGCCGGCAAAAACAGCAGCGTCAGCAAGGTGGCGATGATGATCCCGCCGATCATCGCGTAGGCCATCGGCCCCCAGAACACTTCCCGGGCAATCGGGATCATGCCCAGGCTGGCCGCCGCCGCCGTCAACAGAATTGGCCGGCGCCGGTGTTCGGTGGCTTCCACCACCGCGTCCCACGGCGTGTAGCCGTCGCGCTCGTAGGCGTCGATCTGGGTCACCAGAATCACCGAGTTACGGATGATGATGCCGATCAGCGCGAGGATCCCCAGGATCGCCACAAAGCCCATGGGCGTGCCGGTGGGAATCAGCGCCAACACCACGCCAATCAACCCCAACGGCGCGACGCTGGCCACCAGGAACATCTTCTGCACGCTGTGCAGCTGGATCATCAGGAAGGTCGCCATCAGGAACAGCATCAGCGGCACCACCCTGGCAATCGGGCCCTGGGCCTTGCCGCTTTCTTCCACGGTGCCGCCGGTGGCGACCTTGTAGCCCACCGGCAACGCGGCGCTGAACTTGTCGATTTCCGGCTTGAGCTGTTTCACCAGGTCGGTCGGCTGCATGTCGTCGCGCACCGCCGCCTTGATGGTGATGGTCGGCTTGCGGTCGCGACGCCACACCAGCGGCTGTTCAAGCTCATAACGCACGGTGGCAAACGCCAGCAGCGGAATCGAGGTGCCGTTAGGCGTGACGATCTGCAGGTTCTGCAAAGTCTCCGGCGTACCGCGTTCGGCATCTTCGGCGCGGCCGACCACATTGATCAGGTAGATATCGTCATGCACCTGGGTCACCGACGCACCGCTGACCACGCTGTTCATCAACTGCGCCACGTCTTCCGACGACAGCCCCAATTGCCGCGCCTTGTCCTGGGCGATGTCCACCCGCAGGACTTTGCCGGGCTCGTTCCAGTCGTAGATGATTTCGCCCATGTGGGTGTTTTTATCGAGCATGGTCGCCAGCTCGATCGCGTGTTTGCGCACTTGGTCGATGTCCTTGCCAGACACCCGATACTGGATCGGACGCCCCACCGGCGGCCCCATTTCCAGTGGCTGCACGAAACTGCCCACGCCGACAAAATCTTCCCGCAGGCGTTTTTGCAGGCGCGCAATCAAGGCGCCGCGCTCTTCCAGGCCCTTGCTGACGATCACCAGTTGCGCGTAGTACGGGTTCTCCAGTTGCTGGTCCAGCGGCAGGTAGAAACGGATCGCGCCCTGGCCGATATAGGTGCTCCAGCGGGCGATGTCCGGGTCGTCCTTGATGATTGCCTCAAGACGGTCGACGGCCTTGCGGGTCTCGTTGATCGAGGCGTTTTGCGGCAGGTTGAGGTCGACGAGAATTTCCGGACGGTCCGAGGACGGGAAAAACTGGTTCTGCACAAACTGCATGGAAAACACCGACGCCACAAACAACAGCACCGTAATGCCAATGGCCCACCAGCGGTTGCGCATCGCCCACAGCATGCCGCCATTGAACGCCCGGCCTACACGGCCCGGCTCGGCGTTATGGGGTTTTACCTTGCTGCTGAGGATATGCACCCCGAGCACCGGCGCGAACAACACCGCGACCACCCACGACACCAGCATCGCCACGGCAATCACCGCGAACAAGGTGAAGGTGTACTCGCCCGCCGAACTCGCGTTGAGGCCAATCGGCACAAAACCGGCAACGGTCACCAGCGTACCGGTCAACATCGGGAACGCCGTAGAGGTGTAGGCGAAGGTCGCCGCCTGCTCCTTGGTTTCGCCTTTTTCCAGGCGCGTGATCATCATCTCCACGGTGATCATCGCGTCGTCCACCAACAGGCCGAGGGCAATGATCAAAGCGCCCAGCGACACCCGCTGCATGGTGATGCCGCTGTATTCCATGAACACGAACACCAGCGCCAGCACCAATGGAATCGAGCACGCCACCACCAACCCGGCACGCACGCCGAGGCTGATAAAGCTCACCACCAACACGATGATCACCGCCTCAAACAATGCGCTGGTGAAGCCGCCGACGGCCTCTTCCACCACTTCTGCCTGGTCGGAAACCTTGTGCACGCCCACACCCACCGGCAGGTCGGCGGTCAGCTCGTCCATGCGTTTGTGCAGGGCCTTGCCGAAGTCCTGGATGTTGCCGCCCTTCTGCATGGCGATGGCCAAGCCGATGGCGGGCTTGCCATTGAAACGGAACATCGGCGTCGACGGGTCGACATAGCCGCGAGTAATTTCCGCCACATCGGCCAAGCGATAGAAACGGTCATTGAGCCGCAGATTGACGTTGGCCAGGTCCTTCTCCGAGGCAAACTGCCCGGAGGTGCGCACCGAAATCCGCTCCGGCCCCGCCTCGATCACCCCGGCCGGCGTCACCGCGTTCTGCGATTGCAGGCTCTGCACCACCTGGCGCTGATCAATCCCCAGGGCCGCGAGTTTGCGGGTGGAGAAATTCAGGTAAATCACTTCGTCCTGCTGGCCGATCATCTCGACCTTGCCCAGCCCCGGCACCGAACGAATCTCGGCGCGCGCTTGCTCGACGTAGTCGCGCAACTGGCGCATCGACAAGCCATCGGCGGTAAACGCATACACCGAGCCGAACACATCACCGAACTCGTCGTTGAACGCCGGCCCCTGCAAGCCTTGGGGGAAGCTGCCGCGGATGTCGTCGATCTTCTTGCGGACCTGGTACCAGATCTCCGGAATAGCCTTGGCGCTGGTGGTGTCCTTGAGGAACACAAACACCGTGGACTCACCGGGCCGGGTGTAGCTTTTCACGTAGTCGAGGGAGTCCAGCTCTTCGAGTTTTTTCTCGATGCGGTCGGTGACCTGCTTCAGGGTTTCTTCCTGGGTCGCGCCCGGCCAGCGGGTCTGGATCACCATGGTCTTGATGGTGAACGACGGGTCTTCCTCGCGGCCGAGGTTCATGTACGAGAACACGCCCATCAGCAGCGCGACGAACATCAGGTACCAGACGAAGGACTGATGCTTGAGGGCCCAGTCGGATAAGTTGAAGCTCCCTTTCATCGCGGGCTGTCCTCGTCGATTTTGACTTTTTGCCCAGGCTTCAGGCTGTTCACGCCGGCACTCACCACGCGCTCGCCGGGTTTGACGCCGGCGTTGAGCAAGGCGCTGTCGGCGTCGCGGCTGACGATGGTGACGTCTCGGGGTTGTACGGTCTGGCTTTGGGTGTCGATCACCCAGATGCGGGTCTTGCCGTCGGCTTCCTGCAAGGCGCTGAGGGGCAGTTCGATACGCGGAGCGATGGCTGAGCTCAAGGTCACGCTGATGGCGGTGCCGAGGCGAAACGCGGGCGGCGTTTCGGCCAGGGTCAGGCGGGCGCGACGGGTGCGGGTGGCACTTTGGGCCTGGGGTTCGATCTCGCGCACGGTGGCAGTCGTGCTGATGTTCGGGTCCATCTGCCCGGCGACCAGGAACACCACATCCGGCGGCAGGCGCTCGGCGAGGCCGGCGGGCAAGTCGATGACGGCCTCCTTGATGTCGGGACGCGCCAAGGTCACCACTTGCTGACCGGCGCTGACCACCTGGCCGGCCTCGGCATTCCACGCGGTGACGATGCCCGCATGGTCGGTGCGCAGTTCGCTGTAGTTGAGCTGGTCCTTGGCCTGGTTGACCGAAGCCTTGGCCTGATCCAGGGAAGCCTGAGTAGTTTTCAAGTCAGTCTGGGCGATGTCCAGTTGGGCCTGGGCGCCGACGCCACGGCTGAACAGTTCCTGCTGGCGGCGGGCATTGGCCTGGGCGTTGATCCACTGCGCCTGCACGCGAGCCAGGTCACCCTGGGCAGCACGCAACTGGTTCTGTTGATCGGTGGGGTCGAGCACGGCCAGCAACGCGCCCTGCTCCACTTCGGCGCCCACGTCGACCGCGCGCCGGGCAATGCGCCCGGGCACACGGAAACCCAGGTTGCTTTCATAACGGGCCTGGATGGTGCCGGCGAAGCGGCCGAGGTTTTCCTGGTCTTCGGCTTTCACTTCAATCGACAGCACCGGGCGCACCGGCTCCGGCGCCGGTTCTTCCTTGGAGCACGCCATCAACAGCAGGCTGGCGGCGAGAACACACGTCAACTGCTTCATGGCTGCACTCCCTGGGCCTGAGCCTGATCCGGCGGCTGGGCGATTTCCACGATCATGCCGGGGTGCAGCAGTTGCCCGCCGGCCACCACGACTTTTTCGCCGCCCTTGAGGCCGTCGCTGATGATCACCTTGCCGGTGAGATAACGCGCGACCGTGACCTTATGCAGTTGCGCCTTGCCGTCGCCGTCAATCAGCCAGACAGCCGGCGCGCTGATGTCTTTGGTCAAGGCAGCCCACGGCAACTCGATGCTGGCCTTGGCCGGGCCATTGGCGGTGGCGCTGACCACCGAACCTAGCTGCATGCCCTTGGGCAGCGCGTCGAGGGCGATTTTGACTTGCACCGTGCCGGTATTGGCGGCCACGGCCGGGGTGACTTCGCGGACCTTGCCCACGGCGGTAATCTGCGGGTTTTCCAGCAGGCTGACGGTAATCGGTTTGTCCGGCGGCGGCTCTACCAGCAGTGACTCATAGACGTTGAATACCGCGTCGCGCTCGCCATCCCGGGCCAGGCTGAAGATCGGCACGGTGGCCTGCACCACCTGGCCCACCTCGGCCTGGCGCGCGGTGATGATGCCCGGCGCGTCGGCGACCAGCGAGGTGTAGCCCAACTGCTCACGAGCATTGGCCAACTGCGCCTGGGCGGCGGTCAGCGCGCTCTGGCTGCTGCGCAACGCGGCCTGGGCGGAGTCGTATTCACTGCGGCTGGTGTAGCCCTTGGGCAAGAGTTTTTCCTGGCGCACAAACGCGGCGGCAGTCTGTTTGACCCGCGCCTGTTCGGCGACCACCTGGGCCTGGGCGGAGTCGACGTTGGTCTGCAAATCTTTCGGGTCGAGCTTGGCCAGCACTTGCTTGGCGCTGACGCGGTCGCCGACATCCACCATGCGCTGGATGATCTTGCCGCCGACGCGGAACGACAGATCGGTCTGCACTCGGGCCTGGATATCGCCGGTCAAGGTCACGGCGGCGGCAAAGTCGGTGGATTTCACCGTCTGCACAAACACCCGGGAATGTTCCTTGGGCTCGGCTTTTTCCTGGCCGCAACCGCTCAGCAGCGCCAGCAAGCCAAGGCCGAGGATAAATGTGAGTTTGGGACCGCCCATGCAGGCTCCTTGCTTGATTGACGCGTCGGTGATTATGCGACTGTTAGCGTAGTTCAGGGTTCCGCGTCGTAGGCATTGACTTACAGGAAATCAGGACGCTCGCGACACATCTCCGCCAGCCGACGCAGGTAACATGCGGATCCACATAATCGCGAACATCCTCTCATGCTCAAAACCCTCGCGGTGGCCAATTACCGCTCGATCAACAAATTGGTGGTGCCACTGGATCGGCTGAACCTGATCACCGGCCCAAATGGCAGCGGTAAATCCAACCTGTATCGCGCCCTGCGGCTGCTGGCGGAGACGGCCCAGGGGGGCGTGATCAACGCACTGGCCCGCGAAGGCGGGCTGGATTCAACCTTCTGGGCCGGGCCGGAAAGCATCAGCCGGCGCATGCTCAGCGGCGAAGTGGCGGTGGAGCCCATCGTGCGCCAGGGCGCCAAGCGCCTGCGCTTGGGGTTTGCCGCAGAGGATTTCAGCTATGCGATTTCCCTGGGGTTGCCCGAGAAAACCTTGTCCTATTTTTCCCTGGACCCGGAGATCAAGAAAGAATGTATCTGGGCCGGGCATGTATTTCGCCCGGCGAGCCTGCTGGTGCAGCGCCCCGGCCCGATGGTACGTGCCCGCGATGGCCGAGCCTGGGATGTACTGGCCCAGCACACGCCGAACTACCACAGCCTGTTCGATCAGGTCGGCAGCCTGCGGGGTTCGCCGGAGGTGTTGCTGCTGCGCGAAAGCATTCGTGGCTGGCGCTTTTATGATCACTTTCGCAGCGACGTCGACGCCCCGGTGCGCCAACCGCAACTGGGCACGCGCACGCCGGTGTTGCATCACGACGGTCGGGATTTGGCGGCGGCGTTGCAGACCATTCGCGAGATTGGCGACCCGGACGCCTTGCAGCGGGCGATCAGCGATGCGTTTCCCGGCGCGCGGTTGAATATCGAGCCGTTGCAGGGCGGCCGGTTTGCCATCGAGTTTTATCAGGAAGGGTTGCTGCGGCCGTTATCGGCGGCGGAGCTGTCGGACGGGACCTTGCGCTACTTGCTGCTGGTGGCGGCGCTGCTGACGCCGAGGCCACCGACGATGATGGTATTGAACGAACCGGAAACCAGCTTGCACCCGGACCTGTTGCCGGCGTTGGCGCGGCTGATCATCCAGGTGTCGCAGCAGTGTCAGGTGTGGGTGGTGTCCCATGCCAGCCGCTTGATTGCGGCGTTGCAGCAGGATGAAGGGTGTAATTCGATCGTGCTGGAGAAGGTGATGGGGCAGACGCAGGTGGTGGGGCAGCGGGTGCTGGATGAGCCGGCGTGGCATTGGCCGAGTTAGGCGGTGCCTGTGGGGACCTCTTCGCGAGCAAGCCCGCTCCCACATTTGTCCGCATTCCAAAGGTGGAACTCGGTCGAATGTGGGAGCGGGCTTGCTCGCGAAGACGGTAGATCAGTCACCCAACAGCTAACTGATCAACCCTGCCACTTTCCGCCTTCAACAATCACACTCTCAGGCTTGGTGTCATCGCTCAGTTCCTTGCGAACATACTGGTCATACAGCTTGAGCAAATACTTCTCTTCGCCCAACTTGGCCAGCTCGGCATTAACCCAATCCCGCAGTTCGATATTGCCCTTCTTCACCGCTGGCGCAATCGGCGCTTCATCCCCCAGTTTCTGCTCCAGCACACGGTAGCCCGGGTTCTGCTTGGCCCAGCTGAACAGCACCAGGTTGTCCTGGGCATAGGCATCACCACGACCAGCCGACAGCGCTTGCAGCGACTCGGAGTTTTTCTCGAACTTCAGCAGTTTCCAGTCCGGGTGGTTCTTGGTCAGCCAGATATCCGCGGTAGTGCCGGTGGTGACGATGGTGGTGCGGGTCGCCAGGTCGTCCAGGCTTTTCACCGGGCTGCCGTTGGCCACCAGTGCCTGCACCGCCACTTTCAGGTTCGGGTTGGTGAAGTCCACCGCTTCCTTGCGCTCAGGCGTCACGGTCATGTTGGCGAGGATCAGGTCGACCTTGTCGCTTTGCAGGAACGGAATGCGGCTCGCCGGTTCCACGGCAACGAATTCAACCTTGTTCTCGTCGCCCAGCAGGTCCTTGGCGAAGCGGCGGCCGATGTCGGTATCGAAGCCGACATAGCGACCGGACTCATCCACAAAACCAAACGGCGGCTTGTCGGTAAACACGCCGACGATCAGCTTGTCCCGGGCCTTGATCTTGTCGATGTAGCTCACCGCCGCCGGGGCCGGGGTGGCCGCAGCGGCCGTCTTGGCGGGCTCTTCGGATTTGTTGCAGCCGGCCAGCAGAGCGAGGCCGAACAGGGGGAATAACAACTTGGCAGTTTTCATAGCAGCTCCAATTCCTTGGTTCTTTTGGGCAGTGTTGAAACGAAGGAGAACTTCTCCAGGAACTGCTGCGCGCGTGCGGTTTGCGGGTTCGTAAAGAATGCCTCGGGGGTGTTTTGTTCGAGAATGCGGCCGGCCTCCATGAACACCACGCGGTCGGCGACGGCGCGGGCGAAGGCCATTTCATGGGTGACAATCAGCAGGGTCATGCCGTCCCGGGCCAGGCCCTGGATCACTTCCAGTACTTCCTTGACCATTTCCGGGTCGAGGGCGGCGGTGACTTCGTCAAACAGCATGACCTGGGGGTTCATGCACAACGAGCGGACGATGGCGATGCGTTGCTGCTGGCCGCCCGAAAGCTGGCGCGGGTAGGCGTCACGCTTGTCCGAGAGACCCACCCGTTCCAGCAGCTTTTCGGCTTGAGCACGGGCCTCACGGGGTTCGCGTTTTTGCACTTTCAACGGGCCGAGCAAAATGTTGTCGAGCACGCTCATGTGCGGGAACAGGTGATAACTCTGGAACACCATGCCCACGTCCTGGCGCACCTGGCGCCAGTCGGTGGCCTTGTCCAGCAGCTCCTTGCCGGCAAAACGAAGGCTGCCGCTGTGGGCCACTTCCAGGCCATTGAGGCACCGCAGCAAGGTGCTTTTGCCGCAACCGCTGGGGCCGAGGATCACCACCACTTCGCCGCTTTGCACGCTCAGGTCGATGCCCTTGAGCACCTGCTGGTCGCCGAAGTATTTGTTGAAACCCTGAAACTCGATCAATGCGCTCATGCTTGGGCCCAGCGCCGTTCCAGCACCTTGGAGGCGGCCGACAACGGGTAGCAGATAAAGAAGAAAAACAGGAACAGCGCGCCGTAGATCAACACTGACTCGTAGGTGCGCTCGATGATTTGCTGGCCAACCTTGATCACGTCCACCACGCCGATCAGCACCGCCAGGGAGCTGGTCTTGATGATGCGGGTGTAGACGTTGATGGTCGGCGGGGTCATGCGTTTCAGGGCCTGGGGCAGCAGCACGTAACCGTACAGTTGCGGGTCCGACAGGCCAATCGACAAGCCGGCTTCACGCTGGCCACGGGGCAACGAATGCAAGGCACCGCGCACCACTTCGCCGACTTCACTGGCGCCCCACAGCGACAACACCAGCACCGCGCACCAGAAGCTCGGGATACTCAGGCCAAAGAAAATCGGCAGGCCAAAGAACAGCAGGTACAGCCACACCAGCACCGGGATCGCGCGGAACAGCTCGAGGTAAATCCGCAGCACCAAGTTGAGCGCTTTTGAATTCAGCGTGCGCAGCACGCCATACACCACGCCGCCGACGGTACTGAAGGCAATGCTCAGGAATGAGATCGACAGGGTTTGCGCCGCGCCCTTGCCCAGTTGCGGCAACGACACCCAGAGTAATTCAAGACCCGAACTGGCCATGCTGGAGCCTCCTTTCAAGGCGGCTGAGCAGCAGCGACAGCGGCAGGAATAACAGCACGCAGATCAGCGTCAGCACCGCGAGCATTTCGTAGGTTTTGTAGTAGAGGGCGATGTAGCTTTTGGTGGTGTAGAGAATCTCCGGCACCGCCACCGCCGACACGATGGTGGTTTCCTTGAGCAGGAAAATGAAGTTCGCAAACAGCGCCGGCAGGCTGAGGATCCCCGCCTGAGGCAGGATCACATGGCGTAGCAGCTGCCAGTGGGACAAGCCGATGGACTTGCCCGACTCGATCTGCGCCAGCGGCACCGCCTCGACACCGGCGCGCAGCACTTCCGTGAGGTAGGCGCCGCCGAGAAAGGTCATGGTGATGATCGCCGCCCAGAACCCGGAGATGTTCAAGCCCAGGGCCGGCAACGCGAAGTAGACAAAAAACAGTTGGATCAGCAGCGGTGTGTTGCGCGCCAGCTCGACGTACAGCGCCACCAGGCGCCAGACGTAGGGTGTGCGAAATACCAGCAGCGCAGCATTGATCAAGGCCACCACTAACGAGGTGCCGATGGCGATCAGGCCGACTTGCAAGGTCACGCCCACGGCCTTGAGAAACGCAGGCAGCGTGCTGAGGATAAATGCGTAATCGAAGGTCATCTGAAATCCCTGACGCCGCAGGGGTAATGCGGCGTTGGTGCGGTCCGGTTCAGCGTGGGTAACGCCGAGTAGCACCGACTTTAAAGGTATAAAAAGCAAACTTTAAATACCGAAATAGCATATTGATATCACCCAAATAGATAACCGGCGGATTCGCGGTACAGGCGGATGACAGCTACTGTTCCTCGGGAGGTAGGAAGGGTCTTTTTATCGGTGCTGCACTTCAGGGATAGGCAGCGCGTGGCCAGACTGGCGGCCAATCAACAGGCGAGGGAATGAGCGATGACCAAAGCAAAACCGATTGATCCGCAGGAGCTGGTGAAGTGGCTGGTGGCGCTGCGCAGGGCCATCAATAGCCGGAATCTCTGAGCTGACACGGTCCCAAATGTGGGAGCGGGCTTGCTCGCGAATGCGGTGTATCAGTCAGCAGATGTGTTGGCTGCCCCACCGCATTCGCGAGCAAGCCCGCTCCCACATTTCGATTGCATTCCAGCCATAAAAAACGCCGACGCTGTAGAAGCCGTCGGCGTTTAAACCTTGAAGGAGGTTTTGGGGCTCGATCAGAACGCCGGCACGACCGCACCGTTGTATTTCTTCTCGATGAAAGCTTTCACTTCTGGGCTGGTCAGGGCTTTGGCCAGCTTCTGGATCGCGTCGCTGTCCTTGTTGTCCGGGCGGGCAACCAGGAAGTTCACGTACGGCGACTTGGCGTCTTCGATGATCAATGCGTCCTTGGCCGGGTTCAGACCCGCTTCCAGGGCGTAGTTAGTGTTGATCAGGTCCAGGTCAACCTGGTCCAGTACGCGAGGCAGCAGGGCCGATTCCAGCTCTTTGAATTTCAGGTTTTTCGGGTTGCTGGCGATGTCTTTCGGCGTGGCCAGGGCGTTGCTCGGGTCTTTCAGGGTGATCACGCCAGCCTTTTGCAGCAGCAGCAGGGCACGGCCGGAGTTGCTGCCTTCGTTCGGAATGGCCACGGTGGCGCCATCTTTCAGCTCAGAGATATTTTTGATCTTTTTCGAGTAACCACCGAAGGGCTCAACGTGCACACCGATGACGGTGACCAGGTTGGTGCCTTTACCCTTGTTGAAGTTTTCCAGGTACGGCAGGGTCTGGAAGTAGTTGGCGTCCAGACGCTTCTCGGCCACCTGCACGTTCGGCTGCACGTAGTCGGTGAAGACTTTGATTTCCAGGTCCACGCCTTCTTTGGCCAGGGTCGGCTTGACCAGCTCAAGGATCTCGGCGTGCGGGATCGGGGTAGCGGCTACCACCAGTTTCTCGTTGGCCTGGGCGAAGCTTGCAGTCAGGGCAGCCGCCAGTGCGGTAAACAACAGAACCTTTTTCATGCAGTGTCCTTATCGAAAATCCGGGTCGTCTGGGACGGCCGCTTTTTTAGTGGATGCCAGCGAAGTGCTATCGCGGCGTGGAGCGGACAATACCGAGGTTTTTTATTCCAGAACAATACTTTTTATTCACTTTGATATTCCATTTTGTTCATACAGACCCCAACCCTTTCAATAGACGCTTCAACGCATCACGTTCAGCCTCGGTGCCGCTGCTGAGGATCTGCCGCGCCTGGTGTTCGATCTGCGTCACCGACGGCAGCGGCAGGTTCAAATGCTCCGGCAAAATCTCGTCGCCACTGCTGACCAGCAGGGCAAAGTGAATCACGTTCTCCAACTCCCGGGTGTTTCCCGGCCAGGTGTGATGCTCCAACACGCGCTGGGCCTCGTCGCTGATCAGCGGCACCGGCAGGTCGAGGCGCTGGCTGTAGATGCCGAGGAAATACTCGGCCAGTGACAGGATATCGCCCACCCGCTCGCGCAGTGCGGGCAGTTCCAGTTGGCCTTCGCTGAGGTAATGAAACAGACGCTCGTGAAACTTGCCGGCCGCCACGGCCTGAGCGAGGTCGATGCTGGTGGCGGCCACCAGCCGCACATCCACCGGACTTGGCTGATGAGCGCCGACGCGGGTGACTTCGTGGTTTTCCAGCGCCGCCAGCAACTTGACCTGGATCGGCAACGGCAGGTCGCCGATTTCATCCAGGTACAAGGTGCCGCCATTGGCCGAGCCAAACCAGCCCGCACGGCTGCTGGCTGCGCCACTGTGGCTGCCTGCGGCGTAGCCGAACAGTTCGGCGTCGGCGTAAGTCGGGCTGATGGCGCCGCAATTCACCGAGACAAACAAGCCGGTGCGGTCGCTGCCCCGGTGGATATGCCGCGCGAGCAACTCCTTGCCGCTGCCGGTTTCGCCACGGATCAACACGGGCAAGGCGCGGGGGGCGAGGTTTTCGAGGTCTTCGCGCAGTTGCCGCGAACGCGGGTCGACAAACACCAGCGCCTTGGCACGAATGCTCAGGGGGCTTTTTTCGGCGTCGGGGAAGGTCAGCAGGGGCTGACCGAAGGTTTCATGCAGGCTCATGGCAGACTCCCGCCCCATCCACGAAGGGGAAGGGGCGTTTAAAAAATTTTATGCACGGCGCCGGGAGTGATGTTCCAGGCGATTTTGCAGGCGATAGAGGTAGGCGAAACCCTGTTCCCAGCGTTGATGGCCGGACTTCACGTTGATATGCCCGGCACCCGCGAGAATTCCCGCTTCGGCGCCCCAGTTACGTGCCAGTTCCAGGGCGCGGGTGGCGCTGACGGCGCTGTCGTTGTCGGAGCTGACGACCTGGCTTGGGAACGGCAGCAGGTCACTGGGGATGGGTGCAAAGTTACGCAGGGCGGGCGCGCAGGCAGGGCGTTCGACATCGGCCGGGGCCACCAGCAAGGCGCCGCGTACCTGACGCAGGAACTGCACCGGTGCGGTGGCGGCCCAATGGGCGACGGTGATGCAGCCCAGGCTGTGGGCGATCAGAATCACCGGGGTGCTGTCGGCGGCGATGGCTTCGGCCAGTGCGGCCACCCAGTCTTCGCGGCGTGGGGTGAGCCAGTCGGCCTGCTCCACGCGCGCGCTGTTGGGCAGGCTGTTCTGCCAATGACTTTGCCAATGATCTTCTGGCGATCCTTGCCAGCCCGGCACGATCAGATAACGAATCGACTCGCTGTGCATGGGTGTGCCCTCCTGCAGCGTTTAACGTTGTGGGTCAGTATAGGCACGGGGTATATATTCGTTAAGGAATAAGAAGCTATTTATTAATAACCAAAATGTTTGTTTGAGGGTGGGGGGGTTTAGGGGGTTGGGGGGACATATCCGTTATTTGGGTAACGGCGGCTTAGGGTTCCGCTCTTACAGCGGCTCACTTTTGAAGAGCGCAAAAGTAAGCAAAACGCTCTTGCCCCACCACTCGGCACCTCGCCTAGGCTCGGTGTGCCCTCACTCCGGCTTTGGACCGTGGGCCGCCGCGATGGGCCATCCTTGGCCCAGCGCGGCTAACCCGGCGTCCTGCCGGGTTACCCACGCTCCAAAGCCTGCGTTCGGCCAGCGTGGTTTAACGGGGCGCCTAAGATCAAGATCAAAAGCAGATCAAGAGCACAGCGGCCTCCCGGCCGGCTTGAGTGTTTAGAAGCCAAATCAAAAGCTAAAGCGGGCACGGTCCAAAAAATGTGGGAGCGGGCTTGCTCGCGAAGGTCGTTAACGATGACGCTGGCATCCTGGATGAACGCGGCGCCCTCAGGTTTTTCGCGAGCAAGCCCGCTCCCACAGAAAAGCAGCTCTGTTTTCGCTCTGGATCTTGCCTCTGCTTTTAACACTCAAGCCGGCCGGTAGGCCGCTGTGCTTTTGCTTTTGATTTTGATCTGACTGCCCCAATAAGCCCGAGGCCGAACGCAGGTATTGCGGAGCGGGTAAACCGGCAGGACGCCGGTTTAGCCGCGCCGGGCCATGGATGGCCCGTCGCGGCGGCCCGCGGAGCAATGCCGGAGTGAGGGAACGCCGAGCCTAAGCGAGGCGCCGACAGGCGGGGCAGAGCGTTTTGGTTACTTTGCCGCTTTTGCAAAGTGACTCGCTGTAAGAGCGAAACCATAGGTGGCCGTTACCTAAATAACGGATATGTACCCAGCCCCCCCAAAAAACCACAGCCCAAAAAAAAGGCCGCACCCTGCCAAGGAAACGGCCAAAAAAATTGTCGAGGCATTTGAAACTAACGTGCAGTAATCACCGACAGCTTGGTAATCCCCGCGCGCTCGATAGACGCCATGGCTCGCGCCACTTCGCCATAATTAACTCCATCGTCAGCCTGCAGTTGCACCCGAACATCCGGGTCCTTGGCCTTGGCCGACTGCAAGTTGAATTCCAGCAAATCCGGCTGGATTTCATCCTTGTTGATAAACAGTTTGCCGGCAGCATCAATGCTCACCACCAGCGGGTCTTTCTGCTCCACCGGCGCCACGGCCTCGGTCTTGGGCAGGTTGATCGGAATCGCATTGGTCAACAACGGCGCGGTGACGATAAACACCACCAGCAGCACCAACATCACATCCACCAACGGCGTGACGTTGATCTCGCTCAGCACCTCATCACTGTCTTGCGTGGAGAAGGCCATCTCAGGACGCCTCCTTCACTTTTTGCACGCCGCCCTGGGCACCGGCTTTGCTCAACGTCGGGTGCAGCAGCACGCGGAACGAGTTCTTCTGCGCCAGGCTGTAGAAGTCATGGGCGAAGTCATCCAGGTCAGCAGCCGTGAGTTTCAGGCGACGCAGGAAGTAGTTGTAAACCAGCACCGCCGGCACCGCGACGGCAATACCCACACCAGTGGCGACCAACGCGGCACCAATCGGCCCGGCCACGGTTTCGAGGCTCGCGGAACCGGCAGCGCTGATGCCTTTCAAGGCTTCCATGATCCCCCAAACGGTACCGAACAGACCGATAAACGGCGACGTACTGCCGATACTCGCGACCACCGCCAGGCCGGTTTCCAGGGAGCGACGCTCACGCACGATTTGTTGGCGCAGGGCACGCTCCAAGCGGTCCTGATGATTGATCGCCTGGCTCAGGTCAGCAGCGTGTGGCGCCTCACCCACCTGGATCGCGGCGTAACCGGCCTGGGCCACACGGGCAGCGGCGCCCGGCCTGGTTTCAGCCAGTTCAGCAGCCGAGTCCAGACTGGAGGCCGCCCAGAACTGTTTGTGGAACTTGCGATCCTGGGACTTGAGGCGGCCGAACTGGACACCCTTGAGCAGTGCCAGGCCCCAGGTGGCGACCGAAAAGACCACCAGCAGCCAGATCACCGCGCTTTCGATGGATTCAGTTGGAGATGCTAATGCCATGATGTTTTCCCTCTGTGCATGGCGCGATGTGTCCGACACACCGCATCCAATAATTAATGAATCTTGAAATCGATCGGTACGCTGACCCAGCCGTCCTGGGCCACATCACCCTGCTTGGCCGGTACAAAACTCCAGCGCTTCACGGCAGCCAGTGCGGCGTCGTCGAGTTGCTGGCGACCACTGCTTTTCTGAATCTGGATCTCACCCGGCTTGCCGGTGGCCAACACATGCACCCGCAACAACACCGTGCCTTCCCAACCCCGGCGCTGGGCCAGTGACGGGTATTCGGGCGCCGGGTTCTTCAGGTACGCGGCGTTGGCCGAAGCCGGTGTTACCGGAGCAGGCGCAGGCGGTGCGGGTGCTGGAGCCGGTGGCGGGGGTACAGGCGGCGCGGGCGGCTGCTCGGCGACCGGTTTCGGTGCGGGCTTGGGCACGGGCTTCGGTACCGGCTTGGGTTTCGGAATCTTTTTCGGCGCCGGCTTGGCGGCCAACTCATCGACCACCGGTGGTGGTGGCTCGACAACCGGTGGCGGCGGCGGTGGCGGCACGGGCGGTGGCGGCTCTACCACCGGCGGCGCCGGCTGGGAAAATTCGATCGTCATTGGCGGAATTTCCGGCGGCACAATCGGCAGCACCGGGGTTGGCTTCTGGCTGACCCAATAGATCACCGCACCATGCAAGGCCAGCGCGAGAATCCCCAACAGGATCGCTTCACGCCGACTCAACACTCCCTTGGGGGTTTTCTGCGTACGCAACTGCCCCAACGGCGCGCGGTGCGGCCGGCCAAGGTCGACCAACTCACCACCCGGTGCATGGCGCCACTGCGCCTCTTGTGCACTGGCGGCGGTCTGGACATTGCCCATTGATTAACTCCCCTGCGGTCTTAAGCAAAAAAACCGACGGGCCTGCCTTGGCGGCCGTCGAGGGCTGAATCATCGGGGCCAGACGCTTATCTCTTAAAGTAATCTTTAAAGTTATACATAGATCCAAAATGAATAAACGAAACATCCAGATACGCCAAAGCCACGGCCTGCGCGGGCTGGCGCCGAGGCCTAAAATCCGAATGCTTTTGAGGCATACAAAATATTCGCTGAAGGCATGGCTCAGCGGGGATTGCTGGCACATAAATCCTGCAATTGGCGCAGCAACGCCTGCCCCGCCGCGCCCAGACCATTGCGGCCATACAGCGCCAGCCGCACGCCCTGCACCGCCGGCAAACCGCTGTCTGCGCCCAACACCACATGCCCGGGCTGCACGACCCGCACCGGCAGCAAGCTGATTCCCAGCCCCGCCGCCACCGCCGAACACACGCTGGCCAGGCTCGCGCTGGAATAACCGATGCGCCAGCGCCAGCCACCCACCTCCAGGTGATGCAACATTTCATTGCGATACAGGCCACCAGCGGGAAACGCCACCAGCGGCAACGGATCACGTCCCAGAGAGGGCGCGCTGCGGCTGTCGACCCAACACAACGGCTCCGGCCAGGACGCCAGGCAGTCATCGCTGTCGCCCATTTGCTTGACCAGCAGCACGTCGAATTCACCGCCGCGATAATCCCGCAACAACTCCGGCCCCAAGCCGCTGGTGACCTCCAGCCGCACCCGTGGATAAGCCTGCACAAACGCCGACAGCAGTGGCATCAAGCGCTCGGCCGCAAAGTCCTCGGGCACCGCCAGGCGCAGCACGCCATCGCTCTGCTGGTTGATCAACACATCGGCCGCCTCTTCTTGCAGCGCCAGGATGCGCCGCGCATAAGCCAGCAAGCGTTCGCCCTCCACCGTGGCCACCACGCGGCGCTGGTCGCGGTCGAGGACCTGGCTGCCGAGTGCGTCTTCCAGGCGGCGGATCTGTTGGCTGACCGTGGACTGGGTCAAATGCAGGCGCTCAGCCGCGCGGGTGAAATTGCCGCAATCGACAACGGCAACAAAGCTGCGCAACAACACGGGATCGAACATGGGCCTCACCATTCCATTTGCCACTGATTGGCATGGTTATATTTAATTTCAGAATACCCCTGCGGCTGCCCATACTTCACGCCTCATTGCGCACGAGGGGGTTTCCATGACTGAAGATCAACAGCATCTGCATCACGCCGTGCAACTGGCCAAGGCCAACGTAGCCGCCGGTGGCCGCCCGTTTGGTGCGGTCCTGGTGCGCGACGGCAAGGTGCTGGTGGAAGCGGTCAACGAAATCCACTTGAGCCAGGACCCCACCGCCCATGCCGAGATGCTCGCCATCCGCGCCGCCAGCCACCAACTCGGCCCGCGCCTGGAAGGCTGCGTGATCTACGCCAGCGGCCAGCCCTGCCCGATGTGCCTGAGTGCGATGTACCTGTGCGGCGTGTCCCGCGTGGTATTCGCCGCCAGCAACGAAGTGGCAGCACCTTTTGGCCTGTCGACAGCGGCGATCTACCAGCAAATGGCGTTGCCGTTGGCGGAGCAAAAATTGCCCGTGCAGCATCTGCCTCAAGCGGCAATGCAAGCCCTCTACGGTGAATGGCAGGCCCTGCATGACGCTGAATAATTCGTTCGCCGGCAAACTCGCCGGTTGGGGTTTGCTGGTGGTGCTGGGCCTGAACCTGCGGCCGATCCTCAGCTCCATCAGCCCATTGCTGGGGGAAATCCGCCTGGCCACCGGCCTGAGTTTCCAGAGCAGCGCCCTGCTCACCAGCCTGCCAGTGATCTGCATGGGGCTGGTGGCGTTGGTGGGTGTGCGCCTGGAGGCGAAGCTGGGAGAACGTCGCGGGATTGCCCTGGGTTTGATGATGATCCTGCTGGCGTGCCTCGCGCGTTGGTTGTTTGGCCAGGCGCCGGCGCTGCTGGCTACCGCACTGTTCGGCGGCGCCGGTGTGGCGCTGATCCAGGCGCTGGTGCCGGCGATGATCAAGCGCCAGTTTCACCAGCGCGTGCCGCTGGCGATGGGGGTTTACTCGGCGTCGCTGATGGGCGGCGGTGGCTTGGCGGCGCTGCTCAGCCCGTTGGTGGCCGGGCATTTCCAGCACTGGCAGGCGGGGCTCGGGATCTGGCTGCTACCGGCCCTGGGCGAGCTGTTGCTGTGGGCGTGGCTGCCATTGGGCGCGGCGAAAAACCCGCAGGTGACGGCGCCGTTCCAGGGCCTGCGCAACCGTCGGGCGTGGTTGCTGGCGCTGTATTTCGGCCTGGTGAATTGCGGCTACATGAGCATGGTCGCGTGGTTGCCGGCCTACTATCAGCAGTTGGGTTGGGACGTGCTGCCCAGTGGTTCGCTGCTGGCGTTCATGACGATCTTCCAGGTGATCGCCGCGCTGTTGATGCCCGCACTGGCGCAACGCGGTATTGATCGTAGGCCGTTGCTGAGCATCAGCCTGCTGGCCCAGACCGTGGGCTATATCGGCCTGCTGGCAGCGCCGCTGGAATTCCCGCACCTGTGGGTGGCGCTGATCGGCTTCGGCCTGGGGGCATGTTTTGCCCTGAGCCTGCTGCTGACCCTGGATCACCGCCGCGACCCTCGGGAAGCCGGCCAACTGGCGGCGTTCGTCCAGGGCGTGGGCTTTTTGATCAACGCCATCTCGCCGTGGCTAACCGGCTGGCTGCGGGAACTGACCGGCAGTTTCGTCAGCGCCTGGTTGGTGCTGACGCTGACGGTGGTGGCGATGCTGATACTCACCCGGGTATTCAGCCCGGCGACGTATCGCACCGCCCCGGTGGCGGCCTAGAAGTCGTAACGCCCGGTCACCCCAAGCGTGCGCGGGGTGCCCAACAACCCTTCATAACCCCCATTACCGCCGGTCCACAGCGTGGTGTAGTAGGTCTTGTCGAACGCGTTCTTCAGCCACAACGACACGTCCCACTGCCCCTGCTGATAGTTGCCCCGCAGGCCGGTAGAGAGGTTGACCACCGCGTAGGCCGGGATCTGCCCGTAATCGGAATCTTCCACCGTGCCCACCGCCTTGGAGCGGAACGCATAACTGGCGGTGACGTAGGGTTCAAAGCCGTTATCCAGGTTCCATTTGTATTCGCCATTGGCGTTGGCAATCCACTTCGAGGCGCCCACCACCTGGTGGCCACTCAAGTCGCACGAAGCCGGCGCGCCCGGGCGCAGGCTGACTTCCGGCGGGCACGGCGCATCTTTGTACGACAGGTACTGCACGTCGTTGTACGAGCCGTTGATGTTGAGCGTCAGGCCCTTGATCGGGATCAGCGTGCTCTCCACCTCCACGCCCCGGGAGCGCACCGAGCCGGCGTTGGTCAGGTACTGCACGCGGTTGCTGTCGTCGTAGGCGTTGGTCTGATAGCCATTGACCTGGGTCCAGAACAGGTTGGCGTTGAGTTGCAGGCGACGGTCCCACAGGGTGCTTTTGAACCCCAATTCGGCATTGTTGGCGCGCTCGGTGCCGATCAACAGTGAGTCCGGGCCAGCGGTGGGCGCGGAGCCGACCGCCAGGTTGACCCCGCCGGATTTCTCGCCATGGGATAAGGTGGCGTAGCCCAGCAGGTCGTCGTTGAAGCGATAGCTGAGGTTCAACAATCCGGACGGGCTGGTGCTGTATTGGTTGAGGTCGCCGGAGTCATAAGCCCCCGCGCGCCCGCGCCGTGCAGTGGCCGCCGCACCGGTCACCGCAGCGCCGCCAATAGGTGCGTTGCGCGTGACCCAGGCACTTTTCTGCTCATAGGTACCGCGCAGGCCGGCGGTGAAGTCCAGGCGCTCGGTCAGGTGCCAGGTGCCTTGGGCGAACAACGCAAAGCTGTCGGTGCGGATATGCCCGTTGCCCACGCTGCTGACGTTGTTCAAGGCGCCCCTGGGCGTGCCGTTCCAGATGTCGGCCTTGGGCCCGTAATAAGCGAAGGATTTGTTATCCAGGTCGGAGCCGAAGTAGTAGGCACCGAGCACGTAATCGAAGAAGCCGCCGGTGGGTGAGGCCAGGCGAAATTCCTGGGACCACTGTTTGTCTTCCACCGACACGCCGGCGTTGTAGGAGGCCGGGACGTTGAGGCCGTCGTCGTTGCGCGGGGTGAAATTCCACCAGCGGTAGGAGCTGACCGAGGTCAGGGTGAAGTCGCTGGGCAGGGTCCAGTTGGCTTCCAGCGAGGTGCCGCCCTGAAACACGGTGACGTGCTGGTCGCTGTCGAGGTTGACCTTGCGGTGCGTGCCGTCGACCAGGGTCGCGCCTGCCGCCGCCGCCCGCGATTGATACAGGTTGGTGCCATTGATGGTCGGCCCGGTGCTGTACAGCACGCGGGTGCCGGCGCTGGAATCTTCTTCGTTGTAGTCGCCGATCCAGCGCAGGTTGAAGGTGTCGCTGGGCTTGTACAGCAGTTGCCCGCGAAAGCCCTGGCGCGAGCCGCCATTGAGGTCGTGGCCGTCGTACTCGTTCTTGATGTCGCCGTCGCTGCGGGTGCGGTACGCGGAGAAACGGCCCGCCAGGTCCTCGGTCAGCGGGCCGGAAATCGTGCCCTTGGTCTGGAAGTAACCGTCCTCGCCCAGTGACGTTTCAATGCTGCGCTCCGGAGTAAAACTCGGCGCACGGGTGCTGATATTGATCACCCCGGCGGTGGTGTTCTTGCCGAACAACGTGCCTTGGGGGCCGCGCAGTACTTCGAGTTGTTCGATGTCCATCAGGTCGAACACGGCCATCCCCGGCCGCCCCAGGTACACGTTGTCGATGTACAGCCCCACACTGCCTTCCAGGCCGTCACTGGCCGGGTTGTTCCCCAGCCCGCGAATCGACACGCTGGACTGGCGCGCATGCATGTAGGCGACGTTGACGCTGGGCACCAGTTGCTGCAAATCCTGAATCCGGTAGACCCGCTGGCTCTCCAGGGCCTGGCCGCCGATCACGCTCATGGGCGTGGGCACTTCCTGGGCACTTTCGGTACGCCGCCGCGCCGTCACCGTGACCGTTTCCAACTGGCCACTGGCGTTCTCACCCTTGGGCGCCGGCGCGGGCTCGTCGGCCGCCTGGCTGCTGGACCAACCGGCACTGCCCGCCAGCAACAGCGCCATCGGCAGGCGTTTCAGGCGCCAGGGAGAGGGAGGGACAGCGCGATTCAACAGGCTCATAAGCGGCTCCGGTGTCAGGAAATACGCTGGATCGCATATTCCTAAAGGCTATTTATTTATGTTTTTACAAACATTTACTGCATAAGAGATAGCCTTTATAAGGAGTCGACCTAATGCATAGCCAATGCATTTCCCCGATATTTTCAATGTGAAAAATGCATATCGACCTGCGCCAACTTCGCCACTTCATCGCCCTTGCCGAGCAACGCAGTTTTGTCGCGGCAGCGGTGACCGTGAACCTGTCGCAATCGGCCTTCAGCCGCAGCATTCAGGCGCTGGAACTCAGCGCCGGGTGCCAGTTGGTGGACCGCGGCCGCAAGGACCTGGCGCCGACCAAACAAGGCCAGGTACTGCTCGAACATGCGCGGCGGCTGGTCAGCGGTGCCCAGCAATTGGCGAATGAGATCAGCCAGTTCAACGGGCTGGAGGCGGGTGAGCTGCGCTTCGGTTGCGGCCCGGCGCCCGCTGCCGGATTGATCCCCAGGGCCATCGGCAGTTTTATCGGGCGCTACCCCAAGGCCCGTGTGCAGTTCCAGGTGGACGACTGGCAAAGCCTGAGCAAGCGCCTGCTCAGCGAAGAGTTCGAATTTTTCGTCGCCGACACCCGGCATTTCGAGGCCCACCCGGATTACCAGACCCACCGGCTGCGCCCACGTAAATGGCACTTCTGCTGCCGCGCCGGGCACCCGTTGGCGGAGCTGGAAAGCGTGACCGCTGCCGAGCTGATGAGCTACCCGCTGGCGGTGACGATTCGCCCGCCGAACCTGCGCAAGGTCATCGTCGACCTCAGCGGCCGACCCGACTACACGCCCAACGTCGAATGCGAAAACGGGTACAGCCTGCTGGGCGTGGTGCTGCGTTCGGACGCCATCGGCATCGTCAGCGCCAACAGCGACGTACTGCACATGGCTCGTGGCGAGCTGGTGTGCCTGCGGATTGAAGGTTTGGCGGAAGACCTGGAGGAGCGCTACACCCGCTATGGAATTGTCAGTCGCGCGGGGTATCGCCTGTCACCGCTGGCGGAGGCGATGATCGAGCAGATCAAGGTGATTGATGAGCAGGATGAAGAGGTGTGTGCGCTGGAGAATTTTGCCGTCTGAGCGACCGCCTTCGCGAGCAAGCCCGCTCCCACCTTTCACCGCATTCATCCTGTAGAAACGCGATCGAATGTGGGAGCGGGCTTGCTCGCGAAAGCGCTAGTCGCCGAACGCATGCACTCACTGCATAAAACCCATTCCCCAAATGCACTTGCTTCAAGGCCTGCCAAGCGGCGAAATCGTTCGCCTGTCCTCCGTTCGGTGAAGCCTCATGTCCCAACCCAAACCCGTGCGCAATGTGCTGTACATCATGTGCGACCAACTGCGCCGCGATTACCTGTCGTGCTATGGCCATGCCCATCTGCACACCCCCAACATCGACCGCCTGGCCGCCGCCGGCGTGCGCTTCAGCCGGGCCTACACCCAGGGCACAATTTGCGGCCCGTCGCGGATGTCGGCCTACACCGGGCGCTATGTCAGCAGCCATCAGGTGGCCTGGAACGCGGTGCCGCTGCCTCTGGAAGAACTGACTATCGGTGACTACTTGCGGCCCCACGGTATCCGCACTGCACTGGTGGGCAAAACCCACGCCACGCCCAATCTCGAAGCCCTGCAACGCCTGGAAATCGACCCCGACAGTGCCCAGGCCCAACCGCTGAATGAGGTGGGCTTCGAAGCCTATTTTCGCCACGACGGGATCTTCCCCGACAGCCCGCTGTTCACCGAAAAACGTGAATCCGCGCCCTACACCCACTACCTGCGCGAACAGGGCTACGACGGCACCAACCCCTGGCACGAATGGGCGAATGCAGCCGCCGGCGAATCCGGGGAGATCCTCAGCGGCTGGCACATGCGCAACGCTCACCTGCCGGCGCGGGTGGATGAACAGCACTCGGAAACCGTCTACACCACCGACCGCGCCATCGACTTCATCACCGAGCAAGGCGAGCAGCCGTGGTGCCTGCACCTGTCGTACATCAAGCCGCACTGGCCCTACATCGCCCCGGCGCCGTACCACGCGTTGTATACGGCTGAGCATGTACAGGCACCGATTCGACCAACGCCTGGAAAGGAAAGTGATCACCCGGTGTACCACGCCTTCCGCCAGCACCAGGAGAGCCTGAATTTCTCCCGGGATGAAGTGCGGCTTAACGTGATCCCGACCTACATGGGCCTGATCAAGCAGGTGGACGATCAACTCGGCCGGCTGTTTGATTTCCTCGAAAGCAATGGCCGCTGGGACGACACCTTGATCGTGTTTACCAGCGATCATGGCGACTTCCTCGGCGATCATTTCCTCGGTGAAAAGGAATTCCTGCTGGAGCCTGCAGTGGGCATCCCGCTGATCGTGCGCGACCCTCGGGCTGCCGCCGATATCAGCCGTGGCTCGGTGGACGAGCGCCTGGTGGAAACCATCGATGCGCTGCCCACATTCCTGCAAGCGCTGGGATTACCCGGTGCCGAACACCGCCTGGAAGGCCGCTCGCTGATCCCGCTGCTGCACGGTGAAAACATCACCTGGCGCCGCTACGCCATCGCCGAATACGACTACGCCTTCCAGGCCCCGGCCCGGGAACGCCTCGACCAGCCCATCGACCGCTGCCGCATGACCATGGTGCGCAGCGAACGCTGGAAATACCTGGCCTACGACGGTTACCCCGCACAGTTGTTCGACTTGCAGAATGACCCGCAGGAACTGCATGACCTGGGCACCGACCCGGCGCACGCGGATGTGCGCGAGGCGCATCGGGGTTATCTGTTTGAATGGCTGCGAGGCTTGAAACGGCGCACCACCATCAGCCATGCCGAGATTGATCTGCGTGGCCAATGGTTCAGGTATGGAGAGCCGGAAGCGGAGAAGGTGGTGCAGATCGGGGTCTGGTGACCCGAAACGACCGATAAGCTTTTGTGGCGAGGGAGCTTGCTCCCGCTGGACTGCGTAGCAGTCCCATTTTTTGGGGCCGCTTCGCGCCCCAGCGGGAGCAAGCTCCCTCGCCACAGGGGTTTGCGTTGGAGTTATAGACCGCGGGTGGTCTGGCTACGCTGCCCCTGCACACTCACCGGCACATCGCCCTTGAGCGTCACCCGGCGCACGATGCGTTCCTGGGTGCCGTAGTCGTCCACGGCGTAATGCTGGGTGGCGCGGTTGTCCCAGATCGCCACGTCGCCGGTGTTCCAGCGCCAGCGCACGGTGTTTTCCAAGCGCGTGACGTGGCTTTGCAGAAGGTTGAACAGGTGCGCCGAATCCACCTGTGAATAGCCCTTCAGGCGTTTGACGAAGTGCCCCAGCAGCAGGGTCTTTTCACCGCTGACCGGGTGCACACGCACCACTGGGTGCTCGGTCTCGTAGACCGTCGAGGTGAAGATCTTGCGGTATTCCTCCAGCTTCTCCGGCGACACATCCGGCTTGCGCGCGGCGTAGTCGTATTCGTTGCTGTGCACGGCCCAGAGCTTGTCCGCCAGTTCCCGCAGTTCGGCATTCAGGTCGTTGTAGGCCGCCGCGGTGTTGGCCCAGACGGTGTCGCCACCCGAGGCCGGCGCCAGCACCGAACGCAGGATCGAGGCTTTCGGGTAGGCATCAACAAAGGTCACGTCGGTGTGCCACGAGTTGGCGCGCTGGCCACGGGCGCCGTCCAGTTCCAGCAGGAACCGCGTGCCATCGCGCACCGGAACGGTGGGGTGGGCAATCGGCTCGCCGAGCAAGTGGGCGAAGGCTTCCTGGCTCTGGTCATCGAGGTGGGTCTGCTCGCGGAAGAAGATCACCTTGTACTGCACCAGCGCCTGCTGGATGGCTTCGACCGTGGCGGCGTCCAGCCCGCCGGATAACGTGATGCCACGGATCTCGGCGCCGATTCGTCCGGCCACCGGGTGGATATCCATCGCCAGGGCGACGGGTTGAACAGCTAGTGCGGCGTTGCTCATAGTGATGACCCTCATGTGCCAGCTTTCGGTTGGGAGTAGCGTGCAACAAGGCTCTATTCATATGCATTTTAGGTCTAGCAAATGAACGAATGCTTCGTTGACGGAATAAGAGCTTGCATTTAAAACCTCAGCTCCCCCGGTCGCAAATGCCTTCGACCTATTTTTCAAATGCCAGGAAAGCATATGGATCTTCGCCAACTGCGCTACTTCATCGCCCTCAACGAGCACCGCAGTTTTGTGCGCGCCGCCGACGCCATGGGCATCACCCAACCGGCGTTCAGCCGCAGCATCCAGGGGCTGGAACAGGAGTTCGGCTGCGTGCTGGTCGACCGGGGCAACAAGGATCTGCGCCCCACGCCTGAAGGCCAGGTGGTGCTGCAACACGCCCTGAGCCTGGTGCATGGCGCCGCCTTGTTGAGCAGCGAAGTCACGCGCATGACCAAGCTGGATGCGGGCGAATTGCGCTTCGGTTGCGGCCCGGCGCCGGCAGTGAAACTGGTGCCGGATGCGGTGGCGCGGTTTATCACCGCGCACCCGAAAATCCGCACCAGTTTCCAGGTGGATAACTGGGAAAAACTCAGCCGTAGCCTGAGCCGTGAAGAGATCGAATTTTTTATCGCCGACATCCGCCAGTTCGAGTCCGACCCGAACTTTCAGACCCGGCCACTGACGCCCAAACGCGGGGTGTTTTTCTGCCGCCCGGGGCACCCGCTGCTGGCCAAGGACAGCCTGTCGACCAACGACATGTTTGATTACCCGTTGGCCGCGCCGCTGATTTCCCAGGGCACTCGCAAACTGCTGGCGAACCTCAGCGGGCGCATGGATTTTTCACCGAGCATTCACACCGAACACTTCCCGGCCTTGGTGAAGATCGTGCTGCAGTCCAATGCCATTGGCGTGGGCACCGAAGAGGCGTTTGCCGAGGACATCGCCAAAGGTGAACTGGTGCTGCTGCACTGGCGCAACCTGCCGCAAAACCTGGAGAGCCTGAATGCCCGTTGCGGGATCGTCAGCCGCACCGGCTTTCGCTTGTCGCCGGCGGCCAAGGCGATGATCGAGACGCTGGTGGCAGTGGATCAACACGAAGTAAGTGTGGCGGTCTAGCGCACCGCCCCACTCACCTCCCACGTAGCAGCTGTCGAGCCCCAGCGAGGCTGCGTCGGCAGCGCTGCAGAACTTGGAGTCATACAGCAAGATCGCGTCGCGCCCGACGCAGCCTCGCGGGGGCTCGACAGCTGCTACGAAGGTAGCTTGCTTTAGGGGGGCTTCAGATGCCGGCGGCCGCCAACTTCGGCGCCACCCAATCGCTCACCTGGAACGGCTTGCGGATCAAACGCTGCTGCGATGCCAGGTCCACCTTGTCCTGCAATTTGGCGAGGAATACCGGGTCGAGGGTCGACGGGAATATCTCGCTGAGTTTCTGGTCTTGCAAATCATTGGTCAGGATCACCGGTGGATAACTCGCCAGCCCCGACACCAACTGGATGTAGGCCTGCTTGTTGTTGTCATCGGTCAGCCATTGCACCGCTTGCTGCTGCGCCTTGAGCAGCGTGGCCACGGCTTCGGGATGCTCATCGACAAACTTGCCACTGCCCACCAACACGCTCTGGATACTGCCGGCGTCGCCCAGGTCCTTGGTGCTCAGCGGGATTTCGGCCAGGCCCTTGGCTTGCAACGCGCTCAGGCCCGAGCTGCCCCAGGTCGCGTCGATCTGCTTGGCGGCCAGTGCGGCGACGGCGGCGTTGAAGTCCAGGTTGATGACTTTCAGGTCTTTTTCACTCAAGCCCTGACTGGCCAATGCACTGTCGAATGACAGTTGGCTGGCAGTGCCGCGGAACACCGCAACGCGCTTGCCCTTGAGGTCCTGCAGGGTCTTGATGCCCGAACCCGGCACCACCCCCAGATAATGTTTGACGCCTCGGGCGCTGGCACTCAACAGGCGCGTGTCGAGGCCGTTGGATTTGCCGATGATAGCCGCGAGGTCGCCCAGGTAGGCCAGGTCCACCTGGCCATTGGCGAAGGCTTCATTGATCACCGGGCCCGCGCCCTTGAAGAAATTCCACTGGATCTTGATGCCCTGGTCGGCGAAGGCCTTTTCGAAGATCTGCTGTTGGCGCAGCACGTCCACCACCCCGCCGCCGCTGTGTTGGGTACCGGCGGTGAGGTCGGGCACGGCAATCCGAATTTCCTTGAGGTCGGCAGCCTGCACCAGCCCGGCCAACGCCGTGCCGGCAACCAGTGTGATCAAGCGTTTGAAGGGCAGCTTCATAGGGGGTGCTCCTGAGGGCGGCGGTAGCCTGGGGAGCAGAAAGTAGGCATAAGCGGATCAAAACTTTAAATACTATAAATTCACAATTTAATAGCTTTAAGATCTATAGGCAGCCAAACCCAGGCCCCAGAAGGCTATGCATCAACAGCATGGAAAATATTCTCCAAATGCATTGGATGCGTGTGGGGTAGCGGCTTTAAATGGTTTTTCTTATCCCTCAATCGTCTTGATTGTTTGTTTATAAGATCAAAAAAACATAAAGCCCACCGGACAACGGAGGTCATCCATGGCCCGAATCTCGCTATTGAGCCTGCCACTGGCGGCCCCTGCCCAAGGGCGGCAGCCACGTTGGCCGCACCTGGGCGACCGCCTGTTGCCCTGGCTGCTGCCGCTGGCGTTGTTCGCCCTGTGGTGGCTGGCCAGCCGCAATCATTGGATGAGCGAACAGATCCTGCCCGCCCCGTCGCTGGTCTGGAGCAGCGCAGTGGAACTGGCCGGCGGTGAGTTGTGGAGCCACCTGGCGATCAGCCTGCAACGGTTGTTCTGGGGCTTGCTCGCGGGCGTGAGTGCCGGGGCATTGCTGGGGGCGCTGCTGGGTTTCAGTCCCCGAGCCGAGCGCTTGGTGTTCCCGACGTTCAGCGCTTTGTCGCAAGTCCCGACGCTGGCGTGGATCCCGCTGTTCATGGTGTTTTTCGGAATTGGCGAAACCCTCAAGCTGGTGGTGCTGGTCAAGGCGATTGTGGTGCCGGTCACGCTGCATACGCTGGTGGGGGTGCGCGACGCCCAGCCCGGCCTGCGTGAAGCCGCACGGGTGCTGCGCCTGCCTTCTCACTTGTTGATCCGTCGCCTGATTCTGCCGGCCGCATTGCCGGCGTTCATGGCCGGTGTGCGCCTGGCCCTGGCCGCCGGCTGGACTTCGTTGCTGGCCGTGGAGCTGCTGGCCTCCAGTGAGGGCATCGGCTACCTGATGGTGTGGGCGCGGCAACTGTTCATGCTGGATATCGTCTTCGTGTGCATCGTGGTGATCGGCGTGCTGGGCGTGGTCATGGACCGCGGCGTCGGCTGGCTGGACCGCAAGTGGGTGCACTGGCCCCATCCGGCCACCGCACAGATTCGTCGTGGCCCGCGCTACCAAGGCTGGCAACGCCTGCAACCCTGGCTGCTGCCGCTGGGTTTAGTGGCGCTGTGGCAACTGGTAACACAGCAGGCCTGGGTGGATCCAAACATCCTGGTCAGCCCATGGGCCGTCCTGCAAACCACCGCGGCCGGGGTGCTGGACATGAGCCTGGTCAACGCCCTGGCCCTGAGCCTCGGACGCACCTTGGGCGGCTTGGTGCTGGGAGGCGGCCTGGGCTTCCTCGTGGGCTTGCTGCTGGGCCTGTCGCGCACCAGTGAACGGGTACTCGGCCCGACCCTTGCCGCCCTGCGCCAGATTGCGATTTTCGCCTGGGTACCGCTGCTCACCGCCTGGTTCGGCCTGGGCGAACTGGCCAAGTGGGTGTTCATCGCCCTTGCCGCGTTTTTCCCGCTGTTTATCGCCACCCAACGCAGCGTACTGAACCTGTCGCCACATTTGAATGAAGCGGCCCAGGTCCTGCGCCTGAGCCTCGGCCAACGCCTGCGGCGGCTGGTGCTGCCGGGTGCGGCAGCGGGGATTTTTGCCGGCCTGCGCCTGAGCCTGATCTACGCCTGGCTGGGCACCATCGGCGCCGAATATTTCATGCCGTCCAATGGCGGCATCGGCAGCCTGATGATCGGTGCCCAGCAGTTGCTGCGCATGGACCTGATCATGAGCGGCATGCTTCTGGTGGGCCTTACCGGCGCCACTCTCAACCTTATCGGCCAACGCATCGAAACCCGCGCCACGCGCTGGAGGCACGCATGAACGCACCTATCGTCAGCTTCGCCCATGTGGGCAAATCCTTTGATGTCGACGGCTTCGAACTGGAGGCCATCCGCGAATTCAACCTGGATATTGCCGAAGGTGAGTTCGTCGCCATCGTCGGCTCCAGCGGCTGTGGAAAATCCACCCTGTTGCGCTTGCTGGTGGGCCTCGACACACAGTTTCGCGGCCAGATCAGCGTCGATGGCAAGGCCGTCAGCGGGATTGGTGGCGAGCGCGGCATCGTGTTCCAGGAACACCGTCTGTTCCCTTGGCTGACGGTGGAAGAAAACATCGGCCTGGGCCTGGTCAACGAGCCCCTGAGCGCTGCCGAAAAGCAGCAGCGCATCGGCGACTTTATCGAGCTGGTGGGCCTCACCGACTTCACTCGTGCCTACCCGCACCAGTTGTCCGGCGGGATGGCGCAACGGGTGGCGATTGCCCGCGGCCTGGTGGCCAGCCCGCGCATCCTGCTGCTGGACGAACCCTTCGGCGCCCTCGACGCCCTGACCCGCCAGCAGATGCAGGACGAACTGCTGGCCATCCGTGCGCGGGCTAAAATCACCACGATCCTGGTGACCCACGACGTGGAAGAGGCGATTTTTCTCGCCGACCGCGTGGTGGTCATGGAGCCCCGCCCGGGGCGGATCAAGCAGGTGGTGGACATCGCCCTGCCCCATCCGCGCCAGCGCAGCAGTTTCGACTTCCATCAGTTGCGTGAAGAACTGCTGCACGAGCTGATCAGCGACGACCACTACCAGCCGCCGCTGCGCGAACAGATCCGCGACCTGCCCCTGGCCTTTATTGCCTGCTGACGAGGCGCAATCCTCAGCGCGTCGCCGTTTCAGCCGGATTGATCGCCACCGATGAATGGGCAGCACGCTCAAACCGATTGGCCCGGGCAAACGTGCCGAAATCGTTGAAGCGCACGCCCATTTCAGCCATCACCTTGTGAGCCGTTTTCACCGTCATCTGGCGGATGTAGAACGGTTCCTTGACCACGAAATGATGAATCCCGTGGGTGCTGCCGAAGTTGAAGCAGAACGCCTGCAACGGCCACAGCCACCAAGGGTTGAGCACCTGGGTTTGCTGGATCACATTGCCCGGCTCGATGTCACCGTAGTAGTGCATGTTGGAGCTGACAAAGTGCAGGCAGAAGGTGCGCAGCACGTTGGGCCCGATGATCACCACGGCGGCGATGTCGATGATGTGCATCACCGCCAGGGTGTTGGCTGACCAGTCGATTGGCGCGCCCAGCAGGCTGGCGATGCCATTGGCGGCATGAAAGCCCAGGAACACATACCACGCGCCCCAATGCAGCAGCGCCAGCGGTGCATAGACCAGCGCCGTGCGCTTGAGAATGCCCAGCTTGTGCTTCCAGGTTGGTGCCCGCAGCACCCGGATCAGTGCCGACATGATGTTGTCACCGACCATCAGCAACCGCGCCAGGCCCCATGGCTCACCGTTGGTGATTGCACGCTCTTCGATGTCGGTTTCGCTGCCGGACACCTTGTGGTGATTCAGGTGAATATGGCGTCGCACCCAAGGGTTGATGGTGCTGGGCCGCGCCAGCCACACCAGGCCCATCATCAGGTTGTGGGGCAGGCGTTGCTTGCGAAAGTACATGCTGTGGATCAGGTCGTGTTCCAGCTCGTGGGTCAACGATGCAAGGAATGCGTTGAGCAGCAGGCACACCCACCACGCCATGTGCCCGGTGATATACAGCGCCGCCGAACCCAGCATGCCCACCAGGGCAAAGGCCAGGATGCCCGCGCCCAACGCGTCCTGATGCAGCAGCCAGGGGTGGCGCTGACGCAATAACAGGCCCTCGGCCAGCACCACTTCACGAATATGCGCTGAGCGCTGCTGTGCGTTCATCCGCCGGGGGCTTGCAGAAGTACCGTCCATGCTTCCATCCTCTGTCTTATTGATGCGTACATCCTGCCCTATGCGATCTGGCGGGACGCTAGCCCCACACGCCAACCTGTTGACCGCAAGCGCCAATCAACATGACCGAACCGACCTCCCTCGCCAGCTGGACCCGCGCCCTGCGCAAGCAGCTCGACGCCCTGGGCCTCGACAGCGCCGCGCTGTGCGCCCAGGCCGGGCTTGACCCGCAGTTGATGGACGATCCCAACGCACGTTATCCGTTGTCGGCCACCACGCGCCTGTGGGAACTGGCGGTGCAGGCCAGTGGCGACCCGGCGATTGGTTTGCGGGTGTCGCGGTTTGTCAGCCCCACCACGTTCCATGCGCTGGGTTATGCGCTGGTGGCCAGCGGCAGCCTGCGGGAAGTGTTCGAGCGGATCGTGCGCTATCACCAGGTGGTCAGCGACGCCCTGAGCCTGGAGCTTAGCCGGGAGGGCGAACGTTACCGCTTTCGCCTGCAACAACCTGCCGGCACACCCGCGCCAGCGTTTGAAGCGATTGATGCGTTCGCCGCGATTTACGTGCGCACATGCCGCAATCGACTGGGGCGCGAATATGCGCCGCTGGCGGTGTACCTGCGGCGGCCCGAGCCGGCCGACCCCAAGCCGTGGCACACGGTGTTTCGTGCCCCCGTGTTTTTCGCCGCCGAGGAAGACCGTCTGGAATTCGCCGCCCAGGACTTTGACAGCCACCTGGACGATGCCAACCCGGAGTTGGCCGAACATAATGAAACCGTGCTCAAGCGCACCCTGGCGCAACTGCGGCCGCTGACCTGGGAGCGCAAGGTGCGTTCGGCCATTGAAGCGCAGTTACCCGACGGTGAGCCAAGTGCCGAGCGCATCGCCCAGGCGTTGCATTTGAGTTTGCGCAGCTTGCAGCGGCACCTTGCGGACGAGGGCTGCCGGTTTGATGCGCTGCTGAACGAATGTCGGGAGAACCTCGCGCTGCTGCATCTGCGGGATCCCGAGTGTTCGCTGGCGGAGATCAGTCATTTGCTGGGGTTTGCTGATACCAGCAGTTTCAACCGGGCGTTCAAGCGCTGGACCGGGATGACGCCGGGGCAGTTTCGGGATGGGTTGAGGTAGGTGGAGTTGCGGTGGTTGTGAGGGCCTCTTCGCGAGCAAGCCCGCTCCCACATTTGACCGAGTACATCCTTTGGAATGCAGTCAAATGTGGGAGCGGGCTTGCTCGCGAAAGCGGTCGATCAAACACCACAAAAGCCAGAATCAGTCAGCGCCCCCGATCCCGCCGCAACACCTTCTTCACCCGCGCCACCAAGGCCCGGGCCTCAAAGGGCTTGAGCAAATAATCATCCTCATGCAATTCCAGCCCACGCAGCCGGTCTTCAATCCCGTCGGGCGTGGTCAAAAACAACATCGGCGTCTCACCCTTCAACCGAATCGCCTGCTGCAGCTTCCAGGCATTCAACCCCGGCAGCATCACATCCAGGATCACCAGGTCGTATTCGGTGCTTTCCACAAAGCGCAGGGCCGCCATGCCGTTGGCCGCCACCTCCACCATGTAACTCGCCTCTTCAAGACTGCGGCCCATCGCCTCGGCCGCCTCTGACTCGTGTTCCACTAGCAGGACGCGCATAACACACCTCGAATAATCGTGAACGCAGGCTACCACCCTCAGGCGTGCGCCGCCTCGCGCAAACGCTGCGGGTCGAGGATTTCGATCTCGCCATAGCCCAGGCGCACGATGCCCTGGCCCTGCAGATCCTTGAGCAGCGCGTTGGTGGTCTGGCGTGACAGGCTCAACATTGCGGCCAGGTCTTCCTGGGGCAGTTGCAGCACCTGCCGCACCTGCTCGATGTCGCCGTAGCCTTCGGCGATCATCAGCAAACGATGCGCCACCCGTACCGAAGCCGGCATCAGGCTCAATTGTTCGATATTGATAAAGGTCAGGCGCAGCTTCTGGCTCATCAACAGGGCCATGTCGCGCCAGTAACGCGGAGTCTGTTCAAGGATGTGCAGCAAGGCCGGCTGCGGCACCTGCAACAACGTACAAGGCCCGACCGCGCAGGCGTCGTGGGTACGGGGCAACCCGTCGAACAGGGAGATCTCGCCGAACCAGTACGGCAATTCCGCCAGGCTCAGCACCGCTTCCTTGCCCTGCTCGTTCACCGCACTGATGCGCAGGGAGCCTTCCAGCACCGCGTACAACCCACACGGCGGGTCGCCGCGCTTGAACAGGTATTGCCCCGCCGTGAGCTGCCGCAACCGGGCGCTGGCCAGCAAGCTATTCTGTAAGTCAGCAGGCAGATGGCTGTACCAGTGACCGGTGGCCAACCGTGGGTGCCATTTCTCTACATCCATGCGAACTCCGAAGATTGTCGGCCAGTTGACAGTGTGTCGCGGGCCTACAGGGCATGATCAAACATCCTACAGGAGGAACAACAATGAAAAGCCTCGTCGACCACCTCAGTCAATACGCCGCCTACCACCGCGACCCGCGCAATATCGCCAGCCACTTTATCGGCATCCCGCTGATTGTGGTGGCGGTGGCCGTGCTGCTGTCACGCCCCGAATGGACGGTGGCCGGGCTCTGGCTGTCGCCTGCGGTGCTGCTGGCATTGTTCTCGGCGTGGTTCTATTTGCGCCTGGAGCTGGCACTCGGTGTGCTGATGACGGTGCTGATGGGCCTGTCGGTGTGGGCCGGGCATGTGCTGGCGGCGCAAAGCACGCTGGTGTGGCTGAGCAGCGGCATCGGCATGTTCGTGGTGGGCTGGGTGATCCAGTTTGTGGGGCATTACTACGAGGGGCGCAAGCCGGCATTTGTCGATGACGTGTCCGGGTTGATCGTGGGGCCGTTGTTTGTGGTGGCGGAGTTGGCGTTTCTGGTGGGGCTACGGCATGACCTGAAGCGGCAGATTGAAGAGCGCTCGGGGCCGGTGGCCGTGCGGCACAAGAACGCCACGGCCTGACAGACACTGGAGATCCACATGTGGGAGCGGGCTTGCTCGCGAAAGCGGTGGTTCAGTCGATACATCTGGTGACTGACACTCCGCTTTCGCGAGCAAGCCCGCTCCCACATGATCGTTCCCACGATCTGCGTGGGAATGCAGCCCGGGACGCTCCGCGTCCTGAAGCGTGACGCAGAGCGTCACAAGAGGCGTTCCCACGCGGAGCGTGGGAACGATCAACGTCTTAGGCTTTTTGCCAGACCTTGGGCTTGAAGAACAACGTCTCGCCCCGCGCCAGGCCGGTCAGGCTGTCGTGGTCTTTCACCACTTCTGCCTCGATCAATTCGCTCTGGCCTTCGACTTTCAGGGTCACCCGGGTAGTCGCGCCAAGCGGGCGAATATCACGCACTTCAGCCGCGTGGTGGTCCTCCAGCTCATGGCGCGACAGCGACACTTCATGCGGGCGGAACAGCACGTGCTTGTCTTCACCCAAGTGCAAGCGGTTCGAATCCCCAAGGAAGTGATAAACGAAATCACTGGCCGGGTTTTCGTAGACTTCCCCCGGTGAGCCGATCTGCTCGATCACGCCCTTGTTCATCACCACGATGCGGTCCGCCACTTCCATGGCTTCTTCCTGGTCGTGGGTCACGAACACCGACGTCAGGTTGATGTCTTCGTGCAGGCGCGCCAGCCAGCGGCGCAGTTCTTTACGGACCTTGGCATCCAGGGCACCGAACGGTTCATCCAGCAGCAGCACTTTAGGTTCTACCGCCAAAGCGCGGGCCAGGGCGATACGCTGGCGCTGGCCGCCGGAGAGTTGTTCCGGGTAGCGATCCGACAGCCAATCGAGCTGCACCATGTTCAGCAACTCATGGACTTTTACCGCGATCTGGCTTTCGGTGGGGCGCTGGTTTTTCGGTTTCATGCGCAGGCCGAACGCGACGTTGTCGAACACCGTCATGTGGCGGAACAGCGCGTAGTGCTGGAACACAAAGCCGACGTTGCGATCACGTACGTCGTGGCCGGAGACGTCTTCACCGTGGAACACAATGCTGCCGGCATCCGGGGTTTCGAGACCGGCGATGATCCGCAGCAAGGTGGTCTTGCCGCAGCCGGACGGGCCCAGCAACGCCACCAGCTCGCCACTCTGGATGTCCAGATTGATGCTGTTCAGGGCCTTGAAGGCGTTGAAATTCTTGCTGACATTACGGACTTCGATCGACATGACTTATTCCTCAGCCGCACCGGCGCGCAGGCGGTTAATACGGTTCTCGCTCCACTGCTTGAGCAGCAGGATGAAGAGCGCCAGGATCAGCAACAGACTCGCGACGGCAAACGCGGCGACGTGGTTGTATTCGTTGTAGAGGATCTCGACGTGCAGCGGCAAGGTGTTGGTTACGCCGCGAATGTGGCCGGACACCACCGACACCGCACCGAACTCACCCATGGCCCGCGCGGTACACAGCACCACGCCGTAGATCAGGCCCCACTTGATGTTCGGCACCGTGACATGCCAGAACATCTGCCAACCGTTGGCGCCCAGCAGGCGCGCGGCCTCTTCTTCCTGGGTGCCTTGTTCCTGCATCAGCGGGATCAGCTCACGGGCCACGAACGGCACGGTGACGAAGATGGTCGCCAGCACGATGCCCGGCAAGGCAAACACGATCTGGATGTCATGGTCCTGCAGCCACGGGCCAAAGAAGCCCTGGGCGCCGAACATCAACACGTAGACCAGGCCGGCGATCACCGGCGAGACCGAGAACGGCAGGTCGATCAGGGTCACCAGGATACTTTTGCCACGGAACGAGTACTTGCTCACGCACCAGGCGGCACTGACACCGAACACCACGTTGAGCGGTACCGAAATCGCCACGGCGATCACCGTGAGTTTCAGCGCCGACAGCGCGTCCGGCTCAAGGATCGCGGTGAAGAATGCACCCAGGCCATTCTTCAGGCCCTGGGACACCACGATAAACAGCGGCAGCAGCAAAAACAGGAAGAACACCAGCCAGCCAAGGCTGATCAGGATACGTCGGGACACCGCACTGCCACGACGGGCAGCGTTGGCCGAGGACGCGGCGGAAATAGACGATTGGGACATGTTCCGCGCCTCCTTATGGGTGTTCGATGCGCCGCTGCAGCAAGTTGATCAGCAGCAGCAGGACAAAGGAAACCACCAGCATCAGCACACCGATGGACGTGGCGCCGTGGTAGTCGTATTGGTCGAGCTTGACCATGATCAGCAGCGGCAGGATCTCGGTTTTCATCGGCATGTTGCCGGCGATGAAGATCACCGAACCGTACTCACCGACACCTCGTGCAAACGCCAAGGCGAACCCGGTCAACCAGGCCGGCAGCAGCGCCGGCACCAGGATGTAGCGAAACACCTGCAAGGGCTTGGCGCCAAGGCAGGCGGCCGCTTCTTCGATTTCCCGTGGGATATCGGCCAACACCGGCTGCACCGTACGCACCACGAAGGGCAGCGTGACGAAGGTCAGCGCCAGGGTGATGCCCAAGGGGGTGTAGGCGATCTTGAAGCCCAGGTCGGCGGCGAACTGGCCTACCAGGCCGGTGGGCGTGTACAGCGCGGTGAGCGCAATACCGGCGACGGCGGTGGGCAGGGCGAACGGCAGGTCGATCATCGCATCGATGATCTTGCGCCCGGGGAAGGTGTAGCGCACCAGCACCCAGGCCAGCAGGGTACCGATCACGCCGTTGATGATCGCGGCATACAACGCAGTGCCGAAGCTCAGTTTCAACGCCGCCAGCACGCGGGGTGCGGTGATGATGTTCCAGAACTGATCCCAGGTGAGTTGAGCGGCGTGTACAAACATCGCCGCCAGGGGGATGAGTACGATCAGGCTGAGGTACACCACGGTGTAGCCCAGCGTCAGCCCGAAGCCGGGTATGACGGGGGAGATACGACGCGACATAAGAGTCCTTGGTTAGCGGAACGGACATGCAAAACCCGCAAACGAATGCGGGCTCCTGATCCCTGTAGGAGCGGGCTTGCCCGCGAAAAACGTCAACGATAACGCGGGCAGTCAGGAAGCACGCGGCGTCATGAAGCTTTTCGCGAGCAAGCTCGCGCCTACTGGGCCGAGTAGATCTGGTCGAACACGCCACCGTCATTGAAGAATTTCGGTTGGGCAGTTTTCCAGCCGCCGAAGTCTTTGTCGATAGTCACCAGGTCCAGTTTCGGGAACTGCTGGGCGTATTTGGCGGCGACTTTCTCATCGCGTGGGCGGTAGAAGTTCTTCGCCGCAATCTCCTGGCCAGCCGGGCTGTACAGGTGCTTGAGGTATTCGGTAGCAATCTCGGTGTTGCCCTTTTTCTCGGCGTTCTTGTCGACCACGGCCACTGGCGGCTCGGCGAGGATCGACAGCGAAGGTACAACGATGTCGAACTTGTCGGCGCCGCCGTCTTCTTTCAGGGCCAGGAAGGCTTCGTTTTCCCAGGCCAGCAACACGTCACCCTGACCGTTGTTGACGAAGGTGATGGTCGAACCGCGAGCGCCGGTGTCGAGGATCGGCACGTGCTTGAACAGCTCTTTCACGTATTCCTGGGCTTTGGCTTCGCTGCCACCGGCTTTCAGGCCGTAGGCCCAGGCGGCGAGGAAGTTCCAGCGGGCGCCGCCGGAGGTTTTCGGGTTCGGGGTGATCACGGAAACGTCTTTCTTGATCAGGTCGCCCCAATCCTTGATGCCTTTAGGGTTGCCCTTGCGCACCAGGAACACGATGGTCGAGGTGTACGGAGTGCTGGCGTCCGGCAGGCGGGTTTGCCAGTTTTCCGGCAGGGTCTTGCCCAGCTTTGCGATTTCGTCGATGTCACCGGCCAGGGCCAGGGTCACGACGTCGGCACGCAGGCCGTCGATCACCGCACGGCCTTGCTTGCCCGAACCGCCGTGGGATTGCTGGATCTTGACGTTGTCGCCCGGGTGCGACTGCTTCCAGAAGCTGGTGAATTCAGCGTTGTAGTCCTGGTAAAGCTCGCGGGTCGGGTCGTAAGACACGTTGAGCAGTTCGTAATCCTTGGCAACGGCGGAACCGGCAAACACGGCACTGGCCAGTGCTGCCAGGGCATAACGGCGAATCGACGACATAGAAGGCTCCTGAAATTCTTGGGTGTTGGCTTTTTCTTATAGTTGCGGGTCTTGCAATCGAATCGCCGATCTTGCTCAGCTCGGTTTGTTGCCCGGGTTCTGCAAACGGAATTTCTCTTTGCGTTCGATCTGTACTACCTGGGCGTTGTGCACAGTGATTTCCACCGCACCAAACCGCAGATCGCGCAGGGCGCTCTGGATCTCGCGCAAAATGGCTGCTTCGTCCTGGCCGTCAACGCTACGTAGAGATGCGCTCATGGTCGTGCTCCTGAAATGAGAAGTGCCTCGCAGTGGCGGCACTGCTTGCGGCGTGAGGGCGATAGTAGATAAGCGCGGATATTCTTAAAAATACTATTTAAGAATGTTTATATAACCAGAAAGAATTTTCTGGTGGGACGTGGGGTTGCGAGGGGTTTGGCAAGACGACCCGCGAAATAAAGCCGTGTGGAGATCCAAATGTGGGAGCGGGCTTGCTCGCGAAGGCGGCGTGTCAGTCGATACATAGATTGGCTGATCCACCGCATTCGCGAGCAAGCCCGCTCCCACACTTGATCCTGTTTCAAATCAAGGTGTTTAGAAAATTGTCGGCGCTCTATTCCAATCCAGCTCACTGGCCGGCATTGGCCGACCAAACCAGTACCCTTGGCCCAGGTCGCACTGTTGGTCCAACAGAAACCGCGCCTGATCGACCTGCTCGATGCCCTCGGCATGCACTTGCATGCCCATGCTCTGCGCCAACGCAATGACCACCCGCACAATCGCCGCATCGTCCTCATCCCACGGCAACCCGGCGACAAAACCCTGATCGATCTTGAGCTTCTGCACCGGCAGCCGCTTGAGCCGCAGCAGCGATGAATAACCGGTGCCAAAGTCATCAATCGCCAGGCGCAGGCCCAGCTCCCGCAGGCGGTGCATTTGCTCAAGGGCGACTTCCGGATCTTCCATGACCGCGCTTTCGGTCACTTCCAACTCCAGAAACGCCGGATCCAGCCCAGTGTCGTGCAATACCTTGGCCACTTGGTCGTACAGCTCGCGCCGGGCAAACAGGCGACTGGACACATTCACCGCGAGAAACGTGAGCGGCGCGCCGTCGGCCAGCCATTGGCACATCTGGCGGCAGGCCTGGTCCATGACCCAGGCATCGATATCGGCAATCAGCCCGGTACGCTCGGCAATCGGGATGAAATCTCCCGGCGGCACCAGCCCGCGCTCCGGGTGCTGCCAGCGCACCAGGGCTTCGACGCCAATCAGGCGGCTGTTCTGTAGCTCGTGCACCGGCTGGTAATAGACCCGCAGCTCTTGCTGCTCCAGGGCGCGGCGCAGTTCGCCGGCCATTTCCACCCGGTGCTGGGCGTGGGCCGTGAGTTCCTCGGTGTACAAGGCGTAGCCTTCGCGGCCAGCGCTTTTGGCCTTGAACAACGCGGAGTCGGCGTTGCGCAGCAGTTGCTCGGCGCTCAGGGCATCGCTAGGGAACAGGCTGATGCCGATGCTGGCGCTGATAAACAGTTGATGTCCGTCAAAAATGAACGGCTCTTTCATCGCGTCGAGAATACGTTGTGCCAGCGCGGCAGCCTGGACCAGCTGTGGACAACTCTCCGCGAGCACCGCAAATTCGTCGCCGCCCAACCGTGCCAGGGTCACGCCGGGGCCGAACAGGCCTTGCAGGCGCTCGCCGACCGTCTTGAGCAACTGGTCGCCGACGTTATGGCCGAGGCTGTCGTTGATGATCTTGAAGTGGTCGAGGTCGAGCAGCAGCAAGGCGCAGCCACGTTTATGCGCCTGCGCCGACGCCAGGGCCTGTTCGGCGCGGTCGGTGAACAGCAGGCGGTTGGGCAGGTCGGTCAGCGGGTCGTGGTGGGCCAGGTGCGCCAACTCGTGCTCGGAGTGCTTGATGGCACTGATGTCGGAGAACACCGCGACGTAGTGGCTGATCTGGCCCTGATCATCGCGGATCACCCGGATGGTCTGCCACTGGGGGTAGATTTCGCCGCTTTTTCGGCGGTTCCAGATTTCACCGCTCCATTCACCGTCGCGCTCCAGGGTCTGGAACATGGCCCGGTAGAAACTGGCCGAGTGGCGTCCGGACTTAAACAGGCTGGGCTGGTGGCCCATGACGTCTTCGCACTGGTAGCCGGTAATTTCGATAAAGGCCCGGTTGACGTGAACAATCAGCCCTTGGGCGTCAGTGACCAGCACACCTTCACGGGTGCAATCGAATACGGCAGCGGCCTGGCGCAGGCGCTCACGGTTTTCCCGCAGTGGCTGCTGGACCAGGTTCGCCCGGGCAAAACGGGCGCAGAGCAGGTAGATCGCCAGCGCGCTGAGGCTGACCCACACGTAGCCGCGCATCTGAAGCCAGCGGTCCAATTCCACGGGTTCATCAATAAAGTTGATCAATACCTGATGGCTGAGCTGAATCCACACAATCGAAACCAGCAGGTACACCAGCCCTGCACGCAGGGCACCTCGGTATGAAAACAGCATATGTTTAGTAATCCTTACTAAAAAACCAGATTCGCCCTACAAAGGTTACGGATTATAGAATAAGAAACATCCAGTCACTCCTATCTGAAAGGGCGGCTGGTTTTATCTGTAGGCTTAGTGATAATGCGCAAGCTGGTTTTTTCTTTATCTGAGGGCCATACAGCCTATGTGGTACAACGGTTTTCTTGACTTGTCGGCCTGGCAACTGGTGGCAGTCACCCTGTTGATGACCCACGTGACCATTGTCGGGGTCACGGTCTATCTGCACCGCTATTCAGCCCACCGCTCCCTGGAGCTCAATGCTGGCCTGAAACACTTCTTCCGCTTCTGGCTGTGGCTCACCACGGCGCAGAACACCCGCGAGTGGACCGCTATCCACCGCAAACACCACGCCAAGTGCGAAACCGTCGACGATCCCCACAGCCCGGTGATCAAAGGTCTGTCCACCGTGCTGCGCAAAGGCGCCGAGCTGTACCGCGCCGAGGCCGAAAACCCCGAGACCCTGCGCATCTACGGCAAGAACTGCCCGGAAGACTGGATCGAACGCAAGCTCTACACCCCCTACCCGCTGTTGGGCGTGGCGATCATGGGCGTGATCGACCTGCTGCTGTTCGGCACCATCGGCATCACCATCTGGGCCATCCAGATGATGTGGATCCCGTTCTGGGCCGCCGGCGTGATCAACGGCCTGGGCCATGCCATCGGCTACCGCAACTTCGAATGCCGTGATGCGGCGACCAACCTGATTCCCTGGGGCATCATCGTTGGCGGCGAAGAACTGCATAACAACCACCACACCTACCCCAACTCCGCCAAGCTGTCGGTGAAGAAATGGGAGTTCGACCTGGGTTGGGCCTGGATCAAAGTGTTCAGCTTCCTGCGCCTGGCCAAGGTGCAACGGGTCGCGCCGATCGCCCACCGGGTTGAAGGCAAGGGCCACCTGGACATGGACACCGCCATGGCGATCCTCAACAACCGCTTCCAGATCATGGCCCAGTACCGCAAGTTGGTGATTGGCCCGCTGGTCAAGCAGGAACTGGAGAAGGTCGATCACTCGGTGCGTCACCAATTCCATCGCGCCAAGCGCCTGCTGTCGCGGGAAACCAGCCTGCTGGATGACCGTCACCACGTGCGCATCCAAAGCATGCTGGAACACAGCCAGGCCCTGAAAGTGATCTACGAGAAGCGCCTGGCGCTGCAACAGATCTGGCTGAAAACCAGCACCAACGGCCACGACATGCTGGCGGCGATCAAGGAATGGGTACACGAGGCCGAGGCCAGCGGGATTCAATCCCTGCGGGACTTTGCCCACCAACTGAAGACCTATTCGCTGCGGCCTGCCGCGGTCTGATCACTGTAGGAGCGAGCTTGCTCGCGAAGGGCCCAATTACACCGCGTGCAGCCAGACAGCACGCGTTATCGTTGACGCCCTTCGCGAGCAAGCTCGCTCCTACATGTTTCTGGCGCCATTTCTTGGTCACCTCAAATCGGCGCTGATAACGGAACTTAGCTGCAAATTCCCCCTCTCAAACAACACTTCGCCATCCCGGCGGCCCTTGTTGTGACCGCTGCCCAACCCCGCGGCATGCCCAGAGAGAGTTGTGCCGATGGTCCCCGAAAAGACCTTCACCGACACCCCCGTCCACGAACAGCCACGACCGGCCGCCGCCGCTACGTTGCTGGCGCTGATGCATGCCCAGGGCGAAGTGGAACGCTTGAGTGAACGCGAGCAACTGCTGAGTTCACTGCTGGTCAGCGTGAATGCCGTGCTCTGGGCCATCGAGTGGGACACCCGCCGCGTGCTGTATGTCAGCCCGGCCTATGAGCGGGTTTTCGGACGTACGGCAGGCATGCTGCTGGCGGACCATCGGGAATGGCGCAATAGCATTCACCCCGAAGACCTCGACTACGCCGAGCACAGCCTGGCCCAAGTGCTGCACAGCGGCGCCGTGGAAGACCGCGAGTACCGCATCATCACCGCCGACGGGCAGATCCGCTGGCTCAGCGACAAGTGCTACATCAGCCAGCAGGCCGAGCCCGGCCAGCCGGTGATCGTCGTAGGCATGGCTGAGGACATCACTGAAAAGAAGCAGCTTGAGCTGGAACTGCATCGCCTGGCCACCACCGACGTGCTGACCCGCAGCAGCAACCGCCGGCACTTCTTCGAGTGCGCCCACCACGAGTTCGAACGTGCCTGCCTGCAGGGCACGCCTCTGGCGTTCCTGTTGCTGGACATTGATGACTTCAAAGTGGTCAACGACACCTACGGCCACCTGGAGGGCGATCAGGTGTTGCAGCGTATCGCCGAGAGCGGTCGAGGGGTTCTGCGCCGTGGCGACCTGTTCGGGCGCATTGGTGGCGAAGAATTCGCCGCCGTGCTGCCCGGTTGCGCACCGGAGATGGCAATGCAGGTGGCCGAACGCCTGGGGCATGAGATTGCGCAACTGAGTTTCAGCCATGACGGTGAGAGCTTCGCAGTCACCGTCAGTCAGGGCCTGGCGAGCCTGACGGCCGAGGATGCCAACGTCGACAGCCTGTTCGCCCGCGCCGACGCCGCGATGTACGAGGCCAAGCGCCAAGGCAAAAATCGCGTGCTCGTCGGCTGACGCTACGCGATTACCTGTGGGAGCCGGGCTTGCCCGCGATGCAGGCACCTTGGTGTGCCAGTTGTACCGGGATGATGCTATCGCAGGCAAGCCAGCTCCCACACTGGCCCGTATCGCCTGCTAGGTTTTGCGCATACGCGTCAATTCCGGCAAACCCACCTTGAGCAGGCGCGCCGTCTTGCTTTTCGCCAGCGCCTCAACGCCTTCATGCTCGGTCAGCCGCGCCAGCTGCGCCGCCAGGTTCACCACCAGCGCTTCCCGGGAATACACCCCGCCTTCCAGCGAGTAAATCGCCGCGATCAACTGGCGCAGCTCCAGCGGCAAGCGCCAGCGCGTGCGCAACGCCGAGCCATAGGCCGCGCCGAAGGTGTAGAGAGACTCGCCAATCGCTTCGTCATCCAGTTCGCCGCCACCCTGCAACCAGTCTTGCAGGCACCGCAGCAAGGCCAGGTCGCCGAGGCGATGGAGGATGCCGGCGCTGTAGCAACGCTCGTGATCAAGGTCGAGCATGCGCCCCAGGCTGCGGGCGTAATCGGCGGTGCGTTGGGAAAGCTGCCAGTAACGCTCGGCGTAATCCCTGAGGCCAGGGTCGCTCAGCACCACGTTGTGCTTGAGGGCCAGCCCCAGGATCAGGTTCATGCTCTGCCCGGCCGCCAGCTTGTGCAGGGCCATGGCCAGGGTTTGTACCGGCGAGCCGTGATACCCGGCGCTGTTGGCGGCGGCGATCAGCACGGCGGTGATTTGCGGGTCCATGCGCACCTGCTCTTCCAGGCGCTTGAGGTCCAGGCCCTCCGGTTCCAGGCTGTATTGCACCGCAGCCTGCACGTCGACTCGCAGCGGCGCGCCATCGGAGGCTTCGCGGCGCCGCTCCAGAAACACCGGCAAGGTCATGCCCGGCGCCAGGGCCGGGACTTCGCAATACACCGTTTCGCCTTCATTCAGCAGCAGGTCTTGCAGGCGCTGGGTCAGGCTTTCCATGTTCAAGGGTTTGGTCAGGTACGCCGTCGGCGCCAGGGGCAAGACTTCGTGCACGCTGGCGCTGTCGTTGCGGGTGCCCAGCAGGATAAACGGCAACAGCGGCGTTCGCCGTTGCTGGCGCACGCTGTGCAACAGGCTCAGGCCATCGACGCCGGGCAGCTCCCAGTCGGCGATGATCAGGTCGTAGGGTTTGTCACGCAGCAGCTCGGCGGCCTGCTGGCCATCGGCACACACATCCAGCCGTGCGTCACAGCGCACATTCAGCAACACCTGCTTGAGCAAATCCCGGGACCAAGGGTCGGCCTCGGCAATCAGCACACGGGGTACAGCAGGTAAATCAACAGCAGTCATCCAGCACGCTCCATCGGCAATACCAGCACCTTAGACAAAGGAGACGCTTGGGTACAATGAACAACGGCTGAATACCGTTCATCGGGCACAAAAAAACCCGCCTAAGCGGGTTTTTGTCGATCAGGTCAACTTTCGATCACAGCTCGGAGAAGCACTCTTCGATGATCGCCAGGCCTTTGTCCAACTGCTCGTCCGGCGAGGTCAGCGGAACCAGCACGCGCAACACGTTGCCGTAGGTGCCGCAGGACAGCAGGATCAAGCCCTTGTCGCGAGCCTTGGCCACCACGGAAGCAACAGCAGCGGCGTTCGGCTTGTGGCTGTCGCCATCTTCGAACAGCTCGACCGCAATCATCGCGCCCAGGGCACGCACGTCGCCGATTACCGGGTACTTGGCCTGGATAGCTTTCAGGCCGGTCACCAGGCGCTCGCCGACAGCCTTGCAGCGGTCCAGCAGGTGCTCTTCTTCGAACACGTCCATTACCGCCAGGGCCGCAGCGCAAGCGATCGGGCTACCGGCGTAGGTGCCGCCCAGGCCACCCGGCGCGATGGCATCCATGTATTCAGCCTTGCCGCACACGCCGGCCAACGGGAAACCGCCCGCGATGGATTTGGCGAAGGTGGTCAGGTCGGCGGCAACGCCCATCTGTTCCATGGCGAAGAAGGTACCGGTACGGCCAGCACCGGTTTGCACTTCGTCGGCGATCAGCAGGATGCCGTGCTTGTCGCACAGTTCGCGCAGGCGCTTCATGAACGATTTAGGCGCGACGTAGAAACCGCCTTCGCCCTGCACCGGCTCGATGATGATGGCAGCGATATCACGCGGCTCGGCATCGTTCTTGAAGATGCGTTCGATGCTGGCGATGGAGTCGTCATCGCTCACACCGTGCAGTTCGTTCGGGAACAGCGCGCGGAACACGCCGCCTGGCATCAGGCCCATACCGGCCGAGTACGGCACGACTTTACCGGTGAGGCCCAGGGTCATCATGGTGCGACCGTGGTAAGCGCCGGTGAACGCGATCACGCCGGCACGGCCAGTGGCGGCACGGGCAATCTTCACGGCGTTTTCTACCGCTTCGGAACCGGTGGTGACCAGCAGGGTTTTCTTGGCGAAATCACCCGGCACCTTGGCGTTAACTTTTTCGCACAGCTCAACGTACGGCTCGTAGGCCAGTACCTGGAAGCAGGTGTGAGTCAGCTTGTTCAGCTGTTCGGTCACGGCCGCGATGATTTTCGGGTGCACGTGACCGGTGTTCAGCACGGCGATACCGCCGGCGAAATCGATGAACTCGCGACCTTCAACGTCGGTCACGGTGGCGTTCTTCGCCGACTCGGCGAAGATCGGGTGAATCTGGCCAACGCCGCGCGGTACAGCGGCTTCGCGGCGTTTCATCAGGGATGCGTTGGTCTTGCTCATAAAGTCCTCATTCGCCACTCATCGGGTGGCGTGGTCCAAGGAATACGTGGCGGGGAGGCAACTACGGCAGCATGCGATGATCGACTGCCACAGCTTTCCCGGCCACTACGAATAACGGTGTGAAACACGCAAAGGGACAGCGCTCTCGTGCCCTTTGCGTTTACTGCAATCTCGCGCCGGGCTTAGATGCCCAGGCAGAGGTATTTGATTTCCAGGTAATCCTCGATCCCGTACTTGGAGCCTTCACGGCCCAGGCCCGAAGCCTTGATGCCGCCGAACGGCGCCACTTCGTTGGAGATCAACCCGGTATTGACGCCAACCATGCCGTATTCCAGGGCTTCGGCCACACGGAACACACGGCCCAGGTCGCGGGCATAGAAGTAGGAAGCCAGGCCGAACTCGGTGTCGTTGGACATCGCGATCACTTCGGCTTCGTCTTTGAAACGGAACAGCGGCGCCAGTGGGCCGAAGGTTTCTTCCTTGGCCACGGCAGCGTCTTTCGGCACGTTGACCAGGATGGTCGGCTCGAAGAAGTTGCCTTCCATCACCTTGCCGCCAGCCAACAGGGTCGCGCCTTTGCTCAGGGCATCAGCGATGTGTTCCTGAACCTTGGCCACGGCCTTCTCGTCGATCAGCGGACCGGTGGTGGTGCCTTCTTCCAGACCGTTGCCGATCTTCAGCTTGGCCACGGCCACTTTCAGTTTTTCGGCGAACGCGTCATACACCGAATCCTGAATGTACAGACGGTTGGCGCAGACGCAGGTCTGGCCATTGTTGCGGTACTTGGAAATGATCGCGCCTTCGACGGCCTTATCCAGGTCTGCGTCGTCAAACACGATGAACGGCGCGTTGCCCCCCAGTTCCAGGGAGACTTTCTTGATGTCCTTGGCGCATTCGGCCATCAGCTGGCGACCGATTTCGGTGGAGCCGGTGAAGGACAATTTACGCACGATCGGGTTGCTGGTCAGCTCGCTGCCGATATCGCCGGCGCTGCCGGAGACCACGCTGAACACGCCTTTCGGAATGCCGGCACGCTGGGCCAGTTCGGCCAGGGCGAACGCGGAGAACGGAGTTTGCGACGCAGGCTTGAGCACCATGGTGCAACCGGCGGCCAGGGCCGGGCCGGCTTTACGGGTGATCATCGCTGCCGGGAAGTTCCACGGCGTGATGGCAGCGGTAACGCCGATCGGTTGCTTGATCACGATCAGGCGCTTGTCCGGCTGGTGGCCGGGAATTACATCACCGTAGACGCGCTTGGCTTCTTCGGCGAACCACTCGATGAACGAAGCGGCGTAAACGATTTCGCCCTTGGCTTCGGCCAGCGGCTTGCCTTGCTCCAGGGTCATCAGGCGAGCCAGGTCGTCCTGGTTCTCGATAATCAGCTCGAACCAGCGACGCAGCTTGTTGGCGCGGTCCTTGGCGGTGAGTGCACGCCAGGCCGGCAGGGCCTTGTCAGCTGCTTCAATGGCGCGACGGGTTTCGGCGGCGCCCATTTTTGGCACGGTACCGAGGATTTCGCCGGTAGCGGGGTTGTTGACCTTGATCGTTTGACCGTTGTCCGCATCGACCCAAGCGCCATCAATGAAGGCTTGCTGGCGGAACAACTGGGTGTCTTTGAGCTGCATGTCGGCTTTCCTTAACAGCACCGCGCACGCGCGGAGCGAATTAGAGTTGTTGAAAGGCGCCTTGAGGGCTGCCGTCAGGGAAATCATTCACTGGGCGCAAGCACGTAAATAGCGCACGAAAGGACAAATGTGCGGTTCAGCACCCAGGCAGGAGCGTTTGAAATCTCAAACGAATCCTAGGATCAATGGGGGTGCAGGGCAATAGTCTGTTCGAAAAAAAGAACGAAAACGGCGCATTTGCTCCATTTTTCTGATCAGCGTGTTTCAGGCGAGTTCCGCCCTATTGCGCCGAGACGCCCGGCACAGGGCGTCAGCGGCGCGTATTCCTACGGGCGGCCGGGCGAAAAGCGGCATGGACGCCCAAGGTCGACATGGGTATGATGTCGCCCGCACAAGCATCCGTAGCTCAGCTGGATAGAGTACTGCCCTCCGAAGGCAGGGGTCGTGGGTTCGAATCCCGCCGGGTGCACCAGATACAGATGAAAAAGCCCCAGGTCGAAAGGCCTGGGGCTTTTTTGTGGGCGCAAGATAAAGAAGAAGATGCAAATAAAGTAACAGTTTTATGGCTGACCATAAGTTTCTCGACCAGCAAAGTGAAAGCCCGAGTGACGCCACACATCGAAGGGCGGGCGCTTGTATCGATTTCAAGCAGGAGGGACTTGCACATGCCTAAAGTGATGCACCAATGATCCAGGGTTACCCTAAACCTTGGCAGAGCTACCAGGACCAACTTGAGATATTGATAGCTCGCGGAATGATCGTTACTGAGCGATCTAAAGCCTTGGAGTATCTGGAGCGCATTGGCTATTACCGCCTCAGCGGCTACTGGTTCGCCTTTCGTGAGCGCACCGAGCTGTGCTGCCCACTTATTCAGCACAAAAATCAGAAGCCGAGCAAAACCAAACCGGGGCGGCTCCCTTTAGACACTTTCAAACCCGGCACTACCTTCCAAAACGCAGTCGATCTTTATGTGTTTGATAAAAAACTTCGCCTGTTGACCATGGACGCCTTGGAACGTATCGAAATCGCATTGCGAGTGGACATATCCCACGGGCTGGGCAAGCACGAAAAGTTTGCGTATCTAAAACCTGAGCTCTTCCATGAAAGTTTTTCTACCCAAATCGACGGGAAAACAGGGCTCACCAAACATCATGCCTGGGTAGGCAAACACGCCGCATTGATCAGCCGCTCGAACGAAGACTTTATCCGGCATAACAAGGAAAAATACGGCCTTCCGCTGGCGGTCTGGGTGGCTTGCGAGGTTTGGGACTTCGGCACGTTGTCGACCCTTTATGCTGGCATGACTGAGGCGGATCAAGATGCCATATCTCAAGAGTACGGGATCAGCAATGGAAGGGTCTTCGCCAGTTGGCTGCGCAGCCTGAACTACCTGCGAAACGTATGCGCCCATCACAGTCGCCTGTGGAATCGGAACATCGTTGATCAGCCAAAACTGCCACCTGAGGAACAGGCTCCTGCATTGGTCGCATTCCATGATGATGCACACCGACGCGCGCGCCCTTTTATGCTCTTGTGTATCACCCACCACTTGATGAAGATCATCAATCCGTCATCAAGCTGGGGGCGACGGCTGAAAGCGCTATTGGAGAATGACTTTCCAGACTTGTCCCACCTTGATCTTAATTTGGAGGGCATGGGAGTGGATCACCACTGGCAGGAGCGCGATTGGTAATCGAAAAAATCAAGGCAATAAAAAACCCCTGAGCAATTGCTGCACCGAAGCGCATCAACCGACAGGGGCCGTGTTGCGGATGATTATAAAGGCCGGAAGTTTCTCGTCAACCGCCAGCTGGCGACCTCCACCTCAAGGATTTTTCAACGCATCCAACCGCGCCGGCAGATCCTCCTTGGGAAAGCGCTTGTGCAACTCCAGCAGCTTCTCATCCGCCGCCTTCGTCTCTCCTGCCTGCCGCAACCGCAGGATTTCCTGCAGCCCTTGCTCCAATGGCGGCAGCACAACAGCCGAGCGCTTGCTCATCTTCGCCACCGGCTCATCCGCCAGCGAGCCCGCGACTTCTGCCTGCACCTGCGGCGCACTGTCAGCCTGCGGAGCCGCGGAGAATCGAGCCATCGGCGCGGCTGCCGGGGCCGGACGGGCCAGTTCTTGCGGAGCCGCCGAGTAAGTGCCTGTGGATAACTCCGGCTGCGGCACCGGCGAGCGCGTGACCAAACCAATCATCAGCGCCACACCTGCCACGGTGGCAAATGCCATCTGCCAGCGCGGCCGTTGGCAGGCCTGCAACCAGCGCTGCCACAGGCCGGGTTGCCGCACGGGCGCTTCGCGGTGGGCGGTGGCCAGGATGAAGGCGTCCAGGGAAGCCGGCGGCTCGCCGCGGGTGTGTTGACGGAAATGCTCGATCAGCACCTCGTCGTTCGAGTCCTGGGTATGTCGGGAGTCAGTCATGCGGGTACCTCCTCGGCCAGCAGTCGGCGCAGTTTCTGCTGGGCGTAACGCAAGCGGCTTTTTACCGTTTCCAGTGGGGCGCCGGTGAGCGCGGCGATTTGTGGCACTTCCAGCTCACCGTGCAGGCGCAGCAGGAAGACTTCGCGCTGGTCTTCGGGCAAGTCTTGCAGCGCGCTGTCCAGGCGCGCCTGGTCGCGGCTCAGGCTCAGCAGTTGTTCGGGCCCGGCGCTGTCGTCGGGCTGGCCGTGAAGCTGCTCATCGTAGCTGTCGTGCAGCGGGTTGTGGATGCCGTGTTTGCGCCAGTGGTCGATCAGGCGGTTGCGGGCAATCTGGAACAGCCAGGTGCGAAAACTCGCCCGGCCCTGTGGCTCGCTGGTGCTGCGGATCAGGCTGAGCCAGGTGTCCTGGAACACTTCCTCGGCCAGTTCGGCCTTGTTGCTCAAGGACACCAGAAAACGGTACAGGCCCTGTCGATGCCGCGCGTACAGGGCTTCGAAGGCTGCACCGTCGCCGCTGCGGTAGCGGGACAGCAGGGCTTCGTCGCTGGGTGAATCCATCAGGTGACGCACTCCTTTGAGGTGGATCAGTGTTTGGCCGGGGCCTGGAGGCTCTGGGCCAATTCGACCAGTTGCACAAACTCGCTGCGCAAGCCGAAGGGGTCGTCGCCCCGGGCGGAGCGGGCCAGTGCGGCCGTGTCCTTGAAACTCATGGAGCCAGTGTAGCGGCCATCACCCTTGAGTTGCTGGGCGAAGGCGGCCACGGCGGCAGAGAAACGCAGGTCGTCGCTGGGTTCGCCGCTCTGCTGGTTGCTGATCGGGTGTTCGATCAGTCGGCTGTTGCCGCCTTCCGCTGGTTTGTAGCGTACCCGCAACATCGCCAACTCATCAGTTTTACCCTCAGCCTTGGCCGCCGATGCGTAGCGCAGTGGCTCCAGCCAGCCCTGTTCACCCTTCGGGACAATTTCATACAACGCGGTCACCGTATGCCCTGCACCGATTTCGCCGGCGTCGACTTTGTCGTTGTTGAAATCCTCACGCTTCAGGGCGCGGTTTTCATAGCCGAGCAATCGGTATTCGCTGACCTGCGCCGGATTGAATTCCACTTGCAGCTTCACATCCCGGGCCACCACAGCGAGGGTCGAGCTGAGTTGGTCCACCAGCACCTTGCGGGCTTCGCGCAGGTTGTCGATGTAGGCGTAGTTGCCATCACCGGCATCGGCCAGTTGTTCCATCAGGTGTTCGTTGTAGTTATCCACACCAAAGCCGAGGGTGGTCAGGGACACACCGCTTTTGCGCTGGTCGACGGCCATTTGCTTGAGGCTGTCGAAGTCACTGACGCCCACGTTGAAGTCGCCATCGGTGGCCAGCAGGATGCGGTTGATGCCTTTGTCGATAAATCCTTCGCGGGCCATTTGGTAGGCCATTTCGATCCCCGAAGCGCCTGCGGTGGAGCCTCCGGCGGTGAGTTGGCCGATGGCGTTGCGGATCTTGGTTTTGTCCCGGCCCGAGGTGGGCTTGAGCACCACTCGCGATTCGCCGGCATAAACCACCAGCGACACGCGGTCCTGGTCGCGCAATTGGTCCACCAGCAATTTGAGGGTGCTCTTGACCAACGGCAGACCTTCGCGGCGATTCATTGAGCCGGACACATCCACAAGGAACACCAGGTTAGCCGGTGCCAGGTCCGCCACGGCGCGGTCCGAGGCCTTGATGCCGATGCGCAGCAGTCGGGTGTGGGGGTTCCACGGCGACGGGGCCACTTCCGTGGTCACACCAAAGGGCGAGCCGTCGGTAGGCAGGGCGTAGTCGTAGGGAAAGTAATTGACCATTTCCTCCAGTCGTACAGCACCCTCGGGCGGCAGGCTGCCTTGGTTGAGGAAACGTCGTACGTTGGCATAGCTGCCGGTGTCGACGTCGACGCTGAAGGTGGAAACCGGCGCTTCGGCTACGCTGCGGATCGGGTTGTCCGGGAGGTTCTGATAGTGCTCCCGAGGCTCGGCCTGGTATTCCAGGGCGACGGCGTCGTTCATGACCAGCCGCGACGCCATCGGTGCAGGAGCAACCATCCGCTTGACCATGGCCCCCTGAACGCTGGCGGGCTCACTTTGCACCTGCACAACAGGTGCCGATTCAGCAGGCTTGGCCACATCACGGGATGAAGAAAGCCCACACCCGGCGAGCGCCACCAGCAGGGTCACGGCGAAGCCTTGGGCGGCAGGACGCAACAGCAGAACAGGACGGGACATGGTCTGAACCTCGTGAGTGAATGATCCGTTCACAAGGTCAGACGCAAGGAGTGGGTGATTCGGGTTAAAGCAACTTAGCGTGACGGAATATTGCGCAAATCATCAACGATAAATCGGCTCAACACGCCCGTGTAAAACGGCTCGACGCTGGTGTTGCCGGTATTGCTGACGATCCCGCCGATCGTCTTGTATTGCTGCCATTGGCCAAACAAGCCCGCGGGAACCAGGCTGTCGCGGTCCTTGGCGAAGTGTAATACCTCGGCACCGGCCTTCTTGACCTTGACCAGGTAGTTGAAATCCACACTGGTCAGGACCGTGTTGTCATCAACGAGCACGGTGGCGATCCCGCCCTTCGAATCCTGGAAATGACGGGCGTAGACGACCTTCACATCCAACAGATAGTCGGCGCTTTCCTTGCTGGTGGCGTAGCGCTTGGCCGTGATCAGGCGATTGACCAGGTCGACGCCCAGTTGCTCGCGGACTTTGTCATCAGGCAGGAAGCGTGGGTTCTTGCCCACCACGTCAACGTCGAAGGTATCGAGCCAATAGGTGGCGGTCTTGGGAATGTGAACCGGTGCGGGCGAAATGTAGTAAGCCGGCTTGGAGGCGCAGCCAGCCAGAAAGCTGAATGCCAGGAGTAAAGCAACAACGCGCATGTCTGAACTCGTCCCTGAATGATGTCAATTTGACTTCATTTTACGGCGTTGTCGGCGCCTTTTCGAGTCCCGCTTCAATTTGAAGCAATAGCCCCAGCGGCCAGCAAGCCAATACCGGTGTACCACCCCCAAAGGAACGGCCTGGCCTGGCGATCCTTTCTGGCATAAACATACACATAACAAGGGATAAACAGGCACAGCAGCGCATGCACCAGCGAGTTTTTTACGGCCACACAAAAAATGGCCAGCTGCATCAAAATCGCCAGGCCCAGTCCAACCATTACCAATGTCATTACCACGGTATTTCTCCTGCGCGGGTGCGTGTGTTACTTCGAGTGGGGCACGACGGCACAGACCAACTTATCGCCAGGCGACGAAGCTAACCCGCCATCAGGCGTACAACGTCCAAAAGTCCATGCCATCCACAACCCAATATCTTTGCTCTTTCGGGATCAGCTCCGCGAATGATCCAGACGCTTGCCCGTCCCAGTCCGAGGGCACATAGGACTCGTGAAACCTGTCCCAATCAACATGCCGGAACACCTTGCTATCCAGGTCCACATAAAAGCGGGGCAGCCTCATCCGCATTTTTTCGCATTCATCCAGACGAGGCTTCGCGTGGCCAGATAGAACGGCCTCGATATGGTTATGAAATTCGCCAAGGTAGGCAGCGGAGTAACCGTAGGTGAAGAAACTGACCATCCACTCCAGCGAATAAACGTTGACGCTGTTGTTATCCAGATAGCGCTGAAAGGTATTCACCTCCAGGACCGGAACGCCCCCTCTGAACTCGGAAACGGCCTGGTCATAGAGGCTACTGTCCATGACGCCACTTTCGACATAGCTCCTGTATTCAGGCCTGACATCGATACAGAAATTTCCCTTGTCGTCTGCCAGGTAGTAGTACTTGCCACCAGCGACAAACACCGCCAAGTCCTTGTGCCCCTCGAAAATATCTTCAAGCAGGCCATCAACATCATCTGCAGAAATCATCAGCGCCTCTTCTGTTGCCACGGAGCCCGGCGGTACCCGTCGATACCTGAGCGACTATCGGATTTGCATTGGCGCCGGGCTCTGGCTCACGCCGCCGGAGCCACAGTCGCCACCGGAACACGCTCATTAGGCGCAGTCACGTCATACACATGCTGCTCACACCCCTTCCCGATAATCACGAACTCCACCAGGTAGACCTTTTGCTTCTCAGGCTTGAAGGTCGAACTCATGGGGCCGCATTCATACACATAGGTTTTGACGAGGCCAACGTAGTTGGCGTTGTAGACCCGTGACTCGCCGATCACTTCAAAGGGCTGCCCCGGGTCAGCCTGCACTTCCAACTGCGGGAAGCGTTTGGCGACGGCGCTGTTGCCCACTTCGCTCATCTTGGCGATCCAGCCGAATACCTTGCCGCGACCGGAATCAACCACCGTCCCGAGAATTTCCGGGCGCTGGTCCACATCGGAACTACGGCGTACGGAGAACTGCACCGGGTAGGTGAAACCGGTTGCCTTCATGATGACCTTGGCGTGTTCGGCGTCCACCTCGACCTTTTTTTGCTGCAACTGAACGCCGTCCGTCAGCAGGCTTGGCGAGGAGTTCCTGGCAGTGGAGTGGCAGCCGGCCAAGGCCAGGGCGAGGATTAGGAGTGAGGTCTTTTTCATGGGTAACTTCCTTGAACACAATTAAAAATCTGGCTCGGGCTACGTGGGAGAACCGCAGCCCAACGCCGTTTTCTATCGGCTGTAAAACTTAAAACGCGTACCGCGCCTTGAGCATCACCCCATCCGCATCGAACCCACTGCGGGCCTGGCGGGTGTAGCTGGCCCCCACGGTAAAGTCCGACACCTGGTAGTTCACGCCGACACTGGCTTCATAGCTGTCACGCGCCACCGAAGCGCCGGTGACGGTGAACGCAGAACCGCCGAGCACATAGCTGGAGGTTTGTGCGACGCGATCACCCATCAGGTCGTGATACGCCATCAAGGTTGCTTCCGGCTGCAGGGTACCGGCGCCCATGGGCAAGTTGCCCGCCAAGCGCACACCAGCGCCCAGCTCGCCCACTTCATAGCGTTGCGATTGGGTGCTCAGCGCGGCCGAAGAACCCTTCTCGTCGAAACCGTCCATGCGCACGTTGGCGTAACGCGCTGCCACGCGCGGCTCGATCACCACGGCCTGCGACGGCTTGAAGCTGTAGCCGCCGATCACACTCGCAGACAGCACATTGCTGTCGTAACTGCCCTTGGCTGTGGTGCCGGCGATATGGCGTTTGCTGTCGTTGTCGTTATGGCCATAGCTGAGGCTGCCGTCGACAAACCAGTTTTGCAGCGACCAGTTGCCGTACAGCGACAGCGCATGGCCCTCCACATCGGTCTTGTTGCCGAGGTCGGAATGGATGTTGGAGTTAAGGTAGCTGTACGCCACGCCCAACGTGGTGGTGTCGTTCAAGCGCCCGTCCACACCCACGGCCATGCCGCTGCTGTTGGCCGAGTAGCCGTTGTTGCCGCCCCGCCCATCCTGGTCCATGTTGCTGCTCAGGCCCTGCACCCACACGCCGCCGACCTGGTGGCTTTCGCGCTGGTCGGTGAGGCGGTTGAAGATGGCGCCGTTGACCACGGTCTGGCCCGACAACGCCACGTCCAGCGCGCCGCGGTTGACGTCCGGCTTGAGCTGTTCGCTGACTTGCGCCAGTCGCTGCGCAGTACCGGCGTTGGCCAGGGCCTGGAACACTTGATCGTTCTGGTTGAGGTCGCCGAGCACGTCATTTTTAGAAGGTATTGACCGCCGTCGCCGCTGCGGCACTGGCGCCCACGCCGGCCAGCTCTTGCTGCACTTGCTGGTTGTCCTTGACCGCCACCACCGCCTTGACGGTTTGCGCGTCGGCCGAGTAGCTGAGCACGTCGAGCAACGACGACGAACTGGCGACCGACAGGCCGTTGTTCTGCACACTGTTGGCTTGCACCAAGGTGTATTGGGTGCCGTTGTTGGTGCGTGCGAAGTCGCCTGGTTGCGCGCTCACCGTCAGCTTCGAGGCCTGGGCGAACGTGGCGTTGCCATTCACGTTCAGGTACGGCGTGGTCGGCACGACGCTGTCGGACAGGTGCATATCGATGCCCGCGCCGTTGGCAACGTTAAGGTCGCCGGTGATCGTGGTGCCCGGGGCGGAAAGGTTCAGCGAGCCGGAGTTGATCGAGACCGGGGCGATGATGCGGCTGCCGGTGAAATCGGCTTGGCCTGCGACATTCACCGCGCTCAAGTTGAGCAGGTCGCCGGTGATTTTGCCGCCGGTCCAGTTCAGCGTGGCGAGGTTGGCGGCGTCGATGGCGGTGCCGGAGTTGCTGCGGATCTCGCCGGCTTGCTGGTTGATTTCGAAAGGCGAGGTTTGGTACTTCGCGTCCACCAGGATCGCCGTGCTGTCGGCCTTGATCAGGCCACGGTTGACGATGCCGCGTGCGCCCGTCTGTGGGTTCAGGGTAAAGGTCGCCCCGGCCAAATTAATGGCTACCGCGTTGGTGCCGTTGGCTTCAATAGTGCCGGTGTTGAGCACGTAATCGTAAGTCCCGGAGTTGAACTGTACGGCTTTGGCCAGCCCGCCATTGACCGTCACCAACCCGCTGTTTTCGATGCGCAGGTCACTGGTGTCGGTTTCAACCTCGATGCCCAGCGCTTCCTCACCGGTGACGCGAATGGTCCCGGAGTTGAGAATCTTGCCGCCGATGGTCACCGGCATATTGTTGTGAGTGTCCAGAATCAGGCCGTAGCCGTAGATGGACGTCACATCAATCAGCCCGGAGTTGACCACGTCACCGCCGACGGTCGTACCATTGAGGTACATGCCCTCGCCGTCACTGTCCGAACCCGGTACGTCAACGGTCACGATGTTGCCGGAGTTGATGACGCTGCCACCGATGTTGGCGGCGCCCACTTCAAAACCTTCGGCCCAGGTCTGGTTGGTCAGCCTGATCGAACCGGCCTGAATCACATCCCCGGTGATGGTGCCGCCACGGGCGCGCAGATCCGAGTCCAGCGCGCCGTCCACCACAAAACCTCGAATGTTGAGGCCGCTGCCATCGATCGTGTAATCGGCGCGATTGATCAACGAGCCCTGAATATCCGTCTCGGCAACGCTGGCTCCATCGACGAAACGCTGCGTGGCCACCACATTCCGCGAACCGGTCAAGGTGACAGGTTCGTTGAACACCTGGCCTTTCCACATGTTCTGGCCGGTGCTGACGTCAAACTCCACCGCACTGACATGCGCGGCAACTGCGCTGACCATGAGGGCTAACAGGGTTTTCTGGAACGGCTTACGCTTCATCTAAAACTCCATGAACTACAGTCAAAGCCGCCAATAAGCCCGGCGGCTGTAGGTGTGCTGAGCGAAGGATCACTTGATCCGAGTGCATGCCCCCAAGGCGTCTTTCTGCAACGCAGGCGCGAGCGAGTGCACCGCAGCGGGCGGTGGCAGAGAAGTGAATGAGAGGGCGAGGTTCACATTAATCCTTAATGTATTTTGAAAACGCTGCAGTCCATGCAGCCCGACCGGTTGCGGGTGGGCGGGGTAAAGACAATGGGATATACAAAATGTTCAAGATGCTGCGCGTTATGGCACCGTGGCCTACCGCTGAGGCTCAAGCGCTAACCGAACAAAAAGCTCGGGCACATCCTGCGCGACCGGCTCGGCATACTGGCGATCCATACCGATAAAGGGGATGCGCACAATTGGCATCGAAGCCTCATCGGTGTCAAAACCGTAGCCTTCCCCACCACCATCGCAAGCAAATAGAAAAATGCCCGGGGCATAGGTTCCAACCTCGTACTCACGATTGAAGTCAGCCAATTCCTGCGCTTGCCAGAAGACGATGTAATGGTCGCCGATAAAGCCATCGCCGCCATCGTGTGCTTTGAGAAAATCGAGGTAGCTAGGCGGGAGCGCTACGCCCAGGGTGGCGTTGAGACCGTCGACAAACGCAGCCTCGGCGGGGCCGTTCAGTTGGCCTTCGGTGAAGTTGTAGAGGTCCATGCCTGCCTCCTTTCGATCAGATCTTTTACATAAGCCAGCTTATTTAAAATGAAGCTCGAAAAGTCTTCAGATACGACTTCAACCTCATCGATTTCAGCGTCCAGCTCAACGATCGCCCAATTGCCCCCGAGTATCAAAAGCGTATGAAACCTCACAGGAGTCCCCCGCGAAGACATACAGCCCGGCATAGATGCCCGCGTCTGCATCGGCTAGAGCGGTATACCTTACCGGCCCATCACTCACATAGAGCGCACAGTCCAGCTCACCAAACCCAAAGGTGGCAAGGAACTCCAGATAGTCAGCAGGAACACCATTGCGACTCGCGGCATCCACCTCGCTCAGTATCAAGTCGACGTTATCTATACGGTCGCCAAAGTTCCCTTCATAGCCCACAGCCGAGGTAATCTCGCTGATCAACTGTCGTATTTCAGATGTGTTTTCCATTGTCACTCTCCTGGTATTTCCTGATCTGCTCGCGGAGTTACTTGAGCTCTTTCACCAGATATCCACCGGAGATCTGCGTGATACCCGTCAACGCACGGCGCAATGCCTCAGGATCAGTGCGATGAGTGAGCGGTGTGTAGCCGTAGACATTCTGACCATTGAACGGCGTGACCGTCTCCACCGTGCGCCAGAGCATCTCGTCGCCACGGTCCATGCGCGCCACGACGGTTAGCGTTGGGTAGACCACGCTGCTGAAACCCTGGGTCAGGCGAAAGCCCCACTCGCCTACCGTCAGTTGAATCTGTGCATCGGCCGGCTCGTCGTCACCCACCACTTTGAGCGATGACGTCTTAGCCAAGGCATCGATAAAGGCCTGCTTGAGCAACACGCCCAAGTCGATATTTTCGGCGTCCATCACCGTGAGGATCGCGGCCGGCGTCGACATCTCAGCCAGTTGCCCCGCCTTCATGCCGGCGGCAAACCCCGCACCGCTCAAGGCCGCCGTGCCCAGCTTGGACGCGCCGCTGGCCATGCCAACGCCCGCGCCAAGCCCGGCGCCCAGGGCCGCACCCCAGGCTTGTTCACGGCCCATGTAGACCATGTTCTTTTCCCACTTTACGGGCAGCACTTTGACCGTCTTGACCTGCGCACGATGCTCGGGTGTGAGGGGCTGGCTGACGCAGCCGCCGAGGATGAGGGTGGAGAGGAGAATCAGGAGAAGGTTTTTCACATCAGTCCTTTAATGTTGGTGGTGGTGAACGCGTTTAATCAACGCCAGTGTGTCGGCAATGGGGGTGAAGACATGAGGCATTGGGAGTGGGCCAGTACTTTGCTGCCTTGCGTGGGTTTGGGTGCGGGCTTATAGTCCGGGCCGTCGCCCATATGGCGATTCAGGTTTGGCGACCTGACAACAGAGCGCAAAAGCATCCCGCTTCTATGCGGGTGTTTTTGCACCCGCAAAGCTGTGCATGATATGGCGGCTGTGCGCGGGAGACCTTCGGGTCTGCCGGTTTTCTCTGTTGCCGGTTCGCCAACCTGCGTACAGCTGCCACCCATTCGTTTGGCGACGAATGAGTGGTGGCTTAATCCACCAACAGAGTACTGACAATGAATCGATACATGCCCCTCACGGGCCACGACTGCACCGTCCCCGCCCTGCTCATCGACACCCATGCACCCCTCGATGTCCTCCACGACGCCGCCGTGTACCGGATTCGCGCCGTCACCCAACTGCTGGAAAACCTGGCCTTTCGCGAACAGCTCAGCAGCGATGCTGTGGTGCTTCAAGACTTCGCCCAATTGCTGGCTATTCCGCTGCGCGATGGGTGTGATTTGCTGGATGTCATCAGTCGCCGGCTTAACAGCATCAACTGACCGCAACAGGGCGGCTGACGAGTTGCCTTGTTAGACGATGAGGCAGTGATAGGGGCAGATCACACCTGTGGTCCGCCTCTCTGTACCCCGGCTATTGCGCTACACGCCAAGCGTGAATAACTGCCGACTCAAACCGATGAACACACCTAATTTTTTGCGCATCTACTCGACGGCACTTCTGCGACAGCGCCAGGCGCCTCTACGTCGGAGAGCAGCCGAATTACCCCACCGCATTGCCCGCCTTGCCTCTGAAGGTATGCCTCATAGTCTTTACCCGCCTCAGGAACAAACACGCGGGGATCCGGCACACAAAACGCCTCGCCGGTAAGCATTTTCATCACGACTACAGACGGTAGACCCGCGGGTATAACAAACTCCGCGTAAGACTCGCCGTAGCTCAGGTGATCACTTCTCCAGGAAGCAGGCATTCCGACACTTCGTTTGGTGTGTTGCCCCAAGGTGGAATTGACCTTATCCGCAACGGTATAACCGTAGGCATAAAGAGGTTCTTTACTCGAAGCGCAGTCTTGCCCTGGATTGATGGCAACCGGCAAACCGTTATTCCCGAAAAGACGGATGCGTGCGGTGGTTGCCTGATCGTAAGAAATAGGCTTCTCATAGGCAGTGGAGCCGCAGCCGCTCAGGAACAAAGTTGAAAAGAAGGCTAGCAAAAGATTCTTCAAGATAATTCCTAGGCTCACATATCAAGCTGTTATGGGTATTTATTGAGGGGTGAATAGAGGTCAAAGGGGACGGATTTATTTAATCACTCATCTGGAGTTTTTATATTTAAATAAATCCGTCCCCTTTACGCTGACATGATGCACAGACAGGGCGTGTCGCACCGACATCAAGAACTTTCAATCCGTTAGCGTTGGCATAGCTGACAATATCCGCTTCTGCGTGGCCAGTTCCAACAACTACTTTCTCGCCTTCTTGCAAACTCACTCCAGGGCGAAGATAGCCACGAGGTTCACTTGTACTGACCAGAACAGAGCGAACACCATTCGCATCCTCTACTACCGCAACCCCCATAGTTATTCGGCCTTGAGAGTTCGCAGGTATTTGAGGTCAAAGGGGACGGATTTATTTAATCAACTCATCTGGAGTTTTAGATTGTTTAAATAAATCCGCCCCCTTTACACTAACTCTGATGTTTTTTAAGAGCATCTCTGCCAACCTTAAAACGTGGTGTGACCCCAATTTTCTGTGATTACAAAATTACTAATTTTGACTCACTAACGTTACCAACACGCAAAAACTCTTTGAAGCACGAGCAGATAAAATTTATATCTTTCGTCATTGACCTCGCAGGATATCGGTCGCCTAAAATCTCTATCATTTCTGCTCCTGCACGCTGATTATTGATAGTTTTTACATCATGCTCACCTTCTTCCAGATATTGGGCCAACATGAGGACAAAGTTTCCAGAATCCGTGTACAGATTTAATTTATATGGACCGTACTCGGGTTCGGGATCGATTATTAAGCTAACAACGCCGTCACGAGAAGCATATTGTCGGACAATGGCTTCTATCTCTTCAGCTGTCGACTGATGGATGATAGGTATCTGTAGTCTTCCTTGCTCAGGGTCCAGGACATATCCTCCTATCAACATCATTTTTCCTCCTTGATAGATTTCATGCCCGGCTCCCAATAGTCTCTTTTCGGCAATCCTGTTATATCATCGACCGAGAAATAGGGGTCAGACCACTATTAATACTTTAATTAGAAAACCGTGGCCTTAACCCTATTTCTCGCGCCCGATTCTCGCTCTAATTCACGCGTTAAACAAAACTTCTCTCAGCAAGTCCTGCCTCTCTGCCTGAGCCCCTACGGCTGCAGTGAAGCACTGGTTATAGGCAGCAATCTTCAAAACGCCGCCCAAATCTTCTACTGCAAAGCAGTCGATATCCATTAACTTCTTTTCGTCGACACCCACTAACTGAAGCAAGTATTTGCTTACCCACATGAAAGCGCCAACCGCCTCAATGTAGCCGTTTCTTAAAACCCAACGCCCAGGATTTTTTGATATATCTACGACCTCTTGGGTCAGCGGAAAAGGCAGCCCATTACTTTTCTTGGGCAGATGAGCGTGTTCGACGCGCTCAACTTCAAAGAGCGTAAGACTCTCGGCATTTTGCCATCGATCATACTCGGCGTCGTAAATTCGAGCCTGAACAAAGCCGGGCTCATCGATTAAAGCTTCAATCAAGGGCCGTGCAACTTCAATCGAATTCGCCAGGTGTTTTATATCAAGCCGATAAAACGCTTTATCTGCCACATACGAAAACTCGACAGAACCGTTTGCCAGCTCAATAAAAAAACTCTGACACTTGTTTTTCTTCAAGTAATCCGAAACGTCCGCCAACCCTATTTTCTTGCCGGTAAAGCCATCAATGACGGCATCCTCATTAAAGTTTTTGAGCTGTTGTATTAGCCGCCCCCATACAACTGAAGCGCCATCATGTAGCCTCTCGCTAAAGACAATTTCAATTTCAGCCATATGATTAGCCACCGAACTCTTTAATAATCACAGTAATATTACGTTGCTTTCCATACTCTATAAGCTTGCTCGCGTCAGCCATTCCGCCCGGTTGAACTCGGATGTCCAAAATTTTCGTTGCCGGTACGCCATCCACGGTAATTTTTGAACTTTGCAAGGTGTCCATATGGGTTCTCATGTCATAAGACCACCCTTTACCTCGGGTATCAATCGTTTTCAAACTCACCACATTAGTGTCGAGCTGGAAGTCAATAACTGGGAAGTTATTGGATTTAAAGGGTTGCCCGGTCTTGGGATTGATGAGGTTGTCCGTCCGGGCCCAGTCCTTATAGTCCGTATCAGTAAGCGTTGTCTCAATCTGCCTACCTCTCGCCCGAGGTTCAAGATCCCAAACATTTTTGCCGTTTTCCGGCGGCATGAGATCCGGCCTTGAAGGTGGCGGGGTCTCTCTCTTACTGGCCGCAACGGCGCGCTTGTAAGCCAAGGCTCCCGCCGCTGTACCTAACCCAACAGCAAGCGCGATTTTGAGATCGTTCGTAATTTCCTGCGCCTGCGCGTCGCTCAAATTCCATTTTGCTTTAAGCGTATCGACCATAGCCCCGACCGTGTGCTCAGTCGTCGCTGTCGCTAACATCTCCTGGAACTCAAAGTTCGAATTAATGAGGTTTTGTACTGCTTCTCGAGCCTTCGGCGAGCCGTACTCCACGATGTCTTTGATTGGGTTGAGATCCGCCATGGTATTGGCGACTTCTTTAGACCGCGCTGCACACGTAGAAGGATCAGCCTTACAGCCGGCGATCGCGTCAATATCTTGTTGAAGACTCAACTCTTTGAATTTACGGGTGGTGTCTTCAATGCAGGAAGTGTCCGTGCACGCCGCTATCTTCTTGGCTGCTCTCTCAAGCTGATTGTGGTTCAGATAGTTATATTGCGTTGCGTTTTGCGCCACCCAACTACCTTTTTCCAGCGCAGCCGCGTCCACGTCGCCTTGTGCTGCTGCCGCCAGCACGCCGACGATCTGCGAACTCATCGTAAGCAAGTTATCGTCGCCTTTAACTAAGCCGTCCAGATGGGTGACCAATGCCTCGCTCGCCCCTGCTGCCAAGGCGCCGGTCTTGAAGTCTCCTCCAGTGGCCTCTGCCAGCAACCCACCGACCATGGCGTGAATCGCAACCTTCGGTGCGGAACCGTCTGCGAACACATTCTTGGTGTAATTACCCAACAAATTGAAACTGGCAGCCGCCAAGGTATTGAACAACGCGTTTTTCAGCGCATCGCTGGCACTGCCACCTTGTCCGAGCGCCTTGCTCAACAGCATGGACGTACCACTTTGCAGCGTTTGGTTAGCCGCAAATTGGCCGACACCACGCCAGCTATTCAATATTCCCGGTGTTGTGATTTTCCCTGTTGCCGTGTTTGTTTCGGTTCCAGTCCAATCACCAAAATATTCCGCCGTCAGACCGGCCGTAGCACCCGCAATAACGTACCCCTTCATAGCATCCGAAGAAGTCACATCTTTAAGCACAGCGCCAAGGTTGCCTCGATTATTAATAACACTGACGGTCGCGTTCGTTGAGGCACCCGCTGCAACCGCGCCTGCGACGGCGCCCACCGTACTTCCGCCTGCAGCGACGGCGGCCATAGGCCCGACGACTGCTGCCATCACAATTGCAATGATGATTTGCGAAGCCGGCCCCAACCCCGAGTTGCTGTACTTGAAGCTGTCGTGGATTTCCTTGACCTGACGCCAATCCACATCACCGCGCTTTTCCGCTTCCTTGATCCACGCCAACTGCGGATCCGCCTTGACCATCGCATCAATGGACTGGCTAACGGTTTGCTGGTTAACCTGGCTGATGTCGATTTTCAAACCATCGACGGCTTTGATTGCCACGTTGCCTTCGGCAATCAACTGGCTCTGACGCAGGGTTTCATCTGTATTGCCCTTGCCTTTGGAAGACACCCAAAACGCATTGTTATTGGTCTTCTCGTGGCTTTCCTGATGCAGGTCCTTTACCGCCTCAAAGGTGATAGCACCACCACTGTCCAGGGTGATGTCTTTCCCACTCTGAAGCTTGGCGAGCTGGTAAGTCTGATCACCACCGCTCTTAAGCACGAGGTCACCACCGGTCTTGATTTCAGTACCGACGTTGGTCACGCGAGTCACTTCGTCACGCTGGGTCTTTTTGTTGCCCCAACCGCTGACCTTTTTCATGTCATACAACGTATGCGTACTGTTCTCAGCCGCCAGCAAATTCAACTTATCCCCGCTATACAGATAAGCCTCATTCCCCGCACTGATCTTGCTCGCCACAATCGTGGTGTCGCGCCCGGCCTGGCTCTTAAAGTCCGCGCCCGCCGTCAGCACACTGGCCAACTGCGTGGTCTGCTCATCGGCCGTCTTGATGCGCTTTTTACCGTCTTTTTCCTTGCCCTCGACGTTGTGCACATCGCTGACAGAGGTCACGTTGAAATCGCGCCCAGCCTGAATATTCAGGTCCTTACCGGCGGTGGCGGTGCTGCCAATAATGTTGACGTCTTGCCCGGCCTGCATGTTGACGTTGCCGCCCGCCGTGACGCTCGCGGCAAGGTTTTTGACGTCGGTGGTGATGGTGGATTTTTCGCCGCCATCAATGGTGTTGTGGATCACGCTGGTGTCGCTGACGGCGACCAGGTTCAGGTCGCGGCCGGCGCTGAGGTTGGCGTCGTTACCCGCGACCAGGGCGCCGTGGTTGTTGAGGTCGCGGCCGGCATCGATGGCCAGGTTGCCGCGGGCGGTGATGGTGCTCGCGCTGGCATCGGTGAGGGTGCGCATGCCGACGCCTTCACGCACTTGGATCGCGGTGTTGTCGTTGGTGATGTCGCCTTTGAGGGTGGTAAGGCTGACTTGATTGCCTCGAATTTCGCCGCCCATGGCGTTACGGATGCTGTCTTGGGCCAGCAGGCTCAGGTTGTTGCCGGCTTCGATCAGGCCGCCGTTGTAGAGGCTGCCGCCACTCGCGGCGCTGAGGTTGTTGCTGGCGCGCAGGGTGCCGACGTTAACCAGGTCGCCACCGGTGACGAGGTTGAGGTCGCGGCCTTGGATCAGGCTGTTGCCGCGCACGTTGCGCGATTCGGCCTGGGCCAGGTAGAGCACCGGCACGAGGACGGTCTGGCCGTCGACCACGCGGTTTTCCATCCACACGATGTCGTGGGTCAGGGCGCCGACTTGCTGGCCGGTGAGGGACACGCCGACGCTCAGGCGCAGGGCGTCTTTGCTGGCGAGGGCGTTGTCCATCAGGTAGCGGAACTGGTCGGCGTCGCTGAGCAGGCCGCCGGCGAGGAAGCGTTGGCCGGTTTGTGCGAGTACCGCGTCGCGAATCAGGCGGGTCTCGTATTGGCCATCGCCGAGGCGGCGCCAGGCGTTGTCGCTGTTGAAGCCGAGTTTGCCGAGCATGTAGTCGGAGCTGAAGAAGCCCGATGCCGTGGTGAACTCGGGGTTGGTTTCGATCAGGTAGTGGCTGGTGGGGTCGGCGTTTTTGACGAACAGGCCGTATTCACCCTTGGGCAGCTGGAAGTACGGCGAGGTGGTGGGGTCGACCGGGGCGAACGGCGTGCCGGTGTAGTCCACGGGCACGAAGCCACCGCCCGGTGCGAGGGTGGCCACCGGCAGCACACTGCCGGGCGCCTGGGCGCTGGCGTCGTTGACGTGCTTGCTGAGGTTGATATTGATCCCGCCAACGGGGATGCCGGTCTGGTCGTTGCCGAGGGTGCCGGTCAGTTGCTCCAGGGTGTTCTCGTGCAGCGTGCCGTTTTGTATTTTGTTGGTGACTTTGGACAGGTCGACGGTGCCGCCGGCTTGCAGGGTGGCGTCGTAGGCGAGGCCGCCGTTGGGCGTCCAGGTGGTGACGTCACTCGATTGCCGGAACGGATCGCTATTGGGCGACAGCGCTTTCAGCGCTTCAAACGTTGCCTTGTTGAAATTCCCGGCCGCCGTCGCGTTGTTGAACGCAGGCACATCGACGTATTCCATGCGCTCCCACAGGTGCTTGTCGACGTGCCCTGGGGTGCCGATGACAATTTTGCGCTGCCCGGTGCGCGTACTCGCGCCCTGGTTGAGCAGGTCGACGGCCGCGATGCTCAGGTTGCCATTGGCCGCCATCAGGCTGTAGCGGTTCTGTACGGTGTCGCCTTGCAGCAGCATGTTTTGGCCAGCTACCAGCCGCGCCGATACCGAATCCTGGATCGCTTTTTCCAGGTAGGTTTCGTTGATGGTGATTGTGCCGCGCCGCCAGTCGTCTTTCTCGCCGCAGTGCTGCCCACACACCCAGCTCAGGCTCCCGGTCTCGAGGGTTTGTCCCAATTCGAAAACGTCTTTGGCGTTCTCGATAAAGCCGGCGTTGATGCCAATCGAACCTTCGCTTTCTACGGTGCCGGAGCGGTTGCTGAACAGCACCGCACGCCCGCCATCCACACCGGCAAAGGTCAGGTTGCCTTTGCTGTAGACGTCGCCGTAGCTGTTGCTGAACCCATTGGCGCGCAGGGTCATGTCGCCACCGCTGAACAGCAGCGAATCGGCGCTATTGGTGATGCCGTTGACGGCCGTCAGACTCACTGCGCCCTGGGCGCCGAGGGTGCCGCGGTTATTGATTTGGGCCGCTGCGATATCCAGTTGCTGACGCGCGGTGAGGAAACCGAGGCTGTCGAGGGTACCGCTCAGTTTGAGCTGGGTGTTGCTGCCCGCGAGGCGACCGCCGTTCTGGCTGAGGTTGTTGGCGGTCACGCTGAGGTTTTGCAGGGTTGCGATGCGCCCGCTGTTGCTCAGGTCGCCGCTCAGCCTGAGGCTGAGGTCGCCGTCGCTGAGCAGTTCGCCGCCGTTGTTAAGGCTGGCCACATCGAGGATCAGGCCCTTGCTGCTGGCCATGCGGTCGCCGGCCTTGAGGGTCAGGCCCTGGCTGCTTTTGTACGTGAGCACTTCGTTCAGTTGTAGACGGCCCAGGCCGTCGACGCTGCCGAATGCCCAGTCAGCGGTGCCCATGCCATTGATGTTGCCCTGGCTGCCGATGAGGCTGGCGGTGTTGATGCGGAACAGGCCGTTGCCCGCGTGCTGCAACTGGCCACCCTGGTTGTTCAGGTGCGTGGCATCGAGGCTGAAGGCTGTGCTGCCGAACTCGAGGGTGCCGTCCTGGTTGTTCAGGGTGCCGCTGAGGTTGAGGCTGCTGCTGGCACCGGCCAGCGCACGCAGTTGCCCGCGTGCGCTGTTGTCGAGGTTGCCACCGTTGAGGGTCAGGCCCTGGTTGGCTTCAATCAGGCCGCCTTGGTTGGTGAGCGTGTCGCGTGAAGTCAGGTTGAGTTGGTTGCCGCTGATCTGGCCGCCCGCGCTGTTGTTGAGGGTGTTGCCGGTGATCGTCACCTGTTCTTTACCGAACAGCTTGCCACCTTGGTTGGCCAGGGCTTCGACGGTCAGTTGCAGGTTACCCACCAGGCTGGCCAACGTGCCGTTGCTGGCGTTGTTCACGCTGTCGGCGGTGATGGTCAGGGTGTCGCCTTGCACGGTGCCGCCAGTGTTATCCAGGCTGCCGGTATCCAGTTGGGTAGATGCGCCGCCGCTGAGCATCAGGCCTTTGCGGTTGGTCGCGTCCTGGCCGCTGTAGCTCAGGCCCTGGTTACCGGCCAGCAGCTGGCCGCCATCGTTGTTCAGGTGCTGCGCGGCGATGTCGAGGCGCTTGCCGCGCAGAGTGCCGCCGCTGTTGTCGAGGGTGGTGAGCGCCTTGACCAGCAGGCTGCGTTCGCCAGCGTCGATGACCCCGCCTGCGTTAGTCAGCAGGTCGCTGACGTTGAGGGTCACGTCGCCGCCATTGCTGACCAGCGAGCCTTTGTTGCTGTTGTTGAGGGTCTGCGCGGTGACGTCAACCGAGGTGCCGATCAGGATGCCGGCGCTGTTGTCCAGCCGCTCGCCTTGTACCTGCAACAGGCCTTCACTTTGAATACGGCCTTGGGCATTGAGCAACTGGCCCGGGCCCTTGAGCAGCAGGCTCACGCCCGGCGCGCCACCGGCCAGCAGGCCGGCGTTGCGGTTGTCGAGGCCGGAGGCGCGCACGTCGAGTTGGTCGCCCACCACGCGCCCGGCGCGGTTGTCGATGTCACCGCCAGTCACATCGAGCAGCAGTTGTTTACCGACGATTACGCCGCTCTGGTTATCCAGGTTCGCCGCGTGCAGCTCGACATCGCCCTGCCCGGCCTGCAAGCGGCCTTGGGCGTTATTGAGCTGTTGCGCGGTGACGAGGGTCAACTTGCCGGTGTTGGCGCTCAGTACGCCGTTGGCGTTGCTGCTGAGGCTGCCGGCGTTGAGGTTCAGGTCGGTGCTGGCCTGGGCAAAACCCTGGGTGTTGTTGAACCCATTGGCGACGGTGAGGTTCAGTGCGCCGTTGTCGGCCTGGATCAGGCCCTTGAGGCTGTTGTCGACGTCGCTGGCGTTCACCGTGAGGGCATCCGCCACCAGCACGCCGTTCTGGTTGTTAAGGCTGCCTGCGTTGACGGTCAGGGCGTTGGCGATCACTTGCCCGCCGCTGTTGTTGAGTGCGGCGCTGGTCAGCACCAGGCTGCCGCCAGACATTTCGATGCGGCCTTGGCGGTTGTCCAAAGAGGCGCTGTCGAGGGTAGCGGCCTGGCCTTCACCGAAGCGAATCAACCCGCCCAGGTTGACGATGGCCGGCGCGCTGATCGCCAGGCTTTGCTCGCCGTACACACGGGCGGTGGCGCCTTGGTTGGTCAGCTTGGCCGTGCTGACGCTGACGGTTTTGCCCTGGATGATGCTGCCCTGGTTGGTCAGCGCCTGCGCGGCGGTGATCGCCAACGCGCGGCTGGCCAGCAGGTCACCGCTGGTGTTCACGCTCTGCGCGTTAACCACCACGTCGCCCGTGGTATTTCGGCTGTTATCGGCCTGCACGCCCGCTTCGATGATGCCCGGGTTGGTGACGGTGGTGGCGTTGAGTTCGATGCGTTGGCCAGCGGCCAGGCTCTTCTGGTTGACCAGTTCTTCAGCACTGCTCACCTGCACATTGCCGGTGGCGTAGACCTTGTCGGTCAGGTTCACGTTCTGCGCGGTGACCTTGAGGTTACCGGTGGTCGCCGTCTGCGCCATGCTCAGGCGCCCGTTGGCATCCAGCTGGATGTCGCCGCCACTGGCGGCCAGCGTACCGTCAAGCTTCACGCCCACGCCGGCCTCGGTGCCCACCAGTTTGATCGCACCGGCGTACATGCCGCCCAATGCCGAGGAATCGATGGCCAGCTCGGGCTTTGCGCTGCCGTCATCGGCGCGCGCGGTGGCTTTCAGGCTGTTGGCATCGACGTCGTTACGCCCGGCAATGACGGTCAATTCCCGTGCATTGATCTGCGCATTGATCTTGGCCGAGCGGGTGATGATTTCGAAGCGGTCGACGTTGCTGGCATTCAAGCCTTCGCCGTCGATGGTCACGGCGCCGCCGTCAACCTGGTAGCGCTGCAACTGGCCGCTGGCGTCGAGCACCGGTTTGCCGGTGGTGAGGGTCACGTTGGGGGTGTTGATAAAGCCGCAACCGCTGCACGTGACGCCGTACGGGTTGGCGACGATGACTTTGGCCGACTGGCCCGCCACTTCGGTGTAGCCGCGCAGTTGGCTGGGGCTGCCGCCGTTGACTTCGTTGAGGATGACGCTGGCCGCGCCGCCCTTGAGGTTGGGGTTGCCGACGATGTAGCCACCCAGCTGGGTGTTCGTCATGGGGCCGTTGGCGTTGTTGAGGATCACGCCGTTGGGGCCGACGTTGTAGTCCTTGAATTGGTTATGGGACAAGCCACTGCCATTGGGGGTGGCGATGTTCACCACCGGTACGCCATTGCCGGCCTGGCCGACGGTGGTGCCCGGCGCGCTGACCACAATGCCTTCGGCCTGGGCCAGCAGCGGCTGCCAGAACAGCGCGTTGGCCAGGATCAGCACCAGGCCGCGCTTGGGCAGGCCGAAGAACGAGTCTCGCGGTTTCAGCGCAGCAGAAGGTTGGCGGGCCAGGAAGGCAAAGTGGCGAACATCCATTGTCATATTCTCGATGTAACGGGGCGTTGAATTACAGGAAGAAATCCATGCGGAAGTAGATCGGCGCTTCGCGCTCGCTCATCACTGCCGGGCGTTCCAGGGAATGGGCAAAGGTCACGCTGGTGCTGACGTATTTGCCACGGGCGAACAACTCCAACGAGTTGCTCGAGACCCGGCCATGCACTTCACCGTTGTAGCGGTCGTTGCTGATCACACCCTGGTCGTAGCCGACGCTGGCGCCGTATTCGGCAAAGGCCGGGCGCATCCAGTCCCAGGTCACCGGGCGCGCCCAGCGCACGTCGTTGCGCCAGTAGCCACCGCTGTCGCCGGTGAGCTGCTGGTCTTTGAAACCGCGCACCGAGGCCGAACCGCCGAGGCTCATGCGCTGGGGGCTGAACAGAATGTCTTCACTGCGTTGGCCGGTGGCCAGGCTGGAGAAACTGAACGACTCGCCCCACAGCGTGAACGGCTGCAAGTAGCTGACGGTGGCGGTGTATTTGCGGTAGCGCGCGTTGGGCAGGCGATTGCCGTTCTGATCGCGCTCGTTTTCGGCTTGGGCATCGAAGGCACCGATACCGTTCTGCATGCCCAGGTCGAGGTTGACGAAGGCATTGCCGATGCGGCGGCCGTGGTTGATGCCCAGTTGCAGTTCGCTGAGGCGGTTGCTGCTGGGCTCGGTGCGCACGTCGAGGATGTAGTTGTTGGTGCGCAGGTGCGACAGGCCGACGTTCACCGAGGTCTTGCTCACGTCGTCACGATGGATCACCCGCTCGGCGCGCAGTTGGTGGTTTTCGTTGTCGCCGTTCTGCTTGAATTTAAAGTCGTTGGTTACGCCAAAGGTGCGGTAATCACTCTCGCTGTAGATGTAGCTGAAGTTCCACCAACCCCACGGCACGTTGTAGTAGAGCATGGTGTTTTTCGAGGTTTTCTGGTGGTCGCTGACGGCATCGTGGCCGCCGCGCAACACAAGCTGGTCGGCCAGGCCCAGCGGGCTGTCCCACTCAAGGCCGGCACCCCACTGCTGTTCGCCGGTGCTTTTCTGCCCGTCGTTGTTGCGCGACAGGCTGGCGCGCCAGGGCTTTTGCGGGACGTTCTTGACCTGTACTTCACTGCCGCCCACCTGGCTGCCGGGGGTCAGTTCCATTTGTGCCTGCTTGGACGGCAAGCGATTCAACTGGTCCACCAACTGCTCGATTTCCCGCAGGTTGAGCTGCTCGCCAACCTTGCCGGGAAAGGCCATGGCCAGCTCGCGTTGGGACAGGTTGCTGCCGTCGGCGCCCTTCAAGCCTTCGAGTTTGCCTTCCACCACCAACACCTGGAGGTGGCCGGTGGACAGGTCTTGCTGCGGCAAGTAAGCACGGCTGGTGACCATGCCTTTGTCGATGTAGTAGTCGGTGATCGCCTTGAGCACTTGATTGAGCTGGGACACGCCCAGGCACTGGCCGATATATGGCTTGAGCAGGCGCTCGCGGTCCGGTGCAGGCAGGCTGTCGGCGCCCTTGAGTTCGATGTCTTTGATCGGGAAGCAACGGGTGTCAGCCGGGGTGGCAGGCGCTTCGGGCTTGGCTTCTTTGCCGGGCAGTTCCTGGAGGTCTTCAAGGCGCCGGCGCTGTTCTTCCAGCAGACGGTTTTGCCGATCGCGGATCAGGTCCTGATCGCCAGGCGTGGGCGCAGCCGTCGCACTATTGAGTGCAAAGCAAGTCAGCAGGCAAACGCCCAGCAGCAGCCGAGTCCGTGGCAGTAATAAAGACATGTTCGATCCGTCGAGAAAGCGGGGGCCGGCAAACTAACATCGAACTTCCAGTCGGCCAAGAATCTGACTTAGTTGGAAATTATGTTTAATAGGCCTTTAAGTTGCTGATTATTAACAATAAATAAATCATGCAACGCTTAATCGCTTGCAATTGGAATTTTTATTCCGACAAGCGGTAACAGTATTGATACAACTTCGGCTAAAGGGCTTACAGTTGCCACTACTTGGCCATCAATCTGTTATCACGACTGGTTAGTAGCCAAAAAACCGGAAAAGTTCGCGGCTATTTTGTGAATTGGATCCCACTTTTCGGCATTCCGGTTAACTGACCTCCTTCGCCCGCTCCTGCCCCGGCACCAGCTTCAACCCTGGCTTCTCCACATGCCGGGACACATGCGCTGTCACTTCCTGCACGCCACCTTCCTGGTCGTTATGAATGACCAGCACACCCGGGCGACGCAGTTGCTCCAGGTCACCTTCCCCCAGGCTGAAGCTGTGGCTCAAACGCTGGTCGCTCAACGCCTTGGCCGCCGAGCGGCGCTGGGCAAAGCGCTTGCCGCGTTGCTGCTGGTAACGTGCCCAACTGATCAATATCACGGCGTTGAACACGGCGATCCACAGGTAGATCTGCAAGGTGTCCAGCGTGGCAAAAATCGGGGCTTCGATGCGCGGGCCGCCGTGGCTGTCGAGCATCGGCACCATGCCGCGCACCAGCAGGAGGATCAGCCCGGCCCAGGCCAGCAGGGTCAGGAATACGTCGATCGCCCACATTACCGGGCGCTGTTGGGTTCGGATCAGGTTCATGGTTGCAGTTCCTTGGCGGGGGCTTTGATACCGCGATCCGGGCTGACCCAGCGCGCGCGTTTCTGGTGTTGGCGGAACAACACTTTGGGGAAGCTGACCAGGGTGGTGAACAGGCTGACCAGCCAGAACACCAGCGGGTACCAGACGGTCCAGAACAGGGTTTTCCACAGGCCCTTTTCATAGCGCCGGTCGATCATGATGCTCACCGCGAATTGCACCAGGCACACCACTGCCAGCAACAGGCCGGTGAAGGCCGGCGGCATCAGTGAGTCGACGGCGATGGCGGCGGGCAGCGTCACGACTTTGCCCACGGCCCAGAAGATCACCGAGAGCAAAAAGGTGAAGGCCCAGCCGGTGGACAGGCAGTACTCGAACAGCAGCGGCCACAGGTAGCGATGGCGCCATTGCCAGATGCCCCGGATGTTCTTGAACAGCACTTCGGCGCCGCCCTGGGCCCAGCGCAAGCGCTGCTTCCACAGGCCGCCGAGGGTTTCCGGCATCAAGATCCAACACAGCGCGCGGGGCTCGTAGAAGATGCTCCAGTGGTCCAGTTGCAGCTTCCAGCTCACGTCGATGTCTTCGGTGATCATGTCGGTGCTCCAGTAGTCGACCCGGTCCAGGGCCGCCCGCCGAAACGCCACCACCACGCCGGAAACGGTGAAGATCCGCCCGAAGACCCGCTGAGTGCGCTTGATCAAGCCGATGATCGAAGAGAACTCGCCCACCTGCACCCGGCCAATCAAGGTGGAGCGCGTGCGAATCCGCGGGTTGCCGGTGACGGCACCGAGGCGCGGGTTGTCGAGCATCGGCGCCACCAGGTACGCCGCCGTGTTCGGCGAGAGCAATGCGTCGCCGTCGATGCACACCAGGTATTCGCTGCGCGCGGCTACCGCACCCATGCGCAAGGCCACGGCCTTGCCCTGGTTTTGCGCCAGGTGCAGCACCCGCAGGCGCGGTTCTTTCAGCGCCAGCGCATCGAGCACGGCGGCGGTGTTGTCGCTGGAGCCGTCGTTGATCGCGATCACTTCGATGTTGCGGTATTGCTGAGCCAACGCGGCGCCGATGGTCTCGGCGGCGTTGTCGCCTTCGTTGTAGCAAGGGATCAGGATCGAGATCAGTGGCTCACCGGCCAACACCGGCGCCGGCGTGTCGTCCGCCCATGGCCAATGGCGCTCCCAGTGCAGCCAGAAGTACAGGCCGCCGGCGATCCACAGGCCGGACATGAACAGCGGATAGAAGAATACGAAGTCCATCAGGAACTGCCCGGTGATCAAAAAGATCAGGCCAAGGGGCACACCCAATACCAACGACAAAACGATAAGCGCGAGGATTCTGTCGAACATGAGTCAAGGATTCCACTGGTTGGAAAGGGCCGGACGCACGGTTTTCAGGTCCGGCGAATTCTCCAGAAAGTTGTCCGGGTAGTAGCCAAAACTGGTCACGCCCTGGCGCTTGAGCACATTCATCCATTCGGCCAATTGCGTGCCGCTGATGTCGGGAGCGGCCTTGGTGCGCCAGTCTTTGGCTTGCAACTCAAATACGGTTTTCTCCAGCGCACCGGGACGCGCCTTGACCGTCGCCACCAGTCTTTCCAGCCAGGCATTGGAGTTTTTGAGTGTCTCGCCTTCCATCAGCGGCATGGCCATGGGCGCGGTCCAGTCGTAGGTCTGGAGGAAGTCATCGAGGTTTTGTGCGAACCAGGTTTCGCTGCCGGGATTGAGCATCGGCTCGGCGAAGAGGTTGCGCGCGGTTTGTATCTGCGGGCCACGGATGGCGCGGAACTTGGCGGTCAACTCGTTGGTGAAGTCGATCAGGTAGCGACTCTTGAAACGGGTCCAGCGCTGCAGAACGGCCGGGTCCGCGCGCAGCGCGGCGATGCTGTTGGGCAGGCCGTTGGCGACGTAGGCCTTGAGCGCTGCCGGGCTGGCATCTTCGAAATCGCTGAGCAGCGCGTCATCGTGGTACAGCACACCATCGATGGCGCTGTTGCCGGTGCTCGCCAGGTCTTGATAAATCTCGCCGATCATCTGCCGCACTTTCGGATCAAACGGCGACAAGCGCTGGTATTGGTCGGGATCAGGGCTGACCTTGCCGGTTTCCGGATCCCAGCGCGTGACGCGTGGCAGTTTGGGATCAAGGTCGAAACTCAGTACCGGCATCCAGGCAAACACGCTGGCCCGGGCACGGGTGTGCAACTGCCAGGCAACCCGGTTGAACAAGTCAGCGCGCATCGGCAAGTGACGGTTAGGGAAGTACAACGATTGCACCAGGCCGTCACCTTTGGGGTCGGCATAGGCTTGCAGGAACACGGTCACAGAGCCCATGTCCACCACACGCTGTACCAGCACGTCGAGGTTATGCGCCTGTTGCACCGGGTCGGGGTCGTAGACGTGATCCAGATCCACATGCAGCACGCGCAGCGGGGCCTTGGCCTGCACCGAGACAATGCTGCTGGCGAAGTGCTCGCCGTCCGGGTCGGAATCCACCAGGAAGCGCGGGCTGTTCATCAGCTTGTTCGAGTCATCAAGGCCGTCGTCCAGGGTCAGCGCCATCTCATAACCGTGCTCACCCACCACCGCCAGCGAGGTGCCGTCGGCGGCGCCATACGGCCATACCCATACCCGAGGCGCCTTGCCGGTGACCGTGCGGATTTTGTTGGAGATCGCGACCACGTCGGCGCGCATCCGCGCCTGGAACTGCGCCTCGGTTTCATAGCGATGGGTCGCCGGATCAAAGCGCCGTGTGGTGGCCGCCGGCTCCAGGTTGCCTTGGGGGTTGGCCAGGATGCCTTTGTGATTGGCATCGGTGTGGGCGGCGATTTCCACCAGGCCGGATTGGGACACTTCCCGAATCTGCTGCCAGGTCAGAAAGTCGCCACGGGGCCGAGGCGTTCCGGCGAAATCCACCGGTTGGTTGAGCGGTGTATCGATCCAGCTACCTACCGGCGCCAGCAGGGCCGGCCAGTTATACGCCCGCAGAATCGGCATCACGCGGGTATAGAAGCTTGAATAGCCGTCGTCGAAGCTCAGCATGACGGCTTTGGGCGGCAGTGTCGGCCCGCCCCGGCGAGCGGCCAGAACCTGGTCCACACTGACCGCTTGGTAACCGTTCTCCCGCAGCCAGGCCAACTGCTCGATCAAACGCTCGGTGCGCACGGCCACCACCGCCTGATCGGGGTCGTTATCCTCGACATCGTGGTAGGCAATGCCCAAAAAGTGGTTCTTCGGCCACGGCGCTTCGTTGGCCAGGGTCGGCCGCTCGGCGGGAGGAGTGAATGGCGCGGGTTGCTGGGCGCAGGCGGCGGCCAGCAATACGCCCAGGACCAGCAAGCAACGGCTGAGGAGGGTCATGGTCAGGCTCTTCTAGAAACGGTAAGTGAGGTCGACGAGCAGGCGCAGATCGCGCTCGCGCTCACCGTCATAAGGTCGGCTGACCAGGCTCAGGTTGGCGCCGGCTTCCAGTACGTCGTTCCAGCGCAAGCGTTGACCGTAGCCGATCAAGCCGACACCGCCGGTGGAGTAATCACGCTGGCTATAGGTACCCGCGCCGACCTGGAACTGCTGACTCCACTGGGTTTCGTAGCGGTTATAGAGCACATGGTTGACGGTGACGGTGGGCAACACGCCGAGGTCCGACTTGGGGTTGAAGTACAGCGTGTCTTCCTTGCTGTTGCGGCTGGCACTGACATCCAGGCCCAGCTCCACTTGCACTTTGGGCGAGCTGTAGACACCCTCGCGGCCGGTGAGCAACGCTTCGACCCGGTTGTTGCCATCGCTGAAATGGGACGGGCTGACCGCGAGTTTCCACTCCCGGCTCTCATTGGCGCGCCAGCGGATAAAACCACTGCCGCCGTTGGCCGTGACGTCGGTGTTCAGCGCCCGCAACGGGGTGGTGGCCGAGAGGTAATCGAGGCTGCCCCCGTATTGCCAGTGGTCGTTGATGTCCCTGGCAATCGACACCCGCGCGCCTTGTTTGGACCCAAAACCATAGGAGTGGTTGGAGACCTCCGCTTCGAGGGTCATGTCGCGGGTACGCCGCTCTACGCCGACGCGCTGCCAGCGATGATGGCCGGTGCCTTCGGCGAAGTCGGCGGTGCCATAACCAGCACCGGCGAACAGGCGCCAGTCTTCGTCAATGGGCGGGGTGTAGATCACGGTTTCAATGCCCCAGTCACGGCTACCGGACACCGCACCGGCTTCCTGGTCGTTGCCGCCACCGAAGCTTTTACCGGTGTAGGCCTCCACCCGGACTTCAGCCATGTCGTGCACATCGCGCAGGCGTTTGAGGCGCTGCACCTGGCGGTTTTCGGGCGCGCGGGCGACTACATCGTCGGTGAGCAGGTCGAGTTGGCGCCACTCCTGCAAGTCCAACGCCGTGAAGCCTTGGGACATTTCCACGCCGATGTCGCGCGGGCTCTGGTTTTCAGTTTCCTTGAGCGAATCTTCGGCGCGCCTCGGCCAATCACGGGCACGGTACATCTCGGCCTGGGCCAGACGTACGCCGATGCTGCCGGGGGCTTTATTGCCCAGGGCCTCCAGGCTTTCTTCACTGGCGTTGAGGTCCGCGCCATAGGTACCGGCCTGGGCCGCCAGTTGCTGGGCGTCCATCCATTCATCGTTAGGGTTGCCGATGGGCAGACCCTTGAGTTCAACCCGGGGCTTCTCGGTTTCGGCCAGGTGAGTGGCGACCGCGCGAGCCTCGGCCACTTGGTCACTTTCCAACAAGGCGTAGAACAGGGCGGAGCTGTCTTTAACATGGTCGCCCACGTCCGCGTCCGGAGCGGTCACCGCCTGGCGATACAGCGGCGCAGCCTTTTCTGGCTGGCGCTGGTCGAGGTAGGACGCCGCGACCCAACGCACGGCGTAGGTCGGCAGTTGCACACCTTGGGCCGTCAGGGCTTCGTACTCGCGGATCACCTCGGCGGTGCGTGCCCGGGCCTTCAGCGCGCCCAGGCGGTCGATGCGCCAGCGCACCACGTCGTCATGGGCAGTGGCATCCGGTGCCCAGGTGGTGAGCAGTTGGTCGTAATCCTTGAGGGCGCGGTCGGCGATGACGTAGCGCTCTTTTTCACTGCGTGAGGCGAACTCGGCCATGCGCACGCGCTCGGCGGCCAGGTCGCCTTCGAGGCGGCGCTGGGTGACCGGGTCCAACAGGCCCGGGCGTCGGGCGGCCAGGCGCAGGGCCGGTTCCGGCAGTCGCGCGCGTTGCAGGGCGACGATGTATTCGCGGGCGACTTCGGGTTTGTTGCCGGCCCGGATGAAGGCCTGGTCGAACTCGAACAGCGCGTCATAGGTTGAACCGGCGCGGGTCAGGGCGTAACCCAAGGCCATGCGGCGGTCGGCGTCGTCGGGTTTGGCGGCCACAAGAGCACGGGTGCGCTGTACGGCTTCGGCCGTTTGGCCGGCGTCGGCCTGGGTAAGGGCGAGGCCCAGTTGCAGGTCCGGGTTATTTGGCTCGCGTTGCAGCGCCTGGCGATACACGGCAATCGCCGGCTCCCAACGCTGCTGGTTGCGATAAGTGCGGGCGACGGTGGCCAGCGCCTGGGTGGTCAGGGTACGACTGCGGCCCTGGGTCTCGTAGACCGAAAGCACTTCGGCGTCCTGGCGTGCCCAGCTGGCAATCAACAGGTGATCGCTGACCTGCCCCGGCGTCTGACGCTCGGCGGGCAATTGGCGCAACAGATTGAGGGCCGGGCCATAGTTGCCGCTGCGGGCCTGGTTGATCAGCGAATCATAGGCAGCATCCGCCGACGCGATGAAAGGCCAGAGCAACTGGCTACACAGGGCCAAACGGATAAAGGGATGAACATTACGCGACATGTCGTCAGCTTCCTCACCTGGGAAAGCTGTAGCGATAAATTCACCTGCACGACACTCCAGGCGGCCAGCATCTGATGACGCGGCCAAGCTTTCCTGGGGCGCAATATCCTTGAGAGGGGTACAAAAAAGGCCAATTCCGAACAATTCTTCAGAATTGGCCTACATCACTTTGAGACGAGTTTTATTGAGCGCCGTTGACCGCGCCGAACTTGCCCAGCACAAAACCAATGAATTGCTCGACGGTCATTTTCTGGCCGTTGAAGGTCACTTCATTGTTGGCGTAGTGCAGCTTGGACACGATATCGGTGCCCACCAGGGTCGCCAGTTGAGTGCCCACAGCCATGCCGCTGATCATCTCGCTGGCCATCTGGGATTGCTGCTCGATGGCTTTCGGGTCGGTCACACCACCGATCTGCGCTTGCAGGGCGGCAACGTCCTGAACCATCGGCTTGGACAGAGTCAGGTTGGCGTCCAGCAGCGCAACGATTTGCTTGCCCAATTCAACCGGCGGCAGGTCCATGCTCGACGGCTTGGCGAAGTCCGCCACCAGGTTGAAGCGGCTCTCGCCATTGGTGGTTTTCAGCGACAGGTTTTCTACCGCCACCTGCGGCTTGGCAGCCAGCAGTTGGTTGACATTGGCCTGGGCCAGGGTTTGCTCGGCTTCGGTCAGTTGCAACTCAGGCACTGGCTGGCCGGCAGCGGCAGCGGCTTGGGCCGGTTGCACTTTTTCCTGGTAGAGCTTGGTCAGCACCAGCATCGATGGGATATCGACGTTCTTCATGCTGACCGCCATGGCCGCCGAACCCACTGGCTTGCCCTGGTAACCGATCTCGTCGATCTTGTAGTCGACACGGCCGGCCAGGTTGTTGTCCTTGGTTTCGCTGCTGTCTTTCTGCTCAAAGTTCTTGAGGGTCAGCACCGCTTGCTGCGGGCCGAAGGTGACCTTGGTGTTGGTCAGCTCGACCGTGTTTTGCCCGGTGTAGAAACCAAAGGTGGTTTTTTCCAGGTTGCTGGCGATGGTCAGGCCGCTCAGCTCGGCATCCAGCTTGGCGTTGTTGGCATCGACAACCGAAACCTTGAGGCTGTCCATGTAGCCGCTGGCCTTGACCTTCTTGCCTTCGGCAGTGGAGTCGAAGTCCAGGTTGGCACCGGAGAAGCTCACGGCCGACTTGTCGTCCTTGAGCTCCAGGGGCAGCAGTTCAACGTTGCCGTTCACCGAGCGGTTGTAGCCGATGTTGGCCACGCCTTTGAGCGGCGACACGTCTTTGCTGGCGGCGAACCATTTTTCGGTGGTGGGGTTTTTCTCAAGCTCGTAGTGACTGGTGGCCATGACCGGCAACCACTTCAGCGACACCAGGCGCGAGAACGGCAGCGGGCCGTGTTCGATATGGTCGACGAACAGCAGTTCGGTGTCCTGATTGTTTTCGCCGAACACTGCGCCTTGGGCCTTGAGGCGATAGTGGGCGGTGCTGCTGAACAGCTGGCGGTCGAGGGAGACCAGTTCAAGGGTCACGGTGCCGTCGACGCCGGCCATGGAGGTCTGCAGTTCCTTGTTGGCATCCTGGATGGCGGTTTGCAGCACCGGCTCCAGTTGCTTGCCGGTGTACCAGGCACCGCCTGCACTGATTGCACCAATGGCGACGACGATACCCAAGAGAACGACTGCTGGCTTATTCATGTAGTGACCTGATCAAATCCTGTGAAGTGGGCTGTCTTCCCTGAACCCCGAAGGGTGTCGGCTCAAGCCCGCCGAAATCCGGGGAAGATTAGCATTGGCTGGCGTATGCGGCCCAGTTTTTCAATAGGCGCAGGCTTCAGCGGTGAACGGTAAAGTGCCTTCGCGAGCAAGCCCGCTCCCACCTTCGACTGCATTCCAAAGATGGAACTCGATCGAAGGTGGGAGCGGGCTTGCTCGCGAAGGCGTCAGTACAGACACCACAGACTTCAGGAATACTCGGTTTCGATCTCATCCAATTGATGGTCAAAGCTCTTCAGCCGCGCCGTCCACGTGTATACCAGCACTTCAAACTCACGGTGAATCACCGCATTGCCCGGGGTATCCGACTTGGGATCATAAAAATCCAGCTGGTAACGCTCTCGCGCCATCGCGGTGGCCACGTCGGATAATTCCCGGGCGTTATTCAGCCAATGCCGTCCGTCGGCGACTTGCCGATCAAGCATCACGCATTGTTTTTTCAGGGCTTCGAGGCTTTTTTCCAGCGGGGTGCCGGTCAGTTCACCCATGACTTCCTGGAAGGTGCGCCCCGGTTGCCAGTAGCTGCCCCAGAAGTAGCGGTCGAACACCGTCTCGACCCGGCGCAGGGCGACTTTGGTGTCCCAGATCGCCACGCGGGTCTTGCCTTGTTCGAGCAGTCTTCGCTTGATTCGCTGGCCCTGGTAGGTGGCCCACGCCACCACACCGATGGACAGCACCGCGATCAGCGCGCTGGCACTGTCGAGGAACACCATGGCCTTGTCGATTTGATGGGCCAGCATGATGCCGTAGAAGTACGTCGCCGATAGCAACACCAGTGCGAAGAACACGCACCAGAAAGCGGGAGCATAAGGGTTTTTCATTATTGGAATCCCCATGAGCAAACGCGAGCAGTGACAAGCGGGTCATCAACAGAACCCGCCAGTCAAAGCATAGCAATCAGCTCAGGGTTTGCTGGCTTGTGTGGCTTGCGTTCGTCCACTTTCCCAGCCGCCGCCCAGGGCCAGGAACAAATCGATCTGGCTCATGGCAACCTGGGTGTTCGCCGCCGCCAGTTGCGCCCGTACATCGGTGTAGGTGCGGGTGGCTTGCAGGTCGGCCAGGAATGAGGCGCGGCCGGCCTGGAAGAAGCGGTGCGTCTGCTCCGCGGCCTCTTTGGCCGACGCGCCAGCATCGGCCAACGCATCGCGACGTTGCAGTTGCGCGGTGTACTGCGCCAGGCCCGTCTGGGTTTCGCGGATGGCGTTGAGCACCACGCCGTCGAAATGCGCCAGGGCGCCCTGGGTCGCGGCTTCGGCTTCATGGATGCGGGCGCGGGCGCCGTTGGTCGGCAGCGTCCAGCTGATCAACGGGCCAAAGCCCCAGCGGTTGGTGGCCGGTGTGCCCAGGTCATCCAGGAGACCCACGGTGCCGACGGTGGCCCCGATGCTGATGTCCGGGTACAAGGCGCCGGTGGCCACACCGATGCGCGCAGTGGCAGCCGCCAGTTGGCGTTCGGCCTGGCGCACATCAGGGCGACGCTTGAGCAGCGTGGCGCCGTCGCCCACCGGCAGCAATTGCGCGATATGCGGCAGCTCGGCGCATTGGGCGGTGCCGGCCGGCAGTTGATTCAGTGGCTTGGCCAGCAGCATCGACAGGCGAAACAGCCCGGCCTGGCGCAACGCTTCATAGCGCGGCATTTCGGCGCGCAGGGATTTGTACTGGGTTTGCGAACGGGTGACCTGGGTTTCATCACCACGCCCGGCATCCCGCAGGCGTTGGGTCAGGTGCGTGCTCTGGGCTTGCAGGTCGAGGGACTCGTTGGCGATCGCCAACTCTTCGTTGGCCGCGCACACCTGGGTGTAAGACCGCACCACGTCCGCCACCAGGGTGATACGGGCGATATCGGCCGCCGCCTGGGCCGCATCGGCGCTGGCCTGGGAGCTTTCAATGCCGCGCTGCAAGGTGCCGAACAAATCGAATTGGTAGGACGTGCTGATGCTCGCAGCGCCGATATTGCCCACCGGGACTTTTTCCGTCAGCAAATAGGCCTCACCGGATTCTTGCAAGCGCTGGGCTTCCGCCTTGGCGCCGGCACTCCAGCCGCCGGCAGACTCGGCTTGCTGCACCTGATAGCGCGAGCGCTGCAAGTTGGCCGCAGCCACCCGCAGGTCGGTGTTGGAGGCCATGGCCTGCTCCACCAGCTTATCCAGGCGCGGGTCTTGATAGAGCTTCCACCAGTCCGCCGGCACCGGCGCCGACACCACATTGTTGCCCTCCCCGGCCAACTGGCCCTGAAGGTCACCACGGTTCACGGCCGCCTTGTCCGGCAGCTTGTAATCGGGGCCCACCACTTGGCAGGCCGACAGCAACAACCCCAACCCGGCGGTTGCTAAAAGCCGTTTCATGGCTGGTTCTCCGACGTGGGTTTATCGCCGATGATCGACACCGTGGCTGTGCGCCCGGCAATCATGCGGAAGTCTGCCGGTACGTCGTCAAACGCGATGCGCACCGGAATCCGCTGGGCCAGGCGCACCCAGCTGAACGCCGGGTTGACGTTGGGCAGCAGGTTGGAGCCGCTGGTGCGGTCACGGTCTTCGATACCGGCGACGATGCTCTGCACATGCCCGCGCAGGCGAGCGTTGTCGCCGATCACGCGGATGTCGACACTCTGGCCGACGTGGATGCCGTCGAGCTTGGTCTCTTCGAAATAGCCGTCGATGTGGAAGGAATTGCTGTCCACCACCGACAACACCGGGCGCCCGGCCGTCACGAACTCCTGATTACGCGGCGCACGGTCGTTGATGTAGCCGTCCACCGGGCTGCGGATCACCGAGCGGTCCAGGTTGAGCTGCGCGGCATCCACCGCCACTTGCGACTCCGCCAGGGCCGATTGGGCACGGGCCACGCGGGACTGGCTTTCTTCCAGTTGCTCGCTGGCCACCAGGTTGCCGAGGCCACGGTTACGCTTGTTCTCGCGCACGGCCTGGGCCAGGGTTTCCTGGCGATCGGCCACGGCGGCCTGGGCCTGGCGCAGGGCCAGTTTGAAGCGGTCCTGGTCGACGGAGAACAGCACCTGGCCGCGCACCACCAACTGGTTGTCACGCACGTCCACTTGCTGGATCAGCCCGGACACGTCCGGAGCGATCTGCACGATGTCGGCACGGATATGGCCGTCACGGGTCCAGGGGGCGAACATGTAGTACATCACCATGCGCCACACGACGACGCAGGCGAAGGTCACCACCAATAACGTCAGGACTACACGGCCGATGGTCAAAAAAGGTTTTTTCATGTCATGAGGTATCGACTGAGTGAGTCCACTGCGCCCAGCAACAGAGCGTAGAGACCCACATTGAACAATGCCCGGTGCCAGACCAGGCGATAGAAGTGGAGGCGGGTCAACAGCCCGTGCACCACCAGGTACAACACATACGTAATGCCCATCAGCACCAGCAGCGTGGGCAGGAACACCCCGCTGATATCCAGATCACCGATCATAAAGGCGCTCCATCGGGTAACGGCGCTTGCGTCTCTGTGCCGCCAAGAAATTCCACGCCGGGCAACAACGCCAGGCGCAAGCCGCTGAGGGCGTGCAGCAGGTGCAGGCGGGTTTCGCCCTCACCTTGCAGGCCCTGGCCGTTGAGCGCGCGGCGGGTACGGTCGAGGGTCATCAGCAGACCGCTGGGGGCCGGCAGACGTTCACCGGCTTTCAGGCAGGCCTTGAAGTAACCGCCGACGCCTTCCACCACCTGGTTCAACAACACACGCGGAACCCCGAGGATGCGCGGCGAGTACGCCAGCAGGTCCAGCAGGTTCAGCGCCACCCGTACTTCCCGCAAAGCGATGCCGGTGTCCTGGCCGGTCATGGCCAGGCGCGGCAGGTGTTGCATCAGGCGGTCGAGCATTTGCACGCCCATCTTGCGGTGTTCGGCCAGGGTCGCAGGCTCGGTCAGGGTGACGATGTCGCGCCAGCTGAAGCGGGTCAGGCGCTTGGCCGCCAGTTCAGCGCCGAACGGCCGGGCAATCAGGGTCCATACAAAGGCGAACAACAAGCCCACGGGCCCCGCCAGGTTGGAGTTGGCGAAGGCCAGGAAGTCCGCGTCGTAGGCGCCCTGGATGCTGATAAACGACGAGGTGTTGACCAGCGTCAGCAGCATGCCGAGGTAGAAGCGCGGCTGTACCGTCAGCGTGCCGATGCAGATAAAGGGCACCGAAAACGCCAGCACCAGCATCGGGAAATCATGCAGGTTGGGCAGCACCAGAAACAGGTAGAGGCTGGCGAACAGCACCGACATCGCCGTCCAGAAAAAGAACCGGTAGATCTGTGGCGCCGGGTCGTCCATCGAAGCGAAGAAGCTGCAGGCCACCGCCGCCAGGATCACTGCGCTGCCACCGTCGGTCCAGCCCAGCAGGATCCACAGCACCGAGGCGACGATGATCGCGGTGACGGTGGAAAACGCCGAGTAGAACATCAGGCCACGGTCGAGGAACGGTGTCAGCCGGCCCAGGCGCCAGTGGCGGTACACCGCGCGCCAGCTGTCCTGGCTTTCGCACTGGATAGCGGCTTGCAGGCTGCGGCAGTCTTGCCACAGATCCACCCACTCGCCGAGGCGATACAGGGCGTTGGAGAACAGCAACTGGTGGCGGTCATCCAGGGCGTCGGCATCGGGTTGCAGGGCTTCGATCTGGTCGCGCAGAACACGCCAGCGTTCGAGGGGCGCGTCCTTTTGCGTGCTGTCCAGCCACTCGTTGGCGGCGGTCAGCAACGGTGTGAAGCGGTCGAGCAATTCCGGCGCGCGGTGTTCCAGGGCATACACGGCATCGTCGAGGGCATCGATCACCGGCAGCAGGTGGATCATCCGCCCGCGCAGCTCCTTGGTGTTGCGCACCGTTTGCGGCCGCGAGCCCTCATGGGGCAACTGGCCGATCATCAATTCCAGGGTGTTGAAGGTGGCAACCATGCCGCCGCGCAGGGTGCTGATTTCTTCGGGCTGCACGTTGCGGCTGAGGAAGCGCCGGCTGTAGACCTGCGCGTCGGCAAACCACTTGCTTACCGAGTCATCGAACACCGGCGCCAGGCGTCGCGGCCAGAACATCGCACCGACCACGGCCGCCACGGCAATGCCAAGGAAGATTTCTTCAGTCCGCGCTTCGGCCACATCCCACACCGCCAGCGGGTTATCCACCACCGGCAGGGCGATCAGCGGCAAGGTGTAGCCGGCCAGCATCAGCGCATAGCTGTTGGCGGTGCGCAGGTGCAGGGACAGGAACAGCAGAATCCCGGTCCACAGCGCGATCACCACCACCAACACGTAAGGCGTCTGCACAAACATCGGCACAAAAAACACCGCAGCGGCGGCGCCCATGAAGGTACCGACCGCCCGGTACAGCGCCTTGGAGCTGGTAGGGCCGACAAACGGGCTGGAAACGATATACACCGTGGCCATCGCCCAATACGGACGCGGCATTTGCATCAGCATGGCGATGTACAACGCGATCATTGAAGCGGCGAATGTCCTTACGCCGTAGAACCAATCCTTGGCCGGCGGCATGCCGGTAAAAAATCCGTTCAAGAACTCACAACCATGGGATGTTGATTGGCGCCTTCGAAGGCCCGCAGTACGCGCAGCGCAGCTTCCAGGTCATCGGGATCGATCGTCGCCAGCACCTCGCGGCGCAGGCGCACCAGCTGTTCCTCCACCGCCTGCACCAGCTCGCGGCCACGCTCGGTGAGGCTCAAGGCCTTGGCGCGGCGGTCGTGGATGTCTTCGGTGCGGCACACGTAGCCGGAATTGCACAGTTGGTCCAACAGACGCACCAGGGACGGGCTTTCCATCCCGGCGGCCTGGGCCACCTTGACCTGATGCACACCGTCGCCGAGGCGGCCGATCATCAGCAGCGGCACGGCGCAGGCTTCGGAGATGCCATAGCTGACGAGCGTGGTCTGGCAGATTTTGCGCCAGGTCCTGGCACCTACCACCATGCTGCTGCTGATGTTCATCTGGAGTTGTTCGAGGGTCTGGGACACTGGACTCTTCGCATACAGTTAGTTTGCTAACTATCAATATGGTCGATGGATCCAAAGCAGTCAAGTTTTGATACAAATTTGCGGATGGGTGGCGAAGCGACGCAGCCCAAGGAACTGCTGCTCTTTACCCTAGTTCATGTGCCGGAAACGTCCGCGCGAAAGGCGATTTTTTTGCGCCGAGCCGATCGCCGCTAAGCCGTCACCCGTCCTACCTCCTCCTCAATAAACTCAAACACCTCCTGCGCAACGCTGTACTGGAACTGCTTGCGTCGGTGCCGGGAAACCTTGCCCTCGTTATCCAGGCACATCATCACCAGCTTCGACAGATCGCTGCCGCGCACGTCGTAGCGCTCGTTCACGGCTTTAACCACGCGGTCGTAGCGATCCAGGAATTCGGTTTCCTCGCGCAGCTCTACTTCAAACGCCCGGCGGGCCATCTGCAAGGTGAATTCCACGCAGCGGGTGGCATCCCAATAGCGGTAAATCGAAGGATGGCCAATGAAGTCAAAGGCCATCTGGTCGCCATCCAGCCAGGTGACATTCCAGAATTCCCGGGAGGGTTGTGAGAATGCCTTGAGGGCTTGCAGGTAGGCTTGTTCCTCATGCTTCATCGCGACCGATACCGGCAGCAGCAGGCCGTTTTCCAAAGCACCGTAATGACAGAGCGTCTGATGCACCAGAAAGCGCGACAAGCGCCCATTGCCGTCCATGAACGGGTGCAAGAACACGAAACCGAAGGCGGTCACTGCTGCTGCCACCAATGGGTCGACGTCCCGCACTGGCTGGTTGGCAAAAGCCATTAGCTCTTCCATCAACTCCTGGCACAAATCCGGCGCGGGGGGCACATAGCTGACGCCCGCAGCGCCCCTCAGACCGTTATGCAGGTGATTCTGCTCGTGACGGAAGGCGACAGCTTTGTCGAAGGGATTGGATACAGTGCTGTTTTGCAGCTCTACCAGGTAGTCCTCGGTGAGCAGGCGCCCTTCATGGGCCTGGCGCAGCAGTTGAACGAAGCGACGGGACTTTTCTTCGCTAGGTTGTTCTTTTTCGATGGCGAACGAGTCGCGGGTTTCATGCAGGTAAGCCCATTGGATGGCGCGGTCCATCATTTCAGGCGGGAGGGTGGCCATGAAGGACTTGGCGCGGCCCAACACATCCAACGCCAGTAACGCCTCTATCTGTGGAGTGCGCTCTACGGTGGCACAGTAATGCAACGAGCCCAGACCGTTGAAATCGACTCGCCAGCGGCTATTGCGGGTACTGGGGCCTGTTACATAGCGCTTGGGATCGAACAGGAAAACAACACTTCCGCGCACCGGCGTTGTGTAATCCAGCGAGCGTCCAGTGAGCCCTTCCCACAGGAAGCAGGCTTTGCGAATAAACACACCATTGGGAGACTTGGCGAGTTCAGACAGAAAAGGCTCAGGGCCAAACTGCTCAAATGTCTGAGCCAAAACAGGCAGGTTGATGCCTTCATGCTTGAGGGCGAACAGCACATGCTCGAATAAAGAATCTTGTCCGGGCGCCACCGATTGCGGGACCGCGAGGCAATCACCAATCAAGGTGATGCGCGTCACCGGTTTGATCATGGCGACGCGCTTGGGAGCGATGACCTTAAGGCTCAACGCCTCACATAAATGAGCGTAACCAACGACGGGCATGGTGAGCGTCCCTAGAAAAAATTAACCAGGGGGATTAAAGCTCAGTTTTTTTTACCTCTCACCATTTATTTTTACATTATGGGGATTTTACAAAATTTTTTTTACACCCCTCGCCCCTCTCTCAGCCGCAAATTCAACTCATCCACCACCTCTGCCCAATCCGCATCCTCCAAAATCTCTTCACGCAAAAACGCCTTCTGGCCTGGCGTCCAGAAAAACGCTTCCGCCAGATGCAGTTCGGGTTTGAGCGGGGAATGCACCGCGATAAAGCGCTCGATGCTCACCGGGTCATCCGGCAAGCCAAGCTGTTTGAACAATGACGGCAAGCTGTGGACTGGAGATTCCATGATGTGTTCCTGAAGGAGGGCTAACCTGAGTCTAGAACCTCTGAGGTGCCGCGCAGATTAATCACAGCCAGTGCGGTGAACACCTGCCGGCGCGTTGCACAGCACAAACAGTCGGGCCCGTGCGCCACCGCCATCCTGCTGGCTGAGCTGGCGCCATCCTGCCGGCAATGGGGCAAAATCATCCGGGCCATCAGCGGCGCTGATCAGCCAGACACGCTGGATTTCAGCCGGCAACGCCGACAGGCGATCCAGGTAAATTCGCCCGCCATCCTGGTCCACTAAGGTGCCAAAACCATAGGCATTCGGCCGCGTCGATTTGCCGGCGGCGGTCGGCGGTGTGAAGAGCTGCAACTGGGCGTCGGTTTCGTCGTAATAGACGTAGGGCAAGTACCACAGCATGTCGCTGATGACGATGCGGTCATCTTCCTGGTAGTTGCGGTTGACGAACTCCACCACCACGTTGAATTGATCATGCTCATCGACGGTGGCGTTGGTCTTCACGCCCACCCACTCGACCCCGACAAACAGCACCAGCAGCGCAGCCCCCGCGAGCGGCAGGCGTGGCGACAGACGGTCGACAGCCACCGCCACGATGATCGGCAAACTCATCGCGTAGGCGGTGAGATAACGCTCGATAAACACCGGGGAAATGAACGAAACCCCATAGACCAGCAGCACCGGCAGGATGAAAAACAGCGCCAGCAGCCAGCCGAAACGATAGCGGCTTTGATCGCGCCAGGCGGTGACGCCTACCAACGCTATCAGTAGTAAAGGAAACGCAATGAAGAGGGGGCCCCACAAATGGTCGCCCGGGTCCTGAATGAGGAACTGCCACACCATCGATGGCACGGAATACAGGTTGACCGGATCCTCCCAGCCAATATCACCGCCCACCTTGAGTTCTTCGGTGTGCTGCACCAGGCCGAGCAGGTTCGGCAGCCAGGGCAAGTACAGCAACACAATCGCCACGTTGGCCAACCACCAGCCCGGACGCGTGACAAGGCGCAGGCCCCCGGCCCGTGGCAGCCGCAGCAATACCAGCCAAGCCCAGTGCACCAGCACGCACAACGCGGTGAAGTAGTGGGTGTAGAAGGCGGCGGTCATCAACAGCGCATAGACCACCAGATACCGCTTACGCTCAGGCTGGCGGACCCAATACACCAATGCCAAAGTTGCAGCCAGCAGCCACACGCCCAGCAGCGAATACATCCGCACTTCCTGGCTGTAGCGCACCGCCGTGGGCAGCAACGCCAACAGAATTCCGGCCAGTACCGACGCGCGGCGGGTCGCGATCAGGCGCGTCAGCCAGACGCCCAGGCCGACGGCTACCACGCCAGGGATCGCACTCACGCTGCGCAGGGAGAAAATACTGTCGCCAAACAGCTCGATCCAGCCGCGCAGCATGAAGAAATACAGCGGCGGATGAACGTCATGGGCGGCGTGAAACCACAGGTCTTCCAGGGAGTACTCAGCGAGCAGCAGGCTTGAACCTTCATCGCCCCAAATCGCGGAGGCGGTCAAACCATAGAAGCGCACGGCCATGGCCAACGCCACCAGCGGCACCCACCACAATCGAGCCAGCCAGCCGGCATTCTCCCAAAGACCAGGATTGACCACGGGAAAGGCCCCGGCCTTGTTGTCTTGTTCCGCCACAGAGCGTCGCACCTCTACTTCCTCACCCACTACTGAACCTGCGCTTGCGCGAACACCCGCCACTCTAGGTGAAAAGGCCTTGATTCGCCCGCTGTTTTGCTCGTTTTGAGCCGCCATCCGCCAATCGGACAAATCTGAATTTTGCGCAGGGTGTCTCCGACGCTTTGGTCGGATCAGGCTATGATTGCTGCCTTCCATGGATTCAGGATCAAGGACACTTCATGCGCATCGGTCTTCTGTCACCCCTGACACTGGCATTGCTCGCCACCCTGCCCTTTCAGGCCCACGCCAGCGGCGATGACTCGTGCTACCCGGATTGGCGGGTGTCGCGTAACAGCCTGGACGTGTGCAGCAACCTGCCGTTTTTGAGCCCGGGCAATGACAGCCGAGTCAACCTGCGGCTGCTGCTGGCGGACAAAAACGTCATGCCGCTGGCACCGAATGCCCTGGGCGAGCAGGACTTTTCCGAAGGCTTTGGCCCGGTGCCATTCCCGGTGTATCGGCTCACGCCCGCAGCAGATGAGCCCGACAACAAACCCGACGACTCGCGCACCGCCGAACTGGATGAACTGCTCAGCCCACTCGGCATCAAGCGCGATGACTACAAGGCCGCCGGTGAAGCCTTCCTTTCCGGCGAAGGCAGCCGTTGCCGCAGCAACGCCGATGACAGCGCCGCCGCGTTTATCAGCCAGGTGGTGAAGGCCGATGTACCGCAGGCCGAGCGTCAGGTGCTGGCCAAACTGCGCTTGCAGATGCTGACCGGTTGTTCCTCGGACGGCGTCCCTGCGGGCGAGGCCGATCAGTTGAAATCGGCAGACGGCCAGGCATTGCTGGCCTATCTGAAAGCCGCCGGGGATTTTTACAGCGGGCGCTTCAGCGACGCACAAAAAGGCTTCGCCGCGCTGACGAGCAGTTCGCTGCCCTGGCTCAAGGAAACGGCGTTGTACATGACGGCGCGCACCGCGCTGAACGACGCCCAGCAAAATGCTTTCGACGAATACGGCACGCCCTCGCTTGAGCATGTGGATAAGTCCGCGCTGCAACAGGCCGAGACTGGATTCGATGATTACCTGAAAACTTATCCACAGGGCGAATATGCCGCCTCCGCCCGCGGCCTGCTGCGCCGGGTGCACTGGCTGGCGCCCAACCCCGACAAACTGGCGGACGACTTCGCCTGGCAACTGACTCAGGCCACCGAGGCCCAGCGCAACGTATCCCTGGATGAACTGGTGCAGGAAGCCGACACCAAGTTGCTGACCAGCACCACGGCACCCGTGGGCAATCCGTTGATCCTGGCCCTCAACGACCTGATGTGGATGCGCGCCGGTGACCCGCCGAAGCTCACCCGTGAAGCCCTCGACGGGCAAAAAACGATATTCGCCCAAGAACCGGCATTATATAACTACGTGCAAGCGGCGTTTGCCGTGTACGTCGAGCATCAGCCCGACCGCGCCTTGAAGCTGTTGCCGCAGGACGTGCCGTCGAACCTCGATTACTTCGCCTTCAGCCAGCAGACCCTGCGCGGCCTGGCACTGGAAGCCAAGCAAGACTGGAAAGCCGCCGAAGCGCTGTGGCTGCAACTGCTGCCGCTGGCCAAACAACCGCTGCAACGCGACCAGCTGGAGCTGGCCTTGGCGATGAACTACGAACGCAGCGGCCAGCTGGCCAAGGTATTCGCCGCCGACTCGCCGATCAGTGCCAAACAGGTGCGCTATATCCTGCTGCGCAACGTCGCCGGTCCCGATCTGCTGCGCCAACAGCTTGCCCATGCCAGCGACCCGGTAGAGCGCCAGACCGCGCAGTTCACGCTGCTTTATAAAGACTTGTTGCGCGGCCAGTTTGAGACCTTTGCCGAGGACCTGAAGCAACTGCCCGCCTCGGTTCCCGATGACAAGCTCGGCACCAGCCTGGGTTACGTCTACAGCGGCGGCCAGTCGTTGAAACTGTTCCAATGGAACGGTGACAAGGCCGAGTCCGGCTACACCTGCCCGAGCATCGCGCAAATCGCCAGCACTCTGCAGGCCGATCCGAAAAACCCGCAAGGCCTGAACTGCCTCGGTGAATTCGTCCTGCGTAACGGTCTGGACGGCATGCCCCTGGAACAAGCGCGCTCCGCCGGCAGCCTGGGCAGTACCGCCTCGCCCTTCAAGGGCGAAACCTTCTCGCGGCTCGAAGGCTACAAGCGGGTGATCGGCAATCCCAAAGCCCCTCACAACGACAAGGCCTACGCACTGTTTCGCGCCATCAACTGCTATGGGCCTTCGGGCTACAACAGCTGCGGTGGGGAAGACGTCGACAAGGCGGTGCGCAAAGGTTGGTTCCGCCAGCTGAAAACCGGGTTTGCCGATACCCAGTGGGGCAAGTCGCAGCAGTACTACTGGTAAGCCGTGAAGCGCTTCTGGCTGGCCCTGCTCCTGCTGGCAAGCCCGGCCTTCGGCGCGGTAGACGCCCGCGACCATGATGCGTTCTGGCTGTGGAGCGGCGTCGCGCCGCAGCCGGTGCTCAAGCAGGCCAAAACCCTGTACATCCTCCAGGGCCAGATCAACTCAACCCGCCGCGCCCCCCAGCGTGGCGTGCAGTTCATCGCCCAAGGCATGAGTGTGCCGCGCATCACCCAAGGTGAAATCTGGGTGGTGTACCGCGCCCACACCCTGCACTGGCCCGAGACGGTCTACAGCCAGATGCTCGGCCAGGTACAACGCTGGCGAGACGCGGGCAACCCGGTGGTTGGCATCCAGATCGACTTCGACGCACGCACGCAATACCTCAACGAATACGCCGACTTCCTGCGCGACTTGCGCCAGCGCCTGCCCAAGGATTTGCGCCTGAGCATCACCGGGCTGATGGACTGGAGCAGCAACGCTGACCCGGCCGCCATCGCCCAACTCAAAGGCGTAATTGATGAAGTGGTGGTGCAGACCTACCAGGGCCGCCACAGCATTCCGGACTACGCGGCGTACCTGCCACGCATGAACCGGCTGGGGGTGCCGTTCAAGATTGGCTTGATTCAGGGTGGGGAATGGGAGGAGCCGGGGTATTTGAAGGGAAATAAGTGGTTTCGTGGGTATGTGGTGTTTTTGCAGAATCCGACCTGATGCTTGACACGGATTAAGACTTTATGCAAGAAAGTGTCCTCTGTCCGCGGACAGAGGACACTCGGAACCGGAGCCCCATGAAAAGTCAAGATATCGTAGTTCTGTTCAAACTAATCAGTCTTGAACTGCGGGCAAAAGGGGAGCGCGTAAAAAAGCGCGAATTTACCGTCCCCAATGACGAGCATGATCCATGGGCCCAGAGAATGCAGCACTCTGACGGCACCTTCAGTTATCTCAAGACCTATCAGTTTTCCGAGCCGGAAGATTGTCGTGGCTGGGATGATCGCGACGAAGAAGTAGAGAAGGGCAATCTTCAAAGCTATTCCGTGCGAGCTCTATCTTCCGCACTCGGGCTAAGCAAAACCGAAGTGTCCTCGTCACTCAATCGCTGCCGCGACATTGGCCTGATTTACACAAACCACTCCGACGGTTCACCACTGGTTAGAAGCAAAGCGCTTCTCGATCTGGTGACCTACAGCATTCGCTATATATTTCCCGTGAAGCCCGGCCCTATTGTACGAGGCATTCCGACTGCATTCGCAGCCCCGATCCTGGCAGGGAAAGTCATGAGTGGCGGCGACCTCATGCCTGTTTGGCCTGACGCCTATGGCAAAAGTAAAGGTCAGGAAATCACACCCTTATATAAAACTGTGCCGGGCGCAGTAAAAAAGGACGAGCTTCTCTACCACTTCCTCGCCCTCGTCGACGCCATTCGTATCGGAGGCCCACGAGAAACCAAAGTGGCCGACGCCATGCTGCGGGAGTGGATCCTTTGAACTCAAACAGAACAATGATGCTGCGCATGCTTGGAGAGGTTGCTGAGGCGCTGGGGGAGGAGCTGCGGGAACAAGTGGCCTTCGTCGGCGGATGCACCACTGTCCTGCTTATCACCGATGAATTCACTCAGGAATCCATTCGTGGCACCGACGATGTCGATCTGGTCATTCACCTGACAAGTACCGCTGACTGGTATCGGCTGGAGGATCATCTCAAATCCAAGGGCTTCAAGAATACCGGACAAGACACTGTTACCTGCCGCTTGCGCCTGGGCGCCCTGAAAGTCGACTTTATGCCGACAGATGAAAAGGTATTGGGGTTTTCAAATACCTGGTTCGTGGGCGGGTTGGAAAATGCTGTTTACCACGACCTGCCCGACGGCATTCGAATCAAGGTATTCGCTGCGCCGTGGTTTCTTGCCGCGAAACTGCAGGCCTATAAGGGACGAGGAAACGGGGATGTTCTGATGTCCAACGACATTGAAGACATCATCGCATTGGTTGATGGCCGCGAAGAGTTGGGTGAAGAAATGAAGCTAGCGCCGAGCGAGCTACGAACGTTCGTCAGCCAACAACTTTCTGAACTCCTGAGGCTTACGGCGTTTTTAGACGTGGTTCAAAGTACAGCTCAGGACCCTGATCGTGAAACGTTGATTCATGAACGGCTGAGCACAATGATTGCATCCGGAGCGCACGCTTGACCCTACCTGTGAGCGTAACCCGCCAAGGAACCAACCGAGCGGAAAACAGGGACGCCGCCGGCTCGGCATACAACAGCGGTGCCTACCTTTACGTAATAGCAGACGGCACCTCAAAGCCCGAAAGCGGCGCCTTGGCGCGGGCACTGACTCACTATGTGCTGGCTTCCTTTTCCAACCTCAAGCGCTCTGAGATTTCCTGTCCCGACAAAACCCTTGATCTGACACTCACTTCACTCAGCGAAGTACGCTCAACCCTTTGCGCAAATTACCCCTTCGCCTCCGCCAGCTATCTCGTACTCATGATTCATGGTCACACCGCCGTTTCCATTCACGCAGGTGACTGTTGCCTGGGACAGCTGGAAGATGGGCGCGCGGTAAATTGGCTAAGCCCGCCTCACTGCGGCCCCAACTGGAAGAGCGACCTTAGCCACGACCTTATCGCCAGCAGCCCTACACGTAAAACACTGTGGAACTGCATGAGCTATCGCAGGCCGCATGAGCCGCATATCCAATCGTTGCAAGCAGGCCCTGATACGAAGTGGATCTTGGCCACTGACGGTTTTTGGGCTGAGCTCTCACCCGCGCAACAACTCAAGGCTATTGCGGGCCAAAGCCTCGATGATCTCCAAGGCGACGACGACATTACCTTCATGCTGTTGCAAGCTCAGAAGCAGCTCATCCTCTAACCCTGCGCCAGCTCAGCTAAACGCATCGCCGATACAATCGAGAGCGCGTAAAAACACAACCCGATAGCGATCCAGATGCAGTTAGCCAAGGTCAGGCGTTTGTTCACTTCACCCCTGAGGTCATTCTCCACTTGGTTCACCGCGCGCTGTACCTGCACCATCAGGTAGAGATGCACAATCGTCAGGCAAGCACTGATCTTCATCGCGGTCAGCGGCGCAAGGGCCCATGAGTACATGTAGGGCAAGGCACCGCAAACAACCAACCCGATGGCCACGCTGCGTGGCTGCCATTGATACGTCGGAGCCTTGACCTCAACTTGCCGGCGGATTTTCATGATCAGTGGGTAAAGGAAAATCACCGAGAAGAACGCCCGCACAACCGGCCAGACGTTCGCGCCAGTCGCCTGCCGATAGCAGGTCCACTGCTTGTAGAACCAATAGACGAAATACATACCCGAGGTCAGCAGAATCATGATCACCAGCTTGCGCGGTGCGACCACAAAAAACGTGGATGCAGCGGCAAGCGGTTGGCTCAATTCGGCCTGCGGCGGCGCGTAGGGGTTGTCGATCACTGACACGGAAAATCTCCTGAAGGGTGTTTGGCTAAAACACGTTAACGGCCGCCGTTCGCAAATGTTTACCAGTCATAGGTCAAACTCGACACCACCGTGCGCCCTTCCCCGTAGTAACAATCCAGGTCGCTGGTGCATTGCGACACGTAGGTTTTGTTGGTCAGGTTCTGCACATTCATCGCCAGCTTCACACCTTTGAGCTTGAACGGCGAGGCACCCAGGTCGTAGCTCAGGCTGGCGTCGTAGACGGTATAGGACGGGATGCTGAACGCTCCTGCGTAGTAATCACCGAAGCTGCTGCGAACATAGCGCGTACCCACGCCTGCCCCAAGGCCCGCCAGGGGTGTGTCGCCGAGGACGGTGTAATTGACCCACACCGAAGCGGTAAGCGGTGAGATGCCTGCCGGGTGTCGGCCTTGGCGGCCGTCATTGTCTTTGGTGTATTTGATGTCGTTGCGCGCTGCCGAGGCGACCACGTCCCAGGCATCGCTGAGGGAGGCCTTGGCTTCCAGCTCCACACCCCGTGAGCGCATGGCACCGCTCTGGGTGCTGAAGGTGGTGTCTACCGGGTTGGTGGTCAGCACGTTTTCCTGGTCGAGTTGGTAGACCGAGACCTGCACAAAACTCTTCTGGCCCGGCGGCTGATATTTCAGGCCGACTTCGTACTGGTTGCCGGTAGAGGGATCAAACGGTTTGCCGCTGATATCGGTGCCCGACAGCGGCAGGAAGGATTCGGAGTAGCTGATAAACGGCGCCAGGCCGTTATCGAACAGGTACACCAAACCGGCCCGACCAGTGAACGCCTGGTCTTTGCTGCTGGTGCGGGTGTCGGCCAACGGCTCCTTGTTGACCACGTTGGCCCAGTCGTAGCGCCCGCCAAGGACCAGCGCCCACTTATCCAGTTTGATCTGGTCCTGCACATACAGGCCGGTCTGGGTCACGGTGCGGTCCCAGCGGTAAGGCTGGCCGAAATTCATCCGCTGGCCGTAGACCGGCTTGAACAGGTCGATCACCGGCGGATTACGGTCGTACAGGCCGTGGAATTGCGAGTTGAAGTGGTAGTAATCGAGGCCGACGATCAGCGTATGGGACAGTGCTCCGGTGTCGAATTCCGCCTGGGCGATGCTATCCACACCAAACACTTTGTTGTTCTGCGACCAGTCCACGCCGAAGCGCTGCAGGTAGCGTTGGTCTTGCACGCCAGTTGCCGGGTTGGGTACAAATCTGTAGCCGTGCAGCGGTGCGGTGTAACGGTCGTCCACCTCGGCGTAGCGGGCATTTTGCTTGAGGGTCCAGGTGTCGTTCAGGCGATGGGACACCTCATAGCCCAACACGTACTGCTCGCGGTTGTACTGGTTGACGCCCGGCTCGCCGATAAACACATCACGCTTGATCTTGCCGTTGGGGTTGTCCCAGATCGTCCCGGACGCGGGCAAACCCTGGGCCTCGGGCACGCCTTTGTCTTTCTGGTACTGGGCGAACACGGTCAGGCGCGTGTCGTCGTTGGGCTGCCAGGTCAGGCTGGGGGCGATGAATTGGCGTTTGTTCTCGACGTAGTTGATCTCGCCCTGCTCGTCCTTGGCCAGGCCAGTGAGGCGATAGAGCAACTGGCCTTGTTCATCCAGTGGACCACTGAGGTCGATGGCGGCGCTTTTGTGTTCGTAGGTACCGGCTTCCAGCACCACTTGATGTACCGGGGTTTCGCTGGGGCGCTTGCTGACCATATTGACGATGCCGCCCGGCTGGTTCTGCCCGTATAACACCGAGGCCGGGCCCTTGAGCACTTCGATGCGTTCCAGAGAGTACGGCTCGATCTGCAATGCACCGCCGGTGCTGCCGCCGCCATAAGGCAAGTGCAAACCATCGAGGTACAGCGGCGTCGGCGAGAAGCCACGGGAGGTGGGTTCATCGAACAGTTTGACGCGGTCGGAAAAGCCGCCGGCGGTCATGCCCGGCGTATAAAGCAGCGCCTGGGTGACGCTTTGGGCGCCGCGCGCCTTGATCTCGGCGGCGGTGATGACGTTGATGGTCTGGGGGATTTCCACCAGCGCCGAATCGGTCTTGCTGCCGGTGGCGCTGCGCTTGGCAACGATGCCGTCGACCGGGCCCCAGGCCGCTTCCTGATCCTGTTGGCCACTGATCTGCGTCGCCCCGAGTTGCAGCGCGCCGTTCGCCGGCAGCGCCTGCAACGACCAGCCGCCCTGGGATTGCACCGCGACCAACCCGCTGCCGGCCAACAACCGTTCCAACCCTGGCCCGGTGGCGTAGCGGCCCTGCAAGCCGGCGCTGCGCTTGCCTTGGGTCAGCGAGGCGTCCACCGACAACAGGATTCCCGAGGCGCTGGCGAACTGGTTCAAGGCCTGGTCGAGGTTGCCCGCGGGAATGTTGTATTGGCGCAGGGCTTCAGCGCTCTCCTGGGCCTGGACCACGCTCGGCACCACAGGCGCCGTCGCCAGCAAACTGACAAACAGGCCACGGCGCAGGGCGCGGGCCAGGGGTTGGATTGGGTGGTGCGACATTGCAGGGCTCCCCGTGAGAACGCTTCTTGATTGGCTTTCAAGAGGTATCCCGGACGGGGTTGGAAAACCGACAAGCCGTAGGCAAAAAATTTTTTTAGACCCGCGCCTTGATCGTGACCCAATAGCGCGTCACCGCCTGTACCTGCACCGGCAACGAACGTTCAAGCGCGTGGAGAATCGCGTCGGTGTCATTCAGCGGAAACACGCCGGTCAATAGCAAGCCGGCCACTGCCGCATCGCAGCGCAATAGCCCCGGGCGATAACGGCTCAACTCGGCAACGAACTGCCCCAGCGGCTGGCGCTCGGCGATCAAGCGGTTCTCGGTCCAACTGCTGGCGTTGGCATTCACAGGCGCCAGCGTCGAGGCCTGGCTGGCGCTGAACCACAGGCTGTCCCCGGCATTCATCTGCACCGCCGCGCCGCGCACCGGACGCACCTGCACGCGCCCTTCATACAGGTCGACGCGGCTGCCATCGTCCACTTCACGCACGGCAAACCGGGTGCCCAGGGCCTGCACATCTCCGGCCGGGGTTTCGACGATCAATGGCCGGGACGGGTCGTGGCCGCTGGTCAGCAGGATCTCGCCACGTATCAGGCGGATACGCCGCTCACTGGCGCTGAACCGCAGGTCGACCGCGCTGTTGCTGTTGAGGTCCAGGCGCGTGCCATCGCTCAAGGTCAGGTGACGAATCTCGCCGGTGGCGGTGCGGTATTCGGCAAACGCCGCCTGCCAAGGCTGGCTGCTTTGCACCAGATAGCCGCTGCCACCGGCCACCAGCAACAGCCCGAGCAGTTTCAAGGCGGCGCGGCGTTGGGTGTCCGGTGTATCGCGTAACACCGCACGGGCACTGTCGACCGGCACACCGCCGAGGGTTCGCTGTAACTGCTGCAAGCGCTTCCAGGCGCGCCGGTGTTCCGGGTCGGCCTCCTGCCAGCGCGCGAAGGCTTGGCGCTGATCGCCGTCCATCTCGCCGCCCCACTGCAGCATCAACCACTCGCTGGCCTGCTCGACAATGGCCGGGGCAATCGGCGCTTCGTGCCGGGTTCTCATTCTTCGTAGACGACCTGATAGCAGGCGAGAATCGCCCGGGTCATGTACTTCTGCACTGAACTGACGGTCACCTCCAGGCGCTCGGCGATCTGTGCGTAGCTCAGCCCTTCGAACTGCGACAACAGGAACGCGCGGCGCACGTTGTCGGGCATGCGGTCGAGCATGGCGTCGATTTGCATCAGGGTTTCAAGGATCAATGCGCGGGTTTCCAGCGACGGCGACTCGGGCTCCGGCAGGTGGGCGATGCTTTCCAGGTAGGCGCGCTCGATGCGCAGCCGCCGCCATTGATCAATCACCAGGTTACGGGCGATCTGTGTCAGGTAGCTGCGGCTTTCCTTGTCACCGGGAAAGCGCCCCGATACCAGTAAGCGCAGGAAGGTGTCCTGCGCCACATCGGCGGCGTGTTCGCGATCGCCCAGGCGTTTGCGCAGCCAGCCTTGCAGCCAGCCGTGATGGTCGCGATACAGGAGATGAAGCTGTTGCCGGCCGTCAGTCGCGGTGTCCATGAAAAGCTCAGATACGTTATTGAGAGCAATTATCATTACACCTTGTTGCGCGGCTGGCAAAGTTCTTTGTCATTCAGCGTCCGGCGGTTTGCAACGGATACACCGATTCCCAGCCACCGCCCAACGCCTTGTACAACCCGACCATGGCCAGAGACACGCCGGTGGAGCTTTCCACCCACTGCTCTTGCGTCGCCAGCAGCGCGCTTTGCACCGTCAGCACGTTGACGAAATCCACCACGCCTTCGACGTATTGATGCTGCGCAGTAGCGAGGGCGATCTGGTTCTGCCGAACGGCTTCGGCAAGGCTGTCGCGGCGCAGTTGGCTGGCGTTGTAGCGGGTCAGTTGATCGTCGATTTCATGCCAGGCCCGCAGCACGGTCTGCTGGTAGGCCAGGGCCGCTTCCTGTTGCTGGGCTTCGCGCAGATCGAGCATGCCTTGCAGCCGGCCACCGTTGAAAATCGGCAAGCTCAGCTGCGGCCCAAAGGCGAATGCACGGGAGCTCCATGAACCGAAGTCCGCCAGCTGCAACGCCTGGGAGCCCACGCTGCCGGACAGGGTGATACGCGGGTAGAAGTCGCCCTTGGCCACGCCGATGGAAGCGGTGGCGGCATGCAAGCGCGCTTCGGCCTGACGGATATCGGGGCGACGTTCGGCCAGTTGCGACGGCAGGCCAATGGCAACCTGACGTTGGGTCTGCGGCACGGCGGCGTCCTTGGACAGTTCGGCATACAGCGCTTGTGGCGGTTCGCCCATCAACAAGCTCAGGGCGTTGATCAGTTGGTCCTGGCGTTGCTGCAAGTCCGGCAGGCGCGCCTCGATGGCGGCGACTTGAGCGGCGGCTTCGGCGACGTCCAGATCAGTAGCAACCCCGTCGGCCAGCCGCAGCTGCGACAGCTTGAGGCTGTGGCGGGCGACGTCGAGGTTTTGCTCGGTGACGGCCCGGGTGTTCTGCACGCCGCGCAGTTGGATGTAGTCCTGGGCGGTTTCCGCCAGCACTGACAACAGCACGGCGCGGCGGTCGTTCTCGGCGACTTGCAAGGTCGCGTCGGCGGCTTCGGTTTCGCGTTTTACCCGGCCCCAGAAGTCCAGTTCCCAGGCGGCGGAGAACCCCATATCCCACTGGTTAAAGGCCGAGCGGCCATTCTTGCCGGAGGGATCGCTCAAGCCATCGGCGCTGTTGCGTTGGCGCAGGTAATCGCCGGTGGCGTTGACGGTCGGGTAGCGCTCGGCAGTGATCACCTGGCGCGCCGCGCGGCTTTGTTGCAGGCGACTGCTGGCGAGTTTCAGGTCGAGGTTGTCGGTCAGCGCGCGACGTGTGAGCGCGGTGAGTTGTACGTCGTGGAACACTTCCCACCAACGCTCTTCCAACGGCTCGTTGACCGCATGACTGGCGGCTTGTCGGCCCTGAGGCTCGGTCCATTTACCCAGCGGGTTTTGCGGGCGCTGAAAGTCCGGGCCGACGGTGCAGGCACTCAGGCTGAGCAAACTCAAGGTAATCCAGGCGAGGCGTCTCATTGCTGGGCGACCTCCCGTGGCTGGGCGGCGGCGTGGGTGTCGACGCTGGCTTCCACCGACATGCCGACCCGCAGGCGTTCGGTCAGCGCCTGGCCGGGCTCCAGGATGATTTTCACCGGAATGCGCTGCACCACCTTGGTGAAGTTGCCGGTGGCGTTGTCCGGCTTGACCGAGGCGAACGTCACGCCGGTGGCCGGCGCCAGGCTTTCAAGGTGCCCCTTGAGCACATCACCGTCGAGGCTGTCGACCCGCACTTCAACCGCTTGGCCTGCGTGCATGTGGGACAGTTGGGTCTCCTGGAAATTAGCCACCACATAAGCCTCGGCCAGCGGCACTACGGCGAGGATCTTGCTGCCCGGCGTCACATAGGCGCCAACCCGCACCGCGCGCTCACCGACCATGCCGTCCACCGGCGCGACGATGCGGGTGTACGACAACTGAAAGCTGGCCATTTCCAGTGCAGCCTGGGCACGTTTCAAACCGCCTTCGGCCGCATCCCGCTGGGCGCTGAGGATTTCCACTTGCTTGCGCTCGGCAGCCAGCACCGCCGTGGCACTCGCCAGGCGCGCAGTCGCCTGGTCGATACGGGTCTTGGCTTGCTGGGCGTTCTGCACGGTGCCAGCACCTACGCCGGCGAGGTGGTTGTAACGGTTCAGTTCATGTTCGGCAAATGCCACTTCGGCGCGATCTGCCGCCACGGTGGCCTGGGCCTGGGCGATCACCGAGCTTTGCCGCTCCAGGGTTGCCGTGGCGTTTTTCAGTTGCGCCTGGGCCACCAACGTATCGGCGTCGGCCGCCTGGGCGGCGGCGCGGAAGTCACGGTCATCGATCAACGCCAGCAACTGGCCGGCCTTGACCCGCTGGTTGTCTTCCACCAGCACTTCCTTGATAAACCCGGCCACGCGTGGCGCCACCAGGGTGTAGTCGGCGGCGACGAAGGCGTCGTTGGTGGTCTGGCGCTTGCTGCCGAACACGCCCGGCGCCAGCAGGTAAACCAGCACACCCACGGCGAACACGGTGATGACGGTTACAGCGATTTTGTCTTTGCGTTTCATAACAATCCCTTTGGCTCAGTGAGCAATCAAGTCGGCGCGCGGGGCGGATAAATCCGCGTCGGCAGCCAGAAAATCAGCAGGATCAACACCGCCGCGACACCGGCCATGACGTAGTAGAGATCCGAAGAAGTGAGCACCACGGCCTGCTGGTGCAAGCGATGGGCAAGGCCGGCGGCATCGCTGTCGGCCAGGGGCGAGTTGCCCAGGCTGTCCACCAACATGGTCGAGTGGAAATGCAGACGGTGGGTGGTCAGGGCGTCTATAACGCCGGTAGCGACCACGGCGGCCAGGCCTTTGACGGTGTTGAACCACGCCGAGGCGAACGGCCCGTCCTGGGGCGTGATGCTGCCGGTGGAGAGCATCAACAGCGGCAACACCGCCATGGGTTGCCCGAAGATTTGCAGCAACTGCAGCGCGTAGAAATCATCGCGGATCCACGCCGACGTCAGTTGCGCCCCGCCCACACAGGACAGGATCAACATGCTCAAGCCGATGCCCAATACCCAGCGGCAATCGACCCAACGCAGGTTGCACAGCGCTGCCACCAACGGCAGCGCGATCAACTGCGGCAGCGCCATGATCAGCATCACCGGGGCAGTTTGCAGCGGACGGTAGCCTTGCACCTGGGCCAGGTAGCTGGACGGAATGATGGTCACCGCCAGCAGCACGATCAGCACGCCGGCGAGCACAATCAGCGCGAACGCCAGGTTACGGATGCCGAGCATCTGCAACTTGAAAAACGGCATCGGGTGCGACCACTCGTTGATCATGAACAGCACCAGCAACACCAGGCCGCCGATCAGCAACGAGGTGATCAGCGGTGATTCGAACCAGTCCAGGCGGTTGCCCTGCAACAGGCCGATCACCAGCATGCAGATCGCCGGGAACCCCAGCAGCAGGCCGCGCCAGTTGAACTGCTTGAAGCGCTCCAGGCGGACGGGATCCTGAGGCAAGCCGTAGGCCACAGCAGCCATGGCCAGCAGGCACGGCCCGACAATCTGCCAGAACGCCCATTGCCAGCCGACGTATTCGGTCCACATGGCCGCCAACGGTGTGCCGAGGCTGGGGCCGAAGGTTGCGGTCAGGGCGTAGCCGGCCAGGCCGTACAGCTTCACGTTGGCCGGCAGGAACCGCAGGGCCACAGTCATCAGCATCGGCGGCAAGGCGCCGCCGGCCAGGCCTTGCACGGTGCGCAAAATCAGCAGGCTTTCGTAATTCGGTGCGAACGGGCACAGCACGCCAAGCACGGTGAACAGGCCAATGGCGCACAGGGTGAAACGGCGCAGAGAGAACGTCACCGAACACCAGGGTGCAAAGGCCATCGCCGAGACGGAGGTGGCGGTGTACGCAGCCACCAGCCAGGTGCCTTCGTCAAAGCCGATGTACATCGCACCGCGAATATCGGCGAGGGCGACTTTGGTCACCATCTCGTTGAGGCCGGACACCAGCACTGCGAGCAATACGCCCACCAGGCCGATGATGATGCGCGGGCCGAAAACGGGCGGGGTGATGGCGGTCGGCTTGGCTGCGGCCAGGGGTGCGGGGGCAGCGAGGGACGTCATGAACTACAACTCGGAATAGGAAATACCCGAGCAGTTTAATCAGGCTTAGACATGACAAAAAGTGACTTATAGGAAGCTTATAAGTGCACCAGACGCAATGATCAAAATATAGGCGATCTCTGTGGGAGCCGGGCTTGCCCGCGATGGCATCACCTCGCTACTCCCGAAAAGCCGAGTCGCCCGCATCGCAGGCAAGCCAGCTCCCACATTGACCTAGCTCACTTGCGACTCACGTGGGTTGCGCTTCTTGCCACGTCGCCTCGCAGCATTCACGCATGGTCTCGCGCAGCCATTTATGGGCCGGGTCCTTGTCGAAACGCGGGTGCCAGGCCTGGGTCAACACCAGGGTCGGCAGGGAGATCGGCAGGGTGAAGGCGCGCAACGGCAGCTTCAGGCGATTGGCGCTGTAGAGCGCTTCCTTGGGCACCGGCAGGATCAGGTCGGAGTCCGGCAGCATGAACATCGCGCCGTGAAACCCCGGGGCGATCATGGCGACTCGACGTTCCAGGCCCTGGGCGTTGAGCGCCGTGTCGATCGGCCCACGGGCGATGCCGCGCCGGGAGATGCTGATGTGGGAGTAGCTGGCGAACCGTGCTGCGGTGATTTCTCCATCGAACAACGGATGCCCTTCCCGCGCCAGCCCGACGAAGGTGGTGGTGAACAGGTTTTGCACCTTCACTTCCGGAGTGATCGGCATGGTGTTGCCCACCCGCAGATCGAGCCGGCCTTCACGCAGGGCTTCGTCGTCGGTGTCGCCTTCGGGCACGAAGCGCAGCTCGCACAGCGGCGCCATGCGCTCCATGGTGTCGAACAGCCGACCGCCATACACCCCGACAAAAAAGTCATTGGCCCGCACGCTGAACCGGCGGCGCAACGTGCGCAAGTCCACTTCGTCCGCCGAGCGAAACAGCAGCGCCGCCTGTTCCACCACGTTACGCACCTGGCCTTGTAGCTCCAGGGCCTTGGGCGTCGGCACCAGGCCGCGACCGGCGCGCACCAGGATCGGATCGCCCACCGCCTCACGGATTCGCGTGAGGGTGCGGCTCATGGCGGCCGGGCTCAGGTTCATCCGCCGCGCGGCACCCACCACACTGCCCTCGTCGAGCAAGGCGTCGAGGGCGACCAGCAGGTTCATGTCCGGTAATTGCATGCCAAGCACTCGTGATGGGTTGGGAGTGAACTTGGCGCAATCGTAGCAGGCTTCTCTGTAGGAGCGAGCTTGCTCGCGAAGAACGTTAACGGTAACGCGGGCATCCTGAAGGGACGCGTCGCCTGGGCATTTTTCGCGAGCAAGCTCGCTCCTACAGGGAGCAGCAGGTGATTAGCGTTGCATGCCCCAACGCTTCACGGTGACCCGCTCCAGGGTGTCAAACACCAGGTTCTCCACCAGCAGACCGATCAGGATCACCACTGCCAAGCCGGCAAACACCTTGTCGGTGTACAGCTCGTTGCGGTTCTGGAAGATGTACCAGCCCAGCCCGCCCTTGCCGCTGGTGGCGCCGAATACCAACTCGGCCGCAATCAACGTGCGCCAGGCAAACGCCCAGCCGATTTTCAGCCCGGCGAGGATCGACGGCAGCGCCGCCGGGATCAGGATGAACAGCACAAAACGCATGCCCTTGAGGCCGTAATTGCGACCGGCCATGCGCAGGGTTTCCGAGACACCGAGAAACCCGGAATAGGTGTTGAGCGCCAGCGCCCACAGCACTGAATGCACCAGCACGAAGATCAGGCTGTTCTGCCCCAGGCCAAACCACAACAGCGCCAGCGGCAGCAGGGCAATCGCCGGCAACGGGTTGAACATCGAGGTCAGGGTGCTCAGCAGGTCGCGGCCCAGCTGGGTCGACACCGCCAGGGTGGTCAGGGCAAACGCCAGCACAATGCCGATCAGGTAACCCTTGATCAGCACCACCAGCGAGATGCTGACCTTGCTCAACAGCTCGCCACTGGCCATGCCGTCGTAGAACGCGCTCAGGGTCTGCAGGAAGCTTGGCAGCAGCAGGTCATTGTTCTGATAACGCGCGGCCGCTTCCCAGAGGATCGCGAGCACAATCAGGATCAGGCTTTTACGCAGCCAGCCTTGTTGCCACAAGCGCTGACGCAGCGGCAACTCGCGCTCTACGCGAACACCGGGCAACGGTTCGAGGGTGATTTCATATTCCTGGCGCATGGTGGAAACCCTTCAATAAGCGATGCGGATATCGGCGAAACCCAGCTCGGTTTCCGCCTCGGGCGCTTCATCAAACAACAGCCGATGAATACGCCGCGCCGAAGCCTGGAACGCCACACCGCCGAGGCTGTGCAAGTCGTATTGATGGCTGTGGATTTCCGCCCGCACACGCCCGGGATGCGGCGACAGCAACAGGATGCGGTTGCCCACCACCAGCGCTTCTTCGATGGAGTGCGTGACGAACAACAGCGTGAAGCGCACCTCTTCCCAGAGCAGCAATAGTTCTTCCTGCATCTTGCGTCGGGTCAGCGCATCGAGGGCGGCGAAGGGTTCGTCCATCAGCAGGATTTTCGGCTGCATGGCCAACGCCCGGGCGATGGCCACGCGGGCCTTCATGCCGCCGGACAGGGTGTGTGGATAGGCATCGGCAAAGGCCGTGAGGCCGACCTTTTCCAGGTAGTACAGGGCCCGCTCTTCGGCCTCGCGACGCTTCAGGGTCTTGGAGGCGAGCAGCGGGAACATGACGTTCTGCTTGACGGTTTTCCACGGCGGCAATTGGTCGAACTCCTGGAACACCACGATGCGGTCCGGCCCTGGCTGCTCGACTTTTTGCCCAAGCAGACGGATCTCGCCCTCACACGGTTTGATAAAGCCGGCGATGGATTTCAGCAGCGTGGATTTGCCGCAGCCCGAAGGTCCCAGCAGTACAAAGCGGTCCGCCGGGTCGATCTCGAAACTGACCTGGTGGGTGGCCCGCACGACCCGTTCCGGCGTGCGGTATTCAAGGCTGACGTGGTCCACCGACAGGAGCGCTTCGATGGTTTTCGGGTTGCTGGCCGTGTGGCCTTGCAAGGGCGCGTTCATGTCAGCTCCCTTGCAGCGGTTTGGCGTCCTGGAAGAAGTAATCCTTCCACGATTCGGGTTTGTTTTTGATCGCGCCGACGCGATAGAGGAATTCCGCCAGCGGGTAGGTATTTTTCGGTGTGACGCTGAATTCGAATTGCGGGTTTTCGATGATTTTCAGCAGCTCGGCGCGGTCGATCTTGGCCTTGGTCACGCGGATGTAGGTATCGGCGGCGGCGCCTTTGTCGTTCTGGGCGAACTGCGCGGCTTCGGTCAGCGCCTCGACGAACGCCTTGTAGGTTTTCGGGTTGTCGTTGCGGAATTTCTCGATGGCAAACAGCACGGTCGGCGAGTTGGGGCCGAGGATGTCGTAGGAGTTGAGCACCACGTGCACATTCGGGTTGGTCAGGGCCTGTTCCTGAAACGGCGGGTTGGAGAAGTGCCCGGTCAGCTCGGTGCCGCCGGCGATCAACGCAGCCGTGGCATCCGGGTGCGGGACGGCGACAGTGTACTTGTCGAGGCGATTGAATTCCTTGTCGCCCCACTGCTTGGCCGCGGCGTATTGCAGGAAGCGCGACTGTACGGAGACACCCACTGCGGGTACGGCAATGCGGTCTTTTTCGGTGAAGTCAGCAATGGTCTTGACCTTGGGATTGTTGCTCACCAGGTAGTAAGGGAAGTTGCCCAGGGAAGCGACAGCTTTCACGTTCTGCTTGCCGTGGGTGCGGTCCCAGATGGTCAGCAGCGGGCCGACGCCAGCGCCGGCGATGTCGATGGAGCCGGAGAGCAACGCATCGTTGACGGCGGCGCCGCCGGACAGCTGGGTCCAGTCGACCTTGATGTCGATACCTTCCTGCTTGCCGTATTTTTCGATCAGGTTCTGGTCACGCACCACGTTGAGCAACAGGTAGACGATGCCGAACTGCTCGGCGATGCGAATCTCGCCTTCGGCCTGGGCGGCCGCAGGTGCAACAAGGCTGCCGGCCAGCAGGCTGACACCCAGGCCGACCGTGGCGGCCAGGCGCGCAAATGGGATTTTCTTGGACATGGTCATGCTCCGGATCAGAAAGGCGCATCGCCCTGGATGGTGGTGCGGAACAGCTTGCGCCGCAGGTGGCTTGGGCAGCCGGCCGCCAGATGGATCAGCGAGCGGTTGTCCCAGAACACCAGGTCGTGGGGCTGCCACTGATGGCGATAGATGTTTTCGGGCAGCACGCTGTGGGCGTAGAGCTGGGCCAGCAAGTCGCGGCTTTCATCTTCCTGCAGGCCGACGATACGGGTGGTGAAGCCCTCGCTGACGAACAACGCCTTGCGGCCGTTTTCCGGGTGGGTGCGCACGATCGGGTGCACCACTTCTGCCACCTGAGCGAGCTGCTCAGGGGTGAGGGTCGGGCGCCAGTTGCCTTCGAATTTGGTTTCGCTGTAGCGCGCCGTGTAGGAGTGTGCGGCGCTGCGACCTTCGACAGCCTTGCGCAGGTGCTCGGGCAGGTGGTCCCAGGCTTTGTGCATGTCGGCGAACAAGGTGTCGCCGCCTTCGGACGGCAGCTCCTGGGCATGGAGCATCGAGCCGAGGCTCGGCAGCTCTTTGTAGGAGAGATCCGAGTGCCAGAACTTGCCGGCGTCTCCCAGGCCGATGGATTGCCCATTTTCGATGATGTTGGAGACGATCAGGATTTCCGGGTGGTTGGCCAGCAGGAATTGTTTGAGCACGTGGATTTGCAGCACACCGAAGCGGCGGCTGAAGGCGATCTGTTGCTCGGGAGTGATGCGTTGGTCGCGGAAGACCACGATGTGATGATCCAGGTGCGCGCGATGGATGCGGGCGAAGTCCTGGTCGCTGACCGGGCGGGTCAGGTCCAGGCCAACGATCTCGGCGCCGACGCTGCCGGGAAATGGACGGATCTCAAAGGTTTGTGCAGTGTCGTTCGCTGTTGGAACAGTAGAGGTGGCAGACATGAGTTCACTCCCGGGCGGTCAGGAGAGTGACTTTATAGTCATAAGAACGGCATTTTAAATACCGTTAATGAATATCGATATGGCTTTTGTACAGGCCATGGCACTGGGGTGTTTTGGAGGGCCTCATCGCGGGCAAGCCCGGCTCCCACAGGGGACGGCCGGGCGTGCAGTCGGGATCAGCGCTCGTGCAACGCCTCTGCCCGCGCCCGAAGGATCGGCTTGAGCAGGTAGCTGAGGATGCTTTTCTTACCGGTGATGATGTCGACCGAAGCCACCATGCCGGGGATGATGATCAGCGGCTTCTCATCGGTGCCCAAGTGGCTGCGGTCGGTGCGCAGGGTGATCATGTAGTAGGTGGTTTTCTTGTCTTCGTCGGTGATGGTGTCGGCACCGATGCGCTCAAGCTTGGCCTTGAGGCCGCCGTAGATGGTGTAGTCATAGGCGGTGAACTTGACCACCGCTTCTTGTCCCGGATGCAGGAAGGCGATGTCTTGCGGGCGTATCTTGGCCTCCACCAGCAGGGTGTCATCCAGCGGCACGATTTCCACCATGTCGCTGCCTGGCTGGATCACGCCGCCGACGGTATTCACCAGCAGCTGCTTGACGATGCCACGCACCGGCGAGGTCACCAGGGTGCGGCTTACCCGATCTTCCAGGGCCTTGCCGGTAGACGCAGCCTTGTTCAGTTCGGTACGGGCTTCGTTGAGTTGCGTCAGGGCCTCACTGCGGAATTTGCCGCGGGTTTCGTCGATCTTGCGCTGCACTTCCTTGATCGCCGATTCGGCACGGGGAATCGCCAGGGTAGTTGCATCGAGTTGGCCACGGGTTTCCATCTCCGCACGCTTGAGCCGCAGCACTTCAACCGGCGAGACCGCGCCCTGGGCCACCAACGGCTCGGACATGTTGATTTCCTGGCGCTGCAACGACAGCTGGTTGCGGTATTGGCCTTGCTTGGAGGAGAACTCGCGCAGTTCCTGTTGACGCTGCACCAGTTGCTCCTGCAACCCGCCGACTTCGTCCTTGAGCTGCTGACGACGGCTCTCGTAGAGCGAGCGCTCACTGGCGGCCTGGCTCGGCGCGGCCTTGAGCACGTCGTCCGGAATATTCAGCGGACGGTCATCCACCTGCGCGCTCAAGCGTTCGACCCGCAGCAACATCGACAACCGCAAGGCTTCGGTTTCGCCGGCGTTGGACACAAAGCGCGTGTCATCCAGACGAATCAACGGCGCCCCGGCTTCGACGATCTGGCCTTCCTTGACGTACAGCTCTGCGACGATACCGCCTTCAAGGTTCTGGATTTTCTGCAGTTTGGAGGACGGAATTGCCTTACCGTCGCCGCGCGTCACTTCGTCGATACTGGAGAAATACGCCCAGCCCACCAGAAACAGGAAAAACGCGATGATCGCCCAGATGGTCAGACGGATGACCCGCGGCGCATCTTCGATCAGTGCTTTGTTGACCTCGGGCAGCGGCTGGTCTTGCAGGGATTCGGAGCCTTTGAAGTAGCGGCCAATCGCGTTTTTGAAGGACTTAAGCGACACTGATTTGCCCCTTTTTCAACGCTTCCATGACGGCGGCTTTCGGGCCATCGGCGAGAATCTGACCACGATCGACCACCAACAGGCGGTCCACCAGGGACAGCAGCGAGGCGCGGTGCGTGACCAGCACGACCGTCTTGTTTTGCACCACAGCTTGCAGGCGTTGTTTCAAGCGTTCTTCACCGGTGTTGTCCATGGCGCTGGTCGGTTCGTCGAGCAGCAGGATAGGCGGGTTGAGCAATAAGGCACGGGCCAGCGCGACGTTCTGCCGCTGGCCGCCGGACAGGTTCTGCCCGCGCTCGCCGACTTGCAGTTCGTAACCTTGGGGGTGCAGGCGGGCGAACTCGTGGACACCGGCCAATTCCGCGGCTTGCAGGACCATTTCGTCTTCGACATAGCGGGCACCGGATACCAGGTTGTCCCGCAGGGTGCCGGCGAGCAGTTGGATGTCCTGGGGCACGTAGCCGATGTTGTGGCGTAACTCGCTGACGTCGATCTGGCGAACGTCCACGCCGTCCACCAGCAAGGCGCCGGAGTCAGGCTGGTAGAGGCCGACAATCAATTTGGCGAGTGAGCTTTTACCCGAACCACTGCGCCCGATAATGCCGATTTTTTCCCCGGGTTTGATCACCAGGTTGAGGTTTTTCAGCGCGGCGTTTTGCTGGTCCGGGTAGGTGAAGTTCAGGCCCCGGCATTCGATCGCACCTTGCAGCGTGCGGCGGCTCATCGGACGCTCTTCGAAGTTGCGCTCTTGGGGCAACTCCATCATCTGGTCTACCGATTTCATGGTGACTTTGGCTTGCTGGTAACGGGTCAGCAGGCCAGACAGCGAAGCCAGCGGGCTCAAGGCACGGCCACTGAGCATGTAGCAGGCAATCAGGCCGCCCATGCTCAGGTTGCCGTCGATGATCTGGTAAACACCGAAGCAAATCATCACGACGCCCGCCAATTGCTGAATCAGCAGCGTCATGTTCATCGACAGGCCCGACAGCAACTTCACCCGCAGCTCCAGACGGCTGAGGGTGCCAATGGTTTGTTCCCACTGGTATTGGCGTTCGCTTTCGGCGTTATTGACCTTGACCGCGTCCAGCCCGGCGAGGGTTTCGATCAGGCTCGATTGACGCTCGGCGGCCAGGGCCATGGTTCGCTCCATGGTAGCCACCAGGGGCTTTTGCAGGGCGTAACCGATGCCCAGGGCCAGCGGGAACGCCAACACCGGGATCCATACCAGGTGCCCGCCGAGGATAGCGATCACCAGGAAAATCAGCAGGGTGAACGGCAGGTCGATCAGGCTGGTGAGGGTCAGCGACGCGAGGAAATCCCGCAGGCTCTGAAACTCGTGGATGTTTTGGGCAAAGCTGCCCACCCGCGCCGGGCGGTATTTCATGGACATCCCGACAATGCGCTCGAACAGCGTCGCCGAAATGATCAGGTCGGTTTTTTTCCCGGCCAGGTCCAGGCACAAACTGCGCAGGCTCTTGAGGATCAGGTCGAACAGGTAGGCGCCACCAATGCCGATAGCCAGCACCCACAAGGTGGCCGTGGCCTGGTTCGGCACCACGCGGTCATAGACGTTCATCACGAACAGCGGTGCAGCCATGGCGATGATGTTGATCAGGAAACTGGCGGCGATGGCGTCGGTGTAAAGCCAGCGCGAGCGCTTCAAGGTGTCGCGGAACCAGGAGCGGGCACGGGGAATCAGGGTGCCGTGGTTGACGTCGAACTTGTGCTGGGGTTGGGCGAAGAACACTTTGCCGGTGTAATCATCGGCCAGCACGTCGCGCTTGATGATGACTTCACCACCGTCGCTTTCGCTCAGCAGAATGCGGGCTTCGTCCTCGCCGTGCCAACCGACCAACACCGTGCTGCGACCGTCCTTGAGCAACAGCAAGGCCGGCAGGGCGATGGTCGGAATCTGTTCCAGCTTGCGTTGCAACAAACGCCCCTGGAGCCCCGCGCGTGCAGCGGCGCGAGGCAGCAGTTCGGCGCTCAGGCGTTGCGCAGGCAACGGCAGGCCGGTGGTGAGCATCGCCGCGCTGGCAGGTTTCTGATGCAGTGCACAAAGCGCAAGCAACCCGTCGAGTAACGGGTCGTCGTGCAGCATGCGTGGATCATGACTGAGATGAACTCGACTGACTTCTGATTCCACGCGGGTACTCTCGACTAACAGATGGGGCTTGGAGGGTGGCTCAATTCATCCCTGGCAGTTGGACTTTAGGCTTCACGTCGTTTTGCACGACGGAGGCCATTGGCGCGACCACTCCCTGGCTTTTGAGCAATTCGCCCATGGTCGCCTTGATTCGGTACTGAGTAAATAACTGAATGTTTTTGATCTCTTCCAAACGGCGGGAAGCGGTGAACAGTTCGTTCTCGCTGTCGAGCAAATCGAGCAGGGTACGTTGACCCAAACTGAATTGCTGCTGGTAGGAAGTGCGTACTCGGGTGCTGTGATCGACGTATTGCTGGGCGATCGGCACTTGGGCGTTGGCGTTGTTCAGGGCGTTCCAGGCCAGGCCCAGTTCCTCGTTCAACTGGCGCAAGGCGTTATTGCGGATATCCAGGGCCTGGTTGGACAGGGCCGATTTGGATTCCAGGTCAGCTTTGTTGCTGCCACCGGAGTAAAGGTTGAAGCGCATGCGCAACATGGCTTCCCAGCCATTGCTGTGGGACGGGTCACCGCTGACGTTGTTGTCGGCATTGGTGCCGAGTTCAGCGTCAAAACGCGGGTAGAACGTCGATTTGGCGGCTTGGTACTGCTGTTCGGTTGCGACGATGTCGGATTCAGCCGAGCGCAGGATCGGGCTGTTGTCGAGCATCTGGCGACGCGCTTCGTTCAGGTCGGCTGGCAGCATTGTCATGAACGGTGCCGGGCGCTCCAACTGGTCAGGCATCTGGCCCACGGCACTCAGATAGTTAGTCTGGGAGTCGGCCAGGTTGGTCTGCTCGGTGATCAGGTTGTTACGGGCTTGAGCCAGGCGGGCTTCAGCCTGGTCCTGGTCAGCACCGTTACCGACGCCGCGCTGGGTGCGCAGTTTGATCTGGTCGTAGATGCGCTCGTGATTGCGCAGGTTCTCTTCAGCCAGGCGCACGAATTCACGACGGGTCAGCACGTCCAGGTAGACCTGGGCAACGGTCAGGCCGGTGCGCTCGGAGGTGCCGAGCAACGAATAGGCACGGGAGTTAACGGTGGCTTGTTGACGCCCTACTTCGCTGGAAGTGGCAAAACCGTCAAAAATCATTTGCTGCAGGCGCAGGCTCGATTCGCCGCGGTTGAGCGTGTCCCATTGGTTGTTGCCACGGCCATTGGCGGCACGAGTGGTGGAGTTGTCCACGCCTTCACGACCGTAGCCGGCGGCCACATCCACCTTCGGCAGGTAGCCACCTTGGGCGGCTCGCAATTGGTAGTCGGCAGCGATACGACTATTTACGCCGGCCTGAATCTCAGGGTGCACGTCGAGCGCTTGTTGCATGGCCTGAGGCAATGTTTGGGCGTGTACAAAACTCGCGGCGAGGACGAACGGCAGTGCCTTAAACAGGTGCAAACGCATTTCAAAAATTCCCCAGGACTTCTTGTCTCAAATCACAGCAGATCGAGTCGCTGTGTCGGAAAATGGCAACCGTAATGACCGTACGTCGGAAAGTTCAAAAGCGGAACTGGTTCACACATGTAGGACGGTTCGCCGCATAAATATCAATGTGACATTAGTGGGGCGATTGTTTAGGATGGCGGCCATAAGGTCAATAGTTTGGCATAAAGTTAATTCCTAAAAATTATAGCCAAATTATTGACGAATCACCTGTCAAAAGTCCTAACACCTCCAAACTGACGCTAACTAGTGCTCAGGTCTATGGAAGTTACCCGAACGGATCGCCGGAGAAATCTTCAATGAGCAGTGTTGTTGCCATCGTCAAAAGCATTGTTGGCCAAGTTTTCGTCATTTCTCCAGAAGGAGTCAGACGTGTACTTGTCGAAGGCGACCGACTGTTCGCAGGGGATCAGGTAGACACCGGCCTCTCGGGCGCCGTTAGCCTGGAACTGGCCGACGGCCGCACACTGGACCTGGGCCGTGAAACCCAGTGGAGCGCCGACACGCCGGACTCCAGCCTCGACCTGGCCCAAGCCACTGCCCAGGCCGCGCCGTCGGTTGCCGAGCTGCAGCAAGCCATCGCTGCCGGCGCCGACCCGACCACCGACCTGGAAGCTACCGCAGCAGGGCCGACTGCGGCGGGCACAGGCGCAGCGGGTGGCGGCCATAGTTTCGTGGTGCTGGATGCAACGGCGGCCAGCGTCGCGCCGACCATTGGCTTCCCAACAGCCGGCCTGGGTGTGACCACCTCGGCCCTGACCCAGAATACTGGCGGACAGGCGAACGACGCGGGCGGCCTGGTGCTGCAAGCCTCCACCCTGACCCTGGGCGCGACCCCGACCATCACCGAAGCGGGCGGCGTGCTGACCTACACCGCCACGGTGACGCAGGCGCCCACCAGCGACCTGAGCATCACCCTGTCCAATGGCGCGGTGATCACCATCCCGGCCGGCCAATTGACGGGCACCGTGAACGTGCCCCTGGCCCCCAACGACACCCCGTACATCGATGCAAGCCAGATCAACGTCACCGTCACCGGCACCACCGGTGGCAACAACCTGGTGCTGACCACCGACCCAGCGCCGGCGGTGACCCAAATCACCGACACCGTCGACACCACCACTGTCACGCTGACGGCCGGTAATACCGTGACCGAAGGCGGTCAGATCACTTACACCGCGACCCTGACCAACCCCGCGCAGACACCGGTGACTGTCACTTTGAGCAATGGCTCGGTGATTACCATTGAAGCCGGGAAGTCTACGGGGACGGTTGTCGTCGATACGCCAGCCAACGATGTTTACAACAACGGTTCAACCATCAGCACCACGATTACCGGGGCTACCGGCGGTAACTTCGAGAACCTGGTACCGGCGACTACGCCAGCGGTTACCACCATTACCGATTCGATCGATACCACTACGGTCACGCTGACGGCCGGTAATACCGTCACCGAAGGCGGTCAGATTACTTACACCGCGACCCTGACCAACCCCGCGCAGACGCCGGTGACCGTCACTTTGAGCAATGGCTCGGTGATTACCATTGAAGCCGGGAAGTCTACGGGGACGGTTGTCGTCGATACGCCAGCCAACGATGTTTACAACAACGGTTCAACCATCAGCACCACGATTACCGGGGCTACCGGCGGTAACTTCGAGAACCTGGTGCCGGCGACTACGCCAGCGGTTACCACCATTACCGATTCGGTCGACACCACTACGGTCACGCTGACGGCCGGTAATACCGTCACCGAAGGCGGTCAGGTTACTTACACCGCTACCTTGACCAACCCAGCACAGACACCGGTGACTGTCACTTTGAGCAATGGCTCGGTGATTACCATTGAAGCTGGGAAGTCCACGGGGACGGTTGTCGTCGATACGCCAGCCAACGATGTTTACAACAACGGTTCAACCATCAGCACTACGATTACCGGGGCTACCGGCGGTAACTTCGAGAACCTGGTGCCGGCGACTACGCCAGCGGTTACCACCATTACCGATTCGATCGACAACACCACCGTCTCCCTGACGGCGGGCGAAAGCGTGACCGAAGGCGGTCAGATTACTTACACCGCTACCCTGACTAACCCCGCGCAGACGCCGGTGACCGTCACTTTGAGCAATGGCTCGGTGATTACCATTGAAGCCGGAAAGTCCACGGGGACGGTTGTCGTCGATACGCCAGCCAATGATGTTTACAACAATGGTTCGACGGTTAGCACCACCATTACCGCGGCTACTGGCGGTAATTTTGAGAACCTGGTGCCGAGCACTACGCCAGCGGTGACGACGATCACCGACTCGGTTGATACCACGACGGTGACGTTGTCGACTAACGACACCGCGATCACTGAAGGTGGCCAGATCACTTACACCGCCACGCTCTCGAATGAAGCGCAGGCGCCGGTGACTGTGACGCTGTCTAACGGTCAGGTGATCACCATTGATGCAGGCAAAACCACCGGCACCGTGGTTTTCCAGACTCCGGTCAATGACGTTTACAACAACGGTTCCACCGTTAGCACCACGATTACCACCGCGACTGGCGGTAATTTCGAGAAGCTGGTTCCGGATAACACTAATCCGCCGACCACCGTTATTTCGGATTCGATCGATACCACGACGGTGACGTTGTCGACCGACGACACTGCCATTACCGAAGGCGGTCAGATCACTTACACCGCCACGCTTTCGAATGAAGCTCAAGCGCCGGTGACCGTGACCCTATCTAACGGTCAGGTGATCACCATTGATGCAGGCAAAACTACCGGCACTGTGGTTTTCCAAACACCGGTTAACGACGTTTACAACAACGGTTCCACTGTTAGCACCACCATTACGACGGCTACTGGCGGCAATTTCGAGAAGTTGGTTCCGGACAATACAAATCCTCCGACCACTGTGATTTCGGACTCGATCGACACCACCACCGTGACGCTGTCGACCGACGACACTGCGATTACCGAAGGCGGTCAGATTACCTACACCGCGACCTTGAGCAACGAAGCTCAAGCGCCGGTGACCGTGACCCTGTCCAACGGCCAGGTGATCACTATCGACGCAGGCAAAACCACGGGTACCGTGGTTTTCCAGACTCCGGTCAATGACGTCTACAACAACGGTTCGACCGTTAGCACCACGATCACCACCGCCACTGGCGGCAACTTCGAGAAACTGGTTCCGGACAACACCAATCCGCCAACCACCGTCATTTCGGATTCGATCGACACCACCACTGTGACGCTGTCGACCACCGATACCGCCATCACCGAAGGCGGTCAGATCACTTACACCGCCACGCTTTCGAATGAAGCGCAGGCGCCGGTGACCGTGACGCTGTCTAACGGCCAGGTCATCACCATTGATGCCGGTAAAACCACGGGCACTGTGGTTTTCCAAACACCGGTTAACGACGTTTACAACAACGGTTCCACCGTTAGTACCACGATCACCACCGCCACTGGCGGTAACTTCGAGAAGTTGGTTCCGGACAACACCAATCCGCCAACCACCGTCATTTCGGATTCGATCGACACCACCACCGTGACGCTGTCGACCACTGACACCGCCATCACCGAAGGCGGTCAGATCACTTACACCGCCACGCTTTCGAATGAAGCGCAGGCGCCGGTGACCGTGACCCTATCTAACGGTCAGGTGATCACCATTGATGCCGGCAAAACTACCGGCACTGTGGTTTTCCAAACACCGGTTAACGACGTTTACAACAACGGTTCGACCGTTAGTACCACGATCACCACCGCCACTGGCGGCAACTTCGAGAAGCTGGCTCCGGACAACACTAATCCGCCGACCACTGTGATTTCGGATTCGATCGACACCACCACTGTGACGCTGTCGACCACTGACACCGCCATTACCGAAGGCGGTCAGATCACCTACACCGCGACCTTGAGCAACGAAGCTCAAGCGCCGGTAACCGTGACCCTGTCTAACGGCCAAGTTATTACCATTGATGCGGGTAAAACCACGGGCACCGTGGTTTTCCAAACCCCCGTCAACGATGTCTACAACAACGGTTCGACCGTTAGCACCACGATCACCACCGCCACTGGCGGCAATTTCGAGAAGTTGGTTCCGGACAATACAAATCCTCCGACCACTGTGATTTCGGACTCGATCGACACCACCACCGTGACGCTGTCGACCGACGACACTGCGATTACCGAAGGCGGTCAGATTACCTACACCGCGACCTTGAGCAACGAAGCTCAAGCGCCGGTGACCGTGACCCTGTCCAACGGCCAGGTGATCACCATTGATGCGGGTAAAACCACGGGCACCGTGGTTTTCCAAACGCCGGTGAATGACGTCTACAACAACGGTTCCACCGTTAGTACCACGATCACCACCGCCACTGGCGGTAACTTCGAGAAGTTGGTTCCGGACAACACCAATCCGCCGACCACCGTCATTTCGGATTCGATCGACACCACTACGGTGACGCTGTCGACCACCGATACCGCAATCACTGAAGGCGGTCAGATCACCTACACCGCAACCTTGAGCAACGAAGCTCAAGCGCCGGTGACCGTGACCCTGTCTAACGGCCAGGTGATCACTATCGACGCAGGCAAAACCACGGGTACCGTGGTTTTCCAAACACCGGTTAACGACGTTTACAACAACGGTTCCACCGTTAGCACCACCATTACCACCGCCACTGGCGGTAACTTTGAGAAGTTGGTTCCGGACAACACCAATCCGCCGACCACCGTCATTTCGGATTCGATCGACACCACCACCGTGACGCTGTCGACCACTGACACTGCCATTACCGAAGGCGGTCAGATCACCTACACCGCGACCTTGAGCAACGAAGCTCAAGCGCCGGTGACCGTGACCCTATCTAACGGTCAGGTGATCACCATTGATGCAGGCAAAACCACGGGCACCGTGGTTTTCCAGACTCCGGTCAACGACGTCTACAACAACGGTTCCACCGTTAGCACCACCATCAGCACGGCCACTGGCGGCAACTTTGAGAAGTTGGTTCCGGACAACACCAATCCACCGACCACCGTCATTTCGGATTCGATCGACACCACCACCGTGACGCTGTCGACCACTGACACTGCCATTACCGAAGGCGGTCAGATCACCTACACCGCGACCTTGAGCAACGAAGCTCAAGCGCCGGTGACCGTGACACTGTCTAACGGCCAGGTGATCACCATTGATGCCGGCAAAACCACGGGTACCGTGGTTTTCCAGACTCCGGTCAATGACGTCTACAACAACGGTTCCACCGTTAGCACCACCATTACCACCGCCACTGGCGGTAACTTTGAGAAGTTGGTTCCGGACAACACCAATCCGCCGACCACCGTCATTTCGGACTCGATCGACACCACCACCGTGACGCTGTCGACCACTGACACCGCCATCACCGAAGGCGGTCAGATCACTTACACCGCCACGCTTTCGAATGAAGCGCAGGCGCCGGTGACCGTGACCCTATCTAACGGTCAGGTGATCACCATTGATGCAGGCAAAACCACGGGCACCGTGGTTTTCCAGACTCCGGTCAATGACGTTTACAACAACGGTTCCACCGTTAGCACCACGATTACAGCGGCTACTGGCGGCAACTTTGAGAAGTTAGTTCCGGACAATACAAATCCGCCGACCACTGTGATTTCGGATTCGATCGACACCACCACCGTAACGCTGTCGACCACTGACACCGCCATTACCGAAGGTGGGCAGATTACCTACACCGCGACCTTGAGCAACGAAGCTCAAGCGCCGGTGACCGTGACGCTGTCTAACGGCCAGGTGATCACCATTGATGCCGGCAAAACTACCGGCACTGTGGTTTTCCAAACACCGGTTAACGACGTTTACAACAACGGTTCGACCGTTAGCACCACCATCACCACCGCTACTGGCGGTAATTTCGAGAAGCTAGTTCCGGACAACACCAATCCGCCGACCACCGTCATTTCGGATTCGATCGACACCACCACCGTGACGCTGTCGACCACTGACACTGCCATTACCGAAGGCGGTCAGATCACCTACACCGCGACCTTGAGCAACGAAGCTCAAGCGCCGGTGACCGTGACCCTGTCTAACGGTCAGGTGATCACCATTGATGCAGGCAAAACCACGGGCACCGTGGTTTTCCAGACTCCGGTCAACGACGTCTACAACAACGGTTCCACCGTTAGCACCACCATCAGCACGGCCACTGGCGGCAACTTTGAGAAGTTGGTTCCGGACAACACCAATCCACCGACCACCGTCATTTCGGATTCGATCGACACCACCACCGTGACGCTGTCGACCACTGACACTGCCATTACCGAAGGCGGTCAGATCACCTACACCGCGACCTTGAGCAACGAAGCTCACGCGCCGGTGACCGTGACACTGTCTAACGGCCAGGTGATCACCATTGATGCCGGCAAAACCACGGGTACCGTGGTTTTCCAGACTCCGGTCAATGACGTCTACAACAACGGTTCCACCGTTAGCACCACCATTACCACCGCCACTGGCGGTAACTTTGAGAAGTTGGTTCCGGACAACACCAATCCGCCGACCACCGTCATTTCGGACTCGATCGACACCACCACCGTGACGCTGTCGACCACTGACACCGCCATCACCGAAGGCGGTCAGATCACTTACACCGCCACGCTTTCGAATGAAGCGCAGGCGCCGGTGACCGTGACGCTGTCTAACGGCCAGGTGATCACCATTGATGCAGGCAAAACCACGGGCACCGTGGTTTTCCAGACTCCGGTCAATGACGTTTACAACAACGGTTCCACCGTTAGCACCACGATTACAGCGGCTACTGGCGGCAACTTTGAGAAGTTAGTTCCGGACAATACAAATCCGCCGACCACTGTGATTTCGGATTCGATCGACACCACCACCGTAACGCTGTCGACCACTGACACCGCCATTACCGAAGGTGGGCAGATTACCTACACCGCGACCTTGAGCAACGAAGCTCAAGCGCCGGTGACCGTGACGCTGTCTAACGGCCAGGTGATCACCATTGATGCCGGCAAAACTACCGGCACTGTGGTTTTCCAAACACCGGTTAACGACGTTTACAACAACGGTTCGACCGTTAGCACCACCATCACCACCGCTACTGGCGGTAATTTCGAGAAGCTAGTTCCGGATAACACCAATCCGCCGACCACCGTCATTTCGGATTCGATCGACACCACAACCGTGACGCTGTCGACCACCGACACTGCCATCACCGAAGGTGGGCAGATCACCTACACCGCCACGCTTTCGAATGAAGCGCAGGCGCCGGTGACCGTGACCCTGTCTAACGGTCAGGTGATCACCATCGACGCAGGCAAAACCACGGGCACCGTGGTTTTCCAAACGCCGGTCAATGACGTCTACAACAACGGTTCGACCGTTAGTACCACGATCACCACCGCCACTGGCGGCAACTTCGAGAAACTGGTTCCGGACAATACAAATCCTCCGACCACTGTGATTTCGGACTCGATCGACACCACCACCGTGACGCTGTCGACCGGCGACACTGCGATTACCGAAGGCGGGCAGATTACCTACACCGCGACCTTGAGCAACGAAGCTCACGCGCCGGTGACCGTGACCCTGTCCAACGGCCAGGTGATCACTATCGACGCAGGCAAAACCACGGGTACCGTGGTTTTCCAGACTCCGGTCAATGACGTCTACAACAACGGTTCCACTGTTAGCACCACCATTACCACCGCGACTGGCGGCAATTTCGAGAAGTTGGTTCCGGACAATACAAATCCGCCAACCACCGTCATTTCGGATTCGATCGATACCACCACCGTGACACTGTCGACCACTGACACTGCCATCACCGAAGGCGGTCAGATCACTTACACCGCCACGCTTTCGAATGAAGCGCAGGCGCCGGTGACCGTGACGCTGTCTAACGGCCAGGTGATCACCATTGATGCGGGTAAAACCACGGGCACCGTGGTTTTCCAAACGCCGGTGAATGACGTCTACAACAACGGTTCGACCGTTAGCACCACCATCACCACCGCGACTGGCGGCAATTTCGAGAAGTTGGTCCCGGATAACACTAATCCGCCGACCACTGTGATTTCGGACTCGATCGACACCACCACGGTGACGTTGTCGACCGGCGACACTGCCATTACCGAAGGCGGTCAGATCACTTACACCGCCACGCTTTCGAATGAAGCGCAGGCGCCGGTGACCGTGACTCTGTCCAACGGCCAGGTGATCACTATCGACTCCGGTAAAACCACGGGTACCGTGGTTTTCCAGACTCCGGTCAACGACGTCTACAACAACGGTTCCACCGTTAGCACCACGATTACGGCGGCCACTGGCGGCAACTTCGAGAAGTTGGTTCCGGACAATACAAATCCGCCGACCACCACGATTACCGACTCGATCGACACCACCACCGTGACCTTGTCGACTAACGACACGGCGATCACCGAAGGCGGTCAGATCACCTATACCGCGACCTTGAGCAACGAGGCTCACGCGCCAGTGACCGTGACCCTGTCCAACGGCCAGGTGATCACCATCGATGCCGGTAAAACCACCGGTACCGTGGTTTTCCAAACCCCGGTCAATGACGTCTACAACAACGGTTCTACCGTTAGCACCACGATTACGACGGCTACTGGCGGTAATTTTGAGAAGTTGGTTCCGGACAATACGAATCCGCCGACCACTGTCATTTCGGATTCGATCGACACCACGACGGTAACGCTGTCGACTAATGACACCGCTATTACCGAAGGCGGTCAGATCACCTATACCGCGACCTTGAGCAACGAGGCTCACGCGCCAGTGACCGTGACCCTGTCCAACGGCCAGGTGATCACCATCGATGCTGGTAAAACCACGGGCACCGTGGTCTTCCAGACACCGGTCAACGACGTCTACAACAACGGCTCGACCGTTAGCACCACGATTACTGCGGCTACTGGCGGCAACTTTGAGAAGTTGGTTCCGGATAACACCAATCCGCCGACTACCGTCATTTCGGATTCGATCGATACCACCACCGTGACGTTGTCGACCAACGACACTGCGATCACTGAAGGCGGTCAGATTACCTACACCGCGACCTTGAGCAATGAAGCTCATGCGCCAGTGACCGTGACTCTGTCCAACGGCCAGGTGATTACCATCGATGCCGGTAAAAACACCGGTACCGTGGTTTTCCAAACCCCCGTCAACGATGTCTACAACAACGGTTCCACCGTTAGCACAACCATTACGACGGCTACTGGCGGTAACTTCGAGAAGCTGGTTCCGGACAACACCAATCCGCCGACCACCGTCATTTCGGACTCGATCGACACCACCACTGTGACGCTGTCGACCACTGACACTGCGATCACCGAAGGTGGCCAAATCACGTACACGGCAACGCTTTCGAATGAAGCGCATGCGCCGGTGAGCGTGACCCTGTCCAACGGACAGGTGATCACCATTGATGCTGGTAAAACCACCGGCACTGTGGTTTTCCAGACACCAGTCAACGACGTTTACAACAACGGTTCGACCGTTAGCACCACGATCACAGCCGCGACTGGCGGCAACTTCGAGAAGCTGGTTCCGGACAACACCAACCCGCCGGCCACCATCATTTCGGATTCGATCGACACCACTACGGTGACATTGTCGACCAAAGACACTGCGATTACCGAAGGCGGCCAGATCACCTACACCGCGACCTTGAGCAACGAAGCTCACGCCCCGGTCACCGTGACGCTGTCTAACGGCCAGGTCATTACCATTGATGCAGGTAAAACCACCGGCACTGTGGTTTTCCAGACTCCGGTCAACGACGTCTACAACAACGGTTCGACCGTCAGCACCACGATCACCACCGCTACTGGCGGCAACTTCGAGAAGTTGGTCCCGGATAACACTAATCCGCCGACCACCATCATTTCGGATTCGATCGACACCACTACTGTGACGCTGTCGACCACCGATACCGCGATCACCGAAGGCGGCCAGATCACCTACACCGCGACCTTGAGCAACGAAGCTCACGCGCCGGTAACCGTGACTCTGTCTAACGGACAGGTCATCACCATCGACGCAGGCAAAACCACCGGTACCGTGGTCTTCCAAACACCAGCCAACGATGTTTACAACAACGGATCGACGGTCAGTACCACCATCAGCACCGCTACTGGCGGCAACTTCGAGAAGCTGGTTCCGGATAACAGCCATCCAGCGGTGACCACCATCACCGACTCGATCGACACCACGACCGTTAAGTTGAGCACCACCGACACCGCCATTACCGAAGGCGGTCAGATCACCTACACCGCCACGCTTTCGAACGAAGCGCACGCGCCGGTGACCGTGACGCTGTCCAACGGCCAGGTCATTACCATCGACACGGGCAAAACCACCGGTACCGTAGTCTTCCAAACGCCCGCCAACGACGTTTACAACAACGGTTCGACGGTCAGCACGACCATCACCACCGCAACGGGTGGCAACTTCGAGAAGCTGGTCCCGGATAACACTAATCCGCCGACCACCACGATTACCGACTCGATCGATACCACCACCGTGACGCTGTCGACAAACGACACTGCGATCACCGAAGGTGGGCAGATCACGTACACCGCGACCTTGAGCAACGTCGCTCACGCCCCGGTCACAGTGACTTTGTCCAACGGCCAGGTGATTACCATTGATTCCGGCAAAACCACCGGCACTGTGGTTTTCCAAACGCCGGCCAACGACGTTTACAACAACGGTTCCACCGTCAGCACCACCATTACGACGGCTACTGGCGGTAACTTCGAAAAATTGGTTCCGGATAACAGCCATCCAGCGGTGACCACCATCACCGACTCGATCGACACCACGACCGTTAAGTTGAGCACCACTGACACCGCCATTACTGAAGGCGGTCAGATCACCTACACCGCCACGCTTTCGAATGAAGCGCATGCGCCGGTGACCGTGACGCTGTCCAACGGCCAGGTCATTACCATCGACACGGGCAAAACCACCGGTACCGTAGTCTTCCAAACGCCCGCCAACGACGTTTACAACAACGGTTCGACGGTCAGCACGACCATCACCACCGCAACGGGTGGCAACTTCGAGAAGCTGGTCCCGGATAACACTAATCCGCCGACCACCACGATTACCGACTCGATCGATACCACCACCGTGACGCTGTCGACAAACGACACTGCGATCACCGAAGGTGGGCAGATCACGTACACCGCGACGTTGACCAACGTCGCTCACGCCCCGGTCACCGTGACCTTGTCCAACGGCCAGGTGATTACCATTGATTCCGGCAAAACCACCGGCACTGTGGTTTTCCAAACGCCGGCCAACGACGTTTACAACAACGGTTCCACCGTCAGCACCACCATTACGACGGCTACTGGCGGCAACTTCGAAAAATTGGTTCCGGATAACAGCCATCCAGCGGTGACCACCATCACCGACTCGATCGACACCACGACCGTTAAGTTGAGCACCACTGACACCGCCATTACTGAAGGCGGTCAGATCACCTACACCGCCACGCTTTCGAATGAAGCGCATGCGCCGGTCACAGTGACCCTGTCCAACGGCCAGGTGATCACCATTGATTCCGGCAAAACCACCGGCACTGTGGTTTTCCAAACGCCAGCAAACGACGTTTACAACAACGGTTCCACCGTCAGCACCACCATTACGACGGCCACTGGCGGCAACTTCGAGAAGCTGGTTCCGGATAACAGCCACCCAGCTGTCACCACCATCACCGACTCGATCGACACCACGACCGTTAAGTTGAGCACCACCGACACCGCCATTACCGAAGGCGGTCAGATCACCTACACCGCCACGCTTTCGAGCGAAGCGCATGCGCCGGTCACCGTGACCTTGTCCAACGGCCAGGTGATCACCATTGATGCCGGTAAAACCACCGGCACCGTGGTCTTCCAGACTCCGGCTAACGACGTTTACAACAACGGCTCCACCGTCAGCACGACTATCACCACAGCCACTGGCGGTAACTTCGAGAAGCTGGTTCCGGATAACAGCCACCCAGCTGTCACCACCATCACCGACTCGATCGACACCACGACCGTTAAGTTGAGCACCACCGACACCGCCATCACCGAAGGCGGCCAGATCACCTACACCGCGACCTTGAGCAACGTCGCTCACGCCCCGGTGACCGTGACCTTGTCCAACGGCCAGGTGATCACTATCGACTCCGGTAAAACCACCGGTACCGTGGTCTTCCAGACACCAGCCAACGACGTCTACAACAACGGTTCCACCGTCAGCACCACTATTACGACGGCCACTGGCGGCAACTTCGAGAAACTGGTCCCGGATAACACCAACCCGCCGACCACTGTCATTTCGGATTCGATCGACACCACCACCGTGACGCTGTCGACGGCCAACACCGCGATCACTGAAGGCGGCCAGATCACCTACACCGCGACCTTGAGCAACGTCGCTCACGCCCCGGTCACCGTGACCTTGTCCAACGGCCAGGTGATCACTATCGATTCCGGCAAAACCACCGGCACCGTGGTCTTCCAGACTCCGGCTAACGACGTCTACAACAACGGCTCCACCGTCAGCACGACGATCACCACAGCCACTGGCGGCAACTTCGAGAAACTGGTCCCGGATAACAGCCACCCAGCTGTCACCACCATCACCGACTCGATCGACACCACGACCGTTAAGTTGAGCACCACTGACACCGCCATTACTGAAGGCGGCCAGATCACCTACACCGCGACCTTGAGCAACGTCGCTCACGCCCCGGTGACCGTGACCCTGTCCAACGGCCAGGTGATCACTATCGATTCCGGTAAAACCACCGGCACTGTGGTCTTCCAGACACCAGCCAACGACGTCTACAACAACGGTTCCACCGTCAGCACCACTATTACGACGGCCACTGGCGGCAACTTCGAGAAACTGGTCCCGGATAACACCAATCCGCCGACCACTGTCATTTCGGATTCGATCGACACCACCACCGTTACCCTGTCGACGGCCAACACCGCGATCACTGAAGGCGGCCAGATCACCTACACCGCGACCTTGAGCAACGTCGCTCACGCCCCGGTGACCGTGACCCTGTCCAACGGCCAGGTGATCACTATCGATTCCGGTAAAACCACCGGCACCGTGGTCTTCCAGACTCCGGCTAACGACGTCTACAACAACGGCTCCACCGTCAGCACGACCATCACCACAGCCACTGGCGGCAACTTCGAGAAGCTGGTTCCGGATAACAGCCATCCAGCGGTCACCACCATCACCGACTCGATCGACACCACCACGATCAGCATCACTGGCGATGCTTCAGTGAATGAGGGCCAGACAGCCCACTACACCCTCACGCTGAGTAACCCTGCGGCCACTGACGTGACCGTCACGCTGAAATACAGCGGCACGGCCACCGACGGTTCGGACTTCAACGGCGTCTACACCGTGAAGATCCCGGCTGGCGCCAGCAGTGCAACCTTCAACGTGAACACCCTTGACGACAAGCTGACCGAACCTACCGAAACGCTGGTGATCACCATCGACAAGACCTCCGGTGGCAACTTCGAGAAGCTGGCGATCAGCGGCACCAATGGCAGCATCAGCACCAATATCATCGATAACGACGCCCCGCCGGTCATCGACCTGGACGCCAACAATTCCAGCGGCGCCACCGGTGCGGATTACAAGGTGACGTTCACCGAAGGCACCACCGGGCCGGGTGTGTCGATTGCTGACACCGACATCAAGATCACCGACCCGGACAGCACCATGCTGACCGGCGCCACCGTTACCCTGACCAACGCGCAAGTGGGCGACGCGTTGAACCTGGGCAATAGCGTCAACGGCATCACGATCAACTCCAACAACCAGACGGGCACCATCACCCTGACGCTGTCGGGCACCGCGACGCTGGCCGATTACATGACGCGGATCCAGAACATCACGTTCACCAACAACAGCCATGACCCGAGCACCACGCCGCGGATCATTACCGTGACGGTGACCGATGGCGGTAACTACTCCAACGTTGCCACTGCCACCGTCAACGTGGTGGCCGTCAACGATGCGCCGGTCGCTACCGGCAGCGCCGTCACGGGTACCGAAGACACGCCGCTGGCCCTGGCCTGGTCGAACTTCGGCGTGACTGACGTCGACTCGCCACAAGCGAGCCTCGGGGTGAAAATCACCGAGTTGCCGGTTGCCGGTAAATTGCAGTTCCTGGCAGCGGACGGGGTGACCTGGTCCAACGTGACCAGCGGCCAGACCTTTACCAAGGCCCAGATCGACGCCGGTCAATTGCGCTTTACGCCCAATGCCAACGAGTCCGGAACCGATGGTTACGGCGGTACTGGTATTGGCAATAAACAGGCCGACTATGCGCAGTTCAAGTTCCAGCCAACCGATGGCAAGGATCTGGGCACTGCCGCGACGGTGAAAGTCGATATCACCCCAGTGGCGGACGCGCCGAACCTGACGGTCGCGGATAACACCGTGAATTCCGTAGGCCTGACCAAGCAAAGCTGGAACAGCATTGCGAACCTGGGCACCAACGGCAACGGCGCTGCACCGGCAGACCTGAAAAACGCGATTGATAACGCCGGCACGCCGAACACCAGCACCACCGTGACCACTGTCGTGTCTGAAACGAACGTTGCGGGGGGCTCTGGCTCCAAGACTTCCGGCCTGATCTACATGGAAGCCGGGAAGAGCTACACCTTCAGCGGCACCGGCGATGACAGCCTGGTGATCAACGTTGGCGGCAAAGACGTAGCGAGCGCGCTGTGGGGTACCAACAGCGGCAAGTTCAGCGGTTCGATCACCCCGACCGTCAGCGGCTACTACAGCATCGAGATCTACCACGCCAACCAGTCCGGACCTGGCAGCTATAACGTCAACGTGCAAATCGGCAACGGTGCGGTCCAGCCCCTGAACACCAGCGGCATACCGCTCTACACCGGCGTCAGCGACCTGATCAATGCCGGCGTGACCGTGTCCGACCTGCATGGCAGCAACGGCGACGGTTACTACACCGGCTACAAGCTCAACGAAGGCCTGGAGAATGGCTCGGTGCACCTGTCCAAGGTCACCACCAGCCTGACCGATACTGACGGTTCGGAGAGCCTGAGCGTGAAGATCAGCGGGATCCCGGCAGGTTCGGTACTCACCGATGGTGCCGGGCATACCTATAGCGCCGGCGCGAGCACCGGTGAAGTGAACGTAACGGGCTGGGACTTGAGCACCCTGACCATCAAGCCACCGACCTACTACAGCGGCCAGTTCAACCTGACGGTGACCTCGACCTCGACTGAAAGCCTGGGCGGCTCGGCCGTTACCACCGCGCAGTTGCCGGTCACGGTTTACCCGGCGAACTACAACTCGATCACCGCGACGTCGGGCAGCGACAACATCACCGGCACCGATGCCAATGACATTGTGGTCGCGGACATCGGTGGCCTGAACGTGGTGCAAGGCAAGAACTACAACATCGCGTTCATGGTCGACAGCTCCGGCAGCATGAGCACCGACTCGGTCAACGCGGCCAAGGCGTCGCTGACCTCGGTGTTCAGCTCACTGAAAAACAGCCTCGGCGCCAACACATCGGGCACCGTGAATATCTTCGTGGCGGACTTCGATACCCAGGTCAATAAATCGGTGGCGATTAACCTGAACGATCCAAATGCGCTGGCGATACTCAAGGGCGTGCTGGATTCGATGGTCTCCGGTGGCGGCACCAACTATGAAGACGTGTTCAAGGCCACCGCCAACTTCTTCCAGAGCAACCTGGCGACCGGTAATACCGGCGCGACCAACCTGACTTACTTCATCACTGATGGCCAGCCGACGTACTTCCAGAACGGCGAGCAGACCAACCCGGTGGTCGCCGACTTCTACAACTACTACACCACCGATGGCCGGCTGGATGACTACATCAACACCAACAACTATCAGTTGGGCAACGCGTTCTCGATCACCGTCGGCAGCAGCAAGCTGCAACTGATCGACAGCGCCGGTCAGGTTCACAAGTGGATGCAGAACTGGAACGGCAGCTGGTACGACAGCGGCGTCATCGGCACCGTGCATGCGCAAGGCGACGGCACCTATGAGGTCTCGTACCTGGACGGCAGCGGTAGCAGCACCAGCTCTGCGACGACCAGCAATGCCGGCAGCGGGTTTGCATTGCTCAGCGGCTTGTCCAGCGTGGAGGCCATTGGTATCAACAGCGGGGTCAGCCTCAACGACCTCAAACCGTACGACTCGGACGGCAAGCCACAGAGCAACATCGATCCGAAGGACTTGGCCAACGCTATCCTGGGCCACACCGAGGCGACCTTGCCGGGCTCTGACACCATTAACGGCGGCGATGGCAATGACATCATCTTCGGTGACCTGGTGAGCTTCAGTGGGGTCACCGGCGAGGGCTACAACGCGCTGCAGGCCTTCGTCGCACAGAAAACCGGGGTGGCCGTCACGGCCGTCACCACGTCGAACGTGCATCAGTACGTGACCGAACACTACGCCGACTTTGATGTGTCCGGCGCCAAGGACGGGAACGACACGCTGCTGGGCGGCAACGGCGACGACATCCTGTTCGGTCAGGGCGGCAACGACTACCTCGATGGCGGCAAGGGCAACGATATCCTGCTGGGCGGTACCGGCAACGACACGTTGATCGGCGGGCAGGGCAACGACATTCTGGTGGGTGGTTCCGGTGCTGATTTGTTCGTGTGGAAGGCTGGCGACTTGGGCAACGACGTGATCAAGGACTTCAAGGCCGCGGACGGTGACCGGATTGACCTGCGGGACTTGTTGAAAGGTGAGAGCGACAGCACCATCGACAACTACCTCAAGATCACCACGGTGGAAGGCGTCTCGACACTGCAAGTCAGTACCGAAGGTAACCTGAACAAGGCCGGCGGCCTGGCGAACGCGGATGTCACCATCAAGCTGGAAGGCAACGACTGGTCTCACACCAGCATCAACTCGCTGATCAGTGGTGCCGACCCGACCATCAAGATCGATCACACCGCCTAAGCCTGCGTTCATCGGCCGCCCAACCGGGCGGCCGATGTCCATTAGTGGCTCGTCACTGGCTCTGTGGGACGATTGCACCGCATACTCGCACCCATTACCCACCGTTAGCCTGTGTTGATGGCTGCGGGCTTCATTGCTGAGGGATTGTTATGTTTTATGTGCAACGTGATGCCCACGGCGGGCTGATTCGCGTAGAGGCCGCGCCCTTCACCGAGTCAACGGAAACGCTGCCGGCCGATCACCATGAGATTGAAGCGTGGTATGCCAATACGCTCGTCGAAACCAGCTTGAATCAGCTCAAGCAAAGCGACCTGGAGATGATTCGGGTGCTGGATGACTTGATCCAGGTATTGACCAGCAAGGGGGTGATTCGCGTCACCGACCTGCCGCCGGCAGCCCAGGCCAAACTGTTGGATCGCAACCAGGCGCGGGAAGCACTCGGTGGGCTGAACAGCTTGATCAACGATGAAGAAACCGGGCTGATCTGAGGCCACAGACGGTAGCCACTGCCTTGGCAGCGGCTACCCGCATTACTTCCAGGGCGCCGGCTCGCCAAATAACTGCCCCTGCACGCCGAAAACGCCCATCTCGCAGATCACCGCCAGCTCACCCTCGGTCTCCACACGCTCAGCGATCAGTGGCAGGTCAATGCTGTGGGCGGCGCGCTGGATGGCTTCGATAAACAGGCGTTTGTCGCTCTCTTGGTCGATGTCGCGAATGTAGCTGCCGTCGATCTTCAGGTAGGCCAGGCCCAGGCGCGCCAGGTTGCCAATCATGCTGAAGCGCCCGCCGAAGCGCTGCAGGCTCAAGGAGAAATTGAGCTCGCGCAGGCGATGGGTCAGTTGCTCAAGCGCCGCTTGTTCCGGCAGTTGCTCTTCGCCGATTTCCAGGGTCAGCCGTGGGCCAAGATTGGAGTGTTGACGCAACAACTCGAACACTCGATTCAGGGCTTGAGGGTCGGCCAAGGTCGCGGCCGACAGGTTCAGCGCGAGGGATTCGGTGTGGCCGGCCATCTGCTTGAACACCAGCTCCAGCATCATGCGGTCAAGGCGCGCCGACCAGCCGAAGCGTTCAAGCCATGGCAGGAAACGCCCCGCCGCAATCGTCTGTCCTTGGTCGTCCTGCAGGCGTGACAGCACTTTGTAGTGCAGCACCATCTGCGGGTCGTGGCTGGCAACCACCGGCTGGAAATAGAGTTGAAAACGTTGCTCGGTCAACGCACGGTCGAGCAAGGTATGCCAGGCATGATGGTCATCGCCAACGCTGGCCGGCGCGCTATGGTCCAGGCACACCCAACTGGTGTCCCCTTGGGTCTCCGCCTGGGCCAGGGCCTGGTCGGCCAGTGTCAGCACGGCTTGGGGTGCGTCGCCATGGTTGAACGGTGCCAGGCCGATGTAAGCGACCGGCGTGACATCGCTGGCACCCGTGGCTTGCAGGCTAAGCAGGACGTTTTCCAGGTTTTGCGCCAGCTGCAACGCCTCTTCGCGTACCAGCCCCGGCGCCAGCACGGCAAACTCGCCGCCGCGGATCCGGGTGACCAGGTTGTGGGTTTCCGGGTACGGCTCGCACTGACGCAACAGTTGCTCGCCCACCGCCTGCAGCAATTGGTCGGTGCGCTGGCCGCCCAGGCGCTGGTTGAGCCCGGCCAGGTCCTTGACCCGCAAAAGCAGCAAATAACCGGAGTTGGTCTCCTCCGGATTACTCACCCGGGCGTTGAGTTGCATCTCGAAATAGCGCCGGTTAGCCAGGCCGGTGAGGTTGTCCTGGTATGACTCGACCCGCAGCCTTTCACTGCGCTCGGCCTGCTCCTGAAACAGCGCCTTGAGTTTCTCCACCATCTGGTTCATCGCCTGCACCACACGACGTAACTCCGGGGTGCGCGGCAGCTCAGGCAAGCTCAAGAATTCTCGACGGGCAATCGCATGGGACTGTTTGACCATGTAGTCCAAGGGCTTCAATTGTCGGCGCAGCAACAGGGCTCCCAGCACGGCGCTGACAGCGCCACACAGCAACAGCCAGCCAAGGCTGCCAAGCGCGCTTCGCCAGAGCTTGGCCAGGGCGAACATCGGGTGGCTGACTACCTCGACCCGTGCCGCCTGTTCCCAGCCACGGTTAACCAGGGCGTCGCCGCCCGCCGGCTCCAGGCCGATCAGGTTGACGAACCATTTGGGCACGCCGTCGCTGTCGGGGGTACCGTTGCGTTCGACAATGACCTGGTCATTCTTCAGATCTACCACGCGGATGCTGGCGTAGTAGCCGCTGTCGAAGATCGAGCTGACCAGCAACTCCACCATCGCCGGGTCATCGATATTGGGGGTCAATGACAGCGCCAATGCGGTCGCGGCGTCCTGCGCATGGGAGCGCAACTGGTTGACATATTGGGTGCGCGAACTTTCCAGGCTCACCATGAAGCTGCCGCTGAAGGCGACCACCAAAAACAGACAGATAGCGATCAAAAGCTGTTTGAACAGAGACATCTGTACAGGTACTCCTAGTTGGCAGGCTCGGCTGGAAAGCCTTCCGCACGCATTTTTTTCAACACATCCTGCCAGCGTGACAAGCGTTTGGTATCACCGACTTTTTTGTCGCCCTTGGCGCCCGGCAACCATAAGCCTTCAGCATTGAAGGAATAGACAGGCAGCAAGTCGGTACGCTGGCTTGCCGGCTGGATTTCATCAGTCAGGCTGTCGAGCACCAGCGGCATCGCGTCCGGCGTCGAGTAATAGGTCAAGACCATGTGGGCGCGATTCTGACGCAACGCCTTGACGTAGGTAATGCGCAATTTGTCGCTGGCGACGCCCAGATGACGCAAGCTGAAATACTTGGCGATTGCATAGTCCTCGCAATCCCCGGCGCCCTTCCACAGGCCTTCGATAGGGGTTTCCCAATAGTCCACCTGGTGCCACAGGTCGATGTCTTCCACATAATGCATTTGCTTGTTGAAGAACAGGTTGACTACTTTAAGCTGCTCCAGCTCGCTGACTTGTTTCTGCGTCGCCAACAACCGTTGCCAGGCATCAATGCGCTGCTGCCCTTCTCCCAACGGGCCGTACAGTGCGGTCGCTTTGCGGCTGATCTGGGAGAAATCCCAATCGGCATGCAACCCGCCAGGCAATAAGCCAGCCAGCAATAGCACCGAAAAAAGCCAGCGCAGGACCCAAGGGGGAATAAAACGTACCGCCAAAGCGTTCAATCCGTAGAAGAAGACGGAGTAGCGTTGGATGGTGAAGGTTCGAATGGTAAAAAACAATGGCACGGTGCAATCACCGCGGCAGCACCCATTTTTCCATCGCGGCCGTAAGACGCAGCAAGCAAGAAATGTGGGTCAAAAAGCAGCGTTGTTGAGTCGCTTACAAGCCGAAACCTTGCCTGTTTGACAAGCTTGTGGACAAACTCTAGTGTGCATTGGATCCAATTAGCCACCTCACCCTGAAAAGGAGGATAGCGTAGTCGTGACGCAGAAGCCGAACCCTTTGAGCAGCATCCAGATCAGCGGGCCTATCCCCGCCCATCTCGCTCGCTCCGTGATTGAAGAAACATTGCGCAACGCCATCCTGGATGGCCGCTTGCCCTGCGGCACCGCCATGCGCCAACAGGAGCTGGCCAGCTTGTTCGGGGTCAGCCGGATGCCGGTGCGCGAGGCATTGCGTCAACTGGAAGCCCAGTCACTGCTGCATGTGGTCACCCACAAAGGCGCGGTGGTGGCCCCGCTGATTGAAGACCATTCGGCGGAAACCTACGCTCTGCGCATACTCCTGGAATCCGAAGCGCTGCGCTTGTCGATTCCCCTGCTCACGCCCGACGACATTGCCCAGGCTGGCGCCTACATTGATGCGCTGGAACAAGAAAGCGACTACACCGAAATCGGCCGGCTCAACCGCCTGTTTCACATGGCGCTGTATGGCAAGGCAGGCAATCAGCGGCTGCTCAAGCTGGTTGAGCACGGCTTGAACGAAGAGGAGCGTTTCCTGCGCTTCAACCTCGAAGCCATGGGCCTGGGCAAGACGTCCCAGGAAGACCACCGGGAACTGCTGGATTTGGTGGCAAAAAAGAAGATCGAAGAAAGCATCCTCACGTTGCGTAACCACCTCACCCGCGGCATGGAGGTGATTACGGGTTACCTCAGGAGCCTTGAGCAGAGCGACGATAAAACATCGCTGTGAATGCTTCTGGGAACTGAATCTCTCCCTTCGACCACATAGCGCTGCGAAGCCGCCTGGGTCAGGGGAGCTCAGTGCATTACGGCGGCGAAGTTCTTGCCCGGCGAAACATTAGTTAAAAACAACCACTCCAGCTTAATATTTAATACCCAAGGAAACTTCCCACACCTCATATAACATACCAACTACAGCAACACATTTATTTGCAAAAACTTATAAAACTAAAAACCGCTGAACACCCAATCAGATTATCGTTTTTTATTATCCATACTCCCAATCTCCCAAACCAATAGCGTGAACCCATGCTCGGGCGTCACTGTGAGTGGCGTTCCTTTAAATAAAGCCTTGTGTTTTGTCACAGCGTGCGACTTCTTTAATAACGGAGCCAGCCTCAAGCATGGCTAATCCGCTATCAAGGCATCCGCGCGCGTGAAAACCAATGTTTATTTGTCGCTGAAGCAAAACGCTTTTATCAGGGAAGAGACAACGACTTATAGGCATCGACCATGCTCCAACACTCACACCTGCTTAAACAAAAAAAGCTGCAGTTGCACAGCCATCCATTATTTTTACAAATAAATACGCTCCAACAGTTGCACTACTTTATGGAGAGCCACGTATTCGCCGTTTGGGACTTCATGACACTAACCAAGCGCCTGCAACATGACCTCACTGGTATGCGCCTGCCCTGGTTACCGCCAACGGACCCACAAGCCGCTCGCCTGATCAATGAAATCGTATTGGGCGAAGAGTCGGACGCGTACCCCGGCCACGGACACCGCAGCCACTTCGAGCTGTACCTGGAGGCCATGCGTGAAGTCGGCGCGAATACGGCGACCATCGAGCGGTTCGTCAGCCTGCAACGTGACGGCGACGATGCAGAAACGGCCCTGCAAAAAATCGATATTCACCCTGTCGTGGCCCGGTTCGTCAGAAGCACACTGCAGGTTGCGCTGAACGCACCCACCCACTGCGTAGCAGCTGCCTTTCTGCACGGCCGCGAGAGCGTCATCCCGTCAATGTTCAAACGCATCCTGGAGAGCTGCGAGATAGCTCATCGCCAGGCGCCGACCTTCTGCTACTACCTCAACCGCCACATGGAAATCGACGCCGAAGAGCATGGCCCGGCGGCGGCGCAATTGCTGCAACGCCTTATCCTCGCCGACCCGCGTCGCGAGCAGCAAGCCAACAGTAGCGCCCTGGGCGCCGTGGAAAGCCGCCTGGCCTTTTGGGACGGGTTGTACCTGCGCCTGTTGGAGGTGAGCGTATGAACCCTGCCGACTACCGCTCATTTGCCGACGACTGGGAGCGCCGCGCGACTATCCGCACGCGCCCGCGCCGCTTGCTGGAAAATGATCAAAAGTTGATTTATCCCTTGAGCCGACAACCCTTGGTGCTGAGCGCGACCTTTGTCGATCAATGCCCACAGCATCGGGATTTTGTCTTGCTGCAGACGTTCTACAAGTTCATCAACGACGTGGTGATCTTTGAAACCGAGATCGTCGACAAGACCGCACGCAGCATTGCCAAGAATCGCTTTTCAGAGCCCTTCCCGCTCGCCTGTCGCTACGACGCCATGACCGTAGTCGTGGATGAGGATTACCACGCCCTCGTCGCCCTCGATTTCATGCAACAGACTGTCGAGATGACCGGCATCCCGCCCCTTGAACTGCCTGGGCAAATCGAGCTGAGCCGTGCCTTGCCTGCCGCGCTGGCGCTGGCCCCCGAACACCTGCGCGATGCCGTGGAGTTGATCGCCGTGGCCATCGCCGAAAATACCGTGACCCATGACGTAGCGGCGTTTTCCAAGGACGACAGCGTCAAGCAATCCATCCGTGGTTTGATGGCCGACCACTTGGTTGACGAGGGCCGTCATGCGGTTTTCTGGACGCGTCTGGTGCGTATTTATTGGCAGTCTGCCAACGCCTCGGACCGCGACTGCATCGCCCGGATCCTGCCGGTATTTCTCCAGCATTATTTGACCCACGACCTGCAAAAAAACTTCGACCTGCAATTGATCGAGCACCTGGATGTCAGTGACGACACGCGCTCTGCGCTACGCGCTGAAGTGCAGGCGATGGGCTTTCCCATTACCCGCCAGCACCCACTGATGGGCAATATCATGGGGTTCCTGAATCACAGCGGCCTGCTGCAAACGCCGAGCGTGGTTCGGGCGTTGGATGCCTTTCTTCCGGCATCAGGAGGGCACCCATGAGGCACCTGAAAATTGGGCTGACGGGTTCCAGTGCGGCGTTGAATGAAATCAGTGAGGCGCTGGCGCAATTCGGTCATGGGTTGGTGCGAGTACAGGATATAGCCCGCGTCGATCTGCTGATCGATGACGGTAGCGAGGAGGTTCCGCCAGGCCTGACTTGCACAGCCTTGATGAGCCTGCGCGTGGGTATGGGAACGTTGACCGACTGCGGACTGCCAACCCTGCAGTTCAGGTGTTACGACCACTCACGGCGACTTCTGGCGACTCTGGACGTTGCCGACGAAGCCTGTGGGAATGGTCAACGGTGGCGTCAACAGGCAGTCAGCGACTTGGTGGAATGGGTGGCCCAGCAGGTGAGTGGGTTCTCCCGGGACCCGGGCTACTTCTCGCAGACGGCCGTCGCCTCCGATGATCCGGAACACGGCCTGCAAGCGCTCGCATCGCTGTCTTACCTGCATCGCTTTAACCAGACCGCCGATGCGGAGTTGTGGCACCAAGCCCAGGTGCCAATGATCGAACGACTGGAAAACAGCCTTCAAACCTTCGCCGACCGGCCGGCGCTGAACATGGCTGGCAGCGTGCTGAGTTATCGACAGTTGCATCGTATGAGCCTGGCCATCCAGCAACGTCTGGGGCCTCTGCTTAGGCACCACGACACACCGCCGGTGATCGGTGTCTGCCTGGGCAAGTCTCCAGAGCTGTACGCCAGCATCCTCGCGGTGCTGGCCTATGGCGCGGTGTACCTGCCCCTGGAGCCAGGCCACCCGCTGCAACGCCAGCAAGTCATGCTGGAAACCGCCGGCGTCGCGGTGCTGCTGGATGACGGCAAGCATCCACTGCGGGACGGTTTTTCTGCATTGGATGTGAGCACGCTCGACACCGCCGGCAACCCGCAGCTAATGCGCCAGCGCCCATCCATGGACGCAGCCTGCATGGTGCTCTATACCTCGGGCACCACCGGCCAGCCCAAGGGCGTGCTGCTCAGTCAGCACAATCTGGCGCATTTCACCGCGTGGTTCGGTGGCCATGTACAACTGAACGAACACAGCCGGGTCTTACAGTTCTCGCCCTTGAGTTTTGACTCTTCGCTGATGGATATCTTCCCGAGCCTGATGGCGGGCGCCGAGTTGATCGTGCCCAGTGAAGACCAGCGACGTGACCCGCAGCAACTGGTGGAGCTGATCCGCCAACAACGTATCACTCACGCCTTCCTGCCCCCCGCGCTGCTGAGCATCCTGCCGCTGGATGAACCCTTGGGCCTGGCCCATGTGATCACCGGCGGTGATGTGTGCGAGCCCTGTGTCATCGAGCAACTGGCGGGGCAGTGTCGCCTGCACAACTTCTACGGCCCCACCGAAGCCACCGTACTGGCGACCCACCGCACGTTGCTGCCAGGCGACAGTAACCGCAACCTCGGCACGCCCATCGCCAACAGCCAGGTACTGATCCTCGACGAGCAGCTACAACCGGTGGACGAACAGGTGATGGGCGAGCTGTACATCGTCGGCCCTGGTGTCAGCCTGGGTTACCTCAACCAGCCTCGCCAGACCGCCGAGCATTTCGTACACCTGCCGTTGCCCGACGGGCAGACCTTGCGGGCCTATCGCAGCGGCGATCTGGCGAAGTGGACGAAAAGCGGGATCGAACTGGGCGGGCGGCGGGATCAGCAAGTGAAGATCCGTGGCTTCCGGGTCGAGCCGCAAGAGGTCGAACATTGCCTGCGCAGCAGTCAGCTGTTTCGCCAAGTGGCGGTGGTGATTGATCGTGACCGGCAAATCCTGGCCTTTGTGGCCCAGCCCGAAACACCAGACGCCCTGACTGCACTGAAACAGCATGCCCGGCAAACACTGCCGGACTATCTGCAACCAACGCTGTGCACGGAGCTTGCGAGCATGCCGTGCACGCCCAACGGAAAGGTCGACCGCCAGGCATTGCTTGCGCTACCGACTCAACCGCTGCCGACCACCCATCACGGCGAACCGCACACGCCGATGCAAGTCCAGTTGCTCAACCTGTGGAGCGAGTTGCTGGGCGTACCGGTGACGCTGTTGTCGACGGATGAAAGCTTCTTCAATCTCGGTGGCCATTCCATCCTCCTGTCGAGGATGCTGCTGCGCATTCGCGAGCAGTTCGGGCGCAGCCTCTCCCTCAGCCGTTTTTTTGAGACCCCCACGGTCCGCACCCTCGCGACGCTGATGGGTGACGATGCACCTCCCGAAGCACCGACCGGCCAGGCAACCCGGGATGCGCTGCGTGAGCTGCATTTGCAGGCATTGCCAGAGGACCGGGCGGGCGAACGTCGTAAAGTGATCGTGACCGGGGCCAACAGTTTTCTCGGGGTGCATATCGTCGAGGCGTTACTGGCCGAGGGCGCACTTGAAGTGGCGTGCCTGGTGCGCGATCACCCTGGACATTCGGCGACCGAGAGGTTTGCCGAGGCACTGCGCGAGTACCGCCTGGAACACCTGGACCTGAGCCGGGTGCGGGTGTATGCCGCCGACATCAGTCAGCCGCGTCTTGGCTTGGCCAGCGAGGCGTATGAGTACCTCGCCGGGGCGTTCGGCGTGTTGGTGCACAACGCCGCCCACGTCAATCACGTAATGGACTACGCCACGCTGGCCAAGGACAACGTCGAACCCGTGCTGGAATGCCTGCGCCTGTGTGAAACCCGGTGCAAGAAGGTCTTCAACTTTATCTCGACGCTGTCGGCGGCCAGTAGCGTCGACGCACAAGGCCAGGTTCTCGAAACACTCGCTGCCACCAACCCGCCGCTCTACATCCAGAATGGCTACAACCTGTCCAAATGGGTCGCGGAACGCTTGCTGGGACGGGCCGCCGAGCAAGGAACGTGGGTCAATATCCACCGTCCCGGGAACATCAGTTTCAACAGCCGCAGCGGTGTCTGCGAACCACAGAAAAATCGCCTGATGTTGATGCTCAAAGGCTCACTCCAACTGGGCCTGGTGCCCCGCCTCAAGCTGAATTTTGACTTGATGCCCGTGGACTTTCTTGCCCGGTTTATTGCGTTCCACAGTGGCCGCTGTGGTGATGGAGGAACCGTGTTCAACCTGCACAACCCGCGGCCCTTGAGCTGGGAAACCTACGTCGACGCCTTTCGCCAGGCAGGCCATGCATTCGAACTGGTGAGCGTCGCACACTGGCAACGTCACCTGCACACAGTAGATAGCCGCAATGCGCTGTTCGGCGTACTGGGTTTCTATCTGAATGGCGTGGGCGAGGACATCGGCGATACGTCAATGATCCGGCATGACAACGCACAACGTGGCGTCGAGCAGATGGGCACGCACTACCCCGAGAAAAATCCGGCGCTGTTACGCAAGGGCTGCGAGTACCTCAAGAGCATCGGCTTCCTGCCGCCAGGCTCTCAATTGAAGGAAACCCTATGAAACCCGATACATTGATTCGCAACCCTTGCGGCAAGCCTGTGGTGTCTTCAGTGATGGTTGCCTGTGATGCCGCACGTGCCTGGGCGGTAGTCGGTGATTTTTCTGGGTTTGATAGATTTATCCCCGCCTTGTCTCACATCGAAATGACCGGTGAGGGCACGGGATCGCTGCGCAAGAAATGCTTCCACGATGGGAATCTGGTGGTGGAACAACTCAACAGCCGGGACGAGCAGGCCATGCACATGACCTGGACAACGATTTACAACACCTTGGGCGTGGCACGGCTGTGGGCAGCCATGGATGTCGAAGCATTGGGAGAGCGCTGCTCACGGGTGACCTGGACGATCATCGCCGAACCGGTTGAACAGGGCATGGAAGGGTTTGAGCCGTTTGTGCAGGCATTCGCCGACAGCGCGCTGGAGAATGTGCGGGCGATGCTTGCCTGAACGGTAGGAGCGAGCTTGCTCGCGAAAAACGAATAGGCGAAACGGGCTATCTGATAGCGCTGCGTTACCGTTGACGTTCTTCGCGAGCAAGCTCGCTCCTACAGGTTAATCATCAGATTTTGAAACTGTCGACCAACTGCTTCAGCCGGTTGGCCTGTTGAGACAGCGCGTCGCAATCCTTCAAGGTTTCGTTGAGGTTGGCCACGCCTTGCTGGTTCAGCAGGTTGATCTGGTTGATGTCGACGTTGAGGGTTTCCACCACGGCAGTCTGTTCCTCGGTGGCGGCCGCTACCGACTGGTTCATCCCGTCGATCTCGACGATCCGCTGAGTCACGCTGACCAGGCGCTCACCGGCCTGGTTGGCGACCTCGACGCTTTCTTCGCTGGAGGTCTGGCTGGCGTTCATCGTGGTCACGGCCTCACGCGAACCAATCTGCAACGAGGTGATCATTTTGTGGATCTCCTCGGCCGACTCTTGGGTGCGGTGCGCCAGGTTGCGGACTTCATCCGCCACCACGGCAAACCCACGTCCCGCTTCACCGGCGCGCGCAGCCTCAATCGCAGCGTTGAGGGCCAGCAAGTTGGTTTGCTGGGAGATGCCTTTGATCACATCCAGGATGTGGCCAATGTTGTCGGTGCTGGCGTTCAGGGTTTCAATCTGTGTGCAGGACAGGCTGATTTTTTGCGAAAGCTCCGACATCGCGAGGATGGTTTTCTCCACCACCTTGCGCCCGTCATCAGCCTGCTCGCTGGCACCGCTGGCGTGTTGCGAAGCATCAGCGGCGTTGCGCGCGATTTCCTGAGTGGCGGCACCCAGCTCGTTGATTGCCGCGGCCACGCTGTTGGTGCGGGCGCTTTGTTCGTCGGAGCCGACGATCGATGCGTTGGACGAGGCCATTACACGCTGGGACAAGTCATGTACTTGGCGGGTAGCCGAGGAAACTTCGGAAATTGACGCGTGAATACGCTCGACGAACTGGTTGAAGGCACTGCCCAAGTCACCGAATTCATCCTTGCTTTCCACGGTCAGGCGGCGGGTCAAGTCACCCTCGCCCTGGGCAATGTCCTGCATGGCGCGACCCATGGTGGTCAGCGGGCGCATCAAGACCTGGATCAGCAGGCTCAGGAACACCGCGATGGCGGCGACTGCAATAAACATGGCGATCAATGCCGAGGTGCGGAACTTGCCCAGCGGTGCGTAGGCTTTGTCTTTGTCGATCGACAGGCCGATGTACCAATCTGCATTCGGCAACCCGCTGATCGGGGTGAAGGACAGGATCCGTTCCTGGCCATTGAGGACCACTTCCTGGCTGACCTTATCGATGCGTACGTTGGTGCCCGGATAGATGTCCTTGAGGTTTTTCATCACCTGGTCCTGGTCCGGGCTGACGATCACCTGGCCGTCACCGCTGACCAGGAATGCATGGCCGATGCCGCCGAAATCCACCGAATTGATGATCTTCACCAGGGTTTGCAGGCTCAGGTCACCGCCAACCACGCCTAGCAGTTCGCCATTCTTTTTCACCGGCATCGCGATGGTCACGATCAGCCCACCTACCGCTGCCATATAGGGCGGCGTGAGCATGGTCTTGTCGGCGGCCACCGCTTGTTTGTACCAGGGACGCTGACGCGGGTCGTAGTCATCCGGCATTTTGGCGTCGGGCCGTTGGGTGAACACACCGTTGGTTGAACCGACGTAGGTGAACTGGAAGTTGGAGGTAAATGCCGACTGGTCGACCAACCCCGGAAGATCGGCAGCGCTGCCCTGGTGGGCCACGTTTTGCGCCAGGCTTTCCAACACCAGTACCCGGCCGCTGAGCCAGTTCTGCACACTGCTGGCGGTCAGCTCACCGGACTGCTGGATAGACGATTCCAGGTTTTGCCGGATGGTGTTGCGCTGCAGGTAGTCGTTGTAGAACGTGAATAACGCGAAGGCCAGAACCACTACGCCTGACGCGGCCAACAGAATTTTATGACTGAACTTGAGATTCATTTCATTGACTTCTTTTTGCCAAAAGGGGGTGAGCGTGCCGGATGCAACATTCCATATAACGGGATAGGCAGACTCTGTGACTGCTCTATTTCGGTGCACGCATGGCTCGTCAGGCTGTCGGCCAAGTCAGGATAAATCTTAGGAATTTGTGAGAAGCATCTGCTTTTTGCGTCAGAAGCCGACCAGCGGTAGCCCTCCGATGGCAGGAGTTGCAAAATTTTTCAGCCTTGCCGACAATGCGACTAATTATCATTTGTGACGCTTTGCCAGGCCGCGTGAATGCCCTCTTCCGAGTACGCAGTACAGACGCTCTACAGCAACCATCATGGCTGGCTGAACACCTGGCTGCGCAGCCGACTGGGCAATGCGGCAGATGCGGCGGACCTGGCGCAGGACACGTTCGTGCGCCTGCTGCAAAAAACCGAACGCTTCGAACTCAAGGCTCCTCGGGCCTTCCTGCGCACCATCGCCCGAGGCCTGGTGATCGATCATTGGCGTCGCGAAGAAATCGAGCGCGCCTATCTGGAGTCCATCGCGCATTTGCCCGACGCCTTGGCACCGAGTGCTGAAGAGCGTGCGCTGATTCTGGAATTGCTGGAGTGCGTCGCCCGGCTTCTGGACGGACTCAAGCCCAAGGTGCGCAAGGCGTTTCTACTGGCTCAGTGCGACGGGCTGACATACAAGCAGATTGCGCAGCAGATGGGCGTGTCGTTGCGCTCGGTGGAGCGGTATGTCGCCGAGGCCCTGTATCACTGTTATGTGCTGCGGTATGAGGCATGACCTCGATGGATAACACGGCGCGCTCCGGGCCCGACCCGCAGGTGGTCAAGCAGGCCATCAGCTGGATGCTGCGCTTGCGTAACAATCGCGCGAATGTCCGGTTGAAGGCGCAGTGCGAGCACTGGCGTGAAGCTCATCATGAACACGAGTTGGCCTGGCAACGCGTGCAGGCGCTGCAACATGAGTTGAGCAGCCAGTTAGCGGCGATTCCTGGCGCCCATGCGGCGCTGGAGAACAGTGCCCAGCGCCTCGGTCGCCGGCAAGCGTTGAAGGTGTTGTCCGGTGTGCTGTTGATGGGCTCGGCGGCCTGGGTCAGCCGAGACCTCACCGGTTGGCAGCGTTGGACCTCGGACCTGGCTACCACCACCGGCGAGCGTCGCAGCGTGCAACTGCCGGATGGCACACGCCTGCAGCTCAACACCGACAGCGCGGTGGACCTGGACTTCAACCCGCAGCAACGCTTGATCACGTTGGTACGCGGGGAAATCCTGGTGACCTGCGGCGCTGTTGCGACCGCACCGTTGCTGGTTCGCACCCGCCATGGCTTGTTCGAAGGCATCAACGGGCGGTTTGTGGTGCGTCAGGACGGTGATTGCACACGCTTGAGCGTGGCTTCAGGCAACGTCGCGATTCATTCACCCCATACCGCCGACGGACTGTTCACTCAAGTGCATGCAGGAGAAAGCTACGTGGTGCGTCAGAACGGGGCCGTTCTCGCGCCGGCTTCGGATATGGATACTGGGGCCTGGGCGGACGGATTGATCGTCACCCGCAACATGCGTCTTGCCGACTTCCTGGCGGAGGTGGGGCGCTATCGCCAGGGCTATCTGGGCTGTTCAAGTGATATCGCAGACTTGCGCCTGTCGGGTGTTTTTCGCCTGGAAGACACCGAGAAGCTGTTGGCAATCCTTCCGCAGACGCTGCCTGTGCGCCTGCGCTATCGCACACGCTGGTGGGTGAGCCTGGAGCGTCAGGCCTGATTATTTCTGTCGCACCTGATTTATTTTTGGCGGCTTTTTTCCGTAAGTCCGGCTTAGACAGTAAGCAATTCAATCTGCCTTCAGCGACCTCTACGGATCTCGACAATGACTGTGCGTTTTTTCAGTAACCCACCCTCTTCCTACCCTTTGCTCGGTAAAGCCGTACGCGCAGCGTTGCTGTCGACCACAATGGGCATCGGCTTGCTGCCGGTGGCCGGTGTCGCGGCTGATAGCGGCGTCGAGCGTATCAGCCAGCGCTATGACATCCCTGCAGGCCCGCTGAGCGATGCGCTCAATCAGTTCGCCCGTCAGGCAGGCATCACGCTTTCCAGCACGCCTGCGCAGACTCAGGGCCGCCAATCTGTCGGATTGCATGGGGAGTATTCTGCCGAACAAGGTTTGAGCCAGTTGCTCAACGGGTCAGGCTTGCAGGCGCAAGCTCAGGACGACGTGAGTTTCGTGTTGCAGGCGCAGCCCGAGAGCGAGGCGCTGACCTTGCCGACCACCGACATCAAAGGCTTCGCCCTGGGTAACGCCTTGGGCAGCATGGAGGGCTACAACGCCACTCACAGCCAGATCGCCACCAAGACCAGTACCGCGCTGCTGGAAACGTCCCAGACGGTTTCGGTGGTGACCCGCGAGCAGATGGATGACCAAGGCTCGCAAACCGTTGCCCAGGCCATGCGTTACACCCCTGGCGTGCTGACCAACCCGTATGGCGCGACTCACCGCTATGACTATGTGGCGATGCGTGGCTTCAACGACGGTTCGGTGGACAACATCTACCTCGACGGTCTGAAATCCATGGGGGACAGCGGGACTTACAGCACCATGCAGGTGGACCCGTACTTCCTCGAGCGGGTGGATATTCTCAAAGGCCCGTCATCGGTGCTCTACGGGCGCAGCTCGCCGGGCGGGCTGGTGGCGTTGACCAGCAAGAAGCCATTGTTTGAGCCCTACCATCAGGTGCAGGCCACTGTGGGTTCCCAAGGGCAGCGAGGCATGGGTTTCGACTTCAGCGGCCCGGTGGATGACGACAAGCGTATTGCTTACCGACTGACCGGGCTTGCGGACAAGTCCGACACACAGTTCGACCATGCCAAGGAAAAACGCTACGCACTGGCGCCCACCTTGAGCATCGACTTTACCGATGATACGTCCCTCACACTCCAGGCTTATCTGCAGCATGATCCCGACGGTGGCTACCACGGTGGCATGCCGGCGGATGGCGCGTTGCATCAGCGCAATGGCCAGCGTATCTCCAATCACTTCTTCGAGGGTGAGCCGGACATTGATGGGTACAAACGTGATCAGCAGTCGTTCGGCTATCAGTTTGAGCATCGCTTCAATGACGTTTTCACGGCGCGGCAAAACTTTCGGTATCTGGATTCGAAGGTCCGGCTGGACCAGGTGTATGCCTATGGCTGGACCACGCCCACCAGCAATGAGCTGAATCGCTACTATTCAGGCGGTGACGAGAAGCTGCACGCGTTCATCATCGACAACATGCTGCAGGCTGAATTTTTTACCGGTGCGACGAAGCATACGGTGTTGATGGGGGCGGACTATCAGCGGCGCAAAACCGTTGTGGACTGGACCAGTGGCTCTCTTGCGCCGATCAATGCGTTCAATCCGGCGTATGGCAATTCCGAGATCAGTTATTACAGTCCAACCAGTTATCTGCGTCGGCTTGAGCAGACTGGTGTTTACCTGCAGGACCTGATTGAGATGGACAAGTGGCGGTTCTCTCTCGGGCTGCGTCAGGACTGGGTTGAGACCTCCGATGAAAACCGCATTGCTGAAGCGGGACGGCCGCTGGGCACGGAGATCAGTGATAAACGTACCAAGCTGACTGGGCGTGCAGGAGCGCTTTATCTGTTTGATAACGGTCTCGCGCCCTACCTCAGCTATTCCGAATCCTTCAACCCAAATTCCTATTCGGACAGTGCCGGCAATCCCCTGGCACCTACCGACGGCACCCAGTGGGAGGTTGGCTTGAAATATCAGCCGCCGGGTACTGACAACCTGTTCACCGCTTCGCTGTTTCGCATCGATCAGGAAAACCTGGCGACCAAGCTGCCGCAGGAAAACTTCTATCGCGCGGTAGGTGCTGTGCGGTCCCAGGGCCTGGAGTTGGAGGCACATATGCAGCTGACCGACAATCTCAAGTTGCTGGGCAGCTACACCTTCACTGACATCGAGTATTCAAAGTCGATGGTCAGCACGTTGAGTACTGCGGAAAACGTGATCGAGAACAAGGGAAATTCGCCAACCCAGGCACCGCGTCATATGGCATCGGTGTGGGCCGACTACAAATTTGACAGCGGCGCTCTGGATGGCCTGCGGCTCGGCGGTGGTGTGCGCTATGTCGGCTACAGCTGGGCGGATGCGGAGAACACCATGAAAGTGCCCGCCTATACGCTGTTTGATGCCTCGATGGGTTATGACCTCGGCAAGGTTGGTTTGAAGGGTGTGGATGTGCGCCTGAATGCCAACAACCTGACGAACGAGTCTTACGTGGCGTCGTGCGCGAGCCTGAACTTCTGCTACCTGGGTGAAGAGCGCAACGTCAGTGCGACGGTGAGCTACCAGTTCTAATTTCTCTCGATTCATCCAAAGCCAGTGCCTGATCCAGGCGCTGGCTTTGTCGTATTTGCAGGAAAACTTTATGCGTGCATTGCTGGTTTTATTTCATCGCTACATCGGGTTGGCGACGGCGTTGTTTCTGATGATGGCGGGGATAACGGGCAGCCTTCTGGCGTTCAACCATGAGTTGGATGAATGGCTCAATCCAGGGTTCTATAAAGCGACAGCCAAGGGCCGTGCATTACCGCCAGGTGAACTGGTGGATACGTTGCAGGGGCAGCATCCCAAGCTGCAAGTCTGGTACATGGAATATCCACAAGAGGCCAGTCATACCGCTATGTTGGCGGCAGTTGCCAGAAACGATCCGGCGACGGGCAAACCCTTTGATGAACCTAACCAGGTTTTCTATCTTGATCCGGTGAGTGGTGAAGAACTGGGCCGGCGTGTTTGGGGCGCGTGCTGCTTTCAGCGTGAGAATCTCATCCCGTTCATTCTGGAGTTTCACTACAACCTGACACTGCCGGGAAATTGGGGTTTGTGGCTGATGGGGCTGGTGGCGATTGCGTGGGTGTTCGATTGTTTTATCGCGCTGTGGCTGACCCTGCCGAGAAGCAAACCTTTCTGGAAGAAGTGGTCTACGGCTTGGAAGATCAAGGGTGGTCATGCTTATCGGTTGAATTTCGACCTGCATCGCGCAGGTGGGCTGTGGCTTTGGCTGTTGTTGCTGCCGATCGCGGTCAGCAGCGTGGCAATGAATTTGCCGAGTCAGGTGTTCAAGCCCGCAGTGTCGCTGTTCTCACCGGTCGAGGCCAGCGTCTATGAGGCCCGTGGCAGGTTACCGGCCGAACAATTGGGCGTGACCCTACTGAGTTATCAACAGGCCTATGAGCGGGCGCTGGAGGAAGGCAAGCGGCTAGGGCTGACGGCGGCGATTGGAGAGCTGTATTACAGCTTTGAATACAACTTTTATGGGGCTGGTTTTGGGCAACATGATACGGAGGCCCATGGGAAATCCTGGTTGTTTTTCCATGGGACGGACGAGCGTTTATTAGGGCAGGAAATAGCAGGGCAAGGTACGTTGGGAGAGCGCTTTTATCGGCTGCAACTGCCGATCCATGGGGGCAAAATCATCGGGCTGACGGGGCAGGTGTTGATTGCGCTACTGGGGGTAGTGATCGCGATGTTGTCTGCTACCGGGATCTACATTTGGTGGCGTAAGTTACTGGCCAGGCGAAGCGGTAAGACACGTAAGGGTTGAGCAGGTATTGTTTTTTGTTTATGTGGCCCCTAAACGACAAAACCCCTGTCTGCGTTAGCAGACAGGGGTTTCGGAATTCAATCTTGACGATGACCTACTCTCACATGGGGAAACCCCACACTACCATCGGCGATGCATCGTTTCACTGCTGAGTTCGGGATGGGATCAGGTGGTTCCAATGCTCTATGGTCGTCAAGAAATTCTGTGTACCAGACCGTTGCGCTCGCAACGTGCCGGTGAAAATCATGGACTTCTACATAAACAAAACCCCTGATTGCGTTAGCAATCAGGGGTTCTGGAATTTAATCTTGACGATGACCTACTCTCACATGGGGAAACCCCACACTACCATCGGCGATGCATCGTTTCACTGCTGAGTTCGGGATGGGATCAGGTGGTTCCAATGCTCTATGGTCGTCAAGAAATTCGGGTACTGAGTCGTGACCAGATGGCCTCGCTTCAGCAAATTGGGTATGTGATAGCTTCGGTGTTTTGTGAGTATCTCGAACTTTCGGTTCGTTTCGTCTTCACACACCGCAATCTGGTGCTCTTTCGCTTTTCAGCTTGAAGCATGCAAATTGCTTGGGTGTTATATGGTCAAGCCTCACGGGCAATTAGTATTGGTTAGCTCAACGCCTCACAGCGCTTACACACCCAACCTATCAACGTCGTAGTCTTCGACGGCCCTTCAGGGAACTCAAGGTTCCAGTGAGATCTCATCTTGAGGCTAGTTTCCCGCTTAGATGCTTTCAGCGGTTATCTATTCCGAACATAGCTACCCGGCAATGCCACTGGCGTGACAACCGGAACACCAGAGGTTCGTCCACTCCGGTCCTCTCGTACTAGGAGCAGCCCCTCTCAAATCTCAAACGTCCACGGCAGATAGGGACCGAACTGTCTCACGACGTTCTAAACCCAGCTCGCGTACCACTTTAAATGGCGAACAGCCATACCCTTGGGACCGGCTTCAGCCCCAGGATGTGATGAGCCGACATCGAGGTGCCAAACACCGCCGTCGATATGAACTCTTGGGCGGTATCAGCCTGTTATCCCCGGAGTACCTTTTATCCGTTGAGCGATGGCCCTTCCATACAGAACCACCGGATCACTAAGACCTACTTTCGTACCTGCTCGACGTGTCTGTCTCGCAGTCAAGCGCGCTTTTGCCTTTATACTCTACGACCGATTTCCGACCGGTCTGAGCGCACCTTCGTACTCCTCCGTTACTCTTTAGGAGGAGACCGCCCCAGTCAAACTACCCACCATACACTGTCCTCGATCCGGATAACGGACCTGAGTTAGAACCTCAAAGTTGCCAGGGTGGTATTTCAAGGTTGGCTCCACGCGAACTGGCGTCCACGCTTCAAAGCCTCCCACCTATCCTACACAAGCAAATTCAAAGTCCAGTGCAAAGCTATAGTAAAGGTTCACGGGGTCTTTCCGTCTAGCCGCGGATACACTGCATCTTCACAGCGATTTCAATTTCACTGAGTCTCGGGTGGAGACAGCGCCGCCATCGTTACGCCATTCGTGCAGGTCGGAACTTACCCGACAAGGAATTTCGCTACCTTAGGACCGTTATAGTTACGGCCGCCGTTTACCGGGGCTTCGATCAAGAGCTTCGCGTTAGCTAACCCCATCAATTAACCTTCCGGCACCGGGCAGGCGTCACACCCTATACGTCCACTTTCGTGTTTGCAGAGTGCTGTGTTTTTAATAAACAGTCGCAGCGGCCTGGTATCTTCGACCGGCATGAGCTTACGGAGCAAGTCCTTCACCCTCACCGGCGCACCTTCTCCCGAAGTTACGGTGCCATTTTGCCTAGTTCCTTCACCCGAGTTCTCTCAAGCGCCTTGGTATTCTCTACCCAACCACCTGTGTCGGTTTGGGGTACGGTTCCTGGTTACCTGAAGCTTAGAAGCTTTTCTTGGAAGCATGGCATCAACCACTTCGTCATCTAAAAGATAACTCGTCATCAGCTCTCGGCCTTAGAATCCCGGATTTACCTAAGATTCCAGCCTACCACCTTAAACTTGGACAACCAACGCCAAGCTGGCCTAGCCTTCTCCGTCCCTCCATCGCAATAACCAGAAGTACAGGAATATTAACCTGTTTTCCATCGACTACGCTTTTCAGCCTCGCCTTAGGGACCGACTAACCCTGCGTCGATTAACGTTGCGCAGGAAACCTTGGTCTTTCGGCGTGGGTGTTTTTCACACCCATTATCGTTACTCATGTCAGCATTCGCACTTCTGATACCTCCAGCAAGCTTCTCAACTCACCTTCACAGGCTTACAGAACGCTCCTCTACCGCATCACCCGAAGGTGATACCCGTAGCTTCGGTGTATGGTTTGAGCCCCGTTACATCTTCCGCGCAGGCCGACTCGACTAGTGAGCTATTACGCTTTCTTTAAAGGGTGGCTGCTTCTAAGCCAACCTCCTAGCTGTCTAAGCCTTCCCACATCGTTTCCCACTTAACCATAACTTTGGGACCTTAGCTGACGGTCTGGGTTGTTTCCCTTTTCACGACGGACGTTAGCACCCGCCGTGTGTCTCCCATGCTCGGCACTTGTAGGTATTCGGAGTTTGCATCGGTTTGGTAAGTCGGGATGACCCCCTAGCCGAAACAGTGCTCTACCCCCTACAGTGATACATGAGGCGCTACCTAAATAGCTTTCGAGGAGAACCAGCTATCTCCGAGCTTGATTAGCCTTTCACTCCGATCCACAGGTCATCCGCTAACTTTTCAACGGTAGTCGGTTCGGTCCTCCAGTTAGTGTTACCCAACCTTCAACCTGCCCATGGATAGATCGCCCGGTTTCGGGTCTATTCCCAGCGACTAGACGCCCTATTAAGACTCGCTTTCGCTACGCCTCCCCTATTCGGTTAAGCTCGCCACTGAAAATAAGTCGCTGACCCATTATACAAAAGGTACGCAGTCACAGAACAAAGTCTGCTCCCACTGCTTGTACGCATACGGTTTCAGGATCTATTTCACTCCCCTCTCCGGGGTTCTTTTCGCCTTTCCCTCACGGTACTAGTTCACTATCGGTCAGTCAGTAGTATTTAGCCTTGGAGGATGGTCCCCCCATATTCAGACAAAGTTTCTCGTGCTCCGTCCTACTCGATTTCATGACTAAGAGATTTTCGCGTACAGGGCTATCACCCACTATGGCCGCACTTTCCAGAGCGTTCCGCTAATCTCAAAGCCACTTAAGGGCTAGTCCCCGTTCGCTCGCCACTACTAAGGGAATCTCGGTTGATTTCTTTTCCTCAGGGTACTTAGATGTTTCAGTTCCCCTGGTTCGCTCCATACACCTATGTATTCAGTGTAAGGTAACCATCTTATGATGGCTGGGTTCCCCCATTCAGACATCTCCGGATCAAAGTCTGTTTGCCGACTCCCCGAAGCTTTTCGCAGGCTACCACGTCTTTCATCGCCTCTGACTGCCAAGGCATCCACCGTATGCGCTTCTTCACTTGACCATATAACCCCAAGCAATCTGGTTATACTGTGAAGACGACATTCGCCGAAAATTCGCAATTACTTACAAATTTTACCTTAGCCTGATCCGTTACCAGTGAAAGTAACGTTCAGTCTATCTTTCTATCACATACCCAAATTTTTAAAGAACGATCTAATCAAAGACTAGAAATCAACATTCACCATCACAACGATGGAATGCTCATTTCTAAGCTTTCATAACGTAGAAGCAGTAGTGGTGGAGCCAAACGGGATCGAACCGTTGACCTCCTGCGTGCAAGGCAGGCGCTCTCCCAGCTGAGCTATGGCCCCGTATTTCTACAGGCGTTTCCCACACAAAATTGGTGGGTCTGGGCAGATTCGAACTGCCGACCTCACCCTTATCAGGGGTGCGCTCTAACCAACTGAGCTACAGACCCAATTTCGGGCTGCTTCTTATCGTCTTCTTCAATGAATCAAGCAATTCGTGTGGGAACTTATGGAGCAGCTGATGTCGTCGATTAAGGAGGTGATCCAGCCGCAGGTTCCCCTACGGCTACCTTGTTACGACTTCACCCCAGTCATGAATCACACCGTGGTAACCGTCCTCCCGAAGGTTAGACTAGCTACTTCTGGTGCAACCCACTCCCATGGTGTGACGGGCGGTGTGTACAAGGCCCGGGAACGTATTCACCGCGACATTCTGATTCGCGATTACTAGCGATTCCGACTTCACGCAGTCGAGTTGCAGACTGCGATCCGGACTACGATCGGTTTTCTGGGATTAGCTCCACCTCGCGGCTTGGCAACCCTCTGTACCGACCATTGTAGCACGTGTGTAGCCCAGGCCGTAAGGGCCATGATGACTTGACGTCATCCCCACCTTCCTCCGGTTTGTCACCGGCAGTCTCCTTAGAGTGCCCACCATTACGTGCTGGTAACTAAGGACAAGGGTTGCGCTCGTTACGGGACTTAACCCAACATCTCACGACACGAGCTGACGACAGCCATGCAGCACCTGTCTCAATGTTCCCGAAGGCACCAATCTATCTCTAGAAAGTTCATTGGATGTCAAGGCCTGGTAAGGTTCTTCGCGTTGCTTCGAATTAAACCACATGCTCCACCGCTTGTGCGGGCCCCCGTCAATTCATTTGAGTTTTAACCTTGCGGCCGTACTCCCCAGGCGGTCAACTTAATGCGTTAGCTGCGCCACTAAGAGCTCAAGGCTCCCAACGGCTAGTTGACATCGTTTACGGCGTGGACTACCAGGGTATCTAATCCTGTTTGCTCCCCACGCTTTCGCACCTCAGTGTCAGTATCAGTCCAGGTGGTCGCCTTCGCCACTGGTGTTCCTTCCTATATCTACGCATTTCACCGCTACACAGGAAATTCCACCACCCTCTACCATACTCTAGCTCGTCAGTTTTGAATGCAGTTCCCAGGTTGAGCCCGGGGATTTCACATCCAACTTAACGAACCACCTACGCGCGCTTTACGCCCAGTAATTCCGATTAACGCTTGCACCCTCTGTATTACCGCGGCTGCTGGCACAGAGTTAGCCGGTGCTTATTCTGTCGGTAACGTCAAAACAGCAAAGTATTAATTTACTGCCCTTCCTCCCAACTTAAAGTGCTTTACAATCCGAAGACCTTCTTCACACACGCGGCATGGCTGGATCAGGCTTTCGCCCATTGTCCAATATTCCCCACTGCTGCCTCCCGTAGGAGTCTGGACCGTGTCTCAGTTCCAGTGTGACTGATCATCCTCTCAGACCAGTTACGGATCGTCGCCTTGGTGAGCCATTACCCCACCAACTAGCTAATCCGACCTAGGCTCATCTGATAGCGCAAGGCCCGAAGGTCCCCTGCTTTCTCCCATAGGACGTATGCGGTATTAGCGTCCGTTTCCGAACGTTATCCCCCACTACCAGGCAGATTCCTAGGCATTACTCACCCGTCCGCCGCTCTCAAGAGAAGCAAGCTTCTCTCTACCGCTCGACTTGCATGTGTTAGGCCTGCCGCCAGCGTTCAATCTGAGCCATGATCAAACTCTTCAGTTCAAACATCTTTGGGTTTTTAAGAAACCCTAAACTTGGCTCAGCAATCGTTGGTTACATCTTTGATTTCTCGCGGAGTAACTTGTGATGCTGATAATCTTGTTGACTATCAGTCTGACTCCACAAGCACCCACACGAATTGCTTGATTCAGTTGTTAAAGAGCGGTTGGTTAAGATCTTTCGTCTCAACCGAGGCGCGCATTCTACAGCAGCCTCTGTTGCTGTCAAGCGGTTTTTTTAAGAAGTTTTCAAAGTTTCCTTTGTAACTTCAACCACTTGCGCTTCCGATCTCTCGTTAGCGGGAGGCGAATTCTACAGCGTTACACGCTGCTGTCAACACCTCTTTTTCTCCGCTTTCGACCGAGAAGATCGAACCGTTAATAGGGCCAGACAACACTGCCTTACTAACTCCTTCTGGGCTTCTATGATCTGAAGCAGCTCGCTGTCGAAACCTACATAACTCTTTGTTTACCAAGGAGTTTTCCGTTTCGACTGCGCCGGAAGTGGGGCGAATTATAGACTTCCAGAATCTGCCGTCAACCCTTAATTCAGGATTTCTATCAAATAGACAATTTTGACTAAAATCCGACCAATTCCCCCTCTATATAGAGAGAAGCTTCAGATGACCCCAGCCTCCCTTAACGCCGACACACTCGCCGGCGTCAAACCGAGCACTTGCTGCAGCACCTGATAAGTATGCTCACCCAATAGAGGAGGCGCACTGCGGTATTCAACAGGCGTCTTGGACAAGCGCATAGGACTAGCCACCTGGGGCACCATCCCCGCCAACGCATGAGGCAACTGCATTGCTAACCCGCGCGCCTTTACCTGAGGATCGGCAAACACCTGTGCCAGGTCATTGATAGGGCCGCAAGGCACACCTACTCGCTCCAACTGGGCCACCCATTCAGCAGTGGTCTTGAACACGGTAGCCTGACGAATCAACGGGATCAGCGTCGCCCTATTGGCCACTCGCAGCTTATTAGTGGCAAACCGAGGATCATCCGCCCACTGGGGCTGCCCAGCCACCTCGGCAAACTTGCGGAACTGCCCATCGTTACCCACAGTGAGAATGAAGTCGCCATCCGCCGTAGGAAAATCCTGATACGGCACGATATTCGGATGAGCGTTACCCAAACGCTTGGGAGAGACTCCCGTCGTCAGGTAGTTCATCGCCTGATTGGCCAGACAAGCCACCTGTACATCCAGCAGCGCCATATCGATATGCTGACCACCGCCGTCATGATCCCGGTGAGCCATGGCAGCCAGAATCGCGACCGTTGAATAGAGCCCCGTAAGGATATCCGTCAGCGCTACACCCACCTTGACCGGCCCTGCGCCATCTTCACCCTCCGGACGACCAGTCAGACTCATCAGCCCGCCAAGCCCCTGGATCATGAAGTCGTAGCCCGCCCGTGTCGCATAGGGCCCGGTCTGACCAAACCCGGTAATAGAGCAGTAGATCAACTCCGGATTGATCTCCTTGAGCGACTCATAGTCCAACCCATAGGTGGCCAAGCCCCCCACCTTAAAATTCTCGATCAGAATGTCGGACTTTGCCGCCAGGTCACGCACCAGCTTCTGACCTTCCGGCCGCGTGAAGTCGATCGTCACCGACTCCTTATTGCGATTGGCCGACAGGTAATACGCCGCCTCTGTGGTGTTCTCCCCATAGGCATCTTTAAGGAAGGGCGGCCCCCAGGCACGAGTATCGTCGCCGTTGCCGGGCCGCTCGACCTTGATCACTTCAGCGCCAAGGTCCGCCAGTATCTGCCCGGCCCAAGGGCCCGCCAGCACTCGCGACAAATCCAGTACCCGCAGGTGCGATAGCGCGCCCATGGTCGTTCTCCTATTAATAGAACGCCTGAATACCGGTTTGCGCGCGCCCCAGGATCAGCGCATGCACGTCGTGGGTGCCCTCATAGGTGTTTACCACCTCAAGGTTGACCAAGTGACGGGCAATGCCGAACTCATCGGAGATGCCGTTCCCACCGAGCATGTCACGCGCCATCCGGGCAATGTCGAGGGACTTACCACACGAGTTACGCTTCATGATCGAGGTGATTTCCACAGCCGCAGTGCCTTCATCCTTCATACGACCCAACCGCAGGCAACCTTGAAGGGCGAGGGTGATCTCAGTCTGCATGTCTGCCAGCTTCTTCTGGATCAACTGAGTAGCCGCCAATGGTCGCCCGAACTGCTGACGATCAAGGGTGTACTGACGCGCGGTATGCCAGCAGAACTCCGCAGCGCCCAGCGCTCCCCACGAGATCCCGTAGCGTGCCGAGTTAAGGCAAGTGAACGGTCCTTTCAGGCCACGCACATCCGGGAAGATGTTTTCTTCAGGCACAAACACGTTGTCCATGACGATTTCACCGGTGATCGACGCGCGCAGCCCGACCTTACCGTGAATCGCCGGAGCACTCAGGCCTTTCCAACCCTTTTCCAGAACGAAGCCACGAATGTCGCCAGCGTCGTCCTTACCCCACACCACGAACACATCGGCAATCGGGCTGTTGGTGATCCACATCTTGCTGCCGGTGAGGCTGTAGCCGCCATCCACCTTACGCGCACGAGTAATCATCGCACCCGGGTCGGAACCATGGTTAGGCTCGGTCAGACCAAAGCAGCCAATCCATTCGCCAGAGGCCAGCTTTGGCAGGTATTTCTGCTTTTGCGCTTCGGTGCCGAACTCATTGATAGGCACCATCACCAGCGAGGACTGCACACTCATCATCGAACGGTAGCCGGAGTCCACACGCTCGACCTCACGTGCGATCAGGCCATAGCTGACGTAGTTCAAGCCGCTGCCACCGTACTGTTCTGGAATCATCGCCCCCAGCAGGCCGGTCTCACCCATCTCGCGGAAGATCGCAGGGTCCGTCTTTTCGTGGCGGAAGGCTTCGAGCACACGCGGCGCCAGCTTGTCCTGGGCGAACTGTTCAGCACTGTCGCGCACCATGCGTTCTTCTTCGGTGAGCTGTGAATCCAGCAGCAGTGGATCGATCCAGTTGAAGCTTGCCTTACCACCCATGAGTGAGTCCTCGCGAAGTAAATCAAAAGTCGTGCATGGAGCCTAGGCCGGGCAGGCGAAGAGGGCAAACGAGGTTTTTGCATAGCCTTGTGCTAATTTCTCACTCCGTAACATCCATAAGCGTTATAGATGCTCTTTACTTGTGAGGCTACGGTACATGCGCAGAAAGATTCCCAGCACCACAGCCCTGGTCAGTTTTGAAGCAGCAGCCCGCCACGAGAGCTTTACCAAGGCCGCGCAGGAGCTTTCAATCACCCAAGGCGCAATCTGCCGACAGATCGCCAGCCTCGAGGAGTTTTTGAGTGTCGAGCTGTTTCGGCGCTCGCGCCGCGGCGTAAAACTGACAGAAGCCGGGCTTTCCTACAGCCGCCGGGTGGCTACACAGCTGGACGCGGTCGAGCGCGACACCTTGTCGGTCATGGGCCAGCAGGGCACCAACGTTATCGAACTGGCGGTGGTCCCAACGTTCGGCACCCAATGGCTGATCCCGCGCCTCAAGGACTTCCAGCACCAACACCCCGAAGTCACCGTCAACCTCACCAACCGCACACGACCTTTCCTGTTCGCCGATACGGAGTTTGATGCCGCGATCTACTTTGGCGATGCCGACTGGTCCGGTACCGAATCCCACAAACTGATGGGAGAAAACCCACTCCCAGTGTGCAGCCCTCGCTTGCTGGGTGAGCGCATGCACTTCACCGCGCAGGAGATCGCCGAACTGCCTCTTCTGCAGCAAACCACACGACCCTACGCCTGGCGCCAGTGGTTCAACGCGCAACAGCTGGACATACCCCGCGACATGACAGGGCCGCGTTACGAGCTATTCTCCATGTTGTCCCAGGCAGCCATACACGACATGGGCATTGCACTGATCCCACCGTTCCTTATTCAGAGAGAACTGAGCGAAGGGCACCTGGTGATTGCCAGCCCTCAGAAATTGGCCAGCTCAAAGGCTTACTACCTGATGATCCCCGAGAGGAAAGTCGAATCTGCTTCTCTCCACGCATTCAGAGATTGGCTGATTGATCAGTCACAACGCTATAACCCCAACATTTAAAGGGGAACGGCAATTAACTGACCCTGTAGTCAAATAATAAAAATACCTACATATGTATATATATGTCGCAATTTAGAAGACCGTACCTTTTATCCATAAATAAGCCTTCAGGCCATGTTTATATTGGCCTGTAGCCATAAAGCTCCAGCGATACACAGCCATTCACATCGGCCATGGGAAAAGGCTCTGGTTTCAGCTGAATCCCTTTAACAACCTGTATTTGAAGGCTTTATAACCAAGCGTTGCGACAATCGGTCACGGGGTGACTTGTAGTTAATTTTTCGTCACCCGTCATAATCTCTTGAAGGCCGTAAAGTTCGCCTGCAAAATGCCGCGCCCCGCTGTGTTTCAGCGGGATCGTGCTGATCGGCCGCCCAGATGTGCCTCTTGCGGTGCACTGGCCTTTTTACAAAATCAAAGCAAAAAGATCATGCAGGAGATTTGACGTGCACATTGGTGTTCCTCTCGAAACCCAGACCGGTGAAACGCGGGTGGCTGCCACCCCGGAAACCATCAAGAAGCTGATCGGCCAGGGCCACAAGGTCACTGTGCAAAGCGGGGCAGGCATCAATGCCAGTGTCGTCGACAGTGCCTATGAAGCGGCAGGCGCAACCATTGGCAACGCCAGTGATGCATTCGGCGCCGAGTTGATCCTCAAGGTGGTCGCCCCCAATGACAGCGAACTGACGCTGATCAAAAGCGGCGCCGTGCTAGTGGGCATGCTCAATCCGTTCAGCAACGAAACCATTACCCGGCTGGCCGAGCATGGCGTCACGGCCTTTGCCCTTGAGGCCGCGCCGCGTACCTCCCGCGCGCAGAGCCTGGATGTGCTGTCTTCCCAGGCCAACATCGCCGGCTACAAGGCTGTATTGCTCGCCGCCCATCACTACCCACGCTTTATGCCAATGCTGATGACCGCAGCCGGTACGGTGAAAGCCGCCCGCGTGTTGATTCTCGGCGCAGGCGTAGCGGGGCTGCAGGCGATCGCTACTGCAAAACGTCTGGGCGCAGTCATCGAAGCGTCCGACGTGCGTCCGGCCGTAAAGGAACAGATCGAATCCCTAGGCGCCAAGTTCGTCGACGTGCCCTACGAAACCGACGAAGAGCGTGAATGCGCCGTCGGCGTTGGCGGCTACGCACGCCCGATGCCATCAAGCTGGATGCAACGTCAGGCCCTGGCCGTGCATGAGCGCGCCAAGCAGGCCGACATCGTCATCACCACCGCATTGATCCCGGGCCGCAAGGCACCGACCCTGCTCAGCGCCGAGACCGTCGCACAGATGAAGTCAGGATCGGTGGTCATCGACCTCGCCGCAGCCCAAGGCGGTAACTGCCCGCTGACCGTGGCAGACCAGGTGGTCGTGGAAAACGGCGTGACCATCTGCGGCCCGACCAACCTGGCAGGCGCCGTCGCAGCCGACGCCTCAGCGCTGTACGCACGCAACCTGCTGGACTTCCTGAAGCTGGTCTTCACCAAGGAAGGGCAGTTTGAAATCAACCTCGAAGACGACATCGTCGCCGCGTGCCTGATGTGCCGCGACGGCCAAGTCATCCGCAAAAACGCCTAAGCAGGGATTCAGACGATGGAAGAGCTTATCTCCCCCGGTATCTACAACCTGATCATCTTCGTGCTGGCGATTTATGTCGGTTATCACGTGGTCTGGAACGTCACCCCGGCCTTGCATACCCCGCTGATGGCCATGACCAACGCGATTTCGGCGATCGTGATCGTCGGCGCCATGCTGGCAGCCGCACTCACCGTGACACCGCTGGGCAAGACCATGGGCACCCTGGCCGTAGCCCTCGCGGCGGTCAACGTGTTCGGTGGCTTCCTGGTTACCCGCAGGATGCTTGAGATGTTCAAGAAGAAAGCCCCGAAAGTAAAAGAAGAGGCGCCATCGTCATGAGCATGAATCTGGTCACGACGCTCTACCTGATCGCGTCGATCTGCTTTATCCAGGCCCTCAAGGGCTTGTCACACCCAACCACTTCGCGGCGCGGCAACCTGTTCGGCATGCTCGGCATGGCACTGGCGGTGCTCACCACTGTGGGCCTCATCTATAAGCTCGGCGCCGAGCTGGCGACTGCCGGCATCGGCTACGTCATCGTTGGCCTGCTGGTCGGCGGCACCGCTGGCTCAATCATGGCCAAGCGCGTGGAAATGACCAAGATGCCGGAGCTGGTGGCGTTCATGCACAGCATGATCGGCCTGGCTGCGGTGTTTATTGCGATTGCCGCCGTAGTCGAGCCGCAATCCTTGGGCATCGTCAAACACCTGGGGGATTCGATCCCTGCCGGCAACCGCCTGGAGTTGTTCCTCGGCGCAGCCATCGGCGCAATTACCTTCTCCGGCTCGGTCATCGCCTTCGGCAAGCTGTCGGGCAAGTACAAGTTCCGCCTGTTCCAGGGCGCACCGGTACAGTTCGGCGGTCAGCATAAGCTGAACCTGGTGTTGGGCCTGTTGACGCTGGGCCTGGGCCTGGCCTTCATGTTCACCGGCAACCTCAGCGCCTTCGCCTTGATGCTGGCCCTGGCGTTCGTGCTGGGCGTGCTGATCATCATCCCGATTGGCGGCGCCGATATGCCGGTGGTCGTCTCGATGCTCAACAGCTACTCCGGCTGGGCAGCAGCGGGTATCGGCTTCTCGCTGAACAACTCGATGCTGATCATTGCTGGCTCACTGGTGGGTTCAAGCGGCGCGATCCTGTCGTACATCATGTGCAAGGCGATGAACCGCTCCTTCTTTAATGTGCTGCTCGGCGGTTTCGGCAATACGGCAGACGCCGCCGGCCCGGCCGGTTCGAAAGAAGCGCGCCCGGTGAAGTCCGGCTCGGCTGACGACGCGACCTTCCTGCTGACCAACGCCGACACCGTGATCATCGTCCCGGGCTACGGCCTGGCGGTAGCACGGGCGCAACATGCGCTGAAAGAGCTGACCGAGAAGCTGACTCACCGCGGCGTGACCGTGAAGTACGCGATCCACCCGGTTGCCGGTCGCATGCCTGGCCACATGAACGTGCTGCTGGCCGAGGCAGAAGTGCCTTACGACCAGGTGTTCGAGATGGAAGACATCAACTCCGAGTTCGGCCAGGCCGACGTGGTGCTGGTACTTGGCGCCAACGACGTGGTCAACCCGGCCGCCAAGAACGATCCAAAATCGCCCATTGCGGGCATGCCGATCCTCGAAGCGTTCAAGGCCAAGACCATCATCGTCAACAAGCGCTCGATGGCCAGCGGCTACGCCGGCCTGGACAACGAACTGTTCTACCTGGACAAAACCATGATGGTCTTCGGCGATGCCAAGAAGGTCATCGAAGACATGGTCAAGGCCGTCGAATAAACACTGCGCCAGCGCAATACCCAAAACCCTGGCCTTTAGTAGGCTGGGGTTTTTTATTGTGGATAGAAACCGACAAAAGGCTCTAAATCGCTGCCTGGCATTCGACCATGGTAGCGGGACGAAACTTTTTGAAATCACTAGACTGCGCATCTTGCTTCCGTAGCCCGAGATAACAATCCATGTACCGTGATCGTATCCGCTTGCCTTCGTTGTTGAACAAGGTCATGAGCGCGGCTGACGCTGCCGCACTGATCCAGGACGGCATGACCGTCGGCATGAGCGGCTTCACCCGCGCCGGTGAAGCCAAGGCCGTGCCGCACGCCTTGGCCGAACGCGCCAAGACATCACCGCTGAAAATCACTCTGATGACCGGCGCCAGCCTGGGCAACGACCTGGACAAGCAACTGACCGAAGCCGGCGTACTGTCGCGACGCATGCCATTCCAGGTGGACAGCACGCTGCGCAAGGCGATCAACGCCGGCGAAGTGATGTTTATCGACCAGCACCTGTCCGAAACCGTCGAGCAACTGCGCAACAATCAGCTCAAGCTGCCAGACATTGCGGTGATCGAGGCCGTGGCAATCACCGAGCAGGGCCATATTGTTCCGACCACTTCTGTGGGTAACTCTGCCAGTTTCGCGATTTTCGCCAAGCAGGTGATCGTCGAGATCAACATGGCGCATAACCCGAACCTGGAAGGTCTGCACGACATCTATATCCCGAGCTATCGCCCGACCCGTACGCCAATTCCGTTGGTCGCTGTGGACGATCGTATCGGCAGCACCGCGATCCCGATCCCGCCGGAGAAGATCGTCGCCATCGTCATCACTAACCAATCGGACTCGGCCTCCACCGTGACGCCGCCCGACAGCGACACCCAGTCGATCGCCAATCACCTGATCAACTTCCTTAAAGAAGAAGTGGACGCCGGGCGCATGACCAACAAGCTCGGTCCGCTGCAGGCCGGCATCGGCAACATCGCCAACGCGGTGATGTGTGGCCTGATCGAGTCGCCGTTCGAAGACCTGACGATGTATTCGGAAGTTCTGCAGGACTCCACGTTCGACCTGATCGACGCCGGCAAACTCAGCTTCGCCTCCGGTAGCTCGATCACGTTGTCGGAGCGTCGCAACGCCGACGTGTTCGGCAACCTGGAACGCTATAAAGAGAAATTGGTGCTGCGGCCTCAGGAAATCTCCAACCACCCGGAAGTGGTGCGGCGCCTGGGTATCATTGGTATCAACACCGCACTGGAGTTCGACATCTACGGCAACGTCAACTCCACCCACGTCTGCGGCACGCGGATGATGAACGGGATTGGCGGTTCGGGCGACTTTGCGCGTAACGCGCACCTGGCGATCTTTGTCACCAAGTCGATCGCCAAGGCTGGCGCGATTTCCAGCGTGGTGCCGATGGTCAGCCATGTGGATCATACCGAGCATGACGTCGACATCCTCGTGACTGAGGTCGGCCTGGCAGATCTGCGGGGCCTGGCGCCGCGGGAGCGGGCTCGGGTCATCATCGACAACTGCGTGCACCCGGCGTACCGCGATGCCCTGAACACGTACTTCACCCAGGCCTGTGCTCTAGGCGGTCACACCCCGCATATCCTGCGAGAAGCCCTGAGTTGGCACATCAACCTGGAAGAAACCGGGCATATGCTGAAGGCGTGATTGATACAGATTCGGACTGATGCAAACACAGTTTCATCAGTCCGGGTTTCCAAACCCAATTTTTATAAAAAACTGTACTGCTGTACCGGTCATTTCCTACCGAAAAATCCTACCCGCACCTCCAAAATCATCTAAAACGCACCATTAAGGTGCTCATAGGTACAGTTGCCCCAATTTCGTACAGTACAGCCTCTATAAACAGTTAACTGGCCCCTCACAATACAGGTGAACTGTATCTAGAGAGTCTTGCGCCGGAGGAGGATCATTGGCATCAGTTAAACCACTACCTAATCCCGCCACAAGCGGAAGGATGTCATCATGGAACGTACACTCAGTTCCGATCTGTTCTTCGAAGAAAAAGCTGTAAACACCCAGGCTTCCCTGCCTCTGCGCGTTCTCGCCAACCTGATGTTGTGGCAGCGCCGCATTTCCAGCCGCCATCAACTGGCTCGTCTGGATTCGCGTTTGCTGGCTGACGCCGGTATCAGCGAAGCACAACGCTACGAAGAGCTGAGCAAGCCGTTCTGGCGCTAATTAGCGTCCGCTGGCCCTGACCCACCGGGTCCACCGCCAGCACTCCGAATTTATAAAGCAAAACCCGCCCCGGGTAATCGGAGGCGGGTTTTGTGGTTTCTGGGGTTTGGATTTTCAAGGGCGAAAACAGTAGGCTCTCATACGGACAGGTACAGTTGAAAAAACATAACAATTAAGCAGTACAATTAAGCATTGGTGTATCTGTACCGGTAATACCTTCCGGCCCAACATGGTGTTCCAGAACCCCATGAAAGGCGCTCGTCATGACTACCCAAATTCAGCAACGCCCTCTGTTGATACGGCTACTCAAGCGCACGACCGCAGCGCTCGACCGCTGGGGGCAACGTACCCGCACACGCAGGCTGCTGGCTCAACTGGATCCACGGGAATTATCTGACGCGGGAATCAGTCACGGGGACCGAGCATCTGAGCTGTCCAAATCGTTCTGGAGCGAGTAATCCGCTCAGGTGGCTATCCGAACGGATAAACGGCGGCTTAATATCCGGTTACCACGTGGCGAACCCTGTAGAACGGGCGTCTGATGCCCATGGTCCCGCTGCTCACTTAGCGGCTTTGTGCCACCTTTATTCGTTCATCCACAGGAGTCACCCCATGTCCCGTCTTCGCCTGCTGAGCACTGCAGCACTGCTGTCCCTGGCTGCCAATGCCAACGCCTCCAGCCTGATCGTGACCACGGACTCGATCGTCGGCGCACTGAAAGCCACCTCAGATGCGACCTCAGACGCTACATCCTCCCTGCGTGACAACAAAGTCGTACGTGCCGCCCGCGACGACGCCGCCAGCTTTGTGGCCAGCGAAGGTGCCATCCGTGGTGTGAAACTGGAAAGCGCCCTGGCCCAAATCCGCCAACAGGCTCCACAACTGAACATCGCGACTGACGCTCAACTGGCCCAGGCGATCCTGGCCATCTGACCGCAGGCGAGGAGGAAGGGAGCGCCAAACGCTCCCTGAACCCTCCGCGCTGGCTCTCGCACGGGCATTGCGCTAGCCTTGGCGCTCGTTTTCAGTTGTCGAGTCCCATGGCTTTTTCATACCGCCTGTTGATCGTTCCCGTAATGTTTTGCGCCTGCTGGTCCACGCAAGTTCTGGCCTTTGACCTGTCCACCCAGAGCCTCGTTGTCAGTGCGTACGCCACCAGCAAAGTGACCTCCGCACCGTTCGACCATAAACTGATACTGGCCGCCCAGGATGACGCTGCCGCTTTCATTGCCACTGACGGCCAATGGCGGGGAGCCCGACTGGAATCAGCGCTGGATTATCTGCGCCAAACCCAGCCAAAACTTAACGCCAGTGACCTTGAACTGGCGCAAGCAATTCTCGTCCAATAATCATCTTTGTATTTCGGAGTCTTTCCATGCGTAGCCCGCTGATCGCCGCCGCTCTCGGCCTGCTGTTGTTGGCCGGTGTTGCCCAGGCACAAACCCTGAAGGCCACCAGTAACATCATCGTCCGCGCCTCGGCCCGCACCATTGATTTTACCTCGGACACCACCACGTCCATCCGCGACTCGAAAGTCGTACGCGAAGCCCATGACGATGCCGCCAGTTTCGTCGCCAGCAATGGTGAGATTCGCGGCGCTCAACTGGAAGCCGCCTTCGACACCCTGCGAACCCGCGTGCCGGAAGCCCGCGACGCCAGCGACCAGGTCCTCGCCGAAGCTATCCTCTCTCTGTGAGGCGCATTGCCGCCTGGCTAATGGCCGGCACCTTGCTGCTGGGCGCCAGCGCGGCTCAGGCCGACCTGCAACTACGGCTCAAGACCGATGGCTTGAGCCCGGCCCAACAGCAGGCCAGCCAGGCATTGCTGGATGAAGCGATGCAGGCGTTGCCGCCGCGTTTCATCCAGCAACTGGACCGGACCATCGACGTCGGCTGGACCGACAAGATGCCCGAGAACGCCTACGGCCAGGCCTCGTTGGTGTCCGAACTGGACCTCAACAGCAACCTGCTGGTCAGCCTCACCGACGGCAGCGCCGCAACCCAAAAAACCAATCGCCCCCACGGTACCGTGCGCCGGGAAATGCTCGCCACCGTGCTGCATGAACTGACCCACATTTACGACCGCGCCCGCCTGTGGTCCAGCGCTGACCGCAAGCTGATCCAGCGTTGCAGTCGCCAGAACAACATCACTGGCCTGATCGGCCTGCCCGATCAATGCCGTGGCCAGAACGACCGCCGCTTTACCCTCAGCGATGACCCGCGCCTGTTGGACCTCGCCGGGTGGCCGCAATACGTCGGTCGCCGCGGCGAACGTGAACAGAACAACCACCAGGTCGCCCGCAGCCCGGACATCTACGAAACCACCAGCCCGCTGGAGTTCGTCGCGGTCAACATGGAGTACTTCCTCCTCGACCCGAGCTACGCCTGCCGCCGGCCTTCGCTGTACCGCTATTACAAGGAACACTTTGGCTGGGCGCCGCCGGCCAAGGACACCTGCGCCAAAACCTACGCCTTCCTCAACGCCGGCAACGACTTCGCCAAGACTCCACTGGGCCAGGTCGACCCCGAGCGGGTCTATGAAATCGACTACCTGCTGGCCGAAGCCAACCAGAACCTGGTGAGCCGCTGGGGCCACAGCATGTTGCGCCTGGTGATCTGTGCCCCAGGCCGGCCACGCGGCCCGGATTGCCGGCTGGACCTGGACCAGCACCTGGTTCTGTCCTACCGCGCGTTTGTCGGTGACGTACAGCTGTCGAGTTGGGACGGTCTGATCGGCAAGTACCCATCGCGGCTGTTCGTGCTGCCGTTGTCCCAGGTCATCGACGAGTACACCAAGACCGAACTGCGTGGCCTGGCCTCGGTGCCGCTGAAATTGACGCGCCAGGAGATCAACGACACCGTTGAGCACGCCGCCGAAATGCACTGGAGCTATGACGGCAACTACTTCTTCATCTCCAACAACTGCGCAGTCGAAAGCCTGAAACTGTTACGCAGCGGCAGCGCAAACCCGCAACTGACTGGCCTGGACAACATCACGCCGAATGGCCTGCTGGAAGTCCTCAAGGGCCGGGGCCTGGCCGATACCAGCGTGCTGGATGACAAAAAGCGCGCGCTGCGCCTCGGCTATCACTTCGATTCCTTTCGCGAGCGTTACCAGGCGATGTTCGAGGTGCTGAAAAAGCGCCTGCCGATCAAACAGGCCGAGGTGGAAGATTGGTTGTCCCTGAGCGCGGAGGAACGGCGCCCATGGTTTGCCGAGGCGGACCTGCGCGCCAGCGCGGCCTTGCTGTTGCTGGAGCAGGCGAGCTTTCGCAAGCAGCTCATGCTGGCCCAGGATGAAGTCAAACAACGCTACCTCGGCGCCCGGGAGTTGGAGAACGGCGGCATGGAGAAAGCCAACGCGACCTTGCAGCAGATCCTCGCCAACAGCGGCTTCCTCAGTCGCCCGGCAGAACTGTTGGGCACCAGCGGTTACGGCTTGCCACAGCCCACGGAATCCCAGCGCCTGGAATCGGAAAGCGCCGCGCGCCAGAAGCAATTGCAGTCGCTGACGGGCGATCTGGACAAAGAGGTGAGGGCGCTGCTGGAGCCGTCCCGCGCTGCGGAGATTGCCGCGTGTGAAGCCAACCTCAAGCTGCTGGGCGAGCACTTGCGCGCCTTGCACAAGGCCTCCGGCGGATTCGAGCTGCCCTAGAGCGCCTCTTCATCCTCTTCCGGCAACTGCTCATCCAGATGCAACCACGGCAATCGGCTCTCTACCCAGATGTGCCGATCTGCCGGGGCTCGCTCCGGGTGATCCAGGGTCGCGATGGTCACATCGATACCCTCGGGGCTCAGGCGGGTCGCCAATGCCAGGTGCGCCCCACAGTTCGAACAGAAATACCTCACACACGTCGATGACGATTCGTACTGCGCCGGCGTTCCCGCCACCCAGGCAAATGCGGAGCGGGGCAGGGTGATCCAGGTGGTCACCAGCCCTCCACTGACCCGCCGGCAAATCGAACAGTGGCAGTGGGCAATGTCCACCAACGCCCCGCTGAACTCATAGCGCACCCGGCCGCAATGGCAGCCGCCTTGGTGTTGCTCATGCATGCTTTGTCTCCCATATCCTCATTTCATATAGGACCAGTCGTCACTCAACGTAGCCTGTTTCTTAAGCGAAAGCTGGCTGAAAGCTTCCGGGACTAGGATCGCCCACCACTACCGGCAACAGACCGGTTATTAACAACAACAATGGTGATTCCCGATGTCCGCTCGTACCCGCCTGTTTGCCCCAACTCCACCCGTACGCCTCGTGCTGTTCGTTCTGCGCTGACCCCAACCGGTTCGCCATTCCCTAGCCGCGCTACGCCTGGAGTATTCCTATGCTGACTTTCCTTGGCTTTGCCATGGTCATCACGTTCATGTTCCTGATCATGACCAAGCGCCTGTCCGCGCTGATTGCCCTGATCATCGTGCCGATCCTGTTCGCGCTGTTCGGCGGCTTTGCGCCGAAGATCGGCCCGATGATGCTCGAAGGCATCACCAAGCTCGCGCCGACCGGCGTGATGCTGATGTTCGCCATTCTCTACTTTGCCCTGATGATCGACTCCGGCCTGTTCGACCCGGCCGTGCGCAAGATCCTCAAGCTGGTCAAGGGCGACCCGTTGAAGGTCTCGGTCGGCACCGCCGTACTGGCGTTGGTGGTCTCGCTGGACGGTGACGGCGCCACCACCTACATGATCTGCGTGGCCGCCATGCTGCCGCTGTACAAGCGCATCGGCATGAGCCCGCGGATCATGGCCGGCCTGATCATCCTCGCCGGCGGCGTGATGAACATGACCCCGTGGGGCGGCCCGACCGCCCGTGCGGCCAGTGCGCTGCATGTAGACCCGTCGGACATTTTCGTGCCGATGATCCCGGCGATGCTGGCGGGCGTGGTTGCGATCCTGGTGATTGCCTACCTGTACGGCAAACGAGAACGTGCGCGCCTCGGCGAACTGCACTTGCACGGCGACGAGATCGACCATAGCGAAATCAGCGTTTCGCAGTACCCGGATGCACGCCGTCCGAAACTGATCTGGTTCAACGGCGCCCTCACCCTGGCCCTGATGTGCACCCTGATCGCCGGCCTGCTGCCGCTGCCCGTACTGTTCATGGTGGCGTTCAGTATCGCGATGATCGTCAACTATCCATGCCTGCAAATGCAGAAAGACCGCGTCGCCGCCCACGCCGGCAGCGTACTGGCGGTGGTCGGGTTGATCTTCGCCGCCGGTATCTTCACCGGTATTCTGTCCGGTACCGGCATGGTCGACGCCATGTCCAAGAGCCTGCTCGCAGTCATCCCTGACGCCCTCGGCCCTTACCTGGCGGTGATCACGGCGCTGGTGAGCATGCCGTTTACGTTCTTCATGTCCAACGATGCCTTCTACTACGGCGTACTGCCGGTACTGGCCGAAGCTGCCAGCCATTACGGCATCACCGCCGTGGAGATGGCCCGCGCCTCGATCGTTGGCCAACCCGTGCACTTGTTGAGCCCACTGGTGCCATCGACCTACTTGTTGGTGGCGCTGGCGGGTATCGAATTTGGCGATCACCAGCGCTTCACCCTCAAGTGGGCGGTGCTGGTATGCCTGTGCATAATGGTCGCAGCGTTGCTGATGGGGATTTTTCCGCTGTTCAGCACTCTGTAATCGTACAACTCACCGCGCCGGATCTTAAGGCTGGCGCGGTCCAAACTTGTTCAAAGGACTACACATGGAATGGCTGACCAATCCAGAAATCTGGATTGCCTTCTTCACCCTGACTGCCCTCGAAATCGTCCTGGGCATCGATAACATCATCATGATTTCGATCCTGGTCAGCCGCATGCCCAAGCACATGCAGGCCCGCACCCGGATCTTCGGCCTGGCCCTGGCCATGGTCACGCGAATCATGTTGCTGCTGTCGATTACGTGGGTGATGCGCCTCACCGACGACCTGTTCGTGGTGTTCGGCCAAGGCATTTCCGGCCGCGACCTGATCCTGTTCTTTGGTGGGCTGTTCCTGCTCTGGAAAAGCTCCCAGGAGATGTATCACGCGCTGGAAGGCGAAGACGAAACCCACGACGAACCGAAAGGTGCCGGTGGCCAGTTCATCTACACCATCATCCAGATCGCGATCATCGACATCGTGTTCTCGCTGGACTCGGTGATTACCGCCGTTGGTATGGTTTCCCACGTACCGGTGATGGTGGCCGCGATCATCGTCGCCGTACTGGTGATGATGATGGCCGCCGGCACCATCAGCGATTTCATCGACAAACACCCGTCGTTGAAGATGCTGGCGCTGTCGTTCCTGCTGGTGGTGGGTACCGTGCTGATCGCCGAGGCCTTCGACGTACACGTGCCAAAAGGCTACGTTTACTTCGCCATGGCGTTCTCCCTGGCGGTAGAAGCGGTGAACATCAAGATGCGCACTGCCATCAACAAAAAGAAGAAACAGCAGGACCCTGTGAAACTGCGCAAGGACATTCCGGGTCAATAACCTGGAACTCCTGTAGGAGCGAGCTTGCTCGCGAAGATCGCCAACGATAACGCGCGCAGTCTGATTGAACGCGTTGTCCTGGAGTGCTTCGCGAGCAAGCTCGCTCCTGCAAAGCCCCTTTTTTTCATCTGCAAAAAGCTGATTTCATGACAGTTTTGTTTCAATCCCGACTTTAGCTATGCGATGCTGGCGCCGAGCCCATTCGCCAACTACAGCTTAAGTACAAGACGTAGAAAGGCACGCGGCACTATTCACTGGCTCCGATTGGAGCACGACTCAACACAGGGGGCCCAGCATGCTGACCCTGCTCAATCTGCTTTCCGCGGTAACCCTGCTGATCTGGGGCACGCACATCGTCCGTACCGGCATCCTGCGGGTCTACGGCTCCAACTTGCGCCAGGTTATCGGGCAGAACATGTCCAAGCGGTGGCTGGCGTTTATCGCTGGCATCCTGGTAACGGCCATGGTGCAAAGCAGCAACGCCACGGCGATGCTGGTGACCTCATTTGTCGGCCAGGGCCTGATGGGCCTGATGCCCGCCTTGGCGACTATGCTCGGTGCCGACGTCGGTACCGCGCTGATGGCCCGGGTGCTGACCTTTGACCTGTCATGGCTGTCGCCGCTGTTGATTTTCCTTGGGGTGATTTTCTTCCTGTCGCGCAAACAGACGCGCGCCGGGCAGATGGGCCGCGTCGGAATCGGCCTCGGGCTGATCATCCTCGCACTGCAACTGATCGTCGAAGCCGCAGGCCCGATTACTCACGCGCAGGGCGTTAAAGTCCTGTTCGCCTCGCTGACCGGCGACATCTTGCTCGATGCCCTGGTCGGCGCACTGTTCGCGATGATTTCCTACTCCAGCCTGGCCGCCGTCCTGCTGACCGCGACCCTTGCCGGTGCCGGCGTGATCGGCCTGCACGTGGCCATCGGCCTGGTGATCGGCGCCAACATCGGCAGCGGCGTGCTGGCCTTCCTCAGTACCAGCATGCAGAACGCCGCCGGTCGCCAGGTGGCCCTGGGCAGCCTGCTGTACAAGCTGATCGGCTTGTTGCTGATCATCCCGGTACTCGACCCGCTGGTCGGTTGGATGGACAACCTGGACTACAGCGCCCAAGGCATGGTGATCACCTTCCACCTGCTCTATAACGTTATCCGGTGCCTGATCCTGCTGCCGACCATTGGCCCAATGTCCCGCTTGTGCGCCTGGTTACTGCCGGAACGCGAAGAGGTCAACGGCCTGGCCAAGCCACGCCACCTGGACCTGGCAGCCCTCGCCACCCCAAGCCTGGCACTGGCCAACGCCGCCCGCGAAACCCTGCGCCTGGGCGACCTGATCGACAACATGCTGACCTCAATGCTGGAAGTGCTGCGAGGCAAGCAGACCGCCATCACCCAGGAAATGCGCAGCCTGAGCGACGATGTCGAGGCGCTCTACAGCGCGATCAAACTCTACCTCGCGCAAATGCCCCGGGAAGACCTCAGCGAGCAAGACAGCCGACGCTGGGCCGAGATCATCGAGCTGTCGATCAACCTGAAGCTGGCCGGCGACCTGATCGAACGCATGCTGCGCAAGGTCCAGCAGCAAAAAACCTCTCAGCGCCGCTCGTTCTCCGAAGTCGGCCTGGAGGAACTGGCCGGCCTGCAATCTCAGTTGATCGCCAACCTGCGCCTGGGCCTGTCGGTGTTCCTCAGCGCCGACCCGGAAAGCGCCCGGCAACTGCTGCGGGAGAAACGTCGTTTTCGCGCCCAGGAGCGTCGCCTGGCCCACGCCCACGTCAGCCGCTTGCAACGTAAAATCGTACAGAGCCTGGAGACCAGTTCCCTGCACCTGGAGCTGATTGCCGACATGAAGCGTCTCAACTCGCTGTTCTGCAGCAGCGCTTATGTGGTGCTGGAAACCACCGACACCGGTGCGCTCTCGGCGGACGATATTGCCGACATCACCCATTCGCCCTGAACGTACGACGGCGAGTGAAGTCAGTTAACAACGGACCTCATTCGCCAGGAAGCCTGTTATGCGTCGCCTGCTATTCGCCTGCCTGCTCATCGGCTCGGCACACACCTTTGCCTTTGACCGCCTGCAAGTCGAGGGCTACACCCTGCCCAACGGCCTGCAATTGCTGCTCAAACCGGGCACTGAACGCGGCCATGTGGCCATTCGCCTGGTGGTGGGCGTGGGCCTGGATGACTTCAGTTGCGAAGACAAGGAGCTGCCGCACCTGCTGGAACACCTGCTGTTCAGCGGTATCGACGGCGGTGGCGAAGGTGAGCTGGAAGAACGCATGCAAGCCCTCGGCGGTGACTGGAACGCCTACACCAGCAACGCCGACACCACCTTCGTCATCGAGGCTCCGGCGCAAAACCAGCGCAAGGTGCTCGACCTGCTGCTGGCCATCATCACCCGCACCGAACTGACCGACGCCAACATCAACGCCGCCAAACAAGTGGTGGAGCGCGAAGACGGCGGCCACTACTCGCACCTGCAACGCCTGCTGGATCGACAGGACCTCGGCCACAAGGCCAGCAGCCAGCTTGCCGTGGAGCTGGGCCTCAAATGCGCCGAGCGGGCCGAAGTCGAGCACCTGACCCGCGACCAGTTGGAAAAACTGCGCAAGGCCTGGTACGCCCCCAACAACATGACCCTGATCATCGTCGGCGACCTCGACAAGCTGTTACCGGCCTACCTCGAACGCACCTACGGCGCGCTTGACCCGGTTGACCCCAGCGAACATCGGCCATTGCCGGAGATTCAACACGCCGCTGCCATCCGCCGCGATCTGATCCACGGCTGGGTCGGTGACAACGCCAAACTGCACTGGTTATTCCCCGAGCCGGTGCTGGACGATCAGTACGATGAAACCTTCGACCTGCTCAAGGACTACCTGGACTGGACGCTGTATCGCCAACTGCGGCTGCAGCATGGTTTGTCCTACGGCCCATGGAGCGAGCGCGAAGTACTGGGCGGCGTCGGCTTCATGAGCCTCAACGCCGACCTTGAGCGCGACGACCTGCCCGAAGCCGAGCAGGTGCTGGAAACTCTCAAGGCCCAACTGCTGCAGGACGGCCTCGACCCCACCACCTTTGCCCGCCTGCAACAAGCCGCCGTTGCCCGCCAGGCCTGGGCCGTTCAAGGCAACAGCGCGTTGGCCGACTATTACTGGAGTGCCTCGGGCGACTACGCCAAAGGGCGCTTCAGTGACCCGGCCAAGCGCATCAAGGCTGTCAGCCTGGCGCAAGCCAACCAGGCGATGCGCGAGTTGTTCAAGCAGAACGGCTACTGGCGCATCGAGAAACCGTTGTTCAGCTACGATTCCCTCAACTGGATCGCCGCCGGTGTGCTGGGGCTGATTGCGATTGTGTTGCTCGGCGTGTGGCGTTATCGCAAAGGGATTACGTAATGAGGCCCCGGGAAAACGGCTAAAACGTTATTCTGTCTGGGATTTTTTCCTACAAAGACTGTGAACTGCCGAATGCCTAACCTGACCCACTACATCCAGCGCATCCTCGAGCTGATGAAGCGCTACCCAGGGGTGATTGCACTCGGCGGCTTCATCTCGGGTGTGGGCAGCTTCATCCTGGTGGATCGCCAGCAAGGCATGGCCAGCTGGATCGCGGTCATCATGCTGGTGAGTTGGTTATGGCTGATGCTCGAAAACAGCCTCACCCAGCTGTTCAGCAAAGTCTTCAAACGGGAGATTCCCGAACCGCTGCTGCGCTACGCCACGCAGATGATCCACCAGGAAAGTCTATTTTTTGTCCTGCCGTTCTTTTTTGTCACCACCACCTGGAACAGCGGCCAGTCGATTTTTACCGGCCTGCTGGGCGCGGCGGCCCTGGTCTCGATCACCGACCCGCTGTACTACAAGTGGCTGGCGCCCAAGCGCTCGCTGTTTCTGGCACTGCATACCCTGACCCTGTTCGCAGCCCTGCTGACCGCGCTGCCGATCATCCTGCACCTGACCACCGCCGAGAGTTACAAACTGGCCCTCGGTGTGGCTATGGCGCTCTCTATCCCGAGCCTGGCCGTGAGCCTGCCGCTGCGCAGCATCAAAGGCTGGGCGATGCTGCTGGGGGTTACCGCGGCAATTGGTTGCGCCGGCTGGTTCCTGCGCAGTTGGGTGCCGCCCGCCACGCTGTGGATGACCGAAGTGGCCATCAGCACTCAATTGCAGGACCGCACGCCCGGCGATGACCTGAAAGAAGTCAGCGCCGCCCAACTGCGCAGCAGCGGGTTGTATGCCTACACCGCGATCAACGCGCCGCGCGGGCTGGATGAGCGGATCTACCATGTGTGGAAATTCAACGGCAAGGAAGTCGACCGTATCGCCCTGGATATCCATGGCGGGCGCAAGGAAGGTTATCGGGCCTGGACCCACAAGCAGAACTTCCCACCCGACTCGGTGGGACGCTGGCAGGTGCGAGTGCTGACCGAAGATGGTCAGGTGATCGGCGTGCTGCGCTTCAAGGTGACTGACCCTGGTCAGGGCGCTACTACGCCAGACGCGCCAAAGTAGGCAGGATCGTGCTATTACGTAGGAATTCTGGAATAGCCAAACAAGCTCGGAGCTTATGACCAGTAGCACAACGGCCGGTGCAGCCCATCTGGACACGTCCACCCAACCTCCACAGCTGAGGATTACGGGGGATTGGACGCTTGCCCACTATGCCAACCTGAAGAAGCTGTCGGAAAAGCTCGACGGCCAGTACGACGCTGGCGCGCGCATCGACCTTAACGGCCTCGGCGCCCTGGACACGGCCGGCGCCTCGCTGCTGGTGGAGTTGCTCGGCCCCGAGCGTATCGAACAATCCGCCGAACAGACCGACTGCAGCCTCTCTACCGCCGACCGCGCATTGCTCAAAACCGTTTACCGCTCCCTGAACGACTTCTGTGTGCCGGTCAAGGAACCGGAAGAAGCCGCCGGCATCATGTTGCTGGCGCGCATCGGCGGCGCGGTCTACACCGTCTGGCAAGACGGCATGAAACTGCTGGGCTTTATCGGCCTGATCCTCGAAACCTTCGCCCGTGGCGTGTTCCGGCCCAAGCGCGCTGGCGCGTGACGCCAATGGTTGCGCATATCGAACAAACCGGTCTCGACGCCGCGCCCATTGTGGCCTTGCTGACCTTTCTGGTGGGCGCGGTGGTCGCGTTTCTCGGCGCCACGGTGCTGGCCAGTTTTGGCGCGAGCATTTTTACCGTGGACCTGGTGGCGTTCTCGTTCCTGCGGGAATTCGGCGTATTGCTCACCGCAATCCTGATGGCCGGCCGCACCGCAAGTGCCTTCACCGCGCAAATCGGCTCGATGAAGGCCAACGAAGAAATCGACGCAATTCGCACCCTGGGCCTCGACCCGATGGAGTTACTGGTGCTGCCCCGCGTGCTGGCATTGCTGGTGGCGCTGCCGATGCTGACGTTCCTGGCGATGATCTCGGGGATTATCGGGGGTGGTGTGGTGTGCGCAGTGGCCCTGGATATTTCACCGGCGATGTTCCTCTCGCTGCTGCAATCGGACATTGGCGTACAGCACTTTATCGTCGGCATGATCAAGGCGCCGATCTTCGCATTCCTGATCGCGGCCATCGGCTGCCTGGAAGGATTCAAGGTCAGCGGCAGCGCCGAGTCCGTCGGCGCCCACACCACCTCCAGCGTGGTGCAATCGATTTTCGTGGTGATCGTGCTGGATGCGGTCGCCGCGCTGTTCTTCATGGAGATGGGCTGGTGAGTCGTTTACGCCGTGCGCCCACCGAGGCGGTGATCGAAGTCCGTGGGCTGTGCAACCGCTTTGGCCCGCAAAGCGTGCACGAGAACCTCGACCTGGATTTGTACAAGGGCGAAATCCTCGCCGTAGTCGGTGGCTCCGGCAGCGGCAAGTCGGTGCTGCTGCGCAGCATCATTGGTTTGCGCCAGCCGAGCGAAGGGGAAGTGCGGGTGTTCGGGCAGAACTTGCCGAGCCTCTCGGAGCACGAGCGCTCGATGGTGGAACGGCGCTTCGGTGTGCTGTTCCAGAAGGGCGCGCTGTTTTCCTCGCTGACGGTCACCGAAAACGTCGCCTTGCCGCTGATCGAACATGCCGGCCTCAGCCGTGCCGATGCCGAACACCTGGCGGCGGTAAAGCTGGCGCTGGCCGGGTTGCCGCTGTCGGCCGCGGACAAATATCCATCGTCACTCTCCGGCGGCATGATCAAGCGTGCGGCCCTGGCCCGTGCCCTGGCGCTGGACCCGGACATTCTGTTTCTCGACGAACCCACTGCCGGCCTCGATCCAATCGGCGCAGCCGCCTTCGATCAACTGATCCTGACCCTGCGTGATGCGTTGGGCCTGAGCGTGTTCCTGGTCACCCACGACCTCGACACGCTGTACACCATCACCGACCGCGTGGCAGTACTGGCGCAGAAAAAGGTACTGGTGGCGGATGCCATCGATGTCGTCTCGGAAACCGACGACGCCTGGATTCACGAATACTTCCATGGCCCACGGGGCCGCGCGGCACTGGATGCCGCTCAACTGCTCAACGAGGTATGACATGGAAACCCGAGCCCATCATGTGATGATCGGTCTGTTCAGCGTGATCGTCGTGGTCGGCGCCATGCTGTTTGGCCTGTGGCTGGCCAAATCCAGCGTCGACAGCGCCTTTCAGGATTACGAAGTGATCTTCAACGAGGCGGTCAGTGGCCTGTCCCAGGGCAGCGCGGTGCAGTACAGCGGGATCAAGGTGGGCGACGTCACCAGCCTGCGCCTCGACCCGAAAGACCCGCGCCGGGTATTGGCACGCATCCGTCTGGCCGGGCAAACACCGATCAAGGAAGACACCCAGGCCAAGCTGGCCCTGACCGGCATCACCGGCACCTCGATCATCCAGCTCAGCGGCGGCACACCCCAAAGCCCGGAGCTCAAGGGCAAGGACGGCGAACTGCCGCAAATCATTGCCTCACCGTCGCCTATCGCCCGCCTGCTGAACAACAGCAATGACCTGATGACCAGCATCAACCTGCTGCTGCACAACGCCAACCACATGTTCTCCCGGGAGAACGTCGATCGCCTCAGCAACACCCTGGACAACCTGCAACAGACCACCGGCGCGATTGCCGACCAACGCGGCGACATCAAGGTGGTGATGCAGCAATTGATGCAGGTGAGCAAACAGGCCAGCGCCACCCTGGAGCAAACCACCGCACTGATGCGCAACGCCAATGGTTTGCTCAATGATCAGGGCAAGCAGGTGTTCGGCAGTGCTGAAAAGGCCATGCAGTCCCTTCAACAAAGCACCGCCACCCTCGACACCTTGCTGACCAACAACAAGGATTCCCTGAACAGCGGCATGCAGGGTCTCAACGAACTGGCACCTGCGGTGCGCGAGCTGCGGGAAACCCTGGGCTCGTTGCGCGCCATTTCCCGCCGCCTGGAAGCCAACCCCAGCGGTTACCTGCTGGGCAGCGACAAGAACAAGGAGTTCACGCCATGAAGCGTGCTTACCAAGTGATCGCCCCCGTTGCCCTGGCATTGGTCAGTGCATGTTCGATCTTGCCCAAGGCGGACCCTTCGGACGTGTACCGGTTGCCTTCGGCGCAGACCACCACACAAGCCAGCCCTGTGGCCTGGTCACTGCGCGTGGCCAAGCCGCAGACCAGCGAATTCCTCGACAGCCCGCGGATCGCGGTGGTGCCCAATGGCGACCTGATCAGCAGCTATGCGAATTCCCGCTGGAGCGATCCGGCGCCAGTACTGTTGCGTAACCGGTTGCTGGACGGGTTCCAGCGGGACGGGCGGGTGACGTTGCTCAGTACCGATGAGACCAATCTGCAGGCGGACTTTGAGCTGGGCGGGCAGTTGCAGGCGTTTCAGAGTGAGTATCGCGGCAGTGCGGTTGAGGTGGTGATACGCCTGGATGCGCGGCTGGTGCGCGGCAGTGATCAGCGGATTATTGCCAGCAAGCGGTTTGAGGCGAGGCAGCCGGTGGGGGATACCAAGGTGCCAGCGGTGGTGGCCGGGTTTGGTCAGGCTGGGGATGCGTTGAACAAGCAGGTGGTGGATTGGGTTGTGAGCCAGGGCAATTCCGCACCGAGAAGATAGCCCACCAATGTAGGAGCGAGCTTGCTCGCGAAAATCGTCAACGATAACGCGGGGAACCTGATACCCCGCGTCGCTCTCAGGCTTTTCGCGAGCAAGCTCGCTCCTACAGGGATAGCGATTTAGCCGAAGAACCAGTAGCACACCGCAATCGCCGCCACGACGCCAGCAAACTCCGCCAACAACGCACACCCCACCGCATGCCGCGCCCGCTGGATTCCCACCGAGCCAAAGTACACCGCCAACACATAAAACGTGGTCTCGGTACTGCCCTGAATCGTTGCCGCCACCAGCGCAGGGAAGCTGTCCACGCCCTGGGTCTGCATCGTCTCAATCAGCATTGCCCGCGCCGCACTGCCGGAAAACGGCTTGACCATCGCCGTCGGCAACGCATCAACAAAGCGTGTATCCATGCCAGTCCAGGCCACCAGATGGCGAATCCCTTCCAGGCCGAAATCCAGCGCGCCAGACGCCCGCAACACGCCCACTGCGCAGAGCATCGCCACCAGGTACGGCAGCAGGTTCCTGGCGACGTCGAAGCCCTCTTTGGCCCCTTCGACAAATGCCTCGTAGACCTTGACCTTGCGCAGCGCGCCGATCACCAGGAACAACATGATCAGCCCGAACAGCGTCAGGTTGCCGAGGATCGAGGACAGCCCTGCCAGCGCAGTGGCTGAGAGCGTCGCCAGCAAGGCCATGAAGCCACCCAGTACCAGCGCCCCCGGAATCAGGTACGCAAGCACCACCGGGTCCCACAGCCGCAGGCGTTGCATCACCGCCACCGACAGCAGGCCCACCAGCGTCGAAGCACTGGTGGCCAGCAGGATCGGCAGGAACACCAGCGTCGGGTCCGGCGCACCTTGCTGGGCGCGGTACATGAAGATGGTGACCGGCAGCAGGGTCAGGGAAGATGCGTTCAGCACCAGGAACAGGATTTGCGCGTTGCTGGCGGTGTTGGGAATAGGGTTGAGTTCTTGCAGCGCCTTCATGGCCTTGAGGCCGATGGGCGTGGCCGCATTGTCGAGGCCCAGGCCGTTGGCGGCGAAGTTGAGGGTGATCAAGCCGATGGCCGGGTGGCCGGCGGGCACCTCCGGCATCAGGCGACGGAACAGTGGCCCCAGGGCCTTGGCCAGCCAATCGACGATCCCGGCTTTCTCGGCGATGCGCAGGAAGCCCAGCCACAAGGTCAGCGTGCCGAACAGCAACACCATGACCTCGACCGACAGCCTGGCCATGGCGAATATGCTTTCCACCATCGCCGCAAAGATGCCGGCGTTACCGCCAATCAGCCATTGCGCCAGCGCGGACACCATCGCCACGATAAAAAAGCCAAGCCACAGGCCATTGAGCATCAGTTGAATCCCCCGAAAGATGGGGCGAATGATAGCGGGGCTGGCAGAAACGACAAACCCCGGAATTTTCCGGGGTTTGTGTAGGAGCCAACTCTGGCGATCAGCCGCGAGTGGTCTCGCCGGCCGGCATCACTTGCTTGGTACGCCAGTGCGGCAGGGAGTTCCAATAACGCTCGCCCTTGGCGTCGTCGTACATGCCTTCCCAGCGGGAGATGACCAGTACGGCCAGGGCGTTGCCGATCACGTTCAGTGCAGTACGCGCCATGTCCATGATGCGGTCGACACCGGCGATGAACGCCAGGCCTTCCAGCGGAATACCCACGCTGCCCAGGGTCGCCAGCAGTACCACGAACGACACACCCGGTACGCCGGCGATGCCTTTGGAGGTGACCATCAGGGTCAGCACCAGCATCAGTTGCTGGCCAATCGACAGGTCGATGCCATACAGCTGCGCGATAAAAATCGCCGCGATGCTCTGGTACAGGGTCGAACCGTCGAGGTTGAACGAGTAGCCGGTCGGCACCACAAAGCTGCAGATCGCCTTCGGCGCGCCGTAGGCTTCCATTTTCTCGATCACACGTGGCAGCACGGTTTCGGAACTGGCAGTGGAGTAGGCCAGCACCAGCTCATCCTTGAAGATGCGCATCAACTTGATCACCGAGAAACCGAACAGGCGGGCGATCAGGCCGAGGACCACAAAGGCAAAGAACAGGATGGCGACGTAAACCAGGATCACCAGCTTGGCCAGCGGCAGCAGCGAAGCGAAACCGAAGTTGGCGACGGTCACCGCGATCAGCGCAAATACACCAATCGGGGCGTATTTCATGATCATGTGGGTGACTTTGAACATGCTCTCAGACACGCCCTGGAACATGGTGACCAGGGGCTCGCGCAGTTCAGGCTTGAGGCTCGACAAGCCGAGGCCGAACAACACCGAGAAGAAGATGATCGGCAGCATGTCGCCACGGGCGACGGCGGCGAAGATGTTCGACGGGATCAGGTTGAGGATCGTCTCGATGAACGCGTGCTCGTGCTGGACCTCAGCGGCAGTGGCCGTGTATTTGGAGATGTCGACGGTACCCAGGGTACTCATGTCGATGCCGGTACCCGGATGGAACAGGTTGGCCAGCAGCAGGCCGACCACAATGGCAATGGTGGTGACTACTTCGAAGTAAAGGATGGTTTTCACGCCGATCCGACCGAGCTTTTTCGCATCCCCAACACCGGCAATTCCGACAATCAGCGACGAAATCACGATCGGGATAACGATCATCTTGATCAGGCGGATAAAGATATCGCCAGCGGGCTGCAACACGTTGCTGATCCACCAGGCCTTTTCAGCACTGAAATGGTTAAGCACCGCACCGATTGCAATCCCCAGCACCAGACCGATGAGGATCTGCCAGGCGAGGCTTAGCTTTGCCTTCTTCATGTCATTACCCTTACTTCAAGTGGACTCAGGCAGATGCGCCAGCAGCTGGAACGCTCGGAAGCGAAAAAGGTGTGTGCATCTGCCCCCGTAGAAGGTCACCGCAGTTGGCCGATATGGCTCACTGGCAGGCGAAAAAAGGCGCAACTATTCCGATGCAAGGAGGCGACGTCTAATGCCGTAAACGCCTACCCTATGCCGAATCGGCATGAGTTTTTTTGAGTTTTTCTGTCTGAACGGTCAGTTCGAATGTGACATTTCGGCAGGCATAAATGCCGCGAACCGGCCATTTCAGGCTCGCGCAGGGTTTTTTGAGAATCGGCAGCTGCTGCTGAAAACTGCTGAAAATTCCTACGCATACCATCGAAAACTTTGTCTGGCAGGAGACAAACTTTCTCGATAGATGGTCACACGGAAACACCAAGAAATGGTTGAGGCGAAGCAAAAAGGGAAATTGCCGCTATAGGCGGTATGACAGAAGCGGGCATAAGAGCCGCAAGCCCGTCGCAAGTTCCACAAACCATCGGCTTGGGAACCTGCGTCGCAGCTTTTCACCTGACCCGGCCCTTGCGCAGGCACTCCCTGTACCCGTAGGTCACGCCGATCCGAACGATCAGAGCAACCCGACCCCTTGGTCATGCACCGCCCTTGTCGGGCGCTGCAAACAGAAAGAAGCATGGCGCTTCTTTCTATGGACGATAGGCCGATAGACGACAGGGTCGTCAGACCGAACCTAGTACCAATTCGGATCTTTCTTGAGCTGTTCCATCAACAGCTTCTGCATGCCTTCATCAGGCTTGCCAAGAAAGCGGTAGTCGGCGTGCCGCGTTGGCGATTTGTCTGCAGGCAAGCCCGCAGGAACTTCCACCAACATGGCGTACGCATCTTCTTTGTCGAAGCTGAAAGCGACGATCAGGCGCTTGTTAAGGCACGTATCTGCGGTTTCACACAGCGGCCCTACCAAGTACTTGTCACCGTCCTCTTCAACGGCATTCATTTGTTCAGCGCTGCCCGACAGGTTCATCACCCATTCCGGCAGGCGCTCTTCCTTCTTGACCACGCTCTGCCAGGTTTCGCGGTATTGCGGATCCGCGCTCAGCAGTTCGTTGGCCCGAGTCTGGCCGTCATTGGCAGCCAGCGCCAGGCCACTGCCGCCCAATAACAGGGCGGCAGTCAGGGCTTTAAGGGACGAATTGAACATGCTTAGCCTCGGCCACGACGGCCAAAGAAGAAGGAAGCGATGAACATCACCAGGAAGACCACAAACAGAATCTTGGCGATACCCGTGGCGGTGCCCGCGATACCACCGAAGCCCAGGACTGCAGCCACAATGGCGATGATCAGAAATGTGATTGCCCAACTCAACATGGTGATTCTCCTTACGCTTCTTTTAGGGGTAACAGCGGTGATGCGTGCGATCGCTTGATTCAAGGACCGTGTATTGCCTAGAACACCCAGCGTTCCTGATAAGGCAGGTCGCCGAGGGTGGAGTCTTGTTCAACCGCCGTCAGTTGCGGGGTTGTCACGTCGGCGGTGGTGCTGCCGACGGAACGGAAATGGGTCTGGGTCATCATGGGACGTTCAAAATGCGCGACTTGCTGGTGACTCTGCTGCCAATGCGCCAATTGCTGACCGCCGATCAAAGTCACCAACAGGGCCAGGCTGGCAAACAGCCCCTGTTGCAGACGCAGTGGCGATACACGCAGTTGAGTGAGGCTTTGGCGAGTCATGCTGTGTCTCTCCCGCATTCTGATCTGATTATTCGTTGGTGACGCTCGTATGAGGTGTATTGCAGCCTGCGTGCCAGTTTTTTAACAAAATAAAACTCAACAAAATCAAATAGTTAAAAACAAAAGCGCTTTGACACCACGAGCATCCTGCACGATGCCCCTATCCTTACCGTGCGAAATGCACGATGGTCACTGGTCGGATCAGGGGATAGGAGAGCAACGTTCGACTGCCGAAGTGGCTACAGGGAGGTAAAAACGCCATGAATCGGCGTCTCTGTAAGAAGAAGCGCAGATAGCTGCGCGATGACGGCTTTAATCAATCAGAATAAACCATGCAACTTGCCCGATTATTCCGGGACTAAACAACATCATTCATTTTTAGTGGGAGCGCGGGACAGATGGAATCAGCCAAGGAACTTCAAGGCCGCATTCTTTTAGTGGATGACGAATCCGCGATCCTTCGCACCTTCCGATACTGCCTGGAAGATGAAGGCTACACCGTAGCCACCGCCAACAGCGCCGCCCAAGCCGATGCCCTGTTGCAACGCCAGGTGTTTGACCTGTGCTTCCTTGACCTGCGCTTGGGCGAAGACAACGGCCTCGACGTATTGGCGCAAATGCGCGTCCAGGCGCCATGGATGCGGGTGGTGATCGTCACCGCCCATTCGGCTGTCGACACTGCAGTAGATGCGATCCAGGCCGGCGCGGCCGACTACCTGGTTAAACCTTGCAGCCCCGACCAATTGCGTCTGGCCACGGCCAAACAGTTGGAAGTACGCCAGCTCTCGGCGCGCCTGGAAGCCCTGGAAGGCGCAGTGCGCCAGCCCAAGGACGGTCTGGACTCACACAGCCCGGCAATGATGGTGGTGCTGGAAACCGCACGCCAAGTGGCAGGCACTGATGCCAACATCCTGATTCTCGGCGAGTCCGGCACCGGTAAAGGTGAGCTGGCCCGAGCGATACACGGTTGGAGCAAGCGGGCGAAAAAATCCTGCGTCACCATCAACTGCCCGTCGCTGACGGCGGAGCTGATGGAAAGCGAGCTGTTCGGCCATAGCCGTGGTGCGTTTACGGGCGCCAGTGAAAGCACCCTGGGCCGCGTCAACCAGGCAGATGGCGGTACGCTGTTTCTCGACGAGATCGGCGACTTTCCTTTGACCTTGCAACCCAAGTTGCTGCGTTTTATTCAGGACAAGGAATACGAGCGCGTCGGCGACCCGGTGACTCGTCGCGCCGACGTGCGAATTCTCGCCGCTACCAACCTGAACCTGGAAGACATGGTCCGCGACGGCCGTTTCCGCGAAGACCTGCTGTATCGCCTCAATGTAATCACCTTGCACCTGCCGCCCCTGCGCGAACGCAGCGAAGATATCCTGACCCTGGCCGACCGCTTCCTGGCGCGCTTCGTGAAGGAATATGCGCGGCCGGCCCGCGGATTCAGCGACGAAGCCCGCGAGGCGCTGCTCAACTACCGCTGGCCGGGGAACATTCGTGAGCTGCGCAACGTGGTGGAGCGCGCGAGCATCATCTGCCCACAGGAAAAGGTTGAGATCAGCCACCTCGGCATGGCCGAACAGCCAACCAACAACGCCCCGCGTATTGGTGCGGCGTTGAGCCTGGATGAACTGGAGAAGGCCCATATCGGCGCCGTGCTGGCCACCAGTGACACCCTGGACCAGGCGGCACGAACCCTCGGCATTGATGCGTCAACGCTGTACCGCAAACGCAAACAATACAACCTGTGAGCTGTACCCTATGAAGCTTGCGATGAAGCTGCGCACTCGGCTGTTCCTGAGCATCTCCGCGCTGATCACCGTTGCCCTGCTGGGATTGCTGCTGGGCCTGGTGAGTGTCATGCAAATGGCCAAGACCCAGGAATCGCTGATTCGCAGCAACTTCATCACCCTGGACCTGGGCCTCAAGCTGCGGCAGACCCTCGGCGACCAGCTCATGATCATGCTCAACGAGCAACCAAATACCGCTGCGCTGGAAGATTCCAAGCAACGTTATTTCGCGCTGCTGCAGCAAGGCATCGAACACGAAAAAAAGGATGCGGCAACCAGCGGTTTCACCCAGGCCAAGACCGATTACCTGAGCTTTCTCGAGGCATTCGATCAAAAGGAGAATGCTCCGGCGCAGTTGCGTAACAACGACGAGTTGACCAAGCGTTTCAACATCTTGCGCAACGGCCTCATCGCCGAGCACAAGAAGGCCCTGGATAACATCAACGACACCGAACACAAGTCCCGTGAGCGCGCGCTGTTGATCGCCGGCTTGCTGGGTCTGGTCGGGCTGGCGGTGCTGATCATTGGCTTCGTCACCGCCCACGGGATCGCCCGGCGCTTTGGCGGGCCGATCGAAGCGCTGGCCAAGGCCGCCGACAAGATCGGCCAGGGCAACTTCGAAGTCACGCTGCCCATTTCGTCAGCCGCCGAGATGAACTTGCTGACCCGACGCTTCGGCATCATGGCCGAGGCGTTGCGCCAGCATCAGGCAACCAATGTCGACGAGCTGCTCGCCGGGCAGCAACGCCTGCAAGCGGTGCTCGACAGCATCGACGACGGCCTGCTGATGATCGACCGCCAAGGTCGCCTGGAACACCTTAACCCGGTGGCGCAGCGCCAACTGGGCTGGGACGAAAACCGCCTGGGCCAAGGCCTTGGCGAAGCACTGGTGCGCCCCGAACTGGATGAACAGCTGCATCTGGTTCTGCGCGGCGGCAACCTCGAACGCGCACCCGAAGACCTGGAAGTGGAGGTTGAGGGTGAGCTGCGCCTGCTGACGTACAGCCTGACGCCGGTGAGCCATACACAGGGGCACATTCTGGGCGCGGTGATGGTGCTGCATGACGTTACCGAACAACGCGCCTTTGAACGGGTGCGCAGTGAGTTCGTGTTGCGCGCGTCTCATGAATTACGCACGCCAGTCACGGGCATGCACATGGCATTCGGATTGTTCCGGGAACGGGCGAAGTTTCCTGCGGAATCCCGCGAAGCGGACCTGCTGGATACGGTCAATGAGGAAATGCAGCGCCTGATGCAGTTGATCAACGACTTGCTCAACTTCTCGCGCTATCAGAATGGCTTGCAGAAACTTACCCTCGGCCCGTGCGATATCAGCGACCTGCTGGAACATGCCCGCGCGCGTTTTGCGGAGCAGGCGAATGCGCAGAACATCGAGCTGCTGGTTGAGGAGCAATCCCCGCTGCCAAGGTTGCATGCTGATCGAGCGCAGCTTGAGCGGGTGCTCGACAACCTTTTAGGCAATGCCCTGCGGCACACGGCCGACGGTGGGCAGATCCGTTTGCAGGCGCGTCGTCATGGCGAACGGGTGATTGTCAGCGTCGAGGACAACGGTGAAGGCATTGCCTACGGCCAGCAGGGACGAATCTTCGAACCGTTTGTGCAGGTAGGCCGCAAGAAAGGCGGCGCCGGGCTGGGCCTGGCGCTGTGCAAGGAGATCGTGCAATTGCACGGTGGCCGGATGGGGGTTTATTCACGGCCAGGGCAGGGGACGCAGTTCTATATGGCGCTGCCCCTGTAGGATCACGCACCAACCGTTATTGGTGATTCAACGCCCGCAGGATCGCGGCACTCTCGGCATCCGGCGTCCCGTCAAACAGCGACGCCCGGAAATGCATCTGGAACGCGGCCACCACATGCCGCGTTGCCACATCCAGCTCGCCCGTCTGCGGCGTCGGATAGCCCAGCTTCGCCAACTCTTCCTGGAACCAGGTAATGCTCGGCAACTCGGCTGCGTACTGCACCTGGTAACGGGCAACCGCCTTGGCGTCCGGCCATATGCCCAGGCCTTCATCCGCCAGGCGTTTCCAGGGGAACAGCGGCCCCGGGTCCAGCTTGCGCAGCGGGGCGATGTCGCTATGACCGATGATGTTTCGCGGGTCGATGCCGTTGCGCTTGCTGATGTCCTTGAGCAACACCACCAGCGACTGCACCTGCGCTTCGGAGTACGGGTACCAGACGCGGCCCGTCGGCAGGTCTCGATAGCCCGGGTTCACAATCTCGATCCCGATGGAACTGGAGTTGAGCCAGGTGCGGCCCATCCATTCACTTTCTCCGGCATGCCAGGCGCGTTGGCTTTCATCCACGAGTTTGTAGATGGTGGCCGAGGCGTCATCACCGATCAGGTAATGACTGCTGACCTGGCCATGGGTCAGCAGCGCCAGGGAGCGCTCAAGGGACGCCGAGGTGTAGTGCACGATGACGAACTGCACACGATTGTCGTGGTTCACCGACGGATGGCTGGTGTCCAGACGAGGGCCACTCGCGCAGCCGGCGAGCAGGAGAAACAGAAAAGCGGAGCACAGAAATTTCATGGCAGCAGACAATACGCTTAAGACGATAATGCAACAGTGTAACGTACCGTTTGCTGCCAGGCGGCCAAATGCGAAGTTTTAAACAAAATGGAACATTTTCAGGCCGCCTGCACCTGGTTGCGTCCGGCAGCCTTGGCACGGTAAAGCGCCTCGTCAGCGCGTTTTAGCGCCAGGTCACTGCGCTCTGCCGGCTGAAACTGCGCCATGCCCATGGAAACCGTGATGGTCACCGGCTCGCCCTTGAAGTGAAACGGGCAGGCTTCAATGGCTGCGCGCAGGGTCTCACCCACGGCCAAGGCATCGGAGAGTGATGAGTTGGGCATCAGCAACACAAACTCTTCACCGCCAAAGCGTGCGATGAAGTCGTTGGGCCGCAAGCGTTTTCGCAGCACCGTGGCGATGATCTTCAGCACCTTGTCGCCTGCCAGATGGCCATAGCCGTCATTGATGCGCTTGAAGTGATCCAGGTCCAGCATCGCCAATGACAGGCTGTTGCCGTGCTGGTGCCAGGCGTTGACCTCTTGCTCCAGGCGCTCGGTCCAGGCGGCACGGTTGGGCAAGCCGGTAAGCGGGTCGATCAAGGCTTTTTGGCGCTGAACCTCCAAATGCTCTCGGTAGCCCTGAGCCTCTTGCTCCATATTGGCGACTCGTTCGGCGAGGCTTTTGAGGCGTGCAGCCACTTCCTGCTCGCGCTGGTCACGCTGGTGCTGGTGTTGGTCCATGGTGCCCAGCAGCCCTTCGAGATGGCTCTCCAACACGTGCTTGAGGCTGTCCAGATCCGCGGCATCCTGGACGCTGGTTTGCAAACCATCCACCTGTTCGCGGATCTGCGTATCCAGTTCTCTGGCGGCCGAGCGACTGTCGGCGTGACCGTCGGTGGCGACCTGCAGATGTCCCTGAAATGCCTCGAGACGCTCGTTGAGTTGCTTGAGGTAGGCTTCAAACTCGTGCTGGCCGCTGTCGGTGATCGCCAGCATCAACACCGCCAGGTCATCGAGGATCGGCAGCAGTTCATACCAGTTCAATCCGTGAGCCAGGCGCTCACGCATGGCTTCGGCCTGGGGCCTATGACGCTCGGGCAGCGACAGGTCCTCCAGCAAGCCGAGCAGGGTGTCTTCAATGTGTTTGGCCACCGAACTGTAAGACGGCTCGGGGGTGTCGGGCAGGGCGTAGGTCTGATCCGCTTGCAGCTCGTCGGGGTTCAGCTCTGGCGACTCTTCGGGCTCGTCGGACATGACCGGTGGCAAGGAGAGGCTGCCGATTTCCGTGCGCTCCGGCTCAAGGGCTTGAACCTCTGGTGCCTCGACCATGGCGGCAAGAGCACTCTCGAGCGCTGGCTCAACTTCCGGCTCAGCCGGTTGTTCGGGCTCAAACGAATCGATAATCGCAGCGGGCGCTTCGATGACGGGCGCTGTGGCCACGACGGCGGGTGCCACTGGCGCTGCGTCGCTGACAACCTCGACAGGCTTTATTTGCGGTACGGGCTCAGGGGGCGACTCGACGGGGGCCGTGACCTTCGGCTGCGGTGCAAAAGCCTGCAGCGCCTGGGTCAGCTCCGCCGATTGCGCCGGCGCTTCAACTCCATCCACCGGCTTTAGCGCAGCTGGCGCCTGAACAGCCGGACGGGATGGCGCGGGTAGCTCGACCTCCGGGGCTTCGGCCGCGGCATCTTTGGCGCCAAACAGGCGCTGCAACAGCCCCGGGCTCGAACGGTTGGTTTCGCCCTCCGGCTCCAGGTTACTCAAGGCCTGCCCCTGGAGGCCACTCAGTTCACTCAGCAACAGCGGGATCTCCCGCGCCTGGCCGACCCGACCATCCAGCTGTTTGGCGAACGCCTTCAGCGGGCGACTCACCTCACGCGGCAAGGGCAATTTCTGCAACTGGGTGACCAAGGCCGTCAACGCGCTGCCGATCTGGTCAACCCGGGTTTCGCGGCGCTGCTCCGAATCCAGCACAGCCTTTTCCAGGCGCGGCAACAATGCGGCGAGGGCGGCGTCCATGTCGTCGGTGCGCACTACATCGCGCATTTCTTTCATGCATTGGTCAACCGCACGGTCGGTCCCTTCTGCCGCCAGGGTGCTGCGTACCAGCCCCCGGCGCAGCAGGTCGAGGCGGGCGGCCCAGCGGCGCTCGAGCTTTTCTTGTTGCTCGACACTTTTAAGGTATTTTTCTTTCCAACGCTGGGCGTCGTCGCTCATGCAAGGGGTCCGCGAGGGCCGGGGCTCAACGCGGGCAATGCATCAGCCGTGAGCGAACCCGGCAGACGAATCTCTACCGCGACGGGCAGGTGATCTGAGATGGGCTGCGCCAGTACCTGCACACTTTCGAGTGTCAGGGTCGGGCTGAGCAGGATGTGATCAAGACAACGTTGCGGTCGCCAGCTGGGAAAGGTGGCTTCGACTTGCGGCGCCAGCAACCCAAGGTCGCGCAACGGGGAATTCTGCAGCAGGTCGCTGGCGTGGGTGTTCATGTCTCCCATCAGCACCTGGTGTTTGTAGTTGCCAATCAACTCGCGGATGTAGGCCAACTGCAGGGTGCGGGTTCGTGCCCCCAACGCGAGGTGCATCATCACCACGACCAACGCTTCCGGCCCTTCGCCGAACCGTACGAGAATCGCCCCGCGGCCTTTTGGACCGGGTAACGGGTGGTCCTCGATCGCCCACGGTTTCAGGCGGCTGAGCACACCATTGCTGTGCTGGCCGAGTTTGCCGAGGTTGCGATTGAGTTGTTGATACCAGTAGGGAAAGGCACCGAGCTGGGCAAGGTGCTCGACCTGGTTGATGTAGCCCGAGCGCAGGCTGCCACCGTCGGCCTCCTGCAGGGCTACCAGGTCGAAGTCGCCCAGCAGGTCGCCGATCTTCTGCAGATTACCGGCACGCCCATTGTGGGGCAGCAGGTGCTGCCAGCCACGGGTCAGGTAGTGCCGGTATTTCTCGGTGCTGATGCCCACCTGGATATTGAAACTGAGCAGGCGCAGCCGACTGTCTGCCGGCAGGCCCGTGGATTCAAGGTGGTGCTCGTTGACCTTTGGGTCATGCAGGCCAACGACACGTTCAGTACCCCAGCGACGCATGACAGGCCCCTTACTTGGCTGCGCGCTCTTTGGCGATCAACTGGTCAGCCACGTTCAGCGCTTCCTTTTCGCCACCGGCACTGCCGATGTCAAAACGGTATTTGCCGTCGACGATCAGGGTTGGTACGCCTTGCACGCCGTATTTCTGGGCGAGTTCCTTGGCCTGTTTGATCTGGCCCTGGATAGCGAAGGAGTTGAAGGTGGCCAGGAACTTGTCTTTATCGACACCCTGGGTGGCAACGAAGTCAGCCATTTCATCAGGCTTGGTCAGGCGCTTGCCTTGTTTCTGGATCGCGTCGAATACCGCGTTGTGGACCTTGTGCTCCACGCCCATGGCTTCCAGGGTCAGGAACAGCTGACCGTGGGCATCCCATGGGCCGCCGAACATGGCAGGAATACGTTTGAAGTTCACGTCCTGAGGCAGCTTCTCGACCCACGGATTGATGACTGGCTCAAAGGCGTAGCAATGCGGGCAGCCATACCAGAACAGCTCCACCACTTCGATCTTGCCCGGTACGGAAACCGGCACAGGATTGGTCAATTCGACATAGGTTTTACCGGCTTCAAGCGGCACGTCGGCTGCTTGTGCGGTCATGCCGAAAAGGCTGGCAGTGACGAGAGCGGCGCTGAGGATCAGATTACGCATGCTTTACTCCTGGACAAATAAAGTCGCCTCACGCGACCTTTGTTGTGACAGGTCTACGCGGGCATGAGTTCGTTAGTGTAACGGCACCGACCACAAAAAAGGGCGGCCTGGGCCACCCTTTTTATGCTTGCATCGACGGATTAATCGAGCGTTAACGTAGCCGGGGCACTTAGTGCAGGCCCTGGATATAACTGGAAACGGCCGCGATGTCTTCGTCACTCAGCTTGCGGGCGATGGTACGCATGGTCATCGCATCACCATCGTTGACCCGGCCAGCGTCTTCCTTGCGGAAATCGGTCAGTTGCTTGGCGATGTACTGGGCGTGCTGCCCACTCAGGTGCGGGAAGCCGGCGGCGGCATTGCCTGCGCCATTGGGCGAGTGGCAGCCGGTGCAGGCAGGAAGGCCTTTCTCCAGGTCACCACCACGGAACAGTTTCTCTCCGCGCGCCACGATTTTCGGATCAGCAGCTCCCACACTGCCTTTCTGGCTGGCAAAATACGCCGCGATATCCGCCAGGTCCTGATCGCTGAGGTTGGTCAGCAAGCCGGTCATTTCCAGGACCGTACGCTTGCCGTCCTTGATGTCGTGCATCTGCTTGGTCAGGTAACGCTCACCCTGGCCGGCCAGTTTTGGAAAGTTTGGCGCCGGGCTATTACCGTCCGGTCCATGGCAAGCACCACATACGGCGGCTTTCGCCTGGCCGGCAGCGGCGTCGCCTGCGGCATGGGCAACACCGGTGATGCCCAAGGTCAACAGCAGACTCACGATCAATTTGTTCATCAGCTAATCCAACTACGGCTAAGGGTTAAAGAGTTATGGACCGGGTTCACTCACCATCAACTGAATGACGGCATGGTAATCCTCGGTACTGCAGTCCATGCACAAACCACGCGGCGGCATCGCCTTGAAACCCTGGGTCACGTGTTGCACCAGCGTGTCCATACCTTGAGCCAGTCTTGGCTTCCAGGCTGCCTGGTCACCCCGTTTCGGGGCGTTAGGCAACTGTCCGGCATGGCAGGCCCCGCAAAAGCGGTTGTACACAGCCTCCGGTTCCTGTGTAGCCTGAGCACTGTAAAGTGGCATCAAGACACCGACGGCTAGCAGCCACCTGGTCATACATCGACCTTTTCAGGGTTTGAGAGCGTTTTGCGTTCTAATGCGCAATAAAGGTCTATCGCTCCCGTGCACTTCATCCTTCGCTGGGACAAAGCACACACAAAATCTGCGGCATTATATACTGGCGCTACTGAAACGGAAACGACACCGCTTGCCGCACCTATTCCCGGCACCGCCCACATCGGAAAACTCATGCAACTCAAGAATCCCATCCTCGGCCTGTGCCAACAGTCCACCTTCATGCTCAGCGCCGCCAAAGTCGACCAATGCCCCGATGACGAAGGCTTCGAAGTCGCATTCGCCGGCCGTTCCAACGCCGGCAAATCCAGCGCGCTGAACACCCTGACCCACGCCAGCCTGGCCCGCACCTCGAAAACCCCGGGGCGCACACAGCTCCTCAACTTCTTCAAGCTAGACGATGATCGGCGTCTGGTCGACCTGCCGGGCTACGGTTATGCAAAAGTACCTATCCCGCTGAAGCTGCACTGGCAGCGTCACCTCGAAGCGTATCTGGGTGGCCGGGAGAGTTTGAAGGGTTTGATTCTGATGATGGACATCCGTCATCCAATGACCGACTTCGACCTGTTGATGCTCGATTGGGCCGTTGCCAGCGGCATGCCGATGCATGTCCTGCTGACCAAGGCCGACAAATTGACCTACGGCGCAGCGAAAAACACCCTGCTCAAAGTGCAGGCAGAAATCCGTAAAGGTTGGGGCGATGCGGTGACTATCCAGCTGTTCTCGGCGCCAAAACGCATGGGCCTGGAAGATGCCTACACTGTGCTGGCAGGCTGGATGGAACTGGCTGACAAGGGTTCGGAAGCCGCCGAGTAAAAACTCGGGGCAAAAAAAACCCCGGACTTCGTATGGGGAGGGGAAGTTCGGGGTCCAAGTTCCGGACCGCTAGGGCGGGGTCCAGATATCTGCCAACACTTAACACAACATAGGAGCATTGAAGGGCTTCACCACCCATTCAGTAACTCTGAGTAGCAATTCACGGGTTAAGTTCCGGCACGCTCAAAAAACTATTGGAAATAACTCGCCGCGTTTTCCGATCTAAAGCGCTGCCGCGGCATGATGCCGCGGCCCAAGCCCCTGGCTTAGTGCGCCTCGTCCCAGTTGTCGCCCACGCCGACGTCTACCACCAGCGGCACATCCAGCTTCGCCGCCTCGCTCATGTGCTCACGAATCTTCGCGCTGACTTCAGCCACCAGATCCTCACGCACTTCCAGCACCAATTCATCGTGCACCTGAAGGATGACCTTGGCATCCAGGCCCGAGGCCGTCAGCCAGTTGTCGACCTTGACCATGGCCTTCTTGATGATATCGGCCGCCGTGCCCTGCATCGGCGCGTTGATCGCCGTACGCTCGGCGCCAGCACGCTCCTGGGGCTTGTTGGAGTTGATCTCCGGCAAGTACAGGCGACGCCCGAACAGGGTTTCCACATAGCCCTGATCAGCCGCCTGGGCACGGGTGCGGTCCATGTACTCGCGAACCCCCGGATAGCGGGCGAAATACACATCGATATAAGCCTTGGCGGTCTTGGTGTCGACGCCGATGTCCTTGCCTAGCTTCTGGGCGCCCATGCCGTAGATCAGGCCAAAGTTGATCGCCTTGGCACTGCGACGCTGATTGGACGTGACCTCAGCCAACTCAACCTTGAACACCTCGGCCGCCGTGGCGGTGTGCACGTCCAGGTCGTCGCGGAACGCATTCAGCAACCCTTCGTCCTTGGACAAGTGCGCCATGATGCGCAGCTCGATCTGCGAATAGTCCGCCGCCAGCAGCTTGTAGCCCTTGGGCGCGACAAACGCCTGGCGGATGCGCCGGCCTTCGGCGGTACGCACCGGAATGTTCTGCAGGTTTGGATCGCTGGAAGACAGGCGCCCGGTAGCTGCTACAGCCTGGTGATAGGACGTGTGAACCCGCCCTGTACGCGGGTTGATCTGCTCGGGCAGGCGGTCGGTGTAAGTGCTTTTCAGTTTGCTCATGCTGCGGTACTGCATCAGCACTTTTGGCAGCGGATAGTCGTCTTCAGCCAATTTGGCCAAGACTTCCTCGGCCGTAGACGCCTGACCTTTGCCGGTCTTCTTCAGCACTGGCAGCCCGAGCTTCTCGTAGAGAATCGCGCCCAACTGCTTGGGCGAGCCCAAATTGAATTCCTCGCCTGCGATCTCGTAAGCCTGGCGCTCCAGGTCGACCATCTTGTTGCCCAGCTCGATGCTCTGGATACCCAGCAAGGCAGCATCCACCAGGGCGCCCTGGCGCTCAATGCGCGCCAAGACCGGTACCAGCGGCATCTCGATGTCGGACACGACGCTGGCCAAGGTAGGAATGGCCGACAGTTGCTTATGCAGTTCCTGGTGCAGGCGCAGGGTTACATCAGCGTCTTCCGCCGCGTAAGGCCCGGCTTGCTCCAGGGCAATCTGGTCAAAGGTCAGCTGCTTGGCGCCTTTGCCGGCGATGTCCTGGAAGCTGACGGTGTCGTAGTCCAGGTACTTCTTCGCCAGGCTGTCCATGTCGTGGCGGGTCGCGACGGAGTTCAGCACGTAGGATTCAAGCATGGTGTCGAAGGCAATGCCGCGCACGGTGATGCCGTGTGCCGGGTCGCCACCGATGGCGCAGTTGGCCAGGATGTTCATGTCGAACTTGGCGTGCTGGCCGACCTTGAGTTTTTCAGGGTCTTCGAGCAACGGCTTCAGGGCCAGCAGCACGGTGTCCCGATCCAGCTGTTCCGGCGCGCCGATGTAGGAATGGGTCAGCGGAATGTAGGCCGCTTCATGGGCCTGTACGGCAAACGACACACCCACGAGTTGCGCTTTCTGGGCGTCGATCCCGGTGGTTTCAGTATCAAAGGCGAACAGCTTGGCGTCGTTAAGCTTCTTTAGCCAGACATCAAACTGAGCCTGGGTGAGGATGGTTTCGTACACCGGCTCTACAGAAACCGTAGCGATTGTTTCAATCGCTTCCTCCGCGACTGCAGCCGATGGCGCGGCGCTCAGCTCAACACGCTTGGCATCGCGCTGAATCTCGTCAATCCAGCTCTTGAACTCCAGCAGCGTGTACAACTCCAGCAGCTTCTCGCGGTCGGGCTCGATCAGGTGCAAGTCGTCCAGGCCCACATCCAGCGGCACGTCGATCTTGATCGTCGCCAACTCGTAGGACAGGAACGCACTCGCCTTATGCTCTTCGAGTTTGGCAACCAACGTCTTGGCACCACGAATCGGCAAGGTCGGCACGATATCGAGCTGCTCGTAGAGCTCTTTCAAACCGCCGTTCACGCCTACCAGCAAGCCTGACGCTGTCTTTGGACCAATGCCGGGAACGCCCGGGATGTTGTCGGACGAGTCGCCCATCAACGCCAGATAATCGATGATCTGCTCGGGAGCGACACCGAATTTCTCCTTCACGCCCTCAACATCCATGGCGCTACCGGTCATGGTGTTGACCAAGGTAATGTGCCCGTCCACCAGTTGCGCCATGTCCTTGTCACCGGTGGAAATCACCACCGGCCGGTCGGCGGCCGCGCTGCTGCGGGCCAGGGTGCCGATCACGTCGTCCGCTTCAACGCCTTCGACGCACAGCAGCGGGAAGCCCAGGGCGATCACGCTCTGGTGCAGCGGCTCGATCTGCACGCGCATGTCATCGGGCATGCTCGCGCGGTTGGCCTTGTATTCGGCGTACAGCTCATCGCGAAATGTCCCGCCCTTGGCGTCGAACACTACCGCGAACGGGCTGTTCGGGTATTGCCTGCGCAGGCTTTTGAGCATGTTCAACACGCCCTTGACCGCGCCGGTAGGCAGGCCTTTGGAAGTGGTGAGCGGCGGCAGCGCGTGAAAGGCGCGGTACAGGTAAGAAGAACCGTCCACCAGGACGAGGGGGGCTTGGCTCATGAGCAGGATCAACCTTTTCGGCGGGTCAGGCGCTAGAATAGCCGGACCAATGACGACAAAGGGACAAGGTTATCATGCGTACAGTAAATCGCTTGTTGTTGACCGGCTTGATTGCATTCCTTCCGCTGGCCGCCATGGCCGCCGACGAAGCGTCTTCGGCAGATCCGGAAGTCACCATTCGCACGGAAGGCGACAAGACCATCCAGGAATACCGCCAGAATGGCTTCCTGTACGCAATCAAGGTGACCCAGAAAGGCTTTCCGCCTTACTTCCTGGTGCGCGCGGACGGAACCGATGCGAACTTCATCCGCTCTGACCAGCCGGATATGCTGATCCCGTCATGGAAGATCTTCGAATGGAAATGATTTCTTAACTTTAATCGGCGCTGCTCCCCGCAGCGCCCGTAACGGCAGTTTTAACCATGTCTGTGTTCACCCCCCTGGCTCGGCCCGAGCTGGAAACCTTTCTTGCCCCTTACGGGCTCGGCCGCCTGCTTGATTTCCAGGGGATTGCCGCTGGTAGTGAAAACACCAATTTCTTCATCAGCCTGGAACAGGGCGAATTTGTCCTGACCCTGGTCGAGCGCGGCCCCGTGCAGGAAATGCCGTTCTTCATCGAACTGCTGGACGTGCTCCACGACGCTGATTTGCCAGTGCCTTACGCCCTGCGTACCACCGACGGCGTGGCCTTGCGCGAGTTGGCGGGCAAACCGGCGCTACTGCAACCGCGCCTCGCGGGCAAGCACATCAAGGACGCCAACGCCCAGCATTGCGTGCAAGTGGGCGAATTGCTCGGTCACCTGCACCTGGCCACCCAAGGCGAGAAGGTGTTGGAACGCAAGACCGATCGCGGGCTGGACTGGATGCTCAGCGAAGGCGCGCAACTGATTTCGCACCTCGACACAGAACAACAGCGCCTGCTGCAAGCCGCGCTGGACGAGATCGAGGCGCATAAGGCGCAGATCCTCGCGCTGCCCCGGGCGAATATCCACGCCGACCTGTTTCGCGACAATGCGATGTTCGAAGGCACGCACCTGACCGGGCTGATCGACTTCTACAACGCCTGCTCCGGGCCAATGCTGTACGACGTGGCGATCGCCCTGAATGACTGGTGCTCGGACGCCGACGGCGTGATCGACGGCCAACGGGCGCGGGCATTGTTGGGGGCTTATGCGGGCTTGCGACCGTTTACCGCCAAGGAAGCGGAGCTGTGGCCGACGATGTTGCGCGTGGCCTGTGTGCGGTTCTGGCTGTCACGCCTGATTGCGGCGGAATCGTTCGCCGGGCAGGACGTGCTGATTCACGACCCGCGAGAGTTTCAAGTGCGCCTGGCGCAACGCCAGCAGGTCAAGACCCCGCTGCCGTTCGCGCTGTAAAGATCGTACGCGGTCAAAAATGTGGGAGCGGGCTTGCTCGCGAATGCGGAGTTTCAGTCACCAGATGCGCTGACTGATCCACCGCATTCGCGAGCAAGCCCGCTCCCACAGTGGTTATGCGGCGTCTGTCAGAGCGACTCCAGGCACCCAGCCAGGTCATTCCCCAGCTTCTCCAGCACCTGCTCATAACCCTGAGCCGTCGCCGGTGTGTAGCCGCCCAACGCATCCAGTTCCGCCAGCTTCACCGGCAAACCCGCCACCAGCGTTTCCGCCAGGCGAGGGCGCAGCGGCGGTTCGCTGAACACACAAGTCTTGCCCACTTCCTGCAACCGCGTGCGCATCGCCGCCACGTGCTGGGCGCCCGGCTGCACTTCTGCGGCAACGCTGAACACACCAGTGTGCTTGAGGCCGTAGGCATCTTCGAAGTAATCGAACGCCTCATGGAATACGAAGTAAGGCTTGCCGGCGACATCCGCCATACGCGCTTTCAAGCGCGCATCCAAGGCGTCCATACGGCCATCAAAGGCCTTCACGTTGCTCTGATAACGCTCTGCGTTAGCCGGGTCAGCAGCGCTGAGGTCCGCTGCCATGCGGTTGGCGATCACTCGGGCGTTGACCGTCGACAGCCACAAATGTGCATCCAGGCTGCCCGGACGATGGTCGTGATCATGCTCGTCGGCATCTTCAGCATGGGAGTGGCTATCTTCGGTGAACCGGCGCAGTTTCATCCCCGGAAGGTCCTGTACGGCAACCGTCGGCAAGCTGCGGCCTTTCAGGACACGCGGCAGAAAGCTCTCCATGTCCGGGCCGATCCAGTAAAGCAGGTCCACCGACTGCACGCGCCGTACGTCGGATGGACGCAGCGCATAGTTATGCGGCGATGCGCCCGGCGGCAGCAAGACCTCGGGAACCGCCACGCCGTCCTGCACGGCAGCGGCAATCAGCTGTAAGGGTTTGATGCTGGTCAGCACCCGAACCTCCGCCTGAGCGGCACCGGCAATCAACAAACTGGTGACAAATACGACAAAAACGGGAAAAAGTCTGGACACGATGACCACTCAAGGAGGCAGGAACAGGTAACATAATAACGTCTCTCACAAATATCTGTCGCCGCTCATGCCTAAAACACCGCTTGCCAGCCGTCCCCATGACCACTCTCACTGCGTGCACACCGCGCTGTCAGAGGCCGACGCACTGTGCGCGCGCCAAGGGCTGCGCCTGACCGCCCTGCGTCGCCGGGTGCTGGAGCTGGTGTGGCAAAGCCATAAGCCGCTGGGTGCCTACGACATCCTCGGCGTGCTCAGCGAGCAGGACGGCCGCCGCGCCGCCCCGCCCACCGTGTACCGCGCGCTGGACTTCCTGCTGGACAACGGCCTGGTGCACCGCATCTCGTCGCTCAACGCCTTTGTCGGCTGCAACCACCCGGAACACGCGCACCAGGGCCAGTTCCTGATTTGCCGCGAGTGCCACGCCGCCATCGAACTTGAGCAAAAAAGCATCAGCGACAGCATCATCAAGAGCGCCGGCGACGTCGGCTTCAAGGTCGAAGGGCAAACCGTCGAAGTGGTCGGTGTGTGCTCGGGCTGCCAGGGGGCTTGATGAGCACTGCGTTAATCCGCCTGGAACAGGTCGGGGTCACGTTCGCCGGGCAAAACGTGCTGGATAACATCGCGCTGAGCGTCGAGCCAGGGCAGATCGTCACGCTGATCGGCCCTAACGGCGCCGGCAAGACCACGCTGGTGCGCGCCGTACTCGGCCTGCTCAAGCCCGACAGCGGCAGTGTGTGGCGTAAGCCGAAGCTGCGAGTTGGCTACATGCCGCAGAAGCTGCATGTGGACCCGACCTTGCCCCTGTCAGTGCTGCGCTTCCTGCGCCTGGTGCCCGGTGTTGACCGTGCCCGCGCGCAGTCCGCGCTCAAGGAAGTCGGCGCCGAACAGGTGATCGACAGCCCGGTGCAAAGCATCTCCGGCGGCGAAATGCAGCGCGTGCTACTGGCCCGTGCCCTGTTGCGCGAGCCGGAATTGCTGGTACTCGATGAACCCGTGCAAGGTGTCGACGTGGCCGGCCAGGCCGAGTTGTACAGCCTGATCACCCGCCTGCGGGACCGCCACGGCTGCGGCGTTCTGATGGTCTCCCACGACCTGCACCTGGTGATGAGCACCACCGACCAGGTGGTGTGCCTTAATCGCCACGTGTGCTGCTCCGGCCACCCGGAACAGGTCAGCGGCGATCCGGCTTTCGTCGAGCTGTTCGGCAAGAACGCCCAAAGCCTCGCGATCTACCACCACCATCACGACCACGCCCATGACCTGCATGGCGCTGTAGTCGATGACTCCACCGCATCCCATACCCACGTTCATGGAGATAGCTGCAAGCATGGCTGATTTTCTGCTCTACGCCCTGCTGGCAGGCTTGGCTCTGGCGCTGGTGGCGGGCCCACTGGGCTCGTTCGTGGTCTGGCGGCGCATGGCCTATTTTGGCGACACCTTGTCCCACGCTGCGCTGCTGGGCGTGGCCATGGGCTTTCTGCTGGATGTGAGCCCAACCATTGCCGTCACCGTCGGCTGCCTGCTGCTGGCTGTGCTGCTGGTGACCCTGCAACAGCGCCAGCCGCTGGCTTCCGATACGTTATTGGGCATCCTGGCGCCGAGCACGCTGTCCTTGGGCCTGGTAGTCCTGAGCTTCATGCATGAAGTGCGCATCGACCTGATGGCCTATCTGTTCGGCGACCTGCTGGCAATCAGCCCCACCGACCTGGCCTGGATTCTCGGCGGCAGCGCGGCAGTGCTCGTGTTGCTGGTGACGCTGTGGCGCCCGCTGCTGGCGATCACCGTCCACGAAGAACTGGCCACTGTCGAAGGCTTGCCCGTGGCGGCGCTGCGCATGACCCTGATGTTGCTGATCGCCGTGGTGATTGCTGTCGCGATGAAGATTGTCGGCGTATTGTTGATCACATCACTGCTGATCATCCCGGCGGCAGCGGCCCAGCGCCACGCCCGCTCACCGGAGCAAATGGCGGTCGGCGCCAGCCTGTTGGGGATGCTTGCGGTGTGCGGTGGCCTGGCGCTGTCATGGTTCAAGGACACCCCGGCCGGCCCGTCGATTGTGGTCACGGCAGCCGCCCTGTTTCTGCTGAGTTTTGTCCTGCCCCGTCGTGGGGTGTAGACTTGCTCGCTTTTTGCGCAATTAGAGAGTCGCAGGAATGAAGCTGTTCAACGCCCGTTATCTGCTCCTTGCCGCATTTTCCTTGCTGCTGGGCGCCTGCCAAAGCACCCCGCCCGCCGCCCCCCAAGCGCCGGACGCACGTGCTGCGGCCATCGCACAGCTGGAGCAAAACCTCGCCAGCAGTGAACTGGCCACCGCCGAAGACGAGCTGGCCGCCTTGCAGGCCCAGTCGCCCAACGACCCGGCGCTGGAGCCTTATCAGCGCCAACTGGCCGAAGCCTATTTGCAGCGCAGCCAGATCGTTCTGCAAAAAGGTGACGTCAATGCAGCCGCCACGGCCTTGAGCCGCGCCCGGGCGTTGATGCCCAAAGCGCCAGCGCTGACCGGCGGCGTCAACAGCGCGATTACCCACGCCCGCAAGGTCGAACTGGATAAAGCCGAGGCTGCCTTGAAAGCCGCTGAAGCCAAGCCGCCTGCCAAGGTCATCGACCCGGCAGCGCCAAGCACCACGGTTGCGCTGAACCTCACCGATATTGAAGCGCTGCGCCATCAACTGGATGAAATCGCCACCGATGTGGTGAATTACCAGTGCGATGTGAGCATCCAGGCACCGCGCACCGAAGATTACCCATGGCTGGCCACGTTGCTGACCAAACGGGTGAAGCGCATCGACTCGGGGTATGACCTGAAGATTCACCGGCAGATCCTGAAGAAGGTTCCGGCGCAGGTTGTGCTGATTCCGCGTAAGACTGAATAACGCCATTCGCGAGCAAGCCCGCTCCCACATTTAACCGAGTTCCAACTTTGGAATGCGGTCAAATGTGGGAGCGGGCTTGCTCGCGAAAGCGGTCTAACAATCAACCAATGACTTAAGCCGGAACAGCTTTAGCCTTCGGCTCCCGATCCCAGACCCGATGCTGGGCAATCGCCGCAAAGAACGCCTTAAACGCCTTCGCATCGCCGCCCACAATCAAGCCCGCATCCGCCTCAAACTTCAGCACATCCAGCAACTGCTTCGCCTCACCGGCCAAGGCAATCGCTTTCAAGTGCTTGTACGCCTCCAACAGGTAATGCAACGCAACGCCGTCACCACTCAGTGCCTGAACCGACTTCGCACCACCTGGCACAAATACCGCGTCGAACGCCACCGACGGCAAACCTTCCATGGACGCATCCACCGGCAGGCTCTTGCCATCCGCCGTCGTCACCGGTGCCGATGTCGGCCCGAGCAGCTTCGCGTGCGCACCCTCGGCTTCCAGCGCCGCCTTCAAGGCAGCAATCGCCGCGCCATCAACGCCGTTCGCGGCCAGAATCGCCACCTTGCGAGTCTTGATATCACCCGACAGCAAGTTGGCCTGGCTCAACGCTGGCGAACGTTCCGGAGACGTCTTGCGCTCCGGCACGGTGCCTTTCTTCGGCGCCGGCAAGCCCAGGTTCTGCGCCACGCGCTTGGCCAGCTCCAGGTCGATGTTGGCGAGGATCTCGTTCACCTGCCGGGCCCGGATGAATTCACGCTCCACCTTGCCCAGCTCGAAGCTATAAGCCGCGATGATGTGCTCTTGCTCGTGCTTGCTCATGCTGCGGAAAAACAAGCGCGCCTGGGAGAAGTGATCGCCGAACGACTCGCTGCGCTCACGGATCTTATGGGCGTCAATGCGCTCCGGATAGGTCTCAAAGCCACCGTCCTGCGCCGCAGGCGGAGTTTCTTTCGGCCAGCCACCATCAATCGAGTTCGGCTCGTAGGACGCGCGCCCCTTGTCGATGGTGGTGCGGTGCATGGCATCGCGCTGGCCGTTATGGAACGGCGCCACCGGACGGTTGATCGGCAACTCGTGAAAGTTCGGGCCGCCGAGTCGGCTGATCTGTGTGTCGGTGTAGGAAAACAACCGACCCTGCAGCAGCGGGTCATTGGAGAAGTCGATACCCGGCACGATATGCCCCGGGCAGAACGCCACTTGCTCGGTCTCGGCGAAGTAGTTGTCCGGGTTGCGATTGAGCACCATCTTGCCCAGCGGCGTGATCGGCACCAGCTCTTCGGGGATCAGCTTGGTCGGGTCGAGAATGTCGAAGTCGAACTTATGCTCGTCTTCTTCGGCGATGATCTGCACGCCCAATTCCCATTCCGGGTAATCGCCACTTTCGATGGATTCCCACAGGTCACGACGATGGAAGTCGGTGTCTTTGCCCGCCAGCTTCTGCGCCTCGTCCCACACCAGGGAACAGGTACCGACAGTAGGCCGCCAGTGGAATTTGACGAAGTTGGATTTGCCCTCGGCATTCACCAGGCGGAAGGTGTGTACACCAAACCCCTGCATGGTCCGCAAGCTTTTTGGAATGGCCCGGTCAGACATGGCCCAGATCACCATGTGCGCCGACTCCGGCTGCAGCGAAACAAAATCCCAGAACGTATCGTGGGCCGAGCCGCCCGTAGGAATCTCGTTGTGGGGCTCAGGTTTTACCGCATGCACGAAGTCAGGAAACTTGATCGCGTCCTGAATGAAAAACACCGGCATGTTGTTACCCACCAAGTCGAAGTTGCCCTCGTCGGTGAAGAACTTCACGGCAAAGCCACGCACGTCACGCACGGTATCACCCGAGCCGCGAGGGCCCTGCACCGTAGAGAAACGCGCAAATACGGGGGTTTTGTGTTCGGGGTTACGCAGGAACCCGGCCTTGGTCAGCGCCGAGTGGTTTTCATAGGTCTGGAAATAACCATGGGCACCGGTACCCCGGGCGTGAACGATACGTTCCGGGATGCGCTCATGGTCAAAGTGCGTGATTTTTTCACGCATGATGAAGTCTTCCAGCAGCGAAGGGCCACGGGAGCCGACCTTCAAACTGTTCTGGTTGTCGGAAACCTTCACGCCCTGGTTGGTACGCAGCGCCTGGCCGGTAGCGTCAGAGCGAAATGTTTCCAGGCTTTGCAGCTTGGCGTTGGTGTTACCACGGTCCAGAGTGTCGGTACCCGCAAGTTCGCTCTTGGGCGGGGTGACTGGCTTTTTAGTGCTCATCAGACAAAAACTCCTCGTTTGCGTAGGCCAGAGCGATCCCCGGCTCTTCTTGAGCAAAACCCCAGGCACGGCACCTGGGAATTTCGAGTTGCTTATGTAGTGACTGACACGGTTTTGTACCGTTCCTTTTTTATGACCTTTGATCGCGTTATTGCCAAATCGCTGGTCGGATGAGAAATAAATGCTAAGAAACGCTATACGGACAGGCTAAAATGCGCGCCCGGCTAACCGCTGATCCCTTTTTAATGCGCCCCACAAGGTTCGCTACGTGATCGAGTTTCATAACGTCCATAAAACCTACCGGGTCGCCGGTAAGGATATCCCCGCACTGCATTCCACCAACCTGCGCGTCGAAAATGGCCAGGTGTTTGGTCTGATCGGCCATTCCGGTGCGGGAAAAAGTACTTTGCTGCGCCTGATCAATCGCCTGGAAGAACCCAGCGGCGGCCAGATCAAGGTCGATGACGAAGAAGTCACCGCCCTCGACGCCAACGGCCTGCGCCGTTTCCGGCAACAGGTCGGAATGATCTTCCAGCACTTCAACCTGCTGGCCTCCAAGACCGTCGCCGACAACGTGGCGCTGCCGCTGACGCTTGCGGGCGAACTTTCCCGCAAGGAAATCGACGTGCGCGTGGCCGAACTGCTGGCCCGGGTTGGCCTGTCCGACCACGCCAAGAAGTACCCGGCGCAGCTGTCCGGCGGCCAGAAGCAGCGCGTCGGCATCGCCCGCGCCCTGGCCACCAAGCCAAAGATTCTGCTGTGCGACGAAGCCACCAGCGCCCTCGACCCGCAGACCACCGCCTCGGTGCTGCAACTGCTGGCCGAGATCAACCGTGAGCTGAAGCTGACCATCGTGCTGATCACCCATGAAATGGACGTGATCCGTCGAGTCTGCGACCACGTGGCCGTGATGGACGCCGGCGTGATCGTCGAGCAAGGCACCGTCGCCGATGTGTTCCTGCACCCCAAGCACCCGACCACCAAGCGTTTCGTGCAAGAGTCCGAGCAGGTTGACGAAGGCGAGCAGCGTGATGACTTCGCTCACGTGCCGGGCCGCATTGTGCGCCTGACGTTCCAGGGCGAAGCGACCTACGCACCGCTGCTGGGTACCGTCGCCCGTGAAACGGGTGTGGACTACAGCATCCTTGCCGGTCGTATCGACCGCATTAAAGACATTCCCTACGGGCAACTGACCCTCGCCGTCACCGGTGGCGACATGGAGGCCGCCTTTGCAGCCTTCACCGCCGCAGACGTCCACATGGAGGTGCTGCGCTAATGGAAATCTTCTTGAGCTTTTTCTCGAACATCGACTGGTCCGAAATCCTGCTGGCCACCGGCGACACCATGACCATGCTGTTCGGCTCGCTGCTGTTCACCGTGTTGCTGGGCCTGCCGCTGGGGGTGCTGCTGTTCCTGTGCAGCCCGCGCCAGCTGTTCGAACAAAAAGGCCTGTACGCGATGCTGTCGCTGATCGTGAACATCCTGCGTTCGCTGCCGTTCATTATTCTGCTGATCGTGATGATCCCGTTCACGGTGCTGATCACCGGCACCTCGCTGGGGGTTGCCGGTGCGATTCCGCCGCTGGTGGTGGGCGCCACGCCGTTCTTTGCGCGCCTGGTGGAAACCGCGTTGCGCGAAGTGGACCGCGGGATTATCGAAGCGACCCAGGCCATGGGCGCCACTACCCGGCAGATCATCACCAACGCCTTGCTGCCCGAAGCCCGCCCCGGCATCTTCGCGGCGATTACGGTGACGGCGATTACACTGGTTTCCTACACGGCCATGGCCGGTGTGGTGGGTGCCGGTGGCTTGGGTGACCTGGCGATCCGCTTCGGTTATCAACGCTTCCAGACCGATGTGATGGTGGTCACCGTGGTGCTGCTGTTGATCCTGGTGCAAATTCTGCAAACCGTCGGCGACAAGCTGGTGGTGCACTTTTCTCGAAAATAACGGCTATTGCCGGCGCGTAGCCGGCCAATGCCCGAACAAGGAGCTTGTTGGATGAAAAAACTACTGGTTGCTTTCGCCGCCGTTGCCGCGTTCTCCGCCCACGCCGCCGAAACTCTGACCGTGGCCGCGTCCCCGGTACCCCACGCTGAAATCCTCGAATTCGTAAAGCCGGCCCTGGCTAAAGAAGGCGTGGATTTGCAGGTCAAAGTCTTCACCGACTACGTCCAGCCAAACGTACAGGTTGCCGAAAAACGCCTGGACGCCAACTTCTTCCAGCACCAGCCGTACCTGGATGAATTCAACAAAGCCAAGGGCACTCACCTGGTGAGCGTCGGCGCTGTGCACCTGGAACCTCTGGGCGCCTACTCCAGCAAGTACAAAAAGCTGGAAGACCTGCCAAGCGGCGCCAACGTAGTCATCCCGAACGACGCCACCAATGGCGGCCGTGCGCTGTTGCTGCTGGCCAAGCACAACCTGATCACCCTGAAGGATCCGACCAATATCCTGTCGACCATCAAGGACATCACTGAAAATCCGAAAAGCCTGAAATTCCGCGAACTGGAAGCCGCCACCCTGCCGCGCGTGCTGACCCAGGTTGACCTGGCGCTGATCAACACCAACTACGCCCTGGAAGCCAAGCTGGACCCCTCCAAGGACGCACTGGTGATCGAAGGCAACGACTCGCCTTACGTGAACATCCTGGTGACCCGCGAAGACAACAAGGATTCGGACGCGGTGAAGAAGCTGGTTGCAGCCCTGCACACACCGGAAGTGAAAGCGTTCATTGCCGAGAAGTACAAAGGCGCGATCCTGCCGGCGTTCTGATCCAAGGCCAAAACCCCGATCGATCGTTCCCACGCTCTGCGTGGGAACGCATCCTGTGACGCTCCGCGTCACGACCTCAAAAGCGGACGCAGAGCGTCCAGTGCGGCATTCCCACGCAGAGCGTGGGAACGATCTAATGATCTAAACCAATGTGGGAGCGGGCTTGCTCGCGAAGGCGGTGGTTCAGTCGATACATCTGTTGACTGACACACCGCCTTCGCGAGCAAGCCCGCTCCCACATTTGATTTGTGTCGCTCAGGAAATGGTCGGCAGGCTTATTTACGCTGCAACAACCCCGGGAACTGCGCCACCAATTTCTGGTTGTTCAACGGCGCCCGGATAAACCCGCGCTGGGTGCCGTCCGGCCCGATCAGCGCGAGGTTGCCGCTGTGGTCGACGGTGTAGTTGGGCTTGCTGGTGTCCGCCGGAATAAACGGAATGCTCACCGCGTTCGAGACTTTCTGCACATCCTCCACATTCGCACCGGTCAGGCCTTCAAACTGCGGATCGAAGTAGCCCAGGTATTGCTTGAGCTGCGCCGGCGTATCGCGGTTCGGGTCAACGCTGACCAGGATCACCTGCAACTTATCCACAACGTCTTTAGGCAGTTCACTCTTGATCTGGCGCAGTTGGGCGAGGGTGGTCGGGCAGATGTCCGGGCAGAAGGTGTAGCCGAAGAACAGCACGCTCCACTTGCCTTTCAGCTCGTTGACCAGCACCGGCTGGCCGTCCTGGTTGGTCATGGTCACCGGCGGCAACTGGCGGCTTTGCGGCAGCAGGATGATGCCGGCATCGATCAAGGCGGTCGGGTCGCCCTGGCCTTTGCCGCTCAGTACTTTGTTGACGGTCAGGCCCATGATCAACGCGACAATGGCCACCAGAATGAAGACAGTTTTTTGAGTTCGAGTCATAGGTTCAACAATAGGTAATGGTCTACGAGCAGGGCGATAAACAGCGCGAACAAGTACCAGATAGAGTACTTGAAGGTGTTGATCGCCGCGTGCGGCCGACTGCCACGGTACAGCACCCAGGCCCATTGCAGAAAGCGCCCGCCCAGAACCAGTGCGCACACCAGATACAGCATGCCGCTCATATGGATGACATACGGCATCAGGCTGACCGCCAGCAGTGCGAAGGTGTAGAGCAGGATATGCACCTTGGTGTAGTGCTCGCCGTGGGTCACCGGCAGCATCGGGATGTCGGCCTTGGCGTATTCCTCCTTGCGGTGAATCGCCAGGGCCCAGAAGTGCGGCGGGGTCCAGGCGAAGATGATCAGCACCAGCAGCAACGGCTCGGCGCTGACGTGGCCAGTGACGGCAACCCAACCCAGCAACGGCGGCGCGGCGCCAGCCAGCCCACCGATGACGATGTTCTGCGGCGTCGCACGCTTGAGAAAACCGGTGTAGATCACGGCGTAGCCCAACAGCGAAGCCAGGGTCAGCCAGGCGGCCAGTGGATTGGTAAACGCCAGCAACAACGCCAGCCCGGCCACCGCCAGCACCATCGCGAAAACAAGCGCCGCCACAGGCGATACGCGCCCTTCCGCCAGTGGACGTTTATGGGTGCGCGCCATCAGCGCATCGATGCGCCGATCCACCACATGGTTCACCGCCGCCGCGCCACCGGCACACAGGGCGATACCCAGGTTGCCGAAAATCAACACCGGCCACGGCACCCCGGCGCGGGTGGCGAGGAACATGCCCACCAGCGAGGTGATGAGCATCAGCACCACCACTTTAGGCTTGGTCAGCTCCAGGTAGTCACGCCAGATCGCCTGGCTATGACGCTCGCCGATCAAGGTCGCCATGGCATCTCTCCTTTTAGGGTTATGAGGCCCGACACGTGTTTACGCGGGCTGAAGCGCCAGCCGAACGGCAACTGGTGCCGCACCCGGACCAGACTGGTGCGGGCGTGGTAATTGACCAGCACCAGCGTCAGCAGCAACGCCGCGCCGCCGGCGTTATGAGCGACCGCAACCGGCAGCGGCAGGTGAAAGTACACGTTGCTCAAACCCAGGCAGATTTGCGCTGCCAGGGCGATCAGCAACAGGCCGGCCAAGCGGGTCATGCCAACCACCTTGAGTTGCCAGGCGAGGCCCAGCAGTACGACGGTGACCAGCAGCGCGCCAATTCGGTGGGTGAGGTGAATCGCCGTGCGCGCATCACTGTCCAGTTGCCCGCCGAGGTAATTGGGGCCGATATGCTGGGTCAGGTGAAAGCCATTGGCGAAATCCGCCGCCGGCCACCATTGGCCGTGGCAGGTCGGCAGGTCAATACAGGCCACGGCCGCGTAGTTGGAGCTGACCCATCCACCCAGGGCAATCTGGCCGATCACCAGCACCAGGCCAGCCGTCGCCCAATACTGCAAACGCCTGGGCACAATCAGCGCCGGCAATACACCGGACAGCCGCAGTGTCAGCAAAAACAGCAGGCTCAACGTCGCAAACCCGCCTAATAAATGCCCGGTGACCACCTGCGGCCAGAGCTTCAGCGTCACCGTCCACATGCCAAACGCCGCCTGGGCAAACACCACCACCAGCAGGAACAACGGCAATTTCAACGGCTGCCCCGGATGATGCCGGTGGGTCCAGGCGCGCGCCGCCAGCAGCACAATCAGCAGCCCGAGGGTGCCGGCGAAATAACGGTGGGTCATCTCGTTCCAGCCCTTGTCCGCCTCGACCGGCGTGTCCGGGTAATGCAGTTCAGCATGGGCCAGCTGGGCTTCGCTTTTTGGCACGCTGATAAAGCCATAACAACCCGGCCAATCCGGGCAACCGAGGCCCGCGTGGGTCAGCCGGGTATAAGCACCCAGCAGCACCACGATCAGGGCCAGCAGGGTGGCAAACAGCGCGAGGCGAAATCCAGGTTTGGCCATGACGGTGTCCTTATCCGATGTTCGACAGTTTCAGCAGCAGGCGCAGGTCGTTGAGCAGGTCCTTGCCCTTGACCCGGGCGTCGTAGCGCAGCACCAGGTTGCCGTGGGGGTCGACGATCCACAGCTGGGCATCGCCGCTGCCTTGGGCGGCGGCGTCTTTGTTGAAGGTCGACAGGTCCAGGGGATAACGTTGCAGTTGCGGGTATTCGGCCTTGAGCTTGGCGTCATACGCAGTGTTCACCGGCTGCGCGCTGGCCAGGGCGTGGCTGGCACGAGAGGCATCGCGACCCAGACCGATTTGCAGCTGGCGAGCCAGGTAAACCAGTTGCTGGCAGTCGGCGGCGCAGGCAGCGGGCGCGGTCACCAGCAGCTGCCAGCGGTCTTCGTCGGCCTGCACGCCAATGTCGGCACGGGTCTGACCATTGCCGATCATCTCACCGTGGTAGCTGCGGCTGTCCGGTACCCAGAACTGCAACTTGTACATGAAGGTGGCGAGCACCATCGGGCCGATCACCATCAGCAAAATCAGGATCAGTTGCCAGCGCCCCTTGCGCCGGTTGGGCGCTGCTGGCGCGTCAGACATGTTGGGTGGATTCATGGCCGCTCCCATGGCGCTTCTCCTTTGTGTTGTGCCATCCGAGGTAGAGGTAAAGACCGAACAGCGCCAGCGCCATGGCGAACCATTGCACGGCGTAGCCCAAGTGTTTTTCCGGGCCCATGGCGACCACGGGCCAGTTGGTTTCGAAAGTGCCAGGGCCCGCTTCAGCCCGCACTTCATAGGCGAATCCGCTGCGGCCCAACTCGGTCCACAGCGCTTCGGGATGCAGGGCGGTCAACAATCGTGGCCACTGTGCGCCCGCCGGATCGGCGTGCAACTGGAAGGTTTCGCCGGGAGCCACATAGACCCACGCGTCGAGGTTCAGTAGTTGTTCGGGGGTGGTGAAAACCGGTGGCGTGCGCCGGTCCGGCCAAGGCAGCCAGCCTCGATTGAGCAGCAGCCACTGGCCGCTGGCCTGATCGTGGAAGGGTTGCAGCACTTCCACACCGACCTTGCCGTCACGAAAGCGGTTATCCAGTAGCACGCTGTGCTCGGCATCGAATTGCCCGCGCAAATGCACGCGGCGGAAGGCCGGATCTTCGATGGCCTGTAATTGCGTACTGCTCATGGGCTCGGCAGCGCGGCGCTCGGCGTAGGTTTCCAGCAGCGCCTGTTTTTCCTGGCCGCGGGACAGCTGCCAGAAACCGAGAAACACCAGCAACGGCAGCAGCACAAACACCACCAGCGTCGGCGCAATACCGGGGCGAAAGGGTTTCATGGCATTGCCGCAGAGGTCGGTGCTGCGCTGGCTATACTGAATCTCATTGCTCGCCCCCTCCAAAAAAGAGCCCCGGAGCCCACCATGCTCAAAGCAGCCATTGCCCTGATGCTGATTGCTACCGTTGTGAGCCTGTTCAGTGGCTTGTTCTTCCTGGTCAAGGACGAGGGCAACTCCAATCGCCTCGTCACTGCCTTGACCGTGCGTGTGGTGCTGGCCGTGATCACCTTAGGGCTGATCACCTGGGGTTTCTTCAGCGGCCAGCTGGTGTCTCATGCGCCTTGGTGAACGGCCTCAAAGCACGTAAACGAAGAAAAACAGCCCGATCCACACCACGTCCACAAAGTGCCAATACCAACTGGCCGCCTCGAAACCGAACTGGTGCTCGTTGTTGAAATGCCCTTTCAGGATGCGCATCAGCATCACAAACAAAATGATGGTGCCGATGGTCACGTGGGCGCCGTGAAAACCCGTGAGCATGAAGAAGGTCGCGCCGTACACGCCGGAACCGAGGGTCAGGCCCAACTCTTTATAAGCGTGGATGTATTCCTCGGCCTGGAACCCGAGGAACGCCCAACCCAGCAACACGGTGATCGCCAGCCAGATCTTCAGCGCGCCGCGATGGCCTTTGCGCAAGGCGTGGTGGGCGATGGTGATGGTCACGCTGGAACTGACCAGCAAGATCGTGTTGATCAGCGGCAAGCCCCAGGGGCTGATGGTGCCCTTGGGCGCAGGGAACAGTTTCGGGTCAGGATTGTTCAGCAGCGGCCAGGCGAATTCGAAGTTCGGCCACAGCATGTGGGCAACGCCTTTTGAGCCTTCGCCCGCCAGCCAGGGCGCCGACATATGCCGCACATAAAACAGTGCGCCAAAGAACGCGATGAAGAACATCACCTCGGAAAAGATGAACCAGGTCATGCCCCAGCGAAAGGAGCGGTCCATCTGTGAACTGTACAAACCGGCGCGGCTTTCCTTGATCACCGCGCCGAACCAGCCAAACATCATGTAGGCCAGCAGCAGGCCGCCGACGAAAAAGATCAGCGGGCCGTGAGATTCCGGGCGTGCGGCCTTCAAATCGTTAAACCAGGTAGCCAGCCCGACCACCGTAATCAGCATGCCCAGCGTGGCAATTATTGGCCATTTGCTTTGCGCTGGTACGTAGTACGTATCATGAGTCGACATGTATTCGTTCTCCTAATCGAGCCCGCAAGCAACGCCTAGCCGCCGGTATGGACAGCCACGGGCGGTTGGCGCGCGGTGATATCGAACAGCGTGTACGCCAGGGTCAAATGCTTCACATCCTTCGGCATGTCGCGGTCGACAATGAAGCGCACCGGCATTTCTATGCGCTGACCTGGCTGTAGCACTTGCTGGGTGAAGCAAAAACACTCGGTCTTGTGGAAGTACATCGCCGCCTCGGCGGGCGAAATGCTTGGCACCGCCTGGGCGGTCATCGGCTTGTCGGTGGGGTTGTAGGCCACAAACAGCATCTCGGTGACCGCGCCAGGATTGACCACCACCTCGTCGGCCTTGGAGTGGAACTCCCAGACCATGTCGATGGCATTGGTGGACAGGAACTGCACCCGCACCTGGCGCGTCGGGTCCACCACCTGCTCGCCTTCGTACTGCCCGGCAGTCTTGCCATTGATGCCGAACGCCCTGCACATCACGTCGTAGATCGGCACCAGGGCAAAGCCGAAGGCGAACATCGCCACCACCAGGATCAACAGCCGCGTGACCAGGCGCTTGATAGGCACGGACTCAAGCATGGCGGCCACCTACGAATGAATGTTCTGTGAGTGGCTTTTCTGTGGGAGCTGGCTTGCCTGCGATGCTGGCAACTCGGTCTTTCAGGTACACCGAAGTGATGCCATCGCAGGCAAGCCAGCGCCCACAGGATAGGGAGGTGTTCATTTGACCTCCGGCGGCGTGGTGAAGGTGTGGTACGGCGCAGGCGAAGGGATGCTCCACTCCAGCCCTTCGGCACCATCCCACGGCTTGGCGGGCGCAGGCTTACCGCCACGAATGCACTTGATGACGATGAACAGGAAGAAAATCTGCGTCGCGCCAAAGGTGAAGGCACCAATGGAGGACACCATGTTGAAATCGGCGAACTGCAGGTTGTAGTCCGGCACCCGACGCGGCATGCCGGCAAGTCCTACGAAGTGCATCGGGAAGAACGCCATGTTCATCCCCACGAACGACAGCCAGAAGTGCAGCTTGCCCAAGGTTTCATCGTACATGTGGCCGGTCCATTTCGGCAGCCAGTAGTAGGCCGAGGCGAAGATCCCGAAGATCGCGCCGGGTACCAGTACGTAATGGAAGTGCGCGACCACGAAGTAGGTGTCGTGGTACTGGAAGTCCGCCGGGGCGATGGCCAGCATCAGCCCGGAGAAACCGCCAATGGTGAACAAAATCACGAAAGCCACGGCGAACAGCATCGGCGTCTCGAAAGTCAGCGAGCCTTGCCACATGGTGCTGACCCAGTTGAACACCTTCACGCCCGTGGGTACCGCGATCAGCAGCGTGGCGTACATGAAGAACAGCTCGCCCACCAGCGGGATGCCCACCACAAACATGTGGTGGGCCCACACGATGAACGACAGGAACGCGATGCTCGCCGTGGCGTACACCATCGAGGTGTAGCCGAACAGCGGCTTGCGCGAGAAGGTCGGGATGATCGAGCTGACGGCACCGAAGGCCGGCAGGATCATGATGTACACCTCGGGGTGGCCGAAGAACCAGAACACATGCTGGAACAGCACCGGATCACCGCCACCGGCGGCGCTGAAGAAGCTGGTGCCGAAGTGGATGTCCATCAGCATCATGGTCACGCAACCTGCCAACACCGGCATCACCGCGATCAGCAGGAACGCGGTGATCAGCCAGGTCCAGACGAACAGCGGCATTTTCATCAAGGTCATGCCGGGGGCACGCAGGTTGAGGATGGTGGCGACCACGTTGATCGCGCCCATGATCGAACTGATACCCATCAGGTGGATGGCGAAGATGAAGAAGGTCACGCTTTCCGGCGCGTAGGTGGTGGAGAGCGGGGCGTAGAAGGTCCAGCCGAAGTTCGGCCCGCCACCGGGCATGAACAGCGTGGACACCAGCATCAGGAACGCCGCCGGCAACAGCCAGAAACTGAAGTTGTTCATGCGCGGCAGGGCCATGTCGGGCGCGCCGATCATCAACGGGATCATCCAGTTGGCCAGGCCGACAAACGCCGGCATCACCGCACCGAACACCATCACCAGGCCGTGCATGGTGGTCATCTGGTTGAAGAACGCCGGCTCCACGATCTGCAAGCCCGGCTGGAACAGCTCGGCGCGGATCACCATGGCGAACGAGCCGCCAAGCAGGAACATGGCAAAGCTGAACCACAGGTACATGGTCCCGATGTCTTTGTGGTTGGTGGTCAGCACCCAACGCATCAGGCCCTTGGCGGGGCCGTGAGCGTGCTCACCGGCATGACCGTGGTCGTCGATCACAGCGCTCATGGCCTTTCTCCTGCGAACGAGTGGGCGGGACGGTTCAGGGAATACGCAATGAAGGAGGTCATTTGCTTTCCGCCTGTTTCAGAGCCAGCACGTCTTTAGGAGTGACCATGTCGCCTTTGTTGTTGCCCCAGGCATTACGTTCGTAGGTCACGACCGCCGCGATATCGACTTCCGACAGTTGCTTGCCGAACGCCGCCATGGCGGTGCCGGGTTTGCCGAAGTACACGCGGTGCAGGTGGTCTTCCTTGGGCCCGACGGCAATCGGCGAGCCTTTGAGCGCCGGGAACATCGGCGGCAGGCCTTGGCCTTCAGCCTGGTGACAGGCCACGCAAGTGGTGTGGTAAACCTTGTCGCCACGGGCCACCAGCTCATCCAGGGTCCATTCCTTGGAGGTCAATTCCTTGAGTTTGGCGGCTTCTGCCTTACGCTCGCCGAGCCAGGTGTCGTAGTCCGCCTTGGACTTGACCTCCACCACGATCGGCATGAAACCATGGTCTTTGCCGCACAGCTCGGCGCACTGGCCGCGGTAGATGCCGGGCTTCTCGACCCGGGTCCACGCCTCGTTGACGAAGCCCGGAATCGCATCACGCTTGACCGCAAACGCGGGCACCCACCAGGAGTGGATCACGTCGGCGGCAGTCACCAGGAAACGCACCTTGGCACCCACCGGCAGCACCAGCGGCTGGTCGACTTCCAACAGGTAATGTTCGCCTTTGACGGCCTGGTTATGAATCTGCTCGGCGGGCGTAGCCAGGTTGCTGAAGAACTCGACGTCCTGGCCCAGGTATTTGTAATGCCACTTCCACTGGTAGCCGGTGACCTGGATATCGATATCCGATTCCGTACTGTCGTAGATGTTGATCAGCGTCTTGGTGGCCGGAATGGCCATCGCCACCAGGATCAGCAAGGGCACCACGGTCCAGAGAATCTCCACCGTCGTACTCTCGTGAAATTTGGCCGCCACTTGGCCCGTTGAGCGCCGGTGAATAATCATCGACCAGAACATCGCGCCAAACACGACGATGCCAATCGCCACACAGATCCAGAAAATGGTCATGTGCAGGTCAAACACGGCGTGACTGACTTCAGTGGCCCCTGGCGCCATATTCGTTGTCCAGGCGGCTTGCGCCTGGCCGAATACTGACCACAACAGTAGGCCCATCCAAACATGTGGATGTCGCGTCATTGCGGGTTCCCCTTATCGTTCTTGTTATCCCGCCGGTTTGCACCTGCGGCCAAGGGAGCGGCTTCCATACTGCTTACAACCGCCAAGCCTTGCCTGCTCATGCAGTCGGGCGTCATCAGCTAATTGCGTACAAAACGAGTATAGACAGCGACCGCCACCCCGCAATGTGATCGGGCAAATGAACGAAAATGGGTGAAGCGACCACACAACAGGACCGGTGGCGCGAGTTATCCGACGAACGCTGGCAATTTGATATAACGACAGCGCATAACCATGAAATAATTATGACAAATACGTCTTAGGTGCTCGTACAAACGAGCTACCTTATGCTCTCCCTATTTCCTACGCCTGCATCACTGGAGCTTTCATGAACACCGCCGCATTGCGCGAGCAGATTTCCCGTGCCCATCAACACGAATCCAGCACTGGCCAGCTTGCTCAGCAGCTGGAAGTCCAGTTACCGCACCTGCACCCGGCGATTGCCCTGCCTGACGTCGACGCCAAGGGCGTGATGACGCGTTTTGTCAGCGCCTACATCGACCAGGTCCCGGATCTGCTGGACGCAGCCAATGATGTCGCCCGCGAAGCCGGTATTGAGAGCCAGATCAAACCGGTGCTGAAAATCGCCGAGCATTTCTTCCTGCAACCGCCAGCGATCCTGGCCGGGCATGAAGGTTTGGACGGTTTGCTGGACGAGGCCTACCTGGCTCATCGCCTGGTGGAAGAGGTCAACGATCTGTATATCAAGCACTTCGGCCAGCCGTTGATTCCGCTGGATACCACGGTGGCGAACGTGATTGCTCACCAATTGATCGGCGAGACCTTTGCCAATCAGCTGGATGAAGCGGTGCACCACGCCGTGGATGAGATGCTTAACGAAGAGAGCTTTGCGCTGGAGTCGGTCGAGACGTACCGCGACAAGCTCAAGAGCCCGGACACGGAAGCGGCATGGAAGCGCTGGCCGTGCCTGTCGCGGCAGTTGGGTGTGGGCCTTGAGCTGGACCAGCCAGCTTAGATTTGCCGGCTTGCAAAGATCCAATGTGGGAGCGGGCTTGCTCGCGAAGGCGGTGTATCAGAAACACATTCAGTGACTGACACTCCGCCTTCGCGAGCAAGCCCGCTCCCACATTTTTGATCCGGTTTCGTCAGCCAACAGACGGCGCCGAGCCTATTCCGGTCGTCGTTCTTACCCGTCCTTCCAACCTGCGCTTCAACCCCCGCGCCTCGATCATCAGCTTCGAGCCCTTGGCCGCATTGGCCCGACCCCATTCTTCCAGCAACTCCAGGCAGGAGTGGTCGATGTAACTCAGGTTATTGAGTGGCACATGCAAGGTGGTCCCGGCAGGTACCGTCGACAACACCTGAGTCAATGCCGGCACCTTGAGAAAGGTCCCAGCCCCCGTCAATCGCAGCTCCATCTCGCCCTCCTGCGGCAAGTCCACCAGGCTGATTTTCAAGCGTGAAGCCTTGAACGCCAGCTTGACCAGGGTCAGCCCGAAGCCCACCAGCACCCCCGTCAACAAGTCGGTAAAGATGATCGCCAGGGCCGTCGCTGCGTAGGTAAACATCGGCATCCGCCCGTAACGCGCCAAGCCACGAAACGCCTTCATGTCCACCAGCTTGATCCCGGTGTACACCAGCACACCCGCCAGGCTCGCCACCGGAATGCTTTGCAGCACACTGGACAGCAACAGCACGAACGCCAGCAGCCACAACCCGTGGAACATCGCCGACAAGCGCGTGGTGGCACCGGCCTGGACGTTGGCCGAACTGCGTACGATCACACCGGTCATCGGCAGGGCGCCGACCAGACCGCACAACATGTTGCCCACGCCTTGCGCCGACAATTCCTTGTCGAAATCGGAACGTTGGCCACTGTGCATACGATCAACGGCTGCTGCCGAAAGCAGCGTTTCAGCGCTGGCGATAAAGGCGACGGCGAACGCGGCGATCAACAGATTGGGATCCGCCAGGTTCAACAGGTCGCTGGGGCGCAGCCAGTCGATGGCGTCCGCCAGGTTTTCCGGCACTTCCACACGCTTGACCTGCAACGCCAGCACCAAGCTGGTGACTGTCGCCAATCCTACGCCGAGCAAGGCGCCGGGGACGAAACGCAGCTTTTGCGGACGGAACTTATCCCACAGCCACATCACCAGAATCGTCGATATCCCTAGCAGGCCCGCCTGCCAGCCAAGCCCGCCGCCCAGTGCAGGAATCGCCTGAATCAACGCGGCGGGAAAGCCGGCGAGGTTATCCAGCCCGGAGGGTTTTGGCACACCGTCGAGCATCACATGGACCTGCGACAAGACAATCAGCACCCCGATCCCCGCCAGCATCCCGTAGACCACCGCAGGTGCCGTAACACGAAACCAGCAGCCCAGGCGCAAGCGCCCGGCCACCAACTGCAGGAAGCCCGCCAGCAACAGGATCGGCCCAAGCATAGCCATGCCATGCTGGCGCACCAATTCGAACACCAGCACCGCCAAGCCGGCAGCCGGGCCGCTGACTTGCAGCGGCGACCCCGCCAGCCAGCCCACCACAAGCCCACCGATGATCCCGGTGATCAGGCCTTTGGCAGGCGGCATTCCTGACGCAATTGCGATCCCCATGCACAGTGGCAGGGCAACCAGAAACACAACCACGGAGGCCAGCAGCTCCCGTGGCAGCACAGCTTTTAATTGAGCAGCACGCATAATGACTCTCCCGAGGCATTTGCCGGGCGTGGCAACGCCTGGCTGCTCGAATGGCAGCCATCGCGTTACCCGACAGGGGATTGTTTTAGAAGCGCGCTTTAGGCGTCGCGGATGGGATCGGCTGGGTACCGTTCAACGGCAGGAACGCCGACTGATCCGCATCGTAGGCCCTGATCTCGCTGGTCTCGATGTCGTAGACCCAGCCATGGATAAACAGATGCCCGTTGGCCATGCGCGAGGCCACCGACGGGTGAGTGCGCAGGTGCTGCAACTGGGCGATCACGTTTTCTTCAGTCAACACGTGCATGCTTTCGTGTTCGTTGGCGCAGTCACAGTTGTCCTGGACCATGGTCTTGGCGACCTCGGCGTGACGCAGCCAGGCTTTGACCGTGGGCATTTTTTCCAGACTTTGAGGGTTGAGCACTGCGCGCATGGCGCCGCAGTCGGAGTGGCCGCAAATGATGATGTGCTGCACGCCGAGGGCCAGTACCGCGTACTCGATGGCCGTGGAAACACCGCCGTTCATCTGCCCATAAGGCGGCACGACGTTGCCGACGTTGCGGGTCACAAACAAATCCCCCGGGGAGCTCTGGGTGATCAGTTCGGGAACGATGCGCGAATCTGCGCAGGTAATGAACATCGCTCGTGGGCTCTGGGCCGTGGCGAGTTTTTTGAAGAGTTCTTCCTGCTGTGGAAAGATCTCGTTATGGAAATGCAAAAAGCCTTCAACGATGTGCTGCAGCGCTGCATCGGCGGACTCCGCCTCGTGAGGGGCTGAAGCCGACGCAGCCAACGGCTGTTTATCCTTGTCACTCATGATTCATCCTCTTGGTTGGAGCAGGGGCGTTTTCCAGTGTGGTTGGCGCCCAAACCGAAGCGCCGACTCATTAGTCACTCGATAAACAAGGTACCCGCCGAAACTTAACTCAAACTGAATGAACCGCTCTAGATCGGGGCTTTCAGTGATATCAAAACGCGACTATTCCTACAGATAAGTACGCTTATCCAGCAGTTTACAATAATGCCATCTGTCTGCCCGGCGGACAAAACGCCGTGCAATCCAGATTAAACCCTTCCCGCCGGTTGAGCCCCAGTCGTTTGATCGCCTTGGCGAAACGTTGCGCCAGCAAATCGGCAAACGGCCCTTCGCCACGCATGCGTACCCCGAAGCGACTGTCATAGACCTCACCACCGCGCACCTGTCGCACCAGGCTCATCACATGGGCCGCGCGCTGCGGGTAGTGGGCCGCCAGCCATTCTTCAAATAGCGGCGCAACCTCCAGGGGCAGGCGCAGCATCATGTACGCCGCACTTTGTGCGCCAGCGGCATGCGCCTCGGTCAGCAAACTTTCCAGCTCGCTGTCGTTGATCATCGGAATCATCGGTGAACACAACACACCGACCGGTATTCCCGCCTCACGCATCACTCGAATCGCCCTCAGCCGCGCCTTGGGCGCAGCCGTACGCGGTTCCAGGATGCGCTTGAGCTCGTCGTCCAGGCTGGTGAGGCTGATCATCACCGCCACCAGCCGCTGTTGCGCCAGCTCGGTCAGCAGGTCGAGGTCCCGCAGGATCAGCGAACCCTTGGTGATGATCGTCACCGGGTGCCGATAGCGCAGCAGCACTTCGAGGGTTTGGCGGGTGATCTTGTACTCGCGTTCGATAGGCTGGTACGGGTCGGTATTGGAGCCCAGGTTGATCGGCGCGCAGGTATAGCCCGGTTTTGACAGTTGCTGCTCCAGTACATCGGCAGCGTTGGTCTTGGCGATCAGCTTGGTTTCGAAATCCAGCCCCGGCGACAGGTCCCAATACGCATGGCTGGGCCGCGCATAGCAGTAGATACAGCCATGCTCGCAGCCGCGATACGGATTGATCGCCCGATCAAACGGGATATCCGGCGAGCTGTTGCGGGTGATGATGGTTTTCGCGGTTTCGATACGGACTTCGGTGCCCTGGGTCTGTGGCACTTCCTGATACCAGCCGTCGTCTTCCGCCACGCTGACGGTAGGCGCAAAACGGTTGTGCAGGTTGGTGGCCGTGCCGCGCCCGCGAGGCGGCAGAGGAGTGGACATGAAAGCGCCCCTATACTGTTTTTTTATACAGTATAGGGGCGCAGGGTTTCTGACCAGTGCCGTTGGGCGGTCAACCTCCAATCAATGCTTGGAGGTCACCTGGCCAAGGTCATCGCCGGAAGTGGTCCGCATATCATTTTTGCGCAGGTTCGCCACGTCACTGGCTTTCACCGGCTCGCCTTTGTTACCCCAACTGCCGCGCACGAAACTGACGACATCCGCCACTTCCTGATCCGACAGACGCCAGGCAAACGCAGGCATGGTGAAGGTCGAAGGCGCGGTGTGGGTCGCCGGCAACGTACCGCCGTTCAACACAATGTTGATCAACGAGGTGGCATCCGCCGTCTGCAACACCGGGTTGCCCGCCAACGCCGGGAATACCCGGGTGTAGCCATGGCCGTCAGTGCGGTGGCACGCCGCGCAGTTGTCGATATACACCGACGCCCCGGGCTTGCTGTCATCGCCTTTCCACAGCGCGTCGGCGACCTGCTTGTCGTACTGGTGCGGCTGATCCTTGGGATCCACCGCCGGCAGGCTCTTGAGATAGCGGGCGATAGCCGTCAGGTCATCTTGCGACATGTACTGCATGCTGTGGACCACAACGTCGCTCATGCCGCCAAACACCGCACTGCGATCACTGCGACCGGTCTTGAGGAATTGCACCAGCTGTTCCTCGCTCCAACTGCCCAGGCCGTCCTTGTGGTCTCCCCGCAGGCTTTTGGCAATCCAACCTTCCAGCGGTGCACTGCCGGACAAGAAAGCGCTGCCGTCCGACGCACTCAGGGATTTTTCCTGCATGGTCAGCGCCCGTGGCGTATGGCAGGCACCACAGTGGCCGAGGCCTTCCACCAGATACGCGCCACGGCTGATCACGGGGTCTGCGCCAGCCTGAGCCTGATAGTCCTCAACCTTGGGCGCGAACATCCAGCGCCAACCGGCCAACGGCCAGCGCATGCTCAACGGCCAGGGAATGTCGCTGTCCTTGTTCGCTTGCGCCACCGGCTCCACACCCTTCATGAAGTACGCGTACAGCGCCTGCATGTCGCTTTCGCTGACGCGCGCATAAGACGGGTAGGGCATCGCCGGGTAAAGGGTACTGCCGTTCTTGGCGACGCCATGGCGCACGGCCTGGTCGAAGTCTTCGAAGCTGTAGTCGCCCAGGCCGGTTTTATCCGGGGTGATGTTGGTGGAGTAGATGGTGCCGATCGGGGTTTCCATCGGCAGGCCGCCGGCGAACGGCTTGCCGCCCTTGGCGGTGTGGCAGGCCACGCAGTCACCGGCGCGAGCCAGGTATTCACCCTGTTTGACCAGATCGGTTTCAGCCGCACTCACCGAGCAGCTGCTGATCAAGGCGAAGGAGGCAATCACAAATGCTTTCATGGTCATCGCTCCTTATGCCTGAACCAGTGGGCCGGGGTTTTTCAGGTACTGCTCGCGAATCGCCCGCGCCGACCAGTAGGTCAACGCCGCCACCAGGCCCGTAGGGTTGTAGCCCAAGCCTTGTGGGAACGCGGAAGCGCCCGGGACAAACACGTTGTGTACGTCCCAGCACTGCAAGTAGCGGTTCAAGGCACTGGTTTTCGGGTCGGTGCCCATGATCGCGCCACCGTTGAGGTGGGTGGTCTGGTAAGAGGCGGTGTTGAAGTGCTCGCCCACCTTTTTGCCCAGCAAGGCGATCGCCTTGGGGTTCATCGCTTCGGCGATCTTGCTCATTTTGTCGACCATGAAGCGGTTCATCTTGATGTCGTTTTCCTGCCAGTCGAAGGTCATGCGCAACAGCGGCATGCCATAGGCATCGCGGTAAACCGGGTCCAGATCGAGGTAGTTGCCACGGTAGGATTGATGGGCGCCGTGGGCATCCATCGACACCTGGTGGGTGTAGTAATCAGCCGTGGCGCGCTTCCACGCGCTGCCCCAGGCCGGCGTGCCCGGCGGGTTGGAGGTACCCGCAATCGGCCGGCTGCCCGCCTGGTTGACCCACATCGGCGAGCCGCCCACGAAGCCGTGAGGCCCGTGGTCGAAGTTGTCGGCGTTGAAGTCATCGACCGCCACGCCATTGCCGCCGGCACCGATAAAGTTGTTGGTGTGCACGTCCTTGTCAAAGAACGCCTTGATGGTGGCCATGTTCTGGTAGGCGAAATTCCGGCCCACCACGCCCTCGCCGGAGATCGGGTCGTAGGGTTTGCCAATGCCCGACAGCAGCATCAGGCGCACGTTGTTGAACTGGAAGGAACCGAGGATCACCAGATCCGCCGGCTGCTCGCATTCCCGACCTTGGGCGTCGACATACGTCACGCCGGTCGCCTTGCGCTTGGTGCTGTCGAGGTTGACCTTCAGCACGTGGGAATTGGGCCGCAGTTCGAACTTGGGCTCCTGGCGCAATGCCGGCAGGATGTTCACGTTCGGCGAAGCCTTGGAATACATGTAGCAGACATAACCGCTGCAGAAGCCACAGAAGTTGCACGGCCCCATCTGCGCACCGTAAGGGTTGGTGTACGGCCCGGAAGTATTCGCGGAAGGCAGGTTGTAGGGTTTGTACCCCACGGCCGTGGCGGCCTTCTGGAACAGCTGTGCGGAGACGGTGTTCTTCTGCGATTCCAGCGGGAAGTGATTGGAGCGATCCGGCGCATAAGGGTTGCCGCCCTTGCCTTCACCTACCAACTGGCCCTTCACCGTCCAGGCTTGCCCGGAGGTACCGAAGACTTTCTCGGCATAGTCGAAGAACGGCTCAAGCTCTTCATAGCTGACGCCGAAATCCTGGATGGTCATGTCCTTAGGAATGAAGTTTTTCCCGTAGCGCTCTTCGTAATGGCTGCGCATGCGCAACTCGATCGGGTCCACCCGAAAGTGCACGCCGGACCAGTGCAGGCCGGCACCGCCGACACCATTGCCAGGCAGGAAGGCGCCCAGTTGACGGTTGGGCATGGCGACATCATTCACGCTATGGCGAATGGTCACGGTTTCCTTGGAGATGTCCTGAAAGAGTTTCTTGCGCACGCTGTAGGTCAGTTCGTCGATGACCTGGGGATAGTTGCCGTCCGGGTAGGTGTCCTGCATCGGGCCGCGCTCCAGCGCTACCACGTTGAGGCCCGCTTCCGTCAGCTCCTTGGCCATGATCGCGCCAGTCCAACCGAAGCCGACAATCACTGCATCCACTTTCTTCATGATGGTCGCCACGTTTATGCCCTCTCGCCACGGATCGATACAGCCGGGAAGGGGTATTGCTCGTTGCGTTCAACCCAATCCATGAAATCGGCGCGGGCGCCGGGGAAGCCGATCATGGTCCAGCCGACCATGCCTTTGTTGCCACCGTGGACCGGGTCGCAGAAGAACCCTTCCTTGGTGTTTTGCAGCAACAGATTGAAGAAAATCTTCGGCGGTACGCTGTCGAACTGCGCGTCACCGGCTTCCAGTCGTTGCAACAATTTTTCCTGGGTAGCGCTGTCTTGCTCAGCAAATACTTTACCGTTCATCGCTTTCGACCAGGCATCCGTGGCAGCAATGCCCAGGCGGTAGATCTCCTTGGGCACCAACTTGCTCTGCCAGCCCATTTCGGGCGGCGCGTCGGCATTGAACGGGCCTTGCATAAACCAGAGGGCGCCAGCCGCGTATGGGGTGTTCATCTGACGGTCGATGTATTCCGGCGCGCCGGCTTCCAGGGCGCCTGGGCCTTGGTCGTCCGCCGGGATCAAGCGGGCAACGGCCGCGTTGATAAACGCCCATTCCTCGGCAGTGAAATAGCTCGGCTCATAGGCCTTGCTGCTGACAGGCACCTTTTCGGGGCTGGCTTGAGCCGGCTCGGGAACCGCCATCAGCATCGAACCGCCCAGGCCCGTGCTGGCGACAGTGACCACGGGGATCAAGGTCAAGGATTTGCGCAAAAACTCACGCCGGGGGTTGTCTTGATCTTGATCAGACATGGTGGCACCTCATCATGTGGTCACGGGTTTATCAGCCGCTTCAAGGAGCGACTTATAGTTTTGGCAGCAAATGGGATCCAAAAGACCCAAAGGGATAGAACACAGTAGTAATCAATAGTTACAAATGATAGCAGGCTAAGGATCGATGAAAATCGATTCAGCAGGAAAAAACACACCGGTAGCCGGCTTATTCACGATTCTTTGACGAGCACCTCACACGGCATTGACCCCCTGTAAGCGAATCTGGGCCCTATCAGCCCTCTCCCTATTCGGTTACATCGCGCATGTTCAAGAATCAATTGCTGCCTGCTCTCAGCTTCGTGTTCATGGCGCTGTTCACAACTGCCCCTGCCCAAGCCGAAGAACTCACGCCCATGCGTTCATTGGAATGGGCTCAGCCGATGGGCGATCAATACAACCTGTATCAGATGACGCCCACGCTCTATCGCAGCGCGCTACCAAATAGCGGTGCTGTTCCTGTACTGGAAAAACTCAAGATCGGAACGGTGATCAACTTTCTGCCCGAGTCCGATGCCAGCTGGCTGAAATCACCCGGCATCAACCAGGTGCAATTGCCTTATCGCACCAACCATGTCGACGACGCCGATGTGCTCGCGGCGCTGCGGGCCATTCAAGACGCCGAAGCCAATGGCCCGGTGCTGATGCACTGCAAACACGGCTCCGACCGCACGGGCCTGATGGCGGCGATGTATCGGGTGGTGATTCAGGGATGGAGCAAGGAAGACGCGCTGAACGAAATGACCCTGGGTGGGTTTGGCGCCAGCAGTGGCTTCAAAGACGGCGTTCGCTACATGATGAAGGCCGATGTCGACAAGTTACGCACGGCGCTGGCCAGCGGTGAATGCAGCACCAGCGCTTTTGCGCTGTGCTCGATGAAAAGCTGGCTGAATACTGCGGACAACGCCACAGACTCTGCCCAGGAAAAAACATCCTGGGTGGTCGCGCCCTGAGCCATCGACTCAGGGAGCGCATGCCGGTCAGTCTTTTTTCAGCTTCGGATTGGGGAAGAACTGAACCGCCTGCACCTTGGGATCCGGTGCTTTCAACGCCGATGTATTGACCCGCGTACCCAATTCCTTGGGTACCGACAGACCTTGTTCATTCAGCGTGTCGGAATAGCCGCAGGCCACACACTCGCGATGCGGCACATCGTCTTCACTCCACATCATCAACTTGTCCGGCTCGCTGCACGCCGGGCAGACGGCCCCGGCGATAAAGCGTTTTTTGGTTTTCACAGGCGCTTCGCTCATGCTGCCGCGTCCTCACTCAGGCCGCTGTGGCGCAAGAGTGCGTCAATCGACGGCGCACGTCCGCGGAAGTCGACGAACAGCACCATCGGTGCCTGGGAACCTCCACGGGCCAGGATCGCCTCGCGGAACGCGCGGCCAGTCTCGGCATTGAGCACGCCGTCTTCTTCGAACTTGGAGAAGGCATCCGCCGACAGCACTTCGGCCCACTTGTAGCTGTAGTAACCCGCCGCGTAACCGCCGGCAAAGATATGCGCGAAGCTGTTGGGGAAGCGGTTGTAGGCCGGCGGACGCATCACCGACACCTCGTCACGCACGCCTTCAAGCACCTGCAGCACACTGCGGCCATCGCCGTGGGTGGCGTGCAGCTCGAAGTCAAACAGCGAGAACTCCAACTGGCGAACCATCATCAGGCCAGACTGGAAATTCTTCGCCGCGAGCATCTTTTCCAGCAGGTCCTGAGGCAGCGGCTCACCGGTTTCGTAGTGACCGGAAATCAGCGCCAGGCCTTCCGGTTCCCAGCACCAGTTCTCCATGAACTGGCTCGGCAACTCCACCGCATCCCAGGCCACGCCGTTGATGCCGGACACGCCAGCGTGGTCGACACGGGTCAACAGGTGGTGCAGGCCGTGGCCGAATTCGTGGAACAGGGTGGTCACTTCATCGTGAGTCAGCAGGGCAGGCTTGCCGCTGTCGGCCGGGGTGAAGTTGCACACCAGGTTGGCCACCGGGCTTTGCAGCACGCCATCAACGGTACGGCGACGGTCACGGGCGCCGTCCATCCAGGCACCGCCACGCTTGTTGGCGCGGGCGTACAGGTCGAAGAAGAAGCGGCCGACGTGCTGGCCGTTTTCCTTGATTTCGAACAGACGAACGTCCGGGTGCCAGGTGTCGAAGCCTTTCTGCTCGGCGATTTCGATGCCGTACAGGCGCTGCACGATGGCGAACAGGCCGCCGAGCACCTTGTCGATCGGGAAGTAGGCGCGCAGGGCTTCCTGGGAAACGCTGTAACGCTGTTCACGCAGTTTTTCGCCGTAGAAGCCGCTGTCCCAGCTTTGCAGGTCCGGGCAGCCTTGTTCGGCGGCATAGGCCTTGAGCTGTTGCAGGTCCTGGGTGGCGAACGGCTTGCTGCGCTTGGCCAGGTCCCGCAGGAAGCTCAGCACCTGGTCGCTGGACTCGGCCATTTTGGTGGCCAGGCTCAGTTCGGAGAACGAGGCGAAGCCCAACAGTTGCGCCAGCTCCTGACGCAGGTCGAGGATCTGTTCCATGACCGGGCCGTTATCGTTCTGACCGGCATTCGGGCCTTGGTCCGACGCACGGGTGCAGTAGGCCGCGTAGATTTCTTCACGCAGGGCGCGGTCGTGGGCGTAGGTCATCACCGCGTAGTAGCTCGGGAATTCCAGGGTGATCAGCCAACCGTCGAGGCCCTTGGCCTGGGCAGCGGCCGCCATTTGCGCCTTGGCCGAATCGGTCAGGCCGGCGAGGGTCGCTTCGTCGGTGACGTGCTTGGTCCAGGCCTGGGTGGCGTCGAGCAATTGGTTGGAGAACTTGCTGCCCAACTCGGAAAGCTTGCTCTGCACTTCGGCATAACGCTTTTGCTGCTCAGGCGGCAAATCGATACCCGACAGGCGGAAGTCCCGCAGGGAGTGTTCCAGAATGGTTTTTTGCGCCACGTCGAAGCCGGCGGCTTCCGGGCTGTTGGCCAGGGCTTCGAACGCCTGGAACAGTTCACGGTTCTGGCCCATCTCGGTGGAGTAGGCGCTCAGTGCCGGCAAGCAAGCCTCGTAGGCTTCGCGCAGTTCGGCGCTGTTGCACACGGCATTCAGGTGGCTGACCGGGCTCCACGCAGCACCCAGGCGGTCATTGAGTTCGTCCATGGCCAGGACCAGCCCGGCCCAGGTCGGATTTTTACCCTGGCTTTGCAGCATGCCCTCGATGGCGACGCGGTTGTCGGCAAGGATCTGTTCGATGGCCGGCTGTACGTGCTCGGCACGGATCGCCGAGAACGGCGGCAGGTCGTAGGACTGCAGAAGAGGGTTGTTCGCGCTCACGGTGGGCACCTTGGCTGAAGAAACATGTAAGAACAAAGATGGGGCCATCTTAATTACAATCAACGCCCACCGCAGCTATCAGCAGAAGAGAGAGAGCCTATCGTGACCCTTCGCACCTACCAGAATCACACGCCGGCCTTGCTTGCCGGGGCTTTCGTCGATGCATCGGCGGTGGTGATCGGCGACGTCGAAATCGGCGCCGACAGCTCGGTATGGCCGCTGACGGTGATCCGCGGCGACATGCACCGCATCCGCATCGGTGCGCGCACCAGCGTGCAGGACGGCTGCGTGCTGCACATTACCCACGCCGGGCCCTTCAATCCTGATGGTTTCCCGCTGTTGATCGGCGACGATGTGACCATTGCCCACAAGGTCATGCTGCATGGCTGCACGGTGGGCAATCGGATTCTGATCGGCATGGGCAGCATTGTGATGGACGGCGCCGTGGTGGAAGACGACGTGATCATCGGCGCCGGCAGCCTGGTGCCGCCGGGTAAGAAACTAGAGAGCGGTTTCTTGTATGTCGGCAGCCCGGTTAAACAGATCCGCCCGCTGACTGACAAGGAACGGGCGTTTTTTACCTACAGCGCCGCGAACTACGTGAAGCTCAAAGACCTGCACCTGGCCGAAGGCTTCGACCAATGACAAGGACACCCATGCGTTATCAAACCATTCTGTTCGACCTCGATGGCACCCTCACCGATCCGCGCGAAGGCATCACCCGCTCGATCCAGTACGCTCTCGCCAAACTGGGGATCGATGAGCCGGACCTGACCAAGCTTGAGCACTTCATCGGCCCGCCGCTGCTGCAAGCGTTCATGCAGTTTTATGGCTTCGACGAAGCCAAGGCCTGGGAAGCGGTGAATTTTTACCGCGAGCGCTTCAAGGTCACCGGCCTGTACGAAAACCGCGTATTCGACGGCGTGATGCCGCTGCTTGAGGACTTGAATGGCCAGGGTCGCCAGCTGTATGTGGCTACGTCCAAGCCTTGGGTGTTCGCCCGTGAAATCGCCCGGCATTTCGATTTCGCCAAACACTTCAAGGTGATCTACGGCAGCGAGCTGGACGGCACCCGCACCAACAAGGTCGAGCTGATCGCCCACCTGATGGCCGAAGAAGGCCTGGACCCGGCCAGCACCTTGATGATTGGCGACCGCAAGCACGACCTGATCGGCGCCCACAGCAATGGGCTGGATGCGGCGGCGGTGGGTTATGGATTTGGCAGCCGTGAGGAGCTGAGTGCTGAAGCGCCGACCTGGCACTTCGAAACATTGGCCGAAATGCATCAGGCGTTTTTGCAGCGGCCATAAAACAATCCCGTAGCAGCTGTCGAGCCCCAGCGAGGCTGCGTCGGGTGCGACTCGGTCCCAAGCTTGGTTTGAGAGTTGCGGTGCGGCCTACGCAGCCTCGCTGGGGCTCGACAGCTGCTACGAGGACGGGGACGAGGGTGGGGCTTCCAGTGTTCTGAGTGCCGCCTTGCGCTGCTCTACCGGCAACCCGCCCAGCTTCTCCACCGCCGCAAAAAACTTCAGCCAATCCCCGCCTTCCTGCCGGAACAACGCGGCAAATGCCGGCACCCATTGGTCATACAGGCCAAACGGCAACAACCTGGCGTTGTTCATCGGCAAGTTCATCCAGGCGTCATAACGCTTGTCACCACCCCACTGGCTATCGCGCATTTGCCGGTAATCACGGCGCAGACGTTCGAATTCGGCCGCCTTGGCCTGGCGCATGGCATCTGCCGCCAGCGGCTGCGCGTACAACTGCTCCAGACGCTTGCGGGTGTCGAGCACCAGCCGGGTGAACTGGTCGCGCTGTTTCAACGCCGACTCGCTGGCTGGCGGCAAGCCACGGGCCGCGCGCCACTGTCGAGTGCCTTCCTGCTCGACGAAGGTCGCGTACGACTCGTTGAACTCGGTGTCGTCCTTCACATAAAACCGCTGGTGCGCCAGTTCATGAAAAATCAGCGTGGCCAGGCGCTCGTCGCCCCAGCTCATCATCGAACTCATGATCGGATCATTGAACCAGCCGAGGGTGGAATAGGCCTCCACGCCACCAATCGACACGTCCATGCCTTGCTGCTTCAACAACGCCGCCTGGCCGCGCGCGGCGCCCTGGTTGTAGTAACCGCGATAGGCCACGCACCCGGCAATCGGGAAGCAGTGGGTTTGCGGCGACAGGGAAAATTCAGGCGTGGCGAAGACGTTCCAGACTACGTAAGGGCGGCCAATATCCGCATACAGGCGGTAACTCTGGTTGTCCGGCAGGTGCAGGTGTTCGCTGGCGAAGGTACGGGCCTTCTGCGACTGCGCCAAGTGGTCCCGCAGCGCCTGTGGCCGGGACGGGTCGGCGATGACCTTGGAGACCGGCTCCCGGGCCCGCAGCAATTGCAATTGGCCGTCTGCCAGTTGGCTGTAATAACTGACGCTGGAGCAGCCACTGAGCAACAGCAGCATCAACCCGGGAAGTAAACGCCTGACCATTAAAACCTCTCGCAGGTGACTATCCCGCCAGACTATCTCGCCTGTGGGGAATTTTTCCATGGCGTGGCGTGTTTATACTCAGGGAGCATGCTGCCGAGCGCAGCCGCTCAAACGACCATTCCTACAGTTGAGTGCTTAACATGCGTCAGCTACTGCTTCCCGTCGCGGCGATCTTTCTCAGTGCCTGCACGTCGACGCCGCTGCCCGCGGTTGATCCCCAGCAAGCCTGGGTCGACTTCGCCACCCCGACACCCGGCGCCAAGCTGGTCATGGCGCAACGCCTGGACGGGAAAAACCTGAACGACGGGCGCTTCTTCCAGGTACCGCCTGGCAGCCACGAATTGATGGTGCGTTTTGATTTCGAGGTGCCTACCGGCGGCAGTTTCGGCGGGTTTGGCCAAACCACTGACCGAACCTGCTTCATGACCCTGCAATACGACCGTTTCGAGGCAGGCCAGCGCTATCGCCTGGAAGGGCGCTCACTGGGCTACAACCCGAATATCCGGCTGTACAACAAAGCGGGTCAATTGCTGGCCGAAGAACGTAGCGTCAACTGCATCTGATCAGTCGTTGTTCTTCTGGTAGACGATGGCCTTGGTGCCATTCTCACAGCTGCCGACAACCATGGCGCTGTCGTGCTTGTCAGCTTCTTCCTTGGTGACGATTTCGAGGGTGTAGGACGGAACGGCATTCGCCTGGATTTTGACCTCGATCTCTTTCCTGAGCTCTTCACAGTCTTTCGGCGCCGCTAAGGCTGACGTGGCCAGTGCGCAGCAGATAACCGCCAAGGCAATACGTTTCATGTGTGAAGCTCCCTGAATGCACGCGCACGGGTGTGCGCTGAGTCTGCAATCGGCTATTCGACCATACCTCTATGTCTAGGAGCGAGCGTGCTCGCGAAAAACCTCAACTATAACGCGTGCCGCCTGGAAGGACGCGGCACCTTTGAGCTCTTCGCGAGCAAGCTCGCGCCTACAAGGGTCGATCAATTAACGAGGGTGCCATCCAGGGTAATGGTTGCGTTCAGTACCTTGGATACCGGGCATCCTTCCTTGGCTTTCTTGCTCAGCTCATCGAACTGGGCCTGGCTGGCGCCCGGGATCTTTGCCTTGAGGATCAGGTGCACGGCTGTAATCGCAAAGCCACCGTCCACTTGGTCCAGGGTCACTTCGGCCTGGGTGTCGATGCTATCGGCCTTGAGCCCGGCGTCGCCGAGAATCATGGAAAAGGCCATGGAGAAACAACCGGCATGGGCGGCGCCGATCAGTTCTTCAGGATTGGTGCCCTTGCCGCCTTCGAAACGGGCCTTGAAGCCGTAAGGCGCTTCGCGCAGCACGCCGGTTTCCGTGGAAATGGAACCCAGGCCAGTCTTCAGGTCGCCTTCCCAATGCGCGGATGCTTTTTTAACGATACTCATAGCGGTCTCCTCGAACGGTGGTTTTGCCTCAGTAAGGGTTCTGAGGATAGACGCCCCGGCAAAGTTCATCTTGTCGGAGAAACCTAGCGATTAAGAAGGAAATTTCACCTTCGCTATTGAATCTCGGGTATATGCCCTCATTGCATAGAACATGCACATGAAGCGGCAGGTTTTGGTTCGTCTAAGAAGCCTGCGCCCCCATTGGAGAAGCAGGCTTATGAAATCGCTGTCCGACGTAAAGTTCTCGACCCTCGACCTCGTGCCCGTGCGTGCCAACGGCAGCCCGGCACAGTCGCTGCGCAATTCCCTGGACCTGGCCCAGCACGTGGAAAAATTCGGCTACAACCGTTTCTGGGTGGCCGAACACCACAATATGGACGGTATCGCCAGCTCGGCGACCTCGGTATTGCTGGGTTATCTGGCGGGCGGCACCTCGACGATTCGTGTCGGTTCCGGTGGCGTGATGCTGCCCAACCACGCGCCGTTGGTGATCGCCGAACAGTTTGGCACCCTGGAAAGCCTGTACCCGGGCCGTATCGATTTGGGCCTGGGCCGCGCGCCGGGCTCCGACCAGATGACCGCCCGCGCCCTGCGCCGTGAACGCTCCGGCAGCGCCGATGATTTCCCGGAAGACGTAGCGGAATTGATGGCCTACCTCGGCCCGCGCACTCCGGACCAACGAGTGATCGCCGTACCCGGCACCGGCACCAACGTCCCTGTGTGGCTATTGGGTTCCAGCCTGTTCAGTGCGCAGCTGGCAGGCGAACGCGGTTTGCCTTACGCCTTTGCCTCACATTTCGCACCGCGCCTGATGCATGAAGCGATTCGCGTCTATCGCAACCACTTCAAGCCTTCGGCCGTGCTGGACAAGCCCTACGTGATGCTCGGCATCCCGTTGGTGGCCGCCGATACGGATGAACAGGCTGATTACCTGGCCACCTCGGTGTACCAGCGAATCCTCGCTTTGATGCGTGGGCAAAGCCTGGTGCAGCGCCCGCCGGTCAAGACCATGGACGGCCTGTGGCTGCCCCATGAGAAAGACGCTGTAGGCAGTTTCCTTGGCCTGGCCATGGTGGGCAGCCCGCAGAAGATCCGCGCCAAGCTGGAAGTGCTGGTGGAGCAGACCGGCGCGGATGAGCTGATCTTCACCTGTGACCTGTACGAGCATGCCGACCGGATTCATTCCTACGAGCTGCTGGCCCAGATCATGAAGGGCTGAATCGCAGACATAAAAAAACCGACGCACTTGCGTCGGTTTTTTACGTCTGCAACACGGGATCACCCGCGCTTGTAGGCGATTTCCTTGGTACCGGCTTCACAGCTGCCGACAACCGTGTGGTCACTAGGTGCAGCACCTTTGTCCACGATTTCCAGGGAGTAGCCCGAAGCGCCTTTCGCGTCGATTTTCGCCGCGATCTCGCTTTTCAGCTCTTCACAAGGCTTGCCCGCCGCCAGGGCTGTGCCCGCAATGCTCAACAAACCTACCGCCAACAAAAAGTTCTTCATCCGTCACTTCCTTGGGTTGATCGAAAGGAAGCACGTCGCCGCTCGTCACGTCGACGTGCCTAAAGGTTGTAGCGGAGTTTATGGCAATCGGCCAGCGCGCAAGTTCAACCGGCTCAATCAACTACTGGCAATTCGGAACCCCACCTTGAGGGTCACCTGGAAATGCGCGGCCTTGCCGTCCTTGATATGACCGCGGGTTTCGGTCACTTCAAACCACTCCAAGTGCTTGATGCTCTTGCTGGCTTCGGCCAGGGCATTGTTGATGGCGTCCTCGATGCTGGTGGTGGAAGAACCCACCAATTCGACTTTCTTGTAGGTGTGATGATCACTCATAAGGTTTTCTCCTGGGGTCGTTAATGAAGCCTAGCAGTGAATTCTCGTACTGCTTCTGGCGACTATTCCCATACGAAAGTTCAGATTTACTGCACTTTCTGAAACCGCCGCAGTCGGAAACAACACACGCCACTCAATCACTCCAGGAGAGCCCACATGGCCAACACCTCTTTACGCAAAGCGTCATTGGAAAGCATGGAAGCCGAGATTTCGAGCCTGCTCAAATCTCTGGAAAGCCTCAAGGACGATGCGTCTGACGAGTCGCGCAAAACCCTGAAGGCCCTGAAAAGCAATGCCGAGAACGCCCTCAAGCATTCCCGTCACCTGATCAGCGATGCTTACGAAGAAAGCAAAGTCAAAATCCGCGAAACCGGTGTTGCGACACGGGACTACGCGCAAGAGCACCCTTGGACTACCGCTGGCGTCGCCGTTGGCGCGCTGGGCCTGCTGGCGGCTTACTTGCTGTGCAAACGCGGCGACTAAACAACCTGGCGCGCAAGCTCAGCCTTGAGCCACTGCGCCAGTTGCCGGGCGCGCCCATCTGCGGCGCGCTTGGGTAGCCACAACGCCAGTTGCGCCGGGGTTTCACTGAAACCCCACGGCGCAACCAGGCGACCCGCTCGCAGGTCCTCTGCCACCAGCGGCTCAGGCGCAATTGCCACCCCCAGCCCGGCCACCGCCGCCTCCAGCAAATAATACAAATGCTCGAACCCCTGACCGTACTTCAACGCGCCAGCGTCGATTCCGTGGTGCTGCGCCCAGCTGGGCCAGGCTTGTGGCCGCGAAGTGGTGTGCAACAAGGCTTGATCCAGCAGGGCTTCGGCAGGTGCCTGGCGTAAACGCTCGTAATCGGCAAATCGCGGGCTCATGACCGGGCCGATGCGTTCGCTGGCCAATTCGTACACCTGCATATCCGCCGGCCACGGCGGCTCAGCGAACACCAGCAGCGCGTCCAACCCGGGGCGGCGCGGGTCGAGGTCGCCTTCTCCCGCCGACAGGTGCAGGCGCAAATCCGGCAGATCGGCATTCAGGCGCCCCAGCCGCGGAATAAACCAGCGCGCCAGCAGACTGCCGGAGCAGCCGAGCACAAACGGTGCGTCTGCGCTGCTTTGTGTGAGTTCTGCGCAGGTGTCCCTCAGACGCTCGAACGCCTCAAAACTCGCATCTCGCAGGCGGATACCGGCATCTGTGAGTTTGAGGCCGCGCCCGTCCTTGACGAACAGGCTGACGCCGAGGTGTTCTTCCAACACCTTGAGCTGCCGGCTGACCGCGCCATGGGTCACGTGCAGTTGCTCAGCGGCCTGGCTCACGCTGTTCAGGCGTGCAGCCGCCTCGAAAGCGCGCAAGGCGTTCAGGGGTGGGAGGTCTCGGCTCATCTGTGAGTTTTCCTGACAGGTTGTGGCGATCTTATCGGTTTTCACGTGGAAGCGTCAGGGGTAGAGTGACCGTCATTGCCTCTTACACATTTTCTACCTGGAGCGTCCCATGACTCAGACCCAGACCGATTTACGCAACGGCCCAGACGCCAATGGCCTGTTTGGTTCGTTCGGCGGCCGCTACGTGGCGGAAACCCTGATGCCGTTGATCCTTGATCTGGCCCGCGAATACGAAGCGGCCAAGATCGATCCGGCCTTCAATGAAGAACTGGCCTACTTCCAGCGCGACTACGTCGGACGCCCAAGCCCGCTGTACTTCGCCGAGCGCCTGACCGAGTTCTGCGGCGGCGCCAAAATCTACCTCAAGCGCGAAGAGCTGAACCACACCGGCGCCCACAAGATCAACAACTGCATCGGCCAGATCCTGCTAGCGCGGCGCATGGGTAAAAAACGCATCATCGCCGAGACCGGCGCCGGCATGCACGGTGTGGCCACCGCCACCGTCGCCGCGCGTTTTGGCCTGCAATGCGTGATCTACATGGGTACCACCGACATCGAGCGCCAGCAGGCCAACGTATTCCGCATGAAGCTGCTGGGCGCTGAAGTGATCCCGGTAGTCGCCGGCACCGGCACCCTGAAAGACGCGATGAACGAAGCCCTGCGCGACTGGGTGACCAACGTCGACAGCACTTTCTACCTGATCGGCACCGTGGCCGGTCCGCACCCGTACCCAGCCATGGTTCGCGACTTCCAGGCCGTGATCGGCAAGGAAACCCGTACCCAACTGCAGGCCCAGGAAGGCCGTCTGCCCGACAGCCTGGTGGCGTGCATCGGCGGCGGTTCCAATGCCATGGGCCTGTTCCACCCGTTCCTGGATGACACCAGCGTCGAAATCATCGGCGTTGAAGCGGCCGGCTACGGCATCGAGACCGGCAAACACGCGGCCAGCCTCAACGGCGGCGTACCGGGTGTGCTCCACGGCAACCGTACCTTCCTGTTGCAGGACGACGATGGCCAGATCATCGACGCCCACTCGATCTCTGCGGGCCTCGACTACCCGGGCATCGGCCCTGAACACGCCTGGTTGCACGACATCGGCCGCGTCCAGTACACCTCGGTGACCGACGACGAAGCCCTCGACGCCTTTCACAAATGCTGCCGCCTGGAAGGGATTATTCCTGCACTGGAAAGCGCCCACGCCTTGGCCGAAGTGTTCAAGCGCGCGCCGACCTTGCCGAAAGATCACCTGATGGTGGTCAACCTGTCCGGTCGTGGCGACAAAGACATGCAAACCGTGATGCACCACATGGAACAGTCCAAGCAGGAGAAACACTGATGAGCCGCCTGCAAACACGTTTTGCGCAACTGAAAGAACAAAACCGCGCCGCCCTGGTGACCTTCGTCACCGCCGGTGACCCGGGTTATGACACCTCGCTGGCGATCCTCAAGGGCTTGCCGGCGGCCGGCGCCGATGTAATCGAGCTGGGCATGCCGTTCACCGACCCGATGGCCGATGGCCCGGCCATTCAACTGGCCAACATCCGCGCACTGACCGCCAAGCAGAACCTCACGAAAACCCTGCAAATGGTTCGCGAGTTCCGCGAGGGCAACAGCGACACGCCGCTGGTACTGATGGGCTACTTCAACCCGATCCATATGTACGGCGTGCCACGCTTTATCAGCGATGCGAAAGAAGCCGGCGTCGACGGCCTGATCGTGGTCGACATGCCGCCCGAGCATAACGGCGAGCTGTGCGACCCGGCCCAGGCTGCCGGCATCGACTTTATTCGCCTGACCACGCCGACCACCGATGACGTGCGCCTGCCGACCGTACTCAACGGCAGCTCCGGGTTTGTGTACTACGTTTCGGTAGCTGGTGTGACCGGTGCCGGTGCCGCCACCCTGGAACACGTTGAAGAAGCCGTGACCCGTCTGCGTCGGCATACCGACCTGCCGATCAGCATCGGTTTTGGTATCCGCACCCCGGAGCAGGCCGCTGCAATTGCCCGCCTGGCAGACGGTGTCGTGGTGGGTTCGGCACTGATCGATCACATCGCCAACGCCAGCAACGATCAGCAGGCCATCGACGGTGTATTGACCCTGTGTTCAGCGCTGTCGGAAGGTGTGCGCAACGCCCGTAAGTAAGCGGCTCGTAAGCGGTAGGTAAAGTTCCTGATACAGAGGAATCAAGCCGGGAAATCAGCACCTAAGCTAACAAGACCAAGGGATTTCGACCGTGGTTCGAAATCCCTTTTTGTTGTTTGTGCAGTTGAGGAAACCCCTGATGAAAATGCCTAAACGTGTGATAGCCGGTCTGGGTGTGCTGTTGCTCGGCGCCAGCGCGCTGGTGCAAGCCGCACCGTATGACCAAGGCGGCGGACCTGACCGTGGCGGCCCACAGGGCCAGCACGATCAACGTGGCGATGACCATCGCGGGCCCCAGGACAACCACCGTGGCGGTCCTCCTCAGGACTTCGGCCCTGTGAGGCAGGTCATCCGCGATAACCATGGCGACTTCCGCCGTGGCGCACCGCCGCCTCCCGGCATACACCTGGTGCGCGGCCAGCGCCTGCCGCCAAACTACTATGGTGAGCGCCTGGACCCTCGGGCGCTGGGCCATCTGCCGCAATACCCTGGTTATGAATGGCGCCGCTCGGGTGGGGACATCGTGTTGATCGCGATTGGCACCAGCATCGTTTATCAAATCCTGGATGGCGCGCTGTACTAGTAGCTTCCTGTAGGAGCGAGCTTGCTCGCGAAAAACGTTAACGATAACGCGGGGCATCTGACACCCCGCGGCGCTCTCAGGTTTTTCGCGAGCAAGCTCGCTCCTACAGTTCTATGCGCTCGACCTTGCCGACCAGCAAGATGTAGGACAACGCCCCCAGCAACGCCAGCACCGCGATATACGTAATCGCCGGCGCAAACGAATCCCCTGTCGCCAGAAAGCCAATCACAATCGGCGTGGTAATCGCCGACAGATTGCCGATGAAGTTAAACACCCCACCCGTCAGCCCCAGCAACCTCGCCGGCGCCAGAGTCGACACCAATGACCAGGTGATCGACGCCAGGCCATTGCCGAAAAACGCCACCGCCAGAAACGCAATCACCCACGCCGTGGAGTCAACAAAGTTGGCGCCGATGATCGCCGTGGAAATCAACAGCCCGCCAATGATCGGCAACTTGCGCGCAAACCCCACCGACGCTCCGCGGCGAATCAGCCAATCGGAAAACAGCCCCGAACACAGCACCCCGACAAACGCCGCCAGAAACGGCAGTGACGCCAGCAGGCCGGACTTGATGAAGTCCATGCCGCGATATTTCACCAGGTAGGTCGGGAACCACGTCAGGAAAAACCACAGCGTGGAGTTCAGGCAGAACTGCCCCAGGTAGATACCCCACAGCTTGCGCTTGCTCAGCACGATGCCGAGGTCGACCCAACTGAACGGCGCCTTGGCCGCCTGCGCCTGGATGTCCACCAACCCGCCACCTTCGCGGATCAGCTCGATTTCCGCCGCATTGGCACCTTTGAAATCCCGTGGCTCGCGGTACACGGCGTACCAGATCAACGCCCACACAATGCCCACGCCACCGGTGGCGACAAACACCATGTGCCAGCCAAAGGTGTGTTGCAGCCAGGCCAATACCGGCGTGAGAAACGCCAGCCCGACAAACTGGCCGGAGGTATAAACACCAATCGCCGTGGCCCGCTCACGCTCAGGGAACCAGGTGGTCACCACGCGGCTGTTGATCGGGTAAGCCGGGGCTTCCAGGGCACCGACCGCCATGCGCAATACGAACAGTGCGATGAAGCTGGCGGCAAAGCCGAGCATCACGGTGGCGATCGACCACAGCAGCAGGGCGACACTGTAGAGAATGCGCGGCGGTACCCGGTCCACCAGCCAGCCGCCGGGGATTTGCATGGCCGCGTAGGTCCAGCCGAACGCGGAGAAGATCAGCCCGACATGCACCGGGTCGATCCCCAACTCGCTCGTCAGGGCCGGGGCGGCAATCGACAGGTTGCTGCGGTCCAGGTAATTGATCACCACGGTGATGAACAGCAGCACCATGATGAAGAAACGCTTTCGGCTGGGCGTGACTAAAGAAGCCTGCCCGGTGAAGGACTCGGATTGCATGGGGGTTGCCTCTTCTTATGGTTATTGAGGACAGGTCTTACTGAAGAAACCGAATCAAATGTGGGAGCGGGCTTGCTCGCGAAAGCGGTCTACCAGCAAAGGTTATGTTGACTGAAACTCCGCCTTCGCGAGCAAGCCCGCTCCCACATTGATCGGGTTGTCACCTCAAATTCGCGGTGTTTACCACTCCGCAAAACTGCCATCGGCATGACGCCAGATCGGGTTGCGCCAGCGATGCCCGATGGCCGCGCGCTCGATCACGTATTCCTCGTTGATCTCGATGCCCAGGCCTGGCCCATTGGGGATTTTCACGAAGCCCTGGTCGTAGTCGAAAACACCCGGATCGCGCACGTAATCCAGCAGGTCGTTGCTCTCGTTGTAGTGAATGCCCAGGCTCTGTTCCTGGATGAACGCGTTGTAGCAAACCGCGTCCAGCTGCAGGCACGCCGCCAGGGCAATCGGGCCGAGCGGGCAGTGCAGGGCGAGGGCCACGTCGTAGGCTTCGGCCATGTTGGCGATCTTGCGGGTTTCGGTGATACCGCCAGCGTGGGAAGCATCCGGCTGGATAATGTCGACGTAACCTTCGCTGAGCACGCGCTTGAAGTCCCAGCGCGAGAACAAGCGCTCGCCAAGGGCAATCGGGGTGCTGGTGAGCGGCGCCAGCTCTTTCAGCGCTTCGTAGTTTTCGCTGAGCACCGGCTCTTCGATAAACATCAGTTTGTAGGGATCGAGCTCCTTCATCAGCACCTTGGCCATGGGCTTATGCACCCGGCCATGGAAGTCGACGCCAATGCCGACGTTGGGGCCTACCGCATCACGCACGGCGGCGACGTTGGCCAGGGCCTGGTCGACTTTTTCGAAGCTGTCGAGAAATTGCAGCTCTTCGGTGCCGTTCATTTTCACCGCAGTAAAACCACGGGCCACGGCTTCCTTGGCGGCGCGGGCAGTGTCGGCCGGGCGGTCGCCTCCAATCCATGAATACACGCGGATTTTGTCGCGCACCTGGCCACCCAGCAGGTCGCTGACCGACACACCGAGAGCCTTGCCCTTGATGTCCCACAGCGCCTGGTCGATGCCGGCGAGGGCGCTCATATGGATCGCGCCGCCACGGTAGAAACCGCCGCGGTAGAGCACCGTCCAGATGTCTTCGATATTGCGTGGGTCTTTGCCGATCAAGTAGTCGGACAGTTCTTCGACGGCGGCAGCCACGGTGTGGGCGCGGCCCTCGACCACAGGTTCGCCCCAACCGGTCACACCCTGGTCGGTTTCAACCTTGAGGAAGCACCAGCGCGGCGGGACGATGAAGGTGGTCAGTTTGGTGATTTTCATCTTCTTATCTCTCTTGTAGATGGAGAACGCTGATCAGCCCAAGGCGTGCCAGGCCGCGACGTAGGCCTGGGCGTTGCTCGCCACTTGGGCGACGCTCATGCCCGGCTTGAATAACCCGGAGCCCAGGCCGAAGCCTTTGACGCCCGCGTCGAAAAATACCTGCATGTTGTCCGGAGTGATGCCGCCAACCGGCAGTAACACCGTGCCCGCCGGCAGTACCGCAAGCCAGGCCTTGACCACCGCCGGGCCCATTTGCTCGGCGGGGAAAAGCTTCAGCACGTCGGCGCCTTCGGCCAGCGCGGCAAAGGCTTCGGTGGGCGTGGCGACACCCGGCGACAGATACAGGCCCGCAGCCTTGGCGGCACGCAGTACCTTGGCATCGCTGTGGGGCATGACGATGACCTGGCCGCCGGCGGCTTTGACTTGATCAACCTGTTCCGGGGTCAGCACGGTGCCGGCGCCGATCAGGCAATCGGCGGGCAGGCTGTCCCGCAGGATGCGGATGCTGGAATAAGGGTCCGGCGAGTTGAGCGGCACTTCGATCACCCTGAAGCCCGCCTGGTACAACACCTCGCCGATTGCCAGCGCCTCCTCCGGTCGCAGGCCGCGCAGGATCGCGATCAAACCGTTGTGTGTCAGTGCTTGCTTGAGCATGTCGAGCCTCTCGTCAGGTTGCAGGCAGCAGCCCCGCCGCCATGGCCAGCTGCCAAAGGCCACGCTCGGTAGCCTCCTGTGCCAGGGTCACGCGGGGAAAGCCACAGAGTTGGAGTGCACGCTGGTAGCGGGTGCAGAGTTGGGTAGCGCCCACCAGGACGATGTCGCGCTGCTGGGCAGGCTGGCGGGTGCGCAGGCCCATGAGTTCGTGGCCGATCATCAGGCCGGACAAATAGTCGGGCTGCTCCTCGGGCGCCAGTTCACCGGTCAATCCCAGGGTGCGGGCGCTGAACAAGTTCGACAACAGCCCGGCCTGGCCGTCCACCGACAGCGCCACCTGCACGCCGCGATCAAAAGCCGCCGCCTGGAACGCTTCGGAAGGGCGCTGGGTGCGCCCCAAAATACTGTGTTGGCTGAGCACGGCGAACAGCTCGCCGGTCATGAAAGTGTCGAAGTGGGTGATGCAGCCTTCCACCACGTCGACCCACTTGGAATGGCTGCCCGGCAGCCCGATCAGTACGTCGCTCCCGGTAGTGGCGGACACGCTTTGCAGCACGCCGAGAACTTGGGTTTCTTCGCCACGCATCACATTGGGCAACGCGCCGCGTTGAATCACGCCGGGCACGATGTGCACCGCTGTACCTCGCAGGCTGCGCACAACATGCAGCGCCTGGCCGAGGGTGGAGACGTCGGCCGGGGTGTCGCGGTAAGCCGCTTCGCTCCAGCCCTGGGCGCTGCCGACCATGCCGCAGGCGATGACCGGAAGGCCGGGCTGGGCATCGAGCCAGTCACCGCAGGCCGCGTCGAATGCCAGCTCGAAGCCATTGCTGCAGCGAACACCGGCAATGTCCCGGGGTTCGGTGGGCAAGTGCATGATCCCCGACGCCAGCGCGCGTCGTTCGATCACCACGCCTGCCGGGCCGAGCTTGTAAGCACGAAGGGAACTGGTTCCCCAATCGAGCGCGATCAATTGCGCCTGCATCGCTTCACCTGAGTGTTCTGAGCGGATGAGGCGAATATAAACCCAAGACCGGCAAAGTCTCAATATATAAATATCAGTCCCATATATAGGGAATGAACGAACTTAGAATATCGACAGGTCCAACGTGCGCATCGCCCCCATCCAGATCGCGTGGTCGGTGTGGTCCTTGAGGTCATCGCCGGTAGTCGGGTGCAGGAACACCACCAGGCCGTTGCGGTTGAGCGCAAGCCACGGCAGCACAACGCCGATGTATTCCGGATCGAACGCCAGCTGGCAGCTCCAGTCCGGGTGCGGGCCCACCGGGCGTTCATGCACGCGGCCCATGCGCAGCGGGAACATTTGCGCGGCGTCCTCGCAGAGCTTGCGCGCCTGGTCGATGGTGTTGGCGTCGAAGTAGATGTGGGCGTGGTAGCCCTTGATACGTTGCATGACAGGCTCCGGGCTCAATGATCGGCAAATCCTAGACCGCAATGGACGGCAGGGCCAGGCCGGTCAGTGATTGTGCGCTGCTGGCTTGTTCGGCCATCAGCCAGTCGACGAAACGTTCGATCAACTGGCTGCGACGTTTGCGCTGGGGCAGCACCACGTAATAGCCGAAGCGTGAGATCACGGTGTCGCCAATCGGCCGGCACAGCCACTTTTGCTCGAGCAAGTTATCCACAAGGTGGCGCCAGCCGATGGCCACGCCCTGGCCGGCGATTGTGGCCTGGATCAACAGCGTATAATTGTCGAAACGCAGTTGGCCCGGGGTGGGCGACGTGGTGATGCCCAGCTCGCGAAACACGCCGCTCCAGTCGAACCACTGGTTGTTGTTTTGCTGGCGCAGGTGCAGCAATGGAAACTCCAGCAGGCTCTGCACCGGCAGCGGCGCGCTACGGTCCTGGAGCAACTGCGGGCTGCACACCGGGAACACTTCCTCGTTGAACAGCCACAGGCTGTCGCCCTGTTTGAAACGTCCGTCGCCGAACAACACCGCCACATCGATATCGCTGCGCAACGCGGCGTGATTGCGCTCGCTGGTGACCAGGCTCACGTCCACCTGCGGGTTCGCCTCATGGAAACGATGCAGGCGCGGCATCAGCCAATAAGCGGCGAACGCAAAGTCGGTCGCCACCTGCAGGACTTCGTGCTGGTCCTGCTCGGCAATCGCGCTCAGGCCCTGGTTGATGCTCTGCAAACCGGCCTGCACCTGCTCGAACAACAAGGCGCCCGCATCGGTCAGCTCGATGCCCCGGTAAATGCGATCAAACAGGCGCACCTTCAGCTGTTCTTCCAGGCGCTTGATCTGTTGGCTGATGGCCGGCTGGGTAGTGCCCAACTCCATCGCCGCTGCCGTAAAGCTGCGTTGGCGAGCCGCCGCTTCAAACGCGCGCAGCAGATCGAGTGACAGGTGACCGAGGGATTCATACATAAGCTGTGCTTATCCTAGACATTGCTTCTCATGGGCTTTACCACGATTTCCATGGCCTGCATGCTCATTCGCATAAACGTTGACTATGGAATGCCGCGAAACCATGAAGCGCAAGAACATTCTTTTTATCATGGCCGATCAAATGGCCGCGCCGATGCTTCCGTTCTACGGTCCTTCGCCTATCAAACTGCCGAACTTGAGCCGCCTCGCCGCTGAGGGCGTGGTGTTCGACGCCGCTTACTGCAACAGCCCGCTGTGTGCACCATCGCGCTTTACCCTGGTGAGTGGGCAGTTGCCGAGCAAGATCGGCGCCTACGACAACGCAGCCGATTTCCCCGCCGACGTGCCGACCTATGCCCACTACCTGCGTCGCCTCGGCTACCGCACCGCGCTGTCGGGCAAGATGCATTTTTGCGGCCCCGACCAGCTCCACGGTTATGAAGAACGCCTGACCAGTGACATCTACCCGGCCGACTATGGCTGGGCGGTGAACTGGGATGAGCCGGACGTGCGCCCTACCTGGTACCACAACATGGCGTCGGTGCTGCAAGCCGGGCCCTGCGTGCGCACCAACCAGCTGGATTTCGACGAAGAGGTGGTGTTCAAGGCCCAGCAGTACCTGTTCGACCATATCCGCGAGGACGGCGACCAGCCGTTCTGCCTGACCGTGTCGATGACCCACCCACACGACCCGTACACCATTCCCAAACCGTTCTGGGACCTGTACGGCGACAACGACATCCCATTGCCCACAACGCCGCCACAAGCAGATCTCGACCCTCACTCCCAACGCCTGCTCAAGGTCTATGACCTGTGGGACAAGCCGCTGCCGCTGAACAAGATCCGCGATGCGCGCCGCGCCTACTTCGGCGCGTGCAGCTACATCGACAGCAACGTCGGCAAGCTGCTGCAAACCCTGGAAGACACGGGCCTGGCCGATGACACCATCATCATCTTCTCCGGTGACCACGGCGACATGCTCGGCGAACGCGGGCTCTGGTACAAAATGCACTGGTTTGAAATGGCCGCCCGGGTGCCGCTGCTGATCAGCGCGCCGGGGCAGTTTGCAGCGGGCCGCGTGACGGCTGCCGTGTCCACCGCCGACCTGCTGCCGACCCTGGTGGAACTCGCTGGAGGCGAGCTGGACCCCAATCTCCCACTGGACGGCCGCTCGCTGGTCTCGCACTTGCAAGGGCGGGGCGGGCACGACGAAGTGTTCGGCGAATACATGGCCGAAGGCACCATCAGCCCGCTGATGATGATTCGCCGTGGCGCCTACAAGTTCATCTACAGCGAGGACGATCCTTGCCTATTGTTCGATGTGCACAACGACCCGCACGAGCGGGAAGAACTCAGCCAGTCACCGGAACACCGGCCACTGTTCGAGACGTTTTTGAGTGAGGCGCGGGCCAAGTGGGACATCCCGGCGATCCACCAGCAGGTGCTCGCCAGCCAACGCCGTCGCCGCCTGGTATTCGAGGCGCTGACCCAAGGCAAGCTGAAGAGTTGGGACCACCAGCCACTGGTAGACGCCAGTCAGCAATACATGCGCAACCATATCGACCTCGACGATCTGGAGCGCAAGGCACGTTTTCCACAACCCTGCCAAAACCAATAAAACTGAGGGGAAGGCCATGCAAAAGTTATCCACCGTGTTGAGCGTTGCGCTGCTGGCATTGAGCAGTGCCGGCGCCTACGCGGACTCAAGCTGCGACACCGTGAAGATGGCCGATCCGGGCTGGAGCGATATCGCCGCCACCAATGCCATTACCGGTTTCCTGTTGAACGGCATGGGCTACAAGGCCAAGGTCGACACCCTTGCGGTGCCGATCACCTTTGGCGGGCTCAAGGACGGCCAGGTGGATGTGTTCATGGGTAACTGGATGCCGGCGCAGCAGGGCTTCTACGACAAGTTCGTGGCCAATGGCGATGTGGTGCAACTGGCGAAAAACCTCGAAGGCACCGAGTTCACCCTCGCCGTGCCGGATTATGTGTGGGACGCCGGGGTGCATGATTTTGCCGACCTGAACACGTTTGCCGACAAGTTCGACAAGAAGATCTACGGCATCGGTTCGGGTGCGCCGGCGAACATCTCGTTGAAGGAAATCATCAAGAAAAACGACTTCGACCTGGGCCAGTGGAAGCTGATCGAGTCCAGTGAACAGGCGATGCTGGCCGAAGTGTCCCGGGCGGTGAAGAAGCAGAAGTTCGTGACCTTCCTCGGCTGGACCCCGCACCCGATGAACGTGCAGTTGAAGATGCATTACCTCAAGGGTGGGGAAAAGTACTTTGGTGACACCGGCAGCGTGTATACCTTGACCCGCAAGGGGTATGCGCAAGCCTGCCCGAATGTCGGGAAATTGCTGACCAACCTGAGTTTCACCCAGGAGATGGAGAACGCCATCATGGCGGAGGTGGTGAACAAGAAGGTGAGCAACGCTGATGCGGCGAAGGCCTGGATCAAGGCGAATCCGGCGGTGCTGGACAAGTGGCTGGACGGGGTTAAAACCGTAGACGGTCAAGATGCGCTGGCCGCCGTAAAAGCCAAACTCTGATGCACTGATCGTTCCCACGCTCTGCGTGGGAACGCATTCGGTGACGCTCCGCGTCACGACTCAAGAGCGGACGCAGAGCGTCCAAGAAGGCATTCCCACGCAGAGCGTGGGAACGATCAACTCTAAAGCTAAAACCCGCGTAGCAGCTGTCGAGCCTTGGCGAGGCTGCGTCCGCGGTGTGTCAGATACGCCGCCAACGCAGCCTCGCCAAGGCTCGGCAGCTGCTACGCGTGACCAACTGATATCCTGACCTAATACTTCCAGCCCGAGTTTCCAATGCCCTGGCCCAACCGCCGTACACTCTTCCCCTTCCTCAGCTGGCTCCCGCGCCAAACCCGCGCCAGCGTCGGGCGAGATGCAATCGTTGGGCTGAGCGGTGCAGTCCTGGCATTACCGCAATCCATTGCCTACGCACTGATCGCCGGTCTCCCACCGGAATACGGCCTGTACGCCGCAATCCTTCCGGTATTGATCGCCTGCTTGTGGGGCTCTTCCTGGCACCTGATCTGCGGGCCTACGGCAGCGATTTCCATCGTGCTCTACGCCAGCGTCAGCCCGCTGGCCGTGCCCGGGTCCCAGGACTACATCACGCTCATCCTGTTGCTGACCTTCCTGGCCGGCGTCTTCCAATGGCTGCTGGGCATGCTGCGCTTCGGTGCCTTGGTGAATTTCGTCTCGCACTCGGTGGTACTCGGCTTCACCCTCGGCGCTGCAGTGGTGATCGCCCTGGGGCAACTGCCCAATCTGCTGGGGCTGGACCTGCCCAGCCAGGCCACGGCGATCAACAGCCTGCTGGCGCTGATCAACCATGCAGGGGAATGGAATCATCCTTCACTGGTGCTCGGGCTCGGCACCTTGCTGGTGGGTGTACTGCTGAAACTGTGGGTGTCGCGCTGGCCCACACTGTTGATCGCACTGGCCTTGGGCAGCCTCATCCCATGGCTATGGCCGGCGATGTTCGGGCAGGTGGCGTTGGTCAGTTCATTTGTCGGCAAACTGCCGCCCTTCAGCCCGCTGCCGATGGACTTGGACATGGTTCTGCGCCTGCTGCCGAGTGCCGTGGCGGTGGGCATGCTGGGGCTGGTGACCAGCTTGTCGATTGCGCGCTCGCTGTCGGCCCGCTCCCAGCAATTGCTCGATGCGAATCAGGAAGTGCGTGCGCAGGGTTTATCCAACATCGTCGGCGGATTTTTCTCCGGGTACTTGTCGGCAGGTTCCTTCACCCGTTCGGGCCTGAGCTATGAAGCAGGTGCTTGCTCGCCGCTGGCCGGGGTGTTTTCTGCGCTGTGGGTGGCGCTGTTTGCGCTGTTCGGCGCGGCCCTGATCGCGCATATCCCGATCCCGAGCATGGCCGCGAGCATCCTGCTGATTTGCTGGGGGTTGGTGGACCATCGCGGTATTCGGGCGCTGTTCCGGGTCAGCCGCGCAGAGTTCGTGGTGATGAGCCTGACCTGCATCGCCACGCTGTTGCTGGAATTGCAGACGGCGATTTATGCGGGTGTGCTGGCGTCGCTGTTTTTCTATCTCAAGCGCACTTCGCAGCCGCGAGTCCAACAATGGCGTGACGGTGAGGACGATGTGCTGCGGGTCGGCGGGTCGATCTTTTTCGGCGCCAGCCATTACCTGCAGGTGCGGCTGCAAAGCCTGCAGGGCCAGCGGGTGGTGATCGAGGCGCAGCAGATCAACTTTATCGACTATTCCGGGGTGGAGATGCTGCACCAAGAAGCGCGCCGATTGAACGGATTGGGGCGCAGCCTGGCGTTGCGCAAGGCCCGGCCGCAGGTGGTGGAAGAGCTGAAGAAACTGGAAGGGGCCGACAAATGCCCCATCCATTTCGAAGACTGAACGCGGTTAAAACTGTGGGAGCGGGCTTGCTCGCGAATGCGGTGTGACAGTCGCCGTATGTATCGACTGATCCACCGCATTCGCGAGCAAGCCCGCTCCCACATTTAGATTTGCGTCAGGCCAGTTGGCTACGCAATTCAGCCAGCACCGGGGCCGAATCCGGGCGCACGCCGCGCCACAGGTAGAACGCTTCCGCCGCCTGCTCCACCAACATTCCCAGGCCATCCATCGCTGCCGCGGCGCCCTGCTCACTGGCCCAGCGGCAAAACGCCGTAGGCTCTTTGCCGTACATCATGTCGTAGCAAAAGGTCTTGCCCGGCTCAACGAGGCTGCCGGCAATCGGCGGTACATCGCCTGACAGGCTGGCGGAGGTGGCGTTGATGATCAGGTCCACCGGCTCACGCAGCCAGTCGAAACCGCTGGCGGACACCGGCCCGAGGTCGTCGAACAGTTCGGCGAGCAGTTCGGCTTTTTCCACGGTGCGGTTGGCGATGATTAGCGACGCCGGTTGCTCTGCCAGTAACGGTTCCAGCGCACCGCGCACGGCACCGCCAGCACCCAGCAGCAGGATGCGTTTCCCTTGCAGGCTGAACCCGGCATTCACCGTCAAATCCCGCACCAGGCCGGCGCCGTCGGTGTTGTCTCCCAACAGGCTGCCATCGGCGAGTTTGCTCAGGGTATTCACCGCGCCGGCACGTTGGGCCCGTTCGGTCAGGGTATTGGCCAGGCGATAGGCCTCTTCCTTGAACGGTACGGTGACGTTGGCGCCACGGCCTTGTGCGAAAAATGCTTTTGCACAGCCGGTGAAATCCTCGAGTGGCGCGAGCAAGGTGCTGTAGTCCAGTTGCTCACCAGTTTGTTCAGCGAACAGACGGTGAATCAGCGGCGACTTGCTGTGGCCGATGGGGTTGCCGAAGACGACATAACGATCCATCAGACCGCCGCCTTGGGCAGCACGCCCAGCCAGTCGCGGTCTTGCAGGTAGTAGTCGGTGAGACGCGCTTCTTCGCTGTCCGGTGCGGCCTTCCAGTCGTAGCTCCAGCGCACCTGCGGCGGCAGCGACATCAGGATCGACTCGGTGCGCCCGCCTGATTGCAGGCCAAACAGGGTGCCACGGTCGTAGACCAGGTTGAACTCAACGTAGCGGCCACGGCGGAATTCCTGGAATTCGCGCTGCTGCTCGGTATAGGCCATGGCCTTGCGGCGCTGGACGATTGGCAGGTAGGCGTCGATGTAGGCATCGCCGATGGCGCGCATGAAGGCGAAACTGGTGTCGAAGTCCCACTCGTTCAAATCATCGAAGAACAAACCGCCGATGCCCCGGGGTTCGTTGCGGTGCTTGATGTGGAAGTAGGTGTCGCACCAAGCCTTGTAGCGCGAGTACACGTCCGGGCCAAACGGCGCGCAGGCCTGCTCGGCGACGCGGTGCCAGTGGATGCAGTCTTCTTCGTTGCCGTAGTAGGGCGTCAGGTCGAAGCCGCCACCGAACCACCACACCGGCTCTTCGCCTTCTTTTTCAGCGATGAAAAACCGTACGTTGGCGTGGGAAGTCGGCACATGCGGGTTGTGCGGGTGGATCACCAGCGACACGCCGAGGGCTTCAAAACCGCGACCGGCCAATTCCGGGCGATGCGCACTGGCGGACGGTGGGAGGCCGCTGCCAAACACGTGGGAAAAGTTAACGCCGCCTTTCTCGATCACCGAACCGTTTTCGATCACACGGGTGCGACCACCGCCGCCGGCCGGCCGGGTCCAGGCGTCTTCGATAAAGCGAGTGTCCGTCTCAAAGGTTTCCAGGGCGCTGCAAATACGGTCTTGCAGGTCGAGCAGGTAGGCTTTGACAGCCTCGGTGCGGGTAGTCATGACATCACCTTGAATCGGGCAAAGCTACGCGAGGCCATTGGGCGTCGGCGGCAAATGGGCGCACAGGATACCACTGCACCCCGTATTGCCGCAGTTGACGAAGATCAAGCATAGGAGTCCGATAGGGGGCTACGCGAAATTGACTTGAGGAGAGTGCAGATGGCCAAACGTATCCAGTTCCGTGCCCATGGCGGCCCCGAAGTACTTGAGTATGTGGACTACACCCCGGCAGAACCCGGCCCGCAGCAGGTTCGCGTGCAGAACAAGGCCATTGGCCTGAACTTCATCGACACGTATTTCCGCAGCGGCCTGTATGCACCACCGGCCTTGCCGTCGGGCCTGGGCGCTGAAGGCGCTGGCGTGGTTGAAGCAGTAGGCAGTGAAGTCACTCAATTCAAGGTAGGTGATCGCGTGGCCTACGGCAGCGGCCCACTGGGTGCCTACAGCGAATTGCATGTACTGCCGGCCGCCAACCTGGTGCACCTGCCGGACGACATCAGCTTCGAACAGGCCGCCGGCGCGATGCTCAAGGGCCTGACCGTGCAGTACCTTTTGCGCCAGACCTATGAGCTGAAAGGCGGTGAAACTATCCTGTTCCACGCCGCCGCCGGTGGTGTGGGCTCGCTGGCGTGTCAATGGGCCAAGGCCTTGGGCGTGAAGCTGATCGGTACCGTCAGTTCGCCGGAAAAGGCAGCGCTGGCAAAATCCCTCGGTGCCTGGGAAACCATCGACTACAGCAAGGAAAACGTCGCACAGCGCGTGTTGGAACTGACTGACGGCAAGAAATGCCCGGTGGTGTACGACGGCGTAGGCAAGGACACCTGGCTCACATCTTTGGACAGCGTGGCGCCACGCGGGTTGGTGGTGAGTTTTGGGAATGCTTCGGGGGCTGTGGATGGGGTCAACCTGGGGATTCTGGCGGCGAAAGGTTCGCTGTATGTGACCCGCCCGACCCTGGCGACTTATGCCAACAACCCGGAAAACCTGCAGGCGATGGCGGATGATCTGTTTTCGATGATCATCAGTGGCAAGTTGCAGATTGATATTAATCAGCGGTTTTCGCTGGGGGATGCGGCAAAGGCGCAGATTGAGTTGTCGGCGCGGCGCACGACTGGGTCGACCATTCTGTTGCCATAGGGCGTTGGATTTTCAGCGGCTTTGAGGGCCTCTTCGCGAGCAAGTCGAATCGTCGCACCGCCGCTCCCACATTTGTCCGCGTTCCAAAAGTTGGTCTCGGTCAAATGTGGGAGCGGGCTTGCTCGCGAATGCAGGCAACTCGGTCTCAGGAAGGCCGCACAACCTCACCCGTCGCCAGATCCCGAATCAAACTCGGGTTCTTGCGCCCCCCCAGATTCCCGCCCAACACCAGATCCACCTGCCCACGGAAATACTGCTCCACACGAATCCGCGTGCGCGCCGCTGGGCGGCCCTGTGGGTTGGCCGAGGTGGAAATCAGCGGCCCGACCAGCGAGCACAAATCCCGCACCTGCGGATGATCAGTCACCCGTAGCGCCACCGTGTCATGCACCCCGGTAATCCACTCGGGCAATAAATCCTGATGGGGCACCAGCCACGTATTGGGACCCGGCCAGGTACTGGCCATGCGGTCCATCCACTCATCAGGAAAGTCTTCGAAGAGAAAATCGAACTGACGGATGTTGTCAGCAATCAGGATCAGCCCCTTATCCACAGACCGGCCCTTGATCGCCAGCAACCGATCCACGGCCTCTTCGTTCCAAGGGTCACAGCCCAGGCCCCAGACCGCCTCGGTTGGATAGGCAATCACCGCGCCTGCGCGAATTTCTCGTGCGGCTTCTCGCACACGCCACCTGTTGACCATTGCTCACTCTCCGGACTAAAGCTCTGCGCAGTTTACCGATCTTCGTTACAAAACCTAGCCGCGCGCAAGCCAGCGCCCGCTTTCGCAGATTACCCGGCCTTCCAGCTCGAGTTCCGTCAGGCTGGCCAGCACCTCGGACAAAGCCCTTCCGCTGGCAATCGCCAAGGCTTCACTGGTGTGGGGCGCCGCGTGCAACAGCGCCACCAGTGGGTGAGTGACCGCAATCGGCGCCGGGCGGGACAGTGCCTGCCAGCCGCGCAGGTTTTCGAGGATGTGTTCAATGGTTTCCACCAGCACCGCCCCATCGCGGATCAGTTGATGGCAGCCTTTGGCCCCGGGGTGATGGATCGAGCCGGGGATAGCGTATACCTCGCGGCCTTGCTCCGCCGCCAGGCGTGCAGTGATCAGCGAACCGCTGGCCATACTGGCCTCCACCACCAGCACCCCAAGGGACAGGCCACTGATAATACGGTTGCGGCGTGGGAAGTTACCGGCCTGGGGCGGGGCGTCCAACGGAAACTCGGAAACCACGGCGCTGCCTTGGGCAATCATCGCTTCGGCCAGGCGTCGGTGGCGCTGTGGATAAAAATTTTCGAGCCCGGTGCCCATTACGCCAATTGTATGTCCACCAACATCCAAAGCCGCTTGGTGAGCTGCGCCGTCGATCCCCAGGGCAAGGCCACTGGTGATGACAAAACCGGCACTCGCCAGGCTGCGGGAAAACGCGGCGGCGGTGTCCATTCCTGGCCTGGAGGCACGACGGCTGCCGACCATCGCCAATTGCGGTTTTTCCAGAATCGCCGGGTTGCCGGCGACGAATAATAGCGGGGGCGCGTCATCCAATTCTGCGAGCAATGCCGGGTAGTCGGGTTGGTCCCACATCAGCAAATGCTGGGCCGGACGCTCCAGCCAGGCGAGGGCCGCACTGGCACCATCACGTACTTCCTCACTGCGCCGGGCGTCGGCGCTGGCCACCTTGAGTCCCAATGAACGCCAGGCACTCGCCGGTGCGCTGATGGCTTTTGACGCAGAACCAAACGCCTCGATGAGCTTTTGAAAACCTTTGGGACCCAGTTCCGGCAGCCTGTGCAAGCGTAGTCGGGCTTCCAGCTCTGCCGGGGAAATTTCGCGGTTATTCGTCGGTAACATTTGATCGTCCTTGATCGGAATAAACTGTGGATAACTCTGTTGGTAACTTATTTAGCAACCTAATTATTGCCTTTGATCAGGCGCCTCAAAACGGTCCATTACCGCCAGCGAACGTGACGCGCTGAGCACCAGGCCGTAGCTGAGCTTTTCGTAGGTGCGGAACACCACCAGCGTCCCGGCAGGCTCATCAGGCATCTTCACCGGAACGCCGGTCACTCTGTCCCGAACGGTTTCACCGGCTTTCACCACGGCCAGCAAATGACCTTCCATCAGCCCGTCACGGCGGCCCTTGTTCAACGTCACCGCGTCCAGCACGCCGATCTGCGTCACGCCCCGGGGCACGTCGATGATGTGCCCGGCAATGGCGCGGGCAGGCCACTGAACCACCAGGCTGGCAAGGTCCGTGGGTGCTTGCTGGCTGAGCAGCCGGTCCCCGGGACGCACCTCCTGGGTCACCCGCTGCACACCCAATGTGCTGACGTCGCCCGCTGTCACAAAACGTGCGGTGCCTATGTCATCAGCGTTGATGCCCAGCCATTCCTGGCTATCGGGGTCGGTATAAGCCTTGCCCCGGCGGAAGATCCCGTAGCTTTGCACGGCAGGGTCCAAGGCCCCACGCGCATAAACACGTTCGCCATTGGCGCCCAGTACTCGGCCGGCATCTGCTGCAACAATATAGGGAGCGTGGTCCAGTTCCTGGGGCGTATCGAGAATGCGGTTGTGCAGTAAAAAGCGCTGAATGGCTTGTTGCGTATGAAGCGGCAGCGGTTGACCCGCCTGTGGAAAGCTCGCGGGAACCTGGCCAACAACGGCCTGGGCCCACAGCAGCAAGACGAGTAGCGATTTCCTCATGGGGTGAATCTCCTTTATTATGTGCATTCGCGTGAAACGCCTTGGCCTTCGTGGCTTTCGGACGTTTTCCCACGGCACTTATTCCGGCACATCAAGGGTCCATCCCCGGCGCCGACTTGCCTTTACCTCACATGTGCAGCAATTACGCTTATGGCTATTTTGAACATCCTCGAATTTCCGGACTCACGCCTGCGCACCATCGCCAAGCCAGTGGCCGTAGTGGACGCCAAGGTTCGTCAGTTGGTCGATGACATGTTTGAAACAATGTATGAAGCCCCGGGTATCGGCCTCGCCGCGACCCAGGTCGACGTGCATCAGCGCGTCGTGGTCATGGACCTGTCCGAAGACCGCAGCGAGCCCCTGGTGTTTATCAACCCTGAGTTCGAAACCCTGACCGACGAGATGGGCCAGTATCAGGAAGGCTGCCTGTCGGTGCCTGACTTCTACGAGAACGTCGACCGTCCCCAGCGCGTCAAGATCAAGGCCCTGGACCGTGACGGCAAGCCGTTCGAGATGATTGCCGAAGGCCTGCTGGCGGTGTGCATTCAACACGAATGCGACCACCTCAACGGCAAGCTGTTTGTTGATTACCTGTCCACGCTTAAACGCGACCGGATCAAGAAGAAGCTGGAAAAGAAGCATCGCCAGCAAGCTTGATTCCCTTCTTTCAAAGGCTTGCTCCGGCAAGCCTTTTTCTTTTGTGAGACGTTTCCCATGACCGAGCCACTGCGCATCGTTTTTGCCGGCACCCCCGAATTCGCCGCCGAACACCTCAAGGCCCTGCTCGCCAGCCCGTATGAAATCGTGGCGGTCTACACCCAGCCCGATCGCCCGGCCGGTCGTGGGCAAAAGCTGATGCCCAGCCCGGTCAAGCAGCTGGCACTGGAAAACAACATTGTGGTGCTGCAACCGCCAACCCTGCGCAACGCCGATGCCCAAGCCGAACTGGCTGCGCTGAAGCCGGACCTGCTGGTGGTAGTGGCTTATGGTTTGATCCTGCCTCAGGCCGTGCTGGATATCCCGCGCCTGGGTTGCATCAACAGCCACGCCTCGCTGCTGCCTCGCTGGCGCGGTGCGGCACCGATCCAACGGGCCGTTGAAGCCGGTGACGCCGAAAGTGGTGTGACCGTAATGCGCATGGAAGCGGGCCTGGACACCGGCCCGATGCTGTTGAAAGTTACCACCCCGATTACCGCTGAAGACACCGGTGGCAGCCTGCACGATCGCCTAGCCGAGATGGGCCCGCCGGCCGTAGTCCAGGCCATCGCCGGCCTGGCTGCTGGCACCCTGGAAGGCGAAGTGCAGGACGACAGCCTCGCCACCTACGCCCACAAATTGAACAAGGATGAAGCCCGCATCGACTGGAGCCGCCCTGCCGTTGAGCTGGAACGCCTGGTACGCGCCTTCAACCCGTGGCCAATCTGCCACAGCACCCTCAATGGCGAAGCCCTGAAAGTACTGGCCGCCACCCTGGCTGAAGGCAAGGGCGCGCCCGGCGAGATTATCGGCGCCAGCAAGGACGGCCTATTGGTAGCGTGCGGTGAACAGGCGCTGTGCCTGACCCGTCTGCAACTGCCCGGCGGCAAGGCGCTGAATTTCAGCGATTTGTTCAACAGCCGTCGTGAGAAATTTGCCGTCGGCATCGTCCTCGGCCAAGCGGTAGACACCCAATGAACCCACGTCTGGCCGCCGCCAAGGCCCTGGCCGCCGTACTCAACGGCAAGGCTTCCCTCAACAGTTCGTTACCGACCCAACTGGATAAAGTCGAAGACCGCGATCGCGGCTTCACCCAGGACCTGGCTTTCGGCACCGCCCGCTGGCAGCCGCGGTTGTCGGCGCTGGCGGCCAAGCTGCTGCAAAAGCCGTTCAAGGCCGCAGATGCCGATGTCGAGGCACTACTGCTGGTGGGCCTCTATCAACTGCTCTATACCCGCGTGCCGGCCCACGCCGCCATCGGCGAAACCGTCGGTTGCGCCGACAAACTGAAAAAGCCCTGGGCCAAGGCCTTGCTCAACGCCGTGCTACGCCGCGCACAGCGCGAAAGCGAAGCGCTGCTGGCCGAACTGGAACATGACCCGGTGGTGCGTACCGCTCACCCGCGCTGGCTGCAAAAATCCCTGAAGGCATTCTGGCCCGAGCAATGGGAAGCCATCTGCGCCGCCAACAACGCGCACCCGCCGATGATCCTGCGGGTGAACCGCCGTCATCACACGCGCGATACGTATCTCACGTTGCTTGGCGAAGCCGGTGTAGCGGCGACCGCCTGCGTCTACAGCCAGGACGGCATCGTTCTTACAGAACCGGGCGATGTCCGTAATCTGCCCGGGTTCGCCGAAGGCTGGATCAGCGTGCAGGACGAAGCCGCGCAACTGGCCGCTGATCTGCTGGACCTGGCGCCTGGCCAACGGGTGCTGGACGCCTGCTGCGCCCCCGGCGGCAAAACCTGCCACATTATGGAAGTGCAAGCGGACCTGGCCGGCGTCGTCGCCGTCGACCTGGAAGCCAAGCGCCTGGTGCGTGTGCGGGAAAACCTCGCGCGCCTGGGCCTCAGCGCCGAGCTGATCGCCGCCGACGGCCGCGACACCGCCACCTGGTGGGACGGTAAGCCCTTCCAGCGCATCCTGCTGGACGCGCCGTGTTCCGCCACCGGCGTGATCCGCCGTCACCCGGACATCAAGCTGACCCGCCAACCCGACGACATCGCCGCCCTGGCCGTGCTGCAAGGTGAATTGCTGGACGCGTTGTGGCCGACCCTCGAAGTCGGCGGCATCCTGCTGTACGCCACCTGCTCGACGCTGCCCACCGAAAACACCGAAGTCATCGAAGCCTTCCTGGCCCGCACCAGCGGCGCACGGGAACTGGACCTCGACATCCAGGCCGGGATCAAGCAGCCTCATGGCCGCCAGTTGCTGGCCCAGGAAGGCGGCCACGACGGGTTCTATTACGCCAAGCTGATCAAGATTGCCGCCGCTCGCGGCTGAATGGTTTTAAGGGAGTGACCGGATGAAAATCATCATCCTCGGCGCAGGGCAGGTCGGCGGTACGCTGGCCGAGCATTTGGCCAGCGAAGCCAACGACATCACCGTGGTCGACACCGACGCGGAGCGCCTGCGGGATTTGGGCGACCGCTTGGATATCCGTACCGTACAAGGCCGTGCCTCGTTTCCTACGGTACTGCGCCAGGCCGGTGCCGACGATGCCGACATGCTGGTGGCAGTCACCAACAGTGACGAGACCAACATGGTCGCCTGCCAGGTCGCCCACACCCTGTTCCACACCCCGACCAAGATCGCCCGGGTGCGTGAGGCGGCCTACCTGACCCGCGCCGGGCTGTTCGACAACGACGCGATCCCGGTGGACGTGCTGATCAGCCCGGAGCAGGTGGTGACCCACTACATCAAGCGCCTGATCGAACACCCGGGCGCCTTGCAGGTGATCGACTTCGCCGAAGGCAAGGCGCAGCTGGTAGCGGTCAAGGCGTACTACGGCGGGCCGTTGGTGGGCCAGCAACTGCGCCAACTGCGCGAGCACATGCCCAACGTCGAGACGCGAGTGGCGGCAATCTTCCGTCGCGACCGGCCGATCCTGCCGCAGGGCGATACGGTGATCGAAGCCGACGACGAAGTATTTTTCATCGCGGCCAAGGCGAATATTCGCGCGGTGATGAGTGAAATGCGCCGTCTGGATGAGACCTACAAACGCATCGTCATCGCCGGCGGCGGGCAGATCGGCGAGCGCTTGGCCGAGGCCATCGAAAGCCGCTATCAGGTGAAGATCATCGAGATGAATCCGGCACGCTGCCGGTACTTGTCCGACACCCTCGACAGCACCGTGGTCCTGCAAGGCAGTGCCTCGGACCGTGACCTGCTGCTGGAAGAAAACATTGCCGACGCCGACATCTTCCTGGCCCTGACCAACGATGACGAAGCCAACATCATGTCGTCGTTGCTGGCCAAGCGGCTGGGTGCGAAGAAGGTGATGACCATCATCAACAACCCGGCCTATGTCGACCTGATCCAGGGTGGCGATATCGACATCGCCATCAGCCCGCAATTGGCAACCATCGGCACCTTGCTGGCCCACGTACGGCGCGGCGATATCGTCAGTGTGCACTCATTGCGCCGGGGCGCGGCGGAAGCCATCGAGGCGATTGCCCACGGCGACTCGAAGTCGAGCAAGGTGATTGGCAAGGCGATCCGCGATATCGGCCTGCCACCGGGTACTACCATCGGCGCGATCATTCGCGATGAAGAGGTGATCATCGCCCACGACGACACGGTGATCGCCACCGGCGACCATGTGATTCTGTTCCTTGTGGATAAAAAACATATCCGCGATGTGGAGAAACTGTTCCACGTGGGCCTGAGCTTTTTCTGATCAAACGGAGTGACCGACATGCTCGAATCCCTGGAAAAAATGCTCGCCAAGGGTGTGGATAACTCACTGCTGCGGTTTGGGTTGGGCAAGGGTTATCTGGATCTGAAGGACAACGCCAAGGCGGCGGAGCATTTGCAGAAGTGCGTCGAGTTTGATCCGAAGTATTCGGCGGCGTGGAAGCTGTTGGGCAAAGCGCAGTTGGGGCAGGGTGATAATGCTGCGGCGCGGTTGGCTTGGGAGAAGGGTATTGAAGCAGCCTTGGCCCATGGCGATAAGCAGGCCGAAAAAGAAATGACGGTGTTCCTGAAGAAACTCGATAAACACCTGTAGGAGCGAGCTTGCTCGCGAAAAACCCGAGAGCGCCGCGTCAAATCAGAAAGACCGCATAATCGTTAACGACCTTCGCGAGCAAGCTCGCTCCTACAGGAAGCGGGTCAGTACCACCGCGCCTCACCCGGCGGACGTTTCTTGAAGCGCTTCATGCTCCACATGTACTGGCTTGGGTAAGCAGCCACATACCGCTCCACCACCTTGCTCATCGCCGCACACGATGTGGCGGTGTCGGTGCTGTACATGTCGTCCGGCGCCGCTTCCAGGATCACTTTGTAGCCCGAGCCATCCGGCAGCCGCAGGGCATGCAGGAACACCCCGACCGCCTTGTGCCCCGCCAGCATGTTCGGCACGAACTTGCTGGTCAGCGCCTGGGTGGCGAAGAACGGCACGAAGATCCCGGCGGACTCTGCCGGCTCCGGGTCGGCAGGAATGCCCACCTGGCCGCCTTTGCGCACTTCCTTGATGACACTGAGGATGCCTTCCTTGGTGGACGCCGCCACACGGTTGCCCAATTGCACCCGCTGTTTGCGCAGCAAGTCATCCACCGCCTTGAGCTTCGGCGGGCGGTAGAAAATGATCGGTTTGCACTGGCTGCAATAGAAGTGGTTCAACACCTCCCAGTTGCCCAGGTGGCTGGTGATACCGACCACGCCTTTACCCGAGGCCAGGGCTTCGTGCAGCACTTCCAGGCCTTCGACTTCACGCACCAGGTCAATGGAACGCTGGGCCGGCCAGATCCAGGCGCAAGCGCTTTCGGTCAGGGACTTGCCGATGTCCTTGAGGCTCTGGCCCACCAGGCGCTCGCGCTCGGCCGGGTCCATGTCGGGGAAGCATTTGGACAGGTTGATCCGCACCGTCTCGCGGGAGCGGTTGGGGGTTTTCCACATGATCCAGCCAATCGCCGAACCGACCGCTTGCACCGCGCGCCAAGGCAGCAGGGCAAACAATCGAAGAGCGCCTACCAGCAAGGCGCCTTTAAACTTTTCCACAGGTCACTCCTGATCGTGTGTGGTGCGCAAAACCGCCATTCTAACCGGCGTTGGCCAGGTCCGCGTAACGGTCGCAGTCCTGGGTGTGGTCCATGACCATGCCCGAGGCCTGCATGAACGCGTAGCAGATGGTGGGTCCGACGAACGTAAAGCCGGCTTTTTTCAGGGCTTTGCTCATCGCTTCCGCTTCAGGCGTAATCGCCGGAACCTGGCTGCGATCCTTGAAATGATTGACCTTGGGCACGCCGCCGACAAACGACCAGAGCAACCCCACAGGATCCTCCAGCGCCAGCCAGGCGGCGGCATTGCGTCGGGTGGCATTGAGTTTCAGGCGGTTACGCACGATGCCCGGATCGAGCATCAGCGCTTCAATCTCGGCATCGCTCAGTTGCGCCAAACGCTGTGCATCAAATCCAAACAAGACCTTTCGATAGTGCTCGCGTTTGCGTAAAACGGTGATCCAGGACAGGCCCGCCTGGAACCCTTCGAGCAAAAGCAACTCGAACAGTCCCTGCGCATCGCGCAGCGGCGTTCCCCACTCCTGATCGTGATAAGCCATGTACAGCGGATCTTCAGAACACCAAAAGCAGCGTGGCATAAGGCTCCAGGGGATGGTGGCGCGGCCGAATCGGGTATACTCCCGCTCTTTAAATCGCAGCCCAAGTAACAGGTGAATTTCGTGAGCCAGCCTACGCCAGCCGTGCGTACCTTCCAAGACTTGATCCTCGCCCTCCAGCAATACTGGGCCGAGCAAGGTTGTGTGGTACTTCAGCCCTACGATATGGAAGTAGGCGCCGGCACTTTCCACACCGCTACCTTCCTGCGGGCCATCGGCCCGGAAACCTGGAACGCCGCTTATGTGCAGCCCAGTCGTCGCCCGACTGACGGCCGCTACGGCGAAAACCCGAACCGCCTGCAGCATTACTACCAGTTCCAGGTGGTTCTGAAGCCGAACCCGGACAACTTCCAGGAGCTGTACCTGGGCTCGCTGAAACATGTCGGCCTGGACCCGCTGGTCCACGACATCCGTTTCGTCGAAGACAACTGGGAGTCGCCAACCCTCGGCGCCTGGGGCCTGGGCTGGGAAGTCTGGCTCAACGGCATGGAAGTGACGCAATTCACTTACTTCCAGCAAGCCGGTGGCATCGAGTGCTACCCGGTGACCGGCGAGATCACCTACGGTCTCGAGCGTCTGGCCATGTACCTGCAAGGCGTGGACTCGGTCTACGACCTGGTATGGGCTGACGGCCCGTTCGGCAAGGTGACCTATGGCGATGTGTTCCACCAGAACGAAGTGGAGCAGTCGACCTACAACTTCGAACACGCCAACGTCGAGAAACTGTTCGAGCTGTTCGACTTCTATGAAAGCGAAGCCAAGCGCCTGATCGAACTGGATCAGCCACTGCCGTTGCCGAGCTATGAAATGGTGCTGAAGGCGTCTCACACCTTCAACCTGCTGGATGCTCGCCGTGCCATCTCGGTCACCGCGCGCCAGCAATACATCCTGCGTGTACGCACCCTGGCGCGTTCCGTCGCCCAAGCCTACCTGCTGGCTCGCGCCAAACTGGGCTTCCCGATGGCAACCCCGGACCTGCGTGATGAAGTGTTGGCTAAGCTGGAGGCTGCACAATGAGTGCTCAAGATTTCCTGGTTGAACTGGGCACCGAAGAGCTGCCACCCAAGGCACTCAACACCCTGGCCGACGCGTTTCTGGCCGGTATCGAAAAAGGCCTGCAAACCGCTGGCCTGAAGTTCGCAGCGAAGAAGGTCTACGCCGCGCCACGCCGCCTGGCGGTGTTGCTCACCGCGCTGGAAACCCAGCAGCCGGACCGCAGCATCAACCTCGACGGCCCGCCACGCCAGGCCGCCTTCGATGCTGAAGGCAACCCGACTCAAGCCGCCCTTGGTTTTGCCAAGAAGTGTGGCGTCGAGCTGAGCGAGATCGACCAGAGCGGCCCGAAACTGCGTTTCAGCCAGGTCATCACCGGTAAGCCGACTGCCAGCCTGTTGCCGACCATCGTTGAAGACTCCCTGAACGACCTGCCGATCCCGAAGCGCATGCGCTGGGGTGCCCGCAAGGAAGAGTTCGTGCGTCCAACCCAATGGCTGGTGATGCTGCTCGGTGACCAAGTCATCGACTGCACCATCCTCGCCCAAAAGGCCGGTCGTGATTCCCGTGGTCACCGCTTCCACCATCCTGAAGCCGTGCGCATCACCTCGCCGGCCAACTACGCCGCTGACCTGCGTGCCGCCTACGTGCTGGCCGATGCCGATGAGCGTCGCGAGCTGATCAGCAAGCGCACCGAAGAGCTGGCCCGCCAGCAGGAAGGCACCGCCATCGTGCCGCCAAGCCTGCTGGACGAAGTGACGGCTTTGGTTGAATGGCCAGTGCCGCTGGTGTGCTCGTTCGAGGAACGTTTCCTCGACGTGCCACAAGAAGCACTGATCACCACCATGCAGGACAACCAGAAGTACTTCTGCCTGCTGGACGTAGACGGCAAGTTGCTGCCTCGGTTCATCACCGTGGCCAACATCGAAAGCAAGGACCCGCAGCAGATCATCGCCGGTAACGAGAAAGTCGTTCGCCCGCGCCTGACTGACGCCGAGTTCTTCTTCAAGCAAGACAAAAAGCAGAAGCTGGAAGACTTCAACCTGCGCCTGCAAAACGTGGTGTTCCAGGAAAAACTCGGCAGCGTCTACGACAAGGCTGTGCGGGTTTCCAAGCTGGCGGCCTACATCGCCCCTCGCATTGGTGGCGATGCCGCCTGGGCTGCGCGTGCCGGCCTGCTGTCCAAGTGCGACCTGGCCACCGAGATGGTCGGCGAGTTCCCGGAGATGCAAGGTGTCGCCGGTTACTACTACGCCCTCAATGATGGCGAGCCGGAAGACGTCGCCCTGGCGCTGAACGAGCAGTACATGCCGCGCGGTGCTGGCGCCGAGCTGCCGACGACCCTCACCGGTGCGGCCGTGGCCATCGCGGACAAGCTGGATACCCTCGTCGGTATCTTCGGTATCGGCATGTTGCCTACCGGCAGCAAAGACCCGTATGCCCTGCGCCGTGCGGCCCTGGGTGTGCTGCGGATCCTGATCGACAAGAAGCTCGACCTCGACCTGACCCAGGCCGTGGTGTTCGCTGTCGGCCAGTTCGGTGCCAAGGTCAAGCAAGCGGGCCTGGCCGAGCAAGTACTGGAGTTCGTGTTCGACCGTCTGCGTGCACGTTACGAAGACGAAGGCGTGGATGTTTCGGTGTACCTGTCGGTACGTGCCCTGCAACCGGGTTCGGCGCTGGACTTCGACCAACGCGTACAAGCCGTTCAGGCCTTCCGCAAGCTGCCGGAAGCCGGTGCCCTGGCCGCCGTGAACAAGCGTGTATCGAACCTGCTGAGCAAGGCCGACAACCTCGGCAATGCCGAAGTCGACCCAGGCCTGTTTGCCGATGCCAAGGAGTTCTCGCTGAACTCGGCCATCGCCAAGGCAGAAAACGCAGTGAAGCCGCTGATCGCCGAACGTAACTACGCCGAAGCACTGGCGCGCCTGGCCACCTTGCGTGAGCCGGTGGATGCGTTCTTCGAAGCGGTGATGATCAATGCCGAAGATGCGGGCGTGCGGAAAAACCGCTACGCCATGCTGGCGCGTCTGCGTGGCTTGTTCATCAATATCGCTGACATTTCCGTACTGAGCTGATCATGTTGAAACTGCTGATTCTCGATCGGGACGGAGTGATCAATTACGACTCCGACGCTTACATCAAATCGGTGGCGGAATGGATTCCACTGCCCGGCTCGATCGAGGCCATCGCGCAGTTGAGCAAAGCGGGCTGGACGGTGGCCATCGCCACCAACCAGTCCGGCATCGCCCGCGGCTACTACGACATCGCCACCCTCGACGCCATGCACGCGCGCTTGCGCATGCTGGTGGCCGAGCAGGGCGGTGAAGTAGGGCTGGTGGTGTATTGCCCACATGGCCCGGATGAAGGTTGCGATTGCCGCAAGCCCAAACCCGGTATGCTTAAAACTATTGCTGAACATTACAACGTGCCATTGGCTGGGCTATGGTTTGTCGGGGACAGCCTCGGTGACCTGGAGGCTGCCAAAGCCGTCGACTCTCAGCCAGTTTTGGTAAAAACCGGAAAAGGCGAAAAGACCCAGGCTAAAACCCTGCCGGTAGGCACCTTGATTTTTGACGATCTGGCGGCGGTTGCCGCAGAACTTATCAACAACTAGCAGCCCTTCTGACTTCCTGACCAAGGACTGTTCGGGAGCGCGCTTTTAACAGGCGGGCCTTGTCCCGCAACGGTAAATGCCGCCATGTCGATTTTGCAGGCCATCAGAACCTTCTTCTTTTACCTGCTGCTGGGCACCAGTTCTTTCCTCTGGTGCACCCTGAGCTTTTTTATCGCGCCTTTTCTGCCATTCAAGGCGCGCTATCGTTTCATCAACGTTTTTTGGTGCAACTGCGCGTTGTGGTTGACCAAGGTGTTCCTGAACATTCGTTTCGAGATCAAAGGCGCCGAAAACGTCCCGGACCAGCCTTGCGTGATTCTGTCGAACCACCAGAGCACCTGGGAAACCTTCTTCCTGTCTGCCTACTTCTCGCCCCTGAGCCAAGTGCTCAAGCGGGAGCTGCTGTATGTGCCGTTCTTCGGCTGGGCCATGGCCATGCTGCGCCCGATCGCCATCGACCGTGACAACCCCAAGGCAGCGCTCAAGCATGTGGCGAAGAAGGGCGACGAGCTGCTCAAGGACGGCGTTTGGGTGCTGATCTTCCCCGAAGGTACGCGGGTGCCCTACGGCACTGTGGGCAAGTTCTCACGTGGCGGTACGGCTTTGGCGGTAAACGCAGGCCTGCCGGTGCTGCCAATTGCCCACAACGCAGGCAAGTTTTGGCCAAAGACCGGCTGGGCCAAGCGTGAAGGCACCATCACGGTGATCATTGGCGAACCGATGTATGCCGAGGGTGAAGGCCCGCGTGCTATTGCTGCGCTGAACGACCGTGCCCAGGCATGGAATGAAGCGCAACAAAGAGCCATGGGTTCGCTGCCGCCGGAGCCGGTCGTCGTCGACACTCCGGTGATTTGAGTTTCTGTGGATAACCTGTGTACGGTTTGTTGGCGAATTGGGCTTTTTTGATTATAGGCTGCTGATTTACTTACATATTTCCCAAGCTCATAAAACAGCGGAAAAGGTGCATAAGTTTTTTCCGCATTAAAAAACCGGTCGTTGAGACCGGTTTTCTATGCACAGGTAAAAAGCAGCCGTTCACTCTCTCCACAATGGCAGCTGAAGGATGAAGGTCGTGCCTTTACCCAGCACGCTTTCGCAGCCAATCCGCCCGCCGTGGCGGTCCACCACCGCCTTGACCATGGTCAGGCCCAACCCCAATCCCTCACTGCCTTGAGCAGAGGTGAAGCGCCGGTATTGAGCGAAGAGCTCTGGCAAATCCTGCGCGGCGATTCCTCGCCCCTGGTCGCTGATGCGGCATTCCAAACGATCTTCGCTGCTGGTCAGGGTTAACGTCACGGTGGTCCCCGAAGGACTGTATTTGACTGCGTTCTCCAGCAGATTGAACAAGGCACGGGTCAGCAGCGATTGATCTGCCCAGACCATTTCCTCGCCGTCTTCATCCAGATCGTGGACCAGATGGATGCCTTTCAACTGGGCGAGCACCGCGACTTGATCAAATGCGTCGAGCACCAGCATGGCGAACAGGCTGGGCTGGAATTGGTAGCCGTCAGATTCGGCTTTCGCCAGTTGCACGAATGATTCGGTCAGGTTCAGGGCGCGACGGACTTGTTGTTCGATCAGGCCAAATATTGGCGCTGCAGTGTCCTGGACATCCAACAGGGCGAGGATCGCCGAATGCGGAGCACGCAGGTCGTGGGATAGAAAGCGCAGCAAGGTTTCCCGCTGCTGCTGGGCGTCGCGCTCGATGCTCAGGTCTGTGAGGCTGAGTAGCCAGCCCAATGCCACGTCACCGTCCGCGGGCAGCAGCGGGGCCAGGTCGAGGCGCAGGCTACGGTTATGGGTGTCGCGGAATTCGACGATTTCCAGCGCCGACAGGGCAGGGCGAATGCCGTCCTGCAGCGGTGGATAACCCAATGCAGCGAGCTGCTCCAGCAGGTTTTCAGCCACCAATTCATTGCCGAATACATCACGAGCAATCCGGTTGGCCAGCAGGACATTGCCCTTGGGATCGGTAATCAAGGTCGCTACGGGCAAACATTCCAGGCCATCGGCCATAAAGCGGCGCGTGTCCCGGGTACGGCTGACCGCTTGTTCCAGGGCGAAGATCCGTCCCTGCAGAACATCACCCTGGCTGGCGGGCGCTCTACGCCGCTCCGGGAGCACTTTGGGTTCGTTGTCCAGGCGTGCCAGTTCCCAACCGAAGTAGGCCAGGATCACACTCAGGCGCCGCCAGTTCCAGATCAGGTAGCTGAGCAGCATGCCGATCAGGCACGCCGCCGGTGACCACCAATGACCCAGGCGCAACAGGCACCAAGAACCGAGAAGCGCGGCACTCATGCAACCGACGGTCAACCACAGCGCATAACGGGGGCGAAACAACAGCAAGCCCAATAGCAGCGCGACCATGGCAGTGGCCAGCAGCGTTGCCGTCCAGGCAGGCAGGTCAACGATGCTGCGTCCTTGCAGCAAGCCATTGAGGATGTTGGCCTGAATCTCCACGCCAGGTGTCGTGCCGACGCTGGCTGACAGTGGCGTGACGTAACGGTCGCCCATACCCGGCGCAGTGGCGCCGACCAGGATCAAGCGGCCTCTGAGCAGCTCAGGCGGCACCTCACCGCGTAAAACGCTGATATACGGCACGCTGGGAAAGCCGGCATGGCTGGCGATGAACGGAATTCGAATGGAGTTTTGCCGCTGCCAATGGTTGCTGTCCGCCGGACCAAGCGCGCCCGGCATAACAGCCTGCTGGCCGCTCAGCTCAAACGCCAACCAGGCCAATTGGGGCGTCATGTCCCCTGGTGGGCCTTCACGCAAATACAGACTTCGAACGATACCGTCGCTGTCCGCTTCAACATTGATATGGCCGACGCCCCTGGCACAATCGCGCAAGGGCAACACTGGCAGGATTTGCGCAACAGCTTGCTCGTAGCGGGGCGAGCCTTCACGAATCAAGGGCAACAGAACAGTGCCGGCGTTGCACATAGCCTCGGCCAGGCGCAGGTCATTGGCCGGCTCCCGGGCGGGCTCACTGAAGATCACATCAAACAGAACACCTGCGGGTTTGGCAACGCTCAGCCGATCAAGCAGGTCGGCGTGTACGCGCCGGGACCAAGGCCATTGGCCAAGTTCCTTCAGGCTGCGGTCATCAATGGTCACCAGCAAAATGCGTGGATCCACCGGCAACGGGGCCAAGCGGCGAAGGCTGTCATACAGCAGGTTGTTGAGGGAAAAGCCCGGGCTCAAGGACAGGAATGCCGTGATGGGTAACAGCAACAGGCTGACCCAGAGCCATTCGCGCACCAAGCCATTGAACAGTCGCTGAGCCTGGGTCGGTTGGCGCTTTTCAGCCTTGCGCCAAAGCCTCACCGGTTAGCGTCCAGAGCGTTATTGCACGCGGTTCGCGGGCGGGTAATAGAAGATGTCATAGACCCCGGTTTCTCCCTCAAGCCCTTGTTCATCATAGGCCGACAAACGAACGTGATAGAACGATGCTTTGAGCCCAGTGAAGCGCATTTGCGGCTTGTCGGAGAAGTTTTCCTGCTTAATGTTCAGAAACGCCTTATCGGTCGCGACCTGGGCCCGGTAACGCTGGGCACCGGCTAACGGACGCATGAACAGCGTCCATACCGGCGCATCGCCTTTTTGCCCGTCCTGGCCCACCAGACGTGGCGCATCCAGCAGTTCCACGGGCTTGAGTTCACCTTGTTTTTTGAATGCCAGCCCCTGCCTCGCACCGACCTTCACTTCACCCGAAACCGGACCGGTAATGGGCTTCTTCTTGATCGGTCGTAGGGTCGCTGGAGCATCGTCCCGATTGACCGCGACTTGCCCATTGAGCACTTCAACCAGGGATTGTTCGCCGTCGTTACGCACACGGAAATGCGTGCCGCGCACACCGAGCACACCCACCGGGGTCACGATCTGAAAACGGTCATAGTCACTGGCACGCTTGATGACATAAGCCTCAACCTGACCTTCTTCAAGTATCACCTGAGGGATCGATTGCTCCTCGACCAGGTGCAGTCGAACCTGGGAGCTGGACGGCAAGACAATCCGCGAACCGTCTCCCAGCAGAAGGCTGACAAATGCGTCTGGTGAGGTTTTCACACGCTCTTGTTCATCAATGACCATGCCTTCTTGCAAGGCAGTGGACACGCCCTTGGCATCCAGCTTCCAGGCCTCGCCTGTCAGGTGCTGAACCACCGCCGGTAGAGGCTGCGCGCGGCACATCTGGTTGTCGTCAATGTAGGGCGCGCGGGGAGGGGCGGAACGTGCCAAGGCCGGCAGGCTCACTACGCCTAGCGTAACAATCAAGCCTGAGCCCAACAGCGTAGAAATGGCAAAGCGGAATCGGCAGGGGGAAAAGGTCATGGCGCTCATCAAGATTCTAGTTCTAATGGATCATCAGAAAGCACGTTCAGGAAGCGTCTCGCGGGGAAGACCTTGAATACCGCCTACGATACTCGATGAGGTATCCAGTCGATAGCCGAAATGTCTGGGGCGTGGGGATCTATGGCAGAAGATGACACATCCCTGTGCCGGAGCAATTCCCTCGCTCCAATCCGTGCGTCATACAGCGACAACGAATTTACCTACAAGAGAGGTTCATCGGACCAATTCGCAACATTTGTTCAGATTTGGCGCCGATTAAAACACCCAGCGTTGGTTCTGCTGTGGTTCGCTGAGCGGCTCAAAGGGTGAGCTGGCGAAGCCCATGCCGTTACCGGGTTCACTCAGGGTTTGACGCTCATCGAACGATGCAGGCACTACCGGCTTCGATGCCCCCACCGTTTCGGTCCCCAAAGTTGCCGCCATTACCACCAATACCAATCGCCCCCACACATTAATCTTTTCCAGAACAATCACACGTCTCGAAACAGCATAAAACCAGATTGCCATTGATCCTTTTCCTGAAGGTCTCGAGCCGGTATCTTCCCAGCTTGGGTATTGACGATTTCCAATGGCTACGGCCATTTGATATCAGCGTACCGAGAGATTCAGAGGGCCTGAGAATCTGGCCATAATTGTTCAGATTCATGCCCGCATTCTTCAATCAGAAAGGACCCTGCCATGCGTGTCGCAATACTGGATGACGAACCTGCTGAACTGCGGCGGGTGGAACAGACACTGCGACAAATCCCCAGCGCTGCGGATCAGCCATGGACGCTGCACTGCTTCGAGCGTGGAGAAGACCTGCTGCGCCAACTGCGCCGGGAAACCTTTGACCTGCTGATCCTTGACTGGCAACTGCCCGACCTCAGCGGCTTGGCATTGCTGCGCTGGACCCGCGAGCACATGGAAGCGCCACCCGCCGCCATCATGCTCACCAGCCGCGATGCCGAGAGCGATATCGTCCAAGCGCTGAACAGTGGCGCCGACGATTACGTCAGCAAGCCATTTCGCCCTAACGAGCTTAAGGCACGGGTCAATGCCGTTCTGCGGCGCCACGGCCTGCAAAAGTCCGCGGCCAGCGAAGTGCTGACCTTCAACGACCTGACGTTTGATGATGCTGAACTCACAGTGAGCAGGGCAGGGAAGCCCATCAACCTGACGGAGCGCGAATATCGCCTGGCTCGGTGCCTGTTTGAGAATCTGGCGCGACCACTTTCTCGGGAATATTTGTATGAGCGGTTTTGGACTCATGAAGAAATGGTGTCGTCACGTCCGCTGGATACGCATATTTATCGGCTACGGAATAAGCTCGGACTGACGGCGGAGCGGGGGTGGCAGTTGCTGACGATCTATGGGTATGGGTATCGGTTGGAGAGTGTGACATCTGCTGCCGAAGATTGAGATGTTCCACGTGGAGCATTTATAAAATGCTCAAATCCCAGCCAATAAAAAAGGCCAACGCTTAGCGTTGGCCTTTTTTGTTTGCGCTGCAACCTGATCAGAAGTCCAGGTTGGACACCGCCAAGGCGTTGCTCTCGATGAAGTCACGACGAGGCTCGACCGCATCACCCATGAGGGTGTTGAAGATCTGATCCGCGCCAATGGCGTCTTCGATGGTCACACGCAGCATGCGACGCTGAGCGGGGTCCATGGTGGTTTCCCACAGCTGATCCGGGTTCATTTCGCCCAGACCTTTGTATCGCTGAATGGTGTGACGCTTGGTGCTCTCAGCCATCAACCAGTCCAGGGCTTCCTTGAACTCTTTAACCGCTTTCTTACGCTCGCCACGCTGAATGTAAGCACCGTCGTCCAGCAGGGTGCTCAATTGCGCGCCGAGTGTAACTACAGTCTTGTAGTCGTTGCTGCCGAAGAAATCGCGGTTGAAGGTGACGTAGTTCGAAAGGCCGTGGGAGATCAGTTCGACCTCTGGCAGCCAGACGTTACGCTCCCGGTCTTCACGCAGGCTGGCTTTGTAAACCAGGCCGGATTTTTCGACGGTACGCAGACGGACTTCGTACTGGGCCAGCCAATTTTGCATGTGAGCGTGGTCGCCCAACTGCTCGAGGCTGACGGCAGGCAGGTAGATGAAGTGCTCGGTCAGCTCCTGAGGGTACAGGCGCGACAAACGCTTGAGGGTCTTCATCACCATGCGGAAATCGTTTACCAGACGCTCCAACGCTTCACCGGAGATGCCCGGGGCTTCGTCGTTCAAGTGCAGGCTCGCATCTTCCAGGGCCGACTGCGTCATGTACTCTTCCATGGCGTCGTCGTCTTTGATGTATTGCTCTTGCTTGCCCTTTTTCACTTTGTACAGCGGCGGCTGGGCGATGTAGATGTAGCCACGCTCGATCAGCTCAGGCAACTGACGGAAGAAGAACGTCAGCAGCAGGGTGCGGATGTGCGAACCGTCGACGTCAGCATCGGTCATGATGATGATGTTGTGGTAGCGCAGCTTGTCGATGTTGTACTCGTCGCGGCCGATGCCACAGCCCAGGGCGGTGATCAAGGTGCCGACTTCCTGCGAGGAAATCATCTTGTCGAAGCGCGCCTTCTCGACGTTGAGGATCTTACCCTTCAACGGCAGGATGGCCTGGGTGCGACGGTTACGGCCCTGCTTGGCGGAACCGCCAGCAGAGTCACCTTCCACCAGGTACAGTTCGGAGAGGGCAGGGTCTTTCTCCTGGCAGTCAGCCAGTTTGCCGGGCAGGCCAGCGATATCCAGCGCGCCTTTACGACGGGTCATCTCACGGGCTTTACGCGCCGCTTCACGAGCTCGCGCCGCGTCGATCATCTTGCCGACAACCAGTTTGGCTTCGTTCGGGTTTTCCAGCAGGAAGTCGGAGAAGTACTTGCCCATTTCCTGTTCAACGGCGGTCTTCACTTCGGAAGACACCAGCTTGTCTTTGGTCTGGGAGCTGAACTTCGGATCCGGAACCTTGACCGAAATAATCGCGGTCAGGCCCTCACGGGCATCGTCACCGGTGGTGGCGACTTTGTGCTTCTTCGCCAGGCCTTCTGCTTCGATATAGGTGTTCAGGTTACGCGTCAGCGCAGAACGGAAACCCACCAGGTGAGTACCGCCATCGCGCTGAGGAATGTTATTGGTAAAGCACAACAGGTTCTCGTTGAAGCTGTCGTTCCACTGCAGGGCGATTTCCACGCCGATGCCGTCTTCACGCTGGATGTTGAAGTGGAACACCTGGTTGACCGCAGTCTTGTTGGTGTTCAGGTATTCAACGAACGCCCGCAGGCCACCTTCGTATTTGAATAGCTCTTCCTTGCCGCTGCGCTCGTCTTTGAGGACGATACCCACACCGGAGTTGAGGAAGGACAGTTCACGAATCCGCTTGGCCAGGATGTCCCAGCTGAAGTGGATGTTCTTGAAGGTTTCGTCGGAAGGACGGAAATGAATCTGGGTACCGGTGGTTTCGCTTTCGCCAACGATTTTCATCGGCTCTTGCGGAACGCCGTGAACGTAGGTCTGCTCCCAGATCTTGCCGCTGCGACGCACGGTCAGCACCAGCAGTTCGGAGAGGGCGTTCACCACGGAAACACCTACACCGTGCAAACCGCCGGATACTTTGTAGGAGTTGTCATCGAACTTACCGCCGGCGTGGAGCACGGTCATGATGACCTCTGCCGCCGAAACGCCTTCTTCTTTATGCACATCTACCGGGATGCCGCGACCGTTGTCGCGCACGGTGATGGATTCGTCCGGGTGGATGATGATGCTGATGTCGTCGCAGTGACCGGCCAAAGCTTCGTCGATCGAGTTATCGACCACCTCGAACACCATGTGGTGCAGACCGCTGCCATCATCGGTATCACCGATGTACATACCGGGACGTTTGCGTACGGCATCCAAACCTTTAAGCACTTTAATGCTGGTCGAGTCGTACGTATTCGTATTTTCTTCGCTCATGCCTTCACTCCCGATGGTCGTGGGTCTGGGTGATACGGCCTTGTTCCACGTGGAACAAAGCGACTGGCGTTTCCGTCTGCCAGCCTTCCCTCAATAATTCGTGGTCTACACAGGTGATAAACACCTGGCAGCGTAAGTCTTCCAACAAGCGGCATAGCGCGCGGCGGTGCTGCTCGTCCAGTTCGGACGGCAAGTCATCCACCAGATAAATACATTGCCCGCGCCGGGCCTGGCTAACCAGATGCCCTTGGGCGATACGCAGGGCACAGACCACCAACTTCTGCTGACCACGGGACAAGATGTCCGCAGCATTATGTGCGCCCAATCTAAGGCGCAAATCAGCTCGTTGTGGTCCGGCCTGGGTGTGACCAATTTGCTGATCCCGCTGTAAGGACGTCGCGAGCACTGCACTCAGTTCCCGGTCTTTGTCCCAACCACGGTAGTAGCTCAACGTCAGCCCCTCGAGTTCAAGCAACTCGCTCAAGGTCTGCTCAAAGACTGGTTTCAAGGCTTTGATATAGGCGCGGCGGTATTCATCTATTTCAGCGCTGGCCAGGCACAGTTCCCGGTCCCAAGCAGCTTGCGAAGCGGCGTCAAGTGTACCATGCCGCAGCCATGAGTTCCGCTGCCGCAGGGCCTTCTGCAGGCGCTGCCAAGTGGCCATGAAACGCGGTTCCACGTGGAACACTCCCCAATCGAGGAATTGCCTGCGGATTTTTGGCGCACCCTCCAGCAAGCGGAAGCTGTCTGGGTTGATCAGTTGCAGTGGCAGGATTTCCGCCAGCTGCGCGGCACTGCGAGCATTCTGCCCGTCGATGCGTATTTGAAACTCCCCCTGACGATCACGAGAAATCCCCAGGCTGCTATGACCGCCTTCCGCTAATTCGACTTGGCCAAATACCGTGCACGCCAGTTGCTCATACTGAATCACCGGTAACAAGCGGGCACTGCGAAAGGAGCGGGCAAGCCCCAGCAAGTGAATGGCTTCCAGCACGCTGGTTTTGCCACTGCCGTTGGCGCCGTGGAGGATATTGATGCGGGGGGAAGGGGAGAAGGTCACCGGGTGCAAATTGCGCACCGCGGTGACCGAGACGCGACTGAGGGACATCTAGCTTCTGCTGAACATGATTACAGGCGCATCGGCATGACAACGTAAGCCGAGTCATCGTTGTCGGATTCTTGCACCAGGGCGCTGCTGTTGGAGTCAGACAGAATCAGGCGAACCTGTTCGGTGGTCATCACGCCCAGCACGTCCAGCAGGTAGCTGACGTTGAAGCCGATTTCCAGGTTGCCGCCGTTGTAGTCGACGCCCACTTCTTCTTCCGCTTCTTCCTGCTCAGGGTTATTCGCCTGAATTTTCAGCTGGCCGTTGGCCAATTGCAGGCGAATACCGCGGTACTTCTCGTTGGAAAGAATGGCCGTACGGCTGAATGCTTCACGCAGGGCCTGACGATCACCGATCACCAGCTTGTCGCCGCCTTTAGGCAGAACACGCTCGTAATCCGGGAACTTGCCGTCAACCAGCTTGGACGTGAAGGTGAACTCGCCGGTAGTCGCACGGATGTGGTGCTGGCCCAGGACGATGCTGACATTGCCATCCGGCTCGGTCAGCAGGCGCGCGAGTTCCAGAATACCTTTACGCGGCACGATCACCTGGTGGCGATCCGGCTGACCGATATCGGCTTTCATCGAGCACATGGCCAGACGGTGACCATCAGTGGCAACAGCGCGGATGATGCCTTCGGAGACTTCCAGCAGCATGCCGTTCAGGTAGTAACGCACGTCCTGCTGGGCCATGGCGAAGCTGGTGCGCTCGATCAAACGGCGCAGTCGGCTTTGTTCCAGGCTGCAGGTCAGCGAGCCAGGACCTTCTTCCACAGTCGGGAAGTCGTTGGCCGGCAAGGTCGACAGGGTGAAGCGGCTGCGACCGGCTTTGACCACCAGCTTCTGTTCATCAACCTTGATGTCGATCAGCGCGTCGTTGGGCAGGCTTTTGCAGATGTCCATCAGCTTGCGCGCCGGCACGGTGATCTCGCCAGGTTCGGCGGGTTCTTCGAGCTGGACACGACCAACCAGTTCGACTTCGAGGTCGGTACCGGTCAAGGACAATTGCTGGCCTTCGACAACCAGCAATACGTTGGAAAGCACCGGCAAGGTCTGTCGGCGCTCGACGACGCCTGCGACCAGTTGCAGGGGTTTCAACAGGGCTTCGCGTTGAATGGTGAAATGCATGGTCTAGTCCCTTGCCTTAATAAGCTGCGCTGGTGTTCATCAAGTAGTCAGTGTACGCAGCAGGTTCTTGTAGTCCTCGCGAATATCCGCGTCGGATTCCTTAAGTTCGTTGATCTTGCGGCACGCGTGCAAGACCGTGGTGTGGTCGCGACCGCCAAACACATCACCAATTTCCGGCAGGCTGTGGTTGGTCAGCTCTTTGGAGAGCGCCATCGCTACCTGACGGGGACGTGCTACCGAGCGCGAACGGCGCTTGGACAGCAGGTCGGAAATCTTGATCTTGTAGTACTCGGCCACAGTGCGCTGGATGTTATCCACACTCACCAGCTTGTCTTGCAACGCCAACAGGTCTTTCAGGGACTCGCGAATCAACTCGATGGTGATGTCGCGGCCCATGAAGTGCGAGTGAGCGATGACACGCTTGAGTGCGCCTTCCAGCTCACGCACGTTGGAACGAATGCGTTGGGCAATGAAGAACGCGGCGTCGTGAGGCAGGTCGACTTTAGCCTGGTCGGCCTTTTTCATCAGGATCGCGACGCGGGTTTCCAGTTCAGGCGGCTCTACCGCAACGGTCAGGCCCCAGCCGAAGCGCGACTTCAGGCGCTCTTCCAGGCCTTCGATTTCCTTCGGATAACGGTCACTGGTCAGGATGACCTGCTGGCCACCTTCGAGCAACGCGTTGAACGTGTGGAAAAATTCTTCCTGGGAACGTTCCTTGCGGGCGAAGAATTGAATGTCATCGATCAGCAAGGCATCAACGGAACGGTAGAACCGTTTGAACTCGTTGATTGCATTGAGCTGCAGCGCCTTGACCATGTCGGCCACGAAGCGCTCCGAGTGCAGGTACACGACCTTGGCATTCGGGTTCTTCTTTAATAGGTGGTTACCCACGGCGTGCATCAAGTGAGTTTTACCCAAGCCAACGCCACCATAAAGGAAGAGCGGGTTGTAACCGTGCTTGGGATTGTCGGCGACCTGCCAGGCAGCCGCGCGGGCCAACTGGTTGGATTTACCTTCGACAAAGTTCTCAAAGGTGAACGTGCGGTTCAGGTAACTGGTGTGCTTGAGCGCACCCTCTACCTGGACGGTGCGCTGTTCGGCACGAACCGGAGCCTGCTGGGAGCTGGCGCCGGCCATTGGGTCAAAGCTGTCGCGGGACGGCTCTTCATTTATAGGCGCGTTTTTCTGCGACGAGGATTTCGAAGGCGTCTGGGCAACCGGGGCTGGCGAGTTATTAACAGGTGCCGCAGCGGCCTGAGCCTGCGAGGCACTGGCTGCCAACGGTGCATTCGGCGCAGCACGAGGTGCCGAGCTACGTTTGCTGCCTATTAATAAGGAGAGCACCGGAGCAAGCCCGTTGCCATGTTCATCGAGCAATTCGAGAACGCGGCTCAGGTATTTCTCGTTGACCCAGTCGAGAACAAAACGATTAGGCGCGTAGACACGCAACTCGTCGCCTTCAGCTTCGACCTGTAGCGGACGGATCCAGGTGTTGAATTGCTGGGCAGGCAGCTCATCGCGCAAAAGCTCCACGCACTGCTGCCAAAGTTCCACTGACACGGATATCCCCTAAGTTGAAAGCCGGTGAGGCAAAAACAGCCGCCATTGTAGCGGCCAGCCGTCCACTTATCCACATGTAGCTTGCTTACAGGCCGCCAAGAATCAATGCCTTAACCGTAAAAAAGGCGACAAATGGTCTGTGCATAAGCTCTGTGGATAAGCGCCCCTAAGCCCGTTGTACAAGTGGGGTCGAAAGTCTGTGGGTAACTGGCCTGTGGATAAGTAGCCATTCCACACACAGCTTATCCGATAGCGCAGCACAGGCAGAGCACCGTTTCTCCCCCGTGTTGTCATTCTCTGTACATCACGTGGAATATGGCTTTAAGGTAGTTATCCACAGAAGATCGCCTCCCTAGCTTTTATAAGCTTTACAGAAAAGCTTTAAATAACTTCCTTCTTTATTTTTATATCTATGGCATTGCTCGTGAAAGCCGAAGCGCCCGGATTCGGTCCAGAGGCCCCCAGATATCTAATTAAAGGAAAAGCTGGTTGGAAATTGACCTAGAGGCTTGCTTTCTCTAGAATCGCCGGTCTCTTAAAACGGGGGCCATTCCGGCCCGTTGTGGACGAACCAGGTAACACGCCATGAAACGTACTTTCCAACCAAGCACCATCAAACGCGCCCGTACTCACGGCTTCCGTGCTCGCATGGCCACCAAGAACGGCCGTGCTGTCCTGTCGCGTCGCCGCGCCAAAGGTCGTGCGCGTCTGGCAGTTTGATAATCCGGTACTGGTGGTGAGTCAGGACTTCAGTCGGGAAAAGCGTCTGCTAACCCCCCGGCATTTCAAGGCAGTCTTTGACTCCCCCACCGGCAAGGTTCCGGGGAAAAATCTCCTGCTCCTTGCGCGTAACAACGATCTGGATCACCCCCGTCTCGGGTTGGTGATCGGCAAGAAGAGCGTAAAGCTCTCCGTTGAGCGCAATCGCCTCAAGCGTCTGATGCGCGAATCGTTTCGCCTCCACCAGGAGACTCTGGTTGGTTGGGATATTGTTATCGTCGCGCGCAAAGGCTTGGGGGACGTAGAAAACCCCGAATTGATTCAGCATTTCGGCAAGCTCTGGAAACGTTTGGCTCGTACCAACAAGCCAGCACCAGCTGTCAGCACCGAAACTGTAGGGGTAGACAGTACTGATGCGTAAACTGGCGCTCGTTCCGATCCAGTTTTACCGCTATGCCATTAGTCCCCTGATGGCAAACCACTGTCGTTTCTACCCCAGTTGTTCCTGCTACGCGTTGGAAGCCATAGAAAATCATGGCCTTCTGCGCGGTGGCTGGCTGACCTTTCGTCGTTTAGGTCGCTGTCATCCGTGGAATCCCGGTGGTTATGACCCGGTTCCGCCTATCCCTACCTCCCGTTCTTCTTCGATGGCCGAGTAATCATGGATATTAAACGCACGATCCTGATCGTCGCCCTGGCAATCGTGTCCTACTCTATGGTTCTTAAGTGGAACCAGGATTATGGCCAAGCTGCCCTGCCGACTCAGAATGTTGCTACCAATCAGTCGGCGCCGGCTATTCCGGATACGCCACTGGGTAACAATGCTGCCGCCAGTGCCGATGTACCCAGCGCGAATGCCGATACCAGCACCCCGGTAGAAACCCCGGTCGTCACCAATAAAGACCTCATCCATGTAAAAACGGATGTACTGGACCTGGCAATCGATCCACAGGGTGGTGACATCGCCCAGCTGAAACTGCCGCTGTATCCACGTCGCCAAGACCACCCGGATGTTCCGTTCCAGCTGTTCGATAATGGCGGCGAACGTGTATATCTGGCACAAAGTGGCCTGACCGGCACTGACGGTCCGGATGCTCGTGCTACCGGTCGTCCGGTTTATTCGACCGAACAGAAGACTTATCAACTGGCTGATGGCCAGAACCAGTTGAACGTTGACCTGAAATTCAGTCACGACGGCGTCAACTACATCAAGCGCTTCAGCTTCACTCGCGGTTTGTACGATCTGAAAGTCACTTATCTGATCGACAACGAGAGCGCGAAGCCGTGGACTGGCAACCTGTTTGCCCAGCTCAAGCGTGACAACAGCGCCGATCCTTCTTCCAGCACCGCCACCGGCACCGCGACTTACCTGGGCGCCGCCCTGTGGACAAGTAACGAGCCGTACAAAAAAGTGTCGATGAAAGATATCGACAAGGGCGCGCTGAAAGAAACCGTTCAAGGTGGCTGGGTTGCCTGGTTGCAACACTACTTCGTGACCGCATGGATCCCGAACAAGGGTGATGCCAACCTGGTTCAAACCCGTAAAGACAGCCAAGGCAACTACATCATTGGCTTTACTGGCCCGACGTTGACCGTCGCTCCGGGTGCCAAGGCCGAAGCGAGTGCTACGTTGTACGCCGGTCCGAAGAGCCAGGCTGTGCTGAAAGAGTTATCCCCAGGTCTGGAACTGACTGTGGATTACGGCATTCTGTGGTTCATTGCCCAGCCTATCTTCTGGCTGCTGCAACATATCCACAGCATCGTCGGCAACTGGGGCTTCTCGATCATCCTGCTGACCATGTTGATCAAGGGGATCTTCTTCCCACTGTCGGCTGCCAGCTACAAGTCGATGGCACGTATGCGTGCCGTGGCCCCGAAACTGGCCGCGCTGAAAGAACAACATGGCGATGACCGGCAGAAAATGTCGCAGGCCATGATGGAGCTGTACAAGAAAGAGAAGATCAACCCGCTGGGTGGATGCTTGCCGATTCTGGTGCAGATGCCGGTGTTCCTGTCGCTGTACTGGGTGCTTCTGGAAAGCGTGGAAATGCGCCAGGCTCCGTTCATGCTGTGGATAACTGACCTGTCGATCAAAGACCCGTTCTTTATCCTGCCGATCATCATGGGCGCGACCATGTTCATCCAGCAGCGTCTGAACCCGACTCCGCCGGACCCGATGCAGGCCAAGGTAATGAAAATGATGCCAATCATCTTCACCTTCTTCTTCCTGTGGTTCCCGGCTGGTCTGGTGCTGTACTGGGTGGTCAACAACTGCTTGTCGATCTCCCAACAGTGGTACATCACACGTAAAATCGAAGCGGCTACCAAAAAAGCCGAGGCGTAATTTACTCTGTGGATAACACCACTCAAGACGCCCCCTAGTGGGGCGTTTTGCTTTCCGTCACTTTTATCCGGGTACCCGCCATGAGCGCTCCTCGTGAAACCATCGCCGCTGTCGCCACCGCTCAAGGTCGTGGTGGTGTCGGTATCGTTCGTATTTCCGGGCCGCTCGCCGGCGTGGCTGCCCAAGCCATCAGTGGTCGGGAGCTGAAGCCGCGGTATGCGCATTACGGGCCGTTTTTAGGTGCTGATGAAGAGGTGCTGGACGAAGGTATTGCCCTTTATTTTCCGGGGCCGAACTCATTTACCGGCGAAGACGTCCTGGAACTGCAAGGCCACGGTGGCCCGATCGTTCTGGACATGCTGCTGCAGCGGTGCCTGCAGTTGGGTTGCCGCCTGGCACGCCCGGGTGAATTCAGCGAACGCGCGTTCCTCAACGATAAACTCGACCTGGCCCAGGCCGAGGCGATTGCCGACCTGATCGAAGCCAGTTCTGCACAAGCCGCGCGCAATGCGTTGCGCTCGTTGCAGGGCGCATTTTCCCTGCGTGTGCATAACCTCACCGAGCAATTGATCAGCCTGCGAATCTACGTTGAGGCCGCGATTGATTTCCCGGAGGAAGAAATCGACTTCCTCGCCGATGGCCATGTCCTGGCGATGCTGGATAAGGTTCGTGATGAGTTATCCACAGTGCTGCGCGAAGCCGGGCAAGGTGCCTTGCTGCGTGACGGTATGACGGTGGTGATTGCCGGCCGACCCAACGCCGGCAAGTCGAGCCTGCTCAACGCACTGGCGGGGCGAGAAGCGGCCATCGTTACCGAGATCGCCGGCACCACCCGGGATATCTTGCGCGAACATATCCACATCGATGGTATGCCACTGCATGTGGTGGACACGGCCGGGCTGCGTGACACCGATGACCAGGTGGAAAAGATCGGTGTGGAACGCGCGTTGAAGGCGATCACTGAGGCCGATCGTGTGCTGCTGGTGGTGGATGCCACGGCGCCAGAGGCGGCAGATCCGTTTGCGCTGTGGCCGGAATTTCTCGAACAGCGGCCAGACCCGGCCAAGGTCACGCTGATTCGAAACAAGGCCGACCTGACGGGTGAGGTGATTGCCCTGGAAGTCAGTGAGGACGGCCACGTGACGATCAGCTTAAGTGCCAAGTCTGCGGGAGAGGGGTTGGAATTGCTGCGCGATCATCTGAAAGCGTGCATGGGCTACGAGCAGACCTCGGAAAGCAGCTTCAGCGCTCGTCGCAGGCACCTGGAGGCGCTGCGGCATGCAAGCGCCGCCCTCGAGCATGGCCGCGCGCAGCTGACGCTGGCAGGCGCCGGTGAGCTGCTGGCTGAAGATTTACGTCAGGCGCAGCAGCTGTTGGGTGAGATCACCGGCGCATTCAGCTCCGATGACTTGTTGGGGCGGATTTTTTCAAGCTTCTGTATCGGGAAATAGCCGGGTTATCCACAGCTGGCACGTCACCAGTTGTAGGAAACTGTTCCGAGTAGCGTCCGGCTTTCACCCCAATAGCAGCGGCCTGCATCGTTGCAGCCGGACACATACTCCTTGTCGAACAGGTTCTTAGCGTTCACGTCCACCGACCAGTGCTTGTCAATCTGGTAACCGATGGCGGCATCCACCAACGTTACGCTTCCAGCATCCAGCTTCCCGTAAAGGGAAGGCGCGGTGTAAGCGAACGTGCTGTCGAAGTAGCGCATGCCGCCGCCGACGGACAAGCCCTTGAGTTGGCCATCAAGAAAGCGGTACTTGCCCCAGACCGAAGCCTGATTACGTGGGACACCGGTCATTTGGTGACCTTCCACGAGCGACGTTGCCGAATCCTTGGTAATCCGAGCATCGGTGTAGGTGTAGGCCGCAGTCACGTTCAAATTAGGGGTGAGGTTGCTGTTGACCTCCACTTCCACGCCCTTGGCCCGGCTTTCGCCCACCTGGCGGTAGGTATTGGTCGTGGCGTCGAGGTACGTGTCGTCCTGCTTGCGCAAGTCATAGACCGACAACGTCATCGCCGTGTCCCAGCCGATCGGCTCGTACTTGAGGCCTACTTCATATTGACTGCTGGTGATCGGGTCCAGCGGTGTGCCGGCATTGGAGATCTGCTGTACCGGGACGAACGCAGTCGAGTAGCTGACATACGGCGTCAGGCCGTTGTCGAACTGGTACATGATCCCGCCCTGATAGGTGAATTTGCGGTCTTCAGAGCTGATGTTGCCGGCCTTGGCCACCTTGTCGCGGAAATCACTGTCGACCCAGTCCTGGCGTCCGCCGAGCAAGAATAACCAGTGGTCATACTTGCTCTGGACCTGTGCATAAACACCTTTCATCTGCTGTTCGAGCAACGTGTTTTGCACCGCGAGAGGCGTCAATGGGTCCTTCAGGTACACCGGGTTATACACATTGATCGTGCCTGCAAATCCGGCATTCCAATCCTGGCTGAAGGAGGTCCGGTCATAGCTGGCACCGAACAGCACGGTATTTTCCAGGCCGCCTACCTGGAATGTTCCTTCCAACTGGTTATCCAGCGAGTAAACCATCGATTTGTTGTAGCGGTCGTAGGCATTCATGTTCAGCTGGGTGCCGAACCCCGCATTATTCAGGTTGCCTGGCCAGGTTTCATGGCGTGTGATTCGGGACTGCATGTAGCGCGAGTTCTGCCGAAACTGCCAGTCATCGTTGAAGCTGTGGCTGAACTCGTAACCGGTGCTCCAGGTTTCCCGTTCGAAGGTGTTCCAGTCCGGGTCACCGAGCATGGTGTGCTTGGAGAGCTTCCCGTTGGGGTTGGTCAGTAACGTGCCGGCGGCAGGTAGGCCAAGTTCGAGATTGGTGTGGTCTTTCTGGTAGTTGGCCAGCAGCGTCAGGGTGTTGTAGTCGTCGAAATTGAGGGTCAGGGACGGTGCGATATACAAGCGGTCATCGGGAACGTGATCGGTTTGGGTGTCGGACTTTCTGCCGAGCATCACCACGCGTCCAAGAATATTGTCGTTGTCGTTCAACGGACCGGAGATATCCACACCTACCTGGCGGCGATTATTCGAACCGTAGGTCAGCTGAACTTCGCCTTGTGGTGTAGCTGTCGGGCGTTTACTCACCAGGTTGACCAGACCACCGGGTGCGTTTTCGCCGTAGAGCAGGGAAGAAGGACCACGGAATATTTCTACCCGTTCCAGCCCATAAGGTTCGCTGGTGGTGTCATACCGGTTGCCTTGTACTCGCAAGCCATCGCGCAGCAGGCCGTAGCCATAATCCGTGGCGTTGAAGCCGCGAATGAAGAACAGGTCACCCGCCAGGCCATCGCCCGCTGCGAAGGGTGGGGCGAAGATTCCCGGCACATAGCCCAGCACTTCGGTGAGCGTCTGGGATTTTTGATCCTTGATGCGCTGGCCGGTCACCACTGACACCGAGCGTGGGGTTTCCGACAATGGTGTGCTGGTCTTGGTACCGATTCGGCTGTTTTGCGCCTTGTAACCTACGTCCCCGGCAATCTCCTGATTGAAACCGGTCTGTTGATAAGTGCTGACAGTCGTCGGGGCCAACATGAGTTGTTCCCCGCTCGTGGCCGGCTGCAGCGCATAGCTGCCGGGGCCTTGAGCCGCCGCCTGCAATCCCGAGTTTTGCAGCAATAACGCAAACCCCTGCTCCACCGAGTAGTCACCCTCCAGCCCAGGACTCTGCAAGCGCGCCGTCTGCTGCGGCGAGAATGACAGAATCACATTGGCCTTCGATGCGAATTGGCTCAAGGCGTTGTCGAGTGGTCCGGAGGCGATCACGTAATGTTGCACTGGGCTGGCAGCAATGGCCCGAGTGCATAGCAAGGTGCTGGCAGTCGCTGCCGAGACCAGCAGCAAGCCATACGTAATACCGTGATAGGAGAGACGCTGACGAAGTTTTGTAGGAAGGCGCATGTGTGAGTAAGCCCTGAAGGTAGCATCGTGATTACCTGTAGGGCCGCGCCAGGTAAAAAAAAGATAACCCCTGCTGAGAGTATTTTTTCGGTATTAACCTGTAAGCGTAACGGCGACCCAGTAGCGGGTGAAATACTTCACCTGGATCGGCAACGTGACCTGCAGGTTGGCCAGTACGGCGTCGGTGGAATCCAGGCGGAAGGTGCCGGACACCCGCAGCCGGGCTGATGCGGCGTCGCACTGCATGACGCCCGGCCGATAGCGCGCGAGTTCATCGATGACATCCCCCAGTCGCGCGTCCAGAACGATCAATTGACCGTCGACCCATGCAGCTTGGTTCCCGCGATAAATATGGCTGGGGCCTACGTCTTGCGCACCGAAGTCGACACTCTCACCAGGTCCGAGCACTCGGCTATGGCCTGGCTGGTCGACGGGTTGCACGCTGACCCGGTCTTCCAGCACACCAACCCGCGTCGATCCTTGCAGTTGGCGAACAGTGAACCGCGTCCCCAAGGCTTGAACACGGCCCTCACGGGTTTCGACATAAAACGGTGTTTGCCGGCCTGACCTGCCGGTGTGGATAAGTACTTCCCCCTCACGCAAACGGACCAGTCGCTGCTGCCCATCGAAAAGTACGTCGATAGCCGTGTTCGTATTGAGGTCAATTTGAGTGCCGTCGGCCAACCCGATTCGCCGTCGTTCGCCGACCTTTGTTCGATAGTCAGCCCAGAGGTTGCCCAGGGACGTGTGTTGTTGAACGTTCCACCCCAAGTACCCGGCGGCACCGAGCATCAGCATCAGCTTGAGCACTTGCCGCCGTTGTTGACTGGCCGAGAGCGCACGACGGGTGAAGTCCTTGGGTAGCGCACCGAGGCCACGTTGCAACTGCTCCATCTGGTTCCAGGCCGCCTGATGGGAAGGATCGCCGTTGAGCCATTGCTGCCAGGCACTGTGTTCCGCAGGTGTAGGGGGTTGCGATTGAAATTGCACGTACCAACTGGCGGCGGCTTCGAACGTCTTGCGATCCGGGGCGGCCATTACGCGCCCGCCATGATCAGGGCGCATTCTGTCAGGGCGCGGACCATATGTTTCTTGACGGTGGTCAGCGAGACCCGCAGCTGATCGGCGATCTGTTGATAAGTCAGGCCTTCGACCTGGGACAGCATGAAAATTCGCCGAGCACGCTCGCCCAGCCCATACAAGGCTTTATCCACAGCCACGAGGGTTTCAATAATGATGGCCTTGTCTTCTTCACTGATTGCGGTCGCTTCTGGCCGGTCTGCCAGGGTTTGCAGATAGGCTTGTTCAATGGCACGGCGCCGATAGCGATCAATCACCAGTCCCCTGGCAACCGTGGCCAGATAGTCCCTGGGCTCGAGGATCTGCGCCGCATTGCGGCCACCCAGGATCCGCACGAACGTATCGTGTGCCACATCGGCTGCATCGCAGGCGTTATGCAACTTTCCCTTGAGCCAGCTGTGCAACCACGAATGGTGCTGCTCATAGATGTGCTGGACTGCAAGGGTATGTGGGGGAAGGGCCATGAGAGGTGACGAGGTAGGTTAATGATAATAACTATTATTAACTGCCGTGACGCTTTCTCACAATAGGCCTGCCATCAACCCGTTTCACAAATGCAAACGAAGCGTTTCCTGCCTATCCGAAGATTCTTGGAGGCCGCCGTGTGCCTGAAACTTAACGAAATCCGAATTTTCTGTGGATTAAGCCCTGTGAATAACCGCCCCTGTGCCCGGTTGATAACAAGGCTTAAAACCTGAGCAAAAACCCCTCTGTGGATAACCACCTGTTTAATCCACAGGCTTAAAGCACTTATCCAAGGGCCTCCTTGGCACCTAACCACAGACTTTTGAATCTCTGTACATAAAGTAAATAAAGGCCTGTAGAGATCTATCCACAGAAACATGCCTCAGTAGAAATAAACATAAAAACAAAGATTTAATAAATTTCTCTCTTTTAATTTCTATTGTTCGTGATTCATCCACAGCTGGTTAAATTTTGTGCAAAGGGTTCTTTAGGAAGGGCGAAGTCCCTATACTTGCCGACTCGTTCGAAAACCTGATCTCGAACGCTCATTCCTAATTACCTACAGAAGCAGGCACGAGGTGCGTGGTGGATTTCCCTTCCCGTTTTGAAGTGATCGTCATCGGCGGCGGTCATGCCGGTACCGAGGCAGCACTGGCGTCAGCACGCATGGGGGCAAAAACCCTGTTGCTGACGCATAACGTGGAAACCCTCGGCGCCATGAGCTGCAACCCCGCAATCGGCGGAATTGGCAAAAGCCATCTGGTCAAGGAAATCGATGCCCTGGGCGGCGCGATGGCCATGGCTACCGACAAAGGTGGTATTCAATTTCGCGTATTGAACAGCCGCAAAGGCCCGGCCGTGCGAGCCACGCGTGCTCAAGCCGACCGGATCCTGTACAAGGCCGCTGTCCGCGAAACCCTGGAAAACCAGCCGAACCTGTGGATATTTCAACAGGCAGCCGATGACCTGATCGTCGAACAAGACCAGGTACGCGGTGTTGTCACGCAAATGGGCCTGCGTTTCTTCGCAGAATCCGTGGTGTTGACCACCGGTACCTTCCTCGGCGGACTTATCCACATCGGTATGCAGAACTATTCCGGTGGCCGCGCCGGTGATCCGCCGTCGATCGCCTTGGCTCAGCGCCTTCGTGAACTGCCGCTGCGTGTTGGTCGCTTGAAAACCGGCACTCCGCCGCGTATCGATGGCCGGTCTGTGGATTTCTCGATGATGACCGAGCAAGCGGGCGATACACCGATCCCGGTGATGTCGTTCATGGGCTCCAAGGAACAGCATCCGAAACAGGTCAGTTGCTGGATTACCCATACCAATGCTCGCACCCACGAAATCATTGCTGCGAACCTCGACCGTTCGCCGATGTATTCCGGGGTGATCGAAGGTATTGGCCCGCGCTACTGCCCGTCGATCGAAGACAAGATCCACCGCTTTGCCGACAAGGAAAGCCACCAGGTTTTTATCGAACCGGAAGGTCTGACTACCCACGAGCTGTACCCGAACGGTATTTCAACTTCCTTGCCATTCGACGTGCAAATCCAGATCGTGCAATCGATTCGCGGTATGGAAAACGCTCACATCGTGCGGCCTGGTTACGCCATTGAGTACGACTACTTCGATCCGCGTGACTTGAAATACAGCCTGGAAACCAAGGTTATTGGCGGCTTGTTCTTCGCTGGGCAAATCAACGGCACCACCGGTTACGAAGAAGCCGGCGCCCAGGGTTTGCTGGCTGGAGCCAACGCGGCACTGCGTGCCCAGGGCAAAGACAGCTGGTGCCCGCGTCGCGATGAGGCGTACATCGGGGTGTTGGTCGACGACCTGATTACCCTCGGTACCCAGGAACCGTACCGGATGTTTACGTCCCGGGCCGAATACCGCCTGATCCTGCGGGAAGACAACGCCGACCTGCGCTTGACCGAAAAAGGTCGCGAGCTGGGCCTGGTCGACGATGTGCGTTGGGCTGCCTTCTGCAAAAAACGCGAAAGCATCGAGTTGGAAGAGCAACGCCTGAAAAGTACCTGGGTTCGCCCGGGCACCGAGCAAGGCGACGCGATTGCCGAAAAATTCGGCACGCCGCTGACTCACGAATACAACTTGCTGAACCTGCTGTCCCGTCCGGAAATCGACTACGCTGGTCTGATCTCGGTCACCGGCGGTGGCGCAGAAGATCCACAGGTCGCCGAACAGGTCGAAATCAAGACCAAATACGCCGGGTATATTGACCGCCAGCAGGATGAAATCGCTCGCCTGCGGGCCAGTGAAGACACCAAGTTGCCTGTGGATATCGATTACACAAACATTTCCGGGCTGTCGAAAGAGATTCAAGGCAAGCTGGGGATAACTCGACCAGAGACCCTGGGCCAGGCGTCCCGTATCCCGGGCGTCACGCCGGCAGCCATTTCGCTGTTGATGATTCATTTGAAAAAACGCGGCGCGGGCCGTCAGTTGGAGCAAAGCGCTTGAGTTCGTTGGTCACCTCGCAACACGCCGAAGAGTTATCCACAGGTGCTCGCCAGCTTGGCGTCAACCTGACCGAAGCCCAGCACGAGTTGCTGCTGGGTTATCTGGCCCTGTTGATCAAATGGAACAAGGCTTACAACCTCACGGCGGTGCGTGATCCAGACGAAATGGTCTCTCGCCACCTGCTCGACAGTCTGAGTGTGATGCCGTTTATCGAAAACGGCCGCTGGCTTGACGTTGGCAGCGGCGGCGGCATGCCCGGCATCCCGTTGGCGATTTTGTTTCCCGAGTCACAAGTGACCTGCCTCGACAGCAATGGCAAGAAAACCCGCTTCCTGACCCAGGTGAAACTCGAACTCAAGCTGGATAACCTGCAAGTTATCCACAGTCGCGTCGAAGCCTTTACGCCTGAACAGCCTTTCAACGGAATTGTTTCCCGGGCGTTCAGCAGCATGGAGAACTTCAGCAACTGGACCCGCCACCTCGGCGACCGCGATACCCGTTGGCTGGCAATGAAGGGCGTTCATCCAAGCGACGAGCTGTTAGCATTGCCGGCAGACTTCCACCTCGATAGCGAACACGCCTTGGCCGTACCCGGTTGCCAAGGCCAACGCCATCTGCTGATACTGCGCCGCACGGCATGATTGGGAACACAAGCAAGAATGGCTAAGGTATTCGCGATAGCGAACCAGAAAGGTGGCGTGGGCAAAACCACCACCTGCATCAACCTCGCAGCATCCCTGGTCGCTACCAAGCGTCGGGTGCTGCTGATCGATCTCGATCCACAGGGCAACGCCACCATGGGTAGCGGTGTGGATAAACACGGCCTGGAAAACTCGGTCTACGACTTGCTGATTGGCGAGTGCGACCTGGCCCAGGCCATGCACTATTCCGAGCACGGCGGTTATCAACTGCTGCCGGCCAACCGCGATTTGACTGCGGCGGAAGTGGTGTTGCTGGAAATGCAGATGAAAGAAAGCCGTCTGCGCAGCGCCTTGGCGCCGATCCGCGAGAATTACGACTACATTTTGATCGACTGCCCACCGTCGCTGTCGATGCTGACGTTGAACGCGCTGGTTGCCGCCGACGGGGTAATTATCCCTATGCAGTGCGAGTACTTCGCGCTCGAAGGCTTGAGCGACCTTGTGGATAACATCAAGCGTATTGCCGAGTTGCTCAACCCGAACCTGCAAATCGAAGGCTTGCTGCGGACCATGTATGACCCGCGCCTGAGCCTGATGAACGATGTGTCGGCGCAGCTCAAGGAACACTTCGGCGACCAGCTCTACGACACCGTGATTCCACGCAACATCCGCCTGGCCGAAGCGCCAAGCTATGGCATGCCCGCGCTGGCGTACGACAAATCATCCCGTGGTGCCATTGCCTACCTGGCGCTGGCCGGCGAGATGGTTCGTCGTCAACGCCGCAATTCACGCACCGCTGCAGCCCAGCCAACTTAAGGAATCCCCATGGCCGTCAAGAAACGAGGTCTCGGACGTGGACTGGATGCACTGCTGAGTGGTCCGACTGTCACGACCCTTGAAGAGCAAGCGGTGCAGGCCGACGAGCGTGAGCTGCAGCACCTGCCGCTGGACCTGATCCAGCGCGGCAAATACCAGCCGCGCCGGGACATGGACCCCCAGGCGCTGGAAGAATTGGCGAATTCGATCAAGGCCCAGGGCGTGATGCAGCCGATCGTGGTGCGCCCGATTGGTGCTGGCCGCTTTGAAATCATCGCCGGCGAACGCCGCTGGCGCGCCAGCCAACAGGCCGGCAAGGAAACCATCCCGGCGATGGTGCGTGATGTGCCGGATGAAACCGCCATCGCCATGGCGTTGATCGAGAACATCCAGCGTGAAGACCTCAATCCGATCGAGGAAGCGATCGCCCTGCAGCGTTTGCAGCAGGAATTCAAACTGACGCAGCAGGAAGTCGCGGATGCGGTGGGCAAATCCCGCGTGACCGTGTCCAACCTGTTGCGGCTGATTGCGCTGCCGGAAGTCATCAAAACCATGCTTTCCCACGGCGACCTGGAAATGGGTCATGCCCGTGCCTTGCTCGGTTTGCCGGAAAATCAACAGGTTGAAGGGGCGCGACACGTTGTCGCACGAGGCCTCACCGTTCGTCAGACCGAAGCCCTGGTTCGCCAGTGGCTCAGTGGCAAACCTGCACCGGTCGAAACCGCCAAACCTGATCCGGATATTGCACGCCTGGAGCAGCGCCTGGCCGAGCGCCTAGGCTCTGCGGTGCAAATTCGCCACGGCAAGAAAGGTAAAGGGCAATTGGTCATCGGATATAACTCATTGGATGAGCTTCAGGGCGTCCTTGCCCACATCCGTTGAAACAATTGCTTATGTAGCGCGCAGTCGGAAATCACTACCCGGCAGTTGAATAGGGGCAGAACCGCCCCTATACTCTGCGCGCATTTTGTCGGCACAAATTATGCCAAGTTATTGATTTCCGGCAGCCGACTATTGAGGAGCAAGAGTGATGGAAACCCGCACGCCAAACACGTTGCCGTTCCATCGCTTGGCCGTTTTCCCGGTTTTAGTGGCTCAATTTGTCATCTTGCTGATCGCCGCTTTGGCGCTTTGGTATTGGCATGGAGTCGTAGCGGGATACTCGGGACTCTGCGGAGGCCTGATAGCCTTGCTGCCCAATATGTATTTTGCTCACAGGGCCTTTCGGTTTTCCGGCGCCCGAGCAGCCCAAGCCATCGTCCGGTCTTTTTATGCCGGCGAAGCGGGGAAACTGATTTTGACGGCAGTGCTGTTTGCACTGACCTTTGCAGGTGTGAAGCCATTGGCGCCGCTGGCTGTATTCGGCGTCTTCGTGTTGACCCAACTGGTCAGCTGGTTCGCTCCCCTGCTAATGAAAACAAGACTTTCGAAACCTTAGGGCGTTTGAGGCAACCATGGCAGAAACAACCGCTTCGGGCTATATCCAGCACCACTTGCAGAACCTGACCTTCGGTCAGCTTCCCAACGGCGGCTGGGGCTTTGCCCACACCGCAGCAGAAGCCAAAGAAATGGGCTTCTGGGCATTCCACCTGGATACTCTGGGCTGGTCTGTCGCATTGGGTCTGATCTTCGTCCTGATTTTCCGCATGGCGGCAAAGAAGGCGACTTCCGGTCAGCCAGGTGCTTTGCAGAACTTCGTTGAAGTATTGGTCGAATTCGTCGATGGCAGCGTGAAAGACAGCTTCCATGGTCGTAGCGCGGTGATCGCACCGTTGGCACTGACCATCTTCGTCTGGGTGTTCCTGATGAACGCCGTCGACCTGATTCCGGTCGACTGGATTCCTCAGTTGGCCATGGCGATCTCCGGCGATCCGCACATTCCATTCCGTGCCGTATCGACCACTGACCCGAACGCTACCCTGGGCATGGCCCTGTCGGTGTTCGTGTTGATCATTTTCTACAGCATCAAGATCAAGGGCATCGGCGGCTTCATCGGCGAACTGACCCTGCACCCGTTCGGCAGCAAGAACATCTTCGTTCAAGCCCTGCTGATCCCGGTGAACTTCCTGCTGGAATTCGTGACCCTGATCGCCAAGCCGATTTCCCTGGCTCTGCGACTGTTCGGCAACATGTATGCCGGCGAGCTGGTGTTCATTCTGATCGCTGTGATGTTCGGCAGTGGTCTGCTCTGGCTTAGCGGCCTGGGCATTGTTCTGCAGTGGGCGTGGGCTGTGTTCCACATCCTGATCATCACCCTGCAGGCGTTTATCTTCATGATGCTGACCATCGTCTACCTGTCGATGGCGCACGAAGAGAACCATTAAGACCAGTCTCGACTAGTCTGATGTCCCTCCCGGTCAAACGGGAGGGTAGCCCTGAAGGGCTATGAAACGATTTGTTTTACCGCTTTAAAATCTAAAAAACCTAAACCATACGACGTAAAAGTCGGGAGGAAAGATGGAAACTGTAGTTGGTCTAACCGCTATCGCTGTTGCACTGTTGATCGGCCTGGGCGCCCTGGGTACTGCCATTGGTTTCGGCCTGCTGGGCGGCAAGTTCCTGGAAGGCGCAGCGCGTCAGCCAGAAATGGTTCCAATGCTGCAAGTTAAAATGTTCATCGTCGCCGGCCTGCTCGACGCCGTGACCATGATCGGTGTTGGTATCGCTCTGTTCTTCACCTTCGCGAACCCCTTCGTTGGTCAACTCGCCGGTTAATCACTCGTTTTTTCGAGTGATTGGTGTGTTGTGCAACGAACGAGCGAGGTATTGGCGTGAACATTAATGCAACCATTATTGGTCAGTCCTTAGCGTTCTTGATTTTTGTAGTTTTCTGCATGAAGTTCGTATGGCCTCCGGTCATCGCGGCTTTGCACGAACGTCAGAAGAAGATCGCAGACGGACTGGACGCTGCCGCACGAGCAGCTCGCGACCTGGAGTTGGCCCAAGATAAAGCGGGTCAACAACTGCGCGAAGCGAAAGCTCAGGCAGCTGAAATCATTGAGCAAGCCAAGAAACGCGGTAACCAGATCGTTGAAGAGGCTGTTGAAAAAGCCCGTATCGACGCTGACCGTGTGAAGGTTCAGGCTCAAGCCGAGATCGAGCAGGAACTGAACGGTGTCAAAGATGCGCTGCGTGCCCAACTGGGTGCTCTGGCCGTCGGCGGTGCTGAGAAGATCCTGGGTGCCACAATCGATCAAAACGCGCACGCGGAGCTGGTAAACAAACTGGCTGCTGAAATTTAAGCGAGGGCGATCATGGCAGAATTGACCACGTTGGCCCGACCTTACGCTAAGGCAGCCTTCGAGCACGCCCAGGCCCACCAGCAGCTGGCCTCTTGGTCAGCCATGCTCGGCCTGGCTGCAGCAGTGTCGCAAGACGACACCATGCAGCGCGTGCTCAAGGCCCCGCGACTGACGAGCGCAGACAAGGCCGCCACGTTTATTGACGTGTGCGGCGACAAGTTTGATGTAAAAGTGCAGAACTTCATCCACGTCGTTGCCGAAAACGACCGTCTCCCGCTTCTGCCGGAGATCGCCGCTCTGTTTGACCTGTACAAGGCCGAACAAGAGAAATCGGTAGACGTTGAAGTGACCAGTGCTTTTGCATTGAACCAAGAACAGCAAGACAAACTCGCCAAGGTTCTCAGTGCACGACTCGACCGGGAAGTGCGCCTGCAAGTTGCGGAGGATGCCACCCTGATTGGTGGTGTCATCATTCGCGCCGGCGACCTGGTTATCGATGGCTCGATTCGCGGCAAACTCGCGAATCTTGCCGAAGCATTGAAATCTTGAGTTTGAAGGGGCAGCAGAGCAATGCAGCAACTCAATCCTTCCGAAATAAGTGAAATTATCAAGGGCCGCATCGACAAGCTCGATGTGACCTCCCAAGCCCGTAACGAAGGCACTGTCGTCAGCGTATCTGACGGCATCGTGCGGATTCACGGTCTGGCCGACGTCATGTACGGCGAGATGATCGAGTTTCCGGGCGGCGTCTACGGTATGGCTCTCAACCTGGAGCAAGACTCTGTAGGTGCCGTTGTATTGGGCTCCTACCAGACTCTGGCTGAAGGCATGAGCGCCAAGTGCACAGGCCGCATCCTGGAAGTTCCGGTTGGTAAGGAACTGCTGGGTCGCGTTGTCGACGCACTGGGTAACCCAGTTGACGGCAAAGGTCCGCTGAACAACACCGAGACCGATGCGGTCGAGAAAGTTGCTCCAGGCGTGATCTGGCGTAAGTCGGTAGACCAGCCTGTACAGACTGGCTACAAGGCTGTCGATGCCATGATTCCTGTCGGCCGTGGCCAGCGTGAGCTGATCATCGGTGACCGTCAGATCGGTAAAACCGCTCTGGCGATCGACGCGATCATCAACCAGAAAGACAGCGGGATTTTCTGCGTCTACGTAGCCATCGGTCAGAAACAATCGACCATCGCCAACGTGGTTCGCAAGCTGGAAGAAAACGGCGCCCTGGCTAACACCATCGTCGTGGCCGCCAGTGCTTCCGAATCCGCTGCACTTCAGTTCCTGGCACCGTACTCCGGTTGCACCATGGGCGAATACTTCCGCGACCGCGGTGAAGACGCGCTGATCGTTTATGACGATCTGTCCAAGCAAGCAGTGGCTTACCGCCAGATTTCCCTGCTGCTGCGCCGTCCACCAGGCCGTGAAGCTTACCCAGGCGACGTGTTCTATCTCCACTCCCGTCTGCTGGAGCGCGCATCCCGCGTTTCGGAAGAATACGTAGAGAAGTTCACCAACGGCGCAGTGACCGGCAAAACCGGTTCCCTGACCGCACTGCCGATCATCGAAACCCAGGCTGGCGACGTTTCCGCGTTCGTTCCGACCAACGTGATTTCCATCACCGACGGTCAGATCTTCCTGGAATCGGCCATGTTCAACTCCGGGATCCGTCCTGCAGTGAACGCCGGTGTTTCGGTATCCCGTGTGGGTGGTGCCGCTCAGACCAAGATCATCAAGAAGCTCTCCGGTGGTATCCGTACCGCTCTGGCTCAGTACCGTGAACTGGCGGCATTCGCCCAGTTCGCTTCTGACCTGGACGAAGCGACCCGTAAGCAACTTGAGCATGGTCAGCGCGTTACCGAGCTGATGAAGCAGAAGCAATACGCACCAATGTCGATCGCTGACATGGCGCTGTCGCTGTATGCCGCTGAGCGTGGGTTCCTGACCGACGTTGAAATCACCAAGGTCGGCAGCTTCGAACAAGCGCTGATTGCTTACTTCAACCGCGATCACGCCGAATTGATGGCGAAGATCAACGTGAAGGGTGACTTCAATGACGACATCGACGCTGGCATCAAAGCCGGTATCGAGAAGTTCAAGGCCACCCAAACCTGGTAAGCCGCAGCGGGGGCCGCGAGGCTCCCGCTTGCTAACCTGATAGGTGTTACATGGCAGGCGCAAAAGAGATTCGCAGTAAGATTGCGAGCATCAAAAGCACGCAAAAGATCACCAGCGCCATGGAAAAAGTGGCGGTCAGCAAAATGCGCAAGGCACAAATGCGCATGGCTGCTAGCCGTCCCTACGCGGAGCGTATCCGCCAGGTTATTGGTCATCTGGCCAACGCCAACCCGGAATATCGCCACCCGTTCATGCTCGACCGTGAAGTTAAGCGCGTCGGTTATGTCGTGGTGAGCAGTGACCGTGGTTTGTGCGGTGGTTTGAATACCAACCTGTTCAAGGCCCTGGTCAAGGACATGGCGGTAAACCGCGAAAACGGCGTCGAGATCGATCTGTGTGTGGTCGGTAGCAAGGGTGCGGCCTTTTTCCGCAACTTCGGCGGTAACGTCGTTGCAGCTATCAGCCACCTGGGTGAAGAACCGTCGATCAATGATTTGATCGGCAGCGTCAAAGTGATGCTGGATGCATACCTGGAAGGCCGGATTGACCGCCTCTCCGTGGTGTCCAACAAGTTCATCAACACCATGACGCAGCAGCCTACCGTGGAGCAGTTGATTCCATTGGTGGCGACCCCGGAACAAGAACTCAAGCACCACTGGGACTACCTCTACGAACCAGACGCCAAAGAGCTGCTTGACGGCTTGATGGTGCGCTACGTGGAGTCGCAGGTGTACCAGGCGGTGGTCGAGAACAACGCGGCTGAACAAGCTGCGCGGATGATCGCGATGAAGAACGCTACCGACAACGCCGGTGATTTGATCAGCGATTTGCAGCTGATCTACAACAAGGCGCGTCAGGCTGCGATCACCCAAGAGATCTCGGAAATCGTCGGCGGCGCTGCCGCGGTTTAACGGTTCAAATATTCAGAGGATCCAGCTATGAGTAGCGGACGTATCGTTCAAATCATCGGCGCCGTTATCGACGTGGAATTCCCACGCGACAGCGTACCGAGCATCTACAACGCTTTGAAAGTCAAAAGCGATGCAGGCACCACCCTGGAAGTTCAGCAGCAGCTGGGCGACGGCGTGGTTCGTACCATTGCAATGGGTTCCACCGAAGGCTTGAAGCGCGGTCTGGAAGTCACTGACTCTGGCGCAGCCATCTCCGTACCGGTCGGTAAAGCGACCCTGGGCCGGATCATGGACGTCCTCGGTAACCCGATCGACGAAGCCGGTCCAATCGACACCGAAGAGCGCTGGGGCATTCACCGTCCTGCGCCTTCCTTCGCGGAACAAGCGGGCGGCAACGACCTGCTGGAAACCGGCATCAAGGTTATCGACCTGGTTTGCCCGTTCGCCAAGGGCGGTAAAGTCGGTCTGTTCGGTGGTGCCGGTGTAGGTAAAACCGTAAACATGATGGAACTGATCCGTAACATCGCCATCGAGCACAGCGGTTATTCCGTGTTCGCCGGTGTGGGTGAGCGTACTCGTGAGGGTAACGACTTCTACCACGAGATGAAGGATTCCAACGTTCTGGACAAAGTGGCACTGGTTTACGGTCAGATGAACGAGCCGCCGGGTAACCGTCTGCGCGTAGCACTGACCGGCCTGACCATGGCCGAGAAGTTCCGTGACGAAGGTAACGACGTTCTGCTGTTCGTCGACAACATCTATCGTTACACCCTGGCCGGTACTGAAGTATCCGCACTGCTGGGCCGTATGCCTTCCGCAGTAGGTTACCAGCCGACCCTGGCCGAAGAGATGGGTACTCTGCAAGAGCGTATCACTTCGACCAAAAACGGTTCGATCACCTCGATCCAAGCGGTATACGTACCTGCGGATGACTTGACTGACCCGTCGCCAGCGACCACGTTCGCCCACTTGGACGCCACCGTCGTACTGTCCCGTGACATCGCCTCCCTGGGTATCTACCCGGCGGTCGATCCACTGGATTCGACTTCGCGCCAGCTGGACCCGAACGTCATCGGCCAGGAACACTACGACACCGCTCGCGGCGTCCAGTACGTTCTGCAGCGTTACAAAGAACTGAAGGACATCATTGCGATCCTGGGTATGGACGAGCTGTCGGAAACCGACAAGCAGTTGGTATCCCGCGCTCGTAAGATCCAGCGCTTCTTGTCGCAGCCGTTCTTCGTGGCTGAAGTCTTCACCGGTGCCTCGGGTAAATACGTTTCCCTGAAAGACACCATTGCTGGCTTCAAAGGCATCCTCAACGGTGACTACGACCACCTGCCAGAACAAGCGTTCTACATGGTCGGCGGCATCGAAGAAGCGATCGAGAAAGCCAAGAAACTGTAATTCCGGCGCCCGGCAACGGGCGCTAATCAGGTTGAGGCAAGCAGATGGCTATGACATTCCATTGCGATATCGTCAGCGCGGAAGGGGAAATCTTCTCCGGCCAGGTTGAGATGGTGATTGCGCACGGCGAGCTGGGTGACCTTGGTATTGCCATGGGTCACGCACCGTTGATCACCAGCTTGAAGCCAGGTCCGATCACTCTGACCAAGCTAGGCGGGGAAAAGGAGGTGTTTTACATCTCTGGCGGTTTCCTCGAGGTTCAGCCGAACATGGTCAAGGTACTTGCCGACACCGTGCAACGTGCTGCTGACCTGGATGAAGCCTCCGCTCAGGAAGCCGTCAAGGCTGCCGAGAAGGCCCTGAACGAAAAAGGCGCAGATTTCGACTACGGTTCTGCTGCTGCACGTCTGGCCGAGGCCGCAGCTCAGCTGCGCACCGTCCAGCAGATCCGCAAGAAGTTTGGCGGCTAAGCCGTCAAACCTCATGCGTGATTGATTAAAAAGGGTAGCCTCGGCTACCCTTTTTCTTTTTTTGCAAAACACTTCTTTGGTCTGAAGTCTGACCGCCCAGGATTGGTAGCCATTCATGTCTCTCGAAATCGTAATTCTTGCCGCAGGCCAGGGCACCCGCATGCGTTCGGCCCTGCCCAAGGTGCTGCACCCGGTTGCCGGCAATTCCATGCTTGGCCATGTTATCCACAGCGCCCGGCAGCTGGATCCGCAGCGCATTCATGTTGTGATCGGCCACGGTGCTGATGTGGTGCGCGAGCGGTTGGCGGCGGATGACCTGAATTTCGTATTGCAGGACAAGCAATTGGGCACCGGCCATGCCACTGCGCAAGCCGTTCCGTTCATCAAGGCCGACACCGTGCTGATCCTCTACGGTGACGTGCCGTTGATCGAAGTGGAAACCTTGCAGCGCCTGCTCAAACACGTCGTGCCAGGCCAGATGGGCCTGCTCACCGTCGAGCTGGACGACCCGACCGGCTACGGCCGCATCGTACGCAACGCTGACGGCAAGGTCGCTGCCATCGTCGAACATAAAGACGCCAGTGAAGCCCAGCGCGCCATCACCGAAGGCAACACCGGCATCCTTGCGGTTCCGGCCGATCGCCTGGCTGACTGGATGAGCCGTCTGTCCAACAACAACGCCCAAGGCGAGTACTACCTGACCGACGTCATCGAGATGGCCGTCAGTGATGGCCTGGTGGTCGCCACCGAACAGCCCCACGACCCAATGGAAGTGCAGGGCGCCAACGACCGCAAGCAACTGGCGGAGCTGGAGCGTCACTATCAACTGCGTGAAGGGCGTCGCCTGATGGCGCTGGGCGTGACGCTGCGCGATCCGGCACGTTTCGATGTGCGAGGTGATGTCACCGTAGGCCGCGACGTGCTGATCGATATCAACGTGATCCTCGAAGGCCGCGTGGTCATTGAAGACGACGTGGTGATTGGCCCGAATTGTGTGATCAAGGACAGCACCCTGCGCAAAGGCGTGGTGATCAAGGCCAACAGTCATATTGATGGTGCGGAGATGGGCGAGGGCAGTGATGCTGGTCCGTTCGCGCGTTTGCGTCCGGGTAGCGTGCTGGGCACTAAAGCTCATGTGGGTAATTTCGTTGAGCTGAAAAACGCACGGCTGGCCGATGAGGCGAAAGTGGGTCACCTGACCTACCTGGGTGACGCTGTGATCGGTGCTCGCACCAACATCGGCGCCGGTACCATCACCTGCAACTACGACGGCGCCAACAAACACCAGACCACCATCGGTGAAGACGTGTTTATCGGCTCCAACAACTCCCTTGTAGCACCTGTGAAGATTAACGACGGCGCCACCACTGCCGCCGGCTCGACAATCAATCTGACTGTGGATAAGTTGCAGCTCGGTGTAGCCCGCGCCCGCCAGCGCAACATCGACGGCTGGAAGCGCCCGGTCAAAATCAAGAAGACCTGAGTTATCCACAACCCTGAAACACTGTGGTACTCATGTGGGAGCGGGCTTGCTCGCGAAGGCGGTCTTTCGGTTGCACATGCGCTGACTGACACACCGCTTTCGCGAGCCAGCCCGCTCCTACATTTTTATCTGTGTTTATTCAAAAAACTCAGTCGCATGCTTGACCATTTTGAGTGAATAGGTTTTGATTGCCTTCGTTATCTTTCGAAACGAAACTTATTACCACCATGTCGAAACGAAATACACCCCAACGTCGCCACAACATCCTTGCCATGCTCACCGAGCAAGGCGAAGTCAGCGTGGACGAATTGGCCAAACGTTTCGAAACTTCGGAAGTGACCATCCGCAAGGATCTGGCTGCCCTTGAAAGTAACGGCCTGTTGCTGCGTCGCTACGGCGGCGCCATCACCATGCCCCAGGAACTGGTCGGTGACCCGGCCCAGCCCATCTCGGCCTACAAGCGCGCCATCGCCCGTGCGGCCGTCAGACGCTTGCGGGAACACGCACGCATCATCATCGACAGCGGCAGCACCACCGCCGCCATGATCCCCGAACTGGGCCATCAGCCCGGCCTGGTGGTGATGACCAACTCCCTGCATGTGGCCAGCGCCTTGAGCGAACTGGAACACGAGCCGGTGTTATTGATGACCGGCGGCACCTGGGACCCGCATTCGGACTCGTTCCAGGGCCAGGTCGCCGAACAAGTACTGCGTTCCTACGATTTCGACCAGCTCTTCATTGGTGCCGATGGCATCGACCTGGAGCGCGGCACCACCACCTTCAACGAATTGTTGGGCCTGAGCCGCGTCATGGCCGAGGTCGCCCGCGAAGTGGTGGTGATGGTCGAGTCCGACAAGATCGGCCGCAAAATCCCCAACCTGGAACTGCCCTGGGGCAGCGTCCATACCCTTATTACCGATGATCGCCTGCCGCTTGAGGCCCGCGACCAGATTCAAGCCCGCGGCATCACGCTGATTTGCGCGGCAGTCATCTAGGAGAGAAACCATGTGTGGAATTGTTGGCGCAGTCGCTGAACGAAACGTCACCGCCATTTTGCTCGAAGGCCTCAAACGCCTGGAATACCGTGGCTACGACAGCGCCGGTGTGGCGCTTTTCACCAACGCCGGCAAGCTTGAGCGCATGCGTCGCCCGGGCAAGGTCAGCGAACTGGAACAGGCACTGGCCGGTGAGCCGCTGGTAGGCCGCCTGGGCATCGCCCACACCCGCTGGGCCACCCACGGTGCGCCCTGCGAACGCAACGCTCACCCGCACTTCTCCGGTGATCTGGCGGTTGTGCACAACGGCATTATCGAAAACCACGAAGTGCTGCGTGAGCAGCTGAAAGGCCAGGGTTATGTCTTCACCTCGGACACCGACACCGAGGTCATCGCCCACCTGCTGAACCATAAGCTCAAGGATATCGGCGACCTGACCAACGCCCTCAAGGCCACCGTCAAGGAACTGCACGGCGCCTATGGCCTGGCCGTGATCAGCGCCAGCCAGCCCGACCGCCTGGTCGCCGCCCGCAGTGGCAGCCCGTTGGTGATCGGCCTGGGCCTGGGCGAGAACTTCCTCGCCTCCGACCAACTGGCCCTGCGCCAGGTGACCGACCGCTTCATGTACCTGGAAGAAGGCGACATCGCCGAGATCCGCCGTGAAAGCGTGTCCATCTGGGACGTCAACGGCCAGTCCGTGGAACGTGAAGCCGTGCAGTACCGCGACGGTGCTGAAGCCGCCGACAAGGGCGAGTTCCGCCACTTCATGCTCAAGGAAATCCACGAGCAACCGGCCGTGGTGCAACGCACCCTGGAAGGTCGCCTGAGCCAGAACCAAGTGCTCGTACAAGCCTTCGGCCCGCAAGCCGCCGAGCTGTTCGCCAAAGTGCGCAACGTACAGATCGTCGCTTGCGGCACCAGCTACCACGCCGGCATGGTTGCCCGTTACTGGCTGGAAGAACTGGCCGGCATCCCGTGCCAGGTCGAAGTTGCCAGCGAATTCCGCTACCGCAAGGTGGTGGTGCAGCCCGACACCCTGTTCGTGACCATCTCCCAGTCCGGCGAAACTGCCGACACCCTGGCGGCCCTGCGCAACGCCAAGGAACTGGGTTTCCTTGGCAGCCTGGCGATCTGCAACGTCGGCATCAGCTCCCTGGTGCGCGAATCCGACCTGACCTTGCTGACCCAGGCCGGTCGCGAAATCGGCGTGGCCTCCACCAAAGCGTTTACTACCCAGTTGGTCGGTCTGTTGCTGCTGACCCTGTCCCTGGGCCAGGTTCGCGGCACGCTGGGCGAAGGCGTCGAGGCGCACCTGGTCGAAGAACTGCGCCGCCTGCCGGCCCGCCTGGGCGAAGCACTGGCCATGGACAGCACTGTGGAGAAAGTCGCCGAGCTGTTCGCCGACAAGCACCACACCCTGTTCCTCGGCCGTGGCGCGCAATACCCGGTGGCGATGGAAGGTTCGCTCAAGCTCAAGGAAATCTCCTACATCCACGCCGAAGCCTACCCGGCCGGTGAGCTCAAGCACGGCCCGCTCGCCCTGGTGGATGACGACATGCCAGTGGTAACCGTCGCACCGAACAACGAACTGCTGGAGAAGCTCAAATCCAACCTGCAGGAAGTGCGCGCCCGTGGCGGCCAATTGATCGTGTTCGCCGATGAGAAGGCCGGCATGACCAATGGCGAAGGCACCCACGTCATCAACATGCCGCACATTCACGACACCCTGTCGCCGATCCTCTACACCATCCCGCTGCAGTTGCTGTCGTACTACGTCGCCGTGCTGAAGGGCACTGACGTTGACCAGCCGCGCAACCTGGCGAAGTCGGTGACGGTGGAATAAGCCTCACCCCAACCATGGTTTTTTGAGACAAAACCGTCGCAGGTGCCGCTTGATCTCGGGCGGCGCCTCACGTGACACAGCTGGAATCAGAGCTGGCTCGTTCAACGAGTGATCTATGAATCACGCGACGTGAGGCGCGAAGCATGACGTCGAGGCGCTTGCTCGGGGGATTCAGCCTGAGTTACGCGGCTGGCTATCGCTCAAAGCGACGTCTTAAAACTAGACTTTTTTATGTGGTTTATTCGCGTTGATTATTGTTGAGTCGTGCGCAATGGCTTTGCTGGATTACCAAATACTGTTGTGTAAGGTGCCACGCTTTTCGTAACAACGGATCCCATCCCAACAACGGCGCCCTCACCAATCACGATGGGTCTGTCGGGAGAGCCGTGACGAATAATCGCGCCAGTCCCAATGTAGGCATGATCTTCGATTACAACGCGTCCATTGCAATGCACGTTAGGGGCGAACGTCACGAAGTTACCAATCACACAGTCGTGGGCAACATACGAATAAATGTTCGCGTGAAAAAAATCACCGATTTTTGCATTCGCAGTGATAGTGGTAAATGGGCAGAGGATCGCGCCTTGACCAATAGTATTGTTGCTTAAATTCAGGGCATTCAGAGCTGAAATAGTGAAGGGAGTTATGCCCGCCGAAATAAGGCGTTCGGAGATTTCCTGCCTCGGTTTACTATCCGCGATAGCGATGTTGAAAAACTTATCCCCCTCCATGCTTAAGAAAGACTCGCTACTCACCACATCATAGCCATTCACGGTCTTTTCTTTCGAATTATCGACCACGAAAATAATTTTGAAGTTATCTTGATTTATCACGCTCTGCATTGTGTTGACCAGCGGTGCAACCTCACGCCCAAAACCGCCTGCGCCTACAATTGCGTAAATTTTCATCTCAGCTCCTGAGAGTTCTTATGAATCATTCCTGGTCTGAGCGACTCTACAGCCGAAAGTTGCCAGTGTCTGGAGTGGTCTAGTGCACTGTTCTCGAAATAACTTACTTATAATTTCCGGATTAAAGCGTCTCCAGCATTCGTTGAGTTTTTCTCAACATCCCTTCTCGCTTTGCGCTCCAAACATATTGGGTTGGCTGAGTATTGCGTAACCCCCTGGATGTTGCAATTGCGCTTTCCAGCGCAAGCACGGGACGAAGTTGCCGTCGCGCAGGCACACCGTGATGCGTCGAAATAAGCGCTCCACATCCAGGAACGGGATGTCGGGGGAATTGAATAGGGAAGCATGAATGCTCTGCCTGCCTGATGTTCACCGCCCCATAGCACATACCGTAGCTTGATTGTCGGGCTGGAGAAGCACGTCCAGCCGCGGAATGTTGTCCCGGGGTTCGCCTTCGGCATCCAGCAGGGTAATGCGCGTTGCCGGCGGTCTCGCTGAAGGATGGCGGCAGCTGAATGGATCAACAGTCCCATGTCAAATAATGCAGTTCTGTGTAAGGGCCCATTAGCCCGTCAGCGGTAGGGTAGTTAGAAGTTGGCGCGATTTCTGCTTAAGCCCTCTTTGGATAATACGGGACGACATTTCATTGACGGCAGTGTGTACCATGAAAAACATCATCAAGTTGTTAGTTCCTGAGGTGCCTAAAGTCGAGCAGATCCTCACTTACTGGCAGCAAATCGATGAAAACCAGTGGTACACCAACTTCGGCCCGCTTGTAATCGAGCTCGAACGCCGGCTGTCGCTCTCATTTAGTCGGGAGCCAACGCAGGTACACATCGTATCTATGGCGAATGGTACCTGTGCGCTGCAAATAGCTTTGGAAGCTTTGAAGCTACGCCGCGGGGCGCGCGTACTGGTGCCCGGATTGACATTCGTCGCCACGGCAACAGCGATCATCAGGGCAGGGCTCACTCCCTTGATCAGCGACGTAAACTCCGAAAGCTGGTTGCTGACGCCTGCTATCGCACGCGCAGCACTCGCTGAAATGCCATTCGACGCAGTGATGCCAGTATCCACTTACGGCTGCCCCCAGGATGTCGCAGGCTGGGACCTGTTCAGTGCCGAAACCGGCATCCCTGTGGTTATCGACGCCGCAGGTGCCTGGGGTAACCAGAAGATCGGCCTGACCACCAAAGTCGCCTTCAGCCTGCACGCCACTAAGGCCCTCGGTGGTGGAGAAGGGGGGTTCGTCGCTTCGCGGAACCATGCCTATGCCCAGAGCATGCGTACGTTGAGTAACTTCGGTATCGATGCACACAGCGGCGGGCTGGTGTTCGAGGCGGGTGAGAACGGCAAGATGAGCGAATATCACGCCGCCGTTGCACTGGCTGCCCTGGACAACTGGCCAACCACTGCTGAAGCACGACGCAACCTGCATCAACACTACACCGAGCAGCTTCTGGAAAAAATTCCCGCGCTGAAACTTCAGGTCAAACCCATGGATGGCGTTTACAGCTTGATGCTGGTGCTACTGCCCCCGGGATTCCGGGCTGTTGATATTCAACTGCGGCTGCTGGGCAAAGACATCGAAACCCGCCGCTGGTACTGCCCGCCCCTGCAAGACCACCCGGCCTTTCAGGCGTTCGCGAAGTGCCCGCTGCCAATGGTTGACCTCCTGGCTGAACGTCTGTTGGGTTTGCCATTCCATCTTTCATTGAACGATGCAAGCATCCGAAGAGTTATCGATTGCCTGGCTGAGTTGCTTGCTGAAAAGCAGGTGAGTTGATGACCGTTATGCCTTGTGAAAAGCCTCTGGTCGTCATAGTCACTGGCGCCAATATGGCAAATCATCAGCTCATGGAATTACTTCGCTCAGGTATACGCCAATGACCCAAGAACAATTACTGGCACCGTGTATTCGATCAGGCCGTACCTGCAACCGCCCAGGCAGTGAAAGCGGCTTAAGCGAGTTCTACCTTCGTCCCTTATGCAAATTGGTATGAGCATGACAAACCCCCTCTTGGCTGAGCGCTTGCCGCTTGTCACCATTGCGATACCGGCTTACAACCCGCGCTTCTTCGAAGCCGCGCTGAACAGTGCGCTCAACCAGTGTTACGCGAATATCGAAATCGTGATCAACGATGACTGTCGCGGCGATGGTATTCGTTTGATCACCGAACGTCTTGCTGCACACACCACGGTGCCGATCCGTTACCTGCGAAACGAACAGCAATTGGGCGGCCTGCTTAACCTCACCCGTGGGCTGGAAGAAGCCAGGGGCGAGTACATCAAGTTTCTCAACGACGATGACGTATTACTGACAGATTGTGTAACGCGCATGGCCGCGGTGCTGGATGCTCGCGCGGACATCTCGCTGGTCACCTCGCGGCGCCGTTTGATCGATGCCCAAGGTGAGACGCTGCCAGACATCCTCGAGACGTCTGAAGTATTTGGCGAAGATGTCTGCCTCCATGGTGCAGACCTTATTTCACTGCTCTGTGACTGGCCCGTTAACTTCATCGGCGAACCCACCACCGTCATGTTTCGACGGGCTCAGTTGGTAGACAAAGTTCCGAATATTTGCGCCCTTGGAGGCGTGCTCGTTGATGCTATCAACGACCTGTCGTTGTATGTGAACTTACTTCAACGCGGCCACTTAGCGTTTCTAAGTGAGCCTCTGTCGCTCTTTCGCCATCACGCCGAACAGCGCCAGAAACAGCCAGACATGCCAGCGTTGTTCGCAGAGGGTCATGCAAGATTTATCAATCAGATACATGCCCTGGGACTGTATAACCCACAGCCGTTAAAGCAAGTGCGCCGTGCGCCGTTGTCAGCCGATCAGGCCTTTCAACTGTTTCGTTTGCGAGAGGCTTACCTGGCGCCTGATACCCAGAACCTCTATACCTCCAGCAGCATTACCCCCTTCGCCGAGCAGTGCGAAGTCCTTTTCTCAAGTCAGCCTTCGCTTGAAGACGGCAAGCCGCCAATCGGTGTCGTCATCCATGCGTATTACCCGGGTGTGCTGCAAGAAATTTTGCTCCGGCTGATTAAATTGAATGAGCACCTGCACCTTTACGTAACCTGCGTGGGAGGTGCTGATAAAGAGGTGCGCGACCTGCTGGCAGCGAGCGGGCTGAGCTATTCGTTGTATCGGGTACCCAATCACGGCAGGGATATTTTGCCGTTCCTGCGAGTGTTGCCGTTTTTACGTGCAGACAACATCCACACGCTGATCAAACTCCACACCAAGCGCTCGCTGCACATGGGGGTGGAAGACTCCTGGGCCCAAGACCTGTTCGATGATCTGCTAAACCCGGCGCGCTTCAGCCAATCGGTGGAATACCTGGCTGATCCCATGCACCACCCGCTGATCGGCACTGAGGCGTTTCGGCAGCCCGTAACCCAAAACCTCAATGGACAAAACCGCTCTCACCTACTTTTCCTGGCTAAGCGTGCCGGCATTGATCCACAACGAATGGACCAGGCCGATTTTTTTGGCGGTACGATGTTCTTTGTGCGTACCGAGGTGCTGGCGCACTTAGAACAGATGGAATTGACCGACAAAGATTTTGAGCCTGAATGCGGCCAGTTGGACGGCACCATGGCCCACGCCGTGGAACGGTTTTTCGGCGTGCTGGCAAATATTGGTAAAGAGCAACGCGAGTCCAATCTGTATCGTCGCTGGCTGGATACCCGGCAACTGTCTGCGGCTGAGTTCGAAGGTTTACCCGCACGGCTTGCGAATTGGCCGCAGCACCCAAACATTCTGGTGGTATTGACTGATACCACAGGTGACATTGCGCAGTTACGTTCCAGCTTGGAAAGCATTGATCGCCAGCTTTACGGCGCGGCAGCCATTGCGGTGCTTTCTAACGTCGAGCCTGTAGGGGTAGCAGCTTCCGACAACCTGGTGTGGTTGCCGCTCGCTGAATGCTGGCCAAGTCAGCTGAATGAGCTGCTGCATGAGATCGATGTCGACTGGTGCTATTTGCTTCGGGGAGGAGACCAACTCGACCCCCACGCTCTGCTGCTACTCGCGGAGGGTATAGCCCTGAACCCTGGTATCAGCGTTTGCTACAGCGATGAAGACACGCTTACCGCAAATGGTTGCCAAGACCCGATATTCAAGCCGGACCTGAACCTGGACTTGTTGCGCAGTTATCCGTATGTCGGCCGAGCGTTGGCCTTCAACCGAGCGGTCGCGCTGGGTGTCCATGGTTTCGATCTCGCTTTCGCCGAACTGGCACCCCACGACCTGCTTTATCGGTTGATTGAGGTTAATGGACTGGGCACTGTCGGACACATCAGTGAAGTGCTGGTGCATCATGCAATCAACCTGGGCCAGTGGCTGGTCGAACCCCAGGTCGTTAAGTACTCCGCGGCTATAGTCGAGGCGCACCTGCAGCGCCTGGGCGTCGCTCATGAGTTGCGCCCGGGACCTTTACCGATGGTCAACCGGGTGGTTTACCAGCACACCTCGCAGCCGTTGGTGTCCATAGTGATTCCCACTAAAGACCAACTGCCGATGCTGATGCGTTGCGTCGAAAGCGTGATGGAAAAAACCCTTTACACGAACTTCGAACTCATAATCGTCGACAACAACAGTGAAACGGTTGAAGCAAAAAATTGGTTCGCGGGTATGGAGCGTCTGAACAGCGAAAAGGTGCGCATCTTGCGTTATCCCCACGCGTTCAACTATTCGGCGATCAATAATTTTGCCGTCAGACACGCCCGTGGTGATTACCTTGTGTTGCTCAACAATGACACTGCCGTCATTGATGGGGAGTGGCTGGGTTCGCTGCTCCATCACGCTCAGCGGCCAGAAGTCGGGATAGTCGGCGCCAAATTGCTGTTCCTCGACGGGACTATTCAGCATGGAGGTGTGGTGCTCGGCTTACGTGGCTTGGCAGACCACGCATTCATCGGCGCTCCAATGCAGTCCAATGGCTACCTGCACCGTCTCCAGGTTGACCAGAATTACAGCGCCGTGACGGCTGCGTGTCTGATGATCCGCACCGAGCTGTACCGCCAGGTGGGCGGGATGGACGAGATCAACCTGGGGGTTTCTTATAACGATGTCGATCTGTGCCTGAAAGTCGGCCAGGCCGGGCAACTGATCGTTTGGACGCCTTATGCGGTGCTCATGCACGAAGCTAACGTCAGCCAGAATAAGGTCGACAAGACGAAGTTAAAAGCCAAGCAAGAGCGTTTCAAGCGCGAGCAATCGGTGATGTACAAGAATTGGCTGCCCCGGCTCGCCAGTGACCCTGCCTACAACCCCAACCTGACCTTGGAAGGCGGCGGCTTTGGCTACGAGTGCCGTAGCGAGGTCGCCTGGGAACCGCTGGCCGGTCGCTCTTTGCCTTACGCGCTGTGCTGTCCCGCCGACGCTTTCGGCAGCGGAAACTATCGGGTTCGCCAGCCCTTCGCAGCCCTTGAAGCCGCACGCCTGATAGAGGGCACGATAAGCGATGGCCTGCTTCATCCCGTGGAGCTGCATCGCTTGGCGCCAGACACGATCATTTTCCAACGGCAATGTACGACGCCTCAGCTGGAAACCATCCAGAACACCAAGGCATTCTCCAGGGCCTTCAAGGTTTACGAGCTGGATGACTATATTCTTAAGATACCCAACAGCAATCCAAGCCGAGAACTGTTTCCCAAGGATATCGCCAAGCGCCTGAAGAAAGCGGTCGGTATGTGCGACCGGCTGGTGGTGTCGACCCAGCCACTGGCCAGTGCGTTGAAGGGTTTTAACGCGGACATTCGTGTCGTAGAGAATCGCCTGCCAAGTCAGTGGTGGAGCGGGCTGATGAGCTACCGCCAACAAGGCCGGAAACCTCGGGTCGGTTGGGCGGGCGGGTCGAGCCACGGCGGTGACTTGCAAGTGATCGCCGATGTCGTTCGTGAACTGGCTGGCGAAGTGGAATGGGTATTTATGGGCATGTGCCCACCTGAGCTTCGTCCGTATGTCCATGAGTTCCATAAGGGCGTCAATATCGAGAAATATCCCGCACGGCTGGCCGACTTGAATCTGGACCTGGCGTTGGCGCCGTTGGAAGACAATTTTTTCAACGCCTGTAAAAGCAACTTACGGTTGTTGGAATATGGCGCCTGCGGCTTCCCCGTAATCTGCTCGGACATCCTTTGTTATCGTGGTGACCTGCCAGTGACTCGGGTCCAGAACACGTCAAAAGAGTGGATTGCCGCTATCCGCGAACATCTTGCTGAACCACGCGCCAGTGCCGTTGCCGGAGATGCTCTGCGCAGCGCTGTAGTCGATAAATGGATGCTCCGGGATGAACACTTGGTTGCCTGGCGAAACGCATGGTTTGGGGATTGACTGATTCGCTTGTTATTTCAACGTCTTATCAATTCTGGAAGTCTTTTTCAGAGCTTCCCTCGTAATCATTGGAAGTAAGCAGAGAAAACCATGATCACTATTCAAGCGCTTAACGAATTTACCAGCGACCCGGAATTGACTGACAACATCACGCAGATCTGGGAGTTTATCGGCCAGCATTTCGAGCAGGCGCAAGACAGCTTGCCGGCTGAGCTCGCAATGGAGCGTCGCGAGTTGTCGTTCCATGATCAAGTACGTCTATTGGGCTACCTTACCTTTCTGATTGCCGAGCTGCCGGGTGATGTGGTGGAAATTGGCGTGTGGAAGGGCAAATCGTTGATGCTGATGAACGAGGTATGCAACCACGAGCGTCGTATCATTGGTATTGACCCGTTCGAATTGCCAAACCAGTTCGAAGAGTTCAGTTACTACAAGGACCTGATGTTGCCTAATGCGCAGGTGATCCGTGGCTTTTCGGAACTGAGTGCTGAACGTTTCTACAACCTCGCGCCCAACGTTGCGCTGTTGCATATCGATGGTGGCCACACCCGTCGCAACGTGGTGCTGGACTTCTTGCTGTATTCGCCAAGCGTCGTCTCGGGCGGCTTCATCGTATTGGACGACTACCGCGACTTTGAGCATTCGCCAGAGGTGGGTCCGACTGTCGACCTGCTGAGAGCAACCGGGTTCTTTCAAGGTTTCAACGTGCTGGGCAGTGTGCATGGCTTCGAGAACAGTTACGTGCTGCAACGAATGTAGGCTTTGATGGGAAGTGAACGGGTCTGACGGTTGCTGCAGGTAGCTCTTACCGTTTCTGTGGACTAATTCCGAGGTATTCCCCCGCTTTACCCCTAGAATGCGCTGTGGATAACTAGCCAGGGAATGCCGCCCCATGAACATCGAACTGCTGATCGCCGGTATCGTCGTGCTGATTATTGTGGTCGGCCTGGTCGGCTGGCTGGTGGGGGTCTACAACGGCCTGGTGATGCGCCGCAACGATGTGGATAAAGCCTTTGCCAACATCGACGTGTTGCTCAAGCAACGGGCGGACCAGATTCCCGACCTGATGCGCGTGGTGCAAGCCGCCATGAACCATGAGAACGCGCTGTTCACCCGCCTCAGCGACGCCCGCACCGCGTACCTCAACGCCAGCAGCCTCACCGATAAGGTCGATGCCTCCAACCAGCTCAATACGGCGCTCAAGTCGGTGATTGCGGTGGCCGAGAATTATCCGACGCTGATCTCCGGCCCCAACATGGTCGAGTTGCAGCAGGCGATCTCGGCGGTGGAAGAGCGTATCGCCGACCGCCGCGAGTTCTTCAATGAGTCGGTCAACCTCTACAACATCGCCATCGCGATTTTCCCTGATCTGTTCTTCGCAAAAATGCTCGGCTACCAGCGCATCCCGCTGCTGGCCATCAGTGCCGAAGAAACCCGCTACGAAGGCGTGAAGCTTGAGGTGCCGGGAGCATGAAAACCACCCAGGCGGGCGTTGTCGCGAAAAAGCCGGCGTGGAAAACCCTAGTGGCGCTGATCTTTCTCGCCGGCTTCATCGGCCTGATGGTTTACGCCCCGACGATCCTGGTGGCGCTGTTTTTCCCTGTCTGCATCTTGATCGGTTTGCTGGCCAGCTTCGGCCCCAACTTCTATCGCACCGAACAACGCCTGGCCACCAGCCAGATACGCTCCTTGGCCATGGGCCTGGTGGAAGTGAACGGTAAGGTGATCGTCGACACACCGCTGATCTCCCCGGTCAATGGCAAGCCTTGTGCGGGTTATGTGTGGGTCATCGAAGAAGGCACCAAAGACAAGGACGGCGACTGGAGCTGGAGCCAGGTCTCAGCCGAGGCTCGCTGCAACGACTTCCGCCTGCAGGACGCCACCGGTGAAGTGACGGTGATTGCCGAAGGCATCGACCTGTTCGGCAAGAAGCGCCCTGACGACCATGAGTGGATCAGCAACTCCCGCCGCCAGGGCGAACTGCTCCTCACCCAGGATATGCAGGTGATGCTGATTGGCGACGCCTGCGAACGTGAGGGCAAGACGGTGATTGCCCAGGGCCGGCAACGTGATGCGGTGTTCGGCCTGGCCGAGACCAAGGACGTGGAGAATCGCCGTGTGCTGGCGCCGTTGTGGCGTGCTGGTGGTTTCTACGCGGTGGTGGTGGGCCTGATCGGTGTCGGCATCATGGCCATGACCCCGGAACATTTTGCCCAACTGCATCTGCCGGGCCCTGCCACCTACCAGCAGATGGCGGAGCTGAACCCTGCCTATCGTTTTCTGGCCTGGTTGTACCGTGACAATGGCTTCGTGATTCCTTTCATGGCCGCGTTTGGCTTCTTGCTGACGATGTTTGTGGTGTTGCTCGCGCTGCGGCTGTTGCTGCCCAAGGGCATGCGCCTGGCGGTAGGCCGTGTGCTGGGCGCCTGGATGGGCCTGGGCATGGTGATTGGTGGCGTGGTGACGTTGCTGCTGGTGGTGGCCCAGGTGGACACCATGAAGGTGTTCCTGGTGTGGATGATGATTCTGCTGGGCACCCTGGTGTTTTCGATCTTTGAGCAACGCAAGCTAGGGGTGGCGTACAAGCATTTCGCAAAAGATGCCGGCACCGCCGGTTCAGGCGACGAAGATCCCTGATCAGGGCACAAACTCCACCTTCAGTCCCCGGCTGGCGCTGCGGCCCTGATCATCAGTGACCCGCAACCGATAGTCCCCCGACTTACCCGGCCGCCAGTTCAGCGTGGTTTGCGGCGGGCCCTGGCCGATCAGGGTCTGGTCGGCAAACCAATACAGCGTCAGTGCATCACTGGCCGCGTTGGCGTTCAGCGGAATGCTTTCCTGAGGCTGTGACAGGCGCAGGTGATAACTGACCTGAGTCAGCGGCGAGCGAATCTGCGGCGCCTCGCTCTGGTCGCCGATGCGATTGGGTTGGCAACTTTTCTGCACATTGGGCGGCGTGCGCCGGGGCAGCCCGGCAGCGCGGAACAGCCGCTGCACATCGCTGGGCCAGAATTCGAAGACTTCTTCACGGGTGTACTGCGGGTCGAATGGCGGGCACGCGGCCTTGCTGGTACGGGTGTCGATCAGCACCGGGCGGTGCAGGTTGGACACGCGAATCGGAGACACGCCGGGGATGTACCAGGTCTTGCGGGTACGCGGGCACCAGCGGTTGGGCAAGTCGCCAGAGGCCGCGCAGACGTCGATACGGATCAGCCCGGCGGGCGGCTTGTCGGGTTTGATCACCACGTTGGGCAAGGCCAGGGGCAGGGCGTCGGCGATGCGGAAGAACAGCGGTGCCGCAGTTTTCGCGCCGATGAATTCCGGATTCGGACGCCCATCGAAGTTGCCCACCCACACCACCAGCACATACGGGCCTACGAGGCCGGCGCTCCACGCATCGTGAAAGCCCCATGAGGTGCCGGTCTTCCAGGCCGTGCGCCAATGGCGTCCCGGCAGCCCGTCCGGGCGCGGGTTGCGCCGCAGCATGTCGCGCACCATAAAGGCCGCCTGTGGGGTAAGTAGCTGCGGGCCGGTGGTTTGCGGCTGTTCCTGCAAATAGCGCAGTGGCCGCAAATGCCCGTCTCCGGCCAGCATCACATACAGCCGCGCCAGCTCCTCGGGCGTCATCTCGCCGCCGCCCAGGGCCAGGGCCAAACCGTAATGGCTTTCGCCTCGCAGGCCCTTGATCCCGGCGCGTTGCAGCAATCCGTAGAGTGACGGCGAGCGGGTTTGGCTGGCCAGCCACACCGCCGGGATATTGCGGCTGCGAATCAGCGCGTCGCGGGCTGTCACCGGACCGACAAAACTGCCGTCGAAATTTTCCGGCTGGAAGTAGCCGAAGTTACTCGGCATGTCCTTGAGGATGCTCATGGGGTGGATCACCCCTTGGTCCAGCGCCAGCCCATACAGGAATGGCTTGAGCGTGGAGCCGGGCGAGCGCCGCGACAATACGCCGTTGACCTGGCCGTGGATGCTTGTGGATAAGAAGTCCGCCGAGCCCACCAGGGCTTTTACGCTCTGGTCGCGGCTGTCGATCAGGATCGCCGTGGCGTTTTCCACACCGCTGCTGCGGCGCTCGGCGATAAAGCCGGTGATCAGCCGCTCCAGCAATTGTTGCAGCGGCAGGTTGAGGGTGCTGTTCAACTCGTTACCGGTTTGCGAGGCCAGCAACTGTTCGCTCAAGTGCGGTGCCAGAAACGGGATCTGCTGGCGGTTGCGGGCTTCCAGCGGCAGGTCCAGCAAGCTGTCGTTACGCGGGTCTTGTGGATAAGTTTCCCGCCAGTCCGCCATCAGCCGTTGCCGAGCGGTTTGCAGCGATGGCCCGAAGCGCGCGCGGCGACCGGGTTGCTGGGGGATCACAGCTAGCGCGAGGGCTTCAGACAAGGACAATTGCGCCGCTGACTTGCCGAAATAAATCCGGCTGGCCGCTTCGGCACCTTCGATATTGCCGCCCATGGGGGCCAGGTTGAGGTAGGCCTCGAGAATGTCGTGCTTGCTGTAACGCGCCTCGAGCCACAACGCCAAGGCCATTTGCTGCAGCTTGCCAGGTACCTGGCGGGTATTGAGATCCCACAGGCGCCTGGCCAACTGCATGCTCAAGGTCGAGCCGCCCTGGCGCTGGCCGCCGCTATAGGTGGCCATGGCCGCCCGCAGCAACGCCGGGGGATTGATCCCCGGGTGCCAGTAGAAATTGCGGTCTTCCTTGAGCAGCAACGCCTCCACCAGTGACGGAGAAATCCGTTCCAGGGGAAGCCACAGGCGATATTGCCCGTCAGCCGCCAGGGTCATGCGCAGCAGCGAACCGTCATCGGCCAGCACCACCCGTGAGGAGGTGGCTGCCTGTTCCAGCGGCGCGTGGGGCCACAACCGTAGCCCCGCCAGAATCAACGCCGCTGCCAGCAGCGGCGTCAGGCTTTTAAGGCTTGGTAATTTCAAGCTGGCCTACTTTGCCGCGTCCTTGCAAGGTGGTTTCGTACATGCCCTCGGCGTAGGCCGGTGGCGTATTGAAGGTACCGGCGTTGGTGGCGCGCACGCGGTACACGAAGGTGCCTACGTCCCGCAGCGCGGTGCCGTACAACACCACTCGGTCATCACGCACATCGACGTAGTCCGGTTGCCAGTTGCTCAAGTCGGTCTCGCCAATCGGCGCCTGCCAGGCGTCGGCTTCCTCGGTGTCTTCGCTGGTTTCAACGTACTCCGAATCGTCGCCTTCGCTTTCCTCGCTGCTGGCCGCTTCCGGCTCCGGCGGCAAGTTATACACAGGCTCGACACCACCCGGCAGCAAGTCGACCACGGCCACTTGTTGCACCTGATCACGGTCGGTGGCCCGCAAGCGCAGGCGCACCAGGAACTCATCACCCACCGCGACCTTGCTGACTGGGTTGCCTTTGAGGTCGAGGTATTCGTGGATGATTTCCAGGCCGCTGTTGATCGGCTTGAGGTTGGCGCCCTTGTCATAGCCGGCTTCGCTCAGCATGTAGAACGCCGCCGGGCCGTCGGATTTTTCCATCTGCAGTTTTTGCGTACCGGCAGGCACCGCCGCACGTGGCGGCTGGCCGGCCATCTGCAACAACTGTTGCTGCTTGTCGCTGAGCCATGCGGTGGCCTTGAGGGTCATGTCGCTTTGCGCGCGCTGGCCATAGTTGTCCAGGGCCCGCAGCAACAGTGCCGCCGACAGCGAGTTGTAGCGTTGCTCGTTGAGGCGCTTGCCGAGTTTATCCAGCAGGCTTGCCGGCACATCGTCGAGCATTTCCGGGAAGTGACGGGCGAGCAAATGCAGGTGCTCTGCGTCGTGCACCAGCGGGTCGTAATACAGGCCGTCGCTGTTCCATTTATCCGACAGGGAAAGCCACGGCACCTTGCGGAACAGCGTGTCGGCCTGACGATCCTGCTTGAGCAACTTGTAGCTGGCAGCCAGGTACGCGGCGCCAATGTCGTTCTGCCAGGTGTCCTTGAAGTAGCTCTCGTAGCGTTCGCGGATATCGCTCAAGGCGCCGCTCACCAGAATCCCCTGACGGCTCAGGAGGTAACTGGCATAGGCGCGGTTGCGCAGTTCCGACAGGCCTTCGCTCGGGCCGTTGGCCAGGTCGGTGAGGTACGCGTTGGAACGTTGCAACAGGTCTTCCGGTACCGGCAGCCCGCGCTCCCTGGCTTCGATCAGGAAGTCGGTGGCGTACAGGCTGGCGTACGGCGCCACGTCCGGGTTGGCCGCCCACAAGCCGAACCCACCGGCCTGGTTCTGCCGCTGACGCAGCATGCGCACCGCGCCGCTGAAGGCCTGCTCGGCCTCCGGCGCGTTACCGCCCCAGATCAACGCCGGCATGGCCTTGGACACCAATTGCTCGGTGCAGGCGTAGCCGTAGTCGTCCAGGTAATGCTTGAGGCCGTTGGCCCAGACCAGCGGCGAAGCGGCGACGCCCAACTGCACATCGCGCAACTGGCCGAACAGGTCGCGGGTCGGTTTCAGTTCTTTGCTGGCGCTGTCGAAACGGCCCAGGCTCAGGGCCACCCGATGTTCGCTCAATGGCCGGATCGATGTGGTTTCCGCCACCTGGATCCGCTTGCCATCCGGCAGCACCGCGACGAAGCGCAAGTCGGCCGAGCCGAGGTTTTCACCCACCTTGATCTTGAACTCGGCGACGCCTTCCTTGCGCGGTTGCAGCGCCAGGGTGCTGCCCTTGTCGCCTTGCACCTGCAGGCCATTGCTGGTCTGCACTTCAAACTTCACGTCCGCTGCGGCGTCGAGGTTGCTGAACACCCCGGCGCTGACGCTGAACACATCACCCGGCGCGACAAAAGCCGGCACGTTCGGCGTGATCACCAGCGGCCCGCGCACTTCGGTGTTGGCCTCGCTGACGCCCACGCTGTCGCTGTCTACCGCGACGGCAAACAGGTGCAGTTTGCCGTTGAAGCTGTCCGGAACCTGGTAGTGCAGCACGGTTTCACCGGCCGGCAAGTCCACCAGGCCCGACCACCAGGCCACTGGCGGCTGATGTTTACGCTTGAACGGGTTGAGATGGTTGGCCAGGGCGCCTTCGGTATCACCACCCGGCGCTGCCCCACTGAGCAGGCGGCTGAACTCCGGCAGGATCAGGTCAAGAATCTGACTGGTACCGACCTCCAGCGCACGCTTCTGGAAGAAGAAGCCCAGCGGGTCCGGCGTCTGGTAGCGCGCCACTTGCAGGATGCCTTCGTCCACCGCGTAGACCACTGCGCGGCCAGGGCGGTCGGCGTTGACCTTGATATCCAGGGTCTGCCCCGGCTCGATCTTCGCCGGGCCTTCGACTTTGAGCGCCATGCGCCGCGCATCCAGGTTGATGCTGAACGGCACCACGCCGTAGGACAGCGGGCTCATGTAGACCTCGGACGAGCCGATGTCCCGCACGAACTGCACGTTGACGTAGGCGTTGCCTTCTAGCCCCGCAGGAACGCGGATATGTTGCACGCTGTTGGTGCTGTCGGCCTTGAACCACTGCTGGGTGTAGACCTTGTCCCGCTCGATGGTGATCAACCCGGCCCCGGTGTACGGCGCTCGAATACTGATGGCGATCTCATCACCGGTGGCGTAGCTGCGTTTATCCAGGCGCAGTTGCAGCTCGGCATTGCGTTCCAGGGAGCGTGAGGTATTGCCCCGACCGGCAACGCTGTAGTCGATCTGGTTCAGCAGGTTGCCGTTGGCGTCCTTGAGTTGCAGGGTGAAATCGCCCGGGGTGCCGGTGTTCAGGGTTTGCTTGGCGCCGTCCTTGGTCATCACCAGCGGCGAGGCCGGCTGGCTGATGTTCTTGATGCGCGACTCGTATTTGTAGGTGCCGTTGGATTGCTTCACCAGCACCGAGACGTAGCGGTGTTCGACCACTTCACTGGTCAGGCCGTCCACGGCGACTGGCGTGAGGTCTGGCGCCACGGCCAGCCATTGCACCTGGCGCGGCGCATCCTTGGCGACGAAGGACAGCGAGTCCTGGCTCTTCACACCCACCAGGTACGGCGCTGCCGACACCAGCAACGCGCTTTGTGCGGCGACGTTGCGACCGCCTTCGGCTTCGTACACCTGAGTCATCACTTGCAGGCGATAGGTGCTGTTGGCGAAGCGTTGCAGGTTGAGATCCAGCAGCGCTTGGCCGTTGTCGTCGACGGTGGTTTCGGCCAGGTCTTCGGAGCTGGCTTCTTCCAGTGAGTCATTCAGGCGGAAGCGGTAATCCGGGTAACGATCAAACGCCGCGAGCGTTGGGCTCAGGGACATTTTTGCCGTGACGCGACGGCCCGCCGCCGGAGCGCCGAACAAGTGCATCGCGGTGACCTTGGCCACCACCTGGTCTGGCGGGATCCAGCCCAGCACCGGGGTGTCGTGCAGGCTCAGGCTGACTTTCATCCGGTCCGGTTCAAAATCGCGAACCTTGAAGCTGACGCTGCCCAGGTCAGTGCGGCGCTGCTTCTCACCGATCAGTTGCAGGGTCGCCGTGTAATCGCCGGATGGCGCCACTTCGCTGCTTGGGAAATCGAAGGTTTCAAAACCGCTGGCCGACAGTTTCAATGGCTGGCGAATTACCTCCAGGCCACGTGGGTCGGTGATCTGCAGCTCAACCGGCAGGCCTTGCAGGGCGCCTTTCCAGTCGCCGCTGCGCACGATCATGCCCAGGTGCGCGGTCTCACCAGGCCGGTACAGGCCGCGGTCGGTAAACAGGTAGGCGCTGAGACGATTGATCGCACCGTCTTCTTCCAGGCCGCCTACATCAAAGCGTGACAAATCCAGCTGCTGGGACTGACGGGCAATCGGCAGGAACGATTGGTCATTGCCGCGACTGACCACATACATCAATGGCGTTTTCTCACGGCGCAGTTCATCCAGCTTGGCGAAGTGCGCGTGGCCTTCGGCGTCGGTATGGCCGCTGGCGACCGGCAAGCCGTTGCGGCCGATGATATCGACCTGGGCGTCGGACACCGGCGAGCCGTTGCCGATGGACTGTACGTACACGTCGTGGCTGCCATCGCTGGAGCGTTTGGCGATGATGCCCAAGTCGGTAACCACGATGAAACGCAGGTCGCTGGTGGTATTGCGTGAGTAGTCGAAGGTGCGATCAGCCGGGTCGTCCTGCGGGCTCAGCTTGAGCACAAAAATGCCCCGGCGGCCGCCGTTGGCTGTCAGGTAGCTGCTCAGGTCGACGTTGTCGTAGACGGTTTTTGACGGGTCGCCAGCCGACAGCGGAATGTCCAGACTCTGACGTTCCACCATCCGGTCGAAGTAGTCATTGGCAAAATTCGGTCGGGCAAAGCTGCCGCTGCTCTGGTCCACCAGGTGTTGCAACTGGTTGGGCAGCAGGCGGGCGATTTCCACATGGGCGCCAGGTACGCCACGGGCCATGAAGCCCAGGCGTTTTTCGCCGGTGAGGCTGAGCAGGGCGCCGTCGGACAGGAACTGCAGCGTGCGCGGATAAGCCGGCATGCTCACGAGGGAGGCTGTCGGATTTTTCGCCAGGTAGCCGCCGATGGCTTCCAGGTTGGCCGGTACCCGCACATACAGGGCGCGGCCCGGCGGGGCCTTGAACTTGAAGGCGTGCAGGGTGTTCAGCGGTTCGACGCTCGGCACGTGGGTCAGCTTGACCTTGGTGCTGCTGGCCAGCAGCTTGTCGTCGATGTCTTGCAGGTTCCAGGGGCGGGTATCGTCCTCGGCTTTTTCCGGCAGCATCCAGGCCTGGACCTTGTTGGCGATGGTCTCGTCGGCCACGGCGCTGGAACTGCTGAACATCAACACCGGCTCGGGCTCGCCGCGCTCGTTGTCGACAAAGCTGACTTCGGCGCCGGTAAAGGTCAGGCGATAGCGGCCGGGCACGGTGACTTCGGCCACCAACGGTGCAGTGCTGGCGTTGCCGCCGTCACGGGCCTTGAGGCCTTCATCGAGCTTGGCGCTGACCGGGGTGCTTTCCAGCGGAGTGGCCAGGGCGGCGGAGCGCACAAAAGCGTTGAGCTTGTGCTCGTCGAAGGTGACTTCCGGACGGTTGGGCAGTTGCGCGTCGCGGTAGGCCAGGCCTTTGCCGAGGGTGACCGAGGCACGCTTGCGTACGCTGTCTTCATCTACCGGGTGGGAAAAGTGGAAGGTCGCGACCAACTGTTTCTGCGTCGGGTTACTCGGGTCTTGGTACAGCTCGTTTTGCGTCAACGTCGCGCGAAACGGCTGGGTGGAGAATTGGCTGGTGTATTGGCTGAGCAGCACGCCGTCGGCCAACAGGTTCTTCTTGGCCAGGTCGATGGTGTAGTGGGCGTCGACGGGCCAGTCTTTTTCCGGGGTGAACACCAGGCTGCGGTCGTCCGACCAGCGCCAGGTACCCGCGATGCTCGGCTTGAGCGTGATGCCTTCGGTGACCGGTTTGCCGATTGCCGCCAGCGGAGCCACGGATTCCGCGAAGCGCACCTGCAAGTTATCCACAACCGGCTGCGGCTGGGTGTAATCCGTCAGGTTGGGCTTGTGCAGCGAATAGCCCACGGTGTGGGGCTGCGGCAGGTGGGAATACCAATGCCAGCCATAGACGCCTGCGGCCACCAGCAACGCCACGGCCAGTACACCGCCTGCGGCCTGACGCGGATACGCCCGGGCCTTATGGCCGACATTGACCAGGCCGTTGCCGGACGCTTGCATCCAACGCGGCGGTTGCCACTGGCCGAACAGGCTGCGCGCCAGCCATCGCACAGCGCGGAACACAACACTCACCACTGAGATCAAGGCCCCAAAAAAACGGCGGCTGGTCGCTTTTAACGAATCAAACATGGTGAGCATCCCTGGCAATGTGTCGCGTATCTTACACGTCTCTTTAATACAAAAGATGACGGCAAAACACCTCGTTTTGCTCAGGCTTGCTGCACGAAGGTGAGGCGTATCGCAAAACCGATCAAAAGACTGCCAAACAGCCACTGTTGCAGGCGTTGGGCGGACGGGCTGCGTTGCAGCCAGCGGCCGATTCTGGCGCCGGCCAATCCATAGCCACTGTCGAATGCCAGGCCGACGGCCACCAGAATTGCGCCCAACGTTGCGAACTGCGCCGTCACCGAAGCGCCGTGTGGATCAATGAACTGCGGCAGCAATACAGAGCAGAACAGCAACGCCTTGGGGTTGAGCAGGTTGGTCAGCAGGCCGCGTTGGAAGGCTTCGCGCCAGGCATGGGCCGGTGCCGGGCCGTTTTGGGTATTCAGGTTGGGCAGCAGGTTGGAGCGCAAGCACTGCACACCGATCCACAGCAGATACGCCGCACCGCCCAGGCGCACCACATCGAAGGTCCAGGGCGCGACCTTGAACAACGTCGCCAGGCCCATCCCCGCCAGCGCCACATGGCAGGCCCGTGCGAGCCCCAAACCGGCTGCGGTTGCCAGCGCCATCGCCTTGCCCTGGCGGGCGCCGGTTTGCAGCAGCAGGATCATGTCCGGGCCGGGCAGCAGGTACACCACCGCCAGCGCGACTAAAAACAACCAGAGTTCTGCCATAAACAACCAGAGTTCTGCCATGTGCCTGCCCCTTGCGGTAGGTGATTCGTAGGGCAATTTTAGAGGTGAAGGCCGGGGCAGGTGCTTGCGTAGTCGACCGGAAAAGCGTCTAGTCTTGGCATAACCTGCCACTTTTACCGGGCGAAACACTTCACTTATGCCAAACCTGAAACTGGATGCGTTTGACCGCAAGATTCTTGAGGCGCTGCAACGTGATGGCCGCTTGAGCAACGTGCAACTGGCGGACGAGATTGGTTTGTCGGCCTCGCCCTGTTTGCGTCGGGTGCGGTTGTTGGAGGAGGCGGGGGTGATTCGTGGTTACCAGGCAAGCCTCGATCGGGATGAAGTCGGGTTGGGGCTGACGGTGTTTGTCGGGGTCAAAGTGGAGCGGCATAACGACGAACAGGCCGAGGCGTTTCGGTTGGCGGTGACGGCGTTGCCTCAGGTGATTTCGGCGTTTCTGGTGTCGGGGGAATCGGACTTTCTGTTGCAAGTGGTGGTGCCGGACTTGCGGGGGTACGAGCGGTTCCTGACCGGGAGTTTGTTGAAGTTGCCGGGAGTGAGCGATATCCGCAGCAACTTCGCGATTCAAACGGTGAAGACGCCGGGGGCGTTGCCGTTGGGGCATCTTCCCGGCTAGAGCGTTCCCACGCTCCGCGTGGGAACGCCGCCCTGGACGCTCCGCGTCCGCTCTTAACGTCGTGACGCGGAGCGTCACCGGATGCATTCCCACGCAGAGCGTGGGAACGATCAGACCCCCTCCCTTCGTAGCAGCTGTCGAGCTTTAGCGAGGCTGCGTAGGGCGCGACTCGGTCTGAGGTCGGTGGTGCGGCCGACGCAGCCTCGCTGGAGCTCGACAGCTGCTACGGGGGGGAAGGTAATTGAGTGAGGTTTCAGGTCCACCAGTAGCGTACGAGATGGAAGAAAATCGGCGCGGCAAAGCACACGGAATCCAGACGGTCCAGCATCCCGCCGTGGCCCTCGATCATGTGCCCCCAATCCTTCACGCCCCGGTCGCGCTTGATCGCCGACATCACGATCCCGCCCGCAAACCCCAGCAGGTTGATCAACAGCGCAATCAGGAACGACTGCCAGGGGTTGAACGGCGTGGTCCACCACAGCGCCGCGCCAATCAGCGACGACAGCAAAATCCCGCCAACAAACCCTTCTACGGTTTTCGATGGCGACAGGTTGGGCGCGATCTTGTGTTTGCCGAACAGCTTGCCGCACACGTACTGCAAGACGTCCGACAGCTGCACCACGATCACCAGGTAGGCGATCAGCAGCAGGTTGCGGCCTTCGTAGCCGACAATATCCAGGGTCAGCAGCGCCGGCACGAAGGACACGCAGAACACCGCGATCATCAGCCCCCATTGCACCTTCGACGCCCGTTCCAGGAAGTGCGTGCTGTCGCCGCCCAGTGACGCGAGGATCGGCAGCAGCAGGAACACGTACACCGGGATGAAGATCGAGAACAGCCCGTACCAGTCGAAGTAGATCAGCAGGTATTGCAGCGGCAGCGCCAGGTAGAAGGCCGCCACCAGCGCCGGGTAATCGCTTCGTCGGGTCGGCGTGAGCGTGAGGAATTCCCGCAGCGCATAGAACGACACGGCGTAGAACAGCAGGATCACCGCGCCGGTGCCGAGCCAGAAGGCCACGCCGATCACCACCACCATCACCCACCACGCATTGATGCGGGCGTTGAGGTTGTCGATCACCGCATTGGGCGTGCCACGGGTACGGAGTTTGAGGATCAGGCCGATCAGCGAGGCGAGTACCAGGATCGCGCCGATCCCGCCGAACAACATCAGGGTTTGGCTATCCATGTCAGGAATGCTCCGGGGCGAGGGCGAGCAAGGCGTCGCGGGTGCGGGCGAGGAACAATGCCTTGTCTTCGCCGTCCTCCAGTTGCAGCGGTGCGCCGAAGCTGGTGGTACACAGCAAGGGCAGCGGCAGCACGCGGCCCTTGGGCATGACCCGGTTGAGGTTGGCGATCCACACCGGGATCAACTCGGCTTGTGGATAACTCTTGGCCAAGTGATACAGCCCGCTTTTGAACGGCAGCAAGCCGTCTTCCAGGTTGCGTGTGCCCTCGGGGAAAATAATCAGCGAGTCGCCGTTCTCCAGGGCTTGGAGCATCGGTTGCAGGGGGTTATCCACAGGGTCCTTGCGCTCGCGATCAATCAGTACACCGTTGAACACCCGGTTGATGATGTAACGGCGCAGGGCGCTTTGGTTCCAGTAATCGCTGCCGGCCACCGGACGCGTGAATTTACGCAGGTTCTGTGGCAACGAGGCCCACAGCAGCACGAAATCGCCGTGGCTGCTGTGGTTGGCGTAATAGATGCGCTGCACCGGCACGGGCGCGCAGCCAAGCCACAGGCTGCGGGCGCCGGTGACGGTGCGGGCCATGGAGGTAATCAGGGTGGCGACCACGGGTTCGAACATGAGGTTTCCTTATCCGGCGAAGGGCAGCCAAGGGCTGGCCAGGATGACGGCCACGGTCAGCAGCACTTGCGCCGCCAGCAGGTAGGCTTGCTTGCGCAACAGTTTCAGGGCGCCGCGACGGCGTTCGTTCCACGGCCGACCCGCGCGTTTGGCGGATTGCAGGCCGAGGGTTTGCATCGCCTGGTCAAAATCGGGCGTGCGCTCGGTATCACGGGCCAGCAGGGCGAACAGGTCAGCGTCGAAGGCCACCCGCAGCGCCCAGTATTTTTGCAGCAGCCCGAGCACAATCATCCACAGGCTGAGGATCAGGCAGATCGGCGTGATGCTGGCCATAAGCAGTTGCGCCAGGCCGAACAGTACGCCGAGCAAGGTCAGGCCTGTGGATAACTGATCCAGGGAACGGCCGCGGCGTAGCAGGCTGGCGACGACCTGTAATTCCATATCAGCAGGCATGGGCTAAACCCTCCAAGGCTTCACGGTGAGCGGGATGCAGGACCACATGCGGGCGTGCTGTACGAATAATAGCTACCGCGTCGTCAACATTGCCTGCGCGCCCGCTGTGTACCAGCCATGCAGCCACAGCCGTGGCACTTCGCGAGTAACCAAGGGCACAGCACACCAGCAATGGCCCCGCTGAGCGCAGTCGTTCAATGGCTTCGGCGGCTTCCAGACATTGCGCTGCGGTGGGCGCCGTGAGGTCGAGCACCGGCAGGCTGTAATAGGCGCGGCCCTGTGGATTGATCGGTAACTCGGCGCAGAGATCGACCACCGCCTTGAATGACTCCAGCTCGCCGCCGGTGGGAATTCGCCCGAGCCAAACGTTATCCACAACCTGATCGGGCTGTGGATGTTTACGTGTCCACAGGCGGGAATTGATCCAGGCAGCTACCAGGTATGGCGCCAATAACCAGCGTGCCGCCGGAGTGAGTCGCCCGTCGGCGCGTTTCTGAAAGCCTGAAACGCCCAGCACCAGATAATTCGCCTTCACCAACCCGAGGGAAACTGCCGGCCAAAGTAGCCACAACCAGCCGCCACCGAGGGTAAACGCGAGGATCAAACACACCAAAGCCCCGAAGCCATAGCGCAACCCCAGCCGCCAACGCTGCCGGTCCCGAGTCAGGTGGGCATTCAGCAGCGGGCTCGGATGTTCCAGCGGCCACAGCCACACGCACAGCCAGCCGGCGAGGGCGCCTGTGGGTAAGTCGATAAAGTGATGTTGATAAGTGGTCAGTACCGAAAGGCCGATCAAGGCAAACCAGCCATGCACCACCCAGCGGCAAAGGCCCTGGCTATGCCGCTGGTACATTATCCACAGCACCACCAGCAGGGCGATGTGCAGCGATGGCGCCTGGTTGAACGGCTTGTCGAACCCGGCGAGTACGGCAAACAGCCAGCCGAACACACCATCCAGCTCCGGGCGTTCGAAGGTGAAGCGTAACGGCCAGATCAGGAAGCAGGTGACGGCGATCACTTGCGCCGTCAGCAGGCGCAAGGCGTGTTGCTTCAACTCATGGCGGGTGCTGGGCAGCAGCAGGGAAAAACCGTAGAGCAGGTCGATCGACCAGTAGGGCACGATGGTCCAGGCCCAGAACGGGATATGGGTTTCCCAGCCGAACACCATGGTGCCCACGTCGCTGCGTTGGCTGGTGACCCACGTGGCAAAGCCGTAGGTGCTGAAAAACAGCGGTGCCAACAGCAGCAGCCACAGCACCGCCGGTTTTAACAGGCCCGGTTCACGCATGGGTCAGACTCGCTGTGCCAGGGACACGCTGAAAATCCCCCATTCATCCACACGCTGGGTGATCTTGCGGAAACCGGCGGCTTCCACCAGTTGGTCCATCTCTGCCTGGCTGCGCCGGCGCATTACCCAGGCCTGGCCCTGACGGTGGCTGGTGAGGGCGCGGGCGATCAGTTCCAGTTGCGGGTGCCACGGTTGGCCGGTGTACACCAGATAGCCACCGGGCTCCACGGCTTCGGCCAACCCGGCGAGCGAACCACCGACCATCGCGTTATCCGCGAACAGCTCATACAGCCCGGACACCACCGCCAGCGTCGGCTTGGGCTCCAGCGCTGCCAGGTCCGCCCGGTCAAACGCATCACCTTTGACGAACTGTGCGATGTCTCCCAGGCCTTTTTCACGAATCAGCGCGCCACCGTCGCGCACGTTGATGTCGCTGTAGTCCCGCAACAGGATCGATTCCGGCAACGGCGAAACGCCCTGTAAGGCTTCCAGAATGTACCGACCATGCCCGGCGGCGATGTCGACGATGCGCACTTCGCGCTGCTCGTCCCGCAGCTTGGCCATCGCCAGGCGCAGCAGCTCTTCCACGTTCAACTTGCGCTGACGAATACCGCGCCAGCCGATGGAGTTCAGGTAGTTGGTGTCGATCATCCGCCCCAGCCCGCCTTTGCCGGTGGGTGTGTTGCGGTACACGTAGTCCAGGGTGCTGCCGGAGTCGAAGCCGGTGTCGAAACCAAGCTTCACCCCATCCGACAGTTTGCTGCCCAGGCCCATGCTGGCGCGGGTCATGCGCCAGTACAGGTCGCGCAGGGAGTTGCGTGGCAACGGCGCGGCCAGGGATTCGGATTCGGCGCAGGTCAGGCCGATCTTGTCGGCGTCCAGCAAGTTGGCGCGGTCCAGCGGGTGTTCGAAGTTCTGCAGGATAAAGCGCCGGGCGCTGCTCAAGGCCACGGCGCGGTCACGTTCACCGAGGGTGTCGTGGAAGAAGCCGGGGAGGATGTGCAGTTCTTTTTTCAGGCTGCCGAGGCGGTCGAAAAACTGCTGCTGGGGTTTGCGGTGCACCACAAAGTCCGAGCCGGAGATCAGCAGTTGGGTCGGCACCTGAATTGCCTGGGCATCGGCTACCACCCGGTCGGCCGCTTCGTACAGGCCCAGCAGCACATTTACGGAAATGGCTTTGGTGATCAGCGGATCGCTGTCGTAGGACGCCACGCGCTCCGGGTCATGGCTCAGGAACTTGGCCTTGACGTAACTGTTGACGAAAAAATTGCCGCGAAACTTGCGCATCAGCGCCAGGCCTGGCCGGGCGAAGGGCACGTAGAGCTTGACCTTGAACGCGGGCGAGGCGAGCACCAACGAGCGGATCTTCGGCGCGTAGTCGTGCACCCAGGTCGCTGCGATCACTGCGCCGACACTCTGGGCGATCACCGCGAGGTTTTCTTCCTCAATGCTGTAGGCGCCGCCGATATGATCAACGAAGGTCTGCACGTCCCGCGCACTGGTGGCAAAACTCGGGCTGTCGCCGCGCGCGCCGGGGGATTGACCGTGGCCACGGGCGTCCCAGGCGAAGAAGTCGAACTCCGGCAGGTTCAGCTCGTCCACCAGGTGGGCGATGCGCCCGGAGTGCTCGTGGCCGCGATGGAACAGCAAAATCGCCTTGCGGGGTGCAAAGCCCGCAGGCGCCGTGGCGGGCCAGTGACGGTAGAAAAGCTCCACCCCGTCATGGGTGCTGAAGGTGTGCTCTTGCTGTTCACGCATCGCAAAATCCTTATGCAGAAGGGGAGGTTTGTTGTTCTTTTAGGCCTTGGCGCACGCGGTTGACCAAGGTGTAGGCCAACAAGGCCGCGACCAGCCACATCACCGCCTCGACCCACCCGGCACCGAGCCAGCCCAGCGCCACGCCGGTGGCCAGCACCCCGAGCACAAATGCCCGATCGCTCTTGCCCATGGGCCCGTCGTAGCGCCGCGAGGCCCCGACCATCGGCCCGAGCACGCCGGCGTATTCGCTGAACACCGCCAGCAGCGTCACCAGCAACACCGGTGCCAGGCTGACCTCGGGGATCAGCGCAAACGGCAGGATCAGCGCGCTGTCGGCGATCACGTCACACAGCTCATTGAGGTAGGCGCCGAGTCGCGACTGCTGGCCGAATTCCCGGGCGAGCATGCCGTCGATGGCGTTGAGGGCCATGCGCAGGATCATCCACAGCGGGATCAACGCAAACAGCCACAGATGCTGGGCGAAGCCGGCAATCAGCAATCCCACCAGCAGGGAAACCACCCCGGCCAGCACGGTGATCTGGTTGGCGGTGGTGCCGTTGTCGTAGAGGCGCTGCACCAGCGGGCGCAGCAGGTTCTGAAAACGCGGTTTAAGCTGATAGATCGAAATCATGGGGAGTGACGCTTCCTTGTCCGTAAGCCCGCGAAAAACTGTGGGGAGTGTGCCGATTTATCACGGCCGAAACCAGTGATGGCTCGTGTTTCTGGGGCTTTCATCACTATCTGTGTGAAACCAAACAAAAATTTCACGCTTCGGGTTATAGAGTAACTAATTGTTTCTGGGTGGGCGTTTGGGGATGCGAGTGGATCTAGACGCTGATGACGTGGCCATCGAAGGGCTGCCGCGTTTTCAGCAGGGGTTGTTTCATGCCCGCCGGTTAAGGCAGGCCGGCATTGGCCTGACGGTGCTGGCGGTCGGCGGCTGGATGCTGGCGCTGTTTGTGGCGCTGTTCGCCCCGCTGTCGATCTGGCCGGTGGTGCTGATCAACTGCGCCTCGGCGTTGCTGGTGCTGGTGGCCGGTTTGCAATCGGCGTGGTGGGTCGCGGATTGGCGGGCCATGGCGCTGGAGGAGCCGGCTGCGCGGTTGATCGAGCAGCCGCTGCCACAAGAAGAACCTGGCTGGCTTAACCGGCAGTTCGGTCGCGTCGGTAATGGCTTGCGGGTGCAGATTGGCGCGCCGGTGTTCTGGCTGTGTGGCTGGTCGTTGCTGGTGCTGTTCAGCGTCGTGGAATTCTGGAGCCTGACCTTGCCCGCTGCGGCGGTGGGCCAGGCTGCCAGTGTCGGCGCGGCCATTGCCTTGGCACTGGCGTTCGGCTTGTTGGTGTTTGAACGGCGCATGGCCCAGGAAAGCACTGCCCAATGGCCGGAAGCCGCGCAACTCGCGCAACTGAGCCGGGTGGCGATTATTTGCCTGGTGGTCAGTGCGATTTGTCTGCTGTTTGCCGGTGAAGAATCCGTGTGGCCGTTGCGCCTGGCCGTGTTGATCGGCTTGTTGCCGATTCTGGTGGCGCTGGAGTTTCTGCTAAGAGGCTTGCTGTCGCTGTTCAGCCCGCGCCAGGAGCGCCTTGAACCGCGCCTGATGGCGCAAAGTTTTATCGCCGGGATGCTGCGCTGGCCGCCGCAACCGTTGCTCGCCTTGCAGCACGAACTGCACAACCGTTTCGGCATCGACCTGCGACAGATCTGGGCCTTTACCTACATGCGCCGGGCATTCCTGCCGGTGCTGGTGGTGGTGCTGGCCGTAGGTTGGTTGCTGACCGGCGTGCATGAAGTCGCCCTGCAAAGCCGTGGGATTTATGAACGCTTTGGCAAGCCGGTGGAGGTCTTCGGGCCTGGCCTGCATGCCGGTTTGCCCTGGCCGCTGGGCCGCGTGCTGAACGTGGAGAACGGTGTGGTCCATGAGCTGGCCACCAGCGTTGGCGAAGCGGCAAACACCGACGTCGCTCCGGCCGAGGGCCCGGCGCCGCTGATCGCCAACCGCCTGTGGGATGCGAGCCATGTGAATGACAAATCCCAGGTCATCGCCAGCAGCAGCGACGACAAACAGACCTTCCAGATCGTCAATATGGATGTGCGCTTCGTGTACCGCATCGGCCTGACCGACCAGGCCGCACTCGCCGCCACCTATAACAGTGCCGATGTGCCCACGCTGATCCGTAGCACCGCCAGCCGCATCCTGGTGCACGAATTTGCCTCGCGAACCCTCGATGAATTGTTGGGTGAAGAACGCAACAGCCTCGCTGATGACATTGGCAAGGCAGTGCAAGCGGACCTGAAGACACTCGACAGCGGCGTGGAAATCCTCGCCACCGTGGTGGAAGCCATTCACCCGCCTTCCGGTGCGGCCAACGCCTATCACGCGGTGCAAGCCGCGCAGATTGGCGCCCAGGCGCTGATTTCCCGTGAGCGCGGCGCTGCCAGCGAGCAGACCAACCAGGCGTTGCTGCAAGCCAGCACCGCCCGCGACCAGGCCCAGGCCACGGCCCATGAAGTCAGTGCTGGCGCCCAGGCGGCGGATTTGCGCTTCAGCGCCGAACAAAAGGCCTATCAGCAAGCGGGCCAGGCCTTCGTGCTGGAGCAGTACCTGAGCCAACTGAGCCAGGGCCTGGCCCACGCCAAATTACTCATTCTTGATCATCGCCTGGGCGCCAGTGGCGCACCGACCATCGATCTGCGTTCCTTTACCTTACCGGCTGACCCTGCGGTGCCGCGTAAAGCCGTTCAATAAGGAGTTCATCTGTTGAGCGCTCATTCTCACGATCACGCAGGCCATGGTCACCACCACGGCCACCATCATCACCATCACGGTGATGAACAGGAAGCCGGCCCGTTCCCTTGGCGGCGTATGGGTTGGGCAGTGTTGCTGGTGCTGTTCGCCGTCGCCGCGGCGAGCCTGGTGCAGGTGCGTTCCGGTGAAGCCACGGTGATTACCCGCTTCGGCAACCCGTCGCGGGTATTGCTGGAACCGGGCCTGGGCTGGCGCTGGCCGGCGCCGTTCGAAGCGGCGATCCCGGTGGACCTGCGCCTGCGCACCACCTCCAGCGGCTTGCAAGATGTGGGCACCCGGGATGGCCTGCGGATCATCGTGCAGGCCTACGTGGCCTGGCAGGTGCAGGGCGACCCCGACAATGTGCAGCGCTTTATGCGCGCGGTGCAGAACCAGCCGGATGAAGCGGCGCGGCAGATTCGCACCTTTGTCGGCTCGGCGTTGGAAACCACCGCTGCCAGTTTCGACCTGGCTAACCTGGTGAACACCGATGCCAGCCAGGTGCGTATTGCCGATTTTGAAGCACAACTGCGCCAGCAGATTGATCAACAATTGCTCACCACCTATGGCGTGCGTGTGGTGCAGGTCGGTGTTGAACGGCTGACCTTGCCGTCGGTGACCCTGGCCGCCACTGTCGACCGCATGCGTGCCGAGCGCGAGACCATCGCCACTGAACGCACCGCCGTGGGCAAGCGTGAGGCGGCGCAGATTCGTTCGGCTGCCGAGCGTGATGCGCGAATCGTCCAGGCCGACGCCACGGTGAAAGCCGCCGATATCGAAGCGCAATCCCGGGTCGAAGCCGCGCAGATTTATGGCCGTGCCTACGCTGGCAATCCGCAGTTGTACAACCTGCTGCGCTCCCTCGACACCCTGGGCACAGTGGTCACACCGGGTACCAAAATCATCCTGCGCACCGACGCTGCGCCGTTCCGCGCTTTGGTGGATGGGCCGAAGGATATTCAGCCATGAGTGAGCGGGAAAGCCTCGACAGCCCGTGGCTCCAGGCTGGACGGCTGACGTTCCTGGCGCTGTATGCGGTGACGGTATTGGCTGCGCTGGCGTGGGCATTTTCCAACGTGCGGCAGATCGACCCGCAGAACCGCGCCGTGGTGTTGCACTTCGGCGCGCTGGACCGGATCCAGAATGCCGGGCTGCTGCTGGCCTGGCCGCGTCCGTTCGAGCAAGTGGTGCTGTTGCCCGCAGCGGACCGGGTGATTGAGCGACGGGTGGAAAACCTGCTGCGTTCCGATGCGGCCACCCAAGCCGACCGCGTGGCCAGTTTTGCCACGCCGCTGAGCGATGCCCTGGCCGGCTCCGGTTACCTGCTGACCGGCGATGCCGGGGTGGTGCAACTGGATGTGCGGGTCTTCTACAAGGTCACCGAGCCCTATGCGTTTGTGTTGCAGGGCGATCACGTGCTGCCGGCCTTGGATCGACTGGTCACCCGCAGCGCCGTAGTGCTGACGGCTGCGCGAGACCTGGACACCATTCTGGTGGCTCGCCCCGAGCTGATCGGCGCCGACAACCAGGCTGCGGAGCGCCGCGAACGGCTGCGCGGTGATCTGGTACGCGGCATTAATCAACGCCTGGCCGACCTGACGTCCACCGGCCTTGGCCTGGGTATCGAAGTCACCCGGGTCGACGTGCAATCAAGCCTGCCGGGCCCGGCGGTCAACGCTTTCAACGCGGTGCTGACCGCCAGCCAGCAAGCCGACAAGGCCGTGGCCAATGCGCGCACCGACGCCGAGAAACTCACCCAGACCGCCAACCAGGACGCTGATCGCGCCGTGCAGGTGGCCCACGCCCAGGCCAGCGAGCGCCTGGCCAGCGCCCAGGCCCAAACCGCCACCGTCGCCAGCCTGGCCCAGGTCAAAGACCCCGGCCTGCTGCTGCGCCTGTACCGCGAACGCCTGCCGAAGATTCTCGGCCAGGCCGGCTCCGTGACCACGGTTGACCCTAAAGACGATTCCCGCCTGATCATTCAGGGAGCCGAACAATGACCGCCCACGCCGCCCCGATGCTCTCATCGGCCGAACAACGCAGCGCCGCCCGGCAACTGACCCTGGCGATGCTCGCCTTGGGCTTGCTCAGCCTGGGCCTGGTATGGCGCTGGCTGGCGCCGGACCAGACCGGCGTGAGCCAATTGCTGCTGGGCGTCGCCTCGTTGCTGGTGGCCGTGCCCGTGATGCGCTCGGCCTGGTACAGCCTGCGTTACCCGAGCCTGCATGGCATCACCGACCAACTGATCGCACTGGCCATGCTCGGTGCCTGGGCTACCGGTGACCTGCTGACCGCCGCGCTGCTGCCGATCATCATGATCTTCGGCCATGTGCTGGAAGAGCGCAGCGTCATCGGTTCACAGGAAGCGATTCATGCCCTGGGCAAACTGACCCGCAGCCATGCGCGCCTGGTGCAGGCGGACGGCACGATCCTGGAAGTCGACAACGGCATCCTGAAGACCGGCGATATCGTCGAAGTGCGTGCCGGTGACCGGGTGCCCGCCGATGGTGTGGTGCTGTCGGGCCAGGCCAGCCTGGACACCGCGCCGATCACCGGCGAATCGGTGCCGCTGGAAGCGAGTGTTGGCGTGCAGGTGTTTGGTGGCGCGATCAATCTCGACGGCCTGCTGCGCCTGGAAGTGACCCGCACCGGCAATGAGTCGACCCTGGGCAAAGTCATCGCGCTGATGCAGAGCGCCGAACGTTCCAAGCCGCCGATCACTCGATTGCTGGAGCGCTACGCTGGCAGCTACATGGTGCTGGTGCTGTTGCTGGCGGCGGTCACCTGGTTTGTCACCAATGACGCCCAGGCGATGCTCGCTGTACTGGTGGCGGCGTGCCCGTGTGCATTGGTGTTGTCGGCACCCGCCACGGCGATTGCGGGCATTGCGGTGGCGGCGCGTCACGGCATTCTGATTCGCAGCTCGGCGTTTCTCGAAGAGTTGGCGGACCTGACGTCACTGGTGGTCGACAAGACCGGCACCCTGACGTTCGGCACCCTGCGTTTGCAGTCCATCGACACCCGCGAGCCGGATCGGCAAGTGCTGCTCAACCTGGCGGCCAGCCTCGGCTCGGCCAGCAGCCACCCGGTCAGCCGGGCATTGGCGGGGCTGGCGACTCAGGAACAAATGCTGGTGCTGTCGGATATTCGCGAGCGCCAGGGCCTCGGTGTGGTCGCCCAGACCGGGCAGGGCGAAGCCGCCCTCGGCCGGCCGGAATTGTTTGGACAACTGGGCATCGCGACCACGGTGGTCCCCAATCACGACGGCCCGATTGCCGGGCTGGCGCTGAATGGGCAATTCCTCGCCTGGCTGTTGCTGGCGGACAGCGTGAAACCTGAAGCCCGCCAGGCGATGAAAGAGCTGCGGGAACTGGGCCTCGGTCGCCAACTGTTGCTGACGGGCGACCGCCAAAGCGTGGCCGACAGCCTGGCGCTGGAAGTGGGCATCAGCGACGTCGAAGCCCAGGCGTTGCCGGAAGACAAGCTCAAGCGCGTGCTGGGGGAAATCGGCAGCGGTTTCCGGCCGATGGTGGTGGGCGACGGGATCAACGATTCGTTGGCGCTCAAGGCGGGTGTGGTCGGTGTGGCGATGGGGGCGGGCGGGGCGGATATCGCCCTGGCATCGGCGGACGTGGTGCTGATCGGCAGCGACCTGCGGCGCCTGGGCACCTGTGTGCGCTTGAGTCGCCAGTGCCGGCATACGTTGCAGGTCAATGTGATCATCGGCCTGGGCTGGACGCTGGCGATCGTGGTGTTCGCCGCATTCGGCTGGTTGGGCGCGGCGGGAGCGATGATTGCGGCGGTGCTGCACAACCTCAGTACGCTGCTGGTGCTGGGCAATGCGGGGCGTCTGTTGCGGTTCCAGGAGCCGCTATTGAAACTCGAGGAATAAATTTTTCAGTCGCGCTGTAACGCCATGGGGGGACCTCACTCTAGTGCTATGTCGAGACTGAACAATCCGTTCAGACCGGCTCCACTACCGATCATGAGGAATACACAATGAACATCAAATCCGCTGCTGCTGGTGCCGCCCTCGCTATCGCCGCTGCCGGCATGTTTGCCGGTGTTGCCACCCAGGTACAGGCAGCAGACGCCCAGGTCCATTGCTATGGCGTCAACGCCTGCAAAGGCCAGAATGACTGCAAAACCAAAGACCACGCCTGCAAAGGCATGGGTTCTTGCAAAGGCCAGGGCTTCCTGTCGATGAGCAAGGCGATGTGCGACCAGAAGGGCGGCAAAGTCGGCGAGTAACCGACAACCGAGTGCAACCGCAGCGGGCCCCCCGCCGCTGCGGACACTTTCCCCAGGAGTGTTTTTATGTCCGCTTCCCTTCCGAGTCTGGGTTACGGCCTGGGTTTACGCAGCGAGTACTACCAGCAGATCCTTGAACAATCGCCGGCCGTGGATTGGTTCGAAGTGATCTCCGAGAATTATCTGGTGCAGGGCGGCAAGGCCTTGTACTACCTGGACGCGATAGCCGAGCGTTATCCCTTGGTGATGCATGGCGTGTCCCTGTCCATCGGCGGGCCCCATGCCCTCGATATCGATTACCTGAAGCAACTCAAGCAGCTCTCCGAGCGCATCCACCCGGCGTGGATTTCCGATCACTTGTGCTGGAGCCGCGGCAACGCGCACCAGTTGCATGACCTGCTGCCGCTGCCTTACACCGAAGAAAGCCTGTACCACGTCGCCGGTCGCGTGCGGCAAGTGCAGGATGTGTTGCAGCGTCCCTTGGTGCTGGAAAACGTCTCCAGCTATGTGCGCTCCAAGGCGAATGAGTTTACCGAGTGGGAATTTCTCAACGCCCTGACCCATCTCACCGGCTGCCAGCTGTTGCTGGACGTGAACAATGTGTACGTCAGCTCGCGCAACCACGGCTTCGATGCCTGGACGTTTATCCACAACCTGCCGCCCGAAAGCATCCGCCAACTGCACTTGGCCGGGCACATGGACTACGGCGACTACGTGATCGACACGCACGACCATCCGGTATGCGATCCGGTGTGGGCGCTGTATCAGCAGACCCTGGAGCATCTTGGGCCGGTCTCGACCTTGCTGGAGCGCGATGACCATTTCCCGCCGTTCCAGGAACTGCTCGACGAGCTGAGCAAGGCCCGCGAACTGGGCGCGAGCGCATTGGACAGGAGAGCGTTATGCGCCTGATCGATTGGCAATTGGCGTTTGAGCAGCATTTGCTCGCCGAGACGTCCACTGCCAGCAACAGCTTCAGCGCCACCTTGATTGGCGGTCCGACCCTGGATGTTGAGACGGGCCTGGCGATTTACCACAACGCCTATCACGCCCGGTTGCAGGAAGTGCTGCGCGATGACTTCAGCGCCGTCTGGTATTGGCTGGGGGATGAGGAGTTTGCGCAGCTGGGTTCGGCCTATATCCGGTGTTACCCCTCGGCCCATTACAGCCTGCGCTGGTTTGGCGAGCGGTTCCCCGGATTTATCGTTGAACATTATGCCGAGCAGGGCGCTCCGCTGGCCGAGCTGGCGCGGCTGGAATGGGCGTTCACCCTGGCCTTTGATGCGCCGCAGGGCGAGCCGCTGACCCTGCAGGACATGGCATCGCTGCCGCCCGAAGACTGGCCAGGGCTGCGGGTGCAGCTCGCACCTTCGGTGCAGCAGGTGACGTGTGACTTCAACAGCCTGGGCATCTGGCGCGCCAGCAAGGGTGAATGGGACTTTCCCGGCAGCGAGGCCCTGCTGTTGGCGCAGGTCTGCCTGGTCTGGCGGCATCAGAATGTTTGCCAGTACCGCAGCCTGGAAGCGGCTGAAGCCAGCGCGCTGACTGGCATGGTCACCCGTGGCTGGAGTTTTTCCGAACTGTGTGCCGAGTTGGCAGTCACTTACCAGGAGGGCGCGCCATTGCAAGCGGTTACCTGGCTGAAACAGTGGGTCCAGGAGGGTTTGCTCCAGCGGCGGGCACCATAGAAAAGGGCTATTGTTTCGATAGCCTGCTAATTTTTCCGTGGATGGTCTACCCTCATTTCAGACGTCTGAAACAAGGGGGGACTACTCATGCTCGCGCAACTTCCACCGGCCTTACAGAATCTTCAGCTACCGCTGCGTCTTCGACTCTGGGACGGCCATGAATTCAACCTGGGCCCGGATCCCAGCGTCACCATTGTGGTCAAGGACCCCATGATGGTTTCAAAGCTTAGCCATCCGACGCTCGATTCACTGGGCGAAGCCTTCGTCGAGGGCAAACTGGAGCTGGAAGGCTCCATTTCCGAAGTGATCAGGGTCGTTGACGAGTTGAGTCATGCCCTGGTGAATGACGACGAGGACACTCGTCCGGTGCGCTCGATCCACGACAAGGCCACCGACGCAGCCGCTATTTCCTACCATTACGACCTGTCCAACGAGTTCTACCAGCTGTGGCTGGACCGCGACATGGCCTATTCCTGCGGGTATTTCGAGACCGGCAGTGAATCCCTCGATCAAGCCCAACAAGACAAATTCCGCCACCTGTGCCGCAAATTGCGGCTGCAGCCGGGGGAGTATCTGCTCGACGTAGGCTGCGGTTGGGGTGGGCTGGCACGCTATGCCGCGCGGGAATTCGGGGTCAAGGTGTTTGGTATCACCCTGAGCAAGGAACAACTGGAGCTGGCCCAGGAACGGGTGAAAGCCGAAGGCCTGGAAGACCAGGTTGAGTTGACGCTGCTCGACTACCGTGACTTGCCCCAGGATGGCCGGTTCGACAAGGTGGTGAGCGTGGGCATGTTTGAACACGTTGGCCACGCCAACCTGGCGGAGTACTGCAAGATTCTTTACGGCGCGGTGCGTGAAGGCGGCCTGGTGATGAACCATGGCATTACCGCCAAGCACACCGATGGCCGGCCTGTGGGCCGTGGCGCCGGGGACTTTATCGAGCGCTATGTGTTTCCCAATGGCGAGCTGCCGCACCTGGCGATGATGACCGCCGAGATCAGCGAAGTCGGGCTGGAAGTGGTCGACGTGGAAAGCCTGCGCCTGCATTACGCGCGCACCCTGGACCACTGGAGCGAGCGCCTGGAAGACAACCTGGAGGCGGCGGGCAGGATGGTGCCGGAGCAGGCCTTGCGCATCTGGCGCCTGTACCTGGCCGGCTGTGCGTATGCGTTTGCCCGTGGCTGGATCAACTTGCACCAGATTCTGGCGGTGAAACCCCATGCCGATGGTAGCCATGAGCTGCCGTGGACGCGGGATGACCTGTACCAGTAAGCAATCGTACCGGTGATCTAAATGTGGGAGCGGGCTTGTGTGGGAGCGGGCTTGCTCGCGAAGGCGTTGTATCAGAAACACATTCAGTGACTGACACTCCGCTTTCGCGAGCAAGCCCGCTCCCACATCTGGTTCGGTGCAAGCCATTACAAAATGGGGGAAATAAGCCGCGCGATTCGCATCCCCAGTTGTTGCAGGCGGTGGGTCTGGCGGCTTTCTTCCTGGCTGATTTCATGGGCCTGGGCGAAGTCATCCAACAGCATGTGCTCCACCTGGCTGGCGAAGGTCTCATCCACGGTCAGCAACATCACTTCGAAATTCAACCGGAATGAACGGTTATCCAGGTTCGCACTGCCGATGGCGCTGATCTCACTGTCTACCAACACCACCTTCTGATGCAGGAACCCCGGCGTGTAGCGGAAGACCCGCACCCCGGCGCGCACGGCTTCAATCGCGTACAGGCTGGAAGCGGCGTAGACGATGCGGTGGTCCGGCCGTGACGGCAGCAGCAGGCGCACGTCGACGCCGCGCAGTACCGCCAACCTCAATGCCGCAAACACCGCCTCGTCGGGAATGAAATACGGGCTGGTGATCCACACCCGCTCGGTTGCCGCATGAATCGCCTCGACGAAAAACAGCGAGCAGGTTTCGTAGGGATCCGCCGGGCCGCTGGCGAGTAGTTGGCAGAGCACGCCGTCGTCCGGGTAGGTATCCGGCAGCAGCAGCGGCGGCAACTCACGCGCGGCCCAGAACCAGTCCTCGGCAAACGATTCCTGCAAGCACGCCACCACCGGGCCGCTGACTTGCACATGGGTGTCACGCCATGGCGCGAGCGGCGGTTTCTTGCCCAGGTACTCATCGCCGACGTTATGCCCGCCGACAAACCCGGTAATGCCATCCACCACCACGATCTTGCGGTGGTTGCGGAAGTTGACCTGGAAGCGATTGAGCCAGCCACTGCGGGTGGCGAACGCCTTGACCTGCACTCCGGCGTCCCGCAGTGACTGCACATAACGATGGGGAAGGGCGTGGCTGCCGATACGGTCATACAGGACGAAAATGGAGACGCCTTCGGCGGCCTTTTCCTTGAGCAAGGTGTGCAGTTGGCGGCCGAGCTCGTCGTCATGAATGATGAAGAACTGGAACAGAACGGCGGTTTTTGCCGAGCGGATCGCCTCGAAAATCGCGCTGAAGGTGGCCTCGCCATTGATCAACAAGCGCACCTGGTTGTTCGCCAGGCACGGCATGCGCCCCAGCTTGGGCATGGCCCGCAGCGAGGCGTAGGCGTGGGAATTACGCGCGGCCAGTGCCTCTTCGACCCACGGGCGCCAGTTCAGCTCGGTAATCGCCTTGTGCATTTCCTGGTTGGCCTGGCGACGCGCCTGAATGTAGGCGTCGAAGGTGCTGCGGCCAAAGATCAGGTAGGGAATCAGCGTCAGGTAAGGGATGAACATCAGCGATAAGGCCCAGGCAATCGAGCCTTGGGCGGTCCTGACGGTCAGCACCGCATGGATGGCAGCGAGGGAGCCCAGAAAATGCAGGGTGGCAATGAAATAGGCGAGCAGGTGCGGGCCAAAGAAATCCATGGACAACGGTACTCCTGACGAACAAGTGCCTAACAGACCATGTTCGGCCACGAATGTCGCTATTTTATTTGCTGTGCAACACTGGCGCTTTTGCGGCGTCTAACGCCGACAATTGCCCAGGAGTTACCCGATGAATGCTCGTCTGCTTGGTTTGGCCATGGTTGTTGGTTTAACGCTGCCCGTGGCGGCGCAAGCGCAGATGTTGGCGCCGGGCTTGTGGGAGTTGACCACCAGCAACATGAAGGTCGATAACCAGGACCTGCCGGACTTGTCGCTGATCCTCGGTCAGCTCAAGCAACAGATGACCCCGGAACAACGCGCCATGCTTGAGAAACAGGGCATCACCATGGCCGGTAAGGGCGTGCAGGTGTGCCTGACCCCGGCCCAGGTGGCGTCCGATTCCATCCCGTTGACGGACCCGCAATCGGGTTGCAAACAGCAAGTGACGGACAAGACCGGCAACCAGTGGAAGTTCCGCTTCAGCTGCCCGAAAGCCCAGGGCACTGGCGTGGCGACGTTCCAGAGTCAGCAGGAATTCACCACCACGGTGAACGGCACCTTCAACGCTACCGGCATTCAGCAGAAGGGCAGCCTGGACACCCACGCGCAGTGGTTGGGCAACGACTGCGGCACCGTCAAACCGCGCGCTTAACCTAAGATAAACCCCCGATCAAAATGTGGGAGCGGGCTTGCTCGCGAATGCGGTGGATCAGTTAATACATGTGGCGACTGACCTACCGCATTCGCGAGCAAGCCCGCTCCCACATTTGATTGGATTGCCAGTGCCTGATTCTCTTCAGCGCTGGAAGTGCAGCGGCAACCCTTGGCAACTGTCGTGCACGCGCCCGTCGTGCCAGGCCAGGTGACCGGAGACCAGGGTGGTGCTGACGCTGTGCCGGAAGCTGCGCTCGGCGAAGGGCGTCCAGCCGCAACGGGCCATAATCGGCTGGCTGCTGACGGGCTTGCCATGGGGCTCGGGTTTGATCAGCACCAGGTCGGCCCAATAGCCTTCCCGCAGATAGCCACGGTCGGGGATCGCAAACAGGTCCGCGACGCGATGGCTGGTTTTCGCCACCAGAGTAGTCAGCGGCAGCAAGCCGTCGGCTACCAGTTCCAGCAGCGCCGGCAGGGCGTGTTGCACCAACGGCAAGCCTGACGGCGCTTCACGATACGGCAGCTGTTTTTGCGCCCAGGTGTGCGGCGCATGATCACTGCCAATCACATCCAGACGATCACTCAACAATGCCAGGCGCAGGGCGTCGCGGTCGGCGCGTGTCTTGATCGCCGGGTTGCATTTGATCTGGTGGCCGAGGCGCGCGTAGTCGCGGTCATCGAACAAGAGGTGATGCAGGCAGACTTCCGCCGTGATGCGTTTTTCAGCCAGGGGTTTGTCTTCGAACAGCACCAGCTCCCGCGCGCTGGTGATGTGCAACACATGCAGGCGCGTGCCATGCCGCTTGGCCAGTTCCACCGCCAAAGACGACGAGCGATAACAGGCTTCGGCATCGCGAATCAGCGGGTGAGCCACGGCAGGAATGTGCTCGCCGAAACGCTCGCGCATCCGTTGCTCGCTGGCGTGGATGCTGGGCGTGTGCTCGCAGTGGGCCAGGAGAATGGTCGGTACCTCGGCGAACAGGCGCTCGAGAATCTTCGGATCATCCACCAGCATATTGCCGGTGGAGGCGCCCATGAAGACTTTGACGCCAGCCACCTCCCGCGGGTCCAGCGCGGCCACGGTGTCGAGGTTGTCGTTGCTCACCCCGAAATGAAAGCCGTAGTTGGCCACCGAATGCAGCGCCGCACGGCGCTTCTTGTCGGCCAGGGCTTCCAGGTTCAACGTCGCCGGGTTGGTGTTGGGCATGTCCATGAAACTGGTGATGCCACCGGCCACCGCTGCACGGGACTCGCTGTAGAAGCTGCCCTTGTCCGGTGCGCCGGGTTCCCGGAAGTGCACCTGGTCGTCGATCATGCCGGGCAACAGCCACTGGCCTTGGGCGTCGATTTCCAGGGTGGCATTGGCGTTGTCGATGCTGCTGGCGATCTTCTCGATGCGGCCATTGGCGACCAGCAGGTCAGCCTCGAATTCCTGGCCTTCATTCACCAGGCGGGCATTGCGGATCAGCAGGCGGCTCATGGTCAGAACTCGTTTTGCAGGGCTTTGTAACCCAGTACCAGGTCGACGTTGGTGCGCGCCACGTCTTCGGAAAACTCCGAGGCGCTGACACTCACCGGCGGGAACTGGGACAGGTCGGTATTGGGGCCGATGCGGGTGGTGGAGGGTACGTAGAACGCGGCGGGCAAATCGCGACCGTCGACCACCGAGTTGTGGCGCACCACGCAACCGTCACCCACGATGCAGTTGAACAGCACGCTGTTGAAGCCGATAAACACCCGGTCGCCGACAGTGCACGGGCCATGGACGATGGAGCGGTGGGCGATGGAGGTGAACTCGCCGATGGTCACGGCGGCGCCGGATTTGGAGTGGATCACCACGCCGTCCTGGATATTTGAATTGGCGCCGATGGTGATCGGGTCCATGTCGCCGTTGGCGTCGACTTCGTCGGCACGGATCACCGCGTAAGGGCCGACAAACACGTTTTCGCCGATGATCACCTTGCCGCAGATGATTGCGGTTTTGTCGACGTAGGCCGATTCGGCAATCACGGGCAGATCGCCGGAAGGGTTCTTGCGGATCATGGGGCAGGCTCCTGGAGGGGCGCGGTAAGGATGTGTACGTGGCGGCCGTCGATGGCGTTGTAGAAACAGGTGGGGCGCCCGGTGTGGCAGGCCGGGCCTTGCTGATCGACGATCAGCAACACGGCGTCGCCGTCGCAATCCAGGCGCGCCTCCACCAGCAATTGCCAGTGGCCGGAGGTTTCGCCTTTGCGCCACAACTGCTGGCGCGAGCGGGACCAGTAGCAGACCTGCCCGGTGGCCAGGGTTTCTTCGAGGGCCGGGCGGTTCATCCAGGCCAGCATCAACACCTCGCCGCTGCCGTGTTGCTGGGCGATGGCGGCGATCAGGCCATCGCTGTTCCACGGCAGGGCGTCGAGCACGCGGTCGAGTGGAAAGCGGCTGCCGATGGCAGCCTTTTCCAGGTCGAGCATGCTCAGCTTCATGGCTTGCTCAGGGCGGCGCACAGGGTGTTGAGGTTGTATTCGAACAAGCCGGTAAAGGTGCTGGCCGGGCCTTCTGATGCCAGGGCGTCGGAGTACAGCGTGCCGCCGATTTGCGCACCGCTTTCGTCCGCGATCTGCTTGAGCAGGCGCGAGTCCTTGATGTTTTCCATGAACACGGCCTTGACCTTGTCCTTGCGGATCTGGGTGATCAGTGTGGCGACTTCAGCGGCGGACGGTTCACGTTCGGTGGACAAACCTTGAGGCGACAGGAACTCGATACCGTAAGCCTGGCCCAGGTAGCCGAAGGCATCATGGGAGGTCACGATGCGACGGTTGCCCGGTGGCAGGGCGCCGAACTTGGCTTTGGCTTCAGCCAGCAGGCGGTAGATTTCTTTCAGGTACACCTGGCTGTTGTGCTCGTAGTCCGCCTTGTTGGCCGGGTCGGCAGCGATCAACGCCTTGGTGATGTTGTTTACGTAGATCACGGTGTTGGCCAGGTTGTGCCAGGCGTGTGGGTCGGGAATGGTCTCGCCGTCTTCTTCCATGGTGTGGGACAGCACGCCTTTACTGGCGGTGACCACCGTCGCCTTGGTCTCGGTGCTGGTGACCAGGCGATCCAGCCAAGGCTCGAAGCCCAGGCCGTTCTTGATGATGACCTTGGCCTTGAGCAGGGCCTTGGCATCGTCTGGCGTCGGTTCGTAGGTGTGGGCGTCGGCGTCGGGGCCGACCATGTTGCTGATCTGGATATGATCGCCACCGACCTGGTGGGTCATGTCGTCAAGAATACTGAAGCTGGTAACCACCTGAAGCTTGTCGGCAGCCTGGGCCGTCGCGAACGACAGCGGCAGCAACACACTGAACAGCACGAGTAGAGCGCGCATCGGGAAACACCTCATTGGGATGTAAGCAAAGGCGGGCGGCGCAGCAAACCGTGCACCGGACCGAAGACCACGGACAGCAGGTACAAGCCGCCAGCCACCAGCACAATCGCCGGGCCGCTGGGCAGCGAGTAGTAGAACGACAGCAACAAGCCAAGCCACACCGACAGGCATCCCAGCACCGCCGATATGGCGATCAACACCGGCAGGCGCCGGCTCCAGAAACGTGAAGCAATCGCCGGCAACATCATCAAGCCGACCACCATCAAGGCGCCGATGGCCTGGAAGCCGATCACCAGGTTCAACACCACCAGCGTCAGGAACAGCCCATGAGCCAACGGGCCGAGGCGGCTGACGGTTTGCAGGAACAGCGGGTCGAGGGTGTCCAGCAGCAGCGGTTTGTAGATCACCGCCATGGCGATCAGGCTGAAGCCGGAGACCCAGAGCATGCCCGTGAGGGTCGGGCCGTCGACCGCCAGGGCCGAGCCGAACAGCAGGTGCAGCAGGTCCAGGCGCTTGCCGGCAAGGCCAAGAATCAGCACGCCGCTGGCCAGGGAAATGGGATAGATGGCGGCGAGGCTCGCGTCTTCCTTCAGCCCGGTGCGACGGGTGATCCACGCAGCGAGGCCGGCCATGCTCAGGCCGGCGCCCAGGCCACCGATGGTCAGCGCGGGCAAACTCAGGCCGGCGAACCAGAAGCCCAGGGCGGCACCGGGCAGGATGCCGTGGGACACCGCGTCACCAATCAGGCTCATGCGACGCAGGATCAGGAACACCCCCAGCGGTGCCGTGCTGCACGCCAATACCAGCCCGCCGACAAGCGCGCGGCGCATGAATACGAAGTCGAGAAATGGTATCCACAGGTGAGCGGCGAAGTGCATCAGGCCACCTGCATGTGTGGCTGGGGGCGGATCAGTTCTTTGCTTGAGCCGAACACGCAACCGCTGCTTTTGATCTGCACCACGTGCTGGGTGTGTTGGCGGACCGAGCTGAGGTCATGGCATACCACGACCACCGTGCGGCCTTCTTCGTGCCAGGCGTGGATGTGTTTCCAGCACAGCGCTTGGCCGTCTTCGTCGAGAGCGGCGTGGGGTTCGTCCAGCAGCAATATCGGTGACTCGGCCAGACTCATGCGGGCGAGCAGGGCGCGTTGCAGTTCGCCGCCCGACAAGGCCATCAACGGCCGATGCTCCAGGCCGCTGAGGCACCAGTCTTCGAGTACGGCGCTCAAGCGTTCGGTGCGTTGTTGTGGGGTTTGCTTGCTGCCCCAGAAGCCCGCGGCCACCAACTCTTGCAGGCTGATGGGGAACTGGCGGTCGAGGTTCTGTTGTTGGGGCAGGAACGACAGGCCACCCCGGCGTGGAACCTCAATCGTCACTTTCCCGGCCAAGGGCTTCTGCAAGCCGGCGATGACTTTCAGCAGGCTGCTTTTGCCGGTCCCGTTGGCGCCGATGATGCCGGTGAGGCTGCCTTTTTCCAGGGTGAAGTCGACAGCGGGCGTCAGTGGTTGGCCGGGAGCGCCCCAGCGCAGGGCGGTGCAGGTGATCATTCGGTAGGTCTCGTCCAGCGGCTTTCAGCCACGGCATCGTGCGCGTGCAGGCTTTCGGCGTGGATCACTTTCAAGTGGAAGGCAATGACCGCATCCGAGCGTTTCAAGGCGAGGTTCAGGCGGCGGGCGGCGTCTTCGCAGAACATCAGGTTCTGCCCGTTGGCCAGGGCGAAGGCTTGTTCGTCCGCGCGCTTTACGGCGGTTTGTACGGCGGTGCCAAGGGCTGCTTCGGTTTCGTCGATCAGTTGCGTCAGCGGCAGGGTTGGCTGGTCGCCTTGAAGGCGGACCTGTAACAGCGCGCTGCTGCGCTGGCTGTGGGGCGTGGCGACGATGCCGTTTGCGCTGCCCAGCCAGGTCAGCACGTCCTCGTGTTGCAACGGGGTGTTGCCGAAGTCTTCGATAAATTGCTGCTGAATCAATTGCCTGGCGAGGGCAGCCGAGCACGGGCAAGTTGAAGAGTAAGTAACGTCAATTTTTAGTTCCACGTGGAACATCTGGTTTTCCAGACGGGCTTCGATGCTCACCGGGTAGTTTTTCCAGCCGGCCAGCGGGCTGACCAAAGCGGGGCGTTTCAGCAGCAGATCCGCATGAATCCGCAGGTAGGCATTTGTGGATAAACCTTCATGACTGTCGAGAAAACGTTGCAATACACTGCGCAGCAGTGCTGGCGTAAGCGGCTGCTGTTCAAGCATCTCCAGCGCCAGATAAAGCCGAGACATATGAATGCCACGCGCTTCGCCGTCGTCCAGGCTGACGCCTGCATCGGCCTTGGCGCTGAGGCGCTGGCCGTCGATCTGAATGGGCAGGGCAATGCCGCACATGCCCACCCAATCCAGCGGCAAGGCTTGGCGTGAAGCCTGCGCGGCGATATCGGGCAGAGTCAGCGCGTTCATGAGCAGTCCATCGTTGGAAATAAAAAGACATGTTATATTATTACAATTGAATCGACGAAAGTTTTTCTGCTCTGTCTTTTATTCAGTCATGTCGAGTACGGACGCTCCTTTATTTGCGGTGTAAGTCATGCACAGACGTCAACTCCTCAACCTGCTGCTGGCCAGCGCGGTGTTCACCCTGCCCTTTGGTGTATCTGCCGCGCAGATCCGCAATGCACGGCTGTGGCGCTCGGATAACAAGCTGCGGCTGGTGCTGGATCTCAGCGGCCCGGTGCAATACAAGACCTTCACCCTGACCGCGCCGGAGCGGTTGATCATTGATTTGAGCGGCGCGAAGTTGACCGGGGATTTCAGCCAGTTGGCCCTGACCAACAGCGGCATTACCTCGATTCGCTCGGGGCATTTTGGCCAGGGTGATACGCGGATCGTGCTGGACTTGAAGGCGCCGATGCAGCTCAACAGCTTCCTGCTGCCGCCCCAGGATGGCCAAGGTCATCGCCTGGTGCTGGACCTGACCAGCGCCACCCGTGTACCTCAGCAAATCGCCGCGGCACCGGTGCCCTTGGCACCGCCGGTGGATAAGGCGCATCCGAAGCGCGACATCATCGTGGTGGTCGACCCCGGCCATGGCGGTAAAGACCCGGGCGCCATCGGCTCGAAGGGCCAGCGCGAAAAAGACGTGGTGCTGTCCATCGCCCAATTGCTGGCCAAGCGCTTGAAGCGTGAGAAGGGCTTCGATGTGAAGCTGGTGCGCAACGACGATTTCTTCGTGCCGCTGCGTAAACGCGTGGACATCGCCCGTCAGCACAAGGCCGACATGTTTATCTCGGTGCACGCCGATGCGGCGCCACGGCTCACGGCGTCAGGCGCTTCTGTCTATGCGTTGTCTGAAGGCGGTGCGACGTCCGCCACCGCGCGGTTCATGGCACAGCGGGAGAACGGCGCCGACCTGCTGGGCGCCACCACCTTGCTCAACCTCAAGGACAAAGACCCGATGCTCGCCGGCGTCATTCTCGACATGTCGATGAACGCCACCATCGCCTCCAGCCTGCAACTGGGCAGTTCGGTGCTGGGCAGCCTGCAAAGCATCACCTCGCTGCATCAAAAGCGTGTGGAACAGGCGGGCTTTGCGGTGCTCAAGTCGCCCGATGTGCCATCGATCCTGGTGGAAACCGGGTTTATCTCCAACACCCAGGACGCCCAGCGGCTGGTCACCGCGCGCCATCAACAGGCGGTGGCAGACGGTTTATTTGAAGGATTGAAAAACTACTTCCAGAAGAACCCGCCAATGAACAGCTACATGGCGTGGGTTCAGGAACAGAAGAATGGCCAGGTCTAACAGCCGGTAATCCGGCTGCAGGTGAATGTGGCGCTGGCACCACCGGAACTGGAAAACCGGTTGATGGTGGTCCAGCCCACTCGCCGTGTGTAGCCCACCCACGCCTCACCATCGGATGCCAACCCGGTAAAGAACGTCAGCTGTCCGTAGCGGCTGTTGGTCTGTGCCCAGTAGCGTTTGCCGATCGCCTCGAAACCCCGCAAATACGTGGTGCTGCCCGCCGTCGCGACGCTGTAGGCATTGCCCTGCGCGTCGACGCACGCCAGCAGGTTGGCGCTGCGGGTGCAGTTGGCCAGCAGGCTGGGCACCTGGGCATTGGCCTGACTCGCCACCATCAGCAACACAGCGCACAACAGGTATTTCATAGAGGCTCTCGGGGCGTTATTCGGCTGCCAGCATTGCGCCCTTCGTCGTCACGAGCAAGGGGGATTGGCTTATTTGCATTGTTATACTATAACATTAAAAAACAGCCTGACCCGTGAACCACCTCCAATGACCGAACAAGACCTTCTCGCCCAACCCTCCACCGACTACATGAATGAAGCCCAGCAAGGTTTCTTCCGCGAGCTGTTGCTTGCCCAGCGCAATGAGCTGCAAGTGCGCATCGACGCTGAATTCATGGTGCTGCGCGAACAGGAACCCAACAGCGATCCCGCCGATGTGGGCAGTGCTGAAGAACAGCGCCAATGGCAACTGCGCCTGCTGGAGCGCGAAAAGAAGCTGTTGGACAAGATCGACGAAGCCCTGGAACACCTGGCCCGCGGCGAATACGGCTGGTGCCGTGAAACCGGCGAGCCCATCGGCCTCAAGCGCCTGTTGCTGCGCCCCACGGCCACCCTGTGTATCGAAGCCAAAGAACGTGAAGAGCTGCGCGAACGCCATCAACGGGCGATTTGACCGGCCAACCCTGATGAGGAATACCTGATGCCCAATCGTCTCCCCGTTACTGTGCTGTCCGGATTCCTCGGCGCCGGTAAAAGCACGCTGCTCAACTACGTCCTGCGCAACCGCGAAAACCTGCGGGTGGCGGTGATCGTCAACGACATGAGCGAAATCAACATTGATGGCAGTGAGGTCCAGCGCGACGTCACCCTCAATCGCTCCGAAGAAAAACTGGTGGAGATGAGCAACGGCTGCATCTGCTGCACCTTGCGCGAAGACTTGCTGGAGGAAGTCGGAAAGCTCGCCAAGGAAGGTCGGTTCGATTACCTGCTGATTGAATCCACCGGTATCTCCGAGCCGTTGCCGGTGGCGGAAACCTTTACCTTTCGCGATGAAGAAGGCCAGAGCCTGGCGGATATCGCTCGGCTCGACACCATGGTCACCGTGGTCGACGGCATGAACTTTTTGCTCGACTACCAGGCTGCCGAAAGCCTGGCGTCGCGGGGCGAAACCCTGGGTGAAGAAGACGAGCGCTCGATCACCGACCTGCTGATCGAGCAGATTGAATTCGCCGACGTGATCCTCATCAGCAAGATCGACCTGATCAGCAGCCGCGAGCGCGAGGAGTTGATGGCGATCCTGGAGCGGCTGAATGCTCAGGCGGAAATCATCCCGATGGTCATGGGCGAAGTGCCGCTGGCGAAGATTCTCAACACCGGTCGTTTCGACTTCGAACGCGCGTCCCAGGCGCCGGGCTGGTTGCAGGAACTGCGGGGCGAGCACGTGCCGGAAACCGAGGAATACGGCATCGCCTCCACCGCGTATCGCGCCCGGCGCCCGTTCCATCCACAGCGCTTTTTCGACTTTATCGACCGGCCTTGGGTGAATGGAAAACTGCTGCGCTCCAAGGGTTTTTTCTGGCTGGCCAGCAAACACCAGGACGCCGGCAGTTGGTCCCAGGCCGGCGGCCTGATGCGCCATGGTTTCGCCGGACGCTGGTGGCGTTTTGTGCCGAAAACCCAGTGGCCGCAGGACGAGGAAGGTGTCGCCGCGATCATGAACAATTGGCAGCCGAGTACCGGCGATTGCCGCCAGGAACTGGTGTTTATCGGCCAGAACATCGACTTCGCGCAGATGACCGCCGAACTGGATGCCTGCCTGCTCACCGATGATGAAATGGCCGCAGGCGTCGAAGGCTGGCGCTTGTTGGCTGATCCCTTTGGCCCTTGGTTCGAAGAGGCTGCCTGATGCTGGCACCGACCCTGAAACTGCGCCCGGTGATTCGCCAGACCCACGGTGAAACCCCGGCCGTGCTCACCGATATCCTTGAAGACGGCGTTAACCTGGCGGTGTGGCAGCGTCAGTTGCCGCTGCACATCGCCGAGTTCGGCGCGTTGCTGGTGGCGCTCAATGAGCCGTTGGCCGAGTCGCTGGTGGTTGAGTTGAACAGCGAAGACGCCGAGCCGAACCTGCAGGACTTCGCGTCAGGTAGCCGCGACCTTGAAGGTTACGAAGGCTTTATCGCCGATGTGTCGTGGCTGGTCAGCGCCTTTGCCTGTTTACTGGGCGCCAAGCGCATTGGCGTGCGCCTGCGGCTGCTGGACAAGGCGATGTGCCCGCGTTTTCACGTGGACCATGTGCCGGTGCGGCTGATCACCACTTACGCCGGCATCGGCAGCCAGTGGTTGCGTGAAGGCGTGATGGAGCGGCGGCACCTGAGCCAGGCGAGCGCGGAGCCGGAAGCGCGCATTGAGCAAATCCACTGCGGTGAAGTGGCGTTGCTCAAGGGCGAAAAATGGCACGGCAACGAAGGCTTTGGCCTGATCCACCGCTCGCCGCAACTGCAAGCGAATGAGCGACGGTTGATCCTGACGCTGGATTGGTTGGCGTAACCGGGTAGGATCAAACCTCTCTACACGGTCTGAATGATGTCCACCATGCTGCAGAACATTCCTACCCACGTGATTGCTGGGCCTCTGGGCGCCGGCAAGACCAGCCTGATCAAGCACCTGCTGGCCCAGCGCCCGGCCAACGAGCGCTGGGCGGTGTTGATCAACGAGTTCGGGCAGATTGGCCTGGATGCCGCGTTGCTGACCCGCGATGACGACGGTATCGCCCTCGGGGAAGTGGCGGGTGGCTGCCTGTGTTGCGTCAACGGTGCGCCGTTCCAGGTAGGACTGGGCCGTTTGTTGCGTAAGGCCAAGCCCGACCGGCTGTTTATAGAGCCGTCCGGGTTGGGGCATCCGGCTCAACTGCTTAAGCAATTGCGGGAAGCGCCCTGGCAGCAGGTGCTGGCGGTGCAGCCGTGCGTGCTGGTACTGGATGCCCAGGCGTTGGCGGCGGGCAAGCCATTACCTGATGCCCAACGTGAAGCATTGGCCAGCGCCGGGCTGTTGGTATTGAACAAGAATGAAGCCCTGAGTGATGCGCAGCGCCTGGTGATTCAAGGGCAATTGCCTGACCGGCCGATCTATTGGACTCAGCAGGCGCAACTATCCCTGGCGCAATTGCCGGGTTTGAGCGCTCAAGCCGCAGCGGCTGTGGATAACTTCGAGGTGCCCAAAGGCGTGGGGCAAATGCCGGCCATCTGGACGGATCCGTCGGCGCCGATTTGTCTGAGTCAGGGCCAGGAGGGTGGCTGGAGTATTGGTTGGCGCTGGCATCCGAGCCAGCAATTCGACCGGCAGCGCTTGCAGCAATGGCTGGAGTCGCTGGATTGGCGGCGGGCAAAACTGGTTATCCACAGCCTCGACGGTTGGATGTCGGCCAACGCTGTGGATAACGCCGTGTTGGCCTGGCTGCCCAGTGAATGGCGCCGGGATTCGCGTATCGAATTGATCTTCAGTGAAGCGCAGGACGTTGCGCAATTACAGGACGGGTTAGCCGATTGCCGTCAGTGACGGGTCTTGCTGCTGCCATGCTCCTGGCGCCACTGGCTTAGCTCGATGATCTCGGCGCTGGGCAGTGGCGTCTTGATTTCGAACGGGTAGGGCGCCAGCTCGATTTGCGCGCTATGGGCGCCGAACTGGGTGATGGTCCCCGGGTGCCGCGTTTCGCCGGTCACGGTGAATTCGAAGTTGTAGATCCGTGCCAGGCGCCGCCGACCGCTGGCATCCTTCACAAAACCGATACGCTTCAACGCCACGGCGCCATCGAGCAGCTCGATGTCGAGCTTGGCGCAATGCTGCTTGACCCGCTCTAGCGCCCGCTCGCGCAGGCCGTGGTTGTGCCACAGCCAGGCAGCACCGGTCGCCAGCAGCATCAGCACGAAGATATTTCCGAGGGTCAGCATTCGATGAACTCCAACAAAGTGTGGCCAGCTTAACTGCGTCTCCGGTCTGTCGTACAGGCCGCGTTTAGTCGCATACTGCGCAGCCAGAAATTCAACCGCTTTACGGAAATCCCCTGCATGAAACGTACGCCCCATCTGCTTGCGATCCAGTCTCATGTGGTCTTTGGCCACGCCGGAAACAGCGCCGCCGTGTTCCCCATGCAACGGATCGGGGTGAACGTGTGGCCGCTCAATACCGTGCAGTTCTCCAACCACACTCAGTATGGTCAGTGGGCGGGAGAAGTGTTGGCGCCGCAGCAAATTCCTGCGCTGGTGGAAGGCATCGCGGCGATTGGCGAGCTGGGCAACTGTGATGCAGTGCTGTCGGGCTACCTGGGCAGTGCGGCCCAGGGGCGGGCCATCCTTACCGGCGTGGCGCGAATCAAGGCGATCAACCCCAAGGTTTTGTACCTGTGCGACCCGGTGATGGGCCATCCGGAGAAAGGCTGCATCGTGCCCCAGGAGGTCAGCGACTTCCTGCTGGACGAAGCGGCGGCGATGGCCGACTTCCTGTGCCCCAACCAGTTGGAGCTGGACAGCTTTGCCGGGCGCAAGCCGCAGTCGCTGTTCGATTGCCTGGGCATGGCCCGTGCGTTGCTGGCCCGTGGGCCGAAAGCGGTGTTGGTCAAGCACCTGGATTATCCCGGCAAGCTGCCGGATGGTTTCGAGATGCTGCTGGTGACGGCCGAAGGCAGCTGGCACCTGCGCCGGCCGTTGCTGGCGTTCCCGCGTCAGCCGGTGGGCGTGGGTGACCTGACGTCGGGCCTGTTCCTGGCGCGGGTGTTGTTGGGCGACAGCCTGGTGGCGGCCTTTGAGTTCACCGCTGCAGCGGTGCACGAAGTGCTGCTGGAAACCCAGGCGTGCGCCAGCTATGAGCTGGAACTGGTGCGCGCCCAGGACCGGATTGCCCATCCGCGGGTTCGCTTCGAGGCAACCCCGATAGGGCTTTAAGGCCCGTCGGCCTTGATTTCCTGATAGCGCTTTTCCAGCTCCTGGCGAATCTGCCGACGTTGCTGGGCCTGTACAAACCGGCGCTTGTCTTCGCTGTTGTGTGGTTGCAGCGGTGGCACGGCGGCCGGTTTGCGCTGGTCATCCACCGCGACCATGGTGAAGAAGCAGCTATTGGTATGGCGCACCGAACGCTCGCGGATGTTTTCGGTGACCACTTTGATCCCCACTTCCATCGACGTGTTGCCGGTGTAGTTGACCGAAGCCAGGAAGGTCACCAGCTCACCGACATGGATCGGCTCGCGAAAAATCACCTGGTCCACCGACAACGTCACCACATAGCGGCCGGCGTAACGGCTGGCGCAGGCATAGGCCACTTCGTCGAGGTATTTGAGCAGCGTGCCGCCGTGCACATTGCCTGAAAAGTTGGCCATGTCAGGGGTCATCAATACGGTCATCGACAGCTGGGCGTTTCCGGGTTCCATAGCACACTCACGGGTTGTAGGCATTGGGTGGGGAGGCACCTCTGCGGGTGCTGGAATCTTTGCAGAGCCATTCATAACGGGACGCTGGGGCCCGGCTTGCCGTCACGCCCGGGGCGATCTGTTTCCATATATTGCACCGGCTTTCTGTCGCAAGTCGCGGTGTTACCCTTCAAAAGCCCGCCTCAAGGGCAATTCTTACGATCAAGGCAGACTTTTCTTTCCGTTCATTGCGACCTTTCGGGGTGAATGCGTGGAAATGGGAAAAGCGCCAGTACCCTCAAGGAGCCCCTCGCCATGCACGCCATCAGCTTTATCCAGGACCTGGCCGTGATCATGCTGGTGGCCGGGGTGGTGACGATCCTGTTCCATCGGCTCAAGCAGCCGGTGGTGTTGGGGTATATCGTCGCCGGCTTCATTATCGGCCCACACACACCGCCTTTTGGCCTGATCCACGACGAAGACACCATCAAGACCCTGGCCGAGCTTGGGGTGATCTTCCTGATGTTCTGCCTGGGCCTGGAGTTCAGCCTGCGCAAGCTGTTCAAGGTCGGTGCCACGGCGTTTATCGCGGCGTTCCTCGAGATCATCCTGATGATCTGGATCGGCTACGAAATCGGCCGCTGGTTCGACTGGAACACCATGGACTCACTGTTCCTGGGCGCGATCCTGGCGATTTCCTCCACCACCATCATCGTCAAGGCCCTCAATGACCTGAAGATGAAAAACCAGCGCTTTGCCCAGCTGATTTTTGGCGTGCTGATCGTTGAAGACATTCTGGGCATTGGCATCATCGCCCTGCTGTCGAGCATCGCCGTCAGTGGCACGGTCAGCTCCGGCGAGGTGTTCTCCACCGTCGGCAAGCTCTCGTTGTTCATGATTGTCGCGCTGGTGATCGGGATCTTGCTGGTGCCACGCCTGCTGGAGTACGTGGCCAAATTCGAAAGCAACGAGATGCTGTTGATCACCGTGCTGGGCCTGTGTTTCGGCTTCTGCCTGCTGGTGGTCAAGCTGGAATACAGCATGGTGCTGGGGGCATTTTTGATCGGCGCGATCATGGCCGAATCCCGGCAATTGTTGAATATTGAGCGCCTGATCGAACCTGTTCGCGACATGTTCAGCGCGATCTTCTTTGTTGCTATTGGCTTGATGATCGACCCGCAGATCCTCCTGCAATACGCCTGGCCGATCGCGGTGATTACCGTGGCCGTGGTGCTGGGCAAGATGTTGTCATGCGGGCTGGGGGCGTTTATCGCGGGTAACGATGGCCGCACCTCGCTGCGGGTGGGGATGGGCCTTTCACAGATTGGCGAATTTTCATTCATCATCGCCGCGCTGGGGATGACGTTGCAGGTCACCAGCGATTTCCTGTATCCGGTGGCGGTGGCGGTGTCTGCGATCACCACGCTGCTTACCCCGTATCTGATTCGTGGCGCTGACCCGCTGTCGCTGAAGATAGCGGCTGTGATGCCTAAGCGCATGAGCCGGGTGTTCGGGATGTATGGCGAGTGGCTGCGCAGCATTCAGCCCCAGGGCGAGGGTGCGATGCTGGCGTCGATGATCCGCAAGATCATTTTGCAGGTGGGTGTGAATCTGGCGCTGGTGGTGGCGATCTTTTTTGCCGGCAGCTTTTTTGCGGCGCGCATTGGCGGTTATCTGGAAGGCTGGATCAGCGATCCGAGCTGGCAGAAAGCATTGATCTGGGGTGGCGCGCTGCTGCTGTCGCTGCCGTTCTTGATTGCGGCGTACCGCAAGCTCAAGGCGCTCTCGATGCTGCTGGCGGAGATGAGCGTGAAGCCGGAAATGGCGGGGCGCCACACTCAGCGCGTGCGCCGGGTGATCGCCGAAGTGATCCCGATTCTTTCGCTGCTGGTGATTTTCCTGCTATTGGCAGCCTTGTCGGCCAGTATCCTGCCGACCAACAAGTTGCTGGTGCTGATCGCCGTGGTAGCGGCCGCCGTGGCCGCCGTGCTCTGGCGCTGGTTCATCCGCGTGCATACGCGGATGCAGGTCGCCTTGCTGGAGACCCTGGATAACCATAAGGACACATTGTAGGAGCGAGCTTGCTCGCGAAAAGCCTGAGAGCGCCGCGTCCCTCAGGAGGGCAGCGTTATCGTTGACGATTTTCGCGAGCAAGCTCGCTCCTACAGGGTGGTGCAGGGTTTCAGCTTTCCAGCCAGACGTCCCGCGCCCAGTGCCACACCGATTCCCAGGTTTCTTCGGTGACGAGTTCTTCTTCGCCGGACCACAGCACCACGGTGCCGTCTTCTTCGACGCAGTAGTAGTCGTCGCCGTCCTGGCAGATTGGGATCAATTCGCGCGGTACACCCAGATCCCAGGCGGTCGAGGCCACGTCAGGCAGGTAGGTGTGTGAGCCCGGGTCGGTCACTGTCACCGGCTCAAGGCTGCCATAGACCACATCGCTGACGGTCAGCAGAAACTCTTTGAAGACGAATGGAATATTGATGAAGAGTTCTTCTTCAATCTCCACCAGTTGGTCTTCGTCAGGCAGCTCCAGAGGAACCGGTACCGGTTCGTTGGCTTCACGCAATTGTTCGATAACTTCTTCCACGGCCGGGATCCTCTTGCTAGATGGCGCGGTTTATAGGGGCGTTTTATACAGTAGCTCGCTATAAGTGCAACCGTGAAATAGAAAACCCCGGACAAGTCCGGGGTTTTTGTTACAGCGCACTCAAAGCGTGCAGGGGTCAGCCGTTCTGGCGGATACCGGCGACCAGCCAAGGCTGGTTTTCGCCCTGTGGACGTTCCATGTTCCAGCTTTCGCTGAACACTTCGCCCTGGTCGAACCGCGAGGTCTTCGATACGCCGCTGAAGGTCAGGGTGGCGATGGTCTTGTCGGCGCGGTCATCCACACCTTCAAGCTGCACTTTCAGGTCTTCGATGTAGGTCGACTGGAAGCCGTCGCCCAAGTCAGCCCGTTCGCGCTTGAGGAACTCCAGCAATTGCGGGGTCACGAACTCGGCGATCTTGTCCATTTCGTTGGCGTCCCAGTGTTGCTGCAGCGCCTGGAAGTGGCCACGAGCGGCTTCGACGAAACGCTCTTCGTTGAACCAGGCTGGCGCATTGATCACCGGACGAGCGGCAGGTGCGGCCGAACCCCCAAAGATCGAACCCATGGCAGCAGGCTTCTGTTCGAACACTTCACGCTGCATCGGCGCGCCGGCTGGAGCCATGTGCTCCTGCTGCTTGCGACGACGGGCGGCGATAAAGCGGAAGATCAGGAAGGCGATGACCGCCATGATCAGGATGTCGAAGATCTGCATGCCCTGGAAGCCGCCGCCCATGAACATGGAGGCGAGCAGGCCACCGGCCGCGATACCGGCCAGAGGGCCCAACCAGCGCGAAGCACCGCCAGCCTTGGCAGCAGCGCCTGCGGCACCGGCAGCACCCGCGGTCGCAGCTGCGCCGCCCATGCCGCCGCCGGCAGGGGCCATTTGGCTGGTCTGGTGGCTCGGCGCCGAACCCATGGATTTGCCGCCACCGAAGCGCTTGGCGTTGGCGTCGAGGCTCATCGTCAGGCCGATGCACAACGCCATGGCGATGCTAAGAAAACGTTTCATAAAGGGAATTCCCATTTGTGGATTGCACGCGCGCCATGTTGCACAGGTGTGTTGGCAGTGGCCAGCGGCATAATGTTTCGGGCTTTTGCGTAGGGCCAATACCGAATCGTCTGTAGGACTTAGTACAGATATTGGCCCCACCGTTGCCAAATACAAGGGCGGGCCAACATCCTTCATGTTCTGCAGTTGTTTCAGATTGCTTCGAGCTTGGCGTAACCCATCATCAGCCACTTGCTGCCTTCGGCGAAGTTCACCTGCACCCGAGCCTGGGCACCGGAGCCTTCGAAGTTGAGGATCACGCCTTCGCCGAAGACCGCATGCTTGACGTGCTGGCCAAGGCTGAACGGCGTCTCGGGAATTTCAGAACCGGCAAACATGCTGCTGGAGTTCTGCTGCTGGCCGCCGCCGAACGGGCGACTGACGCTGTTGGACAGGCGCACTTCCTGAATCAGCCCTTTCGGCACTTCACGTACGAAGCGCGACACCTTGTTGTAGGTCTCACTGCCGTACAGGCGCCGGGTTTCGGCGTAGGTCATCACCAGGTTCTGCATCGCCCGGGTGATGCCCACATAGGCCAGGCGGCGTTCCTCTTCCAGGCGGCCGGGCTCTTCCAGGCTCATCTTGTGGGGGAACAGGCCTTCTTCCATGCCCACCAGGAACACGTACGGGAACTCCAGGCCCTTGGCGCTGTGCAAGGTCATCAACTGGATGCTGTCTTCATGCTCGTCAGCCTGGGTGTCGCCCGCTTCCAGCGAAGCGTGGCCGAGGAATGCCGCCAGTGGCGTCAGGTCTTCGTCCTCTTCGTTGTTTTCGAACGCGCGGGCGGCGCTGACCAGTTCCTCAAGGTTTTCTACCCGGGCCTGGCCTTTCTCGCCTTTTTCCGCTTCGTGGTAGGCGATCAGGCCGGACTGCTCGATCACGGTCTGGGTCATCAGGTGCAGGGGCATGTCCATGCACTTGGCGGCCAGGTTCTCGATCAGCTCGACAAACACGCTCAAGGCACCGGCAGCACGGCCCGTCAGGCCCTTGTTGGCGATCAGCAGGCGCATGGCTTCCCACATCGACACATCGCTGTGGCGGGCATGGTCGCGAATCGCCTCGACGGTCTTCTCGCCGATGCCGCGGGCCGGGATATTGATCACCCGCTCCAGCGCCGCATCGTTGCCGCGACCTTCGAGCAAGCGCAGGTAGGCCATGGCGTTCTTGATTTCAGCACGTTCGAAGAAGCGCTGGCCGCCATAGATACGGTACGGAATGCGCTCGCGCAGCAAGGCCTCTTCCAGCACCCGCGATTGGGCGTTGGAACGATAAAGAATCGCGATATCGCTGCGGGCCAGGCCGGTTTTCAGGGCGCTTTCGATGGTTTCCACCACGTAGCGCGCTTCATCGTGTTCGTTGAAGGCGGCGTACAGGTTGATTGCCTCGCCTTCGCCGCCGTCGGTCCACAACTCTTTGCCCAGGCGCCCGGTGTTGTTGGCGATCAAGGCGTTGGCGGCCTTGAGAATCCCGGCCGTGGAGCGGTAGTTCTGCTCCAGGCGAATGGTTTCGGCGTCCGGGAAGTCGTCGCTGTACTGGTAGATGTTCTCGATTTTCGCGCCGCGCCAGCCGTAGATCGACTGATCGTCGTCGCCCACCACCATCAGGCTGTCGCCGCCTTTGGCCAGCAGGCGCAACCAGGCGTACTGCACGGCGTTGGTGTCCTGGAACTCGTCCACCAGGATGTGGCGGAAGCGCTTCTGGTAGTGCGCCAGCAGGCCCGGGTTGTCGCGCCACAGGTCGAGGGCGCGCAACAGCAATTCGGAGAAGTCGATCACTCCGGCGCGTTGGCAGGCCACTTCGTAGGCTTCATAAATGCTGCGCATGGTGGCCAGGAACAGATCGCCGCTGGCCTGGATATGTTGCGGACGCAGGCCTTCATCTTTCTGGCCATTGATAAACCACTGGGCCTGACGGACCGGCCAGCGTTGTTCATCCAGGCCCAGCTCACGGATCACCCGCTTGACCAGGCGTTGCTGGTCGTCGCTGTCGAGAATCTGGAAGGTCTGGCTCAGGCCGGCTTCCTGCCAATGGGCCCGCAGCAGGCGGTGCGCCAGGCCGTGGAAGGTGCCCACCCACATGCCGGCCGGGCTGATGCCCATCAACTGCTCGATGCGATGACGCATCTCGGCAGCGGCCTTGTTGGTGAAGGTCACCGACAGGATGGAGTGAGGTGAGGCGTTCTCGACCTGGATCAACCAGGCGATACGGTGCACCAGCACTCGGGTTTTACCGGAGCCAGCACCGGCCAGGACCAACTGACGGCCAACGGGGGCAGCTACGGCCTGGCGTTGGGCATCGTTGAGGGAGTTCAGCAAAAGGGAGAGATCATCGCGCATCGGCGCATTCTAGGGTGCCCGGGGGAGTCGGGCAAATCCCAATGCCGGATGGTCGCGGGAAAACTTCAGGGCCTGCACTGGATAAGGCAACAATCTATTCACGGTGATGACCGGTCGGTCATTGGCCGCAGCCCGCGCCCTGTCTCACTCAAGCTGTCTGGCTCCAAGGTTTGCGCCTGATTGTCGCGCTGTTTTTATGACGTGGAGCAGTTTGGCCCGAGCGTTTGCTTGTGTATGCTCCGTCGACGTTTCGGGCTCACCATTATAAGAACACTGCCTATGACCCTTAGCATTGACCTGGCTGGCCCCTCGGTGGCGCCGGCGCAGGTTATCCGCAAACACTACGCCATGGAGATGGCGGTCGAGCGCACGCGCCTGCTTTACCAAGGCTCCCTGCTGCCTACCTTATTAATGCTGGTGAACGGACTGGTCTGCGCCTGGTTACTCTGGAGCCCGCAGCGTTACCTGCTGGACAGCATTTGGCTGGTGTGGCTGGTGGCGTTGGTGGCCCTGCGGGTGATTCAGGTGGCGGCGTTCGATTCGGCCATGCCGAGCCGCCAGGCGCAGCCGATCTGGCGCCGCATGTTCATGCTGGGTTCGGCCGTCAGCGGCCTGACGCTGGCCAGTGCTGCCATCGCCCTGGTACCGGTGGACAGCTTTGCGCAGCAGGCCTGGGTGTTCGGCTTGCTCGGCGCGGCGACCTTGTCCGCCAGTGTGGCTTACGCCGTCAGCCTGCCAGCATTCCTGTCGTTTGCCGTGCCTTGCCTGGTGCCGGCGATTATCTATCTGTTCTGGAGCGGTGACCCTCAGCAACAAGGCTGGGGTTGCCTGGGCCTGATTCTGCTGGCATCCCTGAGCCTGGTGGCGTGGCAGGTCAATCGCCTGATCCAGCGCGGGCTGCTCAGGCGCTTCCAGAACCAGGCGTTGATCGAGCATCTGCAGCAAGCGCAGCAGCGCAGCGAGCAGTTGAACCAGGAGTTGGTGCGTGAAGTGGAGCAACGACGCCAGGTCGAGCAGGAGCTGCGTGAGGCGCAGATCGGCCTGCAGCAGCGCGTCGATCAGCGTAGCCAGGAACTGGATGCCGCCAGCCTGGCCTTGAGCAAAAGCGAGGCACGCCTGGCGATGGCGTTGCAGGCCAGCGAACTGGGTCTGTGGGACTGGAACCTGCAAACCGACGAGGTCCACCACACCCAACTCAAGGAACTGTTCGGCCTGGAGCCGGAATACGTCACGGCGATGCTCAGCCATCTCAAGCCGCGGCTGCACCCGGACGATTTGCCGCTGCTCAAGCGTGCGCTGGTGGAACACCTCAAAGGCCGCAGCGAGGACTACCTGGTGGAATACCGGGTGCGCCATGGCGATGGCCATTGGGTGTGGATTCAGGACCGTGGCCGCGCCGTGGAGCGCTCGCCCAGTGGGCGCGTCACGCGGATGCTCGGCACTCGCCGCGACATCAGCGCCGGCAAGGTCCTGGAAGAACAGCAGCGCCTGGCGTCGACGGTGTTCGAGGCGGCCAGCGAAGGCATCGTGATCCTGAACCCGGACTACGTGCTGGTGGCGGTCAACCAAGCGTTCAGCCGCGTCACCGGCTTCGATATTGATGACATGATCGGCCGCAATGTCGTTGAACTGCCCAGCAGCCGCGACGCACGGCGTCACTTCCCGGTGATCCGCCAGGCGCTGCTCAGCCACGGCACCTGGCAGGGCGAGCTGGTGGAAACCCGCAAGAACGGCGAACTCTACCCACAATGGCTGCAACTCAATGTAGTGCGGGATATTCGGGGAAATGTCAGTCATATCGTCGGTTTCTTCGCTGATCTGTCTGCGCGGCGCGAATCCGAGGAGCGCATGCGCTACCTCACGCATTACGACGAATTGACCGGGTTGGCCAACCGTTCGCTGTTCCGCGAGCGGCTGCGCGAAGCCCATCAACGGGTGCGCCAAGGCGGCCGCAGCCTGGCCTTGCTGCATATCAACCTGGACCGGTTCAAGCTGCTCAACGACAGCCTCGGGCATGAAGTGGCCGACCAGTTATTGCAGAAAATGGCCCGCCGCTTGATCAATGCCTTGCCCGAAGCCGACACCATTGCGCGGCTCTCTGGTGATGAATTCGCCGTGTTGTTCGATGCGTACGGCAACCTGTCGAGCCTGGCGCGGGTGGCCACGCGGCTGCTGGCCAAGTTGCGGGTGCCGGTGACGGTGGAGGGGCATGAACTGGTGGTCAGCGCCTCAATGGGCGTCAGCCTGTTGCCCGACAATGCGCGGGAAATATCCGCGCTGGTCAGTCAGTCGAACATGGCCATGCAGCACGCCAAGCATTTGGGCGGGAATAATTTCCAGTTCTACACCGACAGCTTGCAAGCCAGCACTCTGGAGCGTTTGCAGCTGGAAAACCAGCTACGCAAGGCGATTGATGAGCGCCAGCTTACGGTGTTCTACCAACCCAAGCTGTGCCTGGCCACTGGCAAGCTGAATGCCGCCGAGGCCTTGATTCGCTGGGAGCATCCGCAGTGGGGCATGGTGCCGCCGGGGGATTTTATCGGGCTGGCCGAAGAAACCGGATTGATCGTACCGCTTGGGGAGTTCGTATTGCGTCAGGCCTGCTGGCAGGCCTGTGAGTGGCAGCGCCAGGGGCTTGAACCGATCCGTGTGTCGGTCAACCTGTCGGTGCACCAGTTGCGTCAAGGGAAGCTGGTCAGCCTGGTGCGCCAGGTGCTGGAAGAAACCGGGCTTGATCCGCAGTACCTGGAGCTGGAGCTGACCGAAAGCCAACTGCTCGACAGTGTCGAGCACATCATTTCCACCTTCCAGCAACTGCGTGACTTGGGTGTGAAACTGGCGATTGATGATTTCGGCACCGGCTACTCATCCCTCAGTTACCTCAAGCGCATCCCTGTGGATTACGTGAAGATCGACCAGACCTTCATCCGCGGTCTCGGGCAGGGCCGCGAAGATGCCTCGATCACCCGTGCAATCATCGCCATGGCCCACGGGCTTTCGCTCAAGGTGGTAGCCGAGGGCGTGGAAGATCAACAGCAGCTGGATTTCCTGCGGGCCGAGCAATGCGATGAAGTGCAGGGCTATTTGATCAGTCGGCCGGTGGAAGCGGACGGCCTGGCGGATTTGTTACGAAAAAATGCCGATTTTCCGTAGTTGAGTCCAAGCCGCACGCGGGGCTACATCGGTCCTGCCCGCTGTTTCAGCGGGCAGCAGCGTGATTAAGTGATGCATCGAGCGGGCAAATCGGTAATTCTTGTAGTATAACTACAAGCTTGCTACATCCCTGGCGTCTGCCAATAACAAAGAGTCCAGCCCTTTGAACCTGTTGCAACATATCGCCCAGTCGCGCCACCTGTTACGCAAATCGGAACTCAAGGTTGCCGATCACGTGCTGCTTGACCCTGCGGCTGTGATGCACAGTTCCATGGCCGACCTGGCCCACAGCGTGGGCATCAGCGAGCCGACCATCGTGCGCTTCTGCCGCGCCATTGGTTGCTCCGGGTTTCAGGACTTGAAGCTCAAGCTGGCCCAGAGCCTCGCCGCCGGTGCGAGCTTCGGGCAGTTCGCGATTCACGAAGACGACTCCGTCGCCGACTACAGCCTGAAAATCTTCGACACCACCCTGCATACCCTGATGGAAGTGCGGGAAAAGCTCGACCCGGTAGAGTTGCAAAAAGCCGTGACCGCCATGTCCCAGGCCCAGCGCGTGGAGTTCTATGGTTTCGGCGCGTCCGGTGCGGTGGCGGCGGATGCCCAGCACAAGTTCTTCCGTTTGCTGCTGACGGCAGCGGCCTACAGCGACCCCCACATGCAGGCGATGTCGGCGGTGACGTTGAAGCCTAGCGACGTGGCGATCTGCATTTCCCAGTCGGGCCGCTCCAAGGATTTGCTGATCACCGCCAACCTGGTGCGTGAAAGCGGCGCGACCCTGATTACCCTGTGCCCGAGCCAGACGCCATTGGCGGAGCTGTCGACCGTCAACCTGGCGATCGATGTGCACGAGGACACCGAAATCTACACACCGCTGACCTCGCGTATCGCCCACCTGGTGGTGATCGACGTGCTGGCGATGGGCGTGGCCATGGCGCGCGGCCCGAGCCTGGTCAACCACCTCAAGAGCGTAAAGCGCAGCTTGCGCAGTCTGCGGTTGTCACCCAAGTCCGTAAAAGCCCTCGACGACTGATAGTTTGTACGCGGACCAATTGTGGGAGCGGGCTTGCTCGCGAATGCGGAGTGTCAGTCACTGAATATGCTGGCTGGCCCACCGCATTCGCGAGCAAGCCCGCTCCCACATGTTGATTGGGTTCTGCCCCGGAAGATTCATCGTCCTGTCATCCCCGTGCCGCTAAACCGTCATTGCCCGAGCCCATCCTGAACTCCCCTTACTCGCATTGGGAGACTCGAAATGGCTCGGCAATACGAAGAAAGCAACAGCGCTGTCAAAACCCGCCGCCAACAGGAAGACCAGCGCCGCATGGCCTTCCGCCGCGCAATTGAAGACCGCTGCGATCAGCGCCAATTGCAACAGAGCATCAGTGACTATCCGGAGCTCCACTGGCAGGCGCCCGCAGCTGCCCAGCGAAGCGCTCAGCCAGCGCGCTGATCTGTAGCCGCTCGCTGCGGATAAAGCCCAGGAAGGCATGGGCCACCGGTGACAGGCGCTTGGCCTTGGCCTGCACCAGGCACCAACTGCGGTACAGCGGCAGTTCTTCCACCGGCAGCTCCTTGAGCCCGCCGGTGGCCAGTTCCAGGTTGACCGCGTGGCGTGTCAGCAGCGCCACGCCCAACCCGGCGGTCACGCACTCCCGCTGTGCCTCGGCGGAAGACACCTCCACTGTCTGGGTGAAGTGCACGCGCTTCTCTTTGAAGTACTCCTCGCACGCCATCCGCGTCCCGGACCCTGGCTCGCGCAACAGCAGCGTGTAAGGCTCAAGGTCCTGCAAGCGCAGCGGCCCTTGATGGCTCAGCGGATGATCGTGGGGTGCCACCGCGACAATCGGGTTGTTCAGGAACGGCAGGAATTCCAGGCCCATGTCCTGGGGCACCATGGACATGATCACCAGGTCGTCACGGTTGTCCGACAGCCTGCGAATCACTTGGGCGCGGTTGACCACCGTCAGGTGCAGGTTGACCTCAGGGTGCTGGCGCTTGAAGGCGGCAAACAGGTGCGGCACGAAGTACTTGGCGCTGGATTCCACCGCCAGTTTCAGCTGGCCTTGCAACGAGCCCTGCATGTCCGAAAGCTGCATGTCGAGGTTTTCCAGGCGGCCGAAGATGTCCCGGCTGGCCCGTTGCAACGCTTCGGCTGCTTCAGTCATATAGAGCTTTTTGCCGACGTAATCGAATAACGGCTGGCCCAGCAGCTCTTCCAGCTGCTTGATTTGTAGGCTAACGGCCGGCTGCGTGAGAGACATTTCCTCGGCCGCACGGCTGTAGGAGCGCAAATCACAGACCTCATTGAAAATCTGCAACTGACGCAATGTCATACGCATCAATGACTTACGCATTACTCAAGCCTCCCCGCCAACCCCTGATGCACTGACTATAAGTCTTTGCTTATACACAACCCAATTATTATTGATTTTTGTTAATCCCTGCAGGGGCATAGTGTGTGTCTCGCGACTGGCTTGAAACATTTGGTCACGCGCCGACCCGGCTCCAGTGGGTCGAAGTAGCTAGCAATCGGCTCAAGGGAATTTCCAAGTGATAAAAAAGATCCTGATCGCCAACCGTGGTGAGATTGCCGTACGTATCGTGCGTGCTTGCGCCGAGATGGGTATTCGTTCGGTCGCGGTCTATTCCGATGCCGATCGCCATGCCCTGCATGTAAAGCGCGCAGACGAAGCCCACAGCATCGGTGCCGAGCCACTGGCCGGTTACCTGAACCCGCGCAAGCTGGTGAACCTGGCGGTGGAAACCGGTTGCGACGCGCTGCACCCCGGCTACGGCTTCCTCTCGGAAAATGCCGAGCTGGCAGATATTTGCGCCGAACGCGGGATCAAATTCATCGGCCCATCGGCCGAAGTGATTCGCCGCATGGGCGACAAGACCGAAGCCCGCCGCAGCATGATCAAGGCCGGTGTGCCGGTCACCCCGGGCACCGAAGGCAACGTTGCCGACATCGCCGAAGCCCTCACCGAAGGCGACCGTATCGGTTACCCGGTGATGCTCAAGGCCACTTCCGGCGGTGGCGGTCGCGGCATTCGTCGCTGCAACAGCCGTGAAGAACTCGAACAAGCCTTCCCTCGCGTGATTTCCGAAGCCACCAAGGCGTTCGGTTCGGCGGAAGTGTTCCTGGAAAAATGCATCGTCAATCCCAAGCACATCGAGGCGCAGATCCTCGGTGACAGCTTCGGCAACGTGGTGCATCTGTTCGAGCGCGATTGCTCGATCCAGCGCCGTAACCAGAAGCTGATCGAAATCGCCCCGAGCCCCCAGCTGACCCCTGAACAGCGCGCCTACATCGGCGACCTGTCGGTGCGTGCCGCCAAGGCCGTGGGCTACGAGAACGCCGGTACCGTGGAGTTCCTGCTCGCCGAGGGCGAGGTGTACTTCATGGAGATGAACACCCGGGTGCAGGTGGAACACACCATCACCGAAGAGATCACCGGCATCGACATCGTGCGTGAGCAGATCCGCATTGCGTCGGGCCTGCCGCTGTCGGTCAAGCAGGAAGACATTCAGCACCGGGGTTTCGCGTTGCAGTTCCGCATCAACGCCGAAGACCCGAAGAACAACTTCCTGCCAAGCTTCGGCAAGATCACCCGTTATTACGCGCCCGGCGGCCCCGGCGTGCGTACCGACACGGCGATCTATACCGGCTACACCATCCCGCCGTTCTACGACTCCATGTGCCTGAAGCTGGTGGTGTGGGCGTTGACCTGGGAAGAAGCCATGGACCGCGGCCTGCGCGCCCTGGACGACATGCGCCTGCAAGGCGTGAAGACCACCGCCGCCTATTACCAGGAAATCCTGCGCAACCCGGAATTCCGCAGCGGCCAGTTCAACACCAGTTTCGTGGAAAGCCACCCTGAGCTGACCAACTACTCGATCAAGCGCAAACCCGAAGAGCTGGCCCTGGCCATCGCCGCCGCCATCGCCGCCCACGCAGGCCTGTGAGGAATACAACAATGTCCAAGAAAATCTTTGTCACCGACACCATCCTGCGCGACGCTCACCAATCGTTGCTGGCGACCCGCATGCGCACCGACGACATGCTGCCGATCTGCGACAAGCTCGACAAAGTCGGCTACTGGTCCCTGGAAGTCTGGGGCGGCGCGACCTTCGACGCCTGCGTACGCTTCCTGAAAGAAGACCCGTGGGAGCGCCTGCGCAAACTGCGTGCGGCATTGCCCAACACGCGCCTGCAAATGCTCTTGCGTGGCCAGAACCTGTTGGGCTACCGCCACTACAGCGACGACGTGGTCAAAGCCTTCGTCGCTAAAGCTGCCGTCAACGGTATCGACGTGTTCCGCATCTTTGACGCGATGAACGACGTGCGTAACCTGCGGGTGGCCATCGAAGCGGTGAAAGCGGCGGGCAAACATGCCCAGGGCACCATCGCCTACACCACCAGCCCGGTGCACACCGTCGAGGCATTCGTGGCCCAGGCCAAGCAGTTGGAATCCATGGGTTGCGACTCGATCGCGATCAAGGACATGGCCGGCCTGCTGACGCCGTACGCCACCGGCGAACTGGTCAAGGCGCTGAAAGCCGAGCAAAGCCTGCCGATCTTCATCCACTCCCACGACACCGCCGGCCTGGCCGCGATGTGCCAACTCAAGGCTATCGAAAACGGCGCCGACCATATCGACACCGCCATCTCCAGCTTCGCCTGGGGCACCAGCCACCCGGGCACCGAGTCGATGGTCGCCGCCCTCAAAGGCAGCGAATTCGACACCGGCCTGAGCCTGGAACTGCTGCAGGAAATCGGCCTGTACTTCTACGCCGTGCGCAAGAAGTACCACCAGTTCGAAAGCGAATTCACCGCCGTCGACACCCGTGTGCAAGTCAACCAGGTACCGGGCGGGATGATTTCCAACCTGGCCAACCAGTTGAAAGAGCAGGGCGCGCTGAACCGCATGAGCGAAGTGCTGGCCGAAATCCCGCGCGTTCGTGAAGACCTCGGCTTCCCGCCGCTGGTTACCCCGACTTCGCAGATCGTCGGCACTCAGGCGTTCTTCAACGTGCTGGCCGGCGAGCGCTACAAGACCATCACCAACGAAGTGAAGCTGTACCTGCAAGGCGGCTACGGCAAAGCGCCGGGTACCGTGAATGAAAAATTGCGGCGCCAGGCCATCGGCAGCGAAGAGGTGATCGACGTCCGTCCGGCCGATCTGCTCAAGCCGGAAATGACCAAGCTGCGCGGCGAAATCGGCGCGTTGGCCAAGTCCGAAGAAGACGTGCTGACCTACGCCATGTTCCCGGACATCGGGCGCAAGTTCCTCGAAGAGCGTGATGCCGGCACCTTGAGCCCTGAAGTGCTGTTGCCGATTCCTGAAGCCGGCGGCGTGGCCCGTGCCGGTGGTGAAGGCGTGCCGACCGAGTTCGTGATCGACGTGCACGGCGAAAGCTACCGCGTGGACATCACCGGTGTCGGCGTCAAGGCCGAAGGCAAGCGCCACTTCTATCTGTCTATCGACGGCATGCCCGAAGAAGTGGTGTTCGAACCGCTCAACGAATTCGTCAGCAGCGGCGGCAGCAAGCGCAAGCACGCCACCGCGCCGGGCCATGTCAGCACGGCAATGCCGGGCAACATCGTCGACGTGCTGGTCAAGGAAGGCGATGTGGTGAAAGCCGGCCAGGCCGTGTTGATCACTGAAGCGATGAAGATGGAGACCGAAGTACAGGCGGCTATCGCCGGCAAGGTCACCGCCGTTCACGTGGCCAAGGGCGACCGGGTCAACCCGGGTGAAATCCTGATTGAAATCGAAGGCTGATCAACAGCCTTCGAGACTACCGCTTAAACCTCGGGGGGGCATGTGCCCCCTTTTTTTTCGCCTGGAATTTGCCTTCAGGCCGCCACGGCTTCCTTGGGTTTGAACGCCACAAAAGCCCCGGTTGGGGTGTAGATCAGCTCGGGGGTGTAGGCCTTCAGGTTGCTGGTGACCGTGCCGAACTGGCCGTCAACCTGCTGGGCGTCAACCACCCGTAGCTGGCGCCCCAGAAGCTGGTCATTCTCGGCCGTGACGTCGATGTTCAGCGTGGCGTTGTTCAAGACGGCGCGGTTCTCGACTTTCAACGTGCTGTGGGCTTCATCCGTGCCGACCTTGAAGGCCAGTGTGGAACCCTGCTCAAGGTGCAAGGTGTCCTTGACCCTGGTCTGCGACTTCGTGGCCGGGTCGAGCAGCAGGGTGCCCGCGACGTTCAGGCTACCAACGGAGCCTCCGGTGTAAGTACCACCCGGGCGGATGTGCATCTCCCCGCCGATCTGGCTTTTATTGATCAGGGTTGCGTTGGCGTAGACCTCGCCCTTCTGGTTGGCGGGCACAGGGCCGGTCAAGGTCCAGGCGCCGCTGCCCACCCACAGGTGTTGCATCTGGCTGGCGCCGTCAAAGGTGCCACCCTTGGCGCTGTCCAGCAGCAACTGGTTGGTGCCGCTGCCTCCGTCGACTGCGCCGTCGAAACCGCTGCTGCTGCGCGCAATCAACAGGTCATCGCCGCCGCCCATGTCCAGGGCCATGCCGTTGCTGCCTTTGATCATGCCGGCGTTCACCACCTCGTCCGCCTGGTTGCCCGCGAGTTTTACCCCGGTGCCCTTTTTGTTTTCAATAAGGCCCTGGTTTTCCAGCCAGACGGGGTGCTGTCCGGCGCTTGAAAGGCCCTGGGTCGTGGCGGTAGGCGAGTTGTTGATTTCGATGCCTCGCAGTGAAGTGCGGGGGCCGGTTTTGGCGTAAGGGGAAATCAGCTGGCTGACATTATCGATGTCCAGTCCTGCACCATTGTTGAGGGTTACGGAGATGGAGGTGAAGTTTCCACCGACGGGGGCGGCTGAAGGTGGACGAGGTGCGACGGCCTCGGCGAGTGACCGAGTGCCGTAGGCCAGCAGGGAGCCTAGGGAAGGAAGGTACGGGATTGTCGACGACATAATGTTCCGGCCTCTTGGGTGAAAGAGACCGGAATGTAGCGAGGAACCCAGGGCGCCGACTGTCAGTGCAGGGGGCCGATGCTTGCGGGATTGTTCCTCAATTCACCGAGGTTAGAACGCCATCTGCCAATTGCCCATCAGTCCTTGTTGATGGCTGTTGTTGCCGGTCTCAACGTTGTAAGTCAGGCCCACCGTCTGGTACTCCGAGAGGGCCAGATCCAGGCCCGCCCGTATTGCCAGGCTGTCACGGTCAAGGGATGTACCCTGGGTGGTGAAATTGCCATTGAGGTCCATCTTGCTGATCCGGCGAGAGGATTGGCGAACCTGGCTGCCGACATCGCCGTAGAGGTGTTTCCAGCTGGAGCTCAGGTGTGGAGTCAGGCTCATCTGGTTATCCAGCGTATGCAGGCTGGCCAGGCGAATGCCGAAGGTGCTGCTGAGGTTCTCCTGGGTTTGTGCGCCGACGTTGAGGGCCGCATTGCCGCCTTTTTCCTTGAAGCTGTCGCGGTGGTAGCGTTGATAACCGATGCCGGCGAATGGTTCGACGCTGAAGGTACCTTGGCCTACCTGATAGCCCACTTCGCCGAACGCTGTCTGGCTCTGGGCGTTGTACTTGCCCTTGAGCTGATTTTTTTCGCCAAAGACATCGACGTTGCGTTTGTTATTGCCGTCGTGGTTGCTGTAGATCGCACCCAGGCGCAGTGCCAGCGGCCCGTCCTGGCGCACGGCATAGGCGCCCAGGTGCCAGCTGTCCAGCGCGGCGTCGAAGCGCTTGGCGTCGAAGTCGCTGGAGGTTTTACCGCCCATCAGACCTGCGCGCCACGCTGGGTCGACAGCCCAATCGACACCCATCAGCAGGCCTTGAGTGCCTAGTTTCAGGCCGGCGCTGCCACCCTGGCTGTCGAGACGACCGGAGGCGCCCAGACCCTGAAGCCAGAGGCGGCCGTTATCGTCGCCTACCGAGTCGGTGGGGATGGCGCGCATGGCTGAAAGCAGGTGGGCGGTTATTTGCTCGGTACCGTTCTGGGTGGCGGCGGCCAGGTTGGCGTTTTGACTGCCTGCCAGTTGTTCCAGGGCCTCACTGGCAGCGTTCGGGTTCCGGAGGAGTTCGTCCTGGAGGTCAAACAGAGCCCTCCTGTGTTCAGGCGACATGTTCCTGTTTTCCATCGCTGACTGGATGGCGCCATCCAGTACTTTGCCGACCTGGCGACCATTGGCGGTGGTTGCATGGTTAGCGAAGGAAGCGTCAGGGGGGGCTGGGTGCTGATAGCCGAGGCCAAGGTCATCCTGCGCACAGGCGTGTTGGATGCTGGAGGCGCCGAGGGCGAGCGCAATGGCGAAGATGAGTCGTTGTTTGGTAAGTGGCATGAAATCCCAACCTATGAATGTGAGGCCGGGAATTTAGCGAGGTAGGGGGGCGACCACTGTCAGGCCGCGCCCCTCGTGCTTGCGGGGAATGTCTCTAGTGAACTGCGATTAAAAACTCATCTGCCATTGCCCGATCACCCCGTGATTGCGGCTGTTACTGCCTATTTCGCCGCTGTAGCCCACACCCAGCGTGTGGCGGGCCGACAGGCCAACATCCAGCCCGGCTTCCAGCATCAGGCTGTCACGGTCCAGTGCGCTGCCTTCGACGTTAAACGCGGTGCCGCCCATCAGGAAGGCCTGGCGAGTGCTGCTGTCGACATCGCCGTAGGTGTGTTTCCAGCCGGCGCTGACCCGTGGCGTGAGGCTGATGCCATTGTCGAGCTGGCTCAGGTGCGCCAGGCGCAGGCCAAACGTGCTGCTGAAATTGTCCTGGGTTTGCCCCTCGACACGCAGGGCGGCGGCGCCTTTTTCGTTGTAGCTGTCGCGGTGATAGCGCTGGTAGCCGAGGTTGGCGAACGGCTCGGCGCTCAGACGCCCGCTGCCCATGGCATAACCCAGTTCGGCGAAGGCTTGTTGGCTGTTGGCGTCGTAGTCACCTTTGGGGCGATCGCTGAAACCGTCGAAGGCCACGGTGCGTTTGCTCTCGCCCTGATGCCCACTGTAGGCAGCACCAAGGCGCAAGGCCAGCGGTCCACTCTGGCGCATGGCGTAGACGCCGGCGTGCCAGCTGTCGACGCTGCCATCGACGCCAGTGGTGTCCAGGTCGGTCTTCGAGTAACCGCCCAGTACGCCCACGCGCCAGTCCGAATCGAGTGCCCAGTCGGCACCCAGCACACTGCCTTTGGTGCGCTGGGTCAGGCCATTGCTGCCGTGGTCGCCGTCGAGCTTGCCGTAGCTGCCGATGCCTTGCAGCCACAGGCGGCCCCGGGCATTGGGGTCGTTGAGGTTGCGGGCTTCGGCGGGTACGCCAGTGGCGGCCAGTACGGGGGTGTCTTTCTGATCAAGGCCCACCAGCAATCCGGCACCGCCGCCCAGTTGATGCATGGCGCTCAGCATGCTGTTGCCGACCTGGGCGCTGGCGCCGAGGGTGGCGCTGGTCAGGTTGGCAGTGCTGCTGCCCGCCAGTTGCTCGATGGCGGCGCCGGCGCTGTTGTTGGTGGTGTTGAGCAGGGCGTTATACAGCGGGTTATTGTTGCCCAGGCTCGCCAGGGCGTTGGCGGCGCTGGCGCCGTTGCCAGTGTTGGCGAACTGATTGAAGGCCACGTCGTTGCGGGTATAGGTCAGGCCAACCTGGGTAGGGCTGTAATCCAGGGTGGGGGTGAGGAAGGCATAGTCGCTGGTGACCTTGTCGAATGTGCCATTGATGCTGCCGGCCTGCAGCACCGTGTAATGGCTTTGCCACGGGTAGGTGCCGGTGCCGGGATTGACCGCCAGGGTTGCGCCATTCAGGTAGGCCGTGCCACCGACCTGGACCGGTGCGCTGCTGCCGTCGGCATTCACGCCATAGGCCAGGGTCGAGCCGCTGGTCATGGTCAGGTCGCGAGTAATGCTGGCGGTGCCAAGTGCAGTGTTGGTCTGCAACGTGCCTTTGACCAACAGGCTGCCGACGCTGCCGCCACCGGCATAAATACCGCCTTCATCGACAGTCACGTTGCCGGCGATCCCACCCTGGTTGATCAGCTTGGCGCCGCTGAAAATCTCGCCGCCATCGCTGAAGTCACCGCTGCCGGTGAGGGTCCAGGTGCCTTGCTTTACGTCCAGCCATTCGAAGTTGCGGCTGTTGCCGAAACTGCCGCCGGCGACGTCGTCCATGATCACGCGATCATATCCCGTGCCGCCATCCACCACGCCGACAAAACGGCTGCCGCCGAGCAGGGTCAGCTTGTCATCGCCGCCGCCCAAATCCAGGGCCAGGCCGTTGCTGCCGCTGATCAAGCCAGCGTTGACCACCGTGTCGGCAAACTCGCCGACGAACTTCACGCCGAAGCCGCCCAGGCCCTGGATGGTGCCGTGGTTGATCAAGGTCGTGGCTGCCAGTCCCGGGCCGTCGCTGCCGTCGTCCACCAGCACCGCGTTATTGGCGCCGCTCACCAGCGCGCCGACACCGTTGAACACATAACCGCCGCCAAGGGCGATGCCTTCGCTGCCGTTGGCAAAGCCGTTCTTGTCGACGCCACCGGCGCCCACGCCCTGGATGACTCCGTAGTTTTCGATGTGGGCAATCTTGTCGATGTCCACGCCGTCGCCGTCGCCATCCGGCTGCAATCCGGAGAATGCGCCAGTGATGGTGCCGTGGTTGATCACCGTGCCGTCGCCGTCGGAGCCAAAGCCCGAGCCGTTGCGGCCGATCACCGTGCCGTAGTTGGTCAGCGTGGCGCCCAGGTCGGTAGTGATGCCGTGGCGCCCGCCGGAGATGAGGCCGTAGTTCGTGACGGTCACGCCGGTGGCGGAGTCGATGTCGACGCCGTCGAATTTGTCATCGCGCGAGTGAGTGTCGCCGGTGGAAATCTCGCCATAGTTGGTGATGCTGGCGTTGCCGCCGGTCTTCATGCCGTCGCTGGCGTCACCGCGAATCAGCCCGCCCTGGCGGTTGATGATAGTGGTGGTGACGTTGGAGCTGCGGATCGCATCCAGGTCCAGGCCTTGGCCGGTGGTGGAGCGAATGGTACCGCTGTTGTCGATCAACAGGCTGCCGCTGGCGAAATTGCTATCGATACGCAGCGCGTCGTTTGGCGCCCTGGATCACCCCGCCGGCTCGGTTGTAGATGCTGTAGTTGCGCGTACCGGTGAGGCTGCCGCTGCTGTCGATGGCCCGGCCACCCGTGGAGGTAATGCTGCCGGAGTTGTCGATCACCACGCCATTACCGGTGGTGCCGTCCTTCAAGGTCACCGCGACTTTGGAAGTCGTGATGCTGCCCGGTGCCGAAATCGTCAACGAGTCGCTACCGCCCAGGGTTTGCCCGGTGGTGGTGGGCGTGTCGATCTGCAGCGTCTTGGTTGGCGCGGGCGCCGCATCGACAAAACCGCTGCTGACCAGCAGGCCGAGAGTGAGCGCAAGGCGCTGGGGCGAAGGGGGCATGGCGGGCGACCTTGTTTTTGGAAAAGAGTCGACCTGTATAGCGGAGGTTTTTTACAGAATGATGGCGGGGAGGTGACGGGGATTGAAATGAGCCTGACGGTTGAAGAACGAACCCGGTTGATCGAAAGCATTCAGGATGCATTGGCCGAGGGAACGCTGGAAATAGCCGAGGCAGTACGCCGGCTGCGAACGGAAGTCACTGGGCTGCATCAGAGCCAGTTTGCCAATATGTGCAAAATCTCCGTACGCACGCTGGTGCATATCGAACATGGCGAGGGCAATCAGACGCTGAAGTCGTTGAACGCAGTGTTCAGGCCGTTTGGGTTGAAGATGGGAGTGGTGAAGGTTCGCAGAAGCTTGTAGGAAAAGGCGATGCCGTGGTGTTTGATCGTGAGCAAGTACTTCAAGGTATAGATGCTCGCCTATTCGCCTCGGCTGAGCACAAGGCCCGGATACGCTGAAGATACAATGTGGGAGCCGGGCTTGCCCGCGATGACGGTGGGTCAGTTAATACATTTGTGACTGATACACCGCTTTCGCGAGCAAGCCCGCTCCCACATTTGTCAGGGGGTGGCAGGGTGGATTAGGTACGGCATTCCACCAGCGTTTTCAACTGTCCCGAACCGGTCTGGTTGGCATCTGACAGCCACCGCTCAAACCCCGCCCCAATCGCCGGCCATTCCCCATCCAGGATCGAATACCACGCCGTATCCCGGTTGCGGCCCTTGACCACGGTGTGCTGGCGAAACACCCCTTCAAAACTGAATCCCAACCGCTCGGCCGCATTTTTGGAGCGGGCGTTGGCGTTGTTGCACTTCCATTCCAGGCGACGATTGCCCAGCTCAAACGAGTGCTTGGCCAGCAGGTACACCGCCTCGGTGCTTTTCGGTGAGCGCTGCATCGGTGCGCCGAAGGTCACGTGGCCGATTTCGATGCGGCCTTGCTCGGGCACGATGGACATCAGGCTGAGGATGCCTTGTACGTCGCCGCTGGCTTTGTCGATCACGCTGAAGAAGTACGGGTCGCTGTGGGACGCATGGTTGTTCAGCCAGGCGTCGAAGGCGGCGCGCTCGGGGAACGGGCCGTAAGGCAAATAATCCCATAACGTCGGATCCGCGCCGGGGCCTTGCAGGGCGTTGAACAGGTCATCGCCATGGCGGGCCGGGTCGAGTTTTTCCAGGCGGATGAAGCGCCCTTCGATAAGGGTGACGGTAGGCGCCGGGACACCTTTCCAGTCGGCCAATGATGTCGTCATGCTGTGCTTCTCCTTAAAGACCTTTGCGAAACTGGATAAAGCCGGGGCGTTCGGCGATGCGTTCGTACAGCTGGATGGCGGTGGCGTTGGTCTCGTGGGTCAGCCAGTGGACCTTGCAGCAGCCGTCGGCCTTGGCGGTGGCGTAGACGAACTCGATCAGTTTGCGGCCGACGCCGGTGCCACGTTGGGCCGGGTCTACCAGCAAATCCTGCAGGTAGCAGGAGTTTTCGATGCTCCAGTTGGACCGGTGGTAGATGAAGTTGACCATGCCTACGGCCTTGCCGTCCTGCCAGGCCAGGGCCGAATGGGTCGGCTCATGGGCGTCGATCAGGCGTTGCCAGGTGTTCTGGCTGACGGCGTCCGGCAACTCGGTGTTGTAGAAGCGCAGGTAGGCTTGCCACAGGGGCAGCCACGCGGCGTGGTCGGCGGCGCTGACCTGGCGGATTTCGATCTGGCTCATGTTGGCTCCTTGGGAATAAAGCGGGCGAGGGTCTGGTCGCGCACGTCGGTGCTGGCCGCGAGGCCCTCACGAACGCCGGCGATGTCCGCCGGGCTGCGGTTCTGGCTGAGTTTTCGTTTGCCTTCCAGGCGTTGGATCGGCAGGGCAAAGCCGACGATGGCCTTGAGCATGCCGTCGATGTAGTCGGCCGGGGCGTCGCTGACGTTCCAGGGCTGGGCGCGCTTGCCTTCATGGCGGTCGGTGAGGGCGCTGACCAGCTCGAGCAGGCGCTCGGCATCGGTGAACACTTCGCCGGTGCCATAGGCGTGTACCGCGATGTAATTCCAGGTCGGCACCACTTTGCCGTGTTCGGCTTTGGCCGGGTAGAACGACGGGCTGACGTAGGCCTCGGCACCGGCAAAAATCACCAGGGCCTCGCCGCCATTTTGCAGCGCCTGCCATTGGCTGTTGGCCTTGGCCATGTGTCCGTAGAGGGTGCCGTTTGGCCCTTCATCGGGGTTGAGCAGCAACGGCAGGTGGCTGGCTTGCAGGCCTTGTTCACCAAAGGTCACCAGTTGCGCTAAGCGCGTGTGCTGGATCAGTTGCTGGATTTCAGGCAAGTCATCGAGGGCAAAGGCGCGTGGTGTGTACATGAAGATTTTCCTTGGCGAATGCCTGCATCCTAGGCAGGCTAATGGTTCGTTGTAAGAGCCATCTCCAGTCAATTTCATAGGTCCAATTCCATGCCTGCGTTAGAACCACCGCTCTCGTTCAATCCGGCAGGTATCGAGTTGGACCGCCGCCAGGGCCTCACGCGCCAGCTCTATCAAGCCCTGCGCCAGCGGGTATTGGATGGACGTTTGGTCAGCGGCACCCGGCTCCCGGCCAGCCGCGACCTGGCGGCCGCGCTGTCGATCTCTCGCAACAGCGTGGTCCGCGCCTACGACCAGCTGTATGCCGAAGGATTTATCGAAGGCCGCGTGGGTGATGGCACCTACGTGGCGCAATTGCCACAGACACCGACGCCCGCAAAAAAACTATCCACAAAAGTGTCCACAGGGTTATCAATAGGCTTATCCCCAGGGTTATCCACAAAACGGTCGGAATTGCCTGGGGTTTCATCCAGTCAAGTTATCCACAGTGGCGCGTTGACGCGGGTAGAAAACAATCATTTGGCACTTCCACCCAGCGGTCCGCCGAGGGCTTTCAGGGTGGGCGTACCGGCGTTTGATCTGTTCCCCTTTGACGTGTGGGCCAAGCTGACTGCGGCTTTCTGGCGCAAGCCGGACTTGCAGCAACTGTGTTATGGCGACCCGGCGGGCGACGCGCGCCTGCGTGGATTGATTGCTGCCTATTTGCGCAGCTCTCGCGGCATGCAGTGCACGGCTGAGCAAATAGTGATCACCAGTGGCGCGCAGCAGGCAATCAGCCTTTGTGCACAGTTGCTGGTGGAGCCCGGCGATGCAGTTGCCATCGAAAATCCGGGGTATCGGGCGGCGGGCCATGCGTTCGCGGTGGCGGGTGGCCAATTGCATGGCGTGACGGTGGACAGCGAGGGCATCGACTGCGCCGCGTTGAACGGCCTCGGCAGTTGCCGCCTGGCCTACGTCACCCCGTCGCATCAATACCCCACCGGCGTGGTGATGAGCCTGGCCCGACGCCTGGAACTGCTGGCCTGGGCCGAGCGTACGGGCGGCTGGATCGTCGAGGACGACTACGACGGTGAGTACCGCTACAGCGGCGCGCCCCTGGCTCCGCTGGCGGCCCTGGATCGGACTGGCCGGGTGCTGTATGTCGGGACCTTCGGCAAGGTGGCCTTTCCGGCGCTGCGCCTGGGCTACCTGGTGTTGCCGGTCGGCCTGGTCCAGGCCTTTGCCCGTCGCCGTGCGGTGGACGTGCGCCACTCGGAAGTCAGCACTCAGGCGGTGATGGCGGAGTTCATGGCGACCGGGCACTTCCAACGCCATGTACGCCGTATGCGCCGCGCCGCGCAGAGCCGGCTCAACGCGCTGGTGGCGGAATGGCCCGCCGGTATCGACGGCGTTGGCCGCCTCCCGTCAGTGGCGGCCGGGCTGCACTTGACCGTGCGGGTCGACAGCCTGGCGCGGGAACAGGCGCTGATCCAACAGGCGGCGGCAGTGGGTGTGGAGGTCAATGGCCTGAGCAGCTATTGGCTGCCGGACTCACTCACGCCGCTGGATCAGCGTGCCGGAATGGTGTTGGGGTTTGCTGCCGTGCCCGAGGCGCAGATCAGTCAGGCGTTGAAGCGCTTGGGCCAGGTTTGGCGCGCGCCGGTTACGCGCTGAGGCGCAACCGGCGGCAACCGATCAGGTGCCGGACTTGATCTTGGTCCAGGCGCGGGTCCTGGCTCGTTCGGCGTCACGTCCCAGGGGCTTGAGGGTATACAGCGTGGCCATGGCCGCCTCGGTCGGGTACAGGTTGGGGTTGTTGCGAATCGCCGGATCCACCAACCCGGTGGCGTCCTTGTTGGGGTTGGGGTAGCCGACAAAATCGCTGATCGGCGCGATCACGCCCGGTTGCAGCAAGTAGTTGATAAAGGCGTAGGCGTCTTCCGGGTCCTTGGCACCTTTGGGGATGGCAAGCATGTCGAACCAGATCGGTGCACCTTCTTTCGGCAGGCGCATGTCCACGATCACGCCGTTCTTGGCTTCCTTGGCACGGTTGGCGGCCTGGGAGAAGCTGCCGGAATAGCCCACCGCCACGCAGATGTCACCGTTGGCAATGTCGGCCATGTACTTGGACGAGTGGAAATAGGTGATGTACGGGCGGATCTTCATCAGCAGCGCTTCGGCTTTGACATAGTCCGCCGGGTTGCTGCTGTTGGGGTCCAGGCCCAGGTGCTGCAAGGCCAGCGGCAGGATCTCCGACGGCGAATCCAGCAGCGCCACGCCGCATTGTTTTAGCTTGCTGATGTTCTCGACGTTGAAGATCAGGTCCCAGCTGTCCACGGGGGCGTTGGCCCCCAGCGCGGCCTTGACCTTGTCCGGGTTGAAGCCGATCAGGATGGTGCCGTACATGTAGGGCACGGCGAATTTATTGCCGGGGTCGTTGGCCTCGATCAGCTTCATCAACTTGGGATCGAGGTGGTTCCAGTTGGGCAGTTTGCTGCGGTCCAGCGGCTGGAACACCGAGGCTTCGATCTGCTTGGCCAGGAACACGTTGGACGGCACCACCACGTCATAGCCGGAGTTGCCGGTCAGCAGCTTGGCCTCCAGGGCTTCGTTGGTGTCGAAGATGTCGTAGACCAGCTTGACGCTGGGGTTCTGCGCCTTGAAATCTTCCAGGGCCTTGGGGGTGATGTAGTCGAACCAATTGTAGACCCGCAGGGTTCTTTCTTCGGCGTGCGCGGCCCCGCTCAGCACGGCGGCGCAGAGGACGAGATGCTTGAGCATGTTCATTGGGCGAATCCCTCAAAACCTTCGAGAACGTTGACGGCATTGATGCCGATTTCTTCCACGGCATAGCCGCCTTCCATCACAAACAGCGTCGGTTTGCCGAGGCGGGCGATTCGCGCACCCATCGCCAGGTAGTCGGGGCTGTCGAGCTTGAACTGGGAGATCGGGTCGTCCTTGAAGGTGTCCACGCCCAGCGAGACCACGATGATGTCGGCGCCATAGCGTTCAATCTCCTCACACGCCTGCTCCAGGGCGGCGCTCCAGCGGTCCCAGCCAGAGCCGGCGGGCAAGGGATAGTTGAAGTTGAAACCTTCACCGGCGCCTTCGCCCGACTCGTCGGCATAGCCCAGGAAGAACGGAAATTCCGCCTCCGGATGGCCGTGGATCGAGGTGAACAGCACATCGCTGCGCTCGTAGAAAATCGACTGGGTACCGTTGCCGTGGTGGTAGTCCACGTCGAGGATGGCGACCTTCATGTGGCCTTGGTCGAGAAATGCCTGGGCTGCGATGGCCGCGTTGTTGAGGTAGCAATATCCGCCCATCAAGTCGCTGGCGGCGTGGTGCCCGGGCGGACGGCACAGGGCGAAGGCACTGCGGGCGCCTTGCTGGATCGCCTGTTGCGCCGTCAGCGCGACTTGCGCTGCGCTGTAGGCCGCTTGCCAGGTGCCGGCGGTGATCGGCGCGCCGCCGTCGAAGCTGTAATAGCCGAGCTGGCCGTGCAGGCTGGTGGGGATGACCCGGCGCAAGGTGCGGGCGGGCCAGGTGTAGGGCAGCAAGTCTCCATCCTGGCCGAACGCGGTCCAGCGCTCCCAGGCGCCTTTAAAGAAGTCCAGATAGGCGGGGCTGTGAATACGTTGCAGCGGCGCCAGGCCAAAATCGTTGGGCGCTTGTACCGGTCCCAGTTCGCGGTCTCTGACGCGTTGCAGCACGTGGTCGGCGCGGGAGGGCATTTCAAAACAGGGCATCAGTTGCCCGTCCATCAACTCGCACCGGCCATGGTGCAGGTGGTGATCGTCCGAGTAGATCGTCAGCATATTGTTGTTCTCCGCAGGCTGAATCGGTGAGGTCCAGTCTTGCGGAGGGTGGGATTTATGAGAATGGCAGGAGCGGCCAAAAGGGGACCGATATGGCCAAATTATCTGTCCGCAATTCGCCCCTCAATGGCGCAGCCATGCCCTTGAATGGATCAAGGCCGGAACTGGCTGGGCGCGACGCCGCTCCAGCGTACAAATGCATGGCGGAAACTGGCGGTCTCGCTGAAACCCAACTGCTCGGCAATCCGATGGATCGGCAGCGCGCCTTCCCCCAGCAATTGCTTGGCCCGCTCGAAGCGTAGCTCGTCGAGCAGTTCCTGGTAGCTGCACCCCAGGTTCTGCAAGTGCCGGCGCAAGGTGCGGGCTGAACAGTTGATTTGCTGCGCCAGGCCATCCAGCCCAGGAGCGGCGTGCAGTTGCGTCGCGAGTAACTGACGGATACGCCCCAGCCAGGCTTCGCGCCCGGTAAATTCGGTGTTCTGTTTACGGCAGCGTTCGGCCATGGCCTGGTGCGTCACGGCGTCCGCCAAGGGTAATGGTTGTTCGAGCCAGCGTGGGTCAAACGCGAATGCATTGGTTGTGGCCTGGAACTGTAAGGGGCAGTCGAAACGCTCGGTGTAACGCCTCTGGTAAGCCGGCGCATCGTGTTCAAAGCGTGCGCCCAGCAGAGGAAGTGGGTGGCCGAGCAAGTCGTCACAGATGACTTTCAACGACACCAGACACAGCTCGACGTTAAACAGGGTCAGCGCGGCGCTCTCGCGGTAATCGCTGGCGGTGAACCAGATACGCTCACCGTCCTGCACCAGGCTCAGTTCAAAGAGTGTTCCCAGCAGCGCCGGATAACGCAGGGCCAGGCGCAAAGCGTCACCGAAGGTGGCACTGGTCAGTAACGCATAGCCCAACATGCCGTAGGACGAAACATGCATGCGCTGGCCCAATTCCAGGCCGATGTCGCACTGTAAGGCCACGGCATTTGCACACACGCGCATCTCTTGGTGAGTGGTGATGCGCGTGTCGGTGCGGCTCAAGTCCGCAGCGCAAATGCCGCTGCCGGCGAGCAGCGCGGTACTCGGCAGGCCTTTGGCGCGGAACGTGCTCAACACCAGCGACACGGCGTTGAGGGTGGTGAGGTGCGAATGCAGCATGGGCGGCTCCAACCGTGGTGGACAGGAGCCGAGCAAGTTGTGTGCCGCCGGTTTCAGCCGGCGTCGAAGAACACTCGCCGGGCTTGCTCCAGGCCAAATTCACTGCGGTAGAAGTCCGTCAATTGCTGCCCGTTCAAGCCTCCAGTGCTGTCGGCTGCCGAGCCGCGGCGCGCCTCCTCGGGAGTTTTCAGGCGGGCCGAGATAAATGCCTTGGGCGGCGTCCAACTGGTGGAGTAGTGGAAGTGCGCGTACCAGAGCACCTTGCCGCTGGATTGCTCGCTGATGGTGTATTCGTCGAGATAATCCGGTTGAGCCGCCTTCAGGCGACGGCGGGTGATGGTTTTGCGTACCGTGATTTCGTTGTGGGTTTTTAGCCATTCAACCCCGTCGATAGTCGGTGGGCGTTGCTTGGTCGTTTGTATCCGGTGATTCTTCGCCTGTAGGTAAAGGCTTTGGGCTGCGTTGTTGAGCCGGCTCGAGAGGCTGGCGGCCGAGTTTGAATCGCTGTCAGTGACGTTGGCGTTTGTCAGTGCCCTCTCCAGGTCTTGCTCGGCCTGCTCCAGCAGCATGGCGTGCTGATGAAACATCTGCTCGATGCCGACGACGGTCCGGTCGGTTTTTTTACTTGCTCCGCAGCGCGCCGGTTGAACGCCGGCAGTTCCAGGAGCAGGGTCTCGCCGGCATGCAGGCTGGTTTCAAGGTCGGGCGCTGGCGCTGGCACACTGGCCTTGACGTGCTGGACCCAGATCCCCGGTTGCTTCTCATGGAAGGTGGCCAGGACGTTATGGGTCAGGGGAGAGCGAATATCCACCATGTTTGTTTCCAGCCCGGCTTCGGTCAGTCGCGGTTCACCGATGAGCACGCCGTTGAAGCGGGTGCTGATGAACTTCTTCAGCGGGCGTGGCGGAGTCGGCGGGGGGTGGGACGGGTCCTGATGAGGTCGCGCTCGGCATGCAGCAGCGCCAGGCTGTTCAGCGTCCGTTGCAAATAGCTGCGGATTTGTGCGCGTAATTGGCCTAATGGTTCGCCAAGGGCGTGCTCGGAAAAGTCAGCGGAAAAGTCCTGCAACCGTTCATCGATCACCTTGAACTGGTCGATCAGGCTGCCGAGGCTGTCGATGCGCTCATCGAGCCGTGATTCGCTGCGTTCGTGCAGGGTGTCGCGCAGGGTTTGCACCGCCAGGTCGGCGGCGTCGACGATCCGGTCGAGAGTGCTCCAGGCCTGGGGATGGGTTTGCAGGCTGGTTTCAGACAGGCACAGGTTGCGAGCCATCGTTACCTGCAATGCCTTGAGATCATCGCTGCTGTAGGAGGGCAGCAGGTGCCGGGTGCTCTGGATCAGGCGCAACCCATCCCGGGCCAGGGCCTTCAGTTCAGTGAAGCGTGACTGGGCGTAGTCCAGGCGAGTCAGCATGTCCTGGCTCAACTCGGTCATTTGCCGCGCGTCTTCAATATGGCGCTCCTGAGGGGCCGTCGCTTGGCGTTCGATCTGGTCGAGTACGGTCCGAAGCTTGGGGGTGAAGCGTGTCTGGACTTCTGCAATGCCGGCCTGGGTGAGGTCCAGCTGTGCTTTAAGGTAGCTCAGGGCCTTGGGTTGATAATTGCTCATGGGCGCAAACAGATTCAGGGTCTTCAGCTGTTGCAGGGCGGTTTCATAGTCGTTGCGCTGGCTTACGAGTTTGTCCAGGTAGAGTTGGCGCGCGGCTTGCGCCGAGGTGCGCGGCGCGTCACTCAGGGCTTGGCGGGCCTGCTGCAGTTCGAGCTGGGCTCGCTGTTTGTCGTTTTCGAACTGCTCCAGGCGCGCGCGTACCTCGGCGGCCTTGCGGGTGGCCTCCTTCTGAGCTTTGTTTTTCACGACCTTGGGCCCGCCACCGCGCAGGCGCAGGCGGGTATCGACGAACCATTCACCCTTGAGGTTGTGTAGCAGCAGCGGGCCGGTGCGGGTGGGTAGGCTGGGGTCGACAATCACCACCGCGTCGTCTTCACCTACCTGTACTTCGAACCAACGCTCACCCACCGGTGCGTACCATTTTTCACCCAGAGGGTAGAGGTATTGGTGGGGCCCCACTGGCGTGACAACGTTGCCCAGGCCGGAGGGCCTGGGGAGTTTGAAGCGTTCCAGCACGGTTGCCAGGGTCTCGGGTTTGCGGGCCACGGCGCCTAGGGAATATACCGATTGCGGCAACTCTGGCGGCAATTCGTGGGGAAGGATGGTCGGGCCTTGCTGGATGATTGGCGCCGTGGGCGTTGAGGTGGGCGGCGCAGGTTTTTTTCCGCCTGGTAGCCGGGCAGTCGACGACTGGCCGGCTGATTGCGGCTGGCCAAGTGTAAGGTAATGGCCATTGCCAGGTTCAGCAGTACGTCAGTGAGGGCTGCCCACTCCTGCTGTGAATGGTTGCGTCGGCGTGCCTCGGCGGCTTGCTGCAACTGATCGAGAATTTGCCAGATCCAGGCGGCAACCCCCACACCGCGCCCGAGAAAGGGCAGTGCAGCATTGAAGATCAGCCACCCGGCTTGCTTGAACGTGGCCCAGCGGTTCTCACGATTGGACACCGACTGGCGGTCCGCCAACTCCACCACGGCGTTGGCGTTGGCCTTGAAAAGGTGGGCCGCCAGATCATCGTTGATGGCCTCGCCGCCAAGGCGCATAGGGCCGCACATGACCCAGAGTTTGCTGGGTTCGACGATAAACCGCATGATGGCCCAGGGCGAAGGCAGCGCGCCGGGAAACACATAGTTGCTGTAGTCGCTGCGCACCGCGTCGGGCAGCCAGGCCAGTACCGAGTCACGCAGGTCGGCGTCCTCTTGCAGGGCATACAGCACGTTGGCGGGCGACGGATATTGGGTCAGCGGTTGGTCGAACAATGGGCGATACAACAGGCAAGGCCCGGCGGAAGGGTCCTGGGGACCGATCAAGAACATATTGGCCACCTCATCGGCCGCACCGCCCGCACGTCGCAGGGGGACGAAGGCCAGGGGGCGCGCAACACGATGGTTTGCCCATCTACCTGACGGTTGCCGGCCTGTGACTCCAGCACTGCCACGATGTAGCGGTAGCCACGCTCATCGATGCCGGCCTGCTGACGAATCTTGTATTGCAGGGCCAGCAGCGGCAGCTGAATGCGCAGGTGCTGGCCGTACAGTTGCTGTCGGCGCAGCGATTCCTGTGGGTCGTCCAGTAGTTTGGCCTTAACCAGTGCCGGATATTGGCGACCGATGTCGGCTTGCTGGACCAGCGTCTCCACATAGCTCACGGTCAGCCAGGCGGGCAGCGCCCGGGCATTGCGCAGGCGCAGGCTCTTGTCTCCCAGGGGCAGCGCGATCAGGTTTTGCAGCGCCAGGTCGACCAGGTTAAAGGTGGTCATTTCGATTTTGCCGGGCACGGGGAATGTGCCCCATACCACCTGGCTGGTGACGCGTATTTCGATATCGTCCAGATGCAGTGTGGCGGCTTCGGCGTGGTCGGCGACCATCAAATCCTTGAGGGTTTTGAGGGTGTACTCGCGGATGGGCGCAATCCCGTCCTGGTAACCCTTGCCGGCGTTAAGGCTGTGCAAGGCCGCCAGGTCCTTGAGGTGACGGGAATAGAGGCTCAGGTCGCTGCTGGATGCCGTGTTCAGCCAGGCGGGCATAGCGTCCTGATACTGGCTCAGGTCGGGCCCCTGGTCCGCGACGAAGCTGGCGATCGCCGGCGGTGAGCCGAGGGCGGCCGGGTTGGCATCCTTGTGCTTGAGCGCGGAGAAATCAATGGCACCGATGGCGTTGATCTGGAGGGTGATCAGCGAGCAGGCTTGCTGGTCAAAAAAATCGCCTTCGGGTTCCAGCAAGCGCCAGTGCAGGCCCGTGTAAGACAGGCCGGGGTTCAGGTGCCCGGGCAGGGAGGCGCCGAGCTGCTGCAAGGACGTGAACTTTTCATAACCGTTGAGCAGCGAGTGCACCAGGATCACCGTGCGCGATTCATGGGTGCCCACCAGCACGGCGATGGGCATCAGGCTCAGTGGGGTGACGGTTTCACCCTCTATCAGGCTGATGTCGATCAGGTAGGCCTTGCCGTTAAGCAGAGGCTTGGCCTGCCGGCTCTTCAGGTCGGGTGCGTTATAGAGCTGGCGCGCCATGGCGCAATCCACCGCGCTCCACCCGGTTACCCCTTGGACATTCCACAGCGTTCGCAGGTGGTTGGACAGGGTATGCCATTGCGGGCCGTCCTTGTTGGCGCTGTTCCAGAAAGCGATTTGCTGTTCCTGATAGGCGCTGAGCATGACTGGCGCCAGCACATTAATAACCTGGGCGATTTCGGCGATACGCACCGGCAGGTGAATGGGCGTCGTGGTGAGCGGCTGCTGGGTCAGGAAGTGTTCGCCTTCAATGTACAGGCGAGGCACTTCAAGCACCGCCTGCCGGGCGAGAATGCCGGTGAGCGTCTGATACTGCGGCGTGGTGGCCTGGATCTGGTCGTCCATCAGCACCCAGCCTGGGGTGCAGACCATGGCGATGTCCGGGTCGATATCCAACGCGGGGTACAAACGACGTAGTTCCGGGCGCAGCAACGCGGCTGCGACCTCCAGGAACGAAGGGCCCAGGCACAGTTGTGCGAGCAGGGCTTGGGTGGCGGTGTTGGCGTTGGGCTGTGCGGCGGGTGAACTCATGGGGAGGCCTGGCGTGCATGGAAACAGGCCCCATGCTAGGGAGCGGCACGCCAGGGAGAGCGGTGGATATGTAGGTCAGCCCAGCTCGCCACACAGGTCGAGTTCTACCAGGCGACGCACTTCTGCCACGGGCAGGCCGGCACCCAACAGCGCATTGAGCTTGCCGAACGCGGCTTCACGGGTCATCCCGCCACCCGACAACACGCCCACGCCACGCAAGCGGCTACCGGCTTCGTACACATCCAGCTCCACACCGCCTTCATGGCATTGGGTGATTGCCACCACCACCACGCCGTTATCCTGCGCGCGCTGGAGGCTGGCGAGGAACTGGGGGTTGTCGCTCGGCCCGGTGCCGCTGCCGAAACATTCCAGCACCAGCGCCTGGATGCCGCTGTCGATCAACGCATCCAACTGCTCGGCGGCGATGCCCGGCACCAGTGGCAGCACGCCCACATTGACCACCGCCTTGGGCTGGCGGTAATGCAGCGCCGCCGGAATCATGTCCGCCTTGGCGACGCCGCCGTTACGCTGCAACGCGGCAAACGGGTGGCGACCAAAACTGCGGATTTTCGCGCAGCGGGTCGGGGCCATCAGTGCACCGTGGAAGTACAGTTGCACGCCCGGCGCCAGGCCTTGGCTCAGGGCTACCAGCGCACCGCTGACGTTTTCCCAGGCATCGCTGTCGGGCACGCCGGCCGGCAGCATCGAGCCGGTAAACAGCACCGGCGCGGGCAGGCCCAGCAGTTGGAAACTCATGGCGGCCGCGCTGTAGGCCAGGGTGTCGGTGCCGTGCAGTACCAGTACGGCGTCGCAACCCTCGTCCACTGCCTCGATCACGGCGGCGCGCAGGCGCTGCCAGTAGGCGGGGGTCATGTTGGCGCTGTCGATCAGTGGGGACATTTCCCGGAAGCGCCAGGCGGGTGCTTGCAGGTGGGCAAGTTGCTCGCGCATGCGCGCTTCAAAACCCGAAGCGGGGGCCAGGCCATTGGCACTGGCCTGCATGCCGATGGTGCCGCCGGTGTAGAGCACCATGACGTTGTTGGCTGGTTGCATTGAAGAATCTCCTGAACGAAAAACGCCGCCGGGCCCAGAGCATGCCCAAGGCCGGGCGGCGTGTCATCTATCTAGGTTTAGCGTTGCGTTTGAGCGCTCAGTTCAGCCGATGCTTGAGCGGTTGGCTCAGGCTTCACCGGATTCGCCGGCCACGCCTTGCGGTCCAGGTCCAGGTCCGGGAACTTGCTGGAATCAAACACCGGGGTCTTGATGCCCGCAGCACGCTGGCCGTCGTAGTCATTCAGGATGCGCATGGCGATCTTGAACAGGAACGCCAGGGCGAACAGGTTGACGAACGCCAGCATGGTCATGGTGATGTCGGCGAAGGCGAACACGGTGCTCAGGTTCTCGATGGAACCCCAGAAAATCAGCACCAGCACCAGCGCGCGGTAGCCCATCAGGACCTTGCGGTTGTCGCCCACGATGAAGCGCAGGTTGCTCTCGCCGAGGTAGTAGTTGTACATGATCGAGGTGAACACGAACAACGCCAGGGCCACCGAGATGAACATCCGGCCCCAGTCACCCACGACTGCCGCCAGGGAGTTCTGGGTCAGGGCAATGCCGTCGCCTTCAAAGCCCGGGGTGTAGAAACCCGAGAGCAGGATCAGCAACGCGGTGCAGGTGCAGATCACGAAGGTGTCGAGAAACACGCTGAACGCTTGCACCACGCCTTGGGCGATCGGGTGTTCTACCGAAGCGACTGCCGCCACGTTAGGCGCACTGCCCAGGCCGGCTTCGTTGGCGAACACGCCGCGTTTCACGCCCATGATGATCGCGCTGCCCACCAGGCCACCGAAGGCCTGGTCGAGGCCGAAGGCGCTCTTGACGATGGTCGCGAGCATGGCCGGCACGTGGTCGAATTGCAGCACGATCACGTACAGGGTTACCGCGATGTAGACCAGGGTCTTGACCGGCACCAGCAGGTCGGCGATCGAGGCGATACGCTTGATCCCACCGATGAACACCAGGCCCAGCAGCACCGCCAGGGCGAGGCCGGTGTAGGTGGTGTCGAGGCCAAACGCGTTGTTCAGCGAGTGGGTGACGGCGTGGGCTTGCAGGCCGTTGAAGGCGAAACCGAAGGTCACCAGCAGCAGGAACGCCATCACCATGCCCAACCAGCGCTTGTGCAGGCCGTGCTGGATGTAATACGCCGGGCCGCCACGGTAGGTGCCTTCAGCGTCGGTGCGTTTGTAGAGCTGGCCGAGGGAGCACTCGATAAAGCTCGAAGACATGCCCACCAGTGCGGTGACCCACATCCAGAATACGGCGCCCGGGCCACCCAGGGTCACGGCAATGCCGACGCCTGCGATGTTGCCGGCACCCACGCGCCCGGCGAGGCTGAGCATCAGCGCCTGGAACGAACTGAGCTGGCCGGCGCTGCTTTTCAGGCTGTCGCGAAACACCGAAAACATGTGGAAAAAGTGACGCAACTGAACGAAACGCGAGCGGATCGTGAAGTAACCACCGAGCCCGACAATGAGCACGATCAATACTTTCCCTGAGAGGAAGTCGTTGATGACTTCTAGCATGGAGTGTTCCTCGCTGATTTTTCTAATGGCAAACGCAGGACGGTCCGGCGCATCGCTCGGCACCAGGCAGTGCGCGACGCTTCGACCCCAATCCTTTTGCGGGTGTTGTTATTCATGCGGTTTCGCGCTTCCCAGGGTCTCGTTACCGACGACCGCTGACGCGAAGAGGGGCGGCACTATACCTAGGAGTGTGTGATCCGTCTGCACGAGGCGATTAAAGGTTTCAGCCAAGGCGTTACGGGCAAGGCGGGTTTGTGGGGCGATCTTGGAGTTTTTATAGGCATCATTTCGCAACCGTAAGGCAAAAAAAGGGCCTGAAGAACGAGCCTTCAGGCCCTCAAAAGGTGAGAGGTGTCTAGTCCCTCAACCTGGTGAGCGGTGCAACAAACGCTTAGGCCTTCAACGGGACCAAACGTGGGGCAATCATGTTTTCGGGGCGCAGGATGTCGTCGAGCATGGCGTCGTCGAGCAAGCCTTCTTCGCGCACCAGTTCCAGCACGCCGCGGCCGCTTTCAAGGGCAATACGGGCGATGCGGGTGGCGTTTTCATAGCCGATGTACGGGTTCAGCGCGGTGACCAGGCCGATGGAGTGCTCCACCAGTTCGCGGCAGCGGGCTTCGTTGGCGGTGATGCCGACGATGCAGTGCTCGCGCAGCATGTCCATGGCGCGTTGCAGCAGGCGGATCGAGTCGAAGATCTTGTAGGCGATCAGCGGCTCCATCACGTTCAGTTGCAGCTGGCCGCCTTCGGCCGCGATGGTCAGTGCCAAGTCGTTACCGATGATCTGGAACGCGACCTGGTTCACGGCTTCCGGGATGACCGGGTTGACCTTGCCGGGCATGATCGAGCTGCCTGGCTGACGCGCCGGCAGGTTGATTTCGTTGATGCCGGTGCGTGGGCCGCTGGACAGCAGGCGCAGGTCGTTGCAGATCTTCGACAGCTTCACCGCGGTACGCTTGAGCATGCCGGAGAACAGCACGAAGGCGCCCATGTCGGAGGTGGCTTCGATCAGGTCGGCAGCCGGTACCAGCGGTTGGCCGCTGATGGTGGCCAGGCGTTGAACGGCCAGGGCCTGGTAACGCGGGTCGGCGTTGATGCCGGTACCGATGGCGGTGCCGCCCAGGTTCACTTCAGTCAGCAGCTCAGGCGCCAGGGTCTTCAGGCGAGCCAGGTCTTCACCGAGGGTGGTGGCGAAGGCACGGAATTCCTGGCCGAGGGTCATCGGCACGGCGTCTTGCAGCTGGGTACGGCCCATCTTCAAGACGTGGCTGAACACTTCACCTTTGGCAGCGAACGCCTGGATCAGGCTGTCGAGGCTGGCCAACAAGGCGTCGTGGCCCAGCAGCAGACCCAGGCGGATCGCGGTCGGGTAGGCGTCGTTGGTCGACTGCGCCATGTTCACGTCGTTGTTGGGGTGCAGGTATTGGTATTCGCCCTTGCTGTGGCCCATGGCCTCCAGCGCGATGTTGGCGATGACTTCGTTGGCATTCATGTTGGTTGAAGTGCCAGCGCCGCCTTGAATCATGTCCACCACGAACTCTTCGTGGAAATCGCCGCGGATCAGACGGGCACAGGCTTCGCTGATGGCAGCGTGCTTGGCTTCGCTGAGTTGGCCCAGCTCGCGGTTGGCGTCAGCAGCTGCCTGCTTGACCATTGCCAGGCCGACCACCAATTTCGGGTAATGCGAAATCGGAACGCCCGAGAGGCGGAAGTTATTCACCGCTCGCAGGGTCTGGATGCCGTAGTACGCTTGAGCGGGTACTTCGAGTACGCCAAGCAGGTCTTTTTCTGTGCGGAAAGATGCAGCGGAGGACATGACGGAAATCATCTCGATATGGACCCGGGCTAGGCCGGAACGCTGTGAATGCTAGGCTTGCAGGAGATTTAGGGCCAATGCTGTTAAACACTGGCCTATGCATAAACGGCATAATGTCGGTGTGACCCCGTTACCATAACGGTCGTGTGTGCCAAAATGGTGCATGCCCCGGGAGGATGTGATGAACCTTGAAAGCAAATGGCTGGAAGACTTTAGCGCCCTGGCTGCCACCCGCAGCTTCTCCCAGGCGGCGGAGCGGCGCTTTGTCACCCAGCCGGCGTTCAGTCGGCGCATCCGCAGCCTGGAGGCCGCGCTGGGGCTGACCCTGGTCAATCGCTCGCGCACGCCGGTCGAACTGACGGCGGCGGGGCAGTTATTCCTGGTCACCGCGCGTACCGTGGTCGAGCAACTGGGTGAAGTGCTCCGCCACCTCCATCACCTGGAAGGCGGGCAGGGCGAAGTCATGCAAGTCGCGGCGGCGCACTCCCTGGCATTGGGCTTCTTCCCGCGCTGGATCGCGCAGTTGCGCAACGAAGGGCTGAACATCGCCACGCGGTTGGTCGCCACCAACGTGGGCGACGCCGTGCATGCGCTGCGCGAAGGCGGTTGCGATTTGATGCTGGCGTTCTACGACCCGGATGCGGCGATGCAGATGGACCCGGAGATCTTCCCGTCGCTGCACCTGGGCAACACCGAGATGCTGCCGGTGTGCGCCGCCGATGCCGACGGCAAGCCGCTGTTCGACCTGGAAGGCGAGGGCAGCGTGCCGCTGCTGGCCTACAGCGCCGGGGCTTTCCTGGGGCGCTCGGTAAACCTGCTGCTGCGTCAGCGGGCGCTGCGCTTCACCACAATTTACGAAACGGCCATGGCCGACAGCCTGAAAAGCATGGCCCTTGAAGGCTTGGGCATTGCCTGGGTGCCACAGTTGAGCGTGCGCGCCGAGTTGGCCCGGGGCGAACTGGTGGTGTGCGGCGGCCCGCAATGGCATGTGCCGCTGGAGATCCGGTTGTATCGCTGCGCGTTGGTGCGCAAGGCGAACGTGCGGTTGTTGTGGCGCAAGCTGGAAGGTGGTGCGGCGCAGAATACCTGAGCCCACACAGATCAAATGTGGGAGCGGGCTTGCTCGCGAAAGCGTAGTGTCAGTCAACCCATCTGTGGCTGATCTACCGCATTCGCGAGCAAGCCCGCTCCCACATTAGTTTTCTGGTGTGTTCGCTGACCTGGAAGTCAATAAAACCGCCTGTTGAGGTGTAAGACAGATGGTCATTCCAGGGGCTGTTTATCTGCGTTATTACGGTATACTGCGCGGCCTTCGGCCGGTCCAACCGGCCTTAATTCGTACAACAAGCCACGCTGGATTTCCCGCGTGGCTTGTTGTTTTTTGACGCGCCTGCGGGCGCCCAGAGAGAAGAGGCACGACGATGAGTGCATTGGTTGGCGTGATCATGGGCTCCAAGTCCGATTGGTCCACCCTTAGCCACACCGCCGATATGCTGGAAAAACTCGGCATTCCCTATGAAGTGAAGGTGGTTTCCGCCCACCGCACTCCGGATTTGCTGTTCCAGTATGCCGATGAGGCAGAATCCCGTGGCATCGAGGTGATTATCGCCGGTGCCGGCGGTGCAGCTCACTTGCCAGGCATGTGTGCCGCCAAGACTCACCTGCCAGTGCTGGGCGTACCGGTGCAGTCGTCGATGCTCTCGGGCGTGGATTCGCTGTTGTCCATCGTGCAGATGCCTGCCGGTATTCCGGTGGCCACCCTGGCGATTGGCAAGGCCGGCGCGATCAACGCAGCCTTGCTGTCCGCCAGCATTCTCGGCGCCAAGTACCCGCAGTTCCACGCGGTGCTGAAAAAATTCCGTGCTGAGCAGACAGACAGCGTCCTGGACAATCCAGACCCACGCATTGCCTGAGGTGGTTGATTGATGAAAATCGGTGTAATCGGTGGCGGCCAACTGGGCCGTATGCTGGCCCTGGCGGGTACGCCGCTGGGGATGAACTTCGCTTTCCTGGACCCGGCGCCGGACGCCTGTGCGGCTGCGTTGGGTGAACATCTGCGGGCGGATTACAGCGACCCGGATCACCTGCGCCAACTGGCCGATGAAGTCGACCTGGTGACCTTCGAGTTCGAAAGCGTCCCGGCTGAAACCGTGGCCTTCCTGTCGCAGTTCGTGCCGGTGTACCCGAGCGCCGAAGCCTTGCGCATCGCGCGTGACCGCTGGTTCGAGAAGAGCATGTTCAAGGACCTGGGCATCCCGACGCCGGCCTTCGCCGACATCCAGTCCCAGGCTGACCTGGACGCCGCAGTCGCCTCCATCGGCCTGCCGGCCGTGCTGAAGACCCGCACCCTGGGGTACGACGGCAAGGGCCAGAAAGTCCTGCGCACCGCTGATGACGTGGTTGGTACCTTCGCCGAACTGGGCAGCGTTGCCTGCCTGCTGGAAGGCTTCGTGCCGTTCACCGGTGAAGTCTCGCTGATTGCCGTGCGCGCGCGGGATGGTGAAACGCGTTTCTACCCGCTGGTACACAACACCCACGACAGCGGCATCCTCAAGCTGTCCGTGGCCAGCACCGACCACCCGCTGCAAGCCCTGGCCGAAGATTATTCGAGCCGTGTGCTGAAGCAACTGGATTACGTCGGCGTGATGGCGTTCGAGTTCTTTGAAGTCGACGGCGGCCTCAAGGCTAACGAAATCGCTCCGCGCGTGCACAACTCCGGGCATTGGACCACCGAAGGCGCCGAGTGCAGCCAGTTCGAAAACCACCTGCGGGCGGTAGCGGGCTTGCCCTTGGGCTCCACGGCCAAGGTCGGCGAGAGCGCCATGCTCAACTTCATCGGCGTGGTGCCGCCGGTTGATCGCGTGATCGCGATTGATGACTGCCATCTGCATCACTACGGCAAGGCGTTCAAGGCCGGGCGCAAGGTCGGCCACGCCAACCTGCGCTGCAAGGACCGCGCGACGCTGCAAGCGCAGATCCTCAAGGTCGAAGCGCTGATCGCCGAGCAATAACCCAAGGCCGGGCGGAACCATTGGTACCCGCTACCCTCTGATTGCAGGAAGCCAAAGTCTGACTAGGCTTTGACTTAGCTCACTTCAATCAGAGGGAAATGCCATGGGTATCATTGGGACCATCTTTATCGGTTTGATCGTCGGCCTGCTGGCGCGTTTCCTGAAGCCAGGCGACGACAGCATGGGCTGGATCATGACCATCCTGCTGGGTATCGCCGGTTCGCTGGTTGCGACCTATGGTGGCCAGGCACTGGGCATCTATCAGGCTGGCCAAGGCGCAGGCTTCATTGGTGCGCTGGTGGGTGCCGTGGTGCTGCTGGTGATCTACGGTCTGCTGAAAAAGAAGTAATTTAGCGACCAAGCCCTCTGCGCTGCGCAGGCGCAGAGGGCTAGAATGCCGGCACTGTAATCCATGCCGAGCCTCTCCATGCGCCGTCTTCTGTTATCCCTTCTTCTATGCACCGGGTTGGCCCACGCTGGCGAACTGCCGGAAACCGACTGGCTGGAACTGATGCCCAAGTCGGACCAGAAAGCCCTCGAAGAAATGCCGGAAATCGACCACAACTCCCCGGAAGCCCAAGGCACGTTCACCGAAAAGGGTGGCCTGAAGCAGAGCAAGGGCTTGCCGGCGGTGATGTATTCCACCAAGACCGTGGCTGCCATGAACGGCAAGAACATCCGCATCGGCGGCTACCCCGTGCCGCTGGAAACCGACGCGAAGGGCCGCAGCACGCTGTTCTTCCTGGTGCCTTACCCGGGCGCCTGCATCCACGTGCCGCCACCGCCGCCCAACCAGTTGGTGCTGGTGCGTTATCCCAAGGGTTTGAAGCTGGATGACATCTACACCCCGCTGTGGGTGACGGGCACGCTGAAGGTAGAGAAGGTCAACAATGACCTGGCCGATGCGGCGTATGCGCTGGATGCGGGCAAAGTGCGGGCGGTTAAGGAGTCGGATCTCTGATCTGACGCAGAACCTAATGTGGGAGCGGGCTTGCTCGCGAAAGTGGTGTGTCAGTCAGCACATGTATTGACTGACACGGCGCATTCGCGAGCAAGCCCGCTCCCACATTTTTGATTGGGTTTACAGGGCAATACCGGCGATGCTCACGCCCAAGCTATGGCTTTCACCCGGCGCCAGTGTCACTGCATCATCCAGCACGTTCGCGGTCTCGATGCACAGCATCCCCTGCCAGCCGTCGTCGGCCATGTCGGCGAAAGCCTTGGCGCGTTCGGTCCACGGGTTCCAGATCACCGTCGAGCGCGAGCCTGTGCTGGTGAGTTGAACGCGGCGCTGCCAGTCTTTATCGACAATGTTCAGCTGAGCCGGCGTGTCGAGGTAGATGCGGTCGGTCTCGGCGGTGAAGTGCAGGAGCCCGGATTGCTGCTTGTGGGTCCAGCCGTCGGCGGTGTCGATATAGGCCCGCCCGTCCAGGCCGTCGACCTGCACGTTGCACACATCACTGACCGCAAAATAACTGTGCAGCGCCTGGCTGAGGCTGACGGTCTCGGTACCACGGTTATGGCTGGTCAGGCGGATGTGCAGTTGATCATCCAGCAGGATGCTCATCTTCAGGTCAACTGGATGCGGCCAACCCGGGAAGCCGCCTTCAGGCACCGGCAGTTCCAGTTCAACCCGCAACGCCGTGCCTTCAGCTTCAACACCAGCCAACGTCCAGTCGGCGGTCCGTACGAAACCATGCGCCCCAGCCGGCTCGTCGCCCTGGTACATCGCCTTGACGCTTTGCGGGTTGCGGTCGAACACGCCAAACCATGGCCAGCACACCGGCACGCCGGTACGAATGCCTTTGCCTTTCTTGAACACCACCTGATCGTTGGGCCAGATGATTGGCTTCTCGCCAGCGCGCTGGTAGCTGACGATATGCGCGCCTTGCTGGGCCACCACCAATTCGGCCCCGTTATGGTGGATGCGCCAAGCGCTCAGCTCATCCAGTTTTACGGTTTCAACGTTGGGCGTAGACATAGGCGCGCGCTCTCAATGGCAGACAATGGGGCAATGGACCGTCAAAACGTCGCGATGTTTAACGCGCCCGCGACGGAACCGACCGGGTGCGACCGCTGCCATCGATGGCAACGAACACAAACACAGCTTCGGTGACTTTGCGCCATTCGCTGGACAGCGGGTCGTCGCTCCACACTTCGACCATCATCTGGATCGAGCTGCGGCCGATTTCCAGGGCCTGGGTATAGAAAGACAACTGTGCGCCGACGGCCACTGGCACCAGGAATGCCATGCGATCAATCGCCACGGTCGCGACGCGGCCACCGGCAACCTTGCTCGCCATGGCCGTGCCGGCCAGGTCCATCTGCGCGACCAGCCAGCCGCCGAAGATGTCGCCGAAACCGTTGGTCTCACGCGGGAGTGCGGTAATTTGCAGGGCGAGGTCGCCTTGCGGGATAGGATCTTCTTGTTCGAGTTCGATCATGCCGGTGCCTCTGACCCGTGACGCTTTATGGGTATTTCAAGTGGATAGCCGTCTCTGGAAAAACGTTTCAGCACCAACATACACCGCTCGATGCGTTTCTCGTAAGGCGTACTAAAGGGAAACTCTGCCAAATCGGCTGGAGGACACCAACGGCGTTTTGGCACAGCAGCCCCTCAAGGATGCGGGTCTGGCGCTTGCAATGGGCGAGTATATCGAGCCGTCGGCGCCACGACGACCTCCCGTCGCTCATTTGGTCGGTAAATAGACGCTGTATCGCGGCTTTTTCCGGCAACTGTGCTCCTGCTCATGCTAATTGCGCTTCTGCTACGGGAATATTTCGCTTATCTGAACTGTTAACGGCCCAACGCTGTGCTTTTTCAAGCGATTTGCTATCTTGCCAAGCCTGCCGCAAGTCCCGGGCTTGCCGTCCTGACTACTATAAGAGAAGCCTTGCCATGTCCTCCGTGCCCGCAAGCAGTGCGCAACCTTCGCGCCCGCTGACCCGCAACGACTACAAAACCCTGTCGCTGTCTGCCTTGGGCGGGGCGCTGGAGTTCTACGACTTCATCATCTTCGTATTTTTCGCCACGGTGGTCGGGAAACTGTTTTTCCCAGCCGAGATGCCCGAATGGCTGCGCATGATGCAGACCTTCGGTATTTTCGCCGCCGGCTACCTGGCGCGGCCGCTGGGCGGGATCATCATGGCGCACTTCGGCGACCTGCTGGGGCGCAAGAAGATGTTCACCCTGAGCATCTTCATGATGGCCGTGCCGACCCTGATCATGGGCCTGCTGCCGACCTATGCACAGATCGGCCTGTGGGCACCGATCCTGTTGCTGCTGATGCGCGTGATCCAGGGCGCGGCGATTGGCGGTGAAGTGCCAGGCGCGTGGGTGTTCGTTTCCGAGCACGTGCCGCCCCGTCACATCGGTTATGCCTGTGGCACCCTGACCAGCGGCCTGACGGCGGGCATTCTGTTGGGTTCGCTGGTGGCCACTGCCATCAACACCCTTTATAGCCCGGAGCAGGTGTCGGATTACGCCTGGCGGATTCCGTTCCTGCTGGGCGGTGTGTTCGGCCTGTTGTCGGTGTACCTGCGTCGCTGGCTGCACGAAACCCCGATCTTCGCCGAGATGCAACAGCGCAAGACCCTGGCGGCCGAGTTGCCATTGCGCGCGGTGCTGCGTGACCACCGTGGTGCCATCGTGTTGTCGATGTTGCTGACCTGGTTGCTCTCGGCCGGTGTGGTCGTCGTTATCCTGATGACGCCGACCGTGCTGCAAACCGTCTACCACTTCAGCCCTACGGTGGCGCTGCAGGCCAATAGCCTGGCCATCGTCACCCTGAGCCTGGGGTGTATTGCCTCCGGGGCCCTGGCCGACCGATTCGGTGCCGGGCGTGTGCTGATCATCGGTTGCGCGCTGTTGCTGGCAACGTCCTGGACGCTCTATCACAGCCTGATGGCTCACCCGGATTGGCTGTTCCCGTTGTACGCCTTGACCGGCCTGTTTGTAGGCACCATCGGTGTGGTGCCCTATGTCATGGTGAAAGCGTTCCCGCCAGTGGTGCGTTTCAGTGGTTTGTCGTTTTCCTACAACGTCGCCTATGCCGTATTCGGTGGCCTGACACCCTTGGCGGTGTCGTTGCTGATGAAGGAAAGCCCGATGGGCCCTGCTTACTACGTGGCTGTCCTGTGCGTGATGGGGATGGCCGTGGGTGCGTATCTGTGGAAGCGTGGGCGCTGACACTTTTTTGAAAACTGACGGATAACCTTGTGGCGAGGGAGCTTGCTCCCGTTGAACTGCGCAGCAGTTCCATTTTGGGGGCCGCTACGCGACCCAACGGGAGCTAGCTCCCTCGCCACAGATTTTGCCTTACAACGATTACAGATTGTTTCCACGAAATCGCTCACATCTCCTCGCAAGCCCCGGATTTATTGACGTTTCTCCTTCCTGTCAGCTTTTTCATAAATGCTGGCCTTTCATCTAATTGTCATATTCCAGACATAGAGTGTTCACACGGCCTACCGATACTTGGCCCCGATCCAACTATCCCTATCTGCTAGGAGCAAGGCATGAAACTGAAACGTTTGATGGCGGCAATGACTTTTGTCGCTGCTGGCGTTGCGACCGCTAACGCGGTAGCCGCTGGTGTTGACCCGGCAATTCCGGCTTACGTGAAGACCACTGGTGTGTCGGGCAACCTGTCCAGCGTTGGTTCCGATACCTTGGCAAACCTGATGACCCTGTGGGCTGAGGGTTACAAAAAGGAATACCCGAACGTCAACATCCAGATTCAGGCCGCCGGCTCCGCCACTGCTCCTCCTGCGCTGACTGAAGGCACCTCCAACCTGGGCCCGATGAGCCGCAAGATGAAGGACACCGAACTGGCTGCCTTCGAGCAGAAGTACGGCTACAAACCAACCGCTATCCCGGTTGCCGTGGATGCCCTGGCCGTGTTCGTGCACAAGGACAACCCGATCCAGCACCTGACCATGGAGCAAGTCGACGCGATCTTCTCCTCGACTCGCCTGTGCGGTGCCAAAGCTGACGTCAAAACCTGGGGCGACCTGGGCGTGACCGGCGACCTGGCCAACAAGCCAGTGCAACTGTTCGGTCGTAACTCGGTATCCGGCACCTACGGCTACTTCAAAGAAGAAGCCCTGTGCAAAGGCGACTACAAACCTAACGTGAACGAACAACCCGGTTCGGCGTCGGTTGTGCAGTCCATCAGCTCCTCGCTGAACGGTATCGGTTACTCGGGCATCGGTTACAAAACCGCCAGCGTGAAGACCGTGGCCCTGGCCAAGAAAGGCAGCACTGACTTCATCGAAGACACCGAAGAAAACGCCCTGAACGGCAAATACCCGCTGTCGCGCTTCCTCTACGTTTACGTCAACAAAGCTCCGAACAAGCCTCTGGCCCCGCTGGAAGCCGAGTTCGTGAAGCTGGTCCTGTCCAAGCAAGGCCAGGAAGTTGTAGTGAAAGACGGCTACATCCCGCTGCCAGCCAAAGTTGCCGCCAAGGCACTGGCTGACCTGGGCTTGAAAGAAGGTGGCAAATAAGCCTCCGGTAAACCTGCCTTGAACCGGGGTTTACCCACGGTTCAAGGCCTGGGCGGGGTCTGTAAGACCTGGACCTCGCCTCCCATTTTTTAATCCGCTGCCAGCCCTGCTACGCGGCGGATTTCTTGCGTCACTGCATTGTCATCTTTCTGTCATACAGGATCGCTAGGGTGTGCGCATGAATGATCTGGCCAATTCCACCATGACGACGACTTCTCCCCCCAAGCGCATTGATTTCAATACGCCTGAGCTGCAACGCAAGCGCCGCATCCGCGCGCTCAAGGATCGCCTGACCCGTTGGTACGTGCTGGTGGGCGGCCTTGCCGTCCTGGGCGCGATCACCTTGATCTTCTTCTTCCTCGCCTACGTGGTCGCCCCGCTGTTCCACGGCGCCAACCTGACCAAGGAAGACGCCCTGGCGCCTGCCTGGCTGCAGGACGCCGGCAAGCCGCTGATGATCTCCATGGAAGAACAGAACCAGGTCGCCATGCGGGTTTCCGACAAGGGCCAGGCGCTGTTCTTCAACGTTGACACGGGTGCCGAACTCAAGCGCGTTGACCTGCCATTGCCGGCCGGTGTGACCGTCGCCTCCATCGGTGAAGACCAGCCCGGCAGCCCGCTGGTGGTCCTCGGCCTGTCCAACGGCCAGTCGCTGGTGTTCCGCCACACTTATAAAGTGTCGTACCCGGACGGCAAGAAGACCATCTCGCCCGCCGTCGAATACCCTTATGGCGAAACGCCGATCGTCCTCGACGAACAAGGCCGCTCCCTTGAGCACGTCGCGTTGAACGCGACCGACTCGACGCTGGTGGTGGCCGGTTCCAGCGGAGCTCATCTGAACGTGCTGTCCATCAGCCGTGAAGAAAACATGATGACCGAGGAAGTCACCACCGAGCAGAAGCGCATCGAACTGCCGCAAATGGCCGAGCCGGTGAAGGCCATCTTCGTTGATCCGCGCCAACAGTGGCTGTACGTGATCAACGGCCGCGCCCAGGCCGATGTGTTCAGCCTGCGGGACAAGAGCCTCAACGGTCGCTACAAATTGTTGGACGACGGCGTGGCGCAAGTCACGGCCAGCACCCAGCTGGTGGGCGGCATCTCGCTGATCATCGGTAACTCCAGCGGTGGCCTGGCGCAGTGGTTCATGGCTCGCGACCCGGACGGCGAACAACGCCTGAAGCAGATTCGTACTTTCCAGATGGGCACCGCGCCTATCGTTGAAATCACCGCTGAAGAACGTCGCAAAGGCTTCACTGCCCTCGACGCCTCCGGCAAGTTCGGCGTGTTCCACAGCACCGCCCACCGCACGTTGCTGGTGGACCAGGTGGTCGATGGCACCGGTATCTTCGGCATGTCGCCACGGGCCAACCGGGTGATCGTCGAAGCCGGTGGCAAGCTGCAACCGCTGCTGCTGGACAACCCGCACCCGGAAGTCTCCTGGAGCGCGTTGTGGAGCAAGGTCTGGTACGAAAACTACGACGAGCCTAAATACGTCTGGCAATCGACCGCCGCCAACACCGACTTCGAACCCAAGATGAGCCTGGCGCCCCTGACCTTCGGTACTCTGAAGGCCGCGTTCTACGCCATGCTGCTGGCCGCGCCACTGGCCGTCGCCGCTGCAATCTACACCGCCTACTTCATGGCCCCGAGCCTGCGCCGCAAGGTCAAGCCGGTGATCGAGTTGATGGAAGCGATGCCGACGGTAATCCTCGGCTTCTTCGCCGGCCTGTTCCTGGCGCCGTATGTCGAAGGGCATTTGCCGGGGATCTTCAGCCTGCTGATGCTGCTGCCGATTGGCATCCTGGTGGCCGGCTTCATCTTCAGTCGCCTGCCTGAGTCGATCCGCCTGCGGGTCCCGGATGGCTGGGAGAGCGCGATCCTGATCCCGGTGATCCTGTTTGTGGGTTGGCTCTCGCTTTACATGAGCCCGTACCTGGAAACCTGGTTCTTCGGCGGCGACATGCGCATGTGGATCTCCCACGACCTGGGCATCACCTACGACCAGCGCAACGCCCTGGTAGTCGGCCTGGCCATGGGGTTTGCGGTGATCCCGAACATCTACTCCATCGCCGAAGACGCCGTATTCAGCGTGCCGCGCGGCCTGACCCTGGGCTCCCTGGCCCTGGGTGCCACGCCATGGCAGACCATGACGCGCGTAGTGATCCTGACCGCCAGCCCGGGCATCTTCTCGGCACTGATGATCGGCATGGGCCGCGCGGTCGGTGAAACCATGATCGTGCTGATGGCCACTGGTAACACGCCGGTGATGGAGATGAACCTGTTTGAAGGCCTGCGCACCCTGGCAGCCAACGTCGCGGTGGAAATGCCCGAATCGGAAGTCGGCGGCAGCCACTACCGCGTGCTGTTCCTCTCGGCGCTGGTGCTGCTGCTGTTCACCTTCGTCATGAACACCCTCGCCGAGCTGATTCGTCAGCGTCTGCGCAAGAAATACTCGTCGCTTTAAGAAAGGTAGAAGTCTGTGAAACAGAACTCCCTGAATGGATGGTTCAAGAGCGGCGCCCCGGGCGTCTGGATCAGCGGTGGCGCGGTGTCCATCGCGGTCATCATGACCATTGGTTTGTTGGCCGTGATTGCCGTGCGTGGTTTGGGCCACTTCTGGCCGGCCGACCTGATCCAGGCCAGCTACAACGTGCCGGGCCAGGAAAACCATATCGTCGTCGGCGAAGTGGTGCAGAAAGAAGAAGTGCCCCGCGAGCGTCTGAAAAGCGCTGGCTTGCCGGTGCCTGACCAAGGCCCGGAGTTCATGACCCGCGAGCTGATCAAGGTCGGCAACCGTGACTTGAACGGCAACGACTTCACCTGGATCGTCGGCGAGTGGCTGACCAACCAGACCAAGCCGGTCGAACTGATGGCCATCGAACGTCGTGAGTGGGGCAACTTCTACGGCACCCTGGTCAACGTCAAGCAGGACGGCAAGGTCATCGCTGAAGGCGAGGCGGCCTGGCCGGAACTGCAAGCCCGCGTCGACCGCGTCAACAAGCTCGCGGCCCAGCTCAAGACCCTTGAGAAAACCGATATCGGCGCAATCAACGCCGGCCTCGAACGCATCCGCCTGCACGGTCGCAAGCTGGAGCTGGAAGGCAAGCTGGACGCCACCGCTCAAGCCGATATGGACAGCGGTCGCGCCGAACTGAACAACCGCTACAAGGACATCGAAGCCCGCCTGGCGGACCTGCACACCCAGTTCAACCGCGACAGCCTCACCGCCCGCGATGCCAACGGCAAAGAAATCGAAATCGGCATCGGCAAGGTGGTGCATGCCTACCAGCCGAACGCCATGGGTTACATGACCAAGATCGGCTTCTACTTCAGCAAGATCTGGGAGTTCCTCAGCGACGACCCACGGGAAGCCAACACCGAAGGCGGGATTTTCCCGGCGATCTTCGGCACCGTGATGATGACCCTGATCATGGCGATGATCGTGACCCCGTTCGGTGTGCTGGCGGCGGTGTACCTGCGTGAATACGCCAAGCAGAACACCCTGACGCGAATTATCCGCATCGCGGTGAACAACCTGGCCGGTGTACCCGCCATCGTTTACGGCGTGTTCGGCCTCGGCTTCTTTGTCTACGTGCTGGGCGGCTCGGTCGACCGGCTGTTCTTCGCCGAAGCCTTGCCGGCACCGACCTTCGGTACGCCTGGCCTGCTTTGGGCGTCCCTGACCCTGGCGCTGCTGGCGGTACCGGTAGTGATCGTAGCCACCGAAGAAGGCCTGGCGCGGATCCCTCGCACCGTACGTGAAGGTTCTTTGGCACTGGGCGCGACCAAGGCGGAAACGCTATGGAAGATCGTCCTGCCGATGGCCAGCCCGGCGATGATGACCGGCATGATCCTCGCCGTGGCCCGCGCCGCCGGTGAAGTGGCGCCGCTGATGCTGGTAGGTGTGGTGAAACTGGCGCCGTCGCTGCCGGTGGACGGCAACTACCCGTACCTGCACCTGGACCAGAAGATCATGCACCTGGGCTTCCATATTTATGACGTCGGCTTCCAGAGCCCTAACGTCGAAGCCGCACGGCCGCTGGTGTACGCCACTGCCTTGCTGCTGGTGCTGGTGATCGCCACGCTCAACTTGTCGGCGGTGTGGATTCGTAACCACCTGCGCGAAAAATACAAAGCGTTGGACAGTTAATTGAAATGAACGCGGACTAAATGTGGGAGCGGGCTTGCTCGCGAATGCGGTGTATCAGTCATACATGGGTCAACTGACCTGACGCCTTCGCGAGCAAGCCCGCTCCCACAAAACGAATTGGTAGCACAGGGAGCATCCCATGCAACATGAAACCCATTCCCACGGCATCAACATGTCAGCCCTGGGTCGCGACAAGCAGAGCCTGAGCCTGGCTCAGGAAACCGTGGCCATCGAAGTCCCGAGCCTGAGCCTGTACTACGGCGACAAGCAGGCGCTGTTCGACGTCAGCATGAACATCCCGAAGCAGCGCGTGACCGCCTTCATCGGCCCGTCCGGTTGCGGCAAGTCGACCCTGCTGCGCACCTTCAACCGGATGAACGATCTGGTGGACGGCTGCCGCGTCGAGGGCGCGATCAATCTGTACGGCACCAACATCTACCGTAAGGGCGAAGACGTGGCCGAGCTGCGTCGCCGGGTGGGCATGGTGTTCCAGAAGCCCAACCCGTTCCCCAAGACCATCTATGAAAACGTGGTCTACGGCCTGCGCATCCAGGGCATCAACAAGAAGCGCATTCTCGACGAAGCCGTTGAATGGGCTTTGAAAGGCGCGGCACTGTGGGACGAGGTCAAGGACCGCCTGCACGAGTCAGCCCTCGGTTTGTCCGGTGGCCAGCAGCAACGTCTGGTGATCGCCCGCACCATCGCCGTGGAGCCGGAAGTGCTGCTGCTCGACGAACCCTGCTCGGCACTCGACCCCATCTCCACGCTGAAAGTCGAAGAGCTGATCTACGAACTCAAGTCCAAGTTCACCATCGTCATCGTGACCCACAACATGCAACAGGCGGCGCGGGTTTCCGATTACACCGCGTTCATGTACATGGGCAAGCTGGTGGAGTTTGGCGACACCGATACCCTGTTCACCAACCCGGCGAAGAAGCAGACCGAAGACTACATCACCGGTCGCTACGGGTAGTAGGTGGCTGGTTGCTCACTGAACTGATGCTGCGGTCGACCGCACCTTACTGGACGTTCCAAGGACGCCAACATGATTAGCAAAGAAGGCCTTACCCATCACATCTCCGCGCAGTTCAACGCCGAGCTTGAGGAAGTGCGCAGCCACCTCCTGGCCATGGGCGGTCTGGTGGAGAAGCAAGTCAACGACGCGGTCACCGCGCTGATCGAGGCCGACTCCGGCCTGGCCCAGCAGGTACGTGAGATCGACGACCAGATCAACCAGATGGAACGCAACATCGACGAAGAATGCCTGCGCATCCTGGCCCGTCGTCAGCCGGCGGCGTCCGACCTGCGTTTGATCATCAGCATTTCCAAGTCAGTGATCGACCTGGAGCGCATCGGCGATGAAGCCACCAAGATTGCCCGCCGGGCCATCCAGTTGTGCGAAGAAGGCGAAGCGCCGCGTGGTTATGTCGAAGTGCGCCACATCGGTGACCAGGTGCGCAACATGGTCCGCGATGCCCTCGACGCGTTTGCCCGCTTCGACGCCGAGCTGGCGTTGTCGGTGGCCCAGTACGACAAGATCATCGACCGTGAGTACAAGACCGCCCTGCGTGAACTGGCGACTTACATGATGGAAGACCCGCGTTCTATCTCGCGGGTATTGAGCATCATCTGGGTGCTGCGTTCGCTGGAGCGTATCGGTGATCACGCGCGCAATATCTCGGAACTGGTGATCTACCTGGTCCGTGGTACCGACGTGCGGCACATGGGCCTCAAGCGCATGAAAGCAGAAGTTGAAGGCACAACCGATCAAATCCCTAATGTTCCGGGCGTTCCTGACGATAAGTAAGATTGCCCGAGAAATAAACGCCCGGCCTTTGGTCGGGCGTTTTCGTTTGTGGCGTTGGAATTTTTGGCAAAACGCCATCAGCGAAGCGTTATGCTTGCCGGGGTTTTTATAGGATGAAGGGTCGATGAGCAAAGTCAGTGTATTGGTGGTGGATGACGCCTCGTTTATTCGCGACCTGGTGAAGAAGTGCCTGCGTAACTACTTCCCGGGTATCAAGATCGAAGACGCGGTGAACGGCAAAAAGGCCCAGGCCATCCTGATGCGCGAAACCTTCGACATGGTGCTGTGCGACTGGGAAATGCCGGAAATGTCCGGCCTGGAACTGTTGACCTGGTGCCGTGAGCAGCCTCATCTCAAAGCCATGCCGTTTGTCATGGTGACCAGCCGTGGCGACAAGGAAAACGTGGTGCAGGCGATCCAGGCCGGGGTTTCCGGCTACGTCAGCAAGCCCTTTACCAACGAGCAGTTGCTGAACAAGGTCAAGCAGGCGCTGAACAAGATCGGTCGCCTCGACGCGCTGATCGCCAGCGCGCCGACCAAGATGAACTCGGCGTTCGGCAATGACTCCCTGAGCGCCCTGACCGGCGGTAAGCCTGAAGCGCTCAAGCCGGCTCCGGTGGCCGCACCGAGCAAAGGCCTGCTCAACAGCCAGCCGGTGCAGGCTGCTGCGACGGCATCGCCAGCCGGCGGGCGTGGCCAGGGCCAGCTGCGCCTGTCCAGCGGCACCCAGCAATGTGTGATCAAGGCCCTGAGCATCAAGGAGGCGCTGCTGGTGGTGCGTCGCGGTGAAATCCTGCCTCAGGTACTGGAAAGCGCAGTGCTCGACCTGGAGCAGGGCGAAAACGCCGAGGTGGCCCGTCTTAATGGCTACCTGCACGCCGTCGTGGCCTACGAGCCCAAGCCTGACAGTGACTGGCTGCAGCTGACCTTCCGGTTTATCGACCAGGATGCACAGAAGCTCGACTACATTTCGCGGCTGATCGCCCGCGGGACTGCACAGAAGCATTTTGTGCCGGGTGCGTGACAGGGTTAACGCTTTACCTGTGGCGAGGGAGCTTGCTCCCGTTGGCTGCGCAGCAGCCCCGAAACTTTGGCGCAGTCTGTTCTGCAGAACTGTAGTGACTTTATCAGGGCCGCTTCGCGCCCCAGCGGGAGCAAGCTCCCTCGCCACAGGGGCAGTGGACGGTTCACATAGCACTGTCATGATCCCTTGTTAGCCTGCCATCCAATCGTCCCTGGCAGGCCAACCCGATGCTCGTACGCTCACTGCTGTTCTGTGGACTGTTCGCCGTCGTCATGCCGGCGATGTCCATGACCCTCTACAAATCCATCGATGCTGACGGCGCCGTGGTCTTCAGCGACCGGTACACGCCCGGGGCGCAGGCGTTTGTGTATCAGGAGCGGGTGATTCCCAAGCCTGTATATCCGTCGCAACCCACTTCATATCGTTATCCCTTGCCCTGGCGTGGCGGCCCGTTCCGTCTCACCCAAGGCCCCAATGGCACCTTCAGCCACTCCGAGCTCAAAAGCCGCTACGCGATGGACATCGCCATGCCCGAAGGCACACCGATCATTGCGGCACGCGCAGGTGTGGTGCTGAAAACCGAGAACACCCAATCCGGGCGCGGCGGTGATCCATCGGGCAATTTCGTGCGGGTCCAGCACGATGACGGCACGCAAGGCGTGTACCTGCACCTCAAGCAAGGGTCGGTCAGCGTCAGGGAAGGGCAGCGAGTGGCGGTGGGCAGCCCGCTGGCGTTGTCGGGCAATACCGGTAACAGCAGCGGGCCACATCTGCATTTTGTGGTGCAACGCACGACGGCGTTGGGGCTGGTGTCGATTCCCTATGAATTCAACCAGCCGGTGCAGGCGTTGCCCAATTTTGCATTGGGCACGCGATAAGGCTTTTGCAGGAGCGAGCTTGCTCGCGAAAACCCTGAGGGCGCTGCCGGGTGTCAGGGTCCCAGCGTTATCGTTAACGTCCTTCGCGAGCAAGCTCGCTCCTACAGGGGGTGTGCCCTAGTCGAGCAATAGCACCTTGGCCAACACAATCTTCGGCCCTTTCATCTTCTTGATAATGATCCGCAGGCCTTCGACTTCCAGCACTTCTTCCTCTTCCGGCACCCGTTTCAGGGTGTCGTAGATCAGCCCGGCCAGGGTTTCGGCCTCGATGTGGTCCAGGTCGACACCCAGCAGGCGCTCCACCTTGAACAGCGGCGTGTCGCCACGCACCAGGAGTTTGCCCGGCTGGTAAGCGAGGATGCCGCGCTCGGCCTTGCGGTGTTCGTCCTGGATGTCACCTACCAGCACTTCCAGCACGTCTTCCATGGTCAGGTAGCCGATGATCTTGCCGTCGGCTTCTTCCACCAGGGCGAAGTGCGCGCCGCCTTTACGGAACTGCTCGAGCAACTGCGACAGCGGCATATGGCGCGATACGCGCTCCAGCGGGCGGGTCAGCTCGGCCAGGTTGAACGACTCGGGAATGTGGTCGAGGGCCGCCAGCTCCAGCAGCAGGTCCTTGATGTGCAGCAGGCCGACAAACTCGTTGCGCACCGCGTCGTACACCGGGTAGCGGCTGAACTTGTGGCGACGGAACAGCGCCAGGATTTCCTTGAGGGGGGCGTTGAAGTCCAGGGTCACCAGGTCTTCCCGGGAGTTGGCCCAGTCGACCACTTCCAACTCGCCCATTTCCACGGCGGAGGCCAATACACGCATGCCTTGGTCGCTCGGGTCCTGGCCACGGCTGGAGTGCAGGATCAGTTTCAGTTCTTCACGGCTGTAATGGTGCTCGTGGTGCGGGCCAGGCTCTCCCTGGCCGGCGATGCGCAGGATGGCGTTGGCGCTGGCGTTGAGCAGGTAGATCGCCGGGTACATGGCCCAGTAGAACAGGTACAGCGGAACGGCGGTCCACAGCGACAGCAACTCAGGCTTGCGAATGGCCCAGGACTTGGGCGCCAGCTCGCCGACCACGATGTGCAGGTACGAGATGACGAAGAAGGCGGCAAAGAACGACACGCCCTTGATCACTTCCGGCGATTGCACGCCGATCGCGCCCAGCAACGGCTCGAGGATGTGCGCGAAGGCCGGCTCACCGACCCAGCCCAGGCCCAGGGAGGCGAGGGTGATACCCAACTGACAGGCCGACAGATACGCGTCGAGCTGGCTGTGTACGGTGCGCAGGATCTGCCCGCGCCAGCCGTTTTTGTGGGCAATGGCCTCGACCCGGGTCGAGCGCAGTTTGACCATGGCAAACTCCGCCGCAACGAAAAAGCCGTTGAGCAGTACCAGGATCAGTGCAAAAAGAATCATGCCGAAGTCGGCGAAGAGTGTCGCGAGGGTGATGCCAGGGGAAGGGTCCATGATGGGGTTTTGCGGGTTCCGTCTAATCAAAAAGGGTGAGCAGGTGGGCCTGAAAGGCAGGCGCAAGTCCGCCAATGTAGCGGCTGACGGGGCGCTTGCCTAGTGGCGGCTGCCGGGTGGAGGGTCACTCGTCCTGATGAATGACCCGTGAACGTGTCATCTGTGCCGGCGGGAAATGGCAGGTAAAGGTACTGCCATGGCCCAACACACTGCTGATTTCCAGCCGCGCGCGATGGCGCAGCAACACATGCTTGACGATGGCCAGGCCGAGCCCGGTACCGCCGGTGTTGGAGTTGCGGCTGGAGTCGACGCGATAGAAGCGCTCGGTGAGGCGCGGCAAGTGTTTGGCGTCGATGCCCATTCCGGAGTCCTGCACGCTGAGGTGCGCGCCCTGGTCGTCGGCCCACCAGCGGATGCGGATGTTGCCCTTGTCCTGAGTGTATTTGACGGCGTTGAACACCAGGTTGGAAAACGCGCTGCGCAGCTCGCCCTCGCTGCCCTTGAGCAGGATCGACGGGTCGGCTTCGAGGGTAATCTGCTGCTCACGCTGCCCGGACAATGCCTGGGCGTCGCTCTTGATGGTCTGCAACAGGCTTTGCACCGGCACCGGATGGTTGTCCGAGGGGTAATCGGTGGCTTCCAGCTTGGCCAGCAACAGCAGGTCGTTGAGCAGAGTTTGCATGCGCCCGCCTTGCTGCTGCATCTGTTGCAGGGCACGGGTCCAGCGCGGGTTCACGTCTTCAACGTTATCGAGCAGCGTTTCAAGATAACCGCAGATCACCGTCAGCGGCGTGCGCAGTTCGTGGGAGACGTTGGCGACGAAGTCCTTGCGCATCTGTTCCAGCTGATGGATGCGCGTGACATCGCGCACCAGCATCAAATGTTCGTTATTGCCGTAGCGCGTCAGGTACAGCTGGATGCGCACGCGGTCGTTGGTAGGCGACGGAATTTCCAGGGCTTCTTCAAAGTTGTCCTGCTCGAAGTACTCCTTGAAACGCGGGTGGCGCACCAGGTTGGTCACCGGCTGGCCGCTGTCCTGGGGCGTCTTGAGGCCCAGCAGGGTTTCTGCGGCGCGGTTCCACCATTCCAGGTTGCCGTCGCTGTCGAGCATGATGACGGCGTCTTTCAGCGCGGCCGTGGACTCCTGGACCCGATCGATTACCGCCTGAAGCCGCCCGCGTACGCGTTGGTCGCGGCGTTGCAGGTGGTAGATGCTGTCGAACACCTCGCCCCACAGGCCGTAACCGTCGGGTGGTGCTTCATCAGGTTTGTGCTGGCGCAGCCACTCGTGAAGGCGCAGCAATTGCTTGAGGGTCCAGCCCAGGTAAACGCCCAGGCCGACGGCCAGGCTCCAGCCGTAATAGCCGCTGACCAGGCCCACCAGCAGGCAGCCAGTGATCAACAGGAGCATGTGGCGGATCAGGGTGCCATACCAGTTTTGGTTCACTTAAACACGCGTCCTTTCAGCTGTCTGGGCAGTTCGGGCTGGCTCAGCCTTTGGTGGAAAACCGGTAGCCGGTGCCGCGCACGGTTTGTACCAGATTCTCGTAAGCGTCGCCCAAGGCTTTGCGCAGGCGGCGGATATGCACGTCGACGGTGCGCTCTTCCACATACACATTGCCGCCCCAGACCTGGTCCAGCAGTTGGCCGCGGGTGTAGGCGCGCTCCTGGTGGGTCATGAAGAATTGCAGCAGGCGGTATTCGGTGGGGCCCATCTCGGCGGGTTTGCCGTCGATGGTCACACGGTGGCTGATCGGGTCCAGAATCAGGCCGTCGACTTCGATAGGCGCTTCGCCATCGGTTGGGCCGGCACGGCGCAGTACGGCTTTCAGGCGGGCGACCAGTTCCCGTGGGGAAAAGGGCTTGGTGATGTAGTCATCGGCGCCGACTTCCAGGCCCTGGATCTTGTTGTCCTCTTCGCCCTTGGCGGTGAGCATGATGATCGGGATATCCCCGGTCAGCTCGTCACGCTTGAGGCGGCGGGCCAATTCGATACCGGAGGTGCCGGGCAGCATCCAGTCCAGCAGGATCAGGTCCGGCTTGCGGTCGACGATAATGGCATGGGCCTGCTGGGAGTTCTCCGCCTCCAGGCAGTCATAGCCGGCCATTTCCAACGCAACGGCGATCATTTCGCGAATGGGCGCTTCGTCGTCAACGATCAGAATGCTCCTGCCAACCATGCTAAATCCTCTTGTCATTTAACTGTCTTGCGCCGCATTAGATAACGGAATTATTGCAGTCGTGTGACAGTAATTTAGTCGCTTGGGCATTCGGCGCCTCTCTGGACTACGCTTGGGGTCCGAATCCTGACAACCACAAAAGGAAGGTTCCCATGACTCACAGTACGTTTTCCTGGAAAACCCTGCTGGTAACGGCCGCGTTAACGTTGCCGACACTGGCGTTTGCGGCAGACCCGGCAATGACCAAGGACGGGATGCTGGTGGACCACAAAGGCATGACCCTCTACACCTTTGCCAAGGATGCTGATGGCAAATCCATGTGCAACGACAAGTGCGCCACCAACTGGCCGCCGTTGATGGCCGAGTCCACCGACAAGCCCATGGGCAAGTGGACGGTGATCACCCGTGACGACCAGAAAAGCCAGTGGGCCTACAGCGGCAAGCCGCTATATACCTTCATTATGGACAAGAAGACCGGCGATATGACCGGTGACGGCAAGATGGACGGGGCCTGGAAGGTCGCCAAGCCCTGAGTCGACCGGCTAGCGGTGAGGGGCGTGGCCCTTCACCGAAACCCGTAGTCCGCCACAATCCCGACAAAAATCGCCAACCCGGCCCAGTGGTTGTGCAAAAACGCCTTGAAGCATTTGAGCCGGTCCTTGTCCCGGGTGTACCAGAACTCCCAGGCAAAACACCCGGCCGCCGCCAGCAAGCCCAGGTGGAACCAGCCACCCAGCTCAAAACGCATCCCCGCCAGCCACAGGCACACCAGTGCCAGGCCCTGCAGGGTCAGGATGATCACCCGGTCGGCATCGCCGAACAGGATGGCGGTGGATTTGACCCCGATTTTCAGGTCATCGTCGCGATCGGTCATGGCGTAGTACGTGTCGTAGCCCACCGTCCACAACAGGTTGGCGATGTACAACAGCCATGCCGCGGCTGGCAGGCTGCCTGTTTCAGCGGTGAACGCCATCGGCATGCCCCACGAGAACGCCGCGCCCAATACCACCTGCGGGTAGTAGGTGTAACGCTTCATGAATGGATAGCTGGCCGCCAGCGCGAGGCCGCCCAGGGACAGCCAGATCGTCATGGAATTGGTCAGCAGCACCAGCAGGAAACTGATGAACATCAGCACCGCGAAGAACACCAGCGCCTCTTTCGAGCTGATCTTGCCGCTCACCAGCGGCCGCTGTTCGGTGCGCTTCACGTGACCGTCGACCTTGCGATCAGCCCAGTCATTGATGACGCAACCACCGGCCCGGGTGAGTATCACGCCGAGCACGAAGATCGCGATATTGAGCAGCGATGGCGACCCCTTGCCGGCAATCCACAGCGCCCACAGCGTGGGCCATAGCAGCAGATAGATGCCGATGGGCTTGTCCATGCGGGTCAACTGGATGAAGTCCCAGGCCCTGGGGTTCAAGCGATTCAGGGACTTGAGCAGGCGCTGGTACATCAGCAATTCTCCGGATGGTCGTGCACGGCCTGCCACAGGGTCGGCAGGAAAATTTCCGCCACCAGCACGCTCAGCGGCCCGCGATCAAAGCGCGAGCGACGCGCCCACAGGTTATCGGCCTGATCGGCGGTGGGCAGCCATTCCCGTGGATAGCGGCACACCTCAATGGCCTGGCGCGTGAAGGCATGGTCACAAAACAGCAATTCCCCCAGTGACCGGCTGCCCAACTCATCCATGTGCAAACCGTCGTCCTGCAAGGCGCTGCGGGCCGCTACGCTGCGGGCAAACACCCACGGCTGGCCATGGCCACGCAAATACACCTCGCGCACCCAGCCGATGCTGGCGGCGGGCAAGTCCAGGGTGGCGCATTCGTCGTCTCGCAGTGGTTGCCAGCCTTCGAACAGCGGCGTCACGCTGAAGCCATCACCCGACAGCCGTGTAAGGCGCCGGGTCAGGGAACCTTCATCGAACAGCCAGTTGAGTGTCAGCGGCGCGGGCAGTGGGCTCAGAAGGCTCTGGCTCAGCCATCGGCAAGCATCGGGAAGGGCGTTTGAATGCGGCACGGAGGGTCATTATTGGCAGTTAATGAGGCGGCGAGCTTACCATGGTGCCCTGGACTTTTGCCGGAGCGCGCCAGGCCCATGCGTCGATCAAGCTTGCATCTGCGCCTGCTGATCAGTACAAAACGCCCTGAGCCGCACGGCAAGGCTGAATCTATCGACCGTCGGCCAGTACGCCTGGACCCTGAGGAAGCAAGTGATGAAGAAGTGGCAATGTGTCGTCTGTGGGCTGATCTACGACGAGAAAGACGGATGGCCGGATGACGGCATCGCCCCGGGCACCCTATGGCAGGACGTCCCCGAAGACTGGCTGTGCCCGGACTGCGGCGTGGGCAAAATGGATTTCGAAATGATCGAAATCGGCTGATTTAAGAAGCAATTCAAGAACCGTACTACAAGGAGAAAGGAATGAACGCACCTGTCGTGATCGTCGGCACAGGTTTGGCCGGTTACAACCTGGCGCGGGAGTTTCGCAAGCTCGATAGCGAAACCCCGCTGTTGCTGATCACCGCAGATGACGGGCGCTCCTACTCCAAGCCCATGCTCTCCACCGGTTTTGGCAAGAACAAGGAAGCCGACGGCCTGAGCATGGCTGAACCGGGCGCCATGGCCGAGCAATTGAAGGCCGAAGTGCGTACCCACACCCGCATCAGCGGCATCGACCCGGGCCACAAGCGCCTGTGGATCGGTGAGGAAGCGGTGATCTACCGCGACCTGATCCTGGCCTGGGGCGCAGAAACCGTGCGGGTGCCGGTACAGGGCGACGCCGCCGAGCTGATTTTCCCGATCAACGACCTTGAAGACTACGCACGCTTTCGTGCCGCGGCGGCCGGTAAGCGCCGAGTGTTGCTGCTGGGGGCCGGGCTGATCGGCTGTGAGTTCGCCAACGACTTGATCCTCGGCGGCTACGAGATCGACCTGGTGGCGCCGTGCGAGCAAGTCATGCCGACCCTGCTGCACCCGGCAGCCGCCGCAGCGGTGCAGGCCGGCCTTGAAGGCCTTGGGGCGCGTTTCCACCTGGGCCCGGTGCTCAATCGCCTGCAGCGCAACGCTGACGGCCTGGAAGCCCACCTGTCTGATGGCGAAGTGATCCAGTGCGACCTGGTGGTGTCTGCCATCGGCCTGCGCCCCCGTGTCGATCTGGCCGCCGCCGCCGGCTTGCAGATCAACCGTGGGATTATGGTCGACCGCCACCTCAAGACCTCCCACGCCAATATCTACGCCCTGGGCGACTGCGCCGAGGTCGATGGCCTGAACCTGCTGTACGTGATGCCGCTGATGAGCTGCGCCCGCGCCCTGGCCCAGACCCTGGCGGGCAACGCGACGGCCGTCAGCTACGGCCCGATGCCGGTCACAGTAAAAACCCCTGTCTGCCCGCTGGTCGTCTCGCCACCGCCACGGGGCACCGAAGGTGTGTGGAGCGTCGAAGGGCAGGGCGGCGACATCAAGGCCCTGTGCCGCGACGCCAGCGGCCGCCTGCTGGGTTACGCCCTGACCGGCACGGCCGTGATGGAAAAACTGGCCCTTAACAAAGAACTTCCGCCGCTACTGGCGTAAATGCTGGTCGTTCTGTCGGAATAAGCATCATTTTGACCGTAGAAAGGTCGCCGTGAGACTGGCGCAGGCCCCGATGGCATGCCATCCTCACTCCCGTCTGCCGCAGAGTAGAGCCTGCGGCGCCTTGGGCGCTGCTCCGAAAGAGAGCAGCACGGACATAACAACAAAAAACCGTCAAAGAGGCTTCACTTATGCGTAAACCAGAACTCGCAGCCGCTATTGCTGAAAAAGCAGACCTGACCAAAGAACAGGCCAACCGCGTACTCAACGCCGTACTCGAAGAAATCACCGGCGCGCTGCATCGCAAGGACAGCGTCACCCTGGTGGGCTTCGGCACCTTCCTGCAGCGCCACCGCGGCGCCCGCACCGGCAAAAACCCGCAAACCGGCGAGCCGGTGAAAATCAAGGCGAGCAACACCGTCGCGTTCAAGCCAGGCAAGTCGCTTAAAGACAGCGTCAATCCGTAAGTAAAGAAGCCTGCGCTACGCACATGCGAGTGCGAGCGCGGGATAAAAAATGGGCACGCCGACTGGGTCGGGTGCCCATTTTTTGTTGGAGGATTTGGACGGGCGTCAAATACCTTCGGATTGTTACTTGGCCGTCTCCACCTCAACATTCAGCGTGCCATTTCGGATATCAGCAATTTCAGGATGCTCTTCATGAAATCGCCGGCCCTTGAAATCAAAGGTCCCGCGCAGCCTGGTAGCCGTAGGATCTTCGTAGAACGTGATGCTTCCGCTGATCGCGTTGTAGGAGTCGGTCTGATTGGTGTTCGGAGGTAAATAGTGTGCAAGGATTTCGTCTTCCTCGGAGCCCAGTGGGTGGGTGCCAGCCTTGATAGTGTGAGGAATATAGAAGCTGATTTGATAGATACGGAAAGGCGCGAACATGGTCTGATTGGCCCTGACGACTAACTGAGCGCCGGGCCGGCCTTCAATTGTGACGGAGCTGGAGACGAAGTTCAGGTGTTCATGCAGGACGCTGATGTCCGCGACCACTTCCCGCGCTGCCACGACTGTTGGGGTGGAAATTGTATTTTTCATTAGCTGATTCCTTATCTTGCACAGGCCTTGATGGCGAACTCGCCTAGTACCGTTAAGGAATGTATTCAAAGCGTCTGGTATTGGTAACTGCCAGAATTGACAGTGTGATAGACCGTTTTTTGATAGCGAGGGATTGTTTATCGTGAAAATTTATAACGTACGAAACAGGCAAACAGGCGTGGTGGGTAAAAGATGTAGTGCGGATGAGAGGTAATGGAGACGGATTTATTTAATTTATCTGAGAGCCTTTTCTCTAAATAAATCTGTCCCCTTTATTGCTTATAGTTATTACATAAGCGTCATAGGATGGAATTCCAAAAAAGAATGATCGAAATCCAACGCTAGCAACTTCTCTTTGTACGCTTCACAAATGATGATGTTGAACGCTCCCCCCCAGCCCACCAAACGAAAGACCTCGGCAGTCTCAGGGATTTTTTTGGCGATCAGTACCGGATCGAAGAAAAAACGTCCTCTTGGATTTTGCCATTCCTTGACCACGTGCTCTTCCGGCCAGGCTTCGTATTTGGATAAGGCCCAATCGACGCAGTCGACATGATTGTAGGCATGCAAGAGTCGGTAACGTGCTTTTTGGCTTTCATGGGCGATGCGTAAATATTGCACACGCTCGGCCGCCAGGTTATCCAGCCCTTTAATAGACTCATCGAATACAAAGAAATCCGCTCCGATTGTGTTGACCTGAGCGGTTATACCGTCGACAAGTATTTCATACTGCAGCGGTTTCAAATTGCACGGTCCTCGACTATTGGAAAGCGCTATGTCATCGACCTCCTCCCCCTTGTAAATGAGTTCTCCAAGATTGACGTATCGTTCCCATTTTTCGCTGTTGACATTCGGATTTAGTTTGAAATAGTTCATTAATGAACCATCCTCAAAATTGTTAAGGGCGGATGTGGGGTCTAGCGCCTCCTTTTTAAACTCTGCGAGCTCCGCTATCCGGTCCGTTTCTGTTAGAAGATTCCGGTAAAGGGGATAGCTTATCCAACGTAGATGTTTTAAATAGACCGGGTCCTATTCCCTTTAAAGCTGTTTTTTAATTAATTATCAAAATGTCAGCTCAAAAACGACATTGCCTAATCGATTTTTTACCTTGTAATTATTTTCGTGGAGTTCTGCACTCTTGAAAAAATCACTTCGATCAATGAAGCTTGGAACTTCGTGCATCCAAGTGTTGTTTTTTTTTGACCCTGCACGTTGCAATACCAGCTTTCTCCGACTTCTGCGTTCAAGAGCCTGAAAATAGCAATTTTGTGCTTTTTGTCTTTGCTGTTTTTTGCAAGCTTTTTAATCGAAGTCTCCAGCTGAAAGTGTGTTTCTAAGACGCTGTCAGCAGTAGAGTTTATGATCTCAACAGTCGCCTCGTTGATTCCTTTTTTCGTAGCGATATCAATGAGTGCATTTCGTAATGTCTCTAAAAGTTTTTTGTCTTGGTTAAGACGATCCAGGGATAAAAAAGTTTAAAGTCGAAGTCTTCTATAAATATGTTTGTCACGCCCAACACATTGTCAAACACGTCTTCGTCGCCGCGGGGGCCTAAAGAAACGACGATTTTACTACTGCCGTTGATGTTCACCTTGGGCAACAGTGTCATGAATATCTGCGTGATGTGGTGGCCCAGATGGCGAATACAGATACTCTCATTCAGAGCGGCTGCGTCACTTTCTTGTAGGATGAGCATACTCAGATTCATTGCATTGTTCGCTTCGAAAAACTAACGGTTAACGGGTGTGACATACTGGTGAAGGGCTGATTTATTTAATTTATCTTATGGCTGTAAGTCTAAATAAACCCGTCCATTTGTATCGGCTCCCTTTATGCCAATTAAGTTTGAGGAGAAATAATTTTGCTTATGTCGGCTCCTCTGAATTTCAATGACTTTATTGCGCTTTTAATCTCAAGTGCCGTTTCGATGCCGAGAATAATGGAAGGACTTTTTTCCTTTCCGCTACCGAAGCTAATACTTGTGAAAAACATTCCGTGCTCAAGAGGTTTTCCAGTTTCCTGATAGAATGTCGGGAGAGGGGCCACACAGTCAAAATACTGATGACAGGTACCGCAGAGGTTTTCCTGCTGTTGAGCGCTGTAGCTGATAACGTGCTTGGGTCGGATGAGAAATAGTTGTTTTTTTTCATTGATCAATGAAAAATCAACGTTCAGATCTAAACTGTCAATGTATTCCTTGAAGCGCAGTGATGCGATGAACCTCCGATCATAAGTTACGCCAATATCAGTTTTGTTTGGTGTTCTAAGTTCTGCGGGTTGGTAGCTAGGATCAATGCAGCAACCACAGCTCTTGCAAAATATGTTTTCAGGTGCCTCCTCAAAAAAGTAGGCATGATTATTGATGGCACTTAAGTCGTAGGCGATGGTCAAGAATCTAGTCATTACTTTAGTCCCGGATGTTGTGTGAAGAAGTCGACAACAGCATCTTTGTATTGTGCCCCTTTTCCTTTGTAGAAGTCAGCAAGCGCCTGGAGCCTTTCAGTTCTGGTGAAGTTTGCTTGAATTTTTGCACCGCTGTTGCCCCGTTGTGGCCGCATATGTACAGGGCTTCCATTGACGACTTTTGTTTTTCCGACCAGGAAGTCGTTCATATCGCGGTGAAGCTGTTTGTGATCAGTATCGGTGAGTTTTGTCAGCTTTTGGTTATGTTTGCCGCCCAGGAATTTCGGATCGGAGTGATGCCCATGGTGACCGCACGCCCAGCCCAACGGATCGATCCATGTGACCGGATTTGGGGCGTACTGATAAAGATTGATTCCACCCATCAAGTCAATGGGGTCGGTTGTCGTAAAGCGGCCTACATCAGGGTCATAAAATCGAAACGTGTTGTAGTGCAGCCCGATCTCCCGATCCAGGTATTGCCCCTGAAATCGCAGGTTCTGCTCTTCAATGTAGGACGGTTCACGCACCTCTTCCGAGGTGTTACCCCATACCCGATAGCTCGCGCGCCAAACATCACGACCGTCATCCTCAGTTAGCTGCTCCGGTAGGCCACTGAGGTCGTTGTGGTAATAGCGGATTTTTTGCAGCGGCCCCACACCGTCGACACGCGCAAGGGGTTCGTAACCCTCGTCCTCATAAATGTAGAGGCTGGTTTGACTGTGTTTATGTTCCTGCAGCAGGCGTAATCCGTCCCAGGTGAAGCGTGTCACGCCCAGTGGATAGCCATCGTTGTCATGCTCTGTTTTTTCAGTGCGACGGCCCAACGGGTCGTAGGTCATCCTGACCACATTGCCGTTTTCATTGCGCACTTCAACCAGTCGGCTTTCTGCGTCGTAGGCAAACCGTTGCAAGCCTCGAGCAGCACTACGCTTTTCGATCATTCGACCAAAAGCATCGTATTTATAACGTTTGTCTTGGTAGGTGAGCAGCCTGTTATGCCTTACCAAGCCACCCTGTCGTGGGCCGTCGAGCAGGTTGGCTGCCGCGTCATAAGCAAAGGTTTCGGTCTGGCCTACTTGGTGGCTGACGAGAATACGTTCGGTACTGTCGTAACCCAACTGCTCTTGACGATCATGAACACGGTCAATACGCCGACGCCCGATCAGGTTATCGCTGGGATCGTAGCTGTAGTCAGTCTCAACCAACGGCGGCAACTGCCACGGTTGGTCAATACTGCGGCGCTGGCGCGAGCGAACCCTTCCACTGCGGTCATACGCGGTGTTCGTTCTGAGTTGACCTTGAGTGCGCTGCACTTCGCGATGCAAACGATCACGCTCGAAGTCGCTGATGACCTTCCCATCGAGATTCAACTGGTGCAGGTGACCACTGCCGTAGTAGAGGCGGTTCAGCCATCGCCCGTCGGGCAACTGGGTCTGAATCAGGTTCCCCAATTCGTCGTAGTGATGCTGCAAGGAGCCCGCTGTGCTGTGCTCCTGCAGCAGTTGCCCCAGCGCGTCGTAGCTGAAACCCAGTCGCTGCTGCTGACCGTCAATCGTGGTGAACGTGACGCCGACCAGTTGGTCGTTCAGATCATGTTCGTAAACGGTGGTGCCGTCCGCGGTGACTTTGCTGACCAGGCGTCCAACCGGATCTCGCTGAAATTGGTGTGACAGCGGCGCTACCGGTTCGCCTTCTGTCCCCGGCAGGAAGTCCACGGCGACAACATCATCCAGCGGATCATAGGTGTAGCAGCGCTGACTCTGGTCGAGGTCTTGCTGCCGCACCATGCGGTCGCATGCATCCCACTCAAAGCAATAGCTTTCGCCGTTCTCATTGGTCAGCCTGCGCAATCGGCCATAGGCGTCATGGTCGAACATGACCGTGCGGTTATGCGCATCCCAGCGCTGTTTGACCAGGCCACGCAGGTCATAGGCATAGCGCGTGGTGCTGCCGGCCGGGTCGACATGGGCCGTCAGGTAACCGCTGGCGCTGCGCTGGAACTGTTCCACGCGGCCATCCGGGAGCTGGCATTCCAGCAATAGCCCCTGAGAACCGTACCGGTAGCGAACCGACTCACCTTCCGCATTGGTCTGCACCACCAGATTGCCAAAGGCATCGTATTGATAACGGGTGGGATAACCCGAGCAATCCACCGCTTCGACCAGTTGGCTCCATTCGTTCCAATGCAGCGTTTTGGTTTTTTCCGTGGCATCGATGATGCGCACTGGTTGACCGAACCCGTCGTAGACATAGCGCGTGCTATTGCCCAGCGGGTCGATTTCCTCGATGCAGTTGCCTCGCTGGTCATAGCGATAGTGCCAACTGTTGCCCGCAAGGTCGGTCTCTACTTGGGGCAATGCCCAGTGCGCGAGCCACTGCGTGCCGCTGGTTCTGGACAGCGGGTCGATCACCGCGCTCAGGTTGCCGGACTCATCGTAATTGAAGCGCCACTGACCGTTTTGCGGGTCAGTCGCGCCGAGCAACTGGCGGTCTTCGCTCCACTCGAACAGCCACGTATGGTCCAGGTTGTCGACGTAGCGAGTGATCTGGTACTGCGGGTTCCACTCTCGTGTGCTGACGCGCATCAGGCCATCGGTCACGCGGGTAATGCCGGCGTCGAGATCGTAGTCGAAGGTGTATTCATCGCCTGCGTCTGTCCAGTGGCGGCTGACGCGCCACTCGTCACCGTGGGGGCCGGTCACTGCACTCCATTGATAGAAGCAGCGCAGGCCACTCGGCAACTGGTGTTCGACCATTCGCCGGCCATTGTCATAAGCAAAGCGTCGAAGGGTTGTACCTTGCACATCCAACACTTCAGCCAGGTCGCCGTTGCTGTCATAGCGGTAGCTGACGAGCACATCGCTGCGCGCATCGAAATGTTCCTGGCGCAGATAACGCCGTTCGATGTGGCTCACGCGCCTTGGGTGTTCAGCCGAGTAGCTCAGTTCGACGTGCATCAAGTCATGGGTGTCGCGCAGGCGATACAGCCGCCCCTGAGTGTCGTAGTCGAGAAAGATCCGCCCTTCATTGCGATCACCCAGCAGCTGCAGACGCATCCGTGCGCTGTTCAGCGGGTCGGGCTCGAACAGCCGATACAGGCCGTCGATGCTCTCGATCAATACCGCGCCGTCGGCACTGCGCCTGACCGCAAGGCCTTCGCCCGGGTCGAATGCTCCGCCGGACAAGGGGATGTAGCCGATCTCCAGGCGGCGCCCTTGCTCATCGATGTAGAGCAGGTTTTCGTCTGCATCTATCTCAATCGACACTTCATACGCAACGCTCCAGCCCGCGCCGAAGAGACCGTCCTGGCGTGTGTCGAGGCTGCTGTAGAAACGCTGCCAATCTATCGGGAGCAAACCCGGCAGCACGAAATCCAGCTCCTCGTCCCCACCCAGGACCTTGGCCCCGGTCGCGCTGTGAACCGGATTGGGCGAGCCATTCATGGCGCTCTTGAGCGCAGAGGTGACCTTGCTGGTTGCATAAGAAATGGCACCGCCCGCCACCAAGCCACCAACCAGGCACGGCAGCTTGGTCCAGAAACATTTCAGGTTGCCCCGCAACGCCATCACCACCGCAATCGCCAAACCCACGCCCGGCGTCTTGCCGCTGCGAATCTCTTGCACCACGATGGTCCCGCCACCGATGCGCACATCCGGCGAGATCAGGCCCGGGGCTGTGCCGATTTTGGCGTCGCACGTGCTGCGATCGCCACTGCGCGCCGCAGGCTGGCCATTGATGAACACCGAGCTGGAACCCTCGGCAATGAATTGCAGGGGCATGGGCGGGTGCTTGTTGCACGCCACTGTATCCAGCTGACAAGGTTCGGTGCCGGGCGCAGGCGAGGCGACAGTCGGGCGCCACATCTGCGAGAAAAACTCGCCTGCCATGTCCAGGAAGCTGGGGGCCGGCGGCTCGCTGGGCGCGACTGGCACAGCCGTCATCTTGCCTGCGGCGCGGGCAGCCTTTTTGCCATTGATGAAGACGTTGTCCGAGCCGCTGGTGATGAAGGCGTCGATCACGGGTGGGGATACCCAGTTGGCCGCGGACTCGCACCAACTGGATATTTTCAGGTCAGCCCCTGTAAGCCCTGCGGTGATCCCGACGACCGCTCCTACCACCAACACCAATGCAACACCGCCTGTGGCGATGGTCGCACCGGTCGCGAGGAAAACCGCCCCGGCAACGGCCAGGCAGCCCACAGTAGTGAGTGCGGCATAGGCGGCCACTTCCAGCACGCCGCCGAGAATATCGGCCATCACCGAGGTGTGCAGCAGCGCGTCGCCTTCGCGGGCAGCCCAGAGGTCTTCACTCATTGTTCAGACTCTGCTCAGGGGGTGACGGCAAAGTTGAGCGTGTTCTTGAGCGTTGCCCAATGTGCCGCCTCGGCAGGCCCCAGGGGCTGGGTCTTGACGTAGCTCAAGGCGATCAGGTTGCGTGTGCCGGGTATCTGCATTGCCAACTGATATTGGTAAATATTGTCGCTGCCTTTGTTGAAACGGTTCTGGACTTCAAAGGCGTCGATGTCCTGCGCTGGGCCCACCTTGATGGCTTGCGCCGGCGAATAACGAAGGTCCTTGACCTGCTGTTCTAGCTTTTTCAGCTGGCCCTCGAAGTTGTTTTGCAAGGTCTCGCCATCTGCCAAGGGGCTGCGACTCACCACCAGGGTGGTGCCCAGCTTGGCGAACTTGAGAATGTTGATCGAGGTGTCCTGCACCTCTGCATCGGGCAGGGTGAATTGGGCTTCGTTGATCAGGTAATTCATGGTGGATAAATCTCGTTATTGACCAGCGCCGGGCTTGCCGGGGAATTTTGATTCGACGGCGGACTTGATCGTGCTTTGCACGCCTTGGGCACCGGGCACCGTGCCCTTGTCACTGCCCAGGTTGATATCCAGTTTGCCCTTCGTCTGGATTTTGCTGCTGCCGGTGGAAAACAGGTTGAACGAGCCACAGGTCAGGTTGATGTCGCCGCCAGCCTTGAGCTCAATCACACTGGCGCCGCACACCAGGCGAATACTGTCGCCAGCCTCGACGGTGTAGGTCGTGGCGGCACTGTCAGACTTGGCCCCGCCCACCAGCACGGTATCGTTGTTGCGCACGACCCGCAGGCGATTCGAGCCAATGGTCACCGTCTCGTTATGCCCGATGCTTTTGTTCCGGTCATGCCCCACCGAATGGCTTTCATCCACCTCAACCACGATGTCCTGATTGCGCTCGGCATGGATGTACAACTGCTCCAACCCCTTCTTGTCCTCCATGCGGATTTCATTGAAGTTGGCTGGTGTGCCGCCTTTGCTGGAGCGGCTTTTCATCCCGCTTTGGGTGGCGTTTTCCGGCAGGTCGTAAGGCACGGTCTGCTCGGCGTTGTACACCCGTCCGGTGATGATCGGCCGGTCCGGATCGCCTTCCAGGAAGCTCACAATCACTTCCTGGCCAATCCGTGGAATCTGCATCGAGCCCCAGTTTTTTCCGGCCCAGGACTGCGATACGCGAATCCAGCACGAGCTGTTTTCGTTGGACTGGTCGTGGCGGTCCCAATAGAAATGCACCTTGACCCGGCCATATTGGTCGGTCCAGATTTCTTCGCCCTTGGGCCCCACCACCAGCGCCGTCTGCGGGCCTTTGACGATGGGCCGGTAGGTGTTGGCCAGTGGGCGGAAACTCTGTTGCGCGTCGATGCAGGTGAGGGTGCTTTCGAACTGGGCCGAAGGCGCGCCACCGCCGCTTTCGAGGCTTTCCTGGGAGATGTAGTAGCGGGCGCCGACGATCAGGTATTCGCGGTTCTGGTCGCGGCGGCTGAAGCCGGTGAGGCTGAACAGGTGGCCGGAACCCAGGCCCCGTGCGTTGCCGCTGAACTCCACTTGTTCGTGCAGGGTTTGCAAGGCTTCGATGCGGGTGCGGGCGTAGTGTTCGCCGTCTTCGCTTTTGACGTAGGTGCCGGGGTAGTCGTACAGCGGGTAGTCGCCGGCGGTGTGCGGGCGCGGCATGGCTGAGCGTACGTCGATGCTGGCGCTGGGACGCTGGAAGTCGTAGTCGTTGAGCTCAAGGGAGCCGGGCTGTACTTCCTGCGCCAGGTGCCAGTTGTGCATATGGTCGCGTTCGCGCTGCTGCTCGTCCTTGGGGTAGTAAGGCACCGAGGCGTAGCCGGGTACGTTGGCGTGGGCACCGTAGGCATCGGCCAGCACCAGCACGTGGCGGTCCTGTTCGTGGCGGAAGAAGTAGTAGATGCCTTCCTGTTCCATCAGGCGACTGACGAAGTCGAAGCTGGTCTCGCGGTACTGCACGCAGTATTCCCACTCGCGGTACGGCCGGCTCAGAGCGTCTTCGAAGTCGGAAAAGCCCAGGTCGCGGAACACCTGCTTGATGATCTGCGGGATGCTCAGGTTCTGGAAAATCCGGCAGTCGGAGGTGCGGCTCAGCAGCCACAGCCAGGGGCGCAACGTCACCTGGTAACTGGCGAACTGGCCCTGATCGATGTTCTGGCTGCAGCGGGCGACGATGCCGTGGAAATGCCGTTCGCCGCCGTCCGCCAGTTGCAGACCCACGCTCATGGGCTTGCCCAGCAACTGGTTGAGGTCGATGTTGGCGTCCAGGGACGTCAGTTGCAGCTCATAGTTGAACAGGCGGCCCAGCTCTTCACCGCCGCCCATTTCATTGAGCAGCAGCACATCCGGCCCCAGGGGGCTGGTGATCTTGGCCAGGCGTGACGATTGGTTGAATAACATCGGTTAACCCGTAAATTGCGTAATAACTGTAGGAACCGGCTCCAACTGTGGGAGCGGGCTTGCTAGCGAACGCGGTGAATCAGTCACCGGATGCATCAACTGATACGCCGTCTTCGCGAGCAAGCCCGCTCCCACAGTTTTGATCGCATTCCGTCAGGTCAATCGTTGAAGTCGTAGTGCAATTCGTTATCCCGCGTGCTGATCCGCACCCCCGCCAGCGCCTTGCCTTCGAGCATGCGGGTGAGGAATTCGCGACTCATGTCCGGCAGCAGGCTGTTGGTGAGGATGGTGTCGATCATCCGCCCGCCGCTTTCGGTTTCGGTGCAACGGGATACGATCAGGTCGACGACTTCGTCGTCGTAATCGAAGGCGACTTTGTGGGTGTTCTCCACGCGCTTTTTGATGCGGTTGAGTTGCAGGCGCGTGATCGCCTTGAGCATCTCGTCGCTCAGCGGGTAGTACGGAATGGTCACCAGGCGGCCGAGCAGCGCCGGTGGGAAAATCTCCAGCAACGGCTGGCGCAGGGCCTTGGCGATTTCCTCGGGCTCGGGGATGTTCGCCGGGTCTTTGCAGACCTGGGAAATCAGCTCGGTACCGGCGTTGGTGGTCAGCAGGATCAAGGTGTTCTTGAAGTCGATCACCCGGCCTTCGCCGTCTTCCATCACGCCTTTGTCGAACACCTGGAAGAAGATTTCATGCACGTCCGGGTGGGCTTTTTCCACCTCGTCCAGCAGCACCACGCTGTAGGGTTTGCGCCGCACGGCTTCGGTCAGTACGCCGCCTTCGCCGTAGCCGATGTAGCCCGGTGGCGCGCCCTTGAGGGTGGACACGGTGTGGGCTTCCTGGAACTCGCTCATGTTGATGGTGATGACGTTCTGCTCACCGCCGTACATGGCTTCGGCCAGGGCCAGGGCGGTTTCGGTCTTGCCCACGCCGGAGGTGCCGGCAAGCATGAACACGCCAATCGGCTTGCTCGGGTTGTCGAGGCCGGCGCGGGAGGTCTGGATGCGCTTGGCGATCATCTGCAAGGCGTGGTCCTGGCCGATGATGCGTTTCTTCAGGTGCTGGTCGAGGTTGAGCACCGTCTCCAGTTCGTTGCGGGCCATGCGGCCCACGGGGATGCCGGTCCAGTCGGCGACCACTGAGGCCACCGCTTGGTAGTCCACGGTCGGCAGGATCAGCGGGGTTTCGCCTTGCAGTGTGGAGAGGCGTTGTTGCAGATCGACCAGTTTTGCACGCAGTTCGTCGCTCTCGTGGTTACCCGCATCACTGTCCACCACACCGGATTTTTCGCGCAGGGTTGCACGGGTGGCGAGCAACTCATCCACCAGGGTTTTCTCTTCGGCCCAACGGCTTTCCAAGGTGGCCAGGCGCTCGCGTTCGGCACCCAGCAGCGCTTCGCTGTTGGTCTGGCGCGCACCGATGGCGATGCCGATCGCATGCTCGCGGGCGATGATTTGCAGCTCGGTTTCCAGCGCCTCGATTCGACGGCGGCTGTCGTCGACTTCCGCCGGCACCGCGTGCAGGCTGATGGCGACGCGGGCGCAGGCGGTGTCCAGCAGGCTCACGGATTTGTCCGGCAATTGACGCGCCGGAATGTAGCGGTGGGACAGCTTCACCGAAGCTTCCAAGGCTTCATCCAGGATCTGCACCTGATGGTGTTTTTCCATGGTCGAGGCCACGCCGCGCATCATCAGCAACGCCTTGTCTTCCGACGGCTCGGCCACTTGCACCACTTGGAAGCGGCGGGTCAGGGCCGGGTCTTTTTCGATGTGCTTCTTGTACTCGGCCCAGGTGGTGGCGGCCACGGTACGCAAGGTGCCACGGGCCAGGGCAGGCTTGAGCAGGTTGGCCGCGTCACCGGTCCCGGCGGCGCCACCGGCACCTACCAGAGTGTGGGCTTCGTCGATAAACAGGATGATTGGTTTCGGCGAGGCCTGGACGTCTTCGATGACCTGGCGCAGGCGCTGTTCGAACTCGCCTTTCATGCTGGCGCCGGCTTGCAGCAGGCCCACATCGAGGCTGCGCAGTTCCACATCTTTCAGCGCGGGTGGTACGTCGCCGGCGACGATGCGCAGGGCGAAGCCTTCGACCACGGCGGTCTTGCCGACGCCGGCTTCACCGGTAAGGATCGGGTTGTTCTGGCGTCGACGCATGAGGATGTCCACCAGTTGGCGGATCTCTTCGTCACGCCCGACGATCGGGTCGAGCTTGCCGCTGCGGGCCTGTTCGGTCAGGTCGACGGTGAAGCGCTTGAGGGCTTCCTGCTTGCCCATCGCGCTCGGGGCCATGGCGCCGCTGGCCTCGCCCGGGACAGCACCAGCGTTGAAACCGTCGCTGGCACTCAGTGCATTTTCGGGCGAGTCGCCGACGTATTCATCAAAGCGTTCGCTCAGGGCTTCGGCCTTGATCTTGTCGAATTCACCGGACAACCCTAACAGCGCATGGCGCAGGCTTGGCGTCTTGAGAATCCCCAGCACCAGGTAACCGGTGCGCACCTGGCTTTCGCCAAACATCAGGCTGCCGTAGACCCAGCCACGCTCGACCGCTTCTTCCACATGGGACGACAAGTCGGTGATCGACGTCGAGCCACGGGGCAGGCGGTCCAGGGCTTCAGTCAGATCACGGGCCAGGCGCGCCGGCTCGATGTTGAACTGACGGATGATGCGGTGCAGGTCCGAGTCCTGCAGTTGCAGCAACTGGTGAAACCAGTGGGCCAGTTCCACATACGGGTTGCCCCGCAGCTTGCAGAACACGGTGGCGGCTTCGATGGCCTTGTAGGCCACGCTGTTGAGTTTGCCGAACAGTGCGGCGCGACTGATTTCACCCATGCTCTGGATTCCTTGAGGTGTTGGCGTGTTCGGCGTAATGCCGGGCCAGGATTAGGTCGTTGGCGTCATGCTCGGGTTGGCCGAGCCAGGTGTTGAAACCGAGGCGGAACTGGCCGTTGAGTTGCAGGGCCGGCACTTCCGGTTGTTGCAGGATCAGGTTCAGGTCCCAGTCCAGTTCATGGCCCAGGTACTCGGCGATCCACGCCACCAGCTCGTTGAACGGCTGGCTGCCGGGCAGCATGCCCATGTAGTCATCGAGCTTCAGCGGGCCCAGGCGAATGCGAAATTTATGCTGGCGGTCCCACACGTGGCTGCCCAGGCAAAAGTCCACGCCCAGCTGGTTGGCGCTGACACTCACGCGGCTGCGCTCGGGCAGTTCCAGCCATTGGCCGACGTACTCTTCGATCTCCACCGGCAGGCCGAAGTACTCGCCGAGAATCGCTTTCAGGCCATCCGGGTAGCGGGTTTGCGCCGACAGGTGGCCGCTGTAATGCAGCTTCGCCGTGTCGGGGATCAGGCCTTGGTTGAGCAGGCTCGGTGTTCCGCGACCACTCAGTGCCGCGAGGCGCGCCGACCAGTAGTCATCGTCCGGGCGATCATGGCTGACGGTCGGCCGTGCCTCGGCCCAGGCCCGATAAAACAGGGTCAGCAGGCGGTGGTGGAACACATCCAGGAAGCGCTTGCTGGTGCTGTCGGCGTTGTTGCGCTGGCGCTCACGCACGTACTCGGTGATGTGCAGCGGCAGCGGGCCGTTGGGGCCGCCGAGGCCGAAGAAGAACTGCTCCAGCCGTGCCGGCTGGCCTTCAGCCCCAGGTTCGACCGAGGCCAATGTGGCCGGCGCAAAGGTGCAATCGGCCTGCTGACCGAGACGCAGCGGGTCATCCGCCAGGCGCAGGGAATGCCCCAGGCGTGGCAGCTCCGGCGATTCGCACTCGATACGACGCAGCGCCTGGAAGAAGTCATATTCCCAGGGCTCCTGATGCATCGCATCCAGGGTACTCACAGGGTCGGACGGCGTCCGGGCTTGGCTTTCCATCGCATGATCTCGCCGCGTTCGGTGGTACGGATCACCGTCTCGGTAAAACTGTTGATCGACACATAGCGTGCCAGGAACCGTTCAAACACCGCACCGAGCAGGAACACGCCGGTGCCGCGGAACGCGTTTTCATCAAATTCCAGGGTGATCTCCAGGCCCCGGCCAAACACGATCGGGCCGGGCATCGGCAGGCGGCGGGTCACCGCTTTGCTGCTGACTTCCCGCAGGCCTTCGATCTGCAATTGCAGGGCGGCGTCGTTGCTGTCGCCATACAGGCGCAGCAATTCGCGCAGGGCGGCGGCGCCCTGGCCTTGCTCGCTCAGCGACAGGTAGTTCAACGACAACTGGCTGATCAGGCGCCAGGCCTTGGCGTCATGGGCATGGCTGGCGCGCGGGCGGCTTGGCCCGGCGACGCAACGTACGGCCAATACCGGCGCACTGTCGGCCAGGGTGAAGTCGGTCTTGCCGTTGCCCACGCTCATGAACAACGGCAAATCGCGGTTGGTGCACAGTGCGGTAACGCCCAGTTGGCGCAGGTCATGGCGGTACGGCGCTTGCTGGGTGTCCACCAGGCTGACGAAGGTTTCGCTGCCCACATAGGTGGAGCGCGGCCCGTTGCGACGCTGGTCGCTGGACAACACGCGGGGTTCGCGGCGCACCGTGTAGTAAGCCTGGTCACGGCCATAGCGCGACGGATCGCGCACGGCGTAGAACGGCAAGAAAGGCTGCTCCGGTCCGGTGCCGTGGCCCGTGATGCCGCTCAAGGAGTGAATCTCGAAGTCCATCGGCCGCGTGCGGTCGGCGATCACATGGTGTTCGTTGACCCGCTCGGACAAGTGAATTCGGTCCACCCGCTTGGGAAACAGGTTGATTGCCGGGGTGCAGAACGGCACGAATTGCGCCTTGCCGACGCTGCCTTCCAGGCTCGGATCGTGGCGGTCGAACAGCACGATCAGTTCCAGCTCCTGGCCGTCGCAGCGCTTGACGGCGCGGCTCAGCTCAGCGAATTCAACGAACAGAAAACGGTGGGGCAGAGCGAAGTATTCCTGAAGCAAGCGATAGCCCTGGAATGCCCGAGGCACCACCGGCATTGCCGCATCGGCGTCGTCGAAACCCCGGGAGCGCAAGGCATCCGGCGGCAGGCGTTCAACCCAATCACCGCCGGGCTTGCGCGCGAACACCGCACAGGCATTGCCCAGCAGTTGTTCGTAGAGGCGGAACGGTTGTTCGTCGGCACCGCTGAGGTACAGCGGCAAATTATCCAGGGCGAGGCTGTTGAACGGCAGCTCGGCGCCGGTACGCAAGGTCAGACGCAGACCGGCCTTGGCCTTGGGTTCGCTGGCGGCCAAACGCCCGAGCACCGCGGACGGGTTGCCGAAGTACTCGGCCTGGGCGACCTGCAACGGCCACAGCGTCACCGGGTGCGCGGTGCGGTACTCGCAGCAGGTCTGGGTTTCGCGACCCAGCGCGGCACGCAGGACGGTGTCGCGGGGCAGTGGAAAACCACTGGCCAGGGAGCCTTCATCGGGATCGGCCTGCAACTGCACCACGGTCATCGACGGGGTCGGCGCCAGGTAGTGCGGGTAGGCGATCTCCAGCAGGTTGTTGGTGAAGGTCGGGTACTCGGCGTCGAGTTTGAGCTGGACCCGGGCCGTGAGATACGCAAAGCCTTCGAGCAACCGTTCGACGTACGGGTCGGCGCAGTCCATGCCGGACAGGGTCAGCCGACTGGCGATCTTCGGGTATTCCTTGGCGAACTCGGCGGCGCTTTCGCGCACGTGGTGCAGTTCCTGGTTGTACAGCTCCAGCAGGCGCGGGTTCATGGGCGTCTCCGCTGGTCGGCGTTGACCACACGCACATGGCCGGTTTCCAGGTCCAGGTCGGTTTGCAGCAACAGGCGCAACGGCACCGGCTGCGCCCACAGGTCGCCCTCGATCTCGAAACTCAGGGCGTTATGGTTCATCTCGCCATGGCCCACGCGTGCCTTGACCCGCAGGGTATGACGCAGGATACGCGGCTCGAAGGTGGCGATAGCTTGTCGAATCAAGGCTTCCAGGGCACTGACGTCGACACTGGAAACACTGTTGCCCGCCAGGGCAGGCAGCCCGTAATTGACCACCGACGTACCGGCCGGCGTGTGCAGCGTGGCGTCGGCGTTGAGCAGTGAAGTGGTATTGAGCAGCCACGTCAGGTCACGCAGCACCGAGGCTTTCAATTGGCTCAGGGACAGCACGCGTTTGTCGGCGCTTTCCTTGGGATTGGTCGGGTCATCGTCGGTCAACCGGTCCAGCAGGGACGGTTGCAGGCGATCGCGGGAAGCAATTTCAGTTACCACCAAAGCAGCTCCACGGACGGGTTGCGAGAGGAACAAAGTGCCCGACCCGTAGCCGCTGTCGAGCGAAGCGAGGCTGCGTTCGGCTGCGAAGCAGTCGTAAACCGGACACCGGGACTTATCAGTCAACTATCGGTGCCGGATTGCGAGGACTTCGTCCTCGAACGCAGCCTCGCTCCGCTCGACAGCGCCTACGGAGCGAGGGTGACAAATCAGCGTTTGGTGTTGGAGCGAATGTTCCAGCCAAACTTGATCGCGCCGCCGTCTTTGGTGCCGTCGGCTTTCTGTGGCTGGTAGTCCACCATCACCTGGGCGAAGTTCAGGGTCACGTTTTCGGTCAGGCGATCATCGCTGCCCGAACCGCCGGTGCTCAGGGAGGTAACCAGCACTTCTTCCAGGTTGATGATCATGTACTCGACCTGGCTTTCACCGCCGGCCTTGCGCACGGTCAGCGTGACCTTGTCGATGTGCTTGCCGCTGGCGCAGTGCATCATCAGGTTAGGCGAGGCCTTGTCGACGTACTTGGTCAGCGACAGGTCCTGGATGTTCACCTTGCCTGCGCCGCCGCCACCGCCCACGTGCATGTTGCCGGACTGGGCCATGCCCCAGCTCCAGTTCAATACGTCGATTTCGTCCTTGTGGGCCTTGTCCATGGACTCGCCCTTGATGTCGCCGATCTTGATGAAAATATCAACAGCCATGTTTTCTCCCTGTGTGGTCTCAGCCACAGAATTTGTTAACGCTGATCGTTCCCACGCTCTGCGTGGTAACGCATCTTGTGACGCTCTGCGTCACTGGGACGCGGAGCGTCCCGAGCGGCATTCCCACGCGGAGCGTGGGAACGAGCGACGGTGTTACGCGCCTTTCGCCGAAGGCAGTTTCGATACCAGGCGCAGCGACACGGTCAGCCCTTCAAGCTGGTAGTGCGGGCGCAGGTAGAACCGGGAGTTGTAGTACCCCGAGTTGCCTTCAACGTCTTCCACGATCACTTCGGCAGCCGCCAATGGATGCTGGGCCTTGGTGGTTTCGGTGGAGTGCGCCGGGTCGCCGTCCACGTAGTTGAGGATCCAGTCCTGCAACCAGCGCTGCATCTCGTCCTTCTCTTTGAAGGAACCGATCTTGTCGCGCACGATGCACTTCAAGTAGTGAGCGAAACGGCAGGTGGCGAACAGGTACGGCAGGCGCGCGGCCAGGTTGGCGTTGGCGGTGGCGTCCGGGTCATCGTATTCGGCCGGTTTCTGCAACGACTGGGCGCCGATGAAGGCGGCAAAGTCGGTGTTTTTCTTGTGCAGCAGCGGCATGAAACCGTTCTTCGCCAGTTCCGCTTCACGGCGGTCGCTGATGGCGATTTCGGTCGGGCACTTCATGTCCACACCGCCGTCATCGGTCGGGAAGGTGTGGGCCGGCAGGTTCTCGACTTCACCGCCAGACTCCACGCCACGGATGCGCGAGCACCAGCCGAAGTGTTTGAACGAACGGTTGATGTTCACCGCCATCGCGTAGGCCGCGTTGGCCCAGGTGTACTTGGAGCTGTCGGCACCGTCGGTGTTTTCTTCGAAGGCGAAGGCTTCCACCGGGTCGGTCTTGGCGCCGTACGGCAGGCGCGCCAGGAAGCGCGGCATGGTCAGGCCGATGTAGCGCGAGTCTTCCGATTCACGCAGGGAGCGCCAGCCGGCGTATTCCGGGGTGGTGAAGATCTTGGTCAGGTCGCGCGGGTTCGACAGTTCCTGCCAGGAGCCCATGCCCATTACGGTTGGCGAAGCCGCGGCAATGAACGGCGCGTGCATCGCGGCGCAGACTTTCGACAGCTCGCCCAGCAGCTCCACGTCGGGAGGCGACTGGTCGAAGTAGTAGTCGCCCACCAGGCAGCCGTAAGGTTCGCCGCCGAACTGGCCGTATTCTTCTTCGTACATCTTCTTGAAGATTGGGCTCTGGTCCCACGCGGTGCCCTTGAATTTCTTCAGGGTCTTGTGCAGGTCCGGCTTGGAGATGTTGAGCACGCGAATCTTCAGTTGCTCATCGCTCTCGGTGTTGTTCACCAGGTAGTGCAGGCCACGCCAGGCGCTTTCCAGTTGCTGGAAGTCCTGGTGATGGATGATCTGGTTGACCTGGGCAGTGAGCTTGGCGTCGATGGCGGCGATGATCGATTCGATCGATTTGATCGCGTCGTTGGACACCAGGTCGGTCTGGGCCAGTGCCTGCTCGGCCAGGGTGCGCACGGCGGTTTCCACGGCTTCGCGAGCACGCTCGGTCTTGGGTTTGAATTCTTGCAGCAGCAGCGACGCGAACTCGCTGGTTTCTTCGGTAGCGCCCAGGTTCTGGGCGCCTTCGCGGGCGGTATTCTCGGTCATGATTACTGGTCCCCTGCCGGCTTCGGCGCGCTCGCAAGGGCCTGCAGCAATGCCGGGTCCTTGATCGCTTTCATGATGATTTCTTCAGCGCCGGTCTTGCCGTCCATGTAGGTCAGCAGGTTGGCCAGCTGCGTGCGGGCTTCGAGCAGCTTGTTCAGCGAGTCGACCTTGCGTGCCACGGCAGCGGGGCTGAAGTCGTCCATGCTTTCGAAGGTGATGTCCAGGCTCAGGTTGCCTTCGCCGGTCAGCTCATTGGGCACATGGAACGCGACGCGTGGCTGCATGGCCTTGAGGCGCGAGTCGAAGTTGTCGACGTCCACTTCAAGGAACTTGCGGTCGGCCACAGGCGCCAGAGGCTCCGCGGGCTTGCCGGCGAGATCGGCCATCACGCCCATGACGAAGGGCAGCTGGACCTTTTTCTCGGCGCCGTAGAGCTCGACGTCGTACTCGATCTGCACCCGAGGCGCACGGTTGCGCGCGATGAATTTCTGAGAACTTTGCTTCGCCACGTTGCTGCTCCTGGTCGCTTGAGCGACGGTGTTGTAACTGCGCGATCCGTACGCTTATTCGCTGTCCGGCCCGCGCAGATTTTCAAATTGGGACATGCCGTCGGGAATCAGGTTGCGCACGATGGCCGCAAAGTCGGCGTGCACCAGATTCTTCGCTCGGTTCAACAGCACCGGCAGCGGGCTCGAAGGCTCGTGGCGGGTGTAGTACGCAAGGATTTTGTCGAGGCTGCGCAGCACTTCATCGCGGCTCGCGATGTCGCCGGTCGGGCGTGCTGCAACGGGCGCGGCGGCGTATTCAACCGAGGGGGCATTGTCGTCACTGACAACCTCGGGCTCGCTGGCGGCGCCGCTGTGTGGGGCATATTGGTTGAGTATCTGCACGGCCTGCTTGAGCAGTTGCTTCAAGGGGCCGAGGTCCACGCCCTGGGCGGAACCGACCTGGTCGCTGACGTATTGTTCGATGGCATCACAGGCGGCGCGGGCGGCGTTCAGCGCGTCGCGGGTGGCTTGCAGTTGCTCGGCATCGCTGTCGAGAAACGCGCCGTTGAGCTGTTCGGCGCCGAGGCTTTCGCCGGGGAAACTCTGCAGCCCGCTGGCATTCAGTGCGGCGCGCAGGCTGACGGGGCCGAAGGTGCGCGAACGGGTCAGAATGGCTTCGCGCAGCAGGCGGATGTTCGCGTCGCTGGCCACGCCGCTGAGGGCGTTGATGCGCACGGTGGGGTCGTTGTCGTCATCGGCATCCAGGCGCGGATGCAGGTCGGCCCAGTATTCGCGCAGCAGCGCGTTGATCAGCGTGAGCGCGTCGGCAAGCCCCGCGATGCCCTGGAGGGCGAGGGCGCTTTGCAACAGGAAATGGGTGATGCGCAGGTCTTTGCTGCGTTGCAGGAGGTCGAGGCTTTGCTGCTGGATGCTGCGCCATTCCGGAGGTTCGGCAGGCAGAATCGAGTCGCCCATGCTGCGCTCGGGTTGACCCTGTGCGGCACGCTCAAGATGCAAATAATCGGCGTCATATTCCAAGTCTTCGCCACAAGGCGAAGTCGCGGAAACGGCGGCGAGCAGCAGAGGCACATCCACTAAATTCGATCTCCCTATCAGCCCGTTAGATGACGGGCAACTCATGCATTAGTTGCGCGAGGAACTTTGCATGTTTTCTTGGTCATATTTAGCGCTTTGACATCATACTGATTTCAAAGTGCCATCATTGGTGTTCAAGAAGTTGTGCATTTTTGGTGTAGTACTTATGCCTTGTCAAGGTAAGCTATTCGCCCTCTATGACAGATGTGCGGTGCTTAACATCCTGCGCGACTGATCGGTCGAAGCAGGTGCCGAGGCAGGATTTTTGTCATACAGGCCGGTTAAGATCAGCTATTACGCGGGTTGAAGCAGGCTTTCAAGGTTTTGAAAGGATCTGTCGTGGATCCCTCGGGAGCATTTCTCCCAGGGAACGGCCGCGCGCGAAGTATCAGCAAGGAGGCATGATGTCGCTGTGTTTGACTATCACTAGTTATCACAAGATTACCCCTGGCCAGTGCCCTGAAAAGTCCATGGATCAGGGAGCGATGGCTATTGGCCGCGGTTCCGAAAATGACTGGATATTGCCTGACCCGGAGCGCCTGGTTTCCACGCAGCATTGCGTAATTCAATACAAAGATGGTCGTTATTATTTAACCGATAACAGCACTAACGGTGTTGAGCTAGTCAACGCCGGCATCCGTTTGCGCCGGGGAAACAGCGAGCCATTGCAAGACGGTGAGCTGATTCGCATCGGTGATTACGAAATCCAGGCGCGTATCGATTTCAACCTGAAAGTGACAGATACCCCGTCTTTCACCGGTGACACCTCCAACAGCTTCGAAGCCCTGATGGGCGCCGCCGTGAGCACCCCGACGCCGCACCCGGTGATCGCGCCGCAGTTTCAGGGCGCCTCGTCGATGGACACCCTGCCGGACCTGTTCGACTTCCTCGCACCCACCAGCGTCCCGCCGGCCACCGTGCACGACCACGTACCGGCCGAGCAACACGACTTTCGTCCGCCGACACCGCTGCCCGTCGCTGAACCGCCTGCGCCGGTGGTCTCGGGCTCAATCATTCCCGACGACTGGGATTTGTTTGGCGATGCCCCGGCACCCAAGCCTGTTGCGCCGCCTCCTCCTCCACCACCGATCATCGAGCCACCCAAGGTCGAGCAGCCGCTCCCGGTGGCCGACGCCAACCACCCCGATTTGCTGCAAGCCTTCCTGCGCGGTGCCGGCCTCGATCAGTTGCGCCTGGACAAGGCCGAGGCTGAAGCCCAGATGGAAAGCATCGGCCGCAGCTACCGGCTGATGGTCGAAGGTTTGATCGACGTACTGCGTGCCCGCAGCAGCCTCAAGGGCGAGTTCCGCATGCAGCAGACGGTGATTCAACCGGTGGAAAACAACCCGTTGAAATTCGCCCCGAATGCCGATGAAGCGTTACTGCTGCTACTGCGTCACAGCAACCAGGCGTTTATGGCGCCGGACGTGGCAGTACGCGACAGTTTCGACGATCTGCGCGCTCACCAACTGGCGGTAATGGCCGGTGTCGAAGCCGCCATCAAACACCTGCTGACGCGCTTTGAGCCGGCGCAGCTTGAAGAGCGCATGGGCAAACCGGGCGGGTTGTCGAGCATTTTCAACGGTTCGCGCCAGGCCCAGTACTGGCAGCAGTTCACCGAGCTCTACAGCAATATTTCCCGCGAGGCCCAGGAAGATTTCCAGGACTTGTTCGGGCGTGAATTCAGCCGTGCCTACGAAGAGCACAGCAGCCGACAGCGTCACTAACAACGCAGTACATGGAACAACGGATAGCTAAGTACGTCATTGAGGACGCAGGATGATTCCCAGGTTTTTACTCGCAGCCGCCACCGCGCTTCTGCTGACGGCGTGTGCCAAGGATGCGGCCAAGCCCGAAGCCCCCGAGGCTGAGGCAGACACCGCCGCCGTCGAGCTGCATTTCCACGCCATCGCCGGGCTCAACCCCGGCGCCAATGGCCAGGCAGCCCCGGTACGGGTGCGGATTTTCGAACTGAAAAACGCCGCCACCTTCAGCCGTTCCGACTACTTCGCCTTGGCCGATCGCGCCCAGTCGACCCTCGGCCTCGACCTGCTCGACCAGGACGAAGTGGTGATCCAGCCCGGCCAGCAATTGAGCATCCAGCGCGACCTCGATCCGTCCACCCGCCAGATCGGCCTGCTGGTGGGCTATCGCGAACTGGACCGCGCCGTGTGGCGCACCGTGCTTAACGTGCCGGCGCGCCAATACACCGAATACCAGATCAGCCTCGATGTGCATGCCGTACGTGCCGACGTCGTGGTTCCCCCATCCAGCCCTGCCCAATAAGAATCGGAGCCCCCATGTCCTGGAACAATCGCGTGGTCTGGTCGGAAGGCATGTTCATCGGAACGCAGCACTTCCAGCAGCATGACCGTTACCTGGAAAACCTGATCGATGCGCGCAGCCGCCCGTTGTCGGCAGGGGCCTGGGGCTTCTCCGAATTGTTGATCGACCAGGGCCTGTTGGCCCAGGGCAAGCTGGCGATTGTCTCGGCACGCGGTTTGTTGCCCGACGGTACGCCGTTCAATATTCCGCAGGACGACCTGGCGCCGAGCCCGTTGAACATCGACGACCACCTGCGCGATGGCCTGGTCTACCTGGCACTGCCCCTCAAGCGTGCCGGCGCCCGCGACACCGTCGACGAAGGCGAAGCCCTGGAAGCGGCGCGCTACGTCAGCCAGGTGCGCGAAGTGCGCGACGACAACGCGCCCTTTGAAAACCGTGCGCCGGTGGCGGTCGGTTCCCGTGCCCTGCGGCTGTTGACTGCCCAGGATGGCATCAGCGATTACGCAGCCATCGGCCTGGTGCGCATCAAGGAAAAACGCGCCGACCGCGCCCTGGTGCTGGACGACAGCTACATCCCGCCGGTACTCGACGTGGCTGCCAGCAAACCGCTGACCGCGTTTCGCAGCGAACTGCTGGGCCTGCTGCACCAGCGCGGCGAAGCGTTGGCCGGGCGCGTGGTGGCTTCGGGCGCCGGTGGCGCTTCGGAAATTGCCGACTTCATGCTGCTGCAACTGGTCAACCGCGCCCAGCCGCTGATCCAGCACCTGAGCCAGTTGAGCCCGCTGCACCCGGAGCGTTTCTTCAGTGAACTGGTGAGCCTGGCCGGCGAGTTCTCGACCTTCTCCACCACTGGCCGCCGCCCCCAGGAATACCCGCAATACCAGCATGACGACCTGGCCCTGAGCTTCACCCCGGTGATGCAGGCGCTGCGTGAAGCACTGTCGATGCTGATCGACAGCAAGGCCACGCCGATCCCGATTGTCGAGAAAGCCTACGGCGTGCACGTGGCGATGCTGGCCGACAAAACCTTGATCGACAGCGCCAGTTTCATCCTGGTGGTGCGCGCCGATGTGCCAGGCGAAACCCTGCGCGCGCGCTTCGGTCAGCAAAGCAAAGTCGGCTCGGTGGAACACATCCGCGACCTGGTCAACCTGCAACTGCCGGGCATCGGCCTGCTGCCGCTGCCGGTGGCGCCACGGCAGATTCCGTACCATGCAGGCAGCACCTATTACGAGCTGGACCGGGGCAGCGAGCACTGGCAGCAACTGAGTAATTCCGGCGGCTTTGCGTTCCACATCGCCGGCCAGTTCCCGGGGTTGAACCTGGCTTTCTGGGCCATCCGAGGATAATCCGCGATGCATCCCAATGATGATGACCGCACCCAGTTCATGCCGCGCCCGGGTGGCCGCGCACCGGAGCCGGTTCGCGCAGAGCCGGCGCCGCTGTCGATGCCCGCTGCGCCGATCCTGACCGGCAAGGCCCAGGGCCTGAACCCGCTGGAAAGCGCCGCCGGCCCGTTGCTGTCGCTGCTGACGCGCTTGCGCAACACGATTTCGCACCCGGCGCCGTCGAGCCTGCGCGCACAATTGCTGGCCTACCTGCGCCAGTTTGAAGAGCGTGCCGAGGCTGCCGGCGTGGCCCGCAATGACGTGCTGCTGGCGCGTTACGCGCTGTGCACCGCCCTCGATGAAGCCGTGCTGAGTACGCCGTGGGGCAGTGCCAGTGACTGGGGCAAGCAGAGCCTGCTGATCACCGTGCACAACGAAGCCTGGGGCGGCGAAAAGGTCTTCCAATTGCTGGATCACTGCCTGCAAAGCCCGCGGGAGCGCCTGTACCTGCTGGAACTGCTGTACCTGTGCCTGTGCCTGGGTTTCGAAGGTCGCTACCGCGTGATGAACGACGGCCGCAGCCAGCTGGAAGCCTTGCGCGAGCGTACCGCGGCGGCAATTCGCAGTGCCCGTGGCGAGCATGAGCGCGAGCTGTCGCCCCACTGGCGCGGCGTAACCGTGGCCCGTGATCGCCTGGCGCAGTTCATGCCGCCGTGGATCGCCGTGGCCATCGGCGTGGCATTGTTGCTGGCGTTGCTGTTCGGGTTGCGGATGAAACTGGCGTCGGATGCCGAGCCGGTGTTCAAGAATATTCATGCCCTGGGCGAGATCCCGGTGCAGGCCATCGACCGTCCGGTAGCGCAGCCGAAAATCATCGAGCGGCCACGCCTGGCAGGCTTCCTGGTGGAAGACATCAAGGCCGGTCGCGTGGCGGTGGAAGATGCTGTCGACCGCTCCGTGGTGACCATCCGTGGCGATGAACTGTTCGCCTCGGCCAGCTCCAGCATCGTCGATGACTTCCAGCCACTGATGCTGCGCATTGCCGACGCCATCCGCAAGGTCAAGGGCCAGGTGCGGGTCACCGGCCACAGCGATAACCGTCCGATTGCGACCCTGCGGTTCCCGTCCAACTGGGCGCTGTCCGAGGCGCGGGCCAAGTCGGTGCTGGAGATTCTCGCGGCCAAGACCGGCCAGGCGGAACGCTTCAGTGCCGAGGGCCGTAGCGACACCGAGCCCGTGGCGACCAACGCCACTGCTGAAGGCCGTGCGCGCAATCGCCGGGTAGAAATCACCGTATTGGCGGAGGGGGTCGAGTGAAGGCGTTTTTCAGTTTTGTGATTCGCTGGGTGATCCCGTTGCTGGGCCTGATCGCCTTGAGCCTGATCATCTGGTTCGTGGGGCCGCTGCTCGATGTGCTGGTGCCGGAAGGACGCCGCTGGGCGCTGATCATCCTGGTGTTCGCGGTGTGGATTGCCTACCGCGTGTTCCGGATTATCCAGGCCCGCCGCCAGGCCGCCGAAGTGATGCGCAGCCTCGCCGCAGAAACCCCGCCAGACCCGGCCAGCGTTGCCACCGCCGAAGAGCTGGCGACCCTGCGCCAGCGCATGGACGAAGCCCTGGCCCTGTTGAAAAAGGCCAAGCTGGGCGGTGACGAGCGCCGCAACCTGTATGAGCTGCCGTGGTACGTGATCATCGGCCCGCCGGGTTCGGGCAAGACCACCGCGCTGGTCAATTCCGGGCTGCACTTTCCCTTGGCCGCGCAGTTGGGTGCCGGTGCTGTACGGGGCGTGGGCGGTACGCGCAATTGCGATTGGTGGTTTACCGACCAGGCCGTATTGCTCGACACCGCCGGCCGCTACACCACCCAGGACAGCAACTCCACGGTGGATAAAGCCGCTTGGCTGGGCTTTCTCGACCTGTTGAAAAAGCAGCGTTCCCGGCGCCCGATTGATGGTGCGTTTATCGCCATCAGCCTCTCGGACCTGCTGCTGGGCAGCGACGCCGAGCGTGCCGCCCATGCTGCCGCGATCCGCCTGCGCATCCAGGAGCTGTACACCCAACTGGGCGTGCGCTTCCCGATCTACCTGATGCTCACCAAGCTCGACCTGGTACCGGGCTTCATGGAGTTCTTCGACAACCTGAGCAAGGAAGAGCGCGCCCAGGTGTGGGGCATGACCTTCGCCCTGGACGACGGCAAGAACAGCGACAGCCCGCTGGCCCATCTGCAAAGCGAATTCGCCGGTCTGGAGCAGCGCCTCAACGAGCGCCTGGTGGAACGCCTGCAACAGGAACGCGACCCGGCGCGGCGCGACCTGATCTACGGCTTCCCGCAGCAGTTCGGCGCGTTGAAGGATTGCCTGCAAGGCTTCCTTGAAGGCGTGTTCAAACCCAACGCCTTTGAAGAGCGGGTCTTGCTGCGCGGGGTGTACTTCACCAGCGGCACCCAGGAAGGCAGCCCGATTGACCGCTTGATCGGCGCCATGGCCCAGAGCATGAACCTGGACCGCCAGCACCTGGCGCGTCAGACCGGCACCGGGCGCAGCTATTTCATCGAAAAGCTGTTCACCGCCGTGGCGTTTGCCGAGCGTGGCCTGGTGGGCGTCAACCCGAAGGTCGAGCGCCGTCGCAAGTGGATTGCCCGTGGCGTGTTGGCCGCAACCGTGGCGTTGGTGCTGGTGGTCAGTACGCTGTGGTGGGTGAGTTATCGCGCCAACCAGGCCTACATCGCCCAGGTTGACCAGAAGGTCGCACCGCTGGGCCAGACCGTGCAGAACCTGAGCCCGGCGCAACGCGAAGTACTGGCGGTGCTGCCGTTGCTCAATGCGGTGAAGAACCTGGCGGGGGACTCGCCAAGCTGGTCCGAAGGCTTGGGCCTGTATCAGGGCGACATGCTCGAAGCCGAATCCGCCAGCGTCTACCGCAAGCTGTTGATCGCCGTGTTCGCGCCCCGTTTGGTGACGCGCATCGAAGAGCAACTGCACGGCGGCGGCAATTCCGACTTCCTCTATGAAGGCTTGAAGGCCTACCTGATGCTCGCTGACAGTGAGCATTACGACCCGGACTTCATCAAGGCCTGGATCGCCCTGGACTGGGACCGCAACCTGCCGCGCGACCTGCCGGCGGACCAACGCCAGGCTCTGATCGGGCACTTGCAGGCCTTGTTCGAGCGGCATCCGCCCAGCGCCCGGCTGGACCCGCGCTTGATTGACGATCTGCGCCGGCAACTGCAGCAACTGCCGGTGGCCCAGCGCGTCTACGACCGCATCAAGCGCCAGAAACTGCCGGAAGGCGTGCCGGACTTTCGCATCAACGAAGCGGCGGGCCGCGATGCCGCGCTGGTGTTCAGTCGCAAAAGTGGCAAGCCGTTGGGTGAGCCGTTGAGCGGCTTCTTCACCGCCAAGGGTTATCGCCAGGGCTTCCTGCTGACCAGCCTGAACCAGACCGGCACCCTCGCTGAAGAGCAATGGGTGCTGGGCCGCGAGCCGGCCGATCAACAGAACGTGGTCAGCCTCGCGGCGGACGTGCGTCGCCTGTACTTCCAGGACTATCAACGCCAGTGGGACGCCTTGCTGGCTGACATCGACTTTGTGCCGATCACCAGCGTGGCCCAGGCGGCCGACGTTTTGCGGGTGATTTCCGGGCCGACCTCGCCGCTGAAGAAGCTGCTGGTGGCAGTCTCCAAGGAGACCGACCTGCAGGCGGAAGAACGCCTGCTGGCCGCCAAGGGCGCGCCGGTGGAAGGTGGCGTGGACAAGCTCAAGGAACGCCTCGGCAGCCTGCTTGGCCAGGACCAGCCAACTGCGAATGCACCAGCGGCCAGTGAAGATCCGGTGACGGCGCACTTCGCCGAACTCAACAGCATCGTCAGCAAGAACGAAGGCGAACCGGCGGCCATTGATAGCCTGCTGGCGGACATGAATGCGTTGTATGTGCAGGTCAGCGCCATGGTCGGCGCCAGCGGCGATGCGTTGCTCGGCGAAGCGAAAAACCAGGCGGCGGCTGCGGCCACGCGGGTCAGCCTGAATGCCGAACGCCAGCCGCCGCTGGTGCAGGGCATGGTCAAGTCGGTGGTCAACTCCACCACCAACAGCATGATGGGCGGGGTGCGTAACCAGTTGAATGCGGCGTGGGTCAGTGAAGTGGTGAACGTGTATCGCCAGTCCCTGGCCGGGCGTTATCCGATGTCGCCTGGCAGTGCGCGGGACGCGACCCTGGATGATTTCGGGCAGTTCTTTGGGGTGGGCGGGGTGATGGACAACTACTTCCGCAAGTACCTGCAACCTTACGTCGACACCTCCACGCAAACCTGGCGCTGGCAGCCGGGCGCGGCGCAGAAACTCGGCATCGCGCCGGGTGTGCTGCAAACGTTCCAGCGCGCGGCGACCATTCGTGACGCGTTTTTCCGCGCCGGTGGCACCCAGCCGATCGTGCGCTTTGAGCTCAAGCCGGTGGCGATGGACGCGACCATCACCCAGTTCCTGTTGGACCTGGACGGCCAACAACTGAGCTACGACCACGGCCCGAGCCGCCCGGTTGCGATGCAGTGGCCGAATCCCGGCAGCATTGGCGTGGTGCGCATTTCCATCATGCCGCCGTCGGCCAGCGGGCGCTCCGGCGTGACGCTGGATGGCCCGTGGGCGTGGTTCCGGTTGCTGGAACAATCAGACCTGACCGCCGGTAATTCGCCGGACCGTTTCAACCTGCGCCTGCGGGTCGACGGCGCGAGCATCTCCTACGAGTTGCGGGCCAACAGCGCCTTCAACCCGTTCAAGAGCCGCGTGCTTAACGGCTTCAGCCTGCCGGAGCGGCTATGACCACGTTGGGTTTCTACGGCAAGTTGGCCAGCCGCGGCGACTTTGTCAGCCGCGCGCTGCCCCAGAGCTTTATCGGCCCTTGGGACAGCTGGCTGGCGTCCGGATTACTCGCCAGCCAGACCCGTCTCGGGGCTGACTGGTTGAACGCTTACCTGGTCAGCCCGCTGTGGCGTTTCGTGCTGGCACCGGGTGTGTGCGGGCCGGACGCGGCGGTGGGCGTGGTGATGCCGAGCATCGACCGGGTGGGGCGCTATTTCCCGCTGACGGTGGCTGCGCTGTTGGATCACGACAGCGATCCGGCCTCCATCATCGGCGGCCCGGACGCCTGGTTTGAGCAGGTGGAAGAGCTGCTGCTGAGCACGCTGGATGCCGGTGCCACCTTCGAAGGTTTCAGCGACGGCATCGAATCCCTCGGCGCTCCGGCCTGCCAACCACGCACCTTGGGTAGCCGATTTGCCGGCCTGCAACGCGTCGCTGCCACAGACCCGCAAGCGCGGATGACTGCGCTTGCCGAACAGGCCTGCGAAGGCGCGAGCCTGTGGTGGGGGCGGGGTTCGCAACAGATTTCCCCCGGTTTATTGCGGTGTCAGGGCCTGCCTGCCGCCGACGATTTTGCGCAATTTTTGCTTGGCCAAGAAGGTGTTGTGTAGATGCGGTCCACGTTCAAATCCGCCAGCAAAAGCCATGTCGGCATGGTTCGCCAAGTCAATGAAGACGCCTGCCTCGACCTGCCGGAAAACGGCCTGTGGGTGGTGGCCGACGGTATGGGCGGGCATGCGGCCGGGGACTACGTCAGCAGCCTGATCGTCGACAGCCTGCGCAGTATTCCCGTCGGCCGTTCCCTTGAGGAATACACGGCGGCGTTGCGCAGCGACCTGTTGCGGGTCAACGGCGCGGTGCGCGAAGAAACCGCCCACCGTGGCGTGAGCATGATGGGCAGCACCGTGGTGTTGCTTGCCACCCGAGGCTTGCGCGGTGTGTGCTTGTGGGCCGGCGACAGCCGCCTGTACCGCCTGCGGGACGGCGTGCTGGAAGGCATCTCCCGCGACCACAGCTACGTGCAGGACTTGCAGGACAGCGGCCTGCTCAGTGAAGCCGATGCCCGGGTGCATCCACGGGCGAATATCGTCACCCGTGCGATTGGCGTGGAAGCACAGTTGGCGTTGTCGTCGGTCGACCTGTTGATCGCCCCCGGCGACAGTTACCTGCTGTGCAGCGACGGCCTGAACAGGACCGTCGAAGACCACGAGATTCGCGAAGTGTTGAGCCATGCCGAGCCCGACGAAATCGTCCGCAGCCTGGTGCACCTGGGGCTCAATCGCGGCGCGCCGGACAACATCACCGCCATCGTTGTGAAGGTGTCGACATGAACATCGTCATTCCCGGCTACGACATCGAAGGCGAAATTGGCGTTGGCGCCATGGCCAGCGTGTACCTGGCGACCCAGCGGTCACTGGAGCGCAAGGTGGCGCTGAAGATCATGGCGGCAGCGCTGGCGGCCGACCCGAGCTTCTGCGAACGCTTCCTGCGCGAAGGCAAGACTTTGGCGCGCCTGTCCCACCCGCATACCGTGACCATCCATGACATCGGCAATGTCGGTGAGCTGTATTACATGGCCATGGAATACCTGCCCAATGGCACGCTCAAGGAGCGCATCGCCGCCGGCCTGACGCCGGAGCAGGGGCTGACGTATATCCGCCAGATCGCGTCGGCGCTGGGTTATGCCCACGCCCAGGGCCTGGTCCACCGTGACGTGAAGCCGGCGAACATTCTGTTCCGCGCGGATGGCACGGCGGTGTTGTCGGACTTTGGTATCGCCAAGTCCCTGGATGACCGCACGCAGTTCACCCAGGCCGGATTTGCCGTCGGCACGCCGAGCTACATGAGCCCGGAGCAGGCCCGGGGCCAGGAGATTGATGGTCGCGCCGACCTGTATGCGTTGGGCGTGGTGCTCTACGAAATCCTTGTGGGCAAGCTGCCTTACAACGGCACCGATGCGCTTTCCACCGCGCTGGCGCACCTGACTGAACCGCTGCCGGAGTTGCCGGTGCACCATGGGCGTTATCAGGAGGTGCTGCGCAAGCTGCTGGCCAAAGACCCGGCGGAACGCTTCCCGGATGCGGCGGCGTTGTTGCGGGCGTTGGATCAGTTGCCGAAGGAAGAGCAGGTCGAGGCGACGTTGATTCGGCCTCTGCCGATTCCGGTGGCGGTCTCGAATGACCTGGCCGGACTCACGCCGGTCTCCATCGAAATCCCGACCGATAAGCCGCAGCCGCAACCGGTGCGTCAACCGGTGGTGACGCCGACGCAACACTCCGCCGTGTCCGAACAGAACCGTGGGCCGGTGCTGGCGTTGGCAGCGGTTGCCGTGGCGGTGGCGCTGGCGATTGGGGGCGCGAGCTACTGGTGGTTGAAAGATGATGCGCCCGCCGCGCCGCCGGTTGTCGAGGCGGCCAAGACCGCCAAACCGACTGCCACGCCGCCTGCCGCGCAACCGGTGGCGGCGCAGGCCGACGGCGGCCAACGCCCGTTGCTGATGGCTGGCAAGAAAACCCTGTTCCAGCGGGTACTGAGCAAGCCCGGCGCGAAATTGTCGAGTGACGCGGGCGGTACGGCAGGCGAAGGTTTGCCGGCGTTTTCCGTGCTCTACGTCTACCAGCGCAAGGACGTCGACGGCAGCCCGTGGCTGCGTGTTGGCGCCGCCACCGACGGGCGTAGCGACGGCTGGTTGCCGGCCACCCAAGTCAGCGACTGGAAGCAGAGCCTGGTGCTCAAGTTCACTGAACGTTCGGGCCGGGCGCCGGTGATGTTCCTGCGCCAATCCGCAGAAGTGGAAAAGTTGTTGGCTGATCCGGCGGCGGCGAAAAACCTGCTGCTCAAGGTGCAGAAAAACAGCGAGGACAATCAGCAAGTGCTGGCCCTGGAACCCAGCGCCAGCGCCGTTCCGCAGAACCAGTTCTACCTGTTGCCGATCTTCGACTCCAAAGAGAGCTTCGACGAAAACGGCCAGCCGGTGCAGTTGCTCAACGTTGCCTCCATCGACCCGGGCAACACGCCTAATGTCATCGCCAAGGCTGTCGGCCGAACGCCGGTGACCGATGCCAACGCCGACGCCTTTCGCACCGCCGTGGTGCTGGTGGTCGACACCACGGTGTCGATGCAGCCCTACATCGACCAGGTTCGCGACGTGGTCCACGAGCTGCAAACCCGCATCGCCGAGCGTGGCGAGCTGGACAGTGTGAGCTTTGGGCTGGTGGGTTTTCGCAACAGCATCAAGAAAACCCCGGGCCTGGAATACGTGGCCAAGACCCTGATCACCCTCGACCAGGGCCGCGACCCGCAACGCTTCCTCGACATGGCGCGCCAGGTGAAGGCGTCCACGGTGTCCAGCCACTCGTTCAACGAAGACGCGTTCGCCGGTGTGATGCAGGCGGTGGAGGGCATGGACTGGTCCGGCTACGGCGGACGCTTGATCCTGCTGGTGACTGACGCCGGTGCGTTGCGCAAGAACGACCCGTTCGCCACCACCCAGATGAACGAAGCCGAAGTACGTCAGGCTGCATTGGGCAAGCAGATCAAGATCTACGCTTTGCACCTGCGTACCGACGCCGGCAAGAAAACCCACAGCGGCGCCGAAACCCAGTACCGCACCCTCACCGCCGACGCCAACCCGCAGATCGGCGACCTGTACACGCCGGTGCCCGGTGGCGATGTGCGCAAGTTCGGTGAACGGGTCGACGAGATCGGTACGGTGTTCGCCAACCTGGTGCATCAGGTGCGCAGCAACACGCCGCAGCCGGTGCCGCTGCTCAGCACCGCGCCGACCCTGGCGGACAAATCCGCCGCCGTTGGTTATGCGATGCACATGGATTTCCTCGGCCGCAAAACCGCGAGCCAGGCGCCGCAACTGGTGAGTGCCTGGACCGCCGACCGCGACCTGACCAACACCGCGCTACCGGCCTTTCAGGTGTGCGTGATGCTGACCAAATTGCAGCTCAACGATTTGCAGCAGTCCTTGAAACTGATCGTCGACGCTGCGCGTAAAACCCAGACCTCACCGAAGGATTTCTTCCAGGAAATCGCCAGCGCCTCGGCCTATATGAGCCGCGATCCACAGGCCTTGAAGAAAGGCGGCAACCTGGCGGACGGCGGCATCCTGGGCGAGTACCTGGAAGGCCTGCCGTACCGCAGCAAGTCGCTGAACATGACCCAGGACTTGTGGCTGTCGTTGAGCGTGGCCGAGCAGGAAGACTTTATCGACGAGCTGGATTCGAAGATCCGCCTCTACGAAACCTTCCACAATGACGTGGCGAATTGGGTCCGTTTCGGCGATGCCGAGCCGGGTGATGCGTTGTACCGCGTGCCGTTGTCGACGCTGCCGTAATGCTGAACTTGAGCGCAGTGCATAAGAGCCGGGGCGTTGGTGCCCAGCGCTACAGCCTGGTGATACCGGGCCTGCAACTGCGTGCGGGTGAACAGTTGGCGGTGGTCGGGCCGAGTGGCTGTGGCAAGAGCACCTTGTTGGATTTGCTCGCGCTGGTATTGGCGCCGGATCAGGTCGGGCAGTTCGAGTTCAACCGCGTCGACATCGCCGGGCTCTGGCGCGGCGATCAGCAAAGTGCGCTGGCGAACCTGCGCAGTCGGCACCTGGGTTATGTACTGCAAACCGGCGGCCTGCTGGGTTTTCTCGATGTGCGCGGCAACATTGCATTGTCGCGGCAACTCCTGGGGTTGAGGGACGATGGCAGCGTGGCGCGGTTGGCCGAGCAGCTGGAAATCACTGATCAACTGGATAAGAAGCCGGCGGCGTTGTCCGTCGGCCAGCGTCAGCGGGTCAGCTGTGCCCGAGCCCTGGCCCACGGTCCGCAGCTGTTGCTGGCGGATGAGCCCACCGCTGCGCTTGACCCGTTGAACGCCGAGCGGGTGATGCAGGCGCTGTTGGCCCAGGCCCGGAATAACGGCGCGTGCTGCGTGATCGCGACCCATGATGAACCTCTGGCTCGGGCCAGTGGCTTGCAGGTGCGGCGCATCAGTTGCCGTCGCGACACCGACGGCGGCGTCACCGCGACCCTCGGGGAGGCCTGCTGATGCGTATCGCCCTGGTGGCTTCCCTGGCCTGGCAGGATTACCGCAACGATGCGTGGCTGTCGGTGTGTTCGGTGCTCGCGCTGGTGGCGGTGATCGCCCCGCTGCTGGTGTTATTTGGCTTGAAATATGGACTGGTCAGCAGTTTGACCGAACGTTTGGAAAACGACCCGGCCACCCGGGAAATTATTCCGTTGGGCGGTGGTCGATTCAGCAGTGAATTTGTCGAGCAACTGCGCCAGCGCAATGACGTGGCGTTTGCCTTGCCGCGCACCCGGCAGATTGCAGCGACGGCGCAGTTGGGCGCCGTGACGGTGGAGATGCTGCCGACCGCCGACAACGATCCATTGCTGGCCGGCATGCCGATGCCCAAGGGCCTGGATCAAATCGTGCTGAGCCACACCGCTGCCGAGAAGCTCGGGGCGAAGGCCGGGGATTGGCTGGAGGCCAGTTTTGGTCGCCAAGTGGCGGGGCGGGTCGAGTCGCAGCGCACTCGGGTTCAAGTGCTGCACGTATTGCCGCTGGAAGCCTTCGCCCGGGATGGACTGTTTGCGCCCTTGGGCTTGCTGGAAGCGGCGGAAGATTATCGCGATGGCCGCGCGGTGCCGGCGTTTGGCTGGGACGGCGATGCGGTGGGCGTCAGCGAGCAGCGGGTATACCCGGCGTTCCGCTTGTATGCGCGGCGCCTGATGGATGTGGAACCGCTGCGGGTGTATTTCGCCGGGCAGAATCTGCTGGTTTCGACCCAGGCACAGACCATCGCCCAGGTGCAGTCGTTGAGCCGCAACCTGTCGATCGTGTTCTGGATCATCGCCGGGCTGGCGTTGGCGGGCGCGTTTGCCGCGATCTTTGCCGGTGCGCTGGCATCGGTTGCACGCAAGCGCCGGGAGCTGTCGGTGTTGCGGCTGTTGGGGTTTTCCACCGCCGGGCTGTTGCTGTTCGTGGTGTTGCAGGCGCTCTACAGCGCGGGGTTTGCCGCTGTATTGAGTGGCGTGTTGTATGGCCTGGCGCAGTCAGGTCTGAATCAATTATTCGTGCAGGTGCCAGGCGAGTACGCCAGTCATCTGCTGGCGCATCATTACGGCCTGGCCTTGGCCGCTGTCCTTGGCGTCAGCGCCGTGGCGGCGGCCTGTGGCGGTTGGCGTGTGGCGCGTATCCAGGCTTCTGAAGGAATCAGAGATGTATAAGTTACTGGGCGCCGCCGTGGCGCTGACCCTGTCCTGCGTGGCCTGGGCCGATGAGGCCAGCGACAAGCTGGACAACCCCAAGCCGTTGCCGGATGACGTCAGCCTGCCGCTGCCCTGCGAAGGCAACATGGTGTTCCGCTACGCCTACGTGCTGGCCCAGGGCACCCTGGATGACCGCGAGATCAGCCTCGGCTACCCGTTCAGCGAGGGCGAGGCGGGCTACCAGCAGTCGTTTATTTCCGGTTATCGCCGGGACTTTATCAACGGCCAGTTCACCCTCAAGGACCTGCCCAAGGACTGGAACAAGGTCATCGCGCCGCTGATGCCCAAGACCGACGCCAAGACCCCGCTCAAGCCGATGCTGTACTTCATCGGCAAGTACGAAGTCACCGCACGGCAATACGCGCAGGTCATGTCCCAGGCGCAGTCCCTGGCCAGTGGCGAGCCGGCCCCGGCGTGCGACGTACCCACCGGCATGGCGGCGCGCCTGCCCAAGGTCAAGCTGTCGCGCTTTGAGGCGGAACGCTTCTCGGCGGTGTACAGCGCGTGGTTGATGAAATACCACCGCGAGCTGTTGCCGGTGAGTGGTCGCGGGGCTTCGGCAGATGACGGCGGCCTGGGCTTTGTGCGCCTGCCTACCGAAGTGGAGTGGGAGTTTGCCGCACGCGGTGGCCAAGCGGTCAGCCGTCAGGACCTGGAAGGCCGGCTGTTCCCACGGCGCACCGAGGGCAGCGAAAGCGACGGCCCCCTCGCCGATTATGCGGTGTTCAACCAGGTCGCCGGTGGCACCGGCCAAGCGGCGCGGTTGATGCCTATCGGCACCAAATTGCCCAACCCGATCGGCATGTTCGATGTGATCGGCAACGCGGCGGAAATGGTCCAGGAATCCTTTCAACTGGTGCACGCCGGGCGTCGTCAGGGCACCTATGGCGGGTTCGTGGTCAAGGGAGGCAACTACCTGGAAGGCGAGGGCACGCTGTTCACCGGCATGCGCCGCGAGTACCCGTTGTTCGCCGCTGACGGCACCGAACAAAGCAACGAGACCACCGGCTTTCGCGTGGCGATTGGCGCCTTGTCGGCACCGCGTTCGCGCTACAAGGAGCTGTTCGCCCAGTGGCAGAAAGAAGGCCGCCTGGCTTCGCTGACCGACGCCATCGATGACGCCCAGGACCCGACCAAGCGCCTGGACAGCATCATCGCCGCCAGCGTCGACCCGCGCCTGCAAGCCGAGCTTGGGCTGGTCAACGAAGAGCTCAAGCGCAACGTTTCGCTGATCGCCCAGCAGCGCGAAGAAGCGGCCGGCAACCTGATTCAGTCTGCGGCCCTGGTGGCCGAGACCATCAACAACTACAACATCCGCCTGATCAATTTGCAGAAGAGCCGTCAGCAGGCCATCGACGCCAAGGACGAAGCCAGCGCGCAACTGTTCGCCACGGCCATCACCAATGGGCGCAGCGCGCTGGACGGCGCGGTGGCGATCTATATCGACAACCTGGCCACCGGCACGCGCTACACCGATGCGGTGATCCAGGCGCAGTTTCAACGGATCAAGGAAGAGTTGGATCGCAAGCCGGTACTGGGCAAGAGCCTGGTGACGCGTGCGACGTTATTCGTTCGCCATGTGGGCAACTACCGCAAGCAACAGCGGGCCGACCCGGCGACGATTTTGAAGGAATTGCTCGCAGCGAGCGGTCAGCGGTCTTGACCGTTGGTTGTATGGCGAGCTTGGAAAGGACTCAGGCGGCGGTGGGCCGTGCTGGGCAAGTCAAACTTAAAAGAGAACACAACGATGATTTTTTCCCGTAAGGCAGTTTCCAAGCGTCATCTGCTGTTGATCGCTGCTGGTTTCAGCACCGTGCTGACCGGTTGTGCAACGTCGCCGACCTCCAAGGTCTCCTCGACCACCAAGGTCGAGTACTACCCGAACTGCTACGAGCCGGTGCAGCACCTGCGCGCTACCGATTCGGACCTGACCAAGTCGGTCGTCACCGGCGCTGCAATCGGTGCGGCCGGTGGTGCCTTGCTGGGCGCCCTGACCGGCGACTCCGACAAGCGTGGCCGCAACGCCGCCATCGGTGCAGCGGGCGGCGCCCTGGCAGGTGGTGCAGCGGGTTACTACACCGAGCGCCAGAAGCAGATCACCGATGACAACCAGCGCATCGCGTCCTACGCCACCGACGTCAACAAGCGCGCTTCGGACATCGACCGCAGCACCGCGTACGCCAAGGCGTCCCAGCAGTGCTACCAGAGCGCATTCACCAAACTGGTAGCTGACCGCAAGGCCAAGACCGTTAACGACACCGAAGGCCGCAAGCGCCTGGCAGAAATCGTCTCGGGCCTGAAAGAGTCCAACGACCTGATCGTCGCGGTGAATGGCAAGGCCAGCGAAGACCTGAACAACTACACCCAGGCTTACGAGCAGGACCTGCAACAAGTGGGCGTACAACGTGCTGACGTCGTCACTGTTGCGACTGCCGATACCACGCAGGTGGTGACGCCAGCCAAAGGCAAGAAGCCGGTAAAAGTCGCGAAGAAGCCGGTACTGCCTACCGTGCCGAAAGAAGCCGTAGCCACCGAGAAAACCATCCAGACCGCCCAGACCAAGCAAGCTGAAAGCAAGCAGGTTGCCAGCGCCGGTAAAGCGCAGATCGAAGGCACTTGCCGTGATCCAAACCTGGCGGATTGGGCACCGGTTCCTTGCCCTAACGTTTAAGCCAAGTTGTTGCTATAAGCGTTAAACGCCAGCCGATCTCCTGCTAAAACGGGAGATCGGTAGCGTTATTTGCACAAATCGTTAAACTGCTGCGGCCACCCAATAATTACACTGAGGCCGTGTGCATGAAATTTCGTTTTCTTCTCTGGATGCTTGGCCTGTTGATGGGCAAAGCCAGCCGCACCAACCCTGCGTTCCAGCAGCAGTTGGGTGACAAGGACCTGGCGTTCCAGCTGCAGACCCTCGACGGCAAGGTTGCCCGTCACTTCATCGTCAAAGACCAGCGCATCACCAGCCGTTCGGGTGTTCATCCCGCGCCTGCGTTTGCCATTGCCTTCAAGGATGCCGCCTACGGCTTCGCCACGATGCAGGCGAAGAACAAGCAACTGGCGTTCATGACGGGGATTCAGGACAAGTCGATCCAGATCAAGGGCAACCCGGCGCTGGTGATCTGGTTCCAGGGGTTGACCAAGTATTTGAAGCCGAAGAAAAAGCCCAAAGGCTAGGGGTTTCTTCAGCAATACCGCGTCGCCTGCATTCGCGAGCAAGCCCGCTCCCACATTCGACCGAGTTCCAACTTTGGAATGGGATTGAATGTGGGAGCGGGCTTGCTCGCGAATACGGTGTAACAGGCGCCCGATTTATCCCTGGCTGAACTGCGACGCCAACTCGCGCAACAACGTTTCCGCATCCAGCACTTTGGCCACCACATCCTCTGCCTTGTCCCGGGTCAGCCCCAGGCGCTCAACCAGTTCGTCCGGGATATCTTCATGCGGCCCGGAGCCGATGCCACGGCTGCGCAACAAGCGCACGGCCAGGCACACCAGGTTCGGGTATTCCGCATATTGGCCGTCGTAGGTCGGGTCGTGCTGGAAGCGCAGGGCGGTGGACAGTTCGTCCGGCATGTCCCAATAACGCATCAACCACGCACCAATCTGCTCGCGGCTGATGCCCAGCAGGTGCTGCTCGATGTAGCTGTGGCACAGGTGCGGGTTGACCTCCAGGTGCCGGCAGATCAGCGAGAAATGCGGCGGGAAGACGTGGGCCAGCAACAGGTAGCCGAAGTTGTGCAGCAGGCCGGCCAGGTAGGTCAGGCCGGCTTCCGGGCGCTGGGCGCGGGGCATGGCGCGGGTCAGGCCTTCGATGACGGCGGCGGTGTAGATCGACTGGTGCCAGTACGGTGTGGCCTGCTGCGGGTGGTCCTTGGGCAGGCTCAACGTCTTGCCCAGGGCCAGGCCCAGTGCGAGGTTGATCACCAGGTCAAAGCCCAGCACGCGCACGATGGCATCTTCCACCGAACGGATCTTGCCCGGCGAGGCGTAGTAGGGCGATGCGGCCCAGCTCACCACTTGGGCGGCCAGGGCCGGGTCGGTTTCCACCACGCCGGTGATGTCGTCGATGGTGGCGTTGGGGTCGACCCGCAGCTTGATGATCTTCTGCGCCGTGTCGGCCAGCGGTGGAATCTCGATGGTCGCTTCCAGGCGCTGCTGGATACGGCGGGCGGTGAACGCCTGCATCGCCTGAGTGATTTCCTCGCGGTCGTCGTTGGGGCGATCCAGGTTCGGCCGGATGCTGCTCAGCGGCTCGCCGAAATGCGCGGCGCTGGCTTTGGTCAGCATGCTCTTGAAGGCGTCGCTGGAAATCTCCAGCAGCAGCCCGGCCTCGCCCGAGTGCACCAGTACGGTTGGCTCACGCAACAGGCTTTCTTCGTACAGGCACGGGGAGCTGGTGAGCGGTGGCAGGCCAGGCAGCAGGCTCAGGCTGTGTTTGCCGAGCATGCGCTCGAGGCGCTCCGGCGACACCGCCGTGAGGCGGCGGCCGGTGAGTTCGGCCAGGCGGTTGAGGTCCAGCAGCTGATTCTGCGGAAACAGCACCATGAGTGCACCCACGGCATCGTCGAGCAGCACGGCCTGAACCTTCTGTGCCGGGTTCAGGCCAGGGCGTTCGGCAACTTCCGTGTAGCTGATGGCGAGCTTTGCAAGCAGCGTCCGAATCACCGAGGGTGCGGTCGGTGGGGCTGTGGCGAGGGCAACTTCTGACATGGCCTGAATCCAATTTCCTACAGTCATTGGAGTATAACCAGCTTGATACAAGTGAGGGTCGTCTAAGTGCGGTTTGTGACACTGTCGGCTATTGCAGGCATGTGTAGGAGCGAGCTTGCTCGCGAAGGTCGTTAACGATGATGCGGGCATCCTGATTCAACGCGGCGCCCTCAGGTTTTTCGCGAGCAGGCTCGCTCCTACGGTGGGTCAGCGTCACACTTGGCCGTATTGCTGCCCATGCCTGAGCCAGCGATCCAGCAGCGGGCTGACATGCTCCGGCCAGCGCTCGATCAACGCCTGGGCGGCATCGCGCACGGCGGGCAACAGGTCGGCGTCGCGCATCAGGTCGGCCACCTTGAATTGCAGCAGGCCGGTCTGGCGGGTGCCGAGCATTTCGCCGGGGCCGCGCAGTTCGAGGTCTTTTTCGGCGATCACGAAACCATCATTGGTCTCACGCATGATGCCCAGGCGCTGACGGCCAATCTGCGACAGCGGCGGGTGGTACAGCAGCACACAATGGCTGGCAGCACTGCCCCGGCCGACGCGGCCACGTAATTGGTGCAGTTGGGCCAGACCGAGGCGCTCGGGGTTCTCGATGATCATCAGGCTGGCGTTGGGCACGTCGACGCCGACTTCGATCACGGTGGTTGCTACCAGCAACTGCAAATTGCCGGCCTTGAACTCGGCCATCACCGCGGCTTTTTCCACCGGCTTCATGCGACCGTGGATCAGCCCGACCTTGAGTTCGCCCAGGGCGCTGGTGAGGTCTTCATAGGTGGTTTCGGCAGCCTGGCAAGTCAGCTCTTCCGACTCTTCGATCAGCGTGCACACCCAATACGCCTGGCGCCCTTCGGCACAGGCACCGCGCACCCGTTCGATCACTTCGACCCGGCGGGTGTCAGTGACCAGTACCGTGTTGACCGGCGTTCGGCCCGGCGGCAGTTCGTCGAGGATTGACGTGTCGAGGTCCGCGTAAGCGCTCATGGCCAGGGTGCGAGGGATCGGCGTGGCGGTCATGATCAACTGGTGCGGGCTCATGCGGCCGCCCACGCCTTTCTGGCGCAGGGCCAGGCGCTGCTGCACGCCGAAGCGGTGTTGTTCGTCGATGATCACCAGCGCCAGGTTCTTGAACTTCACTTCGTCCTGGAACAGAGCGTGGGTGCCCACCACCATCGGGGCGCCAGCGGCGATCTGTTCCAGGGCGGCTACGCGGTTCTTGCCCTTGAGCTTGCCGGCCAGCCACGCGACTTCCAGGCCCAGTGGTTCGAGCCAGCGCTTGAAGGTGATGAAGTGCTGTTCGGCGAGAATCTCGGTAGGCGCCATCAGTGCAACCTGATAACCCGCTTCGAGTGCCTGCAAGGCGGCGAGGGCGGCGACCACGGTTTTACCCGCGCCCACGTCACCCTGGATCAGCCGCAGCATGGGTTCTTTCTGGCTCAGGTCGTAGGCGATTTCGTTGCCGACCCGTTGCTGGGCGCCCGTCGGTGCAAACCCCAGGTTGGCCAGGTATTGCGCGGGCAGGCGCGTAGCCTTGGGCATTGCCGGTGCGCGCAGGGAGCGCATGCTTTCGCGCAGGCGTTGCTGGGACAGTTGGTGGGTCAGCAGTTCTTCGAACGCCAGGCGATGCTGGGCCCAGTGATGACCGAGGGCCAGCTCGTCGACATCGGCGTCGGCAGGTGGGTGATGCAGGTAGCGGATCGCATCATCCAGCGGTGCGAGTTGGTAGTCGCGCGCCAGTTCCTGAGGCAGCCAGTCGGGCAGGCTTTTTGGCCCGAGCATCGTCAGGGTTTGCATGCACAACTGGCGCAGGCGCTGTTGGGTCAGGCCTTCGGTGAGCGGGTAGATCGGTGTGAGGGTGGTGTCCACTGGCGGCGGTTCGTCGCCGGTAATGGCGCGGTATTCCGGGTGGTAGATTTCCAGCCCCGACGCGCCGGGCCGAGCTTCGCCGTAGCAACGCACGCGGGTGCCACGCTTGAGGCCTTCCTTCTGGGCGTTGCTGAAATGGTAGAAGCGCAGGCTCAGGCCACCGGTGCCGTCTTGCAGGCGCACCACCAAGCTGCGGCGCTTGCCCATCACCACATCGGCGCCGCTGACGGTGCCTTCAACCACCGCGTCCTGCCCAGGGCGCAACTGGCCGATGGGCACCACGCGGGTGCGGTCCTGGTAACGCAGGGGCAGGTGGAACAGCACGTCCTGGAGATTTTCCAGGCCGACCTTGGCCAATTTCTCGGCCATGGCCTCCCCGACACCCTTGAGTGCCGTCACCGACACCTGCGACAGCTCAGTCATACCGTTACTTAGCTCGCAGCAGGCGGCTTGGCCACCGAACACAGGCGGATCGAGTCGGCGAGGATTTCAATCGCTTTCGGCCGCGGGAAGCTGGCGCGCCAGGCAATGGCCACGGTCCGGAACGGTACCGGCGGCGTCAGTGGGCGCACGGCAATCACGCCGGGGGCGTAGTGATGGCTGTCGACCGCCGACAGCGGCAGGATCGAAATGCCCAGGCCAGAGGCGACCATGTGGCGAATGGTTTCCAGGGAGCTGGATTCCACGGTGGTGTGCTTGGCGCCGTCATTGCCCTTGGTCAGGGTCGGGCAGGCTTCCAGCACCTGGTCGCGGAAGCAGTGGCCTTCGCCCAGCAACAGCAGGCTCTTGTCGTTGAGCAGGCCCGCGTCGATGGTGTCTTTCTGCGTCCAGGGGTGGGACGCCGGCATCAGCACGTAGAACGGCTCATCGTAGAGCGGCAGGGTCAGCACGTCTGCCTCGTTGAACGGCAGGGCGATGATGATCGCGTCCAGCTCGCCGTTGCGCAGTTTGTCGCGCAGCACGTGGGTGAAGTTTTCTTCGATATACAGCGGCATCTGCGGCGCGACGCGGTGCAGTTGCGGAATCAAGTGCGGGAACAGGTATGGGCCGACGGTATAGATGGCGCCGACTTTCAGCGGGGCGGTCAGCTGGTTTTTACCGGCCTGGGCCAGCTCGCGAATGCTTTGGGCCTGTTCCAGAACCTTCTGGGCCTGGGCAACGATGCCTTCGCCGACGGGCGTGAGGCGCACGGCGCTTTTGCTGCGCTCGAAAATCAGCACACCGAGTTCGTCTTCAAGCTTCTTCACACCCACCGACAGCGTCGGCTGGCTGACGTGGCAACGCTCGGCCGCGTGGCCGAAGTGCTGCTCTTGGGCGAGGGTAACGATGTAGCGTAATTCTGTAAGAGTCATAGCGGGCGTCCATGAGGTTGCGGGCCAAGCATACCGGCTGCAATCGATAGACGCACGTTATCAGACAGCATGGGGTTTACGACACCTGGTAATCAGGTGTCGCGTTCATGCTTTCAGCTTTGCGGGTATTTGAAGGTGAAGGTCTTGGTGAAGGGGCCCCACCATTCCGGTACGCCGGTTTCCTTGTCCACGTGGTGGAAGAAGCCTTTGATTTGCGGGCTTTCGTAGCGCAACACCACGGTATAGGTGCCGGGGCCGTCCATTTTCACGTTGTTGGCGTAGTGAGCGCCGTCTTTGGCCACCATCGGCAATAAGGTGCCGATTTCCTTGTAGTCGGGCGAGCCTTGCTTGACCAGCGAGTAGGTGATGGTCAGGTAGGGCACCCACTCACCGTTGGACAGGCCGTACTTGTTGTCGGCGGTGGCGTGCACGTCCGTTTCAAGGTGCACCGAGTCCTTGCTCATCACCATGCCCGGTGGCATCGGGGCCATTTCGATGCCCACCAGATAGGAGGAGGCGATTTCCATGTCGTTGACCTGGACGGGCCCGCCAATCGGGTATTCGCGGGCCTGGGCCAGGGAGGAAGCGGCCACGGCGCTGACAAGTAGCAGTGCGGCGGCCAAGGGATTGCGCAAAGGTTTCATGGTGGGGCTCCTGGGGCGGTTAACGTGATTGTGTCGGGCGTGAATGCAGTAAGCGGTTACCCAGCACCAGGAGCGCGAGGGTGACGGACCAGGCAACCAACTGGACGCCCAGCGGCCGGTCGGTGTAGCCCACCAACGCAGTCAGCGCGCGGCCGGTGAGGCTGCCATCGGAGACCAGCCAGGAAGTGTCCCAGAGCTGGTAGCCCCAGGCGGGAATCAGGTCGATACCGGCGAGGATCGCGGCGGCCCGGCCAGCCATGCCGGCGGCAAGCAAGGCGATCATCCAGCCGGTAATCGAGAACAGGCGCTTGAGGCTGATGGCGACCAGGCCGCGATACATCAGCCAGGACAACGCGGCCCCGGCAGCGATGCCGAGCACGCCGCCGGTCAGCATCGAGAGCGGGTCTGCCTGGCTCGACGCGGCGATGCCGTAAAGGAACAGCACGATTTCCGAGCCTTCGCGCAGCACGGCCACGGTGATCACTACGGCCAGGGCCCAGAGTGATTTTTCGCCAGTGAGTACGGCATTGCCGGCGCTGCGCAGTTGGGTTGCCAGCTCGCGACCGTGGCTGGCCATCCACAGGTTGTGCCAGCCCAGCATCACCACGGCAACCACCAGGATGGCCGCGTTGAAGATTTCCTGGCCGAAGCCTTGCAGTGCCTGGGTGATTGCGCCGGTAAAGAGCGCGAGGATGCCGGCACCGAGCACGCCGGCCGCGATTCCACCACCAATGAACAGCCCGCGTCTGGCCAGGCCTTGGGTGGCGGCCATGACAATTCCCACCACGATCCCGGCTTCCAGCACTTCTCGAAACACGATCAACAGACAGGCCAGCATGGCTTACTCCTTGGCCGCGACAGCAGTGACCGTGCCTTTGGCCTGGTCGGGGTGATAGTCATCGAAGAAGGTGTAGGTGCCGGGATGCAGCGGGCCGGCAAACACCGTAACGGTGTTGCCGGGGACGATGATTTTTTCGAATTTCATGTCATAGCTTTCGAACTCATCGACGCTTTCGTCGTGGCTGGTGAGCTGAATGCGGAAACGCTCACCGGCAGGCACCTCGAACGTCGAGGGGCTGAAGGTGTGGTTTTGAATGACCAGGGTGACCAGCTGATCCGCCTGCGCTGCGACGGGAAAAGCCAGTAGGAGAAGAGCCAGTCGGGCAAGGTTGGGCATGCCGAATGTCCGCTAATGAGAACGATTCGCGGATGATTGGCTTTGTCTTTAAATGTTACAAGTGAAGATAAAGTTAGGTTGAGGCCTGTTCAACTGGGGTTCAGCTTGCGGCGATAGGCAGGGGAGACGAAGCAGCCGTGGGCACTCGAGAGTGCCCACGGGAGAGGATTACCGGCGACGTTTTTCGATGTTGTAAACAAACGGCGCAACGATCTCGATGCTGCCGCCTTTCAACATGTCGGCCGGCGGCTTGGGCAGCGGCTGGGCACGGCGGATCATGTCGAGGGTGGCGCGGTCCAGATCGGCGTTGCCGGAGCGGCCCACCAGTTCATAGGACAGCACGTTGCCATCGGCATCTACCACGAAACGCAGGCGGTTCAGGCCTTCCTTGCCACGCGCCTGGGCGCCTGGCGGGTACTTCTTGTACTTCTGCAGGTGGCCCAGCAGGGTACTTTCCCAGGTGGCCTTGGCCGCGATCTGCTGCGGTGAAGGGCCGGGTTGTGGCTGAGCGGACTTCTCCGTAGGCGCGTTGTTCTGCGGAGTTTCGCTCGGCGGCTCTTCGGAAGGTTTTTCCTTGGGCGGATCGGGCTTCTTCTCCACAGGTTTTGGCGGCTGTGGTTTTGGCTTGGGCTTGACCGGCTTTGGCACCTGGATCGTCGGCTTTGGTGCCTCGGCCAGTTTCGGCAATGGCAGCTCTTCCACCGGCGCGGGTGGTTGCGGCGGCGTTACCACCTTCGGCGGTGCCGGAGGTGGTGGCGCCGGCATCGGTGCCAGGTCGATGACCATGGCCGCCGGAGGCAGCTCGACCCTATGTGGCGCCGACCACTGGAGCGCGATGATGATCGCGACGGCGTGGACGCCCAGCACGACGGCGAGGCTGGTGCCATAACGCGTCAGTTTGTGGCGCGTCGTGATCATTTCTTGGCTGCCGTCTCAAGTCCGACCAGGCCTACCTTGAGGTAGCCGGCTGCCCGCAGGGCATCCATCACGCTCATCAGGTCGCCGTAGTCCACGCCCTTGTCGGCCTGGAAGAAGATCGTCGTGTCTTTCTTGCCTTGGGTCTTGGCGTCGAGCACCGCGCCCAGGGTTTCGGATTTGACTTCTTCTTCGCCCAGGAACAGACGCTGGTCCGCCTTGACGCTGAGGAATATCGGCTTCTCCGGCCGCGGCGCAGGTTTCGCGCTGGAGGCGGGCAGGTCGACCTTGATGTCCACAGTAGCCAGTGGTGCGGCCACCATAAAGATGATCAGCAGCACCAGCATCACGTCGATAAACGGCGTGACGTTGATTTCGTGGTTCTCGACGAGCTCGTCGTCGCCTTGATTCAAATGCAGGCCCATGGCCGATTACCCCACTTTCACCATATGCGGTTGCGAGCTGCGCTCGGTAGGCAGGTGATCGAGGTCACGGCTGACCAGCAACAGGACTTCTGCCGAAGCGTCCGACACCTGGGCCTTGTAGCCGGCGATCGAACGGGCGAAGACGTTGTAGATGACGACCGCAGGAATCGCGGCAACCAGGCCCAGTGCCGTTGCCAGCAGGGCTTCGGCGATGCCGGGAGCCACGACGGCGAGGTTGGTGGTCTGGGTTTTGGCGATGCCGATGAAGCTGTTCATGATGCCCCACACGGTACCGAACAGGCCGACGAAGGGCGCGGTGGAACCGATGGTGGCCAGCACGCCGGTGCCGTTGCTCATGTTGCGACCGCAGGCGGCAACCAGGCGCTCAAGACGGAAGCTGACGCGTTCCTTGATGCCTTCTTTTTCACGGGTGTTGGCGGACAGGCGCATCTCTTCGAGTGCGTCGTGTACCAGCAGGTGTGCCAGGGTGCCTTTCTTCGCCGCGCTTTCGCTGGCTTCTTTAAGGGTGGTGGCTTTTTTCAGGTGGACGATTTCAGTGCGCAGGCGACGCTTGGCGCCCAGCAGCTCGAAGCCTTTGGCGATCCAGATGGTCCAAGTGATGATCGAGGCGATGGCCAGGCCGATCATCACGATCTTCACGATGATGTCAGCGTTCTGGTACATGCCCCAGGGCGACAGGTCGTGGGCCATGCCCAGGCTGTTGTCTTCTTCCAGCACAACGCCGGAATCGTCAGCCGGTACGCCTTCGGCGGCGAGGGCCGGGTCGGTGGCAGCGGGTGCGGCGGCTGGTGCAGGAGCGTTTTGCTCGGAGGCTGGCGCAGTGGCAGCCGGCGGGGTGGCCGGTGCGGTGTTGTCGGCGAACGCGGCGGTCGGTGCCAGCAGAACGCTGAACAGCACTGCAGCTATCGCACGCCAGGCGCGGGATGGGCTGTGAGGCTTGGTTGGCGAAGCGGGGAATTTATTGCGTGTCATGCTGGCCGGACCTGAGAGAAAAAATGAGTGAGCGTCCTTCCAGACCGTAACGGGTCGAGGACAAATGGGCGGTTATTATTGCAAGTAATTCTTGTTAACAGAAGTAATACAGTTACTTTATTTGTCGTTTTGCTGGCCGCTGGTCATCTGTGGGGGCTAATCTTGACCTTTAAGAATGGAGTTTTGTGATGTCTGCGCCTTCTGTGGTGATTGCCGGTTGCGGCGATGTCGGTAGCCGTCTGGCCACCCAATTGCTGGCCAAGGGCTGGGAGGTTCACGGCCTGCGGCGGGATGTCTCGCGCCTTCCCGAGGGCGTGATCGGGATTGCTGGCGATCTGTTCAAAGAAGACTGCCCCGACACCTGGCCGGTGGGCGGAGTGGATTATCTGGTGTATTGCGCGGCGGCCACCGATCACGACGAAGCAGGCTATCGCGCCGCGTACGTGCAAGGGTTGCAGCATGTGCTGGAATGGTTGAACGACTACGGCCAGGAGCCTAAGCACTTGCTGTTTGTGTCCAGCAGCAGTGTGTATGGGCAGCAGAACGGTGAGTGGGTCGACGAAAGCTCCGAGACCAAGGCTGGCGGTTATTCCGGACAAGTGATGCTGGAAGCCGAGCAAGTGGCATTGAATAGTGGGATTCCCGCCAGTGTCGTGCGCCTTACCGGGATTTATGGTCCAGGTCGGGAGTGGTTGTTGAGCCAAGTGCGCCAGGGTTATCGCGTGGCGATTGATCCGCCTTTATATGGCAACCGGATTCACGCGGATGACGCAGCGGGTTTGCTGGCGTTTTTGCTGCGGCACGTGGAGCAGGGCGGTGTGTTGGATAAGTGCTACATCGGCGTCGACGATGCTCCGGCCCCGCTGGCCGAGGTGGTTGCCTGGTTGCGCGAGTACCTTGGCGTGACCGAATGGGCCGAGAACGCCAGCGTACGGCGGGCCGGTAGCAAGCAATGCAGCAACGCCCGGGCCAAGGCGCTGGGCTGGGCGCCGCGATACCCAAGTTATCGCGAAGGGTACGCAGCGATTCTTGAAGGTTGATCGCGACCTAAAGAAAAAGGAGCCTAAGGGCTCCTTTTTTGCGTCACTGTTTTTCCAGCAACCACTGTCGTGGCCCGGGGGTAAACGAGGGTACCTCGTCGGCCTGAGCGGTGTTGATCGCCTGGAAGATCTCCAGTTGCTTGCCCTTGCGCGCAAAGATCCACGGGTTACCCTGGCCGTTCAGTTGCAGCCAGATGCTGTCGTAGCCGCCGCTCATGGAGGCGCAATCGCCCGCCAGGCACAGCGAGTACTGATCAGCGCCGGGCAAGCCGGTTACCTGGCCATTGGCCTGGAACTGCACCGTCGCGCCTTCGCCGTTGCCGCTGCTGATTTTCCAGGTGCCGCCCATATAGGCGGCGTACAGGGTGCGTTCGAAGTTGGCGCCAAGTGGCGCGCCTTCGGGGGCAGGGTCCTTGGCGCGGGCAAATAGCTGCTCGGGCTCGTTATCATTGGCCCCTTGCAACAGTAGTTTGCCTTTACGCTTGAGTTCAGTGGCGGAGCTGCCGTAGAAGTCGACGCTCCAGGCGCCGGATTTTTCACCCAGCAACTTGCCTTCAGCTACTTCAAAACCGTTGTAGTAGCGGGCCTGGGATGCTTTGGTGTTCACCTCCCATTCGAGGTTCGGACCATAGCTCTGCAGGGCTTCACGCAAAGGGCCGCCCTTGGCTGCCGCGTCGATGGCGGCCTGGTTGATCCAGGTGCCGCTCACATCCAGGTCGGCGGGATTGCTGGCGCAGCCGCCGAGCAACAGGGCGAGCAACGAAGAGGCAACGAGCGCTTTGCGCATTACGAAATCCTTCCAAAAACCAATTCGGCGCAGCCTTCCCTTGGAAGCGCTGCGCCGGATGTTTTACTCGATGACCAGAATGGCGTCCATCTCAACCTGCGCGCCCTTTGGCAGGGCGGCAACGCCGATGGCGGCGCGGGCTGGGTACGGCTGTTCGAAGTACTTGCCCATGATCTCGTTGACCTTGGCGAAGTGGCTCAGGTCGGTGAGGAAGATGTTCAGTTTGACGATGTCCTTGAACGAACCGCCTGCAGCTTCGGCAACCGACTTCAGGTTTTCGAAGACCTGGATGGTTTGGGCTTCAAAGCCTTCAACCAGCTCCATGGTTTTTGGGTCCAGTGGAATCTGGCCGGACATGTAGACGGTATTGCCCGCCTTGATCGCCTGGGAGTAAGTACCGATTGCTGCTGGTGCCTTGTCGCTGGTGATAACAGTCTTGGTCATGAATGACTCCTTGTAATGGATGGGCTAGGCGCGCATGCGGGTGATGCGGATGACCCCGGTCAGGGCGCGCAGTTTCTTGATCACGCGGGCCAGGTGCACACGGTCGTGCACGCTGACCACCAGTTGGACCACGCTGATGCGACCATCGCGTTCGTCCATGCTGATTTTCTCGATATTGCCGTCGGCCGCATTGACGCTGCTGGCCAGCAGGGCGATCAGGCCGCGCTGGTGTTCCAGCTCGACCCGCAGCTCGACGTTGAATTCGCCAGTGACATCCTTGGCCCACGAAAGCTGGATGCATTTCTCGGGGTTGTGGCGGATTTCACTGATGTTGCGGCAGTTATCCAGGTGCACCACCATGCCTTTGCCGGCGGACAAGTGGCCGACAATCGGGTCACCCGGGATCGGCGTGCAGCACTTGGCGTAGCTGAGCACCAAGCCTTCGGTACCGCGAATCGCCAGCGGGCCTTCGGGGCTTGGCAACTGTTCGCCTTCGCCCAGCAGGCGGCGGGCGACCACATATGCCATGCGGTTGCCCAGGCCGATGTCTTCCAGCAAGTCTTCGATCAGTTCCTGACGGTACTCGTGGAGCATCGCCTGCACGCGCTCGGCCGGGATCTTGTCCAGGGAGCTGTCGAAGCCGTTGAGCACCTTGTTCAGCAGGCGTTCGCCCAGGCTGATGGACTCGGAGCGGCGCTGCAGTTTCAGGGCGTGACGGATATGGGTGCGGGCCTTGCCGGTAACCACAAAGTTCAGCCAGGCCGGGTTCGGGCGTGCGCCCGGTGCGCTGACGATCTCCACCGTGGAGCCGCTTTGCAGCGGTTCCGACAGCGGGGCCAGTCGACGATTGATCCGACAGGCTATGCAGCTGTTACCCACGTCGGTGTGCACCGCGTAGGCAAAGTCGACCGCCGTGGAGCCTTTGGGCAGCTCCATGATCCGGCCTTTGGGCGTGAACACGTAGACCTCGTCCGGGAACAGGTCGATCTTCACGCTTTCGATAAATTCCAGGGAGTTGCCGGCACGTTGCTGCATTTCCAGCACGCCCTTGACCCACTGGCGGGCGCGGGCATGCGTACCTTTCGGCTGCTCGTCGCCGGTGGATTTGTACAGCCAATGGGCGGCGATGCCGTTGTTGGCCATCTCTTCCATTTCGCGGGTGCGGATCTGGATCTCGATGGGCACCCCGTGCATACCGAACAGCGTGGTATGCAGCGACTGATAGCCGTTGGCCTTGGGAATCGCGATGTAGTCCTTGAAGCGCCCCGGCAGGGGTTTGTACAAATTATGTACAGCGCCCAGCACGCGGTAGCAGGTATCGACCTTGTCGACGATGATCCGGAACGCGTACACGTCCATGATCTCGTTGAAGGCCCGACGCTTGCCGCGCATCTTCTTGTAGATGCCGTAGATGTGTTTCTGCCGGCCGCTGACCTCGCCCTCGATCTCATCGATCGCCAGGCAATGGCTCAGGGACTCTTCGATCTTGTTGACGATTTCCTTGCGATTGCCCCGGGCGCGTTTGACCGCCTGATAAATGCGCGCGGAACGCATCGGGTGCATGGCTTTGAAGCCGAGGTCTTCGAATTCGATACGAATGGCGTGCATGCCCAGCCGATTGGCGATGGGCGCGTAGATTTCCAGGGTTTCCTTGGCGATGCGCCGGCGTTTTTCACCGGACAGCACCTCCAGCGTGCGCATGTTGTGCAGCCGGTCGGCCAGCTTGACCAGGATCACCCGGATGTCCCGGGCCATGGCCATGGCCATCTTCTGGAAGTTTTCCGCCTGGGCTTCGGCCTTGGTTTCGAAGTTCATCTGGGTCAGTTTGCTGACCCCGTCGACCAGTTCGGCCACGGTTTCGCCAAATTGCGCATTGAGCGCTTCCTTGGCAATACCGGTGTCTTCGATCACGTCATGCAGCATCGCGGCCATCAAGCTCTGATGGTCCATGTGCATGTCGGCAAGAATATTTGCCACGGCAAGAGGATGCGTGACATACGCCTCGCCACTGCGGCGGCGTTGGCCGTCGTGGGCTTGTTCGGCGTAGAAATACGCTCGGCGGACCAGGTTGACCTGGTCTGGGCCGAGGTAGGTCGATAAGCGATCGGCGAGGGCGTCTATGCTCGGCAAAGTATTAACTCCTGCCGTTGGCTGTGACCCCGCGCCGTGCTACGTCGACCAGGCATAGGCTTAGACGGCCTCGTTGGACTCGTCCTCGAACGCTGCAAACAGCGGTTCGTCTTCAACGATTTCGGCGTTGGCGATGAACTCGTAGCTCATCAGGCCTTCAGCGATTTCACGCAGGGCTACAACGGTAGGCTTGTCGTTTTCCCACTGGACCAGAGGCTCTTTGCCGCCAGTAGCCAGTTGACGGGCACGCTTGGTAGAGAGCATGACCAGCTCAAAGCGGTTATCCACGTGTTCTAGGCAGTCTTCAACGGTTACGCGGGCCATGGTATTCCTCGGAGCGAATGCAATATGCGCGCTGCCCGGTTGGGCGAGCGGACTGAACAGTTTAAAAAATCACCAGCGTTTAGGGAAGCGCTGATTTTTCGCAGGCCATCGCAAACGCGCTACAAGTGCCAATGTAAAGCCCTTGCAGCGGTTTTGGGAAGAGCCAATCAGCCGAGCAGTTCGGCCAACAATTTGCCGAAACGCTGCTGCTGACGCTTTTGCTGGAGCTGATTGGCGCGGAAAATCGCCTTCAGATCGTCCAGTGCGTGGGCGAAATCGTCGTTGATGATCAAGTAGTCGTAGTCGACGTAGTGGCTCATTTCACTGACGGCTTCGCGCATGCGGCCTTCGATGATCTCGTCGCTGTCCTGGCCGCGGTTGGTCAGGCGCTGGTGCAACGCTTCCAGCGACGGTGGCAGGATGAAGATCGAGCGGGCTTTGGGCATCAGCTGGCGCACTTGCTCGGCGCCCTGCCAGTCGATTTCCAGGATCAGGTCGTGGCCTTCGTCCAGGGTCTGCTGCAGGTGGCTTTGGGAGGTGCCGTAGAGGTTGCCGAAGACTTCGGCGCGCTCGAGGAAATCACCGTGCTCGATCATCTTGACGAACTCGGTGCGCTCGACGAAGTGGTAGTGCACGCCGTTCACTTCACCCGGGCGCATGGCGCGGGTGGTGTGGGACACCGAGATGCGGATCTGCTCGTCAGCGTCGGTCAGGGCTTTGACCAGGCTGCTTTTGCCCGCGCCCGATGGGGCAGAAATGATGTAAAGGGTGCCGGTGCTGTGGGTCATGTCAGGGTGCCTTACTCGATATTCTGTACTTGTTCGCGCATTTGCTCGATCAACACTTTGAGGTTGACCGCAGCCTGGGTGCTGCGCGGATCAAAGGCTTTGGAGCCCAGTGTATTGGCTTCGCGGTTGAGTTCCTGCATCAGGAAGTCCAGGCGCCGACCGGCGGCACCGGCGGACTTGAGCACGCGGCGCACTTCCAGGATGTGGGTGCTCAGGCGGTCGAGCTCTTCGGCAACGTCGCTCTTTTGTGCCAGCAGGACCATCTCCTGCTCCAGGCGCACCGGGTCCAGCTCGGCCTGCATGTCGGCGAAGCGATCCAGGACCTTCTGGCGCTGGGTGGCAAGCATCTGCGGCACCAGTTCGCGCAGGGTCACCACGTCCTCTTCGATGGAGGTCAGGCGGTCGCTGATCAGGCGGGCCAGCTCGGCGCCTTCGCGTTCGCGACCGGCCTTGAGTTCTTTCAAGCCTTGGTTGAACAGGGCCAGGGCCTCGGCGTTCAGCGCCTGCGGGTCAGTGGCGTCGGCCACCAGCACGCCGGGCCAGGCCAGAACTTCCAAAGGATTGATGGCGGCAGGCTGTTTGATCAGGCTGGCGATGGTTTCGGCGGCGGCGACCAATTGCGCGGCGCGCTCGCGATCCACCTGCAACGGCTTGCCGGTGGTTTCCTCGGTGAAGCGCAGGGTGCATTCCAGCTTGCCGCGGGAGATCCCCTGGCGTAGCGCTTCACGGACCGCGCCTTCGAGGTCGCGAAACGATTCCGGCAGGCGCAGGTGCGGCTCCAGGTAGCGGCTGTTGACCGAGCGCAATTCCCAGCTCAGGGTGCCTTGGACGCCGGCTTTTTCGACGCGGGCGAAGGCGGTCATGCTGTGCACCATGGAGGTACCTCGCGATGCAGTCCCGCAAACAGGCGGGCTGATGGGTAGATTGAAGCCGACAGGCTGCGAAGGCGCAGGATTGTAGCTCAACGGGACGGGTGGCCCCAAACAGTGGCTTCGGTGACCGGGTTTGTAACAGGATTTTTTAGAAGTGCCGATCAGGGCTGGCGGCTCTATAATGCTCGGCAGTTTTTCGTCCTCCGTACAGGTATCCCCTATGAAACGTCCAAGTGGTCGCGCTGCCGATCAGCTCCGCTCGATCCGCATCACCCGCAACTACACCAAACACGCCGAGGGATCTGTACTGGTCGAGTTTGGCGATACCAAGGTTATCTGCACCGTCAGCGTCGAAAACGGCGTGCCGCGTTTCCTCAAGGGCCAGGGCCAGGGTTGGTTGACTGCCGAATACGGCATGCTGCCGCGCGCCACCGGCGAGCGTAACCAGCGTGAAGCCAGCCGTGGCAAGCAAGGTGGGCGCACCCTGGAAATCCAGCGCCTGATCGGTCGTTCCCTGCGTGCTGCCCTGGACATGTCCAAGCTGGGCGACGTGACCCTGTATGTCGACTGCGACGTGATCCAGGCCGACGGTGGCACCCGTACTGCATCCATCACCGGCGCCATGGTTGCCCTAGTCGATGCGCTCAAAGTCATCAAGAAGCGTGGCGGCCTGAAAGGCGGCGATCCGCTCAAGCAGATGATCGCGGCTGTATCGGTAGGCATGTATCAGGGCGAGCCAGTGCTGGATCTGGACTATCTTGAAGATTCGGCTGCCGAGACCGACCTGAACGTGGTGATGACCAGCACCGGTGGTTTCATCGAAGTGCAGGGCACCGCCGAAGGCGCGCCATTCCAGCCGGCGGACCTGAATGCCATGCTGGCATTGGCCCAGAAAGGCATGACCGAGATCTTCGAACTGCAGAACGCCGCCCTGGCCGACTGATTCAACCCCAAGGAGCTACGCCATGAGTGACAGTCAACTTCCGCTGCCGACACCGTCCAAGGAAGTTCGCCAGTGGGCGATGCTCTGTCACTTCGCGGCGTTTTTCGGCTTGATGTTCCCGTTCGGCAGCCTGCTGGGGCCTTTGATTCTCTGGCAGGTGAAGAAGGACACGGACCCGTTCATTGATGACCAGGGCAAGGAAGCGCTGAATTTCCAGATCACCGTGGGCATTGCCTGGGCGGTCTGCTTCCTGCTGGGCTTTATCGTGATCGGCTTCGTGTTGATGACCGTCCTGGTGATTGGTGCGGTGGTGATGACGATCATTGGGGGCATCAAGGCCAACAAGGGTGTGGCTTATCGTTATCCGTGGACGTTGCGGTTGATCAAATAACCACCGCCCACAAAAAAACCGACAGCGATGTCGGTTTTTTTGTGCCTGGAAAAAGACCTTAGATGGTCAAGGTCCAGTCGTAGTCCACGATCAGCGGCGCGTGCTGCGAGAAGCGCGGCTGGCGTGGCAGGCGTGCACTGCGCACGAAGCGACGCAAGCCTGGCGTCAGCAGCTGGTAGTCAAAACGCCAGCCGAGGTTGAGCATCTCGGCCTGTTCGTTATCCGGCCACCAGCTGTACTGGTCGCCTTCGCGGCTGACTTCCCGCAGGGCATCGACATAGCCCATATTGCCGACAATCTCGTCCATCCAGGCCCGTTCCGGCGCGAGAAAGCCCGGTGATTGCTGGCTGTCGCGCCAGTTCTTGATATCCAGCTTCTGTTGCGCCACATACAGCGAGCCACAGTAAATGTACTCGCGACGTTTGCGCCGCTGTTTATCCAGATAACGGGCGAAGTCGTCCATTAGCTTGAACTTCTGGTTCAAGTCTTCATCGCCATTCTGCCCTGATGGAAGCAGCAAGGTCGCGATGCTGACCTTGTCGAAATCGGCTTGCAGGTAGCGCCCGTAGCGGTCGGCTGTCTCGAAGCCGAGGCCGCTGATGACCGCCTTGGGTTGCAACCGCGAATACAAAGCCACGCCGCCTTGGGCGGGAACTTCGGCATCACAGGCATAAAGGAAGTAGCCATCCAGTTGGAAGGCTGGGTCGTCCAGTTCAAAGGCGGAGGCGCGGGTGTCCTGCAGGCAGATGACGTCGGCATTCTGGGCTTGCAGCCAACTGAGCAAACCACGCTCGACTGCAGCCTGAATACCATTGACGTTCACACTGATGATCCGCATAAATGGCCCCAAAAATCGCGTGCGTGTATGATACACGCCGTCTACCTAATTAGCTAAATCCGTGGTATCTGAGGCTTTTTTCATGCAGGCGTATCAACGCGATTTCATTCGTTTTGCCATCGATCGCGGCGTATTGCGCTTCGGTGAGTTCACCCTGAAGTCCGGGCGCACCAGCCCTTACTTCTTCAATGCCGGCCTTTTCAACTCGGGTTCCGCCCTGGCGCAGTTGGGTCGTTTCTATGCGGCCGCCATCGTTGAAAGCGGTATTTCCTTCGACGTGCTGTTCGGCCCTGCCTACAAAGGCATCCCCCTGGCGGCCGCGACCGCCGTGGCGTTGGCTGAACATCACGAGCTGGATCTGCCTTGGTGCTTCAACCGCAAGGAAGCCAAGGCCCACGGCGAAGGCGGTAGCCTGGTCGGTGCGCCGCTCAAGGGCGACGTGCTGATCATCGACGACGTGATCACTGCGGGTACGGCGATTCGCGAAGTGATGCAGATCATCGCTTCCCAGGACGGCGCCAAGGCGGCCGGCGTGTTGATCGCGCTGAACCGCCAGGAGCGCGGCAACGGTGAATTGTCGGCGATCCAGGAAGTTGAACGTGATTTCGCGATTCCGGTGGTGAGCATTGTTTCGTTGAACCAAGTGCTGCAGTTCCTGGAAGACGACCCGCAGCTCAAGCAGCATTTGCCGGCGGTCAAGGCCTATCGCGAGCAGTTCGGCGTTTAGAAGATCCATGTGGGAGCGGGCTTGCTCGCGAATACGGCTTGTCAGTTGATATATGTGTCGACTGACCCGCCGCTTTCGCGAGCAAGCCCGCTCCCACATTTTTAGACCGAGTACATAGAAAAGGCCCCGTTCAATCGAATTGAACGGGGCCTTTTTGTTTACCAGCGCTTAAGGGCGCTTGCGATTGCTGATCAGCGTACCCACACCGGTATCGGTGAAGATTTCCAGCAGGATCGCATTCGGCACACGGCCATCCAGGATCAACGAGCTGCCGACACCGCCTTGCACCGCTTCCAGTGCGCAGCGGATCTTCGGCAGCATGCCGCCGTAGATGGTGCCGTCGGCGATCAGGTCGTCCACTTGCTGGGTGGTCAGGCCGGTCAAAACCTTGCCTTCCTTGTCCATCAAGCCGGCGATGTTGGTGAGCAGCATCAGCTTCTCGGCCTTCAGCGCCTCGGCCACCTTGCCGGCCACCAGGTCGGCGTTGATGTTGTAGGACTCACCGTTGGCACCCACGCCGATTGGCGCGATCACCGGAATGAAATCGCCTTTCACCAGCAGGTTCAGCAGATCGGTGTTGATGCCGATCACTTCGCCCACCTGGCCGATGTCGATGATTTCCGGCTGAGTCATCTCCGGGGTCTTGCGGGTCACGGTGAGCTTCTTCGCGCGGATCAGCTCGGCGTCCTTGCCGGTCAGGCCGATGGCGCTGCCGCCATGGCGGTTGATCAGGTTGACGATGTCTTTGTTCACCTGGCCGCCCAGGACCATCTCTACCACGTCCATGGTCTGGGCGTCGGTGACACGCATGCCGTCGATGAAGTGACTCTCGATGGACAGGCGCTTGAGCAGGTCACCGATTTGCGGGCCGCCACCGTGTACCACCACCGGGTTGATCCCGACGGCTTTCATCAACACGATGTCGCGGGCAAAGCCGGTTTTCAGCTCGTCGCTTTCCATGGCATTGCCGCCGTACTTGATCACCAGCGTCTTGCCGACGTAGCGTCGAATGTAAGGCAACGCTTCGGAAAGGACCTTGGCGGTATTGGCGGCGGCTTCGCGTTCGAGGGTCATTCAGGGCTCCGGTACAAAAAATCAGAACGGTAATTGGAGATCAGGGGCAACACGTTTCAACTGGGCGTGGAACACGTCCTTGATGCGCTGCAACTCAGCCTCGGAATCCGCCTCGAAACGCAGCACCAGCACCGGTGTGGTGTTGGATGCGCGAACCAGGCCCCAGCCTTTGGCGTAATCGACCCGCACGCCGTCAATGGTGGTCAGGTTGGCGCCTTCGCCCCACTGCGCATCGTGCAGTGCGTCAATGATGCTGAATTTGCTCTCTTCGGTCACATGGATATTGATCTCTGGCGTAGAAATATCATCCGGGAAGGTTGCAAACAGGTCTTCGGCGGTGGATTTTTCCTTGCTGAGGATCTCCAGCAGACGGGCGGCGCTGTAAATACCGTCGTCAAAACCGAACCAGCGTTCCTTGAAGAACACGTGACCGCTCATTTCGCCGGCCAACAGGGCGCCGGTTTCTTTCATTTTCTTTTTGATCAACGAGTGACCGGTCTTCCACATTAGCGGACGACCGCCGTATTCCTTGATCAGCGGCGTCAGGCGGCGGGTGCATTTGACGTCGAAGATGATCTCGGCACCCGGGTTGCGCGCCACGACGTCGCGAGCAAACAGCATCAGCAGGCGGTCCGGGAACACGATATTGCCGGTGTTGGTCACCACGCCGACGCGGTCGCCGTCGCCGTCGAAAGCCAGGCCCAGGTCGGCGCCGGTTTCCTTGACCTTGGCGATCAGGTCCACCAGGTTCTCAGGCTTGCCCGGGTCCGGGTGGTGGTTAGGGAAGTTGCCGTCGACCTCGCAGAACAGCGGGATCACTTCGCAGTTCAGGGCTTCGATCAGTTGCGGGGCGATCACGCCGGCCGCGCCGTTGCCGCAGTCCACCACCACTTTCAGGCGGCGGGCGAGTTTGACGTCGCGGGTGATTTCGTCCGAGTAGCGATCAAGGATTTGCACCTTGGTGATGCTGCCGGTGCCGCTGGTCAGGTCGTTAGTCTTCAGGCGGGTGTGCAGGGCCTGGATCTGTTCGTTGGCCAGGGTATCGCCGGCGATGACGATCTTGAAGCCGTTGTAGTCCGACGGGTTGTGGCTGCCGGTGAGCATCACGCCCGACTTGCCGGCCAGTACGTTGGCCGCGTAGTACAGCGCAGGCGTTGGCACCAGGCCGACGTCGCTGACATGGCAGCCGCTGTCGGCCAGGCCCTGGATCAGTTGCTCCACCAGCTCGGGGCCGGAGAGGCGGCCATCACGGCCAACGGAGACGTTGGGCTCGCCTTGGGCCAGGCTCTGGGAGCCAATGGCACGGCCGATCCAGTAGGCGGTTTCGGCGGTCAGGGTCTTGGGGACCACGCCACGGATGTCATAGGCGCGGAAAATGCTGTCGGGAAATGTCGGGGCGACTCGGGCTGCGTTGCTCATTGCGGGGGGGAACTCCATCGATAAGGGGCTGGGCTGGCCTCAGGGGTGCTGACCGGCAGGCTCAAACTGAAGGGTAAGACGGCGTTTTTGGCATAGAGTTCGTGGTGCAAAAGTGCGATCGGCGCCGAAGCACCGCCCTTTCGCCCGCCTAATGCCCTGATTTCACTGGGGAAATCTTGCTGATAAGTTCCGCGCATTCTTCATCCTGAAAGGCCATGCGTTGGCGTCAGGCCGGGTGAGGCACCCGGCTTGTCCGGCTAAGTCAGTTCAGCTTAGTCAGTGGCTGCCGGAATGTCCGAAGCCGCCTGCACCGCGCTGTGTTTCGTCGAACTCTTCGACCAGCTCGAAGTGCGCCTGCACCACCGGCACAAGTACGAGTTGGGCAATGCGCTCGCCGACGGCGATGTTGAACGCGGTCTGGCCACGGTTCCAGCACGACACCATCAGCTCGCCCTGGTAGTCCGAATCGATCAGGCCCACCAGGTTGCCGAGGACGATCCCGTGTTTGTGACCCAGGCCGGAGCGCGGCAGGATCAGCGCCGCCAGGCCAGGGTCGCCCACGTAGATCGACAGGCCGGTCGGAATCAGAATGGTCTGGCCCGGCTCAAGCACGGTGTCCTGCTTGAGCATGGCGCGCAGGTCGAGGCCGGCGGAGCCTGGAGTGGCGTAGGCCGGCAGCGGGAATTCGTTGCCGATGCGTGGGTCGAGGATCTTGGCTTGCAAAGCGTGCATGGAAATTAAACCTGGTTCAGCCGTAGGGCGATAAAAGAGATCAGTTGGCGGGCAATCTTGCCCTTGCTGGTCTGGGCGAAAACGGTAGCGTGCAACTCGCGGTCGATCACGCTGATGGCATTTTCCTCGCTGTTGAAGCCGATGCTCGGGTTGGCGACATCGTTGGCGACAATCAGGTCGAGGTTTTTGTCTTTCAATTTGCGTGCGGCGTAGTCCAGCAAATGCTCGGTTTCGGCAGCGAAGCCGACGCTGAACGGGCGGTCTTCGCGGGTGGCGATGGTCGCCAGAATGTCCGGGTTACGGACCATTTGCAGGAGCAGGCCGTCGCCGCTTGTAGGGTCTTTCTTGAGTTTTTGCGGTGCAACCACTTCCGGGCGGTAGTCCGCGACCGCTGCCGAAGCGATAAACAGGTCGCAGGGAATCGCCGCTTCACAGGCCGCCAGCATGTCGCGGGCGCTGACTACGTCGATTCGGGTGACGCGATCCGGGGTCGGCAGATGCACCGGGCCGGTGATCAAGGTTACCCGGGCGCCTGCCTCGACCGCCGCTTCAGCCAGGGCGAAGCCCATTTTTCCTGAGCTATGGTTGGTGATGTAGCGCACCGGGTCGATGTTTTCCTGGGTCGGGCCGGCGGTAATCAGCACGTGCTTGCCGGTGAGGGCCAGGTGCTGGAAGCAGTCGGCGGCGCATTGGGCGAGGTCGGTGGCTTCGAGCATGCGGCCCAGGCCCACGTCACCGCAGGCCTGGCTGCCGGAGGCCGGCCCGAAGACCTTGAGGCCACGGCTTTGCAGGAGTTGGGTGTTGGCCTGGGTGGCCGGGTCGCGCCACATGGCCTGGTTCATGGCCGGGGCGATCGCGACGGTGGCGTCGGTGGCCAGCACCAGGGTGGTCAGCAGGTCGTCGGCAATGCCTTGGGCGAGGCGGGCGATCAGGTCGGCGGTGGCCGGAGCGATCAGCACCAGGTCGGCCCATTTGGCCAGTTCGATGTGTCCCATGGCAGCTTCGGCTGCGGGGTCCAGCAGATCGAGGTGAACCGGGTGGCCGGACAGGGCTTGCATGGTCAGTGGGGTAATGAATTCACTGCCGCCCCGGGTCATGACCACGCGCACTTCGGCGCCTTGGTCGAGGAGCCTGCGAACCAGCTCTGCGCTCTTGTAGGCGGCAATGCCGCCGCCGACGCCGAGAACGATGCGTTTCCGATACAGACGCTGCATTGGCTTGCCTTTCCAGTTCAGTGATGGCGTTGCGATGCCCCCTCCCCAGGTGAAATCGCACGCAAAAAGATGGCCTAAGATACCACAGCGTCCGCCATGCAACAGCGGCGCACATGCACACGGAGGTGCCATGAGTATTCGCGATTGGCCTGCGGCAGAGCGTCCGCGGGAGAAGCTGTTGGAACTGGGCGCGGAGAACCTTTCCGACGCTGAATTGCTGGCGATTTTCCTGCGCACTGGGGTGTCCGGTAAAAGTGCCGTCGACCTGGCGCGGCATCTGCTGGCGCAATTTGGCAGCCTGCGCGCGCTGATGGAGGCCCGGCAGACGGTGTTCAGCCAGCACCTGGGCCTGGGGCCGGCGAAGTTCGCCCAGCTTCAAGCCGTACTGGAAATGGCCCGCCGTCACTTGGCCGAGCGCCTGCGCAGCGACTCGGTGCTGGAAAGTCCGGAGGCCGTGCGCGACTACCTCAAGGCGCTGCTGCGCCATGAGCCTCACGAGATATTCGGCTGCCTGTTTCTCGACTCCAAACACCGGGTGCTGGGCTTCGAGAAGCTGTTTCAAGGCACCATCGACAACGCCATCGTCTACCCCCGGCAAGTGGTGAAGCGCGCGTTGGACTACAACGCCGCGGCGCTGATCCTGTGCCACAACCATCCTTCCGGCAGCGCCGAGCCCAGCATTGCTGATCGAAAACTGACCAGGGTGCTGCAAAAGGCGTTGGAGATGGTGGACGTGCGTGTGCTGGACCACATCATTGTGGGGGAGGGTGATCCGCTGTCGATGGCGGAATTTGGGTGGATGTAGGCTCTGTAGGAGCGAGCTTGCTCGCGAAAAAGCTGGGTGTCAGGTTTTCCGCGTTATCGTTGACGACCTTCGCGAGCAAGCTCGCTCCTACAGGGGGCCTGGCTTATGGCTTGACGCTGACCTTGGAGTAATCCTGGCGCCCGAACGGGCTCACCTGATACCCCTCGACATTTTTGCGCGTCAGCGCAAACGCGGTCGGGTGCGCCAGTGGCAGCCACAACGCCTGTTGCTGGATCTGCGCCTGGGCCTGCTGGTAAAGCTTGCTGCGCACGCCTTGTTCGCTGGTGGTCTTGCCGGCGCTGATCAGCTTGTCCAGCGCCGGGTCGCAGTAGCGGGCGAAGTTGGTGCCGGACTTTACGGCCGCGCAGGAGAACTGCGGCGTCAGGAAGTTATCCGGGTCACCGTTATCGCCGGCCCAGCCCATGAACAGCAGGTCGTGCTCGCCGGCCTTGGCGCGGCGGATCAGTTCGCCCCATTCGATCACGCGGATTTCAGCCTGGATGCCGACCTTGGCCAGGTCCGCTTGCAGCAGTTGTGCGCCCAGGCTCGGGTTCGGGTTCAGCAGGCTGCCCGACGGCCGGGTCCAGATGGTGGTCTTGAAACCATCCTTGAGGCCGGCGCGATCCAGTAGCTGCTTGGCCTTGGCAATGTCCTGCGGGTAGCCCGGCAAGTCCTTGGCGTAGCTCCAGGTATTGGGCGGGTACGGGCCATTGGCGGCTTCGGCGGTGCCTTCGAATACTGCCTTGAGGTAGCTGGCCTTGTCGAAGGCCAGGTTGATTGCCTGGCGGACTTCCGGCTTGTCCAGCGGCGGATGCTGGCTATTGATGGCGACAAACGCGGTCATGAAGGCCGCTGTTTTCTCGATCTTCAGGTCGGCGTCTTTCTGTGCTGCATCGATATCCAGGGGCTTGGGCGACAAGGCGATCTGGCACTCATCGCGACGCAACCTTTGCAGGCGCACGTTGGCGTCCGGGGTGATCGCAAAGATCAGGTTATCCACCGCAGGCTTGCCGGCGAAGTAGTCCGGGTTGGCCTTGTAGCGAATCGTCGCGTCCTTCTGGAAGCGCCCGAAAATGAACGGCCCGGTGCCGATAGGCTGGCTGTTGAGTTTTTCGGGTGTGCCGGCCTTGAGCAGTTTGTCGGCGTATTCCGCCGGGTAGATCGAGGCGAAGCCCATGCTCAATGCGGCGAGGAAGGTCGAATCGGCGTGGTCCAGGGTAAAGCGCACGGTCAGCGGATCGAGGGCGTCGATCTTCTTGATCAGCGTGGGCAGTTGCAGCGACTGGGCGTGGGGGAAGCCGCTCTGGGCAATCTTGTGCCACGGGTTGGCCGGGTCGAGCATGCGCTCGAAGCTGAAGCGCACGTCTTCGGCCGTCAGAGTGCGGCTTGGGGTGAAGTATTCGGTACGATGGAATTTAACGTCCGGATGCAGCTTGAAGGTGTAGGTCAGGCCGTCCGGCGAGACGTCCCAGCTGTCCGCCAGGCTCGGGACCAGCTTGCCGCTGGTGGCGTCGAAGTCCACCAGGCGGTTCATCAATACGTCTGCCGAGGCATTGGTGGTGGTCAGCGAGTTGTATTGCACCACGTCGAAGCCCTCGGGACTGGCTTCGGTGCAGACGCTCAGGGTGGTGGCCGCCTTGGCGTGTGCAGCAATAAAAAGAGGGGCTAGCAATAGCGGTAGGGCAGCGAGGCGCATATTCGGTTTCCTTTGCAGATCGAAGGCCCATCTGCGAGTGCAGTCTGGAAAAGTCCTACCGTAGTGGGCTGATTGACAAATGACTAGCCCATTTTTGCCTGTGCTTTTGCCTCAAATGCTGTTTTGATGGCGCCTCAGGTCGTTTTGCCGAGCACTTTGCAGTGCGCGCGAGCGCTGTAAATCATTCTGTGCGACGAGCGGTTAGCTTCTATAGCGGCCCACCCTGGCAACGGTTCAGGCGTCCATGGCCTGGATTTACGCGTATAAAAGTACACGGCCTGTTGTTGCACTGGGGTCTTTCTGGTATAAAGCAGCGCTCTTTTCTAGGGGCCCGGTTCCTTCGCTAGTAGGTGTAGCCGGTAAGACCCTAAAGAAACGCGGCGCCTGGCGCCAAATGACTGAGAGATTAAGCGGCCAACCCATGCCGGGTTGGGCATGTGGTTTTAGAGGGCTGAGGCATGTCGAGAGTCTGTCAAGTTACCGGTAAGGGTCCGGTGACTGGGAATAACATTTCCCACGCAAACAACAAAACCCGTCGTCGTTTCCTGCCAAACCTGCAGCATCACCGCTTTTGGGTTGAAGAAGAGAAACGTTTTGTTCGTCTGCGCGTATCTGCCAAAGGCATGCGTGTTATCGACAAGCGCGGCATCACTGTCGTGCTGGCCGAACTGCGCCGCGACGGCAAAATCTAAGGAGCTAAATCATGCGTGAATTGATTCGAATGATCTCTAGCGCCGGTACTGGTCACTTCTACACTACCGACAAGAACAAGCGTACTACCCCGGACAAGCTCGAAAAGAAAATGTTCGACCCGCGCGTTCGCAAGCACGTGATCTACAAAGAAGGCAAAATCAAGTAATTGGTTTTCTTTCTTGTGAAAAAAAGCCCGTATCTCACGATGCGGGCTTTTTTTTGTGCCTGAAAAATGATCAGGCCTTTTCTTCGAACACCACGTAGATCTTGCGGCAGGGTTCCAGCACTTCCCAAGTGCCGCTGAAGCCGGCCGGAATCACGAAGCGATCACCGGCGCGCAAGGTCTTGGCGTTGCCATCGGCGTCGCGCAATACAGAGACGCCCTGCACGATCTCGCAATATTCATGCTCGGTGTAGTTGACCTTCCACTGCCCGACTTCACCTTCCCAGACCCCGGCGCTCATCTGGCCGCACGGACTGTTGTAGTGGTTGTAGACGGTTTGCTCAGGGTCGCCCTTGAGGATTTTCTCCGCGGCCGGACGGTAGCGGTCAGGCTCAGTCCTGGCCTGGCTGAAGTCGACGATATTCTGGATGTTCATGGGCGTGTCCCGTCTGGCCTGCGGTTGGAGAGCTCAAAGTCTATGTTTATTAAAATGAACATCGCAAGGGCGTTTGCTGCCGTTATGTCAAATATATTGAAACATCCATCGCCGCTGGTTTAGGGTGGCAGCTGCCTTGAGCCGAACAGCTGGCTGGTCGGGCAAGCATTCTTCGAAGGTGCCTGGGTACATTGCCCGGCCCTTGTATTCAATAAGAGGAGGACACTCGCATGACCACCCTGACCCGTGCCGACTGGGAACAACGCGCCAAGGATCTGAAGATCGAAGGCCGCGCCTACATCAATGGCGAATACACCGCCGCCGTTTCCGGCGACACGTTCGAATGCCTCAGCCCGGTCGATGGCCGTCTGCTGGCAACGGTTGCCAGCTGTGACGTCGCCGACGCCCAGCGCGCGGTTGAAAACGCCCGCGCCACCTTCAATTCAGGTGCCTGGTCACGCCTGGCGCCCGCCAAGCGCAAAGCCACCATGATCCGTTTCGCCGGCTTGCTCAAGGCCAACGCCGAAGAGCTGGCACTGCTTGAAACCCTGGACATGGGCAAGCCGATCAGTGACTCCCTGAACATCGACGTTCCAGGCGCGGCGCAAGCGCTGAGCTGGAGCGGTGAGGCCATCGACAAGATCTACGATGAAGTTGCAGCCACGCCCCACGACCAGCTTGGCCTGGTGACTCGGGAGCCCGTCGGCGTTGTCGCGGCCATCGTGCCGTGGAACTTCCCGCTGATGATGGCCTGCTGGAAACTTGGGCCGGCGCTGTCCACCGGTAACTCGGTGATCCTCAAGCCGTCTGAAAAGTCGCCACTGACTGCCATCCGCATCGCCGAACTGGCGGTTGAAGCCGGCATCCCAAAAGGCGTGTTCAACGTGCTGCCGGGTTATGGCCACACCGTGGGTAACGCCCTGGCGCTGCACATGGACGTCGACACCCTGGTGTTCACCGGTTCCACCAAGATCGCTAAGCAACTGCTGATCCGGTCCGGTGAGTCGAATATGAAGCGCGTCTGGCTGGAAGCTGGCGGCAAGAGCCCGAACATCGTGTTCGCCGATGCCCCGGACCTGCAAGCCGCCGCCGAATCTGCGGCCGGCGCCATCGCCTTCAACCAGGGCGAAGTGTGCACCGCCGGTTCGCGCCTGCTGGTGGAGCGTTCGATCAAGGATAAATTCCTGCCGCTGGTGATCGAGGCCCTCAAGGCCTGGAAGCCGGGCAACCCGCTGGACCCGGCCACCACGGTCGGCGCGCTGGTGGATACCCAGCAGATGAACACCGTGCTGTCGTACATCGAAGCCGGGCATGCCGATGGTGCCAAGCTGGTAGCCGGCGGCAAGCGCACGCTGCAGGAAAGCGGTGGCACCTATGTGGAGCCAACGATTTTCGACGGTGTGACCAACGCCATGAAGATCGCCCAGGAAGAAATCTTCGGCCCCGTGTTGTCGGTGATTGCCTTCGACAGCGTGGAAGAAGCCATCGCGATCGCCAACGACACCCAATACGGCCTGGCCGCTGCGGTGTGGACGTCGAACATCTCCAAGGCACACCTGACCGCCAAGGCACTGCGTGCCGGTAGCGTGTGGGTCAACCAGTACGATGGCGGCGACATGACCGCACCGTTCGGTGGTTTCAAGCAGTCGGGTAACGGCCGCGACAAGTCGCTGCACGCGTTCGACAAGTACACCGAGCTGAAGGCGACCTGGATCAAGTTGTAAGTAATCCCGGCGACTCCCTGTAGGAGCGAGCTTGCTCGCGAAGGACTTGAACGATGACGCGGGCATTCTGAATGCACGCGGTGCTCTCAAGTTTTTCGCGAGCAAGCTCGCTCCTACAGTTCGTTTGCGGCCCTGAAAAAACAATCCACAGGAGCGTGGAAATGCGTTGGGCGACCTATTTCGCCGTGTTGGCGTCGGTCTTGAGCGTGGGCCTGGCCTTGGGCGTGAGCATGCCGCTGGTGTCCTTGCGCCTGGAAAGCTGGGGCTACGGCAGCTTCGCTATCGGCGTGATGGCGGCGATGCCGGCCTTTGGTGTGCTGCTGGGTGCCAAGGTCTCCAGTGGCTTGGCCTCACGCCTGGGCACGGCAAACCTGATGCGCCTGTGCCTGTGGGCCGGGGCGATTTCCATCGGCCTGTTGGCGATATTGCCCAGCTACCCGGTATGGCTGGTGCTGCGGCTGATGATCGGGGTGATCCTGACCATCGTGTTTATCCTCGGCGAAAGCTGGATTAACCAACTGGTGATCGAGCGTTGGCGCGGCCGTCTGGTGGCGCTGTATGGCTGCAGCTATGCGTTGAGCCAACTGTCGGGCCCGTTGCTGCTGGGCGCGCTGGGTACGGATAACGACATTGGCTTCTGGGTGGGCGTTGGTCTGCTGACGTTCTCGCCGATCCTGCTGCTGGGCCGCACCGGTGCGCCGACTGCCGAGTCCTTCAGCGTGACCTTCGGCGACTTGCTGCGCTTCTGCCAGGGTTTGCCGGCGATTGCCTGGGCGGTGGCGTTATTCGCCGCGTTCGAGGCGATGATTCTGACGCTGTTGCCGGTGTATTGCCTGCAACAGGGTTTCACCGCCGAGATTGCCCTGGCGATGGTCAGCACGGTGGTGGTCGGTGATGCGTTGCTGCAACTGCCGATTGGCGCGCTGGCGGACTACCTGCCTCGGCGCACACTGTTTCTCGGCTGCGCGCTGATGCTGCTGGCGACGAGCCTGGCGATTCCACTGTTGCTCGATACGCTGCTGATCTGGCCGGTGTGGGTGCTGTTCGGGGCCAGCGCCGGTGGGTTGTTCACCTTGTCGCTGATCCTGATTGGCGAGCGCTACCGCGACGACGCACTGGTGCGCGCCAATGCGCATATCGCGCAGCTGTGGGGCATCGGCTGCCTGATCGGCCCACTGGTGGCCGGTGCTGGCAGCCAGTGGATCAGCGGGCATGCGTTGCCGCTGTTGATGGCAGCGGGGGCGCTGGGGTTGGTGATTCTGCTGCTGCGCCAAGGCGCATTCGGCGCCACCCAGCCGGCCTGACCTTGAAATGCGAACAACTGTGGGAGCTGGCTTGCCTGCGATAGCGAAGTGTCAGCTTGCGCATCCTGTGCCTGAGACGCCGCAATCGCGGGCAAGCCCGGCTCCCACAGGGCTCTGCGCTGTTCTTAAAGCATGCGTTCCAGCCCGACGGATGTAGCAAACCAGGCATTGAACCGGCGCCACCAACTGCCGGGTTCACGGGTGAGGGTGTGCAGTTGGCCGTTGTCTTCGGTCACCCACACCACCTGGCCATCCTGCAGTTTCGCCTGATAGCTCAATGGGGGCGCCATGCCCTCCAGTGCCAGGTTGCGCACGTGTTCCGCCAGCTCGGGACTGTCCACCAGTACGCCGACTTCGGTGTTCCACAGCACCGAGCGCGGGTCGAAGTTGAATGAGCCGATGAAGGATTTCTCCCGGTCAAAGATGATCGCCTTGCTGTGCAGGCTGGAGTCCGAGCCGCGGAAGGTGCCCTTGCGGAACAGATGAGGGCCGCTGCCGCCGCCGTCTCCCGGCTGGCGACGCAACTCGTACAGTTTCACGCCGTGTTCCAGCAGCGCCTTGCGATAGGGCGCATAGCCGCCGTGCACGGCGGGCACGTCGGTAGCTTCCAGGGAATTGGTCAGCAGGCTCACCGATACCCCGGCGTCCGCACGACCGGTCAGGTACACCAGCCCGGGCTGCCCGGGCACGAAGTAAGCCGAGATCATCATCAGCTCATGGCTGACACCTTCCAGTTCGGGCGCCAGCTGGGTGGTCAGCAGCAGCCGCGGATCCGGATCGGCCTTGGCCAGCACCTTGCTCGGCGCATCCCACAGCGCCTGGTTCCAGGCCCAGATCAGCTCGCGGCGCCAGATGTCCATGCGCGGCTGAGTTTTGTAAGTGCGCAGGCGGTTGTACAGGGCATGATTTTGCTGGCGCGATTCGGCGAGGGATTCCTCCAGCCGTACGCGGGCGCTGGCCAGGTCGCCTTTGGAGGCGCTGCGGACGAAATCGCCGATGGGCTTGCTCAATGCACTGTTCCAGTACTGGTCGAAACTGTGGCCCAGTTGCTCGGCCACCGGGCCCACGCTGAGCATGTCGATATCGGTGAAGTTGAGGTTGGGTTCGGCGTCGAAATACTCATCTCCCAGGTTGCGCCCGCCGACGATGGCGACGCTGTTGTCCGCCAGCCACAGCTTGTTGTGCATGCGCCGATGTTGCAGCGACAGGTCGAACAGCCGCGCCATGGCACGGGTCACGCCGGTGCTGCGGCCCAGGTGCAGCGGGTTGAACAGGCGAATCTGGATCTGCGGGTGGGCGGCGAGGGTGGCGATGATCTGGTCCAGGCCGTCGCTGGTGGTGTCGTCCAGCAGGATGCGCACGCGCACGCCACGGTCGGCGGCCTTGAGCAATTCATCCACCAGCATCCGCGTGCTGATGCCGTCGTGGACGATGTAGTACTGCAAGTCGAGGCTGGTCTGGGCGTTGCGGATCAGTTCGGCACGGGCCATGAAGGCTTCGCTGCTGTTGGGCAGCAGGCGGAAGCCGGAGCGGCCTTTGTACGGTGCGGCCTGGGCCTGGATCGAGCGGCCGAAGGACGACTCGCTGGCCGGCAGCGCCTCACTGGGCGTGCGCGGCTGGTCGATGGTTGCGCAGCCGCCCAGGGCCAGGATGCCCAGCAGGAAAAACGGTAATAGCCGTTGGGTCATCAATGACGTGGGTTCCGAATCAGGGCGGTTGTCGGCATATGACGGCTATTTCCCGAGAAAGGTCAGTCCGCGGCTTCGGCCAGCAACTTGATGGCCGTTGCGCCGACCTTGCGCACGGCCTCTTCAATCTGTGGCGTTGGTTTGGCAGCGTAGTTCATGCGCAGGCAATTCCTGTACTTGCCGGAGGCGGAAAAGATACTTCCCACAGCAATCTGTACACCTTCATCCAACAACACCCGGTTGAGCTTCAGGGTGTCGAAGCCTTCCGGTAATTCCACCCACAGCATGAAACTGCCCTGTGGACGGCTGGCGCGGGTGCCGGCCGGGAAGTAACGGCTGACCCAATCGAGCATCAGGTCGCGATTACGCTGGTATTGCGTACGCATCCGCCGCAAATGCGGTTCGAAATGCCCGTCTTTCAGGAATTCGGCAATCGCGATCTGCGGCTGGGTCGCGGTGGAGCCAGTGCTGATGTATTTCATGTGCAGCACGCGCTCCAGGTACCGACCGGGTGCTACCCAGCCGATCCGCAGGCCCGGCGCCAGGGTCTTCGAGAAGGAGCTGCACAGGACGACGCGGCCATCTTCGTCGAAGGACTTGATGGTGCGTGGGCGCGGGTAGCTGTAGGCCAGTTCGCCATACACATCGTCTTCGATGATCGCCACGTCAAAGCGCTGGGCCAGGGTCAGCAGCGCGCGTTTGCGCGACTCCGGCATGATGTAGCCCAGCGGGTTATTGCAGTTGGGGGTCAGCTGGATGACTTTGATCGGCCACTGTTCCAGTGCCAGCTCCAGCGCATCCAGGCTGATACCGGTAAGCGGGTCGGTGGGGATTTCCAGGGCTTTCATGCCCAGGCCTTTCAGGGTTTGCATGGCGCCATGGAAGCTCGGCGAGTCGACGGCAACGATGTCGCCCGGCTCGCAGATGGCGTGGATACTGGCGGACAGCGCTTCGTGGCAACCGGTGGTGATCACCAGGTCCTGGGGCGTCAGTTGGCAGCCTGAATCGAGCATCAGGCGCGCGATCTGTTCGCGCAGCTCCAGGTTGCCGTGGATAGTGTCGTAATACAGTCCCGGCATGTCCTGGCGCCGACTGATCCGGGCGAGGCTGCGCAGCAGCGGTTTCATGGTCGGCGACAATACATCCGGCATGCCACGACCCAACTGTATGGTGTCTTTGCGTGGCACCGCGCGGATCAGTTCCAGCACTTGGTCCCACTGGGAAATCTCTACCGGGCGCTGGGCCGGGCGGCCTACTGCTGGCAGTGCCGGTAAGTCGCGGCCTACCGGTACGAAGTAGCCGGATTTGGGTTTGGGCATCGCCAGGCCGTTGTCTTCCAGCATCCGGTAGGCCTGCTGTACGGTGCTCAGGCTCACCCCGTGCTCCACGCTCAAGGCCCGCACTGACGGCAATCGATCGCCCGGGCGATAGAAGCCCTGCTCGATGCGCGTGCCCAACAGTTCGGCCAGGTTGACGTATAGGGTCATGGCGATGCTTCCCGGTTACCAGTACAGATAGGCTGAAAATACAGGATTCAGGCGCCAATAGGCAGCATCTGTATGGATTTAATACAGCGATGTTGAATCTGTCATGGTTTCGCCCGCCGGCTCATCCTACGTACTCATGGCAATACGTAAATGAGGGGCAGGAAAATGAGCGGTTTGAGCGATGTGCGGTTGGCATTACACGGTCAGGAACTGGAAGTCGGCCAGGAGCGGCGCATGGCGGCGCGTCACAAGGCTCCGGCGCTGCGCTCTTGGGCGTTGTTCTGGCACCGCATGCACACGCGCAAGACCTTGCTGGAGCTGACCCCGGAGCAACTGCGTGACGTGGGCCTGAGTGTCGAACAGGCGCGCCAGGAAGGGTTGAAGCCCTTCTGGCGCGGTTGATTCAGACTAGTTCTTTCAACCGGTGCCAGAGCATTCCCAGCGCCAGCAGCGGCGAGCGCAAATGCTTGCCGCCCGGGAAAGTGATGTGCGGCACCTTGGCAAATAGATCAAAACGCCCGCTTTGCTGGCCGCTGATGGCTTCGCCCAGCAGTTTGCCCGCCAGGTGGGTGGCATTGAGGCCATGGCCGGCATAGGCCTGGGCGAAATACACGTTGGGTTGGTCGGCCAGCCGGCCAATCTGCGGCAGGCGGTTGGCGCCGATGCCAATCATGCCGCCCCATTGGTAGTCGATTTTTACGTTGGCCAACTGCGGGAACACCTGGAGCATCTTTGGCCGCATGTAGGCGCCGATGTCCTGTGGGTCGCGTCCTGAATAATGACAGGCACCCCCGAACAGCAAGCGTCGGTCGGCGGACAGCCGGAAGTAGTCCACCGTCACCCGCTGGTCACAAACCGCCATGTTTTGCGGTAGCAACTCGGCCGCCTGGGCTTCGCTCAACGGCTCGGTGGCGATGATGTAGCTGCCGGCGGGCAGCACCTTGCCGCTCAGGTGCGGGTTGAGGCCGTTCAAATAAGCATTGCAGCCCAGCACCAGGGTCTTGGCGCGCACGTTGCCCTGAGCGGTGTGAACGTTAACCTCCGGGCCGTAATCGATCCGCACCGCCTCGGAATGCTCGAACAACTGGACGCCCAACTGCTGTGCAGCGGCTGCCTCGCCGAGGGCCAGGTTCAGCGGGTGCAGGTGGCCGGAGCCCATGTCGATCATGCCGCCTACATAGCGGTTGGAGCCGATCACACTGCGCATCTCGCTGGCTTGCAGCAGGCGCACTTCATGGCGATAGCCAAGGCCTTGCAGCTCTTCGGCGTCGGCGGCCAGGTGTTCCAGGTCGCGGGGTTTGTTGGCCAGGTCGCAGTAGCCCCAGGTCAGGTCGCAGGCGATCCGCGAACGTTCGACCCGCTGGCGCACGATCTCTACTGCCTCCAGGCCCATCAGTTTCATCTGGCGCACGCCCTCGGCGCCGATGACGTTGGTGAACTGGTCCAGTCCATGGCCGACACCACGAATCAACTGCCCGCCATTGCGCCCGCTGGCGCCCCAGGCGATCTTGCGGGCTTCCAGCAGGACCACGCTGAAACCACGCTCGGCCAGTTCCAGGGCAGTGTTAAGCCCCGAAAAACCGCCGCCCACCACGCACACATCGGCCACCACTTCACCTGTCAGCACTGGATAATCAGGCTGCGGGAAACTGCTGGCGGCGTAGTAGGAATTGGCGTGCCGGGCGCTGGCGGTCATGGGGAGCATCCCTGTTTGGAAAATTTGACGCAGGATACAGCGGTCGGGCGAAGCTGTCTCACCGGGGGCTTTTAGGGCAGAATCCACGCCTATTCGCCGTTCGGTCCCTATGTCGATGAGTTGCAACAGTCAGAAAGTCAACGCGCTGCGCCGGCAGATTCCCTCGTTCGAGTGCGTCCCGGGTTGCCACGACTGCTGTGGGCCGGTAACCACGTCCCCCGAGGAAATGTCGCGCCTGCCGCGCAAGACCGCTGCCGAGCAGGAAGCGGCGATGGACGAACTCAACTGCGTGCACCTGGGCCCCAATGGCTGCACCGTATACGACGAACGCCCTCTGATTTGCCGGCTGTTCGGCACCACGCCGACCTTGCCATGCCCCAACGACCGCCGCCCGGTGGAGCTGATCCACCCACGGGTGGAAAAGCAGATTCACGCGTACATGGCGTCGACGCGTCAGGTATTGGTCTAGCGGATGTCCCCGATCAACTAGTGTGGGAGCGGGCTTGCTCGCGAATGCGGTGGATCAGTGGATACAGGGTTGGCTGGCATGCCGCCTTCGCGAGCAAGCCCGCTCCCACATTGGCCTGTGGTGCTGTCTTAATCCGGGATCGGCAGGTTCAGGCTCTCTTTCACCTCTTCCATCACGATATAGCTCTTGGACTCCCTTACGTGGGGCAGCTTGAGCAGGATATCGCCGAGCAATTTGCGGTACGACGCCATCTCCGAGATGCGCGCCTTCACCAGGTAGTCGAAGTCCCCTGACACCAGGTGGCACTCCAGCACGTGAGGCAGTTTCAGCACGGCGCGCCGGAATTCTTCAAAGGTGTCGCCGGACTTGTAGTCGAGGCTGATCTCGACAAACACCAGCAGGCTGCCCTTCAAATGCTGCGGATTGAGCCGGGCGTTGTAACCCATGATGATCCCTTCGCGCTCCAGGCGCCGGACCCGCTCGGTGCACGGCGTGGTCGACAGCCCGACCTTTTCCCCCAGCTCAGTAAACGAAATTCGCCCGTCGGCCTGCAGGATGCGCAGGATGTTGCGGTCGATCTTGTCCAGCTCCCGCTTGGTCTGAGTGTTGGTCCGCATAGGGGATGCTCCTCCGTGAAAAGGGTTTTTGCCGAGAATTGTCGCCAAATATAGGCAGTTATATAGTGAAATGCACTGGTGATTGCTTTTTATACTGCCCACATCTTTGTGCTGAACAACAAACGTCAGCGGTCAAGCCGTGATGAGGGAATAAAAATGCGCGTTCTGGTCTTGGGTAGCGGTGTCATTGGCGTGGCCAGTGCCTACTATTTGGCACGAGCTGGTTTTGAAGTGGTCGTGGTCGACCGTCAGCCGGCTGTGGCCATGGAGACCAGTTTCGCCAACGCCGGGCAGATCTCGCCGGGCTATGCCTCGCCATGGGCTGCGCCGGGTGTGCCGCTCAAGGCCATCAAATGGCTGCTGGAGCGCCACGCACCCCTGGCGATCAAGGCCACCGCCGATATCGATCAGTACCTGTGGATGGCGCAGATGCTGCGCAACTGCACCGCCAGCCGCTATGCGGTGAACAAGGAACGCATGGTGCGCCTGTCCGAATACAGCCGCGACTGCATCGACGAACTGCGCGCCGAGACCGGCATTGCCTACGAAGGCCGCACCCTGGGGACTACTCAGCTGTTCCGCACCCAGGCCCAACTGGATGGTGCCGCCAAGGACATCGCCGTGTTGAAAGAGTCTGGTGTGCCTTACGAGCTGCTGGACCGCGCCGGCATTGCCCGCGTCGAGCCGGCCCTGGCCAGCGTTACGGATATCCTCGCCGGTGCCCTGCGCCTGCCGAACGACCAGACCGGCGACTGCCAGATGTTTACCACCCGCCTTGCCGACATGTGCAAGCAACTGGGTGTCGAATTCCGCTTCGAGCAAGATATCCAGCGCCTGGACTACGCCGGTGACCGGATCAACGGCGTGTGGATCGACGGCAAGCTGGAAACCGCCGACCGCTACGTGCTGGCCCTCGGCAGCTACTCGCCGAAGCTGCTCAAGCCACTGGGGATCAAGGCGCCGGTGTACCCGCTCAAGGGTTACTCGATGACCGTGCCGATCACCAACGCGGCGATGGCCCCGACTTCGACCATTCTCGACGAGACCTACAAGGTCGCGATTACCCGTTTCGACAACCGCATTCGCGTCGGTGGCATGGCTGAGATAGCCGGTTTTGACCTGTCGCTGAACCCACGCCGGCGGGAAACCCTGGAGATGATCGTCAACGACCTTTATCCTCAGGGCGGTGATTTGAGCCAGGCCAGTTTCTGGACCGGCCTGCGCCCGACCACGCCAGACGGCACGCCGATTGTCGGTGCTACCCCGTTCAAAAACCTGTTCCTGAACACCGGTCACGGCACCCTCGGTTGGACCATGGCTTGTGGCTCTGGTCGTTTGCTGGCCGATTTGATGGCGAAGAAGACTCCGCAAATCAGTGCCGAAGGCCTCGATATTTCCCGTTATGGCAACCACCAGGAGTCCGCAAAACATGTCAATCCAGCGCCAGCTCACCAATGAGCGCATGAGCCAGATCGTTGTTCACAGCGGTACCGTGTATCTGGCAGGGCAGGTCGGCGACGACATGAGTGCCGGGATTGAACAGCAGACCCGCGAAACACTCGTCAACATCGAGCGTTTGCTGGACCTGGCCGGTACCGACAAGACCAAGCTGCTGTCGGTGACCATCTACCTGAAAGACATCGACGCCGATTTCGCCGGAATGAACGCGGTATGGGACAAGTGGCTGCCAAAAGGCGTCGCGCCGGCCCGTGCCACGGTTGAAGCGAAACTCTGCGAACCGGAAATCCTGGTGGAGCTGTCGGTTGTGGCCGCTCTGCCTTAAGCAAAACTCCTCTCCCGGTGCCCGCGCAGTCAGTGGGTGCCGGTTTTTTCTTCTCACTGCCGCCTAGAAGCCTGCCGCCATGCGTCCTGCCCGTGCCCTGATCGACCTCCAAGCCCTGCGCCACAATTATCAACTGGCCCGTGAAGTCACGGGTGGGGCCAAGGCCCTCGCCGTGATCAAGGCCGATGCCTACGGCCATGGTGCCGTGCGCGTTGCCCAGGCGCTGGAAGCCGAGGCGGACGGGTTTGCCGTGGCCTGCATCGAGGAAGCGCTGGAACTGCGGGCCGCCGGGATTCGCGGGCCGGTGCTGTTGCTGGAAGGTTTTTTCGAAGCCGACGAGCTGCCGCTGATCATCGAGCATGATTTCTGGTGCGTGGTGCATTCGCTGTGGCAGCTGGATGCAATTGAACAGGCGCAGCTCAGCAAGCCGCTGACCGTGTGGCTCAAGCTTGATTCGGGCATGCACCGTGTCGGCTTGCACCCCAAGGATTATCACGACGCTTACCAGCGCCTGCTGGCCAGCGGCAAAGTCGCGAAGATCGTGCTGATGAGCCACTTCGCCCGTGCCGATGAGCTGGACAGTACCAGCAGCGAAGAGCAGGTCGCGGTGTTTGAAGCGGCGCGCCAGGGCCTGTCGGCCCAGGTCAGCCTGCGCAATTCGCCGTCGGTGCTGGGCTGGCCGAACGTTTCCAGTGACTGGGTACGCCCGGGCATCATGCTTTACGGCGCCACGCCGTTTGGCGAAGACCAGGCCATCGCCGCACGCTTGCAGCCGGTGATGACCCTCGAATCGAAAGTCATCTGCGTACGTGAACTGCCAGCCGGCGAGCCGGTGGGCTACGGCGCCAAGTTCATCACCCCGAAACCGATGCGCATCGGCGTGGTTGCCATGGGTTATGCCGACGGCTACCCGCGCCACGCGCCCACCGGCACCCCGGTGCTGGTGGCCGGCCAGCGCAGTCAGTTGCTGGGCCGTGTGTCGATGGACATGCTGTGTATCGACCTGACCGACGTACCTCAGGCCGGGCTCGGTTCTACCGTCGAGTTGTGGGGCAAAAACATCCTCGCCAGTGACGTTGCCACCTCTGCCGACACCATTCCCTACCAGATCTTCTGCAACCTACGCCGGGTGCCACGGCTCTATTCCGGCGCTTGAGCGGCACCCACGAATGGCAGATTCCGGGATTTAGGCCAAAGTGTTGTAAATACTGAACGCTGTCGCCATGATAACGCTCAATTACAACAACGCCTGAATCCTAGGAGGCTCCTGCATTGGACGTCGGCGAACGACTGCAATCCATCCGTAAACTGAAAGGTCTTTCCCAGCGTGAGCTAGCCAAGCGCGCGGGCGTCACCAACAGCACCATTTCGATGATCGAAAAAAACAGTGTCAGCCCCTCCATCAGCTCCTTGCGCAAGGTGCTGGGCGGCATTCCCATGTCGATGGTGGAGTTCTTTTCCGAGGAGATCCTCCAGGAAAAACCGACCCAGATCGTCTATAAAGCCAATGAGCTGATCGATATCTCCGACGGCGCCGTCACCATGAAACTGGTGGGCCGCGCGCACCCGAGCCGGGCGATTGCGTTCCTCAACGAGATCTACCCGCCAGGTGCCGATACCGGCGAAGAGATGCTCACCCATGAGGGCGAGGAAACCGGGATTCTGGTGGAAGGCCGCCTGGAGCTGGTAGTCGGTCTTGAAACTTTTGTGCTCGAAGCCGGCGATAGCTACTACTTTGAAAGCACCAAGCCGCACCGTTTTCGCAATCCGTTCGAAGTGCCGGCGCGACTAATCAGCGCAGCCACACCCGCGAACTTTTAAGAAAAGAGGCGTCCTGCCTATGTCGCAGAGACGCCCGTAGCAGCATTCCGCCCTGCTGAATCTCCCTTTGGTTAATAGGGTTGTTTCGGCGGGGCGGGCTAACCGTTATACTTTCGCCGCCTGCGAAACCGTGGCCGCAGGCGTGAATAGCCACCATTGAGGGTGAACGCGTGAACCTAATTATGAAAATGCTGGCTGCACCAGCAACCGTACTGGCCCTATGGGCTGTCAGCGCTCAAGCTGCGACCAATGATGAAATTGCCAAACGCCTGGAGCCTGTCGGCCAGGTGTGCGTCCAGGGGCAAGAGTGCAAGGGGATGGAAGTGGCAGTGGCTGCGGGCGGCGGCGGTGGCGCGAAATCGCCGGATGACGTAATCGCCAAGCACTGCAACGCTTGCCACGGTACCGGCCTGTTGGGCGCTCCGAAAATTGGCGACACTGCGGCCTGGAAAGACCGCGCGGACCACCAGGGGGGCCTCGACGGCCTGCTGGCCAAGGCCATCACCGGCCTGAACGCCATGCCGCCAAAAGGCACCTGTGCCGACTGCTCGGATGATGAGCTTAAAGGTGCAATCGAGAAGATGTCGGGTCTTAAATAAACCGATCTTCGCCAAAAAAGCCGCTGACCAGCGGCTTTTTTGTGCCCGCGATTTGCCTTTTTAGGCTGTTCTTTGCAGCAAAGACCCGGCAAGCTCGGTCCAACCCCAATTCATGGAATGTTCGGGAGAAGTCGGATGGTGCAGTTGTGTTCAATCGAGCAAGCGGTCGACGACGTACTGGCACGGCTGCCGGCGCATATTCACATGGGTATGCCCCTGGGCCTGGGCAAACCCAACCTGTTCGTCAACGCGCTGTACCGGCGTATCGCCAAGCTGCCGGATCGGGCGCTGACCATTTACACCGCCCTGGTCCTGGGTCGCCCCACCTTGGGCGATGGCTTGCAGAAGCGCTTCCTCGAACCTTTTATCGAACGGGTTTTCGGCGACTATCCCGAACTGGATTTCCTTGCCGCCCTGCACAAGGACAACCTGCCAGCCAACATTCACGTGCAGCAGTTCTTCATGCAGCCCGGCAGTTTGTTGCACAGCGCCTCGGCCCAGCAGGATTACGTCAGCAGCAACTACAGTCATGCCGCCCGTGATATCAACGCCGCCGGCCTGAACCTCGTTGCGCAGCTGGTGGCCAGCAGCGCCGAACACCCGGACCGCCTGAGCCTGAGCTGCAACCCCGACATCACCCTCGACCTGTTGCCGATGATCACCAAGCGCCGCGAGGCCGGTGAGACCATTCTGGTGGTGGGCCAGGTTCACAGTGATTTGCCCTACATGCCCGGCGACGCCGAACTGGGCATGGACGAATTCGACTTCCTGATCGACGAGAAGGACAGCACCACGCTGTTCTCCACGCCGAACATGCCCGTAGGTTTTCAGGATCACTTTATCGGTTTGCACGCCAGCACCCTGGTGCGCGACGGTGGCACCTTGCAGATCGGCATCGGCTCCATGGGCGACGCACTGACCGCCGCCTTGCTGGCGCGTCAGGCGGACAACGAGGCGTATCGCCTGTTGCTCACCGACCTGGATGTGTACCAATGGGCGCCGCTGATCAGCCATGAAGGCGGCGTCGCACCCTTCGCCCGTGGCCTGTACGGTTGCAGCGAAATGTTCGTCAACGGCCTGCTGGTGCTGGCCGACGCCGGGATTGTGCGGCGCAAGGTGTACCCGGACGTGGCGACTCAGGAGCGGGCCAACGCCGGCACCCTGGACGAAGCCGCGCAGACCGATGGGATCTCGGTGCACGGCGGCTTCTTCCTCGGCCCGCAGAGTTTCTACGAGCGCCTGCGGGATTTGCCCCAGAGCAAGCGCCTGGAATTCAACATGACCCGCATCAGCTACATCAACGAGCTGTACGGGCGGGAAGAACTCAAGCGTTTACAGCGCCTGGATGCGCGGTTTATCAACAGCGCGTTTACCGTGACCCTGCTGGGCGCGGGCGTGGCCGACCAGTTGGAAGACGGCCGGGTGCTCAGCGGCGTCGGCGGGCAATACAACTTTGTCGCCCAGGGCCATGCGCTGGAAGGCGCGCGCTCGATCCTGATCCTGCGCAGCTGGCGCGAATCGGGGGGCGAGGTCAGTTCCAATATTGTTTGGGAATACGGCCACTGCACGATTCCCCGGCACCTGCGGGACATCGTCATCACCGAATACGGGATCGCGGATTTACGTGGGCAGACCGATGCCAAGGTAATCGAGGCGCTGCTGAATATCACCGACTCACGGTTCCAGGAAGACTTGATCGAACAGGCGCAGAAGGCCGGGAAGTTGCCGAAGGATTTCCAGCTGGATCCGCGGTTTGCCGACAACACGCCGGAGCGTCTGCAGGCGATTCAAGCTCGGCATCCGAGGTTGTTCCCGGAGTATCCGTTGGGCTGTGATTTCACCGATGAAGAGCGGGATTTGCTGCGGGCGTTGAACTGGCTCATGAGCAAATTCAAGCTGACGGAAATTCTGGAACTGGGCAAGGCGGCGCTGGATGCACCGGAGCCGGAGGCGTTTCCCGAGCATTTGGTGCGGATGGGGTTGGATAAGCCGGAGGGGTTGAAAGAGGACCTGTACCAGCGCCTGTTGCTAGCGGGCCTACAAGCCACCGCACACTAGAAAACACAGGAGATCAAATGTGGGAGGCGGGCTTGCTCGCGAATGCGATGTGTCAGTCACTGGATAGGTCGACTGATCCACCGCATTCGCGAGCAAGCCCGCTCCCACATTTTTAAACGTGCCCGCACCGATTACTCGATGAAGGTTACGACGCCACCCGCCAACGACTGCACCCGCGCCAGCGATTCAACCCGATAACCCTGGGCATCCAGCTCTGCACGGCCACCCTGGAACGACTTCTCGATCACAATCCCCAAACCTGCAACGGTCGCGCCGGCCTGTTTGATGATCGAAATCAGCGCTTGGGACGCCTTACCGTTGGCCAGGAAGTCATCGATGATCAGCACGCGGTCGCTGCTGGTCAGGTGGCGCGGGGAAATCGCCACGGTGCTTTCGGTTTTCTTGGTGAAGGAATACACCGTCGCCGACAGCAGGTTTTCGGTCAGGGTCAGGGACTGTTGCTTGCGCGCGAAAATCACCGGTACGCCGAGGTTCAGGCCGGTCATGATCGCCGGTGCAATGCCCGAGGCTTCGATGGTGACGATCTTGGTGATGCCCGAATCCTTGAACAACGCAGCGAACTCGTCGCCGATCAGTTTCATCAGCGCTGGGTCGATCTGGTGGTTCAGAAAGGCGTCGACCTTGAGTACCTGATCGGAAAGCACGATGCCTTCTTCGCGAATTTTCTTGTGCAGTGCTTCCACGAAAGCTTCCTCTGTTGGCGCAACACGCGCCGAAAGTAGATTAAAAAGTAGTCGATTCTAGCGCTTTAACATCGCGCGTATATCCGCCAGGGCGGTATTGCCGCGAACGGCTTTGACTTCGGTTGGTGTGTCGTCGTTGCCTTCCCACGCCAGGTCATCCGGCGGCAGTTCGTCGAGGAACCGGCTGGGGGCACAATCGATGATCTCGCCGTACTGCTTGCGCTTGGCGGCAAAGGTGAAGGCCAGGGTCTGACGCGCGCGGGTAATGCCCACGTAGGCCAGGCGCCGTTCTTCTTCGATGGTGTCGGCTTCGATGCTGGAGCGGTGCGGGAGGATTTCCTCTTCCATGCCCATGATGAACACGTAGGGGAATTCCAGGCCCTTGGACGCATGCAAGGTCATCATCTGCACGCCTTCGGCGCCGTCTTCCTCTTCCTGCTGGCGTTCAAGCATGTCCCGCAGGACCAGCTTGCCGATGGCGTCCTCGACGGTCATCTCGCCTTCTTCGTCCTTTTCGAGGGTGTTTTTCAACGCCTCGATCAGGAACCACACGTTGCCCATGCGGTAATCGGCGGCCTTGTCGCTGGAGCTGTTGGTGCGCAGCCAGTTCTCGTAGTCGATGTCCATGACCATGCTGCGCAGGGCGCTGATCGGGTCTTCGCCGGCGCACTGCTCGCGCACCTTGTCCATGAAGCGCTTGAAGCGCGCCAGGCGGTCGGTGAAGCGGGTGTCGAGGTGCTCGCCCAGGCCGATTTCGTCGGTGGCGGCGTACATCGAGATCTTGCGTTCGGTGGCGTAGTTGCCGAGCTTTTCCAGGGTGGTCGAACCGATTTCCCGACGTGGGACGTTGATCACCCGCAGGAAGGCGTTGTCGTCGTCCGGGTTCACGATCAGCCGGAAGTAGGCCATCAGGTCTTTTACTTCCTGGCGTCCGAAAAAGCTGTTGCCGCCCGACAGACGATAAGGAATCTGGTGGTGCTGCAGCTTCAGCTCGATCAGCTTGGCCTGGTAGTTGCCGCGGTACAGGATCGCGAAATCGCTGTAGGGCCGGTCGGTACGCAGGTGCAGGGTGAGCAGTTCGACGGCCACGCGCTCGGCTTCGGCGTCTTCGTTGCGGCAGCGGATCACGCGGATCTCGTCGCCGTGGCCCATCTCGCTCCACAGTTGTTTTTCAAACTCGTGGGGGTTGTTGGAGATCAGCACGTTGGCGCAACGCAGGATGCGGCTGGTGGAGCGGTAGTTCTGCTCCAGCATCACCACTTTCAGGGACGGGTAGTCGTCCTTGAGCAGCATCAGGTTTTCCGGGCGGGCGCCGCGCCAGGCGTAGATCGACTGGTCGTCGTCGCCCACCACGGTGAACTGGTTGCGCTTGCCGATCAGCAGCTTCACCAGCAGGTATTGGCTGGCGTTGGTGTCCTGGTATTCGTCCACCAGCAGGTAGCGGACTTTGTTCTGCCACTTTTCGAGGATGTCGGCGTGTTCCTGGAACAGCTTCACCGGCAGCAGGATCAGGTCGTCGAAGTCCACCGCGTTGAACGCCTTGAGCGTGCGCTGGTAGTGGGTGTAGACGATGGCGGCGGTCTGTTCCTTGGGGTTGCGCGCGTTTTCCAGGGCTTCGGCGGGCAGGATCAGGTCGTTTTTCCACGAGCCGATCATGTTCTTGATCTCGTCGACGCCGTCGTCGCCCGCGTATTCCTTTTGCATGATGTCGGTCATCAGCGCCTTGACGTCAGTCTCGTCAAAGATCGAGAAGCCCGGCTTGTAGCCCAACCGCACATGCTCCTTGCGGATGATGTTCAGCCCCAGGTTGTGGAAGGTACACACCGTGAGGCCACGGCCTTCGCCACCCTTGAGCAGGGTGCCGACGCGCTCTTTCATTTCCCGCGCCGCCTTGTTGGTAAAGGTCATGGCGACGATGTACTGGGCGCGGATGCCGCAGCTCTGGATCAGGTGCGCGATCTTGCGGGTGATCACGCTGGTCTTGCCGGAACCGGCACCGGCGAGCACCAATAGAGGGCCGCCGACGTAGTTCACGGCTTCTTGCTGCCGGGGATTGAGTCGGGACATACAGAATTCAGGGAGTCATTGATCAAAAGGGCGGGCATTTTAACAGGCTGGCAAGATTCTGCTGCCTCTGAACGACAGTGTGACGTACCACTCGATCTAAATTTGCCGGTTTTGTTACTTTGCCGCAGGATGTGCAGGGCATTTAGGACTATTGTTCGGTCTAGCGCCGCTCAGTGTGTATTTGATAACCCATATCATTGGTCATTGTCAGGTCGCACGTCATAATGCCCGCCGCCAACGAAATTTTGCAGAGTCTAGGGAGCTAGCTTGTCTACGCCTGTCGAACCCTTGCGTTTGCTGCTACTGGCCGATGAGCCAGCGTGGGCAGCGTTATTGCGCGAGTGCCTGGCGCCGATGGGCGACGGAGCTGTGCTGATCAGCGCGCCAAACTGGGAGTCTGTGAGCAATCTGTTCGACGACGATCACAGTGCGGTGTTGTTGACCACGGCCAGCCTTCAGCCCGGCCCCGGTCGTTGCAGCCTGCCAACGGTATTGCTGTTGGAAGAGGAACCTCTGGTTTCGCCCCTCGGCGTCAGCGACTGGCTGATCCTGAATGCACTGGATGTCGATACATTGCGCCGGTGCCTGCGGCATGTGCGCGAGCGCGGAGTGCTGGAAAACACCCTGCAACGCTTGGCCGAGCAAGACCCGCTGACCGGCATCGCCAACCGCCAGGGCTTCCAGACCCTGTTGACCGCCCGCCTGGCGGAAAACGAAGGCCGTGGCGTCGCCCTCGGTCACCTCGACCTGGACAACTTCCGTCATGCCAACGACGCCCTCGGCCACCAGGCCGGCGACCGGCTGATCCTGCAAGTGGTCTCGCGGCTCAAGAGCCAGCTGGAGGCCGGTGATCAACTGGCACGCCTGGGCAGCGATGAGTTCGCCCTGCTGATCGATACCCGCCGTGCGCCCCAGCGCGCCGAATGGATGGCCGAGCGCATCATCGAAGCCATGGCCGAACCGTATTGGGTCGATGGCGAAAGCCTGCTGATCGGCTGCAGCCTCGGCGTGGCACATGCCCGTGCCAGGGCCGGCGCCGACCCGCTGATGTGGCACGCCCATATCGCCATGCAGCAAGCCAAGAGCACCCAGGGCTGTACTTTTCATATCTTCAACGAGCGCATCAACCGCAATGCCCGCAGCCTCGCCGACCTTGAAAGCGAACTGCGCCGGGCGTTGCGCCGTGACGAGCTGGAACTGCATTACCAACCCCGCCTGGACCTCGACGACGGGCATATCGTCGGCCTCGAAGCGCTGGTGCGCTGGCGCCACGGCGAGCGCGGTTTGTTGCCGCCGAGCGAGTTCGTGCCCCTGGCCGAGCAGAGCGGCTTGATCGTGCCGTTGGGCTACTGGGTGATTTCCCGGGCGCTGCGCGACATGCAGGACCTGCGCGAACGCGGGATTGCGCCGTTGCACATGGCGGTCAACCTGTCGTTCCGCCAGTTCCAGGACAGCCAATTGCTCAGCACCCTCAGCCGGCTGATTGCCGAGCGTGGCGTGGAAGCTCAGTGGCTGGAATTTGAACTGACGGAAACCGCCGTGATGCGCCGCAGCGACCTGGTCAAGCAGACCATGGACGCCCTTGGCCGCCTGGGCGTGCGCTTTTCCCTGGATGACTTTGGCACCGGCTTCTCGTCGTTCGTGCACCTCAACAGCCTGCCGATTGCCTTGCTGAAGATCGACAAAAGCTTCGTCGGCGGCATGGAAGAGCGCGAAGAGAACCGCAAGCTGGTGCACGCGATGATCAACCTGGCCCACAACCTGAATCTGGAAGTGGTAGCCGAGGGCGTGGAAACCGCAGAGCAGCTGGCGTTGTTGCGGTTGTTCGGCTGCGATCAGGCTCAGGGTTACCTGATCAGCAAGCCTTTGCCGCTGGCGGAACTGGTGGACTACCTGACGTTTGGTAACAGCCAGGAATTGGTGGGCGGCGTGATCTAATGGTGTGAACCCGATCAAAAATGTGGGAGCGGGCTTGCTCGCGAATGCGGTATTTCAGCCAACCCATTCATGGCTGACCCACCGCATTCGCGAGCAAGCCCGCTCCCACAGTTGACCGAGCACAATCGTTACTCAGGCTGCGCGCCTTGAAATCCGCGTTGGGTTTCAGGCTCCTGGCGAATCATCCGCTTCATCTTCCGTTCAAACGCCCAGGTCAGGCTGATTGCCGCGCACGCCAGGCCCAGAGCCAGGCCCCACCACACGCCAGTCGGCCCCCAGCCGAGATTGAACGCCATCAACCACGCAGCCGGTGCGCCGATCAGCCAGTAGCAACCCAGCCCGACCAGAAACGTGGTCTTGGCATCCTTGAGCCCGCGAATGCAGCCCATGGCAATGGTCTGCACGCCGTCGAACAGCTCAAACCAAGCGGCCACGGCCAGCAGGCTCACGGCGAGGTTGATCACGTCGCGAAACGCCGGGTCATGCTGGTCGAGGAACAAGCTGATCAACTGATGCGAGAACAACCACAGCACCGCTGCAAAGCCCAGCATCACCAGCGCGCCAAAGCCGATGCCCACCCGGCCGGCCAGCCGTGCTTCCAGCAGGTTCCCGGCCCCGTAATGCTGGCCGATGCGCATGGTAATTGCGTAGGACATGCCCGCCGGAACCATGAACGCCACCGACACAATCTGCAGGGCAATCTGGTGCGCAGCCAATTGCGTACTGCCCATGGTGCCCATGCACAGCGCGGCGAACGCAAACAGCCCGACTTCCACCGCGTAGGTGCCACCAATCGGCAGGCCCAGGCGCCACAGTTCCCGCAGGTAATGCAGGTTGGGCCGCAACAGGCCCTTGCGCAGCGGATAGGCGTCGTAGGCGCGGTTGTATTTGATGTACCAGATCAACGCCAAAGCCATGCAGTTGGCGACGATGGCCGTGACCAGGCCAATGCCCACCAGCCCGAGTTTCGGCAGGCCGAACATGCCTTCGATCAACGCGTGGTTGAGCAGGTAGTTGATCACCGTGCCGCCCAGGCTGATGACCATCACCGGCGTGGCCTTGCCGATGGCGCTGGTGAAGCCGCGCAGGGCCATGAACGTCAGGTAGCCGGGCAGGGCGAACGGCAGGATGGTCAGGAACTGGCCGGCGGACGCGACGTTGGTTTCGGTCTGGCCGAACATCAGCAACACCGGCTTGAGGTTCCACAGCAGCAAGCCGGCCACCAGTGCCATCAACCAGGCCAGCCACAGCCCGGCCTGGGTCAGGCGGGTGGCGCCTTCAATGTCGCCCGCGCCCTGGCGGATCGCGACCAGCGTGCCCACGGCGGCGATCACGCCGATGCAGAAAATCGACACGAACGAATAGCTCGCCGCACCCAGGCCGCCGCCGGCCAGGGCCTCGGGGCTCAGGCGGGCCATCATCAGGGTGTCGGTCAGCACCATCAGCATGTGGGCCAACTGTGAGGCAATCAGCGGCCCTGACAGCCGCAGAATGGCCCAGAGTTCGGTACGTGCCGGATGCTGCATGATCATCACGCTCAAAAAGTCAGGGAAGGGTGGAAGGGTTGATTCTCGGTGCTCACAGCGCATTGCACAAAGGGATAAATCCGATGGCACGCATGATTAAAACTCATGCCTGAATGATTCTGGTAGGGTTTCGAGATTGCGCCGTCGGAGCTTTCGCCATGTCTCGTCGTCTTCCTCCTCTTTACGCCTTACGCGCGTTTGAAGCCGCGTCCCGCTACAACTCGTTCACCCGGGCGGCGGAAGAGTTGTCGATCACCCAAAGCGCGGTGAGCCGGCACATTCGTACCCTGGAAGAGCATTTCGCCTGCCGCCTGTTCCAGCGCAGCGGCCGCACGTTGCAGCTCACCGAGGCGGCGCGCCTGTTGCTGCCAGGCGTGCGCGAAGGCTTCGCGGCCCTGGAGCGCGCCTGTCATACGTTGAACGCAGAGGACGACATCCTGCGCATGAAGGCGCCGTCCACCCTGACCATGCGTTGGCTGCTGGCGCGGCTCAGTCGCTTCCGGCATTTGCAGCCGGGCAATGAAGTGCAACTGACCAGCGCCTGGATGAACGTCGATGAAGTGGACTTCAACCAGGAACCGTTCGATTGCGCGGTATTGCTGAGTAACGGCCATTTCCCGCCGGACTGGGAAGCCTGCTACCTGTTTCCTGAACTGCTGATTCCAGTGGGCGCGCCGAATCTGTTGAGCGACGGGCCCTGGGACGTCATGCGGCTGGCCTCTGCCGAATTGCTGCACCCGACGCCGGACCGGCGTGACTGGCGCTACTGGCTGGAGCGCATGGGGCTGTCATCCCAGGTATCGCTCAAGGGCGGGCAGGTGTTCGACACCTTGGAGCTGGGCATGATTGCCGCCGCTCGGGGGTATGGCGTGTCCATGGGCGACTTGCTGATGGTGGCTGAAGACGTGGCCCAGGGCCGCTTGAGCTTGCCATGGCCCACCGCCGTGGCCAGTGGGGAAAATTACTATCTGGTGTGGCCGAAAACCCGGCCTGGTGGTGAGCGTTTGCGCCGGCTGGCGGACTTTCTCCAGAGCGAGGTCCAGGCGATGGAATTGCCCGAGGTAGAGCGACTGGATTGAGCGGATTGCGCATCGGCGAGCAATCGTTTGCGTGATACCCCTGTGATTCGCTCAAGTATTGAGCCTGCCCGCCGAAGTAGGGTTGTTGGAACTGCCGTTCTACAACGTTTCCCCTATTAGAATTTTGCCGAGCAGCGCTATGAGATCAGGATGATCCTGGCCTCGGCCAGGAGCCTTCATGTCTCAACCTCGCGCCCGGATCGCCTCTCAACTGGGGCTCGCCCTCGCCGTGATACTGGCTGTCGTCATCAGCGGCAGTACGGTGTTCGCCTTGCGTTCGCTGGACTCCGCCAACCTCGACACCCGCGAGGAGCATCTGGCCAGCGAGGCTCGCTTGCTGGCTGACCAACTCAATACCTTCCACAGCACCTTGCGCGAAAGTACCCAGCGTTTGAGCGGGCTGTTTGAAAAGCGCTTCAGCGCTGGCTTGAGTGTGCGGCCGGAGCAGCCGGTGACTGTGGCGGGCGTGCAGACGCCGGGCCTGTACCTGGGCGAGGAAGTGCTCAACAACAATTTCGCTGAAGTTGATGAGTTCAAGCAGATGTCCGGCGGCGTGGCGACCGTATTCGTACGCAGCGGCGAGGACTTTATCCGCGTCAGCACATCCCTGACCAAGCAGGACGGCAGCCGCGCCATTGGCACGGCGCTGGATCATCAGCACCCGGCCTATCAACGCTTGCTCGGCGGGCAGGGCTATGTCGGCCGCGCGGTGTTGTTTGATCGCTCCTACATGACCCAGTACAGCCCGGTGCGTGATGCCAGCGGCAAAGTGATTGCGGTGCTGTTTGTCGGGTTCGACTACACCGACGCGCAGAACGCCCAGTTCGACAACCTCAAGCGCTTCCGCATCGGCCAGACCGGTTCCCTGGCGCTGCTGGATGAACAGAAGCATTGGCTGGTACCGCCCGCTGGCGTGCAGGCGCTGGATCAGTCGATTCCGGTCATGCTCGACCTGGCCGCCAAACCTGGAAAAGGCCGTTTCTGGAGCGATAAGAACGAAGATTTCTACAGCGTCGCGGTGCCGTTTGAAGGCGGCCCGTGGTCGGTGGTGGCGAGCATGCCGAAAGCCGAAATTCGCGCGGTGACCTGGTCGGTGGGGATTCGCCTGGCGATCGGCAGTTTGCTCGCGATGCTGCTGGCGGTGGGCGCGGCGGTCTGGCTGTTGCGCAGCAAGTTGCAACCGTTGGGCGACCTGGTACGTCAGGCAGAAGCCCTGGGCGCCGGTGATTTGAGCGCGCGCTTGAACGTTTCCAGCCATGACGAAATCGGCCAGTTGGCCCGCAGTTTCAACCAGATGGGCGAAGCGCTGTCGACCATGGTGTCGCACATTCGCAAGGCGGCTGAAGACGTAAACAGCCGCGCCCAGGCGCTGTCGGGGTTGTCCGGCGGTGCGTACGAAGGCATGGAGCAACAGTCCGGCGAGATCACCAGCATGGCCGGCGCGGTAGAAGAGTTCAGCGCCACCTCGCTGAACATCGCCGACAACATGGGCAACACCGAGCGCCTGGCCCAGGACAACGCCCAGCAAACCAGGATCGGCCGCACCTCGATGCAGAAAGCGTCGTCGTCCCTGGAACACATCGCCACCGCGCTCAATAGCACGGCCACTGTGATCAACACCTTGGGCCAGCGCTCCCAGGAAATCGGCGGGATCGTCGGGGTGATCACCGCCATTGCCGAACAGACCAACCTGTTGGCGCTCAACGCCGCCATCGAAGCCGCGCGGGCCGGTGAGCAAGGGCGTGGGTTTGCGGTGGTGGCGGATGAAGTGCGCAACCTCGCGTCGCGTACTCGTCAGGCCACGGATGAAATTTCCGGGATGATTCAGAGCATCCAGCAGGAAACCGGCAACGCCATCAGCACCATGGAACAAGGCAACGTGCTGATGCAGGAAGGCCTGGCGCGCAATGCCGACGTGGCCTCGGCCCTGGCGCGGATCGACGAGCAAAGCCGCTCGGCGGGCCAGCAGTTTGCGGCGATTACCACCGCTACCCAAGAGCAGAGCAGCACCGCGACCTTGCTGAGCAGCAACTTGCAGAGCATTGCCCTGGCCAACAGCGAGCAGCGTGAAGTGGTGTCGAACCTGGCGATCACCGCCAAGGAACTGGAGACCCTGGCGGCGGGCTTGCGGCATGAGGTTGACCGGTTTCGTTGATTGACTGTTCGGGCCTCATCTCGGGCAAGCCCGCTCCCACTGTTGACCGTGTTCAATTGAAGAAACCGGTTCAATGTGGGAGCCGGGCTTGCCCGCGATGACGGAGGATTCGACGCCTCAAACGTCGGATCGGTCGCCCAGCCCCGGGTCCACACGCTTGCCAATGTCCTTGAGTCGCGCCAGTTGGTCGACCATCCCTGGCGCTTCATCCAGGCTGCTGACAAAGGTCCACAGGTAAGTCATCACCGCATACACGTGGCCCGCCTTGACCGCCGGCGACAGCGCCAACTGGCTGATGGCGACCACAAACAGCAGTGCCGCCAGCGTACCGATAAACAGGAACGCGGCAGCCTCGCGGTCCGACAGCCAGATCCGCAGGCGTGACAACACCTGGTAGTGCCGCCGCAAGGTCAGCGCGCCGACCTTTTCCACCAGGCCGATTTCCTTTTCCAGGCGGTCATTCAAGCGCTCATGCAGCTCCTGATTGCGCCGGGCGAAACGTGGCAACAAGGTCGTGCACAGCACCAGCGCCGTCAGGCACGCCAGGCCGATCCACGGCTCGATCACCAGCAGCATCACTGCCGCACCGACGATCGACACCAGCGCCGTCGCGATGATTGGCACGTGTTTTTCGAAAAAATCCACAAAGTCCCGTGCCAACACCACCCGCGCCGCTGCCCGTGAGGTGCTGTGGTTTTGCAGGCGCTGGTTGAGAATCACCGGCACCGCCAGGTCCGCGTAGATACGGGTGAAGGTGCGTGTATCCAGCGCCCTTCGCGCCGCCCCGACCACCCAGAACGCCAGTACCACGGCGGCGTAGAACAGCGCGCTGCCGGCGTCGCCGCGGATAATTGAGTCCACCGCGAACCCGGCAAACAGCGGGTAGGCCAGCAGCAACGCGTTTTCCAGGGCCACCAGCGACAAGGTGCAGAACAGCTTGCCGGGATAGGCCCTGGCGATCGCCTTGAGGGTTTGGCTGGCGGATTGTTGTCCGATCTTTTTGCTTTCTTCGATCAGAATTTGCGGTGTTACGGATGACATGGGGTGCACCAAGGGTGAGATAAACGCTAGTATTGAGCGACTGCTCAAGTATCCTTGAGCGATCGCTCAAAAAGCAAGCGCCGTCGATCTGCCGGTGCCTGAAGGAAAAGCCTCATGTCGCGTATCGACCGTAAAGACCAGATCATCGCCGCCGCCCTGGAGCTGTTTCGCAGCAAAGGCTTCGCCGATGTTTCCACCCGCGACTTGGCGGAGCACGCCGGGCTGTCCCGCAGCCACGTCTATCACTACTTCAGCGACTGGAAAGAACTGCGCCGCGAAGCGTTTGTGCGGTTTGCCAACGAGCAACTGGACGAGGTGCGGGTGCCGCTGGAGGGGCTGCCTCCACTGGAAGCACTCGAAGGTTTCCTGCGTGACTGCTTGCCCTCCACGGCAGATGCCGGGTGGGCGTTGTGGCTGGATGCCTGGGACGAAGCCATGCATGACGAGCCATTCGCCGAGGCTTACCTGACGATCAACGCCCAATGGCAAGCGATGCTCGCGGAGATCATCGAGCAAGGTGTGGCGGCCAAAGTGTTCCACTGTGAGTCGCCCAAACGAGCGGCGCGGCAGCTCTTCGCCGTGGCCATGGGGTATGCCGATGACTTGATGCTCAAACCCTCCGTTGAATCGGCTGAGGCGGCGATGGGGGAGGTGATGGAAGTGGCCGGGTTGCTTCTGACTTTACCTAGGACGCGCTAGCGGGGCGGTACTGCAAGGCTTCCGCCAGATGATGGCGGGCTATGGCTTCCACCTGTTCCAGGTCGGCCAGGGTGCGGGCGACCTTGAGCAAACGATGCGCCGCCCGCAGCGACAGTGTCAGGCGTTCGCACGCACTCTCCAGCCAGCCTTCATCGGCCTTCGCCAGCTTGCAGTGCTGGCGTAGCCCCGGCAGGTCGAGAAAGGCATTGGCGCAGCCCTGGCGCCGTTGCTGACGCTCCCGGGCCTCGGCCACGAGGGCGGATGCGCTGGCGGTATCGTCGCCTGACTGTTTGCCCGGGTTCAGCGCAGTGCTTTCCCGGGCGACGGTCACGTGCAGGTCGATCCGGTCCAGCAGCGGCCCCGAGAGCTTGTTGCGATAGCGCTGGATCTGCTCCGGCGTGCAGCGACAGCGCCCACTTGGCTCGCCCACATAGCCGCAAGGGCAGGGATTCATCGCCGCCACCAACTGGAAACGCGCCGGGAAACTCACCCGGTCGCGGGCGCGGGCAATCACAATATGCCCGGACTCCAACGGCTCACGCAGCACCTCCAGGACCTTGCGATCAAACTCCGGCAGTTCGTCGAGAAACAACACACCATGATGGGCGAGGGTGATTTCCCCCGGCTGCGGTTTCGAGCCGCCGCCTACCAGCGCCGGGCCTGACGCCGAGTGGTGCGGCTGGCGAAACGGCCGGTGCGGCCAATGGCTCAGCGGCGCCAGGCTGACCACTGATTGAATCGCCGCCACCTCCAGCGCTTCCTGTTCACTCAAGGGCGGCAACAGCCCCGGCAGACGGCTGGCGAGCAAGGTCTTGCCGGTGCCCGGTGGCCCGCTGAGCAACAGGTTGTGGGCGCCCGCGGCGGCAATCAGCAGTGCGCGTTTGGCTGCCAGTTGGCCCTGCACTTCACTGAGGTCGGGATAGGGTTTGTTCAAGTACATCAGGCCACTGGAAACGAAGGGTTCGATCGGCACGTGACCGTTCAGGTGCGCCACCACTTGCAGCAGATGATCCACCGCAATCACCTTCAATCCCGAGGCCAGGCACGCCTCTTCCGCATTGGCCCGAGGCACTATCAAGGTGCGCCCGGCCTTGCGCGCCGCCAGCGCTGCTGGCAATACCCCTTTTACCGCCCGCACCTCGCCTGACAGTGCAAGCTCTCCCAGGCATTCCACGTTATCGAGGGTCAGCGCCGGTACCTGCACACTGGCGGCGAGAATCCCCAGGGCAATCGCCAAATCAAAACGCCCACCGTCCTTGGGCAAGTCGGCGGGCGCGAGGTTGAGGGTGATGCGGCGGGAAGGGTATTGCAGCGCAGAATTGAGAATGGCACTGCGCACGCGGTCTTTGCTTTCCTTGACGGCGGTTTCCGGCAGGCCTACCAGCGTCAGCGAAGGCAAGCCGTTGGCCATGTGCACCTCGACAGTGACGGCGGGGGCTTCAACGCCAATCTGGGCGCGGCTGTGGACGATGGCGAGGGACATGCTCGTTCCTTGAGATGAGTGGCCGCTTCCTGCGGTTTTTCAAGGGTAGCCCAGCGCCGGCGCAACGCAGCGGTGAGGTTTTACAGAACGTATCGGGTTACTGGCTGGGCGGCGGCACACACAAAAACTCCTTCGCCAATGTCAACCACGCCTGCGCCGCAAACGACAGCTTGCACTGGCGCCGCCACGCCAGCATCAGCCGCCAGTTCAGCGCGGGCGACTGTATTTCCGCGATGCTGAATTGGTTGGCATCAAGGGTGTCGCAGAACGCCCGGGGCAGCAGGGTGATGCCCACGCCCAAGCGCACCAGGGAGGCGATAAAGTCCCATTGGCTGCTGCGGCCGCTGATACGCGGCTCAAAACCGGCCAGGGCACAGGCATCGAGTACGAATTGGTTCAGGGTGAAGGTGTCATCGTAAAAGATGAATTCGCAGGATTGCAGTTCGCTCAGCTCTACCGAGCTGCGTCCCTGCCAGGGCGAATCATGGGGTGCGAGCAGGCACAGTGGCGATTCGAACAAGGGCATGGATTCGAATTCGGACCAGATGTCCGCCACGCGCGGCGAGTCGAGGATGGTGCCGAACTCCAGGGTGCCTTGGCGCAGGTCCTGAATGGTGACGTTGCCGCCGCTTTCGAACAGTTTCAGTTCGATCTTCGGGTAGCGGGCGTGATATTCCGCGAAGATCGGTGCCAGTGCGAGGTGAGTAGAGGGCGACAGTCCCATGCGCAGGGCGCCGCGTTCGACTTGCTGCAAGTCTTGCAGCTCCACGGTCATCTCATCGTGCAGTGCGATCATTTCCTTGGCGCGCTTGAGCACAATTTCACCGGCGTCCGTCAGGGTGAAACGTTTTCCCATGCGGTCCAGCAGCCTCAAGCCAAGGCTCGTTTCAAGTTGCTGCACCATTTTGCTGACCGTTGGCTGGGTCAGGTGCAGCTTCACGGCGGCTTTGGTAAAGCTCTGCTGGTCCACGACTTCTACGAAATAACGAAGCGCCCTGATGTCCATTTTGCATTCCAATTTCGCATGGTTTTCATAAGATTAATTCATTATATCTTTAAAAAATGGCTGGATAAGATTTGTTACATCTGTTCCCAGCCAGCGTTCCCGGTGATGCCTTGAGGGCCATGCCAGACGCTTCCATGGCCAGATTTCTCGCAGTGTATGAATCAAAGGCAACGCTATTTCTGGAGAGCAATTGTGCTTAACAAAACGCGTCATTCTTTTTCCGGTTCTGATGAGATGTCTCAGGGAGCGCGCTTCGTTAAGGAGTTGCTGGCGCAGGCGCAGATTGAGGTAAACGGGCCGTCGGCTGCGGATATGCAACTGCACCACAGTGCTACGTTCGACCTGGCCCTGGCCAAAGGCAACCTTGGCCTTGGCGAGGACTACATGGATGGCGGTTGGGACGCCGAGGCGCTGGATGAGTTTTTCTACCGCCTCATGCGGTCCGGGGTGATCGACCAGGCCAACCCGGCCACCTTGTTGTTTCACGCGTTCAGCTCCCGCTGGCTGAACCTGCAAAACAAGAAGCGCGCCTGGCAGGTCGGCGAGGCGCACTACGACCTCGGCAATGACTTCTACGCGCGCATGCTCGACTCTCGCATGACGTACACCTGTGGCTACTGGAAAGATGCCACCACCCTGGAACAAGCGCAGTTCGCCAAGCTGGACCTGATCTGTAAAAAGCTCGGTCTCAAGCCGGGCATGCGCGTGCTGGATATCGGCTGTGGCTGGGGCAGTTTCATGAGCCATGCTGCCGAGCACTATGGCGTGGAGTGCGTGGGTGTGACCATCTCCAAAGAGCAGGCGGAGTGGGGTCGCGCCAAGTATGCACATCTGCCGATCGAGTTTCGTCTGCAGGACTATCGGGATATCGACGAGCAATTCGACCATATCGCCAGCGTCGGCATGTTTGAGCATGTGGGGCGCAAGAACCATCGGGCGTATATGGAGGTGGCCAATCGCTGCCTGAAGGACGACGGGCTGTTCCTGTTGCACACCATCGGCAAGAACCAACGCAACAGCACGCCGGACCCGTGGATCGACAAATACATCTTTCCCAACGGGGATTTGCCCTCGATCGGGCAGATTGGCGACGCCATGGACGGGTTGTTTGTTGCCGAGGATTTGCACAACTTTGGCGCCGACTACGACAAGACACTGATGGCCTGGTGCGAAAACTTCGAATTGGCGTGGCCGGACTTCGCCGAAACCTTCGGGCGGCGTTTCTACCGGATGTGGCGCTATTACCTGCTGTCGTGTGCAGGGGCGTTTCGCGCGCGGGATATCCAGTTGTGGCAGTGGGTATTGTCGAAGAAGGGCGTTGTCGGCGGGTATCAGCGGGTGAGCTGAGGGTTACAACGGTTTAACGGGGACAGGCGAAACCTGCCCCGGTTGGGCCGGTTTATTCGGCGGCGGGCGTCAATCGCGCTTCCAGCTCCGCCACCTTGGCCTCAAGGCTTTCCAACCGCGCCCGAGTGCGCGCCAACACCACCATCTGGCTATCAAACTCTTCCCGGCTTACCAGGTCCAGCTTGCTGAAACCGCTTTGCAGCAGCGCCTTGAACTGGCTTTCAATTTCATTGCGTGGCAGCGGCGTGTCGCTGCTGAACAGGCGGGAGGCGTGGCCGCTCAGGGCGTCGAGGAGGTCTTTGGGCGCGAGCATGGGAAATCGTCCGGAAAATCTGTTGGCCGGCAGTGTATCACGCAGCGTCTATAGTCATTTCCAGCAGCGGCGGCGCACGCTTTTCGCGCATGTGGCCGGGCGGTCACGCACCGTTTTCGTGCGTATCTTCGCAGCAACGGCGCCCGGGAGGTGGGCACAAGCGAACAAAGGACTGATTTCAGTGATTTTTACGGAGCTGGCAAGCTTTCTGCTTAGACGATCATGACCCATGCACTGATGCAGTCGCTGTGACGATGCAGTGCGCCGACGGAGCGGGGTAGGTGTTTCGTCACCAGTGGTTAGCGAGCGTCGCAATGGCAAATGCCAAGGCGACGAAGCGTTACAAAGCCAGGCACTGCGCTTAGACTTGAGACGGGTTTGTTTTCCTGGGGCAAGTCCACCAATTCGGGAGAGAGTTTTCATGAAGCTAGTCACTGCCATCATCAAGCCGTTCAAGTTGGACGATGTACGCGAGTCACTGTCCGAGATCGGCGTGCAGGGCATTACCGTTACTGAGGTCAAAGGCTTCGGTCGGCAGAAGGGTCACACCGAGCTTTATCGCGGCGCGGAATACGTGGTCGATTTCCTGCCAAAGGTGAAGATTGATGTCGCCATTGACGACAAGGATCTTGACCGGGTTATCGAGGCGATAACCAAGGCCGCCAACACCGGCAAGATCGGTGACGGCAAGATCTTCGTGGTCAATCTGGAACAGGCTATTCGCATCCGTACCGGCGAAACCGATACCGACGCAATCTAAGCCGCCAAACCCCAACGCCCCAGGAGAAAACAATATGACTCTGCGTAAATTCGCAGGGCTCGGAGCCCTGTTGTCCATCGTAATGCCAAGCCTGGCCATGGCGGCAGACGAAGTGGCTGCTCCAGTCCTCAACTCCGGCGACACCGCTTGGATGCTCACATCCACTGCGTTGGTGCTGTTCATGACCATTCCAGGCCTGGCGCTGTTCTACGGCGGCATGGTTCGCTCCAAAAACATTCTTTCCGTGATGATGCAGTGCTTCGCCATCACCGGCTTGATCACCATCCTGTGGTTCGTCTACGGCTACAGCATGGCGTTCGACACCACCGGGATGGAAGCAGGCGTCGTCAACTTCAACTCGTTTGTGGGTGGCTTGTCCAAACTGTTCCTCTCGGGTGTGACCCCGGCCAGCATCACCGGCCCGGCGGCGTTGTTCCCTGAAGCCGTGTTTGTGACCTTCCAGATGACCTTCGCGATCATCACCCCGGCGCTGATCGTCGGTGCGTTCGCTGAGCGTATGAAGTTCTCCGCGATGCTGATCTTCATGGGCGTCTGGTTCACCCTGGTCTACGCACCGATTGCCCACATGGTGTGGGGCGGTCCGGGTTCGTTGCTGGGCGACTGGGGCGTGCTGGACTTCGCAGGCGGCACCGTGGTGCACATCAACGCCGGTGTGGCTGGCCTGGTGGCGTGCATCGTGCTCGGCAAGCGTAAAGGCTTCCCGACTACCCCAATGGCACCGCACAACCTCGGTTACACCCTGGTGGGCGCGGCCATGCTGTGGGTTGGCTGGTTCGGCTTCAACGCAGGCTCCGCTGCTGCGGCCAACGGCACTGCCGGCATGGCGATGCTGGTTACCCAGATCGCTACCGCGGCTGCTGCGCTGGGCTGGATGTTCGCCGAGTGGGTCACTCACGGTAAGCCAAGCGCTCTGGGCATCGCCTCGGGTGTGGTCGCTGGCCTGGTGGCAATCACTCCAGCCGCCGGCACCGTGGGCCCGATGGGCGCCCTGGTGATCGGCCTGGTTGCCGGTGTGATCTGCTTCTTCTGCGCTACCAGCCTCAAGCGCAAGCTGGGCTACGACGACTCCCTGGACGCGTTCGGCGTTCACGGTATCGGCGGTATCGTGGGTGCGATCCTCACGGGTGTGTTCGCAGCCCCTGCACTGGGCGGCTTCGGCACTGTGACTGACGTGGCGGCGCAGGTCTGGATTCAGGCCAAGGGTGTCGGCTTCACCGTCATCTACACCGCCATCGTGACGTTCATCATCCTCAAAGTGCTGGACGTGGTGATGGGCCTGCGGGTGACCGAAGAAGAAGAGGCGGTTGGCCTCGATCTGGCGCAACACAACGAACGCGGCTACAACTTGTAAGTACGCGAAAAAAAGATGCCCGGCTTGCCGGGCATTTTTTTGCCCGGGGTTTGTCTGTGGCTAAAGGTGTATGGGTTTTTTCGCGACTTTGTGATGGTATCCACACCGCACTTTTCAGTGTGCGAATGTCTTACAGGCATGTAGGCGTATTCGGCACTTTGTTTTTTCCCTGAGCGCGCTAGAATGCGCGCCGATAGGCGGAGAACTGTATGTGGCAACAGACCCTGATAACCCTGCGGGCCAAGCCCCGGGGCTTTCATCTGGTGACGGACGAGTTGCTCGCCGGCTTGCCTGAATTGAAGGCCTGTCGGGTGGGACTGTTGCATTTGTGGCTGCAGCACACCTCGGCCTCGTTGACGGTCAACGAGAACGCCGATCCGGCGGTTCGCCGTGACTTCGAGCGTTTTTTCAATGCGCTGGTGCCGCAAGGCATGGCGGGATATGAACACAACGACGAAGGTCCGGATGATCTGCCGGCGCACTTCAAGGCCAGTCTCCTGGGCTGCCAGCTGAGTTTGCCGGTAAGGGCCGGCCGCTTGGCGATGGGGACCTGGCAAGGTGTTTATCTGGGCGAGCACCGTGATCATGGCGGTGCTCGTAAAGTCCTCGCCACCTTGCACGGTGATGGGGCATAAGCCACTGGTGATCCGGTGGATGTTGATTTTTTTCCGGCGGCCGTCGACAGGCGGCGAAGCTGGGCTATAACTAATCTGCTTTTCGCAAGTCATGAGGTAGAACATGAGCGACGATGATCTGGAAAACGACGACCTCGAAGTAGGCGACGACGACGAAACCGAAGAAGGTCTTGAGGCGGCTGCCGAAGACGTGGCTGACGACGACGGTGGCGACGATGCACCGGTCCCGGCAGCCAAAGGCAAGGCCAAGGCTGCGGTGTCGGTCGACGAACTGCCGAGCGTAGAAGCCAAGAACAAAGAGCGCGATGCGCTGGCCCGTGCGATGGAAGAATTCCTCGCTAAAGGCGGCAAAGTGCAGGAAGTCGAGGCTAACGTGGTGGCTGATCCACCGAAGAAGCCTGATAACAAGTATGGCAGCCGGCCTATCTAAGGTTTGCTGCTTGCTTGCTGAAAAAGCCCGCCGTCGCTGCGGGCTTTTTCATGGGCGCTACAAAATGGTTAGGGCCAACACCCATCTAAGGATGAAGAGCGTGTGTGGCGAGGGAGCTTGCTCCCGTTGGGGCGCGAAGCGGCCCCTGGTTGGGTCGACGCGTTCTTTCAGAAAGGCCGTCGTGGCTGGTTCAGGGGCCGCTTCGCAGCCCAGCGGGAGCAAGCTCCCTCGCCACAAAAGCCCTTCATCATCAGGTTATGCGTTCCAGCGGGTCAGGAGCGCTGGCAACTCGGTCAGGCTGCGGATCTCGGCATCCGGCAATTTCTCGGCCTCCCAGGCCTTGCCTGCCGGGTTGAACCACACCGCCCGCAGCCCCGCCTGCTGCGCACCGGCAATGTCATCCCCTGGATGATCACCCACATGCACTGCCGCGCCCGGCGCTACGCCACCGCGCTGCAAGGCTTCCTGAAACAACCGCGCATCCGGCTTGGCAATACCAATGTCTTCAGCCCGGAGTGCAAAGTGGAAGTAGTCCGCCAACCCCACACGTTGCACATCGGCATTACCGTTGGTAATCACCCCCAGCAGATAGTCGCGGCGCAGTGCTTGCAGCATCGGTTCCGCTTCGGGGAATACGGTGAGTTGATGCCGGGCGTGGATGAACGCTTCAAAGCACACGTCCGCCATCTGCGCCGCTTCCGGCAACGGGTATCCGGCCTCCTCGAAAGCATATTGCAGCACCTTGTGACGCAACACGCTGATGCGGTATTTGAGCTCCGGATGCCGCTCCAGCACCTGTTGGCGCAAGCTGGCAAACTTCTCCAGGGGCAAGTCGCCCACCTTGGTGGCATGGGTCGCCAGCCACTCGCGCATCGACGCCTCGGCGCTGATGATGACCGGCACGTTATCCCAGAGCGTATCGTCCAGGTCGAAGGTGATCAGCTTGATGCTCATGAGTCACTGCCCTTAATGCGTTTGGCCCGTGGATGGGCGCTGTCGTACACCGTTGCCAGATGCTGGAAGTCCAGGTGGGTGTAGATCTGGGTGGTCTTGATGTCGGAGTGGCCAAGCAGCTCCTGCACCGCGCGCAGGTCCTGGGACGACTCCAGCAAATGGCTGGCAAAGGAGTGCCTGAGCATGTGCGGGTGCAGGTTTTGCCCCAGCTCGCGCTCGCCGGCGGCCTTGACCCGTACCTGAATGGCCCGGGGCCCGAGGCGTCGGCCTTGCTGGCTGATAAACACGGCGTCATCCGCCGGGTTGGCCAGGGCACGCAGGGGCAGCCACAGCAGCAAGGCTTCGCGGGCCTTTTTGCCCACCGGTAATACGCGAGTCTTGCTGCCTTTGCCGAGCACTTGCACCAGGCCATCTGCCAGGTCCAGTTGATCGAGGTTAAGCCCTGTCAGCTCCGACAGGCGCAGGCCCGAAGAGTAGAACAGCTCGAGGATCGCCTGGTCGCGATGGGCCAGGAAGTCATCTTCCACCGCGCCGTCGAGCAATTGCAGGGCACGGTCGGTGTCGAGGGTCTTGGGCAGGCGGCGTTCACCCTTGGGCGGCGCCAGGCCGTTGGCCGGGTCGTGGTCGCACAGGCCTTCGCGGTTCAGGTAGTGATAGAGGCCGCGTACCGCCGACAGCAGGCGCGCCAGGCTGCGGGAGGATTGGCCTTGCTGATGCAGGCGGGCGATCAGGCTGCGCAGACCCTGGATATCCAGGGCCTTCCAACTGCTGATGTGTTGTTTCTCGCAGAACGCCAGGACCTTGTTCAAGTCCCGCCGGTAGGCTTCCAGGGTATGCGGTGACACCTGGCGCTCGCTGCGCAGGTGAGCGCAGTAGGCGTCCAGTTGTCGTTCCATGGCTAGCGCACCGCGCGCAAGGCGGTGGTGAAGCGCGGCAGGACGCGGCCCAGCACTTCGGCGATGTAGTTCAGGAACAGCGTGCCCACCGAGCTTTTGTAGTGCTGCGGATCGCGGCTGGCGATGGCCAGCACGCCATGCAGCCCTTGATGGCTGAGGGCGACTACGGCGGTTGAGCCGATCTGCTGGCGCTGCTCGGCGCCAAACAGGAAGTCCAGCTCATGTTCGCGCAGGGTGCCGCTGATGGTCTTGCCTTCGGACAGCAAGCCGCCAATGGCAGTCTGGGCATCGCTGCCGCTGACCCAGCGCCCTACCGGCATCGGGTTATCGCTGAACAGGATCAGGCTGACAAAGGGCACCTGGAAGTCCTGGCGCAGGCTGTCTTCGACGGCAATCACCGCTTCTTCCAGGCTGGCGGCGTCCATCAGGGTCAGGACCAGGCGGCGAGTCTTGTCAAACAGGCGGTCGTTGTCACGGGCCACGTCCATCAGCTGCGAGAGCCGATGACGCATCTCGATATTGCGCTCGCGCAGGATCTTCATCTGCCGCTCCACCAGCGACACGGTATCGCCGCGCTGGTGGGGAATACGCAGGGCCGGCAACAGCTCTTCGTGTTCGACGAAGAAGTCCGGATTAGCCTCCAGATACGCCGCAACGGCTGCGGCCTCCAGACTTTCGCTTGGGGATGCTTTCGCGGGTACTTGAGGCTTATCAGTCATTAGATTTGCTCACTCATAGACGGACCTGTCCTTCGTAGACGCGGGTGGCCGGACCGGTCATTTTCACCGGTTGGCCAGGGCCTGCCCATTCGATGGACAGACGTCCGCCGGGCAGGTCGATCAGCAGTGGCGAATCCATCCACCCCTGGCTGATCGCGGCCACGGCAGCGGCGCAGGCGCCGGTACCGCAAGCCTGGGTTTCGCCGGCACCGCGTTCCCAGACGCGCAAGAGCGCACGGGAACGGTCGATGACCTGCAGGAAACCCACGTTAACCCGCGCCGGAAAGCGCGGGTGGTTTTCGATCTTGGGCCCCAGTTCGTGAACCGGTGCGCTGTTGATGTCATCGACCCGCAGCACGGCATGGGGGTTGCCCATGGACACGGCAGCCAGGTTGACGGTCTTGCCGTCCACGTCCACGGCGTAGCTCAGCGCTTGCTCGGTGGCCTGGAACGGAATGTCCGCCGGCACCAGCCGTGGGGCGCCCATGTTGACGCCGATCTGGCCGTCGCTGCGAATATCCAGCTCGATAATGCCGCTTTTGGTCTCGACGCGAATCTGCCGCTTGGCGGTCAGGCGCTTGTCCAGCACAAAACGGGCGAAACAACGGGCACCGTTGCCGCACTGTTCCACTTCGGAGCCGTCGGAGTTGAAGATCCGGTAACGAAAATCCACTTCCGGGTTGCTCGGTGCTTCCACCAGCAACAATTGGTCGAAGCCGACACCGGTGTGCCGGTCGCCCCACAACTTGGCGTGCTTGGGCAGGATGTGCGCGTGCTGGCTGACCAGGTCGAGAACCATGAAGTCATTGCCCAGCCCGTGCATCTTGGTAAAACGCAGCAACATGGCCTTACTCCGGCAGCAGGCTTTCGCCAGCAAACAACTCGGCTACCGTCTCGCGGCGACGCACTTCAAACGCTTGATCACCGTCCACCAGCACCTCGGCGGTACGCCCGCGGGTGTTGTAGTTGGAGCTCATGACAAACCCGTAGGCACCGGCCGAATGCACGGCCAGCAGGTCGCCTTCTTCCAGGGCCAACTGACGTTCCTTGGCCAGGAAGTCGCCGGTCTCGCAGATCGGACCGACCACGTCGTAACTGCGGCCTTCGCCCGCGCGTGGCTTGACGGCCGTCACATCCATCCAGGCCTGGTACAGCGCCGGGCGAATCAGGTCGTTCATTGCCGCGTCGACGATGGCGAAATCCTTGTGTTCGGTGTGCTTGAGGTACTCGACCTGGGTCAGCAGCACGCCGGCATTGGCGACGACGTAGCGGCCCGGCTCGAACATCAGCGTCAGGTCGCGGCCTTCGGTGCGCTCGCGCACGGCCTTGATGTAGTCGGAAACCAGCGGCGGCTCTTCGTCGCGATAGCGCACGCCCACGCCGCCACCGAGGTCGATGTGGTGCAGGTAGATGCCGCATTCGCCGAGGCGGTCGATCAGCGCCAGCAGGCGGTCGAGGGCGTCGAGGAACGGTGGCAGGCTGGTCAGTTGCGAGCCGATATGGCAGTCGACGCCCAATACTTCCAGGTTTGGCAGTTGGGCGGCGCGGATGTACACGTCCTCGGCGTCGGCAATGGCGATGCCGAACTTGTTCTCTTTGAGACCGGTGGAAATGTACGGATGAGTGCCGGCGTCTACGTCCGGGTTGACCCGCAGGGAGATTGGCGCGCGAACGCCCATCTCGGCGGCCACCTCTTGCAGGCGCTCCAGCTCGTCGGTGGACTCGACGTTGAAGCAGTGCACGCCAACTTCCAGGGCGCGGCGCATGTCTTCGCGGCTCTTGCCGACGCCGGAGAACACGATCTTGTCAGCTTTGCCGCCAGCGGCCAGCACACGCTCAAGCTCGCCCCGGGACACAATGTCGAAACCGGCGCCCAGGCGCGCCAGGACATTGAGTACACCCAGGTTGGAGTTGGCTTTTACCGCGTAGCACACCAGGCTCGGCGTGCCTTCCAGCGCGTCGGCAAAGGAGCGGTATTGCGCTTCGATGTGGGCACGGGAGTACACGTAGGTCGGGGTACCAAAGCGCTCGGCAATGGCGGACAGCGCCACACCTTCCGCGAACAGCTCGCCGTCCCGGTAGTTAAAAGCGTCCATGATGTTCCCTTAGAAGGTGTCGTGCTTGTGCGCTTTGGTTTGCGACGATTGCGCCTGTTCATTCGGGTCTTTGCTGTCATCGGGCAGATACAGCGGGCCTTTTTGACCACAGGCACTAACGAGGCAAGCGACCGCGACGAGCGCAGCAAGGGAAGAGATCAGGCGCTTCATGGCGAAATCCTTGAATATGCATTAATTGCGCCCGAGTATACCGACCACCCGCCGGATTGCCTATGTGCCGAAATACCCGTCCGGCGGGGCTTTGCCGAGTTTGTCGCGATTGCGCTTACACCAATCAGGGATAATTCCCGCAGCTGCGGGTAATGAAATCGGTATCCTTTGCAATCATGATGGTGCGTCCGTATTGTGCGGCGCTTGAGCGAGACCAGACACTTTCGAGGTTCCCACAATGAGTTTGACCGAAGCCCGTTTTCACGACCTGGTGGATTCCACCCAGCAAGCGCTGGAGGATATTTTCGACGACAGCGGCCTGGATGTGGACCTGGAGAACTCGGCCGGTGTGCTGACCGTCAAGTTTGAAAATGGCACCCAGCTGATTTTCAGCCGTCAGGAGCCTCTGCGTCAGCTGTGGCTGGCGGCGCGCTCCGGTGGTTTCCACTTCGATTACGATGAAGAAGAAAACCGCTGGACCCACGACACTACCGATGAGCTGCTGAGCGAAATGCTCACGCGCCTCACCCAGGAACAAGCCGGCGTCGAGCTGGACTTCGACGAGATCTGATCGTGACGCAGCCCGCACCCGTACGCCCGCCCAAGCCGCTGTTCAGCAATGTCAGCCCGGCGGTGCCGTCACCTTGTATCAGTTTATGTCGGCTGGATGAGCACAAAGTCTGCCTCGGCTGCTTCCGCCATGTGGAAGACATCCGCGAATGGCGCTCCGCCGATGACGCGCGGCGCCGCGTGATCGTCGCCCAGGCCGAGCAGCGCAAGGCCTCCGCCTGAGGCTGTCTTGTTTATTTATTGTGCTGTGGTAGTGTCCGGATACACCTCAACTCATCGAGGTCCGTGAGAACCCCGCCTTTTCCTGGCGGGGTTTTGCTTTTTTGTGCAGAAAAAAGGAGTCTGCCTGAATCATGACCGCACCTTCCATCATCCTCACCCGTCTTGACGTGCAGCGTCTTGAGCAACTGATCGACCGTGTCGGCGAGGCGTCGCCGGGCGTTGAAGCCCTGCAACACGAACTCGACCGCGCCGAAGAAGTGGTTGGCCACGATGAAGTGCCTGCAACCGTCGTGACCATGAACTCCAGCGTACATTGCCGTGAACAAGGCAGTGGCAAGGACTATCACCTGACCCTGGTCTACCCCAAGGACGCGAACGCCGACAAAGGCAAAATCTCGATCCTGGCGCCGGTGGGCAGTGCATTGCTGGGCCTGCAAGTCGGCCAGCACATCGACTGGCCAGCACCGGGTGGCAAGACCCTCAAGCTTGAATTGCTCAGCGTTGAAGGCCAGCCAAAAGACGGTGGCGCCTTTCCTCTCTAAACCTGGTTCAGCGCTTCATTGAGCGCCAGTTCCAGATCAGCCTTGTAGCGCAGGTACAGATTGCTCGGGCTTTGAACATCACCGAGCAGGCCGGACAGGTCCAGATCGGTGATGTAGCAGCGGTAGCGCTCGGTCTCCCGGCGTTGCCCGACGATTTGCTGGGCGACCACCGCAAACAGTTGGTCGCCAAATTCCAGTTCGGAAAACTCCCGTTGATTGCAGTACAAGGTGATCCCCACCTGGCCCGGCGCCGCCTTGCCGATAATCGCCTGCACGTCGTAGAACGGTTTATTGGCCGGGGTTTGCGGCGCTGGGCGCGGTTCGGCCCGGCGTGCGCGGCCGCTGCCTGACGGCAACAGCTGGTAATACAGGATTTGCACCGCGCCGAGGGGCTGTTGCGGATCCAGCGGCAGCAGCGCGTCGCGCCGATAAATAATCGATTGCAGGAAGCGTTGCAGCGGCACCAACAGGCTTTGCTCGTCGTGAAACGGCAGGCGCTGCTGCCAGAGCGCATTGAATTCATCCAGCACGTACAGCTCGGCAACCCCTTCGTTGATCCGGTAGAACACCTGCACACAGTCGGGCAGGCCCATGGGCAGCAACAGCGCCAGGTCATGGTCTTCGAGGGCCATGGTGTCCAGGTGCAGCGGGCTGTAGCTGGCCAGTTCTTCGCTGAGGTAGGCGATCAGCGCGTCCTGGGTCGCCAGTGACACATGGTTGGCCTGGCCGGGTGTCAGCTCCATCACGTGGTAGTGCTGCTGCACCTGCACCAGATAGCGGTGGTTTTCCTGACTCAGCATCAGGTTTTGCGCGGTGTCGAAGATTTCTTCCACGCGCTGGGCAATGAATTGTGCGCGGTTGTGGCAGAAGCAACGCACCCGCAATCGCGGCAGATGATTGGCCGGCAACTGGTTCAGGTAATCCCGCAGGCAGTCGAGCAGCGCGTGGGGGCCGTCGTAGCGGCTGACCATCACCTCGTTCCAGCTGTTGAGCGTGACCTGGTCCAGGGTCAGCACCAGGTTTTCCCGTACGCCGGCGTAACTCAGGGAGTCGGTGCGCTCGGTGGTCATCAGGATGTTCAGGTCGCGGTGGTGCTTGAGCGGATCGACGCCGACGTTGATCAGCAGCAGCACTTCCTCGGGCACTGCCGAGCGCAGCAGGCGTTCCTCATCCACGCTGGTCAAGGGCAGGGCGACGGTTTGTTGCAGGCTGCCCAGCAGGTTGAACAGCTCGAATTCGGTCATGTCACTGCTGCCGGGATGCAGAGCCAGGCGGGTGCTGCTGTCGATCACGCCGTTGCGGTGGCACCAGGTGAGCATTTCCAGCAGGTCGCGGCTGCGCTTGATCGGCGCGAAGTGCTCCCATTCCAGAGCCGTCAGGTTGCCGTTGTACAGGCCCCAATGGTGCTGGCCCGGCTCTTTGCGGTTGGGCGAGTGCACCAGGGTCAGGGTGTCTTCGGCCAGGTCCGGGGCAATGCCGGGGTTGATGAACTCAACCTTGCCGGCCTTGCGCTCGAACGCGGCATACAGGCGCCGGCCCAGCACATTGAGGTCGCGCTTGTTGATCAGGCTGACGGTCTGTTCGGTGCGGGCAAACTGGGTCAGGAAGCGATAGCTGTAGTTCAGCTCGTTGACCAGCGCCCGGCGCTCGGAGGCCACCTGGCGGACTTTCCATTGGCTGCGGCTGTCCAGCAGGGCCAATTGGCGCTGGTCCCAGCCCCATTCACTGGCCAGACGCTCCAGCAGCAAACGTTGCCACCCGGTGCGCTGGCCCGCGCTGAGCTTGCGGTTGACCTTCAGGTACAGGGCGCGCCGCACCAGTTCCAGGCGTTCCGGCTCATTGCGGGCCTTGAGGTACTCCTCGATCCGGCGGTAGACCACGATGTACGGGTCCAACTCGTCCAGGTCCATCTGGTTGGCAAATACCGCCCGCTTGAAGCGCAGGCTCAAGCACTGCACCTTCGGGTGTTCGCTGGCGTAGACCTCGGTCAGCAGGAGTTTGAGTACCGACTTGTAGGGCGATTCGATGCCCTTGAACAACTGCCACAGGCCGGCGCCGATAAATTCACCCGGCGGGATGTGAGCCAGATGGCCCAGGTCGAGGGTTTCGTCGGCGCGGATAAAGCGCTTGGAGATCAGCGCGTGGGTGAATTCGGCGTAGCGGGTTTCTTCATACACCGGTACCAGCCACCAGATCGGTGTGCGCCCGGCCAGCCAGATGGCGGTGCGGTAGAACTCGTCCAGCAGCAGGTAATGCTGGCTGGTGCCGCAGTCTTCGGAGCTTAGTTGGGTGTCGCGCTCGCCCTGGATAAACCGTGTCGGCTCGATCAGGAAGAAGTGCGCCTCGGCCCCCATGCCCAGGGCCCAGGTTTCCAGCAACTGGCATTTTTTGCGCAGCTCGGCCAGCTCGTTCTCACTGAGATCGGCGGCGTGGCAGACCCACACGTCCATATCACTTTGATCGGCCTGGGCCAGGGTGCCCAGGCTGCCCATCAGGAACAGGCCATGAATCGGGCGCGGTGGGTTGCCGTGCCGGGGCTTGTAGGAAAACGTGCGGGTCAGGCGCTGGGCTTCTGCCAATACTTGCGCGTCGGGTTCAAAGTTCGACAGGCCCGCCGGAGTACTGCCCGACACATAACCCGGGAGCAGCGGATGATTGACGTGAAAGAACAGCGGCAGCAGCGTCAGGACGCTTTGCTGGCGCGGCGTCAGCCCTTCAACGGCGCGCGCCATGCGGCCCTCGTTCAGGGCCAGAAACCGCGCGCGCAACTGGGTCAGCACCTTGCGGTCGATGCCTTCGTCCAGGTCGGGGCGGATTTCGTGGGTGCGGGTCATGTCGAACTCGGTGGCTCGCAGGGCCCGACGTGGGCGGCCGTGTGGGAGTTTACAGCCAGTAGCGTAGGAGGTTTAGCGGGATTTTGTTTTTGGCGCCAAAATTTTATCCCGGGCGCAGGAATGCCCGCGGAATCCGTGAAAAGAGGATCCCGTGGGCGATACGAGGTGTCAGGCGGCTTCTTTGCTGGTCGTCAGAATAGTCAGCAGGCTTTGTGCGTGTTCGGCAGCATCCCGGCCAAGGCTGGTGAGGTAGCCACCATCTGGCTGGTCGATCAGGTCTTTTTCAAACAGGCGCCGGGCAGCGGCAATGGCAGTGGGAGCGGCGGTCTGATGAACTTTCAGACCTTCCTGGGAGCTGCCCAGGTTGAAGAGTGCAAGGATTTCCAGTTCGGCAACCAACTCAGGGGTATACGACATAAGGACTCCAGACTTTCTAGGAATTTTTAGACGTTAGCAGCCATAAGGTGAACGCACTTTGGCGAGCTGTCCAGTCGGAACTCATGCCGTGTTGATGTGGGGCAGGATTGTGGCCAGCAAGCGCTTGCTGGCCAGCGCGGTGTCGGGCTTATTGCTTCTCGGGCGGCAGCTCTGGCAGAGCGCGCAAGGCAGTTTCATACCATTCGGTATTGAAGGCACGGTCTTCTTCGAGCAGGGCGTCGATCTCGATGGCAAGTACGTGGGCCATCATTTGCAGGATGTCTTCGCGCTCGTAGCCCACCAGGGTCAGCTTGTTGAACGTGGCCTTGGCGGCGGGCGGGTTGTCGCTTTCGATCTGGTTTTCGATCGCTTCAATCAAGGTGGTCTCGGCGAACTCTTCTTCGTCGTTGTCGATATCGGTTGGCTCGCTCATGGCAGGCTCCTGGAGGAAAGGGCGCCAGTCTACCCCCATTCACTCGGCTGATGCTGCTGGTCAGGCGTGGCATCCCGTTCTATAACCACTGCTGCCAACCCCGTACACGGCCTGGAGGCTTAGTGATGCTCAAGCTTTATGGATTTTCGGTCAGCAACTACTACAACATGGTGAAACTGGCACTGCTGGAGAAAGGGCTGCCCTTCGAAGAGGTGCCGTTCTACGCAGGCCAGACCCCTGAAGCCTTGGCCGTAAGCCCCCGGGGCAAGGTGCCGGTGCTGGGTGTCGAGCAAGGCTTTATCAACGAAACCAGCGTGATCCTCGAATACATCGAACAGACCCAAGGCGGGCCATCGCTGCTGCCGAGCGATCCGTTCCAGCGCGCCCAGGTGCTGGCGTTGTGCAGGGAAATCGAGCTGTACATCGAGCTGCCGGCCCGGGCGTGTTTTGCCGAGGCGTTTTTCGGGATGCCGGTGCCGGAGGCGATCAAGGAAAAATCCAGGACTGAGTTACTGCTGGGGATCGCATCGCTGGGGCGGCACGGGAAGTTCGCGCCGTATGTGGCGGGAGACAGCTTCACGATTGCGGATTTGTATTTTGTGTACAGCGTGGACCTGGCGTGTGCCGTGGCCGGAAAGTTGTTCGGGCTGGATCTGTTGGCTGAGTTGCCGAAGGCCAAGGCGTTGCTGGAACGCTTGCAGGCGTTGCCGAATGCCCAGCGGGTGGCGGCGGACAAGGAAGCGGCAATGCCGGCGTTTATGGCGATGATTGCTGCCAAGAAATAAAGACTGCTTTTGTGGCGAGGGAGCTTGCTCCCGTTGGGCAGCGAAGCGGCCCCAAAAATGGGACTGCTGCGCAGTCCAACGGGAGCAAGCTCCCTCGCCACAGGTTCAGTGTTCGCCCTTATTCGCCGGGGTATTTACCTTTGGGTTAGCGGCTGGCGAGCAATGCCTGGCCGCGAACCACGGCAGCCTTCACCTGCGCCGGTGCAGTCCCGCCGATATGGTTACGGGCATTCACCGAGCCTTCCAGGGTCAGTACCGCAAACACGTCCTGCTCGATCTGATCGCTGAACTGGCGCAGTTCTTCCAGGCTCATTTCCGCCAGGTCCTTGCCGGTGTCCACGCCGTATTTCACGGCATGCCCGACGATTTCGTGGCAGTCGCGGAACGGCAGGCCGCGACGCACCAGGTAGTCGGCCAGGTCGGTGGCGGTGGAGAAACCACGCAGGGCCGCTTCACGCATGATGGCGTGCTTGGGCTTGATCGCCGGGATCATGTCGGCAAAGGCCCGCAGCGAGTCGCGCAGGGTATCGGCGGCGTCGAAAAGCGGTTCCTTATCTTCCTGGTTGTCCTTGTTGTAGGCCAGCGGCTGGCCTTTCATCAGGGTCAACAGGCCCATCAGCGCGCCGAATACACGGCCGCTTTTGCCGCGCACCAGCTCCGGCACATCGGGGTTTTTCTTTTGCGGCATGATCGAGCTGCCGGTGCAGAAGCGATCCGGCAGGTCGATGAACTGGAATTGCGCACTGGTCCACAGCACCAGCTCTTCGGAGAAACGCGACAAGTGCATCATCGCGATGCTGGCCGCGGCGCAGAATTCGATGGCGAAGTCACGGTCCGACACGCCGTCCAGGGAGTTGCCGCCCACGGCGTCGAAACCCAGCAACTGCGCGGTGTACTCGCGGTCGATCGGGTAGGTGGTGCCGGCCAATGCGGCGCTGCCCAGAGGCATGCGGTTGGCACGCTTGCGGCAGTCCACCAGGCGCTCGTAGTCGCGGCTGAGCATTTCGAACCAGGCCAGCAGGTGGTGGCCGAAGGTCACAGGCTGGGCGGTTTGCAGGTGGGTGAAGCCGGGCATGATGGTGCCGGACTCACGCTCTGCCTGCTCCAGCAGGCCTTTTTGCAGGCGGGTGATTTCGGCCAGGATCAGGTCGATCTCGTCTCGCAACCACAGGCGGATGTCGGTGGCCACCTGGTCGTTACGGCTGCGGCCTGTGTGCAGTTTCTTGCCGGTCACACCGATGCGGTCGGTGAGGCGAGCCTCGATGTTCATGTGCACGTCTTCCAGGTCGACGCGCCAGTCGAAAGTACCGGCTTCGATCTCACCACGGATGGTGGTCAGGCCGTCGATGATGCTGTCGCGCTCGGCATCGGTCAGTACGCCGACCTTGGCCAGCATCGTGGCGTGGGCGATCGAGCCCATGATGTCGTGGCGGTAGAGGCGCTGGTCGAAGGTGACGGAGGCGGTGAAGCGCGCGACGAAGGCGTCGACGGGTTCACTGAAGCGGCCGCCCCAGGACTGGTTGGTCTTGTCGGTGCTCATGGATTCGCTCGTGATCTGCTGGAAAGAGGGCATGAAAGTGTGGCGCCGATAATAACAGGGTTGCCCCCGGAGGCGAGGATGCGGGGGCGCGGCATTTTTATTTGTTTCCAAGATGGCTAAGTGCCTTGCCGCCGGACTCGCGCAGGACGAGACTGGAGCCAGGACCGAACGGGGGTTTAAAACTTGCGGTCTTGGGTAAACAAAGCGTGTTTATTGAAACGATATTTGACGATTGAGCAATATCGTCTTCGCGAGCGTCTACAGTTGCACTGATAGAGCGTCGCGCTGACAGAAGGTGCACTGCACCAATGCCAGGCGATGAGGTCGAACTCCAGGCTATCCATTAGAGAGGGGGTGTTCGTATTGTGTATCAGCAAACCCTACGACGATGCCCAAAGGCAGAAGGCTTTGGGCGCGATTGAACAGGTCCGGGTAAATATTGGTGCCACTCTCGGGGCACTTTTTGCCGCTCGCGCTAGTCTTAGCGTGGATCGCCGTGACGGAAGTCACCGCACCTGTCTACGCTATCCTTGTGCGAGACTCACGCAGGAATCCAGCGCAATATGAATGTCCTGATCGTTGATGACGAACCCCAAGCCCGCGAGCGACTGAGCCGTTTGGTCAGTGAACTCGAGGGTTACAGTGTCCTTGAGCCGAGCGCCACCAGTGGCGAAGAAGCCTTGGCCCTTATTGACAGCCTCAAACCGGACGTCGTGTTACTCGACATCCGCATGCCGGGCCTTGATGGCTTGCAGGTAGCTGCCCGCCTGAGCGAGCGAGAGTCGCCGCCTTCGGTGGTGCTGTGCGCCTCCCAGGATGAGTTCTCTTCCGAGGCTCTGGATGCCAGTGGCGCCAGTTTCCTGGTCAAGCCGATCAACGCCGATGCATTGCTGCGCGCCTTGAAAAAGGCCGAGCGTCCCAATCGCGTCCAGCTCGCTGCCTTGACCCAGCCCGCAGCCCAGGGCGGCAACGGGCCGCGCAGTCATATCAGCGCCCGCACCCGCAAGGGCATCGAACTGATTCCCCTGGATCAGGTGGTCTATTTCATCGCCGATCACAAGTACGTGACCTTGCGTCACGAGGCCGGTGAAGTGTTGCTCGATGAGCCACTCAAGGCGCTGGAAGATGAATTTGGCGACCGCTTTGTGCGCATCCACCGCAATGCGCTGGTGGCACGGGAGCGCATCGAGCGCTTGCAGCGCACGCCGCTTGGGCATTTTCAGCTGTTCCTGAAAGGCCTCAATGGCGACGCCCTGATCGTCAGCCGGCGTCATGTCGCCGGTGTGCGCAAGATGATGCAGCAGCTTTAGCCCAAGGGCTGACGCGAGCTTCACCGCCCATATCCCGGTGCGACGCGGCCAGGGAGGCCCCGCACTTGCTGATTCAAATCAAAGCGCATTTGCCTGAGCTGTTATTATCTGCCGTATCTATTAAGTACGGATTGATCCATGTCCTCTCGCGAAATCCGCATCGCCACCCGTAAAAGCGCCCTGGCCTTATGGCAGGCCGAATACGTCAAAGCACGCCTCGAGCAGGCTCATCCCGGCCTGAAGGTGTCCCTGGTGCCCATGGTCAGTCGCGGCGACAAGCTGCTTGATTCGCCATTGTCGAAAATCGGCGGCAAGGGCCTGTTCGTCAAGGAACTGGAAACCGCTCTGCTGGAGAACGAAGCCGACATCGCGGTGCATTCGATGAAAGATGTGCCCATGGACTTCCCCGAAGGCCTGGGCCTTTTTTGCATCTGCGAGCGCGAAGACCCACGCGATGCTTTCGTTTCCAATACCTACGCCTCTCTTGCTGAACTGCCGCTGGGCAGTGTCGTCGGCACCTCCAGCCTGCGTCGCCAGGCACAGTTGCTGACCCGCCGCCCAGACCTGCAAATCCGCTTTCTGCGGGGCAACGTCAATACCCGCCTGGCCAAGCTCGACGCCGGTGAATATGACGCGATCATCCTCGCGGCAGCCGGCCTGATCCGCCTGGGTTTTGAAGACCGCATCACCTCGGCCATCAGCGTCGAAGACAGCTTGCCGGCTGGCGGACAGGGCGCCGTGGGTATCGAGTGCCGCACCGCCGACAGCGAAATTCATGCGCTGCTCAAGCCGCTGGACCACCAGGACACTGAAATTCGCGTCACCGCCGAACGCGCTCTGAACAAGCACCTCAACGGTGGCTGCCAGGTGCCGATCGCCTGTTACGCCGTGCTCGAAGGCGAGAACCTCTGGCTGCGTGGCCTGGTGGGCGACCCGAGTGGCGGGTTGCTGCTCACTGCAGAGATTCGCGGGCCGCAAAGCGAGGCGACCAGCCTGGGTATCAAAGTCGCCGAGGAACTGCTGGAGAAAGGCGCCGGTGCCATTCTGCAAGCGGTCTACGGCGAGGCAGGTCCGCAGTGACGCAATGGCGTGTGCTGCTGACGCGGCCTGCCGAGGAGTCGGCGGCCCTCGCGGCGACGTTGTCTGAGGAAGGTATCTTCAGCAGCAGCCTGCCGTTGCTGGAGATCGAAGCGTTACCCGTCACGCCTGAGCAACACGCAATCTTTCGCGAGCTGGACCGTTATTGTGCGGTGATCGTGGTGAGCAAGCCGGCGGCGCGCCTGGGTTTGCAGTTGTTGGCTCAACACTGGCCACAGCCACCGGCATTGCCGTGGTTCAGCGTCGGTGCTGCTACGGCGCAGGTGTTGGCTGACCACGGCCTTGATGTCAGCTATCCCAAGGAAGGCGACGACAGTGAAGCCTTGCTTGAACTGGTCGCCTTGCGCGAGGCTATCGCTCGGCCTGGGGCCCGGGTGCTGATCCTGCGGGGCGAGGGCGGGCGCGAGTTGCTCGCTGAGCGTTTGCGCGAGCAAGGTGCTAGTGTCGACTATCTGGAGTTGTACCGCCGTTTCCTGCCGGATTACGACGGTGCAACCCTGATCCAACGCATAAACGTGGAACGCTTGAACGGCGTGGTGGTCAGCAGTGGGCAGGGTTTTTTACACCTGCAAGCCCTGGCCGGCACAGATTGGCCCCTGGTGGCACAACTGCCGTTGTTTGTGCCCAGCCCGCGAGTCGCCGAGATGGCGCGTGCCGCTGGCGCGCAAAAAGTTGTGGATTGTCGTGGCGCCAGTGCCGCGGCTTTGTTAGTGGCGTTACGGAGTTTCTCCGTTCCCACTCTCTAATACGCAAAGGATGGATACGTGAGCGAAACAGCCTTGCCTAAAGATGAAGCTCAGCCTGCGCTTGATGCGCCCGTTGAGACACCGGTCACCACCGCCCCGCGCCGTGGCAACGGCCTGGCTATCGTGGCCTTGTTACTTGGCGCAGCCGGTGTTGCCGCCGGCGGCTGGGGGATCTGGCAGGTCCGCGCACTGCAGGCGAGCAGCCAGCAACAGCTGGGCCAAGTGCAAACCCTGGACGACCAATCCCAGAGCCTCAAACAGAGCCAACAGCAGCTGTCGGCACGCCTGGGGCAGTTGCCCGGCGCTGAGGAACTGGAAGAGCGCCGCCGGCTGGTGGCGCAATTGCAGGGCGACCAGCAGCGCTTGAGCCAACGCCTGGAAACCGTGCTGGGCGCCAGCCGCCAGGACTGGCGCCTGGCCGAGGCCGAACACCTGATCCGCCTGGCCAGCCTGCGTCTTTCCGCCTTGCAGGACATCAACAGTGCCCAGGCGCTGGTTCAGGGCGCTGACGAAATCCTCCGCGAACAAAGTGACCCGGGCTCTTACGCCGCTCGTGAGCAGTTGGCCAAGAGCCTCGCCGCGTTGCGCAATATCGAACAGCCGGACCGTACCGGGCTGTACCTGCAACTGGCAGCATTGCGCGATCAGGTCGTGCAACTGGCGGCCATTGCTCCTGAGTACCAACTCCCGGAAGCCGCCAATGGGGGCCGTCCGACCACCGATACGGACAGCCGCTGGAGCCAGTGGTGGGAGCAGATTTCGCGGTATTTCCGCATCGACTTCAACCCCGATGACAACATTCGTCCGCTGCTGGCAGGGCAAGGTCTGAATCAGGTGCGTCTGGCCCTGAGCCTGGCGCTGGAGCAAGCGCAATGGGCGGCGCTCAACGGCGAGCCGGCGGTGTACAGCCGCTCCCTGGGCGAGGCCCGCAGCGTGTTGCAGGACAACTTCAATCAAGACAACCCGCAAAGCAAAGCCATGCTGGCGCGTATTGCCGAGCTCGAGCCCAAGGCCGTCTCGGTGGTAACGCCTGACCTGGCCGCGAGCCTGGCTGCCGTGCAGGCTTACCTTGACCGTCGCCACCTGTCTGCCGAAGAAGCCAAGGCTTCCGCTGGCAAGCCGGCGACCCAGGAGTAAAGCCGATGAAGCGCTTCTATGTGATCCTGGTGCTGGCGATTGCGATCGCCCTGGCACTGGCCGTGGGCATTTCGAAACACACCGGTTACGTGCTGATTACCTATCCCCATGTGCTGCATTACGAGTCCGGGCTGTGGTCGACGCTGGTGGCGCTGTTTGCCATCGGCCTGGCGATCTATCTGGTCCGGGTGCTGCTTAGCCTGGTGCTGACTTCGGGTGGTGTGGTCAACCCGTGGTCGCGGCGCAATCGTAGCCGTCGGGTGCAGGTCGCCATTGAACAGGGCCAGATGGACCTTGCCGAAGGGCGTTGGGCCAGTGCCGAGCGTCACTTGCACCGAGCGGCCGAAGCGGAACGCCAGCCATTGCTCTACTACCTCGGCGCCGCGCGCGCGGCTAACGAGCAGGGGCGTTATGAGGAAGCGGACGGCCTGCTGGAGCGCGCGCTTGAGCGCCAGCCCCAGGCCGAACTGGCGGTGGCCTTGAGTCATGCGCAGTTGCAGATGGACCGTGGCGACACTGATGGCGCCCTGGTCACCTTGCAGGCCATGCATGAGCGTCATCCGCATAACGTCCAGGTATTGCGTCAATTGCAGCGGCTGTATCAACAGCGTGGTGATTGGTCTTCGGTAATCCGGCTGTTGCCGGAACTGCGCAAAGACAAAGCGCTGCCGCCTGCCGAGCTGGCTGACCTGGAACGTCGCGCCTGGGGCGAGAACCTGACCCTGGCTGCCCAGCGCGAAGAGCAGGGCGAGGCCGGCCAGCAGTCCCTTGAACGGGCCTGGCAACAACTGACCTCGGCCCAGCGCCAGGAGCCGCAACTGGTGCTGGCTTACGCCGAACAACTGCGCCAATTGGGCGCGGATGCCAAGGCTGAAGAAGTGCTGCGCGGCGCGCTCAAGCGCGAGTACGACAGCCATCTGATCAGGCTCTACGGCCTGCTGCGTGGCAGCGATCCGGCGAAGCAACTGAAGTTTGCCGAAGGCTGGCTCAAGGATCATCCAGGCGATGCCAGCCTGTTGCTGACCCTGGGACGCCTGTGCCTGCAAAACAGCCTGTGGGGCAAGGCGCGGGACTACCTGGAAAGCAGCCTGCAGGCGCAGCGCAACCCTGAAGCCTGTGCCGAACTGGCACGCCTGCTGGCGCAGTTGGGCGACACCGAGCGCAGCAACCAGTTGTTTCAGGAAGGCCTGGGCCTGCTGGACAAGCGTCTGCTGGCGTCACCGCTGCCGGTGCCGGCAAGGGTTTGACGTAGGAAACAGTGTAAGGGTTGCCTCAGGATTTTCTGGTGGCTAACCCTTCAATAGCGCGCTATAGCTGTAGTCAATATGGCTTGTAGTAAACTCCTACGCAGACGCGCGTTTAATCACTCGCCTTCTGACGGGATATCCCTACGCTCTCGCGGAATCGTCTGCTCCGACGCGTATTGAAAGGGGTAAGGCCTTTCCTCTACCGTAACTACCTATCTCTTGCGTTGCGGATAAACAATGTCTTTGGCCCCCTCACGCTCCCTGTTCCTCCTGGCGTTCCTGGCTGGTGCGCTGACGCTGGGCGCGTCCTTTTACCTGGAATATGCCGCGCTTTTGCGGCCGTGTTTCCTGTGTCAGGTGCAACGAATTCTTGTGGCTGCCTTCACGCTGATCAACCTGGTGGCGGCGATTCATGGGCCCAAGCGGTCCGGGATCTACCTGTATTGGGCGTCCAGCATGGGCTGTGCAGTGTTGGGCGCCATCACTGCGGTACGCCAGGTGCTGCTGCAAAATACGCCGCCGGAACAGCTGCCGGCCTGTTGGCCAGGCCTTCAATCCATGATTGAAAACCTGTCGCTACGGGAGGCGTTGGCGCTGATCTTCAAGGGCACCGTCGACTGCGTGGAAATCAACTGGACGCTGTTCGACTTGAGTATTCCCGAGTGGAGCCTGCTGTTCTTCGTGGCCATGCTGATCCTTGGCGTAGCGCAGTTCTCGCGGCTGCTGTTGAGCCAGCGGTTTGGCCTTGCGCGGCACTGACAGGTGCCCGCAGGTTGTAGGAATGGATTAAACACTTGTATGAACTTTCTCTCCTGCGTACCTTGATGCCATAGTCATGCGGGCATAATCTGGCTCGCACGCGTTATTGAAACAGACTGTTCGATGCACCTTTGCCCGGTTGCCGCTTTAACCTTGAAGTGTTGCGCGGGCAGTGTGCGGCGCCCCTATAGGGAAGAGAGATCATCATGCTGGAAAGTTGTCAGAATGCTCAGGAACGCTGGGGTGGGGTGCACAAACTGATCGATGTTTGGTTGAAGGCGCGTCACGAACTGGTTCGGGCCTTTGATGCTCTCGGTGCCAAGCCCGAAGCGCTAAGCGAGAATCGCAAGCCGTTGCAGGAATTCTGTGGGGTATTGGTGGATTACGTCTCGGCGGGGCACTTCGGTGTCTACGAGCAGTTGACCAAAGAGGCCGAGGCTTTCGACGATCAACGTGGCCTGGACTTGGCAGAGACGATTTACCCGCGCATCGATGTCATCACCGAGAAGCTGCTGGCGTTCAACGACCTGTGTGACGCGGGCAAGTGCGTTGCCGAAAAATTCAAAGAGCTGGGCGGTTTGCTTCACGAGCGTTTCGAGTTGGAAGATTGCCTGATCGAAGTGCTGCACAACGCTCACAAGGAAGAGTTGACGGCTAAAGCCTGACTCGCCGCAACACAAAAAAACGGTGCGCATTGCGCACCGTTTTTCGTTTGGGCTCAGGCACCCGCGCCAAGCAATTCGATCTCGAATACCAGCGGCGTATAGGGTGGGATCAACTCGCCCGCACCCTCAGCGCCATAGGCTTGGTCGGATGGGATCACCAGCCGCCATTTCGCGCCTACCGGCATCTGCTGCAATGCGCTGCGCCAGCCGCTGATCACACTGTCCAGGCGAAACCACTGGGGTTGTGTGCTCTTGTCGAAGACCGTCCCGTCGGGTAACCGCCCAACATAATTCACTTGCACGCGATCATCGGCCGCCGGCTTTTTCCCGCTGCCAGGGGTCAGTTCGGTCAACAGGATGCCGTCTGCCAATTCGCGCACGCCACTTTTGGATTTCTCACTGGCTAAAAATTGCTGTTCGGCAGCGAGTGCCTTTTCACTTTGTGGCGCTCGATTGTCCGGCGCATTTTGCGCTTCGTGCTGGGCAAGGATCTGTTCGATGCGCGTGTCGTCCAGGGCCAGTGGCTTACCTTGATAGGCCTGTTTGAGTCCGTCGATCAGTGCCTCGATTTGCAGGCCCGGCATCTCCTGGCGCAGACGCTCACCCAGGCTTGCGCCCAGGCTGTAGGCCAGGTCGTGGTCATCTTTGGACGGCAATTTCTCACTCGCATTGGCCACTGAAAGCGCCACGCTCAACACTAAAAAAAGGTAACGCGACATGGGCGTTCTCCAGCCGAAAGTGCGATGGATTATGCCAGTGTGAATGCTTAAAAAGTGGCGTGGATTTTCGTTATATCAATAAGAATTTTCGTGCGGTGCAACGCAAGCCAATCGATACTGTCAACATGCCCTAGCGGCGGTAAGAGCAGAGGGCTAGTATGAGCCGCACCCACGTCAGCCAGGAGGTAAACCATGTCGGCCAAACAGAAGCCTGTAAATACCCCGTTGCATTTGCTCCAACAACTTTCGGGCAGCCTGCTCGAACATTTGGAAAGCGCTTGTTCACAAGCCTTGGCTGATGCAGAGAAGTTGCTCGCCAAGCTTGAAAAACAACGCGGCAAAGCTCAGGAAAAACTGCACAAATCCCGTACCAAACTGCAAGGCGCAGCGACCGCTGGCAAAGCCAAGGCACAAGCCAAAGCCAAGGACGCCGTCAAAGAACTTGAGGACTTGCTCGACGCCCTCAAGGATCGTCAATCCGAAACCCGCACCTACATTTCCCAACTCAAGCGTGATGCCTCCGAGAGCCTGAAACTGGCTCAGGGTGTTGGTCGTGTGAAGGAAGCTGTAGGCAAAGTGCTGAGCACTCGTGCTCCGGCTAAAGCCGTTGCAGCCAGCGCAGCGAAGAAGCCAGCCAGCAAAGCAGTCGCCGCCAAGGCACCTGCGAAAGCTGCAACCAAGCCTGCGGCAAAAGCACCGGCTAAATCGGCTGCCAAGCCAGTTGCTAAAACCGCTGCCGCAAAACCAGCCGCCAAGCCAGCCGCTAAAACCGCTGCTGCAAAACCAGCCGCCAAGCCAGCTGCTAAAACCGCTGCTGCAAAACCAGCTGCCAAGCCTGCTGCTAAAACTGCTGCTGCAAAACCAGCTGCCAAGCCAGCTGCTAAAACCGCTGCTGCAAAACCAGCCGCCAAGCCAGCTGCTAAAACTGCTGCTGCAAAACCAGCCGCCAAGCCTGCTGCTAAAACTGCTGCTGCAAAGCCAGCTGCCAAGCCAGCTGCTAAAACCGCTGCTGCAAAACCAGCCGCCAAGCCAGCTGCTAAAACCGCTGCTGCAAAACCAGCCGCCAAGCCAGCTGCTAAAACTGCTGCTGCAAAACCAGCCGCCAAGCCTGCTGCTAAAACTGCTGCTGCAAAGCCAGCCACCAAGCCAGCCGCTAAAACTGCTGCTGCGAAACCAGCTGCCAAGCCAGCCGCTAAGCCTGCTGCTGCGAAACCAGCTGCCAAGCCAGCTGCTAAGCCTGCTGCTGCGAAACCAGCCGCAAAACCAGCCGCCGCCAAGCCTGCACCGGCCAAGCCAGCTACCCCAGCTGCAAAGCCAGCAACACCGGCCGCACCGGCTGCCAGCACCGCAGCGCCAACCGCTCCGGCCAGCAGCACGCCTGCACCGGCAGCGCCAAGCGTCACCCCAACCAGCGCTTCCTAAGTGTTGGTGACTGCGGCGCGCAGCTGATGCAGCGCGTCGTGGTCAAGGTTGGCGGTTTCGGCCGCCAGTCCTTCAAGCCACGCTTGAGCTCCCGCCTCGGCCATCGGCCAAACCTGCGCAACGCCTTCCAGACGCGATAGCAGCAGCCGCTCAGCTTCCAGCTCCAGGGCCTTGACCCGCTCCCGTAATGCTCCCAGCTCAGCATCGTGCTGCGCCAGGGCCCGCCATTGCGTGCGCACTTGCCGCAGCGGCCCGACCACCTCCGCCTGCCACGGCTCAGCGACCTGCCGCAGTGCCTGCAAACGCGACGTTTCCGGCGCCACGCCACGCTGCTCCAGCCACAACCCGCACAACATCAGGCACACATCAGCCCCTTGCGCCTGCAAGCGCAGGCACGCGTCCTCGACGCCCGGGCGGGCGTAAGTCGAGAGGGCAAAGCTCCACAGGTCAGCGCACATATTCACACCCAAGCCAGCGGCCAACGAAGCTGGTAGACTCCGCCGCCATTATGATCCGACTTCAAAGCCTAACATTACAGCGTGGCCCGCAACGTCTTCTCGAAGACGCCGAGCTGACCCTGCACGCCGGTCACAAAGCCGGCCTGATCGGTGCCAACGGCGCCGGCAAATCCACGTTGTTCGCCTTGCTGCTGGGTGAGCTGACGCCTGATTCCGGGGACTGTCTGCTGCCGGCCGACTGGCGCATCGCCCATATGCGCCAGGAGATCGACACCCTCGACCGCATTGCGATCGACTACGTGCTCGATGGCGACCTGCGCCTGCGCCAGGTGCAACACGACCTCGCCGAGGCCGAGAAAGCCCAGGACGGCGCCGCACAGGCCCGCCTGCACTCGGAACTGGACAGCGCCGACGGCTACACCGCCGACGCCCGCGCCCGCAAGATGCTTGCCGGCCTTGGCTTTACCAATGAACAGATGGATCGCCCGGTCGCCGACTTCTCCGGCGGCTGGCGCATGCGCCTGAACCTGGCCCAGGCGCTGATGTGCCCCTCGGACCTGTTGCTGCTTGATGAACCGACCAACCACTTGGACCTCGATGCGATCCTGTGGCTGGAAGACTTCCTGAAAAGCTACCCGGGCACCTTGCTGCTGATTTCCCACGACCGGGATTTCCTCGACGCCGTGGTCGACAACATCGCCCACGTCGACCAGAAGAAAATCACCCTGTACCGCGGTGGCTACAGCGCCTTTGAGCGCGCCCGTGCCGAACGCCTGGCCCAGCAACAGCAAGCCTACGAGAAGCAGCAGGCGCAACGTGCGCACATGGAAAGCTACATCGCCCGGTTCAAGGCCCAGGCCACCAAGGCCCGTCAGGCCCAGAGCCGGATCAAGGCCCTCGAGCGCATGGAAGAACTGTCGGCGGCCCACGTCGATTCACCGTTCGACTTTGTGTTCCGCGAGTCGGTGAAAATCTCCAGCCCGTTGCTGGACTTGTCCGACGCCCGCCTGGGTTATGGCGACAAGACCATCCTCGAGAAGGTCAAGTTGCAGCTCACCCCCGGCGCGCGGATCGGCCTGCTCGGCCCCAACGGTGCTGGCAAGTCGACGCTGATCAAAAACCTCTCGGGCGAATTGCAGCCTTTGGCCGGCCGCCTGGTGCGCGGTGAGAACCTGGTGGTGGGCTATTTCGCCCAGCACCAGTTGGACTCCCTCGACGCCAAGGCCAGCCCGCTGCTGCACTTGCAGCGCCTAGCGCCGACCGAACGCGAACAGACTCTGCGAGACTTCCTCGGTGGTTTCGACTTCCGTGGTGCGCGCATCGACGAGCCAGTGTTGAATTTCTCCGGCGGCGAAAAGGCCCGCCTGGCCCTGGCGTTGATCGCCTGGGACCGGCCAAACCTGCTGCTGCTCGACGAACCGACCAACCACCTCGACCTGGAAATGCGCCTGGCGCTGACCATGGCCCTGCAGGAATTCAGCGGCGCGGTGTTGGTGGTGTCTCACGATCGGCACCTGCTCAAGAGCACCACCGATAACTTCCTGCTGGTGGCTGACGGCAAGGTCGAGGAATTCGACGGCGACCTGGAAGACTACGCGCGCTGGCTGTCGGACTACCGCCTGCGCAACGCGCCGGTCAGCAACACGCCGGTCAACCCGGACAAGACCGACAAGAAGGCCCAGCGCCAGGCCGCTGCTGCATTGCGTCAGCAGTTGGCACCACACAAGCGTGAAGCCGACAAGCTGGAAGCCGAGTTGGGCAAGATCCACGAGAAGCTGGCGACGATCGAAACCAGCCTGGGTGACAGCGCCATCTACGAGCCGGCCCGCAAGGATGAATTGCGCGACCTGCTGGCCGAACAGGCCAAGCTCAAGGTGCGTGAGGCACAGTTGGAGGAGACCTGGATGGAAGCCCTCGAACTGCTGGAATCCTTGCAAGCGGAGTTGGAGGCGCTGTCCTGATGGAGGCGCTGCAACTGCCACTGCCGGCCCAGTGGATCGCGCCGATCTGGGTGGCCGTACAGATTCTGCTGATCCTGCTGGCTGGCTATCTCGCCCAGCGTTTCGTTGCCAAATGCCTGAACCGCCTGGGGGAACGTTATCCGTTCCCGCCGCAGTTGCTGATGCCCCTGCGCGGCGGCCTGCGCTGGCTGATCATGGGCAGTGCGCTGATCTTTGTGCTGGAGCGCCTGGGCGTGTCCGCCACGGTGCTGTGGACGGCGTTGTCGGGCTTTGTGGCGGTGGCTGCAGTGGCGTTCTTCGCCATGTGGTCGGTGTTGTCCAACTTGCTGTGCGCCATTCTGATCTTCACCGTCGGGCCGTTTCGCTTGGGAGACGTGGTCGAACTGGTGGACACCGTCGACAAACCCGGCGTCAAAGGCCGGGTGGTGGCGATCAATTTGCTCTACACCACCCTGATCGAAGTGGAAGAGGCCGGTACCGGCAGTGTCATGGTGCAAGTGCCCAACAGCCTGTTCTTCCAGCGCTCGGTGCGCCGTTGGCGCGACAGTGGCGTACTGCCTTAATCTGTGGCGAGGGAGCTGCCGTGGCGAGGGAGCTTGCTGTGGCGAGGGAGCAAGCTACCTCGCCACAGCAAGCCCCCTCGCCACAAAGGCGCATCCCAAAATTTTTCTAGCCATTTCTCGGCCAGCAGCGTTAGTTTAGAAACATTCAGCAAACTCAGCTCTGAGGTGTGTAATGGCTCTCGACACATGGCTGGCTTTTTTCCTGGCCAGTTGGATCATCAGTCTCTCTCCTGGCGCCGGCGCCATTGCGTCGATGTCCAGCGGCCTGCAATACGGTTTCCTGCGTGGTTACTGGAATGCCCTGGGCCTGCAACTGGGCCTGGCGATGCAAATCGCCGTGGTCGCTGGCGGCCTGGGGGCGATTCTTGCGGCATCTTCCACCGCGTTCTATGCGATCAAGTGGTTCGGTGTGGCGTACCTGGTGTACCTGGCCATCAAGCAATGGCGCGCGCTGCCAACCGACCTTAGCGATGACGCGGCGATCCGCCCGATCGGCAAGCCGATGGCGATGATGTTCCGTGGGTTTCTGGTCAACGCCAGCAACCCCAAGGCCCTGGTGTTCATGCTGGCGGTGTTGCCACAGTTCGTGAACCCGCAGGCGCCGTTGCTGAACCAGTACCTGATCCTGGGCGCGACAATGATCTGCGTGGACATGATCGTGATGGCTGGCTACACCGGGCTGGCGTCGAAAGTGTTGCGCTTGCTGCGCACACCGAAACAGCAGAAACGCATGAACCGCACGTTTGCCGGGCTGTTTGTTGGTGCGGCGGGGTTCCTGGCCAGCTTGCATCGCGCAACCGCGTAATTGACGAAACCGGATCAAAAATGTGGGAGCGGGCTTGCTCGCGAATGCGCAGTGTCAGTCACCAGATGTATTGACTGACCCACCGCATTCGCGAGCAAGCCCGCTCCCACATTGGTTTTATGTCGGTAGCGGGATTTTCGTTCAGCGCAGGATCTTCGGCGCTTCATCCCGTGGCAGGTTATTGCGCAATGCAGGCTGCCCCGGTTGCTCCTGATAAACACCGCCCAGTTGCTCGGCCAACTGCCGCGCAACATCCTCGCCCAACGCCTTCGACACTTCCCGCACCACGCGAGGCCGGTTCAGGCTCACGCGCACGTCACGGTTGTTCACCAGCTTGGTGTCCTGGCCTTCGCCCATGGCGGTAAACGCCGAGGTGATCTCAAAGGTGCGGGTGTTGATCAGGCTGAAATCCGCCACCAGCGTCAGGCCCAGCACCGCCGAATAGCTGTTGGTGTGGTCCAGCGCGTTGACGTCCTGGGTGAAGTCGATGTCCGACAAGGTGCCGAACAACACGTAGTCCGCGCCCTTGAAGTTACCGGCCTTGATCCGCTTGATCACGTCATACACATCGCCCTTGGCGTCAGCGGTGTAAGGCGTGCCCTGCACCAGTTGGAACTGCCGCGACTTGAGGATTTCCCCCTTGATGTCGCCGCTGAACTTGCGCAGTTCGGTCTGCTCGATGTAGCTGTTGCGGCTCTCGTACTCGCTGTAGCTCGAGCCGCCGCTGGCGTTGTAGGCGCTGGCCTGGAAGTTGTTGCTCGCCGCGACCAGGTGGATGTACTCCTCCACCCGGGCCTCGTAGGCCAGGTCGGTCACCGCGATCTTCGGTGCGGCCGAGGCGCCAAAGGCGCACAACAGGCCGATCATGCCAATCCATGCACGCATTGCTTAGCGCTCCGTGGTCTTGCGGATTTCTTTTTCGTCCATCCATTCGGCCAGGCCGCTTTCCACGTCAATCAGTTGCAGGCTGAACTTGTAGAACACGTCCTTGTAGTCCGAGCTGCGCTTGACGATAGAGCTGATGGAGCCTTCCAGACGGTACTTGGCGGCGACCATGTTGCCGGTCTTGCTGACGGTCGACTTCTTGTACAGGCCGCTCTGGTTCTGCAGCTTCAGTTGGTCGACCTGGCTTTGCATGTCGGTGTTGTCGCTGGCGAAGCGGGCGGTACCGGTCTTCATCAGCTGGGTCTTGATTGACGTGGTGATCTCGCGGGTATCGATGTACTCGCTGGTCTTGTTCTTCACGTCATACACCTGCACCACCGGGCGGCCCTGGAGGATGCCGGACTGGGCCAGGGAGCGGGTCATGCTTTCGGCGATCATCTGCAGGTCGGTGGAACCGAACTCGTTGGTCACCAGTTCCACGGCCTTGGTGTCGCCGTAGCTGATGTTTTTACCGCCCAGTACCGGCGAGGTGTTGGCGCAGCCGCTGGCCATAACGGCGACCACAGCGAGGAACGAGAAGCGTGCAAACATGGGGATGTCTCTCTGAAACTGAAGGAGTGGGCGGATCAAGGCGTCTTCACTTCCAGGCGGAAGTCGGCAGCCTGGGGCAGGTTGGCGATGGCCGGCAGGAAGGTCGCCTGGTTGGCGTAGAGGTTCAGCACTTTCCAGGTCTCTTCGTCGCCCACCGGGAAGCCGTCGGCACCCAGCCAGGCGAAGCGGTAATACATCATCTGGTTGCTGCTGGTGATATTGCTCAACTGCACCTTGGCGGTCAGGAAACCGTTTTCCCGGGCGACGCGGATGGCGCCGACGGCGATGCCTTTGAACTTGCCCATCACCACGATTTTGCTCGCGGCGCTGCCGGGCTCCGGCGGTGGCGGGGTGGCGCAACCAGCCAGCAGGATCAGCGCCAGGGCGCCGAGGATGAAATGACGCATAGCGTGCTCCTTAAGGTTGTTTGAGAGTGGCGACGGCCTGGGGCGGATTGCTCTGCACCACGTGGGCCGCGAGACCGCCGGCGAATACCTGGTTGCCGACCACCCGCAGGGTGATCACCTGGTAGCGCTGGTCGGCCTTGACCGTTACCAGCGTGCCGCCCAGGGCGTTGGGCAGGCTGACCTGGTGCTCGCCGTGCTTGAGGCGCAGGCGTGTCACTTGGGTCATGTCCGGCAAGGTGCGCCAGGTGCGGGTGTCGGCGCCTTCGGTGACGGCCGAAGCGATACCGAGTACCAGGCCCGCCATCGGGTTGGTCTTGTTCAGGTTGTTCTGGGTGACGCCGCGAGTGACGGCCCGCACGGTGGTGCGCAGGATGATGCCCGGCATGTCATCCCGCAGGGCGCGGCGGGACATGGCGGTGGTGCTGTTGAGAGCCGTGAGGTTCTGCTGCTGGCCGTCGACCCCGATCTGCGCGAAGGTCGCGGTGGAGGTGTCGGGCTTGATCACCGGGAACGACAGTGGAGTGATCACCAGGTGGCCGTCGATGGGGATCGGCAACGGCAGGCGAATCGAGTCGCGGGCCGGTGCCAGGCCGCTTTGCACCACGATCAGCACGTCGGTCTCGTCGGCACCGACTTTGGATTTGTCCAGGTTGAGCAGCGCCTGTTCCAGCAGTGGAGTGTTGGGGCGCAGTTCGGCGGCCTTGCGGTAGCCCGGTGCGGCCAGGTCTTTTTCGCCCAGGGCTTCGTAGACGAAGCCGGCCAGGTAATGGCTGAACGCGCTCTGGTAGCTGTTCTTCAGGCCCACCACTTCCGGGGCATTGAGGCTTTCCACCGGGTAGCCGCGCAGGTCCTTGAACTGGGTCGCGATGCCTTGGCGCTCGGCTTCGTTTTCGCTCTTGAGGTATTCCTTGTCCCGCAGGTCGGCAATCACCGCTTCGCGCTCGTGGGTCTTCTTGATCTCGGTGCGGGCGCCGTCGAAGTCATTCAGCGCCAGCAGGTTCAGGGCCATCTGGGTGGTGAGCATGACTTTTTCGTAGTCGTAGCCTTCGTAGCGGCGGACCTTGTCATTGACCAGGAAGGCGCCGAACTGCGCGAGGTACTTATCGGTGTCGAACTTGACCGACTCTTCCCACTTGTATACTTGCAGGTCGGCACTGCGCCAGGCGGTCTGGCTGCCGGTCAGGTCGCCCTTGGCCCGCAACAACTCGCCCTTTTCGAAGTAGTAGAGAAGGTCCTTGTCGTCGCCGGTGTTGTTCTTCTCAAGCAGGGTCAGCGCGCCGTCGACATTGCCGGTGGCCAACTGCTGATTGGTGGCTTGCAGCTCGGTGTCGTAGCTGCGGAACATCGAACAACCGGACAGCAAGGTGACTGCTGCGAGCGCGAGCGAGGTAAAGGCGCGAGATGCCATCGAGGAGCTTCTTCCCTGAACATAATCGGCCGAATGTGCTGGTCGGACCGAATCACCAATGGCAGGAAGGCGTTGCACCCTGCCAATTCCTCATAAAAAGAGGAGCGAAAATGCCATTTCGCAATAACGAAGGCGCGGCATTATAAGCCCGATTACTGGCAAAACAATGGCCTTTTGGATCCATTTTCCGGTAAGGAGGCCATCATCCGCCTCTTGGTAAACCCAGGCCCACATCACTTACAACTTGAGTCAAACCCCGTAAGGTTTGACAATGTGTTACTTCGTATTTCCATTTGAGATCCATTCATGATTGCCCCCTTCCGTTTTCTTGCCTGGCTGGTGCTGCCGGCGTTGATGTCGTGCAGTTTCAACCTGCTGGCTGCAACTGCCGAGGGCGCGCCCCAAGCCCTGCATTTACTAGACTACATCGGTGCGGACTACCCCCCGACGGTGGAGGCGGGCAAGGTTATCGATGATTCCGAATACCGTGAACAGGTAGAGTTTCTCGGGGTGTTGCAGGGGCTGGTGGCCGATCTACCGGAAAAGCCCGAGCGCGCCGAACTGATCAAAGGCGTGGATGAACTGCTGGCCGCCGTAACGGCCCATCAGGACGGCGCGGTGGTTGCGCACCGGGCCCGACAATTGGGCGCCAAGCTGGCGGTGGCCTATGAAGTCAGCCAAGCCCCGGCCATTACGCCCGACCCGACCCGTGGTGCGCCGCTGTACGCGCAGAATTGCTCGGTGTGCCACGGCGCCGCGGGCGCTGGCGATGGCCCCGCAGGCGTTGGCATGACCCCGCCGCCCGCCAATCTGCGGGACGCTGCGCGCCTCGACCGTTTGAGCCTCTACGCGATCTACAACACTCTTGGGCTGGGCGTGGAGGGCACTGACATGCCGTCTTTCGCCGATCAACTGGACGACCGCCAGCGCTGGGACCTGGCCACCTACATTGCGGGCTTCACCGCCGACCCGGCTGCTGCGAAAAGCGAAAAGTCCTTCAACCTCGCCGACCTTGCACGCCAGACCCCCAACGAAGTGCTGGCCGCCGAAGGCCCGGACGCTGTGGCGACGTTCCGTGCCCAGCGCGCCCAGCCGCCGCAGGTCAAGCGTGGCCCGGCGCAGTTGCTCGATTACACCGCGACCACCCTCGACAAAAGCCTCGCCGCTTTCCGTAACGGTGAGCACGAGCAGGCCTACGACCTGTCGGTAGCGGCTTACCTGGAAGGTTTCGAACTGGTTGAAAGCTCCCTCGACAACGTCGACGCCAACGTGCGCAAGGACACCGAAAAGGCCCTGATGGCCTACCGGCAGTCATTGCAGGACGGGTTGCCGATCGAGCAAGTGCAGCAGCGCCTGGACGTGGCCAAGGGCAAGCTCACCGAGTCGGCCGGCCTGCTGGGCAGCGACGGCTTGAGCTGGTCCCTGAGTTATATCTCTGGTTTGTTGATCCTGCTGCGCGAAGGTCTGGAAGCGATCCTGGTACTGGCGGCGATCCTCGCGTTCCTGCGTAACACCGGCCAGCAATCGGCGGTGCGTAGCGTCAACGTCGGCTGGGGCCTGGCGCTGTTGGCCGGCTTGGCCACCTGGGCGCTGGCGGCGTATGTGATTGATGTCAGTGGCGCCCAGCGTGAGTTGCTGGAAGGCTGCACCGCGCTGTTTGCCAGTGTGATGGTGCTGTGGCTCGGGGTGTGGATGCACGACCGCCGCCACGCAGCCGCCTGGCAGGACTACATCAAGAGCAGCCTGGTGGGCGGTGGCGGGCGCTTCGGCTTTGCGATGCTGGCGTTCTTCTCGGTGTACCGCGAGCTGTTCGAAGTGATCCTGTTCTACGAAACCCTGTGGTTGCAGGCTGGCCCCGCCGGGCACAACGCGGTATTGGCCGGTGGTGCCACGGCGCTGGTGCTGTTGGTGGGTCTGGCCTGGGTGATTCTGCGGGGCTCGGCGAAACTGCCGCTGGCGCTGTTCTTCGGTATCAACGCGGCGTTGTTGTGTGCGCTGTCGGTGGTGTTCGCCGGGCATGGCGTCAAGGCGTTGCAGGAAGCCGGGATCTTCGGCACCCGGCCAGTGGCGTTCTTTGACTTTGACTGGCTGGGCATTCACGCCGATGCTTATTCCCTGAGCGCTCAGGCCGTGGCGATCCTGGCGATTGTGGTGCTGTACGGTCGCAGCCGGCTGGCTGAAAAGCGCCGGGTGGTGGCGTAACCATGCGCGTGTGGATCGACGCAGATGCCTGCCCACGGGCGGCCAAGGACCAGGTGGTGAAGTTCGCCCTCAAGCGCCAGTTCGAGGTGGTGCTGGTGGCCGGGCAGAGCCAGATCAAGCCGAGCTTCTCGTGTGTGAAGCTGATTGTGGTGCCCAGCGGCCCGGATGCGGCCGATGACTACCTGGTGGAGCACGCGGTGCCCGGCGAACTGGTGATCTGCAGCGATGTGCCGCTGGCCGACCGTTTGGTCAAGAACGGCGTGGCAGCGCTGGACCCGCGAGGCAAGGAGTTCAGCCCGCAGAACATGAGCGAGCGGCTGGCGGTGCGTAACCTGTTCACCGATCTGCGGGAGCAGGGGCAGATGGGCGGTGGCCCGCCGCCCCATGGGGACAAGGACAAGCAGGCGTTTGCCAATTCGCTGGATCGGATTCTGACCCGGCTGATGAAGGCCTAATCGTTCTCGTGGGTCAGTTCCAGCACCCGGTCCACCAGTTTGTTGATGCCTGACGCCACTTCGCTGATGCGCTTGCCCAGCATGTAGGCCGGGGTGCTCACCAGCTTGCGCGCCTTGTCTTCGACGATGTCGTCCACCGCGCATTCCTGGTGGGTGGCACCCATTTTGTCCATGGCGGCTGCGGTGTCGGCGTCGTTACCGATGGTGCAGGTCACGCCGGGGCCATAGATCTTCGCCGCCAGGGCCGGCGAGATGCAGATCAGGCCGACGGGCTTGCCCGCTTCGGCAAAGGCTTCGGCCAGTTCCAGCACCTGCGGGTTGACGCTGCACCCGGCGCCTTCCACGGCAAAGTTCGACAGGTTCTTTGCCGCGCCAAAACCGCCGGGCACGATCAGTGCGTCGAAATTCTCGGCGTTGGCCTCACGAATGTCCTTCACCTCGCCGCGGGCAATACGCGCCGACTCCACCAGCACATTGCGCGACTCAGGCATTTCTTCGCCCGTGAGGTGATTGATCACGTGCAGTTGGGCAATGTTCGGCGCAAAACACTGCACCTCAGCGCCGCGCTGGTCCAGGCGCAGCAGGGTGATCACGCTTTCATGAACCTCAGCCCCGTCGTACACGCCACAGCCGGAAAGGATCACTGCAATCTTTTTGCTCATGGGCATTTCTCCTGATTCATGGCGTTAAATGTCTACTCATTTGTCACTCATTGCCAATGGGATATCCAGCCGCTACACCTACTCTAGATGTAACAATAATTGACCGGACTTGCCCATGGACTTCGTCCCTTACGCGGTACCGTTTTTCATTGCCTTGATCGTGGTCGAGCTGCTGGCCGACTACCGGCGCGGCCAACGCAACTACCGGGTGGCCGATGCCATCAACAGCCTCAGCACCGGCGTGCTGTCCACCACCACAGGGTTGCTCACCAAAGGTGTGGGCATCCTTACCTACGCCTTCGCGCTCAAGCACCTGGCAATCATCGAGCTGTCGGCCCAAAGCGTCTGGACCTGGGTGTTCGCCTTTGTGTTTTATGACTTTTGCTACTACTGGCTGCACCGCATGGGCCATGAGCGCAACATCCTCTGGGCCGCGCACTCGGTGCATCACCAGAGCGAGGACTACAACCTCAGTACCGCCTTGCGCCAGACCAGCACCGGCTTCCTGCTGAGCTGGATCTTCTACTTGCCGCTGGCCGTGTTGGGCGTGCCGCTGGTGGTGTTTATCAGTGTGGCGTCCCTCAACCTGCTGTATCAATTCTGGGTGCACACGCGCCATGTGCCGAAGCCCCCCCCGGGACGAGGGGTTTTTTTTCACGCCCCCCAATCATCGGGCCCACCATGCACAGAACGCTCTCTACATGGATCGCAACTACGGCGGGGTGTTTATTATTTGGGACCGTCTGTTTGGCTCCTTCCAGGAAGAAGACGATAACGAGCCCGTGATCTTTGGTGTGACCACTCCCTTGGCCAGTTGGAACCCGCTGTGGGCCAACCTGCAGTTTTATGCGCAGTTGTGGAGTGATGCACGGCGTACCGAAAGGTGGTGGGACAAGCTGCGGATCTGGTTCATGCGCACCGGCTGGCGCCCGGCGGACGTGGCGGCGAAGTACCCGATGACCAAGCCGGACTTGAGCCAGTTCCGCAAGTTCGAGGTGCCGCTGGACGGGCGCCAACAGGTTTACATCGCCCTGCAGTTTGCTGCGTACGTGGGCTTTGGCAGTTATCTGATGAATTTTGGCGAGGGTTTGCCGACCGCCGCCCTGGTGTTGGGCTGGAGCGCGATGGCATTGGGGTTGTTCACCCTGGGGGTGGCGCTGGAGAATCGCCCGTGGGCGCTGAAGGCTGAGCTGGTGCGCCTGGCACTGAATGTGCCGCTGGTTTGGCTGGCGCCGCTGGTGGGGCTGTGGCCGGCCAGCTCGTTGGGCTGGCTGGGCCTGGTCAGTTACAGCTTGCTCAGCGGCATCGGCCTCTACTGTTGCAGAGACCGGCTTACTCGACTGGCGTCGTAGGCTTTTCGGTTTTTGCAGCTGTGTCTGCCGCCAGGCGAACCTTCTCAGCGGCACAGGCTTCGCGGGTCAGGCGGGCGTTCTTGATGCGCCGGCGGATCCACAAGCCCAGGCCCAGCACCAGCAGTGCGCCCAGCACCCACAGCTCATATTTCTTGACGCTGCCCAGCATGCCTTCCAGTACCGCGCCGAAATGGTAAGCCGCAGCTCCCAGCGCTGCGGCCCACACGGCGGCGCCGATCCCGTTCAGCAACAGGTAGCGGCCCGGCGGGTAGCCCGACAAACCAATGGCCACCGGCATCACCGTGCGCAAACCGTAGACAAAGCGGAAGCTCAGCACCCAGATGTCCGGGTGCTTGCGGATATGCTCCAGGGCCTTGTCGCCCAGCAGTTGCCAGCGCGGCTTGCGCGCCAACAGTTTGCGGCCGTGCTTGCGTCCCAGGAAGTACCACAACTGGTCGCCGGCGTAGCTGCCGAAAAAGGCAACGACCACCACCAGGTTGATATCCATGTATCCACGGAACGCCAGGAAGCCTGCGAGAACCAAGATGGTTTCGCCTTCGAAGAAGGTGCCTAGGAACAGCGCAAAGTAGCCGAAGTCATGCAGAAATTGTTGAAGCATGGTCTGGGTGCTGGCGAAATGAACGCGCAGCCTACGCCTTCGTGAACATTCATGAAAGTATCGAGATGTGTCACGAAGTGAACAATTCCTACATAAACGACGAATGCGACTACAGGTCACATGCCGGTTGCCTTACGGTGCATGAGGTCACCACAACTGTAATTCCTTCGTCATAATGGCCGCTTATAACTGTCACGCTCGCCCGTCAACCCGGGCTCAGGAGTCTGCCGTGAGCTTTACCCCCGCCAACCGCCTGTTTCCCGCCACCCGTTTGCGTCGCAACCGTCGCGATGATTTTTCCCGTCGCCTGGTGCGTGAAAACGTCCTGACGGTGAATGATCTGATCCTGCCGGTGTTTGTGCTGGACGGTGAAAATCGTCGGGAAGCGGTGGCGTCGATGCCGGGTGTGGAGCGCTTGACCCTTGATTTGCTGCTCGAAGAGGCGGCGAACTGGGTTGAACTGGGGATTCCGGCACTGGCGCTGTTCCCGGTCACGCCGTCTAAACTCAAGTCCCTGGACGCCGCCGAAGCCTGGAACCCGGACGGTATTGCCCAGCGCGCCACCCGCGCCTTGCGTGAGCGCTTTCCGGAACTGGGAGTGATCACCGACGTGGCGCTGGACCCGTTCACCACCCACGGGCAGGATGGCATTCTCGACGAAGAAGGCTATGTTCAGAACGACATCACCGTTGATGCGCTGGTCAAGCAGGCCTTGTCCCACGCCGCAGCGGGTGCCCAGGTGGTGGCGCCGTCGGACATGATGGACGGTCGCATCCAGGCGATTCGCGAAGCCCTCGAGCTGGCCGGCCACGTGAACGTGCGCATCATGGCTTACTCGGCCAAGTACGCCAGCGCCTATTACGGTCCGTTCCGCGATGCGGTGGGTTCGGCGCTGAACCTGGGCAAGGCCAACAAGGCCTCGTACCAGATGGACCCGGCCAACAGCCACGAAGCCCTGCACGAAGTGGCGGCGGACCTGGCTGAAGGTGCCGACATGGTCATGGTCAAGCCCGGGATGCCGTACCTCGACATCCTTTATCGGGTCAAAGAGGAATTCAAGGTGCCGACCTTTGTCTATCAGGTCAGCGGTGAATACGCCATGCACATGGCCGCGATCCAGAATGGTTGGTTGAGTGAAGGGGTGATCCTTGAATCCCTGACTGCCTTTAAACGCGCGGGTGCTGATGGCATCCTGACTTACTTCGCCGCCCGCGCCGCCCAATTGCTTAGAGAGCAACACTAGCCCTCACAGGAACACTCGATGAATACCGAAGGACTCACAGAAGTTGCCGTAAAAGACGCTCACCCGGTGGTTGAACAAGTCACCGAGACCCCGCCGGAGTTAGAGCCGGCACCGCCTGCCGTGGTGGTCGAAACGCCCGCTGCCGCACCGGCGCCGGTGGTTGCGATTACCAACCTGGATGACAGCAGCCTGTACATCCATCGCGAGCTGTCACAACTGCAATTCAACATCCGCGTGCTGGAACAGGCACTGGATGAGTCCTACCCGTTGCTGGAGCGGCTGAAGTTCCTGCTGATCTTCTCCAGCAACCTGGACGAGTTCTTCGAGATTCGTGTCGCCGGCCTCAAGAAGCAGATCACCTTCGCCCGTGAACAAGCCGGTGCCGACGGCCTGCAACCGCACCAGGCCCTGGCCCGTATCAGCGAGCTGGTGCACGGCCATGTGGACCGCCAATACGCGATCCTCAACGACATCCTGCTGCCGGAGCTGGAAAAGCATCAGGTCCGCTTCATCCGGCGCCGTCACTGGACCGCCAAGATCAAGACCTGGGTACGCCGCTACTTCCGCGACGAAATCTCGCCGATCATCACCCCTATCGGTCTCGACCCGACGCACCCGTTCCCGTTGCTGGTGAACAAGAGCCTGAACTTCATCGTCGAGCTGGAAGGTATCGACGCCTTCGGTCGCGATTCCGGCCTTGCGATCATCCCGGCGCCGCGCTTGCTGCCACGGATCATCAAGGTACCGGAAGAGGTGGGGGGCGCTGGCGATAACTATGTATTCCTTTCGTCGATGATCCACGCCCACGCCGATGACCTGTTCCAGGGCATGAAGGTCAAGGGCTGCTACCAGTTCCGCCTGACCCGTAACGCCGACCTGGCACTGGACTCCGAAGACGTCGAAGACTTGGCCCGCGCGCTGCGCGGTGAGCTGTTCTCCCGTCGCTACGGTGATGCGGTACGTCTGGAAGTGGCAGACACCTGCCCGAAACACCTGTCCGACTACCTGCTCAAGCAGTTCAATCTGAGCGAGACCGAGCTGTATCAGGTCAATGGCCCGGTGAACCTGACGCGCCTGTTCAGCATCACCGGCCTGGACAGCCACCCGGAGCTGCAATACACGCCGTTCACCCCGCAGATCCCGAAACTGCTGCAGAACAGCGAGAACATTTTCAGCGTGGTGAGCAAGCAGGACATTCTGCTGCTGCACCCGTTCGAGTCCTTCACGCCAGTGGTCGACCTGCTGCGTCAGGCCGCCAAGGACCCGCATGTGTTGGCTGTGCGCCAAACCCTTTACCGCTCGGGCGCCAACTCTGAAATCGTCGATGCGCTGGTAGATGCCGCGCGTAACGGCAAGGAAGTGACGGCGGTGATCGAACTGCGGGCGCGGTTCGACGAAGAATCCAACCTGCAACTGGCCAGCCGCCTGCAAGCGGCCGGTGCGGTGGTGATCTACGGCGTGGTCGGCTTCAAGACCCACGCCAAGATGATGTTGATCCTGCGCCGTGAAGCCGGCGAGATCGTGCGTTACGCCCACTTGGGCACCGGCAACTACCACGCCGGCAACGCCAAGCTCTACACCGACTACAGCCTGCTGACCTCCGATGACGCGTTGTGTGAAGACGTCGGCAAACTGTTCAGCCAGTTGATCGGCATGGGCAAGACGCTGCGCATGAAGAAGCTGCTGCACGCGCCGTTCACCCTGAAGAAGGGCATGCTCGACATGATTGCCCGCGAGACCCAGTTCGCCCTTGAAGGCAAGCCGGCGCACATCATCGCCAAGTTCAACTCGCTGACCGATCCGAAGATCATCCGTGCGCTGTACAAGGCCAGCCAGTCAGGCGTACGTATCGACCTGGTGGTGCGTGGCATGTGCTGCCTGCGTCCGGGCATCGCCGGGGTCTCCCATAACATCCACGTGCGTTCGATCATCGGGCGCTTCCTGGAGCACACGCGGGTGTTCTACTTCCTCAATGGCGGCGAGGAGCAGATGTTCCTCTCCAGTGCCGACTGGATGGAGCGCAACCTCGACAAACGCGTGGAGACCTGCTTCCCGGTGGAAGGCAAGAAACTGATCATGCGGGTCAAGAAGGAGCTGGAGAGTTATCTCACCGACAACACCCACAGCTGGAGCCTGCAGTCGGACGGGCGCTACGTGCGCAACACCCCGACCGGCAACCAGAACCCGCGCAGCGCCCAGGCGACGTTGTTGGAGAAGCTGGGCAGCCCGATTCTGACGGTGAACTAAAAGCCGACGCGGTCAAAAATGTGGGAGCGGGCTTGCTCGCGAAGGCGGTGGATCAGTCGATGAATCTGTTGACTGACACTCCGCCTTCGCGAGCAAGCCCGCTCCCACATTTGTTTTGTGGCGTTGGATTGTTCCCACGCTCTGCGTGGGAATACATCCTGCGACGCTCCGCGTCACTCACCCTATCAGCGCACGTTCAGCGTGAACCCAACCCGCGTCAGCCACTCGGCTTCCTGGGCGAAATCCGCCTGGGTCAGCTGGTTTTCATCCAGCCAGTTTTTCGGGAACACCACGTCCAGGCTGTCGGCATTGGCCCGCAGCACCACTTGCGGCATTTCCTGGGTACCACGGATGTGGTGGAACAGAATCGCAAAACGCAGCAGCGCGCACAGGCGAATCAGCTTGATGCCTTCGTCACCGAACTCGGCAAACTTGTCCTTCGGAATATTGCGCCGATGGCCGCGCACCAGCAACGCGAGCATCTGTTGGTCTTCCCGAGAGAAACCCGCCAGGTCCGAGTGCTCGATCAAGTAGGCGCCGTGCTTGTGGTAATGGTAGTGGGCGATGTCCAGCCCCACTTCATGGACCTTGGCCGCCCAGCCCAGCAGTTCACGCCAGACGCCGTCTTCCAGGTCCCAATCCGCGGCAACCTGATCGAAAGCATGCAGCGCCTTGCGTTCAACCCGAGCGGCTTGCTCCAGGTCGACGTGGTAACGCTCCATCAGCGAGCTGAGGGTGCGTTCACGCACGTCTTCGTGGTGATGGCGGCCCAGCAGGTCGTACAGCACGCCTTCACGCAAGGCACCGTCACAGTGGTCCATGCGTTGCAGTTCGAGAGCGTCGAAAATCGCTTCGAGGATCGCCAGGCCCGCCGGGAAAATCGTGCGGCGGTCAGGCTTGATGCCGTCGAAGTCGATCTTCTCGGCATCCCCCAGCTTGAACAGCTTGCGCTTGAGCCAGGCCAGGCCTTCGGCATTGACCTCGCCAGTGCCGTGGCCGCCGGCCTTGAGGGCCAGGCCGATGGCGCGGATGGTGCCGGACGAGCCGATGGCCTCATCCCACGTCAGGCGGTGCAGGGCGTGCTCGATGCTCATGATCTCCAGCCGCGCCGCCGTATACGCCTGGGCGTAGCGGGCAGGGGTGATCTTGCCGTCCTTGAAATAGCGTTGGGTGTAGCTCACGCAACCCATCTGCAGGCTTTCGCGCAGCAGCGGTTCGAAGCGTTGGCCAATGATGAATTCGGTACTGCCACCGCCGATGTCGGCCACCAGGCGCTTGCCCGGGGTGTCGGCCAGGGTGTGGGACACGCCGAGGTAGATCAGGCGCGCTTCCTCGCGGCCGGAGATGACTTCTACAGGGTGACCGAGAATGTCCTCGGCACGGCGGATGAATTCGCCGCGGTTACGGGCTTCGCGCAGGGCGTTGGTGCCGACGATCCGCACGGCGCCGGGGGGCATGCCGTTGATCAGTTGGGCAAAGCGCTTCAGGCAATCGAGCCCGCGCTGCATGGATTCTTCATTGAGCTGACGCTCATCGTCGATACCGGCAGCCAGCTGCACTTTCTCGCCGAGCCGCTCAAGGATGCGGATTTCGCCGTTCTGGGCCTTGGCCACGACCATGTGAAAGCTGTTGGAGCCCAGGTCGATGGCGGCGATCAGGGACAGATTCTTGGCTTGGGATTGCGGCATGGTTAAGGGGTCTCGGTCGATAACCTCGCCATCGTGCCACGATCAACCGCTGACGCCAACGCGTAGTGCCAGAGTAATTTTTCCAGCGCGGCTATGGGACGGGCGAGTTGCCGTTGTAGGAAATGTTCACTCATCTCGTATTACCGAGTTAACGGGTGATGTAATCCATATTTGTGCAACCCAGCACTTACTGGGGTAACTGATAGTTCCTACACGTTTTTATATTCCTCCTGAGCGATTTTACGCACGCTCGCACGATGGCGCCGGAAGGTTCAAGGCAATAGAACTGACGGTTCATACGAGGATTGCAATTTTCCCCGACTTTATTCTGGAATTGATATGCCGATACTTCGATTCGGCATTTGTGCCGTGGCGGTATTTATTTATGGATCAGAACGTCGTGCAGCATGAACTTGCCCGCGTGGATGAGGGGCAATGTTCGTTTCTGGCCATCTGTAATTAGCCATATCTCATTGAAGGGTAAATATCTTATGAAGAAAAATGTTGCTGTATTGGTAGGCATGTTGGTAGCTGTTGCAGGTCTGAGCGCGCAAGCTGCCGATCTTCGTGTCAAGGGCACCATCGCGCCCAGCAGCTGCAGTTTCACAATTACCAACTCTGTTATTGATTACGGGGCCATCAACCCGAGTACCTTGAGCCCCACCAACTATACCAAGTTGGCCGCCAAGACCACGCCTTATGCAATCAGGTGTGCCAGCAGTGTAAAGACCAAGGTGGGCATCAAGGCCGTGGATAACCGGGCCAGCAGCCGTATCCCGAACCTGATGGTCAGTCAGTTCGGTGCGCCTTACACCGATACCTATAACTACGGTTTGGGCACCACCGCAAGAGCACAGAAAATAGGCGGGTACGTTGTGCATCTGCGTAATTCTGTCGCTGATGGTCGGGCGGTAAACGTTCTTACCAGTAGCAACAATGGCACCAGTTGGGTGCAGGGCGGGCCGGCGTTGGGGCAAGGCGCGAATATTGCGGCATGGCACATTGGTACCAATACGCCACTTCAACTGAATACACTGGCCGGAAATCTGGAAGTTCAGGCGGTTATCAATAGAACTTCTGAGCTTGATATGACGAGTCAAATTGCTCTGGATGGTCAGGCGACTTTGGAACTGCGTTACCTCTAAGAATCATTTGAATTGGGTCGATGCAGGTTAGGGCTGGAAGTTGCCTGCCAAAACCTGCGTCGACTGGTTTGTAATCTTGAGGTAATGGAAGGTTGGTCAATGACTAAGTTGAGATTCAAAGTTCTTGCGCCTTTGTATGTTTGTTTGAATATGGTGTTTGCTGCTGATATATGGGCGGATGGTATGCGTCCTGAAACAACCGTTATTGTGCTGAACGAGTCGGAGGGCGAAGTCAGCATCAACGTAACCAATACCGATAAAGGCCCCGCCTTACTTCATTCGACGATCGAAGATATTCCTGAAGACCTTGAGCCGCTGGTGCTCATAACGCCGCCTGTTGCGCGAGTCGATGCGGGGGAGCAGCAGATGGTCAGGTTCCTGGCAATTGGCAAGGAGCCGCTCAAGACTCAGCGTTTGAAGCGTGTGTCTTTCGAGGGCGTTCCTCAGACCCGACCCGGTTCGGGTGCGACGATCGGTATCAGCCTCCGGCAGAATTTACCCCTGATCCTGCACCCCAAAGGCTTGCCTCGAAATGAAGCACCCTGGGAGCTACTGACCTGGCAACTGCAGGCCAGCACGCTGATCGTGCGCAACGACAGTCCGTATGTGGTCCGACTGAGCACTGAAGTGAAGGTCAATCCGCAAAACATTCGAGCCAACCTTCCTCGCGCCTACATCTTGCCGGGCGAAGTGTTGAAGGTTGACCTGAAGAAGGCCGTACCGGACGCCACTTCAGTGACCCTCGAGCCGGCCACCCTCTATGGATTTACCGTCGACAGTTACGACGCATTACTCCTAGCCAATGCGCCTTGACCGGTCATGAGAAAAGTCAAAAGAGTTCCCGGTGCGGTCAGTAAGAAACTATCTAAAGCCAAACGTGACGATGAGCGATTCAGGCGTAATGGCCTGGTGTGTGTGGCGATCCTGTCGGGGATGACTGAGCAGGCTTACGCTGCCCAGCCCGGCACCCAGTTGCTGGGGTTCGACTTGGCGACCTTACAGGCTCGCGGTATTGACCCCGGCGTCGCTCGTTATTTCCGTAGCGCTGCGCGTTTCACCGAAGGCGTGCGCGTTGTCGGGCTGACGGTGAATGGTGACCGGGTGGGGCTGGCGGATGTGCGTTTCAATCATGAAGGCGAGTTGTGTTTCACCCGTGGTTTGCTTGACCGAGCGGGCTTGCAAGTGCCTTCCCGGGTACTGAACAAAGACGCGGCGGTTGACCAGGCTTGCCATGACTTTCTCTCTGAGTATCCCAATACGGTGGCAACGTTACGCCCGGGAAGCGAGGAAGTATTGCTGGTGGTGCCTACCCAGGCATTGCGCGAGCTGCAACGCGGGTCTGGCCACTATTCCCGGGGCGGTACCGCAGGGATGCTCAACTATGACCTGCAGGGCAGTAATAGCCATTCGCGAGAGGACACCAGCCGTTATTTCTCCGCTTCGACAGAAGCAGGGTTCAACTTCGGAGACTGGATTGCACGTAGTCGCCAGCTGTACGTCTCCAGCAACGGGCGCTCCACCACCGAGCATCTGTTTGCCTATGCGCAACGTGATTTAGTGCCGTTGGCGTCTACGTTCCAATTGGGGCAGATATCCGGCGCCAGCCCGGTATTTGGCGGTGTGCAACTGTTGGGTGCGCAGTTGTTTCCCGACGGGATCGCGAGCAGTTCGAGCGGCGGTGGCGTGGTGGTCGAGGGTGTAGCCGTCAGCCAATCACGGGTTGAAGTGCGTCAATCAGGCGCCCTGATTTACACCACGGTGGTGCCCGAAGGCCCCTTTTCGTTGAGCAATTTACCTTTGCTCAATGGCACAAGTGACCTTCATGTCAGCGTCATCGATACACGAGGGGCACAACGTAGCTTCGTGGTACCGGCGGCGTCTTTTCGCGCGGCGGTACCGGTCCGGGCGGGTTATACGGCTGGGCTGGGCAAAGTGCGAGATGTGGACCGCAGCGGCGCCAAAGAGCCTGTGCTCGGAATGGCCAGCGGAACCTGGGCGTTTGGCAAGAGCAGCGCCTTCAGCTCCGGGGTGCAGGGCACCGACAACTACAATTCGGTGGGCTTTGCGCTGGACACCGGCTTTGGCGAACGTTTTTCCCTGGGGCTGCGTAACAACCTTGCGCGGGACCGTAAAAAAAAGCGCCAGGGCGCGCGCAATAGCGTTTCCGTGGGAAGCACGTTGCCTGGCAACGTACAGGTTTCGCTGAGCGCCACGACTCAAACCCCAGGCTATCGTGAGGTGCTTGAAACCCTGCGTACTGCCGCCGGCGACGCTCGGGACGCACGGTTTAAAAATCAGTACACCGCGGGCTTCAGTTGGGCTGCACGGGAGTTTGGCGAGTTTTCGCTGGGCTATTCCCGGGCGGCTCATTTCAATAGCAGGACCACCCAAAACATCTACGGCTCTTGGAGCAAGGACTTCAGGTACGCGAACGTGGGTGTGACGGTGGACTCGCAGGTGGGTACGTCGGGTGCTACCCGGGGCGATAAGGATGGCGTCGGGTTTCGCTTGCAGGTCGCCGTTCCGCTGGGCCGCGAGCGGTCCCTCACCTCTGTTGCACGACACCAAGGTCGTCGCTCCAGTATTGGTACCACGTATACCGAACGTGTGGATGAGACCCTGAACTATGAGCTTCGTGGCGAGAGAGACCTGAGGGGCGATCATGAGCAGGCTGTGGGCGGTTGGGTTAATACGTTGTCGCGTTATACCCAAGTCGGTGCGGGCATTGACCGGGATGGCTCCAGTACACGTTACAGCGGGCAATTGCAGGGCGCCGTGGTGGCCCATGATCGGGGCGTGACCTTTACGCCGTACCGGGTAGAAGATACGTTCGGCGTTGCCTCGGCCGGTGATATTACGGGGGCTCGTATCAGTACTCCCCAAGGGCCTGTGTGGACTGATCGCTGGGGCATGGCGGTGCTTCCCGGGCTGCCCGCCTATCAAGTCAGCCAGCTTGAAATCGAAGGCAAGTCCTTGCCGCGGCAGGTGGATATCAAGAACGGTACGAAAGTGCTGGAGGCCGGGCGAGGTTCATTCAGCAAGGTCGACTTCGAGGTGGTTAAAGTTCGACGCGTGCTACTGAGGGCCACGGATACAGCTGGCGAGCCTCTGCCCCAGGGTGCATCGGTGCTGGGTGCAGGTAATGCATTCCTGACCAACGTCGTCGCAGACGGCATGATTTTCCTGAGCAATATCGATAGCGCGCAAACCCTTACGGTGTCATCGCCAAGCGGGGCTTCGTGCACACTTCAACTCGACCTGGCGGAGCAATCTTATGATGAGCGACCCTATGAAACCGCCTCTGCGACCTGCCGTTAAGGTAGGCGCTGCAGGCGCGCTGTTGTCCGGCCTGTTGATCGCGGGGGAGGTCCATGCCGCAGAATGTCGTCTGTCGTTGAGCCGGCCTGAGGTTGATCTTGGCGCCTTTGCTGCGCAAGGCGTACTGTTTGGTAAGCGCACGGTGCATTTGAATGTGGTGTGCCCGCAGGACACGCTCATTGCCCTGCGTTTTCGAGGCGTACCCGCTGTGGGCCAAGGCTTCAAGTTTGGCGAGCAGGGGTATTTCAACCTCAGCCTCCAGCAGGCGGTGCTGGACGGCAGGCCAGCAGAGTTGGCCCCGTTGCATAATCGTGCCGATCGGAGCGGCCAACTGCTGCAGGACCAGGCCATGGTGGTGTTGGCTGCGGGGGTGCCGGCCGTGGGTCGCGTGTTTTCGGCCCAGGTGCAGGTTGAGACTTATCTCTTCGACATGACCACCGCCGTGCGCGACAAAACCGTGCTGGAGGGCGGTGGGCGTTTTGAGCTGGTGCCTGCTGGCTGACGGCTCAGTCGGGTGTCTCTGTCGAGCCAATAAAGTTGGCCAACTCGGCGGTCTGCGGGTTGGCAAACAGGATTTTAGGGTCACCCACTTCATGCACCTTGCCTTGGTGCATGAACACCAGTTTGTCCCCCACTTCCCGAGCAAAACGCATCTCATGGGTGACCATGATCAGTGTCATGCCATCCTTGGCCAGTTGGCGCACCACGCTGAGCACTTCGTTGACCAGTTCCGGGTCCAGGGCCGAGGTGATTTCATCACACAGCAACACCTTGGGTGACATGGCCAGCGCACGGGCGATAGCTACCCGCTGCTGCTGGCCGCCGGACAAACGATCAGGGAAGGCATCGAACTTCTCCCCCAGCCCGACCCGCTCCAGCATCTGCCGCGCCAGTTGCACGGCTTTGGCTTTCGGCACTTTCTGCACCACTTGTGGTGCAAGCATGACGTTTTCACCCACCGTCAGGTGCGGGAACAGGTTGAACTGCTGGAACACCATGCCGACCTTTTGCCGCAAGCTGCGCAGGTCGGCGCGGGCGGCATCGAGGTACTCGCCGTCGACTTCAATCACGCCATCGTTGATCGACTCCAGGCCATTGAGGGTGCGCAGCAAGGTGGATTTACCCGAGCCACTGCGGCCGATGATTGCCACCACCTGGCCTTCTTCGACCGTCAGGTCGATGCCCTTGAGTACATGGTGATCGCCGTAATACTTATGCAGGGCGGAAATTCTAAGCAGAGGCATGCAGTCTCCTTTCCAGGTAGCGCGCACTGAGGGACAAGGGGTAGCAGAGCAGGAAGTAACCGAGCGCCACTAGGCCGTAGACCATGAAGGGTTCGAAGGTTGCGTTGGCGAGCATGCCGCCGGTCTTGGTCAGCTCGGTGAAGCCGATGATCGAGGTCACGGCGGTGCCTTTGACCACTTGCACCGAGAAGCCCACGGTCGGCGCCACGGCAATGCGCAGGGCTTGGGGCAGGATCACGTAGCGCAATTGCTCCAGTGGGTTGAGGGCCAGGCTCGCGGACGCCTCCCATTGCCCGTGGGCGATGGAGTCGACGCAGCCACGCCAGATCTCGGCCAGATAGGCGCTGGTGAACAGGGTCAAGGCAATGGCTGCCGCCAGCCAGGGTGAAATGTCCACGCCGAGCAAGGCAATGCCGAAAAACACCAGGAATAGCTGCATTAACAGCGGCGTGCCCTGGAACAGCTCGATATAGGTACGGGCGACGTTGCGCGGGAAAGCCTTGGTGCTGATGCGCATGGTCATCACCAGCAAGCCGATGACGCCGCCGCCGATAAACGCCACCAGCGACAGCAGCAAGGTCCACTGCAAGCCGGTGAGCAGGTTGCGCACGATGTCCCAGAAGGAAAAATCACTCATCGGGCGTTCCTCATGACATAGCGACGGCCGATCCAGTTCAGCAACTGGCGGATCATCAGCGCCATGCACAGGTAGACCAAGGTGGTCAGTGCATAGGTTTCAAAAGCACGGAAGTTGCGTGACTGGATAAAGTTGGCGGCAAAGCTCAGCTCTTCTGTGGCGATTTGCGAACAGACTGCCGAGCCGAGCATCACGATGATGATCTGGCTGCTCAGGGCCGGCCAGACCTTGCCCAGCGCGGGCAGCAACACCACATGGCGGAACGCCTCGAAACGCGTCATGGCCAGCGCGGCCGCCGCTTCCAGTTGCCCACGCGGGATTGCCTGGATCCCGGCGCGGATGATCTCCGTGGAGTACGCTCCCAGGTTGATCACCATCGCCAGCACCGCCGCCTGCCATTCGGTGATTTTCAAACCGAGGGACGGCAGGCCGAAGAAGATGAAAAACAGCTGCACCAGGAACGGCGTGTTGCGGATCAACTCGACGTACACCCCGAAGATCCAGCTGAACGGCTGGATCTTCCACGCCCGCACCACCGCGCCGACGATTCCCAGCGCCACGCCCAGTACTGCACCGATGGCAGTCAGCTCAAGGGTGAACAGCGCGCCGCGCAGCAACAGATCGGTATTGGCCAGAACCGGCACAAAGTCGAATTGGTAGGCCATAGCTAACCCTCGTTACCGCGATCAGAGATCAGCCGGCAGCGGCTCTTTGAGCCACTGCATTGCGTTCTTTTCCAGGCTGCCGTCGGCTTTGGCCGCGACCAGAATCTGGTTGACCTTGTCCAGCAGTGCCGGCTCGTTCTTGTTCACGCCAACATAGACCGGCGAGTCCTTGAGCTTCACTTTCAGTGCCGGTACGCGCTTGGGGTTGCGCTCGCTGATGGCCACCATCACCACGTTGCCGCTGGCGATCAGGTCCACCTGGCCGGCCAGGTAGGCGGCGATGGTCGAGTTGTTGTCTTCAAAGCGCTTGATCGTCGCCTCTTTAGGCGCAACGGCGGTCAGCTCGATGTCTTCGATGGCGCCACGGGTCACGCTGATGGTCTTGCCCTTGAGGTCATCAACGGTGCTGATCGGCGCATCCGGTGGGCCGAACACGGCGAGGTAGAACGGCGCGTAGGCCTTGGAGAAGTCGATGACCTTCTCGCGCTCGGGGTTCTTGCCCAGGCTGGAAATCACCAGGTCGACCTTGCCTGTGGTGAGGAACGGGATGCGGTTGGTGCTGTTGACCGGGGTCAGTTCAAGCTTGACCTTGAGCTGGTCGGCCAGCAGTTTTGCGGTGTCGATATCCAGCCCGCGAGGCTTCATGTCCGGGCCGACCGAGCCGAACGGCGGGAAATCCTGAGGCACGGCCACCTTGAGGGTGCCACGGGCGACGATATCGTCCAGACCGTTGGCCTGGGCGGGCGCCTGGCTCAGCATCAGGCTGGCAAACAGGGCAGTGAGCAGGGCGCTGCAACGCTTGGTCATGGCAACTCTCCGAAAGGGACGAAAGGATTTTCTGAGTTTTGCCAGTGCACAGCCCATGCCAGCACGGTGTTAATTCGCTGGAGGGCTGGTAGCTGTTGAGTTTTGGCGGTCTTACTGGTCTGAACAGTTGCTGTGTTTTCTGCACCCTTTTCGGGCGCCGTCAAAACCCCGCGAGCCCCTTTGGGGCGTGGCTTGCCGGGCGCTTCGAATAGCTTTACAACTAGCCGCTCAGTTGACTGGAAACTCGAGTTTTTATGAATTCCATCGCCCAAGCCGTACCGGAAGTGGCGCTACAGGCCATCCGCAAATTGATCGCTGATGAGGGCTTCGGGCCGGGCGACGCATTGCCCTCCCAGCGAGATCTGGCGCTGCAATTGGGCGTAAGCCGGGCCTCGTTGCGCGAAGCCTTGTCGTCCCTCAGCGCGTTGGGCGTGGTGAGTGTGCAACCGGGTAAAGGCGTGTTCGTGCAAGCGGCCGAGGAACTTCCTGGGTTGGCCTGGCCGTTTACGGCGCAGGCGACGCCACTGGATATCTTTCAACTGCGCTACGCCCTGGAAGGCTTTGCGGCGGGGCTGGCGGCGGTGACGTTGACCACCGATGAGTTGGACCTCCTGGAAGATAACGTCGAGGCGATGCGCAAGGAGCTCAAGGCCGGTGACTTTGAGGCAGCGGCCCGGCTGGACTTCGAATTCCACCAGCGCATCCTGCTGGCCAGCGGCAATCAGGCGATGGTGAACATCCTCAGTGCTAGCGCCGAGGTGTTTCTGGAGAGTCAGAAGCTACCGTTCATCCGGCCGGAGAGGGCCATGGAGACCTGGCAGGAGCACCGCAAAATCCTCCGTGCACTGGCCCGACGCGCCAGCGGGGCCGCGCAGAAAAGCATGCAGGAACATGTGCGTAACGCGGCGATGCGTACAGGCATTGCCTTCATCACTCCCGTGACCCCGTGAGTTGGGCTATACCCAAACTCATGCGCCATCATAGGAAGAGTCAATCAGCTGCGGCTTCCTGAACGCGGGAAGGGCGGCTATGATGGGCAACGTTTTTTTTGCTTACAACCCGGAGACATCCATGAGCAACGATCTTATCAAGCACGTCACCGACGCGACCTTTGAGGCCGAAGTACTGAAGGCCCAGGGCCCGGTGCTGGTTGACTACTGGGCTGAGTGGTGCGGTCCTTGCAAAATGATCGCTCCGGTCCTGGACGACATTGCCACCACTTACGAAGGCAAGTTGACCATCGCCAAGCTGAACATCGACGACAACCAGGAAACTCCTGCCAAGCACGGTGTGCGTGGTATCCCGACCCTGATGCTGTTCAAGAACGGCAATGTCGAGGCCACCAAGGTCGGCGCACTGTCGAAGTCCCAGCTGCAAGCTTTCCTCGACGCCAACATCTAAGCGTCCTTAAAAAGCCCCGCAAATTGCGGGGCTTTTTCGTGAAACAGGGCTAGACGCTCTGAAATTCAGGTGGTACATTCGGCCCCGCACTGGTTTCTCCACTGCCCCCTGCAAGCCGTCGCCGACGCTCTCCTTTTCGATTAGTACGCGATCCTGTCGCCTTCTCTGCGGCGCGGCCTCATTAAGCCAAAAGCTTAATTTCCCCCCTCCATAAATGATTACGTCATTCCTATATGAATCTGACTGAACTCAAGCAAAAGCCGATTACCGAACTGCTCGAATTGGCCGAACAGATGGGCATAGAAAATATGGCCCGTTCGCGCAAGCAGGACGTGATTTTCTCCCTGCTCAAAAAGCACGCGAAAAGCGGCGAGGAAATCTCCGGTGATGGCGTGCTGGAGATTCTCCAGGACGGCTTCGGCTTCCTCCGCTCTGCAGACGCTTCCTATCTCGCCGGCCCAGACGATATCTACGTCTCGCCGAGCCAGATCCGTCGCTTCAACTTGCGCACCGGTGACACCATCGTTGGCAAGATCCGCCCTCCAAAGGAAGGCGAGCGTTATTTCGCCCTGCTCAAGGTCGACACGATCAACTACGATCGTCCCGAGAACGCGAAAAACAAGATTCTCTTCGAGAACCTGACCCCGCTGTTCCCGACCGTGCGCATGAAGATGGAAGCCGGTAACGGTTCCACCGAAGACTTGACCGGTCGTGTCATCGACCTGTGCGCCCCGATCGGCAAAGGCCAGCGCGGCCTGATCGTGGCCCCGCCGAAAGCCGGTAAGACCATCATGCTGCAGAACATCGCAGCGAACATCGCTCGTAACAATCCTGAAGTTCACCTGATCGTGTTGCTGATCGATGAGCGTCCGGAAGAAGTAACCGAAATGCAGCGCACCGTGCGCGGCGAAGTGGTTGCCTCGACGTTCGATGAGCCACCAACCCGCCACGTGCAGGTTGCTGAAATGGTGATCGAGAAGGCCAAGCGCCTGGTCGAACACAAGAAAGACGTGGTGATTCTGCTCGACTCCATCACTCGTCTGGCCCGTGCCTACAACACCGTGATCCCGAGCTCCGGCAAAGTGCTCACCGGTGGTGTCGATGCCCACGCCCTGGAGAAACCGAAACGTTTCTTCGGCGCCGCGCGGAACATCGAAGAGGGCGGCTCGCTGACCATCATCGCCACCGCGCTGGTTGAAACCGGCTCGAAGATGGATGAAGTGATCTACGAAGAGTTTAAAGGTACCGGCAACATGGAACTGCCTTTGGACCGCCGTATCGCTGAAAAGCGTGTGTTCCCGGCCATCAACATCAACCGTTCCGGCACGCGCCGCGAAGAGTTGTTGACCGCCGATGACGAACTGCAGCGCATGTGGATCCTGCGCAAGCTGCTGCACCCGATGGATGAAGTAGCTGCCATCGAGTTCCTCATCGACAAGCTGAAAACCACCAAGACCAACGACGAGTTCTTCCTGTCGATGAAGCGCAAGTAACACGACGCTTCGGTCAAAAAGGATGGCGCCCCATGGGGCGCCATTTTTTTTGTTTCTGGAAAATGAGTTTTGGCTTTAGTGTGTGTCTGTTTAGAAACAAATTCGCGTGTGTGACTACACTCGCTGTCCATCCGATCAGGCAAATTACAAGATTTTATGACCATTCTCGCTTATCGCAGGGACATTGACGGCCTGCGTGCCATAGCTGTGCTTGCTGTTGTGCTGTTTCATTTTGGTGTACCGGGCTTTACCGGCGGCTTTGTCGGTGTTGACGTGTTTTTCGTGATCTCCGGATACTTGATCACCTCGATCATCTGGCGCGAGCGTGAGGCCGGCCGTTTCAGTTTTGTCGGCTTCTGGGCCCGTCGAGCGCGGCGTATCCTGCCGGCGCTATTCGTGATGATGCTCGGCGCGCTGGTGGTGGGCTGGTTTCTGCTGGCGCCCAAGGATTACAGCGAGTTGGGGCGCTCGATACATAACCAGGTGGTGTTTATCTCCAACCTGTTTTTCATGCGCCAGGACGGCTACTTTGATGTGGCCTCCGACATCAAGCCGTTGCTGCATACCTGGTCATTGTCGGTTGAAGAACAGTTCTACATTCTTTTTCCTTTGTTGCTGACGGTGCTGTCGAGCCGGCTCAAACACTGGCGTGCGGCGCTGTTTGTGTTGTTGCTGGTGTCGTTCGGGATGAGCATGTGGGCGGTGGCCCACGCTCCGGAAAGAGCCTTTTTCCTGCTACAGATGCGTGCCTGGGAACTGTTGGCGGGCGCAATGCTGGCGGTCATGCCTGCACGCCAATACCGCGCGAGCCCGGCCTTGGCGCAGGTCGTCAGTCTTGCCGGTCTCGGCCTGATCCTGCTGGCAGTCTTCGCCTATGACCCAAGCACGCCGTTTCCCGGCGCCGCTGCGCTGTTGCCGGTGGTGGGCGTGGTCTGCCTGATTTGGGCCAACGGCCAGCAAGCCACTCTGGCGAGCAAGCTGCTGGGTAGCCGTTTGCTGGTGGGGATCGGCCTGATCTCCTACTCCTGGTACCTGTGGCATTGGCCGGTCTACGTGTTCGGCAAGTACGCCAGTGTCGATGGCCTGGGGCCGTGGGAGCTTGGTGCGTTGTTTGTGTTGAGCCTGTTGCTGGGTTACGGATCCTGGCGGTTCGTCGAGGCGCCGTTCCGTGAGCGTCGGTTGTTGGCAGGACGCAAGCAAATCCTCGTGGCGGCGGGTATCGCGCTGCTGGCGGTGGGGCTGCTGGGCAAAGGCCTGGTCTGGACAAAGGGGTTGCCTTGGCGCCTGTCGCCCGAGGCGCTGCAATTTGCCCAGGCGCGCGAGTGGAGCCCGGACCTCATGGCCTGCCTGGTGGATGGGGGGAAAAATCGCCATCATGGATTTTGTCATTTCGGACCTCAGTCCGCGCCGACACGCGCGTTGGTATGGGGCGATAGCCATGCCACGGCCCTGGTTCCGGCATTGCAAGACGGCGCGAGCAAGTATGGTGTCAGCGTCACCCAGGCAGGTTATGCCGGTTGCCTGCCGTTTAATCGCAAGGAAAGCGTTCCGGGCTGCTTGACCTTTAACCAGCAGGTCACGCAACTGCTCGGCAAGGAAACCTTTAGCGACGTGGTGCTGGTGGCGCGCTGGAGCCTGTATGTCTATGGGCAGCGCGATGGTGACACCGAGGCTTCGTTGCTGGACCCGGCGACCGGAACCTATGACCGCGCCTTCGCCGAGCGGCGCTTCGCTGAAAGCTTGGGCGCCCTTGTGCAGCAATTGCGCGACAGCGGCCATCGGGTGTGGCTGGTCAAGGAAGTCCCCCTGCAGGAATTCAGTCCGCCTTACCGCCTGAGTCGCCTGGCGATGCTCGGCCGGCCCACCGACAAAGAAGGTATGCCCCTGGCTGAGCACCTCCAACGCCAGGCCTATATCAGCAGCGTATTCGAGCGCATCGCGGCGGCTGATCCCGGGGTAAAGGTCATGGACCCGGCGCCTAAGCTATGCAGTGCGAATGACTGGTGTCGCGTGGAACTGGACGGTCAGTCGCTGTACACCGACGACAATCACCTCTCGGCGGTCGGTTCGCGGTATGTCGAGGCGTTCCTTGAACCGTTGTTCAAAGCCTTGCGCAATGAAACCCAGGCATCGGCTCTTTGAGTCTGTGTCGTCGGCAATGCTGCTCAATAAGCTGCCAGCGACCGTAAGAGCAGGTAGGATGTACGCCTATTTTACGGGTGGCATGGTTAATGAAATTCAAGGATCTTCGGGATTTCGTGCAGCAACTTGAGCAGCGCGGAGAGTTGAAACGTATCCAGGTGCCGATTTCCCCGGTCCTGGAGATGACTGAGATTTGCGACCGCACCTTGCGTAACAAGGGCCCGGCGCTGCTGTTCGAAAACCCGGTGGGCTTTGATATTCCGGTGCTCGGCAACCTGTTCGGCACCCCCGACCGCGTTGCGTTCGGCATGGGCGCCGAGTCCGTCAGCGAACTGCGGGAGATCGGCAAGCTGCTGGCCTTCCTAAAGGAGCCTGAGCCACCCAAGGGTCTGAAGGACGCCTGGTCGAAGCTGCCCATCTTCCGCAAGATCATCGCCATGGCCCCCAAGGTCGTGAAAGACGCGGTCTGCCAGGAAGTGGTCATCGAAGGCGATGACGTCGACCTCGGCATGCTCCCCGTTCAGACCTGCTGGCCAGGCGACGTCGGCCCGCTGATCACCTGGGGCCTGACCGTCACCAAAGGCCCGAACAAAGACCGCCAGAACCTCGGCATCTACCGTCAGCAAGTGATTGGCCGTAACAAGGTCATCATGCGTTGGCTGAGCCACCGTGGCGGCGCACTGGATTTCCGTGAGTGGTGCGAAAAGCATCCCGGCCAGCCATTCCCTGTTTCGGTGGCCCTGGGCGCCGACCCGGCGACCATCCTTGGCGCTGTCACGCCAGTGCCCGACAGCCTCTCCGAGTACGCTTTCGCGGGCTTGTTGCGCGGTAACCGCACCGAGTTGGTGAAATGCCGTGGTAATGACCTGCAAGTGCCGGCCACCGCCGAAATCATCCTCGAAGGCGTGATTCACCCCGGCGAGATGGCCGATGAAGGCCCCTACGGCGACCACACCGGCTACTACAACGAAGTCGACAGTTTCCCGGTGTTCACCGTCGAGCGCATCACCCACCGGATCAAGCCGATCTACCACAGCACCTACACCGGCCGGCCGCCCGATGAGCCGGCGATCCTCGGCGTGGCGTTGAACGAAGTGTTTGTGCCGATCCTGCAAAAGCAGTTTCCGGAAATCACCGACTTCTACCTGCCGCCCGAAGGCTGCTCGTACCGCATGGCCATCGTGACGATGAAGAAGTCGTACCCCGGCCACGCCAAGCGGGTAATGCTGGGTGTGTGGTCGTTTTTGCGACAGTTCATGTACACCAAGTTCGTTATTGTCACCGACGACGACATCAACGCCCGGGACTGGAACGACGTGATCTGGGCCATCACCACGCGCATGGACCCCAAGCGCGACACGGTGATGATCGATAACACGCCGATCGACTACCTCGACTTTGCCTCGCCGGTATCGGGCCTCGGCTCGAAAATGGGCCTGGATGCCACCCATAAATGGCCGGGTGAAACCACCCGCGAATGGGGCCGTGTGATCGTCAAGGACGAAGCGGTCACTGCCCGTGTGGATGCGCTCTGGAAAGAATTAGGAATAGATTGATGCGTGTAACCCTGCAGCCTTCCGGTGCGGTACTGGAACTGACGCCTGGCGAGCGGATTCTCGAGGGCGCGCGACGCCTGGGCTACGATTGCCCCCAGGCCTGCCGCAATGGCGTGTGCCATGTGTGTGCAGCGCTGCTGGTGGAAGGCCGGGTGCAGCAAGCCGGTGAGGTGCGTGACCATGGCGAGTTCTATACCTGCATTGCCGAACCGCTGGAAGATTGCATTGTGTTGTGGGATGGCGTGCTGGCGCCGGGAGAATTGCCGGTGCGCAAATTGTCTTGCCAACTGAGTGAGTGCGTCGAAGTGGGCGGTGACGTGTGGCGTGTGCGCCTGCGGGCTCCGGCCGGCAAGGCCGTGCGTTACCACGCCGGGCAATACCTGATGATCGAACGGGAAAACGGCGAGAAGTCGGCGTTCTCCCTGGCCTCCGCACCCCACGCCGGGCGCGAGCTGGAACTCCACGTACTGGCCCGTGAAGACAGCGCCCGCAGCCTGCTGGAGCAGTTGCAGCGCAACCAGATGGCGCGCATCGAGATGCCGTTTGGCGACACCCACCTGGCCGAACTGCCCGACGGGCCGCTGGTGCTGATCGCCGCCGGCACCGGCATGGCGCAGATGCACAGCCTGATCGAACACTGCCGCGCCAGTGGCTTCAAGCACCCGGTGCATCTGTATTGGGGTGTACGTCGACCGGAAGATTTCTACGAGATCGAGCACTGGGACCAGTGGCTGCAACTGCCCAACCTGTTCCTGCACAAAGTGGTCAGCGACCTGTGCGGCTGGGAAGGGCGCTGCGGGTTGCTGCATGAAGCGGTGTGCGAAGACATCAGCGACCTCAAAGCCGTGCACGTCTACGCCAGCGGCTCACCGGCGATGATCTATGGCACCCTGGATGCGCTGGTCGAAGCCGGCATGGATGCACACCAGATGCGTGCTGACGTATTTGCCTACGCGCCTCGCCCGTAACCTGTGGCGAGGGAGCTTGCTCCCGCTGGGCTGCGCAGCGGCCCCGAAACAGTCGCTGGGTTCTACCTGAAAGACCGCATGAACTTCAGGGGCCGCTTCGCGACCCAGCGGGAGCAAGCTCCCTTGCCACAGAAGCCCTTCAGCGGCTCGATCAGAAACGAACGCCCGTGGTCACCATCGCCGCATTGAACCCGAGCAACACCAGCTCGGCGGCGACCGGCCCGTAGTGAGTACCCACCGAGGGGATGATCACCGGCGCCACGCCCAGCCCATTCAGCGGAATCTTGTCGCGGTACTTGCCGCGATAGCCCTGGATCACGCCGCCTGTCAGCTTCAAGTACACCGGATAATCGGGCATGTCGTAGCGTTTGCCGGCGTAGGCGTAGTAAGAACGCTGTCTGAACGAGTTGCGAAACGTCGCCCCGCCATACACCAGGCCTGACGCTTCATTGCGCTCCAGGCCGATCAGGTCCTGATTGTTGTTGTGGTCCTTGTCCGGCGAAAAATGCCGGGTGTAGACGCTCGTCTGGGCGTACCAGAAGCCTTTTTCGTCCTGGGGCGGCGCTTCCACCGCCAGGGCGGTGGTGGCCTGGGCCAGGAACAACAGGCTGGGAAGTCGGTATTTCATGGTGTGACCTCGATAGTCGGTTCGGTTGGCGGCTAAGTGGGTCGTGACAGGCGCCTATTTTGAAGGCTCAGCGTGCCTCCAGGCTGAACGTGCGCTGAAACTACAGGGATTGAGGCGGCCAATCCTGATGAGCGGAGCTACCCGGGCTTATGCATTCGCTTATTCTTTAAAGGTATTTAATTTGTTACATAGATACCATTAAGCTATATGGCAACGGACTACCGACTTTCTGCCAATAACCAATAAATGACCGCCACCGTCCGCCACACGGATCGATCGTATGAGCTCAGAGCATTGACGTTCTGGCTTTTGATTCCAAGGGGAGCGGTATGGGGAGCAATAAGCAGCACCTGCTGTACACGGCGATTTTGTCGGCTAATTTGCTGACCGCTGTGGGATTCAGTCCAGTGGCAGCCGCCGAAACGGCCACTGCCGATGTACCCAAACTCGACACAGTCATCGTGACCGGCACCCGCGCCCAAGAGCGCACCGCCAGTGCTTCGCTGTCACCTATCGATGTGATTTCCGGCGACACCTTGCGCAGCACCGGCTCTGATGAGTTGGGCGCGGTGTTGGCCCGTCTGATTCCGTCCATCAACTTTCCACGCCCCAGCCTGGTAGACGGCGCCGAACTGGTGCGTCCGGCGCAGTTGCGTGGCCTGTCACCGGACCAGGTGTTGGTGCTGGTCAACGGCAAGCGCCGCCACACCAGTGCCTTCGTCAACCTCGGCGGCGCAGTGGGGCGCGGCTCGGCACCGGCGGATCTGAATGCGATCCCGCTGTCGGCAGTTGACCATATTGAAGTGCTGCGTGACGGCGCATCGGCCCGTTACGGCTCCGATGCGATTGCCGGGGTGATCAACGTGATCCTCAAGCATGACGACCACGGTGGCTCGATCACCAGCAAGTTCGGTGAGTACAAGAAGGGTGACGGTATCCAGCGCAACCTCAGCGGCAACACCGGTGTGGCGCTGGGCGATAACGGGTTTATCAACATCTCGGCCGAAGGTGCCGACAACGATTACACCAACCGCGCCGGCAAGGACCTGCGTCCGGGCAGCGTTGGTTCGACGACCTACGGCCAGCGGGTGTTCCGCCAGGGCGAGCCGGCCACCGACCAGGGCAAGCTGTTTCTCAACTCGGAATATTCCTTCAGCGATGCCGCTGAGTTCTATGCGTTTGGCGGCTACAGCAAGACCCGCGGCGAAACGGCGGCGTTCTACCGGGCCAGCAACGCGAGTAACAACATTCCAGCGCTCAACCCCAACGGCTACTTGCCGCTGATTCGCGGCGACGTGGAAGACACGTCCCTGGCGGTCGGTCTGCGCGGCCTGTTGGCCTATGACTGGCACTACGACGTGTCGGTGAACTACGGCAAGAACCGGTACCAGATCGGTACCGAAACCATCAACACCTCACTGGGCCTGGCGACGCCGCGCAAGTTCGACAACGGCACCCTGGTCAATGACCAGAAGCAACTCAGCCTGGATCTGTCGCGGGAATTCAGCCTGGGCTGGTTGCCGTATCCGGTGTCGGTAGCGTTTGGTGGCGAATACCTGGACCAGAGTTATCAGATCAAGGCGGGTGACCCGGCGTCCTACTACCAGACCGGCAGTTCGGGCCTGGGCGGCTTCCGTGATTCCGACGCAGGCACCAGCACGCGCCATAGCTGGGCGCAGTACCTGGACCTGGAAACCAACTTCACCGAAAAACTCAGCGCCTCGGCTGCCGTGCGTCATGAGGACTACAGTGATTTTGGTTCCAACGTCAGCGGCTCGCTCTCGGCCCGCTACGACTTCACCCCGCAAGTGGCCTTGCGCGGCAGTGTATCCAACGGTTTCCGCGCGCCGTCCCTGGCGCAGCAGAACTTCGCCTACACCTCGTCCCAGCTGATCGGCAACACCATCCAGGAAGCCGGTACGTTCCCGGCCAACAGCCAGGTGGCGCGCCTGCTCGGTGCGGAAGACCTGAAAGCCGAGAAGTCCCGCAACTACAGCCTCGGCCTGGTGCTGGAGCCGACCGACAACCTGACAGTGACCGCCGACGTCTACCGTATCGACATCAGCGACCGCATCAGCCTGTCCTCCAACCTGGACCTGAGCAAAAACCCGGCTGCGCTGGCGTACCTGCAGGCCAACGGCGTCGGCAACATCAACTACACCACCGTGCGTTACTTCACCAACGCCACCGACACCACCACCAATGGCGTCGACCTGGTGGCCAACTATCGCTACCAGCTGGATAACGGTGTGCGCTGGAACAGCACCGTGGGCTACAACTACAACCACACCAAGGTCACCGACGTAAAAGCCAACCCGGCTGTACTGGATAGCCTGGGCGCGAGCCTGGTCCGGGTGGATCGTCGCGAACGCATCGGCCTGTTGGGCGACACCACACCCCAGCACAAGCTGAGCCTGGGTAACGACCTGAGCTTCGGCAATTGGGCGCTGCACAGTAATTTGGTGCGCTATGGTTCATTCACCAGCTACCAGGCCGACCCTGCCAACGACCAGAGCTTCAAGGCCGCCTGGCTGTTGGACCTGTCAGCCGACTACAAGCTGAAAAACTGGACCTTCACCGTTGGCGGCGACAACGTCACCGACAAGTACCCGGAAAAACTCAATGCCTACGCCAGCAGTGGTGGCAATTTGGCCTATAGCACTTTTTCGCCGTACGGTTACAGCGGCGCGTTCTATTACGGTAAAGTTGCTTACAACTGGTAACAGCTTCTCGTAACAACAAAGGAGACCTAAGCGATTTGCCATGACCGCCATTGAATCTGATCTTTTGCAATTGGCTTACCCTCCGCGGCTCGATCTGGGGCCGCAACTCACTCACGAACAGTTGATGAGCTCGATGCAAGCCACCATGGCTTTGCATAAGGGTGGGCCGGTCTGGCTATTCGCTTATGGTTCGCTGATCTGGCGGCCTGAATGCTCGTCGACACAACGCATGCGGGCGCGGGTCCATGGTTATCACCGCGGCTTGTACCTGTGGTCCCATGAGCACCGGGGCACGCCGGAAACACCGGGGTTGGTGTTTGGCCTGGATCGCGGCGGCTCGTGCAGTGGGTTTGCCTACCGCTTGCCGGAAGATCAGCTGGAGGCTTCGCTTTATGCCTTGTGGCAGCGCGAGATGCCTTACCCGTCCTACCGGCCACACTGGCTCACCTGCCGTCTTGAAGATGGCAGCCAGGTGCAGGCATTGGGATTTGTACTGGAGCGGCACCTGCCCAGCTACGCCGGGAATTTGCCCGACATCGTGCTGAATCACGTGTTGCAAAGCGCTTGCGGGCGTTACGGTACCACTCGCGATTATGTCGAGCAGACCGTCAACGCCCTGCGTAGCCACGCCATGCCAGACAAGAATCTGGAGGCGCGGCTCAAGCGGTGTTCCAAAGGCTGTTCCGACGATTAACGTGCGGTACTGACGCTATTGGTGTGCCACAAGGTGGGGATCAGGAACGCAATCGCCAGCAGGCACGCGCCGATCAGCAGCACAAAACCACCGTCCCAGCCGAAATGGTCAACGGTGTAGCCCATGGCCGCACTCGCTGCCACCGAACCACCCAGGTAACCGAACAGGCCCGTGAAGCCCGCTGCAGTACCGGCGGCTTTCTTCGGTGCCAGCTCCAACGCCTGCAGGCCGATCAGCATCACCGGGCCGTAGATCAGGAAGCCGATGGAGAACAGCGCGATCATGTCGACCATCGGGTTGCCCGGCGGGTTGAGCCAGTAAACCAGGGTCGCGACGGTGACCAAGCCCATGAACACGATGCCCGTCAGGCCACGGTTGCCACGGAAGATCTTGTCCGACATCCAGCCGCACAGCAGCGTGCCCGGAATGCCTGCCCATTCGTAGAAGAAGTACGCCCACGAGGTTTTATCCACGTCGAAGTGCTTGGCTTCCTTGAGGTACGTCGGGGCCCAGTCCAGCACGCCGTAGCGCAGCAGGTAGACGAAGACGTTGGCGAAGGCGATGTACCACAGCATTTTGTTGCGCAGCACGTACTTGACGAAGATTTCCTTGGCGCTGAATTCGTCTTCGTGGCTGGCGTCGTAGCCTTCCGGGTAGTCGTTCTTGTATTGCTCGATAGGCGGCAGGCCCACCGATTGCGGGGTGTCGCGCATGGTGATGAAGGCAAATGCCGCCACCAGCAGGGCCACGGTGGCCGGGACGTAGAACGCCGCGTGCCAGTCGTTGAACCAGGCCATGCCCAGCAGGAACAGCGGGCCGATCAAGCCGCCGCCGACGTTATGCGCCACGTTCCATACGGAAACCACGCCGCCGCGTTCCTTCTGCGACCACCAGTGCACCATGGTCCGCCCACTTGGCGGCCAGCCCATGCCCTGGGCCCAGCCGTTGATGAACAGCAAAATGAACATCATGGTCACGCTGGACGTTGCCCAAGGCGCGAAACCGAAAATGAACATCACCCCGGCGGACACCAGCAGGCCGAAGGGCAGGAAGTAGCGCGGGTTGGAGCGGTCGGACACCAGGCCCATGAGGAACTTGGACAGGCCGTAGGCAATTGCAATCGCCGACATCGCCAGGCCCAGCTGGCCGCGCGTGTAACCCTCGTCGATCAGGTACGGCATGGCCAGGGAGAAGTTCTTGCGCAGCAGGTAGTACCCGGCGTAACCGAAGAAAATACCGGCGAAGATCTGCCAGCGCAGGCGTCGGTACGTGCTGTCTATTTTTTCTTCAGGCAGGGGCGCCTGGTGTGCGGCAGGGCGGAAGAAAGCAAACATTCAAGAGCTCCAAATTTCTTGTTTTGACTGCGGATGCGAATGTTACAGTTTCGTTACCGAAAATAGCACCGCCTCTTATCTGCGGGCATAGGAATTGAGTGCAATTGCATGTTCTTTTACGAACATGTCGCTTAGAGGCAAGTGAGGGGCGTTTTCAGGCGGGGTATCACGAACGTGTGGCGAGGGAGCTTGCTCCCGCTGGACTGCGCAGCAGGCCCATCTTTTGGGGCCGCTTCGCGACCCAGCGGGAGCAAGCTCCCTCGCCACAGACAGCGATCCGGCTCAGCTGCCGTTGGCGGCTGCGATGTCGCCCGGAAGCAGGTGTTCCTGGACTTTCTGGCTGCGGGACTCCACCAGTTGGCCCTGTTCGTCGAAGCGCAACACGATCAGCCAGTCATATACATTTTCCGGCCATTTCTTCATGCCGGTGAGCGCCGGGCCGTCCCCGCCAAAGGCTTCGATCAACTTGTCGATATGCCCGTGATGCCACGCGATCAGCACGGTTTGGGCTTGGTTGGACTTGCGTAGCGACTTCACCAGCTTGCCGACTTGATCGTCTGAGTAGGGTGTTTCAAGTGGAAGTTGCAGGCGCTGGGCTAACGGCGTCAGGGTCAGGCGAGGGCGGGAGCTTTCCTTGCTGTCGCTGGTAGCGATCAACCGCTGGGGCACCACCGAGATGCCGTTCAACAGCAGCGGGTCGAAATAGCGGGCATAGGCTGCCGCCCTTTGTTCGCCCTTGGGGCTTAGCAACGGGCCTTCATCGGGTTTTTCTGCATGACGCACGATCAGCACGGTCACGTTGTTTAGCCCGCGTACATCCTTGTCCTCTTTATGGGCAAAAGTTTGAGCCGAGATCACCATCAACAACCCCAGCAGCAGCGCGCGCAACCGTGTGACCATTATTTTTCCTGCCAATGAATGAGTGCCTCGGCCGATCATGGGCCCAGGCACCTCGCCGACAAAATGAAACAATCGTCAGCGTAGCTGCACCACCACCTTACCGACAGCCTTGCGCTGGCCGAGGTCATTAATCGCCTGCGCGGCCTGCTCCAGCGGGTACACCTGAGACACCAGCGGCTTCAGCTTGCCTTCGGCAAACCAGCCGAACAGTTGCTGGAAGTTGGCGGCATTGTCCTGAGGCTGGCGCTGGGCGAACGAACCCCAGAACACCCCGACCACCGCCGCGCCCTTGAGCAGCGCCAGGTTTACCGGCAACTCAGGAATGCGCCCGCTGGCAAAGCCCACCACCAGCAGCCGGCCATTCCAGGCGATGCCGCGAATGGCCTGGTCAAACAGGTCGCCGCCCACCGGGTCGTAGATCACATCCACGCCGTTGCCGCCGGTAAGGCGTTTGATTTCGTCCTTGAGGCTGGCTTCGCTGTAGTTGATCAACTCATCGGCGCCCGCTGCCTTGGCCACGGCAAGCTTGTCGGCGCTGCTGGCAGCGGCGATCACCCGGGCGCCCATGGCCTTGCCGATTTCCACTGCAGCCAGGCCGACACCGCCGGAGGCACCGAGCACCAACAGGGTTTCCCCGGGTTGCAGGTTGGCCCGTTGCTTCAGTGCGTGCATCGAGGTGCCGTAGGTCATGCTGAAGGCGGCAGCGGTGTTGAAGTCCATGCTCGGCGGGATCGGCAGCACGTTGTAGCCCGGCACGGCGACCTGCTCGGCGAAGCTGCCCCAGCCGGTCAACGCCATCACCCGGTCACCGACCTTCAAGTGGCTGACGCTCTCGCCGACTTGGCTGATCACGCCTGCCGCTTCACCGCCCGGCGAAAACGGGAAGGGCGGTTTGAACTGGTATTTACCCTCGATGATCAGGGTGTCCGGGAAATTGACCCCGGCGGCATGCACGTCCAACAGGATTTCGTTCTTCTTGATCGCCGGGCTTTCGACGTCTTCCAGCACCAGGGTTTCGGCGGGGCCGAAGGCTTTGCACAGCACAGCTTTCATCGGACTATTCCTTTTGGCGTGTTGGCCGATAAGTGTAGGTGGGCAGGGCGATGGGTCAACGAGCATGCCCCGGCCTGATAAGTCGCCATAAGCTTGTGCTCAGGGCTGCTAGCGTTATGCTACTGGGCAACCGAATTGAGGAATGAACTGTGAAAGCGTGGATCCTGTTGATGCTGGCCCTGACACTGCCGACGGCAGCCCTGGCCGAAGAAGCCAAAGAAGGCGAAGCGCCGAAGGTCAGCTATATCAGCCTGAGCCCGCCGTTTGTCGGTAACTACGGCCTGGATGGCACCGCGAAGCTGAAGGTATTCAAGGCGGATATCGCCCTGCGGGTGACAGGCCCCGAGGCGGCCGCCGCCGTCAAAGCCAACGATGCGTTGATTCGCAACCAGTTGGTGGCGCTGTTTACCCAGCAAACCAGCGACGCAATGAGCAGCGTCGACGGTAAGGAAAAACTGCGCCAGGAAGCCCTTAAGCAGACTCAGCAAGTAATGAACGACGAGACCGGCAAGCCGCAGGTTGAGGATCTGTTGTTCAACAACCTGATCATCCAGTAAGCCGGTCGCTTCGCGCCCTTCGCGAGCAAGCCCGCTCCCACACTTGACCGAGTTCTAACATGAGAATGCGGTTGAATGTGGGAGCGGGCTTGCTCGCGAAGATGCCCTGACAGACACCTCAGGAAGCCAGGCTCTTCCTGAACCGCGCCAACGCCACCGCAAAGAACAACAACCCAATCCCCGCCAGCGCCAGCAAGTCCGGCCACACCACATTCACACCCGCATCCCGGAACAGAATCGCGGCACTCAGGCTCACAAAGTGCGTCGACGGCGAGCCCTGCATCACCCATTGCAACCACTGCGGCATGCTGTCCAGCGGCGTACTGCCGCCGGACAACAGCAGCATCGGGATAATCACCGGGATCGCCAGCAGGCCGAACTGCGGCGTCGAGCGTGCGAGGGTGGCGAGGAAGATGCCCAAGGCGGTGCTGGCAAACAGGTACAGCGCCGTCACCAGCAAGAACAAGGTCAGCGACCCGGCCAGCGGCACGCCGAGCAAGCCTTTCACCACCACTTCCAGCGACAGCCAGGTGCACAGCACCACCACCAGCATGTTGCTCCAGATTTTCGCCAGCATGATTTCCAGCGCCGTCAGTGGCAGCACCAGCAGATGGTCGAGGGTGCCGTGTTCCCGCTCACGCAGCAGCGCGGTGCCGGTCAGCACGATGGCGAGAATGGTGATGTTGTTGACGATCTGGATTACCGCGAGAAACCAGCCACCTTCCAGGTTGGTATTGAACAGCGCCCGGGTGGTCAGCAGCGCAGGGGCCTTTTGGGCTGCATCAGCCTGGCCGCCATAGGTCAGCAATTCCCGCTGGAAAATCCGCCCGATATACCCGGCGCCCATGAATGCCTGGCTCATGGCCGTGGCATCGACGTTGACCTGCACCCCCGGCTGGCGCCCGGCCAACAGGTCGGCCTGGAAATTCGCCGGCACGTTGATCACGAAGGTGTACTGGCCGCTGTCCATCACCTTGTCCAACTGGTCATACGGTAATGGCACCGCCGCTTGAAACTCCGGCGGTTGCAGGGCTTCGGCCAGTTGCCGGGACAGCGCGCTGTGGTCTTCATCCACAAAGGCCACGCTGGCGTTATGCACGCCGATCACCGAACCGGCGGCGGGCATATAGATGGCGACGGTGAAGGCGTAGAACAGGAACAGCAGCAACACGCTGTCGTGGCGCAGGCTGGTCAGTTCCTTGATGCCGAGGCGCAGGATATGGGCGAACTTGTGCATCTCAGGCCTCCTGCTTCTTGAGCATAATCAGGCTAAGCCCGGTGAACCCCAGGAAGAACCCGAACAGCGCCAGGCACTGCGGCCACAACTGGCGCAGATCCAGGGCCTTGGTAAAGGTGCCCACCGCGATGTCGAGGAAGTAGCCCGCCGGGAACAGCATGCCCATCAACGCGGCGGCGCCTTCCAGGGACGAGCGCGGCACGATCAGCCCGGAGAACTGAATGGTCGGCAGGCTGGTGATGATCATGGTGCCGAGGATCGCCGCGATCTGGGTGCGGGTGAACGCGGAAATCAGCAGGCCCATGCTGGTGGTGGCCAGCACATACAGCAGGCCGCCGAAGGCCAGGGTCACGCCGCTGCCTTTGAACGGCACGCCGAACAGCCAGCGGTTCATCGCCACCAGCAGCCCGAGGTTGATCAGGCTCACCGCCAGGTACGGTGCCTGTTTGCCCAGCAGGAACTCCAAGCGAGTCAGCGGCGTGGCGTAGAAGTTGGTGATCGAGCCCAGTTCCTTTTCGCGCACGATCCCCAGGGCCGTGAGCATCGCCGGGATGAAGGCGAGGATCAGCGCCATCACGCCCGGGCCGATGGCGTTCACGCTGACCACGTCCTGGTTGTAGCGAAAGCGGGTTTCCAGTTTGGCGGCGGCCTGTTGGTTGAGAGGTGTGCTGTTCAGTTCGGCCAGTTGTTGGAGATTGGCTTGGTGCACGGCCTCGACATAATTGCGGCTGGTTTCCGCGCGAAACGGCATGCCGCCATCGAGCCAGGCGGCCACGGCGGGCTGGCGGCCGGCGTAGAGATCGCGGCCGAACCCTGGCGGAATCTCCAGCGCCAGTTTGATTTCCGAGCGTTGCAGGCGTTTGTGCAGCTCATTGGAATCGGTGATCGGCGGCTGTTCGGCGAAATAACGCGAACTGCGAAAGGCTTCCAGATAGGCCCGGCTTTGCGGCGTTTGATCCTGGTCGTAGACAGCGAAGGCGAGCTTTTCCACGTCCAGGGAAATGCCGTAGCCGAAAATCACCATCATGAAAATCGCGCCCAGCAGGGCGAAGGCCATGCGCACTTTGTCCCGCAGCAGTTCCTTGCCTTCGCGGCTGGCCACGGCCAACAGGCGGGCGAGGCTGAACCCACGTTTGCTGACGGGCGGGGCCATGGGTTCGCTGACGGTTTCGGTGGGCGCGGTTGCCGCTTCGGGCGCGCCTTGGGCCTGTTCCAGGCAGGTGACGAACGCTGCTTCCAGGGTCTCGCCGTGGAATTGCTGTTGCAGCGCGTCCGGCGTGTCGCAGGCCAGTACCTTGCCCGCGTGCATCAGCGAGATCCGGTCGCAGCGCTGGGCCTCATTCATGAAGTGCGTGGACAGGAAGATCGTCACGCCCTGTTCCCGGGACAGCTCGATCAGCAATCGCCAGAAATCATCCCGCGCGGCCGGGTCGACACCCGAGGTCGGTTCATCGAGGATCAGCACTTCCGGGCGGTGCAGCACCGCCACCGCCAGGGACAAGCGCTGGCGCAAACCCAATGGCAACTCGCCGGAAGGCTGCTCGGCAACGTCGCCCAGGTCAAAACGCTCGATCAACTCATCAATGCGCTGGCCGCTTTCCGCCTTCGGCAGGTCGAACAACTGCGCATGCAACACCAGGTTCTGGCGCACGCTGAGCTCGCCGTACAGCGAGAAGCTTTGCGACATGAAACCCACGCGCTTGCGGGTGGCCAGGTCCTTGGCGTTGACCGGGTTACCGAGCAGGGTCGCGGTACCCTCGGTGGCCGGCATCAGGCCGGTGAGGACTTTCATGGTGGTGGTCTTGCCGCAGCCGTTGGAGCCGAGGAAGCCAAAGATCTCGCCCCGGCCTATGGCGAAGCTGACCTTGTGCACCGCCGTGAAGTCGCCGAAGCGCAGGGTCAGGTCGTGGGCTTCGATGGCGATGTCAGTGTTATCGCTTTCCCGTGGCGGAATCACCAGCGGCTGGTTGTTGTGGGCGCTGTCGCCCTGGAAGTGGGTGAAGGCTTCGTCCAGTTTGCCGCTGGGTGTCGCGGCGGCCAGTTCACTGCTCAGGCCGTCGGCGATCAGCTTGCCGCGGTCGAGCATCAGGCAGTGTTCGAACTGCTCGGCTTCTTCCATGTAGGCAGTGGCCACCAGCAATGTCAGTTGCGGGCGTTCGCTGCGTACGGTTTCCACCAGTTCCCAGAAGCGCCGACGGGACAGCGGGTCGACGCCGGTGGTGGGCTCGTCGAGGATCAGCAGGTCCGGGTCGTGGATCAGCGCACAGCACAGGCCGAGTTTCTGCTTCATGCCGCCGGAGAGCTTGCCGGCAGGTCGCTCGGCGAAGCGTGCGAGGTCGGTGGCCAGCAGCAGGTTGTGCATGCGCTGGTCGCAATCGGCTTTTGACAGGCCGAACAGCGTGGCGAAGAACCGGATGTTCTCGCTGATGGACAGCTCGGGGTACAGGTTGCCGCCCAGGCCTTGAGGCATGAAGGCGATGCGCGGGTACAGGCTGTTGCGGTGGCGGCGGTCTTCGATGGAGCCGCCGAGTACTTCCAGCTCACCTTGCTGAAGCTTTTTAACCCCGGCAATCAAGCCAAGCAGGCTCGACTTGCCAGCGCCGTCCGGGCCGATCAGCCCGCAGCGTGTGCCGGCGGGCAAGCTGAAGGCGATGTCGATCAGCGCCTGTTGCTTGCCGTAGCGATGGTTGATGCCTGTGGCGTGCAGCGCCAGGCCGCTCATTGCAGGTTGGCCGGCCAGTCCAGGTCAGCGGTGCGCACATAACCGGCGCCGGGCATGCCCGGTTTGGCTTGGGGCACGGCGCTCGGTTGGGTCAGGCGCAGTTTGACCCGGAACACCAGCTTCTGGCGCTCGTCGCGGGTTTCCACTTCCTTGGGGGTGAACTGCGACTTGGCCGCGACAAAACTGATTTTCGCCGGCAACGGTTGCTTCGGCAGGGCGTCGAGGACGATCCGCGCCTCACTGCCGACGGTCAGGGCGCCGGTTACCGAAGCGGGCAGATACAGGTTCATGTATTGGTCGTTCGGGTCGATCAGCAGCAATACGCGGCCACCGGCACCGAGCACTTCGCCGGGTTCGGCCAGGCGCAGCTGGATGATGCCGTCGATGGGCGCCCGCAAACTGCTGTCTTCGATTTCGCTGGTGAGTTGGGCGACCTGGGCCTGGGCGGCGCCGATGGCGGCCTTTACCGAGTTGACCTGGGCTTGGGCGGCGACCACGGCGGCGTTGCCGGTGTTCTGTCGGGCTTGCTGCTGGTCGATCAACTGGCCGCTGGCGAAGCCGCGTTTGTACAGCTCCTGGGTACGCTTGAGTTCCTGGCTGGCCAGCAGTTGTTCGCTCTGGCGCAGTTGCACATTGGCTTGGGCGGCGGCGAAATTCTCTTTGGCCCGCAGCACTTCGGCTTCGGCCTGGGCGCGCTGGGCTTCCAGGGTGCGGGTGTCCATGCGTGCCAGCAGTTGGCCCTTGAGCACCTTGTCGCCTTCATCCACCCGCACTTCGGCGAGGCGCCCAGGGATCTTGGCGGCGATCTGCACTTCAGTCGATTCCAGCCGGCCATTGCCCATGCTCAAGCCTTCGGGCAGGCGGTCCTGGGTAGATTGCCAATAGCCAAAGCCGCCGGCGGCCAGCAGCAAGACAATCAATGGAATGGCGAAAAGATGGGAGGTGCGGTGGTTCGTCGACATGGGTGCATCCTGCGGCGTTAGCGTCCTAGTTTGACCGATCCTGCCCGAAGGCCCTTGATGCGGGTCAAATGAAGCGCCACCCTAACCCGGTTGGCGCGCAGATGCATGCGCCATGGGTGTGACCGCAGGGTTCTGCTATTTAACGCAGGCCGAGTACGGCGGCCCATTGCTCGGCGGTGACCGGCATCACCGAAAGGCGGCTGCCTTTTTGCACCAGGGGCAACTCGGCGAGGGCGGTTTGCTGTTTCAGATAGCCCAGCCCCAGGACCTTGGGAAAGGTCTCGACGTGGGCGACATTGATCGCGCTCCACGGGTTTTTTTCAGGGCTGGCCTTGGCGTCAAAGTAATGGCTGTCAGGCTCCAGCGCGGTCGGGTCCGGGTATGCCGCCTCGACGATTTTGCCGATGCCGGCAATCCCCGGCTCCGGGCAGCTGGAGTGATAAAAGAAAAACTGGTCACCTACCGCCATCGCCCGCAGGAAGTTGCGCGCCTGATAGTTGCGCACCCCGTCCCAGCGGGCTTCACCGAGCTTTTCCAGGCCCTTGATGGACAGTTCATCGGGCTCGGATTTCATCAGCCAATAGGCCATGTTTTCGCTCCTCAAAAGACGATTGGGAAAGTTGTCCGGCAATTTTATGACAAACCGACGGTCGGTTGGCGTCAAGGTTTGCGTGTTGGTTCACGTTAACGCAGAATGCCGGGGTTTTGAGCTTGACGCAGCTGGCACGGACTACTTATGGAACGTTGCTGTCATCGTGTGCAAGATGCCTGAAGGGGGGCAATCGATGAAACGCAAACCGGATTTACTATGGATATTGGTTATTTTGTTCGGTCTGGGCGTCGTGACCACCGGCTATGCGCAGAGCTTGTGGTCGAACAAGACTGACGCACCGATTGAACTCGCACAGCAACAACCGCAACCGTTCAAACGCTGACCTGTCCTTAAGGCGCTGCTGGTTCCAGTAGCGTCTCTGCTATATACCAATCCTTATCGGTGACTGTGCCCTCAAGCGGTACATCCCAGCTTGCCTGCGCCAATCGTTCGACCTTCTGGCATTCATGGGCCAGGCCCAACAGTGTCGGTTTGCGCCAGGATTTCCGGCGGGCCATGTAGGCCAGGCTACGGTCATAAAAACCGCCGCCCATGCCCAGCCGTCCGCCCACATCATCAAATCCCACCAGTGGCAACAGCACCAGGTCCAGCGCCCAGACCTTGCGTTGCCGGCTGACATTCACCTGTGGCTCCAGGATGCGAAAACGGTTGGGGCTCAGCTTCTCGCCGGGCCGTACCCGCTGGAACACCATCTTGGTTCGCGGCCACGCACTGAGCACCGGCAGGTACGTCGCCTTGCCCCGGCGCTGTGCAGCGCGCAGCAGCAGGCGCGGATCGATTTCACCGTCCGTCGGTAGATACAAGGAGATGTGTTTGGCCCGGCGAAACAGCGGGTGCTGTGCCAGTTGCCGATACAGGCCCAGGGCGGCCTGGCGTTGCTCGCTCGGCGTCAGGGCGCGGCGGGCTTTGCGCAGCATGCGTCGAAGTTGCGGGCGGGAAAGCGGCGCAGGTTCGGTCATGGTTTTCGGCTCATAAAACAATGCCAGTCCTAAGACTGGCATTGGATTTGGGAATCAGGCTCCCCGACAGAACCGCTGTCGACTTAGCCCTTGAACCCGAAAGTTCAAGGTGGAAGAAACAGTAGGCTTTAAGGCTTTCCGTCTAGCGGACATGCACACCAGCCCAACGTGTAACTTCCAGGGTAGTGCGAATCGGCTCAGGGACATCGCCGACTGGCAAGCACGCCAGGGAGTGGGGCGAGTATACCCGAAACCGACGCCGCAATCAGCCCTTGGGTGGCTCTGGATCGGTAGAAAGTACCAGATCGACCCGCTCCAGCAGGTCGCGCACCTGCTCGCGCGTCGAGCCACTGGCCTGCACGTCAGGCCGTTCCTGCTTATGCAGTAAATCGTGAGTGATGTTCAGGGCGGCCATCACCGCGATGCGATCGGCGCCGATGACTTTGCCGCTGCTGCGGATTTCACGCATCTTGCCGTCCAGGTAGCGGGCAGCGCTCACCAGGTTGCTGCGTTCTTCCTGTGGGCAGATGATCGAATATTCTTTGTCGAGAATCTGCACGGTGACGCTATTGCTTGAACTCATGAGTCTTGCTCCAGGGCCTTCAGGCGCGAAATCATCGATTCGACCTTACGCCGGGCGATTTCGTTTTTTTCAATGAGGTGAGCGCGTTCCTCGCGCCAGGTCTTTTCCTGAGCTAATAGGAGTCCGTTTTGGCTCTTAAGTTGCTCGACCCGGTTAATTAGCAGCTCGAGTCTGGCCATCAGCGCTTGCAGGTCGGTGTCTTCCATTGGGTTCCACTGGATTTGTCTGATGAATGGCAACTGCTGGATAAACGATCTGACGCCCTCGATAGTCTTGGTACGTCTGCCGATGCTAGGATACAGCGCTTCATTCTAGACATTGCGCCGTCTGGCGCCTAGCTCACCATGCCCATTCAGAACTCCCCGTACGATGCTTTTTCCAAACTGCTGAGCTCCAGCGGTCATCCTTGCTCGCCTGCCGAGTTGCACGGCGTGCTGCTGGGTCGCAGTTGCACCGGTGTCGGCTTTGATGCCGACAACTGGCTGGCCGACGTCGCCGAGCTGCTGGAAACCGAGCCCACCGAAAACGTGCGCAACGCGTTGATCGGTTTGCAAGAGATGGTCAAAGGCGAACTGACCGGTGATGACGTCACCGTCGTGTTGCTTCTGCCGACCGATGACGCGCCGCTCACCGAGCGCGCCGCCGCGCTGGGCCAATGGTGCCAAGGCTTCCTCCACGGTTTCGGCGTGAACGCCGGCGGCCTGGAACTGAGCACCGATGCCCAGGAAGTGCTGCAAGACCTGGCCGCCATCTCCCAGGTGCAAGACGCCCTGGAAGAGTCCGAAGACGGCGAAAGCGACTACATGGAAGTCATGGAATACCTGCGCGTCGCGCCGCTGCTGCTGTTCACCGAGACCCGTAAATCGGCTGAGCCCGCTGCACCCAAGCCGTCGCTGCACTAAGAAAGGAAGCCCATCTGCCCATGATCCATATCCCCAAAGCGGAATACACCCGGCGCCGCAAGGCGCTCATGGCGCAGATGGAACCCAACAGCATCGCCATCCTGCCGGCGGCTGCGGTGGCCATCCGCAACCGTGACGTCGAGCACGTCTACCGCCAGGACAGCGACTTCCAGTACCTGAGCGGCTTCCCCGAACCGGAAGCGGTGATCGTGCTGATGCCCGGCCGCCAGCACGGCGAGTACGTGCTGTTCTGCCGCGAACGCAATGCCGAGCGCGAACTGTGGGACGGCCTGCGAGCGGGCACCGAAGGCGCGATCCGCGATTTTGGCGCCGATGACGCCTTCCCGATTACCGATATCGACGACATCCTGCCCGGCCTGATCGAAGGCCGCGACCGGGTGTATTCGGCTATGGGCAGCAATGCCGAGTTCGACCGGCACCTGATGGAGTGGATCAACGTGATCCGCTCTAAAGCGCACCTCGGCGCCCAACCACCGAACGAATTTGTTGCCCTGGATCATCTGCTTCACGACATGCGCCTGTATAAATCGGCGGCAGAAGTGAAGGTGATGCGCGAGGCCGCGCGGATTTCCTGCGCGGCCCATGTGCGGGCCATGCAGGCCAGCCGCGCCGGGTTGTATGAGTTCAGCCTTGAGGCGGAGCTCGACTACGAGTTTCGCAAAGGCGGGGCGAAGATGCCGGCCTATGGCTCCATCGTCGCCTCGGGGCGCAACAGCTGCATCCTGCATTACCAGCAGAATGACGCGGTGCTCAAGGATGGCGACCTGGTGCTGATTGACGCCGGTTGCGAGATCGACTGCTATGCCAGCGACATCACCCGTACCTGGCCGGTGAGCGGCAAGTTCTCTGCTGAACAAAAGGCGATTTACGAAATCGTGCTGGCTTCCCAGGAAGCCGCCTTTGCCGAAATCGCCCCGAACAAGCATTGGAACCAGGCCCACGAGGCGACGGTGCAAGTGATCACTGCCGGGCTGGTGAAGCTGGGGTTGTTGCAGGGTGACGTCGACGAGCTGATCGCCAGCGAAGCCTATAAAGCCTTCTACATGCACCGCGCTGGCCACTGGCTGGGGATGGATGTGCACGATGTGGGCGAGTACAAGGTGGGCGGCGAGTGGCGGGTGCTGGAAGTCGGCATGGCGCTGACCGTGGAGCCGGGGATCTACATTTCCCCGGACAACCAGAACGTGGCGAAGAAATGGCGTGGCATTGGCGTACGCATCGAGGACGACGTGGTGGTGACCAAGCAAGGCTGTGAAATTCTGACCGGTGGCGTGCCCAAGTCCGTTGCCGAGATCGAAGCGCTGATGGCAGGTGCCCGATGAGCCGGGCCAATCTGGCGATTATCGGCGGCGGCCTGGTGGGCGCCAGCCTCGCGTTGGCGTTGCAGGCCGGAGCCAAGGCCCGTGGCTGGAAGATCGTGCTGATCGAGCCGTTTGCCCCCGGCGACAGCTACCAGCCGAGCTACGACGCACGTTCTTCGGCACTGTCTTTTGGCGCGCGGCAGATTTATCAACGGTTGGGCGTATGGCAGGAAATCTCCCGTCGCGCCGAGCCGATCAAGCAGATTCATGTGTCGGACCGTGGCCGCTTCTCTACTGCGCGCCTGTCGGCCATGGAAGAGGGCGTGCCGGCGCTTGGCTACGTGGTGGAAAACGCCTGGCTCGGCCAATGCCTGTGGCAAGGCCTGGACAAGGAAGTTGTCAGTTGGCGTTGCCCGGCGGAAGTCACCCGCATGGAGCCGCTTGCCAACGGCTACCGCCTGACCCTCAATGACGAAACCGTGCTGGAGTGCGACCTCGCGGTGCTGGCCGATGGCGGCCGCTCGGGCTTGCGCGAGCAACTGGGCATCGGCGTCAAAAAGCGGCCGTACAACCAGAGTGCGCTTATCGCCAACGTCACCCCAAGCGAAGCCCACAACGGCGAGGCGTTCGAGCGTTTCACCGACGAAGGGCCGATGGCCTTGCTGCCGCTGCCGGACAACCGTTGCGCGCTGGTGTGGACCCGCATCGGCATGGACGCCCAGCGCCTGGCCGACCTAGACGAACGCAGCTTCCTGAGTGAATTGCAGGGCGTGTTCGGCTACCGCCTGGGCACTCTCAAGCAGGTCGGCGCGCGTCACTTGTACCCGTTGGCCCTCGTGGAGGCGGAAGAACAAGTGCGCTCCCATCTGGCGGTGCTCGGTAATGCCGCCCACAGCCTGCACCCGATTGCCGGTCAGGGCTTCAACCTGTCCCTGCGGGATGCCTACGCGTTGGCCGAGGCGCTGCTTGCCGGGCCGGCAATTCCGGGCGACCTGGCGACCTTGCAGGCGTACCGCGAGCGTCAGCGCATGGACCAGAAACTCACCGTCGGCTTTTCCGACCAGGTCACCCGCCTGTTTGGCAGTGCGCAACCATTGGTAGCGCTGGGCCGCAACATGGGGTTGTTGGGTCTGGACCTGCTGCCACCGGCCAAGCGCTGGTTCGCGCGTCAGGCCATGGGCCTGGGCACCCGTCCCGATGCGTGAGTGGCTGACCCGACGCCTGGGCAAGGCGCGGCTGTTGCGCTGGGTCATGACCCTGTACCCGCCTTACCTTGGGGCCGGAGTCCGGGTGTTGCACATCGGCAGCGATTTCCGCGAGGTCAAGGTGCGCATGGGCCTGGGCTGGTACAACCGCAATTACGTCGGCACGCAGTTTGGCGGCAGCCTGTATTCGATGGTCGACCCGTTCTACATGCTGATGCTGATGGAGAATCTGGGGCGCGACTACATTGTCTGGGGCAAGGCTGCGGCCATCGATTTCATCTCGCCGGGCAAAGGCCCGGTGTTTGCCGAATTTTCCATCGACCAGGCGTTGCTGGACGAGATTCGCCAGCGCACCGCCGGCGGCGAGAAGTACCTGCCGCAGCTCAAGGTGCAGATTCATGACGGCTCCGGCACCCTGGTGGCGCGGGTCGACAAAACCCTTTACGTGCGGCGCAAGCTGCAATCGAGACAGGCTTAAAGCATGGACATGCGCGCAGATGTGCTGATTGTCGGGGCCGGAATGGTCGGAAGCGCCCTGGCGCTGGCGTTGCAGGGCAGTGGCCTGCAGGTGCTGCTGCTGGACGGCAGCCCGCTGAGCGTCAAGCCGTTCGACCCTCATGCTGCGTTCGAACCGCGGGTCAGCGCCTTGTCGGCCGCCAGCCAGCGCATCCTCGAGCGTCTTGGCGTGTGGGACGGCATTGTCGAGCGGCGTGCCAGCCCTTACGGCGAGATGCAGGTGTGGGACGGCAGCGGCACCGGGCAGATCCACTTTTCGGCAGCCAGTGTGCATGCCGAGGTGCTGGGGCATATCGTCGAAAACCGTGTGGTTCAGGACGCCTTGCTTGATCGGCTGCACGACTGCGACCTCGGCCTGCTGGCGAATGCGCGCCTGGAACAGATGCGCCGCTCCGGCGATGACTGGCTGCTGACCCTGGCTGACGGCCGCACCTTGCGCGCGCCGCTGGTGGTCGCGGCTGACGGCGCCAACTCGGCCGTGCGCCGCCTGACCGGCACCGCCACCCGTGAGTGGGATTATTTGCACAACGCCATCGTCACCAGTGTGCGCAGCAGTCAGTCGCATCAGCGCACGGCCTGGCAGCGTTTTACCGACAACGGCCCGCTGGCGTTTTTGCCGCTGGTGCGGGATGGGCAGGAAGATTGGTGTTCGATCGTCTGGTCCACCACGCCGAGTGAGTCCGAGCGCTTGATGGCGCTGGACGATGAACGCTTCTGCCGCGAGCTGGAGAGCGCCTTCGAAGGGCGCCTGGGCACCGTGGTAAGCGCCGATCCACGGGTGTGCGTGCCGTTGCGTCAGCGCCATGCCAAGCGTTACGTCGCCGAGGGCCTGGCATTGATTGGCGACGCGGCCCACGTCATTCATCCGTTGGCGGGGCAGGGCGTGAACCTGGGCTTCCTCGATGCGGCGGTGCTGGCTGAGGTGCTGTTGGCGGCCAACGAGCGCGGTGAGCGCCTGGCGGATGTGAAGGTGCTCAGCCGTTACGAGCGCCGGCGCATGCCGCACAACCTGGCGCTGATGGCGGCGATGGAAGGCTTTGAGCGGTTGTTCCAGGCCGATCAACTGCCGCTGCGTTGGCTGCGTAATGCCGGGCTGAAGGTGGTTGAGCAGATGCCAGAGGCCAAAGCGTTGTTTGTGCGTCAGGCCTTGGGCTTGTCCGGGGATTTGCCGGAGCTGGCCAAGGCCTGAGAGGGGTGCGCAACATTTGGTAACGGCTACGTCGAGCGTTACCAAATGTGAGTCCTTATCATTTGCCCTCTTTTCGCAAATGAGAGACCGCACCCATGTTGGCACCCAAGCGCCTCCTGACTGCCCTGGCACTCACACTGATCGGCAGCACCACCGTGCAGGCGGCCGACGAAGTCGTGGTCTACTCCTCGCGCATCGATGAACTGATCAAGCCGGTGTTCGATGCCTACACCAAGAAGACCGGCGTGCAGGTGAAGTTCATCACCGACAAGGAAGCGCCGTTGATGCAGCGCATCAAGGCCGAAGGTGAAAACGCCACCGCCGACCTGCTGCTCACCGTCGATGCCGGTAACCTCTGGCAGGCCGAGCAGATGGGCATCCTGCAACCGTTCACCTCTGCGGTGATCGACAAGAACATCCCCCTTCAGTACCGCTCTTCGGCCCATGCCTGGACTGGCTTGAGCCTGCGTGCGCGGACCATCGCCTATTCCACCGATCGCGTGAAGCCGGGCGACCTGACCACCTACGAAGCCCTGGCCGACAAGCAATGGGAAGGCCGCCTGTGCCTGCGCACTGCGAAGAAGGTCTACAACCAGTCGCTGACCGCCACCCTGATCGAAACCCACGGCGCGGCCAAGACCGAAGAAATCGTCAAGGGCTGGGTCAACAACCTGTCCACCGACGTGTTCTCCGATGACATCGCCGTGCTTGAGGCGATCAATGCCGGGCAGTGCGACGTTGGTATCGTCAACACTTACTACTATGGCCGCCTGCACAAGCAGAAGCCGGACCTGGCGGTGAAGCTGTTCTGGCCGAACCAGGGCGACCGTGGGGTGCACGTCAACCTGTCGGGCATCGGCCTGACCAAGCACGCACCGCACCCGGAAGCAGCCAAGGCGCTGGTGGAGTGGATGACCACGCCGGAAGCGCAGAAGATCTTTGCGGATGTGAACCAGGAATTCCCGGCCAACCCGGCCGTGCCGCCGTCGGCGGAAGTCGCGACCTGGGGCAAGTTTGTAGCCGATACATTGCCGGTGGAAGTGGCGGGCAAGCGCCAGGCTGAGGCTATTCGCTTGATGGATCGGGCTGGCTGGAACTAGATACAATTTGTAAGGCACCGCCGATCTGAATGTGGGAGCGGGCGTGTGTGGGAGCGGGCTTGCTCGCGAAGACGGTGTATCAGTCACCTGTGCGTTGACTGACACGCCGCTTTCGCGAGCAAGCCCGCTCCCACAAAAGCCCGCTCCCACATTGGTTAGCGGTGGCTTCAAGCTATTCATTCTCTGAGAATTAACCTTTGGCCCATCCCGCCCAACGCCGCTGGTACCTGCCGGTCTTCACCGTCGCCGCCCTGGTGCTGCTGCCGCTGAGCGTGCTGTTGCTGTCGTGGCAGACCATCGACCATCAAATCTGGTCCCACCTGTGGGAGACCCAGATGCCACGCCTGCTGGGCAACACCTTGACCCTGGTGCTGGGCGTCGGTGTGGGCGTCACGCTGCTGGGCGTCAGCCTGGCCTGGCTGACCAGCCTCTGCGAATTCCCGGGCCGGCGCTGGCTGGACTGGGCGTTGATGCTGCCTTTCGCGATTCCTGCCTATGTGCTCGCCTTCGTCTTCGTTGGCTTGCTGGACTTCTCCGGTCCGGTGCAAACCCTGCTGCGGGAATGGTTCGGCACGGGGTTGCGCCTGCCTCGCGTACGGTCCACCAGCGGCGTGATCATCGTGCTGGTGCTGGTGTTCTACCCCTACGTTTATCTGTTGGCGCGCACCGCGTTTCTCGCCCAGGGCAAAGGCCTGATGGAAGCGGCGCGGGTTTTGGGCCAATCACCGTGGCAAGCGTTCTGGCGTGTGGCCCTGCCCATGGCGCGCCCGGCCATCGGTGCGGGTGTGGCCTTGGCGCTGATGGAGACGTTGGCAGATTTTGGCGCCGTCTCGGTGTTCAACTTCGACACCTTCACCACTGCCATCTACAAGACCTGGTACGGCTTTTTCAGCCTCTCCAGTGCTGCGCAGCTGGCCAGCCTGTTGCTGCTGGTGGTGATGCTGGTGCTGTACGGTGAGCGCCGCGCCCGGGGCGCCAGTCGGCCGAGCAATGAGCGACCTCGCGGCAAAGCGCTGTACCACCTGCGCGGGTTCAAGGCGGCATTGGCCAGCGGTTGGTGCGGATTGGTATTCGCCTGCGCGTTCGTGATTCCGATGCTGCAACTGGTGGCCTGGTTCTGGCAGCGGGGCCGCTTTGATCTGGACGAGCGCTACGCCGGCTTGATCGTCCATACCCTCTACCTCGGTGGCATGGCGGCCCTGATCACCGTCAGCGTGGCCTTGGTGCTGGCGTTCGCCCACCGCCTGGCGCCCACCCGGGCCATCCGCTCCGGCATCAGCCTGGCCAACGTGGGTTACGCGCTGCCGGGCTCGGTGCTGGCGGTGTCGATCATGTTGGCGTTCAGCTACCTGGATCGTGAACTGGTGATCCCGGTATCAGGCTGGCTGGGGGGTGCCGGCAAACCGCTGTTACTGGGCAGTTTGTCGGCCTTGCTGCTGGCGTATCTGGTGCGCTTCATTGCGGTGGCCTACGGGCCGCTGGAAAACAGCCTGGCGCGAATCCGACCGTCCTTGCCGGAAGCCGCCCGCAGCCTGGGCGTCAGCGGGCCGCGACTGTTTTGCAAAGTGTATCTGCCGCTTTTGCTGCCGGGCACCCTGAGCGCGGCGCTGCTGGTGTTTGTCGATGTGCTCAAGGAAATGCCGGCCACCCTGCTGATGCGCCCGTTCGGCTGGGACACACTGGCGGTCCGGATTTTCGAGATGACCAGCGAAGGGGAGTGGGCGCGGGCTTCGCTGCCGGCCTTGACCCTGGTGTTGGTGGGCCTGTTACCGGTCATCGGGTTGATCCGACGTTCGGCGAGACGAATCGGTTAGGTGCCAGTCCTACGGCATGAGGCTACAATGCGCGGCATTCGGTGCGGTCGATCTTTCAGATCGGGTTGCTGAACGCGGCTACAGGCCTTGTATTTCAAGGCGTGCGGCCCGAAGGCGACCGTCCGCACCTTCGCCACGCCCGGAAGGAGAAACCCATGGGACAGCGCACGCCTCTGTATGACCTGCATCTCGCCCTTGGCGCGAAAATGGTCGATTTTGGCGGTTGGGATATGCCGTTGCACTACGGCTCGCAGGTTGAGGAACACCATCAGGTGCGACGCGACTGCGGGGTGTTTGATGTATCCCATATGACCGTGATCGATATCAAAGGCCCCCAGGCCAAGGAATGGCTTCAGCATCTGCTGGCCAATGATGTTGACCGCTTGCACGGCTGCGGCCGTGCGTTGTACAGCGCCATGCTCAACGAGCAGGGCGGCGTGGTGGACGACATGATCGTGTACCGCACCGAAACCGGTTACCGGCTGGTGGTCAACGCTGCCACCCGCGACCAGGACATGGCCTGGATGCAGGCTCGGCTCGGCAGCTTTCAGGCCCAGATCCACGAGCGGCCCGAGTTGGCCATGCTCGCCATTCAAGGACCCCACGCCCGGCAAAAGATCGCCGAGCTGGTCACCCAATCACGTGCCACCTTGATTCACCAGCTCAAGCCCTTTGAAGGCCTGGCCGACGGCGACTGGTTTATTGCGCGCACCGGTTATACCGGTGAAGACGGCCTGGAAATTGTCCTTCCGGCCAACCAGGCCCCGGCGTTTTTCAACGATCTGGTGGGCGCAGGTATTTCGCCCATCGGCCTCGGCGCCCGTGACACGCTGCGCCTTGAGGCCGGCATGAACCTCTACGGTCAGGATATTCATCAGGACGTTTCGCCCCTGGCAGCCAACATGGCCTGGAGCATCGCCTGGGAACCGGCCGAGCGCGATTTCATCGGTCGCGCCGCCCTGGAGGCCGAAAAGGCTGCGGGTGTGAAGTCCAAGCTGGTCGGCCTGGTACTGGAGGAGCGCGGGGTTTTACGCGCTCATCAGGTGGTTCGTATCGCCAATGTTGGCGAAGGAGAGATCACCAGTGGTAGTTTCTCTCCTACGCTAAGCAAATCCATTGCCCTGGCGCGTGTGCCGTCGGCGACTGCTGACCGGGCCGAGGTGGAAATCCGCGGCAAGTGGTACCCGGTTCGGGTGGTCAAACCGACCTTCGTGCGTCATGGCAAAACACTGATTTAACTTTTCCGGCGGGCCAATGGCCGCTGACATTTTTCTCTTGAGGACACAGACTATGAGCGATATCCCTGCCGACCTGCGTTTTGCCGAAAGTCACGAATGGGCCCGTCTGGAAGCTGACGGTACGGTGACCGTCGGGATCTCGGACCATGCCCAGGAAGCTTTGGGAGATGTGGTGTTCGTCGAGTTGACCGAAGTCGGCAACGTATTTGAGGCGACTCAGCAGGCGGGCGTAGTTGAATCGGTTAAGGCCGCTTCAGATATCTACTCGCCAATTGCTGGCGAAGTGATCGCGGTGAACGACGCCTTGAGCGGCGAGCCAGAGCTGTTGAACTCCGACCCTTACGGCGCCTGGATCTTCAAGCTCAAGCCAAGCAACTCGGCTGAGCTGGACAAGCTGCTGGACGCTGCCGGTTACAAGGCTGCCATCGGCGAGTGATCCCGCTGCGGGAGCCGGCAACCGGCTCCCGCAAAGGTTTTATCCGCGCTTCAATACCGCTTTGACCGCCGCTACCGAACGCTCTACATCCGCCTTCGTCATCGCCGTGAACATCGGCAACGACACAATCAAACGCCCGACTTTTTCCGCTACCGGGAACATGCCTTCCTTGAATCCCTGCGCCTTGTACAAGCTCAGCAGGTGGATCGGCGGGTAGTGATAGCCAATGCCGACGCCGTGGGCCTGCATCTGCTCCATGAACGTGGCGCGCGCCGGCAACCCGTCCTGGCGCTCCGGCAGTACCAGCTGGAACAGGTGCCAGTTGCTGTTTTCGAAGTCTGCCGGTGGCAATTGCGCGCCGTACTTTTCTTCGAAATCACTGCCGAAGCATTCGAAATAGTGCCGTGCCAGTTCCTGGCGATGGGCAGTGATCTTCTCGATGTGGGCAAATTGGCCCAGGCCGATGGCCGCTGCGATGTCGGTCATATTGAACTTGCCGCCGAGTACATCCACGTCCAGGCCGTCGAAGCCGGTGCGGGTCACGCCCTGCAGGCGATATTTTTCCGCCAGGCGTGCTTCTTCAGCGTTGTTCAATACCAGGCAGCCGCCTTCGGATGAGGTGATGTTCTTGTTCGCCTGGAAGCTGAACGACACGAAATCGCCGGTAGCACCAATGCGTTGGCCATCCCAGCTGGAGCCCAGGGCCTGGGCGGCGTCTTCGACGATGCGCAGGTTGTACTTGTTGGCCAGCGCGTAGAGCAATGGCATGTCCAGTGGCAGACCGGCCAGGTACACCGGGATGATCGCCTTGGTGTGCGGCGTGATCGCGGCTTCTACCTGGGCCAGGTCGATATTGCGGGTTACCGGGTCGATATCGGCGAACACCGGCGTGGCGCCGACTTCCAGAATCACGTTGGCCGTGGCGACCCACGAAATCGGGGTGGTGATGACTTCATCTCCAGGGCCGATACCGGCGATGCGCAAGGCGATCTCCATGGTGCAGGTGCCCGAGTTGAAGGTGCGCACCGGGCGCCCGCCAAAGTATTCCGACAACTGCGCTTCGAACGCCTGCACTTTCGGCCCGCTGGTGATCCAGCCGGAGCGCAGTACGTCGCCCACCGCCGAGATGGTGGCTTCATCAATGGTGGGCTTGGAGAACGGCAGAAAGGGCAGTTGGCTCATGACGTTGAAGGCATCCGTTTCAGAAAGGCGCTGAGAAAAAAGCATATCAATGCCGCGCATGGTTGCACGGCTCGACTGAATATAGCCTGTCGCCTGTGAATGAATTGTCTCCTCTTAAACAAAAAATGCCGCCTGGTAAGCGGCATTCTCGGCGTCTGCGTCAGAAAGAAACGCGCGCCTCAAGAAACACATTCTGTTCCTTGAGCTTGCCTTTAAGCTGCTCGTCCCGGGCGTTTATCCGGTTGGCGAAGGTGTTGTAGCCGGTTTCGATCCGGCCCATGTCCACGTAACGCCAGCCGGTGCCCAGGGTCAGGGTTTCGCTGACCTCGGCATCCAGCCCCAGGCCGACGCTGTAGGCGAAGTTGTGTTGGCGATGGCTGGCAAAGCGACGGGTTTCGTTGGCCTGATAACCCTTGGCATCGATTTGGGCCAGGCCCACCCCCGCCATGCCGTAGAACGAGAGCCACTCGTTGATCGGGATGTTTTTATAACCGTTGAGCATCAGGCGCTGGCTGTCGGTCTGCAGGCTGTTGACGTTGGCATTGAACGGTGCCCAATGGGATTTGAAGTTCGAGTGGCTGGGCGTGGTGTATTCACCTTCAAGGCGCCAGCCATCAGCCAAGGCATAACCCACGGCAAATGAACCGGTGAATGTCTTGCTGCTGTCAGGCGCTTCTACCCGGTGGGTTACCCGTGGGCTGGTCAACAGGGAACTTGAGAGGTTCTGGCGGGCGCTGTTGAGCTTTGCCGACCCGTACCAGCCTTCTGCCTGGGCATAAGGGGTGACGATCGCGGCAAGCAGCAGGGCGCTGGAGAGTTTTTTCATAGTCATCGATTCACTTGAACTAAATAGGGAATCGATAGCTTGTTGCCGGGGGGGCGGCCCGCTCGACAGGAGTTTTCCTGATCGAATTTTGAATCGTCAGCGTCGGGTGTAGGAAGAAGGGGCAAAAAAATGCCGCTCTCGAAGAGCGGCATTTTTTACGCGACGGTATTACTCGGAAGCAATGGCGTTCTTTGCCAGGATCGCGTTGGCCAGGTCCATGTCCGTGGCCTTGAGGCCAGGGTTATCGGCGCGGACCTTCTGCATCGCAGCTTCCAGGTAAGGGCCGCGGATGCTGCCGTCGCTCGCGACGAAGCTACCGGCGTCGTCCTGGGCGGCGACCACCATTTTGTGGTCCTTGAAGGTCAGGTACGTCGAGCCGGTCGTGGCACCCGATGAGATGACATTACGCCAGAAGCTGTCGGCCATGGCTGAACCGACAGGAAGGGAAAGCACAGCGAGGGTTGCGACAGCATATTTTAGACGCATGATGGGTGACTCCGACTGGGTTATCTGAACAGTTTGATTGTAGATAGCCCAGTCGAGTTCCATGGATGACTAAACAGTTTCAACCTGCAAAATAACGCCTTCCTGACCAGTGACACGTACGTGTGTCCCAACCGGCGCGTCAGGCCCGGAGGCCATCCAGACACCATCGCCCACCTTGATCTTGCCTCGGCCCTCGATAATGGCCTGATGCACCACAAAGGTGCGGCCGATCAGCTCCGAACCGCGCATGTTCAACCCCGGCTGGTCACTGACCTTGGCGCTGCTGCGCTGGCGTCGCCACCAGTACACCGCCGTCAGGATCGACAACACCGCGAACAACAGCAGTTGCCATTCGAGGCCCAGGCTCGGGATCAAGAACTTGATCACGCCCACGGCTGCCGCGGCGATGCCCATCCACAGCAGATAACCGCCGGCACCGAACACTTCAAGGATCAACAGCACCGTGCCCAGTGCCAGCCAGTCCCAAAACGACAGGTGCTGCAGGAATTCCCACATGGTGCGTGCCTCAGGCTTTCTTGTTGTCGAAGGTTGCCTTGACGATCTCGCCGATACCACCAACGGCGCCAATCACCTGGCTGGCTTCCAGCGGCATCAGGATCACCTTGCTGTTGTTGGCCGAGGCCAGCTTGCCCAGTGCGTCGATGTATTTCTGGGCGACAAAGTAGTTGATGGCCTGCACGTTACCGGTGGCGATCGCCTCCGATACCACTTGAGTGGCGCGGGCTTCTGCTTCGGCCTGACGCTCACGGGCTTCGGATTCCAGGAACGCCGCCTGACGACCACCTTCAGCTTCCAGAATCTGCGCCTGCTTCTTGCCTTCGGCGGTCAGGATCGCGGAGGCTCGCAGGCCTTCGGCTTCGAGGATCTGTGCACGCTTGATCCGCTCGGCCTTCATCTGGCCGGACATGGCAGCCATCAGGTCGGCAGGCGGGCTGATGTCCTTGATTTCGATCCGGGTGATCTTGATGCCCCACGGTGCGGTGGCTTCGTCGACGGTGCGCAGCAGTTTTTCGTTGATGCCGTCACGCTGGCTGAGCATCGCATCCAGCTCCATGGAGCCGAGCACGGTACGGATGTTGGTTTGCAGCAGGTTGCGGATGGCGTGTTCGAGGTTGTTCACCTCGTAGGCGGCCTGGGCGGTATTGACCACCTGGAAGAAGCACACGGCGTCGATCTGCACCGTGGCGTTGTCGGCGGTGATGACTTCCTGGGGTGGAATATCCAGCACGCTTTCCATCACGTTGATCTTGCGACCGATGCGGTCCATGACCGGGATAATGATGTTCAGGCCCGGCTTGAGGGTGTTGGTGTAGCGGCCAAAGCGTTCAACCGTCCACTGGTAACCCTGGGGCACCACTTTGAAACCCATGAAGAGGATGGCGACGGCCAAGCCTACGAAAAGAAGCAGTACGGTTCCGATCTGCATAACGATTCCCTATCTGGTGTGGGCGGTAAAGCGAGGTTTTTCCGATTGTAACGGTGTTGTCACGGATAAGAACGGTTTACCGGCCCATCAATCAAAGGATTTGTTTCTGAATCCCCAGGCGTCACTCGCAGCACCTCGTCCATCGTCGTCAGCCCTGCCATTACCTTGCGCGTACCGGCAGACCGCAAGCTGCACATGCCTTGGTCAAGGGCCGCGCGGCGCAGGGCCTGGAGGTTGGTGCCCGGGGTGATCAAGGCCTTGAGGCGGTCGTTCATCAGCATGATTTCGTAGATCCCGGCCCGGCCCCGATACCCACTTTCCCGACATTCTCCACAACCCCCGACCTGGTAGACCTGCCCGGCGAGCTGCTTGCAGTGCGGGCACAACAGCCGCACCAGACGCTGGGCCATCACTCCCAGCAATGTCGCATTGATCAGGTAATGAGGAATGCCCAGTTCCAGCAAGCGACTGATGGCGCCGGGTGCATCGTTGGTGTGCAGGGTCGACAGCACCAGGTGCCCGGTCAGGGCGGCCTGGATCGCCATCTCTGCGGTTTCCAGGTCGCGAATCTCGCCGATCATGATGATGTCCGGATCCTGGCGCATCAGGGCGCGGATGCCGCTGGCGAAGGTCAGGTCGATGTTGGGTTGGACCTGCATCTGATTGAAGGCCGGCTCGACCATCTCGATTGGGTCTTCGACGGTGCACAGGTTGACCTCGCGGGTGGCCAGTTGCTTGAGCGTGGTGTACAGGGTGCTGGTCTTGCCCGAACCCGTAGGCCCGGTGACCAGAATGATGCCGTTGGCCTGGCCGGTCATGGATTGCCAGCGTTGCAGGTCGTCGCTGGAAAGCCCCAGTTGCTGGAAATCCTTGTGCAGCACCTGCGGGTCGAAAATTCGCATCACCAGCTTTTCGCCGAAGGCGGTGGGCAAGGTCGAAAGGCGCAGTTCCACTTCGCCGCCCGCCGGGCTTTTGGTCTTTACCCGGCCGTCCTGGGGTTTGCGTTTTTCCGCCACGTTCATCCGCCCGAGACTTTTCAGGCGGCTGACCACTGCCATCGTCACTTGGGACGAGAATTGATAGACGTCGTGCAGCAGCCCATCAATGCGAAAACGCACGCGGCCCTGGTCGCGGCCGGGTTCGATATGGATATCACTGGCCCGTTGGCCGAAGGCGTACTGCAACAGCCAGTCGACGATGTTGACGATGTGCGCGTCGTTGGCGTCGGGTTCCTGGTCGCTGGCGCCAAGGTTGAGCAGTTGCTCGATGTTGGGAGCGCTGGACGTTTTTTGATCAATAGCGCCGTTGACCGATTTCGCGAGCCGGTAAAACTCTACGGTGCAGCGCTGGATATCCTGGGGGTTGGCCACCACCCGCCTGATGGAACGCTTCAACACTTGAGCCAAGCCCGCTTCCCAACTGCTCACGTAAGGCTGGGCGCTGGCGACGGTAACGCTGTGGGCGTCGACCGCAACTGCCAGGATCCTGTGGCGCTGGGCAAAGGCGTATGACATCAGCGGCACCACTGCGGCGACATCGATTTTCAACGGGTCGATACGCAGGTAAGGCTGCCCGCAGTGACGGGCCAGCCATTCGGTCAGCATTTCCAGCGGCGGCCCCGAGCTGGCAATGCATTCCAGGGGATGCCGCCCGCTGTTCGCCGTTACGGTCAGGTCGGCGGGCACCATGCCCTGGTCGATCAGGGCAGGTAGCAAGTGATGGATTTCCAGCCAGCGATCCTGGGTATTTGGCGCAACGGACATGGTGACGTTCCTGGGCAACGATTAGGCGTAGTCCTCAGGCTAGTCACCCCTTGCGCTTCGGCCTCCGGGGTTTATTGCAGGCTTTTACTGACCGGCCGCCTGCACCGCCAGAGGCCGCACCGCATCAGCCGGGTGCAGTTCCAGCGAGCACACGCTGATCAGGTTACGAAGTTTTTCGCCGATCACCTGGGCCCGGTGCCAGCTCAGGCCATCCATCACGATATCGATCGCCAGCAGGTCGTCTTCACGCTGCACGTTCACCTGGCGAGGAACCAGGAATTGCAGGGCAAAATAGTTGAGCACCCGGCACAACACGTCGGGTTCAGCCTCGGCGAGGATTTGATAGTGCGCCTGGCAGTGAGCGTTGCTGACGGCCCAGGCATCGACGCGTGGGGCGGGACTGGCGGATTCGACGACGTGCATGATGATTCTCCGGATTCGACTGGAGAAATTTTTACATGCGCCCCGGGAGATTTCTTATCTAAAAAAGCCCGTATTGGCTTATAAGGGAATCATATAATTCCAGAAAGTACGATTAACAGGTATTTCTATGCACAGTGAGTTGGACGTGTATGACCGGCGCATCCTGGCGCTGTTGCAGGAGGACGCTTCGCTTTCCAGCGCGCAGATCGCCGAACAGGTCGGCCTGTCGCAGTCGCCGTGCTGGCGCAGGATTCAGCGGCTGAAAGAGGAGGGTGTGATTCGCGGCCAGGTCACCCTGCTGGACCGCAAAAAAATCGGCCTCAACACGCAGATCTTTGCCGAGGTGAAACTCAACGCCCACGGCCGTTCCAACTTCACTGAATTCACCGAGGCGATTCGCGGTTTTCCGGAAGTGCTGGAATGTTATGTGCTGATGGGGGCGGTGGACTTTTTACTGCGGATCGTCACATCGGACATTGAAGCGTATGAGCGGTTTTTCTTCGAAAAACTCTCGATGGTGCCGGGGATTCAGGAGGTCAACTCGATAGTGGCCTTGTCGGAGATCAAGTCCACCACGAGTTTGCCGGTGTTGCGCTGATAGTTGCCATGGCCTGACTTTAGTGGCGAGGGAGCAAGCTCCCTCACCACAAGGGTTTTACAGGCGAAGCAGGGTTTTCCAGGCGCGATTCTGATACACCGCGATTGCCTGATGCATCCGCGCATCCAGCGACTCATCGGTGATCGGCTGGTTGGCCAGGTGCGCCAGCTTGTTCAACTCGCCATATAGACGGTCCAGCTCGGCGATATCCAGCACTTGGCGTGCATGGTGCAGCCAGGCCAGGATGCGTTCGATACGCGGCAGTTGCTCGGCCAAGTCTTCCGGCTGTTGCTGGTAGCGCGGCAGTTGCAGGGCGACGGCGTCGTCGGCCAGCAGGCGTGGCAGCCAGTTGGCGAGCTGTGCCGCACCCTGGCGATTGCCACGCACGTTGCGCTCCGCTGCCCAGGTACGGGCCAGCAGCCAGCGGGAAGTGGTCAGCGAGAAGAGGCCCCAGCGCACGTCTTCCAGTTCTTCAGCGAACTGTTCCGGCGCGGCCTTGCGGATGTCTTCATCGTCGTCACCGGCCTGAACCAGCGGACGCCAGTCTTCCAGCAGGGCATCCAGTGCGGCGCGCAGTTCGCTGGTGGATTGGCGTGGCGCGGCTTGGCCGAGGCTGCCGAGCAGGGCACGCAGTTCGCCGAGGTTTTCTACCCAGTCTTGCAGCAGGCGCCAGTGGCCATTGAAACGGTATTGCTCGGCCAGGCGCTGGCTGCTGCCCAACAGGTGCCACATGACGGCGGCAAACGCGTCGTCCAGCGGCATTTCAGCGTGCAGCACCGGTGCCGGCAGGCTCAGGGAGTAGCTGTTGGCGTCGAACAGGCGATAGCCACGCTCAGCCTTGCTGATATCGCACGGCATCAGGGCCAGGGTTGCGGCCAGTTCAGCGGCCAGCTCCAGCAGGGCGGCCGGGTCGCCTTCGCGCAGTTCCAGTTCCAGTTCGCAGATTTCTTCTTTCTGCTTGCCGGCGACCACATGGCCGAGGTCCAGGGCGGCTTCGATCACCACCTTGGCCTTGCCGCGGCCCCAGGCAATTTCGGCGCGTTCGCGAACGAAATCGGTGGTGAAGATCGGCTTGAGGGTCTTTTTGTCCAGCTCGGCCAGTTGCTCGGGCCAGCATTCGCCGTCGAGCTTCTTCACGTCGAGCTTGGCTTTGGCCAGGTCCCAGTTGTACTCATTGCGTTCCGACAAGCCGGCAACGCTCTGGCCACGGGTCTTGAGGGTCTGGATCACTTCGTCGCCGTCTTTGCGCAGGCGCAGGGCCACTTTGGCCTGGGCCAGGTCGCGTTCCGGGGTGTCGAAGTACTGGTTCATCAACTCACGGCGTTCCCAGCCACTTTTGTTGCGTTTTTTCAGTAACGGGTGCTCACGCAGCGCGGCGAGGGTTTCGCGGCTGACGCGGAGCTTGATTTCGGTTTCTTTCTGCATGGCCGGAAAATCCAGGATCGGGAGCGCAGCCGGGGAAATGAGTGGCTGCCAAGGTCGTGCAGTGTACAGGACTGAGCCCGGCAACGCGCCGCAACGGTTTATTGTGTCGTGCAGATGGTTCTATGATGGGGTTCGTCCGGGAAGTTGAGAGACCGCGCATGCCTTTACCATCCATGAAAGAACAGTTCGCCGCGCTGATTGCCGCGCCTTCGGTCAGTTGTACCCAGGCCTCTCTCGACCAATCCAACCGCCCGGTGATCGATTTGCTCGCCACCTGGCTGGGGGACCTGGGATTTGCCTGCGACATCCAGCAGGTCAGCCCCGGAAAATTCAACCTGCTGGCCAGTTTCGGCACCGGCCCTGGCGGCCTGGTGTTGGCGGGTCACAGCGACACCGTGCCCTACGATGGCGCGCTATGGCAGACCGATCCGCTCAAGCTGACGGAAGTCGACGGCCGCTGGGTAGGACTGGGCAGCTGTGACATGAAAGGTTTTTTCGCCCTGGTGATCGAAGCCGTGCAGCCGCTGCTGGACCAGCCCTTCAAGCAACCGCTGCTGATTCTTGCCACCTGCGATGAAGAAAGCTCCATGGCCGGCGCCCGGGCGCTGGCCGAGGCGGGCCGTCCTTTAGGCCGCGCGGCGGTGATCGGCGAGCCGACGGGCCTCAAACCCATCCGCCTGCACAAAGGCGTGATGATGGAGCGCATCGATATTCTCGGGCGCAGCGGCCATTCGTCGGATCCAAGCTTGGGCCACAGCGCCCTCGAAGCCATGCACGACGCCATCGGCGAGCTGCGTGGCCTGCGCCTGGCCTGGCAGCGCGAATACCGCAACCCACAATTCAGCGTGCCGCAACCGACCATGAACTTCGGCTGTATCCACGGTGGCGACAATCCCAATCGCATCTGCGGCCAGTGCTCCCTGGAATTCGACCTGCGGCCCTTGCCCGGCATGGATCCCCAGGTGCTGCGCGCGGCCATCCGGCAGAAGCTTGAGCCCCTGGCCGAGCGGCATAAGGTGAAGATCGACTACGCGCCGTTATTCCCCGAAGTGCCGCCGTTCGAGCAAGCAGAGGATACCGAGTTGGTGCGGGTGGCTGAACGACTTACCGGTCATCGCGCTGAAGCAGTGGCGTTCGGCACCGAAGCGCCTTATCTTCAGCGCCTTGGTTGCGAGACCCTGGTGCTCGGCCCTGGCGATATCGCCTGCGCCCACCAGCCCGGCGAGTACCTTGAAATGTCACGCTTGACGCCTACAGTGCGTCTATTGCGGGAACTGATTCAACATTACTGCCTGACACCTGCATAAATTAACCCCTGCCCATCCGTACATAGAAGGAGAGCGAGCGTGTCGCCAAGCCTGTTCCGACGATAACCAACAGCCCGCTGTGCGTTTTCATGATTCATCCCTTTTTGGCTGCTTTTTATTACAGGCCCAGGTTTTATGCCCGAATACGTCAATTGGCTTCGTCACGCTTCGCCTTACATCAATGCCCACCGCGACTGCACCTTTGTGGTCATGCTGCCGGGCGATGGTGTGGATCATCCAAACTTCGGCAATATCGTCCACGATCTGGTGCTGCTCCACAGCCTGGGCGTGCGCCTGGTGCTGGTCCACGGTTCGCGTCCGCAAATCGAAACTCGCCTCGCCGCCCGCGGCCTGACCCCGGCTTACCACGAAGGCTTGCGCATTACTGATGCCGCGACTCTGGAGTGTGTGATCGACGCGGTCGGCCATCTGCGTATCGCCATCGAAGCGCGGTTGTCGATGGACATGGCATCCTCGCCGATGCAGGGCTCGCGCCTGCGGGTGGCCAGCGGCAACCTCGTGACGGCGCGCCCGATCGGTGTGCTTGAAGGCGTCGACTATCACCACACCGGTGAAGTGCGCCGGGTCGACCGCAAGGGCATCAACCGGCTGCTGGACGAGCGTTCCATCGTATTGCTGTCGCCGCTGGGTTATTCGCCTACCGGTGAAATCTTCAACCTCGCCTGCGAAGACGTCGCCACTCGCGCCGCCATTGACCTGGGCGCGGACAAATTGCTGCTGTTTGGCGCCGATCTTGGTTTGATCGATGAACACGGCCGGCTGGTGCGTGAACTGCGGCCGCAACAGGTGCCTGCGCACCTGCAACGCTTGGGCAGCAACTACCAGGCTGAGCTGCTGGACGCGGCGGCTGAAGCTTGCCGTGGCGGCGTAGGCCGCAGCCACATTGTCAGTTATGTCGAAGATGGTGCTTTGCTGACCGAGCTGTTCACCCGGGACGGCGGCGGTACGCTGGTGGCCCAGGAGCAGTTTGAGCTGGTGCGCGAAGCGGCAATTGAAGATGTCGGCGGTCTGCTGGATCTGATCAGCCCGCTGGAAGAGCAGGGGATTCTGGTGCGCCGTTCCCGGGAAGTGCTGGAGCGGGAAATCGAACAGTTCAGTGTGGTGGAACGTGAAGGCATGATCATCGCCTGCGCGGCGCTGTATCAGATCGCCGACTCGGACGCAGGGGAGCTGGCGTGCCTGGCAGTGAACCCGGAGTACCGCCATGGCGGTCGCGGTGACGAACTGCTGGAACGCATCGAGACCCGTGCCCGGGCCCAGGGTTTGAAGACGTTGTTCGTGCTGACCACCCGTACTGCCCATTGGTTTCGCGAGCGTGGGTTTGTGCCGAGTACAGTGGATCGCCTGCCGTCGGCGCGGGCGTCGCTGTACAACTATCAGCGTAATTCGAAGATTTTCGAAAAGGCGTTGTAAGCCTGAAGCGGCGAGGGGGCAATCCTCTCGCCTGTCAATTTGGCGAGTCTTGCATCCGGGCCGGGTGCAATGATGCCACTCGCCGGGTTTGCAGAATTATCCACACAACTGACATCAAAGTGACATTATCGCCAGGTACGGTGAGGTGCATTAGCGGGACGGCAGAAAAGTTTCATCGATACAAAAACTGTAACAAATTGACGGAATGATGTGCGTTTGGCCATGATGGCGTCGCGTTTTTGATCGTGAGTGACGTATGACCCCATTGGGTCAACACAAAACGATCTAAAAAAACGCAGAGACATACTCTTCAGGAACACCTTTATGCAGCGGTACTGCCTCAACGGCCTGACCGTCACATGGAAAGCGTTATTCCAGAATCGTATGAAAAAGAATGAAACAATTCTTTTTGGGTGTATGAAAAACTCATTACCCTGCAGGGACCAAATCAACTGCGGTTAGACGAAGGTAGTAGACACACAAGGTTACGATTGACTTGTCAGTCACTATCTGGCGCTAATCGCGCATCTGTGGATCAAGGGCGTCAGACCCGAGACCTAAGAAATACAAAAATTAGAAATGAGAGGAGCGGTACATGAAGAAGTCAACATTGGCGTTGGCCGTAGCTTTGGGGGCAATCGCTCAACAAGCAGGCGCCGCAGGTTTTATCGACGACAGCAAGGTCACTCTTGGCCTGCGCAACTTTTACATCAATACAGACAACCGTGATGGCGTTCCTTCGAGAACGTCCAACACCCGCAGCAAAAACGCTGAATGGGGCCAAGGCTTCGACCTGCGTTTCATCTCCGGCTTTACCCAGGGCACTGTAGGCTTCGGTCTTGACGCCATCGGCCTGTACGGCGTACGTCTGGATTCGAGCCGTGAAAATCACGGTAACTACACCGGTACTGCTTCCGGCGGCACCGTGTTCCCAAGTGATGGCAACAAGGCGGTCAACGATTTCGCCAGCCTGGGCGTGACCGGTAAGGTCAAGATCTCCCAGACCGTGCTGAAGATCGGTACCCTGCAGCCGAACAACCCGGTCATCAAGACCAACGACGGTCGTCTGCTGCCACAAACCTTCCAGGGCGGCGAGATCTCTTCGAACGAGATCAAGGACCTGACCCTGACTGCTGGTCAGATCGAGCACTCCAAAGGCCGTAACTCCAGCAACAATGAAGGTCTGTCCCTGGCCGGTGCCAACGGTAGCTCGAACTACGACGCTGGTAACTTCGTCAACAAGTTCTACTACGCCGGTGCTGACTACAAAATCACCAAAGACCTGACCGCTTCGTACTACTTCGGCGAGCTGAAGGACTTTTATGCGCAGAACTTCCTGGGCTTGGTCCACAACTGGGCGATCGGTCCAGGCACTCTGAAAAGTGACCTGCGTTACTACCGCAGCCGCGACAACGGTGCCAACGGTGACACTGCCGGTTACTACACCACCGGTTTCTACGGCAACACGACTACCAAAGGTAAGGTCGACAACGACCTGTACAGCTACCTGGCGTTGTACTCGGTTGCAGGTCACACCTTTGGTGCTGGTTACCAGTACACCAAGGGCGACAGCGACTTCCCTTGGTTGAACCAAGGTGACGGCTCGTCGAACAGCACCACTACCGACATGCAAATCCAGAAGTTCGCCCGTGCTGGCGAGCGTACCTGGCAAGCTCGCTACGCGTATGACTTCGCCAAAGTTGGCGTACCTGGCCTGACAGCCGGTGTGATCTACCTGCGTGGCAGCAACATCGACACTGCCGTCGGTGAAAAGACAGAGTGGGAGCGTGACTTGACCCTGGCCTACGTTATTCCAGAAGGTCCGCTGAAAAACCTGGGCGTCGCCTGGAAGAACGCCATGTGGCGTACCGACCTGGCCAGCACTCGCGACCAGGACGAAAACCGCCTGATCGTCAGCTACAGCTACGCGTTCAAGTAAGAGCGTAAAACCTTGCCCGGCGCAAAGCCGGGCAGGGTGCTTTACTTTTCAAGTCGGGCTCAACCCCCGCAAGCCCTTCCTGAACCCCTCTTTGTACAGCGTCTCAAGGCCTTCTCGAACCTTGAAGCCGATGTTGATCCTCGCCTGTCGCCAAGTCCAATGAACAGATTTTTAATATTCCTTTATCGTCTAGATAAATCGATATTTATTCTTTTTAAATAATCCGCGACACAGGCACAGTGGGCTCCATAAGCACTCATCAGGAGCCACACCATGAGCCTCAGACTGGGCGACATCGCCCCCGACTTTGAACAGGATTCCAGCGCCGGCAAGATTCGCTTCCACGAGTGGCTGGGCGATAGCTGGGGCGTACTGTTTTCCCACCCGGCGGACTTCACCCCGGTGTGCACCACCGAGCTGGGGTTCACCGCCAAGCTGAAAGATGAATTTGCCAAGCGCGGCGTCAAGGCCATTGCCCTGTCGGTCGACCCGGTGGACTCCCACCACAAGTGGATCGAAGACATCAACGAAACCCAGAACACCATCGTCAACTTCCCGATCCTGGCCGACGCAGACCGCAAGGTCTCCGACCTGTACGACCTGATCCACCCGAATGCCAGTGATACCCTCACCGTGCGTTCGCTGTTCGTGATCGATCCGAACAAAAAGATTCGCCTGACCATCACCTACCCAGCCAGCACCGGGCGCAACTTCCACGAAATCCTGCGGGTGATCGACTCGCTGCAACTGACCGACAGCCACAAAGTCGCCACCCCGGCCAACTGGCAGGACGGCGATGAGGTGGTGATTGTGCCGTCGCTCAAGGACGAGGAAGAGATCAAGAAACGCTTTCCGAAGGGTTACCGCGCGGTGAAACCGTACCTGCGGCTCACCCCTCAACCGAATCGCTGACACAGAACCCAATGTGGGAGCGGGCTTGCTCGCGAATGCGCACTGTCAGTTGACGCGTCTTTGAATGACACAGCGCTTTCGCGAGCAAGCCCGCTCCCACACTTGATCGCATTTCAAGTCTCACACAGCAGGGGTTTTAAGGCCGTTTCGACGGCCTTTTTTTATGCCTGGAATTTAGTCAGCCGCATATGCATTTAAAGAATAAACAAATGAAAAAATAAGATTTATAGATATATAAATTGGCTGATATGGTCTGTCCCATCTTGGCGCCATCGCCACATAGCGAACCGCCGACACTTTCCAAAGGAATTGCCTACATGCTGGTCGTAACACTTGGTGGTAGCCCCAGCCAACGTTCCCGGTCCGGGGTCTTGCTGGATCACACCCGCAACTGGTTGCAGCAACAAGGCGTGGAAGTGGTGAGTTATCAGATACGGGACTTCCCGGCCGAAGACTTGCTGCACGCGCGGTTCGACAGCCCGAAAATCATCGACCTGCTGCAGCAAGTGGCAAATGCCGATGGCCTGGTGATCGCCACGCCGGTGTACAAGGCTTCGTTTTCCGGCGCGCTGAAAACCATCCTCGACCTGCTGCCCGAACGCGCCCTGGCCCACAAAGTGGTATTGCCGATGGCCACCGGCGGCAGCATCGCCCACATGCTCGCGGTGGACTACGCCTTGAAGCCGGTGCTTTCGGCCCTGAAAGCCCAGGAATTGCTCCACGGGATTTTCGCTGAAGACAGCCAGATTGCTTACGGCGAAGGCAGTGCCCAGGCGCAACTGGTGCCGGTGCTGGAACAACGTTTGAGCGAGGCCCTGGAAACCTTCTACAGCGCCATGGCCCGCCGCCCGAAACCCCTTGATCCCAATGTGTTGAATGAACGTTTGTTGAGTGCTCGCTGGAGCATTTAAGCCTCACCCAGCTTTACCTGGATTCAACAAGTACTACTCACCTTACTCAGCCGCCAACGGCCAAGCAGGTGCAGCCAACCCCCTCATCGTATTTTGGAGAGAGCGCCATGCGCACTGTCATCTTGCGTCGTGGTCTGGTCGCACTGTTTGCTGCGGCTGTGTCCTTCGGTGCCATCGTTCAAGCTCAAGCCGCCGAGACCCTGCGGATCGGCTATCAGAAGTACGGCACCCTGGTGCTGCTCAAGGCCAAGGGCTCGTTGGAAAAACGCCTGGCCGAGCAGGGCGTGCAAGTGCAGTGGACCGAGTTTCCCGGTGGCCCGCAGCTGCTGGAAGGATTGAACGTCGGTTCCATCGACTTCGGTGTGACGGGTGAGACGCCACCGGTGTTCGCCCAGGCCGCCGGTGCCGATCTGCTCTACGTCGCCTATGAACCACCAGCGCCGACCAGCGAAGCGATCCTGGTACCGAAAGATTCGCCGATCAAATCGGTGCAAGACCTCAAGGGCAAGAAAGTCGTCCTCAATAAGGGCTCCAACGTGCACTACCTGCTGGTGCGTGCCCTGGAAGATGCCGGCCTGAAATACACCGACGTGCAGACCGTCTTCCTGCCGCCCGCCGATGCCCGCGCCGCGTTCGAGCGCGGCAGCGTCGATGCCTGGGTGATCTGGGACCCGTACCAGGCAGCCGCCGAAAAACAACTGCAAGCCCGCACCCTGCGTGACGGCACCGGCATCGCCGACAACCATCAGTTTTACCTGGCCACCAAGCCCTACGCTGAAAAACACCCTGAAGTGATCAAGGCATTGGTGGAAGAAGTGCGCGCGGTGGGCGAATGGTCCAAGGCCAACCCGGAGCAAGTCACTGAACAAGTTGCACCGCTGCTGGGCTTGCCGGCCGACATCACCCTGACCTCGGTGAAACGCCAGGGCTACGGCGCGCTGTTCCTGACCCCGGAAGTGGTCGCCGCGCAGCAGAAAATCGCCGACAGCTTCTACCAACTCAAATTGATCCCCAAACCCTTGAACATCAAGGACGTGATCTGGACGCCACCCGCCGCCGTTGCCAAAGCGCCGTAATCCGACTTCTTCAGGAGACAACTCCATGAGCCTCAATATTTTCTGGTTCCTGCCTACCCACGGCGACGGCCATTACCTTGGCACCGCCGAAGGCGCTCGCGCCGTTGATCACGGTTACTTGCAGCAAGTAGCCCAGGCGGCAGACCGCCTCGGCTTCGGCGGGGTGCTGATCCCCACCGGCCGTTCGTGCGAAGACTCGTGGCTGGTGGCAGCGTCGCTGATCCCGGTGACCCAACGCTTGAAGTTCCTTGTCGCGCTGCGCCCCGGGATCATTTCCCCGACGGTGGCGGCGCGTCAGGCAGCGACCCTGGATCGTCTGTCCGGTGGCCGGGCGTTGTTCAACCTGGTAACCGGTGGAGACCCGGATGAATTGGCAGGCGACGGGTTGTTCCTGAGCCATGAAGAACGTTACCAGGCGTCGGTGGAATTCACCCGCATCTGGCGCCGCGTACTGGAAGGCGAAACCGTCGATTACGACGGCCAGCACATCAGCGTCAAAGGCGCCAAGTTGCTCTATCCGCCGATCCAGCAACCGCGCCCGCCGCTGTATTTCGGGGGTTCCTCCGAAGCGGCCCAGGACCTGGCAGCCGAGCAAGTGGAAATGGTCCTGACCTGGGGCGAGCCGCCGGCTGCGGTAGCGGAAAAGATCGCACAGGTTCGCGCCAAGGCCGCCAAGCTCGGGCGTACCCTGCGCTTCGGCATTCGCCTGCATGTGATCGTGCGTGAAACCAACGCCGAAGCCTGGCAGGCCGCCGACAAACTGATCTCCCACGTGGACGATGAAACCATCGCCCGCGCCCAGGCCTCGTTGTCGCGTTTTGATTCCGTAGGCCAGCAACGCATGGCCGCCTTGCACGGCGGTAGTCGCGACAACCTGGAAGTCAGCCCCAACCTGTGGGCCGGCGTAGGCCTGGTACGTGGCGGAGCCGGCACGGCCTTGGTAGGTGATGGCCCGACCGTGGCTGCACGGGTGAAGGAATACGCTGACCTGGGCATCGACACCTTTATCTTCTCCGGTTATCCACACCTGGAAGAGTCGTATCGCGTGGCCGAGCTGCTGTTCCCGCACCTGGACATCGAACGTCCCGAGCTGCCGAAAGGCGCCGGCTACGTCAGTCCGTTCGGCGAAATGGTCGCCAACGATATTCTTCCCAAAGCTGCGTCCCAGAGCTGAGGCGCCGCCATGAACCTTGAAAAGTTAAGTCATCGATTGGCGCCCTGGGCGCTGCCGATCCTGTTGCTGGCGGTATGGCAGTTGTCCGTGTCGGCCGGCTGGTTGTCGACGCGGATTCTGCCGGCACCCAGCGCGGTGATCGAAGCGGGCATCAGCCTGGTGCGCAGCGGCGAAATCTGGACCCACCTGGCCATCAGCGGCTGGCGTGCGGGCCTGGGCTTTGTGATCGGCGGCAGCATCGGCCTGGCCCTGGGCTTTATCACCGGCCTGTCGACCTGGGGTGAACGCCTGCTGGACAGCTCGGTGCAGATGATCCGCAACGTGCCGCACCTGGCGCTGATCCCGCTGGTGATCCTGTGGTTCGGCATCGACGAGACCGCGAAGATATTCCTGGTCGCCCTCGGCACGCTGTTCCCGATCTACCTCAACACTTACCACGGCATCCGCAACGTCGACCCGGCGCTGGTGGAAATGGCCCGCAGTTATGGCCTGTCCGGTTTCAGCCTGTTTCGCCAAGTGATTTTGCCGGGCGCCTTGCCTTCGATTCTGGTGGGCGTGCGCTTTGCGCTGGGCTTTATGTGGCTGACGTTGATCGTCGCGGAAACCATCTCCGCCAGTTCCGGCATCGGCTACCTGGCAATGAACGCCCGGGAATTCCTGCAGACCGATGTGGTGGTACTGGCGATCGTGCTGTACGCCGTGCTCGGCAAGCTGGCAGACCTGGCGGCGCGTGGCCTGGAACGTGTCTGGCTGCGCTGGCACCCGGCTTATCAAGTGAATAAAGGAGGTGCGGCATGACCGCTCAACAACCTCCACGCTTGCTGCGGGGCATTCCCCTGGCAGTGCGCAAGTTGCGCAAGGCTTTCGGCGCGCGGGAAGTGCTCAAGGAAATCGACCTGCATATTCCTGCCGGTCAATTCGTGGCGGTCGTAGGCCGTAGCGGCTGCGGCAAAAGTACCTTGCTGCGCCTGCTGGCCGGCCTGGACAAAGCCAGCGGCGGCGAACTGCTCGCCGGTTCCGCGCCGCTGAGCGAGGCGATTGAAGACACGCGGTTGATGTTCCAGGAAGCGCGCCTGCTGCCGTGGAAAAAGATCATCGACAACGTGGGCCTTGGCCTCAAGGGCAACTGGCGCCCGCGGGCACTGGAAGCGCTGGAAGCGGTCGGCCTGGCCGAGCGCGCCAATGAGTGGCCGGCGGCGTTGTCTGGTGGCCAGAAGCAACGCGTGGCCCTGGCCCGCGCCTTGATCCACCAGCCACGCCTGTTGCTGCTGGACGAACCGCTGGGGGCCCTGGATGCCCTGACCCGGATCGAGATGCAGCAACTGATCGAGAACCTCTGGCAGAAGCACGGCTTCACCGTGTTGCTGGTGACCCACGACGTCAGCGAAGCCGTGGCCATTGCCGACCGGGTGATCCTGATCGAAGACGGCGAAATCGGCCTCGACCTGCACGTGGAACTCCCACGCCCGCGGGTGCGTGGCTCCCACCGCCTGGCGGCGCTGGAAACCGAAGTGCTTAACCGTGTGTTGTCGCTGCCCGGCACCCCGCCGGAACCCGAACCTGTTTCACCGCTGCCTACGCAATTGCGTTGGGCTCAATAACTCACTTGTCTTACACAGGAAGAACGACCATGACTATTAAAGCCATCAACGTGCGTAACCAGTTCAAAGGCACCATCAAGGAAATCGTCGAAGGCGACGTGCTGTCGGAAATCGACGTGCAGACCGCGTCCGGCATCGTCACTTCCGTGATCACCACGCGCTCGGTGAAAGAGCTGGAACTGGTGATTGGCAGTGAAGTGATTGCCTTCGTGAAGTCCACCGAGGTGTCGATCGCCAAGCTGTGATGTGATGATCGTTCCCACGCTCTGCGTGGGAATGCATCCCGTGACGCTCCGCGTCACCCATGCGCAGGGCTCAAGTCTTGTGCTGGCTGGCGGGACGCGGAGCGTCCCATGAGCCATTCCCACGCAGAGCGTGGGAATGATCATGTGGGTGTGCGCTTGGGCAAGAACGCCGGCAGATAAAGCCCCACATACGCATCAAACACCCGCATGCCTTCCTCGGCCATGCGCGGGGTGATTTGCCCGTGCTGATGCACCGAGCGCGCGTAAACGCGGTCGCTCAGTTCCAGGGCCAGGGCAAACACGTCGACATCGTCGGGCAGGCTCGGCACCTCGAAGTGCCGGTTGAACACCTCATACATCAGGTTTCCCAACTCCAGATCGTGCTGGCGGTCGGCCTGTGTCACTTCAGTCAACCCATGCTGGGCCAGGATCAATTGCCGGGCGGCGGCGTCGTTGCTGTAGATGGTGAGCATGCGCTGCTCCACCACGCAGGAAAGGTCGCGCCAATGCTTGAGTGAGTCGTGGTCGATCGGCGCCTGAATGGCCGCGCGAAAGGCTGCATGGATGTCAGCGGTCAGCGCCTCCAGCAAGGCAGGCACGCTGGCGAAGAAGTGGTACACCGATGACGGCGGAATCTGTGCCCGCTCGGCCACGCTGTAGATCGACAGGCTGGCCACGCCTTCGGCGGCCAGCAAGGTGCGGGCGGCGTCGAGGATCGCGTCGATCCGGGCCTGGCTGCGGGCGCGGGGTTTGCGAGGGGTGGCAGGGCGATTCATTGAAGTCTCCTACAGGGCAGCGGGCATTGTACGAGAGACAGCCTATGATCCATACCATGTAGGAGCGAGCTTGCTCGCGATGGTCGTAAACGATGACGCGGGCATCCTGAATCAACGCGGCGCCCTCAGGTTTTTCGCGAGCAAGCTCGCTCCTACAGGCAGGCATAAAAAAACGCCGCAAGCCAAGAGCCTGCGGCGTTCTTTTTAACCCGGCAACCGCTTACACGGTATGCAGGTACCAGTTGTACTCAAGGTCGGAGATGGAGTGTTCGAACTCTTCCAGCTCACTTTCCTTACAGGCGACGAAGATATCGATGTATTTAGGATCGATGTACTTGGCCATCACCTCGCTGTCGTCCAACTCGCGCAGGGCATCGCGCAGGTTGTTCGGCAGGCTCTGTTCGTTCTGCTCGTAGCTGTTGCCTTCCACCGGTGCGCCAGGCTCGATCTTGTTGGTCAGGCCGTGATGCACGCCCGCCAGGACCGAAGCCATCAGCAGGTAAGGGTTGGCGTCGGCACCGGCCACACGGTGTTCGATACGTACGGCGTCGGACGAGCCGGTCGGTACGCGAATCGCCACGGTGCGGTTATCCAGGCCCCAGCACGGCGAGTTCGGCACGTAGAACTGTGCGCCGAAACGACGGTAGGAGTTGACGTTAGGGCACAGGAACGCCATTTGGGCGGGTAGGGTCTCCAGCACACCGCCGATCGCGTGACGCAATGCGGCGTTCTGCTCGGGATCCTCGCTGGCAAAGATGTTCTTGCCGTCCTTGTCCAGGATCGAAATGTGTACGTGTAAGCCGTTGCCTGCCTGGCCCGGGTAAGGCTTGGCCATGAAGGTGGTGTCCATCTCATGGTCGTAGGCGATGTTCTTGATCAAGCGCTTGAGCAGTACCGCGTAGTCGCAGGCCTTTATAGGGTCGGCAACGTGGTGCAGGTTCACTTCGAACTGCGCCGGGGCACTTTCCTTGACGATGGCGTCGGCAGGGATGCCTTGCTCTTTTGCACCTTCCAGAATGTCCTGGAGGCAGTCGACGTATTCGTCGAGGTCGTCGATCAGGTAGACCTGTGTCGAGTGCGGGCGTTTGCCGGAGATCGGCGAGCGGGGCGGTTGTGGCCGGCCATTCACGTTCTCCTGGTCAATCAGGTAGAACTCCAGCTCGAATGCGGCGCAGATGGTCAGACCGAGGTCGTCAAATTTGCTTACAACTTGGCGGAGTACTTCGCGAGGATCGGCGAAGAAAGGTTCACCTTCGAGTTCGTGCATGGTCATCAGCAGTTGCGCGGTTGGGCGCTTTTGCCAGGGTTCATTGCACAGGGTGTCGGGGATTGGATAACAGATTCGGTCAGCATCACCGATGTCCAGACCCAGGCCGGTGCTTTCCACCGTTGAGCCATTGATATCCAGGGCAAATAGAGAGGCAGGCAGGTTAATGCCCTTCTCGTAAACCTTGTGGAGGCTGGTGCGTTCGATGCGCTTGCCGCGCACCACACCATTCATATCCGCAATTAGAAGGTCTACGTACAGAACCTCAGGATGATCCTTAAGGAACGCGTTCGCTTCGTTAAGCTGAACGGCACGCGGGGGTACCGACATGATGCAACACCTTTGTTGTTAAAAATATCAATCATTGATCTCTTCGGGTTTCAGTCAACCCGAACGGCATGCCGAAGTCAAGCGAGGCCTTTTTTGCCCTAAAAAAGCGCCTTGAGGGCTTTTTTGGGGCTTTTTGGGGCGATTTTTTGGGATTGGTGCTCTTGGAACCAGCACGTTTGAGCGGGCCGTGTTGTATTTTTTACGGGGGTGTTGTGTAAAAAAATGAACAAGGCTAAGCTCGATTCAAACCCATAACAGCAATAATACCGGGGTGCTTCATGTCTCGCCTGCCGTTAATCGGCGTCACCGCCTGCTCCAAACAGGTCGGTCTGCATGCTTATCACATCAGTGGCGACAAATACGTCCGTGCAGTGGCCACCGCTGCCAAGGGCTTGCCGTTGATTATTCCGTCCCTGGCGGATGTGCTCGACCCGGCCAATATTCTTGACGGTCTGGACGGCATTCTTTTTACCGGTTCACCTTCCAATATCGAACCCTTTCACTACGACGGTCCGGCCAGCGCGCCCGGGACTGCTCATGATTCTGCACGGGACCAAACCACGCTACCGCTGCTGCGTGCCGCGATTGCGGCAGGCGTTCCGGTGCTGGGGATTTGCCGTGGCTTCCAGGAAATGAACGTGGCGTTTGGCGGCAGCCTGCACCAGAAGGTTCACGAAGTGCCGGGCATGATGGATCACCGCGAAGACGACACCCAGCCGCTGGACATCCAATACGGCCCGGCGCACGCAGTGGCCATCTCCCCGAATGGGGTATTGGCAAGCCTGGGCTTGCCGTCGACGATCCAGGTCAACTCGATTCATTCACAGGGCATCGATCGCCTGGCGCCGGGTTTTCAGGTGGAGGCCACTGCGCCGGACGGCCTGATCGAAGGCTTTTCGGTTCCCGCGGGCAAGGCTTTTGCTTTAGGAGTGCAATGGCACCCCGAATGGCAGGTAAGCTCTAACCCGCACTACCTCGCAATCTTCCAGGCATTTGGCAATGCCTGTCGAAAGCGGGTGATGCAACGCGACGCGGATGCTGCGTCAACTTACGCCTGACCTTTAATGGATGTCAGGAAACACAGCCCAGAGGCATTTATGAGTAACAACCTCGACCAGCTCACCGATTGGTTGAAAGACCACAAGATCACAGAAGTCGAATGCATGATTGGCGACCTCACCGGCATCACCCGGGGCAAGATCTCGCCGACCAACAAGTTCATCGCCGAAAAAGGCATGCGCCTGCCCGAAAGCGTTCTGTTGCAGACCGTGACCGGCGACTATGTCGAAGACGACATCTATTACGAATTGCTCGACCCGGCCGACATCGACATGATCTGCCGCCCGGACGAGAACGCGGTGTACCTCGTGCCCTGGGCCATAGAGCCTACGGCCCAGGTGATCCACGACACCTACGACAAGCAAGGCAACCCGATCGAGCTGTCGCCGCGCAACGTGCTCAAGAAAGTCCTCAAGCTCTACGCCGATAAAGGCTGGCAGCCCATCGTGGCGCCGGAGATGGAGTTCTACCTGACCAAGCGCTGCGAAGACCCGGACTTCCCGCTGCAACCGCCGATTGGCCGTTCCGGTCGCCCGGAAACCGGCCGCCAGTCCTTCTCTATAGAAGCGGCCAACGAATTCGACCCGTTGTTCGAAGACGTCTACGACTGGTGCGAGCTGCAGGAGCTGGACCTCGACACGCTGATCCACGAAGACGGCACGGCGCAGATGGAAATCAACTTCCGTCACGGCGACGCCCTGTCCCTGGCCGACCAGATCCTGGTGTTCAAGCGGACCATGCGTGAAGCGGCGCTCAAGCACAACGTGGCGGCCACCTTTATGGCCAAGCCCATGACCGGCGAGCCCGGCAGCGCGATGCACCTGCACCAGAGCATCATCGACATCGCCACCGGCAAGAACGTGTTCTCCAATGAAGACGGGACCAAGAGCGAGCTGTTCCTGCACCACATCGGTGGCCTGCAGAAATTCATCCCTGAGCTGTTGCCGCTGTTCGCGCCTAACGTCAACTCGTTCCGCCGCTTCCTGCCCGACACCTCGGCGCCGGTCAACGTGGAGTGGGGCGAAGAAAACCGCACCGTAGGCCTGCGGGTACCGGACGCCGGCCCACAAAACCGTCGGGTGGAAAACCGCCTGCCGGGTGCCGACGCCAACCCGTACCTGGCGATTGCTGCCAGCTTGCTGTGTGGCTACATCGGCATGGTCGAAGGCATCAGCCCAAGCGCGCCGGTGGTGGGCCGTGGTTACGAGCGTCGCAACCTGCGCCTGCCGCTGACCATCGAAGACGCTCTGGAACGCATGGAAAACAGCAAGACCATCGAGAAATACCTGGGTCAAAAATTCATCACAGGCTACGTCGCGGTCAAGCGGGCCGAGCATGAAAACTTCAAGCGCGTGATCAGTTCGTGGGAGCGGGAATTCCTGCTCTTTGCCGTCTGATGCGCCGGGCGCGCCCTTCAAACGGCGCGCCCTCACCTGAAACACTTAGGAGATTGGTATGTCCAGCAACAACCCGCAAACCCGTGAATGGCAAGCCTTGAGCAGCGATCACCACCTGGCGCCGTTCAGCGACTTCAAGCAATTGAAAGAGAAAGGCCCACGGATCATCACCAAAGCCCACGGCGTTTACCTGTGGGACAGCGAAGGCAACAAGATTCTCGACGGCATGGCCGGCCTGTGGTGCGTGGCGATCGGTTACGGTCGCGATGAACTGGCTGATGCGGCCGCCAAGCAGATGAAAGAGCTGCCTTACTACAACCTGTTCTTCCAGACTGCCCACCCGCCGGTGCTGGAACTGGCCAAAGCCATCTCCGATATCGCCCCGCAAGGCATGAACCACGTGTTCTTCACCGGTTCCGGCTCCGAAGGCAACGACACCATGCTGCGTATGGTCCGCCACTACTGGGCGATCAAAGGCCAGCCGAACAAGAAGACCATCATCAGCCGCAAGAATGGCTACCACGGCTCCACCGTGGCCGGCGCCAGCCTGGGCGGCATGACGTATATGCATGAACAGGGCGACTTGCCGATCCCGGGCATCGTCCACATCGCCCAGCCATACTGGTTCGGCGAAGGCGGCGACATGAGCCCGGAAGAATTCGGCGTGTGGGCGGCCAACCAGTTGGAAGAGAAGATTCTGGAGCTGGGCGTGGACAACGTCGGCGCCTTTATTGCAGAGCCGATCCAGGGTGCCGGTGGCGTGATCGTACCGCCTGCCAGCTACTGGCCGCGCATCAAGGAAATCCTTGCCAAGTACGACATCCTGTTCGTCGCCGATGAAGTGATCTGCGGCTTTGGCCGTACCGGTGAGTGGTTCGGTAGCGATTTCTACGACCTCAAGCCCGACATGATGACCATCGCCAAGGGCCTGACCTCCGGCTACATCCCGATGGGTGGCCTGATCGTGCGCGACGAAGTGGTCGCAGTGCTGAACGAAGGCGGTGATTTCAACCACGGCTTCACCTATTCCGGTCACCCGGTGGCGGCAGCAGTAGCCCTGGAAAACATCCGCATCATGCGCGATGAACAAATTGTTAAGCGCGTGCACGACGAAACGGCACCCTATTTGCAAAAGCGTTTGAGGGAACTGGCGGATCACCCGTTGGTGGGTGAAGTTCGCGGTGTGGGCATGCTCGGTGCCATCGAGCTGGTTCAGGACAAGGCAACGCGCAAGCGTTATGAAGGCCGTGGTGTTGGCATGATCTGCCGCACGTTCTGCTTCGAGAATGGCCTGATCATGCGCGCCGTGGACGACACCATGATCATTTCGCCACCGCTGGTGATCAGCAAGACCGAGATAGACGAGTTGGTGACCAAGGCGCGGCACTGCCTGGACCTGACTTTGGCGGCATTGCAGGGCTAAATGCTAGGCTCAGAACGCAGCGCCTGTCGGGCGCTGCTTCTGGGATGTTAGAAAAGCGGGGCATTGGTTGAAAGCCGGCCCCTGAACTTGCCAGACTGTCGCCCTGTTTTGTTGCCCCTTAGACGGGCTGCGAAACACGTTGGACTTAAAGAACGAACGTGGCCCAAAAAAGAAAAAATTGGAGCATGACCGAATGAAGGCATTAGGTTTGAAGAACGCTGGCAAGACCCTCCTGGCCTTGTCCCTGATGGGGGCCATGGCAGGCGCGGCGCACGCCGACGATAAAGTGCTGCACGTTTATAACTGGTCCGACTACATCGCACCGGACACCATCGCGAACTTTGAAAAAGAGTCCGGGATCAAGGTGGTCTATGACGTGTTCGACTCCAACGAAACCCTGGAAGCCAAGTTGCTGGCAGGCAAGTCCGGCTACGACATCGTCGTGCCGTCGAACAACTTCCTCGCCAAGCAGATCAAGGCCGGTGTTTACCAGGAGCTGGACAAGTCCAAGCTGTCGAACTACGACAACCTGAACAAATCCCTGCTTAAAGCCGTGTCCGTCAGCGACCCGGACAACAAGCACGCTTTCCCGTACATGTGGGGCTCCATCGGCATCGGCTATAACCCGGAGAAGGTCAAGGCCGCACTGGGCATCGACAAGATCGACTCGTGGGACACCATCCTCAAGCCGGAAAACCTCGCCAAGCTCAAAGGCTGCGGTGTGAGCTTCCTCGATTCGCCAACCGAAATGCTGCCGGTGGCACTGCATTACCTGGGCCTGCCGACCGACACCCAGAAGAAAGAAGACCTCAAGCAAGCCGAGGCGCTGTTCCTCAAGCTGCGTCCTTCGATCGGTTACTTCCACTCGTCCAAGTACATCTCCGACCTGGCCAACGGCAACATCTGCGTAGCCGTGGGTTATTCGGGTGACGTGCAACAGGCCAAGTCCCGCGCGGCTGAAGCCGGTGGCAAGGTCAAGGTGGCCTACGACATTCCGAAAGAAGGTGCCGGCAGCTTCTATGACATGGTCGCCATCCCTAAAGATGCCGAAAACGTCGACGCCGCCTACAAGTTCATGAACTACCTGCTCAAGCCGGAAGTCATGGCGAGCATCACCAACAGCGTGCGTTTCCCGAACGGTAACGAGAAGGCTACCGCATTGGTCGACAAAGACATCACCAGCGACCCAGGCATTTATCCGTCAGCGGACGTGCAAGCCAAGCTGTATGCCATTGCTGACTTGCCGGCTGCTACTCAGCGGGAAATGACCCGCAGCTGGACCAAAATCAAATCGGGCAAGTAAGCCTTAAAACCTGTGGGAGCAGGCTGGTGTGGGAGCGGGCTTGCTCGCGAAGACGGTGTGTCGGCTAGCGTATGTATCAACTGATACGCCGCTTTCGCGAGCAAGCCCGCTCCCACATAGCCCGCTCCCACCCATTAAATGACAGAAAGTTTTGCCGGATCGGTTTATCGAGGGTAAGTTGCGCGCCGGTTTTGTTGCCGGGCAACAACTTCGGGCCCAACTATTTAAGAGGACCTCCACTTGCCAATTTCTTTATTTCGCAAAGCCTTGCTGGTGGGTGCAGGTATCACGCTGGCTGTCAGCGTGCAGGCCGCCCCGACTGTGCATATTTATAACTGGTCGGACTACATCGGCCCGGACACCCTGGCCAACTTTGAAAAGGCCACCGGCATCAAGCCGGTCTACGACGTGTTTGATTCCAACGAAACCCTGGAAGGCAAGTTACTTGCCGGGCGTACCGGGTATGACGTGGTAGTGCCGTCGAACCACTTCCTTGGCAAGCAGATCAAGGCCGGGGCGTTCCAGAAAATCGACAAGTCGCAGCTGACCAACTACGCCAACCTCGACCCGGCGTTGCTCAAGCGCCTGGAAAAGAACGATCCGGGCAACCAGTACGCGGTGCCGTATCTGTGGGGCACCAACGGTATTGGTTACAACGTAGATAAAGTCAAAGAAGTGCTGGGCGTCGACAAGATCGACTCCTGGGCCGTGCTGTTCGAACCGGAAAACATGAAGAAGCTGGCGAGCTGCGGCGTGTCGTTCATGGACTCGGCGGACGAAATGTTGCCGGCGGTGCTCAACTACATGGGCTTGAACCCCAACAGCACCAACCCTGAAGACTATAAGAAGGCTGAAGAGAAACTCCTGAAAGTGCGTCCTTACGTGACCTACTTCCATTCTTCCAAGTACATCTCGGACCTGGCCAACGGCAACATCTGCGTGGCGGCCGGTTTCTCCGGTGATGTGTTCCAGGCCAAGGCCCGTGCGACCGAGGCGGGCAAGGGCGTGAACATCGCCTACGTGATTCCGAAAGAAGGCGGCAACCTGTGGTTCGACGTGCTGGCCATCCCCAAGGATGCCACTAACGTCAAAGAGGCCCTCGCCTTCATCAACTATTTGCTGAAACCTGAGGTGATCGCTCAGGTCAGTGATTACGTCGGTTACGCCAACCCTAACCCAGGGGCGGACAAACTGATGGAGCAATCGATACGCACCGACGAAGCGGTTTACCCACCGCAGGCGGTTCTCGACCGGACTTTTGTCAACTTCGAGCTACCCCCGAAAGTGCAACGTTTGATGACCCGTAGTTGGACCAAGGTCAAGACGGGCAAGTAAGGCTTAACGCTCAAACTATCCAAGGCTGGCCCGTATTGGGCGAGCTGCACTCTTTTTTTCTGGGAGTTTCGTAAATGGCAGTTGCCTCCGGCGCCTATAAGAAAGCCCTCGAGGGCGACCAGACACCGAAAAAGGTGCTGGTCAAAATCGACCGGGTCACGAAGAAGTTCGACGAGACGATTGCGGTGGACGATGTGTCCCTGGAAATCAAGAAAGGCGAAATCTTCGCCTTGCTCGGCGGATCGGGTTCGGGCAAATCCACCTTGCTGCGCATGCTCGCAGGCTTCGAGCGCCCAACGGAAGGACGCATTTACCTCGACGGTGTGGACATCACCGACATGCCGCCGTACGAGCGGCCGATCAACATGATGTTCCAGTCCTACGCCCTGTTCCCCCACATGACCGTGGCCCAGAACATCGCGTTTGGCCTGCAACAGGACAAGATCCCCAAGGCCGAGGTCGACGCCCGTGTGGCCGAGATGCTCAAGCTGGTGCAGATGAGCCAGTACGCCAAGCGCAAGCCGCACCAGCTGTCTGGCGGTCAACGCCAGCGGGTGGCCCTGGCGCGTTCCCTGGCCAAGCGTCCGAAACTGCTGTTGCTCGATGAGCCGATGGGCGCCTTGGACAAGAAGCTGCGTTCGCAGATGCAGCTGGAACTGGTTGAAATCATCGAGCGCGTAGGCGTGACCTGCGTAATGGTGACCCACGACCAGGAAGAGGCCATGACCATGGCCGAGCGCATCGCGATCATGCACCTGGGCTGGATTGCCCAGATCGGCAGCCCGATCGACATCTATGAAACGCCTACCAGCCGCCTGGTGTGCGAGTTCATCGGCAACGTCAACATCTTCGACACCCAGGTGGTGGACGACGCTGAAGGCCACGCGGTACTCAAGTGCCCGGACCTGGACCGCGACATCTACGTCGGCTACGGCATCGCCACCTCGGTGGAAGATAAGTCGGTGACCTACGCCATCCGCCCTGAAAAGCTGCTGGTGACCACCGAAATGCCGACCTGCGAGCACAACTGGTCCAGCGGCAAGGTGCACGACATCGCCTACCTCGGCGGCCACTCGGTGTTCTACGTCGAATTGCCGAGCGGCAAGCTGGTGCAGTCCTTCGTGGCCAACGCCGAGCGCCGCGGCCAGCGCCCAACCTGGGGCGACCAGGTGTACGTGTGGTGGGAAGACGACAGCGGCGTGGTACTTCGCTCATGAACATGAAGAAGTTCAAACGCCAGCTGCAACGAATAACCCCCGGTGGCCGGCATGTGGTCATCGGGATCCCTTTCCTCTGGCTGTTCCTGTTCTTCATGCTGCCGTTCTTCATCGTCTTGAAGATCAGCTTTGCCGAAGCCGACGTGGCGATCCCGCCGTACACCGAGATCTACACCTTCGTTGAGCAGAAACTGCAGTTGGTGCTGAACCTGGCCAACTACGGGATGCTGGGCGATGACGAGCTGTACATCGCGGCGTACCTGGGCTCGCTGAAGATGGCGTTTTTCAGCACCGTCCTCTGCCTGCTGATCGGCTACCCAATGGCCTACGCCATTGCCAGCGCGCGCAAGGAAATCCAGACGGTGCTGGTGCTGCTGATCATGATGCCGACCTGGACTGCGATCCTGATCCGCGTCTATGCGTGGATGGGCATCCTCAGCAACAACGGCTTGCTCAACGGCTTCCTGATGTCCATCGGGCTGATCAACGAACCGCTGCAGATCCTCAACACCAACATCGCGGTGTACATCGGCGTGGTCTATTCGTACCTGCCGTTCATGATCCTGCCGCTGTACGCCAACCTGGTGAAGCACGACCAAAGCCTGCTGGAAGCCGCATCGGACCTGGGTTCGAGCACCTTCAACAGCTTCTGGAAAATCACCGTGCCGCTGTCCAAGAACGGCATCATCGCCGGCTGCATGCTGGTGTTTATCCCGGTGGTGGGCGAGTTCGTGATCCCGGAACTGCTGGGCGGCCCGGAAACCCTGATGATCGGTAAAGTGTTGTGGCAAGAGTTCTTCAACAACCGTGACTGGCCGGTGGCGTCTGCCTTGGCGGTCGTGATGCTGGCGATCCTGATCGTGCCGATCATTCTGTTCAACCGCAGCCAAGCCAAAGAGATGGAGGGCAAGATATGAAGCGCGTCAGTTTCTCAAGCTTCATGCTGGTGGCGGGGTTGCTGTTCATCTACCTGCCGATGCTGATCCTGGTGATCTACTCGTTCAACGAATCCAAACTGGTGACGGTATGGGGCGGTTGGTCGATCAAGTGGTACGTCGGCCTGTTGGACAACACCCAGTTGATGGGCTCGGTCGGCCGCTCCCTGGAAATTGCCTGCTACACCGCGATTGCCGCAGTGGCGCTGGGTACGTTGGCGGCGTTCGTGCTGACGCGTATCAGCCAGTTCAAGGGCCGCACGCTGTTTGGCGGCCTGGTGACGGCACCGCTGGTGATGCCGGAAGTGATCACCGGTCTGTCGCTGTTGCTGCTGTTCGTGGCCATGGCGCAGATGATCGGTTGGCCGCAGGAACGTGGCCTGGTGACCATCTGGATCGCCCACACCACGTTCTGTTCGGCGTATGTGGCGGTGGTGGTGTCGGCGCGCTTGCGTGAGCTGGACCTGTCGATTGAAGAGGCGGCGATGGACCTGGGTGCGCGGCCGTGGAAGGTGTTCTTCCTGATCACCATCCCGATGATCGCGCCGTCGCTGGCGGCGGGCGGCATGATGTCGTTCGCGCTGTCGCTGGATGACCTGGTGTTGGCCAGCTTCGTGTCGGGGCCGGGTTCTACCACGTTGCCGATGGAAGTGTTCTCGGCAGTGCGTCTGGGGGTTAAACCCGAGATCAACGCCGTGGCCAGCCTGATTCTGCTGGCGGTGTCGATCGTGACGTTCCTGGTGTGGTTCTTCAGCCGCCGTGCTGAAGAGCACCGCAAGAAAGCGATCCAGCAGGCGATTGAAGAAGCGGCTGCGGATGGCTGGGAGAAGCCGACGGATTCGCGTCGGGCTCCAGCACCGGTCTAGGATGATCGTTCCCACGCTCCGCGTGGGAACGCCTCCTGTGACGCTCCGCGTCACGACTCTGAGAGCTGACGCGGAGCGTCCAGGGATGCATTCCCACGCAGAGCGTGGGAACGATCTTGTCAGGCGTTCCAAGGCGACTTGCGAATCACCTCGATAAAGTTCATCGGCTTGAACCCAGGCTCCTGATCCACCAGCACATCGGTCTTAACATTGCCGAACGTGGTCTGCGGACGATGGCGCAAGCCATCGGCAAACGCGCAGATGATGCACTCCTTGAACCCTTCACCCCGTGGATGCGCATGCACCACCGCTTCGCGCTGCACGCTGGTAAACGCCGCGTACTCCATCCCCAACACGTCCATTTCCACGCCCGCCGTCACCAGCGCCACAGTCGGGCGCAAATGCTTGGGCACCCCCGGCGTGGTGTGCAGGGCAATCGACAACCACACCTGCTCGATGTCGTCATCGCTCAACCCGTAAGGCTTGAGAAAGTCTGCCGCTGCATTGGCGCCGTCCACTTCAAAGCGCTCGTCGTCACTGCGGTGACCTTCCACCAGGCCCAGGTCGTGGAACATCGCGCCGACGTACAGCAGCTCCGGGTTATAGGCCAATTGCTGGCGCTCACCGCTCAAGGCGCCGAACAGGAACACCCTGCGGGAGTGGTGGTAGAGCAGGTCGGATTCGATGTCGCGGATGTATTCAGTGGTGGCCTTGGCCAGGGCGCTGTCCGGGATCTTGATGCCGGCGATGGTGGTGCTCATGGTCGTTGTCCTCAAGAAAGCGCCGGGTTGGCGCCGATGAGTCCAGTCTGGTCGTGCGCCCGCGAGGGGGCTACCGTGGTGAGGGAGTGATCCCGGCCAATGTGCCGCGATATCGCGCCAAGCGGACTAGTCTCTTGAAACCTGTGAAGATCAAATGTGGGAGCGGCGGTGCGACGATTCGACTTGCTCGCGAAGGCGGTGGATCAGTCGACATATCCAATGACTGACACTCCGCTTTCGCGAGCAAGCCCGCTCCCACAGGGGTTGTATTTATTCAGTTGAAAAAAGGTGTGTTTATCCATGGGCAAAACCGTCGCCATCCTGATCTTCCCCGGCGTCCAGTCACTGGACGTGACCGGCCCCCTGGATGTGTTCTGCGAGGCCAACCGTTTTCTGCCGCCCGAGGCGCATTACCAGCTGGAGGTGATTGGCCTGGAGCACGGCAGCATGGCCTGTTCCAACGGCTTGTCGTTGCAGGCACACCGGCATTTCAGCGAAGCCGTCGAGCCCTACGATCTACTATTGATGGCCGGCGGGCCGCAGTTGCCCTTCGAGGATTTCGGCCCGGTGTTCAATCAATGGCTGCGTGACGCCAGCGCGCGAGCCAAACGTTTCGGCTCCATTTGCAACGGCGCCTTCATGCTCGCCCGGGCTGGCCTGCTGGACGGGCGCACCGTTACTACCCACTGGGGCGACGCCGCTGATTTGGCCGCCTTATGCCCATCGTCCCAGGTCGAAGCGGACCGCCTCTACGTGCAGGACGGCAACCTCTACACCTCCGCCGGGGTGACGGCGGGCATCGACCTGTCGCTGTACCTGCTGGCCCAGGACCACGGCCCGGAAGTCGCCCTGAGCGTGGCCAAGCGTCTGGTGGTATTTACCCAGCGTTCAGGCGGGCAGTCGCAGTTCAGCCCGTTTCTGACACCCCACGCTGAAGCCACCTCGGCGGTGGCGCTGGTGCAGCGCTACGTATTGGCCAACCTGACAGGCGACCTGACCATCGCCGACCTCGCCAAGGCCGCCAACATGAGCGCGCGCAACTTCTCGCGGGTGTTCGCCCGGGAAGCGCAGATCACCCCGGCGGAGTTCGTCGAGCGGGCGCGGGTGGATGCGGCGCGGGTGATGCTGGAAAGCACCCACGCGCCGCTCAAGACCGTGGCGTATCAATGCGGCTTTCGCGATGCCCAGCACATGCGCAGTGTGTTCAACCGCCGGCTGGGCGTGACGCCGCAACAATTCCGGCTTAACTTTGCGGCGCCGGTTTGAGCGTGTCGTAGGCTTCCAGGGCACGCAGCGAGTAGATATACGCCGCACCGGCATTCAGCGAAATCGCCGTGGCCAGGGTCGCGGCCACTTCTTCGCGGGTAGCGCCGGCCTTGATCGCCGCGTCGGCATGCACGCCGATGCAACCGTCGCAGCGCGTGGTGATGGCCACGGCGATGGAAATCAGCTCACGGGTCTTGGCATCCAGGACGTTGTTTTCCTCGGCAGCTTCCCCCAACGCCATGTAGGCTTTGACCATCTTCGGGTTGCTCTTGCCCAGTGCGCCAAAGGCTTTCTTCACGGTAGGCAGCAAGTCGGACCAGTTATTGAACATCGCGTTAACTCCTGAACGGGTTGGGTGTGAAACCAGTCTGGGCTGTTCCGGTTTGGCGGTATTGTTCAATCCGCTCATCTTTTTGACCGATGCTCGCAAATGAACTCCATCGACACCTTGATCGCGTTGGCCAACCTGCGGGGCAGCCTGGACTTGCGTTGCCAGTTCCAGGGCGCCTGGGCCATGGACCACGAGCCCGAGCCGCTGGGCGTGGCGCCGTATCACATTGTGCTGGCGGGCACCTGCCGCGCCGAATTGTCCGGTGGGCAGCAAGTGACGCTGGAGGAGGGCGATATCCTGTTGATGCCCGGTGGCGCGACGCACCTGGTGCGCAGCCAGGGCGTGCGGGTGAAGCCGTTGGCGCAGACCGTGATCGAGGGCGGCCTGTTGCCGATCCATCGCCTGGGCGGTGAGCAGCCGGACGTGGACATGCTTTGCGGCAGCTTTCGCTATAACCGCCAGTCGTTGTTGTTCAGTGCGTTGCCGGACTATCTGGTGGTGTCGAGTCGGCAGTGGCAGGCCGATGGGCAGTTGGCGGCATTGATCGCACTGCTGCGCAGCGAGGCGGACGGGCAACGGCTGGGGGCCAGGTTCTTTATCGATGCACTGTCGTCGGCGTTGTTCACCTTGATCCTGCGGGCGTGGCTGACGCAGCAAGCGCCGGTGGCGGGCACCTTTGCCTTGTTGACCGACAAACGCCTGGGCAAGGCCTGGCAGGCGATGCTGGCGGACCCCGGGCATGAGTGGACCATCGACAGCCTGGCCAGCGCCGCGTCGATGTCCCGGGCGACGTTCATGCGTGGGTTTGTCAAAGTGGCGGGCGTGTCGCCGTGGGTGTTGTTGACGCAGTTGCGCATGGAGCTGGCGTTCAACCTGCTGCAGCAGTCGCGGCTGAGCCTGACGGATATTGCTGCCCAGGCGGGGTATCAGTCCCAGGCGGCGTTCAGCAAGAAATTCAAGGAGACCTACGGTGAAGCGCCGGGGCGGCTGCGAGCCCGGTAGCCGCAACAACGCAGATCAAAATGTGGGAGCGGGCTTGCTCGCGAAAGCGGTGGATCAGTCAATACATCTGGTGACTGACACTCCGCATTCGCGAGCAAGTCGAATCGTCGCACCGCCGCTCCCACATTGGGTCTTCTGTTTCTTCAGTTATTGCGGTGTGCGGGCCGGCAACAGCTTGAGCGTACTGCGGGTATTCGCCGTCACTTCCTCATCATTGAAATGCGCTTGCTCATACCCGCCTTCGATATACGTCTCCGCTTGGTCGGAGTAGTGCTTGTCGAACGGCACGCCACTCTGCCCGACCGGGTTGATGGTCAGCGCATGCGCCGCATCGGCGAAGTCGATCAGGCGCCGGGTCGACGGTCCGTACGTCACCGGCCATGGCGCCGGGCCGATCTGTGCGGATTGGTTGTTGGGCACTTCATGGGTGCCAGGAGCGGCAAACGGGCCGACGTTGACGATCTTGTCCAACGGCTTCTGCGAGCCCAGCGGATGGCCGTGGGTCAGGGTGTGGGCCTTGCCCCATTGCCACTGCGACGGGTCGTCACCGAAGGTCGCCTTGAGGTGTTGCAGGCTGTTGTCCCAGGCAAGCTTGACGGTCTCGGCGCGGTGGCCGTCCCACCAGGGCGAATCCGCTGAAGCGGTCAGGCGCGGTAAGGCCGCATCCACCACTCGGGTGGTGAGCAAGGTCTTGAACATCGCATCGCCCAGCTTTGGGTGGAACGCGGCGTCGGTGAGGTTGAACAGGAACTGGTTGAACAGCGTGGGACTGGTGGAATCCAGCGGGTAATCGCCTTTCCACGTTGCCAATTGCTCCACCAGTTTCAACTGTGCCGGGTCCTTGACCACTTCACGCAGCACCGGCAGCAACGGCGCCAGCAGCCGTGGGCCGTAGGCGGTGGTGGTGCCAAGCTGCAAGGCCTGGCTGTTGTCCACATCCCATTTCACGCTGTTGTCGCTCAACTGGGCATTCAACTGCTGGCCACGGTCCGCCAGGTTGTAATAGCCAGGGATCGGCATGCCGGTGGGTGACGCCGGCTGGGCATTGGCGGACACCACATAACCGCGGGCCGGATTTTCTTCCTGGGGGTTGGCGCTGAACGGGTAGAAGCCGAGCTTGTCCGCCTGGGCGGTGCTGCCGTCGAGGATAAAGCCCGGGTTGACCCCGGCCGGGCGGATCGGCAGTTGCGCCGCTGCCCACCAGCCGATATCGCCTTTGGCATTGGCCCATACGATATTCAAGCCAGGCGCCTGGACCTTGGCCGCCGCCGCACGGGCCTTGGCCAGCGTGTCGGCACGGTTGAGCTGATAAAAGCCATCGAGGATCGGGTTCTCGGTGTTGAGGAACGCCCACCACATGGCAATCGGCGTCTTGCCGGCGTTTTCGCCGAGCACGTCATTGATGATCGGGCCGTGGGGCGAGGTGCGCAGGGTCATGGTCACCGGGTCCTGGCCCTTGACCGCGATCTGTTGCTCGCTGCTGGTCATGTCCACCCACTGGCCGTGGTACCAGACCTGGTTGGGGTTGTCCGGGTTGACCTTCTCGGCGATCAGGTCGAGGTCGTCGTTCTGGAACATGGTCAGGCTCCAGCCGAAATCCTTGTTGTGGCCCAAGAACGCCACCGGCACCAGCGCGTTGTGATAACCGTAAAGCTCGAAACCCGGCGCTGACAGCTGCGCCTCGTACCACACCGATGGCACCGAGAAGCGGATATGCGGGTCACCTGCCAGCAACGGTTTGCCGCTCTTGGTGCGGCTGCCGCTGATGGCCCAGGCGTTGCTGCCTTCGAACTGCGGCAGGCCGTTTTCGGCCAGGGCTTGTTCGCTCAACTGGGCGATGGCGCCCAAATCCTTCCAGTCACCAGCCGCCAGGTTCAGTGCGCCCTTGGGCTGCCAGTCGAGGTCGAAGACCTTCAGGTAATCGTTGCCCAGTTGATCGCGGACGTAGGTCAGCAACGGTTCGGTACGAAAGGCGGCGGCAAAGCTGTAGGCCAGGTAGCCAGCAACGCTGATGGTGTCTTCGGCGGTAAACGGACGCTTGGGGATGCCCAGTACGTCGAACTCCATGGGTTTGGCGTGGCTGTCCTGATACTGGTTGACCCCGTCCAGGTAGGCTTGCAGGGCCTTCCAGGACGCAGACTCATGGTCCATGTGTTCGACGTAGCTCAAGGCGCGCTCGCGAATGCGCAGGCTGCGGAACAGTTTGTCGGTTTCCAGCAACTTGGGTCCCAGCACCTCGGCCAGCTCGCCACGGGACAGGCGCCGCATGATCTCCATCTGGAACAACCGGTCCTGGGCATGCACGTAGCCGAGGGCGCGGTACAGGTCGGTCTCATTCTCGGCGCGGATATGCGGCACGCCTCGGTCGTCGTAGCGCACGGTGACCGAGCCTTGCAGGTGGGCCAGCTCCACCGTGCCCTGGCGAGTCGGCTGCTTGCTGTACACGTACCAGCCGGCGCCAACCATTAGGGCTACGAGCAGGATGGCCAGCGCGGTCAGGATGCGTTTCATGGGTTGTCCCTTATTAGTCGGTCACCGTGAAGATTCGGGCAGTTTAGTGGGTTTGGCGAGCGCTGCGGAAAATGCTCTCGGGTTCGTGCTCCCTGAACCTGAGCTGCATGAAGTGGGGGTTCTGAAGTGGGCCGCGGGTGGGCGGAGTATTATGTTTACTCTGTTACATGAAACCAGCGGCGCGATGATTCACCCCGTCATCCGGGCGCGCCTTTGCTATCACTTTCGGAATGCAATTTATGACAGATCCCAGCCGTGCACAGGTGCCTTATGCCTGCTGCATGGAAACGCCATCGCTGATCAGCCACTTTTTGCGATACCCGCCGGTGGGCTTCAACGCCCGGCTGTCAGCACAGGGACTGCCGTACTTTTTCACCCGGTTCGACCTGCAAACCACCGCCGACGATGAGCTGCGTGCCCGCCTGCGCAGTTGGCCGGGGTACCGTTTGTGGCAGTCGTGGCTGCATATCGACACCTGCTTTGTCGGCACCACGGTCAGCGAGTATTCGCCGTTTCCGCTGAGCGTACCGCCACAGGACATGGCGCAATGGCTGCAACAGGAGTGTGCGCCGCAACGCAAACTCACCATCGTCAAAGATGTGCCGCTGGATTCTCCGCTGCTCAGTGTCGAGGACAATCGCTACGCACACGCGTTGATCGAGGCCTGCACCCAGCGCGGATTCATCAATGTAGAGGGCCAGGCGCTGGCCTATGTACCGATCGACTTCAGCTCGACGGATGAGTATCTGTCGCGGTTGTCCCACAGCCGTCGCCGCAATATCCGCCGCAAGCTACGCAGCCGTGACGAGCTGCGCATCGAGATTCTGGACACCGGCGATGCCCGCTTCAGCGACGAGCAATGGCAGCAGGAACTGTATCGGCTGTACAAGGCGGTGTACGCACAGAGCGAGATCCACTTCGACTTGCTCACGCCCGAGTTCTTCATCCAGTTGCTCACCGATGCCGACAGCGGCGGGCATGTGTTCTGCTACTGGGACGAGGACGAACTGGTTGGCTATAACCTGTGCTACCAGCAAGACGGCAAGTTGCTCGACAAGTACATCGGCCTTAACTACCCGCTGGCGCTGGAGCACAACCTGTACTTCGTCAGCTGGTTTGTGAACCTGGAGTTCGCCCTGGAAAAGGGTCTGCAGTTTTATGTCGCGGGGTGGACCGACCCACAGGTCAAGGCCAGCCTCGGCGCCAAGTTCACGTTTACCCGCCATCTGGTCTGGGTGAGGAACCCGCTGCTGCGCAAAGTGATGAACCGTTTCCGGCACCATTTTGAAAGCGATACGCAGTGGCAGCAGGAGCAAACCGCATGAGCCAGGCCCGTCCCGCATTGATCCTCGATTTTGACGGGGCCGTGAATAACATTCCCGGCGCCATTACCCTGCCGCTGCAAGCCTGGCAGGAGAAGATTCGGTTCGGTTGCCGCTGGGCGCAGTTCAAGGAGCTGGAGAACGCCCTGCAAGCGCAGATGCCCAAAGACTACGGCTGCGTCTTTACCGGCAGCGGTGACTATCACCACCTCAGCCAGTTGTTGTTGAACCGTCTTCCCACCCAGCAAAAGATCCAACTGATCATTTGCGATAACCACCCGGACAACATGCGCTATCCGTTTGGTATCCACTGTGGGTCCTGGGTCTACTGGGCCAGCCGTTTGCCGCAGGTCGAGCATGTGCATGTGCTGGGCATCGGCTCGCCGGACATTTCCCTCAAGCACGCCTGGGAGAATCACTGGTCGCCGTTGGTGAAACGCAAGCTGACCTACTGGAACACCAACGTTGATACCCGCTGGTTGAAGTGGATCGGTGCAGGCCGCAGCAATCGCGCATTCGCCAACGCGGACGAGTTGATGAGCGCGTTCCTGGCGCAGCTCGACCGGTCATTGCCGGTGTATCTCTCCATCGACAAAGACGTGCTGAGCCCGGAGGTGGTGAATACCAACTGGGACCAGGGCGAGTTTCTGGAGACGCATTTGAATCAACTGATCGATGCATGCCACGGCAGCATCATTGGCGCGGACATCACCGGCGACGTCTCGGCCTATCACTACCAGAGCAAGTTCAAGCGTTGGCTGAGTGCATCGGATGGCCAGGAAGAGCTGCCGGAAAACCAGGTGGTGATCTGGCAACAGCAGCAGAATGAGCTGAATGCGCGCCTGTTGACCCGCATCGATCAGAGCTGGGCTAGCGTTTAAGAATCCGCCGTAGATGATCCAGCACTTGCTCGAACAGCTCGTCCGTCAGCCAGTGGCTGTTGCTGATCGACAGGGTTTGGGCGGCGAAGCATTGTGCGTGCGGGGTAGCGACGCCTTGCTGCAAGAGCGGGGTGAGTGCCGGGTAGCCCGGCAATACGTGGATGAACAGGCGGGTGACGCCCAGGCCCGCCGTCCACAGCTGCGCCATGGCGGTATCGCGAGTTTGTGCGCTGGGCATGACCACCATCAGAAACGGCCAGGTGCCTTGCTGGCCCGGGCGGTCGGTCAACACCGAGACGCCGGGCAAGCTGTTGAGCAACGCCACGCGGCGCAACGCCCGCAGGCGCCCTTGCTGCAAATGTTCGGGCAGGCGTGTCAGCGCTGCAGCACCTACTTTTTGGCGATAACCGCCTAGACGGTGCAACGGGATATCGTTGATGGAAAAATCGTCGCCCACCGCCGCCACTTCATCGCCCCGCGCCAGCGCCGCCCGCAGCGGTTTGCCGTACACGTACTTCAGCCCACGGGGCTGATACGCCGCGGCATAGCCCCACAGCTCGGCGCTGCGTTGCGCTTCCCAGCGCAGGCTGAAGGGCAAGTCCTGCCGGCATTGTTGGTGCAATGCCTGATGCAGCGCCGGGTCCCGGCTGAACAACACGCCGCCTTCGGCCGTTGTCAGGCCTTTGCCCAGCGCCATGCTGAAAAAGCCGATGTCGCCTTTGAGCCCGACGCTTTTTCCGTCATCCAGGGCGCCCATGGCTTGGGCGGCGTCTTCGATGATCGCCACGCCAAGTGGCTCGGCAATGCGCCTGGCGGCGTCCACATCCGCCACACGCCCAGCCAGGTGGGTGACGACGATCGCCAAGGTGTTTTCGTTGCACAATTGCGCCAGCTGTTGCTCGTCCAGGTTGATGCTGCCGGGCTGTAAATCGCACGGCACCACGCGTAATGGCGGGCAGTGATGGGCAGCCAGGGCAACCAACGGGCAGGTATACGCGGGGACGATAAGCTCGGTGCGCCCAGGACTGCGTTGCTGCAACACCCGCAGCGCCATGATCAGGGCGGCCGTGCCGGAACAGGGCAGGGCCGGCAGCGGGATATCGAGTTGTTGGGCCAGCGAGCGGGCCAGGTCGCCCGAGAGGTTGAACACATCCCGCCAGCGCAGGGGAAGGCCCGCTGTTGGCGGAATCTCCCGGCCGGCAACGCGGGTCATGACGCCAGCGTCTGCGAGGGCTCGGCCTCGACGGTCTTGCTCTCTTTTTCTTCGCTGCGCGCCAGGCACAGGATGCCCGCGATAATCAGCGCGCCACCGACGATTTTGGGCAAGGTCAGGGTGTCGTTGAACAGCCAGACGGAGATCAGCGTCACGCTGATCAGCTCCAAGTGTGACGCCGCAAATGCCGGGCCGACTGGCGCGTATTTCAACAACGTCATCCAGGTAAAAAACGCGCCGATGTAGCCAACAAATGCACCGTAGATCCACGGCGCACCGAACACGCGTATCAGCCAGGCGGCGTCCATCGTCAGTGGCTCGGCGTGAATCGAGGCGAACTTAAAGCTGACCTGCGCCAAGGTGTCGAAAACGATCAGCGACAGAAAACCCAGGATATAAAACCGTTTCATTACTCAAACCCCACGACGGTCACGCCACAGGCGATCAGCAGGATGCCGATCAACCGCCATTTGGTCAGGCTTTCCTTGAACAGGAAACGCCCGGCAATCATGATCACGACAATATTGATGGAGCCCAGCATCACCCCGACCGACAACGGTACCAGCGTCAGGAAGGCCAGCCACAGCACGAATTCGAAGACATAACAGATGATGCCCAGCCAGATCCACGGACGCTTGAGCATATGGCGCCAGTGGGCCATGCCGTCATGCTCGGCGCTGGCTGAGGCAGCGGCTTTAAACGCCAACTGGCCGGACGTATCAACGATGACGTTGAGTATCCAGAGGATGATGGTTAATTGGCTCATGTGTTCCCGTATCGTCTGCTTGTGCACCTGGCACCGACGACTCAAACGCCGTCCGCTCCACTAGCTGCTCACGATACAGGAGCATGCCGATACAGTTATTTGAGTTTGCCGAATGAACAGCCTCTGTTCAGCTTGGCGCGTCGCCTCAGGGTGGAGGCGCGGCCGCGTTCCACTCGCAGTAACAGCCTACCGCCAGGGTGTGGGTCGCATTGACCTCGCGCCCGACTCCGAGGGCTTGCAGTATGGGTTCGATAAAGCTGTTGCTGGAGTTACACGTCAGCCCTTCGCTGTAGGGCCCGAAGTAGGCCAGCTTGCCGCTGCGGTCCCAGATGCCAACGGCGGGGCTGGCAGGCAAGTGTTGGGCGCCTGGCACGGCCTTGAGGGCCTTCATCGCGCCGAGGGTGGCGGGCAACTGGCCGTGGCTGCCGGCTTTCTGCAGGGAATAGAACTCTACGCCTTGGGGCGCGTACTGCTCGATCAGCTCGCTGAGGTGCTGTTGGTTGCCGACATTGCACGGGCAGGCCGGGTCCCAGAAGTGCACCAGGCGGATCGGGCCCGGGCCGGCAAGCTCGGCCGGCAGGCTCAGGCTGTCACCGGAAAACACCGCCGTATGCTCACTGAACGCCCGCAGGTAGCGCCCCTGAAACCAGTCATACGCCGCCCATAACACCCCGGCGCAAATGATCACGATCAGGCTGGCGAAGAGGGTGGTGCGGTAGGGCTGTCGCATTTGGATCGATCCTCGGAGGACGCGTAGCTTGCCATGCTTGCCCTGACAGATGAATATCGCGGCTCGATATTCATCTGTTCAACGCGTTGAAGCCACAGTCTGGAAGTTCTTATGCCCGTTACGTTTGACCCTGATCATCTACGCGAAAGCTTGCGGCCCCTGGTGGACGCGCAGCCGCTTTCTGCCGAGGCCCGGGTCTACCAGCGCTTCTACGGCCTGGACCTGCCCGCCCGCAAAGTGCCCGCAGTAAGCCGCCTGGGGCGGGTTACGGTGGATGGGTTCGAGGTGGTCTGCCAGGTGTGGTGGCCGCCCGTTCCGGTGGCGACGATGTTCCTGTTCCATGGCTTCTACGACCACATGGGTTTGTACCGCAATGCCGTGGATTGGGCGCTGGACCAGGGCTTTGTGGTGATCGCCTGCGACTTGCCGGGCCATGGTTTGTCCAGCGGCGCGCGGGCCAGCATCGATGACTTTGCGGTATACCAGAATGTGGTGCAGGCGCTGTTTGAACAGGCCAGGGCGTTGCAATTGCCGCAGCCGTGGCACCTGTTCGGGCAAAGCACCGGCGGCGCGATTGTGGTGGATCACCTGCTTAACCATGGCGTCGACAGCCCGGCCCAGGGCAAGACCTTTTTGCTCTCACCGCTGGTGCGTCCCCGGGCCTGGGGCTGGTCGCAGCTCAGTTATTACCTGCTCCGGCCGTTCGTCAAAGGCATCGCCCGGCGTTTCAGCGATAACACCAACGACCCGCAGTTCAAGCCGTTCCTGGAGGCCGACCCGTTGCAGCCCCGACAACTGCCGACCGCCTGGGTGGGCGCCTTGGCGCGCTGGATCAAACGCATTGAAGCCGCGCCACGCAGTGCGCGGCGGCCGTTGATCGTGCAGGGTGAGGAAGACATGACGGTGGACTGGCAGCACAACCTGAAGGTACTGCGCAGCAAGTTCGACCAGCCGGAGGTCTTGATGCTGCCGCGTGGCAGGCATCATTTGGCGAATGAGATTCCGGAGATTCGGCAGGTGTACTTCAAGTTTCTAAGTGATCACCTGGCCTGAGATCGTTCCCACGCTCCGCGTGGGAATGCCTCCGAGGACGCTCCGCGTCCCGTGACGCAGAGCGTCACCCGCTGCGCTCCCACGCGGAGCGTGGGAGCGATCAATCGGTTTCAGGGTGCCAGGCTTGAAGTGCTTTGACCGACCGCCAGCCCGGCCCGGATCGCCGCCAATGCCGCCTTGTAGTACGCCTTGCCATCCGGCGACTCCGCGAACGTCGCGAACTCCTCCAACTCCGGGTCAGACAGATCCCGGTAGACGTACAACAACGTGTTGTTCAAATCATTGCCAATCTGCTGCATCAGGCGCTCACGCTGGCCGTTCAACATGCCCTGTGCCTGACCGCCGCCCAACAGGCCGGGGATCATCTGGCTCAAGCTGTCGGCCGCCACACCGGCAATCGCCAGGCTGACTTCAGCCCCGGCTTCCCGCGCCGGCAGCGCCTGGGCCAGGTGGCCAATGATCAGGCTGCGGGTGGCGTCGGCCTCCATATGCGGCAAGCCCTGGGCATTCTTCGCCAGTTGATCCCGGCGCGTGGCCAGCAATTCGGCGGCGACAATCTTGCGGCCAAGGGGCGATTGGAAAAAGGCCAACGCCGGCTTCGGGTCCGCCAGATTCTTGCGTAGCTGTGCTTCGGCGCGCTGGTCTACCGACTGCGGCGCAAAGCGTTTATTGCTGTTGTCCACCAGCGCTTGATACACCGCCGGCGGCAAGCTATTGCGGTAGCGCTGCTGGGCGGCACTGAGGGCGTCATTAAAATGCGCGCGCTGGTCTGCCCAGCCGGCGACCTTGTACAACTGGTCATGGCTGTCTGCCCAGGCGGGCAAAACGCAGAGCATCAGCAAGGAAAAAAACAAACGACGCATAGGGACTCCTGTCAGTCGGCCACTATTGTCCGTGTCGGGCGTAGGATTTGTCGAGAAATCCTATCGGTCACCTGACTAAAGTGTATTCAGACGCTCGACGGCTCTGTCGGATTCACAGGCGTATGGATACTATGCGCGCCATGCCCATACCCTCCGATCACCCGCTGCTGTTACGCATTGTCGATGACCTGGCCGCACAAGGCTGGTCGCAGCAGAATATCTTCCTGCCCGAGGCTCTGACCCTCGAACTGGCGGCTGAGTGCCATAAACGCGCCGCCGAGGGTGAATTGGCGCCGGCAGCCGTCGGGCGCGGGCCGTCCCAGGAGATTCGCGAGGGCATTCGGGGCGACCATATCCAGTGGCTGGAGCCGGGTGAAGTTGTCGCCTGCGACACCTACCTCGAACTGATGGACAGCCTGCGGGTGGCGATGAACCGGGGCCTGTTCCTGGGACTGGAAGACTTCGAAAGCCACTTCGCGATGTACCCGCCGGGGGCGTTTTACCTCAAGCATGTAGACCGTTTTCGCGATGACGACCGGCGCATGGTGTCGGCGGTGATCTACTTGAACAACGCCTGGCTGCCGGAGCATGGTGGCCAGTTGCGCATGTACCTCAAGGGCGACGTCGAATACGATGTGGTGCCCATCGGCGGTTGCCTGGTGGTGTTCCTGTCGGGGGAGATCCCCCATGAAGTCATGCCCGCCACCCGCGAACGCCTGTCACTTACCGGCTGGTTTCGCCGGCGGGGTAACGAGCCGTTCTGATGATGCAAAAGATTCTGGTCAGCCGCTGCCTGCTGGGGCACCGGGTACGCTACGACGGAGGCGCCAGCGGGCCTTTCGATCAATTGGCCGCGTGGCAGGCCGAAGGCCGGGTGGTTGCCGTGTGCCCCGAGGTTGCGGGAGGTTTGCCGACGCCACGGCCGTCAGCCGAGATCCCGGGCGGGCAGGGGATTGATGTGTGGGAAGGCCGCGCCCAGGTGCTGACGGCCCAAGGCGAAGACTTCAGCGAAGCTTTCCTCGAGGGTGCCCGCCAGGCGTTGGCCTTGGTGCAGCGTCACAACATCCGGGTCGCCGTGCTCAAGGCCAACAGCCCGTCATGCGGCAATCTGCTGACCTATGACGGCACCTTCACCGGTGTGAAGGTCACGGGCGAAGGCGTGACGGCGGCATTGCTCAAGCGCCATGGGGTGTTGGTGTTCAGTGAGCTGGAACTGCCCGAAGCGGCAGCGGCCCTGGCAAAATGCTCAAGCCCGACATAGATCAACATGTGGGAGCGGGCTTGCTCGCGAAAGCGTAGTGTCAGTCACCCGTTGCTCAAGCTGACCCACCGCTTTCGCGAGCAAGCCCGCTCCCACATTGACCGAGTCGTTTATTCGGCCTTTTTCACCGGCTTGCTCGCATCCATTCCGAACCACTTCTCCGACAACGCCGTCAGCCGGCCATCGGCCTTTACCCGCTGCAGGGCCTTGTCCAGGCTGGCCTTGAACGCCGGGTTACCCTTCTGGAACGGAATCGCCAGGCTCAGCGTAGGGCCGACGTCTGCACCTTCTTTCACCGGCAACTGGCTGTCGCGAATCGCGTAGGGAATCAGCAACCGGTCACTGATGGCGGCATCAATCTGTTGGTCAGCGACGTCCTTGATCGGTTGCTTGGCATCGGCATAGCTGCGCAAATCAACGCCCTCGGCGGTGCGCGCCTGCTCCACAAACTGGCTGCCCTGGGCCACGCCCAACGCCTTGCCCTTGAGCGCCGCGAAGCTGCCCAGTGGACGTTGTTCCTGCTTGCGCACGATCAGCTGTGCACTGGAGTAGCTGTAGGGCTCGCTGAAGTCGAAACGATCCGCCAGTTCAGGAGTCATAGCGATATGGTTGATGGCCACGTCGTACTTGGCGCTTTCCACGCCGGGCAGCAGATCGGCGGCATCGACAGTGATAAAGGAGGGGCGTACGTCCATTTCCTTGGCCAGCAACTCACCCAGCTCCACTTCAAAACCGGTGAGTTTGTCGCCTTCCTTGAAGTTGAAGGGCGGGGTGTTGGCTTCCAGGGCGATGCGCAATTCCCCACGGTCAAACACATCGTCGATCAGTTCGGCGTGGGCCAAGGGGCTCACAAGGGGAAGTAAAAGTAACAGGCCAGGCAGGAAGCGCATGGTCTCTCCTAAAGAATTCGAATGAGCGAGGCGCTGTTCCGGCTCGCTTTGCTATGGTGTTGAGTGCCTTGGACAGCAATTTGTCGCGAAGTTGTCTTAACCCTACAGATTTCACCGAAAAACTGGAGAAGTGAATGAAAGCCTTTTTGACCCGTGCAACCCTGGCCAGCCTTTTGCTGGGCGCTTCGATGCTGGCGACCGCTGCTGATGGCATCCCGCGCAGCGCTCCACCAGAAGGTGCCAAAGTGTTCATCGTGTCGCCGAAAGATGGCGCCACCGTCGATAAAACCTTCACCGTGAAATTCGGCATGGAAGGCCTGAAACTGGCGCCGGCCACCAGCCAGGACCCGGGCACCGGCCACCACCACCTGCTGATCGACCAGAAAGCATTGCCTGACGCCAGCGTGCCAATCCCGGCCACCGACACCGTGATCCACTACGGCAAGGCCCAGACCGAAACCGAGGTGACCCTCACCCCAGGCAAGCACACGCTGCAACTGGTTGCCGGCGATAAACTGCATATGCAGTTCAACCCGACTGTAGCGTCAAAAGTCATCACGGTTAACGTGAAATAAAAAACGGGAGCCCCTTGCGGGGCTCCCGTTTTTAATTTGCAGGAGCGAGCTTGCTCGCGAAAAACCTGAGGGCGCTGCGTGCATCCAGGATGCACGCGTTTTCGTTAACGTTTTTCGCGGGCAAGCCCGCTCCTACAGGATTAGAACAACACGCGGCTACGGATAGTGCCTTTGATGTGTTGCAGCTTCTCTTGTGCCAGGTCCGAGTATTCGGCGTCTACGTCGATCACCACGTAGCCGACTTTCTCGTTGGTCTGCAGGAACTGACCGGAAATGTTGATACCGTTTTCCGCGAAGACCTTGTTGATCTCCATCATCACGCCAGGGATGTTCTGGTGGATGTGCAGCAGACGGTGCTTGCCAGGGTGAGCCGGCAGGGCCACTTCCGGGAAGTTGACCGAGGACACCGACGTACCGTTGTCGCTGTACTTGACCAGTTTCTCCGACACTTCCAGGCCGATGTTGGCTTGGGCTTCAGCGGTGGAGCCGCCGATGTGCGGAGTCAGGATCACGTTGTCCAGGCCGCGCAGTGGGCTTTCGAAGATGTCGTCGTTAGAGCGCGGCTCTACCGGGAACACGTCGATGGCGGCGCCGATCAGGTGTTTGTCCTTGATCGCGTCGGCCAGGGCGTCCAGCTCAACAACAGTGCCGCGTGCGGCGTTGATCAGGATCCCGCCCTTCTTGATGGCGCGGATTTCCTTCTCGCCGATCATCCACTGGGTCTCAGCGGTTTCCGGTACGTGCAGGGTCACGATGTCGGACATGCCCAGCAGCTCGGTCAGGCTCGACACCTGAGTGGCGTTGCCCAATGGCAGCTTGGTCAGGGTGTCGTAGAAGAACACCTGCATGCCCAGGCCTTCGGCCAGAACCGACAGTTGAGTGCCGATCGAACCGTAACCGACGATGCCCAGCTTCTTGCCGCGGATTTCGAAGGAGTTGGCTGCGCTCTTGATCCAGCCGCCACGGTGGCAGGAAGCGTTCTTCTCGGGAATACCGCGCAACAGCAGGATGGCCTCGGCCAATACCAGCTCAGCCACGGAGCGGGTGTTGGAGTACGGTGCGTTGAACACCGCGATGCCGCGCTCGCGCGCTGCGTTGAGGTCGACCTGGTTGGTGCCGATGCAGAAACAACCTACAGCGACAAGCTTCTTGGCGTGATCGAAGATCTCTTCGGTCAGCTGAGTGCGGGAGCGAATGCCGATAAAGTGCGCGTCGGCGATCTTTTCCTTGAGCTGGGCTTCCGGCAGAGAACTGGTGATGTACTCAATGCTGGAGTACCCAGCAGCCTTCAGAACTTCGACGGCCGATGGGTGGACGCCTTCCAGAAGAAGGAACTTGATCTTGCTCTTATCGAGAGAAGTCTTGCTCATCTGCGTAAACCTGTATCCCGGAGAAAAATGGCAGGGAATCGAGCAGCGCAAGCTGACCCGGACGGCAGGAAAGCCGTCACCGCAGAACGCCCTTGGGCACTATCCTGCGGGGGCGGTATGCTAGCATACGTGCCCCGCTAAACACCCATTCCTGCGACGTGAAGCGTTCTCAGGATGACCATGAATTGTTCGAGAGTTCTGTCGATGACCCATCCTGCCCTGATTGATGAGCTGAAGACCCTGGTTGAGCCTGGCAAGGTCCTGACCGATGCTGACTCCCTTGAGGCTTACGGCAAGGACTGGACCAAGCATTTCGCCCCGGCCCCGGTGGCCATCGTCTTCCCGAAGACCACCGAACAGGTGCAGGCCATCGTCCGTTGGGCCAATGAACACAAGGTGGCGCTGGTGCCGTCCGGTGGTCGTACCGGCCTGTCGGCCGCTGCCGTCGCGGCGAATGGCGAAGTGGTCGTGTCGTTCGACTATATGAACCAGATCCTCGACGTGAACCTCACCGACCGCACCGCCGTGTGCCAGCCGGGCGTGGTCACCAAGCAATTGCAGAACGTCGCCGAAGAAAAAGGCCTGTACTACCCGGTGGACTTCGCTTCGTCCGGTTCCAGCCAGATTGGCGGCAACATCGGCACCAATGCCGGCGGGATCAAGGTGATTCGCTACGGCATGACCCGTAACTGGGTTGCGGGCATGAAAGTCGTCACCGGCAAGGGCGACCTGCTGGAATTGAACAAAGACCTGATCAAGAACGCCACCGGCTACGACATGCGCCAGCTGTTCATCGGCGCGGAAGGCACCCTGGGCTTTGTGGTCGAAGCGACCATGCGCCTGGACCGGGCGCCGAAAAACCTCACCGCGATGGTGCTCGGCACCACCGATTTCGACTCGATCATGCCGGTGTTGCACGCCTTCCAGAGCAAGCTGGACCTGACCGCCTTCGAATTCTTCTCCGACAAGGCCCTGGCCAAAGTCCTCGCGCGCGGCGACGTGCCGGCGCCGTTCGAGTCCGATTGCCCGTTCTACGCGCTGCTGGAATTTGAAGCGACCACCGAAGAAGTGGCCAACGACGCCCTGGCCACGTTCGAACACTGCGTGGAGCAGGGCTGGGTACTGGACGGCGTGATGAGCCAGAGCGAAACCCAGCTGCACAACCTGTGGAAGCTGCGCGAGTACATCTCCGAGACCATCTCCCACTGGACGCCGTACAAGAACGACATTTCGGTGACTGTGTCGAAAGTGCCGGCCTTCTTGAAGGAAATTGATGCGATTGTCGGCGAATACTACCCGGACTTCGAAATCGTGTGGTTCGGCCACATCGGCGACGGCAACCTGCACCTGAACATCCTCAAGCCGGAAAACCTGAGCAAGGACGAGTTCTTTGCCAAGTGCGCCACCGTCAACAAGTGGGTGTTCGAGACCGTGCAGAAGTACAACGGCTCGATCTCCGCCGAACACGGCGTAGGCATGACCAAGCGCGACTATCTGACTTACAGCCGCTCGCCGGTTGAAATCGAATACATGAAGGCAGTGAAAGCGGTGTTCGACCCGAACGGGATCATGAACCCAGGCAAGATTTTCGCTGTTTAACAGTCCCTGAAGGAGTCGGTCCATGAGCTACCAGCACAAGTATGTCGACGGCACCAATATTCACTTTCCCCTAGGGAAAGTGGTGTGCATCGGGCGTAACTACGCCGAACACGCCAAGGAACTGGATAACCCGGTACCCACCGAGCCGCTGCTGTTTATCAAGCCCGGCAGCTGCGTGGTGGCGCTGGAAGGCGGCTTCGCCATCCCTACCGAGCGCGGTTCGGTGCACTACGAAGCGGAAATTGCAGTGCTGATTGGCAAGCCGTTGTCGACCAAGCCGAGCCGCGAAGAAGTGCTGGACGCCATCTCCGGCTTCGCCCCGGCCCTGGACCTGACCCTGCGGGACAAACAGGCCGAGCTGAAAGCCAAGGGCCTGCCGTGGGAAATCGCCAAGTCGTTTGATGGCGCGGCAGTGATTGCACCGTTCGTGGTCGGCAGCACCTTCCCGGATGTGACGGATATTGGCATTCGCCTTACCATCAATGGCGAAGTGCGCCAGGACGGCAACAGCGCGATCATGCTCAACCCGATCATCCCGATGATCCAGTACATGGCCGGCTGCTTCTCGCTGCAGGCCGGAGATGTGATCCTCACCGGTACGCCGGCAGGCGTGGGCCCGCTGAATGTGGGCGATGAACTGGTGCTGGAGTTGCCGGGTGTGAGCCGCTTCGAAAGCAGCGTTCGCTAAATACCTGGCGAAACGCGGTCAATAATGTGGGAGCGGGCTTGCTCGCGAATGCGGTGGACCAGTCGACAGATTCAGTGACTGACACTACGCATTCGCGAGCAAGCCCGCTCCCACATTTGATCTGTGTATGGCTGCAAAATCGGTTTTTGCATTTTTTTCACACCCCATCCGGATAATCATCAGCCTCCCGCGCGCGGACCTTGTGATCCTGTGCTATCCCCTAAAGCTGACTTTCTGGAAAGCGTAATGGCCGTGCCTCTCCCCTCCGTAAAACCCTCGTTGCGTTCACGCCTTGCCATGCGCTGGTATTCCTGGCTGTTCCTGGCCGGCGCGATCATTTATGGCGTGGCCTGGGCCATGCACTGGGACGACCGCGGTGTGTTGTGGGTGGCAGAGGGCTTCGAAACTCCGGCCGAGCGCCTGGAAAGTGTCTGGCTCCCGGACTACCACGCGGTGATCGACGCCAAGCTGCTGCCCGGCATGGAGAAGGATGAGGCCTCGGACCTGGCGTATAACCCGCTGACCAAGACCCTGTTCTCGGTCATGGGCAAGAACCCGTTCCTGGTTGAGCTGACCCTGCAAGGCGACGTGCTGCGCAAGATGCCGCTCAATGGTTGGAACAACCCGGAAGGCGTGACCATGATGGAAAACGGCCTGATGGCTGTGGTCGATGAGCGTCAGCACAGCCTGACCATCATCAAGGTTGACCCGCAGACCCAGCAGTTGAACAAAGCCGACTTCCCGTCCTATGACCTCGGCCCCTCGAAGGACCAGAACAAAGCCTTCGAAGCGATCACCTGGGACAAGCGCAATCAACAGCTGATTCTCGGCGAAGAACGTCCGCCGGCCCTGTTTACCTGGAAAAGCGACGGTAGCCAGACCCTCACCGGTGACAAGCAGAAGCTCGCCAACACCGAATTGGACATGCGTAACCTGTCGGCACTGACCGTCGACCCGCGTACCGGCCATCTGCTGGCGCTGTCGGCCGATTCCCATCTGCTGCTGGAACTGGACGAGAAGGGCGAGCAAGTCAGCTTCATGACCTTGCTGGGCGGCTTCAATGGCTTGAAGGACACCATTCCCCGTGCCGAAGGCGTGACCATGGACGAGAACGGCACGCTGTACATGGTCAGCGAGCCGAACCTGTTCTATCGCTTCGAGAAGCAGAAACAGTAGTTCGATTACGTCAGATTTCTCTCTATCTGCGGCATCCCCCAGACACCCGGGGCGTTTAAGTTTAAATTCAGGCGACCGTGATATTCATTCGCCAGTTTTTCACTTTGAGCCCCGCCCGATGCGTCGACTTGCCCGCCCCAAACCTGCTTTTTTCATCCTGATCCTGATCGCCCTGGTGGCGGTGGGCGTGGTCGCGCAGCAGTTGCGCCTGTTCGAGCGTGCCTGGTTCAACTGGCAGTCGTGGCGCCATCCCGCCGGTGAGCATTCCATTGGCCTGGGGGATTACCGGGTGGCCCTGGAGGCGCAGGTGATCGACGGCCTCAACGATGATGTCTCGGCCCTGACCTTTGATCCGGTGCGCAACAGCCTGTTTACCGTGACCAATAAAAATGCCGAGCTGGTGGAGTTGTCCCTGGAGGGCAAAATCCTGCGGCGCATTGCGCTGGTGGGTTTTGGTGATGCAGAGGCGGTGGAGTACATCAGTGACAACACCTACGTCATCAGCGACGAGCGCCAGCAGCGGCTGATCAAGGTCCATGTGGATGACGACACCCAATTCCTCGATGCCGCCGACGCCGAGCAAATGACCCTCGGCGTGCACCTGGGTGGCAACAAAGGCTTCGAAGGCCTGGCCTATGACTCGGTGGGCAAGCGCCTGTTTGTGGCCAAGGAACGCGACCCGATGCTGATCTACGAGGTGCACGGCTTTCCCCATTTCAAACCGGAAAAAACCTACTCGGTGCACGTGATCAACAACCCCAAGCGCGATGCCGGGTTGTTTGTGCGCGACCTGTCGAGCCTGCAATACGACGAGCGCAGCGGCCATTTGCTGGCGCTGTCGGATGAGTCGTTCCTGGTGCTGGAACTGGATATCGACGGTCGTCCGCTGAGCAGTCTGTCGCTGCTCAAGGGGCGCCATGGCCTGAAGCAGCGCGTGCCTCAGGCCGAGGGGATTGCCATGGACAACCACGGCACGTTGTACATGGTCAGTGAGCCGAACCTCTTTTATGTGTTCAAGAAGCCCTGATCAGAACATCCACTGCACGCCCAGCGAATAGCCGGTCTGGCTACCCTCGGCATGGCCCAATCGGCCGTTCACTTCGGCATACACGCCCAACTGCGGGGTGATTGCCAGTTGGCTGCCGACCTGGGCGCGGCCGAAGCTTTTATCCACTGACCCCAGCCGGGCCGTGCGTGCCTGGCCATCGGCGCGGGCGGTCAGGTCAAGGTCGTCCAGGCGGCCGTCGGCCAGTTCCTTGACCCAGGCGATGTCGGCGTAAGGCATCAGGCTCAGGCCATAAGGCAAGGCGACAGCACCGCGCACACGCCAGCCGAGGCTGGCTTCAAGTGAGTCGAACGACTGTTCTTCGTACTCAAGGGCGGTACGCAGGTCCTGCTTTTCATGGAATTTATCGATGCGGTAATGTGTGTAGTCCAGCCCGGCAAAGGGCCCGCTCTTGATCGCGCCGAAGTCGAAGTCATAGCCGCCCAGTACCCGCGCGCCCAATGCCAACGCATCGGTTTTCCCGGTCAGGTGCTGATTGAGCAATACCGGCCCACCGTTGGCCTGGATCAGCAAATTGCGCCGGGAGTCAAAGCGACTGTGGCCCACGCTCAAGTCGCCGGCCAGCCAGCTCGGGCCGCCGTCATTCAACAGTGCGTAGGCGGCAGCCTGCCAGGTGTCGCTTTGCAGTTTGCCGCGATGCTCAAGCTTGTCGCGCCCATTGAGGTAGCTGAGGCTGGCGCCCAGGTTCAGGCTGGAACTCAACTGGTAGTCGCCCAGGGCATGCAGGCCGAGACTCCGCGCCTCGGGGTTGGGAGCGGAGTCGAAACCACTGTCGGGGTTGTATTCGCCGTCTACGCCGATTTCGCCATCGAAGCTGCCGACCTCGCGGCTGGCCGACTGCAGGGTCAGCCAGCGGCGATCGTGCAGGCGCACCATCGACTGATGCTGGCGTTGCAGGTTGTCCTGCATGTTGCGCGCAACGGCGCCACCCGAGGCGGTGGAGGCCATCAAGTCGGCATTGGTCAACTCCAATACCAGCCGGCTGAGCAGCCGCGAATAGTCCCGCAGGCGCTGATCAATACGTTCCTGGCCGAAGGCATTGGTCAGCACGGCCTTGTTGTCCTCGGCAGGGTCGTGCCAGGTCGATCCGCCGGGGATGGCCGGGTTGTTGGTCTGGGTATAACCATCCAGGTCGCCCAATTCCCAGTTGGTTGCTTCGATATACAGGATCGGGATATTCAGCGGCTCGAAGGGTTCGCCGTCGCTGCAGCAGCCGGTGCCCTTGGGGTATTGCGGGTCGAGGCCGGGGTTGGTGAACAGCGGAATGTTCAGCTCCCTGGCGATCTGGAACGTGTGCTCGCGCAACGACGCCAGCGCCGGGTTGGCCGTGCTGTTCTGGCCGGCGTGGGCGTACATCATGTCGCCGGTGATCAGGCTGTCGAGGTTGATCATCGCCAGCATGTTGGCCTTCTGGCTGGCGCTCAATGAGTTGACGAAGGCTTTCGAGCCGCGCAGGCCTTCTTCCTCTGCGCCAAAGCCGACGATTTGCAGGCCGTTCTCCAACTGCAGCCCGCCCAGGTTTTTTGCCACCTCGGTCAGCACACTGGCGCCGGAGCCATTGTCATCGAGGCCTTGCAAGGTGGGGCGACCAAAATAGGTGTCGAAGTGCGCACCGATCACCACATATTGCGGCTGGGTGCCGGCGGCGTAGGCCACCACGTTTTGCGAACTGCGGGAAGTGCCGCTGGCGGTCCAGGAAAAATCCTGGCGGCTGATGTTATAGGCGCTGCCCATCTGGCTTTGCATCCAATCGGCAGCCCCGGCGAAATTGGCGGTGCCACGATAGCGACCGGGGTAGTCGTTGATCAGCGTTTCCAGGGTGGTGTTGGCGTGTTGGCCGTAATCGTATGACTGGGCGCTGGTGGACAGCAGGGCACTGGCAACGCTGACAGCGAGGGCTAGAGGCTTTATCACAGGGTCTTCCTTGAAGTGATTGGAGTCGGGAGCCGAGACCTTTTGCACAATGCGCGCCTCATTCCATGGGCGGCGGCGAATTGGCGCATTGTTAAACGCACGAGTCGCCTGGCTGTAATTTGTAACAGATTTGATACGAAGTGCGGCGAGAGATGCCGTGGGGCGTGCTCGGTTTCGGCCGAGGGTGAGCGCAAATGCTGCTTGCAGGAGCACGCTTGCTCGCGAAAAACGTTACCGGTAACGCGGCTCGTCCTGAGCGGGCGAGGCGCTGGTTGGTTTTTCGCGGGCAAGCCCGCTCCTACAGTTGGGGAGCGGTTCAGGCTTTGAGGGTTTTCACGCCTTCCGGGGTGCCCAGCAGCAATACGTCTGCCGGGCGTGCCGCGAACAGGCCGTTGGTGACGACGCCGACGATGGCATTGATCTGACGCTCCAGTTCCACCGGGTTGGTGATCTGCAGGTTGAAGACGTCGATGATGATGTTGCCGTTGTCGGTCAGCACGCCTTCGCGGTACACCGGGTCGCCGCCCAGCTTCACCAACTCGCGGGCCACGTGGCTGCGGGCCATCGGGATCACTTCCACCGGCAGCGGGAACGCGCCGAGGACGGGCACCAGTTTGCTGGCGTCGGCGATGCAGATGAAGGTCTTGGCCACGGCCGCGACGATCTTCTCGCGGGTCAGGGCTGCGCCGCCGCCCTTGATCAGGTTCAGGTGTGCGTCGCTTTCATCGGCGCCGTCGACATAGAACTCCAGGTCGCTGACGGTGTTCAGCTCATACACCGGAATACCGTGGCCCTTGAGCCGCGCAGCCGTGGCTTCGGAGCTGGCGACCGCGCCGTCGAACGCGCCTTTGTGCAGGGCCAGCGCATCGATAAAGCAGTTGGCGGTGGAGCCGGTGCCGACACCGACGATGCTTTTATCGTCGAGTTTAGGAAGGATTAAATCGACGGCGGCCTGGGCCACTGCCTGTTTGAGTTGATCCTGGGTCATGCGGGCTCCGGAACGGGCGGGGAGTAAAGAGGGGCGCGAGTATAACCCAACAAAACCTCGGTTTTCGTGTGGTCGCCCGGCCAAACGCTGGGTTAGACTCCTTGGCCCTGCCCAACCCGCCCAGTGATGCTTTCCGATGCTTGAACAGTACGTCAAAAAGATCCTCACCTCGCGCGTTTACGACGTTGCCGTAGAAACCCCGCTGCAGACCGCCCGCCAGCTCTCCGAGCGCCTGGGCAACAAGGTCTGGCTCAAGCGCGAAGACTTGCAGCCGGTGTTCTCGTTCAAGATTCGCGGTGCCTACAACAAGCTGACCCAACTGAGCGCCGAAGAACGTGCGCGCGGTGTGGTTACCGCTTCAGCGGGCAACCACGCCCAGGGCCTGGCCTTGGCGGCCAAGGTGCTGGGGGTCAAGGCCACCATCGTGATGCCCAAGACCACGCCCGAGATCAAGGTCGAAGGCGTGCGTTCCCGTGGCGGCAAAGTGGTGCTGCACGGGGATTCGTTCCCGGAAGCGCTGGCGTATTCGCTGAAGCTGGTCGACGAAAAAGGCTACGTCTACATTCACCCCTACGATGATCCGCACACCATTGCCGGGCAGGGCACGGTGGCGATGGAGATTCTGCGCCAGCACCCGGGGCCGCTGGATGCGATTTTCGTCCCGGTGGGCGGCGGTGGCCTGATCGCCGGGATCGCGGCGTACGTGAAATACCTGCGGCCTGAAATCAAGATCATCGGCGTCGAGCCGGACGACTCCAACTGCCTGCAAGCCGCCATGGCGGCGGGCGAGCGCGTGGTATTGCCGACCGTGGGTATCTTCGCCGACGGCGTGGCAGTGGCGCAGATCGGCCAGCACACCTTCGACATCTGCAAGGATTACGTGGATGAAGTGATCACCGTCAGCACCGATGAAATCTGCGCGGCGATCAAGGACATCTACGACGACACCCGCTCCATCACGGAGCCGGCTGGCGCCCTGGGCGTGGCGGGCATCAAGAAGTACGTCGAGACCCGTGGCATCACCGGGCAAGCCCTGGTGGCCATTGATTCCGGGGCCAACGTCAACTTCGACCGCCTGCGCCATGTGGCCGAGCGCGCCGAGCTGGGTGAAGGCCGCGAAGCCATCATCGCCGTGACCATCCCCGAGAAACCGGGCAGCTTCAAGGCCTTCTGCGAGGCCGTGGGCAAGCGCCAGATCACCGAATTCAACTACCGCTACCACTCTGGTCGCGAGGCGCACATTTTTGTCGGCGTGCAGACCCACCCGGAAAACGACCCGCGCAGCGCGCTGATCGCCAGCCTCACCAGCCAGGGTTTCCCGGTGCTGGACCTGACGGAAAACGAACTGGCCAAGCTGCACATCCGTCATATGGTCGGTGGCCATGCGGCGCACGTCAGCGACGAAGTGGTGTTCCGCTTCGAATTCCCGGAACGTCCGGGAGCGTTGTTCAACTTCCTGAACAAATTGGGCGGGCGCTGGAACATCTCGATGTTCCACTATCGCAACCACGGCGCCGCTGACGGGCGCGTAGTGGCGGGCCTGCAAGTGCCGGCGGACGAGCGCCACCTGGTGCCGGCGGCGCTGGAAGCCATTGGCTACCCGTACTGGGATGAAAGTGATAACCCGGCCTACCAACTGTTCCTCGGTTGAGCGACTACGCTGACTGAGCGGCCTTCAAGGAATCGAGAACATGGAAACGCTGACCACCCTTAAAGTTATCCACATCGCGGCCACGGTGTTGCTGCTGCTCAGCGGCGTCGCGCTGGCGGTGCTGGCCTGGCGCAAACGCAGTGCCGGGCCGGCCTATACCGTGCAGCGGCCGTGGGTGTTTGTGTGGTTGTTGATGGGGATTTGCGTGGTGAGCATGCCGTTCACCGGCTGGTGGCTGGCGCACCTGATCGGCTGGCCGCTGGGGCAAACCTGGATTCTGGGTTCAAGTGTGATCTACACCGTGGCGGCGCTGAGCTGGTTCTGGCTGGTGGCGCGGCTCAATCGACTGCGGTTGGGCGGGGCGGGGAGTTTGAACTTTACCGTGGCGCTGGCAGTTGTGAGCCTGGTGGGGTTTGTGGCGATTGCCGGGTTGATGGGTGCCAAACCCGTCTAGATGATCGTTCCCACGCTCCGCGTGGTAACGCCGCCCGGGACGCTCCGCGTCCCAAGAGCGGACGCAGAGCGTCCAGTGATGCATTCCCACGCGGAGCGTGGGAACGATCTTTAGCTGCGCAGAGTAATCACCGGCCAACCACGCTTCTCAGCCTCCGCCCGCAGATTCGGATCCGGATCCACCGCCACCGCATGCGTCACCTGCTCCAGCAACGGCAGGTCATTCATCGAATCGCTATAGAAGTAACTGTCCTCCAGGCTAAACCCGGTCTCTTCCAACCAACGATTCAAGCGCGTCACCTTGCCCTCGCGAAAGCACGGTACATCGGTGCTGCGTCCGGTGTAGCGGCCGTTTTCCATCTCGCATTCGGTGGCGATCAGGGTTTCCACGCCCAGGCGTGCGGCAATTGGCGCGGTGACGAAACGGTTGGTGGCGGTGATGATCACCAGCTTGTCGCCAGCGGCGCGGTGTTTGGCCAGCAGTTCAACGGCCAGGGGCAGCACGATCGGCTCGATGCAGTCGCGCATGTAGTCACGGTGCCACTCCTCCAACTGGGCCATCTCGGTGCGGCCGAGGATTTCCAGGCAGAAGTTCAGGTACTCGGCGTTATCCAGCTTGCCGGCCAGGTAGTCCTGGTAGAACTCATCGTTGCGGGCCTTGTAGGCCACGGCGTCGAGAATCCCGCGTTCACAGAGGTAATCGCCCCAGGCGTGATCGCTGTCACCCCCCAAAAGCGTGTTGTCCAAGTCGAATAAAGCCAGGCGCATTGCAGTTACTCGCTGAAAAGTCTGTAAAAAGGCGTCCAGAATACGGTCTTTTCACAAGAGTGCACATAAGGTAAGCAGCCTCGTTGCCGCTGTATCAATCTTTGTGGAACAATGCGGTGACATGCGTTTGCGAGGTTGTTGCCGTGATCGACCCCGATGGTTTCCGTCCTAATGTCGGGATTATTCTTACGAATGATGCCGGACAGGTGCTATGGGCTCGCCGTATCAACCAAGATGCCTGGCAGTTTCCTCAAGGCGGAATCAACCCCGACGAAACCCCTGAAGACGCCTTGTACCGTGAGTTGAACGAAGAAGTAGGCCTTGAACGTGAAGATGTGCAAATTCTGGCCTGCACCCGAGGCTGGTTGCGCTATCGTTTGCCGCAACGTCTGGTGCGTACCCACAGCCAACCGCTGTGCATCGGCCAGAAACAGAAATGGTTTCTCCTGCGCCTGATCTCCAACGAGCAGCGGGTGCGGATGGATTTGACCGGTAAACCGGAGTTCGATGGCTGGCGCTGGGTCAGTTATTGGTATCCGTTGGGCCAGGTGGTGACATTCAAGCGCGAGGTTTATCGTCGCGCTCTTAAAGAGCTTGCCCCGCGCCTTTTAGCGCGCGACTGACGACGGAGTTCGACCCCGAGCCATGCTCAATACGCTGCGCAAGATCGTCCAGGAAGTTAACTCCGCCAAGGATCTCAAGGCGGCGTTGGGGATTATTGTGTTGCGCGTCAAGGAAGCCATGGGCAGCCAGGTCTGCTCGGTTTACCTGCTGGACCCCGAGACCAACCGTTTTGTCCTGATGGCCACCGAGGGCTTGAACAAGCGCTCCATCGGTAAGGTCAGCATGGCGCCCAATGAGGGTCTGGTGGGCCTGGTGGGGACGCGTGAAGAACCCCTGAACCTCGAAAACGCGGCCGATCATCCGCGTTATCGCTATTTTGCCGAAACCGGCGAAGAGCGCTACGCCTCGTTCCTCGGTGCACCGATCATTCACCACCGCCGCGTTGTCGGCGTGTTGGTCATCCAGCAGAAAGAACGCCGCCAGTTCGACGAAGGTGAAGAAGCCTTCCTCGTGACCATGAGCGCGCAGCTCGCCGGGGTTATTGCCCACGCCGAGGCCACCGGTTCGATTCGCGGCCTGGGGCGCCAGGGCAAGGGTATCCAGGAGGCCAAGTTCGTCGGCGTACCGGGTTCGCCAGGCGCTGCCGTCGGTACCGCGGTGGTCATGCTGCCGCCGGCCGACCTGGACGTGGTGCCGGACAAGACCGTCACCGACATCGACGCTGAAATCATCCTGTTCAAGACCGCCCTCGAAGGCGTACGCAATGACATGCGCACCCTGTCGACCAAGCTGGCCACCCAGCTGCGGCCTGAAGAACGGGCGTTGTTCGACGTGTACCTGATGATGCTCGACGACGCGTCCCTGGGCAGCGAAGTCAAGGACGTGATCAAGACCGGCCAGTGGGCACAGGGCGCGCTGCGCCAGGTGGTCACCGATCACGTCAACCGTTTCGAACTGATGGACGACGCCTACCTGCGCGAACGCGCCTCGGACGTAAAAGACCTCGGTCGCCGTCTGCTGGCCTACCTGCAGGAAGAACGCTCGACCACCCTGGTGTACCCCGACAACACCATCCTGATCAGTGAAGAACTGACCGCCACCATGCTCGGCGAAGTGCCGGAAGGCAAACTGGTGGGCCTGGTCTCGGTATTGGGTTCGGGTAACTCCCACGTCGCGATCCTGGCCCGGGCCATGGGCATTCCGACGGTGATGGGCCTGGTGGACCTGCCGTATTCCAAGGTCGACGGCATCGAAATGATCGTCGACGGCTACCACGGCGAGGTCTACACCAACCCCAGCGAAGTGCTGCGCAAGCAATACGCTGAAGTGGTGGAAGAAGAACGCCAGCTGTCCCAGGGCCTCGACGCCCTGCGGGAACTGCCGTGTGTGACCCTCGACGGCCACCGTGTACCGCTGCTGGTCAATACTGGCTTGCTGGCGGACGTGGCACGCGCACAACAGCGCGGCGCTGAAGGTGTCGGGCTGTACCGCACCGAAGTGCCGTTCATGATCAACCAACGTTTTCCGAGTGAGAAGGAGCAGCTGGCGATTTATCGCGAGCAACTGTCCGCCTTCCATCCGTTACCGGTGACCATGCGCAGCCTGGACATTGGCGGCGACAAGTCACTGTCGTATTTCCCCATCAAGGAAGACAACCCCTTCCTTGGCTGGCGCGGTATTCGTGTAACCCTCGACCATCCTGAAATTTTCCTCGTCCAGACCCGCGCCATGCTCAAGGCCAGCGAAGGCCTGAACAACCTGCGTATTCTGCTCCCGATGATCTCCGGCACCCACGAGCTGGAAGAGGCGCTGCACCTGATCCACCGGGCGTGGGGCGAAGTGCGCGACGAAGGCGCCGACGTGCCGATGCCGCCGATTGGCGTGATGATCGAGATTCCGGCAGCGGTGTACCAGGCTAAAGAGCTGGCGCGGCAGGTGGACTTTCTGTCGGTGGGCTCCAACGACCTGACCCAGTACCTGCTGGCCGTGGACCGCAACAACCCACGGGTGGCCGACCTCTACGACTACCTGCACCCGGCGGTGCTGCAAGCCTTGCAGAATGTGGTGCGCGACGCTCATGCCGAAGGCAAGCAGGTGAGTATCTGCGGCGAGATGGCCGGTGACCCGGCGGCGGCCGTGCTGTTGATGGCGATGGGCTTTGACAGCCTGTCGATGAACGCCACCAACTTGCCGAAGGTGAAATGGATGCTGCGCCAGATCAACCTGAGCCGGGCCAAGGAACTGCTGGCGGAATTGATGACCATCGACAACCCGCAAGTTATCCACAGCTCGCTGCAATTGGCGCTGAAGAACCTTGGGTTGGCGCGGATGATCAATCCGGCGTCTGCAAAAACCTTATAGAGGGGTGATGCGTACGTAGCAGCTGTCGAGCCTTGGCGAGGCTGCGTCAGCGGTGTGCCTGAAACACCGCGGACGCAGCCTCGCCAAGGCTCGACAGCTGCTACGTGAGTCATTACACCTTCAGTTCAACTTCACCCAACTGCCCGCCATACGGCCCAAAACTGCGCTCCACGATATGCCGCGTCCCGTCGGCATTCACAATCAACGCCGTACTCGCCCGCGTCCCGTAACTGGGACTGGCAATAAACACACTCGACAGCAAACTCTCCGTCGCCAAGCCCACGCCGGTGTCCGGCAAGTCAGCAAACGGCGCCGTCTGCGGGTCGCTCAAAATCCCCAGCAAAGCTTTAGGCTGCGGATCGTCCAGCACTTCTGTCAGCGCCGCCTTGGCCTTCAACAACTTCGGCCACGGCGTATCCAGCCCTGCATTGGATAACCCATAAACCCCCGCCACCAATGGTGTCGGCGCAGATTCCTTGGCGTTGTAATGCCAAAGCTCGTCCCGCGTCCCGACCAGCAGGTTAAACCCGGCATATTCAATCGATCTGCCATTAACGTCGGCCAAATAGTCGTCAATCGACAGCGAACCACTGAGAAACCGCGCCACCAATTCACCCCGCGACTTGCGGGCCGGCGGCTGGTGTGGGTCACGAATATTGGTCAGCGCCGCAAAGCGCCCATCCGTCCCGACCCCCAGCCAGGTCCCGCCGGCTTCCTGGTCGCGCCCGGCGTAAACATGGGGCGCGTCCAGCCACTGGGCCAACGGCAGACTGGGCCGGGCATAGAACTCATCACGGTTGGCCGCGACGATCAGCGGCTGGGCGTGGCCCGGCCGCCAGGCAAAAACAATCAGGCACATAAGGCAATCCCTTTGTGTTTTGCCCACTCTACCCATAGAACCCTGTGCTTTGCATCCGTTAACATGCCGGTCTGTTTTCGGGGGCTCCCATGGAATTTCTGCTGTATTTGCTGCTGGGTTCCTGTGCGGGCATGCTCGCCGGGCTGTTCGGCGTGGGCGGCGGGATCATTATCGTGCCGGTGCTGGTGTTCAGCTTCACCTTGCAGGGCTTCGATCCCTCGGTGTTGACCCACCTCGCTGTCGGCACATCCCTGGCGTCTATTATCTTCACGTCGGTGAATGCGGTGCGTGAGCATCACCGGCGCGGCGCCGTGCGCTGGCCGATCTTTGTGTGGATGGCTGTGGGCATCCTGCTGGGCGCAGGCGTTGGCGCGCTGACCGCCGAGGCGATTTCCGGGCCGCACTTGCAGAAGATCATCGGTGTGTTCGCCCTGGTGATCGCGTTGCAGATGACCCTGGAGCTCAAGCCCAAGGCCAGCCGCCAGGTGCCGGGCAAGCTCGGCCTGACCCTGGCGGGCGGCGTGATCGGCTGGTCGTCGGCGATTTTCGGCACCGGCGGCGGTTCGTTGACCGTGCCGTTCCTGACCTGGCGCAGCGTGCCGATGCAGCAGGCAGTGGCCACTTCGTCGGCCTGCGGCTTGCCGATCGCCCTGGCCAGTGCGTTAAGTTTCATGATTCTGGGCTGGCATGATCCGTTGCTGCCCGAGCATAGTCTCGGCTTTGTGTATTTGCCGGCGCTGCTGGGCATTGCCCTGACCAGCATGGTGGCGGCCCGTTTCGGCGCGCGTCTGGCGCATCGGTTATCGCCGCGCTTGCTCAAGCGGCTGTTCGCCGGCTTGCTGTTTTGCGTGGGTTTGAATTTTTTGTTGTAACGCAGGCTTAATCGCGCACCGGCATGGTCCGATGCGCCATGACTATTGATTTAACGAGGAGTCGCAATGCTGCCTTACCCGCAGATCAACCCGGTGGCCGTGGCCATCGGTCCGCTGCAAATCCACTGGTACGGGTTGATGTACCTGATCGGCATCGGCGGTGCCTGGCTGCTGGCTTCCCGGCGCCTGAACCGTTTCGACCCGACCTGGACCAAGGAGAAGCTCTCCGACATGGTGTTCTGGATGTCGATGGGGGTCATCGTCGGCGGACGCCTGGGGTATGTGCTGTTCTACGACCTGCCAGCCTACATCGCCAACCCGACGCTGATCTTCGAGGTGTGGAAGGGCGGCATGGCGTTCCACGGCGGGTTTGTGGGGGTGATGATCGCTGCCTGGTGGTTTGGCCGGCGTAACGGCAAGTCGTTCTTCCAACTGATGGACTTCGTCGCGCCGTTCGTGCCGATTGGCCTGGGTGCCGGGCGTATCGGTAACTTCATCAATGCCGAATTGTGGGGCAAGCCGACCGACGTGCCGTGGGCCATGGTGTTCCCGCCGTTCAGCGACCCGGCGCAATTACCGCGTCATCCGTCGCAGCTGTACCAGTTCGCCCTGGAAGGCGTGGCGCTGTTCCTGATCCTCTATATCTTCTCGCGCAAGCCACGCCCAACCATGGCCGTGTCGGGCATGTTCGCGCTGTTCTACGGGATCTTCCGCTTTATCGTCGAGTTCGTGCGGGTGCCGGATGCGCAGCTGGGCTACCTGGCGTGGGGCTGGTTGACCATGGGTCAGATTCTCAGCCTGCCGATGATCATCGCCGGCCTGGGCCTGCTGTGGTGGGCTTACAATCGCCCCCAGGGCATCAAGAACACCGCGCTTTAAATTCGAACGCCGGGGCCCGAGGGGCCCGGCTTCAACGATACAGGTATAGACATGAAGCAATATCTCGAACTACTGAACGATGTCGTGACCAATGGCCTGACCAAGGGCGACCGTACCGGCACCGGCACCAAGGCCGTGTTTGCCCGTCAGTTTCGGCATAGCTTGGCCGACGGCTTCCCGCTGCTGACCACCAAGAAGCTTCACTTCAAAAGCATCGCCAACGAATTGATCTGGATGTTGAGTGGCAACACCAACATCAAGTGGCTGAACGAGAATGGCGTAAAGATCTGGGACGAATGGGCCACCGAAGACGGTGACCTGGGCCCGGTGTACGGCGAGCAGTGGACCGCGTGGCCAACCAAGGACGGCGGCAAGATCAACCAGATCGACTACATGGTCGAGACGCTGAAGACCAACCCCAACAGCCGCCGCATCCTGTTCCACGGCTGGAACGTCGAGTACCTGCCGGACGAGACCAAGAGCCCCCAGCAAAACGCCCGGGACGGCAAGCAAGCGCTGCCGCCTTGCCACCTGCTGTACCAGGCCTTTGTGCATGACGGTCATCTGTCGATGCAGTTGTACATCCGCAGCTCCGATGTATTCCTCGGCCTGCCATACAACACCGCGGCCCTGGCGTTGCTCACCCATATGCTGGCCCAACAGTGCGACCTGATCCCTCACGAGATCATCGTCACCACGGGCGACACCCATGCCTACAGCAACCATATGGAACAGATCCAGACCCAGCTGGCGCGCACGCCGAAGAAGCTGCCGGAACTGGTGATCAAGCGCAAACCCGCGTCGATCTACGATTACAAATTCGAAGACTTTGAAATCGTGGGTTATGACGCTGATCCGAGCATCAAGGCCGACGTGGCTATCTAAAAGCGATCTCGGTCCCAATGTGGGAGCGGGCTTGCTCGCGAATACGGTGTATCAGAAACACACCCAGTGGCTGACACTCCGCTTTCGCGAGCGATCTCGCTCCCACATTTGTTTTGTGTACACATTCAATGGCCGTGGCTTCTGCCCACATGTGAGGGCTCAGCCTCGCTGGCCGCGACACTCCCGCTGACTTCCAGCCGCTGCAAAATCCCGCACTGATCCAGATCCGGCCCGCCGCCGCAGCGCTGGCGCAGGTCGAGCAACTGTTCCTGCAACGCCAGCAGCCCGTCGATCCGCGCCTTCACGTGGTGGATGTGCTCGTCAATCAATGCATTCACGCTTTCGCACTGATCCTGAGGACTGTCCCGCAGGCCCAGCAGGCTGCGAATTTCCTCAAGGGTCATGTCCAGGCTGCGGCAGTTGCGGATAAACACCAGCCGCTCAGTGTGCGCCTGGGTGTACAGACGGTAGTTTCCGTCACTGCGCGCAGGCGGCGGCAGCAGGCCTTCCTTCTCGTAATAACGGATGGTTTCCACCTGGCAATCCGTCAATTTTGCCAATTCGCCGATCTTCATCGCAGCAATCTCCAAAAGGGTGCTTGACCCTATAGTGGCTACAGGGTCTTTACTTGGCAACAGGCACCTTTACGGACGCGACAGAATGAGCGATTCCATCCACACCCCGCACAAGCACGACCATGATCATGACCACGCGCACGATCACGGCTCGAAGCTGAAACCTGTGCAGAAGCACGACCATGGCAGCCATGGCGATTCCTGCTGTTCCAGCAAGGCCGCGCCGGCGCTGGTGAAGCTGACTGAAGCCCCGACGGCGGGCTCGCGGCTGAGCACCTTCCGCATCGAAGCCATGGACTGCCCCACCGAGCAGACGCTGATCCAGAACAAACTTGGCAAGCTCGCCGGTGTGCAGCAACTGGAATTCAACCTGATCAACCGCATTCTCGGCGTGACCCACGACCTGCCGACGACCGCGCCGATCATCGACGCCATCAAGTCCCTGGGCATGCAGGCAGATCCCATCGAAGAGGGCGTCGCCCCGGCGGAACCGCCGGCGAAGAAGCACTGGTGGCCGCTGGCCGTGTCCGGTGTGGGCGCGTTGGGTGCCGAAGTGCTGCACTTCACCAACGCAGCCCCGACGTGGGTGATCGCCCTGGTCGCGCTGATCTCGATCTTCAGCGGCGGCCTCACCACCTATAAAAAGGGCTGGATTGCCCTGAAGAACCTCAACTTGAACATCAACGCCCTGATGAGCATCGCCGTGACCGGCGCGATCCTGATCGGCCAGTGGCCTGAAGCCGCGATGGTGATGTTCCTGTTTACCGTGGCGGAGTTGATCGAAGCCAAGTCCCTGGACCGCGCGCGCAATGCCATCAGTGGCTTGATGCAGATGACCCCGGAACAGGCCACGGTTCGTCAGGCCGACGGCAGTTGGGTTGAACAGGATGTCAAAGTCATCGAACTGGGCGCCATCGTGCGGGTTCGCCCCGGCGAGCGGATTGGTCTCGACGGTGAGGTCACCTCCGGCCAGTCCACCATCGACCAGGCGCCGATTACCGGTGAAAGCCTGCCGATTGAAAAGACCGTGGGCGACAAAGTTTTCGCCGGCACCATCAACCAGGCCGGTTCCCTGGAATACAAAGTCACTGCAGCCGCCAACAACTCCACCCTGGCGCGGATCATCCACGCCGTGGAACAGGCCCAGGGCGCCCGCGCGCCTACCCAGCGTTTTGTCGACACCTTCGCCAAGGTCTACACCCCGGCGGTGTTTATCTTTGCCTTGGGCGTGGCGCTTATTCCGCCGCTGTTCATGGCAGGCGTGTGGTTTGATTGGATCTACCGTGCGCTGGTATTGCTGGTCGTCGCCTGCCCGTGTGCGCTGGTGATTTCCACCCCGGTGACCATCGTCAGCGGCCTGGCCGCCGCGGCGCGCAAAGGTATCCTGATCAAGGGCGGCGTGTACCTGGAGGGCGGTTACAAGCTCGACTACCTGGCCCTGGACAAGACCGGCACCATCACCCACGGCAAACCGGTGCAAACCGATTACCTGTCGCTGTTCCCGAACATGGAAGACAGCGCCCCAGCCCTGGCCGCGAGCCTCGCCGGACGCTCCGATCACCCGGTGTCCCTGGCCATCGCCAATGCGGCTGTGGATAAGAATCTCACCGTTCACACTGTGGATAACTTCGAAGCCCTGGCGGGTCGTGGGGTGAAGGGTGAAATCAATGGTGAAGTCTATTACCTGGGCAATCACCGTCTGGTGGAAGAGCTGAACCTGTGCTCGCCGGCCCTTGAAGAAAAACTCTTCGCCCTGGAAAAACAAGGCAAGTCCGTGGTCCTGCTGCTGGATAAATCCGGTCCGCTGGCGCTGTTCGCGGTGGCCGACACCGTGAAAGACACCAGCCGCGAAGCCATCCAGCAGTTGCATGACCTGGGCATCAAGACCCTGATGCTCACCGGCGACAACACCCACACCGCCAAGGCAATCGCCGATCAGGTCGGCATCGACCAGGCCCAGGGCGACCTGTTGCCCACCGACAAACTGCAAGCCATCGAAGCGCTCTACGCCAAGGGCCACCGGGTGGGCATGGTCGGCGACGGCATCAACGACGCCCCGGCGCTGGCCCGTTCCGAGATCGGGTTTGCCATGGCCGCCGCCGGTACCGACACCGCCATCGAGACCGCCGACGTGGCGCTGATGGACGACGACCTGCGCAAGATTCCGGCATTCATTCAACTGTCGCGGCGCACGTCGAGTATCCTCAAGCAGAACATTGCCCTGGCCTTGGTTATCAAGGCGATCTTCCTGGCGGTGACCTTCCTTGGGATGGCCACCATGTGGATGGCAGTGTTCGCCGACATGGGCGTGAGCCTGCTGGTGGTGTTCAATGGTCTGCGCCTGTTGCGCAAATAGTCGATGAGAGGGTGGTGTGCTGAGTGCCGAGCTGAAGGCGTTTTACATGGTCGCCCGCCTGGGCAGTATTACCCAGGCGGCGAAAAAGCTCGGGCTGAGCCAGCCCACGGTGACCACCCAGATTCGTCACCTGGAAAGCCAGTACTCGGTGGAGTTGTTCTACCGAGGCGGGCGCCGCCTGACCGTCAGCGAGGAAGGCGCGCGGCTGTTGCCGATGGTCAAGGCGCTGTTGCAGCAGGAAGCGGACATCGAGTTTTTCCTGCGCAACAGTGGCCAGGTGCAAGGCACGTTGAGGATTGCCGCGACGGCGCCTTATTACATCCTCGACCTGGTCAAAACCTTCCGTGAGCGGCTGCCGCAGGTCGAGGTTTCGGTGGAAATCGGCAACTCCCAGCAGGTGCTGGAAGCGCTGGATGACTACCGTGTCGACGTCGCTGCCTCATCTCAACTGCTTGAAGACCCGCGCCTGATCCGGCGGGTACTGGGCATGGACCCGCTGGTGCTGGCGGTGCATCGCAATCATCCGCTGGCAGTGCTCGACCATGTGCCACTGACCGCGCTGGCCGGGCACACCTTGCTGATGCGCGAGCCGGGGTCGACCACCCGTCGATTGACCGAGGAGATGTTGCAGGGCGCCGGCGTGAGTTACGGGCCGCTGCTGGAGATCGGCAGTCGGGAATCGATCCGTGAGGCAGTGCTGCGCAATATTGGCATCAGCATCATTGCCCGCCAGGAAGTGCCCCACGATCCGCAACTGCGTGTGCTGACCATCGAGAATGCCCCGCAGATTCCCGAGTATTTGTACTGCCTCAAAGAGCGAAAGGGCGCCCGGTTGCCGGCGGCTTTCCTGGGGTTGGCGCAGGAAATGTCTCCGATCTAAAGTGTCTGATCGTTCCCACGCTCTGCGTGGGAACGCCGGCCTGGACGCTCCGCGTCCGCTCTTAAGGTCGTGACGCGGAGCGTCACAGGATGTATTCCCACGCAGAGCGTAGGAACAATCTGTTGGCACAACCCAAATCCACCAATACCACTATCGCCACGTTTTGCCTTTCTGCCACAAGAGGGACGCATTGCCTGCCTAGGATGACCTTCATCAGTTTGATGAGGTGCCTCCATGAACACAGCCATGACCAACCCCGGCGCGCCAATGAAGGTGCGCGGTGTGCAGAAACGCTTCGGCGCCTTTACCGCCCTGGATAACGTGTCCCTGGATGTCGCCGCCGGCGAACTGGTGTGCCTGCTGGGCCCGTCGGGCTGCGGCAAGACCACCTTGCTGCGCTGCATCGCCGGCCTGGAACGCCAGGACAGCGGCGAGTTGTACCTCGGCGACCGCGACGTTTCCCTGCTGGCACCCCAGGCACGGGACTACGGCATTCTGTTCCAGTCCTACGCGCTGTTTCCCAATCTCACCGTCGAAGCGAACATCGGCTACGGCCTCACCGGCAGTGGCCGCGATGAAGTGCGCAAGCGCGTCGGGCAGATGCTGGAACTCGTAGGCCTGGTGGGCAGCGAAAAGAAATTCCCCGGTCAACTCTCCGGCGGCCAACAGCAGCGTGTGGCCCTGGCCCGCGCCCTGGCGCCGGCGCCGTCCTTGTTGTTGCTGGACGAACCCATGTCGGCCCTCGACGCCCGGGTACGCGAGCATCTGTGCACCGAGCTGCGCCAACTGCAACGCCGCCTGGGCATTACCACCCTGATGGTCACCCACAACCAGGACGAGGCCATGCTGATGGCCGACCGCATTGCCGTGATGAACAACGGCAAGGTCGAGCAGTACGCCACGCCCCAGGAAATCTACGACCGCCCGGCCACGCCGTTCGTGGCCGAGTTCGTCGGCCAGGGCAACTGGCTGCCGTTCAGCCGCAACAGCGCCAGCCACGCCCAGGTCGGCGGGATGAACATGCGCCTGGCGGAAAACTCCGGTGCCGCAAAATCGGGCCGTCTGTTCTGCCGCCCGGAAGCCATCAGCGTCAACCCGCCGGTGCATGAAGAAAACCTGTTCCCGGCCAAGGTCCGCGAGATCACCTTCCTCGGCAACCGCTGCCGCATGAGCTTTGAGCTGGACCAACTGCCCGGCCATCCGCTGCTGGCCGAACTGGCCCCGGAAGCCATGCCGCGCCTCGGCGCCCAGGACATCTGGGTCGCGCTGCCCCCGCGTAGCCTGCAGGTGTTTGCCTGAGATGGCCCGCGATATGACTCTGCCGATACCCGATAACGTGGCTCGTCAGGTTTCCCGTGCCGAAGTCGGCGACCGTATTTTTGTTATCGGCGGCAAGCTGCTCTGGCTGTGTTTGCTGGGCGTCGCGGTACTGCTGCCGCTGCTGGCGATCTTCTGGCGCGGCTTCAGCAGTGAAGCCGGGCAGGGCGGTGGCCTGGTGGCTGCGCGGGAACTGGTCACCAGCGATAACTTCCACTGGTTGCTGGGTAACAGCCTGAAGGTTTCCGGCAGCGTGGCGGCCATCGTCGTACCGTTGGCCTACCTGTTTGCCTACGCCCTGCAACGCACGTTGATTCCGGGCAAGGCGATCTGGCGTGGCATGTCGCTGCTGCCGTTGATGGCGCCGTCGATGCTGCCCGGGATTGCGCTGGTCTACCTGTTCGGTAACCAGGGCATGCTGCGCGGGCTGCTGTCGGACAACATCTATGGCTTCTGGGGCATCGTCCTCGGTGAAGTGATCTACACCTTTCCCCATGCCTTGATGATCCTGTTGTCGGCGCTTTCCCTGGCGGATGCACGCTTGTTCGACGCCGCATCGAGCATGGGCGCGAGTCCCGCCCGGGCGTTTCGCAGTATCACCTGGCCGGCGACCCGCCAGGCCGTGTTTGCCGCGTTTTGCCTGGTGTTCACTCTGACCATCACTGACTTTGGCGTGCCCGTGGTAGTCGGTGGCGACTATCAAGTACTGGCGCTGGAAGCCTACAAAGCTGTGGTCGGCCAGCAGCAATTCGGCCGCGGTGCCTTGATCGGCATGGTCCTGCTGCTGCCGGCACTGTTCAGCTTCGGTGTCGACGCCTGGCTACGCCGTCGTCACGGCGACTCCATGAGCGGCCGCGCCCAGGTGTTCCAGCCGGCACCGTCGAAGCTGCGGGACGGCTGCTACCTGGCCGTCGTCCTGCTGATCTGCGCGATCCTGCTGCTGGTGTTCGGCATGGCGGTCTACTCATCCTTGGTGAAATTCTGGCCCTACAACCTGTCGCTGTCCCTGGCCCACTACCAGTTCGAAGACACGGCCGGCGGCGGCTGGCTGGCCTACCGCAACAGCATCACCATGGCCCTGTGCACCGCGTTGATCGGCAGCGTGCTGATCTTCACCGGCGCCTACCTGATGGAAAAGACCAAGGGCCAGAAGGGCCTGAACCTGGCGCTGCGCATGCTCAGCTTCGTGCCGATGGCGGTGCCGGGGTTGGTGCTGGGCCTGGGCTACGTGTTCTTTTTCAACCTCAACGGCAACCCGCTGCATGTGCTCTACGGCACCATGACGTTGCTGGTGGTGTGCACCATTGCTCACTATTTGACCACCGCCCAAATGACCGCCACCACGGCCCTGCGCCAACTGGACGCGGAATTCGAAGCCGCCGCGCTGTCGCTGAAGGCGCCGCTGTACCGCCATTACCTGCGGGTCACCGTGCCGATCTGCCTGCCGGCGCTGCTGGACATCGTGCGCTACCTGTTCGTCTCGGCGATGACCACCGTCTCCGCCGCGATCTTCCTCTACAGCCCCGACACCATTCTCGCCGCCGTCGCCGTGCTGAACATGGACGACGCCGGCAACGTCGGCGGCGCAGCGGCCATGTCGACCCTGATTCTGTTCACCTCGGCGGGCGTGTCCTTGCTGCTGGCGTGGGCCTCACGCGGCTTGTTGCGCCGCTCCCAGGCCTGGCGCCAAACCGCGCCCGGTCAATAAATCATCCATAAAGGAACTGCACCATGTTCAAGCCCCTGGCGTTAGCCGCTGCTGTGCTCACTGCGTTCAGCCTGAATGCCTTTGCCGCCAAGACCGAGTTGACCGTGTACACGGCCCTCGAAGCCGAGCAATTGAAGACTTACAAACAAGCCTTCGAAAAGGCTAACCCGGACATCGATATCAAATGGGTGCGCGATTCCACCGGCATCATCACCGCCAAGCTGCTGGCCGAAAAAGCCCGCCCGCAGGCTGACGTGGTCTGGGGCCTGGCGGCTTCCAGCCTGGCTATCCTCGACCAGCAGGGCATGCTGCAAAACTACGCACCCAAGGATCTGGGCAAGATCGGCGCGAACTACCGCGACGCCGCCAACCCACCGGCCTGGGTCGGCATGGACGTGTGGGCTGCGACCATCTGCTTCAACACCGTCGAAGCCGAAAAGCAGGGCCTGAGCAAGCCGGTGAGCTGGCAGGACCTGACCAAGCCTGAGTACAAAGGCAAGATCGTGATGCCCAACCCGGCCTCGTCCGGCACCGGTTTCCTGGATGTGAGCGCCTGGCTGCAGACCTTCGGCGAGAAACAGGGCTGGCAGTACATGGACGACCTGCACCAGAACATCGGCCAGTACGTTCACTCCGGTTCCAAGCCGTGCAAGCTGGCGGCGTCGGGTGAGTTTCCGATCGGTATCTCGTTTGAATACCCGGCCGTTCAACTCAAGCGCCAGGGTGCGCCGCTGGACATTATCCTGCCGAAAGAAGGCCTGGGCTGGGACATCGAAGCGACTGCCGTGATCAAAGGCACTGCCCACGCGGACGCGGCACAGAAACTCGCCGACTTCTCCGCAAGCCCGGCGGCGATGGAGCTGTACAAGGAAAACTTCGCGGTACTGGCTCAGCCGGGTATTGCCAAGCCGCAGACCGAATTGCCGGCTGACTATGAGCAGCGGCTGATCAAGAACGACTTTGCCTGGGCGTCGAAAAACCGCGACAGCATCCTGACCGAATGGCGCAAGCGCTATGACGGCAAGTCGGAAAAACAATAACCACCGATCGTTCCCACGCTCTGCTTGGGAACGCGGGCCTGGACGCTCTGCGTCCGCTTTTGTAGTCGTGACGCGGAGCGTCACAGGATGCATTCCCACGCGGAGCGTGGGAACGAGAGGTCTTCATGACACAACTGCTGATCATCGGCGCCGGCATCCTCGGCCTGTCCCACGCTTATGCGGCCGCCAAACGCGGCCTCAAGGTCAAGGTCTTCGAGCGCAGCGCCACCCCATTGGGTGCTTCCGTACGCAACTTCGGCCAGGCACTGGTCACCGGCCAGCCGCCCGGGCCGATGCTCGACCTGGCGCGGGAAAGCCGCGAAATCTGGGGCCAGTGGGCACAGCTCGCCGGTATCCAGCTCAAACGCAACGGCTCCTATCTGTTCGCCCGCACCGAAGCCGAAGAGCACTTGCTTGAAGCCTTCTGCGCCGGTCGCGCCCTGGAGTACGGTTATCGCGTCGAGTTGCTGCAAGGCGCGGCCCTGCACGGTCTGTACGGTGGCCAGTTCGCTCATCACCGTGCCGCGCTTCACGGCCTGGACGATCAACAACTGTATTCCCGCGAAGCCATCCCGGCGCTGATCAACTACCTGAGCCGCGAACTGAACGTGGAGTTTCATTTCTCCACCCTGGTCCGCGACATCGAGCCCGGCCAGGTGCACACCACCGCTGGCACCTTTCGCGGCGAGCAGATCATTGTCTGCTCCGGCCACGATTACCAGACGCTGCTGGCCGAGCAGATCGGCGAACTCAACCCGCAAATCTGCCGCCTGCAAATGCTGCGCGCCCGGCCTGCGGTGGAATTGAACCTGCAACACGCGCTGCTGACCGGTCTCAGCTGCGTCCACTACGGCGCCTTCGCCGATTTGCCGGAGGCCGCGCCGGTGCAGGCCGAAATCCTGCGGGATGTACCGCACCTGCACGAAAACGGCATTCACCTGCTGATCAGCCCAACGCCTTATGGTGAGCTGATCATCGGTGACTCCCACCATTACGGCAGCGACCCTTCACCGTTCAATGCCGAGCAGGTGGACACCTGGATGATCGAGTTGGCCGAAGAGACTCTGGGCTGCAAGATCCAGGTCGTGGAGCGCTGGCAGGGTGTTTATGGTTCCCGTGGCCCAGGGCCGTTTTCGTTCCTGCGAGCGGGACCCGGGGTGAGCGCGGCGTTGATGCACACCGGCGTGGGCATGAGCGTTGGGCCAGCGATGGCCGAGCGCAATATCACAGAGTTGTGGGGGGACGCGTGATGAACGCAGAGCAGGCAATCGCCGAGGTCTTCGGCCTGTACGAACAGCACGGCACCGCTGACTACATCGGCGAACCGGTCTCGCAGATCGAGCACATGTCCCAGGCTGCGCAGTTGGCCATGGCTGAGGGCTTTGATGATGAAGTGGTGCTGGCGGCGTTCTTCCACGATATCGGGCATATCTGCGGCGAAGGTGGCGAGAACATGGGCGGTTATGGTGTGGTCAGCCATGAACGGCTGGGCGCCGATTATCTGCGCCGCGCAGGCTTCAGCGAGCGGATGGCAAAACTGGTGGAATACCACGTGCAGGCCAAGCGATATCTGACCTTCAGCCAGCCGGATTATTACGCGCGCTTGAGCGAAGCCAGCCGCCGTACCTTGGGTTACCAGGGCGGCGTGATGACCGCCGAGGAAGCCCAAGCGTTCGAGCAGGACCCGCTGTGCGCCGTCAGCCTGCGCATGCGCCACTGGGATGAACAGGCCAAGGAAATGCATGTGCCGGTGCTGGACCTTGAAGTGCTGAAGTCCAAGGCCCGGCAACTGTTGGCGGCTTAGGTCTCGTCCAGGCGCTGGGCCAGGGCTTCGATCTGTTCCTGGCGTTCGGCCTGGCTCAACCTGGGGTGCGGGTTGAGGGACGACCACTGCGGATGGGCGCGGGCCTTGTTCAGGGCTTCCGGCAGCTTGCCTTCGCGCCAGGTCTTGTCCTGGGGCGTGTCGACCTTGATGCTGTGAATCGCCGCGTGGCCCCGCAGGTTCAGGGCCTTGAGCAGTTGCCGCTGGCGCAGGGCCAACAGGCGCAGCACGCTGTCGTCGACGGTCAGCTCGCGCTGGCCCTTGATCTTGCCCAGCAGGCGGCTGCCATAACTGCGGGCAGTTTGCAGGGCGCCACCGGCGATGGCTCCGGCGAGCGCGGCGGCGCCGAGGGTCAGGCCGCCTACGAGTAGATCCACACCCGCACCGGCGGCCGCGCCGGCCGCGATACCGCCACCGACCCGCACGCCCAGTTGCTTGAGGGTCTCGGGGTTGAACAGGTCATCGCCCCAGCGCCCGTCCAGCAGCGGTAAATCGCTGGCGGCGGCGTCCTGCGGGCGGAAGCCGAACAACTTGAGCAAGGCCTCCACGCAACGCTGTTCGCGCTGGCGCACGGCTTTGCGCAGTTCGCTGATGGCTTGCTGTTCTACCTCGACTTCGCTGACCACGCTGCGGCGGCAGGCGGCGCAGTCGATCAGCAGTTCGGCAATCAACCGCGCAGCACTTTGCTGGCGAGCCTGGCGCTGGGCTTCCTGATCAAGGATCAGCCGCTCCAGTTGCCCACGGGAATTTTCCAGCAGCAGGGCGAGGCTTTCATAGAGGCGGCGCTCGCCGTCTTCCGGCGGCGCGACGCTGTCGAAACGCACCAGCGCGTGCAGGCCGAGGCGGGCGAGGGCTTCGCGCCAGTCCGGCTCGCGGTGGTCGGCGCTGCTGACAAAATTGAGCACTGGCAGCAACGGTTTGCCACAGCTGGCCAGCACTTGCAGCTCATCGCGGTACTTGGCCAGCACCGGTTCCCGGGCGTCGATCACATACAGGCCCGCATCCGAGGCGAGCAGTTGGCGCAGCACCTTGGCTTCCTGTTCGAAGCGTTGCCGGGCCTCGCTGCCTTCCAGAAAACGCGCCAGCCGTGCCGGGCCGTCGAGGCGTTCGCCGGGGCGGTCCAGGCGTTCAAGGTAATCGAGCAGGGCGATGGCATCTTCCAGGCCCGGCGTGTCGTACAGCTCCAGCAAGGCTTCGCCGTCTACCGACAGCCGAGCACCTTCGACATGCCGGGTGGTGCTGGGCCGATGGGACACTTCACCAAAGCCGACGTCTCGCGTGAGGGTGCGCAGCAACGAGGTCTTGCCGACGTTGGTGTGGCCGACCACCGCGAGTTTCAGGGGCTTAGTCATGACCGGTCTCCAGCCAAGTGAGCGGCGCGCAATCAGCGAACGGGATCTGCAACTGCTGCAACGCTGTATGCCAGTCACCCAGGCGTTCCGCGTCCAGCGCCTGACCCGCCGGCGCTTGCAGCAGCCAGACCCGGGTGGCGGTGGCGCTGCGGGCCAGTTCGGCGATCAGCGCGAGGCTGCCGCGATCCGGCGAGCGCCGTGGGTCGCAGGCAATGGCCAGGCGTGCGGGCGGGAAGCGGGTGAGTTGCTCCAGCAGCTTGTTGCGGGATTCACGGCTGTCGAGGATGCCGGCGTCCTTGACGCTGGCCGGGAGCTTCGGCGGCCAGGTGCGTTGGTCATCGAGTTCGATGGCCACCAGCAGGGCGCCGTCGCTTTCCAGTTCGCTGACGCCGCCGGTCACGTGGTGCAACTGTTCGGGCGCCGCATCGTTGACCCCAAGCCGTTCGCTGCTGGGCATCAGCCGTTCACGCAGTTGGCTGTAGCCGGGCAGGTTAAGGTCGAGGCTCAAGGCGGCGCGCCCGCGTTTCCAGCGCCACAGGCACAGCAGCGCGAGGATCAGCCTCGGCAGGATGCCGTACACCAGTAGCACGCCCACCAGCCAGGCGGCCCAGGCCTGGCGGGCGCTTTCGATATTCAGGGCGGCATCGCCGCTGGCGCGGATCATCTCGACAGTGGGCACATTGAAGCCGAGCAAGGCGGGCAGGGCGCCGAGGGTTTGGGTCACGGCGACAAAGGTGTCGGCCCGCAGGATGGTGGTTTCCCACACAAACCCGTAGCGCCGGGTGGCCAACAGCGTCAGCAGGATCACCATGGCGCTGAGCAGGGCCAGCAGCCACAAGCTGTTGACCAGCACACCGACCGCCCAGCGATTGAGTTTGCGCCGTTGCAGCAACAGCAGCAGGGCGGGCGCCAGTTGCGCGGCCTTGGCGTCGCGGGCGAGTTTTTCGCTGAGCCATAACCACAGGCGGCCAAGGCTGGCGCCGTGTTCACCGGCAAACAGCAGGCCCAGGGCCCAGCTGAACAACAGGATCAGGTTCAAGCCCAGCAGGCTGCCCAGGGCCCAGAACACATTGACTGGCGCCAGCCCGTTGCCCAGCGCGGCAAAGGCCAAGCCGGCACCGCTGATGATGGCAACCACCGCCAGCAGGATCAGCGCCAGGCGTGCACCTTGCAGCCAGCGGGTCAGGGCGGCGGTCAGGCCATCGCGTTCAGCCAACCACAACGCACGGTTTTGAATGCGCGTCGGCAAGTCACCGCCGCTGCTGCGGGCCAGGCGATTGGCTTCCTGGTCTTCCAGGGCGCCGGCGTGTTCCTCGCGCAAGCGCACGGTTTCGGTCAGCCAGAGTGTTTGCAGGGGATTCAGAGCTGTCACGCGCCGTCCTGTTGAGCCAGTGAGGTTGGAGCATAACCGCTGGAACGCCGGTTGGGGTATGCCGCGCGCGGCTCTGGTATTCTCGTCGCCATGAAAAAAACTCTCCCTTTAAGCCTGATCGCAGCCCTCGGTGAAAACCGTGTGATCGGCGTCGACAACAGCATGCCCTGGCATTTGCCGGGGGATTTCAAATATTTCAAGGCCACCACCTTGGGCAAGCCGATCATCATGGGGCGCAAGACCTGGGATTCCCTGGGTCGACCGTTGCCGGGCCGCTTGAACATAGTGGTCAGCCGTCAGACCGACTTGGCGCTGGAAGGTGCGGAAGTTTTTCCGTCACTGGACGCGGCCGTGGAGCGGGCTGAGGAATGGGCCAAGGCGCAGGGCGTGGATGAGCTGATGCTGATCGGCGGCGCGCAGTTGTATGCCCAGGGGCTGGAGCAGGCGGATCGCCTGTATTTGACGCGGGTTGCATTGAGCCCGGACGGCGATGCGTGGTTTCCCGAGTTTGATTTGAACCAGTGGAAGCTGGTGTCGAATGTCGAGAATGCGGCTGAGGGGGACAAGCCGGCGTATAACTTTGAGGTTTGGGAAAAGGCCTGACGCGTCTGCGACAAATCTGGCTTGCAAAAGAGCATTTCTTGCGCCACTGTAATGACCAATGTCATTACAGTGAGGGTCGCATGATGGCCTCTATAAACATCCGTATCGACGACGACCTTAAAGCTCGCGCTTATCACGAGCTGGAAAAGTTGGGTGTCACCCCTTCCGAATTGATGCGCCAAGCCCTGCAATATGTGGCTGAGCGCGGGCAATTACCGTTCAAGCCTGTTCTGATGACCGAGGACGATGAAGCCTTGTTGGCTACAGTTCGGGAACGGCTGGCTGCTCCCCAGCGAGTGAAGGTCTCACTGGATGACCTATAACCTTGAGTTTGATGCACGAGCGCTAAAGGAATGGCGCAAGCTTGGGGATACCGTACGTCAACAGCTCAAGAAAAAGCTGGTTGAGATCCTGACCCATCCACGTATTGAAGCTAACCGGCTGCATGGTTTGCCCGACTGCTACAAAATCAAGCTGCGTAGCAGCGGTTACCGGTTGGTCTATCAGGTGATTGATCAGGAGGTCATGGTATTTGTGGTGGCTGTCGATAAGCGTGAGCGCGACGAGGTATATCGTAAAGCTACCGAGCGCTTGAGTTAGCAGGGAGCGAACTCCCTGCCAAGCAGTAGAATCGGTTAAGCCTGCGCCAACTCCGCATGCTCATCCGCATTCAACAACTCTTTATCCGTCTGCTGCATGATCTGGCTGGTAATCGCCCCGGCCGTCATCGAACCGTTCACGTTCAATGCCGTACGGCCCATGTCGATCAGCGGCTCAACCGAAATCAGCAGCGCCACCAGTGACACGGGCAAGCCCATCGCCGGCAGCACGATGAGCGCGGCAAACGTCGCACCGCCGCCCACGCCCGCCACACCGGCGGAACTCAAGGTCACAATCGCCACCAGTGTTGCGATCCACAGCGGGTCCAGCGGGTTGATACCCACGGTCGGCGCAACCATCACCGCCAGCATCGCCGGGTAAAGACCCGCGCAACCGTTCTGGCCAATCGTCGCGCCAAACGAGGCGGCAAAGCCGGCGATGGACTGCGGAATCCCCAGACGACGGGTCTGAGCCTCAATGCTCAGCGGGATGCTGGCGGCGCTGGAGCGGCTGGTGAAGGCAAACGTCAGCACCGGCCAGACCTTGCGGAAGAACCGCAGCGGGTTGATCCCGGCCAGGGACAGCAGCAGGCCGTGCACCACAAACATCAGGCCCAGGGCCAGGTACGACACCACCACAAAACTGCCGAGCTTGATGATGTCTTGCAGGTTGGAGCTGGCGACCACTTTGGTCATCAACGCCAATACGCCGTACGGGGTCAGCTTCATCACCAGGCGCACCAGGCGCATCACCCAAGCTTGCAGGGTGTCGATGGCGTTGAGGACTTTCTGGCCCTTTTCCACGTCATCCTTGAGCAGTTGCAGCGCGGCAACCCCAAGGAATGCAGCGAAGATCACCACGCTGATAATCGACGTCGGCTTGGCCCGAGCCAGGTCGGCGAACGGGTTCTGCGGGATGAACGACAGCAGCAGTTGCGGGATATTCAGGTCGGCGACCTTGCCCGCGTAATCACTCTGGATCACTTGCAGGCGCGCCATTTCCTGGGTGCCGGCCACCAGACCTTCGGCGGTGAGCCCGAACAGGTTAGTCAGGCCGATACCGATCAGCGCCGCAATCGCGGTGGTGAACAGCAGCGTGCCGATGGTCAGGAAGCTGATCTTGCCCAGGGACGAGGCGTTATGCAGGCGGGCCACGGCGCTGAGGATCGAGGCGAACACCAGCGGGATCACGATCATTTGCAGCAACTGCACGTAACCGTTGCCGACCAGGTCGAACCAGCCGATCGAGGCCTTGAGTACCGGGTTGCCGGCACCGTGGATCGCGTGCAGCACCACACCGAAGATCACGCCGAGTACCAACGCAAACAACACCTTCTTGGCGAGGCTCCAGTTGGTTCGACGGGTTTGTGCCAGGCCCAGCAACAGGGCCACGAACACCAGTAAGTTGAGAATCAGGGGCAGATTCATTGAAGCTCCGTTGAGAAGGCAGCCAATCGCAGGAGCCTGCGATTGCGAACCGGCAAGCCTAACAGCTTGAAATATATTGATTTAATAACGTTATCGCATGGTGACTGTCGTTTTTGGAATAAGCGGGTGACGCCCAGGCGTATGGTGTTGGCGCGATCACGACGAAAGCGGTCGCGCTCGGGCGATAACTGTCATACAGATTTGTTAGCGTCGATGTCTTTCACTCAGGGAGAAAACGCACATGAAGCTAGCGCCGAAACTGTTTGCCGCCGCGCTGTGCCTGGGCCTCGCGAGCCAGGCCTTTGCCGCCACCGAGTTGAAACACTGGCCGGCGGCTGCCGCGAAGCAACTGGACACGATGATTGCCGCCAATGCCAACAAGGGCAACTTCGCGGTGTTCGACATGGACAACACCAGTTATCGCTACGACCTTGAAGAGTCATTGCTGCCGTACCTGGAAAACAAGGGCCTGATTACCCGCGACACCATGGACCCTTCCCTGAAGCTGATCCCGTTCAAAGACACTGCTGACCACAAGGAAAGCCTGTTCAGTTACTACTACCGCCTCTGCGAAGTCGACGACATGGTCTGCTACCCGTGGGTCGCGCAGATTTTCTCCGGCTTCACCCTCAAGGAACTCAAGGGCTACGTCGACGAGATGATGGCGTCGGGCAAGCCGGTGCCGGTCACCTATTACGAAGGTGACGTGGTCAAGAACATGGAAGTGCAGCCGCCGAAGGTATTCACCGGCCAGGCTGAGCTGTTCAACAAGCTGATGGAAAACGGCATTGAGGTCTACGTGATGACCGCCGCGTCCGAGGAACTGGTGCGCATGGTCGCGGCTGATCCGAAGTACGGCTACAACGTCAAACCCGAGAACGTCATCGGCGTGACCACCTTGCTCAAGGACCGCAAGACCGGCGAGCTGACCACCGCCCGCAAACAGATTGCTGCCGGCAAGTATGACGAGAAGGCCAACCTCGGCCTGGAACTGACCCCGTACCTGTGGACCCCTGCCACCTGGATGGCCGGCAAGCACGCGGCGATCCTGACCTACATCGACGAGTGGAAAAAACCGGTGATCGTCGGTGGCGACACGCCGACCAGTGACGGCTACATGCTGTTCCATGACGTGGACGTGGCCAAGGGCGGCATCCACCTGTGGATCAACCGTAAAGACAAATACATGACCCAGCTCAACGGCATGATGGCCAAGCACGCTGCGGCCCAGGCCAAGGAAGGGTTGCCGGTGACGGCGGATAAAAACTGGGTGATCGTCAAGCCGGACGAGATTCAGTAAGACCGAGGCGCGGCCATCGCAGGCAAGCCAGCTCCCACATGGACCGAGTTCGCTCAGGCAACTCGGTCCATGTGGGAGCCGGGCTTGCCCGCGATGAGGCCGTCGGCAGCACTGCAAAACCCCAGCAAAAATAGATATCAATTGCGAACCAATCTCATCCTCTGCTAGCGTGCGCACTTCCTGAACATCCCGTTCTTCTCAAGGTAGTGCTGTGCTCTCCTGGAATTCGCAGATCGCGCGCCTGTTCGCGGAGCAGAAGAAGGCCCTCGAAGCCTTCGTCACCCGCCGCACCGGCAGTGCCCAGGTGGCCGCCGACCTGACCCAGGAATCGTTCCTGCGCCTGGCCCGGCTGGACTCCGGCGAGAAGATCGACAACCTCCCGGCCTTCCTCTTCACCATCGCCAGTAACCTGGTGCGCGACCACCAGCGCCAGGCCATCCGCCGCGAGCGCCTGGATGCCGGCGAACCCAGCGAAGAACTGCCCTGCAGCAACCCAAGTGCCGACGAGCAATTGGCTGCCTATCAACAGGAGCAACTGATGCAGGACGCGATCCTGGCGCTGCCCGAAGCGACTCGGCAGATCTTCCTGCTTTATCATGTCGACGAACTTTCCTACCGCGAGATTGGCGAACGCCTGTCGATCACCCCGCGCAGTGTGGAATACCAATTGCGTCGGGCCTTGATCGAATGCCGTGCCTTTATCAAGGCGCGACTGGCCTGTGATGAACAAGGACGCCGGTCATGAGCGCCGCACCCACTGCCGACGAGTTGTTTGCCGAAGCGTCCGGCTGGTATTTCCGTCTTCAGGCTGAAGACGTCACGGCGGCTGAAATCGAAGCGTTTTCCGCATGGCTCGGGCAGGGTGCCGCCCAGGATGATGCGTGGCAGGAAGTCCAGGCGATGCTGGGTGGCCTGCGCGAGCCAGCGCGGGTGATTCGTCGGGCCGAGCAAGCGGCCTGGCGCAAGCCGGCGCGCCGTTGGGCCTGTGCTGCCGCTATGTTGCTGGCCGTCGGCCTGACGCTGCAGAACACGCCATGGCTGGATCGCCTGCGGGCTGACTACGCCACCGGCACCGGCGAGTCGCGCACCGTGGAACTGGCGGACGGCTCGCAGCTGCAACTCAACACCGACAGCGCTGTGCAGATCCGCATGAGCGCCGGTGAACGCCAGGTTCGCCTGTTGCGGGGCGAAGGATTTTTCAGCGTGACCAAGGATCCATCGCGGCCTTTCGTGGTGCAGTCCGGTGACGGTTGGGTGAAGGTAGTGGGTACGCAGTTCAGCGTTGCTCGCCGCGATGCGCAGACTCAGGTGCAAGTCGCCCAGGGCAAGGTTCAGGTCAGCTCCGGCGTGGGTGAGCCGGTGTACCTGGAGCCGGGGCGAGCGGTGGAGTATCAGGATCAACGCTTGGCCGCAGTCCACGCGTTCGACCCTGCCAGCGGGTTTGCCTGGCGCCAGCGGCAACTGGTGTTTCGCCAGCAGCCACTGTCTGAAGTGGTGGCCGAACTGAATCGCTACTGGCCGGGCAAGACCCTGGTGTTTGGCGATGCATTGCGCGATCGCGTGGTGTCCGGCGTATTCGAGATCGATAAACCTGACGCGGTCATCAAGGCCCTGGAATACACCCTCAACCTGCGTGCCGAGCATTACACCCCGTATTTGCTGGTGTTGCGCGAAGGCAAAGCGTCCTAGGCGAATCTTTTTCAAAAATCTTTCAGGGTTTCTCCCCAAGCCATCGTCCTTGATCACTGAGGCGTAAATAGTAAGCACTCTCAAGTAGTGCCGCGCCCGTTCACTGATTTTTGCACCGGGGAGCATCACCCATGGCACACCGATTCGCCGCACGGCCCTTGCTGGCGCTGGCCATTTCCTTGGCTTGCGGCACTGCGCCATTGTCTCTGCAGGCCGCCGAGACCACTCAGGCCCAGACCTACCGCTTCGATATTCCGGGACAAAGCCTGGATGGCGCATTGGCGGCGTTTTCGGCGGTGACGCGGGTTCAGGTGTTGGTGCCCAGTGAGTTGACCCAAGGTGTGGCATCGCCCGGCGTCAGTGGCAGCCTGGGGCAACGGGACGCTCTGGCGCGGTTGCTCGCGGGAACGGGTTTGAGTGCGGCCTTTATCAACGCCGATACCGTGACCCTGGAAAAGCGTGTGGCATCAGGCACAGCCCTTGAAGTGGGCGCAACCACCATCAGCGCCGAGCAGCTTGGGACGACAACCGAAGGCACCGGCTCCTACACCACCGGCGCGGTGACCATCGGCAAGGGTGAGCAGAAACTCAAGGATATCCCGCAATCGGTCAGCGTCATGACCCGCAAGCAGATGGATGACCAGAACACCACCAAGCTCTCCGAAGTGGTCAAGCGCACCCCGGGCCTGACGGCGACCAAATCACCCGGCCCCGGCATGTTCATCTTTTCCCGTGGCTTCGAAGTGGGCACCCTGCAATACGACGGTGTTGGCATCCCGCGTAACACCTACGCGCTGGGCAGCTACCTCACTGAAAACATGGCGATCTACGACCGTGTAGAGACGCTGCGCGGCCCAGCCGCCTTGCTACAGGGCGCCAACAGCCCCGGTGGCACCATGAACCTGGTGCGCAAGCGCGGCCAGGAGGCGCCGACAGTCACCATCACCGCCAAGGCAGGCTCCTGGGACCACTATGGCACCCAAGTCGATGCCGGCGGCCCGCTGAACGCCGAGGGCACGTTGCGCGGCCGCTTTGTGGCGGATTACGACACCACCCACTCGTTTGTCGACTACGCCGGCAGCTGGAACCAGACGGTGTATGCCGCCGTCGACTACGACTTCACCCCCGACACTACCGTCGGCGTGGGCATCAGCAACCAGAAAGGTCACTCTCGCCCGAACTTCATGTCTTTGCCGCGTTATGCCAATGGCAGCGACATCGGCCTTGCGCGCTCGACCTTTGTCGGTGCCAGCTGGAACCGTAGCGTCAACAACCAGACCCAAGTGTTCGCCGACCTGGAACATCGCTTCAACGACGACTGGAAACTGAAAGCCGCCGTGGTGGCCATGGATGAACACAACGACGCCACTTATCAGGCGACGTGGGACGAGATCCCCAATCCGGGCAGCACCGGCAACGTGCGTTATGTGGACTGGGTCACCGACTTCAACAACAAGAGCCGTGGGGTGGACGTCTACGTCAACGCCAAGTTCGAGACCCTTGGGTTCCGCCAGGAACTCGTGCTGGGCGCCAACTACTCGAAGCTTACGACCCACGACCTGTACGCCCGGGATGCCACCGACGGTGCGGATATCTTCAACATCGACCACAACCGTGTGCAGCGCGACAAATATCAATTATTCCAGGACGGCTCCGGGTCAAAGAACTGGTATGACATTCGCCAGAAAGGCATCTACGGCACTTGGCGCGTCCAGTTGCTGGACCCGCTGACCCTGATCGTTGGCGCCCGTACCAGTTGGTATGACTTTTCCTATATCGACCAAAGCGGTTTCCAGGGTGTGTACGACGCCCCTACTCAAAGCACCACCCAGACCACTGGCCGGGTCACGCCGTACGCAGGCCTGGTGTATGCCCTCAATGACCAATGGTCGGCCTACGCCAGCTATGCCGATGCATTCGAACCCCAGACCAACCTGACTACGTCCGGCAGCATGCTCAAGCCTATCGAGGGCAAGAATTACGAACTGGGCCTCAAAGGTGAATTGGCCGATGGTCGTCTCAATACCTCGTTTGCGATCTTCCGCTACGACCAGGAAAACCGTGGCGTGCAGGACCTGCAAGGGCCGATGAATTGTGGTGGCTGGTACTGCTCGGTCGCGTCGGGCAAGGTCCGCAGCCAGGGCTTTGAAGCCACCTTGAGCGGTGAGGTGCTGCCTGGTCTGCAACTGGCATCCAGTTACACCTACAACACCACCAAGTTCCTCAAGGACAATACTTACGAAGGCAAGATCTTCAGCACCTGGACCCCGAAGCACCTGCTCAAGGTGTGGGGTGATTACCAGTTGCCGGGTGACTGGGAGAAAGTCAGCGTCGGCGCCGGCGTTACCGCGCAAAGCAGCACTGAATCCTATGACCGCAACTTCAGTGTGCCGGGCAACGCCCTCTGGGATTCGCGGGTGGCCTACAAAATCAATCAGGAATTCACCGTGGCGGCGAACCTGAACAATATGTTCGACAAGAAGTACTACATCCCTGCGTACAACGCGACCTGGGGCAGCAACTACTATGGCGATCCGCGTAATGTGATGTTCACCATGACCTATACGCCGCAGTTCTGATTCAACCAGGCAAAAAAATGCCCCGCACATGGCGGGGCATTTTTATGGGCGAGGTTTACAGACCGTCAAGCATCGCCTTGTTACGCACAGCACCTTTGTCGGCACTGGTGGCCAGCAGGGCGTAAGCCTTCAACGCGGTAGTGACTTTGCGCGGACGCTTCTCAACCGGTTTCCAACCCTTCTTGTCCTGCTCAACCCGGCGTGCCGCCAGTTCTTCATCGCTGATCAACAGGTTGATCGAACGGTTCGGAATGTCGATCAGCACCTTGTCGCCATCCTGCACCAGGCCGATGGCACCGCCCGCAGCGGCTTCCGGCGAAGCGTGGCCGATGGACAGGCCCGAGGTACCGCCGGAGAAGCGGCCGTCGGTGAGCAAGGCGCAGGCTTTGCCCAGGCCTTTGGATTTCAGGTACGACGTCGGGTAGAGCATCTCTTGCATGCCCGGGCCGCCTTTCGGGCCTTCGTAACGGATGATGACGATGTCGCCTTCCTTCACTTCGTCAGCGAGGATGCCGCGTACAGAGCTGTCCTGGCTTTCGTAGATCTTGGCGCGGCCTTCGAACACGTGGATCGATTCGTCGACACCGGCGGTTTTCACGACGCAGCCATCGAGGGCGATGTTGCCGTACAGCACGGCCAGGCCGCCTTCTTTCGAATAGGCATGCTCAACACTGCGGATGCAGCCGTTTTCACGGTCGTCGTCGAGGGTTTCCCAACGGGTCGACTGGCTGAACGCGGTCTGCGTCGGGATGCCGGCCGGGCCTGCCTTGAAGAAGTGATGCACGGCTTCGTCGGTGGTCTGGGTGATGTCCCACTTGGCGATGCCTTCGGCCAATGATTTGCTGTGCACGGTCGGCAGGTCGGTGTGCAGCAAGCCGCCACGGGCCAGGGAGCCGAGGATCGAGAAGATCCCGCCGGCACGGTGCACATCTTCCATGTGGTACTTCTGGATGTTTGGCGCGACTTTGCACAGTTGCGGCACGTGGCGCGACAGACGATCGATGTCCCGCAGGTCGAAGTCGATCTCGGCTTCTTGCGCGGCGGCCAGCAAGTGCAGGATGGTGTTGGTGGAACCGCCCATGGCGATGTCCAGGGTCATGGCGTTTTCGAACGCCTTGAAGTTGGCGATGTTGCGCGGCAACACCGACTCATCGTTCTCGGTGTAGTAGCGCTTGCACAGCTCGACGATGGTGCGGCCGGCCTGCAGGAACAGCTGCTCGCGGTCGCTGTGGGTGGCCAGTGTCGAGCCGTTGCCCGGCAAGGCGAGCCCTAAGGCTTCCACCAGGCAGTTCATCGAGTTGGCGGTGAACATGCCGGAGCACGAACCGCAGGTAGGGCAGGCGCTGCGCTCGTATTCCGCGACCTTCTCGTCAGAAGCGCTGGAATCGGCGGCGATGACCATGGCATCCACCAGGTCGAGGCCGTGGGAGGCGAGCTTGGTCTTGCCGGCTTCCATCGGGCCGCCGGAGACGAAGATCACCGGGATGTTCAGGCGCAGAGCGGCCATCAGCATGCCGGGGGTGATCTTGTCGCAGTTGGAGATGCACACGATGGCGTCGGCGCAGTGGGCGTTGACCATGTATTCCACGGAGTCGGCGATGATCTCGCGGCTCGGCAGGGAATACAGCATGCCGTCATGGCCCATGGCGATGCCGTCATCCACGGCGATGGTGTTGAATTCTTTTGCCACGCCGCCGGCGCGTTCGATCTCGCGGGCGACCAGTTGGCCCAGGTCCTTGAGGTGGACGTGGCCGGGTACGAACTGGGTGAACGAGTTGGCAATCGCGATGATCGGCTTCTTGAAGTCGTCATCTTTCATCCCCGTGGCGCGCCACAGTGCGCGGGCGCCGGCCATGTTGCGGCCGTGGGTGGATGTTTTCGAGCGGTAATCAGGCATTGGAGCACTCCGGGCGGCTAATCAAGTACTAAAGGGGAGTGAGCTTCTAATTGACGACTGGAACACCCGATAAATGGCCGTGTGTCCGGAAGTTGCCACTCGCGTCGCGGGATCGCCGCTTGCTTGGGCCTCGAGCTCATAAACCCGCCGGGGGATGACTGGCGATGAATAGGTCCGATTCTACACCGCTGGCGGCCGGAGGGAATGGCCGTCTACCTGTAGGAGCGAGCTTGCTCGCGAAAAACGTCAACGGTAACGCAGCGCTATCAGGTGGTCCGTGTCGTCTGTTGGTTTTTCGCGAGCAAGCTCGCTCCTACAGGGTTGCGTATTTCACAGCCACATGGCGTCCCAGAGTGGATAGTCGCCGATACGCTCAACCAGCCCTGCTCTTAATGGATTGGCGACGATGTATCGAGCTGTTGCTTTCAGGTCATCTTCCCGGCGCAGCGCCCGATCAAAGTAGCCCTTTTGCCAAAGTGTCCCGTGGCAACTCCTCGCTTTGTTAATGGCGTGGGCACTTCGCGACTTGGTAATCCGCATCAGTCTCGGCAAATCGCCGTTGTGCAATTCCACCAGCCAATGGAAATGGTCCGGCATCACGACCCAGGCCAGTGAGGTCGCCTCGCCGTCGTCCTGAGCCTTTCTGAATTCGCGAACAAGCAGGCGACCAATGCGCCAGTCCTGGAAGACCAGCTGTCGTTGATGGGTGACGGCGGTGAGCAGGTAAATGCGGCCGGATTCCGAATAGCGGCCTGTGCGCAGCCGATGGGCGTTTTGCTGGGTGGACATTCCTTCGTCCTCTTCGTGTGGGTAGAAGAGAGACGGTAGGAGGCAACAGTGTCTATTGGCGTTTAAACACTGGTTCTGAATATGTCATGCCTTCTGTAGGAGCGAGCTTGCTCGCGAAGAACGTCAACGATAACGCAGCGCTATCAGGTGGCCCGTGTCGCCTATATGTTCTTCGCGAGCAAGCTCGCTCCTACAGTGGGAGTGGGAGTGGGAGAGCGTTAGCGTCCGACTCTGATGTTCGTCACCACTCCCCAAACGCTGAACACGATGAAGCTGATGGCGATGGTCATCAGCAAGTTGTCTCCGGCTTGGGCGAGCGCGGCGCTGCTGACGGCGGCGGTGATGAACATGATGCTGTTGCCGGCCGAGGCGGCGGTGCCGGCGCTGCTGGAGAACAGCAACATAGCCGCGGAAATCGCGGCGGGGCGAACCAGGGTCACGGCCAGGGCGCTGATCAGCATCGGGATCAGCAGGGTGGTGGTGGTCATGGCTTCATAGCTGATCACCAGCGCCAGCAATACGCCTGCGATCCCCAGCAGGCCCAGCCCGAGGTTGATTTGTCGCGTGAGGGAGATATGTTTCTGCAGTGCAGTTGCTGCAACGCCGCCCAGCAGGTAGGCAACGCCATACACCATCAGCACTACCGCGTACTGGTATTCGGACAGCTTCAACTCATCCATGAAAATCAGCGGTGTCACGCTGATCAAGGCGAAGTAGCACGCGAATACCAACGCGGCGATCCACCAGTAACGGATGAAGTCCCGGTTGCTTGCGATGGATTTCAGCGTGGCGATGATCGAAACAGGGGCTCTTTCAGGGCTGGCCGCCTTGGACGGCAATATCAGCCAGGCATGGATAAACATGCCCAGCGCCATCACCGCAAATCCATAAAAGCTGCCCTGCCAATCAAATGTGGTTTGCAGCCAGGAGCCGAGCAGCGGCGACAGCGCAACGAACGATCCGCTCAGGGTCATGTAGTAGATGCGGATGCGGGCGCGATCCTGCTCTTCGAAAAGGTCTTCAACCAGCGCATGGCCGAGCACAAAAAAGCCACAGCCGATGGCCTGGACGGCGCGAAACAGCAGGAAACTCGGGTAATTCGCCGCCAGTGCGCAGCCGATCGAGCCTAGGGTGGAAACCACGATGCACCCCAGCAGCACTTCCTTGCGCCCGAATTTATCTGAAAGCGGGCCGGCGATCAGTTGGGAAATCGCAAAAACCAGAGTGAACAGGCTGATGGATAAGGCGACCTCAGCAGTTGAGGTATCGAACTTCGCGGCCAGGGCTGGAAAGGAGGGCAGCAGGATATTGATCGGGAAGAAGCTGATCAGCGAGATGCAGGTGATGAGGATGAAGCGTGAGCGTTGTTGGCGTTTTACGTCGCCATGGGGTGGCGAATAAGAGGACTCAGACATTGTTTTTATTTTCCGGAGTAAAACCAGAAACCGATACTAGTCTGCGAAACGGGGAATTCAATCAAAAGTGTTGTGGGAGGCCAAGCCCATGATGGTGTGTGTGGCCGCTGTAGGAGCGAGCTTGCTCGCGAAGAACGTCAACGATAACGCAGCGCTATCAGGTAGCCCGTGTTGTCTATTCGTCTTTCGCGAGCAAGCTCGCTCCTACAGTTGATTCGGTTTCAATTGGGCGTTAGCTGTTCGGCAACAACCGGCAAGTAATGCTCTTGATATACCGAGTCTCGGCAATCGCCGGGTGCACCGGGTGGTCCGGGCCCTGGCCGCCGCGTTCCAGCATCTGGATATTGCGGTCCAGGTGACGGGCGCTGGTCAGCAGGATGTTTTGCAGGTCGTCTTCCGGCAAGTGCATCGAGCACGACGCGCTGACCAGGATGCCGTCCTTGCTGAGCAGGCGCATGGCTTGCTCGTTCAGGCGGCGGTAGGCGCCTTCGCCGTTCTTCATGTCTTTCTTGCGCTTGATGAAGGCCGGCGGGTCGGCCACGATCACGTCGAAACGCTCTTCGCTGGCTTTCAGCTCTTTAAGGGCTTCGAACACGTCGCCTTCGATGCAGGTCATCTTCTCGGCAACGCCGTTCAGTGCCGCGTTGCGCTCCACGCCGTCGAGGGCGAAGGCGGAGGCGTCGACGCAGAACACTTCACTGGCGCCGAAGGCTGCGGCTTGCACACCCCAGCCGCCGATGTAGCTGTACAGGTCGAGTACGCGCTTGCCTTTGGCATACGGGGCCAGGCGGGCGCGGTTCATGCGGTGGTCGTAGAACCAGCCGGTTTTCTGGCCTTGAATCACTGGCGCTTCGAACTTCACGCCGTTTTCTTCCAGGGCCACCCACTCCGGCACCAGGCCGAATACGGTTTCGACGTAGCGGTTGAGGCCTTCGGCATCACGCGCGGCGGAGTCGTTCTTGAACAGGATGCCGCTTGGCTTGAGCACTTGGGTCAGTGCGGCGATCACGTCTTCCTTGTGGGCTTCCATGGTCGCCGAAGCGATCTGCACCACCAGGATGTCGCCGAAACGGTCGACCACCAGGCCCGGCAACAGGTCGGAATCGCCGTACACCAGGCGGTAGAACGGCTTGTCGAACAGGCGGTCACGCAGGGACAGGGCCACGTTGATGCGGTGCACCAGCAGCGATTTGTCCAGCGGCAGCTTGATGTCGCGGGACAGCAGGCGGGCGCAGATCAGGTTGTTCGGGCTCATGGCCACGATGCCGAGGGTCTTGCCGCCGGCTGCTTCCAGGATCGCCTGGTCGCCTGCCTGGAAGCCGTGAAGAGGTGTGGCGGCCACATCGATTTCGTTGCTGTAGACCCACAGGTGGCCGTTGCGCAAACGACGATCGGCGTTGGCTTTGAGACGCAGGCTTGGCAGGGACATGACGTCGCTCCGGAAAAAAGAGCGGGAGTATACCGTGTTGTGCGGTACTTGGCGGCGCCGCCGGACATGTGGGAGCGGGCTTGCTCGCGAAAGCGGAGGATCAGTAAACCCATTCGGTGGCTGACACACCGCTTTCGCGAGCAAGCCCGCTCCCACATTTGATCCGGTTTCAGTTCGGGTTTTTGAGGTGTCAGCCCGGTTGCCATAAAGGTTAGAATCGCCGCCTAGTCCAGAGTGTGCCCCCTATGTCCCAAGAGCTATCCGCCGAACAGATCCAACAGAGCCTCCAAGGCATCAGCGTGCCGCCTCAACCGCAAATCATGGTGGATTTGCAGATGGAGCAGTACATGCCCGATCCGGACCTGGAAGTGATCGCCCGGCTGATCGCCCAGGACCCGGGCCTCTCCGGCTCGCTGCTGAAGATCGTCAACTCGCCGTATTACGGGCTGAGCAACAAGATCGTCTCGATCCAGCGCGCGGTGAACCTGCTGGGTAGCCGCTCCATCGTCAACCTGATCAACGCGCAGTCGATCAAGGGCGAGATGAGCGACGACACCATCGTCACCCTCAACCGTTTCTGGGACACCGCCCAGGATGTGGCCATGACCTGCCTGGCCCTGGCCAAGCGCACCGGCAGCCAGACGGTCGATGAAGCCTATGCATTGGGGCTGTTCCACGATTGCGGCGTGCCGCTGATGCTCAAGCGTTTCCCGAACTACATGAGCGTGCTGGAAGAGGCCTACGCCAACGCCGGCCCGGAATGCCGCGTGGTCGACACCGAGAACCAGGCGTTCAACACCAACCATGCCGTGGTGGGTTACTACACCGCCAAATCCTGGCGCCTGCCGGAACATGTGACCGACGCCATCGCCAACCACCACAATGCCCTGGCGATTTTCAGCGACGAGTCCAACCACAAGCCGCAGCTGAAAAACCTGCTGGCGATCCTGAAAATGGCCGAGCACATTTGCGCGTCCTACCGCGTGCTGGGCAACCAGGTGGATGACCATGAGTGGAACGCCATCGGCCCGCTGGTGCTGGACCATGTCGGCCTGTCGGACTACGACTTCGAGAGCTTGAAGTTGTCGATCCGCGAGCTGGGCGCGCACTAACCCTTTCTCCAAGAGGTAAACATGCCCGAGTTACCGGAAGTCGAAACCACCCGGCGCGGAATTGCGCCGCATCTGGAAGGCCAGCGGGTCAGCCGTGTGGTGGTGCGTGAGCGGCGCCTGCGCTGGCCGATCCCGGAAGACCTGGATGTGCGGCTGTCCGGGCAACGGATCGTGCTGGTGGAACGGCGGGCCAAGTACCTGTTGATCAATGCTGAAGTCGGCACCCTGATCAGCCATTTGGGCATGTCGGGCAACCTGCGCCTGGTGGAGGCCGGCAGCTCGGCGGCCAAGCATGAGCATGTGGATATCGAGCTGGAGTCGGGCCTGGCCTTGCGCTACACCGACCCGCGACGCTTTGGCGCGATGCTCTGGAGCCTCGACCCGCTGAACCATGAACTGCTGATCCGCCTGGGGCCGGAGCCGTTGACCGACCTGTTTGACGGCGAGCGGTTGTTCCAGCTGTCCCGTGGACGTTCGATGGCGGTTAAGCCGTTCATCATGGATAACGCGGTGGTGGTGGGCGTGGGCAATATCTATGCGACGGAAGCGCTGTTTGCTGCCGGGATTGATCCGCGCCGGGAAGCCAAGGGCATTTCCCGTGGGCGTTACCTGAAGCTGGCGATCGAGATCAAACGCATCCTGGCGGCGGCCATCGAGCGCGGCGGCACCACGTTGCGGGACTTTATCGGTGGCGACGGACTGCCGGGGTATTTCCAGCAGGAATTGTTCGTCTATGGCCGTGGTGGCGAGGCGTGCAAGGTCTGTGGGACCGAATTGCGCAGTGTGACGCTGGGGCAGCGGGCAAGTGTGTTTTGCCCGAAGTGTCAGAGCTGAGAATTTGTGGTGCTGCTGATGGCCTCTTCGCGAGCAAGCCCGCTGCCACATTCGTTCGAGTTCCACCTTTGGAATGCAGTCGAATGTGGGAGCGGGCTTGCTCGCGAAGGGGCCTAACGAATCGCCAAGGGACTTAGGCCTTGCCGGTAATCAGCCGGTACTTCTCCATCAGTTGCTCTTCCGTCTCCGGATGAGCCTCGTCCAGCGGAATGCAATCCACCGGGCAGACCTGCTGGCACTGAGGTTCATCGTAGTGGCCGACACACTGGGTGCACAGGTTGGGGTCGATCACGTAGATCTCTTCACCCTGTGAAATGGCAGCGTTCGGGCACTCGGGTTCGCAGACGTCGCAGTTGATGCAATCGTCGGTGATGATCAGGGACATGGAAACTCCTGCCAGGGCTGTCAGCCAAGGCATCTGAAAACTAATGCGCGCAATTGTGCCGCATTGGCGCCCCTGTGGCGAGGGGGCTTGTCTGTGGTGAGGGGGCTTGTCCCCCGTTGGGGCGCGAAGCGGCCCCGAATCAGGCGATTGGGTTTTACCTGAAACTACGCGGCGTCTTTATTGGGGCTGCTTCGCAGCCCAACGGGGGACAAGCCTCCTCGCCACAGACAAGCCCCTCGCCACAATAAGCCCAAAGACCAGAATTACTTCTTGAAGCGCAACGTCAGCGCATCCGCCACAGCCGGGTGCACAAACTTGGTGATATCTCCGCCCAACGCCGCGATTTCCCGGACCAACGTCGAGGAAATGAACGAATAACGTTCCGACGGCGTAAGAAACAGGCTTTCCACGTCCGGCGCCAGTTGGCGGTTCATGTTGGCCAGCTGAAATTCGTATTCGAAGTCCGACACCGCTCGCAGGCCGCGCAGGAACACATTCGCGTTCTGCTCCTTGGCAAAGTGCGCCAGCAGGGTGGCAAAGCCGACCACTTCAACGTTGGGCAGATGCTTGGTGACCTCACGGGCCAGCTCCACGCGCTGTTCCAGGGGAAACAGCGGGTTTTTCTTGGGGCTGGCAGCGACCGCGATAATCACATGGTCGAACAAGCGCGAGGCGCGTTCGACCAGATCGCCATGGCCCTTGGTGATTGGGTCGAAGGTACCTGGGTACAACACTCGGTTCATCGCGTCGTCCTGGCGGAGTCCGTTGGGGAACCGGATGGTATCGCAGCCATCCCGGTCGGCCAAGTCAACTTATTCAGAAGAAAGCACTATAGACACCGCGAATACCCGGTTTTTTCAGGCCGTTTTCAGACGTTCGGCCAGCGCTGTCGCCAGTTGCGCGGTCAATCCATACACCGATAACTGCGGGTTAGCCCCAATGCTGGTAGGGAATAGCGAGCCATCGTGGATCGATAAGTTGCGCAGTTGGTGATGGCGCCCAAGGCTGTCGGCCACGGCATTTTTCGGTTCTTCACCCATGGCGCAACCGCCCATCACGTGCGCGCTGCCGAGCCGCGTACGATGCAATTCAAGGTTCAAACCGTCAATCATGCTGCGGGCTTCGGCCAATGTGTTCACGTAGCGTGCATCCCCGTGCAGCGGCATGACCGACTTGGCGCCGCCGGCGAACTGAATCTCCGCCATGCTGTGGAACGCCCGGCGCAGGCCATCCCAGGCGTAGGGCGAGACCTGATAATCGAGCACTGGGGTGCCATCGCCGCGCAATTCGACTGTGCCGCCCGGGCTGTCGGGGTGGAAACCGTCGCGCAACAGGGCAAGCATTGCGTGAGTTTTCGGCAGTTGGCCCATATCCAGGGCGTTCTGGGTGCCATAGCCGCCGAGCAAAGTACTGGCGAGGCCCGGATGCAGCGGCGGCACTTCGAGCTTGTAGGACATTTTGCCGGTAGTGCCGTCCTGCCATTGGAAGTGGTCGGAATAGATCGACTGCGGCGCCCCGTAGAACGGGTTGATTACCTCGTCGAACAGCCCGGCGGAAAAATTCACCAGATGCAAAAATGTCCGCTTGCCCAGGCGCGAGTGCGGGTCGGGCGCATCGGAACGAAGCAGCAGCGCCGGGCTGTTGATGCCGCCGCCGGCCAGTACGTAGTGCTTGGCTTTGACCGTGATTTTGCGGCCTGTGGGAGCCACGCAATACTGGTCCATGGCCACGCATTCGAGGCTGGTGATGGTGTCGCCGCTGAACTTCAGGCGTTCGGCGCGGGCCAGGTACAGCAGTTCGCCGCCTTTCTCCAGGGTGGACGGAATGGTCGTTACCAGCATTGATTGCTTGGCGTTGACCGGACAACCCATGCCGCAATACCCCAGGTTGAAACAGCCGCGCACATTGCGCGGGATCACGTGCCAGCTGTAGCCCAGTTTTTCGCAGCCTTTGCGGATCACGTCATTGTTGGCGTTCGGCGGCATCGCCCAGGGCGCGATGCCCAGGCGTTGTTCCATTTTTTCAAACCAGGGCGCCATCTCGGCGCTGCTATGGCCCTTGACCGCGTACTCGCTGGCCCAATGGGCGAGGGTCGGGTCCGGGGTGCGGAAACTGGAGGTCCAGTTGATCAGCGTGGTGCCGCCGACCGCGCGGCCCTGCAGGATGGTGATGGCGCCGTCCTTGCTCATGCGCCCGATGCCTTCCTGGTACAGGGTGGCGTAGGCCTCGTCCTCCAGCAGCTTGAAGTCGTTGCTGGTTTTCAGCGGGCCTTCTTCGATCAACAGCACCTTGTAGCCGGCGGCGCTGAGGATTTCGGCGGTGGTGCCGCCGCCGGCGCCGCTGCCGATGATTGCGACGTCGGCTTCCAGGGTCAGGTCCTGGTCGAGGGCGGCGCCATTGTGGGTTTTCCAGCCGCGGGCCATGCCATCGCGGAACAGATCAGGTACGGGCATCAGGGTCGTCTCTTGTTTTTATCGGGATGCGAATCAGATTTTCGGAGGGCCGGGGTAGCCGCAATGCGCCCAGGACTCGGGGCGGAAATACCAGGCCATGATCACCAGTTTGAGCAACGAGCCCTGGCCCATGCGCAGCAGGTTCAGGTAGCTGTTTTCCCAGCGGTGCAGGAAGTTGCGGATCTGCTCGGCGCTGGCGTTTTCCCAACTGCCCCACACGCCGGTCAAGGGCCCACGGGTGATGGCCATGCCCAAGACGTCGAACAGTTGCTGGGTCAGCTTGAACATCTCCGGCGACAGGTGTTGCAGGCTGAAGTCGAGCTTTTTCAGGGTGTCGTCGATGCCCGCCACCACCACCTCGGCGCTGGCCACGCCCTCCAGCAGCACCGGGATCACCGCTCGCAAAAACGGCAGGTCGCTGCTGCGCAACATCGCAAAGCCGCTGGCCGGGGTGCTGCTGGAGCAGCCGCTGAGGCTGGCGCCCAGCCCGGCGGTGGCCAGGAAGGCGCTGGCGCACAGGCCGAGTTTCAAGACGCCGCGCCGTGACAGCGCGGGTGATTCAGTCAGGCTTGGGTTCATTCTTATTGTTATCCCGATGATGGGTTTGTTAGCGGACGAACAGCTTCTGGATCAACTTCTGGATGGATTTGCCATAGGGCGGGTAAATCAATTTGGCTGCATTCAGGCGTTGCTTGATCAACACACCCTTGGCCTTGCTGAAGGTCAGGAAGCCTTCATGGCCGTGGTAATGGCCCATGCCCGACGGCCCGATGCCGCCGAAGGGCATGTCGTCCTGGGCCACATGCAGCAAGGTGTCGTTCAAGCACACGCCGCCGGAATGGGTCTCGTGCAGTACGCGGTTCTGTTCGGCCTTGTTGTAGCCGAAGTAATACAGCGCCAGTGGGCGAGGGCGCTGATTGATGTAGGCGAACGCCTGGTCGAGGCCGCGATACGGCACGATCGGCAGCACCGGGCCGAAGATTTCGTCCTGCATCACCGTCATGTCGTCGCTGACATTCAGCAGCAGGCTGTGGGCCATACGCCGGTCCTGGCCCTGGTCGTACAGCGGGACCAAGGTGGCGCCCTTGTCGGTGGCGTCTTTCACGTAGCCGTTGAGCCGGGCCAGTTGTCGTTCGTTGATGATCGCGGTGTAGTCCGGATTATCGGCCAGGGTAGGATAGAACCCGCGAACCGCCTTGCTGTAGGCCTCGACGAAACCGTCCACACGGTCTTCCGGCACCAGCACGTAGTCCGGCGCCACGCAGGTTTGCCCGGCATTCAGCGCCTTGCCGAAGGCGATGCGTTCGGCGGCGTCCTTGAGCGGCACGTCGGCGGAAACAATCGCCGGTGACTTGCCGCCCAGTTCCAGGGTGACCGGCGTCAGGTGTTCGGCCGCCGCGCGCATCACGTGCTTGCCGATGCTGGTGGCGCCGGTGAACAGCAGGTGATCGAAGCGCAACTTGGAAAACGCCATGCCGACTTCCGCTTCACCGAGCACCACGCACACCAGGTCTTCGGGGAAGATCTTCGCCAGCAGTGCCTTGAGCAACTGGCCGGTGGCGGGGGTGGATTCACTGAGCTTGAGCATCACCCGGTTGCCGGCCGCCAACGCGCCCACCAAAGGGCCGATGGCCAGGTACAGCGGATAGTTCCAGGGCACGATCACCCCGACCACGCCCAGCGGTTGATAGATGACCTTGGCCGACGCGGGCTGGAAGGCGATGCCTACAGCGCGACGGGAAGGTTTCATCCAGCCTTTGAGGTGTTTGCTGGCGTAGTGAATGCCATGCAGGCTGGGCATCAGTTCGGCGAACAGGGTTTCGTCGGCGCTGCGATGGCTGAAATCACGGCTGATGGCGTTGATCAACGCCTGGCGCTCATCGCTCAGCAGCTCGCGCAAGGCCTTGAGCCATTGCTGGCGCTGGGCGGCGGGCGGCATCGGGTTGGCCGCGTAGGCTTGGCGCTGAGCGTCAAACAGGACCTGGAGCTGATCCAGCGCCTGGGAATCTTGCAGGTAGGCAACGTTGGCAGACATGGCGAAGTTCCCGATTGTTATTGGAATGCTTCAGTTTTTAGAGTCATTACTCTAAATTGTCAAATAACATTGCACGTACATGCCGATTTATCCGAACAAGGATAGTCCGTAAGATGCCGTCATCACGGGTCTAGAAGTTGATTTCCCATGGCACCACGAGTCAAGACCAGCGAGCGCATTGTGCAAACCAGCCTGGAGCTGTTTAACCAGCAGGGCGAGCGCAGTGTCAGCACCAACCATATCGCCGCCCATATGGAAATTTCCCCGGGCAACCTGTACTACCACTTCCCCAACAAGCAGGCGATTATCGCCGTGCTGTTTCGCGAGTACGAAGCGTTGGTGGACAGTTTCCTGCGCCCGCCCCAGGGCCGCGCAGTGACCGTGGAAGACAAACGCTTCTACCTTCAGGCGGTGCTCGCCGGCATGTGGCGCTACCGCTTCTTGCACCGTGACCTCGAACACCTGCTGGAAAGCGACCCGGAGCTGGCCACCGGCTACCGGCGGTTTTCCCAGCGCTGCCTGATCCAGGGTGCGGCCATCTATCAGGGTTTTGTCGATGCCGGCATCCTGAACATGGACCCGATACAAACCGAAGCCCTGACCCTCAACGCCTGGATCATCCTCACCTCATGGGTGCGCTTCCTGTGCACCACCAATGAAAAATCCACGCACCTGAGCGCCGAGGCGATCAAGCGCGGTGTGTACCAGGTGCTGGTGCTGGAAGCCGGGTTTATCACCCCAAAAGCCAAGGACGCGGTGGATGCTCTGTTCAAAGAGTTTTACGTGCCGTTGAATCAGGCGCTGGAAGAAGTGAAGTAGGATGTTTCCCGAACGCTAACCTAGCCACAGGAGTCAGTCATGCCGCTTGCCCAACTGATCAGCCCCCAGCAACTGGCCGAGCGCCAGCAGTCCGGCGGGCTGGTGATCCTCGATTGCCGCTTTGCCCTGGAAGACCCGGATTACGGCCTGTGCAGCTACGCCGAAGGGCATATCGAAGGGGCGCAGTATGCCGATCTGGAACGCCACCTCAGCGGGCCGATAATCAAGGGCGTGACCGGTCGCCATCCGCTGCCTGCGGCAGATGCGTTTATCCGGCAACTGCGGGCCTGGGGCGTTAACGTCGACAGCGATATCGTTTTGTATGATGACGGCCCCGGTGCCTACGCCGCCCGCGCCTGGTGGCTGCTGGCCTGGCTGGGCAAGCGCGACGGGGTGTTTATCCTCGATGGCGGCCTGAAAGCCTGGCACGCGGCGGGCTTCCCCCTGAGCCTGGATGCGCCGGTGACCGAGCCCGGTAGCTTCAGCGGCTCGCCGGACAACCACCTGCAACTGGATGCCGAACACCTGCAAAAACGCCTCGGCCAGCCCGGCCTGACCCTGATCGACGCCCGCGCCCAGCCGCGTTTTCGCGGTGAAGTGGAGCCGATCGACCCGGTTGCCGGGCATATCCCCGGTGCGCAATGTGCAGCGTTCAATGAAAACCTGGGCAGCGACGGCCGTTTCCTGCCGGCGGACCAGCTCAAGCAACGTTTTGCCGCCAAGCTCCAAGACCGCTCGCCGGATGACCTGGTGGCTTACTGCGGTTCGGGTGTGACGGCTTGCCACAACTTGTTTGCGTTGTGTCTGGCGGGTTATCCGTTGGGCAAGTTGTACGCGGGGTCGTGGAGCGAGTGGATCACTGATCCAAAGCGGGAAGTTGTAACAGGCGACTGAGGTCTGCCTGACGCGGTCTGATCCAAAGTGTGGGGGCGGGCTTGCTCGCGAAGGCGGTGTATCAGGCACAGATGTATTGGCTGACACTCCGCCTTCGCGAGCAAGCCCGCTCCCACATTTTTATCGGCGTTGTGTCAGTAGCCACTCCGGGATTCGTCGTTCCAGGTAGTAAGTTGGCTGTTTCAGCGAGCCATCCACAAACCCCACATGCCCGCCCTTGGCCAGCAGTTCGAACTCGGTGCAGTCCGACAACTCGCTGGCCTCGGGCAGGCTGTGGGCGAACACGAAGGGATCGTCGGCGGCCTGGATGATCAGGGTCGGCGTGCGAATCGACCCGAGGTAGTAGCGGCTGGATGCCCGGCGGTAATAGTCCTCGGCACTGAGGAACCCGTGCAACGGTGCGGTGACGCGGCCGTCAAAGTCCCAGAATGTGCGCATCTTTTCCAGCGAGCCCAGATCGGCCAGGGTTTTCAGGCCTGCTTCTTGGCCATCCTTTAGAAAACGGCTTTGTTTGACGCGAATATAGGCCAGCATTTCACGCATGAAATGCTTCTGATAAACCCGTGAAAAGCCCAGGCCGATGCGATCTGCACACTGATCCAGGCGAAACGGCACCGACACCGCTGCCGCGCCTTGCAGCCCGGAGGCTTCGCCGGTTTCACCCAAGTGCTTGAGCAGCACATTGCCGCCCAGCGAATAACCCACCGCATACAGCGGCGCCAACGGACGCTTGGCCCGCAAGTGAGCGATGGTTTCGGCCAGGTCTTCACTGGCGCCGGAATGGTAGCTACGGGCGAGCAGGTTGGGTTCGCCGGAACAGCCACGCCAGTTCAGTGCCACGCTGGCCCAGCCTTGAGCCGCCAGGGCCTTTTGCAGGCCGGCCACGTAAGGCGAGTTGGACGAGCCGGTCAGGCCATGCAGGACCAGCACCAACGGGGTGGTTGCCTCATGGGGCCCGTGCCAGTCGAGGTCGAGAAAGTCGCCGTCTGCCAGCCACAGCCGTTCGCGCTGGCGTTCGATATGAGTGGTTTTGCGCCACAGCGGTCCCCACAACGTTTGCAGGTGAGGGTTGCCGAGGCCGAAGGCGGGGGTGAAGCGGTCGGACGTTTTTGACACGATGATTCTCGCGGCAGGTGGCAGAGCGGATAAGCAACCTGTGGCGAGGGAGCTTGCTGTGGTGAGGGAGCTTGCTGTGGCGAGGGAGCTTGCTCCCGCTGGGGCGCGAAGCGGCCCTAAAAACTGACCCCTCAATCTCTCAGAAAACTCGGTCGCCTGCTTTGGGGCTGCTGCGCAGCCCAGCGGGAGCAAGCTCCCTCGCCACAGCAAGCTCCCTCACCACAGGGTTAGATTTGTGTCGTGCGTTGCCACAACGCGTAATACACCCGCCCGGATTTCTGCTCGCGGTGCAGGCGCCAGGTGCCCGGCAGGCCGAGTGTGGACGGTGCGGTTTCGCTTTCAGTGTAGATCCAGGCATCCGGTGCCAACCACTGGCGCTCTTCCAGCAATGCGCAAACGGTCGGCAGCAGGTTCTGGTTAAACGGCGGATCGAGGAACACCACGTCAAACTCGCGGGCTTCCTGGGTTTCCAGGTAGCGCAGCGCATCAGCCGTCTGCACTTGCCCCGTGGTGCAACGCAGGGTGCCCAGGTGTTCCTTGAGGCTGGCGACCGCCACATTGCTGGCATCCAGCGCCTGGCCCAAGGCAGCGCCACGGGACAGGCTTTCGAGGAATAACGCGCCGCTGCCCGCGAACGGGTCCAGCACCTTGGCCCCGGCGATATACGGCGCGAGCCAGTTGAACAGGGTTTCACGCACGCGGTCGGGCGTCGGGCGCAGGCCCACGACGTCAGGGAAGCTCAGCTTACGGCTGCCCCACTCTCCGCCGATGATGCGCAGTTGGCCCACACCGTTGTGAACGTTGTGGACAGGTTTTTTGGGACGGGATGGACGGGCCATTAATGCTCCGGAACCCCGAGCGGCTGCTCGGCGGGTTTATCTGTGGGGGGCGGTAGTGGCTTTTGCGCAATCGTTGGGCCGGCGGTCACGATGACCAGTTTGTCGGCACTCAAATGTTTGTTCAAAGCAGCTTTGACCTGGTCAACGGTCAGCGCCTGGGATTGTTTCATGAAATCTTCCAGGTAGCTCAGCGGCAAGTTGTAGAAACCCATGGCGCCCAGCTGCCCGACGATATCGGCATTGCTCGCGGTGGACAGCGGGAAGCTGCCGGCCAGTTCGCGCTTGGCGTCGTCGAGTTCTTTTTGTGTCGGGCCGGTCTTCAGGTAGTCGGCCAGCACGTCCTGCACCAGTTTCAAGGTGCCAGCGCTCATTTCGGCGCGGGTTTGCAGGTTGATCATGAACGGGCCGCGCACCTGCATCGGTGAGAAGCCGGAGTATACGCCGTAGGTCAGGCCGCGTTTCTCGCGCACTTCGCTCATCAAGCGGGTGCCGAAGCCACCGCCGCCGAGGATCTGGTTGCCCAGGGACAGCGCGGCGTAGTCCGGGTCGGCGCGGTCGATGCCCAGTTGCGCCAGCAGCAGGGTTGTCTGCTTGGACGGGAACTCGATGTGCGTGGTACCCGCCTTCGGCTCGACCGGTTGGGCGATCTTCGCCAGCGCCGGGCCTTTGGGCAGTGAAGCGGAGACCTTGGCGGTCATGGCTTCGGCTTCGGCGCGGGTCAGATCGCCGACTACAGAAATCACCGCGTTGCCGGCGGCATAGGCCTTGGCGTGGAAGTCCTTCAACTGCGCGAGGGTGACCTTGGGCACGCTTTCGGCGTTGCCTTCGCTCGGATGGGCGTAAGGGTGGTCGCCATAGAGCTGCTTGAAGAGCGCGATGCTCGCCAGTTTGCCGGGGTTCTGCTTCTGGTATTCAAAGCCGGCCAGCAGCTGGTTCTTGATCCGCGCCAGGGAGTCGGCGGGGAAAGTCGGCTTGCCGATCACGTCGTCAAACAGCGACAGGGCTGCATCACGCTTGTCGCTGGCGCTCAGGCTGCGCAGGGAAACCAGCGCCATGTCGCGGTAGGCGCCATTGCTGAAATCGGCACCCAAGCCGTCGAAACCGGCGGCAATCTGGCTGACGTCCTTGCCCGGCACGCCCTCGTTGAGCATCGCGTTGGTCAACAACGCCAGGCCAGGCGTGTCGCCGTCCTGGCTGCTGCCGGCGGCGAACAGGATGCGCATGTCGAACATCGGCAGTTCATGGGCTTCGACGAACAGCACCTTGGCGCCTTCGGCGGTGGTCCAGGTTTGCACGTCGAGCTTGCGGTTGGTCGGTGCCTTGTCGTCCAGCTCGGCCAGGGATTGCAGCGTGTTGGCGGACTTGGCCTGCTCCAGCGCCTGGCTGGCGACGGATTCGCTCGGGCGCAGGAAATACACCGCGCACGCGGCAGCCAACGTGACCACGATCAGGCCGGGCAGCACCAGACGGTTGTTTTTACGTTCACTCATGAGCGGTCTCCTCAGGCAAGACATGGGCGACGCTGAGACGTTCGCGGGTGAAATAGGTGCGTGCAGCTTTCTGGATATCTTCGGCGGTTACGCTTTGCAGCTCGGCCAGCTCGGTGTCCATGAGTTTCCAGGACAGGCCGACGGTCTCCAGGGAGCCGATAGCAGTGGCTTGGCTGGTGATCGAGTCGCGCTGGTAAACCACCCCGGCGATGACCTGGGCGCGGATACGCTCCAGTTCTTCTGCGCTCGGTGGCTTGGCCTTCAGTTCATCCAGCAGGCGCCACAGGCCGGCTTCAGCCTGGGCCACGGTCTTTTTCTTCTGCAGGTTCGGCGTGGCGGTCAGGGTGAACAGGCTGTCACCGCGGGTGTAGGCGTCGTAGCTCGACGAACCGCCGGATACCAGCTCTTCGCCGCGCTCCAGTTGCGTCGAGATGCGCGCGCTGTAGCCGCCGTCCAGCAGGGCCGAGATCAGGCGCAAGGCGTTGACCGAACGCTTGTCTTCAGCGGTGGCGAGGCTGGGCACGTTGAAACCAAGGATCACGCTGGGCAGTTTGGTCTGTACGTGCATTGTCAGCAGGCGTTCGCCGGGCTCGGCCAGTTCCAGCGGGATTTTCGCCGGTGGCACGTCGCGCTTGGGGATCGGGCCGAAGTAGCGTTGGGCCAGGGTCTTGACCTCATCCGGGGTCACGTCGCCCACCACTACCAGGGTGGCGTTGTTCGGCACGTACCAGGATTGGTACCAGTGGCGCAGTTCTTCAACCTTCATGCGGTCCAGGTCGGACATCCAGCCGATGGTCGGCGTGTGGTAGCCGCTGGCCGGGTAGGCCATGGCCTTGAAGCGCTCGTAGGCCTTGGACATCGGGTTGTCGTCGGTGCGCATCCGGCGCTCTTCCTTGATTACCTCGATCTCGCGGCTGAATTCGTCGGCCGGCAGACGCAGGCTGGCCATGCGGTCGGCTTCCAGCTCGAAGGCAACGCCCAGGCGGTCACGGGCCAGCACCTGGTAGTAAGCGGTGTAGTCGTCGCTGGTGAAGGCGTTTTCTTCGGCGCCCAGGTCACGCAGGATCAGCGAGGCTTCGCCGGGGCCGACCTTGGCGCTGCCCTTGAACATCATGTGTTCCAGGGCGTGGGACAAACCGGTCTGGCCCGGGGTTTCATAGCTTGAGCCAACCTTGTACCAGACCTGGGAAACCACCACCGGCGCGCGATGGTCTTCGCGCACGACGACCTTGAGGCCGTTGTCCAGGGTGAATTCGTGGGTGGGTTGTGGGTCGGCAGCCAAAGCTGAAAGGGGCAGACAAACTGTGCTGAGCAGCAGGCCTGCGGCGCGGCGGGCTAGAGCATTCATTCGTTTTTAAACCTGTTGAGCTGCCCGCTTGGTCTTAGCGTCGGCGGGCGAGGAGGTGCTAGGATACTGATCCGACCTAGGGACGGCCACTACGGCTGTCTTGTTGAGGCCCTATTTAGGCCTTACAAAATGTTGCGCATGAACGAGCTGGCTAAAAAACAGTCTGTTACGCATCGAATTTTATTTACCGACGTGCCCCCTGGCGCGTCGCTACCTTGAGATAGCCGTCTCCATGTTTGGTTCCAACGACGACAAGAAGACCCCAGCTGCGGCTGGCGAGAAAAAAGGCCTGTTCGGATGGCTGCGCAAAAAGCCGCAGGAAACCGTCGTCGAACAGCCGCAGGTTCAAGCAGAACCGATCCCTGAATCCCCAGTAGAAGCCGAACCGGTTGCCGAAACTCCGGCCCCGGTGGTGTTGCCGATGGCTGAACCGGTGTTGCAGCCGGTAGCCGAGGTAGAGCCTGAACCCGAGCACACGCCATGGCCGGAGTTGCCGGTGGCTGAAGAGCCGGTGGCGCTGGTCGAGGATGTGCAGGCCGAGCAGGTTGCACCGCCGATTCCTGTGGTTGTCGAGCCGCCGCAGGTCATCGTCGAGGCGCCAGCGCCGGTGGTGGTCGAGCCTGTACCGGCTCCGGTGGTGGTTGCCGCTCCTGCTGTCATCGAAGTCGAAGCACCTGCCGCGCCCACCGAAACCAGCAAAACCGGCTTCTTTGCCCGCCTCAAGCAAGGCCTGAGCAAGACCAGCGCCAGTATCGGCGAAGGCATGGCCAGCCTGTTCCTCGGCAAAAAGACCATCGATGACGAGTTGCTGGAAGACATCGAAACCCGCCTGCTGACGGCCGACGTGGGCGTCGAAGCCACCGCCGTGATCATCCAGAGCCTGACCCAGAAGGTCGCGCGCAAGCAGCTGACCGACGCCGATGCGCTCTACAAGTCGCTGCAGGCCGAGCTGGCGGCCATGCTCAAGCCGGTGGAAGCACCGCTGGTCATCGATACGCAGAAAAAGCCATTTGTCATTCTGGTGGTCGGCGTCAACGGCGCCGGCAAGACCACCACCATCGGCAAGCTGGCCAAGAAGCTGCAGCTGGAAGGCAAGAAGGTCATGCTGGCCGCCGGTGACACGTTCCGTGCTGCTGCCGTGGAGCAGTTGCAGGTCTGGGGCGAGCGCAACAAGATCCCGGTCATCGCCCAGCACACCGGCGCCGATTCGGCTTCGGTGATCTTCGATGCGGTGCAGGCTGCCAAGGCCCGCAACATTGATGTGCTGATCGCCGATACCGCCGGTCGCCTGCACACCAAAGACAACCTGATGGAAGAATTGAAGAAAGTTCGCCGCGTGATCGGCAAGCTCGACGCCGACGCGCCCCACGAGGTGTTGTTGGTGCTGGACGCCGGTACTGGCCAGAACGCTATCAGCCAGGCCAAACAATTCCACCAGACGGTCCAACTGACCGGCCTGGCATTGACTAAGCTCGACGGCACGGCCAAAGGCGGCGTGATCTTCGCCCTGGCCAAGCAGTTCGGGTTGCCGATTCGTTATATCGGCGTCGGTGAAGGCATCGACGACCTGCGCACTTTTGAAGCCGAACCCTTTGTACAGGCACTGTTTGCCGAGCGGGAGCGTTCATGATTCGTTTCGAACAGGTCGGTAAACGCTACGCCAACGGGCATGTCGGCTTGCATGAGCTGAGTTTCCGGGTGCGCCGCGGCGAATTCTTGTTTGTGACCGGCCATTCGGGTGCCGGTAAAAGTACCTTGCTGCGCCTGCTGCTGGCCATGGAGCGTCCAACCACCGGCAAGCTGCTGCTGGCGGGCCAGGACCTGGCGACCATCAGCAACGCACAGATTCCATTCCTGCGCCGGCAGATCGGCGTGGTGTTCCAGAATCACCAGTTGCTGTTCGACCGCACGGTGTTCAACAACATTGCTTTGCCGTTGCAGATTCTCGGGCTGTCCAAGGCCGAAATCATCAAGCGCGTGGATTCGGCCCTGGAGCGTGTCGCGCTCTCGGACAAGACCGACCTCTACCCGGGCGACCTGTCCACCGGCCAGCAACAGCGCGTCGGCATCGCCCGCGCCATTGTGCATCGCCCGGCCTTGCTGCTGGCGGACGAACCTACCGGTAACCTCGACCCGCGCCTGGCGGCAGAAATCATGGGCGTGTTCGAAGACATCAACCGCCTGGGCACCAGCGTGCTGATCGCCAGTCACGACCTGGCGCTGATCGCCCGCATGCGTCACCGCATGTTGACCCTGCAACGCGGCCGCCTGATTGGTGACGGGGAGGCTGGGGTATGAGTGCAACACGCAGCCCTAAGGTTTCCGAGCGCGTCGCGCCAAAGGCGGCCGACCCGCAGCCACAGAAGAAAAAACGCGACGAAGACGATGGCCCGGATTTCGGCACCCTGGTGCATGCCTGGATCGAAAGCCACCGCGCCAGCCTGGTAGACAGCCTGCGCCGCCTGGGCAAACAGCCGATTGGCAGCTTCTTCACCTGCCTGGTGATGGCCGTGGCCTTGAGCCTGCCGATGGGGTTGTCGCTGCTGCTCAATAATGTCGAGCGCCTTGGCGGCTCATGGCAGCGGGCGGCGCAGATTTCGCTGTACCTGAACCTGGATGCCAGCACCAAAGACGGCGAGTCCCTGCGCGACGAGATCAAAGAGCTTCCAGGTGTGGCCGAGGCTGAATACATCAGCCGCGACCAGGCCCTGGAAGAGTTCCAGCAACAGTCCGGCCTGGGTGAGGCGCTCAAGGAGCTGCCGCAAAACCCGCTGCCAGGCGTGGTGCTGGTCACCCCGAACGAAGTCGACAAGACGACCCTGGAAGCCCTGCGACAAAAACTCGCAGAGCTGCCGAAGGTGCAGCAGGCCCAACTTGATCTAGTCTGGGTAGAGCGGTTGGCGGCGATTCTCAAGCTGGGCGACCGGTTTGTGTTCGGCCTGACGGTGTTGCTGGTGTCTGCATTACTTTTGGTGATAGGCAATACCATTCGTCTTCATATTGAAAACCGCCGCACCGAGATAGAAGTGATTAAACTCGTCGGCGGCACGGACAGCTATGTGCGTCGTCCTTTTCTGTACATGGGCGCGCTTTATGGCTTCGGTGCGGGGATTTTGTCCTGGGGGGTACTGGCTTTTGGCCTGAACTGGCTGAACGACGCGGTGGTGGGGCTTGCCGGCCTGTACGGCAGCGACTTTGCCCTGGCCGGCGTGCCGGCAGCCGATGGTCTGTCATTGTTGCTTGGGGCAGTGCTCTTGGGGTATATCGGTGCGTGGATTGCGGTCGCACGGCATTTACGTGAGCTGGCACCGAAGTAGTTAATGTCAGGGTAATGTGGTTTCGTTTGTATTGACCGTATCAGTGGTTTAGGGAACTTGTCCTACGGTTCCCGGTCAATTTTCGCAGTGCTGAACTGCACGAGTTATGTGAGTCGGAGGTTTTTTCGTATGACCACTTCTTTGCAACCTGCTTATGCTCTGGTCCCGGGTGCGAACCTGGAGGCCTATGTGCACACGGTCAACAGCATTCCATTGCTGACGCCCGAGCAGGAGCGTGAACTGGCCGAGAGTCTCTACTATGAGCAGGATTTGGGGGCGGCTCGGCAGATGGTGCTCGCCCACCTGCGTTTTGTCGTACATATCGCCCGTAGCTATTCCGGCTACGGCCTGGCCCAGGCTGACCTGATTCAGGAAGGCAACGTTGGCCTGATGAAAGCTGTAAAGCGCTTCAACCCGGAAATGGGTGTGCGCCTGGTGTCGTTTGCTGTGCACTGGATCAAGGCGGAAATTCACGAATTCATCCTGCGCAACTGGCGCATCGTGAAAGTCGCGACCACCAAGGCCCAGCGCAAACTGTTCTTCAACCTGCGCAGCCAGAAGAAACGCCTGGCGTGGCTGAACAACGAAGAAGTGCATCGCGTGGCCGAAAGCCTTGGCGTTGAGCCACGTGAAGTGCGCGAGATGGAAAGTCGCCTGACCGGCCATGACATGGCCTTCGACCCGGCCGCTGAAGCGGACGACGACAGCGCCTTCCAATCGCCGGCCAACTACCTGGAAGACCACCGGTACGACCCGGCGCGTCAACTGGAAGACGCTGACTGGAGCGACAACTCCAACCACAACCTGCATGAAGCGCTGGAAGTGCTGGACGACCGCAGCCGTGACATTCTCTACCAACGCTGGCTGGCAGAAGAAAAAGCCACGCTGCACGACCTGGCGCAGAAGTACAACGTGTCGGCCGAGCGGATTCGTCAGCTCGAGAAGAGTGCGATGAACAAGCTGAAACTGTCGATCGCCGCCTAAACGGCAGCGAAGTGACAAAAAAATGCCCCGATCGAGAGATCGGGGCATTTTTGTTTGCGCAAGGTCCGGCCATTAGCGCTACCCGTCCTCCCGTCTCCCCGTCCCCCCCGTAGCAGCTGTCGAGCCTTAGCGAGGCTGCGTGGGCCGCGCCGCAGTCTTCAACACCGCGTCGCGCCTGACGCAGCCTCGCTAAGGCTCGACAGCTGCTACGGGGGAGTAGCGGCGGCCGGAGTGACGGGTTAGTCAGCCCAGGGCGCTTTGCGCGAGTTATTGAGCTCATTCAAATAGCTGTCGCCACCCAACTGACTCATCTGCTGCCGAATCCACGCCGCCCGTCGCGCCACATACGATGTTGGATGGCTGGCGCTCCACACCCGTGGGTTAGGCAACACCGCCGCCAGGTAGCTGGCCTGCTGGCGGGTCAGCGCCTTGGCGCTCACCCCAAAGTGATGCCGCGCCGCCGCTTCTGCGCCGAACACGCCTTCATCCCATTCCACGCTGTTGAGGTACACCTCAAGAATTCGCTGCTTGGGCCAGAGAATCTCGATCAGCCCGGTAAACCAGGCTTCCAGGCCCTTACGGAAATAGCTGCGGCCGGTCCACAAAAACAGATTCTTCGACACCTGCTGGCTCAAGGTGCTGGCGCCGCGAATCGAGCCGCCGCGCTCGTTATGCAGCAACGCCGCCTGGATCGCGTCGAAATCAAAACCCCAATGCTGCGGGAAGCGCTGGTCTTCGCCCGCCATCACCGCCACTTTAAGCTCGTCGGAGATCTGATCCCACGGCACCCAGGTGCGCTGTACGTCAATTGGCTCGCCGTCGACCCAGGATTCGACCTTGCGCTCAACCATCAGCGCAGTTCCCGGTGGCGGCACGAAACGGAACAGCAGCACCAGCAGCACGCTGCCGATGGCAAACCACTTGAGGACTTTGAGAAAACGCTTGAAGAGGAGACGCAGCATAGAGATGGCTTGGCCGAACCCGTTGAGCGGGCCATTATACAGACCCTGCCCACTGAGTCTGATTGGAGTTCCTCATGTTGCGTGGCTTTCTGATGCTGGCTGCCTTTTTCGGTTTCACCGGCGTTGCCCTAGGCGCGTTTGCCGCCCACGGCCTGAAAAACCGCCTGAGCGCCGAGTACCTGGCGATTTTCCACACCGGCGTGACCTACCAACTGGTGCACACCCTGGCGCTGTTCGGCGTGGCATTGCTGGCGGTGCACATTCCCGGTCGACTGGTCACCTGGGCGGGCATCTCGTTCACCATCGGCATCCTGCTGTTCTCCGGCAGCCTGTATGTGCTGACCATGACCGGCATCAGCAAGCTCGGCATCATCACCCCGTTTGGTGGCCTAGCGTTCCTGCTGGGCTGGTTCTTCCTCGGTTTGGCGGCGTGGCGTCTACAGGCTGCCTGACCAAGGGGCTTGGGCCAGCAACGCCAATCACGCTAGAATGCTGGCCCCTAAAAACGATGGCGGCCCGTGGCATGCGCATTCAGTTGAACGGCGAATCCTTTGAACTGCCCGACGGTGAAACCGTTTCGGCCCTGCTAACCCGTCTGGATTTGACCGGGCGTCGCGTCGCAGTGGAGCTCAACCAGGATATCGTCCCGCGTAGCCAGCACGCCGAGACCGCGCTCACCGAAGGTGACCAGGTCGAAGTGGTCCATGCCATCGGCGGCGGGTAGCCGCCCGGCGCTCCAGAGCGCCAACCCGCATTCTGTAGAACCTCACCCCAACTCGAGGATTTCCCATGAGCATCGTTCGTAGCGACAAGCCTTTTGTCCTGGCCGGTCGTACCTACCAGTCCCGTTTGCTGGTCGGTACCGGTAAGTACCGCGACATGGAAGAAACCCGCCTGGCCATCGAAGCCTCGGGTGCCGAGATCGTTACTTTCGCCGTGCGCCGCACCAACCTCGGCCAGATCGAGGGCGAGCCGAACCTGCTCGAAGTGCTGTCGCCGGATCGCTACACCTTCTTGCCGAACACGGCTGGTTGCTACGATGCCATCGAAGCCGTGCGCACTTGCCGCCTGGCCCGTGAGCTGCTCGACGGCCACAACCTGGTGAAGCTGGAAGTGCTGGCCGACCAGAAAACCCTGTTCCCCAACGTGATCGAAACCCTCAAGGCCGCCGAGACCCTGGTCAAGGAAGGCTTCGACGTGATGGTCTACACCAGCGACGACCCGATCATCGCCCGCCAACTGGCCGAAATCGGCTGCATCGCCGTGATGCCGCTGGCCGGTCTGATCGGTTCCGGTTTGGGTATCTGCAATCCGTACAACCTGCAGATCATCCTCGAAGAAGCCAAGATCCCGGTGCTGGTGGATGCGGGCGTGGGCACTGCCTCTGACGCCACCATCGCCATGGAACTGGGTTGCGATGCGGTGCTGATGAACTCGGCCATCGCCCATGCCCAGCAGCCGATCATGATGGCCGAAGCCATGCAACACGCAATCGTCGCCGGCCGTCTGGCGTACCTCGCCGGGCGCATGCCGAAAAAACTTTACGCCAGCGCCTCCTCGCCGCTGGATGGTCTGATCAAGTAAGAGCCATTGATGACTGAATCAAACGAAACGCCGAACACCCTGGAAGAAGGCGACGAGTCCAAGCACCGCCGCATCAAGAGTTTTGTGATGCGCGCCGGTCGCATGACCGAAGGTCAGCAAAAGGGCCTGGAGCAGGGCACGCCGCTGTTCGTCCTGCCGCTGGTGGACGCACCGGTGGATTACGACCAGGTGTTCGGCCGCTCGGCGCCACGCTCCCTGGAAATCGGCTTCGGCATGGGCCATTCCCTGCTGGAAATGGCTGCAGCTTCGCCGGAGCAGGATTTTATCGGGGTTGAAGTCCACCGTCCGGGTGTTGGCGCGCTGCTGAACGGCGTGCTGACTCAGGGCCTGACCAACCTGCGGGTCTACGACTGCGACGCGATCGAAGTGCTCAACCGCTGCATCGCCGACAACAGCCTCGACCGCCTGATGCTGTTCTTCCCCGACCCGTGGCACAAGAGCCGTCACCACAAGCGCCGCATCGTCCAGGCTTCCTTCGCGGAGCTGGTGCGCAGCAAGCTGAAAGTGGGCGGCATCCTGCACATGGCCACCGACTGGGAGCCGTACGCCGAATACATGCTGGAAGTGATGAACGTCGCCCCCGGCTACCGCAACCTGGCGGAAGACGGCAAATGCGTCCCGCGCCCGGCTGAACGGCCGATCACCAAGTTCGAACGTCGCGGCGAGCGACTCGGGCATGGGGTTTGGGATTTGAAGTTCGAGAAAGTGGACTGATAAGTCCCAGGCTTGAAATGCAGTAAAAAATGTGGGAGCGGGCTTGCTCGCGAATGCGGTAGATCAGTCGACATTTACGCTGACTGACACACCGCATTCGCGAGCAAGCCCGCTCCCACATTTTGTTTTGTGCCGCGCTTAAGGTCAGCGGCGATCCGCCACCACCCCAATTAACACCAGCACCACCAACAACACCGGCGCCAGGCTGTAGTTGTTGAACTGGCTCAACCCGCGAACGATCCACGGCGTGGCATAGATCAGCGCAGCACCGCTGCCGATCATGCACACCAGCGCCATCAGCGGCACGCGTAGCGCGCCCGCGATGCTGCCCAGTCGTGCTTCGACCCAGCCCTTGATGTCGGCGCCAAACAGCACCAGCAGGCAGCCTACCAACGCCAGGGAGATTTCCGACAGGTTGCTACGGCTCCAGCGGGATACGGTGGCGAGCAGGTCGAGTACCAGATCCATTCGATTTCCTTAAGAGCAATCAGCTCAAAAACTTCTGCAGCAGGTCATTGAGAAAGAGTTGCCCGCGGTCGGTGGCCGCCAGGCGTGACGGTTCGACCTGCATTAAGCCACTTTGTTCTGCCTCACGACGGGCCTCATCGAGACTCGCCAGCTCAAGGCCGGTGCGCTCGGCATAAAGCCTGGCTTCGACGCCGTCGGTGAGGCGCAGGGCGTTCATCAGGAACTCGAACGGTAACTCTTCGTTGGTCAGTTCTTTCGCGCCGGCCTGGTAGTTTTTCGCCGGGTTGAGGTAGTCCTTCGGCGCCCGGGTTTTCCAGGTGCGCACGATGCGCCCATCCGGATGGCTGAGCTTGCCGTGGGCACCGGCACCGATGCCGATAAAGTCGCCAAAGCTCCAGTAGTTCAGGTTATGCCGCGCCGGCCGGCCCGGTTGGGCGTAGGCCGAGACTTCGTATTGGGCGTAACCGTGTTCGGCGAGCAGCGCCTGGCCGGCTTCCTGAATGTCCCACAGGGTGTCGTCCTCCGGCAGCACGGGCGGCTGGTTCCAGAACACGGTGTTGGGTTCCAGGGTCAGTTGATACCAGGACAGATGCGTGGGCTTGAGGGCAATGGCCTGGCGCAGGTCGCCCAGGGCGTCGTCCAGGGACTGATCGGGCAAACCGTGCATCAAGTCCAGGTTGAAGTTGTCGAACCCGGCCTGGCGCGCCATGCCGGCGGCACGCACGGCTTCGTCACCGTTGTGGATGCGGCCCAGGGCTTCGAGTTTTTCCTGCTGGAAACTCTGGATACCTATCGACAGCCGATTGATCCCCAGCTTGCGGTACGCCACGAACTTCTCTTGCTCGAAGGTACCGGGGTTGGCTTCCAGGGTGATCTCGATGTCGCTGGCAAACGGGATGCGCGCTTCCACGCCCTTGAGCAACCGGCCCAGGGCAGTGGCGCTGAACAGGCTCGGGGTGCCGCCGCCGAAAAAGATCGAACTCAGCTCACGGCCATACACCGCGTGCAGGTCCTGATCGAGGTCGGCCAGCAATGCGTCGACGTACTCTTCCTCTGGCAGCACCTTGCTGGCGGTGTGGGAGTTGAAGTCGCAATAAGGGCATTTGCGCACGCACCACGGGATGTGGATGTACAGCGCCAGGGGCGGCAGGTGAGGCAAGGCCGCCCGAGGTGTTTGCGCGCCACCGAGGATCAGTGGCTGCGCGGAGGTGTTCTGGGTCATTTCAGGCCCAGACGCTGGCGCAGCAAATCCATTGCGCGGGCGCGGTGGCTGATCTGGTTCTTGTCGGCCGGGCTCAGTTCGGCGCTGGAGACATTGCGCTCCGGCACCCAGAACAGCGGGTCGTAGCCAAAACCGTGCTCGCCGCTGGCTGCGTGCAGGATGCGCCCGTGCCACAGGCCTTCACAGAGGATCGGTAATGGATCATCGGCGTGACGGACCAGGGCCAGCACGCAGACGAACTGTGCGCCGCGCATCGCGTCGGGCACGTCCTTGAGGGCGTCGAGCAGCTTGGCGTTGTTGGCCGCGTCGCCTTTGCCGTCGGCATAACGCGCCGAGTAGATGCCCGGAGCGCCACCGAGGAAGTCCACGGCCAAGCCCGAATCGTCAGCCAGTGCCGGCAGGCCGGAAATGCGCGCGGCATTGCGGGCCTTGAGGATGGCATTCTCGACGAACGACAGGCCAGTCTCTTCCGGCTCTACCTGGCTGAACTCGCCAATCGAGCGCAATTGCACCGAGTCGCCGAGCATGGCCTGGAGTTCTTTGAGCTTGCCGGCGTTATGGCTGGCGAGTACGAGTTGTGTGAGGTTCATCATTCGGCCGGAAACAGTTCCTGGTTGAAACTGAAACCGTGGGCTTTGCCACCGGTTTCAACGTTGATGGTGAAAATCTTGGTTTCCTGCTGCGGCACCGGGTACTGGGCGACGTAAAGCGTAGAACCATTCTGGATGATCTTCTTGAACGTCAGCATCTCGCTCTTGCCGCTCAGGTCTTTGATCGTGCCGGTGACGGTGGCGTCTATCGATTCGACGCCCTTGTTCACGAACACATTGATCATGCCCAGCTCTTTGCTGCGTACGATCCCGGCTTCCTGGGCCATTTCCGGTGTCAGGAAACTGGTGGTCAGGGTGTTGTAGTGCACCGTGATATCGCCGAATTCCTTCTTGCGATTACTGTCGATAACATCCGCCGCCATAGCGCTGACGCTCAGGCACGCGGTGAGTAAAAAAGTAGCCAAACGACTCATGTTCGTCCTCCTTGAAAATGGTTAGACGGCAATCTGGTGGTCCGTCAGGCCCGGGCTGCTGACCCGGTAGATCCCGATCTCACCCAGCAGGTTGGGCCATAGCTTACTCGCCCAGCCGTGACGGTGCTGTTGATCGACGGCAAGACGGTTGATGACTTTGGCTTCGCGCTCGCTGCACAGCGCTTCGAAGTCTTCGAAGGTGCAGAAGTGGATGTTGGGCGTGTTGTACCAGGTGTAGGGCAGGAAATCCGACACTGGCATGCGGCCCTTGGTGGCCAGGTACCAGCGGCAGCGCCAGTGGCCGAAATTGGGGAAAGTAATGATGCACTGGCGGCCGACCCGCAACATTTCGTCGAGGATCCGGTCCGGGTAGTGCACGGCTTGCAGCGCTTGGGTCATGACCACGATGTCGAAGCTGTTGCTGGCAAAGTTGCCGAGGCCCTTGTCCAGGTCCTGCTCGATCACGTTGATGCCCTTGGCCACGCACTGGGCGATGTTGTCCGGGTCGTTTTCCAGGCCATAGCCGGTGACTTGCTTGTTGTCGCGCAGCCAGCTCAGCAGTTCGCCATCGCCGCAACCGAGGTCGAGCACGCGGCTGCCGGCGGGGATCCAGTCTTGGATGATTTCCAGGTCGGCTCTCATGGCGTTCTCACAGTGCTATTCGGTTCATATAATTGCTAAAGGCCTGCAAGTAACGCGGGATCGGGATCAGAAAGGCGTCGTGGCCTTGCGGTGCGTCGATCTCCAGGTAGCAGACGTCTTTCTTCGCGGCCATCAGCGCATCCACCAACTCCCGCGAGCGGGCCGGGGAGAAGCGCCAGTCCGTGGTGAACGACATCACGCAGAACTTGGCGGTGGCCGCCTCGAAGGTGCGCGCCAGGTCATCGTCGAAGTTCGCCGCCGGGTCGAAGTAGTCCAGGGCCTTGGTCATCAGCAGGTAGGTGTTGGCGTCGAAACGCCCGGAAAACTCCTCACCCTGATAACGTAGATAGCTCTCGACCTGGAACTCGACGCTGTGGAAGTCGTAGTTGAGCTTCTCGCTCTTGAGGCCACGGCCGAATTTCTCGCCCATGGAGTCATCCGACAGGTAAGTGATGTGCCCGACCATGCGCGCGAGCATCAGCCCGCGCTTGGGGATCACGCCGGCTTCCTGGAACGAACCGCCGTGGAACTCCGGGTCGGTGAGGATCGCCTGGCGCGCCACTTCGTTGAAGGCGATGTTCTGCGCCGACAGCTTGGGGGCCGAGGCGATGGCCAGGCAATGGCGCACGCGGTCCGGGTAGGTGATGGTCCATTGCAGGGCCTGCATGCCGCCCAGGCTGCCGCCGATCACGGCGGCCCATTGGGCGATGCCCAGTACGTCGGCCAGGCGCGCCTGGCTGTGCACCCAGTCTTCCACGGTCAGTACCGGGAAATCGGCGCCAAACGGTTTGCCGGTTTCCGGGTTGAGGCTGCTGGGGCCAGTGGAGCCGTTGCAGCCGCCGAGGTTGTTCAGGCTGACGACGAAGAACTTGTTGGTGTCGATCGGTTTGCCCGGGCCGATGCAGCTGTCCCACCAGCCGGGCTTGCGCTCGTCCATGCTGTGAAACCCTGCAGCGTGGTGATGGCCGGACAAGGCGTGGCAGATCAGCACGGCATTGCTGCCCGTGGCGTTCAGTTGGCCGTAGGTTTCATAGATCAGGTCGTAGGCGGGCAGCGAACGGCCGCAGGCCAGGGCCAGCGGTTCGCTGAAGTGCGCCACTTGGGGCACGACCAGTCCAACAGAATCGGGGGGAAGGCAGCTGGCATCGACCCTGCTCTCGTTTAAATGAGGCGTAAGTCTAAAGACCGCTGCACCCAGCGGCAAGCAAAGGCCGGCTGCTGGTGTTTTTAAGGCTTTTGTGGCGAGGGAGCTTGCTCCCGCTGGAGCGCGAAGCGGTCCCAGTCCGGCTGCCGCGATTTTGCAGATGCAACGCGGTCGGCCTTTTTGGGGCTGCTGCGCAGCCCAGCGGGAGCAAGCGCCCTCGCCACATTGTCGTCAGATCAGACCGAACAGTTCTTTGGGCATGAACGCGTAGAAAGCCAGGCGCGGAATCACCCAGCTTTGCAGCAGCTGAATCGCAATAAACGCGAAGATCGGCGAGATATCCAGGCCACCCAGGTTCGGTATCAGGCGACGGAACGGTGCCAGCACCGGTTCAGTGATCTGCCCCACCAACTCTGCGCCAGGGCTGCGGCTACCGGGAGCGACCCACGAGAGGATCACGCTGATGATCATCGACCAGAAAATGATCTTCAAAAACAGCGAGAAAATCCCGATCAAGGCCCACGGCAGCAACAGCAGCGTGGTGGCCTGGTAGCCGTTGAGCAACAGGATGACCGCGAACAGCAGGATCTGCAGCAGCAGCGCCAGCACCAGCGAGGACATGTCCAGGCCGAACATGCTCGGGATCACCCGGCGCAGTGGCTTGAGCAGCGGTTGCGTGGCCTTCACCACGAACTGGCACAGCGGGTTGTAGAAGTTCGCCCGCACCAGTTGCAGGATAAAACGCATCAGCACGATCAGCAGGTACAGGCTGCCCAGGGTCTGGATGATGAAAATGGCAGCGTCATTGATTCCGAGCATGTTTGATTCCTATGTGGGGGACGACTATTTGCCCAGCTGCTCGGCCATTTCGGCCGAACGATGTGCTGCGGCACCCAGTGCTTTTTCCACCAGGGCTTCAAAGCCCCCGGCCTGGAACGATTCGATTGCCGCTTGGGTAGTACCGCCCGGCGAGGTCACGCGACGGCGCAGTTCGGCGGCGTCGACATCACTGGACACGGCCATCTGCGCGGCACCCAGTGCGGTTTGCTCGGCCAATTGCTCGGCGACTTCCTGTGGCAGGCCGAGTTTCACGCCAGCGGCGGTCATGGCCTCGATCAGCAGGAAGAAATACGCCGGGCCACTGCCGGACACAGCGGTGACGGCGTCCAGTTGCTGCTCGTGTTCCAGCCACACGGCGATACCCACGGCGGACAGCAGCTCTTGTGCCTGATCACGCTGTTGGGCAGTGACTTCGGAGGTGGCGTACAAGCCGCTCACGCCCTTGCGCAGCAGCGCCGGGGTGTTGGGCATGCAACGCACAATCGGCTGGGCGCCGAGCCAGTGGGTCATGCTGGCGCAAGTGATGCCGGCGGCGATGGACACCACCAGTTGATGGGGCTTGAGGCTTGGGCGCAGGCTTTCGCACACGGCTTTCATGGCTTGTGGCTTGACCGCCAGCACCACCACGTCCACGCCTTCAATCGCTTCTGCGTTGTCGGCGAAGGTGTCGATGCCGTGCTCGGCGCTGACGCGGGAGCGCGTGTCGGCGCCCGGGTCACTGGCGCGAATCTGTTGTGCTTCCAGGCCCTTGGCCCGCAGGCCGCCGATCAGGCTGGCCGCCATGTTACCGGCGCCGATAAAGGCAATACGCGTGTTGCTCATGACAGGTCCTTATTCAGATGGAAGTCAGCCATTTCACGGCTGGCCGTAGTCGCGGGCACCAAACAGCGCGGTACCGATCCGCACCCAGGTGGCCCCTTGGGCGATGGCCGACTCAAGGTCATGGCTCATGCCCATGGAAAGTGTGTCGAGCCCCAGGTTCAGGCTCGCTTGCAGGTCGCGTACGGTTGCGAAGGCTGCGTCCTGCTCTGCGCGGTCGTCGGTTGGCTCGGGGATCGCCATCAAACCGCGCAGCTTCAGACGCGGCAGGGCGCTGATGGCTTCGGCCAGGGCGGGCAGGTCGGCGGGTGTACAGCCGGACTTGCTGGCTTCGCCACTGACGTTGACCTGAATGCAGATATTCAGCGGCGGCAGGTCAGCCGGGCGTTGCTCGGACAGGCGTTGTGCGATTTTCAGGCGGTCCACGGAATGCACCCAAGCGAAGTTCTCGGCGATCGCACGAGTCTTGTTCGATTGAATGGGGCCGATGAAGTGCCAACTCAAGGGCAGGTCGGTTAATTCGGCCTGTTTGCCCAGGGCTTCCTGCAGATAGTTCTCGCCAAATTCACGCATCCCGGCGGCATAGGCCTCGCGTATGGCTTGTGCGGGTTTGGTCTTGCTCACGGCCAACAGGTGCACGCTGTCTGCGTCGCGTTGCGAGGCTTGGGCCGCGGCTCGGATCCGCTCGGAAACCAGGCTGATGTTGTCTGCTATGGTCGACATTCAAGTTGCGCCCGTGGATATGGAGTCCGCGGCATTCTACTGGAAATGGAAAGCCCTATGGATATCACTGAACTGCTGGCTGCCGGCGTACGCCGGCGGGCCTCGGACCTGCATCTGTCGGCCGGGTTGGCGCCGATGCTGCGAGTTGATGGCGAGGTCTGGCCCCTCGATTGGCCGGTGCTGCTCCCTACGCAAGTGGCGGAGTTACTCAGCCCTTTGCTGAACAATCATCAGCAAAAGGATTTCGAAACATCTCTTGAAACGGATTTTGCCTTCGAGTTGCCCGAGGTCGCACGGTTTCGGGTAAATGTGTTCCAGCAGCACCGGGGCATGGGCGCGGTGTTTCGCACCATCCCCTCGGCGGTGCAGAGCCTGGAAAGCCTGGGGTTGGGCGAGGTGTTCCGGCGCATCGCGGACCTGCCCCGAGGGCTGGCACTGGTCACCGGGCCGACCGGTTCCGGCAAGTCCACGACCCTGGCGGCGATGATCGATTACCTCAACACCCATCGCCGCCAGCACATCCTCACCCTTGAAGACCCTATCGAATTTATCCATCAACCGAAAAGCGCCCTGATCAACCAGCGGCAGGTGCATCGCGACACCCACAGTTTCTCGGCCGCTCTGCGTTCGGCATTACGGGAGGACCCGGATGTGATCCTGGTGGGCGAATTGCGGGACCTGGAAACCATTCGGCTCGCACTGACGGCGGCGGAAACCGGGCACCTGGTGTTCGGCACATTGCACACCACGTCGGCGGCTAAAACCGTGGATCGGGTGGTGGATGTGTTTCCGGCAGGGGAAAAGGCCATGGTCCGCTCGATGCTCTCGGAGTCATTGCAGGCGGTGGTCTCTCAGGTGCTGGTGAAGAAGGTCGGCGGCGGGCGGGTGGCGGCTCACGAAATCATGCTCGGCACGCCGGCAATTCGTAACTTGATCCGCGAGGACAAGGTGGCGCAGATGTATTCGGCGATCCAGACGGGTGGGGCGTTGGGGATGACGACGCTGGACATGAGTTTGAAGGCGTTGGTCAGCCAGGGGCTGATCAGCCGGGAGCATGCGCGGGAGAAGGCGAGGGTGCCCGGGGATATTTAAGATCATGATCGTTCCCACGCTCTGCGTGGGAACGCAGCCCGTGACGCTCTGCGTCACAGGAGCGGACGCGGAGCGTCCAGTGAGGCATTCCCACGCAGAGCGTGGGAACGATCAATCAGCGCTGCACAATCCGCAGATTGTTCTGCTCTTTAGGCAGGACACGCTTGGCAATCACGTAGTTCTTGTCCCAGAACGGCTTCTTCAGGGTATCGATGCTCACGGACTTGCCACGACGCGGTGCGTGGATAAAGCGGTCGTTGCCCAGGTAAATGGCAACATGGTTCACTTGGCGGCTCTTCAGTTTGAAGAACAGCAGGTCGCCCGGTTTCAAATCCTTGCGCTCAACCTTTTGCCCGTGGCCGGCGGCCATGGCGTTGGAAGTGCGCGGCAAATCCACGGCTTTTACGTCGTTAAACGCATATTTCACCAAACCACTGCAGTCGAACCCTTTACTTGGGCTGCTGCCGCCCCAACGATAAGGAGTACCGAGCACGTTGACGGCGCGGCTGAGGACGTTGCTGCTTTGCTTGGTGTTGACGGCCATCAACCCTGGAACTGCCTTGCCGTTGGCCTTGCTCAGTTGAGTCGGGCGCTTCACGGTCAGCTTTACCGATTTGGCGGAGCTGGTAGTGGCGTGAACTTTAGGGGTGAAACCGTTAACGTTTGGAAGTCGTTGCTCACGATTGGTGGCGTGGGCGGCCAGTGGCATTAATAGGCAAATGGTTAGCCATGTCTTGAAAAATGGTCGCATTAGGCGTGGCTCTTTTTGGTTTGCGCGCAACTTTATAACAGGTTTTAGTGTCGTTCTAAGGCCGTTTGTCGACTGAACCCTGGGGTCAAATTCAGGAAAAACGCGACGAATTGTCGCTATTGTCCGACTCAGGTCAGGTGGCATAAGGCTTTGCGGGAGGGAAGATACCATTTGCCGTGCGTCGGGCGCCCGTAAAAAAGTCACAAAGAAAATGAAAAAATTTATCTATCGAGGCGAAAGAGGTACTCCATGAACACCTATCGACAGGATGTTTCGCAGCAAGACACCCACAGCAAGGTGATCGGTTACCTGCTCTGGATTTTCGGTTTTACCGGTGCTCACCGCTTTTATTACGGCAAGCCGGTGACCGGGACGATCTGGTTTTTCACCTTCGGTTTGTTCGGGATTGGCTGGCTGATCGACTTGTTCCTGATTCCGGCAATGGACCGGGAAGCAGACCTGCGATTTACGGCCGGGCCGATTGAATACAACGTGGCCTGGATCCTGTTGGCGTTCCTGGGTGTGTTCGGGTTGCACCGCATGTATCAGGGCAAATGGATCAGCGGGATCGTTTACTTGCTGACCGGCGGGTTATTCCTGATCGGCGTGCTGTATGACTTCTGGACGCTGAATACGCAGGTTTCGATCCGCAATGCCGAGCGCAGCGGCGGTCGATAAGATTTGTGAAGATCCAAATGTGGGAGCGGGCTTGCTCGCGAATGCGATGTGTCAGTCGACATCTCTATTGACTGACCCACCGCTTTCGCGAGCAAGCCCGCTCCCACATTTACTGTGCCCACTCTGGATCGGATTTAAGCCTGGTAGCTGATCCGCCCATCCACCAAGGTGTACCGCACAGTCGCCGGCAGACTATGGCCGATGAATGGGCAGTTCTCGCCCTTGGACAGCCAGTGTTCCCCGGCAATCGTGGAGCTGGCCGGATCAAACAGCACCAGGTCCGCCGCCGAACCCACCGCCAGCTTGCCCGCCGGCAGGCGCAGCGCCTCGGCAGGGCCGGCACTGAGACGTGCCAGCAGCGTCGGCAGGTCCAGCAAGCCATCCTCCACCAATGTCATTGCCAGCGGCAGCAACAGCTCGACGCTGCTGATGCCCGGTTCCGTCGCACCGAACGGCGCCAGCTTGGCATCCCGCTCGTGGGGTTGGTGATGGCTGGAAATCGCCGAAACCACCCCGGACTTCACCGCTGCCCGCAAACCGTCACGGTCAGCGCGGGTACGCAGGGGCGGCTGCACGTGATACAGGCTGGAGAAGTCGATCAGCGCCTCGTCCGTCAAAATCAGCTGATACAACGCCACATCGGCCGTTACCGGCAAACCGCGGGCTTGGGCCTGAGCGATCAGGGCCACGCCCCGAGCGCTGGTCAGTTGGCTGAAGTGCGCGCGTACGCCGCTTTGCTCCACCAGCAGCAGGTCCCGGGCCAGGGCCACGGTCTCGGCGGTTTCCGGGATGCCCGGCAGGCCAAGGAAGCTTGCCGTGGCGCCTTCGTGGGCCAGGCCACCTTCGGCCAGGTCACGGTCCTGGGAGTGGAAAATCACCGTCAGGTCGAAGGTCGCTGCATATTCCAGGGCGCGGCACAGGGTGCGGGTGCTGCGAAAGCTTTCCAGACCGTTGCCGAAGGCCACGCAGCCGGCGTCGCGCAAGGCGATCAGCTCGGCCAACTGTTCACCGTCCAGGCCTTTGCTCAGGGCGCCGATGGGGAACACTTTGCAGTTGCCGGCCTCGCGGGCGCGGTCGAGGATCAGCTCGGTCACGGCCGAGGTGTCCAGCACCGGCTTGGTGTGGGGCGGGCAGCACAGGCTGGTGACGCCGCCGGCTGCGGCGGCGCGGGTTTCGCTGGCGATGCTGCCTTTGCGGCTGTAACCCGGTTCGCGCAGGGCGACGTTCAGGTCCACCAGCCCGGGCGCGGCGATCAGGCCTTTGGCGTCGATGGTTTCACTGGCGCTGAAGCCTGCGGGTGCGGCGCCGATGGCAATGATCTTGCCGGCTTCCAGGTGCAGATCGGTGACTTGATCCAGGCCGCTGGCCGGATCGATGACTCGGGCGCCGAGAATGCTGAGCTTCACTGGGCGTTCTCCTGCTCGAATTGACGTTGTGCGGTTTGCCCGCTCATGGCCATGGACAACACGGCCATGCGGACGGCGATGCCGTAGGTCACCTGGTTGAGAATCACCGACTGCGCGCCGTCGGCCACTGCCGACTCAATCTCCACGCCACGGTTGATCGGCCCCGGGTGCATCACGATGGCATCCGGCTTGGCGCCGGCCAGGCGCGCGGTGGTCAGGCCGAACAGGCGATAGAACTCGCCTTCGCTCGGCAACAGGCCGCCCGCCATGCGCTCGCGCTGCAGACGCAGCATGATCACCACGTCCACATCCTTCAGGCCTTCGGCCATGTCGGTGTAGACCTTCACGCCGTATTGCTCGATGCCGATCGGCAGCAGGGTTTTGGGAGCGATCACGCGGATGTCCGGGCAGCCCAGGGCCTTCAGGGCCAGCATATTCGAGCGCGCTACCCGCGAGTGCAGGATGTCGCCAACGATGGCCACCGAGAGGTTTTCGAAGCTGCCCTTGTGCCGGCGGATCGTCAGCATGTCGAGCATGCCCTGGGTCGGGTGGGCGTGACGGCCGTCGCCGCCGTTGATGATCGCCACGTTCGGGCACACGTGCTCGGCGATGAAGTGCGCAGCGCCGGAGTCGCCGTGGCGCACCACGAACATGTCGGCCGCCATGGCTTCCAGGTTGCGCAGGGTGTCGAGCAGGGTTTCGCCCTTGCTCGCCGACGAGGTCGACACGTTCAGCGTGATCACGTCGGCCGACAGGCGCTGGGCCGCCAGCTCAAAGGTGGTACGGGTGCGGGTCGAGTTCTCGAAGAACACGTTGCAGATGGTCTTGCCGCGCAACAGCGGGACTTTTTTCACTGCCCGGCCGCCGACTTCGAGGAACGAGTCGGCCGTGTCGAGGATTTCGGTGAGCAGTTCGCGGGGCAAGCCGTCGAGGGACAGGAAGTGTTGCAGCTGGCCCTGAGCATTGAGCTGCAGCGGGCGCTTGGCATCTAGAGGCGTCATCGCGGGGACTCTTTACAAGGCGGTTTAAAGGGCAAGGTCTTGCAGTTCGAGTTCGAGCGGCGTAGGACCGGACAATTTTACCCGCTGGTGGGCTTCCAGGGACAGGGTGGCGCCGACCACGTCCGGGCTGATCGGCAATTCGCCGGCATCCAGGTCCAGCAGGCAGACCAGCGTCACGCTGGCCGGGCGGCCATAGTCGAACAGTTCGTTCAGGGCGGCGCGGATGGTACGACCGCTCATCAGGACGTCATCGATCAGCACCAGGTGCTGGCCTTCGATCTCGAACGGCAGGGCCGAAGGGCGCACTTGCGGGTGCAGGCCGTTCTGGCTGAAGTCGTCGCGGTAAAAGGACACATCGAGGGTGCCGAGGGGCGAGTCGCTGCCCAGTTCTTCCAAGAGCGCCTGGGCCACCCATACGCCACCGGTACGAATGCCGATAAAGCGCGGCTCGCTGATGGCGCGGTGTTCCAGGTGCGCCTTGAGGCGGATCGCCATCTGGCTGATCAGGTCGGCGGGATTGGGCAGGCTCATGGTGGCTCCTTCAAGGCCTTGCGCAGGCAAGGTCCGGGCTCAAACGTAAAAGACACTGTAGGAGCGAGCTTGCTCGCGAAGAACTCACAGGCACCGCGTGCATCACTGGACGCGCGCGTAATCGTTGACGTTTTTCGCGAGCAAGCTCGCTCCTACAAAAAGCAATGCGGCAATTCAGGATTCAAATAAAGCGGTGTTTTCATCCAGCCAGCCCTGCAACAGCAAGGCTGCGGCGATGGCATCCACCGGGTTGTCGCGGTAGCTGCCTTTCTGCCCACCACGGTCGCGGCGCTCGCCCTTGGCTTCAAAGGTGGTCAAGCGTTCATCGTGGGTATAGAAGGGCAGGTTGTAGCGGCCATTCAGGCGGCGGGCGAACTTTTCGGCCCGCAGGCACATCTCGCTCGGGGTGCCGTCCATGTTCAAGGGCAGGCCGACCACGACGGCGTCGGGCTTCCACTCCTTGATCAGGGCTTCGACCTGGTTCCAGTCCGGCACGCCGTTCTGGGCTTTCAAGGTGCACAGCTCGCGGGCCTGGCCGGTGATGACCTGGCCGACCGCTACGCCGATCTGTTTGGTGCCGTAGTCAAAACCGAGGATCAGACGCAAGGCCATCAGGCGTGCCCCGCCTGGCTGGTCAGCAGGCTGAGGTTGACCCGCAGCTTGGCGGCCGCCGCTTCCAGGCGCAGTTCGCTGGGGGTGTTGAACAGGATGTCGGCGTCAAACGGGCAGGTCAGCCAGGCATTGCTCGCCAGTTCGGCCTCCAGTTGCCCGGCTTCCCAACCGGCGTAGCCCAGGGTGATCACGCTTTGATCAGGCCCGATGCCATCGGCGATGGCGAACAACACATCCTGGGAAGTGGAAAGCGACAGCCCTTCAAGGTCCACGGTCGCCTGGAATTTCGGCCCGGTGGGGTGCAGCACAAAACCCCGGTCAGTCTGCACTGGCCCGCCGATGTAGATCGGTACGTGCTGGCAGTTGGCGGGCGGGTCGATGTCCGGTCGCAGTTGCTCGAGGATATCGGCCAGGTTCAGGTCTTGCGGGCGGTTGACCACCAACCCCATCGCACCATTGGCGGTGTGCTCGACGATGTAGGTCAAGGTCTGCGCAAAGTTCGGGTCGGCCATATGGGGCATGGCGATCAGGAATTGGTGCTTGAGGTAGGTCGGGCTGACATTTTTCATGTCCGCTAGTGTGGCGTTGGAGGGGCGAACTGACAAGCTGAGGATGCGCAGGAATTGGTTTGGCGTGTTGATTCTCTGTAGGAGCGAGCTTGCTTGCGAAAAACCTGAGAGCGCCGGGTTAAGCCAGAAAGCCCGCGTTATCGTTAACGATCTTCGCGAGCAAGCTCGCTCCTACAGAAAGCAGGGTTGGTTAGTTACTGGACAGTCGATCACCTTTGGCAAAGCGCCAGGTGCGAATGATTTCCAGACGGTCGATGTCGTTCAAGTCCCCGGTAAACGGCGCAAAAGGCGCCGCCAGGCGCACGATGCGTTGTGCCGCCTGGTCCAGTAGCGGTTGGCCGGAGGACTCCAGTACCTGCACTTCGTACAAGGTGCCGTCGCGGTTGATCGACACCAGCAGTCGCAAATTGCCGTAGATCTGCTGGCGGCGGGCTTCGTCCGGGTAGTTCAGGTTGCCGATGCGCTCGACCTTTTTGCGCCACTCGTCCTTATACCAGGCGCCTTTGTCGCGCATGGTGGAGGCAGCATTCAGGCGGTAGATCCGCGGGCGCTTGGCGTACAGCTGTTGTTCGTGGGCCAGTTCGGCTTCCAGGCTGGAGATTTCACTGGAGAGTTGCGAGCTGTCAAACGTCGGGGCCGGCGGGGCAGGCGTGGGTTCGGTCTTGGCCTTTTCACGCTGGGTTGGGGCTTTTTGCGGTTTGGGCGCGACGGTGGTGACAGCGGCCTTGGGTGCAGCCTGTTTCACCTCCGGCTTGGGCGCTGGCGGTGGCGTGACCTTATTGACCTTGTTGTCCTGGAAAGGCGCCACTTCGGTGGTCTTGGGCACGGCCTTCTTGTCGAGGGTGCCGCTGCCTTGCTGGTTGTCCTGGGCGAGAAAATCAGCCTTCTCGGGCTTCTTCTCGCTTTTGAAGGTGGCGAGTGTGATTTCCAGGGTCTTGGTGATCTGCTTGGGTTCGGCAAAGGTGAAGCCCAGGCCGAGGATCAACGCCAGGTGAATCAACGCCGCGAGAAACAGGGTAAATCCGAGCCGATCAGCCGGGCGCACGCCGCTGTGGGAGAGTTCGGGGGGCAGATCGGGCGGGAGCGTCATGACAAGAAAACCAACATCGCGCGTTTCACAGGTGGCGCATGATAACGCAATGTTGGTTTGTGTCCGGCTGTTCTATGTCACTTGGCTTGTAGCTTGGAGGCAATGGCTGCCATCAGCATTTCGCCGATGTTCGTGCCAAATGCATTGTCGATCTCGCGAATACAGGTCGGACTGGTGACGTTGATCTCGGTGAGGTTCTCGCCAATTACGTCCAGTCCTACAAACAGCAGGCCCTTTTCACGCAGGGTTGGGCCGACTTGGGCGGCAATCCAGCGATCCTTGTCCGTCAGCGGGCGGGCTTCACCTCGGCCGCCGGCTGCCAGGTTGCCACGGGTCTCGCCGGCCGCCGGAATGCGCGCCAGGCAATAAGGCACCGGCTCGCCATCGATCATCAGGATGCGCTTGTCGCCGTCCTTGATTGCCGGAATGTAGGCCTGGCCCATGATCTGCTGGGTGCCCAGCGCGGTCAGGGTTTCCAGGATCACCGACAGGTTCGGGTCGCCCGCGCGGTGGCGGAAGATCGACGTGCCGCCCATCCCGTCCAGCGGCTTGAGGATCACATCACCGTGCTTGGCGGCGAATTCACGCAGCACATCGGCGCGGCGGCTGACCACGGTGGGCGGTGTGCACTGTGGGAACAGCGTGGCGAACAGCTTTTCATTGCAGTCGCGCAGGCTCTGGGGCTTGTTGACGATCAGCACGCCCGCGCGTTCGGCCTGCTCCAGCAGGTAGGTGGAGTAGACGAACTCCATGTCGAACGGCGGATCCTTGCGCATCAGGATCACGTCAAGGTCGCTCAGGGGGCTGTCGATTTCGTCTTGCAGCTCGAACCACTTCTCAGGGTTGGCAAACACCTGCAGCGGGCGCATCCGCGCCCGCGCTTCACCGTCGCCCTGGTAAAGGTCCGGCTGCTCCATATAGAACAGGCTCCAGCCGCGGGCCTGGGCGGCCAGCAGCATGGCCAGCGAGCTGTCCTTTTTATAGGAGATGCTGGCGATAGGGTCCATGACAATGCCGACGCGAACGCTCATGGGGGATTTCCTCTAGCAAATAAGGGCGCATAAAAGTGGCGTCAGAGTGGCGCTGCGGCTGTTGTGGGTCAAGGAAAAACCACCGCGCGGGTCGGCCGATAGATTGCGTTCTGAGACTGTGCTAAAAAGGCTGCCATGGCACATCAGCCCTTGAATTCCGAGGCTTTTGACGCTCGTCCTGTGCAACATCAGGCAGTACACACCGAAAACCTATTCGCTGTGGCGATGGTAGAGCAGATATGGAACAGCATTCCAACGCCTTGAAAGTGATGGTGATCGACGATTCGAAAACGATTCGCCGCACGGCCGAAACACTGTTGAAGAACGTAGGGTGCGACGTCATCACGGCCATCGACGGTTTCGATGCCCTGGCCAAGATTGTTGACCATCACCCGCACATTATCTTTGTCGACATCATGATGCCGCGCCTGGATGGCTATCAGACCTGCGCGTTGGTGAAGAACAACCCGGCGTTCAAGTCGATCCCGGTGATCATGTTGTCCTCCAAGGATGGTCTGTTCGACAAGGCCAAGGGGCGCATCGTCGGTTCTGATCAATTTTTGACCAAGCCTTTCAGCAAGGAAGAACTGCTGAGCGCGATCAAGGCCTATGTACCGGGCTTCGCCGCAGTAGAACAAGCACACTGACGAGGGCCCCACGAGGGCTGGCGTCTACTAAAGAAGTGGGGATAACCATGGCACGTGTTCTGATCGTCGACGACTCGCCGACTGAAATGTACAAACTGACTGAAATGCTCGAAAAGCATGGTCACGAAGTCCTCAAGGCCCAGAACGGCGGCGACGGCGTCGCGCTGGCCCGCCAGGAAAAGCCTGACGCGGTATTGATGGACATCGTCATGCCGGGCCTCAATGGCTTCCAGGCCACCCGGCAACTGACCAAAGACCCTGAAACCGGGCACATCCCGGTGATCATCATCACCACCAAGGATCAGGAAACCGACAAGATCTGGGGCGAGCGCCAGGGCGCCAAGGATTACCTGACCAAGCCCGTGGACGAAGAAACCCTGATCGCCACCCTGAACAAGGTGCTGGCCGGCTGACGGCACGTTCCCATGACCGAGTCGCAAACCGCCTTCGAGCTGCTGCTGGACATCGACCGCCGCTGCCGCTTGCTGGCCGCCGACCTGCCGTCCCAGGAAACCCGGCTGCACAGCTGGAGCGGAATCGGGTTTCGCCTGGGTGAGCACTGGTACGTGGCGCCCATGGGTGAGGTCGCGGAAGTGCTGCACGAACCGCGCTGCACCTTGATGCCCGGCGTCAAACCGTGGGTCAAGGGCGTGGCCAACCTGCGTGGGCGCTTGCTGCCGGTGATGGACCTGGGCGGGTTCCTCGGCCTTGACCTGTCGGTGGCGCGCAAGCAGCGGCGGGTGCTGGTGGTGGAATATCAGGACGTGTTTGTCGGCCTGTTGGTGGACGAGGTGGTGGGCATGCAGCATTTCGCACAAGACGCATTGTCGACGAGCACCGCAGGCGACGCGCCGTTTATCCAGGGCCAGTTCGACGGCGATCAGCTGTGGCAGGTCTTCAGCCCCTTCGCCCTGGCCCAGGCTCCAGGCTTCATGGATGTTGCCGCATGAGTACCGTTACCCCCGCCAAACCCCAGGAAGCGTCCCGCAGCCGCTCGCAGATCATCGTGCTGTTTATCGCGCTGATCGTGTTCATCATGCTGTTGTTCGCCAACTTCGCGTACCTCAATACCCAGTCCACCTACGACAAACAGTACATCGGCCATGCCGGTGAGCTGCGGGTGCTGTCCCAGCGCATCGCCAAGAACGCCACCGAGGCCGCCGCCGGCAAGGCCGCTGCGTTCAAGCTGCTGGGGGATGCGCGCAACGATTTTGCCCAGCGCTGGGGTTACCTGAAAAAAGGCGACCCGGCCACCGGCCTGCCTGCCGCACCCACCGCCGTGCGCGCAGAAATGCGCGCCGTGCAGACCGACTGGGAAGCGCTGCTGAAAAACGCCGATGCGATTCTGGCCAGCGAGCAAACGGTGCTGTCACTGCATCAAGTGGCCGCGACCCTGGCGGAAACCGTTCCGCAATTGCAGATGGAGTCGGAGAAGGTCGTCGACATCCTCCTGCAACGCGGTGCTCCGGCCAGCCAGGTGGCGTTGGCCCAGCGCCAATCGTTGCTGGCCGAACGCATCCTCGGCGCGGTGAACACCGTGCTGGCGGGCGACGAAACCGCCGTGCAGGCCGCCGATGCCTTTGGCCGCGATGCCAACCGTTTCGGCCAGGTGCTCAACGGCATGCTCCAGGGCAACCCCGGGCTGCGTATCTCTCAGGTTGAAGATCACGATGCGCGGGCGCGGCTGGCGGAAATCGCCGAGCTGTTCGAATTCGTCTCCGGCTCCGTGGATGAAATCCTCGAGACCTCGCCGCAGTTGTTCCAGGTGCGCGCCTCGGCGAGCAATATTTTCAACCTGTCGCAAACCCTGCTGGACGAAGCCTCGCACCTGGCCACCGGTTTTGAAAACCTGGCCGACGGGCGCACCTTCGACACCATCGGCGGCTACGTGCTGGGCTTGCTGGCGCTGGCCTCGATCATCCTGATCGGCTTGGTGATGGTCCGCGAGACCAACCGCCAATTGCGGGAAACCGCCGAGAAGAACGAGCGCAACCAGAACGCGATCATGCGCCTGCTGGATGAGATTGAAGACTTGGCCGACGGTGACCTGACCGTCACCGCCTCGGTCACCGAAGACTTCACCGGCACCATCGCCGACTCCATCAACTACTCCGTGGACCAGCTGCGCGACCTGGTGGCGACCATCAACCTCACTGCCGGCCAGGTGGCTGGTGCGGTGCAGGACACCCAGGCCACCGCCATGCACCTGGCCCAAGCGTCGGAGCATCAGGCGCAACAGATTGCCGAAGCGTCCACCGCGATCAACCAGATGGCCCAGTCCATCGACCAGGTATCGGCCAACGCCGCCGAATCGTCGGCAGTGGCCGAGCGTTCGGTAGAGATTGCCAACAAAGGCAATGAGGTGGTGCACAACACCATCCACGGCATGGACAACATCCGCGAACAGATCCAGGACACCGCCAAGCGCATCAAGCGCCTGGGGGAGTCGTCCCAGGAGATTGGCGACATCGTCAGCCTGATCGACGACATTGCCGAGCAAACCAACATCCTTGCCCTCAACGCTGCGATCCAGGCGAGCATGGCCGGTGACGCCGGGCGCGGTTTTGCCGTGGTAGCCGATGAGGTACAGCGCCTGGCTGAGCGCTCTTCAGCGGCGACCCGACAGATCGAAACCCTGGTGCGAGCGATCCAGACGGACACCAACGAAGCCGTGATCTCCATGGAACAGACCACCACCGAAGTGGTGCGCGGTGCGCGGCTGGCCCAGGACGCCGGCGTGGCGCTGGAAGAGATCGAAGGCGTGTCGAAAACCCTGGCGGCGTTGATCCAGAGTATCTCCAACGCGGCGCAGCAGCAGACGTCGTCGGCGGGGCAGATTTCCCTGACGATGAACGTGATTCAGCAGATCACCACTCAGACTTCTTCTGGTTCCACGGCCACTGCCGAGAGCATCGGCAACCTGGCAAAAATGGCCAGTCAGTTGCGGCGGTCGGTGTCGGGGTTCACCTTGCCGCCAGCCCCGTAGGAGCGAGCTTGCTCGCGAAAAACCCGAGAGCGCCGCGTTCATTCAGAATGCCCGCGTCATCGTTAGCGCTCTTCGCGAGCAAGCTCGCTCCTACAGGGCGTTATGTTCAAGCAACACGGCAACTCATGAATTCAGACGGGAGCGGTTATGGTTGATCGGCACGACTACGTGGCCCTCGAATGGGTCAAGGGCGAAATTGCCGAAACCCTGAAGCAGGCCCGTTCGGCGCTGGACGCCTATGTTGAAAAAGGCAGCAGCGAGGCCATCGGCCAATGCCTGGAATGCATTCATCAGGTCCACGGCAGTTTGCTGATGGTCGAGTTCTACGGCGCAGCCTTGTTCGCCGAAGAAATGGAGCAACTGGCCCTTGCCCTGCAAGGCGCGCGCGTCAGCCAGCGCGACGAAGGCATTCGCCTGCTGCAACAGGGCCTCGGCCAACTGCCGCTGTACCTCGACCGCGTGCACGGCGCCCGCCGCGACCTGCCCCTGGTGGTGCTGCCGCTGCTCAACGACCTGCGCAGCGTGCGCGGCGAGAGCCTGCTCTCGGAAACCAGCCTGTTCAGCCCGCAACTGCTGGTGATCCCACCGCTGCCCGAGGAAGCGCTGGCCCAGCGCACGCCGGAAGATTTCCCCGAGCTGCTGCGTCAGTGGCGGCAGATGCTGCAACAGGCGTTGGTCGGCTTGCTGCGCGAAGACCACGGCCCCAGCAACCTGGAAGACATGGCGCGGGTTTTCGCCCGCCTCGAAGCCCTGTGCCATGGTGCGCCGCTGTTACCGTTGTGGCAGGTGACCTCGGCGCTGGTGGAAGGCATGCTCATTGGCGTGGTCGCCAACAGCCCGGCGTTGCGCAGTTTGCTCAAAGCCTGCGACAAGGAACTCAAGCGCCTGCTGATCCAGGGTATCAACGGCATCAACACCCCGGCCCCGGATGAGCTGCTCAAAAGCCTGTTGTTCTACGTCGCCAAAGTCACCCGACCGACTCCACGGATGCAAAGTTTGAAAGAACGTTATGGCCTCGATGAAGCCCTGCCCGACAGCGCCGTGGTGGACGCCGAACGCGCCCGCCTGGCCGGCCCGGACCGCGACGCGATGGGCTCGGTGCTCGGCGCGTTGTGTGAGGAGCTGGTGCGGGTCAAGGAACGCCTGGACCTGTTCGTACGCAGCGACCGCCAGCACGCCTCCGACCTTGAGGCCTTGCTGGCGCCCTTGCGCCAGATCGCCGATACCCTGGCGGTATTGGGTTTCGGCCAGCCGCGCAAAGTGATCATCGACCAATTGGCGGTGGTGCTCGGCCTGGCCCAGGGGCAGCGCGAGCCCAACGATGCGGTGTTGATGGACGTCGCCGGTGCCTTGCTCTACGTCGAGGCGACGCTGGCCGGGATGGTCGGCACGGTCGAGCCGGAGCGCCGGGAAGAAAGCCGCCTGCCCACCACCGATCTGACGCAGATCCACCACCTGGTGATCCGCGAATCCTGCCAGTGCCTGACCCAGGCCAAAGAGCTGGTGATCGACTGCATCGAGGCCCATTGGGACCGCCAGCGTCTGGAGTCGCTGCCCGAGCTGCTGACCCAGGTGCGCGGTGCGCTGGCGATGATTCCGCTGCCCCGTGCGGCGAGCCTGATGCGCGGCTGCAACGATTACGTCAACGAGCAATTGATGGTCAGTGAGGCCGCGCCTTCCGAGGCGCAGCTTGAGCATTTTGCCGATGTGCTCACCAGCCTCGAGTACTACCTGGAGCGCATGCTGCAGGACCACGACGCCCCAGGCGAACGGGTGCTGGAAGTGGCCGCCGAAGGCCTGGCAGCGCTGGGCTATTTGCCGGCCGAGAAGCCGTGGCGCCAGGCGCTGCTCGCCCAGGATGATACGCCGACGGAACAAACCCCGTTTCTCGCGGATGCGCTGGCCAGCCCTACCTCGCGCCTTAACCCGCCAGCCCTCCAACGCCCTGGCAGCCTGCTGCCACCGCCTGCCGGCGAAGAGCCCATCGACGACGAGCTGCGGGAAGTCTTCCTCGAAGAAACCGCCGAAGTCCTCGACGTGCTGCACCGCCACGTACCCGCCGGCACCGCGAGCCTGGCAGACAAGGCCACCCTGAGCGAAATGCGCCGCGCCTTCCACACCTTGAAAGGCAGTGGCCGCATGGTGCGCGCCCTGGTGTTGGCGGAGCTGGCCTGGGCCGTGGAAAACCTGCTCAACCGCGTGCTGGAACGCAGCGTTGCGCCGGGCCCTGATGTGCAAGCGGTGCTGGATGATGTGCTGGAATTGCTGCCGGAGCTGATCACCGATTTTGCCGACGATGCCCAGCGCCAGCGCGACGACGTAGACGAACTGGCGGCACGCGCCCATGCCTTGGCCAGCGGTGTCGGACCCTCGGCCACAGACCCGGCCGCCCTGGACCCGCAGTTGCTGGAAATCTTCCGCAACGAAGCCCAGAGCCACCTCGACAGCCTCAACCATTTCCTGCAACAGGCCACCGAGCACCTGCCGCTGCAAGTCAGCGATGAACTGCAACGCGCCCTGCACACCCTCAAGGGCAGCGCCTACATGGCCGGTGTGTTGCCTATAGCCGAACTGGCGCGCCCGCTGGATCACCTGACCCGCGAATACAAGGCCCATCGCCTGCCGCTGGACCTGGATGAAATCGAATTACTGCTGGAGGCTGAGGCGCTGTTCCAGCGTGGTGTGCGCCAGCTGGACAGTGATCCCCACGCGCCTATCAACGGCGCAGCAGCCTTGATCGAACGCACGCAAAACCTGTTGAACAGCCAGCTTGAAGCCCTGCTGAATGCACCCAGCACAGGGCTGCGCATCAAGCGCGACCCGCAGTTGATCACCAACTTCCTGGCCCAGGGCATGGACATCCTGCTGGACGCCGAAAGCCTGCTGCGCCGCTGGCAACAGCACCCCGGCGAACGCCAGGAACTGAGCGCACTGCTGGACGAGCTGACCACCCTCGGCGAAGGCGCGCACCTGGCCGACCTGCACCCGATGGATGAGTTGTGCGAAGCCTTGCTCGACCTCTACGGCGCGGTGGAAGAAAGCAGCCTGGCGGTCAGCGAGCGCTTCTTCCACGAAGCTGAGCAGGCCCACGAAGCCCTGATCAACATGCTCGACCAACTGGCCGCCGGCCAGGAAATCAGCGCGGCGCCGGCACGCGTTCGAGCCCTGCGCGAGCTGCTGGATGAAGGTCTCGACCCGTCCGCCACCGGCCTGATCAAGACCGATGGCAGCCGCGCGCTGAGCATCTCCGAACTGGGTGCCGCCACGGCTAAGCTGGACCAGGGCTTTGCGATAGACGATGAGATCGTCGAGATCTTCCTTGAAGAGGCGGTGGACATCCTCGACAGCGCCGGCCAGTCCCTGAAGCGCTGGCTGCTGGACCCGGATAACGCCGCACCGCTGTCGTCGCTGCAACGGGATTTGCATACCCTCAAGGGTGGCGCGCGCATGGCTGAAATCGGCGCGGTGGGCGACTTGGCCCTTGAGTTGGAAAACCTTTACGAAGGCCTGGTGGACCGTCGCTACAGCTACTCCAGCGAGTTGGCGAACGGGTTGATGGCCAGTCATGAGCGACTGGCGCTGCTGCTTGAGCAGCTGCAACACCAACAACCGCTGATCGACTCCACCGACCTGATCAGCCACTTGCGTGAGTTGCGCCACGGCATCGGACAGGCGGCGCCCGCCGCAGCCGCCGAAGTCGAGACGCCGGGCAGTGATCCCGAGCTGCTGGATATCTTTCTCGAAGAAGCCGCCGACATCCTCGACAGCTCCGGCGCCGCGCTGTTGCGCTGGCAGGCCGAGCCAAAAAATCGCCAGGAAGTCGAGACACTGCTGCGTGACCTGCACACCCTCAAGGGCGGCGCGCGGATGGTCGAGATCGGCCCGATTGGCGACCTGGCCCATGAGCTGGAGTTTCTCTACGAAGGCTTGTCCGCTGGTTTGCTGGCGCCGTCGGCGGAACTCTTCGCGTTGCTGCAAGGTTGCCACGACCGCCTGGCGCAGATGATCGAAGCCGTGGCGGCGGGAATGCCGGTGGGCTCGGTGGACCTGCTGATCGAGCGGATCAAAAGCCTGGTGCATCCGGCTGAAGTGACGGCCGCGCCGGTGGCGTTGGCGGCCACTAAAACCGAGGCGGTGCCGGCCAGTGATCCGGCCGCCGACATGGTAAAGATCTCTGCCGACTTGCTGGATGACCTGGTCAACCTGGCCGGTGAAACCTCGATCTTCCGTGGGCGCATCGAGCAGCAGGTCAACGATGCGCGCATTGCCCTCAACGAAGTGGAAACCACCATCGAGCGTATGCGCGACCAACTGCGCCGCCTCGATACCGAAACCCAGGGCCGCATTCTCAGCCGCCAACAAGCTGAGGCCGAACGCCTGGGCTACGAAGAATTCGACCCACTGGAAATGGACCGCCATTCCCAACTGCAACAACTGTCCCGGGCCCTGTTCGAGTCCGCTTCCGACCTGCTCGACCTCAAGGAAACCCTCGAGCGTCGCAACCAGGACGCCCACAACCTTTTGCAGCAACAGGCGCGGATCAACACCGAGCTGCAGGAAGGCCTGATGCGCACGCGCATGGTGCCCTTCGAACGCATGCTGCCGCGGCTTAAACGCATCGTGCGGCAGGTGGCGGGCGAACTGGGCAAGGATGTGGAATTTATCGTCGGTAACGCCGAAGGCGAGATGGATCGCAACGTGCTGGAACGCATGGTCGCGCCGTTGGAACACATGCTGCGCAACGCCGTCGACCATGGCCTGGAATCCCGCGATGCGCGGTTGCTGGCGGGCAAGCCTGAAAAAGGCCGGATCACCCTGGACCTGACCCACGAAGGCGGCGACATCGTTTTCGACATGCGCGACGACGGCGCCGGCGTGCCGCTTGAAGCGGTTCGGCGCAAGGCGATCAAGCGCGGTTTGCTCGACCCCAACCTGGAAATCAGCGACCGCGACGTGTTGCAGTTCATCCTGCAACCGGGGTTTTCCACCGCCGAAAAAATCACCCAGATTTCCGGGCGTGGCGTCGGCATGGATGTGGTGCATGAAGAAGTGCGCCAGCTGGGCGGTTCGATGGTTATCGATTCGACGCCGGGGGAGGGCGTGCACTTTCGCATTCGCCTGCCGTTCACCGTGTCGGTCAACCAGGCGTTGATGGTGCAGTGCGCGGACGATCAATACGCGATCCCGCTGAACACCATCGAAGGCCTGGTGCGGGTCATGCCCCATGAGCTGGAAGGGCACTATCAACTGAATCCACCGCGTTACGAATACGCCGGCCAGCGCTACGAGCTGTTCTACCTTGGCGACCTGCTGCACACCGTGGGCCGCCCGAACCTGCTCGGCCAATACCAGCCGCTGCCGGTGCTGCTGGTGCAGTGCAACGAGCGGCGCGTGGCGGTGCAGGTAGATGCCATGGCCGGCACCCGGGAGATCGTGGTCAAGGGCCTGGGGCCGCAATTTGCCGGGGTGAAGGGCCTGTCGGGCGCAACCATCCTGGGCGATGGCCGCGTGGTACTGATCATCGACCTGCTGGCGCATATCCGCGCGCGGCCACCGGCCTTGCCGGCCCAGGCGGTCGAGGCGCCCTTGATCCTCAACGACCCCCTGAAAAAGCGTCCACTGCTGGTGCTGGTGGTGGACGACTCGGTCACCGTACGCAAAGTCACCAGTCGCCTGCTGGAGCGCAACGGCATGAACGTGCTCACCGCCAAGGACGGCATCGACGCCATGGCCGTGCTGGAAGAACACACCCCGGACCTGATGCTGCTCGACATCGAAATGCCGCGCATGGACGGCTTCGAAGTGGCGATCCAGGTGCGCGACGACCCACGGCTGATGCGCATGCCCATCATCATGATCACCTCCCGCACCGGGCAAAAACACCGTGATCGTGCGATGGCGATTGGCGTCAACGACTACCTTGGCAAGCCTTATCAAGAGTCGGTGTTGCTGGAAAGCATCGCTTATTGGAGCAAGTCCCGTGCTTGATCACCGCGCTACGCAACTCACCGGCTTGCTGCTGCCATTGGCCGACCGTCACCTGTTATTGCCCAACGTCGCTGTGGCCGAGTTGATCGACTTCCAGCGCGGCGAACCGGCCAGCGACGCGCCGCCGTGGTATTTGCGGCAGGTTACCTGGCGGGATCGGCAGTTGCCGTTGATCAGCTTTGAGGCCGCGTGTGGCGAGTCGGGCGTGGTGGGAGAGCGGGCGCGGATCGTGGTGTTGAACACCCTTGGAGGACGGCCGACGTTGAAGTTTATTGCGTTGGTGATCCAGGGGATTCCGCGTTCGTACAAGCTCGATAGCCAGTTGAGTTATGTGGACGTGCCGTTGTGCCCGCTGGAACTGGCGGCGGTACAGGTGGGGGAGCATGTGGCCAGGGTGCCGGACTTGATGGGGTTGGAGGCGTTGTTGGTGGAGGCGGGGTTGGCCTGAGCTACACATGTTGATGATCGTTCCCACGCTCCGCGTGGGAATGCAGCCTCGGACGCTCTGCGTCCAACTGGCGATGCAAGGCTTAAGTCTCGCGCTGTGGTGACGCGGAGCGTCACGGGATGCATTCCCACGCAGAGCGTGGGAACGATCGCATCGGCGTGCGCTTTACAGTCGGATTTTTCCTGCAACCTCTCGCGCTGTGCATGAACTTGTTGTGCCCTGCGATCGCGCCTAGTCTTCGTCCGTCATCGCAAAAAACGGTGACACGGACGTGCAAGTCCGACGAAACTGTTTAGGCGTACAAACGCCCAGCCATTCAACGGGCGTTTTTTGTGCTCGCTGCTTTATGGCGGCTGCGCGCAGGAGGTCTTCGGACCTGCTGGGTGTCCTAAACAGGCCCGGTCTTGCACACCTGCGCACGGTCGCCACCCTTATTCGCGTGCAAGCGAACGGTGGCGCTCCTTACTCATCTGTTTAGGAGTTTCATCATGTTCAAACCTACCCCCAATCCGCCCCACAGCGCTGAAATCGAACACCGCAAACTCCAGGCCGCCGCCGAGCGTGCCATGGATCATTACTTTCCGACTTCCGCTTCATCGTCACTCTTTACCGTCACGCCCTCTCAATCCACCGAAGCCCTGCTGGCCAACGCTTCTGAAACCTTTGCCTCACTCAACGCGTTGACCTCCAACCTGGCCTTCGAATTGGAAGGTTCCCAGCGCGGTGTGGTGCTGGCCATTCAGCAGATGAGTGAGCTGGGGCAGTTACTGGTTGATCAAGCGTTGGAGCAGGTGAGCCCAACGGCGATGTGACGAAGTGGGAGCAGTCCCAAAAAGGGACTGATGATGATCGTTCCCACGCTCCGCGTGGGAATGCAGCCTTGGACGCTCTGCGTCCAACTGGCGATGCAAGGCTCAAGTCTCGCGCTGTGGTGACGCGGAGCGTCACGGGATGCATTCCCACGCAGAGCGTGGGAACGATCGCATCGGCGTGTGCTTTACAGTCGGATTTTTCCTGCAACCTCTCGCGCTGTGCATGAACTTGTTGTGCCCTGCGATCGCGCCTAGTCTTCGTGCGTCATCGCAAAAAACGGTGACACGGACGTGCAAGTCCGGTTACATGTCGGCGCACCAACGCCCATAGCCATTCAACGGGCGTTTTTTATGCCTGCTGTATTTCTTATGGCGGCTGTGCGTGGGAGATCCCTTGGGGTCTGCCGGGGTCCGATATGCCCGGTCTTGCACACCTGCGCACAGCTGCCACCTTATTCGCGTGCAAGCGGATGGTGTCAGCTTCCCTAATACATATCGGAGCTGCACATCATGTTCAAACCTACCCCCAATCCGCCCCACAGCGCTGAAATCGAACACCGCAAACTCCAGGCCGCCGCCGAGCGTGCCATGGATCATTACTTTCCTACTTCCGCTTCATCGTCACTCTTTACCGTCACGCCCTCTCAATCCACCGAAACCCTGCTGGCCAACGCTTCTGAAACCTTTGCCTCACTCAACGCCCTGACTTCCAACCTGGCCTTTGAATTGGAAGGTTCCCAGCGCGGCGTGGTGCTGGCCATTCAGCAGATGAGTGAGCTGGGGCAGTTACTGGTTGATCAGGCGTTGGAGCAGGTGAGCCCAGCGGCGATGTGACGAAGTGGGATCAGTCCCAAAAAGGGACTGATCGTTCCTTTTTTGGGACTTCTGCGCACGTTCTCCCGAACAGCGCTGAGCAAATGTGGGAGCGGGCTTGCTCGCGAATACGGTGTGTCAGTACCCGATTTATCAACTGACCCACCGCATTCGCGAGCAAGCCCGCTCCCACATTTGAACTGCGCTTAGCCCGAGCCTCAGCGTTTTCTGGCGAACCATTACTCCAATCGTAACGGTTCACCGCGCAGCTTGATTGATGCCCCCCCAATACCCTCCTAAGGTACAGCCCACGACAGCAAATCCCGTGGAGCGACCATGACAACAATAACTTCCCCCGACTCGCGCTGGACGCGGCGGCGCGATGAGAAGCAGCGCCGGCTCGCACTGGTGCGATCCTTCGCCGATGGCGCCGTGCTGCCCAGCGAGCGCATTGTCGAAGCCCTGGAAGCCCTGATCCTCCCCGGCGACCGCGTGGTGCTGGAGGGCAACAACCAGAAGCAGGCCGATTTCCTCTCGCGCTCCCTGGCCAAGACCGACCCCGCCAAGCTCCACGACCTGCACATGATCATGCCCAGCGTCGGCCGCTCCGAGCACCTGGACCTGTTTGAAAAGGGCATCGCCCGCAAGCTGGATTTCTCCTTCGCCGGCACCCAATCCCTGCGCATCAGTCAGTTGCTGGAAGACGGCCTGCTGGAAATTGGCGCGATTCATACCTACATCGAACTCTACGCGCGGCTGGTGGTGGATCTGATCCCCAACGTCGTGCTCTCCGCCGGTTTCATGGCCGACCGCGCCGGCAATATCTACACCGGCCCCAGCACCGAAGACACACCCGCGCTGATCGAGCCGGCCGCCTTCAGCGATGGCATCGTGATCGTCCAGGTCAACCAGTTGGTGGATGACGTCACCGACCTGCCGCGCGTTGATATCCCGGCAAGCTGGGTCGACTTCGTGGTGGTCGCCGACAAGCCTTTCTACATTGAACCGCTGTTCACCCGCGACCCACGGCACATCAAGCCCGTGCATGTGTTGATGGCGATGATGGCGATCCGTGGCATCTACGAAAAACACAACGTTCAGTCGCTGAACCACGGCATCGGTTTCAACACCGCCGCCATCGAATTGATCCTGCCGACCTACGGTGAATCCCTGGGCCTGAAGGGCAAGATCTGCCGCAACTGGACGCTCAATCCACACCCGACTTTGATCCCGGCTATCGAAAGTGGCTGGGTCGAAAGCGTGCATTGCTTCGGCACCGAACTGGGCATGGAAAACTACATCGCCGCTCGCCCGGATGTGTTCTTCACCGGCCGCGACGGCTCGTTGCGTTCCAACCGGATGTTCTGCCAGCTGGCTGGCCAATACGCGGTGGATCTGTTTATCGGCGCCACCTTGCAGGTCGATGGCGACGGGCATTCCTCCACCGTCACCCGTGGCCGCCTCGCCGGCTTTGGCGGTGCGCCGAACATGGGCCATGACCCACGCGGTCGCCGCCACGGCACACCCGCCTGGCTCGACATGCGCCACGACGACGCCCCGGAAGCCTTGCTCGAACGCGGCAAAAAGCTCGTGGTGCAGATGGTCGAGACGTTCCAGGAAGGCGGTAAACCCACCTTCGTCGAAACCCTCGACGCGGTGGAAGTCGCCCGCAAAAGCGGCATGCCCCTGGCGCCGATCATGATCTACGGCGATGACGTCACGCACCTGCTCACCGAAGAAGGCATCGCCTACCTGTACAAGGCCCGCTCCCTGGAAGAGCGCCAGGCGATGATCGCTGCCGTCGCCGGGGTGACCGCCATCGGCATGCGCCACAACCCCAAGGACACCGCACGCATGCGTCGCGAAGGCCTGATCGCGCTGCCCGAAGACCTCGGCATCCGCCGCACAGATGCCACCCGCGAGCTGCTGGCCGCCAAGAGCGTGGCCGATCTGGTGGAGTGGTCCGGTGGCTTGTACAACCCGCCCGCCAAGTTCAGGAGCTGGTAAATGCACGCACTCAAACTGCACGACCTGACACTGGCCGAACGCCTGGCCGACATGGCCGTCGACGCCTTGATTGATGAAGCCGACCTGTCGCCGAAACCCGCCCTGGTGGACCGTCGCGGCAACGGTGCCCATACCGATTTGCACCTCGGCTTGATGCACGCCTCGGCGCTGTCGCTGTGGCCGGCGTTCAAGGAAATGGCCGAGGCCGCTGTCGAATTTGGCGAAGTCGGTTTGCCCCTGCGTGAAGCCCTCGGGCGCATCGGTCGCGAAGGTGAGCAGGCGATGCTCGTCACCACCAGCGGCGTAAATACCCATCGCGGCGCGATCTGGGCCCTCGGCCTGTTAGTCGCCGCTGCCGCACTGCAACCCGAATCCTGCACTGCCAGCGCGGTGACGTTGCGCGCCGCCCGCCTGGCCTTGCTCAACGATCGCTACGCACCTCAACCGCTGAGCCACGGTGCCCAGGTCGCACAACGCTACGGCGCACGGGGGGCCCGTGAAGAAGCGCAACTGGGCTTCCCGTCAGTGCTACAGCGCGGCCTGCCACAGCTGAAAAAAAGCCGCCTGCAACAACACGGCGAACAGAACGCGCGCCTCGATGCCTTGCTGGCGATCATGACTGACCTGGCCGACACCTGCGTGCTCTACCGCGCCGGCCCTGAAGGCTTGCAGGCCATGCAACAAGGCGCCCAAGCGGTGCTGGACGCCGGTGGCAGTGCAAGCCTCGCCGGCCGCCGCCAACTGCATGAGCTGGACCAGCAACTGCTGGCGCTGAATGCCTCCCCCGGTGGCGCCGCCGACCTGTTGGCCGCCTGCCTGTTTATCGACCGCCTCGACGGAGCGCTGTGATGGAAACCTTATCCTTTGAATTCCCCGCCGGGCAGCCCGCCAAGGGCCGCGCGCTGGTGGGTTGCGTCGGCTCCGGCGACCTCGAAGTGCTGCTGGAACCGGGCACCGCCGGCACCCTGACGATTCAGGTGCAGACCTCGGTCAATGGTGCGCAGCTACGTTGGCAGCATCTGTTTGAACGGATCTTCCAGGAGCAGACACCCCCTGCATTGAACATCGATATCCACGACTTTGGCGCCACACCCGGCGTGGTGCGCTTGCGCCTGGAGCAGGGCTTCGAGGAGATCGGTCATGACTGACTTGCTCAACAAACACAGCTTCGTCGAACTCGGCGCCCGGCAGCGGGCCAAGGCCTTGCTCGATGCGGGCAGCTATCGCGAACTGATCGACCCGTTCCAGCGCGTCATGTCGCCATGGCTGAGTCGCCAGGGCGTGGTGCCTCAGGCAGATGACGGCGTGGTGATCGCCAAGGGCAGCATCGCCGGCTTGCCGGTGGTCATCGCCGCTATCGAAGGCAATTTCCAGGGCGGCAGCCTCGGTGAAGTCGGCGGCGCGAAGATGGCCGGCGCACTGGAACTGGCCGCTGAGGACAACCGCAACGGCATCCCGACCCGCGCCATCCTGCTGCTGGAAACCGGCGGCGTGCGCTTGCAGGAAGCCAACCTGGGCTTGGCCGCCATCGCCGATATCCACGCAGCGATTGTCGACCTGCGCCAGTACCAGCCGGTGATCGGAGTGGTGGCGGGCAGCGTCGGTTGCTTTGGCGGCATGTCCATCGCGGCAGGCCTGTGCAGTTATCTGCTGGTGACCCGTGAGGCGCGCCTTGGCCTGAACGGCCCGCAGGTGATCGAACAGGAAGCCGGGCTTGAGGAATACGACTCCCGCGACCGGCCCTTCATCTGGAGCCTGACCGGCGGTGAGCAACGCTTTAACAGCGGCTTGGCCGACCGGTATGTGGCCGACGACGTGGCGCAGATTCATCAGCAAATCACTGAGCTGCTGCAACAAGGCTTGCCGGAAAAACAGCGCAGCCGTCAGGTCGAACACTATCTGGAACGCCTGGCCGCACTGAGCGCCGAACCGCAAATCGACCCGGCGACGGTTCGCGATCTGTATCAGGGAGAACGCCCATGAGAGGTTTGCAGTGGTTCAACGCACTGAGCGGCGATGCAACGCCGGTGAGCGGTTTGCCGAACTCGCTGAAAGTCGCCGACGGTGTGCTCGGTGATCAGCCTGTGCGCTTTATCGCGGTGGTCACCGATGCGCAAAACCGTTTCCCCCGCGCTCGCAACGGTGAAGTCGGTTTGCTGGAAGGCTGGGGCTTGGCCAAGGCGGTTGATGAAGCGATCGACACCGGCGACAAGCGTCCGCTGATTGCCATCGTCGATGTGCCAAGCCAGGCTTACGGTCGTCGCGAAGAGGCCCTGGGCATCCATCAAGCCCTGGCCGCCGCTGCCGACAGCTACGCTCGCGCCCGGTTGGCCGGTCACCCGGTGATCGCGCTGCTGGTGGGCAAGGCGATGTCCGGCGCGTTCCTCGCCCATGGTTATCAGGCCAACCGCCTGATTGCCCTGCGCGATCCCGGCGTGATGGTGCATGCCATGGGCAAAGCCTCGGCGGCGCGGGTGACCCTGCGCAGTGTCGAAGAGCTGGAAGCCTTGGCCGCCAGCGTGCCGCCGATGGCCTATGACATCGACAGTTATGCGAGCCTTGGCTTGCTCTGGGAGACCTTGTCGGTCAGCCAGATTGAGCAACCCACTGCCGAGGATATTGCGCGGGTCAGCGATTGCCTGCTGCAGGCGATCAAAGATGTGCAGGCAGGCGGCCGTGACCTGAGCGGCCGGCTGGGCGCCGCCAATCGCGCGGCCTCCAGCCATGTGCGTCAACTGCTGCGGGAGCAATGGTGAACGCCCACGACTTGCTCTGGGGCATGACCCCGGTGCATGCCCCCGCTGATGCGCCGGCCTGGGTGCTGGATGCATTGGCCGCTGGGCATCCGGTGGTGGTGCGGCGTGCCATCGCGCCGCTGGGCTATGTGCCGGTGGGTGTGCGTGGGCGTTTGCGCGAGCAGCGCTTCGCCGCCGTGATGCCGATGGCCGCCGTGCGGCGACGCGTGGTGCCGGAAGACCTGCGCGGTGTGATTTCGCCACGGGATTTACCGGCGTTGCAGGCCCTCACTCAACTGCGCCCGGTGCTGGCGAAGGAGAACTGGGGCGTCACCGGCAGCGCCGGTTTCGAACTGGCCAGCGGCATCGAAGCGCTGCACGCCAAGAGCGATCTGGATTTGATTTTGCGCACGCCCGAGCGAATGGATCGCGGCGATGCCGAAGACTTGCTGGCAATACTCGATACTGCGGTGTGCGCCGTGGACCTGCAACTGCAAACGCCCTTTGGCGCGGTGGCATTGCGCGAATGGGCCGGTGGTTCGCGTCGCGTGCTGCTGAAGAACGCCAGCGGCGCGCAGTTGGTGATCGACCCGTGGCAGGCCGTGGCATGAGTAGCCTCCTGGCATTCCCGGGGCAGGGCGCCCAGCGTCCCGGCATGCTCCAGCAGCTGCCGCGCGCGGTGCTGGACGAAGCCAGTGCTGCCTTGAATGAAGACGTGCTGAAACTCGACTCGGCCGAAGCGCTGGCCTCGACCCGCGCCGTGCAGCTCTGTCTGTTGATTGCCGGCGTGGCCAGTGCGCGTTTGCTGGAACACACCCCCGATTACGTCGCCGGCCTGTCCATCGGCGCCTATCCAGCCGCTGTAATTGCTGGCTCCCTGGACTTTGCCGACGCGCTGAAACTCGTCAGCCTGCGCGGCGAATTGATGCAACACGCGTATCCCCACGGCTACGGCATGACCGCGCTTATCGGCCCGGGCCTGTCCACCGTCGAAGCCTTGCTCGCCCAGGTCCACAGCACACAAACCCCGGTTTACCTGGCCAATATCAATGCCGATAACCAGACGGTTATCGCCGGCAGCGACGAGGCAATGAAAGCTGTCGCCAATCTGGTCCGCGGCAACGGCGTCGCCAAACGCCTGGCCGTCAGCGTGCCGTCCCATTGTGCGCTGCTGGAAAAACCTGCCGAAACACTGGCCCAAGCCTTCGCTGAAGTGACGCTGAAAACGCCGAGCATTACCTACCTGAGCAGCACCCGCGCCCGGCCGATCCACAACACCGAACACCTGCGCGACGACCTCGCTTTCAACATGTGCCGCATCGTCGATTGGCGCGGCACCGTGCAAAGCGCCTATGAGCGTGGCGTGCGCCTGCATCTCGAACTGCCGCCCGGCGCCGTGCTCACGGGCCTCGCGCGCCGGGTATTCGAGCAAGGCACCGTCATCGCCTTCGAAGGCGCCCGTCTGGACACCTTGCAGGCCTTGCTGCGAGAGGAGGGAAACCATCACCGATAGAGCTCCACCAAGGCTGATGCTGGTCGGTTAAGAGATAGAGCGGGTCACCCATGACCTGTGGCGAGGGAGCTTGCTCCCGTTGGAGTGCGCAGCGCTCCCAGGATTTCAGGGCCGCTACGCAGCCCAACGGGAGCAAGCTCCCTCGCCACAGGTACGGTATTCATCTTTATCGGATCGGCATTGCCGCCCAAGGCTTTCGAAGCACAAAAACAACAATTTCGATGAAGCACTTTGAGGACAACCATCATGATTATTTACGGTGTGGCGTTGCTGGCGATCTGCATGTTGGCAGGCGTGATTCTGGGAGACATGCTCGGCGTGTTGCTGGGCGTGAAATCCAACGTGGGCGGGGTGGGCATCGCAATGATCCTGCTGATCTGCGCGCGGCTGTGGATGCACAAGCACGGCGGCATGACCAAGGAATGCGAGATGGGCGTCGGCTTCTGGGGCGCCATGTACATCCCGGTGGTGGTGGCGATGGCGGCTCAGCAAAACGTGGTGACCGCGCTGCACGGCGGCCCGGTGGCGGTGCTGGCGGCGATTGGTTCGGTGGTGGTGTGCGGGTGCACGATTGCCTTGATCAGCCGTACGCACAAAGGCGAACCGTTGCCCGATGAAGAGCCGCTGATCGCGGTTGCACCTGTCGCGGGAGGTCGCTGATATGTGGGAACTCATCGAGAAAGGCCTGGCAAATAACGGCTTGGTCACCGCCTTTGCATTTGTCGGCGTGGTGATGTGGATTTCGGTGGTGCTGTCCAAGCGCCTGACCTTCGGCCGCATCCACGGCTCAGCCATCGCGATTGTGATCGGGCTGGTGCTGGCCTGGGTGGGCGGCACCTTGACCGGTGGGCAGAAAGGCCTGGCGGACGTGGCGCTGTTTTCCGGGATCGGCTTGATGGGCGGCGCCATGCTGCGGGACTTTGCCATCGTGGCCACGGCATTTGAAGTACAGGCCACCGAGGCGCGCAAGGCCGGCTTGATTGGTGCGATTGCCTTGCTGCTGGGTACGGTGTTGCCGTTTATTGTGGGCGCGAGTATCGCCTGGGCGTTTGGTTATCGCGATGCGATCAGCATGACCACCATTGGTGCGGGCGCGGTGACTTACATCGTTGGGCCGGTGACCGGGGCGGCGTTGGGTGCAAGCTCGGATGTGGTGGCGCTGTCCATCGCGACTGGGCTGATCAAGGCGATCCTGGTGATGGTCGGCACGCCCATGGCGGCACGCTGGATGGGCCTGGATAACCCGCGCTCGGCCATGGTGTTCGGTGGTTTGGCCGGCACGGTGAGCGGTGTGACGGCAGGCCTGGCGGCGACGGACCGGCGGCTGGTGCCGTATGGCGCGTTGACTGCCACCTTTCACACTGGGCTTGGGTGCTTGCTGGGGCCTTCGTTGCTTTACTTCATCGTGCGAGGAATCGTCGGCTAACCCGAGATTTGGCGACCGCTTTTGTGGCGAGGGAGCTTGCTCCCGCTGGAGCGCGAAGCGGTCCCAATGCATTCTTCCTGAAACAACAGGGGCGCTGATTTTACGACTGCTGCGCAGCCGAACGGGAGCAAGCTCCCTCGCCACAGGGGATCATTGTCCGGTTTGGCGGTTCGCATACATCCGGCACTCCGCTAACAGCGCGAGCAAGTTCGGGTCGCGCTCCTTGGCTTTCAGAAACACCACGCCAATGTGCTGCTGCAAACGGTAGCGCGGTTGCAGGGGAATCAGCTTGACCCGGTTCTCATACACCGCCGCAATCCGTCCCGGCAGCAGCGCATAACCCACCCCCGAGCTGACCATGCTCAGCAGGGTGAAAATGTCGTTGACCTGCATCGCCACCTTCGGCTCGAACCCTGCCTGCTTGAATACGCGGTTGCCGTCCTGATGGGTGGCGAAGCCTTGGGTGAGGGTAATGAAGGTGGCGTCGCGCACATCCGCCAGGTCGATTTCCTGCTCGCGGTCGAAGGGTGAGTCGGCCGGGGTGGCGAGGAAAATATCGTCGGAGAACAGGGCGATCTGCTCGCAGTCGGGATCGTTGGCGTGCTCGTCGAGGGAGATCAGGATCGCGTCGACTTCCATGTTCTTCAACTTGTAGAGCAAGTCGAAATTGGAGCCGAGGATCAGGTCGATGTTGAGTTCGCTGCGGCGAATCTTCAGCCCCATGATCAACTGCGGCACGGTCTTCACCGTCAGCGAATACAGCGAGCCCAGCTTGAAACGCTCGGCGGAAAAGCCGGCGGCCTCGCGGGTCAGCCGCACACTGTCCACCACGTCCTGCACCAGCTTCTGCGCGCGCTCTTCCAGCACATAGGCGCTTTCCAGCGGCGTGAGGTTGCGCCCTTCGTGCTTGAACAGCGGGCAGCGCAGGGCGTTTTCCAGGGAGTGGATCGCCCGGTGCACGCTGACGTTGCTGGTCTGCAATTCAGCCGCCGCCCGCGCCAGGTTGCCGGTGCGCATGAACGCCAGGAAAATTTCCAGCTTCTTGAGGGTGAACTCTTCGTCGATCAGCATGGGCGTGACTCTTGTTCGAATGCCGTCGATTGTGCCCCTAAAACCAGTTCACTCCCAGCCATGCACTGCACAGGCCCAGCAGCACGCCGAGGATGATCAGCCAGATTGCGTTGAGCCTTGTGTAATACACCACGGCGGCGCTGGCCAGGGTCAGCACCAGGCTGGTGGCATTGTTTTCCAGGCTGTTCATCAGGATGTAGCTGGCGGCCAGGATCAGCCCGATGGAGATCGGCAACAGGCTGCGCTTTACCCGCTGCACCCACGGCGTCTCGGTGTGTTTCTCCAGCCAGCCGGCGCCGAAGTAGGTGAGCACCGAGCAGGGCACCAGCTTGGCGGTCAGCGCCACCAGCGCCCCCGGCAACCCGGCGGCTTGCTGGCCGATAAACACCAGGAACATGCCGTTGGGCCCGGGCAATGCCTGGGACAGGGCGAAGAAGGCGACGAACTGGGCGTCGGTGATCCAGTTCATGTCGGTGACGGTGTAGCGATGGATATCGCTCAGGGCCACGGTGTTGCCGCCAATCGCCATCAGCGACCACAGCGCGCATTGGATCATCAGGTGAAACAACACGCTCTGCATCAGCCGGCCACCTTATGCGAACCGATGAAACTCAAGGCCAAGGAGCTTGGGATGCAGATCAACAAGACCATCCACAACGGCAACACCAGCACCGCCATCAACACGAAGGTCAGGACGAACGCGCTGTAATTCGCCAGGGTCCGCGGCATGGCCTTGAGCAGGCGCAGCGTGGTGCCGAGCATCAGCCCGGTGGCGATCGGCATCACCGCGCCGAAGATCTGCTGCACCACATCATGGCTCCACCATTTGGCATAGGCGAAGCCGGCCAGCACGGTGATCAGCGAGGGGAACAGATACAAGCCGACCACGGTCACAACCGCACCCGGCAAGCCGTGTAGGCGCCGGCCGTAGATGATGCCGACGTTGGCGATATTCGGCCCGGGGAAAAATTGGCCGGTGGTCAGCAGCTCGTTGAAGCCTTGTTCGCTGACCCACTGCCTGCGGTCGACCATCATCTGCCGCGCCCAGGGCATCACGCCGCCGAAGCCAAACAGGCCGACCATGGCGAAGTTGTAAAACAACTGCCACAGACTCGGGTGGGGCTGGGCAGGTTCAAGGTCGGGCATGGAGGGGGTCCGGGGCAGGGTGCTATGGCCCGAATCATCCATCGGCGCGGGCCATTTGGGCAAATGAAGAAAGGTTGTTACCTGATATTGGGTGGGTGACGTCAGAATGGTCGAGGTGATAACCGTTATTCGAGGTGAGTGACACATGTATCACGGGGAACGATTCAACGCCTGGAGCCACTTGCTCGGGGCGGTTGCGGCTTTTGTGGGGTGCGGTATGGATGTTGGTGGTGGCCAGTATGGACGGCAACCCCTGGAAGATTGTCAGCGTAGCGATCTACGGTTTCACGTTGTTGGTGCTGTACAGCGCGTCGACCGTTTACCACAGCGTGCGCGGGCGCAAGAAAGCGATCATGCAGAAGGTCGATCACTTTTCGATCTACCTGCTGATCGCCGGCAGCTACACGCCGTTTTGCCTGGTGACGCTGCGCGGGCCGTGGGGCTGGACGCTGTTCGGGATTGTGTGGGGGCTGGCGGTGATCGGCATCCTGCAGGAGATCAAGCCCCGCTCCGAAGCGCGGATTTTGTCGATCGTGATCTATGCCGTGATGGGCTGGATTGTGCTGGTGGCGGTCAAGCCGCTGATTGCCGCGCTGGGCCCCACGGGGTTTGCGTGGCTGGCGTCGGGTGGGGTGTTGTACACCGTGGGCATTATTTTCTTTGCCCTGGAGGACCGCTTGCGGCACTCCCACGGGATCTGGCATTTGTTCGTGATCGGCGGCAGCCTGCTGCATTTCGTGGCGATCATGGGGTACGTGTTATAGCCGGTCCAACTGCTCCTGGGCCCGGCTGCCGAAGATCTCCAGCAGGCTCGCCAGCATATGCGGCGGCGGTTCGTCGGCGCGGGTCAGGGCGTACAAGGTGATTGGCAGCGGTGGCGCCAGCGGGCGAATGCAAGTGATGGCCGGTGATGCGCCGAGGGCGGTGAACGGATCGATCACCGCCAGCCCGGCGCCGGATTCGACCATGGCCCTGGCCAGGGAATAGGTCTGCACTGCGATGCTGACCCGGGGCGGTGGATCGACCGCTTCCAGGTAGCTGTCCAGCTTCGCCGACAACGGGTCGGCGCTGGACAGGCCAATCAACGGTGCGCCCGCCAGGGCCATCAGCGGCAACGGTTTGCCCAGCTCGTTTTCCGTCCAGTAACCCTGCGGTGCCAGCGCCACTAGCACGCCGTGGGCCAACGGCTGGGCGTTCAGCCCTGGGTGATCGGGCGGCTGCAGCGTCAGCGCCACGTCGACTTCACGCATCAACAGGTTTTGCACCAGCTCGCGGCTGTGGGCGCTGGACAGCTCGCAGGCAATGTCCGGGTAGCGTTGGGTCCATTCGCGGATGGCCGGCGGCAGCAACGACAGGGCCAGCGCCGGTGTGGCGCCAATACGCAGGCTCTGGCCTGGCTCACGCCGCAGGTTCTGCGCCAGGCGCCGCACGCCTTGCAGGCTTTCGGTCACCTTGTCGACTTCCCGCTCCAGCGCCAATGCTTCCGGCGTCGGCTGCAACTTGCCACGTATGCGCAGGAACAGCGGGAACCCCAGCTGCAACTCGGCATGCTGCAACACCTTGCTCACCGCCGGCTGCGAGACATGCAGCAGTTGGGCCGCGGCGCTGATGGAGCCGGTCTGGCGGATGGCCTGGAAGATTTCGATATGACGCAAGCGCATGAGCAGTCCATAACCTTTGTTTATGGGTGACCCATCTTTATTCATTGTCCCGCCGCTGTCACCTGCCTCTAACCTTCAAGCCTGATATCGCACGGTTAAGGGACGCACATGGCTCAGCAGGTTTGCATCATCGGTGGTGGGGTTATCGGCCTGGCGAGTGCCTACGCCCTGGTGCGTGCCGGTATGCAGGTGACGGTGGTCGAAGCTCGGGAAACCCTGGGCAGCGAGACCAGTTTCGCCAACGGCGGGCAGCTGTCCTACCGCTATGTCGCACCGCTGGCCGACAAGGGCGTGCCGTTGCAAGCCATCGGCTGGATGTTGCGGGGTGACTCGCCGCTGAGGCTGCGCCCGCGCATGGACCCGGCACAGTGGCGCTGGATGGCGTCGTTCCTGGGTGCCTGCCGTGGCACGGTGAACCAGCGCAATGCGGCCCATCTGCTGCGCCTGGCGTCCCTGAGCCAGGACACCCTGCAACGCTGGCGTGAAGAGGACCAGTTGGGGGATTTCCACTGGCGGCGCAATGGCAAGCTGGTGACCTTTCGCAGCCTCGACAGCTATGAACGTGCGCTGAATAAAGTGACGGACCCGTTGCAGCAACAAGTGCTTTCGGCGGCGGACTGCGCCCGGCTGGAACCGACCCTGGACGGTGCCCGTTTTGCTGGCGGCATCTATACGCCCAATGAAGAAGTCGGTGACTGCCATGGGTTCTGCCAACAGCTGGCGGCGCGGCTTGAAGCGTCGGGGCGTTGCACGTTCCTGCTGGGGCGCAAGGTGACGGGGATTCTCCACAGTGCGGGCACCGTGCAGGCGATCGAGATGGGCAGTGAGCGGCTGCCCGTGCAGCACCTGGTGTTGGCCGCCGGGCACCGCAGCCCCGAGCTGGCCTTGCCCGGCATGTCGCTGCCGCTCTATCCCCTCAAGGGCTACAGCCTGAGCGTGCCGATTGGCGCGCAGCATCAGGCGCCGAACATCAGTATCACCGACTACGACCGCAAGATCGTCTACGCGCGCATCGGTGAGCAACTGCGGGTGGCGGCGATGGTGGATATCGTCGGCTTCGACACCCGCCTTGAACCCAAGCGCCTGGCGCTGATTAAACGTCAGGCCTTTGAGACGTTCCCACTGGCCGGAGATTACTCGCAGGCGGTCGAATGGGCCGGCATGCGCCCGGCGACGCCTACGGGGGTGCCGCTGATTGGCGCCAGCGCTTATAGCAACCTGTGGCTTAACCTCGGCCACGGCGCCCTTGGGTTTACCCTGGCTTGCGGCAGCGGCCAGGTGCTGGCCGAGTTGATTGGCCGGCACACCACTTCCATTGATATGCAGGGCTTCGCGCCCCGTGCCGCTTGAGGATGTTTAGATGACCATCACCCGAATCAACAGCAACAGCCGCCTGTCTGGCGCCGTGGTGCTTCAGGACCTGGTGTTTTTGTCCGGCCAGGTGCCGGGCGAAGGCCGCGATGTGAAGACCCAGACCGAAGAGGTGCTGGCCAGGATTGATGCGCTGCTGGCCGAGGCCGGCAGCGACAAGGATCATCTGCTGAACGCGACCATCTACCTGAACAATATCCAGGAGGGTTTTGCGCCGATGAATGAAGCCTGGTCCGCCTGGCTATCGCCGGGGCAGGCACCGACGCGTACCACGTTGCAGGCACAGTTGGCGCGACCGGATGTGCTCGTTGAAATCAGCGTCATTGCCGTGCGCCGTCCATAACTAAAACAAAAACGGAGAATAACAATGCAAAAACTGTGGCGAGGGGGCTCGTCCCCGTCGGGCTGCGCAGCAGCCCCATACTCTTCCTGGCCCTGATATTGAGCGCACAGACCCAGGCAACCGAAGCCCCCCTGGAAGGCACGCTGAGCAAGATCGCCAACGCCAAGAGCATCACCCTCGGCTACCGCGATGCCTCGGTGCCGTTTTCCTATGTGGGTGATCACAGCGGCAAGCCCATGGGCTATTCGGTGGAGCTGGCGAACAAGGTCGTCGAGCGCATCCAGCAGAAAACCGGGGTGCCGAAGCTCAACGTGAAGTACAACCTGGTGACCTCCCAGACCCGCATTGCCCTGGTGCAAAACGGCACCGTGGACCTGGAATGCGGTTCCACCGGCGTGACCGCCGAGCGGCAGAAACAGGTGGCGTTTTCCTACGGGTTTATCTATGTGAAAGGCCAGTTGCTGACCGCCAACGACAGCGGCATCAAAAGCTTCGCCGACCTGCAAGGCAAGAACGTGGTAACCACCGCCGGCACCACCAACGAACGGTTCCTCAAGAGCTACAACGTTGATCACAAACTGAACATGTCGGTGATCAGCGCCAAGGACCATGGCGAAGCCTTCCAGATGCTGCAATCGGGTCGGGCGGCGGCGTTCTACATGGATGACGCGTTGCTCTATGGCGAGCGCGCCAAGGCCAAGGACCCGCACAAGTGGGTAGTGGTGGGGGAGGAGCAGTCGCGGGAAATCTACAGCTGCATGGTGCGCAAGGACGACCCGCAGTTTCTCGCGGTGGTCAATGAAACCCTGGCCGGGCTTTACAGCTCGGGGGAGATCAACGGGATTTACCAACGCTGGTTTGAACAGCCGATTCCGCCCAAGGGCTTGAACCTGGAATTCCCGATGACCAGTGAGTTGAAGGCGATTATTGCCAAGCCGGTGAGTGACCCGGTGGAGTAAACAGGTCTGAGGTTGGTAACCCGATCAAAATGTGGGAGCGGGCTTGCTCGCGAATGCGGTGGATCAGTCACACATGTATTGACTGGCACTCCGCTTTCGCGAGCAAGTCGAATCGTCGCACCGCCGCTCCCACATTTGATTGGGTTTGCAAGGCAGGGTTTAGAAGTCGCCCCAGAGTTGTTGGGCTACGGCCAGCGCCACGACTGGCGCAGTTTCGGTGCGCAGCACCCTAGGGCCCAGGCGTGCGGCATGAAAACCCGCACCTTGGGCCGTCTCGACTTCGCCATCGGTCAAGCCACCCTCCGGCCCGATCAGGAAGGCCAGGCTTCCCGGCTTGGCGTGGCTCACCAGCGGCTCGGCTACCGGGTGCAGCACCAGTTTCAAGTCCGCCTCTGCCTGTTTCAGCCAATCCGCCAGCAACAGCGGCGGGTGAATCACCGGCACCCGCGAGCGACCGCATTGCTCGCACGCGCTGATCGCCACCTGGCGCCAGTGCTGCAGGCGTTTATCGGCACGTTCGTCCTTGAGGCGCACTTCGCAGCGGTCGCTGAAGATCGGGGTGATTTCATTTACCCCAAGCTCGGTGGCTTTCTGGATCGCCCAGTCCATCCGCTCGCCACGGGACAGGCCCTGGCCAAGGTGAATCTGCAACGGTGATTCGACCTGCCCGGCGAAAGTCTCGGTGACTTGCACCACCACGCGCTTTTTACCGACTTCCAGCAAGCTGGCGCGAAACTCATGGCCGGAGCCGTCGAACAGTTGCACGGCGTCGCCTTCGCTCATGCGCAACACGCGGCTGATGTAATGCGCCTGGGCTTCCGGCAACTCGTGGTCGCCAAGGCTCAGTGGGGCGTCGACAAAAAAGCGGGACAGTCTCATTTCTGTTCTCTGGGGAGGTTCATGTAGGAGCGAGCTTGCTCGCGAAGAACGTAAGGGCGCCGCGTTTAAACAGGATACCCGCATTATCGTTGACGATTTTCGCGAGCAAGCTCGCTCCTACAGGTCAGGCAGCAGCGGCACCCGATTAATCAAGTGAACTCAATCAGCCCGGATCACGAAACCCCGGGTGGAAATCCTTGGGCACCGCCACGCTGACCTTGCTGTTGGTGGCGATATCAATCCCTTCGCTGGCCACTTCGGCCAGGAAGTCGATCTGCTCCGGGGTGATCACATACGGTGGCAGGAAATACACCACGCTGCCCAATGGCCGCAGCAACGCGCCACGTTCCAGGGCATGCTCGAACACCTTGAGGCCCCGGCGTTCCTGCCACGGGTAGGCGGTCTTGGTGGACTTGTCCTGCACCATCTCAATGGCCAGCACCATGCCGGTCTGGCGCACTTCCGAGACGTGGGGGTGGTCCACCAGGTGCGCGGTGGCGGTGGCCATGCGCTGGGCCAGGGCCTTGTTGTTTTCGATGACGTTGTCTTCTTCGAAGATATCCAGGGTCGCCAGGGCCGCCGCACAGGCCAGCGGGTTGCCGGTGTAGCTGTGGGAGTGCAGGAAGGCACGCAGGGTCGGGTAGTCGTCGTAGAAGGCGTCGTACACGTCGTCGGTGGTGACCACGGCGGCGAGCGGCAGGTAGCCGCCGGTCAGGGCCTTGGACAGGCACAGGAAGTCCGGGCGGATGCCGGCCTGTTCACAGGCGAACATCGTGCCGGTGCGGCCAAAGCCCACGGCGATTTCGTCGTGGATCAGGTGCACGCCATAGCGGTCGCAGGCTTCGCGCAGCAGCTTGAGGTACACCGGGTGGTACATGCGCATGCCGCCGGCGCCCTGGATCAGCGGTTCGACGATCACGGCGGCCACGGTGTCGTGGTTGTCGGCGAGGGTCTGCTCCATGGCCAGGAACATGTTCCGGGAATGTTCTTCCCAGCTCATGCCGTCGGGGCGCAGGTAGCAGTCCGGGCTCGGCACCTTGATGGTGTCCAGCAGCAGGGCCTTGTAGGTTTCGGTGAACAGCGGCACATCGCCTACCGACATCGCGGCGATGGTTTCGCCGTGATAGCTGTTGGTCAGGGTGACAAAGCGCTTCTTGTTCGGCAGGCCACGGTTGAGCCAATAGTGAAAGCTCATCTTCAGCGCGACTTCGATGCACGACGAGCCGTTATCGGCGTAGAAGCAGCGGGTCAGGCCTTCGGGCGTCATCTTCACCAGGCGCTCGGACAGCTCGATCACCGGCTGGTGGCTGAACCCGGCGAGGATCACGTGCTCCAGCTGGTCCACCTGGTCCTTGATGCGCTGGTTGATGCGCGGGTTGGCGTGGCCAAACACGTTGACCCACCAGGAACTGACGGCGTCGAGGTAGCGTTTGCCTTCGAAGTCTTCCAGCCAGACGCCTTCGCCACGCTTGATCGGGATCAACGGCAGTTGCTGGTGGTCTTTCATCTGGGTGCAGGGATGCCACAGCACCGCAAGGTCGCGTTGCATCCACTGATTATTCAAACCCATCTTCATTCTCCTCGAAGCGGCTCGCGACGTGCGCGGGCGAAACAATCGCGCAAGCCTATGCAATGCAGACCTGTGTCACAACCCATTGCGAGGTGGAAGCGTAAATTGGTGGTAAACGCAGGACAGTCCGTCACGTTTCTTCTGGATAGTCCTTAATCTCTTGTTAACTTACTCTGCATACGCTCTTGATCGTATTTCTCGATATTTCAAAGCGAAATTTTCCGCTTTAAATCGATAGGTAAGTCGATAGTCTTGGCACAGTTCTTACGGGATTTGGAACATGCAGCTACGTAACTCATCGGCCCGCTATGGCTGGGTCAGCATTGTTTTGCACTGGGGCGTGGCCCTGGTGGTGTTCGGTCTGTTCGCGTTGGGCCTGTGGATGGTGGGTCTCGACTACTACAGCACCTGGCGCAAAGACGCCCCGGACCTGCACAAAAGCATCGGCATCACGCTGTTCGCCATCATGCTGGTGCGCATTGTCTGGCGTTTGCTCAGCCCGCCGCCGCCACCGCTTGCCAGTTATAGCCGCATGACGCGTCTGGGGGCTGCGTTTGGCCACGCATTCCTGTATCTCGGGCTGTTTGCCGTGATGATTGCCGGTTACCTGATTTCCACCGCAGACGGTGTCGGGATCCCGGTGTTTGGCCTGTTTGAGATTCCTGCACTGGTTTCCGGGCTACCGGACCAGGCAGACACCGCAGGCGTGGTGCATTTGTACCTGGCCTGGGTATTGGTGGTGTTCGCCGGCCTCCATGGTGTGGCTGCGTTGAAACACCATTTCATTGATCGTGATGTGACCCTGGTTCGTATGCTGGGGCGCAAAGCCTGATGTTCAACCTCGACTCACAAGGAATAGAAAGCATGTTGAAAAAGACTCTCGCCGCTCTGGCCATCGGTTCTGCCCTGCTGACTGCCGGTCAGGCGATGGCAGCTGACTACGTTGTCGACAAGGAAGGCCAGCACGCCTTCGTTGACTTCAAGATCAGCCACTTGGGCTACAGCTTCATCACCGGTACCTTCAAGGACCTGGACGGCAAGTTCAGCTTCGATGCTGCCAAGCCTGAAGACAGCAAGATTGAGTTCAACGTCCGCACTGCCAGCGTGTTCACCAACCACGCCGAACGTGACAAGCACATCGCCAGCAAAGACTTCCTGGACGTTGGCAAGTATGCCGATGCCAAGTTCGTCTCCACCAGCGTCAAGACCACCGGCAAGAATGCTGACGGCAAAGTCACTGCAGACGTGACCGGCGACCTGACCTTCCACGGCGTGACCAAGCCGATCGTCGTCAAGGCGACCTTCCTGGGTGAAGGCAAGGATCCATGGGGCGGCTACCGTGCTGGCTTTGAAGGCACTACCTCCTTCAACCGCCAGGACTTCGGCAAGCAGATGGACCTGGGCCCAGCGTCCAACACGGTTGAGCTGTACGTGACCTTTGAAGGTGTGAAAGCGAAGTAATTTTCGCCGGCCACACAAAAATGCCCCGGATCTCGCGATCCGGGGCATTTTTTATGGCGCTTTGAAAACTCAGCGGTTGCGGGTCAGCAACGCCGGTTTTTCACCACGTGGACGGCCCGGCAGTTGATCCAACTGCTCAGGTGTCAGCGTGCGATCGCTTTTCGACTCTTTGTGGATGATCTTCGGTGCCGGGCCGCCGCGCGGGTTTTGCACCGCTGGCTCCGACAGACGAGGTTGATCATCACGGGCCGGGCGACGGTTGCGCGACTCTTCGCGACGGGCCTGGCCGTCACGGGGTGCACCGTTGCGCGGGCCGCTGCGCTTGGCAGGCGGGGTGCCGGTGGTGGCGCCGTTGCTGCTGCGCGGACCGTTCTGGCGACCTTGTGGCTGGCCGCCGGTGCGTGGTGCGGAACCTGCGCCTGCGCCCTGGGCTGGAGCGCCCGGACGGCGACCACGACCTTGGGCCGGCTTGGCCTGGGGCACGTAGTCAACGCGGTTACCGAAGTTGTCCACGTCGTCGTCCAGGAACTCGTCCGGAGCACGGTCGGCAGCAGCGCGTGGCGGCTGGCTCGGCTGGCGCTGTTCGCGGGCCGGGGTGCCTTCACGGGGCTTTTGCTCACGGGCCGGGCGTTCGCCACGGCCATTGGTCGCAGCCTTGTCCTTGCCGCCCTTGTCCTTGCCCTTGTCTTTACGACCGCCACCACCACCGCCGCCGTTCGGGCCATCGCCCTTCGGACCGCGTGGGTTGTTGCGCGGGTTACGCACGTCCGGACGCTCGCGCACTTCAGGCTTCTCAGCCTCAACGGCGCTGGAGTCGAAGCCCATCAGGTCGCCGTCGGCGATTTTCTGCTTGGTCATGCGCTCAATGCTTTTCAGCAGCTTTTCTTCGTCCGGTGCGACCAGGGAAATGGCCTCGCCCGAACGACCGGCCCGGCCAGTACGGCCGATACGGTGCACGTAGTCTTCGTCGACGTTTGGCAGCTCGAAGTTGACCACGTGGGGCAGTTGGTCGATGTCCAGGCCGCGAGCGGCGATGTCGGTGGCGACCAGGATGCGCACTTCACCGGCCTTGAAGTCGGCCAGGGCTTTGGTGCGGGCGTTCTGGCTCTTGTTGCCGTGGATGGCGACGGCGGTGAGGCCGTGCTTGTCCAGGTACTCGGCCAGGCGGTTGGCGCCGTGCTTGGTGCGGGTGAAGACCAATACCTGTTCCCACGCGCCGGCGGTGATCAGGTGTGCCAGCAGCGAACGCTTGTGAGCGGCCGGCAGGCGGAATACGCGCTGCTCGATACGCTCGACGGTGGTGTTCGGCGGCGTGACTTCAATGCGCTCCGGGTTGTGCAACAACTTGCCCGCCAAAGCGGTGATGTCGTTGGAGAACGTGGCCGAGAACAGCAGGTTCTGGCGTTTGGCCGGCAGGCGCGCGAGGACCTTTTTCACGTCATGGACAAAGCCCATGTCGAGCATGCGGTCGGCTTCGTCCAGCACGAGGATTTCCACGTGGGACAAATCGACGCTGCCTTGGCCGCACAGGTCGAGCAAACGACCCGGGCAGGCAACCAGTACGTCGACACCACGGGACATGGCCTGAACCTGTGGGTTCATGCCGACTCCGCCGAAGATGCAGGCGCTGACGAACTTCAAGTCGCGGGCATACAGCTTGAAGCTGTCATGCACTTGGGCGGCGAGTTCGCGGGTAGGGGTCAGGACCAATACGCGCGGTTGGCGCGGGCCGTGACGCTGGGATTTGTCCGGGTGACCGTTGGGGAACAACCGCTCCAGGATCGGAAGGGCGAAGCCGCCGGTTTTACCAGTACCTGTCTGAGCCGCAACCATCAGGTCGCGGCCTTGCAACACGGCGGGAATGGCCCGCTGTTGCACCGGAGTAGGCTCGGTATAGCCCGCTGCCTCGATGGCGCGGACTAAAGCCTCGGAGAGACCGAGGGAAGCAAAGGACATGAGTAATCCTGTTTTAGTTAGGGCTTGGCCCAGAGGGATAGTCTTGCCTGGCGTGAATGGCGTTTAGATGAACGCAATCCCGTCCGGTCCTGCTGGGGCTGGCAGGCACTCAGACGGCTCGCGCGGGCTTGAAAGCTGCGCTGTAGCGGGGTCGGGTGCCTTTTGCAAGACCGAAGCGTCCGGGCGTAAGCCTGGCGGAAAGGCCGGAGTATAACAGAGCAATCACTCTGCGCTGCTTTCCTGCTGCTCAACGGTGCTTGCAGGCAGGGCTGATGCGCTGGTCTGGAGGCTTGCACCGGCATATTTGGCGCTCAAGGCCGCGTAGGCCGGCTCTTGCTTGAAGCGTTTGAGTTCGGCGGCAAAGCGTTGCACCAGCAAGTCCATGCCGGCACCCCGGCGCACCGCGAGGAACTGTGGCTGGCTGCTGACCACCTGGGGCGCCTGGGTGATCTGGTCCTCAAGTCCGAGGGCCTTGAGCACATGCTGGCCGACCCGGCGGTCCGTGATGACCAGGTCGATCCGCCCCAGGGCCAGCTTGCCGAAGTTGGCCTCATGGCTGGCGGCCGGCTCCTGCTTGAACTGTGTGGACTCGCTGAACTCGGCGCCATAGAGGTAACCCGGCGACGTGCCGATGGTCAGGCCGCGCAGGTCGTCGAAGGTCTGGAACGGATATGGGCGCTTGTTGGCGTAGAACAGCACGAACTCCACCTCGGACAGCGGCTCGCTGGGGTACAGCAGCACCGCGTCGCGTTCGTGGCTGTGGAAAATATCCAGTGCGCCATCGGCCTGGCCTTGATCGAGCATCGCCAGGCAGCGCTTCCAGGGCAAGAACTGCCAGTCCACGTCGATGCCCAAACGCTGGAACACGATCACCGTGGTCTCGTAGTCGAGCCCGCGCATGGTGCCGTTGTCGTCGTATACGTAAGGCGCCCAGGGCTCGGTGACAATGCGCAGTTTCTCGCCATGGGCACCGAGGCTCAGGCAAGCGAAAAGAACAACGGTCAACAACCGGAAAGTGACAGGCATGCCCCGAGATTACGACTGTCTCGGGCTAAAGAGAAGCTCTGGCTCAGCGATCTGCGGGCGCCTGCCGGTTTTACTTACCGGGAGATTTGATCAAGTGTTCGTAGATCGCCTCGCGCCGCTCACCGAGAATCAGCCGCACCACGGGATTGGCAAACCAGTGCTCCAGCAGATGGGCATCCACGGGCCGGCCCTGGCGCTCTTCCTGATTTTGCCGGGCCTTGTCCCACCAAACCGGGCCACACGCCTGGTCGAACTCGTTTTCATGCTCATAGCAGCCGTAGAGGATTTCCCGGATGAACTGCTGCTGGTGCTTGGGCAATATCAGGGTGATCAGCTTGTACATCAGCCGTTGCAGGCGCGGCGGGCGCGGCAGGTGGGCGGAGACCTGGCGGGTATCGTCCAGGGCCGTGACGCTGGTGGGGTTCGCCCCATGCTTGGCGATCCACGCCTTGACCTTGGCGCGGAACAGCTGCTTGCGGCTCCAGTAGTGGTGGATCAGGTCCGGGCATTCGCGCACGTTGACGGTGCGATAAGCGGCGATGGACAGGCAGAACTCTTCCAGGGTGTAGGCGCCCTGGGCATGGGGAAACAGTTCGTCCATCAACTCGATCGAACGGTCGAGAATGTGCGCGTCCTGCTGCGTCAGGCCCATGACCCCGGAGTTGAGGGTCATCATGTCGTCGTCGGCCACGCCCATATCCAGCAGGCGCTGGTACAGGGCGCTGTACAGAATGCTTTCGTGGTTGTCGCCGTATTTGGTGTAGAAGGCGTTGCACAGCAGGGTGCCGGGCTGCACGCGTTCAAACAGCGCCAGTGGCGAGTGGTGGAAAAACGTGTCGGTGTCGATCAGCAGCGCCACTTCGGACTCTTGCAGCACCTGCCGCAGCACCACGTGCTTGGTGCGGAAGTGGTAGCCATGGGGCTCGCTCCAGCGTTTGCGCGTGGCTTCATCCAGCAGGCGCACCCGTACCGGCAGCAAGCGATAGGGCTCGGGGTTGTCGCTGAAGACCTGGATGTCGATGCCGGCATCCGGCGTGTCTCGCAGGAAAGCCAGGGCGCTGGCGATGCTGAATACCGCTTCCTGATGGTAAGTCTCGGCGCCGAATACCAGGTAGACCAGTTGCGGGCGGGACGTCGGGGCGGTTGTATTCATGGACTGCAGGATTCCGTGGGCGTTAGAACGGCGAAGGCCCTCATTATGAGGGCCTTTGCATTTCGGAACAGACCTTAGCGTGGCAGCTTCAGGTTGTTCCAGACAGCGAGGCTAGGCTCAGCCTGGTTCAGGGTATAGAAGTGCAACCCTGGCGCGCCACCTTGCAACAATTGTTCACACATCTCGCTGATGACCTGCTCGCCGAACGCCTGGATGCTCTTGACGTCGTCGCCGTAGGCTTCCAGTTGTTTGCGAATCCAGCGTGGGATTTCCGCGCCGCAGGCGTCAGAGAAGCGCGCCAGTTTGCTGTAGTTGGTGATCGGCATGATGCCCGGCACGATCGGGATATTCACGCCCATCGCCTGTACACGTTCAACGAAGTAGAAGTAGCTCTCTGCGTTGAAGAAGTACTGGGTGATTGCGCTGTTGGCGCCGGCGTTGGCTTTGCGCACGAAGTTCTGCAAATCGTCTTCGAAATTGCGTGCCTGGGGGTGCATCTCCGGATAAGCGGCCACTTCGATGTGGAAGTGATCGCCGGTTTCTTCACGGATGAAGCTCACCAGGTCATTGGCGTAGCGCAGCTCGCCGCTGGCCATGCCCATGCCGGACGGCAGGTCACCGCGCAGGGCGACGATGCGCTTGATGCCGGCTTGCTTGTATTGGGTCAGCAGGCTGCGCAGGTCGGCCTTGCTGTCGCCCACGCAGGACAAATGCGGAGCAGCAGGGACTTTGACTTCGCTTTCCAGCTGCAACACGGTGTTGATCGTGCGATCGCGGGTGGAGCCACCGGCACCGTAGGTGCAGGAGAAGAAATCGGGGTTGAAACTGGCCAACTGCTTGGCAGTCGCCATCAGTTTTTCATGCCCAGCATCGGTCTTGGTCGGGAAGAACTCGAAGCTGTAGCGACGGTCTTGGGACATGGTCATACCCTTGGGAACTCGAAAGCCGACTGTGCACCCATCCGAACTGTAGGAGCGAGCTTGCTCGCGAAGAACGTCAACGATAACGCGTGTAAACAGGGATACGCGGTGCCTTTGGGTTTTTCGCGAGCAAGCTCGCTCCTACAGGTAGAGCAGGTGTTGCCGGTTACTTAGTAGCGGTAAGCGTGCGGCTTGAACGGGCCTTCGACCGTCACGCCGATGTAGTCGGCCTGGGTCTTGGTCAGTTGAGTCACTACGCCGCCGAAGCCGCGGACCATTTCCAGGGCCACTTCTTCGTCGAGTTTCTTCGGCAGTACTTCCACGGTCAGGCGCTCGGCTTTCTGGGCGGGCGACAGGTCGGCGTATTTCTGGCCGAACAGGAAGATCTGGGCCAGTACCTGGTTGGCGAACGAGCCATCCATGATGCGGCTTGGGTGGCCAGTGGCGTTGCCCAGGTTCACCAGACGGCCTTCGGCCAGGAGGATCAGGTAGTCATCGTTCTGCGGGTCGAAATCACCCGCGCCGGTACGGTGAACCTTGTGTACCTGTGGCTTCACTTCTTCCCATGCCCAGTTCTTGCGCATGAAAGCGGTGTCGATTTCGTTGTCGAAGTGACCGATGTTGCACACCACGGCGCGCTTTTTCAGGGCCTTGAGCATGTTCGAGTCGCACACGTTCACGTTGCCGGTGGTGGTCACGATCAGGTCGATCTTGCCCAGCAGCGCTTTGTCGATGCTCGCTTCGGTGCCGTCGTTCTGGCCGTTGATAAACGGCGAAACCACTTCGAAACCGTCCATGCAGGCTTGCATGGCGCAGATCGGGTCAACTTCGGAGACTTTAACGATCATGCCTTCCTGACGCAGGGACTGGGACGAGCCCTTGCCCACGTCCCCGTAGCCGATCACCAGCGCTTGCTTGCCGGACAACAGGTGGTCGGTGCCGCGCTTGATCGCATCGTTCAGGCTATGACGGCAGCCGTACTTGTTGTCGTTCTTGCTCTTGGTCACCGAGTCGTTGACGTTGATGGCCGGGATTTTCAGCTCGCCCTTGGCCAGCATGTCCAGCAGGCGGTGAACGCCGGTGGTGGTTTCTTCGGTCACGCCGTGGACGCGGTCGAGGATCTGCGGGTACTTCTTGTGCAGCAGCTCGGTCAGGTCGCCGCCGTCGTCGAGGATCATGTTGGCGTCCCATGGCTTGCCATCCTTGAGGATGGTTTGCTCCAGGCACCACTCGTACTCTTCTTCGGTCTCGCCTTTCCAGGCGTAAACAGCGATCCCGGCAGCAGCGATAGCGGCAGCGGCCTGGTCTTGAGTCGAGAAAATGTTGCAGGACGACCAGCGTACTTCGGCACCCAGGGCAACCAGGGTTTCGATCAGCACGGCAGTCTGAATGGTCATGTGGATGCAGCCGAGAATCTTCGCGCCCTTGAGCGGCTGCTCAGCGGCGTACTTGCGACGCAGGCCCATCAGGGCTGGCATTTCGGATTCGGCGATAAAGGTTTCGCGACGGCCCCAGGCAGCGAGGGACATATCGGCGACTTTGTAGTCGGTAAAACCTGCAGGCGTGATTACAGCGCTCATGAAGAGCCTCCATTCGTAGTGTGCGAATGGGCGCCGTTGTGCGTTTAGTATCCAGCTGGCTAACCAGGCCGGACAACGCCCCATCCGAGCCTGACAGGTCGAGCCTGCTGCAGCGCCCCTCGGACAGGTGGCGGGAGAACGGTATCAATCGAAGATGACCGTTTTGAAGCGGAGGCGATTATAGCCGCCTGCGCCTGACTTCTAAAGCCTTTCTGTCGGCGGCATGAAGATCGCTCATGGGGTTGATAGGCAATGGCTCATAGAGCTTGGGCCCGGCCTCTGCCATGATGTTGCCCATCATTTCGCAACACGCTTTGGAGTGAACATGAACTTCCACACCCGCAAATGGGTAAAACCCGAAGACCTCAACCCCAACGGCACCCTGTTCGGTGGCAGCCTGCTGCGCTGGATCGACGAAGAAGCGGCCATCTACGCGATTGTCCAGTTGGGCAACCAGCGGGTGGTGACCAAGTACATCTCTGAAATCAACTTCGTCAGCGCCTCGCGCCAGGGCGACATCATCGAACTGGGCATCACCGCCACCGAGTTCGGTCGCACCTCCATCACCCTGACCTGCGAAGTGCGTAACAAGATCACCCGCAAGAGCATCCTGACCGTGGAAAAAATGGTCTTTGTGAACCTGGGTGAAGACGGTTTGCCAGCGCCCCATGGCCGCACCGAGATCAAGTACGTGAAGGATCAGTTCCAGTCGGAAGGCCTCGGCGAATAATCCTGCGCAGGGCCAGTGAACGCTCTTGATCAACCATAGGTCGTACCTGAACATCGCCCCCCCCCGTTCAGGTATCACCATGGCCACGCAAGAAGACGGCAAGACCCCCAATCTGTCGCAGGAAGAGCAGCACGACGTCGACAAGAACCAGCCGCCCCGCGCGGCGGTTCTGCATGAAATCATCCGCACTCAAGGCGACCAGGAACTGGAGCGCAACGTCGCCGCGTTGTGGTGGTCGGCGCTGGCCGCCGGCCTGACCATGGGCCTGTCGCTGATGGGCATGGGCTTGCTCAACTCGCGCCTGCCGGATGGCGAAGAGTTCAAGGTGATCGCCAGTTTTGGTTACTGCGCCGGCTTTCTTGCCGTGATCCTCGCCCGTCAGCAGTTATTCACCGAAAACACCCTGACCGCGGTGTTGCCGGTGATGAGCAAACCCACGCTGAAGAATTTCGCACGCCTGCTGCGTTTATGGGCCGTGGTGCTGGTGGGCAACCTGTGCGGCACCTTGCTGGTGGCGTACGTGATGCTGCACTTGCCGATCTTTGACACCAAGACCGACCTGGCCTTCCTGGAAATCGGGCGCAAGGTCATGGAAAACGACGCCTACCAGATGTTCGCCAAGGGCATCGTGTCGGGCTGGATGATCGCCACCATGGTCTGGATGATCCCCTCCATGGAAAGCGCCAAAATCTGGATCATCATCCTGATCACCTACCTGATGGCACTGGGAGACTTCACCCACATCGTGGTGGGCTCGGCGGAAGTGTCGTACCTGGTATTTGCCGGCGAGCTGCCGTGGAAAGACTTCTGGCTGGTGTTCGCCGGGCCGACACTGGCGGGCAATATCATTGGCGGCAGCTTTATCTTTGCGCTGATCAGCCATGCGCAGATTCGCAGCGAAAGCAGCTTGCCGGGCAAAGCTGCTGCGGACCCTCGACATCCGCAGCAGATCAAAAAGGATCAGTGAGTCTCCGGCGCCGCAGCAGGCGCCGGCTCATCCTTGGTCACATGCTTGACCAGCTTGCCGATGCTCAAGCCCTGCAACAGGATCGACGACAGCACCACGATGTAGGTGATGCTCAGCAGCAAGTCGCGCTCCGGGCCCAACGGCAAGGCCAGGGCCAATGCCACCGAAACCCCGCCGCGCAAGCCGCCCCATGTAAGGATGCGGATGGTGCCGCGGGGCACGGTGCGCCAGCGCCGCAGCAGCAGGATCGCCGGGGCCACCGTCAGCAGGCGTGACAACAGGATCGCCACCGCCAGCAAACTTGCCGCCAACACGTGCAGCCAGTTGAACGGTAACAACAAAAGCTCCATGCCGATCAGCGCGAACAGCAGGGCGTTGAGCATGTCATCGAGCAGTTCCCAGAAACCGTCCAGGTAGCGGCGGGTCATGTCGTTCATTGCCAGCTTGCGGCCCAGGTTTCCGATGATCAGCCCGGCCACCACCATCGCAATCGGTGCCGAGACGTGCAGCTCGGTGGCCATCGCCGAACCGCCGATCACCAGGGCGAGGGTCAGCATCACTTCAATCTGGTACTGCTCGATGCTCTTGATCATCAGGTACACGATGTAGCCGATCAGCCCGCCGAACACCACGCCACCGATTGCCTCATGGGCAAACAGCATGGCCGTCGCGCCGACCGTAGGCGTCTCACCCAGTTGCGCGATGCCCAGCAACACGGTGAACACCACCACCGCCGTGCCGTCGTTGAACAGCGATTCGCCGACGATGGTGGTCTTCAGTGGTTTCGACGCGTTGGCGGTCCGCAGCACCCCGAGTACGGCAATCGGGTCGGTGGGGGAAATCAGCGCGCCGAACAGCAGGCAATACAGGAAGCTCACGTGCCAGCCGAACAGGGCGAAGATGTAGAAGGCCAGGCTGCCGATCACCACCGTGGCAATCAATACGCCGAAGGTGGCGAGCAGGCCGATGGGCCAGCGGTAGCTGCGCAGGTCACTCAGGTTGACGTGCAAGGCGCCGGCGAACAGCAGGAACGAGAGCATCCAGTTCATCAGCAAGTCGCCGAAGTCGATCTGGCCGATCAACTGCTGGATGCGCTCTTCAAGGCCGGGGTAGCCGATAAAGCTCAAGCCTTGCAGCAGCAGGGAAAACATCAGTGCCGTCACCATCACACCGATGGTGGGCGGCAGGCCAATGAAGCGGTAGTTCACGTAAGTGAGCAGAGTGGTCAGGCAAATAAACGCAGCGACAAGTTCAAGCATCCGGGGTCCTTGGATGGGGAGTGGGAAATCTACTTCGGAATAACACGTAGGAGCTGTCGAGCCTGAGCGAGGCTGCGATGGCAGCGCTGCGGTCTGACAGGAACACCGCGGTGCTCCCATCGCAGCCTCGCTTGGGCTCGACAGCTCCTACGCAAGCTTTAGCTTTTAGTTGGGTAAGTGGACCGCAGCCGGGCGGCGACGTTGCAGGTTGATGAACAAAAGTGCCGCCGGCACCATCCCGCCGATCCATGCACCGAGCGGCAGGCGAGGATCTCCTGTCGGTAATCGTGACGCTCTGATCAGGCATACGCATGCCGAGGCCCGGATCGGCGAAGATCGGGCAGCAGCAAAATTTTATTGGTCCAGGTCTTTGCGCAACTGAGTGCGGCGTGGTCGGCTTTAGTATAAACAGGTGCTGAAATATGGCGAATCAAATCTGCTTTTTCTGACTGGGGAGTCACCGTGATCGCAACAGCTCTGGTACTGGTAGCGGCGCTGTTGCATGCGACGTGGAACACCTTGATCAAATTCAGCGGCGAGCGCCTGTTGGTCATCGCGTGCATGGACACGGTGGCGTTGCTGTTTGTGGTGCTGGCGGTGGGGTTTGTATCGTTTCCGCCGCTGGAAATCTGGCCGTGGATCATCGCCTCGGCACTGTTTGAATTGCTCTACCGCTACCTGCTGATCCAGGCCTATCGCGTGGGTGACCTGGGCTTGGTGTACCCGCTGATGCGTGGGTTGTCGCCGCTGGTGGTGCTGGCGTTGACGTTGGTGTTTGCCGGTGAGGTGCTCAGTACCCAGCAGATCCTGGGCATCCTGCTGATTCCGTTCGGCATGTTGTGCCTGTTGTGGCAGGGCGGCGGTGGCGACCGGTTGCCTTGGTCGATGCTGCCGGTGGTGGCGCTGATCGGCCTGTGCATCGGTTGCTACACCTTCCTCGATGGCCAGGCGCTGCGCCGTTGGTCACACCCACTGGACTACCTGGTGTGGCTGACGCTGATCAGTGCGTGGCCGTTTCCGTTGCTGGCGATGGTGCGCAAACGGGCGGCGTTCGGGTTGTTCTGGCGCACGCAATGGCGGCTGGGGCTGAGTGTCGGGTTGTGCGTGTTGTTGAGCTACGCTCTGGTGCTTTGGGCCATGCAGTTGGGCTCGATTGCCGAGGCTGCCGCGCTGCGGGAAGTCAGCGTGATTCTGGTGGTGCTGTTCGGCATGCGTTACCTGAAAGAACCTTTCGGCCGGCCGCGGCTCATAGCCTGTGGGTTGGTGCTGATCGGCATGTTCGTGATGAAACTCTAACCGTCGGACAAAACTAAAAAAGGAATGGGTTATGACAGTCGCTTTCTGGTGTGTGTTGATCGCAATTTTTCTGCCTTACCTGTGCACGGGCGTGGCCAAGTTCAGCGGTGGCAAGTTCGGGCCGCGGCAGAACCATGATCCGCGTGCCTTCCTGGATACGCTGGAGGGGTTCGCCAAGCGTGCCCACAGTGCGCAGCTCAACAGCTTTGAAGTGACCCCGGCCTTTGCGGCGGCGGTGATCATTGCCCATTTGGCCGGCGCGGCGTCGCTGGTGACGATCAACGTGCTGGCGGTGCTGTTTATTACCAGCCGGTTGCTTTACATCATCTGCTACCTGGCGGACTGGGCGATTCTGCGGTCGGTGGTATGGGCGGTGGGGATGGCGTTGATTGCGAGTTTCTTCTTCGTTTCGATCTAAAGCCTGACACTGTTCAAATGTGGGAGCGGGCTTGCTCGCGAATGCGGTGTGTCAGTCACCGGATGTATCGACTGATCCACCGCATTCGCGAGCAAGCCCGCTCCCACACAAGCCCGCTCCCACATAGACCTTGGTGTTCTTCAGGTGCCTGTCGGCGCATCGGGCACTTTCGGCAGCGCTGCGCCTTTGGGCCACAGCATCCAGATCTGGCCCTGCTGCTTCATGTTGCCCGCCAACTCACCAGCGGCATCACCGGTTCCCCAGAACAGGTCGGCCCGCACTTCACCGGTAATTGCACCACCGGTATCCTGCGCGGCCACCGGGCGGGCAATCGGTGTGCCGTCCGGTCGCGTAGTCGATAGCCATAACAGGCTGCCCAGTGGAATCACCTTGCGATCCACCGCGACGCTATAACCCGCAGTCAGCGGCACGTTCAGCGAACCTCTCGGGCCTTCGTTGCTGTCGGGGCGGGCGCTGAAGAACACGTAGCTGGGGTTGCTTGCCAGCAATTCAGGAATACGCTGCGGATGCGCCTTGGCCCAGGCCGCGATGGCGCCCATGGTCACGTCTTCTTTTTTCAGTTCGCCTTGCTCCACCAGCCAGCGGCCGATGGGACGGTACGGGTAGCCGTTCTGGTCGCCGTAACCGACGCGCAATTGGCGGCCATCGGCCAGTTGGATGCGGCCCGAACCTTGAATCTGCAGGAATTGCAGGTCCATCGGATTGGTCAGCCAGGCGATGGGCTTGGCGGTGGAGCCTTGCTGGTTGATGGCGCTGGCGTCGTCATAGGGTTTGAGTACCCGACCTTCCAGGCGGCCGCGCAGGCGTTTGCCCTTGAGCTCCGGGTAGATGCTTTCCAGGTTGACGATGATCAGGTCATCCGGCACGCCGAACACCGGCACATGGGCGGTGGCGGTTTCGGTCAGGCTGCCGGGGTAAACCGGTTCGTAGTAGCCGGTGATCAGGCCGTTGGGGCTGTTGTCGGCCGAACGCAGGCCGTAGACATCAAGGTTGGCCTTGAGGAAGTCGCGAATCGCCACTGCGGTCGACGGCACAGTGGCCGATGCCGCGCACGTCGCGCCCCACACCGGGTCAGCCTTGAGTCGTTGACAGGCACTGCGCCAGGATTCAAAGCCGGCTTGCAGGTCAGTGTCCGACACGGCCGGCAGGTTTTCCCAGGTCGCGCCAACGTAGGTGGCGATGGCGTGGGGTTTGGCTTTCTCGTCTTTGCCGGTGTCGCAACCGGCCAGCAACGCGATCATTGGCAGAGCCCACGCCAAGCGGCGGCCCCAGGGTTTAAAGCGGGTATTCATACACAAAATTCCTGAAGCGGTTGCCCGCGCGGATTGGCGCTCGAACAACCCTTATTATTAATAGGGGTATTGGTCTTTACGGGCGGGGCGAGGATACTGGCCGCCGTTTCCCGTGACCTTGAGCCATCATGACTTTTAAAAGACTGACCGTTGTATTGCTGGCCTGCCTGACGCTGTCCGCCTGCGGCGGGGTTGATCCGAATTCGCCCCTTGGCCAGCGCAAGGCCATTTTCAAGCAGATGCTCAAGACCGGCGAAGACCTGGGCGGCATGCTGCGTGGACGCATTCCGTTCGACGGCGCCAAATTTGCCGAAGGCGCGGTCAAGCTTGATGCGTTGTCCCATGAACCGTGGAAACATTTCCCGAGCGTGCGTGAGGAAGACCACACCAGCGCCAAGGACGACGTGTGGCAGCAACAGGCACGCTTCCAGGAGATGGCCCGCAACCTTGAAGCGGCCACCGGTGAATTGGTGATCGCCAGCCAGGTCCAGCCCTACAAGGCCAGCAACCTGGGGCCGGCCGTGCAGAAAGTCGAAGATGCCTGCACCGCGTGCCATAAACAGTTTCGCGATCACTGAGGCGTCTTACTTGTCCAGTTCGTCCAGGGCTTCCTGCAGGTCCTTGCGTGACTGGGCCAGCTTGTCCTTGCGCTTGTTGATCTTGTCGGAGTCACCCTTTTTCATCGCCTTGTCGAGGTCGGCCTGACGGCGGCTGACTTCGTGCTTGGCGTCGAGCACCTTGTTTTCGCGCTCCTTTTTCAAGGAGGCGTCGGTGCAATTGGCAGTGACTTCGCTCAAGGCTTTTTCCAGGCCGGCTTGCTGCTCGCTGTTGCCGTGGGCCTTGGCTTGTTCGATCTGGGTGCTGATGGCCTGGCGCTTGGCGGCGCAGCCGGTGAGTTGCGGGGCTTCGTCGGCCGCCAGCAGTGGTGTGGCCATAAAGGTTGCGACGGTCAACAGGGCAAAAGGTGCGAGAAACTTCATAAAGACTCCAAGGCAAACAAGGTCGCAATCAGGTGGGCAGGATGAATTCTGCCGGCACCGGTTAATGCTGTGGGGCAGAGGTCAAAAACCATCTATCCCGGCAGCCCGTAATGTTTCACCCAAGGCCAGCACCTGCGGGTCGCGAAAAAAAGCGCTCAGTTGCGCCGCGCGGCCCGGGCCTATGCCATCTTCGGCCAGCCAGGCTTGAGTGTCTTTGGCGGCCAGGGTTTGCCAGCCGCCTTGTAGATTGTTGCGGGCCGTGGGCGGTACTCCCAGGGCCATCAGCCATTGCGCGAACGGTCGCTGCCGGGCGCTGCGCAAGCTGTCGAGTAAACGTGCGCTGCTGCGTTCACCTAAGCCATCAATGTTAGCAAGCTCTGCCTCATCCAGGGTTAACCAATCGAGCAGCCCGCCGATTAGACCGGCCTGAATCAAAGTGTTCCAGGTTTCACGGCCGATATATGGCAGGGCCAGCCCCTGGGCGCCGCTCAGCCAGGTCAGGCGCGCCAGCAGTTGTTCCTCGCAGCCTGGGGCCAGTTGCCAGCAACTCAAAGGGTGGAAATGACTGGCCTGGGGGATCTGCAATTCGACCCGTGGATGGCTGCGCAGCACGACGTGGTCAAGACGCGGAATGACCTGGCCAGCCAGGCTGATGGACACCTGATCGCCCGGGCGAATGTCCAGTTCCCGCCAGCGTTTCAGGGAGCCAACGCTGACCCGGCTGATTTTTCGGTCATCCAGCAGTACCGGCTCCAGCTCCAGGATGGAGGTAATGCGCCCGGTGCGACCGATCTTGAAATGCACCTTGCGCACATGGGCCAGTGCCTTGACGACCGGGTATTTCCAGGCAACCGCCCAATAGGGCGAACTGACCCGCCAGCGCTCGGCCGGCGCCCGTTGGCTTTGATGCAACACCACGCCATCGCTGGCGAAGGGCAGTGGGTGGTTGTGCCAGTAACTGCGCCAGTGCGCCGCTTCGGTAATGTCCTTGATCGGGTGGCTGTAGCGCCCACTGTCGGTGAAGCCCCATTGCGCAAGCTGGCTCAGTCGTTTGGGGAAATCCTCGGGACCTTGGGGCCAGGCCCATACAAACAGGCCGATTCCGGCGGCTTCGGCTTCGCTTAACTGCCGGCGGTTCATCAGCCCAGCCACTTTGCTGCGGGCGCCGAGGCCACCTTTGGCGGCCTGCACGTGGTCATTCAGTCGCCAATAGAGTTCGCCCTGCAACAACAAGTCTACGGGCTCGGGCAGTTGCTGGACGATCCCGGGAATCCTGCGGGCGGACGCTGACCAATCCTGGCCCAGCCGGCCATCGCCACGACTGATGACCCGGCTCAGTCGGCCTTTGCGGTAAACCAGGGTGACGGCGACGCCATCGACCTTGGGCTGAATCCACACGTCCTGACGCGTGCTCAGCCAGGTTTGAACGGCGTTGTCGTCCAGCAGTTTTTCCAGGCCGGTGTGTGGTGTCGGGTGAGCGATGGTGCCTCGTGCGCTGGCCAGCGGCTTGTCCGTGGCCGGCGCGGAGGAGGCGAAACAACTGCGCCATTGGGTAAGACGCTGGCGGGCCTGGTCATAGAGTTCATCGCTGATCAATGACTGGCCGAGTCGGTGATAGCTGTCATCCCACAGGCGGACTTGCTGCGCCAGGTCGGCGATCTGGGCCTGGGCGTGATCGGTCTCCCAGTCGGGACACTCCCGCGCCCACGCAATCAGCGGCGAGAGGTTGAGTAAAAAGAAGAACAGCAAGCGCATAGGCAACGTCATCATGAGCATCCTTGCTCTGAAAGGGCGCCCAGCCTAAGCCATCCCGGCGGGCATAAAAAAGCCCCGCAACCGCGAGGCTTTTTACCCGATGTTTCGGCTTACCTGGAACAGCTCATCCGGGGCTTTGTGCACACCGTAAAGCGATTACAGGCCGGCGGCGGTCCGCAGGTCGTTGGCGCGGTCGGTCTTTTCCCAGGTGAACGTGGTGAAGGTGTCGTTGCCAACAGTCTTCTGCTCTGGGGTGCGACCGAAGTGGCCGTAGGCCGCGGTGTCTTGGTACATCGGGTGCAGCAGGTCGAGCATGGTGGTGATTGCGTAAGGACGCAGGTCGAAGATTTCACGCACCAGCTTGACGATCTTGTCGTCGCTGATCTTGCCGGTACCGAAGGTGTTCAGCGAGATCGATGTAGGCTGGGCTACACCGATGGCGTAGGACACCTGGATCTCGCAACGCTCGGCCAGGCCGGCGGCCACTATGTTCTTGGCCACGTAACGACCGGCGTAGGCCGCCGAACGGTCAACCTTGGACGGATCCTTGCCGGAGAACGCGCCGCCGCCGTGACGGGCCATGCCGCCGTAGCTGTCGACGATGATCTTGCGACCGGTCAGGCCGCAGTCGCCCACCGGGCCACCGATGATGAACTGGCCGGTGGGGTTGATGTGGAACTGGGTGTCCTTGGTCAGCAGTTCGGCAGGCAGTACGTGCTTGACGATCAGCTCCATGACGCCTTCGCGCAGGTCGCTGTAGGAAACGTCCGGGTTGTGCTGGGTCGACAGTACCACCGCGTCGATGGCGACGACTTTGCCGCCTTCATAACGGCAGGTCACCTGGGACTTGGCGTCCGGGCGCAGCCATGGCAAGGCCCCCGATTTACGGGCTTCGGCCTGGCGCTTCACCAATTGGTGGGAGAAGGTGATCGGTGCTGGCATCAGCACGTCGGTTTCATTGCTGGCGTAGCCGAACATCAGGCCCTGGTCGCCGGCGCCCTGATCTTCAGGCTTGGCACGGTCGACACCCTGGTTGATGTCCGGGGACTGCTTGCCGATGATGTTCATTACGCCGCAGGTCGCGCCGTCGAAGCCGACGTCGGAGCTGTTGTAGCCAATGTCGATGATCACGTCACGAACAATCTGCTCCAGGTCTACCCAGGCAGAGGTGGTGACTTCGCCGGCGATGATCGCCACGCCCGTTTTCACCAGAGTCTCGCACGCCACTCGGGCGAACTTGTCTTCAGCAATGATGGCGTCCAGCACCGCGTCAGAGATCTGGTCGGCGATTTTGTCCGGATGCCCTTCAGACACGGACTCGGAGGTGAAAAGGGAGTATTCGCTCATCTCGATGATTTCCTGATATTTACCGATGGTGAGTGTCGCCAGTCGGTCGCTGAAAATGGCGGACCTGAATCTGGAAACCATTACGTAAACCTACATAGAGGCTTTCCCCGGGAACGAGTCCCGCAGCGGTGGCCCAACGGGCCAGATCGTCCTGTTCAAAACCCAGCCAGAGATCACCGCAGGCTTCCCTGGCCCAACTCTGGTTGTGGCTGCATAAATCCGTGACCAACAGGCTGCCGCCTGGTTGCAGCAAATTCGCCATCTGCCTGAGGGCGTCTGCCGGGGCGGCGAAATGGTGCAGGACCATGTTCAGCACCACGCAGTCGGCCCGCAGGCTGGTGTCATTCAGGGCGTCCGCCAACTGCAGGTGGACATTGCCCAGTGCCTCCCGCTCACACAGTTGGCGGGCCAGCTCCAGCATCGCCGGGCTGTTGTCCAGCGCCGTGACCTGATGAAAGCGCCGCGCCAACTCCGGCAGAAAACCACCGTCACCGGGGCCCACTTCAACCGCCGTTGCTTCATCACTGAAGCTCAGCTTGTCCAAAAGTGCCAGCACGCTTTCGCGGTATTGCGCCAAGCCGGCGATCAGATCCTGCTGGGCGCGAAATTTCTCGGCTACCCGTGAGAAAAAGTCCTGGCTGGCCGCAGCGCGTTGCCCGTGCACCTGGCTGATGCGCGACTGCACGTCGGCCGGCAGGGCCAGGCTGTCTATTTCTTCCAGCAGCGCAGCGTGCAGCTTGCCGCCCAGTTGTTCGGTGTGGGGCAGGGCACGACGGTAAAAAATCGCATTGCCTTCACGGCGGGTTGCCACCAGGTCGGCCTGGGCCAGTACCTTCAAGTGGTGGCTCATGCCGGACTGGCCGATGGCAAAGATCTGCGCCAGCTCCAGCACCCCGAACGAATCGTTGGTCAGCGCGCGCAATACATTCAGGCGCAACGGGTCGCCGCCGGCCTTGCACAGGGCTGCCAGCTCGTCGCTGTCGTCGGGGCGAATGGAAGATGCGCTCAGGTTCATAAGGCCAGCAGTCTAGTGACGGTGGGAAAACCCCGCAAGGGCAATATCAAAAAGTTTTGATATTGGTCGATAATCGGTGGTTATAAGCAGCCGCTATAACCCATAGACGAAGCGGTCAACGGTTTCTCCAGCCTATCCGCAGGAAAAACACCCTCAAGTGACTATCTGTCATTGCCCCGAGGGCCGTGGCTGAGGGAAAATGCCGATCCTTTTTTCCGTTTCTTTTATTCAACCTCCAGGAGATCAGCGATGCCCAGCCGTCGTGAGCGTGCCAACGCCATTCGTGCCCTCAGCATGGATGCCGTGCAAAAAGCCAACAGCGGCCATCCCGGTGCCCCGATGGGCATGGCGGATATCGCCGAGGTACTTTGGCGTGACTACCTGAAACACAACCCGAGCAACCCGTCGTTCGCCGACCGTGACCGGTTCATCCTGTCCAACGGCCACGGCTCGATGCTGATCTATTCGTTGCTGCACCTGACCGGCTACGACGTCACCATCGACGACCTGAAAAACTTCCGCCAGATCCACAGCCGCACCCCGGGCCACCCGGAATACGGCTACACCCCTGGCGTCGAGACCACCACCGGTCCACTCGGCCAGGGCCTGGCCAACGCCGTGGGTTTTGCCCTGGCTGAAAAAGTGCTGGCTGCGCAGTTCAACCGCCCGAACCACAACATTGTCGACCACCACACCTACGTGTTCCTGGGTGATGGCTGCATGATGGAAGGCATTTCCCACGAAGTCGCTTCCCTGGCCGGTACCCTGGGCCTGGGCAAGCTGATTGCCTTTTACGATGACAACGGCATCTCCATCGACGGCGAAGTCGAAGGCTGGTTCACCGACGACACGCCGAAGCGTTTCGAAGCCTACAACTGGCAGGTGATCCGCAACGTCGACGGCCACGATCCTGAAGAGATCAAGATCGCCATCGACACCGCCCGCAAGAGCGAGCAGCCGACCCTGATCTGCTGCAAGACCACCATCGGCTTCGGTTCGCCGAACAAGCAAGGTAAAGAAGACTGCCACGGCGCCCCACTGGGTGACGCGGAAATCGCCCTGACCCGCGCTGCGCTGAAGTGGAACCACGGCCCGTTCGAAATCCCGGCTGACATCTACGCCGAGTGGGACGCCAAGGAAGCCGGCCTGGCTGCCGAAGCCGAGTGGGACCAGCGTTTTGCTGCCTACTCCGCTGAATTCCCGGAGTTGGCCAACGAACTGGTGCGCCGCCTGGCCGGTGACCTGCCTGCCGACTTCTCGGAAAAAGCCTCGGCCTACATCGCCGAAGTGGCCGCCAAGGGCGAAACCATCGCCAGCCGTAAAGCCAGCCAGAACACCCTGAACGCCTTCGGCCCGCTGCTGCCTGAGTTCCTCGGCGGTTCGGCTGACCTGGCCGGTTCCAACCTGACCCTGTGGAAAGGTTGCAAGGGTGTCTCGGCGGAAGACGCCAGCGGTAACTACATGTACTACGGCGTGCGCGAGTTCGGCATGAGCGCCATCATGAACGGCGTCGCCCTGCACGGCGGCCTGGTGCCTTACGGCGCGACCTTCCTGATGTTCATGGAATACGCCCGCAACGCCGTACGCATGGCGTCGTTGATGAAGAAGCGTGTGATCTTCGTCTACACCCACGACTCCATCGGCCTGGGCGAAGACGGCCCGACGCACCAGCCGGTCGAGCAACTGACCAGCCTGCGCACCACGCCGAACCTCGACACCTGGCGCCCATCGGACGCGGTCGAATCGGCTGTGGCCTGGAAGCACGCGATCGAGCGTAAAGACGGCCCTTCGGCGCTGATCTTCTCCCGTCAGAACCTGCAGCACCAAACCCGCGACGCGGCGCAGATCGAAGGCATCAGCCGTGGTGGCTACGTGCTGAAAGACTGCATCGGCGAGCCTGAGCTGATCCTGATCTCCACCGGTTCCGAAGTGGGCCTGGCGGTTCAGGCGTACGACAAGCTGACCGCTGCCGGTCGCAACGTGCGTGTGGTTTCCATGCCGTGCACCAGCGTCTTCGAAGCCCAGGATGCCGACTACAAGCAATCGGTGTTGCCGTTGCAGGTCAGCGCACGTATCGCCATCGAAGCGGCTCACGCCGACTACTGGTACAAGTACGTGGGCCTGGAAGGCCGCGTGATCGGTATGACCACCTACGGTGAGTCGGCGCCGGCGCCAGCGTTGTTCGAAGAGTTCGGCTTCACCCTGGAAAACATCCTGGGTCAGGCTGAAGAGCTGCTGGAAGACTAAAAGCTCGAACGCGGTGACCCTTTGGTTGCCGCATCCACTGTAGGAGCGAGCTTGCTCGCGAAGATCGTCAACGATAACGCAGCGTTTCTGGTTTAACGCGGCGCTCTCGGGTTCTTCGCGAGCAAGCTCGCTCCTACAATGGTTTGTGTCGCCCACAATGCGAGAACCCCATGCCTCAACCGCGTCCCTACAAAGTTGCACTCAACGGCTACGGCCGGATTGGTCGTTGCGTCTTGCGTGCTCTGTTCGAGCGAGGGGCGGCGGCCGGGTTTGAAATTGTTGCGATCAACGATCTGGCGGACATGGCCAGCATCGAATACCTGACACGCTTTGACTCCACCCATGGCCGGTTCCCCGGCGAAGTACGGGTTGAAGACGACTGTCTGCATATCAATGGCAACTGCGTGAAGGTGTTGCGCAGTGCCACCCCCGAGGGCATCGACTGGGCGGCGCTGGACGTCGACCTGGTGTTGGAATGCTCCGGTGCTTACCACACCCGTGCCGACGGCCAGCGCTTTCTCGACGCCGGCGCGCCGCGGGTTCTGTTCTCCCAGCCGATGGCCAGCGAGGCGGATGTCGACGCCACCATCGTGTATGGCGTGAACCAGGATTGCCTGACCGGCACCGAACTGCTGGTGTCCAACGCCTCTTGCACCACCAACTGCGGCGTGCCGCTGTTGCGCCTGCTGGACCAGGCGATCGGCCTGGAATACGTGTCGATCACCACCATTCACTCGGCGATGAACGATCAGCCGGTGATCGATGCCTACCACCATGAAGACCTGCGCCGTACGCGTTCGGCGTTTCAGTCAGTGATTCCGGTGTCCACTGGGCTGGCGCGCGGTATCGAGCGACTGTTGCCGGAACTTGCCGGGCGAATCCAGGCCAAAGCCGTACGGGTACCGACGGTGAACGTGTCCTGCCTGGACATCACCATGCAAACCGTCAGCGACACCGACGCTGGCGAGGTCAACCGGATCCTGCGCGACGCCGCCACCAGCGGCCCGCTCAAAGGCCTGTTGGCCTACACCGAGTTGCCTCACGCCAGCTGTGATTTCAACCATGACCCGCATTCGGCCATCGTCGATGCCAGCCAGACCCGCGTTTCCGGCCCACGGCTGGTGAACATCCTGGCGTGGTTCGACAACGAATGGGGTTTTGCCAACCGTATGCTGGACGTTGCAGAACACTATCTGCAAACAGCCTCTCCACAACTTTAGCTCTCAGGAATTGCCACCCATGACCGTGTTGAAGATGACCGACCTCGATCTGCAAGGTAAGCGCGTACTGATCCGCGAAGACCTCAACGTCCCAGTCAAGGACGGTGTTGTCACCAGCGATGCGCGAATCCTGGCTTCGCTGCCGACCATCAAGCTGGCCCTGGAAAAAGGCGCGGCCGTGATGGTCTGCTCCCACCTGGGTCGCCCGACCGAAGGTGAATTCTCGGCAGAAAACAGCCTCAAGCCTGTAGCCGAGTACCTGAGCAAGGCCCTGGGCCGCGACGTGCCGCTGGTTGCCGACTACCTGAACGGCGTGGACGTGAAGGCCGGCGACATCGTGCTGTTCGAAAACGTGCGCTTCAACAAGGGCGAGAAAAAGAACAGCGACGAACTGGCCCAGCAATACGCTGCCCTGTGCGACGTGTTCGTGATGGACGCCTTTGGTACCGCTCACCGCGCCGAGGGTTCGACCCACGGCGTGGCCAAGTTTGCCAAAGTTGCCGCAGCTGGCCCGTTGCTGGCGGCTGAGCTGGATGCACTGGGCAAGGCGCTGGGCGCTCCGGCCCAACCGATGGCCGCCATCGTCGCCGGCTCCAAGGTCTCCACCAAGCTCGACGTACTGAACAGCCTGAGCCAGATCTGCAACCAGCTGATCGTCGGCGGCGGCATTGCCAACACCTTCCTGGCCGCTGCCGGTCACCCGGTGGGCAAATCGCTGTACGAGCCGGACCTGCTGGACACCGCCCGCGCCATCGCCGCCAAGGTCAGCGTGCCGCTGCCGGTGGACGTAGTCGTGGCCAAGGAATTCGCTGAAAGCGCCGAAGCCACCGTCAAGCTGATCGCTGATGTGGCCGCCGACGACATGATCCTGGATATCGGCCCGCAAACTGCAGCCAACTTCGCTGAACTGCTGAAGTCGTCCCAGACCATCCTGTGGAACGGTCCGGTTGGCGTATTCGAGTTCGACCAGTTCGGCAACGGCACCAAAGTACTGGCCCATGCCATCGCTGAAAGCTCGGCATTCTCCATCGCCGGTGGTGGCGACACCCTGGCAGCCATCGATAAATATGGCGTTGCTGACCAGATCTCCTACATTTCTACCGGTGGTGGTGCGTTCCTCGAATTCGTCGAAGGCAAGGTACTGCCGGCTGTTGAAGTGCTGGAAAGCCGAGCGAAGGGCTGAAGCACTTGCTGAGGAAAAGGAGCATTCCGATGATCAAGTCGTTGGCACTGGTGATAGCAGCGGGCGTGTTGGCCGGCTGCGGCAGCACGCCTGAAGCGGCGCCCGAGTCTGAAAAGCCCGGGGCTGAGCCGCGCAAGAGTTGCTACCAGGCTGACTGGCAAGCCGAAACCATGCCGGTGATCAGCAAGCGCATCGGGCCGGACGGGTTGGAGAAATACGACTCTGCGCCCAACGGTCAGGAACAGGGTTGCCCTTGACGGGTCTGATTCACTAACCGACAGCAGCGGTGGCCGCAGGTCGCCGCTTGAGGATTGGCAATGAAAGGCGTTTTCGCCCTGGCAGCACTGGCGTTATTGGCCGGATGCACCAACCTGAACATGTTCGACAAGAAGGCAGAGCCGGTAGACAAGTGGACCACCTGGACGTGTGACAGCCAGGCGCAAGTCAACTGGCGCTTTGCCGACCAGGCCCGCACCCAGGTGGATGTACGCCTCGGCGGCTCTGACCAGGTGTATCGCCTCAAGCAGGACGTGGCGGCTTCGGGCGTGCTGTACAGCGACGGCCAGTTGGCGTTTCACACAAAGGGTGAGGAAGGCCTGGTTTACTGGGTTGCCACCGACGATTTGATCGGGCGTGGCTGTAAAGCGCAGTAACCCCGACAGCAATAACGATTCAGCAGGCCAGGCTTTGAAAGCCTGACCTTCAATAACTTGAATAGCAGCCGCCGCTACGGCAGGCTTGCACGATTAACGACCCTCGACCGGGAGAGAGACTCACAATGGCACTTATCAGCATGCGCCAGATGTTGGACCACGCAGCCGAATTCGGCTATGGCGTTCCAGCCTTCAACGTCAACAACCTTGAGCAGATGCGCGCCATCATGGAAGCCGCTGACAAGACTGACTCTCCAGTGATCGTCCAGGCTTCGGCCGGCGCACGCAAATACGCCGGCGCTCCGTTCCTGCGTCACCTGATCCTCGCTGCGATCGAAGAATTCCCGCACATCCCGGTGTGCATGCACCAGGACCACGGCACCAGCCCTGACGTGTGCCAGCGCTCCATCCAGTTGGGCTTCAGCTCGGTGATGATGGACGGTTCCCTGGGCGAAGACGGCAAGACCCCGACCGACTACGAATACAACGTCCGCGTCACCCAACAAACCGTGGCCATGGCTCACGCCTGCGGCGTTTCGGTTGAAGGCGAGCTGGGCTGCCTGGGTTCCCTGGAAACCGGCATGGCCGGTGAAGAAGACGGCATCGGCGCCGAAGGCGTACTGGATCACAGCCAAATGCTGACCGATCCGGAAGAAGCTGCTGACTTCGTGAAAAAGACCCAAGTTGACGCCCTGGCCATCGCCATTGGCACCAGCCACGGCGCCTACAAATTCACCAAGCCACCTACCGGCGACGTGTTGGCCATCGACCGCATCAAGGAAATCCACAAACGCATCCCGAACACCCACCTGGTGATGCACGGTTCTTCCTCGGTACCGCAAGAGTGGCTGGCGATCATCAACCAGTACGGCGGCGACATCAAAGAAACCTACGGCGTGCCGGTTGAAGAAATCGTCGAAGGCATCAAGTACGGCGTGCGCAAGGTCAACATCGACACCGACCTGCGCCTGGCCTCCACCGGTGCGATGCGTCGCCTGATGGCCACCAACCCGAGCGAATTTGACCCACGTAAATTCTTCGGCGCTACCGTGACGGCCATGCGTGACGTATGTATCGCACGTTACGAAGCCTTCGGTACTGCGGGCAACGCTTCGAAGATCAAGCCGATCTCCCTGGAAGCGATGTACCAGCGTTACCTGAAAGGTGAGTTGAACGCTAAGGTCAACTAAGCCTTACGCGTTAATGAAAAGCCCGCAGCGATGCGGGCTTTTTTATTCATATTCCTTATCTTGATTGTCGAACTGAAACTTGAAAGGTTAACTGTATTCAATAGATATGCCGATAACTAATAAGTTTGGAGTAGGAAGTCAGGAAATCGTCACTGACCTGGTGAGGCTCCAGTCCGAATAGTTGACGTTATCTACAGTCTCTCTCACTTGTACGTTAATGGTTTGTCCGCGGAGGTTCTGCACGATCGCTTCTTGGGTGGTAAAGGAGTATATGCCGTTTGAGCCAACAACCCCGCTCCCTAGAGTGGCTCCCGTACCAGCTTGATTCAAGTAAACCCGATAACCGGGCGTGCCCCTTCCTGAAACTGTAATTTGAGCGGCTCCGCCTTGCGCGCTATCAATATAGGCAGCCATGATCAATATCCTTCTGTAAAGGGTCGTCATGAATTGACGACGTGATAACACTCTAGTGATGCATCACATATGTGACTACCTGTTAGAAATCACAGTTCCGACGAATGGCTGTAGGAAAAGATGGCGAGTTTAGTTTCGATAAAGGGGACCGATAAAGGGGACAGATTTATTTAAGTCACCAAGGCCTACCCCGCCCGCGATTGGTGATACGCAACCCTGTAATTTTCTCAATCTCATCTACAAAAACTGAATTGCCCGTCAACTGCCCTCGTTGTAATGCGTTCCTGATCAACTGAATTTCAGATGTTGGAATGCCTTGCTCAATAAGGGCGACGTAGCGTGCTCGCTTTTCCTCAGGCGCTAGACCTGACGCTTCAAAACAAGGGATCTCATCCAGCCAGTCAGCCGTGGCCGTCGTGTTGAAACGTGTATTGAAGCTGGACCACGGATAGTCGCTTGGATGAGCAACCATCCTGGCACGGATTGGATTGAGTTCGATGTATCGGGTGCACGCAAGTAGATAGGTATCGTTCTGAACAATGCTTGAACGGTATCGACTTTCCCAAAGCGTGCCCGTACGACCTTCCAGTCGGTTGCGGTAACGCGTCGTACGTGCTGCTAAGACCTTCATTAGCTTGGCTAATGCCATAGGGTCATCGCCCGGATCCAGCAAGAGGTGTACATGATTGGTCATAAGGCAAAAGGCGTACACCTTTACTGCCAGCGCTTGTTTCAGTTCCCGCAAGTTCGTGAGGTAGTGTTCGAAATCTGATGCATCAACAAAGACGACCTGCTTGTTATGACCACGCTGAACGACATGGTGTGGGTAATTAGGCAGTACCAGCCGTGCCATTCTGGGCATGTTGACCTCCTACTTCCGTGTAGAGAGATAAAAGGGTAGCACTCGGAAAAACAGGGTTCGGCTTCACGTGTGTGATGTGATGTGACTGGGGAATTCTCCTTCAAGGCTCCTTGGTGAACTGATAGGGCACGGGCCGAGTGGTAGGAGAGTGTCAGATAGTTCGACAAATAAATCTGTCCCCTTAAGAAAAACGCCCGCAGCGGTGCGGGCGTTTTGTGGCTGAAATTTGATCAGGCGGCTGCGGGGGTGTCGAAGCCGCGGTATTCGATGACGCGAAATACGTCGCTTACGTCCTGCACCAGGATGCGGGCGGTGTTGGCTACGTGGTTCAGGTCACGCTCCGCAAAATCGGGCAGGCTGGAGCAGGCCATCAGGTTGAGGTGTTCGAGGGCGGCGTTGAGGCGTTCACGCAGGCAGGCGTGCAGGTCCGTGAGTGGTGCATCGCTGTCGATCAATAGCACAGGGTATTCGGTGGCTGTTTCGGTGCAAGGGGTGAAACGGCGGGGCGGAAGTTGTGGCTTCATGGCAAATCCTTAACTCAAAAGAAAATTGGCCACCGTTTGCTGCGAAACAAATAGGGTGGCAGCTGTACGCGGGTTCGCAGACCGAGGAGTTAAGACCCGGCAGACCCGAAGGTCTCCCACGTACAACCGCCATAAAAAGCCGAGCATTGGCAGGACTGCCTATGTCGTATTTTGACGGATACGGTATTAACTCTGTAGGGCTGCGAAACCCTATCGCCGTTCAATGCCGGCGACGGGGCGAACTATAAGCGGCGCTCCGACTCACCGCAACGGCCCTGTAGGACACAGAACCCCTGTGGGAGCTGGGCCTGCCCGCGATGGCGGTGGGTCAGCCAGCTTATTCTGTGACTGATACACCGTCATCGCGGGCAAGTCGAATCGTCGCACCGCCGGCTCCCACAGGGATCAGTGGTGTTTGATCGACTGTTATTGAGCACCGAATGATCCTTAGGTCTTTAGGACTGTGCCTACGAGCCGCCAGCCTCACTCGTGATCAATATCCAGCTTGGCAAACGTCACCCGAGCCCCTTCCTTGCTGTTGCCGCTGTTGTCCTGCACGTAGGCACCGGCCTTGAAGTACAGCGGTTGTTTGCCCCACGCAGCGCCAATTCGTTCGTTCCATTGCCCATTGGCAGCGTCGACGCTCAACAATCCGGCCTTGTTCAGGTGGATGACATAGGTGAAGTCGCGGTCCAGCGGTACGTTCTCGGCAACGATGATCACCCGGCCTTCCGACTCGTCAGGGCGCATGCGCACCTTGGCGACGATGTTGCCGGTCTGGGTTTTTTCCTTGTATTGGTACTCGACCTTGATCAGTGGCTTCTGGCTTTCGTAGGCGTGGATTTGACCGATCACCACCTTGCCGGAGGACGGCACCTTGTTGACCGCCAACGTGGCGCGCAGGTAGTTGTCGGCGTCGCTGTACAGCCAGTTGCGCAGGCGGCCGTCGGCATAGGTTTCCCGCAGTTCGCTACGGGGGTAAACGGCGTTTTCGGTACGCGTGCCGGTGACCGGCGTCCAGAATTGCACGCTGCTGCCTTCGGCCTGGAAGTATTGGTCCTTGAACCCGCTGAGCAGTTTCGGGGTGTCGATGGTCGAGGGCGGGGAGCCGACGGGGATGCTCAGGTTCCAGGTGGACAGATCAATCATTGAATACGCCTTTAACGGGGAGAGAAGGCCTTGGCTCGGGGGCCGGCACTTTCTTTATAGGTGGCTCGAAATGGATTGTTAATGATTTTGTGGCGGTTTGTTGGCGTCAGACAAATGTCAAAAAGCCATGTTTCCCATAAACCGGGGGCTGTAGACACTGACCGTTAGTCGGTTGGCTGGACTTTGGCGCAATGATGGCACCGCCGTGGCTTCTGCTTTATGGGATCCAGGGATAGAGTGAGCCCTTATTGTTTATCCGGTTTTATCGCAAAAATGACCGGAGTGACGCCGACGAAAGAGAAGCAGCAATGGAATGCGCTCCAATCAAGCCTCGCGATGGTTGTTCAGTGCTTTTGGTGGTCGATGACTATCCCGAGAACCTGATCAGCATGCGTGCACTATTGCAGCGTGAAGACTGGCATGTGGTGACGGCGGCGTCCGGGATTGAAGCCCTGGGATTACTGCTGGAGCATGACGTCGACCTGGTGTTGCTGGATGTGATGATGCCCGGCATGGACGGTTTTGAAGTCGCCCGGCTGATGCGCGGCAGCCAGCGCACGCAAATGACCCCGATCATCTTTCTCAGCGCCCACGCCCAATCGCCGGCGGCGGTGCTGGAAGGGTATGCCAGCGGCGCGATCGACTACCTGCTCAAACCCTTCGACCCCAATATCCTCAAGCCCAAGGTCCAGGCCCTGCTGGAGCACCAGCGTAATCGCCGGGCCTTGCAGCGCCTGAGTCATGACCTGGAGTCAGCCCGGGCCTTCAATGCCTCGGTGCTCGACAACGCCGCCGAAGGCATCCTGGTGGTGGGCGAGGACGGCGTGATCAGCTACGCCAACCCGGCGATTTCGCGGCTGCTGAATGCGCCGGTCGCCGAGTTGCAGGGCGCCGAGTTCCTCGCTTTTCTGCAAAAGCCCCACGTGCCTGGCTGGCCTGACTCGGCCTTGTACGAAGGCTACAAGCGCGGCGAAACCTGGCGGCTGCACGATGCGATCTTGCGCACCGCGCCCGGCCAGCAACTGCCGGTGGCGATGTCCTGCGCGCCGCTGCCGGCCGAGCAGAAAGCCATGGTGGTCACAGTGCTGGACATGTCCGAGGTGCGCCATCTGCATCAGCAACTGGAGTTCCAGGCGGTTACCGACCCGCTGACCGGCTTGCTCAACCGGCGCGGGTTTCACCAGGCGGTGGAGAATGTGCTGTTGCGCAGTGAGCGTAGCGAACAGTCGCTGGTGCTGCTGTACCTGGACCTCGACGGGTTCAAGCGGGTCAATGATTCCCTGGGGCACGACGCCGGTGACCGGGTGCTGCGCTGGGTCTCGGAGCAGTTGAAGGCGTGCCTGCGCTCCTACGACATTCTTGGCCGCATGGGCGGGGATGAATTCACCGCGCTGCTGGAGCTGGAATTCCCGGAGCAGGCGGCCAAGATTGCGGAAAAACTGATCGAGCGGGTGTCGATCTGTCAGCAGGTCGACGGTTTGGATGTGATGCTGGGCGTCAGTATCGGCATCGCCACCTTTCCGGACTGCGGCTCGGACCTCAACGGCCTGCTGCGGGCTGCCGACGTTGCCATGTACGAGGCCAAGCGTGCCGGGCGTCAGCAATATCGCTATTACGACCAGGAAATGAACGGCCGGGCCCGCTCGCGGCTGATGCTCGAAGACAGCGTGCGCAACGCCATCGACAGCAAGGATTTCACCCTGGTGTACCAGCCGCAGGTCTCGCTGCACGACGGTCACTTGCGGGGTGTCGAAGCGCTATTGCGCTGGCAGCATCCGAGTGTCGGCGATGTGCCGCCGGGGCTGTTTCTGCCGTTGCTGGAAGAAGCGCGGCTGATCAGCCAATTAAGCTCGTGGATCTATCAGCAGGTGGCCGCCCAGCGGCAGGAATGGAAAGCGGTGTTCAGCGACGGGCTGGTGCTGAGCGTGAGTTTGAGCAGCAGCCAGTTCAATATGCCGAACCTGGCCAGCCAGCTGCAGCAGGTGCTCGAGCGACATGGGCTGCAGGGCCGGCAGCTTGAGGTGGAGATCAGCGAAGAAAGCCTGATGCACAACCTGGATGAGTCCACCAAGCAGCTCAAGCTGTTGCGCCGGGCAGGGGTGCGGATCGCCCTCGATGACTTCGGCGCGGGCAACTGCTCCCTGGCGCACCTGCGGGACCTTGAGTTCGATACCCTCAAGCTCGACCCTAAGCTGGTCGCCCGCCTGCCAGGCTCATCCCGGGATGCGGCGATGACGCGGAGCATTATCGAACTGTGCCGGCACTTCGACCTGCTGGTGATTGCCGAGGGCGTCGAGACCCAGGAGCAAGCGGAGTGGCTAAAGGCCAATGGTTGCCAGTTCATCCAGGGGCCGCAGATAGCGCCACCGTTGATGGCCGATGAAATTGCCGACTGGCACCAACGCGCAGCACTGCGCTGAATTCGCTACACTGGCGCCCATTCAAATCCCCGTTGTTGACCCCATGACCGCGCTGAAATACCTCCAGGCCTACCCCGCAGCATTGCAGGAGCAAGTGCGCCAGTTGATTGCCAAGGACCAACTCGGCGACTACCTGACCCAGCGTTACCCCGAGCGTCATGGCGTGCAGAGCGACAAAGCCCTGTACAGCTATGCCCAGGCCCTGAAGCAGGAACACCTGCGCAATGCCCCGGCCATCGACAAAGTGCTGTTCGATAACCGCCTGGACCTGACCCACCGCGCCCTCGGCCTGCACACCACCATCTCCCGGGTGCAGGGTGGCAACCTCAAGTCGAAGAAAGAAATCCGCATCGCCTCGCTGTTCAAGGAAGCCGCGCCGGAGTTTCTGCGCATGATCGTGGTACACGAACTGGCGCACTTTAAAGAGTCGGACCACAACAAAGCGTTCTACAAACTCTGTGAATACATGTTGCCGGGCTACCATCAGGTGGAATTCGACCTGCGGGTATACCTGACCTGGCGGGACCTGCAGGGCAAGCCCTAACCTTCAAAGGCGATCGAGCATGGATGTGAGCAAGACCAAAAGCAGCTTCTACCGGCGCCTGTATGTGGCGTATCTGATCGACAGCCAGCTGGCCAGCAGCGTCCCGGCATTGACCGACGTGACGGGCATGCCGCGGCGCACCGCCCAGGACACGATTGCGGCGTTGGCGGACCTGGACATTGTGTGTGAGTTTGAGCAGGAAGACGGCGCCCGCAACCATGCCGGGCGCTATCGGATTCGTGATTGGGGCGCGATTGATCGGCGCTGGATCGAGGCGAACCTAAGCCGGATCAAGGCTGTCCTGGATTACCCCTGACCCTGTGGCGAGCGAGCTTGCTCGCGTTGGAGTGCGCAGCGCTCCCGCTTTTTTTGGGGCCGCTTCGCAGCCCAGCGCGAGCAAGCTCGCTCGCCACAGTAGCTTTGCCGCCCTTTAAACTGTTCAGGGACGGCGCATGCCTATATGTGGAATGTCATCCTCCAGGTATTCCTCACCCGCCACCACAAACCCGTACCGCCCGTAATACCCCTGCAAATGCGCCTGGGCCGACAGATAGATCGGCACGTCGGGCCACTGTTTCTCCGCCTGCCTGAGCGCCTCATCCATCATCTGGTGCCCCAGCCCGGTGCCCCGCGCACTCGGTGCAACGATCACCCGGCCGATCACCACATCGCCGCCCTGGGATTCTGGATCCAGCAGGCGCAGGTAGGCCTGCAATTGACCGTCGCTCCAGGCCATCAGGTGATGGGTGTCACCGTCCAGGTCCTGGCCATCGATGTCCTGGTAGACGCATTTCTGCTCGACCACGAAGACCTCCGAGCGCAGGCGCAAAATGGCGTACAGCTGCTCCTTGCCCAGATCACTGTGGTGTTTGCAGACCCATTCGACTGTCATGGTGTTTTCTCGGCTGATTGTCTGGTCAGGATAGTAAGCGCGTGGGGGGCGGGTGTCTAAATTGCGGATTTTTTGTGAGTGAGATCAATTTGCCATCATTCTGTGCGTGCGCCACTTCCGCCTTTGTGTAATCTGCAGTACAGGCTCATTGATGAGCTACTGTTAAACCCTCGGGTTCAACCCTGAGGTCAGGCCATAGAACGCCCGCCAAGGACTTGAGCATGCCGCGATTTTCTCGTGCCGTTGCTTTGATCGGTTTGTTGTTGCTGGCCCAGACGGCGGCGGCAGAACGTTTGCGCCTGGTAGCGGATGCCTGGCCGCCGTTTACCGATGCCACCCTGATCAATGGTGGGTTGGCCACCGATATCGTCACCACCGCCCTGGCCCGCGCCGGCTTCGCCAGTGACTTTGAACAGGTGCCCTGGGCCCGCGCGCTGATGGGGGTGGGCGATGGGCGTTACGACGTACTCATCAACGCCTGGTACGACGACGCGCGAACTCAGTTGGGGCAGTTTTCCGGCGAATACCTGCTCAATCGGGTGCTGTTTCTAAAACGTCGGGATGACCCCATCGAGTACCAGAACCTGGAGCAATTGCACGATTATCCCGTCGCTGTGGTGCGTGGGTACGCTTATTCGGCGGCGTTCGACGCCGATGTGCAATTGCAGAAAGTCCCGGTGCATAACTTCGCCATGGCCGTGCGGATGTTGGCGGCGCGGCGGGTCCGGCTGACGGTGGAAGATGAATTCGTCGCCCGTTACTACCTGGCACGGGAGTCCGCCACGGTGCGCAACGCGGTGGATTTTTTGCCGGTACCGTTGAGCGAAAACAGCCTGCACATTCTGGTCAGCCTGAAAAATCCGCAGCATGAGCAGATTGTTGCCGGGTTTGATCGGGAGATTGCCAAGATGAAAGTGGATGGCAGTTATGCGCGGTTGATGAAGCAGCATGGGATGTAGTGAGGCTAATGGCCCCTTCGCGAGCAAGCCCGCTCCCACATTCGACCGAGTTCCACCGTTGGAATGCGGTCGAGTGTGGGAGCGGGCTTGCTCGCGAAAGGGGTTCAGGCTTCGCTGGTGTCTTTGATCAGGTGCGCCGCCAACGTGCGCAACGGCCCCAGTTGCCGGCAGATCAACGCCAACTGCGTCTGCACCAACCGCTGTCCTTCATCAATCTCATCCGGCATCTGTTCCAGGTCCACCGCCAAGGCTTCTTCCGCATCACTTTGAATCGCGATCGGCTGCTTGTTGGCCAGCCCCGTGGCGATCTCATCGATGCTCGCCGCCAGCGTCTTCCCGGCGCCTTCGATCAAGTGCTCGCGCACCTCCGCCGGCAATTGGGTTTCCCGGTGCGCACCCAGCCCTGACAGGTAGCTGAGCAGCGTGTGGGACAGCACCAGGAACCTGAACCCTACATCTGCCTCCTTACGGAAATGCCCCGGCTCCATCAGCATATTCGCCAGGGTGGTGGACAGTGCGGCGTCGGCGTTGTGGGCGTTGCGCCGGGCCAGGCGGTAAGCCAGGTCGTCGCTCTTGCCGGCGGCGTACTGCTGCATGATCTGGCGCAGGTAGATGCTGTTGCAGGTCAGGGTGTTGGCCAGCACCTTGTTAAGGCGTCGACCCTGCCAGTCCGGCAGGAACAGGAACACCGCCAGCCCGGCGATCAGGCTGCCGAGCAAGGTGTCGAACAGCCGTGGCAGGAACAGCCCGTAGCCATCGCCCACCTGGTTGAAGCAGAACAGCACCATCAGCGTGATCGCAGCGGTCGCCAGGGTGTAGCGCGTGGTGCGGTTGATAAAGAACACCAGGCCGGCAGCGATGGCGAACATTGACTGGATCAGCGGGTTGGGGAACAGGTCGAACAGCGCCCAGGCGATGGTCAGGCCGATGGCGGTGCCGATGATCCGCTGGCCCAGTTTGCGCCGGGTGGCACCGTAGTTCGGCTGGCACACGAACAGGGTGGTGAGGATGATCCAGTAGCCCTGGGACGGGTGAATCAAGTGCACCATCCAATAGCCGATGCTCAGTGCCAGGGGCAGGCGCAGGGCGTGGCGGAACAGCAATGAAGTAGGCGTCAGCTGCGTGCGCAGGCGGGTCCACATCTCTTTGAGGTTGCGCGGTGCGCGGTCCAGCAGGCTGCTGTCGGTGGCATCGGCCAGGCTGTCGGGGTTGGCGGCGTCGCCGAGCAGGCGGTCCAGGGTCGACAGGTTGGCGGCCAGGGCACGCAGGGAGCGCAGCAGGCCGCGCCAGGCCGGGTTGCTTTGGATGCGCAGGTGTTCCAGGGAGGCATTCAGGTCGCCCAGGGCTTCGGCAAAGCTGTCGTCATAGACGAAGGGCTGGCGCATCTGGATCGATTCGGCGAGGGTCTGGCAGGCCTTGCCTTGCTGGCGCAGCAGGCGCTGGCAGCGGAACAGCACGTCGCTGTGGAAGAAGGCCTCGGCGAGTGCGTTGTAAGGGTAGTGGGAGGAACTGGCGCGTTCGTGGATGTCCTGGGCCAGGAAATACAGCTTGAGGTAGCGGCTGACCTTGGAGCCCGGGCGGCCATTGCCGACCCGGTGCAGGATGATCTCTTTGGCCGCGTTCAATGCTGCCACCACCCGGCCATTTTGCTGCGCCAGTTCCAGGCGTCGCGCTTCCACATCCAGTTGGCGGATCGGTTCGAACAATGAGGACTTGAGCTTGAGGTAACGCCCCAGCTCACGAAACAACCGCGCCAGGCTCTGCTGCACCGGCTGGTTGGAAAACAGCACTTGCCACAGCACCGACAGCGCGCCATACCACGCGGCACCGGCCACCAGCAGCAAGGGTTCATGCCAGAAATCGGTGACCGCACCACCGCGCTGGTCCACGCCGATCATGGTGTAGACCGAGAGAATCAGGGTGGCCGAAGCGATCGCCCCATAACGCTCGCCCAGGGCACCGAGCATGGTCAGGCCGAAGCTGGAGAGCGCCAGGAAGATCGCGAAGATCCAGGGGTAGGGGAAGAGCAGTTCGACGGACAGTGCCGCGGTGCTGAAGCACACCAGTGTCACGGCCAGGGCGTTGAGCCGGCCTTGCCAGTTGTCATCGGTCTCGGCCAGGGCGCTGGCGATAATCCCCAGGAACAGCGGGATCAGCAGCGCCATCTCATTCTGGTACCAGCACAGCGCCATGCTGCCGGTCAGGGCGATGAATACCCGTACGCTGTAACTGAACTTATCCAGTGCCCAAAGGCGCCGCATGGACTGCTTGAAGGAGGTCGATGACATGAAGTCTGGGGTCTTCCGGGACGATGCCGCTAAATTGAGCCAGTAATGACGCCACGGCAAGCGTGGCGATCACATCTGAGAGCAAAATATGTTCCGGGCCCGACATTATCAATGTGGGAGCGGGCTTGCTCGCGAAGGCGGTGTATCAGTCACTGATGTATTAGCTGACACTCCGCCTTCGCGAGCAAGCCCGCTCCCACATTTTTTTACCGCGTTGCGTCAGGCAAATTGGGCAGCGGCATAACCGGAAGCCCACGCCCACTGGAAATTGAACCCGCCCAGGTGACCGGTCACATCCAACACTTCGCCGATGAAGTACAAACCGGGGCTTTTCAGGGATTCCATGGTCTTGGACGAAACCTCCCGGGTGTCCACGCCACCCAGGGTGACCTCGGCGGTGCGATAGCCTTCAGTGCCCGCCGGCACCAACTGCCAGCTCCCCAGTTTGCTGGCGATGTCGGCAATCTCGGCGTGGGTGTACTGCTTCATCGGCTTGGAAACGAACCAGGTTTCGGCCAGCAGGTTGGCCATCTTCTTGGTGAAGATCTCACCCAGCAGGGTTTTCAGCTCGCTGTTCGGGCGCTCCACCTGTTGCGCTTGCAGCCAGGTGTGGGCGTCGTGGTCGGGCAGCAGGTTGATTTCCACGGTGTCGCCGGGTTCCCAGTAGGAGGAAATCTGCAGGATCGCCGGCCCGCTCAGGCCGCGGTGGGTAAACAGGATGTTCTCGCGAAAGCTCTGGTCATTACAGCTCACCAGGCAATCCACGGAGGTACCGGACAGCTCGCCGCACAATTCCTTGAGCTGATCGGTGATGGTGAACGGCACCAGCCCGGCGCGGGTTGGCAGCAGTTCATGGCCGAACTGCTTGGCGACCTGGTAACCAAAGCCGGTGGCGCCCAGGGTCGGGATCGACAGCCCGCCGGTGGCGATCACCAGCGATTCGCAGCGCAACTCACCCAGGGTGGTTTGCAACTGATAGCCGCCATCGACCTTTGCAATCTCTTGTACCGAGGTGTCCAGGTGCATGCTCACGCCGACCTGGATGCACTCATCCAGCAGCATCCCGAGGATGTCGCTGGACTTGTTGTCGCAGAACAGCTGGCCGAGTTTCTTCTCGTGGTACGGCACGCCGTGCTTGGCCACCAGCGCGATGAAATCCCACTGGGTGTAGCGGGCCAGGGCGGACTTGCAGAAGTGCGCGTTGTGGGAGAGGAAGTTGGCCGGCTCCGTGTACATATTGGTGAAGTTGCAGCGGCCACCGCCGGACATCAGGATCTTTTTGCCGGCCTTGTTCGCGTGGTCGATCAACATCACCTTGCGCCCACGCCCGGCGGCGGTCAGCGCACACATCAAGCCTGCGGCGCCGGCGCCAATGATCACAACTTCGGTCGAGCGCACAGCCATGTCCTCATACAAATTCTGAATTGGAATACAGTCAAATGTGGGAGCGGCGGTGCGACGATTCGACTTGCTCGCGAATGCGGAGTGTCAGTCACCGAATCTGTCGACTGATACACCGCATTCGCGAGCAAGCCCGCTCCCACATTTTTGATCTCGGTATAGCTTGAGATCTTTACAGGATACGCACGCGCAACGAACGGCCTTTGATCTTGCCGTCATTCAAGCGCTGCAGCGCCTGTTTGGCGATCCCGCGTTCCACGGCCACAAAGGCCTGGAAATCAAAGATCGCGATCTTGCCGACCTGGGCCCCCGGAATCCCGGCTTCACCGGTCAGTGCGCCAAGGATATCGCCCGGGCGAACCTTGTCTTTACGGCCGGCGGCGATGCACAGGGTGCTCATCACCGGCAGCAACGGGCCGCCGCTCTGAGGCTTGAGGTTGTCCAGTTGGTCCCAGTTCAGCGGCGACTTCTGCAGTTGCTCGATGGCCTGGGCGCGATGGGCTTCGGACGGTGCGACGAGGCTGATAGCAATGCCCGTCTCACCGGCACGACCGGTACGGCCCACGCGGTGAATGTGGATTTCCGAGTCGCGGGCCAGTTCGACGTTGATCACCATGTCCAGTGCATCAATGTCCAAGCCACGGGCGGCTACGTCGGTGGCCACCAGTACCGATGTACTGCGGTTGGCGAACATCGCCAGCACCTGGTCACGGTCGCGCTGTTCCAGGTCGCCATGCAGGCCAACGGCGGAGATGCCCTTGGACGTCAGGTGATCCACGGTTTCCTGCACTTGCTGCTTGGTGAAGCAGAAGGCCACGCAAGAAGCCGGACGGAAATGCGCCAGGACCTTGGTCACCGCGTCCATGCGCTCTTCCGGGGAAATCTCGTAGAAGCGCTGCTCGATCTGATCGTCCGAGTGGAACGCTTCGGCCTTGACTTGCTGCGGCGCGCGCATGAATTTCGAGGCCAACTGCTTGATGCTCACCGGGTAGGTGGCCGAAAAAAGCAGGGTCTGGCGGCGGGCCGGGGTCTTGCTGATGATGTCTTCGATGGCGTCGTAGAAGCCCATGTCGAGCATGCGGTCGGCTTCATCGAGGATCAGTGTGTTCAAGCCGTCCAGGACCAGCGAACCCTTGCGCAGGTGCTGCTGGATGCGGCCCGGGGTACCGACGATGACGTGGGCGCCGTGCTCCAGGGAGGCGATCTGCGGGCCGAGGGACACGCCGCCGCACAGGGTCAGCACCTTGATGTTGTCTTCGGCGCGGGCCAGGCGACGAATTTCCTTGGCCACCTGGTCCGCCAGTTCGCGGGTCGGGCACATGACCAGTGCCTGGCAGCCGAAGTAGCGCGGGTTGATCGGGTTCAACAGGCCGATGCCAAAGGCTGCGGTCTTGCCGCTGCCGGTCTTGGCCTGGGCAATCAGGTCCAGCCCTTTGAGGATCACCGGCAAGCTTTGCGCCTGGATCTGCGTCATCTCGACATAACCCAGCGAGTCGAGGTTAGCCAGCATGGCGGCGGACAGGGGCAAAGTATTAAAAGCGGTGGCGATGGTAGTCACGGGACTGGCTCTGCAAAACAAAATGTCGCGCAGTGTACCAGCCCCGTGGGATTTTCCCTGCAAGTTCTAGACGAGAAGCCTGTTAATGCTCAATGTCGTGCTCACGGCTGACCACGCGTTTGCCGTCTTTTGGCGACAATTGCAGGAAGATCGCCGCCGCCAGCATCGCCATGATGCCCACGGTGACGAAGGTCAACTGGAACGCGCCGAGCACGGTGTCGACCCCGTCGTTGCCCACTTCGGCGGTAAAACCACCCAGCAGCGCACCGGCGCAGGCCACCCCCAGGCTCAGGGATAACTGCGCCACCACCGACAGCAAACTGTTACCGCTGCTGGCCTGGGCGTCGTCGAGGTCGATCAGGGTCACGGTGTTCATCGCGGTAAATTGCAGTGAGTTGATCGCCCCGAGGATCGCCAGCATGCCCAGCAGCAACGGGTAGGGCGTGTGTTCGCTGACCAGGCCCATGCTCGCCAGCATGATCCCCAGCGCCAGGGTGTTGCCGGTGAGCACCACGCGGTAGCCCAGGCGCTCGATCAGCGGCCGGGCGATGGACTTGGCAAACATCGCCGCCGCCGCCAGGGGCAGCATGCTCATCCCCGCTTCGGACGGCGAATAACCCAGCGCCACTTGCAACAGCAGCGGCACCAGGAACGGCAACGCGCCGCTGCCCAGGCGGGCGAACAGGTTGCCGAGGATGCCCACGGCAAAGGTCCGGGTCTTGAACAGCACCGGCGAGAACAGCGGGTTGTCGATATGCCCGGCCCGCAGCCAATACGCCGCCAGGCACGCGAGGCCGCCGAACAGCAGCAACATCACCCGCAGGTGCGGCAGGTGCAATTCGCCGAGGCCTTCCATGGCGATGGTGATCAGCACCATCGCCGCGCCGAACAGCAGGAAGCCCACGCCGTCGAAACGCGTGCGTTCGCTGCCGCGCAGGTCGGGGATGAATTTCCAGACGGCGTAGCAGCCGATGATGCCCACCGGCAGGTTGATCAGGAAGATCCAGTGCCAGGTCAGGTATTGCACCATCCAGCCGCCCATGGTCGGGCCGAGCAGCGGGCCCAGCAGCCCGGGAATGGTGATGAAACCCATGATGCGCACCAGCTCCGAACGTGGGTAGGCGCGCAGCACCACCAGCCTGCCCACCGGCAACATCAAGGCACCGCCCAGGCCCTGGATCACCCGGGCGCCCACCAGCATGGTCAGCGTGCTGGAGAGCGCGCAGAGCAACGAGCCAATGCTGAACAGCATGATCGCGCCGAAGAAAATCTTCTTGGTGCCGAAGCGGTCGGCGACCCAACCGGAGGCCGGGATCAGCAACGCCACGGTCAGCATGTAGGCGATCACCACGCCTTGCATGCGCAGCGGGTTCTCCGCCAGATCTCGGGCCATGGCCGGCAACGCAGTGTTGAGAATCGTCCCATCCAGCGATTGCATGAAAAAGGCAATCGCTACCACCCAGGGTAGCCAGCGGGCGGTCTTGGCATCGAGAGGGGCGCGATTCGGCATGAGTTACCTTTTTGTTAGCAGCCTATGTGTCGGCGATTATGCGCCATCGGCAGCTCCTTTTCCCACTGGCGCTTCGTCTATATCTGACAACGCCACGTGTTTGCCCACCAGGAAATCAATCAGCGCCCGGTGCACGGCCAGGGCCGCTTCGCGGGATTCCAGGTCGAGCAAATGGCCGGTGTGTTCGGCGGTGGCGAAGCTGCTGCGGCCTACGTATTTTTTGAACAGTTGGGCTTCGTCTGCCGGGGTGTACTCGTCCAGCACGCCGTTGAGGAAGTGCACCGGGGTTTCGATCCGGGTCAATTGCGGCAGGTAGTTGCCGTCACCCAGGGCCAGCACCTGATGGATATGGAAACGCGCCTGGCGATACTCGGTGGTGGCCATGGTCGACAGGTGCCGGTGGTTGTTGCGCTTGAGCCGGGGCGACAGGTATTTGCCCACGGTTTCATTCAGCAGATGGCCGACGGCGGATTTGTCATCGGCCTCGATCAACACTCGCACCCGTTCCACGTACTCGAGCATCGCCTGATTGAGGTTGGGCGCCAGCGCCATCACCACCGAGCTTTCAATCGACGGCGGGTTATGCGCGAGGGTCAGCAGCGTGGAAATCCCGCCCCAAGAGGCGGACACCAGGTGGTTGACCTGAAAGCGTTCCACCAATGCCCGCAGGATCTGCACTTCATCGTCCTTGGTCACAAGGTCCAGGTCGGTGTTGTGGGGGCGTGAATAGCCGGAGAACGGCAAGTCGAACATCAGCACATTGAAGTGCTCGGACAGGCACTTGCTGGTGCGTGCAAACGAGCGGGTGGTGGAGAGCGCGCCATTGACCAACAGCACGGTTTTCTTCTCTGGGTTGTTACCAAGCTGCTCTACGTGAACGTTGTAGTGCTTGAACAGCTTTTCAATGACAAAACTTCCATGGTTCATGTCAACGCTCCAGCTTGCCCTATCCCGGGCAAGGTCATGCATCACTTGAAATCAAGTGGGTTGAGGGCGGCGGGGTGTTGTTTGAGTTTTTTTACCGCGCGGACGTGGCTAGATGCCACTAACCTTTATAACGAGGTTTTTCGCGAGCGACAACTGGCCGGACGGCCAGGTGTCTGGAGTGGGGTTTTAAGGATGAAGCGAATCAAAATGTGGAATGCGATCAACTGTGGGAGCGGGCTTGCTCGCGAATGCGGTGCCTCAGTCACAGATGTAGTGGCTGACACGCCGCATTCGCGAGCAAGCCCGCTCCCACATGGGTTTTGCGTTGCTTATAAGGTCAGGGTCAGGCGTTTTACCAATGCCCCCGGCAATAGATTGGACGAGGTATTACGCTGGCTGTACGTACTCGCCGACAGCAGCAACTCCCGATCAGCGGTCAGCGCTTCCAGTTGCGAGCCCAGCAGGCTGTACACGCTGTCATCAAAACGCATGGTGCTGACCGGCGCCTTGATCTCACCGTCCTCGACCCAGAACGTGGCGAAGCGGGTCATTCCGGTCAGGCGCGCGGCGGGCTGGTCGGAGTAGTTCAGGTACCACAGGTTGCTGATGTACAAGCCGGTGCCCAATTGCTTGAGGATATCGGCCTGGGCCAGGTTGCCGGCGGCCATCTGCAACGCGCTGGGCGATTCATCGGCGCTGGCGCCGTTGGTGCTCAAGCCGTATTCGGCCGCGCTGCGGGAGTTGACCAGTTGGCCTTCAGCCTTGCCGGCATTGATCAGCTTCACGTCGCTGCGTGGATAGCCGTCGCGGGAAAACGCCGAGCTCAGGGAGCCGCTGACCTGTTCGTCCAGGGTCACCAGCGGGCTCAAGGTTTGATCACCGTTGTACAAGCGTTGCAACGGGCTGCCCTTGCTGGCGATGGACTGGGCGGAAAACCCGCCCCAGGTCAGCATGCTGATGATCTCTTCCATGGCCGCCGGGGCCAGGTAGGCGCGATATTGCCCCGGTGCCAGCGGGTGCAGCGGGCGGCCGAGGAATTCCAGTTGCTCGCGGGCCTGCTGGAAACGTTGGGCGAAGGCCGCGCTGTCCCAGTCGTTACCGGCGTAGCTGGCTTTCACCGCTTCGCCGTTGGCGTGGAACAGGCTGAAGTCGAAGTTGAAACTGTTGGCCTGGTGCCAGCCGAAGGCGCCTGATGAACTGGCGAAACCGCGGCTGATAGGGCCGGCGGCGTAGAAGCCGACCATGTCCACGCCCTCGGCGGCCACGCTGATTGCTTCCAGCACCTGGGCCAGGTCCGGCAGTGGTCGGTCCTGCTGGTCCTTGTTTTGCCAGGCGTTGTGGTTGAGCAGCAGGTACGGATCCTGCGGCAGCAACGGCAAGGTCTCGCGCAGTTGTTGCAGGCCGTTGGCCAGGCGCTGACGATCCAGTTCAGGCTCGCCCGCCAGGGTGATACCGAGGTCGGCGTGGCGCCCGTCGTTGATCAGCTTCAGGTTCAGGCTGGCCTGTTGCACCTGGCCGGCCTGGCGCACTTTGCCGTGGTTGAAACGCACAAACTCGGAGGACTCGTCGGCGTAGCCGAGGTGGAATTGTTCTGTCTCGGTGATGGCCTGCTTGAGCCAATCCACCAATGCCTTGAAGTTGTTCATCAGGCATCTCCCCCAAATACATCAATATTGCTGAACACACAGGCCGGCGATGCATGGCCGACGCGGATCACCTGGTTCGGTTCGCCCTTGCCACAGTTTGGCGTACCCAGGACCCTGGAGGTGCTGGCGTCGCCTACAGCGCTGAGGTTGCGCCAGAACTGTGCGGAGATCGCCCGGTAGTTGGGGTTCTTGACCACGCCTTTGAGTTCACCGTTTTCAATCAACTGGCCCCATTCGCAACCGAACTGGAATTTGTTGCGCGCGTCGTCAATCGACCACGAACGGTTGGTGGACATGAGGATGCCGTTCTCGATACCGCCAATCAGCTGCGCCATGCTTTTGTTGCCGGGCTCGATGTTGAGGTTGGCCATGCGGTCGATCGGCGCGCGATTCCAGCTGCAGGCACGACTGTTGGCCACGCCGTCCATGCCAGAACGGTATTGAGACAGCGCCCCGCCCAACGGTTTGAGCAGCAGACCCTCTCGGATCAGGAATTGCTTGCTGGCTTTGGTACCGTCGTCATCATGGCCATAGCTGGCAAGCTGCTCGGGAATGTCCGGGTCAAAGGTCACGTTCAACAGGTTGGAGCCATATTGCAAATGGCCGAAATCGCTGGCCTTGACGAAGCTGGTGCCGGCGTAATTGCGCTCGTCGCCGAGGATGCGGTCCAGTTCCAGCGGGTGGCCGATGGATTCGTGGATCTGCAGGATCATCTGGTCGGGCGTCAGCAGCAGGTCGCGTTTGCCGTTGGGCGTGTTTGGCGCCAACAGTAATTGCAGGGCGCTGTCTGCGACTTTTGGGGCCGCGCCCACCAGGCCGAAGCGGCTGATCACGTCAAAGCCGCCTTGCTGGCCGAAGTTGGTGCCGCCGAGGGTGCGGGTCTGGCTGTCTTTGCCGTCGTAGGCCGTGACGTTGACGCCCGGGAACACAAACCGCTGGGCCTGGCGCAGTTCGGCGCCGGCGCTGTTGAGGTAGATCTGTTCGACGTGGGTGGTGCCCAGGCTGACTTCCCAGTTCACCAGGCGCTCGTCCTTGGGCACGGCGGCCGATTCGGCGCCGAGCAGTTGGTAGCAGTCGCTCAGGGACGGGAAGGGCTGGTCGAGGTTCGGCGACAGGTAGTCGGCAATGTCGCTGGACACCGGCTGGTCGCGCAGGTCGAGCAGGGCGTGAGGCTTGATGAGCCGGGCTTGCTGTTCGGCGCGCTCAAGGGCGGCTTGCAGGCCGGGCAGGGAAATGTCGTGAGTGGCGGCGTAGGCTTCGACGCCGTTGAGGCGCACGGTGAGCATCGCGCCTTCGTCCTGGCTGAGGTGTGGCGGCTCGGCGACGTTCTTGCGTACCGACAGGTACTGGCCGGACTCCCGGACGTAGCGCAGGGAAAAGAATTCGGCGGTGGTGCGCAGGGCACTGAACTGCTTTTTGAGTGTGGCGTGGTGGTCGAACATGGGGCCTTCCTTGTGGGCGGCTCGGCGCGGGCAGGCAAACAGAGTAGGCCTGGGCTGGGAGCTGATCAAGGAAAGTGTAGGCGGGCGGGAGGTCTTGCGGTGTCAGATCGGGCCTCTTCGGGAGCAAGCCCCCTCCGACATTTGATCGGGTTCACACGGTCAAAAATGTGGGAGCGGGCTTGCTCGCGAAGGGAGCACCTCGGTCTATCAGTTACTGCGCTGTAGGACCTACTTCACGCATCGGCTTGCCACGCACCGGCGCATCGCCCGCTACGTAGTAATCCGCAGTGCTGCGCGGCAGTGGCTGGCGGCCACGGATCTTGTCGGCGATTTTCTCGGCGATCATGATCGTCGGCGCGTTCAGGTTACCGGTGGTGATGATCGGCATGATCGACGCGTCAACCACGCGCAGACCCTGCATGCCATGCACACGGCCTTCGGCGTCAACCACGGCCATCTCGTCGGTGCCCATCTTGCACGAGCAGGACGGGTGGAACGCAGTCTCGGCGTGCTCGCGGATAAATTTATCCAGTTGCTCGTCGGTCTGTACGTCAATGCCCGGGCTGATTTCGCGGCCACGGTATTGATCCAGTGCCGGCTGCTGCATGATTTCACGGGTCAGGCGGATGCCGTCGCGGAATTCCTGCCAGTCCTGCTCGGTAGACATGTAGTTGAAGAGGATGCTCGGGTATTCCCGCGGGTTCTTCGACTTCAGCTGCACGCGGCCACGGCTCGGCGAACGCATGGAGCCCATGTGTGCCTGGAAACCGTGCTCTTTCACACCGTTGCTGCCGTTGTAGTTAATCGCCACCGGCAGGAAGTGGTACTGGATGTTCGGCCAATCGAAGTCTTCACGGGTACGGATGAAACCGCCCGCTTCGAACTGGTTGCTGGCGCCGATGCCGGTGCCGTTGAACAGCCACTCGGCACCAATGGCCGGCTGGTTGTACCAGAGCAGCGACGGGTACAGCGAGACCGGTTGGGTGCAGGCGTATTGCAGGTACAGCTCAAGGTGATCCTGCAGGTTTTCGCCGACGCCTGGCAGGTCGTGGACCACCGGGATGTCGAGGCTTTCCAGCAGTTTCGCCGGGCCAACACCGGAGCGTTGCAGCAGTTGCGGCGAAGCGATTGCGCCGCTGCACACCAGGACTTCCTTGCGGGCACGGGCTTCAACGCGCTCTTCGGCAGCACCGATCAGGTAACGCACGCCGACGGCACGCTTGCCTTCGAACAGGACTTTGTCGGTCAGGGCGTGGGTGACGATGGTCAGCGTCGAGCGCTTCTTGGCCGTGTCCAAGTAACCGCGAGCGGTACTGGCGCGACGACCGTTTGGCGTCACGGTACGGTCCATCGGGCCGAAGCCTTCCTGCTGGTAGCCGTTCAAGTCTTCGGTGCGTGGGTAACCGGCCTGTACGCCTGCTTCAACCATCGCGTGGAACAGCGGGTTGTTGCCGGCTTTTGGCGTGGTCACGCTGACCGGGCCGTCGCCACCGTGGTAGTCGTTCGGGCCGATGTCGCGGGTTTCGGCTTTACGGAAATACGGCAGGCAGTCCAGGTAGGTCCAATCTTCCAGGCCCGGCAGTTTCGACCAGTTGTCGTAGTCCATCGCGTTGCCGCGGATGTAGCACATGCCGTTGATCAGCGAAGAACCACCGAGGCCTTTGCCGCGACCGCATTCCATCCGGCGACCGTCCATGTGTGGCTCTGGATCGGTTTCGTAGGCCCAGTTGTAGCGGCGGCCTTGCAGCGGGAACGCCAGGGCGGCTGGCATTTGGGTACGGAAATCGAGACGGTAATCCGGGCCGCCGGCTTCCAGCAGCAGGACGGTGACGCCTTCGTCTTCGGTCAGACGGGTCGCCAGGGTGTTACCGGCGGAGCCGGCACCCACAATGATGTAGTCGTATTCTTGGGACATTAAATGCACCCTCGTGAAAGTTGGTTCAGGCTGCTTTTGTGGCGAGGGAGCTTGCTCCCGTTCGACTGCGCAGCATTCGCAAAGTCAGCGCTCGAGTTCTGTCTGAAAGAACTGCGGTACCTGGCATGGGGCTGCTTCGCAGCCCGACGGGAGCAAGCTCCCTCGCCACATTGGCCATGCCAGGCTCAATCAGGTTTTAGAACACCGAGGCGTAGTCGCCCAGCTCAACCTGTACCGATTTGATGCGAGTGAAGTTGTTCAGCGAGCTGATCCCGTTTTCACGGCCAACGCCCGACTGCTTGTAGCCGCCCACCGGCATCTTCGCGTCGGACTCGCCCCAGGCGTTGATCCAGCAGATACCGGCTTCCAGCTGATGAATCACGCGGTGCGCGCGGTTCAGGTCTTTGGTCACCAGGCCAGCGGCCAGGCCGAAGTCGGTGTCGTTGGCGCGACGGATCACTTCTTCTTCGGTGTCGTAGGTGAGGATGCTCATCACCGGGCCGAAGATTTCTTCACGGACGATGGTCATTTCGTCGGTGCAGTCAGTGAACACGGTCGGGGCCACGTAGGCACCCTTGGCGAATTCGCCGTCGGTCAGGCGGTCGCCGCCGCACAGCAGGCGCGCGCCTTGCTCTTTACCTTTGGCGATGTAGCCGAGCACGCTTTCCATGTGGGCGAAGCTGACCAGCGGGCCGAAGTTGGTGTTTTCATCTTCCGGGTTGCCGATGCGGATGCGGGCAACGCGCTCGGCGATCTTGGCTTCGAACGCGCCTTTGAGGGCGGTCGGAACGAATACGCGAGTGCCGTTGGTGCAGACCTGGCCCGAGCTGTAGAAGTTGGCCATCATCGCGATGTCGGCGGCGCGGTCGAGGTCGGCGTCGTCGAAAATGATCAGCGGGGATTTGCCGCCCAGTTCCATGGTGACTTCTTTGAGCGAGGAGCTCGAAGCGCTGGCCATGACTTTCTTGCCGGTGTCGGTGCCGCCGGTGAAGGAGACTTTCTCGATGCGCGGGTGCTCGGTCAGCCAGGTGCCGACTTCACGGCCGCTGCCGGTCAGAACGTTGAACACACCGTCCGGAACGCCGGCTGCGGTGTAGATTTCAGCCAGTTTCAGGGTGGTCAGCGAGGTGACTTCGCTTGGCTTGAAGATCATCGCGTTACCGGCCGCCAGGGCAGGTGCGGATTTCCACAGGGCGATCTGGATTGGGTAGTTCCATGCGCCGATACCGGCCACGACGCCCAGCGGCTCGCGACGGGTGTAGACGAACGAGGTGTCACGCAGCGGGATCTGCTCGCCTTCGATGGCGGGCACCAGGCCTGCGTAGTATTCCAGCACGTCGGCGCCGGTGACGATGTCGACGTATTGGGTTTCGGAGTACGGTTTGCCGGTGTCCAGGGTTTCCAGGGCGGCCAGCTCATCGTTGCGCTCGCGCAGGATGTCGACGGCGCGACGCAGGATGCGCGAACGCTCCATGGCGGTCATGGCGGCCCAGATTTTCTGGCCTTTTTCGGCGCTGACTACCGCGCGCTCAACGTCTTCTTTGGTGGCGCGTTGCACATTGGCGAGAACTTCACCGTTAGCCGGGTTGATGGCTTCGAAAGTGGCATCGCTGCCAGCGTCGGAGTAGCCGCCGTCAATGTAGAGTTTTTGCAGTTCGAAACGGGCCATAAAGTCCTCGCAAGTGCATAAGTGGTTGGCGCGGTTCGGGAGTTGAGCGGTTATGTGTGCTCTAACTCACCTGCTTGGCCAATTGGAAATCCATGTATTCGTAAGCGATCCGTTGCGCCTGCTCCGTGTCGAAAGCGTCTCCCGACAGGGCGCCGCGCAACCACAAACCGTCGATCAGGGCCGCCAGGCCTCGGGCTGCGCTGCGTGCGTCGGACAACGGCAACGCTCGGCGGAACTGGCAACACAGGTTGGAATACAGACGGTGATCGTTGATCCGCTGCAGCCTGTGCAATGACGGGTGGTGCATGCTGGTGGCCCAGAAGGCCAGCCAGGTTTTCATCGCCGGGCCGTTGACTTGGCTGGCGTCGAAGTTGCCTTCGATGATCACCTGAAGATGAGCCCGCGGGCTGTCATCTTTCAGCGCCAACCGGCGCTCGGTGACGTTCTCGATCAGCACGTTCATCAGGTACCGCATCGTGGCGGCGATCAGGCCATTCTTGTCCTGAAAATAGTGACTGATGATGCCATTCGAGACACCGGCCAGACGGGCGATCAGCGCAATGCTGGCATCCCCCATTCCGACCTGATCGACCGCAGTCAATGTGGCTTCGATCAACTGCTGGCGGCGTATGGGTTGCATACCGACCTTGGGCATCGTGAACCTCTCCTTAGGCCTGCCAACGGGCGATAAACGTCCGTCGGCTTGTGGGCCAGTCTATTTTGTTTTGATTGAACGTTCAATCAACAAAGAATAAGATCTGCGACAAATGGTCGCTGCCTACAGGTATTTCCTACGTGCAAGTGGCACCACCTGACATCGGGAAACCCCATGAAACAGCCCGGCACAGCGGTTCGCCGGGGTTCGTGGTTTTTCGGGGTGTCTTTATACACCCGTCCGTCGACTGCCGAAAAATCGATGGCTCGGGTCATGCGTTGCCTTGTGTTTCTCTGCACTGCCCGGAGCATCTGTGCCATGAGTTCTGCCTCTCTTATAAAGACCCCGCCGGAAAAGGTGCGGGTCAACGGTTGGGTGTTCTACACCTCCACCGCGCTGATTCTGTTGTTGACCGCGATTCTGATCATCGCCCCGCAGGAAGCCGGCAGGATGCTCGGTGTGGCCCAAGCCTGGTTGTCGAAAAGCTTTGGCTGGTACTACATGGTTGTGATCGCCGCCTACCTGGTGTTTGTGGTGGGCCTGGCGTTTTCGTCCTACGGCAAATTGAAACTGGGCAGCAAGGACGACACCCCGGACTTCAGCTACGGCGCCTGGGCCGGCATGCTCTTTTCGTCGGGTATCGGTATCTCGCTGCTGTACTTCGGCGCGTCCGAGCCGCTGGACCACTACTTCAACCCGCCTGAAGGCGCGTCGGCCACTGGCGGCGCTGCGCGTCAGGCGTTGCAGTTGACGTTCCTGCACTGGGGCCTGCACGGTTGGGCGATCTACGCACTGGTCGGCCTGGCCGTGGCGTACTTTGCCTACCGTCATAACCAGCCGCTGGCCTTGCGCTCGGCGCTGTACCCGCTGGTGGGCGAGCGTTGGGTCAAAGGCGCGGCCGGTCACGCGGTGGACGGCTTCGGCATGTTCGTAACGCTGCTGGGCCTGGTGACGAACCTGGGGATTGGTTCGATGCAAGTGTCCTCCGGGTTGGAAAACCTGTTCGGCATGGAACACAGCAACACCAACCTGCTGATCGTGATCATCGTGATGAGCACCGTGGCGACCATCGCTGCCGTGTCGGGTGTGGAAAACGGCATTCGCCGTCTGTCCAACCTGAACATCGTGCTGTTCAGCGGCCTGCTGATTTTCGTGTTGCTGTTTGGCCCGACCCTGCACTTGCTCAACGGCCTGGTGCAAAACACCGGCGACTACCTGAACGGTATCGTGCTGAAAACCTTCGACCTGTACGTGTATGAAGGCGACGCCGGCAAGACCGAACGCTGGATGGGCCTGTGGACCCTGTTCTACTGGGCCTGGTGGATTTCCTGGGCGCCATTCGTGGGCATGTTCATCGCACGTATTTCCCGTGGTCGTACGGTGCGTGAACTGGTGGCCGGTGTGCTGCTGATCCCGCTGGGCTTCACCCTGGCGTGGTTGTCGATCTTCGGTAACTCGGCCCTGGACCTGGTGTTGAACCATGGTGCGGTGGAGTTGGGCAAGACTGCACTGGAACAGCCGTCCATGGCGATCTACCAGCTGCTTGAGCATTACCCGGCGTCGAAAATCGTCATCGGTGTGTCGATCTTTGTGGGCTTCGTACTGTTCCTGACCCCGGCGGATTCCGGCGCGGTGATGATGGCGAACCTGTCCTGCAAGGGCGGCAACGTTGACGAAGATGCGCCGCACTGGCTGCGGATTTTCTGGTCGGTCGTCATCACGCTGGTGACCATCGGCCTGCTGTTCGCCGGTAACTTCGAAGCCATGCAAACCATGGTGGTGCTGGCCGGCCTGCCGTTCTCGGTGGTGCTGATCCTGTTCATGTTCGGCCTGCACAAGGCAATGCGCCAGGACGTGGCGATCGAGCTGGAGCAGGCGCAATTGGCTGAACGTGGTCGGCGTGGTTTCAGCGAGCGTTTGACTGCCCTGGACCTGCAACCGAGCCAGGGTACCGTGCAGCGCTTTATGGACAAGCACGTCACGCCGGCGCTGGAAGAAGCGGCGACTGCGTTGCGTGATCAGGGGCTGGAAGTGCAGACCCTGCTGGGTAAATCCAAGCGCTGCATTGGTGTGCGCATCGAGATGGAAGAGGGTAATCCGTTTGTCTACGAGGTGAGCCTGGATGCTTATTCGTCGGCACCGAGCGACTTGCCCGAGGAAGAGCGCACGCGTTACTACCGCGCCGAGGTTTACCTGCACAACGGGCCTCAAGAGTACGACCTGATGGGCTTCACCCAGGAACAGATCACCCGGGACGTGCTCGATCAGTTTGAAAGCCATCGGCAGCTCCTTGGCCGTGTCTATAGCTAAGAGTGGGTGGTGATGATCGTTCCCGCGCTCCGCGTGGGAACGCATCCTGTGACGCTCCGCGTCACGATTTCAAGAGCGGACGCAGAGCGTCCATGGCGGCATTCCCACGCAGAGCGTGGGAACGATCAAATACTGACACCACCTGAGCAAAATGTGGGAGCGGGCTTGCTCGCGAATGCGCAGTGTCAGTCAGTACATCTGACACTGATACACCGCATTCGCGAGCAAGCCCGCTCCCACATTTATTTTGCGGTGTCTGTTAGCCCAGGTTCTTGCCTAGCAGCGCGTGATAGAGCTCGCTGTCACCCAGAATCCCTACCACCTTGTTGTCGTCCTGCAGCACCAGCTTGTTGCCTGTCTGGTACCGAATCTGCAACGCATCGCGCATTCCGATATTGGAATCCACCAGCGTCGGCATCCGCCCCAAACCTTCCACGGCTTGCCCCGGTGCCCAGTTCTGCAAGTTCAGCACCGCGCCGTTCTGCCGCGCACCCTTGATGGTGTTGCCTTCCGCCAGGTCCAGCCACGAGTCACCGCCCGGGTCCAGGCTGATGGAGCCGTTGACGTGGGTGCAGTTGTCCACCGTGCGCATCAGGCTGCGGCCACACAGTACATTCAGCGGGTTGGTGTGGGCCACGAAGGTCCGCACATAGTCATCCGCCGGGTTCAGCACGATCTCTTCCGGCACGCTGTACTGGATGATCCGGCCGTCTTTCATGATGGCGATGCGGCTGCCGAGTTTCAGCGCCTCATCCAAGTCGTGGCTCACAAATACGATGGTCTTGCTCAGCTTGCGTTGCAGCTCCAGCAACTCATCTTGCAAACCCTGGCGGATCAGCGGGTCGAGTGCGGAGAAGGGTTCGTCCATCAGCAGGATATCGGCGTCCATCGCCAACGCGCGGGCGAGGCCGACACGTTGCTGCATGCCGCCGGAAAGCTCGTCGGGCTTCTTGTTGCGCCACTGCGACAGGCCCACCAGTTCCAGCTTGTCGTCCACCAGCTTGCGCCGCTCTTTCTCCGGGCGGCCCTGCATCTCCAGGCCGAAGCTGATGTTTTCGCGCACCGTCAGCCAAGGCATCAGGGCGAATTTCTGGAAGACCATGGCGATGCGCTGGGTGCGCATCATTTTCAGCTCGGCGGGGGTGCAGGACGCGATGTCGATCTGCCGACCTTCATGCTCCACAAACAGCTTGCCGCGGCTGACGGTGTTCAAGCCATTGATGCAGCGCAGCAAGCTCGACTTGCCCGAGCCGGACAGGCCCATCAGCACGCAGATCTCGCCTTTCTCGACATCCAGGCTGGCGTTTTCAACGCCGACAATCTGCCCGGTCTTTTTCAGGATCTCGTTGCGCGTCATGCCCTGGTCCAGCAGCTTGAGCGCCTCGCGTGGGTCTTTGGAGAAGATCACGTCGACATTTTCGAATCGGATAATGCTCATGCATCACCCCCTACTTTGGCGTCGGGTTGTTTGCAGATGCGGTCGAGCATGATGGCCAGCAGTACGATCGCCAGGCCCGCTTCAAAGCCCAGGGCGATGTCGGCGGTGTTCAGTGCGTTGACCACCGGCTTGCCGAGGCCGTCGGCGCCCACCAGGGCTGCGATAACCACCATCGACAACGACAGCATGATGCATTGGGTAATGCCGGCGGCGATGCTCGGCATGGCGTGGGGCAGTTCAATCCGCGAGAGCAACTGACGGCGCGAGCAGCCAAAGGCCTTGCCGGCGTCCATCAATTCTTGCGGCACATCACGGATACCCAGGTAAGTCAGACGGATAGGCGCGGCAATCGCAAACACCACCGTGGAAATCAGCCCGGGCACCACACCCAGCCCGAAGAGGGTCAGGGTAGGGATGAGGTAGACGAAGGTCGGTACGGTCTGCATCAGATCGAGCACCGGCCGCATCAGGGTGTAGAACATCGGTTTGTGCGCGGCAACGATGCCCAGCGGCACGCCGATCACCACGCAGACCAGGGTGGCGAACAGCACCTGCGCCAGGGTCTCCATGGTTTCCTGCCAGTACCCAAGATTCAGGATCAGCAGGAAGGAGGCGATGACAAACACCGTCAGGCCCCATTTGCGTTGAATGAAGTGAGCGAGCAGCGCAATCAGACCGATCAATGCCAGTGGATTGAACCAGGTCAGCGCGAACGTCACGCCGTGGATCATCGTTTCCAGAGTCGATGCGATTGCGTCGAAGTAGGCGGCCCCGTGTTGGGTCAACCATTCAACGAAGGCAGCGATGTACTGGCCTAGCGGGATTTTATGTTCAGTCAGCATGGTAGTGAATGTCCACATGCGAAGAGGAAAAACATCCCGGGCCAGCGTACCGGCCCGGGGTCAGCGGTTACTTGGCGAGGTAAGCTTTGACGGCCTCCAATCCTGGTTTGCCATCGACCGTGGTGACACCGGCGAGCCAGGTGTCGAGCACTTGCGGGTTCTTCTTCAGCCACGCCTTGGCGGCGGCGTCAGGCTTCATTTTGTCGTCCAGGACGTTACCCATCAGGGTGCTTTCCATGTTCAGGGTGAACGACAGGTTTTTCAGCAACTGGCCCACGTTGCTGCATTCCTGGGTGTAGCCCTTGCGGACGTTGGTGTAGATGGTGGCCTGGCCGTAGTTGGGGCCGAATGAATCATCACCCCCGGTCAGGTACTTCATCTTGAAGCGGGTGTTCATCGGGTGCGGTTCCCAGCCGAGGAACACGATGGCCTGGTCGCGTTTGGTGGCGCGTTCCACCTGAGAGAGCATTCCGGCTTCGCTGGATTCCACCACTTTGAAACCTGCGGTTTTCAGGCCGAAAGCGTCTTTGTCGATAAGGGTCTGGATGGTGCGGTTGCCGTCGTTGCCCGGCTCGATGCCGTAGATCTTGCCGCCCAGCTCGTCCTTGAATTTGACGATGTCGGCGAAGTCTTTCAGGCCCTTGTTGTACAGCGCTTCCGGTACGGCCAGGGTGTACTTGGCGTTTTCCAGGTTGGCGCGCACGGTTTCCACGGTGCCCGCATCACGGTACTGCTTGATGTCGTTTTCCATGGTCGGCATCCAGTTGCCGAGGAAGATGTCCATGTTCTTGCCATCGGCCAGGGACTTGTAGGTCACTGGTACGGAAATCATCGTGGTGCGGGGTTTGTAGCCGAGGCCCTTGAGAACTTCGCTGGTGGTGGCGGTGGTGACGGTGATGTCGGTCCAGCCGACATCGGAGAAGTTGACGGTCTGGCATTGCGCCGGTTCTGCAGCGTGAGCCAGGACTGGCAGACTCAGCATGGCGGCCAACAACAACGACGGTGAACCTTTCATGGGGGTGGACTCCTGGTGTTTTTCTGGCGGCAATAACACCGCGCTTATAGGTGTTGCGGTTGGGCGTGCGGCACAGCTCTGCCACGCAACTGTGCAAACGAGTCGAGACTGATCATGTACCAGTGAAAATCTGACGCCTACAGGGGGCGTCGTATCCAGTACAGGGATGGTCGTATCCAGTGTCGGTGACGTCGCTTACAGATTTTTTCAACGGCAAAACTGCACTTTTTACCGATCTGAACCGCAAAAAACGGCCAAAACGTCGCCTTCCACAACAGCGGCGCTGATGAGCATGGGTACGTCGGTGTGAGACGCCGTGAGCGCCAACAAAAGCTTGATGATGGCCGCATCTGGGCGGATTGCGACATGAGCGTAGCAGCTCCGTCACCAGGCGTTATGTGCGCCTGGCCTGTGCTCATCGAGGAGTTTCACGTCAATGGCTATCAGCGTTTTCGACCTGTTCAAGATCGGCATTGGGCCTTCGAGTTCTCACACCGTCGGCCCCATGCGCGCCGCGGCGTTGTTCGTTCAAGGATTACGTGAACGTGATGTGTTGGAACAAGTCAGGCGCGTCGAAGTTCAGCTGTTTGGCTCCTTATCGGCCACCGGCATCGGCCACGGCAGCGATAACGCCGTGATCATGGGCCTGATGGGCGAGTGGCCCGACGCGATCGATCCGTCGCAGATCGGCATCCGCATCGAAACCCTGCGCGAGACCCACACACTGCTGCTGGACGGACATTTGCCGGTGCCTTTCTTATGGGCACGGGACATGCGCCTGATCGACGAAAACCTGCCGTTCCACCCCAATGCCATGACCCTGGTGGTGTTCGGTGACAACGGCGAGCTGCACCGCGACACCTACTACTCGGTGGGCGGCGGGTTTGTGGTGGATGAAGCCCAGGCCACCAGCGGCGTGGCGGACATGGACCGCACCGAATTGCCCTATGATTTTTCCAGTGCGGTGGAGTTGCTGCAGCTGTGCAAGACCCACAACCTGCGGGTCGCTGAATTGATGTTGGCGAATGAAAAAACCTGGCGCTCGGAAGACGAGATCCGCAGCGGCCTGATGAAGCTGTGGCGCGCCATGCAGGATTGCGTGGAGCAAGGCCTCAAGCACGAAGGCATTCTTCCCGGCGGCCTCAATGTAAGGCGGCGTGCAGCCAAGTTGCACCGCAGCTTGCAGGAGCTGGGCAAACCGAATGTGATTGGTTCGACCTTGAGCGCGATGGAATGGGTCAACCTGTTCGCCCTGGCGGTGAATGAAGAAAACGCCGCCGGCGGGCGCATGGTCACGGCACCGACCAACGGTGCGGCGGGGATCATCCCGGCGGTGCTGCACTACTTCATGAAGTTCAGCGAAGAGGTGACCGAGGCCAACGTGGTCGACTATTTCCTCGGCGCGGCGGCGGTGGGCATCCTGTGTAAAAAGAACGCGTCGATTTCGGGTGCCGAAGTCGGTTGCCAGGGTGAAGTCGGTTCGGCGTGCGCCATGGCGGCGGCGGGGCTGGCGGAAATCCTCGGTGCTACACCGGAGCAATTGTGCAACGCGGCGGAGATCGGCCTGGAACACAACCTCGGCCTGACCTGCGACCCGGTAGGCGGCCTGGTGCAGGTGCCGTGCATCGAGCGTAATGCGATTGCAGCGGTGAAGGCGATCAACGCGGCGCAGATGGCGCTGCGGGGTGATGGCCAGCACTTCATCTCCCTGGACCGGGTGATCCGCACCATGCGGGATACCGGGGCGGATATGCATGACAAGTACAAGGAAACATCGCGGGGTGGGTTGGCGGTGAGTGCGGTGGAGTGTTGATCCAGCTTTCTGTGGCGAGGGAGCTTGCTCCCGCTGGGCTGCGCAGCAGCCCCTAATTCTTGGGAGCGCTGCGCACTCCAGCGGGAGCAAGCTCCCTCGCCACAGAAGAGCAACACTGCTCATAAAGTGAACACCGACACCCACAAGCGCCACCTTTTAGCGCGTCGTAATTAGATAAGTAGCTCCCGAACGATTTCCCGCCATGACCCTCTGTCACCCGTGCGTGTGGTGACAGACTTTTCCTACGTCAATTCTCTCCCTTCCCACAAGTGCTACCGAACTGCTCACACACATTGAGCCTACGTCCTTTGACGCCTTTTTCGGGTCATATTTCCCCTGCACGCTCGGGCTTATATAGACGCGTCAGGAGGTCGTTTTCAGGAGTTATTGAATACGTATTCAATTTTAGGCATGGCATTTGCTCTATCAATACAAAGCCTCTCGCCATAGGAGTTTCCTTAAGGCGATGAGCGCAATAACAAGAGCCTCGCCTGAGGCCATCACCCGCTTTGTGTGAGGAGATACCGCGATGACGTCGTTCAACTCAGGGGCTCAAACCCAGAACCGTGCGCCTCAATCCATCGGCTTTTTGCTGCTGGACAATTTCACGCTGATTTCCCTGGCCTCCGCAGTCGAACCCCTGCGTATGGCCAACCAACTCTCCGGCCGCGAGCTGTATCGCTGGACGACCTTGAGTGTGGACGGAAACCAGGTGTGGGCCAGCGACGGTCTGCAAATAACCCCCGATGCCTCCATGCACAAAGCCCCGGCCCTGGACACTGTGATCGTCTGCGGCGGCGTGGGTATCCAGCGCACCGTGACCCGTGAACACGTGTCGTGGCTGCAAAGCCAGGCGCGCCAGTCCCGTCGCCTTGGCGCCGTGTGCACCGGCAGCTGGGCCCTGGCCTGCGCCGGCCTGCTGGACGGTTTTGATTGCAGCGTGCACTGGGAATGCCTGGCGTCGATGCAGGAAGCTTTCCCTCGCGTGGCCATGAGCACACGCCTGTTCACCCTCGACCGCAACCGCTTCACCAGCTCCGGCGGCACCGCGCCGCTGGACATGATGCTGCACCTGATCAGCCGCGACCACGGCCGTGAATTGTCGGCGGCGATCTCCGAGATGTTTGTGTACGAGCGCATCCGCAACGAACAGGATCACCAGCGTGTGCCGCTCAAGCACATGCTCGGCACCAACCAGCCGAAACTGCAGGAAATCGTCGCGCTGATGGAAGCCAACCTGGAAGAGCCGATCGACCTCGATGAACTGGCGGTGTACGTCGCGGTTTCCCGGCGTCAGCTGGAGCGGCTGTTCCAGAAATACCTGCACTGTTCGCCGTCGCGCTACTACCTCAAGCTGCGCCTGATCCGTGCGCGGCAGTTGCTCAAGCAAACGCCGATGTCGATCATCGAAGTGGCGTCGGTGTGCGGTTTTGTTTCCACGCCGCACTTCTCCAAGTGCTACCGCGAATACTTCGGCATTCCGCCGCGGGATGAGCGTGTGGGTTCCAACACCACGCAGCAGGTGGCGATGATGCCGATTCCGCAGGCGCTGGTGTTGTCACCGTTGTCCGGGCCGTTGTCGGCGTTGAGCCAGGCCAGGAATGAGTCGACTTTCGCCAGTGTAAGGCTCTAACACCACCAGAGCTTTTGTGGCGAGGGAGCTTGCTCCCGCTGGAGTGCGAAGCGCTCCCAAGATTTTGGGGCCGCTTCGCAGCCCAGCGGGAGCAAGCTCCCTCGCCACAAGGTATGTGTTCAGGCGCCAGAGTTCTGCCGAAACTGCACCAAAGCCGGCAACAACTGCTTATCGATCGCCTGCCTCACCGCCGGCAAGATCGTCGCGCTGCCGGTGTACATCTGCTCAACCATGTTCTTCAGCGCCTTGGCCCGCGCTTCACTCAAACCGCGCACCGCACACTCACACGCCTGCTCGGCGGTAGCGCCGCTGGACACTTCGAAACCCAACGACCGCAGTTGGCCCAGCAGGTCATCCTGGTCAATCAAATCCGCGTGCATCATGACGTTTATCCTCGTTAGGGGAGCGGGGGATTGAGGTCGATTCTGGTAGGCCATCACCGAGTCGGCAAGGCCTGAATTCGCGAATGTCCGGCACACCTATGAACAGGTCGTTTTCGGCTAACTCGCAAGAGAGGGGAGTGTGCACACTGGAATCCAGCCAGCAGCTTGAAGGTTTGGTCACCCTCGGGATGCGCAGCTCACACAAAGCACTCTGCCCCGATCCTGTCACGGCTTGATCGGGGCTTTTTTTTGGCTGAATTTGTAGTGGTTGTGCGGGCCCCTTCGCGAGCAAGCCCGCTCCCACAGTTGACCAAGTTCCCCCTGGAAAAACGCGGTCAACTGTGGGAGCGGGCTTGCTCGCGAAGGGCGCGCCTCGGTCTACCGCTGCAACACCAGTATCCGGGACAACAACTCATCCCTATCGACATAGCAGCCCTGGAAATGCCGGGCACCGGACGCCGGATCAAACGCATTGCGCGCATGCAAGGTGCGGCGGTTATCGAAACACCATAGCTCGCCCGGATTCAGGCGTTTGACCAGCCGAAAACGCTCCTCCCGGGTCATCGCAATAAACCGCCGATAGGCGCGATACAGCAAGGGCATCTGCTCTGCCGGCGCCTCAAACGGCCCGCGCAGAAAGTTGGCCATGCGAATCTCGGCGACTTCACCCAGAGCATCCAGCGCAATGATCGGCGCCAGCTGGCGATAGTCGCTGTGACGGTCCTTGTTGCGAAATTCCACGGGGATCTCGCACAGCGCGCGAAAGGCTTCGGGGTCTTCATCGCGCAATGCCCGGGCGATGGCAAAACCATCGACAAAAATACTCTCGCCACCGTCGGCGTCGTTCACCAGGCAATGCAAAAATTGCAGTCCCGGTTGCAGCTCGCGAGTGGGCAAGTCGCTGTGCAGCGGCAGGTTGAAAGCGGTGTAGGCGTTGCTGTCGGCATCGGCCTTGGATTGCACGTTGAACAGCACACCGAAGTTGCTCTCGCGGATGAACGAAATGCGCTTGGCGATCAGTGCCAGGGAGCCGGGTTCGGTGGGCACGCCGCGCACTTGCGTAAGGCCGCTGTCACGCAGGGCCAGCAGCCAGTGCAGCAGGGTTTTCGGGTCTTCCATCAGAGCCGCGTAGTCGAAGGCGGGCAGCTCGAAACTACGGTCCCACAGTCTGGATTTCGGCTTGGCCGCCCGGCGTTCAGCGCGGGACTCATCGTCGTAGGCGTGCGCACGCAGCCAGCCGGGATCGTACTGGCTGCGATGCCCGCCACTCCATTCAACCGTCAGCAAACCCTGGTCGATACGCGCGCTGACAGCCGTGAGGTGTTCGTCCACATCGACGATTTCCAGCACCTGCTCACGGGTCACGCTGTAGACGCAGATCGGGCAGGGGCAGTTGTCCCGCAGCCACTGGTGATGGAACGGGCTGACCCGCCCATCGGCCCATTGCACACTGAGGTGGTCGTTGTGCACCTGCACCTCGGCCAGGTCGCTGATCAGTGGGTAAGTACGGAAGTCGGCAACAGCAGCGGCGGTTTGCATGGCGATTCCTTATTTTTGGGGTGGCAGTCCAATCACGCGGCCGAGCAGGGCGGGCTTCGGCAGGTCGGTTTGTTCGGCACTGATGCTTGCGAGCTTGCCCAGCACCGCCTCGCTGAACGGCGCCGAATGCGGGCCGGCAAGGTCGACGTGGAGCAACATTTGCTCGTTGCCGGCCAGCTCCTTTTCGTCGCCCACCAGATGCAGGCTGTGATACAGGTGCAGGCGCTTGCGGTCGTGGGCAATGAGCTGGGTGTGCACTTCGACCTCGGCGCCCAGCTTCACTTCGTGCAAGTAGTTGAGGTGCAACTCCAGGGTGAACAGCGAGTGGCCGCTGGCTTCGCGGTTTTCGCTGTCCAGGCCCAGGGTGTCCATCAGCGCATCGGTGGCGTAGCTGAAGATCAGCAGGTAGAACGCATCGCGCAGGTGGCCGTTGTAGTCGACCCAGTCGGGGAGGATTTTGGTGGTGTAGGTGGTCAATGCGGCCATGACTTAAATTCCAAAATGTACGCAGTGGTGATCGTTCCCACGCTCTGCGTGGGAACGCCTCCTGTGACGCTCTGCGTCACGCGTTGGGACGCAGAGCGTCCTTGGCTGCATTCCCACGCAGAGCGTGGGAACGATCTTTACAGGGCTTATTCGGCGAAGGTCATACCGTGTTTTTCCTTGGTCGTCTTCACCGCCTCCAGCACCGCCAGCAGGCAATCATCACGATAGCGCTCCAGCGCCGAAATGCTGTGTTTGCCCAACTGATCGCTGGTGCCGTCCACCACGTCGTCAATCAACTTGTCGGTCAGTTCCGGGGCCGGCAAATAGGTCCACGGCAACTGCAACGCCGGGCCGAACTGCGCCATGAAGTGCCGCATCCCGGCATCACCGCCGGCCAGCGTATAGGTCAGGAACGTGCCCATGAACGACCAGCGCAAACCGGCGCCAAAGCGAATCGCATCGTCAATTTCGCCGGTGGTTGCCACGCCATCATTCACCAGGTGCAAGGCCTCACGCCACAAGGCTTCCAGCAGTCGGTCAGCGATAAACCCAGGCACTTCCTTACGCACATGCAACGGGCGCATGCCGAGGGATTCATACACCTTGATCGCTGCCTGAATGGCTTCTGGCGCGGTGTTCTTTCCGCCGACTACCTCTACCAGTGGCAGCAGGTAAACCGGGTTGAACGGGTGACCCACTACGCAGCGTTCCGGGTGGGTGGAGCCTTCGTAAAATTCACTCGGCAACAGCCCCGAAGTACTCGAGCCAATCAAGGCATTCGGCTTGGCCGCCGCGCTGATCTTGCTGTGCAATTCCAGCTTCAATTCCAGGCGTTCCGGGGCACTTTCCTGGATGAAGTCGGCGTCTTTCACGCACTCTTCAATCGTGGCCACAAAGCGCAGGCGATCTTGGGAGGCGCCGGGTGCCAGGCCTTGTTTCTCGAGTGCGCCCCAGGCATTCGCGACACGTTTGCGCAGGGCTGCCTCGGCACCAGGCGCCGGGTCCCAGGCCACCACATCCAGGCCGTGAGCCAGGGCGCGGGATACCCAGCCGCTGCCGATAACGCCGCTGCCCAGCGCTGCGAAGGTTTTGATTTCAGTGATAAAGCTCATGGCAAATTCCTAAAGAGTTCGGTGATTCTGTGTGAGAGCCAAGATCAAAATGTGGGAGCGGGCTTGCTCGCGAAAGCGGTGGATCAGCCACCGAATGCATCAACTGACACACCGCTTTCGCGAGCAAGCCCGCTCCCACATTTGATTCGGTTCCTGCTGGGAGTCGTGCGGTGCGCCTTAGCCGCGCTTGGTCAGGCCCATCTTCACGCGGCCTTCAGCCGGGGTCATGACCCGCGCACCCAGGCGGCTGAGGATTTCGCTGGCGCGTTCCACCAGTTGGCCGTTGGTCGCCAGCACGCCCTTGTCCAGCCACAGGTTGTCTTCCAGGCCGACCCGCACGTTGCCGCCCAGCAGTACCGCTTGGGCCGCCATCGGCATCTGCATGCGACCAATGCCGAAGCCGGCCCACACTGCGTCTGCCGGCAGGTTGTCGACCATCGCCTTCATGGTGGTGGTGTCGGCCGGGGCGCCCCACGGGATGCCCAGGCACAGCTGGAACAGCGGGTTGTCGAGCAAGCCTTCCTTGATCATCTGCTTGGCGAACCACAGGTGACCGGTGTCGAAAATTTCCAGCTCGGCTTTTACGCCCAGCTCTTGAATACGTTTGGCGCCAGCGCGCAGCTGGGCCGGGGTGGAGACGTAAATGGTGTCGCCATCGCCGAAGTTCAGGGTGCCGCAATCGAGGGTGCAGATTTCCGGCAGCAGCTCTTCCACGTGGGCCAGGCGGGTCAGCGGGCCCACCAGGTCGGTGTTGGGGCCGAACTCCATGGGATTCTCGCCGCCACCGATTTCCAGGTCGCCACCCATGCCGGCGGTGAGGTTGACGATGATGTCGACGTCCGCCTCGCGGATGCGCTCCATCACTTCGCGGTACAGCGCGACGTCGCGGCTGAACTTGCCGGTTTCGGGGTCACGTACGTGGCAATGCACCACGGTGGCACCGGCCTTGGCAGCTTCTACTGCGGCGGCGGCGATTTGTTTGGGGGTGACCGGCACGTGAGGGCTTCTGGCGGTCGTGTCGCCAGCACCGGTGAGTGCGCAGGTGATGATGACGTCGTGGTTCATGGGGCAGGTTCCTTACAGGCGTGATTTCAGGCGTAGTCATGCCGTTCGCAGCCAGGAGCGGCTGCGAAACGGTGATTCAAGACAGGTTATTTGCTGGTCAATTGCAGGTTGGCCGCGGCGGGTTTGCCGTCGAAGGTGGTCACGCCTTCCAGCCAGCGCTGCTGGTCTTGCGGGTGATCCTTGAGCCATTGCTTGGCCGATTCGAAAGCGTCCTTGTGATCCAGCAGCGGCTGCATCATCCGGCTCTCGTCGGCGGCGGTGAAGGTCAGGTTGCTGAGCAACTTGTGCACGTTGGGGCATTGCTCGGCGTAGGTCGGCGACGTGACGGACCACACAGTGGCCATGCCTTCGTTCGGGCCCAGGGCATCATCGCTGCCGGTGAGGTAAGTCATCGCCACGTTGACGTTCATCGGGTGCGGCGCCCAGCCGAAGAACACCACGGCTTCCTTGCGGCGCACGGCGCGGTCGACGGCGGCGAGCATGCCGGCCTCGCTGGATTCCACCAGTTGGAACTTGCCGAGACCGAACTGATTCTTGGCGATCATCGCCTTGATCTGGGTGTTGGCGCCCGAGCCTGGTTCAATGCCGTAGATCTTGCCGCCCAGTTCTTTTTCAAACTTGGCGATGTCGGCGAAGGTCTTCAGGCCCTTGTCGGCCAGGTAAGTCGGCACCGCCAACGTAGCGCGGGCGTCTTCCAGCGACGGCTTGTCGAGCACCTTGACCTGCTTGGCCTCGACAAACGGGGTGATGGTCTGGGTCATCAGTGGGTTCCAGTAGCCCAGGAACATGTCCAGGCGCTGGTCGCGGATCCCGGCAAAGATGATTTGCTGGGACGCGCTGGTCTGTTTGGTCTTGTAGCCGAGGCCATCGAGCAATACTTGAGTCATGGCGCTGGTGGCGATTACGTCGGTCCAGTTCACCACGCCCATGCGCACGTTCTGGCAAGAAGCCGCATCGGCTGCCATGACGTTGGTGCTCAAAATGGCGCTGGCGCTGAATGCGAGCACGCAGCGGCTGATCAGTCGGTTCATGGTGGTTCCCTCGGCAGGTTGTTATTGTGGGTTCCGGCGTCTTTGTGCGCCGTGCGATCAAGTTACGCAGCTTGCAGTGCGACAAAACGCACGGCGGCGACCAGCTCTTGCACTGCAGCGACCTGCCCCCTTGAATGACCGAATGAACTGGCGTATCACAGTGACCACGCTGTCCGTCCTACGAGAGCGCTCCATGTCCCAGGATTTCTACTTTCTGCTGATGCCGGGCTTCTCCGCCATCGGCTTTATCTCCGCGATCGAACCTTTGCGTGTCGCCAATCGTTTTCGTGGCGAGCTGTACCGCTGGCACGTCTTGAGCGCCGACGGCGGCGCGGTGCTGGCGAGCAATGGCATGTCGGTCAACGCCGACGCCGCGCTGGAGCCGCTGAAGAAAGGCTCGACCTTATTGGTGGTGGCCGGCTTCGAACCGCTGAAGTTCGCCACGCCGGCACTGGAGCACTGGCTGCGCCGACTCGATCACGACGGCGTGACCCTGGGCGCCATCGACACCGGGGCTTGCGTCCTCGCCGAAGCCGGCCTGCTCGACGGCCACCGCCTGACCCTGCACTGGGAAGCCATCGACGCCTTCAAGGAATCTTATCCACAGCTGACGGTGACCCAGGAGCTGTTCGAGATCGACCGCCGGCGCATCACCTCGGCGGGCGGCACCGCGTCCATCGACCTGATGCTCGACCTGATCAGCCAGGCCCACGGGCCCGAATTGGCGATCCAGGTGTCCGAACAGTTCGTGCTCGGCCGCATCCGCCCGCGCAAAGACCACCAACGCATGCAGATCGCCACGCGCTACGGCATCAACAACAAGAAGTTGGTGCAGGTGATTGGCGAGATGGAACAACACACGGAACCGCCGTTGAGCACACTGGCACTGGCGGAGGCGATCAAGGTCACGCGGCGGCAGTTGGAGCGCTTGTTTCGGCTGCACCTGAACGACACGCCGAGCAATTTCTACCTGGGCTTGCGCCTGGAGAAGGCCCGGCAGCTATTGCGCCAGAGCGACCTGAGTGTGCTGGAAGTGAGTATTGCGTGCGGGTTTGAGTCGCCGTCGTATTTCACCCGCAGTTACCGGGCAAGGTTTGCCAAGTGCCCGAGGGAGGATCGGCGGCGGGAAGCGGTATGATCACGGCTCTTGAAAACAACACAGATCAAATGTGGGAGCGGGCTTGCTCGCGAATGCGGTGGATCAGTCGGTACATGTATTGACTGACACACCGCATTCGCGAGCAAGCCCGCTCCCACAGGAGATCTGTGGTGTGGCTTATTTCTTCATCAGTGCCGAACACGCCGCTTTAAACGCCTCATGCTGATACTTGTTCAGCGTCGCCGGCAGGGCAAAGTCGTGTTTTTTATTCTGCGCATTGATGGTCTGCGGCGACAGCAGCGTCACCTCAACACCCTCCAGCAGCTGAAACACGCCTTCAATCTTGAACGTGGTCGGGCCACCGGCGAATTCGCCTTTCTTGCTGCGCTTCTTGATCGCGATCCGAGTGATCGCGTTTTCCTGCACAAACGCACTCACCTGGGCGGCGAAGGCTTTGACATTGGCCGCCTCATCATCGTCTTCAAGGGCGATTTTCTTGGTGGCCAGGGCTACATGGCTCAATGCCTGACCGTCGAACGAGGCGACAGCGATAATGGCTTCGCTGCCTTTGATTTCGATGCCGCAGATTTTCATGGTATTGCCTTTGGAAAAAGAGATGGCGCGATGGTCGCGCACTTTCGGCTGCATGTGGAGCGCTTTAAACGCTCGCCTCGACCTGGCTTTTTACCACTTGTCTGAAAGGGTCGGTGACCTGTTATTTCTGACAGTAGATCCTCGTACCGGGCGTCTTTAGATTGGTGAAGGGACCGAACCATGGTTTCGCATTCATCCCATCACTTGCCTGATAAGAGAATCGCGCCATGAATATACGCAAGGAAGTTCGTACGCTCAGCCCGGCGGAGCAGCTGGTGTTTATCAACACCCTATTGGCACTCAAGAAACAAGGAGGTTACGACAAGTATGTCCACTGGCATCATCAAGTCATGATACCTACGGTTCATCCGGATGAGCCTCAGGATCCTGACTACCGCAATGGTGCTCACCTGGGGCCGGCATTTTTGCCCTGGCACCGTGAAATGTTGATGCAGCTTGAGGGGGATCTGCAAAGCATCCAGCCGGGTGTCACGCTGCCTTACTGGGACTGGACCCAGGATGCGGCGGATCCAGGTCAATCGCCGGTGTGGAGCCAGGGCTTCATGGGCGGCAACGGTGACCCAGCTGATCAGCACCGGGTGCAGGAGGGCGCTTTTGCACAAAAGTACGGAAATTGGCCGGTGCCGGCATACCCGGAAGACGGTTTGCCGGGAACGGGACTCAAGCGTCAGTTCGGGCAACTGGTCAGCTCGTTGCCGACCGTAGACGATCTACAGATGGCCATGCGCGAAGGGCTGTACGACGAGCCCAATTACAATTCGAGCCCTTTCAATCGAGGTTTCAGGAATCGCCTGGAAGGCTGGATTACCCAGCGCGGCGACCCACAAGTCACGACGCCCGGTTCGCAGCTACATAATCGGGTGCACTTGTGGATTGGGGGCAACATGCTGGCAATGACTTCACCGGAAGACCCCGTGTTCTTCCTGCACCATTGCTTTGTCGACAAGATATGGGCGGACTGGCAAGCGCAGATGAAGCTGGATAAGCCGGGCCTGGCTCCCCACTATTGCCCCATGCAGGACGGACCGCCGGGCCACAACTATGACGATGTGATCAAACCCTGGACCCGTCGCATCAGAGACGTCATGGATATCAGTGCGCTGGGTTACGCCTATAGCCCCAGTCAGCCATTGACAAAAAGCCCCTTCAAATCGCCCTTCATCGCATGAGGGAGCCACCATCCCGCGCAATGGCGCGGGAGTGGTGTTTATTCCTGCCCAATCGACTCCAAAAACTCCGACCGTTCATCACTCATCCGCGCCAGGCAATCATTCTGCTGGATCGCATATGCCTTGCTGCCCGCCACTGCCGGGAAGGTATCTACAGCGCAATCCGCATCACGTAACTTTTCCCACTTCTGCTGGGCATCCTTCAGACGAGCGGTAATGTCCGCCAGCTGCGTCTTGTTGCTGCCATAGGTCGAACCCATGCGTTCCAGCAAGCCCTGGTAGTTATCCTTGAGCAGTTGCTCGGCGGTGGTTTTGTTATAGGTGGCGCATTCCAGGGTTTGCTTGTCGTTCTCGATGCCATCGCAAGGCGTGTTATCGGTGTCTTCAGCCGCGTGTACGCCGGTTGCGATGAGTGCCAAAGCCAGGAAAATCGATTTCATTGCGCCGTCTCATATCAGTTGATAAGCAAATTCTGGCTTAAGCGTAAGACAAAGAACAGACACCCGTCAGAGATGTCATGTTGGCCTTTGTCGCGGATTGACGCTTTCGGCAATTCCCTTGTCGTTTTTGCACCCGGCTCCTTCTGCCCCGGGGCATATGCTGGCCCCAAAGCGCCGGCAGACGATTCGGCGCATGAATCGCCAATAAGGGGACGCCTGATGAGCCCAGCCGAATTGCACGCCGACAGCATCGTTATCGACGGGCTGATCATTGCCAAGTGGAACCGCGACCTGTTCGAAGACATGCGCAAGGGTGGCCTCACAGCGGCCAACTGCACGGTGTCGGTATGGGAAGGGTTCCAGGCCACCATTAACAATATCGTGGCCAGCCAGACCCTGATTCGCGAAAACAGCGACCTGGTGATCCCGGTGAAAACCACCGCCGATATCCGTCGCGCCAAGGAGCAGGGCAAGACCGGCATCATCTTCGGCTTCCAGAACGCCCATGCCTTTGAAGACCAGCTCGGCTACGTCGAGATCTTCAAGCAGCTCGGGGTTGGCGTGGTGCAGATGTGCTACAACACCCAGAACCTGGTGGGCACCGGCTGCTATGAGCGTGACGGCGGCCTGTCGGGCTTCGGTCGCGAGGTCGTCGCCGAGATGAACCGCGTCGGCATCATGTGCGACCTGTCCCACGTCGGCTCCAAAACCTCTGAAGAGGTCATCCTCGAATCGAAAAAGCCGGTGTGCTACTCCCACTGCCTGCCGTCGGGCCTGAAAGAGCACCCGCGCAACAAGTCCGATGAAGAGCTGAAGTTCATCGCCGACCACGGCGGCTTTGTCGGCGTGACCATGTTTGCGCCGTTTCTGGCCAAGGGCATCGATTCGACCATCGACGACTACGCCGAAGCCATCGAGTACACCATGAACATCGTGGGCGAAGACGCCATCGGCATCGGCACCGACTTCACCCAGGGCCATGGCCAGGATTTCTTCGAAATGCTGACCCACGACAAGGGCTACGCCCGCCGCCTGACCAGCTTCGGCAAGATCATCAACCCGCTGGGCATCCGCACCGTGGGCGAGTTCCCCAACCTGACCGAGACCCTGCTCAAGCGCGGCCATCCCGAGCGCGTGGTGCGCAAGATCATGGGCGAGAACTGGGTCAACGTCTTGAAGGACGTTTGGGGCGAATAAGCCAACCTCTAAACAATGATGCCCCGTAGCAGCTGTCGAGCCCCAGCGAGGCTGCGTCAGGCGCGACTCGGTTCCAGATCAGCGGCGCGCCCTACGCAGCCTCGCTGGAGCTCGACAGCTGCTACGGGACAACAACACAACGAATTTTCCGGAGTTAAGTTTCCATGGCCAAGATCGCCCCTCAATTGCCTATCGAAGTCGACAGCGAAACCGGTGTCTGGACGTCCGACGCCCTGCCAATGCTGTACGTGCCACGCCATTTCTTCGTCAACAACCACATGGGGATCGAAGAAGTCCTGGGCGCCGACGCCTACGCCGAGATCCTCTACAAGGCCGGCTACAAATCCGCCTGGCACTGGTGTGAAAAAGAAGCTGAATGCCACGGCCTGGAAGGCGTCGCGGTGTTCGAACACTACATGAAGCGCCTGTCGCAGCGCGGCTGGGGCCTGTTCAAGATCCAGGACATCGACCTCGACAAAGGCACGGCCAGCGTCAAGCTCGAGCACTCGGCATTCGTCTACGTGTACGGCAAGGTCGGGCGCAAGGTCGACTACATGTTCACCGGCTGGTTTGCCGGTGCGATGGACCAGATTCTCGAAGCCCGCGGCAGCAAGATCCGCACCGTTGCGCAACAGGTCTATGGCGGCTCCGAAGAGGGCCACGACGACGGCCTGTTCACCGTCAAGCCGTTGTAAGTCGAGGACCCAGCCATGGCTTTCGAAGCAATGTTTGCGCCGATCCAGATCGGCAAACTGACCATCCGTAACCGCGTGCTCAGTACCGCCCACGCCGAGGTGTATGCCACCGACGGCGGGATGACCACCGACCGCTATGTGAAGTACTACGAAGAGAAAGCCAAGGGCGGCATTGGCCTGGCGATCTGTGGCGGTTCCTCGGTGGTCGCCATCGACAGCCCCCAGGAATGGTGGAGTTCGGTGAACCTGTCCACCGACCGCATCATCCCGCACTTCCAGAACCTGGCTGACGCCATGCACAAGCATGGCGCCAAGATCATGATCCAGATTACCCACATGGGCCGTCGCTCGCGTTGGGATGGCTTTAACTGGCCGACCCTGATGTCGCCGTCCGGCGTGCGTGAGCCGGTGCACCGTGCCACCTGCAAGACCATCGAGCCGGAAGAGATTTGGCGTGTGATCGGCAACTACGCCAGCGCCGCCAAGCGTGCCAAGGCGGGTGGCCTGGACGGTGTGGAACTGTCCGCCGTGCACCAGCACATGATCGACCAGTTCTGGAGCCCACGGGTCAACAAACGTACCGACGAATGGGGTGGTACCTTCGAAGGCCGCATGAAGTTCGGCCTGGAAGTGTTGAAAGCGGTGCGCGCCGAGGTCGGTGACGACTTCTGCGTGGGCATGCGCCTGTGCGGCGATGAGTTCCATCCGGACGGCCTGTCCCACGAGGACATGAAGCAGATTGCCAAGTACTACGATGACACCGGCATGCTCGATTTCATCGGCGTCGTCGGCTCGGGCTGCGACACCCACAACACCCTGGCCAACGTTATCCCCAACATGAGTTATCCACCGGAGCCGTTCCTGCACCTGGCGGCCGGTATCAAGGAAGTGGTCAAGGTCCCGGTGCTGCACGCACAGAACATCAAGGACCCGAACCAGGCCACACGCATCCTCGAAGGCGGCTATGTGGACATGGTCGGCATGACCCGCGCCCACATCGCCGACCCGCACCTGATCGCCAAGATCAAGATGGGCCAGATCGACCAGATCAAACAGTGCGTGGGCGCCAACTACTGCATCGACCGTCAGTACCAAGGGCTGGACGTGCTGTGCATCCAGAACGCCGCCACTTCCCGTGAATACATGGGCGTGCCGCACATCATCGAGAAGTCCACCGGGCCGAAACGCAAAGTCGTGGTGGTGGGTGCCGGCCCGGCCGGGATGGAAGCTGCGCGGGTTGCTGCTGAGCGCGGCCACGACGTGACGCTGTTCGAGAAGAAAGAATTTATCGGCGGGCAAATCACGACCGCTTCCAAGGCGCCGCAGCGCGACCAGATTGCCGGGATCACCCGCTGGTTCCAGCTGGAACTGGCACGCCTGAACGTCGACCTGCGCCTGGGCGTGGCGGCAGACGCGGCCACCATCCTGGACCTGCGTCCGGACGTGGTGGTGCTGGCGGTGGGCGGTCATCCGTTCGTGGAACAGAACGAACACTGGGGCGCGGCTGAAGGCCTGGTGGTCAGCAGCTGGGACGTGCTCGATGGCAAGGTCGCGCCGGGCAAGAACGTGCTGGTGTACGACACCATCTGCGAGTTCACCGGTATGTCGGTGGCGGATTTCCTCGCAGACAAGGGTTGCCAGGTGGAAATCGTCACCGACGATATCAAGCCGGGCGTGGCCATCGGCGGTACGTCGTTCCCGACGTACTACCGCAGCATGTACCCGAAGGAAGTGATCATGACCGGCGACATGATGCTGGAAAAGGTCTACCGCGAAGGTGACAAGCTGGTGGCGGTGCTGGAGAACGAATACACCGGGGCCAAAGAGGAACGGGTGGTCGATCAGGTGGTGGTCGAGAACGGCGTGCGTCCGGATGAAGAGATCTACTACGGGCTCAAGGAAGGGTCGCGCAACAAGGGCCAGATAGACGTCGAAGCCTTGTTCGCGATCAAGCCGCAGCCGTGCCTGAGCGAGCCGGGTGAGGGGTACTTGCTGTTCCGCATCGGTGACTGCGTGGCCCAGCGTAATACCCACGCTGCCATCTATGACGCCCTGCGCCTGTGCAAGGATTTCTGATCCGCCTGATCGTTCCCACGCTCTGCGTGGGAATGCCGCCCTGGACGCTCCGCGTCCGCTCTTAGGTCGTGACGCAGAGCGTCACAGGATGCATCCCCACGCAGAGCGTGGGGACGATCATTGACCTCGAGGTCTTTGGGAGCTTCACCATGCTGAACACCCTTCTTCCCATCCTGCTCTTCGCCGCCCTGGGCCTTGCCGTCCTCGGCGCCTTGCGCCGGGTGAACATGTGGCGCCGCGGCCGCTCCTCCAAAGTCGACCTGATCGGCGGCCTGCTGGCCATGCCCAAGCGCTACATGGTCGACCTGCACCATGTGGTCGCCCGCGACAAATACATCGCCAACACCCACGTCGCCACCGCCCTGGGCTTTGTGCTCTCAGCGTTGCTGGCGATCCTGGTGCACGGTTTCGGCCTGCATAACCGCATCCTCGGCTACGCCTTGCTGCTGGCCTCAGTGCTGATGTTTGTCGGCGCCACGTTCGTCTACCTGCGTCGTCGCAATCCACCTGCGCGCCTGTCGAAAGGCCCGTGGATGCGCCTGCCGAAAAGCCTGATGGCGTTCTCGGTGAGCTTCTTCCTGGTGACCTTGCCGGTGGCCGGGATTCTGCCGGCGAACTTCGGCGGCTGGCTGCTCGCCGCCTTGCTGAGCTTGGGCGTGCTGTGGGGCGTGTCCGAGATGTTCTTCGGCATGACCTGGGGCGGTCCGATGAAACACGCCTTTGCCGGTGCCTTGCATCTGGCCTGGCACCGCCGCGCCGAGCGTTTCGGTGGTGGCCGTTCCACCGGTTTGAAGCCTCTGGACCTCGCCGATAAAACCGCGCCCCTGGGTGTGGAAAAGCCGGTGGATTTCACCTGGAACCAACTGCTCGGCTTCGACGCCTGCGTGCAGTGCGGCAAGTGCGAAGCCGCGTGCCCGGCGTTCGCCGCCGGCCAGCCGCTGAACCCGAAAAAACTCATCCAGGACATGGTGGTCGGCCTGGCCGGTGGCACCGACGCCAAGTTCGCCGGCAGCCCTTACCCTGGCAAAGCCATCGGCGAACACAGTGGCAACCCGCACCAGCCAATCGTCAACGGCCTGGTGGATGCGGAAACCCTGTGGTCCTGCACCACCTGCCGCGCTTGCGTGGAAGAGTGCCCGATGATGATCGAGCACGTGGACGCCATCGTCGACATGCGCCGCCACCTCACCCTGGAAAAAGGCGCGACCCCGAACAAAGGCGCCGAAGTCCTGGAAAACCTGATCGCCACCGACAACCCCGGCGGTTTTGCACCTGGCGGGCGGATGAACTGGGCGGCGGATTTGAACCTGCCCTTGCTCAGCGACAAGAAAACCGTCGACGTACTCTTTTGGGTCGGCGACGGCGCCTTCGACATGCGCAACCAGCGCACCTTGCGTTCGTTCGTCAAAGTCCTGAAAGCGGCCAAGGTCGACTTTGCCGTACTGGGCCTTGAAGAGCGTGACAGCGGTGACGTGGCCCGGCGTCTGGGCGATGAAGCCACCTTCCAGCTGCTGGCCGCGCGCAATATCCAGACCCTGGCCAAGTACAGCTTCAAGCGCATCGTCACCTGCGACCCCCACAGTTTCCACGTGCTGAGAAACGAATACGGCGCCTTCGATGGCAACTACCTCGTGCAGCACCACAGCACCTACATGGCCGAACTGATCGACGCCGGCGCCCTGAACCTGGGCCAGCACAAAGGCAACAGCGTGACCTATCACGACCCGTGCTACCTGGGCCGCTACAACGGCGAGTACGAAGCTCCGCGCCAAGTGCTGCGGGCGCTGGGGATCGAGGTCAAGGAAATGCAACGTTCCGGTTTCCGTTCCCGCTGCTGCGGCGGCGGTGGCGGGGCGCCGATCACCGACATCCCCGGCAAGCAGCGGATTCCCGACATGCGCATGGAAGACATCCGCGAAACCGGCGCCGAGCTGGTGGCCGTGGGGTGTCCACAGTGCACGGCAATGCTGGAAGGCGTGGTTGAGCCGCGTCCGTTGATCAAGGACATCGCCGAACTGGTGGCCGACGCGTTGCTCGAAGACGCCGCACCGGTCAAGACCCCGAAACGCGAACCTGCGGAGGTGCATTGATGAGCGATATTATCCGCCGCGACCCGCGGGCCGAATGGATCGCCCGTAACCGCCTGCACCCGCTGCACGCCGCCATGCAGCCGGTGCAACACAGCTGGATGGGGCCTAACGGCGTCATCCGCAAGAACGTGCATGGCGTCGGTTTTATCGGCCCCAACGGCATCAAGCGTATTGACCGCAGCGGTGCCCAGCAGGGCGGCGCGGCCAAGCGTACGGCAGCGGTGGAAGTGCAATTGCCGCTGCATCAGGTGGCAGCCCCCGCGTTCTATATCAACGTGGTGCCGGACATGGTCGGCGGCCGCCTGAGCAGCCACGACCGCGACTTGCTGGGCCTGGCCCGGCAACTGGCCGGCGACGACGGTGCGGTATTGGCCGTGGTGTTCGGCGAACACAAGGAAGGCGCCTTTGCCACCGCCGGTGTGGATCGGTTGCTGGTGCTGGACGGGCATGAGTTCGAGGGTTATTCACCGGAGCAACGGGTCCAGGGCCTGCGGGCTGTGGATAACCAGTTCAACCCGCGCCACTGGTTGCTGCCGGACAGTCGCAGCGGTGGCGGGGAATTGGGCCGGCGCTTTGCCGCAAGCCTCAAGGAGCGCCCGGCCACACGGGTCTGGCAGATCAAGGGCCAGGAATGTATTGGCCGTGCGGGTGCCGGCCAGCAAGACCTGGCCCGGCCACTGCCACGCATGATCCTGGCAGCGGCGGAATGCGCCGAGCCTGTCAGCGATACCCGTCACGAAGTGTTGCCGGTGGAGTTATCCACAAGCCTGGCCCGCAGCTTGCCGCGCATTGAGGATTTGGGCGCGGTGGCCGTGGACCCGGGGGCAATTCCCATGGCCGAAGCCGAGTTCATCTTCTCGGGCGGCAACGGGGTCAAGGACTGGGCACTGTTCCACCAGACTGCTGCCGCGTTGGGCGCTACAGAAGGCGCCTCGCGGGTGGCGGTGGACGACGGCTTCATGGCTCGGGATCGCCAGGTCGGTGCCAGCGGTACCTGGGTCACCGCGCGGGTTTACGTGGCGGTGGGGATTTCCGGGGCGATCCAGCACCTGCAAGGCATTGGTGCCTGCGACAAGGTGGTGGCCATCAACCTCGACCCGGGTTGCGACATGATCAAGCGTGCCGACTTGTCGGTGATCGGCGAAAGCGCCGCGATTCTGCAAGCCTTGATCGTTGCGGTCGAGGCCTACCGCAACGGCGCCAAGCGCGATGCGGCTTAAGGAAATGGCCATGACGACGAATGTAATCAGCCTGGTGTCCATCGGCGCCCACCCGACTTCAGGCCGCCCACGCCGCGCCGAGCAAGATGCGCGCGCTGTGGAACTGGGCCTGCAACTGGCTGGGGATAACCTGCAAGTGCTGCACGCCGGCGACATCGGAGAACCGACCCTGCGTGCTTACCTGGGTATGGGCTTGCCGCAGTTGCATGTCCTTGAGCAACCAGCCGGGGCGGATGCCTTGCCGGTACTGGGTGACTATCTGCGGGACGCGGGCGCCCAGGTGGTGCTCACCGGCAGCCAGGCGGAAACCGGCGAAGGCTCGGGAATGTTGCCGTTCCTGCTGGCCGAACAACTGGGTTGGCCGCTGATTGTCGGCCTGGCCCAGGTGGAATCCATCGAAGGCGGCGTGGCCCATGTGCTGCAAGCCTTGCCTCGTGGCCAACGGCGGCGCCTGAAGGTGCGCCTGCCGTTTCTGGCCACGGTGGATAACGCCGCGCCCAAACCACGGCAAAGCGCCTACGGCCCGGCTCAGCGCGGGGTGCTGGAAGCCCACGACGTGCAGGTGCTGGACGATGAGTTATTCACAGGCGCTGTGCTGCAGCCGGCCAAGCCTCGACCCAAGCGCCTCAAGGTGATCAAGGCCAAGAGCGGCGCCGACCGGATGAAGGCCGCCACGGCCAAGGCCAGCGGCGGCGGTGGGCAGGTGCTCAAGGGTGTTAGCCCTGAGGCCGGTGCGGAAGCCATTCTCAAGTTGCTCATAGAAGAAGGCGTAGTGCGCTAAACCCTTGTAGGAGCGAGCTTGCTCGCGAAGAGCCCGAGGGCGCCGCGTTCATCCAGAAAGCGCACGTCATCGTTAACGACCTTCGCGAGCAAGCCCGCTCCCACATTGTTTGCGGCGCTTGTTAGGTTACCCACAATCCCTGTTAACCCACCTGTGGATAACCTGTTCGCGGCTGTCCACACCCCATGCAAATCAAGCCCTCCAGCTCGCTGTACGAAAAACAACCAGCCTAACTGACGGTTTTTCCTTGGGTTTTTCTGTGGATAAGGAAAATGCCCAGTACAGAGTTGCCCCCAAAGTCTGTTGGTGCTTCTGTGGATAAGATGTTCGCTATCCGCTGTAGGCCATATAACGCGTGGCTTACAGTGCGTTGGTTAAAATGTAACCAATATCGCCATTCCAGCTGAGTTTTGCTCTCAAAGCCGCGATTTTGCTCGGTTTAAGCCGGTTTTCCACAGATGGTCCAAAGTTGCCCCCAAAGTCTGTTGGCGCTTCTGTGGATAAGGTGTTTGCGTTCCTCTGTAGCCCTTGCAGAACGTGGCTTTCAGGCTTTAGGTTAAAAAACGATCAATGTGGGATAAAACCGGTACCTTTGAATAAGTCACGGATTTTCTTGGTTTTATTTCGAAGGGAAAGCGCAGTTGCCCACAATTGCTGTGGGTGGCTTTGTGGATAAGTTGTTGGGCAATGGCTGGAAGGCAGGAAAGCAGGGGGCTGTCAGAGACCTGGCTGTTTTTTGTACAGTTCAGGTCCCTGTCAGTGTATGGCTTACTCGTGGACCGCTACACCTTTGAGATACGGCGCTGGCGCCGCCCCCAGATTGCTCAGCATCCGCTCGCTGTACCAGTCCACAAAGTTGACCACACCAAACTCATACGTCTTGGAGTACGGCCCTGGCTGGTACGCGGTGGAGTTGATGCCGCGCTGGTTCTCTTCGGCCAGGCGACGGTCCTGGTCATTGGTGGCGTCCCACACTTTACGCATGCGCTCGACGTCGTAATCCACGCCTTCCACGGCGTCCTTGTGCACGATCCACTTGGTGGTGACCATGGTTTCCTGGGCACTGATCGGCCACACGGTGAACACAATGATGTGGTCGCCCATGCAGTGATTCCACGAGTGCGGCAGGTGCAGGATGCGCATCGAGCCCAGGTCCGGGTTCTTGATGCGGCCCATCAGCTTGTTGCAGCCTTGCTTGCCGTCGAGGGTCATCGACACGGTGCCCTTGAGCAGCGGCATGCGCACGATGCGGTTACGCAGGCCGAAGCTCGCGTGGGCGTAAGGGATCTTTTCGGCATCCCAGGCGGCGGCGGAGGCGGCCACGTGGTCCTTGAAGGCCTGGTCGGCCCGCGGGTCGGTGACGTCGTCCCATTCCAGCAGGGTTTTCAACAGTTCCGGGTGTGACGCGTTGCAGTGGTAGCACTCGCGGTTGTTTTCCAGCACCAGCTTCCAATTGGCTTTTTCAAACAAGGTGGTCTGGATCGCCACCTTGGTGTTTTCCATGTCGTAGGGTTCCATGTAGTGGCTCAGGGTCGACAGGAAGTCGTCGATGGCCGGCGGGTTCTCCGACAGGCTGATAAAGATGTAGCCACCAGCGGTCTTCACGTTTACCGGCTTGAGGCCGTACTGCTTCATGTCGAAGTCGGCGCCCATTTCGGTACCGGCGAACAGCAGGCGGCCGTCCAGTTCATACGTCCACTGGTGGTAATGGCACACCAGCTTGGCGACCTTGCCCTTGTCGCTGGTGCACAAGCGCGAACCGCGGTGGCGGCACACGTTATGGAACGCATGCACCACGCCATCGGCGCCACGGATCACGATGATCGGGTTCTTGCCCACTTGCAGGGTGATGTAGTTGCCTTTGGCCGGGATCTCGCAGGTCATGCCGGCGATCAACCACTCTTTCTGGAAAATTTCCTGCATGTCGATATCGAACAGCCGCTCATCAGAGTAAAACGGCTGCGGCAGCGAAAAGGTGCGCTCGCGTTCTTGCAGCATTTGCGCAGTGGCCTTGCGTGCGGGTTCCAGCGGATCGCCCAAGCTTAAGGTTGCGGTGACGTCCATCGTGTGTGTCCTCATGGCCATTCTGTGTGGCCGGCGAATAGTGGCTGATCAGGTTTTGCAGCAAGGCGTAAAGAAAGCGTCTTTGTTGGGAGCGAGTGTGGGCCCCACAACGGCCAGAACCTTATCCATGAACGACATGGCCCACTCTGTTCCCGACGCGCAATCCCCGTGGCATGGGGGCTGGTCGCGATAAGTATGTGAATGTCGCAGATAGGTAAATGGGTGATTCGCGCGTTACGCAGAATCGCCACCATAAGGCCGATCACACGGCTATGGAGAACAGCATGTCCAACAGCTTCCTGAACCCGGTAACAACCCAGACCTGGGCCAATGGTCGGCACATCGTCCGTTGCGTCAAAGTCATCCAGGAAACCTGGGACGTGCGCACCTTCTGCTTTATGGCCGACCAGCCGATCCTGTTCTTTTTCAAGCCCGGGCAGTTCGTCACCCTGGAGCTGGAAATCGACGGCCAGCCGATCATGCGTTCGTACACTATTTCCAGCTCGCCGTCGGTGCCTTACAGCTTTTCGGTGACCATCAAGCGCGTGCCGGGCGGCAAGGTGTCCAACTGGCTGCACGACACGCTGCATGAAGGCCAGGAGCTGGCGGTGCACGGGCCGGTGGGTCTGTTCAACGCCATCGACTTCAGCAACCCGAAAGTCCTGTATCTGAGCGGTGGCGTCGGAATCACGCCGGTCATGTCCATGGCGCGCTGGTACTACGACACCAACGCCAACGTCGACATGACGTTTATCCACAGCGCCCGCTCGCCGAAAGACATCATTTACCACCGCGAGCTGGAGCACATGGCGTCGCGGATTGATAACTTCAGCCTGCACCTGATTTGCGAAAAACACGGCCTGGGTGAGCCCTGGGCCGGTTATCGCGGGTACCTGAACCACAAGATGCTCGAACTGATGGTGCCGGACTTCCTGGAGCGGGAAGTCTTCTGCTGTGGCCCGACGCCTTACATGAACGCGGTAAAGCGCCTGCTGGAAGCCGCCGGCTTCGACATGAGCCGCTACCACGAGGAATCCTTCGGCGCGACGCCACCGGAAGCCCGGGCCGACGCGGTGGAGCAAGCCGAACAAGCGGCGGATGCGCCGGAAATCGACCTCGCGGACCTGCATCAGGTGGAATTCATTGCCTCTGGCAAGAGCATCCGCGTGGCACCGGGCGAGACCGTGCACGCGGCGGCAGCCAAGCTTGGCCTGCTGATTCCGAAAGCCTGTGGCATGGGGATCTGCGGAACGTGCAAGGTGCTGAAACTGGGCGGGGAGGTCGAGATGGACCACAACGGCGGGATCACCGAGGAAGACGAAGCCGAGGGTTACATCCTGTCGTGCTGCAGCGTGCCCAAGGGCGATGTGCGCATCGAGTTCTGACCCCACCTGATCATTCCCACGCTCCGCGTGGGAATGCCTCTTTGGACGCTCCGCGTCCCGCTATGTGACGCGGAGCGTCACGGGCTGCATTCCCACGCAGAGCGTGGGAACGATCAGGCCCAGCGCTGAATCTCAATCAGGCCATCCGGTCCTGCATAGTTGCGAGCGCTGGAATACCGCCAGTGCTCGGCCAAGTCCACATAACCCCGCTTCACAGTGGTCGATCGTTCCCACGCTCCGCGTGGGAATGCCTCTTTGGACGCTCCGCGTCCCGCTGTGTGACGCGGAGCGTCACGGGCTGCATTCCCACGCAGAGCGTGGGAACGATCAGGCTCAGCGCTGAATCTCAATCAGGGGTCCTGTCCCGCATAGTTGCGGGCGCTGGAATGCGGCAGGTGCTCGGCCAAGTCCACATAACCCCGCTTCACAGTGGTCGATCGTTCCCACGCTCCGCGTGGGAATGCCTCTTTGGACGCTCCGCGTCCCGCTGTGTGACGCGGAGCGTCACGGGCTGCATTCCCACGCAGAGCGTGGGAACGATCAGGCCCAGCGCTGAGTCTCAATCAGGCCATCCTGTCCTGCATAGTTGCGAGCGCTGGAATACCGCCAGTGCTCGGCCAAGTCCACATAACCCCGCTTCACAGTGGTCGATCGTTCCCACGCTCCGCGTGGGAATGCCTCTTTGGACGCTCCGCGTCCCGCTGTGTGACGCGGAGCGTCACGGGCTGCATTCCCACGCAGAGCGTGGGAACGATCAGGCTCAGCGCTGAATCTCAATCAGGCCGTCCTGTCCCGCATAGTTGCGGGCGCTGGAACGCGGCAAGTGCTCGGCCAAGTCCTTGGACGCTCGGCGTCCCGCTGTGTGACGCGGAGCGTCACGGGCTGCATTCCCACGCAGAGTGTGGGAACGATCAGGCCCAGCGCTGAATCTCAATCAGGCCATCCTGTCCTGCATAGTTGCGAGCGCTGGAATACCGCCAGTGCTCGGCCAAGTCCTTGGACGCTCGGCGTCCCGCTGTGTGACGCGGAGCGTCACGGGCTGCATTCCCACGCAGAGTGTGGGAACGATCAGGCCCAGCGCTGAATCTCAATCAGGCCATCCTGTCCTGCATAGTTGCGAGCGCTGGAATACCGCCAGTGCTCGGCCAAGTCCACATAACCTCGCTTTACAGGGTTGTGGTGAATGTAATCAAGCTTTTGGCGCATCACCGCTTCGCTGTACACCAATTCGGCGTGTGACCCCTCTTGCCATAGCTGATAAATCCGGTCCGTTTTATGCGCCCGTTTGCTGAAACGCAAACGCTGCAACACTCGCTCCGCTCCTCGTTTCTGCAGGTCGTCAATGATGGTTCGGGCGGTGAAGGATTTGAACTGGCTGACACATTTACCCAGGTCTGGTGCCTGAGCGACGAAGTGCAGATGGTTTTCGAGAACGACGTAGCCGTAGAGATTGAGATGTTCGTGGGTTTGTTGATATCGCCAGCAACTCAATAAGTGGCCGACGAGGTAGTCGCGGGTAAATAGCGGTATCCATTCCATGACGGTGCATGTCAGGAGGTGTGGTTTTTCAGGTTCGGTAATGGTGTAGCGGCTTCTGCCCATCAATTCGTCCTTGAACCGTGGTGTGGCCTGGACGCGGAGCGTCCGGGGAGGCGTTCCCACGCAGAGCGTGGGAACGGTCAGTTAGAGGTTATTGGGCGTAGATGTGCACGACGAAGTGCTGGCCTGATGCTGTCAGTTCATAGACTTTGTCAGTGATCCGCAATGTTCTCGTCGGTTCGCTGATGGTGTCACCGATTTTCGCGGATTTTCTGAATTCGTCCCAGTCGATGACCGTAGTGCTGATAGTGCCTTCGCCTAGCAAGTTGTTTCCGTAGCGTTGCGCTTCCATGGTATTGCCCTCTGCTGGATTTCCGTTTCCGGCCGATTATTCGGCTGGCGGTTAGTCCCGAAAGGCGGCCTTTTCCTTTCGGGTTTCAAGAGGCTAGTCAATGAAAGCGGAGTTGGTTGCTGTCAGAAATATCAAAAAAACAGTCTCGGCATTTCGCCATTATCTGAGGGCCCGATGACTACTTCAGGCGCTCATTACTTCCCGGATATCGGCGGCTAATTCTCTTACGCGCTCTTCCTCGGTATCCCACGCACACATGAACCGCGCGCCACCCTTGCCGATGAAGGTGTAGAAGCGCCAGCCCTTGGCCGTCAGCGCGGCAATCGCCGGTTCCGAGAGTTGCAGGAACACGCCGTTGGCCTGCACCGGGAACATCAACTCCACCCCCGGAATATCCGCCACCAGGCTGCTGAGCAATTGCGCGCAGTGGTTGGCGTGGCGGGCGTGTTTGAGCCAGGCGTCGTTTTCCAGCAGGCCCACCCACGGGGCGGAGAGGAAGCGCATCTTTGAGGCAAGCTGCCCGGCCTGTTTGCAGCGGTAGTCGAAGTCTTCGGCCAGCTTGTGGTTGAAGAACAGGATCGCTTCACCCACGGCCATGCCGTTCTTGGTGCCGCCAAAACACAGTACGTCGACGCCGGCTTTCCAGGTCAGGTCGGCCGGCGAGCAGCCGAGGAATGCGCAGGCGTTGGAGAAGCGTGCGCCGTCCATGTGCAGGTTCAGCCCCAGTTCCTTGCAGGTGACGCTGATGGCGCGGATTTCTTCCGGGGTGTAGACGCTGCCGACTTCGGTAGCCTGGGTCAGCGTTACGACGCGGGGTTTCGGGTAGTGGATGTCCTGACGCTTGAGGGCGATCTCGCGGATCGACTCCGGGGTCAGCTTGCCGTTTTCAGTGCGGGCGGTGAGCAGCTTGGAACCGTTGGAGAAAAACTCCGGCGCGCCGCATTCGTCGGTTTCGACGTGGGCGGTTTCCGAGCAAATCACGCTATGGTAGCTCTGGCACAAGGAGGACAGCGCCAGGGAGTTGGCTGCGGTGCCGTTGAAGGCGAAGAACACCTCGCAGTCGGTTTCGAACAGTTTGCGGAAACCGTCGGCGGCGCGGTGGGTCCATTCATCATCGCCATAGGCGCGTTGATGGCCCTGGTTGGCGAGTTCCATGGCGGCCCAGGCTTCCGGGCAGATGCCGGAATAGTTGTCGCTGGCGAATTGTTGGCTCTTGTCGGTCATGGCCCAGTCCTGTGGTCGATGTTGGTGCGCACTTTACCCAAGATTGTCGGGCGGGCGCACGCACTGTTAATGCAAAGTCATTGGGGAATTATGCACGGTTCTGAACGCGTTCCTGTAAGCCGCGTCCGCGATGGCGCCCTGGACCTGCTCAAGTGGCTGGCGCTGCTGAGTATGGTGCTGGACCACCTGCGGTATGTCGGTTTGAGCCTGGACGGGCTGTATGTGCCGGGTCGCCTGGCGTTCCCGTGGTTTTGCCTGGCGATTGCGGCGAATCTGCATCGGGTCAAGGGCGCGCCGGTGGCGGGGCAGTGGCGCTATCTGGGCTGGTTGCTGCTGTTCAGTGTGGTCAGTGAAGTGCCGTACCGGATGTTCATTGACGACGCCGATACGCTGAACGTGCTGCCGACCCTGGCGCTGGGTTTGCTGGTTGCCCGGGGATGGCAGCAGAAGGCTGTCATTGATCGAGGATTGGCGTTGATCGCGCTGGTTTTGGCGGGGTTGTTTTCGGCTCAGTTGATGTTCGGGTTTTTTGGTGTGCTGCTGCCGTTGGCGATGCTGCTGGTGTTTCGCCGGCCGTGGTACTTCAGCGTGCTGCCGGGTGTGGTGTGCCTGGCTGCCAATCAATGGCAGATCCTGCTCAATAGCGGCACGCTGGTGGCGATGCTGGGATTGGCGACATGCCTGATTGCGCCACTGGCCGGATTGGTCGTGTTGCGACAGGCCAGGCAGGTGTCGCCGCCGGCCATGCGGCGCTGGGCGTATGCGCTTTATCCTGCGCATTTCCTGCTGCTGCTACTCCTTCGAAAGATCATCGCCTAACCCCTTGTAGGAGCGAGCTTGCTCGCGAAAAACGTCAACGATTACGAGGGCTGTCTGGATGCGCGCGGCGCCCTCAGGTTTTTCGCGAGCAAGCTCGCTCCTACAAATGCCGGGGGCCATGTCGTAAACGCACCTTTGCGTGGCGTCCATAGGCATTTGGCCTCTCTGCGCCAGCCCTACCATCGCATCAAAGGGCCCCTCCGTCGTGCGGCGGCCCCAACAATACGATTGGCGCACCGCCGCCGCTGGGAGAGACGCGATGTTCAGCAAGCAAGACCAGATCCAGGGTTATGACGATGCACTGCTGGCGGCCATGAATGCCGAGGAGCAGCGCCAGGAAGATCATATCGAGCTGATCGCGTCAGAGAACTACACCAGCAAGCGTGTCATGGAAGCCCAGGGCAGCGGCCTCACCAACAAGTACGCCGAAGGTTATCCGGGCAAGCGTTACTACGGCGGCTGCGAGCACGTGGACAAGGTCGAAGTACTCGCCATCGAACGCGCCAAGCAGCTGTTCGGTGCCGATTACGCCAACGTGCAGCCGCACTCCGGTTCGTCCGCCAACAGCGCGGTGTACCTGGCGCTGCTGAACGCCGGTGACACCATCCTCGGCATGAGCCTGGCCCACGGCGGCCACTTGACCCACGGCGCCAAAGTATCGTCCTCGGGCAAGCTCTACAACGCGGTGCAATACGGCATCGACACCGCTACCGGCCTGATCGACTACGACGAAGTCGAGCGCCTGGCCGTGGAGCACAAGCCGAAGATGGTCGTGGCCGGTTTCTCCGCCTACTCCAAGACCCTGGATTTCCCGCGCTTTCGCCAGATTGCCGACAAGGTCGGTGCGCTGCTGTTCGTCGACATGGCCCACGTCGCCGGCCTGGTGGCCGCTGGTCTGTACCCGAACCCGCTGCCGTACGCCGATGTGGTCACCACCACCACCCACAAGACCCTGCGCGGTCCACGTGGCGGGTTGATCCTGGCGAAGTCCAATGAAGAAATTGAAAAGAAACTCAACTCTGCGGTATTCCCAGGCGCCCAGGGCGGCCCGCTGATGCACGTGATCGCCGGCAAGGCGGTGTGCTTCAAGGAAGCCCAGGAGCCAGGTTTCAAGGCTTACCAACAGCAAGTGATCGAAAACGCCCAGGCCATGGCCGGCGTGTTTATCAAACGCGGCTACGATGTAGTGTCCGGCGGCACCGATAACCACTTGTTCCTGGTCAGCCTGATCCGTCAGGGCCTCACCGGTAAGGACGCGGACGCAGCCCTCGGTCGCGCCCACATCACCGTCAACAAGAATGCCGTGCCTAACGACCCGCAGTCGCCCTTCGTGACCTCGGGCCTGCGTATCGGTACGCCGGCGGTGACCACGCGTGGCTTCAAAGTGACCCAATGCCTCACGCTGGCCGGCTGGATCTGCGACATCCTCGACAACCTCGGCGACGCCGATGTGGAGGCCAACGTCGCCAAGCATGTGGCCGCCCTGTGCGCTGATTTCCCGGTTTATCGCTGAGCGCGGTTTTGGAGTAATGACTATGCAACGCTACTCGGGCTTCGGCCTCTTCAAGCACTCACTCAGCCACCACGAAAACTGGCAGAAAATGTGGCGCACGCCGACCCCTAAAAAGGTCTACGACGTGGTCATCGTCGGCGGCGGCGGGCATGGTCTGGCGACGGCTTACTACCTGGCCAAGGAACACGGCATCACTAATGTGGCCGTGGTCGAGAAAGGCTGGCTGGGCGGCGGTAACACCGCGCGCAACACCACCATCGTGCGGTCCAACTACCTGTGGGACGAGTCGGCGCACCTGTACGAACACGCGATGAAACTCTGGGAAGGTTTGTCTCAGGATTTGAACTACAACGTGATGTTCTCCCAGCGTGGCGTCTACAACCTGTGCCACACCCTGCAGGACATCCGTGACTCCGAGCGCCGCGTCAGCGCCAACCGCCTCAACGGCGTGGACGGCGAACTGCTCAACGCCAAACAAGTGGCCGACGAGATTCCGTACCTCGACTGCTCCAAGAACACCCGCTACCCGGTAATGGGCGCCACCGTGCAACGGCGCGGCGGCGTGGCCCGTCACGATGCCGTGGCCTGGGGCTTTGCCCGCGCCGCTGACGCACTGGGCGTGGACCTGATCCAGCAGACCGAAGTCATCGGTTTCCGCAAGGAAAACGGCGTGTGCATCGGCGTGGAAACCAACAAGGGTTTCATCGGCGCCAAGCGCGTCGGCGTAGTGACCGCCGGTAACTCCGGCCACATGGCATCCCTGGCGGGCTTCCGCCTGCCGATCGAATCCCACCCGCTGCAAGCGTTGGTGTCGGAGCCGATCAAACCCATCATCGACAGCGTGATCATGTCCAACGCCGTGCACGGTTACATCAGCCAGTCCGACAAGGGCGACCTGGTGATCGGCGCCGGTATCGACGGTTACAACGGCTATGGCCAGCGTGGTTCGTACCCGGTGATCGAACACACCATCCAGGCCATCGTCGAGATGTTTCCGGTGCTGTCCCGCGTGCGCATGAACCGTCAGTGGGGCGGCATCGTCGACACCACGCCGGACGCCTGCCCGATCATCTCCAAGACCCCGGTCCCGAACATGTTCTTCAACTGCGGTTGGGGCACCGGTGGCTTCAAGGCCACGCCAGGCTCAGGCAACGTGTTTGCCGCAAGCCTCGCCAAGGGTGAAATGCACCCGTTGGCTGCTCCATTCTCCATCGACCGTTTCCACAACGGTGCGCTGATCGACGAACACGGCGCTGCGGCCGTCGCCCACTAACAGGAGAAATTCCCTATGTTGCATATCTTCTGTCCTCACTGTGGCGAACTGCGCTCCGAAGAGGAATTCCACGCGTCCGGCCAAGCGCACATCCCGCGCCCGCTGGACCCGAACACCTGCACCGACGAGGAGTGGGGCGACTACATGTTCTTCCGCGACAACCCGCGCGGCCTGCACCACGAACTGTGGATTCACGCCGCCGGTTGCCGCCAGTATTTCAACGCGACCCGCGACACCGTGACCTACGAAATTCTTGAAACCTACAAGATTGGCACCCAGCCGCAATTCACCGCCAAGGCTTCTGGAGAGAAGGTATGAGCCAGATCAATCGCCTGTCCAACGGTGGCCGCATCGACCGCAACAAAGCCCTGAGCTTCACCTTCAACGGCCAGAGCTACAAAGGCTTTGAAGGCGATACATTGGCCGCTGCATTGCTGGCCAACGGCGTCGACATTATCGGTCGCAGCTTCAAGTATTCCCGCCCGCGCGGCATCTTCGCCGCCGGTGCCGAAGAGCCGAACGCGGTGTTGCAGATCGGCGCTACCGAAGCCACGCAAATCCCTAACGTGCGCGCCACGCAACAGGCGCTGTACCAGGGTTTGGTCGCCACCAGCACCAACGGCTGGCCGAGCGTCAACAACGACATGATGGGCATTCTCGGCAAGGTCGGCGGCAAGCTGATGCCGCCGGGTTTCTACTACAAAACCTTCATGTACCCGCAATCGTTCTGGATGACTTACGAGAAGTACATCCGTAAGGCTGCAGGTTTAGGCCGCTCTCCGACCGAGAACGATCCGGACACCTACGACTACATGAACCGTCATTGCGACGTGCTGATTGTGGGCGCGGGCCCTGCCGGCCTGGCGGCTGCCTTGGCCGCCGCCCGCAGTGGCGCCCGGGTGATCATTGCGGACGAGCAGGAAGAATTCGGCGGCTCCTTGCTGGACTCCCGCGAAAGCCTCGATGGCAAGCCGGCGGCCGAATGGGTTGCCAGTGTTATTGCTGAACTGAAATCCCTGCCGGACGTGGTACTGCTGCCTCGCGCCACCGTCAACGGTTACCACGACCATAACTTCCTGACCATTCACGAGCGCCTCACCGATCACCTCGGTGACCGTGCGCCGATTGGCCAGGTGCGTCAGCGCATTCACCGGGTTCGCGCCAAGCGTGTGGTGCTGGCGACCGGCGCGTGTGAACGCCCGCTGGTGTACGGCAACAACGACGTACCGGGCAACATGCTGGCGGGTGCGGTCTCCACTTACGTGCGGCGCTACGGTGTGGCACCGGGCAAAAAACTGGTGCTGTCGACCAACAACGATCACGCCTACCGCGTGGCGCTGGACTGGTTTGACGCCGGTCTTTCCGTAGTTGCAGTGGCCGATGCGCGTCATAACCCACGCGGCGCACTGGTTGAAGAAGCTCGCGCCAAAGGCATTCGCATCCTCACCGGCAGCGCCGTGATCGAAGCCCGTGGCAGCAAGCACGTCACTGGCGCCCGCGTTGCGGCTATTGATGTGAAGGCCCATAAAGTCACCAGCCCCGGCGAATGGCTGGACTGCGACCTGGTCGCCAGCTCCGGCGGTTATAGCCCGGTGGTTCACCTGGCCTCGCACCTGGGCGGCAAGCCGATCTGGCGTGAAGACATCCTCGGTTTTGTGCCGGGCGAAGCACCGCAAAAACGCGTGTGCGTCGGTGGGATCAATGGCGTCTATGGCCTCGGCGATTCCCTGGCTGACGGTTTTGAAGGTGGCGTGCGCGCCGCCAGCGAAGCCGGTTTCGCGCCGGTGGAAGGGACGCTGCCCAAAGCCTTGAGCCGTCTAGAAGAGCCGACCCTGGCGCTGTTCCAGGTGCCTCACGAGAAAGCCACCGCACGGGCGCCGAAGCAATTTGTCGACCTGCAAAACGACGTCACCGCGGCCGCCATCGAACTCGCCACCCGCGAAGGTTTCGAGTCGGTGGAGCACGTCAAACGCTACACCGCACTGGGCTTCGGCACGGACCAGGGCAAGCTCGGCAACGTCAACGGCCTGGCCATCGCGGCCCGTTCGCTGAACGTGACTATCCCGCAGATGGGCACCACCATGTTCCGCCCCAACTACACGCCGGTGACCTTCGGCGCAGTAGCAGGCCGCCACTGTGGGCATATCTTCGAGCCGGTGCGCTACACCGCGCTGCAAGCCTGGCACGTGAAAAACGGCGCCGAGTTTGAAGACGTCGGCCAGTGGAAGCGTCCGTGGTATTTCCCGCGCAACGGTGAAGACCTGCACGCCGCCGTGAAACGCGAATGCCTGGCCGTGCGCGACAGCGTCGGCCTGCTGGACGCGTCCACCCTTGGCAAGATCGACATCCAGGGCCCGGATGCCCGCGAGTTCCTCAACCGCATCTACAGCAATGCCTGGACCAAGCTCGACGTGGGCAAGGCCCGCTACGGCCTGATGTGCAAGGAAGACGGCATGGTCTTCGACGACGGCGTCACCGCTTGTCTGGCCGACAACCACTTCCTGATGACCACCACCACCGGCGGCGCGGCGCGCGTACTGCAGTGGCTGGAAATCTACCAACAGACTGAGTGGCCAGACCTCAAGGTGTACTTCACCTCGGTCACCGACCACTGGGCAACCATGACCTTGTCCGGCCCCAACAGCCGCAAGCTGTTGAGCGAAGTCACCGACATCGACCTGGACAAGGACGGCTTCCCGTTCATGACCTGGAAAGAAGGCCTGGTGGGCGGCGTGCCGGCGCGGGTGTTCCGGATTTCGTTTACCGGTGAGCTGTCGTACGAAGTCAACGTGCAGGCCGACTACGCCATGGGCGTGCTCGAGAAAATCGTCGAGGCCGGCAAGCAGTACAACCTGACGCCTTATGGCACCGAAACCATGCACGTGCTGCGGGCCGAGAAGGGGTTCATCATCGTCGGCCAGGATACCGACGGCTCGATGACCCCGGACGACCTGAACATGGGCTGGTGTGTAGGCCGTACCAAACCGTTCTCGTGGATTGGCTGGCGCGGGATGAATCGCGAAGACTGCGTGCGTGAAGACCGCAAGCAACTGGTGGGCCTGAAGCCGATTGACCCGAACGTGTGGCTGCCGGAAGGCGCGCAACTGGTGTTCGACACCAAGCAGACGATCCCGATGAAGATGGTCGGCCATGTCACCTCCAGTTATGCCCACAACTCCCTCGGTTATTCGTTTGCCATGGGCGTGGTGAAGGGCGGCTTGAAGCGCATCGGCGAGCGGGTGTTTGCCCCGCTGGCGGATGGGAGTGTGATCGAGGCGGAGATTGTTTCTTCGGTGTTCTTCGACCCTAAAGGCGATCGCCAGAACATCTGACACCTGATCGTTCCCACGCTCCGCGTGGGAATGCATCCCGGGGCGCTCTGCGCCCCAAGAGCGGACGCAGAGCGTCCATGGCGGCATTCCCACGCAGAGCGTGGGAACGATCAAATTCAACACAGGTGCTTTATGACAGCAGCCAATGTTTACCAGCAACGCCCCACCTCCGGAGCCAAGGCCGAGTCGTCGCTGTACCATGCCGACCTCGCCAGCCTGGTGGGCAAGGGCCGCAAGAACGCCGGCGTGACCGTGCGTGAAAAGAAACTCCTCGGCCACCTGACCATTCGTGGCGATGGCCACGACGCCGCCTTCGCCGCCGGCGTGCACAAAGCCCTGGGCATCGAGTTGCCCGGCGCGTTGCAAGTCATCGTCAAGGGTGAAACCAGCCTGCAATGGCTCGGCCCGGATGAGTGGCTGCTGGTGGTGCCGAGCGGTGAAGAATTCGCCGCCGAGAAAAGTTTGCGCGAGGCGCTGGGTGATTTGCATATCCAGATCGTCAACGTCAGCGGCGGCCAGCAGATCCTCGAACTCAGCGGCCCCAACGTGCGTGACGTGCTGATGAAATCCACCAGCTACGACGTACACCCCAACAGCTTCCCGGTGGGCAAGGCGGTGGGCACGGTGTTCGCCAAGTCGCAACTGGTGATTCGCCATACCGCTGAAGACACCTGGGAGCTGCTGATTCGTCGCAGCTTCTCGGATTACTGGTGGCTGTGGTTGCAGGATGCGGCGGCTGAGTATGGTTTAAGCGTCCAGGCCTGATCGTTCCCACGCTCCGCGTGGGAATGCATCCCGGGACGCTCCGCGTCCCAAGAGCGGACGCAGAGCGTCCATTGCGGCGTTGCCACGCAGAGCGTGGGAACGATCAAGGAGTCACGAATAATGAGCCGCGTACCCGATACATGGATTTTGACCGCCGACTGCCCCAGCGTGCTCGGCACGGTGGACGCGGTGACCCGCTATCTGTTCGAGCAGGGCTGCTACGTCACCGAGCACCACTCGTTTGATGACCGGCTTTCGGGTCGTTTCTTCATCCGCGTGGAGTTTCGCCAGCCTGACGGTTTTGACGAGCAAGCTTTCCGCGATGGCCTGGCCACTCGCGGTGAAGCGTTCGGTATGATCTTCGAACTGACCGCGCCGAACTACCGGCCGAAAGTGGTGATCATGGTCTCCAAGGCCGATCACTGCCTCAACGATTTACTCTACCGCCAGCGCATCGGCCAACTGTCGATGGACGTGGTCGCCGTGGTCTCCAACCACCCTGACCTCAAGCCCCTGGCCGACTGGCACCAGATTCCGTATTACCACTTTCCCCTGGACCCCAACGACAAGCCGTCGCAAGAGCGCCAGGTGTGGCAGGTGATCGAAGAGTCCGGCGCCGAACTGGTGATTCTTGCGCGCTACATGCAAGTGCTGTCGCCGGAGCTGTGCCGCAAGCTCGATGGTAAAGCCATCAACATCCACCACTCCCTGCTGCCCGGTTTCAAGGGCGCCAAGCCGTATCACCAGGCCTACAACAAGGGCGTGAAACTGGTGGGCGCCACCGCGCATTACATCAACAACGATTTGGATGAAGGCCCGATCATTGCCCAGGGCGTGGAGGTGGTGGACCACAGTCACTATCCGGAAGATTTGATTGCCAAGGGACGGGATATCGAAGGCCTGACCCTGGCCCGGGCTGTGGGGTATCACATTGAGCGGCGGGTGTTCTTGAACGCCAATCGGACAGTGGTGCTCTGATGGGCGCCTTCGCGAGCAAGCCCGCTCCCACATTCGACCGCATTTCAAAGGTAGAACTCGGTCAACTGTGGGAGCGGGCTTGCTCGCGAAGAGGCCATCACTAACAACGCAAAACAGCATCTGTACCCGAGCACTTTAACGCGCTGCCTGCCTGGGCAACGCGGTTCCATAAAAACAACAGCGAGGTGAAAGCATGTCTGGTAATCGTGGTGTCGTGTATCTCGGCAACGGCAAGGTCGAAGTACAGAAAATCGACTATCCCAAAATGCAGGACCCCCGTGGCAGGAAGATTGAGCACGGCGTCATCCTGCGCGTGGTCTCCACCAACATCTGCGGCTCCGACCAACACATGGTGCGCGGCCGCACCACTGCCCAGACCGGCCTGGTCCTGGGCCACGAAATCACCGGCGAAGTGATCGAGAAGGGCAGCGACGTCGAGAACCTGAAAATCGGCGACCTGGTGTCCGTGCCGTTCAACGTCGCGTGTGGCCGTTGCCGTTCCTGCAAAGAGCAACACACGGGCGTGTGCCTGACCGTCAACCCGGCCCGTGCCGGTGGGGCCTACGGCTATGTGGACATGGGCGACTGGACCGGCGGCCAGGCCGAATACGTGCTGGTGCCTTACGCCGACTTCAACCTGCTGAAACTGCCGGACCGCGACAAGGCCATGGAGAAAATCCGCGACCTGACCTGCCTCTCCGACATCCTGCCCACCGGCTACCACGGCGCAGTCACTGCAGGCGTTGGCCCGGGCAGCACGGTCTACATCGCCGGTGCCGGTCCGGTGGGCCTGGCGGCTGCCGCTTCCGCTCGCCTGCTGGGCGCTGCGGTGGTGATCATCGGCGACGTCAACCCGATCCGCCTGGCCCACGCCAAGGCCCAGGGTTTTGAAATTGCCGACCTGTCGAAAGACACCCCGCTGCACGAACAGATCGCTGCGTTGCTGGGCGAGCCGGAAGTGGATTGCGCCGTCGATGCCGTGGGTTTCGAAGCGCGCGGCCATGGTCATGAAGGGGCCAAGGCAGAGGCTCCGGCCACCGTGCTCAACTCGTTGATGGGCGTGGTGCGGGTGGCCGGCAAAATCGGTATCCCGGGCTTGTACGTGACCGAAGATCCGGGTGCCGTGGATGCCGCTGCAAAAATGGGCAGCCTGAGCATTCGTTTCGGCCTGGGCTGGGCCAAGTCCCACAGCTTCCACACCGGGCAAACTCCAGTGATGAAGTACAACCGCCAGTTGATGCAGGCAATCATGTGGGACCGTATCAACATTGCCGACATCGTCGGTGTGGAAGTCATCAGCCTGGATGACGCGCCACGCGGGTACGGTGAGTTCGATGCGGGCGTGCCGAAGAAGTTTGTGATTGATCCGCACAAGTTGTTCAGCGCGGCTTAGACGTTAGATAAGGGCGACCCAAGGGTCGCCCTTTTTATATAAAACTTCAGTTTTCTATAAGAAAACCGGTGATGGTGATACCTATAAGCGAGAGGCAGGTAACGAGTGTTGGTATGACCATCCAATACTTGAGGTGCCGTGGTATTTGTTCAACGTCCTCAACCAGTACCATACCCCTGCGTTGAATTATTCCCGGAATGAGAATAACGGTTGCCATAGCGAATACGCGTTGCGGTCTTCCTTCAAAGTGGCTATGACGAAACGTGTGCCTGCATCCGACTATAAAGGTGCTGTATTGCATATAGCGCTCAGCGGCATCGAGCTTTTTGTACATGGCAGAAAAGACGATTGGGAAGCTGAGTAGCAGGAGGGCGCATGAGACCACCGCAAAGTATTCCAAGTGCATTCAATACTCCACTGCCTGATAGAGAACTTTACCCACCAACTCCCCAGCATTAATCACCAGCTGCCCAGGTAACACCACGGTGTTGCGGATATGTTGGTTAAGGATGTCGAACTTGGTTTGAACATGAGGATTAAGCGAGAGGCGTTGTTTCAGTAGCGGATAAGGCTGTGATCGATCATTGATAAATGCGTAAGGTCCCTGCATCGCGTGCACCTCCAAGTGACTGAGGTGCACGACTATAAGAAAGCGCTGCAGGCGAGGTAAGACGCGTGCAGGGACGTTTTAGTGTTTCGGAAATGGACTACTTAAGTGTCGGCGTATGCCTACTCCTGCAGCCGCCGACCGATCACATCCATCAAATCGCAACCGTCGCGCAGCGGTATGGCGCAGAGCAGGGCGAAGTCCTTGAGGACGATGGTGTCGGTGATGAGGGTGTCGCGAAACGCGAGGTTTTCCAGGACTTGGGTCACCGCGCGGATGCGGTAGGCGGCGGCGTCGTGGAGCACGTCCAGCGGGGTTTGGGTGTCGATGAGCAGGGAAGGGACGGTGCAGTCGTGGCCGGTTAGGGGCATGTAGCGGTTCATGTGTGCAACCTCATTTCAGATAATGGGGCTACCACTCACCCGTCGCCAAACGAATGGGTGGCAGCTGTACGCAGGTTGGCGAACCGGTGAAATGAAGCAAAGCCGGCAGACCCGAAGGTCTCCCGCGCACAGCCGCCATAAAGCGCAGCTTTGCGGGTGCAAAAAGACCTGCAAAGAAACAGGTGCTTTTGCATGCATTATTTCAATCGAGTCGCCAAACCCGTATCGCCATGTGGACGACCGCCGGACTATAAGCCTCCTTGTTTGGCCGAGGCAAGACGCAATGCCGAACACATTTCCCGACACAATGACGATCAACTGTAGGAGCGGGCTTGCCCGCGAAAAACCTGAGGGCGCCGGGCAAAAAGAAGGCGACCCCGGGGGTCGCCTTCTTTGCCTGCGTGGGTCACTCAGCGAATCGCCAAAGCTCCCTGATACACCGTTGGGCCCGTCGGCTGCTTGCTCACCGAGCCGCCCTTGGTTTCCGAGCTGACCATCAGTGTCACCGGCTTGCTGATCGACTCCTGCTGGCGAGGGTTGATGCCGATAATGCCTTTGCCGTCTTCCGGCAACAGGCCCAGTGACACCGGCGTACCGTCAGCCGGAACCGCCCACAGCTCCAGGCTTTGGTCCGGAGCCGGTGCCGTAGCGGCAATCGGCTGCACTTCGAGGTAATCCTTGTGGGCCACGATCTGCGTGGCCGGTTGCTGGGTGGTGTTCACCAGCAGCGCGGCAGCCTTGACGCTGTCCTGGGTGTAGAGGGCGCCGCCGACGCCGGCGACTACCACCAGACACGCGCCGATGAACAGGCGTGGACGGTTCCAGAATGAAGGCTTGTGCTCAATCACTTGAGGGTTGATCGCAGTCATTAGGCTCTTCCTGACATGTTTTGTAGTCTTTCATGGACCCAGTTAACGGCGATCGGTTCCTCATCTGTCGTCTTGAACCTTGGGGCAGTGTGATGTCAATTGGCCCTGAACTGTGGAACGACCGTCAATGGTGCTGGGGTGGGAGGACCAGTTCCTTGTACGTGAATGCGCATTGTTTTTCCGGATGCTGCTCGGTGGAATCGGCATAGCAGTATTGGACCTCCTTGGCTTTTTTGTAGGCCCCGGCCTTGGCTTTGCTCTCATCCGTTTTCGACTCATCCACCCATTTTGTCCCGGGCACGGGTGCCCAGCCTTTGAAGGAGTAGAGGGTCATCCTTAAAAAGTCGAACCAGCCTTCACCCTCGTAGTCGCAGGACACTACGTATGCATTGCCTTCTGAACTGATATCCCGGTACAGCGCCCCCGTGAAGTGGAGCTTTTCGAGCAGGTTCTCGTCGCCAAAGGGGTTCTCTCCCACCCAGATGCCCTTATGAGGGCCGGGGGCATAAAAAATATCCCACGGCCCCCATGGCTCTTGCGGTTTGATACTTGCCTTGGGCGGGCACATGGCAATTTCATCTGCCAGGGCATTGCCCACAAGGGTCGAAAATACCAGCGCGTTCAGTGCGATGTTCATCAGCTTCATGTCGTACTCCCTTACGTGATAGGAGTCTTCATGGTGGGCGTGCGGAGGCGTTGCAGATACTGTCAATATTGACAGCGGGGTAGATCAAGTTCGGATTAAAAAAAGCCGGGTTATTTCAAAAGGGCAATCCACTGTAGGAGCGAGCTTGCTCGCGAAAAACCTGAGGGCGCCGTGGCCTTTCAGGTTTCCCGCGTTATCGTTGACGACCTTCGCGAGCAAGCTCGCTCCTACAGTAATTAGAGTGAGGCCAATTGGCCCTGATACAGCACCGGTCCGGTAGGTTGTCCGGTTGGCGAGCCGCCCTGAGGCTCAAGAGTCACCGCCAGGGTCAACGGTGCTGTCAGCAATGCCTGGTGTTCTTTGCTCAACTGGATCCGGCCTTTACCCGACACCGGCAACACCCCCAGAGAGATGGGTTTGCCGCCCGCCGGGATTGCCCACAGTTCCAACGCGCGGGCCGGCTCCACAGCCGCCAGGGTCAGCGGTTCCACCTGCAGATGATCCGCATAGGCCTGGATCTTCAGCGCGGGCTGTTGATTGGCCGCCACCAGCGTGGCGTTGTACTCCACCCCAAGATCACGCTGGTACAGCACGCCCACCAACACCGCGATCACCACCCCGCACGCCACCACCAGCAAACGCAGGTTCATCCAGAACGGCCTCTTCGCCGGCATATGCAGCACTTGCGGCTCAATGCGGGCCTTGATGCCTTCCCACACGTGATCCGGCACCGGCCGTTCAGGCAGCGGCCCGGTGAGGCTGGCGAGGGCGTCCTGCCAGTGTCCCAGTTCCACGCGCAGGGCGGCATCGTCCAGCAGCAGCGCTTCAAAACGTCGACGGGCGGTGGCGGGCATCAACCCGATGGCGTAATCCGCCGCGAGGGCGCGGCGCAGGGAGGTGGTCTGGTAGTTCATGATTCAAGGCACCTGCGCAAGCGCTCCATGCCGCGGCGAATCCAGGATTTGACCGAGCCCAGCGGCGCGGCCAGGTGGTCGGCCAGCTCCGAGCAGGACAAGCCCTGGAAGTATGCCACGGTGATCGATTGACGCTGCATGCCTTCGAGGCTGTCGAGGCAGCGGTTCAGGGCGTGGGCTTCGCGCTCGCTGTCGAGCAATTCATGGGCGCTGGGGCTTTCGTCGGCCATGGCGTCCTGCTGGCCGTCGGCCAAGGGCTGTTCGCGGTGTTTACGCAACTGGTCGATGGCCAGGTTGCGGGTGATGTTGATCATCCAGGTCAGCGGCGCCGATAAGTGGGCTTCATACCGCGAGGCGTTGAACCAGATGCGCACGAAGCTTTCCTGCAATACGTCTTCAGCCAGGTCAGGGCGCCCCATGAACCGCAGGGCGACACCGTGCAAACGCGGGGAAACGCTGCGATAGAGCGTTTCGAACGCCTGGCGGTTACCCAGGGAACACTGGGCCAGCAATTGCCGTAGCTGATCTGCATCGTGGGTCGAAATGGGGCTTCTCCAGGCGCTTGCAACAGGGCGATGGGGCGGCACACGGTAAAGAGGGCAGGCTGAGGTTAGTCCAGCTTGGGCATTCATTCCATCTACCTCCGCGCGGCTCGTGGTGGATATACGCAGCGCAGGGCGGTTCGGATGCAGTGGTTTTCTGAACTAATCTGTGAGGTGGGAACAATCTTTCGTAACACCCAGTCAAACCCCTGCTTTCAGCGCTTACTTTCAGAGGTTGTCTTGATGAAGATTTCACGCGGTTTTGCCCTGTCCTGCCTGTTGACCGTGGCGGCCAGCCCGGTGTTTGCGGCAGGTTTCAGCCTCGGCGACGTAGCCAATGCCGTTTCAGGCGCACAGAGTGGCGACAAGGCAGCAGCGGCTGCGCCGACCTCACAGACCGCCGGCTTGCTGAGCGCCCTGACCTCGCAATTGAACGTGTCCCCGGAGCAGGCCGTCGGCGGTACCGGCGCGATGCTGGGCCTGGCCAAGAATAAATTGGGCGGCGGTGATTACTCGCAACTGACCCAAAGCGTACCTGGCCTGGAAAAGCTCTCCGGCAGCAACTCCCTGGGCAGCCTCGGCGCCCTGAGCGGCATGCTCGGCCAGAGCGGCGGCAGCAAGACCTCGGGCCTGGATGGCTTGCTGGGTAACGTGAAGAACACCAACGACCTGAACACCGCGTTCAGCGCGCTGGGCATGGACAGTGGGATGGTTGGCCAGTTTGCCCCGGTTATCCTGAAATACCTGGGCGGCCAGGGCGCCAGCGAGTCGGTGCTGAGCAAACTGGCTTCGGCCTGGGGCACTGGCGGCTAAGACCGCTCCGCGCGCAGTTGGGCGATGCGCGCATCCTTCTCCCTCCAGAGCTGGTTGACCCAGTTCTGGACGGTCTGGCGAAACACCGGATCGTTCTCGTAATCCCCCTGCCACAACGCCGGATCCAGTTCACGGGTGCGGATATCCACGATCACCTTCGGCACTGCGCCACTGATCAAGTCCCAGAAGCCGGGAATGTTTTCCTGTGGATAAACCACGGTGACGTCGAGCACCGCATCCAGCTGTTCACCCAACGCCGCGAGCACGAACGCCACGCCACCCGCCTTGGGTTTGAGCAGACGTTCGAAGGGTGAAGCCTGCTGTTTGCGCTTGGCCGGGGTGAACCGCGTCCCTTCCAGGTAATTCACCACGGTGACCGGCTGGCGCTTGAACAGCTCGCAGGCCTCTTTGGTGATCTTCAGGTCCTGCCCTGCCAGCTCAGGGTGCTTGGCCAGGAACGCCTTGCTGTAGCGCTTCATGAACGGGTAATCCAGTGCCCACCACGCCAGGCCCAGGAAGGGTACCCAGATCAGTTCCTTTTTCAGGAAGAACTTGAAGAACGGCGTGCGCCGGTTAAGGGCCTGGATCAAAGCGGGGATGTCGACCCAGGATTGGTGGTTGCTGATCACCAGATAAGACGTGTCACCCCGCAGGTCGTCGCCGCCGCGAATATCCCATTGGGTGGGGATGCACAGGGCGAAGATCAGCTTGTCGATCTCGGCCCAGGTTTCGGCGATCCACATGACGGCCCAGGAGGCGTAGTCGCGAAAGCGACCGGGCGCCACCAGCTTGAGCAGGGCAAACACCATCAGCGGCCCGAACAGCACCAAGGTGTTGAGCAATAGCAGTAGTGTGACGAAACAGCCGGTGAGCAGGCGGCGCATAAGTAACTCTTGGAATCATTTTGGCCCGCCATGATAAGCAGCTTGGGTCTAGAGGCCAAATCGCAAATAAGCTTACGAATGTTTCACAGCGGGCTGGGTATGCTCTGTGATCTAACTAAGCGGCGTTTTTGCAGTCTAGAATTGGCCCATCTATTTCAAGGAAACCTCCTACGTGAAATCCATCCTTGCCCTGCTAGCACTTGTGGCCTTGCCTGTCATGGCCGCCGAGCCGACCCTCTACGGTCGCTACGAATACATCCAACTGCCGGAAATCGGCGAGACCTTCAAGGCCAAGATGGACACCGGCGCGCTGACCGCCTCGCTGTCGGCCCGGGACATCGAGACCTTCACCCGTGATGGCGACGATTGGGTGCGCTTCCGCCTCGGCGGCAAGGACGCCACCAACAAGGTGTACGAGCACAAGGTCTCGCGCATCAGCAAAATCAAAAGCCGCGCCGACGAAGATGACGACAAGGATGAAGCCACCGTGGCCAAGCGTCCGGTGATCGACCTGGAAATGTGCCTGGGTAACGTCAAGCGTACCGTCGAGGTCAACCTCACCGACCGCAGCAGCTTCAACTACCCGCTGCTGATCGGCGCCAAGGCCCTGCGTGAATTCGGCGCTGCGGTAAACCCGGCGCGCCGTTACACTGCGGACAAACCGGACTGCTGACGGACCACCATGCCGCATATCCTGATTGTCGAAGACGAAGCGGCCATCGCCGACACGCTGATTTTCGCCCTGCAAGGCGAGGGCTTCACCACCACCTGGCTGAGCCTCGGCCAGGCGGCGTTGGCCCATCAGCGGCAAACCCCGGCGGACCTGATCATCCTCGACATCGGCCTGCCGGATATCACCGGCTTTGAAACCTGCAAACAACTGCGGCGCTTCAGCGAAGTGCCGGTGATGTTCCTCAGCGCCCGGGACGGCGAGATCGACCGCGTGGTGGGCCTGGAGATCGGCGCTGACGACTATGTGGTCAAGCCGTTCAGCCCGCGCGAAGTGGCGGCGCGGGTTCGGGCGATCCTCAAACGGGTTGGCCCCGGTGTGGCTCCGGCGGTGTTCCAGGTGGACCTGGAGCGCATGCAGATCAGTTATCGCGGGCAGCCGCTTAACCTTACGCGCCATGAATTTCGCCTGCTGCAAAGCCTCTTGGAGCAACCCGAGCGGGTGTTCAGCCGCGAGCAACTGCTGGATGCGGTGGGCGTGGCGGCCGATGCAGGCTACGAGCGCAATATCGACAGCCATATCAAAAGCGTTCGCAGCAAATTGCGTACGGTGGCGCCCGAGTCTGAGCCGATCCAGACCCATCGCGGCCTTGGCTACAGTTACAGCCCGGGCAACAGCTGATGCGCCTGGGGATCCGGTTCTTCCTGGTCTATGCGCTGTTTATCGGCCTGACCGGCTACTTTGTACTCAGCACCGTGATGAAGGAAATCCGCCCCGGTGTGCGCCAGTCCACCGAAGAAACCCTGGTGGACACCGCCAACCTGCTGGCGGAAATCCTGCGCAGCGATGTGAAGAACGGCACCCTCGGCCAGAGCCATTGGCCCGAGCTGCTCAAGGCCTACGGCGAGCGCCAGCCCGGCGCGAACATCTGGGGCCTGCCGAAAAACCAGGTCAACCACCGCATCTACGTCACCGACGCCAAGGGCATTGTGCTGCTGGACTCCAGCGGCGAGGCCGTGGGCGAGGATTACTCGAAGTGGAATGACGTGTACCTGACCCTGCGCGGCGAATACGGTGCGCGCTCGACCCGCAGCGAGCTGGATGACCCGGCCTCATCGGTGATGCACGTCGGCGCGCCGATCCGCGATAACGGGCAGATCATCGGCGTAGTCACGGTGGCCAAGCCCAACAGCTCGTTGCAGCCGTATGTGGATCGCACCGAAGACCGGCTGCTGTGGTACGGCGCCGGGCTGGTGGGCCTGGGCTTGTTGTTTGGCGCGTTGTTGTCGTGGTGGTTGAGTGTCGCGCTGCGCCGACTCACGGCGTATGCCCAGGCCGTCAGCGAGGGCCGGCGTGCCGAGTTGCCACACTATCGCGGCGGTGAGCTGGAGCAGCTGTCCACCGCCGTGGAACACATGCGCACCCAGCTGGAAGGCAAGGCGTACGTCGAGCGTTATGTGCACACCCTGACCCACGAACTGAAAAGCCCATTGGCGGCGATTCGCGGGGCGGCGGAGCTGTTGCAGGGCGACATGTCCCGGGATCAGCAGCAGCGTTTCGTGAGCAATATCGACAGTGAAAGTGCGCGCTTGCAGCAATTGATCGAACGCCTGCTGAACCTGGCGCAGGTGGAGCAGCGCCAGGGCCTTGAAGACCAGAGCAGCCTGTCGCTGGCAGCGCTGGTGGACGAAGTACTCAAGGCTCAATGCGCGCGTATCGAAGGCGCCGGCTTGCAGGTCGAGCAGGGGATTGCCGCGGATGTGCAGGTGTACGGCGAGCCGTTCCTGCTGCGCCAGGCCCTGGGAAATCTGCTGGAAAACGCCCTGGATTTCACCCCGCCCGGTGGCACCTTGCGGTTCAGCGCCAAGGCTGTGAATGACGGCGTCGAATTCACTCTGTTCAACCAGGCCGAGCCGATTCCCGAATACGCCTTGCCGCGCCTCAGCGAGCGCTTCTATTCCCTGCCGCGCCCGGCCAGTGGGCGCAAGAGCACCGGCCTTGGGCTGAATTTTGTCGAAGAGGTGATGAAGCTGCACGGCGGCTCACTGCAGATCGGCAACGTGCCTGGCGGCGTGCAGGTAAAACTGCATCTCCACACAGTCTCCACATTCCCTTCATAAATCCCCCTTAAGCGCCCGCCAGACTCTCCCCATCAAAACAGGGAGAGCTTCATGAACCGCAATCTGCTTTTCAAACTGGGCGCCATCGCGCTGCTGATCGTGTTGTTGTTGATTCCGTTGCTGATGATCCACGGGGTGATTACCGACCGTCAGCAACTGCGCGACGACGTCTTGCAGGATATCGCCCGCAGTTCCAGCTACAGCCAGCGCCTCAATGGCCCGGTGCTGGTGGTGCCTTATCGCAAGACCGTCCGGGAGTGGAAGCTCAATGAAAAGCTCAACGAACGCTACGAAGAAACCCGTGAGGTGCGCGGTCATCTGTATTTCTTGCCGGAGCAATTTGCCCTCGACGGGCAGGTGCAAACCGAAGTGCGCGCTCGGGGCATTTACCAGGCACGGTTGTTCCACGCCGACAGCCGGATCAGCGGGCGCTTTGTATTGCCGGAGCAATTGGGTATCAGTGAAGACTTCGCCGATTACCGCTTTGACCCGGCGTATCTGGCGGTGGGTATCAGCGACATTCGTGGCATCGAAAACGCGCTGAAGCTGGAGCTGGGCGGTGAGCAACTGGCGTTTTCACCGGGCACCCAAGTGGCGTGGCTGGGGGAGGGTGTACACGTGATGCTGCCCGAGCAGGACAGCCAGAAGCCGGCGCCTTTTGACTTCGCTTTTGACCTGCGCCTGCAAGGCACCGAGCAGTTGCAAGTGGTGCCGGTGGGCAAGACCAGCCAGGTCAAGTTGGCGTCCAACTGGCCGCACCCAAGCTTTATCGGCAACTTCCTGCCGGCCCAGCGTGAGGTCACCGCGCAAGGCTTCAGCGCCCATTGGCAGACCACATTTTTCTCCACCAATTTGGAAGAAGCACTCAGCAGTTGCCTGGCCGAGCGCGGCTGTGACGACTTCAACAGCCGCAGCTTCGGCGTGAGCTTTATCGACCCGGTGGACCAGTACCTCAAGAGTGACCGGGCGATCAAATATGCGCTGTTGTTTATTGCGCTGACCTTTGCCGGTTTCTTTCTGTTCGAGGTGCTCAAGAGCCTGGCGGTGCACCCGATCCAGTACGCGCTGGTGGGGTTTGCCCTGGCGTTTTTCTACCTGCTGCTGTTGTCGTTGTCCGAGCATATCGGGTTTGGCCCGGCTTACCTGATATCGGCGGCGGCCTGTGTGTTGTTGATCGGGTTTTACGTCTGCCATGTGCTGCGCAGCGTCGCTCATGGCCTGGGGTTTTCGGCGGCGCTGGCGGCGTTGTATGGCTTGCTGTACGGGTTGCTGAGTGCCGAGGATTACGCGTTGTTGATGGGGTCGTTGCTGCTGTTCGGGTTGCTGGGCACGGTGATGGTGCTGACCCGCAAGCTGGATTGGTATGGCGTGGGCAAGCGCAAGGAGGTGGGTGATGAGTAGGTCGTTGGGGTTGCGGGAAGATCAGCAGGTAGGGGCGACGTTGATGATGCGGATCAATGCACTGTTTCCCGAAGCCCGGGAGCTTTTTGTGGTGAGAGAGCTTGCTGTGGCGAGGGAGCTTGCTGTGGTGGGGGAGCTTGCTGTGGCGAGGGAGCTTGCTCCCGCTGGAGTGCGAAGCGCTCCCAGGATTTTTGGGGCCGCTGCGCAGCCCAGCGGGAGCAAGCTCCCTCGCCACAGAGGGGCCCTTGCAGCAGGTTAAACCGGTGGCTGGGTCTGGAGCATCGACGGCCGCTGACTCACCTCGGCATACCACGCCGCCAGCTTCGGATGGCTCGACCGCCACTGCATGTCCGGGTGGCGGAAGTCCAGGTAAGCCAGTGCACACGCCACGCTGATCGCGGCCACATCAAACGCCCCGGCCAGCTCGGCAATGGCGTCCTGTTCCAGCATGTCGAGGGCGCGGCGGATCTTGTCCCGCTGGCCTTCCAGCCACAGGTCCCAGTGTTTTTCCTCGGGGCGCATGGCGGTTTCATAACGCACCAGCACGGCGGCATCCATGATGCCGTCGGCGGTGGAGGCCAGGGTCAGGCGGCGCCAGCGGGCCGGGCCGTTCCGGGGGATCAGCGGGCTCCCGGTATGTTGATAGTCGAAGTAATCGAGGATCACCCGGCTGTCATGCAATACGTTGCCATCGGCCAGGCGCAGGGCGGGGATCTTGCCCAGCGGGTTGTCCTGGATCACCTCCGCGTCAGGCTTGACCGGCGTCGGCACGCAGGCTTGCAACGTCACGCGATCCAGTTGGCCGGTCTCGTGCAACAGCACCCGTACTTTGCGAACAAACGGCGAGGCAGGGTTGTGGAACAACGTCATGCTGGGGGTGGACATGGGCATTCCTCTGTAGGAGCGAGCTTGCTCGCGAAAGGCGTCAACGATAACGCAGCGCGTCTGGTTTAACGCGGCGTTCTCAGGCTTTTCGCGAGCAAGCCAGCGCCTACAAAAGCGCCCATACCCCAATTACAGCCGGAATGCCCAGCCCCACCCAGCTCAACGAATCCCACAAGCCATCCCCCAGCAACGCCGCAAACAACCCGGCCGCACTCAGCAGCCCGATGGCCAGCGGTATACCGAACACCTTCCAGAAATTCGACTGCCGCGGCTTCATGACTTGGCCGCCTTGCGCCGCACCAGCCACAGGTACACGCCACTGCCCAGAACAATAATGGTCAGCACGTCCAGCACCGCCCAGAGAATCTTCATCGGCATGCCGCCGTAGTCACCGAAGTGCAGCGGTTGGGACATGCCCATGGCGTCCATGTACCACGGTCGTTCGGCGATGGCGGTGACCTGCAGGTTGCTGGCGTCGATCAACACCGGTGTCAGCAGGTGCGAGGTCAGGTGCGTGCTGCCTTTCATGAACACCGCGTAGTGATGCTCGCTGGAAAAGCGCGTGCCGGGGAATGCGATAAAGTCCGGCTCCATGCCCGGCGCGGCCTTGGCGGCGATCGTTAGCAGGTCGGTGGCGGGGGCGCGCAAGGTCAGTGGCGGGGCGTCTTTGTAGGGTTCGATCATCGCGCTGAGGCTGTCGGTACGCCAGGCGGCGATGATCAGGTCGGCGCAGGCGCTGATCACGCCGGTCACGCCCACCACCAGCGCCCAGGTCAGGGTGACCACGCCGATCAGGTTGTGCAGGTCGAGCCAGCGCAGACGGGTGGATTTGTCCTGGCGCACCGTGGCGAACTTCAGCCGGCGCATGAACGGCAGGTACAACACCGTGCCGGAGATGATCGCCAACACGAACAGAATGCCCATGAACGCCAGCAGCAACTTGCCCGGCAGCCCGGCGAACATATCGACGTGCAGGCGCAGCAGGAACATCGTCAGCCCGCCGTTGGCCGAAGGCGTTTCCACGGCCTCGCCGGTGCGGGCGTCGAGCATGAAGGTGTGGGAGGAATTGGGTTCGGTGCCGGCGGTGGCGGCCATGATCGCGATCACGCCGTTCTTGTCGTCTTCGTCCCAGGCCAGGTATTGCATGGCTTCGCCGGGGCGATGGGCCTGGGCTTTGGCAACAAGCTGTTCGAGGTTCAGCTGTGGGGTATCGGCGGGCACCTGTGCCAGCTCGGGTTCGTTGCCCAGCAGGTGGTCGATCTCGTGGTGAAAGATCAACGGCAGGCCGGTGAGGGCGAGCAGCAGCAGGAATACGGTGCAGACGAGGCTGGTCCAGGTGTGGATGAAGGACCAGCGGCGGATGGTTTTGCTTTTCATTTTCTAGCCTTCAGACACACCGAAGCCGCCCACGGGGGCGGCCCGGTTGTTAACTCAGCCGATTACCACTGGTAGGTGGCACTGGCGACGACGCTACGTTGGTCGCCGTAGTAGCAGTAGAAACCATCACAGGTGGAAATGTAGTCCTTGTCGAACAGGTTGGTTGCGTTCAGTTTCACCGAGGCACCTTTGAGACTGTTGTCCAGACGGCCGAGGTCGTAGTGCACCGAGGCGTCGAACACGGTGTAGGCATCCGCCTTGCCTAGCCACGTATTACCCTGGTCGCCATAGGTATTACCGGTGTAGCGGGCACCGAAGCCAATGCCGAAGCCATCGAGCGCGCCGCTGTGCCAGGTGTAGTCAGTCCATAGCGAGGCTTGCTGGTTGGGCATCAGTTGCAGGCGATTACCTTTGTAATCCCCTTTTTGCACTTCGGATTTAGCCAAGGTATAGGCCGCGATAACCTTGAGGTTCTCGGTCACATCCGACACGGCTTCCAATTCCAGGCCTTTGACTTTCACTTCACCGGTCTGGTTAGTGACCGGAATGCTGCCCGCTGTGGTGGTGGTCACCAGTACGTTTTTCTGCGTCAGGTCGTAGACCGCGGCAGTCAGCAGGGTATTCGAGCCGGGTGGTTGGTATTTGATCCCCATTTCCCATTGTTTGCCTTCTGTAGGCTTATACGACTCGGTTGCCGAGACGCTGGCGTTGCTCGCGGGCTGGAAGGATTCGGCGTAGGAGATGTAGGGTACAAACCCCGAGTCGAACACGTAGCTCAGTGCAGCATTGCCACTGAAGTGCTTGATGCGGTCGGTGTTCGTTGCATCTTTCTGATTGAAGTAGGTGGTGCCCTGATGCACCCAGTCTTCACGCCCTCCGAGGGTCAGGCGCCATTTATCCAGGGCCATCTGGTCTTGCGCATAGAGGCCGGTCTGGACGGTTTTCTGGTTGTAGTCGTAGTACGCCGCCGAGCGCGGTGGGCGAACGATAGGCTGTCCGTAGATCGGGTTGATGACGTTGGTGGTCCCGCCGTCACCGTAGATCGACAGGTACGAGGTGTCGGTACGCTGATGGTCCAGGCCCAGCAACAGCGTGTGGGTGATGTCGCCGGTGGCAAAATCGGCCTGGAAGTTATTATCAACTGCGAACTGGCCGATGTTTTCGTCTACGTTGGTCGACGTGCGGCCGACGTTCCCGTTCGCATCCACCAGGGTGTACGGATAGGCGCCGACGGTCAGGGTCTGGAAAGACAATTCCGACTTGGTGTAGCGCAGGTTCTGCTTGAACTGCCAGGTATCGTTGAAACGGTGTTCGAACGCATAGCCCAGCGCGTAGTAGGTACGGTCGTAGTACTCGTAGTCAGGATCGCCCAGGTTCTTGTGATGCGATATATCCCCCAGTGGCGACTTGATCTTGGTGCCCTGAATCGGCAGGAACTGGCTGGTGGCGCCGGTATCGTCGCGAGTGAACTGCGACAGCAGGGTCAGCTTGGTGTCCGGATCAATGTTCCACGTCAGGCTGGGGGCGATGTTGTAGCGCTTGTTGTCGATGTGATCAATCTGCGTGCCGGCGTCGCGCACAACGCCTGTCAGCCCATAGAGAAACTGGCCTTCATCATCGATTTTGCCGGTGCTGGCGAAGTTGATCTGGCGGTAGTTGTCGCTGCCGTACTGCACCTGGATGGCATTGCTCGACTCGGCACTTGGACGTCGGCTGACCATATCCAGCAGGCCGCCTGGCGGGGTCTGGCCGTAGACGGATGAAGCCGGGCCACGCAGCAGCGCAAGGCGGTCGAGGTTCCAGGTTTCCGCTTTCGGGTTGGCGTACACGCCACGCGGCAGCGGCAGGCCATCGAGGAACTGGGTAGGTTCGAAGCCACGAACACGCATCCAGTCGTAGCGGGTGTCACTGCCGTAGCTGGCGGACACGATGCCGGGCATGTACTTGACGGCGTCATCCAGGTTCTGGACGTTGCGGTCCTGCATTTGCTGGCGAGTGGCGACGGAAATCGAACGCGGGGCCTCGACCAGTGCGGTATCGGTCTTGGTGCCGGCAGCGGTGCGAGACGCCAGGTAGCCATCCACCGGCCCCCACGCACTTTCCGCATCCGCCTGCCCGGTAATGCTGGTCTCCGGCAACGCCACAACCCCATCCGGAATCGCGACCAGGCTGAACGTGCCTGCACTGCTTTGCTCCAGTTGCAGCCCGGTCCCACGCAACGCTTCACGCAATGCGCCCTGCGCATCGAACTGCCCTTTAACCGGTGCCGATGTCTTGCCCGAGGCCAACCCTGGGTTCAGCGTCAACGCCAAACCGGCCTGGCTGGCGATCTGGTTCAGGGTAGTGGCCAGCGGCGCTGCCGGCAGGTTGTACGCGCGCACGCTGGAGGCCTGTTCGGCGGCGATCAGCTGAGTGCTGGCCAGCGGGGCGCTGAGGGCGATGGCCACGGCTAACAGGCTGGGGCGCAACAAGGTGTCTAGCGTGCGGGACATACGGCGGCTCCTGAATGGAAATATTTCTCAATTGCCTATGTGCCGAACGAGATGCAAAAAGTGATAGGGCCGAATGAAAATAATTTCCATGTGGCCCGCACCGGTGACCCAGGCGCTATTTTCCGTAGCAGCTGTCGAGCCCAAGCGAGGCTGCGTCGGGCGCGACTCGGTACGATGCCAGGCGAAGGTTCGGCAGCGCTGCCAACGCAGCCTCGCTTGGGCTCGACAGCTGCTACGGGGCTATTGAGTGCGCTACGCGGCTATTGCGTGGGCGGCTTGGCCTTTACGGTGACCCACCATGGGGTGTGCTGTTCGATTTGCACGGGCAAGGTCGGCAGCAGTGCATTCAGCGCCAGGTTGGTGTCGTGCAGCGGGAAGCTGCCGGTGATCCGCAAGTCTGCCACTTGTTTATCCACACCCAGGTAGCCGGTGCGGTAGCGGCTCAGTTCCTCAACCACGTCGCCAAGGCGCGCGTTGTCGACCACCAGCATGCCGCGTGTCCAGGCGTCGGTGCCGGGGTTGACAGCCAGCATCGGGCCGAGGCCGTCGCGGCGCATCAGGACTTGCTGGCCTTCCTTGAAGATCTGCTCCTGATGCAGCGCTTCAGGCTGTGCGCCGACGGCCGACTGCAACACGCTGAGGCGCGTGCCGTCGTCTTCGCGCTTGACGATAAACCGCGTGCCCAAGGCGCGCAGGCTGCCTTCGCGGGTTTCGACAAAAAACGGGCGGGCGTCGTTGTGGCCGGTCTCGATGAGGATTTCACCTTCCTGTAACACGATCAGCCGGCGTTTCTCGTCGAAGCGAACGTCGATGGCGCTGTGGGTATTGAGGTTGATCACCGTACCGTCCGCCAGCTTCAGGGTGCGCTGTTCGCCGGTGGCGGTGCGCTGGTCGGCCAGCCAATAGCTGAGCGGCACGTAGCGCTGGCCGGCGAAGAGCACCAGGCCGCACACCAGCACCACACTGGCCAGGCCGCTGCCGAGCTTGCGCACGCGCTTGCGAATGCCTTCGCGCGATTGCAGCAACGCCGCACGGGCCGGGCCCGAGGCCACGCTGAAACGCTGATCGAGCATGCCCAGTTGGCGCCAGGCCCGGGCGTGTTCTTCGTTGCTGGCCAGCCATTTGGCGAACTCCTCTTGTTCCACGGCGCTGCCGTCGCCCGAATCGAGGGACAGTTGCCAGGCAATGGCGGCGTCAAGCACCCGTGCCGAGACCGGCTTGGAACTGACCGGGCTCACAGGGGCTCGCCATACAGGGCGATGTAGCACTGGCGAATGCCTTGGGCCAGGTATTGCCGTACCCGAGGCACGGAAACCCCAAGACGCTGGGCGATTTCGGCGTGGCCCAAGCCATCGAGGCGGTTATAGAGGAAGGCCGCGCGGGCCTTGCTCGAAAGTTTGCCCAGCAGGCGGTCGATGGCCTTGAGGTCTTCGAGGATCAGTTGCTGTTCTTCCGGGGACGGGTGCTCGCTTTCCGGGATCAGCATCAGCTCGGTGAGGTAAGCCTGTTCCAGTGCCGCGCGGCGGAAGTAGTCGAACAGCAGACCTTTGGCAATGGCCACCAGGAACGCCCGCGGCTCGCGGGGTTCACGCAGTTCTTCACGGCCCAGCAGGCGCATGAAGGTGTCCTGGCTCAGGTCTTCGGCACGGCTGGGGCAGGCTACATTGCGTCGCAGCCACGCCAACAGCCAGCTGCGATGGTCGCGGTATAACGCGCCAACAAGCTCACTGTGGGGACTTTGGATGGACGACAAGGCGACACCGATCGGAAAGTTTAAACTAACGAGAATTATTCGCGATTGTGGCAGAGGCGTCGTACGGGTGCAATTGGCGTTGGTCGGGCGGCGGCGTAATGATATCTATCACGATGATGCAGCTTAGTGTGGCGAGGGAGCTTGCTCCCGCTCGGCTGCGTAGCAGTCGTAATCCGGGCAGTGCATTTATTCAGTTGGAAATGGGTTGGCTGATTTTGGCGGCGCTTTGCACCCCAGCGGGAGCAAGCTCCCTCGCCACCATTAGAATGAGGGCGCTTGCTTGCGACGTTTCCATTGGCCCAGGCGCTGCTGTAACGCGTGCGGGCTGTCGATCTGCTGCTGCCGTGCGCGGCTGAACAAAATCAACATCAATTCCGCCGTCGCCAACGCATCCGCACTGGCGTGATGGCGCTCGCCCACTTGCAGCTTGAAATGCGTGATCCAGTCATCCAGCCCCGCTTCGCGAATGTTGGCATCAGGGCACAGCAGAGGGGCGATGTCGGCCACGTCCAGAAAGGGGTGGTTCAAGCGATAGCCCAGGCTGTCCTTGAGTGCCCGGCACAGCATGTGTTGGTCGAAGGGCGCATGAAACGCCAGCAGCGGGCTGTCGCCGACAAACTCCATGAAGTCCATCAACGCTTCTGCCGGGTTACTGCCCGCCGCGATGGCGCTGGGCCCCAGGCCGTGGATCAGCACGCTGGGGCTGAGCTTGGTCTCGGCCCGTTGCAGGGTGCGTTCGAACAGCTGGGAAAAGTCCACCGCGCCGTCTTCGATCACCACCGCGCCGATGGAAAGCACTTGGTCACGATTGAGGTTCAGGCCGCTGGTTTCGAGGTCCACCACCACCCAGCGCTGGTCCCGCAGCGAACCGTCACCCAGCTCCCGAGGTTTGGGCAATTGCTCAACCCGCCGCTGTTGCGCTGCGTCCAGGCCAGGTTTGGGCTTGCGCAGCCAACCAAACAAGCTCACAGCTGATACCGCAAGGTCAGGCTGCTTTGCAGGCGTTGGGCCTGGCGCAGGGATTCACGCAGGATGCGCCGGTCCAGGTGGTTGAGGCTGTCGGGGTCCACGCGGTTGGAATAGGGCAGGTTCTCGCGGGTTTGCAGTTGGTGCTGCTGCATGCGGGTTTGTTGAATGAAGTGGTAGGCCTCTTCATAGGCCGCACCGTCGAGGCGTTCGATGACTTCCTTGGCCACCAGTTGGCGCAAGCGCTCCAGGGTGTTAATGGCGCTGATGCCGTTGGCCAATGCCAGCAGGCGAGCACCGTCGACAAAGGGCGTGAGGCCTTGCACCTTGAGGTCGAGTGTCGCCTTGTCGGCGCCTTTGCGCGTCAGCACGAAATCCCGGAAACGCCCCACCGGCGGGCGCTGGCGCAATGCGTTCTCCGCCAGCATGCGTTGGAACAAACGATTGTCCGCCACCTGGTCGAGAATGCCCTGACGCAATTGCTCGCACCCTTGCTCATCGCCCCAAACCACCCGCAAATCAAAATAGATGCTCGAACCCAGCAGGTTCTCTGGCGTTGCCTCGCGAATAAACCCGGCAAAACGCCGCGCCCATTCGGCCCGGGACAGGCACAGCTCAGGGTTGCCGGCCATGATATTGCCCTTGCACAGGGTGAAGCCGCACAGCGCCAGGCTCTGGTTGATCTGCTGTGCCAGGGGCAGCAGGCGGCCACGAATCTCGGCGGCCTCGGCGGCGTCCCTGGCTTCGAACAGGATGCCGTTGTCCTGGTCGGTATACAGCGTTTGCTCGCGGCGGCCTTCGCTGCCGAAACACAGCCAGCTGAACGGCACGCCGGGGTCGCCTTTTTCGGCCAGGGTCAGCTCAATGACGCGACACACCGTGTGGTCGTTGAGCAAGGTGATGATGTGGGTAATCTGGGTGGACGAAGCACCGTGGGCGAGCATGCGCTCCACCAACTGGCCGATTTCGCCACGGATCGCCACCAGGTTTTCGACCCTGGGCGCATTGCGAATGGTGCGCGCCAGGTGCACCAGGTCCACCCGTTGCAGGGAAAACAGATCACGTTCGGAGACTACGCCGCACAGACGCTGATCCTTGACCAGGCACACGTGGGCGATATGCCGTTCGGTCATCGCGATCGCCGCGTCGAAGGCGCTGTGGTCCGGGGTGAGAAAGAACGGCGCCTGGGTCATATGGCGCTCGATGCCCTGGCTGAAATCGCTGGTGCCGTCGGCCACCACCTGGCGCAGGTCCCGCAGGGTGAAAATCCCCAGGGGCGCCTTGTGTTCATCCACGATCACAATGCTGCCCACTTGCTGCTCGTGCATTTGCGTGACCGCTTCACGCAGCGGCGTCAGCGGGCTGCAGGTCACCGGGTGACGCATGGCCAATTCGCCCAGGCGGGTGTTCAGCGAGTACTGCGTGCCGAGGGTTTCCACGGCCTTTTGCTGGACTTGCTGGTTGACCTGGTCCAGCAGGCTACTCACCCCGCGCAAGGCGAAGTCGCGGAAGGCGCTGGAAAGGGCGAAGAGCTTGATAAAGGCCGGCTTGTTCAGTTGCAGGCAGAAGGTGTCTTCGGCGGCTTTATGCTCGGTGCGGGTCGCCCGTTCTCCCAGCAAGGCAGCCAGCGGAAAACATTCACCGGTGGTGATTTCAAAGGTGGTTTCGGCCGAGTCGGGGCGCTCGCCGACCACGCGCCCTTGCTTGACGATATAGAAGTGTTCCACCGGCCCGCCCGAGGGCTTGAGGATGCTCTCGCCGGGGGCGTAAAAGCGCAATTGGCACTGTTCTACCAGAAACCCCAAGTGGGTGTTTTCCATCTGGTTGAACGGCGGGAAGCGTTGCAGGAATTGCAGGGTGCCGTGGATGTTCTGCAACACGGCGGTTTTCCCCGCTTGTGTGAAAGCATCAGCTTTACTCATACCTATGACCGCAGTTTTTTTGTCGTTATCGTTCCTCATGGTCGACTCCTGCGCTGCGGGTGCCCATTGGACGTAAGTCTAGGTAGCGATTCGCCCTCACTGACTAGGGAAAAACCTTACATGAATATCGTCCAAACCCCGTAGAACACCCACTAGGCAAACTTTCCGACGAAGTGCACATTGTTCGCCCTTCCGGCGATGTCTGACCTCTGTGCTGGGAGATTGTTTAGAACTGCCGAGAAACGTATGTCCGACCACGATATTTTGAGTGACGCCGAGCGCGAGGCCCTGAGCGCGGTTATGCAGGAGCCTGATTTACCGCCACAGCGGGTTTTGATCGTGGATGACGACAAGGACGCGCGGGAACTGTTGGCAGAAATTCTTGGCTTGGACGGCATTCGTTGCATGACCGCCGACAGCGGCGAGGCGGCATGGGACTTGTTGAGCTCCAGCAGCTCCATTGGCTTGCTGATCACTGACCTGCGCATGGCGCCGAGCAACGGGCTGCAATTGATTCGCCAGGTGCGCGAATCCACCCGGGCGGCGTTGCCGATCATCATCATGTCGGGGGACGCTGAAGCGCCGGATGTGATCGATGCGATGCATTTGAGCGTGGTGGATTTTTTGCTCAAGCCCATTGATAGCGTGAAGCTGGCGAAGATGGTGAAGCGGGAATTGGGGATGGCGTAGTAACGGATCCTCCCGTAGCCGCTGTCGAGCGCCAGCGAGGCTGCGTCGGTCGCACTGCCGATGATGATCCAGGCACTGAACCGAGTCGCGCCCGACGCAGCCTCGCCAAGGCTCGACAGCTGCTACGAAATGCCAAAAAAAGCCCTGACCATTTATTGATCAGGGCTTTTTCGTTTCCAGCGATTAGTTACAAGCCATTCTTGGCCTTGAACTCCCGACGCCGACGGTGCAACACCGGCTCGGTGTAACCGTTCGGCTGCTTGGTCCCTTCAATCACCAACTCCACCGCCGCCTGGAACGCGATGTTGCTGTTGAAATCCGGAGCCAGTGGGCGATACAGCGCGTCACCGGCGTTCTGACGGTCCACCACCGGCGCCATGCGCTTGAGGCTTTCCATCACCTGGGCTTCATTGACGATGCCATGGCGCAACCAGTTGGCGATGTGCTGGCTGGAGATGCGCAGGGTGGCGCGGTCTTCCATCAGGCCGACGTCGTTGATGTCCGGCACTTTCGAGCAACCTACACCCTGGTCGATCCAGCGCACCACGTAACCGAGGATGCCCTGGGCGTTGTTGTCCAGTTCGTTGCGGATTTCTTCGTCGGACCAATCGGTATTCTGGGCCAGAGGAATGGTCAGGATATCGTCGACCGACGCGCGTTCGCGCTTGGCCAGCTCAGCCTGGCGGGCGAATACGTCAACCTTGTGGTAGTGCAGCGCGTGCAACGCAGCCGCCGTTGGCGAAGGAACCCACGCCGTGTTGGCGCCGGCCAGCGGGTGAGCAATCTTCTGCTCAAGCATGGCGGCCATCAGGTCGGGCATGGCCCACATGCCTTTACCGATTTGTGCGCGGCCTTGCAGGCCGGTGCTCAAGCCGATATCGACGTTCCAGTTTTCGTAGGCGCCGATCCATTTCTCAGCTTTCATGGCGGCCTTGCGCACCATCGCGCCCGCTTCCATGGAGGTGTGGATTTCGTCGCCGGTACGGTCGAGGAAGCCGGTGTTGATAAACACCACGCGCTCGCTGGCCGCCTTGATGCAGGCCTTGAGGTTGACCGTGGTGCGGCGCTCCTCGTCCATGATCCCGACTTTGAGGGTGTTGCGTGGCAGCTTCAGCACGTCTTCGATGCGGCCGAACAGCTCGTTGGTGAACGCAGCTTCCTCCGGGCCGTGCATCTTCGGCTTAACGATGTAGACCGAACCGGTGCGGCTGTTCTTGCGGCTGGTGTTGCCGTTGAGGCTGTGGATCGCCGCCAGGCTGGTGAGCAGGCCGTCGAGAATGCCTTCCGGCACTTCGTTGCCGTCTTTGTCGAGAATTGCGTCGATGGTCATCAAGTGGCCAACGTTGCGCACGAACAGCAGCGAACGACCGTGCAGGGTCACTTCCTTGCCGTCGGCACCGGTGTAAACGCGGTCGGCGTTCATGGTGCGGGTAAAGGTCTTGCCACCCTTGGCGACTTCTTCGGACAGGTCGCCCTTCATCAGGCCGAGCCAGTTGCGGTAGATCACCACCTTGTCATCGGCATCGACGGCGGCGACGGAGTCTTCGCAGTCCATGATGGTGGTCAGGGCGGCTTCCATCAGCACGTCTTTCACGCCGGCGGCGTCGGTCTGGCCGACCGGGGTGCTGGCATCGATCTGGATTTCGAAGTGCAGGCCGTTGTGTTTCAGCAGAATGGCAGTCGGCTTGGCAGCGTCGCCCTGGTAGCCGATCAACTGCGCATCGCTGCGCAGGCCGCTGTTGCTGCCGCCCTTGAGGCTGACCACCAGCTTGCCGTCGACGATCTTGTAGCCAGTGGAGTCCACGTGGCTGCCGGCAGCCAATGGCGCGGCTTCGTCAAGGAAGGCGCGGGCGAAGGCGATGACTTTGTCGCCACGCACCTTGTTGTAGCCTTTGCCCTTCTCGGCGCCGTCGGCTTCGCTGATAGCGTCGGTGCCATACAGCGCGTCATACAGAGAGCCCCAGCGCGCATTCGAGGCGTTGAGGGCGAAACGGGCGTTCATCACCGGCACTACCAGCTGCGGGCCGGCCATGTGGGCAATTTCTTCATCGACGTTTTGGGTCGAGGCCTGGAAATCCGCGGCTTCTGGCAGCAGGTATCCGATATCTTGAAGGAAGGCTTTGTAGGCCACGGCGTCGTGTGCCTGGCCGGCGTGTGCCTGGTGCCAGGTGTCGATCCGCACTTGAAAATCGTCGCGTTTGGCGAGTAGGGCTTTGTTCTTCGGCGCCAGGTCGTGGATGACCTTGTCGGCACCGGCCCAGAACTGGTCGGCGGTAATGCCGGTACCAGGAATGGCTTCGTTGTTCACGAAGTCGAACAGGACTTTGGCGACCTGCAGGCCACCGACTTGAACGTGTTCAGTCATTGCTTGCCTCACTCTGCGGAGCTTATGCGCTTTTCAGCTTTTCAATTTACCAATGAAGCCTCTGGCCATGTAAACCGTGAGCACGCTGCACCAGTACATGCCGTTGAAGGCGGCTGGGCGGGCTGCGTCGCGGTGCGTGGTTGCCTTGGCAGACATCGACCTAACGTTATGTAGTGCGCGATTGGGCATACTACATGATGAGTTGCGGTTGTGAAAATTAGACTAAATACGTCGTTTAGCGACCCACTTTGGTCGTACGGTCACAGTGGGGTACAGGATGTTCTCAAAAAACTATTGGATTGTTCCAGATAAATATAAAAATGGTACACGATTTGTTTTCGCGAGCGCCTGCGTCCACCTTGTAGGTGCGAGCTTGCTCGCGAAGATCGTTAACGATAACGCGGGATGCCTGACACCCAACGGTGCTCTCACGTTCTTCGCGAGCAAGCTCGCTCCTACAGAATCATAAGAAGAGGACGACACCATGGACCATCTCGTACTGACTGTCATCGCCCCGGACAAACCTGGCGTGGTCGAACGCATCGCCCAATGCATCGCGTCCCATGGCGGCAACTGGCTGGAAAGCCGAATGGCGCATATGGCCGGGCAGTTCGCCGGGATCTTGCGGGTGAGCGTGCCGGCGGAAAATCGTCTGGATTTGATTGGGGCGCTGGAAGACTTGTCCACCCATGGCATTCGCGTGCTGCTGGGCGAAAGCAGTTCCGTCGCCGCCAGTGAGTCGCAACCGATCGCGATGGCGCTGGTGGGCAATGACCGGCCGGGGATTGTTCGCGACATCACCGCGCTACTCAGCAAGCAGGGGGTCAACCTGGAGCGCCTGATCACCGACGTGCGCCCGGCACCCATGAGCAGTGACCCGCTGTTCCACGCCGAAGCCTTGTTGGCGGTGCCTTTGACACTGCCGTTGGAGACCTTGCAGGCGGCATTGGAAACCCTGGCAGACGACCTGATGGTGGAACTGGAACTGCGCAGCGAGGAATAGTTGCCCACAAGGTTATGCATGGAAATCTTGCATGGGCCTGTGGATAACCTGTAGAGACCCGCGCCCAGCCCAAGCGGGCCGTGGCTCTGCGCGAGTTGAGTAAAAAACGAGCAGTTTCAAGGGCTTGTGCACAAACGCCGGGGATCAGGCTGTGGATAACCTTGGGGTGAATGCCTGCAAGCCACGCCGGCTGTGGCTTGCAGTAGGCTGTACGTTATTTGATCAGTTTTTCCGCACGGTCAACCAGGCGTCGAGGCTGTAAACCACCAGGCCGGCCCAGATAAAGCAGAAGGCGATCAACGTGGCCGGGGCCAGGTGTTCATTGAACAGCAGCACCGCTTCCAGCAGCACCAGGGTCGGCGCAACGTATTGCAGGAAGCCCAGGGCGGTGTAGGGCAAATGCCGCGCGGCGGCGTTGAAACACACCAGCGGGATCAGTGTCACCGGGCCAGCGGCCACCAGCCACCACGCTTCTGAGGTGCCCCAGAATTCCATCTGTGCACTGTGGGCAGACGGGTTGAACAGCAGCCACGCGATGGCAATCGGCACCAGCATCCAGGTTTCCACCACCAGCCCGGGCAATGCCTTGACCGGCGCCTGCTTGCGGATCAAGCCGTAGAAACCAAAGGTGGCTGCCAGTACCAGGGACACCCACGGCAAGCTGCCTACCTGCCACACCTGTTGCGCCACACCCACAGCAGCCAGCCCCACGGCGACCCATTGCAGGCGACGCAGGCGCTCGCCCAGGATCACCATGCCCAGCAGCACATTCACCAGCGGGTTGATGTAGTAACCGAGACTGGCCTCGAGCATGCGGCCACTGTTCACCGACCACACATAGGTCAGCCAGTTGGCCGCGATCAAGGTGCCGCTGAGGGCCAGGATTGCCAGGCGCTTGGGGTTGTCCCGCAGTTCTCGGAGCCAGCCCGGGTGTTTCCAGACCATCAGCAGCAAACTGCCGAACAACGCCGACCACAGCACGCGGTTGACGATGATTTCTGCGGCGGGAACGCTGGCGATGGCTTTGAAGTAGATCGGGAACAGGCCCCAGATGACGTAGGCACTCAGGCCCAATATGTATCCGCGACGGGGGTTGGCGGCTTGCATGCAGAATCCTTGCTTAGGCAGCTAACAAAGCCGCGATTGTAAGGATATTTGTCAGGGGATGTGTGTTGAAAGTGTAGGGCCCAAGGTCAGGGCCCAGACGGTAGGGATCAGAACAACTTCAACGGTTCTTCGTTGAGCGCCGACAACTGCTCGCGCAACGCCAGCACCTGGTCGCCCCAGTAACGTTCGCTGCCGAACCACGGGAAGCTGTGGGGGAACGCCGGGTCGTCCCAGCGCCGTGCGAGCCAGGCGCTGTAGTGCATCAGGCGCAGGGCGCGCAGCGGTTCGATCAGGGCCAGTTCGCGTGGGTCGAAGTCGTGGAATTCCTGGTAGCCGTCCATCAATTCCGACAGCTGCCCCAGGCATTCCTGACGGTCACCGGCGAGCATCATCCACAGGTCCTGAACGGCAGGGCCCATGCGGCAGTCATCAAGGTCGACGATGTGGAACATCTCGTCGCGGCACATCATGTTGCCGGGGTGGCAATCACCGTGCATGCGGATGTTCTTGTGGGGCGTGGCCTTGTAGACCTCCTCCACACGCTTGAGCAGGTCGCGGGCCACGGACTCGTAGGCCGGCAGCAGGCTGCGAGGAATGAAGTTGCCTTCCAGCAGGGTGTTCAGAGAATCGTGACCGAAATTCTTCACGCCCAGGGCTTCGCGGTGTTCGAAGGGGCGGGTGGAACCGACCGCGTGCAGGCGCCCGAGCAGTTGGCCGAGGCGATACAGCTGGTCGAGGTTGCCCGGTTCTGGCGCGCGGCCACCCCGGCGCGGGAACAGGGTGAAGCGGAAACCGGCGTGTTCGAACAGGCTTTCACCGTTGTGAATCATCGGCGCAACCACCGGCACGTCGCACTCGGCCAGTTCGAAGGTGAAACTGTGTTCTTCGAGGATCGCCTCGTTGGTCCAGCGCTGTGGCCGGTAGAACTTGGCGATCAAGGGCTCGGAGTCTTCGATGCCGACCTGGTACACACGGTTTTCGTAGCTGTTGAGCGCGAGGATGCGGGCGTCGCTGAGGAAACCGATGCTTTCGACAGCGTCGAGCACCAGGTCAGGGGTCAGTGTTTCAAACGGGTGTGCCATGCGAACTCCTGCGCGCAGCAGGGCGCCGCGTCCGGCCGGGTATGGTAACGCACCCAGGGTTGGATAGGTGGTGACTGTTCTGACGCCTTCGCGAGCAAGCCCGCTCCCACATTTGACCGCATTCCAAAGCCGGGACTCGGTTTAATGTGGGAGCGGCGGTGCGACGATTCGACTTGCTCGCGAAGAGGCCTTATCAGGCGCCGACGATCCCGCCATCGTCTCGACGAATCGCCATCACCGACGACCGTGGCTTGCCATTCGGCAGGTGCTCCGGCCAGGTCGAACCACCGGTTTCCCCCGGATGCTGAATCCCCACAAACAGGGTTTTCTGGTCCGGCGAGAAGCTGATCCCGGTCACTTCACACGCCACCGGCCCCACCATGAACCGGCGAATCTCACCGGTCGACGGGTCGGCACACAGCATCTGGTTGTTACCCATCCCGGCAAAGTCGCCGCCGTTGCTGTAGTCGCCATCGGTCAGGATCCACAACCGCCCGGCCTTGTCGAAACCCAGCCCATCCGGGCTGTTGAACATGTTCTGCGGGTTGATGTTGGACGAGCCGCCCTTTGGCGTGCCGGCATGCACCGCCGGGTTGCCGGCCACCACAAACAGGTCCCAGCTGAAGTCCGGCGCGCCATGGTCATTGGCGTTGGCCTTCCAACGCAGGATCTGCCCGTAGACGTTTTTCTCCCGCGGGTTCGGGCCGCCGACCGGCTGGCCGTCTTCGCCGCGCTTGGCGTTGTTGGTCAGGGTGCAATACACCTGGCCGTCGGTGGGGCTGACCACGATCCATTCCGGGCGGTCCATGCGGGTGGCTTTCACCACGCTGGCGGCCAGGCGTGCGTGGATCAGCACTTCGGCCTGGCTGGCGAAACCGCTGTTGGCGTCGATGCCGTTCTTGCCGTAGGTCAGTTCGACCCATTGGCCCTGGCCCTTGGGATGGTCGGCATTGCCGTCGCCCGCGTCGAAGATCGCCACGTACAAGGTGCCATGGTCCAGCAGGTCCTTGTTGGCCTTGGGGTTCTTGTGATTGATCTTGTCGCGGCTGATGAACTTGTAGATGAACTCGCCGCGCTCGTCGTCGCCCATGTACACCACGGCGCGGCCGTCGCGGGTTTCCGCCAGCGCAGCGTTTTCGTGCTTGAAGCGGCCCAGGGCGGTGCGTTTGACCGGCGTGGATTGCGGGTCGAACGGGTCGATTTCCACCACCCAACCATGGCGGTTGAGCTCGTTGGGGTTCTTGGCCATGTCGAAGCGCGGGTCGTGGGGGTGCCAGTTGATGTCTTTGCTCGCGGCCACCACGCCATAGCGTTTCTGCCCGGCGTCGAAGGTTTGTTGCGGGTTGCTGCTGCCGAAGCAGTCGGTGAAGTTTTCTTCGCAGGTCAGGTAGGTGCCCCACGGGGTTTTGCCGTTGGCGCAGTTCTGGAAGGTACCGAGGACTTTCTTGCCGGTTTTGTCGGCGCTGGTTTTCAGCCAGGCATGGCCCGCCGCAGGGCCACCGAAGCGGATCGGCGAGTTGCCGTGGATGCGCCGGTTGTAGCGCGAGTCCTGGACGAACTGCCAGGTGTCGCCTTTGCGCCGCACTTCGATCACCGACACCCCTTCGCTGGCCAGCGCCTTGCGCACGTCTTCCGCCGATTGCGGCGCGCCGCCGTGGGCGTAGAGGTAGCGGTAGTTGGTGTATTCGTTGTTGATCGCCATCAGCGCGCGGTTGTCGTCACCGGGGAAAGCAAACAGGCTCATGCCGTCGTTGTTGTCGCCGAACTGTTGTTCCTGGGCCTTGGCGGTGCCGTTGCCGCTGGGGTCGAAGGCCGGCGCGTTTTTGTGCAGTGGCTGGCCCCAACTGATCAGTACCGAGGCGCTGTAGCCGGGCGGCAGGGTGATGGTGTCGCTGGTGGCTGCGGCGATGCTGGTGAAACCCAGCAATGGGCTGTTCGACGCGGCGTTGACCGCCAGGGCGCTGCGGGTCAGCAGGTTGCCGCCGAGGAACATCGCGGCACCGCACAGGGCGCCGGCGCCGATAAAACGCCGGCGGGTGAGGCCGACCATCTGTTCCAGGTCGGTGGCTTGGTTTTCTTCTAATAGGCTCATTTCAGGCTCCCTGCGGGTTTTTGCAGACACCTTAGGGAGCGGTCGTGACGAAATTGTTGCAGTTTGAAGCGTTACACCGGGGTGCCCAGCAGCACGTTGCTGGGGGAGAACTGCACCTTCACCTGCATGCCTTCGGTGGCATTGATCTGCGCAAGTGCATCGGGCCGGGCCAGGGCACACAAAACCTGGCCATTGGGCAAAGTGATACGGACCTCGCTGGGGCCGTCTTCGGCGTCGAGAATGGCCTCGATTTTCCCTTCCAGGCAATTGTGTCCAGGTGTTGCTGGTTGCGAGACGGCCAGCACTTCCAGCCAGCCAGCCTTGATCAGGGCCACCACCTCGGTGCCGGTCTCCAGTTCCAGATGCAAGGTGCTGTCGTGGGTGATCTGTGCATCCAGGCTCAGCCCGCCGGCCAGTTCCAGGCGAATCAGGTCGTTGCGACCATGGCTGTCGATGGCCATGACCTTGCCGTGCAACTGGTTGCGCGCGCTGGTGCGCAGCATCAGGCGGCCCAACAGGTTGAAGTCGCTGGCGTCTTCGGCGGAATCCAGCACCTGGGCTTGCAGCACTTGCAGGCGTTGGTAGAGGCGCAACACCCGTTCGCCCTCTGCCGTCAGCTTGGCGCCGCCACCGCCTTTGCCGCCGACGCTGCGTTCCACCAGGGGCTTTTGCGCCAGGTTGTTCAGCTCATCAATGGCGTCCCACGCTGCCTTGTAGCTTAAGCCCGCACTCTTTGCCGCGCGAGTGATGGAGCCTTGTTCGGCAATGTGTTGCAGCAGCGCTATGCGCTGGGGGCGGCGGACGATGTGTTGGCTCAAGAGGGTTGGCAGGGACATGGGGACACGCTTCGATGGAATGGGCAGACGTTGCGGGCAGGGCGTCTGAGAGTCAAGTCATGTACCCGGCTTGGGCGTGCGGGCCAGGCAATACACATCGACCTGTCGGGCGCCGGCGTCCATCAATAGGCGGGCCAGGCTGTTGGCGGTGGCGCCGGTAGTCAGTACGTCATCGATCAGCGCCAGGTGCCGGCCTTTGATTTGCGCACCGTCCGCCAAGGCAAAGGCCTGGAGCAGGTTGCGCTGGCGGGTCTTGGCGTCCAGGTCCTGTTGCGCCAGCGTTTCATGAGGCCGTAACAGCAGGTGCTCATCGTAGGGGATATTCAGGTCCTTGCTCAGCCAGCGCGCGAGCATGGCTGACTGGTTGTAACCCCGTTCCCGCAGGCGTTTGCGAGCCAAGGGCACGGGTAGCAGGCAGTCGGGGCGCGTCAGTTCGGCATCGTCATAACGGTGTTGCAGAAACTGCCCCAGCAAGTGCGCGAGCAAATGGCCCAGCGGCCATCGAGCCTGATGCTTGAAGCGGCTGATCAGGCTGTCGATGGGAAAGCTGTAGGTCCAGGGGGCAATCACTTGTTTAAACGCCGGTGGTCGCTTCAGGCATTGCCCGCACACCAGGCCCGCCATGGGCAACGGCAGCGCGCACACCCCGCAATGATCCATCAACCAGGGCAGCTCGGTTTCGCAGGCGTTGCAGATGGGGTGGGCTGTTTCGCTGCTTTCATCACAGACTAAACAGGGTTGGTTGTTTTTTAGCCAGATGTAAACCTCGTGTTTCTTCTCAAGTTGACAGTGCATGAATCTTCCTTAAATATGCCGAGCATCCGTGTCGTGCCTGTGGGTATTACTTCCCGCAGGGCTTGCCAAAGCATAATCAAGGAATCGCCCATGAGCGCCAGCATCACTGCCAACCTGCGTCACGATTGGTCTTTAGCCGAAGTCAAAGCGCTGTTTGTGCAGCCTTTCAACGACCTGTTGTTCCAGGCGCAGACCGTGCACCGCGCGCATTTCGACGCCAACCGCGTCCAGGTATCCACGCTGCTGTCGATCAAGACCGGCGCCTGCCCGGAAGATTGCAAATATTGTCCGCAGTCGGGCCACTACAACACGGGCCTGGAAAAAGAAAAGCTGATGGAAGTGCAGAAGGTCCTCGAAGAGGCCGCACGCGCCAAGGCCATCGGTTCGACCCGCTTCTGCATGGGCGCCGCCTGGAAACACCCGTCGGCCAAAGACATGCCCTACGTGCTGGAGATGGTCAAAGGCGTGAAAGCCATGGGCCTGGAAACCTGCATGACCCTCGGCCGCCTCGACCAGGACCAGACCGAAGCCCTGGCCCAGGCCGGCCTCGATTACTACAACCACAACCTCGACACGTCGCCGGAGTTCTACGGTTCGATCATCACCACCCGCACCTACGGTGAGCGCCTGCAAACCCTGGCGTATGTGCGTGATTCGGGGATGAAGATCTGCTCCGGCGGCATCCTCGGCATGGGCGAGTCCCTGGACGACCGCGCCAACCTGCTGATCCAGCTGGCCAACCTGCCGGAGCATCCGGAATCGGTGCCGATCAACATGCTGGTGAAAGTCGCCGGTACGCCGCTGGAAAACGCCGACGACATCGACCCGTTCGACTTCATCCGCATGCTGGCGGTGGCGCGCATCCTGATGCCGCAGTCCCATGTGCGGCTGTCGGCCGGGCGTGAGGCGATGAACGAGCAGATGCAGGCCCTGGCGTTTTTTGCCGGCGCCAACTCGATTTTCTACGGCGACAAACTGCTGACCACCGCCAACCCGCAGGCGGACAAGGACATGCAACTGTTCTCGCGCCTGGGCATCCTGCCGGAAGCCCGCGAAGAGCATGCCGATGAAGTGCACCAGGCGGCGATCGAGCAGGCGCTGGTGGAGCAGAAGAGCAGCGAGCAGTTCTATAACGCGGCTGTTTGATACGTCCACTTTGGAACGCCATCCAAATGTGGGAGCGGGCTTGCTCGCGAAGGCGGTGTGTCAGCCAAGACATAAGCTGACTGATCCACTGCTTTCGCGAGCAAGCCCGCTCCCACATTTTTGACCGCGTTCACCCTTATCTACCGAGGTCTCATGTCTTTCGATCTCGCCGCGCGTCTTGCGGCTCGTCGTGCCGAACACCTGTATCGCCAACGTCCACTGCTGCAGAGCCCGCAAGGCCCTGACGTGGTGGTCGATGGCCAGCCGTTGCTGGCGTTCTGCAACAACGATTACCTGGGCCTGGCCAATCACCCGCAAGTGATTGAAGCCTGGCGTGCGGGCGCAGTGCGTTGGGGTGTCGGTGGCGGTGCTTCGCATCTGGTGATCGGCCACAGCACGCCGCACCATGAACTGGAAGAAGCCCTGGCCGACCTGACCGGTCGCCCGCGAGCGCTGTTGTTCACCACCGGTTACATGGCCAACCTCGGCGCCGTCACGGCGCTGGTGGGGCAGGGCGATACGGTGCTGGAAGACCGTCTCAACCATGCCTCGTTACTGGATGCCGGTTTGCTCTCCGGCGCGCGCTTCAATCGTTACTTGCACAACGATGCTGAAAGCCTGGCCAAGCGCCTGGAAAAAGCCACCGGCAATACGCTGGTGGTCACCGATGGCGTGTTCAGCATGGACGGCGACCTGGCTGACCTGCCGGCCCTGGCCCGTGAAACCCAGGCCAAGGGCGCGTGGCTGATGGTGGACGACGCCCATGGCTTCGGGCCTTTGGGCGCCAACGGTGGTGGGATCGTCGAGCATTTTGGCTTGAGCCAGGAAGATGTGCCGGTGCTGGTGGGCACCCTCGGCAAGGCTTTCGGTACCGCCGGCGCGTTTGTCGCGGGCAGCGAAGAGCTGATCGAAAGCCTGATCCAGTTCGCCCGCCCGTATATCTACACCACCAGCCAACCGCCGGCATTGGCCTGCGCCACGCTGAAAAGCCTGGAATTGCTGCGCACCGAGCATTGGCGCCGTGAGCATCTCAATGGGCTGATTCGCCAGTTCCGCCAGGGCGCCGAGCAGATCGGCCTGGAGCTGATGGACAGTTTCACGCCGATCCAGCCGATCATGATTGGCGACAGTGCCCGCGCGGTGCGTTTGTCGCAGATGCTGCGCGAGCGCGGGTTGATGGTGACGGCGATCCGGCCACCGACCGTGCCTGCCGGTAGCGCTCGCCTGCGGGTGACCCTGACGGCGGCTCACAGCGAAGCCCAGGTGCAGCTATTGTTAAGCGCATTGGAAGAGTGTTTCCGCTTGTTAGGCCAGGAGCCCGACCATGCGTGATCGACTGATATTGCTGCCTGGCTGGGGCCTCGGCGTTTCGCCGCTGGAACCGTTGGCGGCGGCGTTGCAGGGGCTGGATGAACACTTGCAGGTGCAGATCGAACCGTTGCCGGACGTGGCGTCGGACGACCTTCAAGAGTGGCTCGATGAGCTGGATTCGACCTTGCCCCAAGACGTCTGGCTGGGTGGTTGGTCCCTCGGCGGCATGCTTGCTGCCGAGTTGGCCGCCCGGCGCGGTGATCATTGTTGCGGCTTGCTAACCTTTGCCAGCAACGCAAGCTTCGTGGCCTGGTCCCGCTGGGGCCATGGTATGCACGAAGAGGATTTTATGGCGTTTCTTAACGGTTGCCGCCTTGATCCGGTTGCGACGTTAAAACGCTTCAGTCTGCTTTGCGCCCGGGGTTCCAGCGATCCCCGATCACTTGCTCGGCTATTGCTGGCGGGAGCCCCTAAAACCTCCGCGCAGACCTTGCTCAGTGGTCTGGAGCTGTTGGGCCGATTGGACACCCGCCAGGCGTTGGTCGACTTTCAAGGGCCGCAGTTGCATCTGTTTGCCGGGCTGGACGGGCTGGTTCCGGCTGAAGTGGCCAGTGAGTTGTTCACCTTGTTGCCTGACGTTGAAATCGGCCTGATTGAACAGGCCGGTCACGCTTTTCTACTGGAGGACCCCCACGGTGTGGCGGGGGCCATCCAGGCTTTTTTGCATGAGTGCGGTGATGACTGATTTGTCCCATGTGTTGCCCGGCGGCTTGCCAGACAAGCGCCAGGTAGCGGCCTCCTTTTCCCGCGCAGCCGCCAGTTACGACAGCGTTGCCGAGTTGCAGCGTGCGGTGGGCAGCGAGCTGTTGCGGCGTTTGCCCGAGGGTCTTTCTCCACAACGCTGGTTGGACCTGGGCTGCGGTACGGGTTATTTCAGTCGTGTGCTGGGCCAGTCATTTCCGGATAGCCAAGGCGTGGCCCTGGACATTGCCGAAGGCATGCTCAACCACGCCAGGCCCTTGGGCGGCGCGCAGCACTTTATCGCTGGCGATGCCGAGCGCTTGCCCTTGCAGGACGCCAGTTGCGGGCTGATCTACTCCAGTTTGGCGGTGCAGTGGTGCTCGGATTTTGCAGCAGTGCTCAGCGAAGCGCGTCGTGTGTTGCAGCCCGGCGGTGTGCTGGCGTTTGCCAGTCTCTGCGTGGGTACGCTGGATGAGTTGCGCGAAAGCTGGCGCGCGGCGGATGGCATGGTTCACGTGAACCGCTTCCGGCCATTCAGTACTTATCAACAGCTATGCGCGGCAAGTGGCTTGCGGGTGCGTAGCCTGGAGCAGTGTCCCCACGTGTTGCATTACCCCGACGTGCGCAGCCTGACTCACGAATTGAAAGCGTTGGGTGCGCACAATCTGAACCCGGGGCGCCCCGGAGGCTTGACGGGCCGGGCGCGGATTGTTGCACTGGTGCAAGCCTACGAGCAGTTCCGCCAGGCTCAGGGCCTGCCGGCGACTTATCAAGTGGTGTACGCCGTCCTGGAGAAACCTCTATGAATGCCGCTTACTTCATCACCGGCACCGACACTGATGTCGGCAAGACCACCATCGCCGCCGGCCTGCTGCATGCCGCGCGGCAAGCGGGCAAAAGCACGGCGGCGGGCAAACCGGTAGCCTCGGGGTGCCAACTGACACCCAAGGGACTGCGCAATGCGGATGCCCTGGCGTTGCTGGCGGAATGTTCACTGCCCTTGACCTATGCCGAGGTCAACCCGGTGGCGTTCGAGCCGGCCATTGCGCCGCATCTGGCAGCCCGCGAAGCCGGTGTGGCACTGACGGTGCAGTCGTTGTTGAAACCCATGCAGCATATTCTGGCCAAGCAGGCAGACTTCAGCTTGATTGAAGGCGCGGGCGGTTGGCGTGTGCCCTTGGCGGATCAGGACAATCTGTCGGACCTGGCCCAGGCGCTGAAGCTGCCGGTGATCCTGGTGGTGGGGGTACGACTGGGTTGTATCAGTCACGCGTTGCTGACGGCAGAAGCCATCGCCCGGGACGGTTTGCCGCTGGCGGGTTGGGTGGCCAATATCATCGATCCGAAGACCTCTCGTCTGGAAGAAAACCTCGCGACCCTGGCTGAACGACTCCCCGCGCCATGCCTGGGAAGGGTGCCCAAGCTCAAGCATCCCAGCGCCGAAGCGGTCGCCGAGTACTTGCAACTGGACCTGCTTGACTAGTTTTGCCTATCAATAAGGCATTATGCCATTAGTGTTTTTAACGGGCCTTTTGCCGGTATGTCTGCTTCAATAAGATTTCACGATTCTCTTTCAGGCAGGTTCAAGCCATGGAAATCTCTGGTAGCAGTGCGTTTTACTCGGGACTGAGCGCCATTCAGACCGGGCAGAACCGTGTCGACCAGGCCGCCGGCAAGATCGCCAGCGCCGCCACGACCCAGCCTTCGGACGCGCAAAATGATCGTTTGCGTTCGGTAGAGGCCAATCAGGCAAGCAACTCGGCAAGCAATATGGTCGAGATGGCCCAAGGCAAGTTCCAGGTAGAACTGGGCGCCAAAGTGGCCAAGGCTTCCGACGAAATGCTCGGCACGTTGATCGACACCTACGCATAACGCCCCTCTTATCGCGCGAGCTGGCTTTTCTGTGGGAGCTGGCTTGCCTGCGATAGCGTCACCTCGATCCTCCTGATACACCGCGGCGCCCGCATCGCAGGCAAGCCAGCTCCCACATTGATCTTCACCGCTCAATAATCTTTTACCCCCTGAATCGTCATGCGGCATTTCGCTGCAGGCCTTGCCGTGCCTGACGTTGACCTGCGTCATGACAAACGGCGTTTGCACGACGCTTGACAAGGATAGGTCGTAAACGTATGTTTCAAACAACTGTTTGACCGCTACAACAATCCACGCGGTTGTTCATCCCAGATACATCAGCAGAGGTTTATCGCTATGCCTGACTACAAGGCCCCCTTGCGTGATATTCGCTTCGTTCGTGACGAACTGCTCGGCTATGAAGCGCACTATCAGAGCCTGCCGGCTTGCCAGGACGCTACCCCGGACATGGTTGACGCCATTCTCGAAGAAGGCGCCAAGTTCTGTGAGCAGGTACTGGCACCGCTGAACCGAGTGGGTGACATCGAAGGTTGCACCTGGAGCGAGTCAGGCGTTAAGACCCCTACCGGTTTCAAAGAAGCTTACAAACAATTCGTCGAAGGCGGCTGGCCAAGCCTGGCCCACGACGTGGCGCACGGTGGCCAAGGCCTGCCGGAGTCCCTGGGCCTGGCAGTCAGCGAAATGGTCGGCGAAGCCAACTGGTCGTGGGGCATGTACCCGGGCCTGTCGCACGGCGCGATGAACACCATTTCCGAGCACGGCACCCCCGAGCAGCAAGAGGCTTACCTGACCAAGCTGGTGTCGGGTGAGTGGACCGGCACCATGTGCCTGACCGAGCCGCACTGCGGCACCGACCTCGGTATGCTGCGCACCAAGGCAGAGCCTCAGGCTGATGGCTCCTACAAGGTTTCCGGCACCAAGATCTTCATCTCGGCCGGTGAACACGACATGGCCGACAACATCGTCCACATCGTGCTGGCCCGCCTGCCGGACGCACCGGCTGGCACCAAAGGCATTTCGCTGTTCATCGTTCCCAAGTTCGTACCGAACGCCGACGGTTCGATTGGCGAGCGCAATGCCGTGTCCTGTGGTTCCCTGGAACACAAGATGGGCATCCACGGCAACGCTACCTGTGTGATGAACTTCGACGCGGCCACTGGTTTCCTGATCGGCCCGGCGAACAAAGGCCTGAACTGCATGTTCACCTTTATGAACACCGCCCGTTTGGGTACCGCGCTGCAAGGTCTGTCCCACGCTGAAATCGGCTTCCAGGGCGGCCTGAAATACGCTCGTGACCGTCTGCAAATGCGCTCCCTGACTGGCCCGAAAGCGCCGGACAAGGCAGCCGACCCGATCATCGTGCACCCTGACGTGCGCCGCATGCTGCTGACCATGAAAGCCTTCGCCGAAGGTAACCGCGCGATGGTGTACTTCACCGCCAAGCAGGTTGACGTGGTCAAGTACGGCACCGACGACGAAGCCAAGAAACAGGCTGACGCACTGCTGGCGTTCATGACCCCGATTGCCAAGGCGTTCATGACCGAAGTCGGTTTTGAAGCCGCCAACCACGGCGTGCAAATCTACGGCGGTCACGGCTTCATCGCCGAGTGGGGCATGGAGCAGAACGTTCGCGACAGCCGCATTTCGATGCTGTACGAAGGCACCACCGGCATCCAGGCCCTCGACCTGCTGGGCCGTAAAGTGCTGATGACCCAAGGCGAAGCGCTGAAGGGCTTCACCAAGATCGTCCACAAGTTCTGCCAGGCCAACGAAGGCAACGAAGCGGTACAAGAATTCGTTGCACCGCTGGCGGCACTGAACAAAGAGTGGGGCGAGTTGACCATGAAGGTCGGCATGGCAGCCATGAAGGACCGTGAAGAAGTCGGCGCCGCTTCGGTGGATTACCTGATGTACTCCGGCTACGCCTGCCTGGCCTACTTCTGGGCCGACATGGCCCGCCTGGCCGCCGAGAAACTGGCTGCCGGCACCACCGAAGAAGGTTTCTACACCGCCAAGCTGCAGACTGCGCGCTTCTACTTCCAGCGTATCCTGCCGCGTACCCGCACCCACGTTGCAACCATGCTGTCGGGCGCCAATAACCTGATGGACATGAAAGAAGAGAACTTCGACCTGGGCTACTAAGCCTCGACGGGTTCATTTCAAAAGCCGCCGCTCCTTCGGGAGCGGCGGCTTCTTTTATCGCGCCCATGCTCCGCGTGGGCATGCAGCCTGAAATGCTCTGTGTCCCGCTCCAGGCCACTCAATAAAAAACCACAGCGCAGCACTCAGGGATTGCGCCGCTCGGCCGTTAAAGTGATGGCAATGTGATACGCATCACATCGAATGTGCTTAACTGTGATCAGTGAAGGCACTGTGCCATCTTTTTAGTGGGTCGGAGCTTTACCCTTGCCACGCGTGTCTGCTTTACGTTTCAGTCATTTTTTACCTTCACTGCTGTTGCTGTTGGCGGGGCTCTCGGCTGCGTACGTGAAGGACCTCAATGTGTTCTTCACCTCACTGTTCAATGTGCTGCCGACTCTGGTGTTGCTGCTGGGCGGTTCGTACTGCGCGGTCTACCGTCGCCAGCGCGAACTGTTCCTGATGCTCACGGTGTACGTGGTCTATTTCCTGCTGGACACCCAGACCGATTACTACCGCGACCACGGCAGTGTTCGGGAAGACGCGGCCGTGGTCTTCCATCTGTGCTGCCTGTTGTTGCCGCTGCTGTTCGGCATCTATGCGGTCTGGCAGGAAAAAACCCATCTGTTTCGCGACTTCGTCGCGCGGTGCGCGGTGCTGTTTGCGGTCGGCAGCGTGGCGCTGGCCCTTGAGCAAAGTTTCCCCCAGGCGCTGTTGAACTGGTTGGCCGAGATTCGCTGGCCCGCCTTGCATGGCCGCTGGATGAGCCTGATCCAGTTGTCGTACCCGATGTTCCTGATTGGCTTTGTCACCCTTGCCGCGCAGTACTGGTACCAGCCAAGACCGCTGCACGCCGCACAACTGGTGGGCTTGCTGGGGTTGTTCTGGATGTTGCCGCAGACCTTCATCCTGCCGTTCACCCTCAACATCATGTGCAGCCAGGTGATGCTGATGATTGCCGCCGGTGTGGCCCACGAGGCTTATCAAATGGCCTTCCGTGACGAGCTGACCGGGCTACCGGGCCGCCGCGCACTCAACGAACGCATGCAGCGCCTGGGGCGCAACTATGTGCTGGCCATGGGCGACGTTGATCACTTCAAGCGCTTCAACGACACCCATGGCCACGATGTAGGCGACCAGGTACTGCGCCTGGTGGCCAGCAAGCTGTCCAAGGTCAACGGCGGCGGCCGGGCTTATCGGTATGGCGGTGAAGAGTTTGCCGTGGTGTTCGCCGGCAAGACCCTGGATGAATGCCTGCCTCACCTTGAAGAAATCCGCGAAATCATCGCCAACTACGACATCAAGCTGCGTAACCCCGATCGCCCCAATGATGACCAACAGGGCCGACAACGTCGCGCAGGCAGTGGTGCGTCAAGCGTTTCGGTGACCGTCAGTATCGGCGTCGCCGAGCGCCAGGCCGAGCAGCGTAGCCCTGAAGAAGTGCTCAAATCCGCCGACCAGGCGCTGTACAACGCCAAGGGCGCGGGGCGTAACTGCGTGGTCGCTTCGGGGCAGACCCGCCGGGGCGCGGTGCGCATGGACAGCGCTGCCGGTTGAGTGATGGTGGTGTATTCAGCGGCCCTACAGTGATTGTCCGGTGGGCCGTGGGGCAGTAGGTTGAAGGCATCTGCTGCCGGAGACATCGCCATGCCTGACTATAAAGCTCCCCTGCGCGACATGCGCTTTCTGATCGATCACGTTTTCGACTTCCACGGCCACTACGCGGCGCTGGGTGCGACCGATGCCAGCCCGGACATGGTCGGCGCGATCCTCGAAGAAGGCGCCAAGTTCTGTGAAAACGTCCTCTCGCCGTTGAACCGCTCCGGCGATGAAGAAGGCTGCCATTTCGACAACGGCGTGGTGACCACGCCAAAGGGCTTCAAGGAGGCCTTCGCCCAGTACGTGGAAGGCGGCTGGCACGGTTTGGCGGCAGACCCGGCCTACGGCGGGCAGGGCTTGCCAATGTCCCTGGGCCTGGTGCTCGCGGAGATGATCTCCTCCAGCAATACGTCCTGGGGCATGTACCCGGGCCTGACCCACGGTGCGATGTCGGCGATCCGTGCCCATGGCACTGAAGAACAGAAAAACACCTACCTGAGCAAACTCACCGCTGGCCAGTGGACGGGCACCATGTGCCTGACCGAAGCTCATTGCGGCACCGACCTGGGGCTGATCAAGACCCGCGCCGTGCCTCAGGCAGACGGCAGCTACGCGATCACCGGCAGCAAGATTTTCATCTCGGCCGGTGAGCACGACATGAGTGAAAACATCATCCACCTGGTACTGGCCAAGCTGCCGGATGCGCCGGCCGGGACCAAGGGCATTTCGCTGTTTATCGTGCCTAAGTTCCACGCCGACTCGGGTGAACGCAATGCGATGGCTTGCGGCTCGATCGAACACAAGATGGGCATCAAGGCTTCGGCCACCTGTGTGCTCAACTTCGATGGCGCCCGGGGCTTCCTGATCGGTGAAGCGAACAAGGGCCTGAACTGCATGTTCACCATGATGAACCATGCGCGCCTGGGCACCGGCATGCAGGGCCTTTGCCTGGGTGAAGCGAGCTTCCAGGGCGCGATCAAGTACGCCAACGACCGCTTGCAGATGCGCTCGCTGACCGGTGCCAAGGCTCCGGAAAAAGCCGCCGACCCGATCATCGTCCACCCGGATGTGCGGCGCATGTTGTTGACCATGAAAGCTTTCAACGAGGGCAACCGGGCGTTGACCTACTTCTCCGCGCAGTTGCTCGATACCGCGCACTTGAGCGGCGACGAAAGTCAGCGCCAGGAAGCTGAAGACCTGTTGGCCTTCCTTACGCCGATCTGCAAAGCCTTCATGACCGAAACCGGGCTGGAGGTGACGAACCACGGCATGCAAGTGTTCGGCGGCCATGGCTTCATTCGTGAGTGGGGCATGGAGCAGTTGGTGCGGGATTGCCGGATTGCGCCGATTTATGAAGGGACCAATGGCATCCAGGCGCTGGATTTGCTCGGGCGCAAGGTGCTCGGCAGCCAAGGCAAGCTGCTGCGTGGTTTTACAAAGATCGTCCACAAGTTCTGCGCTGCAAACGCCGAGCATCCGCAACTCAAGGGTCATGTGGCGCAGCTCAACGAGTTGAATCAGCAATGGGGCGAGTTGACCGTCAAGGTCGGCATGGCCGCCATGAAGAACCCGGATGAAGTGGGTGCTGCAGCTCTGGATTACTTGATGTACAGCGGCTACATCATCCTCGCCTATCTGTGGCTGCGCATGGCGCTGGTGGCGCAGGAGCAGTTGGACAGCGGCAGCGGTGATGCCGATTACGCTCGAGGCAAGCTGGCGACATGCGAGTTCTACTTCAAGCGCCTGCTACCGCGCACGGCGGCCCATCGGGCGGCAGTGGAGGCGGGTAGCGAATGCCTGATGAGTCTGCCCGCGGAGCTGTTTGCGCTTTAGTGACCGTAAAATACTTGTTGGTCATGATCAGACCCTATGTGTCACAAAAGTTGTTCGGTTACACTCGGGGTCTGTAAAACTGACCCCACCCGAATAACGTTATAGTTCTCACGAGGTTTGCCATGGCTGACTACAAAGCGCCGCTGCGCGATATGCGCTTCGTCCTCAACGAAGTTTTCGAGGTCGCCAAACTCTGGGCCCAACTGCCTGCGCTGGCGGAGACCGTCGACGCCGAGACCGTTGAGGCAATCCTCGAAGAAGCCGGCAAAGTCACCTCCAAGACCGTCGCCCCGCTCAGCCGTGGCGGCGACGAAGAAGGTTGCCGCTGGGAGAATGGCGCGGTCTTCACCCCAGCCGGTTTCAAAGACGCCTACAAGACATACGCCGAAGGCGGTTGGGTCGGTGTCGGTGGCGATCCGACCTACGGCGGCATGGGCATGCCCAAAGCGGTGTCGGCCCAGGTTGAAGAGATGATCAACTCCTCGGGCCTGGCCTTCGGCCTGTACCCGATGCTGACGTCCGGCGCCTGCGTGTCGATCAATACTCACGCCAGTGAAGAACTCAAAGCCACCTACCTGCCGAATATGTACTCGGGCGTATGGGCCGGTTCCATGTGCCTGACCGAGCCTCATGCGGGCACCGACCTGGGGATTATTCGGACCAAGGCCGAGCCTCAGGCAGACGGTTCCTACAAGGTCAGTGGTACCAAGATCTTCATCACCGGTGGCGAGCATGACCTCACCGAAAACATCATCCACCTGGTGCTGGCCAAGCTCCCGGACGCACCGGCGGGTCCCAAGGGCATCTCGCTGTTCCTGGTGCCCAAGTTCATGGTCAATGCCGACGGCAGCCTGGGCGCGCGCAACCCGGTGACCTGTGGCTCCATCGAACACAAGATGGGCATCCAGGCTTCCGCGACCTGCGTGATGAACTTCGACGAGGCCGTGGGTTACCTAGTGGGCGAGCCGAACCGTGGCCTGGCGGCGATGTTCACCATGATGAATTACGAGCGCCTGGGCGTCGGTATTCAGGGCCTGGCCTCTGGTGAGCGCTCTTATCAGAACGCTATCGAATACGCCCGCGACCGCCTGCAAAGCCGTTCGCCAACCGGTCCGAAAGCCAAGGACAAGGTTGCCGACCCGATCATCGTCCACCCGGACGTGCGGCGCATGCTGCTGACCATGAAAGCCTCCAACGAAGGTGGCCGCGCATTCTCCACCTACGTGGCAATGCAGCTGGACACCGCCAAGTTCAGCGAAGACGCCACCACCCGCAAGCGTGCGGACGACTTGGTTGCCCTGTTGACCCCGGTTGCCAAGGCATTCCTGACTGACCTGGGCCTGGAAACCACCGTGCATGGCCAGCAGATTTTCGGCGGCCACGGCTACATTCGCGAATGGGGCCAGGAGCAACTGGTGCGTGATGTACGCATCACCCAGATCTACGAAGGCACCAACGGCATTCAGGCCCTGGACCTGGTGGGACGCAAGATCGTCGGCAGTGGCGGGGCGTTCTACAAGCTGTTCGCCGACGAGATCCGCCATTTCACCGCTACTGCGAGCGCCGAACTGGCCGAGTTCACCAAGCCCCTGAACGCGGCGGTGGATGATCTGGATGAGCTGACCGCCTGGCTGCTGGATCGCGCCAAGTCCAACCCGAATGAAATCGGTGCGGCGTCGGTGGAATACCTGCACGCGTTCGGCTACATGGCTTATGCCTACATGTGGGCCCTGATGGCCAAGGCGGCCTTGGGCAAAGAGGCTCAGGAAGATTTCTACGCCAGCAAACTGGGGACTGCGCGTTTCTACTTTGCCCGCTTGCTGCCGAGGATCGCGTCCCTCAGCGCCTCGGTAAAAGCCGGTAGCGAATCGCTGTTTTTGCTGGATGAAGCACTGTTCTAAGGGCTTGGAGGGCGTGTAAGCATTCTCTTACATGACGTGCTGCTATTCGTCCTCTATCGCCACATTGGATCCACGGATAATCTACTTCACATGGACGTCGCGCAGGAAGCGCAAAGCAACAACACGGACACGTAGGATTCTGCCAGGAAGGCGGAGTGAAATGGATGTCAGGGAAACAGTCTGCAAAGCCCCGCTTCGGCGGGGTTTTTTCTTTTGCCTGCGAAAAAGTCAGACAGGCGCGTTCATCACGTCTTCCAGCAGCGTGCGCAACAATTCCAACGTTGCTTGCTGACGCTGCACATCCCGGCACACCAATCCTACTTTCAGCGGCACCCGTGGTTCGCTCAGGGGTTTCCACAGCAACGCCTTGCTGTTGTGTTCGTCCTGGGAGCGTCCAGGCAGTACTGTCGCCAGCTTGGTGTAGGGCAGGCTGTCGAGAATCCCCACCATCGTATTCAACTCTGCCTGCACTTGCGGACGACGGCCCAGGTTGGCCAGCTGACCCTGCCAGATCTGCCGTACCTGAAACTCTTCCCCCAGCAGCAACATCGGTAGCTCGGCGGCTTGCTTCAAGGAGACTTTCTTGAATTCCCGCAGCGGGTGGTCAGACGGGATGACCACCTTGAGTTCATCTTCATACAGCAGCACACCGTGCAGCCCCGGCTGGCGCGGCGGCAGGTAGCTGATGCCGATGTCGAGCGAGCCGTTGAGCAGCCGGCGTTCGATTTCCATACCGGTCAGTTCGTAGATCTGTATCACCAAGTGCGGCTGGGCCTTGCGCACCCGTTCGAGCATCTGCGGCACCAGGCTGGTGTGCACGGTTTGCAGCACGCCGATCGCCAGGGTACGCAACGCCTGGCCCTTGAAGTTGCGCAGGGCTTCCACGGCTTGCTGCATCCCGTCGAGCAAGGGCAGGGCGTGGTTGTACAAGGTGTGGGCGGCGAGGGTTGGCAGCAGGCGCTTGCTGCTGCGTTCGAACAGGCTCACATCGAGGTTCTGTTCGAGCTGACGAATCTGCTGCGACAAGGCGGGCTGGGAGATCGACAGGCGCTCTGCAGCCCGGCCCACGTGGCCTTCTTCATACACCGCGACGAAATAACGCAGTTGCTTGAAATCCATAAGTAACGCTTATCGAAAATGCTGGAAAATCGAAATGGCCGAGTGCCCCCGAGACGCCTAGTCTAGCGCCTATTCACAGGGCTTACAGGGCCGGAAAGTGCGATGAGTAGTGTTTATGTTGACGGTGTTTGCATAGGCAGGGCAAAAAACCTCAGCCATGGGCTGGTCGGTGATACCGACCAAGGTGCGATTGCCAGCGGGATTTATCCATGAACCTGTTCAACCTGCGTCGCCCGGTTCCCAGTCTGGATGATCTGATCCTCGATGCGAAAACTCCGACACTGCGAGACGACCTTTCCAGCGACTGCCTGATGCCCAGCGTGACGCGTCCGCCTCAGGTGTTTGTACGCGGTCAGGGTTCCTGGCTATGGGACAGCGAAGACCGCGCCTATCTCGACTTCAGCCAGGGTGGCGGCGCCAACAGCTTGGGCCATAGCCCGCAGGTACTGACCCAGGCGTTGGCCGATCAGGCCCAATCGCTGATCAACCCCGGCAACGGCCTGCACAACCGCGCTCAACTGAACCTCGCCGATCGCCTGTGCCACCGCACCGGCAGCGACCAGGCCTACCTGCTCAACAGCGGCGCCGAAGCCTGCGAAGCGGCGATCAAGCTGGCGCGTAAATGGGGCCAGCTGCACCGCGGTGGCGCCTATCGCATCATCACCGCCAGCAACGGTTGCCATGGCCGCAGCTTTGCCGCGATGTCGGCATCGGCCGCTGCCAGTGAAAACCGTTTTGAGCCGCAATTGCCGGGCTTCAGTCACGTACCGTTCAATGACCTGCCTGCATTACATGCAGCCGTCGACGCGCAGACCGTGGCAATCATGCTGGAACCGATCCAGAACGATGCCGGTGTCATCCCTGCGACCGAGCACTACCTCAAGGGCGTCGAACGCCTGTGCCGCGAGCTGGGCATCCTGTTGATCCTCGACGAAGTGCAAACCGGCACTGGCCGCTGTGGCACCTTGCTCGCCGAACAGCACTACGGCGTACGCGCCGACATTGTCTGCCTGGGCAAGGGCTTGGGTGGAGGTGTGCCGCTGGCGGCGTTGCTTGCGCGGGGCAAGGCGTGTTGTTTTGAAATCGGTGAGCTGGAAGGCACCCACCACGGCAACGCGCTGATGGCTTCCGCTGGTTTAGCGGTGCTCGATACCGTACTCAACCACGTATTTCTGGAGCACGTTTGCGAAGTTGGCGCTTATCTGGGCGAAGGGCTTGCCCGCTTGGCTCATCGTTATGGCCAGGGCGAACTGCGTGGCCAGGGTCTGCTGTGGGGACTGACCCTGTCGGAAGATTCGGCAGATGCGGTGGTAAAAGCAGCGCTGAGCGAAGGACTGATCCTGAGCGCGCCGCAACCCGACTGCCTGCGCTTCACTCCGGCGCTCACATTGAGCAAAAGCAACGTCGACGAAATGCTCCTGCGCCTGGCGCGAGCGTTCTCCCGGGTGCACACCGCACAGCTGCAATGCCGCAAGGGCATTGCCGTTTAACTCCCTTATTTCCTGAACCGTCTCGCGGTATACGCGGCGCCTCCAGCCTGATTTTTTTGGCTGGGGCGTTTTTTTGTCCGCGTAATTTTTGGATTGAAAAGGGTGCTTGAGCATCATTGGGAAAAATGGCCTTTTAGCGGGCGTCGGCAAGGACTGCCGATAGGGCGTGAAGTTTTTTATGCCCTATTTCTAATCTATACCACTGAGTGGTATGTTTTTGGGAAGGGATGCCTATGAGGCTCAGGCTGTTCAAAACGCGGAATTTTGCCAACGCAGCCAGCAAGGCTTGGATATGTGATTCGCAATTGAGGGAAGCATTCAGCGAGATGCTTGGCGGCCAAGCCGACAATTTGGGCGGTGGTGTTTGGAAGAAACGTCTGAATCAGAACCGACATCGTTCAATTGTCTTGGCCAAGGGCAGGCATTACTGGGTATATCAATTGCTATACGCCAAGCAGAACCAAAGCAATATCACTCAAAGCGAGCTGGTTTGGTTTCGGTCGCTGGCTAAGACCTATGAAGGTTTCAGCGAAGCACAGATTCAGCAGATGCTGGATCTCAGGGAGTTTGTGGAGATACATCATGACCAAGAAATATAAAAGTGAGGCGTTTGAGTCGATTCATCAATCCGCCGAAGCGCTTTATGCAATTGGCGCTATTAACAAAACCACCCTTCGTGAGTTCGACGAGGCATGCCTTGCGGATATTCCGGCGCAAATCCCGGCCGAGCAAATCAAACAACTACGCGAGCGCAGTCACGTCAGCCAACCTGTATTTGCCCGTTACTTGAACACCAGCGCCTCCACGGTGAAGCAATGGGAGTCTGGTGAGAAGCGGCCCAGCGGCATGGCGCTCAAGCTGTTGAGCATCGTGCAGAAGCATGGTTTGGAAATCCTGGCCTGAGGATGGCCCCGTGCCAGATCCCACTGAACCCTTACCAACGGCCAAGGTCGATTAGCTTGTACGGCTCACACGAGCCGATTTTCTGGAGCTGAACCCATGGATATCATTCGCATCATCATCGCCATTCTGCTGCCGCCACTGGGTGTGTTCCTGCAAGTGGGTTTCGCCGGCGCGTTCTGGCTGAACATCCTGTTGACCTTGTGCGGTTACATTCCGGGCATCGTGCACGCGGTGTATATCATCGCCAAACGTTAACGGGCCTCAGCCTTTCGCGATCAGCCGTGAATTGCGCTCATTGCGAAAGGCCAGTTGCTCGATGGTCTGGGTGGCGTGCTCCGCTTCTTCGCGGGCCTGGAGGATCATCCCGTGATGCTCAGATTTGCTGCACACCGGGTCAGCATTGCTGGCATCTCCGGTCAGCATGAACGCCTGGCAGCGGCAGCCGCCGAAGTCCTTTTCCTTTTCATCGCATGAACGGCACGGCTCGGGCATCCAGTCGTAGCCGCGAAAGCGGTTGAAGCCGAACGAGTCGTACCAGATGTGTTGCATGCTGTGGTCGCGCACGTTGGGAAATTGCACCGGCATCTGTCGGGCTCCGTGGCACGGCAGGGCAGTACCGTCCGGCGTTACCGTCAGAAAGATGCTGCCCCAGCCATTCATGCAGGCTTTCGGGCGTTCCTCGTAGTAATCAGGCGTGACGAATATCAGCTTGCACGGGTGGCCTTCGGCTTCGAGCTTGGCGCGGTATTCGTTGGTGATGCGTTCGGCGCGCACCAGCTGTTCCTGGGTCGGCAACAGGCCGACCCGATTGAGCTGGGCCCAGCCGTAGAACTGGCAGGTGGCAAGCTCGACAAAGTCCGCTTCCAGGGCAATGCACAGCTCAATGATGCGGTCGATCTTGTCGATATTGTGCCGATGGGTGACGAAGTTCAGCACCATCGGGTAGCCGTGGGCTTTTACTGCCCGGGCCATTTCGAGTTTTTGCGCGAAGGCTTTTTTCGAGCCGGCCAGCAGGTTGTTCACTTGCTCGTCGCTGGCCTGGAAGCTGATCTGGATATGGTCCAGGCCCGCCTTCTTGAAGTCGCTGATTTTCTGCTCGGTGAGGCCGATGCCGGAGGTGATCAGGTTGGTGTAGAAACCCAACTTGCGCGCCTCGGCGATCAGTTCGGCGAGGTCCTGGCGCACCAACGGTTCACCACCGGAAAAACCCAGTTGCGCGGCGCCCATTTCCCGGGCTTCGCGAAATACCTTGATCCACTGTTCGGTGCTCAGCTCCTTGCCCTGCTCGGCGAAATCCAGCGGATTGGAGCAGTACGGGCATTGCAGTGGGCAGCGGTAGGTCAGCTCGGCCAGCAACCAGAGTGGCAGGCCGATCTCCGGTTTGGGTGGCAGGTCAGGCAAGTTCGATCCAGTGCTGAGCACGGGCAACCTCCATGAATTGCTCGATGTCTTCACCGAGCTCGGGCACGCCAGGGAATTGCTTGTCCAGCTCGGCAATGATCGCGCTTACATCGCGCTCGCCATCGATCAGGCCGCCGATCAGCGCGGCGCTGTCATTGAGCTTGATCATGCCTTCCGGGTACAGCAACACATGGCCTTTCTGCGCCGGTTCGTACTGGAAGCGATAGCCCTGGCGCCAGGTCGGTTTTTTGCTGCGATCGAAGCTCATAGGGTGATCCCCTTATGCCACACACGCTGATCAGTCACGCTGTGATACGGCGGGCGTTTCAGTTCATAAGCCATGCTCATGGCATCAAGCATGCTCCAGAGAATGTCCAGTTTGAACTGGAGAATTTCCAGCATGCGCTCCTGGCCTTCGCGGGTGGTGTAGTGCTGCAAGGTAATCGCCAAGCCGTGCTCCACATCCCGGCGAGCCTGGCCCAGGCGGGTACGGAAATACTCGTAGCCGGCCGGGTCGATCCACGGGTAATGCTGGGGCCAGCTGTCGAGGCGCGACTGGTGGATCTGCGGGGCGAACAATTCGGTCAGGGAGCTGCTGGCGGCTTCTTGCCAGCTGGCGCGACGGGCGAAGTTGACGTAGGCGTCTACCGCAAATCGTACGCCGGGCAGTACCAATTCCTGGGAGCGCAGTTGATCCGGGTCCAGGCCGACTGCCTGGCCCAGGCGCAGCCAGGCTTCAATGCCGCCGTCTTCGCCGGGGGCGCCGTCGTGATCCAGCAGGCGCTGGATCCACTCACGACGAACCTCCCGGTCCGGGCAGTTGGCCAGGATCGCGGCGTCCTTGAGGGGAATGTTCACCTGATAATAAAACCGGTTGGCGACCCAACCCTGGATCTGCTCGCGGGTGGCGCGGCCTTCATACATCGCCACGTGATACGGGTGATGAATATGGTAAAAGGCGCCCTTGGCCCGCAGGGCCTGTTCAAACTCGGCGGTGGTCAGCGGTGTGTCAGTCATTTGGCTCGCTCCTACAATTCAATGCTCATGCCGTCGTACGCCACTTCCACATTGCGTCGTAGCAGCTCGGCTCGCTCGGGCGAGTCCTCATCCAGGATCGGGTTGGTGTTGTTGATGTGGATAAGCACCTTGCGCTGCTTGGGCAACTGCTCCAGCACTTCCAGCATGCCGCCGGGGCCGTTTTGTGCCAGGTGCCCCATCTCGCGACCGGTGCGGGTGCCAACGCCACGGCGCTGCATTTCGTCGTCATCCCACATCGTGCCGTCCACCAGCAGGCAATCGCTGCCGGCCATGATCTCCAGCAACCGCCCGTCGACCTTACCCAGGCCTGGCGCATAGAACAGCTTGCCGCCGGTGCGCAGGTCTTCGACGATCAGGCCGATGTTGTCGCCCGGGTGTGGGTCGAATCGGTGAGGCGAGTAGGGCGGCGCCGCGCTGCGCAGGGGCAATGGCGTAAAGCGCAGGTTAGGGCAGGCCGGAATGGTGAAGCTGGCGTCCAGCTCGATGCGGTTCCAGGCCAGGCCGCCATTCCAGTGGGTCAGCATGGTGAACAGCGGGAAGCCGGTGCTCAGGTCCTCATGGACCATGTCGGTGCACCACACCTGGTGCGGGCAGCCTTCGCGCAGGCTGAGCAGGCCGGTGGTGTGGTCGATCTGGCTGTCCATCAGGATGATCGCGCTGATGCCGGTGTCCCGCAGGGCGCGACCGGGTTGCATCGGGGCGAACCCTTGAAGCTGGGCGCGGATGTCTGGCGAAGCGTTGCACAGCACCCAGTTCACGCCGTCATCGGAAATCGCGATGGACGACTGGGTACGCGCCTTGGCCCGCAGGCTACCGTCGCGAAAACCTGCGCAGTTCACGCAGTTGCAGTTCCATTGCGGGAAACCACCGCCCGCGGCGGAACCTAGAATCTGGACAAACATGGCCGCTCCACTACACATAACTCAAAAATAAAAACGCCCCGGACGGGCCGAGGCGTTGCATTGCGATACAAAGCCAATCAGCGGCTGGCAAAGTACATGGTGACTTCAAAGCCGATACGCAGATCAGTGTAAGCAGGTTTGGACCAGGTCATGTTCTTACTCCTACGGATGGATGGGACATTTACTACCAATACATATAGTCCACCTCCAAGCGGAGATGTTCAGAGGTGTGCATGTGAATGTTACGTACTTCTTGTGAAGATAGCGCTGTCCTGTGGGAAAAAGCCTTTTACCGAAGCGGCAATGATCAGCCAGATAACTGCCAGGGAGCCGGCAGGCACTCGCTGTTAGCCACGCAGCGCCAGCCGCCTGCAGCAATATTGAGACGCTGTGCCGCGTGCATTAAATCCTGGCGGGTGCGGGTCTGGATGAAATCTTGCAGCTGCTGGATGTAATCCGACGGGTGACCTGCCAAGTGCGCGTGCCAGAGCAGTTCGGCGGCTTGGGCGGTGGGTAGGGCGTCGAGGGAAAATTGCCGGGCCAGATCGTTTGGCAGTTCGCTGGCGTTGATCAGCGTGGGCAACTGTTTCAGGAGCGCGTGCAGGTGATCGAGGATTTGCGCGACGGAAGCGTTCGGGGATTGCACTCCGAACAGCAGGCCGGTTTGTCCGTTGAATTGTCGGATCCCGCTGAATACCGCGTAGCCCAGTTGCAGTTCGACCCGCAGGCGTTGGTAGAACGGTGCTTGCACCAGATGCGCGAGTAAACGCCAGCATGCCTCGTCGGCCAGGGACTGGGTCGGTGTAGGACAGAAGAGCAGCAGCGCGCTGTCGCTGGAATCGGTGCTCACTTCATGCCACACCTGCTGGCCGCTGATTGATGGAAGCTTGCTGATAGCCGCTTCCGGTTGCCCCGGCAGTTTCCCTGCTGCGCTTTTTATCGCCACCTCGCAGGCGGCTGGCAGTCCGACGGCAAGCCCTTGCCAGCGGGCGGTCGACCACCGATCTTGGCCGGCCGTCTGTTCTGCAGATGGGATGCCAGCGCAATAGCCGGGCAATGCCTTGAGCAACTGCCGGATCGCCATAGTCTGTGCAGCGGCGGGGTGCGTCACGGTCGTTTCATCCAGCTGGGTCAGACCGCGTGCCACTTCCTCCAATATCGCGGGCATGGGTTCGTGCAGCCCGACCATCTTCAACTGCCAGTAACCGCCAATTGTCTCGAAAGACAGCTGGACGCCGGCCTGGCTGGCGTTCTCACGCAACCGTGGGAAAAGCTCTTCATGCAGCGGCGAATCCAGATGCCAGCGCAGGTAAAGCGCGCCTTTATCTGTGTCGCCTGGTAGCGCCTGGCTGAAGGTCAACGCCGAGAGATCCTTTCGGCCACGGGAGCGATCCTGGGCGAACGTGCGCAAACCGCGATGGGCGCTGGTCTGGCCGCGAATCAGTCCCGGGCGCTCTTCTTTGACGGTCGGGCGCAGGAACGGATTGGGGGGCGGCAGTTGCCAGGCGTGCCGGGACGGCGGCAATTGCAGCGAGTCCAACAGGACTTTAAGGGACGCGGCGCCATGTTCTGAGAGGGCGGGTTCGTGATTCTGTCGGACCAAGGCCAGGGCACCGCTGACCTGTAGTTTGCGAGCGAGCAGCAGCGCGTACTCTTCCCGCAGCAGGGTCCAGTCACTGTGGGCGAAAAAGCTCAGCCAGTCGTGCAGCAGTTCTTCGATCAGCGTCGTCTGCGGGGCACCATGAGTGTCCAGAGTGAACTTGATATCCAATACAGCCTGGCCGGCGAACTGATACAGCACTGTTGCGTCGATGGCACTGACCCACTGCCGCGACTGCAATTCGGCGAGCAATCCGCTCGACGCCGAAGCGTTCAGCCACAGACAGAGGAAGTCCAACGCGTCAGCGGATGCCTCGCTCACCACGACCTGATGCCAGTGATGCTCATCGGTGTGTTGATAACTACGTTGATTGCCGGCCAGCAACGCGGGCGCAGGCTTCTGTGGCAGCAGCGGTGCAGTCTTCAGTGCAGCGCCAAACTGTTGCGCCAATGCCTCTAACTCCGCCAGCGACTGAGGGCCCGCAAGGCTCAAGGTCATCTGCCCGGTCTGATAGAAGCCTTCATAAAAGTCCCGCAACGCCTGCTGAAAATCCTCACGCTCTACCGGCAAGCTATCCCGATTGCCCGCATGAAATGCCCGCAACGGATGATCCGCCGCAACACCTTCCAGCAACGCTTGTTGATGTTGCGCCGTGGCATCTTGCGACCAGGCGATAAATTCCGCGTGTAGCACTTCACGCTCGCGCAACTGGTCTTCGATGGCCAGGCGCGGATGGCCGAGCATATCCCCCAAGCGCTCCAACGCTGCTTCAAATGCCGAAACAGGCACCTCAAAGAAAAAGTCGGTAGTGCGTTCGCGAGTGCTGGCATTGACCTGCCCGCCCTGACGCTGCACGTAGGCCATCAGCCCTTCATTTGCAGGAAAACGCACGGTGCCCAGGAACAGCAAATGCTCAAGAAAATGCGCCAGTCCCGGCCAGGCCAAGGGCACATCGTGACTGCCCGCCGCAACGCGCAAGGCCGCCGCGCAGCGCTTCAAACGCGGCGCATGACGCAAGGAAACCCGCAGGCCGTTGGCCAGGGTCAATTGAAGGTGATGAGTGTGGGCCGGCGCAGGCATGGGCACTTCCGAAACGTAGGAAGTGCCTATGCTAGCGCAAACCTGCCGGATCAGTGCTTGTGCAAAGCACCATAAAGCTCGGGACGCCGGTCCAGCAGGTAGCGATTGGCCGCGCGTGAGTCGACCATCAACTGCCGATCCAGAGTGCCGACAATCAACGCCTCATCGAGCCCCGCCTGGGCTATCCGCTGGCCATCCGGTGCGGCGATGCTGCTTTGCCCGCAATACTGGATCTCGCCTTCCTGTCCGCAGTAATTGGCGTAGGCCACATAACACTGGTTTTCAAACGCCCGCGCCCGCACCGTCACATCGGCGACGAAATCGAAGGGCACCATATTGGCCGTCGGTACCAGGATCAACTCCGCCCCGGCCAGCGCCAGGCGACGGGTGTTCTCCGGGAACTCCAGGTCATAGCAAATCAGGAAACCCAGCTTCCACCCGTTCAATTCCACCAGCGGGAAATTATCGTCGCCGGCGCTGAACATCGAGTTGTCGAGATCGCCAAACAGGTGCGTCTTTCGGTAGTTGCACAGGCGTTGGCCGTTGGCGTCGATCAACTGCACGGCGTTGTAGATCTGCCCGTCTGCACCGCGTTCCGGATAGCCATAGAGGATCGCCACGCCCGAGTTTTTCGCCAGCGCGGCGATGGACTGGGCAGCGGGACCGTCCTGGGTTTCAGCCAAGGCGCCGACCGCTTCCACGCCGATGTTATAGCCGGTGAGAAACATCTCCGGCAGTACCAGCAGGTCCGCGTCGGTGGCCTCTTGCGCCAACTGATGCAGGCGCTTGAGATTGCCGGCCACGTCCAGCGGCAAAGGCGGGCATTGATACAGGGCGACACGCATGGGCAACTCCTTATTCGGGCAGAGCGATGGGCCCGATCTCGTCGAACACATCGCCCGGGCCCGGGTTCTGCGGGTGAGTGCTGCCACCGAAGTGAGTCATGATGCCCCACACCGCATTCAGCGAGGTTTGCACGGCGCCTTCAACCCACGCCGGTGTCCACGATACGTCGTCACCGGCGATGAAAATACCGCGTTGCTCCGCCGGCATGTCTTTCTGCATGAAGTGCGCGTACATCCGTTGGTTGTAGCGATAGTGGCCCGGCAGTGCACCCTTGAAAGCCCCGAGGAAATGCGGGTCGGCTTCCCACGATACGGTGATCGGATCGCCGATGATCCGCGCGGCGATGTCGACTTTCGGGTAGATCTTTTTCAACGCGTCGAGGGCCAGTTTCACGCGCTTCTCGATGGGCTGCGGGAGCATTTTCAGGGCGTCGCTCATCCAGGAATAGGACAGGCAAATCACCCCTGGCTTATCGTCGCCGTTGTCGAACAGGTAGGTGCCACGGGTCAGGCGATCCGTTAGCGTCATGCTCATCAAGTCACGGCCGGTTTCCGGATCCTTGTCCTTCCAGAATGGCCGATCGACCATCACGAAGGTTTTCGACGACTGCATATAGCGGGTGCGGTCGAGGGCCATCCACATCTTTTGCGAGAACAGGGTTTCGTCGCACTCGATCTGGGTGGTCAGCAGCCAGCTTTGGCAGGTGGTCAGCACGGCGGCGTATTCGCGGGTGTCGCCATAGTTGTCGGTGACCGCGAAACGGCCGTCCGGCGCGTGGGCAATGCGCTTGACCCCGGCCCGTGGCGCGCCGTTGTGCAGCGAACTGAGGCTGGTGCCTTCCGGCCAGTGGGCGCAACGCTCCGGCACATGGCGCCAGATACCCATGGGCACTTGGGCAACGCCGCCGACTACCAGGTGCTGGTGATCGTCGCAGTTGGTCATCACCACGCGGAAGATTTCCAGCATCGAGTTGGGGAAGTCCGAGTCCCAGCCACCGGTGCCAAAGCCAACCTGGCCGAACACTTCACGGTGATGGAAGGACAACTTGGCGAACGCTTTGGAAGTGGCGACGAAGTCGTAGAAGGTGCGGTCGTCCCACAACGGAACCAGCGTATTCCACAACTCTTTCAGACGCGGTACGTCACGGTCACGTATCGCTTGCTGGATATCGGCGAACTGCGAGCCGGCTTCCAGGGCGTCGGCCCAGGCGTCAGCCACTTCCTGGAACAGTGCAGGAAGGTCGGCGAGCTTCTGTGCGTAATGCGTCTGGCCTTCGAGGTCGATGACCGTGCTGCCGGAGGCTGGAGTCAGTGGGTTGGGGAAGGGTTTGGTCTCAAGCCCGAGCTTGTCCACATAGTGGTAGAACGCAGTGGAGGACACCGGGAAGCGCATGCCGCCCAGTTCCGCGATGATGCCTTCGGCGCCTTCAAACGCCTGAGAGCGCAGGCGGCCGCCCATTTTCGAGGCTTCATACACCACGGGTTTCAGGCCGAGCTTCATCAGCTCATAGGCGGCCACCAGCCCGGCAATCCCGGCGCCGACGATCGCCACTTCGGCGCCGTGGTTGGCCGCCGGAATGCTGCCAAGGCCCGCCGGGTGCTCGATCCAGTCATCAAAGGCGAATGGGAAGTCCGGGCCAAAGATAGTGATCGGCTTTTTACCGGTGGCGGGGTGGCGGTTGGGCTTGCTGATGGTGCTGGAAGGAATGCTCATGGCTGACCTTGCTGGCGACTCGGCGGGGCGCGACCCGCTGAGTATAGGAAAAGATGGCAGCCATTCTAGGGAGCGTAGCGTTCGTTAATAAGACGCAATGTGTCGTCGAAATGAATTGTTTTTAGTCAGAGTGACGACGAAGGTGGTCAGATTGGTTGGCCACGATCCAGTTTGTTACTGAGGATGATCGAGGTGGTGGTCTTCTCTACACCGTCGACGCTGCCGATCTGGTCCAGCAGTTGATCCAGCTGTTCCGGCGAATCGGTACGCAGCCAGGCCACGTAATCGAACTCACCGCTGACCGCACACAGTTGCTGAACCTGCGCCATGGCGCTGATCCGGCGCAGCACTTCCTTGCCGGAACGCGGTTGCACGGTAATCCCCACATAGGCCTGCAAGCCGCCATTTACCACGCGCTGGCTCAGACGCACGCCGTAGCCGGTAATCACTTGGGTTTTTTCCAGGCGCGCCAGGCGCGAGGTGACGGTGGTGCGGGCGATGCCCAACTGCCGGGCGAGCATGGCCACGCTTTCGCGGGCGTTGATCTGCAACGCGGCGATCAACTGGCGATCGATTTCATCGAGGACGGGAGGGTGAGAGGCGGGCAAGGTGTTCTCCGGCGCGGGCATCAATGGGCGAGCATGTTACAGGCTCGGTCCCCTTGATGCTCGCGGCGGCGTTTGGCTCAGTTGCGCAGGAACTGCTGGTAGTTTTCCGGGGTGACCAGTTGCGTAGGAATCCATACATCGCCTTGCAGGGCGGCATGCTTGATCAGCATCAGCGCGGCGTCCACCGAGCCAGCGCCGATGGCCACCGGGTCGCGGAAAACGGTCACTGCCAGTTGGCCCTTTTTCAGCGCCTGCAAGCCATCCGGCGTACCGTCGATGCCGCCCACCAGTATGTCCTGGCGACCGGTCTGGCGCAGGGCCATGGCGGCGCCGATGCCCATCTCGTCATTGTTGGAAGCCACGGCGTTGATGGTCTGGCCCTTGGTCAGCCAATCATTCATCAGGTCCATGCCTTTTTCCCGCTGCCAGTCGCCGGACTGTTCTTCGACGACTTTGATCCCGGGGTACTTGGCCAGCACATCCTTGACCCCATTGGTGCGATTGCCGGTATCACTGTGGGCGAGACGGCCGAGGATGATCGCCAGGTTACCTTTGCCGCCCATCTTCTCGGCCAGGTATTCCATCTGCATCCGGCCGATGGCGCGCTCGTCGGTGCCGACGAAGACCACGCCCGGCGGGAAGGTTTCGACCTCGGGACGGCTGTTCATGTACACCAACGGGATACCGGCGGCGTTGGCTTTCTCGGTGATCTTGCGGGTAGCCGCGGTGTCGGCCGGGTTGACGATGATCGCGTCGACTTTCTGGCTGATGAAGCTTTCCACCTGGTTCAACTGGCGGACCACGTCGCTGGCGGACTCTTCCACCTGCAACTTGACTCCATCAGGCGAGGCCTTGGCGCGGTCCTGCATGGCCTGCACCAGGTAGGAAACGTAGTTATCGAATTGTCCGACGGATACCCCGATGCGCAGTTCAGCGTGGGCGGCGGTGGACAACAGCAGGGCACAGGCACAGCCAAGCAGGCGCTTCATGGGAGGTTCCTTTTTATTGTTCTGGTGCGACAAAGATTCTGAAGTGGACACTATTGGAAATAAAATTCCACTTCAAGTAAACCTCGGAATTTATTTTCGCCGATGATCGAACACATTAATTTGTGCCAGATTGTTAAAAGTAACTGTTTGGTACATTATTTCCAGTTGGGTATACAGGAAGGACGTTTGCGCGATGAATAACTTTGGGGCTGCCACCGGCAGCAGAGTGTTGCTGGTTGGGCTGGGCCTGGTGATCGCCTTGATCGGCCTGGGTTTGGCAGGCGGTGGCGGTTACCTCGTAGCGCTGGGCGGCAGTTGGTATTTCCTGCTGATGGGCCTGGCGATGCTGGTCTCCGGCGTACTGATCGCCAAGCGCAGGCCTCAGGGCGCCTGGCTGTACGCCGTGGCGTTGGTGCTGACCGCGGTCTGGGCGGTGTGGGACACCGGGCTGGAATACTGGCCGCTTGTTTCACGAGTATTGACCTTTGCCGTCATCGGCCTGGTGGTCGCGCTGATTTATCCACAGCTCGCCCGCGCCTCGGGATCGACACCCGGGCGCGGCGCCTATGGCGTTGCGGGGCTGCTGGGCCTGGGCGTGGTCGCCACCCTGGCGTACATGTTTGTGCCGACCCACGTGGTCAAGGCCAGCAGCGAGCCGGCGGTGACGCCGGTAACGCCGGGCACCGAGCAAAAAGACTGGGCTCACTGGGGCAACACCACCGCCGGCAATCGTTTTGCCGCGCTGGACCAGATCAACAAAGGCAACATCGACAAGTTGCAGGTGGCGTGGACCTTCCACACCGGCGACATCCCCGAGAGCAATGGCGCCGGCGCCGAAGACCAGAACACCCCGCTGCAGATCGGTGACAGCGTTTACGTGTGCACCGCCTACGGCAAAGTCTTCTCCCTGGACGCCGACACCGGTGCCCAACGCTGGAAATTCGACCCCCAGGGCAGCGGCCCCAACTGGCAGCGCTGCCGTGGCCTGGGGTATTTCGACAGCAGCGCCAGCGAGCAACCTGCCAGCGCCAAAGCCTGTGTGAAACGTCTGTTTCTGCCGACCGGCGATGCCCGACTGATTGCGCTCAATGCTGAAACCGGCGCGCCCTGCGACGACTTCGGCGACCACGGCACCGTCGACCTGAAGACCGACATGGGCGAAGTGAAGCCCGGTTATTACCAGCAAACCTCGACGCCACTGGTGGCGGGCAATGTGGTGATCGTTGGCGGACGCGTGGCGGATAACTTCTCCACCGGCGAACCGCCAGGCGTGGTGCGCGCCTTCGACGTGCACAGCGGCGAACTGGTGTGGGCCTGGGACCCGGGTAACCCGAACACCACCAAACGCCCGCCTGCGGGCGAGACCTACACCCGTGGCACGCCGAACGTGTGGTCGGCCATGTCCTACGACGCCAAGCTCGGCCTGGTCTACCTGCCTACCGGTAACGCCACCCCGGATTTCTTCGCCGGTGAACGCACCGCCTATGACGACAAGTGGAGTTCCTCCATCGTCGCCCTCGACGTGAAGACCGGCCAGGTGCGCTGGCACTTCCAGACCACTCACCACGACCTCTGGGACTTTGACCTGCCGGCGCAACCGCTGCTCTACGACATTCCGGACGGCAACGGCGGCGTACAGCCAGCACTGGCTCAAGTCACCAAGCAAGGCGAGATCTTCCTGCTCAACCGCGAAACCGGCGTGCCCATCGCCCGGGTTGAAGAGCGCCCGGTGCCCCAGGGCAACGTGCCCGGCGAGCGTTATTCGCCGACTCAGCCGTTCTCGGTGGACATGCCTTCCATCGGCAATCAGCAGCTGACCGAATCCGACATGTGGGGCGCCACGCCGTTTGACCAACTGATGTGCCGCATCCAGTTCAAGGGCATGCGTCACCAGGGCGTCTATACGCCGCCAGGCCTGGACCGGGCGCTGCAATTCCCGGGTTCGCTTGGGGGTATGAACTGGGGCAGCGTGTCGGTGGACCCGAACACCCACTACATGTTCGTCAACGACATGCGCCTGGGTTTGGCCAACTACATGATTCCGCGCGACAAGATCGCCGCCGGTGCCAGTGGCATCGAAATGGGCGTGGTGCCGCAAGACGGTACGCCGTTCGGTGCGATGCGCGAGCGCTTCCTCTCGGCGGCGGGCATTCCGTGTCAGAAACCGCCGTTTGGCACTATGTCGGCCATCGATCTGAAAACCCACAAGCTGATGTGGCAAGTGCCGGTGGGCACGGTTGAAGACACCGGGCCGCTGGGTATCCGCATGCACATGCCGATTCCGATTGGCATGCCGACCCTTGGCGCATCGCTGGCGACCCAGTCTGGTTTGTTGTTCTTCGCCGGCACCCAGGACTTCTACCTGCGCGCCTTCGATACCGGCAACGGCAATGAGATCTGGAAATCCCGCCTGCCTGTGGGTAGCCAATCGGGGCCGATGACCTATGTGTCGCCCAAGACTGGCACGCAGTACATCGTGCTAACCGCCGGCGGCGCGCGACAGTCGCCGGACCGTGGGGACTATGTAATTGCCTACGCGTTGCCCAAGAAGTAGGGCCTGAAAAAGCCGCACGGATGTGCGGCTTTTTTTTGCGTCTCAGATCGCGTCAGCCAGCAGGCATCGGGCAAAGAGTTGCGGCACGGGAAGGTTGCGCTGGCTATAGCGGCTCAGCAGGATGATTTCCCGGTGAAAGGTCAGTTCGCCCAGCGGGATGACGCGCACCTGTGGCGTGCGATCCAGCCATAGCCCGGCATGGGGAACCAGTGACACCCCCAGGCCGCATTCGACCATTTTGACCAGCGCCTCGATCTCGTCCAGTTCCAGCGCCACTTGCACATCCAGCCGCTGCTCCCGCAGAAAACGGCTGACCAGCCGCCCGCCAAACGAAGCGCGGTCGTAGCGCACGTGGGGATGAGCTTCGAGCAGTTGCAGCGGGTCATCGCCCTTGACCGTGTGCGGCACGATCAACACAAACGGCTCCTTGCGCAGCACCTGTACGTGCAACTCCTTGGGCAAATCAAAGGGCGGGCGAATGATGATCGCCGAATCCAGCTCGCCGGCGTCCACCTGGCTGAGCAACTCCAGAGAAACCCCGGGCACCAACTTGCACTCCACCGTCGGCGCCGCCTGTCGCAGGCGCACCAGGGCTTGGGGCAGCAGGCCGGTCTGGGCGGTGGTGATGGCGCCGACTTTCAGCTCGCCACGGAATTCGTTGGCATCCACCGGCACGGCCATGCGGTTGAACGTCTCGAGAATCTCCCTGGCCAGCGGCAGCGCGCGGATGCCCGCCGCATTCAGCGTGGCCTGGCGCCCGGTGCGGTCGAACAGCTGCACACCGAGCACCTGTTCCAACTGGCGGATCTGCGCACTCACCGCCGACTGCGTCAGCCCGATATGCATGCCCGCCGCGGCGAACGTGCCATGGCGGGTAACGGCGATAAAGGTTTTCAGTTCCCGCAGCATGGACGTCTCGATTGATCAAAATAATTTGAGCTCGCTGCGAAAACTATCGTCTTTCCATCGATGACGGCAAGGCTAGACTCGGAAGGACTTAATACCCACAGAGGTTAGACCTGATGGCACTGGCTCCTTTTCACCTGGCGATTCCGGTATTTGACTTGGCAGCTGCGCGGCAGTTTTACGGTGAAGTGTTTGGGTTGGAGGAGGGGCGCGCCAGTGATCACTGGGTCGACTTTGACTTCTTCGGGCATCAATTGGTGATTCATGAGCATCCGAAAACCGCTTCTCAAGAGGCGGCGCACACGAATGCGGTAGACGGCCACGATGTGCCGGTGCCACATTTTGGTGTGGTGCTGAGTTGGGATGATTGGCATGCGCTGGCGGAGCGTTTGCAGGCGCGCAATACCCGATTTGTGCTGGAGCCTCACATTCGTTTCAAAGGTCAGGTGGGTGAGCAGGCGACGTTGTTCCTGTTTGATCCGTGCGGCAATGCGTTGGAGTTCAAGGCGTTCAAGGATATTGGGCAGTTGTTTGCCAAGTGAGGGCGCGCGACGGGCATCGCCGAGCAGATGCCCCTGTGATCTGGAAGGCTAGGGTGCCTTGCACACCTTCGCAGCTGCAGGATCATTCGGGATAAACGAATCCGGCGCGCCCGGCTTCAGCACCACATACCCACGCCGCCATGGTTGATCGTCCACCAGATTCCAGCGATGGCCTGTGCCGGTATTGTCTTCGGCGACCAGTACTTCACCCGGATGCAGCGTGAACTTCTCACCGCCGCGAGTCACGAACGCCAGCGTGCCGGAAAGCGTCATCACGTACTGTGGCTCCGGGTCGTTATGCCAGCTATACGAGGAATGCGCCGCCGTTTGCTTGAAGTGAATGGCGGTCACGTCATTGCGCATGCTCTGATCGATGGTGCCTTCCAGTACGTGGGAGTTGTTGTCGGCGCCGGTGCACAGCTTGAAAGCCTTGATGGTGTCAGTGGCGGCGGGGGCGGCTTGTGCGCCGCTCAAGGTGGCGAGGGTGATTGCGACGGCGGCTGCGGCACGCATGCCCAGGCGGTGGATAGAGTTGTGCGGTGAACGTTTCTTCTGAGGCATGGAACAAGTTTCCCTCGTGCTGGAGTGGCGTTGACTGGGAATCATGGTCTTCGCCGTCGCCGTTCGGGACAACTAACTAATCTTTCATTGCTGCACGCCAGAAACGACAAAGCCGCGCAATGCGCGGCTTTGAGTATGGTGGGCCCAGTAGGACTCGAACCTACGACCAAGGGATTATGAGTCCCCTGCTCTAACCAACTGAGCTATAGGCCCTCAGTAGGTCGCGGATTATAGCGATGGTTTCTTCGCTGTGCCATCCGAAAAGTCCGAAACGCTCATACGAAGGAAACTAGTGGCAAAAAGGTCCGGCGGCAGCGGCAGGCTGACGATGTAGCCCTGCATCTGCTCACAACCTTCCGCCGCCAGAAACGCTTGCTGCGCAGGCGTTTCCACACCTTCGGCAATGATGGTGAATTGCATGCTGTGCCCCAGGGCAATAATGGCGCGTACGATTGCCGCATCGTGTGGGTCATCGGGCAGGCCGCGCACGAAGGATTGGTCGATCTTCAGGAAGTCCAGCGGCAGGCGCTTCAAATAGCTGAGGGACGAATAGCCGGTGCCGAAGTCATCAATGGCCAGTTGCACGCCCAGATGCTTGAGCTGGTGCAGCACCTCCAGCGCTTCTTCGGCCTGGCTCATGATGAAGTTTTCGGTGATCTCCAGTTGCAGGCAGCCAGGCTCCAGGCGGTTGTCCCGCAGCAATTGTTCGATGCGCGCCAGCAGGTTGGGGTGGCGCAGTTGCGCGCCGGCGAGGTTGACGGACAGCGGGCCAAAGTCATCAAAGGCTTTTCTCCAGTGGTGCATCTGCCGGCAGGCCTGTTCCAGTACCCAGTCGCCAATCTGCAGGATCATGCCGTTCTCTTCAGCCAGGGCGATGAAGTGCTCGGGCGGCACTTCGCCGAAGGTGGGGTGGCGCCAGCGAATCAGCGCTTCGGCGCCGATCAGTTGTTGGGTGTCGAGGCTCAGCTTCGGCTGGTAATAGAGAGAAAATTCGTCGCGTTCGATCGCCCGGCGCAGTTCGTGTTCCAGCGCCACGCGCTCGTTGGCCTGGGCGGTGAGGTCCTGGGTGTAGCTTTCGACGCGGTTGCGGCCTTTGGCCTTGGAGCGGTACATGGCGGCGTCGGCGTTTTTCACCAGGGTGGCGACATCATCTCCGTCCCGTGGATACAGGCTGGTGCCGATGCTGGCGCTGATAAAGAACTCATGCTCGCCCGCCTGGAACGGTGGGGTGAAGCAGGCCAGCAGTTTATTGGCCAGGTGCTCGGCGTCGCTGGCTTGCTGCAGGCCGGGCAGCAGGATGATGAATTCGTCGCCGCCCAGGCGGGCGACGGTGTCGACGTCCCGCAGTTGGTCCTTGAGGCGCACGGCTATGTCTTTAAGCAGCAGGTCGCCAATCGGGTGGCCGAGGCTGTCGTTGATGTGTTTGAAGCGGTCGAGGTCGAGGAACAGCACGGCGCCCTGGCCGCCGTTTTCCTGTTGATTGTTGAGGGCGGCCTGCAGGCGGCTTTCGAACAGGGTGCGGTTGGGCAGGCCGGTCAGCGGGTCGTGGTGGGCCTGGTAATCGAGGCGCGCCTGGGCGTGCTTGAGGCTGGAGATGTCGGCAAACACGGCGACGAAGTGAGTGATCGACTCCTCGCGGTTGCGCACCGCGCTGATGGTCAGCCAGCTGGGGTACAGCTCGCCGTTCTTGCGCCGGTTGGAGATCTCGCCTTGCCAGTGGCCGTTGGCCGTCAGTTGGTGCCACATGGCCGCGTAGAAGGCGCTGTCGTGCAGACCGGAGGCGAGCAGGCGCGGGGTTTGGCCAAGGGCCTCGGCTTCGCTGTAGCCGGTGATCTCGCTGAAGGCGCGGTTAACGGCGCTGATATTTTGCCGGGTGTCGGTGATCAGTACGCCTTCGGCCGTGCTCTCGAAGACGGTGGCGGCCTGTTGCAGTTTTTCCTGCATCAGTTGGCGTTCGGTGATGTCCCGGGCGATGGTCAGCATGCAGTCGTCGTCGCCGATGGGCAGCGGGCGGCTGGAGACTTCACACAGGCGAACCTCGCCGTCGTTGCGGCGGATGTGGCAGACAAAGTCGCGGACAAATCCGTCCCGTTGCAGCAGCTCCAACATGTGCTTGCGTTCGTTCAAGTCGACCCAGATGCCGAGGTCCAGGGTGGACTGGTCCAGTGACATGGCGCTGTTGAAGCCGGTGATGTGGCTGAATCCTTCGTTGACCTCAATCAGCAAACCGTCGCTTTGGCGTGACAGCAGCAGGCCGTCGGGAGACGCGTGAAAGGCCTTGGCGAATTTCTCTTCGGAGGTTTGCAGGCGCTGCTGGGTTTCTTTCAGTTGAGTGATGTCACGCACCACGACCACCAAGGCTTCGGTGGTATCGAGTTGAAAGGGTTCGGCGGAGATCAGCCCGGTGAAGGCCTGGCCGTTATTGCGCCGGAAGGGCATTTCCAGGTTGCGGATGCTGGTGGTCTGTACCCGTTGCAGCAGGCCGGGGCCTACGCCCTGAATGCCCCAGATATTCAGTTCGGTGGCGGTTTTTCCCACGACGTCTTCGGCGTTTAGCCCGATCTGGTCTTCGAATGCCTTATTGACCTCCATCAGGCAGCCGTCGGACAGACGAGCGATCACCAGGATGTCGGGGCATTGCTGGAACACCGAAGCAAACTTCTGCTCCGAAAGCTGCAACGCTTCTTCGGTGCGCTTGGCTTCGCTGATGTCGATCATCAAGCCGCGCAGCACTGGCTTGTGGCCGTGCTCGATCAGGCTGACGATGTCTCGTACCCACAGGCAGCGGCCATCGGCGGTGATTACGCGGTAGTCGACACTGTGGTCGCGGTTGGCCCGGGTTTCGGCGTAGCAATAGGATTCGGTGCGGGTCAGGTCAGCGGGGTGGATGATGTTGCGCCAGAAGCCCGGGATCAGCCAGTGGGCGCGGGGGTAGCCGAGCAGCTCCTCGGCATGGGGCGACACGTAGCTGTAGGTGAAATCGCTGATGCTGGCTTCCCAGGCAATCGCGGAGAGGCTCTCCACCAGGCCGCGATAGTGGTATTCGCTGCTGCGCAGTTCCTGTTCGAGGGCGACGCGGCGGGAAATCTCCGAACTGAGCCGGCGATTGATCCGGATAACCACCGCCAGCACGATGCTCAATAACAATACGGCCGGTAGCCCGTAGAGCAGTACATCCGTCCAGAGGGTGCGGTGGTCGATGACATTGCCGACCCAGCGTTGCTGGATGGCCTCGGTTTCAGCCGGACTGATATCCGCCAGGACCTTGTCGAGGATGCCCACCAGCATCTTGTCGTCGCTGGGTACGGCCATGGCCAATTGATAGCGATAGGGCGTTTCGCCACTGACGTACAGGCCTTCCAGTTTCAGTTGGCGCAGGCTCCACACGCTGGACGCCAGATCGCCGACCACGGCATCAACCTTGTCGGTGGCCAGGGCCTGCAACGCCGAGCTGACGTTGGGCATGGCCACCAGGTTGAGGTCGGGATGGTGAGTGCGTAGCAGTTCATGAGGGGCATAGTTCTCCACCACGGCGATCTTTAGCCCATAGAGGTCCTTGAGATTGCGCGGTTGCGGACCGCCTTCATGGGCGAGGATGACGATGGGGAAGTCGAGATACGGTCGGGTGAACGACAGGAAGCCTTGGCGTTCCGGGGTCGACATGATGCCCGGCAGCAGGTCGAGTTGGTTGTTGCGAGCCTGCTCCAGCACCGCATTCCAGTTTACCGGCTCGATCAGCTTTATCCGGACCCCAAGGCGATCCTGCATCAGCCGCACGTAATCGGCGGCCAGGCCCTGGTAGCGACCGTCTTCATCGCGGTATTCAAAGGGGGGCCAAGAGGCATCGACGCCCAGGCGCAACTCTTGGTGGTCCGCCAGCCAGCCACGCTCTTCATCGGTGAGAGTCAACGCGCCAGCCGTTGCGGTCCAGGTCAGCAGCGACAGCAGTAACACGGTCGGCAATCTGGGCATAACGGTCTCGTTATGGCACGGGGAATGTTTCGAGTGTAGACGGGCATTGCGGGGGAGGGGAGGCAGCGAAGATTTAATCTGTAGAAGCAAAAACCCCGGCCTGGGCCGGGGTTTTTGTGATCACTCGTCGAGGAAGGAGCGCAAATGCTCGCTTCTCGTCGGGTGGCGCAGCTTGCGCAGCGCCTTGGCTTCGATCTGACGAATCCGCTCACGGGTAACGTCGAACTGCTTACCGACTTCCTCAAGGGTGTGGTCGGTATTCATGTCGATGCCGAAGCGCATGCGCAGTACCTTGGCTTCACGGGCAGTGAGGCCGGACAGTACGTCGCGAGTCGCTTCTTTCAGGCTCTCAACGGTGGCAACATCGATTGGCGACTGCATGGTCGAGTCTTCGATGAAGTCACCCAGGTGGGAGTCTTCGTCATCACCGATCGGGGTTTCCATGGAGATCGGCTCTTTAGCGATCTTCAATACCTTGCGGATTTTATCCTCAGGCATTTCCATGCGTTCGCCCAGCTCTTCCGGGGTCGGTTCGCGACCCATTTCCTGCAACATCTGCCGGGAAATACGGTTGAGCTTGTTGATCGTCTCGATCATGTGCACCGGAATACGGATGGTGCGGGCCTGGTCGGCGATCGAGCGAGTGATCGCCTGACGGATCCACCAGGTGGCATAAGTCGAGAACTTGTAGCCGCGACGGTATTCGAACTTGTCCACAGCCTTCATCAAGCCGATGTTGCCTTCCTGGATCAGATCGAGGAATTGCAGGCCACGGTTGGTGTACTTCTTGGCGATGGAGATCACCAGACGCAAGTTCGCTTCAACCATCTCTTTCTTCGCGCGGCGGGCCTTGGCCTCACCGATCGACATGCGACGGTTGATGTCCTTGATCTCGGCAATCGTCAGACCGGTTTCGGTCTGCAATGCAGTCAGCTTCTGCTGGCAACGAACGATGTCGGCCTGGAAGCGACCAATGGCTTCAGCGTATTTGCTTTTGCCTTTGGCCAGTGCGTCGGTCCAGCTTTCGTCAACTTCGTTGCCCGGGAACTGGCGCAGGAAGTCTGCACGCGGCATGCGCGCATCACGGACACAGAGCTGCATGATCGCACGCTCTTGTGCACGCAGACGCTCAAGGGCGCTACGAACCCGCTCAACAAGGCCTTCGAATTGCTTCGGTACCAGTTTGATCGGCATGAAGAGTTCAGCCAGGGCCAGCAATTCAGCAGTTGCCTGCTTGCTGCCGCGACCGTGCTTCTTCAGGGCCTTGCGAGCCAGTTCCATCTGATCGGAGACCGCGCCAAAGCGCTGGGCTGCGATGATCGGATCCGGACCGCTTTCGACTTCTTCTTCGTCATCGGTGGCGGCTTCAGCTTCTTCATCGTCGGTGTCGTCGTCTGCTTTGGCAGCCTTGGCATCGATCGGCGGAGGAACTTCAGCCGCAGGTGGCGCAATGCCGTCGTCCGGGTCGATATAACCGCTCAGGACGTCGGACAGGCGGCCACCTTCGGTGGTGACGCGAGTGTACTCGGAGAGAATGTGGTCAACCGTGCCTGGGAAGTGCGCGATTGCGCCCATCACTTCACGGATGCCCTCTTCGATACGCTTGGCGATTTCGATTTCGCCTTCACGTGTCAGCAGCTCTACCGTACCCATTTCGCGCATATACATGCGCACTGGGTCAGTCGTGCGACCGATGTCGGTCTCGACCGCTGCCAACGCGGCGGCTGCTTCTTCAGCGGCTGCCTCGTCGGTATCGGCGTCGGCCAACATAAGGGCGTCCGCATCCGGAGCACTCTCGTGTACGGGGATCCCCATGTCATTAATCATGCGGATGATGTCTTCCACCTGCTCTGGATCTGAAATATCCTCAGGCAGGTGGTCGTTGACCTCTGCGTAAGTCAGATACTTCTGCTCACGACCAAGGGTGATCAACTCTTTGATACGAGACTGCTGTTGCGCTTTTCCGGACATAACACCCTATCCACTGAAGGTCTTGGCGGGCAAAAAACAAGCCGAGGATTATACCCGAGCTATGACCTCACACGCCAGCTGAGGTCGGGTTTGATGCGGAAACATTGCGACTTAAAAGGTCGCGCAGTTGATTTTTCTCTTCGGCGGTCAATTCACTCTGACGCGCTTTTCGAAGAAGTTGTTCCAGGTTTCGCTCGCGTTGACGAGCTACCAAGCTAGTAATGGTGTCGAAAAACTGTTGTTCAAGGTTATCGCCATCAATCAGCCATTCCTTTTCTGCCAATGCCTTCAGCAAGCGGCCCTGTTCAGTGCCGTGCCAGCGTGCAATCAGCTGGAATGAGTTTAGCTTAGGATTCTTCTGTACGGCCTCGAGCAGGGCCACCAACAGTTGTGTATTGGTGTGGTCTTCGGCCGCAAAGTGCCCCGCGTCTTCGACTTTTTGTGCCAGTTGCGGGTGATGCAAAAGCGTGCGCAGGGCTGCCATGGTGGGCGGCTCTACTGCTGCTGGGACGCGCGGGCCGCGCGGTTCGTCACGGTCACCGCCACGTTTGCCGTTTTTGTCCCAGGGTTTCTTGTCCCATTTCTTGCCGCCGGCACCGGGTTTCTTCGGTGTCCACTCCTGCTGGGGCGTGTAGGCCTCCTGCGGTTGGTGGAAGTCGGAGTAGTCCGGCATGGCGTCGTAATCCATGCCCGGGTCGTAGGCGGGCGGCGCCTCTTGCGGCGCGCTGCGCGCCAGCTGGCTAACGGCCTCGCCACTCAATCCGGTAATTTCCAGCAGTCGCTGGCGCATCAGGGTCCGCAGGTTGGCGCCCGGAACCTTGTCGATCAGCGGTGCCGCGAGGGTGACCATATGGGCCTTGCCTTCGAGGGAGCGCGGGTCGGACTCTTCGGTCAGTTGCTGGAAAAAATAATCGGCCAGCGGTTGTGCGTGCTGGTTGATGCGCGCACGGAACGCGTCGGTGCCTTCGGAGCGGACCAGGGTGTCCGGGTCTTCGCCTTCGGGCAGGAACAGGAAGCGTGCGCGGCGTCCGTCCTGCAGGCTCGACAGGGTTGATTCAAGGGCGCGCCACGCGGCATTGCGGCCGGCCTGGTCGCCGTCAAAGCAGAACAGTACGTTGGGCACTACGCGAAACAGTCGCTTCAAGTGCTCTTCGCTGGTCGCGGTGCCCAAGGTGGCCACGGCATTGCGCAAGCCTTGCTGGGCGAGGGCGATTACGTCCATATAGCCTTCAACCACGATGATTTCATCGAGGTTGCGATTGTTCTTGCGCGCTTCAAACAGGCCGTAGAGTTCCTGGCCTTTGTGAAACACCGGGGTTTCCGGTGAGTTAAGGTATTTGGGCTTGTCGTCCCCCAGCACCCGGCCGCCGAACGCAATGATGCGGCCGCGACTGTCGCGGATCGGGAACATCACGCGATCGCGGAAACGGTCATAGCGCTTGCCGGTCTCGGCGTTTTCCACCAACAGGCCGGCGTCGATCATGGCTTTTTGCTGCAGGGTGTCGCTGCTCAGGTGCTTGTACAGGTTGTCCCAGCCGGGCGGGGCGAAGCCGAGGCCGAAGTCGCGGGCGATTTCACCGGTCAGGCCGCGGCCTTTGAGGTAATCGACGGCGGCTTTGCGCTGCGGGTGGCTTTTCAGTGCCTGGCGGTAAAAGTCGGCAGCAGCGGTGAGCAGCGGGTACAGCGGCGAATCGGTGGGTTGCCGCGGTTTGTGCGGGCGGCCACTTTCTTCGCGGGGGATTTCCATGCCGGCGGCTTTCGCCAGTTCCTCGACGGCCTGGGGGAAGTCCAGGTTGTCGTGGTCCATGATGAAGCCGAGGGCGTTGCCGCCAGCGCCGCAGCCGAAGCAGTAGTAGAACTGCTTGTCGGGGCTGACGCTGAACGACGGAGTCTTTTCTTTGTGGAACGGGCAGCAGGCGGTGTAGTTCTTGCCGGCCTTTTTCATTTGCAGGCGCGAGCTGACAACATCGACGATGTCGGTGCGGTTCAGAAGGTCGTCAATAAAGCTCTGGGGAATTAGCCCGGCCATGGCGTTCTCGTCATCACTGCGTGTAAAAGAGGGTCCGCAAAGTGCTCAAGGCGCGCGTATTGTGCGGCTCGATCAACTGTCGTCTGCTTGGTCTGTCAGGAAGTGTATCTGCCGAACATTCACTGACGTTAGTTCCGATCAGTGCCCGGCGTAGAAATGTTGCCCGGGAGTCCGGTCTTGGCCATGTGCGGGCCTCGGAAGCTCATCGGTGGGCGCAGCCGACCTGTTGATCGCCTGTTAAAAAATAAGTGTGCTCGTCAGTAGCCTTGTTAGGCTCGTCAGAAGAGACGTGCACCGCTGGCAAAAGAGCCAGTCCTGACGTGTGAAGCAGTTCGTTTCAGTCGCGTGTGCGGCGTCAACGTTGAAGCATCAAGCGATATCCGCAAATGCCAACAGCCCGGCTGAGGGCCGGGCTTGGCAGAAGCTTGCTACGAACGTCTGTGTATTAGTACAGACGAACGGCGCGGCGCTGCTCGCGCTGAACTTTCTTGGCGTGACGCTTAACAGCGGCTGCTGCTTTACGCTTACGCTCAGAAGTTGGCTTCTCGTAAAATTCGCGGCTACGAACTTCAGCCAGAACACCGGCTTTTTCGCAGGAGCGCTTGAAACGACGCAGAGCTACGTCGAAGGGTTCGTTCTCTTTTACTTTGACGGCTGGCATCCAGAGCTACCTTCTTTCATTACCGGGAATCAACGTTCTCGTCGCAAAAAATTCGCGGCTGAGGTCGTCGGTTTTTAAGGGTTGCGGATGTTAACCCCTCATTGCCCGGAATGCAAAGCCTCTGATCGAAAACCGCTAGTCGGGAGGGGGAGCGGCGACTATTATGCGCGCCTTCGAATTCAGCCTCTACAAGGCGCAAACCCATGCTAGTTCTGGGATTAGAAACCTCGTGCGACGAAACCGGTGTCGCACTTTACGACAGTGAACGCGGGCTTTTGGCCGACGCACTGTTCAGTCAGATCGACCTGCATCGCGCCTATGGTGGCGTGGTGCCGGAGCTGGCCAGCCGTGATCATGTGAAACGCATGCTGCCATTGATTCGCCAGGTATTGGACGAGGCCGGCTGCGTGCCGACCGAGATCGACGCCATTGCCTATACCGCAGGCCCGGGATTGGTCGGAGCCCTGCTGGTTGGGGCCTCTTGCGCCCAGGCGCTGGCATTTGCCTGGGGCATTCCGGCCCTCGGTGTGCACCACATGGAAGGCCATTTACTGGCACCGATGCTGGAAGAAAACCCGCCAGAGTTCCCGTTCGTCGCTTTGTTGGTTTCAGGTGGCCATACGCAGCTGGTTCAGGTCGACGCAATCGGTCAATACACGCTTCTGGGGGAAAGCCTGGACGACGCTGCCGGTGAAGCGTTCGACAAGACCGCGAAGATGATGGGCCTCAATTATCCCGGCGGTCCGGAAATTGCGCGGCTGGCGGAAAAAGGCGTGGCAGGGCGCTACACCTTCCCGCGTCCGATGTGCGATCGCCCCGGCCTGATGTTCAGCTTCAGCGGCTTGAAAACCTCTGCCCTGAACACCTGGCAACAGAGCGTCAGCGCCGGAGACGACAGTGAACAAGCCCGTTGCGACATCTCGCTGGCGTTCCAGCAGGCCGTGGTGGAGACTTTGACCATCAAGTGCAAGCGGGCCCTGAAGCAGGCGGGCATGAAGCGCCTGGTGATCGCGGGCGGCGTCAGCGCGAACAAGGCGTTGCGCAGCTCCCTGGAGAAAATGCTCGGCGACATGAAGGGCGACGTGTTTTACGCTCGCCCCGAATTCTGTACCGATAACGGCGCGATGATCGCTTATGCCGGTTGCCAGCGTTTGCAGGCCGGTCAGCATGAAAGCCTGGCAATCAGCGTGCAGGCACGCTGGCCGATGGAGCAACTGCCGCCGCTGTAACCGGCGAACGTGAACCGGGTTCACCGGGCGTATTTAAAAATGCCGTTCGCGCCCGGCAAACAGGTCGCGTAAATTGCCCCGGTGGCGCCAGACGATCAGCAGCGTGAGCACGCTCATCGGCACCAACGCCGCCGGTTCCTGCCAAGCCAGCAACGGCAGCGTCAGCGGTGTGGCGATCAGTGCGGCCAGCGAGCTGGTACGGGTCAGGTAGAACGTCAGCAGCCAGGCCAGGATGGCCAGCAGCGCCGCCGGTGGGTAGATGCCCAGCAGCATGCCGGCCGCCGTAGCGACGCCCTTGCCGCCGCGAAAGCGGAAGTACAGCGGGAACAGGTGGCCGAGCACCGCGCAGACGCCGATCCAGGCTTGCTGTTGCAGCGACAGCCCGGCGAGATCGGCGATCAACACGGGCAACAGGCCCTTGCAGACGTCGCCGAACAGCGTCAATACGGCGAGTTTCTTGCCGGCCAGGCGCAACATATTGGTGGCGCCGGCATTGCCTGAGCCACTCATTCGCGGGTCGGGATTTCCCGTCAGGCGGCTGAGCAAAATGGCGAAGGACAGCGAGCCGAGCAGGTAGGCGAGAGTCGCCAGTAACCAAAACATGCTAACTATTCCGGGCGAGGACGCCCTGATTCTAACGGGGCATCGCGCCCTTGTCGTGCAGCGGAGAAGAGTGCTTGGACAGAGTGTTTATCGAAGGCCTGGAAGTTGACACCGTGATCGGGGCCTACGACTGGGAGCGCGGTATCCGGCAATGCCTGCGTCTGGACCTGAGCTTCGCCTGGGATAACCGCCCGGCCGCTGCCGGTGATGACCTGACCCTGGCACTGGACTATGCCAGCGTGTCCGCACGGATCCAGGCCTTTGCCGAGCAGGCGCAGTTCCAACTGGTGGAAACCTTTGCCGAGCGCCTGGCCGAAGTCTTGATGAGTGAATTCCAGATTCCCTGGCTGCACCTCAAACTGACCAAGCCCGGCGCCGTTCCGGCAGCCAAGGGCGTGGGCGTGGAGATCGAGCGCGGATGTCGCTAACTCAGGTTTACCTTGGTCTTGGCAGCAATATCGAGCGTGAGGCCCATTTACGCGCTGGCCTCGATGCGCTGGCGGGTTTCCTGACGGATCTGCGCTGTTCGGCGGTGTTTGAAAGCCAGCCGGTGGGCATCAAGAGCGGGCCGTTCTTCAATCTGGTGGTGTCGGCGTATACCGACCTGCCGCTGATGGAATTGGACCGTCGATTGAAGTTTATCGAGGCCGACAATGGCCGCTATGCCCCGGATCGCAAGGGCTTGCCGCTGGATATCGACGTGCTGCTGTACGGCGAGCTGGTCGGTAATTTCGATGGCCTGATTCTTCCCCGGGCCGAAATCCTGAAGAACGCGTTTGTGCTGTGGCCGCTGTCGCTGATGGCGCCGGAGCGTGTGCACCCTGAGGCGGGCAAGACATTTGCCGCGCTTTGGCAGGATGCGCAGATCGATCAGGTACTGGCGCCGGTCGCTTTCGAGTGGCGGAATCAGCCGTTAACGCCGGATGCGCTCTTGTAGGCTTTCAGCGCCTTGAGCCGTTCGCGTTTCAGCGCTTCACCCAGCTCGGGGCCCTTGAATCCTTGCTCCAGTAGCGGTGCGACCGCGACACCCCGTGCGGCGAGCGCCGCGCCGCGCAAATAATCCGCTTGTGGATAACTTCTCTGCTCAAGGCCTTTGCGGCCGCGGGCGTCCATCTCGCACGCCACCACAAATTCCTCAAAGCGCTGCGGGCGACGGTAAACGTCAAAGCTTTGCAGCAACTCCAGCAAAGTTGAAGGCCTCAGCTCCAGCGCGCGATGGCCGTGGGTGTGATATTCGCCCACCAGCAGTGCCAGTTCCTGGCAATCCCTTGGTACCTTGAAGCGCTCGTTCACCGCCTTGATCAACTCCAGGCCGCGATGCTCATGAGCAATGTGCTGCGGCAACTTATCCACAGGCGTGAGGCCCTTGCCCAGGTCATGCAGCAGGCAGGCCCAGCGCACGGTCAGTGGTTGGGCGTGGATGGCCGCCTGCTCCAGCACGCTCAGCGTGTGGATGCCGGTATCGATCTCGGGGTGATGGGCTTCGGGTTGTGGCACGCCGAACAGCGCGTCGATTTCAGGCATCAGGGTTTTCAGGGCGCCGCAATCGCGCAGCACCTGGATGAACACCTGTGGCTGGTTTTCCATCAGTGCGCGGGAAATCTCCTTCCAACTGCGTTCGGGCGTCAAGGCTTCCAGTTCGCCCGACTCGCTGAGTTCGCGCATCAGTTCCAGGGTTTCGGGCGCTACAGTAAAGCCGAGGCCGGCATAGCGAGCGGCAAAGCGGGCAACGCGTAGCACTCGGAGAGGATCTTCGGCGAATGCGGGGGAAACGTGGCGAAGAATGCGCTCTTTCAGATCACGCTGACCGTGGTACGGATCAGTCAGGTTGCCGTCGTCATCTTCTGCCATTGCATTGATGGTCAGGTCGCGGCGGATCAGGTCTTCTTCCAGGGTAACTTCGGGGCTCGCGTGAAACACAAACCCGCCATAACCCCGGCCGCTCTTGCGCTCCGTGCGGGCGAGGGCGTACTCGTCGCCGTTTTTCGGGTCAAGAAAGACGGGGAAATCCGAGCCCACGGGCTTGTAGCCCAGGGCGAGCATTTCTTCAGTGGTTGCGCCGACTACGACACGGTCGACATCGGTAACCGGGATGCCCAGCAGGCGATCACGCACCGCACCGCCGACTTTGTAGATTTGCATGAAAAAGCCTCCATTAGCGGCACAGGATAACGCCTGCGACCCGCCAATGGAGGCTTTGCCGTTTCACAGGTGTACGACGGCCAGGTCCAAGCGGCCGTAATCGTTATCGCCGTGTTCGTTGCGGGGCGGAACATGGTGGGTTTTCATCACTTGGTCGCCTTGCAGCGTTTCCAGATGGATATCGAATCCCCACAGCCGGTGCAGGTGCTTGAGGACCTCCTCAGTGGATTCTCCCAGCGGTTTACGGTCGTGCTGCTGATGGCGCAGGGTCAACGAGCGATCGCCGCGTACGTCGATGCTGTAGATCTGCACGTTGGGTTCACGGTTGCCCAGGTTGTACTGTGCTGCCAGGGTTTCGCGGATGGTGCGATAACCCGGCTCGTCATGAATGGCGGGCACCAGCAGGTCGTCCTTGAGGTCGTCATCCATGATGCTGAACAGCTTGAGGTCACGAATCACCTGAGGTGACAGGTACTGCAGGATGAAGCTTTCATCCTTGAAGCTGCTCATGGCGAACTTGATGGTGGACAGCCAATCGCTGCCGGCAATCTCCGGGAACCAGCGGCGGTCTTCTTCGGTGGGGTGTTCGCACATGCGCCGGATGTCGCGGTACATGGCAAAGCCCAATGCATACGGGTTGATGCCGCTGTAGTAGGGACTGTCGAAGCCCGGTTGATAGACCACGCTGGTATGGGACGTCAGGAACTCCATCATGAAGCCGTCGGTCACCAGGCCTTCGTCGTACAGGTCGTTCATCAGGGTGTAGTGCCAGAACGTGGCCCAGCCCTCGTTCATCACCTGGGTCTGGCGTTGTGGGTAGAAGTACTGGGCAATTTTGCGCACGATGCGCACAATTTCCCGCTGCCAGGGCTCCAGCAACGGCGCGTGCTTTTCGATGAAGTACAGGATGTTTTCCTGAGGTTCGGCGGGGAAGCGTGCATTGTCCTTGTCGCTGTTCTTGCCGGCGCGTTTGGGAATGGTGCGCCACAGGTCGTTGATCTGCTTTTGCAGATGCTCTTCACGGTCCTTCTGGCGCAGCCGTTCTTCTTCGGCGGAGATCGGGTACGGGCGTTTGTAACGATCGACACCGTAGTTCATCAGCGCATGGCAAGAATCGAGCAAGTCTTCCACTGCATCGATGCCGTGGCGCTCCTCGCACTGCATGATGTACTGCTTGGCGAACACCAGGTAATCAATGATCGAGCTGGCATCGGTCCAGGTGCGGAACAGGTAGTTGCCCTTGAAAAAGCTGTTATGCCCGTAGCACGCATGAGCTACCACCAGTGCCTGCATGCAGATGGTGTTTTCTTCCATCAGGTAGGCGATGCACGGGTCGGAGTTGATGACGATTTCGTAGGCCAGGCCCATCTGGCCGCGGGTGTAGGACTTTTCGGTGCTGAGGAAGTGTTTGCCGTAGGACCAGTGGTGATAACCCAGGGGCATGCCCACGGACGCGTAGGCGTCCATCATCTGTTCGGCGGTGATCACTTCGATCTGGTTGGGGTAGGTGTCCAGGGCATAACCCGCCGCGATGCGGCTGATTTCCTTGTCATAGGCCTGGATCAGCTCGAAGGTCCATTCGGACCCCGTGGATATGGGTTGGCGCTTATGCTCTTTGGCGGTCATGTCACTAACCTGCGCTGGAAGAGTTCACGGAAGACCGGATAGATATCACCGGCCGAGACCAATTGTTGCTGGGCGAAGGTGTCAGCGAAGGCTTCGCTGATGCGCTCGTATTCGAACCACAGCGCCTGATGCTCGCGCGGGGTGATTTCGACGTAGGTGTAGTACTGCACGAACGGCATGATCTGGTTGATCAGGATATCGCGGCAGATCGGCGAGTCGTCGTTCCAGTTGTCGCCGTCGGAGGCCTGGGCGGCGTAGATGTTCCACTCGTTGGCTGGATAGCGTTCAGCCATGATTTCCTGCATCAGCTTCAAGGCGCTGGAAACAATGGTGCCGCCGGTTTCCCGCGAGTAGAAGAACTCTTCTTCGTCGACTTCCCGGGCGCTGGTGTGATGGCGGATGAACACCACATCGATCTTGTCGTAGTTACGCTTGAGGAACAGGTACAGCAGGATGAAGAAGCGCTTGGCGATGTCCTTGGTCGCCTGGGTCATGGAGCCGGATACGTCCATCAGGCAGAACATCACCGCCTTGGAACTGGGATTGGGTTGCTTGACCAGCAGGTTGTACTTCAAGTCGAAGGTGTCGAGAAACGGAACGCGGTGAATTCGCGCACTGAGTTTGGCGATTTCGGCTTCGATTTCCTGGATATCGCCGAAGTTGTCCGGCTCTTCGCGTTTCAGGCGCTCCAGTTCCGCCTTGGCATCCCGCAGCTTCGCGCGGCTGCTGCCAGACAAGGCGATACGCCGCGCATGGGCTGAACGCAGGGTGCGGATGATGTTGATCCGAGACGGATTGCCTTCGTTGCTGATCCCGGCGCGCACGGTCTTGAAAGTGTCGGTACCGGTCAGGTTGCGTTTGACCAGGTTGGGCAGTTCCAGGTCTTCGAACATGAATTCCAGGAATTCTTCCTGGGTGATCTGGAACACGAACTCATCCATGCCTTCGCCGGAGTTGCCGGCCTTGCCCGGCCCTTTGCCGCCCGCACCGCCTTGAGGCCGCTGGATATGTTCGCCGCTGGTGAATTCCTTGTTGCCGGGATGCACGACAGTCTGTTTGCCGCCCCGGCCGTGGTGCAGCACCGGTTCATCGATGTCGCGTCCGGGGATGCTGATCTGTTCGCCATGCTCCATGTCGGTGATGGAGCGGCGGCTGACGGCCTCTTCGACGGCCTTTTTGATGTGGTCACGGTAACGCCGCAGGAACCGCTGGCGGTTTACCGTGCTCTTGTTCTTGCCATTGAGACGTCGGTCGATCACATAGCTCATGTAGGAGCCCTCCGGGCAGCTTCAAGTTACAAGCTTCAAGCGGCAAGCTGGAAGCTTAAAGACAAGCGGTCGATTGCCAGGCTGTCCGGCGTACCGGGAGCCTGGCATTGCACGCTTGTCGCTGCCTTACTGCGATTTGCGGACCCGCAAGTACCACTCGGAGAGCAGTCGTACCTGTTTGTCGGTGTAGCCACGCTCGACCATTCGAGTGACGAAGTCGTTGTGTTTTTGCTGATCCTCCTTGCTGGCCTTGGCGTTGAAGCTGATGACCGGCAGCAGATCCTCGGTGTTGGAGAACATTTTCTTCTCGATGACCACCCGCAGCTTCTCGTAGCTGAGCCAGGTAGGGTTCTTGCCGTTGTTGTTGGCCCGGGCGCGCAGCACGAAGTTGACGATTTCGTTGCGGAAATCCTTCGGATTGCTGATGCCGGCGGGTTTTTCGATCTTTTCCAGTTCCTCGTTAAGGGCTACGCGGTTGAGAATCTCGCCGGTTTCCGGGTCACGGTATTCCTGGTCCTGGATCCAGAAGTCTGCGTACAGCACGTAGCGGTCGAAGATGTTCTGGCCGTATTCGCTGTAGGACTCCAGGTACGCGGTCTGGATTTCCTTGCCGATGAACTCGATGTAGCGCGGTGCCAGGTATTCCTTGAGGAAGCGCAGGTAGCGCTCGCGGGTTTCGGCCTGGAACTGTTCCTGTTCGATCTGCTGTTCCAGCACGTAGAGCAGGTGCACCGGGTTGGCGGCGATTTCGTGCGGGTCGAAGTTGAAGACCTTGGACAGGATCTTGAATGCAAAGCGTGTCGACAGGCCGTTCATGCCCTCGTCCACACCTGCGGTGTCGCGGTACTCCTGGATCGACTTGGCCTTCGGATCGGTGTCCTTGAGGTTTTCGCCGTCATACACCCGCATCTTCGAGTAGATGTTGGAGTTTTCCGGCTCCTTGAGGCGCGACAGCACGGTGAACTGGGCCAGCATCTTGAGGGTGTCAGGCGCGCAATGGGCCTTGGCCAGGGAGCTGTTGAACAGCAGCTTGTCGTAAATCTTGATTTCATCGCTGACCCGCAGGCAGTACGGCACCTTGACGATGTAGATCCGGTCGATGAAGGCCTCGTTGTTCTTGTTGTTGCGGAAGGTGTGCCATTCCGATTCGTTGGAGTGGGCCAGCAGGATCCCGGTAAACGGAATCGCCCCCAGGCCTTCGGTACTGTTGTAGTTACCTTCCTGTGTCGCGGTGAGCAGTGGGTGCAGCACCTTGATCGGTGCCTTGAACATCTCCACGAACTCCATCAGACCCTGGTTGGCCCGGCACAGTGCGCCCGAGTAGCTGTAGGCATCGGCGTCGTTCTGCGGGAATTCTTCGAGTTTGCGGATATCGACCTTACCCACCAGCGCCGAGATGTCCTGGTTGTTCTCGTCACCGGGTTCGGTCTTGGCCACGGCGATCTGGTTGAGGATCGATGGATAGAGCTTCACCACTCGGAACTGGCTGATGTCGCCGCCGAATTCGGCCAGGCGCTTGGTCGCCCACGGCGACATGATGGTATTGAGGTAGCGCCTTGGAATACCGAAGTCTTCTTCGAGGATCGCGCCATCTTCCGTGGCGTTGAACAGCCCCAGGGGCGACTCGAACACCGGCGAGCCCTTGATGGCGTAGAACGGCACCTTCTCGATCAGTTGTTTGAGCTTCTCGGCCAGGGACGACTTACCGCCGCCGACGGGGCCGAGCAGGTAGAGGATCTGTTTCTTCTCTTCCAGGCCTTGGGCGGCATGGCGGAAATACGAGACGATCTGGTCAATGCATTCTTCCATGCCATGGAAGTCTTCAAAGGCCGGATAGCGACGGATCACCTTGTTCGAGAAAATTCGCGACAGTCGCGAATTGGCTGCGGTGTCCACCAGCTCCGGCTCGCCGATCGCCAGTAGCAGGCGTTCAGCGGCAGACGCGTAGGCGCTGCGGTCCTTTTTGCACAGTTCGAGATACTCCTGAAGCGAGAGCTCTTCCTGGCGGGTGGACTCGAAGCGTTGTTGGAAGTGGCTAAAAATACTCATGACGTCGTCACCTCGCTCGATACGTGGAGCCGACGCCGGATCAATCAGTCGATGCTGGCAGTCATTGGTGGACACCAATGGCCGTTTTCCCCCCAGAACACCCTGAAACGCTACCGATGACCCGCACGCCGGTGTACCGGCTCTCCCCTGTTTTGGATGGCCTGCGCTTAAGGATAGTTCGGAATCAGGGAGGTCAAGGCGCGATACGAAATTAGTTTGGCCGCGCCGTTCGTCAGAAACGGCGCGAGGCCAAGCGTCACGCGGGGTAGCGGGGTTTGAAAAAAATTATTGCGCGTCGCCTGCAGCAATTTCTGCAGGATAGGTCGCACGCCATAGCTCAAAGCCACCGTCGAGGCTATAGACGTCGGAGAAACCCTGGCTCACGAGGTAGGCGGCCGCGCTTTGGCTGGAGTTGCCGTGGTAGCACGCCACAATTACCGGCGCGTCGAGGTCGGCGGCGCGAATGAAGTCGGCAATGTTGTGGTTGTCCAGGTGCTGGGCACCACTGATGTGGGCGGCGTTGTAGGTCGGCTGGTCGCGGATGTCGACAACCACCGCGCCTTGCTCGCGCAGGGCCTGGGCTTGCTCGGGAGGGATACGTTTGAATTCAGTCATGGCGGGCTCCTTTGGCCTGTGTGAAAGCGCGGCTCAGCGCTTTGCCGTGGCCTGCAGTTGTTCGGGAATGGGCGAGTCGCACTGGCAGCTCGAGCGCTCGCCGGTGTCGACATTCATCAGGGTCATGGCGCCGCCCCACACGCAGCCGGTGTCGAGGGCGAATACACCGGGTTCACCGCATTTGCCTTCCAGGGCTGCCCAGTGGCCGAAGATGATCTTCGTTTCACGGGTCTTGCGCTCCTTGTGGGCGAACCAGGGCTTGTAGCCGGGGAGGGCGGTGTCGGCGCCTTCCTTGCTCTTGAGGTCCAGCTTGCCTTCGGCGGTGCAGAAACGCATGCGGGTGAAGTAGTTGGTGATCACCCGCAGGCGGGCGACGCCGGTCAGATCGTTGTCCCACTTCACGGGATCGTTGCCGTACATGCCATCCAGGTAAGCCGTGTACAGGTTGTCGTCGGCCAGGGCGGCTTCGACTTCGCCTGCACACTTGAGGGCTTTCTTCAGCGTCCACTGCGGTGGAATGCCCGCATGCACCAAGGCCATGTCACGACTCTCGTCGTAGTGCATGATCTTTTGCCGGCGCAGCCAGTCAAGCAACTGGGCGCGGTCTGGCGCTTCGAGGATTTCCCGCAGGGTGTCGCCTTTTTTCAGGCGCTCGATGTTATTGCCTGCGGCCAGCAGGTGCAGGTCATGGTTGCCCAGCACACACACCAGGGAGTCGCGCATGCCATAAAGGAAGCGCAGGGTTTCCAGGGATTGCGGGCCACGGTTGACCAAGTCGCCTACCAGCCACAGGCGATCCTTGGCTGGATCGAAGGCCACACGGTCGAGCAGGCACTTGAGCGGTTCCAGGCAGCCTTGCAGGTCACCGACTGCATACGTCGCCATCAGTGCAGGGCTCCAGGTACCGCGAGGCGGAATGGGGCGATGATGGCGTCGAAGTGTTTACCGTCGTCGGCGAGCATCTGGTAGCTGCCTTGCATGTTGCCGACGCGGGAGGTCATGACGGTGCCGCTGCTATAGGTGTGGCTCTTGCCGGGGGCGATCAGCGGTTGTTGGCCGACCACGCCGGCGCCGCGGACTTCCTCGACCTGGCCGTCACCGTCGGTGATGACCCAGTGGCGCGACAGCAGTTTGGCAGGCAGCTCGCCGTTGTTTTGCACGGTAATGGTGTAGGCGAACGCAAAACGGTTCTGCTCGGGTTGCGATTGTTCCGCCAGAAAGCGGGTGACGACGCTGACGTCGATCTGATAACGAGGATCGGACATGCAAGAGGCCTTAAAAGCAAAAGCGGGGGAACAGCGGATGCCGATCAGTCTAGGCCAAGTGGTGGGCACTAGGCCAGACATGCTGTCTGGCCGTGCCCGACGCTACTTTATTCAGCCGCTGGCGCAGGCTGAATGGCGAGCTGGTCAGCCAGTCGCACGAAGGCGGCCAGGTCCAACTGCTCGGGGCGCAGGCTGCCGTCGACGCCGGCGGCTTCGATTTCAGCGTTGCTGAGCAAAGCCTTCAGCGTATTGCGCAAGGTCTTGCGGCGTTGGTTAAACGCTTCGCGTACCACGCGCTCCAGCAATTTGTGGTCTTTAGCCGGGTGCGGCAGCACCGCGTGAGGCACCAGGCGCACGATGGCGGAGTCGACCTTCGGCGGCGGGTTGAACGCGCCCGGGCCGACGTTGAACAGGTGCTCTACGCGGCAATGGTACTGAACCATGATCGACAGGCGACCCCAATCACCACCGCCAGGGCCCGCCGCCAGACGCTCGACCACTTCCTTTTGCAGCATGAAGTGCATGTCGCGGATGATGCCGGCGTTGTTCAGCAGGTGAAAAATCAGCGGGGTGGAGATGTTGTATGGCAGGTTGCCGACCACCCGCAGGCTGTTGGGCGCTGCATTGAGGCTGGTGAAGTCGAACTTCAGCGCATCGCCCTGATGCAGGTTGAAGTTGGGCATGCCGGCGAACTGCTGGTTGAGGATTGGGATCAGGTCCTTGTCCAACTCAACCACGTCCAGCTGGCCGCCACTTTTCAGCAGGCCTTGGGTCAGGGCGCCCTGGCCCGGGCCGATTTCCAGCAGGCGGTCTTCGGGCTTGGCATGGATGGAGCGCAGGATTCGGTCAATCACGCCAGCGTCGTGCAGGAAGTTTTGCCCGAAGCGCTTGCGCGCCCGGTGTTGGTAATGCTCGGTCATATACGGGTCTCGGCCATCTGATAGGCGGTTTCCAGGGCCACGTGCAGGCTGCCGGTATCGATCTTGCCGCTGCCGGCGAGGTCCAGGGCGGTGCCATGGTCGACGGAGGTGCGGATGATCGGCAGGCCCAGTGTCACGTTGACGGCGGCGCCGAAGCCTTTGTACTTCAGCACGGGCAGCCCCTGGTCATGGTACATCGCCAGCACTGCGTCGCAGTGCTCCAGATATTTGGGGGTAAAGAGAGTGTCGGCAGGCAATGGGCCGCGCAGGTCCATGCCCTCAAGGCGCAGACGCTCCAGGGTTGGTTCGATGATGTCGATTTCTTCATGGCCCAGGTGGCCACCTTCACCGGCGTGGGGGTTGAGCCCGCAGACCAGGATGCGTGGTTGGGCGATGCCGAATTTCTGTTGCAGGTCGGCGTGCAGGATGCGTGTGACACGCTCCAGGCGCTCGGGGGTAATGGCGTCGGCAATCTCCCGCAGGGGAAGGTGAGTGGTCACCAGGGCCACCCGCAGGTCGCCCGTTGCCAGCATCATCACCACTTGTTCGGTGTGGGTCAGTTCAGCGAGGAATTCGGTATGGCCGGAAAAGGCGATCCCCGATTCATTGATCACGCCCTTGTGCACGGGCGCGGTGATCATCCCGGCGAAATCCCCGTCGATGCAGCCTTGGCCGGCCCGGGTCAGAGTTTCGAGGACGAAGGCAGCGTTGGCCTTGTCCAGTTGCCCGGCGACGACCTTGGCCGCCAGGGGGGTATCCCACACGTACAGGCTGTTGGCCGGTGCCGGAAGGTCAGGCCAGTTACCTGGGCCTACCGAGAGCAGATCGACGGCCACGCCCAGCTGCGCGGCCCGCTCAAGGAGCAAGTCGCGGCTGGTAATGGCAATCAGGGGGTGTGGCTGGGTGTGCGAGGCGAGCAGCAGGCACAGGTCAGGACCAATGCCGGCCGGCTCGCCGGGTGTCAATGCGAAACGCTTGGGTTTCACTGGGCTGCCTGGTCGGTGCCTGTTTGGTCGGCGCCAGGAAGCTTGTTCTCTACGTAGGCTTCGTCACGGATCTGACGCAACCAGGTTTGCAGCTCTTCGTCGTATTTGCGATTACGCAGTACGGTCAGGGCTTGTTGCTCGCGGGCCTGGGCGGTGTTGTCAGTGGCGCGACGGCCAAGGACTTCCAGCACATGCCAGCCGTATTGGGTCTTGAACGGTTTGGACAGTACGCCTTGCGGAGTCTTGGCCATGACGTCCTGGAACTCGGGAACCAGTGCTTTCGGATCGATCCAGTTCAGATCGCCGCCGTTGAGGGCTGAGCCTGGGTCTTCCGAGAAGCTTTTGGCCAGGGTGGCAAAGTCTTCGCCGCTTTCGATGCGGTCATAGATCTTCTGGGCCAGTTCCTTGGTTTGGGCTTCGGTACGGATTTCGCTTGGCTTGACCAGGATGTGACGAACATGAACTTCGTCCTTCATCTGAGCTTCTTCGCCGCCGCGCTTGTCGAGCAACTTGAGGATGATGAAACCGCCTGGCGTGCGCGCAGGCTGGGTGATGCCACCCACTTCCATGGTGCTCAGCTCGCGGTCGAACGGTGGTGGCAGTTGAGCAGCTTTACGCCAGCCCATGTCACCGCCTTCGAGGGCGTTGTCGCTGCCGGACTGGGCAATGGCCATCTGAGCAAAGTCAGCGCCTTGCTTGAGCCGGTCATAAATCGCTTGGGTTTTCGCCGCGGCAGCGTTGAGCTGTTCAGCGTTGGCGCTGTCTGGGGTAGGAACCAGGATGTTGGCCAGGTGCAGTTCTTCGGAAAGCTGCATCTTGCCAAGGTCAGAGGCCAGGAAGTTCTTCACCTCCTGCTCGGACACCTGAACCCGCTCGGCCACACGGCGCTGACGCACACGGCTGATGATCATTTCACGGCGAATCTGGTCACGGGCGTCCTCATAGGACAGACCGTCGTGAGCCAGGGCGGCGCGGAACTGATCAATGCTCATGTTGTTGCGCTGAGCGATGGTGCCGACAGCCTGGTTCAATTCTTCGTCGCTGATACGGATGCCGGAGCGATCGCCGATCTGCAATTGCAGGTTTTCAACGATCAGGCGCTCAAGCACCTGCTGGTCCAGCACGCTGGTCGGCGGTACGCCGCCACCGCGCTTGGCGATGGTTTGCTGAACTTCCTTGACCCGTTGGTCCAGTTGGCTCTGCATGATCACGTCGTTATCGACGATGGCCACTACCTTGTCCAGCGGTTGAACCGCAGCGTGGGCTGCGGCAGTACCCAGGAACAGCGCGCCCAGCATCAGCGGGCGCAGACAATCAGAAAGCTTGGTCTTCACGTTCACGATAACCTTCAATGCCTTTGTCGAGGAAGCTCTCTACCTTGGCGCCGGTCAGGCCGCCGAGTCCTTTAAGGACGATCTGGAAGAAGAGCCCGTGGTCACCCTTTTCGTTCAGCGGGGCGATCTGGCTGTATTCGTCGTTGGAAACCCAGTAACGGTTGATGACGCGCAGTTTCCAGCAGCAGTTGTCGTACTCGAAACCACCGAAGGCTTCCAGGGTACGGTTGCGGGCATAGTCATACTGCCAGCGGGTGATCAGGTTCCACTGAGGAATGATCGGCCACATCATCGAGAAGTCGTGTTGCTGGATTTTGTAGTAATCCTTCACGAAGCCTGGTTGGCCTTCGGTACCGAAGTCTCCGCCAAATTGCCATTTGCCGGTCAGTTGGTTGTAGACCACCTGGTCGTTACGATAGCGATAGCCGACGTTGATAACCTTGTTCGGGTTGTCTTCCGGCTGGTAGTGGAACATCGCACTGCCGGAGCGTGGGCTATGGGTTGTTGGATCCCAGTTGTAGTCCGCAGTGGCGCGCCAATCACGGTTGAAGCGGAACGAGTAGTCCAGTGCGATTGGTGAAACATTTTCGTGCGCATCATCGCGGGTAGTAGCATCGATGCCTGGCAGTTGCACTTCGCGGTCTTTGAAGTAGATGGCCTGGCCGATGGACACACGTTGGCGTTCAAATCCGTTTTCTTCGATCCAACGGCTGGTTACACCCAGCGACAGCTTGTTTTCATCACCGATACGGTCTCCACCGACAAAGCGGTTGTCGCGAAACAGCGACGCGTAGCTGAACGCTGTTTCCGCAGTGTCAAAGACTGGAATATCGGTTTGGTCTTTTTCGGGAACATAGAGATAAAAAAGACGCGGTTCGAGTGTCTGGCGGTAGGGTTTTCCAAACCAGTCCGTGTTGCGGTCGAAATAAAGACCGCTGTCGATGCTTGCAATCGGAACTGCGCGGCTTTGAGAGCTCTTGAATGTTTCGCCCAGAGCAGAAGCACCCATACGGTTTGTGACCAGATCGTCCTTGCCCTGGCTATCCAGATCAAGATCGTATTTGGTGTACACGTACTTGAGTTTCGGAGTAAGGAACCCATAGCTCCACTCCAGAGGGAGCGAGACATTTGGCGCAGCAGTCAAACGGGTACCGTTGGCGCGCGTGAGGCCGGCGACCAGTGTGTCCAGGCGTGCGGACGTGTCGCCGTTCTCGTCCTTGAACGTTCCGCTCTCAAGATCCCGATCAAACCTTACCGCTTCGGTCTCGTAGGCGAAATTCAACCCACCTGGATGGTATGGCAACGTACCGTTAAAGGTGAGCTGCGGCAGCCGGTTATACGGGGTGATCTGCGAAATCGTAGCCAGTTGGTAGGCTTGCAGGTTCAGCGCCGCCTGGTAGGTATCGCCACGATAGGTCACGGAACCTTGCTGGTTCACGTAGTCCTGGGTCTTGATCCCTTCCTGATAGGACTTCAAATCCTGGAAGTAATATGGATCGCTGATATTGGTGTAGTCGACCTTGGTCAGTACGCGCGTGTCCAACCCGCCCTTATGCTGCCAGTTGAGCATGTAGCGGGTTTTTTCGTAGTCGGTCTGCTTGCTTCGCTCGTCGCTATCGTCGTTCAGGTACGCGCCGCCAAACTGCCCTTCGCTGGACTTGGTGAGGTAGCGGAATTCGCCTTCCATCAACAGGCCGCGCTTGGTCATGTATTGCGGGTACAACGTGGCATCGTAGTTCGGCGCCAGGTTGAAGTAGTACGGCGTAACCAACGTGAAGCCAGTCTCGCTGCCGGTGCTGAAGCTCGGCGGCAGGAAGCCGGATTGACGACGGTTGTCGATCGGGAAGTAGATGTACGGGGTGTAAAGGATCGGAATGTCCTTGACCCGCAACGTCACGTTGGTCGCCGTACCGAAACCGGTGGCCGGGTTGAGCGTGATGTTGTTGCCCTTGAGCTGCCAGGCGTTGCTGTTCGGCTCACAGGTGGTGTACGTACCGTCCTTGAGACGGATGATCGCGTTCTCGGCACGCTTGGCGTAGAGCGCGTTGCCGCGGATGCGCGATTTGTGCATCACGTATTCGGCGTTGTCGACCTTGGCGGCGCCGGTGTCCAGTTGGACTTCAGCGTGGTCGCCCACCAGCAGGGCGCCGTTGTCGCGCAGACGGACGTTGCCGTTCAGCTCGCCACGGTTCTCGGCCTGGTAGAGGTTGGCCTCGTCGGCCTCGACCTGCATGCTGCCCTGGCGCATGACGACGTCACCGGCCAGGGAGGCAACTTGCTGTTCCTGCTCGTAACGAGAGACCTTGGCGCCGATGAAAGTCGGTGCGTCGCTCTTGTTCGTCTTGTCGTTCATGCCAGGACGAATCGGCTCGATGTACGCGCCGGAGCAGTACGGGCCGGTTTCGGCCAGTTGCGCGGCGGTGAGCTTCTCGCGAGGGACCCAGTCCAGATGGCTGTAGTCGGCGCTGCGCGAACGCAGGCCGCGGCCCTTGGCTTCGGTGACCAATGTGGTCTGCGGCACGGCCTCGGCACTGCCGCCGGACTCGCCTTGCGGCGTGCCATTGGCGGAGCTGACGGCACTGCCGTCATGCACCGGGCGCGGTGGCAGCGGGGCTGCGGCCGTCTTCGGCGCACAATCCCAGGCACCCGAAGCAGAGACTGAGCAGTCATACTGTTCCGCGGCGACCACGAATGAGGTGGCGAAAGGTTGCATGGCCAGCAGACTGCCGGTTACCAGCAACGGAAATTTTCTACGAAACGCGGGGGATTTCAATGCCATCTTATTAGTCCGGGCTTCCTGCGTGCCATCTGCCCGCGGTGTGGGCCGCACGCCTCTCGATGGTCTGAAAAAGATGCGTGATAATAAAGCATGACCCGCTTGACGGCTAGCGCCGTCGGAGACCCTTGTAATGCCCGACCAAGATCTACGTTTGCAACAGCTGAAAGTCTGGCTTGATGAGCAATTGCCCAGCCTTTTTACCGCCCAGGGCTGGGGTGTCGTACCCCCGGCCACGTTGACTGCGGCCAGCAGTGACGCGAGTTTCAGGCGTTACTTCCGATGGGACGGAGGAGGTCGCAGTTTTGTCGTAATGGACGCTCCACCCCCCCAGGAAAACTGCAAACCTTTCGTCGATATCGCTCATTTTCTCGGTCAATCGGGAATAAATGTTCCGAAAATTTATGCGCAAGATCTGATTCGCGGCTTTCTTTTGCTTAACGACCTGGGGAAAAAAACCTATCTGGACGTGATTGACGAGCAAAATGCTGATCAATTGTTCGCCGATGCCATCGATGCATTGCTGGCTTTCCAGCAATTGCCGATGGAGGCGCCATTGCCCAGCTATGACGTCGCGCTGTTACGTCGGGAGCTGGAATTGTTTCCTGAATGGTACGTTCGCCGGGAGTTGGGCATCGAGTTTGACGCGCGGCAACTTGCCCTGTGGCAGCGCGTCAGTGAACACCTGATCGACAGCGCCCTGGCCCAGCCCAAGGTACTGGTGCACCGCGACTACATGCCGCGCAACCTGATGATCAGCGAGCCGAACCCCGGCGTGCTGGATTTCCAGGACGCGGTCTACGGCCCGGTGACCTACGACATCACGTGCCTGTTCAAGGATGCGTTCCTCAGTTGGCCGAAAGCCCGCGTACGGGAATGGCAGCGCGGTTATTGGCAGCGCGCCGGCGCGCTGGGTATTCCGGTGCAGTCGGACTTTGAAGAGTTTCTGCGAGCCAGCGACCTGATGGGCGTGCAGCGTCATCTGAAGGTGATCGGCATCTTCGCGCGCATCTGCCATCGCGATGGCAAACCACGCTACCTGGCCGACGTGCCGCGCTTCTTTGCTTATATAGAGGCGGTGCTCGCGGACCGGCCAGAGTTGAGCGACCTCGGTGAGTTGCTGGCGAGCCTGCGCGCCGAGGCGGTGGTATGAAGGCCATGATCCTGGCCGCCGGCAAAGGTGAGCGGATGCGCCCGCTCACCCTGCACACGCCCAAGCCGCTGATCCAGGCCGGTGGCAAGCGCCTGATCGAGTATCACCTCGAGGCGCTGGCGAAAGCGGGCTTCACCGATATCGTCATCAACCATGCGTGGCTCGGCCAGCAGATCGAAGGCTACCTGGGAGACGGCGCGCAGTACGGCGTACGTATCCAGTACTCGGCCGAAGGCGAGCCGCTGGAAACCGGCGGCGGGATTTTCAAGGCCTTGCCGCTGCTGGGGGACGAACCGTTCCTGGTGGTCAATGGCGACATCTGGACCGATTACGACTTTGCCAGCCTGAAACAGCCGTTGAATGGCCTGGCCCACCTGGTAATGGTCGACAATCCGCCCCATCACCCGTCCGGCGGTGACTTCTACATAAAGGACGGTGCACTTCATGAGGCCGCTCCTGGTGCCGATAACCTGACCTTCAGTGGCATTTCCGTACTCCATCCCGAGCTGTTCGCGGGTTGCAGTGCGGGTGCTTTCAAACTGGCGCCGCTGTTGCGTGACGCCATGGCGAAAGGGTTGGTGACGGGGGAACACATGAACGGACGCTGGATCGATGTCGGGACACTGGAGCGCCTGGCGCAAGTCGAAACCCTGCTGACAGCGGGGCACTAGGATGTTGTGGCCAGGGACTCTGATCGGAGCCGGGGCAGGCTTTGCCATTGCCAGCATTCCGGGGGCCATGTTGGGCGCACTGCTGGGCCAGGCGCTGGACCGGCGCCTGGAGCTGCAAAGCTGGGCTCAGTTACGCGAGCGCCTTGGCGGCCGGCCGGCGTTGCGCAATGACGAACTGCTGTTCGTGTTGCTCGGTCGCCTGGCCAAGAGTAACGGCCGGGTGGTGGACGGGCATATCCAGCAGGCGCGCCAGGAAATGCGCTCGCTGGATATGTCTGAGCCAGCCCAGCGCAGGGCGATTGCCGCCTTTAACCGGGGCAAGTCCGGCTCGGACCGGGTGCGCAGTTATTTGAGCGTGCTCAAGGCTCAGCCTCATGCGGCGGAAGGCGTGCTGCGTGCCTGTTGGCGCATGGCCTGGGCGGACGGCAAGGCCAGTCCCGCCGAGCGCGAGTTGATTGAGCAATGGGGCAAATGGCTGGGTTGGACCGTGCAGCAGATCCGGGCTTTGGCGGCTGACTACGAGCCAGAGCGCAAACCGTTGGCCAATCGTGGCGGGGCCTATCAGGAGGCGCTGCGGATTCTGGGGGTGACCTCGACCACCGAACCTTCGGTGATCAAGCGCGCTTACCGGCGCCTGCTGAGCCGGCACCACCCGGACAAAATTGCTGGCAGTGGCGCCAGTCCAGCCCAGGTGCGGGAGGCGACCGAACGTACCCGCGAGCTGCACAACGCCTATGCGCTGATTCGCGAAAGACGAGACTTTCGCTAGCAGAATCATCAGGCGCTGCTTTTTTATGGTGTAAACCGGATCAACTGTGGGAGCGGCGGTGCGACGATTCGACTTGCTCGCGAATGCGGTGAGTCAGTCACTGTATCTGTTACTGATCCACCGCATTCGCGAGCAAGCCCGCTCCCACATTTTGCTCTTCAGTGTTTTTGAGATTTACGATCAGTCCCCCGGTTTTTGCGGGCTCAGCCAGCCGCGAATCCGGCGGTACAGTTGCTCTTGTCCGGCCTGGCTGTTATCGGGGAAGGCCTTCAACGACACCTGCTTGTAGCTGTCATTCTTCAAACGCTTGCTGGCCTGGGAACGTTCCTGGGCCGCTTTGCGTACCAGGGCGTTGTCCTGGTAGAAAAAGTCTGCCGTGGCCACCTTCAGTTTCGGTGCCAGTTGTTCCAGGTCCGGGGCACGGCCCACCGGGGTTTGTCCGGCCACCATGACAAATTTCTGCACCTGCGCCGGTTGTTTTTCACTCAGGTAGCGTGCGGCCCACCAGGCGCCGGTGCCGTGGCCGAGCAGCACAATGCTGCGGGCATTCTGGGTCTGGGCGAAGGCGAGGGCGGCGTCAATGCGCGCGAAGATTCGCGTGGCATCGGTCTTGTCTTGTTCATCGTTGCCCGGAACCACGGCCGGGTCGGTGCCTTCAGCTTCGGCGCTGGCGGCTTGCTCCACGGGTTTGGCGACGGTGCTCGCGTCTTTGCTGCTGGTGTCCACGGCCGCCTTGGGCGATTCGATGACCCGGGGTGGCAGCGTGTCCAGGGTCAGGTCCGGCAGTGACAAGCTCAGGGTGCCCCAGGCAGCGTCCGGCAATTTCTTGCGCAACGGCCCGATTGCTTGAGGCCAGTCAGCACTTTCGCCATTGCCCGGGACGATAATCACCACGCCTTCAGGCTCGCCGGTGTTGGCCGGCTTCCACAGGGCCAGGAAAGAATCGCTTCCCGCCTGCAGCTGTTGCTGTTCCTGCTGCGGGATTTGTCGCTCCAGGGCGTTGGCTTCTTCCTGGCTGCGCTCGGGCAAGGGCTGGCGTACCACCGGTTTTTCCGGAGCGGGAGCGGGAGTGTCAGCAGCCTCGACACAAAAGGCGCTGGTAAACAGCAGCGACAGGCACAATGCTGGCAGTGCCGAGCGGTGGGAAAGTGGCATCGTTGATTTCCGGCCAGAAGTGATTCCGGCAGCCTAATGGGTTGGTCAGTATTTGTCAGTGATATGAGACGTGGATCATGGGTTTTCGCTACCTGCTGGTTATCGGCTGTATATGCTTTCCCTTGATCGCGGGCGCCGTGCCTGCGCCTGCCGCTCATCAGGCGCAGCTTGATGCCGGCCAGCGTGAATGGCTCGACCAACATCCGGACCTGCGGGTCGGCCTGGTATTGCAGGCGCCTTATGCCCAATACGATCGGCGCTTGCAGCGGCTGTCCGGAGCCAACGTCGAATTGATGCAGTGGCTGGCCAAGGCGCTGAACATCGAGCTGACCTGGCGTAACTTTCCCAATCAGGAGCAACTGGAGGCGGCGGTGCGTGACGGCGAGGTCGACCTCGCCCCCGGCCTGCTGCAAACCCCGGCCGGCCTGCGCCTGTGGTTATTCTCCGACCCGTATATGCGGGTGCCCCAGCACATCGTCGGGGTTCGCGATGGCAGCACCGCTGTCGACCTGGAAAAACTCGACGACCAATCCCGCGTCGCCGTGCGCATGCCCAGCGCCGTGGCGGATTACCTGCGCAGCACCTACCCGAGCCTCAACCTGCAAGGCGTGCCCATGGAGCGCCAGGCCCTGCAATTACTGGTAAGCCAGCAGGCGCGGTATGCGGTGGTGGATGAGGCGCAATTGAGCCGGTTGTCTGGGGAAACCGAATTCGCCGGCCTCGCCGTGGTGGGCGATATCGGCCTGCCGCAATTGTTGCGGGTGGCGACGCGCCGCGACTGGCCAGAGCTGGCTGACATCATGCAAAGCGCCTTGCGTTCGATTCCCGCCCGCGATCTGGACCAGTTGCACACACGCTGGCTGCAGCCCAAATACCCTCGTGTGACCGAGTCCCCCGGCTTCTGGCAAAACCTCACCTTGCTTCTCGGCCTTTTCTTACTCGCCAGCCTGGCCGTAGTGTTCTGGCAGCGCCGCCAGCAACGCGGCCTGGAACACAGCCTGCTGGCCGCCCGTGAAGAAAGCGCCGCCCGTGCCGCCGGTGCCGAAGCGTTGCGCCTGACCCAGTTCTCCATCGACCAAAGCACCGTCGGCATCCTCTGGGTCAATTGGGACAGCCATGTGCGCTACGCCAACCAGGCAGCGGAAACCATGCTCGGCTACGTTCCCGGCGCCCTGATCGAGCGACCGCTGATCGAATTCGACCCGACGCTGACCATGGACCGTTGGCTCAACCTGTGGAAGCGCGCCCGGGCCAGCGAAGACGGGCCGCAGAGTTTTGCGACCAATTGCCTGCGCGCCGATGGCAGCGTATTGCCAGCCGATGTGTCCCTGAGTTTCCTGCGCTTTGCCGACGGCGAATACCTGGTGGTCTACCTCAACGACGTCACCGAGCGTCGCCGGGCCCTCGCGGCCTTGCAGGAAAGTGAAGCGCGGCTGCAAGGGATCGCCGCCAATGTGCCGGGGCTGGTGTTTCGCCTGGAACGCTTGCCGCGCAGCGAGGCGATCGAGTTCGCCTACATCAGCCAGGGCAGCGAGGGCCTGGTGGGTTACGCGCCGGAAGTGCTCAGCCATCCGGCCATGGGCATTCGCAGCCTGGTGCATCCCGATGACCGCGCCAGTTATCACCGCACCCAGGACCAGGCCATCGAGACCGAGAGCAACTGGGCCTGGCAGGGCCGCATCCTGACTCGCCTGGGCGAGCAGCGCTGGGCCGATATCAAGGCTGTGACCCGGCGCCTGGAAGACGGCGCCGTGGTCTGGGACGGAATTGTCTGGGACATCAGCGAGAGCAAACGCATCGAGTTGGAGCTGGACGCCTCCCGCGCGCAACTGCGGGAATTGTCGGCGCACCTGGAAACCGTGCGCGAGGAAGAGAAGGCCCGCATCGCCCGAGAAGTGCACGACGAACTGGGGCAGATGCTCACCGTGCTCAAGCTGGAAACCTCGATGTGCGAGCTGACCTACGCGCAACTGGATCCCGGCCTGCATGAGCGCCTGAACAGCATGAAGCGCCTGATCGCCCAACTGTTCCAACTGGTACGCGATGTGGCCACCGCCTTGCGTCCGCCGATTCTCGATGCCGGGATTGCTTCGGCGATCGAATGGCAGGCCCGGCGTTTCGAAGCCCGTACGCAGATTCCGTGCCTGGTGCAGGTGCCGGATAACCTGCCGGTACTGAGCGACGCCAAGGCTATCGGCCTGTTCCGCATCCTGCAGGAGGCACTGACCAATGTGATGCGCCATGCCCAGGCGCATACTGTCGAACTGACGCTGGTGGTGGAGGGCGCGCACTTGCGGCTGACCATCAGCGACGATGGCATTGGTTTCGTCCAGGCTCCCGGTCGACCAGTGTCGTTTGGCCTGGTGGGCATGCGCGAGCGGGTGTTGATCATGGGCGGGCAACTGAGCCTGGACAGTGAGTTGGGCGAAGGCACCACCCTGAGCGTGACGGTGCCGCTGGATTGATAACCAAAAGAAGAGGACATCCACAGTGATCCGTGTACTGGTAGCTGAAGACCACACCATCGTTCGCGAAGGCATCAAGCAACTGATCGGCCTGGCCAAGGACCTGCTGGTGGTGGGCGAGGCGAGCAATGGCGAGCAGTTGCTGGAGACCCTGCGCCACGTGCCCTGCGAGGTGGTCTTGCTGGACATCTCGATGCCTGGCGTCAACGGCCTGGAAGCCATTCCGCGGATTCGTGCGCTGAACAATCCTCCGGCGATCCTGGTGCTATCGATGCACGACGAAGCGCAAATGGCCGCTCGTGCGCTGAAGGTCGGTGCCGCCGGCTACGCCACCAAGGACAGTGACCCGGCGCTGCTGCTGACGGCGATCCGCAAGGTCGCGGCGGGCGGACGGTACATCGACCCGGACCTGGCAGACCGCATGGTCTTCGAAGTCGGCCTGACCGATTCGCGCCCGTTGCATTCATTGTTGTCGGAGCGCGAATTCTCGGTATTCGAGCGCCTGGCCCAGGGCGCCAACGTCAATGACATCGCCCAGCAGTTGGCGTTGAGCAGCAAAACCATCAGCACCCACAAGGCGCGCTTGATGCAAAAGCTCAACATCACCTCTCTGGCGGACCTGGTGAAGTACGCCATGGAGCACAAGCTTCTATAACCGCCTATCTATTTGCGACCACCCTGTGCCGCTAGAAAACCCATTCCTGCCACCTGTAGCTGTCGCACTGTTCTACGCCCGCCATCCGTGTAGGGCGATCCCTACCCCAAACCTTCCATCCTGCTGATGCCAATCTCTCCGGCCCCCCGATTTCCGCGGGCTGGCGGCTGGACTACGCTGGGTCCATGGCAGTCCAAAACAAAAAGGTGCGGGTATGAGCGAGGTGGATTCAAATGATGTGCTGGTCAGCTTTCGTGGCGTGCAAAAGAGCTACGACGGCGAGAACCTGATCGTCAAAGACCTCAACCTGGAGATTCGCAAGGGCGAGTTCCTGACCCTGCTCGGGCCGTCCGGTTCGGGCAAGACCACCAGCCTGATGATGCTCGCCGGCTTCGAAACCCCCACCGCCGGCGAGATCCAGCTGGCCGGCCGCTCCATCAACAACGTGCCGCCCCACAAGCGTGACATCGGCATGGTGTTCCAGAACTACGCGCTGTTCCCCCACATGACCGTCTCCGAGAACCTGGCATTTCCGCTCTCTGTACGCGGCCTGAGCAAGACCGACATCAGCGAGCGGGTCAAGCGTGTGCTGAGCATGGTCCAGCTCGATGCCTTCGCCCAGCGCTACCCGGCGCAACTCTCCGGCGGCCAGCAACAGCGGGTGGCCCTGGCCCGGGCGCTGGTGTTCGAGCCACAACTGGTGCTGATGGACGAACCCCTCGGCGCCCTCGACAAGCAGCTGCGCGAGCACATGCAGATGGAGATCAAGCACCTGCACCAGCGCCTCGGCGTGACCGTGGTGTACGTGACCCACGACCAGGGCGAAGCGCTGACCATGTCCGACCGGGTGGCGGTGTTCCACCAGGGCGAGATCCAGCAGATCGCTGCCCCGCGCACCTTGTATGAAGAACCGAAAAACACGTTCGTTGCTAACTTCATCGGCGAGAACAACCGTCTCAATGGCCGCCTGCACAGCCACACCGGCGACCGCTGCGTGGTCGAGCTGGCGCGTGGCGAAAAGGTCGAGGCGCTGGCGGTGAACGTTGGCCAGGTCGGCGGTCCGGTGACCCTGTCGGTACGCCCGGAGCGCGTCAGCCTGAATGGCTCCAGCGAAAGCTGCGTCAACCGCTTCTCCGGGCGCGTGGCGGAATTCATCTACCTGGGGGACCACGTGCGGGTGCGCCTGGAAGTCTGCGGCAAGACCGATTTTTTTGTGAAACAACCGATCGCCGAGCTGGACACAGCCCTGGCGGTTGGCGACGTGGTACCGATTGGCTGGCAAGTCGAGCACGTTCGCGCACTCGACCCACTTCTAGAGGCGAATTGATCGCCCCCTTGCTTCACCAACCTCGCACGTGGAGAGAACAACAATGTTGAGATCCCTGAAATATTCAGCCCTGGCTTTGAGCCTGATGGGCGCGACACAGGCCATGGCGGGCCCTGATTTGACGGTCGTGTCCTTCGGTGGCGCGAACAAGGCGGCACAGGTCAAGGCCTTCTACGCACCGTGGGAAAGCGCGGGCAACGGCAAGATCGTCGCCGGCGAGTACAACGGTGAAATGGCCAAGGTCAAGGCCATGGTCGACACCAAGAGCGTGTCCTGGGACCTGGTGGAAGTAGAGTCGCCGGAACTGTCCCGTGGTTGTGACGAAGACATGTTCGAACCCCTGGACCCGAAGCTGTTCGGCAACCCGGGCGACTACGTGAAGGGCGCGATCCAGCCCTGCGGCGTGGGTTTCTTCGTGTGGTCCACCGTGCTGGCCTACAACGCCGACAAACTCAAAGCTCCACCAGGCGGCTGGGCAGATTTCTGGGACACCAAGAAATTCCCGGGCAAGCGCGGCCTGCGCAAGGGCGCCAAGTACACTCTGGAATTCGCCTTGATGGCTGACGGTGTGGCGCCGAAGGATGTGTACAAAGTGCTGGCCGGCAAAGATGGCCAGGACCGCGCGTTCAAGAAACTCGATGAACTCAAGCCGTATATCCAGTGGTGGGAAGCGGGCGCCCAACCGCCGCAGTACCTCGCTTCTGGCGACGTCGTGATGAGTTCCGCCTACAACGGCCGGATCGCCGCCGTGCAGAAAGAAAGCAACCTGAAAGTGGTGTGGAACGGCGGGATCTACGACTTCGACGCCTGGGCCATTCCGAAAGGCCTGGCCAAGGACCGTGCTGAGGCGGCGAAGAAATTCATCGCCTTCTCGGTACAGCCGCAGCAGCAGAAGACCTACTCGGAAAACATCGCCTACGGTCCGGCCAATACGCAAGCCGTACCGTTGCTGGCGAAGGACATCCTGAAGGATATGCCGACTACCCCGGAAAACATCGCCAATCAGGTGCAGATCGACGTGAGCTTCTGGGCGGATAACGGTGAGCAATTGGAGCAGCGCTTCAATTCCTGGGCTGCCAAGTAACTCGGTTGCCAATGTGACACCCAGCTTGTGGCGAGGGAGCTTGCTCCCGCTGGACTGCGCAGCAGTCCCATCTTTCGGGGCCGCTTCGCAGCCCAGCGGGAGCAAGCTCCCTCGCCACAGGACAAGCGCCACACCAATGTTTTGCATTCATGTTTAAGAACCCGGAGTTCGCCATGGCCCTCGCCATTCCCAGCCCCACCCTGAAACAGCGCCTGGCGCGTGCCGAGCGGCTCAACCGCTGGAAGGCCCAGGCCTTGATCGCGCCGCTGGTGGTGTTTCTGCTGCTGGTGTTCCTGGTGCCGATTGTGGCGCTGCTCTACAAAAGCGTCGGCAACCCGGAAGTGGTGGGCGGCCTGCCGCGCACGGTGGTAGCGGTAACCGCTTGGGACGGTCGTGGCCTACCGGGCGAGCCGGTGTACCAGGCCATCAGCGAGGACCTGGGCGAAGCCCGGAAAAACTCGACCCTGGGCGACCTCTCAAAACGCTTGAACATGGAACTGGCGGGCTATCGCAGCCTGCTGACGAAAACCGCGCGGGCGCTGCCGTTCACCGAAGCGCCTGCCTCTTATAAAGAAGCGCTGGAAAACCTCGACGAACGCTGGGGCGACCCGGCGTACTGGCAGGCGATCCGGCGCAACACCAGCAGCCTGACGCCTTACTACCTGCTGGCCGCCGTCGATCATCGCATCGACGACCTCGGCGAAATCGCCCCGGCCACTCCAGACCAGGCGATCTACCTCGATATCTTCGCCCGTACGTTCTGGATGGGTCTGGTCATTACCGTGTGCTGCCTGCTATTGGCCTATCCACTGGCTTACCTGCTGGCCAACTTGCCGGCGCGGCAAAGCAACCTGCTGATGATCCTGGTGCTGCTGCCGTTCTGGACCTCGGTGCTGGTGCGCGTGGCGGCCTGGATCGTGTTGCTGCAGTCCGGCGGCTTGATCAACAGCGCGCTGATGGGCATGGGCCTGATCGATAAACCGATGGAACTGGTGTTCAACCGGCTCGGCGTCTACATCTCCATGGTGCACATCCTGCTGCCGTTCATGATTCTGCCGATCTACAGCGTGATGAAAGGCATCTCGCCGACTTACATGCGGGCGGCGATTTCCCTGGGTTGTCACCCATTCGCCAGCTTCTGGCGCGTGTACTTCCCGCAGACTTATGCAGGCGTAGGCGCCGGCTGCCTGTTGGTGTTCATTTTGGCGATCGGCTACTACATCACCCCGGCGTTGCTGGGCAGCCCGAACGACCAGATGGTCAGCTACTTCGTGGCCTTCTACACCAACACCAGCATCAACTGGGGCATGGCCACGGCCTTGGGCGGCTTGCTGCTGCTGGCTACCGTGGTGCTGTACCTGATCTACAACTGGCTGGTGGGCGCCAGCCGCCTGCGCCTGAGCTAAGGAGACCGTTGCGATGCTGAGCCCTTATATGTCGCCCGTGGAACGGGTCTGGTTCTACAGCTTGCGGATTCTCTGCGGCCTGATCCTGTTGTTCCTGATCTTGCCGGTGCTGGTGATCATCCCGCTGTCGTTCAACAGCGGAAGTTTCCTGGTCTACCCGCTGCAAGGCTTCTCGCTGCACTGGTACCAGGACTTCTTCGGCTCGGCGGAATGGATGCGCGCCTTGAAGAACAGCATCATCGTCGCCCCGGCGGCCACGGTGCTGGCGATGGTGTTCGGCACCCTGGCGGCGATTGGCCTGACGCGGGGGAATTTCCCGGGCAAGGCGCTGGTGATGGCCCTGGTGATTTCGCCGATGGTGGTGCCGGTGGTGATTATCGGCGTGGCCAGTTACCTGTTCTTCGCACCGCTGGGCCTGGGCAACAGCTTCTTTTCGCTGATCGTGGTGCACGCGGTGCTGGGCGTGCCGTTTGTGATCATCACGGTGTCGGCGACCTTGCAAGGGTTCAACCATAACCTGGTGCGGGCGGCGGCCAGCCTGGGGGCATCACCGCTGACGGCGTTTCGCCGGGTGACCTTACCGCTGATTGCGCCGGGGGTGATTTCCGGGGCGCTGTTTGCCTTTGCCACCTCGTTTGATGAAGTGGTGGTGACGCTGTTCCTCGCCGGGCCCGAGCAGGCAACCTTGCCCCGCCAGATGTTCAGCGGCATCCGCGAAAACCTCAGCCCTACCATTGCCGCAGCGGCGACCTTGTTGATTGCGTTCTCGGTGGTGCTGTTGCTGACCCTGGAATGGCTGCGCGGGCGCAGCGAGAAACTGCGCACCGCCCAAGTCTAAAGCCCAACAGGGATCAAAATGTGGGAGCGGGCTTGCTCGCGAAGGCGATGTGTCAGTCAGCAGAGATATCGACTGGCCTACTTACTTCGCGAGCAAGCCCGCTCCCACATTGGTTCTGTGTCTATTCAGTCGCTGAATGCAAGACAACCAGCCTAAGTCAGCTACTCTTGTGCCAGCCCATAACTGATAAGAGGCCGCGCACATGAGTACTTCCTCATTCAAGATCGCCCACAAATTGCTCACCGGCCCAGGTGCCATCGAGCAACTGGCCGCCGAGCTGACGCGGCTGGATATCGACAACCCGCTGATTGTCACCGATGCGGCACTGGTCAAGTCCGGCACCGTAGCGCTGGCGCTGGCGCACCTGGGCGAACGGACCTATGAAATTTTCGACCGGGTGCTGCCCGACCCGGAAATCGCCATCGTCGAGGACTGCATGCGTGTCTACCGTGAAGGCGGGCATGACGGCCTGATCGGCGTCGGTGGCGGCAGTGCCATCGACATCGCCAAGAGCGTGGCGGCCTACGCCGGTTATCACGGCGCCCTGGCCGACCTGTTCGGCGTCGACCAGGTGCCCCGCAAAGGCCCGCCGTTGATCGCGATTCCCACCACCGCCGGCACCGGTTCTGAAGTGACCAACGTGGCGATTCTGTCGGACAAGGTCGCGCAACTGAAAAAAGGCATCGTCAGCGATTTCCTGCTGCCGGACGTAGCCCTGATCAGCCCGCAAATGACCCTCACCTGCCCCCGCAGCGTGACTGCCGCCAGTGGCGTGGATGCGTTGGTGCATGCCATCGAGTCCTATCTGTCGCTGAATGCCTCGCCGATCACCGATGCGTTGGCCATCGGTGCGATCAAGCTGATCGCCAAGGCGTTGCCCAAGGCCTACGCCAATCCGCTCAACCTGCAAGCCCGTGACGACATGGCCACCGCCAGCCTGATGGCCGGGATGGCGTTCGGGAATGCCGGCGTGGGCGCGGTGCACGCGTTGGCCTATCCACTGGGCGGGCGCTTCAACATCGCCCACGGCGTGAGCAATGCCTTGCTGCTGCCCTACGTGATGCACTGGAACAAGCTGGCGTGTGTGGAGCGCATGCAGGAGATTGCCCAGGCCATGGGCGTGAATGTCACGGGGCTGAGCGCCGTGGATGCGGCGGACCAGGCCGTCGAGGCGATGACGCGACTGTGTGCCGCAGTGGAGATCCCGTCCGGCCTGCGCAGCTTTGGGGTGCCCGAAGACGCGATCCCGGCCATGGCCATAGAGGCTGCGGGGATCGAACGCCTGATGCGCAACAATCCGCGCAAGCTCAGCGCCGCTGATATCGAGAAAATCTACCGGGCTGCGTTCTAACCATTGAGCGAGGTCACGGTGCGCGCGGCAAAGCATGAGGTATACAATGCGCGCCATCGTGATTTAGCTCAAAAAGGTGCGTCATGCAGCCCTTCGTCATTGCTCCATCGATTCTCTCCGCCGACTTCGCCCGCCTGGGTGAGGAAGTGGACAACGTGTTGGCCGCCGGTGCCGACTTCGTTCACTTCGATGTCATGGACAACCACTATGTGCCGAACCTGACCATTGGTCCGATGGTCTGCGCCGCCCTGCGTAAATACGGCGTGACCGCGCCCATCGACGCGCACTTGATGGTCAGCCCGGTGGACCGCATCGTCGGCGACTTCATCGAAGCCGGTGCGACCTACATCACCTTCCACCCGGAAGCCACGCTGCACGTGGACCGCACCCTGCAACTGATCCGCGAGGGCGGTTGCAAGGCGGGCCTGGTGTTCAACCCGGCCACTCCGCTGAGCGTGCTTGAGTACGTGATGGACAAGGTCGACATGGTCCTGTTGATGAGCGTCAACCCAGGCTTCGGCGGGCAGAAGTTCATCCCCGGCACCCTCAACAAGCTGCGTGAAGCGCGGGCGCTGATCGATGCCTCGGGCCGTGATATCCGCCTGGAGATCGACGGTGGCGTCAACGTCAACAACATCCGCGAAATCGCCGCAGCGGGTGCCGACACCTTTGTGGCCGGCTCGGCGATCTTCAATGCCCCGGACTATCAGGAAGTGATCGCCAAGATGCGTGCAGAACTGGCGCTGGCGCGTCCATGAGCGGCTTTGAGCAGCTGTTCCCCGGCAAACTGCCACGGCTGGTGATGTTCGATCTGGACGGTACGTTGATCGATTCGGTGCCGGACCTGGCGGCCGCGGTGGACGACATGCTGCTCAAGCTCGGTCGCAAGCCGGCGGGCATCGAGTCGGTGCGCGAGTGGGTTGGCAACGGCGTGCAGATGCTGGTGCGCCGGGCTCTGGCCAACAACATCGAGGCCGAGGGTGTCGATGAGGTGGAAGCCGAGCATGCGCTTGAGTTGTTCAACGTGGCCTATGAAAACGGCCACGAATTGACCGAGGTTTATCCCGGCGTGCGCGACACCCTGAAATGGCTGCACAAGCAGGGCGTGGAAATGGCCCTGATCACCAACAAGCCGGAGCGCTTCGTCGCGCCGCTGTTGGACCAGATGAAGATCGGTCGGTATTTCCGCTGGATCATCGGTGGCGATACCTTGCCGCAGAAGAAACCCGACCCGGCGGCACTGTTTTTCGTGATGAAAATGGCCAATATCCCGGCCTCCCAATCGCTGTTTGTCGGCGATTCGCGCAGTGATGTGCTGGCGGCGAAAGCGGCGGGGGTCAAGTGCGTGGCCTTGAGTTACGGCTATAACCATGGCCGGCCGATTGCCGAAGAATCCCCGGCGCTGGTGATTGATGACCTGCGCCTGTTAATCCCCGGTTGCTTGGGAACGGGCGCTGAGATAACGTTGCCCGACGCTGTTCCATCCCCTTCTGGAAATCCCATCGTGGTGGTCACTCGCAAACTCTGGATGAAAGTCATCAAGGCCCTGGCCCGCTGGCGTTGGCGCGCCTGACTGATCCTGGCCGCGCTGCGGCACGTTTGCACACCTGACCGTTAGACCCTCAAGCCACGAGGCACCTCATGATCCGCGAAGAATTCCTGCGTTTGGCCGCTGCCGGCTACAACCGTATCCCCATGGCCTGCGAAACCCTGGCCGACTTCGACACGCCATTGTCGATCTACCTGAAGCTGGCCGACGAGCCCAACTCCTATCTGCTGGAGTCGGTGCAGGGTGGCGAGAAATGGGGCCGTTATTCGATCATCGGCCTGCCGTGCCGTACGGTGCTGCGTGTCCATGATCACCATGTGAGCATCACCCTGGACGGCGTCGAGATTGAAAGCCACGACGTGGAAGATCCGCTGGCCTTCGTCGAGGCGTTCAAGGCGCGCTACAACGTGCCGACCATCGCCGGCCTGCCGCGCTTCAACGGCGGCCTGGTGGGTTACTTCGGCTACGACTGCGTGCGCTACGTGGAAAAACGCCTGGGCAAATCTCCGAACCCCGATCCGTTGGGCGTGCCGGACATTCTGCTGATGGTTTCCGACGCGGTGGTGGTGTTCGATAACCTCGCGGGCAAGATGCACGCGATTGTGTTGGCCGACCCTTCCCAGGCCGATGCGTTCGAGCAAGGCCAGGCCAGCCTCGAAGCGCTGCTGGAAAAGCTGCGTCAGCCGATTACTCCGCGCCGTGGCCTGGACCTTAGCCGTCCACCGGCGGCCGACCCGGTGTTCCGCTCCAGCTTTACCCAGGCTGACTACGAGCGTGCCGTCGATACCATCAAGGAATATATCCTTGCCGGTGATTGCATGCAGGTGGTGCCGTCGCAACGCATGTCCATCGACTTCAAGGCCGCGCCCATCGATTTGTACCGGGCGCTGCGCTGCTTCAACCCGACGCCGTACATGTACTTCTTCAACTTTGGCGACTTCCATGTGGTTGGCAGTTCGCCGGAAGTGCTGGTGCGTGTGGAAGACAACCTGATCACCGTGCGCCCGATTGCCGGCACGCGCCCTCGCGGTGCGACCGAGGAGGCGGACCTGGCGCTGGAGCAGGACCTGCTGAGCGACGACAAGGAAATCGCCGAGCACTTGATGCTGATCGACCTGGGCCGCAACGACACCGGGCGTGTTTCGGAAATCGGTTCGGTGAAGCTCACCGAGAAGATGGTGATCGAGCGTTATTCCAACGTGATGCACATCGTGTCCAACGTCACCGGCGAGCTGAAGGCCGGATTGACCGCGATGGATGCACTGCGGGCGATCCTGCCGGCGGGCACCTTATCGGGTGCGCCGAAGATTCGTGCGATGGAAATCATCGACGAGCTGGAGCCGGTCAAGCGGGGTGTGTATGGCGGCGCGGTGGGGTATTTCGCCTGGAACGGCAATATGGACACTGCGATCGCGATCCGTACGGCGGTGATCAAGGACGGCGAACTGCACGTGCAGGCAGGCGGCGGGATCGTGGCCGACTCGGTGCCGGCGCTGGAGTGGGAAGAAACACTGAACAAGCGCCGGGCGATGTTCCGTGCGGTGGCGTTGGCTGAGCAGACCCCGCAGGACTGAAGTCAGACGTAGATCAAAAATGTGGGAGCGGGCTTGCTCGCGAAGGCGGTGTGACAGTCACCTGATGTATTGACTGACCCACTGCATTCGCGAGCAAGCCCGCTCCCACATTTGTTTTTGTGCAATCTTCAAGTCCGAGTCAGAAATTCAGACTCACCCCGACACTCACCCCTTGCTGGGTAAAGTTGTCATCCTTCCTCACGTTATAGGCCGCGTTCAGCGCCAGGTCCTTGGTCACCTTGTGGCTAATCCCCAGGTTCAAGCGATCCGAATTGCTGCGTGGCGTGTAGCCGTCCAGTTTGAAATCAATCCCCGGCACGCTGTTGAGGGACATCCCCACTCGCTGCGTATCGTTTTCAAACTCGTGTTCGTGGGCCACTTCACCAAACACCAGGGTTTGCGCAGTGAAGCGGTAGTTGGCTTGTAATCCGATTCCCAGGCGCTTGGAGTCGCGCTGTTGGTCATCAAAGGTCAGCGCGGTGGAACGGGCATCTTTCTCCGAATAACCATTCACCTCGACCCGCGAATAATCGGCGCTGATGAAGGGCGAGAAGTGCCATTCGCTGTTCGGCTCGGCGATGTCATACCCCACGCGTGCGCTCAAGGCCCATAGCCAGCCGTCAGTGTCGCCTTTCTCGGTGCCTTCGCTGATGCCCAGGGCGAACTTGCGCTTGAGGTTGTCGAAGTCCAGCTTGCCGCCGGTCAGTGCGGCGTCGGCCCACCAGTGGTCCTCTTGATACTGGGCGAACGCGGTGCCCAGGTAGCTATTGAGCTTGTAGTCCGAATCGCTGGCGCCGGCCTCAAGACTCTGGCGGTAGAAGCCTGCCGCCACACCCACGCGCCATTCGTCATTGAGCCTGTAGCTGCCACCGATGTTCAGGTTGTAGCCGCTGCCGTCACCGCTGGCCGAGCTGTTTTGATCATCGAAGTCCAGGTGCTGGCCGCCAGCGTCGACAATCGCCCGCCACTGGCCTACGGCCTGCCAGCTACCCGAGTCGGCTTGCCATTGGTTGCGCAATGAATCCTGATGGGCGCGCAAGGTACCTTGGGCCATTTCCGGAAGCAGGGTGATTTCCCAAGGGGCAGCCAGCAGCGAATACGCGTAGTCGGCGATCAAGACCTGGCCGGCCTCGGTCGGGTGGACGGTGTCGTTGTAAATCAGCTTGGTTGGGTCCGGGTTGGTACCGCCGACGCCATACACGGGGTTCCGGCAGGTGGTGCCGCTGAAGCAGGTCTGGTTGAGGTTCTGGTTGGTGGCAAAGCCAAAGCGCCCGGGATCGGCGAAGGTTTCCTTGAGCAGCAACGGAATGTTCAGCGGGATGATCTGCGCATCGATTTGCGACAGGCGCTGCACCAGGGTCTGGTTGAATACGCCGGCCAACGCGCTGACCGTCCCTTGGAGCGGCGTGCCATTGACGGCAGGTGTCAGGCCCAGGTCCGGCAGCATCCACACCATGACATATCGGGCGCCAGCCTGTTGCAGGGCCTGGGCGCTGTCGGCCAGGCGACCGGCTGCGGCCGAGGCTTGGCCGGGGCTGAGGACCAGGCCGTCGAGGAAGTCATTCCCGCCGCCGGAGAGAAAGTACAACGCGTTGGGGTCGGCTCGGCCGCCCGTGGATGCCAGGTATCCGGGGCGGGTACGCAACACCTGCCCGGTGTCGCTATCGGTGACGGTGGAGTTACCGGTGATGGCATCGTAGATCTGCTGGGTGGTGTAGCCGCCGACGGCCCAGTTGTTACCGTCTGCCTGGCCTTGAGCGGCGCGCTGCGGCGAGGTGGATGCGTTCAGGTCGCCTGCTGCCACTCCCAGCTTGCCGCCCAATAATGTCGAGGAAATCAGCGAAGTGCTTTCGCCGCTGCCGTCGAAGTACTGCGGGCCGGTGCGGTTGGTGAAGCGATAGGTTGAGCCGGGTGCCCCAGGGTCGGCGAATGTCCCGGCATCGGCCAGGCTGTCGCCGAATACGATCATGGTCGAGTAGGGCGACGGCGCGGCGAACGCTTGGGAGCAAGCCAGGCTTAGCAGGCAGCCGACGAGTGGAGCGAAATAAGGGGTCTTGGTCATGAGTCCGTCCATGCTTTTGTTTTTTTATCAGCACTGTGACTGTAGCGACCTTTCAAGGGTTCTGAAAAAATTGACGCCAATTATCGGTCGGGCACTTCGCCCCGTATTTGCGGCGCCATATTGCACCGCTGGCGAGGCTACGTTACTGTGCTTGGACGTATGAATGAGACCCTCCCCGTGTTGATCATCAGCAAACTCTTGATGCGAGTAGTCAAGGCACACGCCCGTTGGCGTTGGCGCGCCTAACTTTTCTCTACCGGCCCCGCCGGACCTGTACCGATTTGCCTTCTTCACCCTTTGTTCGACGCCCCTTGCCGGCCAACCCCGGCAACCGGAAAGTGCGTCTGGCAGCGGGTCACTCCCTTGGAAGGCCGTCATTAGAAGTCAGTGAATTCAAGAGGTTTTAACCCACATGTTGCTGATGATTGATAACTACGACTCCTTTACCTACAACGTTGTGCAGTACCTGGGCGAGCTCGGCGCCGAGGTCAAGGTAGTGCGCAACGACGAATTGAGCGTGGCGCAAATCGCCGCGTTGAACCCTGAACGCATCGTTGTTTCCCCAGGCCCGTGCACGCCGACCGAAGCCGGCATCTCCCTCGAAGCCATCCAATATTTCGCCGGCAAGCTGCCGATCCTGGGCGTGTGCCTGGGCCATCAGTCCATCGGCCAGGCGTTCGGCGGCGACGTAGTTCGCGCCCGCCAGGTGATGCACGGCAAGACCAGCCCGGTGTTCCACAAGGACCAGGGCGTATTCCACGGTTTGAACCTGCCGGTGACGGTCACCCGCTACCACTCGCTGGTGGTCAAGCGTGAAACCCTGCCCGAATGCCTTGAGCTGACGGCCTGGACCCAACTGGAAGACGGCTCCGTCGACGAGATCATGGGCCTGCGTCACAAGACACTGAACGTCGAAGGGGTGCAATTTCACCCGGAATCGATTTTGACCGAGCAGGGCTACGAGCTGTTCGCTAACTTTCTCAAGCAGAGCGGCGGCACGCGCTAAGGACTTTTCATGGATATCAAGACTGCCCTGAGCCGTATCGTCGGCCATCTGGACCTGAGCACCGCTGAAATGAGCGATGTGATGCGCGAGATCATGACCGGTCAATGCACCGATGCGCAGATCGGCGCGTTCATGATGGCCATGCGCATGAAGAGCGAGAGCATCGACGAAATCGTCGGCGCCGTGTCGGTCATGCGTGAGCTGGCCGACAAGGTCGAACTCAAGACCCTCGACGGCGTGGTCGACGTGGTCGGCACCGGCGGCGACGGTGCGAACATTTTCAACGTGTCGACGGCTTCTTCCTTTGTAGTGGCGGCCGCCGGCTGCACCGTGGCCAAACACGGTAACCGCGCGGTGTCGGGTAAAAGCGGCAGTGCCGATTTGCTGGAGGCCGCAGGTATCTACCTGAACCTGACCCCGGTACAAGTGGCGCGTTGCATCGATAACGTCGGCATCGGCTTCATGTTTGCCCAGTCCCATCACGGCGCGATGAAGCATGCCGCCGGTCCGCGCAAGGACTTGGGCCTGCGCACCCTGTTCAACATGCTCGGCCCGCTTACGAATCCGGCCGGTGTGAAGCATCAGGTGGTGGGCGTGTTCAGCCAGGCGCTGTGCCGGCCATTGGCCGAAGTCTTGCAGCGCCTGGGCAGCAAGCATGTGCTGGTGGTGCACTCCAAGGACGGCCTGGACGAGTTCAGCCTGGCCGCACCGACCTTCGTGGCGGAGCTGAAGGACGACCAGGTCACCGAATATTGGGTCGAACCTGAAGACCTCGGCATGAAAAGCCAGAGCCTGCACGGCCTGGCGGTGGAAAGCCCGGCGGCCTCCCTTGAATTGATTCGCGATGCCCTGGGGCGTCGCAAGACCGAAAACGGCCAGAAAGCCGCAGAAATGATTGTGCTCAATGCCGGTGCGGCGCTGTATGCCGCGGATCACGCCTACAGTCTTAAAGAGGGTGTTGCCCTCGCTCATGATGCATTGCATACCGGGCTGGCGCGCGAAAAGCTCGAAGAACTGGGTGCGTTTACTGCGGTGTTCAAAGTGGAGAATGAAGGATGAGTGTTCCGACCGTTCTGGAGAAAATCCTGGCTCGCAAGGCAGAAGAAGTCGCTGAGCGCCGCGCCCGGGTCAGCCTGGCTGAGCTGGAAGGCCTGGCGAAAACCGCTGATGCACCGCGCGGGTTTGCCAATGCGCTGATCAAGCAGGCCAAGGAAAAGCAGCCGGCCGTTATCGCTGAAATCAAGAAGGCTTCGCCGAGCAAGGGCGTGATCCGCGAGATCTTCATCCCTGAAGACATTGCCAAGAGCTATGAAAAGGGCGGCGCGACGTGCCTCTCGGTGTTGACTGATATCGACTTCTTCCAGGGTTCCGACCTGTACTTGCAGCAAGCACGTGCCGCGTGCTCGCTGCCGGTGATCCGCAAGGACTTCATGGTCGACCCCTACCAGATCGTCGAAGCCCGTGCCTTGGGCGCCGATTGCGTGCTGTTGATCGTCTCCGCACTGGATGACGTGAAGATGGCCGAACTGGCGGCTGTGGCCAAAAGTGTTGGCCTCGATGTGCTGGTGGAAGTGCACGACGGTGATGAACTGGAACGCGCGTTGAAAACCCTCGACACACCGTTGGTGGGCGTCAACAACCGCAACCTGCACACGTTTGAAGTCAGCCTGGAAAACACCCTCGACCTGTTGCCGCGTATCCCGCGTGACCGGTTGGTGATTACCGAAAGTGGCATCGTCAATCGTGCCGATGTCGAACTGATGGAAATCAGCGGCGTGTACTCGTTCCTCGTCGGCGAAACCTTCATGCGTGCCGAGAACCCGGGAGCTGAATTGCAGCGCCTGTTCTTCCCGGAGCGTGGCGTCGCCGTCAGCGGTTCGACCCTGGATTGATGATGACCCAGCCGGTGGCGATGACGGTCGAGGCAGGCCTTAAGGCCGAGCAGGGTTTGCTCGCCGCTGTCTGCGCGGGTGAGCAACCGTTCGGCCTGTTGTTCTGGCAGCCCAGCGATCAAGCGTTGGTGATGCCTCGTCGGTTGAGCCGCCTTCCGGCATTCGAGACCGCCAGCCAGGTGTCGGCAGACGCCGGTTGGCCGGTGCTGCTGCGGGAAACGGGCGGGGAGCCGGTTCCGCAATCGGCAGCCACGGTCAATATCGCGCTGGTCTACGCGCCACCGCGCAGTGAAGGTGACCAAGGTCGCATCGAAACCGGCTACCAGCGTTTGTGCCAGCCGATTTGCGACCTGCTTATCGAGCTGGGTGGCAATGCCTCGGTGGGCGAGATTGACGGGGCCTTTTGCGACGGTCGCTACAACGTCAATCTGGATGGCCGCAAAATGGTCGGCACTGCCCAGCGCTGGCGCCAGAGTGGCGGGCGCCCGGTGGGGTTGGTGCATGGTGCGTTGTTGCTGGATGATGATCGCGTCGAGTTGATCGCCGCGGTCAATCGCTTCAATGAAGCGTGTGGCCTGGAACAACGGGTGCGCGCCGAAAGCCACATCGCGCTGCACGAAGCCTTTGCTGCGCCAGACGCGATTGCCCGGCTCGACACGTTATACCGCCAGATGCTTGCGAGCTTCCTCACGGTTTAACGGGTACCGAAGACCACCATGGTCTTGCCTTTGACATGCACCAGGTTGCGTTCTTCCAGGTCCTTCAGCACCCGGCCAACCATTTCCCTCGAGCAACCGACGATCCGCCCTATTTCCTGGCGGGTGATCTTGATCTGCATCCCGTCGGGATGGGTCATGGCATCCGGCTGCTTGCACAGTTCCAGCAGGCAGCGGGCAACCCGGCCGGTGACGTCGAAAAATGCCAGGTCGCCGACTTTGCGCGTGGTGTCTCTCAGGCGCTGGGCGATCTGGCCGCTCAAGGCGTACAGAATGTCGGGGTCCTGCTGGGCCAATTCGCGAAACTTGGCATAGCTGATCTCGGCGACTTCGCATTCGACCTTGGCCCGCACCCAGGCGCTGCGCTCCTGTTCCTTGCCCGCTTGCTCGAAAAGTCCGAGCTCGCCGAAGAAATCTCCGGTATTGAGGTAGGCGATGATCATTTCGCGGCCATCGTCATCCTCGATCAGGATGGTGACTGAGCCTTTGATAATGAAGAACAGGGTTTCTGAACGCTCGCCCGCGCAGATGATGTTGTGCTTGGCCGGATGACGCCGGCGCTGACAATGCATCAGCAGTTTGTCGAGGTTCTTGATCTTGGGTGTGGGAGTAATCGCAACCATGGTTGTATCCCGAAAAGACTGCACGGTGTTGTTGAGCTTGTTTTTTTGGTCAGCGCGATCAACGGTTGAGTTATGTCACCCAATGGATGGCAATGCGCCATTGATTTGGCGCCAGCTTAACAGACACATTCCGGCTCCATTAGGGAATTTACCCCGTAATCGCTGCTGTTGATCACTTTCATGGGAAACGCTGAGGTCCCAAAGCCCTGTGCTAAGCTGGCGACCCTTTTTTAGCAGTGGAGTCTGGGCGATGAAGGCACGCATCCAATGGGCGGGCGAAGCCATGTTCCTCGGTGAGTCGGGCAGTGGCCATGTTGTGGTCATGGACGGTCCGCCTGAGGCCGGTGGCCGCAACCTGGGCGTACGCCCGATGGAAATGCTCCTGCTTGGTGTAGGCGGTTGCAGCAATTTCGATGTGGTCAGCATCTTGAAGAAGTCCCGCCAGGCCGTGGAAAGCTGCGAAGCGTTCCTGGAAGCTGAGCGTGCGACCGAAGACCCGAAGGTGTTTACCAAGATCCACATGCACTTTGTCGTCAAGGGCCGGGCGCTGAAAGAAGCCCAGGTCAAGCGTGCCATCGAGCTGTCGGCTGAGAAGTATTGCTCGGCCTCGATCATGTTGGGCGCTGCGGGTGTTGCCATCACTCATGACTACGAGATCATTGAGCTTGGCTGATCGTTGATTGGCAGGCAAAAAGAAAGGGCGCTTAAAAAGCGCCCTTTTTGCGTTATGCGGGACTGTCAGATGCGGTAAGTGCTCTTGGTCATGACCTTGGCCAACAGGCTCATGCCAAACTTCACCGGCGCCGGGAAGCGGAAGCCGCCCGCGTCCAGCGCGCTTTCGGCGTGATGTTCTTCATCAATGCGCATCTGCTCAAGAATCGCCCGGGACTTTTCGTCCTCAGCCGGCAGTTGCTCAAGGTGTTCATTGAGGTGCTTGCACACCTGATGCTCGGTGGCCGCTACAAAACCCAGGCTGACTTTGTCGCTGATCAAGCCCGCTACCGCGCCGATACCAAACGATAAGCCGTAGAACAGCGGATTCAGCACGCTTGGATGGCTGTTCAACTGGCGGATGCGTTGCTCGCACCAGGCCAGGTGGTCGATTTCTTCTTCGGCAGCGTGTTCCATGGCGGCGCGCACTTGCGGCAGCTTGGCGGTCAGGGCCTGGCCTTGGTACAACGCCTGGGCACAGACTTCACCGGTATGGTTGATGCGCATCAGGCCGGCGACGTGGCGGGTGTCGGTCTCGCTCATCTGTGCTTCGGGCTGCACGATGGCGGGCGACGGACGGTGCGGTTGGCCACTGAATGGCAACAGCGTGCGCATGGCCGTGTCGGCTTGCAGCAACAGGCGATCAATCGGCGAGTAGTGACGTTGGGTAGTCATGCTGACCTCCGGGAAGAATCTCGGCGGCCAGTTTACCGCAAGAGAGGGGGAAGCGTTTGCGCTGGGTCAAATTGCTTGTGTGGCGAGGGAGCTTGCTCCCGCTGGAGTGCGCAGCGCTCTCGTTTTTGGGGCTGCTACGCAGCCCAGCGGGAGCAAGCTCCCTCGCCACAGGGAGTGCTCAGCCCGGCGGCCAGTTCATCTGGCGCTGACCCAGCACGTGCATATGGATGTGATAAACGGTCTGCCCGCCGTCTTCATTGCAGTTCATCACCACACGGAAGCCCTTTTCGCAGCCTTGCTCCACCGCCAGGCGCTGGGCGGTGAACAGGATATGCCCGGCCAGTGCCTTGTCTTCCTCGGTGAGGTCGTTAAGGGTGCGGATCGGCTTTTTCGGGATCACCAGGAAATGCACCGGGGCCATTGGCGCGATGTCGTGGAATGCCAGGACCTGGTCATCCTCGTAGATGATCTTCGCGGGTATTTCTCTGTTGATGATCTTGGTGAACAGAGTATCCACAGCTGTTTCTCCATTGTGAAAGTGCAGGGTGAGTGTACTCACGCGATCAGCGCGGGCAATAGGCCTTGTTGATCGCGCCGGCGATTTTGCGGGTCAGCCAGCGCGGGCTCAGGCGCGGGCTGAACGCCAGCCAGCGATTACGCCGGCCCGGAATGATGATGGCTTTGTTCTTGGCCAGAGCGCGCACGGTGTAGAGCGCGACTTCTTCCGGGCTCATCAGCTGTTGGCTGCGGTCGAGCTTGGCGGTGTCCATTTGTGCGGTGCCGAAGAATGCGGTGCGGGTCGGGCCCGGGCAGAGTACGGAAACCTTGATGCCGCAGGTCTTCAGTTCCTCGCGCAAGCCTTCGGAGAAGTGCAGCACGTAGGCCTTGCTGGCGTAGTACGTGCTCATCCACGGCCCTGGCTGGAAGGCGGCAACCGACGCGACGTTGAGAATCTGCCCACCGCCGTGCAGGGCCATGGCATTGCCGAGTGCATGGCACATGCGGGTCAGGGCCAGGATGTTGACTTCCATCAGGTCCTGTTCGGTCATCCAGTCCTGTGCCAGGAACGGGCCGCTGGTGCCGATGCCGGCGCAGTTGACCAGCAGGTCGATCTGCCGCTCGCCTTCCTCGAGCTCCAGCAGGAACCCCGACAGCCGCAAGGGTTCACCGAGGTCGCAGGCGCGGAACAGCACTTCGACGCCGAAGCGCTGAGTCAATTCGATTGCAATGCTTTCCAACTGATCACGCTGGCGGGCCACCAGAATCAAGCTGCGGCCGCGACGGGCCAGTGCTTCGGCCAAGGCCAGGCCGATGCCGCTGGAGGCACCGGTGATCAGAGCGTAACGGGTCATGCGTTTCTCCATCGCAACGCTACCGGGCCTGTGACAGAGGCGTCACAGGCGTCGGGCGTTTTTCACTGTTGCGTAGAGTCTACAGGTTCGGCTGCGTCGTCAGCACTTTGCACGTCGACTTCATCGACGGTGGTGGCCTGGTCGCTGTCGTCATCGGAGTTGATGGAGCTGCTTTCGTAGCTACCGCCTACGTCGCTTTCCAGTTGGTCCAGGTAGCCGCTCATGCCCACTAGCACTGCGCCGGCAAAGACCAGCGGAATGAATGCCAGCCACAGGGCGGACAGGATTTTGACCGCGGTAGAGTTGCGCGGTGGCGGCGCGCCGTACTGGTTGGCGCCGGTATTGCCCGGGAGCACCATCAGCAGAATCGGGAAGATGCTGCCTACGAAGGGCACCAGGTGCAGAAACCACAGCCAGCCGGACCAGCCCAGGTCATGCAGGCGCTGCACGGTGATCTGCACGCTGACCCACACAGCGGCCACGAGCAGGGCAATCCCCACCAGGAAGCCAATGACCATGGCAATCGTTGGAGACACCGCGGCGATGCCCAGCCCGACAGTGAAGAACGCGCCTGAGATAAGGAGCATCACCACGCTCAACACCAGTGTCCACGCCAGGAAGCGCAGGCGTCCGATACGACCGTTGACGGTGAACACTTTAAGGGTGGAAAACTCCGGCAGGTTCTCGCCGACGGCTGCCCGGGGCGGGGCGTAAGGCGAAGCGGCGGGGCGGGTGTAATCAGTGGAACTGCCGGCGTCCGTTTCGTGGGTTTCGGCAAGGCTGAAGGCGACAGGCTGCTCTTCTTCTATGCGTGCATCGACCCCGGCGTTTTTCAACGCTTGCAGATAGGTCTCGGCATCGGCGCGGGAAAGGTCGCGTTTCAGGGCGACCGGGCGGCCGGTAAAGAGTTTTTCGATCGCTTCAACGTCGCTTTTGAACAGTTCGGCGAGATTCAGCTTGGCGGTGGTGCTTTCGACACCCGGGAGCAATGCGCCATCAAACACAATCTTGAAACGGTTGTCGCTCATGCGGGCATCCTTGTCACTTGAATGGGGGAAGCCTGCTTTGATCAGCAGGCGTTACATCGCGGGTCAGCGTGGCCAGCGTGCCGGCAGTTGTGCCGCGTGCTCGAGCGCCTTGCGGTATTCGGCATCCAGGCGGGCCACGAGTTCATCGACGCTGGGCAAATCATCAATTTCACCGACGCCCTGGCCGGCGGACCAGACGGTCTTCCAGGCTTTGGCTTCGTCGTTGAGCGGCTTGAGCTTGGAGCCGAAATTGACTTCGCCCTTGCCTTGCAGCGCGGCCAGATCGAAACCGGCGTTTTCCAGGCTCTGGCGCATGAAGCTTGCGGGTACACCGGAGACGGCTGGAGTGTGCACGATGTCGGCGGCGCGCGATGTGAGCAGCATCTCTTTATAAGCATCCGGGGCGTGGCTTTCGGTGGTGCCGATAAAGCGGGTGCCGAAATAGGCCAGGTCAGCGCCGAGCAGTTGCGCGGCGAGGATTTCGTGGCCGTGGTTCAGGCAACCGGCGAGCAGCAGGGTTTTGTCGAAGAACTGACGGATTTCTGCAATCAGCGAAAATGGGCTCCAGGTGCCGGCGTGACCACCGGCGCCGGCTGCAACGGCGATCAGGCCATCAACGCCGGCCTCAGCGGCTTTCTCTGCATGGCGCCGGGTGGTGACGTCGTGGAATACCAGGCCACCGTAGCTGTGTACGGCGTCCACCAATTCTTTCACCGCGCCCAGGCTGGTGATGACGATCGGCACTTTGTGCTCGACGCAGATCGCCAGGTCAGCTTCCACACGTGGGTTGCTGTTGTGCACGATCAGGTTGACCGCATAGGGCGCCGGGTTGTCCAGCAGCGCCAGGCCCGCTTCGATCTCTTCCAGCCATGCCTTGAAACCGCTGCTTTCCCGTTGGTTGAGGGCAGGAAAACTGCCGACGATTCCGTTACGGCAGCAGGCCAGGACCAGTTGCGGGTTGGAAATAAGAAACATCGGCGCAGCCACGACAGGCAGGCGCAGACTGTGTTCGAGTGAAGCGGGCAGCGACATTGGAAGTACCCCGAGTAATAGAGATTAGAACGGTTTAACTACGACCAAAATTACGATAGCCAGCAATATCAGAACTGGCACTTCATTGAACCAGCGATAAAAGACATGGCCGCGGGTGTTTTCGCCACGGGCAAAACGTTTTACCTGCGCGCCGCACATGTGGTGGTAGCCGATGAGCAGCACTACCAGGGTCAACTTGGCGTGGATCCACGCGCCGGATTGAAAGATGGCCGGGTTGAGGTAGATCAGCCAGCCGCCGAACACCAGGCTGGCAATCATCGCCGGCCCCATGATGCCGCGGTAGAGCTTGCGCTCCATGACGCTGAAGCGTTCCTTGCTGACGGTGTCCTCGCTTTGGGCGTGGTAGACGAACAGGCGCGGAAGGTAGAACAGCGCGGCAAACCAGCAAACGATGCTGACGATATGGAAGGCTTTGACCCATAGATAAAGCATTTTTAGTTATTCCCAGGTTCACGGTAGCTGAAGATAGTAGTGGCTCAAGCGTCTACACGTCACGTTGACGGTTGTCGCAGGACGATACGGACCCTATTATCGACGGCTTTCCAGTGGGTTCGTTGAGGGCAGGTTTATGGTCAAGGTCGGTATCGTCGGCGGCACGGGTTACACCGGTGTCGAATTGCTGCGTCTGTTGGCTCAGCATCCGCAAGCTGAGGTGGTGGTGATCACTTCCCGATCCGAGGCCGGCCTGGCGGTGGCGGACATGTATCCGAACCTGCGAGGCCACTACGACGGCCTGGCGTTCAGCGTGCCGGATATCAACACCCTGGGTGCCTGTGATGTGGTGTTCTTCGCCACGCCCCACGGTGTTGCCCACGCCCTGGCGGGCGAGTTGCTGGCGGCGGGCACCAAGGTGATCGACTTGTCGGCGGACTTCCGCCTGCAGGACGCCGATGAGTGGGCCAAGTGGTACGGCCAGCCTCACGGTGCACCGGAGTTGCTGGAGGAAGCGGTGTACGGCCTGCCGGAAGTCAATCGTGAGCAAATCAAGCAGGCGCGCCTGATCGCGGTGCCGGGTTGCTATCCAACCGCTACGCAGCTGGGTTTCCTGCCATTGCTGGAAGCCGGGTTGGCGGACGCATCGCGGCTGATTGCTGACTGCAAGTCGGGCGTCAGCGGCGCGGGTCGTGGGGCAGCCGTAGGCTCGCTGTACTCCGAGACGTCGGAAAGCATGAAAGCCTATGCGGTCAAAGGTCACCGTCACTTGCCGGAAATTCGCCAGGGGCTGCGTCGCGCAGCAGGTAAAGATGTCGGCCTGACGTTTGTGCCGCACCTGACGCCGATGATCCGCGGGATCCACTCCACGCTGTATGCGACAGTCGTTGATCGTTCGGTGGACCTGCAGGCGCTGTTTGAAAAACGTTATGCCAATGAGCCGTTCGTCGATGTGATGCCGGCGGGCAGCCACCCGGAAACCCGCAGCGTGCGTGGTGCCAATGTGTGCCGTATCGCGGTGCACCGTCCACAGGATGGTGATCTGGTGGTGGTGCTGTCGGTGATCGATAACCTGGTCAAGGGCGCCTCGGGCCAGGCTGTGCAGAACATGAACATCCTGTTTGGCCTGGATGAGAAGCTGGGCCTGTCCCACGCGGGCATGCTGCCGTAAGTTTTCTGCTGTCGCGCAAAGGCCCGTTGATCGGGCCTTTCGTGTTTTTAATGGCCGCTGCGCAGATTGATATACCGTAACAATAGTTGACCGCTTTTCTAGGAGAAGCGGATAATGCCCGCCATCACGCATATGGCGGCGCTACGCCGGGAGATTATCAGCATGAGCGTTGAATCCTTCACCCCCACGGCTTTGCAATTCACCCACGGTGCTGCGCACAAGGTGAAGAGCCTGGTCGATGAAGAGGGTAATGATCGCTTGAAGCTGCGCGTATTTGTTACGGGCGGCGGTTGTTCAGGGTTTCAGTACGGTTTCACCTTCGATGAAGACGTGGCCGATGACGACACCATCGTTGAGCGCGAGGGCGTAAGCCTGGTCGTCGATCCGATGAGCTTTCAGTACCTGGCAGGAGCCGAGGTGGACTATCAGGAAGGTCTGGAAGGTTCGCGCTTCGTGATCAAGAACCCGAATGCCACTACTACTTGTGGTTGCGGGTCTTCGTTCTCGATCTGATCGAAAGCGGATGTAAAAACGCCGCTTGGCCTTGATAGGGTCAAGCGGCGTTTTGCTATGTGGGGCTTTTAGGTGGGGTAGATCGCGCCGAGTACGCGAAGGCCGCGGGCGCCGGTGACGCTGGGGCGATTGGCGGCGATGCCTTCAAGGCAGCAATGCGCCAGCCAGGCGAAGGCCATGGCTTCGACCCAGTCGGGGTCCACGCCGTAAGTGGCGGTGCTGCTGACTTGGGTGGCTGGTAGCAGTGCGCCGAGGCGGTTCATCAAGGTTGCGTTGTGGGCGCCGCCGCCGCAGACCAGCAGGGTTTCGGTCTGTGGTTGTGCGGTTTGCAGGGATTCGACGATGGTCAGGGCGGTCAGCTCAAGCAGCGTGGCTTGCACGTCTTGGGCTGCGAATGGCGGTAACCGTCCCAGGTGATGCTCGAGCCATTCCAGGTTGAAGACTTCGCGGCCGGTGCTTTTTGGCCCTTTGGTCACGAAGAACGGATCGCTGAGTAACGCCTTGAGTAGCTGGGGTTCAACTTTCCCGCTGGCAGCCCACAGGCCATCGCGGTCGAAGTTCTCGCCGCGTTGCTGGTGAATCCAGGCATCCAGCAGGACGTTACCCGGGCCGCAGTCAAAGCCAGCGACCGGCTTGCCAGTCTCGATCAAGCTGAGGTTGCTGAAGCCGCCAACGTTCAATACGGCGCGGTTGCCCGTGCGCTCGCCAAACAACGCCTCATGGAAGGCAGGAACCAATGGGGCGCCTTGTCCACCTGCGGCGACATCGCGGCTGCGGAAATCACTGACGACGGTGATTCCGGTCAATTCGGTGAGCAGCGCCGGGTTGCCGATCTGCACGGTAAAGCCTCGGGCGGGTTCATGGCGAATGGTTTGGCCGTGGCTGCCGATCGCTCGAATGTCCTGAGGTTTGAGTTTCTGCTGATCGAGTAGGGCGTGAATGCCTTGGGCGGCAAGTGTCACCCAGTTGTGCTGGGCGATCGCCGAGCGGGCAATCTCGTCCGGGCCGCTGGCGCAAAGGCCAAGCAGCTCGGAGCGCAGGGACTCAGGCATGGGTATGTAGTGGGTGGCGATCAGCTTGATCGCCGGCTGCAGCTCGATCAGCGCAATGTCCAGGCCATCAAGGCTGGTCCCGGACATCACACCTATATAGAGCGACATGGCTTAGCGTTTCGCCGAGGCCAGGAGGGTGGAGCGCTCCTGGTCCATGCGGGCCATGAGTGGCTGGCTCTGCTGCAGGAAGCGTGCGCGCTCGGCCTTGGCGATTGGATCAGCCATTGGCAGCTTTTGACCCAGTGGGTCGACGTGCACCCCGTTGACCTGGAACTCGTAGTGCAGGTGCGGGCCGGTGGACAGGCCGGTGGTGCCGATATAGCCAATCACCTGGCCTTGCTTGACGTTGCCGCCAGTCTGGATGCCTTTGGCAAAACCTTGCATGTGACCATACAGGGTACGGTAGGTGTTGCCGTGCTGGATGATCACGGTGTTGCCGTAGCCGCCACGGCGACCTGCCAGCAATACCTTGCCGTCACCAGCAGCCTTGATCGGCGTGCCACGTGGGGCGGCGTAGTCGACGCCTTTGTGAGCGCGAATTTTGTTCAGAATTGGATGCTTGCGACCCATCGAGAAACGCGAGCTAATACGGGCGAAGTCAACCGGAGTACGGATGAAAGCCTTGCGCATGCTGTTGCCGTCGGCGGTGTAGTAGCTGCTGTTGCCTTGTTTGTTGGTGTAGCGCACGGCGGTGTAGGTCTTGCCGCGGTTGGTGAACCGCGCAGAAAGGATATTGCCGGTGCCGACAACCTTGCCGTTGGCGACCTTTTGCTCGTAGATCACGTCGAATTCGTCGCCCTGGCGAATGTCCTGGGCGAAGTCGATGTCGTAGCCAAACACGCTGGCCATGTCCATGGTCATGCTGTGGGACAAGCCAGCGCGGGCGGCGGATTGCGACAACGAGCTGTTGATCACGCCGTGTACATAGGCGGAGCGCATCACTGGCTTGGTGGTGATGCGATTGAACGCAAAGCCCTTGGCGCCTTTGGTCAGCGTGATGCTTTCCAGGTCGCTGATATTGCTATGCAGGTTGTTCAGTTGGCCATCGGGCGCCAACTCGAATTCGAGCTTCTGGCCATGCTTGAGCTGGGTGAACTGCTTGGCCTGCTTGTCGCTTGCCAGCACATCGTTGACCGTCGCGGCTGGGAGGCCGACCTTTTCGAACAGGGTCGAAAGAGTGTCGCCCTTGGCAACAATGACTTCGCGGTGTAGCGGATTCTTGGGTGCTTCTACGGCAGGCTCGACCTTTGCGGTCTCTTTAGTGTCTTCAGCGCTGTCTTCGATCTGGGCAAACGGCGATTCTGCTGCGCCATTTGTGGCTTGCAGTGCGTCGGAAGCGTCTTGATCTTGTGTCAGTTGCTCAACCGGACTTTCCAGGTCAAGGCTCAGTGTCGTTCGTTTGGCTTCTACATCGCTGGAAGGAAATACCAGGAGTGCCAGGCTCAGAAGGGCGGCGATCCCACTTGCGGCGAGCAGGTGGGTCTTCGGGTAAAGCGGCGGCGCTTTAGACGGTTCTGTGGTCATAAGTAATTTTGACTTTGAAAAGATGAATTGGAAAAGATGAATGACATGATGAAGATGAAATAACTGTATAAAATATAACCAAATCATCTGTGGCGCAAGCTTGCGAACGCTGGGCTTGCTGAACGGTGTCCGTGCGCAGGGCAAAACTTGTAATTAGTCCCTGATCTTGTATGGTTGGTTCCCTTTTGAATCTGAGCCTTGCGGGTCTGTTATGAAGTCGGTTGAAGAGCAGCTAGCGCTGATCAAGCGTGGTGCGGAAGAACTGTTGGTCGAAGCTGAGCTGATCGAAAAGCTCAAGCGTGGCCAGCCCCTGCGTATTAAGGCCGGCTTTGATCCGACAGCGCCGGATCTGCACCTTGGGCATACGGTGCTTATTAATAAGCTGCGCCAGTTCCAGGAGCTGGGGCATCAGGTGATCTTCCTTATAGGTGACTTCACCGGGATGATCGGCGATCCGAGCGGCAAGAGCGCTACGCGTCCGCCGCTGACCCGTGAGCAGGTTCTCGATAATGCCGAGACCTACAAAACCCAAGTCTTCAAGATTCTCGATCCGGCCAAGACCGAGGTGGCATTCAACTCCACCTGGATGGATCAGATGGGGCCGGCGGACTTCATTCGTCTGACGTCCCAATACACCGTTGCTCGCATGCTCGAGCGCGATGACTTCGATAAGCGCTACTCCACCAATCAGCCGATCGCGATCCATGAGTTCCTGTACCCGTTGGTTCAAGGGTATGACTCGGTGGCGTTGCGTGCCGATGTCGAGTTGGGCGGTACCGATCAGAAGTTCAACCTGCTGATGGGGCGTGAGCTGCAGCGTGCGTATGGGCAAGAGGCTCAGTGCATTCTGACCATGCCTTTGCTGGAGGGGTTGGATGGCGTCAAGAAGATGTCCAAGTCCTTGGGTAACTACGTTGGTATCCAGGAAGCGCCGGGTGTGATGTACGGCAAGCTGGTTTCGATTCCGGATGCGCTGATGTGGCGTTACTTTGAGCTGCTGAGCTTCCGCTCGATGGATGAGATCAATGCATTGCGTGCTGAAGTGGAAGCTGGTGCGAATCCGCGGGATGTGAAGATCAAGCTGGCGGAAGAGATTGTTGCGCGCTTCCACGGCGAAGAGGCTGCTGCCAGCGCTCACCGTGCTGCGGGTAACCGTATGAAGGATGGCGAGCTGCCGGATGATCTGCCTGAGGTTGAATTGACTGCTGCCGAGGCAATGCCGATTGCTGCTGTCCTTAATAAGGCGGGCTTGGTGAAGAACTCGGCAGTGGCGCGCGACCTTCTGGGGTCTGGCGGTGTGCGTATAGATGGTGAGGTTGTTGATCGCACCTTTATATACGAGCTGGGCGCGACTCACGTTTGCCAGGCCGGCAAGAAGGCATTTGCGCGTATTACGCTTAAATCCGAATAAACCTGAAATTAACTGTTGACGGCGATTTATATCTGTCTATAATTCGCCCCACTTCCGGCGCAGTCGAAACGGAAAACTCCTTGGTAAACAAAGAGTTATGTAGGTTTCGACAGCGAGCTGCTTCAGATCATCGAAGCCCAGAAGGAGTTAATAAGGCGGTGTTGTTTAGCCCTATTAACGGTTCGATCTTCTCGGTCGAAAGCGGAGAAAAAGAGGTGTTGACAGCAGCGTGTAACGCTGTAGAATTCGCCTCCCGCTAACGAGAGATCGGAAGCGCAAGTGGTTGAAGTTACAAAGGAAACTTTGAAAGCTTCTTAAAAAAACCGCTTGACAGCAACAGAGGCTGCTGTAGAATGCGCGCCTCGGTTGAGACGAAAGATCTTAACCAACCGCTCTTTAACAACTGAATCAAGCAATTCGTGTGGGTGCTTGTGGAGTCAGACTGATAGTCAACAAGATTATCAGCATCACAAGTTACTCCGCGAGAAATCAAAGATGTAACCAACGATTGCTGAGCCAAGTTTAGGGTTTCTTAAAAACCCAAAGATGTTTGAACTGAAGAGTTTGATCATGGCTCAGATTGAACGCTGGCGGCAGGCCTAACACATGCAAGTCGAGCGGTAGAGAGAAGCTTGCTTCTCTTGAGAGCGGCGGACGGGTGAGTAATGCCTAGGAATCTGCCTGGTAGTGGGGGATAACGTTCGGAAACGGACGCTAATACCGCATACGTCCTACGGGAGAAAGCAGGGGACCTTCGGGCCTTGCGCTATCAGATGAGCCTAGGTCGGATTAGCTAGTTGGTGGGGTAATGGCTCACCAAGGCGACGATCCGTAACTGGTCTGAGAGGATGATCAGTCACACTGGAACTGAGACACGGTCCAGACTCCTACGGGAGGCAGCAGTGGGGAATATTGGACAATGGGCGAAAGCCTGATCCAGCCATGCCGCGTGTGTGAAGAAGGTCTTCGGATTGTAAAGCACTTTAAGTTGGGAGGAAGGGCAGTAAATTAATACTTTGCTGTTTTGACGTTACCGACAGAATAAGCACCGGCTAACTCTGTGCCAGCAGCCGCGGTAATACAGAGGGTGCAAGCGTTAATCGGAATTACTGGGCGTAAAGCGCGCGTAGGTGGTTCGTTAAGTTGGATGTGAAATCCCCGGGCTCAACCTGGGAACTGCATTCAAAACTGACGAGCTAGAGTATGGTAGAGGGTGGTGGAATTTCCTGTGTAGCGGTGAAATGCGTAGATATAGGAAGGAACACCAGTGGCGAAGGCGACCACCTGGACTGATACTGACACTGAGGTGCGAAAGCGTGGGGAGCAAACAGGATTAGATACCCTGGTAGTCCACGCCGTAAACGATGTCAACTAGCCGTTGGGAGCCTTGAGCTCTTAGTGGCGCAGCTAACGCATTAAGTTGACCGCCTGGGGAGTACGGCCGCAAGGTTAAAACTCAAATGAATTGACGGGGGCCCGCACAAGCGGTGGAGCATGTGGTTTAATTCGAAGCAACGCGAAGAACCTTACCAGGCCTTGACATCCAATGAACTTTCTAGAGATAGATTGGTGCCTTCGGGAACATTGAGACAGGTGCTGCATGGCTGTCGTCAGCTCGTGTCGTGAGATGTTGGGTTAAGTCCCGTAACGAGCGCAACCCTTGTCCTTAGTTACCAGCACGTAATGGTGGGCACTCTAAGGAGACTGCCGGTGACAAACCGGAGGAAGGTGGGGATGACGTCAAGTCATCATGGCCCTTACGGCCTGGGCTACACACGTGCTACAATGGTCGGTACAGAGGGTTGCCAAGCCGCGAGGTGGAGCTAATCCCAGAAAACCGATCGTAGTCCGGATCGCAGTCTGCAACTCGACTGCGTGAAGTCGGAATCGCTAGTAATCGCGAATCAGAATGTCGCGGTGAATACGTTCCCGGGCCTTGTACACACCGCCCGTCACACCATGGGAGTGGGTTGCACCAGAAGTAGCTAGTCTAACCTTCGGGAGGACGGTTACCACGGTGTGATTCATGACTGGGGTGAAGTCGTAACAAGGTAGCCGTAGGGGAACCTGCGGCTGGATCACCTCCTTAATCGACGACATCAGCTGCTCCATAAGTTCCCACACGAATTGCTTGATTCATTGAAGAAGACGATAAGAAGCAGCCCGAAATTGGGTCTGTAGCTCAGTTGGTTAGAGCGCACCCCTGATAAGGGTGAGGTCGGCAGTTCGAATCTGCCCAGACCCACCAATTTTGTGTGGGAAACGCCTGTAGAAATACGGGGCCATAGCTCAGCTGGGAGAGCGCCTGCCTTGCACGCAGGAGGTCAACGGTTCGATCCCGTTTGGCTCCACCACTACTGCTTCTACGTTATGAAAGCTTAGAAATGAGCATTCCATCGTTGTGATGGTGAATGTTGATTTCTAGTCTTTGATTAGATCGTTCTTTAAAAATTTGGGTATGTGATAGAAAGATAGACTGAACGTTACTTTCACTGGTAACGGATCAGGCTAAGGTAAAATTTGTAAGTAATTGCGAATTTTCGGCGAATGTCGTCTTCACAGTATAACCAGATTGCTTGGGGTTATATGGTCAAGTGAAGAAGCGCATACGGTGGATGCCTTGGCAGTCAGAGGCGATGAAAGACGTGGTAGCCTGCGAAAAGCTTCGGGGAGTCGGCAAACAGACTTTGATCCGGAGATGTCTGAATGGGGGAACCCAGCCATCATAAGATGGTTACCTTACACTGAATACATAGGTGTATGGAGCGAACCAGGGGAACTGAAACATCTAAGTACCCTGAGGAAAAGAAATCAACCGAGATTCCCTTAGTAGTGGCGAGCGAACGGGGACTAGCCCTTAAGTGGCTTTGAGATTAGCGGAACGCTCTGGAAAGTGCGGCCATAGTGGGTGATAGCCCTGTACGCGAAAATCTCTTAGTCATGAAATCGAGTAGGACGGAGCACGAGAAACTTTGTCTGAATATGGGGGGACCATCCTCCAAGGCTAAATACTACTGACTGACCGATAGTGAACTAGTACCGTGAGGGAAAGGCGAAAAGAACCCCGGAGAGGGGAGTGAAATAGATCCTGAAACCGTATGCGTACAAGCAGTGGGAGCAGACTTTGTTCTGTGACTGCGTACCTTTTGTATAATGGGTCAGCGACTTATTTTCAGTGGCGAGCTTAACCGAATAGGGGAGGCGTAGCGAAAGCGAGTCTTAATAGGGCGTCTAGTCGCTGGGAATAGACCCGAAACCGGGCGATCTATCCATGGGCAGGTTGAAGGTTGGGTAACACTAACTGGAGGACCGAACCGACTACCGTTGAAAAGTTAGCGGATGACCTGTGGATCGGAGTGAAAGGCTAATCAAGCTCGGAGATAGCTGGTTCTCCTCGAAAGCTATTTAGGTAGCGCCTCATGTATCACTGTAGGGGGTAGAGCACTGTTTCGGCTAGGGGGTCATCCCGACTTACCAAACCGATGCAAACTCCGAATACCTACAAGTGCCGAGCATGGGAGACACACGGCGGGTGCTAACGTCCGTCGTGAAAAGGGAAACAACCCAGACCGTCAGCTAAGGTCCCAAAGTTATGGTTAAGTGGGAAACGATGTGGGAAGGCTTAGACAGCTAGGAGGTTGGCTTAGAAGCAGCCACCCTTTAAAGAAAGCGTAATAGCTCACTAGTCGAGTCGGCCTGCGCGGAAGATGTAACGGGGCTCAAACCATACACCGAAGCTACGGGTATCACCTTCGGGTGATGCGGTAGAGGAGCGTTCTGTAAGCCTGTGAAGGTGAGTTGAGAAGCTTGCTGGAGGTATCAGAAGTGCGAATGCTGACATGAGTAACGATAATGGGTGTGAAAAACACCCACGCCGAAAGACCAAGGTTTCCTGCGCAACGTTAATCGACGCAGGGTTAGTCGGTCCCTAAGGCGAGGCTGAAAAGCGTAGTCGATGGAAAACAGGTTAATATTCCTGTACTTCTGGTTATTGCGATGGAGGGACGGAGAAGGCTAGGCCAGCTTGGCGTTGGTTGTCCAAGTTTAAGGTGGTAGGCTGGAATCTTAGGTAAATCCGGGATTCTAAGGCCGAGAGCTGATGACGAGTTATCTTTTAGATGACGAAGTGGTTGATGCCATGCTTCCAAGAAAAGCTTCTAAGCTTCAGGTAACCAGGAACCGTACCCCAAACCGACACAGGTGGTTGGGTAGAGAATACCAAGGCGCTTGAGAGAACTCGGGTGAAGGAACTAGGCAAAATGGCACCGTAACTTCGGGAGAAGGTGCGCCGGTGAGGGTGAAGGACTTGCTCCGTAAGCTCATGCCGGTCGAAGATACCAGGCCGCTGCGACTGTTTATTAAAAACACAGCACTCTGCAAACACGAAAGTGGACGTATAGGGTGTGACGCCTGCCCGGTGCCGGAAGGTTAATTGATGGGGTTAGCTAACGCGAAGCTCTTGATCGAAGCCCCGGTAAACGGCGGCCGTAACTATAACGGTCCTAAGGTAGCGAAATTCCTTGTCGGGTAAGTTCCGACCTGCACGAATGGCGTAACGATGGCGGCGCTGTCTCCACCCGAGACTCAGTGAAATTGAAATCGCTGTGAAGATGCAGTGTATCCGCGGCTAGACGGAAAGACCCCGTGAACCTTTACTATAGCTTTGCACTGGACTTTGAATTTGCTTGTGTAGGATAGGTGGGAGGCTTTGAAGCGTGGACGCCAGTTCGCGTGGAGCCAACCTTGAAATACCACCCTGGCAACTTTGAGGTTCTAACTCAGGTCCGTTATCCGGATCGAGGACAGTGTATGGTGGGTAGTTTGACTGGGGCGGTCTCCTCCTAAAGAGTAACGGAGGAGTACGAAGGTGCGCTCAGACCGGTCGGAAATCGGTCGTAGAGTATAAAGGCAAAAGCGCGCTTGACTGCGAGACAGACACGTCGAGCAGGTACGAAAGTAGGTCTTAGTGATCCGGTGGTTCTGTATGGAAGGGCCATCGCTCAACGGATAAAAGGTACTCCGGGGATAACAGGCTGATACCGCCCAAGAGTTCATATCGACGGCGGTGTTTGGCACCTCGATGTCGGCTCATCACATCCTGGGGCTGAAGCCGGTCCCAAGGGTATGGCTGTTCGCCATTTAAAGTGGTACGCGAGCTGGGTTTAGAACGTCGTGAGACAGTTCGGTCCCTATCTGCCGTGGACGTTTGAGATTTGAGAGGGGCTGCTCCTAGTACGAGAGGACCGGAGTGGACGAACCTCTGGTGTTCCGGTTGTCACGCCAGTGGCATTGCCGGGTAGCTATGTTCGGAATAGATAACCGCTGAAAGCATCTAAGCGGGAAACTAGCCTCAAGATGAGATCTCACTGGAACCTTGAGTTCCCTGAAGGGCCGTCGAAGACTACGACGTTGATAGGTTGGGTGTGTAAGCGCTGTGAGGCGTTGAGCTAACCAATACTAATTGCCCGTGAGGCTTGACCATATAACACCCAAGCAATTTGCATGCTTCAAGCTGAAAAGCGAAAGAGCACCAGATTGCGGTGTGTGAAGACGAAACGAACCGAAAGTTCGAGATACTCACAAAACACCGAAGCTATCACATACCCAATTTGCTGAAGCGAGGCCATCTGGTCACGACTCAGTACCCGAATTTCTTGACGACCATAGAGCATTGGAACCACCTGATCCCATCCCGAACTCAGCAGTGAAACGATGCATCGCCGATGGTAGTGTGGGGTTTCCCCATGTGAGAGTAGGTCATCGTCAAGATTAAATTCCGAAACCCCTGATTGCTAACGCAATCAGGGGTTTTGTTTTGGGCGGTCGGAAAGTATGGCGGGCGAAGACTGTCATTGTCTTGAATGCTAAAGTCCTGCCTTTCTATGCAATGGCCCTACGCATGGCTATCATGCGTGCCTCATTGTGAGGCGAGACTTGCATGCTGACGTTGTTGAAACTTCTAAAAGATGGTCGATTCCACTCCGGGGAAGCGCTTGGTGCTGCCTTGGGCGTCAGTCGCAGTGCTGTATGGAAACAGCTTCAGCATCTCGAGGCGGAATTGAATCTCTCTATCCATAAAGTTCGCGGCAGGGGATATCAGTTGGCTACGCCCCTGGTGTTGTTGAGTGCTGATGAAATTGCTCGGCACATACCCCCTCCTGCATGGACTGTTCATATCTCGGACTCCATTGACTCTACTAATGCCGAAGCGTTGCGGCTTATCGAGGCTGGCCGCACTGCGCCATTTCTTGTGCTTTCGGAGCAGCAAACTGCCGGCAGGGGGAGGCGAGGGCGTAAGTGGGTCAGTCCTTTCGCTCAGAACGTGTACTACAGCCTCGTGCTACGGATCGACGGCGGCATGCGTCAGTTGGAGGGCCTAAGCCTTGTAGTCGGACTTGCAGTTATGCAGGCGCTGCGGGATGCGGGTGTTCGCAATGCTGGGTTGAAGTGGCCTAATGACGTTTTGGTTGGGCAGAAAAAGATAGCCGGAATTCTCCTGGAGCTGGTCGGGGATCCTGCTGATGTTTGTCACGTCGTCCTCGGTATCGGCATTAATGTGAATATGCAAAAAGCGGATGAGGTCGATCAGCAATGGACCTCCGTGCAATTGGAGACTGGCAATGCTGTCGATCGTAACTACCTGGTAGCGCGTCTTGGTGTGCAACTGCAGGCTTATCTTGAGCGACACCGGTTGTCCGGCTTTTCCGCGATCCAGGGTGAATGGGAGCAAAGCCATTTATGGCAGGGGCGGGCGGTATCGCTCATCGCTGGCGTGAATCAGATTGACGGAGTGGTATTGGGGATCGATGGGCAAGGTGCGTTACGGTTGAGCGTGGATGGTGTCGAAAAAGTATATAGCGGTGGTGAGCTAAGCCTGAGGTTGCGTGATGATTCTTGAGCTCGACTGTGGGAACAGCTTTATCAAATGGCGGGTGCTTGAGTCAGATAAGGCGCGCATCTTTGCCGAGGGCGTCGTTGGGTCGGATGCCTCGTTGATCGAAAGCCTGTTCGCTCTCACGGGGCTTGCGCTAAGGGACTGTCGGTTGGTGAGTGTCCGAGCCTCGGATGAGACGAATCAGCTGGTGACTACCCTGGTGGAGGCGTTTGGCGTGAAGGTCCTATGTGCTACTTCGGCAAGGCAGATGGGTGGGGTTAGGAACGGGTACGAAGATTTCGAGCGCCTTGGGTTGGACCGCTGGCTCGCAATGCTGGGTGGTTTTCAGTTGGCGTCGGGCGCTTGCCTGGTGCTTGATTTCGGTACTGCAGCAACGGCGGACTTCATTGCCGCAGACGGTGAGCATCTCGGAGGCTTTATTTGTCCTGGCATGCCGCTGATGCGTAACCAGTTGCGAACGCACACCCGAAAAATACGCTATGACGATATTGCTGCTGAGCGCGCCCTTGAGGCCCTGTCTCCAGGGCGTACAACAGTGGAGGCGGTAGAGCGTGGCTGTACGCTCATGCTGAGAGGGTTTGTACTGACTCAGCTGGAATTGGCTCGAAGCTACTGGGGGACCGACTTCACTGTCTTTCTTACCGGTGGCGACGCCGAGTTGGTAGCTGACGCGGTGCCTCATGGGAGGCTCGTCCCTGATCTGGTTTTTGTTGGCTTGGCGATGGCGTGCCCTTTGTCCTGAGGTTTTTATGCGTTGGCTGTTTCTGCTTTTGCTGGTCCTCAATGTCTTCTATTACATCTGGCATCAGCAGGAAGCCCCTCTGCGCGCTAAAGATGTCACGCCTTTGGCGCTCTATCGTGGCTCTCAGCAAGATATCAGGCTGTTAAGTGAATCGGCTGATGCGATGGTGCGGCGAGACAAGGTAAAGGCGCCTGAAGTGCAGCCTACATGCCTGTACATCGGCGGCCTGTCCGATCAGAAAGAGGTTCAGTCCCTCGAGCAGCGCCTCACAAGCCTGGATATAAAGGTCAAACTGCAATCTCTGAGTTTGCCTGAGGCTCCGGGGTACTGGTTGCGAGTAGCCCCTGAAAGCAGGCGCTTGGCCGATGATCTGCCCTTTGAAAACCTTGCTAATGAATTCAATGAGTTAAAACATAAAATAATGCCGTGCGAAGGCATTGCAACCTTCGAATAGTTTGCATAGAATGGCGCCCGCTTCGCAGTGAAGACCTCTTGGGTCGACAAGGTGAAGCGAAGGTCAACGCAGCTAACCTCATATTTTTTAATGAGAAAGTGGTTGACAGAAGGCTGGCATGATGTAGAATGCCGGCTCGCTTAGGAGGGGTTCCCGAGCGGCCAAAGGGATCAGACTGTAAATCTGACGTCTACGACTTCGAAGGTTCGAATCCTTCCCCCTCCACCATTTTAGCGTGAGCTGCAAGCTCCGCGGGTATAGTTTAGTGGTAGAACCTCAGCCTTCCAAGCTGATGATGCGGGTTCGATTCCCGCTACCCGCTCCAAGTTTGCAGGTTGTGCAAGTTGTTTCGCTCTTGTAGCTCAGTTGGTAGAGCACACCCTTGGTAAGGGTGAGGTCAGCGGTTCAAATCCGCTCAAGAGCTCCATATAACAAGGCAGATATGAAAATATCTGCCTTTGTTTTAACAGCTACCTCTGATTGATTCTGTCCTCTCTCGTTGTCTTTGTTTGAGGTGGTTCAAGGTTCGAAGGGGTTTGTTGTTGTAAAGTCTTTTTCAGATCGGCATAATTGTCGGCCTGATTTTGTTTTAGGTCAGTAGCTCAATTGGCAGAGCGACGGTCTCCAAAACCGTAGGTTGGGGGTTCGATTCCCTCCTGACCTGCCAGATTCACTTGGTGTGTCTGGCTTTCTTTTCACAGGATCTTCATAGATGACTCCTAAGGCTGAAGCTCAAGGCTCTCGCTTCGATCTGCTCAAGTGGCTTGTAGTAGTCGCTGTAGTGGTTGTAGGCGTTGTTGGCAACCAGTACTACTCTGGGTCGCCAATCCTGTACCGTGTCCTCGCATTGCTCGCCCTCGCTGCTGTCGCTGCCTTTGTTGGCCTGCAGACTGCAAAAGGCAAGTCGTTTGCGGTCCTGGTGAAGGAAGCTCGTACCGAGATCCGTAAAGTCGTTTGGCCGACTCGCCAAGAAACCACGCAGACCACGTTGATCGTGGTAGCTGTTGTTCTGGTTATGGCGTTGCTGTTGTGGGGGCTTGATTCCCTGCTCGGCTGGCTTGTTTCCTTGATTGTTGGCTAAGGGTGTCCCGTGGCTAAGCGTTGGTACGTTGTGCATGCTTACTCGGGTTACGAGAAGCATGTCATGCGCTCTTTGCTAGAGCGCGTAAAGCTGGCAGGCATGGAAGATGGCTTCGGCGAAATTCTGGTTCCCACTGAAGAAGTGGTTGAAATGCGTAATGGCCAGAAACGCAAAAGCGAGCGCAAGTTCTTCCCTGGCTATGTGCTGGTTCAAATGGACATGAATGAGGGTACTTGGCACTTGGTCAAGGACACTCCTCGCGTCATGGGTTTCATCGGCGGTACCGCTGATAAGCCTGCTCCGATCACCGACAAAGAGGCAGAAGCAATTCTGCGTCGCGTTGCTGACGGTAGCGACAAGCCCAAGCCGAAGACGTTGTTCGAGCCGGGTGAGGTTGTTCGTGTTACAGATGGTCCGTTTGCAGATTTTAACGGCACTGTCGAAGAAGTTAACTACGAAAAGAGCCGGATCCAAGTGGCAGTGCTCATTTTCGGTCGCTCTACTCCGGTAGAGCTAGAGTTCAGCCAGGTCGAAAAAGTCTAGCTGAGCAAGCATCCCAACCCCGCAGCCTTAGGCTGTGGGGTTTTGTCGTCACTGGGATAAACGCGCAAGTAACCGGGGAGCCTTTCGAGGCGTTCGAACCCGTAATTGGAGTGCCTCATGGCCAAGAAGATTACCGCTTACATCAAGCTGCAAGTGAAGGCCGCTCAGGCCAACCCAAGCCCACCTGTTGGTCCAGCTCTGGGTCAGCACGGCGTGAACATCATGGAATTCTGCAAGGCCTTCAACGCCCGTACTCAGGGTATTGAGCCAGGTCTGCCGACTCCAGTGATCATCACTGTATACAGCGACCGTAGCTTCACCTTCGAAACCAAGTCGACCCCGGCTTCGGTTCTGTTGAAGAAAGCTGCTGGTCTGACTAGCGGTTCCGCTCGTCCTAACACCGTTAAGGTTGGCACCGTGACCCGTGCTCAGCTGGAAGAAATCGCGAAAACCAAAAACGCGGATCTGACTGCAGCTGATATGGATGCAGCCGTGCGTACCATCGCCGGTTCTGCTCGTAGCATGGGCCTTAACGTGGAGGGTGTGTAATGGCTAAGCTGACCAAGCGCCAAAAGGCTATCGCCGGCAAAATCGAAGCGGGCAAGTCCTACAACTTTGTAGACGCTGCTGCTCTGCTGACCGAGCTGTCGACTGTCAAGTTCAGCGAGTCTGTTGACGTTGCTGTAAACCTGGGCGTTGACCCACGTAAATCCGACCAGGTCGTTCGTAGCGCTACTGTGCTGCCACACGGTACTGGCAAGACTGTACGTGTTGCTGTCTTCACCCAAGGCCCAGCAGCTGAAGCTGCTCTGGCCGCCGGCGCTGATCGCGTTGGCATGGACGACCTGGCTGCCGAAATGAAAGGCGGCGACCTGAACTATGACGTCGTAATTGCTTCCCCGGATGCAATGCGCGTTGTAGGTCAGTTGGGTCAGATCCTCGGTCCACGTGGTCTGATGCCTAACCCTAAAGTCGGCACCGTAACTCCAGACGTAGCTACCGCGGTTAAAAACGCCAAGGCTGGTCAGGTTCGTTATCGCACCGACAAAAACGGCATCATTCACACCTCCGTTGGCAAGGTCGGCTTTGATGCCGTCAAGCTGAAGGAAAACGTTGAAGCCCTGATCGCTGATCTGAAGCGTATCAAGCCAGCTTCCTCGAAAGGTATCTACGTCAAGCGCGTTACCCTGAGCACCACTATGGGCCCAGGTCTGGTCATCGACCAAGGCTCGCTGGACGTATAAGACACAAATTGGCGCAAGTAATTGCGCCAATTGAAAGATTGGGGTCCCTGCCTGGCGGGGGCTATCCAAGACCGTAGGCGACGCAAGTCTTAAACCACAAGCCTACGCAGATGGTGCTCCCGGTTCCTTACCGAATCAGACACCAAAACGACATCCGGCCTAGGCCAGATGAAACGGTAACAAGCAGGAGTTAAACCCGTGGCAATTAATCTCGAAGACAAGAAGGCCATCGTCGCTGAAGTCAACGAGGCTGCCAAAGCTGCTCTGTCCGCTGTCGTGGCTGATGCCCGTGGTGTGACAGTAAGCGCTATGACCGGACTCCGTAAAGAGGCTCGTGAAGCTGGCGTATACGTACGTGTTGTACGTAACACCCTGCTCAAGCGCGCTGTTGCTGACACTGAATACAGTGTCCTCAACGACGTGTTCACCGGCCCGACCCTGATTGCGTTCTCCAAGGAACATCCTGGCGCTGCTGCCCGTTTGTTCAAGGAATTCGCGAAGGGTCAGGACAAGTTCGAGATCAAGGCAGCTGCGTTCGAGGGCAAGTTCCTCGCAGCTAACCAAATCGACGTACTGGCAACACTGCCGACCCGTAACGAAGCTATTTCTCAGCTGATGAGCGTGATTCAAGGCGCTACCAGCAAGTTGGCTCGTACTCTGGCCGCAGTTCGCGAGCAAAAAGAAGCTGCAGCAGCCTAAGGCTGAGCACTTCCTCTCGCGTATTTTTGTTTATTTCGATGGCCGCGTAGGCCGTCCCCCAATTCAGGAATTACAGCAATGTCTATCTCCCAAGACGATATCCTCAACGCCGTAGCTGAAATGTCGGTTCTGCAGGTTGTTGAGCTGATCAAAGCTTTCGAAGAAAAATTCGGTGTTTCCGCTGCCGCTGCTTCGGCTGGCCCAGCTGTTGCCGCTGTTGCTGCTGAAGAGCAAACCGAATTCAACGTCATGCTGCTGGAAGCTGGCGAGAAGAAAGTAAACGTGATCAAGGCAGTACGTGAACTGACCGGTCTGGGCCTGAAAGAAGCCAAGGCAGTAGTTGACGGCGCCCCTGCCCAGGTTCTGGAAGCAGTGTCGAAAGACGCAGCTGACAAAGCTAAAGCAGTGCTGGAAGAAGCAGGCGCTAAAGTCGAGCTGAAGTAAGCATCGACCTTGCGTCTCCAGCCCAAGCGTTAAGCTGAAGGCTGATGGCTGGTGGCTCTTGCCACCGGCCTTTTTCCGTTATTGGCAATCGACTCGGTCGTCGCCTCTAACGCGCTGTAACCACCCGATGCGGTGGCGCAAACCATGGGGTTTGCAAGATTTTCTGGCTGCTCCCGTCGGGAGGGGCCAAACAAGCAGGTGACCAAGCTGGGGAACGCTGATGGCTTACTCATATACTGAGAAAAAACGTATCCGCAAGGACTTTAGCAAGTTGCCGGACGTCATGGATGTGCCGTACCTTCTGGCTATCCAGCTGGATTCGTATCGTGAATTCTTGCAGGCGGGAGCGACCAAAGATCAGTTCCGCGACGTGGGCCTGCATGCGGCCTTCAAATCCGTTTTCCCGATCATCAGCTACTCCGGCAATGCTGCGCTGGAGTACGTCGGTTATCGCCTGGGCGAACCGGCATTTGATGTCAAAGAATGCGTGTTGCGCGGTGTTACGTACGCCGTACCTTTGCGGGTAAAAGTCCGTCTGATCATCTTCGACAAAGAGTCGTCGAACAAAGCGATCAAGGACATCAAAGAGCAAGAAGTCTACATGGGTGAAATCCCCCTGATGACTGAGAACGGTACCTTCGTTATCAACGGTACCGAGCGCGTTATCGTTTCCCAGCTGCACCGTTCCCCGGGCGTGTTCTTCGACCACGACCGCGGCAAGACGCACAGCTCCGGCAAGCTCCTGTACTCCGCGCGGATCATTCCGTACCGCGGTTCGTGGTTGGACTTCGAGTTCGACCCTAAAGACTGCGTGTTCGTGCGTATCGACCGTCGTCGCAAGCTGCCGGCCTCGGTACTGCTGCGCGCGCTCGGCTATACCACTGAGCAAGTGCTGGATGCCTTCTATACCACTAACGTATTCCACCTGAGCGGCGAAACCCTCAGCCTGGAACTGGTGCCTCAGCGCCTGCGTGGTGAGATTGCCGTTCTGGACATCCAGGACGAAAAAGGCAAGGTCATCGTTGAAGCCGGCCGCCGTATTACCGCGCGCCACATCAACCAGATCGAAAAAGCCGGTATCAAGACGCTGGAAGTGCCTCTGGACTACGTCCTGGGTCGCACCACCGCCAAGGTCATCGTGCACCCGGCCACCGGCGAAATCCTGGCTGAATGCAACACCGAGCTGAACACCGAGATCCTGGCGAAAATCGCCAAGTCCCAGGTTGTTCGCATCGAGACCCTGTACACCAACGACATCGACTGCGGTCCGTTCGTCTCCGACACCCTGAAGATCGACTCCACCAGCAACCAATTGGAAGCGCTGGTCGAGATCTATCGCATGATGCGTCCTGGCGAGCCACCAACCAAAGACGCTGCCGAGACCCTGTTCAACAACCTGTTCTTCAGCCCTGAGCGCTATGACCTGTCTGCGGTCGGCCGGATGAAGTTCAACCGTCGTATCGGTCGTACCGAGATCGAAGGTTCGGGCGTGCTGTGCAAGGAAGACATCGTCGCGGTACTGAAGACCCTGGTCGACATCCGTAACGGTAAAGGCATCGTCGATGACATCGACCACTTGGGTAACCGTCGTGTTCGCTGCGTAGGCGAAATGGCCGAGAACCAGTTCCGCGTTGGCCTGGTACGTGTTGAGCGTGCGGTCAAAGAGCGTCTGTCCATGGCAGAAAGCGAAGGCCTGATGCCGCAAGACCTGATCAACGCCAAGCCAGTGGCTGCGGCGGTGAAAGAGTTCTTCGGTTCCAGCCAGCTCTCGCAGTTCATGGACCAGAACAACCCGCTCTCCGAGATCACCCACAAGCGCCGTGTTTCCGCACTGGGCCCGGGCGGTCTGACTCGTGAACGTGCAGGCTTTGAAGTTCGTGACGTACACCCGACTCACTATGGTCGTGTATGCCCGATTGAAACGCCGGAAGGTCCGAACATCGGCCTGATCAACTCCCTGGCTGCTTATGCGCGCACCAACCAGTACGGCTTCCTCGAGAGCCCGTACCGTGTGGTGAAAGACGCACTGGTCACCGACGAGATCGTGTTCCTGTCCGCCATCGAAGAAGCTGATCACGTGATCGCTCAGGCTTCGGCCACGATGAACGACAAGAAAATGCTGATCGACGAGCTGGTAGCTGTTCGTCACTTGAACGAGTTCACCGTCAAGGCGCCGGAAGACGTCACCTTGATGGACGTATCGCCGAAGCAGGTAGTTTCGGTTGCAGCGTCGCTGATCCCGTTCCTGGAACACGATGACGCCAACCGTGCGTTGATGGGTTCCAACATGCAGCGTCAAGCTGTACCGACCCTGCGCGCTGACAAGCCGCTGGTAGGTACCGGCATGGAGCGTAACGTAGCCCGTGACTCCGGCGTTTGCGTCGTGGCTCGTCGTGGTGGCGTGATCGACTCCGTTGATGCCAGCCGTATCGTGGTTCGTGTTGCCGATGACGAAGTTGAAACTGGCGAAGCCGGTGTCGACATCTACAACCTGACCAAGTACACCCGCTCCAACCAGAACACCTGCATCAACCAGCGTCCGCTGGTAAGCAAGGGTGATCGGGTTCAGCGCAGCGACATCATGGCAGACGGTCCGTCCACCGATATGGGTGAGCTGGCACTGGGCCAGAACATGCGCATCGCGTTCATGGCCTGGAACGGTTACAACTTCGAAGACTCCATCTGCCTGTCCGAGCGTGTGGTTCAGGAAGATCGCTTCACCACGATCCACATTCAGGAACTGACCTGTGTGGCGCGTGACACCAAGCTTGGGCCAGAGGAAATCACTGCAGACATCCCGAACGTGGGTGAAGCTGCACTGAACAAGCTGGACGAAGCCGGTATCGTTTACGTAGGTGCTGAAGTTGGCGCAGGCGACATCCTGGTAGGTAAGGTCACTCCGAAAGGCGAGACCCAACTGACTCCGGAAGAGAAGCTGTTGCGTGCCATCTTCGGTGAAAAAGCCAGCGACGTTAAAGACACTTCCCTGCGTGTACCTACCGGTACCAAGGGCACTGTTATCGACGTACAGGTCTTCACCCGTGACGGCGTTGAGCGTGATGCTCGTGCACTGTCCATCGAGAAGACCCAACTCGACGAGATCCGCAAGGACCTGAACGAAGAGTTCCGTATCGTTGAAGGCGCGACCTTCGAACGTCTGCGTTCCGCCCTGGTAGGCCACAAGGCTGAAGGCGGCGCAGGTCTGAAGAAAGGTCAGGACATCACCGACGAAGTACTCGACGGTCTTGAGCACGGCCAGTGGTTCAAACTGCGCATGGCTGAAGATGCTCTGAACGAGCAGCTCGAGAAGGCCCAGGCCTACATCGTCGATCGTCGCCGTCTGCTGGACGACAAGTTCGAAGACAAGAAGCGCAAACTGCAGCAGGGCGATGACCTGGCTCCAGGCGTGCTGAAAATCGTCAAGGTTTACCTGGCAATCCGTCGCCGCATCCAGCCGGGCGACAAGATGGCCGGTCGTCACGGTAACAAAGGTGTGGTCTCCGTGATCATGCCAGTTGAAGACATGCCGCACGATGCCAATGGCACCCCGGTCGACGTCGTCCTCAACCCGTTGGGCGTACCTTCGCGTATGAACGTTGGTCAGATCCTTGAAACCCACCTGGGCCTCGCGGCCAAAGGTCTGGGCGAGAAGATCAACCGTATGATCGAAGAGCAGCGCAAGGTTGCTGACCTGCGCAAGTTCCTGCACGAGATCTACAACGAGATCGGCGGTCGCAACGAAGAGCTGGACACCTTCTCCGACCAGGAAATCCTGGATCTGGCGAAGAACCTGCGCGGCGGCGTTCCAATGGCTACCCCGGTGTTCGACGGTGCCAAGGAAAGCGAAATCAAGGCCATGCTGAAGCTGGCAGACCTGCCAGAAAGCGGCCAGATGCAGCTGTTCGACGGTCGTACCGGCAACAAGTTTGAGCGCCCGGTTACTGTTGGCTACATGTACATGCTGAAGCTGAACCACTTGGTAGACGACAAGATGCACGCTCGTTCTACCGGTTCGTACAGCCTGGTTACCCAGCAGCCGCTGGGTGGTAAGGCTCAGTTCGGTGGTCAGCGTTTCGGGGAGATGGAGGTCTGGGCACTGGAAGCATACGGTGCTGCTTACACTCTGCAAGAAATGCTCACAGTGAAGTCGGACGATGTGAACGGTCGGACCAAGATGTACAAAAACATCGTGGACGGCGATCACCGTATGGAGCCGGGCATGCCCGAGTCTTTCAACGTGTTGATCAAAGAAATTCGTTCCCTCGGCATCGATATCGATCTGGAAACCGAATAACACGTGACGCGAATCGAGAGCGGGGCTGTTTAGCCCGCTCTCTGCTCCGCCAGGAGGAAAGGCCTTGAAAGACCTACTGAATTTGCTGAAAAACCAGGGTCAAGTCGAAGAGTTCGACGCCATCCGTATTGGATTGGCATCGCCTGAGATGATCCGTTCGTGGTCGTTCGGTGAAGTTAAAAAGCCGGAAACCATTAACTACCGTACGTTCAAACCAGAACGTGACGGCCTGTTCTGCGCCAAGATCTTTGGCCCGGTAAAGGATTACGAGTGCCTGTGCGGTAAGTACAAGCGCTTGAAGCACCGTGGTGTGATCTGCGAGAAGTGCGGCGTTGAAGTTGCACTGGCCAAGGTTCGTCGTGAGCGCATGGCGCACATCGAGCTGGCTTCGCCGGTTGCCCACATCTGGTTCCTGAAATCGCTGCCGTCCCGTATCGGCTTGCTGATGGACATGACCCTGCGTGATATCGAACGCGTTCTCTACTTCGAGAGCTATGTCGTTATCGATCCAGGCATGACCACCCTTGAAAAGGGTCAGCTGCTGAACGACGAGCAGTACTTCGAAGCGCTGGAAGAGTTCGGCGACGATTTCGATGCCCGCATGGGTGCCGAAGCTGTCCGCGAACTGCTGCACGCTATCGACCTGGAACACGAGATTGGCCGTCTGCGTGAAGAAATTCCGCAAACCAACTCCGAAACCAAGATCAAGAAACTGTCCAAGCGTCTGAAGTTGATGGAAGCCTTCCAGGGTTCCGGCAACTTGCCAGAGTGGATGGTGCTGACCGTTCTGCCGGTTCTGCCGCCAGACCTGCGTCCGCTGGTACCGTTGGATGGCGGTCGCTTCGCGACCTCCGACCTCAACGACCTGTACCGTCGCGTGATCAACCGTAACAACCGCTTGAAGCGTCTGCTCGACCTGTCCGCTCCGGACATCATCGTGCGCAACGAAAAGCGTATGTTGCAAGAAGCTGTCGATGCCCTGCTCGACAACGGTCGTCGTGGCCGCGCTATCACCGGTTCGAACAAGCGTCCTCTGAAATCCCTGGCTGACATGATCAAGGGTAAGCAAGGTCGTTTCCGTCAGAACTTGCTCGGTAAGCGTGTTGACTACTCCGGTCGTTCGGTAATTACCGTAGGCCCGACCCTGCGTCTGCACCAGTGCGGTCTGCCGAAGAAGATGGCTCTCGAGCTGTTCAAGCCGTTCATTTTCGGCAAGCTTGAAATGCGTGGTCTTGCGACTACCATCAAGGCCGCCAAGAAAATGGTCGAGCGCGAACTGCCTGAGGTTTGGGACGTTCTCGCTGAAGTGATCCGTGAACACCCGGTTCTCCTCAACCGTGCACCGACCCTTCACCGTCTGGGTATCCAGGCGTTTGAACCGGTACTGATCGAAGGTAAGGCTATCCAGCTGCACCCTCTGGTCTGTGCTGCGTACAACGCCGACTTCGACGGCGACCAAATGGCCGTGCACGTACCGCTGACGCTGGAAGCCCAGCTGGAAGCGCGTGCGTTGATGATGTCGACCAACAACATTCTGTCGCCAGCCAACGGTGAGCCAATCATCGTTCCGTCGCAGGACGTTGTATTGGGTCTGTACTACATGACTCGTGAAGCGATCAACGCCAAGGGCGAAGGTCGTGTGTTCGCGGATCTGCAGGAAGTTGACCGTGTGTTCCGTGCCGGCGAAGCCGCACTGCACGCCAAGGTTAAAGTCCGCATCCACGAAACCATCAACGATCGTGACGGTGGCAGCGTCAAGAACACCCGTATCGTCGACACCACTGTCGGCCGTGCGCTGTTGTTCCAGGTTGTTCCGCCTGGCCTGTCGTACGACGTGGTCAACCAGCCAATGAAGAAAAAGGCGATCTCCAAGCTGATCAACCAGTGCTACCGCGTGGTTGGTTTGAAAGAGACCGTTATCTTCGCTGACCAGTTGATGTACACCGGTTTTGCTTATTCGACCATTTCCGGCGTTTCCATCGGTGTTAACGACTTCGTTATCCCGGACGAGAAAGCTGCCATCATCGGTGCTGCTACCGATGAAGTGAAAGAGATCGAAAGCCAGTACGCCTCCGGCCTGGTAACCCAGGGCGAGAAGTACAACAAAGTGATCGACCTTTGGTCCAAGGCCAACGACGAAGTGTCGAAGGCGATGATGTCGAACCTCTCGAAAGAGCGCGTTATCGACCGTCATGGCGTAGAAGTCGATCAAGAGTCGTTCAACTCGATGTACATGATGGCCGACTCGGGCGCACGGGGTTCTGCTGCGCAGATCCGTCAGCTCGCCGGTATGCGTGGCCTGATGGCCAAGCCGGACGGTTCCATCATCGAAACGCCGATTACTGCGAACTTCCGTGAAGGTTTGAGCGTACTTCAGTACTTCATCTCGACTCACGGTGCTCGTAAAGGTCTGGCGGATACCGCGTTGAAAACCGCTAACTCCGGTTACCTGACTCGTCGTCTGGTAGACGTTGCGCAAGACTTGGTTGTGACTGAAGTTGACTGCGGTACCGAACACGGTCTGCTGATGACTCCGCACATCGAAGGCGGCGACGTTGTAGAGCCGTTGGGTGAGCGCGTATTGGGTCGAGTAATCGCCCGTGACGTATTCAAGCCAGGTACCGAGGAAGTTATTGTTCCTGCCGGCACCCTGGTAGACGAGAAGTGGGTCGAGTTCATCGAACTCAACAGCATCGACGAAGTGATTGTTCGCTCGCCGATCAGCTGCGAAACCCGCTACGGCATTTGCGCCAAGTGCTACGGCCGTGACTTGGCTCGTGGTCACCAGGTGAACATCGGTGAAGCGGTCGGCGTTATCGCTGCCCAGTCCATCGGTGAGCCGGGTACCCAGCTGACCATGCGTACGTTCCACATCGGTGGTGCGGCAAGCCGGACCTCCGCAGCCGACAGCGTTCAGGTGAAGAATGGCGGTACCGTCCGCCTGCACAACCTGAAGCACGTTGAGCGAGTGGATGGTCACCTGGTAGCTGTGTCCCGTTCCGGTGAGCTGGCAATCGCTGATGACTACGGTCGTGAGCGCGAGCGTTACAAGCTGCCGTACGGTGCTGTGATTTCGGTTAAAGAAGGTGACAAGGTCGACGCTGGCGCAATCGTGGCCAAGTGGGATCCGCACACTCACCCAATCGTTACCGAAATGAAAGGTACCGTGACCTACGTGGGCATGGAAGAAGGCATCACGATCAAGCGTCAGACTGACGAATTGACCGGTATGACCAATATTGAAGTACTCGACGCCAAAGACCGTCCAGCTGCAGGCAAAGATATCCGTCCTGCTGTGAAGATGGTTGATGACAACGGCAAGGATCTGTTGCTGCCAGGCACTGACGTTATCGCTCAGTACTTCCTGCCAGCCAACGCCCTGGTCGGTGTTGCGGATGGTGCGAAGATCGCGATCGGTGATGTTATCGCTCGTATCCCGCAAGAAACTTCGAAGACCCGTGACATCACCGGTGGTCTGCCGCGTGTTGCCGACTTGTTCGAAGCTCGTCGTCCGAAAGAAGCGTCGATTCTGGCTGAAGTCAGCGGCACCATCGCGTTCGGTAAAGAGACCAAAGGCAAGCGCCGTCTGGTCATTACCCCGAACGACGGTAGCGATCCGTACGAAGAGCTGATTCCGAAGTGGCGTCACCTGAACGTCTTCGAAGGCGAACAGGTAAACCGCGGCGAAGTTATCTCCGACGGCCCGAGCGATCCACACGACATCCTGCGTCTGCTGGGTGTGAGTGCGCTGGCCAAGTACATCGTTAACGAGATCCAGGACGTTTACCGTCTGCAAGGCGTGAAGATCAACGATAAGCACATCGAGACCATCCTGCGTCAGATGCTGCGTAAAGTTGAAATCGCTGAATCCGGCGATTCGAGTTTCATCAAGGGCGACCAGATGGAACTGACTCACGTACTGGTAGAGAACGAGCGCCTGGCGAACGACGAGAAATTCGTTTCCAAGTTCACTCGTGTGTTGCTGGGTATCACCAAGGCGTCGTTGTCCACTGAGTCGTTCATCTCGGCGGCCTCCTTCCAGGAGACCACTCGCGTACTGACCGAAGCAGCGGTAACCGGCAAGCGCGACTACTTGCGCGGCCTGAAAGAAAACGTGGTTGTGGGTCGACTGATCCCAGCCGGTACCGGCTTGGCCTACCACAGCGAGCGCAAGCGCCGCCGTGAACTCGACAAGCCGCTGCGCGTAAGCGCCAGTGAAGTGGAAGCTGCACTGACCGAAGCACTGAACTCAAGCGGTAACTGAGTTCTGCGGTAAATAAGACCGGGCCCTGGCAGCCCCGTTCGTCGGATCGAGACAGATTTGTCCCGGTTCGATGGAGGGGGAGGTCGGGGCCTTGCCTTGACTGGGGACAAGATCCTCTTTAGACTCTTGTACCCCTAAATTTGGCGGGAATTCGTTCCTGCCATTTTGCTTTTCTTGCAAGACAATAGCGTCGCAAGACAACAGTGGAGCTAGTAGATGGCAACTATCAACCAGCTGGTACGTCAGCCGCGTAAGCGTATCGTCGAGAAATCCGACGTGCCTGCGCTGCAGAACTGCCCGCAACGTCGTGGCGTATGCACTCGCGTGTATACCACTACGCCGAAAAAACCTAACTCGGCACTGCGTAAAGTATGCCGTGTGCGCCTGACCAACGGTTTCGAGGTTTCCTCGTACATCGGCGGTGAAGGCCACAACCTGCAAGAGCACAGCGTGGTACTGATCCGCGGCGGTCGTGTAAAAGACTTGCCAGGTGTTCGTTACCACACCGTACGCGGCTCCTTGGATACTTCCGGCGTTAAAGGTCGTAACCAGGGTCGTTCGAAGTACGGTACCAAGAAGCCTAAGTAGTAGCGGCTTTTTGTAAAACTGAATCATCTTATTTTCTGAGTCGATAAGAGTAAGGTCGGAGGCGTCCCGAAAGGGCACTAATTCCGAGCGAACCTGAAGACCGTTTGAGGGCTTATCCATGCCAAGAAGACGCGTAGCAGCCAAGCGCGAAGTGCTTGACGATCCAAAATACGGAAGCCAAATTCTGGCCAAGTTCATGAACCACGTGATGGAAAGCGGCAAGAAAGCCGTTGCCGAGCGTATCGTTTATGGCGCGCTGGAAAAGGTTAAAGAACGCAAGAACAGCGACCCCCTGGAAATCTTCGAGAAAGCTCTCGACGCCATCGCTCCGCTGGTCGAAGTGAAGTCGCGCCGTGTAGGCGGTGCTACTTACCAGGTTCCGGTTGAAGTTCGCCCGTCCCGTCGTAACGCTTTGGCAATGCGCTGGTTGGTAGACTTCGCCCGTAAGCGCGGCGAGAAGTCTATGGCCCTGCGTTTGGCTGGCGAACTGTTGGACGCTGCTGAAGGTAAAGGTGCTGCTGTTAAGAAGCGTGAAGACGTGCACCGTATGGCTGAAGCCAACAAAGCTTTCTCGCACTACCGCTTCTAATTCTAGCTTCACTAATTTTGCGAGGGCTTTATGGCTCGTACTACTCCGATTAGTCGCTACCGTAACATCGGTATCGTCGCTCACGTGGATGCTGGTAAAACCACCACCACCGAGCGCGTCCTTTTTTACACCGGCAAAAGTCACAAGATGGGCGAGGTGCATGACGGCGCCGCGACCACAGACTGGATGGTTCAGGAGCAGGAGCGTGGTATTACCATTACTTCTGCTGCTATTACCGCCTTCTGGAAAGGTTCCGAGAAGCAGTACAAAGATGAGCACCGCTTCAACGTAATCGATACCCCGGGCCACGTAGACTTCACCATTGAAGTTGAGCGTTCCCTGCGCGTACTCGACGGCGCTGTCGTTGTGTTCTGCGGCACCTCGGGTGTTGAGCCTCAGTCGGAAACCGTATGGCGTCAAGCCAACAAGTACGGCGTTCCACGTCTTGTTTACGTAAACAAGATGGACCGTGCTGGTGCGAACTTCCTGCGCGTGATCGGTCAGATCAAGCAGCGTCTGGGTCACACCCCAGTGCCAATCCAGTTGGCTATCGGTTCCGAAGACAACTTCCAGGGGCAGATCGATCTGCTGACCATGGAAGCTGTGTACTGGAACGATGCTGACAAGGGTATGGTTCCTCGTCGCGAAGCTATCCCTGCTGAACTGCAGGAATTGGCTGACGAGTGGCGCAACAACATGGTTGAAGCTGCGGCCGAAGCCAACGAAGAGCTGATGAACAAGTACCTCGAAGGTGAAGAGCTCACCAACGCGGAAATCAAGGCCGCTCTGCGTCAGCGTACTATTGCTGGTGAGATCGTCTTGGCTGTTTGCGGTTCCTCGTTCAAGAACAAGGGCGTTCCCCTGGTTCTCGATGCTGTGATCGACTACCTGCCGGCACCGGTGGATATTCCTGCCATCAAGGGTACTGACCCGGATGACGAGACTATCGAGCTGGAGCGTCATGCAGACGACGCAGAACCGTTCTCCGCTCTGGCATTTAAAATTGCCACTGACCCATTCGTGGGTACCTTGACCTTTGTCCGTGTTTACTCGGGCGTGTTGAACTCCGGCGACGGCGTGATCAACTCGGTTAAAGGCAAGAAAGAGCGCGTGGGTCGTATGGTGCAAATGCACGCAAACGCCCGCGAAGAGATCAAGGAAGTACGCGCTGGTGACATCGCGGCCTTGATCGGCATGAAGGACGTCACCACTGGTGAAACCTTGTGCAACGCTGACAAGCCAATCATCCTGGTTCGCATGGACTTCCCGGAGCCGGTAATTTCGGTTGCCGTTGAGCCTAAGACCAAGGATGACCAGGAAAAAATGGGTATCGCTCTGGGCAAACTTGCTCAGGAAGATCCATCTTTCCGCGTCAAGACTGATGAAGAGACTGGTCAAACGATCATCTCCGGCATGGGCGAGCTTCACCTGGACATCCTGGTTGACCGGATGCGCCGTGAGTTCAACGTCGAAGCCAACATCGGTAAGCCTCAGGTTTCCTATCGTGAGCGCATCACGAAGAACTGCGAAATCGAAGGCAAATTCGTTCGTCAATCCGGCGGTCGTGGCCAGTTTGGTCATTGCTGGATCCGTTTTGCTCCTGCTGATGAAGGTCAGGAAGGTCTGCAATTCGTGAACGAAGTAGTGGGCGGTGTTGTTCCTAAGGAATACATCCCGGCTATCCAGAAGGGTATCGAAGAGCAGATGAAGAACGGTGTTGTTGCCGGCTATCCGCTCATCGGCCTGAAGGCGACCGTTTTTGACGGTTCTTACCACGACGTCGACTCCAACGAGATGGCGTTTAAGGTGGCTGCTTCCATGGCTACCAAGCAACTGGCCCAGAAGGGCGGTGGTGAGTTGCTTGAGCCAATCATGGCAGTAGAAGTCGTTACGCCTGAAGACTACATGGGTGACGTGATGGGCGACCTTAACCGTCGTCGCGGCATGATCTTGGGTATGGAAGATACGGTTTCCGGCAAAGTGATTCGTGCCGAGGTTCCGTTGGGCGAGATGTTCGGTTATGCGACCGACGTTCGTTCCATGTCTCAGGGTCGCGCAAGCTACTCTATGGAATTCAAAAAATACAACACAGCTCCGGCGCACATCGCTGAAACTGTATCCAAAAAACAAGGCTGATTCAGTCCTTTAGGCAAGGAGTTAATTGTCGTGGCTAAAGAAAAATTTGATCGTTCCCTACCGCACGTAAACGTTGGCACTATCGGCCACGTTGACCACGGTAAAACCACTCTGACCGCTGCTCTGACTCGCGTCTGCTCCGAAGTTTTCGGTTCGGCTCGTGTTGACTTCGACAAGATCGACAGCGCACCAGAAGAAAAAGCTCGTGGTATCACCATCAACACCGCGCACGTTGAATACAACTCGCTGATCCGTCACTACGCTCACGTTGACTGCCCAGGTCACGCTGACTATGTGAAGAACATGATCACCGGTGCTGCCCAGATGGACGGCGCGATCCTGGTTTGCTCGGCCGCTGATGGTCCGATGCCACAAACCCGTGAGCACATCCTGCTGTCCCGTCAGGTAGGCGTTCCGTACATCGTGGTCTTCCTGAACAAGGCTGACCTGGTAGACGACGCTGAGCTGCTGGAACTGGTTGAGATGGAAGTGCGCGATCTGCTGAGCACTTACGACTTCCCAGGCGACGACACTCCGATCATCATCGGTTCTGCTCGTATGGCTCTGGACGGTCTTGACGACAACGAAATGGGCACCACTGCCGTTCGTAAACTGGTTGAGACTCTGGACAGCTACATCCCAGATCCAGTTCGTGTTATCGACAAGCCGTTCCTGATGCCAATCGAAGACGTATTCTCGATCTCCGGTCGTGGTACTGTTGTAACTGGCCGTATCGAGCGCGGTATCGTTAAGGTTCAAGATCCACTGGAAATCGTTGGTCTGCGTGACACTACCGTCACCACCTGCACCGGTGTTGAAATGTTCCGTAAACTGCTCGACGAAGGTCGTGCAGGCGAGAACTGCGGCGTTCTGCTGCGTGGTACCAAGCGTGATGACGTTGAGCGTGGCCAGGTTCTGGTTAAGCCAGGTTCGGTTAAGCCGCACACTACCTTCGAAGCTGAAGTGTACGTGTTGAGCAAAGAAGAAGGCGGTCGTCACACTCCGTTCTTCAAAGGCTACCGTCCACAGTTCTACTTCCGGACCACTGACGTGACCGGTAACTGCGAACTGCCGGAAGGCGTTGAAATGGTAATGCCAGGCGACAACATCAAAATGGTTGTCACCCTGATCAAAACCATCGCAATGGAAGATGGTCTGCGTTTCGCTATCCGTGAAGGCGGTCGTACCGTCGGCGCTGGCGTCGTAGCCAAAATCATCGCTTAATAAGTGATGACTTGAAAAAGCCCCCGCTCAGCGGGGGCTTTTTTATTGAGTTGACACCCATATGGGGCGTCTATAGAATTGCGCCTCCTTTTAACGGGCGTGTTGCGCTCGCTGGGAATAGCAGCCGGAGTCTGAAATCCAATGGCAAATCAGCAAATTCGTATCAGGTTGAAGGCTTTTGACCACAAACTGATCGACCAATCCACCCAGGAAATCGTGGAAACCGCGAAACGTACTGGTGCTCAAGTGCGTGGTCCAATTCCACTGCCTACCCGTAAAGAGCGGTTCACCGTTCTGGTCTCCCCGCACGTCAACAAAGACGCGCGTGACCAGTACGAGATCCGTACTCATAAGCGCGTGCTGGACATCGTCCTGCCAACGGATAAAACCGTTGATGCACTTATGAAGCTTGATCTGGCGGCCGGTGTGGAAGTACAGATCAGCCTCGGCTAAGACTTGGGTCTTAGTCGTGTAACGCTCTGAAATGGGCGGCCATAGCGGGTGAAAGCCCCGTACACTCATGAGGTTTACAACATGACTATTGGTGTAGTCGGTCGTAAATGCGGTATGACCCGTATTTTCACCGAAGAAGGTGTCTCCATTCCGGTCACGGTCATTGAGATCGAACCGAATCGCGTCACCCAGTTTAAAACTGAAGAAACCGATGGCTATCGTGCAGTGCAAGTCACTGTCGGCGAGCGTCGTGCTTCGCGTGTGACTGCTGCTCAAGCAGGTCACTTCGCTAAAGCAAACGTTGCAGCTGGTCGTACTGTTATGGAGTTCCGTCTTGAAGACGGCGACTACCAGGCTGGCGATCTGATCAACGCTGAAATCTTCGCCGCTGGTCAACTGGTTGATGTAACCGGTCAGTCCAAAGGTAAAGGCTTCCAGGGTACGATCAAGCGTTGGAATTTCCGTGGCCAAGACAACACTCACGGTAACTCCGTTTCCCACCGCGTCCCGGGCTCTATTGGCCAGTGCCAGACTCCTGGTCGTGTATTCAAGGGCAAAAAAATGTCCGGTCATATGGGCGCTGAGCGCGTGACCGTGCAGTCCCTCGAAGTAGTGCGCGTCGACGCTGAACGCAATCTGTTGTTGGTCAAGGGTGCTGTTCCTGGCGCTACTGGCGGCAACCTGGTTGTACGTCCAGCGGCCAAGGCTCGCGGTTAAGGGGAAGCTGACATGCAATTAAATGTAAATGACGCTCAAGCGATCGAAGTTTCCGAACTGACATTTGGCGGCGAATTCAACGAGACGCTGGTTCACCAAGCAGTCGTGGCCTACATGGCCGGCGGCCGTCAAGGTAGCAAGCAGCAAAAGACCCGTTCCGACGTTCGTGGTGGCGGTAAGCGCCCTTGGCGTCAGAAAGGTACTGGCCGTGCTCGTGCCGGTACTATCCGTAGCCCAATCTGGCGTGGCGGCGGTACCACTTTCGCAGCACGTCCACAGGATCACACCCAGAAGCTCAACAAGAAGATGTATCGCGCAGCACTGCGCTCCATCCTTGCTGAACTCGTGCGTACTGATCGTCTGGTCGTGGTTCAGGACTTCGCTGTTGAAGCGCCGAAAACCAAAGATCTGCTGAACAAGCTGAACGGCATGGGCCTGACTGACGTCCTGATCGTGTCTGAAGCTGTTGATCAGAACCTGTACCTGGCTGCTCGCAACCTGCCACACGTTGATGTACGTGACGTGCAAGGTTCCGATCCAGTTAGTCTGATCGCATACGACAAGGTGTTGATCACCGTGTCGGCCGTGAAGAAATTCGAGGAGCTGCTGGGATGAACCAGGAACGCGTATTTAAAGTTCTGCTTGGCCCGCACGTTTCCGAAAAGGCTACGGTTCTGGCTGACAAGAAAGGCCAGTTCGTTTTCAAGGTTGCAACTGACGCAACCAAGCTGGAAATCAAGAAGGCCGTCGAAAGCCTGTTCAGCGTGAAAGTAGAGCGTGTTACTACCCTGAATGTTCTGGGTAAGAGCAAGCGCACTGCTCGCGGTCTGGGCAAGCGTAATGACTGGAAGAAGGCAGTTATCTCCCTTCAGCCAGGCCAAGATCTCGATTTCAGCAGCAGTGCTGAGTAAGGAAGGGGTGCATCATGGCAATCGTTAAATGCAAACCGACTTCCCCTGGCCGCCGTTTTGTGGTCAAGGTGGTCAACCAGGAGCTGCATAAAGGCGCTCCTCACGCACCGCTGCTCGAGAAGAAATCGAAGACTGGTGGTCGTAACAACAATGGTCGTATTACCACTCGTCACATCGGTGGTGGCCATAAACAGCATTATCGTCTGGTCGACTTCCGTCGCAACGACAAAGATGGCATCGCTGCCACTGTCGAGCGTATCGAATACGATCCAAACCGTACTGCTCACATCGCTCTGCTGCTGTACGCAGATGGCGAGCGTCGCTACATCATCGCCCCTAAAGGCGTGAGTGCTGGTGACCAGCTGATCGCAGGTGCTTTGGCACCGATCAAGCCGGGCAACGCTCTGCAACTGCGCAACATTCCAGTTGGTAGCACCGTACACGGCATCGAATTGAAGCCGGGTAAAGGCGCGCAAATCGCTCGTTCCGCTGGTGCTTCGGCTCAGCTGATCGCTCGTGAAGGTGTCTACGTGACCCTGCGTCTGCGCTCTGGTGAAATGCGTAAAGTACTGGCTGAATGCCGTGCGACCCTGGGCGAAGTCTCGAACTCCGAGCACAGCCTGCGTTCGCTGGGTAAAGCTGGTGCCAAACGCTGGCGTGGCGTTCGCCCAACCGTTCGTGGTGTTGCCATGAACCCGGTTGACCACCCACACGGTGGTGGTGAAGGTCGTACCTCTGGTGGTCGTCATCCGGTATCGCCATGGGGCTTCCCGACTAAGGGCGCGAAGACTCGTGGTAATAAGCGTACCGACAAAATGATCGTCCGTCGTCGCAAGTAAATAGAGGGATACGACAGTGCCACGTTCTCTGAAAAAAGGTCCTTTTATTGATCTTCACCTACTGAAGAAGATCGAAGTGGCGGCGGAAAAGAACGATCGCAAACCGGTGAAAACCTGGTCGCGTCGTTCGATGATCCTGCCACAAATGGTCGGTCTGACCATTGCAGTGCATAACGGTCGTCAACATGTTCCAGTTCTCGTGAACGAAGACATGGTCGGCCACAAACTAGGCGAGTTTGCCGGTACCCGCACATATCGTGGGCACGTGGCAGACAAGAAAGCCAAGCGTTAAGGGGTAAGGAACGATGGAAGTAGCCGCTAAGTTGTCGGGCGCTCGAATCTCCGCCCAGAAAGCCCGCTTGGTCGCCGACCAGATCCGCGGGAAGAAGGTGGGCGAAGCGCTCAACCTGTTGGCTTTCAGCAGTAAGAAAGCCGCCGAGATCATCAAGAAAGTGCTGGAGTCGGCCGTAGCCAACGCCGAGCACAACGAAGGCGCAGACGTTGATGACCTTAAGGTCAGCACCGTTTTCGTCAACGAAGGGCGTTCGCTGAAGCGCATCATGCCTCGTGCCAAAGGCCGAGCTGATCGCATCGTCAAGCGGTCTTGCCATATCACTGTCAAGGTTGCTGACAAGTAACGGAGTCGAAGAGATGGGTCAGAAAGTACATCCCATTGGCATTCGCCTGGGAATCGTCAAGGAGCACACCTCCGTCTGGTACGCAGACGGTCGGACTTATGCGGACTACTTGTTCGCTGATCTGAAGGTGCGTGAGTATCTCCAAGACAAACTAAAAAGCGCGTCCGTGAGCCGTATCGATATCCATCGTCCTGCTCAAACTGCACGTATCACCATCCACACCGCTCGTCCAGGTATCGTTATCGGGAAGAAGGGTGAAGATGTTGAGAAACTGCGTCAGGACCTGACCAAGCAAATGGGTGTGCCTGTGCACATCAATATCGAAGAGATCCGTAAGCCGGAGCTCGACGGTATGCTGGTTGCGCAGAGCGTAGCTCAGCAGCTGGAGCGTCGCGTAATGTTCCGTCGCGCTATGAAGCGCGCAGTACAGAACGCCATGCGCATTGGTGCCAAGGGCATCAAAATCCAAGTGAGCGGTCGTCTCGGCGGTGCTGAAATCGCACGTACTGAATGGTATCGCGAAGGTCGTGTGCCATTGCACACCCTGCGTGCCGACATCGACTATGCCAACTACGAAGCTCACACCACTTACGGTGTGATCGGTGTAAAGGTTTGGATCTTCAAGGGCGAAGTAATTGGTGGTCGCCAAGAAGAACTGAAACCACAAGCACCAGCGCCTCGTAAAAAAGCTGCTAAGTAAGGGGTACGCCAAATGTTGCAACCTAAGCGTACGAAGTTCCGCAAGCAGATGACAGGCCACAACCGTGGTCTGGCTCAGCGCGGTAGCAAAGTCAGCTTCGGCGAGTTCGCGCTGAAGTCTGTAGCTCGTGGTCGTCTCACCGCTCGTCAGATCGAGTCAGCGCGTCGTGCACTGACCCGTCACGTAAAACGTGGCGGCAAGATCTGGATCCGTGTATTCCCGGACAAGCCGATCTCCAAAAAACCTCTCGAGGTTCGGATGGGTAAAGGTAAGGGTAACGTGGAATACTGGGTAGCCCAGATTCAGCCAGGTAAAGTCCTGTATGAAATCGAGGGTGTAACTGAAGAGCTGGCGCGTGAGGCTTTTGCCCTGGCTGCTGCAAAGCTGCCGCTCGCCACCGCCTTTGTTAAACGGACGGTGATGTGATGAAAGCGAATGAACTTCGTGAAAAATCCGCACAGCAGCTGAACGAGCAACTGCTCGGCCTGCTGCGCGACCAGTTCAATCTGCGTATGCAGAAAGCAACTGGCCAGTTGGGGCAGTCTCATCTGCTCTCGCAAGTTAAACGTGACATTGCTCGCGTGAAAACTGTGCTCAACCAGCAGGCAGGTAAGTGATCATGGCTGAAGCCGAAAAAGACTGTCCGTACGCTGACTGGCCGTGTTGTCAGCGACAAGATGGACAAAACCATCACCGTTTTGATCGAGCGTCGCGTTAAGCACCCGATCTACGGTAAATACGTTAAGCGTTCGACTAAGCTGCACGCGCACGACGAAACCAATCAGTGCCACATCGGCGACAAAGTCACTATTCGTGAAACTCGTCCGCTGGCCAAGACCAAGTCTTGGGCACTGGTTGATGTTCTCGAACGCGCTGTGGAAGTCTAAGGACTAGGGGTCGGAGAAATTATATGATTCAGACTCAATCCATGCTCGATGTGGCCGATAACAGCGGCGCACGCCGCGTTATGTGCATCAAGGTGCTGGGTGGCTCCCATCGTCGTTACGCTGGTATCGGTGACATCATCAAGGTTACCGTGAAGGAAGCAATTCCTCGCGGTAAAGTGAAAAAAGGCCAAGTGATGACTGCTGTTGTAGTCCGCACTCGCCACGGCGTACGCCGTGCAGATGGCTCCATTATCCGCTTTGATGGCAACGCTGCTGTTCTTCTGAACAACAAGCAAGAGCCGATCGGCACCCGTATCTTTGGGCCAGTGACCCGTGAACTTCGTACTGAGAAGTTCATGAAGATCGTCTCGCTCGCCCCAGAAGTGCTGTAAGGAGATCCGACATGCAAAAGATTCGTCGTGACGACGAGATCATCGTGATCGCCGGCAAAGACAAAGGTAAGCGCGGTAAGGTGCTGAAGGTTCTTGCTGATGACCGTCTGGTCGTTAGTGGTCTGAACCTGGTCAAGCGTCATACCAAGCCTAACCCGATGTCGGGCGTACAAGGCGGTATCGTCGAGAAAGAAGCGCCACTGCACGCTTCTAACGTCGCCATCTTCAACGGCGAAACCAACAAGGCTGACCGCGTTGGTTTCAAAGTAGAAGAAGGTAAGAAAATTCGTGTCTTCAAGTCGACCCAAAAAGCGGTTGATGCTTGAACACTGCTAGGTAGAAGACCATGGCACGACTAAAAGAGATTTACCGGAAGGAAATCGCACCGAAACTTAAGGAAGAACTTAAGCTTTCGAACGTGATGGAAGTTCCGCGCGTTACCAAAATCACCCTGAACATGGGTCTGGGCGAAGCGATCGGCGACAAAAAAGTCATCGAGCACGCTGTTGCTGACCTGGAAAAGATCACCGGCCAAAAAGTCGTTGTGACCTACGCTCGTAAATCCATCGCTGGCTTTAAAGTCCGTGAAGGATGGCCGATCGGCGTCAAAGTGACTCTGCGCCGTGAGCGTATGTACGAATTCCTGGATCGTCTGCTGTCGATCTCCCTGCCTCGGGTCCGCGACTTCCGCGGCCTGAATGCCAAGTCCTTCGATGGTCGTGGTAACTACAGCATGGGCGTTAAAGAGCAGATCATCTTCCCGGAAATCGACTACGACAAGATCGATGCTCTCCGCGGTCTGGACATCACCCTGACCACCACTGCCAAGAACGATGATGAAGGCCGCGCTCTGCTGCGTGCGTTCAAATTCCCGTTCCGCAACTGATTGGAGTAGGACCATGGCCAAGATGAGCATGAAAAACCGCGAGCTGAAACGTCAGCTCACGGTTGCCAAGTACGCCAAGAAGCGTGCAGCACTGAAAGCAATCATCGTTGATCTGAACGCAAGTCCAGAAGCACGTTGGGAAGCTACAGTTGCTCTGCAGAAGCAGCCACGTGACGCAAGCGCTTCGCGCATGCGTAACCGCTGCCGCCTGACCGGTCGTCCACACGGCGTTTACCGCAAGTTCGGCCTCGGCCGTAACAAACTGCGTGAAGCGGCAATGCGTGGTGACGTACCAGGTCTGGTTAAAGCCAGCTGGTAAGTACTTTCGAAGTCCAGGTGGTCAGGATCGCAAGATACTGACCGCCGGTGACCTAGAATCTGGAACAAGCCCCTTTTGGGGCTTGTTTCATTTCCGGAGTGTGTCTAAAATACGCGGCTCGCCTGAGCCCGTGTGTTTTGTGCTCGGAGATTCTCGGCGACACGTAATGGCCGCAAGGCTAATTTTTTTGTATTAGGAGCGTCTAGCCATGAGTATGCAGGACCCGTTAGCGGACATGCTAACTCGTATCCGTAATGCCCAGATGGCTGAAAAGTCCGTCGTAAGCATGCCATCTTCCACGTTGAAGGTTGCTGTTGCCAAAGTCCTGAAAGACGAAGGCTACATTGCGGGTTATCAGATCAGCAGCGAAATCAAACCACTGCTGTCCATCGAGCTGAAGTACTTCGAAGGCCGTCCGGTCATCGAAGAAGTGAAGCGCGTTAGCCGTCCAGGCCTGCGTCAGTACAAGTCCGTTGATGATCTGCCAAAAGTTCGTGGCGGTCTCGGTGTGTCTATCGTCTCCACCAACAAAGGTGTGATGACGGATCGTGCTGCGCGCGCTGCCGGTGTCGGCGGCGAAGTTCTTTGCACTGTGTTCTAAGGGGGGATAAGCATGTCACGCGTCGCTAAGAACCCCGTTAAGCTGCCAGCCGGTGTCGAAGTAAAATTCGCAGGCCAACAGCTTTCGGTGAAGGGTGCCAAGGGCACTCTGGAACTGAACATCCATTCGTCCGTTGAGATCGTTGAAGAAGCTGGTGAGCTGCGTTTCGCTGCTCGCAATGGCGATCAACAAACTCGCGCAATGGCCGGTACCACTCGTGCGTTGGTAAACAACATGGTCCAAGGCGTAAGCCAAGGCTTCGAGCGTAAGCTCCAGCTGGTCGGTGTTGGTTACAAAGCGCAAGCAAAAGGCACGGTTCTGAACCTGGCCCTTGGCTTCTCGCACCCAGTGGATTACGAACTGCCGGAAGGCATCACCGCTGAGACCCCAAGCCAAACCGATATCCTGATCAAGGGTATTGATAAGCAGCTGGTAGGTCAGGTGGCCGCTGAGATCCGCGACTTCCGTCCACCAGAGCCGTACAAAGGCAAAGGTGTGCGCTACGCGGACGAAGTCGTCCGTCGTAAAGAAGCCAAGAAGAAGTAGGGCATAGCAAATGACCGACAAAAAAGTTACTCGACTGCGTCGCGCTCGCAAAGCACGCCTGAAAATGCACGAACTCGAAGTCGTGCGTCTCTGCGTGTTCCGCTCGTCGCAGCACATCTACGCCCAGGTCATCTCGGCCGACGGCAACAAAGTCCTGGCAAGCGCCTCGACTTTGGATAAAGAACTGCGTGATGGTGCCACTGGCAACATCGACGCGGCCACTAAGGTTGGCCAGCTGGTCGCTACGCGTGCTAAGGCCGCTGGCGTCTCGCAAGTGGCTTTCGACCGCTCTGGCTTCAAGTACCACGGCCGCGTGAAAGCGCTGGCTGATGCTGCTCGTGAAGCTGGGCTGGAGTTCTAAGTTATGTCAAATAACGACCAAAAGCGCGACGAAGGCTACATTGAGAAGCTGGTTCAAGTTAACCGCGTAGCCAAAACCGTTAAAGGCGGCCGTATCTTCACTTTCACCGCGTTGACCGTGGTTGGTGATGGTAAAGGGCGTGTTGGCTTCGGCCGTGGCAAGTCACGTGAAGTGCCTGCTGCGATCCAGAAGGCAATGGAAGCTGCTCGTCGCAACATGATCCAAGTTGATCTGAACGGCACCACTCTGCAGTACGCAATGAAGTCCGCTCACGGCGCTTCGAAGGTGTACATGCAGCCTGCTTCTGAAGGTACCGGTATCATCGCTGGCGGCGCTATGCGTGCTGTCCTCGAAGTTGCTGGCGTTCAGAACGTTCTGGCCAAGTGCTACGGCTCGACTAACCCGGTAAACGTGGTTCACGCCACTTTTAAAGGTTTGAAGGCTATGCAGTCTCCTGAATCCATTGCCGCCAAGCGTGGCAAAAGCGTCAAGGAGATCTTCTGATCATGGCTACCGTTAAAGTAACGCTGATCAAAAGCATGACCGGCCGCATCCCTAACCACAAATTGTGCGTTAAGGGTTTGGGTCTGCGTCGCATCGGTCACACTGTAGAAGTACTTGATACTCCCGAGAATCGCGGGATGATCAACAAGGCTTACTACATGCTGCGTGTCGAGGGTTAATTCGATGAAACTCAATGATCTGAGTCCAGCGCCGGGTTCCCGTCGCGAAAAGCATCGTCCGGGCCGTGGTATCGGTAGTGGTTTGGGCAAGACCGGTGGCCGTGGCCACAAAGGTCAGTCCTCCCGCTCCGGTGGCACCATCGCTCCAGGCTTTGAAGGCGGTCAACAGCCGCTGCATCGTCGCCTGCCGAAGTTCGGTTTCGTTTCCCTGAAAGCCATGGACCGCGCAGAAGTGCGTCTGTCCGAGCTGGCCAAAGTGGAAGGCGACATCGTTACCGTGCAGACCCTGAAAGATGCCAACGTGATCAACGTCAACGTACAGCGTGTGAAAATCATGCTGTCCGGTGAAGTGACTCGCGCTGTCACTATCGGCAAGGGAATCGGCGCCACCAAAGGTGCGCGTTCGGCTATCGAAGCAGCTGGCGGCAAGTTCGAGGAATAAATGGCTAAGCAAGGTGCTCTCTCAGCGCTCGGCAAAGGCGGTATGTCTGAACTTTGGGCTCGTCTGCGTTTTCTGTTCCTGGCGATTATCGTCTACCGAATAGGCGCACACATCCCGGTTCCAGGTATCAACCCGGACCGACTCGCAGACCTGTTTCGACAGAATGAGGGGACCATTCTTAGCTTGTTCAACATGTTTTCCGGCGGTGCGCTGGAACGGATGAGCATTTTTGCACTGGGGATCATGCCGTACATCTCGGCATCGATCATCATGCAGCTGATGACCGCCGTTAGCCCGCAGCTGGAGCAGTTGAAGAAGGAAGGTGAAGCTGGCCGTCGCAAGATAAGCCAGTACACCCGCTACGGCACTGTCATCCTCGCCCTGGTCCAGGCTATCGGCATGTCCGTTGGCCTGGCCGGGCAGGGTGTTGCGTTCACTGGTGACTTTGGCTTCCATTTCGTCGCGGTATCCACTTTTGTGGCTGGTGCGATGTTCATGATGTGGCTGGGTGAGCAGATTACTGAGCGTGGTGTTGGTAACGGTATCTCGATGTTGATTTTCGCAGGTATCGTTGCCGGTCTTCCGAGAGCGATTGGGCAGTCTTTCGAGTCTGCACGTCAGGGTGATATCAATATCTTCGCCTTGGTTGCCATCGGTTTGTTGGCAGTAGCGATTATCGGTTTTGTGGTGTTCATTGAGCGTGGTCAGCGTCGTATTGCTGTTCACTACGCCAAGCGTCAGCAGGGCCGCAAGGTCTTTGCCGCGCAGACCAGCCACTTGCCGCTGAAAGTGAACATGGCCGGGGTTATTCCCGCCATTTTCGCGAGCAGCATTTTGCTGTTTCCGGCTTCGTTGGGTGCCTGGTTCGGTCAGTCTGAAGGTATGGGCTGGTTGCAGGACATCTCGCAGTCGATCGCTCCTGGTCAGCCGTTGAATATTCTGCTGTTTAGTGCAGGGATTATTTTCTTCTGCTTCTTCTATACGGCGTTGATGTTCAATCCGAAAGACGTAGCGGAAAACCTGAAGAAGTCCGGTGCCTTTATTCCGGGTATTCGTCCAGGTGAGCAGTCTGCGCGCTACATTGATGGCGTTCTGACTCGCTTGACCATGTTCGGTGCTCTATATATGACGGCCGTGTGCTTGTTGCCCCAGTTCCTGGTGGTTGCAGCAAACGTTCCGTTCTACCTTGGCGGGACCTCGTTGCTGATCGTCGTCGTGGTTGTGATGGACTTCATGTCCCAAGTACAATCGCACCTCGTTTCGCACCAGTACGAATCCCTGATGAAGAAAGCCAACCTGAAGGGTTACGGCAGCGGCATGTTGCGCTGAGTACCCATAAGGTTCGAGGAGTTGGTGATGAAAGTTCGTGCATCGGTGAAAAAGCTGTGCCGTAACTGCAAGATTATTCGCCGCGAAGGTGTTGTTCGAGTAATTTGCAGCGCGGAACCGCGTCACAAACAGCGCCAAGGCTGAGTGTGATCCGCTTGAAGCCCGGCAGCTAGTGCGCTGCCGGGTTGATTATTTGTTATTACAGCGATATTATCTCGCGCCCTATTTCTTGGCTTCCGGGGCGTAGGTAGCTGTCAATTGGAGTCCCACTGAATGGCCCGTATTGCAGGCGTTAACATTCCAGATAACAAGCACACTGTTATCTCGCTGACCTACATCTATGGTGTTGGTCGCACTACTGCGCAGAAAATTTGCGCAGACACTGGGGTAAACCCAGCCGCAAAGATCAAAGATCTGAGCGACGAGCAGATTGAGCTGTTGCGTGGCGAAGTGGCGAAGTTCACCACTGAAGGTGACCTGCGCCGCGAAATCAACATGAAAATCAAGCGTTTGATGGACCTCGGTTGCTACCGTGGTCTGCGTCATCGTCGTGGTCTTCCAGTACGCGGTCAGCGTACCAAGACTAACGCGCGTACCCGTAAAGGTCCGCGTAAGCCGATCCGCAAGTAATCGCCCACGCGAATCGACAGGAAATTAATCATGGCAAAACCTGCTGCTCGTCCTCGTAAAAAAGTTAAAAAGACAGTGGTTGATGGCATCGCCCACATCCATGCATCTTTTAACAACACAATCGTGACCATCACCGACCGTCAAGGTAACGCGCTTTCTTGGGCTACCTCCGGTGGTTCGGGTTTCCGCGGTTCCCGCAAGTCCACCCCGTTTGCTGCTCAAGTAGCTGCTGAACGTGCTGGTCAAGCTGCGCTGGAATATGGCCTGAAAAACCTCGACGTTAACGTCAAAGGTCCAGGTCCAGGTCGTGAGTCTGCTGTCCGTGCATTGAACGGCTGTGGCTATAAGATCGCCAGCATCACCGACGTGACGCCAATCCCGCACAACGGGTGCCGTCCGCCGAAGAAGCGCCGCGTGTAATCCAGGAGATTGTAAAGAATGGCTCGTTACATTGGTCCAAAATGCAAACTCGCTCGTCGTGAAGGCACCGATCTCTTTCTGAAGAGCGGCGTGCGCGCGATCGAATCGAAGTGCAACATTGAAGCAGCACCTGGTATCCACGGCCAACGCCGCGGTCGCCAGTCCGATTACGGCACCCAACTGCGTGAAAAGCAGAAGGTCCGTCGTATCTACGGCGTTCTCGAGCGTCAGTTCAGCGGCTACTACAAAGAAGCTGCTGGCAAGAAAGGTGCAACCGGTGAAAACCTGCTGCAACTGCTCGAATGCCGTCTGGACAACGTTGTATACCGTATGGGCTTTGGTTCGACTCGTGCCGAATCCCGTCAGCTGGTATCGCACAAATCCGTCAGCGTAAACGGCCAAACCGTTAACGTCCCGTCGTACCAGGTTCGTGCTGGTGACGTGGTCGCGATTCGCGAGAAAGCAAAAAATCAACTTCGCATTGTCCAAGCTCTCGATCTGTGTGCCCAACGTGGCCGCGTAGAATGGGTAGAAGTAGACACTGAGAAGAAGTCGGGCGTTTTCAAGAACGTTCCTGCTCGCAGTGATCTGTCCGCCGACATCAACGAAAGCCTGATTGTCGAGCTCTACTCCAAGTAAGGGCTAGAAAATAGGTGCATCCATGCAGATTTCGGTAAATGAGTTCCTGACACCCCGTCACATTGATGTGCAGGTTGTCAGTCCAACCCGCGCCAAGATCACTCTCGAGCCTCTCGAGCGTGGTTTTGGCCACACCCTGGGCAACGCGCTGCGCCGCATCCTGTTGTCCTCAATGCCCGGCTGTGCAGTAGTCGAGGCCGAGATTGACGGTGTGCTCCACGAGTACAGCGCCATCGAAGGTGTACAGGAAGACGTAATTGAAATCCTGTTGAACCTTAAAGGTCTGGCTATCAAGCTGCACGGCCGTGACGAAGTTACGCTGACCTTGTCGAAGAAGGGTTCGGGGGTGGTTACCGCTGCCGATATTCAGCTGGATCATGATGTCGAGATCGTTAATCCCGATCACGTAATCGCTAACCTGGCGTCTAACGGCGCCCTGAACATGAAGCTCACTGTAGCTCGTGGTCGTGGTTATGAACCGGCCGACTCGCGTCAGAGCGATGAAGACGAAAGCCGCAGCATTGGTCGCTTGCAGCTCGACTCTTCGTTCAGCCCGGTTCGCCGTATCGCATACGTGGTGGAAAACGCCCGTGTCGAACAGCGTACTAACCTGGACAAGCTGGTTATTGATCTGGAAACCAACGGTACTCTGGATCCTGAAGAGGCTATCCGCCGCGCTGCAACCATTCTGCAACAGCAGTTGGCTGCGTTCGTCGACCTCAAAGGTGACAGCGAACCAGTGGTAATCGAGCAGGAAGACGAGATCGATCCGATCCTGCTTCGCCCGGTTGACGATCTGGAACTGACTGTACGTTCGGCTAACTGCCTTAAGGCGGAAAACATTTACTACATCGGCGATCTGATTCAGCGCACCGAAGTAGAACTGTTGAAGACTCCGAACCTGGGCAAGAAATCCTTGACTGAAATCAAGGACGTTCTGGCCTCCCGCGGTCTGTCCCTCGGCATGCGCCTCGACAACTGGCCGCCTGCAAGTCTTAAGAAGGACGACAAGGCGACTGCCTGATCGTCGTAATCACCGAACGTGAGTTTGGTAAGGAATGAACCATGCGTCATCGTAAAAGTGGTCGTCACCTGAGCCGTACCAGCTCGCACCGTAAGGCTATGTTCCAGAACATGGCGGTGTCGCTGTTCGAGCACGAGCTGATCAAAACTACACTGCCGAAAGCTAAAGAACTGCGTCGCGTTGCTGAGCCGCTGATTACTTTGGCCAAGACAGACAGCCTGGCTAACCGCCGTTTGGCTTTCGACCGTACTCGTTCGAAAGCTATCGTTGGTAAGCTCTTCAACGACCTGGGCAAGCGTTACGCTACCCGTGAGGGTGGCTACCTGCGCATCCTCAAGTGCGGTTTCCGCGCTGGTGACAACGCGCCTATGGCGTACGTTGAGCTGATCGATCGTCCAGTTGGCGGTGAAGCTGTATCCGCTGAGTAAGACGTCAGTCTGTAACGAAGAACCGGGCCTAGTGCCCGGTTTTTTGTGTGCGGTAGAAAACTGGAACTAACTCGAGCGAATAGGTATTTGGCTGATGAAACTGCCTTTTGCTATCCGTACGGATGACTCGTTAGTTAATTTCTATCGATGCTCATGATTTAATGAATTTGATGGTGTCATCTTCCTGGTCAATACTGCCCCCAAGCCGATTAGCCGGCAGTTCCAAGACTGACCTGAGGAAGATTGAGCATGAGCCAGAATAAAACCCTTACTACCGCCAGCGGCGCCCCCGTTGCCGATAACCAGAATTCCCGTTCGGCCGGCCCACGCGGCCCATTGCTGCTCGACGATTTTCACCTGATCGAGAAGCTCGCGCACTTCAACCGTGAAAACATCCCTGAGCGTCGCGTACACGCCAAAGGCTCGGGCGCCTACGGTACCTTCACCGTCACCCAAGACATCACTCAGTACACCAGCGCCAAGTTGTTCGAGTCCGTGGGCAAGCAAACTCCGACCTTCTTGCGCTTCTCCACGGTAGGTGGCGAACGCGGTTCGGCTGACACTGAGCGCGACCCACGCGGTTTCGCGTTGAAGTTCTACACCGAGGAAGGCAACTGGGACATCGTTGGCAACAACACCCCGGTGTTCTTCATCCGTGACCCGCTGAAATTCCCGGACTTCATCCATACACAAAAGCGCCTGCCGCAAAGCAACCTGAAAAGTGCACAGATGATGTGGGACTTCTGGTCTCACTCTCCTGAAGCGCTGCACCAGGTCACCATCCTGTTTTCGGACCGCGGCATCCCGGACGGCTACCGTCACATGCACGGCTTTGGTAGCCACACCTACAGCCTGATCAACGCCAAGGGCGAGCGTCACTGGGTGAAGTGGCACTACAAGACCAAGCAAGGCATCAAGAACCTGGCACCGGCTGAGGCTGCACGCTTGGCGGGTACCGACCCTGATTACGCCCAGCGCGATCTGTTCGGCGCTATCGAGCGTGGGGATTTCCCGAAATGGCGCGTGTGCATCCAGATCATGACGGAAGCCCAAGCGAACGCTCACTACGAGAACCCGTTCGACGTGACCAAGACCTGGTCGCAGAAAGAGTTCCCGTTGATTGAAGTGGGCGAGCTGGAGCTGAACCGCAACCCGCTGAACTACTTCGCTGAAGTTGAGCAGGCGGCTTTCGGTCCAAGCAACATGGTCCCAGGTGTTGGCTTGTCGCCAGACCGCATGTTGCAAGGTCGCGTGTTCGCTTACGCTGATGCCCACCGCTACCGTGTTGGCACCAATCACCAGCAACTTCCGGTGAACGCGCCACGCAGCCCGGTCAACAGCTACCAGCGTGACGGTTCGATGGCATTCGGCGCCAATGGCGGTGCGGCTCCCAACTACGAGCCAAACAGCTATGCCGATGCACCGAAGCAGGCTCCTCAGTACGCCGAGCCAGCCTTGGCCCTGAGCGGTGCGGCTGATCGTTACGATCACCGCGAGGACACCGACTACTACAGCCACGCCGGTGCGCTGTTCCGCCTGATGAATGATGAGCAGAAAGCCCTGCTGATCAACAATATCGCCGGCGCCATGGCGGGTGTTTCCAGTGATGTGGTGCAGCGCCAGTTGCAGTACTTCTTCAAAGCCGATCCGGCTTATGGAGAAGGGATCGCATCTGCACTGGGTGTATCGCTTAACTAACTCTAAACGATAAGCAGAACCGCCCTCATTTGGGCGGTTTTTGCGTTATTTCAGCTACTTTTCACCGGAAATCTTCACTTTTCTGCCGTTGGTCCCGTGACCTCCGGGTCATCATGGTTCAAACTACAGACTTTCAAGTAGGGAGATGTAGGGCGATGCAAGGTCACCCCGACGTAATCGATTACCTCAACACGTTGCTGACGGGCGAACTGGCAGCTCGTGACCAATATTTCATTCACTCGCGGATGTACGAAGACTGGGGCTTTACCGAGCTCTACGAGCGTATCAACCATGAAATGGAAGAAGAGGCACAGCACGCCGACGCGCTGATGCGCCGTATCCTGATGCTCGAAGGCACGCCGCGTATGCGTCCCGACGACCTGGACACCGGCACCACGGTGCCAGAGATGCTCGCCAGCGACCTGCGCCTTGAGTACAAGGTCCGTGCCGCGCTCTGCAAGGGCATCGAGCTCTGCGAGCAGCACAACGACTACGTCACGCGGGAAATCCTGCGGGTGCAGTTGAATGACACCGAAGAAGATCACACCTACTGGCTGGAAAAGCAGTTGGGCCTGATCAAGTTGATTGGCCTGGAGAACTACCTGCAATCGCAGTTCTGATTCCTCCGGCTACAAAAAAGCCCCTGTCACTGTGTAAGTGACAGGGGCTTTTTCGTGGGCCTGAACAATCAGTCCTTGTCGCGGGCCAGCAGCGGCTTCAGATAGAAGCCGGTGTGAGACTGCTTCATCTCCGACACTTGCTCCGGTGTGCCGACCGCAATGATCTGCCCACCTTTGGAGCCGCCTTCCGGCCCCAGGTCCACCAGCCAGTCGGCGGTCTTGATCACATCCAGGTTGTGCTCGATCACCACAACCGTGTTGCCGTGGTCACGCAAGCGATGCAGTACATCCAGCAACTGCTGGATATCCGCGAAGTGCAAACCCGTAGTCGGCTCATCGAGGATATACAAGGTCTTGCCGGTATCACGCTTGGACAGCTCACGGGACAGCTTGACCCGCTGCGCCTCGCCACCCGACAGCGTGGTCGCCGACTGACCCAGCTTGATGTACGACAGGCCAACATCCATCAGCGTCTGCAGCTTGCGCGCCAGGGCCGGTACCGCGTCAAAGAACACCCGGGCTTCCTCGATCGTCATCTCGAGGGTTTCGTGGATGCTCTTGCCCTTGTATTTGATCTCCAGGGTTTCGCGGTTGTAGCGCTTGCTCTTGCACACGTCGCACGGCACGTAGATGTCCGGCAGGAAGTGCATCTCAACCTTGATCAAGCCATCGCCCTGGCACGCCTCACAGCGCCCACCCTTGACGTTGAACGAGAACCGGCCAGGTCCGTAACCGCGAGAGCGGGATTCCGGCACACCGGCGAACAGCTCGCGAATCGGCGTGAACAACCCGGTGTAGGTCGCCGGGTTGGAACGCGGTGTGCGGCCAATCGGGCTTTGGTCAATATCGACCACCTTATCCAGGTGTTCCAGACCCTTGATGCTGTCATGAGCGGCGGCTTCAAGAGTCGTCGCGCCGTTCAGTGCAGTGGCGCTCAACGGAAACAACGTGTTGTTAATCAGCGTCGACTTGCCCGAACCGGATACACCGGTCACGCAGGTCAGCAGTCCCAGCGGGATTTCCAGATCGACATTGCGCAAGTTGTTGCCACGCGCGCCTTTGAGGTGCAGTGCCATCTTCTTGTTGCGCGGCGTACGCTTGGCCGGCACGGCGATCTTCACCCGGCCCGACAAGTATTTGCCGGTCAGCGAGTCAGGATGCGCCATCACTTCTGCTGGCGTGCCCTCGGCGACAATATGCCCACCGTGCACACCCGCGCCCGGGCCAATGTCGACCACATAGTCGGCCAGGCGAATCGCATCTTCGTCGTGCTCAACCACGATCACCGTGTTACCGATGTCCCGCAGGTGCTTCAGCGTACCCAGCAAGCGATCGTTGTCCCGTTGATGCAAGCCAATGGATGGCTCATCGAGGATGTACAACACACCCACCAGACCGGCGCCAATCTGGCTGGCCAAGCGAATGCGCTGGGCTTCACCACCTGAGAGCGTATCCGCACTGCGGTCCAGCGACAGATAGTCCAGCCCAACGTTAACCAGGAACTGCAACCGCTCACGAATTTCCTTGAGGATCTTGTCCGCAATCTCCCCGCGGCGGCCAGTCAGCTTCAGCGTACCGAAGTATTCGCAGGCATCCCCAATCGGCAGGTTGGTCACCGCCGGCAGTGTCTTCTCGCCGACCCACACGTGCCGCGCTTCACGGCGCAGGCGCGTGCCACGGCAGTCCGGGCACGGCTGGGTGCTGAGGAACTTGGCCAGTTCTTCGCGCACGCTGGCGGATTCGGTCTCGCGGTAGCGCCGCTCCAGGTTCGGCACGATGCCTTCGAACGGGTGCGAGCGTTTGACGATATCGCCACGGTCATTCAAATATTTGAAGTCGACGTTCTGCGAACCGCTGCCATGCAGGATGAATTTCTGATGTTCGGCCGTCAGCTCGTTGAAGGGCACTTCGAGGCTGAACTTATAGTGCGAGGCCAGCGAACCCAGCATCTGGAAGTAATAGACGTTACGCCTGTCCCAGCCGCGTATCGCGCCCTCCGCCAGCGTGAGGTCACCATTGACCAGGCGCTTGATGTCGAAGAATTGCTTAACCCCCAGGCCATCACAGGTCGGGCAGGCGCCGGCGGGGTTGTTGAAGGAAAACAGCTTCGGTTCCAGCTCGCTGATGGCATGGCCGCAGATCGGGCAGGCGAAGCGCGCGGAAAAGATGATTTCTTCCCCCGGCTCGTCGTCCATTGGTGCTACCAGGGCGATACCGTCCGCCAGCTTCAGCGCGGTCTCGAAGGATTCCGCCAGGCGCTGCTGCAAATCGGCACGCACCTTGAAGCGGTCGACCACTACATCAATCGAGTGCTTCTTCTGCTTATCCAGCTTTGGCGCTTCGTCCAGCTCATAGAGCTTGCCGTTGATCCGGGCACGCACGAAACCTTGCGCACGCAGCTCTTCAAAGACTGAAAGGTGCTCACCCTTGCGCTCGCGGATCACCGGTGCCAGCAGCATCAGCTTGGCGCCTTCCGGCTGGGCCAGCACCAGGTCGACCATCTGGCTGACGGTCTGGGCTTCCAGGGGAATGTCGTGGTCCGGGCAACGGGGGATACCCACGCGGGCATACAGCAGGCGCAGGTAGTCGTAGATCTCGGTAATGGTGCCCACGGTAGAGCGCGGGTTATGGGACGTGGATTTCTGTTCGATGGAAATCGCGGGCGACAGGCCTTCAATGGTGTCGACGTCGGGCTTTTCCATCATCGACAGGAACTGGCGGGCATAGGCCGACAGGGATTCCACGTAGCGGCGCTGGCCTTCGGCGTACAGCGTGTCAAACGCCAGGGACGACTTGCCGGACCCGGACAAGCCGGTGATGACGATCAGTTTGTCCCGTGGCAGGGTCAGGTCGATGTTCTTCAGGTTGTGGGTTCGAGCCCCACGAATCAGGATCTTGTCCAAGATGGCCTCGCACGGCGGGCGTAAATAATGCAGGAGTATACGGCTAAAGACTGGATGAATATACACTGTCAAAGTGCCGGGTGCAGCCTTACATGAAAGCTGCGCGGCAAAGCGCCGCATATACCCTCTCAATCGATGGGACTGGTAGAATCGCCGCCGGTTCACACGAGGTTTATCCATGCACGATCCCCACAGCGAACGCATGAGTGGCAGCGAGACCCGCGCAGCAAGCGGTCTGGCCCTGGTGTTCGCATTCCGTATGCTTGGCATGTTTATGGTGTTGCCGGTGCTGGCGACCTATGGAATGGATCTCGCAGGAGCGACCCCGGCCCTGATCGGCCTGGCGATTGGCGCCTATGGCCTGACCCAGGCGCTGTTTCAGATTCCGTTCGGGGTCATTTCCGACCGCATCGGCCGCCGGCCAGTGATCTACCTGGGCCTGATCGTATTCGCCCTGGGCAGTGTGCTCGCCGCCAATGCTGACTCGATCTGGGGCGTGATCGCCGGACGCGTCCTGCAAGGCGCGGGCGCGATTTCCGCCGCCGTCATGGCGCTGCTCTCCGACCTGACCCGCGAACAACACCGCACCAAGGCCATGGCCATGATCGGCATGACCATTGGTCTTTCGTTCGCCGTGGCAATGGTGGTTGGCCCGCTGCTGACCCGCGCGTTCGGCTTGCACGGCCTGTTCCTGGCGACGGGTGGCATGGCGTTGTTCGGCATCGTGATCGTTGCCTTTATGGTGCCGCATTCCACCGGGCCGCTGCAGCATCGTGAGTCGGGCGTCGCGAAACAAGCGCTATTGCCCACCCTCAAGCACCCGGACCTGCTGCGCCTGGATTTGGGTATCTTCGTATTACACGCGATGCTGATGTGCAGCTTCGTCGCCTTGCCCCTGGCCCTGGTGCAAAAAGCCGGGCTGCCCAAGGAGCAGCACTGGTGGGTGTACCTGACTGCGCTGCTGATTTCCTTCTTCGCCATGATCCCGTTCATCATCTACGGCGAGAAGAAACGCAAAATGAAACGAGTTCTACTGGGCGCCGTCGCGACATTGATGCTCACTGAGCTATTCTTCTGGCAGTTCGGCGACAGCCTGCGGGCTCTGGTGATCGGCACGGTGGTGTTCTTCACCGCGTTCAACCTGCTGGAGGCTTCATTGCCTTCGCTGATCAGTAAGGTTTCACCGGCCGGCGGCAAAGGCACGGCGATGGGCGTGTATTCCACCAGCCAGTTCCTCGGTTCTGCACTGGGCGGGATCATGGGCGGCTGGATGTTCCAGCATGGCGGTTTGTCGGTTGTGTTCCTGGGATGCGCAGGTCTGGCTGCCCTCTGGCTAGCCTTTGCTGTTACCATGCGCGAACCTCCCTATGTGACGAGCCTGCGCTTGCCGTTATCGCCCGAAGCGATCCGCGAAGCCGGTCTGGTCGAGCGCCTTAAGGCCGTTGTTGGGGTTACGGATGCTGTGGTTGTTACTGAAGAAGCCGCCATCTACATCAAATTGGACACCGAATTATTGGATCGCGCGACGCTCGAGCAACTGGTCAACCCAGTGCCGACAGCGCGCCCAGCCTAGGAGAACGTTATGGCCCGTGGGGTTAACAAAGTCATATTGGTCGGTACATGCGGCCAGGATCCCGAAGTTCGCTACTTGCCGAACGGTAACGCCGTGACCAACCTGAGTCTGGCGACCAGCGAGCAGTGGACCGACAAGCAAACCGGCCAGAAGGTCGAGAAAACCGAATGGCACCGTGTGTCGATGTTCGGCAAGGTTGCAGAGATCGCCGGTGAATACCTGCGCAAAGGTTCGCAGGTCTACATCGAAGGCAAACTGCAAACCCGCGAGTGGGAAAAAGACGGCATCAAGCGTTACACCACTGAAATCGTGGTCGACATGCAAGGCACCATGCAACTGCTGGGCGGCCGTCCGCAGGGCGACCAACAAGGCCAGGGCGGCATGTCCAACTCGGCACCGCGTCCACAGCAGCAGTCCCGTCCGCAGCCGACCCAGCAGCCACAGCGTGAGTCGCGTCCAGCGCCACAGCAGGCCGCTCCTCAGCCGGCAGCCGACTTCGACAGCTTTGATGACGATATTCCGTTCTAAGGTCGCTTGAGACCCGAACTGTCGCGTAACACCAGAAAACCCCCGATGGCTTTTGCCTCGGGGGTTTTTCATTTCATGGCTGGCAACCGGCTAAGCATCAGCAGAGGCGGCGCTTACCACCAGCTCCCGAAACCGCTCCAGCACTGACGACGTATCACCCGCCCGCGTTGCCAAATGCAACGGCGCTACCAGGCTCCGACACTCCGACAGCTCCCGATAAACAATCCCGTCCCCCCGCAACCGCTGCATGGACGCGGGCACAATCGAAACCCCAAGCCCCGCAGCCACCAGGCTCAACGTCGCCGTCATGCGCGGCGCTTCTTGCACAACCTGCGGGCTGAAACCTGCTTCGCGACACGCCACCAGAATCGCGTCATACAACCCAAGTCCCACCCGGCGGCGATACAGCACAAACGCCTCGGTGGCCAATGTCGCCAACGGCAGCGGCGTCGACGGATCGATAGCCAGCGGGTGATCAGTGGGCAGCGCCAGCAACATCGGCTCCACCAGAATCGGTTCATCCTGCAACGCCTGCGTCCCGCTCAGCGGCGAACGGATAAATGCCGCGTCGAGCTTTTCATGGAGCAGCGCGTCCAGCAGTTCACCCGTGCCGGCTTCTTCCAAAACCACAGAAACACCGACAAAGGTTTCCCGAAACAGGCGCAATACGCTGGGCACAAATGGATGCAAGGCGGCAGAACTGGTGAAGCCAATGGCCAAGCGTCCACGTTCACCACGGGCAGCGCGGCGCACGATATCGGCCACACCATCGACACTGGCCAAGATCTGTCGCGCCTCTTCCAGCAAGGCCAAGCCCGCAGTGGTCGGGCGCACGCCCCGTGGCAGGCGCTCCATCAGCACCACGCCCAACTCGGCTTCCAGGCTTTGCAGCAATCGCGTCAATGGCGGTTGCTGCATGCCCAGTCGTTCTGCTGCACGGGTGATATAGCCTTCTTCGGCAATCGCAACAAAGGCCTTGAGCTGCCTGAGCTCCAGCATAGGAATACTTTTAAGGTATGGGAGAGGGTCAATCCTGGCATTTGTTCTCATGGATAACAAGATTTAGGCTGTCGTCACTCCTCACAGAAGAAGGAACGCCGCAATGACCTGGTCAGCCAAGCAATACTCGATGTTCGAACAACAGCGCACCCGTCCCGTCCGGGATCTGGTGGCGGCCATCCCTGATGGCGATGTGCGCAGCGCCGTCGACCTGGGATGCGGCCCGGGTAACTCGACTGAAGTTCTGGCTGAGCGCTTTGCGCAGGCAGTGGTCACCGGCATGGACAGCTCCGATGACATGCTGGTCGACGCCCGTAAGCGCCTGCCCGCGTTGAATTTCGAATTGGCTGATATCGGCGCCTGGAACCCGGCGCAGACATTCGACGTCATCCTCGCCAATGCGTCGCTGCAATGGTTGCCCGACCACGCCACGCTGTATCCGCATTTGGTCGATCAGCTGACTCCCGGTGGCACCCTGGCGGTGCAGACACCCGACAACCTCGATGAACCGGCCCACAAGCTGGCGCGGGAAGTCGCCGCGGACGGCCCATGGGCCACAAAGATCGGCGCGGTGAAACATAACGCACGCCATACCGCGAGCTACTACTTTGAACTGCTGAGCAAACACTGCTCCACCGTGGATGTTTGGCGCACCACCTACCACCATCCGCTGGCAGGTTCTGCTGCGGTGGTGGAGTGGTTCAAAGGCTCGGCATTGCGCCCGTTCCTGGCGCCTCTGAGCGAGTCAGAAAAGAGCGCCTTCCTCGACGAATACCTGGCGCGGATCACCAAGGCCTATCCAGCGCTGGCCGATGGCACGGTGTTGCTGCCGTTCCCGCGCTTGTTCATCATTGCTACCCGGTAAGCGCGGGGGCGATCAATCGGCGGACAAGAACTGTTCCGCCGACACCACGCTCGCATAAGCAAACCCCAACGACGACATAAACGCAGCATGCACCTGGGCTGCCGGCACGGTGATGCCATTGAATTCCAGGTCCCGCGTCGCGCAGGCATCGTGGATCACGGTCACGCTGTAGCCGAGGTCCGACGCGGCGCGCACCACGCCGTCGATGCACATATGGCTCATGCTGCCCACCACCACCAACTCGGTGATGCTGCGTTGTTCCAGCAGCGCCCGCAGGTTGGTTTCGCGGAACGCATTGACGAAATGCTTGAGCACCACCGGCTCATCGGCCTGGTTCAATACCTTGGGGTGCAGATGCGCACCTTCCGAACCCGGGGTGAAGAAGGGCGCATCGTCAGAGGTGAATTCGTGACGTACATGAATCACCGCATCGCCGGCCTGGCGAAACGCCTGGAGCACTTGTTGTGCCTTGTCCGCCGCTGCGTCCACTCCGTCAAGCGGCCACTTGCCCTGGGGGAAGTAGTCGTTCTGGATATCGATTAGGATGAGTGCTTGCTTGGCCATGTTGGTTTCCTTGTGAGGGTTGATGCGTCCAGTATCCTGGCTGGCGCGGCGCCTGGGGATTGGCCGCACCGACAATAACAGAGGGAAAACTGACAATGGCGATCGTCGAGCTCGGCGTGCTGATCTACAGCGGTGCGCAAATGGCCGCCGTGCATGGCTTGACCGACCTGTTCGCGGTCGCCAACCGGATTGCGGCCGAGCATCAGTCCGAGCAACTGCCGTCCCTGCGCATCAGCCATTGGCAGGCTGAAACAGGCCATGCGCCGACCCGTGTATTCGACAGTCAGCCCGGCTCCGGTCAGGCACTGACAGCCTTGCTGATTCCACCCTCCATCGCCGGCTTTTCCGAAGGCCAGGCGTCCGCTGAATTGCTGGATTGGCTGCGCCAGCAACACCGCACCGGGACCATTCTGGGCGGCGTGTGCGTGGGCTCGATCCTGATGGCGGAAAGCGGGCTGTTGGACGGTCGCAGCGCCACCACGCACTGGACATCGGCCAAATCCTTCGCCGCCCGTTATCCGGCGATTCGCCTGGAAGCCGACAAACCCATCGTCGACGACGGCGACCTGATCACCACCGCCGGCCTCATGGCCTGGTCCGAACTGGGCCTGCGCCTGGTGGACCGTCTGCTCGGCCCGAGCATCGCTGCCAGCACTGCGCGTTTCCTGGTGATCGAACACAGCGACAGCGCCAGTGAATGCGGGAGTAACTTTGCGCCGATTCTCGCCCATGGCGACGCTGCGATTCTCAAGGTGCAGCATTGGCTGCAGGCCAGCGGTGCGGTGGATGTTTCGTTGGCTGCCATGGCGCAACAGGCGGGCCTTGAGGAACGCACGTTCTTGCGACGGTTCCGTGCTGCCACCGGCTTGAAACCCACGGAATACTGCCAACACCTTCGGGTCGGCAAGGCACGGCAGATGCTCGAATTTACCAATGGCACCATTGACCACATCGCCTGGACCGTGGGTTACCAGGACCCCGGCGCCTTCCGCGCCACCTTCAAGAAAATCACCGGGCTGGCGCCAAGCGACTACCGCAACCGTTTTGGCGTGACACCTACCAAGACCCAAGCCTGAAATCGTGCAGAACGCCGCGACACCTTGAGCACTTCGTGCAGAATAAAACAGGCCAAGTGCTATCGCTTTTCCCGCAACTGTTTGATTACCCGCGCGTTTAAACAAACGCCGCCTTGGCTTGATCCCTGCTACCGTTTCCTTACACACATGGCAGCAGAGCCAAGGGGGACGCATGACCCCGACAAATCGCAAAAAAATCGTGGTGGCGCATTCAATCCGTCCGCAAGCGCCATTGCACGAAATCGAAACCAACCGCGCGCTGGCCCGTTGGCTGGCACACGTCCTCGGCCTCAAATATGGCGGCAGCTATAACCCTGAGCTGCACAGTGGGCGCGACCTCTATCTATTACCCACCCAGACGCTGGTCGGCGCGGTCCAGGCGCGGCAATTGGGTGTCAAAGGACCTGAGGATCTGTGGGGCGGCTATGTCGATCACGATTTCATCTGCACCAAGGCCATCAGTCACGGCTTGCTGAATAAAAACGCGGTTGCGCCTGAGGGCTGGTCACCACTGTTCTCCGAGCGCGTTCGTAATGTGGTGCTGGATGGCTTGAGCGTGCACTCCCTGGAAGATGCACGACCGGCGGCGACCCATTTGCTCTACAACGGCCCGATCCGCCTCAAACCCGTGCATGCCTGCGCCGGTCGCGGCCAAGAAGTGATCCGCAGCCTCGACGAATTCGACGCCATCCTCGCGCGCCCCGACGCAGCGCAATTGTTCAGCGAAGGCGTGGTGCTGGAGCAGGACCTGAGTGACGTGGTCACCCACAGTGTCGGCCAGAGCTTTATCGGCGATCACGTCATCAGCTACTGCGGCGATCAATACCTGACCCGGGACGGGCAGGGCGAAGAGGTCTATGGTGGTTCTAACCTGCTGGTGGTGCAGGGCTACTACGAGGACCTGCTCCAGCTCGAGCTACCCGACGATGTACGCCTGGCTATCCAGCAGGCGCAGACCTTCGATAACGCGGCGGATGAGGCCTATCCCGGGTTCTATGCCTCGCGGCGCAATTACGACATCGCCCAGGGCCTCGACGGCGACGGCCAGCGCCGCAGCGGCGTGCTCGAGCAATCCTGGCGCATGGGCGGGGCCAGCAGCGCGGAAGTCGCGGCGCTGCAAAGCTTCGTCAACAACCCCGGGCTGCGGGCAATTCACGTCTCGTCGGTAGAAACCTACGTCGACCAGCCACTGCCCGCTGACGCGATCGAGGTGTACCGGGGCCCGGCAGAAAACAGCGACTTTCTTCTCAAGTACGTAACGGTCAAATCTTATGACGGCTAGAAGCGAAACCATTGCCATTGATATCGACGACGAACAGATGAGCGGGACTTTCCTCAGTCCCAAATCGAAAGTGCCGGGGGTGTTGTTTGTCCACGGCTGGGGCGGCAGCCAGGAGCGTGACCTGGAGCGCGCCAAAGGCATCGCAGGGCTTGGTTGTGTATGCCTCACATTCGACCTTCGCGGCCACGCCGGCAACGGCATTCCGTTATCCCGCGTCACCCGTGAAGACAACCTGCGCGATTTGCTCGCAGCCTACGACCGCCTGCTGGCACACCCGGCCATCGACACCTCGGCGGTGGCGGTGGTCGGCACCAGCTACGGCGGTTACCTGGCTGCCATCCTCACCTCGCTGCGCCCTGTGCGCTGGCTGGCGCTGCGGGTGCCGGCGTTGTACCGCGACCAGGAATGGCTCAAGCCCAAGCGCGACCTGGACAAGGCCGACTTGATGGATTATCGCGGGACCTTTGTGCACGCCGAAACCAATCGCGCGCTGCATGCCTGCGCGGCGTTCACCGGTGATGTGCTGATCGTTGAATCCGAAACGGATGACCACGTGCCCCACGCCACCATCATGAGCTACCGCGCCGCCTGCCAGCAGACGCACTCGCTGACCCACCGGATTATCGACGGTGCGGACCACTCCCTGAGCGACCCGGTGTCCCAGCAGGCCTACACCTCGATCCTGGTGGACTGGATCACCGAGATGGTGGTGGGCGAACGCTTGAGCATCATCCAGTCGTAGGCGTCTTCTTCACCCGCAACGCCTTGGCCTTGGCTTCCACCGCGAGGTACATCACCAGGGCCACCAGCAGCGGCAGGATGAAGTAGATCGCGCGGTAGGCGATCAACCCCGCGAGCAGGCTGCCGCGGGACGCTTCGTGCTGCAGCAAGGCAATGAAGACAGCCTCCAGCACACCAAGCCCCGCCGGGATGTGTGTGACCACTCCGGCAATGCTGCTGATCAGCAACACCCCAAGCACTACCGGGTATTCCAGCTGCTTGGGCAGCAGCGTGAAGATCACCGCCGCCATCAGCGACCAGTTCAGCGCACCGAGTGCCAGCTGCAACACTGCCATGCGCAGCGACGGCAGGCTGATTTCAATCCCGCGCACCGACCACGCGCGCTTTTTCGACAAGCGACAGGCCAGCAGATAACCCAGGCTGGCCAGTACCAGCAACACACCGACGCCTTGCAGCGCGCCGCTGCTGAGCTTCCACCCCGGCGGCAATGTCACCAGCCCGCTGCTGAATACCGCGCCGGCAATCGCCATGTAGCCAAACCAATTGGTGGCCAGGCTCAAGCCGAGAATTTTTGCGATATTCCCGCTGCTCACCCCGAGTCGGGAATACAGGCGGTAGCGCATGGCGATACCACCGACCCAGGCGCTCAGGTTGAGGTTGAAGGCGTAGCTGATGATGCCCACCGGCAGGATCTGCTTCCAGCGCAAAGGCTGGCGGATGTAGGTGCGGCCGATCAGGTCAAAGCACGAATACACCACGAAGCTGCACGCGGTCAGCGCGCCGGCGATAAGCAAGGTGCGAAGCTTGAAATCCCCAAGGGTGTCGAACACCTCGCTCCAGTCGATACGCCGGGCGAGCAGGATGAACAACACGATCAGCACCAGGAAAAACACCACCGTCAGCGGTTTTTTCCAGCGTTTAAAAAAACCGGGTTGAGGGCTTTCTTCAGCGGTGCGAGCTTGGGTCATGATCCGGGCGCTCCTCATGGACGAAGGGTTTCAACCTCGGCTTGTGGGCCGGCAGCCAGCCGGTCCACGATGGAAAATGCCGCAGCACATGGAACACGACGAAGCCCACGGTCACTCGCCAGAACCAGCCACGAGGCGTGCGGTTTTCCGGCATGGTCTTGCAGTGGTTCTGACTCAAATATTCCAGGCGCTCGAACAGTTGCTGATTGAAGCCACGATCACGAATCAGCACATTGGCCTCAAGGTTCAGCGCCAGGCTCAGCGGGTCGAGATTGCTCGAACCCACCGTGCTCCATTGCTCATCCACCAACGCCACCTTGCCGTGCAGCGGGCGCTGGCAGTACTCGTGGATCACCACGCCTTCCTTGAGCAAATAGTCATACAGCATGCGTGCCGCCAGCTTGGCCAACAGCACATCCGGTTGGCCCTGCATGATCAATTGCACCTGCACACCGCGCCGCGCGGCATTACGGATTTCCCGCAGCAGACGATAGCCTGGGAAGAAGTACGCGTTGGCAATCACCGCCCGCCGCTCGGCCTTGCGCAGCGCGTGCAGGTAGGCCTCTTCAATATCGGTACGGTGTTGCAGGTTGTCCCGGTAAATCAACCGCACCAACCCATCGCCGTCACCCGCGGCCCATGGCGAGGGCCGTTGCTCGCGCCGCCAGCCACGCCGTTTGCGCACGCGTCGGCCACTTTGGGCGAGGGCGAAATGGTGCAGGTCGGCGACCGCCGGGCCATTGACCTGCACCGCATAATCCTGCTTGGCCTCGGGGCCGAAATCTCCCAGGTGATCCGCAGAAAAATTGATCCCGCCGATAAACGCCACGCTGGCGTCCACCACCACAATCTTGCGGTGCAGACGGCGAAACCAGTTGGTGCGAAAGCCCAGGGTCTTGCTCGCCGGGTCGAACATCTGCACCGTTACGCCGGCCTGGCTCAGTTCACCGAGGAACTCCGGGCTCAGCTCGCCGCAACCGAAGCCATCAAGGCTAGCGACGACCTTTACGCCACGCTGCGCGGCCTCGATCAAAATGCCTTTCAGCTCGTGACCGACCTTGTCCTCAAACAGAATAAAGGTCTCCAGCAGGATCTCCCGCTGAGCCTGGCGCATCGCCTCGAATACCTTGGGGAAATACGCCTCGCCGTTCTCCAGCAATTCAATCTGGTTGCCGCTCTGCCAGCCGTAATCCAGGTCCCGGGCGACGGCATCGTCCGGCGGTTGGTCGGTCGCGATGTGTTCTACCGCGACCTTTTCCAGCGGCGCGCTGTTCATAGTTCAATCTCCACCGAGAGCGGCGCGTGGTCCGACAAATGCGACCACGGGCGGCTGGTCAGGACTTGTGGGTGATGCACCTTGAGGTTTCGCACATAGATGCGGTCCAGCGCCAGCAGCGGCAGGCGAGCGGGGAACGTGCGGGCCGGTTTGCCGTGGGTTTCGATAAACACTTCCCGCAGCCCGCAGTGGGCGAGATCGGCCCGCTGGCGCCAGTCGTTGAAGTCACCGGCGACAATCACCGGCGCGTCGGCGGGAATCTCGGCGATCCGTTGCGTGATCAGGCGCAACTGCTGCTGGCGATGCACTTCCCGCAACCCAAGGTGCACGCAGATGGCATGCACCTCCTGCACGTTGCCCGGCAAACGCAGCACGCAATGCAGCAGCCCGCGGCTTTCGTGGCCGCTCTGGGAAATGTCGAGGTTGTCGTAGCGGATGATCTGGAATTTCGACAGCAACGCGTTGCCATGGTCGCCATGGGGATACACCGCATTGCGACCATAGGCATATTGCGGCCAGATGCTGTCGGCGAGGAACTCGTACTGCGGCATGCTCGGCCAGTTGCTGTAGCGCTTGGGATGGCGCTCGTGGGTGCCGTGGATTTCCTGGAGAAACACCACGTCGGCGGCCACACTGCGAATCGCCTCCCGCAATTCGGGCAAGATGAAGCGCCGGTTGAGCGCGGTGAAGCCCTTGTGGGTATTGACCGTCAGCACCCTGAAGCGGGTGATGGTTTCGGTGGGTGTGATCGGTATCAGCTCCGGATGGGTCATGACAGCACCCCCGCGTCCGGCAACTTGCCGGGTTCGGTGGCCAATGCCTGGTCCAGGCCAAAACGCTGGAGCAGTTGGCGCGCGTCGAAGGGCGCGCGCACCTTGATGTCGTTATCGAAGTAGCAAAACACCTCGCGCTGCTTGCGAGCGCGGGGTTTGTGCTTCGGGTCGATCAACTGTGCATCGGCGGGTTGTTTGCCGTGGCTCCAGCGTTCGATGCGATCTCCCCAGCGCTTGATCGCTTCGGACGTATAGCCGCTGGCATACAACGCTTTGTCCCCATGCAACCGCAGATAGACAAAGTTCGCCGTGACATCTTCCAGATAGGGCCACTTGCCGGCCGTGTCTGCCACCACCAGAGCTACGCCATGCTTGTCGAGCATTTCGACAAACTCCGGCACAGCAAAACTCTTATGGCGAATCTCCACCGCGTGTCGCAGCGGCTTTTTACCGTGGGCTTGCATGCTCGCCTTGCCGTTCAAACGCGGCTCATGCTCGCGGGCGAGGGCGGCGGCCTGTTGGGTCGTGGTGGGTAATTCGGCGAGGAAGGCTTCAAACAACGGCGGGTCGAATTTGAAACTGGGTGGGAACTGCCAGAGAATCGGCCCGAGTTTTTCCTTGAGTTCCAGTACACCGGAGGCGAAGAAATTCGCCATCGGCTTGTGTACTTCCCGCAACCGCAGGATATGCGTGATATAGCGCGGCGCCTTGACGCTGAACACAAACCCTTCAGGCGTGTCGCCATACCACTCGGCGTAGCGCTTGGGTGTTTGCAGCGCGTAGAACGAGCCATTGATCTCGATGCTGTTGACCGCCCGTGAGGCAAACTGCAGCTCGCGCTTCTGGGTCAGGCCCCCGGGGTAGAAATCCCCCCGCCAGGGCGTGTAGCGCCAGCCGGAAATGCCGATATGAATCGCGGCCATGATGACTCCCGTGGGTTAACTGTGTGATGACCTCCGTTTTAGGGTGACTGTGAGGATCGGCAGAAAGTTTCGACGTTCTTACAGACGGCACTTCACAAAATGTGGGAGCGGGCTTGCTCGCGAAGACGGTGGGTCAGTCGATATCTCTGTTGACTGACACACCGCTTTCGCGAGCAAGCCCGCTCCCACATGGGGTTCCTTTATCGCTGCGGGATCAGTGCCCGCCAACCACCCGGGTCGAACTCTCGGCATACACCGGCCCCAACCGGTCAAGACGCCCGCTCCAGGCCGTCAGCGCCAAGGCCACCAGCACCACCGAACCGCCAATCCACGCCGTGTGGATCAAGCCCATGTGAGCGACGATCAAACCACCGGCCCACGCACCGCCGGCGATCCCCAGGTTGAACGCCGCAATGTTCAGGCCCGAGGCCACGTCCACCGCGTTCGGCGTGTGATGTTCTGCCTGGCGCACCACGTACACCTGCAAGCCCGGCACGTTGCCGAAGGCGACCGCGCCCCACACCAGCACCGTGGCCAAGGCCAGCCATGGGTTGCTTGCGGTCATGGTCAATACAAACAACACAACAGCGAGCAGGGCGAAGATGATTTTCAGGGCACTGATCGGGCCGCGTTTGTCCGCCAGTTTGCCGCCCCAGATGTTACCGACGGCCACCGAGATGCCGTACACCAGCAGCACCAGGCTCACGGTGCCGGCGCTGAACCCGGAGATGTCCTGAAGGATCGGCGCCAGGTAGGTGAAGGCGATGAACGAGCCGCCGTAACCCACCGCTGTCATGGCGTACACCAGCAGCAGCCGTGGTTGTTTCAATACTTGCAGTTGCTGCAACAGCGACGCGGGTTTGTTGTGAGCGATGTTGTTCGGCACGTAGAGCAGGCTGCCGATAAACGCGATCAGACCCAGGGCCGAGACGGCGAGGAAGGTTTCACGCCAGCCGAAGTGCTGGCCGATAAATGTCCCCAGCGGCACACCGGTCACCAACGCGACGGTCAGGCCGGTAAACATGATGGCAATCGCACTGGCGGCTTTTTCCTTGGGCACCAGGCTGGTGGCGATGGTCGAGCCAATCGAGAAGAACACCCCGTGGGCCAGACCGGTGACGATCCGCGCCAGTACCAGGGATTCATAGCTCGGCGCTTGCCAGGCCAGCAGGTTGCCGAGGGTGAACAGCACCATCAACGACAACAGCAGCAGTTTGCGTGGCACTTTGCCGGTCAGGGCGGTGAGCACCGGCGCGCCGATGGCCACGCCCAGGGCGTAGAGGCTGACCAGCAGGCCGGCAGACGGCAGGCTGACGCCAAGGTCGGCGCCGATGGTGGGTAACAGGCCAACGATGACGAACTCGGTCGTCCCGATGGCAAAAGCGCTGAGGGTCAGCGCGAGCAAGGCAATGGGCATGGCTGCAACTCCGGTGGGTTTCAATCAGGAGCGCAGTCTCGGGTGTTGGCTTGTGCGGAAAAAGACAGGTATTGGCATTTGATATTTGTCTGGAACGCACGGATCGACGTACTGGGGGAACGATCCGGCCTCAAACCCGTCAGTTCCTTACAGACCCTTCTGAAGGAGCCCGGTGTTTTGTTGAATTTAAAGACTGTGCTACTGCTCGGCACGCTGCTGTTTTGCGGCAGTGGCGCGCTGCAAGCGGCCACCGCCCCTGCGGCTCCAGCGCCTGCCGCCCCGGCCACGCCGGAACTGTTGGTAGAAGGCGGCCTGCTCGGCGCCATCAGCTCCAGCATCGATCATGTGCAGGACAAACTCGACCTCAACCAGAGCCTGGTGGACGCCTGGCGCCTGCGGGCCGATCGGGCGGCGGATGAAGTGGACAAGCTGGTGAACCAGCCGTCCGAACGTTCCTCGTGGAGTGTGGCCGGGGATTTCCTGTTGTTGTCCGGGGTGTGGATCGGCGCTTTCGCCGCACTGACCCTGCTTGGGCGCCTTATCGTCAAGCGCCTGAGCCTGCAGCGGTATATCGCACCGCGCCAGCGCCTCCAGGCGTTGCTCGGCTACCTGATTCCCTACACGATTCCGGCCTTGATCTGTTTGCCACTGACGCTTTACGTCAGCCATTTCCTGCCCACGTCAGTGGGCCGTGCGCTGGCCCTGTGTTTTGCCTACGCCACCAGCAGCGGTATTTTTTCCACCTCGATGCTGCTGTGCGTGATCGTCATGTTCAACGTCGGCCACAAGCGCCCGGCCGTGCAGATTATTCGTGACTACTGCCCCAAGCCGCTGTTCCTGATCGGCTTCCTTGCGGCCCTCAGCGATGCGCTGACCAGCCCGCAGATCGCCCGCCAATTGGGGGGCAATATCACCGCCAGCGTGGCGATTTTCACCGGGCTGTTTGCCTCGGTGATTTTCGGCATGCTGGTGATTCGCCTGCGTCGTCCGGTGGCGCATTTGATCCGCAACCGGCCCCTGGCCCAGCGCTTGAAACACCCGGCGGTGCAGCAATCCCTGCGGGTGTTTTCCGGCCTGTGGTATTGGCCGATTCTATTGATGGTGCTGGTGTCGGCGATCAACCTGATCGGCGCCGGCGACGACAGCCAGAAAGCCCTGCGCTGCGCACTGTTCACCACGATCCTGCTGATCGGCACGGTGTTCCTCAGCACGGTGTTGCAGCACCTGTTCCAGTCCCGCAGCACGGTGGCGGTCCAGCGCAGCAGCGCCTACAAGGAGCGTTTCCTCAGCCTGCTGCACGCGCTGTTGCGCATCGTCATGGCCATCGCCTTTATCGAAATCCTCGGGCGTATCTGGGGCGTTTCGCTATTTGAATTTGCCCAGCGCAATTCCGTCGGCCGTGCCATCAGTGATTCCCTGAGCAGTATCGGTTTGATCCTGCTGGTGACCTGGCTGTTCTGGGTGGTGCTCGACACCGCGATCCAGGAAGCGCTGAAACCACCGGTCAACAAACGCTCCAGCCGCCAGCCCAGCACGCGGGTGAAAACCATCCTGCCGCTGCTGCGCAACGCGGTGAAAATCATCCTGGTGGTGATCTGCGCGATCACCACCATGGCGAACCTGGGGATCAACGTTGCACCGCTGCTGGCGGGTGCCGGGGTGGTGGGTTTGGCCATTGGTTTTGGCTCCCAGCAACTGGTGCAGGATGTGATCACCGGGCTGTTCATCATCATCGAAGACACGCTGTCGATCGGCGACTGGGTGGTGCTCGACTCCGGCCACGCCGGTACCGTCGAGGGGCTGACCATCCGCACCCTGCGCCTGCGGGACGGCAAGGGGTTTGTGCATTCGGTGCCGTTCGGGCAGATCAAGGCGGTTACCAACCAGTCGCGGCAATTTGCCTACGCGTTCTTCTCGGTGCAGTTCACCTACGACACCGACGTCGACAAGGCTGTGGAGTTGATCCGCGAGGCGGGGCAGTCGATCCGCGACGACGTGTTCCTCAAGTACAACCTGCAAGGGCCGCTGGAGATATTTGGCGTCGACAAGATGGACCTCAACGGTGTGGTGCTGACGGCGCAATTCCGTACGGTGTCGGGTGGGCAATATGCGGTGAGCCGCGCGTTTAACCAGCGGTTGAAAAAGCTTGTGGATAACTGTGCCTTTGTTCACTTCGCGCAAACTTATCCACAGCAGGTGATGGTGCCGCAGCGGATTGGGCAACAGGTGGATGAGCCGGGAGAAGAAGTGCCTTCGTCGGTGGTGCTCACTGAGCAGCCGAGAACCCAATAGTTTTGGGGTGGGGCTACCGGCCTCTTCGCGAGCAAGCCCGCTCCCACATTCGATCCGGTTCCACCCTTGGAATGCGGTCGAATGTGGGAGCGGGCTTGCTCGCGAAGGCGTCATTACGGGCGCTACGAGTCAGCGCCTGATCAGCTTCTCCCGCACCAACCCCGCTGCCTGCGCATCCAGCTCCAGCAACACCTGCTGCTTGCCCGCAATCTCCACCGCCGCCGGCAATCCATCCCGGTACACCAGCCGATTACCGCTCAACGCCGGCACCTTGCTACCCGGCAGCAGCGTACCCACCAGGTTCAGCGGATCCGCTCCACACACGGCAATCAAGCTTCCATCGTGGGGCCGCCGCCGAACTTCCCGCAGCAGCGGAATCGCTTCCGGCAACGCAAACTGTTCCCCCGCCAAACCACTCACAAACCGCCCACCACGAATCTCGCCTCGGGCTTCCAGCCGATGGAATGTGCGCAGCAGTTCGCGCCAACTGGGCAGCCAGTCCGCCTCGCGCTCCAGCAGGCGCCAGAACACCACGCCGTATCGCCGCAGCAAGGTCATCGCCACATGCTCCAGCGTCTCGGCCGAGTGAGCCCCCGGACGTGTGCCATCCGCCACCGGCGCTCGCCGCACCAGGGCCCAACGCCCTGCATCGTCCATCCCGCCGACAAACGCGCCACGCCCGCGCCGACTGCTGCGGGCCTGGCGTTTGCTCGCGGGCGTGGTCAGGGCGCGTAGGCCAGCGAAGCTGTCGGCGTTCGCCAGCCCGGCGCCCACCAATTCCTGCAAGGCGGTTTCCAGTTCGGTGCGCAGCAGATGGGCTTCGTGGACCAATTCATCGAAAAACAGCGCGCCGTTTTCCCGCAGTGCCTGGTGGACTTTCTGTGCCTTGGGCGACAGCTCGGCGCTGTCGGGCGCGTCGGTCAATCCGCTCCACAACGGCACCTGGCTGCGGGGCAACAGCACCACCGGCGTGCTACGCAAGGCCGTCGCGCCAGCCTTGTTGCTCAGGCGTGTCCACACCACCTTGCCGCTGCGGCACAAATCGTCCAGCCAGTAGGGCGCGTAATCCTTGATTCGGGCGCTGAGCAAATCGCTGTCCCAGGCTGATGTGGCTGCGGCGTACCCTTCGAACTGCGCGACGATCTGCGGCAACACGGCGCTGCCCTGGCCCCGGGTGCCGTCCGACAGGTGCTGCCAGTCGAACAGAAACCGCATGAAATCCTGCAACGCCACCGGCTCGATTTCCCGGCGCAGACGCTTGACCGTGTAGCGGTGAATCCGCGCCAGCAGGTGGCGTTCGCACCATTGTTCGTCGCTGGCGCCGGGGCTGAAACGGCCGCGCAGTACGTAGCCGTCGCTTTCCAGACGTGCGAGGGCCTGTGACACGTCGGCTACCGGCAAGGCCAGGGGCGCGGCGATCTCGATCAGCGTCAATGGGCCAAAACCGCTCAGGCGCGCCCGCAGTACTTCCACCAGCGCTTCGTCGAAGGTCCAGGGCTCATCGAAGCCGGGCAGTAGTGGCAGGTCATTTGGATAGATCGCCTTTAAGCAACTCAAGCGCTCCACCGCTACCCACACGGCTTGCCCGGCATGAATCTGTAGCCGGTGGGCGCGGCCACCTTCGGCCAAGGCTTGCAGCCATTCGGCCCACTGCGGCGTGACCTCGGATTCGGCGATGCACGCCAAACTCATCAACGCTTCATGCATTTCATCCAGGCCATTAGGCGCAGGCCAGGCTTCCTCGCACACACCGGCAATCGCTTCGGCATCCAGTGCGCCGAGGTCGTCGGTGCTCTGCGGGTCGCTCCAGCGGCGGTTGAGCACGGCCTGGGTACGACGCTCTTCCAGCGGTGCATCATCGAGAAAGGTGTAGGGGCGGGCGCTGAGAATCTCCGCTGCCAAGGGGGACGGCGCCGGCAGGTCGCGGCTGATCAGACGGATCTCTCCGCGCTCCATGCGCCGCAGCAGGGCCAGCCAGCCTTCGCTGTCCATGGCTTCGTGCAGGCAATCATCGAGGGTTTGCTCCACCAGCGGATGCGCCGGCACTTCCCGCTCGCCGGCGAGGTTTTCCAGGCAGGCGATCTGGTCCGGGAACACACTGGCGATCAGGTCTTCACTCTTCATGCGCTGGATCTGCGGCGCCACTTTGCGCCCGCCGGTATAACGCGGCAGCGCAAGGGCCACGCCAGCATTCCAGCGCCAGCGCACGCCGAACAGCGGCGCATCCAGCACCGCCTGAATCAAGATGTGCTCGGCGGTGTTGCTGTTCAGGTAGCGCCATACCTCATCCAGCTCAAAGCTATGGCTGGTGGACAGCGACAACACGATCGCGTCCTCGCTGGCGGCGGCTTGCAGTTCGAAGTTGAAGGTGCGGCAAAACCGCTTGCGCAGCGCCAGGCCCCAAGCGCGGTTGATGCGACTGCCGAACGGCGTGTGGATGATCAATTGGGTGCCGCCGGACTCGTCGAAAAACCGCTCCATGATCAACGTGTCCTGGGACGGCAGCGCACTCAATGCCAGCCGTGCCCGTGCCAGGTAATCCACCAACTGTTCGGCGCTGGCCAGATTCAAACCGAGGGTGCCGGTGAGCCAGTCGAGCGCCGCTTGCAGCTTGCCGGGCGTGGCGGCCAGCAGCTCGTCCAGTTGCCCATGCAAGCGCGCCACGGCAAACGACAACTCGGCACTGCGCCCCGGTGCTTCACCGAGCCAGAACGGAATGGTCGGCGGCTGGCCGTGGGCGTCCTCGACCCGCACTTTGCCGGCTTCCACCCGCAGGATGCGGTAGGACGTATTGCCCAGCTGGAAGATATCCCCGGCGATGCTCTCCACCGCGAAGTCTTCGTTGACGCTGCCGATGTTCAGGCTTTGCGGCTCCAGCAGCACGCTGTAGTCGGCGTTGTCGGGGATGGTGCCGCCGCTGGTCACCGCGGTGAGCTTGGCGCCACGCCGGCCGCGCAGGGTGCGAGTGATGGCGTCGCGGTGCAGGTAGGCGCTGCGGATGCCCTGGCGGCCGTTGTAGCCCTCGGTGAGCATCTGCAGCAGTGCTTGATAGTGACGTTCATCCAGTTCGGCGTAGGGCGAGGCGCGGCGGATCAGCGTGAGCAGGGCCTGTTCCTGCCATTCCTGGCAGCTGACTTCGGCGATGATCTGCTGGGCCAGCACATCCAGCGGCGCGACCGGAATCAGCAAGGTGTCCAGCTCGCCCCGGCGCACGCAGTCGAGGAGGGCGGCGCATTCGATCAGGTCGTCACGGGTGGTGGCGAACAATCGGCCCTTGGGCGTGCCGCCAACCTGATGCCCGGAGCGTCCGACCCGTTGCAGAAAACCGTTGATCGAGCCGGGCGAGCCGATCTGGCACACCAAATCAACATCGCCAATATCAATCCCCAGCTCCAGCGACGCGGTGGCGATCAGCACTTGCAGCTCGCCGGCCTTGAGCCGTTGTTCGGCGTCCAGGCGCAGTTCCTTGGCGAGGCTGCCGTGGTGAGCGGCGACGGCGGTTTTGCCCAGGCGCTCGCTCAAGTGCCGGGCCAGGCGTTCAGCCAGGCGCCGGGTGTTGACGAAAATCAGCGTGGTGCGGTGTTGTTTGGCCAGTTCGGCGAGGCGGTCGTAGACCAGCTCCCACACGTCGTTGGCCATGACGGCCGACAGCGGCACCGGCGGTACTTCGATATCCAGGTCCCGTGGGCGCGCGTGGCCGATGTCGACGATCTCGCAGGGCCGGCCGGTGCCCGCTAGAAAACGCGACACCGCTTCGATGGGCTTTTGCGTGGCGGACAGGCCGATGCGGGTCAACGGTTCGCTGCATAAACCCTGCAGGCGCTCCAGCGTCAGAGCCAGGTGACTGCCACGCTTGCTGGCGGCGATGGCGTGGATTTCGTCGACGATCACCGTGCGGATGCTGGCGAGCATCTGCCGGCCCGAGTCCGAGCCCAGCAGCACGTAGAGCGATTCCGGGGTGGTCACCAGGATATGCGGTGGGTGCTTGCGCATCAGGGCGCGGTCTTTCTGCGGCGTGTCGCCGGTACGCACGGCGGTGCGGATCGCCAGCGGCGGCAGGCCCAGGCGCTGCAAGTGGTCGGTGATGCCGGCCAGAGGATTTTGCAGGTTGATCTGGATATCGTTGGACAATGCCTTCAGCGGCGAGACGTAAACCACCAGCGTCTGGTCTGGCAGTTGGCCGCCATTGGCCAGGCCTTGGTGCACAAGGTCGTCCAGCACAGCGAGAAACGCGGTGAGGGTCTTGCCGGAGCCGGTGGGCGCCGCAATCAGCGTCGAGCGGCGCTGGCGGATCAGCGGCCACGCCTGGGCCTGGGCGGTGGTCACCGACGGGAATGTACTGCGGAACCAGGCGCTGACGGCGGGGTGGAAACCGTTCAAGGCCGTGTCCGTTGATTCAGGAAGGTTCATACCCAATTTATGCGGCCAGCCCCGGCAACTTGCAACCCCGGCTGTGGCGAGGGAGCTTGCTCCCGCTGGGCTGCGTAGCGGCCCCAAAAAAGCGGGAGCGCTGCGCACTCCAGCGGGAGCAAGCTCCCTCGCCACAACAAGCCCCCTAGCCACAGCAAGCTTCCTCCCCACAAAAGGCTCTCTCTCTAAACCACCCAGGCGGCAATGGGCGGCGCACTTTATAAGTGACGGTTGCGCTACAAACCCGCAAAATGCAACGATTCTGGCAAATGCCAACGGCATGGCTCACAAGCCTGTCGATAATAACCATCGTTCCAAACAGACCGGGCCTGCTCAATCTATGCGAATGCGCCTTATGTTACTGGGCGGCGGGAATGCCCTCGGGCAGGCGCTGATTCGCCTCGGTGCGGAGGAAGACATCGGTTTCCTCGCCCCGCGTCCGCCCCAAGACGGCTGGGATGCCGCGAGCCTCACGCAACTGCTCGACGACACCCGTCCCGATGCCTTGATCAATCTCGCCTATTACTTCGACTGGTTTCAGGCGGAGACGGTCAGCGAGACGCGTCTGGCCGCGCAGGAGTACGCGATCGAGCGCCTGGCGGAACTGTGCCAGCACCACAGCATCACTTTGCTGCAACCGTCCAGCTACCGGGTGTTCGATGGCTCCCGCGCCACCGCCTACAGCGAAAAAGACGAACCCGTGCCCTTGGGCCTGCGGGGCCAGGCGTTGTGGCGCATCGAGCAGAGCGTACGCGCCACCTGCCCGCAGCACGTGCTGCTGCGTTTTGGCTGGCTGCTGGATGACAGCGTCGACGGCACCCTCGGGCGCTTCCTGGCCCGTGCCGAAAAACCTGACGAACTGCTGATGGCCGACGACCGCCGGGGCAACCCGACGCCGGTGGACGACGCGGCGCGGGTGATCATTTCGGTGCTCAAGCAACTCGACTGTGCCGCGCCGTTGTGGGGCACTTATCACTATGCCGGCCAGGAAGCGACCACCCCGCTGGCGCTGGGGCAGGCGATCCTGACCGAGGCGCGTAACTTCCACCCGCTGGCCGTGGAGTCCCCGACTGCCCAGGCCCACGCCGCCCGTCCGGATGCCGCCGATGAACCGCAACACGCGGTGCTGGCGTGCAAGAAAATCCTCCACACCTTCGGCATCAAGCCACGGGCATGGCGGGCCGGGTTGCCGGCGTTGCTCGACCGGTTCTACCGACACGGTCAAACGTAAAAAAGGCGCCTGCAACAGGCGCCTTTTTTGTGGCGGTTGTCTGGACGGATTCAGTTGATACGTGTTGGCCAGTCGAGTGCGCCACGGCATACGAAAAATTTGAAACCTTTGGTGCGCGCGGTCATCCATGCCAATAGGGATTGATTGTGCTTACGGCTCGTTCAGCAAAAGCAAAAGTCTGCATTCAGAAGAAGACTTCGCCCATCTCGCCATGGGCAGCCTAAAAAGAGGAGCCCGACCCATCATGGCAACACATTCTCCGGTGAATGGTTTGCCGCCGCCTCACGATGATGTGTATGAGGAGGCGCACGACCTGCAGTTCGCTTTGAGTAACGCCGGGCTTGGTATATGGCACCTGGACTTGACGACGGGCGAGCTGAAGACCTCGGCCACTTGTCGCCTCAACTTCGGACTCGAACCTCACGTACCGTTCAGCTATGAACACATGCAGCGCTTGGTGCACGCCGAAGACAAGCGCCGAGTGGCCGAAGCGTGGGATCGCTCGATCGCTCAACGTGGCGACTACGACGTTCGCTACCGCGTCATCACGCCAGTCGGTGAAACTCGCTGGCTGCACGTGTGCGCGAGACCCCGTTATGCCGATGATGGTCTACCCGTCACGATGACGGGATCCGTTCAGGATGTGAGCCAAGAGCAGTCACTTCAGTCGCAGAAGATGGACGCGCTGGGGCGGGTAACAGGCCGAGTGGCTCATGACTTTAATAATCTGCTGACGGTGATACGTTCTTCGGCGGATCTTTTGAAGCGTCCTTCCGTATCGGAAGAGCGGCGGCTGCGCCTGGTGGAAGCCATTTCCCAGGCGGTGGAGCGTGGTTCTCATTTCACCAGCCAATTGCTGTCCTTCGCTGGCAGGCAAGCCCTGCATCCCGCACCGCTGGACGTCAATTCAAGCACGTTCGCCATGGCCGATACGATTGCTGTGCGGGTTGGCACAGGCATCCACGTACGCATCGAGTCCACAGAATTACCCTGCGTTGTTCACGTCGACCCAGGACAGTTTGAAGCCGCCATTCTCAATATGGTCATGAACGCCCGGGACGCCATGATGGATAAGGGGGAGCTGGTCATCCGTGTTGAGTCGATGGACCTTATCCCTGCGTCCGATGGCTATCCCCTTATCAAGGGGCGTTTTGTTGCCGTGTCCATCACAGACAATGGCTCGGGTATCGCTCCGTTCAGCCTCGATAGAATCTTTGAACCGTTTTTCTCCACCCAAGGCAAAGGCCAGAGAAGTGGGCTGGGGCTCAGTCAGGTATTGGGTTTTGCCAAACAGTCGGGGGGGAGAGGTCAGGGTCGAGAGCCGTCTGGGGCAGGGAAGTACGTTCACGCTTTATTTGCCGCGCTCTTGAACTGGATGAGCGGATAGCCCGATTGCGCAAATGGAGTTAGCATCGTAAACCTTCGGCTTAAGAGCCTGTTGTTCACATCAGGGTTGCATTGTGGAAAAGCTAAATCGCCTTCAAAGCGGAATAGAAGGGCTGGATGCTCTGCTCAAGGGCGGGCTAGTCGCAGGTGCCTCCTACATTATCCAGGGGCGCCCAGGATCGGGTAAAACCATCCTCGCCAATCAACTGGGATTCAATCATGCGCGCAACGGGGGCCGTGTACTGGTGGCCACGTTGCTGGCCGAGTCCCACGACCGTTTATTTCAATTCCTCTCGACCCTGAACTTCTTTGATGTTTCCCGGGTGGGAGCCGAAATTCAGTTCGTCAGTGCGTTTGACACCCTTGAGAACGATGGTCTCGATGAAGTGGTCAAGCTGCTTCGGCGTGAGATCAGTCGTCAGAAGGCCACCGTGTTAGTGGTCGACGGCTTGCTTAATGCACGCTCCAAGGCTGACTCGCCCATCGACACCAAGAAATTCATTTCCGAGCTGCAAGGGCACGCTGCGTTCGCCGGTTGTACGGTGCTGTTTCTCACCAGTTCCCGGTTGGACGACGGCAGTCCTGAGCACACCATGGTTGATGGTGTGATTGAAATGGGTGAGGAGCTTCACGGCAGCCGTTCGGTGCGCCGTATTCAACTGCGCAAGACTCGGGGCAGTGGTGCACTGACCGGATTGCACGAGTGTGAAATTACCGACGATGGCCTGGTGGTTTATCCGCGTCTGGAAAGCCTCTACAGCCATCCGTCGTTACCTGACAGTGCCGATCTGACGCGTATCACCAGCGGCATCGGTTCGCTGGACGCCATCATCGGCGGTGGCCTGCACAGTTCTTCCGTTACCCTCGTCATGGGGCCTTCCGGCGTCGGGAAGACCACGTTGGGGCTCAGGTTCCTCGCTGAGTCGACAGTGGAAGCGCCGGGCCTGCATTTCGGTTTTTATGAAAGCCCGCAGCGGTTACGTCTCAAAGGCCAATCGCTGGGGATTGATATCAAGGGTATGGAAGAAAGTGGTGCGCTGAGTATTGCCTGGCAACCCACGACAGAAGGCCTGATCGACGGTCTCGGCGCACGGCTGCTGAAAATGGTTGAGGAAAAGGGCATCAAGCGCCTGTTCATCGACAGCTTGAGCGGCATGACCCGAGTGTCGACAAACCCGGCACGTATCACTGATTTCTACAGCGCGCTGATGAGCGAGCTTCGTGCCCGTGGCGTAACGGTGTTTGCCTCGTGGGAGATGCGTGACGTTTTTGGTTCGGAGGTCAGTTCTCCGACCCCGGACCTGTCCAGTATTGTCGATAACCTGCTGCTGATGCGTTTCTTCGAGATTCAATCTGAACTAAGAAGAATGCTTTCGATTCTTAAGGTACGAGATAGCTTCTACGATCCTTCGCTTCTTGAAGTGGTAATCCATGAAAACGGCGTTGACCTGAAGAAGGCATCAAGAAATGCATTGGCTGTCTCTAATGATTCTTCGCTGCCGGGCTCAGCGTCCAAAGTCTCTGATTCGGGTTGAACTGACATGACCACCATCCTGGTCGTCGACGACGAGTATTTGATCGCTGACATTCTCGGCTATGCGCTGGAGGATGAGGGGTACATGGTCGTAAAAGCAAGCAATGGCCAGAAAGGACTCGAGGTCCTGGAGCGCGAGCGGCCAGCGTTGATCATCACCGACTTCATGATGCCGGTCATGGACGGCCAAGAGTTTGCCGAAGCTGTCCGCGCGCTACCGGCAGTCAATCACTTGCCCATCATTCTGATCAGCGGAGCCCAGGCTCATATTGGTATGGAGCGGTCGGACTTGTTCAATGCAGTGTTGAAAAAGCCGTTCAACATTGACTTGGTCATCGCTGAAGTTCGCCAACTCCTGGCTGAAGCCTGACTCGCAGCACACGGGCGTGTGCCTGGCCTCTGATTGGCGCTTGCCTCCATGGGGAAGCCTCACAAAAAAGGCCCTGTACAACAGGGCCTTGGGTAGAACCTAGAACTTGTAGCCAATACCGACCATGTACACCATCGGGTCAACATCCACATTGACCTTTGCCCGAGTGCCCTGGCCCAGCGCGTTGTTATCCACGGTGGCCTTGGTGCTGATGTCGATGTAGCGCGCCTGGGCGTTGATCATCCACTTGTCGTTGATCATGTAGTCCGCACCGATCTGCGCGGCCCAACCCCAGGAGTTTTCCGCCTTGAAGTTGCTGAAGCCGGCCTGCTCGGCGCGGCTGCCGACGTGCTCGTCGTAGATCCAGGTGTAGTTGATACCGGCGCCGATGTACGGTTGGAATACCGACTTGCTGTCCAGCGGGTAGTACACGACGCTCAGGGTCGGCGGCAGGTGCTTCAGCGTACCGAGCTTGCCGTTGGCAGCGCCCAGGGCGGTGTTCTTAATCTTTACATCATGTTCGAACGGCGTGGCCGCCAGCAGTTCGATACCCCAGTGGCTGGTGAACATGTAGGCGAAGTTCAAGCCCAGTTGAGTGTCGCTGCTCATGGTCGCCTTGCCGCCCAGGTTGGTCCCGGCCAGTGGGCCCTGGTCAACCTTGACACTGCTGCTGTCCGCTTTCGGGTTGACGGTGATGGCACCGGCGCGAATCAGGATGTCGCCGGCTTCGTGAGCGTGGGCAACGGGGGCGATGAGGGCGAGCGCGACAAGCGACGCGCCGAGCAGGGACTTGTTCATGGGAGCTCCAGAGGATGTATTAAAAGAGATACATCCAATGGTAGAGATCGTTCCGGCTGGGCTTTTGACTCAGCTCAATGAAACGGTGATAACGCGCTACTCCTGCAATTCGTACACGTAGATCTTGTCGGCATCCATCTGGTAGCCGGCATCGGCCAGTTCGCTGCTGGACGGTTTGACCTGCATCTGGCCTTCGATCCAGTACGGCTGATACAACTCGTCGAGCTTCACGCCGACTTCGCTTTTCACATGCACGATCTGGTTCGACGGCGGTGGCGGTACATGGATGCACGCGCCGAAATACGGCACCAGCAGGAACTCCGTGGTGCGACCTTCTTCGCTGACTTCCAGCGGCACGATATAACCCGGCAGGCGGATGTGCTTACCGTCCAGGCTCTGTACGACTGGCGCGTTGGGCAGGTCCTGCTTGGCGGCCGGCGCAGACTCCACCGACAACGCATCAGCCATGCCCGACAAGTCGTGCAACGGTTTCATATTGGGGATTTCCGGCGGCGCATCCGGTGGGATCATCTCCTGCCAGGACAGGTCCCTGGGCTGGTCTTCAGCCCAGGCGGGCAGGGCCACCAGCAGTAACAGCGCAAGCACGACGCGACGCATCAACAGCTTCCTCATAAACGTACCGACAGGCCGTCGGCCAACGATTGCCGGTAGGCGCGCCAGGCCGGCACGCTGCCCATCAGCAGGGCTGCGACGAGAATACCGCCGAGCAGGGTCCATTCATATTCGCTCGGCAGCGACAGCGGCAGGTCCAGGCCGTAATTGGCCTGCAAATACCCGCGCGACGCGGCGATGCACACATACAGCAGCCCAACGCCGGCGATCACGCCGGACAGCGCCAGGGCAAAGGCTTCGAAGATCAGCAACGTCGCGATATGCCAGGGCCGCGCGCCCACCGAACGCAGGATCGCCATTTCCCGGCGGCGCTCATTGAGGCTGGTGAGGATCGCGGTGAGCATGCCGATCAAGCCGGTCAGCACCACGAACAGCGAGATCACGAACAGCGCTTTTTCAGCGGTGCCCATCATGCTCCACAACTCTTGCAAGGCCACGCCCGGCAGGATCGCCAGCATTGGCTCGCCACGGAATTCGTTGATCTCCCGTTGCAGGGCGAAGGTGGAGATCTTGTTGTTCAAGCCGAGCATGAACGCGGTGATGGCTTGGGGCGTCAGGTCCATGTTGCGGGCCTGGTCGGCGCTGATCCGGCCTTTGCCCTGGGCGGGCACGCCGTTGTGCCAGTCGATGTGAATCGCTTCCATGCCACCGAGGCTGATGTGCAGCGTGCGGTCCACCGGGGTACCGGTGCGCTTGAGGATGCCGACCACGGTGAACGGCTTGTCATCGTGTTTGACCAGGCTGACCACCGCCACGCCGTGGGCCAGCACCAGCTTGTCGCCCAGCTTGTAATGCAGCGCATCGGCCACTTCGGCGCCGAGCACCACTTCGAATGGATCGGTGGCGAAGGCGCGACCGCTGGCCAGTTCAAGGTTCTGCCGGCGGCCGTATTGGTAGTGTTCGAAATAGGATTCGTTGGTGCCCATCACGCGGTAGCCGCGGTGGGAGTCGCCGAGGGAAATCGGAATCGCCCATTTCACCTGCGGGTTGGCGGCGAAGTGCTCGTAGCTGTCCCAGCGAATATTGTTGGTGGCGTTGCCGATGCGGAACACCGAATACAGCAGCAAATTCACCGATCCGGAGCGCGCGCCGACGATCAGGTCGGTGCCGCTGATGGTGCTGGCGAAGCTGGCGCGGGCTTCGGTGCGTACCCGTTCCACCGCCAGCAACAGGCACACCGAGAGGGCGATGGCGAAGGCGGTGAGGATCGCGGTAAAGCGGCGGTTAGCCAGGCTGGCCATGGCTAGTCGAAACAAATACATCTCAAACCTCTGCGGGCGTGGCGGCGCGATTGAGTTCGGCCAGCGACAGGTTGCGGTCGAACAGCGGCGCCAGGCTCTGGTCATGGCTGACGAACAACAGGCTGGCGCCTGCTTCGCGGCATTCGGCAAACAACAACTGAATGAAGGCTTCCCGGGCGTCGTAGTCCAGGGCTGAAGTCGGTTCGTCGGCGATCACCAGTTCCGGCTGGCCGATCAACGCGCGAGCGGCGGCCACCCGCTGTTGCTGGCCAATGGAGAGCGAGTCGGCGCGGCGTTCCAGCAGGTTTTTGTCCTTGAGGCCCAAGTGGGCGAGCAAGGTCGCGGCGGCCTGGTCGACGCTGCCGTGACGCTGGATTGCCCGTTGCGCCCGCAGCTTGGAAAAGTGGCAGGGCAGTTCGACGTTCTCGCGCACCGAAAGAAACGGCAGCAGGTTGAACTGCTGGAAGATATAGCCGGTGTGGTCGACGCGGAAGCGGTCGCGGGCGCCGGCCGAGAGCTCGGTCAGCTCCTGGCCCAGCAGGCGAATACTGCCGCGACTGGGCTTTTGCACACCGCCCAGCAGGCCCAGCAGGGTGGTCTTGCCACTGCCGCTGGGGCCCTTGAGGAACAGGGTTTCCCCCGGCTCCAGGCGAAACGTCGGGATGTCCAGCAACTGTGGGTGACCCGGCCAGTTGAAGCCCAGGTCAGACAGCTCGATAAGTGCTTGGGTCATAGTGACAGGCTCTTCTGTGGGAGCGGGCTTGCTCGCGATGGACGTCAACGATGACGCGGGCATCAGGTTGAACGCGGCGCTCTCGAGTTTTTCGCGAGCAAGCTCGCTCCTACAGGGGTTCGTTTCAGAATTTGAGGGTGGCTGCTGTGGCCGTCGCTTCCACACCCTGCTGGCCGCTCGGGCCAATGAGTTGTACCTGAATTTTCTGGGTGGCGGGGAAGGTCTTGAACACCTGAGTCAGGTCGAGGTTGCTCAGGGCGGTCGGCGTGGCGCAGGTGAACTGGTAGTGAGCGTGGATTTCGCTGTGGTCGTGGTGATGTTCGTGGGCGGCGGCGCCTTTGCCATCGGTGGCGTGGTCGTCATCGTCCTCATCGTGGTCGGCTTCAGGTTTGTCGCCGAACAGCGGGCTGTTCAGTTCCTGAGTGCTGATCACGCAACCGGCGGCCTTGGGCAGGCTGAACAGCACCAAGGGTTGCTCCAGTTGCTTGCGGGCGGCGGCGACCTTGGCTTTGTCGGCAGGGGTGGTGGCGAGGTGTTCAAAACCCACCAGGTTCATCGCCGGGCTGTCCAGTTCCAGCTCCAGGGCCTGGCCGTCGAGCACGGCGTTGAGGCGGCCGACACCGTGTTCGTGGGCTCCCAGGCTGCCGTGCTCGTGATCATGGTCGTGCTCGTCGGCTGCCTGGGCGATGGCCAGTGGCAACAGGGCGAACGGCAAAGCGAGCAGCAAACGGCGCATGGTGGAACTCCCGAACAAAGATGAAAGTTTTGTTATGTGATCTTATAACAATTTTGCGAGGAGTTTGACCGCCTGCTTGGCGTAGCGCAAGACGCGTGGGAGCATGCTCGTCAGAAAAGTGCGGGAGTAAGTGCGATGTTGAGAATTCGTGGAACCGTTGGCGACCTGCCGGTGGACTTGACCTTGGAGCTGGACGACGGCGACTGGGCCCGGCTGGGCGCGCAGTTGCAGGCCAGCAAACCGCCGAGTGCCGAGCCCGTGGTGGCGCCGGCTGCGGGTAACCTGGACGAGAGCCTGTGGCAGGCCGCCCAGGATTTGCTGCGCAAGGCCGGGCAACTCAACGGCCTGGAATTGCTTGATCAACTGGAAGGCTTGGCCGGCAGCGCCTCGGCGGGCAAGCGCCTGCTGGTGCGCCTGCGCCACAGCGCCAAGGTCAAGGTGGCCAGCGGCGGGGATACGCCGCTGTACAGTTGGATCGAGTAAGGCTTAATACAGCGCGGCGAACAGCTTGCGGCGGTACACCGTGACAAGCGGGTGGTCGTTGCCGAGCAGTTCGAATACCTGCAACAGCGTCTTGTGGGGCAAGCCCTCGCTGTAGCTGCGGTTGCGGATGAACAGCTTGAGCAAGCCATCCAGCGCGGCGTCGTATTGCTGGCGTGCCAGTTGTTGTACGGCCAGTTGGTACACCGCCTCATCATCCTGCGGGTTTTGCGCCAGGCGGGCCTTGAGATCCGCGGCGTCCGGCAGGTCGGCGGCCTGGCGCAGGAAAGTAATCTGCGCCTTGGCGCCGGCCAGGGCGGCCTTGTGATCATCGCTCTTGACCGCGTCGAGCACGGTTTGCGCTTCGCCCAACTCACCGCGTTCGGCCAGGCAGCGCGCGTACAGGATCAGCGCAGCGGCGTTGGTGTTGTCTTCCCCGAGCAAGGTCACCAGCACGGCCTCGGCGTCGGTGATACGGCCTTCGGCAAACAACGCCTGGGCCTGCTCCAGTGGGTCGGCAGCGGCTGGCGGCGGCATCTGCACATGGGGCTCGAGCATCGCGCGCACGGCGGACTCGGGCTGCGCACCGGCAAACCCATCCACCGGCTGGCCATCCTTGAACAGCACCACGGTGGGCAGGCTGCGAATGCCAAAGCGCGAGACCACATCCGGCTCGGCGTCGCAGTCGACCTTGGCCAGCAGCAACTCACCCTGATAACTCTCGGCAATCTGCGCGAGCATCGGCATCAACGCCTTGCACGGCGCGCACCACTCGGCCCAGAAATCCACCAGCACGGGTTTTTCGAAGGAATTCTGGATCACGGCCTGGTCGAACGTGGCGGTGGTGGCGTCGAAGATGTACGGCGTGGGCTCACTCATGGGGTATCTCGAAGAAAGCAGGGGATGGGGCAACTATAAGGGTTGGTGGGGTTGGCTGAAAGCGGGACGGTCTCAGGATCGCAATCGCAGGCAAGCCAGCTCCCACAGGGGAATGCATTTCAAATGTGGGAGCGGGCTTGCCCGCGATGCTCTCAAGCGCGCTGCGAATGGTACAGGCTCACCTTGCGAAACTCCCAGGGCTCGGCCAGGTCGGGCAGTGTCAGGGCGTCGAGGATGCCCAGGCGCTGATACTCCGGGTGCTGGAAGTCCCGTACGCGGGAATCGGCCACCAGCGCTTCGCGGCCACGAGTCAGGAATTCATCCAGCAGCGGCAGGTTCGCCCGGTCGTACAGCACATCGGCGACCAGGATCAGGTCAAACCGGTCTTCTTCGGCAAAGAAGTCTGCGGAGTAACCCAGGGTCACGCCATTGAGTTCCGCATTCGCCCGGCAGGCAGCCAGGGCCAGCGGATCCAGGTCGCACGCCACCACTTCCAGCGCTCCGGCCTTTACTGCGGCAATCCCGGCAACGCCCGAACCTGCACCGAAATCCAGCACTCGCTTGCCTGCTACCCACTCAGGGTTGGCCGCCAGATACCGGGCCAGCGCCAGGCCGCTGGCCCAGCAAAAACTCCAGTACGGCGGTTCATGCAGGATGCGTCGGGTTTCTTCGGGGCTGAAGGCGCGGTGCATGTTGTCGGCGTCCAGCAGCCACAACGACAACTCGGTGCCCGGCAGCGGGCAGGGCACCAGTTGGGCGTCGCCGATCAGTTCGCTCAGTGCGCGTTGCAGGTCCAGCGGTGGCGTCATGGTGCGGTAACGAGTTGCAGCGCCCCTGTGGTCTGGGTGATCGCTTGGGTGATACGCACGGGCGGCAGGTGCAGGATCAACTGGCCGGACTGGCTGGCACGGCCGCGCAGTTCAACGCGCCCGCCTGCCGGGAAGGCTTCGGGGTTGAAACGCAGGCGGAAGGCCAACGGCTTGTTGTTGCCAATCAGCACGCTGCTGGCCAGCAGTTGTTGCGGGCGCGAGCGGTCGTCGATCACCAGCAGCGCCAGTTCGACTTCCGCGCCAGCGGGTACGCCGTTCAATTGGCCGCTGACTTCACGCTGGTAGGCGGGCAGCGGGCCGAGGTCTTCTTCCACACCCGGGATTTTTTTCTCTTGTTGAGGGGCGGCAACCGGCGCGGCAGGTTTTGGGGCATGGCTGCTGCAGGCGACCAGAAAACCGAGCAACGTGAGCAAAACAAGTGGTCGTAACTGCATGTACGGCTCCAGAAAGGACAAAATCCGTGGCTTAAAAAATATGAAACATAATAGTCAGCCTATATACCGTAAAGGCTGTGGCTTGTCTTGCCACAGGGATGCGCTACCATGGCCCTCCCATTTTTTGTTGCCTGCCACCATGCACTGTCCCTTCTGCGGTGCCAACGACACCAAGGTCATTGACTCGCGTCTGGTCGCCGAGGGCGAGCAGGTGCGTCGCCGGCGTGAATGCCTGGCCTCTGGCTGCGGTGAACGTTTCACCACCTTCGAAACCGCCGAACTGGTATTGCCACGTCTGATCAAGACCGACGGCAGCCGCCAGCCTTTCGACGAAGAAAAACTGCGCGCCGGAATGCAGCGTGCCCTGGAAAAACGCCCGGTGAGTGTCGAGCGGCTGGAAGCGGCGCTGGTGCATATCAAGCACAAGCTGCGCGCCACTGGCGAGCGCGAAGTCAAATCCCTGGTGGTTGGAGAATTGGTGATGGGCGAGCTGCAAAAGCTCGACGAAGTCGCCTATATCCGTTTCGCCTCGGTGTATCGACGCTTCCAGGACCTCAACGAGTTCCGCGAAGAGATCGACCGCCTGGCCCGTGAGCCGGTAAAAGAATGAACCCACCTTCGGCAGAACAAGCGGTACTCGACGCTCATTACATGGCTCGTGCCCTGGAATTGGCGCGCAAGGGCCTGTACACCACCCACCCCAACCCCCGAGTTGGCTGCGTGGTCGTGCGTGATGGGCAGATTGTCGGCGAAGGCTGGCACGTGCGCACCGGCGAACCCCATGCGGAAGTCCATGCCCTGCGGGCTGCGGGCGACAAGGCCCGGGGCGCCACGGCTTACGTGACCCTTGAACCCTGCAGCCACCACGGGCATACGCCACCGTGCGCCGATGCCCTGGTGAATGCCGGTTTGGCCCGTGTGGTCGCGGCGATGCAGGACCCGAATCCGGAAGTCGCCGGGCGTGGCATGCGTCGGTTGGCCCAGGCCGGGATCGAGACGTACAGCGGCTTGCTGGAAAACGAAGCACGGGCGCTCAACCCGGGCTTTCTCAAGCGCATGGAGCATGGCCTGCCGTTTGTGCGGGTCAAGTTGGCCATGAGCCTGGACGGTCGCACCGCCATGGCCAATGGCGAAAGCCAGTGGATCACCGGCCCGGCCGCCCGTGCCGCCGTGCAACGACTGCGGGCCCAGGCCAGTGTGGTGCTCACCGGCGCCGACACCGTGCTGGCCGATGGCGCTCGCCTGACGGTGCGCGCCGCCGAGCTGGGGCTGGATGAAGAAACCACCGCCCTGGCGATGTCCCGTCCGCCGCTGCGCGTATTGATCGACGGCCGCCTGCGGGTGCCGCTGAATGCGCCGTTCTTCAAGGCCGGCCCCGCGCTGGTCATCACCTGCGTGACCCCGGACAACCAATACCCAACCGGGCCCGAGTGCCTGGTGGTGCCGGGCGTCGACGGTCAGGTCGACCTGCGTTCCGCGCTGGTGGCCCTGGCCGCCCGTGGCGTCAACGAGGTGTTGGTGGAGGCCGGCCCAAGTCTGGCCGGTGCCTTCGCCCAGCAAGGCCTGGTGGACGAGTACGTGATATTCGTCGCCGGCAAGTTCCTCGGCTCCGCTGCTCGGCCTTTGCTGGACTGGCCGCTTGAGAAACTGGCCGACGCCCCCCAACTCAAGATCACTGAAATGCGCGCTGTGGGCGATGACTGGCGAGTCACTGCCGTCCCCGTCCCTGCAGCGAGCGTATAATTCCCGGCCTGCGCCACGTCTTCAGGAGAACGGCATGTTCACCGGCATTATCGAATCCATCGGCAGCATCCGTGCAATGACCCCAAAAGGCGGCGACGTACGCCTGCTGGTTGAAACCGGCAAGCTCGACCTGAGCGACGTCAAACTGGGCGACAGCATCGCCGTCAGCGGTGTATGCCTGACTGTCATCGAATTGCCTGGCAACGGCTTTGCCGCCGATGTCAGCCGGGAAACCCTGGACTGCACCGCGATGAACGACCTCAAGAGCGGCAGCCCGGTGAACCTGGAAAAAGCCCTGACCCCGACCACCCGTCTCGGTGGGCACCTGGTCAGTGGTCACGTCGACGGGGTCGGCGAAGTCGTTGCTCGCAGCGAAAATGCCCGCGCCGTGGAATTCCGCATCCGCGCGCCCAAGGAGCTGGCCAAGTACATCGCCCACAAGGGCTCGATCACCGTCGACGGCACCAGCCTGACCGTGAACGCCGTGAATGGCGCCGAATTTGAACTGACCATCATTCCCCACACCCTGAGCGAAACCATCATGGCGTCGTACCAGCCGGGTCGCCGGGTGAACCTGGAAGTCGACTTGCTTGCCCGTTACCTGGAGCGCCTGTTGTTGGGCGATAAGGCCGCAGAGTCTGACTCTCTTCAAGGGTCCGCCGGTAACATCACTGAAAGTTTTTTAGCCGCTAACGGCTACCTTAAATCCTGACCCAAGGGGGTGCCGCGTGGCGCTCAACAGCATCGAAGAACTGGTTGAAGACATCCGCCAAGGCAAGATGGTTATCCTTATGGATGACGAAGACCGCGAAAACGAAGGCGACCTGATCATGGCCGCCGAGTGCTGCCAGCCGGAACACATCAACTTCATGGCCAAGCACGCCCGTGGCCTGATCTGCATGCCAATGAGCCGCGAGCGCTGCGAGCTGCTGAAGCTGCCGTTGATGGCGCCGCGCAATGGTTCGGGGTTTGGCACCAAGTTCACCGTGTCCATCGAAGCCACCACCGGTGTCACCACGGGCATCTCCGCTGCTGACCGTGCCCGCACCGTACAAGCCGCTGCCGCGAAAGACGCCAAGGCCGAAGACATCGTCAGCCCTGGTCACATCTTTCCGCTGATGGCCCAACCGGGTGGCACCCTGGCTCGCGCCGGCCACACCGAAGCTGCCTGCGACCTGGCGCGCATGGCCGGTTTCGAGCCGAGCGGTGTGATCTGCGAAGTGATGAACGACGACGGCACCATGTCCCGTCGCGCCGAGCTGGAAGAGTTTGCCGCGCTGCATAACATCAAGATCGGCACCATTGCCGACCTGATTCACTACCGAATGATCCACGAACGTACCGTTCAGCGGATTGCCGAGCAGCCGCTGGACAGTGAGCTGGGCCAGTTCAACCTGGTGACCTATCGTGATTCCGTGGAAGGCGACGTGCACATGGCCCTGACCCTGGGCACCATCTGCGCTGAAGAACCGACCCTGGTGCGGGTGCACAACATGGACCCGCTGCGCGACCTGCTGATGGTCAAGCAACCGGGGCGCTGGAGCCTGCGGGCCGCGATGTCTGCGGTGTCCGATGCTGGCAGCGGCGTGGTATTGCTGCTGGGTAACCCGGTGGATGGCGACGTGTTGCTGGCGCATATCCGTGAAACCGCCGACCACGTGCCGGTGAAAAAACCGACCACCTACAGCATCGTCGGTGCCGGTTCGCAGATCCTGCGGGACCTGGGCGTACGCAAAATGCGCCTGATGAGTGCGCCAATGAAATTTAATGCCATATCCGGTTTCGACCTGGAAGTAGTAGAATACGTGCCCTCCGAATAAAGGCCGGCGTTGTTTACCCCTTGTTCGCGGTTCAAATATCACTGAGGGGCGCGCACTAAGCGCGTCCCGGCTCTTTAAGAGATTTGTCGAATGACCCTGAAGACCATCGAAGGTACCTTCATCGCCCCCAAAGGCCGCTATGCCCTGGTGGTTGGCCGCTTCAACAGCTTCGTGGTTGAAAGCCTGGTAAGCGGTGCCGTGGATGCCCTGGTTCGCCACGGTGTGAGCGAAAGCGACATCACCATTATCCGCGCTCCTGGCGCCTTCGAAATTCCACTGGTTGCGCAGAAAGTTGCACAGCAGGGTGAATACGCGGCGATCATCGCCCTGGGCGCGGTCATTCGTGGCGGTACTCCGCACTTCGAATACGTGGCTGGCGAATGCACCAAGGGCCTGGCCCAGGTGTCCATGGAGTTCGGCGTGCCGGTCGCCTTTGGCGTGCTGACCGTTGATTCCATCGAGCAAGCCATCGAACGTTCCGGCACCAAGGCCGGTAACAAAGGTGCCGAAGCTGCCCTGTCCGCCCTGGAAATGGTCAGCCTGCTGGCACAGTTGGAGGCCAAGTGATTAGCGACGACAGCGATCAGTTCAACCCCCAGGACCCGCGCCCAACAGACGCCGGCAAGCCCTCGAAAAGCGAAAAGCGTCGTTCGGCTCGTCAGCTCGCCACCCAGGCGCTGTACCAGCGTCATATGGCCGGCACTTCGCTGAACGAGATTGAAGCGCAATTTCGCGTCGATAACGACTTCACGTTTGCCGACCAGAGCTACTTCCACGACATCCTGCACGGCGTTCCGGCCAACCTGGACGAGATCGATGCTGCTTTGTCGCCGTGCCTGGACCTGACCCTCGAAGAGCTGGACCCGGTTGAACTGGCCGTACTGCGCCTGTCCACCTGGGAACTGCTCAAGCGCGTCGACGTACCGTACCGCGTTGTGATCAACGAAGGGATCGAACTGGCGAAAGTCTACGGTTCCACCGACGGTCACAAGTTCGTCAACGGCGTGCTCGACAAGCTGGCCCCGCGCCTGCGTGAAGCCGAAGTGAAGGCGTACAAGCGCTAACTGGCGCTTGCTGACGCAATGGGCGAGTTTGAGCTGATCCGCAACTACTTCGCCGCCGCGCCCTGTGCGCAAGGCGGCGAAGGCATTGCACTGGGGATTGGCGACGACTGCGCCTTGCTGGCGGTTCCTCCCGGGGAACAGCTGGCGGTTTCAACTGATACTTTGGTGGCCGGCGTGCACTTTGCCGACCCCTGTGATCCGTTTCTGCTCGGCCAGCGCTCGCTGGCCGTGGCAGTCAGCGACCTGGCAGCCATGGGCGCCAATCCCCTCGCGTTTACCCTTGCCCTGACCACCCCGACGGTTGATGCCGATTGGCTGCAACGCTATGCCCAGGGTTTGAACGCCATGGCCCAGAGTTGCGGTGTGGTTCTGGTGGGTGGCGACACTACCCGTGGGCCGCTGAGCCTGACCCTGACCGTGTTTGGCCGGGTGCCGGCGGGCCAGGCCTTGACCCGCAGCGGTGCGCGGCCCGGCGACTTGCTGTGTGTTGGCGGTGAGCTGGGTAACGCGGCGGGCGCATTGCCGCTGGTACTGGGGCAGCGCACGGCAGAGGCCGCTGTCGCCGAGCCGTTGCTGGCCCATTACTGGTCGCCGCAACCCCAGTTGGCGCTGGGCCTGGCGTTGCGGGGCAAGGCGACGTCTGCCATGGATATTTCCGACGGTCTTCTGGCTGATTGCGGGCATATCGCCAAGGCGTCGGCTGTCAGTTTGTTGATCGAGCAGCAAAAGTTGCCGTTGTCGGCGGCCTTGCTCGCCTTTGTCGGCGACGCGGATGCGCGGGTAGCCGCGTTGAGCGGCGGGGACGACTACGTACTGGCGTTCACCTTGCCACCTGTCGAACTGGCACCGTTGTTGGCTGCCGGTGCGCCGGTCCATGTGATTGGCCGGGTCGAGGCGGGGCAGGGCGTTACCCTGCTGGACGCGGCGGGCCAGGACATCACACCCGCCATCCGTGGCTATCAACATTTCTGACACCCATAGAACCAAGCTGAAGGCCAATCGAACCTATTGATCTTTATCAGCGACAATTCAGCTTAAGCGTCTGTAGGAACCTGCTGTTACAATCTATCCCCTGTGAAATCAGAAATCAGGAGCACACGGTGCCCGTCGTTTTCGTTGCCGCTTCCAAGCTGCCAACCCCTTTTGCCACGTTCACCATGAATGGTTTTCTTGAGGAAACCACCGGGCGCGAACACGTTGTTCTGAGCCTCGGTGACGTGGCGGACGGCGCTCCGGTGCTCGGTCGCGTGCACTCCGAGTGCCTGACCGGCGATGCCCTGTTCAGCCAGCGCTGTGACTGCGGCTCGCAACTGGAAGCCGCCATGCAGGCCATCGCCCGCGAAGGCCGTGGCGTGTTGCTGTACTTGCGTCAGGAAGGCCGTGGCATTGGCCTGCTGAACAAGATCCGCGCCTATGAGCTGCAGGATGGCGGGGCCGACACCGTAGAAGCCAACGAGCGCCTGGGTTTTGCCGCTGACCAGCGTGACTACGGGATCTGCCTGCCGATGCTCCAGCACCTGGGCGTCAAATCCCTGCGCCTGATGACCAACAACCCACGCAAGGTCAAAGCCTTGACCGACATGGGCATCACCGTCGCCGAGCGCGTGCCCCTGCACACCGGCCACAACCCGCATAACAAGCTGTACCTGGCCACCAAGGCCAGCAAGCTCGACCACATGATGGGCAACGAGCACCAGGGCGAGGTCGACCGGGCGTGACGCGCGGCCAGGTCAAGCGGCGACTGTCGTTTAACTGGTGGCAATACCTGGCGTTGGCGTTGGTGCCGTTGTTTGTGATCAACCTGGTGTTTGGCAAGGCCGAGCCCTTGCTGCCGGTGCTGGCGATGCCGTTTTTCATCGCCGGTGTGGCTTCGATGTTTGTCAGCCTGCGTTACTTCCATGGCTATAAACACGCGCTGATTGCCACCGGCAAAGCCCTCGATACCCCTGAAGAACCGGCTGCCTGGATCACCCTCGCGGCCCGTCGCCGTGTGGCCTTGCTGGTGGCCTCACTGCCGGCCTGGATCGGCGCACTGGCGGTGTTTGTCGGGTTGGAAGCGGTGCCGCTGTTTCTGCTGGCGCTGTCGACCCTGGTGCTGTTCTACCTCTATCGCATTCCGCGTCAGTTGGGTTGATGCGCGCCTGGCTGGCGTTGTTGCTGCTGGTCGTCACGGCTGAGGTTGCGGCGGTCGAGCGGGTTGTCAGCCTTGCTCCTTCCTTGTCTGAAATCGTCGTTGAGCTGGGCGCTGCTGATTTGCTGGTAGGCGTGCTGGATGGCGGCGAGCGTCCACAGGCCTTGGCGAATGTGCCTTCGGTGGGAAACTACGGGCAGTTGGACATGGAACGGCTGCTCAGCCTCAAGCCAGACCTGATCCTGCTCTGGCCCGGCAGCGTCGGCCCGGCCCAGCGTGAGCAGCTCCAACGCCTGAACATCCCGGTGTTTGTCGCTGAACCCCACAGCCTCGAACAACTCACCTCGCAAGTTGAAACCATTGCCCGGCAACTGGGGCGGGCTGATGCCGGCCGGCAATTGGCTGCGCAGTTGCGTCAGCGCCTGGCCGAGTTGCGCTTGCGCTATCACCGGGCCGAGCCGTTGCGGGTGTTTTATCAGGTGTGGAACCAGCCGATGTACACCGTGGGCGGCGGGCAGATCATCAGTGACGCGCTGAGTGTGTGCGGCGCGCGCAATGTGTTCGATGATCTGAAATTACCGGCACCGCAGGTCAGCATTGAGTCGGTGCTGCAGCGCGATCCCGAGGTGATTCTGGCGGGTGATCAATCGCAACTGGATGCGTGGAAGGCCTGGCCCCAAGTGGCGGCAGTGGCGAACGGGCATTTGCTGGTGGTGCCCGACAAGGGCCTGGAACGGCCCAGCGGGCAGATGCTGGAAGCGGTGGCGCGGTTGTGTCAGGTGATTGCACCGGGGCTGTGAGACCGCTATCGCAGGCAAGCCAGCTCCCACATTCGGTCGCGTTCGTTCATGCGACGCGGTTAAATGTGGGAGCCGGGCTTGCCCGCGATGAGGCCGGTGCAGACGACTTAGAGCTCCGGTGTCCAGGTCACCCCGAACATCAGCGCGCGGCCTTCTTCCCGATAGCCATATTGCTGGCCTTGATACTGATACAGCGCCCGGCTGTAGTCTTTGTTCAGCAGGTTATCGAGCTTCATTTCCAGTGTGATCTCACGATTCACCGCCCAACTGCCCCGTAGTCCGAGTAAACCGTACCCGCCCAGGCGTTGCTGGTTCGCCGCATCGTCGTAGCTGCTGCTCACCGCTTGCCAACTGGCGCCGACGCCGAACTGATCGAATTGGCGATCCAGGTCCAGGCTCAGGGTGCGCTTGGCTCGACGGGCCAGTGTGCGCCCGGTGTCGCGGTCCCGTGGGTCGATCAGTGCGATACCGAGGCTGCTTTGCCAGCCGAACAGCTCTTGCTTGAGCGCCGCTTCAAAGCCGTTGATGCGCGCGGAGCTGACGTTTTGCGGGCCATTGCTGGCGAACACGATCGCATCCTTAATATCGGTGCGGTACAGCGAGGCTTCCAGTCGGCTGGTGTCGCTCAGTTGGCTGCGCCACTGCACTTCGTAGCTTTTCGAGGTTTCGGGCTTGAGGTTCGGGTTGCTGTTTTTGAAGCCGAATTCGTCCGGGTAGTAGAGGTCGTTGAACGTCGGTGCGCGGAAGCCTTCGCTGTAGCTCAGCAACAGGTCATTGTCCGGGTTCAGCGGCAGGGTGAGGGTGCCGCTCCAGCTGTTGTGGCCGCCGAACTGTTGGTTCTGGTCGCGGCGCAGGCCCAGTTCTGTGGAGAAAGATTGCGCCTGGAAACGGTGCTGGATAAACGCAGCTCTATTCCAGCGACTGTCTTCGGCGAACGCTGTGCTGCTGTTGACCCGGTCCTCGTACCAGTCGCCGCCCAGGATTAGGCTGTTCTGCTCGTTGAGAGTGAGGTCGTTTTGCCAGTTCAGCGAGTTGCGGTAGGTGTTGAACACGCTGCGCTCGGTGCTGAGCTTGTCCCGGGTTTCTTCGCGGTTTTCGCTGTGGCCCGCTTCCAGCCGGGACTTCCACACGTCATTGATGCGCGCGTCGACATAGCTGCTGACGCTGCTTACGGTGAAGTTGGAATAGGGCTTTTGCTGGAAGCTTTGGAAGGTGGTCGTATCGAAGCGACCGAACGGATTGTCGAATTCGCTTTTGCCACGATTATCGAGCACGTTCACACCGGCTTCGAGGTCTTCGTTGAAGGCATGGCTCAGGCTGAAACTGGTGGACTGGTTACGATAGGCGTCATGGTCGCGGTCGCTGGGGTACGAAGCATACGTGCGATTGATCCCGGCGGTATCATCCAGGCTGGCGCCGAGGTTGAAGCGGGTTTTCTCGTCACCGCCGGACAGGCCCAAGCTGCGTTCCCACGTCTGGTTGCTGCCAAAACCCACATGCAGGCGGGGTTGCAGGCCGGACTCGTTGCTGCGCCGGGTAAAGATCTGAGTCACCCCGCCAATCGCATCGCTGCCGTAGATCACCGAGCGCGAACCGCGCAGCACTTCCACCCGTTCGATCTGTTGGATGTTCAGGTGCTGCAGGTTGCTGTCGCCGGAGGTCGAGTTGCCAATGCGCTGGCCATCGACCAACACCAGGCTTTGGGCCGATTTGGTGCCACGAATGTAAATGCTTGCCAGGCTGCCACGGCCACCGGCTTGTGAAACCTGTACGCCGGGCACACGGCTCAGCAGGTCGGTCACGCTGGTGGGTTGCAGGCGTTCGATGTCGTCGCGGGTAAAGATGGTGTTGGCGGCGCTGCTGTCGTTGCGCGCCTGGACCTGGCGGTTGGCACTGATCACCACGTCGGGCAGCTTCAGGGCTTGGTCGCGCTCAAAGCTGTCGGCGAGCAGGTCGGTGGCTGGCAATAACAGAAGGGGCAGGGCAAGGCGAAGGCGGTTCATGGGCTGTCCGTAGCATTTGAAGTTGGCATAAGCGAATGTGGGAGCGGGCTTGCTCGCGAAGGCGCAGTGTCAGTCAATACATCTGTTGACTGACCCACCGCTTTCGCGAGCAAGCCCGCTCCCACATTTTTAATCGCGTTTCTACAGGCCCAGCAGGGCCATGCGCTGACGAACCGAAGCTTCAATCCCCGCTTCATCCAGCCCGCACTCGGCCAGCATCTGCGCCGGTTTGGCATGCTCGACATACACGTCCGGCAAGCCCAGATGCAGCACCGACTTGAGGATGTTCTCCCGCGCCAGGAACTCACTGACTGCCGCACCGGCGCCGCCCATGATGGCGTTTTCTTCAAGGGTCACCAGCAGCGCATGGCTGCCGGCGATCTCGCGCACCAGGGCTTCGTCCAGTGGTTTGACGAAGCGCATGTCCACCACCGTGGCGTCGATCTTCTCGGCGACTTTCAAGGCTTCAGCCAATTGCACGCCGAACACCAGCAAGGCAACGTTGCTGCCCTGGCGACGCACGATGCCCTTGCCGATCTCGATAGGCTCAAGGTCCTTTTCGATCACGGCATTCGGGCCGTTGCCGCGCGGGTAACGCACAGCCGCCGGGCCGTTGTACAGGTGGCCGGTGCTGAGCATCTTGCGCAGTTCGTTCTCGTCACTCGGGGTCATCACCAGCATGCCGGGGATGCAGCGCAGGTACGACAGGTCGAAGCTGCCGGCGTGGGTCGGGCCGTCTTCGCCCACCAAACCGGCACGGTCGATGGCGAACAACACGTCGAGGTTCTGCACCGCGACGTCATGAATCAACTGGTCATAACCACGTTGCAGGAACGTGGAGTAGATCGCGACTACCGGCTTGGCGCCTTCACAGGCCATGCCGGCGGCGAAGGTCACCGCATGTTGCTCGGCGATGGCCACGTCGAAATAGCGCAGCGGGAAACGCTCGCTGAATTCCACCAGGTCGGAACCTTCCTTCATCGCCGGGGTGATGCCCACCAGGCGTGGATCGGCGGCGGCCATATCGCACAACCATTCGCCAAATACACCAGAGTACTTCGGCCCGCTGGCTTTCTTGGGCGCAGCAGCCGGGGCGTTCAGCGGTTCAAGCTTGGTGATCGCGTGGTAACCAATCGGGTCGACTTCCGCCGGGGCGAAGCCTTTGCCTTTTTTGGTGACGATGTGCAGGAACTGCGGGCCTTTAAGGTCACGCATGTTGCGCAGGGTCGCGATCAGGGTTGGCAGGTCGTGGCCGTCGATCGGGCCGATGTAGTTCCAGCCCAGCTCTTCGAACAGGGTGCCGGGAACCAGCATGCCCTTGGCATATTCTTCGGTACGACGGGCAATTTCCCACGCGCCAGGCAGACGCGAGAGCACCTTCTTGCTGCCTTCACGCATGCTGGCGTAAGTGCGGCTGGAGAGGATTTTTGCCAGGTAGTTCGACAGGCCGCCGACATTGCGCGAGATCGACATGTCGTTGTCGTTGAGGATCACCAACATGTTGGCGTTCACTTCCGGCGCGTGGTTCAGCGCCTCGAAGGCCATGCCGGCGGTCAACGCGCCATCACCGATCACTGCAATCGCCTTGCGATCGCTGTTCTGCAGGCGGGCGGCAATGGCCATGCCCAGCGCTGCACTGATGGAGGTGCTGGAGTGGCCGACGCCAAAGGTGTCGTACTCGCTCTCGGAGCGACGCGGGAAGGCGGCGATGCCGTCCTTCTGGCGCAGGCTGGCCATGCGCTCGCGGCGTCCAGTGAGGATCTTGTGCGGATAGGCCTGATGACCCACGTCCCACACCAGCCGGTCATCCGGGGTGTCGAATACGTAGTGCAATGCGATGGTCAGCTCGATGACGCCCAGACCGGCACCGAAATGCCCACCGGTCTGGCCGACCGTGTAGAGCAATTCCAGGCGCAACTCATCGGCCAGGGTTTCCAGCTCGGCTTCACCCAGGCGGCGCAGGCCGGCTGGCGTGTTGGCACGGTCCAGCAGGGGCGTGGCCGGGCGCTTGCGGGGAATCTCTTGAAACGTCGTGGGCATCAGGCGAATCGTTATAGGTATAGAAGAGGCGGCAGTTTACCTCAAGCATCGCAAACTGCCCACGCAGAGCGCCGAACTTGGCTGATATGCGGTGGAAAAGGCCGCTGCTGTCAGTGGCGGCGTTCGACGATATACCGCGCCAGGTCACGCAGTGGCTCGGCAGCCGCGTCGAAAGGTCGCAGGGCATCCAGGGCCTGATCCCGCAGCTCCAGGGCGTAAGTCTTGGCGGCTTCCAGGCCGAGCAGTGAAGGATAAGTCGGCTTGTCCCGTGCGATATCGGCACCCTGGCGTTTGCCGAGGGTTGCGGTATCACTTTCAACGTCGAGAATATCGTCCTGCACCTGGAACGCCAGGCCGATGGCCCGCGCGTAGGTTTGCAGCGCCGCCAGTTGCGCGGCTTCGGCACGGCCACTGGCCAGAGCGCCGAGGTGCACGGCGGCTTCGATCAGCGCGCCGGTCTTGTGACGGTGCATGTATTCCAGGGCTTTTTGATCGAGCTTCAAACCGACCGAGCCCAAGTCAATCGCCTGGCCGCCGACCATGCCGGCAGGGCCTGCGGCCAGTGCCAGCGCGGTAACCATGCGCAAGCGGATCTCGGCGTTGACGTTGCTCAGGCGCGGGTCCAGCAGAGCGCTGAACGCCAGGCTTTGCAGGCCGTCACCGGCGAGAATCGCACAGGCTTCATCAAAGGCTTTATGGGTAGTGGGCTGGCCGCGACGCAGATCATCGTCGTCCATCGCCGGCAAATCGTCGTGTACCAGGGAATAAGCGTGAATCAACTCGACCGCACAGGCGGCGCCGTTGGCTTCCTCCGCCTGAGCGCCGAGTGCTTCGCAGGCCGCATAGGCGAGCAAGGGGCGAACGCGTTTGCCACCGTTCATCACGCTGTAGCGCATAGCCTCATACAGACGGTTCAGCTCGGGGCTGGGCGCAATAAACAGCGGTTCCAGCGCAGCATTGACCCGGGCCTGGCTGCCGGCCTGATAAGCGTCGATCATTCAGGCTGTTCCGCATCGAAAGGTTCTTCGGCCAACTCCCCATCGCGTTCCAGCAACACCTGGACCTTCTGCTCCGCCTGCGCCAGGGCGCTCTGGCAGTCGCGGGTCAGTCCGATGCCTTGCTCGAATGCGGTCAACGAGTCTTCCAGCGACAACTCGCCGTTCTCCATACGCTCGACCAGGGTTTGCAGGTCGGCGAGGGATTGTTCGAAATCGAGTGCAACTTTTTTGCGGGCCATGGCGGCTATTCCGGTAGACGGTAAACCGGCGCGACACTAGCAGACATGGGGGATTGGGGCAAATGAGTGGGGGGATTTGCCTTGAAAATCAATCGCCTTGAGTGTTGATTTGATAGCGGGTGCTGCGGCCGCCGCCGGGTAGCCGAACCAGACAGTTTTTTTCCAGAAGATCGGCCAGATGTCGGGTTGCCGTGGCCTTGGACACTTTGGCCACTGCCTGATACTGGGCGGCGCTGATCCCGTGCTCAAAGCCCTTTTCGCCACCGTCGAGCAGGCGATTCAAGACTTTGGTCTGTTCGGCGCTGAGTGCGTGGTCCCGATGCTGCTGCCAGAAGCGGGTTTTGCCCAGCACCCGGTCAATCCGCACCATGGCCTGCTGCAAGCTACGAAGCAGCGTTTGCAGGAACCACTCAAGCCAATCGGTGATATCCAGCGTGGCCTTTTGACTGGTTTCCAGTGCGCGGTAATAGCCCGCCCGGTTTTCGAGGATGCTCGCCGACATGGCATAGAAGCGGATCGCCTGATGCTCTGCCTGGGCAAGTGCGAGGTCGGTAATCGCCCGGGTCAGACGACCATTGCCATCATCGAAGGGATGCAGGGTGACGAACCAGAAATGCGCCAGGCCTGCACGCAGCAATGGGTCAAGGGCCGCATGATGGCGACTGGCTTCAAACCATTCGATGAAATCGTCCAGCGACTGCTCTAGCCCTTGGCGGGGTGGGGCCTCGAAATGCACAGTGGGTCGGTCCAGTCGTCCCGACACAACCTGCATGGGCTCATCCCCCCTTAGCGCGCCTACGTTCAAGCCGTGGGTGGAAAAGCGGGCCTCCTCGGCGGGAAACAACCACCGATGCCAGTTAAATAGACGGGTGAGGGTAAACGGTTGAGCAAACTGTTGCGTGGCGTCCAGCATCAAGTCAGCCAAACCCTCGCTGCGCCGGCTCACGGAGCCGCCTTGCAATTGCTCCAGGCCCAGGCGTCGGGCCAAAGAGGAACGTACGGAACCCACATTCAGTTGCTCACCCTCGATTGCCGAGGAGGTCAGAATGTTTTGCAGCAACGCATCCAGTTCATTCTCTGAACTCTGTGCCTGGCTGACCGAACCGAGCATGCCCAGCAACTTTCCTTGCGCCTGCGTGCACTCTCGCAACAACGCTGCGAGGCGCTCAGGTTGCCAGTGAAAGTGCGGCCAGTCGGGTTGTTGCCAGATCCAGTTCGGGTGATCCATGGGGGCATGCTCTGTGCGTGAGCCGAATAGGAGGCTTATTCGGCTCATTTGGTGAGCCGATTGTGTGAGCTATTCGGCTCACTGTCCAGTCAGCTGCGCACGATCAACACCCGACGGGTGAGGGCAGTGGTGCTCAGTTTCTGGCTGCTGATCAGCGCGTCTAAGGCACTGTCGACCTGATTCAGATTGAATCTGGGGCTGATGGTGCGTTGCTCGACTTTATCGTCGAGCCAGATCACATGGCCGCCTTTGTCGTTATGCGCGACGGAAAACTCGGTGCCCAACGCCCTAATCCAAGTCCCGCCGGCTTGCACAATAAATGGTCGACTGTTGTGGCTGACTTGCAGATACACACGGCCTCTTCGCAGATTTACCCGGCGTATATCGGAGGTGAGGTCGATATCGAACGCGCTGTTGCTGTTCAGATGCAGTTGTTCTAGTTTGTTCTCTGGGTATGCGTCAACGTCCAGAAGCTTTAAGGCTTCTTGGGTAAAGGGCACGGTTATCAGCTTCATTCAACAGGCTTGCTCTTGAAGTGAGTCACTCGTGGTATTCGATTTTTGCTGCTTATAGAGTTTTTATTTCTATGCCCAGCTTATGCAGTCATGGTCATCCATATGGACTAAGAATGTTAGGTCTCGATCAGTTATCCAGAAAGGATAGCCAGTGGTTTCAGATAAAATAAGAGCAAGGCTTTTGGCGCTACCTATCTCCCACGCTCTGTGGGCTGAATCGAAAACAATTAAAATTAGCCGGTCACTATGAATCAGGTCTTGTATCTCTTTCCAAAAATTCGGATTGTGTTGCTCGGTTTTTACATTGAGATAATTTGGGTCAAGCGTCTTTTGTTTAGTTTTGAAAAATCTCTCGATAAGAGATGTGATTAGTGAACTAATCTGGCTGGAGTTCAGCTTTATGCCCTCTATATCCAGAGTAATTAATGCTTCATCGATTTCTTCTTCTAGATAATTCATTGAGATGTACCGATTTTTGAACGGCTAACAGGAATCAGCTCAAGCAATATATGCCCTCTTTTGGCTCCACCACCGCTTCTTTTACCAGCGGTCTGGTAACCAACGTGTGGTGAGGCCGGACCTTTAGTCGATGGGACCAACGTTGGATCGTCGATGTTCACTTCTGCTCCTTTGTTAGCTCCTCTCAGTACTCGCCACTCTGTCGGCCATGATTTACCGTGTTGGTCTTTTCCCCATTTGGTTACGGTGTAATCGTCTTTTGATACGCCAGTTTTGTGAAATGCCTCGTCCAGCGCTTTACGCATTTGCTGATAAGGACTTCCCTTTTCTGTTCTCCAGTCAAGATCTACATCGGGGTTAAATTCCCATGTTCCGCCAGCGGCCTGTGGGCAGTCTGTAGGTTTACATGCTAATCCCAGCGGATCCACCCACCCGGTCGGGTTGGGCACGTACTGGTATCCGTTCAACCCACCCGCCAGCTTCACTGGGTCGGGCGTCAGGTAGCGACCAACATCCGGATTGTAGTAGCGATGACGGTTGTAGTGCAGCCCGCTTTCCGGGTCGAAGTATTGGCCCTGGAAGCGCAGCGGGTTGGTAACGGTGTTGACGTCCAGCTTCGCGATTTGGCCGTAGGCGCGGTAGTGCGCGGACCAGACGATTTCGCCGTCGGGCGCGGTGAGTTCCTGCGGGGTACCGAGGTGGTCGAGTTGGTAGTGGAAGGGTTTTACGTCTTCCGGGCCGTAGCCTTTGAGCAGCGCTAACGGGCGGAAGCTGTTGGGCTCGTAGATATAGCTTTGGTGGTGATCGGCGTTGTGTTCGGCGATCAGCTTGTCGCCTTGCCAGAAGAACTCGGTGGTCTGGCCGTTGAGGATTTTGGCGATCCGCCGTCCAAACGGATCGTAGCGATATGCGGCCTCGGTACCGTCCGGCTGGGTGACGCTGATCAGGCGGTGCTGGCAGTCGTAGCGGTATTCGGTGACCAACTGCTGCGCCCGGCCCCGGCGTTCGCGCAGGAGATTGCCGAAGGCGTCGTAGTCGTAATGACGGTCGCCTTGCATCAACAAGCGATTGCCTTTGACGACGCTGGGCCCGACTCGGTCTTGCATCAGCAGGTTGCCCGCTGGGTCGTGGACGAAGCGTTCCTGCAGGTCGTGCGAGTGGTTGGCGCGGGTCAGGCGGTCGAGTGGGTCATAGTGATAGTCGTGCTGGCCTTTGCGGGTGTCGAGGATGCGGGTGAGGTTGCCGCGGTTGTCGTAGTCGTACTGGCGGCGCTGGTGGCGTTGTTCCTGTTGAGTGATGGCGTGGGCGTGCAGGCGGCCCTGGTCGTCGTAGTGGTAGTGGCTGAGAAGTTGGCCTTGCTGGCGCTGATGTTCACGGCCGGATTTGAACAAGTGCGAGGTCAGCGTTTTGCCATTCAGCTCGACGGTGGCGAGGTCGCCGCCTTTGTCGTGGTGAAAGGCCAGGCGGTTGTTGTCGGGCAGGCGCAGGTAGTTGAGTTGCCCGCATTCGTCGTAGCGGTAGCGCAGCGTGCCCCAGCCCTGGTGCTCGGCAGTGAGGCGGTTTTGCAGGTCGTATTCGTAGTGGAGTGGCCAATTACCGTCGTCGACGCTGAGGAGATTGCCGAGGCGGTCGTAGGTGTAATTGACGCTGCTGCCGTCAGGCAGGGTTTTTCTTACGAGGCGCCCGGCCGCATCGCGCGCATAACCGGTAACCAGCTGACTGCCATCGTCGCCGTATTCGGTCTTTTCCAGCAGGTGCCCGGCGAGGTCGTAGGCATAGGCGGTGCGGCGGCCATCAAACCCGGTTTCCTGCTGTATCAGGCCGTTGGCGTGGTACTCAAGCCGGTAGGTTTCCCCAACCTCATTTTCGATCTCGGTGAGTAACAACCGAACATTGTCGTAGCGGTATTTGAGCTGCGTGCCGTCCGGATTAATCCGACGGCTGATCAGGTGCAGACCGTCGGCATACTCATAGCGAGTAACCCGACCCAGCTCGTCGCGCTCTGCAGTGATTTTTCCGTACGGGTTGTAGCTGAATTCGCGAGTGGCGCCGCCCGGCTGAATTACCTTCAGCAAACGACCTACGGCGTCCCACTGGTAGTGGGTCAGCGCGCCATACTCATCCTCGCAAGCAACCTGCCGCCCCAGGTCGTCGTAGCGATAACGCCGCACTCCGCCATTCGCCAGCTTCTCCTCAATGAGCTGACCACGTTCGTCCCAGATCAGCCGCTGGCTGCTGTTATCCGGATACCAGACGCCGCTGAGCTTTCCGTGTTGGGTGTAGGTGTATTCGGTGTAATTGCCGTCCGGATCAGTCTTACGGGTGATATCTCCCTGGTCGTTACGCTGGTATTTCCACACCGCGTCACCACGGCGTACAACCCGCACGAACCCGTTGTCATGCTCGTAGGACGTGGGTGCATCGTCACCGGGAAACAGCGCAATCAACCGACCGGCTTCGTCGTACTGATACGCCGTCACCGCCCCCAGCGGATCCTGCTCGACCGTCAACCGGCCTTTTTCATCGTAGGATTTGAAGTGCTGCGCGCCGTCCGGATCGATCCGCTGCACCAGCCGAGCGCGCTGGTCGTGGACGTAGACTTCCTGGCTGCCATCGGCGTTGTGTACGGTGACAGTGCCGTTGTCATCCCACACATACCGTGTGTCCATCTGCGAAAAACTGGCCCAGTGCCGGACGCATCGCGCCGCCTTGCCAGACCGTTCCCACTCCCAAAAGAAACTCGCCCCACCGGCCAGTTCCCGCTCCAGGATTACCTGCTGATCGTCGTATCGATAACGCTCGCTTTCGCCTACCGCGTTGGTTGCTTCGATCAACCGCCACGCATCGTCGTACTTGTAGGCAACAACGTTCTGCTCAGTAACCCAGCCGAGTTCCCGCTGCACCTGATAGTCGATCGCAACGATGTGTCCACGGTCATACCGCAGCAGCATTCCCTGGCCAACGTGGTTATCGATCCGCTGAATTCGTCCCGAATAGTCGCGGGCAATACGCAGCCGGTTGTCATACGCGTCGCTGATCGACGTCAGTACACCGTCACGGAAGTGGTAGAAAAGCGACGCCTGGGCCAGCACCAGTTCATCGGGCAACGAGCCCAGATAAATCGCCGCTTCCGCCAGGCTATTGGTGATGGCTGGCCGCGCAGCAGAGGGAAGAGGAAACGTCGTACTGCGGTTTTCGTGATCGGTCCACACCACCGATTCACCGCTCACCACCAACCGCTGCGCCAGCGAATGACTCCAGCCAAACCCCAACCCGCAATCCACTTCCACGGCACTGCTGCGATACAACCGCGTCCAGGCAAACGGCAGCACACCCTCCAACGAGCCGTCAGTGAGGGTCAGCAGTTCCTCACCGGTAACCATCGACACCGGGCAGCCGTTTTTACAGGTATCTACTGCACAAGCCGAAGCATCCCCATTGGGGTTTTTCGCAGAAGCAGGCACATCATCCACATGCGCTCCCTGTCGAACCGCCGTGTTCTGACGCGGCCCCCAGCGCATCTGCACGCCACCTTTTTTCAACCCCTCCACAGCGCCCCGAACTGCCACGGCCTTATAGCGATTCACTGCCGTCATAAAACGCTGAAGAACGCCGAAAATACCCTTCACAAACGCAATGGCCGCCTCAACAATCCGAGCGCCATACCTGAGCGCACGCGAGCTCAGATAAGCGATGCCCGCCGCTGGCAAAACAACCGTCAGCAACGCAGCCACCAACAAGTCGATCAGCAACGACACCACAAACCCGGCCACCGCCTCGGCGGTACTCCCGGCAACTTCACTGGGCGGCAACGCCGACAGCCAAATCATCGCCGTGCGCAACATCAGGTACAGCGCCGCCTCATCACTGGCCAGCAGCATCGCCTGTTCCATAACTTTTGGCGCAGTGCGAGCCAGCTCCATCAATTCGCTGGCTTTCGCCCCGAGGCTTTCAAACAGCTTGCCGGGGTCCTTGAAGATCTCCTGCACCTGTTTGATGGCGTCCCACACCCCGGTGATCGCCGCCCAACTTCCCGCCAGCACGCCATTGCCAATCGCGCTTGAAGTGGACCTTTCCCAGTGCGGCCGGAAACCACCCCATTGCTTGCGCAGCCAGCTTTCCAGGTCTGCGGTCAAACCGTCGTAAGACGAAAACAGCGCCTCGACCTGCTCGTCCGACACGCCACCTTGCACTCGCACCTGGTAACGCTTGCCGGCCACACAGGGGTGAGAACCTTTCCCCTGTTCATCGAGAATGATGACGGTAGAACTGCCGTCATCCAGCCCAATCACCTCAACCGGGATGCCTCCCAGCGGCACGTCGTACACCGACTCGAACTTGCTCTCGATCTCCAGTACGCCACTTTCCTCACAACGCGCCACCGTCGAGAAGTTGTCATCGGTCATGCTCACCGACGTGCTCGAATCCCCCACCCGAATGATTCGGTCCATTCCCAGCAACGACGGCAAATCCGCTGCATGGCTGACCTTGTCCAGCGCTTGCGAATACCAGGCGCCCACCTGCTGGCGATACACCGCCAGGCTCTGATGAAAACCATCCAGTTCGTGTTCGATATGGGCAATGTGGGACGAAGAAGCAGTCATCCATGACGTCTCTGCAAAGGGGAGGCGTCGGAGTCTGCAACAGCAAAATGGGGCCTGGACGAGTGGTCCGGAAAATCAGATTGGGCTTACGAGGAGGGCGATTTTTTCCGTACCGAGCGGCTGCCCGGCACTACGTAAAACAGCGATTCAGCTCATTGACTGCAGCGAGGTTTTCAGTGGTGCGCTGCATTGACCCTGAGCGTCCTTGAGACTGGCTTCAAATTCGACCAATCCCTTGTGCATCTTCTGCAGCGCTTCGATTTGCCTCACCAGTTCCTGCTTTTTGTTGGTGATTGCCTTGTCCGCCAGCTCCCAGGGCAAGCCATCACCAGGATGCCCACCCAGAATCGCCTGCAACTCCTTGAGCTTGAAACCCAACTGCTGGGCGCACTTGATAAAACTCAGCAGCTCGACGCTCTGGGGGGAATAAATGCGATAACGACCTTCCCGCTGCGGCGCTGGCAACAGGCCGATGGCCTCATAGTGACGAATCGCTTTGATGGTTGTGCCCGATAGTTGCGCGGCTTTGCCGATGTACATGAAAAGTCCTTTTCCCAAAGAGTGCGCCGGCCTGTTTTAGCCACTGTTCCCGCTGTGCTGGCGTAGAGCCCAACACTGGCCCGAACTGCAACGTCTTGATCGGCTGAATGCCACAAAACGCCAGTGTTGTCTTGCGCATCTGATGCAGCGCGGGCATGCGGTAGAACCACCTGTAATACCACGCTGGCGTGTCCAGGGTCACCAGCAAATGCGCAGTTCGGCCCTTCAGGAGTTTGTCGGGGAAGGCTTTGCCTTTGCGGTATTTGAAGGCGAAACCGGATAGGAAAATTCGGTCGATAAACCCCTTCATCAAAGCCGGGATGCCACCCCACCAGATGGGGAAGACAAACGTCAGGTGATTGGCCCACAGGATGTCGGATTGGGCGTTGAGCAGGTCGGGTTCCAGGGGTTGGGTTTGGTTGTAGCCGTTGTGCAGGATGGGATCGAAAGTCAGATCGCCCAGGCGCAGAACGCGTACTTCGTGGCCGGCGGTTTTGGCGCTGGTGATGTAGGTGTCGGTGAGGGCAGAGCAGAAGCTGGTGCGGGAAGGGTGGCCGAGGATGACCAGGATGCGTTGACTCATGGTGGTGGGGTCCTGAAAGTTGGGGGTTCAGGGTGAGGTGTGACCTTAGGGGGAGAGTCAAGAAGTGGCAGTGATTGGGAATGGCCAGGAAGACTGATCCCTTTCATTTGCAGGACGTTTCCTAGAGAATTCCAAGCGCTTGCGCCAGCAAAATCCCGCGACTAGTCTGCGTTCCGTCACTGCATATTCGGTGATCGGGTTTAGTCGCCCGGACAACGCTAGGCGTACAGCGCCATCTCAAAGCCAGGTATTTATCGCCTGCACTTTATGGTGGCTGTGCGCAGGGCACCTTCGGGTGCGCCGGTGCCTAGCGGCCGGTCGACTAACCTGCGTACAGCTGCCACCTTCTGATCGTTTAGTCGCGAGAGGTTAGTGGTTTAACTCACTGCTAGGAGTTCTACCATGGTCAAAGTTACCCCGATCCACCCGCATTCCATAAATCCTTACTTTGTGACACTGACGCCTCGCGCCGAGTGATTGATCACTACCTCAAAGCGCCGGACGCGCAGCCTTCACCCAACCCGTTTACCGTTGATGACGAACTGAGTTTCGAAGATGCTTTGGCTCATGCTGCCGAGCTGTTGCATTGCGCCGTGGCGACCGCCCAGGCGTCGACCGAGCCGCTGAACGGCGCGCAGCGGGCGGTGATGCATTTGGTGGAGATGTCGAAGGTGGTGGTGGATAGGGCGTTGGATTGCTTGCAGCCGAGGTGAGGATCCTAAGCCGACACTGAGGTAACGATGCATTTGGTCAGCAACCTACTGACCAAATGCTAATCATCACGGCTCAGGGGCGCAGATCCCGGCAGACGATTGTCATCGAGTAAAGCTGTCCCCTCAGGCGTATGGCTTGAAGTCGTTGTTGTCGCGAGTGAGTAACTGCATCAGCTTGGGATGGATGAAGAGCTTTTCCTTGCCAACCTGAACCTCTTGCAGAACGCCGATGGCGACTAGTTCTTTGAGGTAACGGGAGGCTGCTTGACGCTGGGCAATCTGTTTGTCGACGACGTTGCTGATGCGGCAGTAGGGCTGTTCGAAAATGACGTCTACCAGCTCGCGGGAATAGGTTTTCGGCAACTGCTCACGAACAAACTGGGTGGTGTGCTCGGACAGGCTGCGAATAGCGGCAATTTTTGCACAAGTCCAGCGTGCTGTTTCTTCCACAGCGCTGAGCATGTACAGCAGCCAAGGCTCCCAGGCTTGTTCGCGAGTGACATCAAGCAACAGGCGGTAGTAATCGGCTCTATGGGCAATGATGTAACGGCTAAGGTAGAGAATCGGTAGATTCAGCAGGCCTTCCTGGATCAGGTACAGGGTGTTGAGCACTCGCCCGGTACGGCCATTGCCGTCGGTGAATGGGTGAATGGCTTCGAATTGATAGTGACTAACCGCCATACGTACTAATGGATCCAGGTCGGTCTCGTTGTGCAGGAAGCGCTCCCAGTTGGCGAGCATGTCACGTAAGCGATCTTCGCCTTCCGGTGGGGTATAGATGATCTCGCCGGTTCGGTCGTTGGCTAGCTGGACTCCTGGCACCCGGCGTATATCCATGTTCACGCCTTTAAGCGTGCGGCAGATTTCGACTGCAGTACCGGTGGAGAGTGGGCGGTCGGCCAACGATTGATAACCTTTCTGCAGGGCTTTGCGGTAGCGCAGTGCTTCCTTGGTCGCTGGGTCTGCGTGGCTATCTCCATCCTGAGCATGCTGAAAGAGCAAATCCGTGGTGGTGACGATACTTTCGATCTCTGAGCTGTCCTTGGCCTCCAGCAATGGAATGGTGTTGATCAGCATTGTCTGGTTAGGGATCAGCTCAGCCGCTTGCTTCAATTCGGCCAGGGCTGTGCGGGCCTCAATGCAGCGTTTGAGCACTGCATGGGTTTCCAGAACAGTTGCCGGTGGCAAAGTGGGAAGCTGGTTGTAGGGCTTGTCAGCCTGCCAGGGAAGGTGGGATGCGGTCATGGATGGGGCTCGGTCTTTGACTTATCCGTCTAAAGGTAAGAGGGGCTCATCAGGGCGCCCTTTCGTGGCGTCAGTGTAAACATGCGTGCACTACGTGTCGCTATATTTTGATTTCTGCGACACGTCTTGATGTCATGTCGTTGGTAACGACAGGTATGCGAAACGTGTTCTTGGAACGGGCTTTTAGCGACGTATCAGGCGAATGTCCTGAGGATGGAAAAGACGGCTTGCGTGCCTTGGAGCGGTTGGCGCGTTCTCAAATAGCTCGATGCCTGGCAGGTGTAGCGCATTTCTTCCAGGCATTAAAAAGCCGGCTTGTGGCCGGCTTCTCGGGGACTGGTTCAGCTTATTTTTGGTAAGCCTCACCAGCCTTCAAATCGTTCACCCAGACTCGCGCCTGAGTGATAAGGGGCATCAGCGGGAACTCCTCCGCATCGCCAGGCAGGGCGGGCCGGCTTCACGCCAACCCCCTACCAAATGTGCGGCGGATAATACCCACATTCACTTCAATTTCCCAGCTCCAGATCCGATTTAGAGCCTTCGTAGGCCAATAAATGCTCATCCAGCGGCACCGGCGGCCGACGATTATTCAGCGTCGCCCACCAGAACACCCAACCCAGAATCTCAAAGTTCTGCTCGTGCCGCTGTTCGTAAGTCAGAAACTCGTCCGGATGCTCGGCGCTGTTGTGGCTGCGCATCCGCAGGCCGCCTCCGGGGCGGTTGTAGAGGTATTTGATGCGCAGCATTCCGTCGTGCTCTACCGCGTAGATTTCGCCGTCGATGATCTGTTTGCGGCCACAGTCGATGGCGAGGGTACTTCCGTCCTGGATGATGTCGATCATGCTGTTGCCAACCATGTAGGCACCGAGTGCCCGCTCCGGGCTTACGCCGATGCTTTCAAGGGCGTGCAGGGAGAGGCGGATGCTTTCGGTTGAGGTGAAGGTGGGGTGGAGGGGAATCTCCACGTCGATTTTTACCGGGCCTGAGACCGGGTGGGTGATGTAGTTGCCTGTGCTTTCCCTGGCAATACGGTGGGAGTTGTCTGCATCGGGGCCGTCCAGTTGGTAGTTGGCGGGTGGATGTTTGGGGCCTTCGCCGGTACGCAGCCAACGGCTGGTAACGCACAGCAGTTCTGCGAACTCGTTGAGCCGGCCCATGGGGACGCCGCGTTTGAACCAGTTGTTTACGTGTTGAGGCGTAACATCGCGGTTCTTGGCGAAGTCGGAAGCGGAAAGATGAACTTCCCGTAATAGCGCTCTTAAGCGATCACCTGATGTATTCATAAACGCAGAGTTTACTGGCCGTAAAAAGAGATCAAATAAACCATGCGTTGAGTTGCCGTATGTAGGTGTTTCCTTATTGCAGGAATGTTCTACTGGTTAACTAAGTTAGTTAAACAGTTGCTGTAAATGCGTTTATTGAGGTGCTCGAATGTTTATATTTTCCCCACAAAAAAAGCCCCGATTAATCGGGGCTTTTTTTTGAGCGTGTAGCGGTATCAGCCTTTGTAGGCAGCGACCGACTTCATGATCTCGGCGCGGGCGGCGTCTGCGTTGCCCCAACCGTCGATCTTCACCCATTTGCCTTTTTCGAGGTCTTTGTAGTTCTCGAAGAAGTGTTTGATCTGTTCCAGCAGCAGTGGCGGCAGATCGGTGTATTCCTTCACGTCGACATACAGCTGGGACAGCTTGTCGTGTGGCACTGCGATAACTTTGGCATCGCCGCCGCCGTCGTCAGTCATGTTCAGGATGCCGACCGGGCGTGCGCGGATAACCGAGCCTGGGGTAACCGGGTAAGGGGTCACGACCAGCACGTCGAGGGGGTCACCGTCGTCTGCCAGGGTGTTGGGGATGAAACCGTAGTTGGCCGGGTAGAACATCGGGGTGGCCATGAAACGGTCAACGAACAGGCAGTCGCTGTCTTTGTCGATTTCGTATTTGATCGGCGCGTGGTTGGCCGGAATCTCGATGGCGACGTAGATGTCGTTCGGCAGGTCTTTGCCAGCCGGAATCTTGCTGTAGCTCATTGGGCGTTGCCCCCGTAGTTGGCCATGAAACATGGCCGGATTGGCCTAAAAGTGGCGGCGATTATAGGCATATTCTGACGCCGATGCCATGCGTCAGACGTCGTACGGCGCTTGGCGTTCAGTCTGATACCGCACGTCGGCGGCCTGCAGCTGATGCAGGCGCGCCAGGGGATCCTGGCGGTAGAAGTGGCTCAGTTGTTCGTATACCTGTGGATAACTGCTGACCAGCAAATCCGGGGCACTGAAGAAATATTCGCTGGTGACGGCAAAGAACTCGGCCGGGTTTTCCGCGGCGTAGGGGTCGATGGCAGTCTCTGCGTCTGGGTTGCGGTCGAGCTGGCGGTTGAGGTCGTCGAAGGCGCTTTGCATGACGCTGGCCCATTCCTGCACGCGCATGTCGTGGTGCAACGGCGGCAGGCCGTTGGCGTCGCCGTTGAGCATGTCCAGCTTGTGGGCCAGCTCGTGGATCACCAGGTTGTAGCCTTCCCAGTTGCCGCTGGCCAGTACGCCGGGCCAGGCGAGGATCACCGGGCCTTGCTGCCAGGCTTCGCCGCTGTGTTCGCCGTCCCACTCGTGTTCCACGCCGCTGGCGTCGCGATGGCGCTGGGGGCTGAGGAAGTCGTCGGGGTACAGCACGATCTCGTGGAAGCCTTGGTACCAGTCGAGGTCGCCGAGGTTCATCAGCGGCAGTTGTGCCTGGGCGGCGAGCAGCAGGCGTTGTTCCTGGTGCAGTTCGACGCCGGGCAGGGCGGTGAGGTGTTTTTCGGCGAGGAACACCACGCAGGCTTCCCGCAACCACTGGTCTTGCTCGGCAGTGATGCCGTCGAGGAAGGTCAGGTGATGGCGCACCCGCTGCCACGTTTCATCGGCAATCGGGTGCTTGGCCAGCAGGCGCCGGCGACGCCAGGCGCTCAGGGACCACATCGCAGGTTACTGCGGCTTGGCTTCGGAAGAGCTGCGGCCAAAGCGGCTGCGGAACACGCCGATGATCATCGGTACCAGCGACAGCAGGATGATGAACACCACCAGCAGCGACAGGTTTTTCTTGATGAACGGCACGTTGCCGAAGAAGTAGCCCAGTGTCACCAGGCCGCCGACCCACAGGATGGTGCCGAACACGCTGAAACCGAAGAAGCGCGGGTAAGGCATTTTCGCGATGCCGGCGACGAACGGTGCGAAGGTCCGCAGGATCGGCAGGAAGCGCGCCAGGGTCACGGTTTTGCCGCCGTGCTTGTCGTAAAAGTCGTGGGTTTTTTGCAGGTAGTCGCGGCGGAATATCTTCGAGTTGGGGTTGCTGAACAAGCGTTCGCCGGCCGTTCGTCCGATGACGTAGTTGGTACTGTCACCCAGGATGGCTGCGAGCATCAGCAAACCGCCCAGCAATATCGGGTCCATGCCGCCGCCTGCGGCGATGGCGCCGGCGATAAACAGTAAGGAATCACCCGGCAGGAAGGGCATGACCACCAGGCCGGTTTCGCAAAAGATAACCAGGAACAGAATGGCGTATATCCACACTCCGTAGTTTCTCACCAGCATGTCGAGGTACACGTCGAGATGCAGGATAAGGTCGAGCGGGTTGAAATCCATGGATGGCACCTGTGTGAATGGCCTGGCTCAGCGGGCCTGTGCGGAGGCTTCGGGTAATAAGGGCTACAAGGTTGTGGCGTAATTCTTACGACCCTGAAAGGTCCGCATTATACGGATAGAGTCGTGAAAAGCGTGTTGGTTTTGTAGCGGGGGATGTCGCGACATGGGTCTTATTGTAGACAGCGAGTCAGTGTGGGAGGGGGCTCCCACAACTGATGCACGAGGTTTGGTTAATAGATGTCAGTCATCGCTGATGGGCAACACGTAGTTCTTGAACTCGGTGTCTTCCCGAAAACCGATGGACTCGTAGGTCTTCTGCGCCACCTGATTGTCGCTGCTGGTGGACACACGCAGGCGCACGGCGTGAGTTTCCTTGGCCATCTTCTTCGCGGTACGCATCAGGTTGTCGGCCACCAACTGCCGGCGTGCGTCTTCGGCGACGTAGATGTCGTTGAGGATCCACACGCGCTTGAGGGACAACGATGAAAAGCTTGGATACAGCTGGCAGAAACCGAGCAGTTTCTTGTCGTCATCGTCGGCCAGCGCCAGATAGATCACGGACTCCTTGCGGCGCAGGCGTTTTTCCAGAAAGGCACGGCTCGAATCAGGGAAAGGCAGCGCGCCGTAGAACTCACGGTATTTGACGAAAAGCGGGGTCAACAGGTCCAGGTGTTCCAGGGTCGCTTGAGTTATCCGCATGCCAGGCCTCAACTTCCAAATGGGGTATGACCACACAAGCGGCCGTGTTTCGATGCTGCCTAAAGCGGAGAAAAAGCGCAATCGTGCAAGGATCAGTCCTTCGGCGGGCTGAGCAGGAAATTGTCTTTCATCAGGTCGGGATCATCCGACTCGAGGGTTTGTACCTGGGCTTCATCCTTGAGGTTGACCCCCGACAATTGCCGGCGGCAAGCCTCACGCATCAAGTACAGCAAGCGGTGAGCGGCCATGCCGTAGCTCAAGCCCTCCAGGCGCACATTGGAGATGCAGTTGCGGTACGCATCGGTCAGGCCGACCTTGGGGTTGTAGGTGAAATACAGGCCCAGGCTGTCCGGCGAACTGAGCCCCGGCCGCTCGCCGATCAGGATCACCACCATTTTCGCCCCCAGCAACTGCCCGACTTCATCCGCCACTGCCACGCGGCCCTGTTCCACCAGAATCACCGGCGACAGCGACCAACCCTCTGCGTGGGTTTGCTCTTCCATGCGTGTAAGAAACGGCAGCGTATGTTTATGCACCGCCAGCGCCGACAAGCCATCGGCCACCACCACCGCCAGGTCCACTCCGCCCGGGTTGGCTGCGGCATAGTCCCGCAGGGTCTGGGCCGATTCATCACTGAGGCGCCGCCCAAGGTCCGGGCGTTGCAGATAGCTGTGACGGTCGACGGCGGCACTGTGCAGCAGCAGGCTGTCACGACCACGTTCGGCCAGTTGGCTGCTGAGTCCTACATGGTCAAACGGCAGGTGTACGGCGTCCCGCGCCTGGGCGTGGGCGAACTGGAAATCCAGCTGCGCACCGGTAGGAATGCTGGTGCCGGTACGGCCCAGGGCAATTCGCGCCGGGGTCAGGCGCCGCAGTTCCAGCCACGGGTTGTCCACGTTGTTTTCCGGGGTGTCGATGTGCACAGGCGGTTCCTTCTTCATCCCAATTGCGCCAAGGCGTGGCGGAATGCCGGTGGCAGGCTGTTGCCGAAGTGCACCTTGCCGTCGGCTTGCGTGAAGATGCCCATTTTCGCCAGCCACTGTTCAAACTCCGGCGCCGGCTTTAAACCCAATGTTTGCCGGGCGTAGAGCGCGTCGTGGAACGAGGTGGTCTGGTAGTTGAGCATGATGTCGTCGGAGCCCGGGATGCCCATGATGAAGTTGATCCCGGCCACGCCCAGCAGGGTGAGCAGGGTGTCCATGTCGTCCTGGTCGGCTTCGGCATGGTTGGTGTAGCAGATGTCGCACCCCATCGGCACGCCCAGCAGCTTGCCGCAGAAGTGGTCTTCGAGGCCGGCGCGGATGATCTGCTTGCCGTTGTACAGGTACTCGGGGCCGATAAAACCGACCACGGTGTTCACCAAAAACGGTTTGAAGTGCCGGGCCACGGCGTAGGCGCGGGTCTCACAGGTTTGCTGGTCGACGCCAAAGTGCGCATTGGCCGACAAGGCGCTGCCCTGGCCGGTTTCGAAATACATCAGGTTTTGCCCGAGGGTACCGCGATTCAGGCTCAGGCCCGCGTCATAGCCTTCCTGCAACACGCTCAGGCTGATGCCGAAACTGGCGTTGGCCGCTTCGGTGCCGGCGATCGACTGGAACACCAGGTCCAGCGGCACGCCACGGTTGATGGCTTCGATGGAGGTGGTGACGTGGGTCAGCACGCAGGCCTGGGTCGGAATTTCGTAGCGCTGGATGATCGCGTCGAGCATTTCCAGCATGGCGCAGATTGAAGCGATGCTGTCGGTGGCCGGGTTGATGCCGATCATCGCGTCGCCGTTGCCGTAGAGCAGGCCGTCGAGAATGCTCGCGGCGATGCCCGCCGGTTCATCGGTGGGATGATTCGGTTGCAGGCGGGTAGACAGGCGCCCGCGCAGGCCCATCGTGCCGCGGAACTGTGTGACGACGCGGATCTTCTGCGCCACCAGTACCAGGTCCTGCACGCGCATGATCTTCGACACGGCGGCGGCCATTTCCGGTGTCAGCCCGGGTGCCAGGGCGCGCAGGCTTTGTTCGTCGGCCGCGTCGCTGAGCAGCCAATCCCGCAAACCCCCGACGGTCAGGTGGCTGACCACGGAAAACGCCTGTTTATCGTGGGTGTCGATAATCAGCCGGGTGACTTCGTCGCTTTCGTACGGGATCAACACTTCTTCAAGAAAGTGCTTCAACGGAATATTGGCCAGGGCCATTTGCGCTGCCACCCGCTCACCGTCGTTCTGCGCGGCAACACCGGCGAGGAAATCCCCGGAACGCGCCGGGCTGGCCTTGGCCATCACGTCCTTGAGGCTGTCGAAGCGGTAGGTGAATGCACCGACCGCGTGGGAAAAGCTTGCCATACAGAGTCTCCTTTTCGGCGCGGGCGGAATGTGAGTAAAGCGCCCGCGCCGAGGTTTACGGCGTTTAGTGCAAGGCGGCCTCTGCGGCCTGGATCGCCGCAAACTCTTCTTCCGGCGTGCCTGCTACCAAGTGATGCCGACTGTAGAAAGCAAAGTAAGCAATTAATACTCCATAGATGATCGCGGCGCCAATCACCACGCGCGGATCCACCAGAAAGCCCGCCACGACAGCGATGCAGGCCAGTACCAGGGCGACCCCCGAGGTGAAGATACCGCCCGGTGTGCGGTAAGGGCGGTCCATTTTGGGGCGGCGGATGCGCAAGGTGATGTGCGCGGCCATCATCAGCACGTAGGAAATGGTCGCGCCGAACACGGCCACCAGGATCAGCAAATCACCCTGGCCGGTCAGCGACAGGCCAAACCCGATGATGCCGGGGATCACCAGGGCCAGGACCGGCGCCTTGCTTTTGTTGGTCTGCGACAGCTTGCGCGGCAGGTAGCCGGCGCGGGACAGGGCGAAGATCTGCCGGGAGTAGGCGTAGATGATCGAGAAGAAACTCGCGATCAGCCCGGCCAGGCCCACCAGATTGACGAAGTGGCCCATCCACGTGGAACCGCCGTACGCCTTGGACAAGGCCTCCACCAGCGGATTGCCTGACGCCATCAGTGCATAGGCGCCAGCACCGCCGGGCGCGATGACCAGGATCAGCAGGGCAAAACTGGTCAGCACCACTATGGCGCCGATCAGGCCGCGAGGCAGGTCGCGTTTCGGGTTCTTGGTTTCTTCGGCGGCCAGCGGCACGCCTTCGACCGCCAGGAAGAACCAGATGGCATAGGGAATCGCCGCCCACACGCCGACATATCCGAACGGCAGGAAGCTGCTGGCGCCCTTGGCCTCGGTCACTGGAATATCCAGCAGGTTGGCAACACTGAAGTGCGGCACCATCGCCACCAGGAACACGCCCAGAGCAATCGCGGCAACGGCAGTAATCACAAACATCAGCTTCAGCGCTTCACCCACGCCGAAGATGTGGATGCCGATAAAGATGATGTAGAACGCCAGGTAGATCATCCAGCCGCCAATGCCGAACAGCGACTCGCAATAGGCGCCGATAAACACCGCGATGGCGGCGGGGGCGATGGCATATTCGATAAGGATCGCGGTGCCGGTGAGGAACCCGCCCCAGGGGCCGAATGCGCTGCGGGCAAAGCCGTAGCCGCCGCCGGCGGTAGGAATCATGGAAGACAGTTCGGCCAGGGAGAAACACATGCACAGGTACATGGTGGCCATCAGCAGTGTGGCGAGGAACATGCCGCCCCAGCCACCCTGGGCGAGGCCGAAGTTCCAGCCGGCGTAGTCGCCGGAGATCACGTAGGCAACCCCGAGACCGACCAGAAGCACCCAGCCGGCAGCGCCTTTTTTCAGTTCCCGTTGTTGGAAGTATTCGTTGCCGACCTTTTCAAAGTCGACGGAAGACCCGGACGCCGGAGCGCCATTCGGTTCGCTGGGCATGATGGAATCCCTTTCTTATTGTTTTATCCCGGCTTACTTAAGGAAGCCGAATGAGTAGCAAGGTCTTGTGAAGATCAAGTGTGGGAGCGGGCTTGCTCGCGAATGCGGTGCATCAGTTACTGAATTTTCAACTGACCCACCGCATTCGCGAGCAAGCCCGCTCCCACATTTTTATTACATTTCAAATGTGGGAGCGGGTTGCGAGTTAGAAGAAGCCCAGTGGGTTGATGTCGTAGCTCACCAGCAGGTTTTTGGTCTGCTGATAGTGATCAAGCATCATCTTGTGAGTCTCACGGCCCACACCGGACTTCTTGTAACCACCGAACGCGGCATGCGCCGGGTATAGGTGATAGCAGTTGGTCCACACTCGCCCGGCCTTGATCGCCCGGCCCATGCGGTAGGCGCGGTTGATGTCGCGGGTCCACAGGCCGGCACCCAGGCCGAACTCGGTGTCGTTGGCGATCGCCAGGGCTTCGGCTTCATCCTTGAACGTGGTGATGCTCACTACCGGGCCAAAGATTTCTTCCTGGAACACCCGCATCTTGTTGGTGCCTTTGAGCAGGGTCGGCTGGATGTAATAGCCGGTGGCCAGATCGCCGGTCAGCTTCTCGACCTTGCCACCGGTCAGCAGCTCGGCGCCTTCGCCCTTGGCGATTTCGAGGTAGGACAAAATCTTGTCGAACTGCTGTTCGGACGCCTGGGCGCCGACCATGGTGTCGGTGTCCAGCGGGTCGCCACGTTTGATCGACTCGACCTTCTTCATCACCACTTTCATGAAGTCGTCGTAGATCGACTCTTCCACCAGCGCGCGGGAAGGGCAGGTGCACACTTCGCCCTGGTTGAAGAACGCCAGCACCAAACCTTCGGCGGCTTTCTCGATGAATTGCGGTTCGGCTTTCATGATGTCGGCGAAGAAGATGTTCGGCGACTTGCCGCCCAGTTCAACGGTGGACGGAATGATGTTCTCGGCCGCCGCATGCATGATGTGCGAGCCCACTGGCGTGGAGCCGGTAAAGGCGATCTTGGCGATGCGCTTGCTGGTGGCCAGGGCTTCGCCGGCTTCTTTGCCGTAGCCGTGCACCACGTTGAGTACGCCCGGCGGCAGCAGGTCGCCGATCAATTCCATCAGTACGTTGATGCCCAGCGGGGTTTGCTCGGCGGGTTTGAGCACCACGCAGTTACCGGCAGCGAGGGCTGGCGCGAGTTTCCAGGCGGCCATCAGCAGCGGGAAGTTCCACGGGATGATCTGGCCGACCACGCCCAGCGGCTCGTGGAAGTGATAGGCGGCGGTGTGTTCGTTGATTTCGGCGCTGCTGCCTTCCTGGGCGCGGATGCAGCCGGCGAAGTAGCGGAAGTGGTCAGCGGCCAGCGGGATGTCGGCGTTCAGGGTTTCGCGCACGGCCTTGCCGTTGTCCCAGGTTTCGGTGATGGCCAGCAGTTCGAGGTTCTGTTCGATACGGTCGGCGATTTTCAGCAGCACCAGCGAGCGGTCCTGGGCCGAGGTTTTGCCCCAGGCGTCAGCGGCGGCGTGGGCGGCGTCCAGGGCCTTGTCGATGTCTTTGGCCGTGGAACGTGGGAATTCGGCGATGGGCTTGCCGTTGACCGGCGAGGTATTGGTGAAATAGTTGCCATCGACCGGCGCGACAAATTCACCGCCGATGTAGTTGCCGTACTTGGCCTTGAACGAAACGATAGCGCCTTCAGTACCGGGGTGTGCGTAACGCATGGTGGGTATCTCCTGGCTTTTTTGTGTTTATTGGAGGACGCACGGTTGTGCTTGTTAAAGCGTAGAGCAAAGGTCGGGCCAGTGCCTCGTAGAGCCTGTAAATCAAGGGTTTAGAGGTTGTTGCAAATCGGTGCTGTGGCAGGCTTGGTACAGCCTGGGTGACAGTTTGTGCCATAAGCGGTACAGCCTGTGACCGGTGGGTCTGCCCGGGATTGCAATGGTCGGGAGGCTGGAGGATGCTGGGCACTCGCGCGGGGTAGTTCATGCAGGGAGAATAATAAGAACATGCAAAACGATCATTTCAGTCGCCATGCCCAGCAAGTCCTGACGGTCACCCGTGGGCAGGACCCGTTGCACGGCCCCGGCAGCGATCCCTCCATCGCCCGCTCCTGGCTGCGATGCCTGGAGGACTATCACCTCGACCCTGCGCTGACCATCGCGCCCACGGTGCTCGAACATGGCCGCCTGCTGGAAAGTCGCGAACGCCTGCAGCAAGTGCTGAGCATCGCCGGCAGCGAAATGAACAGCCTGCATCAACAGCTCTCCGGCGCCGGCCATGCCGTGCTGCTGACCGATGCCCGTGGGGTGATCCTCAACTGCGTCACCGCCCCCAGCGAGCGCAAGATTTTCGAACGTGCCGGCCTGTGGCTGGGGGCCGACTGGAGCGAGGCCTGCGAAGGCACCAACGGCATCGGCACCTGCCTGGTGGAGCGCCAGTCCCTGACGATTCATCGCGATGAACACTTCCGCGGCCGGCATACCGGGCTGACCTGCTCGGCCAGCCCGGTGTTCGACCCCCATGGCGAGCTGCTGGCGGTGCTGGATGTGTCTTCGGCCCGGGAAGCGGTATCGCGCCAGAGCCAATTCCACACCATGGCGCTGGTCAATCTTTCGGCGAAGATGATCGAGAGCTGTTACTTCCTGCGGCATTTTGAGCACCACTGGTTGCTGCGCTTTCATTTGCAGGCGGAGTCCGTGGGCCTGTTCAGTGAGGGGTTGCTGGCGTTCGATGGCGACGGGCGCATTTGTGCGGTGAACCAGAGTGCGTTGAACCTGCTTGGGCAAATCCGTGGAGGCCTGTTGGGGCAGCCGGTGGAGGCGTTTTTCGATTGCTCCCTGGACGAGTTGCTCGGGCGTGCCAGCGCGAATGCCAACGCCAGTTGGCCCCTGCGTACCCGCGATGGCCGAGGGTTGTTCGCGGTGTTGCGCGGCCAGCCCCGCAGCGTGCCGGTGCCGATTCCCCAGGCCTTGCCCGAACGGCCTCGGTTGCCGGGCATTTGCCTGGGTGATGCGGCGCTGCAAAACGATTTCCGTAAGGCGTTGCGTGTGTTTGAGCGCGACGTGCCGTTGCTGATCAATGGCGAAACCGGCTCCGGTAAGGAGGCGTTTGCCAAGGCGGTGCACCATGCCAGCCTCCGGGCCGACAAAGCCTTTATCGCCCTGAACTGCGCGGCCATCCCGGAAAGCCTGATCGAGAGCGAGCTGTTCGGCTATCGCGGCGGCAGTTTCACCGGCGCCCGCAAGGAAGGCATGCGCGGCAAGCTGCAACAAGCGGATGGTGGCACGTTGTTTCTGGATGAAATCGGCGATATGCCCCTCGCTTTGCAAACGCGCTTGTTAAGGGTTTTGGAAGACCGACTTGTCGTGCCCATCGGCGGCGAGCCGCAGGCGGTGAACGTCAGAATCATCAGCGCCACCCACCGTAATTTGCTGGGGCGGGTAGAGGACGGCAGTTTTCGCGAAGACCTGTACTACCGGCTGAACGGTCTGGAAATCGCCTTGCCGCCGTTGCGGGAGCGCAGCGACAAGTCTCAGTTGCTGGACTTTCTGCTGGCGGAGGAGGCGGGCGACCAGCCGGTGTTGCTGGACGGTCCTGCGCGTCAGGCACTGTTGGCCTTTGCCTGGCCGGGCAATGTGCGGCAGTTGCGCACGGTATTGCGCACGTTGGCGGCGTTATGTGACGACGGACGGATTGGGCTTGAGGACCTGCCGGCAGTCATTCGCCAGGCGCGCCCGCAGCCGGCAGTAGTGGAGGACCGTTCGGATTCGCCCTTGGACGATGCAGAGCGCCTGGCGCTGCTCAATGCCCTGGAGCAACAGCGCTGGCACATGAGCCACACGGCGGAGCAACTGGGGGTTAGCCGTAACACCTTGTATAGAAAACTGCGCAAACACGGGATCGCCCGTTAGCTAAAGGGTGCGATTTTTTCCACCCTACGCTAACCTGCCTCGATGTTTTACGAGGTCGACTATGCACATTCATATTCTCGGTATTTGCGGCACGTTCATGGGCTCGATGGCGGTCCTCGCCAAAGAACTGGGCCATCATGTTACTGGCTCCGATGCCAACGTATACCCACCCATGAGCACGCAGCTGCAGGCCCAGGGCATTGAGCTGACCCAAGGCTACGACCCCGCGCAGTTCGACCCGGTCCCGGACCTGGTGGTGATCGGCAATGCCATGAGCCGCGGTAACCCGGCGGTCGAGTACGTACTGAATAAAGGTTTGCCTTACGTGTCTGGCCCGCAATGGCTGGCAGACCACGTGTTGCAAGGCCGTTGGGTGCTGGCGGTTGCCGGAACCCACGGCAAGACCACCACCAGCAGCATGCTGGCCTGGGTGCTGGAGCACGCGGGCATGAGCCCGGGCTTCCTGATCGGCGGTGTACCGCAGAATTTCTCGGTGTCGGCGCGCCTCGGCGACACCCCGTTCTTTGTCATCGAAGCCGATGAATATGACAGCGCGTTCTTCGACAAGCGTTCCAAGTTCGTTCACTACCGCCCGCGCACGGCGATCCTGAACAACCTGGAGTTCGATCACGCGGATATCTTCCCCGATCTGGCGGCCATCGAGCGGCAGTTCCATCACTTGGTGCGCACAATCCCCAGCGAAGGCCTGGTGATTCACCCGACCACCGAGCCAGCCCTGCAGCGGGTCATCGAGATGGGCTGCTGGACCCCGGTACAAACCACCGGCGCGGGCGGCCAATGGCAGGTCAAGCTGCTGAGTGAAGACGGTTCAAAATTTGAAGTGCTGTTCGAAGGCGTCGCCCAGGGCATCGTCGATTGGGACATGACGGGCCAGCACAACGTCGCCAACGCCTTGGTCACCCTGGCGGCCGCGCGGCATGTCGGCGTGGTGCCATCCATGGGCATCGCCGCCTTGAGCGCATTCAAGAGCGTCAAGCGCCGTATGGAAAAGGTCGCCGAAGTGAATGGGATTACCATCTACGACGACTTTGCCCACCACCCAACGGCCATCGCCACCACCCTGGATGGCCTGCGCAAGCGCGTGGGTGATGCCCAGGTAATCGCGATTATCGAACCGCGCTCCAACTCCATGAAGCTGGGCGCCCACCGTGATGGTTTGCCGGAAAGCGTCAATGATGCCGACCAGGCTGTGTGGTATGCACCGGCCAACCTCGGCTGGGACCTGCCCGCCATCGCCGCGCTGTGCACCGTACCGTCGATTTGCTGCGACTCACTGGAAGGCATCATCGAGCACGTGAAACACCAGGCCAAGCCCGGCGCTCACGTGGTGATCATGAGCAACGGCGGCTTCGGCGGCCTGCACGGCAAACTCGCCGAGGCCCTGAAGTGAGCGGCCCGGAACGCGTCACCCTGGCGATGACCGGCGCGTCTGGCGCGCCCTATGGCTTGCGCCTGCTGGACTGCCTGGTGCGCGAAGACCGCGAGGTGCACTTCCTGATCTCCAAGGCGGCGCAACTGGTACTGGCCACCGAGACCGATGTCGCGTTGCCGCCCAAGGTGCAGATGATGCAGGCCTTCCTCACCGAGTACACCGGTGCGGCGGCGGGGCAGATCAAGGTCTATGGCAAGGAAGACTGGATGTCGCCGGTGGCTTCGGGCTCCGGCGCGCCGGCCGCGATGGTGGTGGTGCCGTGTTCCACCGGAACCCTGTCGGCGATTGCCACAGGGGCCTGCAACAACCTGATCGAGCGCGCGGCGGACGTGACCTTGAAGGAGCGTCGCCAGCTGATTCTGGTGCCGCGCGAGGCGCCGTATTCGAGCATCCATCTGGAGCACATGCTCAAGCTGTCGAACATGGGCGTGACCATCCTGCCGGCGTCGCCGGGCTTCTATCACCAGCCGCAGACCATCGATGACCTGGTGGACTTTGTGGTGGCGCGGATTCTCAACCTGCTGAACATCCCCCAGGACATGCTGCCGCGCTGGGGCGAGCACCATTTGAGCAGTGATGAATAAACTACTGATGACCTTGCTGGCGCTGCAACTGACGGGGTGCGCGACGGCGCGCACGCTGGACGCAGCGCAACCCGGGGCGCCGGTGGTGTATGCCGGGACGCGCCTGGATATGTATGCGATTCAGGGCGGGTGTTGCGCGATGGACCGCTTTGGGGCCGAGGCGCCGAGCTATCCCCATGTGGACCTGCCGGCCAGCGCGCTGCTCGACACGCTGCTGTTGCCGCTGTCGGTGCTGACGGTGTTGGGGGTTGGGTTTAACGCGACGGGTGGGCTGTAGTACTCAATCTCAGGAGCACCAACTCTCTAATGTGGGAGCGGGCTTGCTCGCGAATGCGGTGGATCAGTCACTGATGTATTGACTGATACTGCGCATTCGCGAGCAAGCCCGCTCCCACATTTTGATTGTGTCCGGCCTGGAAGACGGGTTATTTGCCGAGCTTGCGCAGCTCATCCGACTCCACAACCCGCACCCCATCCTGCTCTTCCAGCGCCAGCCGCCACATCGCGCGCGCCAGTTCGCACACTTCAATGCCGTGGTACTTGCCCGGAATCAGCCGCGACAATGGCCCGGCCAGTTGCTCGGCCAAGCGTGGCTCCAACCGCTCACCCAGCAACAGCGAAGGCCGAACGATGGTCAACTGTGGCCAATCCTGAGCCTTCAGCGCCTGTTCCATCTCGCCCTTGACCCGGTTGTAGAAGATCGAGGATTTCGGGTCGGCACCAATCGCGCTGATCACGATCAGGTGCCGTGCGCCCAGTTCCCGGGCGCGCTTGGCAAAGGCCACGACCATGTCCAGGTCGACGGCGCGGAAGGCTGCTTCGGACCCGGCCTGTTTGATGGTGGTGCCCAGGCAGCAGAAGGCGATGTCCACCTGGCCGCTCAACTGCGGCAGGAATACCGCCGGGTCGCCCACCGGGTTTTCCAGGTGTGGATGCTCGGCCAGCGGCTTGCGGCTGGGTGCCAGCACCCGGGTCACGGTCGGCTCGTTGAGCAGGCGGTCCAGCAGGTGCTCCCCGGTCAGGCCGGTCGCTCCGGCGAGCAAAATATGCTGAGGCGTCAGGTACATGGTGTTTCCCCCTTTATACAGATTCAGCTTAGTTGCTCTTGGCTTCCTTGCTATTCATTGAGACGCTTTCGAGCGCCTTTCGTGCCTGCTGTTTGCGTAATAATTGCCAATGGGCGATCACGCCTTTGGGGGCCCAGATCTGCGGTTCGGAGGCTTCGAAGTTATCCGCCTGTTCGCGTTCGGCCACGTGGGTCTGCGCCAGCTTGAAGGCTTGCTGCAAATCGTCGGTCTGGTTGAAGGCCTGGGCGAAGAGGGCGTCGCCGAAGTAGGTGAAGTCGGCCTCTTCGGAGCAGCCGAACGACACGCGGTCGGCCCGTGAGGCGGTCATGATCAGGGTGTGTTCGTCTTTCAGGGCCGGGATGAACCCGCCGGAGTAGCAGGCCGAAATCACGATGATCTTGTCGCGGTTTTTCAGCGGTGCCAGCACGGCGGCCAGCTCATCGGCCGGCAGGTCGGCCAGCTCCATGCGCGGCTGGTCGAGCACCAGTTCGTGTTCGTGGGTGCCGTGGCTGGTCAGGTAGATGAACACCAGGTCTTGCGGGCCACTGCGTTCGGCCAGGGTCTGGACCGAGCGGCGCAGGCTTTCGCGGGTGGCCATGGGGCGGTCAGCAATATGGTCGCGGTGGTTGACCAGGCGGATCTGGCCGTAGGCGCCGAAGCGGGTGGCGAGCATGTTGCTGACGTAGTCGGCTTCACGCAGGAACACACTTTGTTTGCCGTCGCCGGCTACCACCAGGGTGTACAGCTCCACGCCCGATTTGGACGCGGGCACGGCGGCGAGGGCGTCATCCAATAAGCGGCCTTGTGCAAACAGGCCGATCTCCAGTGGGTCAGGCAATAATTTGCCATCGGCGTCGCGCACGCGCATGCCGTTGACCCAAGTGCCCGCCTGCACGGTGCCATCGGCGAGCACCAGGGTGCCGCGCCCTTGATAGCTGTCGCTGTCAAAGCCGCCGATATAGAAGCTGCCGTCAGTGAGGTTCAGACGGCCCGGGCCGGTGAAGCGCCAGTCAACGAACTGGCCGACGTAGTGGCTGCCGTCGACGCCGATCAGTTCGCCCTTGCCGCTGAGGGCGCCTTCCTTGAATTCACCGATCCACACGTCGCCGTCGGCGTTTTCATAACGGCCCTTGCCATTGAGCTGGTTCTGTTTGAAGTGGCCGATGTACATGTCGCCTTCGGCGCTGTTGAAGGTGCCGTTGCCCTCCAGCTGGCCATCGACGAAGTGGCCGCTGAACTGGTTGCCGCTGTCGTCGTTGCGCTGGCCTTCGCCGTTGGGCTTGCCGTGGGCGAACTGGCCCTGGTACTGGCTGCCGTCGGCCAGCTCGAGGCGGCCGAGGCCAGAGTACTGGTCGTCCTTGAATTCGCCGCGATAGGTCATCTGCCCTTCTTTGAGGGTGCCTTCGCCGTTGCGTTTGCCTTGCTTGAACCCGCCGACGTAGCTGTTGGCCGCCGTGGTCAGGCTGCCCTGGCCGTCGAACAGGCCTTGCTGGAACTGGCCTTTATAGACTTCGCCATTGCTGCCATGCCATTCGCCCTGGCCGTGCCACTGGCCCTTATCGAACTGGCCGGCGTACCAGCTGCCGTTGGGGTAATCCACTCGGCCCTGGCCTTGCAGCAAGCCGTTGACCACATCGCCCCGGTAACGACCGCCATCGGGCAGCCGCGCATCGGGCGGCAACAGCGATTCGCCGTCGCCGCACGCGGTGAGCAAAAGGACAAGAGCAAGGGGGGCGAGTGGGCGCATAGCGGGATCCGGATAATTGAGCGCCGAGTATGCCGCAGCTGCGAGATCTATACATAAATTTACATGAATTGTGGTGAGCGGGCGGGCTCACCACAGCCAGGCTCAGACGAAGCAGAGTGACAACGACTCGGCTATATACGCAGGTTTCTCCTGGCCATCGATTTCCAGGGTGCAGGTGGCCTTAAGCAGCCACTGCCCCGGTTTTTTCTCGGTGGCGTCGGTGAGGGTCACGGCCAGGCGTACTTTGGAGTCGACCTTCACTGGCTGGATGAAGCGCACGCTGTCCAGGCCATAGTTGACTGCCATTTTCAGGCCTTCGGGCATGATCAGGATGTCTTCGATCAGCTTGGGTATCAGCGACAGCGACAGGAAACCGTGGGCGATGGTGCCGCCAAACGGCGTCTTGGCGGCTTTCACCGGGTCGACGTGGATGAACTGAAAATCGCCGGTGGCTTCCGCGAACAGGTTGATACGCTCCTGGTCGATGGTGAGCCATGCGGAACGTCCCAGGTCCTTGCCGACATAATCCTTGAGTTGCTCTACGGGTACTGAGGGCATTGCGACTCTCCTTCTTTGCTCGGTTGGCTTCATCGTTTTTGTAGTTTTGGACAGGTCCAGAGAACCAATGTAGATCATCACGGGCACTTGGCCCGGTCAACCCACCATGCTTTTGGCGAATGCCGCTCCATAGAGGCAGCGTGCTTATAATGCCGACACGCTTTTGGGGGGAAGAACGGATGCTGTTACGCGGTCTGACATGGCTGGTGCTGTTTCAATTACTCGGCACGGCGATCAATCATTTGTTTGTCCCGGTGCTGCCGGGGCCGATTATCGGGCTGCTGCTGATGCTGGCCTTCCTGGTGTGGCGCGGCGAAGTCGGTGAACCCCTGAGCCTGGCGGCCAGCAGTCTGCTGCGTTATTTGCCGCTACTGCTGGTGCCGCCTGCGGTCGGCGTGATGGTGTATGCCAAGGACATCGCCGCCGACTTCTGGGCCATCGTCGGCGCGTTGGTGTTGTCGTTGGTGATCGCCATGGGGTTTGTCGGCGTGCTGATGCAGCAGATGGTCAAGCGCAAGGAGAAGGATCAATGATCTTCGACTGGCACGGCGCCTGGACGGCGGTCATTCATCACCCGCTGTTCGGCATCGGCATCACCCTCGGCGCCTATCAGTTGGTGCTGGCCGGCTTCGAGAAAACCCGCTGGATTTTCCTGCAGCCGGTGCTGGTGTCGATGCTGCTGGTGATCGGCGTGTTGCTCAGCTGTGGCCTGACCTACGTCGAGTACCGCAAGAGCACCGAGATCATGAGCATCCTGCTGGGCCCGGCGACGGTGGCCCTGGCGGTGCCGCTTTACCTGAATCTGCGACGGATTCGCCAATTGTTCTGGCCGATTTTTACTACGCTGGTGGTGGGAGGCGTATTGGCCACCGGCCTGTGCGTGCTGTTGGGCTGGTGGTTTGGCGCGGAACACATGATGCTGATGACCATGGCGCCCAAGTCCGTGACCTCGCCGATTGCGATGCTGGTGGCCGAGCAGATCGGTGGCGTGGCGGCATTGGCGGCGGTGTTTGTGCTGATCACCGGGGTGATCGGCGCGATGATCGGCCCGGCGTATTTATCGCGCCTGGGCGTGCACAGCCCCGAGGCGCGCGGCATGGCGCTGGGCATGACCGCCCACGCCGTGGGTACCTCGGTGGCCTTGCAGGAAAGCGAAGAAACCGGCGCCTTTGCGGCGCTGGCCATGAGTTTGATGGGCGTGGCCACGGCGGTGTTCTTGCCGTTGGCCGTGTCGCTGGTTATTTAAGTCGGGTTTAAGGAAACCTTTATGAGTCTGGCGCTTTTCCCGCTCAATACCGTGCTGTTCCCTGGGTGCACCCTCGACCTGCAATTGTTCGAGGCGCGCTATCTGGACATGATCAGCCGCTGCATGAAGAAGGGCGAAAGCTTTGGCGTAGTGTGCATCCTCGACGGCAAGGAAGTCGGGCTGGCGCCGGATGGCTACGCGTTGATTGGCTGCGAAGCGCTGATCCGCGACTTCAAGCAGCAGGACAATGGCCTGCTGGGGATTCGGGTCGAAGGTGGCCGGCGTTTCCGCGTACGTGACGCCGGTGTGCAGAAGGACCAACTGCTGGTGGCCGAGGTGCAATGGCTGGACGAGCATCCCGAGCAGCCCCTGGAAGAGGAAGACGCCGACTTGCTGGCGTTGCTTCATGCCCTGGCCGAGCACCCGATGGTGGCGTCCCTGGACATGGGCACCCACGCCGATGGCCAGCAAGCCTTGGCCAATCAGCTGGCCTACCTGCTGCCCTTTACCGAAGCCGACAAGATCGACCTGCTGCAACTCGATGACCCGCAACAGCGTCTGGATGCGATCCAGCTGTTGTTGGATGAGTTGCAGGGTGAACTGTTTACTCAGTAGGCGTACCTGAGCAGCGCGTGAGAGGTGCCGGTAAACGCAATGAACCCGAGCACCGCGCCACACACCGGCAAGATCAGCCACCAGGCTTTCGGCGGCATCGGTGGCAGCGGGCTGCGGTGCTGGCTTAACGTCAGGCTGAAGGCGCAGACCGTCATTGCCAGCAGAGTGCCAGCCAGAATGTCTGTCGGCCAATGCGCGCCCAGGTAGACCCGGGAGACGGCGATGGTGGCGGCGGGGATGCAGCCGAGCACCAGCCAGGTCAGGCGCAGGCGGGTCGGCTGACCACGGCCGGCCAGCACCGCCAAGGCCAGGAAGAACGCGAACGAGCCGGACGCATGGCCGCTGGGCATGCTGAAGCTGGTGAGCGGGTCGGTCAGCACTTCAGGGCGCATCCGCGCAAAAAACAGTTTGGTGCCGGTATTGATCAGCGCAGCGCCCAGCAGGGTGGCGCCGACAAAGATTGCCTGGCGCCATTGCCGCGCCACCACCAGCAGGCCGGTCAACACGGCGCTGGCCACAAACATCTTCTTGAACTCGCCGAGCTGGGTCACCATCACCATCGCCCGGTCGATCGCCGGGCCGCGGTGTTCCTGCACCAGCGCCATCAAGCCTTGGTCAAAGTCGTTCAGGTAGGGGTAGCCGATAAACAACGCGAGCAACAGCGTGCCGCCGATGCAGCCTATCCACAGGGTGGCGCGCCGGTGGCCGCGCAGGCTGCTGTTGAGGCTCACGCCGATCAGCACCGCCAGGCAGGCGGCGACAATCCCGGCTTCCGGCCAGAAGCCCTCGGGCAATGGCAGGCGGAAGGCCGCGCCGGTGGCCCAGCCCGGCAGCAGATACGCCACCGACCATCCCGCGCCGGCCAGCAGGCTCACGGCCGCAAAGCGTGGGAAGGGCATGTCGCACATGCCCGCGACCATCGGCAGCATCGGGCGCAGCGGGCCAATGAAGCGTCCTACCAGCAGGCTCGCAATGCCGTATTTGTGGAAGTAAGTCTCGGCGCCGCTCATCCATTCCGGGTGATGCCGCAGGCCGGGCAGGCGCCGGATGTTCTGGTGGAAATGGCGACCGAGGAAGTAGGAAGCAACGTCACCCAGCAAGCCACCGAGGAAACCCAGCAACAGGGTTTCTCCCAGGGACAGTGCGCCGCTGCCGGCCAGTGCGGCGATGGCAAACAGCAACACCGTGCCCGGTACGATCAGGCCGGCAATGGCCAGGCACTCCACGCACGCCACGATAAACACCGCCACGGCCAGCCATTGCGGGTTCAGGGTCAGCCAGCCGGTAATGCTATCGAGCCATTGGCCCATACAATCAAACTCCCTTTGTGAATATTGCCCCCTCTGTAGGAGCGAGCTTGCTCGCGAAGGTCGTTAACGCTGACGCGGGCTATCAGGTTTAGCGCGGCGCTCTCGGGTTCTTCGCGAGCAAGCTCGCTCCTACAGGGGGCTAGCGTTTCAAATCAAAAAATAGTCGCGGCCTTCGACCTGGCCCCGGCGCAGCGGGTTCCGTGTGCAATACGGCGCATAACCGGCATCCACGAAGCGGTACATCAGGTGTTCATCGCGCCCGCCGGGGATGCCCAGGCGGGTGGTCTGGATGATTTGCGCCGGCGCCAGCCCCACGTCTTCCACGTAGAGACGCTCCTGGTCAAAGCGTTTGGCATCCCACATCGGCACCTTCAAACCCAGCGCCTTGCACAGCAAGGTCTGGCCGGCACACAGCTTTTGCGAGGGGCGCGGCTTGCCGCTGGCATCCGGGTTGTTCAACAGCATCTGCGCCAGGCTGGCCGGGCCGGACACTTCGTCGACCCACGGATAGGCCGATTTGATCAGCACCGCATTGCCTGGGCCATGGGCGCTGAAGTTCAGTGAGTCGCCGCCACGGGCGTAGTACATATAGATGTGGCCGCCATCCAGAAACAAAGCCTTACGCTTTTCTGTGTAGCCGAGGGACGCGTGGCTGCCTTTTTCGGCGAGGTAATAGGCTTCGGTTTCGATAATGCGCGCCGACAGCCACAAATCACCGACACGGTGGCGAATGACTTTTCCCAGCAATTCGCGCGCAAGCAATTGCGCGTCACGGTCGAAAAAGCCGTCGGGCAGGGCGTTGGCGGGGATCAGTGGCGAAAAACTGGACATGGCGATCAAAGGTAATACGGCTAAATGTGACAGGATGATAACAACTCCAGCCTTAATTCCCGCTGAACGTCGGGTTTTTACAGTTCATTTCGACCATCCGCCCCTCACCGCTGTCCGTAGGACGGCGTCACAGCTATAATCTGCCGCTTTCCTCTTTGCCAAGACCCCACCAGACCATGACTGAGTCCGTTCTTGACTACATGACCCGCCTGGGTCGCGCTGCCCGTCAGGCCTCGCGGTTGATCGCCCGTGCGAGCACGGCGCAGAAGAACCGCGCCTTGCTGGCGGCTGCCGACGCTCTGGATGCTTCGCGCTCCGAGCTGACCGCCGCCAACGAGCAAGACCTGGCCAACGGCCGGGCCAATGGTCTGGAGCCTGCCTTGCTGGATCGCCTGGCGCTGACGCCGGCGCGCATCGACGACATGATCGAAGGTTTGCGTCAGGTGGCCAAGCTGCCTGACCCCATCGGTGAAATCCGCGACATGCGCTACCTGCCATCGGGTATCCAGGTGGGCAAGATGCGCGTGCCCCTGGGCGTGATCGGCATCATCTATGAGTCGCGCCCGAACGTGACCATCGACGCCGCAAGCCTGTGCCTCAAGTCCGGCAATGCCACCATCCTGCGGGGCGGTTCCGAGGCCATCAATTCCAACCGTGCCATCGCCGCGTGCATTCAGCAGGGCCTGGCCGTGGCCGAGCTGCCGGCCGAAGTGGTGCAAGTGGTCGAGACCACTGACCGCGCTGCCGTTGGCGCGCTGATCACCATGCCTGAATTCGTTGACGTGATCGTGCCGCGCGGCGGCAAGAGCCTGATCGAGCGCGTGAGCCGTGATGCCAAGGTGCCAGTTATCAAGCACCTGGATGGCGTCTGCCACGTGTTCATCGACATCGCCGCCGACCTGGACAAGGCGATCCGCATCGCCGACAACGCCAAGACCCATCGCTACGCCCCGTGCAACACCATGGAAACCCTGTTGGTGCACGCCGGCATTGCCGATCGCGTGCTGCCGCCGCTGGCTGCCATCTACCGCGACAAGGGCGTTGAACTGCGCGGCTGCGAACGTACCCGGGCGATCCTCGGCAGCGACGTGATCGAAGCCACCGAGCAGGACTGGTACACCGAATACACGGCGCCGATCCTGTCGATCCGCGTCGTCGACGACCTGGACCAGGCCATCGAACACATCAACCACTACGGCTCCAAGCACACCGACGCCATTGTCACCGAGCATTTCAGCGACGCCCGGCGTTTCCTCAACGAAGTGGATTCCGCTTCGGTGATGGTCAACGCTTCGACGCGTTTTGCCGACGGTTTCGAGTATGGCCTGGGGGCGGAGATCGGTATCTCCACCGACAAGCTCCACGCACGCGGCCCGGTTGGCCTGGAAGGGCTGACCAGCGAGAAGTACGTGGTGTTCGGTGACGGTCATGTGCGCACTTGATGGGTAAACGCATCGGGCTGCTCGGCGGCACCTTCGACCCCGTGCACATCGGCCATTTGCGCAGTGCACTGGAAGTCGCGGACGCCCTCGGGCTGGATGAGCTGCGCCTGGCACCGAATGCCCGGCCGCCCCATCGCGACACGCCGCAGGTGTCTGCGCAGCAGCGCCTGGAGATGGTTCGCCTCGCGGTGGCCGGCATTGCACCGCTGGTGGTGGACGACCGCGAACTCAAGCGCGACAAACCGTCCTACACTGTCGACACCCTGGAACTGATGCGGGCCGAGTTGGCCGCGGATGACCAGTTATTTCTACTTTTGGGCTGGGACGCGTTTTGCGGCCTGCCCACTTGGCACCGCTGGGAAGAGTTGCTCCAGCATTGCCACATCCTGGTGCTGCAACGCCCGGATGCCGACGCAGAATCGCCGGATGCCTTGCGCAACCTGCTGGCAGCGCGGTCGGTAAGTGACCCTTTGGCCCTGACCGGGCCGAGCGGGAATATTGCATTCGTCTGGCAAACCCCGCTTGCGGTGTCTGCCACCCAGATCCGTCAACTGCTGGCCAGCGGGAAGTCGGTACGTTTCCTGGTGCCTGACGCGGTCCTGGCCTACATCGATGCGCACGGGCTTTACCGTGCGTCGAACTGAAAAGGCGCGCTTGAACGCACGAACAGTCGTGCAGCGAGCGCCCGAACATACGAGCAAAACGAGTTTTATATGACGAACAAAGACGTAAGCAAAGTTAAGCGCAAAGGCACGTTCAAGAGCGCTCCTCTGCCAGTAGAAGCCCACACCGGCCCTGAGCTGGCCGGCGAAGAGCTGGTCAAGGTTGCCGTGGCTGCCCTGGAAGACGTGAAGGCCCAGGACATTCAAGTCCTGGACGTGCGCGACAAGCAGAGCATCACCGACTTCATGATCATCGCCACCGGTACCTCCAACCGCCAGATCGGCGCGATGCTGGACAAGGTTCGCGAAGCGGTCAAAGCCCAGGGCGTCAAGCCATTGGGTGAAGAAGGCAAGGGCGACAGCGACTGGGTACTGTTGGACATGGACGACGTGATCGTGCACATGATGACCAGCAACGCCCGTCAGTTCTACGACCTGGAGCGTCTGTGGAAAGGCGCAGAGCAGAGCCGTGCCGCTGATGGCAAGCACCACAGCCCTGAAGTCGGCCACGCGCACTTCGACAAGCTCAACAAAGACCAGGAATAAGGAACGGCTGTGCGCCTGCGTCTGATCGCTGTCGGTTCACGCATGCCCAAGTGGGTGGAAGAAGGCTGGCATGAATATGCCAAGCGCCTGCCATCCGAATTGGCGCTGGAACTGGTGGAAATACCGCTCAACACCCGGGGCAAGAATGCCGACGTGGCCCGCTTTATCCGTCAGGAAGGCGAAGCCATGCTGGCCAAGGTCGGGCCCAACGAGCGGATCGTGACCCTCGAAGTGCACGGCAAGCCTTGGAGCACCGAGCAGTTGGCGGTGGAACTGGATCGCTGGCGCCTGGATTCGCGCACGGTCAACTTCATGGTCGGCGGCCCCGAGGGGCTGGCGCCGGAAGTGTGCGCGCGGGCGGACCAGCGCTGGTCGCTGTCGCCCCTGACACTGCCGCACCCGTTGGTAAGAATCCTGATCGGTGAACAGCTGTATCGCGCCTGGACAGTTCTGTCCGGGCACCCTTACCACAAATAATCTGCGCCCTGCCTGATGACCCAGCCGATCCGCATCAAGGACCACGAGAAAGACGCACGTCTTGTACGCGCGCGGGTGGTGTTTGGCGCGATTTTGGTGGTGGTACTGCTGGGGGTGTTGATTGCGCGCCTGTATTTCCTGCAGGTGATCCAGTACGACTATCACTCCACATTGTCGGAAAACAACCGGGTGCATGTGCAGCCGATTCCGCCGACCCGTGGGCTGATTTTCGACCGCAATGGCGTGGTGGTCGCGGATAACCGGCCCAGCTTCAGCCTGAGCATGACCCGCGAACGTTCCGGCGACTGGCAGCAGATCCTTGATGTGATCGTCGAGGTGCTGCAACTGACGCCGGAAGACCGAGTGATCTTCGAGAAACGCATGAAGCAGGGGCGCCGGCCGTTTGAGCCGGTGCCGATCCTGTTCGAGCTGACCGAAGAACAGATCGCCCGGATCGCGGTGAACCAGTTCCGGCTGCCGGGTGTGGAAGTGGTGGCGCAATTGGTGCGGCACTACCCGCAAGGGGCGCACTTCGCGCATTCGGTCGGCTACATGGGCCGGATCAACGAGAAAGAGCTCAAGACCCTCGACCCGGTCAACTACAGCGGCACCCACCATATCGGCAAGACCGGCATCGAGCGTTTCTACGAGCCGGAACTGCACGGCCAGGTGGGTTACGAGGAAGTCGAGACCAACGCCCGTGGCCGCGTGCTGCGGGTGCTCAAGCGCACCGACCCGGTGCCCGGCAAGGACATCGTGCTGAGCCTGGACATCAAGCTGCAGGAAGCGGCGGAGATGGCCCTGGGCGGTCGCCGTGGTGCTGTTGTGGCGCTGGACCCGAGTACTGGCGAAGTGCTGGCGATGGTCAGTCAGCCGAGTTTTGACCCGAACCTGTTTGTCACCGGGATCAGCTTCAAGGCCTACGCCGAGCTGCGGGATTCCATAGATCGGCCGCTGTTCAACCGCGTGCTTCGCGGCCTGTATCCACCGGGCTCGACCATCAAGCCGGCGGTGGCGATTGCCGGCCTGGACTCGGGTGTGGTCACGGCGTCGAGCCGCGTGTTCGACCCCGGCTACTACATGCTGCCCAACTACGATCACAAATACCGTAACTGGAACCGCACTGGCGACGGCTTTGTGGACCTGGACACGGCGATCATGCGTTCCAACGACACCTACTTCTATGACCTGGCCCACAAGCTGGGGATTGATCGGCTGTCGGCCTACATGGGCAAGTTCGGCCTCGGTCAGAAAGTCTCCCTGGACATGTTTGAAGAATCCCCGGGGCTGATGCCGTCCCGCGAGTGGAAGCGAGCAACCCGTCGGCAGGCGTGGTTCCCGGGCGAAACCCTGATCCTGGGGATCGGCCAGGGCTATATGCAGGCCACGCCGCTGCAACTGGCCCAGGCCACCGCGCTGGTGGCCAACAAGGGTGTATGGAACCGCCCGCACCTGGCCAAGACCATCGAGGGCGAACGCCCGGTGGATGAAAACCCGATTCCCGACATTGTGCTGCGCGACCCGTCCGACTGGACCAAGGTCAACCACGGCATGCAGCAAGTGATGCACGGCGCCCGGGGTACCGCGCGTAAAGCGGCGGTCGGCGCGCAATACCGGATTGCTGGCAAGAGCGGTACGGCCCAGGTGGTCGCGATCAAGCAGGGCGAGAAGTACGACCGCTCCAAGGTTCAGGAGCGCCACCGTGACCACGCCTTGTTCGTCGGTTTTGCCCCGGCCGACAACCCGAAGATCGTCGTGGCGGTGATGGTCGAGAACGGTGAATCCGGTTCCGGCGTGGCCGCGCCCGTGGTGCGTCAAGTCATGGATGCCTGGCTGTTGACCGAAGACGGCAAGCTCAAGCCCGAATATGGCGGCACCCCATCCAGCGTGGAGGCTACGGCCCGTGAAGAGTAACTTTGACCGCATCCTCTCCAGCGAGGATGTGATGCGCCGTCGCGCCACCTTGCTGCAGCGCATGCACATTGATGGCCCGTTGCTGATCCTGCTGCTGACCCTGGCGGCCGGCAGCCTGTTTGTTTTGTATTCGGCCAGTGGCAAGAACTGGGACCTGCTGATCAAGCAGGCGTCCTCGTTTGGCCTGGGCCTGTTGTCGATGGTGGTGATCGCCCAGTTGGAGCCGCGCTTCATGGCGCGCTGGGTGCCGCTGGGTTATGTCGCCGGGGTGTTGCTGCTGGTGGTGGTGGATGTCATGGGTCACAACGCCATGGGCGCGACCCGCTGGATCAACATCCCAGGGGTGATTCGCTTCCAGCCGTCGGAATTCATGAAGATCCTGATGCCGGCGACCATCGCCTGGTACCTGTCAAAACGCACATTACCGCCGCAGCTCAAGCACGTGGGTATCAGCCTGATATTGATCGGGGTGCCGTTTATCCTGATCGTGCGCCAGCCCGACCTCGGCACTTCGCTGCTGATCCTCGCCGGCGGCGCGTTCGTGCTGTTTATGGGTGGCTTGCGCTGGCGCTGGATCCTCAGCGTGCTGGCCGCCGCCGTGCCGGTGGCCGTGGCCATGTGGTTCTTTTTCATGCACGACTATCAGAAGCAGCGAATCCTCACGTTCCTCGACCCGGAGAGCGATCCGCTGGGCACCGGCTGGAACATCATCCAGTCCAAGGCCGCCATCGGTTCCGGCGGTGTGTTCGGCAAGGGTTGGCTGCTGGGCACCCAGTCGCACCTGGACTTTTTGCCGGAAAGCCACACCGACTTTATTATCGCGGTGATGGGCGAGGAGTTCGGCCTGGTGGGCATCTGCGCACTGTTGCTGATTTACTTGCTGCTGATCGGCCGCGGCCTGGTGATTACCGCCCAGGCGCAAACGCTGTTCGGCAAATTGCTCGCCGGCAGCCTCACCATGACGTTTTTTGTTTACGTTTTCGTCAACATCGGTATGGTCAGTGGCCTGTTGCCGGTGGTTGGGGTGCCGTTGCCGTTCATTAGCTACGGCGGAACTTCGCTGGTGACATTGATGTCAGCGTTTGGGGTTTTGATGTCGATCCATACCCATCGTAAGTGGATCGCACAGGTTTGAATAAGGTGAAGATGTCAATGCAAGTAATGCGCGGCTGGGCTGCTCGGCACGTGTCCTGGATGGGCCTGTTGGGCCTGCTGGGGGCCGCTGTGCAGGAAGCGCAGGCCGGCGACTACGACGGCTCGCCCCAGGTCGCCGAATTTGTCGGTGAGATGACCCGTGACTATGGTTTCGCCGGTGAACAGCTGATGGGCGTGTTCCGCGAGGCCCAGCGCAAGCAGGCAATTCTCGACGCCATCTCCCGGCCCGCCGAACGCGTGAAGCAGTGGAAGGAATATCGCCCGATGTTCCTGACCGATGCCCGTGTGGCGCGTGGTGTGGACTTCTGGCGTCAGCACGAAGCCGTGCTGGCCCGCGCCGAGCAGGAATACGGGGTGCCGGCCCAAGTGATCGTGGCCATCATCGGCATCGAAACCTTCTACGGCCGCAACACCGGCAGCTACCGGGTGATCGACGCCTTGTCGACCCTGGGCTTCGATTACCCGCCGCGTGCCGAATTCTTCCGCAAAGAGCTGCGCGAGTTTCTGCTGTTGGCCCGTGAAGAGCAGGTCGACCCGTTGACCCTCAAGGGTTCCTACGCCGGGGCCATGGGCTTGCCGCAGTTCATGCCGAGCAGCTTTCGCGCCTACGCCGTGGACTTTGACGGCGATGGTCATATCAATATCTGGAGCAACCCCGATGATGCCATCGGCAGTGTTGCCAGCTACTTCAAGCGTCATGGGTGGGTAGCCGGCGAGCCGGTGGTGATCCGCGCCGATGTCACGGGTGATCGCGCCGACGAAGGCCTGACCCAGGGTATCGAGCCCGTCAAGACGGTGGGGGAGTTGCGGGCGCTGGGCTGGTCGAGTCAGAATGCGCCACGCGATGATATGCCGGTGACGGCGTTCCGCCTTGAAGGCGAGAACGGCCCGGAATATTGGATGGGCCTGAAGAATTTCTACGCAATCACGCGTTATAACCGCAGTGTGATGTACGCCATGGCCGTGCATCAGCTGTCAGACATGCTGGTCCAAGCACGGGGCGTCAAGTAATGCCGGTATCACCGATGTACAAACCCCTGAAGCTGGTGGCTTACGCCGCATTGTCGTTATTGGTGGTCAGTTGTTCCACCAGCCGTGCACCGGTGCAGAAAACCGGTGGCACTGCCGTCCGCTCCCAACCGGGGCTGGACATCAACCGCGCCCACAAAGACGGCGCGCCGTGGTGGGATGTGGATGTGTCGAAGATCCCGGACGCCACACCGACCCTGCACACCGGCCCGTACAAGGCCAACCCCTACACCGTGCTGGGCAAAAACTACTTCCCGCTGCAAGACTCCAAGACCTACGTGCAATCGGGTACGGCGTCCTGGTACGGGACCAAGTTCCATGGCCAGAACACCGCCAACGGCGAAGTGTATGACCTCTACGGCATGAGCGCGGCGCACAAGACCCTGCCACTGCCCAGCTATGTACGCGTGACCAACCTGGACAACAACCGCTCGGTAATCCTGCGGGTCAATGACCGTGGGCCGTTCTATTCGGACCGGATCATCGACTTGTCCTACGCCGCCGCGAAGAAGCTCGGGTATGCCGAGATCGGCACGGCGCGCGTGAAGGTTGAAGGCATCGACCCGGCCCAGTACTGGGCCCAGCGTGGCAAGCCGGCGCCGTTGATGCTTAACGAGCCGCAGACCCCGCAACCGCAAGTGACCGCTTCGGCCGGCAAGATCGAACAGTGGACGCCACCCCCGGCGCAGCATGCCCCGGACACGGTCGTGGTTCCGCATGCAGCGCCAGGGGCGTCTACCGTGGGCGGGCAGTACCTGCAAGTCGGCGCTTTCGCCAACCCGGACGCGGCAGAGCTGTTAAGGTCCAAGCTCAGCGGGATGGTCAACGCGCCGGTATTTATCAGCTCTATTGTGCGTAACCAGCAGACCCTGCACCGTGTGCGCATGGGCCCGATCGGCTCGCCGAGCGAGGTTGCGCAAGTACAGAACAGCGTGCGCCTGGCCAACCTGGGGCAACCCAGCGTGGTCACCGCCGAATAAGCGATACAAAGGATTGATGGTTCAGGCTCGCATGCGGGTTTGAACCCTGGTTGTTGGCTCGTTGAACAATAAAAACCCAGGGGCAAGGGGTGGGCGTACAACCGAACACGCGACAGTCTGGCGACGGGCTGTCTGAATAGTTTTGCCCGCGAGGGCAAGTTTCCATAAGCAATTTCGAGAGACGGATGAACATCACCACCTTAGCCAAACGCACGTGCCTGCTTCTTTCGCTGATCATCACCCCGGCCGCCTGGGCGGTTGAAATGGTGCCAGCTTCCCCGCAACTGGCTGCCAAGGCCTGGGTCCTGATGGACGCCGCCAGCGGCAACGTGCTGGTGGAGAACAACGGTGACCAGCGCCTGCCCCCAGCCAGTCTGACCAAGCTGATGACCGCCTACATCGCGACCCTGGAAATCCGTCGCGGCCAGATCGGTGAAAACGATCCGGTGACCGTCAGCGAAAACGCCTGGCGCACCGGCGGTTCGCGGATGTTCATCAAGGTCGGCTCGCAGGTGACTGTCAGCGACCTGCTGCACGGCATCATCATCCAGTCCGGTAACGATGCCAGCGTGGCCTTGGCCGAGCACATCGCCGGCAGCGAAGACGCGTTCGCCGACATGATGAACAAAACTGTGGCCGACCTGGGCATGACCAACAGCCACTTCATGAACCCGACCGGCCTGCCGAACCCGGAGCACTACTCGTCGGCTCACGACATGGCGATCCTGGCCCGCGCGATCATTCGTGTCGACCCGGTGCACTACGCGATCTACTCCCAGAAAGAGTTCTTCTGGAACAACATCAAGCAACCTAACCGCAACCTGTTGCTGTGGCGTGACAAGACCGTCGACGGTCTGAAAACCGGTCACACCGACGAAGCGGGCTACTGCATGGTGTCGTCCGCTGTGCGTGACGGCCAGCGCCTGATTGCCGTGGTATTCGGTACCAACAGCGAGCAGGCCCGTGCGGCCGAGACGCAGAAGCTGCTGACCTATGGCTTCCGTTTCTTCGAAACTCAGACCTTCTACCAGAAAGGCACCGAGCTGGCTCAAGCCCCTGTGTGGAAAGGCGCGACCCATCAAGTCAAGGCCGGCCTGGCTGAAGACCTGACCCTGACCATGCCTAAAGGCCAGCTCAAGAAGCTGGTGGCCAGCATGACCATGAACCCGCAGCTGGTCGCACCGATCGCCAAGGGCGATGTCATCGGTAAGGTCGAAGTGAAGCTGGACGACAAGGTGGTGCACAGCGCCGACCTGATCGCTCTGGATGCCGTCGACGAAGGTGGTATCTTCCGACGCGTGTGGGATAGCATCCGTCTATTCTTCTACAGCTTGTTCAACTGATAGTGTGCACCTGCATGACCCCGCGCTGATCCGGCGCGGGGTTATGCCCGTCGCCACGGCTTACGCTTACGAGGCCGTTACGCCATGACCGATACCGAAGTAAAGGCGCCAAAGATCGAATTCCCAAACGTGGACTATCCCGTCAAGGTGATCAGCGATACGGGTGTGGGCAACAAAGACAAGATCATCGAGATCGTCAAGAAACACGCAACGATCAACCATGACCGCGTGGATGAGCGTCAAAGCACCAACGGCAAGTACACCACCATTCAGTTGCACATCGTTGCGACTGACCAGGACCAGCTCTACAACATCAACAGCGAACTGCGGGCCACCGGCTTCGTGCACATGGTGTTGTGATGTCACAGACCCTGGGCTTTCGCGAGCTCGGCCAAATGGCATACGAGCCGGTGTGGCACGCCATGCAGCGGTTCACCAACGAGCGCGGCACCGAAGCCCCGGATGAAATCTGGCTGGTGGAACACCCGCCGGTTTTCACCCAGGGCCAGGCCGGCAAGGCCGAGCATTTGCTGCTTCCGGGAGAAATCCCGGTGGTGCAGGTCGACCGCGGCGGGCAGGTGACTTACCATGGCCCAGGCCAATTGGTGGCTTATCTGTTGCTGGACGTGCGCAGGCTGGGTTTTGGCGTACGTGAGCTGGTCAGTCGCATGGAGTCATGCCTGATAGAGTTGCTGGTCAGCTACGGTGTGACCGCGGCGGCCAAGCCGGATGCACCGGGGGTTTACGTAGAGGGCGCGAAAATCGCCTCCCTGGGCCTGCGGATTCGCCACGGCTGTTCCTTTCATGGCCTGGCCTTGAACGTGGACATGGACCTGGCGCCGTTTCGACGGATCAATCCCTGCGGTTACGCCGGTTTGGCGATGACCCAGTTGAGTGATCACGCAACACCACTAGAATTTGCCGAGGTAAGTGCCCGGCTGCGCGCGCAGCTCGTCAAACACCTCGACTATGCTGAGCAGACGACCCTAACGGGCGGAATCGACTGATTATGACTACTGATGCAGTGCAAACCATGATCCCGACGCTGGATGTTACCGAGCGTCCGGCCCCGCGTGCCAAGGTAGAAGCCGGCGTCAAGCTGCGCGGCGCCGAGAAGGTTGCACGCATCCCGGTGAAGATCATTCCGACCACCGAACTGCCGAAAAAGCCTGACTGGATTCGCGTGCGTATCCCGGTTTCGCCGGAAGTCGACCGCATCAAGGCCCTGCTGCGCAAACACAAGCTGCACAGCGTGTGCGAAGAAGCGTCCTGCCCGAACCTGGGCGAGTGCTTCTCCGGTGGCACCGCGACCTTCATGATCATGGGTGACATCTGCACCCGTCGTTGCCCGTTCTGCGACGTTGGCCACGGCCGGCCGAAGCCACTGGACGTCAACGAGCCGGAAAGCCTGGCCATCGCCATCGCCGACCTGAAACTCAAGTACGTCGTGATCACCTCGGTAGACCGTGACGACCTGCGCGACGGCGGTGCCCAGCACTTTGCCGACTGCATCCGCGAGATCCGCAAGCTGTCGCCGAACGTGATGCTCGAAACCCTGGTCCCGGACTACCGTGGCCGCATGGACGTGGCGCTGGAAATCACCGCCGCCGAGCCGCCGGATGTGTTCAACCACAACCTGGAAACCGTACCGCGCCTGTACAAGGCTGCGCGTCCGGGTTCGGACTACCAGTGGTCGCTGACCCTGCTGCAGAAATTCAAGCAGATGATGCCGCACATTCCGACCAAGTCCGGCCTGATGCTGGGCCTGGGCGAAACCGACGAAGAAGTCATCGAAGTCATGAAGCGCATGCGCGAACACGACATCGACATGCTGACCCTCGGCCAGTACCTGCAGCCATCCCGTAGCCACTTGCCAGTACAGCGCTTCGTGCACCCGGACGTGTTCGCCTGGTTTGCCGAAGAAGGCTACAAGATGGGCTTCAAGAACGTCGCTTCCGGCCCGCTGGTACGTTCCTCGTACCACGCCGACGAGCAGGCGAAACTGGTCAAGGCCAGCCTGGTTTCGTAAGTCTCGCCCTCACTGTAGGAGCGAGCTTGCTCGCGAAGAACTCAAGAGCACCGCGCGCATCCAGGATGCGCGCGTTATCGTTTACGACCTTCGCGAGCAAGCTCGCTCCTACAGGTTGCGGTTAAGTCATCCTCTTCTGTTTGCAACCATTGCTGTTTAGAGTGCCTTGGGCAATCCACACGAGGAGAACCATGGATGACGACTCAATTGACCACTTGTGCGGTACCTGCGCTGCGCGCCGAAGGCGTGATCGGGCTGATTGCCCCTGCCGGGCCGGCCGAGCTGGATATCGACAAGGCCACGCAATGGATGCGCGCCCGGGGCTACACACTACGGATTTTCCCGGGTGTAGGCGAGCGGGATGGTTACCTGGCCGGCAGCGATGACGTACGCCTTAATGACCTGCACGCGGCGTTCGCCGACCCGTCCATCGACGCGATTTTCTGCCTGCGCGGCGGCTACGGCACCCCACGCCTGCTGGACCGCCTGGACTTTGACCTGCTGCGGGCCAATCCCAAGCCATTTGTCGGCTACAGCGATATCACCGCGTTACACCTGGCGATCAACCGCTATGCCGGTTTCGTCACCTTCCACGGGCCGATGTACAACGCTGACCTGTTGGGCGAAAAGCAACAACCTACCGAGTCGTCGCTGTTCAGCATGCTGCGGGGGCAGGTGAAAGCCGGTAGCCAGCTGACTCACCCGGTGGCCTACCCGTTGACCACCGTCGAGCCGGGCATCGCCTGTGGGCGTCTGCTGGGCGGCAATCTATCGATGATCGCAGCGGTGATGGGCACGGCGTATGAGATTGATGCCGAGGGCATCATTCTGTTTATCGAAGATGTTAACGAGCCGTTGTACCGCATTGATCGGTTGCTCACCCATTTGCGCCTGGCCGGCAAGTTGGCGCAGGTGGCGGGTGTAGTGGTGGGGGATGTAGCGGGCGTTGATAGTGCTGCACTTGAGCGATTGCTGAAGCAGACCTTCGAGCCGTTGTGCATTCCGGTACTGTCCGGCTGGCGCAGTGGGCACTGCAATCCGAACCTGACCTTGCCGATGGGCGCGAGGGTGCGGTTGGATGCGGGGGAGAGGCGGTTGGTGTTGGAGCAGGATGTGGTGTTTAAGGCCTGAGATTTGTAGCGCCGATAAAGGCCTCTTCGCGAGCAAGCCCGCTCCCACATTTCGATCGCGTTCCTTCAGGAAGTGCACGGTCAAAATGTGGGAGCGGGCTTGCTCGCGAATGCGGTAGCAGCCATACGCCGATCTATCGGCTTTGCAGCGACTCCAGCAACTTCACCGTCGGATACCCATCGGCCGGCCAGCCCAGCGATTGCTGTGCCGCACGAATCGCCTTGCGGGTGTTGGCGCCGATGATCCCGTCCGGGTTGCCCGCATCGTAACCATGAGCGCTGAGCACCGTCTGCAAATCAATCCGCTGTGAGCGGCTCAACGGCAGTTCATCTTTCGGCCAGCCCCCACGAATCACGCCACCGCCACCGAACCGTTCCGACAACAAGCCAACCGCCAACGCATAGGACGACGAGTTGTTGTACTTGAGGATCGCGCGGAAGTTATCCAGCACCAGGAACGCCGGGCCACGATAGCCGGCGGGCAGCAGCAGGGCGGCAGAAAGCTGGTCGACGTTGGCCGGCACGCTGGCGCCAGGCGGTACCTGGATGCCGAGCTTCAGCCATTCGCCTACGGTTTTACGCACGCTGCCATCGGCCAAGGCGTAATCGAAATTCAACGGCAGTTGCTGCACCTCAAAACCCCACGGCTGGCCTTTCTGCCAGCCGGAGCTTTGCAGGTAGTGCGCGGTGGAAGCGAGGGCGTCGGCCGGGCTGTTCCAGATATCGCGGCGACCGTCGCCGTCGAAGTCCACGGCGTGGGTGTTGTAGGTGGTCGGGATGAACTGGGTCTGGCCCATGGCGCCGGCCCAGGAGCCTTTCATCTGGTCAGCGGCGATGTCGCCATGCTGGATGATTTGCAGCGCCGCCAGCAGTTGAGCGTGGGCGAACGCCGGGCGACGGCCTTCATACGCCAGGGTCGCCAGGGAGCGGATCACTGAATTGTTGCCCTGGAACTGGCCGAAGTTACTTTCCATGCCCCACACCGAGACCAGCGCCTGGCGGTCGACGCCATAACGATCCTCAATGCGTTGCAGGATGTCGGCGTACTTCACCAGCAACGCCTGGCCATTACGGACACGCAGTGGGGACAGGGCGCCATCCAGGTATTCCCACACCGGGCGGGAGAACTCCGGCTGGCTGCGGTCGGCGCGGATCACCGCCATGTCGGGTACGACATTGGCGAAGGCTGTGTCGAAAACCTGGGGCGTGATCCCTGCCTTCAGGGCTTCCACGCGAAAGCCTGCCTGCCATTCGGCAAAGGTCTGGGTCGGCTGGATATCAAGGTTGTCCACCGCCAGTGGCGCAACGACGGCAGGCGCGGCTACCGGTGCAGTCTGGAGCGGGGGCAGGGGTTGAGCATCGGCGGCGGTGGGTTTTTCCGCGCAGGCGACTAACAGAATGAGGCTGGAGGCAGCGATCAGTTGGCGAAGGTGCCAACGACGGGAAAGACTAGAGGGCATGCACAGGTCCAGGGAGTACGAATCAGGTACAGACCTTATCATGCCAGAGGGGCGCTTGCCTTCAGGCAGCCAGAAAGTAAGAAGCCTCCCAGCTATTAGACTGGAAGGCTTCGCGGCGGTAGCTGCCTTTGCCTTTGCCGGCTCGTTCCTGGCGACTGCGGAACAACGGCTGGGCGATGATGGATTTGGCCTTGTTGGGGCCATGCTTGGATGGCTTTTTGCTCATGATGGGTACTCTTTGGCGGGTTGATGATGCGGTGCGAATCATCGGCCGAAGTTTGGATTCTGTCCAGCCCAGCGATACGTAGGACTATTCAGCAGGCAGCGCCAAGCGCTGTCCTGACATCAAAAGTGACAAACGACTCAAGCTCATCCACGGCGATCCAGCCGCCTGGCCCTTGATCTGCGCGTCAATGCGCTGGGCCTCGAGCAGCAATTGCGCCCAGCGTTGCGCCGAGTGCCGTTGCAGGGCTTTGCTGATCAGCGGTTTGCGCTTGTCCCACACCGGTGGCCGTGCCTGGCTGAAGGCTTTGTCCAGCGGGATGCCCTGGCTGTATTGCAGGGCAATATTGGCCAGCAGGCGTAATTCCCGGGCCAGGGCCCAGAGAATCACCGGTGGCTCGACGCCTTCGCCGCGCAGCCCTTCGAGCATGCGCAAGGCGTGGGCGGGTTCGCCGTTGAGGATCGCGTCCACCAGGCCAAATACGTCAAAGCGCGCGCTGTCAGCCACGGCGCCTTGTACGGTTTCGACGGTGATCTGGCCGCCTTCAGCCATCAGCTTGAGCTTTTCGATTTCCTGGGCGGCTGCCAACAGGTTGCCTTCCACCCGCGCCGCGATCAGCTCTACGGCGTCCTGACTGGCACTCAGCCCGGATTGTGACAGGCGCTGACGGATCCACTGCGGCAGCTGGCTGCTGTCCACTGGCCAGATCTGTATGAACTGGGTCTGACCGCCTTCCACCAGCGCCTTGCCCCACTTGGTTTTTTGCGCGCTGCCATCAAGCTTGGGCAGGCTGATCAGCAGCAGCGTGTCTTCGGCAGGGCGTGCGCAGTACTCCATCAATGCTGCCGCGCCTTTATCGCCGGGCTTGCCCGAAGGCAGGCGCAGTTCCAGCAGGCGTTTTTCGGCAAACAGCGACATGCTCGCCCCGGCTTGCAGCAGCGTGCCCCAGTCGAAACTGGCGTCGGCGCTGAATACCTGGCGTTCATCGAAGCCCTGTTGCCGGGCGGCCGTGCGAATCGCGTCCGCAGCCTCCTGGCACAGCAGCGGGTCATCACCGCTGACGATGTAGACGGGCGCGAGGTTGCCTTGCAGATGCTTGGCGAGTTGGGCGGGGGCAAGTTTCATAGGCGGGGCGAACGGGGCGCCTGAGGCGCCCCGTCTGGCTTACTCAGCTGGGACTTCGACAGGCGACTGTTTAGGCTGGCTGTTTTCATACTCTTGCGCCGCTTTCAGCGCATCGGCATCTGCCTTGGCCTTGTTATCTGCCGTTTGCTGCAGTTGATCCAGTTTTTCCGGGGTGATCAGTTGCAGGCGCAGAACCATGCGCTGCACCAGCTCACGACGCATTTCCTTGCGCACCTGGATGGTTTCGGAGTCCGAACCCACCAGGTTGTTGCCGTCGTGGCTCACGACTTTCTGTACCTGGATCTTGTCGCCCATCAGCGGCAGGTGGTCATGGCCCTGGATTTCGAAGAAGAGCGTGGTGCTCAGCTCGATGTCCGAAGCACGCCCGGCACTGGCGTAGCTGAGGTTGCGCTGATCTTCTTTCTCATCCACCAGGTTCAGTTTGTAAGCTGCGCCTGAATAGACTTTGACACCACTGCTTTCCAGGACCTGGCGCAGCTGTTGAACGGTCTCGCCGTAGGAGTTACGGGCGGTGACGTCCAGTTCCTTGATCGCCAGTTCGGTGTGGCCGGTGCCGCGCAGCTGGAAGCCGCAAGCGCTCAGTAGCACGGCAAGGCCCATAACCAGCAGATTGCGTTTGATCATTTTGATGCTCCCCTTGAAACCATGTGGGCCTTATCGAGGCCCTGGAGGTTTTGTTCGGCGCCAGGGTTATTCCCTTGGCGCCCGATCCGATTAGCTAGCGACGATATTGACCAGTTTGCCGGGCACCACGATCACTTTGCGGATCGTCAGGCCTTCGGTGAAGCGCAGCACGTTCTCATTGGCACGGGCGGCGGCTTCGACTTCTTCACGGCTGGCGCTGGCTGGCATGTCGATCTGGCCACGCAGCTTGCCGTTGACCTGAATCACCAGTTGCAGCGTGTCCTGTACCAGGGCGCTGTCATCCTGTACCGGCCAGCCGGCATCGATGACGGCGCCGCTGTGGCCCAAACGGCTCCACAGGTCGTGGCAGATGTGTGGCGTGATCGGTGCCAGCAGCAGGGTGACCGTTTCCAGGCCTTCCTGTACCAGCGCGCGGTCCTGCTCGGTGGCCTGCGGTGCTTTTTCCAGCACGTTCATCAGCGTCATCACCTGGGCGATGGCGGTGTTGAATTTGTGGTGCTGGCCCACGTCCTGGCTGGCGTGCTTGATGGCCAGGTGGGTGCTGCGGCGAATGGCTTTTTGCTCATCGCTCAAGGCTGCCACGTCCAGTTTGCCCGGCAAGCCCTGGCTCACATGGGCGTGCGCCAGGCGCCAGACGCGCTTGAGGAAACGGTGCGAACCCTCTACGCCGGAGTCGGACCATTCGGCGCTCATGTCAGGCGGCGAGGCAAACATCATGAACAGACGGCAGGTGTCTGCGCCGAACTGGTCGATCATCGACTGTGGGTCGACGCCGTTGTTCTTCGACTTGGCCATCTTCTCGGTGCCGCCGATTTCCACCGGCAGGCCGTCGGAAATCAACTTGGCGCTGATCACCTTGGCCTTGCTGTCACGCACCAGCTCGACGTCCGCCGGGTTGAACCAGGTGTAGGCGCCATTGGCTTCGCGACGGTAGTAAGTTTCGGCAATCACCATGCCCTGGGTCAGCAGGTTCTTGAACGGCTCATCGGAGCTCACCAGGCCTTCGTCACGCATCAGCTTGTGGAAGAAGCGCGCGTACAGCAGGTGCAGGATGGCGTGTTCGATACCGCCGATGTACTGGTCTACCGGCAACCAGTGGTCGGCCGCGGATTTTTCCACCAGGCCGCCTTCATAGTGCGGCGAGGCGTAGCGGGCGTAGTACCACGAGGACTCCACGAAGGTGTCCATGGTGTCGGTTTCACGCTTGGCCGGGGCGCCGCAGTTCGGGCAGGTGCATTCGTAGAATTCAGGCATGCGCGCCAAGGGCGAACCGGCGCCGTCCGGCACCACGTCTTCCGGCAGCACGACCGGCAATTGGTCTTCCGGCACCGGCACGTCACCGCAGGTTTCGCAGTGGATGATCGGGATCGGGCAGCCCCAGTAGCGTTGGCGGCTGATGCCCCAGTCACGCAGGCGGAACTGGGTGCGCGAGGCACCGAGGTTTTTCTTGATCAGCGCGACTTCGATAGCGTCGAACGCCCCTTCGAAATCCAGGCCGTCGAACTCGCCGGAGTTGATCAGGGTGCCATGCTCGCCGTAGGCGTCTTGCCACGGTGCTGGGGTTTCATCCCCGGCACTGGTTTTGACTACAGCCTTGATCGGCAAACCATACGTCGTAGCAAATTCAAAATCCCGCTCATCGTGCGCCGGGACCGCCATTACTGCGCCATCGCCATAGTGCATAAGTACGTAGTTAGCGACCCAAACCTGTAAAAGCTCCCCTGTTAGCGGATGTCTTACCGAGTTACCCGTCCACATTCCACGCTTTTCTTGAGTTGCAATGGATTCTTCCGAAACACCGCCTCGGCGGCATTCGTTGATAAATTCCGCAAGATCTGCATTTTCAGGACGCTTAGCAGCAAATGTTGCTAGAGGGTGTTCGGGGGCTACAGCCACATATGTCGCACCCATCAAAGTGTCAGGTCTAGTGGTGTACACCGACAGAGTTTCGGACCACTCATCGTTGCCATACGGCACTTTGTAAGGGGTGCCCTCTAAAGTTCGCGCGTAGGGGAACTTGACCTCCATGCCACGGGACTTGCCGATCCAGTTGCGTTGCATGGTCTTGACCTGCTCGGGCCAGCCCGGCAAATCGTCGAGGCTCGACAAGAGTTCATCCGCGTAGGCGGTGATCTTGAAGTAGTACATCGGGATTTCGCGCTTTTCGATCAGCGCGCCGGAGCGCCAGCCGCGGCCGTCGATCACTTGTTCGTTGGCCAGTACGGTCTGGTCCACCGGGTCCCAGTTCACGGTGCCGCTCTTCTTGTAGATCACACCTTTTTCGAACAGGCGAGTGAACAGCCATTGTTCCCAGCGGTAGTAATCAGGCTTGCAGGTGGTCACCTCGCGGGACCAGTCCACCGCCAGGCCCAGGCTGCGCAGCTGGGTCTTCATGTAGGCGATGTTTTCGTAGGTCCACTTGGCGGGCGCTACGTTGTTCTTCATCGCGGCGTTTTCCGCCGGCATGCCGAAGGCGTCCCAACCCATGGGTTGCAGGACATTCTTGCCCAGCATGCGCTGATAGCGGGAAATGACGTCGCCGATGGTGTAGTTGCGCACATGCCCCATGTGTAGCTTGCCGCTGGGGTAAGGGAACATCGATAGGCAATAGAAAGTCTCCTTGCCTGGCTGTTCACTGACTTCAAAGGACTTTTGCTCATCCCAGAACGACTGGGCGGCATTTTCTATTTCACGGGGCTGATATTGTTCGTGCATGGCTACTTTTGAACTGAATAGGGGTGGCCTAATCCTCTTCGGTGCAACGTTCAGGTTGATCGACACCAAAAAGCGGCGCGTCCGTGCCCAAACCCTGCGGGAAGTGGAGTTACAGGAAGCGCCGTAGCATACATGACCCCACTCTATCGAGGGAAACCCTGATTGCGCGGCCGAGGCCGTTGGTCGCGGCGTCGGGCAGGCGGGGCCAGCAGGACTACGCTGTTTAGTGGGGAGTGGGTCTTATCTTCAATGAGGTGAGGGATGGTTGATTCGCAGAGGACTTTAACGAAACCGCAGGTGTACGAAGGGCTGATCGACCGTTTGGGTCGAGCACTGGATGCAGCAAAAACCGCGGGCCGATTGTGTGATGAACGGCCTCTGGAGTTGGAACTGCGTGGCTTGAGCCAGGCAGAGCTGGACGTGATCAGGGTGTATCTGGAGTTAAATGAGCATCGCGCGCCCCATGGCATGGCCTCCCCGCCAGCCCAGGAGTTTTCGCGCTCGGCCAAGGTGGTATGGCTCAAGGATTTCTCGGCCGGTCGCAGCCCGGAAAAACTCCGGTCCGTGCGTTTCAAGTGAAGTACCGCGTTAGTGATCTGTAGCCTTCTCAACGTTTGTTCTTGTAAAGATTGTCGCTAAACCTCGTTACACCTTAGGCTTCGGGCATCTTTGGAGATGCCCGATGCCTATTCGTTACTTCATTAAACAATTGCTGTTGCCGCCCGGCATTCTTTTGCTGTTGCTGGCGCTTGCCTGGTGGTTTCGTCGCAGCCGGCCGCGACTGGCGGCGGTGTGCTTTGCTCTGGGGTTCGGTGGGATGTGGTTGATGAGCCTGCCGGTGGTGGTGCAATGGGGGGCAAAGGCGCTGGAGACCGAGCCGCCGTTGGCCCGTGACGAATGGGCGACCCTGGCGCAGCGGGCTGATGCGATTGTGGTGCTGGGTTCCGGGCGTGAGCGCGGGGATCCGGCGTGGGGCTCCGATCAGCCCACGGGTATCGGTCTTGAGCGCCAGCGCTATGCGGCCCGTTTGGCCAAGGCTTCGGGCTTGCCGGTGCTGACCAGCGGTGGTTTGCACTACGGCACGCCACCGAGTGAGGCGGAGTTGATGGCGGTGTCGATGCAGGATGACTTTGGCGTGAGCGTGCGCTGGAAGGAAGAGCGCAGCCGTACCACCTGGGAAAACGCGCAGATGAGCGCCGAGATTTTATTGCCGCAGGGGATCAAGCGAGTGGTCGTCGTAACCCAGGCCTGGCACATGCCGCGCTCGCGCTGGAGCTTCGAAAAGGCCGGATTTACGGTGGTTCCGGCGCCGGTGGGGTTTCTCGGTTTAGACAATGCCCGGCCACTGGGTGGCTGGATGCCGGAATTCAAGTCAATCTGGCAGAGCGGGCAGTTGCTGAATGAAGCAGTGGGGCAGGTGGGCTACCGGATGTTTTACAGGTAATACCGCCGGTCAAATGTGGGAGCGGGCTTGCTCGCGAATGCAGTGTGTCAGTCACTGGTGCTTTAACTGACAGATCGCATTCGCGAGCAAGCCCGCTCCCACATTGTCCGAGTATGCCTGTTAAACCGTTTTCGACATCCGCCCCGCCAACAGCGCCCAGCCAAACAGGCCAAGGCACAGGATGATCAACGGCCACGAGCGCCATTCCAGATACGGCGTGAGGTTGTGCATCGGCACCACCTCACCGTAGAGAATCCCGCGCTCAAACTGCGGGATCTGCACGGTGATTTGCCCATACGGGTTGATCAGGCCGGTCACGCCATTGTTGGTGGCGCGAATCATCCAGCGACCGGCTTCCAGGGCGCGCATCTGGGCCATCTGTAAATGCTGCAGCGGGCCGATGGAGCGGCCGAACCAGGTGTCGTTGCTAATGGTCAGCAACAAATCGCTACGGGCCGACAGGCCGGCGGCGAACTCCGGGTACACCACTTCATAGCAAATGAATGGCGCAATCTGATAGCCCTTGGCTTGCAACAACGCCTGGTCGGACGGCCCGCGGGCGAAGTCCGACATCGGCAGGTCAAAGAACGCGATCAAGCCGCGCAACATGTCCTGCAGCGGCACGTACTCGCCAAACGGCACCAGCTTCTGCTTCAGGTAGGTGCCGTCGCCTTCGCCCACCACCGTGATGCCATTGAAGAAGCGCTTCTGGTGGTGCACTTCCTGGCGGATCGGCACGCCGGTGATCAGCGCGGTGTGCCGGTCGGCAGCGAACTTGCCCATCATGCCCAGGTAACCCTCGACGGATTCCTTGAGCACCGGCACAGCGGTTTCCGGCCATACCAGCAGGTCGACGGGCTTGGAGCTGAAGCTCATGTCGCGGTACAGCGCGAGCTGCGCATTCAACTGCTCGGGGTCCCACTTCATGCTTTGTTCGACGTTACCCTGGACGGCCGCCACGGTCAGCGGCGCGCCAGAGGGGCTGGTCCAGGCGTGATGCTTGAGTGCCAGGCCGATGGCCCACGGCGCCACCAACAGCAGCAAGCCGGCACCGATGAACAGGTTGCGCTTAGCCGCCAGCAGGCGCGGCAGGTTGCAGATCAGTGCGGCGGTCAGCGCCAGGGCAAAGGAAATCAGCCACATCCCGCCCAGCGGCGCGAGGCCGGTGAGAGGGCCGTCGAGCTGGCTGTAACCGGAATAAAGCCAGGGAAAGCCGGTGAGGAACCAGCCGCGAAACGCTTCCTGGCCAACCCACAGTGCCGCGAAGGCCAGGGCATCGGCCAATGGCGCTTCATTGCGACGCAGCCAGCGCGCCCAGAGCCAGGCGGGCAGGGCAAAGAACCAGGCTATTGCCGCCGTAAACGCCAGCATCAGCATGCCAGCCAGCAGCACCGAAGCGCCGCCAAAATGGTGAATGCTGTAGTAAATCCAGCTGGTACCGGCGCCAAACAGGCCGAAACCGAAACACCAGCCACGGCCCAAGGCCTGGCGTGGTGTCAGTTCACGCAATCCCGCATAAAAGAACCCGACGGCTACCAGCGCAAACGGCCAGAGGTCGAACGGCGCCAGCGCCAGGGTGGTGATGGCGCCGGCCACCACGGCCAGCAGGTTACCGGGCCAGTCGGGTGCAATCATACGGCGCATGTCAGTCCTTAGCGGGCAATAGGTGTCAGACGAATCAGGTGGATCCTGCGGCTGTCAGCATTCAGGATGCGGAAGCGATAGGCACCGATTTCCGTGGTCTCGTTACGCTTGGGCAGGTGCCCGAACGCACTCATCACCAGGCCGCCAACCGTGTCGAACTCATCGTCGGAGAATTCGCTGTCGAAGAACTCGTTGAAGTTCTCGATCGGCGTCAGGGCCTTGACCAGGAAGTCACCGCTGGGCAGCGGCTTGATGTAGCTGTCTTCTTCCACATCGTGTTCGTCTTCGATGTCACCGACGATCTGTTCCAGCACGTCTTCGATGGTCACGAGGCCGGCCACACCGCCGTATTCGTCAATCACGATGGCCATGTGATTGTGGTTCGCACGAAATTCGCGCAGCAGCACATTCAGGCGCTTGGATTCGGGGACGAAAGTGGCAGGACGCAGCAGGTCCTTGATGTTGAAGCTGTCGCCGTTCTCCTTGAGGATCAGCGGCAGCAGGTCCTTGGCCAGAAGGACGCCCATGACGTCGTCATGGCTTTCGCCGATCACCGGGTAGCGCGAGTGCGCCGAATCAATGACGGCCGGGAGGAATTCCCGTGGGGTCTGGGTCGCCTTGATGCTGACCATCTGCGAGCGCGGAACCATGATGTCCCGCACCTGCAAGTCAGCGACCTGGATAGCGCCTTCGACGATGGCCAGCGCTTCGCTGTCCAGCAACTTGTTCTGATGTGCCTCGCGCAGCAGCTCCAGCAGCTCCTGGCGGTTTTTCGGCTCGTGGGCAAAGGCCTGGGTGAGTTTCCCCAGCCATGACTTTTGCCCGTTGCTCGATCGGTCTTCGCTCATAGCGATTACTCTAAATCCTTTGTTGTTTCAGTTAGGTGTAGTTTCAATTTCGTCATCTGCATACGGGTCGCGATGACCCAGTTCTGCAAGCAACGTTCGTTCCAGTGCTTCCATTTCCTCGGCTTCGTCATCGTCTATATGGTCGTAACCCAAGAGATGCAAGCAGCCGTGGATGACTAGATGGGCCCAATGGGCTTCAAGTTCCTTTCCTTGTTCTGCCGCTTCACGCTCGACCACTTCGACGCAGATCACTAGGTCGCCCAGCAGTGGGATGTCCAGTAACTCGTCGGGAACGTCAGCGGGAAACGACAGCACGTTGGTCGCGTAGTCTTTTTGTCGCCAGGTGTGATTCAGTTCACGGCCTTCGGGCTCGTCCACCAGGCGAATGGTCAGTTCCGAGTCGGCGGTGCGCTGGCGCAGGGCCAGGGCGCACCATTGGCGGAACTGTTCTTCGCTGGGGGCGGGCGCTTCGGTGGCCAGCTGCAGGTCAAGCTCAAGCATCGCGGCGAGTGTCCTTGGCCGGTTGGTCATCGCGGTGTTCGAAGCGCTCGTAGGCTTCGACAATGCGCTGCACCAGCGGGTGACGGACCACGTCTTTGGGCATGAAGTGCGTGAAGCTGATCCCCGGCACGTCCTTGAGCACGTCGATCACCTGGGCCAGGCCCGACTTGGTGCCTTTGGGCAGGTCGACCTGGGTGACGTCGCCGGTGATCACGGCCGTTGAGCCGAAGCCGATCCGGGTCAGGAACATTTTCATCTGCTCGACGGTGGTGTTCTGGCTTTCGTCGAGGATGATGAAGCTGTTGTTCAGCGTGCGGCCGCGCATGTAGGCCAGCGGGGCGATCTCGATCACCTGGCGCTCGATCAGCTTGGCCACGTATTCGAAGCCGAGCATCTCGTAGAGCGCGTCGTAGAGCGGGCGCAGGTACGGGTCGATCTTCTGGGCCAGGTCGCCGGGCAAAAAACCGAGTTTTTCGCCGGCTTCCACCGCCGGGCGCACCAGCAGGATGCGTCGCACCTGCTCACGCTCGAGGGCGTCGACCGCACAGGCCACGGCCAGGTAGGTCTTGCCGGTACCGGCAGGGCCGATGCCGAAGTTGATGTCGTTACCCAGGATCTCTTTGACGTAGCGCTGCTGATTCAAGCCGCGAGGGCGAATCATGCCTTTCTTGGTGCGCAACGCGACGCTGGCTTCGGCTACCGGGTTATTCGCCAGGTCTTCCACGGCGGATTCCTGCAGGTACAGGTGCACCGTTTCCGGCGACAGCTCGCTACCTTTGGTTTCCCGGTAGAGGCGGCGCAGGAGGTTTTCTGCCGAGGTGGTGTGTTGGGGTTCACCAATAAGCTCGAATTGATTCCCGCGGTTGCGGATCTCGATGCTCAGGCGTTGTTCGATCAGGCGCAGGTGCTCGTCGAACTGTCCGCACAGATTGGCGAAACGGCGAGCCTCAAAGGGCTCGAGGAGGAAACGATGTGGTTCTATGGGTGCGTTCAAGGTCGTTTTTAGCCGCCCTGGGGCAATTAAGATGAAATCAAGGATAACGCCAGCAGGCCGGGTGCGAAAGCACTTAAACGGAGCATCTTGGCTGAGGGCGATTCTGTAGGAGCGAGCTTGCTCGCGAAAAACGTCAACGATACCGCTTGCAGCCTGAATATACGCGGTGCCCTCAGGTTTTTCGCGAGCAAGCTCGCTCCTACAGAAACTTGGTTTATTGGATCAGCGAGCCGCGCAGCGAGTGCGGTTGTGCCGCGTCAATGTGCACGTCGGCGAACTGCCCGATCAGTGTCGGATTATCGCAGCGGAAGTTTACGATCCGGTTGTTCTCGGTCCGGCCCTGCAATTCGCCAGGGTCTTTTTTCGAGTAGTCGGTCACCAGGATGCGCTGGGTCGAGCCCACCATCTGTCGGCTGATCTCGAAGCCTTGTTGATTGAGGCGATGCTGCAGGGCGTTCAAGCGCTCTTTCTTCAACGCTTCCGGAGTCTCGTCCGCCAGATCCGCCGCCGGGGTGCCCGGGCGCTGGCTGTAGACGAACGAGTAGGAGAAGTCGAAACCAACGTCTTCGATCAGCTTCATGGTCTGCTGGAAATCTTTCTCGGTTTCACCCGGGAAGCCGACGATAAAGTCCGAGCTGATGCAGATCCCCGGCACCGCCGCACGCAATTTGCGCAGCTTGGATTTGTACTCCAGGGCGGTGTGGTTGCGTTTCATCGCCGAGAGAATGCGGTCCGAGCCTGATTGCACCGGCAAGTGCAGGTGTTTGACCAGTTCCGGCACTTCGGCGTGGGCCTGGATCAGGCTGTCGGAGAATTCCAGCGGGTGCGAAGTGGTGTAGCGAATCCGCTCGATCCCGTCGACGGCCGCCACCACGCGGATCAACTCTGCGAGGTCCGCCAGGCGCCCGTCATGGGTCTGGCCGCGATAGCCGTTGACGTTCTGCCCCAGCAGCGTCACTTCACGCACGCCGTTCTCGGCCAGGTGAATGATCTCTGCCAGTACGTCGTCGAACGGGCGGCTGACTTCTTCGCCGCGGGTGTAGGGCACCACGCAGAAGGTGCAGTACTTGCTGCAGCCTTCCATGACCGACACATAGGCGCTCGGGCCGTCGATGCGCGGCTCGGGCAAATGGTCGAATTTTTCGATTTCCGGGAACGAGACGTCGACTTGCGGCAGCTTGGTGATGCGCGCGGCGTCGATCATTTCCGGCAGGCGGTGCAGGGTTTGCGGGCCGAACACCACGTCGACGTACGGTGCGCGGTCGCGAATGGCGGCGCCTTCCTGGCTGGCCACGCAACCGCCGACGGCGATCACCATGTCCGGGTTGGCCAGTTTCAGTTCGCGCCAGCGGCCCAGCTGCGAGTAGACCCGGTCCTGGGCCCGCTCGCGGATCGAGCAGGTATTGAGCAGGATCACGTCGGCATCTTCAGCGCGGGCGGTGACTTCCAGGGCCTGATGTTCACCCAGCAGATCGACCATGCGCGAGCTGTCGTACTCGTTCATCTGGCAACCGTGGGTTTCGATGTAAAGCTTCTTGGCCATGGGGATCGTCAACTGGTGGTAAAGAACCGCGCATTATAGGGGGCATGCCGATAGGTTCCTAGCACTGTGCATCGGACGCCATGCTATAGTTCGCGCCCTCTTTTATATCCCCCGATGTGTTACCCGCCCACCATGACCAAACGTGAAGCTCCAATCTACAAGGTGATTTTCCTTAACCAGGGCCAGGTGTTCGAAATGTACGCCAAGCAGATCTATCAAAGTGATCTGTGGGGCTTCCTGGAAGTGGAAGAGTTCGTCTTTGGCGAGCGCACACAGTTGGTCGTCGACCCGGGCGAGGAAAAACTCAAGGCTCAGTTCGAGGGCGTGGTGCGCAGTTTTGTGCCGATGCATTCGATTGTGCGCATCGATGAAGTCGAGCGCCTGGGCACGCCGAAAATCAGCGAAGCCCGTGGCATGAGCAATGTCATGCCGTTTCCGATGCCGATGCCTGAGAAGTAAGGCTTTAGACCGCGTCGACCCTTTCGCGAGCAAGCCCACTCCCACTTTCGACCGAGTTCCACCTTTGGAATACAGTCGAGTGTGGGAGCGGGCTTGCTCGCGAAGGCGGCAGTAAAGGCGCTACAAAACTCAGGGAAGTGGCGAAAATGGCGAGCTGCCATCTGCGCTCTGCAGTTCCTGCAGGTAGTTACGGAAAATCTGCCCCAGCACCTGGGTCGCCACTTCCAGTTCGTCCCGCTGCATGTGCTCGGCCACTTCGTCGGCCGTGTCCAGTGCATCTTCGGCGCCGTTGACCGCCGCCATTTTCAGCACGATGTACGCCTGAACGTTATTGGCCGGTACGCCTTCGCCGTGGAAAAACATGGTGCCCAGCTGGAATTGCGCCTGGGCGTGGCCCTGCAACGAGGCTTTCTCGAAGTAGCTCAAGGCTTTGTTGAGGTCGCGTGCGGGATTTTTACTGTCGTAGAAGTACTCGCCCAACTCGTATTGCGCCTGCGCATCCCCGCCATCGGCCTGTTTCTGGCACGCGCTCAGGGCTTCGGCCTGGCTTTCTGGCTGGGTATTGAGGGTGCAACGACCCATCGCTGGGATTAACAACGAGTTGCCGCCTGCCTGGGCAAACGCCAGCAGCGGCTGAAGGAGCAACAGGCAGCCCAGAACCAGGGTGCGGCCGGTGCGTTTCATGGGAATCGACTTACCTCTGACGGGGCGCGGGACCCACGGGGGGATCCAATAAGCGCGCATTATGAAATAAGCAGGCACCTGCTTACAAAGTCTTTACTCGTTTTTCTGCTGCGTGGGCAAGTTATCTGCCGGATTGCAGGTGAATTCTCGAAAAAAGACGGAAATGCCTGTAAGCAAAGTAGCAAATCTGACGCCGCCAGGGGCGACGTCGGATTTTTGCGCCGCTTATTTCAAGGCGGCGAAGGCGCGCTCGGCGGCATCGAGGGTCAGTTTCAGCTCGGCATCACCGTGGGCGATCGAGGTGAAGCCGGCTTCAAAAGCGCTCGGGGCGAGGTACACGCCACCTTCCAGCATCAGATGGAAGAAGCGCTTGAACAGGTCGGCATCGCTGCCCATCACGTCGTCGAAGGTGACGATGTCGTCAGCGCCGCTGAAGTACAGGCCGAACATGCCGCCCGCCTGGGTGGTCACGAACGGAATGCCGGCCGCATCGGCGCGCTGTTGCAGGCCGTCCAGCAGGCGAGTGGTGTAGTCGGTCAGCTCGGCGTGGAAGCCCGGGCGGCTGATCAGGCGCAGGGTGGTCAGGCCGGCGGCCATGGCCAGCGGGTTACCCGACAGGGTGCCTGCCTGGTACACCGGGCCCAGCGGCGCGATGTGCTGCATGATTTCGCGCTTGCCGCCGAAGCAGCCCACCGGCATGCCGCCACCGATGATCTTGCCGAAGGTGCTCAGGTCCGGCGTGACGCCGTAGTAAGCCTGGGCGCCGCCGAGAGCAACACGGAAACCGGTCATCACTTCATCAAAAATCAGCACGACGCCGTGCTTGTCGCACTGTTCCCGCAGGCCTTCCAGGAAACCCGGCGCCGGCGGCACGCAGTTCATGTTGCCGGCCACCGGCTCGACGATGATGCACGCCACTTCCTGGCCAACTTCGCTGAGCATCTGCTCGACGGCAGCGATGTCGTTGAACGGCAGGGTCAGGGTGTGTTTGGCAAACGCGGCCGGCACCCCGGCGGAGCTCGGTACGCCCTGGGTCAACGCGCCGGAGCCGGCCTTGACCAGCAGGCTGTCGGAGTGGCCGTGGTAGCAACCTTCGAACTTGATGATGCTGTCGCGGCCGGTGAAACCACGGGCCAGGCGAATCGCACTCATGGTGGCTTCGGTGCCGGAGCTGACCATCCGCACCATCTCCATGGACGGCACGATGGAACAGACCAGGTCGGCCATCTCGGTTTCCATGGCGGTTGGTGCGCCGTAGGACAAGCCGTGTTGCAGCTGCTGGCGCACCGCGTCCAGTACGTCCGGATGGCTGTGGCCGAGGATCATCGGGCCCCACGAACCCACGTAGTCGACGTAGCGCTTGTCATCTTCGTCGGTGACGTAGGCGCCTTCGGCATGCTTGAAGAACAATGGTGTGCCGCCAACGCTCTTGAACGCTCGCACGGGGGAGTTCACACCGCCGGGGATGTGTTTCTGGGCATCGGCAAACAGGGTTTCGGAACGGGACATGATCGTGTTCTCTGAATTCAAGATTTTAAAAGGTCGTTAAAGGCGCGGGCGCGGCGCGTGACTTCCTGGGTGCTGTCGGCACCAAACAGGCCGTGGACTACCGCCAGCAGGTCGGCACCGTGGGCTACCAGGGGCTCGGCGTTTTCCAGGGTGATGCCGCCGATCACGCAGATCGGCAGGTGCAACCGCGTGCGGGCCTGGGCCAGCAGTTCAACGGTGGCCGCCGGGGCGCCGGGCTTGGTGTTGGAGTTGAAGAAGCGGCCGAAGGCGACGTAACTGGCGCCCTCCTTGGCAGCCTGCTCGGCCAGTTCGATCTGGCTGTGGCAGGTGGAGCCGATGATCGCCTTGGAGCCCAGCAGCGCGCGGGCCGGAGTCAGCGGGCCGTCGGTCTGGCCCAGGTGCACGCCGACGCCGAGGCGCGCGGCCAGTTCGGCGTCATCGTTGATGATCAGTTGCGTCTTGTAGCGCGAGCACAGCTCCCGCAGTTTTTCGGCTTCCCGCAGGCGGCGCGCTTCGTCGCTGCTTTTATCGCGGTATTGCAGCAGGGTCACGCCACCGTCCAACGCCGCTTCGACGTAGGCCAGGAACTTGCCGGCCAACAGTTGGCTGTCGGTAATGGCATAAAGGCCACGTAGTTTCATCGGGCAGGCCTCTTGGTGTTACGAGCAGAAATCCAACGGCAGACGACGAGGCACGAATTGCCCCTGGCCGAGTTGTTCAGCGTCACGCAGGGTGCGCCAAGTGTAGTTGAGGGCCGATTGCACTGCGCTGACCAAACCTTCGCCTTGCGCCAGTCGACCGGCCAATGCGCTGGCCAGGGTGCAGCCGGAACCGTGATAACTGCCGGGCAGGCGCTGGCAGGTAAAGGTCTGGTGTGTGCCGTCGCGGCTGTAGAGGCGGTTGTGCACTTCGTGCTCGTCGCCGTGGCCGCCGGTGATCAGCAGGTGCTTGATGAAGGGCAGCAGCTTTGCGGCGCACTGGTCCGCCGTGCCTTCGGGCAGTTCGGCGAGGATGCGTGCCTCGGGCAGGTTCGGCGTGGCAATCAGCGACAGCGGCAACAGCCGCTCGCGCATGGCGTAGCCAACCTCGTCCTTGCCCAGGCTGCCGCCGCCGCCGGCGCGCAGCACCGGGTCGCAGACCACCGGCAGATGCGGGTGCGCCTTGAGCAGCTCGACCACGGTGTCGACCATTTCCAGGGAACCGAGCATGCCCAGTTTCACGGCCGCCACTTCGGAATCGCCGAGCACGGCGTTGGCCTGGGCCAGCACCCACTCGCGGTCCAGCACGCGGAAATCGCTGACGTTGACGGTGTTCTGCACGGTCAGCGCGGTGACGGCCGGGGCCGCATGGCAACCCTGGGCGAGCAGGGCTTCGATATCTGCCTGCAAGCCGGCGCCACCACTGGGATCATGGCCGGAGAGACAGAGGACAACGGGGCGAGAGCTGTAGATATTCATGGTGCGCGAGCTTACCACCAAACGCTTTTTGGGTGGCTGTCGGGCGATGGTTGAATTTTTAACGGATGAACAGACTGAAATGGCTGTTTGCTATCATCGTCGAAAGCAGGTCAAATGCTCTGTAATGCCCGCTCTAGAGCCTTTCAAAAAATTATTTCAATGGTGTCTTTTGGCCTGTAATGGCTATGCTAGAGTGGATTAAAACCAATAACTGTATCGCCGGTATACGTCTACTCAAAAGGAATGGAGGCTTTTGACATACCGGACAGGTCACGCTGGGGCTCTATGCGCTATTTGCTGATGTTACTGTTGAGCGGGCTGCCGATGCTGGCCGGCGCAGTCGAGTTCAACGAGTCCACCTCCCGCCTGCCCCTGGGCCAAGTGATGCAAGTCCTTGAAGACCCAACGGGTGCCCTGACGATTGGCGATATCAGCTCCCCGATCCTGGCCAGCCGTTTCAAACCCCATGACAAAGCTACCCTGAATGCCGGCTATTCGCGCTCGGTGTTCTGGCTCAAGGTCGACCTTCATTACCGTCCGAAAAACCCGGAAGCCTCGCGCAACTGGCTGCTGGAACTGGCCTATCCGCCGCTCAACCAACTGGAGCTGTACCAGCCCGACAGCGTCGGCAACTATCGACTGGTGTCGCGCACCGGCAGCATTTTGCCGTTCTCCAGCCGCGAAATTCGTCAGAGCAACTACCTGTTCAAGCTCGACTTTGCGCCTGACCAACGGGAAACCCTGTACCTGCGCCTGCAAAGCCAAGGCTCGATCCAGGCGCCGCTGACCCTCTGGTCGACCACCGCGTACCTCGAAGAACAGCCACTGCGCCTCTATGTGCTGGGTGTGATCTACGGCGTGTTGCTCGGCATGCTGATCTACAACCTGTTCATCTACCTGAGCGTGCGTGACACCAGCTACCTCTATTACATCCTGTATATCGCCTCGTTCGGCCTGTATCAGCTGTCGGTCAACGGCGTGGCCGTGCAGTACTTCTGGCCCAACAATCCATGGTGGGCGAATGCGGCGGTTCCCTTTCTGATCGGTTCGGCGGCGCTGTTCGGCAGCCTGTTTGCCCGCAGCTTCCTGCACACCGCACTTTACAGCCGCTGGATCAACCGGCTGCTGGTGGCGCTGGCCGTTTGCGGTGCGGGGGTGATGGTGCTGGCGCTGTGCACCAGCTATGCGCTCGCCTTGCGCCTGGCCACCGGGTTGGCGCTGGTGTTCACCGTGACCATCTTTGTGGCAGCCATCAAGGCCTGGTATTGCGGCCAGCGGATGGCGCGCTACTTCATCATTGCCTGGACTGCGTTCCTGTTGGGCGGCGTGGTCAATACCATGATGGTTCTGGGCTATCTGCCCAATGTGTTCCTCACGATGTACGCCAGCCAGATCGGCTCGGCACTCGAAGTGGCTTTGCTGTCCCTGGCCCTGGCCGACCGGATCAATTCGATGCGCGAGCAACAGGCGCAAATCCTGTTTGATGCCAGCCAGAAGCTCGAAGTACTGAACACGCAACTGGCCCGCAGCAATCAGCTCAAGGACGAGTTTCTCGCCACCTTGACCCATGAATTGCGCACTCCGATGAACGGTGTGATCGGCTCCCTGGAATTGATGCAGACCGAGCCGCTGCCGGGCGACCTTGCGCAGTACCATCAAACCGCCGCTGGTGCGGCGCGCGAGATGATGCGCATGGTCAACGGCATTCTCACCCTCACCGAATTGCAGGCCGGGCGCCTTAGCCCGCAACCCCAGGTGTTCAGCCTGCGCGGGTTGCTCGACACCTTGCGCCAGCAGTTTGCTGCCAGCGCCCAGAGCAAGGGCCTGGAGTTCTCCATTGATCTGGCGGAGGACCTGCCGGACCGCATCAACGGTGACGCCGGCAAGCTGGCGCAATGCCTGGATTGCCTGTTGGACAATGCCTTCAAGTTCACCCACGAGGGTTCGGTACGTGTGCGGGTGGTTGGCGTGCCCCAGGCGGACGGAACCCTGCGCCTGACCTTTATTGTCACCGACACCGGCATCGGTTTCGCCTACCTCGATGAAGCGACCCTCTATCAGCGCTTCTTCCAGCTCGATGGCTCGACCACTCGCCGATACGGCGGCATGGGCATTGGCCTGGCGATCTGCCGGCAATTGATCGAGTTGCTCGGAGGCCGCCTCACCCATAATTCCGAGCCTCGGCGCGGCAGTCGCTTCCAGCTGGAACTTGCCGTCAGCCCGATACAACCTGAGCCCGTGCGACGAGTGCCGAGGGCACAACGTACGCCTCAGGAGTGCACGGTGCTGCTGGTGGACGACAACAGCGTGGCGCAATTGGTGGTGCGCGGCATGTTGCTCAAGCTCGGTTACCGCGTGAAAACCGTCGACAACGGACCGGCCGCCCTGGCGCTGTTGCAGAGTGACACCTTTGATGCGGTGCTGCTGGATGTGCCGGAAGGCGGGTTCTCGCTGTGCTGCCAGATCCGTGCATTGCCCGGCTGTGGCGAGTTGCCGGTGATCGCCTTGAGCACCTCCTTGCAAGCCCCGGAGCGTGAGAGCTGCCATGGTGTGGGTGTCACTGACCGAGTGGCCAAGCCAGTACGCTTTGAGGCTTTGCAGCAGGTGCTGCAACTGCGGTTGTTGCACATGGTTGAGGGTGAAAGCGCCGCCACTTAGGCGCTTATGCCACTTTTTTAACCCGGTTGACGGTGCTTAACTGAAATTCAGGCCTCAATGAACGTGGCCTTTTTTCAGGAGGCCCGTCATGAACCTGCACTCGTTCGCCGAAACCCACGACGTCACCAACCAGCCACCGTCCCTGGACGGCACCAACCTGTACCGTATCGATCTACCCCTGCAAGAATGGTCCCGGCGCTTTGGTGCCGGCTGGGCCGAGCAGCGTATCGATACCTACGGTGCCTTGGCGGGCGGGCCGCTGATGGAGGCCGGTTTCCTGGCCAACCAGAACAAGCCGGTGTTCAACAGCCATGATCGTTTTGGCCACCGTATCGACCTGGTGGAGTTCCATCCGGCCTACCACGAACTGATGCGCACCGCCGTCGAGCATGGCCTGCCGTCGTTGCCGTGGGCCCATCCGCAATCCGGCGCCCATGTGGCGCGCGCGGCGATGACCTACCTGCACAGCCAGGCCGAGGCCGGCACCGGCTGCCCGCTGACCATGACCTTCGCCTGCGTGCCGGCCCTGCGTTTGCAGCCGGACCTGGCTGAAACCTGGCTGCCGAAAATTCTCGCCACCGAATACGACCCGCGCAACGTCGGCATCGCCCACAAGGCCGGCGCCACCATTGGCATGGCCATGACCGAGAAACAGGGCGGCACCGACGTGCGCGCCAACACCACCCGTGCTTACCCGGTAGGTGCCGGCGGCCCGGGCCAGGCGTATGAGTTGGTGGGACACAAGTGGTTCTGCTCGGCGCCGATGTGCGATGGCTTCCTGACCCTGGCCCAGACCGACAAGGGCCTGACCTGTTTCCTGCTGCCCCGGCACCGCCCGGATGACACCCGCAACGAGTTCTACATCCAGCGCCTGAAAAACAAACTCGGCAACTGCTCCAACGCTTCCAGCGAAGTGGAGTTTCGTGGCGCGCTGGCCTGGATGATCGGCGAAGAAGGCCGCGGCGTACCGACCATTATCGAAATGGTGGCCATGACCCGTTTCGATTGCATGGTCGGCTCCAGCGCCTTGATGCGCCAGGCGCTGACCCAGGCCAGCCATCATTGTGCCCATCGTCTGGTGGGCGGCCGCGTGCTCAGCGAGCAACCACTGATGCAAAACGTACTGGCCGACCTGGCCCTGGAAAGCGAAGCGTCCCTGGCCTTGAGCATGCGCATGGGCCGCTCGCTGGACCATCTGGATAACGAACAGGAAGCCAAATTCGCCCGGCTGGTAACGGCGGTGGGCAAGTATTGGATCTGCAAGCGCGCCCCGGCGATGATCAACGAAGCCGCCGAGTGCATGGGCGGGGCCGGGTATGTGGAGGACAGCATCCTGCCGCGTTTGTACCGTGAGGCGCCGGTCAATTCCACGTGGGAAGGTTCCGGCAATGTGCAGTGCCTGGATGTGCTGCGGGCCTTGTCGAAAGAACCGGGCGTGCTGGAAGCGTTGTTTGTCGAGCTGGGGGATGGTCATGGTCACAAGCACCTGGCGCGGCACATCGAGCAGTTGAAGTCGGCCTTTATGGACACCCAGGACATCCAATACCGGGCCCGGCAACTGACCGAGGACATTGCCGTGGCGCTGCAGGCCAAGTTGTTGCTGGAGGCGGGTAATGCCAGTGTGAGTGATGGTTTTATCGCCAGCCGACTGGGTGAGTCGTCGGGCCGGGTCTATGGCACCTTGCCGCGCGGTGTGAATGTGGAAGCGATTGTCGCGCGCTCGACACCTCCTTTTTCCTGAACAAACACGGTCAAAATGTGGGAGCGGGCTTGCTCGCGAAGGCGGTGGATCAGTCGACATCTACATTGACTGACACTCCGCCTTCGCGAGCAAGCCCGCTCCCACATTGATCGCATTCCAATTCCGGTGTTCCAGTGCGCCAGGGATACAGGCAAGATGAAGGCCTGCAAGTCAGAACACAGGATGCTTACCGTGACCGAAGCTTTTGTTGTCGTTCAAACCGCCGAAGAAGCCGTGGATCGGCTGGCGGCTCTCCATGAGCGTGCCACTGGCGCGCTCAATCAAGCCCTCAAGCGCTACCTCAAAGACCGCGTCGAACCCGACGCCGAACAACGTGCGATGTTTCGCTACCCGGAACTTCGCCTGACCTACCTGGTGCAGGGCGAAGTCCCACAGACCACCCGCGCGTATGCCAAGGTCCAGTTGCCGGGGACCTATAGCGTCACCGTCACCCATCCGTCAGCCTTCCGCAAATACCTGCTGGAGCAACTGGTGCCGTTGATGCATGACTTCACCGTGACGGTGGAAGTGGGCGTCAGCCAGCAGAACATTCCCTACCCGTACGTGGTGGAGCAGGGCGATGAACTTGCCGGCTCCGGCGTGACCGCCGCCACGCTGGCGCGGGTGTTCCCGAGTACCGACCTGTCCGCCGCCACCGATGGCATCGCCGACGGCCTGTACGACTGGGAAAACACCGACCCGCTGCCATTGGCGTTGTTCGATGCCGCCCGTGTCGACTTTTCCCTGCGCCGCCTGGTGCACTACACCGGCAGCGACTGGCGCCATGTGCAGCCGTGGATTTTGCTGACCAACTACCACCGCTACGTTGACCAGTTCATCGTGCATGGCCTGGAACAGTTGCGCAGCGACCCGCGCTTTATCCGCATGGTGCTGCCGGGCAACGTGATCATCGATAAGAGCATGGACCACGGCGAAGCATCTGCCATCGCCGCAGGCGTGGTCTGGCACCGCTACCAGATGCCGGCCTACCACTTGCAGGCCAGCGATGGCCACGGCGTGACCCTGGTGAACATCGGCGTCGGCCCGTCCAACGCCAAGAACATCACCGACCACCTGGCGGTATTGCGTCCGCATTGCTGGTTGATGATTGGTCACTGTGGCGGCCTGCGCCAATCCCAGACCATCGGCGACTACGTGCTGGCTCACGCCTACATGCGCCGCGACGGGATTCTCGACCGGGTTGTGCCGCCGAACATCCCGATCCCGGCCCTGGCCGAAGTGCAGATGGCCTTGCAGCAAGCCGCCGCCAACGTCACCGGCGAGAAGGGCGAGGAGCTGAAAAAGCGCCTGCGCACCGGCACCGTGTTGACCTACGACGACCGCAACTGGGAGCTGCGTTGGGCCCAGGAGCGTCCGCTGATCAACCTGTCCCGCGCCGTGGCCGTGGACATGGAAAGCGGCACCATCGCCGCCCAGGGCTACCGCCTGCGGGTGCCGTACGGCACGTTGTTGTGTGTGTCGGACAAACCGCTGCACAGCGAGATCAAGTTGCCGGGTTCGGCTAACGCGTTCTATGAGCGCGCGGTCAGCCAGCACTTGAAGATCGGCATCGAGGCGGTGGATCTGTTGCGCACCGAACTCAATTCGTTGCACTCACGCAAACTGCGCAGCTTCGACGAGCCGCCGTTCCGCTAAACGGTTGGGATGGTTATTTAACGGTCAGGCCACTAGCATTGTCGGTCCTGACCGTTAGATGTTCCTTTGCCATGTCCCGTCCTGCCCGTCCCGTTTCCCGCCGCCCTGGTGTGAAAAGTCCGCAAACTTCGTCAGCCCCGCGTCGTGTCGCCAAGGCGCCACCGGCTGAGCCCAAGTTGATCCTGTTCAATAAACCCTTCGATGTGCTGACCCAGTTCAGCGACGAAGGCGGGCGGGCGACCCTCAAGGATTTCATCGACATCCCCGGCATTTACCCGGCCGGACGCCTGGACCGTGACAGTGAAGGCCTGTTGCTGCTGACCAACGACGGCCAGTTGCAGGCGCGCATCGCCGACCCCAAGCACAAGCTGGCGAAAACCTACTGGGTGCAGGTGGAAGGCGAGCCGACGGAAGAACAACTGCAACGCCTGCGCGACGGCGTGGAACTCAACGACGGCATGACCCTGCCCGCCGAAGCCCGGCAACTGGACGAGCCGCAGTTGTGGCCGCGCAATCCGCCGGTGCGGTTTCGCAAAAGCGTGCCGACCCATTGGCTGGAGTTGGTGATTCGAGAAGGGCGTAACCGCCAGGTGCGGCGCATGACGGCCGCCGTAGGCTTGCCGACCTTGCGTCTGGTGCGGGTGCGCATTGGTGACTGGTCGATCGACGGCCTGGATCAAGGCCAATGGAAGGAAGTGCCGGCGCGCTTATAAGGCGCCGGACTCGATCAGGCCGATCACCACGCTCTTGATGATGAACGCGGCGACGCCCAGGCCCAGCACGAAGAACAGGATCAGCGAGCCAAAGCGCCCGGCCTTGGATTTCTTCGCCAGGTCCCAGACGATAAAGCCCATGAAAATGATCAAGATGCTGACCAGGCCGGTCATCATCCATTCTTCAAACACGGCGGGATCAATCGAGTTCATCGGGTCGTTTCCGGCTGAGGCAGGGCGGCAAGTATACGCCAGCATGATCAGCTCATCATTGACCTGCGTCGGTCCGCCGCAGACTTATCACCTGCTGAAACACAGTCAAAATGTGGGAGCGGGCTTGCTCGCGAATGCGGTGGATCAGCCAGCATATTCGGTGCCTGACACACCGCATTCGCGAGCAAGCCCGCTCCCACATTTGTTCCGTGCTGGCCTTAAGTGCGCAGGTGGGTCAGCGGCAGCTCGGTGCTGTTGAGCACCTGGTTCAGCACAAAGCTTGAGCGCACGCTGGTGACGCCTTCGATGCGGGTCAGGTGCCCCAGCAGCAGTTTCTGGTAGTGATCCATGTCTGGCACCACCACCTTCAGTTGGTAGTCAGCGTCCATCCCGGTCACCAAACTGCACTCCAGCACTTGCGGCAAGGTGCGGATGGCGGCTTCGAAGTTCTCGAAACGCTCGGGTGTATGTCGGTCCATGCCGATCAGCACGTAGGCCGTCAGACTCAGGCCAAGCATCTTGCGGTCGAGCAAGGCGACCTGGCGGGCGATGTAGCCGTCGTCTTCCAGTTGCTTGACCCGGCGTGAGCACGGCGAAGGCGACAGGCCGATGCGCTCGGCCAACTCCTGGTTGGAGATCCTCGCGTCGCGCTGCAATTCCGCCAAAATACTCAGGTCGTATCGGTCAAGTTTGCTCATGGGGCTGGCCTTTGTCGTAACTATTGCGGCGAATTATCTATCCAGGGTTAAAAATTGCGCAAGCACTGTTTATTGACGCAATCTTCGCAATCATCTGCCCGGGCCTGGCGCGTAAAGTTATCAACAGAATCACCGCCCGGACATACAGTCCACTGCAGCCCGCTCATACCGCCGGCTGCGGCCGCCAACCCCACAGGGTTGCCCCGGCCCCCGGGCTGCACACTGTCCACAAGACGGCGTGAGGTGAGCCAACGTCATAAGCGTTGAGCCAGGACGAAGTTCTCAAGGGGCGGCCGACGGGTCGCCCCTTTTTATTGCCTGCGAAAATACTTCTCGTGACTGATAACCTGTCGCAGAACCGGGCCCCGGTTTTCCAGTCTTACGTGTAGGCCCTAATCCGCAGTGAGGAATAGCATGAAGCGCATCTGGCGTTTGGCAGGTGTTGGTTTGCTGATGGTCACCGTTGGTGCGCAAGTGATGGCCGACGAACAGCCTCGCTCTGAAGGCGGTGGACAGCGTGAGGAAGGGCGCCCGGGCAATAACCCGCCGCGGCCGCAGAACAACCAGCCTCGACCGCAAAATAATCAACCGCGTCCTGAAGCCCCTCGTCCCGAGAACAATCAGCCGCGTCCGCAGAATCAGCATTTCGAAAATAATCAGCCACGGCCGCAGAATCAGAACTTCGAGCGCCCGAACGGTGGTGGCCAGTGGCAAGGTCGCCCCCAAGGCAATCAACAGCAACCCCCGCACCAGGCGCCCCAGCCGGCGAATAACCTGCCGATCCAGGGCCGCCCGGATACCGTGCGCCAGACCCAGGAACCACGTCCTGGCAACTACCAGGACATTCCGCGTCGCAACGATGGCAATCAGCACTGGCAGGCCGGCAATGGTGGCCCCGGCCGGCCCGGCTTCAATGGCGGTGGCAATAACCATCCCAACGATCACCGCTGGCCAGGTCGCCCCGACGGGCACGGCAATGGCTGGGGCCCAGGCCCGCAATACCGTCCGGGTTACATCGTCGACCGCTTCCCCGACCGCAATTATCGCGTACCGTATCGTGGCCAGGACTACTTCTTCTCGGGTGGCTACTGGTATCGCCCACAAGGCCCGCGCTATGTAGTAGTGGCGCCGCCATATGGGATTCGCGTGCAATATCTGCCGGATTACGCACGGGAAGTGTGGGTGGGCAGCGCACTGTTTTTCCTTGCCGCCGGTGCCTATTACACCTACGAGGAAAGCAGCCAGCAGTACGTGGTGGTGCAGCCGCCACCCGCCGCGCCAGCGCCGCAGCCAACTCCCCAGGGCAATGGGTATGACGTGGTGGCTTACCCGGCCAACGGCCAATCACCGGCGCAGGTCCAGCAGGACGGTTACGACTGCTATCGTTGGGCGGTGCAACAAAGTGGTTTTGATCCAAGGACCGTCACCTACGCCCCAGACCCGGCCGTGGTGCAAACCTACCGCCAGGCCCAGGGCAACTGCCTGAGCAGTCGCGGCTATCAGGTGCAGTACTAGGCCTTCGCGCCCTTGACCACTTCCTGCGGGTCGGCGTGCACCAGCACTTCGGCTCGCGGGTAGGCTTTGTGGATGGCATCGGCGGCTTGGTCGCTGATGCCGTGCGCCACGGACAGACTCAATTCCCCCGGTAATTCGAGGTGCAACTGCACAAACCAGTGGTTGCCGGAAATCCGTGTGCGCAAGTCATGGGCGCCCAGTACGCCGGGCACATTGCACGCCAGCTCTAGCATGTGCTGGCTGACATCCGGCGGCAGTTCCTCGTCCATCAACACCGAAAAGCTTTCCCGGGCGATCTGGATGGCGCTCCACAAGATGTAGGCCGCGATGCCCAGGCCGAACCAGGCGTCCACCTGATGAAAACCAAACGCCGCCAGCACCAGCGCCACCAGGATGCTGCCGTTGAGCATCATGTCTGAGCGATAGTGCAGCGAGTCGGCGCGGATGGCGTTGGAGCCGGTTTCGCGGATCACCCGGTATTGCAGGATCAGCAGCGCCGCCGTCAGCGCCAGGGACAGAACGATCACGCCAATACTCAGCCATGGCGCACCCACCGGTTCCGGATGCTGCAGGCGCTGGAACGCCTGGAAGGCGATCAACACCGCACTGCCGGCGATAAACAGTGCCTGGGCCATACCCGCCAGAGACTCCGCTTTGCCGTGGCCATACCGGTGATCGTCATCGGCCGGGCGTAACGCGTAATGCACCGCCAGCAAGTTAAGCAGCGAGGTGATGCCGTCGAGCAGCGAGTCGGTTAGCCCGGCGAGCATGCTCACCGAGCCGCTGAGCCACCAGGCGATGGCCTTGGTCACAATCAACACACAGGCCACACCGACGGACGCGCGGGTGGCCAGGCGCAACAGCCGGGCGTGTTCGGGACTGGTGGTCATGGGGCGAGTCAGTCCTTATGCGGCGGGTTGCAGGCCCAGGGTGGCGAGCTGTTGCACGCTGCCCTTGAACTGGATCATGCGCGGGTCGTCCAGCGGCAGGTTGTGCCCGGTTTCTTTCTGGATAATGGTTTGCAGCTTGGCGTTGTCGACCTTGCCGTCGGCGCCGATGGCTTGCTGGAGTTTTTCCGGGGCCACCTGGGCGGTTTTGCCTGGTTCGAAATAAATCGCGCCGGTGGCGAAGTCGACACCAAAGGCGATCAGGCCCGGGATCACGTAGAACAGCAGGCCGACCGCATCGAGCACGGCAATCGCTGGGTCGATCTTGCCGTCGATCTGGCCACGGCGGTCGGGGTAGAAAATCGAGCCGCACGCCGTCAACTGGCTCAGCAGGGTGACGGCCAGAACACCGCCGATAACACGGGAAGCAATACGCATGGGACTCTCCTGAAATGAACTGTAGGAGCGAGCTTGCTCGCGAAAAATGTCAACGATAACGCGTACTGCCTGAATGTGCGCGGCGCTCTCGGGTTTTTCGCGAGCAAGCTCGCTCCTGCAAGTGAAGGGTATGCCTTTGAGACCACCACCGGCACCCGGCAGTTCGCCGTTATACTCGCCGCTCTGCTTTGGAGCCAGTATGAATTCGTTGCCAATCGATGATGTTTTACCCGCCCTGCGTGACGCCTTGGCGACGCGCCATGAAGCCGTGCTCGAAGCACCGCCCGGCGCCGGTAAAACCACACGGGTGCCGTTGGCGCTGTTGAATGAACCCTGGCTGGCCGGGCAAACCATCTTGATGCTCGAACCCCGCCGCCTGGCCGCCCGTGCAGCGGCAGAAAGGCTGGCCAGCGAGCTGGGTGAAAAGGTCGGCGAAACCGTCGGCTACCGCATTCGCCTGGACAGTAAGGTCGGCCCCAACACCCGGATCGAAGTGGTCACCGAAGGCATCCTCACCCGCCGTTTGCAGGATGACCCGGCGCTGGACGGTGTGGGGTTGTTGATCTTCGACGAATTCCACGAGCGCAGCCTGGACGCCGACCTGGCGCTGGCCCTTAGCCTCAATGGTCGAGACCTGTTTCGCGACGAGCAGCCACTGAAGATCCTGCTGATGTCCGCCACCCTGGAAGGCGAGCGCCTGGCCGGGTTGCTGGACGACGCGCCGATCCTGCGCAGCGAAGGGCGCATGTACCCGGTGCAGATGCGCTGGGGCCGGCCATTCCAGCCCGGTGAATTTATCGAGCCGCGGTTGGTGCAGACCATCCTTGAGGCCCTGCACGATGAGACCGGCAGCGTGCTGGTGTTCCTGCCGGGCCAGGCGGAAATTCGTCGGGTCAATCAGCAGTTGGCTGACGCACTGGGTGATAACACCAATGTGCTGCTGTGCCCGTTGCATGGCGAACTGGACCTGGCGGCCCAACGCGCCGCCATCGACCCGGCGCCTGCCGGCCAGCGCAAAGTGGTACTGGCCACCAACATTGCCGAGACCAGCCTGACCATCAACGGCGTGCGCGTAGTGATCGATGCCGGTCTGGCGCGGGTCCCGCGTTTCGACCCGGGCAGAGGCATGACCCGCCTGGACACCCAGCGCATCTCCCGCGCCAGCGCCACCCAGCGTGCCGGCCGGGCAGGGCGACTGGAGCCGGGGGTGTGTTATCGGTTGTGGTCCGAGGATCAGCATGAAGGGCTGGCGGCGTATTCCAGCGCGGAAATTCTCTCGGCGGATCTTTCCGGTTTGGCGCTGCAATTGGGGCGCTGGGGCGTGGCGCCCACTCAGTTGGTGTGGCTCGACGTTCCGCCCACCGCCGCTTATGCACAGGCTCAGGATTTGCTTGAGCGATTGGGGGCGTTGAGCGATGCCAAGCTGACTGCCCACGGCCAGAAAATGGCTGGGTTACCTGCGCACCCGCGTATCGCTCATTTGCTGTTGCGTGGTCAGGATCTGGGCCTGGCGAACATGGCCTGTGACGTGGCGGCGCTGTTGGGTGAGCGCGATATCTTGCGCGGCGCCGGTGCGGATTTGCACAGTCGCCTGGCGTTGTTATCCGGCGAGGAAAAAGCCCGTGGCACCCAAGGTGGCGTGCAGCGCGCCAAACAACTGGCCCGGCAGTACCGTGGCTATTTAAGAGGCAAGGCTGAGCAACCGGTCGCTGATCCCGATCATCCGCGCTGGCTCGGCGCGTTGCTGGCGCTGGCCTACCCGGACCGTGTCGCTCAGCAGCGCCGCGCCGGCGGTGCCGAATACCGCCTCGCCAACGGCCGCGCCGCGCTGTTCGCCGAAGCCGACAGCCTGATGAAACAACCCTGGCTGGTGATCGCTGACCTGGGCAGCCGTCAGGGCCAGCGCGAAGAACGGATTTACCTCGCGGCGGACTTTGATCCGGCGTTGTTTGATTCGGTACTGGCCGAGCAGGTGCGCAACGTCGACCAGCTGGATTGGGACGAACGCGAAGGCGTACTGCGGGCCGAACGCCAGCGCAAGGTTGGCGAACTGGTGCTCAGCCGCGAGCCGCTGACCGGCCTTGACGAGTCTGCCCGCAGCCAGGCGCTGGTAAACCTGGTACGGCGCAAAGGCCTCGAACTGCTGCCCTGGACCCCTGAACTGCGCCAATGGCAGGCGCGGGTGATGCTGCTGCGTGATCTGGATACCGGCAAGGCCAGTGAATGGCCAGATGTCAGCGACAGCGCCTTGCTTGCCAGCCTGGAACATTGGTTGATGCCGTACCTTGGCAAGGTGTCGCGCCTGAGCCATTTTGCCAATCTGGATATTTCCAGCTTCCTGCATAACTTGCTGCCGTGGCCGTTGCCTGCGCGGTTGGACGAGTTGGCGCCGCATCATCTGAAGGTGCCGTCCGGCTCGTCGGTGCGGCTGGACTACAGCGAGCAGCCGCCGATTCTGGCGGTGCGCTTGCAGGAATTGTTCGGGCTGGCGGACACCCCGCGGATTGCCGGCGGGCGGCAGGTGGTCAAGTTGCATCTGCTGTCACCGGCAAGGCGCCCGGTGCAGGTAACCCAGGATCTGGCGAACTTCTGGCGCAGTACTTACGCCGAGGTGAAGAAGGATTTGAAAGGGCGGTATCCGAAGCATTACTGGCCGGATGATCCGTTGATTGCGGAACCGACTGCCCGGATCAAGCCGAGAAAGTAAGCGCGATGAAGATCAACTGTGGGAGTGGGCTTGCTCGCGAAAGCGGAGTGTCAGTCAATGTAGATGTCGACTGACCCAACGCTTTCGCGAGCAAGCCCGCTCCCACATAAATCGGTTTTCACAGAGTATTTGCAGTGTGGCTTACTGCGCGGCAGGCAACAGGAACCGCGCAATCACCGGCAAGTGATTGGAGATAAGCACCGTATCGCTCTGCCGCACCGTGCTCTCGACCTTTTTGATACGCGAACTGTAGAACAGGTAGTCCAGCGTACGATCCCGCCCGTCCACGGTCGGGTCATTCGGGAAGTACGTCAGCCATTTATCCCGATCAATGCCGCTGGATTGGCTGTTGCTCGGGACCATCGGGTACTTTTCCCACAGCAGGTGCAGCTCACTGTCCGGCGAATATTGCCCGCGTTTGCCGGCGTCCAGGCGCAGGAATTGCCCCAACGGCAACAGGTTGAAATCCCCGCCCATCAGCCATGGCGTGCCACGGCTTTCGAATTTATCCACCAGCTTGACGGTCGCCTGCACCTGTTCCAGCACCGCGTTGTGCCCGGGGGCCGTGCCGTCCAGGCGAGTATTGAGCACGGCCAACTGGCCGCCGTCGCTCAACGGCAGGTAGGTCAGCAATAACGCGGGTTTGGCCTGGAATTGACGGCTGATCAGGTTGGCACGGGCCACGGGCAATTGCAGGCGCTCGGCGTGTTCGATCTGGTAGCGGCTCATGGTCACCAGCTTGCGGCCGACGCTGCCGAAGATGTGCAGGTCGGGCACGAAGTCGGCTTTCCAGTCGAATGCCTGGACGCTGCACGGATAGAGGTCGGCCAGGCGCTCCTGGAGCAAGGCCAGTTGGTCCTGGTAGCTGGAACGCTTGGCGCCTTCGTCGACTTCCTGCAACAGCAGAATGTCGGGCTGTTCGTCGCGGATCACCCGGGCCACTTCGTCCAGGCTTGAAGCCATGTCTTCAACGGTAGGGCGGTCGTCCGGGCCGCTGCCGTCCGGGGTGTCGTACCAGAACACGTAGTTCTTGCCGGCCAGGTACTGCACGTTCCAGGTCATGACTTTGAGCGCCTGGCCCGGCAACAGCGTCGGCGCTCGGGGCGCAACGCAGCGGATGGGCAGGGTTTCCTTGTCGGCAGGGCGCCAGGTCAGGCTGTAGATCAAGCCGCTCAGCAGGGCCGCGAGCATCAGCAGGCCCAGCAAGGTAATGCGCAGTAATCGGGTCATCGGCTCGGCTTATGGCGTTGCAGGACAAGGCCCGGAGCATATCACCGCGCGTCGGCGTCGCCACCAATCAACATGAACAGGCGGAACAACACCACGCTGGTGAACAGCTGCAGGAAACTTTGCGCGCTGTCCATCAGCAGGCCCAGCAACGGGTTTGGGTCCGGGTAGACCGCCACGCTGGCGCCCTTGAGCAACCACAGTGGCGTCATGACGCACAGCAGGCACACCAGGATGCGCCAGAAATGTCCACGGGTCAGGCGCAGGCTTTCCTTCATGGCCGACAGCGCCGACATGCCCCGCAGTACCAGCAAGTATTCGGCGAAGGCCAGCACCACCATCAGCCACAAGCCTGGCAGGAAATACAGCGACAGGCCCAGCAGGATCAGCAGCGTGCTGATTGCCGTCAGCAAGGCGAAGCGCGGCCACAGGGTCAACGCCATGGCCAGCACATCCAGGGTACGCGGCGATTCGCCCCGGGTGCGGGCGTCGAGGAACAGGATCAGTGCGCCGGTGTACAGCGGATACACCAGCAGCCCGACGATCACGCTGTAGCCGGGAAATGCATCAGGGCCGAGGGTGTGGTCGAGCACCTGTTGCAACAGGGCCTCAAGGATTACCAATGGCAGGCACAACTGCACGATGGCGCCCAGGTTGCGCTTGAAAAAGAAGAAGGAGTCGCGCAGCACGTCTAACGGATTCATCAGGGTCTTCACAGGCCGAAAAGCAAGGGCGTTACTTTAACCGATCATGACCAGATGCAAGCAAACGTAAACCTTGCGTAAAGACCATTGAAACAATCAGTAACAGCCCCATAACTGGGTTGTACCTTGCTCATAGTGAGCAAGGTGAAGATTTCTACCGGCAATCTAACGAGGTCGCCATGAACAGCGAAGAGCAAACCCTGATCGATGGACTGTTTTCACGGTTGCAGCAAGCCGAAACGGACTCAGCCCCCCGCGACGCCCAGGCCGAAGCGCGGATCAAGGAACACGTCACTCGCCAACCGGCCGCTGCGTACTACATGACCCAGTCGATTCTGGTGCAAGAGCATGCAATCAAGAGCCTTGATGCGCAGAACAAGCAGCAGGCCCAACAGATTCAGCAATTGCAGGAGCAGCTGCAACAGGCCAGGTCCCAGGCGGCGCAGCCTGCACCGAGCAGTGGCGGTTTCCTGTCGAGCATTTTTGGCGGCGGTTCCCGTGACCCGCAGCCGACCCAGAGCGCACCTGCGCCGTCGGGCGGTGGCTGGCGTGAACCGGCGCGTCCGTCGTTTGGCGGCCAACCCGCGCCACAGCAGAACTACGGTGCCCCACAGCAGAATTACCAGCAGCCACAACAGGCCCCCGCAGCGCCAATCGGCAGCGGCTTCCTCGGCGGCGCACTGAAAACCGCAGCCGGCGTGGCCGGTGGTGTGATGCTGGCAGAAGGCATCAGCAGCCTGTTCAACCACAACTCGCAGCAGCCGCAAGTGGTGGAAGAAATCATCCGCGAAGAGCCGGCGCCGGCCAGCGACAACGGCAACTGGGGCAACGACGACCAGAAATTTGCCGGCAACGACAGCTGGGGCAGCGACAACGGCTCCGACAGCTTCGCCGACAACGACTATTCCGACGACTCCTCCTCCTTTGGCGACGACGATTCCTTCGTCTGACCCACACTCAACCGGGGCGCTTCGTCGCCCCGGGCTGATTTTTCTCGGAAACTGCCTTGTGGCTGGCATACTGGCAACCTTTCCGGGCCTTTGAGCCCGGGGTCCATGCGCGTGTCATGAGGATTTGCGGTGAAAAAGATAGCCGTGTTCGCCGATGTACAAAACCTCTACTACACCGTGCGCCAGGCGTACGGCTGTCACTTCAACTACGCCGCCCTGTGGGCTGACATCAGCCAGCGCGGGCAGATTGTCGAGGCGTATGCCTATGCCATCGACCGTGGCGACAGCAAGCAGCAGCAGTTCCAGCAAATCCTGCGCAACCTCGGTTTTACCGTGAAGCTCAAGCCTTACATCCAGCGCAGCGACGGCTCGGCCAAGGGTGACTGGGACGTGGGCATCACCATCGACATCATGGACGCCGCCGCCCATGTCGACGAAGTGGTGCTGGCTTCCGGCGACGGTGATTTCGACATGCTGCTGGACCGCATCATCAACAAGCACGGCGTCGAGGCTGTGGCCTACGGCGTGCCGGGGCTGACGGCCAACTCACTGATACGCGCCGCCAGCCGCTACGTGCCGATCGAAGGCGCGTTGCTGCTTAAATAGATTTTTGACGGAGTTGGAACAGGTTTGGAACGTATAGCGGTCATCGACTTTGAAACCACCGGCATCCAGCCGAGCAGCAGCTGCCGGGCCACGGAAATCGCCGTGGTCATCCTGGAGCAGGGCCAGATCGTGGACCGCTACCAGAGCCTGATGAACGCCGGCGTGCGCGTGCCGGGGTTTATCGAACAACTGACCGGCATCAGCAACGCCATGTTGCGCACCGCGCCGTCGGCGGAGCGGGTGATGAACGAGGTGAACGAGTTTGTCGGCACCACGCCGCTGCTGGCCCACAACGCCGCGTTTGACCAGAAGTTCTGGGATTTCGAGCTGGGGTTGATCCGGCGTACGCGTTTGCAGAAGTTTGCCTGTTCATTGTTGCTGGCGCGGCGGCTGATGCCGGCGGCGCCTAACCACAAGCTGGGCACGCTGACCTCATTTGCCCAACTGCCCCACACCGGCAAGGCTCACCGGGCGATGGCGGATGCGGAGATGGCGGCGAACCTTACCGCGCATCTGGCCCAGGAACTGCGCCGCACCCACGGGTTGCGGGAGCTGTCACACGAATTGCTGTGCAGCTTGCAGAAGGTTCCGGCGGCGAAGATCAATGATCATCTGAAGAAGCATCGCGGGTTTTGACCTGGCAATGATCGTTCCCACGCTCCGCGTGGGAATGCCGCACTGGACGCTCCGCGTCCGCTCTTGAAGTGGTGACGCAGAGCGTCACCGGATGCATTCCCACGCAGAGCGTGGGAACGAGTTGCGGTGTTATCGAGGCTGTAAGCAGTCCAGCGACCGATCCACCACCACCTTCGCCATCTCCACCAAATGCATCACCGCCCGCTGCTGCCCGTTCATGTGTTCGCCGGGTATCTGCGCGGTTGCCACGGCGCAATGCAGTAAGTCGGCCGCCCGTGCCAGGGCGTCTTCGAAACTCATGTTGTCGTTGAGCACGAAGGGTGCGCCGTCCGGTGCGGAGGCTTTGAGGTAGTAATCGATGGCGCGGCGGGTGAGTGGGCTGTCGCTGCAAAACTCTGGTGGATCGGGGGTGACTTTGACCATGGTGGAACTCCTTTGAGGTAAGAAGCTATCACCGTTCGCTTGCACGCGAATGAAGGTGGCAGCTGTACGCAGGTGTGCAAGACCGGGGCAAAGGAAAACCCGGCAGATCCGAGGACCTCCCGCGCACAGCCGCCATAACAGATAACGTCGGACGTTGAGGAGTAGGGCGTCTGTATATCCTTGCCAGTCGGACTTGCACGTCCGGTCGTCGATTGTTCGATGACCGAGCGAGACTAGCTACCTGATCCGGCCGAAACAAGGCGGTTGGATTTTCTAGGAAAGGTCCTGCAAATGAAAGGGATCCGTCTTGCTGGCCCTAAAAAGTGTGCCCGTGGCGATCGTTCCCACGCTCCGCGTGGGAATGCCGCCCTGGACGCTCTGCGTCCGCTCTTCAAGTCGTGACGCAGAGCGTCACCGGATGCGTTCCCACGCAGAGCGTGGGAACGAGCTGCCGAGCGGCGTGTTCAGTTGCCACTCTTCCCATTCCCCTCCAACTGCCCCAACGGCACCCGTCGTTCTATCGCGCTCGACAATATGGCGATCGTTCCCACGCTCCGCGTGGGAATGCCGCCCTGGACGCTCTGCGTCCGCTCTTCAAGTCGTGACGCAGAGCGTCACCGGATGCGTTCCCACGCAGAGCGTGGGAACGAGCTGCCGAGCGGCGTGTTCAGTTGCCACTCTTCCCATTCCCCTCCAACTGCCCCAACGGCACCCGTCGTTCTATCGCGCTCGACAATATGGCGATCGTTCCCACGCTCCGCGTGGGAATGCCGCCCTGGACGCTCTGCGTCCGCTCTTCAAGTCGTGACGCAGAGCGTCACCGGATGCGTTCCCACGCAGAGCGTGGGAACGAGCTGCCGAGCGGCGTGTTCAGTTGCCACTCTTCCCATTCCCCTCCAACTGCCCCAACGGCACTCGCCGCTCTATCGCGCTCGACAAGATGATCGACGTTTTGCTGAATCCAAACTTCGCCAGACGATTGATCAAACTCTCCAACTCCGGCATCGACCCCACCGCCGCCTGCATGATCACGCACGGATCCCCGGTCACCCGATGGCACTCTGTCAACTCAGGGATTTCAGCCAGGGCGTCGTAAACTTTCTGGTTCCCATGGTTGGTCAGCCGCAGCTCAATCACGCACTGTATCGGCAACCCCACCTTCGACAGGTCGACCTTGGCCTGATACCCGGTAATCACACCACTGGCTTCCAGCTTCGCCACTCGCTCGGCCACGGCGGGGGCCGACAGGTTCACGGTGCGCGCCAGTTGCGCGTAGGACGCGCGGCCGTCTTCCAGCAGGGCGCTGAGAAGCATGCGGTCGTATTTGTCCATGATAAGGCTCCGGGAAGGCATGGCTTTCGAAAGCACGGTTTATAGCCTTGATAACCGTGTTTTGAAAAGTGTACGGGCGCTTTAAACAGGTTTTGTAACTTATGTTTACCGCCGGGGATTTCTAAAATAACGCTCCTTTGTCCTGCCGCAGAGCTACCCAATGCCTGGCCCACGTCGCTTTCCCTTACCGTTGATCGCCGCCTTTTTTGCGCTGTATGTGATCTGGGGGTCTACCTACCTGGTGATTCGCATTGGTGTGGAGTACTGGCCGCCGTTGTTGCTGGCGGGGATTCGCTTTATGACAGCGGGTGCGCTGATGTATGCCTTCCTGCGCTGGCGCGGGGCGCCGGCGCCGACGTGGGTGCAGTGGAAGGCTGCCGCGAAGATCGGCATTTTGCTGCTGACCTTCGGTAACGGTGCGGTCAGTGTGGCCGAGCATACGGGCGTGGCGTCCGGGGTTGCCGCGTTGGCGGTGGCGACGGTGCCGTTGTTCACGTTGCTCTGTGGTTATTTCTGGGGCGCGCGTAATACCCGTCTGGAATGGGCCGGGGTGGTGCTGGGGATTATCGGCATCGCCATGCTGAATATGGGCTCCAACCTGCAATCGAGCCCCACCGGTGCGGCGTTGCTGATTTTTGCGGCGGCGGCCTGGGCCTTTGGGTCGGTGTGGAGCAAGCATTTGCCGCTGCCTCAAGGCGCGATGGCGAGTGCGGCGGAGATGCTGATTGCCGGTGCCGTGCTGCTGGTGCTCAGTGCCGTCAGCGGTGAACACCTGCAAGCCATGCCGCCGCTGGAAGGCTGGCTGGCCCTGGCGTACTTGACCGTGTTCGGTTCGATCATCGCTTTCAATGCCTATATGTACCTGCTCAAGCACGTGCGGCCGGCGGCGGCCACCAGCTATGCCTACGTCAACCCGGCGGTGGCGGTGTTGCTCGGGATTGTGTTTGTCGGCGAGACCATCGGCATGGAAGAAGCCCTGGCAATGTTGGTGATCATCAGCGCCGTGCTGCTGATCAGCCTGCCACAGTGGCGAAAGCCGAAACCGGAAATAAGGTAAACTGCCGCGCATTGCGACCTTGCGCTGACTTTTTCCTACGGTATTTCCATGACTTTCGCCACACTTGGCCTGATCGAACCCTTGCTGCGCGCCCTTGAGACGCTTGGCTACCAGACCCCGACGCCGGTGCAGGCGCAAGCCATTCCGGCGGTGCTGGCCGGTCGTGACCTGATGGCTGCGGCCCAGACCGGCACCGGCAAGACCGCCGGTTTCGCCGTGCCGCTGCTGCAGCTGCTGACCATGGAAGGGCCGAAAGTCAGCGCCAACTCGGTGCGCGCGCTGATCCTGTGCCCGACTCGCGAACTGGCCGAGCAGGTTCACGCCAGCGTCGCCGAGTACGCTCAACACCTGCCGCTGACCACGTACGCCGTGTACGGCGGCGTGAGCATCAACCCGCAGATGATGAAGCTGCGCAAGGGTGTTGATGTGCTGGTGGCCACCCCTGGCCGCCTGATCGACCTGTTCCGCCAGAACGCGCTGAAACTCAACCAGCTGCAAACCTTGGTGCTGGACGAAGCCGACCGCATGCTCGACCTGGGCTTCTCCGAAGAACTGGCGAACATCTACCGCATGCTGCCGAAAAAGCGCCAGACCTTGCTGTTCTCCGCGACCTTCTCCGACGAGATCCGCCAGTTGGCCGGGCAGATGCTGATTGACCCGCTGACCGTCGAAGTCAGCCCGCGCAACGTTGCCGCCAACACCGTCAAGCAGTGGGTGGTGCCGGTGGACAAGAAGCGCAAGGCGGAACTGTTTGTGCACCTGATGCGCAAGGGCCGCTGGAAGCAGGTGCTGGTGTTCGCCAAGACCCGCAACGGCGTGGATGCGCTGGTAGAGAAACTCCAAGGTCTGGGCATCAATGCCGACGGGATTCACGGCGACAAGCCACAAGCCACTCGCCAGCGCGCGCTGGATCGCTTCAAGAGCAGTGATGTGCAGATCCTGGTGGCTACTGACGTAGCGGCCCGTGGCCTGGACATCGAAGACTTGCCGCTGGTGGTCAACTTTGACCTGCCGATTGTGGCTGAGGACTACATCCACCGCATCGGCCGTACCGGTCGTGCGGGCAACACCGGTGAGGCGATTTCCCTGGTGTGTGCGGATGAAGTGAACATGCTGTCGGCCATTGAGATGCTGACCCGTCAGACATTGACCCGGAAGATGGAGCAGGACTTCGAGCCGGAACATCGGGTGCCGGACACCGATGCCACTGGCCAGGTGGTGAAGAAGCCGAAAAAACCGAAGAAACCCAAGGCGTCCGGTGGCGGCAAGCGCAACTTGGGCAAGTGGGTGGAGAGTGGTGAAGTGTCGGTGGCGGAGCCGTCGATCAAGCCGGTGCGCAAGGTGCCTGCGTTTAATACTGGGCCGCGTAAGAAGAAGTAAGGTCACTGTGGCGAGGGAGCTTGCTGTGGCGAGGGAGCTTGCTCCCGCTGGAGTGCGCAGCGCTCCCGCTTTTTTTGGGGCCGCTACGCAGCCCAGCGGGAGCAAGCTCCCTCGCCACAGGTAATCAGTTAAGGATCGTTCCCACGCTCTGCGTGGGAATGCATCCTGTGACGCTCTGCGTCAGCTTCAGAAGCGGACGCGGAGCGTCCTGGGCGGCGTTCCCACGCGGAGCGTGGGAACGATCAGTTCTTCAGCCATTCCAGCACGCCGCGCCCAGCCACTCGCCCGCTGGCAAAACACCCCGTCAGCAAATACCCGCCCGTGGGGGCTTCCCAATCCAGCATCTCGCCTGCGCAAAACACGCCCGGCAGTTGCTTGATCATCAAGCGTTCATCCAGCGCCTCAAACGGCACACCGCCCGCCGTACTGATGGCTTCGTCCATCGGCCGGGTTTTCACCAGCGTCAGCGGCAGCGCCTTGATATCCACGGCCAATTGCGCCGGATCATTGAAATGCTCGGCCGGGGTCAATTCCCGCAGCAGCGCCGCCTTCACCCCGTCCACTCCCAACTGACTGTGCAAATGCTTGCTCATCGAGCGTGAGCCGCGTGGCTTGCTCAGTGCTGCAATCACCTTGTCCAGTGGCTTGCCCGGCAACAGGTCGATATGCACCGTGGCCGATCCATCCCGGTTGATCGCCTCACGAATCGGCGCCGACAACGCGTAGATCAGGCTGCCTTCGATGCCCGTGGCGGTGATCACGCATTCACCCAGCCGAGGTTTATCGTCCGCTAACCCGATGGCGACGTTTTTCAACGGTGCCCCGGCGAATTTGCTGACCATCAATTCGCTCCAGGCCGACACCTCGAACCCACAATTGCTCGGTTGCAGAGCCACGTAAGGCACGCCTTGGTCTTCCAGCAACTTCAGCCACGCCCCGTCCGAACCCAGCCGCGACCAGCTGCCGCCGCCCAACGCCAGCAGCACCGCATCCCCGCGCACACATTTGTCGCCTTCGGGGCTGTGGATAAGCAGGCTGCCGTCTGAACTCCAACCCTGCCAGCGATGACGGGTGTGGATAACTACGCCTTGGTCACGCAGACGCTTGAGCCAGGCGCGCAGCAGCGGGGCGGCTTTCATGTCGGTAGGAAACACCCGGCCGGAGCTGCCGACAAAGGTTTCAATCCCCAGCCCATGTATCCATTCGCACAACGCTTCGGCACCGAACTGACGCAGCAACGGCGCCATGTACGGCGCGCGCTCGGCGTAGCGCGACAGAAACGCCGGGTAGGCTTCGGAATGGGTGATGTTCATGCCGCCGACGCCCGCCAGCAGAAACTTGCGGCCCACCGAGGGCATACCGTCGTACACGTCGACCCGGACCCCGGCCTGGCTCAACACTTCCGCGGCCATCAGCCCGGCGGGGCCGCCGCCGATGATGATGACGTGTTGAGGTGAGGTTTGAGTCTGGGGCATGGGGATAACTGCGGTTCGGCAAAGTAGGCCGAGCATTCTACCCGAGGACGGCGAACCTGCCTGATCAAAAAATGAACAGCCTTCTGCAGGCCATACAGCTTATGGCTTGCAGCGGCTTTCACTCAGGTTATCCACAGGCAGTTCCACAGCGATTGTGGGTAAGGTGCATAACTCAATGACAACCTGATGACGTCCAGACTCGCTGCGCGCTGTGGTGCAGGATCCCGTGGCGACGGGCCAGGGCAGGGCGGTCTTTGCTGTAGCCACCGCCGATCACGCCGACCACCGGAATATCGCGGCCCAGGCAGTGGCGCATCACGCTTTCATCGCGGGCAGCGACGCCTGCGTCTGTCAGCTTGAGGTAGCCGAGGGCGTCGTCCTTGTGCACATCTACGCCGGCGTCATACAGCACCAGGTCGGGCTGATACAGCGGCAGCAGGTAGTTGAGGGCATCGTCGACCACCTTGAGGTAATCCGCGTCGCCCATGCCCATCGGCAGCGGGATGTCCCAGTCGCTTTCGGCCTTGCGGGCGGGGAAGTTTTTTTCGCAGTGCAGGGACACGGTGATCGCGTCCGGGGTGTCGTGGAGGATGCGCGCGGTGCCGTCGCCCTGGTGCACGTCGCAGTCGAAGATCAGCACCCGGTTGACCCGCCCGCTGGCCAGCAGGTAATGGCTGATCACCGCCAGGTCATTGAAGATGCAGAAACCCGCCGGGTAATCGTAGTGGGCGTGGTGGGTGCCGCCGGCCAGGTGGCAGGCCAGGCCATGCTCCAGGGCCTGCTCGGCCGCCAGCAACGAGCCGCCCACCGCGCGCACGGTGCGCCGGGCCAGGGCTTCGCTCCAGGGCAGGCCGAGGCGCCGCTGGTCTTCGCGGGACAACTCGCCGCTCATGTAGCGTTCGATATACCCAGGTTCATGGGCCAGGGCCAGAATCTCGGCTGGGCAGAGTTCCGGGCGCAGCAGTTGGCTGTCCTTGGTCAGGCCGCTCTCCACCAGGTGGTCGCGCAACAGGCGGAATTTATCCATGGGGAAGCGGTGGTCCGCCGGGAACTCGGGGCTGTAGTCGTCGTGGTAGATCAGTGGCAAAGGCATGGCGATTTCTGACGGGAACCAGCGACGGATCTTAACAGCGCGTTACACTCACGCACATGGCAAGGGAGGGGGATCAATGGAGCCAATACTGCAATTGGAAAGCGCACGCCTGGTGCTGCGCCAATGGAGTGATGCCGACTTGCCGGAGTTTGCGCGCATGTGCGCCGACCCGCAGGTGATGCGTTATTTCCCGGCCACCTTGAGCCGTCTGGAAAGCGCTGCGCTGATCGGGCGTATTCGCGGCCACTTTGCCGAGTACGGGTTTGGTCTTTGGGCGTTGCAGCGCAAGGACAGCGGCGAATTCATCGGCCTCACCGGCTTGCTGAATGTCAGCTTCGAGGCGCCGTTCACTCCGGCGGTGGAAATTGGCTGGCGCCTGGCCAAGGAACATTGGGGCCTGGGCTACGCCAGCGAGGCCGCCTGGACCGCCCTGCGCTGTGGTTTCGACCGGCTGAAGCTGGACGAGATCGTTTCATTTACCACTGAAGCCAATCTGCCATCACAAAAAGTCATGCAGGCCATCGGTATGCATTACGATCCCCTGGCAGATTTTGAACACCCCAAGGTCGCAGCGGATGACCCGGTGCGGCATCATGTGTTGTATCGCATCACCCGCGCCCAATGGTTGGACACGCTGCACGGATAAGCAGCCCGGAATGCCCAATAGATTGTTGTAGGAGATGCTCTATGAGCCAAGTGTTGGAAGATCTGGTGGACCTGCTGACCCTGGAACCGATCGAGGAAAACCTCTTTCGTGGCCGCAGCCAGGACCTGGGCTTTCGCCAGCTGTTCGGCGGCCAAGTGCTCGGCCAGTCGCTGTCGGCGGCCAGCCAGACCGTTGAAGAGGCGCGGCATGTGCATTCGTTGCACGGTTACTTCCTGCGCCCGGGCGATGCGGCGCTGCCGGTGGTGTATTCGGTTGACCGGGTACGCGATGGCGGCAGTTTCAGCACGCGCCGGGTGACGGCGATCCAGAAGGGCAACCCGATCTTCACCTGCAGCGCTTCGTTCCAGTACGACGAAGCAGGCTTCGAGCATCAGACCACCATGCCCGTGGTGGTCGGCCCGGAAAACTTGCCCTCGGAGCTGGAACTGACCCAGCAGCGCGCGCACCTGATTCCTGAGCATATGCGCGAAAAGCTGCTGTGCCCCAAGCCGATCGAAGTGCGGCCGGTGACCGAGAAAGACCCGTACAACCCGCAGCCGTCCGACCCGGTCAAATACGTGTGGTTTCGCGCGGATGGCGCGTTGGCCGACTCACCGGCGCTGCACAAATACCTGCTGGCTTACGCCTCGGACTTCGGCCTGCTGACCACTTCGCTGCTGCCCCATGGCAAAACCGTGTGGCAGAAAGACATGCAAGTCGCCAGTCTCGACCACGCGCTGTGGTTCCACGCCGACCTGCGTGCCGATGACTGGTTGCTCTACGCCATGGACAGCCCGTGGGCCGGCAATTCCCGTGGGTTCTCCCGGGGCAGCGTGTACAACCGCGCCGGGCAACTGGTGGCGTCAGTCACCCAGGAAGGCTTGATTCGTCATCGCAAGGATTGGGCATGAGCCTGAGTGATGTGAAGCATTGGGTGTTCGACATGGATGGCACCCTGACGGTGGCCGTGCATGACTTCGCGGCGATTCGCGTAGCGTTGGATATTCCGCCGACTGACGACATTCTTACGCACCTGGCGGCATTGCCTGCTGATGAAGCAGCAGCCAAGCATGCGTGGCTGCTGGAGCATGAGCGTGAGTTGGCGCTGGGTTCGGTGGCGGCTGAGGGCGCGGTGGAGTTGGTGCGGGAACTGGCCGGGCGCGGTTATCGGCTGGGCATCCTGACGCGCAATGCGCGGGAACTGGCCCATGTGACGTTGCAGGCAATCGGCCTGGCGGACTGCTTTGCGGTCGAGGATGTGTTGGGGCGCGATGACGCGCCGCCCAAGCCTGACCCGGGTGGTTTGTTGAAGCTGGCGCAAGCGTGGGAAGTGACGCCGCAAGAGATGGTGATGGTCGGTGATTACCGGTTTGATCTGGATTGTGGGCGGGCGGCGGGGACCAGGACGGTGTTGGTTAATTTGCCGGATAACCCGTGGCCGGAACTTGCGGATTGGCATGCCGAAGATTGCGCGGTATTGCGCCGGATGCTCTAACTCCAGGCAATGAAGATCAAATGTGGGAGCGGGCTTGCTCGCGAATGCGGTGTGTCAGTCAATACATAGGCTGACTGATCCACCGCATTCGCGAGCAAGCCCGCTCCCACATTTTTGATCCGGTTTCTTCAGTGGTTATTGGAACAGTACTTTCTGCCCCTCAGGCGACGTAAACATCTTGTCCCCGTCATGCCCAACCCCCGGCACTTCCACCAGCTTATGGCCCAACTGCGGATGCCGCTGCTTGAGGTAGTCAAAATAGTTGTGCCCGCGAATCAAGCGATACGCACCTTGGGTTTCAGCCCCGCAGCTCTTGTCCAGCGCCGGGTGATTCGGGTCGGTGTCCTGCTGGCCCAGCAAGTAAGTGACATTGCGCGAAACGTAAGCCTGCTCCAGCTGCTCGGCACTTTGCCCCTTGGCGTAGGCCGGCAGGTTTTGCATGCCGTATTTCCAGTCATTGAAGCCCGGGCAACTGGCCACATCGAACTTCACCGGCCGCTGCGGGCTGAAGTACGCGTAGGACGAAGGGTTGGCCACTACATAGCGCAGGCTGATGCCTTCGGTTTGCAGCAGCGGGTGATCATGCCCGGTCAGTGCAAAACGCTGCACCACCTGGCCGCCGCCAGAATGGCCGGCCACCACGATTTCTTTCAGGTTCGGGAACAGTTTGCGGTTGCCCAGGTGCTTGATGATCTGGTCCAACGCGCCGTAGGAGCTGATTTGGCCCGGGCCGGTAGACGGCTCGCCGGCCATCCAGTCATTGCTGTTCCAGCGCAGGGTCTGGCCGTCGACCTGGTTGCGCTTGATGTCGGTCTGGTTGAGAAACTGCGGCGCAATCACCAGGGTGTTGGCGTTTTGCCCTGCGGCTTCGGCGGCTTTTTCGCCGCTGCCCAGGTAGGTCATGGCGTTGCGCAGGCGGCCATGCACGATGATCAGCGCGCGGGTGACTTGAGGCAGCGGCTGGCGCCAGTCCTGGCTCAAGCCGACGCTCAGGTCGCCGGCATCCAGGTGAAAACGATCGGGGCTGACCACCTTGACGCCATGCTCGGCAGCCCAGGTGGAGGAGGAACAGGTGATCAACAAACCTAACAGCAGACCCAGTCGTTTATTCATTTAAAGGCTCTTGGCGGTAAAGGTGTCGCATTGAGTGATCTGGCCCTGGGCGAAGCCGGTCTTGAACCAGCGAACCCGCTGTGCCGAGGTGCCGTGGGTAAACGAGTCAGGCACCACACGGCCCTGGCCCTGTTGCTGCAAGCGGTCATCGCCGATGGCGTTGGCCGCGTTCAATGCTTCTTCAATGTCGCCGGGCTCCAGCCAGTTCAGGCGTTTTTGTGCCCGGTTGGCCCACACCCCGGCGAAGCAGTCGGCTTGCAGCTCCTGGCGCACCAGCAGGCCGCCGTCGCCTTGCATCTGCCGGCCTTGCTGGCGGGCTGCCTGAATCTTCGCCGAGATGCCCAGCAGCGTCTGAACGTGGTGTCCGACTTCATGGGCGATCACGTAGGCCTGGGCGAAATCCCCGGCGGCCTTGAAGCGTTGGGACATTTCCCGGAAGAAATCCAGGTCCAGGTATACCTGTTGGTCTGCCGGGCAATAGAACGGCCCGCTGGCGGAGGTGGCGCCACCGCAGGCGGAGTTCACCCGGCCGCGGAACAGGATCAGTTTGGGGTTCTTGTAGGTCAGGCCGTTTTCCTGGAACACCTGGGCCCAGGTGTCTTCGGTGTCGCCGAGGACGGCGCGCACGAAGTCGGCCTGTTCATCATTGGCCGGCGGCGCCTGGCGGGTTTGCGGGCTGACGGAGGGCGCTTGCTCGGTGAGCTGGCCGCTGAGTTGCCCGAGGATCTGCATCGGGTCCTGGCCGGTCAGCCAGCCGATGCCGACGATCAGCACGATGGCCGTCAGGCTCAGGCCCTTGCCGCCGCCAAAGCGCATGCCGCCGCCACCGCCACCGCTGTCATCGCGGGCGTCCACCACGTTGTCGCTGCGTCGGCCTTTTTTCCATAGCATGTGGCAATCCTCTTGATGGTTCTGCAGCTCAGTGTTGTTGGTGTGTAGGGTTGGCGCCAGTCCGGCTGTCGGTGGCGAGGGGGCTTGTCCCCCGTTGGACTGCATAGCAGTCCCAATAAGAACACCGAATCCTTCCGGAAAGAACACTTTTGCCTGCTATGGGGCTGCTGCTGCGCAGCCCAACGCGGGGCAAGCCCGCTCGCCACAGGTAATGGGTGTCCAGCGGGAAGTTATGGGTGTCAGTCGCGGCAATACCCTTCGCCGGTGTCGACGATCAGGCAGTCTTTCTTGTCGGCCAGCCATTTCAGGCCGGTGGCTTCGCCGTCGCCGGCGCTCAGAATCTGCGGGCCGTCCGGGCGTTCAAAGGTGATGCCGTCTTCGGATGCCTGACCCTTGAAGGTGCCGGAATCATAGTCATCCAGGCCGTATTTCATGGTCAGTACATAGTGGCCACGGCCGATGCTGTCGTCCTTGGCGATGGTCAGGTTCAGGCCTTCGACGCCAATCCACTTGCCGACCCATTTGTCGGTGGGCAGCACTTCCGGTACCAGCGTCGCTTGGACGGAGGGCGGCGCCGGCGCCTTGGCGGTCTCGGCTTGCTTGTCGCAGGCGCTGAGCAGCGCCAGGGTCGAAAGAATCAACAGGGTTTTTTTCATGGTACGAAGGCCTTGGTTAAAAAACGCGCAGTGGGCAGGGCGGCGTGAAGCGTTGGACTGGAAAACCGCAATTTAGTGCGCTGTTCGAACAGTGTTTGGTTATGCTCTTGAGCGAGGCGCTTTACCCGTTCTAGATTATGCCGCGGTATGCGGCGGTCATTTCAGCCTGCCACTCAAGAGAATGCAATGACCCTCAGCACCCCACTTTCCGGCGTCAACCACCCGCTCAAAGGCATTTTGCTGATTGTGGTGGCCACTTTTCTGTTTTCCAGCCACGACGCGCTGTCCAAATACCTGGCCGGGTTTTACCCGATCGTGATGGTGGTGTGGGCCCGTTATCTGGTGCATACGCTGTTGATGGCCGGGATTTTCCTGCCGCAATCAGGGCTGCGGGTGCTGCGCAGTAAACGACCGTTGCTGCAGGTGGCGCGGGCGTTGTGCTTGCTGGGCACCAGCCTGTTTTTCACGGCGGCGTTGCACTTTATCCCGTTGGCCGAGGCCACGGCGGTCAACTTTCTTGCGCCGATCCTGGTCACCGCCTTGTCGGTGCCGCTGCTGGGTGAGCATGTGACCCGTGGCCAATGGCTGGCGGTGATTTGCGGGTTCATCGGGGTGTTGATCATTGTGCACCCGGGCGGTGAGCTGTTCACCCCGGCGGTGTTGTTGCCGCTGACGTCCGCGCTGTTCTTCTGCTTCTACCAACTGCTCACCCGCATCCTCAGCAAGTACGACACGCCCACCACCAGCAACTTCTTCGCCGGGCTGTGCAACACCCTGGTGATGAGTGCGCTGGTGCCGTTCTTCTGGCAAGTGCCGAGCCTGTGGCATGGGGTGTTGATGCTGGCGCTGGGCAGTTGCGGGATGACCGCGCACTTGATGCTGACCCAGGCCTTCCGCTTCGCGGCACCGGCCCTGCTGGCGCCGTTCGGCTATTGCCAGATCGTGTTTGCGGGGTTGTTGGGCTGGCTGGTGTTCAATCACACCCCGGACCTGACCACGGTGGTCGGGATCGGGGTGATCTGCCTGAGTGGGTTGGCCGCTGCCTGGCAGCAGCGGCGCAAGTAGGAGATTCAGACCTCGACGGTCGGAATCTTGCGTGGCGCCATGAAGTACATCCAGATCAGCGCGATGAAGTACATCGCCGGAATCAGGGTGAACAGCACGGTGTAGTTGTTGTTGGTCACGGTCAGGATGTGGCCGACGATCTGAGTCATGAACATCCCGCCGATGGCCGCGCACATGCCGCCAAAACCAAACACCGTGCTCATCATGTGCTTGGGCGTGTAGTCCATCACCAGGCTCCAGATGTTGGCCGTCCAGGCCTGGTGCGCGCCGATGGCCAGGGAGATGGCAAACACCGCGACCCACAGCTGGCTGGAACCGGCGGCCATGATCACCCCGACGATGCAGCAGGCGAACAGCAGCATGGATAACAGCCGCGCCTTGATCGGATTCATCCCACGGCCGATCAGGAACGAAGACAGAATCCCGCCGCCGATGCTGCCGAAGTCCGCCGTCAGGTAAATGATGATCAGCGGAATGCCCATCTGGGTCACGTTGATGCCCAGGTTGTATTGCTGATTCAGGAACGGCGGCAACCAATACAGGTAGAACCAGAACACCGGTGCGGTCATCGAGTAGGCGAGGGCGAAGGCCCAGGTGCCGCGCATCCGCAGGATGCGGCTGAACGGCACGCGGGGTTGTTCCGGTTCGACTTCCTGCTGCACGTAGTCCAGTTCCGATTGCTTAACGCTCGGATGGTCTTCCGGGTTGTAGTACTTCAAACCCCAGAACAACAGCCAGATCGCACCCAGTGCCGACATGCACAGGAAGGCGGCCTGCCAACCCCATACGTGGAGGATCAGCGGCAGCAGCATCGGCGTCATCATCGCGCCGACGTTGGTGCCGGCATTGAAGATCCCGGTGGCCACGGCACGCTCGCCAGCGGGGAACCACAAGCGGGTGGTCTTGACGCAGGCCGGGTAGTTGGCGGCTTCGGTCAGCCCGAGAATGAACCGGCAGACCATAAAGCCCACCGCCGAGGTGGCCAGGCCGTGGGCGCCGGTGGCCAGGCTCCACAGCAGTACCGCGCAGAAGAACACGCGCTTGACGCCGACCCGGTCGATCAGCCGGCCTTGCAGCACAAAGCCGATGGCGTAACCCACCTGGAACCAGAAGTTGATGTTGGCGTAGTCCATCGCCGTCCAGCTCATTTCCTTGGCCAGGATCGGTTGCATCACGCCGAGGGCGGCGCGGTCGATGTAGTTCAGGGTGGTGGCGAAAAACACCAGGGCCAGCATGCCCCAGCGGGTTTTACCGACAGCCATGGCGCCACGGATTTTGTCGCCGATGCCGCTATGGGGATTGCTGTGGCGCACGGCCACGGCGGGATTTTGCGAAGGCATGAGGAAGTACCCGTTTTTTTTGAAATTTTTATGGTGTGTTCAGGGTCTTGGTTAACCGAGGCCACTCAACCCGAGCGGGACTCAATGTGCTGTCGATGGTGCGCAGAGGCTAAAAAATCGTCAATTCGCCGATTGCCATTCTGTTCGATAATCGCCCATAAAACTAACCGGTTCGTACATTTCAATTGCTGTGATGAACCTGGCGGCCAATAATTTGCCGTAAATAAGACCTGCTTCATCTGCCGGGAGTCGCCCCATGCAACGCTCCATCGCCACCGTTTCCTTGAGCGGAACCTTGCCGGAAAAACTCGAAGCCATCGCGGCTGCCGGGTTTGATGGCGTGGAAATCTTCGAAAACGATCTGCTGTATTACGACGGCAGCCCGCGTGAAGTCAGGCAAATGTGCGCCGACCTCGGCATTGCCATCACCTTGTTCCAGCCGTTCCGGGATTTTGAAGGCTGCCGCCGCGACCGCCTGGCGCGCAACCTTGAACGAGCCGAGCGCAAGTTCGACTTGATGCAGGAGTTGGGCACCGACCTGGTGCTGGTGTGCAGTAACGCGTCAGCCGATTCCGTTGGCGATGAAAGCATTCTACTGGATGACCTGAGCCTGCTGGCCGAACACGCTGGCCGCCGTGGCCTGCGCATTGGCTATGAAGCGTTGGCCTGGGGCCGACACGTCAACACCTGGCAACAGGTGTGGAACCTGGTGCGCAAGATCGATCATCCGAGCCTGGGCGTGTTGCTCGACAGCTTCCACACCCTGTCCCTCAAGGGCGACCCGAGCGCCATTGCCGAGATCCCCGGCGACAAGATTTTCTTTGTGCAGATGGCCGACGCGCCGATCCTGGCGATGGATGTACTGGAATGGAGCCGGCATTTCCGCTGCTTCCCAGGCCAGGGCGAGTTCGACCTGGCGGGCTTCCTCGCCCCCATCATCAAGAGCGGCTACACCGGGCCGCTTTCCCTGGAAATCTTCAACGACGGCTTCCGCGCCGCACCGACCCGGGCCAACGCCGCCGACGGCCTGCGCTCGCTGCTGTACCTCGAAGAGAAGACCCGCCAGCGGCTGGCGGAGGAAGCCAAACCGGTCCCCGAGATTCTGTTTGAAACCCCGGCCGCCAGCGAATACGACGGCATTGAATTCCTGGAATTTGCCGTGGATGAAAACCTCGGTGCCAAGCTCACTTCATGGCTGGAGCGTCTGGGCTTCGTCAAGGCCGGGCAGCATCGCTCCAAGAGTGTGAGCCTGCTGCGACAGGGCGATATCAACCTGATCCTCAACTGTGAACCCTATTCCTTCGCCCACAACTTCTTCGAGGCCCACGGCCCGTCGTTGTGCGCCACGGCGATCCGCGTGAAGGACAGCGCCAAAGCCCTGGAGCGGGCGGTGGCCTACAAGGGCCAGCCGTATCGTGGGCTCGTCGGCCCCAACGAGCTGGAGCTGGCGGCCGTTCGTGCACCAGATGGCAGCCTGATCTACCTGGTAGACCAGAACGAAGGCGGCCTCTACGACACCGACTTCAACCTGCAACCCGCAAGCCCTGCCAGCGGCGGCCTGCTGCGCATCGACCACATGGCGATGGCGTTGCCTGCCGACAGCCTCGACAGCTGGGTGCTGTTCTACAAAAGCCTGCTGGATTTCGAAGCCGATGACGAAGTGGTGCTGCCCGACCCCTACGGCCTGGTGAAAAGCCGGGCACTGCGCAGTCGCTGCAGCTCGATTCGCCTGCCGCTGAATATTTCCGAGAACCGCAACACCGCGATTTCCCACGCGTTGTCGAGCTATCGCGGCTCGGGCGTGCACCACATTGCCTTCGACTGCGCGGACATTTTCGCCGAGGTCAGCCGGGCCAAGGACGCCGGTGTGCCGCTGCTGGATATCCCGCTGAACTACTACGATGACCTGGCGGCGCGGTTTGATTTCGACGACGAGTTCCTCAGCCAGTTGGCCTACTACAACGTGCTGTACGACCGCGATGCCCAGGGCGGTGAACTGTTTCACGTCTACACCGAGCCGTTCGAAGGCCGGTTTTTCTTCGAGATCATCCAGCGCAAGAACGGCTACACCGGTTACGGCGCGGCCAACGTGGCGGTGCGCCTGGCGGCCATGGCCAAGTCCCGCAGCGGAGCGGCGCGCCAGGCCAGGTTGTAAGGTGCTGGCGCTTCCTTCGGCGTGCGGCGCGGCCCATAATCACCGCCTGCACCTAAGGCCGTGAGCGCACCATGACCCTGACTTCCGAGCTTCCCGCCGCGGCCACTGCGCCGCGCAAGAGCCGCAAGAACAACCCGGAAAAGACCCGCGAGAACATTCTCCAGGAAGCCATCGTCGAGTTTGTTCAGCAGGGCCTGTCCGGCGCGCGGGTGGACGCGATCGCGGAGCGTATCCAGACTTCCAAGCGCATGATCTATTACTACTTCGGCAGCAAGGAACAGCTCTACGTCGAGGTGCTGGAGAAGCTCTACGGCGACATTCGCAACACCGAGACCCGGATGAACCTGACGGCCCTGGAGCCCCGGGAAGCGATTCGCCGGCTGGTGGAATTCACCTTTGATCACCACGATCAGAACGTGGATTTTGTGCGGATCGTGAGCATCGAGAACATTCATAACGCCGAGTACGTAAAGCAGTCGACGTCGATCAAGGCGATGAACAGCAACATCCTCGAAGCCCTCGGCACTACGTTGCGCCGGGGTGCGCAGATGGGGCTGTTCCGCGAAGGGCTGGAGCCGCTGGACGTGCACTTGCTGATCAACTCGTTCAGCTTTTACCGGGTGTCGAACCGCCACACCTTCAGCGAGATCTTTCAGATCGAGTTGTCGGATGAGGCGGTCAAGCAGCGGCATCGGGCGATGATCTGCGAGTCGGTGTTGCGCTATTTGCAGGCCTGAGTTCAGCACTGAGCAAAATGTGGGAGCGGGCTTGCTCGCGAAGGCGGTGGATCAGCCATACATCCGGCGACTGACACTCCGCATTCGCGAGCAAGCCCGCTCCCACATTTTTGATCCGGTTTCTACAGTTGGGTGGTCATGCTTCGGAAGTGCGCGAGCATTCTCTCGGCATCCGCCACTTCGCCAGTGAACAACTCAAACGCTTTCACCGCCTGAAACACCGCCATGTTGCCGCCATCCAGGGTGCGGCAGCCCAAGGCGCGGGCGTTGCGCAGCAGTTCGGTTTCCAGTGGGAAGTACACGATTTCCGCTACCCACAAGTCGGCGCGCAAGGTGTCCAGCGGTACGGGCATACCCGGCAGCTTGGCCATGCCCATCGGTGTGGTATTCACCAGGCCGTCGGCTTCGGCCATGGCGCTTTCCAGGTCATTGCCTGCCTGGGCCCGACCGGCACCAAAATGCTGGTTGAGGTTGTCCGCCAGGCTGCGGGCGCGTTCGGCGTCCACGTCAAAAATACTCAAGCGTTCCACGCCTTCGCCCAGCAGCGCATGGGCCACTGCCGCGCCGGCACCGCCTGCGCCCATCTGCACCACGAACGTGCGAGCCACATCATTCAAGCCGCGACGAAAACCTTCGGCAAAGCCCAGGCAGTCGGTGTTGTGGCCGATGCGTTTACCGTCGCAAAGCACCACGGTATTCACCGCGCCGATGCCCCGCGCTTCGGGCGACAGTTCGTCCAGCAGCGGCAGGATCGCCTGCTTGCACGGGTAGGTGATGTTCAAGCCGGTGAAGTTCATCTGCTCGGCGGCCATCAACAGGTCGGGCAGCGCGCGGGTATCCGTCTGCAACTGGTCGAGGTCGATCAGGCGATACAGGTAACGCAAGCCCTGTGCATCGCCTTCGCGCTCGTGCAAGGCTGGAGTACGGGAGGCCTGGATGCCGGCGCCTATCAGGCCGGTGAGAATTCGACGTTTGGACACCGGGCTCATCCCTTCAAGGTCTTGCTGAAATGTTCGAGGGCCAGGTGATAACCATGGCTGCCAAAACCGGCCAGCACCGCCTTGGCAATCGGTGACACAAACGAGTGATGACGGAAGGCTTCCCGGGCATGCACGTTGGACAAATGCACTTCGATCACCGGCACTTCACTGGCCACCAGCGCGTCGCGGATCGCCACCGAGGTGTGGGTCCAGGCCGCCGGGTTGATCACGATGCCGGCGCAACGGGCGCGGGCGCCGTGGATCCAGTCCAGCAATTCGCCTTCGTGGTTGGTCTGGCGGAATTCGACTTTCAGTCCCAGCTGTTCGGCGCTGCGGCCACACAGGGCGGCGACGTCGGCCAGGGTTTCGTGGCCATAAGTGGCGGGCTCGCGAGTGCCGAGCAGGTTGAGATTGGGGCCGTTGAGCACCAGCACGATGGGCGGCATGAAGGGTTCTCCACTGTTGTTTTTATGTATGCCGATAAAATGTACTGGATGGTTAATTTGGTCAATCATCTGGGTGGGAACCGTTCGATTATCGAACGCAGAATGAAAACCATCGTTATGCAGATCAGAGTTGATATCAATTGAAAATCATTCTCGACAACGCTTAAGATGCCCGCCTGTTTCCTTTACATTCCAGGGAGTCGGTTTGTCGGACGTGGATCTCAAAGGCCTGTTTCTCAAGCACGCCGATACCCTGCGCGGGTATCTCGCGCGCAAGGTACGGGACCCGCAGTTGGCCGCAGACCTGGTGCAGGAGAGTTTCCTGCGCCTGGCGCAAAAGCCGGTCGGCGAGCGCATCGACAACTCCCAGGGCTATCTCTATCGCACGGCCAGCAATCTGCTGATCGACCATATTCGCCAGGAGGCACGGCGCAAGACCGACTCCGTGCCCCATGAGGCGCTGGCCGAGATTGAAGACGAAATGGCCGGGTTGGAGGCTCAGGCGATGGCGCAGCAACAGCGGCAGGCATTGAAGCAGGCACTGGCGGAATTGCCGGAGCGTACCCGACAGATTTTCCGTCTCAACCGCATCGAGGGCATGACCCATGCCCAGGTCGCACGGCACCTGGATATTTCCGACAGCTCGGTGCAAAAGCACCTGGCCAAGGCGCTGGCGTATGTCATGCAGCGTTTGCAGGAAGGCGAGGCGGGGCCATCCGACGAATGAATTACCGACAAACCTGGGGTCAGACGTCACAGCGTTACATAACGAAAAATTCGAGATTCACACGTGAATAGCCCAGGTCCGCAACAGCACAGCATTACCGAGGCGGCTGCCGATTGGGCGGTGCGCCTGCACGCCGGTGCCCTGACCGATCAGGAGCAAGCCGAGCTGCGCCAATGGATCGCCAGGGACAGCCGCCATGAAGCGGCGCTGCGCTTTGCTGAGCAGACATGGGCGGCGCTGGGGGAGGTGCATCGCGATGAGACGGTGCATCGCCAGCGGCCAGCCACCGCCGCTGCGCCGGTGCGCGGCTCTCGGCGCCGCAAGCCGTGGCGCGTGGCAGCGAGTGTCGCGCTGTTGCTGGTGGCGGCCGGCGTCGGCTGGGTGCGCGGGCCCGAAGCGTTGCTGCACCTGCAGGCCGATTACGTCACCCACAAGGGCGAAGTGCGCACCGTGCACCTGGCCGACGGCAGCAGCGTGCAGCTGGATTCTGCGAGTGCAATCAAGCTGGAGTTTGACGGTGTGCAGCGGCGCATCAGCCTGATCAAGGGCTCGGCGATCTTTGATGTGGCGCCCATGGCCGGCGAGGAAAAACGGCCGTTCGTGGTGCAAAGCGCCAGCGGGCAAACCCGCGCCTTGGGCACGCGGTTTGTGGTCGAGCGGGAAGATGACCGGCAGGCCTGGGTCGGCGTCTTGCAGCACAGTGTGGCGGTGACGCTCCAGGCGCTGCCGCAGAAAGAAACCGTGCTCAAGGAAGGCCAGGCTGCGCGCTACAGTCCCGAAAACGGCGTGGTCGCCCTTGATGACCTCGACCTGGAGCGCGCCACCAGTTGGCGTCGGGGTGTGCTGATCTTTGATCGCTTGCCACTGGCCAAGGTCATCGAGCAACTCAACCGCTACCGGCCTGGCAAGGTCGTACTGACCGATGCCGACCTGGGCACCCGTGAAGTCAGCGGCGTGTTCCGTCTCGACATGCTCGACACCGCCCTCGGTACCCTGACCGAAGAATTGCAGGTGCAGCGCTTCGATCTGGCGGGGCTTAGCCTGATCTATTGATGGGGTCGCCAGGCCCCATTTCCAGCCTTCGAAAAAACTTTCAAAAAAACCTTACTGAGTTCCCACGCCTGACACGTCCTGTTAAGTGAGAAGTATTCGCATAAACAAGAATGGTCAGCGAAGGGATAACGTAGATGTCTGCAATCACCAAGGGGCGTATCACCGGCAGCCGGTTGGCCCTTGCCATTCACTTGGGGCTGTTCGCCTCTGCCTGCCAGGTGCAGGCCGCCGAGGCGCCGGCCGGTGCATCGCAGCCCGCTACCTTGATGTTCGACATCGCTGCGCAACCCTTGGGCAGTGCCGTGCTGCGCTTCGCCGACCAGGCCGGCTTGCAGGTGCTGTTCGACAGCCAGCGCCTGCAAGGGTTGAGCAGCACCGCGCTCAAGGGCAGCTTCAGCGTGCACGAAGGCCTCGGTCGTTTGCTCGGTGCCGCGCCGGTGGAGTACCGCTTTACCGGCGCCCGCCAGGTCACCCTGACCCGGGTTGAGCAGCCGGCCAACGCTGCGCTGGCATTGGCGACCACCACGATCACCGGCCAGCACAGGAATGACTGGGTGTATTCATCGCCGCGCTCGGTCAGTGTGGTGGGGCGCGAACAGTTGGATCGCAACCCGCCGCGCCATGCCGCCGAGATGCTGGAAGAGGCCCCTGGGGTCTACTCGGCGGTCAGTCAGCAAGACCCTGGCCTGTCGGTGAATATTCGCGGGATCCAGGACTATGGCCGGGTCAACATGTCGGTCGACGGCATGCGCCAGAATTATCAGCAGAGCGGTCACCAGCAACGTAACGGCACGCTGTATGTCGACCCTGAGTTGCTGTCCGAGGTGGTGATCGAAAAGGGCGCGACCTCCACCATGGGCGGTGCAGGAGTGATTGGCGGGGTTGCCAACTTTCGTACCGTGGAGGCGGCTGACCTGCTCAAGGACGGCAAGCAAATCGGCGGGCGCATTCGTGTCACCACGGGCCTCGGCGGGCTCAGCAACGGTACGCACTTTATCGGCAGTTCGGCGTTTGCCGTCGGCACCGATGTGTGGGACATGCTGGTGGCCGCCAGTGAGCGGCATCTGGGGGATTACGACCCCGGCACCCAGGGCAGCATCGGCGACCTGCGTACCGGCACGGCGTTCATACCGGCCAGCCAGGATCGCATCAAGAATACCCAGGTTGCCTATTCGGGTTCGGTGATGCGTTCGCGTCTGCTCAAGCTCGGTCTCAACTTGCCGGCTGACCAGCGTTTGCAACTGAGCTACCTGTTGACCGAAGTCGACTACGACGACGTCAACATGATGACCGCCGAAAAACCTCAATTATGGGAAAAGCTCGGCAGCAGCAACGTTAAAGCACAGAACCTCGCGCTGGACTACAGCTACACGCCGGACAATCCGCTGATCGACTTCAAGGCCAAACTCTACGCGGTCGACACCCGCAACGACCAGTCCACGTTGGCCCGTGGCCGCACACCCGGCTACGACGTGACCTATCAAACCGACACCTATGGCGTTCAGGCGCAGAACACCTCGACCTTTGCCTTGAGCGAGCTGTCCGTGCTCAAGGCCAACTACGGGCTGGAGTTTTTCTACGACAAGGTCCGGCCGGACTCCAACCAACCGGTGGAGGCTGGCTCTGCGGTTGAGGCTTCCGCGCTGGAAAGCATCACCCCCAAAGGTGACCGGGCGATGGGCAGCCTGTTCGGTCGCCTGGATTACGACTACGACGACTGGCTGAACCTGAATGCCGGGCTGCGTTACGACCGCTATCGACTGCGGGGCGAAACCGGCTTGAACACCCGCACTTTCATCATCGGCACCACCCGCCAGATCGGCGTACCCGTGGCCTATGACGTTGACCGGGAGGAGGGGCATTTCTCGCCGACCTTCGGCCTGTCGATCAAGCCGGGTGTCGACTGGCTGCAGCTGTTCGCCACATACGGCAAGGGCTGGCGTCCTCCGGCGGTCACCGAAACCCTGGTCAGCGGCCGGCCCCATGGCGGTGGCTCGGAATCGATCCTGCCCAACCCTTACTTGAAGCCCGAGAAGTCCACGGCGTGGGAGGTCGGGTTCAACGTGCTCAAGCAAGACCTGCTGTTGGAAGGCGACCGTGTGGGCGTGAAAGTGTCCTACTTCAACACCCGCGTCGATGACTTCTCCTATATGGCCCTGGGGGTGCAGCCACCCGGTTATGGCATCGCCAACATTGGCAACGCGGCGTATGTGAACAACCTGGAGACCACCCGTTTTCGCGGCCTCGAATACCAACTGGATTATGACGCCGGGTTTGCCTACGGCCAGGTCAACTACACCCGCATGCTCGGCAGCAACAAGTTCTGCAGCAACACCGCCTGGCTCGGCGGCGTGACCAAGATCCAGAGCCGGCCAGGTAACCGTAGGCCGGTGGACGCCATGGTGCCGGACGACGTGGCCAATGCCGCCGTGGGTTGCAACGCCATCCTCGGTTCCTCCGAGCACATGCCGATGGACCGTGGCACCGCGACGCTGGGCGCGCGTTTCTTCGAGCGCAAGCTGGATGTGGGTGTCCGCGCCCGCTACAGCGCCGGTTACTACGTAAAAGGCGGCGTCGGCGTGACCACCTCGCAAACCGGCGTTTACCCCGCTGACTGGAAACCCTACACCGTCTACGACCTTTACAGCAGCTACCGCGCTACTGATCAGTTGACGCTGCGCCTGGCCATGGAAAACGTCACCGACCGCGCGTACCTGGTGCCGCTGGGCGACGTGCTGGCCTTCACCCTCGGCCGTGGGCGCACCCTGCAGGGCACCGTTGAATATCAGTTCTGACCGATTTTGCCCAGTGACGGGCAAAGCCACAGCAGGCACTGGCTTGCTGCGGAGTTACCACCCCATGACTTGGAGTTTTGCATGAGCATTTCTATTTCATACAGCACGGCCTATGCCGCTAATACCGTTGCCGAGTACCTGAGCGACTGGTCGGCTTACTTTGGCGACCTGAACCACCGTGAAGGTTCGGTCAAAGAGGGTTCGAACACTGGTGGTTTCAATCCTGGGCCGTTCGACGGTACCCAATATGGCGTGTCCAGCACGGTCAGCAATGCGGCGGTGGTCGCTGACGGCGACCTGCACTACACCCTGTTCAACCCGCCGTCGCACACGTTGTGGGGTTCGCTCGACGCCCTCAACCTGGGCACTGTCCTGACGGGCGGCGCTGCCGGCGGTAGCTACAGCCTCGCCGACCAGGAAGTCAGCTTCACCAACCTGGGCCTTGAGAGCCTGCAGTCGGAAGGCCGTGCGGGCCAGGTGCACCAGATCGTCTACGGCCTGATGAGCGGCGACAGTTCGGCACTCGCCTCAGCAATCGATTCCCTGCTCAAGGACATCGACCCAAGCCTGTCGATCAACTCCACCTTCGATCAACTGGCCGCAGCGGGTGTGGCGCATGCGGATTCGACGTCGTTCGCGGCGGCCGACGTGGCCCTGGTAGGCGTGCAGGACGTGCCTCAGGACTTTGCCCTGGCCGCCTGACGCCTTGGCTGCATGAAACAAGCCGATGAAGGATCACGCCTTCATCGGCTTTCGGTGTTTCCCGATTTCCTCCATGAGAATTCCCCGATGCGCCATGCCGGCAACGAAACCCTGGCCGCCCTCACCGCCTATAAAAGCGGCTTCCTTAACATTGGCCTGTTCTCGGCGGTGATCAACTTGCTGATGCTGGCCCCGGCGCTGTACATGTTGCAGGTCTATGACCGGGTGCTGGCCTCCGGCAACGAGATGACCCTGTTGATGCTGACGCTGATGATCCTCGGCTTGTTCGGCTTGATGGGCGCGCTGGAGTGGGTGCGCAGCCAGGTGGTGATTCGCCTCGGTACGCAGATGGATATGCGCCTGAACCAGCGGGTGTACGACGCCGCGTTCGAGGCGCAACTGAAAGGCGGCACCCAGGCGGCGGGGCAGGCGCTCAGCGACTTGACGGCCTTGCGCCAGTTCGCCACCGGCCAGGCGCTGTTCGCGTTTTTTGATGCGCCGTGGTTCCCGGTGTACCTGCTGGTGATCTTCCTGTTCCACCCCTGGCTCGGCCTGCTGGCCCTGGCCGGCGCGGTGATCCTGGTGGCCTTCGCCTGGGTTAACCAGCACATCTGCCAGGCGCCGTTGGCCCAAGCCACGCAACTGTCCATCAGCGCCAGTCAGCAGGCCACGTCCAACCTGCGCAACGCCGAAACCATCGAAGCCATGGGCATGCTGGCGACCTTGCGCGCACGCTGGTTTGCCCAGCACCAGGCGTTTCTGGCGGCGCAGAACCTGGCGAGTGAAAAGAGTGCGGCCATCAGTGCCTGGTCCAAGGGCGTGCGCCTGGCGTTGCAGTCATTGGTCCTCGGTTTGGGCGCGTTGCTGGCGGTGCAAGGGGCGATTACGCCGGGGATGATGATCGCCGGTTCGATCCTGATGGGCCGGGTACTGAGCCCCATCGACCAGTTGATCGGCGTGTGGAAACAGTGGAGTTCGGCACGCCTGGCCTATGAGCGGTTGTCAGTGATGCTGGCGGCCAACCCCGCGCGTACGGAGCGCATGAGCTTGCCGGCGCCCAGCGGCCAGTTGACGGTGGAGCAGGTGAGCGCGTGTGCGCCGGGCAGTCGTCGACCTGCGCTGGCCAACCTCGGCTTCAGTCTTCCCGCCGGTGAAGTGCTGGGCGTGATCGGGCCGTCCGGTTGTGGCAAGTCGACGCTGGCGCGCCTGCTGGTGGGGGCCTGGGCACCAATGGCCGGCAAGGTGCGCCTGGACGGCGCGGACCTGGCGCAATGGGACAAGCAGCAACTCGGCCCGCACATTGGTTATCTGCCACAGGACATCCAACTGTTCGCGGGCAGCATCGCCGACAACATCGCGCGTTTCGGCGCGGTGGATTCGGACAAGGTCCTGGCCGCCGCGCAAATGGCCGGCGTGCATCAACTGATCCTGCAACTGCCCCAAGGCTACGACACCCAACTGGGTGAGGGCGGCGCCGGGTTGTCCGGCGGGCAGAAGCAACGTGTCGCACTGGCGCGGGCGCTGTACGGCTTGCCCGCGCTGATCGTGCTGGACGAGCCCAACTCCAATCTCGACGAAGCCGGCGAGCAAGCCTTGCTGCAGGCCATCGCCTCGCTCAAGGCGCAGCGCCGCACGCTGGTGTTGATCACCCACAAGACCAACGTGCTGACCCTGACCGATCAATTGTTGATTCTGCGGGACGGACAGCTGCAAGCGTTCGGGCCGACTGTTCGGGTGTTGGAGGCCACGCAGAAACCAGCAGCGCCGCCCAAACCGGTGTCGACGATGAGCATGAGCTACCGCCTCGGTGAAGGAAAAAAAGCATGAACCGACCTGTGCTTGTGGCGGACAACAGCGTGCCGCCCGTGAATAACGTACTGGCGCTGGACGATAAAAAGTACGCGCGTTTGGGCTGGTTGTTGGTGCTCGGCGGGTTTGCCGGGTTTCTCGGCTGGGCTGCGCTGGCACCGTTGGACAAAGGCGTGGCGGTGTCCGGCAAGGTCATGGTCTCGGGGCACCGCAAGACGGTGCAGCACCCGGCGGGCGGGATCGTCGAACGGATCGAGGTGCGCGATGGCGAGGTGGTGAGCGCCGGCCAGGTATTGATCCGCTTGAAGGAAACGCCGTTGCGCGGGCAAATGCAGTCCTTGCGCAGCCAGTTCATCGCGTCCCAGGCCAGCGAAGCGCGCTTGAGTGCCGAGAGTGAAGGCTTGTCGGCCATCGTCTTCGGTCCCGAACTGCTGAACGATCCGCAGGCCACCGCCACCTTGAGCCTGCAACGGCAACTGTTCAGCAGCCGTGCCCAGGCCCTGGCCACGGAGCAGCAAGGCCTGCGGGAAACCATCGCCGGGGCCGAGGCGCAACTGCGTGGCACCCGGGATTCCCAGGCCAGCAAAGTACTGCAACGCACTGCCATGAATGAACAACTGCAAGGCCTGCGGGAGCTGGCGCGGGACGGCTATATCCCGCGCAATCGGCTGCTGGAAAGTGAACGCCTGTACGCCCAGCTCGACGGCGCGATTGCCGAGGATTTCGGCCGCATCGGCCAGTTGCAACGGCAAGTCCTCGAACTGCGCCTGCGCATCCGCCAGCTGGGCGAAGACTTCCAGAAAGACCTGCGCGGCCAACTGGCGGAAACCCGTACCCGCAGCGACGACCTGCGTAACCGCCTGGCCTCGGCTGAGTTCGAACTGGCCAACAGCCTGGTGCGCGCGCCGGCGGCCGGCGTGGTGGTTGGGCTGGATGTGTACACCGAAGGCGGTGTGATCAAGCCCGGCCAGGCGTTGATGGACATCGTGCCCCAAGGCGAACCGTTGCTGGTGGAAGCGCGGGTGCCGGTGCAGATGGTCGACAAGGTGCACCCGGGCTTGCCGGTGGAACTGCTGTTCTCGGCCTTCAACCAGAGCACCACGCCGCGCATTGCCGGTGAAGTGACGCTGGTGTCGGCCGACCGCCAGGTCGATGAGCGCACCGACGAACCGTATTACACCGTGCGCGCCCAGGTCAGCGCCGCCGGCATGCGCCAGCTAGGCGGCTTGCAGGTTCGTCCGGGCATGCCGGTGGAAGCGTTCGTCAAAACCGGTGAGCGCTCGATGCTCAACTACCTGTTCAAACCCTTGCTGGATCGGACTCACATGGCGTTGGTGGAAGAATGAAGGCGCTGGTATTCAGCCTGTGCTGTGCCTGTAGCGGTTCGGTCCAGGCGCTGGGATTGCTTGATGCCTATGACCTGGCGCTACGTAACGATCCGACGTTTCAGGCGGCGATCCAGGAACGCGAGGCCGGCGAGGAAAACCGCATCATCGGTCGCGCCGGACTGCTGCCGAACCTGTCCTGGAGCTACAACAACTCGCGCAACGAATCCGAAGTCACCCAGTCGACGGCGGTGGGCAATGTCACCAGCGACCGTGATTACCGCAGCTATGCGTCGACCCTGACCTTGCAGCAACCGCTGCTCGATTACGAAGCCTATGCGCGCTATCGCCAGGGCGCAGCGCAGGCGCTGTTTGCCGATGAACGCTTTCGCGGCAGGAGCCAGGAGCTGGCGGTACGGGTGTTGAGCGCCTACAGCCAGGCGTTGCTGGCCCAGGAGCGGATCGAGCTGAGCCGCGCCCAGAAACGCGCGTATGCCGAGCGCCTGCAACTCAATGAACGGCTGCTCAAAGGCGGCGAGGGCACCCGCACCGATGTGCTGGAAACCCAGGCGCGCCTGAGCCTGGCCCAGGCCGAAGAGATCGAATCGCTGGACACCCAGGACGCTGCCTTGCGCGAGCTGGAAGCGATAGTCGGTGAGCCGTTACAGATAGAAGAGCTGGCGCCTCTGACCCGACAGTTCGACATTCCGCCGCTGGAACCCAATCGCTTCGAAACCTGGCGCGACTTGGCGATGGCCAACAACCCGGAACTCAAATCCCAGCACCACGCGCTGGACGCCGCCGAGTACGAAGTGGAGCGCAAGCGCGCCGGGCACATGCCCAAGGTCAGCCTGTACGCGAGCAGCCGCCAGACCAGCTCCGATTCGGAAAGCAGCTACAACCAGAAGTACGACACCAACAGCGTCGGCATCCAGGTGAGCTTGCCGCTGTTTGCCGGTGGCTCAGTGTCGGCGTCAACCCGTCAGGCCGCGAATCAACTGTCCCAGGCGCAATATGAACTGGACGCGCAAACCGCCAAGACGCTGATCGAACTGCGCAAGCAATTCAACCTCAACACCAGCGGCGCGGCCAAAGTGCGGGCGTATGAAATGGCGGTCAGCTCGGCCACCGCCCTGGTGACGGCGACGAAGAAAAGCGTGACCGGTGGCGAGCGCGTCAACCTTGATGTGCTGGATGCCGAGCAGCAACTGTTCACGGCACGCCGCGACCTGGCGGATGCGCGGCATGCGTATCTACTGGCGCGGATACAGCTGAAGTATTTTGCGGGGTTGCTGAACGAGCAGGACCTGCGGGCGTTGGCGGGGTATTTCCAGCCGTCGGCATGATGGCGGTATTTGCCAACACACCGATCCATTGTAGGAGCTGTCGAGCCTTGGCGAGGCTGCGATGGCGGCGGGACTGATGACATTTTTCTGTCTGACCTACCGCCATCGCGGCCTCGCTAAGGCTCGACGGCTCCCACATTTTGATCTGTGCAGTGCTGGGGATTTAACGCCGGGTCAGTAACACACCCGATTCCATGTGGTGCGTTCAGGGGAACTGGTCAAACAGCGCGCACTTGTGCTGGATGCCGAGCAGCAACTGTTCACGGCACGCCGCGACCTGGCGGATGCGCGGCATGCGTATCTGCTGGCGCGGATACAGCTGAAGTATTTTGCGGGGTTGCTGAACGAGCAGGACCTGCGGGCGTTGGCGGGGTATTTCCAGCCGTCGGCATGGTGGCGATATTTGCCAACGCACCGGTCGATTGTGGGAGCTGTCGAGCCTTGGCGAGGCTGCGATGGCGGCGGGACTGATGACGTTTTTCTGTCTGACCTACCGCCATCGCGGCCTCGCCAAGGCTCGACGGCTCCCACATTTTGATCTGTGCAGTGCTGGGATTTAACGCCGGGTCAGTAACACACCCGATTCCATGTGGTGCGTCCACGGGAACTGGTCAAACAGCGCGCACTTGTGCTGGATGCCGAGCAGCAACTGGCCACGGCACGCCGCGACCTGGCGGATACAGCTGAAGTATTTTGCGGGGTTGCTGAACGAGCAGGACCTGCGGGCGTTGGCGGGGTATTTCCAGCCGTCGGCATGATGGCGATATTTGCCAACACACCGGTCGATTGTGGGAGCTGTCGAGCCTTGGCGAGGCTGCGATGGCGGCGGGACTGATGACATTTTTTTATCTGACCCACCGCCATCGCGGCCTCGCTAAAGCTCGACGGCTCCCACATTTTGATCTGTGCAGTGCTGGGGATTTAACGCCGGGTCAGTAACACACCCGATTCCATGTGGTGCGTCCACGGGAACTGGTCAAACAGTGCGCACTTGGTAATCCGGTGCGTGTCATGCAGTTGCGCGATGTTCGCCGCCAGCGTCTCCGGGTTGCAGGAAATGTAGAGGATGTTCTCGAAGCGCCGTGTCAGTTCGCAGGTGTCCGGGTCCATCCCGGCACGCGGCGGGTCGACGAACACGCTGCCGAATTCGTAGCTCTTGAGGTCGATGCCGTGCAGGCGTCGGAACGGCCGCACTTCGTTCAAGGCTTCGGTCAGTTCTTCAGCAGACAAGCGCACCAGGGTGACGTTATCCACCGCGTTTTCATCGAGGTTGCTCAGGGCCGCATTCACCGAGGTCTTGCTGATTTCGGTGGCCAGCACGTTGCGCACGCGGGTGGCCAGGGGCAGGGTGAAGTTGCCGTTGCCGCAATACAGCTCCAGCAAGTCATCACTGCGCTCGCCCAAAGCGTCGTACGCCCAGTTGAGCATCTTTTGGTTCACGGTGCCGTTGGGCTGGGTGAACGCGCCTTCAGGCTGGCGATAGCTGAAGGTGCGACCGCCGACGTCGAGTTTCTCGACCACGTAATCGCGGCCGATCACATCGCGCTTGCCCTTGGAGCGGCCGATGATGCTGACGTTCAGGTCCGCCGCCAGCTTGTTCGCTGCCGTATGCCAATGCTCGTCCAGCGGGCGGTGATAGCACAGGGTGATCATCGCGTCGCCGGCCAGGGTGGTGAGGAACTCCACCTGGAACAGCTTGTGGCTCAGGGCGGCGCTGGCTTGCCAGGCGGCCTTGAGCTGCGGCATCAACTGGTTGATGCGCAGGCTGGCAATCGGGAACTCTTCGATGAGGATCGGCGTGCGCTTGTCGTCCTGGGAGAACATTGCGTAGTGGCGCTGACCCTCTTCGCGCCACAGGCGGAACTCCGCCCGCAGGCGGAAGTTCTGCAACGGCGAGTCGAAAACCTGAGGCTCCGGCGCGTCGAACGGCGCCAGCAGGTCACGCAAGCGCGTGACCTTTTCTTCCAGTTGAACGGTGTAGCTTGCGGCGTCAAAAGTCATGCGTTGAACCAGCCCAGCTTGATCACAAACAGAATCGACAGGATCACCAGCGCCGGGTTCAGCTCACGGTAGCGGCCCGAAAGCAGCTTGATGGCGGTCCAGGCGATGAAACCGAAGGCAATGCCGTTGGCGATGGAATAAGTGAATGGCATCGCCAGGGCGGTGATCACCACCGGCGCGGCGACGGTGATGTCGTCCCAGTCGATTTCGGCCAGACCCGAGGTCATCAGCACGGCGACGAACAGCAGCGCCGGTGCGGTGGCGAAGGCCGGAACGCTGGCCGCCAGTGGCGAGAAGAACAGCGCCAGCAGGAACAGGATCGCGACCACCACGGCGGTCAAACCGGTACGGCCACCGGCGCTCACGCCCGCCGCCGATTCGATGTAGCTGGTGGTGGTCGAGGTGCCGAGCAGCGAGCCGGCCATGGCTGCGGTACTGTCAGCGATCAGCGCACGGCCCATTTTCGGCATGTGGCCGTCCTTGCCCATGAGACCCGCGCGCTTGGCGACGCCGATCAGGGTGCCGGAGTTGTCGAACAGGTCGACGAACAGGAACGCGAAAATCACGCTCACCAGGCCGATGTCCAGGGCGCCTTTGATGTCCAGTTGCAGGAAGGTCGGCGCCAGCGAAGGTGGCATCGACATCACGCCGCCGAACGGGGTGAAACCCAGAGCGATGGAGGCGATCGTCACCACCAGGATGCCGATCAACACGGCGCCGCGCACTTTCAGGGCTTCCAGCGCAACGATCAGCGCGAAGCCGAGGGTGGCGAGGATCGGTGCCGGTTGTTTCAGGTCGCCCAGGCCCACCATGGTGGCCGGGTTGCTGACCACGATGCCGGCGTTGTGCAGGGCGATCAACGCCAGGAACAGGCCGATACCCGCCGCAATCGCCGAGCGCAGCGGCAGCGGGATGCTGTTGATGATCCATTCACGGATGCGGAAGATCGACAGCAGGAAGAACAGCACCGCCGAGATGAACACGGCACCCAGCGCCACTTGCCAGGTATGGCCCATGTGCAGGACAACGGTGTAGGTGAAGAACGCGTTGAGGCCCATGCCCGGTGCCAGGGCAATCGGGTAGTTGGCGATCAGGCCCATCACGGTGGAACCGATGGCCGCCGCGAGGCAGGTCGCGACAAAGACCGCGCCCTTGTCCATGCCGGTCTCGCCGAGGATGCTCGGGTTGACGAACAGGATGTAGGCCATGGCCAGGAAGGTGGTGACGCCCGCGAGAATCTCGGTGCGCACATTCGTGTTGTGTGCCTTGAGTTGAAACAGCTTTTCCAGCATGCCTGCTCCCTGTGACGCTATTTTGCGTCGTTATTTGTTGACCTCTAAGTCAAAGCACAAACTGCGCCAAGCGGCTGTGGTTCCAGAGAGGATCGGAAAAAGCGGCGCATCATACCAGCAGCCGAGGGCCAGTGGCGCATAGGCTTGATCATGGCCTTGAGGCATACTGCGCCGACGTTTATTACAGGGTCATCGACAGCATGAAAAAAGCCAGCGCCTGGAGTCTAGCTCTGTTCGGTTGTATCGGCCTGTGGCTCGGTGCAGCACCGGCGTGGGGCGCGCCTGCACCGGCCTTGAGCGAGGTGCGGGTGTTCAAGGTGCAGTCGGCCAATTGCACGGAAACCATCCCTGAGCGGGCGGCCAGCACCCAGATGTGCACGCACCGCGGGCAGACGCTGGTGTACGTGATGGAAGTCGGCCTGGGCAACAGCTCCCAGGCGTTTTTCGACGGCGCGCCGGTGTCCGGCACCAGCACCGCCATCTGCCAGGTGGGTTCCATCAGCCAGGCGTGCAGCGGCGCGGGAACGTTGATGGGCTACATCTATACGTTCCAGCTGAATGTCGAAGCCGGCGGCACGTTCCAGTACAGCAACACCTCGATCAACCCACCGCGCAACCAGTTGGTCACCACCCTCGGCATTCGCTGATCGCCACCCATCAATTGCCTTGAACGCTCATAAACTCCGGAAGTCGGACCGCTAAGACGGCGACTTTTCTGAACGCCGCGGATGCACACCAACCCGTGAGGTGTTTATGAGCGCGACCCCCAATGGCGCGGCGGCCCAGCCGTTCGTCGCCCACTCCATACGCTTGACCCTCAATGGTCAGGACCACTCACTCGACGTATTGCCCTGGACCACCCTGCTGGACCTGCTGCGCGAGCAACTGGACCTGACCGGCACCAAGAAGGGCTGCGACCACGGCCAGTGCGGCGCCTGCACCGTGTTGCTCAACGGGAAACGGGTGAACGCTTGCCTGACCCTGGCGGTGATGTGCGACGGTGCCGAATTGACCACCATCGAAGGCCTGGCCTCGGGCGACGACCTGCACCCGATGCAAAAGGCCTTTATCAAGCACGACGCCTTTCAGTGCGGCTACTGCACGCCGGGGCAGATTTGCTCGGCGGTGGGCCTGGCTCGTGAAGGCCGCGCCCACGACACCGCGCAAATCCAGGAACTGATGAGCGGCAACCTGTGCCGCTGCGGTGCCTACAACAATATTCGCGATGCCATCGAAGAAGCCTTGCCGGCGTGCCGTGCGCAGGGAGGTGAGCAATGAATCCCTTCCATTACAGCAAGCCGGCGGATGTGCAGGAGGCGGTGCACCTGGTCAGCCCGGCCTCGCGATTTATTGCCGGTGGTACCAACCTGTTGGACTTGATGAAAGAAAGCATCAGCCGCCCCGAGCACCTGATCGATATCACCGGCCTGCCGCTTCGCGAGGTGGAAGAAACCCCTGAAGGCGGCCTGATGATCGGGGCCCTGGTGAGCAACGCCGACCTGGCATGGCACCCGCTGATCGAACAACGCTACCCGCTGTTGTCTCAAGCCATCCTCGCCGGCGCTTCGCCGCAGTTGCGCAACATGGCCAGCACCGGCGGCAACCTGTTACAGCGCACCCGTTGCTACTACTTCTATGACGCCGCCGTGCCCTGCAACAAACGCGAGCCCGGCAGCGGTTGCCCGGCGCGGGTCGGCTTGAACCGTATCCACGCGATTCTCGGCGCCAGCGATCAGTGTGTCGCCACCCATCCTTCGGACATGTGCGTGGCCCTGGCCGCGCTGGATGCCCGGGTGCATGTGCAGGGTCGGGGCGGTGCGCGGGTGATTGAGTTTGCCGACTTCCACCGACTGCCGGGCGATGCACCCCAGCGGGATAACCAGTTGGCCGATGATGAGTTGATCACGGCTATCGAGTTGCCAGCTGACCACCTGGCTGCCCACAGTCACTACCTGAAAATCCGTGACCGCGCTTCCTATGCGTTTGCGCTGGTATCCGTCGCGGCGGCGTTGGAACTGGAAGGCGATGTGATCGTAGACGCGCGCCTGGCCCTGGGCGGCGTCGCCCATAAACCCTGGCGTGACCGCGCGGTGGAAGCCGCGCTGATCGGCCAGTCCGTCAGCCGCGAAACGTTCAGCACTGCCGCCGAAACCTTGCTGCTGGACGCCGAGCCGCTGGAGCACAACGGCTTCAAGATCAAACTGGCACGCCGCGCGATCATTCGCGCCCTGAGCGATGCCGCTGTTGCGGGAGCCACATCATGAGTGCGATCGGCAAGCCGTTGGACCGGGTGGACGGTCTGCTCAAAGTGACCGGGCAAGCGCGATATGCCGGGGAATTCCCCGAGGATGACCTGCTGCACGGCAGTGTGGTGTCGAGCAATATCGCCAAGGGCCGGGTTGTCCGCATCGATGCTTCCAAGGCCCTGGCGCTGCCCGGGGTAGTGATGGTGCTTGATCACCTCAACCGCCCGAAACTCGCCAGTTACGACGACAGCTACGCCGATGCCGATGCCGCCGATGGCTCGCCATTTCGCCCGCTGTACAACGACCGCGTGCTGTATAGCGGCCAGCCGTTGGCATTGGTGATTGCCGATAACCTGGAACTGGCGCGTCATGCCGGCTCTCTGGTGGAGATCGAATACGCCGCCGAGCCTGCCGAGACCGACCTGCTGGCCTTGCAGGAACAGGCCCACCCATCACCGCAAACACCGCCCAAGCCGCGCGGCAACTTCCAGGCCGAATGGACCGGCGCCGCCACGAGCCTGGACCTGCACTACAGCACGCCCATCGAACACCACAACCCGATGGAGCCCCACGCCAGCACCGTGCTGTATCAGCCCGACGGCACCCTGCATATCCACGACAAGACCCAGGGCCCGCAGAACTGCCAGGCCTACGTGCAGAAAGTCTTCGGCCTGGATAAGAGCCAGGTGCGAATCTTCGCTGCATTTGTCGGTGGTGCGTTCGGTTCCGGCCTGCGGCCGCAGTACCAGTTGCCGCTGGCGGTGATGGCATCGCTGGCCTTGAAGCGTTCGGTGCGCGTCACCCTTACACGCCAGCAGATGTTTACCTTCGGTTATCGCCCGCGCACCTTGCAGCGCCTGCAAGTGGGCGCGGCCGCCAATGGTCGCTTGCTCGCCCTGGGCCACACCGCCATCGGCCAGACCTCGCGCTTTGAGGACTTCAGCGAGCACGTGGTGGAATGGAGCGGCATGCTCTACCACTGCGACAACGTGCTGTTGACCTACAAACTGGTGCCGCTGGATGTGTCCACGCCGTTGGACATGCGTGCACCCGGCGCAGCCCTCGGGTTGATCGGCCTGGAGTGCGCCATGGACGAACTGGCCTGCACCCTGGGCATCGACCCGGTGCAACTGCGGCTGATCAACTATGCCGAGCGCAATCAGAACGAAGACAAGCCCTGGTCCAGCAAAGCCTTGCGTGAGTGTTACAGCGAAGGTGCCGAGCGTTTCGGCTGGAGCCAGCGCAACCCGGAACCGCGAAGCATGCGTGATGGCCGCCAACTGATCGGCTGGGGCATGGCCGGCGGTGTGTGGGAGGCCTTGCAAATGAAGGCCAGCGCCAAGGCGCGGATCGATCACCTGGGCAAGCTTACGGTCAGCAGTGCCACCACTGATATCGGTACCGGCACTTATACGGTCATGACCCAGATTGCGGCCCAGGCCAGTGGTGTTCCGGTGGGTGACGTGACGTTCCTGCTGGGGGATTCATCACTGCCGACGGCGCCGCTGCAGGGTGGCTCGTTTACCGTGTCGTCGGTGGGCAGCGCGGTGCAGCAGGCGTGCGAGGCGTTGAATGCCAAGCTGCTGGAGATTGCGCGCAAGACTTACCCCGCCTTTAAAGACGCCGAATCAGCGCGGTTTGAAAACGGCCAGCTGCATGCCGGTGACCAGCGCATCTCCCTGGCGCAACTGGTTCAGGACAGCGGCGAGCAGGCGCTGGAGGTGCAGGTGGACTGCGAGCCGGGCAAGCAGCGCGAAGGCTACGCCTCAGCCACGCATTCGGCGGTGTTTGTCGAAGTGCGGGTGGATGAGGACCTGGGCACTATCAAGGTCAGCCGAGTGGTCAGTGCGATTGCGGCCGGACGCGTGGTTAATCCGAAGATGGCCCGCAGCCAGATTCTCGGCGGTGTGGTCTGGGGTATTGGTATGGCGTTGCATGAAGAGACGCAGATTGACCATCAATTAGGCCGCTATATGAACCACAGCCTGGCCGAGTATCACATCCCGGTAAATGCGGACATTGGCGAGATTGACGTGCTGTTCGTCGAAGAACACGACGAGATCGTCAACGCCCTGGGTTCCAAGGGCGTCGGCGAGATCGGGATTGTCGGGGTGGCGGCGGCGGTGGCCAACGCGGTGTATCACGCCACCGGCAAGCGGGTGAGGGACTTTCCCGTCACCCTCGACAAGGTGTTCTAAACCTTGGCGGGTTCTTCCACCGGCGCATGCATGCGGTCGCGGTTGGCCAGGGTCGGGAACAGTTTGATCCAGACCCCGGTCACCACCAACGTGCCGATGCCGCCCATGACCACGGCGGGCACGGTGCCGAACCAGTGCGCGGTGATCCCGGACTCAAACTCGCCCAACTGATTCGACGCGCCTATAAACAGCCCGTTGACCGCGCTCACCCGGCCGCGCATTTCATCCGGGGTTTCCAGTTGCACGAACGAGGCGCGGATCACCATGCTGATCATGTCCGCTGCGCCCAATACCACCAGCACGGCCAGGGAGAACCAGAACGAGGTCGACAGGCCGAATGCAATGGTGGCTACGCCAAACACCCCGACCGCCGTAAACATGATCCGCCCCACATGCCGGTCTACGGCAAACCGTGCCAGCCACAACGACATCAACAGGGCCCCGACCGCTGGCGCCGAACGCAGCAGCCCGAGGCCCCATGCTCCGGTCAGCAGAATGTCCTTGGCAAACACCGGCAGCAACGCGGTGGCGCCGCCCAGCAGTACGGCGAACAGGTCCAGGGAAATCGCCCCGAGAATGTCCGGCCGGCTGCGGATAAAACGAATCCCGGCCAGCAGCGAGTCCATGGTCGCCTTGGCCTTGTTCAAGGGCGTCTGGCGTGCGGGCAGGTTCAGGGTCAGGACGCAGGCAATCAGGTACAGCACCACCGTGGGGCCGTACACCCAGACGCTGCCGAAGGCGTATAACAAACCGCCCAACGCTGGCGCCACGATGGTGGCCAGTTGCTGTGCCGACTGCGACGACGCCACGGCGCGGGGGAACAGTGCAGTGGGCACGATGCTCGGCAGCATGGCCTGGGTGGTGGGCATTTCAAACGAGCGGGCTGCGCCCAGCAGGAATGCCAGGATAAAAATCATCTCGCGGGTGACATTGCCGGTCAGTCCGCCGATTGCCAGGGACAGCGCGATCAAGGCTTGAACGGTCTGGCAGATGGCTGCGACCTTGCGCCGTTCATAGCGGTCGGCCACATGGCCGGTGTGCAGCATGAACAGCACCCGCGGCACGAATTCCACCAGGCCGACCAAACCCAGGTCCAGCACGTTGCCGGTCAGTTGGTAGAGGTTCCAGCCGATGGCCACGGTGAGCATCTGGAAGCCGCTGGCGGTGAAGATCCGCGCCAGCCAGAACGCGATGAAAGGGCGGTGGTGACGTAACAGCAGCGCGGGTTCACTGGGCATCGGGGAGACGGGTCTGGGTGGGGGAACGGTGAGGTTATCACCAACTTGTAACCAATAGTTGCGTAGGTGGGTTGGGCGGGGGATATGTGCAGCTGATTGGGTACATATCCGTTGCTGCGGTAACGGCCACTTAGGGTTCCGCTCTTACAGCGGGTCACTTTTGGCAAACGCCCCAAAAGTAACCAAAAGGTCTTTGCCCCACCACTCGGTGCCTCGCCTAGGCTCGGCATGCCCGCACTCCGGCCCGATTCCGCGGGCCGCCGCGACGGGCCATCCATGGCCCGGCGCGGCTAAATCGGCTTCCCTGCCGATTTACCCGCTCCACCGTGCCTACTTGCGGCCATCGTGGTTGACGGGGCGCCTAAGATCAAGATCAAAAGCACGCAGCCTCGCTGGCGCTCGACAGCTGCTACGGGCGGGGGTGGCTCTGCTTTTCTGTGGGAGCGGGCTTGCTCGCGAAAAACCTGAGAGCGCCGCGTTCATCCAGAATGCCCGCGTCATCGTTAACGACCTTCGCGAGCAAGCCCGCTCCCACATTTTTGACCGTGCCCGCTTTAGATTTTGATTTGGCTTGTGCTCTTCAACACTCAAGCCGGCCGGGAGGCCGCTGTGCTCTTGATCTGCTTTTGATCTTGATCTTAGGCGCCCCGTTAAACCACGCTGGCCGAACGCAGGCTTTGGAGCGTGGGTAACCCGGCAGGACGCCAGGTTAGCCGTCCTGGGCCAGGGATGGCCCATGACGGCGGCCCACGGTCCAAAGCCGGAGTGAGGGCACTCCGAGCCTAGGCGAGGAGCCGAGTGGTGGGGCAAGAGCGTTTTGCTTACTTTTGCGCTTTTCAAAAGTGAGCCGCTGTAAGAGCGGAACCAATACCAGCCATCACCCAAATAACGGATATACACCCAAAGCACGCCCAATCTCACCAAAGCCAACACCCAGTGACCACTGAGACAACCTGTCACGCGGCAAAAGACCACGCCTTGCTCTCGCGAAAATGGGACTACTCTTTCAGCAATGCTTGATCCAGATCAAAACCCTCGCCGGAATTGCTCTGGCGGCCGCAAGGCCAGAATCCCTGCGTGATTGGTTATAAAAAGAAACGAATTTGAATTCGCCACACTCCATATCCGTGGGGGCAGTGGGTGCAGGCCTCCAGCCAGCATTCGGTATTACCTGACAGAGGAAGACTTATGTTCGGTTTGGAGGCGCTAGATCTCGCCCGAATTCAATTCGCGTTCACCATCTCATTCCATATCCTGTTCCCGGCCATCACCATCGGCCTGGCCAGTTACCTTGCGGTGCTGGAAGGCCTGTGGCTCAAGACCCACAACGACACCTACCGTGACCTCTACCATTTCTGGTCGAAGATCTTTGCCGTCAACTTCGGCATGGGCGTGGTCTCCGGTCTGGTCATGGCCTATCAGTTCGGCACCAACTGGAGCCGCTTCTCGGACTTCGCCGGCGCTGTCACCGGGCCGTTGCTGACCTATGAAGTACTCACGGCGTTCTTCCTCGAAGCCGGTTTCCTGGGGGTCATGCTGTTCGGCTGGAACAAGGTCGGGCGCAAGCTGCACTTCTTTGCCACGGTGATGGTGGCCGTCGGCACGCTGATCTCGACTTTCTGGATTCTCGCCTCCAACAGCTGGATGCAGACGCCACAGGGCTTTGAAATCATTGATGGCCGGGTGATTCCTACCGACTGGCTGGCCGTGATTTTCAACCCGTCGTTCCCCTACCGCCTGATGCACATGGCCACGGCAGCCTTCGTCGCGACCGCGTTCTTCGTCGGTTCTTCGGCAGCCTGGCACTTGCTGCGCGGCAAGGACAACCCGGCGATCCGCACCATGCTGTCGATGGCGATGTGGATGGCGCTGATTGTCGCGCCGATCCAGGCGGTCATCGGTGACTTCCATGGCCTGAATACTCTCAAGCATCAGCCGGCGAAGATCGCCGCGATTGAAGGCCACTGGGAAAATATCGGCAACGAGCCCACGCCGTTGATCCTGTTCGGCTGGCCGGACATGAAGGCTGAAAAAACCAAGTTCGCAGTAGAAATTCCGTACCTGGGCAGCCTGATCCTGACCCACTCCCTGGACAAGCAGGTGCCGGCCCTCAAGGAGTTCCCGCCTGAGGATCGTCCGAATTCGACCATCGTGTTCTGGTCGTTCCGGGTCATGGTGGGCCTGGGCTTCCTGATGATCTTCACCGGCCTGTTCAGCCTCTGGCTGCGCCGTGGCGACAAGATGTACACGTCCAAGCCGTTCCTGTACCTGGCGCTGTGGATGGGCCCGTCCGGCCTGATCGCGATTCTCGCCGGCTGGTTCACCACCGAAATCGGCCGACAGCCGTGGGTGGTCTACGGGCTGATGCGCACGGCGGACGCTTCGTCCAATCACAGCTTTGCGCAGATGAGCATTACGTTGGTGTTGTTTGTGGTGGTGTACTTCGCGCTGTTCGGCGCGGGCCTGGGCTACATGATGCGCCTGGTGCGCAAAGGGCCTGTGACCCACGAAAGCACCGAGCCTACTCACGGTGGTCCTGGGCAGAAACGCACACCGGCCCGTCCGTTGTCGGCGGCTGATGACAGTGCCGATGCCGATCACGGCGACACCTTGAACAAGGGGAACTGAGCCATGGGTATTGATCTTCCGCTGATCTGGGCCGTGATCATCATCTTCGGCATCATGATGTACGTGGTCATGGATGGCTTCGACCTGGGGATCGGCATTCTCTTCCCGTTCATCCCGGGCAAGACTGACCGTGACGTGATGATGAACACCGTCGCCCCCGTGTGGGACGGCAACGAAACCTGGCTGGTACTCGGCGGCGCGGCGTTGTTTGGCGCGTTCCCGCTGGCTTATTCGGTGGTGCTCTCGGCGCTGTACCTGCCGTTGATGCTGATGCTGATCGGGCTGATCTTTCGTGGCGTGGCGTTTGAGTTCCGCTTCAAGGCCAAGGACGACAAGCGTCACCTGTGGGACAAAGCCTTCATCGGCGGCTCGCTGGCGGCGACGTTCTTCCAGGGCGTAGCGCTGGGGGCGTTCATTGATGGCATTCCAGTGGTCGACCGCCAGTTTGCCGGCGGTTCACTGGATTGGCTGACGCCGTTCACGATGTTCTGCGGCGTGGCCCTGATCGTCGCGTACGCGCTGCTGGGTTGCACCTGGCTGATCATGAAGACCGAAGGCAGCTTGCAGGAGAAGATGCACAACCTCGCGCGGCCCCTGGCCTTCGTGGTGCTGGCGGTGATTGGCATCGTCAGCCTCTGGACGCCGCTGGCTCATCCGGAAATCGCGTCGCGCTGGTTCACCCTGCCGAATCTGTTCTGGTTCCTGCCGGTGCCGATCCTGGTGCTGGTGACCATGTACGGCCTGATTCGCGCCGTGGCCCGGAATGCGCACTACACGCCGTTCCTGCTGACGCTGGTGCTGATCTTCCTTGGCTACAGCGGCTTGGGGATCAGCCTGTGGCCGAACATCATCCCGCCGTCGGTATCGATCTGGGACGCCGCCGCGCCGCCGCAAAGCCAGGGCTTCATGCTGGTAGGCACCTTGTTCATCATCCCGTTCATCCTGGGCTACACCTTCTGGAGCTACTACGTGTTCCGCGGCAAGGTCACCCACGAAGACGGTTATCACTAGGAGGATTGACTCATGTCCGGCAAACCTTCGTTGCACGACATCGAACAGGCCGAGAAAAAGCCGCTCTGGCAGCGCCTGGGCTGGCTGGCGATGATCTGGACCGGCAGCGTCCTGGCCCTGTTCGTGGTGGCCAGCCTGATGCGCATGTTCATGAATGCCGCGGGCCTGACCACCCACTGACATCCCGCTGTAACTATTGCCCTCCTTTATGGAGGGCTTTTTTATTTGCGCGCTTTGAGAATCACGAACTTCGGCGTGGCCGCCACTTGCTCGACACCGCGGAACAACCGCGCCAGCTTGCTGTGGTAACCCAAGTGACGGTTGCCGACGATATACAGGGCGCCGCCCACTACCAGCGCTTCCCGTGCCTGCTGGAACATGCGCCAGGCGAGGAAATCACCCACCACTTGCTGCTGGTGGAACGGCGGGTTGCACAGCACAACGTCCAGTGATTGCGCTTCTTGATCGGCCAGGCCGTCGCCGGGGCGAACCAGCACGTCGCGCTCACCCAATGCCGCGCGCCAGTTCTCGGCGGCCGATTGCACAGCCATATAGGACTCATCCACCAGCGTGTACTGCGCCTGCGGATTCTGCAGCGCGCTGGCAATTGCCAGTACGCCGTTGCCACAGCCCAGGTCTGCTACCCGGGCGTCCCCCAGGTTTGCCGGAAGGTGCGGCAGGAAGGCCCGGGTGCCGATATCCAGGCCTTCGCGGCAGAACACGTTGGCGTGGTTGAGCAGTTCGATGGCCGGAGCTTCCAGGCTGTAGCGCGTCGGGTAGGGCGATACGGCGTGCGGCCGGTCGGCCAGGGTGGCGATCAGCAGGCGGGCCTTCTTGACCGCAAGAGAGGCGCGCATCGGCCCGATAAAGCGCTCCAGCAATTCACCGGCGGCCCGTGGCAAGTGCTTGACCATCGCCCCGGCAATCACCTCGGCGCAGGGTGCCAGCTGGCCTTGCAGGCGAATCAGTTGTTCTTCGAGCAGCGCCAGGGTTTTCGGCACGCGGATCAGTACACGGTCGAACGGCCCTGTCGGCGTCTGGCTGGCGGGCAGGAACGTTACCGCGTCGAAAGCCTTGCCGTTGCGCGCCAGGTTTTTCTCCAGGCCCAGGGCGCCGAGGAACGAGTCACCGCTGGAGGTGACCTGCACATGCCCTTCGAGGCTGGCCGCCAGCGCGCCGAAACTGTCGTTGAGCACCAGCACGCGGGTCGCCGGCGTCAGCTGTTGTTCCGCCAGGTAGCTGAGCAAATACTCATCGGCTGCATCAAACGCTTGCAGCGGGTCGTTATGCTGTTCTGGCTGACGGATCAGGTCGAGTTGGGCGAAGGGGCTGTCGAGCAGGGGCATGGCGGGGGAGACTCTGGGTAAGCGAACCATCGGGGTGAGCGGCGACGCGAGGCGCATCAGGGGCTCGCGTCATCACCCGGAACTGGCCGCAAATGTTACGTTTTTTTCCCCTGGATTACATGCGGTGTTTAAAACAACCCGCATTTGACTGCCGTGATCACTGCGGCAATCTTGTTGCTGACGCCCAGTTTCTTCATCGCACTGCTGATATGAAAGCCGACCGTGCGTTCGGACAGGCACAGGATGGTGGCGATGTCCGAGGCGGTCTTGCCCATGGCCGACCATTGCAGGATCTCGGTTTCACGCGGGGTCAATTTGCTGGGCGCTTGCGGACTGGGCTTGTCTGCATATTTTTTGGCCACCACCGCGTGCATGGCGTGGCAAATCCAGAGGACTTGTCCGGCTTTTTCATAGAGTTCTTCAGGGCCCACTGGGCCGGTGGCACGCCCCAGGCTCAGCATGCTGAAAACACCCTGGAAGTCATGAACCGATTGGGTCCATCCGAAATTCAATCCGTTGGACTGGGCATGAGCCCATAAGTCCGGTACCGAAGAAAAGGTTTTCTCGTCCCATACGATCGGTAGAACCGAGCGTTTGCAATGCGCCACCACAGGGTCGAGATCAAAGTAGTGCTCTTGCCTGTACAGCGCATTCCACTCATTTGAATAGTTGTTGAGGTTGACGGTTTTCGTTTGGTTGTTGGGTAGATGAGAACTCAGGGTGAATGCGCAGTATTGGAAGCCAAGCTCGTAGGTAAGGTTGAGGGCTGCTTCGTACATGCTGGTTATTTCGCTTTCCCCTTCGAGTTTGGGCAGGCGAGTGTTGTGCCAGTTGACCATCGATAACTCTCCATGTGCACGGTTTTTACATGGGGTACTTCCAAGGCCCCCGGTTACAACATGAAAAAATAGTGTAGGACAACGGCTACAGCTCGAAATAAAAATTTGGTTATGTTTAATCGGGCGTTAGGCCAATAACATTTGTACAACTTGGCTACGGTGTACAGGTTTCAGACGCTCGATAAGATTTTTCCATTTTTTTTAAGGACTTGCTCTAAATGCAACTTATTAATATTTAGTTACATCTCCTCATCTAATGGCTGGTTGGAAGGCGGCTAATAGCCAAATATTTAGTACCGCCCAGCGGTTGTGCCTACGCGCAGCGCCAATGCCAGCACAAACCATCGGTGTTTCCAGGCGGCGCTTTGGGGGACACTAGGGGCCTCTGCAAATGGAGTTTCCCATGACGGCCAGTGCTGAAAAATACACCCGCCAAACCCTGCTCGACGTGCAATCGCTGACCCCCAGCCTGTTTACCCTGCGCACTACCCGGGACCCGGGCTTTCGCTTTCGCGCTGGGCAATTCGTGCGCCTGGGGGTGACCAAGGCCGATGGCAGCATTGTGTGGCGTGCTTATTCGGTGGTGTCCTCGCCGTTTGACGAACACCTGGATTTTTTCTCTATCGTCGTGCCGGGTGGCGAGTTCACCAGTGAGCTGAGCCGCTTGCGCGAGGGCGATACCCTGCTGGTAGAACGCCAGGCCACGGGCTTTCTGACCCTGGACCGTTTTGTGGATGGTCGCGATCTGTGGCTGCTGGGCACCGGGACCGGTATTGCGCCGTTTCTGTCGATCCTGCAGGACTTCGAGGTCTGGGAGAAATTCGAGCGGATCATCCTGGTCTATAGCGCTCGCGAAGCCCAGGAGTTGGCTTATCAGTCGTTGATCCATGAATTGGGTGAGCGTGAGTACCTGGCGGAGCACGCCCACAAGCTCACCTACATTCCTATCGTGACCCGTGAGCAACATCCGGGCGCGCTGAATGGGCGGATTACCACCCTGATCGAGAACGGTGAATTGGAGCGCGCCGCAGGCATCGAGCTGACCCCTGAGCATTCCAGAGTGATGATTTGCGGTAACCCGCAGATGATCGACGACACGCGTCAGTTGCTCAAACAGCGCGACATGCAACTGAGCCTGACCCGCCGTCCGGGGCAGGTCGCGGTAGAAAACTACTGGTAAAACAAAGGCGCCCTGCAGGCGCCTTTATTTTATTTGCCGAGCTTACTCGGGCTTGCTGTTCTGTGCCTTGAGCAGATCGCGGATCTCCCCCAGCAGCACTTCTTCCTTGGTCGGGACCGGCGGCAGGCTAGGTGCCACTGCCTCCTCACGCTTCAGGCGGTTGATGGCTTTCACGCCCATGAAGATCGCAAACGCAACGATCACAAAGTCGATCACGCTCTGGATGAACTTGCCGTATGCCAGTACGACGGCAGGCGCATCGCCCTGGGCGGCTTTAAGCGTTACGGCGAGGTCGCCGAAGTCGACACCCCCGATCAACAGGCCGATGGGTGGCATCACCACGTCGCCTACAAAGGAGGAAACAATTTTGCCGAAGGCGGCACCGATGATAATACCGACGGCCATGTCGACCACATTACCTTTGACCGCGAAGGCCTTGAACTCACTTAACACGCCCATAGGTTATTCCTTGTTACAGATGAGGAGGTAGAAGCCAGTGTAAGACAGTGTGGCGCGGCTTGCGCGACACAACTGCTTACAGTGTCCGTTTTTATCGACACATTAAATCGCAAATAGTTTGCAAAGTGCCACCAATCGCGCGCGGAATACCCGCTATTTCAGGGGGTTACCACACTATTTTTTTAATCGGGTTGGTACGGCTTTTCTATTTATCTTCTGACTCGCGGGTCACTAGCCTCTGGCAAGCACAACTCAATGTGCATTAAAAAAACCAGAGGAAACCTCGATGAAAAACCCTATTAGCCGCGGGCCTATTTCTGCGCGACAGGTGCTGTTTGTAGTGAGCGCCAGTCTTCTTTCGCTGTCCGTACACGCCGCCAACCTCACACGCGACAATGGCGCGGCGGTCGGTGACAATCAGAACTCGCAAACCGCCGGTGCGAATGGCCCGGTCCTGTTGCAAGACGTGCAACTGATCCAGAAACTGCAGCGCTTTGATCGCGAGCGTATTCCGGAGCGCGTTGTGCATGCCCGTGGCACTGGCGCTCACGGTACCTTCACCGTCACCGATAACCTCAGCGACCTGACCAAGGCCAAGGTATTTGCCGCCGGTGAAGCCACGCCGGTATTTGTGCGGTTTTCTGCGGTCGTTCACGGCAACCATTCGCCGGAAACCCTGCGTGACCCACGCGGCTTTGCCACCAAGTTCTACACCGCCGAAGGTAATTGGGACCTGGTCGGTAATAACTTCCCGACGTTCTTCATTCGCGATGCGATCAAGTTCCCGGACATGGTTCACGCCTTTAAACCAGACCCGCGCACTAACCTGGATGATGATTCCCGTCGCTTCGACTTCTTCTCCCATGTTCCGGAGTCCACTCGTACGTTGACCGAGTTGTACTCGGACTCCGGTACTCCAGCCAGTTACCGGGAAATGGACGGTAACGGTGTACACGCCTACAAGTTGATTAACGCCAAGGGCGAAGTGCACTACGTCAAGTTCCACTGGAAGAGCCTGCAAGGCATCAAGAACCTTGACCCTAAACAAGTAGCTGAAGTACAGGGCCGTGACTACAGCCATATGACCAATGATTTGGTCACGCACATTAACAAGGGCGACTTCCCCAAGTGGGACCTGTATGTGCAAGTGCTGAAGCCTGAAGACCTGGCCAAGTTTGATTTCGACCCACTGGACGCCACCAAGATCTGGCCAAACGTGCCTGAACGCAAAGTCGGGCAGATGGTGCTGAACCGCAACCCCGCCAACGTCTTCCAGGAAACCGAGCAAGTCGCCATGGCGCCGGCCAACCTGGTGCCGGGCATCGAACCGTCGGAAGACCGCCTGCTGCAAGGCCGGGTGTTCTCCTATGCCGATACGCAAATGTACCGCCTGGGGCCAAACGCCCTGCAACTGCCGATCAACGCACCCCGGGTGACCGTCAACAACGGTAACCAGGACGGCGCGATGAACTTCGGCAAGACCACCACTGGCGTGAACTACCAGCCAAGCCGCCTGCTGCCACGGGAAGAGCCGCAAACCGCGCGGTACAGCCAGTCGGCCCTGTCGGGCAGTACCCAGCAAGCGAAGATCCAGCGTGAGCAGAACTTCAAGCAGGCCGGCGACCTGTACCGCTCGTTCAACAAGCAAGAGCGTCAGGACTTGATCGACAACTTCGGCGGCTCCCTGGCCACCACCGATGACGAGAGCAAGCACATCATCCTGTCGTTCCTCTACAAGGCGGATCCGGAGTACGGCACCGGCGTGACCAAAGTCGCCAAGGGTGACCTGGCCCGCGTCAAGGCGCTGGCTGAAAAGCTGACTGACTGATTGGTTGGCCCCTGTCGGCGCCCCGCATGGGCGTCGACACCTCGCAGGAGAAAACCCCATGCGTATCTACATCGCTTTATTCACAGCCTTGCTGGCTTTTACCGCGCATGCCGAGTCACCCGACCCGCAAGCGGTGAAGACACAACTGCAGGATTACTACTTCGACGCCGCCCGCCGTGGCGACGTGGAAATGCTCAACACCTTCATCGACTCCGGCTATTCGCTGAACACCCAGGATGAAAAAGGCTACACGGCACTGATTCTCGCCGCCTATCACGGCGAAAGTGCCTACGTGGACCGATTGCTCGCCGCCGGCGCCGATGCCTGCGTGCAGGACAAACGCGGCAACACCGCCTTGATGGGCGCGATCTTCAAGGGTGAGCTGAAAATCGCCCAGCGCCTGCTGGCCACCGACTGCAATCCTGACCAACGCAACGGTGCCGGACAAACGGCGGCCATGTATGCCGGGCTGTTCAAACGCGTGGAACTGCTGGATGAACTGAAAGCCAAGGGCGCCGATCTGAATGCCGAAGACCCGATCGGTAACAGCGCTTCACGTTTGGCCAGCGGTGAAATCCGTACCCCGGCGCCGCGCTGAGCTATCATCGCGGTTTTTCGGTTGGAGGTTCTCAAATGGCAAAGGCCAAGCGCATGTATGGCTGCACGGAGTGCGGCGCGACCTTTCCCAAGTGGGCCGGCCAGTGCACGGAATGCGGTGCGTGGAACACCCTGACCGAAACCATGATCGAGAGCGGCGGCGCCGTGGCCCCCAGTGGCCGTTCCGGCTGGACCGGGCAACAAACCCAGATCAAGACCCTGGCCGAAGTCAGCGTCGAAGAAATCCCGCGTTTCTCCACCGCTTCCGGTGAACTGGACCGGGTGCTGGGCGGCGGCCTGGTGGACGGCTCGGTGGTGCTGATCGGCGGTGACCCGGGCATCGGTAAATCCACGATCCTGCTGCAAACCCTGTGCAGCATCGCCAGCCGTATGCCGGCGCTGTATGTCACCGGCGAAGAATCCCAGCAGCAAGTGGCCATGCGTGCGCGCCGCCTGGGCCTGCCCCAGGACCAACTGCGGGTGATGACCGAAACCTGCATCGAAAGCATCATCGCCACCGCGCGCCTGGAAAAGCCCAAGGTGATGGTGATCGACTCGATCCAGACGATTTTCACCGAACAACTGCAATCGGCACCGGGTGGCGTGTCCCAGGTGCGGGAAAGTGCCGCGCTGCTGGTGCGCTATGCGAAACAGAGCGGCACGGCGATTTTCCTGGTGGGCCACGTGACCAAAGAAGGCGCGCTGGCCGGGCCACGGGTGCTGGAGCATATGGTCGACACCGTGCTGTATTTCGAAGGCGAGTCCGACGGGCGGTTGCGTTTGCTGCGGGCGGTGAAGAACCGTTTTGGCGCGGTCAACGAGCTGGGTGTGTTCGCCATGACTGACCGGGGCTTGAAAGAAGTCTCCAACCCGTCGGCGATTTTTCTCACCCGCGCCCAGGAAGAAGTCCCAGGCAGTGTGGTGATGGCAACGTGGGAAGGCACCCGGCCGATGCTGGTGGAAGTGCAGGCGCTGGTGGACGACAGCCACCTGGCCAACCCGCGTCGTGTCACCCTGGGCCTGGATCAGAACCGCCTGGCGATGTTGCTGGCGGTGCTGCACCGCCACGGCGGCATTCCCACCCATGACCAGGACGTTTTCCTCAACGTGGTGGGCGGGGTCAAGGTATTGGAAACCGCGTCTGACCTCGCGTTGATGGCGGCAGTGATGTCCAGCCTGCGCAACCGGCCGTTGCCCCATGATTTGCTGGTGTTTGGCGAGGTGGGCCTGTCGGGTGAAGTGCGCCCGGTGCCCAGCGGGCAGGAGCGCCTGAAGGAAGCGGCCAAGCACGGCTTCAAGCGCGCCATCGTGCCCAAGGGCAATGCGCCGAAAGAAATGCCACCGGGGCTGCAAGTGATCGGGGTGACGCGCCTGGAGCAGGCGCTGGATGCCCTGTTCGAATAGTCGCCCAGCCACCCATCACCCCTGTAGGAGCCGGGCTTGCCCGCGATGGCGGTGTATCAGCTGATTGATATGCAAACTGACACACCGCCATCGCAGGCAAGCCAGCTCCCACATGTTCAGGTCTCCAGCAAGGCGGCGAATTCCCGCTCCAGCTCTGCCTGATCACCGAGGTTCAGCTCGATTATCCGCCGCAGGTGGCTGATGGAGTCGAGGTCGATGTGCTCGCACACAAAGCCGAGCTGCCCATGATCATCATGGGTCAGCCGCACCTGCATCTTTACGTTGGTATCGGCGTCCAGATGAATGTCCACGTCGAATGATTCGTAGCGATGGCCGTGCCAGTCTTGCGGCCGTTGCACCAGCAAGCCCTTGAGCGACAAATCTACCAATTGCACCGACCAGACATGGCCGTCTTGCGTGAGCTCGGTCCTGGCATCGAAGGCAATGCGTCGGAAACGGCGTCGGTCTGAAGGCTGTTCGCTCATGGTGAAACCCTCTGTGGATAAAAGAATTGTAGCCGTGCGCCATCATGGGACGGTTTTTTCTGCTTTTTTCGCTCCGGCAAGGCTCTAGACCAACGTAGGGGGGTGGCCTTTAAGGCCAGTAGCGCTAAACTCGGGATGGCTGTCTTTCTGTCCACCCTGGCTGGAATATAAAAATGAAAAATAATAATAGCCTGCTACGCCATCTACCCTGGCTGCTGCTGGCAATCGTAGGAGCGTGCGCCCTGGGCGTAGTAGCCTTGCGCCGCGGCGAGGCGATCAACGCCTTGTGGATTGTGGTCGCAGCAGTGGCCATTTATCTGGTTGCTTACCGTTACTACAGTCTGTTCATCGCTAACCATGTGATGCAGCTCGATCCACTGCGGGCTACCCCCGCCGTGCTCAACAACGATGGTCTGGACTATGTGCCGACCAACAAACACATTCTTTTCGGTCACCACTTCGCGGCAATCGCCGGCGCCGGGCCTTTGGTCGGCCCGGTACTGGCAGCGCAGATGGGCTACCTGCCCGGCACCTTGTGGCTGATCGCAGGTGTGGTGCTGGCGGGCGCGGTGCAGGATTTCATGATCCTGTTCCTCTCCACCCGTCGCAACGGCCGTTCCCTGGGGGACATGGTCCGCGAAGAAATGGGCCGCATTCCCGGGACCATCGCGCTGTTTGGCTGCTTCCTGATCATGATCATCATCCTCGCGGTGCTGGCGCTGATCGTGGTCAAGGCCCTGGCCGAAAGCCCGTGGGGCATCTTCACGGTGATGGCGACCATCCCGATCGCGATGTTCATGGGCATCTACATGCGCTACATCCGCCCGGGCCGCATCGGCGAAATCTCGATTGTCGGCGTGCTGTTGCTGCTGGGCTCGATCTGGCTGGGCGGGCAGATTGCCGCTGACCCGGTGTGGGCCAAGGCCTTCAGCTTCACCGGGATCCAGATCACCTGGATGCTGGTGGGTTATGGCTTTGTCGCCGCCGTGTTGCCGGTGTGGCTGATCCTTGCGCCACGTGACTACCTGTCTACGTTCCTGAAAATCGGCACCATCATCGCCCTGGCGATTGGCATCCTGGTGACCATGCCCGACCTGAAAATGCCCGCGCTGACCCAGTTCATCGATGGCACCGGCCCGGTGTGGAAGGGCGGTCTGTTCCCGTTCCTGTTCATCACCATTGCCTGTGGCGCGGTCTCGGGTTTCCACGCGCTGATCTCCTCGGGCACCACGCCCAAGTTGCTGGCCAATGAAGGGCACGCCCGTTACATCGGTTACGGCGGCATGTTGATGGAGTCGTTCGTGGCCATCATGGCGATGGTTGCCGCTTCGGTGATCGAGCCAGGGGTGTACTTCGCCATGAACAGCCCGGCCGCCATTGTCGGTGCTGACGTGGTGACCGTTGCGCAAACTGTCAGCAGCTGGGGTTTTGCGATTACCCCGGAAGCGTTGCAGGCGGTGGCGCATGACATCGGTGAAACCACCATCCTGGCCCGTGCCGGCGGTGCGCCGACCCTGGCGGTCGGTATCGCGCAGATCTTGCACAGCGTCTTGCCGGGTGAAAACACCATGGCGTTCTGGTACCACTTTGCGATCCTGTTCGAAGCGCTGTTCATCCTGACCGCAGTCGACGCCGGTACCCGTGCCGGTCGCTTCATGCTTCAGGATTTGCTCGGCTCCTTCGTGCCGGCGCTCAAGCGTACCGAGTCCTGGACCGCCAACCTGATCGCTACCGCAGGTTGTGTGGCGATGTGGGGTTACCTGCTGTACCAAGGCGTGATCGACCCACTGGGTGGCATCAACACCTTGTGGCCGCTGTTCGGTATCTCCAACCAGATGCTGGCCGGTATCGCGCTGATGCTCGCCACCGTTGTGCTGATCAAAATGAAACGCCAGCGCTACATCTGGGTGACCATGTTGCCGGCTGTCTGGCTGCTGATCTGCACCGTGACCGCAGGCTTCATCAAGCTGTTCGACGCTAACCCGGCGATCGGCTTCCTGTCCCTGGCCAAGAAATACAGCGACGCCCTGGCCGGCGGCCAGATCCTCGCACCGGCCAAGAGCATCGACCAGATGCAACACGTGATCTGGAACGCCTACACCAACGCAACGCTGACGGCGCTGTTCCTGTTCGTGGTCTTCAGCATCCTGTTCTATGCGCTCAAAGTCGGCATTGCCGCCTGGGGCAAAAAGGAACGTACGGACAAAGAAGCGCCATACCAGGCCATCCCGGACGCGTGATAGAGGATTGCAATCATGTTCAATGACATCAGTCGCCTCGGTAAATACCTCGGTCAGGCCGCGCGCCTGATGGTCGGCATGCCCGACTACGACACTTACGTCGAGCATATGCAAACCAAGCACCCGGACAAGCCGATGATGGACTACAAGGCGTTCTTCCGGGAACGCCAGGAAGCCCGTTACGGCGGCAAGGGTGGGCCCAAGTGCTGCTAGCCCGTTAGTTCGGGTTACGGTGATCCCTTGTGGGAGCGGGCTTGCTCGCGAAGGCGGTCTTTCAGTGATGCCTGTGCTGACTGACACGCCGCCTTCGCGAGCAAGCCCGCTCCCACATTTGTTTTGTGTTTCTTCAAGGAGAATTCTTTGTCCTCTCCCATTCCCGTCACCGTCCTCAGCGGCTTTCTCGGCGCTGGCAAGACCACCTTGTTGCGTCACCTGCTCAAGGCCGAGCACGGCTTGAAAATCGCCGTGATCGAAAACGAATTCAGCGACGCCGGTATCGACACCCAACTGCTGGGCAGCGAGCCGGTGCAAGTCATGACCCTGTCCAATGGCTGTGTGTGCTGCACCATCCATACCGATTTGACCAAGGCCCTGTACCTGCTGCTGGAACGCCTGGACAGCGGCGAGATCGCCTTCGATCGCCTGGTGATCGAATGCACCGGCCTGGCCGACCCGGCCCCGGTGGCCCAGACCTTTTTCATCGATGAAGAACTGCGCGAGCGCTACATCCTCGACGGCATCATCACCCTGGTGGACGCGGCCCACGCCGAGCACCACCTGACCCAGACCATCGCCCAGGCGCAGATCGGTTTTGCCGACCGCCTGCTGGTAAGCAAGCGCGACCTGGTGGACGACGCCACCTTCGACGCCCTCAGCGAGCGCCTGACCCGCATCAACCGCCGCGCACCGATACGCGTGGTGGAGCACGGCAAGATCGACCTCGCCGAACTGCTGGATGTGCGTGGTTTCAACCTCAATGCCGGCATGACCTTGCGCCCGGTTAGCCAGGCGCCGTCCATTGATCGTATTTCCAGCCTGGTGCTGCGCACCGACCAGCCGCTGGATATCGACAAGCTCAGCGAGTTCATGAACGAGCTGCTGGAAGACCACGGCAAGCAATTGCTGCGCTACAAAGGCGTGCTGAACATTGCCGGGGAAGACCGGCGGATGGTGTTCCAGGGCGTGCTGAAGCTCTACGGGTTCGACTGGGATACCGAATGGGCCGAAGGCGAGACGCGGGAAAGTGTGATTGTGTTTATTGCCGACGAGTTGCCGGAAGAAAAGATTCGCGAAGGTTTCCAGCGCATCTATCAGGCATAAAAAAGCCCACTTGTAGGAGCGAGCTTGCTCGCGAAGAACTTATAGGCACCGCGTGCATCCAGGATGCACGCGTTATCGTTGACGTTTTTCGCGAGCAAGCTCGCTCCTACAGCGGGCTTTTTGCTATTAAGCGCCGTATACCGGCAGCTTCTTGCAGATGGCCTTGACCTTCTCACGAACAGCATCAATCACTGCTTCGTTGTTCAGGTCAGCCAGGATGTCGCAGATCCAGCCAGCCAGTTCCTTGCACTCTGCTTCCTTGAAGCCACGAGTGGTCACAGCCGGGGTGCCGAAGCGCAGGCCGGAGGTGACGAACGGCGAACGTGGGTCGTTCGGTACCGAGTTCTTGTTCACGGTGATGAAGGCTTTGCCCAGAGCGGCGTCAGCGTCTTTACCGGAGATGTCTTGCTTGATCAGCGACAGCAGGAACAGGTGGTTCTCAGTACCGCCGGACACCACGTCAAAACCACGCTCGATGAACACGCCGGCCATGGCCTTGGCGTTTTTCACCACTTGCTGCTGGTAAGTCTTGAACTCAGGCTGCAGGGCTTCCTTGAAGCAGATCGCTTTGGCGGCGATCACGTGCTCCAGCGGGCCACCCTGGCCGCCTGGGAATACGGCGGAGTTCAGCTTCTTCTCGATCTCGGCGTTGGCGCGAGCCAGGATCAGGCCGCCGCGTGGACCGCGCAGGGTTTTGTGGGTGGTGGTGGTCACGACGTCGGCGAATGGCACCGGGTTCGGGTACACGCCAGCAGCGACCAGACCGGCCACGTGGGCCATGTCGACGAACAGGTAGGCGCCCACTTTGTCGGCGATTTCGCGAAAGCGTGGGAAATCCAGAATCTGCGAGTAGGCAGAGAAACCGGCCACGATCATTTTTGGCTTGTGCTCGACTGCCAGGCGCTCGACTTCGTCGTAGTCGATCAGGCCGTTGCCGTCGATGCCGTACTGAACGGCGTTGTACAGCTTGCCGGAGGAGGAAACGCTGGCGCCGTGGGTCAGGTGACCGCCGTGGGCCAGGCTCATGCCTAGGATGGTGTCGCCCGCTTGCAGCAGGGCCAGGTACACGGCGCTGTTGGCTTGGGAGCCGGCGTGTGGCTGGACGTTGGCGTAATCGGCGCCGAACAGTTCCTTGGCACGGTCGATGGCCAGTTGCTCAACGATGTCGACGTACTCGCAACCGCCGTAGTAACGCTTGCCCGGGTAGCCTTCGGCGTACTTGTTGGTCAGAACCGAACCTTGAGCCTCCATAACCGCAGGGCTGGTGTAGTTTTCCGAAGCGATCAGCTCAATGTGCTCTTCCTGGCGCACGGCTTCTTGCTCCATGGCGGCAAAGAGATCGGCGTCGTACTTGGCAATAGTCAAATCACGGCTGAACATGGCGGTCCTCAAGGATCGGGGGCAGAAAAGAAGCGCATTCTAACCCAATGGGTTTTAGATGGCATATGAAAGGACATCATGTCGCGGACAAGCGGGGCTCACTTAGCCCCGTAGCAGCTGTCGAGCGCCAGCGAGGCTGCGTAAGCCGCACCGCCGAGCCATCGCCCGGCACTGGACCGAGTCGCTGCCGACGCAGCCTCGCTGGCGCTCGACAGCTGCTACGGGGGGTTAATCGAACATGAACAGCGCGTCATTGCTGAACTGCGCCTCAAACCGGCTCGCCGGCATCGGCCGTCCGAACAGGTAGCCCTGCACCTCGTCACAACCGTGCTCCCGCAGGAAGTCCAGCTGCTCATGGGTTTCCACACCCTCGGCGATCACCGCCAGGTTCAGGCTGTGGGCCATGGCGATAATCGCCCGGGCAATCTGTGCATCCTGTTCACCCGACGGCAGGCCGTCGACGAAAGTGCGGTCGATCTTCAGCACGTCGATGGGGAACTGCTTGAGGTAGTTCAGCGATGAATAACCGGTGCCGAAGTCATCTACCGCAATGCTCAGGCCGAGGTTTTTCAGGCTGGCGAGGATCTGCATCGCTTCGTTGACCTCGCGCATCAGGATACTTTCAGTCAGTTCCAGCTCCAGGCACGCCGGCGGCAGGCCGGTGTCCTTGAGGATGGTGGCGATGCGCTCGCCCAGTTGCCCGTCGGAGAACTGCCGGGCCGAGATATTCACCGACACCTTGGGCACCCGCACCTTGTTCTGGTGCCAGGTCTTGAGTTGACGGCAGGCTTCGCTGATTACCCAGTCGCCCACGTCCACCACCAGCCCCAACTCCTCCAGCACCGGGATAAAGTCCCCCGGCGGCACCAGCCCGCGGCGGGGATGACGCCAGCGCAGCAGGGCTTCGGCGCCGGTCAGGCGTTTGCCGTCGCCGCTGAACTGCGGCTGGTAATACAGCACGAATTCGTTTTGCTCGAGGGCGTGGCGCAGGTCGCTTTCCAGCTCCAGACGCTCCAGGGCGCTGGCGTTCATGTCGGCCTGGTAGAACTGGAAGTTGTTCTTGCCGCGCTCCTTGGCGTGGTACATCGCCGTGTCGGCGTTCTTCATCAACTGGCTGAGTTCGTTGCCGTCCTGCGGGCTCAAGGCGATGCCGATACTGGCGGTCACGAAGAACTCGCGGCCTTCCAGCACGAATGGCTTCACCAGGCTGGCGAGAATCTGCTCGGCCACGTGAATCGCACGGTTCAGCGCCATCTCACGGTTGACCCGCGGTTGCAGGAGCAAGGTGAACTCGTCGCCGCCCATGCGTGCCACGGTGTCGTCTTCGGCCACGCAGCCCAGCAAGCGGGTGGCCATTTCCTTGAGCATGCGGTCGCCGGCGGCGTGGCCCAGGGAATCGTTGATCGGCTTGAAGCGGTCGAGGTCGAGGAACATCAGCACCACCCACGACTTCTGCCGTTCCGCTGACTGCAGCGCGGTGTGCAGGCGGTCCTGGAACAGCGTGCGGTTGGGCAGGTGGGTCAGGGCGTCGTAATAGGCCAGGCGGTGGATCCGCTGTTCGCTGGCCTTGCGCTCGCTGATGTCACTGAAGAAGCACACGTAGCTGGCCAGGTCGCCTTCGTCATCGAATACGGCGGTAATCCCGACCCAGGCCGGGTAATGCTCGCCGTTGCGGCGCTTGAGCCACACTTCGCCTTCCCAGGTGCTGTGCTGGTGCAATTGCTTGAGCACGTAGCGCAGGTGGGCTTCCTGCTGTTCGTCGACGGTGAGCATGTTCGGCAACTGGTCGAGCACGTCCGCCACCGCGTAGCCACTCACCCGGCTGAACGCCTCGTTGGCCTGCACGATATAGCCGGCCGGGTCGGTGATCAGGATCGCCGAAGTCGAGTGTTCGAATACCGTAGCCGCCATGCGCAGGTCTTTTTCCGCACGGCGTTGCTGGCTAATGTCGCGACCCACGCCGAGGATGCCTTCGAACGCGCCGTGCTCGTCCCACACCAGCACCAGGCGCAGTTCGATGGGGACCTTGCGCCCGTCGGCCCGCAGGCAGTCGAACAGGAATAGCTGGGTCTGCACGTCGTTGCGCAAGGTCGCCAGGGATTCGGGTTGGTCCAGGGCGCGGCTGACTTGCTCTACCAGGCTGTAGATGCCCGTGAGTTGCTGCGGGTTGGCGATGGTCGATTGCCAGCCGTTTTCGAAGATCCAGTCCACGTCGTAGCCCAGCACCGCGTTCACCGAAGGGCTGACGTAGTTCAGGGCCAGCTTGCTGTCGGTGGAGAAAATTACGTCGCTGATGCTTTCGGCCAGCATGCGGTAGCGCTGTTCGCTGTCGCGCAGGGATTCGCTGGCTTCGATCTGGTCGGTGATGTCCTTGGCCACGCCGATGATGCGCGTGACCTGGTCGGTCTTGTCCCGGGCCAGGGCCTGTTCGCGGATATCGAAGCGCCGCCATTGGTTGTTGCGGTGGCGAAAGCGCAACTGGCACTGCAGTTGGCTCAGGTAGCCGGCCTGGCGCTGTTGCAGGCGCAGGTCGTGGTAGTGCTCGGCGTCTTCGGGGTGCAGCAGGATTTCCCAGAAATACTCGCCCATCTGCTGCAACTCGGGCTTGTTGTAGCCCAGGGTGTGGCCCAGGTGGTGGTTGCTGAAAATCATCCGCTGGCTGATCACGTCTTGCACATACAGGTGATCGGGCACGGTGCGCACCACGTCCGACCAGAAACCCTCGCGCTCCACCAGCGACAATTCGATCAGCTTGCGGCTGGTGATGTCGCTGATGCTCAGGATCACTGCCTTGAAGTCGTCCTGCTGTTCCGGCAGGCGCATCACCAGCCACAGGTATTGGTCGTTGCCTTCAACGTCGCTGAGCTGGATTTCCAGTTCGAGCTGTTTTTGTTGAGTCAGTACCGCGTCGATCACCTGATTGCCGATGGCGGTGGGGCTCGACGGGCAGGCGTCGATCAGGCGCTCCCAGGCTTGTTCGCAGGAGGCGACATTCAGCAGGCGCACCGCCACCTGATTGACCTCGGTGATGCGCAGTTCCTTGAGCAGTTGCCGGCGTTGTTCCGGGTTGTCTTGCAGCAACTGTTGCAACTGCTCGCGGGTTTGCAGTCGGGCTCTATCGAAGAACGCGCGCAGGCCGGACAGGTCAAGCACACACAGGGCCACGCCGGTGCCTTCGAAAATATCCTGGTAGCGACGGCGGCCCTCGTGCACCTGACGCTGGCGGCGGCGCATGTTCAGCAGCACGATCACCGGGATCAGCGAAAAGGCCAGGCCCAGCAGGCATTTGCCGATAAAGGCCGGCAGCAGTTGCTCCAGCACGGCGGCACGGTCGAACAGGCCGCGCAGTTGCCAGTCGCTTTTGCTCAGGGGCGTGACCAGTACACTTTTGTTCAATTCGTCCGGGGTCAACGCCGAGGCCCACTGGGCCGGCATGCCGCTGTCACGGCTGACCACCCGGTGGTTGAGGCGGTTTTCGATGACCCACATCGGGCGCTGGCCCTGGCTGTCCTGGCGAGTCAGGTTGGCCAGGTAATTGGGCGCAAGGCGCAAGGCCCAGTACATCTTGGTGCCGCCGCTGGGCTGGTGCAGCAGCAGGTAGATGACGGTGCCGTCGTTGTTGTTGCTCAGGTAGTAGGACTGGGCGTGGCTGCGTTTGACCAGCTCTTCGAGCCAGGCGCTGTCCTGGCTGTCGCCGGCGCTGTCACTGATCATCGCGCCGCTGGGGGCGAGCAGGGCGACACTGCGCAGCTCCGGCAGGGAGCGTTGCAGGGTACGCATCAGAATTTGTTGCTGTTCAGTGTCCCGTGGCGGCTCGACGATCGGTAACAGGTTCAGCGCGATCTGCGCACTGAGGGCCATGTTCAGGCTGATCTGTTCGGCCAGGTCGGCACTGTAGTCGATGGTGTATTGCTGCTGGTTTTTCTGGTTTTGCTGCAGCTGGTCCAGCAGTTGCCAGAACAATAACGCGAGCAGCAGCAGGACCAGCGTCGCCAATGCGCCCTTCAGGGTTCCGTGCAGGGGCGCTCCCGGCGCTATATGAGCGGCGCGCAGGGGAGTTGGCGGCGTTACGTTGGACAAACTGTGATCCTGCGGATTGGCTGGACTGGCGCGCGACGTGCACTATAAGCCGGACGCCCGGAGGGCGGCTAGCATGCCTTGTGTTGTGGCAAAGTGCCAGCCCCGCTTGGCTGGACTGCCCATGCGCATTCAGGTAGCTTTGCCGGTTACGCGAGGGCGTTCCAGCCCCAGACAATCAGGCATCTACCGTACGCAGGCATTGATAGACATCAACGGCCCGCGCGGCGCATGGCCTGGCACGGGTTTCGCCCGCTTAATTCATCAGTCACTGACGCTAGGTTCACCATGGCTCAATACGTCTTCACCATGCATCGGCTGGGAAAAGTTGTTCCGCCGAAGCGGGAAATCCTGAAAAACATTTCTCTGTCCTTCTTCCCGGGCGCCAAGATCGGCGTGCTCGGCCTCAACGGTTCGGGTAAATCCACCCTGTTGAAAATCATGGCCGGCGTCGACACCGAGTTCGACGGCGAAGCCCGCCCGATGCCCGACCTGAACATCGGCTACCTGCCACAGGAACCTATCCTGGACCCGACCAAGACCGTGCGTGAAGTGGTCGAGGAAGCGGTCAGCGTGATCAAGAACGCCCAGGCGCGCCTGGACGAGGTCTACGCGGCCTATGCTGAAGAAGATGCCGACTTCGACAAACTCGCGGCAGAACAGGCCAAGCTCGAAGCCATCCTGCAAGCCGCCGACGGTCACAACCTGGACCGCCAGCTGGAAGTCGCCGCCGACGCGCTGCGCCTGCCGGCGTGGGACGCCAAGGTTGAACACCTGTCCGGTGGTGAGAAGCGTCGTGTGGCCCTGTGCCGCCTGCTGCTGTCGGCCCCCGACATGCTGCTGCTCGACGAACCCACCAACCACCTGGACGCCGATTCCGTCGCCTGGCTGGAGCACTTCCTCCACGATTTCCCGGGCACCGTGGTTGCGATCACGCACGACCGGTACTTCCTGGACAACGTTGCCGGCTGGATCCTCGAGCTCGACCGTGGCGCCGGTATCCCTTACGAGGGCAACTACTCCGGTTGGCTGGAAGCCAAGTCCGACCGTCTGGCCGCCGAATCCAAGCAGCAGTCGGCTCATGAAAAGGCCATGAAAGACGAGCTGGAATGGGTGCGTAAAGGCGCCAAGGCACGTCAATCGAAATCCAAGGCCCGTCTGGCGCGTTTCGAAGAGATGCAGTCCCAGGAATTCCAGAAGCGTTCCGAGACCAACGAGATCTACATCCCGGCCGGTCCGCGCCTGGGTGACAAGGTCATCGAGTTCAAGAACGTCTGCAAGGGCTACGGCGACCGCGTGTTGATCGACAACCTGTCGTTCTCCATGCCTAAAGGCGCCATCGTTGGCGTGATCGGCGGTAACGGTGCGGGTAAATCCACCCTGTTCCGCATGCTGATGGGCAAGGAACAACCGGACTCGGGCACCATCGAAGTCGGCGAAACCGTGCAACTGGCCTGTGTGGATCAGAGCCGCGACGACCTCGACGGCAGCAAGACGGTGTTCCAGCAGATTTCCGACGGTTCCGACCAGATCCGTATCGGCAACTACGAAATCCCGTCGCGCACCTACGTGGGCCGTTTCAACTTCAAGGGCGGCGACCAGCAGAAGTTCGTCAAGGACCTGTCCGGTGGTGAGCGCGGTCGCTTGCACCTGGCCCTGACCTTGAAAGAAGGCGGCAACGTTCTGCTGCTCGACGAACCGTCAAACGACCTCGACGTTGAAACCCTGCGTTCCCTGGAAGAAGCCCTGCTGGACTTCCCGGGCGCCGCCATTGTGATCTCTCACGATCGGTGGTTCCTTGACCGTGTGGCCACTCACATCCTGGCGTACGAAGACGATTCCCAAGCCGTGTTCTTCGAAGGCAACTACACCGAATACGAAGCCGATCGCAAGAAACGCCTCGGCGAAGCTGCTGCCCAGCCGCATCGTGTACGGCACAAAAAACTGGCCTGATTCGGGTTGGTGGTTTGAAAAAGCGGAGCCTTCGGGCTCCGTTTTTTTTGCGTGTTTTCAGGTGGAACGAGGTGGATTAATTCGCGAGCAAGCCCGCTCCCACCTTTGAAATGCATTCCAAATGTGGGAGCTGGCTTGCCTGCGATAGCGGGTTAACTGTTGGTGCAAGGCCTGGATTGAAATCCTCATTAAGGTGCAAAAACCGCCTGTATTTATATCTAATGCACCATTTAAATTCACAAAAGCGACATTTCGCCCTGTCGCGGTGCGACATGAATTGATAAAGTCCGGGACAAATCTCCTTTAACGACAATAAATTTGCCGAGACTTTTCATGATCGAATCCGTTGAATCCTTCCTTGCCCGTCTCAAGAAACGCGACCCCGACCAGCCGGAATTCCACCAGGCCGTGGAAGAAGTCCTGCGCAGTTTGTGGCCGTTTCTTGAAGCCAATCCCCACTACCTGAACTCGGGCATCCTGGAGCGCATCTGCGAGCCGGAGCGTGCGATTGTGTTCCGGGTGTCGTGGGAAGACGACCAGGGCAAGGTGCGGGTCAACCGCGGGTTCCGGATCCAGATGAACAGCGCCATCGGCCCCTACAAAGGCGGCCTGCGCTTCCACCCCTCGGTGAACCTGGGCGTGCTGAAATTCCTCGCTTTCGAACAGACCTTCAAGAATTCCCTGACCTCAATGCCCATGGGCGGCGGCAAGGGCGGCTCGGACTTCGATCCCAAGGGCAAGAGCGACGCCGAGGTGATGCGCTTCTGCCAGGCGTTCATGAGCGAGCTGTATCGCCACATCGGTTCGGACGTGGACGTGCCCGCCGGTGATATCGGCGTGGGTGCCCGGGAGATCGGCTTCCTGTTCGGACAGTACAAGCGCCTGAGCAACCAGTTCACCTCGGTGCTGACCGGCAAGGGCATGAGCTATGGCGGCAGCCTGATCCGCCCGGAAGCCACCGGTTTTGGCTGCGTGTACTTCGCTGAAGAAATGCTCAAGCGCAACGGCCAGCGTGTCGAAGGCAAGCGCGTGGCTATCTCCGGTTCCGGCAACGTCGCCCAATATGCGGCGCGCAAGGTCATGGACCTGGGCGGCAAAGTGATTTCCCTGTCCGACTCCGAAGGCACCCTGTACTGCGAAAGCGGTTTGACCGAAGAACAATGGTCGGCGCTGCTGGAGCTGAAAAACATCCAGCGCGGGCGCATCAGCGAGCTGGCACCGCGTTTCGGCCTGGAATTCCGTGCCGGCCAAGCACCCTGGGAACTGGCCTGCGACATCGCACTGCCCTGCGCCACCCAGAACGAACTGGACGCCGAAGCGGCGCGGACCCTGTTGCGCAATGGCTGCGTGTGCGTGGCCGAAGGCGCCAACATGCCCACCACCCTGGAGGCTGTGGATATCTTTATCGACGCCGGCATCCTGTTCGCACCGGGCAAGGCGTCCAATGCCGGCGGTGTGGCGGTGAGCGGGCTGGAGATGTCGCAGAACGCCATGCGCCTGCTGTGGACCGCCGGCGAAGTGGACAGCAAGCTGCACAACATCATGCAGTCGATCCACCATGCCTGCGTGCATTACGGCGAAGAAAACGGTCGGGTCAACTACGTGAAGGGCGCCAACATCGCCGGCTTCGTGAAAGTCGCGGACGCAATGCTGGCTCAAGGTATCGTCTAAGCGTCGGGCTCGATGCGCAGGATCTCGATCAGCTGATCCCCGACGGGGCGCTTCCACAGCACCTCGTCGCCCACCTGTGCACCCAGCAGCGCCCGGCCCAGGGGCGAACCCCAGTTGATCAGGCCTACTGTGGCGTCGGCCTGGTCTTCGCCCACCAGTTGAATCCGCTGTTCTTCGTCCTGTTCATTGGCAAACGTGACCCAACTGCCGATCTGCACCTTCTCGGTGGAGGTCGCTGGCGCCACCACCTGAGCGCTTTGCAGGCGCTGGTTGAAGTAGCGCAAATCCCGCTCAAGGTCGGCCTGGCGCTGTTTATCGGCCTGCTCGCCCTTGGCGAACTCTTCGCCGTGCTCGCTTTGCAACTGCGCCACTTTGGCCTGCAATTGTGCAAGCCCACGGGCAGTGAGGTGATTGGGTTGCTCGCTGACCTGGCGTTCCACCGGTTGGCTGGCCTGGGCAGCAGCGCTGTCTTCGTTGACGAAAGCTCGACTCATGGCGTTCTCCTGCTATGGAGTTTGGGCCATGGTCGCAGGGGATAAGTTTCGCCGGATGTCTGAAAGCGACCTATGGCGAGCGATAGGCTCGTGCGGCGTCGCGGTCCTTTTCTTGCTGCCAGGCACGCTCGCGGTCGTCCCAGTGACGGTTCTTGTAGTCGTTCAGGTCTTCGTTCTCGCGCATGGCCTTGCACTGGCGGAAGCCATCTTCCCAGCCTTCGGCGTAGGTGCGGTCTTTCAGGTAGCGGGGGACATTCTTGCGAAATTCCCCGGTGATCACCCCGGCGGCTTGGCGGCCGCTGCTGCAACCGTCGTCGTAGCCGTCGGCGAAGGCGGGCGGGTAACCCTTGGCCAGCAAGTCTTCATGGGTTGATTGGCAACCTGAAAGGAGGGCCATCAGGCCCAGCACTGCTGCGTACCGCCACATCGCTTGCTCCCTGGCCGTTGAACGGCTGATGGGGGAAGTGTAGGAGTGGATTCGTTCGGGGTATGTGAAACGGATGTGAGAAATCTGTGTGTGACGCTGCTGCTTCGGGCGATCACGCGCCCCCTGTGGCGAGGGAGCTTGCTCCCGTTGGGGCGCGAAGCGGCCCCTGTTCAGGGTATTGAGATATTCCAGAGAGGGTGAGGTGTCTGGTTTTGGGGCTGCTGCGCAGCCCAGCGGGAGCAAGCTCCCTCGCCACAAGGTTATTTTGTGTGGTTCAGTCTGGTGTCAGCGCGGCGTGCTCTGCGAGTTCTTGCTGGATGAACGCTGCAATCATCGCCCGATAGACGTGCTCCGTGACGTCCGGGTTTGCGCCTACGGTGTGGGAGAGATCACGAACCTTGGCAATCACCTGCTCAACCCGCTGCGGGGCTTTCACGCCGTCACTGTCTTTTTTGAAGCGCGCAGCCTGGGAAACGAAGCCGCCCCGTTCGGCCAGCAGTGTAACGATCTGGCGATCAAGACGGTCGATGTTTTCCCGGACTTGTTCAAGGCTGGTGCAGTTGACGGCCATGTCTGTTGAAGCTCCTTATGGATTAATAGTGATCGTTCCCACGCTCTGCGTGGGAATGCCGCTCTGGACGCTCTGCGTCCGCTTTTAACGGTCGTGACGCGGAGCGTCACAGGATGCATTCCCACGCGGAGCGTGGGAACGATCTGCGGCTCAGGGGTTAATAGTGATACCACTTCACTTCCAGCATCACTTCGTTCACCGGTGTCGCGAGGTGGCTGTATTCGCGCTGCGCACTCAATCTCAGTCCCAGGTTGCGCGACAATTCCCACTGTTGATTCAAGCTGATACTGCGCCGCACTTCGCCATTGGTGAAGAAATCACCCTTGGCTTCCAGGCTCAGGTTGCCCAGCGGGTTTCGCCATAGCACGCCGGTGTTGAAGCCGGCCGCGGGGGAGATGGCTTCGCCAAAGTCGCTGTTGTGTTCCACGCGCACGGTGCCCAGGGCGAAACCGAGCATGTCGTCACGCAGTTGCCAGGTGCCACCGGCGCCGCCATTGACGTGGCTGACCAACGTCTCGTCGTCATGCTTGCCCGGTACGCGTTCAAGGCCACCGGTCACTTGCCACGACCAGGGTTGCAGCAGTTCGTTGCGTGGGGTCAGTGAGCGAATGGTCGCCAGGTCCAGCTGTTGTAACTGCCAGTGGTTGCCTTCGTACTGGCGCAGTTTCATTTGCAGGATTTCGATCTGCGCGCCCAGGGGGAAGCCTTCGGCGTTGTCATTCAGGTCGTGGTAGGCCATGCGCAGGCCGTATTCGCCGAAAGCCTTGTCGCCCCGGGTGCCGATGCCGGCTTGCCAGGTGCGGGATTCGTGGCCGTCTTCAGGCAGGCCAGGGCGTTCGATTTTCAGGTCCGGCGCCGGGTTCTGGTTGATCGCCCGCAGCAGTTCGAAGCTGCGTTGGGAGCGTTCGGTGTCGCGCTCCAGGCCGTTGGCGCGGTAGCGGCCAAGGCGATAGGCGGCATCGATGATCAGGGCCTGGCGGTCTTTGGCGATGGCCTTGAAGGTCGGGTCTTGCAGTTGTTTCTGGTCGTCGCTGATCTTCAGCACCCATTGCTGCTCGTCACTGTCCAGCGGCTTGGCGCGTTCCAGCAGTTCCCGTTCACGGGACGGGCGATAGTCGATTTTTTCCACCAAGCCGGCTTCTTTCACGGCTTTTACCGTGTCGGTAGGAATGGCGGTCAGCGGGAACTGTTCGGTCAGCCGCAGGCTTGGGCGGGCCACTTGCAGCAATTCCAGCAGGCGATAGGAGCAGTTTTCGTCGAAGAAGAAGTAGTCGAACTGGATCTGCTTGAGCTCCCACACGTGCTCAACCATGCGCTCGGTCTCGACCTGGGTCAGGTTCAGGCGATATTCCCACAGGTCGCGGTTCTCCAGGCTACGGTATTCCGAGAGCTTTTCCTGGTAGGGCACCAGCGCGAACAGCCCCGGATAGCCGCCCATCAGGCCCTTCCAGGCGTAGAGGATGCTGTTGTCCGAGCCTTCGATATAGGCGCCAAAGTTGATCGCGTAGCTGAGCAGGGCGGTGTTGTTGCTCTGCACGTCAGCCTGGTCGATGCGCAGCAGGGTGTGGCCGAACATTGACGACGGGCTGTTGAGGTAAGCCGCCGGGAAGATCATCACCGCACTGTGGGGTGCAACGTCCTTGAACCATTGCTTGAATTCCTTGCAGTCCAGCGTTGGCAAGTCAGTCAGGTGCAACTGGTCCTTGAGCCAGCGGGTACGTGCGGGATAAACGCATTGGACGTGTTTTTCGCCGAGGCTGGCCGGGGCATACAACGCCTCTACCGTGGCCTTCAGCTCCTGGTCCGGATGGTGGGCGCCATCGGGGGCGAGGAAGAATTTCTTGTCGCTGACATAACTGCGCCAGCCTTCGAACTTGCCGGATTCGTAATGCCCCAGCGAGAGCCAGAACGGTTCGTTGGCCAGCTGCTGCAAACGTTGATCATCAAGGTGCGGCGCCGCATACAGCGGGGCGCAGGCGAAGAGTGCCAGGTAGGCAAGGCGTTTGAGCATGTGGGCAACTTAAGTCGAGATAAAAAGACCCAAAGGGGAGGCAGGTCCAAAATAATAATAAAACCCGTGCCTCGAAAGGCACGGGCGGGTCGAGCTTAAGCCTGGGTAGCGTATTTCGCCAGACGGGTGTCGCTTTTCAGTACAGCCAGGGTGTTGTTGTGCACGTCATCAGCGGTTACGTCAGCCTTGCTGAAGATTTGCTGGAAGTGCTCGTGAGTCACAGCGGCAAAGTGCTCGCGGTCTTCAGGAGCAACGCCCAGTACTACAGCGTAGGTAGTCAGCGCTTCGCCGTTACCCTTGGCCATGTCTTCGGACAGCTCGTTCATCATGCCATTCATGGCAATCCACGATTTGCCACCGTAGGTCAGTGCGCTGTTGGTGCTACAGCCGTTGGTGCCCGAGGTCATGCCGAACGTGGCGTTACCCGAGGTACCGTTGGTGGTGGAGGCCAGGAAGTGAGCCGGAGTGCCGCGTTGGCCTTCGAACAACATGTTGCCCCAACCGCAGTTCGGGCCACCTGGCGCTTCTGCCATTGCATTGAGGGAGACGACGGTGAAGAGAGTACCGAGAAGGATCCGTTTCATAGCTTTGTTCTCTTTGTGTGCAAACCAATGGACAAGGGTTCAGGTGCCTGACAGCACCCTAGGGGTCGGTTATTAGTCCAACCCGCAGCAGGTTGGAGTTTAGGCATGATCCAAGGGTTCCGTGACTTTTTATGAAACAAGCCGGAAACACTCGGTTTTTTTACAGCCTCAAACCTGGGGCTATGCTTTCCCTAAGCCGTCCTTGCCAGCCGGCCCAACCCGGCGCCAGAATGCCGTCATCTGCCCCGCCTGATGTAAGGAAGCCCGATGCCTGATCCTGTTGCTGCCAGCTTGCGTCTAGCGCCCGAAGCGCTGACCCGTCCTTTTTCCGCTGAACAGTTCAGCTTCTCGACCACCAATGATTTGGAGCCCTTTCGCGGTGTGCTTGGCCAGGAACGTGCGGTCGAAGCCTTGCAGTTCGGCGTGGCCATGCCACGCCCCGGTTACAACGTATTTGTCATGGGTGAGCCCGGTACCGGGCGCTTTTCGTTCGTCAAACGCTACCTCAAAGCCGAAGGCAAGCGCCTGCAGACCCCGGCCGACTGGGTCTACGTCAATAATTTTGATGAGCCTCGCGAACCCCGCGCGCTGGAACTGCCTGCGGGCGGTGCTGCCGCGTTCATCTCCGATATCAATGGCCTGATCGACAACCTGGTCGCGACCTTTCCGGCCGTGTTTGAACACCCGACTTATCAACAGCGCAAAAGCGCCATCGACCGCGCCTTCAACCAGCGCTACGACCGTGCTCTGGACGTCATCGAGCGCCTGGCCCTGGAAAAGGACGTGGCGCTGTACCGTGACAGCACCAACATTGCGTTCACCCCGATGCTCGACGGCAAGGCTCTGGACGAGGCCGAGTTCTCGCAGCTGCCGGAAGCCGATCGCGAGCGTTTCCATACCGATATTTCCGAACTGGAAGAACGCCTCAACGAAGAACTCGCCAGCCTGCCCCAGTGGAAGCGCGAGTCCAACAACCAGATGCGCCAGTTCAACGAAGAAACCATCACGTTGGCCTTGCAGCCACTGCTGTCGCCGCTGTCCGAAAAGTATGCGGAGAACGCGGCAGTCTGCGGCTACTTGCAGGCAATGCAGGTTTACCTGCTGAAAACCGTGGTCGAGCAACTGGTGGACGATGCGAAAACCGATGCCCAGGCCCGCAAGTTGCTGGAGGAGCAGTACTGCCCGAGCCTGGTGGTAGGCCATCCGGTCAACGGTGGCGCACCGGTAGTGTTTGAGCCGCATCCGACCTACGACAACCTGTTTGGCCGTATCGAATACAGCACCGACCAGGGCGCGCTTTACACGACTTACCGCCAGTTGCGACCGGGTGCGCTGCACCGTGCCAATGGTGGTTTCCTGATCCTCGAAGCCGAGAAAATGCTCAGCGAGCCGTTTGTATGGGATGCCCTCAAGCGTGCCCTGCAATCGCGCAAGCTGAAGATGGAATCACCGTTGGGCGAACTGGGCCGTCTGGCCACAGTGACCCTCAACCCGCAAGTGATCCCGTTGCAGCTCAAGGTCATCATCATTGGCTCCCGCCAGCTGTACTACGCGTTGCAGGACGCCGATCCGGACTTCCAGGAGATGTTCCGGGTGCTGGTGGACTTTGACGAAGACATTCCGATGGTGGATGAAAGCCTGGAGCAGTTCGCCCAGTTGCTGAAAACCCGTACCTCGGAAGAAGGCATGGCGCCGTTGACCTCCGATGCGGTAGCGCGACTGGCGACCTACAGCGCGCGGCTGGCGGAGAACCAGGGCCGCCTGTCGGCGCGTATCGGTGATTTGTTCCAACTGGTCAGCGAGGCGGACTTCATTCGTCACCTGGCGGGTGATGAGCGCACCGACTCCGGGCACATCGAGCGCGCACTCAAGGCCAAGGCCACGCGCACCGGGCGGGTGTCGGCGCGGATTCTCGACGATATGCTCGCCGGGGTGATCCTGATCGACACCGCCGGTGCGGCGGTGGGCAAGTGCAACGGGCTGACGGTGCTGGAGGTGGGTGACTCGGCGTTTGGTGTACCGGCGCGGATCTCTGCCTCGGTGTACCCGGGCGGCAGCGGCATCGTGGATATCGAGCGTGAAGTTAACCTCGGCCAGCCGATCCACTCCAAGGGCGTAATGATCCTCACCGGTTACCTGGGCAGCCGTTATGCCCAGGAATTCCCGTTGGCGATCTCGGCGAGTATCGCCCTGGAGCAATCCTACGGTTATGTCGACGGCGACAGCGCCTCCCTGGGCGAGGCCTGCACCTTGATTTCGGCTTTGTCGAAGACGCCGCTCAAGCAGTGCTTTGCCATCACCGGCTCCATCAACCAGTTTGGTGAAGTGCAGGCGGTGGGCGGGGTCAACGAGAAGATCGAAGGCTTCTTCCGCCTTTGTGAAGCCCGCGGGCTGACCGGCGAGCAGGGGGCGATCATTCCCCAGGCCAACGTCGCGACGCTGATGCTCGATGAGAAGGTGTTGCAGGCTGTGCGGCAGGGGCAGTTTCACGTCTACGCCGTGCGCCAGGCCGACGAGGCCTTGAGCCTGCTGGTGGGTGAGCCTGCGGGTTCGCCCGACGAGGACGGGCAATTCCCGGAAGGCAGCGTCAATGCGCGGGTGGTGGAGCGTTTGCGGGCGATTGCCGAGATGATCAGTGAAGATGATCTGAAGGAAGCCGAGAAGGAGCTGGCGCAGGAGGCGTTGGCAGAAGCCAAACCGGTGTAATAACCACCGAAGGGGCCTGTTTTCAGGCCCCTTCGGCATATTTTTGACGCCGTCGTGACGGCAGTCGTCCGTTGGTCCCCCGGCCTTGGTTTGTACCGGGTTTCTTCTATTCTCAGCTCAAGGGATATCCACAGGAGTCGCTGGATAGAAACAGTCTTGCCCTGCGAGGCTGAATACCGGATCTACCGAGGGTCGCCGCCATGTCGCGCAACCTCTGCCTCACCCGCCAGTGCCTGGGCCTGGTTACTCGTATCGAATGTTCCATTCGCCCTCTCGCCGGGGATACCGGGATGTGGACCTTGTTGTTTGCCGCCGGAATGACCGGTGAGCAGCCTTCCACCATCAAGTCCCAAGGCCCGTTTCATGGACCTTTCGTGGCACAAACCATCCTTGATTCGATTGTCGAAAGCCTGACCCTGCACGGGTACGAACTGGCGGACGACCCGCAGATCTGGTGCCTGCACCTGCAGGCGCACTTGCGACAGCTCAATGGCGGGCGGCAGACGGCGCTGAGCGATATCCGCTAGCCCCCCCGTAGCAGCTGTCGAGCACCAGCGAGGCTGCGTCGGCCGCCCCGCCGACATCGTGTGTAACTCAGAGCCCCGTTCGCACCCGACGCAGCCTCGCTGGCGCTCGACAGCTGCTACGGGGAGGGGGAGTTGTGTGCTAGGGCTTGGGGGCAGGGGCCGCCTCGGGTTTGTCCAGCTTCACCTCAAACCCATACTGCACCGTGTCCAGGCCGGTGCGCTGGTAGGTCTCCAATGTCGTCGGCTGGCCGTAGAAGTAATGCACATCGAACAGCGCCGTGCCGTATTCCTCGGCGCGGTGGCTGACGCCGAGAATTTCCTTCAGGTAGTTGCCGCTGGCGTCCTTGGCATAGAACCGCCAGCTATCGGACGGGAACAGCTTCTGGTCGACAATCAGCGCGTTATCCTTCAGCTCCAGGCCCTTGGGCAGTTGCCCTGCCGTGAGGTTGCCTTTTTCGATGGTGGCCAGGAACAGTGGCATTGATCCCACGGCAAAACCCGGATTCTCGGGAAACAGGTTCAGGTCATAGGTGATGGTGCCGCGCCCAGGATCAACCTCGTAGGCTTCGGCGGGCAGTTCGATGGGCTCACCGAGCTTGCCTTCGTCGTTGGCGGTGAGGAAGGTCACGGGGGCATCGCCGCCGCCCCGGTCTTCGCCCAGCAGGTCGTCGTTGAAGGTGTAGGGGTGATCGAACTCGATGTGTGCTGCGCTGGCGTCATCCACCGATTGGTTGATGGTGACACTTTTCTTCAATTGGTCTTCGGACAGGGTGGCGTCCTTGAGCCAGTCCGCAGCCTGGTCGTCATATACGGTGACGGGCATCGGCAGCGGCTGTACGGTTTTCTCCAGGCTGTTCTTGTCGAAGCGCCTTACGGGCAGGTCCAGGTCCTTGCGGGTCACGGTGGCCTGGGAAAAGTCGAGGACGCTGACTTGCACATTGTCGACCAGGCCGTTGAAGTACACCTTGGTGTAGTGGCTGTTCTGCTTGTGTTCAAAGGCTTTCTGTTCGTCTTCCAACTGCTTTTCAAAGGCGTCGGACCAGGCCGTCTGCTTTTGCATCTCTGCCAGTTGCTTCTCGTAGAACGCCAGTTGCGCGGCGTTCTCGTTGATTGAGCCTGAGCGCGAGAGAAATTGCCCGGTGGTGTCGCGAGCCTGCACCAGCAGCGGGTTCGGCGATTCGTCCGCGACTTCCGGCGCCAGCGGGGCGCTGTTGGTCAGTTCGATCTCGGCGTAGTTCTTTTCCAGGGTCAACAGGGTGACCGTGACGTTTTCTTCGGTGCGTTTGCGGCCCACGTCCTTTTTCGACAGGTCAAAGGTGAAGACTTTACGCGGCGCGATGACTTCCACCTTGCCTTTGAGGGAGACGGGCTGCGGCTGGCTCTTGTTTTCAGTCTCGATGCCTTCGATGAACGGATAGGTCACCGTCAGATCATCGGGGTTGGTCAGGTTGGAGCTGGTGGGGCTCAGCTGGATGCCTGGGTCGGTTTCCGACCATTCCGGCTGGAAGGGGATGACCTTGTTGTTGCTCAAGGTCACCGACTGCCATTCCAGGCCGTGGGGGAAGGGGAACTGGTCGGGCATGTTGAAGTTGAACGGGAAGATCGGTTGCAGGTCCGTCAGATAGTCCGAATGGGATGCCTTGCGCAGGACAAACAGGCCATTGATGTAGGTATCAACCAACGCCTGGGGCGTGGGGTAGTGCTTGAGCAATGCCAGGGCGTCTTCGCTGTACTCGGCCTCGATAGGCTTGCTGGCGAGCTTGGCCCGTGCCCGCTCCAGCAACAGCAGCGAGCCACCGAGCTCGGACACGGCATCCTTGAGCTTGGGGTCCTGGATCGCGTCCAGGGACTGTTCGAACTTGGCGGTTTTCTCTTCGAGGCTGGCTTGCTTGTGTTCATCGCTTGGGGAGCAACCGCCGCCCATCAGCAACGCCGCGCACAGGCCAAGGCTGGCCAAAGGGGATCGCACATCCATTATCTGAGTTTTCCTGTCCGACATCATCGAGCCGAGTTGATGAGCTCGACACTAGCAGAAAAAATCTTTTACAGATGCCGTACAGATCAGTTTTATCGACGGTTTCTGGCGTTTGCGTGCGGCTGGTATACTCGCCGCCATTTTTAGCCACGCTGTGTGAGATTCAATGGAACGCTTTATCGAAAATGCAATGTATGCCTCACGCTGGCTGTTGGCGCCAATCTATTTCGGGTTGTCCCTGGGGCTGTTGGCGCTTGGGCTGAAGTTCTTCCAGGAAGTGTTCCATGTGATTCCCATGGTGTTTTCCATGAGCGAGTCGGATGTGATCCTGGTGCTGCTGTCGTTGATCGACATGGCGCTGGTGGGCGGCTTGCTGGTGATGGTGATGATCAGCGGCTACGAGAACTTCGTTTCCCAGCTGGACATCGACGAAAGCAAAGAGAAGCTCAACTGGCTGGGGACCATGGATTCCTCGTCGCTGAAGATGAAGGTCGCGGCGTCCATCGTGGCGATTTCGTCGATCCATTTGCTGCGGGTGTTCATGGACGCCAAGAACGTCGATCCCGAGCATCTGAAGTGGTACGTGATCATTCACATGACCTTCGTGGTGTCAGCGTTTGCCATGGGTTATCTGGACAAATTGACTAAGCATTGATCAGCGCCCGGCGGGTGTGCGCCTGAGGCTCCAGGGCTCATCAAGAGCGGGGCTTGTGTGCTAGTCTGCTCGCCCTTTTAGTTTGGACGACACTTGTGTCGTCCTACAGCGGAGCCTTTCCATGTCCGAAGTTAATCTGTCCACCGACGAAACCCGCGTGAGCTACGGCATTGGCCGTCAGTTGGGCGACCAACTGCGCGACAACCCGCCACCGGGCGTTAGCCTGGACGCGATCCTGGCTGGCCTGACCGACGCTTTCGCCGGCAAGCCTAGCCGTGTGGACCAAGAGCAAATGGCCGCCAGCTTCAAGGTCATCCGCGAAATCATGCAAGCCGAAGCCGCTGCAAAGGCTGAAGCCGCTGCTGGCGAAGGCCTGGCTTTCCTGGCTGAAAACGCCAAGCGCGACGGCATCACCACCCTGGCTTCCGGCCTGCAATTTGAAGTGCTGACTGCCGGTACCGGCGCCAAGCCGACCCGTGAAGACCAAGTACGTACTCACTACCACGGCACCCTGATCGACGGCACTGTGTTCGACAGCTCCTACGAGCGCGGTCAGCCTGCAGAGTTTCCGGTTGGTGGCGTAATTGCCGGCTGGACCGAAGCCCTGCAACTGATGAATGCCGGCAGCAAATGGCGCCTGTACGTGCCGAGCGAACTGGCTTACGGCGCTCAAGGCGTTGGCAGCATCCCGCCGCACAGCGTTCTGGTGTTCGACGTCGAGCTGCTCGACGTACTGTAAGACCGCTGACTAGGTTGCAGGCGCGAGCTTGCTCGCGATGAACCTCAACGATGACGCGCCCATGCTGAATGAACGCGGTGTCTTTGAGGTCTTCGCGAGCAAGCTTGCTCCTACGCGGTTTTGCAGGTTGCTCATGGATGAAACTTGCCATTGAAATCCGTCACCGGGCGCAACGCCCGGGCATAGCAGAACAGAAACAGGTTTCTCACCACTTCCTTCAGCACCCCAGGTTCACTGGAACTCAGGCCATTGACGTCCAGGTCGCCCTGATCCTGCAGTTCGCTCAACGCTTCTTCTTCCAGCACCGCGCAGACTTCACCGGTTTCCCGATGGAGGATTCGCAGGTAAGGGTGTGGACGGTCCAGCCAGGCATCGATCAAATAAGTCATGGGAAGCATCTCCTTGATGGGTTTCAATGAGAATAATTCTTATTCAAGGAATAGCAAGTCCCTATTGGCGATTTCCGGACTTTTCTGTGTGGATATTGTTTTTGATCAAAAGGGCTGGCCTTTTGCCGCTAGTGCGGAAATAACGCGGGGAGGGTGAAGCGCCATCCCGTGCAGGGCACGAGATGGAGGCAGCCGGTTCAGACCTTGCGGACGAACTCGGACTTGAGTTTCATCGGGCCGATACCGTCGATCTTGCAGTCGATATCGTGGTCGCCGTCGCACAGGCGGATGTTCTTGACCTTGGTGCCGACCTTGACCACCAGCGATGTGCCTTTGACCTTGAGGTCCTTGATCACGGTGATGGTGTCGCCGTCCTGCAGGACATTGCCCACAGAGTCTTTCTTCACGGATTCATCGCTGGCAGCCTCGGCTTCGCCACCGACGGTCCACTCATGGGCGCATTCCGGGCAGATCAGCTGGGCGCCGTCTTCGTAGGTGTATTCGGAATTGCATTTCGGGCAGGGTGGCAACGTGCTCACTAAAGCTCCTTTGGTTTCAGGATGGCTAAAAGCGCACATTATATAGGGTTTTAGCGTGGGAAGGGCGCACCGTCCCTTGTAGGAGCGAGCTTGCTCGCGAAAAACTCAAGGACGCCGCGTGTAATCAGGTATACGCGTCATCGTTAAAGACCTTCGCGAGCAAGCTCGCTCCTACAGGGATTGCTTAGTGAGTGCGGGCGACCGCGAACTCACTCAGCTCAACCAGGGCGTCCCGGTATTCGCTGGCTGGAAGGGCTTCCAGGCATTGGATGGCACGAGCCACGTAGTCACGGGCCAGTTGCGCGGTGTATTCGAGGGAGCCCGAGGCTTCCACGGCTTCGCGGATGCTTTCCAGGTCTTCGATCCCGCCTTTCTGGATCGCCTTGCGCACCAGGGCGGCCTGTTCCGGCGTGCCTTCGCGCATGGTGTAGATCAGCGGCAAGGTCGGCTTGCCCTCGGCCAGGTCGTCACCGACGTTCTTGCCCAGGGTTTCGGCGTCGCCGCGATAATCCAGCAGGTCGTCTACGAGTTGGAAGGCTACGCCCAGGTGATCGCCGAAGGTGCGCAGGGCTTCGCTCTGCTCGGGCGTCGCTTCGCACAGGGCGGCAGCGCTGTGAGTCGAGGCTTCGAAGAGCATCGCGGTTTTGCCGCGAATCACTTCCATGTAGGTTTCTTCGGTGGTGCTGGCGTCGCGAACCTTCGACAGTTGCAACACTTCGCCTTCGGCGATGATGCGCGTGGCCTGTGAAAGAATCTTCATCACCGGCATCGAGCCCAGCTCGACCATCATTTCGAACGAGCGCGAGTACAGGAAGTCGCCCACCAGCACGCTCGGCGCGTTGCCCCACATCGCGTTGGCCGTCTCGCGACCACGGCGCATGCCGGACATGTCGACCACGTCGTCATGCAGCAGGGTGGCGGTGTGCAGGAACTCGATGGTCGCGGCCAGCAGGCGCAGGTCATCGCCTTCGCGGCCCAGGGCCTTGCCACACAGCAACACTAATAAAGGACGCAGGCGTTTACCGCCGGCCGACGTAATGTAGTCGCCAATTTTGGAGACCAGCGGCACTTTAGAAGTCAGCTGCTTCTTGATGATGCCGTCGACGGCGCTAAAATCGTCCGCCACCGCGCGGTAGAAAGCTTGGGGTTGCATCAGCGACAGTCGCTCCAGAAGGGTTGCGCGGCATGCTAGGACCCGCGTCCCCTAGTGTCAAGGCGCGATAGACGGCCACTTGCAACACCTCCATAGCTTGCGTACAATCGCGCACCCTGAACTTCCTGGGCAGCACCTGCCTTACGCAATTGCATTCGGGACGTCCATCCCATGCAGCCATGCCAGCCAATACCTCTTCTTATAAAGCGCTGGGTGAGCAGGATTATCGGAGAAATACCATGTCGTACGCAGTAATTGTTACTGGTGGCAAGCAATACAAGGTCGCCCCAGGTGAATACCTGAAGATCGAGAAGCTGGAAATCGCTACTGGCGAATCCGTTACTTTTGATCGCGTTCTGTTGGTCGCCAATGGCGATGACGTGAACATCGGCGCTCCAGTTGTTGCAGGCGCTACCGTTGTGGCTGAAGTGATCTCCCAAGGTCGTCACGATAAAGTCCGCATCATCAAGTTCCGTCGTCGTAAGCACCACATGAAGCGTATGGGCCACCGCCAGTGGTACACCGAGATCAAAATCACCGGTATTCAGGCTTAATTTCAGCCTAATTCCTCACTAGGAGAATTGACTCATGGCACACAAAAAAGCTGGTGGTAGTACCCGTAACGGTCGCGACTCAGAAGCCAAACGCCTTGGCGTGAAGATGTATGGCGGCCAGGTTATCATTCCGGGCAACATCATCGTGCGTCAGCGCGGCACCCAATTCCACGCCGGTTACGGTGTTGGCATGGGTAAAGATCACACTCTGTTCGCTAAAATCGACGGCGTGATCAAGTTTGAAGTAAAAGGCGCTTTCAACCGCCGTTACGTGAGCATTGTCCCGAAGACTGAAGTCGTCGCGGCATAATTACGTAGTTGCTGGAAAAGCCCTGTCTCGCGACGGGGCTTTTTCGTTTGTGGGGTGAGTCTCTTGCAAAGCTGTTTGTGATGGGCGAAAGCAGTGGATTTGCGGTCGTTGCTTGAGGTCGCTGCGCTCATTTTTGCAAGAGTCTTATGTCTTGGTTTCTTAAACTCGTCCGTGTGGCGAGAGGCGTTTTGTTATGAAGTTTGTTGATGAAGTTTCGATCCGAGTAAAAGCTGGCGACGGCGGTAACGGTTGCATGAGTTTCCGTCGGGAAAAATTCATCGAAAACGGTGGTCCTAACGGCGGTGATGGCGGTGATGGCGGCTCGGTCTACATGATCGCCGACGAAAACCTCAACACCCTGGTGGACTACCGTTACACCCGGCACTTTGATGCCGAGCGTGGCTCCAACGGCGGCAGCACTGACTGCACCGGTAAAAAAGGCGAAGAGTTGGTGCTGCGGGTTCCGGTCGGTACCACCGTGATCGACTCCGCAACCCAGGAAGTCATCGGCGACCTGACCAAAGCCGGTCAGCGCCTGCTGGTGGCTCATGGCGGCTGGCACGGTCTGGGCAACACCCGTTTCAAATCCAGTACCAACCGTGCACCACGCCAGACCACGCCGGGCAAGCCTGGCGAACAGCGTGACCTCAAGCTGGAAATGAAGGTACTGGCTGACGTGGGCCTGCTGGGCTTGCCGAACGCCGGCAAAAGTACGTTCATTCGCTCGGTGTCTGCTGCCAAGCCGAAAGTTGCCGATTACCCGTTCACCACCTTGGTGCCAAACCTGGGTGTGGTCAGTGTCGATCGCTGGAAGAGCTTCGTGGTGGCGGACATTCCGGGCCTGATCGAAGGGGCTTCCGACGGCGCTGGCCTGGGGATTCGTTTCCTCAAGCACTTGTCCCGCACCCGTTTGCTGCTGCACCTCGTCGACATGGCGCCACTGGATGACACCAGCGCACCAGACGCTGCTGAAGTGATCGTCAGCGAACTGACCAAGTTCAGCCCGTCCCTGGCTGAGCGTGATCGTTGGTTGGTGCTGAACAAGTGCGACCAGATCCTCGAAGAAGAGCACGAAGAGCGCGTCAAAGAGATTGTTGATCGCCTGGAATGGACGGGTCCGGTCTACGTGATCTCGGCCATTGCCAAAGAAGGCACTGAGCGCCTGACGCGCGACATCATGCGCTACCTCGAAGACCGTGCCGACCGCCTGGCCGCCGACCCTGTCTACAAGGCCGAGCTGGCTGAACTGGATCAGCGCATCGAAGACGAAGCCCGTGCCCAGTTGCAGGCGCTGGATGATCAGCGTGCCCTGCGTCGCAGTGGCGTCAAGTCGGTCCATGACATCGGTGACGATGATTGGGACGAAGAAGACGTGGATGATGAAGATGGTCCGGAAATCATTTACGTGCGCGACTGATTCGTTGCAGTAAACTTAAGCGCCGCTCAATCGAGCGGCGTTTTGGTATCTGGAAATCGGTAGTCACGAATAACGTTATGGGCGGCGCTGGGTCGCGCGGCCCTCTATCTAAGGTTGAAGATGATGCGGAGCAAGGTGACAGGTGCGCAGCGTTGGGTCGTTAAGATCGGTAGCGCGCTGCTGACGGCGGATGGCAAGGGGCTGGATCGTGCGGCCATGAGCGTCTGGGTGGACCAGATGGTGGCCTTGCATGAGGCTGGCGTCGAGTTGGTGCTGGTGTCGTCCGGGGCGGTTGCCGCCGGTATGAGTCGCCTTGGCTGGACCGCGCGACCCAGCGCGATGCACGAGCTGCAAGCCGCTGCCGCCATTGGTCAGATGGGCCTGGTGCAGGCCTGGGAATCCAGCTTTGCCGAGCACGGTCGTCATACGGCGCAGATTCTGCTGACCCATGACGACTTGTCCGACCGCAAGCGCTACCTGAATGCCCGTAGCACCCTGCGTGCCCTGGTTGATCTCAAGGTGATCCCGGTGATCAACGAGAATGACACCGTGGTGACTGACGAAATTCGCTTTGGCGATAACGACACCTTGGCGGCTCTGGTGGCGAACCTGGTTGAGGCCGATTTGCTGGTGATTCTCACGGATCGCGACGGCATGTTCGACGCTGATCCGCGCAATAACCCTGAGGCGCAGCTGATTTACGAGGCACGTGCCGATGATCCGGCGCTGGATGCAGTGGCGGGCAGTGTCGGCGGTGCTCTGGGGCGTGGCGGCATGCAGACCAAGTTGCGTGCGGCACGGCTGGCGGCGCGTTCCGGCGCGCATACCATCATCGTTGGCGGTCGGATTGAGCGGGTCCTGGACCGTCTCAAGGCGGGCGAGCGCATCGGTACGCTGCTGTCGCCTGAGCGCGGCATGCTGGCGGCGCGCAAGCAGTGGCTGGCGGGGCATCTTCAGACGCGCGGTACCCTGGTGCTGGATGCGGGGGCTGTGTCGGCGTTGTCTCAAGGCAACAAAAGCCTGCTGCCGGTGGGCGTAAAATTGGTCCAGGGCAGCTTCCGCCGTGGCGAGATGGTGGTGTGCGTGGCGCCGGACGGTCGCGAGATTGCCCGTGGCCTGGCCAACTACAGTGCTCTTGAGGCGCAGAAAATTATTGGGCAATCGTCTGATGCGATTGTCGGTCTGTTGGGTTACATGGCTGAGCCGGAGCTGGTTCACCGGGATAACCTGATTCTGGTTTAAGTAAAAAGGAATTCTCGATGCGCGTGATGAAGGGGTTGCTCGGTGTACTGCTGGCGATGCCGTTGCTGGCATCGGCCGAAGAGATTGGCCAGGTGTCGACGGTGTTCAAGTTTGTCGGCCCCAATGACCGGATTGTGGTTGAAGCCTTTGATGACCCGAAGGTCGATGGCGTGACCTGCTACCTGTCTCGCGCCAAGACGGGTGGGGTGAAAGGTGGTCTGGGGTTGGCTGAGGATCGCGCTGAGGCGTCGATTGCCTGTCGTCAGGTGGGCGCGATTCACTTCAAGGGTGAGCTGAAGGATGGGGATGAGGTGTTCAAGGAGCGCACGTCCCTGGTGTTCAAGACCATGCAGGTGGTGCGTTTCCTCGACAAGAAGCGCAATACCCTGGTGTATCTGGTCTACAGCGATCGCTTGATCGAAGGCAGTCCGCAGAATGCGGTGACGGCGATTCCGATCTTGCCGTGGCCTGCCCAGTAGGAGCGAGCTTGCTCGCGAAAAGCCAGAGAGCGCCGCGTTTATTCAGGCGGCGCACATAATCGTTAAAGACCATCGCGAACAAGCTTGCTCCAACAAGCAGGCAATAAAAAACCGACCCTGGGGTCGGTTTTTTAACAAGCTTATCGCTTAGGCTGCAGCAGCAAGGTTCAGAGCCTTGATGTGGCCATTCAGACGACCTTTATGGCGAGCAGCTTTGTTCTTGTGGATGATGCCTTTATCGGCCATACGGTCGATAACTGGCACAGCCAGAACGTAAGCAGCTTGAGCTTTTTCAGCGTCTTTTGCGTCAATGGCTTTAACTACATTCTTGATGTAGGTACGAACCATGGAACGCAGGCTGGCGTTGTGGCTGCGACGCTTCTCAGCCTGTTTTGCACGTTTTTTGGCGGAAGGTGTGTTGGCCACCGTCGAGCTCCTCGAAAGACTTTTTAGGAAATAGCAAACAAAATAGGCCGCGAATCATGCCGATGAGTTGAAGTCTTGTCAAGGGCGTGTGATGCGAACTGCTGAGTGGTCGATCTTAAGAGGCGGGTGATTTATTTCCGGCGCTTGACCTGTAAACTCGCGAGCTTTGGCTCTGTGCTTGTTGCAGGCGCGGAGTATCGCATATGTGGGCCGTTTGTTCGCCTGCTCTTTATCTATAGGCAAAAACTCTTTCAATGAACCTGCTCAAATCGTTGGCCGCTGTCAGCTCTATCACCATGATTTCCCGGGTTCTGGGGTTTGTGCGTGACACGCTGCTGGCACGCATTTTTGGCGCCAGCATGGCCACGGATGCCTTCTTTATTGCCTTTAAACTGCCCAACCTGCTGCGGCGGATCTTCGCTGAGGGGGCTTTTTCCCAGGCCTTCGTGCCGATTCTGGCGGAATACAAGGCCCAGCAAGGGGAGGAGGCGACCCGCACCTTTATTGCCTATGTTTCGGGTTTGCTCACGTTGGTGCTGACGTTGGTGACCATCGCCGGCATGCTCGCCGCGCCCTGGGTGATCTGGGCCACGGCCCCCGGTTTTGCCAATACACCGGAAAAATTTGCCCTGACCACTGACCTGTTGCGGGTGACATTTCCTTATATATTGCTGATTTCCCTGTCGTCACTGGCCGGGGCGATCCTCAATACCTGGAACCGTTTCTCGGTGCCGGCCTTCGTGCCGACCCTGCTTAACGTCAGCATGATCATTTTTGCGCTGTTCCTGACGCCGTATTTCGATCCGCCCGTGATGGCTCTGGGCTGGGCGGTCTTGGCCGGTGGCCTGGCACAACTGCTGTACCAGCTGCCGCACCTGAAGAAGATCGGCATGCTCGTGTTGCCACGCCTGAACCTCAAGGACACCGGCGTGTGGCGCGTTATGCGCAACATGCTGCCGGCAATCCTCGGGGTTTCCGTCAGCCAGATCTCGCTGATCATCAATACCGCCTTTGCCTCGTTGCTGGTCTCGGGTTCGGTGTCGTGGATGTACTACGCTGATCGCCTGATGGAGTTGCCGTCCGGCGTACTGGGCGTGGCGCTCGGCACCATCCTGCTGCCAACGCTGTCCCGTACCTATGCCAGCAAAGACCGCCACGAGTACTCGCGAATTCTCGACTGGGGCCTGCGCCTGTGCTTCGTGCTGGTGCTGCCGTGCGCCGTGGCCTTGGGATTGCTCGCTGAACCGCTGACGGTTGCCCTGTTCCAGTACGGCCAGTTCACCGCGTTTGACGCCTCGATGACGCAGCGTGCGCTGATCGCCTATTCCGTCGGCCTGCTGGGCATTATCGTGATCAAGGTGCTGGCCCCAGGCTTTTATGCTCAACAAAACATTCGTACGCCGGTAAAGATCGCGATCTTCACCTTGGTGGTTACACAACTGCTCAACCTGGCGTTTATCGGTCCGCTGAAGCATGCGGGGCTGGCGCTGGCAATCAGTGTGGGTGCCTGCATCAATGCCGGGCTGCTGTTTTATCAGCTGCGCAAACAGAAAATGTTCCAGCCTCAGGCAGGCTGGGGTTCGTTTGGGCTCAAGTTGGTGGTGGCGGTGGGCACGATGGCCGCGGTGCTACTGGGGCTGATGCATTTCATGCCCGCCTGGGACCAAGGCCATATGCTGGAGCGGTTTATGCGTCTCGGTGCATTGGTGGTCGCTGGCGTGCTGGTGTACTTCGGCATGTTGCTGCTGATGGGCTTCCGTTTACGGGATTTCAATCGCAAGTCGCTGAGCTAGAGACTTTTCGTCGATAAGACGGTTGTTTTATCGATTCGCGCAAATGGCCTGCGCTGTTGCCTGTCGTCCGGGGCCGGGTGTGGTTATAATCGACCACTTTATGAGCAAGAAGCGCGTTATGCAGCTGGTTCGAGGTCTCCACAACCTGCGCCCCCAGCATCGGGGCTGCGTCGCCACTATTGGCAACTTTGACGGTGTTCACCGTGGCCACCAGGCTATCCTGGCCCGCCTGCGTGAGCGTGCGGTTGAGTTGGGCGTGCCCAGCTGCGTGGTGATTTTTGAACCACAGCCGCGCGAATTCTTTACCCCGGAGACGGCGCCGGCGCGTCTGGCCCGTCTGCGGGACAAGCTGCAACTGCTGGCTGAAGAAGGCGTGGACCGCGTCCTCTGCCTGGCTTTCAACCAGCGCTTGCGCAGCCTCAGCGCCGCCGAGTTTGTCGACCGTATCCTGGTGGACGGCCTGGGCGTGCAGCACCTGGAGGTCGGTGACGACTTCCGTTTCGGTTGCGACCGGGTAGGGGATTTCGATTTCCTGCAACAGGCCGGCGTTACCCAGGGTTTTACCGTCGAAGCCGCGCAAACCGTCGAACTGGACGGCCTGCGCGTGAGCAGTACCCAGGTGCGTAACGCCCTGGCCGCTGCCGACTTCGCCTTGGCCGAGCGTTTGCTCGGTCGCCCGTTCCGGATTGCCGGGCGGGTCCTGCACGGCCAGAAGCTGGCGCGCCAACTGGGCACGCCAACCGCCAACGTGCAGCTCAAGCGCCGTCGTGTGCCACTGACCGGGGTTTACCTGGTGAGTGTCGACATCGACGGCCAATCGTGGCCCGGAGTCGCCAACATAGGTGTCAGGCCCACGGTTGCAGGTGATGGCAAAGCCCACCTGGAAGTTCACCTTTTGGATTTTGCCGGTGATTTGTATGACCGGCGTTTGACGGTGGCTTTCCACCAAAAGCTGCGTGAAGAGCAGCGTTTCGCCTCCCTGGAGGCGTTGAAAACGGCGATCAATGCGGATGTCGCCGCCGCCCGTGCACTAGCCGCACCTAGCGCCCATCGCTAATGAAGAGCCTTAAATGACCGACTATAAAGCCACGCTAAACCTTCCGGACACCGCCTTCCCAATGAAGGCCGGCCTGCCACAGCGCGAACCGCAGATCCTGCAGCGCTGGGACAGTATTGGCCTGTACGGAAAGTTGCGCGAGATTGGCAAGGATCGTCCGAAATTCGTCCTGCACGACGGCCCTCCTTATGCCAACGGCACGATTCACATCGGTCATGCACTGAACAAGATTCTCAAGGACATGATCATCCGCTCGAAAACCCTTTCGGGCTTCGACGCGCCTTATGTCCCGGGCTGGGACTGCCACGGCCTGCCGATTGAACACAAGGTCGAAGTGACCTACGGCAAGAACCTGGGCGCGGATAAAACCCGCGAACTGTGCCGTGCCTACGCCACCGAGCAGATCGAAGGGCAGAAGTCCGAATTCATCCGCCTGGGTGTGTTGGGCGACTGGGCCAACCCGTACAAGACCATGAACTTCAAGAACGAGGCCGGTGAAATCCGCGCCTTGGCCGAGATCGTCAAGGGCGGTTTCGTGTTCAAGGGCCTCAAGCCCGTGAACTGGTGCTTCGATTGCGGCTCGGCCCTGGCTGAAGCCGAAGTCGAGTACGAAGACAAAAAGTCCTCGACCATCGACGTCGCGTTCCCGATCGCCGACGAAGCCAAACTGGCTGAAGCCTTCGGCCTGGCGAGCCTGGCCAAGCCAGCCTCCATTGTGATCTGGACCACCACCCCGTGGACCATCCCGGCCAACCAGGCGCTGAACGTGCACCCGGAATTCACCTACGCCCTGGTGGACGTCGGTGACAAGCTGCTGGTGCTGGCTGAAGAGCTGGTGGAGGCGTGCCTGGCCCGCTACAACCTGCAAGGCTCGGTGATCGCGACCACCACCGGCTCCGCGCTGGAGCTGATCAACTTCCGTCACCCGTTCTACGACCGTCTGTCGCCAATCTACCTGGCCGAGTACGTCGAACTGGGCGCCGGCACCGGCGTGGTTCACTGCTCGCCTGCCTATGGCGTAGACGACTTCGTGATCTGCAAGCAGTACGGCCTGGTCAACGACGACATCATCAATCCAGTGCAAAGCAACGGCGTGTACGTGCCGTCCCTGGAATTCTTCGGCGGCCAGTTCATCTTCAAGGCCAACCCGGCGATCGTCGACAAGCTGGCTGAAGTCGGTGCGCTGCTGCACACCGAAACCATCACCCACAGCTACATGCACTGCTGGCGTCACAAGACCCCGCTGATCTACCGCGCCACTGCGCAGTGGTTTATCGGTATGGACAAAGAGCCGACCAGCGGCGAAACCCTGCGCAAGCGTGCGATCAAGGCGATCGAAGACACCAAGTTCGTTCCGGCCTGGGGTCAGGCGCGCCTGCACTCGATGATCGCCAACCGTCCGGACTGGTGCATCTCCCGCCAGCGTAACTGGGGCGTGCCGATCCCGTTCTTCCTGAACAAGGAAAGCGGCGAGCTGCATCCACGTACCGTCGAGCTGATGGAAGTGGTGGCCCAGCGTGTTGAACAAGAGGGCATCGAAGCCTGGTTCAAACTGGACGCCGCCGAGCTGTTGGGCGACGAAGCGCCGCTGTACGACAAGATCAGCGACACCCTCGACGTCTGGTTCGACTCCGGTACCACTCACTGGCACGTATTGCGCGGTTCGCACCCGATGGGCCACGAGACCGGCCCGCGCGCCGATCTGTACTTGGAAGGTTCCGACCAACACCGTGGCTGGTTCCACTCCTCGTTGCTGACCGGCTGCGCGATCGACGATCACGCCCCGTACCGCGAGCTGCTGACCCACGGTTTCACCGTCGACGAGAACGGTCGCAAGATGTCCAAGTCCCTGGGCAACGTGATCGCGCCGCAAAAGGTCAACGACACCCTGGGCGCCGACATCATGCGCCTGTGGGTTGCCTCTACCGATTATTCGGGCGAGATGGCCGTGTCCGAGCAGATTCTGCAGCGCAGCGCCGATGCCTATCGCCGGATCCGTAATACCGCACGTTTCATGCTGTCGAACCTGACCGGTTTCAACCCGGCCACCGACATCCTGCCGGCCGAGGAAATGCTCGCCCTGGACCGTTGGGCCGTGGACCGTACCCTGTTGCTGCAGCGCGAGCTGCAAGAGCACTACGGCGAATACCGCTTCTGGAACGTCTACTCGAAGATCCACAACTTCTGCGTGCAGGAGCTGGGTGGTTTCTACCTCGACATCATCAAGGACCGCCAGTACACCACCGGCGCCAACAGCAAGGCCCGCCGTTCGGCGCAAACCGCGCTGTACCACATCTCTGAAGCGCTGGTGCGCTGGATTGCCCCGATCCTGGCGTTCACCGCCGACGAGTTCTGGGAATACCTGCCGGGCGAGCGTAACGAGTCCGTGATGCTCAACACCTGGTACGAAGGCCTGACCGAATTGCCGGCCGACTTCGAACTGGGCCGCGAGTATTGGGAAGGCGTGATGGCCGTCAAGGTTGCCGTGAACAAGGAACTGGAAGTGCAGCGCGCGGCGAAGGCCGTTGGCGGCAACTTGCAGGCCGAAGTCACGCTGTTTGCCGAGGAAGGCCTGACCGCTGACCTGGCCAAGCTGAGCAACGAACTGCGCTTTGTCTTGATCACCTCGACTGCCAGCCTGGCGCCGTTTGCCCAAGCGCCTGCGGATGCCGTCGCGACCGAAGTCCCGGGCCTCAAGCTCAAAGTGGTCAAGTCGTCCTTCGCCAAATGCGCCCGTTGCTGGCACTGTCGTGAAGATGTCGGCGTGAACCCTGAGCATCCGGAAATCTGCGGTCGTTGCGTCGACAACATTTCTGGCGCTGGCGAGGTTCGTCACTATGCCTGAAGCCAGTCGTTTTGGACGCCTGGGCTTGCTCGTGTTGAGCGTGCTGGTGCTGGTCATTGACCAGCTCAGCAAGGCTCACTTCGAAGGCGCCCTGGAGATGTACCAGCAGATCGTGGTGATTCCCGACTACTTCAGCTGGACCCTGGCCTACAACACCGGCGCTGCGTTCAGCTTCCTGGCTGACAGCTCCGGCTGGCAGCGCTGGCTGTTTGCCCTGATCGCCGTAGTGGTCAGTGCGGTGCTGGTGGTTTGGCTCAAGCGCCTGGGGCGCAATGACACCTGGCTGGCCGTCGCTTTGGCGCTGGTGCTGGGTGGTGCATTGGGCAACTTGTACGACCGCATTGCCCTGGGCCATGTGATCGACTTTATTCTGGTGCATTGGCAGAACCGCTGGTACTTCCCGGCGTTCAACTTTGCCGACAGCGCCATCACCGTCGGTGCAATCATGCTGGCGTTGGATATGTTCAAAAGCAAGAAAACCGGAGAGACCGTTCATGACTGAACAGGTATTGGCTGAGCAACGCATCGGCCAGAACACGGAAGTCACCTTGCATTTCGCATTGCGCCTGGAGAATGGCGACACGGTCGACAGCACCTTCGACAAGGCCCCGGCGACCTTCAAGGTCGGCGACGGCAACCTGCTGCCGGGTTTCGAAGCGGCACTGTTCGGCTTCAAGGCCGGCGACAAGCGCAACCTGCAGATCCTGCCGGAAAACGCCTTTGGCCAGCCCAACCCGCAAAACGTGCAGATCATTCCGCGCTCGCAGTTCCAGGACATGGAACTGTCGGAAGGCTTGCTGGTGATCTTCAACGATGCGGCGAATACCGAACTGCCGGGTGTGGTGAAAGCTTTTGATGACGCGCAAGTGACCATCGACTTCAACCACCCGTTGGCCGGGAAAACCTTGACCTTTGATGTCGAAATCATCGACGTTAAAGCGCTGTAACTAACGAAATCGGCCTACTGTAGGAGCGAGCGTGTTGTGGCGAGGGAGCTTGCTCCCGTTGGAGTGCGTAGCACTCCCAAACGGTTCGTCGAGATACACCTGATGTGTCTCGATTGCCCAGGTTGGGGCTGCTTCGCAGCCCAGCGGGAGCAAGCTCCCTCGCCACACAAGCTCGCTCCTACAGGGCAAGACACGAGGCACAGCATGCAAATCAAACTCGCCAACCCCCGTGGCTTCTGCGCCGGCGTGGACCGGGCGATTGAAATCGTCAACCGCGCCCTGGAAGTCTTCGGGCCGCCGATTTATGTGCGCCATGAAGTCGTCCACAACAAGTTCGTGGTCGAAGACCTGCGCAGCCGCGGGGCCATCTTCGTTGAAGAACTGGACCAAGTGCCGGACGACGTTATCGTTATCTTCAGCGCCCACGGCGTTTCCCAGGCCGTGCGCACCGAAGCCGCAGGCCGTGGCCTGAAAGTGTTCGACGCCACCTGCCCGCTGGTGACCAAGGTGCACATCGAGGTCGCGCGCTACAGCCGTGATGGTCGTGAATGCATCCTGATTGGCCACGCCGGTCACCCGGAAGTCGAAGGCACCATGGGCCAGTACGACGCCAGCAATGGCGGCGCGATCTACCTGGTGGAAGACGAAAAAGACGTCGCTGCGTTGCAGGTGCACAACCCTGAAAAGCTGGCCTTCGTTACCCAGACCACCCTGTCCATGGACGACACCAGCCGCGTCATCGATGCGCTGCGTACGCGCTTCCCCGCGATTGGCGGGCCGCGCAAGGACGACATCTGCTACGCCACGCAAAACCGTCAGGATGCAGTCAAGCAATTGGCCGACGAATGCGACGTGGTGCTGGTGGTGGGCAGCCCCAACAGCTCCAACTCCAACCGTTTGCGTGAGCTGGCCGAGCGCATGGCCACTCCGGCCTATTTGATCGATGGTGCCGAAGACATGCAGCGCAGCTGGTTCGATGGCGTCGAGCGCATCGGCATCACGGCGGGTGCCTCGGCCCCGGAAGTGCTGGTTCGCGGCGTTATTCAGCAACTGCAGGCCTGGGGCGCCACAGGCGCTGATGAGCTGGCTGGCCGTGAAGAGAACATCACTTTCTCCATGCCCAAGGAGCTGCGGGTTCGCTCGCTGCTCTGAGTCCCAAGGCGCCGGCGTAGCCCCGGCACAGCGCCTGCTCGGTTTTGTTACTGCGCAGGCTGATGCGGCCGCTGGCGGCCAGCACGACTTGATATAGGCTCAGTTGCTGGTCCGTCGCGCACACGTGAACGGTGCCGGCGCTGAAAGCCCCTGCCGACAGCAGCGGTTCACCCAGGCCGCTGAAGCGTATCTGGGTTCTCACTGGCGTATTCCCTACAATCGGTATCTGGCCACTGTCCTGGCGCTCCAGCAGCACCGGGTTTTTATCGTCCAGATGGCCGCGGCCGTTCAGGTCCAGTACCACCCTCCATCCCCGGCTCCAGTCATCCTCCAGTGCATGGATAACCACCGTGCGGTTGCGCGCGATGGCTTCCGTGCGGGCGTAACGCACCCCGCCGGCGAGTGATTCGGCGGCGCTCTGGCGACGTTGCGATTCAAGCAGCCCCTTGAGACTCGGCACTGCCAGATTGGCCAGGATGCCGCTCAGGAACAGGCCCAGAACCAGCTCAATCAGAGAGAAACCTCGTTGTTTCATGTGCCGTCCCTCCGTGGACGCGGTGTGCTTTTTTAGTGGATGCCGAGTGGCAGACTTAGTTATAGCGGCCAGTCCGGCGTGGCGAATGATGGCCATCCTGTCCAAAGTATTTCGCTTTGTTCCCGGGTGCGGCGCTCAGGCAAGACCGGCGCTAGTCTTGCGTCGCACGGCAGATTTTCCGCTGCCTTTGATGACCTTCGACACGGATGACGATGGTAATGAACGCTTGCTCCGTAACACCTAGCCCCCAACCGACCCAGGCCGGGATGACCCTGATCGAGGTCCTGGTATCTGTGCTGATCCTCGCCGTCGGCCTGCTGGGGGCTGCGGTGATTCAGCTCAATGCGCTGAAATACACCGACAGTTCCAGGATGACCAGTCAGGCCAGTTTCATCGCTTACGACATGCTCGACCGCATCCGCGCCAACTCAGGCGCCGATTATTCGTGGGGGCAGAGTGAGTACGCGCCCTCCAGCACTTCGGTCGCGAGTGTCCGTGATCTGGACCTGCACGATTTTGAAGCCAACATCGCAGGATTTGCGGGGGAGAGCGCCAAGGGTTCGGTTGCGGTCAGTCAGCGAGAGGTGACCATCAGCATCAGTTGGGACGACTCCCGTGGAGCCAAGGCTCAAGGCGCCCGGGAAACGTTCACCCTGACCAGCCGGGTCGCCGTCGACCCGAGGGGGTTGCCATGACCGGCTTTGCTCGCGGTTTCAGCCTGGTGGAGTTGCTGCTTGCATTGGCCCTCGGCCTGCTGCTGATCATGGGGGTGACCCAGATTGCGCTCAGCTCCCGTACCACTCATGCCAGCCAGCGCGCGGCTTCGTTGTTGCAGGATGATGCGCGGTTTGTCCTGGGAAAACTGATTCAGGAAATACGCCAGGCAGGCATGTTTGGTTGCCTGTCCACCGCATCAATCAGCAACGCTCCCGCAGGGTTCGACCGCCCCATCGGTTGGAGCTCTACCGGCAATTCTCGGTCCCTGACGCTGGTGACCGCTGACGTCGGAGAGGGTGGCAGCAAGCCTGACTGGACAGTGCTTTCCGATTGCACCGGTTTTGCCCACGCTTTTGGGGGAGGCCCTCCGGCACCCGCGCCCGGGCAGATCCGCTTTCCATTGCGCAAGCTGACTTACACCTTCGAGGGTGGGCAGCTAAAGCTCAGCACGTTGGCAGCCCCGAGCAAGGCGGTACTGGTGGATAACGTGGGCGCTTTCGATATCAGTTTCGGGGTGGCCGGGAAGGCGGGCTCAACGGTTGTCACCCGATATGACCCTAGCCCCGGCGACGAATCGCTTATACGCAGCGTTCGGATTCTGCTGACGCTTCAGGACCCAAATGGGCTCGTGAAAGACCAGACCTACAGCGTTGTAGCGGCGCTACGTAATCGTCTGGAGTAGCTTGCCCATGGGTTATTACCGCTCTCGTTCGAGGCAGGCTGGCATGGTTTTGCTGATCAGCCTGATATTCCTGCTGTCGTTGGCGCTCCTCGGGTTGTCTTCGATGCAGGGAGCAATCTCGCAAGAAAAAATGACCGGCAGCGTTCGACAACGCAACCAGTCGTTTCAGCTGGCCGAAAGCGGTCTCAGGCTTGGAGAGTCTGTGGTGCAGGCGCCTGGTTTTGGCTTGCGTCCTTGTCACTCGAATGCTGCGTGTGCGCCACCTCCCGAGTCGGTTTCGGTAGTGGGACCCGGGACGAACCCTGTGTCGGCTGTCACCTGGGTGGGGATGAAAGATGGCGTTTACGGTATTCAAAATCTTGGGCCGGGGATGGGCTTGGCTCATCTCCCGGCAGAGACCCAAGCCACCCTCTATCGAGTGACTTCGGTGGGGATCAGCGGTCATTCGCGTTCCGTCCTGGAGACGGTGTATGCGCGTGTGGGCAGCGGCGCCGGTGAGCGTTTTCGACGAATCATGTGGCGACAACTTCAGTAGGTGAGCGGCACGATGAGCAAGGATTGCACGGGTTTCACCCTGATCGAATTATTGATCGCCGTGGCGATCATCGGCCTTCTGGTTGGCGTCGCCTATCCCGGCTATACGAGCCATATGAAAAAGGTCTATCGCGCCGAAATTGCCGGGTTGCTGAGCGAGCAAGCCCAGCACCTTGAGCGTTATTACGCGAGGAACGGCACTTTTATTGATGCGACTGGCGTCATCACCGGCAATGATCGCTATAGAATCACCCCTGCATTGAACCCTCAGGATTTCGTTCTGCTTGCCATGCCCGCAACTGATTCGGTGATGGCGGGCGATCCCTGTGCAGCCTTCAGCCTGACCAGTGCCGGTGCGCGAAGCAATCCGGGCGCTGCGCCTGAAATGACGCGCAAGGCGTGCTGGGGGCAATGATGAGGAAGCTGGACGATTGGGCGCCGGGCGTGCCTTTTTCTTTTTATCGGCTGGATCGAACAATGGCTAAGCAGCAGCAAGTAGTGGTTGTGGGTGGCGGGGTAATTGGCTTGTTGACGGCGTTCAACCTGGCGACCCAGGGGCAGGCGGTTGTGCTGCTGGATCGCTCCGCGGTCGGGCAGGAGTCTTCCTGGGCGGGTGGTGGCATCGTTTCCCCGCTGTACCCATGGCGCTATAGCCCGGCGGTGACTGCTTTGGCGCATTGGTCCCAGGATTTCTACCCGCAACTGGCAGAGCGTCTGTTCGCCGCTACGGGAGTTGATCCGGAAGTTCACACCACCGGCCTGTATTGGCTGGACCTGGACGATGAGGCCGAGGCGCTTGCCTGGGCGGCGCGCGAAGGGCGCCCACTGAGCAAGGTGGATGTTTCTGCGGCCCATGACGCTGTGCCGGTGCTGGGTGCCGGGTTTACCCAGGCGATCTATATGGCGGATGTGGCCAATGTGCGTAATCCGCGGTTGGTCAAATCCCTCAAGGCGGCCTTGCTGGCCCTGCCGGGCGTGACGATTCACGAGCAGTGCGCGGTTGAAGGGTTTATTCAGGAGGGCGGCAAGGTTGTCGGGGTGAATACGGCTCTTGGGCCGATCCGTGGCGATCAGGTAGTGCTCGCTGCCGGGGCCTGGAGCGGTGAATTGCTGGGTAGCCTGGGGCTGGCATTGCCTGTTGAGCCGGTCAAGGGGCAGATGATCTTGTACAAATGCGCGTCGGACTTCCTGTCGTGCATGGTCCTGGCCAAGGGGCGTTATGCGATTCCCCGGCGAGACGGTCACATCCTGATCGGCAGTACGCTGGAGCATGAGGGGTTCGACAAGACGCCCACCGATTCCGCACTGGAAAGCCTGAAAGCCTCTGCTGTAGAGCTGATTCCTGCCCTGGCCGATGCCGAGGTGGTGGGGCATTGGGCCGGCTTGCGGCCCGGGTCGCCGGAAGGCATTCCCTATATCGGCCAGGTGCCAGGGTTTGACGGGCTATGGCTCAATTGCGGGCATTACCGCAATGGCCTGGTGCTGGCGCCGGCGTCCTGTCAGTTGTTTGCCGATTTGTTGCTGGAGCATAAGCCGATCATTGATCCGAAGCCCTACGCGCCGGCAGGCCGGATCAACGCTGGATAGCCTTCGGGCCCTGCTCCAGATGCGCCTGGGTGCAATACCACTCCTGGCGCAGGCTCAAGGCTCGATCCTGTGGCAGATGAAGGCCGCAGTGAGCGCAACGAACCATTTGGATGGTGCCTTGCTCGCTGGGCCGCTGCTGTTTGGCGGCCGGGCTTTTGAATTTGCGCCAAATCCATACCGCGGCAGCAATAACGGCAATCCAGAACAGTAGACGAACCATGGTGGGCAGCTTCTCGACAAGTAATGCGCCAGTTTAGCCAAGGACGTGATGGGCGCACAGCGCAATTATGCAGCGCAATAAAAAAGGGAGCTCAAGAGCTCCCTTTTTGCATCGCGGCGAACAATCAGTCAAAGATACCGAAGGTCATGTAGCTGAACCACGAGCGATCTTCGTTGTTGCCCAGGGCTTGAGGCCCTTGCTCTTCGATGATATCGCCGTTTTCGTCACGCGGCTTGAGGTCCGATGGGATCGAATCCTTGGCGTCCTGGTATTGCTTGATGATGTCCTGGTTGGCGCGGGTTTCGCCCGGCGGCAGCGGTGGACGGGACTCGATCAGGCCCAGGGTGTATTTGCTCAACCACGAGCGGTTGTCGGCCTCGGCAACCTGCGGTACGAACTGGCCGTCCTTCAGGCTTGGGTGATCCGGGTAGTTGAGCTTCAGGGTTTCCAGGCTGGTGGCCGCCAGGGCGTCCAGGTGCAGGCGCTGGTAAGCCTCGGTCATCACGGCCAGGCCGTCACCCACGGATGGGGTTTCCTGGAAGTTTTCCACTACATAGCGGCCACGGTTCGCGGCAGCGACGTACGCCTGACGGGTCAGGTAGTAGTGGGCTACGTGGATCTCGTAGGAAGCCAGCAGGTTGCGCAGGTAGATCATGCGCTGCTTGGCGTCCGGCGCGTAGCGGCTGTTGGGGTAGCGGCTGGTCAGCTGGGCGAACTCGTTGTAGGAGTCGCGTGCAGCACCCGGGTCACGCTGGGTCATGTCCAGCGGCAGGAAGCGCGCCAGCAGGCCCACGTCCTGGTCAAACGAGGTCAGGCCCTTGAGGTAGTAGGCGTAGTCCACGTTCGGATGTTGTGGGTGCAGGCGGATAAAACGCTCGGCGGCGGACTTGGCAGCTTCCGGCTCGGCGTTCTTGTAGTTGGCGTAGATCAGCTCGAGCTGGGCCTGGTCGGCGTAACGCCCGAACGGATACCGCGACTCCAGTGCCTTCAGCTTTGCCGTGGCGCTGGTGTAGCTGTGGTTGTTCAGGTCGGTCTGAGCTTGTTGGTACAGCTCGACCTCGCTCAGGTTTTCGTCGACGACTTCCTTTGTTGACGAGCAAGCAGCAGTCATGGCGAGGATGGCGATCAGCAGCAGGTGTTTCACTTGCATGGCGGCTTGCGTCCCTATGACGGCCGCTGTCTTGGGCGGGGCCGTCCTGTTATGATGAGCGCCCCTTGGAAAGCCTCGGGGCAAAAGACGCCGTATTTAACCACAAGCGCGCAGCCGAAACCAAAGGCTGTGCCACGCCTAGTCTGAGCATGTCCGATAAAATTGAACTTCGCGCAGAGGTGCCGTCCGAATTGGGCGGCCAACGCCTCGATCAAGTCGCCGCACAATTATTCGCTGAGCACTCGCGCTCGCGCCTTTCCGCCTGGATCAAAGACGGCCGCCTGACTGTGGATGGAGCGGTTATCCGCCCGCGAGACATAGTCCATGGTGGTGCGATTCTTGAGCTGACTGCCGAGCAGGAAGCCCAGGGAGAATGGATCGCCCAGGACATTGAACTGGACATCGTCTATGAAGACGACGACATCCTGGTGATCAATAAACCCGCAGGCCTGGTGGTTCACCCGGCCGCCGGGCACGCTGACGGCACCCTGCTCAATGCCTTGCTGCACCACGTGCCGGACATCATCAATGTCCCGCGTTGCGGCATCGTGCACCGTCTGGACAAGGACACCACCGGCCTTATGGTGGTGGCCAAGACCATTCAGGCGCAGACGCAGTTGGTCACACAACTGCAGAGCCGCAGCGTCAGCCGCATCTATGAATGCATCGTGATCGGCGTGGTAACCGCAGGTGGCAAAATCAATGCCCCCATCGGTCGCCACGGCCAGCAGCGCCAGCGCATGGCGGTGATGGAAGGCGGCAAGCAAGCTGTCAGCCACTACCGCGTGCTCGAGCGTTTCCGCTCCCACACCCACGTGCGAGTCAAGCTGGAAACCGGTCGTACCCACCAGATTCGGGTACACATGGCGCACATCAACTTCCCGTTGGTCGGAGATCCGGCCTACGGTGGCCGCTTCCGTATTCCGCCGGCAGCCAGTGCAACCATGGTTGATTCGCTGAAAACCTTCCCGCGCCAGGCACTGCATGCACGCTTCCTGGAACTGGATCATCCGACGAGCGGTAAGCGGATGAGCTGGGAATCGCCACTTCCAGACGATTTTGTCTGGCTGCTGTCGTTGCTCAAGCAGGACCGCGAGGCGTTTATCGGATGAGTGACTGGCTGATTCCTGACTGGCCCGCGCCGGCCGGGGTGAAAGCCTGCATTACCACCCGTGCGGGCGGCGTCAGTGTGGCGCCGTTCGACAGCCTCAATCTCGGCGATCACGTTGAGGACAGCCTTGAGGCCGTTCTCGAAAATCGTCGGCGCCTCACCGATGCTTTCAATATCCAGCCGGCCTGGCTGCGTCAGGTTCACGGCGTGGTTGTGGTTGAGGCTGATCCTGGCCGAACTGCCGAAGCCGATGGCAGTTGGACCAGCACCCCAGGCATTGCTTGCACATCAATGACGGCTGACTGCCTGCCTGCCTTGTTTTGCAATCGCGCCGGCACCCGCGTCGCGGCTGCCCATGCCGGTTGGCGTGGCCTGGCTGCGGGTGTCCTGGAAGCCGCTTTCGAAAGCCTGGATGCCGAACCTGGTGAAGTGCTGGTTTGGCTGGGCCCGGCCATCGGCCCGCAAGCCTTTGAAGTGGGCCCGGAAGTGCGTGAAGCCTTTATGCAGCAACTTCCGGAAACGATTGAGGCGTTCGTCCCCAGTCAGAACCCGGGCAAGTTCATGGCCGACATTTACCAATTGGCCCGCCTGCGCCTTGCAGCCCGCGGCGTCACGGCCGTGTACGGTGGCGGCTTCTGCACCGTGACCGATCCCCGTTTCTATTCCTACCGTCGCAGCCCGCGCACCGGTCGGTTTGCCTCCCTTATCTGGCTGGAACGCTAGACTCTCCTGACCTGCGTCAACTATCCGTAGCTTGAATCTTCCAGAATCCACCCCATCTATAGGGGTATCTGGCAGGTTTCTTCATTCAGGATGTGTTTGTTCATAGCTCCGGCCTGCTCAAAAGGAAGGTGACTAATGCGTATTGATCGTTTAACCAGCAAATTGCAGTTGGCTTTATCTGACGCCCAATCTCTGGCGGTTGGCCTGGACCATTCGGCCATTGAGCCTGCGCACTTGATGCAAGCGCTCCTGGAGCAGCAAGGCGGTTCCATCAAGCCTTTGCTGATGCAGGTGGGCTTTGACGTCAACAGCCTGCGCAAGGAGTTGAGCAAAGAGCTCGACCAACTGCCGAAAATCCAAAATCCTACTGGCGACGTGAACATGTCCCAGGATTTGGCGCGCCTGTTGAATCAGGCAGACCGCCTGGCCCAGCAGAAGGGTGACCAGTTCATTTCCAGTGAAGTGGTGCTGCTCGCCGCGATGGACGACAACAGCAAGCTCGGCAGATTGTTGCTGGGCCAGGGCGTGAGCAAAAAAGCCCTGGAAAATGCCATCAACAATCTGCGTGGCGGCGAAGCGGTAAATGACCCTAACCACGAGGAGTCTCGCCAAGCGCTGGACAAATACACCGTCGACCTGACCAAGCGCGCCGAAGAGGGCAAGCTCGACCCGGTGATCGGTCGTGACGATGAGATTCGTCGCACCATCCAGGTCCTGCAGCGTCGCACCAAGAACAACCCGGTGCTGATCGGCGAACCTGGCGTGGGTAAAACCGCCATTGCCGAAGGCCTGGCCCAGCGCATCATTAATGGCGAAGTGCCGGATGGCCTTAAAGGCAAGCGCCTGCTGTCCCTGGACATGGGGTCGCTGATTGCCGGTGCCAAGTTCCGTGGCGAGTTCGAAGAGCGCCTGAAATCCCTGCTGAATGAACTGTCGAAGCAGGAAGGGCAGATCATTCTGTTTATTGACGAACTGCACACCATGGTCGGCGCCGGTAAAGGCGAAGGTTCGATGGATGCGGGCAACATGCTCAAGCCAGCCTTGGCGCGTGGTGAGTTGCATTGCGTCGGTGCAACCACGCTGAACGAATATCGCCAGTACATCGAGAAGGATGCGGCCCTTGAGCGTCGCTTCCAGAAAGTACTGGTGGAAGAACCGAGCGAAGAAGACACCATCGCCATTCTGCGTGGCCTGAAAGAGCGGTATGAGGTCCACCATAAAGTCGCGATCACCGACGGCGCGATCATTGCGGCGGCGAAGTTGAGCCATCGCTATATCACTGACCGTCAGTTGCCGGACAAGGCCATCGACTTGATCGACGAAGCGGCCAGCCGTATTCGGATGGAGATCGATTCGAAGCCCGAAGTGCTGGACCGTCTGGATCGGCGCCTGATTCAGCTGAAAGTTGAATCCCAGGCCCTAAAGAAAGAAGAGGATGAGCCGGCGAAGAAACGCCTGGAAAAACTTCAGGAAGAAATTGTTCGCCTCGAGCGTGAGTATTCGGACCTCGAAGAAATCTGGACCTCGGAAAAGGCCGAAGTGCAGGGTTCTGCGCAGATCCAGCAGAAGATCGAGCAGTCCCGTCAGGAACTGGAAGCCGCGCGCCGTAAAGGCGACCTGAACCGCATGGCCGAGTTGCAGTACGGGGTGATCCCGGACCTGGAGCGCAGCCTGCAGATGGTCGACCAGCACGGCAAGCCTGAGAACCAGCTGCTGCGCAGTAAGGTGACTGAGGAAGAAATCGCCGAAGTCGTCTCGAAGTGGACCGGTATCCCGGTGTCGAAAATGCTCGAGGGCGAGCGCGACAAGCTGTTGAAGATGGAAAGCCTGTTGCACCAGCGCGTTATCGGCCAGGACGAGGCGGTGATTGCGGTGTCCAACGCGGTACGGCGTTCCCGAGCCGGGTTGTCCGACCCGAACCGTCCGAGCGGCTCGTTTATGTTCCTCGGCCCGACCGGTGTGGGTAAGACTGAGCTGTGCAAGGCCTTGGCCGAGTTCCTCTTTGATACTGAAGAGGCGATGGTGCGGATCGATATGTCCGAGTTCATGGAGAAACATTCCGTGGCCCGCCTGATCGGGGCGCCACCAGGCTATGTAGGGTACGAGGAGGGCGGTTACCTGACCGAGGCTGTGCGGCGCAAGCCTTACTCGGTGATCCTTCTGGACGAGGTCGAGAAGGCCCACCCGGATGTGTTCAACGTGTTGCTGCAAGTGCTGGAAGATGGCCGCCTGACGGACAGTCACGGACGTACCGTGGACTTCCGTAATACGGTGATCGTGATGACCTCCAACCTGGGTTCGGTACAGATCCAGGAACTGGTGGGTGATCGTGAAGCCCAGCGCGCAGCCGTGATGGACGCGCTGACCAGTCACTTCCGGCCGGAGTTCATCAACCGGGTCGACGAAGTGGTGATCTTCGAGCCTCTGGCGCGGGATCAGATCGCGGGCATCACCGAGATCCAGCTGGGCCGCCTGCGCAGCCGTCTGGCGGAGCGCGAGTTGTCCCTGGACCTCAGCCGCGAGGCCTTGGACAAGCTGATCGCCGTCGGTTACGACCCGGTGTATGGCGCACGGCCGTTGAAGCGTGCGATCCAGCGCTGGATCGAGAACCCGCTGGCACAGTTGATCCTGTCGGGCAGCTTCATGCCGGGCACCAGCGTCGAGGCGACGGTGGAGAACGACGAAATCGTCTTCCACTAAGCTCGAGTGGTACTGCTATAAGAAGAGGCCCCGCATTGCGGGGCCTTTTTTTTCGATAGGGCGTTGAACTGTAAGGCAAAGGCTTGTAAAGTGCGCCCCGCAGCAACGTCAGCCCAACGGTTTCTTCTCCCCAAGGAGAAATCAGAAAGAAGCGCAAATCATTGTCTTAAAAGCAATTTAAAGGGTTGACAGGGGTTTTTAAGATTGTAGAATAGCGCGCCTCAGAGACACTAACGTAGCGATACGGAAGGGTCGAAGAGAAGGTAACAAGCAACAACGTAACACTTTGAAATATGTAGTTCCGTGATAGCTCAGTCGGTAGAGCAAATGACTGTTAATCATTGGGTCCCAGGTTCGAGTCCTGGTCACGGAGCCAATTTCAAAACCGGGGTATAGCGCAGTCCGGTAGCGCGCCTGCTTTGGGAGCAGGATGTCAGGAGTTCGAATCCCCTTACCCCGACCATATTTGGGTCGTTAGCTCAGTTGGTAGAGCAGTTGGCTTTTAACCAATTGGTCGTAGGTTCGAATCCCACACGACCCACCATTTTTGAGACCAGTTAACGCTGGAATCGAATCTTAAGATCAGAGGCCAAAAGCGCTGATCGAAGAAGGCGACTGAGAGGTCGCCTTTTTTTTACCGGGGTATAGCGCAGTCCGGTAGCGCGCCTGCTTTGGGAGCAGGATGTCAGGAGTTCGAATCCCCTTACCCCGACCATATTAAAAATCCTCGTATCGAAAGATACGGGGATTTTTTTTGTGCGCGGAATCCTGGCCACACCACAAAACAAATGTGGGAGCGGGCTTGCTCGCGAAAGCGGTGTGTCAGTCAGTACATCTGGCACTGAACCACCGCTTTCGCGAGCAAGCCCGCTCCCACACTAACCGAGTCCTATCCGGGAACGTGCTGTCAGTGCAGTTTCAGGCGCGGCTCAGTGCCTCGCCCGATCTTGCTCCCCAGCATCAGCATCGCCGTGCGGAAGAAGCCATACAGCGCCATCTGGTGCATGCGGTACAGCGACACATAAAACATCCGCGCCAGCCAGCCTTCCAGCATCACGCTGCCGGTCAGGTTACCCATCAAGTTACCCACAGCCGAAAAACGCGACAGCGAAATCAGCGAGCCGTAGTCGGTGTACTTATACGACGGCAGATCCTTGCCCTCGATACGCAGTTTCAGCGATTTGGCCAGCAACGACGCCTGTTGGTGAGCCGCTTGGGCTCGTGGCGGCACATTGCGGTCGGTGCCGGGTTGCGGGCAGGCCGCGCAATCACCAAAGGCGAAAATATTCTCGTCACGGGTGGTTTGCAGGGTCGGCAGCACCTGCAACTGGTTGATGCGGTTCGTTTCCAGGCCGTCAATGTCCTTGAGGAAGCCCGGCGCGCGAATTCCGGCAGCCCAGACCTTCAGGCTGGCCGGAATCACCTGGCCGCTGCTGGTGATAAGGGCGTCGGATGTCACTTCACTCACGGCGGAGTTGGTCAGTACCGTCACTCCGAGTTTCTCCAGGGTTTTATGCACAGGCCCGCCAATACGCTCCGGCAGGGCAGGCAACACCCGTGGGCCGGCTTCGATCAGGGTGATGTGCATGTTTTCCGGCTTGATCTTGTCCAGGCCATAGGCAGCCAGCTCATGGGCGGCGTTATGCAGCTCGGCAGCCAGCTCGACCCCGGTGGCGCCGGCGCCGACGATGGCGACGCTGATCTGCTCTACCACGTCCGTCTGCCCGGCATGGGCGCGCAGATAGTGGTTGAGCAATTGCTGATGGAAGCGCTCGGCTTGCTTGCGGGTGTCGAGGAACAGGCAGTGTTGCGCCGCGCCTTCGGTGCCGAAGTCATTGGTGGTGCTGCCGACGGCGATCACCAGGCTGTCGTAGTCCAGCACGCGCGCGGGCACCAGTTCACGGCCTTCTTCGTCGAGGGTGGCGGCCAGCTGGATTTTTTTCTGCTCGCGATCAAGCCCGCTCATGCGCCCCAGCTGAAACTCGAAGTGGTTCCATTTTGCCTGGGCAACATAATTGAGTTCGTCTTCCGAAGAGTTCAGCGAGCCGGCCGCCACTTCGTGGAGCAAGGGTTTCCAGATATGGGTGAGGTTGGCGTCCACCAGCGTGATGCTGGCGGTGCCGCGCTTGCCCAGAGTCTTACCCAGGCGGGTAGCCAACTCCAGGCCGCCGGCGCCGCCGCCGACGATAATAATACGATGGGTCATGGGGATATCTCGCAAGGCTAAAAGAAATCGGTACGGTTACCCGAGCGAGCGCAAGGCAGCTCATAGCGTCAGGTAACTCAGAAGGCGGCTCAGCAAACCCAGGCCGATCACTGCAACCACCACCACGGCAAGGAGCAGCCAGGGCCGGAAAGGCTTGCGCTCGACTTGGTTCTGGGACAGTTGCAGGTACTCTTCGACATGCTGTTGGTCGTCGGGGTTCAGGCGGCTGGTCATAAAGGCCTCGTCAGGTAGACGTTGCTAAAGGGCGCCACGTTACAGTCGGGTGATTGGCGGCATCGACAGAAGCATAGTCGTTGACCCGATCACAGGCTGATGCCCACATCGAACACTATGCTGCGCCCCAGATTGTTGCGCAAGAAGTCCGGCGCGTCCGGATGCGCGAACAAAACGCGAGCAAACGTCGGGCCCACCAGGGACAGCGAACGCCAGCCCTGGCGCAGGTACTCGGTGGGCGGCGGGAAATGACTGTTGAGGTCGAGTACTTCGCGCTTGAGGCTGGCGAAGGCAATGAGGTCCAGCTCCCCCAGGTCCATGCCACGCTCTTTATAGTTGTGGGCCTTCTTGCGCAGGGTCGGCGCCAGGCGCAGCAGGAATTCGTGGGCGGGAATGCGCCGGGGCTTGGCCTCTCGTCGAACCAGCTGGCTCAGGGAGAACGCACTGCGCCGACGCAACAGTTCGTCGCGCCACTCATCGTTCAGGCGCCGTCCTTCGTCGAGCACGAAAAACACCTCGAAACTGGCGTCGCGAAACAGCACGTCCGGCGGCTCTTGCCCGGCGGCGTGGAACTCTTCAGCGCGGTAGGGCACGTTCAAGCCTTGCAACAGGCGCTGGCAGACCCAACGCTCACGCTCCCATTTGCGGGCATTGGACAGGAACGCGTTGGCTTGTTCGGCCGCTACGGTGAGCAGGCGCAAATAATCTGAGTCATCCATGTCACCAGCTTAGCGTCCAAATGATGACCGCAGGAAGTCCCGCGTCAAAAGGTCGGTGTAGACTGGCCACTCGACAGTTTCCCGTGGCATGAGGAGTGTGCAGTGAAGTTTTTTGTGGTGCTGTTCTTGAGTCTTTTGCCTGTTTGGGCCCAGGCCGTCGAAGTGGGTGAGCGTGTTGCCCCCTGGACCTTGCTTGACCAGTTCGACCAGGCCTACACCCTGGATGACCAGGCGCAAATCTTGCTGGTGGCGCGCAGCATGGACGCCGCCAAAATCGTCGACGCGGCGCTGCAGGGCCAGCCCAAAGGTTATCTGGAAGCACGGCATGCGGTGTTTCTCGCCGATATCCAGCGCATGCCTCGGCTGATTGCGAAGATGTTCGCGGTACCGGCCATGCAGGCCTACAACTATCGCGTCATGCTCGACCGTGATGCCCGTGTAACCCCGCGCTATCCGGCACCTGTGGATAAAGTGCTGTGGCTGCAACTGGATCATGGGAAGTTGGTGGCGCAGCACGAGTACGACTCTGCCGCTGAACTGCGCCAGGCCCTGGAGCAGGTGCAGCCGTGATCAGCGCAGCGGTGCTGGCGCCGGAAACCCTCAGCATCGGCTGGCTGCTGTATGCGCCAGTGGTGATGTGGGCGCTCCTGCGTTCGCCCTGGGTCGAGCTGTTTGCCGACCGGCGGCGCCAGCACTTGCTGTTTGGCACGGTGTTCGCGCTGTTCATGTTGTGGCTGGTCCGCCGGGATTTCGATACAGGGGTGTCCTACCACTTCATCGGCATGACCGCCGTGACCTTGCTGCTTGATTGGCCCCTGGCGATCGTCGGCGGGTTTGCCGCACAGCTCGGCCTGGTATTGCTCGGTCGCCAGGACCTGGCGGCCGTGGGAATCAACGGCATGCTGCTGGTCCTGTTGCCGGTGCTGGTCACCGAAGGCTGTGCGTTGCTGGTGGAGCGGGCGAAGCCACGTAATCCCTTTGTGTATATCTTCTGTTCGGGCTTTTTCGCCGCTGCGCTGTCGGCCTTGATGTGCCTGCTGGTGGGCCTGGGCTTGTTGTGGTTCGACGGTCGTTTCGCGATGCCGGAGTGGATCGAGGATTTCGTCGGGTACCTGTGGCTGATCATCTTTCCCGAGGCCTTCATCAACGGCATGGTGATCAGCGCCCTGGTGGTGTTTTGCCCTGAGTGGCTGGAGACATTCAACCGCACCCGCTACCTCTCGGCGCCCTGGAAGGATGACGATCCGCGGCCTTGATCCAGGTCAAATCCCGCACACGCCAGTGGTCGCATGCTCTGCAAAATCTCCAGGAGCACGGAATCATGGGTGTGTACGAGTGGGCACGGCAAGAGTTACGCAGAAGCCAGGACGCGGCGCAGGAAATCGGCTTTGACCCGGGCTTGACCCTGCGCGCCATGCTCAGTGCGGTGGTACAGCAGAGCAAAGGCGTGCGCAGTTTTGAAGACCTGGCCGACGAGCTGCAATACCTCGCAGAGAATCTCGACGACCAGCAGGACTATGGCTTTATGCGGCCTTAGTGTTTGGGCTGAAAGTCTTCTGAGAACAGTTCGTCCTCGGCGTCCGGGCTGACCGGGATCTTGTGTTCTTCCGACGCCCAGGCGCCCAGGTCGATCAGTTTGCAACGGTCCGAGCAGAACGGACGGTTGGGGTTTTCCGCTTTCCATTCCACGGGTGCGCCGCAGGTTGGGCATTCGACGGTCAAGGGTTGGCTCATGATCGGCCTCCACGCAAAGTAAGGTAAAAGTGGTGCAGTCGCTCGACCTCGGCATGCAGCCGGGCCAGGTCCTGGTCATTGACCAGTACGTCATCGGCATGGAGCAGGCGGTCTTCACGGGTGGCCTGGGCCTTGAGAATCGCCTGCACCTGCGCTTCGCTGATGCCATCGCGCTGCAGGGTACGCTGAATCTGCAACGATTGCGGCACGTCGATCACCAGCACCCGCTGGGTCATGGTGTACTGGCCGGACTCGATCAGCAACGGTGACACCAGAATCGCGTAAGGCGATTTGGCGCGTGCCAGATGGCTGCGAATCTCCTCGGCGATCAGCGGGTGCAGCAATGCTTCCAGCCAGAGGCGTTCTTCGGGCACTTCGAAGATCAGCTTGCGCAATGCTCCACGGTCCAACTGCCCATCAGGCTGCAGCACGCTTGCACCGAAATGCCTGGCAATTTTCGCCAGGGCCGGACGCCCGGGCTCGACGACCCAGCGCGCGGCATGGTCGGCGTCAATCAGGTCCACGCCGAGCCGTACGAAGTGTTCGGCTGCCGCGCTTTTGCCACTGCCGATGCCGCCAGTGAGGCCAAGAATCCAGGGTGTTGCAACAGAAGTGGTCATCTGAAACCGACAGACTGCAAATAGAAGTCGGTTATTTGACCACCCCAGAGCAATGCAATCCAGCCGGCAATTGCCAGATACGGACCAAAAGGCATTGGAACCGACACTTGGGCTTTGCGCAGACGCAATAGAATCAGGCCGCCCATCACGCCCACCAGGGACGACAGCAGCAGCGTCATCGGCAGGATCTGCCAGCCGCCCCAGGCGCCGAGCATGGCCAGAAGCTTGAAATCCCCGTAACCCATTCCGTCCTTGCCGGTGATCAGCTTGAACAGCCAGAACACCGACCACAGGCTCATGTACCCGGCCACGGTGCCCCACAGCGCATCGGGCAATGACACAAAAACGCCAAAGCTGTTGAGGATCAGGCCCAGCCACAGCAACGGCAGCACCAGCACATCCGGCAGCAGTTGGTGGTCTACGTCAATCAGGCTCATCGCCAGCAAGCCCCAACTCAACACCATCACCGCGCCGGCTGCCCAGCCGAAACCGAAATGCCAGGCGACAACCGCCGAGATCAACCCGCACGCCAATTCGGTGAAGGGGTAACGCGCGCTGATAGGTGAATGGCAACTTGAGCAGCGCCCTCTGAGCAGTAGGTAACTGAGCAGCGGAATATTCTCCCAAGGGCGAATCGGGTGGTTGCAGTGTGGGCAACAGGAGTTGGGGCGCATCAGGTTATAGGGCGCCGTGATGGGCTCGGCGGGAAGGCCAAGGACTTCATGGGCCTGGGCTCGCCATTCACGCTCCAGCATCTTCGGCAGGCGCCAAACCAGCACGTTGATAAAGCTGCCGACAATCAAGCCCAGCAGCAACGCGCCTGATACAAAAAACCATGGCTGATAAACAAGGATCTCAGTCAGTGGCGTGCTCAAAAGGCGGTACCGAGTTGAAAGATCGGCAGGTACATGGCGAGTACCAATGCCCCGACGATGCCCCCGAGTACCACCATGATCAGCGGCTCCATCAGGCTCGTGAGGTTATCCACCAGGTTGTCGACGTCGGCCTCGTAGTGGCTGGCGACTTTTTCCAGCATGGTGTCGAGGGTGCCCGACTCCTCGCCGATCGCGGTCATCTGGATCGCCATGCCTGGAAACAGGCCGCTTACGGCCATGGATTCATTTAATTGCGTTCCGGTTGATACGTCGTGCCGCATACGATTGATTGCCTGTTTGAACAGTCCATTACCCGTAGCGCCGGCCACGGAGTCCAATGCTTGCACCAGGGGTACGCCGGCTGCAAAGGTAGTCGAGAGCGTGCGGGCGTAGCGGGCGAGCGCCGATTTTTTCAGCAGTGTGCCTGCCACCGGTGCTTTCAACAAACTGGCATCGAGCCAATGGCGAAAGCCTGTGGACGAGCGATAGGCTTTGCGCAGTCCTGCGAAACCGGTGCCCGCGGCCAAAATCAGTATCCACCCGTTGTGTTGCATGAACTCCGACAGGCTGATGACCGCCAAGGTAAAGCCCGGCAGCTGCGCGTCGACGCCGGCAAACAGGCCCTGGAACTGGGGCACAACGTGAATCAGCAGGATCGCACTGACAAGGGTGGCGACTGCCAGCACCGTCATGGGATAGGTCATCGCCTTTTTGATTCTGGCTTTCAACTGCTCGCTTTTTTCCAGGTGGGTGGCGACTCGTTCCAACAGCGCTTCGAGCGCGCCCGCCTGCTCCCCCGCCGCAATCAGGTTGCAGTACAGTTCGTCGAAGTATCGGGGCTGTTTCTGCAACGCGACAGACAGGCTGCTGCCAGCGGCGATCTCCTGCTTCAAGCTTTGTACCAGTGTGCGCATGTGCCGGTTTTCGAAGCCTTCGGCGATGATATCCAGTGCTTGCAGAAGCGCGATGCCGGCTTTTAAGAGCGTCGCCAGCTGGCGGGTGAAGAGGGCAATCTCCACGGGTTTGACCGACGGAGCAAGACTTGGCCAGCCCGCGGATTTTTTGCGTACGCGGCCAGGGTTGATGCCTTGTTGACGCAACAGTGCTTTGACCAGTGCAGGGTTGTGACTGCTGGTTTCTCCCGAGACCTTGCGCCCGTTGCGGTTGACGCCTTCCCAGGTATAGATCGCTGAAACATCATTCATTTCGCAGTTCCGCACACAGACAGTGGAAGATTTATAGCTTAGTCAGGTGACGGACTCGGGCCGGGGAGTCTCGAGCGAAAAAATGTCAATTTGTGCGTCTTGTTCAGCATCGGCTGCGCAGGGGTGAGTACACTGGCGCGGTTGCCGAGACGGGGTGCAGGACGCGCCTCGCGATAGGTTTTATTCTGGAGAGTGAATGTGATGCGTCAGAAAGGTTTTACCTTGATCGAATTGTTGATCGTCGTGGCAATCATCGGCATTTTGGCCACCATTGGCCTGCCCATGTATACCAAGCACCAGGCCAAGGCCAAGTTCACCGCTGGGCTGGCCGAGGTCTCCGCATTGAAGGCCGGCTTTGAAGACACGCTGAACCAGGGTACGCCACCCACCCTGGGGTTGATCGGCGGGACCAGCCCAACGGCCAACTGCAAGATTGACGTGACCGGCGACATCGCCACCGGTGCTGGCACGATTGCCTGTGAAATCCTCGACGCACCCGCGCCGGTCCTGGGCAAAATCATCACCTTGACCCGTAGTGCCACGTCTGGCTGGAAGTGCACCACCACGGCAGAAGACCAATACGCTGCCAAAGGTTGTACCGCCGGCGGCGCCTGACCCTGAGACCGTCTACTGTTTACGCAACAATCGAGAGCGTGTACGCAACTCGTTCCGCACACGCCACAAGGAAGTAGAGGTTGCCGATGACGTTGTCCGTTCAGCAGCGGGGGAATACTTTCCTCGTCGTGGTTGTGTGCCTGCTGACGCTGGCTATCTGCGCGCCGTTCAGTGGCCACGATTGGCAACGTGTGGTGCAGATAGCGGTGGCGACATGTGCGGTGGTGTATGGGCTGTGCTTGCCGCAGGTCGGGCGATGCGTTGATAGGCCGACAGTGCTCGGGGTGTTGCTGATTGGGTTGGCGGGCCTGGTTTCGGCGCTGTTGGCCCATCAGCCGCTCTGGGCGTTGACCGAACTGGCGCTGCTCATCAGTTGTGGCGCCATTGCCGTGGCTTTCAGCCGGGCCAGGCGCAACGGGGATGAGTCCCTGGATCGTGTCTTGATCCTGTTCGTATTGCTCTTGTGCATGATTAAAAGCATTCAATATCTGCACGCAGGTGTCCTCGCGTTTACCAGTGGCGAATCGGTCGTAGACCCCGATTTGCTGTTGTCCGGATTTTCCAACAAGCGCTTCTACGGTCAGTTCCAGACCTTCACCCTGCCACTGCTGGCACTTCCCTTACTGGTTTCAAACGTCGCTCGTCCAGCACGGGCCGCGGTGTTTGCGCTGCTCTGCGTGTGGTGGCTGATCGCGATCAGTGGTGGTACCCGCGGCACGTGGCTGGGTATGGGCGTTGCGGGCTCCGTCTTGATGTTTTTGGGGCTGCAGGGTCGCCGCTGGGTGGTCTTGCAGTTGGCCGCACTGGCCTGCGGATTGTTGCTGTACTGGCTGGTGTTCAGCGTGCTGGCAAGGTACCTGGGGATTGAAATTTCCAACGCTGCCGCAGACCGCCTGACGACCAGTTTGTCCGGGCGTGGACCTATCTGGTGGCAGGCCTGGCACATGATTCTTGAGCGTCCTTGGCTGGGTTTCGGGCCGATGCATTTTGCCGACATCGCCAACGACATTGCTGCTCACCCTCATCAGGCGATTCTGCAATGGGCCAGCGAATGGGGTGTGCCGTCAACGCTAGGTGTGATCGCGTTGGTTACGTGGGCAGGGTGGGCAACCATCGGTGTGTTACGCGATCGGGTGTTGTCGTGGGCACCCGTGGACCTGCTGCGCTTGTGCCTGTTTGCCTCGCTGGTCGGTGCGCTGACCCAAGCCATGGTGGATGGCGTGATCGTGATGCCTGTTTCGCAACTCTGGCTGTCGCTGGTGGCCGGGTGGCTGATGGCACTGCATGTGTGGCGAACTCCAGCGGTCACGCCGTCGCCGATCCTGGCCAAAATGTGGACGGCGGCGAGTGTCGTGTCCGTTGGCATGTTGGTGTTCATTGCAATCCGTGACGTGCCCCACCTCACAGAGCGTATCCAGCACTATATGGGCTTGGGCCAAGATCACCTGCAGCCGCGCTTTTGGGCGCAGGGTGTGATTGCCCTCCCAAAGCAGTGAGTTGCCGGACGCCCAAGGCAGTGCTAGCTTTAGCCCACCGCCCGTGTAGCTCAGCCGGTAGAGCAGCGCACTCGTAACGCGAAGGTCGCAGGTTCGATTCCTGTCTCGGGCACAAAGGCAACACAGTTTTCAGATGATCCCAGAATGGTTCTGAAGGCCAGACGAACCGGTATTCATGCCTGTTCTTTTGTATCTGCGAAACCTTGATGACCCAGATGCATCCCCATTCCTCGATCTAAGAGAACGACATGACCATACAAGAAATGACCCAGGAAGCGCGGCACGAAGCAGCCCTCAAAAAGTACGTTGCGGAGTCGCCGGAACTGCTGGATGAGATCAAGGACCTGAGCGCCGATGATCAAAGGGACCAGATCCAATGGTCATTTGAAGATGAGGCCGAGGCCCAGGGCCTGCAGCCGTGGGAACTCACCCTGAAGTACACCACCACCCCGGAAGAGTTCGAGGCGGCACGCCTGGCTTTGCACAAGGAGGCCGCCGAGGTGCTGGGTGTGGACTGGAACGAGTATTGCGGGATGAACAACCTCGCGATCTGATACGAGCTTAATGTGGCGAGGCAGCTTGCTCCCGCTGGAGTGCGCAGCGCTCCCAAGGTTTTTGGGGTCGCTTCGCAACCCAGCGGGAGCAAGCTCCCTCGCCACAAAAGCTTGCGCTTAGATTTGAAGGCGTTTCAGAGGCTAAGCCGCATCGACAAATCCACCGCCTTCACATCCTTGGTCATTGCCCCGATGGAGATGTAGTCCACGCCGGTTTCAGCGATGGGCAGCAGGGTGCTTTCGTTGATCCCGCCACTGGCTTCCAGCTTGGCTTTGCCGCCGTTCAGGCGCACCGCTTCGCGCATGTCATCCAGGCTCAGCTCATCCAGCATGATGATGTCGGCGCCCGCCGCCAGTGCTTCGCGCAGTTCCTCCAGGCTTTCCACTTCGATTTCCACCGGCTTGCCCGGGGCGATCTTGTGGGCGGCGCTGATGGCCTGGGCAATGCCGCCACAGGCCGCGATATGGTTTTCCTTGATCAGGAACGCGTCATACAGACCGATGCGGTGGTTGTGGCAACCGCCGCAGGTCACCGCGTACTTCTGCGCCAGGCGCAGGCCGGGCAGGGTCTTGCGAGTATCCAGCAGCTTGACCTGGGTGGACGCGACAAAGTCCGCCAAATATTGGGCCCGAGTGGCAACGCCTGAAAGCAGTTGCAGAAAATTCAGCGCGCAACGCTCGCCACTGAGCAGCGAACGGGCCGGGCCTTCGAGGTGAAACAGCACCTGGTTCGGGCTGACGCGCTCACCGTCGCGCACCTGCCAATGCACGGCGACGCGTGGGTCCAGCTGGCGAAACACCGCTTCCACCCAGGCCGTGCCGCTGATGACAGCGGCATCGCGAGTGATGATCGTGGCCTTCGCCAGGCGTTCGGCCGGGATCAGTTGTGCGGTGATATCCCCACTGCCGATATCTTCCAACAGTGCGCGACGCACGTTGGCTTCGATTTCGGCGGTCAGGTCGGCTAGACGAAGATTGGGCATGACAGGCTCCACAAACAAAGTGCCTGGATTATAGGGGCAGGGCGGGCCTGAACCCAAGGCGGCACGTGCTACCGGCACTGCTTGAGGTGCTCATTTACCCGGTGATTACAGAGTTTGCTGGCGCAACAACCCTCATTTGCAAGATAATCTCGCGCCTTGCAATTGGCGTCATAGCTTTGACGTTACAGTGATAGCCCGATTTTCGCAGTGTTTCGGGGTGCTTTGCCCCCGTTGCCGCACCGATCTTTCACACACTTGAATACCGCCGTTTCAGGAGGCCAGGATGCATAAAGACGGGAAGGTGGTGCCGATCAGTAAGGCACGGGCGACGCCGTCGCCGCTCGCCCGCCTGCCGGTGGTATTGCTCCAGGTCCGTGACAAGGCGGCGCAGCAACTCAGGCAGGGCTTGCAGGAGCTGTTTGATAACGCCGACGACACCCTGTTCGAAATGGCCGACAAGTCCCGCAGCAATGTCGACCACGGCATTTTCTTTGAGGCCATGCGTGACTTGCGCCTCAAGCGCAAGAATTTCGAGCGCGGCTTCATGGGGCAGCTTTACGAGGCGTTTGCCAATCTTGGCAACGTGGAGCGCGGTGAGCTGCAACTGATTCCGGTGGTGTCCTACGCGGCGGTGCCCGGCGTCTCCGGCGACGAGCTGGAAAAAGCCGTTGCCCTCGAGGCCATGCTGGGCAAGGTGCTGCGCCGCGATGGCCTGGCCCTTGGGCAGTTGACGGCGCGTTTGAACGCATTGCTCGACAGGCACATGGATGATCGGGACAACCCCCTGGGCCCGGCAATGCTCTGCGCGTTCTTTCTGCAAGCGGGCCGCAGCCTTGGCGTGGAAATTCGGGTCAAGCTGATCATCCTCAAACTGTTTGAAAAATACGTCCTCAGTGACGCTGATCTGTTGTACGGCGAAGCCAATCAGTTGTTGATCGCCACCGGCGTACTGCCTGAACTCAAGGCGGTACCCTCGCGGCGTGCTGTCGCTCCCGCCGATTTGCCTGAAGACACGCCGCCGATTACCGGCCGTCCAGCAGACGACAGCGAGCAGGAAGTATTCGCGGCGCTGCAAGAGTTGCTGTCCGCCGTGCGCGGCAGTGTGGCGCCCACCCTTGAGGCCAGCGCCGAGACCCAGCCAATCTCCACCCGTGACCTGCTGCGCCTGCTCTCCCATTTGCAGCAATACGTACCTGAGCCCGAGGTGGAGGATGATTTCGACCTGCGCAACCAGCTTGAACAATTGCTGACCCGGGTCAGCGTAAAGAGCGGCAAGTCGCGGGTGGTTGAGGACGCCGACGAGGACGTGATCAACCTGATCGCCATGCTCTTCGAGTTCATTCTCGATGACAGTACGGTGCCCGAGTCCCTCAAGGCCCTGATCGCCCGCCTGCAGATTCCGATGTTGAAAGTGGCGGTGCTCGACAAGAGTTTTTTCAGTCACGCCAACCACCCGGCGCGACGCCTGCTCAATGAAATCGCTGCGGCAGCCATGGGCTGGAGCCGGCGCGACGGCTATCAGCGCGACAGCTTGTACGTGCACATCGAGCAGGTGGTGCAGCGCTTGCTGAACGATTTTGTCGATGACCCGGCGATTTTTTCCCAGCTGCTGGCAGAGTTCACCGCGTTTACCCATGACGAGCGGCGCCGCAGCGAGTTACTGGAGCAACGCACCCGTGACGCGGAAGAAGGGCGTGTCCGCACCGAAATCGCCCGTCAGCGGGTGGCCGAAGCTCTCAATCTGCGGCTGTTGGGCAAAGTCTTGCCCGAGTTCGTGGTGCAGTTCCTGCAGCAGGCCTGGAGCCAGGTGCTGTTGCTGGCCTGCCTGAAGCACGGCGAACACTCGCCGCAATGGGCGGCCGGGTTGCGCACCATGGATGAGTTGATCTGGAGTGTCGGCCTGAGTGAAGACACCGAAGCGGGGCGGCACTTGCTGGAGCAGCTGCCTGAATTGCTCAAGGCCTTGCGCGACGGCTTGAGCGGCGCCGCGTTTGATCCCTTCATTACCCGGGAATTTTTCACCCAGTTGCAGACGCTGCATGTCCTGTCTTTCCGGGGCAATACCGATGGACAGTCTTCGCTGTCGCAGGTTGAAGTGCGTGAGGCATTCGTCCTCAGCCCTGCTGCACCGGCCCTTGCGGTGAGCCTGCCGGAAGATGACCCCGACCTGCTCAAGGTTCGCCAACTGCGAATCGGTTGCTGGGTCGAATTCCAGGAAGACGCTGAAAACACCCTGCGCTGCAAGCTGACGGCGATTATTGCGCCGGCCAATACCTGTATTTTTGTCAACCGCACCGGCCTCAAGGTATTGGAAAAAAGCCCGGTTGAATTGGCATTGGAGTTCAAGCGCGGCGCGGTGCGAACCCTGGATGATGCGCTGCTGTTTGACCGTGCCCTGGCCTCGGTGATTGGCAACCTGCGCCAACTTCATCGCGCCAAGTGATCGCAACCGGACAGCGGAACGCGGCATACTGAGGCACCCCAGCCTCGTTCAAGGAACCTGTATGCAGTTGGACCCCGCCAGCGGTTGGTGCCAGGGCATTCGTCATTGCCCTTCACCCAACTTCAACGAGCGCCCCGGTGGCGAGATTTCCCTGTTGGTGGTGCACAACATCAGCCTGCCACCGGCGCAATTCGCCACCGGCAAGGTGCATGAGTTTTTCCAGAATCGTCTGGATGTCACGGAACATCCCTACTTTGAAGGTATTGCCGACCTACGGGTTTCTGCGCATTTTCTGATTGAGCGTGATGGCGCGGTGACGCAATTTGTTTCGTGCCTGGACCGTGCCTGGCACGCCGGCGTATCGAGCTTCGAGGGCCGTGAAACGTGTAACGACTTTTCCCTGGGAATTGAACTGGAGGGTACCGATGACCTGCCTTTCACCGATGCTCAGTATCAATCCCTGATTGCCCTGACGCGCCAGTTGCTGGCGGTGTACACGGGCATTACCCGCCAGCGCATTTGTGGCCATAGCGATATCGCCCCGGGACGCAAAACCGATCCCGGACCCGAATTTGATTGGGCGCGCTTTCGCAGCGCCTTGCAGGATGGAGGACACGCACAATGAGTTTTCTGGTGTTGGTGTTGGCGGTATGGATCGAGAAATTCTCGGCCCTGCGCCAGCGTATACAACGTGATGGCGGTTGGCTGCGGGAGCTGGCGAAGCTGGAATCAAGCGCCAGCCTGGGCAAACGGCCATGGCTGATTCTGGCGCTGCTGGTGCTGCTGCCGGTGGCATTGCTGGCACTTTTGCTGTTGGTGCTGGAGCCGGTGGCTTATGGCCTGTTGGCGCTGCCGGTGCATTTGCTGGTGGTGATCTATAGCCTTGGCCGTGGCGATCTACTGGCCGGGTTGGGCCCGTTCCGTGATGCCTGGCGCCGGAGTGACCTGCAAGCGGCCGAACATGTGGCCGAGCGCGACTTGAGCATCAGCGCCGACAGTGGCGAGCAACTGCTGGAACGGGTCCAGGGCCATCTGTTATGGCAGGCCTACCAAAGCTTCTTCGCGGTGATTTTCTGGTACTTCCTCCTCGGGCCGGTGGCTGCCTTGGCCTACCGGTTGCTGGCGCTGGCGACCGAGCACAGTCAGAACCCGCTGGTGGCCGAGCGTGCCGGGCAATTGCGCCATGCCTTCGACTGGTTGCCGGTACGCCTGTTGGCGGCGAGTTTTGCCCTGGTGGGCAACTTTGTGGCGGTCGGCCGGGTGATGCTGCATGAGTTGCTGAGCTGGGACATCAGCGCGGCGCAACTGGTAGAAAAGGTGGGCCTGGTAGCCGCTGAAATCCCGCCGCCGGTGGCGGGGCCTGAGGGTATCAACAGCCTCGACCGTATCTGGGAATTGCTGTTGCGCGCCGCCGTGCTGTGGTACGCCGGTTTTGCCATCTGGACCGTGCTGCCCTGATCCACCCCCCTGTAGGAGCGAGCTTGCTCGCGAAAAACGCAAGGACACCGCGTGCATCCAGATAGCGCGCATTATCGTCGACGTTCTTCACGAGCCAGCTCGCTCCTACCTCGTTAACCTTAAGTTACAAACCTCCTTTTCGAATTGAGCTATACAGACAGAGCGCCAAATAGTGGCTATCTGCCGCCGCCCTGCGCCCTCGATAAAAATAAAAGAAAAAGGGAGTTCACCTGTGAAGAGCTTGCTCTATCCCGCCGTCGCGTTCATGAACCGCCTGACCTTCGGCATGAAGTTCAGCCTTATCAGCGTGCTGTTCCTGTTGCCGATGCTGGCCACCAACTATTACCTGGTGCGCGACTCCTGGCGTGAATTCCAGGGCACCCGCATCGAGCTGCAAAGCCTCGACCTGCTGGGCAGCAGCCTGGCCCTGCGCCGCGACCTGGAAACCTTGAACAACCAGGTGCAGATCAACGCAACCCTCGGCCAATCAGGCAAAGCCGGCGACATTGAAAGCAAGATCGTCGCCCTGGAAGAAAGCCTGCTGCAGCGCCTGCAAGGCTTCCACGCCCTGTCTGCCGACCCCGAGCAAGCCGCCGCCTTCGACGCCAAGCGCGATGAAATGATCGCCGCCTTCAAGGCCCAGCAACAGGAAACCTCGCTGCTGAGCAAGAGCGCGCTGATCGGCAAACTCCTCAACAAGGCGCAGATGCTCAGCCAGATCATCGCCAGCCAGTCAGGCTTGAGCCGCGACCCTCAGGGCGACCTGCGCCAACTCAGCGAACTGATCACCAGCGTCACCCCGCAAGTCACCCAAACCCTGGGCGAAGGCCGGGCAATGGGCGCTTATTCGTTGGGTCAGGGCTTTCTCAACTCTTCCTCCAGCACCCGCTTTGATGAATTGTTGCAGCAACTGGAAAAACTCCAGGCCGAATACGGCCTGAAACTGCAAGACGCCCTCGGCGCCAGCAAACCTGCCCACGCCGCGTTGGCGAGCCTGGCGGAGGCGAGCCAGGCCAGCCTCAAGCAAGGCAGTGAGTTGTTCGAAGAGCAGGTCGTCGTGGCCGAAACCCTCGACGCTCCATGGCAAGGCTTCTACGACGAAGTCAGCACGTTGATGGCCAAGACCTATCAACTCGACGAGGCCACCCTGACCTTTCTCGAGCAGCAACTGGAGCAACGCCTGTCAGAAAACCGTACGCACATGATCGGATTGGTGGCGGCCCTGGCCTCGGTGTTTTTGCTGATCTTCTATCTGTACGCCGGGTTCTACGCCTCGACCCGCACCACGTTGCGCCGACTCGGAGCGATGATGGACAAGGTGGCGGCGGGTGACATGACCGTCACCTTTATCGCCCAAAGCCGCGACGAACTGGGGGATCTGGGTCAGGTGTTCAACGCCACCGTGGCAAAAATCCACGACCTGATCGAGCGGGTAGGGCACACCGTCAACCAGGTCGAACACCAGGCCGGGCAAGTGGAGTCGGTCTCGGCCAGCAGCAACCAGGCCGTCTCCGGCCAGCGCAGCCAGATCGAGCAAGTGGCGACCGCCATGAACCAGATGTCATCCACCGCCCAGGAAGTCGCCCGCAGTGCGGCGGCGGCGGTCAGCAGCGCCCACAGCGTCAACGAAGAAACCGTCAGCGGTCGCGGGCTGGTGCAGTCCCAGCAAGGCAGTATCGCGGCGCTGGCCTCGGAGATCGATCAATCGGTGCGGGTGATTAATCAGTTGGCCGTCGACAGTCAATCCATCAGCCGCGTGCTGGAAGTGATCAAGAGCATCGCCGAACAGACCAATCTGCTGGCGCTGAATGCCGCCATCGAGGCCGCGCGTGCCGGTGAACAAGGGCGCGGTTTCGCCGTGGTGGCCGATGAGGTGCGCACCCTGGCCCGGCGTACCCAGCAGTCCACCGAGGAAATCGAGCAGATGATTGCCAAGCTCCACAGCGGCGTCGGTGCAGCTGTGAAGGCCATGGGCAGCAGCCACGAGATGGCCAATGGCACGGTGGGGCAGTCGGAAAAGGTCCAGCAGGCTCTGGAGAATATCCTCGGTGCCGTGGGAATGATCGTCGACCAGAACCAGCAGATTGCCGCTGCCGTCGAACAACAGACGGCCGTGGCACACGACATCGATCAGAACATCGTCGAGATCAACCGTGCGGGTGAGCATGCGGCGCAGGGCGCGCACCAGACCGAAGCCGCCAGCCGGCAGTTGTCCTTGCAAGTGATCGAACTTAAGCAACTGATCGGTAACTTTCGGGTGTGAGGCACCGGGGGCGGAACCCTACCAGTTGAACAGCTCGCAGGCATTGCGGCTGCTCGCCTCAGCCAACGCTGAAGGGCTGAGGCCCATGCGCTGCGCCAGGGCGACACAGATGTCCGGCAGATGTTCGGGGCTGTTGCGCTGGCCCGGGTACATGACGGGCGCCATGTCCGGCGAATCGGTCTCCAGCACCACAGCTTCCAGCGGCAGGCGGGCGATCACTTTGTGCATGCGCAGGGCTTGCGGCCACGTCGCCGCGCCGCCCAGGCCCAGTTTGAACCCGAGCTTGATGTATTCGCGGGCTTCTTCCTGGCTGCCGGCAAACGCGTGAATGATGCCGCCCCGTGGCAGGCGAATGCGCTTGAGGGTGGCGATCACAGCCGCGTGGCTGCGGCGCACATGCAGCAGCGCCGGTAGCTGGAAATCCACCGCCAGCTTCAGTTGGGCTTCAAACAGGCTTTGCTGGCGTTCACGGTCCAGCTGTTCGAGGAAGTAATCCAGGCCGATTTCGCCCACTGCGCACAGTTGCCGGTGGCCATTCAGGCGGGTCAGCCAGTCGCCCAGTTCGGTCAGGTCGGCGGGGCGATGGTCATCGAGATACACCGGGTGCAGCCCGAAGGCGGCGAATAAGTCCGCGTCGGTTTGCACCAGGTCCCACAGCCGTTGCCAATTCTGCTGATAGACCCCCAGCACCACTATCCGGCGCACGCCCAAACCGCGGCAGCGGCTCAGAACTTCAGCGCGATCAGCGTCGAAGTCCGGGAAGTCCAGGTGGGTGTGGCTGTCGATCAGCTCCACACCACTTACTCCGAGTGAATCCGCTGCTTGAACGTGCGGCCGATGGCGTGCACGCCTGGCGCGTAGTGCTGTTCTTCAACGGCCGCCAGCGCCAGGCGCAGCGCGGTGTCGGCGATCAATTGGTGCTGCTGGGCCATGGCATTCACCGGCAGCGGCAGGAAATCCAGCAATTGGGTGTCGCCAAATGTCCCCAGGCGCAGCGGGCGGGATTTGAGCGGGAAGTCATGCAGCGCATCAAACACCCCTTGCAGCAGGACGTAGGACGTTGTCACCAGCGCGTCAGGCAAATGCCCCAGGCTTTGCAGCAATTGCTCCATCAACTGTCGGCCACAGTCACGGCTGAAGGACTCGCCTTGTTCGATCAGCACTTCACCCTTGAAGTCATTCAGCGCTTCCTTGAAGCCGGCGGCACGTTCCTGGCTGATGCTCAGCTCTGGCCGCGCGCCGATCAACACGATCTGCTTGGGCAGCGGTTGCAGCAGGCTGCTGGTCAATTGCTGGCAGGCCTGGCGATCATCACTGACCACCGAGCAGAACTGCGTAGACTCCATCACCCGGTCAATGGCGATCACCGGCAAACCCTTGGCTTGCAGCTCGCGGTAGCTGTCGTCATTGGGCGGCAGGCAGCTGGCGACAAACAACGCATCGCAGCGGCGGGCGCGGAACAATTGCAGCAATTGCCGTTCACTGTTGGCGTCGTCATCGGAACTGGCGATCAGCAGTTGATAACCCCGCGCCCGGGCGCCTTGCTCCAGCAGCTTGGCGATACGTGCGTAACTGGGGTTTTCCAGGTCTGGCAGGATAAACCCCAGGGTACGGGTATGCCGGCTGCGCAGCCCGGCGGCCTGGGGGTTGGGCGTAAAGCCATGTTCTTCAACCACGGCGCGCACCCGTTCGACGGTTGCGCTGCTGATCCGTTGCTGTTCGGCCTTGCCATTGATGACGTAGCTGGCGGTGGTCACAGACACACCGGCGATGCGCGCGATATCACTGAGTTTCAAACCGGGATTTCCTTGTTTTTTAGAGCTTGCCCCGACACTTTGTCCAATCGTAACCGATTACTGCAGACGACCATTGTCGCAACTCAACAGCCGAGTGGCGCTTCAATCATGGGAAATTAACGCGTAATCTGCCATAAATTCTAGATTAAACGTTTCAGCAAGCGTATTTTTACGATTATCACGACGAACGTGGTCCTGCCAACTGACCACTCAGTCAATTTTTTCGAACGCCTTTGCACTGATTTATTCAAAATAATACCTAGTGCGCACGCCGCACTAACTAGGAGAACGGCATGCTTGAGCTCACCCACGAGCAGATATCCATGGGCCAGACGGCTGTGGATAAGTCTGCTGCCTTGCAACTGCTCGCTGAAAAACTGGTGGCCGATGGCCTGGTCGCCGAGGGTTACCTCAGTGGCTTGCAAGCGCGTGAAGCCCAAGGCTCGACCTTTCTCGGCCAAGGCATCGCCATCCCCCACGGCACCCCCGAAACCCGCGACCAGGTGTTCGCCACCGGCGTGCGCCTGCTGCAATTTCCCGACGGCGTGGATTGGGGGGATGGCCAGATCGTTTACCTGGCGATCGGCATTGCCGCCAAATCCGACGAGCACCTGCGCCTCCTGCAACTGCTGACCCGCGCCCTCGGCGAGACCGACCTGGGCCAGGCCCTGCGCCGCGCCAGTTCTGCCGAAGCCTTGCTGAAACTGCTGCAAGGTGCGCCGCAGGAGCTGGCGCTGGACGCACAGATGATCGGCCTGGGCGTGTCGGCGGACGATTTCGAAGAGCTGGTGTGGCGCGGCGCACGCCTGCTGCGCCAGGCCGATTGCGTGAGCAACGGCTTTGCCGCCGTCCTGCAACAAGTCGATGCGCTGCCCCTGGGCGATGGCCTTTGGTGGTTGCACAGCGAGCAGACGGTGAAGCGCCCGGGCCTGGCTTTTGTCACCCCGGACAAACCCATGCGTTACCTGGGCCAGCCATTGAGCGGCCTGTTTTGCCTGGCCAGCCTTGGCGAGGCCCACCAAACCTTGCTCGAACGCCTGTGTGCCTTGCTGATCGAAGGCCGCGGCCAGGAACTCGGCCGCGCCACCAGCAGCCGCGCCGTACTGGAAGTGCTCGGCGGTGAACTGCCCGCCGACTGGCCAAGCGTGCGCATCGCGCTGGCCAACGCCCACGGCCTGCATGCGCGCCCCGCGAAGATCCTCGCGCAATTGGCGAAAAGTTTTGACGGTGAAATCCGTGTGCGCATCGTGGATGGTGATGTCAGCGCAGTGTCGGTAAAAAGCCTGAGCAAGTTGCTGAGCCTTGGCGCACGGCGTGGCCAGGTGCTGGAGTTTGTCGCTGAGCCAACCATTGCCGGTGACGCCTTGCCCGCCTTGCTGGCGGCGGTAGAAGAAGGCCTCGGTGAAGAAGTCGAGCCGCTGCCAGCGGTAAGCGCCCAGCAGGTCGTCGTCGACATCGAGCCGGTGCTCAGCGCCCCGGTATCCGGCAGCCTGATCCAGGCCATCGCCGCCGCCCCCGGCATTGCGATTGGCCCGGCGCATATCCAGGTGCTGCAACCTTTCGAATACCCGCTGCGCGGTGAGTCGCCGGTGATCGAGCGCCAACGCCTGCACACGGCATTGACCGACGTGCGCCGGGATATCCAGGGCCTGATCGAGCGCAGCAAATCCAAGGCCATCCGCGAGATCTTCATCACCCACCAAGAGATGCTCGACGACCCGGAACTGACCGACGAAGTCGAGACGCGTCTCAAGCAGGGCGAAAGCGCCGAAGCCGCCTGGATGAGCGTGATCGAAGCCGCGGCCAAACAGCAGGAATCGCTGCAGGACGCCTTGCTCGCCGAGCGCGCTGCTGACCTGCGTGACATTGGCCGCCGCGTGCTGGCGCAACTGTGCGGTGTCGAAACCGCCCAGGAGCCGGACGAACCCTACATTCTGGTGATGGACGAAGTCGGCCCCTCGGACGTGGCGCGCCTGGACCCGGTGCGTGTTGCCGGCATCCTCACCGCCCGTGGCGGCGCCACCGCCCACAGCGCCATCGTCGCCCGCGCCCTGGGCATTCCCGCGCTGGTGGGGGCAGGCCCGGCGGTGTTGCTGCTGGCCTCGGGCACGCCGTTGCTGCTGGATGGCCAACGCGGTCGCCTGCATGTCGACGCCGACGCCGCCACCTTGCAGCGCGCCACCGTCGAACGCGACACCCGCGAACAACGCCTGCAAGCCGCCGCCGCGCAACGCCATGAACCGGCGCTGACCCGCGATGGCCATGCCGTCGAAGTGTTCGCCAATATCGGCGAAAGCGCCGGGGTTGCCAGCGCAGTGGAACAGGGTGCCGAAGGCATCGGCCTGTTACGCACCGAACTGATTTTCATGGCCCACAAACAAGCGCCCGACGAAGCCACCCAGGAAGCCGAATACCGCCGCGTACTCGACGGCCTCGGCGGTCGGCCACTGGTGGTGCGCACCCTCGATGTGGGCGGTGACAAACCGCTGCCTTACTGGCCGATCGCCAAGGAAGAAAACCCCTTCCTCGGCGTGCGCGGCATCCGCCTGACCCTGCAACGCCCGCAGATCATGGAAGCGCAATTGCGCGCGCTGTTGCGCTCGGCGGACAACCGTCCACTGCGCATCATGTTCCCCATGGTCGGCAGCGTGGATGAGTGGCGCCAGGCCCGGGACATGACCGAGCGCCTGCGCCTGGAAATCCCGGTGGCCGACCTGCAACTGGGGATCATGATCGAAGTGCCGTCGGCGGCGTTGCTGGCGCCGGTACTGGCCAAGGAAGTGGACTTCTTCAGCGTCGGTACCAACGACCTGACCCAGTACACCCTGGCCATCGACCGCGGCCACCCGACGCTGTCGGCCCAGGCGGATGGCCTGCACCCGGCGGTATTGCAACTGATCGATATCACCGTGCGCGCCGCCCATGCCCATGGCAAATGGGTCGGCGTTTGCGGCGAGTTGGCAGCCGACCCGTTGGCGGTTCCGGTACTGGTCGGCCTGGGTGTGGATGAGCTGAGCGTGTCTGCGCGCAGCATCCCCGAGGTCAAGGCACGGGTACGTGAATTCAGTCTGAGCGAGGCCCAGGGCCTGGCCCAAAAAGCTCTGGCGGTGGGTTCCCCCGCCGAAGTGCGTGCGCTTGTGGAGGCCGTGTAAATGGCAAGGATTTTAAGCCTGACGCTGAACCCGGCGTTGGACCTGACGGTGCGCCTGGCGCGCCTGGAACCGGGTGAGGTCAACCGCAGTGAAGCGATGATCACCCATGCTGCCGGCAAGGGCGTGAATGTCGCGCAGGTGCTGGCGGACCTTGGTCATCAGGTGAGCGTGGGCGGTTTTCTCGGTGCAGCGAACCCGCAGGCGTTCGATGCACTGATCGCTAGTCGTGGGTTTGGCGATGCGTTCATTCGCGTGCCAGGAGAAACCCGTAGCAATATCAAGATTGCCGAGCAGGATGGCCGGGTCACCGACATCAATGCACCGGGGCCGTGGGTGAGTGAGCAGGCGCAAGCTCAACTGCTGAAACTACTGGCGGTGATCGGCCCTGAATTCGATGCGGTGGTGGTCGCCGGCAGCCTGCCACGCGGCATCACCCCCCAGTGGTTCCAGGGCCTGCTGCAGCAACTGAAAAACCTCGGTTTGAAAGTCGCCCTGGACACCAGCGGCGAAGCCTTGCGAGCCGGATTGAACGCCGGCCCCTGGCTGGTCAAACCCAATACCGAAGAGCTGGCCGACGCCCTCGGTCATGCCACGGATGCTGTCAGCCAACTGCACCGGCAAGGTGTTGAGCATGTGGTGGTCTCCGACGGTGCCGCCGGTGTGAGCTGGTACAGCGCGGATACCGCGCTGCACGCCACGCCACCCAAGGTAACGGTGGCCAGTACCGTAGGCGCCGGCGACTCGCTGTTGGCCGGGATGCTTCACGGTTTGCTCAATGGCGATACGCCGGAGCAGACCCTGCGCCGCGCCACCGCCATTGCCGCGATGGCGGTCACGCAAATCGGCTTTGGCATCACCGATGAGGCACAGCTTGAGACTTTGCAGAGCGGCGTCCATGTGCGCCCGCTGACAGAACAATAAGAGGGTTGGTCATGAAGTTAGCCATTGTTACTGCCTGCCCGAACGGCATGGTCACCAGTGTGCTGTGCGCCCGCTTGCTGGACGCTGCCGCGCAGCGCCAGGGCTGGAGTACCAGCGTCGAAGTGGTAGACGTGCAACACCCGGAACGCCAATTGTCGGCGGCCACCATTGAAGCCGCCGAGTGGGTGTTGCTGGTCAGCAGCACGCCGGTGGACATGCAGCGTTTTGTTGGCAAGCGCGTATTCCGCAGCACGCCGGCCCAGGCGCTGCAGGATGTGGACGCGGTGCTGCGTCGCGGGGCTGAAGAGGCTCAGGTGCAGGAGGCTGATGCGGCACCGGCGAAAAGCACGCCGCGTATCGTCGCGATTACGGCATGCCCGACCGGCGTCGCTCACACCTTCATGGCTGCCGAAGCGTTGCAGCAAACCGCCAAGCGCCTCGGCTATGACTTGCAAGTGGAAACCCAGGGCTCGGTGGGTGCCCGCACGCCACTGAGTCCCGAGGCGATTCGTGACGCCGACGTGGTGCTGTTGGCCGCCGATATCGAAGTCGCCACCGAGCGCTTTGCCGGCAAGAAAATCTATCGCTGTGGCACCGGGATCGCGCTCAAGCAATCCGAGGCGACCCTCAACAAGGCGCTGGCCGAGGGCAAGCAGGAATCCGCCGCCAGCGGTGCGGCCGCCAAACCGGAGAAGACCGGCGTCTACAAACACTTGCTCACCGGCGTGTCGTTCATGCTGCCGATGGTGGTGGCGGGTGGTCTGTTGATCGCCCTGTCGTTTGTGTTCGGCATTCATGCTTTTGAAGAAAAAGGCACCCTGGCCGCCGCGCTGAAAACCGTCGGCGACCAGGCCTTCATGCTGATGGTGCCGCTGTTGGCGGGTTATATCGCCTACTCGATTGCCGACCGTCCGGGCCTGGCTCCCGGCATGATCGGCGGCCTGCTGGCCAGCACCTTGGGCGCGGGTTTTATTGGCGGGATTTTTGCCGGTTTCCTCGCCGGCTACTGCGTCAAATTCATCAGCCGTGCGATCCGTTTGCCCCAGAGCCTGGAAGCCCTCAAGCCGATCCTGATCATCCCGTTGCTGGCGAGCCTGTTCACGGGTCTTGCGATGATTTACCTGGTAGGGCCACCGGTGGCGAAGATGCTCACCGGCCTCACGGATTTCCTCAGCACCATGGGTACCACCAATGCTGTGCTGCTGGGCATCTTGCTGGGCGGCATGATGTGCGTCGACCTCGGTGGCCCGATCAACAAGGCGGCCTATGCGTTTTCGGTTGGCCTGCTGGCAGCGCAAAGCGGTGCACCCATGGCCGCGACCATGGCTGCCGGCATGGTGCCGCCGATTGGCATGGGCATCGCCACCTTCCTGGCGCGGCGCAAGTTCGCCCAGACCGAACGCGAAGCCGGCAAGGCTGCGTTGATTCTCGGCATGTGCTTTATCTCCGAAGGCGCCATTCCGTTTGCCGCCAAGGACCCGCTGCGGGTGATTCCGGCGAGCATCGCTGGCGGCGCGCTGACCGGTGCGCTGTCGATGTATTTCGGCTGCAAACTGATGGCGCCCCATGGCGGGTTGTTTGTGATGCTGATCCCGAATGCGATCAACCATGCGCTGCTGTACCTGCTGGCGATCGTGGCGGGCAGTTTGTTGACTGCCGTGGTGTATGCATTCCTCAAGCGCCCTGAGACCGTAGAACTTTCTGTCGCACCCGCCCAGGCATAACGCGGTTCATGTAGGAGCTGGCTTGCCTGCGATGCAGGCACCTCGGTGTATCAGCGTAACCGAGGTGATGCGATCGCAGGCAAGCCAGCTCCCACATTTGATCTTCGTTATGAATAAGGTCTGTGTCATATCCCCTTCATCCCTTCATGCTTAAGTTTCCCTTTTGCTGCTCGAGAGGGAACCTGCATGACCCACTTCAACCTCGGTCGCCGCCGTGTGATGCAAGCCGTCGGCGCGGGCCTGTTGCTGCCGGGCCTCGCGCCTGCGGTGATCGCCTCGGTCAAGGATCGCCCGCAACTCACCGACGGTGTGCAGTCCGGCGACCTGCTGGGCGACCGCGCGATGATCTGGAGCCGCAGCGACCGCCCGGCGCGGATGGTGGTGGAGTGGGACACCCGCAGTGTGTTCAGCAACCCGCGTAAATTCGTCTCGCCCCTGGCCGACAGCCGCACCGACTTCACCGCCCGTGTCGAACTCACCGGCCTGCCTGTCGACCAGGCGATTTTCTACCGTGTGCACTTCGAAGATGCCCAGACCGGTGTGGCCAGCGAGCCCTGGTTCGGCCACCTGCGCAGCGTGCCGCAGCAACGCCGGGATATCCGTTTCGTGTGGAGCGGCGACACCGTCGGCCAGGGCTTCGGCATCAACCCGGACATCGGCGGCATGCGCATCTACGAAGCCATGCGCCTGCGCCTGCCGGACTTCTTTATCCACAGCGGCGACACCATCTACGCCGACGGCCCGGTGCCCGCGCAACTGACCACCGAAGACGGACGCATCTGGCGCAACATCACCACCGAAGCCAAAAGCAAAGTCGCTGAAACCCTGAATGAATACCGTGGCAACTATCGCTACAACCTGATGGACGAAAACGTGCGTCGCTTCAATGCCGAAGTGCCGCAGATCTGGCAGTGGGACGACCACGAAGTGATCAACAACTGGTCGCCGAGCAAGCAGCTGGATGAGCGCTACAAGACCCGCGACATCAACACCCTGGTAGGCCGTGCGCGCCAGGCCTGGCTGGAATATTCACCCATGCGCCGGCAAAGCGCCGACCAGGGCGGGCGGATTTATCGCAAGCTCAGCTACGGCCCGTTGCTGGATGTCTTTGTGTTGGACATGCGCAGCTATCGCGGGCCGAACGACGACAACCTTGGTGGCGAAAAACCGTTCCTGGGGCGTGAGCAACTGGACTGGCTCAAGGGCGAATTGAAAGCCTCCCAGGCGCAATGGAAAGTCATCGCTGCGGACATGCCCATCGGCCTTGGCGTGCCCGACGGTGAGGTCAGCCCCGGGGTGCCGCGCTGGGAAGCCATCGCCAACGGTGACCCGGGCCCGGCCCAGGGACGCGAATTGGAGATCGCCGAATTGCTCGCGTTTTTGCGGGCGCAGCAGGTGCGTAATCACGTGTGGCTCACGGCGGATGTGCATTACTGCGCGGCCCATCACTACCATCCGGATCGGGCGGCGTTTCAGGATTTTGAACCGTTCTGGGAGTTTGTCGCCGGGCCACTGAATGCCGGGAGTTTCGGGCCTAATCCGCTGGATAAAACCTTTGGCCCGGAAGTGGTGTTCGAGAAGGCTCCATCCGTGCAGAACAGCTCGCCGTTTGCCGGGTTTCAGTTTTTTGGCGAAGTGCAGATTGATGGGCAGACGGCGGAGCTGACGGTGATTTTGCGGGACCTGGATGGGGTGTCGGTGTTTGAGCAGAAGCTGGCGCCAGTGTGATTGCAATGCAATCTACCTACTGAAGAAGAGCCAATGTGGGAGCGGGCTTGCTCGCGAAGGCGGTGTGTCAGTCAACAGATGTATCGACTGATCCACTGCCTTCGCGAGCAAGCCCGCTCCCACATTTTGATCGGCGTATTTTCAGGGGGTCAGTACACATCCCGGCGATAGCGGCCTTGCTCGATCAACCGCTCAACCGCCTCACTGCCCAACACCTCGTGCAGCACCTGATCCACACCCGCCGCCATACCCTGCAAACTGCCGCAGACGTAAATCGCGGCGCCATCGGCCACCCATTTACGCAGCACATCCGCCGACTCACGCAGGCGATCCTGAACGTAGATTTTCTCTGCCTGATCCCGGGAAAACGCCAGGTCCAGCATCGCCAGGTCACCGCTGGCCAGCCAGCCTTGCAGCTCGTCCTGGCAGTGGTAGTCGTGGGCGATATTGCGTTCGCCAAACAGCAGCCAGTTGCGCTGCTGACCGTCGGCAATCCGCGCCTTGAGCAAACTGCGCAACCCGGCAAGGCCGGTGCCGTTGCCCAGTAGAATCATCGGCACCGGCTCGCTCGGCAGGTGGAAACCACTGTTACGCCGCAGTCGCAGGCTGATGGTCGAGCCCAGCGGTGCATGTTCGGTCAACCAGCCGGAACCCACGCCCACGCTGCCATCGGGGTGACGTTCCTGGCGCACGATCAGCTCCAGCACGCCGTCGCTGGCAATCGACGCGATGGAGTATTCGCGCATGCTCAACGGCACCAACGCATTGACCAGGGCCTGGGCATGCAGGCCTACCAGGTGTGCGCGGTTGTCGGGTAGCTGACGACTGGCCAAAGCCTGGTCGAGGGTGTGTGCCAGGCCGTCGATCACCACACCTTCGCTGCCGGCCAGTCCCAGGCCGTCGAGGAAATGTTCGATAGCCCATGGGCAATTACGCGGCAGCACTTCTACCAGGTCACCGGCCAGCCAATCCCGTGGGGCTGGCGGGGTGAGCCCGAGCAGATAGACGCCGGAGCCGCTGCTGTCCGGATTGAGCAAGGTACGATGCTTCAGGGTCCAGTTTTCATAGGTCGCGCTGGCCCATGCTGCCGCGGGTGCATGGCCGGTCAGTTGGCCGAGTTGTTGTTGCCAGTGCAGCAACGCATCGGTGTCGCCGCTGTCGACTTCCACCGGGGCGAACAACGGGTTGCCGCCCTGGTTGGTCAGCCAGAAATGCAGGCGCCGGGCGAAGCCGCAGAAGTGTTGATACTGGCGATCACCCAAAGCCAGCACCGAATAGTTCAAGCCCTTGAGGGACAGGTCCTGGCCGAGCACGCTGCGTTCGAAACCCCGGGCGCTGTCCGGCGCTTCGCCGTCGCCGAAGGTGCTGACCACAAACAATGCATGGCTCGACTGGCGCAAATCGTCTTCGCTGACGCTGCCCAACGATTGCACCTTCACCGGCAAGCCGGCGGCCTGCAATTGGCCGGCGGTTTGCCAGGCCAGTTGCTCGGCAAAACCGCTCTGGCTGGCAAAGCCGATCAACCAGGCCGGTGCCTCGCTGTGGTTGTCCATCAGGCCCTTACGCGCATCGCGCACCTGGCGCTTTTTGCGGCGCCGATCCAGGTACAGCAGCCAGCCAGTGATAAAGAACAGCGGCATCAGCAGCGCGGTGATGGTCAGGATGATGCGGCCGGCCAGGCCGAAATAGCTGCCGGTATGCAGCGCATAGATGCTGGTGAGGATCTGTGCCTTGAAGCTTTTGCCGGCGTAGGTGTCGTGGGATTTCACCTCGCCGGTGGCCGGGTCGAGGTTGATCTGATTCAGGGCGCGGTCGTGAGGCGAGGTCTTCAACAGGTAGTAGACAGTGGCGGCTTGCCCGGCGACCGCTGGCATCCGGATGTTATAGGCGCTCAAACCAGGCCCGGCGTTGCTGTAGATGCTGCTCCAGATCGCGTCGTAATTGGCCACGGGCGCCGGGCCTTCCGGCGCCGGGCCGCGTTTGCGTACGCGTTCGTTTTGCGGGGCGTCGGACAGCAGTTTGGTCAGGCCATTGCTGTACCACTCGTAGGACCAGAACAGCCCGGTCAGCGCCGCCAATAGATAGAACAGCAGGCACCAGGTGCCGAACACCGAGTGCAGGTCCCAGTTGAAACTGCGGCCCTTTTTGCGCCAGTCGAGGGTCAGCCATGCGCGCCAGCTGGCCACCTGGCGCGGCCAGCGCAGGTACAGGCCCGAGAGGCAGAAGAACACCAGGATCAGCGTACAGGCGCCGGTGATTTGCCGGCCGGTATCGCCGATGGCGAGGAAGCGGTGCAGTTGCAGCACGAAGCCGAAGAATTCCTGGCCGACGGCGTCGCCCAGGTAGTCGCCGGTGTACGGGTCGAAGTAGCGCATCTGCCCGCGACGTTCACCGGGCGGCGGGGTGAACCAGACCTTGGCGGCGTCGGTGCTGTCGGGTTGCACCGTGAGCATCGACACCACTTTGCCTTCACGGGCCTCCAGCAGGCGCACCAGTTCAGCGGGCGGCAGTACGCCGGCCGGACGTTTTTCCACCGTCAGCACCGTCGGGTTCAGCGCCTCGATGATTTCATCCTGGAACGACACCGTCGCGCCGGTGATCCCCATCAACGCCAACACCAGCCCGGCGGTAATGCCGAAGAACCAATGCAACTGGAACAGGGTTTTCTTCAACACGTCGTACGGCCTCGTCATCAGGTTAGGTGTTTCACGGCGCGCATTATGCCGCGAGTTGTCGAGAAACATTCTTTTTTACACGCAAAAACCCCACGCATCCGATGCGTGGGGTTTTTTTGCGGTGATTTGTATCGGTTTAGAAATGGAAACTGGTGGTCAGCATCGCCGTGCGGCCCGCTGCCTGGTTGGCGAAGTGCGCCGCGAACGCCTTGTCGTAATACGTCTTGTCGGTGAGGTTTTGCACGTTCAACTGCAGGTCGACGTTCTTGGTCAGCTTGTAGCTGGCCATGGCGTCGTAGCGGGTGTAGGACGGCACGTAAACGGTGTTGCCCGCGTCGCCGTAGACCTCGTCGACATAGAAAGCGCCGCCGCCGATGGTCAGCTTTGGTGTCACGTCATAGGTGGTCCACAGGCTGAAGGTGTTCTCCGGCGTGTTGGGCATCTGGTTGCCTTTGTTGGAGCCGGCACTGACGACGCCGTTACGGCCGTTCAAGCCTGGGTCCACCAGTTCGCTTTTCAGGTAGCTGTAGCCGGCGAACACTTGCCATTGATCGGTGAGCTTGCCGCTGGCGGAAAGCTCCAGGCCGTCGACGCGGGATTCACCACCGTTCTCATAGGTCAGCGCGTCCACCAGGATGCGCGTGTTTTTCTTCTCGGTGCGGAACACCGCGGCGGTCAGGGACAGGCGGTCGTGGAACATGTCCCACTTGGTGCCCAGCTCATAGTTGACGGTCTCTTCCGGTTTCAGGTCGCTGGTGGCGGCGCCGGCGGACAGCGGGTTGCCGTCGGCGCCTTCACCTACCAGACCGCCGGCCGGCGAGGCCGAGGTGGCGTAGGAGGCATAGATGCTGCCGTTTTCCACCGGCTTCCAGACCAGGCCCGCCTGCCAGTTGAAGAACTGGCTGTCGTTCTTGATCTTGCTGCGGGCCTTGACGGTAGCGCTTGGCACCGCGTTGGTGTTGGCCACGGTGTCGAAGGTGTCGTAGCGCAGGCCGACGTTCAGCAGCCATTTCGGGTCCAGTTCGATGGTGTCGAACACGTACGCGGCGCGACTGGTGGCTTTGGTGTTGGTGCCGTTGTAGTTGCGCGCAATGCTGCTGGTCCAGGCATCGTCCGGGTTCGGGTTGCTCAACGACGTACAGCTGGGCGCGGTGCCGGGGTTGCACACTTGCGCGTTGTTGGAGTTGCCGAAGTTGTAGCCGCTGACACGGGTTTCTTCACCGGTAAATTCCAGGCCAGTGGAGTAAGAGTGCTTGAAGCCCAGGGCCTGGAAGCTGCCAAACAGGTCCGTCTGGTTGGTGGTGGTTTCGGTGGTGGACACGCGTGCGTTGGCGCGGCGCCATACGGTGCCGAACTGGCTGACATTACGCTTGCTGTCGTCCGGTTGCGTGAGGATGTAGTCCTGCCCGGTGTTGCCATGGCGCAAGGTGTTTTTCAGCGTCATGTTGTCGTTCAGGTCGTGCTCGATGGAGAACGTGCTGATGTCGGCGCGGGTCTTGCGGAAGTCGCGGCTCTTCAGGCCGTAGAAGTTATTGCTGTCACCGCCGTCGGTGGGTTTGTCATGTACGTGGGCGGTGGCGGTCGGCGAGCCGTAGCCATACGGAATCCCCGAATCCGGCAGGTCGTTGCTTTCCATGTGGTAGTAGCTGAGGTTGACGCGGGTCGGGGTGCCCAGGCCAAAGGTCAGCGACGGGGCCACGCCCCAACGGTCGTAGTTGACAGCATCACGCCCGGCGACGTTCTGTTCGTGGCTCATCAGGTTCAGGCGGAACGCCGCGCTGTCGAGGAACTGACGGTTGACGTCGAGCACATAGCGGCGGGTCTGGTCGGAGCCGTAGGTGAAACCGCCATTGGTGAAGTCCCGCGCCTGTGGCGTCTTGCTCACCAGGTTGAGGCTGCCGCCGGCCGAACCGCGGCCGCCGAAGGACGAATTGGGACCTTTGCTGACTTCGATAGACTCGATGTCGAAGATCTCGCGGCTCTGGCCGCCGGTGTCGCGTACGCCGTCGAGGTAGGTGTCGCCCTGGGCGTCAAAGCCGCGAATGAACGGACGGTCACCCTGGGGGTTGCCGCCTTCACCGGCGCCGAAGGTAATCCCCGGCACGGTGCGCAACGCGTCCTGCAACGAGGTGGCGGCGGTGTCCTTGAGGACTTGCTGCGGCACAACGGTGACCGAGCGCGGCGTGTCTACCAGCGGTGCGGTGTACTTTTGCGAAGAGGCTTTCTCGACCTGGTAGGACGTGCTGTCCTGTTCCTGGCCGGTGATGCTGGTGGCTCCCAGGGAAATGCTGTTGCGCTCGCCTTTCTGCTCGGTGTTTTCAGCCGCTTGCGCCAGTTGGGCGGCAGAGCTTGCGCTGATGGCAACGCCGATGGCCGAGGCCAGCAGACGCGGTGAACTGGCAGGTGTTTTTATCGAAGTGCGCGGCATGAAAGTGTCCTTTCCCCAAGGAGGTGAGGCCGCGGAATATAGGGAGAACAAGACTTTATATCAATTGCGATACATTACTATTCGCACTGAATTTACGTTCTTTACACTTTTTGCTTACGGTTTTTACATTCTCGTTCGTCTATTGCGCGGCAGTGGGGTTGTACACAGTCAATAAGAATCACTACCATTGGCGCCTCACTGTTTTCAGGTAATGCCTCCATGTTGCTGCACATTCCCGGCCTGTTCTCTCGCGAGGAAGTGCTGCGCATCCGCGAAGCCCTGACGCACACCGAGTGGGCCGACGGCAAAATCACTGCTGGGCACCAGTCGGCCAAGGCCAAACACAACCTGCAACTGCCGGAAGGCCACCCACTGGCGCAGGAAATTGGCGCGGCGATCCTTGATCGGCTGTGGAAAAACCCGCTGTTCATGTCAGCGGCGTTACCGCACAAGGTCTTCCCTCCGTTGCTCAACTGTTATACCGCCGGCGGCAGTTTCGACTTTCATATCGACAATGCCGTGCGCCAGTCCAAGGGCAGCCACGAGCGGGTGCGCACCGACCTGTCCTCCACGGTATTTTTCAGCGACCCCGACGACTACGACGGCGGCGAGCTGGAAATCCAGGACACCTTCGGCCTGCAGCGGGTCAAGTTGCCGGCGGGCGACATGGTGCTGTACCCCGGCTCCAGCCTGCACAAAGTCAACGCCGTGACCCGTGGCGCGCGCTACGCCTCGTTTTTCTGGACCCAAAGCCTGGTGCGCGAAGACAGCCAGCGCACGCTGCTGTTCGAGATGGACGGTGCGATCCAGCAACTGAGTCGGGACGTGCCCGACCACCCGGCGTTGATCCAGCTCACCGGTACCTATCACAACCTGCTGCGCCGCTGGGTTGAGGTCTGAGCGTGGGCTTTTTATTGCGCCGTGAAGAAGTCCTCAACGTTGAGCAATTACAGGCCATGCTCGACGATTCCCCGGTGCGCGCCGCCCAGGCGATTTTGATCGCCGCGAAAGAGGGCGTTGTGGATGCCCAGGCGCTGCTCGGGCAAATCCTGCTGGAAGGGCGCGGCATCGAACGCGATGAAGCGCTGGCGGTGCGCTGGTTCCGGATCGCGGCCCACGGTGGGCATTTGATGGCGCGCAACATGCTAGGGCGTTGCCTGGAGCATGGTTGGGGTTGTGGGGCAGATGCCGTGGCGGCGGCCCGGGAATATCGGCTGGCGGCGGAGGCCGGGCTGGATTGGGGCTTGTACAACTACGCCAACCTGCTGGCGACCGGGCGCGGGGTTGCCGAGGATCAAAACCAGGCGCTGGCGTGTTATCGACAGGCGGCGGAACTGGGTCATGCCAAGTCGATGAACCTGCTGGGGCGTTATCTGGAAGAAGGGCAGTTCTGCCCGAGGGATCTGGAGGCGGCGGTGGCGTGGTATCGCCGGTCAGCGGAAGGCGGGGATTTTCGCGGGCAGTTCAGTTATGCGGCGGTGTTGGCGGACCGGGGCGAGATAGAAACGGCACTGGAATGGTTGCGCAAGGCACTGGCGGGCGGGAATTTGAAGTTCTTGCGGGTGGCGCACAAGGCGTTGTCTGCCGCCAATGACCCGCAGATACGGGCGATGGCCGAGATTTATCAAGCGCATGCGATTGAACTTGATCGTTCCCACGCTCTGGGTGGAAATGCCGCCCTGGACGCTCTGCGTCCGCTCTAACCGCGTGACGCAGAGCGTCACCGGATGCGTTCCCACGCAGAGCGTGGGAACGATCAGGGCGTGCGTTTACAGGTAGAACGATTTCAACGGCGGGAAGCCGTTGAACTCAACAGCGCTGTAGCTGGTGGTGTACGCACCGGTAGACAACCAGTACATCCGGTCACCAATCGCCAGGTTCAGCGGCAGGCCGTACTTGTAGTTCTCGTACATGATGTCGGCGCTGTCGCAGGTCGGGCCCGCGATGACCACTTCTTCCATCTCGCCTTTCTTCTCGGTCCAGATCGGGAACTTGATGGCTTCATCCATGGTTTCGATCAGGCCGGAGAATTTGCCCACGTCGGTGTATACCCAACGCTCGACGGCGGTGCGGGATTTACGCGCAACCAGTACCACTTCGCTGACCAGGATGCCGGCGTTGGCGATCAACGAACGGCCCGGCTCCAGGATGATTTCCGGCAGGTCGTCACCGAAATCTTCCTTGAGGAAGCGGATGATTTCCTCGGCGTAGGTTTCCAGGCTGTTGGTACGGGTGATGTAGTTGGCCGGGAAGCCACCGCCCATGTTGATCAGCTTGAGGTGGATGCCGTCTTCTTCCTTCAGGCGCTCGAAGATCACTTTGACCTTGGCGATCGCCGCGTCCCACACGCTGATATCACGCTGTTGCGAGCCGACGTGGAAGGAGATGCCGTAAGGCACCAGGCCCAGGTCGCGAGCGAGGATCAGCAGGTCCATGGCCATGTCGGTCTGGCAGCCGAATTTGCGCGACAGCGGCCAGTCGGCCGTGGTCGACCCTTCGGTGAGGATGCGCACATACACTTTCGAACCCGGGGCGGCCTTGGCGATGTTGCGCAGGTCGGCTTCGGAGTCGGTGGAGAACAGGCGCACGCCTTTCTCGTAGAAGTAGCGGATGTCTTTGGATTTCTTGATGGTGTTGCCGTAGCTGATACGGTCAGGGCTGACGCCGCGGTCCATGACCTTGTCCAGCTCGTAGATCGACGCGATGTCGAAGCTCGAACCCTTGTCTTTGAGCAGGTCGATGATCTCGACGGCCGGGTTGGCCTTGACGGCGTAGTACACCTTGGCGAATTCGAAACCGGCGCGCAGGTCATCGTAGGCCTGGCTGATCATCGCGGTGTCGATCACCACGAACGGGGTTTCCTGGGTGTCAGCGAACGCCTTCATTTTGTCAAAAGTGGCGCGCGCGAAATAGTCTTCGACCTGGATCGACATGCTGGGAACTCCTACTGGCAAACTAAATTGATCAATGGGTGCAAATGAACGTCCTCCGTATCCCCACTTTGGTTCGCCTACTTCCCAAGGCATGTCGCCGAAAGCAAAAAGGCCATGGGATCAACCGCTTCCCTTGGCCTTGCTGTCTCGTCGTCAGTACTTGAGCCGGATGGATCGTTTCCAGCATGGACGTTCGGCGCGAACTTTAGGACGTGAGGGGCTATAGATCAACTAAAAATGTCGCGTTTTTGCACGCGTTCGTCGTGAGGCCGCGTGCAGCTACTTATGTAACCGACCGGTATGACGGATTGATGTTCCCCGGGAGGGGCAATTTGACGTGTTGCAGGCACAGTGAAGATCCAATGTGGGAGCGGGCTTGCTCGCGAAGGCGGTGTATCAGCCAATGCATCCGGTGACTGACACTCCGCCTTCGCGAGCAAGCCCGCTCCCACAATTTGAACCGCGCTGTGTCAGGTCATGCGAGCGCTGTCTCGGCAGGCGACACAATACTGGTCTTGCCCCCACGGGACTTACCGGAACTCAGGTACTCGGCAATCGACTCCTGGGTGACTTCCCCCAGGAACACCCGCTCCGCATCCATCACCGGCAACCACGAGCGGTTGAACTCGTACATGCGCGACAACAGGATGCGCAAATGCTCGTCGTACGCCGCCGTGGCGTTGAACTCGCGCAGGTATTGGCCGCAGGTACCGGTCTGACGATGCAGGTCGCGACGTCGCACATAACCCAGTGCCTTGTTCTCGGCATCGGTCACCACCACGTAGCGACGGTCCAGCTCGTCCATCTGCTCCAGGGCGTCCGCCACCGGCGTCTCCGGGCTGACCGACGGTGCGTTGTCCGCCGCATCTTCAGCCTTCACCAGCAACAGGCGCTTGAGGGTGCTGTCCTGGCCAACGAAATTGCTGACGAACTCGTCGGCAGGGTGGGCCAGCAGGGTGTCCGGGTGATCGATCTGCAGCAGCTTGCCGGCACGGAAGATCGCGATCTTGTCGCCCAGCTTGATGGCTTCGTCGATGTCGTGGCTGACCATGATCACAGTCTTGTTCAGCGCGCGCTGCATCTCGAAGAACTCGTTCTGGATCATCTCGCGGTTGATCGGGTCGACCGCGCCGAACGGCTCATCCATCAGCAGCAACGGTGCATCCGCCGCCAGGGCGCGGATCACGCCGATCCGCTGTTGCTGGCCGCCAGACAGTTCACGCGGGTAGCGGTGCAGGTACTGCTTGGGTTCCAGCTTGATCATGCTCATCAATTCGCGGGCGCGGTCGTGGCATTTCTGCTTGTCCCAGCCCAGCAGCTTGGGCACCACCACGATGTTCTCTTCGATGGTCATGTTCGGGAACAGACCGATCTGCTGGATCACATAGCCGATGTTGCGACGCAGGGTCACTTCGTCGAGGTCGGTGGTGTCTTCGCCGTTGATCAGGATCTTGCCGGAGGTCGGCTTGATCAGGCGGTTGATCATTTTCAGCGTGGTGCTCTTGCCGCAGCCCGACGGGCCGAGGAACACGCAAATTTCGCCTTCGTTGACGGTCAGGCTTACGGAATCAACGGCGGTGATGGTCTTGCCGTTGCTTTGGAAGGTCTTGGTCAGGTTTTGAAGTTCGATCATTTGAGCAGTCCTTTTGGAGTCAGCGTGCGTTGCAGCCATTGCAGAAGCAGGTCGGCGAAGATGGCCAGGAGACTGACCAGTACGGCGCCAACGATCAGCATCGACATGTCGCTGCGGCTGATGGAAGCCAGAATAAGTACACCCAGGCCACCGGCGCCGATGGTGGCGGCGATGGTCATCACACCAATGTTCATCACCACGGCGGTGCGCACACCGGCGAGGATCACCGGCACGGCAATCGGCAGTTCGACCATGCGCAGGCGCTGGCCGAAGGTCATGCCGATGCCTTTGGCGGCTTCGCGGATGCCGGGTTCAACGCCGGTGAGGGCGAGGTAGGTGTTACGCATGATAGGCAGCAGGGAATAGAGGAACACGGCGGTGATCGCCGGCATCGGCCCCAGGCCCTGGCCGAATTTGGAGTAGAACGGCAGCAGCAGGCCGAACAGCGCAATCGACGGCACGGTCAGCAGCACGGTGGCGCTGGCTTGCAACGGGCCAGCGAGGGTCGGGAAGCGGGTCATCAGCACGCCCAGCGGCACGCCTACGACGATTGCCAGGATTACTGCAATGCCGACCAGGGTGATGTGCTGCCAGGTCAGTTGCAGGACGAGTGCCCAATCAAGATGGGAAAAGGCGTTCAGGAATTCCATGTCTTCTCCTCTTAGTTGATCGGATGCTGGCGCAGGAAATCTGCGGCCACAGCGGATGGGCTTTCATGGTCGACGTCGACCCGCGCATTCAGCTGGCGCATGGTTGCGTCGTCGAACAGCGCAGCCAACGGCTTGAGATCAGCGGCCAGTTGCGGGTGAGCGTCGAGGTAAACCTGACGCACCACCGGCGCGGCGGTGTAGTCCGGGAAGTAATGCTTGTCGTCTTCCAGCAGCTTCAATTTGAAGGCGTTCAGGCGACCGTCGGTGGTGTAGACCAAACCGGCAAACACCTGGCCATTACGCAGCGCGGTGTAAACCAGGCCGGCGTCCATCTGGCGGGTGTTTTTGCGGGTCAGGTTCATCTCGTACAGCTTGACCATGCCGGCCATGCCGTCGGAACGGTTGGCGAACTCGGTGTCCAGGGCCACCAGGCGGTTTTCCTTGGTTTTCTCGGCCAGTGCCGCAGTCAGGTCGCTGATGCTGTTGATCTGCGGGAATTCCTTGGCCACGTTCTCTGGCAGGGCCAGGGCGTAGGTGTTGCTGAATTTCGACGGGGAGAGCCAGACCAGGCCTTTTTTCGCATCGAGTTCTTTCACCCGGGCGTAGGACTGTTCGCTATCGAGCTTCTCGTCGACATGGTTGTAGGCCACCAGCGACACACCGGTGTATTCCCAGATCAGGTCCAGTTGCCCGCTTTCCTGGGCACTGCGCGCCAGGTTGCTGCCCAGGCCGCCGGTCACACGGGTGTCGTAACCCTTGGTGCGCAGGTACTGGGAAGTGATTTCGGCGAGCAGGGTCTGTTCAGTGAACACCCGGGCGCCGATACGAATGACCGGTTTTTCAGCGGCTTGCGCAAACCCTGCGAACAGCAGGACGCAGCTCAATATCAATGTCAGTTTTTTCATGTGAGTTCCTGTTTCAGGCCCAAGACGGGGCCAAAGCCTTAAGACGGACGCAACCCGCGTTCCAGCCAAAGGCGGCTGGCCATGGTCACCAGACCGTCGAGCAGCAAGGCCAGCAGCGCGGTGCACGCAGCGCCGAGCAGCAGTTGCGGCTGATTGTTCAGGGCGATGCCGGGGAAAATCAGGCTGCCCAGGCTATTGGCGCCAATCAGGAACGCCAGGGGCGCGGTACCGACGTTGATCGCCAGCGCGACGCGCACACCGCCGATGATGATCGGCACGGCGTTGGGCAGTTCCACGCGAAACAGCACCTGGCGCGGCGTCATGCCGATGCCGACGGCGGCTTCTTTCAGGGAACCTTGAACGTTTTTCAGGCCTTCATAAGTGTTGCGCACGATGGGCAGCAACGAGGCGAGGAACAGCGCGAAGATCGCGGGGCCGCTGCCGATGCCAAGGACACCGAGGGCGATGGCCAGTACGGCCAAGGGAGGGACGGTATTGCCGATGTTGAAGATCTGCATGAAGCGTTCTGCGCGCCCGACCATGTTGGGTCGGCTGAGCAGGATACCGGCGGGAATCCCTACGATCAGGGCGGCCAGCATCGAAACCAGGACGAGGATCAAGTGAGCTTGCAGGTAAAACAACAAATCGTCGCGGTACAGTTCGATCGTGTTGATGCCGATCCAGTGGACCAGCAGGGCCAGGAGAGCGACGACAACCGCTCCTCCTATAAGCCCTTTGCCATAGCGAATAGCCACAGGCGGACTCCTTTTTTCTTCTGTCGGCGAACACATTTCCGAGCGGCAATGCCATTACTGGCTGCCTCTGAATGTGGTCGCGAAATGCAGCTCGCCAATACCGGCAACGCGGTATGAGGTCGAGCCATGAGCGCAGCCTCGTCAGGCTAACTTGCTGATTTTTCAGCCCCTGTTACGAGTGCGATAGCAGGGGAGTGGACGTCTCTACCTTTTAAAAGGTTCCATACTTGGCAGCAATTAGCCACCCCCAATGGGGTGAACGGTGGTCTGTAACCCCGGGTTTGCGCTATACTCGCCGCCCTTTTTTGACTCACCTGCCAGGCGATTTCCCATGACCCACCAGGCCGCCGAAGTCGCGAAACGCCGCACTTTCGCCATTATTTCCCACCCCGATGCCGGTAAAACCACCATCACCGAAAAGCTGTTGCTGATGGGCAAGGCGATCGCGGTGGCCGGCACGGTGAAATCCCGTAAATCCGACCGCCATGCCACCTCCGACTGGATGGAAATGGAAAAGCAGCGTGGTATTTCCATTACCACGTCGGTCATGCAGTTCCCGTATCGCGACCACATGATCAACCTGCTCGACACCCCGGGCCACGAAGACTTCTCCGAAGACACCTACCGCACCCTGACCGCAGTGGACTCGGCACTGATGGTCCTCGATGGCGGTAAAGGCGTTGAGCCACGGACCATCGCGCTGATGGACGTCTGCCGCCTGCGGGACACGCCGATTGTCAGCTTTATCAACAAACTCGACCGTGACATCCGCGACCCGATCGAACTGCTGGACGAAATCGAAGCCGTCCTGAAGATCAAGGCCGCGCCGATCACCTGGCCGATTGGTTGCTATCGCGACTTCAAGGGCGTGTACCACCTGGCCGACGACTACATCATTGTGTACACCGCCGGCCATGGCCACGAACGGACCGATGTGAAAATCATCGAGAAGCTCGACTCCGACGAAGCCCGCGCCCACCTGGGTGACGAGTACGACCGGTTTGTCGACCAGCTGGAACTGGTGCAGGGCGCTTGCCACGAGTTCAACCAGCAGGAATTCCTCGATGGCCAGCTGACGCCGGTGTTCTTCGGTACTGCCCTGGGCAACTTCGGTGTCGATCACGTGCTTGATGCCGTGGTCAATTGGGCACCCAAGCCGCTGGCCCGTGTTGCCAACGAGCGTACCGTTGAACCGGTGGAAGAGAAGTTTGCCGGCTTCGTGTTCAAGATCCAGGCGAACATGGACCCGAAACACCGTGACCGCATCGCCTTTATGCGCATCTGCTCCGGCAAATACGAAAAAGGCATGAAGATGCGCCACGTGCGCACCGGCAAGGACGTGCGCATCGGCGACGCCCTGACGTTCTTCTCGTCCGAGCGTGAGCAGCTGGAAGAAGCGTTTGCCGGCGACATCATCGGCTTGCACAACCACGGCACCATCCAGATCGGCGACACGTTCACCGAAGGCGAAGTACTGGGCTTCACCGGTATCCCGCACTTCGCTCCGGAATTGTTCCGCCGCGTGCGCCTGCGTGACCCGTTGAAATCCAAGCAACTGCGCCAGGGTTTGCAGCAGTTGGCGGAAGAGGGCGCCACCCAGGTGTTCTTCCCGGAGCGCAGCAACGACATCATCCTTGGCGCCGTTGGTGTGCTGCAGTTCGATGTGGTGGCCAGTCGTCTGAAAGAGGAATACAAGGTGGAATGCTCCTACGAGCCGATTACCGTGTACTCCGCGCGCTGGATTGATTGCAGCGATAAGAAGAAGCTGGAAGAGTTCAAGATCAAGGCGGTGGAAAACCTCGCGATTGACGGTGGTGGTCACCTGACCTACCTGGCCCCGACCCGGGTCAACCTGGCGCTGATGGAAGAGCGCTGGCCGGATGTGAAATTCCGCGCGACTCGCGAACACCATTAAGGGTTAGCGGTGGGCGAAAGGGCGAAGCTGTCATGGCTTCGCCCTTTTTTGTGTGGGAAGGGTTAGGTGGGGTGTATATCCGTTATTTGGGTGATGGCCGCTTATGGTTCCGCTCTTACAGCGGCTCACTTTTGAAGAGCGCAAAAGTAAGCAAAACGCTCTTGCCCCACCACTCGGCACCTCGCCTAGGCTCGGTGTGCCCTCACTCCGGCTTTGGACCGTGGGCCGCCGTCCTGGGCCATCCCTGGCCCAGGACGGCTAACCTGGCGTCCTGCCAGGTTACCCACGCTCCAAGGCCTGCGTTCGGCCAGCGTGGTTTAACGGGGCGCCTAAGATCAAGATCAAAAGCAAAAGCAAAAGCAAAAGCACAGCGGCCTCCCGGCCGGCTTGAGTGTTGAAGAGCAAAATCAAAAGCTAAAGCGGGCACGGTCCAAAAAATGTGGGAGCGGGCTTGCTCGCGAAGGTCGTTAACGATGACGCGGGCATTCTGGATGAACGCGGCGCTCTCAGGTTTTTCGCGAGCAAGCCCGCTCCCACAGAAAAGCAGATTTGTTTTCGCTCTGGTTTTTGCTTTTGCTTTTAACACTCAAGCCGGCCGGGAGGCCGCTGTGCTTTTGCTTTTGATTTTGATCTGACTGCCCCAATAAGCCCGAGGCCGAACGCAGGTATTGCGGAGCGGGTAAACCGGCAGGACGCCGGTTTAGCCGCGCCGGGCCATGGATGGCCCGTCGCGGCGGCCCGCGGAGCAATGCCGGAGTGAGGGAACACCGAGCCTAGGCGAGGTGCCGACAGGCGGGGCAGAGCCCTTTGCTTACTTTGGGGCTTTTCCAAAGTGAGCCGCTGTAAGAGCGGAACCATAAGCCGCCGTTACCGAAGAAATGGATATGTACTCAACCCAACCCACCCGAGCCCTCCGCACAAGGTATGCACATACTCAAGCTCTATTGGCGAAACACGCGCATTGAGACTAGCGTCTTGAGTACGGGATGTACCCACCAGCAGGAGGAAAATAAGCATGCGTGTTCTACCGCAGGTCGTGTTGTTATTGAAAGTGCTGGCACTGACGTCCCTGGGCATATCGTCAGCCTGGGCGCATCAGCCGGCACAGGGCGAGATGCTATTGGCCGCTACAGGAGACCAGACCTGGAAGGACACAGGCAAGACCAGCGGCACCAAGGAAAGCAACTCCGGCAGCTGGAAGCCACAAACCAGCACCACCAGCAGCGATGACGCCGAAAACCCGGATAACGAGGGTGAAGACAGCCAAACCTACGATGATGGCAATAGTTGAGTGCGCCGCCGGACTGCGCTGGCGAAAACCCTCCATGGGGACTAACTTCAACGCTGGCGGCGGAAAAAGGCTGTCGTGCGGGATTTACTTACTGACTGGACGGAAATCGACCATGAGTATCTTTCAACGTGTGGTGCTGTTGCTCAAAGTGCTGGTGATGTTGTCGCTGGGCATGTCCTCCGCGTGGGCCACTACGGCCGTGCAAAGCCATTCCACGGGGTTTGTGGCAGCGAAGACGGTACAGGCAGGTGGTTTGCAGCTGGCCAAAAGTGAATCCGAGCCTGGTGACGAGGACCAGGGCGGCTCCAAGGATGATGATCAACAAACACCCCCGGATGACGATGATAGCGATGCGGGTGATGGTGACAGCGATACCTGAGTTGCACTGAAAAAAAAGCCCCTCTTGCCGGACAGATGCGCTATCCGGCGAGAGGGGCTGTAGAACACAGTCGATGCCCTGGACTCAACCCCAGGGCATTTTTTTGCGGGTCAGACCACGAACTGTTCCGCGTAGTGGCACGCCACCTGGCGATTGTCCAGTGGTAGCAACGCCGGCTCGTCGGTACTGCACAGCTGGGTCGCATACGGGCAGCGCTTGTGGAAGGCGCAGCCAGACGGCGGGTTCAGTGGGTTGGGCAGCTCGCCGACGATCTTGATCTTCGGCTTGTTCGGGTCCGGGTGAATGGTCGGGGTCGCCGACAGCAGCGCCTGGGTGTACGGGTGCAGCGGGCGCGCATAGATGTCTTCCTTCGGACCCACTTCCACCGGGCGCCCGAGGTACATCACCATCACGTCATCGGCGACGTGTTGCACCACCGCGAGGTTGTGGGAGATGAACACGTAGGCGGTGTTGAATTCCTGCTGCAAATCCATGAACAAGTTCAGCACCTGAGCCTGGATCGACACGTCCAACGCCGAGGTCGGTTCATCCGCCACCAGCACTTTCGGTTGCAGCATCATTGCCCGGGCCAGTGCGATCCGCTGGCGCTGGCCACCGGAGAACATGTGCGGGTAGCGCTGATAGTGCTCAGGGCGCAGGCCCACTTGCTTCATCATCGCCTGGACCTTTTCGCGGCGTTCGGCGGCGGACAGGTTGGTGTTGATCAGCAGCGGCTCGCCCAGTTGGTCACCGACCTTCTGGCGCGGGTTCAGCGAGGCGTACGGGCTCTGGAACACCATCTGCACGTCTTTGCGCAACTGCTTGCGCTGGGCCTTGTCGGCGCCGGCCACTTCTTGCCCTGCGATTTTCAGCGAGCCGGAAGACGGTTCTTCGATCAGCGTCAGGGCGCGGGCCAGGGTGGATTTGCCGCAACCGGATTCGCCCACGACCGCGAGGGTCTTGCCAGCTTCCAGCTCGAACGACACACCATTGAGCGCACGCACCAGGGCGTGGCCCTTGAACAGGCCACGGGAAACTTCGTAGTGACGGGTCAGGTCGCGGGCGGTAAGTACGACGGCCATTACGCCACCTCCTGATTCAGCGGGTAGAAGCAGCGGGCGAGGCTGTTGCTTTTCGGGTCAAGGCCCGGGCGTTGGGCGCGGCAGGATTCCTGCACATACGGGCAGCGTGGCGACAGCAGGCAACCCTGCGGGCGGTCATAACGGCCGGGAACGATACCCGGCAGCGTGGCCAGGCGCGTGGCGCCCAGGCTGTGCTCGGGAATCGCCTTGAGCAGCGCTTCGCTGTACGGGTGCGCCGGGATGTCGAACAACTGCGGCACCTGGCCGACTTCCACGGCTTGGCCGGCGTACATCACGCACACGCGCTGGGCGGTTTCAGCCACCACCGCGAGGTCGTGGGTGATCAGCACCAGGCCCATGTTCTGCTCTTTCTGCAAGGCCAGCAGCAGGTCCATGATCTGGGCCTGGATGGTCACGTCGAGCGCAGTAGTCGGTTCATCGGCGATCAGCAGTTTCGGCTCGCCGGCGATGGCCATGGCGATCGCCACACGCTGGCTCATACCACCGGACAACTGGTGTGGGTAGGCATCCATACGGCTGGCAGCGCCCGGGATTTCCACCTTTTCGAGCAGTTCGATGGCACGCTTGCGCGCTTGCTTGCCGGACATTTTCAAATGCAGGCGCAGCACTTCTTCGATCTGGAAACCCACGGTGTAGCTGGGGTTCAGGGCGGTCATCGGGTCCTGGAAGACCATCGCCAGGTCTTTACCGACGATCTGCCGGCGCTGGCGGTTGCTCAGCTTGAGCATGTCCTTGCCGTCGAAGTTCAGGGCGTCGGCGGTGACGATGCCTGGGTGCTCGATCAGGCCCATCAGCGCCATCATGGTCACGGATTTACCCGAACCCGACTCGCCAACGATTGCCAGTACTTCGCCTTTGTCGACGGAGATGTCGAGGCCATCGACCACCGGTACGGCGGTCTTGTCGCCGAAGCGGACATTGAGATTCTTGATTTCTAGTAGTGACATGGGAATCTCCTCAGGCGGCATTCTTGAGTTTCGGGTCCAGCGCATCGCGCAGCCCGTCGCCCATCAGGTTGATTGCCAGCACGCTGAGCAAAATGGTCAAACCAGGCAGGCTCACGACCCACCAGGCGCGTTCGATGTAGTCGCGGGCCGAAGCCAGCATGGTGCCCCACTCCGGGGTTGGCGGTTGTACGCCAAGGCCCAGGAAGCCCAGGGCTGCAGCATCGAGAATTGCCGAGGAGAAACTCAGGGTGGCCTGAACGATCAGCGGCGCCATGCAGTTCGGCAGCACGGTGACGAACATCAGGCGCGGCAGGCCGGCGCCGGCGAGGCGCGCGGCGGTCACGTAGTCACGGTTCAGTTCGCCCATCACCGCAGCGCGGGTCAGGCGGACGTAGGACGGCAACGACACGATCGCGATGGCGATCACGGTGTTGATCAGGCCAGGGCCGAGGATCGCGACAATGGCCACAGCCAGCAGCAGCGATGGCAGGGCCAGCATGATGTCCATCAGACGCATGATGGTCGGGCCAAGCAGGCGCGGGAAGAAACCGGCGAACAGGCCCAGCAGGATCCCCGGGATCAGCGACATCACCACCGACGACAAGCCGATCAGCAAGGACAGGCGCGAACCCTGGATCAGGCGCGACAGCAGGTCACGGCCCAGTTCATCGGTGCCCAGCAGGAACTGGATCTGCCCACCTTCCAGCCAGGCCGGAGGGGTCAGCAGGAAGTCACGGTATTGCTCGCTCGGGTTGTGCGGGGCCACCCAAGGGGCGAACAGCGCGCAAAACACCACCAGCAACATGAACAGCAGGCCGGCAACCGCGCCTTTGTTCTTGGAGAAGGCTTGCCAGAATTCTTTGTACGGGGACGGGTACAGCAGGCTTTGATCGACTGCTACCGCGGGAGTAGGTGTGGTCATGGTCATGATCTCAGCGCTGGTGACGGATGCGTGGGTTGGCGAAGCCGTAGAGGATGTCCACCACGAAGTTCACCAGAATCACCAGGCAGGCGATTAACAGGATGCCGTTTTGCACCACGGGATAGTCCCGTGCGCCAATGGCTTCAATCAGCCATTTGCCGATGCCGGGCCACGAGAAGATGGTTTCGGTCAGGACCGCACCGGCCAGCAGCGTGCCGACTTGCAGGCCGACCACGGTGAGTACCGGGATCAACGCGTTACGCAGGCCGTGGACGAACACCACGCGCGCCGGCGACAGGCCTTTGGCCTTGGCGGTGCGGATGTAATCTTCACGCAATACTTCAAGCATCGACGAACGGGTCATCCGGGCGATAACGGCCAGCGGGATGGTACCGAGCACGATGGCTGGCAGGATCAGGTGGTGCAGGGCATCCCAGAATGCGTCCGGCTCGTCAGCCAGCAGGGTGTCGATCAGCATGAAGCCGGTGCGCGGCTCGATGTCGTAGAGCAGGTCGATCCGTCCCGACACTGGCGTCCAGCCCAGGCTCACGGAGAAGAACATGATCAGGATCAGGCCCCACCAGAAGATCGGCATCGAATATCCCGCCAGGGAGATGCCCATCACCCCATGGTCGAACAGGGATCCTCGTTTCAAGGCCGCGATCACCCCGGCTAACAGCCCCAGGATGCCGGCGAACAACAGGGCGGCCATGGACAGTTCCAGGGTCGCGGGGAAAAGGGCGGTGAATTCAGTCCACACGCTGGTACGGGTACGCAGGGATTCGCCGAGGTCGCCGTGGGCGAGCTTGCCGACATAATCCAGGTATTGCGCATATAACGGTTTGTTCAGACCAAGGCGTTCCATTGCCTGAGCGTGCATCTCGGGGTCGACTCGTCGTTCGCCCATCATGACTTCGACAGGGTCGCCTGGGATCATGCGAATCAACGCGAACGTCAGCAAGGTGATGCCGAAAAACGTGGGGATCAATAACCCCAATCGGCGGGCAATAAAACTAAACATCTTGTTGTGTACCTCAATCAGCCGGTTAGGCAGGTTCGGCACCGTCAATGTCGACGGTGCCGAGCGTCTCTTATCTACTTCACCTGGGTGGTGGCGAAGTTATTTGTAGTCAGAGGGCTTTGGGTAAAACCTTCGACGTTTTTACGCATGGCGGTGAACATTTTCGGGTAAGCCATGGGAATCCATGGTTGGTCCTTTTCGAAAACGTCCAGTGCTTGTTCATAGAGTGCAGCGCGCTGGGTGGGTTCAGCGATAGCGCGTGCCTTGTCGATCAAGTCTTGAAACTCTTTGTTACACCAGCGGGCGTAGTTTTCGCCGTTTTTCGCTGCATCGCAACTCAAGTTCGGGGTGAGGAAGTTATCCGGGTCCCCGTTATCCCCCGCCCAGCCGGCGGAGACCATGTCATGTTCGCCATTCTTGGCGCGTTTGAGCATTTCGCCCCATTCCATGACCTTGATGTTCACTTTCAGGCCGATCTGCGCCAGGTCCGCCTGCATGCGCTGGGCGCCGAGCATCGGATTGGGGTTGGTCGGGCCGCCGCCGTTACGGGTGAACAGGGTGAACTCGGTGCCTTCCGGCACGCCGGCTTCCTTGAGCAGGGCGCGGGCCTTGTCCAGGTCACGCGGCGGGTTTTTCAGCTTGTCGCTGAAGCCCAGCAGAGTTGGCGGGTACGGGCCGGTGGCATCGATGGAGTTGCCTTTGCCGTACAGGGATTCGTTGTAGCCTTTCTTGTCGAACGCGATGTTGATCGCGTGCCGCACCCGCGCGTCGCTCATGTACTTGTGGGTGGTGTTCAGGGCGGTGTAGCTGGTGGTCATGGCCGCCAGTTCCGCGACTTTCAGGTTTGGATCAGCCTTGGCATTCGGCACGTCATCGGGCTTGGGATACAGCGCGATCTGGCATTCGTTGGCTTTGAGCTTTTGCAGGCGCACGTTGCTGTCGGTGGTGATGGCCAGGATCAACGGGTCAGCCGGCGGCTTGCCACGGAAGTAGTCCGGGTTGGCCTTGAAGCGCACTTGGGCGTCTTTGGCGTAGCGCGAGAAGATGAACGGCCCGGTGCCGATGGGCTTGGCGTTCAGGTCATCGGTCTTGCCGGACTTGAGCAACTGGTCGGCGTATTCGGCGGAGTGAATCGAGGAAAACGCCATGGCCAGGTCGGCCAGGAACGGTGCTTCAGGGCGGGTCAGGGTGAAGACCACGGTGTGGTCATCGGTCTTCGTGACGCTCTTGAGCAGTTCCTTGAAGCCCATGCTTTCAAAGTACGGGTAGCCCACGTTGGACTTGTTGTGCCACGGGTGATTCGGGTCCAGCTGGCGCTGGAAACTCCAGAGCACGTCGTCGGCATTCATGTTGCGCGTGGGTTTGAAGTAGTCGGTGGTGTGGAACTTGATGTCGTCACGCAGGTGAAAGGTGTAGGTCAGGCCATCGGCACTGATTTCCGGCAGGTCCTTGGCCAGCGCCGGGATCACTTCGGTGGTGCCGGGCTTGAAGTCCACCAGACGGTTGAACATGGTTTCGGCCGCGGCGTCGGCGGTGACAGCCGTGGTGTACAGGACCGGATCGAAGCCTTCCGGGCTGGCTTCGGTGCAGACGACCAACGGTTTGGCCGAGATGCCGACAGCGACGCTCAACAGCGCAGCGGCAATGGCAGCTTGTAACGGGAGCATTTTCATCTAAGAGCCCTCTGCAATCGATTGGACCAGACAAGCGTAAGCGGCGGGCTCGTCCTGAGCCCGCCGCTTACCTGGCGCTGATTAAAGAATGTTGAACGGGATGGTGGTCACCAGGCGGAACTCACGCAGGTTGCCGTCAGCCTGGTTGGCGCTGGCACGGTGAGTCACGTAGGTACCACGAATGGTGGTGGCCTTGAGTGCGCCGCTCTGGATCGCGTAAGCCGCGCCTACACCGTATTCCTGGTGCTTCTCGCCGTCCTGGGCCTGAATGCCGTTGTAGGCAAAGCCAGCCCGGCCGCCGTCGCCGGTGTAGTGAGTACCATCGATACCCCAGCCGCGAGCCGAGTAGATGTTGAACTTCAGGCCCGGCACGCCGTATTCGGCCATGTTGATGCCGTAGGCGATCTGGAAGGACTTCTCGTTCGGACCGTTAAAGTCGGACGTCAGGGAGTTGGCCAGGTAGATGCCGTTGGTTTCGTGCAGGTAGTCGAAGTACTCGTCGCCGTTCACGGCCTGGTACGAGAAGGTCAGGCTATGAGCCTGGTGGGTCAGGCCGAACGACAGCGAGTAGGTGTCGTTGTCGATCTTGCCCATCAACTTTTTGCCTTCGTCGACGGTTTTGTAGTAGTTCAGGCCGGTGGTCAGGGACAGGGTCTGGCTGTCACCCAGCTCGTGGGTAGCACCGAAGTAGTACTGGTTCCAGAAGTCTTCCACGTTGGCGGCGAACAGGCTGGTCTTCAGGCTCTTGAACGGCTGGTAGTTGACGCCCAGGGTGTTGACCTTGTCGGTTTCCTGGCGACCGTTGCCGTATTCGGTACGGAATTTCGACAGGCTCTGCTCGGTCCGTGGCGAAACGCGGTCAAACACGCCGCCCTGGAACGACAGGTTGCTGAACTCTTCGCTGTTGAAGCTCACACCTTCGAAGCTCGAAGGCAGCGCACGGTTGCCGATGGTGTCGACGATGCCGCTGCTGAAGTTCTGGCGACCGGCGGTCAAGGTGGTGTTCGAGACACGGAACTTGACGTTGGCCAGACCCAGTTTGCTCCACTGGTCTACAGCGTCGCCGTCGGAGTCAGCCAGGGTACGGTTGGAGCCGCCCTTGATGTCGCGCTTGCTGCGGTCCAGGACCACAGCGTTGTAGACCGCCACTTCAGTGCTCACGCCAACGGTGCCTTGGGTGAAACCCGAGGTAGCGTTGAGGATGGTGCCTTGCACCCAGTTGGTACGGTAGTTGTCAGTACGGGCTTCGCCGTGCTTCTGGTAAGTGAACTTGCTGCCACGGAAGCGTTGTTCGTTGGAGAACCAGTTGCGGGTTGTACCGCCCAGGCTTGCTCCATCGATAAAGCCTTTGGCCTCGCTTTGGGCGCTGGTGCCGGCCAGTGTGGTAGGAACGAAGTCCTGGCTTGCAGGTTCAGCGTAGGCGGTAGCCGTGATGCTGCTGATGGCCAGGGCCAGTAGCGCGGTGCTGCTCAGTTTCATGGGTGAAGCTCCTTTGGTTCTCTTTTTAATGCCGGTCTTTTTAGGTGAACCGGCTATTGGGTGTGTAACTCTTTCAAGCCTTTGCAAACGTTTGCCCAAGGGTAAAACCCGAAATAAGGCTGCACGTTTGCAGCAGGGTGAATGCTCACCCTGCGCAATCCGGTTATTTTTTTATGGGGTAATGCTGACGCCCGAGAACACGTTGCGGCCGAAGGGGCTCACTTTAAAACCTTCGACTTTGGCGCTTAACGGCTGGTTGACCGTCGAGTGGGCGACTGGCGTGATCGGCACCTGCTGCTTGAGCAGTTGCTGCGCCTGTTTGTACAGAACAGTCCTTTGTTCGCGGTCGGTCACGACCTTGGCTTGCTTGATCAGCTTGTCGTACGCCGGGTCACACCACATGGAGTAGTTGTTCCCGCCGATGGCGTCGCAGCTGTAGAGGGTGCCCAGCCAGTTGTCCGGGTCACCGTTGTCGCCGGTCCAGCCGATCAGGCTGACATCGTGCTCGCCATTCTTGGTGCGCTTGATGTACTCGCCCCATTCATAGCTGACGATCTTGACCTTGAGACCAATCTTCGCCCAATCGCTTTGCAGCATTTCGGCCATCAGCTTGGCGTTGGGGTTGTACGGCCGTTGCACCGGCATCGCCCACAGGGTGATCTCGGTGCCTTCCTTCACGCCGGCAGCCTTGAGCAGTTCCTTGGCTTTTTCCGGGTTGTAGGCGGCGTCCTTGATGGTGTCGTCGTAAGACCATTGGGTCGGCGGCATGGCGTTGACCGCCAGTTGCCCCGCGCCCTGGTACACGGCGTTGAGAATGCTCTGCTTGTTCACCGCCATGTCCAAAGCCTGACGTACTTCGAGCTGGTCGAAAGGCTTGTGCCGCACGTTATAGGCGATGTAGCCGAGGTTAAAGCCTGGCTTGGTCAGCAGTTGCAGGTTCGGGTCGGCTTTCAGCGCCTCGACGTCGGCCGGGCGCGGGTGCAGGGTGATCTGGCATTCACCGGCCTTGAGTTTTTGCACCCGCACCGACGCGTCGGTGTTGATCGCAAAAATCAGCTGGTCGAGCTTCACGCGGCTCGGGTCCCAGTACTGTTTGTTGCCGGTGTAACGGATCTGCGAGTCTTTCTGGTAACGCTGGAACACGAACGGCCCGGTGCCGATCGGCTTCTGGTTGATGTCGCTGGGCTTGCCGGTCTTGAGCAAATGGTCGGCGTATTCAGCCGACAGGATCGAGGCGAAGCTCATGGCGATGTTCTGGATGAACGCGGCGTCGACCGTGTTCAAGGTCATCACCACGGTGTGCGGGCCGGTTTTCTCGACCTTCGCGATGTTCTTGTTCAGGCTCATCCCGTTGAAGTACGGGAACTCGGTGGGGTAGGCCTTGCGGAACGGGTGTTCGGGGTCAAGCATGCGATTGAAGGTGAACAGCACGTCGTCGGCGTTGAAATCACGCGTCGGCTTGAAGTCCTTGTTGCTGTGGAATTTCACCCCTTCGCGCAGGTGGAAGGTGTAGGTCAGGCCGTCTTCGGAAATATCCCAACGGGTTGCCAGGCCTGGTACGACATTGGTCGCGCCTTTTTCGAACTCGGCCAGGCGGTTGTAGATAGGCTCGGCGGCGTCGTTATCGGTGGCCGTCGTGTATTGCGCGGTGTCGAAGCCAGCCGGGCTGCCTTCGGAGCAAAACACCAGGCTCTTTTTCTCGGCAGCCTGGCCCATCGAGGCCACAGCCAACAGGCTGGTGCCGAATATCGCGGATAGAACGGTGGTATGGCGCATGACAATCCCGATCCTTGTTTGTTGTTTTCGTCAGTGAGCAATCGCAAGGCCATTCAGGGCCTTGCGACAACACTGATCCCACAACGGCAGTTGCCCCACAGAGACGATGCTTCTGCCGTGCCACGACGTTATGGGTCGGGAGCCGGGCAGTAAATGCAACGAATCTGACAGACCTTGTAGGCAACGGAGCCGCGATTCGCAGTTAGCTGCCGTAGGACGGCAGCGTGTGCGGAGGTGGTCTGTTTCCTACGGCCTTGGCGGATGCAATAACGGCGACGTTATGAAACGTCGCCGCCAGTGATCCTTACTTGCCGCTTACGCTCACGCCGTAGAAGGAGTTCAAGCCAAATGGGCTGATCTTGAAGTCCTGCACGTTGTTGCGCATGGGTTGATACACCGTCGAGTGCGCGATAGGTGTCATCGGGACTGCGTCTTTGAGGATATGTTGCGCCTGCTTGTACAGCTCGGTGCGTTTGGCTACGTCGGACGTCGCCTTGGCTTCTTTCACGATGCCGTCGAATTTCTTGTCGCACCACTTGGAGAAGTTGTTGCCGGCCAGGGAATCGCAGCCGAACAGCACGTTCAACCAGTTGTCCGGGTCACCATTGTCGCCGCTCCAGCCAATGATCATGGCCTGGTTCTCGCCGCCTTTGGAACGCTTGATGTACTCGCCCCACTCGTAGCTGACGATGTTCACTTTCAGGCCGATCTGTTTCCAGTCGTTCTGCAGCATCTCAGCCATCAGCTTGGCGTTCGGGTTGTACGGACGCTGGACCGGCATCGCCCACAGGGTGATCTCGGTGCCTTCCTTGACGCCGGCTTCCTTGAGCAAAGCCTTGGCTTTGGTCACGTCGAACGGCGCATCCTTGATGGTGGTGTCGTAGGACCACTGGGTAGGCGGCATGGCGTTGACGGCCAGCTGGCCTGCGCCCTGGTAAACCGAGTCGATGATCTGCTGCTTGTTCACCGACATGTCCAGGGCTTCACGCACCCGGATGTCCGACAGCGGGTTAGGCGCGGTCTGGCCCTTGAGGACCGGCATTACGTTGTAGGCGATGTAGCCCAGGTTGAAACCGGCCTGGTGCGGCAGTTTCAGGTCCTTGTCTTCACCCAGCGCCTTGAGGTCGGCCGGACGTGGGAACAGGGTCACCTGGCATTCGTTTTTCTTCAGCTTCTGGATACGCACCGACGGGTCGGTGGTGATGGCGAAGATCAGGTTGTCGATCTTCACGTCTTCAGGCTTCCAGTAATCCTTGTTGCCGGTGTAACGGATGTTGGAGTCTTTCTGGTAGCTCTTGAACACGAACGGACCAGTGCCGATTGGCTTCTGGTTGATGTCCTGTGCCTTGCCTTCCTTCAACAGTTGGGCGGCGTATTCAGCCGACTGGATGGAGGCGAAGCTCATGGCCAGGTTCTGGATGAAAGCAGCGTCCACAGTGCCAAGGGTGAACTTGACGGTGTGGGCGTCGACTTTCTCGATGTTCTTGATGTTGGTGTCCATACCCATGTCCGTGAAGTACGGAAACTCGGTTGGGTAGGCTTTACGGAACGGATCGTCTTTGTTGATCATCCGGTTGAAAGTGAACAGTACGTCGTCAGCCGAAAATTCACGAGTTGGCTTGAAGTACGGGGTGGTGTGGAACTTGACGCCTTCACGAAGGTGGAAGGTGTACGTCAGGCCATCCGGGGAAACGTCCCAGGTCGTGGCCAGCCCAGGAACAACAGCGGTGCCGCCGCGCTCAAACTGGGTCAGACGGTTGAACATGGTTTCGGCCGAAGCATCGAAGTCTGTTCCGGTGGTGTACTGGCCTGGGTCAAAACCGGCCGGGCTCCCTTCGGAGCAGAACACCAGGTTGCTCGCCGCTTGGGCGAAAGGTGCAGCAGCCATTAAACCGGCGCTGACTAATAACGGAATGACTGCGTGTTTAAGCATGTTGGCCTCATGATTTGTTGTCATTTTTGGTAGTGAGGGCGACCTCGTGAGTCGACCTGCGGATACTTATGCAGGGCCCATACCCAATGCAAGATGTTGAGAGCCTACAACGGCTAAACAGTGGTACGAACGTACACGAATGTCGCATATGTGTAAGTTCAGACACATTTTTGCATTTTTGAGGGGTTTTTTCGGTGCGAGGGGCGCACCAGGAATGCCCAACCGAGGCGTCTGGCGCACCCGGTTGGGGCGTGGCTGTTACTTATTCAGACTGACGCCATAGAACGGTGTGAGTCCAAATGGACTGATCTTGAAGTCCTGTACTTCCTTTCGAAGGGGCTGGAAAACCGTCGAGTTTGCGATAGGTGTTATAGGTACTTGTTCCTTAAGGATTTTCTGTGCCTGTTGATACCACTTGATGCGCTGTTCACGGTCGCTGCTGACCTTGGCCTGCTGCACGAGTTTGTCGTAGGCCGGGTTACACCACTTCGCATAGTTACTGCCCTTCACCGCAGCACAACTGTAGAGCACGCCGAGCCAGTTATCCGGGTCACCGTTGTCGCCGGTCCAGCCGTAGATCATCACGTCATGCTCGCCGGCTTTGGCGCGTTTGATGTATTCGCCCCACTCATAGCTGACGATATTGGCCTTGATGCCGATCTTTTCCCAATCCTGCTGGATCATCTGCGCCGACATCCGGGCGTTGGGGTTCGACGCACGTTGAACCGTCATCGCCCACAGGTTGAGGGTGGTACCTGGTGCAACCCCTGCTTCTTTTAGTAGCGCCCGGGCCTTGGCCGGATCGTAGGGCGCGTCCTTGATCGTCGGGTCATAAGACCACTGCGCCGGAGGCAGGGCGTTCTGCGCCAATTGTCCGGCACTCTGGTACACGGCCTTGATGATTGCTGGCTTGTCGATGGCCATGTCCAGCGCCTGGCGCACCTTGAGCTGGTCCAGTGGCGGATGGGTCACGTTGTAGGCGAGAAAGCCGAGGTTGAAGCCGGCTTGCTGGAGCACACGCAGGTTGGGGTCCTGCTTCATCACTTCGATGTCGGAAGGGCGCGGGTAACCGCTGACCTGGCACTCGTCGGCCTTGAGCTTCTGCAGGCGCACGGCGGCATCCGGGGTGATCGAGAACACCAGGTTGTCGAGCTTCACATCGTCGGGTTTCCAATACTGTTTATTGGCGCTGTAGCGAATCTGCGAATCCTTCTGGTACCGCTTGAACACAAACGGCCCGGTGCCCACCGGCTTCTGATTGATATCGGCGGCCTTGCCTTCCTTGAGCAACTGCGCGGCATATTCGGCGGACTGCACCGAGGCGAAGCTCATGGCCAGGTTTTGCACGAAGGAGGCGTCAACGTTGTTCAGGTTGAAGCGCACGGTGTGCTCGTCGAGTTTTTCGACGTTCTTGATGGTGGTGTTCAAGCCCATGTCGGTGAAGTAGGGCGATTCCGACGGGTAGGCTTTGCGGAACGGGCTCTCGGGATCCAGCAGGCGCTGGAAGGTGAACACCACGTCGTCGGCGTTGAAGTCCCGGGTCGGGGTGAAGTAGTCAGTGGTGTGGAACTTGACGCCATCCCGCAGGTGGAAGGTGTACGTCAGGCCGTCCTTGGACACGTCCCAGCTCGTCGCCAGGCCGGGTTCGACTTCAGTGCCGCCGCGCTTGAACTGGGTCAGGCGGTTGAACACGGTTTCGGCGGAGGCGTCGAAATCGGTGCCGCTGGTGTACTGGCTGGGGTCGAAGCCGGCGGGGCTGGCTTCGGAGCAGTAGACCAGGGTGCTGGCCGCCTGGGCCAGAGGCATGAACGCCAGCAGGCCGGCAGCGAGGAGGAGCGGTTTAAAGGCGATTCTTTCCATGGAGACCCCAGAGATGGCACAAAAAAACGGCGGTTACCGAGGTTACCGCCGTTTAGCGCTGCCAGGTAGGGGCCCATCACCTGACCGGCGAGGGGAATGCGATCAGATGTTCGTTGGCATGGAGATTTCTATTGTGGTCGGCGCTGACTTGTCGATAGTGTAATCGTCCACATCGACCTCGTTACTTTCACGTATCGTGAATGTCCGAGTACTTTTTATATCCAGGTCCCGATTGGTAACCATGTAATCGTCCGTTGCATATTTAAGTACCCAGTTCGTTTCGGCGATGACGGTATGTTCATTGCTTGCCGGGTTGTAATTGATAGTAAAGTTCTTTGTGCCTGCGCTTACGCTGTATTTATCCTTCAACAACGGTTGCGACAGCTCATTCAGTGCCGGAGCCGAGGAACCTTGGTGGGCCACCTCGGAAATTCGGGCGCGCAGCGCCGGGTCGGGCACCTGCTCCTCGAATGTGGCAAACCTGTGACTTAGGGTGTCGTGTTCATCTTCTGCCCTGAAATTCAACGCCGTACGTGATTCCACACCGGCTTCGGTTTTCTTAATCGTATAGTTTTCGCGATTCAGATCAGGCGCAAAGCTGGATGAGTATGGGGTGTTTGAATAGGGGGATTCCCTTGCCTTTTCACCTTCGGTGACGGCGAATGCGTTGTCGTCGACTGTCCAGGAAACGCTGAGCTTCCTTTTCATCTTGGAGCCGTCTGGATAAACAATGTCGTTTGGCACAAGGTCTTTGTCGAGCACCAGGTTCAGGTAGCTATCAAACTTTTCGGCATCACTGATTTTAACCCCCTTGTTGTCCACAAAGAGCTCGGAAAATTTCGGTCCAGGTGTTGTCGGAGTACTGGGTGAAGTCGACGTGGACCGGGACCACGGCCAGCCCCCTTGAAGCGTATCGCGCACCCACCCGCCGTCACCGTTGGACTGCACCGTCATCACCGGTTTGCGGGTGGCAGGGTCAATAATCTGCACATAGTTGTCACTGAGTTTGAAATCCCCTCTGATCTCGTAAACCTTGCTCGTACCACTGCTGTCGGTGTGGCGGATCAGCCACTGGTCAGCACCGTCAGTGTCCTTGACCTGATAGATGCCCTTGCTGTTGGGCGTGCGGTTTGCAATCAGGCGCTCGCCATCCGCTACCGCATGGTCACTGATGTGGCCCGCCTGCGAAGGCTGTAACCGGTCAGCCAAGCCACGGCCTGCACGGCTTTGATCAAGGGTATTGAGTGTGGTGCCCTGGCCGGGCAGCGTCGTCACGTTTTCACGTGGCGCTGCAAACGGGTCTTCGACCTTCCCGCTCGCACCGGCGGAAAACAGGGTGTTGAGCGCACCATCGAAGGTTTTCCAGGCGCCGTCGCTGCGTTCTGCCTCGGTGTCGCCCGATGCGGTTTTTTCCGCGCCTAACGCCAGCTCCGTGACGCCCAAGGCCCCTACGGTGGCGGCCACGGCGAGTCCGCCAGGCGCCATGGGGGCGAATATCTTGAGGGCAGTGGAGACGTCATTGAGCCAGGTATCCCGTGTCACTTCGCTATTGGATTTGATCGAAGTGTCCGCATCGCTGGTCATCCGGGCCTTGGCCTGGTCGCGCATCTGACTGAAGACGTCGCCTTCGATGTGCACGGGGTTGCGATCAATCGTCTTGCCCTCCATCTTCGACCAATCGCCGTTGGCCAAATGCACCAATGAGGCGTCAACCCCTGACTTGCCCAGCGGGCCGCCGTCCTGGCGATCGAGTTTGGAGAAGTGTGCAGCGAGGGCCTCGCGCTTTTTCGGATCCTTGGCCTGCTCGACCACCCACTCATCCATTTTGTCCAGGGAGGCGAACCTCAGGAATGCTGGTGTGGCACCGGGAATGTAGAGAATCTGCAGGCCGTCGCGCCGATTGTTCTGGTAGTTGTACTGGCCGTCATCAAGGACGGCGAACCGGATGATGTCGCTGGAACCCCAGCCGTTGATATCGAAAGGGTACGCCCGCAACTGATCTTTGGCCGGCGCTTCAGCCTTCAGTTGGTCGACAGTCAGCGGCGCGTTTTCGGCCTGAGGAAGGTTGGACGCCGCCTTCATGACCAGGCGATAGTCATCCCGGGTGAACTGGTGCTCGGCCGGCATCAGCTTTTTTTCCGCGGGGGACTTGGCTTCATAGGCGCTCAGTTGCTGGCGCGCCTGTTGGACGAATTGCCCCTTTAGGGTGGTGCGATAGGCATCCCCATGGGTGTTCCAGAAGTCATTTATTTTGCTGGTCATGCGCCCCTGGAAGTCGGTTTTCCAGGTTTCGTGCATCAGCGTCGAAGGGGCAAGGGGGAACTGGTTGTGGGCACCATAGCCGCCCTTGGTACTTTCCCCGGGCCCCGTCGTATAGATACCCGCTTCAGCGTCAATTTGGCCGGGGATCCAGTCATGTTCGGAAAAGTTATCCAGCAGTGCATCCGGCAGACGTTTGGAATAAAACGGTTCTTCATTGATGTGCATCGCGCCGGTCGCGGTACCGGGCGAGGCGCTCTGGCCATGGCGAAAGCGGTTGAGATACAGGCTGTCGGGGTCGACGTTGGTTTGTCCGGTCGCTTGTTCGATCAGCTCCTTAGTCCACTGTTTGGCCTCGTTGTGCACACTGGGAAAGGCGTTAGCCACACCGTTTGCCAGGTTTGAATAGGCCAGCTTCTGCGGTGCAACGCTATTAAAGGCTTCGGTATTGGCCTTCTGGGTTTCCAGCGCCTGGGCCGAGCGCAGGTTGGCGGGCCGCAGGCGGTCATCGGTGGCAATGGCGCCGAAAGATTGATCGTGCTCAAGCTGCCTTAGCTGCGTTCTGCCCTGCGCAAGGTTGGCGGGGAGCGGTATACCGTAGAAGTTTGCGACCACTTTCACGCTGACATTCACCGTATTCTCGTCTGAGCGTATGCGTAACGCCTGACCGGCGCCGGGCGCGATAACCTGGGCGGACGCGAGAAGGGGCCCGGAAACCTGTGCCCAGCCTGAACTGTCGGTCAGCGAAAAGTCCTTCTTCACGCCGTTGACGTTGGCGGACATGGCGCCGGTGGAGGGTATGACCGACAGGGTGGACGGGTCGATGTTCTGCTCGCGCATCCAGCCCTGGATAACCGGATGTTCCAGTTGCGAGCGATGCAGCTCAAGCCATTGGCCCAACACCGTCTGGGAGGGGACCTTGACCAGGCCGGGTGTGTGACCTTCAACCTTGCGTTGTATGGCCCCGATGTAGGCCTGGACCAGGGCTGGGTCCCCGGGAGCAGCGGCTTCAACTTGCGGTTGCGCTGGGGTAGGGGTGAGCGTGTTGTGAACGCTGGGGGGCGCCGTCATTGCAGCTGCTGGCTGCAGAAATCGGGTATTTATGCTCTGTAGGGACGGGGACAAACGATGGGCCATGGTTGCGATACTCGATAGTGGTTTGGACACATACCCGCAGAGCAATCCCTGTCAACGTGGGGGGTATATATGGGTGTCGAAAACCGGAGTATCGATTCCGTGGTGAATTGATACGTGAGTTGCAGGATATGTTCTCACCTGAACGCAAAACGCTGCCCGTAGGCAGCGTCATTGCAACTCCAGTACCGCTCAATCAGGGCATCTGGACTTCGATCACGCCATCCGCGGTCATGTTGACCTGGCTGGTGCCCGCTTCAACTTCCGGCGTCGGCGCCGAATCCATCGCGGCGGCTTTCATCATCATCCCGCCACGTGCATACGGCTGTGGATAACCATTGGTGTTGAAGTTCAGGTTGACGATCTTGTAGCCCTTGCCGCCCAGCGCATCGGTGGCCAGTTGTGCACGGGCCTTGAACGCGGTGACCGCTTCTTTAAGCAAGGCATCTTCGCTGGCCTTGCGGGTCGGGTTGGCGATGGCGAAATCCATGCTGTCCATTTTCAGGTTGGTCAGCATGTCGCCGGTGAGCTTGGACAGGGCGGCGAAGTCGGCACTTTCCATGCGCAGTTCGGCGCGTTCACGCCAGCCGGTGATTTTCTGGTTCTTGTTGTCGTAGATCGGGTAGCTGTTGCGGCTGCCCTGGCGCAGGGTCACGCCTTTGACTTCGCGGGCCTGGGCCAGCGCCTTGTTCATGGTGGTGGTGATTTCGGCGGCAAGCTTGGCCGGGTCGGTGTTCTGCGACTCGGTGTACAGGGTGACGATCATCTGGTCGCGCGCCACTTCCTGGCTGACTTCGGCACGCAGGGAAATCTGGTTGTAATGCAGCTCATCAGCGGCCATGGCAGGCAGGCTGGCGAGGGTAGCGGCGCCGAGGGTGAGGGTGGCTGCACTGCGAATGAAACGAGACATGTAAGCTCCTTGAGATGTTCGTGTTCGGTAAGACTGTAGACGCAAGGTTTCAGTTCTTCGGGTTTACACATTCGCTACATGTTGACGGATGTCGACGAACGGTCATGTTCCTGACCCCTGCGTCAAAGAGCCACACACGCCGTGCCAGCGCCGTCGCTTCGTTTATACTCCGTGCGATCCGCCTGCAGCGCTCATCGGGAGAGCTCATGCTCGCCGCCGTAAAACTGACTTCCGCCACCCGCCAGAACCTTTGGCGCCTGACGTTCATCCGCACCCTGGTACTGGCCGCGCAGGCCGGTTCGGTCGGGCTCGCCTATTGGTTCAACCTGTTGCCGCTGCCTTGGCTGCAACTGGCCGTGACCCTCGGGTTTTCCACGGTACTGTGCGTATTTACCGCCATTCGCCTGCGCACCACGTGGCCGGTGACCGAGCTCGAATACTCCCTGCAACTGGCCTGCGACCTGTTTATCCACAGTGTGTTGCTGTACTTCTCCGGCGGCTCCACCAACCCCTTCGTTTCTTATTACCTGGTGCCACTGACCATCGCGGCGGTGACCTTGCCGTGGCGCTATTCGGTGGTGCTGTCGGGCATCGCCCTGACCCTGTACACCTTGCTGCTGGCGCAGTTCTACCCGTTGCAGACCTTTCCCATCGCCCGGGAAAACCTGCAGATCTACGGCATGTGGCTGAGCTTCGCCCTGTCGGCGGCGGTCATCACCTTCTTTGCCGCGCGGATGGCGGAAGAGCTGCGCCGCCAGGAAGAACTGCGCGCCATTCGCCGTGAAGAAGGCCTGCGGGACCAGCAGTTGCTGGCCGTCGCCACCCAGGCCGCCGGCGCGGCCCATGAATTGGGCACGCCGCTGGCGACCATGAGCGTACTGCTCAAGGAAATGACCCAGGACCACCACGACCCGGCCCTGCAAGACGACCTGAGTGTGCTGCAGGAACAGGTCAAGCAGTGCAAGCTGACCTTGCAACAACTGGTGCGCGCCGCCGAAGCCAATCGCCGTCTCGCGGTGGAGATGCAGGACGTCACCCAGTGGCTGGACGAAGCCCTGAACCGCTGGCACCTGATGCGTCCCGAAGCCAGCTACCGTTTCCACCTGCTGGGCCAGGGCACGGTGCCGCGCATGGCGCCGCCGCCGGACCTGACCCAGGCACTGCTGAACCTGCTGAACAACGCCGCCGATGCCTGCCCGGAAGGGTTGGAAGTGACCCTGGACTGGGATGCAGAAGACCTCACCATCAGCATTCGCGACCACGGCGCCGGCGTGCCGTTGGCGATTGCCGAGCAGATCGGCAAGCCCTTCTTTACCACCAAGGGCAAAGGCTTCGGCCTCGGCCTGTTTTTGAGCAAGGCCAGCGTGACTCGCGCGGGCGGCTCAGTGAAACTCTATAGTCATGAGGAAGGCGGCACGCTCACCGAGCTGCGCCTGCCCCGTGTCGCACGAGGAGACATCGATGAGTGACGAGATCCAAGTCGAAGGCGAAGAACTGCCGCACCTGTTGCTGGTAGATGACGACGCCACCTTTACCCGCGTGATGGCCCGCGCCATGAGCCGTCGTGGTTTTCGCGTGAGCACCGCCGGTTCCGCCGAGGAAGGCCTGGCCATCGCCACGGCCGACCTGCCGGAATACGCGGCCCTGGACCTGAAAATGGACGGCGACTCCGGCCTGGTGCTGCTGCCCAAGCTGCTGGAGCTGGACCCGGAAATGCGCGTGGTGATCCTCACCGGCTATTCCAGCATTGCCACCGCCGTCGAGGCGATCAAGCGTGGCGCGTGCAACTACCTGTGCAAGCCGGCAGACGCCGACGACGTGCTGGCCGCCTTGCTCTCCGAGCACGCCGACCTCGACACCCTGGTGCCGGAAAACCCGATGTCGGTGGACCGCCTGCAGTGGGAACACATCCAGCGCGTATTGACCGAGCACGAAGGCAATATTTCCGCTACGGCCCGCGCCCTGGGCATGCACCGTCGAACGTTGCAACGCAAGTTGCAGAAACGCCCGGTTCGACGTTGAACGGCGACTGAACAATCTGCTTCAGGCCGCACGGAGCCCTGAACCGATCGTCTATGATCGGTTCAAACGCCTGTTATTTTTTTCCTACCGAGCCTGAACAATGAATCAGAACGCTGAGTATTCCGCGGTCAATGACGCGGTGCGTGGGCAATTTTTAAGGAAAGTGTGGGCGCTGATCACCCCTTACTGGCGCAGTGAGGAGAAGGGCAAGGCCTGGCTGTTGCTGCTGGTGGTGCTGGGGCTGTCACTGTTCAGTGTGGCGGTGTCGGTGTGGTTCAACAGCTGGAACCGTGACTTCTACAACGCCCTGGAAAAGAAGGACTATGACGCCTTCACCCACTTGCTGATGTATTTCAGCGTGATCGCCGTGGTGGCGATCGTCACCGGGGTGTTCACCTCCTATTTGCAGCAAATGCTCACCATCCGCTGGCGGCGCTGGCTGACCGAAACGTATTTTGCCAAGTGGCTGAGCCAGAAGAACTACTACCACCTGGAATACGGCGGCTACACCGATAACCCCGACCAACGTATCTCCGAAGACCTCAACGCCTTCACCAGCAGCACCCTGAGCCTGGGCCTGGGTTTTATCAGTAACCTGGTAAGCCTGGTGTCGTTCTCGGTGATTTTGTGGGGCGTGTCCGGCAGCATCGAAGTGTGGGGCATCACGATTCCCGGCTACATGTTCTGGGCAGCGCTGGTGTATGCGGTGCTGGGCAGTTGGTTGACCCACTTGATTGGTCGAAAACTGATCGGCTTGAGCAACCGCCAACAACGCTTCGAGGCCGACTTGCGTTTCAGCCTGGTGCGGGTGCGGGAGAACGCGGAAAGCATCGCGCTGTTCAATGGCGAGCCCAATGAACACCAGCAACTGAGTGCGCGTTTCGGGCGGGTATGGAGCAACTTCTGGAGCATCATGCAGCTCAAGAAGCGCTTGAATTTCTTCACCAGCGGTTACTCACAGATCGCGATCATCTTCCCGTTTGTGGTGGCTGCGCCGCGTTACTTTGCCGGCAAGATCGAGTTGGGCGTACTGATGCAGGTCGCCCAGGCGTTTGGCAGTGTGCAGGGCAGCCTCAGCTGGTTTGTCGACGCGTACACCGTGTTGGCCAGTTGGCGTGCGACCTGTGATCGTCTGCTGAGCTTCGGCGAGGCGATGGACGAAAACGAAGGCCGCAACATGGGCATCGAGTTGCGGCGCCAGGGCGGCGGTTTGCAGATGAACAACCTCAGCCTGGACCTGGCGGATGGTCGTCATCTGCTCGAAGGCGCCAACCTGACGGTTGCCGAAGGTGAGCGCCTGATGCTGAGCGGTCGTTCCGGCAGCGGCAAATCAACCTTGCTGCGGGCCATGGGCAATTTGTGGCCAAACGGCCATGGCAACATTCGTTTGCCGGCCGAGCGTTACCTGTTCCTGCCGCAAAAGCCGTATCTGCCGATCGGTACGCTGCGTGGCGTGTTGAGTTATCCACAGGAGGAGGGTGCGTACCCGGCGGAACGTTATGCACAGGTCCTGGAAACCTGCCGCCTGGCGCACCTGATTCCACGCCTGGACGAAGCCAATCACTGGCAGCGCATGCTGTCACCGGGTGAGCAGCAGCGCCTGGCCTTTGCCCGGGCGTTGTTGTTTGAACCGCAATGGCTGTACATGGATGAGGCCACGTCGGCGATGGACGAGGAAGATGAGGCGGCGCTGTATCAGGCGTTGATCGATGAGTTGCCGGGCTTGAGCATCGTCAGCGTCGGGCATCGCAGCAGCCTCAAGCGATTCCATGGGCGGCATGTACGGATACACGATGGGCAGTTACAAGAACAGACGGTCTAACGTGCCTCTCCGTCTTCCCCCCCGTAGCAGCTGTCGAGCCTCAGCGAGGCTGCGTCGGGAGCACCGCCGCTTTGAGCCAGGCATTGAATCGAGGCGCGCCCCACGCAGCCTCGCTGAGGCTCGACAGCTGCTACGCGGGGGGAAGTATTTTCAGGTCAACAAAAAAGCCCGGCTGATCATCGATCAGCCGGGCTTTTTCATGTCGCTTGAAAAGGTATTACTTCTTCAAGCCGTAATGCTCATCCAGCATCCCCGGGGCGTTTGGCGTTTTTGGCGCGTAGTCCCGTGGCGGCTCCTGGTTTTCCCGGGGTGGGGTCAGGCGTTCCCGTGGAGCGTGCGGTGCATCGGAATGCAGCGCGGCCAGCAGACGCTGGCGGGTGATGTCGTCCAGGGCCAGGCGGTTGGCACCCTCGGCGAGATGATCCTGTACTTCCTGATAGCTCTGAGTGAGCTTTTTCACCAGGGTCGCGGTGCTGTTGAAGTGGGTAACAACCTCGTTCTGATAACTGTCAAAACGTTCCTGAATGTCATCCAACTGACGCTGCGTGCGGTTAGGCGCGGCATTCGGCAGCAGGCGGGCAACCAGGAATCCAATGGCGACACCGGCAACCAAGGCGAGAGTCGGCAACAACCAAACTAAGAGCGAGTGTTCCACGAGTCCTTCCTCTATAAACGGCTTTGCTTTACGTTAACGGCTCGGACCTGCGCTGTATACCGCGATTAAGCTCGCAATGATGCCATGCACAGACTTTTAGCTAGACGAGTCGACCCCTTGAGAGGTCACGGAGTTCCTTCCTTGCTGATGCGTGAAACCCCCGTTTTGATCGATGGCCCGGTAGGCCAACTGGAAGCCCTGTATCTGGATCACCCCGAGCCACGTGGCCTGGCGCTGATCTGCCACCCTAACCCGGTGCAGGGCGGCACCATGCTCAACAAAGTCGTATCGACCCTGCAACGCACCGCGCGGGATGCCGGCTTGATCACGTTACGTTTCAATTATCGCGGTGTCGGCGCCAGCGCCGGTACGCACGATATGGGCACCGGTGAAGTCGACGACGCCGAAGCCGCGGCCACCTGGCTGCGTGAAAAACATCCCGACCTGCCGATTACCCTGCTGGGTTTTTCCTTCGGTGGGTTTGTGGCGGCCACCCTCGGCGGCCGGCTGGAAGCCAAGGGCGAAAAACTCGCGCACCTGTTCATGGTGGCCGCGGCGGTGATGCGCCTGCGGGATAACGACGTGCTGCCACAAGGCTGCCCATTGACCGTGATCCAGCCGGAAACCGACGAAGTGGTCGACCCGCAACTCGTCTACGACTGGTCCGCTGCCCTGAATCGCCCCCATGAGCTGCTGAAAGTGGCAGAATGCGGACACTTTTTTCATGGCAAGCTGACCGATCTCAAGGATCTTGTGCTGCCACGTCTTTCGAATTGATGACAAGCGATCACCCATGACGACCCGTACCCGCATCCTCACCGGCATCACCACCACCGGCACGCCGCACCTGGGCAACTACGCCGGCGCGATTCGCCCGGCGATCCTTGCCAGCCAGGACGCCAATGCCGACTCCTTCTACTTCCTGGCCGACTACCACGCCCTGATCAAGTGCGATGACCCGCAGCGCATCCAGCGCTCGCGCATGGAAATCGCCGCGACCTGGCTGGCCGGTGGCCTGGATGTGAATCGGGTAACCTTCTACCGCCAGTCCGACATCCCGGAAATCCCCGAGCTGACCTGGCTGCTGACCTGCGTGGCGGCCAAGGGCCTGCTCAACCGTGCGCACGCCTACAAGGCCTCAGTGGACAAGAACCTGGAGAACGGCGAAGACCCGGATGCGGGCATCACCATGGGCCTTTACAGCTACCCGGTGCTGATGGCCGCGGACATCCTGATGTTCAACGCCCACAAGGTGCCGGTCGGTCGTGACCAGATCCAGCACGTGGAAATGGCCCGCGACATTGGCCAGCGCTTCAACCACCTGTTCGGCAACGGTAAAGAATTCTTCACCATGCCTGAGGCGCTGATCGAAGAAAGCGTCGCCACCTTGCCGGGCCTGGATGGCCGCAAGATGTCCAAGAGCTACGACAACACTATCCCGTTGTTCACCAGCGCCAAGGACATGAAGGACGCGATCTCGCGGATCGTCACCGACTCCCGCGCGCCGGGCGAAGCCAAGGATCCGGACAACTCGCACCTGTTCACCCTGTACCAGGCGTTTGCCACCAAGGCTCAGGAAGAAGAGTTCCGCGGCGAACTGCTGCAAGGCCTGGGCTGGGGCGAGGCGAAGAACCGTCTGTTCCAACTGCTGGACGGCCAACTGGGCGAAGCGCGCGAGCGTTATCACCAACTGATGTCGCGTCCGTCGGACATGGAAGACCTGCTGCTGATCGGTGCCAAGAAGGCCCGCGCCGTGGCTGCACCGTTCCTGGCCGAACTGCGTGAAGCGGTGGGCCTGCGCTCGTTCGTCAACCCGGTCGCCGTTGCTGCCACCACCAAGAAGAAAGCTGCGAAAGCCGCGCGCTTTGTCAGCTTCCGCGAAGACGACGGCAGCTTCCGCTTCCGTTTGCTGGCGGCCGAAGGCGAACAACTGCTGCTGTCGCGTAACTTTGCCGACGGTAAAACCGCCGGCGCGGTGACCAAGCAGCTGCAATCGGGTCAGGCGCTGGATGTGCGCAGCGAAGCCCTGAGCTTCAGCGTGTGGCTGGAAGGTGCTGCCGTCGCCGATAGCCCGGCGTTCGCCGACAGCGCCTCGCGGGATGCCGCGATCGAAGCCTTGCGCGTTGCGTTGACCCCAATCGAGGATTGACCCGACCAAGGGTCGATTGCCATTCTTCAGGGTCGTCGTTACAGTGGCGGCCCGTTTTTGTTGCCTTGCTAACGAATTATGACGCCCCTAGAACGATATCAAGCTGATCTGAAACGCCCTGAATTCTTCCATGACGCTGCCCAGGAAACTGCGGTGCGCCATTTGCAGCGCCTGTACGACGATCTGGTCCAGGCCTCGCAGAACAAGCCGGGCATGTTCAGCAAGTTGTTTGGCAAGAAAGACCACACGCCGGTCAAGGGCTTGTACTTCTGGGGTGGTGTTGGCCGGGGCAAGACCTACCTGGTCGATACCTTCTTTGAAGCGCTGCCGTTCAAGGAAAAGGTCCGTACTCACTTCCACCGCTTCATGAAGCGCGTGCACGAAGAGATGAAGACCCTGCCGGGCGAAAAGAACCCGCTGACCATCATCGCCAAGCGTTTCTCGGAAGAAGCCCGGGTGATCTGTTTCGATGAGTTCTTCGTCTCCGACATCACCGACGCGATGATCCTCGGCACCCTGATGGAAGAGCTGTTCAAGAATGGCGTGACCCTGGTCGCCACCTCGAACATCGTGCCTGACGGCCTGTACAAGGACGGTCTGCAACGCGCACGCTTCCTGCCGGCCATCGCCCTGATCAAGCAGAACACCGAGATCGTCAACGTCGACAGCGGCGTCGACTACCGCCTGCGTCACCTTGAGCAAGCCGAACTGTTCCACTTCCCGCTCAATGAAGTGGCCCAGGAAAGCCTGCGCAAGAGCTTCCGTGCGCTGACGCCGGAATGCACCCAGGCGGTGGAAAACGACAAGTTGATCATCGAAAACCGCGAAATCATCGCGCTGCGCACCTGCGACGACGTGGCCTGGTTTGAATTCCGCGAACTGTGCGACGGCCCTCGCAGCCAGAACGACTACATCGAACTGGGCAAGATCTTCCACGCGGTGATCCTGAGCGGCGTCGAGCAGATGAGCGTCACCACCGACGACATCGCGCGGCGCTTTATCAACATGGTCGACGAATTCTACGACCGCAACGTCAAGCTGATCATCTCGGCGGAAGTCGAGCTCAAGGACCTCTACACCGGCGGTCGCTTGAACTTCGAATTCCAACGGACCTTGAGCCGCTTGCTCGAAATGCAATCCCACGAGTTCCTGTCGCGGGCGCACAAGCCTTAAGCGCTAGCCCTCTGTAGGAGCGAGCTTGCTCGCGAAGAACTCAATGACAACGCGGGGCTTCAGATGCCCCGCGTTTTCGTTAACGACCTTCGCGAGCAAGCTCGCTCCTACAGTAAGGGCGACCTATGCCGCCTGCTGGAATTGCTGGCGGTACTGGTTGGGCGACAGCTCGGTGTGCTGCCGGAACAGCCGCGCAAAGAAGCTCGCGTCGTCGTAGCCCACTTCGTAGCTGATGGTCTTGATGCTTTTGCGGCTGCCGGACAGCAAGCCCTTGGCCGTTTCGATGCGCAGGCGTTGCAGGTAATGCAGCGGCTTGTCGCCCGTGGCGGTCTGGAAGCGGCGCATGAAGTTGCGGATGCTCATGCCGTGTTCCCGGGCCACGTCTTCGAAACGGAACTTGTCGGCGAAGTGCTCTTCGAGCCAATGCTGGATCTGCAGGATGATCACGTCCTGGTGCAACTTCTGGCCGCCAAAACCGATGCGCCCGGGCGCATAGCTGCGCTGCACTTCGTAAAGGATGTCGCGGGCCACGGCCTGGGCAATGTTGGCGCCGCAGAAGCGTTCGATCAGGTAGATGTAGAGGTCGCAGGCCGAGGTGGTGCCGCCGGCGCAGTAGAGGTTGTCGGCGTCGGTCAGGTGCTTGTCCTGGTTCAGTTGCACCTTGGGAAAGCGTTCGCTGAAGGCGTTGAAGAAGCGCCAGTAGGTGGTCGCTTCCTTGCCGTCCAGCAGGCCGGCTTCGGCGAGCCAGAACACGCCGGTGGCTTCGCCGCACAGTACGGCGCCACGGGCATGTTGTTCGCGCAGCCAGGGCAGCACTTGTGGGTAGCGTTGGCACAGTGAGTCGAAGTCGTCCCAGAAGGCCGGGAGCACGATGATGTCGGCGTTTTCGAGGCCGCCGTCCACCGGCATGATCACATCACTGAAGCTGCGCACCGATTGCCCATCGGGGCTGACCAGGCGCGTTTCAAAAGCGGGAGTAAGGCCCTGGCCCAGCTGTTTGCCGTAGCGCAGGCTCGCGAGGTGGAAGAAATCCTTGGCTTGCATGAGGGTTGAAGCGAATACCCGATCAATGGCCAAAATACTGACGCGCCGCAAGGGCGTGGAGATTTGGTTAGACATAATTTCATTTATTCTTATAGGGGAAAGTGGTCACCAGACGGCTGGATCGTCTTATTTTTTGTCGCATGTGTCCAGTGTCCTGTGACGCCTTCGCGGCTTAGGCTCTGTGATCCGGTCTTGTCCGACAATTCACGCAGGTGACCCATGATTCCCAGAACCTTGTTCAGCTCGGAGCACGAACTCTTCCGCCAGAGCGTGCGCACCTTCCTCGAAAAAGACGCGGCGCCGTTCCACGGGCAATGGGAAAAGCAGGGCTATATCGACCGTAACCTGTGGAACAAGGCAGGGGAGGCGGGGATGCTCTGCTCGCATTTGCCGGAAGAGTACGGCGGCCTTGGGGCAGACTTTCTCTACAGCGCGGTGGTGATCGAGGAGATCAGCCGGCTGGGATTGACCGGGATTGGTTTCTCCCTGCATTCGGACATTGTTGCGCCCTACATCCTGCATTACGGCAGTGAGGCGCTGAAGCGCAAGTACCTGCCCAAGCTGATCTCCGGGGAAATGGTCACGGCGATTGCCATGACCGAGCCGGGGGCCGGGTCCGACCTGCAAGGGGTCAAGACCACGGCGGTGCTGGATGGCGATGAATACGTGATCAACGGCTCCAAGACGTTCATCACCAATGGCTTCCTGGCTGATCTGGTGATCGTCGTGGCCAAGACCGATCCCAAGGCCGGCGCCAAGGGCACCAGCCTGTTCCTGGTGGAAGCCAATACGCCGGGCTTCGACAAGGGCAAGCGCCTGGAGAAGGTCGGGATGAAGGCCCAGGATACGTCGGAGCTGTTCTTCCAGGATGTGCGAGTGCCCAAGGAGAATCTGCTGGGGCAGGCGGGGATGGGCTTTGCCTATCTGATGCAGGAGCTGCCGCAGGAGCGTTTGACGGTGGCCATCGGGGCGTTGTCGTCAGCCGAGGCGGCGTTGCAATGGACGCTGGAGTACACCCGCGACCGCAAGGCGTTCGGCAAGGCGATCATCGATTTCCAGAATACACGGTTCAAACTGGCGGAGATTGCGACGGAAACCCAGATTGGCCGGGTGTTTGTCGATAAGTGCATGGAACTGCATCTCGAAGGCAAGCTTGATGTGCCGACGGCCGCGATGGCCAAGTACTGGGCCACGGACCTGCAATGCAAGGTGCTGGATGAGTGTGTGCAGTTGCACGGTGGCTACGGCTTCATGTGGGAATATCCGATTGCGCGGGCCTGGGCGGATGCGCGGGTGCAGCGGATTTATGCGGGGACGAATGAGATCATGAAGGAGATCATCGCGCGGGCGCTTTGAATTCTTGGTGTTTTTGAGGGCCTCTTCGCGAGCAAGCCCGCTCCCACATTCGACCGAGTTCCAGCTTTGGAATGCAGTCGAATGTGGGAGCGGGCTTGCTCGCGAAGGCGGTCTAGAGATCAATCAAGGCGCAGGATTCGGATGATCCTTCTGGATCGCCTCAATCCCCGCCAGCACCTCATCCGACAGTTTCAGTTCGGCGCTGGCGATGTTGCTGTCCAACTGCTCCAGGGTCGTGGCGCCAATGATGTTGCTGGTCACGAACGGTTGCTGGGTTACAAACGCCAATGCCATCTGCGCCGGGTCCAGGCCGTGCTCACGGGCCAGTGCCACGTAACGGCTGCATGCAGCTTCCGACTGCGGGTTGAAGTAGCGACTGAAGCGGCTATAGAGGCTCAGGCGACCCTTGGCCGGGCGTGCGCCACCTTCGTATTTGCCGCTGAGCATGCCGAACGCCAGTGGCGAGTACGCCAGCAACCCACATTGCTCACGGATGGCGATTTCCGCCAGGCCCACTTCAAAGCTGCGGTTGAGCAGGTTGTAGGGGTTCTGAATCGACACGGCGCGGGTCCAGCCACGGGCTTCGGCCAGGGCCAGGAACTTCATGGTGCCCCACGGGGTTTCGTTGGACAGACCGATGTGGCGGATCTTGCCGGCCTTGACCTGCTCATCCAGGGCTTCGAGGGTTTCTTCCAGCGGTGTCAGGTCTTCTTCGGCCTTATGCTTGTAGCCCAGTTGGCCGAAAAAGTTGGTGCTCCGCTCCGGCCAGTGCAACTGGTAGAGGTCGATCCAGTCGGTTTGCAAGCGCTTGAGGCTCGCATCCAGGGCTTCGACGATGTGCTTGCGGTTGTGCTTGAGGCTGCCATCGCGGATGTAGTCGATGGTGTTGCCGGGGCCGGCGATCTTGCTGGCGAGGATCCAGTCGGCACGATCGCCGCGGCTTTTGAAGTAATTACCGATGTAGCGCTCGGTGGTGGCGTAGGTGTCGGCCTTGGGCGGCACCGGGTACATTTCCGCGGTGTCGAGGAAGTTGATTCCCGCGGCCTTGGCCCGTTCGATCTGTGCGAAGGCCTCTGCCTCGCTGTTCTGCTCGCCCCAGGTCATGGTGCCCAAGGCTATCGCGCTCACGTTCAGATCGGTTCGGCCCAGCTGTCGATAGTCCATCGGGTACTCCTTCAGGGAAAACAATCATAAAAGCAGGTTGAAATTTTTTTGGCAATCTGCATAATTGCCCACCTCTTTCTGCAGTGGAAGTGATGCGCCGCCTGCCGAAGAATCTTGCCGTTGAACGGACGCGCCGACCCGAGCCCCCGATAGCGTCTGTATCCGGCTGCCTTTGACTTGTCAAAGTACGCACTATTCAGTAAGATCCGCCGTCTAATTTACAGGGCGGCCCCTGAGGCTATTAAAGAATGACAACTTTTACTGCAAAACCAGAAACAGTTCAGCGCGACTGGTTTGTCGTCGACGCCGCTGGTCAGACCCTGGGTCGTCTGGCCACTGAAGTCGCCAGCCGTCTGCGTGGCAAGCACAAGCCTGAGTACACCCCTCACGTTGATACCGGTGACTACATTGTCATCATCAACGCTGAGCAGGTACGTGTTACCGGCAACAAAGCGCAAGACAAAATGTACTACCGTCACTCCGGTTTCCCAGGCGGTATCAAGTCTTCGAACTTCGAAGGCCTGATCTCCAAAAAGCCTGAAGCCCCGATTGAAATCGCGGTCAAAGGTATGCTGCCGAAGGGCCCACTGGGTCGCGACATGTATCGCAAGCTGAAAGTCTATGCGGGCGCTGCTCACCCTCATGCTGCTCAGCAGCCCCAAGAACTGAAGTTTTAACGGAATAGTTCATTATGTCGGCGACTCAAAATTACGGCACTGGCCGTCGCAAAACCGCTACCGCTCGCGTTTTCCTGCGTCCGGGTACTGGTAACATCTCGATCAACAACCGCACTCTGGAAAATTTCTTCGGTCGCGAAACTGCCCGCATGGTAGTTCGTCAGCCGCTGGAATTGACCGAGACCGTTGAAAAGTTCGACATCTACGTCACCGTTATCGGTGGCGGTGTAAGTGGTCAAGCTGGCGCAATCCGCCACGGTATCACTCGCGCTCTGATGCAGTACGACGAAACCCTGCGTGGCGCTCTGCGCAAAGCTGGCTTCGTGACTCGCGATGCTCGTGAAGTTGAACGTAAGAAAGTTGGTCTGCGTAAAGCGCGTAAGCGTCCGCAGTACTCGAAGCGTTAATTCGCTTTTACGTTCCAGAAAACGCCCAGCCTCCTCACGGAGCTGGGCGTTTTTTATTGCCTGCTATTTATGTAAAAAAATCTCTGTGACAACTTGCCACATCCGTAGAGCCCCTATACTCAAAGGCTTGGAGCCAGTGCCGGGGGTAATTACCTTGTCAGACGTGGGGCTTTTCATTACCATTCGGCAAAATTTTTATAAGTTCAGATTTAACACTTAGTAGACGCCTGATTTAACAGGCCACAAAGCTGATGGGAGAGGACTGAATGAGCAATGACGGCGTGAATGCAGGCCGGCGTCGCTTCTTGGTAGCAGCCACATCCGTGGTGGGTGCTGCAGGAGCGGTGGGGGCTGCGGTCCCGTTCGTGGGGTCATGGTTTCCCAGTGCCAAGGCGAAAGCCGCAGGTGCACCGGTGAAGGTGAATGTCAGCAAGATCGATCCAGGCCAGCAAATGATTGCTGAGTGGCGCGGTCAGCCAGTGTTCATCGTTCGTCGTACCGAGGAAATCCTGGGAAATCTGAAGAAGATCGAGGGCCAGTTGTCTGACCCCGACTCGAAGAATTCCGACCAACCCGCTTACGTCGATAAGGAAATTCGCTCGATCAAGCCGGAGATTCTGCTGCTGATCGGTATCTGCACCCACTTGGGTTGCTCTCCCACCTTCCGTCCGGAAGTGGCGCCTGCGGACCTGGGCAAGGACTGGGTCGGGGGCTATTTCTGCCCGTGCCACGGTTCTCACTACGACCTCGCTGGCCGCGTCTACAAGTCACAACCCGCACCACTGAACCTGCCAGTTCCGCCACATCACTACGAGACTGACAGTGTCATTGTCATTGGCGTCGACGAGGGGGAGAAAGCCTGATGAGCAAGTTCATGGATTGGGTGGATGCGCGCTTCCCCGCGACCAAGATGTGGGAAGACCATCTCAGCAAGTACTACGCACCGAAGAATTTCAACTTCTTCTATTTCTTTGGCTCCCTGGCACTTTTGGTACTGGTCAACCAGATCGTTACCGGTGTCTGGCTGACGATGAGCTACACCCCGTCGGCCGAAGAAGCCTTCGCCTCCGTCGAATACATCATGCGCGACGTCGAGTACGGCTCGATCCTGCGTCTGCTGCACTCCACCGGCGCCTCGGCGTTCTTCATCGTCGTCTACATGCACATGTTCCGCGGCTTGCTCTACGGCTCGTACCAGAAGCCTCGCGAGCTGGTATGGGTGTTCGGCATGCTGATCTACCTGGCGCTGATGGCCGAGGCCTTCATGGGTTACCTGCTGCCGTGGGGCCAGATGTCCTATTGGGGCGCCCAGGTGATCATCTCGCTGTTTGGTGCGATCCCGGTCATCGGCAACGACCTGACCCAGTGGATTCGTGGTGACTACCTGATTTCCGGGATCACCCTGAACCGCTTCTTCGCCTTGCACGTGGTGGCCTTGCCCATCGTGATTCTCGGCCTGGTGGTGCTGCACATTCTGGCACTGCACGAAGTGGGTTCGAACAACCCCGATGGCGTGGACATCAAGAAGCACAAGGACGAAAACGGCGTACCGCTGGACGGCATTCCGTTCCACCCGTACTACACCGTGAAAGATATCGTCGGCGTGGTGGTGTTCCTGTTCATCTTCTGCTCGATCGTGTTCTTTTTCCCGGAGATGGGCGGTTATTTCCTCGAGAAACCGAACTTCGAACAGGCAAACGCCTTCAAGACCCCGGAACACATTGCCCCGGTCTGGTACTTCACCCCGTTCTACGCGATCTTGCGGGCGATTCCCGACAAGCTCATGGGTGTGATCGCCATGGGTGCGGCGATTGCGGTGCTGTTCGTGCTGCCTTGGCTCGACCGTAGCCCGGTCAAGTCCATGCGCTACAAGGGCTGGCTGAGCAAGATCTGGCTGTGGGTGTTCTGCATTTCGTTCGTGATCCTGGGTGTACTGGGCGTATTGGCGCCGACTCCGGAGCGTACGTTGCTGTCGCAGGTCTGCACCTTCCTGTACTTCGCCTACTTCATTCTGATGCCGTTCTATACCCGGCTCGAGAAGACCAAACCGGTACCGGATAGGGTGACTGGCTGATGAAAAAATTATTCGTTGCATTCATTCTTGCGGCCCTGCCGCTGCTGTCTTTCGCCGCTGAACACGGCCCAGAGCTGGAAAAAGTCGACATCGACGTGTCGGACAAGGCCGCGATGCAGGACGGGCTGCGTACGTTCACCAACTACTGCATGGGCTGCCACAGTGCCAAGTTCCAGCGTTACGAGCGTGTGGCCGACGATCTGGGCATTCCCCATGACGTGATGCTCAGCCACTCGGTGTTCACCGGTGCGAAGATCGGCGACCACATGACCATCGGCATGCAGCCAGCCGACGCCAAGACCTGGTTCGGGGCTGCACCGCCCGACCTGACCCTGGTGGCCCGTGTGCGTGGCACCGATTGGCTCTACGGCTACCTGAAATCCTTCTACGAAGACCCGTCGCGTCCGTACGGCGTGAACAACAAAGTGTTCCCGAACGTCGGTATGCCTAACGTTCTGGTCGGCCTGCAAGGCCGCCAAGTGGTAGGATGCAAGCAAGTACAAATCGTCGAAGACGGCAAGAAGCAGTATGATCCGCTCACCGGTACGCCTTTGACTCATGAAGCGTGCGATCAGCTGACCATAGTGCCGAAGACCGGCGCGCTGAACGAAGAGCAGTTCGACGAGAAGGTCAAGAATCTGGTGACCTTCCTGGCCTACTCGGCCAACCCAGTGAAGCTGCAGCATCAGCGCATTGGTACCTATGTGTTGCTGTACCTGGCCTTCTTCTTCGTGTTCGCCTATCTGCTGAAACGCGAATACTGGAAGGATGTGCATTGATCCAACCGTAAGTAATTGCTGTTAATCTTGCGCGCCCAGCGGCATCTCTGAAGGTAAGTCTGGTTTATCCAGGCGTCACGGAGATGCTCACTGGGCGCGCTCGTTTTTGAGCTTCCGATAATTTCAACAAGCGAGGAGGACCGCCATGGGCGTGACCAATCGGTTGGCCTGTTACTCCGACCCCGCCGACCACTATTCCCACCGAGTACGCATCGTGCTCGCAGAGAAGGGTGTCAGCGCAGAGATCATTACTGTAGAGGCTGGTCGTCACCCGCCGAAACTGATCGAAGTGAACCCTTACGGCAGCTTGCCCACCCTGGTCGATCGTGACCTGGCGTTGTGGGAGTCAACCGTGGTGATGGAATACTTGGATGAGCGTTATCCCCATCCGCCGTTGTTGCCGGTATATCCGGTGGCGCGTGCCAACAGCCGCCTGCTGATCCATCGGATCCAGCGTGACTGGTGTGGCCTGGTGGACCTGATTCTGGATTCACGCAGCAAAGAAGCGGCCCGGGTTCAGGCGCGCAAGGAATTGCGCGAGAGCCTGACCGGTGTTTCGCCGTTATTTGCCGACAAACCTTTTTTCCTCAGCGAGGAACAAAGTCTGGTGGATTGCTGCCTATTACCCATACTCTGGCGCTTGCCGATTTTGGGCATTGAATTGCCGCGGCCTGCCAAGCCGCTGCTTGACTACATGGAGCGCCAGTTTGCGCGTGAGGCTTTCCAGGCGAGTCTGTCTGGTGTCGAACGCGATATGCGCTAAGGCTTAAGGAGCCGTTGATGAACTCCAGTCGACCTTACCTGGTCCGCGCGCTCTATGAGTGGATAGTGGACAACGATTGCACCCCGCACATGCTGGTCAATTCCGAGTTTCCCGCGGTTCAGGTACCGCAAGGTTTTGCCAGTGACGGACAAATCGTCCTGAACGTTTCACCCAGTGCCGTGCGACACCTGCACATGGACAATGAAGCGGTCAGCTTTGAAGGGCGTTTCGGTGGTGTGCCGCATACGCTGTTCGTGCCCATCGGCGCCATCCTCGGGATTTACGCCCGGGAAAATGGCCAGGGCATGGTGTTTGATCTGGAGTCGTCCCTTGAGGATGACGAAGCGATCGAGCTCGAAGGCGAAGATGATGTGCCGCCGCCGGATTCCGAGCCACCGCGCCCAAGCGGTCGGCCGAGTCTGAAAGTGGTGAAGTAACAAGGCGCAGGCCCTTGAGCCAGTGTTGAAAATGCCTCGGTGATGCCGGGGCATTTTTTTGCCTGGGGAAAACCTCGTCGGTTATGGATGAAAGTCATGACAGGACGGTGATCGTACAACCGCCATGGGCTATCATGCGTGCTTCAGATCGCCGAGACAGATGATTCATCATGGAAAACTCCAGCGCCGCCCCTCGTCTTCCCCGCAAGCGCCGCAGCCTTGCCCAGGAATTGGTCACGGTGTTGTCCGAGCAGATCCGCGACGGCCAACTCAAACGTGGTGACAAACTGCCCACCGAGTCGGCGATTATGGACGCCCATGGGGTCAGCCGCACCGTGGTGCGTGAAGCCATCTCGCGATTGCAGGCGGCCGGGCAGGTGGAAACCCGCCATGGCATCGGTACCTTTGTGCTGGATACGCCAAGCCCCAGCGGTTTCCGGATCGACCCGGCTACTGTCGTGACCCTGCGGGATGTACTGGCCATTCTTGAACTGCGGATCAGCCTGGAAGTGGAGTCTGCCGGGCTTGCCGCCCAGCGTCGTAGCGACGAGCAATTGGCCGGCATGCGTGCTGCCCTCGATGCCCTGAACGAAAGTGCGGCTCACGCCGGTGATGCGGTAGCGTCGGACTTCCAGTTCCACCTGCAGATTGCCCTGTCCACCGGCAACCGCTACTTCACCGACATCATGACTCACCTGGGCACCAGCATCATTCCACGCACGCGGCTGAACTCGGCACGCCTGGCCCATGATGACCAGCAGCACTACATGAGCCGCCTGAGCCGCGAACACGAAGAGATCTATGAAGCGATCGCTCGCCAGGATTCGGACGCGGCACGGGCGGCCATGCGTTTGCACCTGACCAACAGCCGTGAGCGGCTACGCCATGCCCATGAAGAGGCAGAAGCCCAGCGCGGCTAGTGCCTATTCAAATGTAGGAGCTGTCGAGCCCCGGCGAGGCTGCGATGCAGGTGCTGAGGTCTGGCAGGTTCATCGAGTCGATCCCATCGCAGCCTCGCCAAGGCTCGACAGCTCCCACCGATCTATGAAGCGATCGCTCGCCAGGATTCGGATGCGGCACGGGCGGCCATGCCCATGAAGAGGCAGAAGCTCAGCGCGGCTAATGCCTATTCAAATGTAGGAGCTGTCGAGCCCCGGCGAGGCTGCGATGCAGGCGCTGAGGTCTGGCAGGTTCACCGAGTCGCTCCCATCGCAGCCTCGCCAAGGCTCGACAGCTCCCACCGATCTATGAAGCGATCGCTCGCCAGGATTCGGACGCGGCACGGGCGGCCATGCGTTTGCACCTGACCAACAGCCGTGAGCGGCTGCGCCATGTCCATGAAGAGGCAGAAGCGCAGCGCGGCTAGTGCCTATTCAAATGTAGGAGCTGTCGAGCCCCAGCGAGGCTGCGATGCAGGCGCTGAGGTCTGGCAGGTTCACCGAGTCGATCCCATCGCAGCCTCGCCAAGGCTCGACAGCTCCCACAGATCTATGAAGCGATCGCTCGCCAGGATTCGGATGCGGCACCGGCGGCCATGCGTTTGCACCTGACCAACAGCCGTGAGCGGCTACGCCATGCCCATGAAGAGGCAGAAGCCCCGCGCGGCTAGTGCCTATTCAAATGTAGGAGCTGTCGAGCCCCAGCGAGGCTGCGATGCAGGCGCTGAGGTCCGGCAGGTTCACCGAGTCGCTCCCATCGCAGCCTCGCCGGGGCTCGACAGCTCCCACATTTGGTTTTTTGTTGCCTGGAAGATTAGCTGGCAGGCTGGTTTGGCTTGTAGTCCTTCAGCAACAGATACGTACTCCAACCCCACCAGTCATTGGTCCACTGCTTGTCATTCAGGTTGTTGACGTCCTTGCGCCGCAGCACCTTGTCGCCTTCTGCCTTGAACAGCGGCGAGAAGTTATTCGCCGGATTTTGCGCGGCGTTCAGGTCCGGCACATACAGCGGCGCCTTGAAGTTGGCCGGGGAGGGCGCTACGCCGCTGATAAAGGTTTCGAAGATCTCATCCGCCGAGGCCTGCACGGCACGTTTGACCATGGCCCGGTTGGCCGCGTCGCTGCTGTCGAAGTAGCGTTTATCACCGTAAGCGTGCCACTGATCGCCGAAGGCATTGCGCACATTGAGCCCGAACTTGCTGTCTTCATCGTGCATGAAGCGGCTGATCAGCGAGCCCAGTTCACCCGGTGTTACCACCGCCGCCAGTTGCTTGCGCGGTACCCGCAAGTGGCCGGCGGAAAATAGATCGGTCAAAAAGTGATCAGCAAAGCCGTTCATGGCATAGGCCAGTTCCAGCGCCTGGTCGGTGCCGGTCTGATGAGCGACGACGGCTTGTTGCAGGGCTGCCGTATGCCCCGCCAGATACGCTGCCAACGCCCATTCGCCGAAGTGGTCGGCATTGTCTGCCGCCAGTTTCAGGTAGCGTCCCAGTGGAATCAGCGCCGAAACGGCACTGCCGCCGCCGGTGATGCGGTTCCATTCCTCGGACAAGGTGTCACCCAGTGCGTCATACGCTTCATGGGGTTGCTTGCCATCCTTGATCGCCTGGTTAACCGCGTTGATCTCCTTTTGCATCACCGCGAGGATCTTGCCCGCTTCCTCTCGCGATGCCGGCAATACCGCCAACGAGTTGAACGCATCGGTAAAGCGCTGCACGCGGTCAGCAGGCGATGCGCCCTCGTTGATGGGGCGCCCGGGAATGCCATAGAAGTCGCCGCCCAGGGCAATGATCTGGCCGTAGCTCAGGGCCAGGCCGTTGGGCAGGTGCAATTCGACCTGCCGCGCGGGGATCGCCGGGGCGCCCTTGACGAAGCGCAACAGGGTGTCGTCGCCAATGGCCGTGTGTTCACCGCCTTCGAAGCGCAGGGTGGGTGGTCGTTTTTCAGGTGTGGCGAGTTCAAGATCTGACATGTTAGCTCCTTGCTATGTCGTAGGAATCTTCCGTAATAACTGTATGTATATACAGTTAAATCGAGCATAGAGGAAAAAATTCCTACGTCAAGAACGCCGCATTGAGGCCTGACCCGCATGAAGGTTGATGAATTGCAGTTGACGAATATTTTTATAGTTGTACGATGACGTACGACATCAAGATAACCATCCGTAATCTCTCAACAGAAAGTCTTCGCCCAGGGTGTTCGAATAATGAATCCACAAGAACTGAAGTCCATCCTCTCTCACGGTCTGCTGTCTTTCCCGGTAACCGATTTCAACGCCCAGGGTGATTTCCACCAGGCGGGCTACATCAAGCGTCTGGAATGGCTGGCCCCTTACGGCGCTACCGCCTTGTTCGCCGCTGGCGGCACCGGTGAGTTTTTCTCCCTGGCGGCCAGCGAATATTCGCAAGTGGTGAAAACCGCGGTGGATACCTGCGCCACCAGCGTGCCGATTTTGGCCGGTGTCGGCGGTGCGACCCGCCAGGCCATCGAGTACGCCCAGGAAGCCGAGCGTCTTGGCGCCAAAGGCCTGCTGCTGCTGCCGCACTACCTGACCGAAGCCAGCCAGGATGGGGTTGCCGCCCACGTTGAAGCGGTGTGCAAGTCGGTCAAGATCGGTGTCGTGGTCTACAACCGCAACGTCTGCCGCTTGACCGCGCCGCTGCTGGAACGCCTGGCCGAGCGCTGCCCGAACCTGATCGGCTACAAGGACGGCCTGGGTGACATTGAATTGATGGTGTCGATCCGCCGTCGTCTCGGTGACCGTTTCAGCTACCTGGGCGGCTTGCCGACTGCAGAGGTTTACGCCGCTGCCTACAAGGCCCTGGGCGTGCCGGTGTACTCCTCGGCGGTGTTCAACTTCATTCCAAAAACCGCGATGGATTTCTACCACGCCATCGCCCGGGAAGATCACGCCACCGTCGGCAAGATCATCGACGACTTCTTCCTGCCGTACCTCGACATCCGTAACCGCAAGGCCGGTTACGCCGTGAGCATCGTCAAGGCCGGGGCGAAAATCGTCGGCTATGACGCCGGCCCCGTGCGTACGCCGCTGACCGATCTGCTGCCGGAAGAATACGAAGCCCTGGCCGCGCTGATCGACAAGCAAGGCGCGCAATAACCCATCACCAAGGCCGCTGAGTAATCAGCGGCTTTTTGCGTCAGGAGAGAATTCGTGTCCCAAGCCAAGCGTTTTGAAAACTACATCGGTGGCCAGTGGGTTGCCGGCGCCGACTACTCGGCCAACATCAACCCGTCGGAGTTGTCTGATGTCATTGGCGAATACGCCAAGGCTGACCTAGCCCAAGTCCACGCGGCCATCGACGCTGCGCGCGCTGCATTCCCAGCCTGGTCCACTTCCGGCATCCAGGCGCGTCATGACTCCCTGGATAAAGTCGGCACCGAAATCCTCGCCCGTCGCGAAGAGCTTGGCACTCTGCTGGCCAGGGAAGAGGGCAAGACCTTGCCGGAAGCCATCGGCGAAGTGACCCGCGCCGGTAACATCTTCAAGTTCTTCGCGGGTGAATGCCTGCGCCTGTCCGGCGACTACCTGCCGTCGGTGCGTCCGGGCGTCAATGTCGAAGTGACCCGTGAGGCGTTGGGCGTCGTTGGCCTGATCACCCCGTGGAACTTCCCGATTGCCATCCCGGCCTGGAAGATCGCGCCGGCCCTGGCCTACGGCAACTGCGTGGTGCTCAAGCCGGCTGAACTGGTACCGGGCTGCGCCTGGGCCCTGGCCGAAATCATCTCCCGCGCCGGCTTCCCCGCCGGTGTGTTCAACCTGGTGATGGGCAGCGGCCGTGTGGTGGGTGATGCCATGGTCAACAGCCCGAAAGTCGACGGCATCAGCTTCACCGGCTCGGTGGGCGTAGGTCGTCAGATTGCCGTCAGCTGCGTGTCGCGCCAGGCCAAGGTGCAGTTGGAAATGGGCGGCAAGAACCCGCAGATCATTCTCGACGATGCCGACCTCAAGCAAGCGGTCGAGCTGTCGGTGCAGAGCGCGTTCTACTCCACCGGCCAGCGTTGCACCGCGTCCAGCCGCTTTATCGTCACCGCCGGGATTCACGACCAGTTCGTCGCCGCCGTGGCTGAGCGGATGAAGTCGATCAAGGTCGGCCACGCGCTGAAAAGCGGTACCGACATTGGCCCGGTCGTCTCCCAAGCGCAGTTGGACCAGGACTTGAAGTACATCGACATCGGCCAGAGCGAAGGTGCCCGGTTGGTCAGCGGTGGTGAACTGGTGACGTGCGACACCGAAGGCTACTTCCTCGCGCCGACGCTGTTTGCCGACAGCGAAGCCGCAATGCGCATCAGCCGCGAAGAGATCTTCGGCCCGGTGGCCAACGTGGTGCGCGTGGCGGATTACGAGGCGGCGCTGGCGATGGCCAACGACACCGAGTTCGGTCTCTCGGCCGGTATCGCTACCACGTCGCTGAAGTATGCCAACCACTTCAAGCGCCATTCCCAGGCTGGGATGGTGATGGTCAATCTGCCGACGGCCGGCGTGGATTACCACGTTCCGTTCGGTGGCCGTAAGGGTTCATCCTACGGTTCGCGTGAGCAGGGTCGCTATGCGCAAGAGTTCTACACCGTGGTGAAAACCAGCTACATCGGTTCGTAACGGCAACATCCTGTGGCGGGTCCGTGCCCGCCGCAGGCTTACAATTTGTTTACCCGCAAAAAAAATAATTAGTGGGAGTACATCTTCATGCAAGCGACCAAGCCGACCCATGTCCGCTATTTGATTCTGCTCATGCTGTTTCTGGTGACCACGATCAACTACGCCGACCGGGCCACCATCGCCATCGCCGGCTCCAGCCTGCAAAAAGACCTCGGTATCGACGCGGTCACCCTCGGCTATATTTTCTCCGCATTCGGTTGGGCCTACGTGGCCGGGCAAATTCCCGGCGGCTGGCTGCTGGACCGATTCGGTTCGAAAAAAGTCTACGCCCTGAGTATTTTCACCTGGTCACTGTTCACCGTGCTGCAAGGCTATGTCGGTGAATTCGGTGTATCCACGGCCATCGTTGCGCTGTTCATGTTGCGATTCCTGGTGGGCCTGGCTGAAGCGCCATCCTTTCCCGGAAATGCCCGCATCGTGGCGGCGTGGTTTCCTACGGCCGAACGCGGGACTGCCTCGGCGATCTTCAACTCGGCGCAGTACTTTGCGACCGTACTGTTCGCGCCGCTGATGGGCTGGATCGTCTACACCTTCGGCTGGCAGCACGTGTTCGTGGTGATGGGCGGCATCGGTATCGTGTTCTCGCTGATCTGGCTGAAAGTTATCCACAGCCCGCGCCAGCACCCGATGATCAACGAGGCTGAGTTCCAGCACATCGCTGCCAACGGGGCCATGGTCGACATGGACCAGGACAAGGGCAGAGGCAAGAAAACCGACGGCCCTAAGTGGGATTACATCCGTCAGTTGCTGACCAACCGCATGATGCTCGGCGTGTACCTGGGCCAGTACTGCATCAATGGCATCACCTATTTCTTCCTGACGTGGTTCCCGGTGTACCTGGTTCAAGAACGCGGCATGACGATCCTCAAGGCCGGCTTCATCGCGTCCTTGCCGGCGATCTGCGGCTTTATCGGCGGCGTGTTGGGCGGGGTGATTTCCGACTACCTGCTGCGCAAGGGCCATTCGCTGACCTTCGCCCGCAAGGCGCCGATCATTGGTGGCTTGCTGATTTCCAGCAGCATTGTCGCGTGCAACTACGTGGATATCGAATGGATGGTGGTGGGCTTCATGGCCCTGGCCTTCTTCGGTAAAGGCGTTGGCGCACTGGGCTGGGCGGTGGTGTCCGACACTTCGCCGAAACAAATCGCAGGTTTGAGTGGCGGTTTGTTCAACATGTTCGGCAACCTGGCTTCCATCAGCACCCCGATCGTGATCGGCTACATCATCAGCACCACTGGCTCCTTCAAGTGGGCGCTGGTGTTCGTCGGTGCCAACGCGTTGCTGGCGGTGTTCAGCTACCTGGTAATCGTCGGCCCGATCAAGCGTGTGGTGCTCAAAGAGCCGCCGGCCAAAGGCCCTGAGCTGACTAAACTTTCCCAAGCGCATTCCTGAAGGGGCCCGCGTCATGCAGTTGATTGAACATGCCGATTCGCCACGCTCCATCCGTTTGCACGCGCTGGATAACGTGGTGATTGTGGTCAACGACCAGGGTGTACCGGCGGGAACCGAGTTTCCCGATGGCCTGGTGACGGTGGATTTCATTCCCCAAAGCCACAAGGTGACCCTGGAAGATATTCCCGAAGGCGGCCGGATCATTCGCTACGGCCAGACCATCGGTTATGCCTTGCGCCCGATTCCGCGCGGCAGTTGGGTCCAGGAAGATCAACTGCGCATGCCCACGGCGCCGCCGCTGGACAGCTTGCCGCTGTCCACCGAAGTGCCCGAGACCCAGGCGCCCCTGGAGGGTTTTACCTTCGAGGGTTATCGCAATGCCGACGGCACCGTCGGCACGCGCAATATCCTCGGCATCACCACCACGGTGCAGTGCGTCACGGGCGTGCTGGACCATGCAGTGAAGCGCATCAAGGACGAGTTGCTGCCCAAGTACCCGAACGTCGATGACGTGGTGGCGCTGACCCACAGCTACGGCTGCGGCGTAGCGATTACGGCCACCGACGCCTACATCCCGATTCGCACTGTGCGCAATCTGGCGCGCAACCCGAACCTGGGCGGTGAAGCCCTGGTGATCAGCCTGGGTTGCGAGAAATTGCAGGCCGGGCAGGTGATGCACGACAACGACAGCTCGGTAGATCTGAGTGAGCCATGGCTGTATCGGTTGCAAGACTCCAGCCACGGCTTTACTGAAATGATCGAACAGATCATGGCATTGGCCGAAACCCGACTGAAGAAACTCGACCAGCGCCGGCGGGAAACGGTACCGGCGTCTGAGTTGATTCTCGGCATGCAGTGCGGTGGCAGTGATGCGTTTTCCGGCATTACCGCCAACCCGGCGTTGGGGTATGCCTCCGATCTGCTGCTGCGGGCGGGCGCGACGGTGATGTTTTCCGAAGTGACCGAAGTGCGCGATGCCATCTACCTGCTGACTTCCCGTGCGGAAAACCAGGATGTAGCCCGGGAGCTGGTGCGGGAAATGGACTGGTATGACCGCTATCTGGCCAAGGGCGAGGCGGATCGCAGCGCCAACACTACGCCGGGGAACAAGAAGGGCGGGTTGTCGAATATTGTCGAGAAGTCGCTGGGGTCGATCGTCAAGTCGGGCAGCAGTGCGATCAATGGCGTGCTCGGCCCGGGCGAACGGTTCAATCGCAAGGGCCTGATTTTTTGCGCCACACCGGCCAGTGATTTTGTATGCGGGACGTTGCAGTTGGCGGCGGGGATGAATTTGCATGTCTTCACTACCGGGCGTGGCACGCCCTATGGGCTGGCGATGGCGCCGGTGGTGAAGGTCTCGACCCGGACGGAGCTGGCGCAGCGTTGGCCTGACCTGATTGACATCGACGCCGGGCGGATCGCCACCGGCCGGGCGACGATTGAGGAGCTGGGTTGGGAGTTGTTCCACTTCTACCTGGATGTGGCCAGCGGCAAAAAGCAGACGTGGGCGGAGCAGCACAAGCTGCATAACGACATTACGTTGTTCAATCCGGCACCGATTACTTAAGACCGAGTCGCCTGCTTGCTCGCGAAAGCGGTAGTCCAGACGAAGCTGGCCATGCTGGCTTATCATTAGCCACCTACCGACGCCCACCCAAGGTTCTCCCCGGCATGCTGGCTATCTTCCTACAAACCCTGAACATCACCGCGCCGGTGTTTGCCATGCTGTTCCTGGGCGTACTGCTCAAGCGCATCAACTGGATCAACGACAACTTTATCCACACCGCCTCGGCCCTGGTGTTCAACGTCACCATGCCGGCGTTGCTGTTTCTCGGGATTCTCCACGCCGACCTGCATTCGGCCCTCAAGCCGGGCCTGCTGATCTATTTCGCGGTTGCCACGCTGTTGAGCTTCGCCCTGGCCTGGGGCTGGGCGATCTTTCGGTGCCCGCGTGTAGACCGTGGCATTTACGCCCAAGGCGCTTTCCGCGGTAACAACGGGGTGATCGGCCTGGCGCTGGCGGCCAGCATGTACGGCGACTACGGGATTTCCCTTGGCGCGGTGCTCGCGGCGCTGGTGATCCTGTTCTACAACACCCTGTCGACCATCGTGCTGGCGGTGTACAGCCCGGTGATCAAGTCCGACCCGTGGAGCATCTTCAAGAGCGTGCTGGCCAACCCGTTGATCATCAGCGTGATCGCAGCGGCGCCCTTCGCGTACTTCCAGATCGGCTTGCCTGGCTGGCTGGAATCCTCCGGGCAGTACCTGGCGGACATGACCTTGCCATTGGCATTGATCTGCATCGGCGGCACGTTGTCGCTGGCGGCACTGCGCAAAAGCGGGGACATGGCCCTGAGTGCCAGCCTGATGAAGATGATCTGGCTGCCGGTGCTCGCTACCTTTGGCGCTTGGCTGCTGGGGTTCCGTGGGCCGGAGCTGGGGATTCTGTTCCTGTACTTCGGTGCGCCCACAGCAGCGGCCAGTTTTGTCATGGCACGGGCGGCGGAGGGCAATCATGAGCTGGCGGCCGCGATTATCGTGATCACCACCTTGATGGCGGCGGTGACCACGAATATCGGGATTTTCGTGTTGCAGGCGGGCGGCTGGATCTAGGCGTCTTTCTGGTAGCTGTCGATCACTTCCTGAGCGGCGCGGAAGGCGTCAATCGCCGCTGGCACGCCGGCATACACCGCACAATGCAGCAGCGCCTCGCGAATCTCCTCCACGGTGCAACCGTTGTTCAGCGCGCCGCGCACGTGGCCCTTGAGTTCCTGTGGGCACTTCAGCGCGGTCAGCGCGGCGAGGGTGATCAGGCTGCGGGTTTTCAGCGGCAAGCCTTCGCGGTTCCACACGCTGCCCCAGGCATGTTCGTTGACGAAATCCTGCAGCGGCTGGCTGAACTCGGTGGCATTGCCCAGCGCCCGATCGACAAACACATCACCCATCACCTGGCGGCGCACTTCAACGCCGGGCTTTTTCTGTTCGGTCATTGCGATTCCCTCTTGTGTTGGCGGCGCCAGGCTCGCAGCGAGGTGAACAACAGGAAAGCCACCAGCGCTGGCAGGACGTAATACAGCATCAGTTGTTCAAGCTTGTTGGCCAGCGGCATGCCGAAGGTAAACGACACCACATGCAGCCCGTACACCAGGTACAGGCCCAGGAACACCAGGCCTTCGGCCCGAGTGACGCGGTAGCCCGAATAAAACACTGGCAGGCACAGTGCGACCACGCCGAGCATCACCGGCAAGTCGAAATCCAGGGCGTTGGGCGACACTGACAGCGGCGAGGGCGCCACCAGTGCAGTAAAACCCAGCACCCCAAGCAGGTTGAACAGGTTGCTGCCGATCACGTTGCCCACGGCAATTTCCCGCTGGCCGCGCAGGGCCGCGATCAACGAGGTGGCCAGGCAGGGCAGGGAGGTGCCGACGCCAATCAGCGTCAGGCCGATGATGCGTTCCGACAGCCCGAGGTCAGAGGCCACGTCCACTGCAGCGCCCAGCACCAGATGCCCGGCGAGTACCAGGATCAACAGCCCGCCGATCATCAGCAGCACGCTGCTCAGCCACGGCGCTTGCACCACGGTGTCCCGGGTGCGAGGCCGACGGGAGTGGCGGGTCTGGTAGAGCAACACGCCGAGGTAGGCCACCAGCGCCACCAACAGCAACAGGCCATCAACCGGCGTCAGCTCTTCATTGGCGGCGAGCACAAACAGCAGCAGGCTGGCGAGGATCATCATCGGGATGTCCAGGCGCACCAGTTGCCGTGAAACCCGCAGTGGAATGATCAGGGCTGCCAGGCCAAGGGTCACGAGGGTATTGAAGATACTGCTGCCGATCACACTGCCGACGGCGATGTCGGTGTTGTCCGCCAGGGTGGCTTGCAAGCTGATCGCCATCTGCGGCGCACTGCTGCCAAAGGCGACGATGCTCAGGCCGATGATCAGCGGACGCACCTTGAGGCTGGCTGCCAGGCGTACGGCGGCGCGCACCAATACTTCGGCACCGAAGATCAACAGCAGCAGGCCGCTGATCAGTTCGATCACGCTAAAGGGCGAGAGGGCGGTTAATGCGGAAATGGCCAGGGCTCCGTCGGTCAGTTGCTGAGGGCTTGCACGCGAACACGCGCGGTGCCGCTGCCTATCATACCCAGCTGTGCGGCGGCTTTGCGCGAAAGGTCGATCAGGCGCCCACGGGTGTGCGGGCCGCGATCGTTGATGCGGACAACGACGCTTCTGTTGTTGTCGAGGTTGGTGACCTTCACTTGCGTGCCGAAGGGCAGGCGACGGTGGGCGGCGGTCAAGGCATTCTGGTTGAACGGTTCACCGCTGGCAGTGCGATTACCGTGGTGTTTGGCGCCGTAGTAAGAGGCGGTGCCGGTTTCGTCGTAGCCGTTGGGGTCGATGAGGCCGCTGGCGCAGCCGGCGAGTAGAGAGAACAAGGCCAACAGGCCGAGTAGACGCTTCATTTTCAAGGTTTCCCCATTACAAATGTGAGAGCGGGCTTGGGTGGGAGCGGGCTTGCTCGCGAATACAGTGTGTCAGGCAACGAATAGGCTGACTGATCCACCGCTTTCGCGAGCAAGCCCGCTCCCACCCAAGCCCGCTCCCACAAGGGGTCAGAGTGGGACGTGAGGTCCCGCTCCGACCATTTCACCGCGTTTAGCCTTCGAGTTTGCTTTTCAGCAGTTCGTTGACCTGTTGCGGGTTGGCCTTGCCTTTGGAGGCTTTCATCGCCTGGCCGACAAAGAAGCCGAACATCTTGCCGCGCTTGGCTTCATCCGCCGCACGATACTGTTCAACCTGCTCCGCGTTGGCGGCCAGCATCTCGTCGAGCACTGCCGAAATCGCGCCGCTGTCGGTGACTTGCTTCAGGCCGCGCTTTTCGATGATCTCGTCAGCGTTGCCTTCGCCTGCGGCCATGGCTTCAAACACGGTCTTGGCGATTTTGCCGGAGATGGTGTTGTCCTTGATCCGCAGCAACATGCCGCCCAGTTGCTCGGCCGATACCGGTGCCTCGTCGATTTCCAGGCCCTGTTTGTTCAACAGGCTGCCCAGCTCAACCATCACCCAGTTGGCCGCCAGTTTGGCGTCGCCGGCGATGCTCACGACTTTTTCGAAGTAGTTGGCTTGCTCGCGGCTCGACGCCAGCACGCTTGCGTCGTATACCGAAAGACCGAACTGCTCCTGGAAACGCTCGCGTTTTTGCGGCGGCAGTTCCGGCAGCGTGGCGCGTACGTCAGCCAGGAACGAGTCCTCGATGACCACCGGCAACAGGTCCGGATCGGGGAAGTAACGGTAGTCGTTGGCTTCCTCCTTGCTGCGCATGGCGCGGGTTTCGTCTTTGTTCGGGTCGTACAGGCGGGTCTGCTGGATCACCTTGCCGCCGTCTTCGATCAGTTCGATCTGGCGACGCACTTCGGTGTTGATCGCCTTCTCGATGAAACGGAACGAGTTGACGTTCTTGATCTCGCAGCGGGTGCCGTACTCGACCTGGCCTTTTGGCCGTACCGACACGTTGCAGTCGCAACGCAGCGAGCCTTCGGCCATGTTGCCGTCGCAGATGCCGAGGTAGCGCACCAGCGCGTGGATCGTCTTGACGTAGGCCACGGCTTCCTTGGCGCTGCGCATGTCCGGCTCGGAAACGATTTCCAGCAGCGGGGTGCCGGCGCGGTTCAAGTCGATGCCGGTGGCGCCGTTGAATTCTTCATGCAGGCTCTTGCCGGCATCTTCTTCCAGGTGCGCACGGGTCACACCGACACGTTTGATGGTGCCGTCTTCCAGCGGGATATCCAGGTAGCCCTTGCCAACGATCGGCAATTCCATCTGGCTGATCTGGTAGCCCTTGGGCAGGTCCGGGTAGAAGTAGTTCTTGCGGGCAAACACGTTGTGCTGGCCGATCTCGGCATCGATGGCGAGGCCGAACATCACCGCCATGCGCACCGCTTCCTGGTTCAGCACCGGCAGTACGCCGGGCATGCCCAGGTCTACCAGGCTGGCCTGGGTGTTGGGCTCGGAGCCGAACGTGGTGGCGCTACCGGAGAAAATCTTCGATTGGGTGGCGAGCTGGGTATGAATCTCCAGCCCGATCACGACTTCCCATTGCATAGTGTTCTCCTCAGAAGCCGGTAGGGGTGCGAGTGTGCCAGTCAGTGTTCAACTGGTACTGGTGCGCCACATTGAGCAGGCGGCCTTCCTGGAAATACGGGGCGAGCAGTTGCACGCCCACCGGCAAACCGTCGACAAAGCCAGCAGGCATGGACAAGCCCGGCAGACCGGCGAGGTTGGCGGTGATGGTGTACAGGTCTTCCAGGTACTCGGCGATCGGGTCGCCGGTCTTGGCGCCGATCTTCCAGGCCGGGTTCGGCGTGGTTGGGCCGAGGATCACGTCGACTTCATTAAAGGCTGCCATGAAGTCGTTCTTGATCAGGCGACGGATCTTTTGCGCCTTGAGGTAGTACGCGTCGTAGTAACCGGCCGACAGGGCGTAGGCACCGACCATGATCCGGCGTTGTACTTCCACGCCGAAACCTTCGCCACGGGAGCGCTTATAAAGGTCGGTGAGGTCTTTCGGGTTTTCGCAGCGGTAGCCGAAACGCACACCGTCGAACCGCGACAGGTTGGAGGACGCTTCTGCCGGGGCGATCACGTAGTAGGCAGGAATCGCGTGCTGGTTGTTCGGCAGGCTGATTTCCTTGATCACGGCACCGAGCTTCTCCAGCTCCTTGACGCTGTTGTGCACCAGTTCGGCGATGCGCGGGTCGAGGCCGGCGCTGAAATACTCTTTCGGCACGCCGATGCGCAGGCCTTTGATCGACGTATTCAGGCTGGCGCTGTAGTCCGGCACGGGTTCATCGATGCTGGTGGAGTCCTGGGTATCGAAGCCTGCCATGCCTTGTAACAAAATTGCGCAGTCTTCAGCGGTGCGAGCCAAAGGGCCACCCTGGTCGAGACTGGACGCGTAGGCAATCATGCCCCAGCGGGAAACGCGACCGTAGGTCGGTTTCAAACCGGTGAGGTTGGTGAACGCGGCCGGTTGACGGATCGAACCACCGGTGTCGGTGGCCGTGGCAGCAGGTAACAGACGAGCGGCAACCGCTGCAGCCGAACCACCGGACGAACCGCCGGGCACGTGCTCGAGGTTCCACGGGTTTTTCACCGCGCCGTAGTGGCTCGACTCGTTGGCCGAGCCCATGGCGAATTCGTCCATGTTGGTCTTGCCCAGGGTCACAGCCCCGGCAGCAGCCAGCTTGGCGACCACGGTGGCATCGTACGGCGCCTTGAAGTTGTCGAGCATCTTCGAGCCGCAGCTGGTGCGAATGCCCTGGGTGCAGAACAGGTCTTTGTGGGCAATCGGCGCACCCAGCAGGGCGCCATTCTCACCGTTGGCGCGACGTACGTCGGCGGCCTTGGCCTGGCTCAGGGCCAGCTCTTCGGTGATGCTGATGAAGCTGTTGACCTTGGGGTCCAGCTCGGCGATACGTGCCAGCAGGGTCTTGGTCAGCTCTTCGGAAGAAAACTTTTTGTCGGCGAGACCGCGGGCGATCTCGGCCAGAGTCAATTGATGCATTGCAGGCTCTTTCCCTTTAGTCGATGACTTTCGGAACCAGGTACAGGCCGTTTTCGACCGCTGGCGCGATGGACTGGTAGGCCTCGCGATTATTGCGCTCGGTCACGACGTCGGCGCGCAGGCGCTGGCTGGCTTCCAGCGGGTGAGCCAGGGGCTCGATGCCGTCGGTGTTCACGGCTTGCATTTGGTCGACCAGCCCGAGAATGCTGTTCAGGGCTGCGGTGGTCTGTGGAAGATCGGCTTCATTTAGGCCCAGGCAGGCCAAATGAGCGATTTTTTCCACGTCGGAGCGTTCAAGCGCCATGGGATTCTCCAGTGGAAAACAGAACGGAAGCTATCCGTGTGTTAGATTGTAGGAACACTACCGCATTTCTACGGTCATATGGCCGCGATTGTGGGGGTTGGTGCACAGAAAGTCGGCCAATTTAGCACATTGGCGCCTTGCCCAAAATCCCTGTCGTTGTTAGAGTTTGCCGCACTTTTTTACCCACGCGTTGCCTAGGGTCCCTTTCCCATGTTCAAGAAACTGCGTGGCATGTTTTCCAGCGATCTTTCCATCGACCTGGGCACTGCCAACACCCTTATTTACGTGCGCGAGCGCGGTATCGTTCTGAATGAGCCATCGGTTGTGGCCATTCGGACCCATGGTAATCAGAAAAGTGTCGTTGCCGTTGGCACCGAGGCCAAGCGCATGCTTGGCCGAACACCGGGCAACATCGCTGCCATTCGTCCGATGAAGGATGGCGTGATTGCCGACTTCAGCGTCTGCGAAAAGATGCTGCAGTACTTTATCAACAAGGTTCATGAAAACAGCTTTTTGCAGCCCAGCCCTCGTGTGCTGATCTGCGTTCCGTGCAAGTCCACCCAGGTGGAGCGTCGTGCCATCCGTGAATCGGCCCTTGGCGCCGGTGCCCGTGAAGTGTTCCTGATCGAAGAGCCGATGGCGGCTGCGATCGGTGCCGGCCTGCCGGTTGAAGAAGCCCGCGGTTCGATGGTGGTGGATATCGGTGGTGGTACCACTGAAATCGCCCTGATTTCCCTCAATGGTGTGGTGTATGCCGAATCCGTACGGGTTGGCGGCGACCGCTTCGACGAAGCGATCATCACCTACGTGCGTCGCAACTACGGCAGCACCTGATCGGCGAATCTACCGCCGAGCGCATCAAGCAGGAAATCGGTACCGCTTACCCGGGCGGCGAAGTTCGCGAAGTTGATGTTCGCGGTCGCAACCTGGCCGAAGGCGTTCCACGTGCTTTCACCCTGAACTCCAATGAAGTGCTGGAAGCTCTGCAAGAGTCCCTGGCCACCATCGTTCAGGCTGTGAAGAGCGCCCTGGAGCAATCGCCTCCGGAATTGGCTTCCGATATCGCCGAACGTGGCCTGGTACTGACCGGTGGTGGCGCCCTGCTGCGCGACCTCGACAAGTTGCTGGCCCAGGAAACCGGTCTGCCAGTGATCGTCGCTGAAGACCCGCTGACCTGCGTCGCCCGTGGCGGTGGCCGTGCACTGGAAATGATGGATAAACACACCATGGACCTGCTCTCCAGCGAATAAGCGTTTGCTGGGTTGCCCATGTTTCGCTCACAGGCAGCACTTTGCAGTGCTGCCTGTTGGCGTTTATCTTCTTCAATCTGCATCCAGGCCGGTTTGATGCCGTATGAATAAAGAAAACATTTGCCTGGGAGGAGCGGCTTATTAAACCGCTTTTCTCCAAAGGCCCCTCATTGGGCGTGCGCCTGTTGGTGCTGGTCGTGCTATCGGTTGCGCTGATGGTGGTCGATGCCCGCTTCACACTGCTCAAGCCAGTGCGTAGCCAGATGTCGCTGGTCCTGATGCAGACGTACTGGATCACCGACCTGCCGCAGCGCCTCTATCAGGGTGTGGCCAGCCAATTTGGCAGCCGTACCGAACTGGTGGCCGAAAACGAAAAACTCAAGACCGAAAACCTGCTGCTGCAGGGGCGCATGCAAAAGCTGGCGGCCCTCACCGAGCAGAACGTTCGGCTGCGCGAGTTGCTCAATTCCTCCGCGCTGGTCAACGAGAAGGTCGAAGTGGCCGAGTTGATCGGTATGGACCCGAATCCCTTCACCCATCGCATCATCATCAACAAGGGTGAGCGCGACGGCGTGGTCCTTGGCCAGCCGGTGCTCGATGCCCGTGGCTTGATGGGCCAGGTGGTGGAGTTGATGCCATACACCTCCCGCGTGCTGTTGCTGACCGACACCACCCACAGTATTCCGGTGCAAGTTAACCGCAACGGCCTGCGGGCGATTGCCAGCGGTACAGGTAATCCGGAGCGGCTGGAACTGCGTCACGTCGCGGACACCGCCGACATCAAGGAAGGCGACCTGCTGGTCAGCTCCGGCCTGGGTCAGCGTTTCCCTGCGGGCTATCCGGTAGCGACGGTCAAGGAAGTGATCCACGATTCCGGCCAGCCATTTGCTATCGTGCGTGCGGTGCCGACGGCTGCATTGAACCGCAGCCGTTACCTGCTGCTGGTGTTCAGCGACAACCGCACCCCGGAAGAGCGCGCCAACGAAGCTGCCCAGGCCCAGGAAGCGGAAGACAAGCAAAACGGCACGGCGCCGATTATCCCTGCGACCGTGCCAAAGCCTGCCGCACCCGCCGCACCGGCACCGGCAGCGGTTCCGGCGACGCCAGCCGCGCCGGTCGCGACGCCGGTCAAGCCTGTGGCCCATAGCGCACGTCCGGCCAAGCCTGCGGCCGCAACACCAGCCGCTGCCAAACCGCCCGCCGCCACCAAGCCACCGGCTGCGGCCCCGGCAACCACTCGGCAGAGGGAAGAATAATGGCCGGTACTCATTCGCGTAACGGCTGGATTGTCTGGCTGACCTTTGCCATCGGCTTGCTGCTCAGCGTTTCGCCGCTGCCGCAATTCATGGAAATCCTGCGTCCGTTGTGGCTCGCCTTGCTGCTGGCCTTCTGGTCCCTGGCGCTGCCGCACAAGGTCGGGATGGTCACGGCCATGTGCCTCGGGTTGATGGAAGATGTGCTCTACGGCACCTTGCTCGGCCAGAACGCGCTGATCCTGACCCTGATTACCTTCCTGGTGCTGTCGTTGCAGCAGCGCCTGCGCATGTTCCCGATGTGGCAACAGTGCCTGGTGATCCTGGTGATCTTCGGCCTGGCGCAGTTGGTACAGCTGTGGCTCAGTGCCTTGACCGGCAACCGCCAACCGACCCTCGCGCTGGTGTTGCCAGCGCTGGTCAGCGCGCTGTTGTGGCCTTGGGTCAGTTTTGGCCTGCGTGGGTTGCGTCGTCGCTATAAAATCAATTGAATGGATCGCGAGGCTCTGCCTGGTTATCGAACCCTACAGGGAGAGTCTGCATGAATTCGCTTTATCTGGCCTCGGGCTCCCCGAGGCGGCGTGAACTGCTGACACAGATCGGCGTGCCGTTCACCGTCGTCAGCGCCGCCATTGATGAAACTCCCCTGACAAATGAATCGCCCGCGTCCTACGTAGAACGCCTGGCGCGCGGCAAGGCTGCGGCCGGTCGCGCGGCCCTGGCCGATGCCACCGGCGCCTGCGTGCTTGGGGCTGATACGGCGGTCATCCTCGACGGCCAAATCCTTGGCAAACCCCTGGACCAAGCCGATGCCCTGGCCATGTTGCTGGCCCTTTCTGATCGTGAACATGAAGTTTTGACTGCCATCGCCCTGATTGATGGCCAGCGCTGCGAAACGCGGCGGGTCAGCAGTCGCGTGCGGTTTCGCAAGATTTCAGCGGATGAAGCCACCACTTATTGGCACAGCGGCGAACCCCAGGACAAAGCGGGCGGCTATGCTATTCAAGGCTTGGCGGCGGTGTTTGTCGCCGGACTCAATGGCAGCTACTCCGCCGTCGTAGGCCTGCCTGTCTGCGAAACCGCAGAACTGCTGGGCCAATTCGGCATACCCTGTTGGCAAAACCTTACCGTGCGCTAAACGCCGTATCCCAGCGCCAAGCCTTAAGCGATCGGTCACTATTGTGAAAACGCCTGAACGAGACCCAGCCATGAGTGAAGAGATTCTGATCAATATCACGCCGATGGAATCGCGCGTGGCGGTGGTAGAGAACGGTGTTCTGCAAGAAGTGCACGTCGAGCGCACCCAAAAGCGCGGGATCGTCGGCAATATCTATAAAGGCAAGGTTGTGCGTGTGCTGCCGGGGATGCAGGCGGCTTTCGTCGACATCGGCCTGGACCGCGCCGCGTTTATCCATGCTTCGGAAATCTCCCTGCGCGAGGGCCCGGCGGTTGAAAGCATCAGCGCCCTGGTGCATGAAGGGCAGAGCCTGGTGGTGCAAGTCACCAAGGACCCGATTGGCTCCAAAGGCGCGCGGCTGACCACGCAACTGTCGATCCCTTCGCGCTACCTGGTGTACATGCCGCGTACTGCCCACGTTGGCATTTCCCTGAAAATCGAAGACGAGGCCGAGCGCGAGCGCCTGAAAAAGGTGGTCAGCGATTGCGTGGCGCTGGAAGGCATCAAGGAGGCCGGTGGCTTTATCCTGCGTACCGCCGCTGAAGGCGCGGGTGCCGACGAAATCCTCATGGACATCCGCTACCTGCGTCGCCTCTGGGACCAGATCGGCGCGCAGATCAAGACCATCGGTGCGCCCAGCGTGATCTACGAAGACCTCGGCCTGGCCCTGCGCACCTTGCGCGATCTGGTCAGCCCGAAGATCGAGAAAATTCGCATCGACTCGCGGGAAACGTTCCAGCGCACCACGCAATTTGTTGCCGAACTGATGCCGGAAATCGCCGACCGTCTCGAGCACTACCCAGGCGAGCGGCCGATTTTCGACCTGTATGGCGTCGAAGACGAAATCCAGAAAGCCCTTGAGCGCAAAGTGCCACTTAAGTCCGGCGGCTACCTGGTGGTGGACCCGGCGGAAGCCATGAGCACCATCGACGTCAACACCGGCGCCTTTGTGGGCCATCGCAACCTCGAAGAAACCATCTTCAAGACCAACCTCGAAGCGGCCACCGCGATCGCCCGCCAGCTGCGCCTGCGCAATCTGGGCGGGATCATCATCATCGACTTCATCGACATGGAAGACGAAGAGCACCAGCGCCAGGTGCTGCGTACCCTGGAGAAGCAACTGGAGCGCGATCACGCCAAAACCAACATCATCGGTATCACCGAGTTGGGCCTGGTGCAGATGACCCGCAAGCGCACCCGCGAAAGCCTGGAGCAAGTGCTGTGCGAGCCGTGCAGCAGTTGCCAGGGGCGCGGCAAGTTGAAGACGCCGGAAACGGTTTGCTACGAGATTTTCCGTGAAATCTTACGGGAGGCACGCGCCTACCAGGCCGAGGGCTATAGAGTCCTGGCTAACCAGAAGGTGGTCGACCGCTTGCTGGATGAAGAGTCCGGCAACGTAGCCGAACTGGAGGGATTTATCGGGCGCACCATTCGCTTCCAGGTCGAAACCATGTATTCACAGGAACAATATGACGTGGTGCTGCTCTGATTGGCGTTAGCTCTTATCAACGAGACGGGCAGACCTTGATCTGCCGTCCGACTATTCCTTTGAGGGTCGCCTGACATGGAGCGTCTGATACGCTTTTTTGCCGCATTGACCCGCTGGGGCCTGGGCTTGTGCGCCTTGCTGCTGGTATTGGCAGCGGTGTACGTGAGCCTTGGCCGTGAATTGACGCCGCTGGTGGCGGAATACCGTGGCGAAATCGAAGCCAAGGCCCGTACGGCGCTGGATATGCCCTTGAGCATCGGCAGCCTGGAAGGGCGCTGGAGCGGCTTTGCCCCGGTATTGATGGCTCACGACGTGATGGTCGGCGAGGGCACCAGTGCCCTGCGCCTGGACCAGGTACAAGTGGTGCCCGACATCTGGGCCAGCCTGCTGGCGCGCGAAGTACGCATTGCCCACCTGGAAGTCAGCGGCCTGCAAGTCAGCGTGAAGGAAGACCAGGACGGCCATTGGGCGCTGCAAGGCCTGCCGGTGCAGGACGACCAGCCACTGGATCCCGAACAACTGCTGACGCGCATGCAAATGGTCGGGCAGGTTTCATTGATCGACAGCCAGGTGACGCTGCAGCCATTCGACCAGGCGCCGCTGACCTTGACCTATGTCGGCGTGAGCCTGCAGACCGGAGCCAACCGCCAGCGCCTGGACGCGCGCTTGACCCTGCCTGACGGCCAGCCCCTGGCGTTGAACCTGAACACCCGGATCCGCGCCAGCCAGTGGAAGGACGGCGAAGCCCAGGCTTACCTGAGCTTGCCCCAGAGTGACTGGGCAAAATGGATCCCGGCGAAACTGCTCCAGCAATGGAAGCTCACCGAATTCAAGGCTGGCGGCGAATTCTGGCTGACCTGGGCCAAGGGCACTGTGCAAAGTGCTGCCGTGCGCCTCAATGCCCCGCAACTCAAAGGCAGCTATGCCGATCGCAAGCCGACGCACATCGAGAACCTGGCCCTCACCGCCTACCTGCAACGCAGTGACAGCGGCCTCAAGGTGCTGTTTGACTCGCTGGCGATGAACCTCGGCGACACCCGCTGGGAATCGCGCCTGCAACTGCAACAAACCCTGGCGACCGACAAGGCCCAGGAAGTCTGGAACCTGCAGGCCGATCGCCTCGACCTGACGCCGATCACGCCATTGCTGCATGCCTTGGCACCTTTGCCGGAAGCCGTGGCCACAACCCTGGATCATCTGAAGGCCACCGGCACGCTGCGTAACGTGCTGCTGGATTACCGTCCTCAAGACACCACCGACCAGCGCGTGAGCTTTGCAGCCAACCTCGACCGCATCGGCTTTGATGCCTACTTCGGTGCGCCGGCCGCGCGCAATGTCAGCGGCAGTATCAGCGGTGACCTGGGCAAGGGCGAGTTGCGCATGGACAGCAAGGACTTCTCCTTACACCTGTTTCCGATTTTCGCCAAGCCCTGGCAATACATCCAGGCCAATGCGCGCCTGACGTGGAAGCTGGATAAAGAAGGCTTCACCCTCATCGCGCCGTACATCAAGGTGCTGGGGGAGGAGGGCAAGGTCGCCGCCGACTTCCTGATTCGCCTGCATTTCGACCATAGCCAGGAAGACTACATGGACCTGCGGGTCGGTATGGTCGATGGCGATGGCCGCTTTACCCCCAAATACCTCCCGGCCGTGTTGAGCCCGGCACTCGATGAGTGGCTGCGTACGGCCATTCTCAAGGGCGCGGTGGACGAGGGCTTCTTCCAGTACCAAGGCTCGCTGAATCACGATGCGCTGCCCGCCTCACGCAATATCAGCCTGTTCTTCAAGGTGCATGATGCCGAGCTGGCGTTCCAGCCGGGCTGGCCGCACGTCAGCAAGGTCAAGGGTGAAGTGTTTGTCGAGGAAAGCGGCGTGCGCATCCTGGCCAGCAAGGGCCAGTTGCTCGATACCAAGGTCAACGACATCTACGTCAACATCCCCCATGCGCCCGAAGGCAAGGACAGTCACCTGCTGCTCACCGGCAACTTCGCCGGCGGCTTGGGCGATGGCCTGAAAATCCTTCAGGAAGCGCCGATTGGTACCGCTTCGACCTTTGCCGGCTGGAAAGGCGAGGGTGATCTGCAAGGCAAGCTGGACTTGGATGTTCCCCTGGCCAAGGGCACCGAGCCCAAGATTGTGGTGGACTTCAAGACCGACAAGGCCCGCCTGCAACTGGCTGAGCCGACATTGGACTTGACCCAGCTCAAGGGTGACTTCCGCTTCGACAGCGCCAAGGGGCTGAGTGGCCAGAACATCAGCGCCCAGGCCTTTGATCGCCCCGTCACCGCGCAGATTTTCGCCGATGGCAAGCAAGGTAACCTGAATACCCGCGTCACCGCCAAAGGGCAGGTGACCGTCAAGCGCCTGACTGACTGGCTGAAGGTCAGCCAGCCGTTGCCAGTGTCCGGCGATATCCCCTACCAGTTGCAGCTCAACCTCGACGGCGCCGACAGCCAGTTGATGGTCAGTTCCAACCTCAAGGGCGTAGCTGTGGACCTGCCGGCGCCGTTCGGCATGCCGGCGAGCCAGGGCCGTGACAGTGTGTTCCGCATGACCTTGCAGGGTAAGGAACGCCGTTACTGGTTCGATTATGGCGAGCTGGGCAGCTTCACCTTCGCCGCCCCGGCTGACAGTTTTGCCGATGGCCGTGGCGAGCTATTCCTGGGGGATGGCGCTGCGGTGTTACCGGCGGGCAAGGGTTTGCGTATCCGCGGTGTGTTGTCGGAGCTGGATATCGATCCCTGGAAAAAACTCGTGGACCGTTACGCCGGCAACGATCCGGGCGGCAGTGCCAAGCAGCTGTTGAGCGGGGCCGACTTCAAGGTCGGCAAGCTGACCGGCTTCGGCACCCAGTTTGATCAGGTCAACCTGCAACTGGATCGCAAACCCGGCGCCTGGGGCTTGCAGTTCGACAGCCAGCAGGCCAAGGGCACCGTGGGCTTGCCGGACGCCAAGGGCGCGCCGATTGCGATCAACTTGCAGTACGTGAAATTGCCTGCGGTGGATCCGACGGTGCAGGCGGACGAAAATGCGCCGGACCCGTTGGCTGATGTTGATCCCAAGGATATTCCGGCGCTGGATATCGCGATCAACCAGTTGTTCCAGGGGCCGGACCTGGTGGGTGCCTGGTCGTTGAAAGTACGGCCGACGGCCAAAGGTATGGCATTCAACAGCCTCAATCTGGGCCTCAAGGGCATGCTGCTCCAGGGCGCCGGCGGTTGGGAGGGCGCTCCCGGCGCCAGCAGCAGTTGGTACAAGGGCCGTCTGGACGGCAAGAACATCGGCGACGTGCTCAAGGGCTGGGGGTTTGCACCGAGCGTGACCAGTGAAGAGTTTCATGTGGACGTGGATGGCCGCTGGCCGGGCTCGCCAGCCTGGGTCGGTCCAAAGCGCTTCTCCGGTAGCCTGGATGCAAGCTTCCGTAAAGGCCAGTTTGTTGAAGTGGAAGGCGGCGCCCAGGCGCTGCGGGTGTTTGGCTTGCTGAACTTCAACTCCATCGGTCGCCGGCTGCGCCTGGACTTCTCGGACTTGCTCGGCAAAGGCTTGAGTTATGACCGGGTCAAAGGCTTGCTGGCGGCCAGTAATGGCGTGTTTGTGACCCGTGAACCGATCACCATGACCGGCCCGTCGAGCAACCTGGAGCTCAACGGCACCCTGGACCTGGTGGCTGATCGTGTCGATGCCAAGCTGTTGGTGACGCTGCCGGTCACCAACAACCTGCCGATTGCCGCGCTGATCGTCGGCGCGCCGGCCATTGGTGGTGCGCTGTTCCTGATCGACAAGCTGATTGGCGACCGTGTTTCGCGTTTCGCCAGCGTGCAGTACAAGGTAGAAGGCCCGTGGAAGGACCCGAAAATCACCTTCGACAAGCCATTTGAAAAGCCAAACTGAGTACCTGTGGAGTAGCATGGCCTCATGCCTTTTCTGGAGTGTAGGCCCATGTCCTTTGCGGTAATCCAAATGGTCAGCCAGAGCGATGTGCTGGCCAACCTGGCCCAGGCCCGGCGCCTGCTGGAGCAAGCGGCGGCGGGTGGTGCAAGGCTTGCGGTACTCCCGGAAAACTTCGCCGCCATGGGCCGCCGCGATGTGGCCGATATCGGTCGCGCCGAAGCCTTGGGCGAAGGTCCTATCCTGCCATGGTTGAAACAGACCGCCCGCGACCTCACCTTATGGATAGTGGCCGGCACTTTGCCGCTGCCTCCAAAGGATCAACCCAACGCCAAGTCCAATGCCTGCTCGTTGCTGATCGATGATCAGGGCGAAATCGTTGCCCGTTACGACAAGCTGCACCTGTTTGATGTCGACGTGGCCGATGCCCGGGGTCGTTATCGTGAATCCGATGACTATGCTCATGGTAGCCAGGTGGTGGTGGCGGATACGCCAGTCGGCCGTCTGGGGCTGACAGTGTGTTACGACTTGCGCTTCCCGGAGCTGTACAGCGAATTGCGCGCGGCGGGTGCCGAACTGATCACCGCGCCCTCGGCCTTTACGGCGGTAACGGGGGCTGCGCACTGGGATGTGCTGATCCGTGCCCGGGCCATCGAGACCCAGTGCTACCTGCTGGCGGCCGCCCAGGGTGGCGTGCATCCGGGGCCCCGGGAAACCTTCGGGCATGCAGCGATCATCGACCCTTGGGGGCGCGTGCTGGCACAACAGGATCAAGGCGAAGCGGTGTTGTTGGCCGAGCGCGATAGCAGTGAACAGGCGTCCATACGGACGCGCATGCCGGTGGCGGGCCACCGGCGCTTTTTCTCGCAGGGCGCGCAGCGACCTGCTTCAGAACGATGAATTTAAGGCCAAACCTATGAGCGAGTTGTTGTCCTCAGTCAGTGAACACCTCCTGGCGCCCGGCGGCGTGACCATCGAAAGCTTGCAAACGGTCCTCGGCGATCTGGCCGGGCCAGGCATCGACGCTGCCGACCTGTATTTCCAGGGGCAGATTTCCGAGTCCTGGGCCCTGGAAGACGGGATCGTCAAGGAAGGCAGTTTCAACCTCGACCAAGGTGTGGGCGTGCGTGCGCAGTCCGGTGAAAAAACCGGTTTTGCCTACAGCAATGCCATCACCCTTGAAGCCCTGGGCCTGGCGGCTCGCGCTGCGCGTTCGATCTCCCGTGCCGGCCAAAACGGCACGGTGCAGGCGTTCAGCACCCAGGACGTGGCCCAGTTGTACGCGCCGGATAACCCTCTGGAAGTGATCAGCCGCGCTGAAAAGGTCGAGCTGCTCAAGCGTGTGGACGCGGCGACCCGTGCCCTGGACCCGCGTATCCAGCAAGTCACCGTGAGCATGGCCGGTGTGTGGGAGCGCATCCTCGTGGCCTCCACCGATGGCGGCCTGGCGGCGGATGTGCGGCCACTGGTGCGTTTCAATGTCAGCGTGATCGTTGAACAGAACGGCCGCCGCGAGCGCGGCGGCCATGGCGGCGGCGGGCGTACCGACTACCGTTATTTCCTCACCGAAGACCGCGCCATGGGTTATGCCCGTGAAGCGCTGCGCCAGGCGCTGGTTAACCTGGAAGCGATTCCGGCACCGGCCGGTACGTTGCCGGTGGTGCTGGGTTCCGGCTGGTCCGGCGTGCTGTTGCATGAAGCGGTGGGCCACGGCCTGGAAGGTGACTTCAACCGCAAGGGCAGTTCCGCCTACAGCGGGCGCATGGGCGAGATGGTCGCGTCAAAGCTCTGCACCATCGTCGATGACGGCACCCTGGCCGGGCGTCGCGGCTCGTTGAGCGTCGATGACGAAGGCACCCCGACCGAGTGCACCACACTGATCGAAAACGGCGTGCTCAAGGGCTACATGCAAGACAAGCTCAACGCCCGCCTGATGGGCGTGGCCCGCACCGGTAACGGTCGTCGCGAGTCCTACGCGCACCTGCCGATGCCGCGCATGACCAACACCTACATGCTCGGTGGCGAAAGCGACCCGGCCGAAATCATCGCCTCGGTGAAACGCGGTATCTACTGCGCCAACCTGGGTGGTGGGCAGGTGGACATCACCAGCGGCAAGTTCGTGTTCTCCACCAGCGAGGCGTATTTGATCGAAGACGGCAAGATCACCGCGCCGGTCAAGGGTGCAACGTTGATTGGCAACGGCCCGGAAGCCATGAGCAAGGTGTCGATGGTCGGTAACGACCTGTCGCTGGACAGCGGTGTGGGGACGTGCGGGAAGGATGGTCAGTCGGTGCCGGTGGGTGTCGGCCAGCCAACCTTGAAAATTGATGCGATCACCGTGGGTGGCACGGGGTCGTAAGAACGGGAGCTTCGGGTGGCGAAGATCGCCACCCGGGGAAGAGGGTCAGCGCAGGCCGCGTTGACTATCGTCCAGCTCACGGATGTATTTGAAGATTTTTCGGCTGGAGGCCGGTGGCTTGCTTTGCGCCAGTTCGTGCTGGGCCTGACGGATCAGGGAGCGCAATTGTTGGCGATCGGCATCCGGGTACTCGATGACGAACTTCTCCAGTACCGCGTCATCGCCGGCGATCAAGCGATCACGCCAGCGTTCCAGGTTATGGAAACGCTCGTTGTACTGGCGAGTGGAGGCATCGAGTTGATCGAGCAACGTCAGAATGGCGTCAGTGTCCTGGTCGCGCATCAGTTTGCCGATAAACATGAGGTGCCGTTTACGCGCGATATTCGCGGTGTGCTTGGGCGCATCGTTCAGGGCCCGGCGCAGGGCGTCGGTCAATGGCAGTTTTGCACACAAGTCAGGCTTGAGTGTCGTAAGGCGCTCGCCGAGGTCAACCAGAGCATGCAGCTCGCGTTTGACCTGAGATTTGCTTTTCTCCCCATCGAGGGAGTCGTCGTAAGAATCAACCATGGTGGCAGTCCGCAAAGAAACGCCGCCATGATAACCAGTCGGGGGCCGCTTGTCCGGCCCGGTCGCTAGAAGGCCTTAACCGAAAGCAGAATTTGAGTGGAGAAAACCATGAGTGCAACCCAAAGCGTCGGTCCGCAAGCGTTACCGGCACTGCAGGAACAAGTCGAGCAGATCATTGCCGAGGCCAAGCGCCAGGGGGCCAGTGCCTGTGAAGTGGCGGTGTCCCTGGAGCAGGGGTTGTCGACATCGGTACGCCAGCGGGAAGTGGAAACGGTTGAGTTCAACCGCGACCAGGGGTTTGGCATCACCTTGTACGTGGGCCAGCGCAAAGGCTCGGCCAGCACCTCCGCCAGCGGCCCGGAAGCGATTCGCGAAACCGTCGCGGCGGCACTGGCGATTGCCAAGCACACGTCTGAAGATGAAAGCTCCGGCTTGGCCGATGCAGCCCTGATGGCTCGGGACTTGAAAGATTTTGACCTGTTTCATGCCTGGGACATCACCCCGGAGCAGGCGATTGAACAGGCACTGACCTGTGAAGCGGCGGCATTTGATGCCGACAGCCGGATCAAGAACGCTGATGGCACCACCTTGAGCACTCATCAGGGTTGCCGCGTGTATGGCAACAGCCATGGTTTTATCGGCGGTTATGCCTCGACGCGTCACAGCCTGAGCTGCGTGATGATCGCCGAAGCCAACGGCCAGATGCAGCGTGATTACTGGTACGACGTGAACCGCCAGGGCGAATTGCTGATGGACCCGGTGCTCATCGGCCAGCGTGCCGCACAACGTGCGGCCAGCCGCCTGGGCGCACGCCCGGTGCCGACTTGCGAAGTGCCGGTGCTGTTTTCGGCGGAACTGGCCGGTGGTCTGTTCGGCAGCTTCCTTGGGGCGATTTCCGGCGGCAACCTGTACCGCAAGTCGTCGTTCCTCGAGGGCGCGATTGGCCAGAAGCTGTTCCCGGAATGGCTGACCATCGATGAGCGCCCGCACCTGATGCGCGCCATGGGCAGTTCGTCGTTTGACGGTGATGGCCTGGCGACTTATGCCAAGCCGTTCGTCGAGAACGGTGAGTTGGTGTCCTATGTGTTGGGTACTTATGCCGGTCGCAAGCTCGGCCTGCCAAGCACCGCCAACTCCGGCGGCGTGCACAACCTGTTCATCACCCATGGGGATGAAGACCAGGCGGCGCTGTTGCGGCGCATGGGGCGTGGCTTGCTGGTCACCGAGTTGATGGGGCATGGCCTGAATATGGTCACGGGTGATTACTCCCGTGGCGCGGCGGGTTTCTGGGTGGAGAACGGTGAAATCCAGTTCGCCGTGCAGGAAGTGACCATCGCCGGCAATATGCGCGACATGTTCAAGCAGATTGTCGCAGTGGGGAATGACCTGGAACTGCGCAGTAACATCCGCACCGGTTCGGTGTTGATCGAAAAGATGACCGTCGCCGGCAGCTAAGCCGCCGAAAGACGCTGTAAAAAAAGGCGCGCCATCCACTGGATGGCGCGCCTTTTTTTGTGCCTGGAATTCCGAGTGATTTCCTCAGGCTCTTGTTTTGATTCTCAATATCATTTAATAATAAATATCATTACCGAGTGAGTATGGATCATGAGTTCTGTCCTGCATGAGGATCCCTACCTGGAAAGCTGGCGTTGGATGAGTCGTCAGATTCGCTGCGGCCTTGATCCCGACGAGCCCCGCCTGATCGAACATTACCTGGCCGAAGGCCGGTACCTCGCCTGTTGCACCGCGACCCACCCGTGGACTATCGCCGAAACCTCATTCCGCCTGCTGCTCGACACCGCCTCCGACATTGCCTTGCCCTGGCACTGGCGGTCCATGTGCCTGGACCAGGCCTGGCGCCCGTTGCGCGACCTGGAAAAACTTTCCCACTGTGCCTGCCGCCTCAAGCGCTGGCAGACCTTTGCCTGGCAATTGGCGACCTGCGAATTGCTTCCATCCATTTCTCACTCCGACTTGGTGCAAGGATCTTCCGATGAGTAACACCCGTATCGAACGTGACAGCATGGGCGAACTGCAAGTGCCCGCCGAGGCCCTGTATGGCGCGCAAACCCAGCGTGCGGTGAACAACTTTCCCATCAGCCACCAGCGCATGCCGGCGCAGTTCATTCGTGCGCTGATCCTGGCCAAGGCTGCGGCGGCCAAAGCTAACGTCGAGCTGAAACAACTGAGCGAAGCCCAGGGCAAGGCCATCGTTGATGCCGCCCAAGGCTTGCTGGAAGGCGAGTTCATGCAGCACTTCCCGGTGGATATCTTCCAGACCGGCTCCGGCACCAGCTCCAACATGAATGCCAACGAAGTGATTGCGACCCTGGCCAGCCGCTTGCTGGGCGAGCCGGTCAACCCCAACGATCACGTCAACTGCGGCCAAAGCAGCAACGACATCATCCCGACCACCATTCACGTCAGCGCAGCACTGGTGTTGCATGAGCAAACCCTGCCGGCGCTGCTGCACCTGGTCCAGGTGATCGAGCACAAGGCTGAAGAGGTGCACCGCTTCGTCAAGACCGGGCGCACTCACCTGATGGACGCGATGCCGGTGCGCATGAGCCAGGTGCTCAATGGCTGGGCGCAGCAGCTGAAGGCCAATATCGGCCACCTGCAAGACCTGCTGCCAAGTTTGCAGGCGCTGGCCCAGGGCGGCACTGCCGTCGGCACCGGGATCAATGCGCATCCGGAGTTTGCGGCGCGTTTCAGCCAGCAACTGAGCAATCTGACCCACGTCCAATTCACCCCGGGCAAGAACCTGTTTGCCCTGATCGGTTCCCAGGACACCGCCGTCGCAGTCTCGGGGCAGCTCAAGACCACCGCCGTGTCCTTGATGAAAATCGCCAACGATCTGCGCTGGATGAACTCCGGCCCGTTGGCCGGCCTCGGTGAGATCGAGCTGGAAGGCCTGCAACCGGGCTCCTCGATCATGCCGGGCAAGGTCAATCCGGTGATCCCGGAAGCTACCGCCATGGTTGCCGCACAAGTCATCGGCAATGACACGGTGATCACCATCGCCGGCCAGTCCGGCAACTTCGAACTCAACGTGATGCTGCCGATCATTGCCCAGAACCTGCTCAGCAGCCTGGAATTGCTGGCCAACTCCAGCCGCCTGCTGGCCGACAAGGCCATCGCCAGCTTCAAGGTCAACGAAGCCAAGCTCAAGGAAGCGCTGTCACGCAACCCGATCCTGGTGACCGCACTCAACCCGATCATCGGTTACCAAAAGGCCGCCGAAATCGCCAAGAAGGCCTATCAACAAGGCCGCCCGGTGATTGACGTGGCGCTCGAACACACCGACTTGCCCCGCAGCCAACTGGAAATCCTGCTGGATCCGGAAAAGCTCACGGCCGGCGGCGTGTAATCACCGACCCTGCTTTGGAGGCTCACCATGGAGCACTGGAAACGCACGATCGAACGGGCCAATCGCTGCTTTATGGCGGGCGAGCTGGTAGATGCCCGCGAGGCCTATCTGCAAGCCCTGGCCCTGGCTCAAGTGTTGTTTGAGCGCTGGGCGGATGCCGACGAAGCGGTGGCGGCTTGCGTCATTTCTCATCACAACCTGGCCGACCTGCATCTGCGCCTGAACCAGCCGGAAGAAAGCGCGGAATACCTCTGCGCCATTCACCAGCGCTTGTTGCAGACCATGCAGGACACACGCCTGAACCCGCAGTTGCGGGAGGCGGCCCTGCGCCAGAGCAGCAAGACCTACGTCGAACTGCTGAATTTCATCAGCGACCACGGTGAGTACCCGCGTACCCACCGCCTGCTGGGCAGCAACGTGGCGCCATCGGATGCGTCGACCCGCAACAGCCCTTTTTATGGAGCTCATTGATATGTCCTACACCTTGCCGGCCCTGCCTTACGCCTACGATGCCCTTGAACCGCATATTGATGCGCAAACCATGGAGATCCACTACACCAAGCACCACCAGACCTACATCAACAACCTCAACGCGGCCGTTGAAGGCACCGAGTTTGCCGGTTGGCCGGTGGAGAAGCTGGTGTCCAGCGTCCAGCAACTGCCGGAAAAGCTGCGGGCGGCGGTGATCAACCAGGGCGGCGGTCACGCTAACCACTCGTTGTTCTGGGCAGTGATGTCGCCCAAAGGCGGCGGCAAACCGGATGGTGCGCTGGGCAAAGCCATCGATGAACAGTTGGGCGGTTTCGATGCGTTCAAGGAGGCGTTCACCAAAGCTGCCTTGACCCGTTTTGGCAGTGGCTGGGCGTGGTTGAGCGTGACCCCGCAAAAGACCCTGGTGGTGGAAAGCAGCGGCAACCAGGACAGCCCGCTCATGAACGGCAACACGCCAATCCTCGGCCTGGACGTCTGGGAACACGCTTACTACCTGCTGTACCAGAACCGTCGTCCGGAATACATCAATGCGTTCTACAGCGTCATCAACTGGCCGGAAGTTGCCGGACGCTACCAGGCGGCGCTGGGCTGAAACTCCTCCATAACAAGATCTAAGGCCGACTATGGGCACTGAAACACTGGCGATCAGCAGCGTGCGGATGTTTCGTTATGCGTTTGGCTCGCTGCTGCTATTGGCAGGAACTGCATTGCTGGTGGCCCAAGGGCTGGCCTGGCTTGACCTGGAACCCCGCATCCTGCGGGCCTTGCAAGGTGGTGCGATTTGCGCGCTTGGCACCGCCTTGGGCGCCGTGCCGGTACTGGTGATCCGCCGGATGCCGTTGGCGGTGAGCGACACGCTGCTTGGCTTCGGCGCCGGGGTGATGCTGGCAGCGACGGCGTTTTCGCTCATCGTGCCGGGTATCGCGGCGGCTGAAAGCCTCGGCCTGACGCCTTGGGCCGCCAGCGGCTTGATCAGCTTCGGCATCATGCTGGGCGCATTCGGGCTGTATCTGGTGGATCGCAAGGTCTCCGGCGCCAGCCCGGAAATGCTGGTGGGGAGCCCGGAACATCCGGTGATACCCCCGCGCATCTGGCTCTTTGTGTTCGCCATCATTGCTCACAACATTCCCGAAGGCATGGCGGTGGGGGTCTCGGCGGGCGGCGGCATGCCTGATGCTGACAGCCTGGCCATGGGCATTGCCTTGCAGGATGTGCCGGAAGGTCTGGTGATTGCGTTGGTATTGGCCGGGGCAGGGATGTCGCGGGTCAAGGCGTTCCTGATCGGTGCGGCGTCAGGCCTGGTGGAACCGGTGTTTGCGGTGCTGTGTGCCTGGCTGGTAAGCCTGGCGGAGGTGCTGTTGCCGTTGGGGCTGGCACTGGCGGCCGGGGCAATGCTGTTGGTGGTGACTCACGAAGTCATTCCCGAGTCGCGGCGCAATGGCCATGACAAGCTTGCCAGCCTGGGGTTGTGCATCGGGTTTTGCTTGATGATGGTGATGGATACGGCGTTGGGGTGAAGCCGAATCCGGCTTCACTCGGTCACAGGAAGGCGGGTTTACTCGCCTTCGTCGAAGTAGTTATTGATCAACTTCACCAGCGCATCCATCGCTTCCTGCTCTTGTTCGCCCTCTGTCTTCAAATGAATCTTCGTGCCCTTGCCCGCAGCGAGCATCATCATGGCCATGATGCTTTTGCCGTCGACCATGGTTTCGGGAGTGCGCCCGGCGCGAATCTGGCAAGGGAACTGCCCGGCGACGCCGACGAACTTGGCCGAGGCCCGGGCGTGCAGGCCCAGCTTGTTGATGATTTCAATTTCCAGAGCGGGCATCGCGGAGGTGTTCCTTTCAGCTGAGGTCGCGGTGGCGAACCTGGACGTTCTTGAGGGTTTGTTGCAGCACCTGGCCCAGGCGTTCGGTCAGGTAGACGGAACGGTGGTGGCCGCCGGTGCAGCCAATGGCGATGGTGACATAAGCCCGATTGCTGGCCGCAAAACGCGGCAGCCACTTGAGCAGGTAGCTGGAGATGTCCTGGAACATTTCCTCAACATCCGGCTGCGCCGCCAGGTAATCGGCCACAGGTTTGTCCAGCCCCGACTGATCGCGCAGTTCCGGCTTCCAGTACGGGTTGGGCAGGCAGCGCACATCAAACACCAGGTCGGCATCCACCGGCATGCCGCGCTTGAAGCCAAACGACTCCACCAGAAAAGCGGTACCCGGCTCCGGCTGATTCAGCAGGCGCAGCTTGATCGCATCCCGCAGTTGATACAGGTTCAGGTTGGTGGTGTTGATCTTGAGGTCGGCCAGGTCAATGATCGGCCCCAGCAGTTTGGTCTCGTCCTCGATGGCTTCGGCCAGGGAACGATGCGGGCTGCTCAGCGGGTGGCGGCGACGGGTTTCGGAGAAGCGCTTGAGCAGCGTCTCTTCATCGGCGTCCAGGTACAGCACATCGCAATGGATGTGCTTGGCCCGTACTTCTTCGAGCAGTTCCGGGAAACGAGTGAGGTGGCTGGGCAGGTTGCGGGCGTCGATCGAAACGGCGACCAGCGGTTGAGCCAGCTCGGTATGAATCAGTGCGCGTTCCGCCAGTTCAGGCAGCAGGCCAGCGGGCAGGTTATCGATGCAATAGAAGCCGTTGTCCTCAAGAACATTGAGGGCCGTGCTTTTACCTGAGCCGGAACGGCCGCTGACGATGATCAAACGCATGATTACTGCCCGTTTTGTTCATCCAGGACGACCTGGTAGAGCGCCTCATTGCTGGGGGCGCTGCGCAGTTTGTCGCGAACTTCTTTGCGGTCGAGCATGCTGGCGATCTGCCGAAGCAGTTCCAGGTGCGCATCGGTGGCGGCTTGGGGGACCAGCAGTACAAACAGCAGGTCAACCGGGGCGCCGTCGATGGCGTCGAAATCGATAGGGGCGTCCAGGTGCAGCAGGGCGCTGACTGGAGACTCACAGCCTTGCAGGCGGCAGTGAGGAATGGCGATGCCGTTGCCAAAGCCGGTTGAGCCGAGCTTTTCACGGGCGATCAGAGCCTCGTACACATCTTGCGTATCCATTTCGGGCACTTCGCGGCCGATCAGGTTGGCAATTTGTTCGAGGGCGCGCTTTTTACTGCCGCCCGGCACGTTCACGAGGGAACGGCCGGGGGTCAGGATGGTTTCAAGTCGGATCATGGGTGGGGAGTGTTAGCGGCCAGTGCCTTGAAGAAGGCTCTGCTGCTTTTCCTTATGCTTTTTAAGTTGGCGGTCAAGCTTGTCTGTGAGCAAGTCGATTGATGCATACATGTCTTCATGTTCGGCATTGGCGACCACTTCGCCACCAGGTATCTGAAGTGTCGCTTCGATTTTCTGCTGAAGCTTGTCGACCTTCATGATGACCTGCACGTTGGTGATCTTGTCGAAATGGCCCTCAAGCTTCTTCAGCTTCAGCTCGACGTATTCGCGCAATGGAGTGGTGACTTCTACATGGTGTCCACTGATGTTGACTTGCATACAGCTTCTCCTTCGTTGCCAGTGCATAAAGCGGCGGGTAGGAATACCCGCCACTGGAACGCTATGGCCCGCCCGTTACATCAAACGCTTACGCTCGCTGGAAGGCGCGATCCCAAGGGACTCGCGGTACTTGGCGACGGTTCGACGGGCGACCTGAATGCCTTGTGCCTCCAGTAAACCAGCGATCTTGCTGTCACTCAACGGCTTTTTCTGATTTTCCGCGGCAACCAGTTTTTTGATGATCGCGCGGATCGCCGTGGACGAGCATTCGCCGCCTTCGGAGGTGCTGACGTGGCTGGAGAAAAAGTATTTCAGCTCATAAATACCCCGTGGGGTATGCATGAATTTTTGCGTGGTCACCCGAGAAATCGTTGATTCGTGCATGCCCACCGCCTCGGCGATGTCGTGCAGTACCAGCGGCTTCATTGCTTCATCGCCGTATTCCAGGAAGCCGCGCTGGTGCTCGACGATCTGGGTGGCGACTTTCATCAGGGTTTCGTTGCGGCTTTGCAGGCTCTTGATGAACCAGCGGGCTTCCTGCAGTTGGTTACGCATGAAGGTGTTATCGGCGCTGGTGTCGGCGCGGCGCACAAAACCTGCGTATTGCGGATTGACCCGCAGGCGTGGCACCGATTCCTGGTTCAGCTCCACCAGCCACCGCTCATTGTCCTTGCGCACGATGACGTCGGGCACGACGTATTCGGCTTCGCTGGACTCGATCTGCGAGCCCGGGCGTGGGTTGAGGCTCTGCACCAGCTCGATGATCTGGCGCAGGTCATCTTCCTTGAGCTTCATGCGGCGCATCAGCTGGCTGTAGTCGCGGCTGCCCAGCAAATCGATGTAGTCGGTAACCAGGCGCTGCGCTTCGGCCAGCCAGGGGGTTTTGGCCGGCAATTGGCGCAGTTGCAGCAACAGGCACTCGCTGAGGGTGCGGGCGCCGATGCCGGCGGGCTCGAATTGCTGGATGCGGTGCAGGACGGCTTCGATTTCGTCCAGTTCGATGTCCAGTTCCGGATCGAAGGCCTCAAGGATCTCCTCAAGGGTCTCGTCCAGGTAGCCCTGGTTGTTGATGCAATCGATCAGGGTCACGGCGATCAGGCGATCGGTGTCGGACATCGGGGCCAGGTTCAGTTGCCAGAGCAAATGGCTCTGCAGGCTCTCGCCGGCGGACGTGCGGGTGGTGAAGTCCCACTCGTCATCATCATTGCTCGGCAGGCTGCTGGCGCTGGTCTGGTAGACGTCTTCCCAGGCCGTGTCCACGGGAAGCTCGTTGGGAATGCGTTCGTTCCATTCGCCTTCCTCAAGGTTATCCACCGTGGGGGCGGTTTCCTGGTAGGAGGGTTCCTGTACGTCGGGGTTGGGCTTTTGCTCGATGTTGTCGGCCAGCGGGTCTGCATTATCGAAGTCGTCGCCTTCTTCCTGGCGTTCGAGCATCGGATTGGACTCCAGGGCCTCCTGGATTTCCTGTTGCAGGTCCAGGGTCGACAATTGGAGCAGGCGGATGGCCTGTTGCAGCTGCGGTGTCATCGTCAGCTGCTGGCCCATTCTCAGGACTAGCGATGGTTTCATGGCAGGGGCTTAACACCTTATTCGCCGGCGCAATGCGCCATCCACGACAGGGCGCGTGAGCGCCAAACATAAGCAAATTATATGCCTGATATCGGGGGCTTTGCCTAGAGCGCGGTAACAATAAAAATACTGAGGTTTTTATTGACTACCGCGCTCCATGGCGAATGGCCTGATACCACCGTGTTTACAGGCGGAACTCGTGACCCAGATACACTTCCTTGACCAGTTCGTTGGCCAGGATAGTGGCGGAGTCACCTTCGGCAATCAGCTGTCCATCGTTCACGATATAGGCGGTTTCGCAGATATCGAGGGTCTCGCGGACGTTGTGGTCGGTGATCAATACACCGATGCCCTTGGCCTTGAGGTGATGGATGATCTGCTTGATGTCACCGACCGAGATCGGGTCGACACCGGCGAAGGGTTCGTCCAGCAGGATGAACTTCGGCGCAGTGGCCAGGGCGCGGGCGATTTCCACACGACGACGCTCGCCGCCGGAAAGGCTCATGCCGAGGTTGTCGCGAATGTGGTTGATGTGGAATTCCTGCAGCAGGCTTTCCAGCTCTTTCTTGCGCCCGGCACGGTCGAGTTCCTTGCGGGTCTCGAGGATGGCCATGATGTTGTCGGACACCGACAGCTTGCGAAAGATCGATGCTTCCTGGGGAAGATAGCCGATACCTGCCTGCGCACGACCGTGCATAGGCTGGTGGCTCACGTCCAGGTCGTCGATCAGGACGCGGCCTTGATCGGCCTGCACCAGACCGACGATCATGTAGAAGCAGGTGGTCTTGCCGGCACCGTTGGGGCCGAGCAAGCCGACGATCTGCCCGCTGTCGATCGACAGGCTGACGTCGCGCACGACCTGACGGCTTTTATAGGCCTTGGCCAGATGCTGGGCTTTCAGGGTTGCCATTAATTCGCCTTCTTCGCGTCAGGTTTCGGCGCCGGCTGGGCTGCGCCCGGTTTCTGCTTCGGCTGGATAACCATGTCGATACGCGGCTTCGGCGTGCTGATTTTCGAACCGGTGGCACGACCGGCCTGGGCAATCTGCTTCACCGTGTCATAGACGATTTTTTCGCCGTCGGTGGTGTTGCCGTCATTGATCACGCGGGCCTGGTCGATCAGCACGATACGGTTTTGCTGGGCGTGGTACTGGATCGTCTTGCCGTAGCCTTTGACCGGTGTAGGGTCGCCGACTTTCTGCAGCTGTTCGAAATACGCCAGGTTGCCCACCGAAGTGACCACGTCGATATCACCTGCCGGGGTGCGAGTCAGGGTCACGGTGTTACCCGTCACCTTCATCGAGCCCTGAGTGATGATCACGCTACCGGTGTAGGTCGCGATACCTTGCTTGTCATCCAGCTGCGCATCGTCAGCCTGAATGTGGATCGGTTGCTGGCTATCGTTCGGCAGAGCCCAGGCGCTCACGCTTCCCAGTGCTGCGCCCAGGCCGAGCAAAATAGGGAGGGTTTTAACGAGCCTCATACTGTCCTCTTACGTTCGATAGCAGGTGTATCCTGCTTTCTTTCAAATACGCTTTCATTCCCTTGCCAGTCGATACACCGCCAGCGCCGTCAATTCTAACGTCTTGCTCGGTCTGCGCATATTGCTTCTGTGGGAATACGGTCATGCGACTGCTGGTAATAATGGTCTCGCGGTCCTTGGCGTCGGTACGGGCTACGCGAACCGAGTCAATCAATTCCACTTGGGTGCCGTCCGGGTTGACTTCGCCGCGCTCGCTGGTGACGTGCCACGGAAATTCGGCACCGCGATACAGGTTCATGTCCGGCTTGGACAATAAGGTGACCTCGGATGCCTTCAAGTGTTCGACCTTGTCGGAGGTCATTTCATACTGAACCTTGCCATCCGGCAGGTACTGAATGCTGTGGGCATTGATGGCGTAATAGTCGATAGCGCTCTCGTCAACCTGGGCAACCGGCTTGTCGAGGAAGCGCTCCGGGCTGATATTCCAGTAGCCGACCGCGAGAAAAACCGCGGCGATGACTGCAAGTATCAGGAAATTGCGAATCTTTTTACTCAGCATAAAACGCTCTATAGGTAGGCGGCGTGGGCCGCTTCAAGGCTGCCTTGGGCGCGCAGAATCAACTCGCAGAACTCGCGGGCGGCGCCTTCGCCGCCACGGGCGGTGGTTACACCATGGGCGTGTTCGCGAACGAACGCCGCGGCATTGGCAACGGCCATGCCCAGGCCGACCCGGCGAATCACCGGCAGGTCGGGTAAATCGTCACCCAGGTAAGCAACCTGCTCATAGCTTAGGTTGAGTTGGCCAAGAAGCTCGTCCAGAACCACCAGTTTATCCTCGCGGCCCTGATACAGGTGAGGAATCCCCAGGTTTTGTGCGCGGCGTTCCACAACTGGCGTCTTGCGACCGCTGATGATGCCGGTTTGCACGCCGGCCGCCATCAGCATCTTGATGCCCTGGCCGTCGAGGGTGTTGAACGTCTTGAATTCGCTGCCGTCTTCCAGGAAGTACAGGCGGCCATCCGTCAGCACACCGTCGACGTCGAAAATCGCCAGCTTGATGTGCTTGCCCCGTTGCAACAGGTCGGTGGTCATTTACATCACTCCTGCACGCAGCAAATCGTGCATGTTCAGGGCGCCTACCGGGCGGTCGTCGCTATCGACCACCACCAGCGCCAGAATTTTATGGTCTTCCATGATCTTCAGCGCTTCGGCCGCGAGCATGTCAGGGCGTGCGGTCTTGCCGTGGGGCGTCATGACTTCGTCGATGGTGGCGGTCTGGATGTCGAGGTTGCGGTCCAGGGTGCGGCGCAGGTCACCGTCGGTGAAAACCCCGGCCAGGCGCCCGTCGGACTCCAGGATCACGGTCATGCCCAGGCGCTTGAGGGTCATTTCCATCAAGGCATCTTTAAGCAGGGTGCCGCGCGCGACTTGTGGCAGCTCGTCGCCGGCGTGCATCACGTTTTCCACTTTAAGCAGCAGTCGACGGCCCAGGGCGCCACCCGGGTGGGAAAATGCGAAGTCTTCGGCGGTAAACCCGCGGGCTTCCAGCAGGGCCACGGCCAGTGCGTCGCCCATCACCAGAGCAGCGGTGGTGGAGGAGGTCGGCGCAAGGTTCAGTGGGCAGGCCTCGTGGGCAACGTGCACGTTCAAATTCACTTCGGCGGCTTTGGCCAGCGTTGAATCCGGGTTGCCGGTCACGCTGATCAGCTGGATGCCCAGGCGCTTGATCAGCGGCAGCAGGGTCACGATTTCGTTGGTGGTGCCGGAGTTGGACAGTGCCAGGATGATGTCGTCCCGGGTGATCATGCCCATGTCGCCATGGCTGGCTTCGGCGGGATGTACGAAAAAAGCGGTGGTCCCGGTGCTCGCCAGGGTGGCGGCGATCTTGTTGCCAACATGCCCGGATTTGCCCATGCCGACCACGACAACGCGGCCTTTGCTGGCCAGAATCATCTCGCATGCGCGTACGAAATCCGCGTCGATATGGGCCAGCAAGCCTTCTACGGCTTCGAGCTCAAGGCGGATGGTGCGTTGTGCGGATTGGATAAGGTCGCTGGATTGGCTCATGTCTGAAATCGTATAGCCTGACGAAAAGTCGGCGATTATAGCGGTAATGATCAAATCCCTCACGCAAGTTCGTCAGGCTTTATTCATTACACCCGTGGTTGAGATTGAACCTCAGCAAGGTTTTTTTAGCTGTCCTGTTTCTGAACAAGCTCTGTTCCGGCCTTGGGGGCGCTGTACCAGCAGTGATATAGTTCGCCGCCAGTTCGGTCCGCGCAGCCTTTTTGTCTATTCGGCGCAAGCATTTGTCGAAAACAAGGTGTCTGAGTGAAAGGCTGCATCCCAAGGAGTTTAGATGAGTGCCGATAACGCCTACGCGGTCGAGCTGAAGGGTCTTTCCTTCAAGCGCGGTACGCGCAGCATCTTCAATAATGTGGATATTCGCATTCCCCGCGGCAAAGTCACGGGCATCATGGGGCCTTCCGGTTGCGGCAAGACGACGCTGTTGCGCCTGATGGGCATGCAATTGCGCCCGTCCGCCGGTGAAGTCTGGGTCAATGGCCAGAATCTGCCAACGCTCTCGCGCAGCGACCTGTTCGACGCGCGCAAGCACATGGGCGTGTTGTTCCAGAGCGGTGCGTTGTTTACCGATCTCGACGTTTTCGAGAACGTAGCCTTCCCGCTGCGGGTGCATACGCAGCTCTCCGATGAGATGATTCGTGACATCGTGTTGCTGAAATTGCAGGCCGTCGGGCTGCGCGGTGCCATCGATTTGATGCCCGACGAGCTGTCCGGTGGCATGAAGCGTCGTGTTGCCCTGGCGCGTGCCATTGCCCTCGACCCGCAAATTCTCATGTACGACGAGCCTTTCGTTGGTCAGGACCCGATCGCCATGGGTGTCCTGGTGCGCCTGATCCGCCTGCTCAACGACGCACTGGGTATCACCAGTATCGTGGTCTCCCACGACCTGGCCGAGACCGCGAGCATTGCCGACTACCTTTATGTCGTGGGCGATGGCCAGGTGTTGGGGCAGGGCACGCCTGAAGAGCTGATGAACGCTGATAACCCGCGCATTCGCCAATTCATGACCGGCGATCCCGATGGCCCGGTGCCTTTTCACTTTCCGGCAGCGGACTACCGCTCAGATCTTCTGGGGAAGCGCTGATGCGCAAGACATCCTTACTCGAAAAGGTTCGCCTTTTCGGACGCTCCGGCATCGATATCATCGGTGTGCTGGGCCGTTCGACGATTTTCCTGTTTCATGCGTTGCTCGGCCGCGGCGGTATTGGCGGCGGTTTTGGCCTGCTGATCAAGCAACTGCACTCCGTGGGTGTGATGTCCCTGGTGATCATTGTGGTCTCCGGGGTATTCATCGGCATGGTGCTGGCGCTGCAAGGCTTCAATATCCTTTCCAGCTACGGCTCCGAACAGGCGGTAGGGCAGATGGTTGCGCTGACGCTGTTGCGTGAGTTGGGCCCGGTGGTGACCGCGCTGCTGTTTGCCGGGCGCGCAGGTTCTGCGCTGACGGCCGAAATCGGCAACATGAAGGCTACCGAGCAGCTGTCCAGCCTGGAAATGATCGGCGTCGATCCACTCAAGTACATTGTTGCCCCGCGCCTGTGGGCCGGCTTCATCTCCCTGCCACTGCTGGCGATGGTATTCAGCGTGGTCGGGATCTGGGGCGGTTCATGGGTGGCGGTTGACTGGTTGGGCGTCTACGACGGTTCCTACTGGGGCAACATGCAAAACAGCGTGACCTTCAGCGGCGACGTGCTAAACGGCATCATTAAAAGCATCGTCTTCGCCTTTGTAGTGACCTGGATCGCCGTATTCCAAGGCTATGACTGTGAGCCCACCTCAGAAGGGATCAGTCGCGCCACCACCAAGACCGTTGTGTACGCCTCGCTGGCGGTACTGGGCCTTGACTTCATTTTGACCGCCTTGATGTTTGGAGATTTCTGATGCAAAACCGCACTGTGGAAATCGGTGTCGGCCTTTTCTTGCTGGCTGGCATCCTGGCTTTACTGTTGCTCGCCCTGCGAGTCAGCGGCCTATCGGCCAGCCCCACCGCCGATACTTATAAACTTTACGCCTACTTCGACAATATCGCCGGTTTGACTGTCAGAGCTAAAGTGACCATGGCGGGTGTAACCATCGGCAAGGTCACGGCGATCGATCTGGACCGCGACAGCTTCACCGGTCGAGTGACGATGCAAGTGGACAAGAAGGTGGATAACCTGCCGACTGACTCCACCGCGTCTATCCTCACCGCTGGCTTGCTGGGCGAGAAGTACATCGGCATCAGCGTGGGCGGGGAAACAGCTCTGCTCAAGGATGGTTCGACCATTCATGACACACAGTCGTCGTTGGTGCTGGAGGACTTGATCGGTAAATTCCTGCTCAATACCGTCAATAAAGACGCCAAATGAGGAATGTGTTGATGATCTCTACTTTGCGACGTGGCCTGTTGGTACTGCTCGCGGCACTGCCGTTGATGGCTAACGCCGCTGCCGGCGGCTCTGCACATGACCTGGTGCAGGACACCACCAACAAGATGTTGGCTGACCTGAGCGCCAACAAGGAAAAGTACAAGCAAGACCCGAGTCAGTTTTATAACGCGCTGAACACGATTGTCGGGCCTGTGGTGGATGCTGAAGGCATTTCCAAAAGCATCATGACCGTCAAGTACTCGCGCAAGGCGACCCCGGAGCAGATGACCCGCTTCCAGGAAAACTTCAAGCGCGGCCTGTTCCAGTTCTATGGCAACGCATTGCTCGAGTACAACAACCAGGGCATTACGGTTGATGCACCGAAGTCCGAAACCGGTGACCGTGCCGAAGTCGGCATGACCGTGAAGGGCACCAATGGCGCGGTATATCCGGTGTCCTACACCCTGACGAAGATCAATGGCGAGTGGAAACTGCGTAACGTCGTGATCAACGGTATCAACATTGGCAAGCTGTTCCGTGACCAGTTCGCGGACGCCATGCAGCGCAATGGCAACGACCTGGACAAAACCATCAATGGTTGGGCCGGTGAAGTGGCCAAGGCCAAGGAAGAAACCGACAAAGCTGCCGGGAAGCCTGCCCAATGACCGAGTCGGCCATTCGCCTTGGCGAGTCCGGTGAGTTGCTGCTCAGCGGCGTGCTGGATTACAGCACCGGGCCAGCCCTGCGCAAGCAGGGCCAAGCGCTGATCAATGCCAGCACTGCGTCCGCGCTGGTGCTGGATTGCTCGGCGGTGGTGAAGTCCAGCAGTGTCGGCTTGTCGCTGCTGCTGTGTTTCATGCGTGATGCACAGGCCGTCAAAAAGCCGGTGAGCATCCGTGCATTGCCCGAAGACATGCGTGAAATCGCTGAGGTTTCCGGTCTGACCGAGCTGTTGGCGCATCCTTAATACACATTATTAAAGAAGCCCCCCGTCAGAGTCCTGCTATGCGGGGTTCGCAGGCGCGGGGCTTTTTTGTATGATGTGCGACCCGCGCGCACTGGGCGCCCATAGAGGTTGATCATGCAGGCCCTAGAAGTTAAAAGCTTCCTTGAAGGAAAGCTGCCCCAAACTAATGTTGAAGTTGAGGGCGAAGGCTGCAACTTCCAGCTGAACGTGATTAGCGATGAACTGGCGGCATTGAGCCCGGTCAAGCGTCAACAGCAGATCTATGCCCATTTGAACCCGTGGATCACCGATGGCAGCATCCATGCGGTCACTATGAAATTTTTCAGCCGCGCGGCCTGGGCCGAGCGCACCTGAGCCCCCAAGGCGTCGAGATTCTTATGGATAAATTGATTATTACCGGCGGTGCTCGTCTTGATGGCGAGATCCGTATTTCCGGGGCGAAGAACTCCGCCCTGCCGATCCTGGCAGCGACCTTGCTGTGCGATGGCCCGGTTACCGTGGCCAACCTGCCGCACCTGCACGACATCACCACCATGATCGAGCTGTTCGGTCGCATGGGCATCGAGCCGGTGATCGACGAGAAACTCAGCGTCGAAATCGACCCGCGCACCATCAAGACCCTGATCGCACCGTACGAGCTGGTGAAAACCATGCGCGCCTCGATCCTGGTACTGGGCCCGATGGTTGCCCGTTTCGGCGAAGCCGAAGTCGCACTGCCTGGCGGTTGCGCCATCGGTTCGCGTCCGGTGGACCTGCACATCCGTGGCCTCGAAGCCATGGGTGCAACCATTGACGTCGAAGGCGGCTACATCAAGGCCAAGGCGCCGGAAGGCGGCCTGCGTGGCGCGAACTTCTTCTTTGATACCGTCAGTGTGACCGGTACCGAGAACATCATGATGGCCGCAGCCCTGGCCAACGGCCGCAGCGTTCTGCAAAACGCCGCGCGCGAGCCGGAAGTGGTCGACCTGGCCAACTTCCTGATCGCCATGGGTGCCAACATTACCGGCGCCGGCACCGACACCATCACCATCGAAGGTGTGAAACGCCTGCATTCGGCCACCTACAAAGTGATGCCCGACCGCATCGAGACCGGTACCTACCTGGTGGCTGCTGCCGTGACCGGTGGCCGCGTCAAGGTCAAGGACACCGATCCGACCATCCTTGAAGCCGTCCTGGAAAAACTCAAGGAAGCCGGCGCCGAGATCACCACTGGCGAAGACTGGATCGAGCTGAACATGCACGGCAAGCGGCCAAAAGCCGTCAACGTGCGTACCGCTCCGTACCCGGCGTTCCCGACCGACATGCAGGCGCAGTTCATTTCCCTGAACGCGATTGCCGAAGGCACCGGCGCTGTGATCGAGACCATCTTCGAAAACCGCTTCATGCACGTTTACGAGCTGCACCGCATGGGCGCCAAGATCCAGGTCGAAGGCAACACAGCCATCGTGACCGGTATCGAGAAGCTTAAGGGCGCGCCAGTGATGGCTACCGACCTGCGTGCCTCGGCCAGCCTGGTGATCTCGGCGCTGTGCGCTGACGGCGACACCCTGATCGACCGCATTTACCACATAGACCGTGGTTACGAGTGCATCGAAGAGAAGCTGCAGATGCTCGGCGCGAAAATCCGCCGCGTACCGGGCTAGTTCCAGGAACTGCAAACACGGTCATTGTTGCGAGGGAGCTTGCTCCCGCTGGACTGCGCAGCAGTCACAGTCTTTTTAAACAAAGACCAGGGCCGCTTCGCGCCCCAGCGGGAGCAAGCTCCCTCGCCACAGGACGATGTATGCTGTTAACTGATTTGTTTCAAATCGAGGCTGTAATGGCCTCGATCTGTGTCTGGCGCCGATTGCGACCGGACAGCAATAGCCTGATGAAGGACTGACGTTTCCCATGTTGACCATCGCACTGTCCAAGGGCCGCATCCTTGACGACACTTTGCCGCTTCTGGCTGAAGCGGGCATCGTGCCAACCGAGAATCCGGACAAGAGCCGCAAGCTGATCATCCCCACGACCCAGGACGACGTTCGCCTGCTGATCGTGCGTGCCACCGACGTGCCAACCTACGTTGAGCATGGCGCGGCCGACCTCGGCGTCGCGGGCAAAGACGTGTTGATGGAATACGGCGGCCAGGGCCTGTACGAGCCATTGGACCTGCGTATTGCCCTGTGCAAGCTGATGACCGCCGGCCGTGTCGGTGACGTCGAGCCTAAAGGCCGCCTGCGGGTGGCGACCAAGTTCGTCAACGTTGCCAAGCGTTACTACGCCGAGCAAGGCCGCCAGGTCGACATCATCAAGCTTTACGGCTCGATGGAGCTGGCACCGCTGATCGGCCTGGCCGACAAGATCATCGACGTGGTTGACACCGGTAACACCCTGCGCGCCAACGGCCTGGAACCCCAGGACTTTATCGCCGACATCAGCTCCCGGCTGATCGTCAACAAAGCGTCGATGAAAATGCAGCACGCCCGTATCCAGGCGTTGATCGACACCCTGCGCAAGGCAGTGGAGTCTCGACACCGCGGTTGACTCACCCGCGCGGCCCTAAGCCGCGCCCGTCTATCCGCCTCATAGCCAGAATTCTCAGGTGCCCAAGCGGAAACGACTGCTAATTTAGGGCGCCTGAGTTTTTGCCAATTCTATTGAGGCCCTCGCTATGACCACGTCCACTGCAATTGCCCGACTCAACGCTGCCGACCCGGATTTCGCCCATCATCTGGATCATCTGCTGAGCTGGGAAAGCGTGTCCGACGATACGGTCAACCAGCGGGTGCTCGACATCATCAAGGCCGTGCGCGAGCGCGGTGACGCGGCGCTGGTGGATTTCACCCGGCAGTTCGATGGTCTGGACGTCGCCTCCATGGCCGACCTGATCCTGCCCCGCGAACGCCTGGAACTGGCCTTGACCCGCATCACCGCGCCCCAGCGCGAAGCCCTGGAAGTGGCGGCCGCGCGGGTGCGCAGCTACCACGAGAAACAGAAACAGGATTCCTGGAGCTACACCGAGGCCGACGGCACCGTACTGGGCCAGAAGGTCACGCCGCTGGACCGTGCCGGCCTGTACGTGCCGGGCGGCAAAGCGTCGTACCCGTCCTCGGTACTGATGAACGCGATTCCGGCCAAGGTGGCCGGCGTGACCGAAGTGGTCATGGTAGTGCCTACGCCGCGCGGCGAAATCAACGAACTGGTGCTGGCAGCGGCCTGCATCGCGGGCGTCGATCGCGTGTTCACCATCGGTGGTGCCCAAGCCGTGGCGGCCTTGGCTTATGGCACCGAAAGCGTGCCGAAGGTCGACAAGGTGGTTGGCCCGGGCAACATCTACGTGGCCACGGCCAAGCGCCATGTATTTGGCCAGGTCGGCATCGACATGATCGCCGGCCCTTCGGAAATCCTCGTGGTGTGTGACGGCCAGACCGACCCGGACTGGATCGCCATGGACCTGTTCTCTCAAGCCGAGCACGATGAAGACGCCCAGGCGATCCTGGTCAGCCCGGACGCCGAATTCCTGGACAAGGTCGCCGCCAGCATCGCCAAACTGCTGCCGACCATGGAGCGCGCCGAGATCATCGAGAAATCGATCAATGGCCGTGGCGCCCTGATCCAGGTGCGCGACATGGAACAAGCCATCGAAGTGGCCAACCGCATCGCACCGGAGCACCTGGAGTTGTCTGTCGCCGACCCACAAGCCTGGCTGCCGCTGATTCGTCACGCCGGCGCGATCTTCATGGGTCGCCACACCAGCGAAGCCCTGGGCGACTACTGCGCCGGCCCCAACCACGTGTTGCCGACCTCGGGCACCGCGCGTTTCTCCTCGCCGTTGGGTGTGTATGACTTCCAGAAGCGCTCGTCGATCATCTTCTGCTCGCCACAGGGCGCGTCGGAGTTGGGCAAGACCGCTTCCGTGCTGGCCCGTGGCGAGTCGCTGACCGCCCACGCCCGCAGCGCCGAATACCGCATCGTTGACGATAAGCAGGGGAACTGAAACATGAGCAAATTCTGGAGCCCGCTCGTCAAGGATCTAGTGCCTTACGTGCCCGGTGAGCAACCGAAGCTGACCAAGCTGGTGAAACTCAACACCAATGAAAACCCCTACGGCCCATCGCCCAAAGCGTTGGCAGCCATGCAGGCCGAGCTGAACGACAACCTGCGTTTGTACCCGGACCCCAACAGCGACCTGCTCAAGCAGGCGGTGGCGAAGTATTACGGGATCGACGCGGGCAAGGTGTTCCTCGGCAACGGTTCCGATGAAGTCCTGGCGCACATCTTCCACGGTTTGTTCCAGCACGACTTGCCGCTGCTGTTCCCGGACATCAGCTACAGCTTCTACCCGGTGTACTGCGGCCTGTACCGCATTGCCTTCGACGCCGTGCCGCTGGATGAGCGGTTCCAGATCCGCGTGTCGGACTACGCCAGGCCCAACGGCGGGATCATCTTCCCCAACCCGAACGCGCCGACCGGTTGCGTGATGGCGCTGGACGCCGTGGAGCAAATCCTCAAGGCCAGCCCGGACTCGGTGGTGGTAGTGGATGAAGCCTATATCGACTTCGGCGGCGAAACTGCTATCAGCCTGGTGGACCGTTACCCGAACCTGCTGGTGACCCAGACCCTTTCCAAGTCGCGCTCCCTGGCCGGTTTGCGAGTGGGCCTGGCCGTGGGCCACCCGGATCTGATCGAGGCGCTGGAGCGGGTCAAGAACAGCTTCAACTCCTACCCGCTGGATCGCCTGGCGATTGTCGGCGCGGCCGCCGCTTTTGAAGACCGTGAGCACTTCCAGAACACCTGCAAGTTGGTGATCGACAGCCGTGAAAAACTGGTGACGCAGTTGCAAACCAAGGGGTTTGAAGTGTTGCCGTCTGCGGCCAACTTCATCTTTGCCCGTCACCCACGGCACGACGCCGCCGGACTGGCAGCCAAAGTGCGGGAACAAGGGGTAATTGTGCGGCACTTCAAGCAGGAGCGGATTGCCCAGTTCCTGCGGATCAGCATTGGCACGCCGGAGCAGAACCAGGCGCTGATTGATGCGTTGGGCGAGCTCTAAGCCACACTGAAGCTAAAAAGATGTGGGAGCGGGCTTGCTCGCGAATGCGGTGGTTCAGTCACTGATGTGCTGAATGACAGACTGCATTCGCGAGCAAGCCCGCTCCCACATTGGTTTTGCGTTGGCAGTTAGATCAGCGGCTCATCCGGCTTCTTGTTCTTCCAGCCGTCATTGCCCGGCAGCAGCAGATTCAACGCAATCGCTACCACCGCACACAGGGCGATGCCCTTCAGGCCAAAGTCATCCGGGCCGGTGCCGGTACCTACCAGCACACCGCCAATCCCGAACACCAGGGTTACCGACACAATCACCAGGTTGCGTGCTTCGCCGAGGTCGATCTTGTGGCGGATCAGGGTGTTCATCCCCACTGCGGCAATCGAACCGAACAGCAGGCATAGAATCCCGCCCATTACCGGGACTGGAATGCTTTGCAGCAACGCGCCGAACTTGCCGATAAATGCCAGGCTGATGGCAAACACCGCCGCCCAGGTCATGATTTTCGGGTTGTAGTTCTTGGTCAGCATCACGGCGCCCGTCACTTCCGCGTAGGTCGTGTTGGGCGGGCCGCCGAACAGGCCGGCAGCGGTGGTGGCGATACCATCACCCAATAGCGTGCGGTGCAGGCCAGGCTTCTTCAGGTAGTCGCGACCGGTCACGCTGCCTACTGCAATCACACCACCGATGTGTTCGATGGCCGGGGCCAGGGCCACCGGGACGATAAACAGGATCGCCTGCCAGTTGAATTCCGGCGCGGTGAAGTGGGGCAGGGCGAACCACGGTGCGGCAGCGATCTTCGCCGTGTCGACTACACCGAAGTAGAACGACATGGCGAAACCCACAAGCACGCCGGAGATGATCGGCACCAGGCGGAAAATGCCTTTGCCGAATACCGCGACGATCAACGTGGTCAGCAGCGCCGGCATCGAGATCAGCATGGCGGTTTGGTAGTGGATCAACTCGCTACCGTCACCCGCCTTGCCCATCGCCATGTTGGCGGCAATCGGCGCCATGGCCAGGCCGATGGAGATAATCACCGGCCCGATCACCACCGGCGGCAGCAGCCGGTCGATGAAACCGGTGCCCTTGATCTTCACCGCCAGGCCCAGGAAGGTGTAAACGAAACCGGCCGCCATCACACCGCCCATGGTCGCCGCGAGGCCGAATTGGCCCTTGGCGAGAATGATCGGGGTGATAAACGCAAAGCTCGACGCCAGGAACACCGGCACTTGGCGCCCGGTGACCACTTGGAACAACAAGGTGCCCAAGCCTGCGGTAAACAGGGCGACGTTTGGATCGAGACCGGTGATCAGCGGCATCAACACCAGCGCGCCAAATGCTACGAAGAGCATCTGTGCGCCAGACAGAATCTGGCGCCAAAGCGGGTCGTTGAATTCATCCTGCATGGTCACGCGTCCTTCTGCTTGGTACCGAAGATCTTGTCGCCGGCATCGCCCAGGCCCGGGATGATGTAGCCGTGTTCGTTCAGGCGTTCATCGATGGATGCGGTGTAGATCAACACGTCCGGGTGGGCTTTCTCGACGGCGGCGATGCCTTCGGGAGCGGCTACCAGCACCATGGCGCGGATGTCCTTGCAGCCGGCTTTTTTCAGCAGGTCGATGGTGGCAACCATGGAGCTGCCGGTGGCGAGCATCGGGTCGATGATCATCGCCAGGCGCTCGTCGATTTCCGGTACCAGTTTTTCCAGGTAGGTGTGGGCCTGCAGTGTTTCTTCATTGCGGGCCACGCCCACGGCGCTGACCTTGGCGCCCGGGATCAGGCTGAGCACGCCTTCAAGCATGCCGATACCGGCGCGCAGGATCGGCACCACGGTAATCTTCTTGCCGGCGATTTTCTCGACCTGGACGGGACCACACCAACCGGCGATCTCGTAGTTTTCCAGGGGCAGGTCTTTGGTCGCCTCGTAGGTAAGCAGCGCTCCGACTTCCTGAGCAAGCTCACGGAAGTTCTTCGTGCTAATGTCGGCGCGGCGCATAAGGCCGAGTTTATGTCGGATCAGCGGGTGGCGGATCTCACGGATGGGCATGGGGAAAGGCTCCGGCGGCGGGCAAAAAAACCGGCCTAGATTAATCTATCCGAGGGTGTTGTCCTATAGACATCTAGTACGTTAGTCCATTAAGGCTTGAACGTTGCGCCTCACATGCGTACCTTTGCCCGCTTTTCTTGCCACAGCACCCCCTTGGAGAGCGCCATGTCCGCTGATCTCGAGCATATCCGTCAAATCATGCGCGAGGCTGACTGCCTGTACACCGAAGCGCAAGTCGAAGAGGCCATCGCCAAGGTCGGCGCGCACATCTCCCGCGAAATGGCCGACACCAACCCGGTGGTCTTTTGCGTGATGAACGGTGGCCTGATTTTCGCCGGTAAATTGCTCACCCATCTGCAATTCCCGCTGGAAGCGTCCTACCTGCACGCCACCCGCTATCGCAACGAAACCAGCGGCGGCGACCTGTTCTGGAAAGCCAAGCCGGAAGTCTCGTTCATCGACCGCGATGTGCTGATCATCGACGACATCCTCGACGAAGGGCACACCCTGGGCGCGATTATCGACTTCTGCAAACACGCCGGCGCGCGCAAGGTGCACACCGCCGTGCTGATCGACAAGGACCATGACCGCAAGGCCCGTCCGGACCTGAAAGCCGATTACGTGGGCCTGCCGTGCATCGACCGCTACATTTTCGGTTACGGTATGGACTACAAAGGCTACTGGCGTAATGCCAATGGGATCTACGCCGTCAAAGGGATGTAAGCGGGATTCAGGCGCAGGGTTGTCATGCTATCGTGCTTGGCCCCTGCGTCTGGAGCTGTTCATGAGCCTGTTGATTCGCACCTGCGCCGCCCTGGCGCTGACCTTCAGTTTGCCCCTGGCGGCCGCTCCGGCGCCGCTGCATAGCCAATTCCTGCCGCCCGACGACCTGACCCTGCGCGCCGAAGCTCCTGACCAACAGCAATTGCTGCAAGTCACCGAGTATTCGGTGGTGGTGGGTAACCTGCGCCAATCCACCCAGCAGCCGATTCCGGTGACCTCACCGTTGATGATCCGCCTCAAGGGCAAGTCCCTGAACAAGGGCGCGACCATCGCCCAGGTGATCCTCAACTTTGATGCCGAAAGCAAAAGCCTGAAAAAGCCGGTGTTCGACGACAAAAGCAAAACCCTGACCTTGTCGTACCCGATGACCCAGTATCGGGTGATCGTCGATTTGCTGCGCAACGACACGGTGTATGTGCAGTTCCTCAGTTACGCCAACGGCCATATCTGGGCCGACTTGCACACCGGCGCCGTTCGTTCCAAGTAACACGTGGGCCCCCGTAGCAGCTGTCGAGCGCCAGTGAGGCTGCGTCAGGCGCGACACGGTCCAAGCCTGTCAGCGCGGCCCACGCAGCCTCGCTGGCGCTCGACAGCTGCTACGGGGTTCAGGCGTGTAACGGCGCTTTCGAAGAAAGGGCCTCGCAGGTAGACTTCAAACCCCGTGTAAATGTCTGCAGGCTGGAGTCGGTAATGCGTAAAGATAAGAAACAGCTGATTGGTGATGAAATCGGCGACGAGCAAATCAAGCTGTTCCTGGATTTCGAGCCGGTAGACGCCACTTCGCCGTCCCTGCACAAACTGATCAAGGCCTACCGTGGCCTGCGTATCGACGACTTTGAACGCTTCCTGGTGTTTTTCAAGGAAGCCGGCCTGGACCTCGACGGCAAGGACGAGCATGGCCAGACCTTCGTTGAAATGATCAAGGACCAGCGCAACGCCGCCGAGTACATCGAGTTGATCGAACAAGCCCGCGGCTGATTGTTGCGGACGAAAAAAAACGCCCCATTCGGGGCGTTTTTTCATTCCCACGCTCTACGTGGGAATGCATCAACTGACGTCACGACACTCAAGCGTAGCTTTCGGTCTCGCTGCTCTGCTCAACCAGTTCCAGGCTGATGTTGTTCTGCGTGTTGATCTTGCGATACAACTCCGCATCAGTCTCCAGGACCTTCTCCCGCGCCGGGAAGATCTCGTGCAGCTTGGCCGCCCATTCACCGGCCGCTTTGGTCGGGAAGCAGCGTTCGATCAGTTCCAGCATGATCGACACCGTCACCGAAGCACCCGGGGAAGCACCCAACAGAGCCGCCAACGAACCGTCCTTGGCCGCAACCAGTTCGGTACCGAATTGCAGCACGCCGCCTTTCTTCGGGTCTTTCTTGATGATCTGCACCCGTTGGCCGGCCACTTCCAGGCGCCAGTCTTCGGCTTTCGCCTCAGGGTAGAAGCGACGCAGGGATTCCAGGCGCTGCTCCATGGACTGGCGCACTTCGCTGACCAGGTACTTGGTCAGGTCCATGTTGTCCCGGGCCACGGCCAGCATCGGGCCGATGTTGCCGGCACGAATCGACATCGGCAGGTCAAGGAACGAACCGTGTTTGAGGAACTTGGTGGTGAAGCCGGCGTATGGCCCGAACAGCAGGGACTTCTTGCCATCCACCACGCGGGTGTCGAGGTGCGGCACCGACATCGGTGGCGAACCCACGGCTGCCTGGCTGTAGACCTTGGCCTGGTGGTGCTTGACCACTTCCGGGTTGTCGCAACGCAGCCACTGGCCGCTGACCGGGAAGCCGCCGAAACCTTTGCTTTCTTCGATACCCGAAGCCTGCAGCAGCGGCAGGGCCGCGCCACCGGCGCCAAGGAACACGAACTTGGCGTCGACATCACGGGAGTTGCCGCTGTTGACGTCCTTGATGCTCACGGTCCAGCCGGCGCCGTTGCGCTTGAGGCCGGTGACACGCTTGCTGTACTTGACCTGGGCATCCGGTGCGCTGGTCAGGTGCGAGAGCAACTGGTTGGTCAGGGCGCCGAAGTTGACGTCGGTGCCGTTCATCACGCGGGTGGCAGCGATTTTTTCGTCCAGCGGGCGACCGGGCATCATCAGCGGCATCCACTCGGCCATCTCGCTGCGGTCTTCGGTGTAGTGCATGTCCGAAAACGCGTGGTGCTGGCTGAGGGTTTCAAAACGCTTTTTGAGGAACGACACGCCTTTCTCGCCCTGCACGAAGCTCAGGTGCGGCACGGGGCTGATAAAGGACTTGGACGAGCCGAAGGTGCCTTTCTTGGTCAAGTAAGCCCAGAATTGCTTCGACACCTCGAATTGGGTGTTGATGTGCACGGCTTTCTTGATGTCGATGGAGCCGTCAGCGGCCTGCGGTGTGTAGTTCAGCTCACACAGCCCGGCGTGGCCGGTACCGGCGTTGTTCCACGGGTTGGAACTTTCCGCGGCACCCGAATCCATCAGCTCAACGACTTCCAGCTTGAGGCCGGGGTCGAGCTCTTTGAGCAGTACGGCGAGGGTGGCACTCATGATGCCCGCACCTACCAGTACTACGTCGACTGCTTCGTTATGCGCCATTTAACGCGTCTCCAAAATCTGCAGCACCAAATTGACGGCATGGCTGCCAGGAGTGACGGGGCGGTTCACGTGATGCCCCAGGTTACCCATGGCCAGGATCGCCATGTCCGATTCTTCGCAATTTATCGCAAGCGGACGCTGCCGACCGGGCCTGATCTGCGTATGAACGCATTTAAGGGCACCTGTGGCAATTCGACTTATGGTCAAGCTCGTCCGATCGTGCAACCAAATCCGTAGCGGACAGGCTTCAAGCTCCGGTTCTTGAGGAGTACTCGGTCCTGTGTGGTGGGGCTGTTCCAGACGCTGATGGTGCTTGTACAAACGCAAAACTATTCATTTGCTCGCCACACTCTTGTGAAGTTGTGAAAACCCGTTTTTTTCACGCTCTTTTGAAGACGTGAACCTCAAAAAAGGGCTGCCCCAGCCTGGCACCTGGCCCGAAATCACTGCCGGCAAGCGGCAAAACGGGCAAACAACTCAAGTGGCCGAGCGCATGGCAGCTCTGGCAGATTCGGGTAAAGACGATGGTTTGCAAAGAAAACAGCAAGCTCGCCAGCTTCACTCGATCTGTGTGGGCGGCTCTCTGTGGGCGGTGCGGGGAGCTAATACAGGAGCATTAGCGATGCTGCGAGGCCCGATCAGGAGACGTCCTTATAATCGGGGGGAGATTGTAGCGAAGAAATGCGCGCAAATGGGCGTGTTTAATGACTTTTATTAGCAGTCTGGTCAGGAGGCCAACACATGCCGTTGCTGTGGCTGCGAAACCCGTGGGTTGATCCGGGCGCTGGCCGGCAGCGGGCGGTGCATCCAGCTCAGGCGAGTCTCTTCGACTTCGACCCAACCTTCACCGACGGGCGGCAGGCTGCACTGCTTGAAGGCCTGGCAGCAGCCTTGGGCATCGAGCAAGGCAAATTGACGATGGCTGGTATGGGAAAAGAACAGTGATTTGAGAAGGCGCATGGCTGTGTACCTGGTTCGTTACATGCTGCGAAGGTTGGCAGTCTGGCATGACAGTGGGGTGACGGTTCTGTGTGAAAATTGTAATTTCGCCGACAGTTCAGGCGCCGTTCAGGATTTCTGGTGAGTGGCGAGCGCTCACCGTTATACTGGCGCCCTGTTTGCATCTAGTCCTGGAGAAATGAGTATGTTGCAACGCCTGTTGTTCGGTTTGATCACTGTGACCAGTTTGACCCTGGTTGGCTGCGCCCACAGCCCGCAACAACTCAGCCCGCAACCGAAAATCACCACCCAACTGGCGCCTGTGGGCCATGGCCAGCCGGTGTCGGTGCGTGTGGTTGATGGGCGCCCGTCGCCGACCCTCGGCACCCGCGGTGGCCTGTACCCGGAAACCAGCGCTATCACGGTGACCGGTGCCGACGTGCTGCCCAAGCTGCAAGCTCAGGCCGAAGCGGCTGTGCGCCTGCTGGGCTTCACCCCGTCCAACTCGCCCGGTGCTCCACAACTGACCATCACCCTGGCCGAGCTGAAGTATCAGTCGCCCAAGGAAGGCCTGTACGTGACTGAAGCCACCATCGGCGCGACCTTCAAGTCCGACGTGACTGCCGGCACCCGTCGCTACAGCGGTCGTTACGGCGCATCCCTGGACCAGCGCTTCGGCATGGCGCCGAACCAGGAGACCAACACCAAGCTGGTCAGCGACGTGTTGAGCGATGCCCTGACGCGTCTGTTCAAGGACCCGAGCATCGGTTCGCTGCTCAGCTCGCAATAACCGTCAGGCGGGCGCGGAGCGCCCCAGTCGGCATTCCCACGCAGAGCGTGGGAACGATCACCGGGCTCAGCGATGAGCCCGGTTTTTTTACGCCTGCAGCTTTCATGCAGCCGTTTCGACATAAAAGTCCAGCACACTCACTCCAGTCAGCAAATCCAGCTCCGGCAGGTCGGCGTGCTGGTGCCCGCCGAGGGCGCAGTACACCAGCCAGTGGCGGTCCTGCACATTGAACGCGAGGCCGCCCACCAGCGCCTCTTGCTCATCACTTGGGGCAATCAGATACAGCCGATCCTGGTTCTGCGCGTGCAACATGACAAGCTCCCGGGCGTTCGAAGGGCAACAGAGTGGCTTGTTAAGGTGACGTTCAGGTGACGCTGTAAATTACTGGATACATTAGCCGTCAATGGGGAAGGAGTAATGACGCGCAGGCGGCGCATATCATTCAGGTTTGTATCTGGATTGATACCAAGACACTGATACATCGAGGTTTGCGATGTCGCTGACCGCACTACTGCTCAATTCCCTTGCCCTGTTGCTGGCCTGCCCGGCGGCCTGGTTGTTGTTTGTCACACGCCTTCGCGAACAGCGCGCGATGGCCAGGCTTGCCGCGCAAAGCGAACTGCGGGCCATTGATCAACCGATGTTGTTTCTTGATGTGCTGACGCAGCGTACCCATCGCCTGTTCTACCGGCTGGGTTTTGTCTGGCTCGGGCTGGCGTTGCTGGTGTCCTTGTTCAGTACCCGATTGTAAGAACACCCTGAAAACAAATGTGGGAGCGGGCTTGCTCGCGAATGCGGTGTATCAGTCACCAGATGTATTGACTGACACTCTGCATTCGCGAGCAAGCCCGCTCCCACATTAGGTTTGCGCGGTTGCTGGTACCGGGTTACAGGGCAATCCCGGCCTTGACCCGATACTGATTCCTCACCGGCGTCGCGTATTGCAGCACCAGATATGGCCGATGCTCGGCCGGGCACGCATTCAAGCGCCGCTCCCACTCGGCTTTCGCCTTGGCCAACTCATCCGCCGGGAATACCTCGGCTGCGGTCGGCACCTGCAATTGCGGATCGGCATCGCTCCATTGGGCGTACGCCAGGTAATGCACCGGGAACAACCGATAACCGCCCAGAATCTGCCGGTCCATCTCGATTGCCAGCAGTTTGGTGTCTTCGAACGCCTCGGTGATCGGCGGCGCGAAGTTGACGTGCACCCGGCCCTTGTAACCGGTGATGCCCAGGGCAATGCTCACGTCATCCTCCCCCGGCGCCTTGCTGTAGGTGCCGGTAGTAGCGCGGATGTACAGCTCGCGGGCCTTGGCTGCGTCACACGGGTCGTATTCGTAGCTGATGGACACCGGCGTCAGGTTGAGTGACTGAATGACTTCGGCGAACGGCTCGTCCTTGCGGCTCATGTGGAACATCTTGAGGATCGCCGACTCGGTGCGATCATCCCCATCCTTGGCGCGGCCTTCGGCCTGGGCGATCCAGATCGACTGGCAGTCATTGCGAATCGAATGGTTGATGTACGCCGACAGCAGCTGATAAGCCGCCATCTTCTCTTTGCGCCCGGTGATCGAGCGGTGCACGATGAAACTCTTGTTCAGGCGCATCAGGTCGCTGACAAACGGCTTTTGCAGCAGGTTGTCACCGATGGCGATCCGTGGCGTGGGCAGGCCGGCGTGGTACACGGCGTAGTTGACGAAGGCCGGGTCCATCACGATGTCGCGGTGGTTGGCCAGGAACAGGTAGGCGCTGCCGGACTTGAACTGCTCGACGCCGGTATAAGTCACCCCGTCGGTCGCGCGCTCGATGGTGTGGTCGACGTAAAACTCGACTTTGTCCTGTAGCGTGGCCACGGTGGTGACGCCGGCAAACTCACGGCGCAGTTTATGGGCGATCATCGGCTTGAGCAGCCAGCCGAAGGCACCAGCAAAGCGCGGAAAGCGAAAGTGGGTCAGGATGTCCAGAAAGGCCTTGTCACTGAACAGTCGGGCCAGCACTGCCGGGACTTCGCTGTCGTTGTAAGGTCGGATGGTATCGAATTCGCCCATCATGCTCTCTTGTTAGAAACGGCTAGGGTAAGTAAAGGTTTGGAACAATAAATATCAGGGCGTGGTCCGGGCAATTGACCGGGACGAAAAATAGCCCTGTAAATAGACCGGCGATTATACGCACAAGTCACCTTGGAGACCGCGATGGAAGAGGAGTCGTACGAATGTCCTTATTGTGGCGAGGTAGTCACGGCGTTACTGGACCTGTCGGCAGGCGATCAGGAATATATAGAAGATTGCCCGGTGTGCTGCCGGCCCATCGTTTTCGAACTGCAGGTTCATGGCGACGAATGGATGCTCAACGTGCGCAGCGAGAACGAATAAAGGTACGCCCATGCAGCGAATCTACGAACCGGAAAACCTGATGGAAGGCGAGCTGCTGCAAGGCATGCTCGAAAGCGAGGGCATCACCGCGCACCTGGTGGGGCGCGATTTGCTCGGTGGCACCGGCGAATTACCGATCTATGGCCTGCTGGCCCTGGCAGTGGAGAATGAACAGGCGGCCTACGCCCGTGAGCTGATCACTGCCTACAACGGCGCGCAACCGGTGCCCGGTGATGAACCCGACAGCTTTCCCGACGTGTTGGTCTGTTAGGCTGTCGGCTAGTTTCTCCAAGAGTCGTGTTGCCCCATGTGTGGACGTTATGCCCTGTTTCGCTGGAACCCTGCGTTTGCTGCCTTGCCGGGCTTTCCGGCCGACCAGCAGGCCCAGTGGAACATCTCCCCCAATGATTCGGTGCTGATCCAGCGCCTCAGCGACGGCCAGCACACCCTGGCTCGGGCGCGCTGGGGCCTCACGCCGCCCTGGCTGACCGATCTCTCGCGCACGCCTGCCCATGCCCGCGCGGAAACCCTGGCAGAGCAACCGATGTTTCGCGAAGCCTTTCGCCAGCGCCGCTGCCTGTTGCCGGCCAATGGGTTCTACGAATGGCGCGGCACCCAGCGCAAGCGCCCGTACTGGCTGACGCCGGGGGAGGGCAGCACGCTGTTCTTTGCGGCGATCTGGGAAGCGTATCCGGTGCAGGAGCAGGTTTGGCTGAGTACCGCGGTGGTGACCCAGGCTGCGCAGAGTCAGCGCCGGCCGCTCATTCTGGATGCGGCGGGGCAGGCAGCCTGGTTGAACCCCGAGACACCGTTGCACACCTTGCAGGCTTTGTTGGCCAGTGAGCCCACCGCGTTGCGCGAGCGAGTGCTGGCCAATATGGTCAACGATCCGAAGCTGAATGGACCGGAGTGCCTGACTCCGGGTTGAGCGTTGTGTTGAATCGGCCGGCCTCTTCGCGAGCAAGCCCGCTCCCACATTTGATTGCATTTCAACTGAAGGAATGCGGTCGAATGTGGGAGCGGGCTTGCTCGCGAAGGCGCCCGAAAGGGCGCCGCTTGACTTAAACCTTGAACTGATTGATCAACCGCCGCTGCTGCTCCGCCAGCTTGGTCAGGTCCGCACTGGCTGCACTCGATTCATCCGCCCCACCCGCCACTTCATTGGCCACCTGCCCGATATTGATCACGTTACGGTTAATGTCCTCGGCCACCGCGCTCTGTTCCTCGGCGGCGCTGGCGATCTGGGTGTTCATGTCGTTGATCACCGACACCGCCTGGGTAATGGTCTCCAGCGCCTGAGCCGCCTTGGCCGCGTGTTGCACGCTTTCATCGGTACGGTTCTGGCTGTCTTCCATCACCCGCACCACGTCGCGGGTGCCTTGTTGCAGTTGCTGGATCATGGTCTGGATTTCTTCGGTAGCCTTCTGGGTCTTCTGCGCCAGGTTGCGCACCTCGTCGGCCACCACCGCAAACCCGCGTCCTTGCTCACCGGCCCGTGCTGCTTCGATTGCCGCGTTGAGCGCCAGCAGGTTGGTCTGCTCGGCAATCCCGCGAATCGCCGTAAGGATGGCGTTGATGTTTTCGCTGTCCTTGGCCAATGCCTGCACCACACCGACCGCCTTGCCGATTTCCTCGGCGAGGGCGCCGATGGAGGTGGAGGTGTCGCGCACAATCTGCATGCCCTGGCTTGCCGCCTGATCAGCATGGCTAGCGGCTTGTGCGGCCTGGGTGGCGTTGCGGGCCACGTCCTGGGCCGTCGCGGTCATCTCGTGTACGGCGGTGGCCACCTGGTCGATCTCGACCATTTGCTTGTGCACGCCCTGGTTGGTGCGAATCGCGATGTCGGCGGTGTGCTCCGACGAGTCGCTGACCTTCTGCACCGAGCTCACCACCTGGGTAATCATTCCCTGCAACTTGGCCAGGAATGTATTGAAGCCGCTGGCAATCGCCCCCAGTTCGTCGGCGCGATCACTGGTCAGGCGCCGGGTCAGGTCACCTTCGCCCTGGGCGATGTCATTGAGCATCGCCACCATTTGCTTGAGCGGCCGGGCAATGCCGTGGCCCACCAGCCAGATCACCAGCAAGCCGATGCCGGCGATCAGCAGCCCGGCCATGGCCATGCCGAAAATATCGGTTTTGCGCTGGGCGTCGAGGTCATGTTGCATGGCCTGCAAGTCGGCCATCACCGCGCTCAGAGGCAGTTGCAGCATCAAAGTCCAGCGGGCATCTGTCTGGCCGATGTTGAACGGCAGGAACAACTCGATATGCCCGTGTTGCTTGTCGACGTCGTAACGCACTTCGCCGATTTTCAGCTGGCTGAGGTTCGCCAGTTCATTGCTGTCGAGCAGGTCGCTGGCTTTTTCGCCGAGTTTGCTGGCGTCCTGGGTGTAGGCCACGAGGCGACCGTTGCTGGAAATCAGCGCGAGTTCACCGGCACCGTTGTACAAATTCTGATCAGCCTTGGTGAGCATGTCCTGGATGAAGTTCACCGACAGGTCGGCGCCGACGATGCCCTGAAACGTGCCGTCGATCATGATCGGTTCGATAAACGAGGCGAGCATCACCATCGCGTTGCCCACTTTATAAGGGGCCGGGTCGATGGCGCAGGGCTTTTTGCTTTCCTTGGAGCACAGGTAGTACTCACTGGCGCGCACGCCGGTGGAGAGGATTTTCTGGTCGGCCACGTCGGCGAGTTTATCCAGGCCCAGGCTGCCGTCCTCATTGCGGAACCACCAGGGCAGGAAGCGACCGTTGGTTTCGATGCCGACCACCGGGCTGTTCACGTAGGCGGCGTCGTTGTGGTCGATGGCGTTGGCTTCCCAGCCAATATAGGCGCCGAGGATCTTCGGGTTGCGCACCACGGTTTCGTGGATCAGGTTGATCAGTTGCTCACGGGAGATGGCCAGTTGTGGGTTGCCGCTGGCGTCCTTCATGCCCATCAGGGCGTTGGTGGTGGCCAGGCCTTTGGCCGTCACCAGTGGCGCTTCCAGTTCACGCTGGATCAGCGTCGCCTGGGTTCGAGCCAGCGCGGTCAGGCGCTGTTCGATAATCTGTTCGAATTGCCCTTGGGTGCGTTCCTGCACCATCTCCTGGGTGCGCGCGCCGGCGAACAAGGCGTACAGCACCAGCACCGCTACCACGCTCAGCACAATGGCCCCGGCCAGTGCCGCAACAGAAAATTGAATCGACTTGAACTTCATAACGGCTCCGAGCGCTGGGGAGATTGGCTGCTTGTTTATATCGGCCACGAGCGGGGGAGACATGAGGGGGATCCCCTCAAAATGACTGTGCCGGATCGGCGAATGTCGCAAATGGAATGGTCGCCAGCGTTTTGTGAATTTTTTGCGGCGGTGTGGGATATGTCTGAAATCAGGCAGCTACACGTCTGTTGTATCTGGCGTCGATACAATTGGCCGACTACGATACGCGCCATGTTTCCAGGGAGCAGGTTGATGAAAAAGACAGTAGCGGTATGTGCGTTGGGCGCGGCGGTTATGCTCGCCGGTTGTCAGTCCGTCAACACCACCAGCGGCGGTGCCGTGGGCGTCGAGCGCAAGCAGTACATGTTCAGCATGTTGTCGAGCCAGGAAGTCGACCAGATGTATGCGCAGTCGTACCAGCAGACCCTGGGCGAAGCCAGTGGCAAAGGCCTGGTGGACAAGACCAGTGCCAACGCCAAGCGCGTACAGGCCATTGCCAACCGCTTGATCGCCCAGGCGCCCACCTTCCGCCCGGATGCGGCGCAGTGGAAGTGGGAAGTGAACCTGATCAAAAGTGACGAGATGAACGCCAACTGCGGGCCTGGCGGCAAGATCTTTGTCTACAGCGCGTTGATCGACAATCTCAAACTGACCGACGACGAACTCGCCGCCGTGATGGGCCATGAAATTGCCCACGCCTTGCGTGAGCACGGCCGCGAAGCCATGTCCAAGGCCTACGGTATCGAAATGGCGAAGCAGGGGGCCGGTGCCTTGTTCGGCCTGGGTCAGGACAGCCTGGCGCTGGCCGATACCGTGGCCAACTACGGCATGACCTTGCCCAACAGCCGCAGCAACGAAAACGAAGCGGACCTGATTGGCCTGGAGTTGTCGGCGCGTGCCGGTTACAACCCGAACGCGGCGATTACCCTGTGGAACAAAATGGCCAAGGCCTCGGAAGGCTCGCCACCTGAGTTCATGAGCACTCACCCGGCCTCCGACAGCCGGATCGCCTCGTTGCAGGCGGCGATTCCGAAGGTGATGCCGTTGTATCAGCAGGCGAAAAAATCCTGATTTATAAGGCTGAAATGCAAATCTGAATATGGGGGCCCGGCTTGTGTTGGAGTCGGGCTTGCCCGCGATGCAGGCACCTCGGTGTGTCAGTTGCACCGAGGTGATGCTATCGCAGGCAAGCCAGCTCCCATATGGGGTAGCGTTTAGATCCAGCCACTGCTCTGCATGGCCTTGTACACCGCAACAATGGCCAGGATGAAAAATGCCGTAGCCGCCAGTCGACGAATCAGCGTCAGCGGCAATTTGTCCGCCGCGAAATTCCCCGCCAGCACCACCGGTACGTTGGCAATCAACATGCCCAGGGTCGTGCCGATAATCACCAGCCACAGTTCCGGGTATTGCGCCGCGAGCATCACGGTAGCGATCTGGGTCTTGTCGCCGATTTCCGCGAGGAAGAACGCGATCAGCGTGGTCAGGAATGGCCCGAACTTGCGGGATGTACTGGCTTCGTCATCGTCGAGCTTGTCGGGCACCAGGGTCCAGAGCGCGGTGGCACAGAAGCTCGCCGCGAGGATCCAGTGCAACACCGCATCCGAGAAGAAACTCCCGAACCAGGCCCCCACGGCACCGGCGGCCGCATGGTTGGCCAGGGTCGCGGCGACGATGCCGGCGATGATCGGCCAGGGTTTGCGAAAGCGTGCAGCGAGAATGAGCGCGAGCAGTTGCGTCTTGTCGCCAATTTCGGCCAAGGCAACGATTGCGGTAGGGACAAGCAGGGAATCCAGCATCAGGTAAGTTCCAGGGGCGGGTCGACACGGCTATGACACGTACAGCCTTCCCGCCCCGGGTAAGGTGTTCGTGTCATAGGTCTTGTCAAACCCCGGTCCGTCTGTGCGGACTCCTGGGTCGCATACGCCATGGCCTGTTGACCAAGTATGTTGACGTATGCCGGACGAGCGTGGCGCTCGTGGGAGACTACTCCCCTAGGACGGAGCGGATTCTGCCTAGGCAAAATCCATTCGGCAAGCCTTCTTTTGGAAAAAGATTTCAGCCGCGCTTGGCACGGTAAATGCGAAAACCCTGGCCTTCTGCCTTGATTGCGCACACCCCAAGATGCTCTTCGATCAGCGGTTGGTACTTCAGGAAACTATTCGCTACCAAGCGTAGTTCGCCGCCTTTTGCCAGATGTTTGGCTGCTTTTCTCAGCAAGTTCTCGGTGGCGAAATAATCGGTGTGCACCCCGACATGGAACGGCGGGTTGCTCAAAATCGTGTTCAGATTCATCGGTGCTGCGTCGATGCCATCACCGGTCAACACTTCGGCTTCCAGGTCGTTGGCCGCCAAGGTCAGGCGACTGCTGGCGGCGGCGAAGGCATCCACGTCGAGCATCGTCACCGTGTTATGCGGGTATCGACGTTTGACCGCCGCCCCCAGCACGCCAGCCCCACAACCGAAATCCAGCAAGTGACCGCTTGGCAACTTGTCCAGGTGCTCCAGCAGCAGCGCAGTACCGCGATCCAGGCGACCGTGGCTGAACACGCCCGGCAGGCTCACCACCTTGAGCGGCCCTTCAGCCAGCGGCACCTCGAACACCTGCGCCAGGCTTTCCAGCTCAACCGGCTCGGGGGCATTGGCCACCGTGACCAGCCACAACTGGCAGTGCCGCGCATTGTCGAGCTTGCGCGGTTTGCCGAACGGGTTCAGTTGCTTGGCCGCACTTTCGATACCGCCTTTCTTTTCCCCGACCAGGTACAACTCTTTGCCGGGCAAACGCGCCGCCACGGCATTGAGCAAGTAGTCGGTGAGGTCCTTGGACTTGGGCAGGAACACCACCGCCGTGTCGAACGAACGCTCGGGCACGCTCACGCCGAACTGGCTGCGCTCGGCAAAACGTGCGTCCAGTGCGGCCTGGTCGCCGGCGTGCCAGCTCCAGCCATGGGCATTGGGCAGGCGGCCCAGCAGGTCGTCGGCGGGCAAGCCCACCAGCAGCACGTCGCCTTGAAAAAGTTCGGCCTGGCGAAGCAGTACTTCACTGCGCGGATCCATGGTCTGCTCCTTGAAAAGGGGCGCAGTTTATCAACTGACGACGCGCAGCGGGGCGCCGCTGAAAAAGCCCTGAGTGTTTTCGATCAATTGGCCGACGATCCGCTGCCGGGCTTCGCGGCTGCCCCAGGCGTTGTGGGGGGTGACGATCAAGCGCGGGATGTCGCCGGCCAGCAGCGGGTTGCCGTTGACCGGGGGTTCGACACTCAACACATCGGTCGCCGCGCCGCCCAGATGACCGCTGCGCAGGGCATCGGCCAAGGCTTGTTCATTGATCAGGCCACCGCGGGCCGTGTTGACGATGAAGGCGCCAGGCTTGAGCAAGGTAAGTTCACGGGCACCGATAAAGTCACGGGTGTGCTCGTTCAGCGGGCAGTGCAGGGTCAGCGCGTCGACCTGCGCCAGCAGTTCGTCCAGCGGCACGCGATCGGCACGTGCCGGGCGGCCTGGAATGGCACCCAGGATCACGCGCATACCGAAGGCCTCGGCCAGGCGCGCAACGGCGCTGCCCAACTCACCATGGCCCAGCAGGCCGAGGGTTTTGCCTTCCAGTTCGACGATCGGATGGTCCAGCAGGCAGAACTGCTTGGCTTGTTGCCAAAGCCCCGCCTGCACGTCCCGCTGATAGTCGTTCAGGCGCGTCACAAGATTGAGCAGCAGCATGATCGTATGCTGCGCCACCGACGGCGTGCCGTAACCCTGACAATTGCTTACGGTAACGCCGTGGGCGCGGGCGGCGACCAGGTCGACGTTGTTGGTGCCGGTGGCGGTCACCAGGATCAGCTTCAGCTCGGGGCAGGCCGCCAGGGTCTCGGCATTCAGCGCGATCTTGTTGCTGATGGCCACCTGCGCGCCTTGCAGGCGTTCGATAATGTTTTCGGGTGTGGTCTGCTGGTGCAGGCTCAGCTCGCTGAAGAGTGCCCGCAACCCGCTGAGGTCCAGGTCTCCGAGGTCCAGGGAAGGGTGATCAAGGAAGACGGCGCGGCGATTGTTCATTATCAACTGTACCTTTTGCGACGAGGTTCGAAGGCGTAATCTGCCGAGCCTATCAGATGAAATAATCAGTTACTTCCTGGAGTGTGCATGTACCTCACCGAGTTCTTGACCGTGGCACTGATTCACCTGTTGGCGGTGGCCAGCCCTGGCCCGGACTTCGCCGTGGTGGTACGTGAAAGCGTGACCCATGGCCGGCGCGCCGGAACCTGGACGGCGCTGGGCGTCGGGTCGGCGATTTTCCTGCACGTAGGGTATTCGCTGCTGGGCATCGGCTTGATCGTGTCCCAGTCCATTGTGCTGTTCAACGCATTGAAATGGGCGGCGGCGGCCTACCTGCTGTACATCGGCTTCAAGGCCCTGCGCGCCCAGCCGGCCAAGCCTGCCAGTGAAGAAGACCTGCACCTTGAAGTGGGCGAGCGCACCGCCCGTGGTGCGTTCACCTCGGGTTTCGTCACCAACGGCTTGAACCCCAAGGCCACGCTGTTCTTCCTGTCGCTGTTCACCGTGGTAATCAACCCCCACACGCCGCTGGCGATCCAGGCCGGTTACGGACTGTACCTGGCCGTGGCGACCGCAATCTGGTTTTGCCTGGTGGCCATGCTGTTCAGCCAGCAACGCGTGCGTGCCGGTTTTGCACGCATGGGCCACTGGTTCGACCGCACCATGGGCGCGGTGCTGATTGCCATCGGCGTGAAGCTGGCGTTTACCAGCATGAAATAAGCCGGATGCTGGCGCAAAGCTAGCATTCGTTGGGTTCTGCAAATCATTCCTTTGGGTGATTTGGCTGAAACATAAGCGCTCTACAGTGCAGATGTTTCAGCCAAGACCGTGCAGTCAGATAAGGGATTCGTATGTTGCAGACTCGTGTTATCCCGCCCGCCGAAGGCGCCTACCAATACCCGCTGTTGATCAAACGCCTGTTGATGTCCGGGACACGCTACGAGAAGACCCGGGAAATCGTCTACCGCGACCAGTTGCGTTATACCTATCCGACCCTGATCGAGCGCGTCGCCCGCCTGGCCAATGTGCTGACCGAGGCCGGGGTCAAGGCCGGTGACACCGTGGCCGTGATGGACTGGGACAGCCACCGCTACCTGGAATGCATGTTTGCCATTCCGATGATTGGCGCAGTCATCCACACCATCAACGTGCGCCTGTCGCCGGAACAGATTCTGTACACCATGAACCACGCCGAGGACCGCTTTGTGCTGGTCAACAGCGAGTTCGTGGGGCTCTACCAGGCCATCGCCGGCCACCTCACCACCGTCGACAAAACCCTGTTACTCACTGATGGCGCGGACAAAACCGCCGAGTTGCCCAACCTCGTGGGTGAGTACGAAACGCTGCTGGCAGCAGCAAGCCCTCGCTACGACTTCCAGGATTTCGACGAAAACTCCGTCGCCACCACCTTCTACACCACCGGCACCACGGGCAATCCCAAAGGCGTGTATTTCACCCATCGCCAACTGGTGCTGCACACCATGGGCGTGGCGACCATCATGGGCAGCGTCGACAGCGTGCGCCTGCTGGGCACCAACGACGTCTACATGCCGATTACTCCGATGTTCCATGTGCACGCCTGGGGCTTGCCCTATGTGGCGACCATGCTCGGCCTGAAGCAGGTTTATCCCGGCCGCTACGACCCCGAATACCTGGTGGAGCTGTGGCGCAAAGAGAAGGTCACGTTCTCCCATTGTGTGCCGACCATCCTGCAAATGGTGCTCAATGCCAAGGCTGGCCAGGGCGTGGATTTCAGCGGCTGGAAAATCGTCATCGGCGGCAGCGCGCTCAATCGTTCGCTGTATGAAGCGTCCAAGGCCCGCGGGATTCAGCTGACGGCAGCGTATGGCATGTCCGAGACCGGGCCGCTGGTGTCCTGCGCCCACCTCAATGAAGAATTGATGGCCGGCACCGAAGACGAACGCACCACCTATCGCATCAAGGCCGGCGTGCCCGGGCCTTTGGTGGAGGCGGCGATCATCGATGGCGACGGCAACTTCCTGCCTGCCGACGGCGAATCCCAAGGCGAATTGGTACTGCGCGCGCCGTGGCTCAGCGAAGGCTACTTCAACGAGCCGGAAAAGGGCGCAGAGCTCTGGGCCGGCGGTTGGATGCACACCGGCGACGTGGCTACCCTCGACGCGTTTGGCGTGATCGATATTCGCGACCGCATCAAGGATGTGATCAAGACCGGCGGCGAGTGGATCTCGTCCCTGGCGCTGGAAGACCTGGTCAGCCGTCACCCGGCGGTACGCGAAGTAGCGGTGGTGGGGATTGCCGACCCGCAGTGGGGCGAGCGCCCGTTTGCGTTGCTGGTGGTGCGTGATGGCCATGTGATAGGGGCCAAGGAGCTCAAGGAACATCTCAAGCCATTCGTGGAATTGGGCCACTTGAGCAAGTGGGCGATTCCTAGCCAGATCGCCGTTGTTACGGAAATTCCCAAGACCAGCGTCGGCAAGCTCGACAAAAAACGTATCCGTATCGACATCATCGAATGGCAAGCCAACAACAGTACCTTCCTCTCTACCCTCTGACACTGCTTGCCGTGCCCTCGCGGGCACGGCGGCGCTCTATTCCGAGCCTTCACTTGTGATTTGCCAATTTTCAGCCATCCTTCCGTCGCTGACCTTCGTCAGCATGGCGAAAAGGACTGTGGCAGACGGGTTGGTGATGCAAATCACACTTTAGAGGGATCAAGCGGTACCCCCTGCTGGCTATAGTTCATCCCAGAGTTTTTCAAGGTGCGGTGCTGTGAGCCCGGCGGGTTCATGTGTTCGCCCGGCATTGGAATCGTTGTATTCCGGCCGTTACAAGCCCTTGGAAACGACTCACTGCCATAACAATAATGCACATGGAGTAGCGTCGATGATCTCAGCAAACCAGTTCTGGCGCCGGGCAAAACTGCCTTTGGCCGTCAGCCTCGCCTCTACGCTCGCCGGGCCTGCATTCGGCGTCAGTTTCAACATCGGTGAAATCGAAGGCAGCTTTGATTCGTCCCTGTCGGTCGGGGCCAGTTGGTCGACGGCGGGTCGCAACAAAGACCTGATCGGCGCCAACAACGGCGGCAGGGGGTTGTCGCAAACCTCGGATGACGGTCACCTGAACTTCGACAAAGGTGATTCCTTCTCGAAGATCTTCAAGGGTATCCATGACCTTGAGTTGAAATACGGCGACACCGGCGTGTTTGTCCGGGGCAAGTACTGGTATGACTTCGCGCTGCAAAACGAAGACCTGGACTTCAAGAATGTCAGCAACAACAACCGCAAAGAGGGCGCCAAGTCTTCTGGCGGGCAGATTCTCGATGCATTCGTTTATCACAACTACACCATTGCCGATCTGCCAGGTAACGTGCGGTTCGGCAAGCAGGTGGTGAGCTGGGGTGAAAGTACCTTCATCGGTGGGGGCATCAACTCCATCAACCCGATCGACGTGTCCGCATTCCGTCGTCCCGGGGCCGAGATCAAGGAAGGCCTGATCCCGGTCAACATGTTCTATGTGTCGCAGACCCTGACCGATAACTTGTCGGCAGAAGCGTTCTATCAATTGGAATGGGACCAGACGGTAACCGACAACTGCGGCACGTTCTTCTCGCAGCCGGATGTGGTTTCCGACGGTTGCAGCAACAACCTGCGGGTGCTGAACAAGCGCTCGACCATTCCAGGCGCTGCGCTGCCTACCCTCAACGCCCTGGGCGTGGATGTGAACAACGAAGGTGTGCTGGTGCGCCGTGGGCCGGACCGTGACGCCCGCGACAGCGGCCAGTTCGGCGTGGCGATGCACTACAACTTCGAGCCGCTGGATACCGAATTCGGCGCCTACTTCATGAACTACCACAGCCGTGCGCCGATCTTCAGCGCCCAAGGTGCGCCAGCATCGGCCTATACCCGGCCTTTGGGGCCGCTGGGTGCGCTGCGGCCGCTGATTGTTGCGGGCAGTTCCAACTACTTCATCGAGTACCCTGAAGACATCCGCCTGTACGGCTTGAGCTTCTCCACCACGCTGCCTACCGGTACCGCCTGGAGCGGTGAGTTGAGCTATCGGCCAAACGCGCCAGTCCAGCTCAGCACCACCGACATTCTCTATGCGGGTGTCACGCCGATCCCGGGCTTCGGGAATGCCTCGGTGCTCAAGGGCAGCCCCGGTCAGGACTTGCATGGCTATAACCGCAAGGAAGTTACGCAGTTCCAGACCACCTTTACGCACTTCTTTGATCAGGTCATGGGCGCCAGCCGTTTGACCACGGTCGGTGAAATTGGCGTGACCCACGTCGGCGGCCTGGAAAGCAAATCCGAGGCCCGTTACGGCCGTGATCCGGTGTTCGGTCCTGGCACGCTGCCAGGCGGGTTCTGTAACGCCCTTAACAACTCGACGGCCAACGGCGCCGGTCTGCCGAATGCCGCTGGCCTGAACACCAACTGCAACAACGACGGCTACACCACGGCCACCTCCTGGGGCTATCGCGCTCGTGCCATCTGGGAATACCCGGACGTCTTCGCCGGTGTAAACCTCAAGCCCAACGTGGCGTGGTCCCATGACGTCAAAGGCTACTCGCCAGGTCCTGGCGGCAACTTCGAAGAGGGTCGCAAGGCCGTCAGCCTGGGTGTCGATGCCGAGTACCAGAACACCTACACCGTCAGCCTCAACTACACCAACTTCTTTGGCGGCAAATTCACCACGGTGGATGACCGTGACTTCATCGCCTTGAGCGCTGGCGTGAACTTCTAAGCACACTCTCTTTAAGCAGTATGTTTTCAGGAAGAACCAGAACATGAAAATAACTAAAAATCTGTTGCAGGTGGGTGTGCTGGGGCTGTCGATCATGGCGGGTAGCGTCATGGCCGCTGTCTCGGCCGACGAAGCCGCCAAGCTCGGCACGACCCTGACCCCGATGGGCGCTGAAATGGCCGGCAACGCGGCCGGCACCATCCCTAAATGGTCGCCACTGCCCACCAACGCCGGCGCCGTGGATGCCCGTGGTTTCCTGGCCAACCCGTACGCCAGCGAACAACCGCAATTCACCATCACCGCGCAGAACGTCGAGCAGTACAAGGACAAGCTGGCGCCGGGGCAGTACGCGATGTTCAAGCGCTACCCGGACACCTTCAAGATGCCGGTCTACCCGACCCATCGCGGCGCCACGGTGCCGGCTGATGTGTTCGCCGCCATCAAGAAAAACGCCACCAGCACCAACCTGGTGTCTGGCGGCAACGGCCTGGAAAACTTCGAAACCGCCGTACCGTTCCCGATTCCGAAAAGCGGCGTGGAAGTCATCTGGAACCACATCACCCGCTATCGCGGCGGCAGCGTGACCCGCCTGGTGACCCAGGCCACGCCGCAAACCAACGGCTCGTTCAGCCTGGTGTACTTCCGCGACCAGTTCGTGTTCCGCGACAAGATGAAGGACTACGACCCGAAAAACCCGGGCAACATCCTGTTCTACTTCAAGCAGCAAGTGACCGCGCCGGCACGTCTGGCCGGTGGTGTGCTGCTGGTGCACGAAACCCTCGACCAGGTGAAAGAACCGCGTTCGGCGTGGGTCTACAACGCCGGCCAGCGCCGTGTGCGCCGGGCACCGCAAGTGTCGTATGACGGCCCGGGTACCGCCGCCGACGGCCTGCGTACCTCCGACAACCTCGACATGTTCAACGGTGCGCCAGACCGCTACGACTGGAAACTGGAAGGCAAGAAAGAGCTCTACATCGCCGAAAACAGCTACAAGCTCGACGATCCGAAGCTCAAGTATGTCGATATCATCAAGGCCGGCCACATCAACCAGGACCTGGCGCGCTACGAGCTGCGCCGTGTGTGGCATGTGGTTGCAACCCTGAAGGAAGGCCAGCGCCACATCTACGCCAAGCGTGACTTCTTCATCGACGAAGACACCTGGCAAGCTGCGGTGATCGACCACTACGACGGTCGCGGCCAACTGTGGCGTGTGGCGGAAGCCCATGCCGAGAACTACTACGACAAGCAAGTGCCGTGGTACGCCCTCGAAACCCTCTACGACCTGCAGTCCGGCCGCTACCTGGCACTGGGCATGAAGAACGAAGAGAAACAGGCCTATGACTTCGGTTTCACCGCCACCACCAGCGACTTCACCCCGGCGGCCCTGCGCCAGGATGGTGTTCGCTAACTCGCTGTAACAGAGGCCGCATCCTCGAAAAACGCCCCGACTGGTTCGGGGCTTTTTTTTGCCGGACCACTGTGGCGAGGGAGCTTGCTCCCGCTGGGCTGCGTAGCAGCCCCAAAAACGGGAGCGCTGCGCACTCCAGCGGGAGCAAGCTCCCTCGCCACAGAGTGTCGGTCGTTCCAGAAGAAGTCCGGATATTTTTTGTTGTAGTCTTTTTAAGACAATTGTTGCAAAGATCTACAAAGCTGCCGCTTTTACCGCTAGTCTGCGGACATCTGCAATGCCGACAACAGCCTTCTACAAGAGCCCGGCGATGACTGATCTGTCCCGAATTCAAGGGCCTGCCAGCGCGGTCATTCCGACCCTGGAAGGGCGCTTCTATCGACCCCCACTGCCTGACGGCTACGTGTTGCGACCGCGCCTGTGCGAACGGCTGAGTGAAGGTTTGGCCGGGCGTCTGTTGCTGGTCAGCGCACCGGCCGGGTTCGGCAAGAGTTCGCTGGCGGTGGAGTTCTGCCAGAGCCTGCCGGCCCACTGGCAAAGCCTGTGGTTGGGGCTCAGCCCCCGGGATAACGACCCGGGACGTTTCCTTGAACGCCTGCTCGACGGCCTGCAGCAATACTTCCCGCAGTTGGGCGCCCAGTCCCTGGGCTTGCTGAAAATGCGCCAGCGCCATCAACCCTTTGCGTTTGAAGAGTGGCTCGACGGCCTGCTGGATGAACTGACGGTGCACCTGTCGACCCAGGCGCCGCTGTTGCTGGTGCTGGATGACTACCATCTGGCCCAGGGCCCGGTACTCGACCGCTGCCTGCAATTTTTCCTCAACCATTTGCCCGACGGCCTGTTGGTACTGGTCACCAGCCGTCAACGCCCCGACTGGCACCTGGCGCGCCTGCGCCTGTCCCGGCATTTGCTGGAGCTGCACGAGCAGGACCTGCGCCTGACTCACGCCGAATCCCTGGCCCTGCTGGATCGCCACAGCAGCTCATTGCGCGGCGAAGCCCTGGATAACCTGATCCGACGCAGTGAAGGCTGGGTGGCCGGCCTGCGTTTCTGGCTGCTGGCGGCCTCCGAAGCCGGCAGCGAAGGCGCCTTGCCCCAAGGCCTGCACGGCGGGGAAGGGCTGATCCGCGATTACCTGCTCGAAGAAGTCATCGACTGCCTGCCAGCCGAAGTCCAGGCGTTTCTCTACGACACCGCGTCCCAGGAGCGGTTTTGCAGCGAACTGTGCGACGCCGTGCGCGAAGCCCACGACAGCAGCGAAATACTGCGCTACCTGCAAGCCCACCAGGTATTCCTGGTGCCGCTGGACGAACAGGGCCACTGGTACCGTTATCACCATCTGTTTTCCGACCTGCTGCGCACCCGACGCGCAAGTAATGCCGTGTTGCCTGCTGCCAGCCTGCACCTTCGGGCCTGTCGCTGGTTCAATGCCCAGGGCTTGATCGATGAGGCGGTGGAGCAGGCGCTGCGGGCCGGTCACCTGGATGTGGCGGCAAACCTGGTGCAGAACCTCTCCGAAGAGCAACTGCTGGCGGAGCAGAATGTCGGCATGTTGCTGCGCTGGAAAATGGACTTGCCCGACAGTCTGTTGATGAGCACGCCACGTCTGATCGTGCTCTACAGTTGGGCGTTGGGATTGGCCTGCCAGCTGGATGCGGCGCAAGAGTTGGCCAGCCATCTCAGCCGCTTTCTGCCGGCGCCGTCAGCCACCGCGCAAAAGTCGATGTTGGCCCAATGGCTGGCCCTCAGCGGGATTATTGCCCGGGGGCGTGGTGATCGCGAGTTGACCCAGTTGTACTGCAGCGAGGCCCTGGAAAGCCTGCCGCACAAACGCTATGGTCAGCGGTTGATGTGCCTGTCGACCCTGTCCAACCTGGCCATCGTCGATGCTGACCTGTGGCGCGCCCGGGGTTTGAACCGAGAGTCTCTGGAGCTGGCGCAGCGCGTCGGCAACCCATTATTTGAAGCACTGGCCCATTACGACCGGGCGCGGGTGCTACAAGCCCGTGGCGAAATCCTGCGTTCCCTGGATGAAGTGCGTCAGGGCCTGCAACGCTTGCAGGGCCTCGCGCCGCAACGCCTGTATGCCGTGCGTGCCCGCTTGGCGCTGTACGAAGGCTACCTGCTGCTGGTGCGTTGCCAGCCCGAAGCCGGGCTGGCTCGCCTGCGTGCCGGTCTGGCCGAGGCGCGAGCCTGCCGGGATATCAGCGTGCTGATCGGCCATTGCGTGATTGCCAGCTTTGAAGGTCGCCGCGGCGACTTCCCCACGGCCTTCGCCGAGCTGGCCGAGGCCGAGCGCTTGATGCACATCTGGGACGTGCCGCCGATTTTCTATCTGGCGATGATTACCCTGGTCAAATGCGAGCTATGGCTGGCCCAAGGCCGCACCGACCTGGCCGATGCCTGGCTGACGCGGTTGGGGCAAACCTACAACGGTGAACAGGCCGCGGCCGCGCCGGAGTTTCACCCGCACCTGCCGCAACATATCGAGCTGCAACAGGCAGCGCTCGATGCCATCCGGCATCAGCCGGCGGCCTCACTGCAACGGCTCGACGAACTGGCGCACCAGGCCCATAACAGCGGCCGGCAGATGATCAGCCTGATGGCGCTGACCCAGCAGGCGCAGTTACTTTTGGACGGTGGTCAGGAAGCGCTGGCCCGCCCGGTGTTCGCCCGCGCGCTTGCAGCGGCTGCCGGTGGCGCGATGCAACCCTTTCAGCGCTTGCTGGAGCGCTATCCCGACTGGACGCGGGAGCAGCTTTCGCGGGACCCCCATGGCCAACTGAACCAGAGCCTGCTGGCACGCTTGCCGAATGTTGCGGTGGCTGAAACCCCACACGTCCTTGAAACCCTGAGCACCCGCGAACTGGCAGTGCTGCACTTGATCGCCCAAGGGTGCTCGAACCAGGAAATCAGCAATCAGCTGTTTATCTCCCTGCATACTGTGAAAACCCACGCCAGCCATATCAACAGCAAGTTGGGAGTGGAGCGACGCACCCAGGCGGTGGCGCGCGCTCAGGAGATGGGGTTGTTAGGGTAGTTTCACGGGCGGGCATTCACTCGGTGACTTGTCGGCGGCCTGGCTGAGCAGTGCGGCAAACAGTTTGACGTTGTTTTGCTGAGCGATCACCAGGTCATCAATGGTTGGGCCGGATGGCGACTGCACCACCGTGCGACAGGTCAGCGGCGTGCGTTCGTCCGTGCCCGTCTGGCGAAGTCGCCATTTGACGTCGAGCAGGGCGTACTGCCCGGGGATCGAGTCAAAACGCTGTACTTCAATGCGCACCGCCAGGTTTTTCCGGTTGCTGGCGAGTTGGTCCACCAGCGCGCTGCGCAGCTCATCCACCAGACTGGCGGCCCACCATTGCGTCTCAAGAATCGCCACGCCGCTGTCGCCCTGGCGGATGACAATCTGCGGGCGGTCGACCTGCGGCGGGACTGTGATGCTTTCAATGCGGATTTCACCGCCGGCGGCCAGTGACGCATTGCTGCGATGCACCGGCGTCAGGGTGTGAAATTGAATCGGCTCACTGCGGCACGCCGCAAGCAGCAGCAACCCGGTGAGCAGGGTGATCTTCAGCGGAAAGGCCATGGTGGTTGCTCCTGTGGTCATTTGCGCGGAGGCCCTTGCAGGTCCGATGGCGCAGCGTTGTCGGGGCGACCACGAATCAGGGATTCGGGATGGCGTGCCAGGTAATCCGAAAGCTCTCGCAGGGAGCGCGACATGCGGCTCAGTTCATCCAGCGTCTGGGTCAACTGCTCCCGTTGCGGCGAATCCTCGGCCAGGGTCGAACTGGCTGACTGCAAGGTTTTACTTACGTCGGCCAGGGTGTTCTGCACGCTTGGGAGTGTCTTGGCGTTGAACTGGCCGAGACCTTTGCGCAATTCGACCAGGCTCCCGTCGAGGTTGCCGGCAATCCGCTCGATCGGCAGTTGGTTGATCTTGTTGACGATGCCTTCGAGTTTTTCCTGCAGTTGTTCCAGGTTGCCGGGGATGGTCGGAATACTGACGGGGCGCGCGTTCGGGTCGAACACGACTTTGTCGGCCTTGGGAAAGAAGTCCAGGGCGATGTACAGCTGGCCGGTGAGCAGGTTGCCGCTGCGAGCCTGGGCCCGCAGGCCGTGTTCAATGAAGCTGCCAATCAGGCGCACGCCGCCGGCCTCATCGTTAGGGTCATGTTTCAGGACCGTGAGCATTTTGGTGTTGGCTTCGCCGAGGCGTTGCGGGTAAATCACGATGCCGACGTTCACCGGGAAGCTACGTTTTTTCTCGTCGAAATCCAGGTTGATCGATACCACTTTGCCAAACTCGATACCCAGGAATTCCACCGGCGCACCGACGGTGAGCCCGCGCAAGGCTTGATCGAAACGCAGGTTCAAGTATTGCCCCTTGCCATTGGGCGGGGCCAGCGCGGTTTGCTGGTCGGCGAACAGTTCATAGGAATGCTCCTCGCTGGCCGGCTTGTCGTCGGGGCTGTAGGGCGGAGCCAGGAAGGCGATGCCGCCCACCAGCATGGAGGACAAGGATTCGGTCTTCAGCGCAAACCCGTTGGCGCCGACACTCACGTCAATCCCGCTGGCGTTCCAGAACCGGGTGTTCTCGGTGACGTAGGCGTCATTGGGTGCATGCACGAACACGTCGATGTTCACGCCTTTGCCGTCGGCGTCCAAGGCATAGGCCACTACCTGGCCGACGGGAATTTTGCGGTAATAGACCGGGGAGCCGATGTCCAGCGAGCCCAAATCCTGGGTGTGCAAGGTGAAGCGTTTACCAGGCTCGCCATAAGTGATGGGCGGTGGGTTTTCCAGGCCTGTGAACCGGTTGGCGCGGGTATCGGACTGGCCGATGTCGGCGCCGATGTAATCCCCGGAGAGCAGCGTGTCGATGCCGGAAACGCCGCCGGCGCCAATACGCGGGCGCACCACCCAGAATTGCGAGTCTTCCCGGGTGAAACTTTCAGCCTGCTTGGACAGTTTGATCGTGGCGTTGACGTTTTTCTGGTCGTCGCTCAACTCCACGTCAGTCACCTGGCCGATCACCACGTTGCGGTATTTGACGTCGGTCTTGTTGGCGGTCAGGCCGCTGCCGGTCTTGAAGGTAATGGTAATGCTCGGCCCTTGCTGAAGGATGCTGTGCACCACCAGCGAAATGCCCACCAGCACCGCGACAATCGGCACGATCCACACCAGCGAAACGCTGAAGCGCCGCGTCTTGATCGCGGGTTGGCCGGGGGGCAGCGGTTTGTCAGTGGTTTGCGACGCCATCCGGCATCTCCTCGTTGTGGGGGTTTTCCCAGATCAGGCGGGGGTCGAAACTCATTGCCGAGAGCATGGTAAACACCACCACCAGGCCAAAGAACAGAATACCCAGGCGCGGCTCGATGGTACCCAGGGCCTGAAACCGCACCAGGGCCGCCACCAACGCCACTACGATGACATCCAGCATCGACCAGTAGCCAATCACCTCGACGAAGCGAAACAGCTTCGAGCGCTCCTTGCGTGCCCACTGGTTATTGCGTTGCACGGTGACCAGCAGCAGGGTCAGCGCGACGAACTTGATGCCCGGCACTGCGATGCTGGCGATGAAAATGATCAGGGCAATGTCCCAGGCGCCGTGCTGCCAGAACTCCAGCACGCCACTCATGATGGTGCTGTCGGCGCCGGAGCCGAGCATCGAGGTGTTCATCACCGGCAGTAGGTTGGCGGGCACGTAAAACGCCAGTGCCGTCAGCATGTAGGCCCAGGTGCGGGTCAATGAGTGCACCTTGCGCCGGTGCAAGGGCGCATCACAGCGTTCGCACTCGTCGGGGTTGGCGCTGGTATCGCAGGCCTGGCCGCAGCTGTGGCACAGGCACAGGTTCAGCTCGCTGGCGGTCGGTGGCCGGTTCATAAGGTGTCCCACAGGTCGCGAATATCGCGCCCGGCAATGCGGATCAGCAACAGGCTGAGCGCCGCCAGGGCGAACAGGCCGGTGCCGGGCAATACATCCAGCATCCCGGCGAGCTTGAACACCGCCACCATGGCGCCCAGCAGGCAGACTTCCAGCATGCTCCAGGGCCGTAAGGCTTCGAGCCAGCGCATGCAGACTTTGAACGCCGGTGAGCGCCTGCCCTTCATCGCAAAGCCCAGCACCCACATCAGCAACAGCAACTGGAACACCGGCGCGATGATGATGGAAATGGCCGCCACCAGCGCGATAAAGGTAATCGGGCCCTGGGCCAGCGCAACCACGGAGTCCCATAAGGTGGCGCTGCTTTTCAAACCTTGCAGGCTGATGCTCATTACCGGGTAGAAATTGGCGAAAACCCACAGCATGGCGGCGGTCAGGGTCAGCGCCAGGCGTTGTTCCACCGACAGCCCGTTATAGCGCTGGAGTACGCCTGCGCATCGGGTGCAGAGGGTTTTCTGATGTTTGGCGAGCGTGACTTTTTCGTACACGCAATCGCAGTGTTCGCAGATGATCAATGGGCTGAGGGTTGCCACGAGTCCCACTCCAAGCGCTATAGGTTGCGCGTTGCAGACTTGCGCCAGAGTATCTTAGCAGCTACGTGGTTTGACAGCCGTGTGCTCGCGAGCGCTTTCAGATCGGGCGCATGGTCGAACATACTGTGCATCAGGATGTGCCTTTGAATTTGCAGGAACACCAATGAATACTCAGACCCCCGCGCTAATCCGCGAAACCTTCCCCGTCGGCCCGTTGCAGTGCAACTGCACAATTATCGGCGACCCCGTCACCAGGAAAGCCATCGTGGTCGATCCGGGTGGCAATCATGAGTTGATCCTGACGCGCCTCGATGCGCTGGGCTTGAAAGTGGTCAGCATCATTCACACCCACGCCCACCTCGATCACTTCCTGGCTTCCGGGCAATTGAAGGAAAAGACCGGCGCCACGTTGCACCTGCACAAGGAAGACCAGTTTCTGTGGGACAACCTGGAAATGCAGTGCCAGATGTTCCGCGTACCGTACACACCTGTGCCGCCGCCGGATCGCTGGCTGGAGGATGAAGAGGAGCTGGCCTGCGGTTGTGGGGTCGCCTTGCACACACCTGGACACACACCGGGCTCGATGAGTTTCTGGTTCGCGGATGCGAAGTTGCTGATTGCCGGCGACACCCTGTTTCGGCGTGGTGTCGGGCGTACGGATTTGTGGGGCGGAGACCAGGCGACCATCGTGCGTTCGATCAAGCAACGGCTCTACACCCTGGATGAGACGGCGGTTGTGGTGGCGGGGCATGGTCCGGATACACGCCTGGGAGATGAAATGCGTGAGAATCCATTCGTGCGGGCGTGAAGGGAAACCGGGGTAGTTTTTCGGATACCAAATGGCAACTATCGGACGAAACTTATAGAAAAAATGACAATTACCGTTCAGCAAGTCTCTGCTAGGGTTTGACTGTGCACACCGGTGACCGGACATGGAATTTTTGCCGTTTGTCGTGTTCCAAGCTCGGCACAGGTCCATTGCCAATGTCCTCTGCATCACAGAATGCAAAAGTAGGAGCTTCCTTCATGTTCACTTCTCGTCGTCTGCTTGTTGTCGCTACCGCCGTAGCCTTGTTGTCCGGCTGCGCTTCACCTAATCCTTATGACGGCAGCCAGGGACAGGCGAATAATGGTTCAGAGGGCGGCATCAGCAAAACCGCCAAGTACGGTGGCCTGGGGGCACTGGCCGGTGCGCTGGCAGGTGCCGCCATCGACCACAACAACCGCGGCAAGGGTGCGCTGATCGGTGGCGCTATCGCCGGCCTCGGCGCTGCCGGCTATGGCTACTACGCGGACCAGCAGGAAAAGAAACTGCGTGAAAGCATGGCCAATACCGGGGTTGAAGTGCAGCGCCAGGGCGATCAGATCAAGTTGATCATGCCGGGTAACATCACCTTCGCCACCAACTCGGACGCGATCTCCAGCAGCTTCTATACGCCGCTGAACAACCTGGCGAACTCCCTCAAGCAGTTCAACCAGAACACCATCCAGATCGTTGGCTACACCGACAGCACCGGCAGCCGCCAGCTCAACATGGACCTGTCCCAGCGTCGTGCGCAGAGCGTGGCTAATTACCTGACGTCCCAAGGTGTCAGCGCGACCAACCTGAGTGCCCGCGGTGCCGGCCCGGATAACCCGATTGCCAGCAACGCCGACGTCAATGGCCGTGCCCAGAACCGTCGCGTAGAGGTTAACCTGGGGCCGATTCCTGGCCAGCAATACGGTCAGCCGGGCGCCCAGCAGCAACAGGCGCCGCAACAGAACAACCAGTTCCAAGGCAACCCGTACCAGCAGTACCAGTAACCGCCAGCCACTAAAAAGGGCGCCGTGCAATCAATGCACGGCGCCCTTTTTTGTGGTCGTCGATGACATCAGTCGATGTATTCGAACACCTTCACAATCTTCTGTACGCCCGACACACCTTGTACCAGGTTGGCAGAGCGGGTGGCTTCTGCCTGAGTCAGCAGGCCCATCATGTAGACGATACCATTATCAGTGACGATCTTGATCCGTGAGCCGGGAATCGAGCTGTCGGTCAGCATCTGGGTCTTGATCTTGGTGGTCAGCAGCGCATCGTTGCTGATCGCCAGCAGTGTGATCGGCTCCATCACCTGCAATTCATTGTGGACTTTCTTGACCCGTTGTACGGCGGAGGCGGCTTGTTCAGCCTGGGCCTTCAGGTCGGCACGCGGGGTTTGCCCGGTGAGCAGTACCACGCCGTTGAAGCTGACGACCACGATGCGCGACGCACCGTTGCCCAGGTCCGGAGCGGCCTTGGAAACGTTGACGGATACTTTGGTTTCGATCAGCGAGTCATCGATTTTGCTGCCGAAAGTGCGGGTGCCTTTATCGTCCTGGATGGGCGTGTCGCGGCTTGCTTCGATTACCGAACTGCAGCCGCTGATGCCTAGGCACAGCGTGATTGCCAATAGGCTAAGGCGTTTAACGGTCATTCTTCACTCCCGAACAGTTGGCTGTCGATCAGATCGCACAGGCAGTGGATCGCCAGCAGGTGGACTTCCTGAATACGTGCGGTGACATTGGCCGGGACGCGAATTTCCACGTCTTCGGGCAGCAGCAGCGACGCCATGCCGCCGCCGTCGCGCCCGGTCAATGCTACGACAATCATTTCACGATCATGTGCGGCCTGGATCGCTTGAATAATGTTCGCCGAGTTACCGCTGGTGGAGATTGCCAGCAATACGTCACCCGGCTGGCCAAGGGCACGAATCTGTTTGGAGAAGATTTCGTTGTAGCTGTAGTCGTTGGCGATCGAGGTGATCGTCGAGGTGTCGGTGGTCAGGGCGATGGCCGGCAGGCTCGGACGCTCGCGCTCGAAGCGGTTGAGCAGTTCCGAGGAAAAATGCTGGGCATCGCCGGCCGAACCGCCGTTGCCGCACGAAAGCATTTTGCCTTCGTTGAGCAAGGCGTTGACCATGACCTGACTGGCTTGCTCGATGTGCGGTGCAAGTACGTCCATCGCCTGTTGCTTGGTATCGATACTGGCCTGGAAAAGCTGGCGAATTCGGGATTGCATGTCCATCTGTGTGACCTTAATTAGCGCGGCTGTTTGGCACAGGAATGTGCAGCCCGCAAAGCAAAGAGCAAAAGTGTGCGGTGTAGATGTCCGGCGAATCAGCTGTCAAAGGCATCTTGCAGCCAGTTCAGATCGGCTGTTCCCCGGGGAGTGCTTTCTATGGCAACCACATCGAAACGGCAGGGATGATCGGCCCAGCGACGCTCTTTGAGCAGGAAAAACTGCGCGGCGAGTATCAGCTTCTGGCGCTTGCGCCCGTCGATACTGGCGAGCGCACCCCCCCATTGTGCGTGTTTTCTGTAGCGGACTTCGACAAATACTACTGTATCGCCGTCAAGCATGACCAGATCAAGCTCGCCGCGCTTGCATAACCAGTTCTGCGCCAGAAGGCGCAGACCTTGTTGTTGCAGGTACTCGAGGGCTTGAAGTTCGGCGTCCTTGCCGCTTTGTGCGCTTGACCGCTCGGGCATCAGCGCGGGGTATCAGGCAGGCGCTGGATCTCGCCACCGACGAACTTGGCCCATGGCATCTGGCGATCGACACGCTGGTTGGCGCTGACGCCCAGGTTGCCCGACAGGCCATCAACACGAGTGTCCGGCAGTGCCTTGAGTTGCCCCAGGCGCGGCGCCAGGCGGTAGGCATCCACACCCATTGCGTACAGCCGACCGAGGCTGCCGTTGGCTTGTGGCCATTGGGCGGCAACCTGGTTGCGCAGCGGGTCAGTGGTGTTCAGCAGCCAAGGGGTTTCGCAGAACATCACGTTGGTCATGTCCAGGTACTGGTTCTTGTCGCCACTGGCGCTGAACACGTGGGACGTTGCATACACCGGTACGTCGCCAGCGTATTGGAAGTTCAGGGTCGGCTTGATCTGCTGGGCCAGTTGCGGGGTCACGGCCAGGAAGATGAACTCGATGTCCTGGCGGCGCGACGGCTGGGCGGAGACATCCGAACCGACGGTGCTTTGCAGGCTCTTGGCGCGGCCTTCGCTTTTGCGCAGTTGGAACAGGTCGGCAATCTGCTGGGCCAGGGCTACTGGCTGGTCAACGTACTCGACGCCTATCACGGTGCCGCCATTGGCTTCCCAATCCTGACGGAAGGCTTTGTAGACGCGTTCGCCCCATTCGCCTCTCGGCACCATGGCGGCGGCGCGGTGCAGGCCATCGGCGCGAGCGCGACGGGACACTTCACGGGCTTCGTCTTCAGCGGCCAGGCCGAACTGGAACAGTTGCGCCGGGTTCTGGTCGGCTTCGCTGTAGTTCAGGGCGAGGGTGGTGATTGGCAATTGCGGGCGCGCGCTGAGTTGCTTGACCAGCGGTTTCTCCAGCGGGCCGACCACCAGTTGCACACCGGCGGCTTGGGCCTTGGCGTAGAAGTCATCAATGGAGGTCAGGCGCGAACTGTCGTAGAACTCGATCACCGGCGGCTTCTGCCCGGCTTGTTCAGCCTGATAGTGCGCGGCCATGAAGCCTTCGCGCAGCGCCTTGGCAACGCCGGCCAGCGGGCCTTCCTGCGGGAGCAGCAGGGCGATCTTGTTCAACGGCTGGCTGGCCAGTTCCTTGAGCTTGGTCAGCGGCTGTGGCAATTGCGAGGCCGCCGGGTGGCCCGGGTTCTGGGCGCGCCAGGTGTCGATGGCCGCTTGCTGTTGTTCCAGGGTGCCGGCGCTCTTGACCGCCTGGGCCAGGCTGATCCAGCCGTCCAGCGTCGGGTTGCCGCTGGCTTGCAGTTGATCGGCAGGCAAGGCTGCAATCAATACCCAGATGGCTTCGTGGTTGCTGTTGTAGGCGTCGCCGGTCAGCAGCGGAGCCATGGCGACACGCTCGCGAGCGGCGGCCAGGGTCTGGCCGTCGGCTTCATAAGCACGAGCATGCACGGTACCGGTACGGATCTGCTGTTCAGGCGGCAGTTCCTTCAGGTTTTGCAGGCTCGGGTGGTTCAACGCCGTCAACGCTGCCTTGGGCTGGTTGCGGGCCATCGCCAGTTCAGCCGACAGGGTGCTGGCAAATACCTGCGCTGCCGGTTTCAGGACGTCCAGTGGCACCTGGGCAAGAATCTGCGCCGAGCGTCCCGGATTGTTTTGGTGGAACGCCAGGTCAGCCGCACTCAAGCGCAACAGCGCGGCTTTTTCCGGAGTCTTGGCCGAACTCGCCTGTTCGAGCAGTTGCTCGATGCTGGCATCCGGGGTCCGGGGGAGGTCGCCAAGGCTGGACGAGGGCGAGCTGGCGCAAGCCGCCAACAGGGCAGCGAGGCAGAGGGCAGAGAACAGCCGCAGGCAAGCGATCATGTAAGTGTTCCTGATACCGATCAAATTAGCGTGGAATTGTACCCAAGCACTGGCCGGGGCGCGATGTTACTGGCGTGAAACCGTCTATTTAGGTCGTGTAAATGTTGCAAGAGCCTACAGATGGCTGAAATGGAGCTTGCCCCGAGGGCATATATTCAAGGCGTCTACGCGCTACAATGCGGCTTTTGCCAATCATCGAGGTGTGCGCTTTGACTGCTCCAGGTCCTTTGAATTCCACTGCTGGCTCGCTTTTTGTCGTGGCGACGCCCATTGGCAACCTGGACGACATCAGTGCGCGCGCACTGAAAGTGCTGCGTGACGTGAAGCTGATCGCTGCCGAAGACACTCGGCACTCCCAGCGATTGATGCAGCATTTTGGCATTCCAACACCCTTGGCCGCGTGCCATGAACATAACGAGCGTGAAGAAGGCAGTCGTTTTATCACCCGTTTGTTGGCGGGTGATGACGTGGCGCTGATCTCGGATGCGGGTACGCCGCTGATTTCCGACCCCGGCTACCACCTGGTTCGCCAGGCGCGGGCCGCTGGTATCAATGTAGTGCCTGTTCCGGGAGCGTGCGCGCTGATTGCTGCATTGTCTGCAGCCGGCTTGCCGTCGGATCGTTTTATCTTTGAAGGCTTCCTGCCGGCCAAGGCGGTTGGTCGCCGGGCGCGCCTGGAATTGGTGAAAGAAGAACCGCGCACGCTGATCTTCTACGAAGCCCCGCACCGCATCCTTGAATGCCTGCAGGACATGGAGCTGGTATTCGGCGGCGATCGCCTGGCCTTGCTGGCGCGGGAAATCACCAAGACCTTCGAAACCCTCAAGGGCCTGCCGCTGCAGGAGCTGCGCGAATTTGTCGAAGGCGACAGCAATCAGCAGCGCGGCGAGTGCGTGGTGTTGGTGGCGGGGTGGTCGGCGCCGGAAAGCGAAGATGCGGTCGGCAGTGAAGCAATGCGCATTCTGGATCTGCTGCTCAAGGAGATGCCATTGAAGCGTGCGGCGGCCCTGGCTGCGGAAATTACCGGTGTGCGCAAGAACGTGTTGTATCAAGTCGCGCTCGATAAACAAAAGGGCGAATAGTTCCGGGTTCCAGCCTGCACTCCGTCTGAACATGATGGCATTAGTGTCTTTTAATACTTGTTCTAACGCCGTCGTGCCGTTAACCTTCGCGGCGGAGAGTCGATTGGACAGTCGCTGCCTTCTATGAAAATTAGAGGGGGGAGGAAAGTCCGGGCTCCATAGGGCGAAGTGCCAGGTAATGCCTGGGAGGCGTGAGCCTACGGAAAGTGCCACAGAAAATAACCGCCTAAGTACTTCGGTACCGGTAAGGGTGAAAAGGTGCGGTAAGAGCGCACCGCACGACTGGCAACAGTTCGTGGCTAGGTAAACCCCACTTGGAGCAAGACCAAATAGGGTCCCAAGGCGTGGCCCGCGCTGGGACCGGGTAGGTTGCTAAAGATGTCCAGTGATGGCCATCGTAGACGAATGACTGTTCAAGACAGAACCCGGCTTATAGATCGACTCTCCACCTTTTTTCCTTCTGTCCGAATCTCGGGCAGGAACCTGGTAGTAACGCGAGAATCCCTCCCTGCTGAATCATCAGCAGATGCGTCTTCGTAATACCGAAAAAATCTTACTCTTAATAAATTACTTTAACTTTGAGCCCTAGCTCTTTGAGCTATTTGGCGTTGTTGAGTCAAAATCGCCGTCAAACTCTCGTTTCTCCTCCTTTTACCCTCCTAAATCTCCGTTCTGTAAGGCTTTTCCTTGAATCCGCGCCTTGACGGTGTGGTGGGCGCATTCCTATAGTGTGCGCAAGTGGCGGAAAGTGGCACAAAGTGGGTTTTTTGAACGTAAAACGCTAAAATTTGGAGAAACGCATCTGTGTTTCGCGGAGCTAACGCTATCAGTCTCGATGCAAAAGGCCGTCTCGCCATGCCGAGCCGGTATCGTGACGAGCTCATTTCGCGAAGTTCCGGGCAATTAATCATCACCATCGATGCTGTTGACCCTTGTTTATGTGTTTACCCGCTCGATGAGTGGGAGCTGATTGAAACCAAGTTGCGTGCGCTGCCTTCACTGCGTGAAGAGAACCGCCGCCTGCAACGTTTGCTGATTGGTAATGCCGTCGACCTCGAACTCGATGGCAGTGGTCGTTTCCTGGTTCCACCGCGTCTGCGCGAATACGCCAAGTTGGACAAGCGCGCGATGCTGGTAGGCCAACTGAACAAGTTCCAATTGTGGGACGAAGATGCCTGGGATGCTGTTTCTGCAGCTGACCTGGCTGCTATTCAACAACCGGGCGCCATGCCTGATGAACTGCGTGATTTGATCCTGTGACTATTGATAGCGGCTTTAACCACATCACCGTACTGCTTGACGAAGCCGTTGAGGCTCTCGCCGTACGCGCGGATGGCTGCTATTTGGATGGCACTTTCGGCAGGGGCGGGCACAGTCGGCTGATTCTCAGCCAGCTTGGTCCGGACGGTAAGCTCCTCGGGTTCGACAAAGACCCTCAAGCGATTGCCACCGGGCAAGCGCTAGCGGCCGAAGACGGCCGCTTTGTCGTTGTGCAGCGTAGCTTTGCCGAGCTCGGCGCAGAAGTGGCCGAACGTGGCATGGCGGGCAAGGTGGCCGGGGTTCTGCTGGACCTGGGCGTGTCTTCGCCACAGCTGGACGACCCTGAGCGGGGCTTCAGTTTCATGAACGACGGCCCGCTGGACATGCGCATGGACCCAAGCCGTGGCATCAGCGCCGCGCAGTTCATCGCCACCGCGCCTCACGAAGAAATCACCCGCGTATTCAAGGAATACGGCGAAGAGCGCTTCGCCGGCCGCATGGCGCGTGCCGTGGTTGAACGCCGTGAAATCCAGCCGTTCGAACGCACCGCTGACTTGGCTGAAGTGCTGAAAGTCGCCAACCCTGCCTGGGAAAAGGGCAAGAACCCGGCAACCCGTGCGTTCCAGGGCCTGCGCATTCACGTCAACAACGAATTGGGCGATCTGGAAGCCGGCCTTGAAGCCGCCCTGGAAGCGCTGGAAGTGGGCGGTCGCCTGGTGGTGATCAGCTTCCACTCCCTGGAAGACCGCATCGTCAAATTGTTCATGCGTCGTCTGGTCAAGGGCGAATCCGACAACCTGCCGCGCAACCTGCCGGTACGGTACGAAGCCTTTGTGCCGAAAATCAAAATCCATGGCAAAGCGCAGTTCGCTTCCGAAGCCGAACTCAAGGCCAACCCACGTGCCCGTAGCGCTGTCATGCGCGTTGCGGAGAAGTTGCGGTGAGCAAGCTTTTCGCCAAGCCCCTCCCGGGCGGCAGCTTCTTTATGTTGCTGTTGTTTGTTGGCGTGCTGGTATCCGCGATTGCGGTGTCCTACAGCGCCCACTACAACCGTCAACTGCTCAATACCCTGTACGGGGAACTGAGTGTGCGCGACAAAGCGCAGGCGGAGTGGGGCCGGTTGATCCTGGAGCAAAGCACCTGGACAGCCCACAGCCGCATCGAAGTGCTGGCCACTGAACAGCTCAAGATGCACATCCCGGGCGCTGCAGAAGTTCGCATGGTGGCGCCATGATGAAACTTGAGGGCGCACTCTACCCATGGCGTTTCCGTTTGGTGCTGGGGTTGTTGGCACTGATGGTGGGCGCGATTGCCTGGCGGATTATCGACCTGCAAGTGGTGGACCGTGACTTCCTGATCGGCCAGGGCGATGCCCGTAGCCTGCGGCATATCCCGATTCCTGCGCACCGTGGCCTGATCACCGACCGTAATGGCGAGCCTCTGGCCGTCAGTACCCCGGTGACCACCCTGTGGGCCAACGCCAAGGAAATGCAGACCGCCAAGGACAAATGGCCGGAACTCGCTGCTGCCTTGGGCCAGGACCCGAAAGCCCTGAGCGAACGCCTCGAAGCCCAGGCCAATAAAGAATTCATCTACCTGGTTCGCGGGCTTACCCCTGAACAAGGCCAGCAAGTGCTTGACCTTAAAGTCCCCGGTGTCTACGGCATCGAGGAATTTCGGCGTTTCTACCCGGCCGGCGAAACCACTGCCCATATGGTGGGTTTCACCGACATTGATGATCACGGTCGCGAAGGCGTGGAACTCGCCTACGACGAATGGCTGGCCGGGGTTCCCGGCAAGCGGCAGGTCATCAAGGATCGGCGCGGCAGACTGATCAAGGATGTCCAGGTCACCAAAAACGCCAAGGCCGGTAAGCCCTTGGCGTTGTCGATTGACCTGCGCCTGCAATACCTGGCCAACCGCGAGCTGCGTAACGCGATCATCGAGAACGGTGCGAAAGCCGGCAGCCTGGTGATCATGGACGTGAAGACCGGCGAGATTCTCGCCATGGTCAACCAGCCGACCTACAACCCGAATAACCGTCGCAACCTGCAGCCGGCGATGATGCGCAACCGCGCCATGATTGACGTGTTCGAGCCCGGTTCGACCATGAAAGCCATCTCCATGAGTGCCGCCCTGGAAACCGGGCGCTGGAAGCCCTCCGACAAGGTCGAGGTCTACCCGGGCACCCTGCAGTTGGGCAAATACACCATTCGTGACGTGTCCCGTAGCGAAGGCCCGGTGCTGGATCTGACAGGTATCCTGATCAACTCCAGTAACGTGGGCATGAGTAAGGTCGCCTTCGATATCGGCGGCGAAGCCATCTACCACCTCGCGCAAAAAATCGGCCTGGGCCAACCCACTGGCCTGGACTTCCCGGGCGAGCGTGTGGGCAACCTGCCGAACTACCGCGACTGGAAAAAGGCCGAGACTGCAACGCTTTCCTACGGTTATGGCCTGTCGGTTACCGCGATCCAACTGGCCCACGCCTTCTCGGTGCTGGCCAACAATGGCCGCATGGTGCCGTTGAGCTTGATTCACCTCGACGAGGCACCGCCTGCGACCCAGGTCATCCCGGAAAACGTCGCCAAGACCATGCAAGGCATGCTGCAACAAGTGATCGAAGCACCGCGCGGCGTTTTCCGTGCCCAGGTGCCGGCGTATCACGTGGCAGGCAAGTCCGGTACCGCGCGTAAAACCGCCGTAGGCACCAAGGGCTACGCCGAAAACTCCTACCGCTCGCTGTTCGCAGGCTTCGGCCCGATGAGCGATCCGCGTTACGCCATCGTTGTGGTGATCGATGAACCGAGCAAAGCCGGTTACTTCGGTGGCCTGGTATCGGCGCCGGTGTTCAGCAAAGTGATGTCCGGGACGTTGCGCCTGATGAACATCACGCCGGACAACCTGCCGGCTACCCAACAAGCGAACGCCGGGCCGCCGGTCGCAGCTGTAAAAGCCAATGGAGGGCGTGGCTGATGTCTCTTAGCCTGAACAAGATTTTTGCCCACGCTGGCCGCGATCTGCTGATTCGCGAGTTGACGCTGGACAGCCGTAACGTGCGTGCCGGTGACCTGTTCCTGGCTGTACCGGGTGGCAAGTTCGATGGCCGTGACCATATTGCCGACGCGCTGAAACGCGGTGCGGCAGCAGTGGCCTATGAAGTGGAAGGCGCCACTGTGCTGCCGATCACCGACGTGCCATTGATTCCGGTCAAGGGGCTGGCGGCGCAGTTGTCGGACATCGCCGGGCGCTTTTATGGCGACCCGAGCCGTACCCTGAACCTGGTGGGCGTGACCGGCACCAACGGCAAGACCAGCGTGACCCAATTGGTTGCCCAGGCGCTTGACCTGCTGGGCCAGCATTGCGGCATCGTCGGTACCCTGGGCACCGGTTTCTACGGCGCGCTGCAAAGCGGCCTGCACACCACGCCTAACCCGATTGCCGTACAGGCGACCCTGGCCGACCTGAAAAAGGCCGGTGCCAAGGCGGTTGCCATGGAAGTCTCGTCCCACGGTCTGGACCAGGGCCGCGTGACTGCCCTGGCGTTCGACGTGGCGGTGATGACCAACCTGTCCCGCGATCACCTGGATTACCACGGGACCATGGAGGCATACGCCGCCACCAAGGCCCGGCTGTTTGCCTGGAATGACCTGAAGTGCCGGGTGGTCAACCTGGACGACGAATTCGGTCGCCAACTCGCCGCCGCCAAAGGTGACGGTCGCTTGATCAGCTACAGCCTGGAAGATTCCAGCGCCTACCTGTATTGCCGTGAAGCCACCTTTGATGACGAAGGTGTGCGCGCCACCCTGGTGACGCCGCAGGGCGAGCACCATTTGCGCAGCACCTTGCTCGGGCGTTTCAACCTGAGCAACGTATTGGCCGCCGTCGGTGCCTTGCTTGGCCTGGATTACGCCCTCGACGAAATCCTGCGCGTGTTGCCGAAGCTGGAAGGCCCGGCCGGTCGCATGCAGCGTCTTGGCGGCGGCACCCAGCCGTTGGTAGTGGTCGATTACGCCCACACGCCAGACGCCCTGGAAAAAATCCTGCAAGCCCTGCGTCCCCACGCCAAGGGCAAGTTGCTGTGCCTGTTCGGCTGTGGCGGTGACCGCGATCGCGGCAAGCGCCCGCTGATGGCTGAAATCGTCGAGCGCCTGGCCGATGGCGTACTGGTCACTGACGACAACCCGCGCAGCGAAGACCCACGCCAGATTTTCGATGACATTCGTGTCGGCTTTAAAGATGCGTCCAAAGCTACCTTCGTTGCCGGCCGCGGTGCAGCCATCGCCCAATTGATCGCCAGCGCGAGTGCTGACGACGTGGTGGTGCTGGCCGGTAAAGGCCACGAGGACTATCAGGAAATCAACGGCGAACGTCACGCTTTCTCCGATCTGGTCGAGGCCGATCATGCCTTGACCGCGTGGGAGGTGGCCCATGCTTAAGGCGCTCACATTCAGCGAACTGACCCAGGCCTTGTCGGCCCGCGTGCTGTCGGCTGATTGCAGCTTTGATGGGGTCAGCATCGACAGCCGTACCATTAAGCCCGGGCAACTGTTTGTCGCCTTGGCCGGCCCAAGTTTTGATGGCCATGACTACTTGAATGACGTCGCCGCCAAAGGCGCCGTCGGCGCTCTGGTGCAGCGCGAAGTTGCTGACTCGACACTGCCGCAATTGCTGGTAGCTGACACCCGCCTGGCCCTCGGCCAACTGGGTGCGCTGAACCGTGCCGCTTTCACCAATCCTGTCGCGGCCATCACCGGCTCCAGCGGCAAAACCACGGTCAAGGAATTGCTGGCCGGGATCCTGCGCACGCGTGGGCCGGTCCTGGCGACTCGCGGTAACCTGAACAATGACTTCGGCGCTCCGCTGACCCTGCTCGAACTGGCCCCGGAACACACGGCGGCCGTCATCGAACTGGGTGCTTCGCGCATCGGCGAAATCGCCTACACCGTGGCCATGACCAAGCCTCACGTCGCGGTGATCAGCAACGCCGGCACCGCCCACGTCGGCGAGTTTGGCGGCCCTGAAAAGATCGTTGAAGCCAAGGGCGAAATCATCGAAGGCCTCGACGCGTCCGGCACCGCCGTGCTGAACCTCGACGACAAGGCTTTCGAAACCTGGCGTGTACGTGCCGCCGGTCGCAAGGTCTTGAGCTTCGCGGTGCACAACGCCGCTGCCGATTTCCATGCCTCGAATATCAAAGCCGACGCTCGTGGCTGCCCATCCTTCACCCTGCATACCCCGCAAGGTGACGAGCACGTACAGCTGAACCTGCTAGGCAACCATAACGTCGCGAACGCCCTGGCCGCTGCTGCTGCTGCCCATGTGCTGGGCGTGTCGTTGTTTGGCATCGCCACTGGCCTTGGCGCAGTGCAACCGGTCAAGGGTCGCACCGTCGCGCAACTGGCCAGCAACGGCATGCGCGTGATTGATGACACCTACAACGCCAACCAGTCCTCGATCTGTGCCGCCATCGACCTGCTGACCAGCTTCGACGGTCGCAAGGTGCTGGTACTGGGGGACATCGCCGAGTTAGGCGAGTGGGCGGAACAGTCTCACCGTGAAGTCGGTGCGTACGCCGCCGGCAAGGTCGACGCCCTGTACGCCGTTGGGCCGAACATGCTCCATGCCGTGGACACCTTCGGGCCGGGCGCCAGGCATTTCGCCAGCCAGGCCGAGCTGATCCAGGCGCTGAGCGCAGCTGAACAAGACAAGCACACCACTATTTTGATCAAGGGATCGCGCAGCGCGGTGATGGAAAACGTCGTCGCGGCCTTGTGTGGCTCAAGTACGGAGAAACATTAATGCTGCTGCTGCTGGCTGAGTATCTGCAACAGTTCCACAAAGGCTTCGCGGTCTTTCAGTACCTGACCCTGCGCGGGATTCTGGGTGTGCTGACCGCGCTGTCGTTGTCGCTGTTCCTCGGGCCATGGATGATCCGTACCCTGCAAAACCTGCAAATCGGCCAGTCCGTGCGCAACGACGGCCCGCAGTCGCACCTGTCCAAGTCCGGCACTCCGACCATGGGCGGCGCGTTGATCCTGTCGTCCATCGGCATCAGTACGCTGCTGTGGGCTGACCTGCATAACCGCTACGTCTGGACCGTGCTGCTGGTGACCCTGCTGTTCGGCGCCATCGGCTGGGTGGATGACTACCGTAAGGTGATCGAGAAGAACTCCAAGGGGCTGCCAAGCCGCTGGAAGTATTTCTGGCAGTCGGTATTCGGCCTGGCGGCGGCGATCTTCCTTTATACGACTGCGCCAAGCGCGGTCGAGACCACCCTGATCATCCCGATGCTCAAGGACGCCAGCATCCCGCTGGGTGTCGGCTTCGTGGTACTGACTTACTTCGTGATCGTCGGCTCGAGCAACGCGGTCAACCTGACTGACGGCCTCGACGGCCTGGCGATCATGCCGACGGTGATGGTGGGCGGCGCGCTCGGCATCTTCTGCTACCTGTCGGGTAACGTGAAATTCGCTGAATACCTGCTGATCCCGTATGTACCGGGCGCGGGTGAACTGATCGTGTTCTGCGGCGCGTTGATCGGTGCGGGCCTGGGATTCCTGTGGTTCAACACCTATCCGGCACAAGTCTTCATGGGCGACGTCGGCGCACTGGCGCTGGGCGCGGCCCTGGGCACCATCGCGGTGATCGTCCGCCAGGAAATCGTCCTGTTCATCATGGGCGGTGTGTTCGTGATGGAAACCCTGTCGGTGGTGATCCAGGTTGCCTCCTTCAAATTGACCGGGCGCCGCGTGTTCCGCATGGCGCCGATTCACCACCACTTTGAACTCAAGGGCTGGCCTGAGCCGCGGGTGATTGTCCGTTTCTGGATTATCACCGTGATTCTGGTTCTGTTCGGCCTTGCCACCCTGAAACTGAGGTAGAAACGAGTGTCCCTGATCGCTTCAGACCACTTCCGCATCGTTGTCGGCCTCGGCAAGAGCGGCATGTCCCTGGTTCGCTTCCTGGCGAACCGGGGCACGTCGTTTGCCGTGGCCGATACGCGGGAAAATCCACCGGAGCTGGTCACGCTGCGCCGTGACTACCCGCACGTGGAAGTGCGTTGTGGCGAGCTGGATGTCGAGTTTCTGTGCCGTGCCGATGAGCTCTACGTGAGCCCCGGCCTGGCCCTGGCGACCCCGGCCCTGCAAGCGGCGGCGGCCCGTGGCGTGAAGTTGTCCGGCGATATCGAGCTGTTCGCGCGTAACGCGAAGGCGCCGATCGTGGCTATCAGTGGTTCCAACGCCAAAAGCACCGTCACCACCCTGGTGGGCGAGATGGCGGCTGCGGCCGGCAAGCGCGTGGCCGTGGGCGGCAACCTCGGTACGCCGGCGCTGGACCTGCTCAACGACGACGTCGAGCTGTACGTGATGGAGCTGTCGAGCTTCCAGCTGGAAACCACCGACCAGCTCAACGCTGAAGTGGCCACCGTGCTCAACGTCAGCGAAGACCACATGGACCGCTACAGCGGCCTGCCGGCCTATCACCTGGCCAAGCACCGGATCTTCCGTGGCGCGCGGCAAGTGGTGGTGAACCGTCAGGATGCCCTGAGCCGTCCGCTGATCGGCGAAGGTCTGCCGTGCTGGACCTTCGGCCTGAACAAACCCGACTTCAAGGCTTTCGGCCTTCGGGAAGAGAACGGCGAGAAATACCTGGCCTTTGAATTCCAGAACCTGATGCCGGTGCGCGAACTGAAAATCCGTGGCGCCCACAACCAGGCCAATGCCCTGGCGGCGCTGGCACTCGGTCACGCGGTTGGCTTGCCGTTCGACGCCATGCTCTCGGCCCTGCGTAGCTTTGCCGGCCTTGAGCATCGCTGCCAGTGGGTTCGCGAGCTGGATGGCGTTGGCTATTACAACGATTCCAAGGCCACCAACGTCGGTGCGGCACTAGCTGCCATCGAAGGTTTGGGTGCCGACATTCAAGGCAAGGTCGTGCTGATCGCCGGTGGCGACGGCAAGGGTGCCGACTTCAAGGACCTCAAAGGCCCGGTCGCTGCCAACTGCCGCGCCGTGGTGTTGATGGGCCGTGATTCCGGCTTGATCGCCGATGCCCTGGGCGACGCCGTACCGCAGGTGCGCGCGCAGTCCCTGGACGATGCCATTGCCCAATCCAAAGCCTTGGCTCAGCCGGGCGATGTGGTGCTGCTGTCGCCTGCCTGCGCGAGTTTCGACATGTTCAAGAACTACGAAGAGCGCGGCCAGCTGTTCGCCCGCGCCGTGGAGGCCTTGGCATGAGTATCAATTTGCGCAACATCATCAAGCCGTACCCGTCGCCGATCATCACCGGGCGCGGTATCGACCTGGACTTCCCGATGCTTGCCGGTTGCCTGGCGCTGCTGGGCCTGGGCCTGGTGATGATCACCTCGGCGTCCTCGGAAGTGGCCGCCGTGCAGTCGGGCAACACCCTGTACATGATGATCCGTCACCTGGTGTACCTGGTGATCGGTCTCGGTGCCTGCATCGTCACCATGATGATCCCGATTGCCACCTGGCAGCGCCTGGGTTGGCTGATGCTGGTGGGCGCGTTCGGCCTGTTGGTGATGGTGATCCTGCCCGGCATCGGGCGTGAGGTGAACGGTTCGATGCGCTGGATCGGCTTCGGTGCGTTCAACGTGCAGCCGTCGGAAATCGCCAAGGTGTTCGTGGTGATCTACCTCGCCGGTTACCTGGTGCGGCGCCAGAAAGAAGTACGCGAAAGCTGGATGGGCTTCTTCAAGCCGTTCATCGTGCTGCTGCCCATGGCCGGCCTGTTGCTGATGGAGCCGGACTTCGGTGCCACCGTCGTAATGATGGGGGCGGCGGCGGCGATGCTGTTCCTCGGTGGCGTGGGCCTGTTCCGCTTCACCTTGATGGTGGTGCTGGCGGTGGCCGCCGTGACCATTCTGGTGCAGGCGCAACCCTACCGGATGGCGCGTCTGATTACCTTTACCGACCCATGGTCCGATCAATTCGGTTCCGGCTACCAGTTGACCCAGGCGTTGATCGCCTTCGGTCGCGGCGAGTGGCTGGGCGTGGGCCTGGGCAACAGCGTGCAGAAGCAGTTCTACCTGCCGGAAGCCCACACCGACTTCGTGTTCTCGGTACTCGCCGAAGAGCTGGGCGTGGTCGGTTCGTTGTGCACCGTCGCGCTGTTCGTATTCGTGTGTGTACGCGGCATGTACATCGGCCTGTGGGCCGAGAAAGCCAAACAGTATTTCGCCGCTTACGTAGCGTACGGCTTGTCGTTCCTGTGGATCGGCCAGTTTCTGATCAATATCGGGGTGAACGTCGGCTTGCTGCCGACCAAGGGCCTGACCTTGCCGTTCCTCAGTTACGGCGGCAGTTCGTTGGTGATTTGCTGCGCCTGTCTCGGCTTATTGCTGCGCATCGAGTGGGAGAGTCGAACCCACCTGGGCAGCGAAGAGATGGAGTTCAGCGAGAGCGACTTCGCCGAGGAGCCGAACCATGGGCGCTAACGTGCTGATCATGGCGGGCGGCACCGGTGGCCACGTGTTCCCGGCGCTGGCCTGTGCCCGCGAATTCCAGAACCGCGGCTACAGCGTGCATTGGCTCGGTACGCCCCGTGGCATCGAAAACGATCTGGTACCGAATGCCGGCTTGCCGCTGCATTTGATCAACGTCACCGGCCTGCGTGGCAAGGGCAAATTGTCCCTGCTCAAGGCGCCGTTCGTGTTGCTCAAAGCGGTGTGGCAGGCGCGCAAGGTGATCCGTGAAGTGAAGCCGGTGTGCGTGCTGGGCTTTGGTGGATACGTCACCGGCCCCGGCGGCGTCGCGGCAAAACTCGCCGGTGTGCCGGTGATCGTCCACGAGCAGAACGCCGTGGCCGGCACCGCCAACCGCCTGCTGGTGCCTTTGGCTGCCCGGGTGTGCGAGGCCTTCCCGAAGACCTTTGGTGCTGCGGACAAGCTGCGCACCACCGGCAACCCGGTGCGTACCGAACTGTTCATGGACATCGCCCGCCAGCCGTTGGCCGGTCGCAAGGCGCACCTGTTGATCCTGGGCGGAAGCCTGGGCGCGGAGCCCTTGAACAAATTGCTGCCTGAAGCGGTGTCGCAACTCCCTGAGGAACTGCGCCCCGAGATCTTCCATCAGGCCGGCAAGAACCACGATGAAGTGACCGCCACGCGCTACCGCGAAGCGGGTGTGGAGGCGAATGTGCAGCCCTTCATCAAAGACATGGCCCAAGCCTATGGCTGGGCCGACCTGGTGGTCTGTCGCGCCGGCGCGCTGACCGTCAGTGAACTGGCTGCCGCCGGTCTGCCGTCCTTGCTGGTGCCTTTGCCCCACGCAATCGACGATCACCAGACCCGCAACGCCGAATATTTGGCTGGGGAGGGCGCTGCCTTCCTGCTGCCGCAAAGAACGACTGGCGCCGCCGATTTGGCCGCACGCCTGACCGAGGTTTTGATGCAACCGGAACGACTGAACAGCATGGCGAGCACCGCAAGCCGCCTGGCCAAACCTGACGCAACCCGCACCGTGGTCGATATCTGCCTGGAGGTGGCCCATGGTTGAGAATCAGAAAGCCATGCCACAGCCGGAAATGCGCCGCATCCGTCGCATCCACTTCGTCGGTATCGGCGGCGTGGGCATGTGCGGGATCGCCGAAGTATTGCTGAACCTGGGTTATCAGGTGTCCGGCTCCGACCTGAAAATGTCGCCGGTCACCGAGCGCCTGGAGTCGTTTGGCGCGAAAATCTTTATCGGCCACCGCGCCGAGAACGCCGCCGAAGCCGATGTGCTGGTGGTCTCCAGTGCCGTGAACACCTCCAACCCGGAAGTGGCCACTGCTCTTGAACGCCGCATTCCCGTGGTACCGCGCGCCGAGATGCTGGCCGAGCTGATGCGCTACCGCCACGGCATTGCCGTCGCCGGTACCCACGGCAAGACCACCACCACCAGCCTGATCGCCTCCGTGTTCGCCGCCGGTGGCCTGGACCCGACGTTCGTGATCGGTGGCCGCCTGAATGCAGCCGGCACCAATGCACAGCTCGGTACCAGCCGCTACCTGATCGCCGAAGCCGATGAAAGCGACGCCAGCTTCCTGCACCTGCAACCGCTGGTGGCCGTGGTGACCAACATCGACGCCGACCACATGGCGACCTACGACGGCGACTTCAACAAACTGAAGAAAACCTTCGTCGAGTTCCTGCACAACCTGCCGTTCTACGGTTTGGCCGTGATGTGCCTGGACGATCCGGTGGTGCGCGAAATCCTGCCGCTGGTCAAGCGTCCGACCGTGACCTACGGCTTCAGCGAAGACTGCGACGTGCGCGCAATCAATGTGCGCCAGCAGGGCATGCAGACCTTCTTCACCGTGCTGCGTCCTGACCGCGAGCCGCTGGATGTCTCGGTGAACATGCCGGGCAACCACAACGTACTCAACTCCCTGGCGACCATCTGCATCGCCTCTGACGAAGGCGTCAGCGATGAAGCCATCGTCGAAGGCCTGTCGGGTTTTGCCGGCGTAGGTCGTCGCTTCCAGGTGTACGGCGAACTGCCGGTGGACGGCGGCAACGTGATGCTGGTGGACGACTACGGTCACCACCCGACCGAAGTCGCAGCGGTGATCAAGGCCGTACGCGGTGGCTGGCCGGAACGCCGCCTGGTGATGGTGTACCAGCCGCACCGCTACAGCCGTACCCGCGACCTGTACGACGACTTCGTCAATGTACTGGCGGATGCCAACGTGTTGCTGCTGATGGAAGTCTACCCGGCCGGTGAAGAGCCGATCCCGGGCGCCGACAGCCGCAAGCTGTGCAACAGCATCCGTCAACGCGGCCAGCTGGACCCGATCTACATCGAACGCGGTGTGGACCTCGCGCCAATCGTCAAGCCGCTGCTGCGTGCCGGCGACATCCTGCTGTGCCAGGGTGCCGGTGATATCGGTGGCCTCGCCCCTAAATTGCTGGCAAGTCCGCTGTTCGCCGCTGCACAGGGGAAGTCGAAATGACCACTGACTACGGCTCGCTGTTCTCTACCATTCAACCTGCCGACTTCGGCCGCGTCGCGGTGCTGTTCGGTGGCAAAAGTGCTGAGCGTGAAGTGTCGCTGAAGTCCGGCAACGCCGTACTGGAAGCGCTGCAAAGCGCCGGTGTGAACGCGTTCGGCATCGACGTGGGCGATGACTTCCTGTCGCGCCTGCAGGCCGAAAAGATCGACCGCGCCTTCGTCATTCTTCACGGCCGTGGCGGTGAAGACGGCAGCATGCAAGGCCTGCTGGAATGCCTGGGCATTCCGTACACCGGCAGCGGCATCCTCGCTTCGGCGCTGGCCATGGACAAGTTGCGCACCAAACAGGTGTGGCACAGCCTGGGTATTCCGACCCCGCGTCACAGCGTGCTGTGCAGCGAAGACGATTGTATTTCTGCAGCCAAGGAACTGGGCCTGCCTTTGATCGTCAAACCAGCCCATGAAGGCTCCAGTATCGGCATGGCTAAAGTGAACTCAGCCGCCGAATTGATTGACGCATGGAAAGCGGCCAGTACCTACGATTCGCAAGTGTTGGTGGAACAGTGGATTCAAGGTCCCGAGTTCACCATCGCTACGCTGCGTGGCCAGGTATTGCCGCCTATCGCATTGGGCACGCCCCACACCTTTTATGACTACGACGCCAAGTATGTGGCCTCCGATACTCAGTACCGGATCCCGTGCGGCCTCGACGCAACCAAGGAACAGGAATTGATGGACCTCACGGCGCAAGCCTGTGAGGCGCTGGGTATCGCCGGTTGGGCGCGGGCAGACGTGATGCAGGATGACCAAGGGAATTTCTGGTTCCTTGAAGTCAACACCGCACCCGGGATGACCGATCACAGCCTGGTACCTATGGCCGCTCGTGCCGCCGGTTTGGATTTCCAGCAGTTGGTGCTGGCGATCCTGGCCGCAAGCATTGAGCCCCGAGGCTAAGACCATGAACGGCGCATCGCTTCGTCATCAGCAACCCGCTCCCGGCCGCAAGCCGGTGCCGCGTGGTGCCAGCCGAATGGTGGCTAAAGAGCCGATGTCGGCGCGCATGCCGAAAGCCAATTTTGGTTTTCTGAAGGCGCTGTTCTGGCCGGTGATTCTGGTGGCGTTGGGGTTTGGTACGTACGAAGGCGCCCAGCGTCTGTTGCCGTATGCCGACCGGCCGATCACCAAGATCAGCGTGCAGGGCGACTTGAGTTATATCAGCCAGCAAGCCGTGCAGCAGCGAATCGCCCCGTTTGTGGCGTCGAGCTTCTTCACCATCGACCTGGCAGGCATGCGTTCCGAGCTGGAACAGATGCCATGGATTGCCCACGCCGAAGTTCGTCGCGTGTGGCCGGATCAGGTAACGATCCGCCTGGAAGAACAACTGCCCGTGGCCCGTTGGGGCGATGGACAGTTGTTGAACAACCAGGGCCAGGCATTTGCGCCTCGCGAAGTGGCGAATTACGAGCACCTGCCGCAGTTGTTCGGGCCACAGCGGGCGCAGCAGCAAGTGATGCAGCAGTACCAGGCGTTGAGCCAGATGCTGCGGCCGTTGGGTTTCTCGATTGCGCGACTGGAATTGCGCGAGCGGGGCAGCTGGTTTTTGACCACGGGTGCAGGCAGTTCCGGCCCGGGCATCGAGTTGTTGCTGGGACGCGGCAACCTGGTGGAAAAGATGCGCCGTTTTATCGCCATCTATGAAAAGACCTTGAAAGAACAGATTACGAACATTGCGAGCATCGACCTGCGTTACGCCAACGGCCTTGCCGTCGGCTGGCGGGCCCCTGCGGCGCCCACGGCAGCGCAACCTGCTGTCGCGAAGAATTAAGAAGAGGCAGGACCCATGGCAAACGTGCAAAGCGGCAAAATGATCGTCGGTCTGGATATCGGCACCTCCAAGGTGGTGGCGCTGGTAGGCGAGGTCGCGGACGACGGCACGCTGGAAATCGTCGGAATCGGCACGCATCCGTCCCGGGGCCTGAAGAAGGGCGTGGTGGTGAATATTGAATCCACCGTGCAATCGATCCAGCGCGCCATCGAAGAAGCGCAGCTGATGGCCGGTTGCCGGATTCACTCGGCATTTGTCGGTGTTGCCGGCAACCACATCCGCAGCCTGAATTCCCACGGCATCGTGGCGATTCGCGACCGTGAAGTCAGCTCGGCTGACCTGGAGCGGGTACTCGACGCAGCGCAAGCCGTGGCGATCCCGGCTGACCAGCGCGTGCTGCACACGCTGCCGCAGGATTACGTGATCGACAACCAGGAAGGCGTTCGCGAGCCCCTGGGTATGTCGGGCGTACGTCTGGAAGCCAAGGTTCACGTGGTGACCTGCGCCGTCAACGCTGCACAGAACATTGAAAAATGCGTGCGCCGCTGCGGCCTGGAAATCGACGACATCATTCTCGAGCAGTTGGCTTCGGCTTACTCGGTACTGACCGACGACGAAAAAGAACTGGGCGTGTGCCTGGTGGACATCGGCGGCGGCACCACGGACATCGCGATCTTCACCGAGGGTGCGATCCGTCACACCGCTGTGATCCCGATTGCCGGTGACCAGGTGACCAACGACATCGCCATGGCGTTGCGCACCCCGACCCAGTACGCCGAAGAAATCAAGATCCGTTACGCCTGCGCCCTGGCCAAGCTGGCCGGTGCCGGTGAAACCATCAAGGTGCCGAGCGTGGGCGACCGTCCACCGCGCGAACTGTCGCGCCAGGCGTTGGCCGAAGTGGTTGAACCGCGCTACGACGAATTGTTCACCCTGATCCAGGCTGAACTGCGCCGCAGCGGCTACGAAGATTTGATCCCGGCCGGCATCGTGCTGACCGGTGGCACTTCGAAGATGGAAGGCGCGGTCGAACTGGCCGAGGAAATCTTCCACATGCCTGTGCGCCTGGGCGTGCCCCATGGCGTGAAAGGCTTGGGTGACGTGGTGCGTAACCCGATTTATTCCACCGGTGTGGGCTTGCTGTTGTACGGGCTGCAAAAGCAGACCGACGGCATTTCCCTGTCGGGCCCGAGCAACCGCGACAGCTACAGAAGCGACGACGAAGCGAAAGCGCCGTTGTTCGAGCGGTTGCAGGCTTGGGTTAAAGGCAATTTCTAAAGATTTACCGCAACACCGTTTCAAGTAGTAGGCGAAAAAACTAGAGAAATGAAAGGAGAGGGAAAATGTTCGAACTCGTAGACAACATCCCCGCAAGCCCGGTCATCAAAGTGATCGGCGTCGGCGGTGGCGGCGGCAACGCTGTCAACCACATGGTCAAAAGCAACATTGAAGGCGTTGAATTCATCTGCGCCAACACTGACGCCCAGGCCCTCAAAAGCATCGGTGCACGCACCATCCTGCAATTGGGCACAGCCGTGACCAAGGGCCTGGGTGCCGGCGCGAATCCGGAAGTCGGCCGTCAAGCCGCTCTGGAAGACCGCGAGCGCATTGCTGAAGTGCTGCAAGGCACCAACATGGTGTTCATCACCACGGGCATGGGCGGTGGTACCGGTACCGGTGCTGCGCCGATCATTGCCGAAGTGGCCAAGGAAATGGGGATCCTGACGGTTGCCGTCGTGACCCGTCCGTTCCCGTTCGAAGGTCGCAAGCGCATGCAGATCGCCGATGAAGGCATCCGTCTGCTGTCCGAAAGCGTCGACTCGTTGATCACTATTCCCAACGAGAAGCTGCTGACCATCCTCGGTAAGGACGCCAGCTTGCTGTCGGCTTTCGCCAAGGCTGACGATGTACTGGCCGGTGCCGTTCGCGGTATCTCCGACATCATCAAGCGTCCGGGCATGATCAACGTCGACTTTGCCGACGTACGTACCGTGATGAGCGAAATGGGCATGGCGATGATGGGCACTGGCTGCGCCAGCGGTCCGAACCGTGCACGCGAAGCTACCGAAGCGGCCATCCGCAACCCGTTGCTGGAAGACGTGAACCTGCAAGGTGCACGCGGCATCCTGGTGAACATCACCGCCGGTCCTGACCTGTCCCTGGGTGAGTACTCCGACGTGGGTAGCATCATCGAAGCCTTCGCTTCCGAGCACGCCATGGTCAAAGTCGGTACTGTTATCGATCCAGACATGCGCGACGAACTGCACGTGACCGTTGTTGCTACCGGCCTGGGTGCAAAAATCGAGAAGCCTGTAAAGGTGATCGACAATACCGTCCATACCAGCCACGCCAGCCAGCAAGCTGCCGCTCCAGCGCCTTCGCGCCAGGAACTGCCGTCTGTGAACTATCGTGACCTGGATCGTCCGACCGTGATGCGCAACCAGGCTCAGGCCGGTGCTGCTGCATCCCGTAGCCCGAATCCGCAAGATGACCTGGACTACCTGGACATCCCGGCTTTCCTGCGTCGTCAGGCCGATTAATGGAATGTATCAGGGCTATGAAGGTGATTGGTGTTCAGCAAAGGTCTGGTCTGCTATTATCGCCAGCCTTTGTTGATACCAGTTCGCAATTTGCGCTGAAGCGGTCCAAGCCATGATTAAACAACGCACCCTGAAGAATATTATCCGTGCCACAGGTGTAGGTCTGCACTCCGGGGAGAAGGTATACCTGACCCTCAAGCCCGCACCTGTCGACACCGGCATCGTGTTTGTTCGTGCCGACCTGGACCCTGTGGTGCAGATTCCTGCTCGCGCGGAAAATGTTGGCGAAACCACGATGTCGACCACGTTGGTCAACGGTGACGTCAAAGTGGACACGGTGGAGCACTTGCTCTCGGCCATGGCCGGTCTGGGCATCGATAACGCCTACGTCGAGCTCTCCGCGTCCGAAGTCCCAATCATGGATGGCAGCGCCGGACCCTTCGTATTCTTGATTCAATCTGCCGGCCTGGAAGAACAGGACGCAGCCAAGAAGTTCATTCGCATTCTGCGGGAAGTGACAGTAGAAGACGGCGACAAGCGCGCCACCTTCGTCCCGTTCGAAGGCTTTAAAGTGAGCTTTGAGATCGATTTCGATCACCCGGTATTCCGTGACCGCACACAAAGTGCAAGCGTGGATTTTTCCAGCACTTCGTTTGTAAAAGAAGTCAGCCGCGCCCGTACCTTTGGTTTCATGAGTGACATCGAGTACCTGCGCAAGCACAACCTCGCACTCGGCGGCAGCGTTGAAAACGCCATTGTGGTCGACGCGGATGGTGTACTGAACGAAGACGGCCTTCGCTATGAAGACGAATTCGTGAAGCACAAAATTCTCGATGCAATCGGTGACCTCTACCTGCTGGGCAATAGCCTGATAGGCGAGTTCAAAGGCTTCAAGTCTGGCCACGCCCTGAACAACCAACTGCTGCGCAAGCTGATTGCACAGACAGATGCCTGGGAAGTCGTGACCTTCGAAGATGCCAGCACCGCACCGATCTCTTACATGCGTCCCGTCGCGGCGGTGTAAGTAACAACTCTCTTTCCTTTTGTTTTTAAAGGCTGCCTCCGGGTGGCCTTTTTTTTGATCTTCCCACGCTCTGCGTGGTAACGCCTCCTGTGACGCTCCGCGTCACGGCTTTAACACGGAGGCATCAACAACGCGATTACGCCCGGTATGCTTGGCCTCATACAGCGCCTGGTCGGCGTTGAGCAGTAATTCTTCCAGCGTGGTGCGGCTGTTTTTGGTCCAGGTACTGAGGCCAATGCTGACGGTAATCGGCACCGTATCCCCGCCCACCCGTGGCAGGTGTTCGACACTGCTGCGCATATGTTCAGCAATCACGCGTGCACCCTGGCTGTCGGTGTGCGGCAGCACCACCGCAAATTCTTCCCCGCCATAGCGGGCCGCGAGGTCGGCCGGGCGGCGGATATTGCTCTCGATCACCCGCGCCACCGTGCGCAATGCCTCGTCGCCACCTTGATGGCCATGTCGGTCGTTGAACGCCTTGAAGTGGTCCACGTCAATCATCAGCACCGTCAATGGCTCGGCCGAACGCTGGGCGCGGTCCCATTCCAGACGCAGGCGCTGGTCCAGGGTGCGGCGGTTGGCCAGGCCGGTGAGCGCGTCGGTGGCTGCCAGTTCTGACAGCACCTGTTCGGCACGGTGGCGCCTGCGCAATTCCATGCAGAGCATCCAGGTCAGCCACAAAAGGCCGATGCACAAAATCCCGGTGGCGCCGCTGATCACCAGTGCTGCGCGCTTCCAGGGGGCGAATATGTCATTCGTGGACAGCCCCACGACGACGATCAGCGGTAAATCGCCCACCGTTGAGAAGGTATACAGGCGGTGCTCCTCATCCACACTGGAGGTGCCGCGAAAGTTGCCGTCGCGCTCGTGCAATATGCGCGCGACGTTGGGCCGCTGGCTGAGGTCCTTGTCGATCATGTCCCGTTCCAGCAACGGCTGCTGGGCCAGCAGGATGCCTTGTCGGTTGATCAGGTTGATGGTGCTGTCGCTGCCGATATTCAGGCTGCGGAACAGTTGCTGAAAGTACGACAGGCGCATGGTGGCCACGGCCACGCCGAGGAATCGCCCGTCGGGCCCGGAAACCCGACGGCTGAATGCGATGCGCCATTGATCCTCACACACGCAACGCGCCATGAAGGGCCGGCTGATAAACAGGCCCAGGTCGGGGTTCTGTCGGTGAGCCTGAAAGTAATCACGGTCGGCGAAGTTGGCCACTTTAGGCGTCAGCAGCGAGGAATCGGCGATCACATCACCCTTCTTGTCCAGCAGCAGGATGTCGCCCTTGTACGGTGCTGCTTCCGAACGGTCGAACAGCACCAGGTGGCGGATGCTCGCCGATACACCGGCCAAATCACTGCGTTCGGTGGCTGCGATCAGGCCCTTGATCGATAAGTCATACAGCTCGACGTTGCGCAGTACATCGGCGTCGATCAGTTGGGTGATGTTATTGGCGCTGCGCTGAGCCGCCTGCAAGCTGTTGGCGTGTTCGCGGTTCAACAACACCGCGACCACCAGCATGATCAGCAGCACCGTGACGCAACTGCCGATGATCAGCAGCAGTTCCGGGCGGTGGGTAGGACGGGGCAGGCGGGTGGTGCTTGGGCTCATCGGGCGTACTTCTGCTTCGAGGATGCCTTTAGCGTAGTTGCTGATAACGGCTCATGTGGTCTGGCTGTGAACCGTGCGGTTGCGCCCGGAGTGCTTGGCGTCATACAGCGCTCGATCGGCGTTCAACATCAGCTCTTCGAGTGTGCCACGGCTGCGTTTGTCCCAGGTACTGAGGCCGATGCTGACGGTGACCGACAACGCGTCCCCGTCCGCCGGTGGCAGGTGCTCCACCGCGCTGCGGATATGCTCGGCGATGGTGCTCGCGCCGTCGCTGTCGGTATCCGGCAGGATCACCGCGAACTCTTCGCCGCCGTAACGGGCCGCCAGGTCGGCGGGGCGACGAATATTGCTGCCGATGACCCGGGCGACGGTGCGTAATGCCTCGTCACCGCCTTGGTGGCCATGGCGGTCGTTGAAGGCCTTGAAGTGGTCGACGTCGATCATCAGCAACGCCAGTGGCTCGCCTGAGCGTTGCGCGCGCTCCCATTCCAGGCGCAGGCGCTGGTCGAGGGTGCGGCGGTTGGCCAAGCCGGTGAGGGCGTCGGTGGCCGCCAGTTCCGACAACACCTTCTCGGCGCGATAGCGGCGGCGCAGTTCCCGGCGCAGCATCCAGGTCAGCCACAGCAGGCCTATACACAGCACACCGGTGGCGCCACTGATCAGCACGGTGGCACGTCTCCAGGCGGCAAACACGTCATCGTTGGACAGCGCCACCACCACAATCAGCGGCAGCGCACCGACGCTGGTGAAGGTATAGAGCCGTTGCTTGCCACTGATGGAGGAGAGGCCGCTGAAACTGCCGCTGCCTTCGCGTAGCATTCTTTTGAAGTTTGGCCGCATGCTCAGGTCTTTGTTGATCATGTCGCTTTCGAGCAGAGGCTGCTGGGCCAGCAGAATGCCGTCGTTGTTCAGCAGGTTGATGCTGCTGCCGCTGCCGATGGTCAGGCTATTGAACAGCTGGTCGAAATACGCCAGGCGCATGGTCGCCACCGCCACACCGGCAAACTCGCCATTGGGCCCGGGCACCCGACGGCTGAACGCAATACGCCAGACCTGATCGCACTCGCAACGAATCTTGAAGGGCCGGCTGATGAACAAGCCCGCGTTGGGGTTCTGCTGGTGGATCTGGAAATAGTCGCGATTGGCGAAATTGCGTGACGTGGGCTTCAGCGTGGAGGAGTCGGCGGTGACCGTGCCGGCCTTGTCCAGCAGCAGGACCTCGCCTTTGAAAGGGGCGGCCGTGGACTGGTCGAACTGCACCATATGCAGGATGTCGGCCGAGACCTGGGGTAAGTCGTGGCGGGTGGTCGCGACAATCAGGCCGTTCAGGGCCAGGTCGTAGAGTTCGACGTTGCGTAACACATCGGCGTTGATTAACTGGGTGATATTGGTGGTGGAGCGCTGGGCCGTCAGCAGGGCGCTGGTGTGTTCGCGAGTCAGCAGTACGGCAACGATGATCACGATCAGGATGACGGTAAGGCCGCTGCCCAGAATCAGCAGAAGCTCCGGGCGTGCAGGCGGGGTGAAGGTGCGACGTTGACTCATGGGACTGACTTCGGCACTCGAGATACTGGCAGTTTAGTTCCATGTTGTGAAAAATAAGTCGTCGCCGTTAAAAGAATGCCTGAAGGTTAAAAAACGTTGATCGGGTAGTCGACGATCACCCGGTATTCATCCACGTCCCGGTCCACTGCCGCGTAGCCATTGCCGCCGCGATTGGTTGCCCACTGCAGGCGTACGGCCAGGTCCTTGGCCTTGCCGCCTTGCACCACGTACTTGAGGTCGATGTCCCGTTCCCAGTGCTTGGCGTTCTTGCCGTCGGCGCTATACCAGGATGAGTAGCCACGGCTGTCCGGGTCGACGGTGGTCAGGTCGGTCTTGCCGCTGATGTACGACACCGCCGAGGTCAGGCCCGGCAGGCCCAGCCCGACGAAGTCATAGGCGTACTTGAGCTTCCACGAGCGTTCGTTGGGGCCGTTGAAGTCGGAGTATTGCTGGGAGTTGTCCAGGTAAACGCTGTCGCCCTGGCTGATGTAGTCGAACGGGGTGTTGCCGTTGACCCGCTGGTAGGCGGCGGTCACGGTGTGATTGCCGACGCCGACTGTGAAATGCAGGCTGTAGGTGTTGTTGTCGATGTTGCCCAGCAGGGCTTTGCCGGTGTCCTGGGTGTGGTAGTAGTGCAGGCCCGGGTTGAGGCTGACCAGTTCGTTCAACTGCCAGGTGTAGTCCAGGTCGTAGTAGTACTGGTTCCAGATGTCCTTGAGTTCGGACGCGTACAGGTTGCTGCTCAGCCCCGGCAGGCCGCTGAAGGACACGCCGGCCCAGTCCAGATGCTGGCTGTCTTCACCGTTGGGCAAGGCGCCGTAGCTGGTGCCGATGCGCCGGTGGCCACTCTGGTTGTAGAGCTTGGTGAAGCTGGCCTGGCCGCCTTCGAACATCCAGCCGTCCAGGCTGTGGTTGGTCAGGCTCACGCCGCGGAAGGTCTGCGGCAGCATGCGGGTCATGCCGCCGGCGATTACCGGGTTGTTGAGGAACAGGTCGCCAGCTTTCAGTTCGGTGTCGAAGGCACGCATTTTCAGGGTCGCACCGGCGGTGGAGAACGAGCCAGGCGCTTTACCGTTGCCGGAGCTCACCGGCAGGATGGTGGAACCGTCGGTGCCGCCACCGCCGTCGAGCTTGAGGCCGAGCATGGCGTTGGCGTCCAGGCCGAAGCCGACGGTGCCTGGGGTGTAGCCGGATTCGAAAATGCCGATGATGCCCTGGCCCCATTCCTTGCTGTCATCGGTGTGAATGTCGCGACGGTCGCGGTTCATGTAGTAGTTGCGGGTGTTGATCTTGAAGCTGGAACCTTCGACGAAACCGTCGGTGGCCGGGGTGTCTGCCGCGTGGGCAAGGGGAACGATCGTTGCAGCAATCGCGAGGAATAACGGGGTGAACGTCAGCAAGGTTTTCACCGGTGGAGCTCCTTTGGGTCAATCGAAACCGGCCAGTGTTGTTGGGGTTCCTGGCCTTTTTTCAGCGCAAAAAAAAGCCGCTGAACTCAGCGGCTTTAAGACAGATTCCCAGTGTAGAGCCCTGGAAATAAGTCGAGGGAAATCGGGGGAGAGCGGGTCGGTCTTAACCGCTGCGCTCATCGATGCGACAAATTAACGCAGGTGAGCGGTGCGATACAGAGTGTAACAAGATAATGACTGTTGCCCAAATCGCAACAGTCTGCCTTTGCGGGTGTGGGGCGTCCTGACAACCCCTACCCAAGAATGTTAGCGTGCTTGCCATTCCCACGTAGTCGATGAGCCCGCCTTCCATGAAAAAGACTGTCCTCGCCTTCAGCCGCGTCACCCCGGAAATGATCGAACGCCTGCAACAGGATTTCGACGTTATTGCGCCTAACCCAAAGCTGGGTGACATCAATGCCCAGTTCAACGAGGCTTTGCCGCACGCCCACGGGCTGATCGGCGTAGGCCGCAAATTGGGCCGTGCCCAACTGGAAGGCGCGAGCAAACTGGAAGTGGTTTCCAGCGTGTCGGTGGGCTACGACAACTACGACCTGGCGTACTTCAATGAGCGCGGGATCATGCTCACCAACACTCCGGATGTGCTCACTGAAAGCACCGCCGACCTGGCGTTTGCCCTGCTGATGAGCAGCGCCCGCCGGGTCGCCGAACTGGACGCCTGGACCAAGGCCGGCCAGTGGAAAGCCAGCGTCGGCGCGCCGTTGTTCGGCTGTGATGTACACGGCAAGACCCTGGGCATCGTCGGCATGGGCAACATCGGCGCGGCCATCGCCCGTCGCGGTCGCCTGGGTTTCAATATGCCGATTCTGTACAGCGGTAACAGCCGCAAGACCGAACTGGAACAGGAACTCGGCGCGCAATTTCGCAGCCTCGACCAGTTGCTGGCCGAAGCCGATTTCGTCTGCCTGGTGGTGCCGTTGAGCGAGAAAACCCGCCACCTGATCAGCCATCGCGAGCTTGGGTTGATGAAGTCCAGTGCGATCCTGGTGAACATCTCCCGTGGCCCGGTGGTGGATGAGCCGGCGCTGATCGAGGCCCTGCAAAACCAGACCATCCGTGGCGCCGGCCTGGATGTGTACGAGCAGGAGCCACTGTCCGAGTCGCCACTGTTCCAGCTGAGCAACGCCGTGACCCTGCCGCACATCGGCTCGGCCACCAACGAGACCCGCGAAGCCATGGCCAACCGTGCCCTGGAAAACCTGCGCAGTGCGCTGCTGGGCCAGCGTCCGCAGGATTTGGTGAACCCGCAGGTGTGGAAGGGCTGACGACTGCTTGTTGTGTGTAGGAGCGAGCTTGCTCGCGAAGAACCTGAAGGCCATGTGTTTATTCAGGCTGCCCGCGTTATCGTTGACGTTCTTCGCGGGCAAGCCCGCTCCTACAGTTTTCAGCGTGCGAGTCGATAACGGTCTATAGATCGTCATCCCTGATCCACAGAAGGTTTTTATGTCCACCACCAAAGCTCGCGCAGACTCACTCTCGCTTCTGCTCTTTACCTTGCGCAGTGGCAAGCTGATGGCGATCAACCTGTTGAAAGTCAGTGAAATCATTCCCTGCCCGCCGCTGACCAAGCTGCCGGAGTCGCACCCCCACGTCAAAGGCATCGCCACCTTGCGCGGCGCCGCCTTGTCGGTGATCGACCTGAGTCGGGCGCTGGGGGAAATGCCCCTGCAAGACCCGGACGGCGGCTGCCTGATCGTCACCGATGTGAGCCGTTCCAAGCAGGGGCTGCATGTGCAGGCGGTAAGCAAGATCGTGCACTGCCTGACCACCGACATCCGCCCGCCGCCGTTTGGCTCGGGTGGCACGCGTTCGTTTATCACCGGTGTGACCCAGGTTGAAGGCGCGCTTGTACAGGTGCTGGACATCGAAAAAGTCATCCACGGCATCGCCCCGGCGCAGATCGAAGCGGCGCCCACCGACCTGACCATGGAGGAAGCCGAAGTGCTGGGCAACGCCCGAATCCTGGTGGTGGACGACAGCCAGGTGGCCCTGCAGCAATCGGTGCACACCCTGCGCAACCTCGGCCTGACCTGCCACACCGCCCGCAGTGCCAAGGAAGCGATTGACCGTTTGCTGGAGCTGCAAGGCACCGTCGAGCAAATCAACGTGGTGGTCTCGGACATCGAAATGTCCGAAATGGACGGCTACGCCTTCACCCGTACCCTTCGGGAAACCCCGGACTTCCAGGACCTCTACGTGCTGCTGCACACCTCCCTGGACAGTGCGATGAACAGCGAAAAAGCCCGCCTGGCCGGTGCCAATGCGGTGCTCACCAAGTTCTCCTCGCCCGAACTGACCAAGTGCCTGGTGGTGGCTGCCCAGACCGTGGCGCAGCAGGGCCTCTGACCGGTGGGAGAGTATTTCCAGCTGCTGCGCCGCGACCTCACCGGCAGCCTGCCCGCGCCGCAATGGCCGGCAGATATCCAGCTGGATCATTACCACGAAGCCATGGCTCCCGCGATCCACGCGGTATTGAGCCTGGCCCAGGAACAAGGCGGCGGACGCGTTGGCCCCCTTGAGCATTGGCGTCAGCAGTTCGTTACCGATGCCGAGTTCGATCCAAAGCTGTGCCTGGTGGCGAGTAACGCCAGCGGTATCCTGGGTGTGTCCCAATGCTGGACCAGCGCCTACATCAAGAACCTGGCCATTCATCCGTGTGCCCAGGGCATGGGGTTGGGCCGAGCGTTATTGCTGCACACCTTCCAGGTGTTCAAGCAACGCGGCGAGGCGTTTGTCGACCTCAAGGTGCTGGAGTCCAACCTGCGGGCCCGCCGCCTGTATGAAAATGCCGGCATGGTGTTTGTACTTCGGGACCTGGTGCCCGAGGAATAGAAGCGCTGGCGCATAACTTGCTTTGCACAGAGGCAGAACGGTGAACAGAGGCAAAAACCCGCCGCCGTTCATGAGTGCCTTCTGACCTTGCCTGGTGACAGATCCTCCATGAATACCCACTTTTCCTGCGTTGGTTGCGGCAAATGCTGCACTGACCACCATGTGCCCCTGACCCTCGAAGAAGCCCGCAGTTGGGCGGCTGACGGCGGCAATGTCATCGTGCTGGTGGAGGGTTTCCTGGGCACCGGGCTTGGGCTGCCCGAGTTGCAGCGCGAACACGCACAACGCCGTTCCGCCATCGTGCCCAGCGGCAGTACCGAGGCGTACGTGGCAATCACCTTTGCCGCCTATAACGCCGGGCGCTGCCGGAATCTTGACGAAGACGACCGCTGCCGCATTTACGAACGGCGGCCGTTGGTGTGCCGTATCTACCCGATGGAGATCAACCCGCACATCCCGTTGAACCCGGGCGCCAAGGACTGCCCGCCGGAATCCTGGGAGCAGGGACCGGCGCTGATCGTGGGGGGCGAGTTGATGGACAAGGAGCTGGCCGAGTTGATCCGCCGCTCACGCCAGGCTGACCGCGATGATATCCAGGCCAAGGAAGCGGTGTGTGGGTTGCTGGGCATCCATACCACAGCGCTCAAGGGTGACGGGTTTACCGCGTACCTGCCGGATATGGGCCTGTTTGCCCAGGCGATTGAGTTGGCGACGCAAGAAGTCGTGCAGGCCAATGAGTGGGTGTTTCATGTGTCCGGGATGGACATTGCCGAGCAGTTGCTGGATGCCGGCGCCCGGATTGCCACCGAGGTGCCGGCCAACTATGCGTTCATTTCGTTACGGGCGGCTTGAGTGAATGTAAACCTGTGGTGAGGGGGCAAGCCCCCTCGCCACAAAAACAGCTCATGCCGCTACTGCCGCCGCTTACTCCAGAACTCCTCCGCCAGCCGCCGCAGGTCATCCGCCAGCCCCGCCACATCCCCTGAACTGAGCTGGCTCTGCTGACCCGCGTTGACCGTCACTTCCCCGGCATTGCGAATGCCGATGATGTTGCGGTTGATGTCCTCGCTGACCGCGCTTTGCTCTTCCACCGCCGCCGCAATCTGCTGGCTCATGGCGGTAATCTGGGTCACCCGCTGGCTGATCCCGTCCAACGCGGCGGCAGCGCGTTGGGCCTGGCCGACGCTGGCCTCGACATGCTGGCTGCTTTGCGCCATGGCCTGCACCGCATCCCGGGCGCCGCCTTGCAGGGTGCTGATCATGCGCTGGATTTCATTGGTCGACTGCTGCGTACGCTGGGCCAGCCCGCGCACTTCATCGGCTACCACGGCAAACCCGCGTCCCTGTTCTCCGGCCCGTGCGGCTTCAATGGCAGCATTGAGCGCCAGGAGGTTGGTCTGCTCGGCAATCGCCCGGATCACTTCCAGCACCCCGGAAATATCGCCGCTGTGGCTTTCCAGTTGATGAATCACGTCGGTGGCGCGCTCCAGTTCCTGGGACAACCGCAGTACCGCGTCGCGGCTTTCATCCACCCGTTGGTGGCCTTCACGGGTCTCGCTGCCGGCCTGGTCAGCGGCCTTGGAGGCCTGCAACGCGTGCTCGGCAACTTGCGCCACGCTGGCGGCCATTTGATTGATCGCAGCGGCGACCTGATCGGTCTGGGTCTGTTGGCCGAGGCTGCTGCTGTGGCTGCTGTCCAGTTGCTGCACCAGCGCTGCGGCGTGCCCGGACAAGCGTTGCGAGGCATCGCCAATCCGACCGACCACCGCGCCCACCTGGGCTTCCAGCATCTGCATGGCGAACTCGATGCGCCCGAACTCATCCCCGCGTCCGGTGTAGATCGCCTGGCTCAGTGGGTTGTCAGCAATCAGCCGCGCCCGCTGGTTCAACTGTGCGAGGGGCCGCAACAAGCCATGCACGCCCATCACCCCGATGGCACACATCGCCGTGACCGCCAGCAGTTGCCAGGTCAGCGGATAAGTGGCCAGTCCAAGGCCCAAGGCCCAGGTTGCGGCGCAGGCCCCCAGGACCCAGGCCGACAGCTTGAGGGGCATGCCCACCACGGGCCGTGCTCGCCGAGTGCCGGCAAGCAGGCGCGCATAGGCTCGTTCGGCCAGTTGCACCCGCCGCGCATCGGGCTTGGTGCGCACCGACTGATACTCCACCGTCACGCCGTCCCGGGTGACCGGCGTGGCGTAGGCACTGACCCAGTAGTGATCGCCATTCTTGCAACGATTTTTCACCATGCCCATCCACGAGCGGCCGCTTTTCAGAACCTGCCACATGTGCGCAAACGCAGCGGGCGGCATGTCCGGGTGACGCAGCAGGTTGTGCGGTGTCCCCAGCAACTCCTCGCGGGTATAGCCGCTGATATCGATGAAGTCCTGGTTGGCGTAGGTAATTGCGCTGGTCAGGTCGGTGGTCGAGAGGATGTTGGCGTCGGGGGCAAAATCCACATTTCGACCGGTGACCGGCAGATTGATCTTCATGGAAACGCGCGCTCGTGATTGTTGGAGGAGTCGGCAGGGCGTCGACTCTAAGCGCACGGGTTGGGCAAATACTGATCCAGCTCATGTTCGGTGCAATTAATTGGCCATTACGGCCTGGCGGGCGGTGCGTCAAGGCGGTAGGGCTGGACGATGCGCTGGTATTCGCCACTCTGCATCAGTTGCTCGAGGGCGCAGTTAAGGTCATTGCGCAACGCGGTGTCGGGTTTGCGCAGGGCAATTGCCACGCCGTTACCCAGCAGATCGGTGGAGACGGCGGGGCCGAGGAAGTCGAAAATCTGGCCGTCGGCGGTGTCGAGCAGCGCCTCACGGATTTCCACCGTGCCTTGCAGCGTCGCATCGATGTCGCCGGCCAACAGGCTGCGGACCAATTCGTCATTGCGCCAGAAACCCTTGATGATCACACCCTTCGGCGCCCACTTCGCCAGGGCAAACGCCTCGCGGTTGCTGCCCACCAGGACGCCCACGCGCTTGCCCTTCAGCGAGCGAGGGGTCGGCATCAAGCCTGATGTCTTGCGGGCCACCAGGCGCGTGGTCATCGGATAGAGGTCATCGGTGAAATTCACTCGCCGGTGCCGTTTCGACGTGGGGGCGATGCCCATGATCGCGTCGAATTGCCTGGCTTCAAGGGCGGTGAAATTTTCCACCAGGATCTGGTCGACCCAGGTACATCGCATGTTGAGCTGTACGCACAAGGCGTTGCCCAACTCGATGTTCAGCCCGACCAGTTGGCCTTGTTGATTGCGGCTTTGGAAGGGCGGAAATTGCGCGGCCACGGCAAAACGAATTTCGCTGCGTGGTTGATCACCGGCCGCAGCGATGGAGACAACACCGTCTATCAGCGACAAGCCCAGCACAACACAGGTGCGTATAAGAACCACAGGGACGTCCTATTCCGGAAAACCAGCTGCACCACGTCCAGCCCAGAGCAAAGAGTCGGGGCTGGCGGGTGCGTGCAAGCTTTCAAGAATTGGCCGCAGGCCTACAAGGCGAAACGTCAGTAACTGTTGTAGGCATAAATCTCGATTGCGAAGGATTTATTACCGATCAGCGCTTGCCCATGGAGCGACGGGTGCCGGGCGGTGCCATGCCCGGGCTCTTGGTGTGGCCGTTCTTCGCGCCGTTTTTGTACCACGGCTGGCTGGCGTTTTTTGCCCCGGCCAGTTCGCCCGGCTTGAACGGAAACTTGAATGCCGGGATCTCGGCCTTGGTTTCGCCTTCGACGCTGTCAGGATTGGCCTGTTGGTCGATGTCGACCGCTTCAACAGCGGGTTGTGTCGGGGAATTCATGGAAGCTCCGGGGAGTACTGAAAATGACGTGGGCCCGACTTGCAGGCCACACCGCCGCGCAGTATACCTGCGCGCCTCGGATCTTTAACCACTGCTCGTACGAATGGTCGGACTTTACTGACGGCGCTGTCAGTTAGCAGTCACTTTGCTGACCGGGTTGGCGGGCTATAAAGAACCTACATTCTTCCGATCCTTTGCCCTGGCGCCTCACCCCATGCACATTCAACGAAAACCGGCCTTGATCGTGGGCGTCCTTGTGGTACTGGCCGTGGTTGCCTGGGTGGTGACCCGCCCGGCCAAGACCAAACTGACTGCGTCGGCTGCGATTCCAGTGCGAGTGATCAGCGTCAAACAGCAGGACATCCCGGGTTTTGTCAGCGGCATTGGTTCGGTGCTGTCGTTGCACAGTGTGGTGATTCGCCCGCAGATCGACGGCATCCTCACCAAATTGCTGGTCAAGGAAGGTCAACTGGTGAAGGCCGGCGACCTGCTGGCCACCATTGATGACCGCTCGATCCGCGCCAGCCTGGACCAGGCCAAGGCGCAACTCGGGGAAAGCCAGGCGCAACTGCAAGTCGCGCTGGTCAACCTCAAGCGCTACAAGGAACTGAGCATCGACGACGGCGTGTCCAAGCAGACCTATGACCAGCAACAAGCCCTGGTCAACCAGCTCAAGGCCACGGCCCAAGGCAACCAGGCCGCGATTGATTCGGCTCAGGTGCAGCTTTCCTACACCCAGATTCGCTCTCCGGTCACCGGTCTCGTCGGGATTCGCACGGTGGATGAAGGCAACTTCCTGCGCATGAGCGATACCCAGGGCTTGTTCTCCGTGACCCAGATCGACCCGATTGCCGTCGAGTTCTCCCTGCCGCAACAAATGCTGCCCACCCTGCAACGCCTGATCGCGGCGCAACTGCCCGCCGACGTCAACGCCTACATGGGCGCCGACACCGACGGCCAGACCGGCGACCTGCTGGGCGAGGGTCGCCTGAGCCTGATCGACAACCAGATCAGCGGCACCACCGGCACCATCCGCGCCAAGGCCGAGTTCAGCAACGGCGCGCAAAAACTCTGGCCGGGGCAACTGGTGACAATCCGCATCCAGACCGCCCTGCACAAGAACGCCCTGGTGGTTCCACCCACCGTCGTGCAACGCGGGCTGGATTCGCACTTCGTGTACCGGCTCAAGGGTGACAAGGTAGAGTTGGTGCCGGTGCAGGTGCTGTACCAGAACAGCGACATGAACATCCTCCAGGGTGTGCAGGCCGGCGACGTGCTGGTCAGCGATGGCCAGTCACGGCTCAAGGCCGGCGCTCAGGTCGACGTGCTCAAGGAGCCGCCGCAGGTGATCCAGACCGTTGATGCCAAGGTGCAGCCATGAGTGGCAGTCGTTCGCCGTCGGCCTGGTGCGTCGACCATCCGGTCGCCACCTTGCTGCTGACCTTTGCCCTGGTGCTGCTCGGGATGATTGCCTTCCCTCGTCTGGCCATCGCCCCACTGCCGGAAGCGGAATTTCCGACGATCCAGGTCAGCGCCACGCTGCCGGGTGCCAGCCCTGACACCATGGCGTCTTCCGTGGCCACGCCGCTGGAGGTGCAATTCAGCGCCATCCCCGGCATGACCCAGATGACCTCCAGCAGTGCCTTGGGCTCCAGCCTCCTGACCCTGCAATTCACCCTCACCAAGAGCATCGATACCGCCGCGCAAGAAGTGCAGGCGGCGATCAACACCGCGTCCGGCAAACTGCCCAGCGACATGCCGAGCCTGCCGACCTGGAAGAAGGTCAACCCGGCGGACAGCCCGGTGCTGATCCTCAGCGTCAGCTCCGACAGCATGCCCAGCACCGAGCTGAGCGACTACGTGGAAACCCTGCTGGCCCGTCAGATCAGCCAGATCGACGGCGTAGGCCAGATCAACATCACTGGCCAGCAACGCCCGGCCATCCGAGTGCAGGCGTCGGCCGATAAACTCGCGGCCATCGGCCTGACCCTGGCGGACGTGCGCCTGGCGATCCAGCAATCGAGCCTGAACCTGGCCAAGGGCGCGATCTACGGCGAGAACAGCGTGTCGACCTTGTCGACCAACGACCAGTTGTTCCATCCCGAGGATTACGCCCAACTGATCGTGTCCTACAAGGACGGGGCGCCCGTACAGCTGCGGGATATCGCCAAAGTCGTCAACGGTTCGGAAAACGCCTACGTGCAGGCCTGGTCCGGCGACACGCCAGGGGTCAACCTGGTGATCTCCCGCCAGCCCGGGGCGAATATCGTCGAGACCGTGGACCGCATTCAAGCCGAGCTGCCACGCCTGCAAGCCATGTTGCCGGCCTCGGTGCAGGTCAGCGTATTGACCGATCGTACCAAGACCATCCGCGCGTCCCTGCATGAAGTGGAAGTGACCCTGCTGATCGCGATCCTGCTGGTGGTGGCGGTGATGGCGCTGTTCCTGCGCCAGTTGTCGGCCACGTTGATTGTGTCCAGCGTGCTCGGTGTGTCGCTGGTCGCCAGTTTTGCGCTGATGTACCTGATGGGCTTCAGCCTGAACAACCTGACCCTGGTGGCGATCGTGATCTCCGTGGGGTTTGTGGTGGACGATGCCATCGTGGTGGTGGAAAACATTCACCGCCATCTGGAGGCGGGCCTCGACAAGCGCGAAGCGGCGATCAAGGGCGCGGGGGAAATCGGCTTTACCGTGGTGTCCATCAGCTTCTCGCTGGTGGCGGCGTTTATTCCGCTGCTGTTCATGGGCGGTGTGGTGGGGCGCTTGTTCAAGGAGTTTGCGCTGACAGCCACCTCGACCATCCTGATTTCGGTGGTGGTCTCACTGACACTGGCGCCCACCCTGGCCGCGTTGTTCATGCGTGCCCCGACCCATCACGCCCACGACAAACCCGGCTTCAGCGAACGCTTGCTAGCCGGTTATGCGCGCAATCTGCGCCGCGCGTTGGCCCACCAGCGCACCATGGCCGCAATCTTCATGGTGACCTTGGCCCTGGCCGTGGTCGGCTACGTGTTTATCCCCAAGGGTTTCTTCCCGGTACAAGACACTGGCTTCGTCCTCGGCACCAGCGAAGCGGCGGCCGACGTGTCCTTCCCGGACATGGTCGCCAAGCACAAGGCGATCGCCGAGATCGTCAAGGATGACCCGGCGGTGGAAGCGTTCTCCCATTCGGTGGGCGTGACCGGCAGCAACCAGACCATTGCCAACGGCCGGTTCTGGATCGCCTTGAAAGATCGCGGGGACCGTGACGTGTCGGCCAGCCAGTTTATCGATCGGATCCGCCCGAAACTGGCGAAAGTGCCAGGCATCGTGCTGTACCTGCGGGCCGGCCAGGACATCAACTTGAGCTCCGGCCCGAGCCGCGCCCAGTACCAGTACGTGCTCAAGAGCAATGACGGCCCGACCCTGAATACCTGGACCCAGCGCCTCACCGAAAAACTGCGGGCCAACCCGGCGTTCCGCGACCTGTCCAACGACTTGCAGCTGGGTGGCAGCATCACCCACATCAGCATCGACCGTCAGGCCGCCGCGCGGTTTGGCCTCACCGCCACCGATGTGGACCAGGCGCTGTACGACGCCTTCGGCCAGCGCCAGATCAACGAGTTCCAGACCGAGATCAACCAGTACCAGGTGGTGCTGGAGCTGGACACCCAGCAACGCGGCAAGGCCGAAAGCCTGAACTACTTCTACCTGCGCTCGCCGCTGACCAACGAGATGGTGCCGCTGTCGGCGGTGGCCAAGGTCGACCCGCCTACCGTAGGGCCATTGTCCATCAGCCATGACGGCATGTTCCCGGCGGCCAACCTGTCGTTCAACCTGGCGCCGGGCGTCGCGTTGGGGGATGCGGTGATCATGCTCAACCAGGCGAAGAACGAAATCGGCATGCCGACTACCATCATCGGCAACTTCCAGGGCGCGGCCCAGGCGTTCCAGAGTTCGTTGGCCAGCCAGCCCTGGCTGATCCTCGCGGCACTGGTGGCGGTCTACATTATCCTGGGTGTGCTGTACGAGAGCTTCGTGCACCCGCTGACGATCATCTCCACCTTGCCGTCGGCGGGGTTGGGGGCGCTGATCATGCTGTCACTGATGGGCCAGGACTTTTCGATCATGGCGTTGATCGGCCTGGTGCTGCTGATCGGGATTGTGAAGAAGAACGGCATCCTGATGATCGACTTTGCCCTGGATGCCCAGCGTGTACGCGGCTTGCCGCCTGAAGAGGCGATTTATGAAGCCTGTGTCACGCGGTTCCGGCCGATCATCATGACCACCCTCGCGGCGCTACTGGGTGCGGTACCGCTGATGCTGGGCTCCGGCCCTGGTGCAGAAATGCGCCAGCCGCTGGGTATCGCGGTGGTGGGCGGGTTGCTGGTGAGCCAGGCGCTGACGCTGTTCACCACGCCGGTCATATACTTGTACCTTGAGAAGTTTTTCCACAGACCCAAACCAGCTCTCCAGCTGGCAACCACACACTGAGGCTGAGGCCCCGTCCTGGAACAAAAGGCTCATGCGTGTACTGATTATTGAAGACGAAGAAAAAACCGCCGACTACCTGCACCGCGGCCTGACGGAGCAAGGCTATACCGTCGACGTCGCCCGTGAAGGCGTCGAGGGTTTGCACCTGGCCCTGGAGAACGATTACGCGGTGATCGTGCTCGACGTGATGCTGCCCGGCCTGGATGGTTTTGGCGTATTGCGCGCGCTGCGGGCGCGCAAGCAGACGCCGGTGATCATGCTCACCGCCCGCGAGCGCGTGGAAGACCGTATTCGCGGCCTGCGGGAAGGGGCGGACGATTACCTCGGCAAGCCATTCTCGTTCCTTGAGCTGGTGGCGCGCCTGCAGGCCCTGACCCGTCGCAGCGGCGGGCATGAGCCGGTGCAGGTGACCATCGCCGACCTGTGGATCGACCTGATCAGCCGCAAGGCCAGCCGCAACGGCGTTCGCCTGGACCTGACCGCCAAGGAGTTCTCGCTGCTCAGCGTATTGGCCCGGCGCCAAGGTGAAATCCTGTCCAAGACCTCGATTGCGGAAATGGTCTGGGACATCAATTTCGACAGCGACGCCAACGTGGTGGAAGTGGCGATCAAACGTCTGCGGGCCAAGCTCGACGGGCCGTTCGAACAGAAGCTGCTGCACACCATCCGTGGCATGGGTTATGTGCTGGAGAACCGCAGTGTCGGCTAACTCCATCGCCCTGCGCCTGAGTGGCATGTTCACGTTGGTGGCGCTGCTGATCTTCCTGTTGATCGGCGGCGCGCTGTACCAGCAGGTGGACAAAGGCCTGGGCCTGTTGCCCGGTGCCGAGCTGGATGCGCGTTACAGCGTGCTGGAGTCTTCGGTGAACCGCTTCGGTACGCCGGACCACTGGGCGAAGATCACCGCCAAGCTCAAGCTGTTGGGTGAGGAAGACAAGCGCATCCGCTTCTGGGTGGTGAGCAGCGATCCGACCTACGAATACGGCAACCCGGACGCGCAGATTCGCGCCTTCGCCGAAGGCCCGACCGGCAAGCGCGATTTGCACCTGCCGGGCCATCATCATCCGTTCAAAGTGCTGGTCAGCCAGTTCCCCGCCAAGGACCAGCGTCCGCCGTTGCGCTTCATGATCGCCGTCGACACCGAGAACTTCCGCGCGACCCAGCATCAACTGCTGGTGGCGCTGATCAGCCTGGCGTTTGTCGGCGTGGTGTTGGCGTCGCTGCTGGGCTTCTGGGTCGCACGTATCGGCCTCAAGCCGCTGATCAAACTGTCGGATGAGGCGCAGAAACTCGCGCCCCCGAAACTCTCCGGGCGCCTGCAACTGTCGCCGTTGCCGCCGGAGCTGAAGCAGTTCGTCAATTCCTTCAACTCGACCCTCGACCGGGTGGAGCAAGCCTATTCGCGCCTGGAGTCGTTCAACGCCGATGTGGCCCATGAACTGCGCTCACCGTTGACCAACCTGATTGGTCAGACCCAGGTAGCGCTGACCCGTGGGCGTTCGGCCGAGCATTATTTCGAGGTACTGCAATCGAACCTCGAGGAGCTGGAACGGCTGCGCTCGATCATCAATGACATGCTGTTCCTGGCCAGTGCCGACCAGGGCAGCAAGGCCACCAAGTTGATCAGCAGTTCCTTGGCGGACGAAGTGGCGACCACCCTGGACTACCTGGACTTCATCCTCGAAGACGCCCAGGTGCAGGTACGCGTGAGCGGCGATGCCCAGGTGCAGATCGAGAGGGCGCATTTGCGCCGGGCGTTGATCAACCTGTTGAGCAATGCGGTGCAGCACACGCTGCCTGGGCAGGTGATCGAGGTGAAGATCGACGTGTTGCAGGACCACGTGGCGATCGGGGTGACCAACCCGGGCGATGAGATTGCCAGCGAGCATCTGCCCCGGTTGTTCGAGCGGTTCTATCGGGTGGATGCGTCCCGCAGCAATAGCGGGGCGAATCACGGGTTGGGACTGGCGATCGTCAAGGCGATCGCGCTGATGCACGGCGGGGATGTGTTTGTGCGCAGCGAGGGCGGCGGCAACACCTTTGGCATTACGCTGCCGGTGTAGCGGCTGCCTCCCTCAGTTACTTAGCCGAACCCCGCCCAAACTGCCACTGAGCTCATAGGCCGCCAGTTCCGCCTGATGTGCGGCCATGATTTCCGGCAGGGAACTGCGCAGGTATTCCACCCACGTCTTTATCTTCGCATCCAGGTACTGGCGCGACGGGTAGATGGCGTACAGGTTGAGTTCCTGGGAGCGGTAGTTGGGCATCACCCGCACCAGGGTGCCGTTGCGCAGGCCTTCAATCGCCGCATACACGGGCAACAGGCCAACGCCCATGCCGCTGGTGATGGCGGTTTTCATCGCATCCGCGGAGTTCACCAGGAACGGTGAGCTGTTGATCGCCACACTTTCCTGGCCTTCAGGGCCATTGAACGACCATTTATCCAGCTGAATTACCGGGCTGACCAGGCGCAGGCACGCGTGGTTGAGCAAGTCGCTGGGCCGTTGTGCACAGCCATTGGCCTTGACGTAGGCCGGCGATGCACAGGCGATGCTGTAAGTTATCCCCAGGCGCTGCGAGACAAACCCCGAATCCGGCAGTTCGCTGGCGAGCACGATGGACACGTCGTAGCCCTCGTCCAGCAGGTCGGGCACGCGGTTGGCCATGGTCAGGTCGAAGGTCACGTCCGGGTGGGTGCGGCGGTAGCGGGCAATCGCATCGATCACGAAGTGCTGGCCGATGCCGGTCATGGTGTGCACTTTCAGCTGCCCGGCGGGGCGGGCGTGGGCGTCGCTGGCTTCGGCCTCGGCTTCCTCGACGTACGCCAGGATCTGCTCGCAACGCAGCAAATAGCGTTTGCCGGCCTCGGTCAAGGCGATGCGGCGGGTGGTGCGGTTGAGCAAACGGGTTTGCAGATGGGCCTCAAGGTTGGAGACCGCGCGCGAGACGTTGGCCGTGGTGGTGTCCAGTTGCACAGCGGCGGCGGTGAAGCTGCCGGCTTCGGCCACACAACTGAAGGCGCGCATGTTTTGCAAGGTGTCCATTTAGGTGCTCTCAGGGGAGATGGCAAATTGTGACACGAAGTTGCAGGATCCAGTGATCCCTACCAAAAGATTATCGCCTGAACGGTAACAAAGATTCACAAGAATCCCACCTTATCGCCATCCGGCCCGCCCCTTAGAATTGCGCCACCTTCCCCGCAACACCCTCTCAGGAATTCGCAGCAGTGCCGCGTCGCATCAGCAGAGAGCTGAAGACTCTCAGTGTTTGGGCCTTATCGTTAGCAATCAGCGGCTGCATCGGAACCGGAGGAATTGCCCCTCAAGGCCAGTCACTCGTCGCCAATACATTGGCCACCGACGAAGCGATCAAAAGCGCCGCCCAGGACGCCCACTGGCCCACCGCGCAATGGTGGCAAGCCTACGGCGACCCGCAACTCAACCACTGGATCGACCTCGCCGTGCAAGGCAGCCCGAGCATGGCCATGGCCGCTGCACGTGTGCGTGAAGCCCGGGCCATGGCCGGGATCGCCGAGTCGGCCGAGTCGTTGCAGGTCAATGGCGACGCCACGCTCAAGCGCCATAACTGGCCCAGCGACCAGTTCTACGGCCCGGGCGCGCTGGACAACGCCACCACCTGGGACAACAACGCATCCCTGGGCTTGAGCTATGCCCTCGATCTCTGGGGCCGCGAAAGCAATGCCACCGAGCGTGCCGTGGACATCGCCCACATGAGCGCCGCCGAAGCGCGTCAGGCCCAGCTCGAATTACAGAACAACGTGGTGCGCGCCTATATCCAGCTGTCGTTGCACTTTGCCCAGCGCGATATCGTGGCCGCCACCCTGGCCCAGCAACAACAGATCCTCGACCTGGCGCAAAAGCGTTTGAATGGCGGGATCGGCACCCACTTCGAAGTCAGCCAGGCCGAGACGCCGCTGCCGGAAACCCATCGGCAACTGGATGCTCTGGATGAAGAAATTGCCCTGAGCCGCAATCAGCTGGCTGCGTTGGCGGGCAAGGGACCGGGGGAGGGCGCGCAGTTGCAGCGGCCCACCTTGTCCCTCGCGGCACCGCTGAAATTGCCGTCGACCTTGCCCGCCGAACTGCTCGGCCAGCGCCCGGACGTGGTTGCCAGTCGCTGGCAAGTGGCGGCCCAGGCCCGTGGCATTGACGTGGCCCACGCCGGTTTCTACCCCAACGTCGACCTGGTGGGCAGCCTCGGCTACGTCGCCACCGGCGGCGGGATGCTCAGTTTCCTCACGGGTAAAAAGCTCAACTACACCGCCGGCCCGGCCATCAGCCTGCCGATCTTCGATGGCGGCCGCCTGCGCTCGCAACTGGGTGAAGCCAGCGCCGGCTACGACATCGCTGTGGCGCACTACAACCAGACGCTGGTGAATGCGCTCAAGGGCATCAGCGACCAGTTGATCCGCCGCGAGTCCATGGACAAGCAGCAAGCCTTCGCCGCCGAATCCGTGGCTTCGGCGCAGAAGACCTATGACATCGCGATGATCGCCTACCAGCGCGGCCTCACCGACTACCTCAACGTGCTGAATGCCCAAAGCCTGTTGTTCCGCCAACAGCAGGTGCAGCAGCAAGTCCAGGCCGCGCGCCTGAGTGCCCACGCCGAACTGGTGACCGCATTGGGCGGTGGCCTCGACGCCGGCAGCGACGTGCCTCAGGACAGCCAGACCTTACCGAGCAAGACCCCGGCGGCCCTCGCCGTGTTTGATCACTGAGTAGGATGCAATGACTCCCTTGCCTGCACCGCTGCGCTGGTTGCACTCCCTTGAGTGGCGCCGTGGTTTCTTCGATTGGGCACGCAGTGACGGCGTGACCTGGGTCTATATCTTCAAGGTGCTGATCGCAGCGTTCCTGACGCTGTGGTTGGCCATGCGCCTGGAGTTGCCGCAACCGCGCACCGCAATGATCACGGTATTTATCGTGATGCAGCCGCAAAGTGGCCAGGTATTCGCCAAGAGTTTTTACCGCTTCCTTGGCACCCTGGCCGGCTCGGCGGTGATGGTTTTTCTGATCGCCTTGTTCGCCCAGAACACGGAACTGTTCCTCGGCTCGCTGGCGATCTGGGTCGGCATCTGCACTGCTGGCGCTACCCGCAATCGCAACTTTCGCGCCTACGGTTTTGTGCTGGCCGGCTACACCGCCGCGATGGTTGGCCTGCCGGCCCTGGCCCATCCTGACGGCGCGTTCATGGCGGCGGTGTGGCGGGTCCTGGAGATCTCGTTGGGGATTGTCTGCTCCACGTTGGTCAGCGCCGCGATCCTGCCGCAAACCGCCAGCGCTGCGATGCGCAACGCCTTGTACCAGCGCTTTGGGGTGTTTGCGCTGTTCGTCACCGACGGCCTGCGCGGTCGCAGTGAGCGTGAAGGGTTTGAACGCAGCAACGTGCGCTTTATCGCCGAAGCCGTGGGCCTGGAAGGGCTGCGCAGCATCACCGTGTTCGAAGACCCGCACATGCGTCGGCGCAATGGCCGGCTGACGCGGTTGAACAGCGAGTTCATGAGCATCACTACTCGCTTCAACGCCTTGCATCAATTGCTCGAACGCCTGCGCAGCCAAGAGGCCGATCACGTGGTGGCCGCCATCAAACCCGGCCTGCAAGACCTCGCGGAATTGCTCGACGGTTTTTCCGGTCGCGCCCTCACCAGCCCCGATGCGGCGCGCCTGGCCAATCAGTTGAATACCTATAAGGAAGGCCTGCCCGCCAAGGTGCGCAGCCTGCGCACGAGCTTCCAGGAAAGCGCGCCCAGCGACGCCGAGCAGCTGGATTTTCACACCGCCTACGAGCTGCTGTACCGCTTCGTCGACGACCTGCACAACTACGCCCAGACCCACGCGTCCCTGGCCGACCACAGCCACGAACGCGAACACTGGGACGAGCCCTATACCCCGAAAACCAACTGGCTGGCCTGCGCTGCCTCCGGGATTCGCGCCTCATTTATCCTGATCGTCCTCGGCAGCTACTGGGTGGCCACGGCCTGGCCCAGCGGCGCCACCATGACCCTGATCGCCGCCGCGACGGTGGGTTTGTCGGCCGCCACGCCCAACCCCAAGCGCATGGCGTTTCAAATGGCTTGCGGCACCTTGATCGGGGCGCTGGTGGGCTTTGTCGAAATGTTCTTCGTGTTCCCCTGGATCGACGGTTTCCCGTTGCTGTGCGTGATGCTCGCCCCGGTGATCATCTTCGGTTCGTTCCTGGCTTCGCGCCCGCAGTACGCCGGCGTTGGCGTCGGGTTGCTGATCTTCTTCAGCACCGGCTCGGTGCCGGACAACCTCACGGTCTATAACCCCTACACCTTCATCAACGACTACATCGCGATGGTCATCGGCATGCTGGTGTGTGCGGCGGCAGGCGCGATCATCCTGCCGCCCAACAGCCGCTGGTTGTGGCGTCGGCTGGAGCAGGACTTGCGCGAGCAAGTGGTGTTTGCCATCAGCGGTAAACTCAAGGGCCTGGCTTCGAGTTTCGAAAGCCGCACCCGCGACCTGCTGCACCAGGCCTATGGTTTCGCCGCCGGGCAACCCCAGGTGCAACGCAACCTGCTGCGCTGGATGTTCGTGGTGCTGGAAGTCGGCCACGCGATCATCGAATTGCGCAAGGAACAGGCGATCTTGCCGGTGCACCCGGCGTATGCCGAATCCCAGCCGTGGCGCCAGGCGATCCGGGTGATGGGCCGCTCATTGGTGCGGCTGTTCCTGCAACCCAGCGCCAGCAACCTGGAGCGCGGCCTGATCGCCGTGGACCATGCCATCAGCCGGGTGCAGGCCACCGACGAACCCTTCGCCCCGCACTTCGACACCTCGGCCCTGCGCCGGGTGAAAAGCTACCTGCACTTTATCCGCACCTCATTGCTGGACCCGCAATCACCCCTGGCTGCCCTCAAGTCCGAAGGACCCGCCCATGCCTCGTGAAATCGCCTTCCACGGCGTCTACATGCCCACCATGACCCTGATGTTTCTGATCGCGGCGGGCCTGGCCTGGGCTCTCGACCGGTTCCTGGCCGGCTTTGACCTGTACCGTTTTTTCTGGCACCCGGCGCTGCTGCGCCTGAGCCTGTTCGCTTGCTTGTTCGGCGCCCTGGCGCTGACCGTCTACCGTTGAGAATGCCCCGATGAAAAAGTTTTTCAGCCTGCTCGCGACCTTGCTGGTACTGGCCCTGGCGATCTGGATTGGCCGCACGCTGTGGGTGCAGTACATGGAAACCCCCTGGACTCGCGATGGGCGCGTGCGCGCCGACATCATCAACGTTGCCGCCGACGTCACCGGCGAGGTAGTCAATGTCCCGGTGCGTGACAACCAGTTGGTGAAAAAGGGCGACCTGCTGATGCAGATCGACCCCGAGCATTACCAGATTGCGGTCAAGCAGGCGCAGTCGTTGGTGGCGTCCCGCAAGGCCACCTGGGAGATGCGCAAGGTAAACGCCCACCGCCGCGCCGACCTTGACGCCCTGGTGATCTCCAAGGAGAACCGCGACGACGCCAGCAACATCGCCGACTCGGCCCTGGCGGATTACCAGCACGCGCTGGCGCAACTGGAAGCCGCCGAACTGAACCTCAAGCGCACCCAGGTTGTGGCGGCGGTGGACGGCTACGTCACCAACCTCAACGTGCACCGTGGCGACTACGCGCGTATTGGCGAGGCGAAGATGGCGGTGGTGGATATGAACTCGTTCTGGGTGTACGGCTTCTTCGAAGAAACCAAGCTGCCCCACGTCAAAGTCGGTGATAAAGCCGACATGCAGTTGATGAGCGGCGAAACCCTCAAGGGCCACGTGGAAAGCATTTCGCGCGGGATCTACGACCGGGACAATCCGGAGAGCCGCGAGCTGATCGCTGATGTGAACCCGACCTTCAACTGGGTGCGCCTGGCCCAGCGGGTGCCGGTGCGGATCCACATTGATGAAGTGCCGGAGGGTGTGCTGTTGGCGGCGGGGATCACCTGCACCGTGATCGTCAACCAAACACAGAACTGAATGTGGGAGCGGGCTTGCTCGCGAAAGCGGTGGATCAGGCACTCTATTCAGTGGCTGACACTCCGTATTCGCGAGCAAGCCCGCTCCCACATTTTGACCGTGTCAGGCCTGTAGAAAAGTCTCATGCAAGTGGCGCCACAGCAGGGCGCCGCTGGCCTGCTTTTCAAACACCACGGTCGATCGCCGATCGGTTTGGGCGCCGCTGTCATCCACCTGCTGCTCGCGATAACTCACCGTCGCGCCACGGGCATGTCGATCAATCCCGGCAAACTCGCTGAGGCTGATCTTGAACCCGGGGCGCTTGCCGCCGGCCTGGCTGAACAGCTGGTTGAGCAGCGCAAAATCCAGTTGCTTGCCAGCCGGGGTGATCATGGAAAAGTCCGGCGAGAAACGGCCGAGCAAAATCTGCAGTGTTCCCTCCGGTGCTGTCCCGGCAAACCATTGCTCGATCTCGACATGGGCCTGGATTACTTCATCAAAAAAGTCGCGGTAATCAATCATCGTGTGGGCTCGCTCGCAGGGTGAAGCAGTGTCCGTACATTGGACGCATCCAGGCACAGTACGGCAAATAATGGAAACAGGGTCAACGCTGCGGCAATCGCGAAGGTCGCGGTGAAGGAGCCCAGCGCAGCCAGCACCGCACTGAGCACGGCGGCGCCGAGGCAAAAACTCAGTTGCCGATTGATATTCCACAAGGCGCTGGCGTGCCCCATGCGCTCGGCCGGAATGTCGAGAAAGGCCAGGGTTTGCGCAGTGCTGCTGCACAGGCTGCCGCCCAGACCCATCAGGAGGTAGGCGAGCACGATGACTGTCGGGTGTGGCTCGATCAGCAACAGGATGCCGATGGATTGCAGCAGCATGCCCGTCAACAGCAACGGCCGAGGCCCGCAGCGATTGAACAGTTTTTTGCTCAAGGCAATGGCCGCTCCTGACGCCAGCGCCCAAGGCAGCATCAGCGCGCCGATGTGACTGGTGCTAAACCCGAGGCCGTGCAGATAAAGAATCGCCACCAGGCTGGTGCCGATAAACACGCCCGGAATGAACAGATACACCAGCATCGCGACCCGCAGCATCGGGCGCCGAACCTGGCGCACTATTTTGCCGAGTTCCAGCGCCGGGCGTGTGGAGGCGGGCGTGTCCGCCTCCAGCCAGCACAAGGTCAACACCAGGGTGATCAGCGCCAGCGGCAGGTTGGCGAAAAAGATCCAGCGCCACGACACGCTGTCCACCAGCAAGCCACCCAACGCCGGCGATAGCGCCGGTATCAGCAGCGCCACCAGCATGACTTTGGCCGTCAGTTGGCTACGTTCTGCCGGCGCAAAATGCCGATAGGCCAAGGCTTGGCCCACCGGGATCAACAAGCCGCCACCCAAGCCTTGCAGCAGCCGCCAGCCGATCAGCGCTTCAATCGATGCGGCCTGGCCCACCAACACCGAGGCCATGCCGAATAGCAACAGGCTGAGGGCAATCAACCGACGTTCGCCCAACAGCGCCGCCAGCCACACGCTCAGTGGAATGACCACGGTCAGGCCGAGCATATAGGCGTTGCCGATCCACGCCAGTTGCGTGACCGAGGCGTGCAACTCCCGGGCGATTTCCGGGTAGGCGATGGTGGCGACAAACATGTTCACCAGGTCGAGGGCAAAGCCCAATAGAAAGATCCAAGTGACTTTCGAGCGGTAGGTCATTGCGCGCTTCCTGCAGTGGATGGCGGCAGGGTAGGCGGGTGCGGGCATTTGGGAAACAGCGGTTTGACTGTTAGTTTGTCAAAAATATTTTGACAAAGGAGTGCGCGCTTAATGGTCAGCCTGGATCGATTCGACACCTTCAAGGCCGTGGTCGAGGCCGGTTCGTTGACCGCGGCCGCTGATTTTCTCGGGCAGACGCGGGCGGTGGTGAGCTTCAACCTCAAGCGCCTGGAGGCCGAGCTGGGTGTCACCCTGCTGACCCGCAGTACTCGCCAACTGGCACTGACCGATGCCGGTGAACGCTTTTACCTGCGTTGCACGCGGATGCTGGAAGAGGCGCGCCTGGCGGTCGAGGAAGCCCGTTCGGAACACAGCCAGCTCAAAGGCACGTTGCGTATCACCACCACCGTCGAATACGGATTGGCGGTGGTGGTGCCGGCACTGGAAACCTTTCGCGGCCTGCACCCGGAATTGAACGTCCAGTTATCCACATCCTCCAGCCACGCTGACCTGATCTCCGAGCGGTTCGATGTGGCCATTCGATTGGGACGGATGCTCGACTCCAATCACCGGGCGGTGCAGCTGTCGAGCTACGAGATTTTTGCCGTGGCCGCGCCGGAATTTGCCGGGGTCGCCACGCTGGATGAGTTGGAGCAATTGCCCAAGCTGGGTCATGGGCGCCTGACGGAGTTGGCGGTGGTGGATCCGGCTGGCCACGAACACCTGTATCGCCCCGGGCCCGGCAAGGCCTCACTGGTTGCGGACAGCGCCGCTATTCTCCAGGCGTTTGCGGTACGCGGGCATGGCGTGGCGATCCTGCCCCAGTGGCTGGTGCAGGAAGACCTGGAGGCGGGGCGTTTGGTGCGTCTGCTGCCGGGTCATCGATTTGCGCCACAGGGGGTGTATGCGTTGTACCCGGATACCCGGCATTTGCCGCTGAAAGTGCGGGCCTTCATTGATTTCATGAAAGGCTGATCAGTCGAGAAACCGTGTGGCGAGGGAGCTTGCTCCCGCTGGGGGTGCGAAGCACCCCTGAAAAGGTCGGCGCATTCTTTCAGGAATACTCGGGCGGATGGTTTTGGGGCTGCTGCGCAGCCCAGCGGGAGCAAGCTCCCTCGCCACGGGGGAGGCGGGGGGCTCTTACAGCTGGCCGCTTAGGCCAAAGCGTTTTTTCAAGACGGTCTCCAGCAAACCCTTGGGCAGCAACGCCGCCATCAATGGCAATGCCCGGCAGCCATTACCCGAGCGTAACAGGCGTGGCGGAGTGCCCTGTTGCACGGCCTTGAGCACGTCCGCGGCAAAATCGCGAGCGGGCGTAGGCCGATCCTGGGAGGCCTTGGCCCGGGCGCGGATGCTTTCGCGCAGTGGCCACCAGGGCGACGTTTCATTGATCAACAGCTCGGCCTGGGTGCCGGCGTTTTTTGCAAAACTTGTATCGATGGCACCCGGCTGCACTTCCATCACCCGCACGCCAAACGGCGCGAGTTCCATGCGCAACGCATCACTCAAGGCGTGCACTGCGGCTTTCGAGGCGCAATACGCACCGGCGAACGGTGTGACCAACACGCCGGACACGCTGCCGATATTCACCACCAAACCCTTTCGACGACGCAGGGCCGGGAACAGCGCCTGGGTCACCCCGACCACGGAAAATACGTTGGTCTCGAATTGCTGTTGCATCGCTTGGGTGCCGCCGTCGAGCAGCGGGCCCATGGCGCCGTAGCCGGCGTTGTTGATCAGCACATCCAGTTCGCCGATCTGGCCGGCCAATTGAGCGAGCGCGGCGCTGTCGTTGACGTCCAGTTGCACGGCGTTGAAGCCGGCGGCGCGAAGTGCCGTCACATCATCAGTGCGTCGGGCGCTGGCCCACACGTCAAAACCGGCTTGCTTGAAGGCATCCGCCAGGGCGCGGCCGATACCACTGGAACACCCGGTGATGAGTACGTTGGGCATGGATCAGTCCTTTGTCAGGGTCAGTCGGAGAAGCTGCCTTGCAAATGCTCGGCGCGAAATTCCAGGGTTTGCGGGCGATAGCCGGGGCGCAGTGGTGGTACCGGCAGGCAGTCTTCCCAGGTGGCGCCGGCTTGCAGTTCGCCGGGGCCGCGATAGCGTGGGGCAGCGTAGACGTTGTCGGCCAGGTTGACGGTGTCGCCTGGTGCGTAGGCAGCGACGCGCCAGCGCAGTTCGGTCAGGGGCACGTTGTTGCCGTTGTTCAGGGTGAGTTTGAGTGGGCGGTCTGCCGGGCATTCTTGAGGCGCGTAGACGGTGCGCAATTCCAGGCGTGCCAATTGTTGGGCCTCACGCTTGTCCAGCCACACGACGCCTATCGCCACCAAACCCAGGCCGATGGCGGCCGCAAGGGAAACCGGCAACGCCTTGGCCGGATAGCGCAGGAGGAGGATCAACCAGGTGATGATCAGTAGAACGCCGATGAACACGATAAAACCCTCGCTTGCCATGAGCATTCATCGTAGCTGAGCCCGGGAGCCAAGCCTAATCACTTGCGGTAATGCATTGCACTTTTCCCACCGGAACCTGCTGGCTCTCTTACACCACAAATTGATGCATCACTGGAGTGATATCACTTTTACAAGGGTAACAATGGACTGGCCCCCTTAATCACAGGGTCCATTTAATGATTGTTAAACGTCATACCCACTATCAGCCTGATCTTCCCCCTTCCTCAGACTCAACCCGCCATCAACCTTCAGAAAGACAAGCGCCTCAACTCGGGGGCCAGACGCCATTTTCCGGCCACGCCGTCACCGATACCCCCGTTCTACCGGTTGTTCGGAGCATTCGCCCGGCCGCTGTCGCCGAGTATGTTTTTGGCAGACCCGCTTCTGCCCAACAGGGGTTTCTCACTCAGCACGATGCACTCAACATTAAAATCAACCGGTTGATCAGCCAGCAGCCCACCTACGAACAGTTTGTGCAGGAATATCAGGAGTACGTTGCCAGTACACCTGGCGCGGTGGGGGAAATCGGCGATATGTATGCCAACGCTGTCACTCGGTTCTGGACGTCTGCCCGCCCCACCGAAACAGACCCGAGCCCGCCTCAAGACCAACTGATCAACCTGCACCGGCAAATGCTCTCCACCCAGGCGGCTTTGCGGGTGGAGGACGGCACCCTGAGCCCGGCGAGCAAAGCCCTGATTGACAAGGCGTTCCGCTATCCGACCCTGGCGGCCCGGGAAAACGCGTTCCCCAACGGTGCGCGGCCCGGTGTGTATCCGATCACGGTTGATGACAGTACGCCGAACGGCGCGCGCCTGGCCGGGGCCTTCATGATCACTACCACCGATGGCTCCGGACAAACCCCGCCCCACTGGCCCAACGGCAACAAAAACATGCCTGCCACCCAGGACAATGGACCTGTGGTGCTCTACACCCCCGGTGAGGGCTTTGAAGAGTTCGCGACCCCTGCACAATTGCAGGCGGCACTGATGCAACGAATTGACAAAGGGGGTGTTCCCGCAGAACTGCTGTCGCAGAGCTTGCCCTTGTCGGCGGAAAACCTGCGCAAACCTTTACGCGGGGAGGACCTGACGCTGAGTTTCGCCCCGACTTCAGGGGACGTGATGGCTGAAGCGATTCCTCAGCTTCTGGAGCGACAAAAAACCGAACTGAATGCCCTGACGCACTCAGACACCAGCGACATGAACGGCCCACAAATCTCCCAGGCCATGAACGACGCCGCCAATTGGTCTTCTCAACTGGACGGCAGCAACGCAATGCTCGCCCGGGGAGAAAGGCTTGAAGAAAAACAACAGCCGCCGTGGCTGAAAAACCTGTCGCGCATGAACGAGGGGCAATACAAAGACCTGGATGCACGCGAGCAGCAATCCCTCCAGACGCTGGTGCCGTTGCTGGAGGAGATCCCTTCACTGCAGGGCTTTGCCAGTCAGCAATTAAAGGCGGCACTCAGGAAAAAATACCCCACGGTGAATCTCGACCCGGACAAGATCGTGGTGACCACCACCACGCAGTCCAAGACTCACACCGGTCGGCCAGGCGCTTACGTTCCGCGCGATGTCGACAGACAGCACGGCTCATTGACCGACCTGGCGCTGAAAAACCCTACGGCATGGCCCCCAGCAGAAAGCCACCAGCATAGTGAGGTGAAGTTCGCCGCGAAGCTGACCGATGTTTCAGGCAAGCCGGTACTCGGGTCAGATGGAAAACCCGTGGTGTTGGGAACCGAGGAACTCAAGGCGCTGGTGAATGAGCTGGATGTGGGCGGCAACTACATCGCGCTACTCAAGGAGCGGATGGCACCGGACGCCCAGACGGGCAAGCCAGGAAAACTGCGCGCGGCGTGGAAAGCCAACCTGTCGGATGTCATGCAGAAGCAGGCGTTTCTGGGGCAGTTGAACCCGCAGGCTTATCCACAAGGCTCCTCGGGACCTGACTGGGTCCGGGCCGTGCTCGATTTTCCGGACGCTGCCACGCGGCCTCAAGTGGATGGAAAGACCGTTGTCGCCAACACCGTCAGCCACTTTGGTCAGGCGCTTCAGGGGGTGATCGTCATCGGCAACGGGCAGGACGGGCCGCTTGTGCTGTATAGCCCGGATGCGCCTGACGGAATCTCCTTTCGGGAAGTCGCCGATCAGGCGGCCCTCAGTGCGCTTTTCAAAGAACCGGGATGGCGAACCTACGCACATCGCAAAACCTCGCCGCTCAATCCGGATGGTTTGAGTGCAATCGCCCAAGGGGGCATTGTTGACAACCTGGGGCGGCTGGCACGGGTGAATGAGTTGGGCAGCAACGCCTACCTCACACCTATCCAGGGAAATGTTCAGGACACGCTGTACAAACAACTGACAGAAATATTGATCGATAAGGCAGACGTCGGATCTGTCAGCTCAGATGAGGTGGCTAAAGAATCGAGATACAACAAAACCATGTTCGGCATCGAGGTCGCCACGATGTTCATGGACCTGCTACCCATTGTAGGAAAGGGCGTCTCGACCGCAACCAGGCTGACCAAGGCGGGGCTGCGTGTCATTCGGGCACCGGGACAATCCATCGTCAACGTACTCAACAAACCCAACCGTCTTGCCATGATCTACGCCCGGTATGGCGACGGCAGCGGCATGGCCGCGGGTAGCAAGGCCAGCCCGATTCTGCGCCCGGTTCTGAACCCGGCGCCGACGAGTAGAGTCGTCGTGCCGCTGACGACCACACTGACGACACACCCGGTACCGGCAGGGGGCGCCTCGGTCCGCGCACTGCCAGACATCAGCGCCCATTCCGTGCCTGACAGCCTGCTCAGTGGCCGCACGATGAGGGGCGATGGCACCTATCAAGTCGGCGAGCAGTTCTATGTGCGTTACACCGACGGTACCGGCGTCAGCAAACCCTATGAAATCAGCCCGGTGTACAAGGTCGAGGGGGGACCTGTACGGGTCATTGACCCGCAAACCAAAAAAACCGTGGCATTCCTGCAGCCGGCGGGCGAGGGCGAATGGCGATTGAATCGCTTGCCGGGTGGCATCAAGTCAGGAACTCCAGGTTCAAAGAAGGCCCAACCCCAGGCACAAAAGGCGCTTGGCCGGCCAGGCAGCTCGGCCCAACTCGCTGCAACGAATAAGCCATTGGTCAATCATCCGGACTGGCAGTCGGCAGTGGATTCGGGCACGCACAACGGGCAACCCGTTTATATCCACTACACCAGTAAAGAAGGCGCCGAAGCCATCGCTCGGGGGCAAAATATCAATGACCTGTCGCGTGGGGAAACGCGCGCGGGTTCAAAGGGCGGCGTGTACGTTAACCCCCCCGGTCAGCAATTTAATGGCGAAAACGTCGAAAACCTGTTGTTTCTAGGTAATGAACGCTATGTGGGCAGGGGTGACTATAAGGTGATATTCAGCACTGACCAGGTTCCGCAGGACCTCGGTTCCATCACGGCGGGCAGCCCGTTCGTTGAGCTGAAGATGAACAAGGAAATCAAGCTGACTGAGTCGAACTTTCTGTACTTGGGGCCGAATCAGTTTCCCGACTATTTCGGTTGAGCGCGTTTGAAAGCGCTGGGGCAATGATCTAAAAAAAAGCCCCCGACCCACCGGCTGCGGATAGGGGACGCAGTCGGTGTGACGGGGGCTTCTGGTGCTGCTCTGTTTTATTGCGCGATGGTTTTCACCGACACGCCACGCTCGATTGGCGTAGACCGACCGTAGATATCTTCAAAACGCTCGATATCGTCTTCACCCAGGTAGCTGCCAGACTGCACCTCGATAATCTCCAGTGGGATCTTGCCCGGGTTACGCAAGCGGTGCACCGAGGCAATCGGGATGTAGGTGGACTGGTTCTCGGTGAGCAGGAACACGTTCTCGTCACAGGTGACTTCGGCGGTGCCGCTGACCACGATCCAGTGTTCGGCGCGGTGGTGGTGCATCTGCAACGACAGGCACGCGCCCGGCTTGACCGAGATGTGCTTGACCTGGAAGCGGCCGCCCATGTCCACCGAGTCATACGAGCCCCACGGACGGTAGACCTCGCAGTGGTTCTGGGTTTCGCTGCGGCCCTGTTCATTGAGGGTGTTAACCATCTGCTTGACGCCCTGGACCTTGTCCTTGTGGGCAATCATCATCGCGTCCTTGGTCTCCACCACCACGATGTTTTCCAGGCCGATCACCGACACCAGCTTGCCGTTGCCGTGGATCATGCAGTTCTTGCTGTCCTGGATCACCACGTCGCCCTTGCTGACGTTGCCGTTGGCGTCTTTTTCATTCACGTCCCACAACGATGCCCAGCAACCCACGTCGCTCCAGCCGGCGGTCAATGGCACCACGCAGGCCAGTTGGGTTTTTTCCATCACGGCGTAGTCGATGGAATTGTCCGGGCAGCAGGCGAAAGTGGCTTCGTCGATGTCGATGGTGTCGGCGGTGTGGTTGCTGCGTTCCAGGGTCAGCAGGCAGGTGTCGTAGATGTCCGGGTCGTGCTTTTTCAGCTCTTCGAGGAAGCGGCTGGCGCGGAACAGGAACATGCCGCTGTTCCAGAAATAACCACCGCTTTTGACGAACTCGGTGGCGCGTTTTTCATCGGGTTTTTCAACGAACTGTTGCACGCGGCTGACGCCTTCGGGCAGCAGCGAATCGTTGGTCGACTTGATGTAGCCATAGCCGGTTTCCGGACGGGTGGCCGGTACGCCGAACAGCACCATTTCGCCACGCTCGGCTGCCACAGTGGCCAGGGCCAGGGCGCGTTGCAGGGCTTTCTGGTCGTCCAGCACGTGGTCGGCCGGTAGCACCAGCATCAGCTCGTCACGGCCTTCGTTGACCAGCATCATCGCCGTCAGGGCTACGGCCGGCGCGGTGTTGCGGCCGAACGGTTCCATCAGGATGCGCTGGGTTTCCAGTTTGCGGGCGGCCAGTTGCTCGTTGACGATAAAGCGATGGTCCTTGTTGCAGACCACGATGGGCGCGTCCATGCCGTCGAACACCAGGCGCTCCAGGGTTTGCTGGAACAAGGTGTGCTCGCCGGTCAGGGCCAGGAACTGCTTGGGAAACTGTTTACGCGAAAGCGGCCAAAGACGTGAGCCGCTACCACCGGAAAGGATTACTGGGATCATGTGTTTCTCCTTGAATCAATATGGGTTAGAGCTACTGCGTTCTGTCGTTTCACTCTTGTTTTTGTCTCGGTCCGGGCAGGCCGCTTAATCCTGTAGGAGCGAGCTTGCTCGCGAAAAACCAGTGAGCGCCGGGATAAACCAGGGGCGCTGCGTCATCGTTAGCGTTCTTCGCGAGCAAGCTCGCTCCTACAGGGGGGGCGGTCAGTCCGGTAAATAGTTAGCGAGTCGACACAGGGCGCTTGACCCACACTGGCGACAGGTTGGCGCCGGTGCCGGTGACGTACAGCACTGCGGCCTCACCACGCTCCAGGGCGACCGGCTTCACGTCGCCGACTTTCTTGTCGCCTTCATACAGCGCCAGGCTGACCTTCACCGGGTTGATTTCGCGCTCGCCACGGCCCTTGGCAGCCACGGCCTGGACCACGTCGGTCTTGCCGTCGGCGGTTTTCAGGGTCAGCGACTTGTCACTGAGGTTCTGCACGCGCACCAGGGATTTCTGCTTGTTCTTGAACGGCGGTTCTTCGATCAGTTGCGGCTGGCCGCTGCCGCTGCTGACCAGGGTGTAGTAGTGGTCGGCGGCGAGCTTGACCGGCAGGGTCTGGCTGCCGACCTTGGCGCTGTAGTCACCGCCCGGCATGAAGCTGAAGTCACTGCTGGCCAGCGGGGCAACCTCGTTGAGGTTGGTGCTGCCGACGGTGGCACTGACTTCCTGGTTGCTGGCGTTGTACACCCGCACAAAGCTCGAACCTTTAGGCGCAACGGGACCGTAGAGGGCGGCGTCGCCACCGGCGAAGGCGGACATCGAAATAACGCTCATGCCTGCAACGAGGGCAAAGGTTTTTGCGAGACGACGCGGAGTAGTAGTGAAAGTCATGTGAGTTACCTCTCTTTCAGTTTTGCGCCCGGTTGGGCGTCTCGGAGTTCATGTTTTTAACGGCGGGGGTGTTGATAGCCATGTTCTGTTGGCGCATACCGGCTTGTTTGAGCTGCGCAACCCACTGCGGGTCGGCATCGCCGATTTCGTTGTTCACAGGCAGATAACGTTCAGGAAACTCCCAGATCAGCACCTGTGGCGGGCTGTTCTTGAAGTCGTCGCTTTTCAGGTAGCTGAGCATCGGCAGGATCGGGCCGTGGCCGTCTTCGGAGTAGTTGATGACGTCGCTGCCCAGGGCTTGCTTCAGCGCACCGACAAAGTTCCAGTTCGGGTTGGCGCTGTAGCTGGTGCCCACCAGGGCCACTGGGGTTTCGCTGTCGGTGAACAGGGCGTCGTCGCCTTTGGTTTCCGCCAGGTGAGTCACGCGTTTTTGCAGCGGCTCCTTGGGGGGCATCAGGTTTTCGAACAGCGGGTCCAGGGGCAGGAACAGGCGCAGGTCGCCCTTGTGTGGCTCGGTCTTCTCGGCTTCGGTGACAAAGCGTTGAGGCTCGCCGCTCAGGGGCGTTTTGTTGGCAATTGTCTTGGCCAACTCTTTGGCCGCCACTTCAGCGCCGTCCGGGGTCCAGTGGGTGTCGGTGCGCAGGAACACTTGCTGGCCGTGCAGCTTGGCCTGTTGCAGCGGGCCCATCAGGTCGGGGGCGATGATCTTGTCCGCGGCCATGCGGGCATGGAAGTCCTGGTACAGACCGGCGTGGATGCTCGCCGGCTGCACTTCACCCAGGTGTTCCGGGTACAGGCGCACCTTGGCCGGCACGATCGCCATTACCAGTTGGATGCCTTGGGCCTTGAGCTTCTGGCGCACGCCTTCCACCAGGGCGTAGTTGCCTTGCAGGTTCTGGTCTTCGTTGACGATGGGGTTGAATTCCTCGTCGCTGTAGAGCCAGTGATCGCGGCCGATCACCACACCAGGGCGGCCTTCATTGAACAGCTTGTAGTCCAGGGCGGCCCAGAGGTTGGTGCCCAGGCGCTTGATCGGGAACTGGTCGTCGTAATGGGTCTCGACGGCCTTGGTCCAGCGACCGTTGAGCACGGTGGCGTCGGCGTTGGTGCTGAAGCCCAGGAAACTGCGCATCGACCAGGCGCCCAGCGCCAGCAGCACGGCGAGGAACAAGGCGATGTAGAGGACGCGTAATGAACGGGTCATGGTCGGCTCCCTCAGAACTGGAAGTAAAGGAACGGCGAGAAGCTCTGCGCCGAGAGTTTGAGAATCGACGCCACGAACAGCAGCAGCACGGCGGCGCGCATGGCGTAGCGTGGCCAGGTGGCGCTCCAGTAGGCCGGTTGCACAGTGGCCTCAGTGCCCACGGTGTAGCCGGGCTCGTGGATGCTGCCTGGGTTATCGCCCGGTACGGCCTTGATCAAGCCGGGTTGGGCAGTGGCCGGACCGTCGGCCTGGGTGTTGACCGCAGGCTTGGTTTTTTCCGGTGGGCGGTTGTTGTAGAAGTCCCGCAGGCCGAAAAACGCCAAGGTTGCGTATGCCACCACCAGGGTTGCCACTTGCAGGCCGGTGAGGCTGGCGCGGTTGAGTTCCGACAGTGACCACTCGCCGAAGCTGAACATCGCGCCGTACATACGGCCGGCGACGTGCAGGTTTTCCGAGCGGAAGGTCACCCAGCCCATCACCACCAGCAGGAAGGTGAAGGCCCAGCGCACGACGTTGAAACTGCGCGGTGCGGTGTTGAGGCCGATGGCTTTTTCAATCGCCAGCCACATGCCGTGCCAGGCGCCCCACACGATGTAGGTGATGTTCGCACCGTGCCACAGGCCACCGAGGAGCATGGTCAGGAACAGGTTGCGGTAGGTGGTCAGCGTGCCTTTACGGTTGCCGCCCAGGGTGATGTAGAGGTAGTCACGCAGCCAGGTGGACAGGCTGATGTGCCAGCGCCGCCAGAACTCGGTGATCGACTGGCTGATGTACGGCTGCTTGAAGTTTTCCATGAAGCGGAAACCCATCATCAAGCCCAGGCCGATGGCCATGTCGCTGTAGCCGGAGAAGTCGAAGTACAGCTGCGCGGTGTACGCCAGCGCGCCGAGCCAGGCGTCACCCGTCGTAGGGTTTTGCAGGGCGAAGCAATGGTCGGCGACCACCGCCAGGGTGTCGGCGATGAACACCTTCTTGATGAAACCCTGCATGAACCGCGTGCAGCCCTCGGAGAATTTATCGAGGGTGTGGGTGCGGTTGTTGAACTGGTCGGCCAGGTCGCGAAAGCGCAACACGGGGCCGGCAATCAGGTGCGGGAAGATCGCCACGAACGCCGCAAAGTCGATCAGGTTGCGGGTGGCCGGGGTATCGCCGCGGTACACGTCGATGATGTAGCTGATGGACTCGAAGATGTAGAACGAGATACCGATCGGCAACAGCACGTGGGTCAGGATGAAGGGTTCCAGGCCCGCCGACTTCATCATCAGGTTGATGCTGTCGACGCCGAAGTTGGCGTACTTGAAGTAGCCGAGGATGCACAGGTCGACCGCCACGCCCAACAGCAGCCAGCGCTGGGCCGGCTTGGTGCGCACGCCTGCCGCACCAACCTTCAGGCCGATCCAGTAGTTCCACAGCGTCACGGCGGCGAACAGCGCCAGGAAGTCCACTCGCCACCAGGCGTAGAACACATAACTGGCAACCAGCAGCAGCAGATTGCGATAGCGTTGCCCGCTCAAATAGTACAAGCCGAGGAAGATCGGCAAGAACAGAAACAGGAACACATTGGACGAGAAAACCATCCCGATCTCTCCATGTTTAACCAACAGTCAAGGGCCAACGGCCCCCCCAAACCCCCCACCGAAATGAGAGGGCTATGTGATCGTTCCCACGCTCTGCGTGGGAATGCCTCACTGGACGCTCTGCGTCCGCTTTTGGGACGCGGAGCGTCCCTGGCTGCATTCCCACGCGGAGCGTGGGAACGATCAGCGACTAGCTGCCTTTGTTGCCTTTCTCGTGCGCCGGGTCGTAGACCTTGGTCAGGTCACCCCCGAGGCGGAACGTCTTGAACGGCTGCATCCCGTGCTTGCGCTCGATCACATCCGGCGCGCAGGTGTAGAGGGTGCAGAACGGCTCAAGCCAGGCAAATTTCATGTCTTCCTTGAGGTCCTTCATGTCTTGTTCCTTGCCGTTCTTCTTCTCGAAGATTTCCGGGTCTTTCACCCCGGCCAGCACGTTGTCGCCCAGGCGTTTCAAGGCGCCGTTGTTTTCCTGGCGCAGGTCCACGCCGTTGACCAGGGCGAAGCTGGCGATCATCGCCAGCGGCGGCAGGGCGTAGTTGTGGTACGACAAAGCCCGTTGCTGACGCTTCAATTCGTTGGGCAGGAAGCCTTGGGCATCCACCTGATTGGCGCCGACCTTGTATTCCTTCACGGCCCAGTCAAACAGGTCGCGACGGTTGGTGGCGATGGAGGTCGCCATCACCGACCAGGCGGCCCAGTAGGAGTGGTTGTTGGTTTTATCCAGTGGCAGGTTGTCCCAGTCGCTCACCACCTGATCCGCCATTTTGCTGAACCAGGCTTCGATCAACTGCGACTCCTGCTGGTGGTTGGCCAGCGGATGGGAATCGGAGAACTTCAGGCGCACATAGGCCGACGCCATGCTGCCCAGTGCCCATTTGCGCATGGATTTGCCGGTGTGGTTGAAGTCCTTGGACATCAATGCATCTGCCCTAGCCCATGTAGCGAGCCAGTTCAGTGTGCATTCCAGCTGCTCCGGACGACCGTCACGCATGAATTGCATCACGCGTTTACTGGTGTCTTTTTCCAGCTTGGTGATGTCGGCGGTGCTGTCGCGAAAGGCTTTTTCGGATTGCACATTCAGGGTGGAGCGAGCTTTGTCCGAACCTTCGTACTTGCTGCGAAATTGCAGAGAGCCGGTGTACGGCGCCGGCATGGCGTCGCAGTCATTCTTGAAGTCGCCGGTCTTGAACGCCTCGATCGGCGCAAAATAGCCTTGCGGTGGACGCAATGGCGCGGCGGCATTGACGGAGCCGGCGAAGATCGCCAGGCCCAGCAACGATGGAATCAATAACTTCTGCATAGGTAACCTCATTGCCCGGCCGAAGCAGTCTGTTGACCACCGGCGGGGAATACGTTGCGTGTGCAAATTTTCGCTTCGACTTTCTGCGCGGCCTGGCCCGCTTCAGGGCCCTGCACTTCCACGGCCAGCAGGTTTTGCGTGGCCCAGTCTTCATCGGTGCGCAGTTCAAAGGCGAAACGCCCGTCTGTATCGGATGTTTCGGGTTTCTCGATCTTGATGTCCTCGTGGCGCCCGTTCATGTACCAGAGGGTGGCTTGCAGGGTTTTCACCGACGGGTCGGCGAAGCGGATGTCGACCTGATGGCTGGCGTTGCGCAGGTCTTTGTTCGAACTGTTAACCAGCAATTCGTTCTTGCCGGGTTTCAGCGTGGTGCTGGCGCTCATCTGGGCGGTCTTGCCTTCGCAGCCGTTGTCCAGCAGCGCCATCATCTGGCGGTAGATGGTCTCCTGGTCCAGGCGATACAGCGGCGAGAATTCCCAGATCAGAATCTTCGGCGGGGTCTTCTGGAATTCTTCGCTGCCCAGGTACTGGATCATCGAGCCTTCCAGGCCGCCACCGGGGAAGGCGACGTTGAGGATGTCGGCACCGATTTCCTGTTCCAGGAATCCGGCGAAGTTGTAGTTCTTGCCGCTGTGGCTGGTGCCCACAAGGGTGATCTGCGGGTTGCCGGAATCACCGAACAGGTCGCCGTCCGCCGCTTCGCCCTTGGGCTCGGTGGTGAACTGGTCCATGTACTGGATCGCGTAGCTGGTGCCGCATAGTTGCCCGGCCATGTTGTGCAGGGTGCCGGTCTTGCCCATGCGCCCGGAACGTTTGGTCTCGAATTCACGTTGCGGGATGCCGGCAAACTCAGGCATCGCGCGCACTTTGGCGCCGACGATTTTGGCGGTGCGCTGGGCGCCGTATGGCGTCCAGTGTTGGTCACCGCGGAAGTAGAAATCGTGGGCCGGCAACTCGTCCGGCAGTTGCTCGTTGGTCAGCGGCGACAGGTCCGGCACGACGTAGCCCATCTTGGCGAAACGCCCGAGCATGGTCTTGTAGTTGCCCAGGGCCTTGTCGAAATCGAACTTGGCTTTCTCTTCAGGGTTGAGCTTGTTGCGGTTCACCAGACCACGGGTTGGCTGGTAGACCACCACCAGTTCCACGCCCTTGCTCTTGAACGCATCGTGCAGCTGCTGCATGCGTTTGTAGCCGGCGGGGCTGGTGTCGAATTCGGTGCGCAGGTCTTCCTGAGTACGGAACAACCAATCGCCCTGGGCTTGCACCAGGGTGGTGAAGTTCTGCTGGTAGCGCGTGGTGTAGTTCTTCGCATCGTGGGCGGCCGGGCACAGGCTGCAGCACGGTTCGGCGGTGAAGGTTGGCGCCTTGATTTCGTCGGCGCGCACGCCCTGGCTGGCCGCGAGCAGGCCGAGGGTCAAACCCGAAAGGCTGAGCAGTTTGATCATGTGTGGGTGCATAAAGGTCATCCTCAGTCCTGCATTTCGGTCTGGCGTTCGACAGGGTCGATCAGCACGGCTTTCTTCTGGCGTACCAGCAAGTCGAGAATCTCTTCCTGGCGATCGCCGAGAACGCCCGAGAAGCTGATGCCACTGGATTTGGTCGGCGCAAGCATCGACACGCGGTACAGCTCGACGCTCAACGGCGAGTCGATGGACAGCGGCCCGCTGCCGTTGGCGGCCAGTTCACCGCCGACCACAATCAGCGAGACCTTGGTGTCGAACGGGTCGAGGGCGATGTCGCGGTCGGTGTCGGTCAAATCCTTGATGTGGCCGTACACGCCGGTCAGCCCGTTGGCCATGGCAATGTTCTCGTACAGGCGAATGTTCACGCTGTTACGCACGCGGATGCCGTGGCGACGGTTGCTGATCACCTTGTTGCCCCACAGCAGGTTATCGCCGCTCTCATAGAGGGTGATGCCGTCGGTGTGGTTGCGGTAGATCTCGTTGTCGGCGATCAGGTTGTTGACGCTGTTACGGTCGATCACCAGGCCCGAGAGCTTGTTGTCGAAGCTGCGGTTGTTGAAGATGAAGCTGTCGTTCACTTCCCGGGAAATGATGATGCCGTGCTTCTTCTTCGTGCCGTAGACGGTGTTGTCAGTGATGATCAGGCCGTGTGAACGGTCGTGGGGGTCAATGCCGTAGACGATGTTGTCTTTGTAGGTATTGCCCTTGAGCACAAAGCCGGTGGTTTCGTAGCAGTAGAAGCCGTACCACATGTCCGAGAACTCGGAGTCGACGATCCAGCCCGTCGGCTCGGGGCGCTTGAGCACCTTGGCCATGTTCGGCGTGTACTGGGAAATACTCACGCCATACGACTTACTGTTGGCGTAGCCGAAGCTGGCCATCTTGGTGTTGGCGATGTAGGTCTCGGTGCCGCCCCAGGCCAGCAGGAACGGGCGGAATTCCTTGGGCGACTGGAAGGTCGCCGGGCCGTTGGTCTTCTCGCGCCAGCCGGTGATTTTGGTGTCACGTACGAACAGTTGGCCGTCGTTGATCAGGAACGAACCGGCTTCCTGGGACAGGCGCAGCTCTTGAGTCTGCTTGTCGATTTCGAGGATGCCTTTACGGCCCACCACAATCGGCAACTTGGCCAGGAACACCCCCGGCGAAGTTTCGCTCAAGTACTGCTTGGGCACTTTCTTCAGCAGGTCCTTGAGGTTCATGTAGCCGTCGTCGACAAAGATCGCCTGGGGAATACCGTGCTGGCGCACTACCCATTCGGCCATCTTGTTGTCGCCGCCGATGAAGTCCTTCAGGGCGTCTTCCTGCATCATCCGGCGGATGCTGACTTTGCCGGGCTTGGTACGCACAATTTTCTTGGCGATATTGGCCGCGGTGTAGCCGGACACGTCCGGCAGCGCAGGCTTGGCCAACTCCAGCGGCGCGGTCGGCGGGCTGGAGATGGTGTAGGTCTTGGCCTGTTGCAGCTCTTTGGCGATGGTCGGCGCCTTGACCTGCTGCGCGACATCGGCGAAGGCCGAAGTGCTGGCCAGCAGCATGGCTGCGACCAGCAGGCTGACCGAGCCTTTGAGGGCTTGAGGGTTCATTGCGCAGGCTCCCATCAGAACTTCCAGATCACGTCGACAAAGGCGCGATGCATGTACGAGTCGACTTGGCTGCCGTAGGCGTCGCCCGGTTTGAACACGCCTGCACGGAAGCGCACCAGGGCCGACGGTTCGTCGATCGACTGGCTGAGCCCGGCCGGCAGCAGGCCTTTCTTGAAGTACTTGGTGACCACCAGGTCCATCTCCTGGCCGAGGTCTTTCTTGCCGTCTTCAAGCGGCAGGGACGTGCTGGACAGGATCGCGCCGGTCACGTCATCGGTGTTGTTCTGCACGGCGTCGATGCCGTTGCTGCCCACCGGCTTGTTGCCGTCGACGCGCCAGAACTTGTGGTACACCAGGCTGGCGTCATAGTCCTCGCGCAGCTGCCAGGAACCGAACAGGCTCATGGACTGCATGTTGTTCATCTCGCCGCGAAACGCTTCGCCGAAACGGTGGACGCGGGACTGGGTACCGGTCCAGTTCGAACGGTTGCTTTGCAGGCCGTTCTGCTCGTATTCGGCACTGGCGCGGGAGTAGGCGGCGCCCACTTGCCACTGCGGGTCGAGGCGCAGGCGCACACCCAAATCGGTGGCCCAGCCATTCACGTCATCGCTGCGCTTGGCGTTGGCCGGGCGGGTGCCGTCGGCGTTCAAGGCGTTGACCGTGTCGCGGTCGCCCTGCATGCCGGTGACGCTCGCCCAGTAGTTGACGGTGTTGGTGTTGCGCCAGTTATAGGCATCGCTGTTGGCTTCGATGCCGAGCCAGGTCAGGTCGCCGTTCTCGCGCTTGTCCAGCGAGTCGGTGGCCACGCCCGGTTCCGGGTAGTCGAGCTTGCCGTCGTCATGGGTGTGGTGCGCGCGCAGGCCGATCCACTGGCCTGGCGTCCACTGATAGGCGGCGTCGGCGTACAGGTGCTGACGGTCCTTGTCCTTGGGCGACAGTTCCTTGAGGTCGGTGCGGTACTCACTGAAGCGCTCAGCGACGCCGACATTGGCCTTGAGCAAGGTGGTGTCGAAGGTCCAGTTCAGCGCTTCGATATTGGTGTCGCGCCATTGGCCGTCGTCATTGCGCAGGCGTTGGCGACCGAGCTTGAGGATCTCGCCGGGGTAGGGCGTGAAGCCGCCGTAGGCCACCCAGAACTCGCGCATCGCCAGGTAGTTCTTCTTGCTCTTGCGGTCGTCATTGCTGGTCTGTTGAGTGGCGTCATCCGAGGACTGTTGCAGGGTGTCGGTCTCGATGATGTCGCTGGAGGTCACGGCCTGGCCCATGGCGTAGGCACTCCAGTTGCCGCTTTCACCGTAGATCCACGGGCGCAGGTCAAGGCCGATGCCGTTGACGTCGCCGCCTTTCTGGGTGCCCAGGTCGCGGTCATCTTCGGACTGGCCGGTGACTTTGACTTCCAGGCCGAAGTTCTTGGCTTCGGTCAGCGCGGCCAGGGTCGGGCACGACCACAGCAGGGCGAAGGTCAGGCCGATGCCGGCCTTGACGAATGGGTTGAGCTTCATAGGGATTCCTCGCCGTCTTCTTCTTGCAGGGCGTGCAATTGCAGCGTGATTTGGGCCAGGGTGCCGCGCACCGCCAGTTCCTGTTGCACCAGGCGTTGGCCTTCGGCGCGTTGTTCCGGGGTCAGCGGGGCTTCGAGCTGGGTCGCCAGGTCGTTGGCTTCCGGCGTGTCCTGGGCCTTGGCCAACTGGCTGAAGACATAGGCGTTAAGCGGGTCGGGCTTGGTGCCCTTGCCTTGGGAAAACAGCTGGGCAATCGCGAAGTCGGCGCTGTTCTGGCCGTTGCGTGCAGCGGTCAGCAAATGATCCAGGGCCTTTTGCGAATAGACCTTGCCCAGGTAGCCACGGCGGTAGATCTGGCCGAGGTAGTAATCGGCAGCCACTTCGCGGCCGACGGCTTTCTGGAAGTGCTCTTCGGCGGCCTTGGCATCTGCCGGGACCCACTTGCCTTCGTAGTAGAGCTTGCCCAGCAACAGTTCGGCGCGGGGCTGGTCGGCGGCGCGGCCGTTGTCCAGGTACTTCATCATCTGGTCGACGTCACCCAGTTCCGGGAAGTCGTAGAGCAGTTGCGCCAGGCTGACCCAGGAGGCCGGGTAAGCAGGGGCGATTTTTTCCAGCAGGGCCTGGGCGGTTTTTTCGTCGGTCTTGCCCAGGCTTGCATCACCCAGCACGCGAGCCACGCTATCGACCCGTTGGGCGGTGACGGTGCCATGGCTGTAGCCGGCTTCCATTTGCTTGAGCAGCTCGGCCTGTTTTTCCGGCTCGGCTTTTTTCTGGTAGACCGTGGCCAGCTCGACGTAGCAGATATCGGTGGTGTTCAGTGCAGCCTTGCAGATGCTTTCCACTTCATCCAGGTGCTGGTCGTAGGTGTCCTGGGTGCGATAGAGCAGCACCTGAGCCAGGCCGGCTTCCGGGTAGCCCGAGGCGCGCCATTTGCTGATCTGCTGCTGGGCGTTGATGTTCGGGAAACTGTGCGGGTATTGCAGGTAGAGCATTGCCAGCGGGATCAGGGTGTTGCCTTCGCCATTGGCAAAGGCTTTTTTCAACAGGCCTTCGGCTTCATGGTGCTCGGCTTCAGTGGCGCCAGGCTTGGCCACCAGCAGGCGACCCAGACGAGCCTGGGCACGGGGCGAGGTATCGGCGGCCGCGCGATAGGTCGCTTCGGCCTGCTTGATTTGCTCGGGGTCGCGGGTGCCGACCTGGATATCTGCCAGGCCCACCTGGGCCTCGCTGTAGCCCAAATCCGCGAGCTGCTGGTAGTTCTGCTGGGCAGTGACGGTGTCGCCACGTTTCAGCGCTTCGTTGGCCAGGCGCTGGTCGGGCAGGCCGGCGCAACCGGCGAGGCTGACCGCAACAGCCAGCAACGCCGCAGTTCCCATGTGGGAGCGGGCTTGCTCGCGAAGGGGCCCTGTCAGTTGATGCATGTGTTGGCTGACACACTGCTTTCGCGAGCAAGCCCGCTCCCACAGGGATTGCGGTGTTTTTGAGAGAGTCATCACAGGCATGTCCTCTGCTTACAGACCGTTGGCCATGGCTTTATCGATCAGCCAGTTCAGGGATGGGCCGCGGTCGCTGGTCACTTCAACCGGGCGACCGGCGTAGGTGCTGTCCAGTGGGGCATCGGGTTTGATCTGCACGCGGATGTCGGAAGACATTTCGCTGCTGTTCAGGCTGGTGCTGCTGACGATGGTGCCGGTGCGTACCTGCTCTTCATCCGCTACCTGGAAGTTCACGCGGGTACCCGGGCGAACGTCGGCAAACTGGCGATAGGAGAAACGTGCATCAACGTTGGCCTGGCTGCCGCGTGGCACCAGTTGGAAGATCACGTCGCCCTTGCTGGCGTACTGACCGTCGGCGACCAATTGCTGGGCCACGACGCAGTCGCACGGGGAGGTGAGGGTGCCGGTCATTTGTTTGCCGAACAGCTCTTCAACCTTGGCCGGTTGCAGTTGGTCTTCGTCCAGATGGCCCTTGAGCACATCGAGCATGCTGGTGCTGAAGGTTGCCAATGGCGCGCCTTTGGCGGCGACCGCATCGCCTTTGATCAGGCTCTGTACGGTGCCGTCGCGAGGCATGGTCACGTTCATCCCGGGCACGCTCACCAGGCCGGACGTGGCGTGGCTGACGAAGTACATGCCGTACACCGATTTGACGACAAAACCGAAGGCAACCAACCCCACCACAAAGATCCCGAGGCTGAAGGTCACCGCCCGCAGGCGGCCTGCCGCAGTCATGTTGCTGCCGCCGTCCTTGACCTTGCGCGCCTTGGTGAAGTTGTCCCGTTGCAGGGTCGCCAGCACGTCGCCCATGGTCACGATGTCGCCGGCCAGGTGCGAGGTGATCAGGTGGCGCAGGGTGGAGATGTCTTGTGCGTCGAGGTTCTGGAACTGGCAACCGGTGCGGCCGGTCTGGCGGTCGTAGGAGCGAATCTGCAGCTCGACGTCCATCGCCAGGCCCAGGTTATCGATCACGAACTGCAGGCGACCCTTATGCACATCGCCGACTTTCAGTGGCTGCTGCGGGGCGTTGAATGCCAGGCCGCCGGCGGACAGGTCGATGACCCGCACTTCCATCGGTGTTTGGTCGGCGCCGAAGAAGCGCAGCTTGGCCGGGATTTTTACCCGGGCGTGTTGGCGCTGGGCTTCGGACTCGTGGACAACGTTGGCGTTTACTTGGCTATTCATGGTGTTTAGTTCCTAGTTAATTCAGGCTTGGCAGGGTCAAACCATCATCAGCAACACGGCAACGAAAATGCTGCCGGCGGAGAAGGTCATGGTCCGAGACGACCAGGTGTTGAACCAACGTTGAAAGCTGGCCAAATCGCGGGTCAGTTTGGTGTCCTGGCGGGTCCAGGACTGTTGATCAAGGCGGAAGAACACGTAGATCTTCACCAGCGCGCCCATGATCTGGTTGTAATAGAGAATCACCGGGTAAGCCGGGCCGATCTTGTGGCCGGAGCACGACAGCAGCAGGGTCAGAATCAGGCGGGTGATGCCGATCCACAGCAGGTAGGCGAGGATGAACGCGCCGCCGTATTTGAAGGTGGCGATGATCGCCACGGTCAGCCCCAGCAGGGAGGTCCACATCGACACGCGCTGGTCGAACAGCACGATGCTGGTGAACAGGCCGAGGCGACGCATCCCCAGGCCCAGGGCACGTGAGTTCTGGCGCAGGTTGTTGCCGTACCAGCGGAACATCAGCTTGCGGCTGGCCTTGATAAAGCTCTTTTCCGGCGGGTGTTCCACGGTGTGGATCGCGGCATCCGGCACGTAGAAGGTGTCGTAGCCCAGGCGCATCAGGCTGAACCAGCTGGACTTGTCGTCACCGGTCAAAAACTTGAAGCGGCCCAGGCGCCAGTGTTGCAGCGAGTCGCTTTCCACGTCGGCGATAAAGCCCGGGTCGGTGACCACGTTGGCGCGGAACACCGACATGCGGCCGGTCATGGTCAGCACGCGCTTGGACAGGGCCATGGAGCACATGTTGATGTGGCGCTGGGCGAAGCGCAGCTTGTGCCACTCGCTCATGATGTAGCCGCCGCGCACTTCGCAGAACTCGTTGGTGGTCAGGCCGCCGACATTGCCGAACAACTGGAACCACGGCACGGTCTTGCGCACGACGCCCTCGGCGAGCACGGTGTCGCCATCGATCACGGCCACCACGGCGCGGTCGTCCGGCAGGTGGCGGGAGATGGCGCGAAAACCGAAGGCCAGGCCGTCACGCTTGCCGGTACCGGCGATACGCACGAAGTCCAGCTTAACGTGGTCAGGCGGGTTCATTCTGGCCCACAGGCTCTTGACCAGCAGCTCATCGGACATTTCCACCAAGGAGCAGACCACGGTGGTGGGGAAGCCACATTCGATGGCCTCGCGGATCACCGAGCTGTAGACCTGGGCTGTGGTCAGCGCGTCGATCCTGAAACTGGTGACCATCAGGAATACGTGGGACGGGTCTGCCGCTTTGCCCAGCTTGCGCACTTTGCGCCGCAGGTGCGGGTAGACCACGTACAGGAACAGCATGCCGCGAAAGAAATGCGTAGCACCCATCGAGTAGCGCCAGATACCGACGGCACCAATCAGGAAAATAAAATTCTTCGACTCGGAGTCGAACGTACTCGCCGGCAACAGCAGGGCGAGTCCCATCAGCAGGCTCAGGAAAAACAGCCAGCCGGCGGATTGGAGGAGTACGTGTTTTAACTTGGACATAGGCGTCATCCGCAAGTGAAGGAGGCTTCAAGCGACAAGCGCCGGGGATCAGGACGCTTGCCGCTTGAAGCTTGCCGTTGCTGTTACCAGCAAATGCCTTCGGTACGACCGCTCACGCTGGTGGCCTTGGACATGAAGCCCACCAGGTCGACCACTTGCTTGCCGTGGGGTGCGTTATGCGCCAGGGCACGGAACTTCTCATCGCGGTTGCCCAGGATGATCACGTCGGAGTTGTTGATCACTTCGTCGAAGTCCGAGTTGAGCAGGGACGACACGTGAGGGATCTTGCCTTCGATGTAGTCCTTGTTGGCGCCGTGTACGCGAGCGTATTCGACGTTGCTGTCGTAGATGCTCAGGTCGAAACCCTTGCCGATCAGCATCTCTGCCAGTTCCACCAACGGGCTTTCGCGCAGGTCATCGGTGCCGGCCTTGAAGCTCAGGCCCAGCAGGGCGACTTTGCGTTTGTCATGGCTGGAGACGATGTCGAAGGCGTTTTGCACCTGGGACTCGTTGCTGCGCATCAGCGAGTTGAGCAGCGGCGCATCCACGTCGAGGGAGCCGGCGCGGTACGTCAGGGCGCGCACGTCCTTGGGCAGGCAGGAGCCGCCGAAGGCAAAGCCCGGGCGCATGTAGTACTGGGACAGGTTGAGGGTCTTGTCCTGGCAGACCACTTCCATCACTTCGCGACCGTCGACACCTACCGCCTTGGCGATGTTGCCGATCTCGTTGGCGAAGGTCACTTTGGTCGCATGCCAGACGTTGCAGGTGTACTTGATCATCTCGGCGACGGCGATGTCCTTGCGGATGATCGGCGCGTCGAGTTCTTCGTACAGCGACTGCAGGACATCGCCGGAAGCGGTGTCGAATTCGCCGATGACGGTCATTGGCGGCAGATCGTAGTCGGCGATGGCAGTGCTTTCACGCAGGAACTCAGGGTTGACCGCGACGCCGAAGTCGACGCCGGCTTTCTTGCCGGAGCAGTCTTCGAGAATCGGGATCACCACGTTCGCCACGGTGCCTGGCAGCACAGTGCTGCGGACCACGATGGTGTGGCGGGTGGTCTTGTCACGCAGGACAAACCCGATCTCGCGGCATACCGATTCGATGTAGTTGAGTTCCAGGTCGCCGTTTTTTTTGCTCGGCGTGCCGACGCAAATCATCGACAGGTCGGTATCACGGATAGCGTCGGCGAAATTGGTAGTGCCGCGCAGTCGGCCGGTTTGAATGCCTTGGCTCAACAGTTCGCCCAGACCCGGTTCAACGATGGGAGATTTACCCGCGTTGATCAGGTCGATCTTTTCCTTGGAGATGTCTACGCCAATGACCTCATGGCCCCGTGCAGACAGGCAACCGGCACATACCGCGCCGACGTAACCCAAACCAAATATGCTGATGCGCATCGCATTTACCTCATTGTTAATCGTGCCACTAGATGGCCGGAGTTCATGTTTTGAAGTGTCACTCAGGCACTGGAAAGTGCGACGAGTAAACGTCGATATATCCAGTGCAGGCATACTAAAAGTCGAGTGACTAACTAATGCACTCAAGTTGTGCGCAACTTGGCCTTATTGTTGGGGCTTGCCCTGAAATGCAGCCAGCCTTCCTGGGGAAGGGCCTGGCGCCAGTGCCGCAAGGCGTTGACAGGGGCTTCGAGCCCTTATGTATCAACGGCTTGGGTTGTTTCACTGACCCATACAGGTGAGCTCAGCCTTGGCCTTGTCGGAGAAAGTAGTGAAACCTTTTCGTCCGCCTTCAACTAATCAGTTGATGAATTGACCATTGAGTCAAAGCTGTATGACAACTTTGCTACTTCCCTTGGTCGCCACGTAAGTCATCTCTTACATCTTCAGAGATAATCGTTACCGGTGGTATGAGCGGTGCTTTAGGACATAGTTCCTGTCCACTCATCCTGTTTCCGGAAATTTCTTGAAATATTAGAAAAGATGGCACTAGTAGTATTGTGATAGCACTTGCTATTTAGGCCAGTAGTTGCGGGGAGTTGCGAGGGGTAAATAGTTTTGTGCCACTACGCTTTGAAAAAAGCCGTGCCACTACGAAAAAAATTGACGAATGTCGAGTGAAATAAATGTTAGGGAGTCTGAAGAATTATTTTTGACGCCAAATAAATGACGAGTTCGGGGTTGGAATGCAAACAAAATGTGGGAGCGGGCTTGCTCGCGAAAGCGGCGTGTCAGGCAACAAAGGCATCGACTGAACCACCGCTTTCGCGAGCAAGCCCGCTCCCACATTTGGATCTTCGTTGTCAGGTTATTCCGGGGCGTGATCGCGCAGGAACACCAGGTTATCCGCCTTTGACTGCTCCGCATTGAAGCGATAACCCTGCACGTCAAACTCCTTGAGCCTGGCCGGGTCGTTGATGCGTTCTTCAATCACAAACCGGCTCATCATGCCCCGGGCCTTTTTCGCGTAGAAGCTGATGATCTTGTACTGGCCGTTTTTCAGGTCCTTGAACTCGGTGTTGATGATCCGCGCGTTCAGTGCCGGGCGTTTGACTGCTGAAAAGTACTCGTTGGAGGCCAGGTTGAGCAGCACGTCATCGCCTTGTTCGGCCAGGGCTTCGTTGAGCCACTCGCTGATGCGTGTGCCCCAGAACGCGTAGAGGTCCTTGCCACGGGCGTTGGGCAGTTTGGTGCCCATCTCGAGGCGGTACGGCATCATCAGGTCCAGTGGGCGCAGCAGGCCGTACAGGCCGGAGAGCATGCGCAGGTGATCCTGGGCGTAGGTGAAGTCGGCGTCCTTGAAGGTTTCGGCGTTGAGGCCGGTGTAGACATCGCCCTTGAAGGCCAGCAGGGCTTGCTTGGCGTTGGCGGGGGTGAAGGCTGGGGTCCAGCTGCCGAAGCGTGCGGCGTTGAGGCCGCCGATTTTGTCGGAGACGTGCATCAATTCGCTGATTTGCGCCGGGCTCAGTTCGCGCAGTTGTTCGATCAGCTCCTGGGAGTGGTCGAGGTATTGCGGTTGGGTGAAGCGCGGGGTGACCGGTTTTGACTCGAAATCGAGGGTTTTGGCGGGGGAAATCACCGTCAGCATGAAGTCGTCTCCTTTAATCGTGGGGGGATTCTAGGGGGTAGGGCGGTTTGACTCCACCTATGATGGTGATAGGTGTCTTTGGGTTTTGTGTACATATCCGTTTCTTTGGTAACGGCCACTTATGGTTCCGCTCTTACAGCGGCTCACTTTGGAAAAGCCCCAAAGTAAGCAAAGGGCTCTGCCCCGCCTGTCGGCACCTCGCTTAGGCTCGGTGTTCCCTCACTCCGGCACTGCTCCGCGGGCCGCCGCGCCGGGCCATCCATGGCCCGGCGCGGCTAAACCGGCGTCCTGCCGGTTTACCCGCTCCGCACTGCCTGCGTTCGGCCTCGGGCTGAATGGGGCAGTCAGATCAAGATCAACAGCAAAAGCACAGCGGCCTACCGGCCGGCTTGAGTGTTAAAAGCCAGATCAAAAGCCAGAGCGAAAACAGATCTGCTTTTCTGTGGGAGCGGGCTTGCTCGCGAAAAACTTGAGACCGCCGCGTTGAATCAGGATACCCACGTCATCGTTAACGACCTTCGCGAGCAAGCCCGCTCCCACATTTTTGACCGTGCCCGCTTTAGCTTTTGATTTTGCTCTTCAACACTCAAGCCGGCCGGGAGGCCGCTGTGCTCTTGCTCTTGCTTTTGATCTTAGGCGCCCCGTTAAACCACGCTGGCCGAACGCAGGCTTTGGAGCGTGGGTAACCTGGCAGGACGCCAGGTTAGCCGTCCTGGGCCAGGGATGGCCCATGACGGCGGCCCACGGTCCAAAGCCGGAGTGAGGGCACACAGAGCCTAGGCGAGGTGCCGAGTGGTGGGGCAAGAGCGTTTTGCTTACTTTTGCGCTGTTCAAAAGTGAGCCGCTGTAAGAGCGGAACCGTCAGCAGCCGTTACCGCAGCAACGGATATGCACACCAACCAATCCAATGTGATCGGCTATAGTGCCCGACGACTCTGGAAAGGGAGACCCTTCGTGCGAATTGCGCTTTTACTGTCAGCCTGGCTCATCTGCCTGGGCGCCCAAGCCGCCCCTGTGGACGTCGCGACCCTGGACCGCGGCACCTGGCCCGAACGCCTCAGCAACCCCGCCCTGTTCGACGTCGCGTCACGCGCAGAAATCCTGATGTCCGCCCACACCCTGCTGGCCAGCGAAGCCCTCGACGAGCCCGCCCTCAAGCAGCGCCTGGGCCTGAAGATCATCAACCTGGCCGCCATCGACGACCTGCGCCGCCACCTGTGGCAACGCCTGTTGGAAAACTACACCTTCGCCCAACAAAGCTGTGAACAGGACGCCTCCTTCTGCTACCTGGTGGAAAACATGGACGACCTGCGCGAACAAGCCGCCAAATTCGAAGTGAGCGACGACTCCTTCTATATAGGCTGGGCCGGCCCCAGCCGCGCATTCCACGAGCGCTACCTGGATGAACAGTTGCGCAAGGCCGCCCTGTTCCCCCAGATCAGCAGCGAAATCGCGCGCTTCGGCGATCACGAACGCAACGGCGACGAACTCAACGACCGGATGTTCCTGCTGACCTTTGACAGCGGCCCGTCCCCCGTCAGCGGCAACACCGACTGGCTCACCGACTACCTGCGCAAACAGAAAATGCACGGCCTCTTCTTCGTGCTCGGCAACAGCCTGCAAACCCGCGTCGAGAAAAGTTCGGCCACCGATGTGCAGGCGCTGTACCAAGGCCAGTGCGTCGGCACCCAGGGCTGGCAATACCGCTCCCATAGCCACTGGGTCGACTGGCAGTCGTCCATCACCCGCAGCGCTTCCCTGGCCCAAAACCTGATGCCGGAAAACTACCTGCCACTGTTCCGCCCACCCTACGGCCAGCGCCGCTCCGATAGCCAAGGCTTCTTCCAGGCACAAGGGCTGCAAGTGGCGTTGTGGGACATCGACTCGGAAGACGAACCCGGCAAGCTCAAGGCTGATGAGTCGGCCAACCGCGTGCTCACACTGATGCTGTTGTGGCGGCGCGGGGTGATCGTATTCCACGACACCCAGGACAAGGCGCGCATCGCATTACCTTGGCTTTTACACGCTACGGCAGAAAGTGGACTCGGCTGGCAGGATTGCCGCGAAGCGTTTCGCTGAAAAAAGCACGACAAGCCCGGCCCTGTTGGGGATGAGGTTTTTCAGGGGGGAATTTGGGAGATATTTCGATACAGGCGGACTTCCGACTTTAACGGTGCAATGCCGGCTCGCCTAGTGCTATTCGTCATCCTGAAAAATAAACTTCAAAAAAGCGTCAAAGTGCTTTTTCCTGTCATGTGTTTTGCGGTATTACGAAGACAGACAGCCGAAACCTGCAACACAGGTGGCGTCTTCCAAGACACCTCTTGTGTGCACCGCACTTGACGCCCCTCAAGTGCGTTCGACGGTCGAATCGAGGCGCAGCACTGTCGTGGTATTGCGTCGACTGGCTCCCACAAAGGTGACCGAGTATGGATGATCATGGACGTAACCCTTCTTCCGACCAGCCAATCCTTTATGTGCTTGATACCAATGTACTGATTCACGATCCAAACGCACTGCTCAACTTCGAAGAACACCACGTCGCCATCCCGATGATCGTGCTTGAGGAGCTCGACAAACTCAAAAGCGGGCACCACAGCGTTGCCGCCGAATGCCGCCAGGCCATCCGCCTGATCGACAAGACCCTCGGCGAAGCCTCCCCCGACGATGTCGAGGTGGGCGTACCGATCCAGCGTGGCAAAGGCGGGCCCAAGGGCTTGCTGTCGATTCTGATGAACAAGCGCAGCGAGCCCAACAGCCTGCTGCCGGAAAATCTGAACGACAACAAAATCATCAACCAATTGATCGACCTGCACGCACGCGACAAGGACCTGCGCCTGGTGCTGGTGACCAAAGACATCAATATGCGCCTCAAGGCACGAGCGTGTGGGATCGCTGCCGAGGACTACAGTACCGACCAACTGGTCGACGACGTGTCGATGCTGTCTCGTGGTTATCACACCATGACCGGCTCGTTCTGGGATCGCGTCAGCAAGGTCGAAACCCGTCAGGACCATGGCCGCACCTGGCACCAGGTACAGCTGATCGACAACCTGCCGGCTGTGCACATCAACGAATTCATCATCGACGAACAGGGTTTTGTGGGCTGGATCAAAGAGATCCAGGTCGACAAGCTGCTGATCCTCGACCTGCATCAGGAACCCCTGTTGCACCAGGAAGCCTGGGGCCTGAAACCGCGTGATATCTACCAGAGCCTGGCGCTGTATGCCTTGCTTGATCCGGACATCCACCTGGTCAACCTGACCGGCGCCGCAGGTTCGGGGAAAACCATCCTCGCCCTGGCGGCCGCCATCGAACAGACCATGGTTACCAAGCGCTATCGCCGCATCATCGCCACCCGCAGCGTGCAGGGCCTGGACCAGGAAATCGGTTTCCTGCCCGGCACCGAAGCGGAAAAAATGGAGCCGTGGCTGGGGGCGATCACCGACAACCTCGAAGCCTTGCACATGGATGACGAAAACACCCATGGCAGCGTCGACTACATCCTCAGCAAAGTGCCGTTGCAGTTCAAATCCCTCAACTACATTCGAGGTCGCAGCTTCCAGCAGAGCCTGATTTTGATCGATGAATGCCAGAACCTGACGCCGCACCAGATGAAAACCATCATCACCCGTGCCGGCGCCGGTTCCAAAGTGGTGTGCCTGGGCAACCTGGCACAGATCGACACCCCTTACCTGTCCGCGACCAGCTCCGGGCTGACTTACCTGACGGAACGCTTCAAGGACTTCCCGAACGGCGTGCACATCGCCTTGCAAGGTGTCCCTCGTTCGATTCTGGCCGAATACGCCGAATCTCACCTGTAACCCATCAACCCATGTGGGAGCGGGCTTGCTCGCGAAAGCGGTGGTTCAGTCGATGCATTTATTGGCTGACACACCGCCTTCGCGAGCAAGCCCGCTCCCACATTTGGTCGGTGTTGGGTTTACAATCGGGGCTCCTGATCAGGAGTATCCCTGTGCTGACTCATCTCGATTCCCAAGGTCGCGCCCACATGGTCGACGTCACTGAAAAAGCCGTGACGTTCCGTGAAGCCGTGGCCGAAGCGCGGGTGCGCATGTTGCCCGAGACCCTGAAAATGATTGTCGACGGCGCCCACCCCAAGGGCGACGTGTTTGCCGTGGCCCGTATCGCCGGGATCCAGGCCGCGAAAAAAACCAGCGACCTGATTCCCCTGTGCCACCCGCTGATGCTCACCGGGGTCAAGGTTGAACTCAGCGCCGATGGCCTGGACGCGGTGCACATCATCGCGCGCTGCAAACTCTCCGGCCAGACGGGCGTGGAGATGGAAGCGCTGACCGCGGCCAGTGTTGCCGCCCTGACGATCTACGACATGTGCAAGGCCGTGGACCGTGGCATGACCATCGAGAACATTCGGCTGCTGGAAAAACTCGGCGGCAAGAGCGGGCATTTCAAGGCGGACCAGGCATGAGCATCAATGTACTGTTTTTTGCGCGCTACAGCGAAGCGATTGGCCTGGACTCCCTGGAGATGGAAGGCGACTTCGCGACGGTCGACGCTGTACGCCAGGCATTGGCCGGTGACCCGGAATTCGCAGTGCTCAATGAGGCCAGTCTGATGTGCGCTCGTAACCAGGAATTGTGCGACCTTGAAGAGCCGCTGCAGGCTGGCGACGAAGTGGCATTCTTCCCGCCCGTGACCGGAGGCTGACCATGGCGATTCGGGTGCAGGCCGAGGCGTTTGATCCCGGTGCCGAGGTCAATGCGATGCATGCGGCCAATGTGGGCGTAGGCGCGGTGGTGAGTTTTGTCGGCTATGTGCGCGACTTCAATGATGGCCTGGATGTGGCGGGGATGTTCCTCGAACACTACCCGGGCATGACTGAAAAGGCCCTCGGCAAAATCGCCGTGGAGGCCGAGCAACGCTGGCCGCTGCTCAAGCTGGAAGTGTTGCATCGCATCGGCGCCCTGGAGCCGGGTGAACCGATCGTGTTCGTGGCGGCGGCCAGTGCCCATCGTCAGGCCGCCTTCGATGCCTGCGCCTTTGTGATGGACTACCTGAAGACGCGCGCGCCGTTCTGGAAGAAGGAAAACACCAGCGAAGGGCCGCGCTGGGTGGAAGGGCGCGACAGCGATCATGCAGCCGCTGACCGCTGGAAATAACGTGTGGCGAGGGAGCTTGCTGTGGCGAGGGAGCTTGCTCCCGCTGGGCTGCGAAGCGGCCCCAAAGTCTTGGGAGCGCTGCGCACTCCAGCGGGAGCAAGCTCCCTCGCCACAGCAAGCCCCTCGCCACGGGGGTCAGGTCGAGGCTTGCAGCCGGTGGGGCGACAGCATCGCTTCGGTTAACCCGAACGCCGCCAATGCATCCGGCAAAGGCTTCCCGCGCACCAGCGCCGCACTGGCCTGGCCCATCGCCGGAGACGTCTGGATCCCGTAGCCGCCCTGAGCCGCAATCCAGAACAATCCCTCCACCTGTGGATCGAACCCGCAGACCAGATCGCCATCGCTGACGAAACTGCGCAGCCCGGCCCAGGTCCGCGCAGGCCGGCGGATGCTCAGGGTGGTGGCTTCCTCGATGTGATAGATGCCCGTGGCGATGTCCAGCTCTTCCGGTTGCACATCGTGGGGCTCCACCGGGTCGGCATTGGCCGGTGAGCCGAGGAACATGCCGGCGTCGGGTTTCATATAGAACGAACCGTCGAGGGCCGCCAGCTCCGGCCATGCGTGGATGTTCAGCTCGGCGGGTGGAGAGAAGACGAACGCGCTGCGACGTTTGGGTTGCAGGCCGATTTTCTGAGCGCCGGCCAACTCGCCGATGTGGTCGGCCCAGGCGCCGGCGGCGTTGATGATCACCGGGGCGCTGAAGTGCTGTTGGGCCGTGCGCACCTGCCAGAGTCCTTGAGCGTCACGGGTCAGTTTCTGCACCTCACTGTCGGTGTGGATTTCTCCGCCATTGCGCCGAATGCCGCGCAGGTAACCTTGATAGAGCGCATCGGTATCGATGTCACACACGGTCGGGTCGTAGATCCCGCCATGGACTTTTTCCCGGCGCAGGATCGGCATCATGGCCATCGACTCCTCGACGTCGAGCAGTCGCGTTTCTGGCACAAGGGCTTTGGCACTCAGGTAGTGGCGCTGCAACTCACCGGGGTCGCCAATCAAGTCCACCAGCAATTCGCCCCGTGGGGTGAGCAAGGGGTGCTCGGCAAAGCCTGCGGGCGGCTGATCGAAGAAGGCGCGGCTGCCCAGCGTCAGTGCGCGGACCTGAGGCGTGCCATAGGCGGCGATGTACAGGGCGGCGGAACGGCCGGTGGAGTGGTAACCCGGCATCGACTCGCGTTCCAGCACGATGACGCGGGCATGGTGTGACAGCCAGTAGCCGGCGGATGCGCCGGCGATGCCACCGCCGATGATGAGGTAGTCGGCCTGATTCATGTGTTCCTCCTTGAATTGGAAAGCGCTGAGTGATCGATAAGCCGATTCGAAGTTCCAATGTTATAGGCAACGCTGAGTGTGGTTCTTATAGTAGTTTATATCGTTTGGGAGATGGTTTTTACGTCTAAAGATTCTGAGAATTTTCCCATACCTGTTAACTATGACAGTAGGCAGCGATGTTGATAAGGCGTTAACTGGTGACCGTGAGGCAAATTATTTTTTGATATTAAGGTGAGCTGCGGGTTGGCGCTATGAGCGCTTTGTGCAGGCGCGTCGGGAGGCAGATATGATTGCAGGTGAAGCTAAAATAACCCAGTTTAAAATATCATTTCCAAATGGCCAAACGACTACCAATGCGCTTTATAGTAATGGCAGGCATCAATGTCAGGTAGATATTCTGGTTGAGAAGTCCGTTTATAGTGCAGATGGTCGCTGGATTCCTGAGCCGTTGACGTCTGCCGAAGTTGCGACGTTAAAAGTTGTTGATTTTAATAGTGATACTTCTCTCCCTGCCGGCTGGAGTGGCACTCATGATAGAAATAATGTATTTAAGCTTGGCCTGTGGCAGCGAGGCTCAAACGAAGAAGACGAAAAAGATCCAGAAGCGGTAACTTCTCCTGATTTCAACGCGCCAAAATTATACTCACTATTTTTGTCTGTCTTGCCCAGTGCGGGCAATCAAACCAAGCGACTGAAGGGGGCTATAACTGTAGGTGGAGATGTCTACACTACCTATATGCAAAAAGATGACATTAGTTTTGATACCTTCGTTGAGGTTACACCAACTATCCCTTTTAAAATATTTTCCAGGGAATTAACTATTTTTCAGGATAATGCGCTGACGGATGGTGGTGTTGACATTGATGTCTACTATTATACACCTCCCGGTGGTGTGAATTTTATAAGGAATGATGGGTTTGATAGAGTGGTCGATGTCCCGAATGAAGGGCTTTCATTTGAGACTTCATATGTGCAGGCGAGATCTCTTTCCAAGACTTATAAGGGTGGAACAGTGGGCAAACGTTATCCTCTGCCCCGATCTTTAACTGTATATGATATTCAGAGGGGACACTCGATAGGTTCTGTTGCCGCCTACGATTTACGTAATACTGCCATGCGGGCCATTCGATACTCAGGACTCATTAATATGTCCTCTACAGATGCAAAAAGTGCATGGCGTATTTTGGACGATTTTGGCTGCGAGCAAGTATATTATATGGGTTGGGTGGATGGCGGTAATGTGATTTCGATCTCGGATTGAACCGGGTCTATCGGCCGTAGCGCATAGATAATTGCCTGTTGATTAACTCACTCAAGAGTAGGTGTGGTTATGGACGTTTACTCCAATGCTTTTAATTTCAGCTCGCATTTGAGTGGCTCGGTCGATATGCGCACCGGTCAATTTGGCTGTCGGATTCAATTGGCCAGTCTGTCCCCGGTTGCACCGTTGGAAACCAGTCGTGAAATTGCGCTCTCGTTTTCCATGATGAGCACTCTTAGTTCGATTCACTACGGCACCGGATGGCGCTTGAGCAATACCGAGTTCGACGTGGCAACTTCAAAGCTGACGTTGCTCACGGGGGAGCAATATCAAGCCCAGAGTCTTCCGCCGGTGGGGTACTGGCTGGTGATCAACGATTCCAAGCTCAAGGACATGGTCGTTAAACGTGAGTCCGCTTCCACGCTGCACGTTATCTACAAGGATGGCACGGTTGAAGTATTGGGCCGCCCCGTCAGCTCGGGGCCATACAAAATTATCGCCATCCAGTTTGAAAGCGGTGAGCGCCTGAGTTTCCAATATAACGCATTGGGTGCCTTGAATAAGGTGTTGGACACTAATAACAAAGACTTGCTGGTGCTGACTTACAGCAACGGTAAACTTGAGACGGCGGACGCGGCGGTTGACGGCGGTCGTTATGCCCGCACCAAGTTTGGTTACAGCAATGAGCGCCTGACCAGTGTCACTATTCCCTATGACCGGGAGCATACACCCGGAACGCCGGCCTATACGTTTAATTATCGTGCGCCATTTGGTAATGGCTTGACTGCAATCGAACGGATGACGTCGCCCATGGGCGCAACTGACCTGATCACTTATGAAGAGATTGGCCATCAGTATGCAAACGGGCAGCACATACCCCGAGTGACGGTTTGGAAGCAAACGCCAGCCGCGAATCAGCCAGAGATGGTCAAGACATATAAGTATAGTCCGGGTGCGAATTTCACTGGTTATCCGTACACCGGCGGTTTTACTGCGGGGGTCGACAATCTGTACCGGGTTCTCGGGGACTACGATTACTGGGCCGAAGAGAGCTGTACCGGTAACAGCGGTCCCGTTTTAAGTAGCACGCGCAATACCTATAACAAATTTCACTTGGCTACCAAGCAAGAGGTGCTTCGAGAAGGTACGCGAGTCACCCGCTCCCTTACCTATAACATCATCGCTGGCAAGACATTTTCGGAACAACCGGCCAACTTACAGCTTCCCCGGCAGATAACCAAACGTTACGAGTTGGTTGCCGGCGGGGCGTTCCGCGAAGAAGTGCAAGTGATTCAAACCGATGACTATGGCAACGAACTCAGCCGTACCGAGGCTTCCGGTGTGTGCACTGAATACAGCTACTACCCGATTGTCGGCGAAAGCGGCAAGTGCCCGGCCGACCCGCACAATTTGTTCCAGCGCTACGTCAAGCAAGAGCGATTGGTGCCTGTGGGAAGTGCGCCTGCGGCACGGCTCACGGAATATACGCATATCCGCTTACCACAGACGGGCAGCACTTATTTCGTACTCCAGGAATCCACCAAACAGACTGGCGTATTTGAAATCAGGCAAACCTACTACGACACGCCCGTAGAATTGGCTGGCCGATTGAAAACCTCCACCAGCACTGTCGACGGGCAGGAGTTGGTCAGTGATTTCAGTTATACCGTCTCGGGGGACACCCTGGTCGAAACCCGGCGCCTGAACGGGGGTGAGGGGCAATGGCTTGAAGCGGTGCGTACCCTTTCGCTGGCCAATCGACGCCTGCTGTCGATGACGCGAGACGGTGGCAGCACACTGGCCCTGGCGTACGATGTCAGTGGCCGCTTGACCTCGGAAACGGTTTCCCCCGGCACGCCACAGCAAGCGGTACGCAGTTATGCCTATCATTTTTCGACGCCGACCAAACGTGCCCATCTGATCACTACCGATGCACAAGGTAACAAGGCAATCACCTATTTTGATGGTGTCGGACGACAAGTCGCCGAAGCTCAATTGCTTGGCTCGAACCAGGAGCAGGAGCGTAACACTGCAACCTGGGGGTATGACGCGCTTGGGCAAACGGTGGAAGAGGTCCATTTCGACTATGTGGGCAACACGATAATCTCGGCGAAAAGCACCTACGCCTTTAGCCGATGGGGCAACGTCAGTCGAATCATCCGACCCGACGGCAGCGTAACGATCAATGAATACGATCCGCTGCTTAATCTTACTGAGGAGGGTATTGTCGGCGGTGAGCGACTGATGACTTATTTCAATGCGCAAAACTTGCCGATCAAGGTCGAGCGTCTGGATGGCAACAACAATAAAGTTGAAATCGAGTCCCGCACCTACGATAGCTTGGGTCGCTGCCTGACGGCAGTGGATATTAATAAAACCTCCACCGAGTTGACTTACGACGCGTTCGATCGGGTGGTGACCACTCTCCAAAAGCCGGTTGACGGCACTCCGGAACGGCTGCGTAAAACTGACTACGCTGCGGGGACCAGTGGTGAGTTGGTCAGTGGCTTCACGGTGGACGACAAGCTGCTGGGGACGCGTCGCTACGACAGCCTGGGTCGAATGAGCAACCAGGCGCGAGGGACGGGGCAGGTCACTTCGTGGGAGTACGAAGCAGGGTGGCTAGAGCCTATCGCCATGGTTTCTACACGTGGGGTGCGTCAGAGTCTGACCTACAACAAAGAGTTGGATGTGCCGACCCGGATTGAGATGACGGGACAGCCGTTGAGCACGTACCAGCATGACCCGGTTGCCGGAGCATTGAAGCGTTCGGAGAGTAACGGCCTGATCCATGAGTTTTTCCTGGACGCCAACGGCCATCCGGAGAAAGAAGTTCAAACTGCCAATGGCACCTCCTTGAGCACCCAGTACGGCTTTTCCCCCGGCGGGCTCCTGCTGAATCAGACTTCATTCGACGGTCAGTACAGCGAGTTCGAGTACGATGCCTTTGGACGGTTTTCAAAAATGACCAGCGGCCCCATGGTTGTCGAACAGACCTACGACGCGTTGGGCCGCCCGCAAAATCTCACGACCTCTTTTGACAGCACTGAGGTCATCACCAAGGTGTCCTACGATTCACTGGGGCGTGAGAGCGAACGCCGGTTTGAGCAAAACGGCGCGCTGCTGAATGTGATGACCAGCACTTATCACGTCAACAGTATGCTGGCGAGCCGCGTACTCAAGGATGCGGGCTCACGAGAGCTGATCAACGAGCGCTACACCTATGATGCCTTCCTGCGGCTAAAGACCTATCGCTGCGAGGGGCTTGAACACCCCCGGGATCATCTGGGCCGTGGCATCGTCGCGCAGGACTTCACCTTTGACAGCCTCAATAACATTACTTCGGTCGTGACCGTGTTTGCCGACGGTACGGCGGACACCAGCGAGCGTTTTTTCACCGGTAGTGATCCTACTCAGTTGACCCGTTTGACCCACACTTTGCCGGCGCAGGATATTACCCTTGCTTATGATGCGGCCGGCAACCTGCAGGCGAGTCCAGGCGGCCAGGCCTATACGTTCAACGGGTTCGAGCAACTGACCGAAGTGCACGCCGATGCGCTCAAGTACAGCTATCAGTACGATGCCGAGTCCCGGCAGGTACTCGCGTCTCGGGCTAATGAGCCGCCGGTGATGCTGGCGTATGCCGGTGAACATCTCGATGTGCTGGCTGAAGGCGACAAGAAGATTCGCTATGTCTACGGCGTGGATGAGGTTGTGATGCGCACGGGAGGGGCGGATTGGCCGCAACTGCATATGAACGATGCCAGCGGTAGCGTGCGCGGTACATTGACGCCGGGCCAGGCTCCCCTGTGGCGCCACTACACGCCTTTCGGCGATACGAAGCTCCCTCTGGATGATGGGAAAGTCCGCAGCATGGCCGACCTGCAACTGCCCGCGTTCAACGGCCAACGCCTGGATGCGGCGGTCAATCTCTACTTCCTGGGCAACGGTCAGCGTGCTTACGATCCTGACCTGATGGTGTTCCTGCAGCCTGATCCGCTAAGCCCTTTTGATGAGGGCGGAATCAACAGCTATGCCTACTGTGCCGGTAACCCGATCAATCTCGTCGACCCTAGCGGGTTGTGGCCCTCGTGGTTGAAGTGGGCGTTGACCGGAACTGCACTGGCGCTGTCGGTAGTAACGTTTGGGTTCGGGGTTGTCGGTGTTGCGGCAGCGGTAGGAGCATATGCGGCGAAGTCAGTTGCCTTGGGATTAGCCGCGACGGTCGCAACTGCGGGAGCGGCGGCATCGCCAGCGGCTATGGTAGGTGCGGCGGGTGGGGTGGCCACGGCGACAGCCTTCGCAACCTCTGCAGCTGCGGCTGCGGCTTTTACGGCCGGCCTGACTATAGCGTCTAAGACAGCGATTACCACCGGTGCGGGACTTGGGATTGTCAGCGGGACGCTGGGTACGTCAGCATTGGGGATCGCTGCGGTCGACAAGGCAAGGGGCTGGGACCGTTCGAACGTCATCAGTCAGTTGGGGGTGGCGTCGCTGGTTTTCTCTATCGCTTCATCAGCAGTGAGTGTGTTTGGCGCTTATACCTCGGCTCATATGGCCTATAGGTCTACCGCAACGTTTACCGGCGTCGGCAAATTAACCGATACCCGCATCGGCAGCGCGTTATACGCAGCGCGTCAGCGCATGCTTGGCTTGAGCTACAAGTTCACGGATAAAACAGGTGTTACCCCATTCAGCCAGGCTTTTGGGGGCACAAGGGCAGTGTTGAGGTTTACCAACCTTGGCAGATCGATCGAAAATAGAAGCAAGTCGTCAGCCGCACCCTCTCCTGGGACGGGCGGGGGAGGCGGTTCCGCTCAGCCTCAATCGCAAGCCACGATCAGCCGGTTCATCGACACTCCAACCAGTAGTTCCGGCTATTACCAATCCTTCAGAGACGAGGCGTCGCGTATCCGTCAGCCCATCATGGGGGAGCTGTATCGAGGGTAGGCCGGCAGTTGGTCGTCTGCGAAGCGGGCAAGCCCGCTTTGCCTTCCAGTTTAAGGGCGTTTGCGCTCCACCGGACGCAACAAATGCGTCGGCGGCGTTTCGCAGCTGATCTTGCGGCCCAGCAAGGTTTCGATCGACGGCAACTGATACGAGTCGTCTTCACCGGCAAAGCTGATGGACACGCCCGCTGCGCCCGCGCGGCCGGTACGGCCAATCCGGTGCACGTAGTCGTCCGGCACTTCCGGCAGGGTGAAGTTGATCACGTGGCTGATGCCATCGATGTGAATCCCGCGTCCGGCCACGTCGGTGGCCACCAGCACACGAATCTTGCCTTCGCGGAAACCTTCCAGGGTCTTGATGCGCTTGTGCTGCGGCACGTCGCCGGACAGTTGCGCGGCATTTACGCCATCACGCACCAGGCGTTCTTCGATGCGCCGCACTTCGTCCTTGCGGTTGGCAAACACCATGACCCGCTCCCAACCGTTGTCGTTGACCAGGTTGTAGAGCAGCTTGTATTTGTCGGCACCGGCCACGGCATAGATGTGCTGTTCGACGTTCTCGCTGGCAACGTTGAGTGCCTCGATCTCGACGATGGACGGATCAGTGGTCCACTGCTTGGCGAGGTTCATCACGTCTTCGGTGAAGGTCGCGGAGAACAGCAGGGTCTGGCGCTCGTTTTTCGGCGGGGTCTGGCGAATGATCTGACGCACTTGTGGGATGAAACCCATGTCGAGCATGCGGTCGGCTTCGTCCAGCACCATCACTTCGACCATGTCCAGGTGCACGTCGCCGCGCTGGTTGAAGTCCAGCAAGCGGCCCGGTGTGGCCACCAGGATGTCGCAGTGGCGCGCTTCCAGGTGCTTGAGCTGCTTGTCGAAGTCCATGCCGCCGACAAACGTCATCACGTTGAGGCCGGTGTATTTGGTCAGGTCGGCGGCGTCCTTGGCGATCTGTACCACCAGCTCTCGGGTCGGGGCGATGATCAGGGCGCGGGGCTCACCCATATAGCGCTCTTTCGGCGGCGGGGTTTGCAGCAGCTGGGTGATGATCGAGATCAGGAAGGCGGCGGTCTTGCCGGTACCGGTCTGGGCGCGACCGATGGCGTCTTTGCCGGCGAGGGTGAAGCCCAATACCTGCGCCTGGATCGGCGTGCAGTATGGGAAACCCAGGTCCTGGATGGCGTGCATCAGTTCCGGGGCGAGCTTGAAATCATGAAAGCGGGTTTTGCCTTCCTGGGGTTCGACGGCGAAGTCTTCCAGTTTCCAGGGAATAACCACAGGTTTGGGCGCGCGTTCACGGCGCGGCTTTTCCTGGCGTGGCTCCTGGCGTGGTTGGTCGGCGGCTGGCTCTTCAGCGACGTTAACCGTGGCGGGTGTGGTCACCGGCTCTTTTTTTGGCGAGGCTACAGGTGCGGTCCGGCCAGGCTGCTGGCCGTCATTGCGGCTGCCTTGAACGTGGGCGGGGGCACTGGAACCTGGCGCGAGCTGCTCAGCCTCGCTTTTACCGAACATCTTCTTGAGTGCTTTGAGCACGGTCATCTCATCAATTGGTTAAGGAATGTACGCCGGCCAGTGTAATGCAAGAATCGGGCGCGGCGTAGTGCGTTGGTCATGCGGCTACACAATGGCTGGTTTTCAGCCCAGGCGGGCGGCCAACCAGCTGCCAATATCGTGTATCTCCTGGGGTAACACTTCATGGCCCATTGGGTATTCCTGCCATGCAACGGTGACACCGCGCGACTTCAAATGCTCATAGGCGCTACGACCCATGGCGTTCTGCACCACGTCGTCGTATTGGCCGTGCAGGCACAGCACCGGAATCCGTTGCTGGCTGGCCGACAATTCGAGTTCGTCACCGAAAGTGGGAGCGTAGGTGGAAAGGGCAATCACGCCACCCAAAGCACCCTGCCATTTCAGGAAAGCGGTGTGGAACACCACGGCGCCACCCTGGGAAAAACCGGCGAGGAAAATCCGCGAGGCGTCTATCCCGCTGCTTTTTTGTTCCTTGATCAGGTCAGTGACCATTTTTGCCGAGGCTTCCAGTTCCTCAACGCTGATCGAGCGCGCCGGGCTCATGGCCTTGATGTCGTACCAGCTCGGCATCTCGTAGCCGCCATTGATGGTCACCGGGCGTGTCGGCGCCTGGGGCAGGACAAAGCGCGTAGACAGGAGTTTTTCCTGCAGGGCTTCAGCCACCGGCAGGAAGTCGTAGCGATCGGCACCCAGGCCATGCAACCAGATTACGCAGGCGTCTGCGGGCTTGGCGGGCTGAAGAATCAAGGGTTCGGTCATGTCTGCTCCATAAATGTGCGTGCGCTCCGATTGAGTGCGTCGGAACGGTGCGCGACAGGTTGATCTGTTAAGAGAATGTCGCAAGGTTGAATCTTTTGCGCTTGACCAAGGGCTGAAACGACTCAGCCGCCAGTCTGGTACGGGGCTTGCTATGTGAAACCCGATGTCAAGGCTCACCCCGGGCGGTAACACTATCAGTGACTGACACCCGGGGGATAGCAACTGGACTTAAAGCAAAAACCTCATGCTGTTTGACCCCAAAAAAAGCCAACACGGGTCGATGTCGCCTCATAAGGGTGCGGTGGGGTTCGAGCGCAGGCACAACAAGAGCAAAACTGGAGGTTTGAATGAAGGTATTGAAATCCACCCTGGCCATCGTGACCGCGGCTGCCGTATTGGGTGTCAGTGGTTTCGCCCAGGCTGGCGCCACGCTGGATGCCGTGCAGAAGAAAGGCTTTGTGCAGTGTGGCGTGAGCGACGGTCTGCCAGGCTTCTCGGTGCCGGACGCCAGTGGCAAGATCCTCGGGATCGACGCTGACGTATGCCGTGCTGTTGCCGCTGCCGTATTCGGCGACGCAACCAAGGTCAAATTCAGCCAGTTGAATGCCAAGGAGCGTTTCACCGCGCTTCAGTCTGGCGAAGTCGACATCCTGTCGCGTAACACCACCATGACCAGCTCTCGCGATGCCGGCATGGGCCTGAAATTCCCGGGCTTCATCACCTACTACGACGGTGTTGGCTTCCTGGTGAACAACAAGCTGGGCGTTAAAAGTGCCAAGGAACTGGACGGTGCAACCATCTGCATCCAGGCCGGTACCACCACTGAGCTGAACGTTTCCGACTACTTCCGCGCCAACAACCTGAAGTACACCCCGATCACGTTCGACACCTCCGATGAAAGCGCCAAGTCGCTGGAATCCGGTCGTTGCGACGTGCTGACCTCCGACAAGTCCCAGCTCTACGCACAGCGCAGCAAGCTGGCTTCGCCGAAGGACTACGTGGTACTGCCGGAAACCATTTCCAAAGAACCACTGGGCCCTGTCGTGCGTAACGGTGACGACGAGTGGCTGGCCATCGTGCGCTGGGTAGGCTACGCCATGCTCAACGCTGAAGAAGCCGGTATCACCTCCAAAAACGTCGAAGCTGAAGCCAAGTCCACCAAGAACCCGGACGTTGCCCGTCTGCTGGGTGCTGACGGCGAATACGGCAAAGACCTGAAAGTGAAGAAAGACTGGGTCGTACAGATCGTCAAGCAGGTCGGTAACTACGGCGAAGTGTTCGAGAAAAACCTCGGCAAGAGCACTCCCCTGGAAATCGATCGTGGCCTGAACGCACTGTGGACCAACGGTGGCATTCAATACGCACCACCTGTGCGCTGATCGCTGATGGTTCTATCACCCGGTGGGCCAACCGCCGGGTGATGTTCTGTTCCATTATTCCTGGGGCACTTAATGCAAAATCAAATCGGCGCACCAAAACAGAAGCTCAGCTTCAGTGATCCAAAAGTGCGTGCGTGGCTATTCCAGATCATCACGATTGTGGCGGTGGTCTCGTTGGGCTGGTACCTGTTCAACAACACGCAAACCAACCTTCAACACCGGGGCATTACCTCGGGTTTCGACTTTCTTGAGCGCAGTGCCGGCTTCGGCATCGCTCAGCACCTGATCGACTACACCGAATCGGACAGCTATGCCCGGGTCTTTGTGATCGGCCTGCTCAATACCTTGCTGGTGACCGTGATCGGTGTGGTCCTGGCGACCATCCTCGGGTTCATCATCGGTGTGGCGCGCTTGTCGCCCAACTGGATGATCAACAAGCTGGCGACCGTGTATGTGGAAGTGTTCCGCAACATTCCGCCGCTGCTGCAAATCCTGTTCTGGTACTTCGCGGTATTCCTGACGATGCCGGGGCCGCGTAACAGCCACAACTTTGGCGACACCTTCTTCGTCAGCAGCCGTGGCCTGAACATGCCCGCCGCATTGATGGCGGACGGTTTCTGGCCGTTTGTGATCAGCGTGGTGGTGGCGATCATCGCCATTGTGTTGATGGCCCGTTGGGCCAACAAACGCTTTGAAGCCACCGGTGTTCCGTTCCATAAATTCTGGGCCGGCTTGGCGCTGTTGGTGGTGATCCCGGCACTGTGCGCACTGGTTTTTGGCGCGCCACTGCACTGGGAAATGCCCAAGCTGCAAGGCTTCAACTTCGTCGGCGGCTGGGTGCTGATTCCCGAGTTGCTGGCGCTGACCCTGGCCTTGACCGTGTACACCGCAGCGTTCATCGCCGAAATCGTGCGTTCAGGCATCAAGTCCGTCAGCCACGGCCAGACTGAAGCGGCGCGCTCCCTCGGGCTGCGCAACGGCCCGACCCTGCGCAAAGTGATCATCCCGCAAGCCCTGCGCGTGATCATCCCGCCGCTGACCAGCCAATACCTGAACCTGGCGAAAAACTCGTCACTGGCCGCCGGTATCGGTTACCCGGAAATGGTTTCGCTGTTTGCCGGCACGGTGCTCAACCAGACCGGCCAGGCCATCGAAGTCATTGCCATCACCATGAGCGTGTACCTGGCGATCAGCATCAGCATTTCCCTGCTGATGAACTGGTACAACAAGCGCATTGCGCTGATCGAGCGGTGAGGAAACCAGCATGACTTCTCATACTTTCAAACCTGACATGCCACCACCCAACAAGGTCTTCGGGCCGATGGCGTGGATGCGTGCCAACCTGTTTTCCAGCTGGCTCAACACCCTGCTGACACTGCTGGCGTTCTACCTGATCTACCTGATAGTGCCGCCGATCCTGCACTGGGCGATCCTCGATGCAAACTGGGTGGGCACTACCCGCGCCGACTGCACCAAGGAAGGCGCCTGCTGGGTATTTATCCAACAGCGTTTCGGGCAGTTCATGTACGGCTACTATCCCGGCGACCTGCGCTGGCGCGTGGACCTGACCGTGTGGCTGGCCATTGTCGGCGTGGCGCCGTTGTTCATTTCGCGCTTCACCCGCAAAGCAGTCTACGGCCTGAGCTTTTTGGTGGTGTACCCGATCGTTGCCTACTTCCTGCTGCACGGCGGGATCTTCGGCATGACCAACGTGGCCACCAGCCAATGGGGCGGCTTGATGCTGACTCTGGTGATCGCCACCGTCGGCATTGCCGGGGCCTTGCCGCTGGGCATTGTGCTGGCGCTGGGTCGGCGTTCGAACATGCCGGCGATTCGTGTGGTCTGCGTGACCTTCATCGAATTCTGGCGCGGCGTACCGTTGATCACCGTGTTGTTCATGTCGTCGGTGATGTTGCCGCTGTTCCTGCCAGAAGGCATGGGCATCGACAAACTGCTGCGGGCGTTGATCGGCGTGATCCTGTTCCAGTCGGCCTACGTGGCCGAGGTGGTGCGCGGTGGCTTGCAGGCGATTCCCAAGGGGCAGTACGAAGCCGCCGCCGCGATGGGCCTGGGTTACTGGCGCAGCATGGGCCTGGTGATTTTGCCCCAGGCGCTGAAGATGGTGATTCCGGGCATCGTCAACACGTTTATCGCGTTGTTCAAGGACACCAGCCTGGTGATCATCATCGGCCTGTTCGACCTGCTCAACAGCGTCAAGCAAGCCGCCGCCGACCCGAAATGGTTGGGCATGGCCACTGAAGGCTACGTGTTCGCCGCCCTGGTGTTCTGGATTTTCTGTTTTGGTATGTCCCGCTATTCCATTCATTTGGAACACAAGCTGGACACAGGCCACAAGCGTTAGGAGTGTTGTGATGAGTGAAGCGATCAAACAGCCTGTGAGCCCTGAAGGCATTATTCAGATGCAGGGCGTCAACAAGTGGTACGGCCAGTTCCACGTGTTGAAAGACATCAACCTGAACGTCAAGCAGGGCGAGCGTATCGTACTGTGCGGCCCGTCGGGTTCCGGCAAGTCCACCACCATCCGCTGCCTCAACCGTCTGGAAGAGCACCAGCAGGGCCGCATCGTGGTCGATGGCGTGGAGCTGACCAACGACCTCAAGCAGATCGAAGCGATCCGTCGGGAAGTCGGCATGGTGTTCCAGCACTTCAACCTGTTCCCGCACCTGACCATCCTGCAGAACTGCACGCTGGCACCGATGTGGGTGCGCAAGATGCCCAAGCGCAAGGCTGAAGAAATTGCCATGCACTACCTTGAGCGCGTGCGTATTCCGGAGCAGGCCCACAAGTTTCCGGGGCAACTCTCCGGCGGCCAGCAACAGCGCGTGGCGATTGCCCGTGCGCTGTGCATGAAGCCAAAAATCATGCTGTTCGATGAGCCGACCTCGGCACTCGATCCAGAGATGGTGAAAGAGGTGCTGGACACCATGATCGGCCTGGCGGAAGACGGCATGACCATGCTCTGCGTGACTCACGAAATGGGTTTCGCGCGCACTGTGGCCAACCGCGTGATCTTCATGGACAAGGGCGAGATCGTTGAACAGGCAGCGCCGAATGACTTCTTCGACAACCCGCAGAATGATCGGACCAAGCTGTTCTTGAGCCAGATTCTGCATTGATCCATGGGTAATGCTTGAAACAATAAACCCGGCCTGGTGCCGGGTTTATTTTTGCCTGTCTAAGAGGCGTTGAGGACTTCTTGCGTTTTGTTGTTGATGGTGTAGGTGAAGGCGTTGCGCAGGTCTGCGCCTTCGGCCAGCTCCTTCGCATCGGTGAGCAAGTGGGGGTAACGATCCAGCAGGCGCATCAGAACCATCAATGGTTTGGGCGGCGTTATTTCACCGCGTTCGTAACGTGAGAATGCGTTGTGGCCGCCACCGGAGAGCAAGCCCACGGTTTCTTTTTGCGTGAGGTGCAGCTTGCGACGGATACGCTTCAGTTCAGCGCCCATCATTCTTCGGGCGGCGTGGAGCAGATCATCACCGGCATTGGCATGACGTTCGCAGTTATCGGGGTCATACATGCCGTCCTCGCACACCTGACATTCCCAGCCCGAAAGATCATCAATGCGCCGCTCCATACCTTTTATACGCATGGTTTCGCTGCGACCCTCAAAACGCGTCATGGCGTCGGGGGCACCGCAGATGAAGCAATGTTGGGTGTTCATAGGTTCATCCCTTTGAAGGAGATCACCGGAGGGTTGCTGCCGGAGCAGTAAGTCACCTTGATGTAAATCTCCAGACCGTGTGAATGGATGTGGTAGACGTCATGCCAGATCCGATGATCCGCGTAGGTGGTCATCGACTTGTACAACATCCTGTTTTGCAGTTCGAAAATAACGGCCTGCATTTCCGAGAGATCAAGGTCGAGCGCCTCTGCGGTTTTCTTTGCCGCACGTGTGAAAGCCTTGGCGCCAAGCCGCCTGACATCCGCCTTTATCACCGCCAAATCGTAATGAGGTGTGTACTTTTCCATAAGACACCTGAGTCCAATAATTACCCTCTGAGGGTAATTTTACCAATCGAAAATACTGCTCCTTTGCCTCCTCTGAACCCTAGTGCGTTGCCTTTGTAGGCAACTCCGAATAGGCTGTGGGAAAATTCATCCTATGATTGGATGAAAGGACGAAACCCATGACAGACATCGCCCCCCTGATCAAACGCTCCCTCGTCGATCAAGCCCTCGAACAGTTGCGCCAGCGCATCACCCAAGGCGTGTGGGCCATCGGCGAACGCCTGCCCACCGAGCCCGAGTTGTCTGCCGAGTTGGGGATCAGCCGCAACACTGTGCGTGAAGCCATGCGCGTATTAGCGTTCTCCGGGTTGATCGAGATCCGCCAGGGCGACGGCAGCTATTTGCGCTCCATGACCGACCCGCTTGGCGCGATGAAAGCTTTGTCCCACTGCACCCTGGCTCAGGCGCAGGAGACGCGGCAGATTCTTGAAGTCGAGGCAGTCGGCTTGGCTGCGTTGCGCCGCACCGATGAAGACCTGGTCGCTTTGCGCGCGGCCCTCAACGCCAGCGGCGACCATTACCACGGTGATCTTGAGCACTACATCAGCTGCGACCTGGTGTTCCACAAACGCCTGGTGGACGCGGCCCACAACCCGGCCTTGAGCGAGCTGTACCAGTACTTTTCCAGCATTGTCGGCGCGCAACTGCGCCAGACCCTGAACATCCAGCCGCGCCGGCAAGCGGTGTTCGACCTGCACGGCGCCTTGCTCGATGCCGTGGAACAACAGGACCCGGAACGCGCCAAGGCCCTGTCCCGGCAGTTGATCAATGAACCTTGAACCCGAGACCACCATGCCCCGTTCAGAAAATGCTCTTGAAGAACTGCTGATCGACGCCGAAGCCGATGACGATGAGGTCCAGCACAGCCCGCCGGTGGTGAGCCGTCCGTGGCTGTTGCTGCTGGGCCTGATCCTGGTGGCGCTGAACCTGCGCCCGGCGTTGTCGAGCATGGCGCCGCTGCTCGCTGAGGTCTCCCATAGCCTGGGTCTCTCGGCGGCCAAGGCCGGGCTGCTGACGACGCTGCCCGTGTTGTGCCTGGGCCTGTTCGCACCGTTGGCTCCGATCCTGGCCCGGCGTTTTGGCGCTGAGCGGGTGGTGCTGGGCATTCTGCTGACCCTGGCCGGCGGCATCATCCTGCGCAGCTCATTGGGTGAGGTCGGGCTGTTCGCCGGGAGCCTGCTGGCGGGCGCGAGTATCGGCATCATCGGGGTGCTGTTGCCCGGTATCGTCAAACGCGATTTCGCCAAACAGGCCGGCACCATGACCGGCGTGTACACCATGGCGCTGTGCCTGGGTGCAGCATTGGCGGCGGGGTCCACGGTGCCTCTGAGTCATTACTTCGGCGACAGCTGGAACATCGGCCTGGGGTTCTGGATTCTTCCGGCGTTGGTTGCGGCGTTGTTCTGGTTGCCACAAATTGGCCAGAAACACGGCGCGCACCAGGTGGCCTATCGCGTGAAGGGCTTGTTGCGTGATCCGCTGGCCTGGCAGGTGACCCTGTACATGGGCCTGCAATCCTCCCTGGCGTACATTGTGTTTGGCTGGTTGCCGTCGATCCTGATCGGCCGTGGCCTGACCGCCACCCAGGCGGGCCTGGTGCTTTCCGGCTCGGTGATTGTGCAGTTGGCCAGTTCCCTGGCCGCGCCCTGGTTGGCCACGCGCGGCAAGGACCAGCGCCTGGCCATCGTGGTGGTGATGCTGTTGACCCTGGGTGGCCTGTTCGGTTGCCTGTATGCCCCGCTGGACGGCTTGTGGGGCTGGGCGATTCTGCTGGGCCTGGGCCAGGGCGGCACCTTCAGCCTGGCGCTGACCTTGATCGTGCTGCGTTCACGGGACGCCCATGTAGCCGCCAACCTGTCGAGCATGGCCCAGGGGATCGGCTACACCCTGGCGTCCATGGGGCCGTTCGCGGTCGGACTGGTGCATGACTGGACCGGCGGCTGGAACGCCACCGGCTGGATTTTCGCGGTGATCGGCCTGGGCGCGATCATCGCGGGGTTGGGCGCCGGACGTGCGCGGTATGTCGCCGTGACCAGCGAGAAGGTCTAGAGGTACAACACTTCCATAGTGCTGGAACCATCGATATGCACGTCGCTGCTGAGGTCGAGATTGTTCTTGGCAGCGATCACCGTATCGACCCTGACCAGGCTGCTCAGCGTCTGGAAGGCCGTCGGTCCGCTGGTGCTGCCGACGGTGTCGGTAAAGCCGAGAAAGCTGCGCGAACCGATGTCGATCGGGTTGCTGTTGGCGGTGCGCCAGGCGATCCCGCCGCTGGTGGACTCGGTGCCGTAAACCTCCGGCAGGCTGTCGATCACGGTCTGCTTGGGGTCGAAGGTCAGTGAGTACAAGCCGATCTTGTTGCCACTCGGGTCCAGGCCCAGCCCGTAGTAGATTTCGCTGTTGACGTTGGCGGTGCCGTCGCGGTTGTCGCTCATGCGCAGGGCGTAACGGGTCGCTGCCTCACAGTTGATGGTCACGCTCAGGTAGCGCACCGGCAGGCGTTTGCCGCGATCGATGTTCAGGTCCTGCTGGGAAATCTTGCCGTAGTCGATCAGGCCGTTGCTCGACAATGCCGGTGTGCAGGCGCTGGGGGTGAGCAAGCCGGTGATGCCGAGTTCGACACTGGAAGCCGCCGTGGCGCCGGTGCTGAGGGTCAGCAGGGCAAGTGTTGCGAGAGAAAGCTGGCGTAGGTGCATGACCATACTCCTTGATCAGAGGTAGATGATTTCAATCGTGCCCGAACCGTCGAGCAGTACTTCCGTACGCAGGTCCAGGTTGTTCATGGGCGACAGAACGGCGCGCACGCTGATCTGTCCGCTCAGGTTCTGGATCGCGGTGGGGCCGGCATTGCTGCCGGATAGAGCGGTAAAGCCGAGCAAACTGCTGCTGCCGATGGGAATGGGGTAAGCGTTGGAACTGCTCCAGGCCACGCCGCCAGTGGTGGAGTCGGTGCGGTACACCTGGGGCAGGGCGTCGGCGCGCAGGTCGAAAGGGTCGAAGTAAAGAAAGTAGCGGCCGATCTTATTGCGGCTGTCATCGACGCCCAGGCCGTAGGCGGTTTCATCGGTGCCGCCGGTGGCCGAGCCTCTACGGTTGTCGTGCATGCGCAAGGCAAAGTGAGTCGGACCGTCGCAGCCGATACTCAGCAGCAGGCTGCGGGAGGCCAGGCCGGTTTCCTTCTCGGCGTTCAGGCTCTTGGCCCACATACGGCCAAAGTCGATGATGCCGCCGTTGGACAGCGTGGTTTCGCAGGCCGCCGGGGCGAAACCGGCTTGCAGCGACAGCTCCCGGGCGCGGCCGGTGGCGACGGCGTCGATCAACCCGGTGGCTTCCCAGGTCACCGCGTCACGCACTTGTGTGGCGTCGGCCTGTGCCCAGGCATTGACCTGCAGTTGTGCCGAGAAGCTGCTGCCGGTGGTCGGCGCGCCGTCGCGCAACGGCACGATGGCCTGGTCGGGTCGCCAGTCGAGCGTCCTGCCCCTGGCGCTGAGCGCCTGGCCTTGCCCACCGGTCAACCCCAGCTCAACCGCCTGGCCGTCGAGTACCGCATCGCTGATGTGCACACGGTAGCTGCCACGCTCGGTAAAGCGGTAGCGCTCGGCGGTCGCGGCCAGGGCCCGGTAGAACACGTGCATATCGGTGGGTGTCGGGCAGTTCAGGTTGAGGCTCAGGCGGCGCTCCCCCAGCACAATTTCTGCGCCGGGGTTGCGCTGCACGGCGCGGTTCATCACGCCGAAATCCAGGCGCGACTGGCTTAGGGTCAGTTGGCATTCGTCGGCGTGCGCCCGGCTCTGGACGATGGCGCCCAGGGCCAATCCCAGCAGTAACAATCGCTTCATCACACTCTTCCTCATGGCGTCACACAACGCGCCGGGGCGGTTTCGAAATACACCTGCGGGTCGGCTTTTTCCGCGAGTTCAACCTGCAGTTCACAGCGGCTCATGCCCGGTGCCTTGACCCACAGGCGACGAGGGTCCAGCACGTTCGGCAGGAACACCTGGCTGCCTTCCTGCACCAGGGTCACGAACTCACCATCGGCGGTACTGACAGTCGCCCCACGGGGCAGTGGCGTGCCGTGGTCGGTGGTCACGGTGAGCAGGGCACGGCGGGTCAGGGCCACACCGAACTCCACGCGATCCACCGCACCGCGTCCGGCGCTGATGACGGCCAGGCCGTTGCTGATATCGGCATTGCGCGGCAGCGACTGGGTTTGTACTTCCACGGGGCTGCGCCCGTAGGCGGACACTTGCGGTACCACCGCCTGGCCCTGGAAGTCGGTCCACACCGGGCCGCTGGGCGTGGTGAGCTTGACCCCGGCCATATCGCCGACAGACACCAGCGCAAAGGTGTCGCGCACCGGGTAAGGCGAGAAGGTCACGCCACCGCTGTGGGCCACCACCGCACCGCGTGCGCCGCCCTGGTAGCTGGAGCGCTCGGCGTCAGAGCGGCTGTAGTTCATGTCCAGTTGTGCATAGCGCGGCAGATAGGACACGCCGAGGGTGGATTCCACTTGTTGGTCGCGGCTGTCGTGCTCGGCGCTGACCCGATAACTGAGTTGATCGTTGACCTGCTCGTTCACCCCCAGGCCGATGCGGTGCTCGCCACCGGAGTTGCGCACCCAGGAGCGCCCGCGGCGGTTCTCGCCCAGTGGCACGCTCAGGTTCAGGTACACCGCGTTCTCGTTATTCTGCCGGCCGCTGACCTGCCATTCGGCGCTGGCTGACAGCGACACACCGCGCACGCTGGTGCCCCACGAGGCCAGGGCACGACTGCTGTTTTCGCCGTTGAACGTGGTGGTGCGCGAAAGACCGGCAGTGAAGGCGCCCAGCCAAGGATGGGCCCAACCCAGGGCCAGGCTCTGCTGGTCGCGATAGCGGGTGAGGCGACCTTCGTCGTCCCGTGAATCGTAGTAGGCGGCGTCTTCCAGCTCCCGATAGCCCATGGTGCGGTGGGAGGCGCCGGCGGTGATCGACCATTGCCGGCCCAGGCGCTGGGACAGGCTCAGGTCGGTCTGTATCCCGCGTTCACCCAGGCGTTGGGCATCGGCAATCTGGGTCGACAGTTGTACCTGGCCGTCTGGCCACGGCAACAGGCCGAGGCTGGCACCCGTGGCACGGTAGTCCTCGGCGGCAAGCGCGCCGGCCCCCAGGCTCAGGCGCGGGTTCAACGCACCGCTCCAGCCGCCGCTGATCACCCATGGATCGTCGCCGCGCGTATCGCCGATATTGCGCACCCGGCCCGCTCCCAGCGAGTAACCCGGCGCTGGCAGGCCGATGCCGAGCATCGCCGCCGGCACGGTGAAGCGCCGCTCTTCGCCGCTGCTTTCCTTGACCGTCACTTCAACGTCGGAGCGTGTGTTCAGGCGCCGTACGTCGGTGAGGGAGAACGGCCCGGCCGGCACCACGGTGGAGTGAATCAGCGCGCCGTTCTGGCGTACCTCGACCTGGGCCGGGCTGTTGGCGATGCCGCTGATGGTCGAGCCCTGTTCCTGGTCCTGCAGGGCCTGTTCGGTAAACAGCTGCATGCCGGTGATCTGCGCGGATGACAGCACCGGGTTGTAGAGGTTGATCTGCCCGGCCTGCAACACCGCCTGCTGCTCGGCGAAGGTGCGCTGGGCATAGGCTTCCAGGTGGGTACTGCGGGACCGGGAGTCTTGCCAGGTCTGCACCTGGCGGCTGCGCACGATCCAGTCGCCCGCGTTGAAGCCCAGCTCGGTATTAGCCGAGCCGAAGCGGCTGGCGTCGTCGCCATAGCGGTTGTACAAACCGGTGAGGTCGTAGTTGAGCAAGCCGGCGAACCCTCCGGTTTCATAACCGGACAGCTCACGTTGGCGCGGGCGCAGGGCATCGGTGGGCACCATCAGGCTCACGCTCAGGCTGGCGGGGTCCTGTTCCACCACGGTTTGCGGGTATTCGCCAAGGAAGTCGTGGCAGGTGCTGTCGCCCAGCGGCGCCGGTATCACCAGGTCGGCGGCGTCCAGCAGCGGGCGGTCAAAGCACAGCGCGCCCTGGCTGTCGAACTGCACATCGAGGCGGCCACGGCGCTGGCCGTTCACCGTCAGGCTGACGGCATGGCGGCCGCTGCTGTAGCGCGGTGCGTCGAGCAGCAAGTAGGCCAGTTCCGGGTCGATACCGCGCTGGTGCAGGGTTTGCGCGTCGAAGGCATCGGCCCAGGCATCGGCCGACAGCAACGCCATGGTCAGTGGCAGCGCGGCCCGCATCCGGGCGGGGCGTAAAGGACAGTCGGGCACGGCTTCGCCAGCCGGGTCAGTGGTTACTGTGTTCACGTAAAGGCACTCAGGTTATGGAAGCCGGCAACGGTTGGCGGGCTTCCCGGTGACAGTCACAGGGCTGTCACTTCGTTATTCAGCGTTTGCGGCGGTTATCGGTGCTTCATAGGCGGCGACGGCAAAGCCGTAAACGGTGGCCGGTTGCAGGCGTACGGCCGTGGCGGTGTGGGGCGTGCTCAGCCGCAGGGTTTCGCCCGGCAACACATAAGTGCGCGGCAGCACCAGGCTTTGCTTGCCCGGCAGCAATTGCAGCTCCTGGGCCAGGCGCACTACGTAAGGCGTAGGGTTGGCGACGTTCAGGTGGCCAGCGTTCAGCGACCAGGTCAACCCGGTCCAGGGGGTGCGATTCGGCGCCAGGCCTTTGGGATGAATGATCACCGGCAGGTTCTGGCGCACGGTCACGCCCACCCGAGCGTGACCAGCCTGGGCGGCATCACGGTCCTTGGGCATGCCTTCGAAGATCACCCGTTTCAGGCGTTGGGTTGTCAGGGGCGTGGGGTTGCGCAGAATGAAGCGCACCAGTTGGCTTTTGTCGGCCTCGACCCGGGACAGGGGCGGGGTGACGAACAGCAACGATTCGGTATCTTCCGGAATGTCTTCGAGGGTGACGTGCAGCAGGGCCAGTTTGCCGTCGGTGTTGGTCACCGACACCGAGGCTTCACCGTCGGCCTCGTTGACGATCACCACCGAGGTGTCGGGGACCATGCCGTCGGCAAACGCCTGGGTGCTCAGCAGCCAGCCCAGGGCCAGCAAGGTTGGATAGGTCTTCATGATGCACTTCCTAAAATGATCACAGGGCTTAGAGGTAGCGCAGGTCCAGGACCAGTGACCCATCGAGGGGCACGTCCTGCCTGAGGGTCAGACGGTTCGCCGGGTGGATGGTGGTCTGTGCGCGGATCCGGGTGGTCAGGGTGACGATGGGTTCCGGAAACGGTCGGCCGGGACGGGCAAACCCCATCAAGGTCCTGGGGTGGATGGCCAGTTGGGGCGACCAGACGCCGCCCTGGGGGTTTGACACAAGTGACTGCATGGCCTGGCCGTCCCCTTGCGCCGCTTCGAACGCCAGGTCGACGTAACCCAATTGCTCCGCGGGCGCGTTGGGGTTTCTCCCCAGGCCGTAGGTAGTGTCTGGTGCGGCCGACGAATCTTCGCGGCTGTCCAGGCCAATCAGGCCAAACAGCAAGGGGCCGCTGCAGTGGATTTCTACCTCCAGCCATTGGGTGGGCAGCGGAGTGGGAGCCGCCTGGTTGAGGAGATGGGCAGGGATGGTGCCGTGGTCGATGATGCCGCTGCCGGAGAGTGCGATGGTGCAGGAGCTGGGGGTAACCAGGCCCGACAGGGTCATCTCGGTGGCGGTGCTGGCAAACACGCTAGAGCCGGTGTTGAGCAATAACAGCGCCGTGCACAGGCGTAGGGTTCTGTTCATCATTCGGTCTTCAATGTGTTCGGTGCAAGTAAGGCGCCTCGCCGCGAACGACGAGGCCGCGGGTTTACAGGTACTTCACTTCCAGCGTGGCCGAGCCGTCGATCGGGTGTTCATCGCTCAGGTCCAGGCTGTCGGCCCGGGCGATCTGCGCATACACCACCAGGTCGCTGACGACTTGCTGGATCGGCACCGGCAGCCAGGTGCCCGAGGTTCTATCGCCGAAAGCCGCCAATGCGCTGGGTGGCAGGATCGCGTCCGCCGACTCTGCCCAGGTCGTGCCGTTATCCCCGGATTCCAGCACCGTGACGGCGACAGCGTCTGCGACTGCGTTATTCAGCATCAGGTCGTAGGTGCCCAGCTTCTGCGTACCGTTGATCAACCCCAGGCCATAGGTGCCGCCGCTGGAGTTGGACCCGGCGCGGTTGTCGGTGCCTTTGACGGCAAACAGGGTGCCGCCGTCGCAGGTGATGGTCAGTTGCAGGGTGGTGCGTGGCAGTTGTTTGGGGGTCGTGAGGTTCAGGTCTTTGGCGGAGATCTTGCCGTAGTCCACCATCCCTCCGCCGGACAGGCCTGGTGTGCAGGCGTTGGGGGTAATCACCCCTTTGACAGTCAGGTCGACGGTGGACGCCGCCAGGGCAGAGGCGCTGGTGCTGAGCAGCAGCGCGGTGGCCAGGGCATTGAGCGTAAGTTTCATGGGGCACACGTTTCCTTTCGAGTGGGGCCGGTTGAATAAAGAGTTACAGGTACTTCAGTTGCACGGTGGCATGGCCGTCCAGCGGCACTTCGTCGAGCACGGTCAGGCGGTCGGTGCCGTCGACCATCGTGTACACGCGCAGGTCGGCACTGAATTGCCGTATCGCAATCGGGGTATTCGCACCGCCGTTGGTGGCGACCGAGGTCTGGGTGTAGTGGCCCAGGTAAATCGACGGGAGCCAGGTCACCCCGCCATCGGTCGAGTTGATCGTCTTGACGGTGACGCCGTCCGCGACCGGGTTGAGCAGGCCGAATGCGGTGGCGCCAAGTTTTTCGCCACTGTCCGTCAGCCCCAGGCCATGCCAGTAGTCGTTAATTGCCGAAGTGCCGGCGCGGTTATCGATCGTGCTCAGCGCGATGAAGGTTGGCGCTTCACACAGGACTTCCATTTGCATGGTCTCTGGCAGCAGTGAGGTCGGGCTGTCGGTGTTGAGTTCCTTGGCCGGCATTTTTCCGTAATCCACCACGCCTCCACCGGAGAGCATGGGTTCACAGGCACTGGGCGTGATGGTGCCCGTGACGGCGAAGTCGGCGTTGCTGGCGGCCAGTACGGTGGGGGCCAGCAGCAACGTGGCGAGAAAGACAGCGGGTGAGGAGTTCATCATCGAGCAGCACCTTTTGGTTGCAGGTCAGGGGCGAAGGTGGGTTACAGGTAGAGCACTTCAATGGTGGCCGAGCCGTCGATATTGACTTCGTTGCTCAGGTCCAGGCCGTCGGTGCGGTTGATGTAGCCGCTGTAGGCCACGGGGGTGACCAGTTGCTGGGTGGCACGTGGGATGCTGGCGTCTGCCAGGGTGGCGACCGAGAGATAGGTGCCGGTTTCAAAGCTGTTCCAACGCTCCCAGGTGACGCCATTGTCGAAAGACCCGATGGCTTGCACGGTTTCGCCGTCGGCCTGGGGCGGGCTACCGGTGGCGCCGAGGGTCAAGCTATAGGAACCCAGCTTTTGCGTGCCGTTGATAAAGCCCAGCCCGAAGCCGCTGCCGGAGCCGGAGCCAATACGGTTGTCGGTCGCCTTGAGGGCGAAGATCACCGGCGCATCGCAGGTCACGGTCATTTGCAAGGTGACCTTTGGCAGCGGATAGATCCTGTCTGGGTAAAGGTCCTTGGCCGACATCTTGCCGTGGTCAATCACCCCGCCACTGGACAGGCTCGGCGTGCAGGCATTCGGGGTGATGATGCCCTTGACTGTCAGGTCCACGGTGCTGGCGGCGAAGGCGGGGGCGGTGCCAGTGATCAGCAGGGCGCTGGCGACGGCGATCAGGTGCTTGTTCATGGTGTGTTGTCTCGGTGTTGGGTCAACTGACGGGTACACGGCACCGCAGCGCAGAAAGAGGCGCGGTTGGGCGTCGGGTCAGTTCGGATAGTTGGCCGCCAGGTGAATTAGCGGGTTGCCCTCTTGGGGTGGGGCGCAATTTAGCGCCGGGGGGAGGAGGGGGAAATACAAGAATTACGACAATCCGCTATCCCTCCAGCTCGCCTGCGTCAAGTCGGAATAGGTGGGCGGAGCTGTAGGAAAAACTGTCTTTTCGTAGTTCTTGTATCGCAAGAGTGGTATTCATGTGGATAGCTTGATTCGGTAATGGGTGCCAGAAGGATGGGTTAAGGATCACCGTCGAGCGCACCCTCACCTGACGATAGGCCAGGGCCGCCCGACGGCCCTCGCAGGTCGGCTCCGATATCGAGGTGGCCATGACGCCATGTGTGTTTGCTGACGACGCCCCCAAGCAGCAAACAGTGCCATGGCGCAGTCCTCCTGCTCACTGGAAGCACCTGAGCGTGCTGATCGCTGAGGACCATCAGGCCTATCGCGCCTTGATGGGCTGGTTCCTGCAAAAATTCGAAGTCGATCACGAGTTGGTGTGCAATGGGCAGGCCGCGTTGACGGCCCTCGCCATCCGGCATTTCGACCTGGTTATCAGCGATTGCCGCATGCCGGTGCTGGATGGCTACAGCATGGCCCGTGAGATCAGGCGGCGTGAGGCCGTGCACAGCCGCCCGCGTGTGCCGATCATTGCCTTGACCGCCAAACTTTCCCCGGATGATGCCTGCCGCTGCCTTGAGGCCGGTATGGATGCCTGGCTGCTCAAGCCGCTGACCCTGGAGCAATTGCGCGGGGTGCTGGAGCAGTGGTTGCCACAGCCGCCGGGCGCGGGTACCAACCCGCCTGCCACCAGCCTCGCCAGGGCGCACTGGCCAACCCGCGCCGAACTGATCAAGACATTTGGTGATGAACAGGTGGTGAACCAGATGTTGCGCACCCTGGTGCTGGAGGCCGAGGCTGATTACGCGGGCCTGGTACAGGCTTGCCGTATCGTCGACCCGCATGCATTGGTCGACTGCCTGCATCGCCTGGCGGGGGGCCTGGCGTTTTTTGGCGAGACTGAGCTGGATCGCTGTGCGGGGGAGTTGATCGAGCAGGTGCGCAAGTATGGCATTCGCTGCAATTCGCGGGCATTGCAGCAGTTCGACCAAGACCTGGTGGTGTATCTGCGCTATTTGACAGATTTATGACACTTTTAGCGATTTTGTAGGGGGTATTACCTCTGTCTGTGGGCTTGGTTTGTAGGGTGTTTCCTTTTTTGTTGTAGGTGAAAAATCACCCACTCAAGAACACGGGACGCCGTTGAAAATCGCTCCTGAGTGGGCGGTTGTTGCTCGGGTCGGACAGGGTTATTTTGCGCAAATCAATTTGCCATCACTCATGGATTTCTATGCTTCGCGTAATTATTGCTGACGATCATCCCATTGTTCGGATCGGGCAGAAGGTGGTGATCGAGGCCAACGGCAAGTGCAAGGTGGTCGGTGAGGCCAATGGCCCGGATGAGCTGCTGCGGGTACTGGGTACCACCCCTTGCGACGTACTGGTGACGGACTTCGCCATGCCGGGCGGGCAGCAGGCTGACGGCTATGTGTTGTTGGGCTTGTTGCAACGCCAATACCCCGGGGTGCCGGTGATTCTGGTGACGATGTTCGCCAACATCGCGACCCTGCGGGCTTCGTTCGCCGAAGGTGCCCGAGGCATTGTTGCCAAGAGTGCATCGGCCAAGGAGTTGCCGACGGCGATCAAGGAAGTCTGCGAGGGCAAGACCTTCGTCAGCGAGTCCCTGCGGACCCAGTTGGTGCAGGCCGGCACGGGCGATCAATCACAACCGCCACAACTGTCGGGCAAGGAGCGCGAAGTGGTGCGCATGCTGGCCAGTGGCATGACAGTCAGCCAGATCGCCGCACGGGTCAATCGCAGCATCTCCACCATCAGCAAGCAGAAAAGCACCGCCATGAACCGGCTGTGTATCTCCACCGATGTGGATTTGTTCGCCTATGCTCGCAGCAGCGGAATGGTGCCCTGAAGGGATGGGACGAGGTATTCCTGGCGTTGATGCCAGTAGTGTTCCCGGGCCTTGGGGATTATCGTACCGGCCATCCCAACCCCTTTTGCGGAACCTGCCCATGAGCGACGCCCATAACGCTTTGATCACCGAGTTCTACAGCGCCTTCCAGCGCCTGGATGCCGAGGCCATGAGCGCCTGCTACACCGACGACGTGGTGTTCAGCGACCCTGCATTCGGTGAACTGCGTGGCCGTGATGCCGGCGACATGTGGCGCATGCTGACCACCCGGGCCAAGGACTTTTCCCTGACCTTCGACAGTGTGCGCAGCGATGAAATCACCGGCAGCGCCCACTGGGTGGCGACCTACCTGTTCAGCGCCACGGGCAACACCGTGGTCAACGATATCCGGGCGCGTTTTGTATTTCGCGACGGCAAGATCTGCGAGCACCACGACCACTTCGACCTGTGGCGCTGGTCGCGCCAGGCGTTGGGCACCAAAGGGCTGTTGCTGGGTTGGACGCCGCTGGTGAAAAACGCCGTACGCGCCCAGGCCCTGAAAGGGTTGAAGGCGTTCCAGGCCCGTGGCGATGAGGCTTGACCTGTGGTGAGGGGGCTTGTCCTGTGGTGAGGGGACAAGCCCCCTCACCACAGGATGTGGAGGCATTGATAAGATGCGTGTTCTTCTCTTGTGGTGTCGGAATGGATGGTGAATAGCGCTTCTGAAGTTGTGCCGGTCGAAGCCAAGCCGTGGTTTGTCTACCTGGTACGTGCCGCCAATGGCTCGCTCTATTGCGGGATCAGCAACGACCCGGTGCGCCGCTTCGCGATGCACCAGAGCGGCAAGGGCGCGCGGTTTTTTCTCTCGAGCCCCGCCGTGGCGCTGGTGTACACCGAGGCATGCATCAGCAAGGCCGAGGCGTTGCGCCAGGAACGGCTGATCAAAAAACTCAAGAAAAGCGCCAAGGAGTGCCTGGCGGCGATCGGCCCATCAGTTTGACTGATAGGTTCCCATGCGCGCCTTTGCCGGTTTTGCAGGCTAAGCTGGACGCTCACTCATTGAGCGGAGCCTGGCATGACTGAGTTGATCCTGCACCACTACCCGCAATCCCCATTTGCCGAAAAAGCCCGGCTATTGCTGGGCTTCAAGGGCTTGTCCTGGCGTTCGGTGCACATTTCACCGGTGATGCCCAAGCCTGACTTGACCGCCCTCACCGGTGGCTATCGCAAGACCCCGGTGTTGCAGGTGGGCGCCGATATCTACTGCGACACCGCCCTGATCGCCCGCCGCCTGGAGCAGGAAAAGTCCGCGCCGGCCCTGTTCCCACAAGGCCTGGAACTGGTCAGCCAAAGCTTCGCCGCCTGGGCTGATTCGACGGTGTTCTCCCATGCCGTGAGCCTGGTGTTCCAGCCGGAATCCCTGGCGGTCAAGTTCGCCAAAGTGCCGCCGCAAATGCTCCAGGTGCTGGTGGCCGACCGCAGCAAATTGTTCAGTGGGGGCACGGCCACCCGTGTGCAACTGGATCAGGCCAAGCATCAATGGCCGGTGATCATCGGTCGTATCAATCAGCAGTTGCAGCACCAGCAGGGCGACTTCCTGTTCGGCGAGCCGTCGATTGCCGACTTCGCCTTGGCGCACCCGTTGTGGTTCCTCATGGGGTCGCCGGTGACCTCGCCGCTGGTGGAAACCTATCCTGCCGTGGCCGCCTGGCTGGCCCGGGTGTTGAGTTTCGGCCATGGTACGTCGAGCCAGATGAGCGCCGAGCAAGCCCTGGAAGTCGCGCACAATGCCACGCCGGCCAACCTGCCGGAAGAGATTTTCGAAGACCCGAACGGCTTCAAGCCCGGCCAGCAAGTGACCCTCAGCGCCACTGACTACGGCACCGATCCGGTGGCCGGGGAACTGCTGTTTGCCGGGAGTGAAGAGCTGATTCTGCGGCGCACCGATGAACGCGCCGGCACCGTCCATGTGCACGTTCCGCGCTTCGGATTTCGGATCCAACCGGCGTGACTGAAATTATTTTCAAATCGGTGTGAGGTAAACCTGTCGGCCATCCGTGTAGTGCTTGAAACTGCGATCAATTCGCATTAACAGCGCTTTTTACACACGGGTTCTCAAGCATGAAGTCCAGGGCAACGTCGGCGGGTTCGGTTAAACATTGGCTGGGAGCCTCGGTATTGGCGGTTTCGGGGCTGGCGCTGCTGCCCCTGGGCATGGCGCAGGCGGCTGAGGCGCAGCAGCAGAGCACGCTGTTCAACTTTGCCCTGGCCGCCAAGCCGCTGCCCCAGGCCTTGAGCGACTTCACCCGGGTGACCGGCATCAGCGTGGTCTACACCGACGAAGCGCCCTACGCCATCAAGGCCCCGGCCATCACCGGGCAGATGAGCGCGACTCAGGCCATGCAGCGCTTGCTGGGTAATTCCGGCTTCACCTTCCGTCAGATCGATGCCCGCACCCTGGCCCTGGAACCGCTGCCCACCGACGGCGCGCTGAACCTCGGCGCCACCACCATCAGCGGTGCCGCCCAGGCCTCGGATACCACCAGCTATCAGCCGCCGCCCACCAGTTCGGTAATGCGTTCCCACGGCCTGCTGCTGGAAACCCCACAAACCGTCAACGTCGTGCCGGCCCAGGTGATTCGCGATCAACAGCCGCGCAACCTCGACGATGCCCTGGCTAACGTCAGCGGCATTACCCAGGCCAACACGTTGGGCAGCACCCAGGACGCGGTGATGTTGCGTGGTTTTGGTGACAACCGAAACGGTTCGATCATGCAGGACGGCATGCCGCTGGTGCAGGGCCGCGCGATGAACTCCACCGCCGAGCGCGTCGAAGTGCTCAAGGGCCCGTCGTCGTTGCTGTACGGCATCCAGGATCCGGGTGGCGTGGTCAACATCGTGAGCAAGAAACCCGAGCTGATTCAATCCACTTCTCTGACGGTGCGTGGCTCGACCTTTGGTGACGGCAAGAACGGCAGCGGCGGTAACCTCGACACCACGGGCCCGATCGGTGACAGCGGGTTGGCGTATCGCCTGATCGTTGACCATGAAGACGAAGATTACTGGCGCAACTACGGTACCCACCGCGAGAGCCTGATCGCCCCATCGCTGGCCTGGTACGGCGAGAACACCAAGCTGTTGTTCGCCTATGAGCACCGGGAGTTTCTCTCGCCGTTTGACCGGGGGACCGCCATCAGCCCTACGACCAACCATCCGCTGGATATTCCGGCTACCCGTCGGCTGGATGAACCGTTCAACAATATGGAAGGCCGCTCTGACCTGTACCGCTTCGAGGCCGACCACGACCTGAATGACGACTGGAAGGCCCACTTCGGCTACAGCTGGAACCGCGAGACCTACGACGCCAGCCAGGTGCGTGTGGTCAAGGTCAACACCAACGGCACCCTGACCCGCAGCATGGACGGCACCCAGGGCGCGCTGACCACGGACCGCTTCGCCACCGCCAGCCTTGAAGGCAAGGTCAATGTCGCTGGCATGCAGCACGACCTGACCTTCGGCCTGGACGACGAGTACCGCAAGATCTACCGGGCCGACCTGATCCGCCAGTCGCCCCGTGGCACGTTCAACTACAACGATCCGGTCTATGGCAATGAAGTGGCGGGCAGCAAAGTCAGCGCGCCGGACAGTAACCAGACCGACCTGCTGCGCAGCGATTCGCTGTTTATGCAGGACGCGATCCACCTCACCGACCAGTGGATCCTGGTGGGCGGCGCGCGTTATCAGATGTACGACCAATACGCCGGCAAGGGCGTCCCGTTCACCGCCAACACCGACGGCAATGGCCAGAAATGGGTACCACGGGTCGGCCTGGTGTACCGCTACACCGACGAGCTGTCGTTCTACGGCAGTTACACCGAGTCGTTCAAACCCAACTCCACCATCGCACCACTGGCCAATAAAACGATACTGGATGGCAGCCTTGAGCCGGAGCAATCGAAGTCCTGGGAATTGGGGACCAAACTCGATATACCGGGCCGCATCACCGCCAGCGCCGCCCTGTTCAACATCGAAAAACGCAACGTGCTGGTGCAGGTGGGCGACGGCCTGACTTCGGTGTACAGCGTCGCCGGCAAGGTGCGCTCCCGTGGTCTGGAACTGGATGCCAGCGGTCAACTGACGGACAAGTGGAGCGTGATCGGCAGCTATGCCTACACCGATGCCGAGGTTACTGAGGACCCCGAATACAAAGGTAATCGCCTGCAAAACGTCGCGAAGAACACCGGCTCGCTGTCGGCGGTGTATGACTTCGGCAGCATCCTCGGTGGCGATCAATTGCGGGTCGGCGCCGGTGCACGTTATGTCGGCGAGCGCTCGGGCGATGCGGCCAACAGTTTCGACTTGCCGGGCTACACCGTGGCCGATGCGTTTGCCACCTATGACACAAAAATCGAGGGGCAGAAGGTCAAGTTCCAGCTCAACGTGAAGAACCTGTTTGACCGAACCTATTACACCTCCGCAGTGAACACTCAGTTCGTGTCCATCGGCGATGCGCGCCAGGTGTCGGTGTCCAGCACCCTGACATTCTAAATTCGGCTGCACCGTATGGCGCGGTAGCCGGTTGCCTCGCCATACGGTTGTCGAGCTGCTAGCGTGGCCGCCATTAATGACTTTGCGGGAACACGATACCGATGCAGTTGGGACGATGGATACACACCGGCGGGCTGCTGCTGGGCTTGAGCGTGTTGCTGGGCGGTTGCGCCACGGCGCCGAAAAATTCCACCAGCGCCACCCTCGACCAGTTGCTGGCCGACCCAGCCTTACACGGTGCCAGCGTGTCGCTGATGGTGCGCGACGCCCGCAGCGGCAGCACGCTCTACCAACACGACCCACGCACACGGCTGACGCCGGCCTCCAGCCTCAAGCTGCTGACCACTGCAGCGGCGATGGATGTGCTGGGGCCGCAGTACCGTTTTGCCACGCAACTGTTGAGCGACGGCATCCGCCAGGGCGCGGTGCTTAATGGCAACCTCTACCTGCGCGGCCTGGGCGACCCGACGATCCAGTGGGCGGATTACCAGGCGTTGGCCGCCAGCCTGGCGCAGCAGGGCATCCAGCAAGTGCAGGGCGACCTGGTGTTCGATGACACATTCTTCGACGCCGAGCGCCTGGGCACCGATTGGTCCCAGGACGATGAGAGCACCTACTACGGCGCACAGATTTCGGCGCTGACAGTGTCGCCCAATGACGACTTCGATGCGGGCTCCCTGCTGGTCACGGCCAAGGCGCCGGTCGTGGCGGGGCGCCCGGTGACGGTGGATATCAGCCCGGCGACCGACTACGTGCAGATCGGCAACCGTGCCATCAGCGGCCCGGGCAACAGCTATGGGATCAATCGCCAGCACGGCACCAACCTGTTGCGCCTCAGTGGCGCATTGGCGCCGGGCAAGCAGAGTCGGCAATTGGTCAGCGTCTGGGAGCCGACGCAACTGGTGGCCAATCTGTTTGGGCAGGCATTGGCGCAGCAGGGAATTGTCGTGCAAGGGCGTCGGATGATCGGGGGTGTGACGCCGCCCACGGCGACGGTGCTTGCGATGCATGAGTCGGCGCCGTTGCAGGAATTGATCACGCCGCTGCTCAAGCTTTCCAACAACAACATGTCCGAAGCATTGCTGAAGAGCATGGGGCGCAAGACAGTGAATGCCGGTACGGCGGCTGCCGGTGTGGCGGCGGTGGCGGGGTTCCTGAAGCGTCAAGGGATTGATACGGCGACGTTGAACCAGGTGGACGGTTCGGGCTTGTCCCGGCGCAATCTGGTGTCGTCGCAGAACCTGACGGACGTGCTGCTGGCCGCCAGCAAACAGCCCTGGTTCAACGCCTGGTACAACGCCTTGCCGGTTGCCGGTAATCCGGGCCGGATGGTGGGTGGGAGCTTGCGCTATCGCCTGCGGGGCACGGCGGCGGAAAACAACCTGCACGGCAAGACCGGCTCGATGAACGGCGTGTCGTCGTTGACCGGTTATGTCACCGATGCCAAGGGACGCCAGTTGGTGTTTTCGATGGTGACCAACAATTACGTGGTCGCAGGCGCGCAGGTCAAGGCGCTGGAAAACCGTCTGGCCACGGCACTGGCCAACAGCACGGACTATTGAGCACCGAAGATCAAATGTGGGAGCGGGCTTGCTCGCGAATGCGGAGTGACAGTCAACACATGTACTGACTGATCCACCGCTTTCGCGAGCAAGCCCGCTCCCACATTGGTCCTGTGCCGTCAGGCGGATTGCATTTCAAGGCAGGAATGCCTGGCGGTATTCCCCGGGTGTCGCGCCCATCGCCTGGCGGAACCGGTTGGTAAAGTGGCTGGCACTGGAAAACCCGCATGCCAGCGCAATCTCGCCCAAGGGCAATGACCCGCCACGCAACAACTCCCGGGCGCGGGCCAGGCGCCGCGACAGCAGGTACTGGTGGGGCGGCAGGCCAAAGCTCTCGCGAAACATCCGCGCGAAGTGGTACTCCGACAAGGCGCACAAGCCTGCCAACTGTCCCAGGCTGATTGGCTCGGCCAGTTGCTGGTCGATGTGCTCCACCAATTGCCGACGCTGGTGGGCGGCCAGCCCGCCTTTCAAGCGCAACCCCTCACGCATCCCTACCTGGCTGAGCAAGGTATGGCTGAGCATTTCATGGGCCAGGCTGCTGGTCAGCAGGCGCTCGCCGGGCTCTTTCCAGTTCAGGCTGATCAACTGGTGAAAGCGCCGGGCCTGCTGCGCGTCGTCGAGGAAGGTGCTTTCACGCAACTGCAACTCGCGGGGTTCACGGTCCAGCAAGGTCACGCAGCCCAGGGCGAATTGCTCCGGGCTGAAATACACATGGGCCAGGCGGATTTCGCCGTTGATCACCCAGGCCGACTGATGCTCGGCCGGCAGGATGCACAACTTGTCCGGGCCGCCCTTGGTGCCGGGCTGGTCGCGGCGAAAGGTGCCGGTGCCGCCGCCGATGTAGCAGGACAGGGTGTGATGGTCGGGGGCTTCGTAATCCTGAGCGTCGTGATGGTTGCTCCACAAGGCTGCAGACAAGCCGTCACCGAGCTCGGCGCACAGCTCGAGGCGAGCGTTGGGCGAGCGGTTGAGGGATTGAAAGACTTGCAGGGTTTCCAGTGGCGGCATATTCGTACTCTCTGACAGCTCGCATCCTACTCCCAGCGGCGATTCCTGTGATCCCGGCAGCCGACAAAAGCGCAAGAATGTGCAAGAGGCTTGGTGCCGCCCGGGGCGAAACTGTGGCTCAACCCTCGGAGCCCGCCATGAACCTTTTCCTGTATTTACTTACTGTACTGATCTGGGGCACCACCTGGATTGCCCTCAAATGGCAGTTGGGCGTGGTAGCGATTCCGGTGTCCATCGTTTATCGCTTTGGCCTGGCGGCGCTGGTGCTGTTCGTGATGCTGCTGCTCAGCCGCAAGCTGCAGGTGATGAACCGCCGTGGGCATTTGATCTGCCTGGCCCAGGGCCTGTGCCTGTTTTGCGTCAACTTCATGTGCTTCCTGACCGCCAGCCAGTGGATTCCCAGCGGGCTGGTGGCGGTGGTGTTCTCGACGGCGACGTTGTGGAACGCGCTGAACGCTCGGGTGTTCTTTGGCCAGAAGGTCGCACGCAATGTGTTGATGGGCGGCGGCCTCGGGTTGTTGGGCCTGGGGCTGTTGTTCTGGCCGGAACTGGTGGGGCACACCGCCAGCCCGCAAACCTTGCTCGGCCTGGGTTTGGCGCTGCTCGGTACGATGTGTTTTTCGGCGGGCAACCTGCTGTCGAGCCTGCAACAGAAGGCCGGCCTCAAGCCACTGACCACCAATGCCTGGGGCATGGCCTATGGCGCATCGATGCTGGCGATGTACTGCGCGGTGCAGGGCATTCCGTTCGACATGGAATGGAACAGCCGCTACATCGGTTCGTTGCTGTACCTGGTGATCCCGGGTTCGGTGATCGGTTTTACCGCCTACCTGACCCTGGTCGGGCGCATGGGGCCGGAGCGGGCGGCGTATTGCACCGTGCTGTTCCCGGTGGTGGCGTTGAACGTCTCGGCGTTTGCCGAGGGCTATCAGTGGACAGCGCCAGCGTTGGCGGGGCTGGTGCTGGTGATGCTGGGGAATGTGTTGGTGTTTCGTAAGCCCAAGGCTGGCGCGCCAATCAATCCAATCTACAAGGCGAAGCAGGTTTAGTGTGGGAGCTGTCGAGCCCAAGCGAGGCTGCGATGCAGGCGTTGCGGTTTTGCAGGTGCACTGCGGTGATGCCATCGCAGCCTCGCTAAGGCTCGACAGCTCCCACAGTTGATCTCCTTTACCTGAGAATCACCGTTCATTACTTCAGGCCCAGGCGCTTGGCCATCCGCCCCAGGTTGGCCCGGTCCAGGCCCAGCTCGCGGGCAGCGCTGGCCCAGTTATGCTGGTGGCGTTCCAGGCAGGCGCTGATGACCTGGCGCTGGTAGTTCTCGGTGGCCAGGCGCAGGTCGCCGGTGACGTCCGGCACGGGGTCGGGCTGCGCTTCGAGCGGTGGCGCGGTGGCGTTCGGCAAGTCCAGGTCCGCCGCGCTGAGGCTGAGAATCTTCGGCCGTTCCCGGCAGTTACCCAGGGCTTTCAGGGCGCTGCGGCCGATCAAGTGTTCCAGTTCGCGCACATTCCCTGGCCATGTATAAGCCAGCAGTGCCGCCTGGGCATCGCTGGTCAGGCGCAGGCTGCCCAGGCCCATGCGTGAGCGGTTCTGTTCAAGGAAAAACCCCGCCAGCAACAGCACATCGCGACCACGCTCGCGCAACGCAGGGACTTGCAGCGGGTACACACTCAAGCGGTGATAGAAGTCGGCACGATAACGCCCGCTGCGCACTTCTTCGGCCAAATCGCGGTTAGTGGCGGCGATCAGGCGCACATCCACCTGATGCTCCTTGTCGGAACCCAAGCGCTGCAACTGGCCGCTTTGCAGCACCCGCAGCAGCTTGGCCTGCACGGTGAGGGACAATTCGCCCACCTCATCGAGAAACAACGTGCCGCCATTCGCCAGTTCGAACTTGCCCCGGCGTTCGTTCAGCGCGCCGGTAAACGCCCCGCGCACATGCCCGAACAGCTCGCTTTCCACCAGGGTTTCCGGCAGGGCGGCGCAGTTGAGGCTGATCAACGGTTTTTCGGCGCGGGATGAGGCGGCGTGGATCGCCTGGGCCACCAGCTCTTTGCCGACTCCGGTCTCGCCGGTGATCAGTACGGTCAAATCGCTGCCGCCCACCAAGTTGATTTCTTCCACCAGGCGTTTGTGGGTCTTGCTCTGGCCGATCATCTCCTTGTGCTGCTGGCCGCTGGCCTGACGGTAGATTTCGGCCCGCTGGTGTTCGTCTTCGGCCCGCAGGGCCAGGCGTTCGATGCGTTCGGCAACATTCACCGTTGCGGCAGCGAGGCTGGCGAAGGCTTGCAGGGCGTCCAGTTCCACCCGCTCGAAACGCTCGGTGTCGAGGGCGTCGAGGGTCAGCAGGCCCCAGGGCTGGTCGTCGACAAACAGCGGGCAGCCCATGCAGTCGTGGACTTCCAGGTGCCCGTGCAGGCCGTCTACCAAACCGTCATAGGGGTCGGGCAGTTCGCTGTCGCTGTCAAAGCGGGTGGGGCCGGGGCTGCTGAGCAGCACACCAAAGCGCGGATGTTCGCTGACCTTGAAGCGCCGGCCGAGGGTGTCGGTGCTCAAGCCATCCACCGCCAGCGGCACCAGCCATTCGCCGTCGAGGCGCAGCAGGGCGGCGGCGTCGCAGGGCAGCAGGGCGCGCATGGCCTGGAGCAGGCGCCGATAGCGCTCGCCTTCCGGCAGTTCGCGGGACAGGTCGGCGACCAGGGGCAGCAGGGTGGTGAGCAGCGGCTTCGCAGTCATAATGACTCCTTGTAGTCATAGTGACTATAAGGTGTAGGAAGTCATACTGACTACATTTAATTCAAGCTGCTGATTTATAAAGTTTTATTAGTTGGCATGAATACTGAGTAACCAAGGGTAATCAGTAAGAAGACTCAGGAGTCTGCCATGCTTAGTGCCCAAGACCGTGCCATCGTCAAATCCACCGTGCCCCTGCTGGAAAGTGGCGGCGAAGCCCTGATCACCCATTTCTACCGGATGATGCTGTCCGAGTACCCCGACGTTCGCCCGCTGTTCAACCAGGCCCACCAGGCCAGCGGCGACCAGCCCCGGGCGTTGGCGAACGGCGTGCTGATGTACGCCCGCCACATCGACCAGTTGGACCAGTTGGGCGACCTGGTGGCGAAGATCATCAACAAGCACGTGGCCCTGCAGATTCTGCCGGAGCATTACCCGATTGTCGGTACCTGCCTGCTGCGAGCGATTTCCGAAGTGCTGGGCAGTGAAATCGCCACCCCTGAAGTGATGAGCGCCTGGGGCGCTGCCTATGGCCAACTGGCCGACATCCTGATCGGTGCCGAAGCGGCTATCTATAAAGAGAAGGAAGAAGCGCCGGGCGGCTGGCGTGGTGCGCGGCCTTTCACCTTGGTCAAGCGGGTGGAGGAGAGCGCGGAAATTATCTCGTTTTACTTCGCGCCTGTGGATAAAGGCCCGATCCTGGCGGCTGAGCCTGGGCAATACATTGGTATGAAGCTGGTGCTGGAGGGCGAGGAAGTGCGCCGCAACTATTCCCTGTCGGCGCGTGGCGACTCGGGCCAGTACCGCATCAGCGTCAAGCGCGAAGCCGGTGGCCGGGTGTCGAACTACCTGCATGACCAGTTCCAGGTGGGCGCGACCATCGATCTGTTTCCGCCATCGGGGGAGTTCACGTTAGCGGCCAGCGACAAGCCCCTGGTGCTGATCAGTGGTGGTGTGGGCATCACGCCAACCCTGCCGATGCTCGAAGCGGCCCTGGCCACCGAACGTCCGATTCACTTTATCCACTGTGCGCGTAATGGTGGCGTGCATGCGTTCCGCGAGTGGGTGGATGGCCTGGCCGCGCAGCATCCGCAGCTCAAGCGTTTTTATTGCTACGCCGAAGATGATGGCGTGAGCCCGGCGGCGGACAAGGTTGGCATGCTGAGCCAGGAGCAACTGGCGGCGTGGTTGCCCCAGGAGCGGGACGTGGATGCGTATTTCCTGGGGCCTAAAGGCTTCATGGCGGCGATCAAGCGTCACTTGAAGGCCTTGGGTGTGCCGGAGCAGCAGAGCCGGTATGAGTTCTTTGGGCCGGCGTCGGCCCTGGAATAACCCACCCTCCCTGTAGGAGCGAGCTTGCTCGCGAAGAACGCAAGGGCATCGCGTATATCCAGAATGTACGCGTTATCGTTGACGTTTTTCGCGAGCAAGCTCGCTCCTACAGGGGGCATTAATCCCCTGTTAACCCTCCCTGTTTAAACCTCCTCACGCCAACCGCTCAACTTTCACCGTCCGCGTGTAAACTTGCGGCCATTGGCACAACCAACATTGGCTAAAGGGAAACGGGGATGATCGACGAATTGCGTTTGGGCAGGGAGCGACGCTTTCTGGTACTGCTGGGCATTATCTGCCTGGCGCTGATCGGCGGGGCGCTGTACATGCAGGTGGTGCTGGGCGAGGCACCTTGCCCGCTGTGCATCCTGCAACGTTATGCCTTGCTGCTGATCGCGATCTTCGCCTTCATCGGTGCCGCCATGCGCACCACCCGCAGCGTCACGCTGTTTGAAGCGCTGGTGACCCTCAGTGCCCTCGGGGGTGTCGCCGCCGCCGGCTATCACGTGTACATCCAGTTCTTTCCGAAGGTCAGCTGCGGCATCGATGTGCTGCAACCGATTGTCGATGGCTTGCCGCTGGCTTCAGTGTTCCCCCTGGGTTTCCAGGTCGACGGTTTCTGTGAGACGCCTTACCCGCCCGTTCTCGGCCTGTCCCTGGCCCAATGGGCGCTGGTGGCCTTTGTGCTGACGGTCATCCTGGTGCCACTGGGTATTTACCGGAATCGCCAGAACAAAGCCTGAACCGTAAACAACCAAACGCCCCGGCCTTCCTTATAAAGAAGGACGGGGCGTTTTTGTTTGTAGGCATTTTGTGAAGGGACCGTGACGCGGGGCAAGTTTGGGTGCGCTCAGCGTGCGACATGTTGTCACACGGAAGCTGTCGCAGGACGTTTCTCACGCCCGTAAACGCGGCATAAATTTGCACAAGGCAGCGTTTTGTGGCTGTCAGTTCGTCGTTTGGCCGGGGCCGCGAGCGGCGTGAGGTGCGCGACATTGGCTGATGTCCGAATGCCTTGTTTTTAGGGGACTTGGATCAGTTTTCGATGCCCTTACAGCCTGTGGGGGATGTGGCAAAGCGCCCAATAACACGGCAATTTTTGTGGTTTTTGTCGAGAATCAAACGCGATACGATCGCGGACCTTTGCAATAATGGTGAAGGATTATTGCTGGAAACGATAAAAATTATTTCTGGATAAGACATGGTTTATACATCGCTAGCTAACTACAATCGCCCGCACTGAATGTCCGGTGCTGCTCACCCGTGAGCAAACTAGGGCGGTCGAGAAGCGGATGTAACGTTTCATGCGACCCCAGGTGCCGGCAGCCTTTCAACTATCCGCACCAAATGGAATTGGTCTGTAACAAGGCCTTTGACCAACGAATTCGAATAAGAACTCACCGCTAGCCCGGGACGTGTCGATTCGCGCAAGGTGCGACGGGCAGGCCCTTATTCAATCGAAGAGAAATGCCAACCCTTGGCAGGGTGAAGTGTTGGCGATCAAAACCCAACTGCATTGCGCAAGCTGCTTTAGAGGTCGTGAGATGAGTAAAAACAGGTACCCCCGATTACTAGGCTTTTTGCCGCTGCTCGGCATGATGTTAATGCTGGGAGGCTGCAAGTGGACCTTGCTCGACCCTAAAGGTCAGGTCGGTCTGGATCAACGCAACCTGATCATCACCGCCACCCTGCTGATGCTGTTGGTCGTGGTGCCCGTGATCATCATGACGTTCGCTTTCGCCTGGAAATACCGCGCGTCGAACACCAGCGCGACCTACGCGCCGAAGTGGTCGCACTCCACCAAGATCGAAATCGCGGTGTGGCTGGTGCCGATCCTCATCATCATCGCCCTGGGTTACATCACCTATAAGTCGACCCATGAGCTGGACCCTTACCGTCCGCTGGACTCCGACGTCAAGCCGATCAACATCGAAGTGGTCGCGCTGGACTGGAAGTGGCTGTTCATCTACCCGGACCTGGGTATCGCCACTGTGAACCAGATCCGGTTCCCGGAGAACACCCCGCTTAACTTCCGGATCACCTCCGACGCCGTGATGAACTCGTTCTTCATCCCTGCACTGGGTGGCCAGATCTACGCGATGGCAGGCATGCAGACTCGCCTGCACCTGATCGCGAACGAGAAAGCTGAAATGGAAGGCATCTCCGCCAACTACAGCGGTGCTGGCTTCACCGGCATGAAATTCAAAGCGATCTCGACGAGCCAGGAAGATTTCAACGCCTGGGTAGCCGAAGTCAAGGCCGCACCTAAACAGCTTGATCAAGCTGAATACGATGCCCTTGCCAAACCAAGCCAGAACAACCCAGTCGCCCTGTACTCCACGTACGAGCCGGACCTGTTTCAGAAAATCGTCGACAAGTACGAAGGTATGAAGCCAGGCAAGCCGGTCAAGCACGAGAAGAAAGAAGTGGCCGCGGTTGAAGGTTCTGACACGGGCTCGCATTCAACTGCTGGGGCAGAGGAGTAAACGATGTTTGGTAAATTAAGTTGGGATGCGGTCCCGTTCCACGAGCCGATCGTGATGGTGACCATCGCCATGATCGCGCTGGGTGGTCTGGCACTGTTTGCAGGTATCACTTACTTCAAGAAGTGGACCTACCTGTGGACCGAATGGCTGACTTCGGTCGACCACAAGAAAATCGGCGTCATGTACGTCATCGTTGCCATGGTCATGCTGCTGCGTGGTTTTGCCGACGCCATCATGATGCGTACCCAGTTGGCCATGGCCACCGAGGGTTCGCCTGGCTACCTGCCCCCTGAACACTATGACCAGATCTTCACCGCCCACGGTGTGATCATGATCATCTTCATGGCGATGCCTTTCTTCACCGGCCTGATGAACCTTGCCTTGCCGCTGCAGATCGGTGCGCGTGACGTTGCGTTCCCGTTCCTGAACTCCCTGAGCTTCTGGCTGCTGGTATCCGGCGTAGTGCTGATCAACCTGTCCCTGGGCGTCGGCGAATTCGCCAAGACCGGTTGGGTTGCGTATCCGCCATTGTCGGGCCTGGCCTACAGTCCGGGCGTGGGTGTGGATTACTACATCTGGGCGCTACAGTTATCAGGACTCGGGACGACACTGACGGGGGTCAACTTCCTGGCCACCGTCTTGAAAATGCGCGCCCCGGGCATGAAGCTGATGGACATGCCGATCTTCACCTGGACCTGCACCTGGGCCAACGTACTGATCGTTGCATCGTTCCCGATCCTGGCTGCAACCATGGCGTTGCTGTCGCTTGACCGTTACCTGGATTTCCACATTTTCACCAATGAACTTGGTGGCAATCCAATGATGTACGTGAACCTGTTCTGGGCATGGGGTCACCCTGAGGTGTACATCCTGATCCTGCCAGCGTTCGGTATCTTCTCTGAAGTGATCTCGACCTTCTCGGGCAAGCGCCTGTTCGGTCACCATTCGATGATCTACGCCTCGGGCGCGATCTCGGTACTGGGCTTCATGGTTTGGCTGCACCACTTCTTCACCATGGGTTCGGGGGCCAGCGTCAACGCGTTCTTCGGACTGGCGACGATGCTGATTTCTATCCCGACGGGGGTGAAGCTATTTAACTGGCTGTTCACCATCTATCACGGTCGTCTGCGTATCACCAGCCAGGTTCTGTGGACCCTGGGCTTCATGGTGACCTTCGCGATCGGCGGCATGACCGGCGTACTGCTGGCCATCCCGGGTGCTGACTTCGTACTGCACAACAGCCTGTTCGTAATTGCTCACTTCCATAACGTGATCATCGGCGGCGCAGTATTCGGCTACATCGCAGGTTTCAGCTTCTACTTCCCGAAAGCGTTCGGCTTCAAGCTGCACGAAGGCTGGGGCAAGGCTGCATTCTGGTTCTGGATCTCGGGCTTCTTCGTCGCGTTCATGCCGCTCTACGCACTGGGCTTCATGGGCATGACCCGTCGTCTGAACGCCACCACCAACCCTGAGTGGGTACCGTACCTGTACGTTGCCATGGTGGGTGCACTGATGATCGCTGTCGGTATCGCCTGCCAGTTGATTCAGCTGTATGTCAGCGTGCGTGATCGCAAGCAGAACATGTGCGAATCCGGCGACCCATGGAATGCACACACCCTGGAATGGTCGACTTCGTCGCCACCGCCGTTCTACAACTTTGCCGTACTGCCGAAGGCCGACAGCATCGATCCGTTCACCGAAGCCAAGGAAGACGGTACTGCGTACCAGAAGCCAGCACGTTATGAACCGATCCACATGCCTAACAACACCGCTACCGGCGTTGTGATGGGCGCGCTGTTGACCGTGTTCGGTTTCGCGATGATCTGGCACATCTGGTGGCTGGCCATCGTCAGCCTGGTGGGCACCATCGGCTACTTCATCGTTCACGCTGCCCGTGATGACCAAGGCTACATGGTGCCGGTCGACGTGATCGAACGCATCGAAGCCGAGCAACACGCTCGCCTGGTTGCCGAGAAGAAGATCCCGGCCAACCGTGTTGAAACCTCGTTGGAACAGGCTTAAACCATGTCGAACTTAGTGACCAATGCTGGACACGCCCATGTCGATGACCATGGGCACGATGACCATCACCACGACTCGGGGCCAATGACCGTATTCGGTTTCTGGCTCTACCTGATGACCGACTGCATCTTGTTTGCGTCGATCTTCGCGGTGTACGCGGTGCTGGTAAACAACGTAGCGGGTGGCCCGTCGGGCCACGACATCTTCGAACTGCCTTACGTGCTCGGCGAAACCGCCTTGCTGTTGTTCAGCTCGATCACCTACGGCTTCGCCATGCTGGCCTTCTACAAGGGCAGCAAGAAAGGCGTCCTGAGCTGGTTGGCACTGACCTTCCTGTTCGGCCTGGGCTTCATCGGCATGGAGGTCAACGAGTTCCACCTGCTGATCTCCGAAGGTTACGGCCCGCACCGTAGCGGCTTCCTGTCGGCGTTCTTCACGCTGGTAGGTACCCACGGTCTGCACGTGACTGCCGGTCTGATCTGGATGGCGACCATGATGTATCAGGTCAACAAACATGGCCTGACCAACACCAACAAGACTCGCCTGAGCTGCCTGAGCCTGTTCTGGCACTTCCTGGACGTGGTCTGGATCTGCGTCTTCACCGTTGTCTACCTGATGGGGACTCTGTAATGGCTAATGCACATTCCCATGACAGCCACGATGACAGCCACGGCAGCGTCAAGTCGTACGCCATCGGCTTCATACTGTCGGTCATCCTGACGCTGATCCCGTTCGGCCTGGTGATGTACCCAACCTTGCCGAAGTCGATCACCTTGATGATCGTCCTGGCGTTCGCGGTGATTCAGGTTCTGGTTCACCTGGTGTACTTCCTGCACCTGGACCGCTCGAAGGCTCAGCGCGATAACGTGATTGCGTTCGTGTTCGCAGGTTTGGTGATCCTCCTGCTGGTTGGCCTGTCGGTATGGATCATGTTCAGCATCCATACGTTCATGATGGCGAAGTGAGGTAAGACCCGATGTCGCTTAAGCACTTTATCCAAATCACCAAACCGGGGATCATTTTCGGTAACGTGCTTTCTGTGGCAGGCGGTTTCTTCCTGGCCTCCAAGGGGCATGTCGATCTGGCCATTTTCCTGGCTGCGATGATCGGCACGTCCCTGGTGGTAGCTTCCGGTTGTGTATTCAACAACTGCATCGACCGCGATATCGACATCAAGATGGAACGCACCAAGAATCGTGTGCTGGTCCAGGGCCTTATCTCCCTGAAGCTGGCACTGATCTTCGCGACCGTTTTGGGTATCGCCGGCGTGGTGTTGCTGTACAAGGTGGCCAACCCGCTGGCGGCGCTGTTTGCCGTGATCGGTTTTGTCATCTACGTCGGCTTCTACAGCCTGTACCTCAAGCGCAAGTCGGTTCACGGCACGCTGGTGGGCAGTCTGTCGGGGGCGATGCCGCCGGTGATTGGTTATGTGGCTGTGACCAATAGCTTCGACATGGCCGCGCTGGTGCTACTGGTGATGTTCAGCCTGTGGCAGATGCCGCACTCCTATGCCATCGCGATCTTCCGCTTCAATGACTACCTGGCTGCCTCGATTCCGGTTCTGCCGGTCAAGCGTGGCATCAAGGTCGCCAAGAAACACATCCTGCTCTACATCCTGGCCTTCCTCGTGGCGACCTTGATGTTGACCTTCAGTGGCTACGCCGGCATGAGCTACCTTGCCGTTGCCGCCGCCATGGGCATGTACTGGTTGTACATGGCCTGGACCGGCTACAAGGCGGTGGATGACACCGTCTGGGCACGTAAGCTGTTCGTCTTCTCGATCTTCACCATCACCGCCTTGAGCGTGATGATGTCCCTGGATTTCCAGGTGCCGAAAGAGTTGCTGCTGACCTACGCCCACTGAGTGGATGAAGTAGAAAAAGCCCCGCCTTCGTGAGAAGCGCGGGGCTTTTTTGTAGGCGCGAGCTTGCTCGCGAAAAACCAGAGGGCGCCGCGTTAAACCCGATACGCTGCGTTATCATTGACGTTTTTCGCGAGCAAGAACTAGGCGTCCCCTCGCTCCTACACATTTGATCAATGCAGGAAGCAGAATGATGAGTAAAAAAGCCGTTATCGTATTCAGTGGTGGGCAGGACTCGACCACCTGCCTGATCCAGGCACTGCCGCTGTATGACGAAGTGCACTGCATTACCTTCGATTATGGCCAGCGGCATGTGGCGGAAATCGAAGTTGCACAGAAGCTCGCAAAACAGCTGGGTGCCACCGTTCACAAGGTGATGGACGTGTCCCTGTTGAACGAGCTGGCCATCAGCAGCCTGACCCGCGACAACATTCCGGTACCTACGGTGAACAGCTCGGGCGAGAGTTTGCCGAGCACCTTCGTGCCGGGGCGGAACATTCTGTTCTTAACCTTGGCGGCGATCTACGCCTATCAGGTCAAGGCAGAAACCGTGATCACCGGCGTGTGTGAAACCGACTTCTCCGGCTATCCCGATTGCCGTGACGAGTTCGTCAAGGCGCTGAATAAAGCGCTGCAACTGGGTATGGAATACGACGTGCGCCTGGAAACCCCGCTGATGTGGCTGAACAAGGCCGAGACCTGGGCCCTGGCGGACTATCACCACCAGTTGGACTTGATCCGCAACCAGACCCTGACCTGCTACAACGGCATTATCGGCACGGGCTGCGGCAACTGCGACGCGTGCAACCTTCGCGCCCGTGGCCTGAACGACTACCTGGAAAACAAGGCAGCCGTCATGCAGAGCCTGAAAAGCAAACTGGCGTGATGTCGATCGTTCCCACGCTCCGCGTGGGAACGCATCCCGTGACGCTCCGCGTCACAAAGGCGGACGCGGAGCGTCCAACGCGGCATTCCCACGCAGAGCGTGGGAACGATCATCAGCTGGCGTGCAGTTGGGCCCGTGATGTAGCGCTTGAACAGCGAGCGGGCGCCATAGGCCGGCAGGATATTGAAGAAGGCAAAGCAGACCTGTCGATCGTTCCCACGCTCCGCGTGGGAATGCATCCCGTGACGCTCCGCGTCACAAAGGCGGACGCGGAGCGTCCAATGCGGCATTCCCACGCAGAGCGTGGGAACGATCATCAGTTGGCGTGCAGTTGGGCCCGTGATGTAGCGCTTGAACAGCGAGCGGGCGCCATAGGCCGGCAGGATATTGAAGAAGGCAAAGCAGACCTGTCGATCGTTCCCACGCTCCGCGTGGGAATGCATCCCGTGACGCTCCGCGTCACGAAGGCGGACGCAGAGCGTCCGAGGCGGCATTCCCACGCAGAGCGTGGGAACGATCATCAGCTGGCGTGCGGTTGGACCTGGGTATCGCCCGTGATGTAGCGCTTGAACAGCGAACGGGCACCGTAGGCCGGCAGGATGTTGATGAAGGCAAAGCAGACCTTAATCGCGATCTGCACGTAGATCATGTTCAGGATGTCGCTGGTCTGCATGGCACCGTAGAACGCGATGAAGCAGAACAGGAAACTGTCGATAATCACCGCGAAGAACGTACTCAGGAAAATGCGCAGGAACAGGTACTTGGAGTTGGTCAGCTCTTTGATCTTGCACAGCAGGTACGAGTTGATGTTCTCCGACACCAGGAACGAAACCGAGGAGGCGATCAGCACCGACGACACCTGAATGATCACGTCGTTATACGGCCCATCGAGCTTCCAGCCTGGCAAGCCGGGGAGGAAGGTCGAGCCGTAGAGCAGGATGATGATCATCGCGTTACTGGCAAACGCAAACAGGATGGCCCGTCTCGCCAGCCGGAGGCCGAACTGCTCGTTGAGCAGGTCCACGATCAGAAACGTCAGCGGGTAGAGAAACGTGCCGGGGGTGACGATGATGCCCAGCGACTCCAGGTAAATAGGTTTGGTCGCGGCAATGCTGGTGAAGATATAGAACGTAAAGAGCAGCAGGTTCAGGATGATGTAAATCATCCATGAGTTCTCATTGCGGTCGTTGATGTCGTAGGCGGTGAGCGCGCCGCCCTGTGAATAGAACTTCTTGTACATGTTCTTGACTTCCATTTTATTTAAATTGTCCATGATTTCGCTGTTCAGCACTTCGCTCAGCTTTACCCGAATGATCTTGCCCGTGGCGATCACCATGATCACCGCCAGGCTCTTGTCATTCTCGAACCCCAGCAGTTTGTATTTGCTGTTCTCGACTTCGTGCTCATACGTTGTCATTGAAGCGCTCCTCGATGATATCTCCCACCACACAGATACGATCCGAGCTGATACACGCTTCATCCGTGATAAATAGTTTTTTGCTGACGCTGTCGTACACCAACTTTTCCTTATCGTCGCTCGACGTACCTTTCTGCACGATCAACAAATCCCCCGGCTCGTTGACGCCGGCAATTGCATGCTCCAGCAGCACGGCGATCAAGTTATAGGAAGTGCCGAAGTAGTAAGTCAGCGGGTACAGCGTGGCCAGTTCGCCAATGCGCTTGTCCATGCTTGCCATGACCTGGCTTTGCTTGATGATCGGCACGGCGGCGGGGTTCATATTTCCCTGGGGGGAAATACTGCTGTCGATGATCTCTTTTTCTTCAAAGTCGAGGGTCTCGATTTCTTCATAGGACACGCCAAAGAAATCCGAGATCTTGCGGACGGTGGACTGCTGAACGTTGACGACCTTGCCTTCCAGAATGTTGTAGATCGTGGTTCTGGTCAGGCCGGCCGAGTTGCACAACGACAGCTGCGTTTCTCCACGGCTTTTGATCAGGTATTTGATATTGCTCTTCAAATACTCGGTGCGTTCTCTTCTGTGAATCAAATGCCCACCACTTCCTTATGTTTTACACAGAGCGTCCATGTTGCGCTGGGTCGCGTGCTTCGCCGCGGCGCGAAGTGTTGCATGCGCCCGCTACAAGAATAAAGACCGTGATCAGTTTTTTGGCGATTGGCCATTACCCAGCCAGAAAAAACCGCGTCTTGTCCCCCTGTGTGCAGCCAAAAAGAATCATTTAATTTGGAAAATGTTCATTTTTCTGCTTAATTGCCCTGCGCCGAATGGAAAGGCGAAGTCGATTTTCAGGGAAGGAACCCAAGACTATGACAGTCCACACGCAACCACTTACCCACCAGGCCGGCCTGCTGCAACGAGGGCTGGCGGATCTACGTGCAGCGGACGCGGAGCTGGCGGGGCTGCTGGATGCGGAAGTCACGCGCCAACACCAGACCTTGTCATTGGCCGCTTCGTCCTGTGCAGTGAAACCGCACATCCTGGCGGCGTCCGCCTCGCTGCTGGTCAATGTGACCGCCGAGGGCGCGCTTGGCTGGCGCCATCACGCCGGGTGCGAGAACGCCGACCGGGTCGAAGCCCTGGCTGTCCGCCGAGCGTGTGAACTGTTCGGTGCGCACTACGCCGGCGTGCAATCACACTCGGGGTCGACTGCGATCTACCAGGTGCTGGCGGCCTTGCTGGAGCCGGGAGACACGGTGCTCGGCATGGCCACCGATCACGGCGGGCACCTGAGTCATGGCAGCCCTGTCGCGTTCACCGGGGCGTACTACAAGGCGCTCAGATACGGCACCACCTCCAAAGGCGTTATCGACTACGAACAGGTGCGCACACTGGCGCTGGCCCATCGCCCGCGCGTGATCATCTGCGGTGCGACGGCTTACTCGCACGTCATCGATTTCGAGCGGTTCCGCGGGATTGCCGACGAAGCCGGGTCGATCCTGCTGGCGGACATTTCGAGCATCGCCGGCCTGGTCGCCACCGGGCGTCATCCGAGCCCGATCAACGCGGCACACGTCACCACGCTGTGCACCCACCAGCAGCTTGGCGGCCCTCGCGGCGGCCTGATCCTTTCCGGTCGCGACGCTGAAACCAAGGTGCCCGGCCTTAAGACCACTTTCAGTCGTCTCCTCGACCAAGCCGTGTTTCCACGGATGCAGGGCGCACCGGCCTTCAATATGATCGCGGCAAAGGCGGCCGCATTCGGCTACGCCATGTCAGCGGATTTCGACGCCTGGATGGCGCGGATTCGCACCACGGCCGACGAACTGGCCAATGCGTTTCAGGCCTGCGACTACGAGGTGGTGGGCGGGCGCAGTGAAAACCACTCGGTGCTGATCCGCTTGCGTGGTGGCATCACCGGCTCCATCGCCCAGGCGGCCCTGGAGCAGTGCGGCATCATCGTGGATAAACATCGCGCACCGGGGGAGACGCGACCGTCATTTGTCGCTGGCGGGTTGTGTATCGGCACAGGCTCAATGGCGCAACGCTATCTCGACGCTTCCGGATGCCGTCAGGTCGTCGAGTTGGTGTGCCGGGTACTCGATGCCGTCACGCCCCTCAACGAGCACAAGTTCACCCTTGATCCCAATGCACAGGAATCCCTGCGTTTGCAGGCCCAAACCTTGTGCGCGAAGTATCCCCTCGCGGATTACCTGCACAACTGAGCCAGTGTCCACGGGGATGTTTCATGTTATTGCGGGATAAATTGCTGTACGGTGTTTAAGCGGCTGTTATACACGGTCGCGTTATTGCTCATATCCATAATTAACAAGCTGCATGACAGCTTGGCGTTCTCCTGGCAGTTATAAAAAGGGCTCTTAAAGTCCGTTCAACCTCCGTGAACGAAGTACTCAGCCTTTTGCAGTGAAGTCGAACTTGGCCTCTGCGCCGATAGTTGTTCGACTTATGAGGAGATACCCCGTGATAACCCGAAGAAAACTCCTGTATTCAGGCGCAGCCTTGACCGGTGCCGGCCTGTTTGCCCCGCTGTGGGCCGGTGTTGCGTTGGCCCAGGAAGTCAGCAGCGCCGCCAGCGACGACGTCGAATCCTTCCGCCAGTTGTCGATGTTCCTCCTCGAACGCCCGAGCCTGGATGCCGCCCTGTCCTTGCGCATCCTGGCCCAGTGCACCCAGAACGACCTCGAGTTTCCGCAGAAGATGAAAGCCTTGTGGAGCAAGGTTGGTCAGCATCACTTGCGTAGCGTCGGCCAGTTGTCCGGCAGCCCGTTTTACCGCGACCCGGTGATCAAGGATACGACGCAGAAAATCGTCTCCGCCTGGTACCTGGGCTACACCGGCACGCCGGTGTCCCTGCGCGCCACCGACGGCACGCGACTGGTGACCTTCACCGGCGCGCTGGCCTACCAGCCGACCGCAGACGCCACGGTGATCCCGACGTACTCCCGGGGAAAAACCAATTACTGGGTCAATCCCCCGGCCACGCTGGCCAACGACTAAGACAAGGCACTTATATGAATCAGGATTTTGACGCCGATGTCATTGTGGTTGGCTCCGGCGCATTAGGCAGTAACGCAGCCTTTGAATTGGCCAAACTCGGCAAGTCGGTGATTATTCTGGAAGCGGGTGAACATATTCCCCGCTGGAAGATAGTCGAGAACTTCCGTAATTCGTCGAACAAGGGCAATTACAACTCACCCTATCCGAATGAGCCGTGGGCCCATCATTCTTATGATGAGCAATACATCGAGAACACCGGTTCTTTCGAGTTTCGCCCCGGCATGTTGAAACTGGTGGGCGGTACCACCTGGCACTGGGCGGCGGCGTGCTGGCGTTACTTGCCCAACGATATGAAGCTCAAGACGCTCTACGGCGTAGGTCGCGACTGGCCGCTGGAATACAGCGAACTGGAACCCTATTACGTACGTGCGGAAATTGCCCTGGGCGTGTGCGGCAGTGACACCCAGGACCAGAGCGGGCAGGGCGGCGGCGCTTTCCCGCCGCGCTCCAGCCCCTATCCGATGGCGCCGGAGGGCGATACCTACCTGTTCCAGCGCCTGCGTGAACGCATGGCCCCGGCCGGTTATCACTTTATCCATGAGCCCAATGGCCGTGCCACCGAACCCTACGACGGGCGCCCGGCGTGCAGCGGCAACAACAACTGCATGCCGGTCTGCCCCATCGGTGCGATGTACAGCGGCGATGTGCATGCCCGCCATGCCGAACAGGCCGGCGCCAAGCTGATCACCGACGCCACCGCCTACAAGCTGGAAAAAGGCGCGGACGACAAGATTGTCGCCATCCATTACCGCAGCTCCACCGGTGCCGATGTGCGGCTCACCGCCAAGTACTTCATCGTTGCCGCCCACGGCCTGGAAACCCCCAAGCTGCTGCTGATTTCCGAGGTGGCCAACTCCTCCGACCAGGTCGGTCGCAACCTGATGGACCACACTGGCCAAGGCCTGCAATTTATCGCCGACGAGCCTTTGTGGCCGGGACGCGGCGCGGTGCAGCAGGGCGGAATATTCAATCGCCGCGACGGCGAATTCCGCAAGGAACGGGCGTCGGTCAAACACTCGATCTCCAACAACGTGCCGAACATCGCCGTGGCCAAACGCCTGATCGCCCAAGGCGTGTACGGCAAGGAACTGGACGAGCGCATCCGCCATGACGCGGCGCGCTGGGTTGATGTTTCCACCGTCTACGAAACCCTGCCGCTTTCGACCAACACCGTACGCCCGAGCCGCACCCGCAAGGACGCCCTGGGCATCCCGATGCTGGTGGTCAACTACGAGGTGGGCGATTACGTGAAGGCGGCCAAGGCCGGTGTCACTGAAGACTATGCGCACTTCGTGCAACTGATGGGCGGCACGGTGGTGGAAGACAACACCGGCTACCAGAACCGCGACCACCTGATGGGCACCGTGATCATGGGCGCCAACCCCAAGGACTCGGTGGTCAACCACGAGTGCCGCACCCACGACCACGCCAACCTGTTCCTCGCCACCACCGGGGTGATCCCGGCCTCCGGCACCATCAACCCGACCCTGGCCGGCGTGGCGCTGAGTATCCGTATGGCCGACATCATTGCGCGGGAGGTCTAGGTCATGGGATTGCTTAAATTTCCGCTGCTGGCCTTGCTGCTCACCGCGTTGCCGGTGTTTGCCGCTGAAGACACCGATGCGCTGATCGAGAAGGGCGCCTATGTCGCCCGTGCCGGCGATTGCGAAGCCTGTCACCGCACCGCCGAAAACGGTGGCGCGCCTCTGGCCGGTGGGTATGTGATCGACTCACCCATGGGCAAGATCATCTCCAGCAACATCACCCCGTCCAAGGCCTACGGCATCGGCGACTACACCGAGCAGCAACTGGCGGACGCCTTGCGCAAAGGCATCAACGCCAAGGGCCAGCACCTGTACCCGGCGATGCCTTACACCTCGTACCAAGGCATGAGTGATGACGACATCCACGCCTTGTACGTGTACCTGCAACAGGGCGTCAAAGCCGTGGACCAGCCGGTGCCGGAAACGCACCTGGCGTTCCCGTTCAACATCCGCCAACTGATGTTCGGCTGGAACCTGGTGTTCCTCGACAACCAGGGTTTTGTGCCCAAGCCCGGCGCCACCGAACAGACCAGCCGCGGCCAGTACCTGGTGGACAACCTGGCCCACTGCGGTGCCTGCCACACCCCACGTAATGCCTTGATGGCCGAGGACAACAGCCAGTACCTGGCCGGCGCCAGACTGGGTGGCTGGGTTGCGCCCAACATCACCTCCGACAAGGTCAGTGGCCTCGGCGACTGGAGCGAGGACGACCTGGTCAACTTCCTGAAAAACGGTCACCTCGCCGACAAGGCTCAAGCAGCGGGTGGTATGGCCGAAGCGGTGGAAAACAGCTTCCGCTTCCTCAGCGACAGCGACCTGCACGCCATGGCCGCCTACCTGCACAGCGTGCCGCCGATCCGCGATCCCGGGCAGACCGAGCGGATTGTGCGCGACGTCAAGCCGGTGGACATGAGCGCCCTGGAAACCGGCCAGGGCGATCAAGCCTCACTGGCCGATGCCACTGGCCTGGATGGCGCACGCCTCTACAACTCGGCCTGCTCCAGCTGCCACGGTCGCGATGGCCAGGGCTCGGCGGACAAGTTCTACCCATCCCTGAGCCTCAACACCGCGCTCAACGGCAACCAGGCCAACAACCTGGTGATGGCGATCATCGCCGGCATCGACCGTAAAGGTGCCGACGGCGCAGTGAATATGCCGGCTTTGGGTGGCGACCTGAACGACGCGCAAATCGCCGCCATCGCCAACTACAGCCTGCAGACCTTCGGCAACCCGGCGCTGAGTGTCAGTTCCGAAGAAGTGACGAGCCTGCGTCGCGGTGGGGATACGCCGTTATTGATCACGGCGATGCCGTATCTGTTGTGGGGCGGTGGCCTGTTGGCGCTGGTGCTGGTCATCGTGCTGGTGCTGTGGCGGCGTCACCACCAACACCTGCGGGAAGTGGAGGCCAAGCGGATCGCGTTGAACCGGCGTTTTCATTCCAACTAGCCAGACACGCAAAAGCCCCGCCTTCGGTATGAAGTGCGGGGCTTTTTGTTGGGCGGGTAAATCACCGGATGTTTTCCTCGTCATACCCAACTGTAGGAACGGGCGCGAATTCCGCACCTGAAGCTGCGAGCCGACAAGGAGAAGTCATCATGGTCAACGTGAGTCGTCGTTCCCTGATCGCACTGGGCGCAGCCTTGCCGTTGCTGGGTCGCCTGGACTGGGCTGAAGCAAGCCCCGCCGTGGCGCCGCCCGAGGTGCTGCTCAACTACAACGAAAGCCCCTACGGGCCCTCGCCGGCTGCGCGGCAGGCCATGCAGCGCGGTATTGCCGTTTCGGGGCGCTACCCGTACCCGGACATGTACGCGCTGGTTGAACAATTTGCCCAGCAGCAGGGCATTTTGGAGGAGCAGGTGGCGGTGTTCGCTGGCTCCATGGCTGCGTTGCGCTACGCGGTGCTGGCGTTTACCAGCGAAACCCGCAGCCTGGTGATGGCCACGCCTTCCTACGAAGTACCGCGCCAGGCTGCCGAATCGCGCAAGGCCAGGGTGCACGAAGTCGATCTCACCGCCGATCACGCCCATGACCTTCCCGCCATGCTCGCCATTGACCGGCAGCCCGGCCTGATCTACCTCTGCAACCCGAACAATCCCACCGGCACCCTCACACCCGCCAAGGCCATCGAACAGGCACTGGCGAACAAACCCAAAGGCAGCATTTTGCTGGTGGACGAGGCCTATATCGACTTCAGCGATGCGCCCAGTTGCGTGGCGTGGGTCAAGGACCATGATGACTTGCTGGTGTTGCGCACGTTCTCGAAAATCTACGGCCTGGCCGGCGCACGCCTGGGGCTGGCGATCGGTCACCCGCAGTTGCTGGAACAACTGGCGGTGTTTGGCGGGGACAACGTGCCGGCGGCCGCCAGCTTGCTCGCCGGCCGCGCCAGCCTTGCGGACGCGCAACTGGTGCCGGCGCGCAAGGCGCTCAATACCCGGTTGCGGGATGAGACGGTGGCCTGGCTAAAAAACCGCGGATTCACCTGCACAGCGTCTCACAGCAACTGCTTCATGATTGATGTGCGCCGTCCGGCGGAACAGGTCATCGAGCGGCTGGACGAGCAGGGCGTGAAGATTGGGCGCGTGTGGCAAAACTGGCCGCAGTGGGTGCGGGTTACCGTGGGGAATGCTGATGAGATGAAGCGGTTTCGCGAGGTGTTTGCGGCTCAGGTCGTACGCTGAATTCGCTGCGACGCAGGTCAAATGTGGGAGCGGGCTTGCTCGCGAAAGCGGAGTGTCAGTCAATGCATACGTGACTGACCCACCGTCTTCGCGAGCAAGCCCGCTCCCACATTTAGATCGGGTTACTGCTGGGCGATGCTGTAGCCCTCAAACGCCGTCTGCTGCTGCAGCGCGCTGATGATGCTTTTACGTGTCAGTGGCTGCTCGGCGCCCGAGTTATCCACAAAGGTTTCAACTTCCAGTTCCGCCTCGTCTCCTTCACCGACAAAGGTAAAACCGAGGAACTCAAACGCCTCACGGTCCACGTTCGGCTTGGAGCGCGGCGAACGCAGCGGCAGGGTGACGCTGATGCCGTCCTTGCTGATGGCGAACACTTCCATTTCCTTCTTCGGGCGGGAAGCCTTGCCTTTGCCGGCGCTCGGGTTGCTGATGGCCTGGTGGGTCTGGTTCAGTACCTTGAGGGCCAGGCCGTAGACCAGCTCCTGGAACTCCGGGTCGTCCTTGAAGCTGGACAGGATGCGGCTGATGGAGAACTTGGTGTTGAGGTCTTCCAGGGCGGCGTTGTCGGCGGCTTCGGCGTCTTTGAGCTGCTTGAGCTCGCCCATCAGGTCGTAGGCCTTGTCGTCGTCGAAGGCGTCGTGGGCCTGGCGGATGGCCACGCGCAGCTCGCGGATCTGGTCGCTTTCCTTGGAGGTGTGGAACGCGTCCAGCACCATTTCACTGATGGTCTTGGCCGCCGGCACGTGCTGTGAAAGATTGATGGCGTTTTCGTATTCAGCTTTGGACTGCAAGGCGACTACGGATTCTTCGGTGCGGGAATCGGACATTGAAATTTCACTACTTCAGTAAACGGGGAGACGGGAAAAGCGTCGCGCATTTTCAGCGGGGAGGGGGATCAGGTCAAGGCAGCACAATGCCCTCATCCCGGTTGAATGATGCCAACGCCCGCTGCAGCTTGATCGCCCGCCCGCAAAACAGCCCAACGGTAAAACCCGAAGCCCCGCCCGCCAGGGCCAGCATTGGCGCGGTGCTCGACAGCAACGGGTGCACGGCGTGCTGGTAACCGAGGTAGTACTTCACGGCGAAGAACAGTTGGGAGATCAGCAGGATTTTCCAGGTGCCGGGCAGCACCAGCGTGTGGCCATCGAGGCTTGCACCCTTGGCGGTGAACATCGCCATCGCCAACAGGCAACCCACGGCGGCACCGCCCAGCCAGCAGCCGATCGACAGCGTTGAATGCTCAATGGACAGCAACGACCAGATCACCAGCACCACCGGCAGGATAACCAGTGACCGGTGGTTTTCGCGGCTGCCGCGGGTGGCTTTGATCCCGTACCAGCAGATCCACAGATAAACGGCATACACCCAAAGGGGCGTGCCCTGAAGAATGTCGAGCATGGTCAGCGTCCGTGCCTGATGAAGTTGGGGGTCGATATTCGCCGGGCCGCGCGTGGCTTGTCCATCGATTTAACCGAGGCGCTTGCCCATTTCGAAGGCGCGTTTTTCGTAGCCCAATTCCTCGTACAGCCGCTGCGCCGGTTCGTTGAAGGCCCAGACGGTCAGGCGCAAATCCCGGGCGCCCTGGCGGATGGCCCAGCGTTCGGCGAGCGCCATCAGTTCACGGCCAATGCCCTGGCCGCGATGTGCCTCCAGCACGCAGATCGAGCCGATCCTGGCAACACGCAGCGGCTGCAACAACGGGCTGGCGGTCTCGATGATTTGCGCGGTGATAAATCCAACACCAACGCCGTGCTGCTCGGCAAGAAACACCGCCTGAACCCGGCTGGTCAGGCAGGGCCGCCAATGGGACTGGTCGCGCTCCACCTGGTCGGTGGCGTCACGATAGATATCGGGCCGTTCCTGGTGATGCAGGCGGTTCAGCGGCTGGCCCAGCACGCACAGGGTGTGCAGGTCATCCAGGTGCGCCTGGCGATAGGTCAATCCTTGAGACATGGCAGTCCTTCGAACGGGGCAAAGGGCGTTTTATGCCCGTTATCGGCGATCACGTAAAGGCGCGGCGTTGGCCCCAAGCCCTTCAACGAAGCCGGCAATGCGCTGGCAAGCCTCCCTGAGGGTGTCATCGGCAACGGTAAACGAAACCCGCACAAACCCTTCGGCGCTGGCGCCAAACGCTTGGGCGTCAAGCACCGATACGCCGGTCTGGCGATACAGTTGCCAGGCGAATTCCCGGCCGGTGAGCCCGGTGCGGCGTACGTCCACCAGCATGAACATGCCCGCCTGGGGGACTCGGCAGTCCAGCTCGCTGATCGCACTCAACGCGTTCACCACCAGGTCACGCCGGCGCCGATACACCGCGCGGGCATCGCTGACCACGGCCTCATCCAATTCAAGTGCCTTGAGCGCCGCCGCCTGGATAAACCCTGGCAGGCCGTAAATCATGCACAGCAGCAAGTTCTCCAGATGGCTGATCAACGTGGGCGGGCCTGCCACCCAGCCTACCCGCCAGCCAGTCATGGCGTGGCTTTTCGACAGGCTGTTGAGCACCACCGTACGCTCGGCCATGTCGGGTAATGCGCTGATGCTCTGGTGTTGATCGTCGTAGATGAGCTGCCCATACACTTCATCGCAAATCACCCACAGGTCGTGGGCGCGTGCCACTTCGGCGACAGCTTCCAGCTCTTCGCGGCAGTAGACGTTGCCGGTGGGGTTGCACGGTGTAGCGAGGGCGATGCCCCGGGTCTTGTCGGTAATCGCGGCTTGCAGCGCGGTGCGGGTCAGGCGAAAGCCGTTGGCGGCCGGTTGTTCGACGGTTTTAATGCGTGCCCCCGAGGCTTGGACACAGGCCTCGTAGGTCAGGTACATCGGCTCCGGCACCAGCACTTCATCGCCGTGGCTGAACAGGCACAAGCAGGCCGCGAACAGGCCATTCTGCGCGCCGGCGACCAGGGCGATATTGTCGGCGTGCACCGCAATCCCTTGCAGCAGGCTCTGCCGGGCTGCGATGGCTTCCCGCAGTTTCGGGCGGCCGAGCACAGGGGTGTAGTGGGTGTCGCCGGCGCGCAGGGCGTCCACGGCGGTTTCACAGATCGCGCTGTGTGTGGCGAAATCCGGGTCGCCGACACTGAGCACAATCACGTCTTCGCCACGCAGTTGAGCTTCGGCGGCGGCGTAGTGAATATCCCAGGCACTGACGGATTCGCCGCCAATGCGCCCCACAAAGGGTGAATAACGCATCCTTGCTCTCCTCGCCGGCATCGATGCCCGCGTCAATTAATCAATTTCAGTTCCACTGTAGAACATGCCGCCTGATCCACATCAAGGGCCGCGCGCAAAAAATCCGCTACAACGAAGCTGGGGCCGACCATGCCCCGGTTATCTGCCTGATGACCCAATAAAAACGATTGCAGACCTGCGCCGAGGGGACCGCCCCACGCCGGGTTATTAAAGGAATAGTGCGATGATTTTTCCCCTGTCACGTCTGGGCCTTGTGGGGGTGGTGCTGTGCCTTTCCCTTCCCCTGCACGCCAACGAAGCCGACCCCACGCTGATCGAACAGGGCAAATACGTTGCCCAACTGGGCGACTGCATCGCCTGCCACACCGCCAAGCAAGGCGCGCAAATGGCCGGCGGGCTTGAACTGAGCACGCCAATGGGCACGATCTACTCGAGCAATATCACCCCGGACCGCGACACCGGCATCGGCCAGTACACCTTCGAGCAGTTCGACCGGGTGATGCGTGAAGGCGTGACGCCGGCCGGGCAGAACCTGTACCCGGCGATGCCGTACCCGTCCTACGCGAAGATGAGCGAAGGCGACATGCGCGCATTGTTCGCTTACCTGATGCAGGGCGTGGAAGCGGTGAACAAACCCAATCTGGAAGCGGAGATGGGCTTCCCGTTCAACCAGCGCTGGGGCCTGGCGTTGTGGAATTTTGCGTTCCTCGACAAGCAGCCGTTTGCGCCTGACCCGGCAAAGGATGAAGTGCTTAACCGGGGCGCTTACCTGGTCCAGGGCCTGGGCCATTGCGGTTCCTGCCACACTCCGCGCGGCATTGCCTTCCAGGAAAAGGCCATGAGCGATGCGGGTCGCAGCGGTCGGCACTACCTGGCCGGGGAGACTGTCGAGCACTGGCGCGCCTTGAGCTTGCGCAACCTGTGGACGGTGGAAGACACCGTGCAATTGCTCAAAACCGGGCAGAACCGCTTTGCCACGGTCTCGGGCAATATGGCCGATGTGATTCATCACAGTACCCAGCATTTCACTGACGCTGACTTGACGGCCATCGCGACCTATTTGAAATCCCTGCCGCCGGGCAAGGATGATCTGCCGATGCCCGCAGTGGCACAAGAGCCCGCCGCACCGCCCAAGGACCTGTTCACCAGCCGGGGCGGCCTGGGCTATATGCAGTTTTGCAGTGACTGCCACCGCAGCGACGGCGGCGGGGTGAAGGGGCTGTTTCCGCAGTTGGCCGGCAACCCCGGCGTGGCCTCCAACAACCCGACTTCACTGCTGCACATCACCCTCACGGGCTGGGAGACCGCTGAAACGGCGACTCATCCACGGGTTTACACCATGCCCGGGTTTGCCCGGTTGGCGGATCAGGAAATCGCTGAAATTCTCAGTTTTGTACGCAGCAGCTGGGGCAACGAAGGCACGCCCATCAGCGCTGCCCAAGTGAAGAAAATGCGCGACCAGCTCAACCCGGTCACCACCGATTCATCAGCGTTCGAAACCCCGCGCCTGGCGGAGTTGCTGGCAGCGCCGAATGCCGATCAAGTGCTGCGTGGCATGCGCCTGCACCTGCAGACCAAGGAACTGCTGCCGAACAATGTGGGCAATGCCTTGAACTGCACCAGTTGCCATCTCAACGCCGGTACCGTAGCGGACGGTTCGCCGTTTGTGGGTGTCTCGGCATTTTTCCCGAGCTATGCGCCGCGTGCGGGCAAGGTGGTGAGCCTGGAAGAGCGGATCAACGGCTGCTTCCGGCGTTCGATGAATGGCAAGCCACTGCCACCGGAATCGGCGGATATGCAGGCGATGGTGGCGTACTTCGACTGGATGAAAAACAACACCCAGCCCGAAGATAAAGTCGCCGGGCGTGGCGTGGGCAAGGTCGACCCTGCGATCAAGCCGGACATGGAGAATGGCAAGCAGGTCTACGCCAAGCAGTGCGCGGTGTGCCATGGCGACAATGGCCAAGGGTTGACGCGGGCGGATGGCGAGTGGGTGTACCCGCCGTTGTGGGGCGAGCAATCGTTCAATATCGGGGCGGGGATGGCGCGGCTGTACACGGCGGCGGCGTTCGTGAAACGCAACATGCCGATTGGCTTCCACGAGAAATTCCCGTTGGGCCAGGGCGGGTTGTCGGATCAGGAGGCGGTGGATGTGGCGGCGTACTTCTCCCAACAACCTCGTCCGGATTTCCCGGACAAGGTGAAGGATTGGCCGAAGGGGGGAAGCCCGTGGATGCGCGGTACTAACCCCACCACCTGTTCGAAGTGGGCACAGTCAATGTGGGAGCGGGCTTGCTCGCGAAGACGGTGAGTCAGTCACCCATGTATTGACTGACACTGCGCTTTCGCGAGCAAGCCCGCTCCCACAGTTTTAACCGAGTGCAGTCAGTTAGAAGGTGGTGCGCAAGCCCACCTGCACACTCCGCCCCGGCGCCGGGGCGATGTCCCGCAGGATCGAGCTGGCATAGCGCACGGTCTGGTTTGTCAGGTTCTCGCCGTTGACGAACGCCAGCCACTGGCTGCCGCCCACGTTGAAACGGTAGCCGGCGCTGGCGCCCAGGGTGGTGTAGCCGTCGGTGCCGCTTTCGTTATCCGGCACACGCCCCTGACCCGCCGCGTGTTCAACGTCGATCCGCGCCTGCCAGCGATCCAGTTCCCACAGCAAGCCGCTGTTCAAACGCAACGGCGCAATCCGTGGCAAGGCTTCACCCGTGTCCAGGTTGGTCGCGCGGGTGTAGTCGCCGGACAGTTCCAGCGCGAACTTGCCGTAGGCACCTTCCCCCAGCTTGATGTGATCCTGGGCTTCAAAGCCCGCGAAACGCGCGCGCACGCCGGAGTATTTGTATTCCGGAATGCCGCCGGCATCCTCCTCGCCTTCGTCATTCAAGGTGCGACCGCTGCCCAGCAGGCCGATGTAGTTGGAGAAGTGGCTGTAGAACACGCCGAAGCTGCCCTTGTGGGTGCCGTTGTCAAAGCGCAGCGCCAGGTCGCTGGACACGGCTTTTTCTTTCGACAGGTTGGCGTCGCCCAGTTCATAGGTACCGGTGGCGACGTGAGCGCCGTTGGCATACAGCTCGTAGAACGTCGGGGCGCGTTCGGTGTAGCCCAAGGTGGCGGCCAGCGACCAGATCGGGGTCAGGGTGTACACCGCGCCGGACGACAGGCTGCCGGCGGTGAAGTCGGCGGATTTGTTGGCATTGGCAAAGCGCGCGTTGCCTTTGCCGTCCGGGTCGACGTTAGTGTGTTCCAGGCGCCCGCCGAGGCTCAGCTTGAGGCGCTCGGTGGCCTGCATTTCTTCGAAGATAAACAGCGCGCCGGCATTGGTGTCGGTCTGCGGCACGAAGGCTTCTTCACCCAGCGCCGAGAATTCGTTGCGGCTCACCTGCGCGCCCACCACGCCGTTGAATGGCCCGATCGGCAGGTGCCGCGCTTCAACCCGCGCTTCATAGCCCTTGTTCTTGAAGGTGGTGCCGGTCTCGCCGCCTTCGATTTCCATGTGCTTGTAGTCGGTGTAGCCGGCGTCGAGTTTCACCGAGGTGAATGGGCCTTGCAGGTTGCGGATCTCGGACGCAAAGGCGTAGTGATCCTGCTTCATGCGGATGCGTACGTCCTGCTCGGCCGGGGAGCCGTAGTTGCTGTCGTAGTTGCTGTAGGACAGCCCGGCGTAACCGTCGTTCCAGGTGTAGGAACCGCCGACTGCACCACCGTCCTGGCGTCCGTCGCTGTTGCCGAGGCGACCGTTCTTGCCTTCACCGTCTTCACTTGGTGGTGCTTGGCGGCTGCGGGCAAAGCCGGGGATTTTCAGGTCGTTGAATTCCCGCGCGCTGGCGTCCAGGTGCAAGGCGAAAGTGCCGTTGCCGGCTTCCAGTTTGCCGGCGCTGCTGCGGGTGGTGTCGGCGCCGCCGTAGCGCAATTCACCGGCCCCGTGAATGCCTTCGATGGCTTCGGTGGGGATGCGGTTGTCGAAGGTGTTCACCACGCCGCCGATGGCGCTGCCGCCGTAGAGCAGGGCGGCCGGGCCGCGCACGATTTCGACGCGGTCGATGTTGACCGGGTCCAGCGGCACCGCGTGGTCATAGGACAGCGACGAAGCATCCAGCGCGCCGACTCCGTTGCGCAGAACGCGAATACGGTCACCATCCTGGCCACGAATGATCGGCCGGCTGGCCCCCGGGCCGAAGTACGACGACGACACGCCGGGCTGCTTGTTCAGGGTTTCACCCAGGCTGCCTTTTTGTTGCAGGGTCAGGTCGTCGCCTTCGAGCACGGTGGTGGGCGAGGCGAGGGTTTCGCTGCCCAACGGGTTGCCGGTGATGACTTGGGGTTGCAGCTCCAGGGCGTTGGCCTGGGAGGTGATCAGCAGGGCGGCGGCCAGCGGGGTGAGGCGCCAGAGAGAAGAGAGGGACATCGGTCGTTCCTTGGCAAACGGCAAAAAAAGAGAAGGCTGAAAACGGTAAGGGATTCGATACCCTTTGATAGTTATCGTTACAATATAACATAACTTTTTTCTCTGCCAAGGGGAACTTTCCCAGAACCCGCTCGATCACTCCCACACTGATCGTTCCCACGCTCTGCGTGGAAATGCGTCCCGTGACGCTCTGCGTCACCATTGCGCAGGGTCAAAATTTGCGTCGACCGCGGGACGCAGAACGTCCAATTCGGCATTCCCACGCAGAGCGTGGGAACGATTGAACAGTGGCCTATAGTGAAGGCAACGCTTCCACCCGCACGGCCCGTCCGCTAAGGTGCGCGGCTTCGTTTTCTTCTTTTCGCAAAAGGCCCGGCATGACCGCGACAAACAAAGACCCACTGCACGGCGTCACCCTGGAACAGGTTCTCACCGCGCTGGTGGCGCATTACCAATGGGAAGGCCTGGCCGAGCGCATCAATATCCGTTGTTTTTCCAGTGACCCGAGCATCAAGTCGAGCCTGTCGTTCCTGCGCAAGACGCCGTGGGCGCGGGAGAAGGTCGAAGGGTTGTACGTGAAGTTGATGCGCACCAAGCGACCGGTCGAGGACTGAGGTGAAACGTCACCTTATCGGCCTGGCAGCCTTCGGCGGCTGGGTTGGCCTGGCGCTGCAGCAGTACATCATTTTCTACTACCGCTGGGTCGATGGCGCGAGCCTGTTGCCGGGCCTGGTGAATTTCTTCAGCTTCTTCACCGTGCTCACCAACACCCTGGTGGCGGTGGTGTTGACCCATGCGTGGGTGCAACGGCCAACCGCAGCGAGCCGGTTCTTTCTTGGGCCCGTGGTCAGCAGCGGAATTGCCGTGAGCATTGTCGTGGTCAGCCTCGCCTACAGCCTGTTGTTGCGCCACATGTGGCAGCCTGCGGGGGTGCAGTTTTTGGCGGACGAGCTGCTGCACGACGTGATGCCGCTGGTGTTTGTCGTGTATTGGTGGTGGTGCGTACCCAAGGGCGGCCTGCGCCTCAAGCACATCGGACTGTGGGTGATTTACCCGCTGGTGTACTTCGCGTATGCATTGTTGCGCGGGTATGTGTGGGGGCTGTATCAGTACCCGTTCATTAACGTGGACACCCTGGGTTATCCACAGGTGTTTATCAATGCCGGGGGAATTCTGGCGGGGTTTGTACTGGTTGCTTTGGGGGTGGTGGGGCTGGATAAAATCTGTAGGAGCGAGCTTGCTCGCGAAGAACGTTAACGATAACGCAGTGTGTCTGGTTTAACGCGGCGCTCTCAGGTTCTTCGCGAGCAAGCTCGCTCCTACAGGGATCATTGTTGCCAGTAACCGACGGCCTTGAGGAATGCCTCATTGACGTTGTGCGTGTCCAGCAGTACCCGCCGCAGCTGGCGCGACAGCTTGCTCTCGGTGGCGACGAAGCTGTACAGCGAACCGCCCGGCAGCGTCAGGTTCTGCACCGTCTCGAGCAGGTCATCCTGGCCACGCACCACCCAGATCACTTCCACCTCGGCAGCGCTGTGCAGCGGCTGCTGCTCTGCCGCATTGGCGATCTCGATCACCGCCAATACCTTGCGCCCCGCCGGCAATTCGTCCAGGCGCCGGGCGATGGCCGGGATCGCGGTTTCATCGCCGATCAACAGGTAGCTGTCGAAGATATCCGGCACGATCATCGAACCACGGGGCCCGCCGATGTGCAGGTGCTGGCCGACCTTTGCCTGCTCGGCCCAGGTGGAAGCAGGGCCATCGCCGTGCAGCACGAAGTCGATGTCCAGTTCGCCAATGGCCAGGTCGTACCGGCGTGGGGTGTAGTCGCGCATGGCGGGTTGGGGGCCATCGCCGCGCAGGTTGAAGTCGGGGCTGTCCAGCGCGGCTTGTTCGGCGGCGTTCTGCGGGAACAGCAGCTTGATGTGGTCGTCACTGCCCAGGCTGATAAAACCCGCCAGTTCCGGCCCGCCCAGGGTGATGCGGCGCATGCGCGGGGTGATGTCGACCACGCGCAGCACTTCGAGGCGGCGGCGTTTGATTTCGTGGGTCACGCGGTGGATGGCTTGGGTATTCATTGAGCTTTCCCGTCGGCAATGGCTTGGGCGGTGCTGTTGAGCAGCGCCGCGACACGAACGATTTCTTCCGGGCTCCAGCGCCCGTGGTGCGAATGCAAGGCGTGGCGCAGGTTATGCACCGCCTCGTGGATTTCCGGCGGACGGTCCTGGCCGCGCAGCGAACGTTTGCTCACATCCATGCGCATGCGGATACCTTCGAGGGCAACCGCTTGTTCGCTTAAGAAGAGACGACCGGCGTCGGTGATTGTGTAGCGTTTTTTTCCGTCTTCGGCATCGCCGGTAATCAATTCGCTTTCTTCGAGGAATGTCAGCGTGGGGTAGATCACGCCCGGGCTTGGGCTGTAGGCGCCGTCGAACAGGGCTTCGATCCGGCGGATCAGGTCGTAGCCGTGGCACGGTTGTTCGGCGATCAGCGCCGGCAACAGCAGTTTAAGGTCGCCGGGGGCGAAGACCCGTGGGCCACGGCCGCCGCGCTCGCGGCCTGGGCGTTTGTCGAAGCCGTCGCGGCTGTCACCGGGTTCGCGGTGTGAATGATGGTCTCTCATTTCAGGAGCTCTCGTTTGGTTTAGATACAACGTAAGATATATCTTATAGCCATCGCAACCCGGGCAGACGAACGGTCACTACCCGCTCGATGGGCGCACTGCCTCTCACGACATATTCTTCAACTTGTTAGTTGATGTACTCCAGTAATTACTGTTGTTTTTTAGAATATGTAATCCTATTCTTACAGGCTTGATCTGCACTAAATCATTCTCGTTAAAGTTCGTGTAGTCCACTTCTTACGGCTCTTTCAAAAGTTTTGGCAAATGGCCATAATTTTCCTATGTGTCTTGGTATGACAAGGCTACGTGAATTAGCGAATCGACCGGCTTTCATATTCAAAATCGAAATGGATAATTGCCCGGCCTCGAACGAACTCCTGAATTGCAATACAAGTAATTGGAAAGCATCTGGTTTCCACTGCTTCAGGAAACTGTTCTGGCGCTTGGTTAGTAAGTCCTGTGCGCAACTAAGCCAGGATTTCGTTTTGATCTTTAATACATGTGAGCCTCTGCAAATGAAGACTAAAGTAAAAGCTGCGCTGTTGACTGTCGGCCTGTTGGCGGGTTCGATCTCTGTCGCTAATGCGGCGGACGGGACGATTACATTTACAGGGTCGGTCCATTCGGGTGCTTGCTCTATCAAACCTGAATCTGTGGATCAGTCAGTTGCACTTGGCGCTATCGCAAAGCATCAATTGCAATCCGGCGGCAAGTCCACCGCCCGCCCCGTGACCATCGAACTTGAAGGTTGCGACCTGTCTGGCCTCACCGATAACACCGTGACCACTACCTTCACCGGTGCGCCGTCCAGCGTTGTGCCTGGCGGCATCGGCACGGTCGGTAGCGCGGGCGGCATCGGCATCATGATGACCCACGGTGGCAAAGCGGTTGAGCTGGGCGTGCCAACCACTCCGCAGGCCATTGTTGCCGGTAATAACACCCTGCAGTTCGGCGCCTACGTACAAGGCCAGGCGACAGGCGACATCGTTCCTGGTGATTTCAGCGCGGTCACCAACTTCACCTTGGCTTATCAGTAAGTGTTTCCCCCGCCACTTCCGGTGGCGGGGGAAAACTGGCGGGAGATCAAGGTGAAAACATTCATAAGTCTCGCTATTGCCTCTTCGTTGACGCTGTTCATCAGCCCTTGTGATGCCGCGCAGGCAACGGTGCAAGGCGATGGGCTCGTCACGCTGGGAGGCGAGATCATCGACTCGGCCTGCGGGCTGGAAGCGGTCACTGCCGATCAGACCATCGACATGCCTCCCGAACCCATAGGCCGCCTGTTACGAGAGGGCGCGGGGCAAATGCAGCCGTTCCAGCTACGGCTGGTCAATTGCACCGTGACGCGTCCCGACCCGTTACGCCCCGGCGAAACGCTGCCGGACTGGGAGCATCTTCGCGTGACGTTCGATGGGCCCAGCGATATGGGCGGGCGCACCTTTGCGGCCTTTGGTGCCTCGCAGGGGGTTGCTTTCCATATTGAGGACGCCGCTGGCCAGGTGAGTGTGCCGGGAGTGCCGATGGCGCTGCTGCCGGTGGTTGATGGCGACATGACACTTCATTACAGGCTCCGCCTGGTGGGCAACGGAGTGCCGCTGTTGGCAGGGGCTCACCGCGCGGCAGTGCGGTTCAAGTTGGAATACTTCTGAAGATTGAGTTGCGTGTATGTTGAATACGTCGAAAGTCATGAATACGCTGCGCCCCAGCCTCTTTGGCGGGTTGATATCGCTGGCTGGAACTGCAATGGGCGCCGGGGATATTGAGTTTAATACCGACGTTCTTGATCTGATTGATCGCTCCAATATTGACCTGTCTCAGTTTGCACGCAGTGGGTTTATCTTGCCTGGCACCTACTCGATGGTGGTCCAGCTCAATACCCAGCCTATATCTGAACAATCGGTGGCGTTCTTTCACCCCGATGATGATCCCAAAGGCAGTGTGCCCTGTTTATCGCGCGAACTCGTGGAGCAACTGGGCCTCAAGGCGTCCGGCGTTGATCAGCTCAAGTGGTGGAAGGGCGGGCAGTGCCTGGATGTCAGGGGCTTGCCCGGCATGGAGGTCAGTGCAGACCTGGCCACTTCCACCCTGGACATCAACCTTCCCCAGGCCTACCTGGAATACAACGCCATCAACTGGGACCCGCCGTCACGTTGGGACGAGGGAGTGCCGGGGCTGCTGATCGACTACAACATGACGGCGCAGTCCAGCTACCGGAAAAGTGACGGTACCCGCAACGACCTCAGCGGTAACGGCACACTCGGGGCCAATGCCGGGGCCTGGCGCCTCAGGGCGGATTGGCAAGGGCGTGTCGAGAAAGACCGCGAGGCCCAGGCCAGCCGGCAAAAACTGGAATGGAGCCGCTATTACGTGTATCGCGCCATTCCTGCGCTGAAGGCACGCCTGGTGTTGGGCGAGGACTACCTGTATTCGGACCTGTTCGACAGCTTCCGCTTTACCGGTGCCGGGCTCAAGTCAGACGAAAGCCAGCTGCCGCCCAACTTGCGGGGCTATGCACCGGAAGTGGTCGGGGTGGCCAAGACCAATGCAAAGGTTGTCATCAGCCAGCAGGGGCGTGTGCTCTATGAAACGCTGGTGGCGGCGGGCCCTTTTCGGATCCAGGACCTTAACGACGCCGTCTCCGGCACGTTGGATGTGCGGGTCGAGGAGCAGGACGGTTCGGTGCAGAAATTCCAGCTCGATACCGCCGGCGTTCCCTACCTGACGCGTCCCGGGCAGGTTCGTTACAAGCTGTCTGCCGGGCGACCGTCCAACCTGCAGTACCACTCCCACGGTGACTTTTTCGGCACCGGCGAGTTTTCCTGGGGGATCAGCAATGGTTGGTCGCTGCTGGGCGGTGCGATAACGGATAACAACTACCGTGCGCTGTCGGTGGGGGCGGGGCGGGATTTACTGTCGTTCGGTGCCATTTCCCTGGATGTCACCCAGTCCCGTGCCAACCTGTGGAACCAGACACTCTCAGGCAAATCCTACCGCCTTCAATATTCCAAGAACTTTGAAGAGTACGACAGCCAGGTCACCTTCGCCGGCTATCGGTTCTCCGAGAAGAACTACTTGAGCATGAGCCAATACCTGGATGCTCGACACTACGGGTTGAACGGTGAATTGGGTGGGCGCGGCGTGTTTGATGAAGAGGGTAACTTCATTGAACACTGGAAACCCATTGGCGGTAACAAGGCGCTGTATACGGTCACGGTGAACAAACAGTTCCGTGACCTGAGCACCACCGTTTACGCCAGCTACAACAAACAAACCTATTGGAATCGGCCGGACACCCAGCGCTGGAACCTGTCGGCGTCTCGTTACTTCAACGTGGGCTCTGTCAGGAACATGAGCCTGTCGCTGAATTTATATCGCACCCATGAATACCAATATAAGGACAACGGAGCAGCGCTGACGGTCAGCCTGCCGTTGGGCCCCACCGGCACCCTGTCGATGGATGCCAACAGGGCCGGCGGCAAGAACAGCTTTACCACACGCTACGCCGATCGCCTGGATGAACGTAACAGCTACCAGGTCAGTGCCAGCGACACCTCGGCCAGCGGCTACCTGAGCCATATTGGTGACCAGGCCGACATCGACCTCAGCGCCACGACGCAACAAGGCAATAACCGCACCCTCAGTGCATCCGTGCGTGGCGGCGGCACGCTCACCCCTTACGGTGGGGCGCTGCATCGAACCACCAGTACCGGCGGAACCCGGCTGCTGGTCGATACCGCCGGTGTGCCCGATGTGCCCGTGCGGGGTTACGGCACGCCGACCCGCAGCAACGCGTTCGGCAAGGCGGTCATCTCCGACATCACCAGCTACCAGCGTACGGCGGCCAGTGTTGACCTGGAGAAATTGCCCAGCGATGTCGAGGCCACTCAATCCGTGACGCAACTGACCCTCACCGAAGGGGCCATTGGCTACCGATCCCTGGAAGTGATTTCCGGCCAGAAAGCCATGGCGGTTCTTCGCCTGCCGGATGGCAGTGCACCGCCCTTCGGCGCCACGGTGAAAAACCGCAAACAGCAGGACACCGGGGTGGTGAATGACGGCGGGGATGTCTACCTGAGCGGCATTCAGGCCGGCGAGCAGATGATCGTCAGTTGGGGCGGCACCGAGCGCTGCGTCCTGACGCTGCCCGTCGAGTTGCCAACGGATGCGTTCACCGATGCCCTGCAACTGCGCTGCCAGAGGGTAGCCGTCGATCAAGCCTCACCCGAGCCAGCCACCCTGACCGGCCAGCGAAACACTATGGAGAACCCATCCTCATGAAACACAGCACACGTTTTACCTATGCACTGCTGATGGCGGTCTTGAGCCAGAGCGCCAACGCCGCTGTCGGCCTGGACCGTACCCGCGTGATTTTCGACGGTGGCAAAGACGCAACCAGCGTCAACATCACCAACAACAACACGCAATTGCCGTACCTGGCCCAGGGCTGGATCGAGGACGAAGAGGGCCAGAAAATCACCTCACCCTTGATCGTGCTGCCACCGGTTCAACGCCTGGAGCCCGGCAAGCAAAGCCAGGTGAAAGTCCAGGCGCTGCCGGCCGCCAAATCGCTGCCCCAGGATCGGGAGACGGTCTACTACTTCAACCTGCGGGAAATTCCGCCGCGCAGCGACAAGCCCAACACTCTGCAAATCGCCCTGCAAACCCGGATCAAATTGTTTTACCGGCCGCAGGCAATTACCCCCACCCAGCAGGACCTGTCCAACCCTTGGCAGGAAAAGCTGACCCTTACCCGGCAAGGCGATCACTACCGGGTGAATAACCCCACGCCTTACTACGTGACCCTGGTGGATGCGCGCAGCAGCAAGGACGGCAAGACCATACCGGGCTTCGAGCCGGTGATGGTCCCGCCCAAAGGCACGCAGGCCCTGGGGCCGACTGCCAAGGAGCTCGGTACCACCCCCTATTTGTCCTACGTGAATGATTACGGCGGCCGTCCGCTGCTGGCGTTCACCTGCAGTGGCGAGACGTGCAAGGTGAACACGCAACTGTCTGTGGCCAATCAGTAGTGCCTGCTGCCGGAGAACGTCATGAAGTTGCACACAGTAAAGGTCTTGGGCGGTCTGTTGCTGGCCCTGATGGGGCCGGCGCACGCCGCGGATGACGAGGATGTGGAGGGCATGGTCGGGATGCTCAACATTCTCGGGTCCATGCATGAAACCCCCTGCAGCCTGGAGATGGCATCCCTGCACCAGACGATTGACCTGGGCCCGGTATCGGCCAGCCAGTTGCAACGGCCGGGTGACCAGGCGACCTCCGTGGCCTTTCAACTGCTGTTCGAGGATTGTCGGCGCACCGCCGGCCGCATCGCCAGTGAGCGCACGGGAAACCTGACATGGAGTGCTTATCAACCGGTGCTGTCGGTGGCGTTTATCGCACCGGCCGATGCCGATGATCCACGACTGGTCAAGGTGCAAGGCATCACCGGGATGGGCCTGCGCCTGACCGATTCCCAGGGGCGCGATGTACAGCTGGGTTCAAGGGGGGAGCCGTTGTTCTTGCCCTTGGGCCGCAACACGCAGACCTGGAACGTCCAGCCCACGCGCACCCCGGCACCCCTGACCAGCGGTGCATTCCGGGCCGTGGTGGATTTCAGGCTCAATTATGAGTAAGGGCAGAACAATGACCAGGTTAACCGGCCCGTGGGCCATTTTTATCGGTGCGGGACTGCTGTGGGCGGTCAGCCAGAGTGTGCAGGCCGATACCAACCTGAGAATCAGCGCGGTGATCATTGCGCCGCCGCCATGTGTGATCAACAGCGGTAGGACGCTGAATGTGCCGTTCGGCAATGACCTGCTGACGTCGCGGATTGATGGCGTGAATTATCGACGGGACGTGCCGTATACCGTCACCTGCAGTCCCCCCGTTTACAGCAACGCGATGACCCTGGAACTCAAGGGCGCGGCGGCCGGGTTTGATAACAAAGTGCTCTCGACCCCCAAGACGGACCTGGGGATAAAACTCTTCGCCAATGGGGCGGACTGGCCGCTGAACACGCCGCTCAGGTTTACCCATCCGACCTTTCCAGCCGTGCAGGCGGTGCCGGTGAAACGTGCGGGCAGCACGTTGACCGGAGGGGCCTTTGCGACCGCCGCCACCCTGGTGATCGAGTACCAATGACGAGCCCTAATAAAGAGGAACGATCAATGACAAGTTGGCCGCAGCGAGCGTTGCTCGCCTTGTGTTCCATCGGCTTTTGCAGTGGTGCGTCGGCCAACCTGACGTTCAACGGAACGCTGAACGAGCCGCCGCCCTGCACGATTGATTCGGGCAGCACGATTGAAGTCGATTTCGGGGATGTCGGCACCAAGCGCGTCGATGGCGTGAAATACCGCAGGGCCGTCGGCTACACCATCCGCTGCGGCGCCTCCACGCTGCCGTGGTTGTTGAAGCTGAGCGTCAAGGGCACAGAGACGACGTTTGATAACGCCGCCTTGCAGACCACTGCGCCTGACCTGGGGATTCGGCTGTATCAGAACAACGCGCCGTTTCGCCTCAACACCCCGCTGGACATCAGCCTGGCGGCACCGCCGACATTGGAAGTGGTGCCGGTCAAACGGCCGGGTTCGGTCCTGAAGGCCCAAGGGTTCACGGCGGTGGCCACGCTGTTGGCTGAATACCAGTAGGAGTCGAGTGTATGCGACACGCAATGATTCATAAGGGCCTGGCCCTGCTGCTGACCTTCGGCCTGGCGGCCACGGCGCAGGCGGTGGACAACCTGAGGTTCAAGGGCAACCTGGTGGAACAGGCCTGCACCATCCGCCCGGGCGATGAAGCCATCACCCTGGAGCTGTGGGACCTGACCAGCAAGCACCTCTACATCAACACGCGCTCAGTGGGCAAACGTTTCACCCTGCACCTGGACGACTGCAATACCACTATCAGCGACTCGGTGACCATCCTGTTCAACGGTGCGGAAAACCGCGCGCTGCCCGGTTTGTTCGCGCTGGATGGTGGCAGTGGTGCCTCAGGTATCGGGCTGGGCCTGGAGACACTGAGCGATAAGCCGGTGCCGGTGAACAAGGTCGGCGACGAGCAGAAATTGAGCCCCGGCAACAACGTCATCCTGCTCAAGGCCTATGTGCAGGGTGAGCCGGATGCCCTGCGGGACAAGACCATCGGGCACGGCAGCTACCGTGTGACTTCGACGTTTACGCTGGATTATCCGTAACGGTAAACCGTTATGCATGGGATGAAAGAGAACAACATGAAACGACTATTTGGAGCCGTTGTGCTGCTTGCCCTGGCTGGCATTACGACGACCGTGAAAGCGGCTGATTGCCGGGTCAATGGCGGCAATTGGCAACGGGTGAGCATTGGCGGGACGTTGAACCTGCAGGTTCCGGTGAATGTGCGACTGGAGGTGAATGAGCCGCGCATTCTCCTGTCCGGGGTGAGGATCGAATGCCGGTTTGAACCGGACAGCTATACCCCGGATGGACGGCAGGATTACTGGGCCACCGGGACGAGGATCGGCCCGGCCTGGTCGCCTGGTCCGAAGTTCGTCAACCAGACGACCGGCTTGCGTATCAATGGCAGTTATTGGAACACGCCTATCCAGGCGGGTATCAGGATTGCGACCATGCCTAACAATACGTCTCCGATCCCGATCGATGTCATTCCTTATATATTGATCCGCAACAACCCGACCAACCCTATCGACATTCGAATAGGTGACACTCTGGGCGTGTTACGTCTCGACCAGACCAACAACTACGATGCCTTTTCCACGAGCCTGCAGCTTACGTACATCGCCAACAACGATTTCACCATCTCCCCGTCGTCGTGCACGATCAACAATAACCAACCGATCGAAATCAACTTCGGCAACGTGCACCAGAGGGCGATAGGCACCGACCCCGTATCAACCACCGTTCGTACCGATCGCACGCTCACCTACCGGTGTCCGGACCCGGGGATTACCACGCCGATCACAATCACCTACAAAGGCACGCCGTCCTCGTTCAACGCCAATGCGCTGGTGATGAGCAATCCGAACGTGGGCACCGCCCTTGTCCGTGGAGGGGCGGCGGTTAGAGTCAATGGCTCGTTCCTGACTCGTATCACCAACAGTTCCGGGAGCGACGTTGTAACGTTCGCCCTGGTCAAGCAGGCGGGGTCCCTGCCTGTCGAGGGGCCGTTGAACGGCAGCGGCGTACTGGTAATGGGTGTGCCATGACACACCCATACGTTCAGACCTGACGCGTGACGCGGTTACGTTGTTGGCTGTGGCGTTCCAAAGCCTGGTGGGTCAACTCGCGCATCCATTGTTTTTCGCGGTAGCCCAGTTCGTTGAGCAGCAGGTTGTAGCTCTCGTCCGTCATGGGTTGCCCGGTCAGCACCTGCGGGTGCGGCACACCCAGGGCATCGGCGAGACCGATCAGCGTGAGCCTCAACGCTTCTTTCTGCTCGTTGGGTAAGCCGTTGGCCTGGGCCAGCCTGGTCTGGGCTTCCTGCAGTTCATCAAGGCGTGCACATTGTTCGTCGAAATGCCGGGCATTGGCCTCAAGGGTGTTCGGGTGGTGGTCGTGCAGGTACTGTTCCCAATAGGGCTCCAGCAGCATCTGGTTGACCAGGCCATCCCCTTCGCCCAGCTCCAGCACGGTGCTGTGGGCCTGTTCGATCTGCGCGGGTTTTACGTCGCCGGTGTCGCGGTACAGCATGTGTTCCGACAGCCAGGGCAGGTCGAGGCGCTTGGCCAGGGAGGTCTGGTAGCTCAGGTAGACCTCCACGTCGTCCACGTTACCCATCACGCCCTCCCGTCGTTGCGAACGCAGCCATTGGCCGAGGCCGCCTTCGGCTTCCGGTTTGAGCCGATGGGCAATGTCCTCGCTGGCGATACGGTTCAATTGCTTGAGCCGTGCATTGCCCTTGGCCAGCGTCACCAGTTTGCCCTCGCGCTCGCTGGCCGAGGCGGAGTAACGCTGGGCTTCGCTGACCAGCACCTCGATACCCAGATCATTGAATATCTGTGCATTGCCGTCGGCGCACAGGCCGGGGAAGCTGGCCATCTTGAACAGCTTTTCACGCAGCGCCGTATCGTTGTGGGCCGCCTCCAGCAAACGCCAGACGCGCTCGCGCAACGCTTCATGAGTGTCCCAATAGACGTCCATGTCCTGGGGCCGCTGGAAGAAGTCGGGTGCCTCAAGGGCCTTGATTATCTCGAACAAACCCTGGGAACCGTGCTCGCGTTCCACCGCTTGCCACAGTGCCTGGCGCCTGGCCAATAAAGGCTGGCTGACCCCTTCCAGCCATGGGCCGCTCTCTCCACGGGGTTCATAGCTGCGGTTGGGGTCCAGGCCGGCCGCTTCGCGGTACTGCTCGTACAGCAGGCGCTGGTCGTTGAGCAGGGTGTTGCGGTCCAGGCGGGTGTGGGCGACGGTCCGGGCCTCGGCGCTGCCGGCCGTGAGCGCTGGCACATGGTCAATCCGGGTTTGGCTCAGGTCGAGCAAAAAACCCTCCTCCCGTGGGTGGGCAAACAGCCCGGAGGGCCATTGGGTGATAGGGGTGCGGCTGAGGAACAGGCGGCGCAGGTGCGGCATTTTCGAGATGTTCGGTGGCTGCGTCAGCGGGTTGCGGTACAGGTTCAGGTTGCGCAGGTGCTTGAGGTTTTTCAGGCGCGCAACGTCGCCGTTGAGCAGCGTGATCTGGTTTTCCCCCAGGTTGAGGTCGCGCAGGTAGCGCATGTTGGCGATGGGCTCGGGTAGCCGTGTCAGTTCGTTCCCACTGACATCCAGCTCACGCAGGGAAGGGAACGCCTGCAGAAACGGCCACTGGCTGTCGTTGAACATGCAGTTGGCCAGCTTCAGTTGGGTGACGTGCTCGAAACCATTGCCCAGCAGTGGCAGGCTGCCGGGCAGCTCCAGGGTGCTGAGGTCCAGACTCGCGCCGCTCTGCACCTGGCCCGAGTCGTCGCGGTGTTCGGCGAGGCGGTCTTCCCAGCAGCGATAGAGTTTGTGCGCAATCAGGTTTTTACGCAGTTTTTCCTCCTGGGCCATGCGGCTGTTTTTGGGATGGGGGCCGGGCAAGCGCTTCCATTGCTCCAGCTCCCGGTACAGGTTGTGCCGCTGCAGGACCAGGCGATTGAGGATCTGGTTATTCAGCCCTGGGCCAATCTCATTGAGGAACCGCTGCAGGCGCGCCTCTTCCAGGGTCGGGAACAGACTGGCCAGCACCTCCCGGGCGCGTGCCTGGCTCAGGTGCTCCTGGGCGCGGCGCAACCCGCCGAGGGCCGCGCCGCCGAGCAGGGTGGTGGTCTGCGCATCAGCGGTAGAGCGCAGCGGTGGCTCGGCCAGCACCCGGCGCCGTTCGGCCAGGGGTTCGAGGGTTTCCATCAGCCAATGCTTGAGCCCGGCTCCCTGGCCGGGCCGGTAGCCCAACTCGCTTTGCTGAGCGTCGGACAATGCACGCAACAGGCATTCATACAGGGTATCCGGGCCGTGCAGGCGTTGGCCCTGTTCATCGAACAGTTCGTAGCCCACGTGGTTCTGGCGCACCAGCACCCGGCGCCGGCGGGCATCGGCCGGCCCGGCTTCACAACGCAACGTACCGCTGACCTGGCGATCGCGGATTTGCAGGTGCAGGTCGCCAAAGCCATCGCTGTAGCGCTTGAGGGCATTGAGCACCAGGCGCTCGGTGTCTTCGGTGATCGGCCAGGGCGAGAAGAACCCGGCGTAGGCCTGGGCACTGTGCTGGGCAAAGCTCAGTTCGCTGGCCTGGTTGAGCAAACGCAGCGGTACATGTTGGTCCAGGGTTTGCCGTTCGGCCGGGGTGGCGCCGGCCAGCAGGGTTTCGGCCAGGGGGCTGTCCAGCGGGTTGACCTGCTCGCGCAGCCGGCGCACATGGGGATCGGCGCTGAGCTGGCGGGCGTTATGGATGTAGTCGGCGATGTCACCGGTCTGGCGCGCCACCGAGTCCGCCAGTTGATCGCGCAAGGTTTGTACGCGCAACGCTTGCGGCACGTCGCCGCCCAGCAGCTGCTTGATCGACGGCTCATCGAGAAATTCCAGCACCCGCGCCGGCAATTCGCCGGACATCACCTCGGCCAGGCTCAGTTGCAGCGTGTCGGCCGGTGAGGCATCCGGGTTGGCGTACTTATGGGAGTCACCGGTTTTGTCCGAGCGCACGAACACTTCCAACGCCTTGGCCTGGGGCCAGCCCGGCAGTTCGGTGATGGTCTGCTCGAACCAGGCGGACGTGGCATCCAGTGGCAGCGGTGCGCCGGTACGCAGGGTGTGCACGGTCTGCGTGGCCGCGTGCCGGGCTTCGTAGCGATTGAGAGTGGCTTCCAGCAGCGGCGGGGTCGGCTGGTTTTGCACGTAAAGGTTGCGCAGCACACCGTCGTCGGCACCGCTGATGCGTTGCATCTGCTGCAGTTGCTGGTTGCTGAAAGGCGCCGTGCGCGGCCCCAGGCGGCGCATCAGCGTGGTGCTGCCCCAGGTGCGCGGTTGCTCGGCTTCATGCACGAAGGCGCCACTGCCGTTGAACCGCACCTGGGGTTGATAGGCGTTGGCGCGCTCCGGGTGAGCGATACGCGTGTCGCCGGTTTCAGCGTCTGCCTGCACTTCGAAGTGAGCACCTTGCAGTGCCAGGAGCTGCTTGCCCTGATGGGTGTGCAGGCCGTCGACAATGGGCGGCTGGTCGAGGTGTTTCACAGCGTAGGGGGCAATATCCGGGTGCCACAGGCGCGTGCTGCCGTCGGGCCGCACCACCGGGCGCAAGCCTTCGACGAAGGGGCTGAGCTTGAGCCGTGCGACATGGCCCAACTGGCTGGCGGCGCCGAACAGGGCAAACTGGATCACGCTGTCGGCCACCGCGACCACTTGCTCCGCCGCCTCGGCACCGCGCCCCTGAGCCCAATCGACAATCCCCTCGAACACCTCGTCGGTGATCTGGTACAGGCTGTAGGCGAGCATCGCTTCCCCCAGCAGCGGCACGAAGGGCGTCAGCACCAGCAGCGCCGCGTTGAAGATATCCCCGAGGATTTTTTCCAGGTTGTCCCACCAGGCCCAGCGCGCGTGGCGGTCGGCGGTGGCGGTGGGCACGGCGATGTCCAGGGCATCGTTGACGATCTTGTTCAACTTGAGGCGGTACTGGTAATTCCACAGGTCATTTTCGGCGGCCAGCGTTGAGCGATTAACCTGATCATCACCGATGGCCTGCACGCTGAATTGCAGGTTTGGCTGGGTGATCGGCGTGTCACGCCAGCTGGGGCGCGGGTCGGTGTGGGCGGTTGGGTGCCAGCGCACGCGGCTCAAGCGTGTATTGAGCCCGGCAAAGAATTCACCGCGCCGGGCATGGTCGATGAACTGGCTGAAGAAGGTCTGGTAGTGCTGCTTGTCCCGCAGTTTTTCCGTGAGGTGGCTGAGGAAGGCCGCAGGCGAAGGGTATTGCTTCAGGGGATGCTCGGGGTCTGCGGGGATATACACCAGCACCTTGCCCACGGGCCGGGTGGGCTGCGGCACAAACAGCAGCAGGATGCCGGTCAATGCGGTGTTCATCAGGCTCAGGGTATGGCATTCAAGCGGCAGCCCCTCCAGCAGTGCGACGCGGCCGGCGATCAGGTCGAGCATGGCGCCATGGGCATCGGTGTCGATGTCCCGGTTGATCAAGGCCAGGTGCGCGGCCGTACCCAGGGCAGCCTTCTGTGCGGCAATTACCTGCAGGCGCACGGCCCGGGTCACCTCCGGGTTATAGAAACCCAGGGCTTGCCGCAGGCTTTTCTGGTAGCGGGCGCCCAGGTCCAGGGTGCGGCAGATGTGCTTGAACTGTTCAGCGGTCAATATCGCCCCGGTGTTGGCGTGGCGCAAGGTCAGTGTATCCCGCTGCCCGCGCGGGTCCTCGGCAGACATGAAGGCGTAGTCGACGAAGGTGTCCGAGGCGGCAAAATTGGCCAGCGCGGTGTCCAGCAGCGACAGGGTTTTGCTTTGCTGCGCACGATTGAAATCGTGCACCCACCAGGCAACTGTGGCGCTGGCATACAGCCGCAGGTAGGTGGTTTTGACGTCGATGTCGCCATAGGGCTTCAAGGCATTTTTCAGCAACGGTTCGGCGAAGGCGTACACGTCGGTTAGTGCCTGGAATCGTTGGTCCATCGCCGTCTGTTGCTGCCAGTGTTCGGCGATGGCGGGCTTGAGCACCTGGTGCTGTCTGGCGCTGGCATGAGGATAGTGGCGGATGCCTTGGCGAGCGACGTCGTTGAGTGCGCGCAGGCGATGGGGTGAGGTGGTTTTCAGCCAGTGCGGCAGGGCGTTTTCGATAAACGCGTGGTGCAGGGACTGGTCGGATGTATCGGCCATGAGGGCAACCTGTAGAGCTCAAAAAGAAGGTTTGAGTCTATGCACCGGCACGGCTGCGGATAAGTTTGAATAGTGGGTGGAAACTGCGGCGGATCCCTCAGTAATCCGCAAGTGAAAAGCGCAGGGATAGGCCCATCAGCGCACGCTGCATAAGCTGTTGTTGCCCGGTTGCAGATAGGGCGTAAGAATCGGCGCCATGCCTTTGAGTACCTGCACCGGCAACGCCGAAGTGAACTTGAAACCCTGGGCCGAGGCGCCCGGCACAAAGGCGGTCAACGTGCCGAAATGATGCTCTCCGATGTAGAACACGAACGTCGCCGTGCGGTTGATCGCCTTGGAGCTGAGAATCCGCCCGCCGGCGCCGATGGCTTCGATCCGGTTGTCGCCGGTACCGGTCTTGCCGCCCATGGCCAAAGGCGTACCGTCCGCCAGTTTGAAACTGCCGGACACGCGCCGTGCGGTGCCCGCGTCCACCACCTGGGACAGCGCGCCCTTGAGCGCCGTGGCCACCTCGGAAGGCATCACGCGTTTGCCGCGATTGGGGTCATTGACTAGCCGGGTTTCGTACGGGGTGTCGGCGGCAAAGCGCAGGCTGTCGATGCGCAGGGTGGGTTGGCGCACGCCATCATTGAGGATGATCCCCACCAGTTCCGCCAGGGCCGCCGGGCGGTCGCCGGAGCTGCCGATGGCCGTGGCAAGCGACGGCACCAGGTGGTCGAAGGGGTAGCCGACTTTCTGCCAGCGCTGGTGAATATCGAGGAAGGCTTCGATCTCCAGCATGGTGCGGATGCGGCTGTCGCGGGCACTCTTGTGGCGGCTCTTGAACAGCCAGCTGTAAACCTCCTGGCGCTCGTGTTCACTGGCGGCGGTGGCCTGGGTGAAGGTGGCGTCGGGGTTGTTCAGCAGGTAGCCCATCAGCCACAGATCCAGCGGGTGAACCTTGGCGATATAGCCTTGGTCAGGCAGGTCGTAGGCGCCGGGGCCGTAATTCTGGTAGAGCTTTTCGAGGCGCTCGTCGGTGAGTTTTTCAATGCTTTTGACGCTGCTCAAGTGCGAGCGGACGAAGCTGTTGAAACTCGCCTGGCTGGCGTTGGGCAGCAGGTAGCGGTGTACGGCGGCCAGGCGAATGGCGGTAGGGTGCATGCTGTCGAGGAAAGTGTCGAGGCGCGCCTGGGTGTTCTTGTTGCGGTATTTCTTCCAGAACTTGAGCAGGAAGGTGGTGCCTTCGCGGTCGGCGAATTTGGCCAGGTATTCCTGGCGCCTCGGGTCACTGTCGTCCTTGAGCAACTCGGCACTGTTGTTCGCACCGTGGTAGGTGCTGTAGCGCACCAGGTCGCGCATCAGGCGAATGAACGGCAGGTTGATCGACTCGCGCAGGGCCTCTATCAACGTGGGGTTGCGACCGTTGTCCTGGCTGCGGAAGTTGTGAAAGTGGTGCATGCCGCCGCCAGTGAAAAAACCTTCGCCGGTGTTGGCCGAGTATTGGCGATTGAGGGCCGCGTCGAGCATGGCCGGCAGGTTGCGGTCGCTGTTCTGGGCCAGGTAGTCGAGGGCCCAGCGGGTGATGCGGTCGGTGTCGTCGACCGGGACTTTGCGCAGCTCGGCGGCAGGCGTTGCAGCGTATTTATCATGCAGTTCACTGACGATTTGCAGGTAGGTGGTCATTACCCGCAGCTTGGCGGTTGAGCCCAGTTCCAGCTTGCTGCCTTCGTTGATGTCGAATGGCTGGTCGGTGCTGTCGGTTTGCACGCGCACGCGGGCGCCGTCGGGTGTCATCTCGTAGAGGTTGAAACTGTAGCGAACCTGAGCGGTGCTGGCGGGTGTCAGCAGCGTGGGCCCGAGCAGGCCGATCTGCGCGGCGAAGGCGGGGTCGGCGAGTTGCTTGAGGTAAGTGCTGGCCTGGCTTTGCAGGTCGGCTTGCAAGGTGCTCGTGGCAGAGAGATCGAGCCGGTCGAGGTCGTACAGCGGCTGGTTAAGCAGGGCGGCCAGGCGAGTGCGGGCGACGCTGATGCCCTTGTTGGTTTCGATCGGCTGGATCGTCGGTTGTTGCTGCCAGTCACGGTAAGTGACTTTGCTGGCGAGGGCTGCGCTGGCCAGCGCCGGGTCGATCACGTTGTTTTGTGCGAGCAGGCGGATGTGGCTGTCGGTGAGGTCCGCCAGTTCCTTGTGGCCCTTGGACAAATAGTGAGACGGGCGGCGCTGGGCGATCATCAGCGACAGCACCTCGCGCAACGCCAGGCCCTTTTGCGGCAGCTGTTTGGGGTCGTTGCCGTTGAGCAGCGTATTGGTCTGGTTGAAATCGGCGCCGTACCACACGCGCAAGCCTTCGGCCATGCCGTGCACTTCGCCGTGGCCGGGCACCGCCGACAGGGGCACGCTGTTGAGGTAGTCGCGCACGATGTCTTGCCGGGCCGCGAGGGTTTGCGGGCCGTCCTGATACGCGCGCACGCTGGCGGAAATCATCTGGCGGATTTTCTCGCCGCCGGACAGTGTCAGGCCGTCGGGCGAGTGGCGGTATTTCTCCAGTTGCGTTGCCAGGGTACTGCCGCCAGCGGTCTGGCCGGGCAGGTGCAAAAGCTTCGCCACCTGGGACCAGGCGGCCTTGGCGAAACGCGGCCAATCCACGGCCGGGTTGAGTTGAGGGTTTTTCGGGTCCAGCAGGTCGCGGTCTTCGATAAACAGCAGGCTGCTGACCACCACCGGCGGTATCGCCGCAAAGCTTGGGTAGAACTGTTGTGGATAGGTGAACTGATACAGCGGCGCGGCGCGGCAATCGGTGATGGTCAGGCCGGCCTGGATTTTTTCCGGGTAGGGCACGAACAGGCCGCGCTGGGCGTAGGCCATCAGGTCGGGAGAGAAGCGCGCTTGAGCCTGGATCAGGTAGTCACGCTTGATCAAGCGCGGCAGGAACTCGCCGAGGGCGCTGTAGCCCAGGCGCTTGTCGAAGGGCCCGGCGCCAGGGTAAACCCGTGCATCGCTGGGGCCTGCGTGCATTTGGTAGGTGAGGGTCGAGGCGAGGTCGGTGAAGGTTTTGGCCTGCAACCTTGAAGTGCGCATTTCCCGCAGGGCCGCAAAGCCCAAAGCGATCAGCGCAATCAACAGCACCAGCCAGAACAGCCGCCACCACAGTCGTCTGCGGCGGGGAGGGCTTTGTGGCAATGGCTGTTCATCCGGGCTATCGGTGGAGACCGCAGCCTTGGTCGAAGCGTTTTGCCATAAAGCGCCCATAGTCGATTGATCCATTTACGCAGATTGATCGGACTTGGTTGAAGCTTAGACGGTGGTGGGCGAGTGGGAGGGGAATTGTGAGTGTGATGTTGATTTGTGGTGAGGGAGCTTGCTGTGGTGAGGGGGATTGCTGTGGCAAGGGAGTTTGTTGTGGTGAGGGAGCTTGCTGTGGCGAGGGAGCTTGCTCCCGCTGGAGTGCGAAGCACTCCCAAAGAGTCCACCCCGGTCTAACTGATAAACCACATGCCCAGGCTTCGGGTCTGCTGCGCAGCCCAGCGGGAGCAAGCTCCCTCGCCACAGTGGTTTCTATTCCGGCTCATAGCCAGCAGGCATCCCACAGCGGGTAATCGCCGGCGCGTTCAACCAGTCCCGCTCTGATGGGATTGGCGATGATGTATCGAGCCAAGTGGCGCAAGTCTTCACCGTCCCTGATTCCCCTGTCGTGATAGCCGTTCTGCCAAAAAGCTCCTGTACGGTTCCTCGCGCGGTTGATCGTGTACGTGCTGCGGGATTTAACCGCCTGCATCATTTGCGGCAGGCTGCGTTGCTCAAGCTGGACCAGCCAATGAAAGTGGTCAGGCATGATGACCCATGCTATGGAGTTCCCCCATTTTTGCTCTTGGGCGCGCCTGAACTCGGCTACCAACAGACGACCCAGACGAAAGTCGGCAAACAGGGGCTGACGATTGTGTACGACCGCAGTCACCAGATAAGCCCTGCCGGGCTCGCTGAATCTGCCGGTTCTCAGGCGATGGGATTGAGGGCGAGTTGGCATTCCATTGCATTCCTTGTTGCTCCAGATGAATTGACGCTAGCAGCCTGATAGAGGCTTTGATCCCAGAATTGTTGAGTACGTATTTCCGTGCCTGGAAACTCACTGTGGCGAGGGAGTTTGCTGTGGTGAGGGAGATTGCTGTGGCGAGGGAGCTTGCTCCCGCTGGAGTGCGAAGCACTCCCAAAGAACCCGCCCCACCCCGATCTAACTGATAAACCGCATGCCCAGGTTTTGGGTCTGCTGCGCAGCCCAGCGGGAGCAAGCTCCCTCGCCACAGCAATCTCCCTCACCACAGCAAGCTCCTCACCACAGCAAGCTCTTTCCCCACAATGGCCCTTGGTCGTCAGGAAGTGCGCTCTAGAGCCTCCCCCACCCGTAAATCCGCCAAAGGTAGGGGCATGACGCTGCACCATTACCGTGCAATACTCGCCGCCGTTTGGTGGCGATGATTCCTACGCTAACCAGGTAATGCTCCTCCGCCAAAGGCGCTTTTGCCGAGAGTTCCCGCTGAATCTTGCCGTTTATAGAGTGAAAACCCCTGGGTTGAGCTTTTTATACTGCACCCCCGCTGATCTGGCTCGGCCAGGCCGTTTTACCCAAAAGGTGAACCGGAAACGGTACGTCATGGCAGACCCGCCACGACGCTCCGGACTCGGTGGCTCATATCCAATAACAAGACGAGGTTGTATCCCTATGCCCGCTGGCAATCACCTGCCCCAAGGCGAGACCGCTCAGGGCGGTCCGCTGAAACGCGAACTTGGCGAACGGCATATTCGCCTGATGGCCCTCGGCGCCTGTATCGGTGTCGGCCTGTTCCTCGGTTCGGCCAAGGCCATTGAAATGGCCGGCCCGGCAATCATGCTGTCCTACATCATCGGCGGCCTGGCGATCCTGGTGATCATGCGCGCCCTCGGCGAGATGGCTGTGCATAACCCGGTGGCCGGCTCCTTCAGCCGCTACGCCCAGGATTACCTCGGCCCGTTGGCGGGCTTTCTCACGGGCTGGAACTACTGGTTCCTGTGGCTGGTGACCTGTGTCGCGGAAATCACTGCCGTCGCGGTGTACATGGGCGTGTGGTTCCCCGATGTGCCGCGCTGGATCTGGGCCCTCGCGGCGCTGGTCAGCATGGGCACCATCAACCTGATCGCGGTCAAGGCGTTCGGTGAGTTCGAGTTCTGGTTTGCGCTGATCAAGATCGTCACCATCATTGCCATGGTGATCGGCGGCGTCGGCATCATCGCGTTCGGTTTCGGCAACGATGGCGTGGCGCTGGGGATTTCCAACCTGTGGGCCCACGGCGGCTTTATGCCCAACGGTGTGCAGGGCGTGTTGATGTCCCTGCAAATGGTAATGTTCGCCTACCTGGGCGTGGAAATGATCGGCCTCACCGCCGGTGAAGCGAAGAACCCGCAGAAGACCATCCCGAGTGCCATTGGCTCGGTGTTCTGGCGCATCCTGCTGTTCTACGTCGGTGCGTTGTTCGTGATCCTGTCGATCTACCCGTGGAACGAGATCGGCACACAGGGCAGCCCGTTTGTGATGACCTTTGAGCGCCTCGGTATCAAGACTGCCGCCGGCATCATCAACTTCGTGGTGATCACCGCGGCGCTGTCTTCGTGCAACGGCGGCATCTTCAGTACCGGGCGCATGCTCTACAGCCTGGCGCAGAACGGTCAGGCTCCGGCCACATTCGGCACCACGTCGAGCAACGGCGTGCCGCGCAAGGCGCTGCTGCTGTCGATCTTCGTGCTGTTGCTGGGCGTGTTGCTCAACTACATGGTCCCGGAAAAAGTCTTCGTCTGGGTCACCTCCATCGCCACCTTTGGTGCGATCTGGACCTGGCTGATGATCCTCCTGGCCCAGCTCAAATTCCGCAAGGGCCTGACCCAGGCCGAACGTGACGGCCTCAAATACCGCATGTGGCTGTACCCGGTCAGTTCCTATCTGGCGCTGGCGTTCCTGGTGCTGGTGGTGGGCTTGATGGCGTACTTCCCGGATACCCGCGTGGCGCTGTATGTCGGCCCGGCGTTCCTGGTGATGCTGACGGTGTTGTTCTACGTGTTCAAGTTGCAGCCGACTCAGGCGGCGGCACGCACCGCGAGCTGAGTTTCCTGCGCTCAACAAAAAGCCCCTTTTGGGGCTTTTTGTTTTTCAGGCGGTGGCGGGGGGCGCCGGTTGGGTGAGCCGCTTGTTCAAATCCAGCCAGGCCCCCAGCAGCGCCATCAGCCCGGCGCCTACCAATGCGGTGAAGATTTGCATGGCAAAGGCATCGCCGGTGATCGCGTTGATCATGTCCGCCAGCGGCGCCAGCAGCACCCCCAGGCAGAACACTTCCAGCGAGTAACGGCCCATGCGACAGGTTTGCTGCGCCAGCCAGTTTTGCGTCCAGGCGTGGCCGGGCAGCAGCTTGGCGGTGACATAGGCCAGGGCCAGAAAATGCAGCAGGCGCACCGGCGAAAGGTCGGTCTTGCTGATGGGGTACAACAGGTCGCTGAGTGCCGACGGCATCAGCGCATCGTGGATTTCCGGCCAGCGCCACGAGAGCGTGAGAATCCCCGCCACCAGCGCGTACACCGCCGCCGCGACGAACAACGGCTGACGCAGCAGGCGCCGAGTCTCGACGGGACGTGGTTGCCCGGCATGAATCGCCGCCGCGCCGCCCAGCACAAACAGCAACTGCCAGGTCACCGGATTGAAATACCACACGCCGTCGGCAATCGCCGCCAGGTTCCAGCCCAGGTGCGGGGCCAGCAAGTACACCGCCAGCGAAACAGCCACCACCGCCCAGGTCTTGCGCAACAGCAACGGCAACACCAGCGGCAGGCAGCCCAGCAGCACGATGTACAGCGGCAGCGGGTCCATCAGGTTGGGCTTGAAGCGCAGCAGCAGCTCATCCACCAGGGCCTGTTGGGGATGGGTGACGAAGTGCGTCAGGCCCATCTCTTCAACGAGGTCGCGGGTTTCCACATGGCTGTTGGCGAAGAACACGATGCCCATCAGCATCGCCAGCAGAAAGATGTGCACCACGTACAGCACCCAGGTGCGCCGCCAGATCTTCACGCAGGCGATCAGATAACCGTCGCGCTGCAGGATCTTGCCGTAGGCCAGCACGGCCGCATAACCGGCCAGGAACACGAAGACTTCCGCCGCGTCGCTGAAACCGAAGTTGCGCAGGGTGATCTGGCCCAGAGGGTTGTGGGGCACGTGATCCCAAAAAATAAAGATCAACGCCAGGCCCCGAAAAAAATCGATGCGCGGGTCGCGTCCGTTCAACATGGCAGCGGGCTCTTGAACAAGGGGTTTAGTAATGACAAGTGGACGACGGCTTCAGTCGAGCCGTACGTCGGGCGGGCGCAGGTTGGCGGTATTTGTAAGCAATTGCAAAGCTGAGTTTTTTGCTGAATGTCTCATCGCTTTGTTTAAACGTCGATGATCACCGCCGGGCCGACGTGGCCCAGGCGGGTGGATTTCCAGGTGTCCGGCAGTTGTGTGGCAAGGGCGGTGAAGTCGAGTAACGGCATGGTGAAGCTCCTTGTTTCAACGATGCCGTTCGGTGGTCCGGTTCAGGCGCAAAAGGGAGGGTTTAGAACGCGTCCATCAGCAAAACCCGGCAGGGTTTGGCTTGGTATTGGTTGATCTGCGGCACCAGGCGGGTGAAGTGCTCTGTCTGGCAGTGCGCATCCAGCGCGGCCTGGTCGGGCCATTGCTCGATAAAGATAAAGTGCCCGGGGTCTTTCTGGTCGACGAACAGATCGTAGGCAATACACAGGGGTTCCTGACGGGTTTTTTCCACCAGTTCCGCATACCACGGGCGCACGGTGTCGAGGTGTTCGGGTTTGATGAAGTCTTCGGCAATGACTTTCAGCATCGTATCGTTCCGTTAAAAAGATCAGGCTGCGGCGATTTCATTCGGCTCAAAACTGTCGGCCCGCGCCATCTGCCACATGCGCGAATAAAACTCGCCGTTCACTTCGCCGGTGAGCAATTCACCTGGCTTGAGGAACACATGCAGCTGCGAAAACAACTTGATCTCGGTGGCCGACATGCGCCGCACCAAGTGCTTGGCCGACAGTTGCGACGGGTGATCGAGACCGGCGGCGGCGAGCATTTCGGCCAGGGCCTTCAGGGTGTTGCGGTGGAAGTTGAACACGCGTTGGGCCTTGTCCGGCACCACCAGTGCGCGTTGGCGCAATGGGTCTTGAGTGGCCACGCCGGTCGGGCATTTGTTGGTATGGCAGCTCTGCGACTGGATGCAGCCGATGGCGAACATGAAACCCCGCGCCGAGTTGGCCCAGTCGGCACCGATGGCCAGGACGCTGGCGATGTCGAACGCGCTGACGATCTTGCCGCTGGCGCCGAGCTTGATCTTGTCCCGCAGGTTCAAGCCTACCAGGGTGTTGTGCACGAACAACAAGCCTTCACGCAGCGGCACGCCAATATGGTCGGTGAACTCAACCGGTGCGGCGCCGGTGCCGCCTTCCTTGCCGTCCACCACGATGAAGTCCGGGAGGATGCCGGTTTCCAGCATGGCCTTGGCGATGCCCATGAATTCCCAGGGGTGGCCCAGGCAGAACTTGAAACCCACCGGTTTGCCGCCCGACAGTTCACGCAACTGAGCGATGAAGTGCATCATTTCGATGGGGGTGGAAAACGCACTGTGGCGCGACGGCGAGATGCAGTCTTCGCCCATCATGATGCCGCGGGTCTCGGCGATTTCCTGGGTCACCTTGTGCTTGGGCAGGATCCCGCCGTGGCCCGGTTTGGCGCCTTGGCTCATCTTGATTTCGATCATCCGTACTTGCGGGTTCTGCGCCTGTACGGCGAAGCGTTCCGGGTCGAAAAGGCCCGTGCTGGTGCGGCAACCGAAGTAGCCGCTGCCCAGTTCCCAGGTCAGGTCGCCACCGTTTTCCCGGTGATAGGGGCTGATGCTGCCTTCGCCAGTGTCATGGGCGAAATTGCCGAGCTTGGCACCCTGGTTGAGGGCGCGAATCGCGTTGGCGCTCAACGAGCCGAAACTCATGGCCGAGATGTTGAACACCGAGGCCGAGTACGGCTGTTTGCACTGCGGGCCGCCGACCATCACGCGAAACGCGCTGGGGTCGCTCAACGGCGCAGGGCGCATGGAGTGGCCGATAAATTCAAAGCCGGACTGATACACGTCGATCAGCGTGCCGAAGGGTTTGTCGGCGCTTTCGTTCTTGGCGCGGGAATAGACCAACGAGCGCTGGGCCCGGGAAAAGGGCAGGGCGTCGCTGTCGGATTCCAGCAGGTATTGGCGGATTTCCGGACGGATACCTTCCACCAGGTAACGGATATTGCCCAGGATCGGGTAGTTGCGGCGCACCGCGTGGGGGCTTTGCAGCAGGTCGAAAATGCCGATCAGGCTGAGGATGCCGGTGACCACGGCGATCGGCCACAGCCATTCGTGTTCGATAAACGGCATGCTGGCGAGGGTGAAAATGACGCAGACGGCAAAGAACGCATAACGGCTTAACAAGGACAGGCTCATACAGGGTTCCTTAGTTTTTATCCTGTAGGAGCGAGGGGGACGCCTAGTTCTTGCTCGCGAAGGTTGTTAACGATGGCGCGGTTGTCTGGATGACCGCGGTGCATTGACGTTTTTCGCGAGCAAGAACTAGGCGTCCCCCTCGCTCCTACAGGGCTCGATCAGGCGTTTTGCGCCTGCAGAAAAATCGAGAACAGCTCCGACTGGGATTTGATCCCCAGCTTGCTGTACATGTGTTTCTTATGGACTTTCACGGTTTCAACAGAGATTTCCAGCTTACGAGCGATTTCCTTGCTGGAGCAACCACTGAGCATCAAACGGCCCACATCCAGCTCCCGCGCGGTGAGTTGTGCGCCCCAGCCATCGTTGTGGATCGGCGGCTCCGGGGCGCTTACCTGGTTGAGTTCATGGGGCAGGCGCTGGCGCAGCAAACCCAGCACCCACGGCTGGATCAGCGACAGCAGGGCAATCTGCTGCGGGTCAAAGCGCTGTTTGGAACCCAGGGACAGGCACAGGGTTCGCCCGTCCGGTTGCTGGCAGTTGAACTGGATTTCATCGGCCACCACGTTCAACCGGAAGTAGCGCTGGTAATACTCGGTCAGCTCGAAATGCTCCGGGGCCACTTCGGCCAGGCGAAACAGCCCGGTGCGCGAGTGCTCGCGGCTGGCGATGTAGAAGGGGTCGAGCAGGTATAAACCGTTGAGGTAATCCTGGAACAGATGGTCCGGTTCACCGTCCTGGCCCGGGCATTCGGCGAACACCAGGGGCTTGTGCTCGCTGCTGAACAGCAACACCACCCAACTGTCGAACGGCACATATTGGTCCAGCAACCGGACCAGCTGCGTCCAGAAATTCGGCTGGTCCAGGGCGTCTATCATTTGCCCCACCGAACGGTGCCAGGCGATGTCTTCCAGCGACAATGTCATGCATCTACCCCCATAGGGTTAACCCGGCTGCGTGATTTCCCGAGTGTTCGCGGCTGCGCATACTGCGCCACAGATAAAGAACAAGGAATCACCATGAAGGTCGAATTTGCCCAGCTGGCAGGCCGCGATAACGGCACAGCTTACAACCTTGAGCGCGCTTTGGCGGCGATTGCTGCGTGTGCGGCGGATACCCAATTGGTCGTATTCCCGGAAACCCACCTGATGGGCTTCCCGACCGCCGACACCGTGGCCGAGGTGGCCGAGCCTGTAGAGGGCCCCACCGTCCAGGCGATTATCCAGGCAGCCCGCGCGCGCAATATCGCGGTCGTCATCGGCATGGCCGAGAACGACGCCGGCCAGTTCTATAACACCACCTTGATGATCACCCCGGACGGCATCGCCCTGCGTTATCGCAAGACTCACCTGTGGGCCTCGGACCGTGGCGTGTTCACTCCCGGTGACCGCTACGCCACCTGCGAGTGGAACGGCGTGCGCGTGGGGCTGTTGATCTGCTACGACATAGAATTCCCGGAAACCGCCCGCGCCCTGGCGCAGTTGGGGGCTGAGGTGTTGATCGTCACCAACGGCAACATGGACCCGTACGGCCCCACCCACCGCACTGCGATCATGGCCCGCGCCCAGGAAAACCAGGCGTTTGCGCTGATGGTCAACCGGGTGGAAGAGGGCGATGACGGCCTGATGTTTGCCGGTGGCAGTGCGCTGGTGGACCCGTTTGGCACCTTGCTGTTTGAAGCCGGGCGCGAGGAAGGGCAGTTCAGGGTTGAACTGGACCTTGGGCAACTGGCGGCGGCGCGACAGGACTACCGTTACCTGGATGACCAGCGCTTGAAATTGCCGGGGGAGGTGATTGAGCGCAAGGACGGAACGCGGGAGTTGCTGATCCCGAAACCCTGACCCCGATCTTGTGGCACGGATGCAGTTGTGGCGAGGGAGCTTGCTCCCGCTGGGGCGCGAAGCGGCCCTAGGATTTTGGGGCCGCTGCGCAGCCCAGCGGGAGCTAGCTCCCTCGCCACAACAGGTGTAATCACCACAAAAGTTGCACCCACTCAAAAAGCTGCTTCAACCATAAAAATTATTGCTCCTGCTGCACCGACTTCAGTTCTGCCATAAATCTAATAATCGCGCGGAGAATCGCTCATGGCTCGTTTGCAACGCACCCTGTCGCTAGGGTCGGTGGTGCTGTTTGGCATCGCCTATATGACACCGATCATTGTCCTGGGCACCTTCGGCATCCTGGCGCAATCCACCGCCGGCATGGTCCCGGCCGCTTACCTGGCCGCGCTGGTGGCGATGTTCTTCACCGCCATGAGCTACGGCCGTATGGCCTCGGCGTTCCCGGTGGCCGGTTCCGCCTACAGCTATGTGCGCAAGGCCATCAGCCCCAAGCTCGGGTTTATCGCCGGTTGGGCGGTGTTGCTCGACTACCTGTTCCTGCCCATGGCCATCTGGCTGATCGGCGCAGCCTACCTGCATTCGGCCTTTCCGGCGGTGCCGCAATGGGTCTGGGTACTGGCGTTTATCGGGGTCACCAGCGTGATCAACATCATCGGCCTGAAACTCGCCAACGGCATCAACGCCTTGCTGATGCTGGTGCAGTTCCTGGTGCTGATCGCCTTCGTCGCGCTGTGCATCCACTACATCGGCGGTGATGCGAGCAAGCCCCTGTGGACCATCACTCCGTTCTTCAACGGCCAGATGCAAATGCCGTTGATCATGAGCGGCGCGGCGATCGCCTGCTATTCGTTCCTGGGCTTTGATGCGGTCAGCACCCTGACCGAAGAAACCCGCGACCCGCGCCGCACCATTCCCCGGGCGATCATGCTGATCACCCTGATCGGCGGGCTGATCTTTGTCGGTGTGTCGTACTTCGTGCAGATCGCTCACCCGTCGTTCGAGTTCACCGACGTGGATTCTGCCGCCTACGAGATTGCCCGCAACATTGGCGGCGACCTGTTCGTGTCGATCTTCCTGATCGGCCTGATCGTCGGCCAGTTCGCTTCAGGTTTGTCGGCACAGGCCAGTGGTTCGCGGTTGCTGTTTGCGATGGGCCGCGATGGTGTTTTGCCCAAGTCGTTCTTCGGCACCTTGCATGTGCGCTTCGGCACGCCGGTGAACAGCATCCTGCTGTGCGCAGTGGTGGCGTTACTGGCGTTGAAACTGGACGTCACCACCTCCACCTCGTTCATCAACTTCGGCGCGTTCCTGGCTTTCAGCCTGGTGAACCTGTCGGTGATCTTCCACTACTGGATCGGTGCGAAGCAGCGCGGGTTGCGGGAGCTGGTGTTGTTCCTGGTGTTCCCGATCATCGGCCTGGTGGCGGATCTGTGGTTGATGGTCAGCCTGGATCACCTGGCGATCTACCTGGGCCTGAGTTGGTTGGCGATTGGCCTGGTATACCTGGGTTTCCTGACGCGGGGCTTCTCCCAACAGCCACCGGAAATGGACTTCCAGGAAGCCGCATAGAAGTTCGAGGTCTATTCTTATTGCAATCGGTTCTCGTTTGGGCGCATCATTTGTGTTACTGTATAACACTTGATGTTCACCCAGACGCCCCGGAGGCCTTATGAAACCTGGTATCCACCCCGACTACCGCACCGTGTTGTTCCATGACACCGCCGCCGACGTTTTCTTCCTGATCGGTTCCACCGTGGAAACCGAACGTACGCAAAAACACAGCGACGGCAACACCTACCCTTACGTGCTCCTCGACGTGTCCAGCGCCTCGCACCCGGTGTACACCGGCCAGCAGCGCAAGACCCAGTCTGAAGGCCGCATCGCCGGCTTCAACAAGCGGTTTGCGTCGTTTGGTTCGAGCCCGAAGAACGCCGAAGCCTGAGCCTGTCCCCTGTAGAGGTTTGCCTTTACAGGGGATCTGCCGTCTGGCGAATCGGCAATACCACCCGAAACGTCGTGCCTTTGCCGACTTCGCTGTTCACTGAAATAGTCCCGTGATGCTTCTTCACAATCCCATACGACAGTGACAGCCCCAGCCCCGTCCCTTCGCCCACCGGCTTGGTGGTGAAGAACGGGTCGAAGATTTTCTGCACACTCTCCGGCGCGATTCCGCAGCCGGTGTCCGCCACTTCCAGCCAGACCTTGTCGCCCTCCACGCCATTGCTGAGGGTGATAGTGCCGCGTTCCGGGCCCATCGCCTGGGCGGCGTTGATCACCAGGTTCATCACTACCTGATTGAGCTGCGAGGCCAGGCATTCAATGTCCGGCAGCACCTGGAAATGCTTGACCACATCGGCCTTGTACTTGAGTTCGCTGGCGACGATATTCAGGGTTGAGTCGATGCCGTGTTGCAGGTTTGCCCACTGCCATTTCTCGTCGTTGTCGACCCGCGAAAAATCCTTCAGGTCCTTGACGATCTGCGCCACGCGACCAATGCCATCCTTGGATTCGAGAATCAGAATCGGGATGTCTTCTTTGAGAAACTCCAGGTCCATGGCCTTGCGCAGGCTTTGCAATTGCGTCAGGCATTCGCCGGGCGCGAGGGCTTCCTCGGCCTGCCGATAGGCGTCGAGCATCTGCTGCAACTGTTTGAAGTAGCCGTCCAGGGTGCTCAGGTTGGAGGAGATGAACCCCACCGGGTTGTTGATTTCATGGGCCACCCCCGCCGCGAGCTGGCCCAGGGACGCGAGCTTTTCCGACTGCACCAACTGGCTTTCCAGTTGCTTGCGTTCATCGATTTCCAGCTGCAGCGCCTGGCTGGCCAAGGTCAATGCCTGGGTGCGTTGCTCCACCAGATGTTCCAGGTGACTGGTTTGCAGGGACGCACGCCGGGCCATGTCCCATTTTGCGGCCAGGGTATTGGCCATCTGTTGGACTTCGATGTTGTCGAAAGGCTTTTTCAGGATCAGCAGGCGGTCATGGCCCTGCAGGCGAAACAGCAGTTCTTCCCAGGAGTAATCGGAGTAGGCGGTGCACACCACCACTTGCAGTTGCGGGTCGACTTTCCATAATTCTTCGATGGTTTGCGCGCCGTCCCAGCCTTGGGGCATGCGCATGTCGACAAAGGCCAGGGCGTAGGGCCGTTCTTGTTGCATGGCCTGGCACAGCAGCTGCAATCCTTCCTGGCCGCCGTAGGCCGAATCCAGCTCAAAGGCCAGGGCCTGGGGTTTGGCGCTGTCGCCGAAGAGCGCGGTTTCCATCTCATCCAGTTCCTGGTTCGCGTCCACGGGCGGCATCAAAATCTTGCGAAAGTCCTCGTGAATCGACGGGGTGTCGTCGATCAATAAGATTCGCCGGTTCGGTGGTTTATTCATGCTCAGGTCCGTACGGGATCAAGGGGGATGAGCAAGGTGAACAACGCGCCTTTGCCCGGGCCATCGCTGTGGGCAGTCAGGCTGCCCTTCATTTCCAGGGCAGCCAGGGCGCAGCTGTGCAGGCCAAAGCCGTGGCCTTCCTTGCGGGTGGTGAAACCGTGGGTGAAGATTCGCGTCATGTTTTGCGCAGGTATGCCTTCGCCTTCGTCCTTGACGCTGATCTGCAAGGTCCCGTCGTCCAACGGCATTACCGTCAGGGTCATTTGCCGGGTGCGGTCGGTGAGGTTGGACATGGCGTACTTGGCGTTGCTGATCAGGTTGACCAGGATCAGCAGCAACCGATGCTTGTCGGCCATGATCTCGGGGACGTCGTGGTAGTGCTTGACCACCGTCACATGGTGGCGGCTCAGGGCCCCGGAGTTCATGCGCAGGGCGTCCTCCATCAAGGCGCTGATAAGCACCGGCTCCAGCAGTGTGGATGCGCCGGCGTAGGACTGCTGGGTGGAAACAATGTCCTTGATGTGGTCGACGCTTTTGCTCAGTTGCGCCAGTTCCTCGGTGAGGCCCTGCTGCTCAGTGGCGATGGCCTCGACTAACTGGTTGAGGTAATCGGGCAGCAGCTTGCCTTTTTCATCCTCGGTGATGAAGGTGCCCAGGTCACGGCGGTGTTCATTGATCAATTGCATGGCCTTGCCCAGCCCCAGCGCCTTGCTGGTGCGCAGCTTGCGCGTCACCAGCTCGGCCGAGATATTCACGCTGTTGAGCACGTTGCCGACGTTGTGCAGCACGTTGGTGGCAATTTCCGCCATGCCGGCCTGGCGGGCGCTGTCCATGAGTTCGCTCTGGGCATCCTTGAGTTCCCGGGTACGTTCCTCGACGCGTTGCTCAAGGCTTTCGTTGACCCCATGCAAGGCCCGGTTGACCCGGTTGATCTCGGCGAAACTGCGCAACAGGCGAATCGCCAGGTACAGCAGCAGTGCCACCAGCAAGATGGAAAACACCAACAGATAGCGATGGTACTTCTGGTCGAGCAGCTCAGACGCCGTCTGGTCCTGATTGAGCTGGTTGGTGAGGTCGTCCAGGCGTTCGGCCAGCGGCACGGCGGCGATGCGTTCGAGCAGGCCGTTGACCAAGGGTTGCTCCCGCAGGATCAGCGCAATGTGCTTGCTGAGAATTTCCACCGGCACCTGGAACGACTCGGGCAGGCTCTGTTTATTGATTGCCAGCGTGTTCAGGCCCACCAGAATGTCGGCGGCCTTGTCGTCGCTGGTCACCTGGGCGAATTCGAGGCTGCTGAGGAGCACGTCGTAGGTGTCGGTGGCAATGCCTTGCTGGAGCAGTCTCTCGGCGTCGGTGAGTGCCAGGAACTGCGCCTGGATATCGTCTTCGGCCGTGGGCAGGAACGCCAGGGAGTTGCGCAACACCGCGTTGTGGGACTTGAACTGGTCCACCAACCGGGCTTTTTCGTCGATCGCCTGGCGATAGGCGTCCTGGCCGGCCTGCCAGCGGGCGGGGTCTTCGTGACGGTGTTGCGATCCGCGCTGCTGAAGGGTGGCCCACAGGCGGTTCATCTCGGTGAGGGGGGCGACCAGTGGGTCGTAGTTGTGGGTCAGGGCAATCCGGGCCTTGAGGACTTCACTGTCCCATTGTGAGTTCAGTTGCTTGATTTCGCGGATCAGGTCGCGGGATTCGGTGTAGATGCTGGTCTGGTCGCTCGATGACTTGATGTACAGGAATACCAGGGTCGAGGCGAGTATCAGGGTCATGGTGCTGAGCATGACCTGGGTGGCGCGGCGGGAGAGTTTCATAGTGGCTTGCCTGCCCATTCGCCCGTCAGGGTTTTCAGAAACAGCACGATCAGGGTCTTGTCTTCAGCCGAGGGAATGCGCCCCAGCTGGTACTTGAACATCACGTCGACGGCCTCTTCGAGGGTCTTGGCCGAGGCGTCGTGAAAGTACGGGGCGGTGACGGCCACATTGCGCAGGCTGGGCACCTTGAACACGTTGCGGTCTTCTTCATCCTTGGTCAGCAGGTAGCGCCCCAGGTCAGCTTCGGTGGGGTTGCCACGGGCTTTGAAGTAATCGTCCATCACGCCGAATTTCTGGTACATGTTGCCGCCGATATTGGCGCCCTGATGGCAAGCGATGCAGCCGTATTCCTTGAAGCGCTGGTAGCCGTATTTTTCTTCAATGGTGAGGATATCGGTGTTGCCCAGCAGGTATTGGTCGAAGCGCGAATTGGGGGTGAGCAGGGTACGTTCATAGGTCGCCAGGGCATTTTGCACCGTGGCGGGCGTAATGCCGTCGGGGTAGATCTGCCGGAACGCCGCCTGGTAGTGGGGCAGTGCCGACAAGGTCTGAATCACGGTTTTCCAGTCGTTGCCCATTTCCATGGGGCTGGTGACCACGTGTTCGACCTGTGCCTCCAGGGTGTCGACCCGTGCGTTCCAGAATTGCTTGAAGTTCAGGCTGGCGTTGAACACGGTCGGGGTGTTGAGCGCCACCGGCTTGCCGTCGAACCCCAGGGAAAACGGCCGATTGTCGACGCCGCCGGTTTGCAGGTCATGGCAGCTGGCGCAGGACTTGGTGTTGTTGACCGACAGTTGTGTTTCGTTGAACAACTGGCGCCCCAGCTCCACCGTTGCCGGATCCACTTGCGGTATCGGCGGCAGCGGCTTGAGCGGTTCGTCCAGGGGCGCGGCCATCACTGGCAGGCAGGTTGCCAGCCAAAACAGGATGGCGATCCCGGGCACCCGTGAAGACCGGTGAACGTAGCGTGGCGTGGCGTCGCTCAAGCGATGATTCCTTGGGGCAGAAGGTTATTGGCTGGGCATCAGGGTGTGTCGTCCGGCTTGCATGAACTGGGCGAATTCATCGGCGGCCACGGCCTTGCTGAACAGGAAGCCCTGGCCTTCTTCACACTGGTGGGCCCTGAGGAAGTTCAGTTGCTCAAGCGTCTCCACGCCTTCGGCAATGATGTTCAGGTCCAGGCTTTTACCCAGGCTGATAATCGCGCTGATCAGTTGCGCGTCCTGGGTGTTTTTACTCAAGCCACGAATGAACGACTGATCGATTTTCAGCACATCAATCGGAAACCGCCGCAGGTAGCTGAGGCTGGAATAGCCGGTGCCGAAGTCATCCACCGCCAGGCGCACCCCCATGGACTTGATCGCCCGTAGGGTCACCAGGGTGTCTTCGACGTTTTGCATCAGCACACTTTCGGTAATCTCCAGCTCCAGCAAGCCCGGTGCGAGGTGGGTGCGCTCGAGGATGGCGGCCAGGTTGGCGACAAAATCCCGCTGGCGAAAATCGATGGCCGAGATGTTCACTGAAATACAGATCGGCGCCAGGCCGGCTGCCTGCCAGGCTTGCGCTTGCTCGCAGGCCTGGCCCAGCACCCATTGGCTCAGGAGCACGATCAGGCCGCTGTCCTCGGCGACCGGGATAAAGGCCGACGGGTAGACCCAGCCGTGACCGGGCTGGTACCAGCGAATCAAGGCTTCCGCGCCGACGATTTGCCCACTGTTCAAGTCCAGTTTCGGCTGGTAGTGCAGAACAAACTCTTTACGCTCCAGCGCCAGCCGAATCGCGGTCTCCAGACTTTGTTGTTCCTGGGCGCGGCGGTTCATGTCATCGATGAAAAAGCTGAAGTCATTCCGGCCATGATCCTTGGCGGCATGCATGGCGGTTTCGGCTTTCTTGATCAATTCCACGGCGCTGAAACTGTCGTTGGGGTAAATGCTGATGCCCAGGCTGGCGGTGACGCTCAGGTCGTGGCCGGCGACGTAGCGGATGTGACTGACGGCCTTGAGGATTTTTTCAGCGATGTGCTGGGTTTGCTGAGGATGATGAACATCGTTGAGGATCAGCACGAACTCGTCGGAGCCGTAGCGAAACACCGAGTCTGACTCGCGCACCGTCGCCACCAGGCTTTGGCTGACTTGCTTGAGCACTTCATCGCCCACTGGGTGGCCCAGGGCGTTATTGATGCGCTTGAAGCGGTCCAGGCCGATAAACATTACCGCCAGCTGGGTGTCATGGCGCCGGCAGGCGGCGATGGCCTGGGTCAGCCGGTCCCCCAGCAGCGTGCTGTTGGGCAGGTCGGTGAGGGCATCGTATTGCAGCAGGTGCGAAACCTTGAGCAGTTCCTGCACCCGTTCCTCTACCGTACGCTCCAGGCCCATCAGCTTGAGCGCGGCGTCCTGTGCGAGCTGCCATTTCCAGGTCAGGGCACTGGCCATCTGGCGGATTTCGAGGTTGTCGAAGGGTTTTTTCAGGATCAGCAGTTGGTCGTCGTATTTGAGGCGCGCTTCGATGGATTCGAAGGAATAGTCGGAGTAGGCCGTGCACAAGGCGATTTGCAGGTGGGGATCGACAGCCCACAGTTGCTCGATGGTCTCCAGCCCGTCCCAGCCCGGCGGCATGCGCATGTCGATAAAGACCAGGGCGTAGGGGGTGTTGGCGGCCAAGGCTTTGGTTACCAGGTCCAGCGCTTCCTGGCCTTGGTAGGCCGAGTCCAGCAGGAACGTCTGGCGCACGGCCGGGGCGGTGCCGAACAGGGTCTCTTCGATGCTGTCCAGGGATTGGCCGCCATTGGCGTCGGCTTCGAGGATCTTGCGGAAGTCTTCGTGGATCGAGGCGGTGTCGTCGACGATCAGGATTCGCCGATTGGCCCGTGCAGAGCGCGGGTTCATGAGCGGTTCCAGGAGGCGCTCAACTGCATATTCTGGCGCATAGGGCTTCCTTACCTTGAATGCATCGATAAACAGGGGCGGTCATGGGCTTCTTGCCACAAGCATAGTTGGCTCCCTTGAATAAGTCGGCCAGTTGGCGTCAAATCAACGCCAGTTACCCCCGCATTCATCTAGCGCTCAATGCTCCAGCAAGTACAGCGATTGATGACGACGGGCGCGCAATGGTGCAATTTTGTGTCATTGAAAGGAGGTGTCGCCATGGACGAGCAACTTGCTACGACTGCCCCCTACACCCCCACGATTTTGCTGGTCGACGACGAAGAGTCGATCCTCAACAGCCTGCGCCGTTTGCTGCGCGGCCAACCCTACGACGTGCTGCTGGCCGGCAGTGGCGCCCAGGCCCTGGAAATCATGGCCGCGCGGCCCATCGACCTGGTCATGACCGACGCCCGCATGCCGGCCATGGACGGCGCGATGCTGCTGGCCGAGACCCACCGGCTGTACCCGGCCACCACGCGCATCCTGCTGACCGGCTACGCCGACATGAGCATGATGATCAAGGCGATCAATGAAGGGCAGATCCACCGCTACATCAGCAAACCCTGGAATGACGAGGAAATGCTCCTGACCCTGCGCCAGTCCCTGGAACACCAGCATTCCGAGCGTGAGCGGCTGCGCCTTGAGCAGTTGACCCGGGAGCAGAACGACCAGCTGAAAGCCCTGAATGCCACCCTGGAAAAACGCGTGGCGGCGCGCACCTCCGAGCTGCAACAGACCGCCGACATGCTCGACCTGGCCTACGATGAACTCAAGCGCAGCTACGTGACCGGCACCGAGGTATTTTCGCTGCTGGCCAACCTGCGGCTGCCCAAAGAAAAACAGACCAACCGTCAACTGATCGAACTGATCCGCGTGTACTGCAAGTTCCAGCCCATGGACGAAGCCAGCGCGCGCGACCTGACCATGGCTGCCGCGCTCTACAACATCGGCAAGTTAAGCTGGAGCGACAGCATGATGGTCTCTCCCAGCGACTTGCTGCACAGCACCGACCGTTTGCGTTATCGGGCCTATCCGACCCAGAGCGAGTCGTTGCTGATGACCCTGGAACCGATGAAAGACGCGGCCCGCTTGATCCGCCATCACCAGGAGCGCTGGGATGGCAGCGGTTTTCCCGACCATCTCAAGGGCGAGGCAATACCTGTGGGCGCGCGCCTGTTGAAGCTGGCGGTGGATTTCATCGAATTGCAACGCGGCTTGATCCTCGAACGGCAGATGAACAGCGATGAAGCGCTGCTCTACATCCGCAAATACGCCGGGCGCCTTTACGACCCGGAGATGGTGGAAGACTTCATCCAGGCCTGCGCGGCGTTCCTCAGCGACGTGACCCTGGGCGACCCGTCGGTCAAGGTCCTGAGCACCCGCGAACTCGCCGAAGGCATGGTGCTGGCGCGCAACCTCAACGCCGACAACGGCATGCTGCTGCTCAACGCCGGCAAGGTGTTGAACCTGCCGCTGGTGGACAAGCTGATTGCGTTCGAGGCCATGGAAGGGGCGAAGTACAGCGTGTTTATCAAGGAACCGGATGAGACGCCGCTTTCGAGCTGATACCGGTTCATGGGATCCTTGCGCCTTTGTATTCAAGGCGACTTTCCCATGACCTCCACCATTCGCATCGCCGCCGCCCTGCTGATCGGCAGCGACGGCCAGACCCTCTTGGTACGCAAGCGCGGTACCCAGGCCTTCATGCAGCCAGGCGGCAAGATCGATGCCGGCGAGCAACCTGCCGAGGCTCTGGCCCGTGAGCTGCACGAGGAACTGGGCCTGCGGATTGACCCGGAGGCAGCGGTGTACCTGGGCCAGTTCTCGGCGCCGGCGGCGAATGAACCGGGGTTTGTGGTGCAGGCCGAGCTGTTCCAGGTGCACATCGACGTGGCGGTGACACCGGCTGCCGAGATTGAAGAGGTGCGCTGGATCGACCCGGCCGGTGACGGCGGTTTGCAGCTTGCGCCGCTGACCCGGGACTTGATTCTGCCGTTCTACCGCACCTCTCTAACGGGTGCCTGAAACTGTGGCGAGGGAGCTTGCTCCCGCTGGGGCGCGAAGCGGCCCCAAGATTTCTGGGTCTGCTGCGCAGCCCAGCGGGAGCAAGCTCCCTCGCCACAGGTATCCGCTATTTATCAGCGTACGGCGCTGACCCCATCCAGGGTCGAAAACGAGGTGTCCTTGGCCGTCAGCAGGAAGTCGCGCATGTACGGCGCATCCAGCATGTCGGCGCGAATCCCGGCGTACAACGTGGCAAACAAGCCTTTCTCCCCCAGCCGCTTGGCCTTCACATAACCCCGGGAGCTGTATTCATGCAGCGCCCAGTGGGGCATGCCGCACACGCCGCGACCGCTGGCCACCAACTGCATCATCATCACCGTCAGTTCCGAGGTACGCACCTGGGCCGGTTCCACGTCGGCCGGTTCCAGGAAGCGGGTGAAGATATCCAGGCGATCCCGCTCTACCGGGTAGGTGATCAGGGTTTCGCTGATCAGGTCTTCGGGCACGATATAAGGCTTGTTCGCCAGCGGGTGCTGGTTGGCCACCGCGAGCATGGCTTCGTAGGTGAACAGCGGCACATAGGTGATGCCCGGCAGTTCCAGCGGGTCTGAGGTCACCACCAGGTCGAGGTCGCCACGGGCCAGGGCCGGCAACGGCGCGAAGGCGAAGCCGGAGGCCAGGTCCAGTTCCACTTCCGGCCAGGCATCGCGGAACTGGTCGATGGTCGGCATCAGCCACTGGAAACAGCTGTGGCACTCGATGGCCATGTGCAAACGCCCGGCCGTGCCGCCGGCCAGGCGTGCGATGTCGCGTTCTGCGCCGCGCAGCAAGGGCAGGGTGGCATCCGCCAGTTGCAGCAGGCGCAGGCCGGCGCTGGTGAAGCGCAGTGGCTTGGTCTTGCGCACGAACAGTTGCATGCCCAGGCGTTCTTCAAGCTCCTTGAACTGATGGGAGAGCGCTGATTGCGTCAGGTGCAGGCGCTCAGCGGCCTCCACCAGGCTGTCGGCTTCGCGCAAGGCGTGCAGGGTCTTGAGATGGCGGATTTCGAGCACGGGGTCTCCATGAATATAACTTGTGACAAATTCGGATCGGTTGAGTTTGTCTCATGTTGATAGGCCTGTCGACCGTCGTGCTCAAGTCCCGCCGCCTTCACACCCCGGCAAAGTGCCGGGTGGCCAGCGGTCGCCCGATATTGCCGCGCCAGATAGGGTCGACCGTGGCCCCGGCTTGCGCCTGGGCTACTTGCCACTGCAGGCCCAGGTTGCGCTGCTCGGGAATCTTCAAGTGGGCCTTGATGAACTCGTCGAACTGCGCCCCGGCCTTGTCGTAATGAAAGTGCGCATACCACAGGGTGGCGGGCGGCGTTTGTGTCAGGTCCTGAACCACGTATTCCTGAAGGTAATCCGCTCGTCCCTTCTTGCCTTCATTGAGGTTGCGGGCCGGTTCGCCCTTGCGAATCTCCACCACCCGTTGTTCGCGCAGGTAGTCCAGATAGCCTTCGGTAGGGGTTGTGCTGGCGAGGGTCTGGCGGATTCGCAGGTTGCGGCCCTTGATGGTCAGCTCCATGGCTTTGGCCCGCAGTTGGCGCACGAGGTCCTCGGTAGGGTCCAGGCGTTCCAGGCGATTGGCCCGCAGGTTCAACTCGGCCGCTTCGCTGACCAGCAGGTGTTCCAGGTCCACCGGCAGCATTTTTTGCTCGGTGTAGGCGATGGCGCGGCTTTCGTACTGCGCGACGTTGTCCAGGCGAGCCTTGGCTTCGCTCACCACGAACTGCTTGACGTTGGACTCCGGCGGGGCGGGTTCCGAGGCAATACTGTCCTTGAGCCGGGACTTTCCGCCGGGGCCCTTCACCCAGGTTTCGGCCCGCCCTCTGGCGCTCTCCACCCGGTAAGTGGTGGCCTGGGTTTGCGGGTCGATGCTCTCGGTACCCACCAGGGAAATATCGTCCTCGGTGTCGAATACCCGTCGCACAGGTTGCCCGGCCGGTGGGCGGCTTGCCGGTGACTCCTTGATGCCGCGGCGGGCCAGTTCGATCATCTGCTCAATGTCGACGAAAAACGCACTGAGTTGCGCCTGGTCGAAATGCTGCGGGTAACCGAGGTTCCAGGTGCGGATGGTCAGCCGGAATTGTTCATAGGCCTGTATGCAGTCTTCCAGCACCTTGCGCCGCTGTGTGATGTTGGCGCTGGCGTTGGGCAGTTCAAAATGGGAGGCCTGGGCCCGGTTGACCTTGGCGTAGCTGTCTCGAGACTGGGCCCGCAGGTACCACCAGGACAGTTCGGTCACTTCGGGGTATACCTCAAGGGTGTCGAAGCGGTGCGCCAACCTCAGGTGCATGCGGTAGCTGTCATTGAGCACGCGTCGGAACTGTTCAAGCATCGGGTTCAGCCGGGCACGGTGGGCGGTGTCAGTGACGTTTTCGAACCAGCGGTTGAATTGGGGAAAGTCGGCATCGATCATGTCCAGGTCGCGCAAAATCTCGATACTGATCCTTTTACGTTGCCGCAGGATGTCCAACACGGCAGGAACAAGCGCCGGGGTGCCGAAAATCTCGGGAGGGATGGCGGTCATGTTATGGGTTCCAAGCTCCAGGACCCGCACCTCGATCTGCTTGAAGTGATAGCGCGCCCGGTTCAGGGTGGTCAGGGTCAGGCGCGCCGCATTGCGGCTCATGTCCTCTCTGATCGCGCGCTGCCGGTTGCCGCTGGTGAAGGGCGCGAACTCCGTCAGTTCCTGATACTGGCGGCTGTACAGTTCGATGTCCTGCTCGAAGGCCCTGCGGATCGCCGGGCCTGTGCTGTCGGTGCGGGCCATCAGTTCTTCGGTTCGGTTAATGGAGTGCGCAATCAGGTCTTCGCGGCTGTTGATACTGTTGGCCAACGCCCGCTGGCGGCGCAGGGCACGGTCAGTCCACCAGCGTGGCAAGTAATCACGGATCGACTGGGGCCATATCGGATCAAGCACGTCGGCCATATGCCCGAGTACGCTGCCGCCACCCGCCAGGCCACCCTTGAATGCGCTGCCGTAGACGCCGTAGTGAGTGTCCCACTCGCCGTTTTCATCCAGGGCAATCGGCTGCTTGTAGGTTTTGCTGCGAGTCGGGCTCAGGCGCCAGTCCAGGGGATCACCGGCCAGTTCAACCTGATAGATACGCCCGCGCCGCACGATGAAGTCGCCGTCGGCATGCCGGTACACATTGCGATAAAACCCGTGGGTTTGAGGTTGCAGCCCGGCCAGCGAGATCACCCCTTCATATTCATAACCGGCGAAACGCTGTGCCGCCCGACGAGCCTGTGTGACCGAGGGCAGGTGCAGACTGGCGGCGCTGCTGGCCAGATGGCGCAATTGACGCTGGCGGGTGGCAGCGCGGGCGTTGACCCGCAGGGCGAGGCTGCCCGGCAGAATGTCCATGGCGCAGTCGATCAGCGACAACAGCACCGCCTCGACCTCGGCCAGGCCATGGCCGATGTCCCCGCGCAAGAAGGCGGCAGTGGCCAGGTTGGCGCTGGACCAGGCGTCATACAGCGCGACAACCGAACCCACGAACGGCACCAGCCCCAGGGCGATTTTCAAGTAGTTGAAGATCAGCCCGGCGCGCAGCGCATTCTGCTCCAGCAACAAGGCCGCGTTGGAGCGCGAGGTCGCGCGATGCGCTTCTATGACCCGTCCCATATGGGCGTTCAGCAAATGGGCGGCCAGCGATGTGGTGGCCGGCCACGGGGTTCCGACGGCAAAGATCGGATCAAAATTCCGTTGCTGGGCCTGGGCGATCCGGGCGAGGTGGGCGGCGGTGTCGCCCTTGATGGCCAGGCCGGCCAGGTAGGCGCTCATGCCGCTGCCCAGGCTGAGGTCGTAGAGCGCCTTGCGGGCCAGTTCCAGGCTCGGGTAACGCCGCAGGTCCTGGTTGTCCGGGCTGTTTGGCAGGTACAGCAGGGTCGTGCCGCAGACTAGTTCCTGAATAAAGGTGACCCCCGACAGGGTGGTCGGACCGAAGTCGGTATCTTCACCGCCCGCACTCAGCGTGGCCGGCAGCAGCACGATTTTCTTGTCTTCCACCTGCCAGGCATCCGCGTTGTCGGCGTCGATGGCGATGTTCAGCAGCCGCAGATCGTTGTCGTCGAATCGCCCCAGGGCCCGGGCGCGTTTGCCTTGCAGCATCAGCATCAGGCGCAGCGGCTCGGTCAGGCATTCGCGCCGGTGCTGGTTGGTGAAAGGCGCCGCCGCGGGATCACCGAGGAAGGTGCGGGTGATCAAGCTTTCGTAGGCCCCGGCAAGGTCGAGTTCCTTGACCAGGGTTTTCAGGTATTCCAGGGACAGGCCGGTGGTCAGCCGGGCGGTTTCGAGGGCATCGGGGCCGGTGACATCGAGCTTCATGTAGGTCAGGCGCTGAGCCAGCGTCGGGTCGATGTTTTGCTGGGCCAGTTGCAACAATGACAGGGTACGGCGGCGGGTACTGGGCACCGTCACATACTTGAACGGTGTACCCGGGCCCGCGTATTCGGACAGGTATTCGCGCTCCTGGCTGACCGCGTCAGGCAGGTCCAGTTGCACCGACCAGGCGTGTTCAAGTTGGAAGTCTTCGCGCAGGCGCTGGTCCAGGCGGCGCTGGCCGAAATCGTCGAAAGGTTCCAGCTCGCGCTCGAGCAACTGCTGCGAGCGATGCAGGGCGCTGATCTGCGCTTGAATCAGGTGCTTGAGCGCCAGGCGTTCATCTGCCGGCAACTGGCTCAACTCCCCAGGCAGTGCCCCGGCGAGGGTGGTGCTGCGTTGTTGCTCAAGCAGTTGTCCGTAGGCCAGCTCGCGCGCCGGGTTCACTGGGGTTTGCAGGGCGAACAGGGTTTGTTCCTTAAGTTTGTCCAGGCCTTCGGCGCGCTCTTGGGCGAACGGTGGCACCGGGAAAAGGGAGATCAGCGCATACGCCTGTTGTTCGCTGGCGTACAGCTGCTGTTGCAACGAGTATTCAATCGGGTCGCCGGTCAGCAGCGACAGTTGCAGGGTGACGTCCTGCGCTTCGCTCGACAGCTTGAACAGGGAGTGTTCCAGGGCTTGGCGGGATTCGAAGCGCTGCAGGCCCCCTGCATTGCCGGGCCAGTACAGCAACAGGCTGTGGGGGGCCGAAGCGGTCAGGGCCCTGGCCTGGGTAATGAGCAACAGGCCTGTCAGCTCGTCGGCGCCTTCCCTTGGGTCACGGCTGGAGAGTATCAGGCGGGTAACCGCGACAGCCGAGCGGAGTTCCGGGGCCGAGGGGTGCTCCGCGACGGCCAGGAGCATGCGATGTTCTTCATCGCTGATCTGCTGGAGGGCATGCTGGATGGCCCCCTCGGCGCGCAGGGCGGCGAGGCGTGCCTGATAGAGCGCGTCATAGTCCGGGTTGGGTTTTTGCCGCAGCTCAAGTTGATCGAAGGCGGCTTTTTTTGCCAGCAGGCCGCTGGCGGCATCATTGCCGGCCTGCTCTGCGTCTTTCAGGGCCTGCATCAATACCTTCAACTGCGCCAGCCGGGCTGTTTGCTCAGGGCCATCACCCAGGAAGCGCTCCAGTGCGCTGCGTTGTTGCCTGATCGCGGCCCAGCGCTGGCCCAGGGCAATGTCGGCGCTGAGGTGGCCGAAGGGCAGGGCAGGAGGCAGGTCATCAGCGTCCGGGCCGGGCGTATCTGCCGGTTGATGCGGTGCAATAAGCATCGGGATTTCCCGGCGCTGGCTGTCCAGGCGGTCGGCATCATCCAGGGCGTGTCTGGCGTAACGGGCCAGGTCACTGCCATTGCGATGACGGTTGCGCAGGCTTTCCAACTGCGCCGCGTGCAGGTGCGACAACAGGTCTAGAATGCCGTGCTCCAGGGGCTCCGTGCGCGAGCTGTATTCGACGGTGACAGCGTCAGCCGCGACATCCGGCGGGATCAGTTGCTGATGCGCTGCGACCAACCACTGCTCCATGTCGCTGCGTTGGCTGAAGACCATCACGCCGGGTTGCCGGCAGGGCAGGTACAGGGTTTGAGTCATCAACGGCTCGTGGTCCACGGAGATAACCCAGGCGCCCGGCAATTTGACTTTGCTCTGGTCGGGCAGCAGCAACGCCAGCTGGCAGGTCTCGACGGGGCGCACGCCATTGGGAGTAGTGACCGGGTTGAGAACCGTCTGCAACGAAATCAGTTGTTGGGCACTCAGCCTTCCCTGGGCATAGGCCGATTGCCCGCAGGCTTCGAAATGCTGGCAGTACAGTTGGGCCGCCCGCTCGCGACGGGACAACGGCGTGCCTGGCGCCCGGGTAGTCCAATAGTTCTCCCAGCGCGCACTGAGCAATTTCCCCAGGCTCATTGCCTGGAGCCGCTTGAGCAATTGCACCGGCGTGAGGGCTGACAGGCTGTGGGATGCCAGGCCGACCACGGTGCTGCGGGCATCCAGGGTGGGGGAGATGTCTGGAAACTGGCAGATAAATCCCCAGGCATCCACCAGGCTGACGAAGTGTTCGTCGTGATCTTCGGTCTTGAGAAAACCCAGGCCGGCCGGTGCGGCGCCCAGTTGCCAATGCTCTGTGAGCAGTTGTTCGATGGAGTCGCGTACGCCGGGCGCCTGGGTGATCAGTTGATGCAGTTCCTGCTGGCTTTCACGCCAGCGCGCGGTGGCTTGCAGGGACAGGCTCAGGTCCTGGAGGCGGGACTGGCCTGGAAGCGACGGCGAGGCGAAGTCGCTCAGGGTGGCAGGTAGGGGAAGTAGGGTCAGGTCACTCATGATGGTGTGTTCATGCTCTGGTAAGACCGGGCTTGCCGGTGAATGCGCCATTAAAGAGGCGGGGCCAGGGCTTGAGGTGATAGATAGATACGCGGATGACCGTTGGGCGCCCTTCATCAAACTGTCACTGAACTGTGGCAGCGCGCTTGTACAAACTTCATCAGACTCGCGCTCTACTGGGGTTCTGCGTTTCGGTGTTTTTCATGCGCGTGTTGTTTTTCATGGCCGCTCTGTTATTCGGCCTGCCGTCCTTTGCGGCTTCTCGATGTGATGTGAATGTGCCGACCCAACGGGTCGATCTGGAACAGGTGAGCCTGGCCTACCAGAGCATTGGTCGTGCCTCCGACCCGGCCTTGTTGCTGGTGATGGGCCTGGGCGGGCAGTTGATTCACTGGCCGGATGAAGTGGTGATGGCCCTCTGTGAGCAGGGCTTTCGGGTGATTCGCTATGACAACCGTGATGTGGGCCTGTCGACCTGGCGCCAGGCACCGGCCAGCGCCAACCTGACGTTCGAAGTGCTGCGCTACAAACTCGGTCTGCCGGTGGCGGCGCCCTACACCCTGACCGACATGGCCGACGACGCACTCGGCTTGATGGACGGCTTGCACATCCAGCAGTTCCACGTGCTGGGCGCGAGCATGGGCGGGATGATTGCCCAGCACCTGGCGGCGATGGCGCCGCAACGGGTGGAAAGCCTGACCCTGATCATGACCAGTTCCGGCGCCGAAGGCCTTCCGGCACCGAGTGCGGCGTTGGTGCAACTGTTGTCGCGACGCAGCGCGCCCAATCGTGAGGTGGCCCTGGAACAACAGGCTGATCTGCTGGCGGCGCTGGGCAGTCCTTATGTGAAGGATGATCGCAAGGTGCTGTTGCAGCAGGCGGCGCAGTCGTACGACCGGGCGTTCAACCCTGACGGTGTGAAGCGCCAGATCATGGCGATCCTTGCCGAACCGAGCCGGGTGCCGTTGCTCAATCAACTGCGGGTGCCGACCCTGGTGGTGCATGGCACTGCCGACCCGCTGCTGCCGGTGATGCATGGGGTGCACTTGGCGGCGCATATCCAGGGCAGCCAGTTGCGGCTGATTCCGGGGCTGGCCCATCGCTTTCAGGAGGCGTTCAAGGCGCCGTTGCTGGCGGCGGTCTTACCCTATTTGCAAGCGCATCGGCAGGATGCGGCGCATTGGGCGCAGATCGACCCGGTGGTGCCTGCGAAGGTTTTGTAAGGGCTTGACGGGGTGTATCGTGGGACCTTTCCGGCGTTTAATGCCAGCGAGGTTGCCTAGTCATGAGTACTCCCCTGAAGATCGATTTCGTCAGCGACGTGTCCTGCCCCTGGTGCATTATTGGCCTGCGCGGCTTGACCGAGGCCCTGGACCAACTGGGCCCGGAGGTGCAGGCCGAGATTCATTTCCAGCCGTTTGAGCTGAACCCGAACATGGCTGCTGAAGGGCAGAACATTACCGAGCACATCACTGAGAAGTATGGCTCCACGGCTGAGCAGTCCCAGGCTAACCGGGCGCGGATTCGTGATATGGGCGCGGAGTTGGGGTTTGCGTTTCGTACCGATGGGCAGAGTCGTATCTACAACACGTTTGATGCGCATCGTCTGTTGCATTGGGCGGGGCTTGAGGGGTTGCAGTACAACCTCAAGGAGGCGCTGTTCAAGGCGTACTTTACGGATCAGCAGGACCCGTCGGATCACGGGACGTTGGTGGGGATTGCCGAGGGAGTTGGGTTGGATCGCGTACGGGCTGAAGCGATTCTGGCTTCGGATGAATATGCCGCCGAGGTGCGGGAGCAGGAGCAGTTGTGGGTGTCTCGTGGGGTGACTTCTGTGCCTACGATCGTGTTCAACGACCAGTATGCGGTGAGTGGTGGGCAGCCGGCTGAGGCGTTTGTCGGGGCGATTCGGCAGATTATCAGTGAGGCTGGCAGGGGGTGATGGGGGCATATCCGTTTCTTCGGTAACGGCTGCTTATGGTTCCGCTCTTACAGCCATCCCTTTCAAGGTCTTGGTTTAAAATCCCCTAACCAATCCAGTCAGGACGACGAAACTATGTGGGAAAAGGTTTTAGAACGGTTTGAAAAACAGGCGCCGGCCAGCGTCATGACCAAGTTGATATTAGAGCAGGCAGTAGATGCCGCTTGGGTTGACAAGGTGTTCGATGATCACCGCCAACGGCAGTACTCACGTGAGCTTTTGTTTTCAACCGTTGTTGAGCTGATGTCCCTTGTTTCATTGGGCTTGAGGCCGTCGTTACACGCGGCGGCGCGCAAGATGGAGGGCCTTTCGGTCAGTGTTTCGGCACTCTATGACAAGATCAAGCGAACCGAACCCGAGCTGCTTCGCGCCCTCATTTCGGGCAGTGCCGAGCGTTTGATACCGACCGTCGAAACGCTCGGCCATTCATCGATCCTGCCCGGCTGGCAGTTGCGTATTGTGGATGGCAACCACCTGCCGGCCACTGAAAAACGTCTAGGCGCTCTGCGCAATGAGCGCGGCGCAGCGCGCCCAGGATTTTCAGTAGTTGCCTACGATCCGGATCTGGATTTAGTCGTTGATCTTCAGCCGTGGGAAGATGCCTACGCCAGTGAGCGAGTCAGTGTTTTACCGCTGCTGGCCCGCGCATGCGCGGGCCAGTTGTGGATGGCTGACCGGCTCTATTGCACGCTCCCCGTCCTGCAAGCCTGCGAGGACACGGGGGCTTCGTTCATCGTTCGCCAACCCAGCAAGCATCCACGCCTGGTCCAGGAAAGTGAGTGGCAAGACTCAGGGACGGTCGATAGCGGAACCGTTCGCGAACAAATCATCGAAGTGAAGGGTGGCCGCCGCTGGCGACGTGTTGAGTTGAACCTGCAAACGGCGAATGACTCAGGTGATTTGGTGATGTGGTTCTGGAGCAATTTGCCCGACACCATCGGTGCCCGGCAGATAGCCGATTTATACCGTCATCGCTGGAGTATCGAGGGAATGTTTCAGCGCCTTGAGTCGGTACTGGACAGTGAAATTACAGGCCTTGGCAGCCCGAAAGCCGCGCTATTGGGCTTTGCCTCGGCGGTCCTGGCTTACAACGTTTTGTCGGTTCTCAAGCGTAGCGTTGAGCAGGCGCACCGCGAAACGCAGCCAGAGGGTTGGGAGGTTTCGATTTTCCATTTGGCGGTGCATGTTCGCAGTGATTATCAAGGCTTGCAGATCGCATTGCCTGCGGAAAATTTCCCTCTTGAAAAGACTCCGCAAGGGCTGGCAGAGCGATTGCTGGCCCTGGCAAGGATGATCAAACCTAAGTCCGTAGCAAAAAGCCCTCGTGGCCCCAAAGTAGCCAAGCCCAAGGAGTGGCTGGAAGGTAAGGCGGTACGGGCGCATGTCTCAACAGCTAGGGTGCTTAAGGCGGCTAAGTCGGATAAACGTACTTAAACACGGCCTTAAACGGGCTTTTAAACGCAGACCTTGAAAGGGATGGCTCTTACAGCGGGTCACTTTTGAAAAGCGCAAAAGTAACCAAAACGCTCTGCCCCGCCTGTCGGCACCTCGCCTAGGCTCGGTGTGCCCTCACTCCGGCACCGCGAAGCGGGCCGCCGCGACGGGCCATCCATGGCCCGGCGCGGCTAAACCGGCGTCCTGCCGGTTTACCCGCTCCGCAATACCTGCGTTCGGCCTCGGGCTTATTGGGGCAGTCAGATCAAAATCAAAAGCAAAAGCACAGCGGCCTCCCGGCCGGCTTGAGTGTTAAAAGCAAAGGCAAGATCCAGAGCGAAAACAAATCTGCTTTTCTGTGGGAGCGGGCTTGCTCGCGAAAAACCTGAGAGCGCCGCGTTCATTCAGGATGCCCGCGTCATCGTTAACGACCTTCGCGAGCAAGCCCGCTCCCACATTTTTTGGACCGTGCCCGCTTTAGCTTTTGATTTTGCTCTTCAACACTCAAGCCGGCCGGTAGGCCGCTGTGCTCTTGCTTTTGATCTTGATCTTGATCTTAGGCGCCCCGTTAAACCACGCTGGCCGAACGCAGGCTTTGGAGCGTGGGTAACCTGGCAGGACGCCAGGTTAGCCGTCCTGGGCCAGGGATGGCCCATGACGGCGGCCCACGGTCCAAAGCCGGAGTGAGGGCACACCGAGCCTAGGCGAGGTGCCGAGTGGTGGGGCAAGAGCGTTTTGCTTACTTTTGCGCTTTTCAAAAGTGAGCCGCTGTAAGAGCGGAACCAATAGCGGCCCTGACCGCAGCAACGGATATGCCCCCCCCCCCAGCTCAATCAAACTTATAGCTGATCGCAGTCTGCACCTGCCCCTGATTCACATCCCCGGTCTCCTTGACGATACTGCTGTTGGCCGCCGACCCCACCAAGTGAACCCAACTGGCACTGGTCAACAACGACCACTTCGCATCCAGGGGAATCTCAAAACTCTGCGTCAACGTCAGGTTCTGAAACCCCGCACTGGCGTTATACGGCCGAAACCCCGAAGCCGCAGCCTCGTTGGCATCCACCCCGAAAAACGTCTGCGCCTGCCGAGCATCGGTAAAATGCGCCATCAAACCAGTGCTGCCAATAATCCCCCCACCCAACGGATACCCCAACTCCCCGCCAAGCTTCCCCACAACCCCGCTTTGATCACGCGCCCCGCCCACGGCCTGACCCACCTGTGCATACACCCGCCAGAAATCAGCCGGAGCGTACTGAATAAAGCCTCCAACCTCGGCCATATCCGAAACATCCCGCAAGCCCCGCAGCGACCCATTGGCCGTCCGCCCCGGCAAGTAGTTGATGTAAGGTCCGGCAGTAAAGCCATGGGTATTCAGGACACTCCAGGTCAGCCCATCGTCGGTACCCAGGCTGACGCTCCCCCAATCCAGATCGAAATAAGGAATCGGCCGCGTTTCGTAGCGGCTGCCCGTCGGATCATGAGGCTGGTAACTGACACCCACGCCGGCCTCACCGGTTATCCCGCCTGCCAGCGCAGCGCCCGAAACGCCCCACAGCCCCAGCAAACCGGCGAATACAGCAAAAGTAACCCTGAACATGGAGCCATTTCCTTTTGTGAACATGCGCGCATGAACGCGCAAACACCCGGCCTTAGGCAAGCACTCATCTAGGTTGTAGCAAGCTACAAAAATTGTAGCCAGTTCCGACACAACCAAACGCCAATACCCGCCAAACCCTTTGAAAACAGGGGGTGCGAGCACTTGGCACAGTCCATGCTCTAGCACTCTGCAAGCGCAACAGCGCGCTCCTACTTCATAGGTAAATGCAGATGATCCAATGGCATATCGTGTGTGACTTCGACGGGACCATCACTCCCACCGACGTCATCGACAACGTCCTCCAACGCTTCGCCGGCCCCGAGTGGGAAACCATCGAACAGGAATGGCTGGACGGGCACATCGGTTCGCGCGAATGCCTGAGCCGTCAACTGGCGCTGATCAAGGCGACCCCGGCCGAGTTGCTGGCGTACTTCGACAGCGTCGAGATCGACCCGGACTTCCCGGACTTCGTCGATCACGTCATGGGCCTGGGCGCTTCCATTGAAGTGGTCAGCGATGGCATCGAACAAGGCATCGCGCGGATTCTGTCGCGCAACTACGTGACCTTGCTGCCGATCCTCGCCAACCGCCTGCGCCAGGTCGACCAGAACAGCTGGCGCATCGATTTCCCGTATGCCAGCGACGCTTGCCGTGCGGCTTCCGGCAACTGCAAGTGCAAGTCCACGCCGCGCAACAAGCGCGTGCTGGTGATCGGTGACGGCAAGTCCGACATGTGCGTGGCCTCCACCGCCGACTTCGTCTTCGCCAAGGCCAGCCTGGCTGACTACTGCGAAACCAACAACATTCCTTACGCGCGGTTCGACACCTTCGCCGAACTGCCGGCCTTGCTGGCCAAGCTGCCTCAGGGCATCGCCGCCAACGCCAACTCTTTCAGCACCTCTTCCGACAATCAGGAACTCTTCCACCATGTCTGATATCCGCATCGCTACCGCAGAAGACCAGGTTCTTCTGGATAAAGAAGCCAAGTACTGCTCCTACGGCGACACCGTTCACTACATCGACCCGCCACGTATTTTCAGCCGTTGCGAAGGCTCCTATGTGTGGGACACCGAAGACCAGGCTTACCTCGACCTGCAAATGTGGTACTCGGCCGTTAACTTCGGTTACGCCAACCCGCGCCTGAACAACGCGCTGAAACAGCAGATCGACACCCTTCCGCAAATCGCCAGCCAGTACCTGCACAAAGGCAAGATCGAGCTGTCGGAAATGATCGCAGTCGACGCCAAGAAAAAATTCGGCCTCGACGGTCGCGTGCACTTCAACGTGGGCGGTTCGCAGTCCATCGAGGACTCCCTGAAGGTTGTGCGTAACGCCACCAACGGCAAGAGCCTGATGTTTGCCTTCGAAGGCGGCTACCACGGTCGTACCCTCGGCGCTTCGTCGATCACCTCGAGCTACCGCTACCGTCGTCGCTACGGCCACTTCGGCGAGCGCGCCAACTTCATCCCGTTCCCGTATCACTTCCGTGGCCCGAAAGGCATGACCAAGGAAGAATACGGCAGCCACTGCGTGCAGCAGTTCGCCCGCCTGTTCGAAACTGAATACAACGGCGTGTGGGACCCGAAAGTCGGCCAGAGCGAATACGCAGCCTTCTACGTCGAGCCAATCCAGGGCACCGGCGGCTACGTGATCCCGCCGATGAACTTCTACAGCGAACTCAAACACGTCCTCGACCAGCACGGCATCCTGATGGTCGTCGACGAAATCCAGATGGGTTTCTGGCGCACCGGCAAGCTGTGGTCGATCGAACACTTCGACGTCAAACCCGACGTGATCGTCTTCGGCAAGGCGCTGACCAACGGCCTGAACCCGCTGGGCGGCATCTGGGCCAAGGAAGAGTTGATCAACCCTAAGATCTTCCCGCCAGGCTCCACTCACTCCACCTTCGCGTCCAACCCGTTGGGCACCGCGGTAGGCCTGGAAATGTTCAAGATGACCAGCGAAGTCGACTACGGCGCGATGGTCATGGCCAAGGGCAAATACTTCCTGGCCGGCCTGCAAGAGCTGCAAAAGCGCTTCCCGATCATCGGCGACGTCGACGGCCTGGGCCTGGCCCTGCGCTGCGAAATCTGCGGCCCGGACGGCTTCACTCCGGACAAGGCGACCCTGGACTACATGGTCGAGGAAGGCATGAAGGGCGACATGGTGGTTGACGGTCAGAAACTCGGCCTGATCCTCGACGTGGGCGGCTACTACAAAAACGTGATCACCCTGGCTCCATCGCTGGAAATCAGCTACCCGGAAATCGACCTGGGCCTGAAGCTGCTCGAGCAACTGCTTGTGCGAGCGACCAAACGGTGAGCAGCCACGAGATCGACCTCGGTGAAGGTGATGCCGGCTTCGTTCTCGGTAGCGGTCCGGTCGGGATCCTGTTGATCCACGGCTTGACGGGCACCCCGACGGAACTCCGTCGGGTGGCCCAGGGTTTGGCCAAGGCCGGGAACTGCACGGTGTACGTGCCGACCCTGGCCGGGCATTGCGGGGACAACAGCGACCTGCAAGCCACCGGCTGGCAGGACTGGTACGAGGGCGTACGCAAGACGTTCGTTGGCGTGAAACAGCGTCACGAGCAGGTGTTTGTCGGCGGTCTGTCGATGGGCGCGGTGATGTCGATGTACGTGGCGTCGCAGTTCCCGGGCCAGGTTGCCGGCTTGTTGATGTACTCCACCACGTTGAAGTACGACGGCTGGAGCATCAGCAAGATGGCATTCATCACGCCCTTGCTGATCCGTATTCCTTTCGGTGTGCGCCTGTTCCGTTTCACTGAGAAGCCGCCCTATGGCATCAAGAACGAGCGCCTTCGGGCTATCGTCGAGCGGCAGATGAAGGAAGGGGAGAGCAGCGAGGCGGGGCTGTTGACCATGGAGGGTGTCACCGTGCGCGAGTTGCACTGGATGAACGCCGTGGTGAAGAAACTCATGCCGTCGATCAAGACCCCGGCCCTGGTGCTGCATTCCATCGAGGATGACATCACCAGCCGCTGGAACGCCGATTACGTGGAACGCCACCTCGGTGGCCCCGTGACCAAGATCCTGCTGGACAACTGCTACCACATGATCACCGTCGACCTGCAATACCGCCGAGTGATCGAGTTGAGTGCCGAGTTTGTCGAGCAACACGCTGCCCCTGTAGGAGCGAGCTTGCTCGCGAAGGACGTGAACGAAAACGCGTTCTGTCTGGTTTAACGCGGTGCGCTTGAGTTTTTCGCGAGCACGCTCGCTCCTACAAGGAAACGTTGTGATTACCGCCCAAGCCTTTTCGACTATTCGGGCCATCGAGCGCAGTGCCTGGAACGACTGTTTTCCCGATGCCCTGGAGGATTGGGACTATTACGTGGCCGTGGAAAATGCCGCTATCGATGATTTTCAGTGGCGCTATCTGGCGGTGTTTGACGATACAACGCTGGTAGCGGTCGCGCCGGCGTTCATCACGCGTTATCGCCTCGACACCACGGTGTCGGGCGTAGGCAAGCGCTTTACCGAGCGCCTGGAGCGACTGTGGCCGGGTGTTTTGAAGTTGGGCCTGTATGCCATCGGTTCGCCGGTGGCGGAACAGTGCAATGCAGGCATCGCCAGCCACGTTCCCGAATCAGGGCGCCAGGCGCTGCTTGCGCAATTGCTCGCCGCCGCGCGCCAGGATGCCGATACGTTCGGTGTTGGGCTGGTGGCGGTCAAGGACGCACCGACCAAGGATGAAGCCTGGTCAAACAGCTGCCTTGACGCAGGTTTCCAGAGCATGCCCAGCCTGCCAACGGCCTTATTGCCGATCCCTTTTGGTTCAGTGGACGCCTACCTGGGTTCCCTGGACAAAGCCACCCGCAAGGACTTACGCCGCAAACTGCGCGCGCCTGGCCCGCGTGTTGAGTGGCGTCGCAACATCGATGACGTCCTGCCGCGCATCATGGCGCTGTATGAGGCCACCCTGGAACGTTCCGACCTGCAGTTCGAGCGGCTGCCGGCGGGCTATTTCACCGGTATCCTTGAACAGCTGCAAGAGCGTGCGGTCTGTGTGCTGTATTGGGTGGACGCGCAATTGGTGGCGTTCAACCTGATCCTGTTGAACCAGGACCGCTTGATTGACAAGTTTTTCGGCGAAGACAGTGATTACAGCCATGAGTACAGCCTGGCAGTGCGCAGTTGGTTAACCAATATCGACTACTGTATTCGCAATGAGATTGCGTTATATGAATGCGGTCAGGCCGGCTATGCCAGCAAGCTGCTGCTGGGCTGCGAGTTCCAGGGCAACAGCATGTTTTTTCGCCACCGTAACTGGCTGGTCAACCGTGCGCTGTTCGTTGCAAAAGTGTTTCTCCGACCGGATCGATCCGACCCTGCCATGGCTGCTGCGATAAGCGAAACCTGATGATCAACAAGACCCGCCAAAAAGCTCGCCCCTTTGCCATTTCGCGTTGGAGCGTCCAGCGCAAGCTGGTGTTGGCGTTCTGGCTGGTCACGGTGATTCCGACGATGATCGCGGCGGAGCTGGCCGCGACGACGTTGTCGCAGATCTTCGACAGCAACGTGCGGATCTGGCTGCAGGAGTCGACCAAGATCGTCAAGGATGAGATTGGCGACATCCTCCACGACAACGCCCGGGTCGCCCAACTGTTCCTGCGCTACACCAAGCCGCCGTCGTCGCGCCAGGCCGAGAAGCACGACAAGCTGACCGCCGACATTGCCGCCGCCACCGACATCGACGTGGTCGCGCTGATCCGCAGCAGTGACCACAAGATTGTCTTCAGCACTGCCGCCGATGACATCGTCAAGCAAATCAACCTGGCCAGTAATGCGGTGTTGCAGACCGTCCAGGTGGCGGGCGTGACTACCGGCGTGGTGGTGTCGACCTTCGAGACCAGTGAGGACGGGGTTGACTATCAACTGCTGGTGGCGACCTACCTGGACAGCAGTTTCCTGACCAGCGTGGCCGATGTGCATTCCCTCGACTTGCGCCTGTACCTGGCCAATCCCAATGGCTTCTCGGAGATTTTCTCTACCCAGCGCTTCGTCGATCACCCCACCCGGATTCCTTCGAATATCGAGGCCGCGCTGCGCAGCACCAAGCAGCCCAGCGAACAGTTCACCAACAACTACAGCGGTTTGTACTGGCCGATCTTCAATGACGCCGGCGAGCTGCAAGGGGTGATCTTCAGCGGCTTGCTGCGGCACACCAGCCTGGTGGGCCTGGTGAACCAGAGCAATCTGTTCGTGTTGATCTTCCTGCTCAGCTCGGCGCTGTCCCTCGGTGCCGGCATGCTGGTGTCCCAGCGTCTCACGCGCCCGTTGCGGGACTTGTCCGAAGGCGTCAGCGCGGTGATCTCGGGTAACTATCAGCATCGTGTGGCGGTCAGCGGCGGCGACGAGCTGGCGCAACTGAGCAGCACCTTCAACCACATGACGGAGCGCCTCGGTGAGTTGCATCACCTGGAAGCGCAACTGCGCCGCCGCGACCGCCTGCATGCATTGGGCGAAGTCGCGATGGGCCTGGCCCACGAAATCCGCAATCCACTGGGCATTATCAAAACCGCCACCCAGTTGCTGCACCGCCGCGCCGATTTGCCGGAAACCGACAAGCGCCACCTCGAATACGTGATCAGCGAAGTCAGCCGGATCAACGACCTGATCACCGAATTCCTCGACTTCGCCAAACCCAGCGCGCCGTTGCGTACGGTGCAAGCGACACGGCCGGTGGTGGAGGAAATCCTCGGCTTCTGCGGGCCAGAGTTGTCGACCCATAACATCGACGCGCATATCGATGACCAGGCCCCCGGCGCGACGATTTACGCCGATGCCAAGCAGCTCAAGCAGGCGTGCCTCAACCTGATTCTCAACGCCATCGATGCCATGCCCGGAGGCGGTCGCCTGACCCTGGGCATCCGCAGCGTGGGCGGCAACACAGTGATCAGCATCGGCGATACCGGCGAAGGCATTCCGTCGGACATGATCGAGCGGATCTTCACACCATTCGTCACCACCAAGGCCTCGGGCACGGGCTTGGGTCTGGCCAAAGTCTTCTCGATCATGGAAAGTCATGACGGCAGCATCGAATGTGTCAGCGAGAAAGATGCCGGCGCCACCTTCAGCCTGTACATTCCGGCCCAGGGTGCAGACGACGGCGATGATGAGGATGGTGATGACGCATAACGTATTGGTAGTCGACGATGAACCCAAGCTCTGTGACTTGCTCTCGTCGGCCTTGAGCCAGAGCGGGATCCAGGTGTTTACCGCCGGCAACGGCCTGCACGCGCTCAAGGTGCTGGAGCAGGAAGACATCGACCTGGTGATCAGCGACTGGCGCATGCCCGGCATGGACGGGCCGGCGCTGCTGGCGGAAATCAAGGTGCGTTACCCCCACCTGCCGGTGATCGTGATGACCGCCTACAGCACCGTGAAAAACGCGGTGCAGTCGATGCGCAACGGTGCCTACGACTACATCGCCAAGCCCTTCGACATCGATGAGCTGGACATCACCGTGGCCAAGGCCCTGCAGTTTCGCGACATCATGCGCGACAACGCGCGCATGCGTGCGGAGCTGGATGAACACTCGCAGTTCGACAGCCTGGTGGGCGACAGCCCGGCGTTTCGCCGCGTGCTGCACGCCGTGGACTCGGTGCGCGACAGCAACGCCACAGTGCTGCTGACGGGCGAAAGCGGCACCGGCAAGGAGATGGTCGCCCGCGCCATCCACAAACACGGCAATCGCGCCGACAAGCCATTTGTAGCGGTCAACTGCGCGGCGATTCCCGAAGGCTTGCTGGAAAGCGAGATGTTCGGCCACCGCAAGGGCGCCTTTACCGGCGCGGTGGCGGACCGGGTCGGGCGCTTCATGCAGGCCGACAAGGGCACGTTGTTTCTCGATGAAGTGGGCGACATGCCGTTGGCGTTGCAGGCGAAAATCCTGCGGGCCTTGCAGGAGCGGGTGATCGAGCCGGTGGGCGATCCGCGCGAGCGCAAAGTGGATGTGCGGGTGATCGCCGCCACCAACAAGAATTTGCTGGATGCGGTGGCGAACAAAGAGTTTCGTGAAGACCTTTACTACCGCCTCAATGTGTTCCCGATTCCGCTGCCGGCCTTGCGCGAACGGGTGGAAGACATCGCGCCGCTGGCTCGGCATTTTGCCCAGACCTTGAGTGCTACGGCGGGTAAACGCATCACCGGTTTCAGCCCTGAGGCATTGCAGGCCATGGCGGCGTATTCCTGGCCGGGCAATATTCGTGAGCTGCAAAACTGTGTGGAGCGGGCGACCATCGTCGCGGCGACGCCAGTGATCGAGGACATTGATTTGCCGGCGTATCTGTTTGCTTCGAAGCCGGCTGAGGATGGGGTGGGCGCGATCCTCAGCAACGGGCCGGGGGTGCCGCAGGATCTGGATGCGGCGCTGGCTGAGGTGGAGAAGGCTTACATCATGGCTGCGTTGCAGGAGAGCAACGGGGTGCAGGCTGCGGCGGCGCAGAAGATCGGGATTTCTGAGCGTAGCTTTTGGTATCGGTTGAAGAAGCTGGGGATTCAGGTGGACAAGATTGTTCGCTAGGGGGCGCTGAGCTTTTTGGGGGGGAGTACATATCCGTTATTTAGGTAACGGCGGCTTATGGTTCCGCTCTTACAGCGGCTCACTTTGGAAAAGCCCCAAAGTAAGTAAAGGGCTCTGCCCCGCCTGTCGGCGCCTCGCCGTGGCTCGGCGTTCCCTCACTCCGGCATTGCTCCGCGGGCCGCCGCGACGGGCCATCCATGGCCCGGCGCGGCTAAACCGGCGTCCTGCCGGTTTACCCGCTCCGCAATACCTGCGTTCGGCCTCGGGCTTATTGGGGCAGTCAGATCAAAATCAAAAGCAAAAGCACAGCGGCCTCCCGGCCGGCTTGAGTGTTAAAAGCAAAAGCAAAGACCAGAGCGAAAACAGATCTGCTTTTCTGTGGGAGCGGGCTTGCTCGCGAAAAACCTGAGAGCGCCGCGTTCATCCAGAATGCCCGCGTCATCGTTAACGACCTTCGCGAGCAAGCCCGCTCCCACATTTGGACCGTGCCCGCTTTAGATTTTGATTTTGCTTTTAACACTCAAGCCGGCCGGTAGGCCGCTGTGCTTTTGCTTTTGATCTTGATCTTAGGCGCCCCGTTAAACCACGCTGGCCGAACGCAGGCTTTGGAGCGTGGGTAACCCGGCAGGACGCCGGGTTAGCCGCGCTGGGCCAAGGATGGCCCATCGCGGCGGCCCACGGTCCAAAGCCGGAGTGAGGGCACACCGAGCGCAGGCGAGGTGCCGAGTGGTGGGGCAAGAGCGTTTTGCTTACTTTTGCGCTCTTCAAAAGTGAGCCGCTGTAAGAGCGGAACCAATAGCGGCCGTTACCCAAATAACGGATATACACACCCACCCAGCCCCACATTTTTGATAGGCGTATGTCAGGCGTGTACCCGTACCCACACGCTGACCAACACCGTAGCCGCCATCAACCACGCCACCGCCGCCACCGCCAGCGAAGCTTCCAGACGCATCCGGTCAACCATCACATACAACGTCGCCAGGTACACAAAGTACGGAATAATCGACCACATCCCGAACACGATGGTGGTCTTCAAATCCTCCACCGACCGACCCTTGCCAACAATGTAATGCGCAATCAACGCGAACGTGGGAAACAGCGGCACCAACCCGGCTATGTAGTAGTTCTTGGTCTTGGCCAGCGCCGCCAGAATCAACACCACCCCCGCGCCCAATGCCGCCTTCAGCAATAAATCCACAATGCGCTCCTAATGGCTCAGCCCATATTTCTTGACCTTGTCGAACAACGTGGTCTTGGCCATCCCCAGTTCCTGGCTGGCCTGGGTCAGGTTGCCGCCGCTGCGCTGCAACGCGTCATTGAGCAGGTTGCGCTCGAACGCCTCCACCGCTTCGGTAAAGGCCAAACTGTGGTTGCCGCTGCTGGCGCCGCTCTTTTTAAACGCCGGCAAACCCAGGGCAAACCGCTCGGCCACGTTGCGCAATTCACGCACGTTGCCCGGCCAGTCGTGGCTCATCAGGTTGGACAGGGTCTGGTTGTCGAGGTCCGGCGCGGTGCGGTCGAAACGCAACGACGACTGCTGCAGGAAGTGTTCGAACAATTGCAGGATATCTTCCCGGCGTTCCCGCAGGGGCGGCAGTTCCAGGGTTACCACGTTGAGGCGGTAGTACAGGTCGCTGCGGAATTGGTTGGCGCGGCTCAGGTCGTCGAGGTCGGACTTGGTGGCGGCGATCACCCGGCAATCCACCGCCACGCTCTGGTTCGAGCCCAGGCGTTCCAAGGTGCGTTCCTGCAATACCCGCAGCAGTTTGATCTGCAGGTTCATCGGCATGCTTTCCACTTCGTCTAGGAACAGCGTGCCTTCGTGGGCATGTTCGATCTTGCCGATGCGGCGCTTGCCGGCGCCGGTAAATGCGTTGGCTTCATGGCCGAAGATTTCGCTTTCGAACAGGTTCTCCGGCAGGCCACCGCAGTTCAAGGCAACGAACTGATGGGAATGACGCCGGCTGAAATCATGCAGGCAACGGGCGACCAGTTCCTTGCCGGTGCCGGTCTCGCCTTCGATCAGCACGTTGGCTGAGGTGTCGGCGACGTTGGCGATCAACTCCCGCAAGTTTTGCATGGCCGGGGAGCGGCCGATGATTCGGCCTTCCAGGGAGTCGCGCTCGGCCAGTTGCCGGCGTAGCGACCAGACTTCCCGAGCCAGCCCGCGTTGCTCCAGGGCGCGGCGGGCAACGTCCACCAGGCGCTCGGGGGAGAAGGGTTTTTCCATGAAGTCATAGGCGCCGTTGCGCATCGCACCCACCGCCATGGAGATATCGCCGTGGCCGGTGATCAGCACCACCGGCAGGCTTTTATCCAAGGCTTTGAGGCGAGTCAGCAGCTCCAGGCCGTCAATGCCCGGCAGGCGAATATCGCTGATGACGATGCCGGCGAAGTTTTCACCAACCCGGGTCAGGGCCTCTTCGGCGCTGGCCACGCCCACGCTGGGGATGTCTTCCAGGGCCAGGGCTTGCTGGCAGCCGAGCAATACATGGGGGTCGTCTTCGACGATCAGGACGGTCAGGTCGGTGTTTTTTTCTGCGTTCATTTCGACTCGACTTGTTGAGGGCTCGCCAGCGGCAAACTCAGGACAAAGGCAGTACCACCGCTGGCCGGGTGCTCGACGGCGAGGTTGCCGCCGGTGGCGGCCGCGAGGCTGGCCGACAGCGTCAGGCCGAGGCCCAGGCCTTGTTCGCCGGGTTTGGTGGTAAAGAACGGTTCGAACAAATGCTTGCGGGTCTCGGGATCAATCCCGTGGCCGTTATCGCGTACCCGCAGGCGGTATTTGCCGTCGACGATGTCGCCTTCCAGCCACAACTCGGGGGCCGGTTGCGCCTGCATCGCGTCCAGGGCGTTGCCGATCAGGTTGACCAGAATCTGCTCCAGGCGCGTCTGGTCGATCTGCAATTGCGCGCTGGCGAAGTGGCGGTGAACCGTCAGCGGCGAGGTTTCCAGGCGACTGCCGAGGATCTGGAACGTGGCGTCCACCGCCTTGCCCAGGTTGGCTTCGCCCTGGTCATCACCGCGCCGGGCAAAGGAGCGCAGGCTGGCGGTGATGCGGCCCATGCGGTCGATCAGTTCGTTGATGGTCTTGAGGTTGGCACTGGCGGTGTCCAGCGCCCCACGCTCCAGGAAGCGTACGGTGTTGCCCGACAGCGTGCGCAAGGCGGCCAGTGGCTGGTTCAATTCATGGGCGATGCTGGTGGACATCTGGCCGATGGCGGCAAGTTTGCCGGCCTGCACCAGTTCGTCCTGGGCGCGGCGCAAGGTTTCCTCGGCCTGGCGCCGCTCGCGAATCTGGCTCTTGAGCCGTTCGTTGCTGGCCCGCAGGTCGGTGGTGCGTTCGGCAATCCGTCGCTCCAGCTGATTGTTGGCTTCCTGCAGGGCTTCCCGGGCGGCGAGGCGGGTGGCGATCACCTTGCGGCGCTCGTTCCAGGCGATCAACAGGAACGCCACCAACGCGAACGCCACGGCCACCAGGATGCCCTGGTTGATGGCGGCCTGGCGCAGGTCGTTCAGCGGGGTGAGCAGGGTGAAGTTCCATGGGGTGTCGTTCAACGGGCGGGTCTGGGCCAGGTAGCTGACCTCATGCTCGTCGGCCACCACTTCGCTGTTGGCCGGGAAGGTTAATTTCTCGGTGCCTTCATTGAGACGCTCGCGGGCCAGTGGTTCCAGCTCGTTGAGCGTCGCCCAGTAATATTGCAGGCTGTGGGCGAGGCGGTCCTTGGTGTCATCGCTCAGTGGTCGCACGGACTTGAGGCGACGGGCCGGGTCGCTGGAGAGAATGATGATGCCGTTCTCGTCACTGACAAAGGCCTCCAGGCGCGCCCGCTGCCAGCGCTCTTCCAGCGCTTCCAGGCGGACCTTGACCACGGCGACGCCGATGATCTTGCCGTGTTCTTCCAGGCCATGGGCCAGGTAATAGCCGGGTTCGCCGTTGGTGCTGCCGATGCCGTAGAAACGGCCGGGCTGGCCGCGCACGGCATTCTGGAAATAGGCACGGAAGGACAGGTCTTCACCCTGGTAACTGTCGGCGTCGCGCCAGTTACTGGTCGCCAGCACGCGGCCGGTGGTATCCATCACGTAAATCGCCCGGCTACGACTGCGCCGGTTCAGGCCTTCGAGGTAGTCGTTGACGGTTTTTCGGGTTTCCTGATTCGGGTCTGCCAACAGCTTGGAGACGCTGGATTCCAGCTCCAGGAGACTGGGCAGGTAGGTGTATTTGCTGAGTTCGCTCTCGACGGTGCGGGCGTGCAATTCCAGCTGGCGTTCGCCGGTATCGCTGAGGGTGCGGATTCCATAGAACTCACTGATCCAGAAGCCGACGTAACCCAGTCCGATCATCAGGGCGATGATCAGAGGCGGCAGGAACAATTGGCGAATCAGACGAGGCTTCACGGCAAGTGATGGCGGCGCGGCGCGAAAGAGGTTGGGGTCGCATTTCATCACAGATGCCTTGGGTCAGCTATCGCTCACTTGCCAACTGCAGGAGCGAGCTTGCTCGCGAAAAACTCAAGGGCACCGCGCTCATCCAGGATGTTCGCGTTATCGTTGACGTCTTTCGCGAGCAAGCACGCTCCTACAGAAAAGCAGTGAGCTGCGGCTTTTTAGTGCTGCAGGATTTTCTCAAGGAAGTGCTGCGCGCGCTCGGAGCGGGCGCTGATGTCGCCGAAGAATTCCTCTTTCGGGCAGTCTTCGATGATCTTGCCGGCGTCCATGAAGATCACCCGGTCGGCGACCTTGCGGGCGAAACCCATTTCGTGGGTCACGCACATCATGGTCATGCCTTCCTGGGCCAGTTGCACCATCACGTCGAGTACTTCGTTGACCATTTCCGGGTCGAGGGCGGAGGTCGGTTCGTCGAACAGCATGACGATCGGGTCCATCGCCAGCGCACGGGCAATCGCCACACGCTGTTGCTGGCCGCCGGAAAGCTGGCCCGGGTGCTTGTGGGCGTGAGCCGACAGGCCGACGCGCTCCAGCAGTTGCAGGCCCTTCTTGGTGGCTTCTTCCTTGCTGCGGCCCAATACCTTGATCTGCGCGATGGTCAGGTTTTCGGTGATGGTCAGGTGCGGAAACAGCTCGAAGTGCTGGAACACCATGCCGACGCGCGAGCGCAGTTTCGGCAGGTTGGTCTTCGGGTCGGCGATGGAGGTGCCGTCCACGACCACGTCGCCTTTCTGGAACGGCTCCAGAGCGTTGACGCACTTGATCAGGGTGGATTTGCCGGAGCCGGACGGTCCGCACACCACGATCACTTCGCCTTTTTTAACCTCGGTGCTGCAATCGGTCAGCACCTGGAAGTCGCCATACCACTTGTTGATATTCTTGATAGAGATCATACGGCAAACCTTTTTTGCAGACGCTTGACCAGCAGCGAGGCGGAAAAGCTGATGATGAAGTAGACGACACCGGCGAAGATCAGGAACTCATTGGAGCGGCCGATGATGTCGCCGTTGGAGCGGGCGGAGTTGAGGAAGTCCACCAGGCCCACGGTGTAGACCAGCGAGGTGTCCTGGAACAGGATGATCGACTGTTGCAGCAGCAACGGGGTCATCTTGCGGAACGCCTGGGGCAGGATGATCAGGCGCATGGTCTGGCCGTAGGTCATGCCCATGGCTTGCGCGGCGGCCATCTGGCCCTTGGGGATCGACTGCACGCCGGCCCGCACGATTTCGCAGAAATACGCCGCCTCGAACATCATGAAGGCCACGACGCAGGAGGTGAACGCACCGATCGGGGTGTCTTCGCCGGTGATCCAGCGCAGCACGAACGGCACCGCCAGGTAGAACCAGGTGATCACCAACAGCAGCGGGATCGAGCGGAAGTAGTTCACGTAGGCGCCGGCCAGGCGCGACAGCAGTTTGCTGGACGACAGGCGCATCAGCGCGAGGATCGTACCCAGCACGATACCGCCGACCACGCCCATGACCATCAACTGCAAGGTCATGACCATGCCGTTCCACAGGCCCGGGATGGCGGGGATGATGCCACTGAAATCGAATTCCATTATTTACCCCCCACGGAGATCAGGCCGGGCACGGCAACTTTCTTCTCGACCACGCGCATCAGCAGCATCAGGCTCATGTTCAGGGTGAAGTAGATCAGCGTGGCCAGGGTGAAGGCTTCAAACAGGTTGGCCGAGAACTCGGCAGTCTGTTTGGTTTGCGCCAGCAGTTCCATCAAGCCGATCAGGGACGCCACGGAGGAGTTCTTGAAGACGTTGAGGAATTCCGAGGTAAGCGGCGGAATGATGATCCGGTAGGCCTGGGGCAGCAGCACGTTCCAGTAGATCTGTGGCAGCTTGAAGCCCATGGCGCGTGCGGCGGATTCCTGGCCCCGTGGCAACGCCTGGATGCCGGTGCGCACTTGTTCGCACACCCGTGCGGCAGTGAACAGGCCCAGGCACACGACAACGCTCAGGTAGGCCGAGGTGGTCGGGTTGAGGTCTTGTTTGTACCAGTCCTGCAGGTTCTGCGGCAGCATGTCGGGTACGAGGAAGTACCAGATAAACAGCTGAACCAGCAGCGGCACGTTACGAAACAGTTCCACGTAGCAGGTCGCGATGCCCGATACGATGCGGTTTGGCACGGTGCGCATGACGCCGAGTACGGAGCCCAGCAGCAAGGCGATAATCCAGGCCACGACGGCGATGGCGATGGTCCAGCCCAGTCCGGAGATGTACCAGTCGAGATAAGTCTCGCTGCCAACGCCGGTGGACTTGAAGAATACGCCCCAGTCCCAGTTGTAGTTCATTAGGGTCTCCCCTCGAGATCGATCGATGTACAAGCACCCGCTTGGGGAAGATCCTTTCCCGCCCGACGGTGAACGTCAGGCACACGCGATCGGCTCGAAAACCGCCAGGTCGAGTGTTCCAAAATTAAAGCCAGCAGGTAGTAACAGACGCCTGAGGGAGGGTTGGCTCCCTCAGGAGATAAGCTTAGTCAGGTATCAGATTTTTACGTCAGGCGCTGGTTTGTCGCTTGGGTTGGCGATCAGCTCCTTCACCTTTTCGCTCATCGGGAAGTTCAGGTTCAGGCCTTTTGGTGGGATCGGGCTTTCGAACCACTTGCTGTAGATCTTGTTGATTTCGCCGGATTTGTACAGGGCAACGATGGCGTCATCCACAGCCTTCTTGAAGGCCGGGTCGTCTTTACGAACCATGCAGGCGTAGGCTTCGAAGGACTGCGGGGTACCGGTGATGACCCAGTCATCCGGCTTCTTGGCCTTGGCTTCTTCACCGGCCAGCAGGGCGTCGTCCATCATGAAAGCTACGGCGCGGCCGCTTTCCAGCATCTGGAAGGATTCGCCGTGGTCTTTGGCGGAGATGACGTTCATGCCCATCTGCTTGTCGGCGTTCATCGCTTTGATGATGCGCTCGGACGTGGTGCCAGCGGTGGTCACGACGTTCTTGCCTTTCAGGTCAGCGAAATCGCTATAGGACGGCTTGCCATCCTTGTCTTTCTTGACCAGCAGACGGGTGCCGATTTCGAAGATGTTGACGGTGAAATCGACTTGCTGGGCGCGTTCGGCGTTGTTGGTGGTGGAGCCGCACTCGAGGTCCGCGGTGCCGTTCTGGATCAACGGGATACGGGTTTGCGAGGTGACCAGGTTGTACTTGGCCTTCAGGTCGGGTTTGTTCAGGTCTTTTTTCAGTTGCTCGACGACGGCCAACTGAATGTCGTGGGAGTAGCCCACTGGCTTGCCCGAACCATCCGCGATATAGGAAAACGGAATGGAGCTGTCGCGGTGAGCGAGAGTGATGGTGCCGGAGTCGTTGATTTTCTTCAGTGTGCCGGTGAGTTCGGCGGCGAAAACTGGAGTGCTGATCAGAGCAGCAGCGATAGCTGCGCCCAAGATATGGGGAACGATGCGCATCAATACTTCCTCGACATTTGTTTTTTTTATGAGACCGGTTGGTACGGCCACGTTTTTATATAAACAGTACTGCGAATGCCCATGACGGCTCCTGAGGCGCCTCAGGCAATCGCGTACGAGTGTAGAGCATGAGTCGTGCCAGACCAGTAATAAAAGGTTAAGCGCATGATATATATGGAGATTAACTTTGTATGACGAAGAATTTGCGTTAGCGCGATCCGGCAAACCGAATAGGTTGGTATACAGCGTTCGGAAATCCGAATGCCTGGATACGTTGATGTCGCCCATAAAAAAAGCCCCGGGAGCGTGGCTCCCCGGGGCGTCTTAGTGTGGATTTTTCGTCAGAACGTGTAGTCGGCCGAGACAACCGCGGCGCGACCATCGCCGGGTACCGCCCAACCGTTGTTACGGATGCGGGTGAGGTAGTCCTTGTTGAACAGGTTGTTGACGTTCAGTTGCAGGTTCAGCTGTTTGTTGACCTTGTAGCCGAGCATCGCGCGCTGCACCGCGTAGCCAGGCGAAGTCGGTGCCCCGGCGGCGCTGGCCAGGTACTGCTTGGTTTGCGCCGTGATGCCATAGCCCACCTGGAAGTCATGGGGCAGGTCGTACACCGTCCAGAGGCTGGCGGCATGTTTGGGGGTGAAGGTCAGCGGCTCACCTTTCTGCACGTCGAGGCCGGTGGTCGCCAGGGTGTAATCGCTGGCGCTGCGCAGCACACGGGTGTTCAGGTAGGTGTAGTTGGCGAAGACCTTCCAGCGGTCAGTAAGCTGGCCACTGAGGCCCAGGGCCACACCATCGGCGCGAGCCTTGCCGTCGAGGGTTTGCGTGCCGCTGAGGTTGCTCGGGTCGTTATCGGCGACTTTGTAGTTGGTACGGTCATTGCGGAAGATCGCACCTGTCAGCGACAGGGCATTGTCGAGCAGGTCCCACTTGGTGCCGATCTCATAGCTGACGGCGGTTTCAGGGTCCACGTTGCAGTTGTTGGTAGCCACGCTGGAGCTTTTGGCCGGTGTGTAGCAACTCCCATTGACGCTGGCTTGGGACGGCGTCTTGCTGTTGCCGTAGGCGATATAGAAGCTGCCGTTTTCCGCCGGTTTATAGACCAGGGCCAGGCGGTAGGACGTCAGGTCATCCGCCTGGCCGTAACGAGTGCCGGGCGTTTCCACACCGGTGCTGGAGTAGGCATTGGTCACCGAGCTGCCGGCGTTGTGCTCGTAACGCAAACCGCCGTTGATTTCCCACTGTGGGTTGAGTTTGAGCGTGTCGAAGGCATAGGCAGCGCGGTTGTTCAGCGCGCCATCGACGTGGGCCGCCCGGGTGAAATTGACCGGGCCGGTCCATTCGGAGTTCGGATCGCTGTAGCTGACCGGTGGCGGGACGATGGTGCTGCCGTTGCTGTTGGTCAGCCATTTTCCGGTATCCGCCTCGTATTCCTCACGGCTGATGGCGATACCGGTCATCAGCGTGTGGTCGATGAAACCGGTGCTGAAGTGGCTGGTGACGTCGGTCTGGTTGGTGAACATTTTGTTCTGAGTGTTGCGCTCGTTACCCAGTGAGCCACCGCTTGGCTGGAAATAGCCCGGCTTGAGGCCTGCAGCGCAAGGCGCGCCCGTGATCTGGGTGCCGCTGGCGAGGCAGCCGGCCTGCGCACCTTCGGGGCCCGAGGCGCGCAGGTCCTGGCGAACGCGCTCGACGCGGGTGAAGTTACGCACGGACACGGCGTCGTTGAAATCATGCTCGAGCTTCAGGCTGAACGCGTCCGAGGTGGTTTGTTGCTCGTTGATGTTGTGGTAGCCGTAGAAATCGCTCCAGCCCACGCCTGGCATCGGCTTGCCGTTGTAGATCGGAATCCCGTATTGCGGCGTGTTGTCGTCTTTCTGGTGCTCGTAACTGACCGTGACGCGGGTCGGTGTGCCCAGGCCAAACGCGATAGACGGCGCGATGCCCCAGCGTTCGTAATCCTCATAATCGCGCCCCGGCACATCGTTACCATGGGCCATCAGGTTCAGGCGGAACGCCGTGGTGTCGTTGAGCAGCTGGTTGGTGTCGAGGGTGGTGCGCTTGTAATTATCGGTGCCGATACCTGCACTGATGGTGGTTTTGTCGCGCAATTCTGGCTGTTTGCTCACCAGATTGATGGTGCCGCCGACCGCACCGGAACCGGAATACACCGAACTCGCGCCGCTGACGACTTCGACCTGTTCCAGGTTGAAGGGGTCGGTGCGGCTGTATTGCGCGCTGTCGCGCACACCGTCCACGTAGATGTCGCCGCTGGCGGAGAAGCCGCGCAGGTTGATGCTGTCGCCATATCCGCTGCCGCCCTCGCCGGCACCGAAGGTGATGCCTGGCACGGTGCTCAGCACATCGCGCAAGGTCAGCAGGTTTTGGTCATGGATGACTTCCTTGGGCACTACCGTGATGGTCTGCGGCGTGTCGCGCAATGGCTCGGTGTACTTGGGGGAAGAAGGCGCCACAGGGTTGTAGACGCTCTGGCTTGGGGCCTGACCTTCGATGCTGGTCGCGCCGAGCTGAATGACGCCTGTGTTGTCATCTGGTGCGGTCTCCGCCGCGTAACTGAATCCTCCTTGCGCAGCCACTGCCAAACCCACTGCCGACGCGAGCAAATGCCGCGATGAAAGGGGGGCAGAACTGATCCCGGTAGTCATTGAGTTATCTCTTGTGGGTGTTAGTGAGATGCGATCGTAATTGATAAGCGATCTCAAATGTAATACTTTGTAACCAAATAAATCATGAAACTTTTTGCGGTCCTTGATCGCTATTCGGGGCAGGAATGCAGAGCGCACAGCCAGGCAGCGAGCCGTCCGACATCGGTGAAAATCCGCGCGCCTATGTGCGGTGGGTGATGCATGCCGCCCAATTGGGTGATGCCGATGCACAGGCGACGCTGGCCCAGCTGCTGCTTGACGGCCGTGGCGTGCAGAAGGATGAGGCCCTGGCATTGAGCTGGTTTCGCATCGCCGCCCGGCAGCGCCACCCCATGGCGATCAACATGATCGGGCGCTGCCTGGAGAATGGCTGGGGCTGCGAAGTCGATTTGGAAGACAGTGCGCGGCATTACCGCAAGGCTGCCGATCTGGGGCTGGATTGGGGGCTGTATAACTACGGCCAGTTGCTGACGCGTGGCCGTGGTGTGGAGCGTGATCTTGTCGCGGCGTATGAGCTGTTTCGCCAGGCTGCGACCAAGGGGCACGCCAAGTCGATGAACCTGTTGGGGCGGTTCCACCATGAAGGCGTGGTGGTGCCCAAGGATGTTCAACTGGCGCGCCGGTGGTATCACCGTTCAGCCGAGGCCGGGGATTTCCGCGGGCAATACAACCATGCTGCGGAGTTGGCTCACGACGGCGACGAAGTGCAGGCCTGCCTGTGGTTGGAGCGGGCGCTCGCGACGGCCACGCCGGGCTTTTTGCAGGCGGCTTATCCCGTGTTGCTGGGCTCTGCCTTCAGCGGTATTCGTGAAATGGGCCTGCGTTATCAGCGCCATCTCCAGGCATGAAAAAGCCCCTGGACCTTTCGGCGCAGGGGCTTTTTTACAGCGGGTCGATTAAGCGGCTTCGATCTTGCCGCGATTGTGCTCGACCTTGGACAGGTAGCGCTGCACCTTTTCCTGTTCTTCCGGCGTGGTGAACAGGCCCAGCTTGCTGCGGCGCCACAGGATGTCCTGGGGCTGCGTCGCCCATTCTTCAGCGCACAGGTAGTCGACTTCGCGGGTGTACAGGCCGCCACCAAGGTGATCGCCCATGTCTGCCAGCGACTGCACGCCTTCCAGCAGGCGCCAGGTGCGGCTGCCATAAGTGGTGGACCAGCGACGGGCAATTTCGCTCGGCACCCAGTCGTACTTGCTGCGAATCGCATCCGCCAGGGCTTCTGGCGTGCTCATGTTTTCGCCGCCGGGCAGGGTGGCCGTGGCCGTCCAGCTTGGGCGCATCTGTGTGAAGTACGGTGCCAGTTGCGCCATCGCCGATTCAGCCAGCTTGCGGTAAGTGGTCAGCTTGCCGCCGAACACCGACAGCAACGGTGCCTCGCCCGAGGTGCCCGACAGCGCCAGGGTGTAGTCGCGGGTCACGGCCGACGGGTTGTCGGATTCGTCGTTGCACAGCGGGCGCACGCCGGAATAGGTGTGCACGATGTCATCGCGGCTCAGCTGCTTCTTGAAGTGCGCGTTGACCACGTTGAGCATGTAGTCGGTTTCACCTTCGGTAATCGCCACTTTCGCCGGGTCGCCGGTGTATTCGCGGTCGGTGGTGCCGATGATGGTCAGGTGATTCAGGTACGGAATGGTGAAGACAATGCGCTGGTCTTCGTTCTGCAGGATGTGCGCGTGGGCGCCTTCATACAGCTTCGGCACGATCAGGTGGCTGCCCTGGATCAGGCGGATGCCATAAGGCGAATCCAGCTTCAAGTCATCCTTGATGAACTTGGCGACCCACGGGCCGGCTGCGTTCACCAGGGCCCGGGCGCGGATCGAGAACAGGCTGCCGTCGGCGCGTTCCATGTTCATTTCCCACAGGCCCTGGCTGCGGTGCGCGCTGACGCAACGGGTCTGGGTGTGGATATGCGCACCCTTTTCCCGCGCGGCCATGGCGTTGAGTACTACAAGGCGGGCGTCATCGACCCAGCAATCGGAGTATTCGAAGCCTTTGGTGATTTCGCTTTTCAGCGGGCTGTCGGGGCCGAATTTGAGGCTCTTGGAACCCTCGAGTTTTTCCCGCTTGCCCAGGTGGTCATACAGGAACAGGCCGGCGCGAATCATCCACGCCGGGCGCAGGTGCGGGCGGTGTGGCAACACAAAGCGCATCTGCTTGACGATGTGCGGGGCCTTGGCCAGCAGCACTTCACGCTCAGCCAGGGCTTCACGCACCAGGCGGAATTCGTAATGTTCGAGGTAACGCAGGCCGCCGTGGATCAGCTTGCTGCTGGCGGAGGATGTGTGGCTGGCCAGGTCGTCCTTTTCGCAAAGGAATACCGACAAACCGCGACCGGCTGCGTCTGCTGCAATCCCGACGCCATTGATCCCGCCACCGATAACGGCGACGTCATAGACTTCGGCAAGCGGTGGGGCAGGCAAGGTAGAAGGGTTCATCGGCTGGCCTCGCAATCTTTTTCGTATTGGAATTCGAACATAAATGTTCATTTGCGAAAATGGTAGCTCATAAACGCAGGCACAGCCAGCCCGCTTCGATTGAAAATACTGATCGAAGGGCGAAGAAAGGAAAATTTGTGAACATCAGGGGGCAGGACACCCCCTGTATAAGCTTACACCACTTCCAGCCGAATCTTGTGCTGATTCAGCAACTGCACCAGTGCCGGGACCGGCTGCTGATCGGTGACTAAACAATCAATCAAACTGATGGGTCCCAGGCGAATCATGGCGTTGCGCCCGAATTTGCTGGAGTCCGCCGCCAGGATCACCTTGCGCGCATTGGCAATGATCGCCTGGGAAACCCGTACTTCCTGGTAATCGAAGTCCAACAGGCTGCCGTCTTCATCGATGCCGCTGATGCCCACCAGGGCAAAATCGACCTTGAACTGGTTGATAAAGTCGACGCTGGCCTGGCCTACCACGCCGCCGTCACGGCGCACGTTGCCGCCGGTCAGGAGTACGTCGAAGTCGTCTTTGGCACTCAGCATCATGGCGACGTTGAGGTTATTGGTGATGATTTTCAGGTGGCTGTGGTTAAGCAGCGCGCGGGCAATCGATTCGGTGGTGGTACCGATGTTGATGAAAAGCGAGGCGTGATCGGGGATTTGCGCGGCGATGGCTTCGCCGATGCGCTGTTTCTCGTCGCGCATCTGGTCGGCCCGCATGGCGTAGGCGGTGTTTTCAACGCTGGAGTCATAGGCTGCGCCGCCGTGGTAGCGGCGCAACAGATTGGCTTCCGCCAGTTGATTGATATCGCGGCGGATGGTTTGCGGGGTGACAACGAAGAGCTGCGCCATTTCCTCGATACTCACATAGCCGCGTTCGCGAACCAGTTCGAGGATTTGTTGCTGGCGGGGAGGCAGATTCATGGTGCGTCCTTTGGGCTGCCGTAAAAAGTGGCCCATGATGACGCAGGAATCTGCTCCCTGCCAGTTACAACCCTATGTGGGTCCGGCGCTTGGCTTATTCAGCGCCTTCGTGGGGTTCCCAGTCGCGGGTGCGGCTGACCGCTTTCTGCCAGCCGGCGTAGAGTTTTTCTTTCGCCGCTTCTTCCAGTTGCGGTTCGAATTGGCGCTCGATCACGGCCTTGCCACGCAACTCGTCCAGGCTGCCCCAGAAGCCGCACGCCAGGCCGGCCAGGTAAGCGGCGCCCAATGCCGTGGTTTCGCGCATTTGCGGGCGCTCAACCTGGGTGCCGAGGATGTCGGCCTGGAATTGCATCAGGAAGTTGTTGGCAACTGCGCCACCGTCTACCCGCAGGGATTTGAGGCGTTCGCCGGAATCCTGCTGCATCGCGTCGAGTACGTCGCGGGTCTGGTAGGCAATTGACTCCAGGGCGGCACGAATGATGTGGTCCACGCGTACGCCGCGGGTCAGGCCGAACAGCGCACCACGGGCATACGGGTCCCAGTAGGGAGCGCCCAGGCCGGTGAAGGCCGGTACCAGGTACACGCCGTTGCTGTCCTTGACCTTGCCGGCGAAGTATTCGGTGTCGGTGGCATCGGCGATGATCTTCAGCTCGTCACGCAGCCATTGCACGGTGGAACCGCCGTTGAACACGGCGCCTTCCAGGGCGTAGGCCACTTCGCCACGGGGACCGCACGCGATGGTGGTGAGCATGCCGTGCTTGGATTTCACGGCCTTGTCGCCGGTGTTCATCAGCAGGAAGCAGCCGGTGCCGTAGGTGTTTTTCGCCTGGCCCGGTTCTACGCACATTTGGCCGAACAGCGCCGCCTGCTGGTCACCGGCAATACCGCCGATGGCGATGCCACTTTTGGTGCGGCCGTAGATTTCCGAGGAAGACTTCACTTCCGGCAGCATTTCGCGCGGCACGTCGAGAATCTCCAGCATCTTCGAATCCCACTCGAGGGTGTGGATGTTGAAGAGCATGGTGCGCGAGGCGTTGGTGTAGTCGGTGACGTGGGTTTTGCCGCCGGTAAATTTCCAGATCAGCCAGCTATCGATGGTGCCGAACAGCAGCTCGCCGTTACGTGCACGTTCGCGGCTGCCTTCGACGTTGTCGAGGATCCACTTGAGCTTGGTGCCAGAGAAGTACGGGTCTGTGACCAGGCCAGTGGTGTCGTTGATGTATTGCTCGTGGCCATCGCGCTTGAGCTGCTGGCAGATCTCGGTGCTGCGGCGGCATTGCCAGACGATCGCGTTGTAGATCGGGCGGCCGGTGATCTTGTCCCAGACCACGGTGGTTTCACGCTGGTTGGTGATGCCGATGGCCGCGACCTGGTCATGGTGCAGGCCGGCTTGTGCCAGGGCCTCGACCATCACCGCGCTCTGGGTGGCGAAAATTTCCATCGGGTCATGTTCGACCCAGCCGGCTTGCGGGTAATGCTGAGTGAATTCACGCTGGGCGGTGCAGACCACGTTGGCGTCACGATCAAAGATGATCGCCCGGGAACTGGTGGTGCCCTGATCGAGGGCAATGATGTAGTTCTTATTCTGAATGTCGGTCATGTCGATTGCCTTGGACGGAGAATAGGGGAGTCAAGTAAACAGCCTGGGCCGCAAAAGGGCAGTACGGCCCAGGCTATCGCATCAGGAAGTACGGGTTTTGCCGCTGGCGGCCGCTTCGGTTGCATCAGTTGTAGCAGGTGCGGCGCTCGGCAGGTGACGGGCAATCAGCCCGCGATACGCGGCAGCACCGAGGCAGGCACCGACAATCGGTGCAAAGATCGGAATCAGGAAATAAGGAATGTCGCGCCCGCCGGTGAAGGCCATTTCACCCCAACCGGCGAAAAAGGTCATCAGTTTGGGACCGAAGTCACGGGCCGGGTTCATCGCAAAGCCGGTCAGCGGGCCCATGGCGCTGCCGATCACGGCGATCAGCAAACCAATCAGCAGCGGTGCCAACGGGCCGCGGGGCAAGCCGTTGTTGTCATCGGTCAGGGCCATGATCACGCCCATCAGGATCGCGGTAATGACCATTTCCACCAGGAACGCCTGGGCCGTGCCCAGCAGCGGATGCGGATAGGTGGAGAACACCGAGGCCAATTCCAGGCTGGCCTGTGTGCCGCGAATCATGTGGTGGGTTTGTTCGTAATCGAAAAACAGGTTGCTGTAGAGCGTGTAAACCAACGCGGCCGAGCAGAAGGCGCCGGCGACCTGGGCGATGATGTAGAACGGCAGTTTGCGCTTGTCGAAATCGGCAAAAATGCACAGGGCGATACTGACGGCTGGATTGAGGTGAGCCCCGGAAATCCCGGCGCTCAGGTAGATCGCCATGCTGACGCCGATCCCCCAGATGATACTGATTTCCCACAAGCCAAAGCTGGCACCCGCGACCTTGAGCGCAGCAACACATCCGGTACCGAAGAAGATCAGCAACGCAGTGCCCAGGAATTCGGCCATGCATTGGCTTGAGAGTGAAGGCTGTTGAAGAGCAGTTGTCATGGAAAACCTCTGTTTTTGTTGTTGTCTGGCGTTTTGCCGCATCGGGCAATCGGCGATTTTCACCGTGGCGAGGATCCCCATCCTCTTCGCGGCTTACTGCTGTGAATCCGCAGGTGTATTCCTACAGTATTCGTAAACGAAAAAATATAGACAAGAATGACGGCTGTCAAAGGTCGAAAGTGAACGATCGGTCATTTTGTAATTATTGGTGTGGTGAATGATCGTGGCGTGAGCGCCGGGAGTGGCAGAAAAGGAGCACGCGAGGTCGTGGCACAGGGCTTCGGACTAGAGCCTTTTGCCTTCCGTTGGCCTAGAATTGGCGGTCTGTTTTTTCACCTTTTTGCCAAGCCTGGAGCCCGCATGACGCCCGCATTGGATCTGTTGAAAAAAGTTCGTGCCGAACATCGAATCCACAGTTACGAACATGACCCCAAGGCAGCGTCTTATGGTCTGGAGGCCGCGGAAAAATTGGGTCTTGATCCGGCGCAGGTGTTCAAGACCCTGCTGGCCAGCAGTGAAAAAGCTGAGTTGCTGGTGGCCGTTGTGCCGGTCGTCGGAAGTTTGGATTTAAAAGCGTTGGCGCAGGCGGCGGGGGTGAAAAAGGTCGAGATGGCAGACCCGGCTGCGGCGCAACGGGCCACCGGTTACTTGCTGGGCGGCATCAGCCCGCTGGGGCAGAAGAAACGCCTGCGCACTTTTGTCGACGTGACGGCGCAGTCGTTTCCGACAATTTTTATCAGTGCGGGAAGAAGGGGGCTTGAGGTGGAGTTGGCAGCGGCGGTGCTGGCCGAGCACACCCAGGCCAAGTTCGCGGAAATTGGCCGGGCGTGATGTTCTGAGGTCAGGTGGCCGTGCTGTAGCGACGAACGCCTGACTCAACGTGGGGAATGTGCGCCGCTGTGCTGCCTGAGGCCTGGAACAACACCAGGTGTTCGGCTGCCACGCGAATGCCTACATCAGCACCGACCAAGTGATCGGCGTGGCTGGGGAAGATCGATTCCAGCTGCGCACCGGTGGGCAATTGCAGGCGATACAGGGTTGATGCACCAAGGAATGTCTTGCCGACAATCCGCGCTTTCAAGGCGCTGTCCGGTGCATAAACAATGTCGTCCGGGCGCAACAACACATCCACCGCGCCGCCCGTGGGCCAGGTGTAGGCACGATTACCGCGCAACTCGCCCAGTTCGGTGGTGACCGATTCCGGCGTGTTCAACTGCCCGCGAATGAAGTAACCCTGGCCAATGAAGCTGGCGACAAAGGGTGTCAGCGGTTCGTGGTACAGGTTGTAGGGAGTATCCCACTGCTCCAGGCGACCCTCCTTGAATACACCGACATGGTCGCTCACCGCGAAGGCTTCTTCCTGGTCGTGGGTCACCAGAATTGCACTGGTGCCACGAGCTTTGAGGATGTCGCGCACCTCATGGCTGAGCTTGCGCCGCAGTTCGCCGTCGAGGTTGGAGAAGGGTTCGTCCAGGAGCAGCAATTGCGGCTCCGGCGCCAACGCGCGGGCCAGGGCGACGCGCTGTTGCTGGCCGCCGGAAAGCTCATGGGGGAAGCGCTTGCCGAGGTTCTTCAGGTTCACCAGTTCCAGCAATTCGGCGACCACACGCTCTTTTTGCGGGTGCTTGCGAATGCCGAAGGCGATGTTGTCGGCCACGCTGAGGTGTGGAAACAGCGCGTAGTCCTGGAACACCATGCCGATCCGGCGTTTCTCCGGGGCCAGTGTGAAACCGGCGCTGGAGATGACTTCGCCCGCCAGGCTGATCTCACCTTCGTGTACCGGCTCAAAGCCGGCAATCGCTCGCAGGGTGGTGGTCTTGCCGCAACCCGATGAGCCCAGCAGGCAACCGATGTCACCGGCGTTGAGGTGCAGGTTGAGGTTCTGCACCACCCGTTGGTCCTGATAACCGCATGCCAGATTGCGTAGATTCAGCAGTAAAGGCTGGCTCATGCAGGGCGGTACGCCGGCGCAACCAAAAACTCCAGCAGCGCTTTTTGCGCGTGCAGGCGGTTTTCTGCCTGAGCCCAGGCCACCGAACGTGGGTCGTCCAGCAGGTCGAGGCTGATTTCTTCGCCACGGTGGGCGGGCAGGCAGTGCATGAACAGCACGTCCGGCGCGGCCAGGTCGAGCAGTGCGCGGTTGACCTGGAACGGTGCGAACAGCTTGAGGCGCTTGGCGGTTTCTTCTTCCTGGCCCATGGAGGTCCAGACGTCGGTACTCACCAGATGCGCGCCGATGATGGCCTCACGCGGGTCGCGAACGATGGTCACGCGGTCGCCGGCCTGGGCCAGGAACTTGGCGTCCGGCTCATAGCCTTCAGGGCAGGCAACGCGCAATTGGAAGTCGAACTGGATCGCCGCTTCTATATAGCTGTTGCACATGTTGTTGCCGTCGCCGATCCAGGCCACGGTCTTGCCCTGGATCGAACCGCGCTGTTCGAGGAAGGTTTGCATGTCGGCCAGCAACTGGCACGGGTGCAGATCATCGGACAGGCCGTTGATCACGGGCACTCGGGAGTTGGCGGCAAATTCGGTCAGGGTGCTGTGGGCGAAGGTACGGATCATCACCGCATCCAGCATGCTCGACATCACGATCGCGCAATCGCTGATGGGCTCGCCGCGGCCCAGTTGGGTATCCCGAGGCGACAGGAAGATGGCCTGGCCGCCGAGCTGGATCATGCCGGCTTCGAAAGACACACGGGTGCGGGTGGACGACTTCTCGAAAATCATCCCGAGCACGCGGTTTTTCAGAGGCTCGAACAGTACGCCGCGGTTACGCAGGTCTTTAAGCTCAATGCCTCGACGGAGCACGCTGACCAGCTCTTCGGGCGTGCAATCCATCAGGGAGAGAAAGTGCCTTGCGCTCATCATTAACTACCTTTTTGCAACAGACCGCAGATACTCAAAGCCTTGTTTATTTTGAAAACGGGCGAGACCTGCGGCGAAAGCCGCACGGGGCGACGAAATAGGGGAAGGCGCGATCTTATAATTAAATGTCGCGTCTTACCAATAGGGCTACAGTTTTTAGGGGAGTTCAAGGACGCGGGGAGGGCGCTTTTGAAGCCTGTTTCCTGACAGCAGCGGGTCATTTGTACACTGGCGCTGCGCCACATTGCAATGCGAGAAGGCGGGCGCAGGCCGGGGCGCGTCGGTTTCAGAGGGCTCTCGGAGGGCGCTGAAACATTTCATGATGTTTCCTCATGGCCCGGCCTGATGCCGTTGGATTCACGCGACGAACGTTGCTGGCGCTGCTGCCGGCCGCGGGCCATAGTTTTCGTCCGAAGCGCTCAGCCCACAATAAAGAGACTGGCCATGACCAAGACTCTCCACCACCGTGCCTGCCATCTGTGCGAAGCCATCTGCGGCCTGACACTGGAAACCACCCAGGGCGAAGACGGAAGCCTGGCGATCACCTCGATCAAGGGCGATCCCCTGGATACATTCAGCCGTGGCCATATCTGCCCCAAGGCCGTGGCCCTGCAGGACATCCAGAACGACCCGGACCGCCTGCACCAGCCCATGTTGCGGGTGGGCAGCGAATGGCAGCCTATCCCGTGGGACGACGCCTTTGCGCTTGTAGCCGAGCGCCTCGCGGGCATCCAGGCACGCCACGGGCAGAATGCGGTGGCGGTGTATCAGGGCAATCCGAGCGTGCACAATTATGGCCTGATGACCCACAGCAATTACTTCCTGGGCCAGCTCAAGACCCGCAACCGCTTTTCCGCCACGTCGGTGGATCAGTTACCCCACCACCTCACCAGTCACCTGATGTACGGCCACGGTCTGCTGCTGCCGATCCCGGACATCGACCATACCGACTTCATGCTGATCCTCGGCGGCAACCCGCTGGCATCCAACGGCAGCATCATGACCGTGCCGGATGTGGAAAAGCGCCTGAAGGCCATCCAGGCCCGGGGCGGCAAAGTCGTAGTGGTTGACCCGCGTCGCAGCGAGACGGCAGCCATAGCCGATCAGCACTTGTTTGTACGCCCGGGCGGCGATGCCGCGTTGTTGTTCGGTTTGCTTAATACGCTGTTCGCCGAGAACCTGACCCGTGACAGTCACCTGCCGGTCGACGGCCTGGATGAAGTGCGCCACGCCGTGGCCGGATTCACTGCCGAGGCCATGAGCCGTCAATGCGCGGTGCCCGCCGAGCAGATCCGCCAGTTGGCCCGGGACTTTGCGGCGGCTGAAACGGCCGTGTGTTATGGCCGCATGGGCGTGTCGACCCAGGCGTTCGGCACGCTGTGTCATTGGCTGGTGCAGCTGATCAACCTGGTCACTGGCAATCTGGATCGAGTGGGCGGTGCCTTGTGCACCACGCCGGCAGTCGACCTGGTGGCTTCCACCTCCGGTGGGCACTTCAATCGCTGGCAGAGCCGGGTTTCCGGGCGACCGGAGTACGGTGGCGAGCTGCCGGTGTCGGCACTGGCTGAAGAAATGCTCACCGAGGGCGAAGGACAAATCCGTGCGCTGGTGACGGTGGCGGGCAATCCGGTGCTGTCCACGCCTAACGGGCGGCAGCTGGAACAGGCGCTGGATGGCCTGGAGTTCATGGTCAGCGTCGACCTGTATATCAACGAAACCACGCGTTATGCCGACCTGATCCTGCCGTCCACCTCGGCGCTGGAAAACGACCACTACGACACCACCTTCAATATGTTCGCGGTGCGCAACGTCACCCGCTTCAATCGCGCCATCCTGCCAAAGCCTGAAGGCGCATTGCATGACTGGGAAATCTTCGTCGGCCTGGCCCAGGCGTTTGCCGCGAAGACGAGGAATACGCTCAAGCCGACCATGCCGCCTGCGCAGATGATCGACTTTGGACTGCGAGCCGGCCCTTATGGCGATACCTTGTCCATTGCCGCGCTGGCTGATCACCCCCACGGTCTGGACCTTGGGCCGTTGAAGCCCAACCTGACGAGCCGCATGAAAACCGCCAACGGCCATTTGCAGGCTGCGCCGCCGGTGATCCTCGCTGACCTGGTGCGCTTTGCCGCGCAGCCAGTGCCAAAGGTGAATGAGTTGCTGTTGATCGGCCGTCGCCATGTGCGCAGCAACAACTCCTGGATGCATAACTACCACCGGCTGGTGAAGGGCAAACCCCGTCACCAGTTGTTGATGCACCCGGACGACCTTGCGCATCGCCAGTTGAGTGACGGCCAGCGTGTGCAGGTCAGTTCGCGGATCGGCATGATCGAAGTAGAAGTGATGGCCAGCCTGGACATGATGCCCGGCGTGGTCAGCCTGCCCCACGGTTGGGGTCACGGCCGTCCAGGTGTGCAGATGACCATCGCCAGCGAGCAACCGGGGGCGAGCGCGAATGACCTGACGGATGAGCGGCAACTGGACGAGCTGTCGGGCAATGCGGCGTTGAACGGCGTGCCGGTGCAGGTGGCGGCGGCGTAAGGATTGTCTGTCGGGGAGTCCGAGCGTCATGCTAGGGTTTGCGTTACAATGCGCCACCGTGCCGACCCATGAGTCGGAAAGTTCCAGCCGAGGTGTTCCATGGATATCATCGAAACGATCAAAGAGCAGATTGCCAACAACACTATTCTGCTTTACATGAAGGGCGCACCTAACGCGCCTCAGTGTGGCTTCTCCGCAAAGGCTTCCCAGGCAATCATGCAATGTGGCGAGAAGTTCGCCTACGTGGATATCCTGCAGAACCCGGAAATCCGCGCCAACCTGCCGAAGTATGCCAACTGGCCAACTTTCCCGCAGCTGTGGGTTGCCGGTGAGCTGGTCGGCGGTAGCGACATCATCACCGAGATGGCGGCTGATGGTTCGTTGCAGGCACTGATCAAAGACGCAGCAGAAAAAGCCGCTGCCAAGACCGAAGCCTGATTGGTTTTAGGCTGCGGCAATAAAAAAGCCCCGCTTCTCGAAAGAGAGCGGGGCTTTTTAGTGGCCGGGAATTAAGGGTTATTCACCCATCTGCGATTGCAGATAATTCTCGATAGTCACTTTGTCGATCAGGCCGATCTGGGTTTCCAGCCAGTCGATGTGTTCTTCCTGGTCTTCAAGGATATCTTCCAGCAGTTCACGGCTGCCGAAGTCGCTCTTGGTTTCGCAATGCGCAATGGCGGCCTTGAGGTCGGTATGGCTCTTGCGCTCGAAGTTCAGGTCGCAGTTGATCATTTCCTGAGTATGCTCGCCGATGCTCAGCTTGCCCAGGTCCTGCACGTTCGGCAGGCCTTCCAGGAACAGGATGCGCTTGATCAGCGCGTCGGCGTCCTTCATGGCCTTGATGGATTCTTTGTATTCACGCTTGCCGAGCTTTTCCAGGCCCCAATCGTCATACATGCGTGCATGCAGGAAGTACTGATTGATCGCGACCAGTTCATTGGCAAGGATTTTGTTGAGTTGCTGGATGACTGTGATGTCGCCTTTCATGATTGGGGTCCTGCCCTGTATTAGCTGTATATAAGGCGGAGTTTGAGCTGCGCATTTACTACTGTCAAACCTAAGTTATTGAATAATAAATGAAAATTAATCGGAATAAGAATGTTTGTGTTCCGCGTCTTGGCGCTAACTGTTTGAATTTCGGGCATAAAAAAACCGGACACTAAGTCCGGTTCTTTAAAACACGCCAATTAAGCGTGTGTAAATTCTGCTGAGTAGGGGATCGCAGCCTGGGCAGTTTGCAGCTGCGTCAGGGTTTCCCTTACCACTTGCTTGGCGAGGCAGGCGCATTTGCCGCATTGGCTGGCAACGCCGGTGGTTTCACGTACTTCCTTGTAGCTGCAGCAACCTTCGTAGATTGCTTCGCGGATTTGTCCGTCGGTGACGCCAGTGCAGAGGCAGACATACATAAGGGAGAACCATCGCGGGTAAGGCTTAAGTGCGATGGATCTTAATGTTAACGAGAATGATTGTCAAAGTAGTTTCGTGGGAGTTTGAAACAGATTGATGACCCACTGACGAACGGTTTTTTCCCGAGCCGTGTATGATGGTCGGTCTTCACGAAGCGTGATCCCGTCACAGGGCTGTCGTTTACCCGCGGCACACTGGAAGGGATCCTTTTACTTCAAGTCACCACCATCAGGAGATACCCAATGAGCGTACTCGTCGGCAAACAAGCCCCGGATTTCGACGTACCCGCCGTCCTCGGCAATGGCGAAATCGTAGACAGCTTCAAACTGTCTGAAGCCATCAAAGGCAAATACGGCCTGGTGTTCTTCTACCCGCTGGACTTCACCTTCGTCTGCCCATCGGAGCTGATCGCTCTGGATCACCGCATGGACGATTTCAAGGCGCGTAACGTTGAAGTGGTAGCCGTTTCCATCGACTCCCATTTCACCCACAACGCCTGGCGCAACACCGCCATCAATGATGGCGGCATCGGCAAAGTCAAATACACCATGGCTGCCGACATGAAGCACGACATCGCCAAGGCCTATGACGTTGAGTCCGAAGGCGGCGTGGCTTTCCGTGGCGCGTTCCTGATCGACGACAAGGGCGTTGTGCGCTCGCAGATCATCAACGACCTGCCGCTGGGCCGTAACATGGAAGAGCTGATCCGCCTGGTCGACGCTCTGCAATTCCACGAAGAGCACGGTGAAGTTTGCCCTGCCAACTGGAAAAAAGGCGACAAAGGCATGAACGCTTCGCCAGAAGGCGTTGCGGCCTACCTGACCGAGAATGCTGGCAAGCTGTAAGCCAGATTCGCGGGACAAAAAAACCGGCCTGAGAAGGCCGGTTTTTTTATGCGCGGGATTCAGCTTCAGTCGCCGAAGTCTTCCCAGCCGCCCATTTGTTTCCAGCGGTTGACGATGCCGCAGAACAGCTCGGCCGTCTTCTCGGTGTCGTAGCGAGCCGAGTGGGCCTCACGACCGTCGAAGTCGATACCAGCCGCCTGGCAGGCTTTCGCCAGCACGGTCTGGCCATAGGCCAAGCCGGCAAGGGTCGCGGTGTCGAAGCTGGAGAACGGGTGAAACGGGTTACGCTTCATGTCCAGGCGCGTCACAGCGGCGTTGAGGAAGCCCAGGTCGAAGCTGCTGTTGTGACCCACCAGGATCGCGCGCTTGCAGCCATTGGCCTTCAAGGCCTTGCGCACACCACGGAAGATGTCGGTCAACGCTGCTTCTTCACTGACTGCCATGCGCAACGGGTGATCGAGCTTGATCCCGGTGAACTCCAGGGCGGCCGCTTCGATATTGGCGCCTTCGAACGGCTCGACGCGGAAGAAGTGGGTGTGTTCCGGGAACACAAAACCCTGTTCGTCCATGCCGATAGTCGTAGCGGCGATTTCCAGCAATGCGTCAGTGGCGCAATTGAAACCGCCGGTTTCTACGTCGATGACAACCGGCAGGTAGCCACGGAAACGCTCGGCCATCGGGTGACGGGAACCGCCACCACCGCCGCCGTGTTCCTGGTCGTCGTCGTAATGGTCTTCACTCACGGGTGTTCCTCCAGCAGGCGCCAGCGCAGTGTTTCACCGGCGCGCAGCGGGATAACGGTCAGCTCGCCAAACGGCAGGCTGGTGGGGGCGGTCCAGTCTTCACGGACCAGGGTAATGCGGTCGGTATTCGCCGGCAGGCCGTAGAAACGCGGGCCGTTGAGGCTGGCGAACCCTTCAAGCTTGTCCAGGGCGTTGCGTTGTTCGAACGCTTCGGCATACAACTCGATCGCCGCATACGCGGTGTAGCAACCGGCACAACCACACGCGGCTTCCTTGGCGTGTTGGGCGTGAGGCGCGGAGTCGGTACCGAGGAAAAATTTCTCGCTGCCACTGGTGGCGGCATCGAGCAGCGCCACCTGGTGCGTGTTGCGCTTGAGAATCGGCAGGCAATAGAAGTGCGGCCGAATCCCGCCCACCAGCATGTGGTTGCGGTTGTACAACAGGTGATGCGCGGTGATGGTCGCGCCGACGTTAGCCGAAGCCTCGGTGACGAACTGCACGGCATCGGCGGTGGTGATGTGTTCGAACACGACCTTCAGGGTCGGGAACAACTCGACCACACGACGCATGTGCTCGTCGATGAAGATCTTTTCACGATCGAATACATCGACATCGCCACGGGTGACTTCACCGTGGATCAGCAACGGCATGCCCACTTCCGCCATGGCTTCGATGGCCGGCAGGATCTTGTCGATACTGGTGACGCCGGAATCGGAGTTGGTGGTCGCTCCGGCCGGGTACAGCTTGGCGGCGTGCACGAAACCGCTGGCTTTGGCCTGGCGAATTTCTTCGGGCTGGGTGCGGTCGGTCAGGTACAGCACCATCAACGGTTCGAAGCGGCTACCGGCCGGTCGTGCAGCAAGAATGCGCTGGCGATAGGCATCGGCTTCCGCGGCGTTACGCACCGGAGGTACCAGGTTAGGCATGATGATGGCGCGGCCAAACGTGCGCGCTACATCGGCCACGGTTTGGGGCAACGCAGCACCATCTCGAAGATGAATATGCCAGTCGTCGGGACGCAGCAGGGTCAGGCGGTCGGACATTGGGGATTCCAGGCGGGTCAATCTGGTGGGAATGCTACCGGAAAAGACTCTTGCAGGCACTCGCTATCAAGTTTTGCAGGATACGACCGATATCCCTGGGTATGCCTTAACGATGTATGACGCCTTGATGTGTTGTAGAAACCAGTGGAGCCTCCCGTGCGCCAGCATTATCTAGCCCTGCTCAGTGTGTTTGCCAGCCTGCCCGCGATGGCCCTCACGTTCCAGACACGTCTGGAGAATATTGAGTGGAAGGTGGAGGGCGATAAATTCGAGTGCCGCTTGAGCCAGCCGATCACCGATTTCGGCTCGGGCGAGTTCGTGCGCCGGGCCGGCGAGCAGGCGACGTTTCGTCTGAAAGCCTTTAACGGTTCGTTTGGCGCCGGTTCCGCAACCCTGCTGGCGGCCGCCGCGCCATGGCAGCCGGGGCGTGGTGATATCAACCTCGGCGCGGTGCGCGTTGGTAATGGTGATGTACTGTTTAACAGCTCCCAGGCTCAGGCCGGGCGCTTGTTCACCGGCTTGCTCGAAGGTCGTAGCCCGACGGTGCGGCACTATGGGCGCGACGGCGGGTATTCCGAGATTCGCCTGTTGCCGGTGAAATTCAACAAGGCCTACAACGACTATCAGCTGTGCACCACCAAGCTGCTGCCGATGAATTTCGAGCAGGTCAAACAGACCGAAGTGGGTTTCCCGGGCGGTGGCATCGAACTGGATGCGGCGGCCAAGAAAAAGCTCTCGGTGATTATCGAGTTCATGAAAGCCGACCCGACGGTTAACCACATCGAGTTGAACGGCCACTCCGACAACAGCGGCAATCGCCTGACCAACCGCGATGTATCGCGGCGTCGAGCATTGGCGGTGATGGACTACTTCAAGGCCAATGGCATCGATGAATCGCAGATTACCTTGCGTTTCCATGGTGAAAGCTACCCGTTGGCGCCGAACACCAACCCGGCCAACCGGGCGAAAAACCGTCGGGTGAATATTCAACTCGAACGGGTGGCAGCCCCCGAAAAACCGGCGCCCCAAGCCAAAGCGCCAGGCAACGCCGCCGCCACCTCATAAGGTGGGGCGTTTCGTCGCCCGCTCGACATAATCTGTCGCTTTATCTTCATTTGCTGTCGCGCCTCTGTAAATTCACGGTTTTGGTCGGTAGAATCGACGCCTTTCCGTACAACCCCGTGGAGTGATGGCATGGCCGACGTAAACAAGGTCGTTCTCGCGTATTCCGGCGGCCTGGACACTTCGGTGATCCTCAAGTGGCTGCAGGATACTTATAACTGTGAAGTGGTGACCTTCACCGCTGACCTGGGTCAGGGCGAAGAGGTCGAACCTGCACGTGCCAAGGCGCAAGCCATGGGCGTGAAAGAGATCTACATTGACGACCTGCGCGAAGAGTTCGTCCGCGATTTCGTTTTCCCGATGTTTCGCGCCAACACTGTCTACGAAGGCGAGTACCTGCTGGGTACTTCCATCGCACGTCCGCTGATCGCCAAGCGCCTGATCGAAATCGCCAACGAAACCGGCGCTGACGCCATTTCCCATGGCGCCACCGGCAAGGGCAACGACCAAGTGCGTTTCGAACTGGGCGCCTATGCCTTGAAGCCAGGCGTAAAAGTCATTGCTCCGTGGCGTGAGTGGGACCTGCTGTCCCGTGAAAAGCTGATGGACTACGCTGAAAAGCACGCCATCCCGATCGAGCGTCACGGCAAGAAGAAGTCCCCGTACTCGATGGACGCCAACTTGCTGCACATCTCCTATGAAGGCGGCGTGCTGGAAGACACCTGGACCGAGCACGAAGAAGACATGTGGAAGTGGACCGTCTCCCCGGAGAACGCTCCTGACAAGGCTCAGTACCTGGAACTGACCTACCGCAACGGCGACATCGTCGCGCTGGACGGCGTCGAAATGACACCGGCCACCGTCTTGGCGACCCTGAACCGTATCGGTGGCGAACACGGTATCGGCCGCCTCGACATCGTCGAGAACCGTTACGTGGGCATGAAGTCCCGTGGTTGCTACGAAACCCCGGGCGGCACCATCATGCTGCGCGCTCACCGCGCCATCGAGTCCATCACCCTGGACCGTGAAGTGGCCCACCTCAAAGACGAGCTGATGCCCAAGTACGCCAGCCTGATCTACACCGGCTACTGGTGGAGCCCGGAGCGTCTGATGCTGCAACAGATGATCGACGCTTCCCAGGTCCACGTGAACGGCGTTGTGCGCTTGAAACTGTACAAGGGCAACGTGATCGTGACCGGTCGCAAGTCCGACGAGTCGCTGTTCGACGCCAATATCGCCACCTTCGAAGAAGATGGCGGCGCGTACAACCAGGCAGACGCGGCAGGCTTCATCAAGCTGAACGCGTTGCGCATGCGCATTGCGGCCAACAAAGGTCGCAAGTTGTTCTGAGTGTTTTAAGTGGCAATGAAAAATGGTCCCGTTAGGGGCCATTTTTTTTGGGCTGAAAATACACCTGGAGTCCATAGGGGCGATGCAGTGTTTATTGTTCAGTTCAAAAAAACCGTGTGCTTAAGGCGGTGGTGTGGAGTGTTTATGTTTATACGGGGGGCAATGTTTATTAATTTCGCTCGATAAGTGGTGCATTGTTGAAAGTGGGTTTTTTTCTTGTGTGTAGGAACTATGTACTACAGAAATTTCACTCAGAAATGTACCGCGAATATGTCAGATGCTGACATGCCTGTAGGATTTATGGAGCGTTATTGATTATGTCGAATGGAACTTTTAAAAAGTGCCTTTCAGCCCGAATTTGCAGGCCTTCTGATAAGGCACAAGGGGCATTTCCTGAAACTTGTGTGCGGCACGTTTACCCCGCCCCCCGTAACCCTGGGAATTTTCACTCAAAATATGTTGGTACTCGGAAAGTTCTGAAAGCCTCAACAAAACTGGACACCTCCGCACTGGCGTTTTTTTGTAGGTTAAATCCTATGTCTTTGTGGGTTGGGTCTCTGCTTGCTGTTGCTTGGGGGGGAGCGCTATGCCAAGCGGGAAACGACTAGGCTATTGTGCTTGCTCTTAATAATTCGAACAGCGAAATTGGACTTGCCCATGAATAAAGTGCTGATCGTGGATGATCATCCCGTCATTCGTCTTGCTGTGCGTATGCTAATGGAACGTCATAGTTATGAGGTCGTTGCCGAGACCGATAACGGTGTCGATGCCTTGCAACTTGCACGGGAGCATATGCCGGACATAGTCATACTGGATATCGGAATTCCCAAACTCGATGGCCTGGAAGTTATATGCCGGCTGTCATCTACCAAACAGGCCCACCCCTTCAAAGTGCTGGTGCTGACGTCCCAGGCGCCCGGGCATTTCTCCATGCGGTGCATGCAGGCGGGCGCTGCGGGCTATGTGTGCAAGCAGCAGGACCTCACCGAGCTATTGAGCGCGGTCAAGGCGGTGCTGTGCGGGTACAGCTACTTCCCCAACCAGGCACTGAACTCGGTGCGCTCCACAATGGGTAACGCCAGCGAAGCGGACATGGTCGAGCGCTTGTCCGGCCGGGAGATGATGGTGCTGCAGCAACTGGCCCGCGGTAAAACCAACAAGGAGATCGCTGATGGCATGTTCCTGAGCAACAAAACCGTGAGCACCTACAAGACGCGCTTGCTCCTCAAGCTCAACGCACGCTCCCTGGTGGACTTGATCGAACTGGCCCAGCGCAACGGGTTGGTGTAGGCCGGCCACACACTTATAGGCAGTCAGAAAAAAGCCTCCGTAAGGGAGGCTTCTGTTTTTCGTTGGGGCGATTAGAGATCGAAGTCGTAATCGGCCAACTGTTTTTGCAGGCGCCGCTCTTCCAGAAGGTTGTCGATGGTGCGGCGTTTGCTCAAATTGGTCTTGGCCACCTCTACCGGTGTTTCTGCTGCCTCATCGTCGGATTCAGCGCCAACAACGTCGTCTTCTACATCCAGTTGTTCTTTGCCAGTGCTCATAAGGTTAACTCCAGGCTAAGACTGCCGTTGGCGCTCCTTATAACGATAATCTTGAGCCTGGTAAAAAAGATTTTTTCAATCGACTCATCAATAAAAGCAATGATGGCTCAATCGTCGGAAGTCTTTTCCTTGTATTCACATAGGTCTTCGATGCGGCAACTGCCACAGCGCGGCTTGCGGGCCTGGCAGACATAGCGTCCGTGAAGGATCAGCCAGTGATGTGAATCCAGCAGATAGGGCTTGGGCACAAACTTCATCAATTGTTTTTCCACCTCCACCACGTTCTTTCCGCGGGCAATCCCGGTACGGTTGCTCACCCGAAAGATGTGCGTGTCCACCGCCATGGTCAATTGGCGAAATGCCGTGTTGAGTACCACGTTGGCGGTTTTTCGGCCTACGCCTGGAAGCGCTTCCAGGGCTTCCCGCGTCTGCGGCACTTCGCTGCCGTGCAACTCCACCAGCAGTCGACAGGTTTCGATGACATTCTTCGCCTTGCTGTTGTAGAGGCCAATGGTCTTGATGTACTCGGACAACCCTTCAACCCCAAGCGCGTAGATTGCCTCCGGAGTATTGGCTACGGGATACAACTTGGCCGTGGCCTTGTTGACGCCGACGTCTGTGGACTGGGCCGAGAGAATCACGGCGATCAGCAACTCGAACGGCGAGGAATAGGCCAGTTCGGTTTTTGGTTCCGGGTTGTCTTCGTGAAGCCGACGGAAAATTTCCAGGCGTTTTGCGGCGTTCATGGGGCGAGCGGTTCCTTGCAGACAGTCAGTGTGGTTACGAAAAACGAGCCCAATAACCCGAGCAGGATAAACGCGGCGGTCACCCGCAGTACACGCTTCATCACGTGCGGCTGATGATCAAGGGCTTCAAGTGCGAGCATCGGCCGCTACCAGTGCCGCAAGCGCCTGCTCTGCTGTTTCGAAGTGTTGTTGCAGGATGATCAACTGCGACTGCTGTTCAAAGGTCGGCGGGTGACCAAAGGCTTTCAACGATTTGTGCAATTGGGCACGGCTCATGGCCAGGTTGATCTTGGCCTTCTTCAAGGCCGCGTCCATCGCGGCGGCTTTTTGTGCACGAACCCGCTCAATGGCGGCCTGGACCGGGTTCTCCGTCGCCGCAGCCACCGGGGCAGCGCGCTGGGTGCGTGCCAGGCGTTCGGCAAGTTTCTGTTCCTCCTCGCGTTGCAGCCGCGCGTTGCGCTGTTCAAACCGCCGCCGGGCCCGATCGCGCTTGAGGCTGCGTGCCTGGCGCTCATGATCACTGGAGGCCAGCCCGCCGACAATCGGCACCACGGTGGTCAACGGACGCATTTCGATGCAATCAACCGGGCAAGGTGCCACACACAGGTCGCAGCCCGTGCACTCGTCGATAATCACCGTATGCATCAATTTGGCAGCACCGACGATAGCGTCCACCGGGCAAGCCTGAATGCATTTGGTACAGCCGATGCACTCCGCTTCACGGATAAACGCGATCTGCGCGGGCGCCTCGCCTCGGGACGTGTCCAGTTCCAGCACCGGGAGCTTCAACAGGTGCGCCAGGCCGGCAATGGTTTCCTGGCCGCCCGGTGGGCACTTGTTGATCGCCTCGCCCTGGGCAATGCCTTCTGCGTAGGGCTTGCAGCCAGGATGCCCACATTTGCCACATTGGGTTTGCGGCAGCAGGGCGTCGATACGTTGAATCAGGCTCATGGTTTGATCATTGCGTTGGAACCCGGAAAAGCCACAGCCAACAACGGGCCGACAGCAAACAGAATCCGATTATCCGGCAAGCGAGGAGGGGGTACTAGCTGAAACCGCCCCATGGCCGAGACCATGGGGCAGTCAGCCGATGTTACTTGATGCGCTGACCCGGCTTGGCGCCGCTGTCCGGGCTCAACAGGTAGATCTCTTCACCGCCAGGACCGGCCGCCATCACCATGCCTTCGGAGATACCGAACTTCATTTTCCGTGGCTTGAGGTTGGCGATCATCATGGTCAGGCGACCATCGAGCTTGGACGGATCCGGATAGGCGCTCTTGATCCCGGAGAACACGTTGCGTTGCTCGTCACCGATGTCCAGGGTCAGGCGCAGCAGCTTGTCAGCGCCTTCCACGGCTTCGGCCTTGATGATCAGAGCCACCCGCAGGTCCACCGCAGCGAAGGCGTCGAAGTCGATTTCTGGCGACAGCGGATCTTTTGCCAGCTCGCCATTGCCGGCAGGTGCTGCATCGCCAGTGTCGGTCTTGCTGGCCTCGAGGTCTTCTTTCGAAGCATCGGTCATGGCTTGGACTTTTACCGGATCGATACGGGTCATCAGCGGCTTGAACTCATTCAACTGATGGTTGCTGAGCAAGGTCGCGTGGTCGTTCCAGGTCAGCGGCGGCACGTTGAGGAACGCCTCTGCGTCGGCCGCCAGTAGTGGCAGTACCGGCTTGAGGAAGATCACCAACTGGCGGAACAGGTTGACGCCCGTGGCGCAGATGGCCTGGACTTCGGCTTGCTTGCCTTCCTGTTTGTTCAGCGACCACGGCGCCTTGTCGGCGATCCAGGCGTTGGCACGGTCGGCCAGGCCCATGATCTCGCGCATGGCGCGGGCAAAGTCGCGGGCTTCATAGGCGTCGGCGATGCTCGGGGCAGCGGCCAGGAACGCGTCGGTCAGCTCCGGCGCGGCGTTTTCCGCCACCAGCACACCGGCGTTGCCCTTGTGGATAAAACCGGCGCAACGGCTGGCGATGTTGACGACCTTGCCCACCAGGTCCGAGTTGACCTTCTGTACGAAGTCTTCCAGGTTCAGGTCCAGGTCGTCGACGCCACGGCCCAGTTTGGACGCGTAGTAGTAGCGCAGGTATTCCGGCGACAGATGGTCCAGGTAGGTGCGCGCCTTGATAAAGGTGCCACGGGACTTGGACATCTTCTGGCCATTCACCGTCAAGTAGCCGTGAACCGCGATGCCGGTAGGCTTGCGGTAGCCCGAACCTTCGAGCATCGCCGGCCAGAACAGCGCGTGGAAGTTGACGATGTCCTTGCCGATGAAGTGATACAGCTCGGCAGTGGAGTCCTTGGCCCAGAACGCGTCGAAGTCCAGCTCCGGCGTACGGTCGCACAGGTTCTTGAAGCTGGCCATGTAGCCAATCGGCGCGTCCAGCCATACATAGAAGTACTTGCCTGGTTCGCCCGGGATTTCAAAACCGAAGTACGGCGCATCGCGGGAGATGTCCCACTGCTGCAGGCCGGCGTCCAGCCATTCGGCGATCTTGTTCGCCACGGCGTCCTGCAGGGTGCCGCTGCGGGTCCAGGCTTGCAGCATTTGCTGGAAATCCGGGAGCTTGAAGAAGAAGTGCTGGGAATCCTTGAGCACCGGGGTGGCGCCGGAGATGGCCGACTTCGGATCCTTCAGGTCGGTAGGCGCGTAAGTGGCGCCGCATTTTTCGCAGTTGTCGCCGTACTGGTCCTCAGTGCCGCATTTCGGGCAGGTGCCCTTGATGAAGCGGTCGGCCAGGAACATTTTCTTTTCCGGGTCGAAATACTGGGTGATTGAACGCGTGGCAATGTGCCCGGCATCCTTCAGGCGCAGGTAGATCTGGCTCGACAGCTCGCGGTTTTCTTCGGAGTGGGTCGAGTGGAAGTTGTCGAAATCCACCAGGAACTCGGCAAAGTCGGCGCTGTGTTCAGCCTGGACGTTGGCGATCAGTTGTTCCGGGGTGATGCCTTCCTTCTCGGCGCGCAACATGATGGCCGAACCGTGGGCGTCGTCCGCGCAGACATAAATGCATTGATTGCCGCGATGCTTCTGGAAGCGCACCCACATATCGGTCTGGATGTACTCAAGCATATGGCCAAGGTGGATAGAACCATTGGCATAGGGCAGGGCGCTGGTGACGAGGATCTTGCGTGGCTCGGACATGGGGCTCGGCTACTTGATGAAACGGAGGTCGGCCACTATAAAGCGCCGGGAAATTTATTTCACCCCGTGCGGCTGTTTCAGGATTTTCCCGACGGCCAAAAGCGTGCCGCTAAGGCGCTGGAACGGTTAGGATAGCCGCCTGTTTTAGTCAGTCTTTTTTCGGGAGTAGCCCATGAGCGCCGTCAATCGCGCAGCGGTGGAAGCCGTTCTTCGCCAATACACCGACCCCTACCTGAACCAGGACCCTGTCAGCGCCGGGTGCGTACGCGCCATCGACGTGCAGGGTGACAAGGTTTCGGTCCAGCTTGAACTGGGCTATGCCGCCGGGCTGTTCAAGAGCGGCTGGGCGCAGATGCTGCAAATGGCCATCGAAGGCCTGGACGGCGTCAGCTCGGCCAAGGTCGACATCCAGTGCGTGATCGCCGCGCACAAGGCCCAGGCGCAGATCCCGGGCCTGGCCAACGTCAAGAACGTGGTCGCCGTGGCCTCCGGCAAGGGCGGCGTGGGCAAATCCACCACCGCCGCCAACCTGGCCCTGGCCCTGGCCCGCGAAGGCGCGCGCGTCGGGATTCTCGACGCTGACATCTATGGCCCGAGCCAGGGCGTGATGTTCGGTATCGCTGAAGGCACCCGGCCGAAGATCAAGGACCAGAAATGGTTCGTGCCGATTGAATCCCATGGCGTGGAAGTGATGTCCATGGCCTTCCTGACCGACGACAACACGCCGATGGTCTGGCGCGGCCCGATGGTTTCCGGTGCATTGCTGCAACTGGTCACCCAGACCGATTGGGGCAACCTGGACTACCTGGTGATCGACATGCCACCAGGCACCGGTGATATCCAGCTGACCCTGGCGCAGAAAGTGCCGGTGGCCGGCGCGGTGATCGTCACTACGCCGCAGGACCTGGCGCTGCTGGATGCCCGCAAGGGCGTGGAGATGTTCCGCAAGGTCAACATTCCGGTACTGGGCGTTGTGGAAAATATGGCGGTGCACATCTGCTCCAACTGCGGCCACGCCGAGCATCTGTTCGGTGAAGGCGGCGGCGAGAAGCTGGCGACCCAGTACGGGGTTGAACTGCTGGCGTCGTTGCCGCTGTCGATGGGGATTCGAGAGCAGGCTGACGGTGGCAAGCCGACGGTGGTTGCCGAGCCCGATGGTCAGATTGCCATGGTTTACCAGGAGCTGGCCCGCCACGTAGGCGCGCGGATCGTACTTCAGGAAGCTGAGGCCCAGGCGATGCCGACCATCACTGTCAGCGACGACTGATCCACCTGACGGGAAAGAAGCCTCGACGGTGTCGGGGCTTTTTCTTGCCTGGCGAATACCCAGGGTCCGCCTGTTACCCTTTTACGTAATTGCTGGTGTAAGCATTCACTTACTTTTTCGTAAGTGTTTGGGTTTTTTCGTCGGTGCAGACGTCTTGAATTGATTGCCTATATTTCTATCTATTTGAAATATAACAATTATTTTTTATTGAACGAGCACGCAAACTTGTAGCTCTGCGATTTGGATCCCGTTGAACTTCCCCGGGAACTCTCTAAGATCAGTCCTGTGTCCACGGATTGACACAGTCATCACGGAACGATGACTCAGGGAACCTCGCAGGATGCGATTCATCAGGATGATGAAAAGGAACACAGGGACTAGGGAAAAAATGTGGGCGGGTCATACCGCCCCTTTTTTTGCCTGTAGAAAAGTGAAACCTGTCCCGCAGAAATGCAAAAAGGCCCGCAAGGGGCCTTTTAGAGGGCATCGACGCTATCAGCGCTCGAGGTCTGCAATCTTGCCTTTCTTGCCATCCCACTCCGCCGCATCCGGCATCGGGTCTTTGCGCTCAGTGATATTCGGCCAGATTTCCGCCAGCTCAACGTTCAACTGAATAAATTCCTGCATTTCTGCCGGGACTTCGTCCTCGGAGAAAATCGCGACGGCCGGGCATTCTGGCTCACACAGGGCGCAGTCAATGCACTCGTCCGGGTGGATGACCAGGAAGTTCGGGCCTTCGTAGAAGCAGTCCACCGGACACACTTCTACGCAGTCGGTGTACTTGCACTTGATGCAGTTGTCGGTGACGACGAAGGTCATTTCTAATTTTCTCCTCAGGCGGCGGCAGCGAAACCCTTTGTGGCAGGGCTCGCGAGGTTCGGGAGCGATAGTCTGCAGGCCAGGCTAAAAGCCCGCAGCATCCCAAACCGCGCGAGAGTCTACCAGCTTGCACGCGTCTGCGTTATATCCGAGTCTTCAGTGCATATAACATTTCGAGCGCTTTTCGCGGGGTCAAGTCGTCCACGTCAAGCTTAGCCAACTCATCCAGCACCGGATGAGGCAGGCTGGCGAACATGTCGCTCTGGTGTGGCGCGCTGGGTTTGTTGCTGGCTTTGGCCGGGCTGGCCACGGGAATCTCGTGGGGCAGGGCGGTTTCTTCCAGGCGGCTCAGGTGTTCGCGGGCGCGAGTGATCACCTCACTTGGTACGCCCGCCAACTGCGCCACGGCCAGGCCGTAACTCTGGCTCGCCGGCCCGGGCAACACGTGGTGCAGGAACACGATACGCTCGTTGTGCTCGGTGGCATTGAGGTGCACGTTGGCTACCAGCGGCTCGTTTTCCGGCAGCACGGTCAGCTCGAAATAATGCGTCGCGAACAGCGTATACGCCCGCAGGTGCGCCAATCGCTCGGCCGCCGCCCAGGCCAGGGACAGGCCGTCGAAGGTGCTGGTGCCGCGGCCCACTTCGTCCATCAGCACCAGGCTGCGCTCGGTGGCGTTGTGCAGGATGTTGGCGGTTTCGCTCATTTCCACCATAAAGGTCGAACGGCCACCGGCCAGGTCATCGCTGGAGCCGATCCGGGTGAAGATGCGGTCCACCAGGGACAGTTCGCAACTGGCCGCCGGCACGAAACTGCCGATATGCGCCAGCAGTACGATCAATGCGGTCTGACGCATGTAGGTGGATTTACCGCCCATGTTCGGACCGGTGATCACCAGCATGCGGGTGTCGTCGTCCAGCGACAGATCGTTGGCGACGAACGGTGTGGTCAGAACCTGCTCCACCACCGGGTGGCGACCTTGCACGATGCGCATGCACGGCTCGCTGACAAACCGCGGGCAGTTCAGGTCAAGGTTCAGGGCACGCTCGGCCAGGTTGCTCAGTACATCCAGTTCGGCCAGGGCGGCGGCTGTATCCTGCAACGGCGCCAGCTTGTCGATCAAGCTTTCGAGCAAGGCCTCGTAGAGCATCTTCTCCCGAGCCAGGGCGCGGCTTTTGGCCGACAGCGCCTTGTCTTCGAACTCTTTAAGTTCCGGGGTGATAAAGCGCTCGGCGCCCTTGAGGGTCTGGCGACGCTGGTAATCGATCGGCGCCTGCTCGGCCTGCTTGCTCGGTAACTCGATAAAGTAGCCGTGCACGCGGTTGTAGCCGACTTTCAGGTTGGCCAGGCCCGTGCGGGCTTTTTCGCGGGCTTCCAGGTCGATCAGGAACTGCCCGGCGTTCTCGCTCAGGGATTGCAGTTCGTCCAGCTCGGTGTCGTAACCGGTCTTCAATACGCCACCGTCACGGATGATCGCGGGCGGGTTGTCGATGATGGCTTTTTCCAGCAGCGCCGCCAGTTCCGGGTAGGTGCTGGTGGTGACGGCAAGCTGCTGCAGGTGCGGCGCTTCCAGTTCCGTCATCGCCGCTTGCAGTTGTGGCAGGGCGCCGAGGGCATCCCGCAGGCGTGCCAGGTCGCGGGGCCGCGCGTTGCGCAGGCCGATCCGCGCCAGGATCCGCTCGATATCCCCGATTTCCTTGAGCTGCGGTTGCAGCTTTTCAAAGCGGTATTGATCCAGCAGGCACGTAATAGAAGTTTGACGGGCTTGCAGCACGGTCAAATCCCGCAGCGGACGGTTCAACCAGCGGGTCAGCAAGCGGCTGCCCATGGCGGTCTGGCAACGGTCGACCACCGATTGCAGGGTGTTGTCGCGACCGCCCGCCAGGTTGGTGTCCAGTTCAAGGTTGCGACGGCTGGCGCCATCGAGCACCACGGTGTCGTCCAGACGTTCATGGCGCAGGCTGCGCAAATGCGGCAGGGCGGTGCGCTGGGTTTCCTTGGCATAGCTCAGCAGGCAACCGGCAGCGCCGATGGCCAGGGTCAGAGTCTCGCAACCGAAGCCCTTGAGGTCTTGCACGGAGAATTGCTGGCACAGGCTTTTCAGCGCTGAATCACGCTCGAAATCCCACGGCGCGCGACGCTTGGTCCCACGACGACGTTCCGCCGGCAGGTCCTTTGGCCAGTCATCCGGAATCATCAACTCCACCGGGTTGACGCGCTCCAGTTCCGCCAGCAGGTTTTCCCAGCCCTTGATTTCCAACACCGTGAAATTGCCACTGGTGATGTCCAGCACCGCCAGGCCGAACAGCCGCTCATCCCCCAGCACCGCCGCGATCAGGTTGTCGCGACGCTCATCCAGCAGCGCCTCATCACTCACTGTACCCGGCGTAATGATGCGCACCACCTGGCGTTCCACCGGGCCCTTGCTGGTGGCCGGGTCGCCGATCTGCTCACAGATCACCACCGACTCGCCCAGCTTCACCAGCTTGACCAGGTAACCTTCCAACGAATGATAAGGAATCCCGCACATCGGAATCGCCTGCCCGGCCGACTGCCCGCGTGCGGTCAGGGTGATGTCCAGCAACTTGGCGGCCTTCTTCGCGTCTTCATAGAAGATCTCGTAGAAGTCGCCCATGCGGTAGAACATCAACTGATCAGGGTGCTGGTTTTTCAGGCGCCAGTACTGCTGCATCATCGGGGTGTGGCTGGAAAGGTCGGTCATACGCGGGGTTCAGCTCTTCCTGTCGATTTTTGGCAAGGGTAAATAGGCTAATGGTACATTGATTTTTTATGCATTGTGGGCGGCTATACGATGTTGAATTCTCGCTACGAGCCTTATAAACGATGTGTTTGTCCTATGGTTTACGATAGAAACCAAGGCAGAACGGATTCGGTTGATCAATAAAAAAACCCGACGCTGGGTCGGGTTCTTTATTGCAGTGCCTTAGTAGATGTCAGGCTCGTTTTGCCTCAGCTGCCATCAATACAAGGTTCTGCTGTTTGGTCGCTTCGGTCAGCACTTCGCTGTATACGCGCTTTTTTTGATCAGATTTAGCGTTACGAATAAAGTCGGCAAAGGGGCTTTTTGCACCTTTGGTCAAGCCCAGCTTAATCGAAATCATCATTACGCTCCTGATGGTTGCCCGAGTCTGGCCTCAAGATCGGCCCGCGTGTGTCGCTCAGGAATATGGTAGTCAATTTTTTCGACACCGGCTTCGTACAATCGTCCCGAGTTGTCAATGTGCTTGAGCAGCAAATCCACGTGGATATCGCCGCCGTACTCTAGCTTAAGTGCGTTGACGACGTCACGTGCGGCAAAGTACTGGTCGATGAAATGCTCTTTACGAATCCTTCTTCCTTCTGCTTCTTCGCGAGCTTTGACGAAGTCCCAAGCGAGCATCGGATCCTGGTAGACGTACAGAATCTGTACGAACCTGCCTTTTCTTAAGGAACGATCCACATTCCGCCTGGCAACATCAATGTTTGAAAATGTTCCGTCAAGAAGGAACGACTGCTGTTGGTCCATCGCAAGATCCAGAATCTTCTCCACCAAAATAGAAACCCCTCTCTGGAATAACCAGGAGTTACCGCCGGTATAGGCAACAAATTCGCTACGAGGCTCATCGGGGTCAATTCGAAGGATCGGGGTGTCGGCAAAAAGATTCACGAGCGCGATTGATGCCTCGGTTTTTCCTGCACCCGGTGAGCCGGCCATGTAGACCGATACAGGCGCCTCTTCCGGAGGATAGATAGCTTTGTCGGTCAGACGCCTGGCAATCATTTTCTTGTTTGAGCGAGCAAAGCGCAGCGCTTCGTCTGAGACTTCCTGCTCTGAGTGCGTCATGACTTTTCTGATTGGATCTGCAAAGTGCGTCATCAACAAACCCAGCATTTTTCCGATAGGCGCAGGTTAGCATGCGAGGCAGACCACAAATGGTTAGGTAAAAATCTGCAATCAATGCATTAAATATGCAAATTAGCATTTGCCAAGCATCAAAACTGCCTGCACTATCCGCGTTATGCAAAAACGCAACGTTTCTATCGTCTTAAGAGAGCTGCTGGACCGCGACCGGATCTCCCCCACGGAGCTTCACCGGCGTACTGGCGTGCCTCAATCCACGTTGTCCCGGATCCTCAGCGGCAAGATCGTTGATCCGTCGGACAAGCACATCTCACGCATCGCCGATTACTTTCAGGTCAGCACCGATCAGCTGCGCGGGCGCGCAGGGCTGGTGCCGGCGCGGTCGGACGAGCGTGACCCGATGCATTCGGAACTCAAGGACATAAGCCTGTGGGACGACGACACGCCCGTTAATGATGACGAGGTGTCGATCCCCTTTCTGCGCGAGGTTGAATTGGCTGCTGGATCAGGAAGATTCGTCATCGAGGAAAGCGAGAAGGCCAGCCTGCGATTCGGCAAGCGCAGCCTGCGGCATAACGGTGTGCAGTTCGACCAGGCCAAGTGCGTCACGGTGCGTGGCAACAGTATGTTGCCGGTGCTGCGTGACGGCGCGACCGTCGGCGTCAACGCCGGCAAGTGCGGGATTGGTGACATCGTCGACGGCGACCTGTATGCCATCAACCACAATGGCCAACTGCGGGTGAAACAGCTCTATCGCCTGCCTTCGGGGATTCGCCTGCGTAGCTTCAACCGCGATGAACACCCGGATGAGGACTACAGCTTCCAGGACATCCAGGATGAGCAGATCAGCATCCTCGGTCACGTCTTCTGGTGGGGCATGTACGCCCGCTAACCCTTCTTCGTAAGACAAAGCCCGCCAATGAGCGGGCTTTTTTTCGTCCTTGCAAAACCACCAAACCCTTTGCCCATAAGGCTGCGAATGCATCCATGCATATGCACTGCAAAAATAAATGCATTTGTGCATTGACTGTATATGCATACATGCATATTCTTCATCTCAAGCCAGCCAAGAAGGCCTGGTGGAGGCGGCAAGGATGCTGCCAAGGAAGACAAGGACGTTACGCAACACCGGCAAGGACGCCATCGAAGCGATGGCACGGATGCCAGGCAACACCGGCAAGGATGCCGACGCTCTTTAGTTTCAAACCGCTTCAAGAACAGGCAGCGATGAACCGGCCTTAACGGTTCAGAGGGTTGGCAACTGGCCCGGGTGTGCAGCGTAAAGCACCAGAAGCAGTTATCCGGCAGACAGGGATCGTGGTCGGAAAAACATTGAGGAAAGAACCGTACCGCGCCAGTAGCGCCGAAAGTTCGAGGACAGCATTACTGAAAAGCCCGGGCAACCGGGCTTTTTGGAATGCCTACCTATAAATGGAATTACCCAAAACCCGGCACTGCGCCGGTAATGCTCAGCCAGGAGGCGTGACATGACAAACGAGCAGCAAGCGTTAGCGGAAATGCCTATCTGGTTAGTGATCGCACTGGCCCTGATCGGCGGTGTCTCCGGAGAAATGTGGCGCGCCGACAAGGAGGGCGCCCGCGGTTGGTCGCTGGTGCGGCGCCTGGCCCTGCGTTCCGGGGCCTGCATGGTGTGCGGGGTGTCAGCCCTGATGCTGTGCTACGCCGCCGGCATGTCGATCTGGACGGCCGGCGCCATTGGTTGCCTGACCGCCATGGCCGGCGCCGACGTGGCCATCGGCCTTTATGAACGCTGGGCAGCCAAGCGCATCGGCGTCAACGAAGGTCCCGGCCGGGACCCGCAGTAACCGTTGCAAGGACGCGACTTAAATGACACTCATCGAAAAACCCTCCCAACTGCCCCAGGCCATCAACGAGGCGTTGCGCGTTGCCTTTCCGAATCTGAAGGTCGGCAATCATCAGGACTTCCAGGGCACAACGGATAACACCGGTGTGTTGATCACGGTCGAAGGCAATGGCCCCGGCATTCGCTCCCGCGAAGGGCGCAAGGCCCACGCTCTGGGAATTTCACTCAAGGCTATGGTTGCCCCAGGTGCCTTGCCCTTTGATGCCTGCGACCTAGCCAGCCAACTGATGGACCTGGTGTTGGATAACCGCTGGAACCTGCCGCAGGAGCAGTGCGACCTGCCGAGCAATATCGTCGCTGCGCCCTCAATAGGCACCACCGCAGAAACGGACTACGACACCTGGACCGTCAGCTTCACCCAAACCCTCTATATCGGACCGCCGTTGCTCAACGATCCCACAGGCAAACCACTGTTCGCCTGCACCTGGGAAGTCTCGAACATCGACGACCCCGACCAATACAAGCCGCTGACGGAGTAGCCCATGTTCGACGCGCTGTTACGCATGCAACTGGGGCCGATTGTCGAGCGACTGGCGGAAATGGAAAACCAGCTCGAAGACCTGTATCGACGCGCTGAAAGTTTCTGCCGCATCGGCGTGTGCCAGGAGGTCGACGCCGCCAGCAATACCTGCAAGGTCAGCCACGGCGAACTGCTCACCCCAGCCATTCGCTTTTTCAACCCCAGCGCCGGTGCGCAGACGGAAACCCGCATCCCGTCCGTGGGCGAGCAATGCTTGCTGCTCAACTACGGCGGCGGGGAGGGCGGAGCGCAATCGGTGGCCTTGTTCGGCTTGAACAGCGACCGTTTTCCGGCGGTCTCCAGCGTTCCGTCACTGACCCGGCGCCGCCATCAAGACGGCACCCAAAGCGACTACGACGACGCCAGCCATACCTTCAACTGGATCAACGGCCCGACCACGTTCACCGGTTCCCGCGAGCAGGTCAACGTCAAGGTCGGCGCCGCCAGCCTGACGATGAATGCCCAGAGCATCACGCTGCAAGTCGGTGGTACCCGTCTGTTGCTGGATGCCGGCGGCGCGCACTTCAGCGGCCCGGTGGTGGACCACCAAGGCCGAGTCATCAGCCCCTGATAAGGACATCCCATGATCGGAATCGATCGGAACACCGGGGCGGCCGTCGATGACTGGCTGCAATTCGTCCAGCGCGCCACCCGAGCGCTGACCACTCCCTTGGGCACTCGCCAGAAGCGCCCGCTGTACGGCTCGATGATCCCGCAACTGCTTGGGCAAAACCTCGGCGATGACCTGCTGATTCTCGCCCAGAGCCATGCCGCCCAGGCGTTCTACAACCCGCAGAACGGCATCGCCGATTTCGAGCCGCAAGTCATCGTCGCCAACCGCCAGGGCGCCGGCCTGTTGCTGCGCTTCGCCGGCACCTGGAAAAACCGCAAACAAACCTTCGAGGTGGTGACATGAGCATGCTGATACCCGGCCAGAACCAGTTGGCTGAGCCAGCGATCATTGCCGTCGATGAATTCGAGCCACTGTTGGCAGAATTCAAGGCATTTGTCGTTGATTACGTCTCGACTCGTGCGCCCGAAAATGCCGCCAAGCTGAAGGTCAGCCTGGAGAACGAAAGCGAGCTGCTGACGTTGGCGCTGGAAGCTTTTTGCGTTCGCCTGCAAACCCACGAGCGTAAATACAACGCCCGCATCAAGCAGATGCTGGCGTGGTGGGCCACCGGCAGTAACCTCGATGCACGCCTTGCCGACATGGGCCTGGAGCGTCAAGTGCTCGACCCTGGTGACCCGGCGGCTTTCCCGCCCGTGCCGCCGACGTTGGAGAGCGACGACGACGCCCGGTTGCGTTATTACCTGGCGCCCCACGCTCCGGCTGCAGGCTCGCGGATGCAGTATCGCCGGGAGGTTTTCACCCTCGGTGAGCGTCCATCGGTGAAAGTGCAAAGTGCTACGCCGGGTGTGGTAACGGTCACTTATACCTTCGACCCGGACGGCTACGCGGCGCGGGTCAAGGATGGCAACGGCCGTCGAACCGCGCCTGGCGAAGTGATGGTCACCGTTCTGTCCCGAGACGGGGATGGCACACCCTCTGCGGATCTACTCGACGGCGTACGCCGGCATTTCGCCCGGCCTGATGTGCGACCGGAAACGGATCTCGTCTCGGTGCAGGGCGCACAAATCCTGCGTTACAAAATCCGCGTGGTGGCAAAGATCAACGCCGGCCCGGACTCCGGGCTCACTCAAGTCGCCGCCCAGAAACTGCTGCAAGACTATGCAGAGTCTTGCCATCGCCTGGAAGGGCGGGTGGACCCGAGCTGGATCGACTACGCCATCCACTCGGCGGGCGCTGCGCAACTGCAAATCCTTGAGCCGCTGGAGCCGATCGTCACCACGGCGTTCCAGGCGCCGTATTGCACGGGTGTCGAGGTGGAGGTGCGCACGCTATGAACGAGACAAAAGGCAGCTTGCTGCCCGCCAACAGTTCGCCGTTGGAGAAGGCACTGGACTTGGGTTTCGGGCAGTTGCTTGACCGGGTGACGCCACCCTTTCCCGCCTTGATGAACCCGCTGCAAACGCCGGTTGAGTTCCTTCCCTATCTGGCCGCTGATCGCGGCGTCAGTGAATGGGACGCCGCTGCCAGCGAGTCTGAGAAGCGCCTCACCGTGGCCTTGTCCTGGCAGATCCAACGTCAGGCCGGTACGCCCAAGGCGCTGAGCTACGCGGTTGAGTCACTGGGATTCACCCCCAACATCAGCGCCTGGTATCAACAGCGGCCAACCGGTCTGCCTTACACCTTTGATGTGCAGGCAATCATCGGTCGCAGTTGGTCCAGTGGCGATCACAACCGTTTGATCCGCCGCATCAACGCGGCCAAGAGCGAGCGGGACCTGGCCACCATCACCATCGTGCACGAGACGGCTGGTGGGCTGGCGATGAGCGGTGTTGCTCATGCTGCGCTTTGCGACAGTGAAATTTCTCTTGCGGGGGCGCTGCCTGAACTGGTGCTTGGCGCCCGACTTCACAGTACTGGGGTGGCCCGGTACTACACCATTAACGATTACGACCTCAGGGCGCAGCCATGACAGAAGACATTACGCGCCTGGTGCGCTTCACCTCCAAAGGTTTGGGTGAAGTGTTGCAGGCAAAAAACCAGGGTTTGAAAGGTGAAATTACCCATATAGGCGCCGGGACTGGCCGTTATAACCCCGACGGCAGTGAGATTGCCTTGCGGGATGAACGCCAGCGGGTAGCAATTGCCGATTACGAAGACCTGGGTAATCAACAACTCAGAATGGCCGCGCTTTTTGACGGCGAGGCTGAGTATGAGATTGGAGAGTTTGGGTTCTATCTGGCCAGCGGGACCTTGCTGGCAATTTATTCCGTTGCCGGGAAACTGCTCACCTACAAAGCGGCCGCGGCCCGTGTATTGCAAAAGTTCACGCTGGACCTGACACCACTGCCGGTCGATAGTGTCACGGTAATAGTGGGTATGGAAAATCTCAATATTTTAATTGCAGAAGAACTGGCCGCTGTGGCTACAGCCAATATTGATAATATGGCTCGCCATCTGGGGGTTTTGTTTCGTGTAATGAAGTTGGAAGACGCTAGGGTTGTGAACTAGATATTGGGCGGGCCTCTTTAGTTATGGTTAATTGCCGGTACTGAGTGGTCTGAGAATGACAAAATAAAGGAGCTTCTATTTTGAGTACGGAAACGCAGATAGCCAACTTGGTTCAGGCCTCCAATAACCTGACCACCGCCGTAAATGGCAAGATTGGCGATATTGATAAACGAATGGATCAAGCCCGCGCGGAATTTGATCAGTATCGTGCACTTAAAGATGTAATCGGAGAGCCCGGTGCCCCCGGAACATTGTTGATGAGTGTGTTCCAAGGGCTGATCTGGGGTACGGGAGCGCCTTATGACGTCGGTGCTTCCGGCGGTATGACCGCGACCGATCTTGGATCCTCGATGGAGGTTTATGCCCACTTCAAGTTGCCATTCTCCATCAATACGGATGACCAGATGTTCTGGCTCAATATTCGTGGTTATAGTTATGGCAGCTCGTTGGTGTTGGACGAAACATTTGCGGGGTATGTGTATGCACCTCAGCGTGCGGTCATAAATCAATCTTGCTTTGGGAAGTTTGCACCCGCTATTTATGCAGATACGGCTGGCAATGCCATCTGCCGGATTAAAATCCCCAATGTCTATGTGACATCGTTGCGAATTGACACTATGCAGATTGGTGGCTATCGCGCGATCAAAGTTGGTGAGATCAAGTCGAAACTTTCCCTTTCCCCTACGGTGGTTTTCTAATGACTGAAGCACTTATTACGCTGATGCCATCTCATATTCCCAGCAAAGAAGGTCTTGAGTGTTTGGAGTGGTCTTCCATTCGTGTCCGTCGCGATCAACTGTTGAGAGAAACCGACCATACCCAAGTGCAGGACAGCCCTCTGAGCGAAACTCAGCGAGCCGAAGTCGCTGCTTACCGCAAACTGTTGCGGGATGTCCCGCAAGATATAGGCGATCCCTTCACAGTTGTATGGCCAGAAAAACCTGGCTTTCTCAAGTAACGATATCCACCGCGAAAGCGGTTTTTTTTCGCCAGCCCAAAGCCCCTCTCGCAGGGGCTTTGGCATTTTCCACCCGGAGAATTCCACTCATGTTCAACCGCCAAACCTACACCGTCCTCATTCCATTCCCCACCGGCAACGGCCACTGGTCTACCGCCGGCGAGGAACTGGAACTGCTGGACGTCGAAGCATCCGCCCTGCGCACCGCTGGCCGCCTGGAACTCACCAGCGTCCTCAACTCCACCCCCAAGAAGGCTGACTAACCATGGCTGAGGTTTTGAACTTCGAACACAACGGCATCACCGTGAATGCCACCGAATCCCCCGAGGCCATGGGTGGCCTGGGCGATAACGTCATCGGCCTGGTCGGCACCGCCCCCAATGCTCATGCGTCGATCCCGAAAAACGCTCCGTTCCGCATCAACAGCTTCACCACCCAGGCACTGCTGGACCCGACTGGCGCTGAAACCGGCACGCTGTTCCACGCCGTGTACCAGATCCTCAAAGTGGTCAAGGTGCCGGTCTACGTAGTGATCGTCGACGAGGGCACCACCCCGGCCGACACCCTCAATAACGTAATCGGCGGTGAAGAGCCGGTCACCGGCCGCAAACTGGGCCTTGCCGCCCTGGCCAGCGTCCCCGAAGACCTGACCATCATCGGCGCCCCGGGTTTCACCGGCACCAAAGCCGTGGCCGGCGAATTCGCCTCCTTCGGCAAACGCATCAAGGCCCGTGTGGTGCTGGATGGCAAGGACGCAACCGTCGCCGACCAGGTGACCTACAGCGGCGAACTGGGCGGTGCCGACCTCGGTTTCGACCGTTGCCTGCTGGTGCACAACATGCCGTCGGTGTACTCCAAGGCTGCGAAGAAAAACGTGTTCCTGGCGCCGTCGTCCCTGGCCATCGCTGCACTGGCCAAGGTCAAGCAGTGGGAAAGCCCGGGCAATCAGGTGACCTTCGCCGAAGACGTGTCCCGCGTGGTTGAGTACAACATCCTCGACACCTCCACCGAAGGCGACCTGCTTAACCGCTACGGCGTGAGCTACTACGCCCGCACCATCCTCGGCGGTTTCTCGCTGCTGGGTAACCGCTCCATTACCGGCAAGTTCATCAGCTACGTGGGCCTGGAAGATGCGATCAGCCGCAAGCTGGTCAAGGCCGGCCAGAAAGCCATGGCCAAGAACCTCACCAAGTCGTTCATGGACCAGGAGGTCAAGCGCATCAACGACTGGCTGCAAACCCTGGTGGCCGACGAAACCATTCCTGGCGGCAGCGTGTACCTGCACCCGGAATTGAACAGTGTCGAGAAGTACAAGAACGGCACCTGGTTCATCGTCATCGACTACGGCCGCTACGCGCCGAACGAACACATGATTTATCAACTCAACGCCCGCGATGAAATCATCGAGCAGTTCCTGGAGGACGTTCTCTAATGTTTACCAACCGAATCAGACAGGCCATGGCGGCCACCCTCCAAGGCCTGCCGTTGTCGGCGACGGTCACCTCGTTCGCACCGCCGAAGATCGACTTCGACATGGAAATGATGACCGGCGGACGTTTCATCGCCGAAGAAATGGCCAAAAGCGCCAAAGTGCTCAACGCCACATTGGAGCTGCAAGGCGCGGGTCCGGAAATCATGCTTGCCCTGGGCGTGCGCCTGGGCGACGACATTTTGCTGAACGTGCGTGAAGCCGGCCAGGACCAGGATGGCAAGACTTATTTCACCTACCACACCATCGGCGGCAAGCTGAAAACGCTGACCGAGACAACGCTGAAGATGGGCGAAAAACCCGCCATCACCCTGGAGTTCTCCTGCCGCACCTACAACCGCCTGGAAAACGGCATCCCGGTAATCGACATCGACGTGCGCACCCAGAAGTTCGTACTCAACGGTGTCGACATCCTCGGTGATGCCCGTCGCGCGGTGCTGATGCCGTAAGTCCCCGGGAGCGGGTTTTCCCGCTCCCATACTTCATCAAGGAATTGATTCATGGCCTGGATGCCTCCGCTGCACATCCTGCTGTCGCCGATCACCGCCGATACCGGCGCGACGGTCGAGCAGATTCAACTCAAACCGCTGTTCTATGCCGCGCAAAAAGACGCGCTGGCCCGGGCTGGTGACGATGAGGACGACCAGTTTTTCGAACTGGCGAAACTCGCCACCGGCCTGTCGGAAAAAGAGCTCGACCAGCTCAAACGCCCGGACTACGTGAGCATCGCGCAATACGTGCATGACATGTCGACCCGCCCGGCTTCGTTCTTCCTGGACGAGTCCCGCACGCCTGGCGACTCAAGCACCACCGAACAGGTGAAGCTGCTGCTGCCGTTGAATGCAGCGGGCCGAACCCTGACCGACGTGACCCTGGAAATGCCCGCGCTGCGTGCCACCAAAGTGATGAAAAAACTCACCACGGCCAAGGAGCGCGCTGAGTTCATCACTGCCCATTGTTCTGGGCTGATGATCCCCGACCTGGCGGGCCTGACCGTGCCCGACTGGACCGAACTGCAGGGGCGAATCGACGATTTTTTAAATCAACCGGCGGCCTTCTTTCAGAGCGCGACATCGAAGTAATCCTCGATGTTGTGCCGCTGGTTTACTCGGTAAACGAAGCGGAAATCCTGGACTGGGACGCCGGAAAAGCATTGCGCCGCTACGACATCGCGATCACTCGCCTTGGCGTCAAAAAGGAGTAGAGCGGGATGCAGATTAACTATGCGCTGGCATTTGCCGGGCAAACGTATGACCGAGGGCTTTCGGGGGACTTGTCACCGGCGGCCGAGGATTTGACCGGGCCTGCCTCCCTGGATGCGGTGCCTGCCGCACTGACGGATCTTAGCCTGGCGCTGGCCAGTGCCAGCCTCGAAATCAACGGCCTGACCCTGGAGCAGGTGCGGCTGCGCGAGACCCTCGAATCGCTCAACAGCACGTTGTTCATTAACGGCAACTCGCTGGAGACCAAGACGGTCGATGTCGCCGCTGGTGCGCCGAAGAACGAGCAAAAGGACCCAGCAACAGCCTCCGATTCCTGGGTGGACAAGGGCCTCAAGGCCGGGGCCGATATCGGCAAGGATTTGGGTTCGAGCCTGTTGGATACGGTCAAGACCCGAGTGATCGGCAATCTGGTCGATGTGACGTTCGGCAAGATTCCCGGAGTAGGGAAACTGTTCAAGGACGGGGGGCTTGATAAAGACAAGGACAAGGGTGGCGACAAGCAATGTTGCCCTGGCACCACCGGCCCACTTGAAACGGCGGCCGCACAGATACCCGAAAGCGTTGGAGAGACGGTCCGCAAGAAAGACAAAGCTCGCACCCCCGGGGATTTGAAGAAGCGGCGCGTCAAGCTTCCCAAGCCTGGCCAAACGATTCCGCGTGAATCGAAGGCAACCGTCGATGGCAAAGCCGCGGATCTCAAACCTCTTCATCTTCCCGCCTCGGCAAATGCCGCGCCCCAGCTCAATGCGATGGGCCAGCCGCTTGTTCCGTTCTCTGCCAAACAGGCCGCCCAGGCGTCGACCAACCTACCTGGTAATTCGTTTGCCTCCTACGCGGCGCCGTCGGCAAACCGCCGTGTGGCGCGCGGTGCAGGCAAAGGCCTGGCCGCGAGTTTATCGGGAGCGTTTGCCAGACTGGAATCGGTAGGCACCCGCCGCCTCGGCCCGTTGAAGTACGTCGACACCGCCATGGATGTGGTGCAGGGCGTGCGCAATGGCGACGCAAAAGCGGTCGCCTCCGGCCTCAGCACCGCGGGCGGCGCCTGGGCGGGAGCCTCCGCCGGCGCCGCTATCGGCACCCTGATTTTTCCCGGTGTCGGCACTGCTGTCGGCGGCGCCATCGGTGGTTTGTTGGGCAGCGAGGCGGGAACCTGGCTCGGTGACAAGTTGTTCGGCCCAAGTGACCGTCTGCCATCACCCAACACGGTAAGCAAGGAACTCAGTAGCGCCAGCACCGACAACCTGCAGATCACCATCGCGCCAAGCATTCAGATCAGCGGTGTAAGTCTTGCCGATGCCCAACCCATCATCGATGGCGTGATTCAGGCGCTGCAATACCAAACCTTACCGATACTGACCGACGCCTTGAGCGTGCGGCGTAACGCATCGCTGACTGATTTAAGGGGATATGCCTGATGCGACAGCAAATGGTACTGGGGGATTTTATTTTCGGGTTGTCGCGCGGGTTTGCCTACTCCGGTCTCAACCGCCTCACGGACGGTGGCTGGGCGAATCTGGAGATTATTGCCAGCAAGCCGCAGTCGCGGCAGAAAGGGCAAAACCTGGAAAAGCTCACGTTCACAGGTAAAGCCGCGTACGCCGTGGGCATGCAACGACTGGACGAGCTGCGCGCGCTGCAGAACGGTCGGGCGCCGCTGCCATTGGTGGACGGTATCGGTCGTAACTGGGGACTGTGGCGCATCACCTCGGTCACGGAAGATCAGTCCTGTGTGATCGATGACGGCACCGCTCTGGTGATCGGCTGGACACTGGTGCTGGAGGAGTTCGTCAATGCGTAGAGTACGAAGTATTGCCGGTGACTCGGTCAACCTGCTGCTCTACCGCGAGCTTGGCCGCTGCGATGACAAGGCTGAAGAAAACCTCTGGCGCTTGAACCCCGATCTTGCCGAGCAAGGCCCGGTCTTGCCGGCGGGTGTTTGGGTAATCGTGCCCGAAGTGGAGTCGCGACCGGCTGCGGTGCGTCCGGTGTCGGCCTGGGATTAAGGAGGTTTCATGGCAATGGGATTTACCCCGATCGTCGAGTTCTACGGCGCCAACGCGGCCCTGCTCAACGAGCGAATCATGCAGTGGAGCCATACGGATACCACAGGTATTGAATCTGACCAATTGGAACTCACCCTCAACATCGAAGGCCTGGAAGGCTTGCCGAGCCTGAGCGGGAAGATCGGTTTTCGGGCGGGCTACCTGGAGACGGGGCTGGTGGAAAAGGGCGAGTTTGTGGTTACCCATCTAACGCCGTTCCTGTTTCCCATGCGTCTGGTGGTGGGAGCCACCGCAGCTCCGTTCAGTGTGCAGGATCAAACCGGCTATCGGCAGCGTCGTTCCGCCAGTTACGGGCCGACTACCCTGGGGGCGCTGTTCCGCCAACTGGTGACCCGCCACGGCTTTTCACCCAGTGTTGCGCCGAGCCTGGAGGGTATTTTCATTCCCCATATCGATCAGTCCAATGAAAGCGACATGGCCTTTATCACCCGGCTTGCCGGGAAGTACGGTGGGGTCAGCAAGCCCTTCAACGAGCTGTATGTACTGGCTGACAGCGGGCAGGTCAAATCGCTTTCTGGCCAGATGCTGCCAGAGGTAAAACTCTCCGTGACCCAGAACAACCGCCCCGGCGAGCAGGCATTTATCAGCGCCAAGTTTGAGGAAAAAGCCCGCGCTAAATACGCAGGTTGCCAAACCAGTTGGTGGGATGCCGCGGCAGGCAAGCTGCGGGTGGTTCAGGTTGGGATTGCCCCGTTTACCGTCCTGCGCCAGCGCTATCAGAGCGAAAATGAAGCCCGGGTGGTGGCGCAGCGCGAGTTGGGCCGGGCCAGCCTTAAAGGACGAACGCTAACCATTGATTGCCCAGGTAACCCGTTGCTGGCGGCCGAAGGTCTTTTGCTGCTGGACGAAACCTGGCCGACGTATATGCAAGGGCGATGGTCGATCAAAACGGTGACGCATACCGGGGTGCCGAAGGCGGGCTATCGCAGTTCGATTGTCGCCAGTGGCTTGACGGTCTAGCCGCGCGCCCTCTAACCAGACCCGCTCCCGAGCGGGTTTTTTATTGCCCGGTGAACCCTATGAAGATCACCCCGTTACTGACTCACCTGCGTGATCACTGCCCCGGTTTCAACCAACAGGTGCACGCTGGCCTCGATCTCGATGCGCTGCAAACCCTGCTTGGTGCACCCGCTACGGTCGTTACGCCGATCACTGACGCAGCCACCGCGAACAGTTCGCAAAACACCACCCGGCAAACTATCCGCGAGCATTTTGGCGTGGTGCTGGTACTCGACCTGGTGGACGGCCAACAAGCGCTAGCCATGGACCAACTCCACGCCCTGCGCGCCGAAGTCTGGCGCGCCCTGGTGGGATTCAAGCCCGAGCGCTTCTACGAGCCCATTCAGTACGAAGGCGGCGACTGGCTGCTGCTGACGAAGACCCGCGGGCTCTACCGGCTGCGATTTTTCGCCGAGTTCCAACTGGGACGCAACCTCAGCACACAGCCAGCGGAAACCTGGCTCGAGCTTGAGTTGGACGCTCTGCCGTCCTTCAACGGGGTGACGGTGCGGGTCGATGCCATCGACCCGGCTGACCCCAATCTGCAACGCCCAGGCCCCGACGGGCGCCTGGAAATGACGTTTTCTGCCGAGGTAAAACCATGAGCAAACGCATCACCGTACTGCCGGTTTCCGGCCGTGCCGTACCTGACCCGGAGGCGGGCGATCTGTTGCCCGCCGAAGGCCGCGAAGTCCCGGACAACGCCTGGTGGCGTCGACGTCTGGCCGATGGCGACATCACAACCAAAGCCGTCAAGGCGGCAAAACCACAGGGAGCCAAATAATGGCGATTGGATTCAGTCATATTCCGGCGGACATTCGTGTGCCGCTGTTCTACGCCGAGATGGACAATTCGGCAGCCAATAGTGCGTCGTCCGCCTTGCGCCGATTGATTGTGGCCCAGGTCAACGACAACGTCACCAGCCCGGAAATCGGCAGCCTGGTGCTGGTGTCGAGCGCGGCCATGGCCAAACGTATCGGTGGCCAGGGTTCGATGCTGGCATCGATGTACGAGACGTTCCGCAAGAGTGACCCGGTGGGCGAGATCTGGTGCCTGCCGCTGCACAGTACCGAAGGCAGCGCGGCCAAGGCCGAGCTCAAGCTGACCGGCGCCGCGACCCAAGGTGGCATTCTCAGCCTGTACGTTGGCGGCACCCGCGTTCAAGCGACCGTGATCAATGGCGCGACCGCTGCCGTGGCCGCCACCGCCCTGGCGCTGAAAATCAACGCGAGCGCCGACCTGCCGGTCAGTGCGGTGGCCGCCGATGGCACGGTCACCCTGACCGCCAAATGGACCGGTGACAGTGGCAACGACATCAGCCTGCAACTCAACCGCCTGGGCCAGAGCAACGGTGAACAAATCCCCGACGGCCTGACCGCCGTGCTCGGCAAAATGGCCGCGGGTGCCGGTGTACCTGACCAACTCGCGGCGCTGGCTGCGCTGGGCGATGAGCCGTTCGAGTTCATCTGCATGCCGTGGGCCGACACCACCAGCCTCAACGCCTGGCAAGCGGTGATGGATGACAACAGCGGCCGCTGGTCCTGGGCCAAGCAACTGTTCGGTCACGTCTACACCGCCAAGCGCGGCACCATCGGCACCCTGGTGGCTGCCGGGCAAGGGCGTAACGACCAGCACGTGACCATTCAGGCCATGGAGCCGGGCGTACCGCAACCGTTCTGGGTCCAGGCAGCCGCCTTGGCCGCACGCACGGCGGTGTTTATCTCCGCCGATGCCAGCCGTCCGACCCAAAGCGGCAGCCTGCCAGGCCTCGACCCGGCGGACGCCAGCGAGCGCTTCACCCTGACCGAGCGCCAATCGCTGCTCAACTACGGCATCGCCACCGCTTACTACGAAGGCGGTTACGTGCGCATCCAGCGGGCGATCACCACCTACCAGAAGAACGCTTTCGGCCAGGCGGACAACTCCTACCTGGACAGCGAAACCCTGCACCAGTCGGCCTTTATCGTGCGCCGTCTGCAAAGCGTGATCACCAGCAAGTACGGGCGCCACAAGCTCGCCGCTGACGGCACGCGTTTTGGCGCCGGCCAGCCGATCGTCACCCCGAGCACTATCCGCGGTGAGCTGATTGCCCAGTATGCCAAGCTGGAACTGGAAGGTCATGTGGAGAACGCCGAGCTGTTCGCCGAGCACCTGATCGTCGAGCGCGACAGCCAGGACCCGAGCCGGGTCAACGTGCTGTTCCCGCCGGATTACGTCAACGGGCTGCGGGTGTTTGCGCTGCTCAACCAGTTCCGTTTGCAGTACGACGCGGCGGTGTAAGCCCCGCGCTTTTCGCAACTGATTCCAGCCCGCCGAGTGCGGGCTTATTTTTGGGAGAAACATCATGGGTCAACTGATTGCGGGCACCTGCTACGTCAAAGTGGACGGCGCTCAACTGACCATCAACGGCGGCTGCGAAGCACCGTTGATGGCCGTCAAGCGGGAAACCGTGGTGCCGGGTTTCTACAAGGAAACCGACATCACCCCGTCCTTCAAGGTTACCGCGCTGCACACGCCGGATTTTCCATTGAAGCAACTGATCGCCGGCACCGACATGACCGTCACCTGCGAATTCAACAACGGTAAGGTCTACGTGCTGGCCGGTGCCTACCTGGTGGAAGAGCCAGTGGCCAAGGGCGACGACGCCGTGATCGAGCTGAAATTCGAAGGCATCAAGGGGACCTGGCAATGACCGACACGGTGAAGCTGCAAGTGGCCATCGAGGCCCACGGCGAGCCACTGACCGAACTCACCCTGCGCCGCCCGACGGTGCAGGAGGTACGGGCGATCAAGGCGCTGCCGTACAAGATCGACAAGGGTGAAGACGTGAGTCTCGACCTCGACGTGGCCGCCAAGTACATCGCGGTGTGCGCGGGCATTCCGCCGTCGTCGGTCAACCAGCTCGACCTGGTGGACTTCAACGCGCTGAGCTGGGCCGTCGCCGGTTTTTTCATGAGTGCGGCGCAGGCTCCGTCGCCGAGCTGATTGCGGTGGCCTACGACCTGGCCTGGTTCTGGAAGGTTGACCCCGAACAGATGCTGGCCAGGCCTTTGGATACGCTCCGGGAATCCCTGGAGCATGCGCAACGGATCAATGCGATGCAGCAGGTGCAGTGATGGCAGAAGCTCAGAAAGTAGAAAGTACCGCCGTGCGCCTGACCGGGATCGACCAGCTGTCGCCCAAGCTCGCTGCGCTGCAGGCCACGGTCGGGCGCTTCAGGCAGAACCTGGAACAGACGGGCCTCGGCAAGCTGGATATCGCCGGTTTGGTGAAGGGCGGCGGGCTGGCGGCACCGTTTGTCAGCGGCATTAAATCGGCTTTGGCGTTCAAGGCTGAGGTCGGCGAAGTGAATGCCGCCGTGGGGCAGGGCGTTACCGAAACCGCAGCGCAGGGCCTGAAGGATTTCAACGCCTCGTTGGACAAGGTATCAGTGGCTTTCGGTACCGCGCTGTTGCCAGCCGTCACGGCAGTGGTGGTCGGGCTGGAGCCGTTGCTGACCTCGGTGGCCCAAGTGCTTACCGAGAATCCGCAACTGGTGCAGGGCCTCGCAGCCGGTGCGGTGGCGTTTACCGCCATTCAAGCGGCTGTCACCGGCGTGTCCCAGGCGCTGGGGCTGATGCAACTGGTGCTCAGCGCCAACCCGATAGTGTTGGTGGCCGTGGGCATCGCCGTGGCGGCGGGATTGATCGTTGCCAACTGGAAGCCGATTTCGGCGTTTTTTGTCGGGCTTGGCGAGCGGGTCATGGCGGCGATTGGAACCCTGGGCGCATTTTTTCAGACGGTCTTTGCGTTTCGTCCGCTGGAACAAGTAATGCGCCTGTGGGGGCCGATCACAGGTTTTTTTGCAGGGTTGTGGACGTCGCTGAAGGTGATGGCGCAGCCCTTGGCCGGCTTTTTCACCACACTATTTTCCTGGTCGCCAATGGGTTTGATCGTCAACAACTGGACGCCGTTGAGCGGCTTTTTTGCGGCCCTCTGGGACTTGCTCAAAGCACTGAGCGTGCCAGTGGTCGAGCTCATGAAAAGCCTGTTCAGTTGGTCACCCCAAGGGCAAATCATTGCCAACTGGGGGGTGGTCAGTGAGATGTTTGCGGCGATCTGGAGTGACTTCAAACTCACCGCGCTGGCGGCTTTTACCATCGTCAGCAGTTACTTCGATTGGTCGCCTCTGGACAAGATCTCTGCCGTCTGGGGTAGCGTCAGCGGAGCATTTGCCTCGATCTGGAGTGATCTCAAGTTGCAGGCCCAGGACGCCTTTGTGGTGCTGAGTGGCCTGTTCGACGACTGGCATCCGATGGAGCAACTTGAAGCCATGTGGGCACCGGTGCTGAGTTGGTTCACGGCGCTGTCGGAGAATCTTGCGGTGATCACCGCGCCGATTCGCAAGCTGTTCAACGGTGGGCTGGGTGAAGTGATCAACCAGGCGACCGGCAGTGTGCTGGAGTTGACCACCGAGCAACAGGAACGCAATGCCGAAAGCGCGCGTAACCCATCCTGGTTCCGCAAGGGGCCTGGCTTGGTATCACCGCTGGCGTCCAGCTCCAGTTCGCTGCTGCAACAAACCGCGGCCAACAACCGCACGCAGCTCAACGGCGACTTGCGGGTGAGCTTCGACAATGCACCGGCCGGCCTGCGGGTCGACCAGCCCAGAACCAACCAGCCCGGCCTGAGTGTCACCCCACGTGTCGGCTACCGTTCCTTGTCCCTTGGAGGCTCCAATGAGCTGGCGTGATCGTTTGTTGCCGGCGTCGTTTCGTGGCGTCGGTTTTTGGGTTGACCAGGCGAAAGTCCCGGTCGGCAAGAAGGGCCAGTTGCACGAATACCCTCAGCGCGACCTGCCGTTTTTTGAAGGGCTGGGCCAACAGTCCCGGGTGCATGAGCTGACGGCATTTGTAGTGGGCGAGGATTGCCTGGAGCAACGCGACAAGTTGCTCAAGGCCCTGGAGGAGGGCGCTGGCGAGCTGGTGCACCCGTGGCTTGGACGGTTGCAGGTCAAGGTCGGCGAATGCGAGATGACCCAGACTCGCCAGGACGGCGGGCTGGTGACCTTTGCCCTGAAGTTCTATCCCGACGAACCCTTGAAGTTTCCCACTACGGCGGTCAATACCCGCCAGCTGTTGCTGGTGTCGGCCGACAGTTTGCTGGGGTCGGCGGTGCTGCGTTTTGAGCAGGCCGTCGCACTGGTGAAGCAGGCTCGGGTGGGGATCCAGGCGTTGCGCAATGGCCTGGCTGAGGTTTACCAAGTGATTGAACAGCAGTTTGCCCCGCTGATTCAGTTGTATGGCGACCTGAACGCACTGGTCAAAGCCATCAAGGAAGTACCCAAGGAATTGAGCGCCGAATTCAAGGGCTTGCTCGGCGATGTGAAGGACCTCAAGGCGTTTGCCCGCAGCGGCTATCGCGGCATGCTGGCCAACCTCTCGCAGCAGTTGGAAGCGGCTCGCACTATCGACGTGCCAAAGCTGACCACCGGCAAAGACAGCATGGCCGCCGTGCAGGCCACCGCCAATCTGGTACAGGACGCGTTGTGGGTGAAGATCGCCCATTGGCTGGCGGACGTACCGGTGGCGACCAAAGCGGTGACCCTCAGCGTCACGCCGTCCCTGGCGCAACAGGCGGCACAGCCGGTGCAGCGCCGCGAAGTGCCGGTGGCCGACGATGTGCTGGTGCTGCGTGACCTTCTGAACGAAGCCATGTGGCAAGCCGCATTGAAGGCCGACGCCGGGCACTACGTTGCGCTGAACGACTTGCGCCAACAGATGTTCACGCATCTGACCGCGGTGGCTTCGTCCGGTGTGCGACTGGTCAACCTGACGCCAATGCGCAGCATGCCCGCCTTGCTGTTGGCGTATCAGCGTTTCGGGGACGCGACGCGAGTGGGCGAGGTGGTGCAGCGCAATCGGGTGGCCCATCCGGGCTTCCTGCCACCAGCAGATCTGCAAGTGGTCAGGGAGTAACCCATGAACGAGTTGGACAATGCCGTCACCCTGACCGTGGACGGCCTGGATTATGGCGGCTGGAAAAGCGTGGAAATCAGCGCCGACCTGGAGCGTCAATTTCGCACCTTCACCCTTAACATCACCTGGCAATGGCCCGGGCAAACCCTTGCGGTACCGATCAAGCCTGGAGTCCGTTGCCAGGTGCGCATCGGTTGCGATCTGGTGCTCACCGGCTTTGTGTTCAAGGCCCCCGTCAGTTACGACGGCCAGCAGATCAGCCTGAGTATTCAAGGCGGTTCAGTGACGCAGGACCTGGTGGACTGCGCTGCGATAAACCAGCCCGGCCAGTGGCGCGGGCAAAGTGTGCTGAACATCGTCCGCGCGCTGACGGCCACCTATGGCGTCGAGGTGCACAGCGAGATTGCCGAGACCACACGTTTGCAGACCCACAGCATTGTGCCCGGGGAGACGGTATTCCAGTCCATCGACCGCTTGCTGACGCTGTATCGGGTGTTCTCCACCGACGATGCGGCCGGACGCCTGGTGCTGGCATTGCCGGGGAGTGCAGGGCGTGCGAATGACGGCCTGGAACTGGGCAAGAACATCCTTTCGGCTAACGCGCCGATGGACTTTGGCTCGGTGTTTTCCGAGTACCGCGTCATCGGCCAGCACAAGGGCGATGATCAGAAAAGTGCAGCGGCGGTCAGTGAGGTTTCAGGGATTTCCCGGGATGAAAGCGCCGCGCGAAAACGCGTCACGGTGATCAGCGAACCGACGCAGTTGACCCCCGAGCTGGCCCAGCAACGTTCCGACTGGGAACGCGCTACCCGTACTGGGAAAGCCCTGACCACCACCTACACCGTGCAAGGCTGGCGGCAGTCCAACGGCGATTTGTGGCGCCACAACCTGTTGGTGCGGGTGGTCGATCCGGTGCTTGGATTTGACCAGGACATGCTGATCTCCAGGATTACTTATTCGCTCTCCGACCAAGGTTCGATCACCACGCTACAGGTGGCGCCGCCGTCCACCTTTGATGCCAATCCGTTGCCATCCGCTTAACCATCAAGGAATTTCCATGAGCCTACTGACTCGCCTGCTGGCGCGCGGCACTGTCGTGCTCGCCCACTCGGCCACCAAGCTGCAATCGCTGCAAATGCGCCTGACCGCAGGCGAAGTGAACGACGACATGGAGCACTTCGAACCCTACGGTTTCACCAGCAATCCGCTGGCCGGTGCTGAAGGCATCGCCACGTTCCTGGGCGGGGACCGCTCTCATGCCATCGTGCTGGTGGTGGCTGACCGTCGCTATCGGTTGCAGTCCCTGGCGCCGGGCGAAGTAGCGATCTACACCGACGAAGGCGACAAGGTTCACTTCAAGCGCGGGCGGGTGATCGACATTGAAACCGGCACCCTGAATATCCGCGCCAGCCAGGCGGTGAACATCGATACGCCGACCCTGACCCAGAGCGGCAAGATCATCTCCCAGGGCGATCAGATTGCCGGCGGCATCAGCCAGATCCGGCACGTGCATGTGGGCGTACAGCCCGGCAGCGGCCAGACCGGCGCGCCGGCGGGAGGCCAGTGATGTTTGTCTCCGACAACCTGAAAAATGCCCTGACCCGCTCGGTGCTGATCAGCCTGTTCACCTGGCGCCGTGCCGCGCCGGATGACCCCGTTGACGATGACGAGCGCTTCGGCTGGTGGGGCGACAGTTTCCCCAGCGTGGCCGACGACCGTATCGGCTCAAGGCTGTGGCTGCTGCGGCGGGTCAAGCTGACCCGCCAGACGCAACTGGACGCCGAATTCTATGCCCGCGAGGCCCTGCAATGGCTGATCGATGATGGGCATTGCAGCGCCATCGAAGTCCTTAGTGAACGCCTTGACGCTCAGCGTCTCAACCTGCGCACGCAGCTGACCCTGGCCGATGGCGAGCGCCTGGACATCAACCCTGATAACAGTTGGCAGGTGATCTATGCCGTTTGAAACCCCTTCGCTGCCGGTGCTGATCAAACGCACCCAAAGCGACCTGGCCAGCGATTCGCTGCGCCAGTCCGATGCCCAGGTCCTGGCGCGCACACTCAGTGGTGCGGCGTTCGGCCTGTACGGTTATCTCGATTGGATCGCTGAGCAGATCCTGCCGGATACCGCGGATGAATCCACCCTGGAGCGCATCGCCGCGCTGCGGTTGAACCAGGCGCGCAAGGCGGCGGTGGCCGCCAGTGGCAGCGTGAGTTTTACCGCGACGGCGGGCGCGGTACTGGATGTGGATACGGTGCTGCAAAGCAGTGATGGGCGCAGCTTCAAAGTCACCGCTGCCGCCACGACCCATGCGGGCCTCAACACTGCCACCGTGCAAGCGATTGACGCCGGCACCCTGGGCAACGCTGATGCCGGGCTGAGCCTGATTGCGGTCCAGCCGCTGCAAGGTATTGGTTCGACCTTTACCGTGCTGGCGCCGGGGCTGACCGGCGGTGTGGCGCGAGAAACCCTGGAGTCGCTGCGGGCGCGGGTGATTCGTTCCTATCGCGTTATCCCCCAGGGCGGTTCGGCACAGGATTACGAGACCTGGTCCCTCGAAGTGCCCGGCATTACTCGCGCGTGGTGTCGCGGCAATTACCTGGGGCCGGGGACGGTGGGAGTGTTTGTGATGCGTGACGACGACCCGCAGCCGATCCCCAATGCTGCGCAGCTGGCGCAGGTTCAAGCCCATATCGAGCCGCTGCGGCCAGTCACCGCTGATGTGTATGTTTTGGCGCCAGTGATGAAACCGGTGGCTTATCAACTGCGGCTGACCCCCGACACCAGCGCCGTGCGCGCGGCTGTCGAGGCCCAACTGCGTGACCTGCACAACCGCGAAGCCGGCTTGGGCGACACCTTGTTGCTGACCCATATCGCCGAAGCCATCAGCACTGCGACCGGCGAGACCGATCACACCCTCACAAACCCGTTGGCGGACGTTACAGCGGCGACGAATCAGTTACTGGTGTTCGGAGGTATCACATGGCTGGAGTGAGAACCGCTGGCCAGTATCAGGAACAACTGATCGCCTTGTTGCCCAGCGGGCCGGCCTGGGATCTGGAGACCGTGCCGCAGTTGGAGACGGTGCTCAAAGGCATCGCCGAAGAACTCACGCGCATCGACGCCCGGGCCTGCGACCTGCAAAACGAAATGGACCCGGCGACCGTCAGCGAACTGGTGCCGGAGTGGGAAAGGGTGATGCAACTGCCCGATCCCTGCCTGGGCTTGAGCCCGCTGTACGACGACCGTCGCCTGGCGGTGCGTCGACGCCTGTTGGCGGTGGGCAGCCAGCGCGCCGCCTACTACATCGAAATCGCCCGCAGCCAGGGTTATCCCGACGCCAGTGTCACAGAGCACCGCGCACCGCGCATGGGCCGCTCACGGTTTGGCGCCGCGCATTTTGGCACCTGGCAGGTGCACTTCATGTGGACGCTCAACACTGGCGGCCGCCAGCACCTGGGGCGGCGGTTTGGGGCGAGTTATTGGGGAGAGCGGTTTGGCGTCAATCCGGGGAACGCCCTGGAGTGCCTGATTCATCGCAGCGCACCTGCTCATACGCAGGTGCACATCAATTATGACTAGAGGGTAGAAGCGTGGATTATCCAAAGAGTGTGCCCAGCGTTGGGCTGGTGAATGGCAAGTTTGTGGATGAAAACCCGGTGACCGGGACGCCGGGGAGTTTGATTCCGGCGGCTTGGGGGAATGGGGTTACGCAGGAAATTTTGAATGTGCTGGCGGCGGCGGGGATTGCGCCGGATGAGACCAAGACGGATCAGTTGGCGCAGGCGTTGACTGTTTTGAGTGATTGGTTGAGGTTGAGGAATAAGCCCACGACGTTGGCGGGGTATGGGATTACGGATGGTATGCCTGCGGAGGCGGGAGGCCTTCTTGCGGCTGCTCCTATTGTTAAAGGCAAAGTGTCTGATCTTCCCGTCTCTCAGTTTGTGAGCTTGACGGAGGCGACTACTGATAAACCTGCAGCTGTGAGCTATGGCGCTGGGCTGCACATAAAGTATCCCGATCGAAAGTATGGCTTTGATCTTCTTTCAGGCGTTACGGGGGAGTGGTTTGGTATGCGCAGGCTTGCTGAGGATGGCAGTGGCGCATGGCGAATGTTATGGCATGACGGCAACTTCAATCCGGCTGCCAAAGCAGATAAGGCAACATCGCTGGCAGGATATGGAATTACTGATGCATTAGTGGTTGGAGGGACTAGCCGTCAACGACCTAGTTTGTCCGCGCAAGTTCTGGGGGAGCTTGGCAATGGTACCGGTGGTGCGTTGGAAATTCGCGAGGCGCAGGAAGTCAGTAATACCCAGACAGGTTTCGACTATGCACCGCGAATCCTGTTCCACTGGTCGGGGCTGGTTGCCAGGTCTTTGGCGATGAACTCTGCAGGCGAACTCATGTGGGGATCACAGACAGCCTGGACTTCCGGGAATTTTGACCCCGCGCGTAAAGCGAACGTGGCGACTACGCTGGCGGGTTACGGGATTACCGATGCGCTGTCAGCTTCCAGCTTTCTCAAACCTGTAGCTGGGCAATGGATCCAGATAGGGGGGAGCGGTGTGCTTCCAGCAGGCGGAACGTGGGCCTTTTTCTGTGCCAATTACAACGGTAACGGGGCTGCGCTTGGTGGCAACGCCGGAGTGGCAGCTGGTGGCACTGCGGTAGGTAATGGAAACTGTGTCGGTTTTGCATGGAGGATTCAGTAATGGATAACGAACAACGTCCTGAGCAGTACAACATAGAGGACATTTATCTTAAAAAGGACGGTAGCTACTTAGTCACCTTGGATGGCTATCCCTACCATGTGACTGAAGCAGAAACACCGGACGTTTATCGTGCAGTGCGTTTACTGATTGATTCGGGTGAGCAGTGCCAGGAGTACATCGATCCCGTCATTTCCGATGCTGAAGCCCAGGCAAACGAGCGCATGTGGCGTGATTCAGAAATACAGCGCATCAGTTGGGTACGTGATCGTCATCGTGATCAGTTGGACATGGGATTGGAAACCACGCTTTCCACTGAGCAGTTCAAAGAGTTGCTCAACTACACTCAAGCATTGCGTGACTGGCCCCAGGCTGAGAGCTTTCCCTTGATTACCAAGCGGCCCGTTGTATTGCCTTGGTTGGATGCTGTTGCTCAGTAAACGTGTCGGCGTGCGAGAGTAGAAATCAATGGAGATAACCCTTCCCCAACTTATTCAAGTAATGCCTGGAGCCCGCCTTAGAGCGGGCCTTTTTTTAGCTTCTTTAAATGCAGCTACCGCAGCTCACCAAATCACCACCCCCAAACGCATCGCCGCCTTCCTCGCCCAAATCGGCCACGAATCCGGCGAACTGCGCTACGTGCGTGAATTGGGCAGTGATCAATACCTGAGTAAGTACGACACCGGCATCCTGGCCGCTCGCCTGGGCAACACCCCCGAAGCCGATGGCGATGGCCAGAAGTATCGCGGGCGTGGCCTGATCCAGATCACCGGCCGGCGCAACTACCTGGCATGCAGCCAGGCGTTGTTCGGCGATGAGCGTCTGTTGCAGCAACCGGAGTTGCTGGAGCAACCGCAATGGGCCTGCGAATCCGCCGCGTGGTTCTGGCAGAGCAATGGCTTGAACGAACTGGCCGACAAAGACCAGTTCACCACCATCACCCGGCGTATCAATGGCGGCCTCAATGGCTTGGAAAACCGTATGCAGTTGTGGGCTCGGGCGAAGGCGGTTCTATGGGCTTTCTGACGTCATATCGCCTGCTTGGCTTTTTCCTGTTGGCGGCGGTCTCGGCGGGGATTGCCTGGCAGGTACAGGCCTGGCGGTATGGCACACAACTTGAGCGCCAGGAGGCTCTGCATGCAGAAGCGCTCAGCCAGCAAAGCCAGTCTGCACAGCGTCAACAAAAGGCTGAACAGGACAAACGGCTGGCACTGGAGCAACAACTCAATGCCAGCGACCAACAACACACCCGGGAGCTTTCCGATGCACAGCGCGATCAGGCTCACCTGCGGGATCGCCTGGCCACTGCTGATGTGCGGTTGTCAGTCCTTCTCGACACCAGCGACCCAACCAACGGCTGCCCAATGCCAGCCACCGCCACCCCCGGCAGCGTGGTTCATGGCGCCCCGCGAGCCCGACTTGACCCGGCGCATGCTCAACGAATTATCGCCATCACCGACGACGGCGATAACGCCATGATCGCCTTGCGCGCCTGCCAGGCGTATGTCCAGGCCGTCGCGCGTTAGTCTCTTGTAACTTGCATGGCCCATGGGCTCCTGTAGGGTAGGTAAATGCCCGTCCACTCCAGGAGATGACCGTGAAGGAAATTACTCAACTCGCCGCTGAACTTGGTCGACGCTTGCAGGTTCTCAATGCCCACGTCACTACGGCCGAGTCGTGCACCGGCGGTGGCATCGCCGAGGCGATCACGCGGATTCCCGGGAGTTCGGCCTGGTTCGAGGCGGGCTATGTCACGTATTCCAATCGCCAGAAGACCCGGCAGTTGAATGTGTCGGAAGCGCTGTTCCCCAAAGTCGGGGCTGTCAGCCGCGAAGTGGTGGAGGCGATGGTGCGAGGTGCCCAGGAGAAAAGCCTGGCGCGTTTTGCCGTAGCGGTCAGCGGTGTGGCGGGCCCCGATGGCGGTTCGCCGGACAAACCGGTGGGCACCGTATGGCTGGCCTGGGGCGTGGGCGATGAGGTCACCACCGAGCTCGAACACTTCCCCGGCAACCGCGACGAGGTCCGCCGACAAACGGTAAAGGCCGCGCTAGAGGGCTTGTTGCGACGAGCTGCAGCAGAAATAGAAAAACAGGGGTAGGCGATCACGGATCTTTGTGGAACAATACTGTCTACTTATACAGGTGTTGGCCGCCAGGCCTTATTGATTACGTGAGGACTTTAATGGACGACAACAAGAAGAAAGCCTTGGCTGCGGCCCTGGGTCAGATCGAACGTCAATTCGGCAAGGGTGCCGTAATGCGTATGGGCGATCACGACCGTCAGGCGATCCCGGCTATCTCTACTGGCTCTCTGGGTCTGGATATCGCGCTCGGCATTGGCGGCCTGCCAAAAGGCCGTATCGTTGAAATCTACGGTCCTGAATCTTCCGGTAAAACCACCCTGACCCTGTCGGTGATTGCCCAGGCACAAAAGATGGGCGCCACTTGTGCGTTCGTCGATGCCGAGCACGCCCTGGATCCAGAATACGCCGGCAAGCTGGGCGTCAACGTTGACGACCTGCTGGTTTCGCAACCGGACACCGGTGAGCAAGCGCTGGAAATCACCGACATGCTGGTGCGCTCCAACGCCATCGACGTGATCGTGGTCGACTCCGTGGCAGCCCTGGTACCGAAGGCTGAGATCGAAGGCGAAATGGGCGACATGCACGTGGGCCTGCAAGCCCGCCTGATGTCCCAGGCCCTGCGTAAAATCACCGGTAACATCAAGAACGCCAACTGCCTGGTGATCTTCATCAACCAGATCCGGATGAAGATCGGCGTGATGTTCGGCAGCCCGGAAACCACCACCGGTGGTAACGCGCTGAAGTTCTACGCTTCGGTCCGTCTGGACATCCGCCGTACTGGCGCGGTGAAGGAAGGTGACGAGGTTGTCGGTAGCGAAACCCGCGTCAAAGTCGTGAAGAACAAGGTGGCTCCGCCGTTCCGTCAGGCTGAGTTCCAGATTCTCTACGGCAAGGGTATCTACCTGAACGGCGAGATGATCGACCTGGGCGTGCTGCACGGTTTCGTCGAGAAGTCCGGTGCCTGGTATGCCTACAACGGCAGCAAGATCGGCCAGGGCAAGGCCAACTCGGCCAAGTTCCTTGCGGATAACCCGGATGTTGCCGCTACGCTCGAGAAGCAGATCCGCGACAAGCTGTTGACCCCGGCACCTGACGTCAAGGCCGCCGCCAACCGCGAGCCGGTTGAAGAAGTAGAAGAAGTCGACACTGACATCTGAAGCAAACGATGAGCGTTGTCCTCGATACACCCGTCGCCGTAAGGCGCACTGCAATGGACCTGCTCGCACGACGCGAGCATGGTCGAGTCGAGCTGACGCGTAAACTGCGTCAGCGCGGCGCAGATCCTGAGATGATCGACGCAGCCCTTGACCGTTTGACGGAAGAAGGGCTGCTGTCGGAATCCCGTTACCTCGAAAGTTTTGTGTCCTACCGAGCCCGATCCGGCTATGGCCCTGCGCGAATTCGTGAAGAGCTAAGTCAGCGTGGCCTGCAACGTGCTGATATCGAGCTCGCCTTGCGTGAGTGCGGTATCAACTGGCAGGCGCAATTGGAAGATACCTGGCGTCGCAAGTTTGCCGGTCATCTGCCCATTGATGCGCGGGAGCGGGCGAAGCAAGGTCGCTTCCTGAGTTATCGGGGGTTTTCGATGGAGATGATCAGCCGCCTGTTGAGCGGTCGGGATATGGATGACTGAAGGCTGCGCCTGATAAATGGTTGCTCTGATTATCGTGGGGCTTGATGTGGCGAGGGAGCTTGCTCCCGCTGGGCTGCGCAGCGGCCCCAACCTGCGCATCGTTCTACCTGACACAACCCAAAAGGCCCGCTATGAAAATAGCGGGCCTTTTTTCGTTTCAATGTCAGGTCACGCCGTCTCCGTCACCCGCTGCTGCGTTTTCCCCTGAGCCTCGGCCCAGTTTTCCGGCAAGTTGATGTAATCCACCAATTCCCGCAATCGGCCCTGATCGCGCCCGTTGAAGTTGAATACCAGCCGCGTCAGATGGCTGAAGCTTGGCTCGTCATGCTCCTCGCCGGTGTACGGGATTTGTTGGAAGTCGCCACTGAGGCGAAGACTGGCAAATGCCTCCTGCAGATGGGCCAGTGCGGGGTCACTCAACGGATGATGCATGCGAATCACAAATTGGCGCTTCAACCAACGAGTGGAGTGGAAGTTCGCATAGAACTGATTGATCTCTTCCACCGCCTCTTCAGCGTTGTACACCAGGCGGACCAGCTTGAGGTCGGTGGGCAGGATGTAGCGATTGGCTTCAAGCTGGCTGCGGATAAAGTCCAGGGCACCTTGCCAGAAGCTGCCACCCGGTGCATCCAGCAGTACCACTGGAACCAGCGGGCTTTTGCCGGTCTGGATCAGGGTCAGCACTTCGAGCGCTTCATCCAGGGTGCCGAAACCGCCGGGGCACAGGATCAAGGCATCGGCTTCCTTGACGAAGAACAGCTTGCGGGTAAAGAAGAAGTGGAAAGACAGCAGGTTCTCGGTGCCATCGATGGTCGGGTTGGCATGCTGTTCAAAGGGCAGGGTGATGTTGAATCCCAGGCTGTGTTGCAGGCCAGCCCCTTCATGGGCCGCCGCCATGATGCCGCCGCCACCGCCGGTAATCACCATCAGGTCCGAGCGGGCGAGAACCGCGCCCACTTCCCGGGCCAAGGCATACAGCGGGCTTTCCACCGGCGTGCGCGCTGAACCGAACACCGTGACTTTGCGTCGGCCTTTGAACTGTTCAAGCACCCGGAAAGCGTGGTCCAGTTCGTGGATGGCCTGCAAGGTGATCTTGGCATTCCAGCGACTGCGGTCGTCCTGGGCCATGCGCAACACGGTGAAGATCATGTCGCGATAAAGGGGGATATTCGGGCTGTTGGGCGCAATCAGGTGGAGTTGCGCGTCGACCTGCTGCGTGAGGTCGGTGCCGTTTTCTTCAAATTGACGGATCAGGAGTTCATTCGGTTCGTAAGGCATTCAACTTCTCCTTCTTCACAGAACCCTGGGTGCCGGCGAGAAATTCGTCGGGACCACGACACTGCATGTGTCGCTGCCTCTGATTAACGAGGTGGGCGAAACCGGTTCTGTATGTTCCTTATGTTTAAAAACCTTTGCACTGCACGCACAGGAGGGCAACCCTCTTTTGCCCTGAAAATGTTACAGAACGGTGTGAAAACCCGATGCTCCAGGCTTTCAGGATGAATTGATCATGAGCCTATAAAGTCTTGGCTGGCAACCGCTTATTGATCACTTCTGAGGGAGTTTAGACGTTGCCGTGAACAGGCACTTGCGGACAGTTCGGTGGGGCATATTGCGCGCCGCTGATCAGCGGCGCGCGACAGGGAGCATCGCTTACTTTTTCTTCTTCGCCGCAGCCGGCGCCGGGCAATCTGCTTCCTGGAACTTCACCGACGCCACCGGGCGGTTGGTTTTGTTCTCGGTGATTTCGTAGCGCATGATCGCGCCCTTGGCCATCAGCTCGCGATAACCCGCGTTCAGGCACACGCTTTGACCCAGCTGGAAGTACACAGCCTTGGGATTGGCGCGCATTTGCTCGGCGCGGTCTGGCAGTACGCTGAGATGATCAATCAGCTGCAGGCCTTCAACGGTGTAGGCGACTTCCAGGGTTTTATCGTCAATTTCCCGAGGCAGGTTCTTGTTGGTTTCCTCTGCGACGCTTTGCAGCTTCCTGTTCAGTTGAGCCTCCAGCAACGAGGCTGCTTGGGCGCCCAGAGGCAATACCAACGCAAGGGCGACGGACGGAACTACAAGGCGTGGCATAAGACGCAGCATGAAACTCTCCTGATTCGGTTACTGGTGCATAGACCAGCCACTGCGCTGTGCGTTCAGTGGCGCGGGATTATAGGTGACCGCCTGCCACTACGGCCAGCCTATTGCGGGGAAGTGCAGGTAGGCGAGGGCGCCTCTGGTAAACTGCGGTAACTTTTGCCTTCCCGAGTTCTATCCGTGTCGATTTCCACATTCATGCAGCGGCGCACCCGATGAGCCATGCCGTCTCCCGTTTGCGCACTCAGCGCCTGGCCCGCGCCGTCAAGCCGTTTGTTGCTCGAGGCTCCCGTGCCGAGCGCTGTCCCGGCTGCCGGGTGATTCCCGAATATTGCCTGTGCGCCTGGCGGCCCAAGGTCCAGGCCAAATCCGGCATGTGCCTGCTGATGCATGACGTAGAGCCGATGAAGCCCAGTAACACCGGCTGGCTGATTGCCGATGTGATCAACGACACTACCGCATTCCCCTGGTCGCGGACTGAAGTCGAGCCTGAGTTGCTCGCCTTGCTGGCCGATCCGCAATGGCAGCCCTACATCGTCTTTCCTGGCGAATTCGTGGCGCCGGAGCGGGTGGTCAACCAGGTCAGCCTGGAAGAGGGCAAGCGCCCGCTGTTCATTCTGCTGGACGGTACCTGGAGTGAGGCGCGCAAGATGTTCCGCAAGAGCCCATACCTGGAGCACTTGCCGGTGCTGAGCCTGGCTCCCGAGCAACTTTCGCGCTACAAACTGCGCCGCTCCAAGCGTGATGATCATTTCTGTACCGCCGAAGTGGCGGCCCTGTGTCTGGAGCTCGCTGAGGATCACGCGGCCAGCGAAGTACTCGACGCCTATCTGGACGTGTTCAGCACCCACTACCTGGCCGCCAAGTTTCAATTGGCGTTGGACCCGGCCGATGTCGTCCATACTCGTCTTGCACCTTATCTATAGGCGTCATGGCCAGCCGACCTTTGCATGATGGCTGCGCAAACGCGCAGCCGGCTAGAATGGCCACGGGCGTAGCGCTTGACCACCCAGGCTACGCTGGGCATGCTTGGCGCCGATTGGGGCGCTGTCACAGATTGGATACGTCGTCTTTTGACGTTGAGCGCGCCCTTTGGTGACTGCTGGCCTGGCAGACACCTCGCGCGTTGGCGAGCACTGAACCCATCAGTGCCCCGATAAAAAACAGGATCATTTAATAAATGGCCACATACGAAATCCTGATTGCCGATGATCACCCGCTGTTTCGCAGCGCGCTGCATCAGGCGGTCACGCTGGGCCTGGGGCCGGATGTACGCCTCGTCGAAGTCGCCAGCATTGCCGAGCTGGAAACCCGCCTTACCGAAAAATCCGACTGGGACCTGGTCCTGCTGGACCTGAATATGCCCGGTGCCTACGGTTTTTCCGGGCTGGTACTGTTGCGTGGGCAATACCCGCAAATTCCGGTGGTGATGGTGTCGGCGCAGGAAGAGGCTTCGGTAGTGGTGCGCTCCAAGGAGTTCGGTGCCAGCGGTTTCATTCCCAAGTCCAGCTCCATGGAAGATATCCAGAAAGCCGTGCGCACGGTGTTGGATGGCGATGTCTCCTGGCCGCCGCAAGCCTTTGAAGAGATCAATGTTTCCGACGAAGCCAAGGCCGCCCGTGATGGCCTGGCCAGCCTGACGCCCCAGCAGTTCCGCGTATTGACCATGGTCTGCGAAGGTCTGTTGAACAAACAGATTGCCTACGAGTTGAGTGTGTCGGAAGCGACCATCAAGGCCCACGTCACGGCGATTTTCCGCAAGCTGGGCGTGCGTACGCGGACCCAGGCGGCGCTGCTCTTGCAACAACTTGAGTCAATTTCGCAGCATTAAGACACTGTTCATTCACGTTTTTTTGACTTTGCGTGCTCTAGTTTCCCCACACCTTTTTGCTCAGTTGCCTACTCTATGTCGCCTTTCAAAGGTCAAACCGGTATCAAACGTATCTTCAACGCAGGGGGATATTCCCTGGATGGCCTGCGTGCGGCATTCACCGGCGAGGCGGCTTTTCGTCAGTTGGTGTTGCTCAATGTCATCCTGATCCCGCTGAGTTTCTTCCTGAATGTAAGCCGGGTAGAGCGGGCGCTGCTGATTGCGGTGTGCTTGCTGGCGTTGATCGTCGAGTTGCTCAATTCCGCCGTTGAAGCGGCGATCGACCGGATTTCCCTGGACCTGCACCCCTTGTCGAAAAACGCCAAGGACATGGGCAGCGCCGCGCAGTTCGTCGCGCTGACCATGATTACCCTGGTGTGGGCTGTGATCCTGATCTAGGCAATGGTCGGCAGTACAATCTCGTCGCTGCGCTGCACCCCGGCGGTAAAGGAACGGCACAGCTCGAGGAATTCGCGCATGGCCGAGGTCTGGTACTTCTGCTTGTGCCAGATGAAGTAGAACTGCCGGGCCAGGTCCAGGTCCGGGGTTTCCACCGGTACCAGGCTGCCGCGCCGGAAGGCGTCGCGCAGCGCCAGCCGGGAAATGCAGCCAATCCCCAATCCTGATTCCACCGCGCGCTTGATCGCCTCGGTGTGTTCCAGCTCCAGGCGGATATTCAGCGCGCTGCGGTGATGCCGCATGGCCTGGTCAAAGGTCAGGCGCGTACCGGAGCCTTGTTCTCGCAGGATCCACGCTTCATGGGTCAACTCTTCCATGGTGGCCTGGCCGCGTTTGGCCAGATGATGCTGGGGCGCACAGAACACCACCAACTCGTCTTCCACCCAGGTTTGCACCTCGATGTCCGGGTGGCTGCAGTCGCCCTCGATTAGACCCAGATCAATTTCGTAGTGGGCCACCTGATGCACGATATGCGCAGTGTTCTGCACATGCAGCTTCACCTGGCTCTCGGGATGCTGCTGCATGAAGCTGCCGATCAGCAGTGTGGCCAGGTAATTGCCGATGGTCAGGGTCGCGCCGACGGCCAGGGAGCCGAAGCCCGACTTGCCGTTGAGCAGGTCCTCGATCTCCTTGGCCTGGTCCAGCAGCGCCACTGCCTGGGGCAATAGCTGATGCCCGAGGGCGTTGAGGCTCAGGCGTTTACCGGCGCGGTCGAATAATTGGCAGCTGGATTGACGCTCCAGCTCGGTAATCGAGGTGCTGGCGGCGGATTGAGATAAGGCCAGAAGGCCAGCAGCGCGCGAGACGCTTTCCTGCTGGGCGACGGCGACGAAGACTTGCAGTTGACGTAGAGTAAATCGCATATCGATATAACCGATAACCCTTATCTTAATAATCCAGTTAACAGATATTGTCGCCGCCATTAGAATGCTGTGCAATTGCGCATCCATCATTTGGCGCAGACCCATTTCCAGGAGTCCCCCGTACATGAGCAACATGAACCACGAGCGTGTCCTCAGTGTTCATCACTGGAACGACACTCTGTTCAGCTTCAAGTGCACCCGCGATCCGGGCCTGCGCTTCGAGAACGGTCAGTTCGTGATGATCGGCCTGCAACAGCCTAATGGCCGCCCGCTCATGCGCGCTTACTCCATTGCCAGCCCGAACTGGGAAGAGCATCTGGAGTTCTTCAGCATCAAGGTGCCCGATGGCCCGCTGACTTCCCAGTTGCAGCACTTGAAGGAAGGCGACGAGATCATCATCAGCAAAAAACCGACGGGCACCTTGGTGCTTGACGATTTGAAGCCGGGCAAACACCTGTACCTGCTCAGCACTGGTACTGGCTTGGCGCCTTTTATGAGCGTGATCCAGGACCCGGAAACTTACGAGCGTTTCGAAAAAGTGATCCTGTGCCACGGCGTGCGTTACGTCAACGAAGTCGCCTACCGCGAATTCATCACCGAGCACCTGCCGCAGAACGAGTTCTTCGGCGAGGCCCTGCGTGACAAGTTGATCTACTACCCGACCGTGACCCGCGAGCCGTTCGAAAACGAAGGCCGCCTGACCGACCTGATGCGCAGCGGCAAGCTGTTCAGTGACATCGGCCTGCCGCCGATCAATCCTGAAGACGACCGCGCCATGCTGTGCGGCAGCCCAAGCATGCTGGACGAAACCAGCGAAGTGCTGAACAGCTTTGGTTTGAAGGTCTCCCCGCGTATGCGTGAGCCGGGTGACTACCTGATCGAGCGTGCGTTCGTCGAGAAGTGACCGTGGGTCACTGGTAGGAGCGAGCTTGCTCGCGAAAAACGTTAACGATAACCCGGGTATCCTGGATTAGCGCGGTGTACTTGCGTTCTTCGCGAGCAAGCTCGCTCCTACAGGTGACTGAGTCACCAAAGAAAAGCCCGCGCTGCCTTTAGAGGCAGCGCGGGCTTTTTCGTTTTCGGGATTTACTTGGCGCCAATCACTTCCAGCACACAAATCATCCCGGCTTCGGGATAGTGCCAGCGCACATCCACATCCCAGAACTGCGCCCCGTATTCCCGCTCCGGCCCCGGCGTCTGGTACGCCGGCCTTGGATCCTGCGCCAGACACTGCTCGATCAACGCCACCAATGGCTCGCCAAGGCGCTGAGCGTGGCCTTCAGCCTGTTGCAGCGCAATCTTCAGCCACTGCACGGGAATCAGCGGTGGCGCAGCGCTGGCGATGCTGTTGGTCGCGGTGTCAACGATGTCCGCGTACGGCACGTACGGCTTGATGTCGAGAATCGGTGTGCCATCCAGCAGGTCGATGCCGGATATCCACAGACGGCCGTCCTCCACCTTGTCCAGCTTGACCACCGATTGGCCAATGCCATTCGGTCGGTGAGTCGCGCGGGTGGCGAATACGCCCATGGACGTGTTGCCGCCCAGGCGCGGCGGGCGCACTTTCAGGCGGGGCTTGTCTTCCAGTGCCTGGTGGAACAGGAACAGCAGCCACACATGGCTGACCTGCTCCAAACCCTGCACCGCCTCACCCTGGTCGAACGGCGCCACCAGTTCCAGCACGCCCCGGGCGGCAGGCGCCAGTTGTGGCTGGCGCGGGATGGCGAACTTCTCCTTGAAGCAGGAGCGGACAAAGCCGATGGGCGAGACGCTGTAGCTCACGGGCTTAGGCGCGAACGCGCAGGGTCAGGCCCTTGAGGAAGTTGCGCAACAGCTGGTCACCACAGGTGCGGTAGTTGGTGTGGCCGAACTTGCGGAACAGCGCGCTCAGCTCAGGCTTGGACACCGGAAACTCCGAAGCCTTGAGGATCGCGTGCATGTCGTCTTCTTTCAGTTCGAAGGCCACGCGCAGTTTCTTCAGGACGATGTTGTTGGTCACCGGCAGTTCGATTGGCTGCGGTGGACGGGTTTCGTCCTTGCCGCGCTTGAAGATCACCAAACCATCGAGGAAATGCGCCATGACTTCATCAGGGCAGAACACGAAGCCTTCTTCCTCGTCTTTCTTGAGGTAGGTCAGCAGGTCGTCCTTGGTGACTTCCATGCCGCCGAGCTTGATGATCTCGACCATCTTGTTATCGCTGATGTCGAGCATGTAGCGCACGCTACGCAGTACGTCATTGTGAATCATGGTGGGCAATCCTGGTCATTCAACTGTGGACACCGCCCAGGCAGGCGGTGTCGAGAGATTCGGCGGCGAAAAAAGTCTTAGAACTTTTCTTTGCCGGACAGATAGCGCCATTGGCCTACCGGCACTTTGCCGATGGAGACTCCGCCAATGCGGATGCGTCGAATGGCGACGACTTTCAGGCCAACGGCTTCGCAGAACAAGGCAATCACACCCGGTTGCGGGTTTTTCAACGCAAAGCGCAGGCGGTTCTCGTTCTGCCAGCTGGCTTTCACCGCCGGCAATTCCTTGCCTTTGTAGGTCAGGCCGTGGTTGAGGCGGTTCAGGCCGTGGGCGACCATGTCGCCGGACACTTCCACCACGTATTCCTGTTCGATCTTGTTCGCGTCAGCGGTCAGCTTGCGCAGGATCTTCCAGTCCTGGGTGAACACCAGCAGGCCGCTGGCCTTGGCTTGCAGGTCACTGCTGGCGGTCAGGCGCAGGAAGTGGCCTTTGAGCGGGCGTTTGCTGAAGCGGTGTTCTTCCGACAGGGTCTCGGCGTTGATCGACGCCATGGCCGTCTCGGCATCCACACCGGCAGGCGCGTGGAACAGGATGGTGACCGGCTCCGGCGCAGTGGCCTTGGCCTCAGGGTCAAGCTCGACCTTCTGGGTGGTGACCTTGAACTGCGGCTCGTCGATCACTTCGCCGTCCACCGTGACCCAGCCGCCTTCGATGAACAGCTCAGCCTCCCGACGGGAGCAACCGACCAGTTCGATGAGGCGTTTGGAGAGGCGTAGGGGTTCAGTCATGACAAGGGCCGAAACAAAAGGGGGCGGCTATTGTACCTGTGTGGCGCCGGTTAATCCCGGCTCCATTTCATTTAGCCGCGACGTGCCTGTTGCTGGGCCTGGCGCAAACGCATGTGCAGCAACGGATAAGGCTGGCCCATGCCGTCGTGGTCCGTGCGTCCGATCACCTCGAAGCCTTGCTTGAAGTAAAAGCCCAGGGCCTGTGGGTTCTGTTCGTTGACGTCGAGTTGGTCGGCGTTCATGGACTCGATGGCATAGCGCAGCAATTGCCGGCCCAGGCCCTGGCCGCGGTGCTCGGGATCGATAAACAGCATCTCGACCTTACCCGCCGCCACGCCGGCAAACCCGGTAATGCGCTGGCGCGCGTCCTTGGTGCAGATCAGCATCACCGCGTCGAGGTAGCGGGTCAGCACCAGGTTTTTCAGCAACTCGATGTAACTGTCCGGCAGGAAGTCATGGGTGGCCCGCACCGACGCCTCCCAGATGCGGGTCAGTTCCTGATAGTCGCTGGATTTGGGTGTATGGATAACCGAATGCTGGCGCATGCCCGCTGCCCCTTGCTGATGTTTGGCGCTGATGGGCCAAACGATAGACCTAAAAAAGCCCCGCATCTTGTCCAGAAGCAGGGCTTTTTCAATTCTTTACATCTTATGCGCGCTTTTCAGCCCACAGGTCGTACTCGTCGGCGTCGGTCACGGTGCACCAGACCTTGTCGCCAGGCTTCAAGCCGCTGGCATCGTCGATGAACACGTTGCCATCGATTTCCGGCGCATCGAAGAAGCAACGGCCAACCGCGCCTTGTTCGTCGACTTCGTCGATCAGCACTTCGATCTCACGGCCGATGCGCAGTTGCAGGCGCGCCGAGCTGATGGCCTGCTGGTGCGCCATGAAGCGCTCCCAACGGTCCTGCTTGACGTCGTCCGGCACGATGGCAGCGTCCAGCAGGTTGGCCGGAGCACCTTCCACCGGGGAGTACTGGAAGCAGCCGACGCGGTCCAGCTGGGCCTCGGTCAGCCAGTCCAGCAGGTACTGGAAGTCTTCTTCGGTCTCGCCGGGGAAGCCGACGATAAAGGTGGAACGGATGATCAGTTCCGGGCAGATCTCGCGCCAGTTCTTGATGCGCGCCAGGGTCTTGTCTTCGAAGGCCGGGCGTTTCATGGCCTTGAGGATCTTCGGGCTGGCGTGCTGGAACGGGATGTCCAGGTACGGCAGGATCTTGCCGGCGGCCATCAGCGGGATCAGCTCGTCAACGTGCGGGTACGGGTAAACGTAGTGCAGGCGCACCCATACACCGAGGCTGCTCAGGGCTTCGCAGAGTTCGGTCATGCGGGTTTTCACCGGCGCGCCGTTCCAGAAACCGGTGCGGTATTTGACGTCGACGCCGTAGGCGCTGGTGTCCTGGGAGATCACCAGCAGCTCTTTCACGCCGGATTTGACCAGGCGCTGGGCCTCGTCCAGTACGTCGCCCACCGGGCGGCTCACCAGCTTGCCGCGCATCGACGGGATGATGCAGAAGCTGCAGCTGTGGTTGCAGCCTTCGGAAATCTTCAGGTAGGCGTAGTGGCGCGGCGTCAGCTTGATGCCTTGCGGCGGCACCAGGTCGATCAGCGGGTTGTGGTCCTGGCGCGGCGGCACTACGTCGTGCACGGCGTTGACCACTTGCTCGTACTGCTGCGGGCCGGTCACGGCCAGCACGCTCGGGTGCACGTTGCGGATGTTGCCTTCTTCCACGCCCATGCAGCCGGTGACGATCACCTTGCCGTTTTCCTTGATGGCTTCGCCGATCACTTCCAGGGACTCTGCCTTGGCCGAGTCAATGAAGCCGCAGGTGTTGACCACCACCACGTCCGCGTCCTGGTAGGTGGACACGACGTCATAGCCTTCCATGCGCAGTTGGGTAAGGATGCGTTCGGAGTCGACCAGAGCCTTTGGGCAACCCAGGGATACAAAGCCGACCTTGGGGTTGGCTTTTGCGATGGTGGTGGACATGTCTAACCTCGGTATTGAATGACGCCACCAGTCGTGCACGAAAGGCGGCGGACGGGCACTTGGTGTGCCTCTGATCAAAAAGTGCGCAATTCTATCGACGGGAATCGCTCTTGACCAGCTTTATGCAGGGAAATACGACGAGTGCTGCGCTATGCTTCGCGCCGTTGCACCTGAGTGAATTTCCTCGGTCAATAAATCGTCTGTAACGAGAAGTAAAACAGCGCATGCTGTGGACAGCATAGGCGCCCGCAGCAGGCGCGCTGTTTATAAAAGACCGCAGGTCAAAGGGCAGGAGTGGTTGATGGGTCAGGCAAGTAGTCAGGCAGCAGGTGCCGAGCAGTCCAACGCAAAGCCGATCGGCATGCTGGTGGCGGCAGTGGGGGTGGTTTACGGCGATATCGGTACCAGCCCGCTCTACACCCTTAAAGAGGTGTTTACCGGTGGTTATGGGGTCCAGGTCAACCATGACGGTGTGCTGGGGATCCTGGCGCTGATCTTCTGGTCGCTGATCTGGGTGGTATCGATCAAATACATGCTGTTCGTGCTGCGTGCCGATAACCAGGGTGAAGGCGGCATCATGGCCTTGACCGCACTGGCGCGACGGGCGGCAGGTGAGCGCAAGCGATTGCGCAGTTTCCTGGTGGTATGTGGCCTGTGCGGTGCGGCGCTGTTCTACGGCGACAGCATGATCACCCCGGCGATTTCCGTGTTATCGGCGGTGGAGGGTCTGGAGCTGGCGTTCGATGGTCTGGAAAAGTGGGTCGTGCCGATCGCTCTTGTCGTGTTGGTGGCCTTGTTCCTGATCCAGAAGCATGGCACCGATCGCATCGGCAAGTTGTTCGGGCCGGTGATGGTGACTTGGTTCCTGGTGCTGGGCGGCCTTGGTGCCTACGGCATCACCCAGCATCCGGAAGTACTCAACGCCATGAACCCGATGTGGGGCGTGCGTTTCTTTGAGGCTCACCCGGGCATTGGCGTGGCCATCCTAGGCGCGGTGGTACTGGCGTTGACCGGCGCCGAGGCGCTGTACGCCGACATGGGCCACTTCGGCCGTAAGCCCATTGCCCGCGCCTGGTTCATTCTGGTGTTGCCGGCGCTGGTGCTCAATTATTTCGGCCAGGGCGCCCTGCTGCTCGGCGATCCTGAAGCCGCGCGCAACCCGTTCTACCTGCTGGCGCCGAGTTGGGCGCTGATCCCGCTGGTGGTGTTGTCCACCCTGGCCACGGTGATCGCGTCCCAGGCGGTGATCTCCGGCGCGTTTTCCCTGACCCGCCAGGCGATCCAGCTGGGTTACATCCCCCGCATGCACATCCAGCACACTTCCAGTGCCGAACAGGGCCAGATCTACATCGGCGCGGTGAACTGGTCGCTGATGGTCGGCGTGATCCTGCTGGTGCTGGGTTTCGAGTCCTCCAACGCACTGGCATCGGCTTACGGTGTAGCGGTGACCGGCACCATGCTGATGACCACCATCCTGGTGTCGGCAGTCATGCTGCTGCTGTGGAAATGGCCACCGATATTGGCAGTGCCGGTCCTGGTCTGCTGCCTGTTGGTGGATGGGCTGTACTTCGCGGCCAACGTGCCGAAGGTCGTCCAGGGCGGCGCCTTCCCGGTACTCGCGGGGATTGTGCTGTTCGTGCTGATGACCACGTGGAAGCGCGGCAAGCAGTTGCTGGTGGACCGCCTCGACGAGGGTGGCCTGCCGTTGCCGATCTTTATCAGCAGTATCCGCGTGCAGCCGCCTCACCGCGTGCAGGGCACTGCGGTATTCCTCACCGCGCGGCCCGATGCCGTGCCCCACGCGCTGTTGCACAACCTGCTGCATAACCAGGTCTTGCACGAGCAAGTGGTGCTGTTGACGGTGGTCTACGAAGACATTCCGCGGGTGCCCGTCTCGCGCCGTTTTGAGGTGGACTCCTACGGCGAAGGCTTCTTCCGCGTGATCCTGCACTTCGGCTTTACCGACGAGCCGGACGTGCCCGAGGCGCTGAAGCTGTGCCATCTGGATGACCTGGACTTCAGCCCGATGCGCACCACCTACTTCCTCAGCCGCGAAACCGTGATCGCCTCTCGCATCAAAGGCATGGCGCGCTGGCGCGAAGGGCTGTTCGCCTTCATGCTCAAGAACGCCAACGGCAACCTGCGCTTCTTCAAGCTGCCGGTTAACCGGGTGATCGAGCTCGGTACCCAGGTAGAAATGTAAGCCCTGGCAGCGTCCCCCGTAGCAGCTGTCGAGCCTTGGCGAGGCTGCGAGGGGCGCGACCTGGTCCAGAGGTCTTATCGTGAAGCGGCGGTGCTGCCGACGCAGCCTCGCCGGGGCTCGACAGCTGCTACGTGCAATCAACAAAAAGCCCCCGGTGCCTTGCGGCAGCGGGGGCTTTTTTGTGGGCGCTTATTCGGCCGGGGTTTTGCCCTGGCGCTTCTCGATGATATCGACCAAACGCTTGGCCAGCGCCGGGTAGTTCTCGTCGAAGTGATGGCCGCCAGGCAGCTTCACGGCTTCACCGACTGCCGTCTTGTCGGTGCAGCCACTCTCGTCGACTTCTTCGGCACCGTAGATGCACACCACCTTGTCGGCTGGCAGCTTGGCCATTTCCGGGCCGGTAGCCGCTTCTTTGCCGGCGTTGCCCAACCAGCCTTCCACTTCGATCTCGAAGCTGCCGGTGCGGGCGAAGGCCAGCAGAATGATTGCGTCTACACGCTGCTGCTCGTTTTCCGGCAGGCGGTTGTAGATGGCCGGCAACACGTCGGCGCCGAACGAGTAACCGGTCAGCACGAAGCGCTTGGTGCCCCATTTCTGCCGGTAGTGCTGCATCAGCTCGGCGAGGTCCTTGGCGCTTTGTTCCGGAGACTTGTGCTGCCAGTAGTAGCGCAGGGTATCAATGCCGACCACCGGGTAGCCGATCTTGGCCATTTCACCGGCCACGTCACGGTCCAGGTCACGCCAGCCGCCGTCACCGGAGAGGAACAGGGTGACGGTGTCCTTGGCCTGGCCAGCCGGCACTTCGACCACCGGGATTGCCAGGCCACCGTTGTCCGAACCCACCAGTTGCTTGCGCAGCTCGTTGTTCAGCACTTGCGGGTAGTGAACGTCATAGTCGCTGATGCTGGTAGTGGCGCGCGGCGTGTCGCGTACGAAACTGGCGGCATCATCGTCAGGGTTATCGTTCCAGGCCACCAACCAGTTGCCGTGGGCCGAGGTTTTCGGCAGCGGGTCGTTGCAGCCGGGTTGTGCCAGCGCGAAGCCGACGGAAATGGCATTCGCCTTGTCGTCGTTCTGCGCGGCCAGCCAGCGCCAGGCCAGGGCTGCGCCAGGGCCGATGCCGCTGACCAGGGTCGCCGGGCCGGCAAGCTGGCCCAGGGCGGTTTGCAGGGCTTGTTCCTGCAACTTGCAGTCGTCCTTGGGCAGGACCACCTGGACGATCTGCGCTGCGCCGCCCTGGCTGAGGGCGATCAGTTGGCTGTCGGTCAGGGTTTCATCGGCCAGCACGGCCACGGCTACACGTGCCTTGGGCGCGGTGCCCGGGGTTACGCGGGTCAGGACCGAGCCGTCAGCCTGTGGCAGTTGTTCCAGAGTCGGTTGCGGTGCAGGGCGGTTCCAGTACCAGTAGCCGCCACCAAGGATCAGTGCCAGTACCACCAAAAATGCCAATACATACCGCCAGGAGCGTCGAATCATCAGCGTTTCACCAATCCAGTCAAGCCGCCCGCAATCAGGGCGGCGGTGTCGGCCAGTGCCACCAGCGGATCAAGTCCTGCGGGCACGGCCATATAACGGGGTTCCCAGTCAGGCTGGAACTTGTCTTTGAAGCGGCGCAAGCCTTGGAAGTTATACAGTTGCTCGCCACGGCGGAACACCATCGAGCCCAGGCGTTGGGTCAGCGGGGCGCCACGTCGTGGTTGCAGGCCCGACAACGGCACCATGCCGAGGCTGAAGCGGGCGTAGCCATGGTTCTTATAATGTTGAATCAGGCCGACCATCATGAATTCCATGGTCAGTTTCGGCGCGTCCGGGTGCGCACGCATCAGGTCGAGACTGGCCAGGTCATGGCTGTAGGTCTCAAGCAGGTTCGCAAACGCTACCGGGCGCCCTTCGAAGCGAATGATCGCAATCCGAAAGTGCTTGAGGTAGTCGTCGCTGAATCGTCCCAGGGAAAAGCCTTTTTCCCGTACGTTCTTGCCGGTCAGCCACGCGTCGGAGATGACTTTCAGCTCCTCCATCGGCGCCTGGCCGGGTTCGTGGATCTCCAGGGACAGGCCGTCTCGGGTCCCGCGGTTCCAGGTGTAGCGCAGGTCCTTCATCTCTTTGCCCTTGGCTTCCAGGTCAAAGCGCTTCAGGTCGACCCGGGCTTCTTCACCCAGTTTGATCGCGGTCAGGCCGATGTCCATGTAGTACGGCAGGTTCTCCGCCCGCACCTGGTAGAACACCGGGCGCGCGTGGTGAATGTCGCACAGGTCACGGAACTGCCAGATCATCTCGGCCCGTTGCAGGGTCGGGCCGATCGGGTCATACAACGCCACCAGGCTGCGGCCGCGACGAGCGTACATCAGGAACGCTTCGTCGTTGGGGTGAAACAGCAGGGCTTTGTCGCCGGTCAGGGCCAGGCCGCCGTCGGGTTGCGCCGAGTTCATCAGGATCTTGGTGGCGCGCTCCAGCTCTTCGGGTGTCGGCAGGTGGATGATCGGGCGCGCGGTACGCAGCAGCCAGGTCAGCGAGACCACCACCAGCACCACGGCAGCGCCCAGCAGCGAGCGCAGGCCACGTGGGGCGTTGGCGTCGAGGGTGAACTGCCACCACAGCTGATGGCTGTAGGGCACGTCCTGGTAGGCGAACAACAGCAGCCAGATCGACGCACCGAGTACGCACACGCTGGCAACGAGATACAGCGGCGAGAACGGCAGTTCGGTCAGGCGGCTGGCGCGATAGAACGAGCGTCGGAAGATCGCCAGCAGCACCGCCGTCATGGTCATCAGGCTGGCTTCTTCCCAGTCGAAACCCTTGAGCAAGGAGAGCAGGGCGCCCGTCAGCAGCAGCACCATGGTCAGCATCCACGCGGCGGACAACCGGCGACGCAGGCCCTGGGCCAAGAGCAGACAGAGCACGCCGATCAGGCTGGCACCGAAGTGCGAAGCGTCAATCAGGCGATGAGGAATCAGGAAGCCGATGTTTTCCAGGCGTGAGTCGATTTCCGGGGTTGCGCCGGAAAACAGCAGGACCACGCCTGACAAAAAAACCAGTACGGCCAGGATCGGTGCAGCAAGGCCCGAGGCCGCCCGCAGGCTTTGCTGTGTATGGAACAGGCGCTGGGCTTCATTGACCAGCAGGAATACACAGGCGATCAACAGTGGCAGCACCACATAGATCATCCGGTACAGCAGCAATGCGGCGGCCAGTGGGGCGGCGCCAAGCTTGTCGGCAAAGGCGGCCAGCAGGATCGCTTCGAACACCCCGACGCCGCCCGGGACATGGCTGAGTACGCCGGCGGCCAGGGCCAGCAGGTACACCAGCAGGAACGGGCCAAAGGGTGGCGCTTCCGGCAGCAGCATATACAACACGGTGGCGGCAGCGGCGACGTCGAGGGCGGTGATGATCAGTTGCAGAAAGGTCAGTCGACGGCCCGGCAGGCGCAAGGTGCGGCGCCCGGCCTTGACCAGCAGGTTGTCCGGATACGGTTGTTCCGGCAGGCGGCGGCGGTAGATGCCGATGCACAGTGCCACCGTCAACAACAGCACGGCGCCTGCGACACCACCCAGCAGGCTCGCGGGTAAATGCAGCGCGTTGGACGCAGCGGGCAAGTTGCTCAGGGTGGCCAGGGCCGCCAGTGGCGGCAGGGCGCAACCCAGGGCCAGGCTGGCAAACACGGTCATGCGGGCCACTTCGGAGGCACCAATGCCGTACCGTGCATACAAGCGGTAACGTACCGAACCGCCCGAGAGCATCGACAGACCAATCGCATTGCCGATGGCGAAAGCGGTAAAGCCGCCGTAGGCCAGGGTCTTGGCAGGCAGTTTCACGCCGGCATAACGGGCGCCGGAAAATTCATAGCCCAACAGAATGATAAAGCCGGCGACAGCGGCACCGAATGCGCCCAGCAGGGCAGGCTTCGGCACTTCCAGGATCGAATCGTGGAGCGCGTACAGGTCCAGCTCAAGCAGCAGGTGGCGACAGGCGATAAGGGCGATTGCGAACAGCAACAAGGTGACGGCCAATCCGATGGGTTGGCGGTACTTGCTCAACAGATCCAGCCAGCGCAAACGGGTGGGAGTGATCGGTTGTGTCGCTGTGACAGAGTCTTGTGGTTCAGACGAGTTGGCGCGCATCAATCACCTCGTGGATTGTGCGCGACAGGATGGAGGTATCCAGCCAAGTTACCAATCCCTATGGACAAAATAATTACAAATATTAACGCGTATCGCGAAGTGCGGCGACAGCGCCCATTGGTCGTAGAAGGACAGTGCTTGAAGACTTAGCATAGCTTGCAATGAGATGGACTCTACAAACCGTGTACGGTTTCATGAAAGATGCCATGCCATTGTTTCAAAAGGACTTTTTCGTCAGATACAAAAAAGGCCACTCTTTCGAGCAGCCTTTTTTGATGTTTGGTTGCGGGAGCCGGATTTGAACCGACGACCTTCGGGTTATGAGCCCGACGAGCTACCAGACTGCTCCATCCCGCGTCTGTGTGGCGGCATTCTACAGAGCAACGGCGGGGTGTCAACCGTTAATCGAACGATGGGTCAAATAAGTGCAAATTAGCGTCGGATTGTCACGCGCGTGCGGTAAGTGCGCGATTGGGAAAGGATTTTTGTCAGACAATCGAAAAGAGGGGCTAAAACAGACAGGCACAAAAAAGGCCACTCTTTCGAGTAGCCTTTTTTGATGTTTGGTTGCGGGAGCCGGATTTGAACCGACGACCTTCGGGTTATGAGCCCGACGAGCTACCAGACTGCTCCATCCCGCGTCTGTGTGTCGGCATTCTACAGAGGAACGCGAGTGTGTCAACCGCTGATTCAAAGAAAAGCGCTTGTGGTTCAATCGGTTAGCTCTCCAAGGTGGCCCCTTGATAGGTCGCGGGGCCAGTCTGGCCGAGGCTTTCAGCTCTATTGGGGGGTGTGTTTCGATTGAGAAAATGAATTCATCTGCGAATTTTCCTACCGCTTAGGCGGAAGATTCAAACTACTGGTGCTATATACAGGTGTGAGTGAGATACTGCCCGCCTGTTCGTTTTCTGCCCAGAACCACCGCCTTATATATGACGCAGCGCAAAATCATCCACGTCGACTGTGATTGCTTCTACGCCGCCATCGAGATGCGCGACGACCCGACCCTGGCGCAAAAGCCCCTGGCGGTCGGTGGCTCGGCAGATCGACGCGGCGTGATCGCCACCTGCAACTATGAGGCGCGGGCCTACGGTGTGCGTTCGGCCATGTCATCCCGGCACGCATTGAAGCTGTGCCCGGACCTGACCATCGTCAAACCGCGCATGGATGCCTATAAAGAAGCCTCCAAGGAAATCCAGACGATCTTTCGCGACTACACCGACCTGATCGAACCGTTATCCTTGGACGAAGCCTACCTCGACGTCTCCGACAGCCCGCATTTCGGCGGCAGCGCCACGCGCATTGCCCAGGACATTCGCCGGCGGGTCTCCAACCAATTGCATATCACCGTTTCTGCGGGCGTGGCGCCGAACAAGTTTCTCGCCAAGATCGCCAGCGACTGGAAAAAGCCCAACGGACTGTTTGTGATCACCCCCGATCAGGTGGAAGACTTTGTCTCCGCGTTGCCGGTGAAAAAGCTCCACGGCGTGGGCAAGGTAACGGCCGACAAGCTGACGCGGCTGGGGATCGAAGACTGCCTGCAACTGCGAGAGTGGAACAAGCTGGCCCTGGTGCGTGAATTTGGCAGCTTCGGCGAGCGGCTTTGGAGCCTGGCCCGTGGGATCGATGACCGTGTCGTACAGAACGACAGCCGCCGGCAATCCATCAGCGTGGAAAACACCTACGATGTCGACCTGCCGGACTTGCCCAGTTGCCTGGAAAAACTGCCTGAACTGATGGACACCCTGGCCGGGCGCATGGCGCGCATCGACAGCAGCTACCGGGCGGGCAAGCCGTTCGTCAAAGTGAAGTTCCACGACTTTACCCAAACCACCTTGGAGCAGGCCGGGGCAGGGCGGGATCTGGAGAGTTACCGGCAGTTGCTGACCCAGGCGTTCAATCGCGGCGGCAAACCGGTGCGATTGCTGGGAATAGGTGTGCGTTTGCTGGATTTGAGCAGCGGCAACGAGCAGCTCCAATTTCCCTGGTAGAAACCGGAAACCAAATGTGGGAGCGGGCTTGCTCGCGAATGCGGCGTGTCAGCCAGCACATGCATCAACTGGCACACCGCATTCGCGAGCAAGCCCGCTCCCACATTTAACGGCTTCAGCGTGCCCCGGGGTCCGCCACCAGCCGACCCGCATCCTTGGTCAATGCCTGCAAAAATTCCTGCTGCAACTCCGGATCATTGCGGGTCAGTTCGATCAGGCTTTGTTCCAGCTCGCTGGCTTCTTCTTCCAGGCCCAACTCCGACAGGCGCTTGACCCGGTGCACCCACTCGTTGACTTCGTCGTCTTCGAGGTCGTCGTAGATCAACCCGTGAGCTTCGAGCAATTTGCTGCGCAGGCTGCTGCTGACGGCCAGGGATGAGTCCGAGTGCACGTCATCCTGAGCATCTTCAACGCTGATTTTCAGGATGCTGATGCGGTTCAGGTCCTGCTCGGCAAACGGGCTGTCCAGCAGGTTCAGGCGCAGCACGCCATTACGGTCGGTGGTCAGCTCATGGGTTTGCTTGCCGGCGGTCACCTGCACCGGGCGTTCGCTCCAGGGCAGGCTCGAATACTCCACACGCTTGTCGCGTTGGACTTCATCGATGCCCGCCAGGTTCTGTTGCGCCCGACCATGGGATTGCACGTTCATGAACGGGTTGATCCCGTCTACGCCGTAGCTGAGCCAGTCACGGGTCACGCTGGTAGGCAAGTTGCCCAGGGCAAAGATATTCGCCACGTTGGCGCCGACGCCCGCCACGAGCGCAACCGCGCCGAGGGGCATCTCATAGAGTTTGCGCCAAGGCTGGTAGGGCGTGTAGCGGTCGTAACGACGGGTGACTTCGAATTCGGTGACCTCAAAGGTCTTTTGCTCGTGAATGCGAACCCGGCGTTGCGGCAGCTCCAGCACCTTGGGTTCGCCCACGTCGATCTGCAGGCTGTGATCGAGCAATTTGCGCTCGATACGTTCCTCGTGCTCGCTGCGTTGCGACATTTGGTTGGCGCAGCCGCTGACCAGCAGGGCGCCACATAACGTGGCACCCCCCAGGGCTATGGTGTTTCGCTTGAACATGACGACTCTTGATCTGGTTTTCAGCGACGAATACGCGCCTGAAGGAAAGACAGCACGTCAGCCACCGGCAACGGTTGGGCTTCGGCTTCGGTCCGGCTCTTGTATTCCAGATTGCCATCGGCCAGGCCGCGGTCACTGACCACGATCCGGTGCGGGATGCCAATCAGTTCCATGTCGGCGAACTTGATGCCCGGGCTGGTTTTCTTGTCCCGATCATCCAGCAGCACTTCAAAACCGGCAGCCGTCAGTTCGGCGTACAGTTTGTCGGTGGCTTCGCGTACTTGCTCGGTTTCGTAGCGCAGCGGTACCAGGGCAACCTGGAACGGCGCCAGGGCGTCGCTCCAGATGATGCCTTTCTCGTCGTTGTTCTGCTCGATGGCAGCGGCAACCACACGGGAAACACCAATGCCGTAGCAGCCCATTTCCAGGGTGATCGGCTTGCCGTTCTCGCCCAGCACTTCGCACTTCATCGCCTTGCTGTACTTGTTGCCCAGCTGGAAGATGTGCCCGACTTCGATGCCGCGCTTGATTTCCAGGGTGCCCTTGCCGTCCGGGCTCGGGTCGCCTGCAACCACGTTGCGCAGGTCGGCCACGGTCGGAACCGGCAGGTCGCGTTCCCAGTTCACGCCGAAGTAGTGCTTGTCATCGATGTTCGCACCGATGCCGAAGTCGCTCATCAGCTCAACCGAACGGTCAATGATGATTGGCAACGGCAGGTTCAGCGGGCCGAGGGAACCCGCACCGGCACCAATGGCGTCGCGCAGTTCTGAGTCGGTGGCCATGACCAGCGGGCTGGCAACGCCTGGCTGCTGGGCGGCTTTGATTTCGTTAAGCTCGTGGTCGCCGCGGATCACCAGGGCGATCAGCTTGCCTTCTTCCTCGGCGCGCACGATCAGGGTCTTGATGGTCTTTTCAATCGGCAGATTGAATTTCTCCACCAGGGCCGCGATGGTCTTGGTCTCGGGCGTGTCCACCAGGCGCAGCTCTTCGCTTGGCGCTGGGCGGGAGGTTTCCCGTGGCACGGCTTCGGCTTTCTCGATGTTCGCCGCGTAGTCGGAACCGTTGCTGAACACGATGTCGTCTTCACCGGATTCGGCCAGCACGTGGAATTCGTGGGAGCCGGCACCGCCGATGGAACCGTTGTCCGCTTCAACCGGGCGGAATTTCAGGCCCAGGCGGGTGAACACGTTGCAGTAGGCGGTGTGCATGCGGTCGTAGGTGACTTGCAGGGACGCCTGGTCAGCGTGGAACGAATAGGCGTCCTTCATGATGAATTCGCGGCCACGCATCAAACCGAAGCGTGGGCGGATTTCGTCACGGAATTTGGTCTGGATCTGATACAGGTTGAGGGGCAGCTGTTTATAGCTGCTCAACTCGTTGCGCATCAGGTCGGTGATCACTTCTTCGTGGGTCGGGCCGGCGCAGAAGTCGCGGCCGTGACGGTCCTTGAAGCGCAGCAATTCAGGGCCGTACTCTTCCCAGCGCCCGGATTCCTGCCACAGCTCAGCCGGTTGGGTGCTCGGCATCAACACTTCCAGAGAGCCGGCAGCGTTCATTTCTTCACGAACGATGGCTTCGACCTTGCGCATCACCTTCAAGCCCATGGGCAGCCAAGTGTACAGGCCCGAGGCCAGTTTGCGGATCATGCCGGCGCGCAGCATCAGCTGGTGGCTGATCACGACCGCGTCGGAAGGCGTTTCTTTCTGTGTGGCGAGCAAATATTGACTGGTGCGCATGGTAGGCCGTTGTCGGTTGCTTGGACTTGAAATGACGTTGGATTGTACGGGCGCTTGTCGCCGACGTACAGGCATCAGGATGCAGAGCTGTCTGTAGGAGCGAGCTGGCTCGCGAAGATCGTCAACGATTACACGGGAAACCGGGATAAACGCGGTGCCTGTGAGTGCTTCGCGAGCAAGCTTGCTCCTACAGCGGGGAGGTGTCCTCGGGAGGATTCAACCGAATCCGCCGGCTTTCCTGGAACCAGTGCAAGGCAATCAGGAGCAGCGTCGGCACACCCAGCAGGCAGGTGATCAGGAAGAAGTTGTGGTAGCCGAACTTCTCGACCATTACCCCCGAATACCCGCCGATCAAACGTGGCAGCAGCAACATGATCGAGCTGAGCAACGCGTATTGGGTGGCGGAGAACTTCAGGTTGGTCAGGCTCGACAGGTACGCGACAAACGCCGAGGTCGCCATGCCGGAACTGAAGTTATCCAGGGAGATGGTGAAAATCAGCATCTGCAGGTCCGGGCCCATGTCGGCGAGCATCACGAACAGCAGGTTAGTGCCGGCCGATGCAATGCCGCCGATAAACAGGATCGGCAGGATCCCGAAACGCACGATCAGCAGGCCGCCCATGCCGGCACCCAACAGGGTCATGATCAGGCCGAAGATCTTGCTGACGCCGGCGATCTGGTCCTTGGTGAAACCCTGGTCGATATAGAACACGTTGGCCATGACGCCCATTACCGTGTCCGACATGCGATAGGTGGCAATCAGCCCTAACAGCAGCAGGGCCTGCCAGCGGTAGCGCAGGATAAAGTCGTTGACCGGTGTGAGTACCGGCGCCAGGCCCCGGCGGCCCATGGTCGACAGGCACAGGGTGGTAAGGATGATATAGAGGATGGCCCGCAGGAACGCGCGGTCTTCCAGCAGCAGATCCAGCAGGCTCACGCCCTGGAACAGCACGCTGGCGAAGTCAGTGTTGTACAGCTGGGTGAACATTGCCGGCACCGACACCAGCAGCACGATCAACACGAACACCGAGACTAACTGGTGAGCAAAGCTGTAGCGCCCGGCCTGCAGTTGGGTGCGCAATGGCACATTGGGCTCGCGCATCAGCAGCGTGGTCAGCAGCGCGGGCACCATCAGCACCCCAAACAGCACGTAGGTGCCGGTCCATGCCGAGTGCTTGTAATTGAAGCCAGTGGAGCCAAAGCCTTCAGCGAAAAACAGCGCGCCGGCGGTCGCCAGCAGGGCCGCAATTCGATAGCCGGACATATAGCTGGCGGCCAGCGCAGCCTGGCGGCTGTCGTCGGCGATTTCCAGGCGGTAGGCGTCTACGGCGATGTCTTGGGTGGCGGAAGCAAAGGCGACGATTACCGCGATAGCGATCAGCCAGGACAGGTGTTTTTGCGGATCGCAGAACCCCATGCCGATCAATCCAAGGATAACCAGCGTCTGGGACAAGACTAACCAGGATCGACGCCGTCCGAGCTTGCCGAGCAGTGGCAGGCGCCATTGGTCAAGCAAGGGCGACCAGACCCACTTGAAGGCATAGGCCAGGCCGATCAGGCTCGCGTAACCGATGGTTTCGCGGGCCACACCGGCCTCACGCAACCACACCGAGAGCGTCGAGAACACCAACATGTAAGGCATGCCGGCAGCAAAGCCGAGCAACAGCAGTACTAACGTCGAGGGGCTGGCATAGGCGGCGAGCGCGGCGCGCCAGGTTTTACGGGGCATGGGCTGGAGTCTGCCTCAGAATTACGCAAATAAAGCGCGCACTCTAACCGCTGTGCTCTACCGGGCGCCAGCCATGACGCTGAATATCAACACGATTGTTCAGGATGCTGACACCTTCGGCGCGTAAACGCGCGCGTTGCTCGTCACCTGAAGCACTGCCCACTGGCAGACTTATCCGACCACCGGCACCCAACACACGGTGCCAGGGCAGTTTGGTGTCCTCGGGCAGTTGGCTCAGGGTGCGCCCTACCCAGCGTGCGGCACGACCCAAACCGGCGAGGTGCGCCAGCTCCCCGTAGCTGATCACGCAGCCTTCAGGTACTTGGGCGAGAGTCAGGTACAGCACGGTGCGGCGCATTTCAGCGGGGCTTTGCGGAGTGTCGGTCGTTTCGTTCACGGTGGCATGTCCGATGAAAATATCCGTCTATTCGTAGGAAATGTCTGCAAAATGAGCTGCCGGACGGGGAACTCGATACCAATACCCGAGTCAGTCCTTGCTAAGAAGTTATCCAACCCGATAATGCCCGTTTTTTCGTCAAACTCGAGCCCAATATCCGCTTATGTTGTCCAGAACCCTGCTGTGCCTCGCTGTATTCAGCGCCTCCACGCCTCTGCTCGCCGATACCGTCTGGTTAAAGAACGGTGACCGTCTGACCGGCAAGATCAAGGTCTTCGACGGCGGCAAGCTGCTGATCCAGACTGCTTATGCCGGTGCTATCCCGGTGGACTGGAAGCAGGTCAAAACCCTTGAAAGTGATCAGGAACTGCTGGTCAAGCAGGATGCCTACACCGGCGAGAAGGCCAAATCCCTGCACGCGGCCGATGACGGCAAAGTCATCCTGGCCAACGGTGAGGCGCCCAAGACCGTCGAGCTGGCGAGCATCCAGCAGATCATCAAGCCCAAGCCTGTGATCGAAGACCTGGTGTGGAAGGGCAATGTCGACATGGCGCTGGACTACAAGCGCGCGGAAAAAGACACCAACGACTACGACATCGACTTCAAGACCACAGCCCGCCATGGCCAGTGGCGCCATACCGGCCAGGGCGAATATAACCGCGAATTCCAGGACGACGTGACCACCACTGACAACTGGGCGCTGGAATACGACCTGGACCGGTTTATCACCGAACACTGGTTCTGGCAGGGCCGCTTGACCTACAAGCGCGACAAGGTTGAAGACCTGTCACGCCAGCGCACCGTGGGTACGGGGCCGGGCTACCAATTCTGGGACGACGAACTGGGCGCCTTCTCTCTCGGCTCGCTGGTCAACCGCACCGACTATGAATACCAGGACGGCGGCAAAGACAACTTCTACTCGCTGGCGATGAAGTGGAACTACAACCGCTACCTGGTGGGCAAGACCGTCGAATTCTTCACCAATGGCGAGCTGGGCAAGCCACTGGCCGGGCCGTCCGACTACTCCCTGGATGCGGAAGTGGGCCTGCGCTACAAAGTCACCGAGTGGGCTTCTCTCAACCTCAAGGCCGAGCGCGACGTGATCAGTGGCGACTCGGAAAGCGCGTTGAGCAAGACCCGCTATACCGCAGGGTTCGGCGTCGCCTGGTAACGAGCCGCCTGGTAATTAAAGGCGTAACCCGCCGTCCATTTCCAGGATTCGCCCGGTGTAGTAGTCGTTTTCGAAGATGTACGCCGCTGAATGGGCAATCTCCTCAGGCCGCCCCATGCGCTTGAGGGGAATGCCCGACGTCATCTTCTCCAGTGCCTCGGGCTTCATGCCCAAGGTCATTTCCGTCTCGATAAACCCCGGCGCAATGCCCGCGACGCGTATGCCATAGCGCGCCAGCTCCCTGGCCCAGGTCACGGTAGCGGCCGCTACACCGGCCTTGGCGGCCGAGTAGTTGGTCTGGCCGACGTTGCCGGCGCGGGAGATCGACGAGATGTTGATGATGGTGCCCTGGTTCTTCAACTCCACCATTTTTGCTGCCACTTCGCGGGTGCACAGGAACACGCCGGTGAGGTTCACGTCGATCACTGCCTGCCATTGGGCCAGGCTCATCTTGGTCATCTCCCCATCCTTGATCTTGAGCAGCAAGCCGTCGCGCAAAATCCCCGCGTTGTTGATCAAACCGTTGATCGCGCCGAAGTCTTCGGCGATCTGTGCCACCGTCTGGCACACCTGTTCTTCATTCGCCACATTGCATAGATAGGCCCGGGCCGTTACGCCGTGTGCCTGGCAGGCGGCTACCGCCTGGTCGAGTTTTTCCTGATTGAGGTCTACAAGCGCCAGGTGCGCGCCCTTGGTTGCAAAATACTCGGCCATGGAACGGCCCAAACCCTGGCAACCGCCGGTGATAATGATTACTTTGTCGTTGAGATCCATTCGCAAGTCCTGTGGGCAGAATTAATCGGCTATCCAAGTTTGTTTTCTGACGGAATTTATCAAAGGAGTCATAAGTTGAGCGCGCACGTTGCCAAGAATGCCCGAGAACTACTGCTCAAGGAATACCGCGGGGCACTTGCCACCTTGTCCAAGGCCATGCCCGGCTTTCCGTTCGGCTCAGTGGTGCCGTACTGCCTGGATGCCGAGGGCCGGCCGCTGATCCTGATCAGCCGTATCGCCCAGCACACCCATAACCTGCAGAAAGACCCCAAGTGCTCCCTGCTGGTGGGTGAGCGTGAGGCGGACGACGTGCAAGCGGTAGGGCGCCTGACCTACCTGGCCGAGGCCGAAAAGCTCGAAGACAGCGCCGCGATTGAAGCCGCAGCCGAGCGTTATTACCGCTACTTCCCGGATTCGGCCAACTACCACAAGGCCCATGATTTTGACTTCTGGGTGCTTAAGCCGGTGCGTCACCGTTACATCGGCGGGTTCGGCGCGATTCACTGGGTCGACCAACTGACCCTGGCCAACCCGTTCGCCGGCAAGGCCGAGCTGAGCATGATCGAGCACATGAACAGCGACCACACCAAGGCCATTGCCCACTATGTCGAACTGGCCGGCCTGCCGACCACCGAGCCTGCACAATTGGCCGGTATCGACAGCGAAGGCATGCACTTGCGCATTGGCCAGGCACTCTACTGGCTGCCCTTTGCCGAGCCTTGCAATACGCCGACACAAGTACGCGAAGCCTTGGTTTTCCTGGCTCACGCCGAGGTCTGGCCGAAAAAAGCAGCCGCTGAAGCTTGAATTCACGAAACGGCGACGTCATCTAAGGTGAAGTAGCAAGGCATTCTTGCGTTGAGGAACCATTTGATGCGCCCTTTTTTGTTGCTCTTTTTGTTGTTCCCCGTGTTGGAGCTGTTCGTATTCGTACAAGTCAGTGGGGCCATCGGGTTTTTCCCGGCGCTGCTGCTGATCATTCTCGGCTCGATGCTCGGCGTTCTGGTGCTGCGCGTCGCCGGCCTGGCTACGGCGCTGCGTGCCCGTGAAAGCCTGAATCGCGGCGAACTGCCGGCCCAGACCATGCTTGAAGGACTGATGATGGCGTTGGCCGGTGGCCTGTTGATCCTGCCGGGCTTCATCAGCGATGTGGTTGGCCTGGTGATGTTGCTGCCATTCACTCGCAAGCTGCTGGCGGGCAAGATGCGCCAGCGTGCCGAAGAGGCTGCGATCCGCCAGCGCGCCTTCGCCGACGACCTGCAACCCCGTGGTGGCCCGGCCCCGCGCCAGCCACTGGGGCGTGAAGGTGACGTGATCGAAGGCGAGTTCGAACACCGCGACCCCAAGTAATCCCCTCACTGGCACGGCACCCGCGGGTGCCGTGCGGCTTTTGAACACGTCCCCGACACAAAAATTTTCATCTCTGCACCCTTGAAATAAGCTTATGCGCCCTTATGTAACGGTCACCGCAAGGTTTCTGGTGGCGACACCAGACAGACTTCCGCGTTTCGCACCGCGAACCGCGACCGGCACCGCCGGAATTTAACTAGCCGGAATTGACACCGGCCGATGAAAAACACAATTAGGAGAGATCGACAATGAGCAAGCTTCGTCCTCTGCATGACCGCGTCGTCATCCGTCGCAGTGAAGAAGAAAAGAAAACCGCTGGCGGTATCGTGCTGCCAGGTTCGGCTGCTGAAAAAGCCAACCACGGTGTGATTCTCGCTGCTGGCCCAGGCAAGACCCTGGAAAACGGTGAAGTACGTGCGCTGGCTGTGAAAGTGGGTGACAAGGTTGTTTTCGGCCCTTACTCCGGCAGCAACACTGTGAAAATCGACGGCGAAGACCTGCTGGTAATGGCTGAGAACGAGATTCTCGCTGTTCTGGAAGGCTGATTTCCCCGTTCATCTTCCCGTTACTACAAAGTATTTAAGGAATATCGATCATGGCTGCTAAAGAAGTTAAATTCGGCGATTCCGCCCGTAAGAAAATGCTCGCCGGTGTGAACGTCCTGGCTGACGCAGTAAAAGCGACCCTGGGCCCTAAAGGCCGTAACGTGATCATCGAGAAGAGCTTCGGCGCTCCGACCATCACCAAGGACGGCGTTTCCGTCGCCAAAGAAATCGAGCTGAAAGATCGCTTCGAAAACATGGGCGCGCAGCTGGTCAAAGACGTTGCCTCCCGTGCCAACGATGACGCAGGCGACGGCACCACCACCGCTACCGTTCTGGCTCAGTCGATCGTCAACGAAGGCCTGAAAGCCGTCGCTGCCGGCATGAACCCGATGGACCTGAAACGCGGCATCGACAAGGCGACCATCGCCATTGTCAAAGAGCTGAAGTCCCTGTCCAAGCCATGCGCTGACACCAAAGCCATCGCTCAGGTCGGCACCATCTCGGCCAACTCCGACAGCTCCATCGGCGACATCATTGCCGAAGCCATGGAAAAAGTCGGTAAAGAAGGCGTGATCACCGTTGAAGAAGGCTCGGGCCTGGAAAACGAACTGTCGGTTGTTGAAGGCATGCAGTTCGACCGTGGCTACCTGTCCCCGTACTTCGTCAACAAGCCAGACACCATGACCGCCGAGCTCGACGGCCCGCTGATCCTGCTGGTTGACAAAAAGATCTCCAACATCCGTGAACTGCTGCCAGTTCTGGAAGCTGTTGCCAAGGCCGGTCGCCCACTGCTGATCGTTTCCGAAGACGTTGAAGGCGAAGCCCTGGCGACTCTGGTTGTGAACAACATGCGCGGTATCGTGAAAGTGGTTGCTGTCAAGGCACCTGGTTTCGGCGATCGTCGCAAGGCCATGCTGCAGGACATCGCTGTTCTGACTGGCGGTACCGTTATCTCCGAAGAGATCGGCCTGAGCCTGGAAAGCGCTACCCTGGAACACCTGGGTAATGCCAAGCGCGTCACCGTGACCAAGGAAAACACCACCGTGATCGACGGTGCTGGTGTTGAAGCTGACATCCAGGCACGTGTTACCCAGATCCGCGCTCAAGTGGCTGATACCACTTCCGACTACGACCGTGAAAAACTGCAAGAGCGTCTGGCCAAGCTGTCCGGCGGCGTTGCAGTGATCAAGGTTGGCGCGGGTTCCGAAGTTGAAATGAAAGAGAAGAAAGCCCGCGTTGAAGACGCCCTGCACGCTACCCGTGCAGCCGTTGAAGAAGGCGTGGTACCTGGCGGTGGCGTGGCACTGGTTCGCGCTCTGCAGGCTATCTCCGAGCTGAAAGGCGACAACGCTGACCAGGACGTCGGTATCGCTCTGCTGCGTCGTGCTGTTGAAGCACCTCTGCGCCAGATCGTTGCCAACTCCGGCGACGAGCCAAGCGTCGTTGTCGACAAGGTCAAGCAGGGTTCGGGTAACTTCGGTTACAACGCTGCTACCGGCGAATACGGCGACATGATCGAAATGGGCATCCTGGACCCGGCTAAAGTGACTCGTTCGGCTCTGCAAGCGGCTTCGTCGATTGCCAGCCTGATGATCACCACTGAAGCAATGATCGCCGAGATCAAAGAAGATGCTCCAGCTGGCGGCGGTATGCCAGACATGGGCGGTATGGGCGGCATGGGCGGCATGATGTAAGCCAGCCTTACCCCGATACTGAAAAACCCCGCCTGCAGCGATGCAGGCGGGGTTTTTTTATGCTGATCGTTCCCACGCTCTGCGTGGGAATGCCGCCAGGGACGCTCCGCGTCTCTCTTTACGCGCACGCCTCAGCTGACGCCGCGACGCCCCAGTAGCTTCTTGAACATAAAGCCGCGAGCCAGCATCAGCTGTGAGGCAGGCGGCAAAGATGCCACGGGTCCTGGTGCCGCAGTGCCGGATGACGGATGGACAGGCACGTTTGCGGTTTTTTTGAGGGGCGCCGGTTGGGGCCGCTCCCAATGGCCGGACATGACGACCATGCCCAGCAGTTTGAGGGTGTTGCCGTAGTAGTCATGGTCCCGGATGGACTGGCGTTGCAGGTTGTCCCAGATGTTATTGAGCCACAGCTGATTATCGGGGCTGATCATTGCGCTGACCCCGAGTGCCGCCACAAAGGCCGGCTCATTGTGCGCTTCCTCAATGGCACTGCCGTCGATTCGGTAGCCACTGTTGAAGTTGCCCGGCTCATCGTGGGTGGTGGCGCGTGCCCAGCGGTTGAAGGTGGTCAAGGTGTACAGCGCACGAGGGTCACCGTACATCAGGTAATCCAAGCCGATGCGCCACGGGTAACGGGCCGCGTTCCACGAGTAGCCGCCGTCGTATTGACCTTCCACCAGTTCGGGCCGTGCAGGTGTGAGCGAGGTGTCCAAATGGCTGATGAAGTCCGGCACCAAAGCACTTTTGGCACTGTAGCGCTGAGTAAAGTCGCTGATGATTGAATAGGTCTTGTCGCGCACCGTCTGCCAGCGTTTATCCCCGGTCATGGCGAAAAAGCTGTAGAGGTGCGACTGCATGAAATCCGAGCTGCGGGTGGTGTACTCAAGCTCCGGGTCGCCGTCGGTGCCGGCCCAGTCGCCGAGCATCAGATGCTGAGTCCTGGGGTGCACCTCGTGTTTCATGATCGCCGCCATCACCGTGTTGGCCTCGCTGCGGTAGTCAATGGTGCCTTGGCTGCCCCATTTCTGGTCGGCCAGCAGTAGGGCGTAGGCGATGTCCAGGTCGCCGTCGGTGGCACTGACGTCGCCGCGGAAAGGGTCGGTGGAGTCTCCGCAACCCTCGATCTGGTTCCAGGCCATCAAGCCGGGATCGGACGCTGCCGGGTGATCCTGGAAGTAGCGCACCATGCCGTCGAAGATTTTTTGGGCCTCATCATCGTAGTCGGCCATCATCACCGTAAGCAGCATGCCGTAGCCATGGGCCTCGGACACCGTGATGGTGTTGGGCGCGGCGCCACCTCCTACCGGTTTGTGGTCGGCGTTGACCTTGACGAAATACCGACCGCTGCCGCATTCCCCTGAGAGATACACCGCCTTCCAGTCCTTGTAGAACGTGACCAATTGTTTATCCATGTTCGCCTGGGTCTGGCGATTAGGCAGGATGGTGCCGGGGTAGTAGGGCGCGTGAGCAGTCTGGGCTGCGCTGCTGACTGACCATGAACCGGCGGCCATGCACAGTGATAACAGCAGCGTGGGCAGATGCCGTCTAGGGTGACGCATGAACTGACTCTCCAACCTGATCCAAAGGACAAGGTCGCGAGGTTAGCGGCAGCGCGGATGTTTCACTGTCACAGGCTGTAACAGCCTAACCCGGGCGCAGCGCCAGGGTCAGGGTCAGGCGTGCGCCGCCCAACGGGCTGCGGGTGATCGACAGTTCCCCACGGTGCCAATGGGTGGCGCGCTTGGCCAGCGCCAGGCCCAGGCCAAACCCGCTGGGCTCGTCGCCGCCCATGGCCAGTCGCACGAAGGGTTCGAAGATCTTTTCGCGGTTTTCCGGCAACACGCCGGGGCCGTCATCGTCCACATGCAGCACCAGGTGTTGGTCCTGGCACGAAGCGCTGACGTTCACCCGTTCGCGGGCATAGGTAATGGCGTTGCTCAACAGGTTACGCACGATCAAGTGCAGCAGGGCGCGGTCGCCGATCAGCTCCAGCTCGGCCGGCTGGGTGTCCAGGGTCAGCAAGCGATGGTGCCCGTCCAGCAGGGCGAACTCTTGCTGCAGCCAGTCATGGATGTTGATCGGCTCATGCTGCAGGTCGCTGGGTGCGTCGGCCAGCCGGGCAAAGGCGAGGCTGGCGCGAACCAGCGACTCCAGCTCTTCGATGTCGGTTTGCAGGCGCTCTTGCAGGCGGGTGCGGGTATCGGGGTCGGCACTTTTACTCAGCAGTGCCAGAGCAAACCGCATCCGGGCCAGGGGCGTGCGCAGTTCGTGGGACACCGCCTGGGAAACCTCCCGGTGGCGTTCACCCATCGAGGTGATGTCCTGGGCATGCTTGCGCAAGGTCTGCAGCAGCGGCGTCCATTCCTGACTCATCGCCGGCAGCAGCGTGTTGGGCGTGCGGGCGAGGGCAGTGATACTCGCGTTGAGGGTGTTGAGGTCGTGGGTGTATTTGCGTCGGGCACGCAGGGCGATCCAGAGAAACAGCAATACCGGTAGGCCGGCGACACAGGCGGTCACCCAATACACCGGATATTGCAGCAGGTCCTCCACTTCGGCGGTTCCCCACATGGGGCCGAATTGAATCACCGTGTCATCGTCCAGCGGGAAGTAGGTGACGTCCTCGTCACTGTTCTGCGCGGGTTGGTGGTGGTCGAGCATCACAATGGCTTCGGGTGGCAGCTCGATATCGTCCTTTTTCACCACGCTCACCGGGTACTGAAAGCGTGCTTGCAGCGACTCGACACGCGCCTCCCATTGTTCGGGGGGCAGGGTCTTGAGTTGCTCGGCAACCAGATAACCCGGCCCGGCCATCAGGCGCAGAAAGCTGTAGTCGCCGATAAACACCGCAGCGTTGGTGCACAGCCACAACAGGTAAAGGGTGAGGGCGGCCCAACTGGTGCCGGCCGCGATTGCCATCCAGGGGCGCACTTTAGACAGCATGTTGACTCCCGCTCGGGATTTCGACGAACAGGTATCCCTGCGCCGTGATGGTCTGGATGGTCACGGGGCACTCAAGGCTCATGAGTTTCTTGCGCAAGCGCGACACCCGCATATCAATCGAACGGTTCAGGCCGTCGTATTCAAGGCCGCGCAGTCGCTGGAGCAGTTTTTCCCGGGTGAGCAATACGCCGCAATGGCGGGCGAAGATGGCGAGTAACTCGAACTCGGCCACCGAAAACTGCAAGGGCGCCTCGCCAAGCCAGGCGAAGTGGTTGTTCAGGTCCAGCCGAAAAGCGCCCCACTGATAGTAGCTGCGAGGTGCCTGAGGATGGCGGCGCAGCAGCGAGCGGATCCTCGCCAACAACAATTGCGGGTCGATCGGCTTGACCACGTAGTCGTCGGCCCCGGCGGCAAACCCCACCAATTGTTCGGCGTTCTCGTCCAGCGCCGTCATCATCAGGATCAGCCCGGGGTAGTGGTCGCGAATCTGTCGGCACAGGGTAAAGCCGTCCATGCCCGGCAGCATCACATCAAGGATCAGCAGCGCCGGCTGTTCCTCGTGAATACGTTGGGCCGCGCGGTCGCCACGGTGTTCTACCGCCACGGTAAACCCTTCGGCGCGCAGGAACTCGGCCGTCAGTGCTGCCAGGGGCAGGTCGTCTTCGATCAGCAGCAGGGTATCGGACATGGCTCAGCGGGATCGTTGCCAAAAAAGTGCGCAGAGTGTTGCGCCCTTGCCCCCGGCGAGGCAAGGGCTGTTCATCAAGGCGTTGCGGGCTGCTTCTGGAAGGCGGGCTGCGGTGCTTTCACCGGCTGGTACAGCAAGAAGTAATAGGCGCCCAAACAAATCAGCCAGCTGAAAATCGCCGTCCACACGTTATGGGAAAGAAAGTGCGCCCCTTGCATCGTCCGGCTCACCGAAAGCACCGTGCCCAGCCCCAGTGCAAACATGAACGCCGAGCGCGCCATCCGCGGCCGACGATCCCTCAGGGCAAAAAACAACGCGAACAAGGCAAACCCCGTCGCCGCATGCCCGCCCGGCCAGCAACGGCCCGGCTTGTCGGTCGCTGGCCTCGGGCTCAGCAACTCGCTGTAAGTTTCCTGGCCGCCAAACTCCTTGACGCTCCATGGGCACTGCACCCCGGTCATCGTCTTCAACGGCGAAACAAACGAGGTGGCCAGCGCCAGCGACAGCACCAGGCAGCCCAGTTCCCGGCGAAAGGGTTTAAGCCGCTCGACAATAAAGGCACCGGCAAACCCGGCGATCGCCAGCACCGAAAACACGATCACCATCTGCTTGGCGCGGTCGTGAAGAATGTCCTCCAGAAAAAAACTGTGCCGGCCCACAAAGCCGCCTTCGGAAGCGTTGTAAAACAGCTTGGCGATGTCCATGTCCAGCGACGTCAGCTCCAGCAGCAGCATGGCCACCGCCAGCACGGCAGGCACGCCGAGGCACAGCCAGAAGTTGAGGGGGTGGGATACCGGACGAACAGCGATTGCTTGCATGGCGAACTCAGACTCTAAAAAAAGCCCCGGTCAGACCTGGCCGGGGCATTTTGGTTAGCGTGTACTCACTTTGGGAGCCTCGTCCTTGGGTACCCTCCAGCTCAGCAACTGTTGTTTGTAGCCATAACTGGCGCCCTGGTAGTAGGTGATGGCCCGCTGGATCAACGGGTCATCGCTACCTGCGCGGGTTTCATGGCTGTCCCCCAGTGCCTGGTCATGGCGACGCAGGCCTTGGCGTGGGCTGAGAATCGCCAGGTCATTGCCGTCGAACAACCCCAGGTACTGGTAATTGCCCACCACTACCCGTGGCGGCAGCGGGTTGTCTTGCAGCAGGTTGCGACCAAAAAACGTCGACTCGTAGCTCAGGTTCAGCAAACCCAGCAGGGTGGGCGCCAGGTCGATCTGGCTGGCCAGCTTCGCGTTCTCGCCGGCGTCCACCAGCTTGGGGGCGTAGATGAACAACGGAATCTGGTAATTCACCATCGGCAGGTCTTCCTTGCCCGCGCTGCCCGCCGTGTGGTCGGCGACGAAGATAAAGATCGTGTTGTCGAACCATGGCTTCTGGCGCGCCGCCTCCAGGAACTGGCCGATGGCATGGTCGGTGTACTTCACCGCACCGTCGCGGCCGTCACCGGATTTGATATCAATGCGGCCTGCCGGGTAGGTATACGGGCGGTGGTTGGAGGTGGTCATCAGTTGCAGCAGGAACGGTTGCTGCTTGGCGTAGTCGGCATCTGCCAGTTTCAGCGTCTGTTTATAGAGGTCTTCGTCGGCCATGCCCCAGGCGTTTTTGAAGCTGATTTCCGCTTCAGGCACGCTGCTCTGGTCCACCACGCGGTAGCCGTTGCCGCTGAAGAACGCGTTCATGTTGTCAAAGTAGCCACGGCCGCCGTAGACAAACACACTGTCATAGCCGATGGCATTGAGCTGTTGGCCCAGGCTGCCGAAACCGCTTTCCCGGCCGATGCGCTTGACGATGGAGCGCCCGGGCGTTGGCGGGATGGCCAGGGTGATAGCTTCCAGGCCACGGTCGGTGCGGGTGCCGGTGGCGTAGAAGTTATTGAAGTACAGGCTCTGTTTGCGCAGCGCGTCGAGGTTGGGCGTCAGGTTATTCGGGTCGCCGTTGCTGCCCATGTACTTTGCACTGAAGCTCTCGATGGTCACCAGTACGATATTGGGTTTGCGCAGCGTGCCCGGGTTGGTAATGGCGCGACGGATATCCAGCGGATCCGTGCCGATAAACCGCGCGTTGGGCTCGCTGAGCTCGGCGCGCAGCTGCTTGGCGACGACCTCGGTGGGCAGGCTCTTGTAGAACTGGTTGTAGTCCAGCTCGTTATTACGGAAGGCGGCGAAAAACTGATACGGGCCGTTGCTCGCCAGTTCATTGTTGTAGGCGTTACCGCCCTGGCTGCGCGGGCTGTCCTGGTTGATCAGTTGCAGGCTCAGGCCGGCCACCACCAACAAACCAAGGGCGTTGAGCAGGCGTTTGCGCATCGCAGGCAACGGCGAGTTCATCGCCGCGTTGAACGGCTTACGCAAGGCCAGGCTCAAGACAATCGCCAGCACCGCCAGCAGGCTCAGCAACTTGCCGATTGGATAAGACTCCAGCAGGTTGTTCAGCACCTCCTTGGAGTACACCAGGTAGTCCACGGCAATAAAGTTGAAGCGCACGCCGAACTCGTCCCAGAACAACCATTCGGCCACGCTGGTGAAGAGCATGGCGAACAGGCTGACGGTCAGTACCGCTTGCAGGAACCAGCGATGGCCGCGGCGACGCCACAAGCCTGGCGGGCACAGCAGCAAGTACAGGCCCAAAGGCAGGGCGGCATAGGCGAGGAAGCCGAGGTCATAGAGCAGGCCCACGCCGAATACCGGCAGCAGGTTACCGCTGACTTCATCCAGATGGGTTACCAGCAGCAGAATGCGGGTCAGTAGAAAAACCACCAGCCAGGCACCGGTCACCAACAGCAAATAGCGCATTGGCGCCGTTTTTGGAAAACCCATGTCAATGTTCCTTATTTACGATGGGCGCGATCTTCGCGCTGACACTGTAGTCAGCTTGTGAACCTATAGTGAAAAACTCGTTAAGTTCCCCAATCGGTTGAAAACAGTAATCGGTGCGGCCTTCAGGCCTAGCCGTGAGCCATACTTGGCCTTAAGCTGCGCGAGCCAACACGGCCGTTACCGCGTACGGAGACACTGCCCATGCGAATTTTATTGGTTGAAGACAACCGCGATATTCTGGCCAACCTGGCGGATTACCTGGGGCTGAAGGGCTACACCGTAGACTGTGCGCAGGACGGTTTGTCGGGCCTGCACCTGGCTGCCACCGAACATTACGACCTGATCGTGCTCGACATCATGCTGCCCGGCATTGACGGCTACACCTTGTGCAAACGCCTGCGGGAAGACGCGCGCCGCGACACGCCGGTGATCATGCTCACTGCGCGCGACCAACTGGATGACCGGCTGCAGGGCTTCAAGTCCGGCGCCGATGACTACCTGCTCAAGCCATTCGCCCTGTCGGAATTGGCCGCGCGCATCGAAGCGGTGCTGCGTCGTGCCCAGGGCGGCGGTCGCCGTGCACTGCAAGTCGGTGACCTGAATTACGACCTCGACACCCTGGAAGTCACCCGCGAAGGGCGCCTCCTCAAGCTCAACCCGGTGGGCCTGAAACTGCTGGCGGTGCTGATGCAAAAAAGCCCCCACGTGCTGCGCCGCGAGATTCTCGAAGAAGCCCTGTGGGGCGATGACTGCCCGGACAGCGACAGCTTGCGCAGCCACGTCCATCAACTGCGTCAGGTGATCGATAAACCCTTCGCCAAGCCGTTGCTGCAAACGGTGCACGGTGTGGGTTATCGCCTGGCCGAGGGTCGTGATGGAGTTTAAGCAAAGCCTTGCCCAACGGATCATCATCGCCTTCGCCTTGATGAGCGCGTTGGTGGCGGGGGCCTTCGCCATGGGCATCGTCGCCACGGTGCACCTGGTGGAAGAAAAACTCATTTCGGCAGGCCTGGGCGGTGACTTGCAACGCCTGTTGCTGATGGACAGCGTCGAGGACTGGAGCCACCGTCCCGAGCCAGACCAGTTGTTCTATTTCAGCGGCGGTCCCGGCGATTTCGAGCTGCCCAAGGATTTGCGCCATCTGGAGCCTGGTTTTCACGAGGTGTTTCGGGAGGCGCTGTCCTACCATGCCATGGTCGAGGTGGTCGACGGCCGCCGTTATGTCCTGTTGCAAGACCAGAGCGATTTCGAAGAGCGCGAGCGCGTGCTGTTTGCCGTGGTGCTGGTGGGGTTTGTGCTCAGCCTGGCGTTGGCGGTGTTCCTCGGCTGGGTACTGGCGCGCAAGGTAATGGCGCCGGTGGTACGCCTGGCTCGCCAGGTGCGGCACCGCGACCAGTTACTCGGCCTGGCGCCACCGCTGGCGCCGGATTACGCCGCGGATGAAGTTGGCGAATTGGCCGTGGCCTTTGACGCCACCCTGGGCCGTTTGCGCCAGGCATTGTCCCGGGAGCAGCTGTTTACCAGTGACGTGAGCCACGAATTGCGCACCCCGCTGATGGTGCTCGCCAGCTCCTGCGAGCTGTTGCTGGAGAACCCGGCGATTGATCAGCGCGGCCGCAAGCAGGTCGAGCGCATTGCGCGGGCCTGTGAAGAAATGCGCGAACTGGTACAGACCTTCCTGATGCTGGCCCGTGCCCAGCGCGAGGAGGCCGGCATGTCGCCCCAGGCCAACCTGGCCCAGGTGGCCGAGGACTTGCTGGGGATCTGGCGTGAGCCGATCGAGCGCAAAGGCCTTGAGCTGATCTATCAACCGGGCAATCCGCTGGATACCCGCTACAACGCGACCTTCCTGCACGCGGTCATGGGCAACCTGTTGCGTAATGCCCTGCACTACACGGAGCATGGCTTGATCCGCCTTACCCTGGAACCGAGCGGGTTTGTGGTGGAAGACACTGGCGTTGGCATTCCCGAGGACAAGCGCGAAGCGATGTTCGAACCGTTTGTGCGCGGCAGTGAAAAGCGTGGAGAAGGCCTTGGCCTGGGTTTGTCCTTGGTTCAGCGCATCTGCGAGAACCAGGGTTGGAGCGTCAGCCTCAGCACCATGGAGCCCAACGGCTGCCGCTTTCACGTCGAATTGAGTCAGGTCAAAGCCTGATGCCTGCGCTGCCGCTAAGCTGCGGCAGACTTCCTGATTTTCGCCGAAGATGGCATCATGCCACGACTTGTGTCTGCAAAGTTTTGTAATGTATACGATTCGACAGGACAAGTTTTTCACAACGTGTTGACCTGTTGATCACAGGATTCTTCTTAAGGTTGTAGGCATTAGTAACTGGAGACCCGGTGATGCCTACCCCAATCAAGCTCGAATTTTCCGAAAAGTACGACGATCAGCACGCGCAGAATTATTTGCTCAAACATCAGGACAATCTGGCTCGCCGGTTGTCCCACAAACGCGACGAGCAATTGGCCCGTGGTGCGTTGGCCATGGCCGGTGAGCCTGGCCTGGTGCTGGACCTGCCATGTGGTGCCGGGCGCTTCTGGCCACTGCTGGCCGAAAAGCCCAACCGTGTGATCATCGGCGCCGATAACTCAGCGTCGATGTTGAAGATCGCCACGGTCGCCCAACCGGCGGATGTGGTGAAACGGGTACGCCCCTTGCAGACGTCTGCCTTTGATATCGATTTGCCAGATAACGCGGTCGACAGTATTTTCTGCATGCGCTTGATGCACCACATCGGTGATCCTGAGCACAGGCTGGCAATACTGCGCGAATTTCAGCGCGTTACCCGTGACAGCGTGATTATCTCGTTGTGGGTGGACGGCAATTTCAAGGCCTGGAAACGCAAGCGTGCCGAAGTGCGCCGTCGCAACAAAGGTGAGCAGGAAGGTTACCAAAATCGGTTTGTGTTACCGGCTGCTACTGTTGAGGCAGAGTTTGAACAAGCCGGTTTCCGTGTTCAGGAATCTCTGGACTTCATACCGCTCTACGCCATGTGGCGAGTGTATGTATTGCGCAAGAGGTAACAGGATGGCTGTCGAGTGTTTACCAGGTAGTGAAGTAGCTCCCGAGGAGCGATTTGATTATTTCTGGCGCCAGCAGGGCGAGTGGGTCGAAGAGCCTAATCGTCGTCGCGGCGGTGAAAGTGGTGTGCAACGGGTGACGGGCACCCATGGTCGTTTGCTCTACAGCAAGCGCCAGACCGGTCATATCTATCGTAGTTGGCTCCATCCGTTTGGGCGCCCCACTGTGTTGCGTGAGCGTGACGCCCTGAAGGGCCTGCGTTTGCTGGATGTACGCGTGCCGGAGCTGGTGTTCTGCGAGGCCCGTCGCGATCCTGAGCACCAATGGAAGGCGTTGTTGGTGACGGCGTCGCTGGACGGTTTCGACGAGATCGAAAACTGGTACGCCGCGGGTGGTCGTGAGCAGTATGGCGAGTTGGTGCATGAGCGTTTGCTCAAGGAACTCGCGGGTACGTTGGCGCGGATGCACAAGGGGCGTTGGCAGCATGGTTGCCTGTATATCAAGCATATCTTTGTGCGGGTGACGGGTGAGGGTGACGCGGCGAAGGTTGAAGTGGCGCTGCTGGACTTCGAGAAGTGCCGCCAGCGTTTGACGGCTATGCGGGCGGCCCGGCATGACATGTTGCAGTTACGCCGCCATTCGTCGTGGAATGCTACGGACTGGCAGAAACTCAGCTACTTTTACGAGACGGCGTTTGGCAGCGCTATCAAAGGTTTAACGTAATGAAGCTAGAAATTGCACGAGGTTTGTTTCTGTTGGGGGCTTTGGGCATAGCTGCCCTGGCCCTGGCTGCCTGGGAGCAGCCCCGGACACAAGTTCTCAGTGCGGTGCAGGGTGTCGGGCAGCAATGCCCGATGCCGCGGATCGCCAAGGTCGGTGTCGCGGCCAAGCCTGATCATGAGTTGTTGTTGTTCATGTTTGGGATGTCCCAAGGGATGAGGCCACAGAGTTGAAGAGATTGAAGCCCAAATAAAAGGCCTCGCTAGTTCGAGGCCTTTTATTTGGGCTTGGTTTGGTTGATCGAGTACATATCCGTTGCTGCGGTAACGGCGGCTTATGGTTCCGCTCTTACAGCGGGTCACTTTTGGCAAACGCCCCAAAAGTAACCAAAAGGTCTTTGCCCCACCACTCGGTGCCTCGCCTAGGCTCGGCATGCCCGCACTCCGGCCCGGTTCCGCGGGCCGCCGCGACGGGCCATCCATGGCCCGGCGCGGCTAAATCGGCTTCCCTGCCGATTTACCCGCTCCACCGTGCCTGCTTGCGGCCATCGTGGTTAACGGGGCGCCTAAGATCAAAATCAAAATCAAAATCAAAAGCAGATCAAGATCAAAGGCACGCAGCCTCGCTGGCGCTCGACAGCTGCTACGGGCGCGGTGGCTCTGCTTTTTTCTGTGGGAGCGGGCTTGCTCGCGAAAAACCTGAGAGCGCCGCGTTGAATCAGGATGCCCACGTCATCGTTAACGACCTTCGCGAGCAAGCCCGCTCCCACATTTGGACTGTGCCCGCTTTAGCTTTTGATTTGGCTTTTGCTTCACCACACTCAAGCCGGCCGGTAGGCCGCTGTGCTTTTGCTTTTGATCTTGATTTTGATCTTAGGCGCCCCGTTAAACCACGCTGGCCGAACGCAGGCTTTGGAGCGTGGGTAACCCGGCAGGACGCCGGGTTAGCCGCGCTGGGCCAAGGATGGCCCATCGCGGCGGCCCACGGTCCAAAGCCGGAGTGAGGGCACTCCGAGCCTAGGCGAGGTGCCGAGTGGTGGGGCAAGAGCGTTTTGCTTACTTTTGCGCTGTTTGTACGGACCGGACACATGGTGGACACATGTGCGGGGACATGGTTGACACATTATGGTCCGTAATCAGGCTTATTCACGTCTATGGTCCGCAAAAAGTGATGGCAGAAGTAGACGTCAAATAGCCCCTCACTTTCAGGCTTTGGGCGTATCGCGATGTGCTGCCCAGCCAGGCCTTTGGCGATACTGAAATAACGTTTCTGAAAGCGGAATCGACTGTCATAAACCTTGGCCAATAGGTCGTCAGGTCCGTATTCAAACTCTGGCAGTTGCTGCGGATAAGCCCAGGGGCTGGCCCGATACCGGTCCATCGGCACCTTGTAGTCCAATGCTTGATGGGGGCGTTGCAGGTTATAAACCTCGCGCCATCGATCAAACGCTGTTTGAGCCTCCTTGATCGTGGAAAACTGGCGCCCATCAAGCACTTCGGCCTTGAGTGATCGATGGAAACGCTCAATCTTTCCATTGGTTTGCGGATGGTAAGGGCGGCTGAAACTGATCCGAATTCCTAAGCGAATCAACCAGATACTCAACTCAGTAATTTCTCCAGGGTTGCGGGGAGAGCCCCATGGCGGGCCGTTATCAACGTTGATGCGAGCCGAATACCTCGATCATCTTCTCCTTCACCGTAACCCCACGCGCGTTATCACACGCTTGAATAGCCAAATTGAATCGCGAGTGATCGTCCAGCAACGTCAGGGGGTGGCATCGGCCTTGTTGCGTCGGGAAATGCCCTTTGAAGTCCATCTGCCAAAGATCGTTAGGCGCATCGTGCTCAAACCTCAGCTTCGCCAATTGTTCCTTCTGCGCAGGCTTAATCATCCCGTGCCGATGCAGGACATTGGTGACGGTGCTGGGAGCAATCTGCTTTTTCAAAATGCTGCTGATCGTGCGCCCACCCCATGCGGGATGGTCTTGCCTGAGCGCTATGACCGCCGTTTCTAGAGCAGGGTCGGTCAGCTTGGGGCTGGTGATAGGTTTGCGGGACATCTCTTGCAGCCCCGACCGGCCTTGGGCCTCGTAGCGTTTGAGCCACTTATACGCCGTTTGGGGGCTGATCCCGAATCGTCGACACAGCTCTCGTTTATTACTGCCGGGTTGCCGGGCTAAGGCAACGAACTCTTCTTTCAGGCTCATGGCGTCTCTCGTGTCCCAGGGCATGATGGATTTCCGGCGAAGTTGGCTCGCCGAAAAGTGTCCACCATGTCCCCGTACATCCGTCAACCATGTGTCCGGTCCGTACACGCTGTTCAAAAGTGAGCCGCTGTAAGAGCGGAACCAATAGCAGCCATAACCGCAGCAACGGATATGCCCCCCATCAGCCCCCCAATCAAACCAGATGCAGATGGTTATCCCAAAGCCCCGCCGGCAACTCCAGCGGCTTGGCCACCAACGGCACCTGCCGACAATCATAAAACCGGCAACGCCCCTGCCCGGAAGTCACCACAAACCCGTCAGCCACCGCACCCACCCCGGCACAATCCGGCAACGGCCCGTCCAGCAGCAACTGCGCGCTGTCCATGTTCCAGATAAAGAACCGATTCCCCCGAGGCGCCGTCAACGCCACCAGCCGCAACTCACTGTGCACCGCAACGCTGGCCGTGTAATGCCCCATGGCCTGCAACTGCTCATCCGCCACCGGAAACGCCACAAACGGCTGCCCCGGTCGCTTGATCGCCAGCAACTCCGACCGCTCATGAGACGCCCCCATGAACTGCTGCCCCGCGAGGATCGTCCCGTCGCTGGCAATCCCCATATGCCGCACACTGTTCATCTGCTGGCTCAGGGTCTCCTTGCTCAACAGCGTCCCGTCGCGCTTCATCAGGACCAGGCTCGGCTCCATGGCATTCAGGTTCATCTCGACCCGGCTCTCTGCCTCGGTACGAATCCCGCCATTAGCCACCACCAGCGTCTCGCCATCAGGCATCCACGACACCTGATGCGGCCCAATCCCATGGGTAGAAATCTCCCCGGTGTGCACCAACCGCTCACCCTCGAACCGATACATCCCAAGCAAGCCGCGACCCGGATCGGACGTGTCGTTCTCCGTGGCATACAACCACTCGCCATCCTTGTGCACCACCGCATGCCCATAAAAGTGGCGATTGGCGTTGGACGTAATGGTCTGCAGCAGCGCCCCGTCACGCAAGTCGATCAGGTAGCTCTCGGTGCCCGGCCGGCGGGCGACAAACAGCGCAATCGGCAATGTCGGGTGGTTGATGATGTCGTGGCAACGTTGGCCAACCTGGGTCGCAAACACTTGCTTGCCGTCCAGGTGGAAGCCGACGGCGTAGTGCTTGCCATCACCGTCGTCGCGCGCTGAGAGCAGCAGCGGGCTTTTGCCCTTCTGCTTGAACAGCGTCCAGCCACCCAGGGTAATTGCGCTGAGCAGCACGCTGCCGAGGGCCAAAGCCTGTCGCCTGAGCATCATCAGTCACCGTCGTTGGCGTTAAAGCCCAGTTGGATGCCCAGCGCCTTGGCCAGTTCGCCTTCGTGCAGGCGGTGGACCACGTTGAGGCTGTCGTAGATGTCGTTGAGTTGCTGGCGCCCGGCATCGTCGCCCAGCAGTTCGTTCAGCGAGCGCTGATTGCTGGCGAACAGTTTCAGGGACGCGGCATACGCGGCGTCGATCTTGTCAGCCAACGGCTTTTGATCGGCAGGCAGCAGGCCGCGCAAGCCTTTGTTGTCGACGCCGACCCATACGGTCTGGGCGGCAGCCAGGCTGGCCTCCAGGCTTTGCAGGGACGACTGGCTGCGCCACGCATCGGCTTGGAACGGCTGCGGGATGCCCTTGGTCTGGCGGCCCATCGGGGTGCCGAGTTTTTTCTTCAGGGTGTCCAGTGCAGTCACTTGTACCCGCAGCAGGTCAGCAATGGCTTCGTGGGAATCGGCGTAGCGCTGGTTAGGAAACTTGGTCATCTGCGCCAGCATGCCGTCGGTGCTGTTCCAGCTCGAGAGGATTTCTTCGGCGAGCAGTTTCTGGCGTTCGCCGATGGCTACCAGCAACGGGCAGTAACGGGCTTTTTGCGTCTCGTCCGCGAGGTCGGTCTTGGCGTCGTAGAGGATGTATTCGTAGGCCGACAGGCCCTGCACCACCACGCTGGATTTGGCCAGTGCGGCGGCATCGATCTGCGGCTGGGCAGTCACCAGTTGCTCGACCTGACGGCCCACCAGGTTTTTCTTGTCCGGCCAGAACTGCACCTGCCACGAGCGGTTGCCCTCGGCCAGGGGGCCGATCAGCAGCGGTTGCAGCTCGGCCCAGGCTTTTTGTGCGTGCAGGAAGTCGGCACGGGCGGTCTCCAGGCTTTCCTTGCCCTGGCAGTAGGCCAGGGCGCTGACGGCCAATTGACGGTCGGCTTCAACCCAGCGGCTGTAGGTCGGCAGGATCACTTGCTTGGCAATGGCCGCCGAGGTCACCGCTTGCGGGTCCTGGGGCGAGCACGCACCGAGGGCGAGGGCGGCCAGGCTGGTGAACAACAACTTGGGACGGAACATGTCGAGCTCCCTTCTGTAATTAGGACAAAGCTTATAAAGAATTCAGGAATGCCAGCAACGCTGCGCGCTGTTCGGCATTAAAAGACAACACATGCTGCTGCGCCGCCTGGGCTTCACCGCCGTGCCACAGCACGGCCTCCATCAGGTTGCGGGCGCGGCCGTCATGCAAAAACTGGGTGTGGCCACTGACGGCTTGCGTCAGGCCAATGCCCCACAACGGCGGGGTGCGCCAGTCGCGGCCACTGGCCTTGAATTCGGTACGGTTGTCGGCCAGGCCGTCGCCCATGTCGTGCAGCAGCAAGTCGCTGTAGGGGCGAATCACCTGGTTGGCCAATTCTGGTTCGGCGGCTGTTGGCGCCGTGGTGAATTGCGGGGTGTGACAGCCCTGGCAGCCAGCCTGGTAGAACAGGTTTTTCCCGGCCAGCACCTGCGGCGCGTTGACGTCGCGGCGGGCGGGGACGGCCAGGTTGCGGGTGTAGAACAGCACCAGGCGCAGAATGTTGTCGCTGACCTCTGGCTCGCCGTCCGGGCCATTGCCGTTGGGCGCCTGTTTGCAGGCGACTTGTGCATCGGTGCAGTCATCGAACGGTCTCAGGGACGTGGTGAGGCCCATATCACCAGAGAACGCGTGAACATTTTGTTGATTGAGGTTCGGTTGCCCGGCTTTCCAGCCAAATCGACCCAGCACGGTCTTGTGCTGCGCGTCGTCCCAGACCCAGTTCGCGCGTCCGACGATGGCTTCCTTGTCGGCGGTTTTCGGGTCGGTATTGCGCAGGATGTCGGCGTCGGGGATGGCTTCCAGCAGCCCCAGGCCGATCATCGGCGGGGCGACCCGGGCCGAGAAGCGCGTGTCGGGGTGCATCGGGCCATAACCCAGCTGGGTGATTTGCAGCGCCGGCTTGCGCAACTCGACGACGGTACCGTCCTTGAAGCTGACGTTGACCGGTGTGTAGTCGACCCGCACCTTGCCTTCCGGGGCGACGCCGGGCACGGCCATGTCCTGCAATTGCCCACCGTAGACCGGCTCGGGGACGACACCCAGTTGCTCGATGACCTTCGCATAGGGGGGCGCATCGGGGATCGACAGGCGCACCAGCATCGATACTGCGTTGGCTGCATCGGGCAGCGGCGGATGACCACGGCCATCCTTGATATGGCAGTTCTGGCAGGCGTTGGTGTTGAACAGCGGCCCCAGCCCATCGCGGGCAGTGGTGGTAGACGGGGCTATCACCCAGGGGCTGCGGAAGAAACTGTTGCCCACGCTGAAGTCCAGGCGTCGGGTCGGGGAGAGGTTGGCCGAGGGCAGCGAGAAGGCGTTCTGGTCGGTTTTTCTCACCGTTGTCGCGCCACCCGCGCGCGCTTCGCCCGGCTCCGCTTTGGTGAATCGCGGGGCGTCATCGCAGGCACTCAGGCTCAAGACCATCAACAGCGCAGACAGGCGAAGGGGCGAACGGGGCATCAGGTTTCCTGAACGGAGGCTGAAAACAAGGCCGCAAAGTCTAACAGGGCAGGGCGGATTGAATAAGAGCAATTATCGTTTGGTGGTATCCGATTCATTCCCGCTAGAATGACCGCACATTTTTCTCTGGAGGTGGCCAATGCAGGCTCTCGACGCTTTGCTCAACCGTGTTTCCGTGCCGCGACTGCTGGACCCGGCACCGACCCAGGAGCAGCGCGACCTGCTGTTCGCCGCAGCCATGCGCGCCCCCGACCACGGCCAGCTGCGGCCTTGGCGCTTCCTGACAGTGGAAGGTGCGGCACGTGAGCGCATGGGCACGCTGCTGGCCGAAGCCGCCCGCCTGCAAGACGCCGAGGCGCCCCAGGCCGTGATCGACAAGGCGCAGAACGGCCCGCTGCGTGCGCCGTTGGTGGTGGTAGTGATTGCCCGCCTGCAAGAACATTTCAAAGTGCCAAAATCCGAGCAGCGGCTGGCGGCGGCCTGTGCGGCCCATGGGATTCTGCTGGCGGCTTACGCCCAGGGGATCGGCGCGGTGTGGCGCACCGGTGAGTTGTCGTACTCGGCCCATGTCGCCAAAGGCCTCGGGCTGAAGGCGGATGAGGAAGTGATTGGCTTCCTTTACTTGGGCACCCCACAAAACCCGCCGCGTACGGCCCCGAAAGAAGACCTGGCGCCGTTTGTGGCAGCCTGGACGGGTCAATAAAGCACCGCAACTCTAATGAGGGCGGGCTTGTGTGGGAGCGGGCTTGCTCGCGAATGCGGTATGTCAGTCAATACATGTACCGACTGATCCACCGCATTCGCGAGCAAGCCCGCTCCCACATTGGGTCCTCACTGGATTCAAGCTCGGGTCAAACCCGAAACTGATCCATCAGCTTCATCTGCTGGCTGGCCAAGGCATTGAGCTGGCTGCTGATGGCTGCCGATTCGGTGGCTTGGCCGGTGAGGGTTTCGGTCACCGTGCGGATCGCCGAGACGTTGCGGTTGACCTCTTCGGCCACCGCACTCTGCTGCTCGGCAGCGCTGGCGATTTGCAGGTTCATGTCGCTGATCACCGTCACTGCATCGCTGATCTTGCCCAGAGCCTGCACCGCCTGATGAATCTGCCCGGCATTGTTTTGCGCCTGGCTCTGGCTCGAATGCATGGTTGCCACCACCCCACGGGTGCCGGTCTGGATGCGTTCGATCACCAGGCGAATCTCCTCCACCGAATCCTGGGTGCGCTTGGCCAGGTTGCGCACCTCGTCGGCCACCACCGCAAAACCTCGCCCGCTTTCCCCGGCCCGTGCTGCTTCAATTGCGGCGTTCAGGGCCAGCAGGTTGGTCTGTTCGGCGATGCTGCGGATCACTTCCAGTACCGAACCGATCTGTTCGCTGTTCACCGCCAGGGCTTCGACTTCGGTCACGGCCTTGCTGACTTCTTCGGCCAGGGTGGTGATGTCGCGGGTGCTGCGTTCAATAATCTGCATGCCTTCACGGGCTGACTGGTCGGCACCGCGAGCGGCGTTGGCGGCGTTGGAGGCGCTGTTCGCCACGTCGTGGGCGGTGGCGCTCATTTCATTCGAGGCGGTGGCCACCTGGTCGATTTCCCGGAACTGCACCTGCATGCCTTCGCTGGTCTGGCGCGCAATTTCCGAGGATTGGTCGGCGGTGCCACGGGCTTCGGTGATGCTTTGCTTGATCTGCGCGATGGTCGGCTGCAGCTTGTCGAGGAAGCGGTTGAACCAGTTCACCAGTTCCCCCAGTTCATCCTTTTTCGTGTAGGCCAGGCGCTGGGTGAGGTCACCGTCGCCGCTGGCGATTTCCTTGAGCATGGCCGCCACGCTGTTGATCGGCCGGGTCACGCCGGTGGCAGCCAGCCAGATCAGCAACAGGCCCAGCAGGCCAGCCGATGCGCCTACCAGCAACGCCTTGAAAGTGTCGCTGGCCTGGGCGTTGTCGAGCACGGCCTGGAGTTTGTGGGCGTCTGCCAACAGCACCTGTTTGGGCAGCTTGATTACGATGCCCCAGGATTTGGCGTCGGCAATCGGCTTGACCGGGTACACCGCGCGGATTGTGTTGTCTTCCTCGCGAATCTTGCGGGTATCGCTGGCCAACAGCTGCACGATTTCCTTGCCTTCGGCGCCCAGGGTGTCGATCAGGTTTTTGCCGACTTTAGCGGGTTCACCGCTGTAGCCGGCGATCAACCCGGTGCTGGAGATAATCTCCAGGTGCCCTGCGCCGTCGAACAGCTCTTTCTGCACCGCGTCGGTCGCGGCTTGCAGGGTGTTGAGGGCGAGGTCGACACCCACCACGCCAATCACTTTGCCCTCTACCAGCAGGGGCAGGGAGATGGTGGTCATCAACACCGGTTTGCCGGCGACGGTGTCTTCATACGGGTCCAGCAGGCAGGTGTTTTTGGTGTCCCGCGGGCAGGTGTACCAAATGTTGTAGGGGGTGCCGTTGAGGTTGAGGGTGGTCTTGGTCAAGTCGTCCTCGACCATCACCGTGTTCAGGCCTTCGCCACCGGCGCGGCTCCAGTAGCTGGAAAAGCGGCCTTTTTCGTTGGACACACGGGCGGCGTCGTTGACGAATTCGCTGTCTTTGCCGTCCAGCGCGTTGGGCTCGAACGACAGCCAGATGCCGAGCACCTTGCTGTTGCGGTCGAAGGCGGTTTTCAGGCTGTGGTTGAGCTCTTCACGCAAGGCGGCGGCGTCCAGCGAGCGCTTGCCGGCCAGGTTGCGCAGGTCTTTGACTTGGTCGGCGAGGGCTGTGACCACCAACAGGCTTTCACCGAAGGTTTTTTGCAGTTGCACCGCTTGTTCGGCGGCTTTGGCTTGCAGCAGGTTTTGCACGCTGTCGGTGAGCATTCGCGAGCTTGAATCGCTGATCAGTTCATCGTTCTGATTGGTCTGGTACAGGTTCATGCTGACCACCAATGCGATCACCCCCAGCAGGCAGAGCCCCGACAGCAGCACGATTTTCAAACGAATGGAGAGGGTGTCGAACATAGGTTTACCCGCGAATAGACTTATTGGTATGCACGCAGCATTGCCAAGTCCATTCGGCGCTATGCCCGGAACATCGGCTTGGGCCGGTAGTTCATGAGCGGGAGCCGATGAGCGGTAGTGGGGGTGTCAGGTGGGTTGCGGGAGACGTTCCGGTCGCGACCAGATCCACAGGTTGCCCAAGCTCATTCCAGCGATGGCCAGGTAGATCGGCCAGCCGTGGTCGAGCATTACCAGCATCAGGCCGGCGCACAGCAGCATGCTCACAGTGGCGCTGACTTTGGCCCGGCGGGCGATGATCTTGCCGTTGCGCCAATTGAACAGGATCGGTCCGAACAGGCGGTGGTTTTCCAACCAGGCGCTTAGTCGCGGGGAGCTTTTAGTGGCGGCCCAGGCGGCCAGCAGGATGAATTCGGTGGTGGGTAAGCCCGGAACCACAATCGCAATCAAACCGATGCCCAGGCTGACGTAGGCCAGCAGGCCGAACAGGACACGGGCGATTTTGGATGAGGATTGGGTTTTGCCGGTCATGGGTGCGGTTTGCATGGATGGATTTACGAAGGATTCAAAGTGAAACCGGATCAAAATGTGGGAGCGGCGGTGCGACGATTCGACTTGCTCGCGAATGCGGTGGATCAGTCGGTACATGTATTGACTGACACACCGTATTCGCGAGCAAGCCCGCTCCCACATTTGATTGCATTCCAATCAGGGAATCAGGCCAGTTCAGGGGCGCTAGCGTACGCCTGTTCCAGCAACACGGTGAAGCGCACGAACGCATCAATCGCGCCTTTCTCCACTTCGGCTTCTTCTTCAGCGGTGAATTCCAGTGCGTCGAGGGTGCGGGTGAAGCGCTTCCAGCCTTCAGCGCGCCCCCCGCCGGCTCGCCCAGGTGACGGGCGCCGAAGGTTTCGCTCAAGCCCAGGCCCACGGCACGCTTGATCAGGAACGCGGCGCCCAGCTTGGAGCCTTCAGACACGAACAGCCAGCCCAGGGCTTCAGCCTTGCTCGGGTTTTTCACCGCGCCGGCCACCGGTGCCGGTACTTCGGTGTCCAGGTCGCCCAGGTCCAGCTTGGCCGCTTCGGCACGGCAGCGTTCGGCCAGGTCGGGGACGATCTTGATCAGTTCTGCATCGTTGTACAGCGCCACCAGCTCCGACTGGAACAGGTACTGCGCGACCACGAAGCGGGCGAAGTTGGCCTGGGTTTCAAACGGTGCATGGGCCTTTACCAGCGCGTCGAGCTTGGTGTGCGGTTCGTTGGTGATCTGGTTCAGGCGTTGAGAGCGCAGGCTTGGGCGTTCAGCAGTAGGAGAAGCGGTCATGAAGATGTCCTTGAGAAGAGGATGCGTCTGGTTGCCAGGCTGTTATGAACTAGACGAACCAGAAGACGCGTCACAGTAAAAAATCCTCACCCCGCGCAAGAAGAAATTCCGGCGGGGCGAGGCTCCCTTGATCAGATGTCCCAGATCAGGTTGATCGCAAAGTTGCGGCCCGGTTGGGTCAGGCGGTCCAGGTTGGCCGGGCCGGTCACACCGGCTTCGCCGACGCTGTCGTAGCTGCGAACGTCGTCCCAGTCCCAGTATTTCTTGTCGGTCAGGTTGTACAGGCCACCGTTGATGGTCACGTCGTTGGTGACCTTGTAGAAGCCGGTCAGGTCCACGATGCCGAAGCCCGGGGTCTTGAACGGGCCGTTGGCGCTGTTGCCGTCGGGGGCGAAGAAGGTGGTGCTGTCGACGCGATTCTGTTTCTTGACCAGGGTCCAGCTGACCAGGGCACCGTAGTTCTGCTGGTCGTAACCCAGGCCAAATACGCCCTTGAGCGGGTTGACGCTGTTCAGCGGTTCGCCGTTGTCGTCGTTGCGCCCGTAGGTGTAGGCAATCGAGCCTTTGGTGTACAGGCCCTGCGGCGCGCCAAACGCATCGAGGTTCAAGCGGCCCTTGGCTTCCACGCCTTTGATGGTGGCGTGTTTGATGTTGTTGGCTTCGAACTGCTGAACCGTGCCACCAGCGACCGAGGCATCTTCGTTGATGAAATCACGGTACTTGTTGTAGTACACCGCCACGTCAAACGAGCCTGAGTCGAAGTTGCCGCGAATTCCGGTTTCGACACCCCGGCTGCTTTCCGGCTTGAGGTCCGGGTTGGGTTCGACGGTGTAGCCCTGTTGCAGGTTTTCAAAGCGGCCATACAAGGCCTTGGCCGACGGCGTGCGATAGCCTTCGGCGTATTGGCCGAACCAGGTGTATTGCTCGGTCAGTGCGTAAGTCACGCCGAATTTTGGCGTTACACGGTGCCAGTTCTTTTCCGAATTGCTGTGGTCGTAGATGCGTGTCGGGTCAACGGTGTTGAGGAATTCCTGAGTCAGCTTGGGTTTGAGCTGGATGTAGTCGTAACGCACGCTGGGCAGGAAGGTCCACTTGTCCCAGGCAATCTGGTCCTGGGCAAACAGCGCGTAGGAGTTGATGGTCGGATCCGGGAAGTCGCTGGCCTTTTTCACGCTGTCGGCGGCCGACGGGCTTGGTGCGCCGATGGCGGTGCAGCCGCTGCCAACCGCCAGGCAGGTCGCGGAGCCTTCACGGGAACCCGTGACTTTCTGCTGTTTGAGGGTGGTGCCGTAGGTCACTACGTGATCGGTTTCGCCGATGCTGAAAGCCTTGTCCAGTTGCGCGTCGAATACCCACTGTTTCTCTTCGTACAGGGTGTCGCGGGTGCGCAGCACCTTGCGCGATGGCTGGTAGATCTCTGCGGTGGCCTGGTCGGTCTTGGCGATCTGGTAGTTGAGGCTGGTCTTGATGTGATCGGCAATCGGCGAGTCAAGGGCGAAGGTGTTTTCTATGCCGAAACGCTCACGGGTGATGGTGTCGTTACCCGTACGGCCACGGTAGAAGTTAAAGCCCTGGCCACCGACGAACGGGCCACCCACCGCGTTTTTCAGGTTGGTGTCGCGATCATCCTTGAACTTCTCGTAGGTCAGGCCCAGGCGATTCTCTTCACCATAATTCCAGCCGAGCTTGGCCAGGATGTTAGTGGTGCGCGCATCCTCCGGGTTGGCGCCGGTGCGGGCCAGGCCGGTGGCGTTATTGCCATCGTAGGACTCCATTTCGTGGCCGTTGCGCTGGCTCAGGTGCAGCAAGCCGTCGAAGTCCTGTACGCGACCGGCGACGGTGCCGGAGGTCAGCCAGCTTTCGTCGGCGGAGCTGTAGCCGGTCTTCAGGCGCGCGCCGAAATCCTGGCCGGGCTTGATGATGTCGTCGGGGTCGAGGGTGAAATAGCTCACGGCGCCGCCGATGGCGCTGCTGCCGTACAACGCCGAGGCCGGGCCGCGGAGGATTTCCACGCGCTTGACGATTTCCGGGTCGACGTAGTTGCGGCGAGTCTTGGCGTAGGGGCCGTTGAAGAAGTTGTCGGGGACTTCGACGCCGTCCACCTGGGTCAGGATGCGGTCGCCGTCGATGCCGCGAATGTTGTAGCCGGCGTTCCCGGAGCGGGTACCGGCACCCCCCACCGACACGCCTGGCTCGTAGCGCACCAGTTCGCGGATGGTGTTGACGTTCTGGCGGTCCAGTTCTTCGCGGTCATGCACGGTCACGGTGCTGGGCACGCTGTCTACGGCCTGTTCCTGGCGGGTGGCGCTGATGGTCATTTGTTGCAGGGTGATAGCGCTGCCGGCGGCGCGTTTTTCCAGCACGATGTTGTTGTTACTCAGTTTGCGATAGCCGAGGTTGGTCCCCACCAACAGCCGGTCCAGGGCTTTATCTGCCGGCAACGAGCCGCGCACGCCAGGGGACGACACACCCTGGCCCAGCTCGGCGGGCAGGCCGACTTGCCAGCCGGTCACTGCGGTGAAGGCATTCAGCGCCGAGACCAGGGATTGCTGCTCGATGCTGAAGCTGTAATTGCCCTGGCTGCGGGTAGCAGGCTCGGCAGCGGTGGCGGCCATGACGGGCGCACCGGCCAACAGGATTGCGGCCGTCAGCAGGGACAAGCCGTGGCGGCGAACGGGCGAAGAGGACCGGCGGTTGAAACGAGACGACATCGAGAGCGCTCCGTAAGGTACGAATCTTATAGTTGCGACACTGAATCAAATAGGAATCAGTTGCATTGGCTATAACGAGACGAACCTGCGCAGGCTATCGAGTAAAAATAATTCTCATTTAGTTCAGGATCACCAGCGCCGGGTATTCCGAGAGCTTGGCGGAAGTGATGTGGGCCAGGGAGCGCACGACGTCGAGAGGCTGGTCGAGACGGTAATTGCCGGTGACCGCCACGCTGGCGAGCTTGTCGTTGTTGTTGACGATCCAGCCCGGGTAGTAGCGCCGCAATTCGGCCAGCACTTCGCTCATCGGGCAGTTTTCGAAGATCAACCGACCGTCGACCCAGGCCAGGTCCTTGGTGGTGTCCAGCTTGGCGGGTTGGCTGAAGCCCTTGGGGCCGATGCGGATACTTTCACCGGCGCTCAGGCGTACCCGGGCATCGTCAAAGGTGTTGCTCAGGTCGACGTCGCCGCGTTGTACCTGAACCTGGGCTTCACCGTTCAAGTAGCGCACCGCGAAGGACGTATCGCGCACGCTGGCGCGCACCGGGCCGGCGTCGATCTCCAGGGGCAGGCCACGGCTGGGCAGCACTTCGAAAAATGCCTCGCCCTGATACAGGCGCGCGATGCGCTGATGGTCCTTGATGCTGCTGGAGAAGGCGGAATTGGTGTTCAGCAAGACTTTTGAGCCGTCGTCCAATTGAAGGCGCTGGCGCTCGCCCACCACCGTCAAGTGGTCGGCCTGCAGGCGCATCGGCAGGTTGCTGAAGCTGAACAGGCCCAACAACAACACGGCGGCGGTGGCCAGGGGTTTCCAGTGAGGTTTGATACGGCGCCAGGCGCTGGGCTTGCGCGGCGCATTCAGGGCGACGGCAGCGCTGTGCACCGGCGCGCCGCCCCAGGCGGCCTGGGCCTTGATGAAGGCTTCGGCGTTTGACGGGTCGCTGGCGAGCCAGGCTTCAAACTCCGCCTGCTGCCCGGGTTGCGGGCACTGCAAGGCGATCAGCCAGTCGAGGGCTTGGTCCATAGCCGTGTCTTGCAACACCTCATGAGCCAGCTCATGGGGGCGCAGTTTATTCGGATCCGTCACGGTGTTCCTCGGGTCTTCGCCACGTTTTAATCAATAGTCCTACAGACTGTGCCGACAAAGCTTAAGGGCGATCCAGTCTTTCGGCCACACCTATGCAGATGGCCATGATCAATTTCAGTTCCTTTTGCACGGTGCTCAGGGACACGTCGAGTTTGTCGGCGATCTCCTGATAGCTGCAACCGTGCAGGCGGCTGAGGATAAAGATCTGCTGCTGGCGGGCGCTCAACTGGCCGAGGCTGACACTCAGGTGCTCGAGCAATTGCTCGGCCTGTGTCGCGTCTTCGGGAGTGCTGACGGGGGAGGCGACGCTTTGCAGGACGTCCAGCGGGACATCTTCCTGCAGGGTGCGCGCCTGAATCCTGCGGGCGCGCAGATGATCCAGCGCCAGGTTGCGCGCCGTCTGGTAGACGAAGGGTTCTAGGTGATCGATCGGCCGTTCGCTCAAGGCCCGGGTCACGCGCAGGTAGGTTTCCTGCAGCAGGTCCTCGGCGGTGCTGTGGTTATTCACCATCCGCTGCAAGGTGCGCAGCAGAATCACCCGCTGGGTGAGGAAGACTTGGTTGAAGCGAGATTGGCTCACAGTGATACCAGACCGATTTGCAGCGAATGATAATGCTTATCATCAACGCAAATGGCAAGTGGCACTTTGGATTACTGTAGGAGCGAGCTTGCTCGAGAAGGGCGTCAACGATAACGCTGACATCCTGAATAAACGCGGTGGTTTTGCGTTTTTCGCGAGCAAGCTCGCTCCTACAGGCCGAGCATTACTCGGCGTTGCACAGCGCCAGGCAGTTATCCAGCATGCGGTTCGAGAAGCCCCACTCGTTGTCATACCAGGCCAGCACTTTCAGCAGCTTGCCGCTGACCTTGGTGTGATTGGCGTCGAAGATCGACGACAGCGGGTTATGGTTGAAGTCACTGGAAACCAGCGGCAGGGTGTTGTAGCCGAGGATTTTCGAGTGCTGGCTGGCTTCTTTAAGCAGTGCGTTGACCTGCTCGGCACTGGCTTCTTTTTTCAGCTGCACGGTGAGGTCCACCAGCGACACGTTGATCACCGGTACCCGCACGGCCATGCCGGTCAGCTTGCCTGCCAGTTCCGGCAGCACCAGGCCCACGGCTTCGGCGGCGCCGGTTTTGCTCGGAATCATGTTCTGGGTGGCCGAACGCGCGCGGTATGGGTCGGTGTGGTAGACGTCGGTCAGGTTCTGGTCGTTGGTGTAGGCATGGATGGTGGTCATCAAGCCGCTTTCGATGCCCAGTTCACGGTGCAGCACCTGGGCCACCGGGGCCAGGCAGTTGGTGGTGCAGGAAGCGTTGGAGATGATCTGGTGGGACTGACGCAAAATGTCATGGTTCACGCCATACACCACCGTGGCGTCGGCGCCCTTGGCCGGGGCCGAGATGATTACCTTGCGCGCGCCGGCGGTAATATGGGCGGCGGCTTTGTCGCGGTCGGTGAACAGGCCGGTGCACTCGAACACCACGTCCACCTTGTGGGCAGCCCACGGCAGGTCGGCCGGGTTGCGAATGGCACTCACGGCAATCCGGTCACCGTTCACGGTCAGGCTTTCCTGATCGTGAGCGACCTCTGCGTCGAAAGTACCGTGGACGGTGTCGTATTTAAGCAGGTGGGCATTGATCGAGCTGTCGCCGAGATCGTTGATGGCGACGATCTGCAAATCCTGGCGGTAGCCTTGGGTATAAAGTGCGCGCAGGACATTTCGGCCAATACGGCCAAAACCATTGATAGCGATACGTAGAGTCATTGGAAGGTGCCTGTCGTCGATTTGTTGTAAGAATTACAAGATTATTCGCATAAAAATAGAAAACAAGCCTTTTTAGTGGCAATATTTTGTTCAATCTACAACGAGTGACCTGAATCAACTGGTCCGATTGGTCAAGCAACACCCTGCCAACCTCTTCGCGGCGGGCGTTTGACCAGCATAGACTCTCAGGTCGCCACATCCGTTAGCCTGGAGTTCTATACATGCATCCCCGCGTACTTGAGGTCACCGAACGGCTTATCGCCCGCAGCCGTGCAACCCGTGAGGCATACCTTGCGCTCATTCGCGGCGCTGCCAGCGACGGGCCGATGCGCGGCAAGCTGCAATGCGCCAACTTTGCCCACGGCGTGGCCGGGTGCGGCACCGAAGACAAAAACAGCCTGCGCATGATGAACGCCGCCAACGTGGCAATTGTTTCGTCATATAACGACATGCTGTCGGCCCACCAGCCGTACGAACATTTCCCCGAGCAAATCAAAACCGCCCTGCGTGAAGTCGGCTCCGTGGGCCAGTTCGCCGGCGGCACCCCCGCCATGTGCGACGGCGTGACCCAGGGCGAGCCGGGCATGGAGCTCAGCCTGCTGAGCCGCGAAGTGATTGCGATGTCCACGGCGGTAGCGCTGTCCCACAACATGTTTGACGCCGCGCTGATGCTCGGCATCTGCGACAAGATCGTCCCTGGCCTGATGATGGGCGCCCTGCGCTATGGCCACCTGCCGATGATCTTCGTGCCGGGCGGGCCGATGCCGTCGGGGATCTCCAACAAACAGAAAGCCGACGTGCGCCAGCGCTACGCCGAAGGCAAGGCCACCCGCGAAGAGCTGCTGGAATCGGAGATGAAGTCCTACCACAGCCCGGGCACCTGCACCTTTTACGGCACCGCCAACACCAACCAGTTGCTGATGGAAGTGATGGGTCTGCATCTGCCGGGCGCCTCGTTCGTCAACCCGTACACGCCGCTGCGTGACGCCCTGACCCGTGAAGCCGCGCACCAGGTCACGCGCCTGACCAAGGCCAACGGTAACTTCACGCCGATCGGCGAGATCGTCGACGAGAAATCCATCGTCAACTCCATCGTCGCCCTCAACGCCACCGGCGGTTCCACCAACCACACCCTGCACATGCCGGCCATCGCCATGTCGGCGGGCATCATTCTCACCTGGCAGGACATGGCCGACCTCTCCGAAGTCGTGCCGACCCTGTCTCACGTGTATCCAAACGGCAAGGCCGACATCAACCACTTCCAGGCGGCGGGCGGCATGTCGTTCCTGATCCGCGAACTGCTGGAAGCCGGCCTGCTCCACAACGACGTCAACACCGTGGCCGGTCACGGCCTGAGCCGCTACACCCAGGAACCGTTCCTGGTGGACGGCGAGCTGGTATGGCGTGAAGGCCCGATCGAAAGCCTCGACGAAACCATCCTGCGCCCTGTGGCCCGTGCATTTTCTCCGGAAGGCGGCTTGCGCGTAATGGAAGGCAACCTTGGCCGTGGGGTGATGAAAGTCTCCGCCGTGGCCCTTGAGCATCAAATCGTCGAAGCCCCGGCCGTGGTGTTCCAGGACCAGCAAGACCTGGCGGACGCCTTCAAGGCCGGCCAGTTGGAAAAAGACTTCGTCGCGGTAATGCGTTTCCAGGGCCCGCGCTCCAACGGCATGCCGGAATTGCACAAGATGACGCCGTTCCTCGGCGTGTTGCAGGATCGTGGCTTCAAAGTGGCGTTGGTAACAGACGGGCGTATGTCCGGCGCGTCGGGTAAGATTCCCGCCGCGATTCATGTCAACCCCGAAGCCCAGAGCGGCGGGCCACTGGCACGTGTGCGCGATGGCGATATTATTCGCGTGGATGGCGTCAAAGGCACCTTGGAGCTTAAGGTGGACGCCGAAGAATTTGCAGCGCGCGTGCCTGCCACGGGCCTTCTGGGCAATAACGTGGGGGCCGGTCGCGAGCTGTTTGCGTTTATGCGTTTGGCCGCAAGCTCCGCAGAGCAGGGCGCCAGCGCCTTTACCTCTGCCCTGGAGACACTTAAGTGAAGCTTGCGCTGGTCGGTGATATTGGGGGTACCAACGCCCGTTTTGCATTGTGGCGTGATCAGGAACTGCATTCGATCCGCGTCCACGCGACGGCGGATCATGCCAGCCCTGAAGAGGCGATCCAGGTCTATCTGAAGGAAGAAGGCCTGGCCATCGGCTCGATTGGTGCGGTGTGCCTGTCGGTCGCGGGGCCGGTGAGCGGAGATGAATTTAAATTCACCAACAATCACTGGCGCCTGAGCAAGACTAAGTTCTGCGAGACCTTGCAGGTGGACGAGCTGCTGCTGGTGAATGATTTCTCGGCCATGGCCCTGGGCATGACCCGCCTGAAACCGGACGAATTCCGTGTGGTGTGCGAAGGCACGCCGGAACCGTTGCGGCCTGCGGTGGTGATTGGCCCGGGCACCGGCCTGGGTGTAGGCACCTTGCTCGACCTCGGCCATGGCCGTTGGGCCGCGTTGCCGGGGGAGGGCGGCCATGTCGACCTGCCGGTGAGCAGCCCGCGGGAAGCCCAGCTGTGGCAGCACATCCACAACGAGATCGGCCATGTCAGCGCTGAAACCGCTTTGAGCGGTGGCGGTCTGCCGAGGTTGTACCGGGCGATCTGCGCGGTGGACGGCCATGAAGCCGTGCTGGAAACCCCCGAGGCCATCACTGCCGCTGGCCTGGCGGGCGACCCGATTGCCCTGGAAGTGCTGGACCAGTTCAGTATCTGGCTGGGCCGTGTTGCCGGTAACAACGTGCTGACCACCGGCGGTCGTGGAGGGGTTTATATCGTTGGCGGCGTGATCCCGCGCTTTGCCGATTTCTTTATCAAGAGTGGTTTTGCCAAGAGTTTTTGCGACAAAGGCTGCATGAGCGACTACTTCAAAGGCATTCCGGTGTGGCTGGTGACGGCACCGTATTCAGGGTTGACAGGTGCTGGTGTGGCGCTTGAGCAGGCATTTGCGTAGGCAGTGATGGCCTCTTCGCGAGCAAGCCCGCTCCCACATTCAATCCCATTCCAACTGGATGAATGAGGTCGAATGTGGGAGCGGGCTTGCTCGCGAAGGCGGCCTCAAGGGCAACAAATGACTTAAGCTTGGCCATAACAACAAGGAGGGGCCCCGTGAGCGTAATCAGTAAATCCATTCTCCTGGTCGACGACGACCAGGAAATCCGCGAGTTGCTGCAAACTTACCTCAGCCGCGCCGGTTTTCAGGTGCGTGGCGTGCCGGATGGCGCGGGGTTCCGCCAGGCGATGAACGAAGCGCCGTGCGACCTGGTGATCCTTGATGTGATGCTGCCGGACGAAGATGGCTTCAGCCTCTGCCGCTGGATCCGCCAGCACCCGCGCCAGGCGCAGGTGCCGATCATCATGCTCACCGCCAGTTCCGACGAAGCCGACCGCGTGATCGGCCTGGAACTGGGCGCCGACGATTACATCGGCAAACCCTTCAGTCCCCGCGAGTTGCAGGCGCGAATCAAGGCGCTGTTGCGGCGCTGCCAGTTTGGCCAGGAGCGCAGCGGCGGCGAGGTGCTGGTGTTTGGCGAGTGGCGCCTGGACATGGTCAGCCACCGGCTGTTCCACGTCGACGGCGAGGAAGTGATTCTCTCCGGTGCCGATTTCGCGTTATTGAAATTGTTCCTCGATCATCCCCAGCAAATCCTCGACCGCGACACCATTGGCAACGCCACCCGTGGCCGCGACCTGATGCCCCTGGACCGGATTGTCGACATGGCCGTCAGCCGCTTGCGCCAACGCCTGCGCGATACCGAAAAACCACCCCGGCTGATCCGTACCGTGCGCGGCAGTGGCTATCAATTGGCAGCCAGCGTGGTTGCCGGCAATGCCCACTGAACGCCTGCGTGAACTGCGCCGGCGGATCCCGGTACCGCGTTCGCTGCTGGGGCGGATGTTACTGCTGACCCTGTTGGCGGTGCTGTTTGCCCAGGCGTTATCCAGCGTGATCTGGGTGTCACAACTGCGCGCCACCCAGCTCGAAGGCCTGGTGACCGCTGCCCGCAGCCTGGCGCATTCGATGACCGCCAGTGTCAGTTATTTCCGTTCCTTGCCGGTGGCCTTTCGGCCGCTGGTGCTCGATCAGTTGCGTAGCATGGGCGGCACACGTTTTGTCGTGACCCTCAACGACAAGCCCCTGGACATGGCCGTGTTGCCGGAAACCCCGCGCAAGCACGCGGTGCTCGGTGCTGTCGAAGAAGTGTTGCGCCAGACCCTGGGCAGCGACGTGCATGTCTCGGTGGAATTCGTCAGCGCCGAAGACCTGCGCATCTTCAATGCCGGTTTGAAACTCGATGAATTGCCGCGCTCCTGGGCGCATTACGCGTTGACCCTGGAGCCGGTGAATCCGCCGGTGTTGGTGACCCAGATCCAACTGGCCCAGGGCGAATGGCTCTACATCGCCTCCTTGCTGCCCGAACCCTACACCAGCCTCGAAGAGCAAGGCCTGCCGTACCAGCAGGTGTGGTTTATCGTGCTCACCAGCGGCTTTCTGCTGCTGTTCATCGGCCTGTTGGTGCACTGGCAAAGCCGTCCGCTCAAGCGCCTGGCAAGGGCGGCGCGGGACATGTCCCTGGGCGCCGACGTGGAGCCGGTGGCCGAAGGCGGCGGCAGCGAAGTGGTGGAAGTGGGCCGCGCGTTTAATGCCATGCGCGAACGCATCAGCCGTTACCTGACCGAACGCAGCCAACTGTTCAGCGCCATTTCCCACGACCTGCGCACACCCATCACGCGCCTGCGGTTGCGGGTGGAATTGCTGGAAGACGAGAACCTGCAAACCAAGTTCGGCCGCGACCTGGATGAACTGGAGTTGCTGGTCAAAGGCGCGCTGCAGTGTGTGAAAGACACCGACATTCACGAAAACATCGAACCGGTGGACCTCAATCACGTACTCGACTGCCTGGTGGAACCGTACCTGGCACCCAACGGCAATGGCCGCGTGACCCAAACTGGCCGGGCACTCACGACTTACCCGGGCAAGCCGCTGGCGCTCAAGCGCTGCATCGGCAACCTGATCGACAACGCGTTGAAGTACGGACAGAACGCCCATTTGCATATTGAAGACGATGGCGCGGAGTTCATCCTCCACGTCGACGACGAAGGCCCGGGCGTGCCGGAACAGCGCCTGGAGCAGGTCTTCGAGCCGCACTTCCGCCTGGCCGGGCAGCAACAGGGTTACGGCCTGGGCCTGGGCATCGCTCGCAATATCGCCCACAGCCATGGCGGTGAAGTGAGTTTGCAGAATCTACGGGAGGGCGGCTTGCGGGTGACCTTGCAACTGCCTCGTGGCCTGGATTGAACGCCACCCATACCGCAGTTGATTGAGTACTTGTGGCGAGGGAGCTTGCTCCCGTTGGACTGCGCAGCAGTCCCCTCTTTTGGGGCCGCTTCGCGCCCCAACGGGAGCAAGCTCCCTCGCCACATTAGTAGTCCGGCGTTATAACTGTGGTTATACGCTCTGGCGCAACCGGGCCAGATCCCGCAATGGTGGCGCACCAAACAACCGGCTGTATTCGCGGCTGAACTGCGAGGCGCTTTCATAGCCCACCCGATACCCCGCCGCCGAGGCTTCCAGCCCCTCGGCGATCATCAACCGACGAGCCTCCTGCAAGCGCAACTGTTTTTGGTACTGCAACGGGCTCATGGCGGTCATCGCCTTGAAGCGGTGGTGCAAGGTCGAAACGCTGAGGTTTACCTCCTTGGCCAGGTCATCAATACGCAGGGGTTGTTCGTAGTTGCCGTTCAACCAGGTGATCGCCTGGCTCACCCGATGGCTCTGACTGTTGGCGACGGCGATTTCATACAGCCGATATCCCTGCGGGCCACGCAACAAACGATAAAGAATTTCCCGGTTGATCAACGGCGCCAGCATCGCGATGTCTTTCGGCGTGTCCAGCAATCGGGTCAGGCGCAGCACGGCGTCCAGTAGCTGGTTGTCCAGGCGGTCGACATACATCCCTCGGGAGGTCGGGCGCGGGGGCACGCCCATCGGTCCGGCTTCGGCAATCAGTGCGGTGATGTGTGCCGGATCGATATTCACTCGAATCGACAGGTTGGGGTCTTCCGGCGTGGCATCCAGGATGCGCCCGGCCACCGGCATCGCTACCGAAAACACCAGGTAATTGAGCGGGTCGTAGGCGAAGACTTCATCCGCCAGGCGCACTTCCTTGCTGCCCTGGGCCAGGATGCACAGCGCGGGTTCTACCAGCACAGGCGTGAATTCCCGTGGGGTGTTATGGCGGTTGAGGTACAGCGACGTGATCGCCGTGCCGTAGGAACCGTCCTCCCAAGTGTGCCGACGTACGATGCCGGCGAGTTCTGCGCGCTGCTTTTCCATGTCGGCGTCGAGGGGCGTGGAGCGAAGGTCGGGCGACGGCATGGGACATCCTCTGGTGCTTTTGACGATGGGCACAGCTTAAAGGCGGCTTTGCAAAAAGCGGTACTTCGATTCTGCACAATCCTTGCCTGATCCTGCGATAAATCGTGAATCAGGCAAGCAGAGGGCTGTCATGCCCCTGAAATACGGCAGTCATGCCGGGAATAAAACCCGCAGGCCGATTGCTATCTCTACGCTTCTCGCAGGATTGTGCAATAAGCCGGCAGGAATTGACTAACCGCATCCACACCCGCGCCCGTATCTTTGATCCTGTGGCAACACGCCCTCACAGTGCTTGCCGAGCATCACTTCTCAACGGGAGAGTCGAACATGTCCACCCCCATTCCCGCGAGCCATATGGCCTTTATCCGTGCCCGTACCGGGTACAGCACCGAACTGGGTGCACGCTTGAGCAGTTTGATCGAACCGGGCCGCCAGGCTCAGGGTTGCCTGCAATTCTCGTTGCAGCACTCCCTGGCCGACCCGGATGTGTGGTTGGTGTCGGGCTTCTGGAGCAGCGAGCAGGCAATGAGTGCCTACTTCAGCTCACCGGCGCTGATGGTGTTCACCGAGCTGTTGAACGACATGGTGGTTCGCAGCATGGACTTCCAGACCTTCACTGACGCCTCGGCGGCCAACGCCTACGGCGAGTACCTGCAACTGGCGGGTTAGTGCTTTAGAATGGCCGCCTTTCCCATTGGCCAGGACCTGCAACATGGCACGTAAAGAGTTTGCCCACCACGAAGCCGTTTCCGCCTTGGTGCGTGAAGAAGAGGGTGGCTATAGCGCCGCCATCGCCGTCAAGGCGCTGGATGGCATGGGCGCACCGCGCTTTCACAAGATCCTCGATGGACAGAAATTCAAGACCGCTGATGACGCTGATGATGCCGCCGCTCTGCAACTGGAGCGCTTGGTCAATGTAGATGAAGACGGTCAGCTTTCCTGGGCAACTTCCGCCAACTAAAACACCGCTGATCCAAATGTGGGAGCGGGCTTGTGTGGGAGCGGGCTTGCTCGCGAATGCGGTGAATCAGTTGGCCTATGCATTGACTGACACGCCCCCTTCGCGAGCAAGCCCGCTCCCACATTTTTATCGCATTCCAATCAGCGTTTCGCGGCGCCTGGGCGGTACATTTTGAACAGCGCTTCCGGCCCCAACTGAAAATAATCCGCCGGGCCGCCTCCACGCAGGATCGGCTCGGCGGCAGCCGTGTCGTACACCCCGTCTTTCAACAGCCACTTGGCGATATGCACCGCGACCACTTCGCCAAGCACCAGCCAGCTCGGCACCAGCTCCTTGTCGGCGCGCTGCAGCTGAATGATCTGCGTCACCTTGCACTCGAACGACACCGGGCTCTCACCCACGCGAGGCACGGCGATCACCTTTGAAGCCACCGGCGTCAGGCCCGACAATTCAAACTCGTTGACCTCGGGAGAGACCGGCGCGCAACTCTGGTTCATCTGTTCGGCCAGCGGGCGGGTGGCCAGGTTCCACACGAATTCGCCGGTCTGTTCGATGTTGTTCAGGCTGTCTTTGCGCCCGACGCTGGAGAACCCAATGATCGGCGGAATGTAGTTGAACGCATTGAAGAAGCTGTAGGGCGCCAGGTTCAGGCGGCCCTGGCTGTCGTGGGACGAAATCCAGCCAATCGGGCGCGGGCCGACGATCGCATTGAACGGGTCATGGGGCAGGCCGTGGCCGTTGGCGGGTTCGTAGAAATGGATATCGTCGGACATGGCCGGGTTTCCTGCTGGTGGTTCGGGGAAGGGCATCATAGTGCACTCAGGTGGAGTGTTCGCCAATGAAAAAGGGGCTGCGTCATGCACTGACGCAGCCCCTTTTTTATCTCGGCAGAACCCTTAGTCCGTGGTAATCCGCGAATGCTTGCGGGTGTCCTTCATGGTCACATACACCATCAGCGATACTGCAATACAGGCCGTCACGTACCAGTAGTAGCCGGTTTCCATGCCGATGCTCTTGAACCACAGCGCGATGTATTCAGCGGTGCCGCCGAAGATCGACACGGTCAGCGCATAGGGCAAGCCAACACCCAGGGCGCGGATCTCAGTCGGGAACAGTTCAGCCTTCACCACGGCGTTGATCGAGGTATAGCCGCTGACGATGATCAGTGCGGCCATGATCAGGAAGAACGCGCCCCACCAGGTCTGGATGGTGTGCAGGGTGGTGAGGATCGGCACCGTGAACAGTGTGCCGAGAACGCCGAAGGCGATCAGGATGGGCCGGCGGCCAACCTTGTCCGACAGCCCGCCGATGATAGGTTGCAGGCACATGAACAGGAACAGTGTCGCTGCCGAAATGGTGGTGGAGTCGGAGATGCTCATGCCGACGGTGTTCACCAGGTATTTCTGCATGTAGGTGGTGTAGGTGTAGAACGCCAGGGTGCCGCCCATGGTCAGGCCGACCACGGTCATCAGTTCCTTGGGGTGGCGCATCAAGGTGCGCATCGCGCTTTCCTTGGCTTTTTCTTTCTTGGTGAACGACTCGGTTTCTTCCATGCCGCGACGCAGGTACAGCGCCACTACCGCACACAGGGCGCCGATGGCGAACGGGATGCGCCAGCCCCAGTCGTACAGTTGCTCGGTCGTCAGGGTCTGTTGCAGCACAATCAGCACGCCAAGGGCGATGAGCTGGCCGGAGATCAGGGTCACGTACTGGAAGCTGGAGTAGAAACCACGACGTTCCTTGGTCGCCATTTCGCTGAGGTAAGTGGCGGAGGTGCCGTATTCGCCACCTACCGACAGGCCCTGCAGCAAACGGGCAAAGACCAGCAGGATCGGCGCACCGATACCAATGGCCTCATAGCCCGGGCTCAGGGCAATCAGCAATGAGCCGAAGCACATCAGGTACACCGAGGCCATCAAGGCCTTTTTACGCCCGACTTTGTCGGCGTACAGGCCCATCAGCCAGCCACCGATGGGACGCATCAGGAAACCCACGGCGAAGATCGCGGCGGTGTTCAAGAGTTGGGCGGTGGTGTCGCCTTTCGGGAAAAAGGTCTTGGCGAAGTACAGCGAGAAAGCAGCGTAGACGTACCAGTCGTACCACTCGACCATGTTGCCGACCGATCCGCTGAAGATCGACCTGATACGGTTGGAGGTGGTGCGTTCTTTTGCCGGCGCAGCCGCCGACCCTACAGGCAGGGAGTTGGAGTTATCCATTTAAGGATCCTTCATCTAATTGTTTTTGTGGAGCGCGCCCAAGCGCAGCCTGGCTGGGCTATAGCAGGAGCTGTGCCAATCAGATGAAGGCCCGGTCTAGAGGGGTTGCAGGATTTTTTTGAGCGGAAAGTTGCTGATGATTAAAGGGTGATGAGCGGAAATCCGCCGACGAAGATCGCTCCCACGCTCTGCGTGGGAGTGCATCCTGTGATGCTCCGCGTCACGATTTTAAGGCGGACGCGGAGCGTCCAGAGCTGCATCCCCACGCGGAACGTGGGAACGATCGGGTTAGAGGAACGTGTCTCGCGCCAAGCCATGGCGCTGCATTTTTTCATTGAAGGTGCGCCGAGGCAGCTGCAGTTCGGCCAGCACCGCCTTGATATCGCCCTTGTGCCGAGTCAGCGCGGCTTTCAGGCAATGGGCTTCAAACGCTTCTTGCTGCGCCGCCAGCGATTGCCCGGCTTCGATGCCTTCCGGCTCCGGTTCACCCAGCCCCAGCACCTGGCGTTCAGCGACGTTGGCCAGCTCTCGTACGTTGCCCGGCCAGTCATGGCTGAGCAGGCGGCCCAGGGCCGGCCCGCTCAATGGAGTGAAGCTGCGGTCCAGGCGTTCGGCGGCGCTTTGCGCAAAGTGTTCGAACAGCAGCGGAATGTCTTCCCGGCGTTCCCGCAGCGGTGGCAGGCGCAGTTGCGCGACGGTCAGGCGGTAGGCCAAATCCTCACGAAAACGCCCGGCGCGGGCTTCGTCCAGCAGGTCGGGCTTGGTGGCGGCGATGATCCGCAAGTCCACCTTGATGCTTTGATTGGAACCGAGCCGTTCGAGTTTTTGCTCCTGCAACACCCGCAGCAATTTCACCTGCTGGGCCAGGGGCATGCTTTCAATCTCATCGAGAAACAACGTGCCACCGTCGGCATACTCCAGCTTGCCGATACGCTTGCCCTGGGCGCCGGTAAACGCACCACTTTCATGGCCGAACAGCTCGGCTTCAAACAGTTGCTCGGGAATCGCCGCGCAGTTCAGCGCCACAAATGGCTTCTTCGCCCGGGGGCCGAAATCATGCAGGCAACGGGCGACCAGTTCCTTGCCGCTGCCGGTTTCGCCGCGAATCAACACATTGACTGGCAGGCCCGCCAGGTCCAGCACTTGCCGGCGCAGGTTCTGCAAACCGCGCGACACCCCGAGCAGGCTCGATTCCAACTGGGCCCGGTGATCGGCCTGCTGATGCAGGCGGCGGTTTTCCAGCACCAGCCCGCGCTTGTCCAACGCCCGGCGCAGGCTGCTGAGCAGGGCCTCGGGGCTGAAGGGTTTTTCGAGGAAGTCGTAGGCGCCGTCACGCATGGCCTCGACGGCCATCGGCACGTCGCCGTGGCCGGTGAGCAGAATCACCGGCAGGTCGGCGTCGCGCCGCTGCACTTCAGCCAGCAACTCCAGGCCGCTGAGGCCGGGCATGCGCACGTCGCTCAGGATCACCCCGGGAAAGTCCCTGGGCAATTGCGCCAGGCATTCCTCGGCACGGCTGAACAACTGCACCTCAAACCCCGACAGGCTCAGCCATTGCTCGACGGCCGTGCGAATGCTGGCTTCGTCATCGACCACAATCACCGAATTCAACATAGGTCTGGCGTCTCCAGCGCGATAGGCAAGGTCAGGGTAAAGATCGCCCCGTCACCGTGATTACCGGCGCTCAGGCGGCCGCCGAGTTCGTGGACGATAGCGTACGACACGGCGAGCCCCAAGCCGAGCCCGTCGCCCACGGGCTTGGTGGTGAAGAACGGGTCGAACACGCTGTTGAGGTTTTCCTCGGCAATTCCGCCACCGCTGTCGCTGACGGTCAGGCACCACAGCTGCTGATCGGCATGCAGGCGGATTTCCAGGCGTTTGCGCGGTTTGTCGGCCATGGCGTCGAGGGCGTTGCGCAGCAGGTTGATCAGCACCTGTTCCAGGCGGATCGCGTCGCCCCGTACCCAGGCCGGGCGGGTCAAATCCAGGACGGTGCCGATGGCTTCGTCCCGCAGGCGCGCGTCGAGCAAATGCAGGGACTGGTCCACCACCGTGGCCAGGTCGAGGCGTTCGCGCAGGCCGCTGGGGCTCTTGCGGGCGAAGGTCTTGAGGTGGCCGGTGAGGGCGGCCATGCGGGTGAGCATGTCGTCCAGCGGGGTCAGGGCCTGGTAGGCGTCGTCCACCCGGCCGTGATCCAGCAGCAGCCGCAGGGTCGCCAACTGCATGCGCTGGGCGGTCAGTGGCTGGTTGATTTCGTGGGCCAGGGCCGCGGACATCTGCCCCAGCGCTGCCAGCTTGGCGGACTGCACCAAACCGTCCTGGGCGGTACGCAGGGCGCGGGTGCGTTCCTCCACCAACTGTTCAAGTTCCTCACGACTGCGCTGGCGCAGGCGGGCGAGGCGCCAGCGCTGGGTCAGGAACAGTACCAGGAACACCAGCGCCAGCCACGAACCGGCGGCGGCCAGGCCGGCGTTGCGTTGGTCCTCAAAGGCAACCTGTGGTTTGCGCAACAAGTGCAAGGTCCAGCCTTCGGCTTTCAGCGGCAGGGATTCCCAGATGTAGTTGGCCTTGCCGTCGGGGCCGTCGACGCGCATCAGGTGGCTGTTTTCGTCGAAGCGCTGCAGGACTTCGGCGTCCAGCGGCAGCAGTTGTTTCTTGTCGTATTGGCGGGTGGCCTTGAGTTCGGCATGGTCGTTGTCCGACAGTGGGCGAAGCGCGCGGTAGCGCCAGCCCGGCTGATTGGCGATAAACACAATGCCCCGGGCATCGCTGACCAGCAGCAGGTCGTTGCCCTGGGCCCACTCGCGTTCCAGTTCCGGGAACTCCAGCTTGACCACCATGGCGCCGAGGAATTGTTCGTTCTCGCCGACCACCGCACTGGAGAGGAAGTACCCCGGAATCCCGGTGGTCACGCCCACGGCATAAAACCGCCCGGTGCCCTGGCTCAGGGTCTGGCTGAAGTACGGGCGAAACGCGTAGTTGTGCCCCACATAACTGCTGGGCAGGTTCCAGTTGCTGGCGGCCACGGCCAGGCCATTGCGGTCCATCAGTTCCAGGGTGGAAGACTGGGCGGCGCCGTTGATGCGCTCGAGCTTGCGGTTGAGCAAATCCTGGGTGGCGGCGTCCAGCGGGCCCTTCAAGGCGCTGATCATTTCCGAGTCCAGGGCCAGTACGGCGGGCAGGGCGCGGTAACGTTCGATCAGGGTGTGCAGGGAGTTGCCATAGAGCATGAGCTGCTGATTGGCGCGGGCAGCGTCATCCACCAGGGCCAGGCGTTCGGCGTGGCGAGTGGCCAGGGCGGCAGCCAGTACCGCGCCGGCGATGATCAGCAAGGAGTAGAAGGTCAAACGCAGCGGGCGGGGAATCGCAATCATACGAAGATGAACAGTGCAATTAGGGGCGAGCACCATAGCACGCAGCGCCTGGTTGTTGTGGCGAGGGAGCTTGCTCCCGCTGGGACGCGTAGCGGCCCCAAAAAAATGGGAGCGCTACGCACTGGAGCGCCAGCCCGGTCCAGCGGGAGCAAGCTCCCTCGCCACAGTGAGAGGTGCATGGCACAAAAAAGGCGACCGTAGTGGTCGCCTTTTATCCTTGCAGGGGAAATGCTTACTGCACTTCTACCGCCAGGCTTTCACTGATCTTTTTCTGCCAGATGGCAGGACCGGTGATGTGTACCGACTCGCCCTTGCTGTCCACTGCAACGGTGACCGGCATGTCTTTCACGTCGAACTCGTAGATCGCTTCCATGCCCAGCTCGGCGAACGCCACGACGCGGGATTTCTTGATGGCCTGGGCCACCAGGTAAGCTGCGCCGCCCACTGCCATCAGGTAAACCGCCTTGTGGTCCTTGATCGCTTCGATAGCGGTCGGGCCGCGCTCGGATTTGCCGATCATGCCCAACAGGCCGGTTTGCTCGAGGATCTGGCGAGTGAACTTGTCCATCCGCGTGGCCGTGGTCGGACCGGCAGGCCCCACCACTTCTTCGCGTACCGGATCAACCGGGCCGACGTAGTAGATGAAGCGACCCTTGAGGTCCACCGGCAGGGTTTCGCCCTTGTTCAGCATCTCGACCATGCGCTTGTGCGCCGCGTCGCGACCGGTGAGCATCTTGCCGTTGAGCAGTACGGTTTCGCCCGGCTTCCAGCTCTGCACGTCTTCCGGGGTCAGGGTGTCGAGGTTGACGCGACGGGCCGACGGGCCGGCTTCCCAGACGATTTCCGGGTAGGCGTCCAGCGGTGGCGCTTCCAGCGACGCAGGGCCCGAGCCGTCGAGCACGAAGTGCGCGTGACGGGTGGCGGCGCAGTTGGGGATCATGCACACCGGCAGCGAGGCCGCGTGGGTCGGGTAGTCCATGATTTTCACGTCGAGCACGGTGGTCAGGCCACCCAGGCCCTGGGCGCCGATGCCCAGTTGGTTGACCTTCTCGAACAGCTCCAGGCGCATCTCTTCGATACGATTGGACGGGCCGCGCTTTTTCAGCTCATGGATGTCGATGGATTCCATCAACACTTCCTTGGCCATTACAGCGGCTTTCTCGGCGGTGCCGCCGATGCCAATGCCGAGCATACCCGGCGGGCACCAGCCGGCGCCCATGGTCGGAACGGTCTTCAGCACCCAGTCGACGATCGAGTCGGACGGGTTGAGCATGGCCATTTTCGACTTGTTCTCGGAACCACCGCCCTTGGCGGCCACGTCCACTTCCACGGTGTTACCCGGGACGATGGAGTAGTGGATCACGGCAGGGGTGTTGTCCTTGGTGTTTTTACGCGCGCCGGCCGGGTCGGCGAGGATCGAAGCCCGCAGCACGTTTTCCGGCAGGTTGTACGCTTGGCGCACGCCTTGGTTGATCATGTCGTCCAGGCTCATGGTGGCGCCATCCCAGCGCACGTCCATGCCGACACGTACGAATACGGTGACGATGCCGGTGTCCTGGCAGATCGGGCGGTGGCCGGTGGCACACATGCGCGAGTTGATCAGGATCTGAGCCATGGAGTCACGGGCCGCTGGCGACTCTTCGCGCAGGTAGGCCTCGTGCATCGCCTGGATGAAGTCAACGGGATGGTAGTAGGAAATGAATTGCAGGGCGTCGGCAACGCTCTGAATCAGGTCGTCTTGCTTGATCACGGTCATGAGTCGCGCTCCTCTATAAGGGAACATTCAATAAAGGTGTCTTCAGTAGGGTGAATCGGTCGGCTGAAGGCACCTTTCCAAGGCACGCCGTATGGTGCTGGCGCGACGCTAAAAAGGCGCGGCAGTATAACCCGCCGCGGTGGCCGATACACCCGACTATGGTCATGAATGCCGGTCCCGGTTCACTGCAGGAACGAGCTGGCTCGCGAAAAACGTGAATCTGGTGGGTTTCGTCAGGCCGCCCGCGTTATCGTTAGCGACCTTCGCGAGCAAGCTCGCTCCTACAGTTGAAGAGTTTTATGCCTGAACTTCACGTCGGCGCACGCCACTGGTCGGTAGCCGCCGGCAGCAACCTGCTGGATGCCCTGAACCAGGCGGGTGTGGCTGTGCCCTACAGCTGCCGCGCCGGTAGCTGCCATGCCTGCCTGGTGCGTTGCCAGGGGGACCTTCAGGACAATCAACCCGATGCCCTGAGCCCGGCGCAACGCCAGGACGGCTGGCGCCTGGCCTGTCAGTGCCAGGTCGTGGCTGATTTGCAGGTCGAGGCATTTGACCCACTGCGTGATGGGCTGCCCGCGACGGTGCTGAGCGTCGATTGGTTGAACCCGACGGTGCTACGTCTGCGGCTGCAACCCGAGCGCAGCTTGCGCTACCGGGCGGGGCAGCATCTGGTGCTGTGGGCGGGCAGCATTGCGCGGCCTTACTCTCTGGCCAGCCTGCCCCAGGACGATCCGTTTCTCGAGTTTCACATCGATTGCCGCCTGCCCGGCGAGTTCAGCGACGCCGCCCGCCAGTTCAAGGCCGGTGACAGCCTGCGCCTGGGCGAACTGCGGGGCGGGGCGTTGCAGTACGACCCCGACTGGCAATCCCGGCCGCTCTGGCTGCTGGCCTCGGGCACCGGACTTGGCCCCTTGTGGGGCGTGCTACGTGAGGCCTTGCGCCAGGATCACCAAGGCGCCATCCGGGTCATTCATCTGGCCCATGACGCTGACGGTCATTATCTGGCCGAGCCACTGGCGCAGTTGGCTGCGGCGCATCCGAACGTGACGGTCGAGCTATGGACGGCGGCCGGGTCGACTGACGCTTTGGCGCAACTGCGGCTTGTTTCCCGGCAAACTCTGGCCTTACTCTGCGGGCACCCTGCCAGCGTCGAGGCCTTCTCCAAGCGCCTGTTCCTGGCCGGACTGCCGCGCAATCAACTGCTGGCCGATGTGTTCCTGCCCCGTGGTTGAGCGCTGAATTTTCCAGCCGCGAGATTTGCCATGACCGATGCCATCCTGCAGCAACGCGAACGCGGGTTGCTGATCCTGCAGCTCAACCGCCCGGACAAGAAAAACGCCCTGACCCGCGCCATGTACAGCCAACTGGCCGAAGCACTGGAGCAGGCGGATGCCGATACCAGCGTCAACGCCGTGTTGATCCAGGGCAGCAGTGAGTGCTTCACCGCCGGTAACGATATTGGCGACTTCCTTGAACAACCGCCGGCTGATCTCGACACTCCGGTGTTTCACTTCATGCGCAGCTTGCTCAATTGCCGCAAGCCGGTGATTGCGGCAGTGGCGGGCGTGGCGGTGGGGATTGGTACGACGCTGCTGCTGCATTGTGACCTGGTGTATGTCAGCCGGGACGCGCGGCTGCGCATGCCGTTCGTCAACCTGGGGCTGTGTCCGGAGTTTGGTTCCAGCTTGATCCTGCCGCGCTTGCTGGGGCATGCCAAGGCAGCGGAGTTGCTGCTGTTGGGTGAAGGTTTTACCGGTGAGCAGGCTGCCGCTTGGGGCATTGCAACCGAGGCATTGGGCAGCGGCGAATCGGCGTTGGCCAAGGCGCGGGAAGTCGCCGCACGCTTTGAAACCCTGGCGCCGGGCGCGGTGCAGGTTAGCAAGCATCTGATGAAAAGCGTTGATCGCGAGCAGTTGCGCAGGGTGATCGAGGAGGAGGGGGCGTTGTTTACACAGCGGTTGAAGTCGCCGGAAGCGATTGCGGCGTTGTCGGCGTTTATCGTTCGGCGATGAGTGTGTGGTGACTGTTCGGACGTCTTCGCGAGCAAGCCCGCTCCCACATTCGACCGCATTTCTTCAGGATGTACGCGGTTAAATGTGGGAGCGGGCTTGCTCGCGAAGAGGCCAGTAAAGCCAACACACAAGCCAATCTGGAATGCAAAAAGCCCCGCCATTTACATGGCGGGGCTTTTGTTTTTCAGCCTGTCACTCAGACCATGGGGTCGCCAACGTGCAGGATCTTCATGCCGTTGGTGCCGCCGATGGTGTGGTAGCTGTCGCCCTTGGTCAGGATGACCCAGTCGCCTTTCTCCACGACGCCGCGCTTGAGCAACTCGTCGATCGCGGCCTGGCTGACTTGCTCAGGCGGCAGCGATGCCGGGTCGAACGGTACGGTGTAGACACCACGGAACATGGCCGCGCGGGCCTGGGTTTCGCGGTGCGGGGAGAATGCGTAGATCGGGATCGAGGAGCGGATGCGCGACATGATCAACGGCGTGTAGCCACTTTCGGTCAAGGCGATGATCGCTTTCACGCCCGGGAAGTGGTTGGCGGTGTACATGGCGGCGAGCGCGATGCTCTGGTCGCAGCTTTCGAAGACCTTGCCGATACGGTGGCTGGAGGTCTTGCTGGTCGGGTGCTTTTCAGCGCCGACGCAGATGCGCGCCATGGCCTGCACGGCTTCCAGCGGGTACGGACCCGCCGCACTTTCAGCCGAGAGCATTACGGCGTCGGTGTAGTCGAGCACGGCGTTGGCCACGTCGGACACTTCGGCACGGGTCGGCATCGGGTTCTGGATCATCGACTCCATCATCTGGGTCGCAACGATCACCGCTTTATTGTGGCGACGTGCGTGCAGGATGATTTTCTTCTGGATACCGATCAGCTCTGCGTCACCGATTTCCACGCCGAGGTCGCCACGGGCAACCATCACGGCGTCGGACGCCTTGATCAGGCCGTCGAGGGTTTCGTCATCGGCCACGGCTTCGGCGCGTTCGATCTTCGCCACCAGCCAGGCAGTACCGCCGGCTTCGTCGCGCAGTTTACGGGCGTATTCCATGTCGGCGGCGTCGCGCGGGAAGGAGACCGCGAGGTAGTCCACTTCCATTTCGGCGGCGAGCTTGATGTCGGCCTTGTCTTTTTCAGTCAGGGCAGGAGCGGTCAGGCCACCGCCGCGACGGTTGATGCCTTTGTGATCCGACAGCGGGCCGCCGATGATCACGGTGCAGTTCAGTTCGGTCGGGGTTGCGGTGTCGACGCGCATCACCACGCGACCGTCGTCCAGCAGCAGCTCGTCGCCGACGCCGCAGTCTTTCACCAGGTCCGGGTAATCGATACCCACGACTTGCTGGTTGCCCTCGGTCAGCGGATGGCTGGTGGAGAAAGTGAACTGGTCACCGATCTTCAGCTCGATCCGCTTGTTGGTGAATTTGGCGATACGGATTTTCGGGCCTTGCAGGTCACCCAGCAATGCAACGAAGCGGCCATGCTTGGCGGCCAGGTCACGCACCAGCTTGGCGCGAGCCTTGTGCTCGTCCGGGGTGCCGTGGGAGAAGTTCAGACGGGCAACGTCCAGGCCAGCCAGAATCAGCTGTTCGAGGACTTCCGGCGAGTTACTGGCCGGGCCAAGGGTGGCGACGATTTTGGTACGACGGACGGACATGCACGGACTCCTGAGTTCAAGCGCTGAGGAAGGCTACTATGCTCTTTGGTTGTAGTCATTGTTCGTTTGCACTACTTATCGATGATTCGCTTGTTTTCACTCTGCAGGAACAGATGAACAACCTTGAAGATTTTCGATGAAGGGTCGATACACTGCACAAGACAGGAGAACCCCCATGCGAATCGTGATCATTGCTGCCCTGGCCGTCAGTGTTGTCGGCTGCACCCGTTGGTCGATGGACCATCATTTGAACAACGCGTACCGCGCCTATGGCGTCGGCGATTGCCAACGGGTCACCCTTGAGTTGTCCCAGGTCGACCGTGAGAGCCGTTCCCGGCGCTATGTGCAGCCGGAAGTCTCGATGCTGCGCGGGCAGTGCCTGGAGCGCCAGAAATTGTTCGTCGATGCGGCGCAAACCTATCAGTTCATCATCAGCCAGTACCCGGCGAGCGAGTACGCTTTCCGTGCCCGCGCTCGCCTGGACACCCTGCAACAACTGGGGCATTACTCCGGTGCGAGCGCCGCCCAGCCGCGTCCCGCGTCGTTGTGATGATATTTGTCATGCCGTAGCTGGCTCGTTGCCAGTCTTGGGCTAACCTTTGAATGTCAGTTTGTATAAGTTTCTATTCAAACGGATGGAGTTCCCGGATTTGGCAGCTGTAGAAGTGGCAACGCGTTTGCGGTTGTCGCACCAATATTCGGGGAGAGCGGGCCTTTGGGCTCGTTTCGAATCACTGGAGCGGCCACAATCATGGCCATTGGATGGCGACCTCATCATGTTTACTCCCCGACGGATCGAGCGACATCAGTTACCTTGCTTCCTTCAAGTGTTCAATCGCCTGACGGACAAGCCCATTGGCTATTTGGGCAATGTCTCCGCGCAGGGGCTGATGTTGATCAGCCAATTGCCCATGATGGTCGACGTGGAGTTCGAGCTGCGCTTGAAGATCCCGGGGCCTGAGGGCCAGGTACAGTCGGTAGACCTCACGGCTGCCTGCCTGTGGTGCCATGAGGATATAAACCCCATGCATTACGACTCCGGGTTCAGTGTGTCCCACGCGCCCGCCGAATATGCAGAGGTGATCAACGCACTGTTGAGTTACTTCAGCTTTGATCCCTTGCAGGCCTCTGCCTAGGCGCCGTGCACCAGCATTCATAGCACGCCGGCTTTTTTCCAGCCCAGGTAACGGGTCACCAGGGCAGCCCCCAGTTCCGAAGGCAGTGTGTCCAGAACCGACAGGCCGTGGGCGTTCAAGCGGTCATGGAGTTCGTCCCGGGTGTTGAGGTAGTCGACATTCCCGCAATAGGCCAGGGCTTCGGGCAGGGTTTGCACGGGGGCCTGGCGCAACTGGTCAAGGACCTCCTCCCGCAGGCTGGCAACCAGTACCCGGTGCTGGCGACTGAGGCGTTTAACGGCGCTCAGCAATTCTTCATCATCCTCATCGCGCAAATTGGTCACTACGATCACCAACGAACGGCGTTTCTGTCGAGCCAGCAGTTGGTTGGCGGCTGCCTGGTAATCGGCCGTACGCCGGGAAGTGTCCAGGTCATATACCGCATTCAGCAGCAGGTTGAGCTGGCCACTGCCCTTGACCGGGGCCAGGTAGCGCGGCTGGTCGCAGGCAAACGTGCAGAGCCCCACGGCATCACCTTGGCGCAGGGCGACATAGCTGAGCAGCAGGCAAGCGTTGAGGGCGTGGTCGAAGTGGGACAATTCGGCGTCCTGGCTGCGCATGCGCCGGCCACAATCGAGCATGAACATGATCTGCTGGTCGCGCTCGTCCTGGTACTCGCGGGCAATGGGCGTGCGTTGCCGAGCAGTGGCTTTCCAGTCGATCTGGCGCAGGCTGTCGCCCTCGCGAAACTCGCGCAGTTGATGAAACTCCAGGCCCAGTCCGCGTCGTTGGCGCTGGCGTACGCCGAGCTGGTTGAGCCAGTTGTCCACCGCCAGCAGCTGCGCGCCATACAGGCGCGCGAAGTCCGGGTAGACCCGGGTGGCATCGCTGACGTCTATCAAGCGCCGTGCCGACCATAACCCCAGTGGGCTGGGAAGGTGGACTTCGCACCGGGTAAAACTGAAATGCCCGCGCCTTTGAGGTTTTAACCGGTAGCCCAATTCACTCTGCTCGCCGGGCCGCAGGTCGATGGACTGTGGCAGGTTCTCCACCGTCAAACCGTCCGGTACATGATCGAATACCTGGACCACCAGTGGCTGGGAACAGTCGTGGTCCAGCGTCACCCGCACCTCACCCCAGCGACCCAGCGCCAGGCTCCCGGGCATCTGCCGTCGCACGCGCGGGGACGGGCGGCGACGCAAGCGGCCGGCATCCAGCACGGCCAGTAACAACAGGGCCAGCAACAGACCCCACGTCACGGCGTGCAGGGTATCTGGCACCTTGACCTGCAGCGCCCCCAGTGTGCCGAGCAGGATGCTCAGGCCCAGCAGCATGCCGAGCCAGATCAATAGCAGGCGGGTCGGTCTCATGGGCGTGTCATTGCCGAGGCGCCGGGACTTGGTCCAGCAGTTGCTTGAGCACCTGGTCGACTTCCAGCCCGTCGATATCCAGCTCCGGGGCAATGCGCACCCGATGGCGCAGCACTGCCAGGGCGCAGCCTTTGATGTCGTCCGGGGTAACGAACTCGCCCCCGCGCAGCAAGGCCCTGGCTCGGGCGCCACGCACCAGGGCGATGGAGGCCCGAGGGCCCGCGCCGATGGTCAGGCCTGGCCAACTGCGGGTGGTGCGGGCCAGGCGTACGGCGTAGTCGAGTACCTGCTCATCCAGCGCCAGTTCACTGGCGATCTGTTGCAGCTGCAACACATCTTCGGCGTGCAGCACCGTTCGCAGGGGTTGCACGTCGAGCATGTCGGCCCGGGACGAACGGGTGACTTCGCGCACCATGTCCAGTTCCTGCTGCGCGTCGGGGTAGTCCATGCGCACCTTGAGCATGAAACGGTCCAGCTCGGCCTCGGGTAACGGGTAAGTGCCTTCCTGCTCGATGGGGTTCTGGGTGGCCAGGACCATGAACGGTTGGCCGATGGGCAGCGCCTCGCCTTCGAGGGTTACCTGGCGTTCCTGCATGGCTTCCAGCAACGCCGCCTGGGTTTTCGCCGGGGCACGGTTGATCTCGTCAGCCAACAGCAGGTTGGTAAACAACGGCCCCTTGCGTAGCTTGAACTGCTCGGTATGCAGGTCGTACACGGCATGGCCGGTCACGTCGCTGGGCATCAGGTCCGGGGTGAACTGGATACGTGCGAACTCTCCACCAAAACAGCGCGCCAGGGCTCGTACCAGCAAGGTTTTGCCCAGGCCAGGAACACCTTCAAGCAGTACGTGGCCACCTGCGATCAACGCCGTGAGCACGTCATCGATCACCTGCTCCTGGCCGATGACCGCCTTGCGCAGTTCGACGCGCAAGGCCTGGGCCAGTTGGCTGGCGCGCTGTATCGGGTCTGCGGCTGGAAATTCGCTCATTGGTTCCGGAGCCTTGCTAACTGTTAGGTCTGGATTATCTTCCATAAATCAATCACTTACTCAATCTAACGGTTTTAGGTAAGATTTTGGCCGGTACGCCTTTTTTGGTAACGGTGCTCACGTTCACAACTCTTGTAGACCGCTAACGGTAACCTACTCCACCCCCTCATCCGCGCCAGAATCGTTAGCATTAATCCTCTTCCAGTATCGATGGACAGTCGATAGAGCTAGGCCGGTCTCGCGTGCAATCTGCGATTGATTCATCCCTGCCGCTTTAAGCTCGCGAACGACGCTTTCGCTCTGTCTATTCTGAGGCTTGCCTGGGTTACGGTGGGCGACCTCTCCGTCAGGGAGCTGTTCAGCAAGAATTCCCAGACCTCCTTCTTTCTCGAAAGCACGGAGCTGCTTTAAAGCAGTCTCCATAAGAGCGGGATAGGGGGTATTTAGCTTTTTGGACATGCATAGAGCTAGGAGCGCTAGAGGGTCTATTCGAAGGCCCTCAGCAAGGCTCTCGAACTTCTCAAGAGTGATGCTTGTTTCGCCACGCTCGAGGGCGCTGAGCTTGGATTTCGCGGAGGCGTCGGAAAGATCTTCGTGTCGAAGCTGACGCTGCAGGCGCAGGGCCCTGATTGCGCCTGCGAGAGCGATTCTAAGTTGCATGGCTCACTCAAAAGTCAGGATATAGCCACACAGGAGGGTTTCCGTTAAATATCAAAATGAGGTAGTATTGCGCATAGCTTGATTTGAAAGCAGAATCCACCAGCCCTTTGTATGCATCCGCAAAGTCGTTCTTGGCAATTTATGGAAAATGTAGGTGAGCGGTCAGCCGCCATGGAGTGCAGCGGGCTGGCCCTTCAGTGAGCCTCAAAGCCTCGTGCGGACGATCTATCGCTCCTAACCAATTCAAGAGGCTGCACATGGTTGAAGTTATTGATGAGGGGCTTTTGGAAGGCAGTGGAGTTCCTTTAGTTGGCTCAGAACTCAGTCTGGAAGACGCAATGGCTGCAGCCAGAAAGCGCTACAAATGGATGCCCCTCTGCGCCGTAGAAGAATGGACAATCCTAGACGCCATCGTCACCGACGACGAGCGAGCTAAAGTAGCCGCCGCAGGCTGCCAACCAATCTTCATGTTTGCCCACAAAGTTGTCGACGATGAGCAGCGCCGTTTCGAACCAGGTCATTGGGTGCGCTCAAGCATGGGCACCGCTTTCAAAGAAGGCTACCTATTCGAAACACGCAACTCCGTCTACGTTTTGCTCGGGCCAGGCCACCGTAAGTCTGCTTCTATCGAAGCGATATTTTCCCTTTTCTGATTACCCACCGGTTCTGCTGGGCAACTGACATGCTCCAGCAGCTTGAGGCGACACATGTTCAGAACCTTAGACAACGACCTGATAGGCGTCCCAGGAATGTTCGGGGAAGGCGTGTCCCATTGGCGCGGAGTCTCAAGGCTGCTCCGAACGCCTTGGTATCACTTAACCCTTAGCGTCGAAAACGAGGGGCGGCTCAGCGAGTGCGCGGTGATGATTGACGACACCCACCAGCTTCAAAAAATGTTGGTAAGCCAAGGTGCGGATTTAGCTATCACCGAGATTATGGCTGTGACGCCATCTTGGATGAATAAGTCCGGGGGCTGGCAGATGGAGCGGTTAACCAGAGTAACCGTAGGTGAGGACAGGTCTGGTTCTGAGGTTTGCTTGCTGGAAGTGGCTAAGGGGGCGGTGTATCACACCTCACACCAGAGAGACTTCCAGATTGAAGCGCTGGCCAACCTGAGGCCCGTCTTTCTCTCAAGCATGATTCGATTAGCCTGAAATTTACCAGTAATCCCCCACGATACCAACGCGCCTGGTTGCGTGTGCAATTCCTGATATCTCCATACAGAACGCAGCCGGAGGGCAATGATGCTCGACACGATAGATGTAAATTTCCACGGAAAGCGCCATACAGATTTCGACCTCTTGCGAATCATAAAAGCGCAAGAGCAGGGCTTCGACTTACCGGTTACCGCGTACCTATGTGGCGTATCCATAAGGGCGCGCGCAGGCATCGGTGTGGTGTTTGGCCACAAGCGGAAAGACCAATACGGGCGGTTCGGAGACGGCCATTTGATCCGCACTTCTGACGTACTCAAAGTTGAGCGCGAAGGCAGATTCTGGGTTATGACGACGGAGAATAGCCGTTATGTATTAGCAACTTTTCAGCGCCAAAATGGCCGCGCCAGCTTGCGTGATTTTTTGCGTACCACTAATGGGCAGTACCATCCGACCCCTCGGATCTTGCAGTGATATTTCATCGGGAGGGCGGGAGGGAGGGAATGTCTCGGCCTACTGTTGTGACTTTGGGATCAAGGTGGCTTCATGCTCCTGAAGAAAGGCGAGGTCGTCTCCATTGCTTCCGCTATCTTTGACGCCTACAGCCGGGAAGGGCCGTTTGTAGCGACCCAAGATTTCGACCTTGGCGCATCCGTTGCCGAGACCGTATCTGCTGTCACGGAAACTTGGGAGATCACCGAATTGCTTTGGGGGCTTCCTCGGTTGCTTGTTGAGCAAGGTCTCCTTGTCGAGCTACCTTGTCGACGAATTCACTTGGGGTCATTGGGTGACGTTGAGCTGACGGAGGAGAAGAAGGACTTGTGATTGGTCGTTTGAGATTAGTTCTCAAGCACTATCAATGAATACGGCTTTGGAGGTTAAGTCGGGCACCGACAGTTCATTGCGTGCCTCTCCGGGGACGGCTGTCATGCACCAAGCCCTGCGTGACTTGGCCCTGGCGGGCTCCCATCCTCACGTCTCCGGCTTAGCGGCCTGCGTGCTCCGCTTGCTTTGACTCGTAGGGTCATATGCCGAACCCTCTTGGCTGGATCGGAAGCGAGTCTTACATTCACTAACGGTCGAGTGCTGGCGCACAATGCTTTAGGCCAAAACCTTTTGCTTTTATAAACGCCGCGTCGTAAACATTGCTCTACCATCGTCCCTTGAGAGACCGTCGTGTCGGAGCAAGCCCCTCGTTATCCTGAAAATACTCCATTGCGTCTCGGCGCATTTAGCCAGTCCGATCATGAACGTGCCACGTCCGGCATTGAGCCAACTTACTCTGCCCTTTCCGGAGCGCTGACGGGACTGGCGAAGGCCGCCTCGGAAGCCCAGGAGTTCGAGGCCGCGAGGGTTTGGTGGCTGCTGGCGGATCTCTGCATGATGATGCTGGACACTAGCAACAGAAATGAGCCCTTCAGGCCCTACCTACTCATTGGTGACCGGCATTCGATGTCACCGGCCAGCATGGTCGATGAAGAGTACGTGTTCTTCAAGGACTTGGTCGACTGCCTCCCTAACGGCCTCTTGAAGGCGAGAGTCTCCGATCTACTCTGGATTACACCTGGCCTCAAGCACATTCGGCACGCCCGGGCCGCCATTGACTGCTATGCGACGGTTCCACTGAATGATGAGGTTTGGTACCAAGAGGGTCGTGAGTGTTTCCAAAGAGCGCTATCCCTGGCGAAGATGATTGGGCCTGGAGCTGAGGGGCGGCTTACGACCCTTACTCAGATGATCATGGACGCAACCAAGCAGGCGATCCACCAAGAACTAGCATTCTCCGTGGGTTTGGTAGAGACGGTCATTGAGTACAGGCTTGACCACCCCGAGGTGCCAGAATTACCTGAAATGATGGCTGAGCTCGGGCAACGCTTCCAGAGCAAGAATGATGTGTTTAGCGCTCGTAGGTGTTTCGAGACAGCTAGCAAAGGTTTTGCGTTGTCCAACCGCGACCTGTTTGCTGTAAAAATGACGGTCGCCGTAGCGCAGACGTGGGTATCAGAGGCGGAGCTTAGGGGGGAGCAAACTCACCCGATTGTGGCGCAAAACGCTTTAGAGAATGCTCTTCAAATCTACCGATCTATTCCAGGAGCGTTTCGAGCTGAATTCGAGGTAGACAAGGTTCTGCCTGTTCTGCGCAAGAGAATTGCTGAGGCCGGTGCCCGCGTGGTGGAGCAGATGCACAAGCTCTCAACGCGCACAGATATCACAAACTTGGTTGACCGTACCAAACACCTTATCGAAGGCCAGTCCTTTGGTACCGCCCTTTATAATCTCGCAAATATGTACCCGTTTTGCTCTCCTGCTGAATCCCGGCAGGCAGCGATAAAGTCACTACGTACAGGGATATTGAGCTCCCTGACAGAGGCAGTCTTCTTTGATGAGACTGGTAGAGTGATTGCGAAACGACCTCCACTGTCCTTCGGCGGCGAACTAACTGAGGAGGATGAATATACAATCCAGGCCAAGATGGTCAGCGAACACTTGCACTTCATCAAGCTTACGGTGAGGGGAGGAGTTTTGCCGGCGCTTGCGATCATCTCAGAATCGCACTGTGTCAAAGAGATCGACATGGTTGAGCTGGCCAAAGCATCTGCTTTCGTTCCTCCAAATCGAGCTCAGATGATCGGTAAGGGGTTGTACTGGGGATTCGTAGGGGACTTTGGTATGGCAGCTCATTTCCTCATACCGCAGATGGAAGCAATCGTTCGACACAGAATGAAGGAAGCTGGTCTCAACACTTCGACGTCCAGTGCTGACGGCATCGTTACCGAAAATGGATTGAGCACCCTAATGGATGTCGAAGGTGTCACCGAGCTGCTTGGCCATGACGTAGCTTTTGAAATCAAAGCTGTGTTCTGCAGCCCGTATGGCCCGAATCTCAGGAACACCTTTGCGCATGGTCTGCTTTGCGACGACCAGTTCTACTCAGAATCTATCGTCTACGCCTGGTGGTTCATGCTCAAGTACATCTCGGGGCCATTTTGGGAGACGGTACCTAGGGCGTAGCGCTGCCCCAGTCGATGGCTCTGTCGCATGCTGCGGGTAGATCCGCAATGCAAAGCGACAGCCGCATGCGGGGGGCAACAAGATTGCGCCTGTACCCCATATTTCCTGCTCCACGGGCAGCACTGACCGGCACGTTGTCGATTAGATCCTGCTAGCGGGTTTGATTTTCAGAGTAAAGAGGACATTGATGAAAGCTACGCTCAAAGCTCATTTGCAGACGTGGATGAACCGGCTGGAGGCTCTGCAGGATACAGAGCACGACCGTCATTCGGATTATGACCCCTATTCGGATTACGATTTTTTCCTGGAATATAAGGTGATGGGGATAGCGACCTTCCTGAAGCAGGTAGCCTACCAAGAGGACGATCTAGATCTGCTTGCATTCGCGTCGAAAGCCGAGATGCAAGTCGAAAGCATGATTCGTGATAACGAAGCTGCAGAGGAGGAGGCTGACCGCGAGCATCAAGAGCTGCAGCAGGAAAGTTATGAGCACGATGAGCGCATCAGGAAGGCGTGTGCCTACCATTTCTACACCGTCCCAGCGTTTTCGATAGATACATCGAAATACGAGGTGATGGTTCAGGATGCTGCATCTAGATTTACTGATCCTTACAAGCTTTCTAGCTTGAGAAGGTATCTGGAGAGTGACCAAGTGCTTGGCAGAGTCTACGAAAAAGTGAAATCCCGCCTAAGACGTACGTTTGACCGAGTGGGTGACTCTCCAACCTTAGAAGAGATAGCTCAGGCCTTTGATGTTGAAATGACGAATATCTATCGGCTAGCCGATGCACACGTCGACCGGACAATCGCCCAGTACGCCCCATAGATGCGGCCCGGGCAGATTGGTAAGTATTCATCGTGATCCTTTTCGACGGGCCATAAAATCGTGAAGATCTTTTACTACCGCATCTGCAGAATTATCGTCGCTCAGCTCTGAAGCTTGGACTCTACGTACCTCGACGCCTTCGTAGGTGAGAGGGATCAGACGCTGGTCTGCTTGTGCGGGCGTCTCGTGATGGTAGGTGTCTCCATCAACCTCTATGACGAATGTCAGCCCTTGGAAAATCACCACAAAATCGGGCTCAAGGCGGTTGTATCGTTTTCCATGCCTAACGAAAACTGGGAGCGGGGCCACAGCCATTTTTGCTCGGCAGAGGGCTTTGAAAAGAGTGATTTCCGCTTGGGATCTAAACAGGAGACCTTGATGTTCTTTAGACGCGATATTGTCGCTACGGACACGGCCCTGATTGGTCACACCTTCACCTTGAACAAACCTCATGGCATCTTCTCGCCATCCATCCTCAGGCTCGTTCACCAGCGGGGATATGTTCACGAAGCTTAGGGCGTGATCGGGAGTCGAGGCGAAAAATGGACTAATAACGCCGGTGATTGCGGTTTTCACTGCTTCTCGATCTTCTTCCGTCATGGCGAAGAAAATTTTCACGTCCAAGCTGATTGAGAGTATCCAATAGCTGATGTTCATGTTGCCTTCATCCGAATCGAGAGAGCATTGTCCAGCTACCAGCACTGCGATGGCTCTAGCATCTCCTTGGATTTTCAGCGCCTCGACGGCAGATGAAACAAGATTCTCGACGGGGAACGGTGGCCACATCTTTTTGCGCCTTCAGTAGACCGACTCAGTAGAGAAGCCGGGCATGTTCAAGAAATTGGTGAGTACGAATTTTTCGTTAGTTAGCGGGCTGATTGCTATGGTCGCATGCTATCAGTGCCCAATGAGTAGCGTGCAATAGCTGGAAGTACGCGTCTAACCACATTCAGCACTGGCGCCAACTGAAAGGCGCTACCTACCTTCAAGCCTACATTGCTTTCACCGAAACCACTTCCACGTATCGGTACTTCTTTACTGACTAGGTGTCTTGCAGTGTTGCTGGCTGCCCGCGCCCCTATCCCAACCTTAAGCTGCTTTTTGCCATTCTTTGGCTACTACTGGGTGACTGCCTACGCTAGGATTGGCTCGCTGCAGCTTCACTTATAACAGGGCGTGCCTGAGAGCCTCAGCCGCCGGTCATGGTTAGCTAGAAGGGATTCGAGCGTTGATACTCAAGCAGATGCGCGTGTGTGGTTTCCAATCGTTCGGCGCAGAGCCGGTGATTATCGATTTCCGAAAGCTAACCTTCCTGATCGGGCCTAACGGTTCTGGAAAAACGGCTACGTTGCAGGCGCTCTGTCGCCTTTTCTCAATTGACCCCAATCAACGGCGGCTGCGCAAATCTGATTTCTTCGTCGCACATGATGAAGAAGAAAGGCCGGATGAGCGAACTCTGTGGATCGAGGCGGATTTTTACTTCCCTGAAATTGCCGATGAGAGCAAGGAGCACCCGACCATCCCGTGCAACTTTGGGCACATGCGGCTGGATAACATCAAAGGCGTGCCGCGCGTACGGTACCGTTTGGATGCCTCACTAGGACTGGACGATGATATCGAGCAGACCCTGCGCTATGTCTCTGAGGTCGACGAGGACGGGAATCCAGTTGCAACGTCGCCCGTACCGCGTGATGAGCGCAATCAGATACAGGTGCACTATCTACCTGCTCGTCGTGACCCGGCAGAGCACATCACCTATGGGACTAATGCGCTTTTAGGCCGACTGTTGCGGGCAGTAAACTGGACGGAGCAACGCGAAAAAATCAGCCAACTGTCTGCAGATATTTCCGATAGCCTCAGCACGAACCAGTCGGTCATCAACCTCGGGGACGGAATAGCTAACGCTTGGGGGAAACTGCACAAAGGCAAGTTTTTCAAAGACCCGAGTCTGACTTTCGTAACCCATGAGATCGAAGCGCTGCTGAGGCATCTCTCAGTGTCATTCACCCCTGGTCACGGGGAACAGCAGGTCGACTTCTCTCGTCTGAGCGATGGACAAAAGTCGATGCTTTACCTGGCATTGGTACTGACCTCCCAGGCAATCGGCAGAGCAGTGCTTAAGGGCGATGATGACTCGTTCGATATGGACAAGCTTAAGCCTGCCGTATTCACCCTGATAGCCTTGGAGGAGCCGGAAAACAGTCTATCTCCTCATTATCTGGGCCGGATTGTGTCGTCACTGAAAGCTCTAGTGCTCGGCAAAGAAAACTCAGATGCGCAAGCGATGATTGCCACACATGCCCCTTCGATGTTGCGTCGGGTAGAGCCAGAGCAAATTCGATATCTCAGGCTTGATGAATCGCGCTGCACGGTGGTTGCCAAGATTAAGATGCCACCGGACAAAAACGGTGAGGCTTACAAGTTTGTTAGGGAAGCCGTGCAAGCTTTTCCCGAGATCTATTTTTCAAGGCTGGTCGTACTCGGGGAGGGGGACAGCGAGGAAATTGTGCTCCCTCGATTACTTGCCGCTGAAGGGCTTATGGTGGATGAGGCTGCGGTTTGCATTGCGCCGCTTGGTGGCCGACATGTGAACCATTTCTGGCGCCTTTTGAGCGGGCTTGAAATTCCATATGTGACCCTGCTGGATCTCGATGTAGCAAGACATGGCGGGGGGTGGGGGAGAATTCACTACGTTGCGACGCAGCTCAATTATCACCGTCCTAACCAGGGATACATGCCCGGCGACCAGCTTGAGAAACTTCCGAAATGGAATAATCCTAAATATAAACTTCTCAAAGTCGAGAAAGACCGTAGTTTGAGGAGCTATATCGCTGAGCTAGAACCATTTGAGGTTTTTTTCTCCAGCCCGATGGACTTGGATTTCGCCATGCTCTGCGCGTTCCCAAAGGCGTTCGGTGTCGAGGCCAAATATCTTGTGACGCCGAAAGTTGGCCAACTCAGATCGGTGCTGGGTGACAGCTTCTATGACGAGAAGCAGTACACCGTGTCAGAGCGCAGTTATTTCGCTGCGTACCACAAATTGTTTAAGTTAGACAGCAAGCCTAAATCGCACATCGAAGCCCTTTCCAATCTCACTGATGATGATCTGAGGGAGGCGATGCCGCCGTCGCTCAAACGACTGGTCAATCATGTGATCAAGATGGCCAGGGAGCTTCACGAATGATCAAGGTCGAAGCCTGGAAACCATCCCATGGAATCGTGCTTGAACCCAATGCAGAGTTTGCAGCGAAGGAGCAAAAGCGCTGCGTGGCCCTGACTGCTGGCCCTGGCTCCGGGAAGTCAGAGCTGCTTGCTCAGCGTGCCGACTTCCTGCTCACAACAGGCGTGTGCCGTTATCCAAAACGCATTCTGGCCATCGCTTTCAAAGTCGACGCCAGTAACAACCTGAAGGAGCGCGTCCGGCGTCGCTGCGGCGCGACGTATGCAGGTCGGTTCGACAGCTACACATTCCACGGGTTGGCGAAGAGGATCATCGAGCGCTTCAGACCAGTATTAGCTGGCGACGATGCTTTGAACTCGGGTTTCAAAGTTGTCGTCAAGGGCAAGGCTCACCCGGTTCAAACTGAATTCAAGGAACTCATCCCGCTTGCCATTAAGATTCTGGATGCCTATCCGGCGGCTATTAACGCAGTACGCCAGACCTACAGCGACGTCTTTCTGGACGAATTCCAAGACTGCACGGATGAGCAATATGAGCTGGTGACGAGGCTGTTTAAAGGATCAGGTCGTCGCGTAACTGCGGTGGGAGACGTAAAGCAAAAAATCATGGGGTGGGCTGGCGCCTTGGAAGGGATATTCGCCGAGTTCGTCGATGATTTCGAAGCCGAGCACCTCAACATCTATCGAAACTTCCGTTCGCTGCCGCACCTGCTCAAACTCCAGAACGAGATCATCAAAGTTCTAGATCCGGACTCAGAAATGCCTGCTCACTTACTCGCCGGTGAGGGGGGAGAGGTACACGTGTTGTCCTATGCGGATTGTGAGGAGGAGGCCAGTGATCTAGCAGAGCGCATCTCCCACTGGGTCAACGTGGAAGGCATTGCTCCTGCCAAAATCGCCATACTCACGCGAATCCAGCCGGAGGCTTACTGCATGCGACTGACCGCTGAGCTAGATGCTTGGGGGATTAGCTATCGAAACGAAAACAAGGCGCAAGACATTTCGACTGAGCCCATCGCCCAAGTCATCGTGGATTACCTGTTGTGCATCTACGGGCTTAGAGAGCCTAAAGCTTGGACTCGTCTCACCCGTCGCATCATTCCGGTAGAGGACGATGCAGAAGGGAAGCTGAAGACCAATTGGAGCCGATACATCAAAGAAGCACGCAAGTCTGCTTCAGCTGATATGGCGACCAAAACGTTTGCCCAACGATGGACACTTTTGGAGGAGTTCCTCGCGATGGCTGGGCCGACGCAGCTAGCCGGGCTTTCCCACGATTACGAGTCCAGGGAGCACCTTCGCGAGCTCATTGAGGACGTCAAGAAATACATTGACGAAGCTTTGGCGAAAGAGCCTGATCTTCTGAAAGCGTTGGCTCAGCTATCTGATGACCAGTCGATTCGAATCCTAACCGTGCACAAGAGCAAGGGGCTGGAGTTCGATACGGTTGTTTTGCTGGGTGTCGAAGACCAGGCCTATTTCGGCAAGGATCATCATGAAGTTCAGTGCACGTTTTTCGTCGGCGTATCGCGTGCAGAAAGAAGACTTGTCGTGACAACGGCTCGTCGTAGAGAAAACCTTGGGCAGGTTAACTACTGGAAATTACCTCGCACAGCTCAGGCAGAATTCTTGGGGTATGTGAACCTTTGGAGAACCCACTCTAACTAAATCTGAAAAACTTTGGTCTATCACTGATCTCTGATGATCTATCTGAAAGACGTACTGACTTGTCTATCGATGAGCCAAACCAGTGAGATTGGCCAGCTATTACTGCAAAAATTGATGCACCCTTGATCTGCAAAAGGCTTGCTCCCTGTTCGCCTAGGCCACCAACGCCCAAAGTAACAGCTTCATATTTTCCAGCGGCGGTTCTCCTTCACAGTCTTAAGTGTATGCGTGTTTTGCTGCCCGATGTAATGTGAGCCATCGCGCTCATGTGCAGCGCCGGGAGAAATGGATGACGTCGGCATTGCAGGATTTCCAGCAATTCGTTCATTGGCTTCACCGTCCAGATAGCGGAGCTTCCGAAGACGCTCGTCGATTCGCCAATTTAGTGTCGGAGAATTTTCCAGACGTCGCAGCGAGCTCCAGGCAGCGCAGCCAACGATCCGTTGTGCTGAGCGAATTAGCACGCTTATCCCTGCCTGCCACATCCCCGGCAGAACCAGTGCCCCAGGCTGCAGAGGCCAGAGCGGGATGGGCTTTTCGTAAGCTGCATCATCTTACAGTTGGGCCATTTCGAGGGTTCAGACACCCTGAGCCATTCGAGTTGCAAAAACGGATTGTCATGTTTTACGGCCCGAATGGCAGCGGGAAAACCAGCCTGTGTGAAGCGCTGGAGTTTGCCTTGCTCGGGGCTGTGGATGAGGGCGACATCAAACGGATTGCCGCTGACCGTTATCTTTCCAACTCGCACGAGGGCCGTTTTGCCCGGCCAGTATTACTCGCAACCGATTTTGATGGCCGGCAGGCACCTGTGGTGGCGGACGCAGACGCGTACCGCTTCTGCTTCGTCGAGAAGAATCGAATAGACGCATTCTCTCGCATAGCTGCAAAGCCTGCAGGGCAGAAAACCGAGCTGATAGCTGCTCTCTTCGGTATGGATCAGTTCAATGATTTCGTTGGGCACTTCAATGATTCTATGGAGGGCCAACTAACGTTGGTGGCGGTCAAAAACCAAGAGCTTTTGGCCAAGCAAGCGACGTTAAATCAAGATAATGCGACCGTTGCAGACGAGGGCGCGGCCTTAATCCGACATGCTCAGGCAGAGCAAAACTACGCCAACTCATACAGTCCAGGAATGAGCTATGCGCAGCTGTTGGCTGCTATAGGCAGTCCAGAACATCCGGGGCGATTGCAGGAGCTCGAACAGGCAATCAACCAGCCAGCCCCTCCGATCTTTGGAGTGAGTGCTGCCGGCCTCATTGATGCCTACAGTGCAGCGGAAACGGCGCAAAGGGCTCTAAATGATCTTGAAGGTCAGCTAGCACAGCGCAGTAACGACATCTCATTTCAGGATTTGTATACAGCTGTACTGGGTCTTCAGCAGGTCGTAGGTGACCACTGTCCTGCCTGTGATACCCCGCTTGCCGGTGACTATCGTGCCCTCCACAACCCGTATCAAAAGGCGCACGATGGCCTGGCAGGTTTGAGGGAGCTGGCTGAACTGCAAGCTCGTCAGCGAACTGCAATTGCTACGCGGAACGCTGCGTCGGAAGCATTGCGGATATTTCTAGCTACCTTCGCGCAACGTGTAGGAGCAACGATTCAGAGTCCATTACCTGTGCAACGCTATCTTGCGGATCCAGGTGTCGATGCTCAGCGGGCGTGGTGGGTGGATGGTTTCCAACCTGATGAAACAGGGAAGTCGTTGGCCCAGAGAGCAGTTGATTGGGCGACTGAACTCGAAGCGCGCGACGTCGCATCTCGAGTGATCCTTGATGATCGACAAGGTCTAATCGACGAGCGCGACAGGCTCAATCAGGCTCGCATCGGTGTAACCACATTGGCTTCCAATCGTCAGCAAACCTTGCAGGCCCTTGCTGGTGCCAGAGGTAGAATCGCGGCGTTCGCTGCTGACAACTCTCCGCTTATCCAGCAGGTTGCTGAGGAGGTGGAAGCGATTGCTCGCGATACACGTATACGCAACGCCTACGACCAGTTTTTAAGTCTCTTGCGCCGTTACCGTACCGAACTGCCAGGTACTTTAATGGCCGGCCTAAATGCCCTGACTCTGGAGCTTTACAACGAGTTCAATGTGCGCGACCTGGACGCAGACAAATTGTCGGCCCTGTACCTTCCAGTGACAGGGGAAGGGCGTATTGAGTTGAGCTTTCGTGGCACGCCTGGTGCTCGCGTTGACGCACTGCAGATTCTTAGTGAAGGTCACGTCAGATGCTTGGGGCTTTCAATTTTGTTAGCAAAAAGTCTGAGCATCAGAGCCCCTGTGATCGTGTTCGACGATGCGATTAACGCTATCGATCACGAGCACCGCCAAGGCATACGAGAGGCGATATTTGAAAGCAACCGTTTCGCGGGCACTCAGATCATCGTGACTTGCCACAGCAACGAATTTATCAAAGACATCCAGAACCATGTCGCGTCGGAGCACTGGGCTGCTTACGCGTTCAGGCATCACAGTGGAAACTATCATCCTCGTGTTTTGGGAAATGCCTCGACTCAATCTTACCTACTCAACGCTCGCGCAGCTTTAGAGCGGGGGGATGATCGGGCGGCACTAGGTTTTGCGCGGCAAGCATTGGAAATGCTCAGCAACAAGGTGTGGGGTTGGCTAGGGCGCTGTGAGCAAGGCACGCTCACGTTGAAGATCGCAGGCTCTGGAGCAGAACCTGCGCTTCGTAATCTATGCGAGGGCATCAGAGCGAAGCTGAGGGGGGCGCCGAATTTTGAACATGCTGACAAGGCACCCATTATTCAAGCGCTCGATCACATCTTAGGCATCCCCGAGCAATCTCTAATCTGGACGTACCTTAACAAGGGAACCCATGAAGAGGCGAACCGTGAAGACTTCGATGTAGGAGTTGTGGAGTTGGTGGTGCACACCCTTGAATCGCTGAGTGCCTTACCACTGCGTGCGCGATGAAATAGATGGATCCCGCTGACGATACCGGTTCGCTTGGAATGCGATTCTGGAAAACGAATCTAGCTCCGCAGTGGTGGTGGGCTCAGACTCAGTAGACTTGGCTAGTTCGTAGAATTACACATTTTTTAGGCTGGGCGATTTTGTATCTAATCGACCTAACTGGAGCGATAATGCTGCTGGCGCTATCATCTAAATATTTATCCAGCGCCTGAGTCTCTAGTTCATCTACTATAGAGGCGAGCCAGTGCGGCGCTTGGCCATCCTGGGATTAGTTTAAAAAGGAGCATGAAGTATGAAGGAATATAAAAAGCGGTCTGTCAATGGCAATGCAGGGGAGTATCTGGCCGCCCACCGTTTCACTAAGGTGCTGCAGTGGCCGTATCGAATGTTGGATGTGGATTTGGGCGTAGATGGTGAGATTGAGATTCTTGATGCCAAGGGTGCTTCAACCTCAGATATTATCAAGGTTCAGGTAAAATCGTTCAACTCAATCTCGAAAACCACTTCGAAGAAAATTTATGTAAAAGGCAATCATATTCAATATTGGAAAAAGTTTTGTTTGCCAATTATTGTTGTGTGCGTCGACCTGAGTAAGGACAAGGTTTACTGGACGCCTGTGACTGCGACCGAATGCTACCAAAGCGGCGGGGTCTCGCAGATCATTACCATAGACTTGCTTTCTGACGAGTTGACGCTGGCATGCAAAGCAAAACTACAGGCGCTGGTTTCCCCTGCTGCGTCCAAAGATATTGGACAGATCCTGACCAGCATGCGTGACCTGTACAACATAATAAAAGATCAAAATGACTTCGCGGTAGATGCGCAGCAGTTGTTAAATGTTGAGGCTCTCGTTCAAAATTTTGAAAACCAGATAAGGTTGTTTGATGAGTTAGTTCTCCACTTTCCATGGAGATGCGGAATTCTAACTCTACGGGAAGTCGCAATAATGCGGAAAAACGTTAGGCGAGTTGGAAACAATGTAAGTGTGAGCTATAACCGTGGGATTAATGGAATGTGAACTTGCTGAAAGCGATTAGCTCAGCGCAGTCTCGCAAAACCTTCAGGCAGGGTCACCGCGTGCTCGGCTAATGCTCTCGGACTAGGTCAGCGAGGTTTTGCGCAATTCCAAACCTACTCTAATGTTCAGGTCGCGAATATTTAGAGTGCTGGAATCCGAAGCAGGCCGTCGTGCTCCAGCCGTAGAGTCCAAAGTTGGTAGCCGCAGACCTCGCACGTTAAAAGTCTATGAAAATCCTCACACCGGCGAAGTCGTTGAGACCAAGGGCGGCAATCACAATGGCCACGCTCGATTGATGCTGGGCGGCCCTGATGGCTTTGTAATCCAAGCCAGGGCCGGTGATGCATTGTTGCTACCCGCAGGCACAGGTCTGTGCAGCTTGAGCTCCAGCGACGACTTTCTGGTGGTCTCTGCTTGCCCGGCGGCACAGCACGCGGACACCTGAGCTGACAGTGTAGGGAGAGGCGCGGGGGCCAGAAGGCTGCACTCACCGTCTGTGCTTGCCCCGCCGTGCTGGTCTGTGGAGCACACGCTGGGTAAATACCTATACACCCGAGATTCAGGTTTGCGTACGAAGCCACGCTTCCACTTTTTGCAATCTACCAACCTCGGAAAGCTTTGACCTTCCTATATCTAGAATCTCAAGCAGTCGCTGCCTTTCAGCTCGAGAGGGGAACCAATCATCAATCTCGACGCTGCAGTGGTTGGACTCGCTCAATGCCCATCTCACGATCATGTCCGCAGCTGCTCTGTAGTGATCCGCCATGTACAGCCGCCGTCCTTCAACAGACCATCCACGCTTTGCTAGCTCATCGGTCACGTCGATGATGCCAAGGTCACCAAAGTAGGCTGTGGTGTCAGGATAATGGATACCTGCCAACGACACCTTAGCCACCCCCGATTCCCGATCAAAATAGGAAAGGAAATGCCATCCCCCTGTGCTGCTCCCAAGATAGGGGAAATTGATGGCAGCTTTCCCTGTTATGTAGTGCTGGTGCGAGACGCATTTGAGGTCAAAGTCGAAAAGCGGCTGGGCCATGAGGGCTTTCCTGAATTTTTGAGCGCCGATTCGGTTAATTGGAGCACACCCCCAGTTCGTGGTATAGCGCCCCATCGAAGGGTGGAGGATCGCGCTGTTCTAGTTGATGTAAATCATAACCGTATTAAAGCGCGTGGCATATCTCTACGCATTGAGAAGAATGCTGCGAACGAACAGGTAGCGCTCGAAAAATACCAGTGAAAAAATATTTTAGTTTCGCTAAGGAATTAGTGAGTGCCGCCGATGATATATGTTCACTAATTAGCTAAGGGTCTGTGCGTGTCTGACGGTATATTTTCTGTGATCAAGAGTGTTTTTCCCACGTTCGTGGCTGGAGCTAAAGATCTAGAGGGTTCTATAATTACTCCGACCGAATTTTTCAAAGATATGAAGCTGCGTAATTACTGGTGTGCGCAAGCCAGCGTGATCGGGCTCGTAATGGCCGTTGCGTTATCACTACTAAGCTTTCCATCGCTGAAAGGGATTGGGATAGAGCTCAGTAAGGACTTTGTATCCGTCATGGTTGTCCTGAATTGCATGTTCCTAATCCTCTATGGAGCTTGCTTTTGGTTTGGCGCACGTTTCATGCTTGGAAAAGGATCGCTGTTTTCTACGATCAACTCATTTTTTTATATCTCGATTTGCCTAGTCTTCATGAAGATCGCTGAGATGCCAGCGCTGGGTTCGAGAATGACCGCTTTATCGCATAGCTGTGAGCTTGGGGAATTTGGAGCGAATGTCACTGCAGCGATATCCGCAAGTTCTGTTTCGAGGACGTCGAACTTTTTGATCGGCGTATTTTACCTTGCATTTACCGTCTGCTCGGTAAAACTCCAGCGAGGCGTCAATGACTTCGGTATCGTAAGGGGAGTGGTGTCCGCGATTTTTGGGATGATATTCCTAAGTTTGGCCGTTATTTATATCCAAGAACCTGCAGTATATGCAGTGGTCTGCGGCTACTTAGGCGAAATTAACTAGCTATGTTTTGATTGGTTGGCTAGCTAGCGTTACCTCGCGGTAGATCAGCGATTAAGATTGCTCATAATTGTACCATGGCTGGATGTTTCTATGCGTCAACAGCCACGGCACCGTTATTAAGGGTTCAGAACAGCGGGTGTGGCCCGAATTCTTCATCAATTCTTTCACCCCATCCTGAGTTTTCTGGTTTGTTAGCGGCCCCTCCTACTATTTTAATAGCGTATGCGCGGCATACTTCCAGAAGCGAGGGAGGGATGTATTCCAGTAGCCCTTTGTATTCTTTTTCGTCCCCGTCACGGTACTGGTACAAATCAGCGCACCAAAGATCGTAGACCCAGTCACTGATTTCCTCCTCGCTTTGCGGAAGGGTAACCAATTCTTTGACGAATTTGTTCAGGTGCTGACGCTCCCTCTTGGAAAAGCCTCGGGTGGTTAGGCTAAAAAACTTCAAAGCCTTTATAGCTGGTCTGACTCTCCAGGTGAGCGAGTCAAGTGAGTCAGGCTCTCGCATCAGCGGGACTAGCTGATAGGGGTTGAGATCCTCGCCAGTATCAATTGCCACCGAGCATATTATTCGGTCAAGATTGAAGCTTCTACGGTCGTTTCGAAGGTGGCAAAAAGCATCGATAGTCTTATCGGCCTCCTTGCGCAGGTCTGATATTTCCCTCTCTGTGACTGTGCCTGTGCCGTCCTGGTATCCAATATATATCCGCATCGTCTTGCCTAATGTATGTTCAACAATGGAACCAGAGATCTCCCCGAGGATGACTCAGGCAGATCTCACTACCGAATTTCTGCCGGGATGCATTCATTTCTTGAGGCGGGCCATTAAAGTTGTCTCAATGTACGCCTGCACTCGAGGGGAAAGGTCACCGCTCAGCTTACAAATTCCGGTTCTCGTGAACCCTACCTGGCCCGTCAGACCTTTGTAGCGCACGGAGTAGGATCCTGCGTCGACGACTGAATGCGACAAACCAAAACCTTCGACGCTCTCGGGATCAATTCCGACCTTGGAGGCGATCTCAACACGTGCGGTTGCAGCAATGGAGCTAATGGATCCGGATAGTTTTAACGAGTTCAGAGTGATCGTCTGGAAGCTTTTGATTGAGTCTTTGACTATTTTATCAGTGACAAATATTTGCTCGCAGCTAAATCCGAAGCCAAGTATTTTGTCTAAACTGTTGAGAAGCTCTTTAGAGGAGCGGGGCGGGTCTTCCATTCGGAACATCAGCTGATCAGTACCAAGTAGTGTTACCTTTTGGCTACACGTTGACACGACTTCATTTTGCTTGCTGATACCGTCAAGGTCTATGGACGTAGCATATAAAGATGTTCTCCAAAAAAATTGGAATGAGCGATCTGGAATATTTACTATGAAACCACTATTTAGTGAGGGATCGTATCGGTTCTGCGCCAGTTTCTGTAGAAACTCATCCACAGAACAAGGAACTCGAACGGCATACCACTTGAATCTTGAGATCATGCTTGCCTCACTATTTTATAGCTAACATGGCTTTTTTAGCGGACGTCTCAATCGCCTTGGATAGTTCATCAATTTCAGGTTTTAAAGGAGTTCTGGAACGAGGGAATTTTCCATCAATGTTTGGGTGGACTGACTTCAACAGAACAGAGAATTTATGACAGTCTTTAGGGTCTGCAAAAGACGCCTCGAGCTTATAAATATCACCGTTCCCTAATACTCGCTTGGTTAGCCAGCAAATTTTTACGATAAAGTAAGTGTCCGATGATACTAGGTCATTAAGGATGCCTGACCTGTTCACACCGTTTCCACGGAGCAATACTTTTTCTATGTGCGTTTCGTCTTCGTCGCTTGTTAGGTCGTCTCTATCGTCATCGGATGGCTTAGGCTTATACACGTAAACATCCGTAACATCCCGCTTGTTAAAACCGTCAAGGCCATCGATTAAGTCAATAAAGAATTTCGTTCTTACCTGAGGTGATGGTTTGTCAAAAAGTGTGACGATAAACTTTTCAATCTGGGTAGATGCTTGCGTCGTTATGCTTGATACTATTTCATCCCGAATTTCGTTGGTGAAATCATTCTGGGGCGAAACAATACTATATCCGTTTCCTGTTTTAGTAAACTCGATTACTGCATCCTTAACAACGAGCTGTGCGAACTCAGATTTTTTGTAATCGAATCTGGAGTATTGGATAGTTAAACTAAAATTGTCACCATCTCGTGAGATGTAAGCGTTATCTCCTGATTCGATAATCTCACGTTTTAATTCCTCGATAGCTGAGCGTACATCGTTGACGTCCAGTTCTCCCAGGAGCTCCACTGTTGTTGAGCGCTCCCTACGTGGAGCTATTCCGATTTTTTCGGAAATGAGCTTGTGATCATAGTAGTCATGAGTAAGTCGGGAAAAATAGTCAGCCAATACTTCGCGGTCTGTTGCTTTGGAGACGATAGTGTTTCTATTTCTAAATAGAGTTGTCAACGTCTGCGCGTCAACTTTATGTTTCTGTACGAGCGCATCAAAGACGTTTTTGTCAGATGCGAAGTACAGTGCGGGGCCAAATTTTCTCTTTTTCATTCTCTCCACCCCATCCATGCGATATTGTAACCATCTACCATCGATGTGATAGAGGAGATTTTTATGTCGTTTAGAACCTGCTCGCGTATAGGGTCGAATCCCCACATTTTCGCGTACTTTGTTTTCGCAAGGTTGAAGTTTGCCGTTACATCATGATGTGGGGATTTATGGGTAACACGGATCTGGACTTCTTTTCCCGATTCTAGCATTTGGTATCTGGACAGACTGTCGAGAAGGTATTCAAACTCTTCAGGCGATGCGCCAGGTCTGTTGTAATACACGACGTATCCGGCCTGTGAGTTGTTCCCTGACTGTAGGTTACTGTGCTGAAGAATAAGGTAGGGGCTGGTAAGAGCTTCTACAGTTGCGGGTTGACCCCAAACATCACCCTGCCGGTGTCGCATTACTAAGTCTGGATAATAGAATGTATAGTCAGGCGATATTTTGCGCTGGTGCATTAATCGCATAATGTCATTTGCGATGCTGTATAAGCGCATCAAATCTTCAGGGCCAAAGAAGTGAAGGCAAACATTGGCCGGAATTGGGATGGAATCGAAGCCTATATTTTCGATCAGGTCGCCAAACGCTTTTTGATAGCCATGATCATGATTGTGGACGATCAGTAGTCCGCGAACTTCATGCTCTTCAGACGTATCTATGCTGAAAGTGCTTCTCCAAGACTCTGAGTCCTGCGCGCATTCAATAGTCATTGCCAATGCTTTAAAAGCGTCGCGAACCTTTGTTTTGGTGATTGATTCTTCTTTGTAAGCTTTCAAATCGGAATGCAGGTAGATTGTCGATCCAAGGTATGGATCTTCATAGAAAAAAATCACATCGCCAGGATGCTTGTCCTTGGGTTTTTTTGTAGGCGTAAGATGGTGAGGGCAGTGGCAACTAAAGTTTTCATTCCAGCGGGGTTTTATTTCCCATTTGAAATAAGAAAATATGTCTTGGACTAGCGCCTCAGCAATTTCGCCAATATTTACTGTTTCCGACATGGTGCATCCCTAGCAAATTTCCGGGTTGGCCTATAGGCTATTTGCCATCATAGCAGTCCTCAGGGGGGTTGTACTGCCTAGGCGCTTGTCGATCCGGATCAATGGGTTCCCTGCAGGAGCTTGGTCGGTGACAAACCATCTGGAATGGAGATTCCTGCTGGTTGCACGAAAGCAAGGAGGTAGCGTGTTCTGGTCACCTTCAGCCTTCACCTCACTTGTCGCTGAGCTGCTACGTTGTTTATCAGGTACATGAGAAAACAGGAGGGAAGAATGCGTAGTTTTCAAGGGGCAGTGTTGTTTGTAGATATGCTTGGATTCAGCGCTCTCACTCGAGGGAAACTCAAGCTCACGGAGTCAGAATACACCCCATGGAAAATCACGCCTGAAGGAAACTTTCCCCATCAGCTGCTTGCTGCTCAGATTTTGCTATCTTTTCGAAAGATACTGATGCGAACAGGTCGCCGATTCAAAACCGTGAAGCTTGCACAATTATCAGACTGTGCATTTCTTTGGTCTGAGGATCTTGGTGCTGTTACAGACGCAGGACGCTTCTTGATGCACGAAGCGATTGAGGCAGGATTGTTATGTCGGGGCGGTCTTGCCTTTGGAGATATCCACGAACCGAATAAAATTGATCGGACTATTGGAGCCTTCATTGTTGGCGATGCTGTGACGAGAGCAGCGAGCTACGAGACCATGGGCAAGGGAATGCGAGTGTTTACAGATGCAGACACTGCTGCTGAGATCCTCCTGAAACGTCCTCGTGAGTCCTTTCACGGGCTTACCAACCCTCTGACGGGCGAAACGGTTGATGAATGGCTTTGGTACGCACCCGAGTCATTGCTGGAGTCTCAGCGCAGCGGAATGGCGTTAGATGAAGTGGTTAGACGACTGGTGTCATGTCATACCATGCTCCGCTATTCACCACGTTTTGCATGGAATGCGGTTTCACCTGAAGGATGTCGGCAATTGGCATGCTCAATTGTCGCTATTTCGGATGCCATGCAAAAGCTCTCGCGAGGCTACGGGGAGTTTGAATTTACGGTTGAGTACCTCATTGGTGCAATGCAAAGTCGCAAGGATGCCGTTCGTGAAAGGGTGCAGAAGCAATTTTCCAAGGAGCTTTTGGAGATGGCAATGTCTCGCGATGTCTGTGATTAGTGATCGAGTTTTGCGCCCCACCTGAGTAACGCCGCTCCTGTGGCAGCAGAAAAGACAGCCGGCGTGCTTGCCAGGTCAAGCAGTACAAAAAAGCACAATGAGGAAATCATCGAGACCCAAGGTGGCAACTCCACACTGCTGAAGAAGTGGAAGGCTCAGTATGGCTCGGATGAAATAGACTTCAGGTTGGCTCACTCATAAGAAAGTGTGTGTTTAGCGGGACGATGAATTTTCGTCCCGCTACTACTTAGTTTAGTTGGGGGTTTTTCGCTGTCGTGAAATGCAGGCGGCTAGCGCAGTCTACATTCAACAAGCAGAGATTTTTTGTATGAGATATTTAGACGGCGCTGCTGGGCTTTGGGGTGTTGCACTGAAATATAAATACAACGATGGAGGTAGGCAGGTCGGCTTCCTCAAATTTCTTAGTAACAATCTTAATGCATGCCGTTATATTTGTAACTTTAGGCTCGCTCGTGGGTACGTCAAGGACTAGAACGCAACCCAGGCGTGTAATTGCCGCGTATGCTGCCGCCTGGCTAGCCGGTTTGTAGGACTCGTCGACGATTTTGTCTATCAAGGCTCCTTTGTGGTTTTTTCTAACCTTGAGCTCAATTGGTACCTGCCCGAAAAGGATATCTACATTTCCGCCAAATCTTTCAGGTTTTTTCTGCACTTTGTCGTCGAATCGGTCGCGTAATTTTTCGTAGAGAAATGGAAGGAAGAAATCATCCTCCATGTTTTTATACCCTTTTTCTTCATTATCACGTCTCCAGGCAATTGCTTTACTCTTCAGGTAAGATGGCTCCTCGATACAATGTGATACCTGCTTAAGTGCCCAGGTGGAGAATTGAATAAAATCTTTTTCTAACTGTGGGTTTCCGTGAAAGCAGTAATTTTGTTGCAAGACTTTCGAGATTTTTTCATAGTTAACGATTTCTACTGTGCTCATGCGTTCGCGAGTTTCGTGAGGTAGCGAGCAGTAGTTTGCGCCGAATATATTATTGACTGCCGGTTTGTGTATGGAAAATTGAATGTCAATGTCTTGAAGGTTATTGGCGGAAGATTGTATTCTTATTTGCTGAATATCAAGTTCACCTTGTACGGCGAGAAGCAGTGGCAGAGCGGCCTTGGTGCCAGAACCTGATGTAAGGGGAGAGGGCATCATTGCGCTACCGCTCGGTAGATCGAGTTGCATCATTGCCTTTCGGAAGTTGAATTGACTTAGGAGAAAGCTGAATTTTGTTTCACCTGTTAATTCTGATCTTTTTTCAAGAAATGTCCGCAGGTATCCAAGCTGCTTGCTAGCAGATATGGCAGGTATAGAGAAGGCAATGGATTTAATTAGCTTGGAGTAGGATTCTTCGCCGAAGTAAACCTGGCTCAAAATGTTGTCTTTGAAATTTTTGATAAACTTGGCTTTTGTTATTGATACTTTGAATTTAGGTGTTCCGGTATGGTCGATGCCAATTTTTTCGAATGAGTCAATTACCGGCTTGGTTCCGCTCGAGTCACCATTTTTTAGATAGCCAAGTGTGCGTGTAAACCAAGAGCCAAAATGATCCTCATAGCTTACTGTGTTGAATTTTTCTACTGGCTTTTCCATTCCAAGCATCATATGAAAAAGGTTTTCTATATCTGAGGCTATGGCACTCTTAGATGGTACCGAAATTTCATATTTTTCATGCTGGGGCGGGTTTATATCGAGGTAAAAAATATCGCTTAATTCTACCTCGATCTCTGTAGTTTCTTGGTCGGAGTCCGTCTCTAATTTGCTAAGAATAACCGCGCTTAAAAAGTTTTCCCCAATGTCGTCAAAGGTTAATTTGAAAACCTTGTTTTTATCATCGGAGCCGTAAATGTTCATGCTGCAACCTCCGTTTTGCTAAGCTAACTCAGTGTTTGGAATTTAGTAATATCTGATTTCGTGTGGCTATTACTGCTAGGGAGGAATAGTAGTCGTTATCAATCTGCTTTGGTACTAGATCCAGCTTCGCTGCATACCTGAAAGCCCCAACTAACAGGTTAGTGCTTCACATCGCATGGTGGTGAAGCCGATCTGGGAGACTTGTGTCTGTCTGAATCGAAGCGATCTTGGAGGGTGTCGCAGATCTCAAACCTGTTGGTCGTCCACCCGCCGATGCCCTAGCCAACCAAGATGCAGGTAATGAATTCCCTCTCTATTCATGTGAGCCAAGCCGGCGAATCCGAAGGCGTGAATGTTGAAGCTTCTCGGGTCAAGACATGGCTTGGTTCACTACAGCCAACCCAGCAAGGCATTCACCATTGGATGTGGTTTTCAGAGCGCATTCAGCAGGTTCTCAAGCGGCTGATGCCTTCACACAGATAGCAGCGCAATGGGATTTGTGCCAAACCGATCTCCGGAGTTGAATGACCAGCGGCGTGCATCCGGGCTCACACACGCTTCGCAGTAGTCGAGTTCATCACAGTCGTTGAAGATCATAATGCTCTACCTGATAGCTACATTGGTGTCCTCGATGCATTGATGTAGTCTGAACAGTCAAGAGGGAGTCCAATTTGATGATCGAACCGCTCTTCAAAGCGCTACATCACTACAACGAAGCATACCGCGAACTGATCAACGAAAAAGCGATGCGGCACACGCCTGATCACGGCGACTTCGAGGTCTTTATTCAATCTGCGCTCAAGCTTACAAAGCCCGAAGACTGGGGCTTCATTTGCTCATCGATGGACATTATCAATGACAGCCTTTTAGGCATTGAGCATTTTTGCAAGTATGGCCTTGATGGCCCCACGAAGTATGACGACTTCGGGGAAAAATACATCCGCTTGTATGGCGTATTGAACGCCACGTACATCCAGCAACAAGCCCTTCTCAACCTACACCGGATTGCAAATGTCATGAACCTTCGTGACATCGAGAGCAAAGTGGCAAACCTTCAGGTACGTGAAGTCAGGAATAAACTTGGCGCGCATAGTGTAGATTATGCTAATCGCGAGGCTGGAAACACTGAAAGCTTTGTTCCAGTTAGATTTACCCTTTCAGGTATGCGCTGTGATTACTACAACAATACAACCCTGCAACATACCGAAGTAGATCTAAAAGTAATTCTTGGTGAACATGTAGAGCTAATGAATGATATGTATGATGCCATATATCGAAAGTCGGTTGGCGCAATATATAAAACTAACAAAGATAAAAGAGAAGAGTTGCTAGAGAAAATTGAAGATGCCAAGGTACTACGAAATGGCGGCATCGTCATGAGAACACCTGACGGGAAAAGAATATTTATCACAGCATTCGAATCAGATAAGCAGGATTAAATCTCACAAGCCCTTGGAGGTGATAGAGGTAAATCTGTCCAGCACCAGGTTTACCTCTCTATCATATGATGTATCGTCTGTTGCCTCGAGAAAGCCAATCATGATTGCCAGGGTAGGTGACACACAAAAATTAGCTGCACGAATCACCTCATCTTTTGTAGCGGGCCCAAACCTATAACCACTCCAGGTATTACTTTCTTTGTCGGAGACTATATAGCGTTTTAGCGAAGAGGCTGAATAGTGCATAGCGTCGTCAGAAAGATGCTTGTACATAAGATAATTACTAGAGAGTGAAGACAATTCGGCAATATATTTCCACTTCAAGTGCTTCCCCTTGTCTCCAGATATCCGCTCATCCATCGCTGCTTCAATGTCGGCAGTTAAAGAGTAGCTGCCTTCTTTCAATGCTACAGCCTGACCCCGCTTTGCAGCTACGTTGTCGTGTTTTAGTAATGGGATAAATGTATCAGGATTGTCTACCAAGGCGCCGATACAAAATGAGTTTTCATAAAGACACCTAGCCATGATCCTTGCTTCTACTACCATGCCTCTTTCAAGATTCATAATAGCTGACTGAAAATTGCTTAGTGACCTCAGGGCAGAGAACATTGTGAGCACCTTCACATCCATGGTATTGCCATGATGCCTTTCAAATCCTGAAATAACTATTTTCTGCAGGAGCTGGTTGATATCCCTGAGCAGAGAAAACCACTCTGGATTTTCTCCAGTAACATGATCAATCGTTTCCTGTATGTCGCTAGTCAAAAATCCATGGATGCTAAATCCGGTAACCCCTGTCGCTTCGGTGCTCAAATGGATCTCCCTGCCTGGTGATTTCATAATCAGCTAGGTTAGCAAAAGCTGAGGAAGGCGTGGCCTGTATTCAAGCATTACTAGGCAGATGCTCCCTTCTTCCTGCGGATCAAACGCAATGTCGGAACCTAGCCACCCAGTTGAGCCGGGGGGGGTAGTATTAACAGTGGTGGTAGGTGATCAGGATGATCGGGATTGGTTGAGTTGTAGGTACGGTAGGTGGAACGATGGCTACAGTGATGTTGGCGGCCAGAAGAATGATGTTAAGAAGGTCGATGATAAAGGTGAAGACATTGGACGTTATGTTTTCTCATAGTTGTCCTTTATTTGGTGTCGTCATCACCAAGCTGGCCATTCAATTGAGCCTTTTTTGAAAATAAATTAAACTCCATCCAAATTGACTCAAAAGAATTTTGGTAAAGCCCTCGACGCTACGAATTTGTTATACACATCCTGTGCTACTGTGTAATTTATAATGTGCCAACCGTGTGCAGTGGGATAAATAAAGCTTTTAATCTCAATCGGGGTAAAGGTAAAGTTTTCAGGCAGTCGTAGCTTTTTCTTTGCTGAGGAATCTGCGGAATTACACTGTTCGCAAATTATTACCGGGGCGAATCTCGCGGCTGCAGCTCCTTGAAAGGTATACATCCCTCCATAGGCATCACTGGCATGATCATGATGTGTATGAAGACCAACAACCCAACCTTCAAACCGTGATGGGCTTTTAGGAAATCTCATAGTCCAGCGAAGCAACTGGAATCTAGTCCGGTTGCAACACGGGCACTGCCAATCCTCGGTTAAAGACTTATATTTCTGCTTGCAGTGACCGCCGTCAAATTCCAAATACTCAATTTGTGTTGGACGCTTTCTGTCTCGATTACGGAGAATAGTAGCTTCGCGATCTTTGTTGCGTACCTTGCTACCATCGCAAGCTATGCAAAACTGGTTTATCAGGAAGTCTAGATGACAGCTGCAAGTAGCGTCGAAAGAACTCATTTCGCCTCCTTTGACCACATAGCCCGATTGCTATGTGGTCAAATTGTAGATCAGCTTGGCATATCGTTCTGGGGGCCTTCATCTCGCGTCTCCACACGTCATCCGGCGACAATACTACCTCACCTAGCGCTGCCATGGATCATGCCGGGATTTCTCTAACAATGTCCCCCTTGATCACGTATTGGTTTTTCACGTACTCACCATCATCACCTGGGGCTTTATCGACAACGATCATGCCGTGCGTAGCGAGGATCGATAAGCCGTCTCTTAGAGAAGTCCACTGCACAGCAGCCTTATTTCTCAAGTTCTCGACATTGATGCTCGAGATCCTTGCTTGATTCGGTCGGACGATCAGTAGCACGGCGTAGATCTTAAGCGCCGCAAGCGCCTTCTCCCCTCGGCGAGAGATCTTCGGAAGGTTCTTAACAACCTCTTTGTTTGGGATTTTGTAGTAGTAGCCGTCCTTTTCTGCCTCGAAATGTGGGCATGCCAGCGTGTACTCGGATTTGAGCTTGCCTCCACCAGGCTTGTGTCGAATCCACCCCCGCGCTTCCACGTCAACCAAGGCCTGGCGAACCATTGGCCGGCTTAATCCTGTGCGCTCCATCAGCTCGCTGACAGAGGAGACGACTGTGTATGTCTTCGCCGTAGGGGTCATTGTCGCCAGCGCGAAGACGACACGAAGCATCGCCTGAGACCGACCTGCATGAACCCCTCCTCGAAGGAGCGCAATCTCATCAGACCACCATGCCGGCACTTTCGACCAGGGCCTCATTCCTTGTCCTTCTTTTTCACTGATTCCAGCACTGATAGAGCTTTCCAAGCTACGCCGAATGCTGCGAATGCCAGCAAGGCGATAACTCCCGAAGGCCCGCTACTTACAATCTCTTTAGCTAATTCCAACATGGTTGCTAACCCTGCGTGCTCTACGTTGGCTCCTTTGTACTTCAAGGCGCAGGGACGCTTCTAGAGATGCCTATAGTTTCTAGTTGCAGAAAATACGTTATATATCATGTGGTTAAAAGGTAATTTAGAGCTTTTTAGGGGGCAATGAGAGGTATACGAATTACCCCTAATTTACTCCTCATTACCCCCTTGAGCGACCCGTGAATGCCAAAACTGGTATTACTATGTCACTCCAAATCACTCTCGGTCATCGCGCCGTCCTTGCTCAAAACTTTTAGCAACGGCATTGAGTTCCTCCTGCAGAGTGATCGGCGTGGACGTCTCATACAGAGCCAAAAACGCTTCTTGAGCATCCATGACTCGTTTGATTTTGCGCTGCTGTTCGGTCTCGCGTCTTTTTTTCAGAAAATCAAACATCTTCAGTACCTCATCATGTGAGAGGTAATCATAGGCCGCAGAAAATGGGCCTTTTTGGGCGGGTTTCCCAAAATAAAAGAAGATCTTGGGCATCTATACATCGATGCGATAATTCGGCCATCAAGCCCATGCGATCAATGCCTCTCGTCCACCAGGGTAACCATCATGCGCCTCCCAAGACGGCATCGCGCAGCATCTGGCAAACCTCCCTTGCTGTGAGTGCAGGCAAAGGTTCGTCAGGGCAATAGGTTAAAGTCATAAAAGAAACCAGTCGGCTTTGGTCGTTTTGCCAAAGGTACACCGCCATGCATGAACCAGGTACTCACAGGGAGGAGCAGATGAAGCTATTTTTGGACTGTGAGTTCACACAGCTCAACCGAGATACGAAGCTGATTTCCCTGGCACTCGTGTCCGAAGCCAGCCATGAATACTACGTCGAACTCACAGACACCTACCTAGTCGGAGACTGCAGCGACTTCGTGATCCAGAACGTCCTGCCTCAGCTCAACCTGGCTGCGCACGGGCAAACCTTGGTCGAAGCCCAAACCTCATTGCTCGCTTTCCTGAGCCATCTAGAAGTCCCGCTCGAGATTTGCTCGGACGCTCCGGACTGGGACTGGGATCTCTTCTGCCAACTGGCCTACGTAAATCATCGTTGGCCAGTTAACGTTGCCAATCGCGCGACCAACCTGATCCTGCTGTTCAGGCATCTCGAAGCGGATGATATCGGCAACGTGACGCTCCCGGAACTTCCCCATCACGCGCTGCTGGATGCTCGCCTCTTAGCCGACCTTTATCGTCGACTGACTGCCGGTTCCAATCGAGGCACTGAACATGGCTGATGATCTTCGTACGCGTGAGTCTGTTAGGCGCAAAGCCCTCTGGACACTTTTGCACCTGGTGCCGGGCGACCCACAAGCTGTCGCTATTTTGAATGTGCTTGACGACATTGAAGACCAAGAGCGCGTTAACTTAAACCAGAGTCATCCACATCTCGATATTGATGCTGTCCGCAAAGCAGTCCTGATTGAGCACCAGAGTTCCGGTATCAACATCGTTGACGAGGCCAGTATTCCGCAGCCGTGGCGTGAGCGTTTTCTACAAGCGAGCATCGGCTCGACGCGCTTGGTCGATGGCCCGTACGCCCATGACTGGGACAAATTTCTGACTCAATGGCAGGCTGAAATGAAGCACTTGGATGCTCACATGTCTGCAAGGCGTGAGCGTCAGCGTTAGGCGTCGGAGGGGCACCTTCGATTGTCTGCTTTGGATAGTGCTGACTATACTGGCAACACTAAATATCTGAGGTGTTACATGTCCCGTCTCGCTGAATTCCGCGCGCTTGAACAACAGCTTGCTGCCCAATTGGCAGAGCTTGAAACACTGAAAAACGATGATGGTCTGAAGCGTGAGATTGAATTCGAAACGAAACTTCGTGACCTGCTAGGTGAGTATGGTTACAGCTTGCGCAACATTGTCGCGATTCTCGATCCGCACTCTTCAAACCGCCGTGCTCCAGCAGCTCCTGAAACCAAGGGCTCCCGTAAGGCTCGGGCTGTAAAGGTTTACAAGAATCCTCACTCGGGCGAAGTCGTCGAGACTAAGGGCGGCAACCACAAGGTATTGAAAGAATGGAAGGCTCAGTACGGTTCTGACAAGGTCGAGAGCTGGCTGGCCCAGTAAGGCTTTTGAGTACAAATGGAGGGCGGCCTTCCTTGGCTCAATAGCCGATGGAAATGGCCATGCTTAGTAAGCTGAGGGCTAGCACCAAGTAGGTGACCCATGCTGCCAGCTTATCGGCTGCACGGAGGAGGGTCTTTAGAACAGCTGAGCCCTGTGATGTCTGGAACTCCACATCCCATTAGCCCAGCAATTCACGTCTGCTAAGGTGTCATCCCTTTTTCTGTCGGCTGATCGGCAGGGTGGGTCAGTTTTCAATCAGCGCCGACAACGTGAGGCTTTCTCTTTCCTAAGAGGAGGGGACAGCTCCTCGGAATTAGTGCCCGCCTGCTTCCGCCTGGCAAACCTCCCTTGCCTTGGCTGCTCGGTAGCAGTCAAACTAAATCAGTGAAGGAAGATTTCATCAGCAGGAGCCCGCGTCTTGTATTACACACTTCCACGTCCGAAGCACGAAGATAACTTTGAAGAGCTGGTCAGGAGGACATCACCTCTGATCATGGGCTTGCCGGCGACGGCTGAGCATTACGGGCGCAAGGGGCAAGCGCAGTTTGGCGTCGATCACTACTTCTCGGGGTCTCAGATCGCCATTCAGGCCAAGAACGTTCAGTCATTCAGCTTTAGCGAAGCGGTTACTGAGGTGGGTAAAACTGTCGACTTCCCGCATCCAATCTTGGAGTATCACATCTTCGTTGCGTGTGACCGAAGCACTGATCTGTCGAATGAAGTCTGGCGGCTCAGCAACGCCCGCGTGGCGCAGGGGCTGTTCCCGGTAAAGCTGGTCGGCTGGCAAGATATCGAGATGCAAATCAATTCACATCCCATGCTCAAGGAGTGGTATTTGGGATTGCCAGGTATCCAAAGCGCCGTGGATGCCGCTGTCCAACGAGTCATGGCTACCCAATATGAGGCTGCGCTGCCGGAGAATGTGGCCAAAAATTTGGTAGCTCAATACATCCCAATCGAACAATCGATTGATTTTTTATTGAGCTGGGACTTCTCGACCAACCGGGTTCCGAAGGATTGGTACGACCGATTCAGATATGTTCACGACGCCTTGCAGGACGCCCAGATGTACAGTCGCTTCCAGGGAGCTGGAGCTGATCCTCAGGGAGTAAGCAGTTTCAACCTGCAATATCCAGGTTGGGCGAAGTCTTACCCTTACCTGGCTGATTTTGGCTCTGTCCTTGGGATTTTTGTCTCGGCTATTACCAGTTGTACCAGTAGCGAAGAGTTCGCTGACGGAGAGTACATGTCGCTCTACGCGGCTTGGAGTACACCGATCCTCGGGGCGAACGGAAACACTAGGGGTTGGCGCGACAATGCCCGCCATCTGGCTAGATATTTGTTCGATCATTTTTACGCCGGGACTAAAGATTACCGCGCCTACGGTCTGTACCCGGTTTACCGTCCGAATTCCCTTCTATGAGCGCAATCGACACTGTGATCGGCTGCAATTTTACTCGGGCAGACTAGCGTGGCGCTCAGATCCAGATGGCGACGATTGTCACCTCCGGACATGAGTGTCGTCAGTAAAAACCACCGGCAGAGGTTGGCTGATCCGACGTTTCCTTGAAGTTGGCTGCCAGGGTGTGTAAACCACGCATCAGCACAGTGGTATCCATTGGCAAGGTATCTCCTACAGAAAGCGGAATGATGTTGTCCCTGACACGCTTTGGATAATCGTTCATGGCCATAGCAGCTCCGATCCCTGGCTGGTTCCTACCGCAGAATAACTGGTCAGACTTATTTTGCGATAGCGAGTCGCCGGCACATGAAGGATCAAACAGGTTGTCATCAAGACGAGCCAGCGGCGTGTCAGAGGCTTGCATCCCAACCATCCATGGCCGACGGGTGAGAGATAAACCATTCCAGCGGCTTCCCGCGATCCGACATGATCAAGCGCTCGGTAACCAGAGTAATCCAGGCGACGATTAAATGCTGCCCGCAAAGCAGTTCTGATTGAGCGCCACAGTTCCGGTATCAGCATTGTGCGCAAGGCAGGTATTCCCCAGCCATGCCATGAGCGCTTTCTGCAAGCGAGCACCGGCTCGACGCGTCTGTTCGATGGCCCGTACGCCTATGGTTGGGACAAATTTCTGACTCAATAGCAGGCTGAGATGCGGCGTTTAGATGCACATAAGGCTGCTAGACGACCGAGACATGATGAGCCGTAGCATTAGCCAGCTTCTGGAGGTAAAGGCCTAAATCTTGAAATCCAGCCTCACGCAGTACCTCAGATACCTTCCCAGCGCGCTTCTCCGCTTTAGGCAGGAAAATCGCCGCCTGGTCAGTGTATGGACGTGGGAGATCCTTCCAGTAGTAGGTAGCCTCGAACCTCTGCATGGCTCGGTGAAAGTCCATTTGCTGCTTGCAGTGCCATGACACCACAAACATGTCGAAATCGCGTCTTAGGCTCGCCAAGGCGACCTGATTAATTCCGTAAACCTTATACCGACCTGTGAGTGGGACGTTGACCCCGATCCGTTTCGCGATGTACTTGGCCGCTGCGAAGTGGTGGGAGCCTCCGCTGTTGATCAAGAACACTCGTCCGTCCCATTCCCAAGTGGAGAAGTAATCGTGATCTTCTCTAGAGATGATCCGGATCTCGTCCCATCGGAGATTCTCTTCAAGTTTTTCTTGGGTAACAGGTGTGATCATTGGCTGGGAGTTGCGCTCAACCATGGCGTCCATGCTTTTGAACCTGCGCAGCTCTGACTTCGATGCGGAAAAGCCGTCGACCTGCTGAATATCGCAGTTCCATCGCTTGATCTCCCTAACTGTACCCAAGCTGAGAAGATCCTCTCGGACTAGACTGGTCGAGGCATAGTTTTGATAGGATCCAGGGGAGCGTGTCCATCCATTGAGCCTCCGCAGGTACATCCGACTGGTCTCGTACCCCAAGTCGCCAAAGTTGTTCCAACGCACCACTTCGCTTGCGCTGATACCCTTTTCATGCTCGACCAAGTGCCTGTTCAGGCCGACGTCTGCACGAAGCAAGTTTATCAGGGTCGCCGGCTGGCCGAAGTCCTCCAGTAGAGAGTCGCGCAGAAATTTGATCGCATTCTTAAGCATTGGCGCTTCCTATATGTCTACCCCGGCGCGATGCACCAGATGTCTCAGCACAGGATGCAGCACTGCGATATGGAAGGCTAACCGAAACATAGCTGAAAAATTCCGGATAATGTTACTACGACCTAGAGCACGAAAGGCTTGTTTAGGCGACAGGATCAAATCTCTGGTAAGTAGGCGGTGAAGGCAGAGCAGCTTCCGAAAGCCGCCTAGCTACTCCTGCCGTGGTATGGCCTAAGATCGTGGACGTTTTGTACCCGACTCGCAGGCCTTTATCTGCACCACAAGGTGGTTGATCCTAGCGATAGCTATTTCTCAACCAAGCCTTTATACAGCTCTCGGGCGGAAACAATCTGGTCTCGAATCTCCTCTGGGTCAATTCGCATACCGCCTCGTGGTGTCACCTGCAGTGTCTTCAAGCCGTTGGCTGCCTTGATGAACGCTCGCTCCTCAGCCTGAATCCATTCAGGACGTTTGTCCTTCCAAAATGACCATGCCATTTTCTCAGCCTCGTTCCGGATTGGATGGGGCAAGTATGTGAGAGCAGCAGGAAATGTCCAGGCTAGAATTGAGCCCGATCAGATGCAAGCGGAGCGCGCAGACCACGATGGTCGGAGAGCGGAAGGATGGTAGCCCGCAGGGCCGAGACCCGTCGTAGCGGGACTCGGTTCACGACAGCCGCCCCCGAAGGGGGCCGCCCGACTATTGTCAACGCAAATGTTACCGAACAGCTCGTTGTTCAAATGACCTAGGCACAACTCCCTGCGCGCAAAGATCATACGTTTTTCGCAATGCTGCTTCGTCGCCAGAAGAAACCCTGGCCTGCGTAAAGATCGTCGACAAAAAACGTTTCCGCTCGCCATTACCGAGTTCAGACCAGACCCTCGGCTGACTTTGTGCATCCGGCACCGCAAGACGATCAAGGAAATACTCTTCAAGGCTGTGAAGCCGTTGCTGGCCATCAATGAGAATCTCGCTGTTCTCCGCAAATGCCCTGCCAGTGCTCGCAGGCTCGCACCAGTCGTTTGTAAGATAGCTTCCCAGGTCTAGCCCCGCCCAAACAGCGGTAATGAAACGAGCCTGCTGGCCGACGTTCCACTGCACGCAGCGCGCCCATGTTGGTACGGGTGTGCCCATGACAAATCGTGCAGCCCATGGAAACCTATCGCGAGCGGAGGAGGGGTCTACCAAATACTTTTCCCAGTGACCTACCAGAACATCAATTGGGTAATGACTGACGGTTGTAGCCAGAACCCGCAGCGGCATCTGGATGCGTAATTCAGACGGTTCGTCGTCGGCATAGCGTTGAAAAATAGAAGTCATGGTACTCACTGGTGGCTACAAATAGGTGGAGGTGCTGGAGTCAAAACGGGCGCATCGCCAAGCGTCGACAGTCTCGATGATCAACACATCTCGTTCGATGGAAATGTCGATCTGGTCGCTGTCGACCAGTGCATGTGCGTAGCCCTCTACATAAGCTGCTGCTTTATCAAATGCAGAAAGGGTTTCTGAAGACTTGATGACGCGGATCAGACGTTGCCAGGCATTGCGCTGGCGGTTGCCCAGGATCGTCTTGGGAAACGAAATGGCGGCACCCAAACGCTGTGCGTAGTCGTCGGTTGGTGGGATCAAAGCGATTCGCTCGAAGCGATACATACCTATGACAAACGGTTGGTTTTAGAAAACCTTGAGCCTGATGCGACATTTTTTTGCAGGCGGGGGGCATCCAAGCCAAAGTCTGATCACTAAAAGCAAGCGGAGCGCGCAGGCGTGAGGATGGAAGCCCGGCAGGGCCAGGACAACGGCGAGTATCGCCGGGCCTGGTTCACGACAGCCGGCCCGCTAGGGCACGGCATAAATTAAACGTGGCCCCTGCCAAATCATCACTTCTGAGTGCTTGATTTCGGAATGCGCAGATACTTCATCGTCATCCCGCTAACCTGATGTCCCATGTTTTGCGCTATCCGCTCGAGAATATGTTTCGCAGCAACGTGGAGCATGGATTGGCGAATGGAGGATGCACGCCTCTGAGATGGATTAGCTATGGCCTCTCGCAGATAGACTCCAATAATCCGATGCATTTGCTCGAGCGACATAGGGACATTGCTGTCTTTCGGAGAAGGAAAGAGGTAACCGATTGGAGGAATCTTCGCTTGGCGCACGTACTGATCAATAAGGGTACTGAATACGGAAGGCATAAATAGCTGACCACTACGACTGCGCGTTTTAAAATTCTTGATCCGTAGGAGAGAGTGCTGGTCAGTAGTGTAAACGTCATGAGCTTTCACGTTTAACAGTTCAAGCGGGCGAATACCTTGCAGCAAACCCAGGCACAAACATTGGTCATGAAGACTACCCTTGCGCTCTACAACCTCCCAAAAGCTTTTCAGTTCTTCTTGGCTGATGGGATCTGCTGGTGGCTTCAGAAGCTCTGCACTCAGATCGTCGCGTAAGTGTGCGGGACGCTTCGACTTCCCCTGATTGGCAGCCACAGCCAGGTCATTGGCTGGCCCTGTGATTAACTCAAAGACGGACTGAGAAGCGAGAGTACCAGCCTGTTGTGAGCGTGAAGTCTGGAACACGGTAAGCTCGTGTAGGGGCAGCAAACTTACTAAGTGGTTGACGTCGCGCTCGCTCATGTCAGTTACTTTCTTCGACTGACAGAAATCGGTAATAGAGTTACTGATCCCGTCCCTGACTTCATCCTGAGTAGGCACGGCGACAGTCTTGGCGTGCTCATTAGCCGATTTTTGCAGATCATGAAGATCCTGATAGCCAAGACCCTTCGAGAGGATTTCTTGCGAGGATGCGAGGGATAGGGAAAAAGTGCTCCGCCAATTGCGCTGGAGCTTTTTGGCGATACGGTTGAAGCCGTATTTGACACGAAGGTCGGCAAGAGAGATTGGTACGCGCATAGCATCCTCCAATTCGCCAGCGGTGTCGGCTGCCCTCTGACTATTGTCGGAATGCATGTGAAGCAGAAGAGGTGAAGCACCCTGTGGCTATACCGCCTTGGCGAACCGACCGCCCGATCTCGACTAGGGAACCGAGGCGGTCAAGTTAGCATATTCGTAGCGCTTGTCTATTGGATCAAATGGACAACCTAGATGCGTCCACGTGACTGATAAGGCAAGCGGAGCGCGCAGAGCATGAGGATGGAAGCCCGCAGGGCTAAGACTCGTCGTAGACAGCGTTGGTTAACGACAGCCGTCCGCTCAGGGGTATGCCACGGCAACAGTAGCTTCGATGACTATTCGGATTCGTTTGATGTCAATGAACGGAGGACTTCGTCAGATGCGAGATTTATCCATGCGGGTGGACGAAACCAGTTCAACCACGTTTCGCTCTTTCACCTTAGCCTTTAGGGTCTCGTTCTCGTACAGCAGTACCTCATTGATGGATGCGAGTCTGGCGAGCTTGGCCTGAAGCTCCTCAATCTCATGACGGTAGCCCTTAGACTTCTGACGCTCGGCAATCAGATCCTGATGTTTTACATCTCGCATGGCACGACTAGATCGCCCCTGGATCTGTCGTATCTCCTCAGCGATTGCTGGGTAATGATTATGGATGAGCGCCGTCGATACTCCGGCCTCACGGGCCACAGCGGCGATGGTCACCTTAGTTTCACCAGTACGAGCCCGACCTTTTTGGATCGCATAGATGGCTAGCCTCAGATCCTTCGCTCGATCCACAGCAGGCTTGTAGTTGGATGATTTGTCCTTGCTCTTCATGCACTCAGATCCTCAGGAGGCATATCCATTTGCACTAACACCTCCCGGCAGCGGTTCAGGTCGCGCTCCACGCGTAGGCGACCTCCTTCGCCAATGTCCTTGCAGAGCAGCAGCTCTTTCAGATCATCGTAGAGTCGCTGGTAGATGGGAGCGTGGATACTCCCGATCACCGAGTGGTCGCAGCCAGTGCACCGGGTGCGTTCAAGGGTATTGCCAACGCAGCCGTCATTGTCCGCTGTACACCAGGCGTGGCCATTGCTGCGGATGGCTGTGCTCTCGGAAATGGATTTCAGCATAGAGGCGCGATCTTTGAAGATCAGCAGGTTCTCCGGCTCCCGCTTCCACCCCTTGATGGAGCGTCCATAGCCTCCTGCCAACGATTCATCGCCCATCCAGTTGTCGACGACGCCGAGTTTGATGTCCTCCAGCTCATCTTGGATTTCCGAGTACAGTTCAAGATCCAGATGCTGTCCCCAGCTTTCGTCCATGGCGTATCCCAAGGTCATATCCATCGACCAGTGAGCATAATGCTCCTTGAGGTAGCGCAGGTCGCCAAAACGGCTGTGTGCCGCGTAGTTAGCGAATTTGCGTCTGAATTGGTGGCTGGTTGGTTTCCATTTCAACCCGCATTCCTTGGCGAATGCTTTTAAAGCGCCGTCCCAAGATGCGTTAGACAGTATACGAGCCTGAATACCTTCACTGGAGTTAATTCCCAGAAACAGAGAGTTACGATGCGCATGGGCTTCAGTGATCTGTGGATCTTGCGGGTTGATTAGACGTCGCTTGATGATTTCGTCGGAAATCATCGCTTGGTACGGCGTAGCCCAGCGCTCCATGGCGCGGAGGGCCCGAACTCCTGCCTCTGGGATCATCCAGTTATGGATTCCTTCATCAGTCTTCTCTGACTCAGATCGCATCCAGTGGTAAATCGTCCCGTCATCATCCTCGGTGCGCCGATGCGCCCCCGATTGCAGATTAGCCAGTTCGTGATTACGACAGCCTGAGGTGCTTGCCAGAACGATGTAGCAGGCTGTGCGTAGACCTAACAGCGACCTATTGAACTTCCTAAGACCACCCTCCCAGCCCATCTCACGCAAGCGCTGGTTTTTAGATCGTATTACGTCGAATTTTTTCTGAACTCCGGCTTTCGAGGCGATATTATCCAAGTCATCGCGCAGATCTAGCAGTAGCTTACCTCCCTCCACCTGCTGATGAGCCTCTTCGAATAAGGCGCAGAACACATTGTCGGGAATCAGTGGTGTCTTCCCAACGTTGAGCATGCCGAGAGTTCCCGCCATTGCTTTTGCAGAAGTATCAGGCCAAGGATGCTGTGGAATCTTGTCCTCGGTGTATTGGCTCAACCCATACAGCGCCTCTACAGCCTTGTATCGAGCGAGCAAGCCGCTTGCTGATAACGGCTCACCGTTGCCAGGTTGTAAATGAGCTTTACAGGCCGTGACATACGTGGCCGCGATTATAGGTGTCACACTACCGAGCTGGTTGAGTTTCAGCGAGTCCAAGTGCCGTAGGAAGGGTGACAAACCAGTGAAGAGACCGGTAATTGTCGCACCCCTAGGCCGATCAGTTCCGTCCCGACCTCGTCTCAGATAACGATAAAAAACTGCCTTCACCACCTGACGAAATACCGGTGGCACTGTATCGAAAGCGATCCGTCTATCGCTTAAAGCAACGTTCTTAGGGAAACCGGTGAGATACCAGACGTCATCACCATATCTGCTGATAATCACCCAATGCCCATCAACTTGATTTGCACTGATGATCAGCCTGTCGCGCTCTGAATCGGACAGACCGCGCACATCCCCAGGTTGAGCGGTGATGGCCGCGAAAGGTAGTTCTTCTGAGATGTCGTCAATCATGAGAAGACTTCCAGGCTAGCAATGAGATCAGTAGACCAGAACGGGTGTGGTTGGGTGCGAGCGTGCTTCTTCGCGGCCTCCACGGCTGCAAACTTGAAGCTGCCACGGCGAAGTCCCTCAGCGATGATGTAGTCGTCAATGAGGCGAGGGATGTGGGCGAACTCACGTGCCCACCGACGTTTATCCATGCGGGAGCGCTCACTCAGCATTCGGAAGTAGAAGCTGAACAACTTGTAGAGGTCTTCGGCGGTCACTGCATAGTGCTTACAGCGCACGCAGTTCATGAAGTTCATGCAGGTTGCGCCTTCGCGTTTCGGGGCGAACTGGCCGTTTACAGGATCTGCACAGCGACCCAAGGGGTTTTCTTTGTAGGTTGCGCCAATGGTCGCAGTTAGAAGCTCCTCCACCAACAATTCTCCCATGAACCGCCAGTTTCGACGGTCATTTTCGCTTGGGGCTAGATAATTCTGGTCGGCTACTCGTGGCGTGTTGCCTAGAGCAGCGGCGGTGATTGCGAGGTCTCCATCAGTTAGCTCAAAGATGCGGTTTGCAAAAGTCTTACGCAGGCGAGCGATGTTGATACGCAGCGGGTTTCCGTCGCTGTCCTTCAATCCATACTCAGCTACAAGACGGGCCGTGCCTGCTTCCAACATCCTTTGAGTCAGTGACGTGACCAGACTCGTTGAGTTTTTAGAGCGGCTGCGATAAAGCCACACGCGGCCCTTGAGGTCGTCCGGAGCTTCTGAATCTAGGGGTTCAGTCACCGCCATCACGCGACGGATCAGGCGTTCCACGTTGACCCTGACGCTGGGCATTGCTTCCAGCACGCGCTCGGTCTTCGACTCAGCTCGAACAGCTACTTTGCTGGTGTTGTAGCCACGGCGCTTCCATAGCACCAGGAAGACGGTGTCGTCTTTGGGATGTGGACGTAAGCAATTGCGGCCCATCTCTAGCAATGGAGTGGCATTACGTCCGGTATGTAGAGCCACGACCAGCAAGCTATAGGCCAATAGGTCACTGGTTGGCGGTGTGTCATTGATAAAAATGGGTTTTATGGCTTGCCGCAATGCCGTTGCGAACTCTTGTCGCTCACGCTTGGATAGGGGTGTCTCGCCCTTGGACTTGCGATTGGAGTTCGGAAATGGGTTGCGCGGAAAGGTGGCATCATCGCCAGACGTGACTAATGGAAAAATGCCACGCCTCCCGAGAGCAACAAGCACCGGCTTGGTTTTAGAGTAGTAGTTTTTCTGGCTGGTGGTTGCTACAACCAGTCCAGATATGTGACGAAGGTAGCCGTCGATAAGACTTCGATTGACATCATTCAGCGTCAACTCACGCTCAGAGGCCATCGATTGGAGCACGCAAAAATCAAGGAAACTCACTAACCCACAGTTGCAATAACTCACTACAGTAGCGACCGACAGAGTGCCCTCTTGTCCTGCTAGAAAACGCTCAATTTGTCGCTGACAGGCGTAGGTGATAGGGTCGACACCTGAGCCGTACCATCGGGCAAAATCGAATTTTCGTTGGCTAGTTGGGCTGCGCTCGAATGAGACCACTGTGTGTGCTGGAGGGATAGCCTCGGGCCAGATAACCACATTGCCTTCGGTATCGATGTCGTGCTCGACTTGCGGGACGCTGATGTCAGTCTTGGTAAAAACTTTCCGCTTCCCCATCAGACCGCTCCCGCCATTTCGTTCAGTTCGTCGTCATACGCCAGCACGGCCTCGTCGGCCATCTCGTTAATCAGGTGTAGGTAGATCATGGTGGTTTGGATCGAGCTGTGGCCAAGCTGCCGCTGAAGGAACACCAAGGGGTCAAGGCCTTGCTGTGGGTTGCGCTGAAGGTTAACCAGCGTGTAGGTCGCATAAGTGTGTCGCAGCATGTGGGTGTGCACTTCAATGCCTGCTCGCCTCCCTGTCTCGACGATGATCCGATTCAGGCTTTTGCCGTCGCTGCCGTAAGACTCCCCGAGGTGGTTGAGAAGGAGGGCCTTCTGATCCTTACCCAGAGACGCCCGCTCACCGCGTAGCTTCGTCACGTAGCGATAGAGTTCGGCCATGAACTTGCGACTGATCCAGATATCTCGCTTCTTGCTGCCCTTGGTTTCCATGCCAGTGCCGTCGAAAGGATCAAGTCGAATGCTCAAATTGCGCTCAGTTCGCCCAGCCTTGTCCGGGTCGAAAACATATGTCACCGGGAAGGTAGCCAGTTCGTTACGACGTAGGCCTGTGCGAAGGGCCAACTGAATCATGATTCGGTGATGTGGATTGCCCGCCATGGACAGAAGAGACTTCGCCTGGGACATGCTCAGGTATTTAGGCAGGGGCTTGTGACTACGCGGCATCACATCGTTCACCAGCGCCTTGCCACCGCTAGCGTCGACATGTTCAAGGAAGCTTGTTTCGCGTGGCACAATTCGTTCTTCATGACCGAAAGGCAGGCGCCTTACCCAACCTTTCTCCAAGGCGAACTCGTAGAACTTGCAGATGTACGTCAGTCGCTGGCGAATAGTGTTGCGTGCCAGTCCGCACGTCACCAGACAGTAGTCCCGATAGGCAGCAACAAGACTCTTGGCCTCACCACGATCTACGTCCCGCCAGTCAAGGTCATGGGCTTGGAGGAAGCTGAAGAAATCGTACAGCGCTCGTCCGGTATTCGGCCAGGATTCCTTCGAGCCGATCTCCCCACGAAGGAGGTAACGACGGAAGAATAGATTGGCTTGAGTGCAGCTCTCCATCGAGTCCCACAGCAGAATCGGAAACCCTTGATAAGGTTGCCCTGCGATCACGAAATCCTTGCTGCCCCATACAAGCTCCATCGTTCATCCCGTCGTCGGCTATGTCACTCTGTCTGCTTGGGCTGTGTGATGGCTACTGCTGCGACGCTTCACTCCCCATGGACAGAACTAAGATTCTAATATCACATGGATCTAACGACCGCAACGCTCCAGATCATAGGGCATTCCTGAGGGTTTGCAGGCTAGCCACCTGGCGGCTGAAATCGGCACTGGAGAGCCGTTTTGCCGGGAGTGGGCCGAGGGCCTGGCTGATGACGAGGGAGGGTTGGCGGGTCAGGCGTTCAAGCACCCGTGATTGTTCGGCGGTGTCGAGGTGTTCGAACCCGGGATGACGACGCCTTGCAGTGCGTTGGATGTCGCGCTGCAAGGCTTGCAACAAGCTGTTTTGGCCGCTGCGGCGCAGCAGGAAGTCGGCACTGGCTTTCAAGTGTTCCTGCAATTGCCGACGTGCCTTGGGGGCGGGTTGCCGGATCGGGCCCTGGCGCAGGCTGGCGTGCCATAACCCCAGGGCGATCAATGCGGCGAGTGCCACCAAAGCCTGGGGGAAATAGCGCAGCAACAGGCTGAACAGATCTTCGACATCGGAGTTGAACAGCAGCGTGACCTGTGTCCCCTGGCTCAGGTACCAGAGCAGCCAGGCGTTATCGTATTGGCCAATGGCCGGGCTTTTCCACAGGTCGCTGTCGGTGACCACGGTCACACGGCCTTGCCCGAGGTTAATCTGCATCAGGTGCGTCGACTTGGCACTGTTGGCCGAGAATTGCGCCAGGTGCCTGGGGTCGGAGAGATTGAAGTCGGTGTCGAAGCTGAAATAGGCCGGGGCCGTTTCGTTGTCCACATAGAGTTTGGTCAGGTCCGGCGTTTTCTTTTTACGCGCGGGTGCTGGAGCGTCGAACGCTTCGCTGAAGGATTGGTGTATCTGCACGCGGTCCAGCAGCAGGTCACCACTTTTACCGGTGTCCTCATCCCACAGTGCCTCGGCGACCAGCAGCAGGTGGCCGCCAGCCCGGGTCCATTGCAGCAATTGCTCGACCTGCGGCGGGCTCATGCTGCTGCGCTCGCCCAGCAATAGCAGGCTGTTACCTTTGGGCGAAAGACTGGCCAGCCGTTCCAGACTGTTGGCGTGTTCCACCACCAGGCCTTGCTGGCGCAGAAAGTGTTCCGCCGCCAGGTAAGGGTTGGCGAGGGCTTCGGGCGAAGGGCCGCGGTCGACCACCTCCTGATAGGGGATCGCCTTGTGCCAGGCATAAAAACCGCCTGCTGCGAGCAGGCACGCCAAAAGCAGTCCGACCCACAGCAATGGCCGGTTCATTGTGCAGCTCCCGGCCCGAACAGGGCTCGCCAACGGCTGCATAGCTGTTGTTGCACCAAGGCAGGCGGCAGGCGATGGCCGTAGGCAAGGTTTTGCCAGTAGCGGGTCAGCTCATCGCTGAATGCCAGCAACTGCGGTTGCTGCAGTTGGCGGATACGCTCAAGGACCTGGCCTTCCGTGTCGGCGCTTTTCAGCGGCAGGTTGAAGTCGTGCAGCAGGCGGCTGAGTAACCCACGGTAAAGTAAGCCGAGGGCTTCCCGGGGCTGCGTCGCCCAGAGCTGTTCGGCAGTGCCGGCGATGTCTTCGGGCAGGGTCTCTGCCCCCAGCTCGAGGCCGAACAACTGCGAGGGAGCGGGCTTGGCAGCCTTGGGCTTGCGGGGGCTGCGGCGGCTGACAAAGGCATGCAGCCAGTCGCGATAGCGCCAGATCACCAGTGCCAGGCCACCCACCAGCAATCCCCAAAGCAGCACTTCAAGGCCCTTCGCGATGTGCTTGAACGAATCGCTGTTGAGGTTTTTCAGCAATGCTTCCAGCCAGGCCGGCAACTTGCCTTCACCTTTCGGTTTGTTTTTGTCCGCAGTGTTTTCTTCGCCGAAACGGTAGCGGGTGACGGTCTCGGCGTTTTTGAACGGTGGCTGCTCCAACAGCGCCTTGATCGACTGACTGGCCGATTGTGTACTCAGGGGCTTTTGGGGCGCCGGTTCATCGGCCCATGCCGATGGGAGCGCCGGAACCAGCATCAGCCCGATGACCAGCAGCAGGACCGGGGCCACACTGCTCAGGCGCTGGCGCAGTCGGCGGAACACCAGTTCCAGGTCCCAGGCTTCCAGTACGGTGCGGCGGTTCAGGTACAGGCTGAAACCGCAGGCGACATAGATAGGCTCCCAGAACACCAGGATCAGCGCATAGAAGGCGTTGGTCAGGTGCTCCAGCCACAGCCAGTCGTGCCCCGCTGTTAGCACCAACTGTTGCCAGTCCCAGTCCCGTTCGACCTCTTGCGGCAGGAAAAAATAGAACACGGCCATCAACCCGAACCACAGGGCGATTTCCAGGTGCACCCCGATCAGGGTCAGCCAGCGCGCGGCGCCGGCATTGCGTTGTTGCAGCACACCAAGACGTTGTTGGCGCGCCTGGCCTTGCAGGCCTTCGAGCTGGACCACCGGCATCACGAAGCTTCGGCTCAGGCTGAAGCGTCGCCACGTCAGGCTGGCCAGCAGTTGGCCCTTGAGCAGGCTCGGCGAGTGACGCAGAACTTGTTTCAGGCTGGGTGTTTCGCCGAACAGGGCCTTGGACAGGATATACAGCGGCAGGCGGTCGAATGCCGGTTTCAACCACCAGAACAGCAACAGTGCGGTAGAGGGGTGATTCCACAGCAGCACGCTGAACAGGGCGAAGATCGGCAAGGTCACGATGGCCCAACTGCTCATCAGCAGCAGACGATGCTCGCGGGCCAGCAGGATGCCGAGGTCCATGGCTTCCCAGGAGGTACGCGGGCGGATCACGACGCTGGCATCACTCAGGCGCATGGCGGTTCCGTCCGGCAAACAGCAGGTAGGCGGCCATCAGCAACCAGAGAGCGGCGCCTACCAGGTACTTGATCCACGGCGCTACCGCAGTGGTGGAAGACCAGTACGCCTCGATAAACGCGGCGATCAGCAGGAACACCATCACACCGCAAATCATTTGTACGCTTTTACGCGCGGCCAGTCGCAGGGATTCACCTCTCGTCAGTTGCCCCGGCGCAATCAAGGCCCAGCCCAGTTGCAGGCCGGCCGCGCCAGCCAGGGCAATGGCGCTGAGTTCGAAGGCGCCATGGCCAATCACGAAAGACCAGAAGGTCTGGCCGTAGCCGATTTGTGTCAGGTGCCCGGCAACGGCACCAATGATCAGGCCGTTGAAGAACAGGAAAAACACGCTGCCCAGGCCGAACAACAGCCCGGCGGCAAAGGTCTGGAACGCGATGCCGATGTTGTGCATCACGTAGTAGCCAAACATCATCCAGTCTTCGCTGGAGGCACGTTCGGCTGCCCGGCCCAGGCGGCTGGCATCCGGGTCGTACATGCTTTGCATCTCAGCCACTTGTTGGGGGCTGACGATGCTGTAGATCAGGTCTGGAAAAAGGTACACCAGCAGCGCGATGCCGATCAGGCTGCCAAAGAACAGCAGGCTGGCGGCCAACACGAATGGCCATTGCGCGCGAACCAGCCTGGGGAAGTCGGCCAGCAGGAAGCTCAGCACGTTTGCACTCAACTGGCTGCGATGCCGGTACAGCTGTTGATGGCCGCGCAAGGCGAGCTGCTGCAATGGATCAACCAGATAACTGCTGTAGCCGCGCTCCTGGGCCAGGGCCAGATGCTGGCACAACTGCCGGTACTGATGCGGGAAGTCGGTGAAGTCAGCGCGCTTGGCGTTGCCTTTTTCAAGCAGTGTCAGTTGCGTGGCAAAGGCTTGCCATTGTGCCTGGTGGCGGCTTTCGAAAAGACTCTGCTTCATGCTGGCCCCAACAATCCGCGAGCCACGCCGTTCAGTTCCGCCACGGCGCGGGCAGGAGAGACCTGCAGGGGCGTGGCCAGGATCGCAGCCAGTTCGTTGATTCGCTCGGCGGAGAGTTCGCCCTGGCGTTCGGCGAAGCTGAGAATCGCCCGTTGTTCGTTCAGCTCCAGGGCGAACGGCAGGCGCAGCGCCGGGGCTTGCGGCAGTTGCGGACGGGAAAGTGGTTGTTCGCGATAGATCACCAGCGTCCCGGCCGCCAGGTCACCCAGGCGTTTGAAGTTGGGGTGTTGCAGGCAACTGATGGCGCCGAGGAAGTAGCCGAACGGCAACATGTCGACAAAGCGCAGCAGGTTGCGGATCAGCGAGGCCGACCAGCCGATGGGCGTGCCGTCGTCCTGTACCACCCGCAGACCCATGATCTGCTTGCCGGGCGAACAGCCCTGGTTGAGCACTTCGAACAGCACCATGTACCACCAACTGACGAGAAACAGCAGCAGCGAGCCCAGGCCAATGCCCAGATTGCCAAGAAACGCGAGGGCGATGAACAGGATGCCGAGAATCAGGCCGCGCAACCCCAGGTCGAAGGCAAAGGCCAGTGAGCGCACCAGCAGGCCGGCCGGGCGCAGAGGCAAGTCGATGCCCTCCGGGGTCTCGATCTGGTAGCGGGTGTCCAGTGGCGCAGATGGCATCGCGGTCCTTGGCAGTGCGGCGCTGGCGCCTGGGCGGCAGCGGCGGGGTTGGAAAGACGGATGCTAGCAGTGTCGACGGTGGAAGCAACCACTCAACGATTTACTGAATGTTTGTACAGTGAACACAGCGCTGGCCCCCGGTGCCGTCAAGCGCCTAGACTTTGCCGGTCTTCAGCACAGGAATAGCCCGTGACCACCATTTTCTGGTACGACTATGAAACCACCGGCATCAACCCGCGTAGCGACCGCCCGCTGCAGGTAGCCGGCATTCGCACCGACCTTGAACTCAACGAGGTCGGGCCGCCGGTCAATCTCTACTGCCAGCCCAGCGAGGATATCCTGCCGCATCCGGCCGCTTGCGCGATCACCGGCATCACACCCGGAGTATTGGCGGAAAAAGGCCTGGCCGAAGCCGACTTCATGACCCGGGTACATGCCGAACTGGCCGCCCCGGGCACCTGCGGAGCCGGCTACAACACCTTGCGTTTTGACGACGAGATGACGCGCTACAGTCTGTACCGCAACTTTTTTGATCCCTATGCCCGGGAGTGGCAGGGCGGCAACAGCCGTTGGGACCTGATCGACGTGGTACGCACCGCTTACGCCCTGCGCCCGGACGGGATCGTCTGGCCGGAACAGGACGGGCGCGTCACCCTCAAGCTTGAACGATTGACGGCTGCCAACGGCATCGACCACGGCCAGGCCCACGATGCCTTGTCCGACGTGCGCGCCACCATCGCCCTGGCACGATTGCTCCGCGAGAAACAACCCAAGCTCTATGACTGGCTGTTTCAACTGCGCAGTAAGCAACGGGTTATGGACCAGATTCGTTTGTTGCAGCCGATGGTGCACATTTCCGGTCGCTTTTCTGCCGAGCGTCATTACCTGGGGGTGGTGCTGCCTCTGGCCTGGCACCCGCGCAATCGCAATGCGTTGATCGTCTGCGACCTGGGGCTCGATCCCCAAGGGCTGTTGGACGAGGACGCCGATACGTTGCGCCGGCGCTTATATACCCGTCGGGACGACCTTGCCGAAGGTGAGTTGCCGGTACCGCTCAAATTGCTGCACATCAATCGCTGCCCGGTGGTCGCACCGTTGAGCGTGCTTCGGGCCCAAGACCGCGAGCGTCTGCAACTGGATATGGATGAGTGTGAGGCGCGGGCCCTGCGGCTAACCGACGCACAGGAACTATGGCGCGATAAATTAGCGCTGATTTACGCCGAGGAAGATTTTGCGCCAACCGCTGATCCTGAGCAGCAGCTATACGATGGTTTTATCGGTGACCGTGATCGACGTTTATGTGAACAAGTGAGAGTCGCCGAGCCTGCGCAACTAGCGCGTCAGCAATGGCCTTTCGATGATGAACGTTTGCCTGAATTATTATTTCGCTATCGTGCGCGTAACTTCCCTGGCACCTTGAATAACGAGGAGCAACAACGCTGGAGAGTTTTCTGTCAGCAACGTTTGTCAGACCCGCAATGGGGCGCGCCAAACACCCTTGAGGCTTTTAAGCAGGCGCGTCTTGAGTTGGCTGTTAGTGCTACACCGTTTCAGCAGCGGGTGCTTGATGAATGGCAGGAGTATGTTGACTCTTTAGCCGCACGCATGAGCCTGTAATCGGCGCACAGGTAAAATACGGACAATAAAAAAACGCCAGCTAGCTGGCGTTTTTTATTGCGTTGCGTATCACGCGGCGTCCTGGCGAGGCTTAGCCCAGCAGGGTAGCCCAGCCTTCAACCACGTCGCCGCCCCACTTGGCTTTCCACTCTTTCAGCGTCTTGTGGTTGCCACCTTTGGTTTCAATCACTTCGCCGTTATGCGGGTTTTTGTATTGTTTAACCTTGCGTGCACGCTTGGTGCCGGTAGTTTTTACGGCGCCACGTGGAGCCTTAACTTTCGACTCTGGATCCAGCAGCGCGATGATGTCACGCAGGGATTTGGAGTACTCGCCCATCAGGGTGCGCAATTTGCCTTCGAATTCCAGCTCGGTTTGCAGTTTGTCGTCTTGGGACAGGTTCTTCAAACGGGCTTGCAGCTCTTTGATAGCTTCTTCGGTGGCACGGTATTCGTTGATCAGGGACATGAGGACTACCTTATGTAGGGCGCTGGGTGAAAGGGGATAGTGGCCCAATAATAGTCAGACAGTTTGCTCAAGTAAACATTTAAGACTGCATTTATGTAATTTACTTTGGTTGTTTGTGACAAAAGCGTGGAATTTAGTTAATTAGTAACCGCGACAGGCTAAAGATACTCTCGCTAAGTCTTGGCTTACTGCCTGAGTCCACGGGTTTGCACACATACAATGGGTAAAACCTTACGCTATTAAGGGGCAGGGCTGACGCTCGCGATCAGAATAACGGTTAAGGAATACTGCAGTTTTTCTGCGCAATCGCTAGAATGGCGGCCTTTGTGAAGTTCTGGAGTTTCCCCCTAATGCGCACTTTTCGGCTGGTGATTGCTTGCCCGGACCGGGTTGGCATCGTTGCCAAGGTCAGTAACTTTCTGGCTTCCCATAACGGCTGGATCACCGAAGCGAGCCATCACTCGGACAATCTCAGCGGTTGGTTCTTCATGCGTCACGAAATTCGTGCCGATACGCTGCCCTTTGGTCTTGAGGCATTTCGCGAGGCATTTGCGCCGATCGCCGAAGAGTTCTCGATGACCTGGCGCATTACCGACACGGAACAGAAAAAGCGCGTGGTCCTGATGGCCAGTCGTGAGTCTCACTGCCTGGCAGACTTGCTGCACCGTTGGCACAGCGACGAGCTGGACTGCGAGATTTCCTGCGTGATTTCCAACCACGACGACCTGCGCAGCATGGTCGAGTGGCATGGCATCCCGTACTACCACGTCCCGGTCAACCCGCAGGACAAGGAGCCGGCATTTGCCGAAGTCTCGCGCCTGGTCAAACAGCACGACGCAGACGTCGTGGTGCTGGCGCGCTACATGCAAATCCTGCCGCCGGAACTGTGCAGTGAATACGCTGGCAAGGTGATCAACATTCACCACAGTTTCCTGCCGTCGTTTGTGGGCGCCAAGCCTTATCACCAGGCATCCCTGCGCGGTGTAAAGCTGATCGGCGCTACCTGCCACTACGTCACCGAAGAGCTGGACGCAGGTCCGATCATCGAGCAGGACGTGGTGCGCGTCAGCCATAGCGACAGCATCGAAGACATGGTCCGTTTTGGCCGTGACGTCGAGAAGATGGTGCTGGCTCGCGGCCTGCGCTATCACCTGGAAGATCGGGTGCTGGTGCACGGCAACAAGACCGTCGTGTTCTGATTGAAGTGTTCTGATTGAAGAATCAAGGGCCTGGGCGTTAAATCGCTACAGGCCCTTTTTTTTGCCACGGGAAAGGATTGGAGAATGAGCGATCCACTTGATAAAGCCACGTCCAAAGCACCTGCGACGTTGGGAGAGGGTTGTTTGAGTCGATATGACCCGGATGACTTGAGCAGTGAAGACGGCACCGAGTTTCCAGGCGCCGCTGAGTTGTGGGAGCAACTGCAGGACCCATCCGATTCGCCGGAAGAACAGGCGTCAGCCGCTGCGCAAGGCCGCCACTGACGCCGTTGAATCAGATCCGGAAACTGCCCACCAGTTGTTTCAAGCGCGCTGCCTGCTGTTCCAGGTCGGAACAGGCACGCAACGTCGATTGCAGGTTTTCCACACCTTCCTGATTGAGGGTGTTGATCTCGGTGATGTCCATGTTGATCGACTCCACCACCGAAGTCTGTTCCTCGGTAGCGGTGGCCACCGACTGGTTCATCCCGTCAATCTCACCGATGCGCTGGGTCACGCTGTTCAGGCGCTCGCCCGCCAGGTTGGCGATTTCCACGCTGTCCTGACTGTGACGCTGGCTTTCACTCATGGTGCTGACTGAATCCCGCGCGCCCACTTGCAGCTCCTCGATCATCTTCTGCACCTGCTGCGCCGATTCCTGGGTGCGGTGTGCCAGGTTGCGCACTTCATCGGCCACCACCGCGAACCCGCGCCCGGCTTCCCCGGCCCGTGCGGCTTCAATCGCCGCGTTGAGGGCCAGCAAGTTGGTTTGCTGGGAAATGCTGGTGATCACTTCCAGAATCTGCCCGATGTTCACCGTCTTGCTGTTAAGCGCTTCGATATTGGTGCTGGACGCGCTGATCATTTGCGACAACTGGGTCATCGCCTTGATATTGCGCTCGACAACTTGTTGACCGTCTTCGGCCAAGTGCCGCGCATCGCTGGCCTGATTAGAGGCCTGTGCGGCGTTGCGGGCGATTTCCTGAGCGGCTGCCCCCAGCTCGTTGATGGCGGCGGCGACGCTGTTGGTGCGGTTGGCCTGCTCGTCCGAATTGACCATTGAGGAGTTGGAGGCGCTGACCACCCGCAAGGCCACTTCATTGACGTGCTCAGTGGCCGAGGACACTTCGCGAATCGAGGTATGTATCCGCTCCACGAAGCGATTGAACGCGGTACCGAGCACGCCGAATTCGTCATGGTTCTGGATGGTCAGGCGGCGGGTCAGGTCGCCTTCGCCGTCGGCGATGTCTTCCATGGCGCGGGTCATGACGTGCAGTGGCTGCAGGAGGATGCGGATCAGCATGCCCAGCAGGGCGATGATTATGACCACGGCGATGATCGTGGCAATGATCGCCGAGGTGCGGAATTCGCTGAGCATGGCGAAGGATTTGTCTTTATCCACCGACAGGCCGAGGTACCAGTTCACTGAGGGCAGGCCCTTGATCGGGGTAAAGGTGACGATGCGGGTTTTGCCGTCGACGTCGATTTCACTGAAATCGCTGCTGATCTTCGGGGTGTTTTTTGGATAGACGTCAGCCAGGGTTTTCATCACCAGGCTTTTGTCCGGGTGCACCAGCACTTTGCCGTCGGCGCTGACCAGGAAGGCATAACCCATGCCGCCGAAGTTCAGGGCACCGATGTTGTCCACCAGGGTTTGCAGGCTCAGGTCGCCGCCCACCACGCCAACACTCTGCCCGGCTTTGCTGCTGGGGGTGGCAATGGAGATGATCAACTGGCCGGTGGCCGCATCAATGTAGGGTTCGGTCAGGGTTGAGCCGTTGCTGCCCTGTGCGCCCTTGTACCAGGGGCGTACACGCGGGTCGAAGCCGTCGGGCATCTTGGTGTCGGGGCGGATCACGAAACCGCCTTTGCTGTCGCCCAGGTACGTGGCCATGAACGAAGACGTCAGGGCTTTCTGTTCCAGCAGGCTCGCGACGTTAGTTGAATCCGGGTTGATGGCGATGTTCTGGGCGGCGCTTTCGATCAGCACAATGCGCCCGGTGAGCCAGGTCTGAATGTTGCTGGCGGTGACGTCGCCCATTTCATGCAGGTAGTTGTTCAGATCGTCGCGAATCGCATTGCGCTGCAAGTAGTCGTTGTAGAGGGTAAACAACGCAAAGGCGGCAATGACGATAAGAGCGGCGGCAAGCAGGATTTTATGGCTGAAACGCAGATTTTTATTCATGGCTTGTGGGGTCCGCTATGGTCTTAATATCCGATGCACGTCCTTTTGGGGCGCGCAAAATGGCTGCGTCAAAAAAAGTGTGATATTTCCATCTGCTCCTGCAGGAATTATCCGGCCCGTTTTTTCTAAGACTTCTTGGGTCTCTCGCTTTAACTGTATCGACCACGCCGTGCTAAAGATTAACCATGGGTGACAAAATGCCTGACTCCTCGCAACTCATTATTGGTGCAGACCTTCAAGGTCAGCCGATCGCCCAGTCGATGCGCCTGGCCAACCGCCACGGCCTGATCGCGGGTGCTACCGGTACTGGCAAAACCGTCACGTTGCAGCGTCTGGCGGAAGCCTTCAGCGATGCCGGCGTCGCGGTATTTGCCGCCGACATCAAGGGCGACCTGTGTGGCCTGGGCGCTGCGGCCAACCCTCAAGGCAAGGTCGCCGAGCGGATCGCCGGCATGCCTTTCCTTAATTACACGCCCAAGGCGTATCCGGTGACGTTGTGGGATATCCACGGCGAGTCCGGTCATCCGCTGCGTACCACCATGAGTGAAATGGGCCCGCTGTTGCTCGGCAGCCTGTTGGAACTCACCGACAGCCAGCAATCAGCGCTTTATGCAGCTTTTAAGGTGGCCGACCGCGAAGGCCTGCTGCTGCTGGATCTGAAGGACCTCAAGGCGTTGCTCAATCATTTGCGCTACCACCCGGAATTGCTGGGGGAAGACGCGGCCTTGATGACCACCGGTTCCAGCCAGGCGCTGTTGCGGCGCCTGGCGGTGCTGGAGCAGCAGGGCGCCGAAGCGTTGTTCGGCGAGCCGGCGTTGCAACTGGAAGATATCCTGCAGCCGGCCAGTGACGGCCGCGGGCGTATTCACCTGTTGGACGCCAGCCGCCTGGTGCATGAGGCACCGAAGGTGTACGCGACCTTCCTGCTCTGGCTGCTGGCTGAACTGTTCGAGCAATTGCCGGAGCGCGGTGATGCGGACAAGCCGCTGCTCGCGCTGTTTTTCGATGAGGCGCATCTGTTGTTCGCCGATACGCCAAAGGCCCTGCAGGATCGCCTGGAACAAGTGGTACGGCTGATTCGCTCGAAAGGGGTCGGGGTGTATTTCGTCACTCAGTCTCCGGGGGATCTGCCAGACACCGTGCTCGCTCAGTTGGGCCTGCGCATCCAGCACGGGCTGCGGGCGTTCACTACCAAAGAACAGAAATCCCTGCGGGCCGTGGCCGATGGCTTCCGCCCCAACCCGGCGTTTGATGCGCTGGCGGTGCTGACCGAATTGGGTACGGGTGAGGCGCTGGTGGGAACCTTGCAGGAAAAGGGCACGCCTGAGGTAGTCCAACGCGTGCTGGTGGCGCCGCCGCAATCACGGATCGGGCCGTTGAGCGAAGCCGAACGGGCGGCGTTGATTGCCGGTTCGCCGTTGCTGGGGCGGTATGACAAGCCGATTGACCGGGAGTCGGCGTACGAAGTCTTGATGGCGCGCAAGGACCTGGGGCCGCAAGAAGAGGCGACGCCCGCAGATGAAGAGCCGAGCTTTACCGACAAGGCCGGCGCGTTCCTGGGGACTACGGCAGGCAAGGCACTGAAATCGGCGATGCAACAGGCGGCCAATCAGATGGGCCGGCAGTTGGTGCGCGGGTTATTGGGGTCGTTGTTGGGTGGCAGCAAACGTAAATAACGATGCGATCAAATGTGGGAACGGGCTGGCTCGCGAAAGCGGTGGATCAGTCAATATATGCAGTGACTGACACGCCGCCTTCGCGAGCAAGCCCGCTCCCACATTTGGTTATGCGCCAGGTCTCAGGTTTTGGGTTTGGCGTGAGCGGCCAGCCGCTCCAGTGCCGCGCGTAAATTCGGGTCGGTAATCCCGTCGGCTGTTGCCTGAATGGTTTCGGCTGCAATCTCCGACAAGTCCATCGTATGCCCCACCGCACCTTGCGGCACGGTCGGCGGTTGTACTTTGAACTGGATGCGCGTCAGGCTGGTGAACTCATCGAAGGCCATCAATTGGCGCTGCAGCCGTTTTTGCTGATAGCGCAGGCGCGTCGCCCAATGGCCGTCGGTGACGATCAGCAGCAGATTGCCTTCGCGCCACGAGGCCACATGGCAGTGTTCGCGAGCGGCGGGTTGCAGTTGGCTTTCTACCAGGCGTTGCAGATGACCAAGGCGTTGCGCATGGCCGAAGATGGCTTTTAAAGGCTTGGCTTCGCGAAGCAACACGGCGGGAGCTCGGGCCGTAAGAGGGCGAAATGCCATGACTAGACACCTTAAGTAACAGAGAGGCCATGGTAGCAGAAAGCGTCTGCGACACCGCCGCCATTGCATTACCGGCAGTTTATCCATTAAATCAACGAGTAACTTATTACCCGAATGGGTTGAAGTTCAGCAAAAAGCCCTTATTTTAAACAAGCCCTCTGAGAGCGCCGTGCCTGCATCGTGGAATAACGCCACTTTCCTCACCCACGTTTCCGGGTAGAATGCTCGTTCGCATGCGGCCGTGAGGGCTGCTCGGGCGACTCACGGGGCGCCCTCCATCCCTATGTGTGGAAGAACCTGCCGATATGTTTGCGCCTTTGTTAAAGAAACTTTTTGGAAGCAAGAATGAGCGCGAAGTCAAACGCATGCTCAAGACGGTGCAGCTGGTCAATGCCTTCGAAGAGCAGATGGTTGCCCTTTCGGACGAGCAATTGCGCGCCAAGACCGAAGAGTTCAAGGCCCGCATAGCCAAAGGTGAAACCCTCGACAAGCTGCTTCCCGAAGCCTTTGCGGTCGCCCGTGAAGCCGGTAAGCGTGTCATGGGCATGCGCCACTTCGACGTTCAGTTGATCGGCGGCATGACCTTGCATGAAGGCATGATTGCCGAAATGCGTACCGGTGAAGGCAAGACCCTGGTAGCTACCCTGGGCGTTTACCTCAACGCATTGTCCGGCAAGGGCGTGCACGTTGTTACGGTGAACGACTACCTGGCCCGCCGGGATGCCAACTGGATGCGTCCGCTGTATGAATTCCTCGGCCTGACGGTCGGCGTTGTCACGCCGTTCCAGCCGCCGGAAGAGAAGCGCGCCGCCTACGCTGCCGACATCACCTACGGTACCAACAACGAATTCGGTTTCGACTACCTGCGCGACAACATGGCGTTCAGCATGGAAGAAAAATTCCAGCGCGAACTCAATTTTGCCGTGATCGACGAAGTCGACTCCATCCTGATCGACGAAGCCCGTACCCCGCTGATCATTTCCGGTCAGGCCGAGGACAGCTCGCGCCTGTACACCGAAATCAACAAGCTGATCCCGCGCCTTGAGCAACACATCGAGGAAGTGGAAGGCGTGGTGACCAAAGAAGGTCACTTCACCATCGACGAGAAGACCCGCCAGGTCGAACTCAACGAAGCCGGTCACCAGTTCGTCGAAGACATGCTGACCCAGATCGGCCTGCTGGCTGAAGGCGAGAGCCTGTACTCGGCGCACAATCTGGGCCTGTTGACCCACGTATATGCGGGCCTGCGTGCTCACAAGCTGTTCCATCGCAACGTTGAATACATCGTGCAGGACGGCCAGGTCGTACTGGTCGACGAACACACCGGTCGTACCATGCCGGGTCGCCGTTTGTCGGAAGGCCTGCACCAGGCGATCGAAGCCAAGGAAGCCCTGAACATCCAGGCTGAAAGCCAGACCCTGGCCTCGACCACCTTCCAGAACTACTTCCGTCTGTACAACAAGCTGTCCGGCATGACCGGTACAGCCGATACCGAAGCGTTCGAATTCCACCAGATCTACGGTCTGTCGGTGATGGTTATCCCGCCGAACAAACCGCTGGCGCGTAAAGACTTCAACGACCTGGTGTTCCTGACCGCCGACGAGAAATACGCTGCAATCGTCGCCGACATCAAGGAATGCATGGCCCAGGGGCGTCCGGTGCTGGTGGGTACTGCCACCATCGAAACTTCCGAGCACATGTCCAGCTTGCTGGCCAAGGAAGGCATCGAGCACAAGGTCCTCAACGCCAAGTTCCACGAAAAAGAAGCCGAGATCATTGCCCAGGCCGGTCGCCCGGGCGCACTGACCATCGCCACCAACATGGCCGGTCGTGGTACCGACATCCTGTTGGGCGGTAACTGGGAAGTGGAAGTCGCCTCCCTGGACAACCCGACCCCAGAGCAGATCGCGCAGATCAAGGCCGACTGGCAGAAGCGTCACCAGCAAGTGCTGGAGTCCGGCGGCTTGCAGGTGATCGCGTCCGAGCGTCACGAATCGCGCCGTATCGACAACCAGTTGCGTGGTCGTGCCGGTCGTCAGGGTGACGCCGGTTCCAGCCGTTTCTACCTGTCCCTGGAAGACAGCCTGATGCGTATCTTCGCATCGGACCGGGTGAAGAACTTCATGAAAGCCCTGGGCATGCAGTCCGGTGAGGCGATTGAGCACCGCATGGTGACCAATGCCATCGAGAAGGCACAGCGCAAGGTAGAAGGCCGCAACTTCGACATTCGTAAGCAACTGCTCGAGTTCGATGACGTCAACAACGAACAGCGTAAAGTGATTTATCACATGCGTAACAGTTTGTTGGCTGCCACCAACATCGGCGAGACCATTGCCGATTTCCGCCAGGATGTGCTTAACGCCACCGTCAGCGCACACATTCCGCCACAGTCCCTGCCTGAGCAGTGGGATGTTGCCGGTCTGGAAGCCGCGTTGAAGAGCGACTTCGGTGTCGATTTGCCGGTCCAGCAATGGCTCGACGATGACGACCACCTGTACGAAGAAACCCTGCGCGAGAAGCTCATGACCGAGCTGCTGGCCGCGTACAACGAAAAAGAAGAGCAGGCGAGTGCCGAAGCACTGCGCACCTTCGAGAAGCAAATCGTACTGCGTGTACTGGACGATCTGTGGAAAGACCACCTGTCGACCATGGATCACCTGCGTCACGGCATCCACTTGCGCGGCTACGCCCAGAAGAACCCGAAGCAGGAGTACAAGCGCGAGTCGTTCACGCTGTTCTCCGAGCTGCTGGATTCGATCAAGCGCGATTCGATTCGTGTGCTGTCCCACGTTCAGGTGCGTCGCGAAGACCCGATCGAGGAAGAAGCCCGCCTGCGTCAGGAAGCCGAGGCACTGGCTGCGCGCATGCAGTTCCAGCACGACGAAGCACCGGGTCTTGAAGCTCCGGAAGTCTTGGGTGAAGAGGTCGATGTGGCCTTGGCCCAGGCGCCAGTGCGCAATGAGCAGAAGCTGGGTCGCAACGAGCTGTGCTGGTGCGGTTCGGGCAAGAAGTTCAAACACTGCCACGGCGAAATCAACTAAGATTTTCGCCTGACGCTGCAACACCCCGCGCCGCGACCGGCATCAGCCGTCGCGGCGTTTTGCCATTTTGTCACCGTCGATAACGACGGAATACACATCCACTATTGTTAGGAGCGCATTCATGGCTGTTGGTCTTGGTCCTTTGCCCACGTTGCACCCGGTTGCCGGTTTTGAACTTGGTATCGCTTCGGCCGGCATCAAACGCCCGGGGCGCAAGGATGTGGTGGTGATGCGCTGTGCCGAAGGCTCGACCGTCGCGGGTGTGTTCACCCTGAACGCGTTCTGCGCGGCTCCGGTGATTCTGGCCAAGCAGCGGGTTGAAGGCCCGGTGCGCTACCTGCTGACCAACACCGGCAATGCCAACGCCGGCACTGGCGAGCCTGGTCTGGCTGCCGCTGCCCGCACTTGCGCCAAATTGGCGGAGCTGACCGGCGTAGATGCCAGCCAAGTGCTGCCGTACTCCACCGGCGTGATCGGTGAGCCGTTGCCGGTCGAGAAAATCGAAGGCGCGTTGCAAGCCGCACTGGATGACTTGTCGGTGGATAACTGGGCGGCTGCGGCTACCGGCATCATGACTACCGATACCCTGCCCAAAGGCGCGAGCCGCCAGTTTGTGCACGAAGGCGTCACCGTCACTGTTACCGGTATCAGCAAAGGCGCTGGCATGATTCGCCCGAACATGGCGACCATGCTTGGCTACATTGCCACCGACGCCAAAGTCTCCCGCGATGTGCTGCAAAACCTGATGCTCGATGGTGCCAACAAGTCGTTCAACCGCATCACCATCGACGGCGATACCTCGACCAACGACTGCTGCATGTTGATCGCCACCGGCCAGGCCGACCTGCCGGAAATTACCTCGTCCAACGGCGCGTATTTCGCAGCCTTGAAGCAGGCGGTGTTCGAAGTGTGCATGGACGTGGCCCAGGCCATCGTGCGTGACGGCGAAGGCGCTACCAAGTTTGTGACGGTTGAAGTCAACGGTGGCGGCAACCATCAGGAATGCCTGGATGTGGGCTACACCGTGGCCCACTCGCCGTTGATCAAGACCGCGCTGTTTGCCTCCGACCCGAACTGGGGCCGTATCCTGGCTGCGGTAGGTCGTGCCGGTGTGCCGAACCTGGATGTGAGCAAGATCGACGTATTCCTTGGCGAGGTGTGCATCGCCAGCCGTGGTGCCCGTGCCGAAACGTACACCGAGGCCCAGGGTTCTGCGGTGATGCAGCAGGAAGAAATCACCATCCGTATCGAATTGGGCCGCGGTGAGTGCAGCGAAACCATCTGGACCACCGACCTGTCCCACGAGTACGTGAAGATCAACGCGGAATACCGCACCTGATACGCAGGTATTGCGGGTATCACTGTAGGAGCGAGCTTGCTCGCGAAAAACCAGAGGGCGCCCCGCTGAGTCAGGAAGCCCGCGTTATCGTTAACGACCTTCGCGAGCCAGCTCGCTCCTACAGGTGGATTTACGTTTAGAGGAACAATGCGGTGAAACGAGTTCATGTAGCAGCAGCGGTCATCCGGGGTGTCGACGGCAGGATTCTGCTGGCGCGCCGCGCCGATACCCAGCATCAGGGCGGCCTCTGGGAGTTTCCGGGTGGCAAGGTGGAGGCCGATGAGTCGGTTGCTACCGCGCTGTCCCGTGAATTGCAGGAAGAGCTGGGTATCGAGGTTACGGCAGCTCGTCCGTTGATCAAGGTGCAGCATGATTACCCGGACAAGCAGGTGTTGCTGGATGTCTGGGAAGTCTCGGCCTTTACCGGCGAACCTCACGGTGCCGAAGGGCAACCCCTTGAGTGGGTGGCCCAACGGGACCTGCCTAACTATGAGTTTCCGGCGGCCAACGCGCCGATCGTCGCGGCAGCGCGTTTGCCGGCTGAATACCTGATCACTCCGGGTGAGCTGGAAACGCCGACACTGCTGCGCGGGATTCAAAAGGCCATCGCTGGCGGCATCAAGCTGGTTCAGTTGCGTGCCCCCAACGGTTACGACCCCAAGTACCGTGACCTGGCGGTGGACGCCGTGGGCCTGTGTGCGGGCAAGGCTCAGCTTATGCTGAAAGGGCCGTTTGAATGGCTGGGGGATTTTCCCGCAGCCGGCTGGCACATGACCTCGGCGCAACTGCGCAAATACGCGAGCAAGGGGCGACCTTTGCCGAAGGATCGCTGGTTGGCGGCGTCTTGCCACAATGCTGAGGAATTAGCCTTGGCGGAGTTGATGGACGTGGATTTCGTCACTTTGTCACCGGTGCAGCCGACCCAGACTCACCCGGATGCCCAGCCATTGGGTTGGGAGCAGGCGCAGCAGTTGATCAGTGGTTTCAGCAAACCGGTGTTCTTGCTCGGTGGGGTTGGCCCTGCTGAGCGGGAAAAGGCCTGGGAAGCCGGGGCTCAAGGTGTGGCGGGGATTCGGGCGTTCTGGCCTGAGGTGTAAGGACCAGGCTGGTGAGCTTGTTGTGGCGAGGGAGCTTGCTCCCGCTGGAGTGCGCAGCGCTCCCGCTTTTTTGGGGCCGCTACGCAGCCCAGCGGGAGCAAGCTCCCTCGCCACAGGTTGCAATCGGTCAGTAAGTATCAGTGCGGCTTTGCCGCCGCCTGCCACAAAATCTCCGCAACGCCCTGACGCTTGGCGATCACCCTGGCAGCCACAAACAGCAAGTCCGACAGCCGGTTGATATACGCCAACCCCACGCCTTCCAGCGGTTCCACCGCATTCAGGTGCTGACACCGACGCTCCGCACTGCGGGCCAGGCTGCGGCACACATGAGCCTGGGCAATCAACGCCGAACCACCCGGCAGGATGAAGTTCTCCAGCGGCCCGACCTCTTCATTCCAGCGATCGATCGCCGCTTCAAGCCGGTCGACTTCCGCCGCATTCAGCGCCTTGTACACCGGCATCGCCAACTCGCCGCCCAGGTCAAACAGTCGATGCTGGCAGGGCGTCAGCACCTCGATCACATCTTTCAACGCCGGATGCTGCCCGCTCTGTTCCTCAAGACCCGCCAACAACAAACCCAGCTGGCTGTTCAACGCATCGACTTCGCCAATCGCCTCAACCCGTGGATGGTCCTTGGGCACGCGGCGGCCATCGCCCAGGCCGGTTTCGCCCTTGTCGCCGGTTCGGGTGTAAATCTTCGACAGGCGAAAGCCCATGGTTAGCGCTCCAGTTGAGTGAGTTCGTTAGGGGGCAATTGGCTGCCCGCCAAAGGTAATCGCAGGGTGAAGCAGGTGCCTTGGCCGAGGGTCGATTGGACTTCCATCTGGCCCTTGTGATTGTTGGTGATGATGAAATACGAAACCGACAGGCCAAGCCCGGTGCCCTGGCCGATCTCCTTGGTGGTGAAGAAGGGTTCAAATGTGCGTTTGCGCACGTTCTCGCTCATGCCGATGCCGTTGTCTTCCACCTGGATCTCCGCCCACGGCGGGTTGAGCCGGGTACGCAGGATGATACGGCCTGGTTCGCTGTCATTTTCACGCTGGTGAATCGCCTGTGCGGCGTTTTTCAGCAGGTTGAGCAGCACTTGTTCGAGTTCGTTGGCGGTGCCGGGGACCGGGCCCAGTTGTGGGTCGAACTGGCGGATGATCGCCTGGCCCTTGAAGTCGAAACCGACGATGAGGTCGAAGTCGTTGCCGGCGATTTCCACGGCCTGGTCGATCAAGGCCGGCAAGTCGCAGGGCGCCATCTGGCGGTTGCTGCGGCGGCTGAAGCTGAGCATGTGGGTGACAATTTTTGCCGCCCGGGCTCCCGCCTGCTGGATGCCGTCGAGCAGTTGCGGCACTTCGCGGCTTTGCAGGTAGCGGTTGACCATGTCCAGGTCGATGCCCACCTGTTCGGCATGCTCGAGGTTTTTCGGCAGTTCGTTGGACAGCCGGCGGCGGATGTTCTGCACGTTATGCAGGATTGCCCCCAGCGGGTTGTTGATTTCGTGGGCCATGCCGGCGGCCAGGCCGCCGACCGAGAGCATCTTCTCTGACTGCACCATCATTTCTTCCAGGGACAGGCGCTGGGTGATGTCGTCGATCCGGATCACCACGCCGCGCCCGGCACCGCCCATCAGCGGGTAGAAAGTCAGGGCGTAGTGCTTGGCTTCGTCATCCTTGATCCAGGTGACCCGCTCAATCCGCTCCACGGTGTGTTGCTCCACCGTGGCCTTGATTTGCGGCAGGAACGGCTTGAGCGGCTGGAAGGCAAGGTAGATCGGCTGGTTCAACGCCTCGTCCAGGCGGGTGCCGGAAAGCGCAGTGGCTTCCTGGTTCCATTGGGTGACGTAGAGCTGCTCGTCGAGGGCGATCAGCGCCGAGGGCATCGAGTCGATGATGCTGTTGAGGTAATTCTGGAAGCCGGTGAGTTTTTTCTCGATCTTGCTGCGCACCTGGACTTCCAGCTCCAGTTTGCGGTTGGTATGGCGGGTTTCTTCCGCCAGGCCCTGGGCTTGATCGTAGGCGGCCTGGGAATCGTCCCGGGCGCGCTTGAGCTGCTGCTCGCGGGCTTCGATGCGCGAGAGCATGGTGTTGAAGGCTTCGGCGAGGCTGCCGATTTCATCGTGGTTGCCACGGCCGGCGCGCAGGGCGTAGTTCTCTTCCCGGGTTACCTGGCGCGACAATTCTTCCAGTTCATGGATTGGTCGGGTGATCAGGCGTTTGATCTGCCGTGCAATCAGCAGCCATAGCAGCACGCTGAAAATCAGGATGCCCAGGCTGGCGGTGAAGGTCCCGGTGTAAAAGGCCACGGGCAGTTCGCTGCTGGCCACCAGCAACAAATGCCCGGACGGTTGGCCGGCCCGGGGAAGGGTGATCACCTGGTTGCTGCGAAACTCGGTGGCGCGCCAGGTTTCAATATCCCGGTAATTGTCTGGCAGGTGCAGGCGATTGGGATGTTGCAGCTGGGCCAGGCGCGTGCCTTCGCCGTCATATAAGGCTGCGGCCCGCAAGGGTGAGTAGCTGGTCAGTTCATCCAGCAGGGTTTGCGCCTTGAGCGGTGAGTCCAGGGACTCGGCGGCGAGCGAGGGGTTGGACACCAGCCGGCCGATGGCCTGCAAAGCCTGGGGTGCCATGCTTTCCTGGGAGATCCAGTAGGCGGCGCTGATAAAGGTCAGGTTGGCCACCAGCAAGACGGTGGTCAACAAAACCAGCAGGGCCGCCAGCAGTTTTTGCCCAACCGGTAGATTTTCGAGACGCTGGCGCAGTGGCATCAAGGTTTTCGCTGCAAAGGAACAGGCAGGCAGGGTAGCGCGTGCTTCAGTCGCTGGGCAATCCGCGTGCAGACAGTCGCTGTACCAGGCGGGCCTGGAGTTGTTGCAGGTGCGGCAAGGTCAGTTGGTGGCGTGCGGCCGCTTGGCAGGCGTAGCCCAGCAAATAGCTGATTTCGGTGCGTCGGGCACTGGCCACGTCCTGGTACATCGACGAGTAATTGGCTGCCGTGGCCTGGATCACCCGTTCCACTTCGCTCTGCAGGTCCTGCGCGGCAGCGGGTTGGCCGCAGCATTCCAGCAGGTCGGCGAGTTCGGCGCACAAGGTGGCCACTTCGCACTGATGGGCTTGCAGCTCGCCATTGCGGCATTCGTAGAGCACGGTCAGCGGGTTGATGGCGCAGTTCAAAGCCAGTTTGCGCCACAGGCGGGTAAGGATGTCGGTGCTCCATTCATGGGGAATGCCGGCGGCTTGCAGGTCATCCAGCCACAGCGGCGGGGTAGGGTGGCTCGCATCTCCCAGCCAGGTGTAGCCATGGCCGGCAAACACGACCCGCCAGTCGCTTTCGCGAAACGCGCCTTCGGTGCTGGAGGCGAAGATGCAGCGTGCCTGGGGCAGTTGGGCGGCGACGGCGTCCTGGCTGCCCAGGCCGTTTTGCAGCAGGATCAGTTCGGCGTCCGGCGCCAGTCGATGTTCAAGCTGTGCGACGGCTTTTTGGGCGTCGTAGGCCTTGCACGCCACCAGCAGGCGATGAATCGGCCCTGGGCTGTCGGATGTTTCGCCGACGACCGGGTAAGTGTGGGCCACGCCTTGCTCAACCAGGGTCAGGCCCTCGGCGGCCTGATAACTGGCCAGCCGCGTGTGGTCCCGCAGGATCAGGCGCACGGGCAACCCGGCGCGGGCCAGGCGGGCAGCCCACAATGTTCCGAGGCTGCCAGCGCCGAGGACATGCCAGGTGGTCGACATCAGTTTTTACTCCGTAAGGCTGCCCGCAGTGAACGAGGCGAAAGAACCGCTATAATGCCCGGGCATTTTAGCCTGGGCGTGCTCCATCTCTACTGAGCCGCGCCCCTTTTTATTGGAGAAATTACATGCCGTCGTTCGACGTGGTATCCGAACTGGACAAACACGAAGTCACCAACGCCGTCGAGAACGCCGTCAAGGAGCTGGATCGTCGCTATGACTTGAAGGGCAAGGGCAGCTTCGAGTTCAAGGAAAAGGAGCTGACCGTCAACCTGACCGCAGAAGCCGATTTCCAGCTGGAAGCGATGATTGAGATCCTCAAGCTGTCGCTGGTCAAGCGCAAGATCGATGCGCAATGCCTTGAAATCAAGGATGCGTATGCCTCCGGCAAGCTGATGAAGCAGGAAGCCGTGCTCAAGGAAGGCATCGACAAGGAGCTGGCGAAGAAAATCGTCGCTCACGTCAAGGACGCCAAGCTCAAGGTCCAGGCCTCGATTCAAGGTGAACAGGTGCGTATCACCGGCAAGAAGCGTGACGACTTGCAAGAGGCCATTGCTGCCCTGCGCGCCAAGACCTTCGACATGCCGCTGCAGTTCAACAACTTCCGCGACTGATAGCACGTTGGGGAACCTGTGGGCGTTTTTGACGTCCCACGCCCCAGAACCTGCGCCCACCATTGAGCCCTACGGGGCTCAATTGTATTCAGGGCCAATCAATAGGCCGAGCATCCGGTAAACAGGAGAATGTAGATGGATTTGAACGCTGAAGTGGATCACCTGATCAAGAGCTCGGAGTCGTGGTTACCGATGATCATGGAATACGGCAGCCGATTTTTGCTGGCTGTGGTCACCCTGGCCATCGGTTGGTGGCTGATCAACGTCTTGACCCACCGAGTGGGGCGTTTGCTGGCACTGCGTAATGCTGACCTGGCGCTGCAACACTTCATTACCAACCTGGCGAACATTGCGCTCAAAGTCATGCTGGTGGTCAACGTGGCCTCGATGATCGGGGTGGCAACCACTTCGTTCGTTGCCGCGATCGGTGCCGCTACCCTGGCCATCGGTCTGGCCTTGCAAGGCAGCCTGGCGAACTTCGCCGGCGGCGTGCTGATTCTGTTGTTCCGTCCGTTCCGCATTGGCGACTGGATCGAAGCCCAGGGCACGTCCGGTACCGTCGACAGCATCCAGATCTTTCACACCGTGTTGCGCACCGGTGACAACAAGACGGTGATCATCCCGAACGGTAGCCTGTCCAACGGCCTGATCACCAACACCAACCGTCAGCCGACCCGCAAGGTGGTGTTTGATGTGGGTGTCGACTATGAAGCCGACCTGCAGAAGGCCCGCGAAGTGCTGCTGGAACTGGCCAAGGATCCACGGGTACTGGCTGATCCTGCGCCGGCTGCCGTGATTTCCACCTTGGGCGATAGTTCGATCACTGTATCCCTGCGAGTCTGGACCAAGACTGCGGATTATTGGGATGTGATGTTTATGTTCAACGAACTGGCACGTGACCGTTTGAAAGCGGCGGGAATTGATATTCCATTTCCGCAGCGGGTGATTCGCGTCATGCAGGAAAGTGCTACGAAGTAATAGCGTGACGGGATGATTAAACCTGGCCAATGTGTCAGGTTTGTTACGCAGCATTGAACTAGATAGCTAGCTTGCTAGTTATTCGGTTGTTGAGATTAAGTTGCAATAAAAAAGCCGCTCACTTGCGAACAAGTGAGCGGCTTTTTAGTTAGGGCCGAGGCCCTAAGTCATCGTTGTAATCAAACTGCCAATTACAAGATGTTCAGCGGGTATTGCGCGATCAGACGCAGTTCGTCGATCGACGCCGAACCGTAGTACACACCATCGCTGGAGCGATAAGTGGCTTGACGTACACGCAGGCTCAGGTCTTTAGCCGGGCCGCTCTGGATCACGTACTTGGCTTCGATGTCACGTTCCCACTCTTTGCCGTTCGAAGTGTCGGCGGTGTTGGCGCCGGTACCTTTAACGTAGCGAGTCATGAAGCTCAGGCCTGGCACGCCAAACGTGGCCATGTTCAGGTCGTAGCGAGCCTGGAAGGACTTCTCGTCTTCAGCGTTGAAGTCGGAACGAGCGATGGAGTTGGCCAGGAAGATCGTGCCGCCGCCGTCTACGCCGTAACCGTAGTCACCGTCACCGCTAACCTTCTGGTAGGCCAGGGTAAAGGTGTGAGCCTGGATGGTGTACGCGCCTTGCAAGCTGTAGGCACGGTTATCCAGTTTGGTGGTGCCGTCCTTTTCAGCCCGTTGCAGGCCAGCGCCATCACTTTTGGTGCTGTAGATGTTGAAGTCGACCGCCAGGGACTGTTCATTGCTAAGCGCATGAGTCCAGTTCAGGTTGGCGTAGGTTTTCTTCCAGTAGTCTTCGGTCTTCGCGTAGTAGAGGCTGGCGCTGACTTCTGGAGTGAGGGCGTAGACGCCACCAATGAAGTCAGTTTTTGTCAGGCCCAGGCTGTCGCGGTAGGTCTGGGCTTGCGCCACGCTCGAAGTGAAGTGACCGCCTTCGAGTTTCAGGCCCTTGATCTCGTTGCTGGTCAGCGAGATACCCTGTGGCAATTCAGGCAGCAGGCGGCTGTCATCGGAAGCGAATACAGGTGCGGTGGTGTACTGGTCGCCGACTTTCAGGACCGTATCGGAGATACGGAACTTAACGGCGCCGCCGCCTTTGGAGTAATCATCCTGAGAGCGACCGTCGGAGCCCGTTGGAAACAGGCCAGTACCGGAACGACCCTTGCCGCTGTCCAGTTTGACGCCCAACAGACCGATGACGTCGACACCCACACCGATGGTGCCTTGGGTGAAGCCCGACTGGTACAGGCCGTTGAAGCCCAGACCGGTTTCGTTGACGCGGCTTTTGCCGGTGTCGTTGTTACGGAAGTCGCGGCCAAAGTTCAGGAGGCGAGTGTTGATGCTGAAAGTACTGTCTTCAACAAAGCCCTTGGAGTCGTCCTGAGAGGACGCCATTGCGAACTGCGAGGTGCCTGCTGAAACAGCCAGGGCGATCATGCTCCACTTCATCACGCGCATCGTGATTTGCTCCTTTGGTTTTAGGAAGAGTACTGCCGTCCCACCTATATTTTTGTCTGGGCGGCTCTTTCTTTTTTGTGTCGGCGCAAAGTTATATCACGCAGACATTATTGACGATACTTGCACATCTATCCTTTCAGCTTCTTTACGGGCCTGTCGTAAATTGCTAGCTCCATGTCGCAAATTCACAGTCCGTTTGGAACCGGACTGACAACTTCAATACTGTTTAAAAGCGTTGAGTCGGGTAAGGAATATCCCTTCTCAAAGTTTTAACTCTTCCTTGAAAAAGCATTGAACCGCTGTTGTTTTCCGTCGCGAAACACCTGCTTCCTGCCGGTGCCGTTGTCGACGATAGAACGGTGAATGCAACAAGCGTGCACAAACCGGAAACCGAATGTGATTTTTTCGTGAAAATTGTCAACGCGGTGTAAAAACCGCATAAGCACGGGCTTTTTACGCCGTTTGGTTTGGCCTTGACGCGCCTGCTGTGCTCCTGTTTGGTGGTGTATAAAACCTGCACCCGAGCAAAACGTTACCGGTTCACCCCGTTCGGTGGGTAGTCGGCGGATCCCTTTGAAGCACAAATGGGTCATTTTGGTGCAATTGTTCCCTCTCTGCTTTTTTGCCCCAGGCTACTGTTCTTATCCTGAGAGCCCTCTGGCTCAAGGTCTTTAAGCGTGTCCCACGTCCCGACTTTGACTAGGATTGGATGCATTGGTCATTTAGCGTAGCTGAAATATTGGTCTGTCTCGAAATGGTGCGCTTTTTTTCGTGGCGTCCTGTTTGGGCGCGTATCTGACCAGAAGCATTCGCCGTGAAGCGCCCGGCATTCGCAGGTATGCTGGGCGCCTGAAACCTGACCCGCCGAACGGGAGTGACTGCTGTGTTCGCCTTAGATCCACGTCTTCAACAAGACACCTTGCCCATCGGGGATTTCCCCCTGTGCCGGCTGCTGCTGTCCAATGATTCGAATTACCCTTGGTTCATCCTGGTGCCGCGCATCGACGGTATCAGCGAAGTGTTTCAGCTGGATGTCGCTGACCAGCAGCGGGTATGGCAGGAAAGCACGGCGCTGGCCCAGCTATTAAATGAAGGGTTTGGCGCTGACAAAATGAATATCGGTGCGCTGGGTAATGTGGTCAGCCAGCTGCACGTGCATGTGATCGTGCGCAAGCGCGATGACGCCGCCTGGCCCGCGCCGGTGTGGGGCAAGCATCCGGCGAAGCCATACAGCGACGAGCAGGCGGCGGCGATTCGTGCGCGCCTGCGCGAGATTCTGCCGGCTGACTTCACGTTCCTGGAGGCTTGAACCATGGACCTTCAAGACCGTGTGACCGACCTGGAAAGCCGCCTGGCCTTTCAGGACGACACCATTGAGACCCTCAATGACATCCTGGTCACCCAGCAGCGGGCGGTTGAACGCCTGCAGATGCAGATGACTGCATTGCTCAAGCGCCAGGAAGAAATGGGCGGCCAGTTCGAGTCGTCCGAGGAAGAGGCGCCGCCGCCTCACTATTAACGAGGCGGGGGTGAATCCCCAGGCATAAAAAAACCGCGATGCAGCCAGGCTGCTTCGCGGTTTTTTTGTTTCGGGGTGCTGGAATCAGCGACGCGGCAACGCCGCGATCACATCTTCGGCTTGCAGGCCCTTGTCACGATTCATTACGGAGAACTCCACGCGCTGGCCTTCCACCAGGACGCGATGGCCTTCGCCGCGAATCGCCCGGAAGTGGACGAAGATATCGTCGCCCGAATCCCGGGAAATAAAGCCGAAGCCCTTGGAGGTGTTGAACCACTTCACGGTACCGGTATCCCGGTTGGTCATGTCGTAGCTTTGCGACGCAGCGGCCGGCGAGGAACGGTAAAAACTGATGGCCAGATGAAGGACGATGGCGACCAGTGCGATTGCCAGGCTGAGCAGGACGGCCGGGTGGCCACCCACTTCAGGCATTGGTGCCAGCAGGGTGAGGGTTTGCACGACAACAGCCAGAACCAGCAAGGCGCTGACCAGGTTTTGCAGTTGATGACGCGGGCCTTTGTTCCAGTAAGGAATGACTGGAGCCAGTGTCAGGTTAAGAAGACCAAAAAAGGTCAGGTAGAGAGCGTCAGGTTGTTGCAGGTAAGGCAGGGTTTCTGATCGCAGGCTGGGGATAAAGGACAGCAGCAAAGCTGCAGCGCCCGTTAGCAGGTGGACGATTTTCAACATTTTGATTAACTCACGTTAAGACGGATCACGAGGAAGAGCTGACTGGCACGGTTCGCTTCTGAACAATGGGAGGCGTTGGACACGTACACGGGTATCAGCCTATGTCGCTTGCCGCAAACAAAAACGGCGGCGACACGCTGCCTATTTAACAGCAAAGCCTGTGCCTACTCAAATCAAGCATTTCGGGCTGTTGCGAGGCATGCGGCATTTCTGCGTCAAACGCTTGTCCTAGACAGGTGCGGGCTTTTTCGCCGGCGGCGGATAATTTTTTCGGCTGGGCTTGAAGCTTCGCCTGCCGTGCAAACCCGCTCTGCAAGGGGCGATTTGCCGCACCTCTATAGGGTCAGCCAGGCTGCGCAAGGCCGGCACTCTTGCTAGAGTGGTCCTGCACCTGATCAATGAATGTTCATCAATTGAAGGGGAAACACATGGCAATCGATATTGGTATCAGTGAAGAAGACCGTAAATCAATCGTTGACGGACTTTCGCGCCTGCTTTCCGATACCTATGTACTTTACCTGAAGACCCACAACTTCCATTGGAACGTAACGGGCCCGATGTTTCGTACGCTGCACTTGATGTTTGAAGAGCAGTACAACGAACTGGCGCTGGCGGTGGATTCAATTGCAGAGCGCATTCGCGCCCTGGGTTTTCCGGCGCCGGGTGCTTATTCGGTGTACGCACGACTTTCTTCCATCAAGGAAGAAGAAGGTGTGCCGAGCGCTGAAGACATGATCAAGCAATTGGTCGAAGGCCAGGAAGCGGTTACCCGCACGGCCCGGGGCATTTTCCCGTTGCTGGATAAAGTCAGCGATGAACCCACTGCGGACTTGCTGACTCAGCGTATGCAAGTTCATGAAAAGACCGCGTGGATGTTGCGTTCCCTGCTCGAAAACAAGTAATGCCGGTGGCGGGTGGGCGTCGAGCTGACGCCCCTCGCGTGCCTGTTTTTCGGCGATTTTCCTGACCCCATGAGCTTCCTGATACACGCGTTGGCTTGTCCTACGGCGATCGGCTCCCTGTCTTCTGGCTGCACTTGTCTTCTTGATGTTTTATAGCTCAACGGCCAACGACAACACTGATGAGTGGCCGTCAGGCAATGGAGTGTCAAGTGTATGTCACGCGGAGCAGGTAATGGAGTTATGGAAACGTGCGGGTTGCACAAGATAAAGGTAGATCCCTTTGCCAAAGGGTTCGATATGAACTTGGCGAGGCCATTGTCCCGATCCGTTCGGCTTAATGGTTTTTCGACGTGTTTGCGACTCGAAGAGGTCTATTGGAATATCCTCGCGGAAATAGCCCGGATCAATACATGTTCGGTCAGTGCGTTGCTGTCTTACGTGGACCGTGAAGTGCACTTGCGTTATGGCGGTGTAAAGAACTTCAGTGGTCTGGTCAGGGTGGTTTGCGTGGTTCATGTATTGAAAGGGCGCCTTGACGCGCCGGGTGTCCACCCGGACCTGGCATGATCCTTATGCCAGCCGCCAGGCTCGGGATTGCCCCGGGTCGGGCGCCTGGTTGAAGCGTGCCACAGCCACCTATATAAAGAGCAGCGCGCCGCTACGGCTGCACAGCCTCGATTTACCAGATATAATCCCGGGCTTTGCTGCGCATGCCGGGACTTTCCCACGGGATAGAGCCAGGGCAGGGCGTGGCGCAGTAATGATCTGATCGCCGAGACATCTCCATGCCCATGTACGACTATCAATGCGCTTCCTGTGGTCATCAGTTGGAAGCCATTCAAAAGATCAGCGCCGCGCCGCTGGTCGATTGCCCTGCCTGCCAGGCTCCGGAGCTCAAGAAGATGTTGTCCATGCCGGGCTTTCGCCTGAGTGGCAACGGTTGGTACGAGACCGATTTCAAGACCGGTTCGAAGAAGAATCTGGCCGGCGGCGACAAAGCAGACTGAGTTGAACTCTACGCGCAGGCTCCTGCATTATCCGTCACCTGACTTAGCTGTACGGTGATGAGGCAGACCTCCACCGAATTTCGAATTACGAGAAGCGAAACCACTATCATGATGCGCAGCCACTATTGCGGCCAACTGAACGAGACCCTGGAAGGTCAGGAAATCACCCTTTGCGGATGGGTTCACCGTCGCCGCGACCACGGCGGGGTGATCTTCCTCGATATCCGTGATCGTGATGGTCTGGCCCAGGTGGTGTTCGATCCGGACCGCGCCGAGAGCTTCGCCGCCGCCGACCGCGTGCGCAGCGAGTACGTCGTGAAGATCACCGGCAAGGTTCGCCTGCGTCCGGCCGGTGCCACCAACGCCAACATGGCGTCGGGCATGATCGAAGTGCTGGGTTACGAACTGGAAGTGCTGAACGAGTCGGAAACCCCGCCGTTCCCACTGAACGAGTTCTCCGACGTTGGCGAAGAAACCCGCCTGCGTTATCGCTTCCTGGACCTGCGTCGCCCGGAAATGGCCGAGAAGCTGCGTCTGCGTTCGCGCATGACCACCAGCATCCGTCGCTTCCTGGACGAAAACGGCTTCCTCGACGTCGAGACGCCGATCCTGACCCGTGCTACCCCGGAAGGCGCTCGCGACTACCTGGTGCCGAGCCGTACCCACGCCGGTTCCTTCTTCGCCTTGCCGCAATCGCCACAGCTGTTCAAGCAGTTGCTGATGGTTGCCGGCTTCGACCGTTACTACCAGATCGCCAAATGCTTCCGTGACGAAGACCTGCGGGCCGACCGCCAGCCGGAATTCACCCAGATCGACATCGAGACCAGTTTCCTCGATGAAAAAGAGATCATGGGCATCACCGAGCAGATGATCCGCAACCTGTTCAAGGAAGTGCTGGACCTGGAATTCGGCGAATTCCCGCACATGACCTTCGAAGAAGCCATGCGCCGTTACGGTTCCGACAAGCCGGACCTGCGTAACCCGCTGGAACTGGTTGACGTTGAAGACCAACTCAAAGACGTCGACTTCAAAGTGTTCAGCGGTCCGGCCAACGACCCGAAATGCCGTATTGCCGCGCTGCGCGTGCCTGGCGCTGCGAGCATGCCGCGCAAGCAGATCGACGACTACACCAAGTTCGTCGGCATCTACGGTGCCAAGGGCCTGGCGTACATCAAGGTCAACGAGCGCGCCAAGGGCGTTGAAGGCCTGCAGTCGCCAATCGTCAAGAACATCCCTGAAGCCAACCTCAACGTGATCCTTGATCGTGTTGGCGCGGTCGACGGCGATATCGTGTTCTTCGGCGCCGACAAGTCGAAGATCGTCAGCGAAGCACTGGGTGCACTGCGGATCAAGGTCGGTAACGACCTGAACCTGCTGACCTGTCAGTGGGCGCCGATGTGGGTTGTCGATTTCCCGATGTTCGAAGAGAACGACGACGGCAGCTTCAGCGCGCTGCACCACCCGTTCACCGCGCCGAAGTGCACGCCGCAAGAGCTCGAAGCCAACCCGGCTGGCGCTCTGTCCCGTGCCTACGACATGGTGCTCAACGGCACCGAGCTGGGTGGCGGTTCGATCCGTATCCACCGCAAGGAAATGCAGCAGTCGGTCTTCCGCCTGCTGGGCATCAACGAAGATGAGCAGCAAGAGAAGTTCGGCTTCCTGCTCGACGCCCTGAAATACGGCGCGCCGCCTCACGGTGGCCTGGCCTTCGGCCTGGACCGTCTGGTGATGCTGATGACCGGTGCCCAGTCGATCCGTGAAGTGATTGCCTTCCCGAAAACCCAAAGTGCTGCCGACGTCATGACGCAAGCACCGGGTGTGGTGGATGCCAAGGCACTGCGCGAGCTGCATATCCGTCTGCGCGAGACACCAAAGGCTGAGTAAGGCCGCAGCGTGAAAGCGCGATAAGGTTTTACATTGTCAGCTAAGGGCGCATCTTCGGATGCGCCTTTGCGTTACAAGGGCTGCACGTTAAAGAGGGAAGTCCCGCCTGGGGCGGGATTGACAGGTTTCTACAGAATTTCGGAGTTGTGTTATGGCTGGCCATTCCAAGTGGGCGAACATCAAGCACCGCAAAGAGCGTCAGGATGCCAAGAAAGGCAAGATCTTCACCAAGTGGATTCGCGAGCTGACCGTCGCCGCGCGCCAGGGTGGCGGTGACCCGGGTTCCAACCCGCGTTTGCGCCTGGCCCTGGACAAGGCCCTCGGCGCCAACATGAGCCGCGACATCATCGACCGCGCCGTGGCCCGTGGTGCCGGCGCGGCCGATACCGACGACATGGTCGAGTTGAGCTACGAAGGCTACGGCCCGGGTGGCGTGGCGGTGATGGTCGAGTGCATGACCGACAACCGCAACCGTACTGCGGCCGCCGTGCGCCATGCATTCAGCAAATGTGGCGGCAACCTGGGCACTGACGGTTCGGTGGCCTACCTGTTTGAGCGCAAGGGGCAGATTTCCTTCGCGCCGGGCGTTGACGAAGATGCACTGATGGAAGCCGCGATGGAGGCGGACGCCGACGACGTGGTGACCAACGAAGACGGTTCCATCGACGTGTTTACCTCGTTCGCGGGTTTCTACGCTGTGCGTAACGCTCTGGAAGCGGCGGGTTTCAAAGGTACCGATGCGGAAATCGTGATGCTGCCCACCACCAGCGCCGAGCTGGACCTGGATGGGGCGCAGAAGGTGCTCAAGATGCTCGACATGCTTGAAGACCTGGATGACGTGCAGAACGTCTACTCCAATGCCGATATCCCGGAGTCGGTAGCCGAACAGCTAGGCTGAGGGATGATGCAGATCTAATGTGGGAGCGGGCTTGCTCGCGAAGGCGGCGTGTCAGTCAGTCGATAAGGTGACTGATACACCGCCTTCGCGAGCAAGCCCGCTCCCACATTTTGATCTTGGCTATATCAAGAATTTTTTATCCAACTGCAGGCGTTATGACTCTAATCCTAGGTATCGACCCCGGTTCGCGAATCACCGGCTTTGGCGTGGTCCAACAGACCCCGCGAGGCTGCGTGTACGTGGCGTCGGGCTGTATCCGTACCGGCGCCGGCGAGTTGGCCGAGCGCTTGCAAATCGTCTATCGCGGCGTGCGTGAAGTGATCCAGACCTACGGGCCAGTGACCATGGGCATCGAAAAAGTGTTCATGGCAAAAAACGCCGACTCCGCCTTGAAGCTCGGCCAGGCCCGCGGTGCGGCCATCGTGGCCGGTGCCGAGGAGGGCATGGAGATCGCGGAATACACCGCGACCCAGGTCAAGCAAGCCGTGGTCGGCACCGGTGCGGCCAACAAGGAGCAGGTGATGATGATGGTCATGCACATGCTCAAGCTCACCGCCAAACCGCAAATCGATGCCTCCGACGCCCTGGCCATTGCCATTTGCCACGCCCATACCCGTTCCAGCCTGATGCCCCACGGCTTGGGGACGGCACGCAGTCGTGGCGGCCGGCTGCGTCTCTGATAGCATCAGCGCAATCATTCTGCGTGGGGCGCATGAACGGCCTGTCCTGGCGGCCGGCATACCCGCGTTATTACCGGTCAGGCCTTGATCTGAGCCGATTCTTAAGGATTCGAACGTGATTGGACGCTTGCGCGGCACCCTGGCTGAGAAACAGCCGCCGCACCTGATTCTGGATGTAAACGGGCTGGGCTATGAGCTGGAAGTGCCCATGACCACCCTCTACCGCCTACCGTCGGTCGGTGAACCGCTGACCCTGCACACCCATCTGGTGGTGCGCGAAGACGCGCAATTGCTCTATGGTTTCATTGGCAAGCGTGACCGGGATTTCTTTCGTGAGCTGATTCGCCTCAACGGCGTGGGCCCGAAGCTGGCGTTGGCGCTGATGTCGAGCCTGGAAGTGGATGAGCTGGTGCGCTGCGTGTCGGCCCAGGACACCTCGGCGCTGACCAAGGTGCCAGGCGTTGGCAAGAAAACCGCCGAGCGCTTGCTGGTGGAGCTCAAGGACCGCTTCAAGGCCTGGGAGGTCGTGCCGAGCATGTTCGCCCTGGTGCCTAACCAACCGGACGCGCCGGGTGTGCCGGTGGCCAGTGCCGAAAGCGATGCCGTCAGCGCGCTGATCTCCCTGGGCTACAAGCCCCAGGAGGCGAGCAAGGCGGTGTCGGCCATCAAGGACAAGAACCTGAGCAGCGAAGACATGATCCGCCGCGCCCTGAAGGGAATGATTTAAGTGATTGAAGCTGATCGTCTGATCGCGGCCACCGGCCCCCGTGACCGTGAAGAAGTCCAGGACCGGGCCATTCGCCCCCTGAGCCTCGCCGAATATATTGGTCAGCCCACCGTGCGCGAGCAGATGGAGCTGTTCATCCAGGCCGCGCGCGGGCGCAGCGAGTCATTGGATCACACGTTGATCTTCGGCCCGCCGGGTCTGGGCAAGACCACTCTGGCCAACATCATCGCCCAGGAAATGGGCGTGTCGATCAAGTCCACCTCCGGCCCTGTGCTGGAGCGACCGGGCGACCTGGCGGCGCTGCTGACCAACCTGGAGCCCCACGACGTGCTGTTTATCGACGAGATCCACCGGCTTTCGCCCATCGTCGAAGAAGTGTTGTACCCGGCCATGGAAGACTTCCAGCTGGACATCATGATTGGCGAAGGCCCGGCCGCGCGCTCGATCAAGCTCGACCTGCCACCGTTCACCCTGGTGGGGGCTACTACCCGTGCGGGCATGCTGACCAATCCGCTGCGAGACCGTTTCGGGATTGTTCAACGTCTGGAGTTCTATAGCACGGCGGATCTGGCCACCATCGTCAGCCGTTCGGCGACTATCCTCGGCTTGCCCCTGGACCCGGAAGGCGCGTTTGAAATCGCCCGCCGCGCCCGTGGTACGCCGCGGATTGCCAATCGGTTACTGCGACGGGTGCGCGACTTTGCCGAAGTGCGGGCCAAAGGGCATATCACCAAACCCGTGGCAGACCTGGCGCTGAACCTGCTGGATGTGGATGAGCACGGCTTTGATCACCAGGACCGGCGCCTGCTGCTGACCATGATCGAGAAGTTCGACGGTGGCCCGGTGGGTGTGGACAGCCTCGCGGCAGCCATCAGCGAAGAGCGGCACACGATTGAGGATGTACTGGAACCGTACCTGATCCAGCAGGGCTACATCATGCGTACGCCGAGGGGGCGTGTGGTCACCCGGCATGCGTATCTGCACTTTGGGTTAAACATTCCGTCACGATTGGGCGAGATGCCCGTGGTAGACGAATTCCTCGATGCAGTAGACGATTAAAAACGCTTGGCGATTCGATTTATTCGGCGTTTGTGCTGTCCTAGTGGCTGGCGTCGTCATTCTTTCGTTAGAAATGTGCCACAGAATGAAAAACAGTTGCCTGGCCGGATTGGCAACCTGAGGAGTAAGCACTAGAGTATGCGCGCGCAAAACGGGGATCAGTCGTTCGCACATCGCTGTCGCGTTTATTACGAGGACACCGATGCCGGCGGCATCGTTTATTACGTCAATTACCTAAAGTTCATGGAGCGGGCTCGAACCGAGCGGCTACGGGAGCTGGGCTTTGCCCAATCCCAGCTGGCAGGGGAGGACCTGTTGTTTGTCGTGCATTCCAGCGAGGCGCGTTACCACGCGCCGGCGCGACTGGACGATGAATTGCTGGTCAGCGCAGAAATAACCGAATTGAACCGTGCCAGCCTGCGCTTTAAACAGCAGGTCAGGCGGGCTACGGATGCAACGCTGCTCTGTGAGGGGCAGTTCCTGGTGGCCTGTGTTCGCACCAATAGTTTGAAACCCCGGGCCATTCCCGAAGCTCTACGCACGGCCTTTGCCGGCGTGAGCGGCGCGGGTAAACATTCAGAGCAGGAGATTTAGCGTGGAACCTACCGTCGTCGACCATTCCTCCATGTGGAGCCTGGTCAGCAATGCCAGTGTCGTGGTTCAACTGGTGATGCTGATTCTGGTAGCCGCATCGGTTACCTCTTGGGTCATGATTTTTCAGCGCAGCAACCTGCTGCGTGCCGGTCGACGTGCCCTGGAGAGCTTCGAAGAGCGCTTCTGGTCGGGTATCGACCTGTCCAAACTGTATCGCCAGGCCGGCAGCAACCCGGACCCGGATTCGGGCGTCGAGCAGATCTTCCGCGCCGGCTTCAAGGAATTCTCCCGTCTGCGCCAGCAGCCAGGCGTTGACCCGGAAGCGGTCATGGAAGGCGTGGCCCGTGCCATGCGCGTAGCGATTTCCCGCGAAGAAGAAAAGCTTGAGCAAAGCCTGCCGTTCCTCGCCACCGTAGGTTCCGTCAGCCCGTACATCGGCCTGTTCGGTACCGTGTGGGGGATCATGAACTCCTTCCGCGGCCTGGCCCAGGCCCAGCAAGCGACCCTGGCCACCGTGGCCCCGGGTATCGCCGAAGCGCTGATCGCCACCGCCATCGGCCTGTTCGCAGCTATTCCCGCAGTAATCGCCTACAACCGTTTTGCCGCTCGTGGCGAAACCTTGATCAGCCGTTACTACACCTTCGCCGATGAATTCCAGGCGATCCTGCACCGTAAAGTGCACACCAGCGAAGAATAAGCAGGTAATTCCCAATGGCTTTAATCGCTCGAGCTCGCAAAAAGCGCAAGCCGGTCGCCGAGATGAACGTAGTGCCTTACATCGACGTGATGCTGGTGCTGCTGGTTATCTTCATGGTGACCGCGCCGATGCTCAATCAGGGCGTGAAGGTTGATCTGCCCAAGGTTTCCAGCGAAGCCTTGCCGCAGGACAACAACACCCAGGTCCTGACCATTTCGATCAAGGCTGACAAGACCTATTACTGGAACCTTGGCAGCGAAGTCGACACTCAGAAACAGCAGGACAAGGCCATGACCTTGCCGCAGATGACTGATGCTGTGACCAAGATCATTCGCGCCGGCAACGAAGGTGGCAAGCACACCCAGGTGTTCATCCGCGGCGACAAGGTCGTCGACTATGGCTCCGTAATGGGCGCCATGGGCGGGCTGCAGAAGGCCGGCGTCGGTAACGTTGGCTTGATTACCGAGGCGCCCTGATGCACCAACAGCGAGAGCCGTCCGCCTCGGAAAGCTTCTTCTGGCCTAGCGTCTGGGCGATTGCCCTGCACGTCCTGGTGTTTGGCATGCTGTTTGTCAGCTTTGCCATGACCCCGGACCTGCCGCCAGCCAAGCCGATCGTGCAGGCGACCCTGTATCAGCTGAAATCGAAAAGCCAGGCCACCACCCAGACCAATCAAAAGATTGCGGGTGAGGCCCAGAAGTCGGCTGCGCGCCAGACTGAAGTCGAGCAGATGGAACAGAAGAAGGTCGAGCAGGAAGCGGTGAAGGCTGCTGCGGAACAAAAGAAAGAAGAGGCGGCTCAAAAGGCCGAGGAATCGAAAAAGGCTGACGAGGCGAAGAAAGCTGACGAGGCTAAAAAGGCTGATGAAGCCAAGAAAGCCGATAAAGCTGCTGAAGCCAAGAAGGCTGAAGAGAAACAATTGGCTGATATAGCCAAGAAGAAATCTGAAGAAGAAGCCAAAAAAGCGGCTGAAGAAGAGGCCAAGAAAAAGGCCGCTGAAGACGCGAAGAAAAAGATAGTCGAAGACGCGAAGAAGAAAGCCGCCGACGACGCCAAGAAGAAAGCTGAAGCTGACGAGGCGAAAAAGAAAATCGCCGACGATGCGAAGAAGAAAGCTGCCGCCGACGCCTCCAAGAAAAAGGCCCAGGAAGCAGCGCGTAAATCGACCGAAGACAAAAAGGCCCAGGCCTTGGCCGATTTGCTTTCCGACACGCCGCAGCGCCAGCAAGCCTTGGCCGATGAACGTGGTGACGAAGTCGCGGGCAGTTTCGATGACTTGATTCGTTCACGGGCAGCGGAAGGTTGGACCCGTCCTCCTTCGGCACGTAAAGGCATGACAGTAGTGCTGCAGATCGGCATGTTGCCGGACGGTACGGTGACTTCGGTCAGCGTGGCCAAGTCCAGTGGCGACGGTTCGTTCGACAGTTCGGCGGTAGCAGCGGTCAAGAACATTGGCCGGTTGACCGAGATGCAGGGAATGAAACCAAGCGACTTCGCTCCCTACCGTTCATTCAAGATGACATTCACACCTGAGGATCTAGCCTTGTGAGAAACCTTCTTCGAGGAATGCTTGTCGTTATTTGCTGCATGGCAGGGATAGCGGCGGCGGATGAAAAGAACATCCTGGTCACCAGCGGTAGCGATCGGGCCACCCCGATCGCCGTTGTACCGTTTGGCTGGCAGGGCGGTAGCGTGCTGCCGGACGACATGTCGCAGATCATCAGCGATGACCTGCGCAACTCCGGTTACTACGCACCGATCGACAAAGGCAACATGATCAGCCAGCCGACCCAGGCCAGCGAAGTCATCTTCCGCGACTGGAAAGCGCTGAACGCCCAGTACCTGATGGTGGGCAGCATCACGCCTGCCGGCGGTCGCCTGCAGATCCAGTACACGTTGTTCAACGTCGCGACCGAGCAGCAAGTGCTGACCGGCAGCGTGTCGGGTACCACGGATCAACTGCGGGACATGGCGCACTACATCTCCGACCAGTCGTTTGAAAAGCTGACCGGGATCAAGGGTGCCTTCTCGACTCGCCTGCTTTATGTAACGGCAGAGCGTTTTTCGGTAGACAACACTCGCTATACGCTGCAGCGCTCCGACTATGACGGTGCTCGCGCCGTGACGCTGCTGCAATCCCGTGAGCCGATCCTGTCGCCACGCTTTGCACCCGATGGCAAGCGTATCGCCTACGTGTCCTTTGAACAGAAGCGTCCGCGGATCTTCGTTCAGCACATCGATACCGGTCGCCGTGAGCAGATCACCAACTTTGAAGGCCTGAATGGCGCGCCAGCCTGGTCGCCGGATGGTTCGCGCCTGGCATTCGTATTGTCCAAAGATGGCAACCCGGACATCTACGTGATGAACATGGCTTCGCGCCAACTGAGCCGTGTTACCAGCGGCCCGGGCATCAACACCGAACCGTTCTGGGGCAAGGATGGTTCGACCATCTACTTCACCTCAGACCGTGGTGGCAAGCCGCAAGTCTACAAAACCAGCGTGAGCGGCGGCGGCGCCGAACGAGTGACCTTTATTGGTAACTACAACGCTGCACCGAAGCTTTCGGCTGATGAAAAGACGTTGGTGATGATTCACCGTCAGGATGGTTTCACTAATTTCCGGGTTGCGGCCCAGGATTTGCAGCGTGGAACGGTAAAAATCCTTACAGATACCAACCTTGATGAGTCAGCTACTGTTGCGCCCAACGGCACCATGGTAATCTACGCCACCCGCCAGCAGGGCCGGGGAGTCTTGATGCTCGTGTCCATTAATGGACGCGTAAGGCTCCCGCTTCCTACCGCACAAGGCGAAGTCAGAGAACCGTCCTGGTCCCCTTACCTGAACTGACGCGGCGCTACAAAAAGAAGTACTTAACACACTGGGGTTCATTAGGAGTTTCACGATGGAAATGCTGAAGTTTGGTAAGTTTGCTGCTCTGGCTCTGGCTCTGTCCGTAGCCGTTGGTTGCTCGTCTAAAGGCGGCGACAATGCCGGTGAAGGCGCAGCTGTTGATCCAAACGCTGGTTACGGCGCTAACACTGGTGCAGTTGACGGCTCCCTGAGCGAAGAAGCTGCTCTGCGCGCTATCACCACTTTCTACTTCGAATACGACAGTTCGGACCTGAAGCCAGAAGCCATGCGCGCTCTGGACGTTCACGCGAAGGACCTGAAAGCTAACGGCGCTCGCGTTGTTCTGGAAGGTAACACCGACGAACGTGGTACTCGTGAGTACAACATGGCACTGGGCGAGCGTCGTGCGAAAGCCGTTCAGCGCTACCTGGTACTGCAAGGTGTTGCTCCAGGCCAACTGGAACTGGTTTCCTACGGTAAAGAGCGTCCAGTTGCTACTGGCCACGACGAGCAGTCCTGGGCTCAAAACCGTCGCGTCGAACTGCGTAAGTAATTCGTCATGCGAACGTGCCGTCGTGCTCTAACTGTATTGGCTCTCAGCCTGGCACCGCTTGCGGTGTGGGCTGCGGTTCCTGTGGAAGATAGCAACTCTGGCTATAACAATAGCGGGAGCAGTTATCCGCCAGCGGGTTATGGCACGAACGGCGCCTATGCCGGGGGCGCGGCTACGGCCGCGCCTTCGGCACAGGGCGAACTGTTCAACCAGCTGCAACGCATGCAGGATCAATTGTCGCAGCAACAAGGCACGATTGAAGTTCTGCAGAATCAAGTGAACCAGCTGAAGCAAGAAGGCCTGGAGCGTTACCAGGATCTTGATCGACGTATTGGAGCCGGCGTTACACCAGCCGCCACTCCTGATAATTCTTCTGCCGGTGGCGCCGCAAGCGCCGCCGGTGGTGCAGCAGCAGGGGCCGCAGCTGCGAGCCAAGCCCCTGCCGCCAGCAGCGAACCGGGTGATCCGGCGAAGGAAAAGCTGTATTACGACGCAGCCTTCGACCTGATCAAAGCCAAGGATTTCGATAAGGCCAGCCAGGCTTTTACCGCATTCCTGCGCAAATACCCGAACAGCCAGTACGCGGGCAACGCCCAGTACTGGTTGGGTGAGGTGAACCTGGCCAAGGGTGACCTGCAAGGTGCAGGTCAAGCGTTTGCCAAGGTCAGCCAGCTGTACCCCAAGCACGCCAAGGTGCCGGACTCGCTGTACAAACTGGCTGACGTAGAGCGCCGCCTGGGTCATACCGACAAGGTCAAAGGCATTCTGCAGCAGGTGGTGGCCCAATATCCGGGTACCTCCGCTGCTCAGTTGGCACAGCGGGATCTGCAACGCATGTAAGCGTCGCAACCCGTTCAGAAGAAACCCGCGCCCTGCGCGGGTTTTTTCGTTAGAATCCACGCCCTTTTATGACACACGCTTCCTGGGGTTTACGCGTTGGCGGAATTCCTTGAAGTGCCTGACGGAGGCGGACAGCCTGTTTAGCTGTTACGCCCGTGGCGACTATGCAAGACACATTACGTATCACCGAAGTTTTTTACTCGTTGCAGGGTGAAACGCGCACTGCCGGCCTGCCCACAGTATTTGTGCGCCTCACCGGTTGCCCGCTGCGTTGCCAGTACTGCGACAGTGCCTACGCCTTCAGCGGCGGCACCGTGCGTACCCTTGACGACATTCTCGAGCAAGTAGCCGGTTACCGGCCGCGCTATGTCTGTGTTACCGGTGGCGAGCCACTGGCACAGCCTAATGCCATTCCGTTGCTCAAGCAGTTGTGTGACGCCGGTTACGAGGTGTCCCTGGAAACCAGCGGCGCCCTGGATATTTCCGCGGTCGACCCTCGCGTCAGCCGGGTCGTCGACCTCAAGACCCCGGGTTCCAAGGAAGCGCACCGCAACCGCTACGAGAACATCGAGCTGCTGACGGCCAACGACCAGGTCAAGTTCGTCATCTGTTCCCGCGAAGACTACGACTGGGCGAACTCCAAGCTGATCCAATATGGCCTGGACCGCCGCGCCGGTGAAGTGCTGTTTTCCCCAAGCCACCATGACCTGAATGCGCGTGACCTGGCTGACTGGGTCGTCGCAGACAATTTGCCGGTGCGCCTGCAACTGCAGTTGCACAAGTACCTGTGGAACGACGAGCCGGGGCGCTGAGATGACTGATCAAAAGCGTGCGGTCATTCTGCTTTCCGGCGGCCTCGACTCTGCCACCGTGGTTGCCATGGCCCGTGCCGAAGGCTACAGCTGCTACACCATGAGCTTCGACTACGGCCAGCGCCACCGCGCCGAGTTGGATGCTGCTGCCCGTGTCGCCCGCGATCTGGGCGTGGTGGAGCACAAGGTGATCGGCCTGAACCTCGACGGCATGGGTGGTTCGGCGCTGACCGACAGCTCCATAGACCTGCCACAAGGTCCCAGCGAAGGCATCCCGGTGACCTACGTGCCGGCGCGCAACACGGTCTTTCTGTCCCTGGCCCTCGGTTGGGCCGAAGTGCTGAACGCCCGCGACATCTTCATCGGCGTCAACGCCCTGGACTACGCCGGTTACCCCGACTGCCGTCCCGAGTACATCGAGTCGTTCGAGCGCATGGCCAACCTAGCTACAAAGGCCGGTGTAGAAGGGCAGGGCTTTCGCATCCTGGCGCCGCTGCAGAACCGCAGCAAGGCCGATATCGTGAAGGCTGGCGTAGGACTTGGCGTCGATTACTCGCTGACCGTTTCCTGCTATCAGGCGGACAATGACGGCCGTGCTTGTGGGAAATGCGACAGCTGCCGACTGCGTGCTGAAGGCTTCCAGGCAGCCGGAATCACTGACCCAACGCGCTATTTCTGATTTATTTTAAATAAGGTGTTGAATAATCCTTAGAAATCAGTATTATACGCGCCACCACACAGCGGGTCGTTAGCTCAGTTGGTAGAGCAGTTGGCTTTTAACCAATTGGTCGTAGGTTCGAATCCCACACGACCCACCATTTTTGGCGGTTTAGAAAATCCGGAAGGCCCACGCAAGTGAGGATTTCCGGGTTTTTTTTGCCCAACAAAAGCCGATCACTCTCATGGCAGAGAGTGATCGGCTTTTTTGTTGAACCTAGCCAAACCGCCCGGTGATGTAGTCCTCGGTCTGCTTCATCTTCGGCTTGGTGAAGATCTCATCCGTATTGCCATGCTCAATCAGCTCCCCCATGAACATGAACGCCGTGCTGTCGGACACCCGCGCGGCCTGCTGCATGTTGTGGGTCACGATGATCACCGTGTATTGCTCTTTCAGTTCGGTGATCAACTGTTCGATGCGCCCGGTGGAAATCGGGTCGAGCGCCGAGGTCGGTTCATCCAGCAGCAACACCTGCGGCCGCAGCGCAATGGTGCGGGCGATGCACAGGCGTTGCTGCTGCCCGCCTGAGAGACTCTGGGCGCTCTGCTTGAGTTTGTCTTTCACCTCATCCCACAGCGCGCCGCCGCGCAAGGCTTGCTCGACTCGATCATCCATTTCCCGGCGCGACAGCTTTTCATGATGGCGTACGGCATAGGCGATGTTGTCGTAGATCGACATGGGGAACGGCACCGGCTTCTGGAAGACCATCCCGACATGACTGCGCAGGCGGTTCATCGAGTAGCCGGGGGCGAGGATGTTTTCGCCGTTGAGCAGCACTTCGCCGCGGGCTTCCTGCTTCGGGTACATCGAGTAGATACGGTTGAACACCCGCAGCAACGTCGACTTCCCGCAACCCGATGGGCCGATGATCGCGGTGATGCGTTTTTCCGGAATGTCGATGTCGATGGATTTCAGCGAACGCTGGTTGTTGTAGAAAAACTCCAACCCACGGACACGGATTTTGGTTTTTTCAGGATCAAGGCGGGTCGATTGCATCAGTGGGACCTATTGCGCAAAAGAATCAGGCGAGACAGCAAGCTCAGCACCAGCACGAACATCGTCAGTACCAAGGCGCCTGCCCATGCGAGGGAGTGCCAGTCATCGAAGGGGCTCATGGCGTACTGGAAAATAACCACCGGCACGCTGGCGATCGGTTTGAGCAGGTTGCTGCTCCAGAACTGGTTGCCGAAGGCAGTGAACAGCAGCGGGGCGGTTTCGCCGGTAATCCGCGCCAGCGCCAGCAGGATGCCGGTCACCACGCCGGCCTTGGCGGCTCTCAGCACGATCTGCAACGTCAGCTTCCATTGCGGCACGCCCAAGGCCAGGGCGGCCTCACGCATGGTGGAGGGCTGCAGTTGGAGCATCTCGTCGGTGGTCCTCACCACCACCGGAATCACCAGCAGGGCCAACGCCAGGGCGCCGGCAATGGCAGAGAAACCGACCTGGTGATTGGTCAGCAGGTTCAGCGGCAGGATCACGCCGGTGTAGATGAACAAACCGAGGACGATCGAGGGCGCGGACAGCAGAATGTCGTTGATGAAACGCACCGTGGTACCCAGGCGCGAATGCCGTGCGAATTCCGCCAGCCAGATACCGGCCATCAACCCGATGGGCGTGCCAATCAGCAGCGCAATCCCGGACATCAGGGCGCTGCCATAAAACGCGTTGGCCAGGCCGCCGTCTGTTCCGGGTGGCGGTGTCATCTCGGTAAACAGGCGCAGGTTGAGTGCCTGAAAGCCGTTGATGATGGTGGTCAGCAGAATCCACGCCAGCCACAACAGGCCAAAGGCGGTGGCGCCACAACTGAGCAGCATGGCCACGCGGTTCTTGAAGGCACGCTTGCGGTACAGGCGGTCGTTGCTGTTCATAGGCCCTCCTTGCGTGACAGGCGCATGAGCATCAGCCGCGCCAGTGCCAGCACCACGAATGTCACGATAAACAGCAGGAAGCCCAGGGCGATCAGCGCCGAACGATGCAGGTCGGTATAGGCCTCGCTGAACTCGTTGGCGATGACCGACGCGATGGAACTGCTGGGCATCAGCAACGAGGCGGAGAACTGTTGCGCGTTACCCAGCACGAAGGTGACGGCCATGGTTTCTCCCAGGGCGCGACCGAGGCCGAGAAACACCCCACCAACCACTGCCGAACGGGTGTAGGGCAACACGATGTCCCACACCACTTCCCAGGTAGTGCTGCCCAGCGCGTAGGCCGATTCTTTCAATTGAGTCGGCACACTGCGGAAAACCTCATGCATCACCGACGTAATGAACGGCGTAATCATGATCGCCAGCACGATGCCGGCGGTCAGCATCCCGATGCCCAGCGGTGGCCCCTGGAACAGCGAGCCAATAAACGGAAGCGCACCCAGGTAATCGTTGATCCAGGGTGACAAGTGTTCTGCCATAAAGGGCCCGAAAACAAACAGGCCCCACATGCCGTAGATGATCGAGGGAATGCCCGCGAGCAATTCAACGGCGGAGGCGACCGGCATTCTCAGCCAGGGCGGCGCCACTTCAGTGAGGAAAATCGCGATGCCGAAACTCACGGGCACCGCAATCAGCAACGCCAGGAAGGAGGTGACCAAGGTGCCGTAAATCGGCACCAGGGCGCCGAAGTGGTTGTTGACCGCATCCCAGTCGGTGCTGGTAATGAAACCGAAACCGAAGGTCTTGAAGGCCAGGCCGCCGCCCCACAATGTCGAGGCGGCGATGCTTGCCAGCAACAGCAAGACCAGCATGGCGGCCCCGAACATCGAGCGTTTGAACCACAGGTCGTTACGCTGATCGCGAGCGGCGCGGCTGTCACCCGACACATCGCTCGCGTGAGTGGTCATGGCCAGAGGATGGACAGTTTCGTTCATATCAGATGTGCTCACCCCCTTGCTCAAGCAGGTGCCTGGCAAGGGGTCATGGGAGGACGGATCAGTGGGCGAAGTCGGACTTCCAGTAACCTTCGATCCGGGTCACGAGGGAATCAGGCAACGCGACGTAGTCCAATGCCGCAGCCTGCTGTTGACCTTTCTCCAACGACCATTTGAAGAAGTTGAAAGCGGCCTGGCTTTGCTCGGCGTTCTTTGCCTGCTTGTACATGATGATCCAGGTGGTCGCCGTGATCGGCCACGCGTTCTCGCCCGGTGCGTTGGTCATGATCAGGTTGAAGTCCTTGGCGTTGGCCCAGTCGGCGGTATCCGCCGCTGCCTGGAAGGCCTTGGCGTTGGGCTCGACGAATTTGCCGGACGCGTTCTTCAGTGAGGCGTAAGTCATCTTGTTCTGCAGGGCGTAGGCGTATTCAACAAAGCCGATGGAGTTCTTGATCTGCTTTACGTAGGCCGAAACACCTTCGTTACCCTTGCCACCCACACCGACTGGCCACGGCACGGTGGTGCCGAAACCGATTTTGCTTTTCCAGCCATCACTGACTTTGGAGAGGTAGTTGGTGAAGTTGTACGAGGTGCCCGAGCCGTCCGAGCGGTGGACCACGGTGATATTCGCGCCGGGCAGCTTCAGGCCGGGGTTGAGCGCGGCAATCGCCGGGTCGTTCCAGGCCTTGATGTCACCGAGGAAAATCTTCGCCAGCACCTCGCCATCGAGTTTCAGCTGGCCTGCTGCAACGCCTTCGACGTTCATCACCGGCACGATGCCGCCAATCACGCTGGGGAACTGGCCGAGGCCGCCGGCCTTCAGTTCATCTGCCGACAGCGGTGCGTCGGAAGCGCCGAAATCCACGGTGGCCGCCTTGATCTGGGCGATGCCGCCGCCAGAACCGATGGACTGGTAGTTGATCCGGTCACTGGAGCTTTTGCTGTATTCCTGGGACCACTTGGACAGCACCGGGTAGACGAAACTGGAGCCTGCACCCGTGACGTCAGTGGCGTGAGCGACACCACTCAGGCACAGGGCAGCGAACAACACTGACAGACTCTTTTTGGTCAGCAACATCACGACGACACCTCAAAGGAAGGGGGTAGGTGGAGGGCTCCACCTGTCTGGGACGTGACGATTTAATTCCTGGGATGTTTCTGTTTAATGACGGTTTGGCTTTATGAAGAAACATTTAGAAATGTTTGTTCCGGTGAAGGCGGGCGTGCCCGTCTGCACCGGAACAGGGTTGCTTAGTGGGTACCTTGATCAATCCCGGCTTGTAGCTCCTGGCTATTACTGTGCCCGCCTGCCCGCAGCGGTCCGAGGTTGATGGCTTGATCCTTACGCGTTGCGTCGTCCTGTTTGCGCGTCAATTCGTCCTTGGCGCCCAGCGCCAGATTGACCGGTGACTTCGAGACGTTCAGCCCGACATCCGCGCGATAATCGCTGCCCGTCAACGTGGTGGCGTTTACCGCCGAACCACCCAAATCGACCTTGCCTTCCGAAGCCCCGATGCGCGCACCGGTCAGCCGAGTCTCACCACCCACCTGCAAGTTCACGCCCTGGGTACCGCTGATGCCCGAGGCCTGAGTGACGCTGTCCTTGGCGACGTGGCTGACGTCCAGGTTCAAGGTCGGGGTGTAGGCGGTGGTGCCACTCTTGTCGCCGAACAACACGCTTTCTGCGGTATTGGCCACCGAGCTGCCGGTGGTGTTCTTGCCGCTGACGGCGTAGCTGTCACTGGTTTTCGGCCAGAGCTTTTCCTTGACGCTGGACAGGCGCGTGCCCAGCGCATCCCTCTTCTCGGCGAGGTAAGTCTTGGCCTGATCCACGCGGGTGCCGAAGGCGCCACGGGGCTCGGGATTCACGTCGTAGCTACCGCTGCGGGTGAGTTTTTCGCCCAGGCGTTCCTTGGCGTTGCCGACGCTGTTGACCAGGTTGTCCTTGGCCGAGGCCAGGTGTTCGGTGCCCTTGTCGACGGCGTTCTCGAGTTTTTCGCGGTGCTTGTCGAACGCGCCTTCCGCCTTGGCCTGCACTTTGTCCTTGAGGGGGCCGGTGGTCTTGGCGAGTTTGTTGACCACGCCAGGCTGGTTTTTCTCGACGTCCAGCTTGGCATCGACGTTGACCTGGGTACTGCTGACATGATCCTTGCGGCTCTCGACCACCAGGTCGCCGCCGATCTTGCCGCTCACCTGATTCGCGTCGATCCGTGCCCCGGACAATCGGGTATCACCGGCACTGTTGATCACCACGGTGTCGGCCTTGATCTGGCTGTCGTGCTGAGTGGTGCCTTGCAGGTAATCGACGTCGACCTTGGCTCGGGCATTGATGCCGTGTTGGGTCTTGGGTGTGTCGTGTTCACCCGCGTTGGCCAGGGTTGTCTTGCCGCCGCTGCCGCCCGCGCCGAAGGTCACGCCCCAGCTGTCATGGGCCTGGGTCGATTGCGCCGACTCTTGCAGGATGCCGCCATTTACCGCGTCGAGGCTGACGTTGCCGGCTTCGATTTGCGTGCCTTGCAGGTGGATGGCATCGGCGCTGTTGCCGCCGCTGGCGAGCGTCACGTTGCCGTTGCTGTGCAGCTGTCCGACGCCGACGGCCTGGTCGTTTTCCGCGCCCTTGCCGATGTTGAAGTTGGCGCTGAGGCTCCAGGTCTTGCCGCTGCTTTCAGCGCTGCTGGTCTTGCCCGCGCCGACGTTCAGGCCGCCGCCCAGGTTGCTGGCGCTGCTGACGTGGTGATCGGTGGCGGCTTGCAGGTCCAGCTTGCCCCCGGCGGCGAGGTTGATGTCACCGGTCTTGGCGGTGCTGCTGCCAATCCGGGTGCCTTGCAGGGTCAGGTCGGCGCCGCTGTTGAGTTGCACCGGACCTTTGCCCTGTAGGGTCGCGACCCGGGCCTGGCTGTCCTGGGTGTCCAGGCGCTTGTTGTCCAGCTGCACACCGGCACCGAGGTTGACGTTATTGCCGTTGGTGCCCGGTGCCGTGCCCACGGTCAGCGAGCTGCTGCCGCGCAGGGTGCTGCTGGTGTTGCTCTGGGTGTCGTTGGCTTGATTCAGCGCCAACTCGCCGCCCGTCTTGAGGTCGACCCCGGCCTGGCCGCCGTTGAACTGGCTGCCTTCATAACGCGCATCGCCCTTGACGTCGATGCCCACGCCCTGGGCCCCGGCGTAGCTGCCGACCACTGCCGTGCTGTTGGATTCGCGTACGTCACTGCTGCCGCCGGCGCCGCTGCCGCGCACGTTCAAGTCTTCACCCGTGGTGGTGTAGACCCGCACGCCGGCCTTGGCGTCCACGCCTTGCTCGCTGCTGCTGTGGGTATTGGCGGCAGCGGTGGCAAGGTGGCTGCCGGCATCGATCTTCAGGCCGCCCTCGGTGGCATGGTATTGAGTGCCTTCATCCTGCAGTTTGCCGGCGACGTTGACCTGCACCCTGCCGCCCGTGAACTGGCTGACCACTGCCGTGCTGTCCTGCTGTGTGCGGGTCTTGTTGGTATGGCCGACTTCAACATCGAGCCCGACATTGGGTTGTTCGAACGCGTCCAACAGCCCTGGCTGATGAAACTTGCTTTGGGCCACACCTTCGATGGCTTTTTCGATGGGGCGGGTGATGCCTTTGTATTCGACATTGGCGCCGACATCGGCCGTCCAGCCATTCTCCTTATGGGTGCTGGACTCGCTGTTATGCGCCGCCTGGTTGTCGACCTGGGCAGCGTTGACCTGCAACCCGGAACCGGCCTTGACCTGTGCGCCCTGGCTGGTGAGGGTGTTGCCGGCATTGATGGTCAGCTTGCCGGCCGCCGCAACGGTGCTGGTGTGCGCGGTGGTTTTGCTGTTGGTGTCGTGGCTGCTTTGATGGCTGAACTGCGCGCCGCTGCCGGCCCTGTCGAGGCCGCCGCTGTAGTAGACGCCACCGCCGGTGGTGGTCTGCTCGGTGGTGTTGGCCGTGCTGTCATGCGTCGCCAACAACTCGACATTTTTCCCGCTCAAGGTCGCGTCACCCTGGGTAGCCTTGAGGCGTGAGCCCTCGACGCTCAAATCGCCACCTGCGGTGACGGCCAGGGTGCCGCCGCTGAGGCTGGAGGCTTGTTGGCGGGTGGTGTCGGTGTGGCTGGTTTTCTGCTGGTCTTCGTAGTTCACGCCTGCGCGGTACTGGCGCGTGCCGTCGGCGGTTTCCTTGGCGTAGCCATCAAAACCCCGGGTGTGAGTGCGGGTGGTATCGCCGGAGGTGTTTTCCGCCGAGGCGATCTTGATATCACCCTTGGCGTCAGCCGTCAGTTCGCCTGTGGCAGACACCTTGGAACCACTGACTTCGATGTCCTTGGCGCTGCGCAGTGCGAGGTTACTGTCCGAGCGCAGTTCGCTGGCGACCACGGTGCTGTCTTTGAGGTTCTTGCGGCTTTCGTCCTTGGAAATTCCGAAGAACTTGCTGTCCTTGCTGTAGCGGTTGTCGTGGGACGTGTCGCGTACGCCATCGATCACCAGCGAACCCTTGTCGCTGATGACGCTGGCCTGTGTGCCGCCACGGGCCTGGCTGCCGCTGATGCGCACTTCATCGGCCCTCACGATCAGCTTGCCGTCAGCGTTGACCTTGCTGCCGGTATTCAGGGTTTTGCCCTTGTCGCCGTCGCCTTTGGAACCGAAGAAACTGCCGCCCACCAGGTCACCGGAGTAACCGTTATCCCGGCTGCTTTGGGTGCGGCTGGCGCTGGTGATTTCCACGTGCCGGGCGGCCAGTTGAATATCCCCCGGGGTTTTCAGTTCGGCGCCTTGCAATTGCAGGGTCTGCCGGCCGGTCAGTTCCAGGTTCTTGCCAGCCTTGAGGCCGCTGGTGATGCTGCGTTGTTCGCTGGCGGACTTGTCCCAGTCGGCTTTCCACAGGTGCTTGCGGTGGTTGCCCTGGTCGCGGGTTTCATGGGTCTCGGTGGCTGCGCTCAGGCGCAAGTCTGCGCCGCTGTTGACGCGCACGGTGTCGCCGGCTTCGACATGGCTGGCCTTGATCTCGGTGTTGGCGCCGGAAGACAGCGCGGCATTCTGCTGCGCGACGACGCTGTTGCCGTGCTGGCGCGAGTCCTTGTCGGTGGTGGTGCGGTCGTAGGTTTCGTAGGTGAAGAGGAAGTTGCTGTTGTTCCACTGCTCACGCTTTTCCTGGAGCTTGCGGCTTTCCAGGCTGCTCAGGGTCAGGTTGCGGCCAGCGTCGAGCTTGACGTTGCGCCCGCCAACATCGGTGGCGGCCAGGCTCAAGTCCTTGGCGCTGTGCAGGTCGACATCGCCCTGGCGGCTCAGCACCCCGGCGCGGGTGGCCTCGAGGCTATTGGCGTGCACCTGGCCGCTGATGTCGAGGTCGCCGGCCGAGCGGATGTTCACGCCGTCCTGTCCATCCACTTGCACGGCACCCACGCGTACGCCGGCACCTTCGGCGGTGCTGACGATATTGATCCGTCCGGCCTGCATCGCACCGAACAGGCTGGCGTCGATACGTTGCTCCCCGGTCTTGCTGGCCGGGTCCACTTGGCGCACCTGGCCGCCGGCAACGTCGACCTGATTGCGCCCGACCGTGAGGTTCAATTGATCACGGGCGCTGAGCCGGCCTTCGCTGTCGATGCGCGGTGCGATCAGGTTGATCGAGCCGTCACGGTTTTGCAGGCCTTGGGCTTGCACCGTCAGTTGGCCGCTTGCATCACGGGTGTCCAAGCCTTTCAGCTTGCCATCGTTGAGCTCGGGACGGCCGACGACCAGGCTGGCGTTGGGGGTGTTGATGAAGCTGCCACCGTTGACAGAAATCCCGTTCGGGTTGGCCAGCACATAATCCGCCGCCCGGCCAAAAATCTCCTGCGCACCGTTGAGGGCCGAGGCGTTACGACTCACCACTTCATTGAGGATCACGCTCGCTGCCTGGCCCTGGAACTGCGGGTTGGCCGCCAGGTGCCCGGCGAGCTGGGATTGCCCGGCCTGCAAGGCGTTGTTCAATACCACGCCTTGGCGGTCGACGTTGTAGTCGAGAAATTGGTTGTGGGACAGGCCGCCGGCATTCGGCGCGACGATATTGACGATGGGCACGCCCGCCTGGTTTTGCAGTTGCGGGGTGCCGCCGGGCCCTTCGACGACGGTCAAGCCGCCGGCCAGTACGAGTTGAGGTAACAGGAACAGGCTGGCGATGGCCCAGCGCAGTTTGCCCTGTGGAGAGAGGTGAAAGGCATGAGTGTGAGTCGGCATAAATAGTCTCGCTCTGTTGGCTGATCGGTGAAGTGCGTCGTTCGGTGCAACGCTGCCGTGCTGATCAGGTGCTGCGTTTATTTCAGGCAAATCAGGTGTCGGCTCATATCTGCAAACTAAGGCGCGTCAGCCAGACCTCCGGCTCCTGGGCAAACCCTGCGGGGGTGTTCAAGTTGCGTTGGTAATCGAGGTCGAGCTGCACGTTCTTCCAGCTCAGGTTGAGCCCGGCACTGGCGCCGCTCAGGCGTTGGCTGCGGGCGCCGTATTCACGCTTGACCCAGCCGTTGTCCAGGCCCAGGCGCGGGGTGATCTTGAACGGCAGGTCGCTGTTGAGCGGCAGGCGCAAGGTGTTGCGCCACACCGCACCGATGGCGCCGGACGCGTTGTTCTCGCGATAGCCACGCACCGCCGAATCGTCAGTCACCAGCAGTTGTTCGATGGCAGGCAATGCATCCGGGCTGTATTGCACCGACAGTTGGCTCTGCCACTGCCACGGTTGCCCGATGAGCTGGCCATTGCGCCATTGGGTGAGGTTGGCGCGGTACTTGTGAAATTGCGCCTGGGGCAGGTTTTTCACCACCTGATCGGCATCGCGGTCGGCGCCGAACCAGGTCAGGCCCTGAGCGTAATTGACGTCCAGGTTCCACACCGCGCTGTTGAGCCAGAACAGATTTACGCCGGCCTCGGCCACGGTCAGCGTCGGGCTCTGGATACCCAGGCGAACCTTTTGCAGATAGCTGTCGACGTCCTTGTAAGCCAGTTGCAGGTTGGCGCTCAGTTGATGGCTTTGGTCGCGCCACAACACCCGGTCGGTGCGCAGGCTGACTTGATCGGTGCGGCCACTGTTGTAGAGCGTGGTGCGGCTGAGCTTGAAGGGCGAGCGGTATTCGGCATGGCTGGCGAACAGGCTGTAGGTCCAGTAACCGTAGGGGATGGAATAAAACAGGCTGTTGCTGCGGCTGTAACGCGGGCCGTGGTTGAGGGTGTCGCTGAAGCTCAGGTTGAGCGCGTCGTTGAGCTGCAACGGGCTGTCCAGGCTGAGGCTGACCGCATTGCGATCACGGCCGGTGCCGGCACTGCCGAGGTTGTCGACGCCAAGTCCCAGCGACCACCGCGAGGCAGTGCTGCGCGAGCGCAGGATGATTCGTGAAGCGCCCGCTGCGCTGCCGGGGGCGATGTCGGCGGTGAGGTCTACCGAGCGCAGGCGATTGAGCTGGTCCAGGCCTTGTTCCAGGTCCCGCAGGTTCAGCGGCTCGCCGAGCATGCCCGGGAATGCCCCGCGTAACGACACGGGCAGGCTCTGGTCGGCCAGCTCGATGGCTTCGACGTAGCCTTCTTCGACATGAATCGCCAGCGGCTGTCCGGCGGCCGGGGTGCTGGTCAGGTACGGACGGCTGGCAATGTAGCCGGCCTCGACATACAGGCGGGTGATTTCGGCCAGCAGGCGGTTGATCTGCGCGGCGCCCATGCACGGCGCCACATAGGGTTCGATGCGGGTGTTCAGTTCAGCCTTGTTGAACAGCGTGACACCGGCCACGCGGGTACCGCTCAGGGGCCAGCAGCGCTGATCCTGAGCGGTGTTCGCCGGCAATGCTGGCGTGGCCGGCGGCGGTGCGAAACTGCCTCGCTGGAGTTGTCGCTGACGCTGTTCCAGTTGCAGTTGCTGCAGGTCGCGCTGCTGTTGCTGCTGCAAGCGCAGTGCTTCCTGGCCAGGCACCGGCCCATCGGCGGCGGCCGCCGGCAGCGTGCACAGGCAGAGCAGGGCCGTGAGCAGTTTGTGGGTGCAGCTGTGGCGTTTGGTTGAGGGCTGATTCGGCACTCGACATCCTTAACGTAGAAATACGCACGATCCATGCCCCTGAACCAGGCGGTTAACCCAGGGGCTTGCCATAGTTGAGCCATCATTAAACGGATTGTTACATCGGAGGGAGGATTTATTACGTAAAACGTGGGGAATGCCGTGTTATTCACAAAATAAATGCACAAGGGTGGTGCAAGAAGGGCAGGCAGGTGCTTAATGTAGGTTGGTTTTTCGGGGTTAGTCGTTCAGGAGGGGGCGAAGAGGCTTTTTGATTGTTGCAATACAGGCGCTTAATCTTTTTGTTTATACGTGGCTGAAAAGGGCAGCCCCGGTCTTGGCAAGAGAACGGAGCTGCCTCGTTTCAACTCAGTTTTGGCCGCGTACCAGAATCGATTCATCGATTTGTGCAATCGACGTGACCCCGGTCAGCGTCATGGCCACGCGCATCTCCTTGGCGAAGATATCCAGCAGGTTTTCCACGCCACGCTGTCCGTCGGCGGCCAGTGCGTAAGCCTGCGCACGGCCCAGCAACACGCCCTTGGCCCCCAGCGCGAGCATGCGCACCACGTCCAGCCCCGAGCGTACGCCGGAGTCCACCAGCACCGTCAGATCGCTGCCCACGGCTTGTACGATAGGTGCCAGCGCCTTGGCCGTGGACAGCACGCCATCCAGCTGGCGGCCGCCGTGGTTGGAGACGACGATGCCGTCGGCGCCAAAGCTCACCGCGTCCTTGGCATCCTCGGGGTCGAGGATGCCTTTGATGATCATCGGGCCTTTCCAGAACTCGCGGATCCACTCCAGGTCTTTCCAGCTGATAGACGGATCGAAGTTGTTCGCCAGCCAGCCGATGTAGTCCTTCAACTGCGTGGGCTTGCCCAGGTATTTGGAGATGTTGCCCAGGTCGTGGGGGCGACCCAGCAGGCCCACATCGAAGGCCCAGGCCGGTTTGGTCATGGCCTGCAGGATTTGGCGTTGCGGCCCGTAGGCGCCGGACATCCCCGAATGGGCGTCGCGATAACGCGCGCCGGGGGTGGGCATGTCGACGGTGAATACGAGGTTTTTCACCCCGGCGGCCTGGGCTCGCTCCAGGGCATTTTTCATGAAGCCGCGATCTTTCAGCACATACAGCTGAAACCAGATGGATTGCGCACTCTGGGACGCCACTTCCTCGATCGGGCACACAGACACCGTCGACAGGCAAAACGGAATGCCCTTGTTCGCTGCCGCCTTCGCCGCCTGCACTTCACCGCGCCGGGCAAACATGCCGGTCAGGCCCACCGGGCTGAGCACCACCGGCATCGCCAAGGGCTGGTCGAACAGCGTGGTTTCAAGGCTCAGGCTTTCGACGTTACGCAGGATGCGCTGGCGCAGGCTGATATCGGACAGGTCCGAGCTGTTGGCCCTGAGGGTGTGTTCGGCGTAGGCACCGCCGTCGATGTAGTCGAACAGGAAACGCGGCAGTTTGCGGCGGGCGGCTTCGCGGTAATCCGATGCGGACGAAATGATCATGAACAGTGATGCCCCGAGTGAAGAAAAACGGTGGGGTGAGCATAGACAAAGGCCATTCATGGTAAAAACAACTTTTCCAACTTGAATCAAGTCGCAAATGGAATACTCATGAACCTTCGTACGTTGTTGGCCTTTGTCGAAGTGGTTCGCCAGGGCAGTTTCTCACAGGCGGCCGAGGTGGTTTCGCTCACCCAGTCTACCGTCAGTAAGGCGGTCAAGACCCTGGAAGATGAGTTGGGCACGCCGCTGTTCAATCGCATCGGCCACAAGAGCGAGCTGACGGCCGCTGGCGAAATTGCCTACCGACGCGCGCTGGTGTTGCTGGCCGAGCGCAGTGACCTGGTGGCCGAGATCAACGACCTGCTGGGGCTCAAGCGCGGTGTATTGCGCATTGGCTTGCCGCCGGTGGGCAGTGGCGTGCTGTTTGCGGCGATGTTTGCGTTGTATCGACAGCGTTATCCGGAGATCGAGATCGAGCTGATTGAGCACGGCAGCAAGAAGCTGGGCGAATGCCTGGAGGCCGGGGAGGTGGACCTGGCCGCGTTGCTGGTACCGGTGGCGGGGGAATTTGAATATCAGGACGTGCGTGTCGAGCCGCTGATGGTGGTGATGCCGATCGACCACCCATTGGCCGGGCGCAAAAGCGTCAATTTTTCCGATCTGGCCGACTCGCCTTTCATTTTGTTCGAGGCCGGGTTTGCGCTTAACCGGATTATTCTCACGGCCTGCGAGCGCAGAGGCGTAGTCCCACGCATCACCGCCCGCAGCGCCCAGATTGACTTTATCGTCGACCTGGTGGCCGCAGGCTTGGGGGTCGCGTTTTTGCCAAGCATGCTGGCTTACAAACACCTGCACGCCGGTATTGCTCTGATCCAGTTGGATGAGCCCCAGACCGATTGGCACATCGCCCTGGCCTGGCGGCGACAGGCGCATCTGCCCCCGGCAGCACGGGCCTGGCTGGACTTGGCCCTGGAGATGGGCAATGTTCCAGGCAGCGCGACCCAGCCGGCGGTTTAGCCTTGTGCGGTCAAGGTCAGGCGACTCTTGACGACTTTTTGCAGCAGCAGCGCCAGTGCCTCGGTGGAGTAAGGCTTCTGCAGCAAGACAAAACGGCTGGCCTCTTCCTGAGCGATACGTGCGTACTCGTCGTTGTATCCAGTGGTGAGCACCACCGGCAGCCACGGATACAGGGCCTCGATTGCGTCCAGCAACTCCAGGCCGCTCATGCCGGGCATGGAGATGTCGGAGAACACCACCTGGAAGCTTTCCGGGTTGGGTGCCAGGGCTTCCAGCGCGCTGTTGGCATCCGGCACCCAGAGTACGTGAAAGCCCATCTGTTCCAGGGTTTGCGAGGTGTACAGGCCGATATCGGCGTTGTCCTCGACCATCAGCACGCACAAGCTTGAGACGATGGGGGTGGGGCTGGTGTCTTGAAGTACCGGCATGGCACTTGGCTCGACCCTGGGCAGGTACAGGGTGAATTGGCTGCCTGTGCCGCATTCGCTCTGCACCAGGATTTCACCGCCCGACTGCTTGGCGAAGCCGTACACCTGAGACAAACCCAAACCGGTGCCCTGGCCGATGCCCTTGGTGGTGTAGAAGGGCTCGAAGATCGCGTCGAGTTTCTCCGGCGGGATACCCGACCCGGTGTCCGCCAGTTCGATGGTTACGTATTCGGCGATGCGTACCGGATGAGCGCGAACCGAAGGCAGCCAACTGGCCGTCGAGACAGTAATTGTCAAATGCCCGTTGCCGGCCATGGCGTCCCGGGCGTTGACCACCATGTTGACCAGCGCGGTATCGAACTGGCTCTCATCGGCGTTGATATAGCAGGCGTCGTCAGGCACCTGGATGCTGACCTTGACCCGTGAACCGGTCAGGCTGTCCATCATCTCGCCCACCCGCTTCACACTTTCGCCGACGTTGAACACTTCTGGCCGCAAGGCCTGGCGGCGGGCGAACGTGAGCAATTGGGCGGTCAGGCGGGCTGCGCGGTCGACGGTGCTGGCGATGGCTTCCACGTATTTCACGCGCCGCTCTTCGCTGAGGGCGGGCGGCTTGAGCAAGTCGGCGCAGGACTTGATCACCGTCAGCAGGTTATTGAAATCGTGGGCGACACCACCAGTAAGCTGGCCGATGGCTTCCAGTTTCTGCGACTGGCGCCGGGCATCTTCCGACAGGCGCAAGGCTTCCTTGGCTTCTTCCTCGGCCTGGATGTCGCGGCCTACGGCATGGATGTAGTCGCTGTCGGGCACGGCCGTCCAGGCGATCATGCGGTAGCTGCCGTCCTGGTGGCGGTAACGGTTCTTGAAGTTGGGGAAGTTCTTGCCATCCCCCAAACGGCTGACCGCCGAGGATGAGACGGCCAGGTCGTCGGGGTGAACCAGGGCCAGCAATTGGCTGCCCACCAGGTCGTGTTCGGCGTGGCCGAGCATGCGTGTCCACGCCGGGTTCACGGCGGAGATCACACCGTCGAGCTGCGCCACCAGCATCAGGTCTGGCGAAAGGCGCCAGATGCGGTCGCGGTCGCGGGTGCGTTCGATCACCCGCTGTTCCAGGGACTCGTTGAGTTTGCGCAGGGATTCTTCGGCTTCGCGCAGGGGCGTGATGTCCCGGGAAACACAGAGGATCTTCTCCGGCAGTCCGTCACTGCCCATGATCGGGCTGACGTTCACATGCCACCACTTCAGGTTGCCGGCCAGGGTGTTGGCGGCGCCGATGAAGCTGGCGTTCTGACCATTCCGGGCGGCTTGCACGGCGGCCTTGGCGTCGAGATTTCCCTGGTCCTGCCAGAAGTCCGGCCAGGGGCAGCCGCGAATCGCATTGAAGTCGCTGACTTCCATGATCTGCTTGCCGCCTTCACTCATGAAGGTCAGGCGTGCGTCGAGGTCCAGCACCTTGATGCAGTCGTTGATGCTGGCAAGCACGCGCTCGGTGAAGGCTTCGCTGTGATCCAGGCCCGCGACGGACAAATCGCTGGCACCCGTTTCGGGTGGGCGATGTGTTTCTGAACCCTTCCCGATAGTGCTATTCATTTGAGTGCTGCCGCGCGTGTTAAATAGCCGTCATCATGTCATTGCGACACTTATATCTCCAGCAACTTAACGCTAATTCGACGGCAGTCGCCCGTCTGTCTGCAAGCGCGGGATCACGCTTAAAACTCATCAGTCACTTTCGGGTTTTCAGGTCTGAATAAGTGCGCTAAAAACCGCCAAAGTCGTTGAAATCAAGAGGATTGTCGGACAATTTCCCGCATGAAAAACTCTTCATAATTTGCCCGCTCGAAGATTGGTAGCTTCCTCGTGCTGCCCAATAATTCGAGTTCTAATAATGAATAAAAAACTCTGCAAGAGCGCTTTGGCGCTGTCGATTTCGCTCGCCTCCACGTCCCTGTTTGCAGGTGGTTTCGCCCTCAATGAACAAAGCATCAGTTCAATGGGTACAGGCTACGCCGGGCGTTCCTCCTCCGCCGATGACGCCAGCACGGTGTTCGGCAACCCGGCCGGCATGTCCCGCCTCAAGCAGAATGAAGTGAGCATCGGGGCGACTTACCTGGATGCCAGTTCGAATATCAAGAACGCCAGCTCCTCGCAATTCGGTGCCAATAACCCGGGCACCGACAAGGGCGATATGGTGCCTGGCATTGCCGTGCCGATGGGCTACCTGGTGACGCCGATTGATGAACACTGGGCGTTCGGCCTGGGGATCTATGCACCGTTCGGCCTGGAAACCGACTATGAGCGCAGCTTTCAGGGCAATGGCTTTGGCAATAAAAGCCAGATCAAGGTCATTACCGTGCAGCCGACCGTCAGTTATGCCTTCAACGACAAGGTCTCGGTGGGTTTCGGCCCCACCTTCAACCGGATCTCGGGTGAACTGGATTCCAACGTGCCGCTCGGGGGTGGCGCCGGTGAGAAGGTCAAGGTCAAGGGTGACGACACCGCCACCGGTTTCAATGCCGGTATTCTGGTACAGCCGCTGGAAAGCACGCGCATCGGCCTGACTTATCACTCGCAGGTGGTCTATCACCTCAACGGCAAGACCAACGCTTCCGGCCTGATTTCCGATGCCTTTGATGGCGGCCCGCAACGCTATGACGCCAGCCTCAATGTCACCACACCCTCGTCGGTGGACTTCTCGGTTACCCATCAACTGAACGATGACTGGACCTTGTACCTGGGCAGCACTTACACACGCTGGAGCCAGTTGAAGAAGATCACCATCAACAACGACGGTGTGTCAGCGTTGGCCGCCCAGTTCGGCGGCTTGAATGCGATCACCGAACAGCAGAACTGGCATGACACCTGGTCCCACGCCATTGGCGCGGCGTATCGGGTCAACAAACAGCTGGTGCTGCGTACCGGGTTCTCGGTGGATCAGACGCCAACCAATAACACCGACCGTTCCGTGCGGATTCCGACGGGTGACCGCACTGTATTCAGCCTCGGTGCCGGGTGGACGCCAATCGAAAACGTAACGTTTGACGTGGCCTATTCCTACCTCAAGGAAGAACCGATCAAGGTGCGCCAGAGCCAGCCCGCCTTGGGCCTGACCTACGACGCCAAGTATGAAAACAGCGCCAACGGTTTTGGTGGTTCGGTAACTTACCGCTTCTGATGCACTGAAACAGGGCAAAGAGTCATTTTTCTGACATGGCTCTTTGCTAGCAATTGTATCGATCGTGCTACCAAACTCTGCCTGTCTTGGTTAAATTAGGCGTAATTCAGCTCAAGACAGGGATCGTCATGACTACGCTTTCGCCGATCAGCTCCGCCATTCCCCTTATCAATCGACCCGCCGTTGCGCCGCCAGCGACGCTGACGCCAGAAACGGACGCCACTGCCGTGCGTCCTTCCTCGGTGGTCAGCCTTGGCAATGTCACGGTGGATGTTCAAGCCGACACCTATTCCCGTAACGGCCAATTGCCCAGCCATGGGTCGATCAACGTCTGGGAAAGTGACAGCTACTATGCGGTCACTAAAGCGATCAACACGAATTTCTATGTGCTGCCCAGAGGCACGGGCTTCAGCGGCCTGGGCGCTACCCTGATCGAGCAATTTGCGAAGAGCGGTACCGACATTTCCCAGTCGGCGCTGAGCACCACTTCGTCCAAGACCCAAAGCCCCGACGAGCTCAAGATTCAACAGGCGCTGCTCCACAGCAAGGCAGACAACCTGGTCAGCCTCACCGTCAAGACGGCCAGCGGCAAGACCGTCACCTTCAGTCTGGCCAGCCAGTCCAGTGGCCTGGCCGCGCAGGCCAAGGTGGACGGCGGCACCCTCAGCGCCGCCGAGCTCAAGGAAGTCGCCAAGTTGGGCGAAGCGTTCCAGGGGGCTATCGACGGCCTGGCCGCCCAGCCGCCGAAACTCGAGCTGAGCAAGCTGACGCAGTTTGATTCCAGTGTGTTGTCCTCGGTGGACCTCAGCGGCAAATTGAAAGTAAGCAAGGCTGAGGACCTCACCCTTGCATTCCATGCGGACAGCCAGAGCCGTACGACGCGGATGAGTGGCCCGGCGGGGGAGGTGAATCTTTCGGTCGACCTGAAAAACGCCGGCATTATCGGTAACGCCAAGCAACAGGCAATCGCGCTGAAAAGCTACCTGGCCCAGTTCGACAAGGCCCAGGCGCGGGGCAAAGCCGACGCTGACATGATGGCGATGTTCAAGGACGCGTTTACCGCCATGAACAGCAACTACCCACAGGGCATCAAGGCACCGCAGCCACTGACCCGGAGTGCGGCGGATCAAGGCCTGCTCACCGGTCTCGCAGATTTCAAGGCCTCCATCCGCCAGACGGCCACGTTACCGAACCCGTCCCGTCTTATGGAAAACGACACGTTTGCCTATGAGGTGTCCCAGAAGACGCGTGTCGGAGGCAATGACCTCTCGAATCGCACGGTCGACCAGGCCCAGCAATCAACTCTCAAAGCCCGTTTTCATTTGGCGCTCAATGGCGGCAAGCCACCGTCTTTCGACACCCAGCGCGAGTCGCAGAACTACCTCTACGTGCAGGTCGACGACAAGGCCAGCAGCGCGGCGAATATCACCTACAAGGACGGCCTCCTGACCAACGCCTCCGTGGACCAGAGCGCCAGCCAGAACACCCGCACCCAGCGCTACGAGATGGGGATATTGGTTAAAGACAGCGTGGCGCCGAACCAGGCCAGCAGCCATCGCGACTACCTGGTGTTGCTGGAGTACGCGGCGCGGGAAGGCAAGAAGGCCCAGGGCGCCGATGAAACCATCCTGAAGGATGCGCTGGCGAACATGCATCAGTGGGTGTTGCTGCAAGACGACCCCACCGTTTTGGCCCGTTAAACTGGTCGTTGTAAAAAAGGGAAACCCCTGCTTGGGTTTCCCTTTTTTTATGCCTCGCCGAATCCCAGATTAGGCTTTTGAAACCATTCGATATTCTGTAGCCTTGCGCAGCTTCACCGTGCTTGATGAACACAATCACTTCGTCCGGCGGCGCCCGAAGGGCTCCAGAGCCGGTGGTACACTCGACTTTCGCGCAACTGCGCCTGCAGGTCTTGCGAACATGACGCAAATTTCCGAACGCCTTCTGGTCCAAGCCCACCTCGACGCCAAGCAGCCCAAGGTGCTGAGCGCCGAAGAAGAGGCGGGCTACCGTGCCGCCATCGCCGCCGAGCTCAAGGCTCAGGACGCGGTGCTGGTGGCGCACTTCTACTGCGATCCGGTGATTCAGGCCCTGGCCGAAGAAACCGGTGGCTGTGTCTCCGACTCCCTGGAAATGGCCCGCTTCGGCGCGGCGCACCCGGCCAAGACCGTATTGGTGGCGGGCGTGCGCTTCATGGGCGAGACGGCCAAGATCCTCACGCCTGAAAAACGCATCCTGATGCCGACACTGGAAGCCACCTGCTCCCTGGACCTTGGCTGCCCGGTGGATGAGTTTTCGGCGTTCTGTGATCAGCACCCTGAGCGCACGGTGGTGGTTTATGCCAACACGTCGGCAGCGGTGAAAGCCCGGGCTGATTGGGTGGTCACCTCCAGTTGTGCGTTGGAGATTGTCGAAAGCCTGATGGATAACGGCGAGACCATTATCTGGGGGCCGGATAAGCATCTGGGCACCTATATCCAGCGTCAGACGGGGGCGGACATGCTGCTGTGGGACGGTGCTTGTATCGTGCACGAGGAGTTCAAGTCCAAGCAGTTGGAGGACATGAAGGCGTTGTACCCGGACGCGGCGATTCTGGTGCATCCGGAGTCGCCCACTTCGGTGATTGAGTTGGCGGATGCGGTGGGGTCGACCAGCCAGTTGATCGCGGCGGCGCAGCGGTTGCCGAACAAGACGTTTATCGTGGCTACTGATCGGGGCATCTTCTACAAGATGCAGCAGTTGTGTCCGGACAAGGTGTTTGTCGAGGCGCCGACGGCCGGGAATGGGGCGGCGTGTCGCAGCTGTGCGCATTGTCCCTGGATGGCGATGAATACCCTGGAGCGTACGCTGCAATGTTTGCGTGAGGGGAGTAATGAGATTTTTGTTGAGCCTTCGGTGATTCCGCAGGCGGTTAGGCCGCTGAAGCGGATGTTGGATTTTACGCAGGCGGCTCGGTTGAGGTTGGCGGGGAATGCCTGATTTGTGGTGGGTTGGTTTGTGTACATATCCGTTGCTGCGGTAACGGCGGCTTAGGGTTCCGCTCTTACAGCGGGTCACTTTTGGCAAACGCCCCAAAAGTAACCAAAAGGTCTTTGCCCCACCACTCGGTGCCTCGCTTAGGCTCGGCATGCCCGCACTCCGGCACGGCTCCGCGGGCCGCCGCGACGGGCCATCCATGGCCCGGCGCGGCTAAATCGGCATCCCTGCCGATTTACCCGCTCCACCGTGCCTACTTGCGGCCATCGTGGTTAACGGGGCCCGCAGATCAAGATCAAAAGCAGATCAAAAGCAGAGCACAGCGGCCTCCCGGCCGGCTTGAGTGTTAAAAGCAAAAGCAAAGACCAGAGCGAAAACAGATCTGCTTTTATGTGGGAGCGGGCTTGCTCGCGAAAAACCTGAGAGCGCCGCGTTGAATCAGGATGCCCACGTCATCGTTAACGACCTTCGCGAGCAAGCCCGCTCCCACATTTTTTGGACCGTGCCCGCTTTAGATTTTGATTTGGCTTTTGCTCTTCAACACTCAAGCCGGCCGGTAGGCCGCTGTGCTCTTGCTTTTGATCTTAGGCGCCCCGTTAAACCACGCTGGCCGAACGCAGGCTTTGGAGCGTGGGTAACCTGGCAGGACGCCAGGTTAGCCGTCCTGGGCCAAGGATGGCCCATGACGGCGGCCCACGGTCCAAAGCCGGAGTGAGGGCACTCCGAGCCTAGGCGAGGTGCCGAGTGGTGGGGCAAGAGCGTTTTGCTTACTTTTGCGCTTTTCAAAAGTGAGCCGCTGTAAGAGCGGAACCAATAGCAGCCATCACCGCAGCAACGGATATGCCCCCAATCTAAAAACCTACTTCTTTTTCTTCGGAACCCGCACCAACCGCGTGTCCGAATAAATGTCATGCCAGCCACGCTTCTGCTTGTCGAACAACGACCAGATAAACCCAAGCCCCAGGCACAACCACGAAGCAATCGACACCACAAACCGCAACAACGCCTGCCACAGACTAATCCGCGACCCATCAGCGTTCTGCACCCGCACCCCCCAAACCTGCATCCCCAGGGTCTGCCCCGAGTGCGTCCAAAACTTGGCAAAAAACCCAAACAACACAAAAAACAAAATCGTCGACAACAGCGGATCACCATCCAGCGCGCCAGACTCAGACAGCGCCCGTAACTTGGCCTCCCCGACAAACCCCATCCACACCAGCTTGTAGATAAAGGCCGTGACGATCAGCAGGGCCGTGCACAACAGGAAGTCATAGAACATCGCTGCCAGACGACGGCCCAGGCCTACGGCGGGAAACTCGCCTTGGGGGCTCAGCAGGTGTTTCGACATGGCATGGCTCTCGGCAGGAAAAAAGCCATTTTACGGAAGAACGCCCATAAAAAAGCCCCTGATGTCATATCAGGGGCTTTTTTGTCGCAGTAAGGATCAGCCTTCTGCTTGTACTTCGTCGGCTTGCATGCCTTTTTGGCCTTGCACCGCGATGAAGGTCACTTTCTGGCCTTCCTTCAGGCTTTTGAAGCCGTTGCCCTGAATAGCGCGGAAGTGGACGAACAGATCCGGACCGCTTTCTGGAGTGATAAAACCAAACCCTTTCTCGTCGTTAAACCACTTGACGGTACCGCTCTGACGTTCAGCCATTTTCTTATTTCCTTGACGCTAAAAATTAATGACAGTCCCTTTCACATGAAAGAGTACTGGGCTGGGTTGCAGGAAAGTAAGAGACGTCGAACGGGTTGTAGCAAACTTTGGCTACTGCCCAGGTCCAGGTTCAAAGCGACCCATGCAAACACAGTGGGCAAACTCTACGCCAACTAAGACAGAAAAAACAAGCCCCGGAAAAAGCCCAGGTTTTGCTCGGCTTGATGACAGTTCTGTTCACAATGTGGAACGTCTTTATTCGATAGAATTCGTCACTTGTTATAGGTGACGGAACATAACATTGACTATCGACAGTGCACTTTAATGTGGCGGTTGCGTTACAGATTAGTGCACGTTAACGCAACCGCGTTACTTATAGGAACAGTCAATCAGCCACGGTAGTAACGTTGTGGCACGAATGGCATTTTACTTACACGTAGTGGCACCTTTTTCCCACGCACCAATGCAGATACTTCGGTATCCAGTGCGATGAATGCGCTGTCGAGGTAACCCATGGCCAGCGGGCCGCCCAGGCTCGGGCCAAAACCGCCGCTGCAGACGCTGCCGATCACGGTGCCGTGTTCGTCGACGATTTCTGCACCTTCACGCACCGGTGTCCGCTCCTGTGGCAACAGGCCTACGCGTTTGCGGCTCACGCCGGTTTGTTGCTGGGTGAAGATCGCGTCGGCACCCGGGAAGCCGCCGGCACGTGCGCCATCAGCGCGGCGGGCCTTGGAAATCGCCCACAACAGGCTGGCTTCAATCGGCGTGGTCTCGGTGTTCATGTCATGGCCGTAAAGGCACAGGCCGGCTTCCAGGCGCAGGGAGTCGCGAGCGCCGAGGCCGATGGCCTGCACTTCGCTTTCGGCCAGCAGGCTGCGGGCCAGGGTTTCGGCGCTGGCGGCCGGCACCGAGATTTCGAAGCCGTCTTCACCGGTGTAGCCCGAGCGGCTGACGTAGCAGTCCACGCCCAGCAGGCGGGTCGGTGCGAATTGCATGAAGGTCATGTGCTTGACCTCCGGCGCCAGGCGCGCCAGCACGCTGACGGCGGCCGGGCCTTGCAGGGCCAGCAGGGCGCGTTCCTCGAACAGTGGCTCGATGGTGCACTGGTCACCGATGTGCTGGCGCAGGTGGGCCAGGTCCTGGTCCTTGCAGGCAGCGTTGACCACCAGGAACAGTTCGTCGTTACCCAGGTTGGCGACCATCAGGTCATCCAGGATGCCGCCTTGCTCGTTGGTGAACATCGCATAGCGCTGCATGCCCACCGGCAGGTCAATGATGTCCACCGGCACCAGGGTTTCCAGGGCCTTGGCGGCACCGGCGCCGGTCAGGCGGATCTGGCCCATGTGGGACACATCGAACAACCCGGCCTGTTCACGGGTGTGCAGGTGTTCTTTCATCACGCCCAGCGGGTATTGCACCGGCATGTCGTAGCCGGCGAAGGGCACCATGCGTGCGCCCAGCTCGATGTGCAGGGCGTGCAATGGGGTTTTCAACAGGGTTTCGGTGGACATATTCAGCTCCTGAAAAACGTGCGGACGCGCTTGTAGGCGTCAGCACTCGATAATGTTGACCGCCAAACCGCCACGGGCGGTTTCCTTGTATTTGCTTTTCATGTCGGCGCCGGTCTGGCGCATGGTGCGGATGACCTTGTCGAGGGAGACGAAGTGTTGCCCGTCGCCGCGCAGGGCCATGCGCACCGCATTGATGGCCTTGACCGAGCCCATGGCGTTGCGCTCGATGCAGGGCACCTGCACCAAGCCGCCGATGGGGTCGCAGGTCAGGCCGAGGTTGTGTTCCATGCCGATCTCGGCGGCGTTTTCTACCTGGGAAACCGTACCGCCCAAGACTTCGCACAGGGCGCCGGCGGCCATGGAACAGGCCACGCCGACTTCCCCCTGGCAGCCGACTTCGGCGCCGGAGATCGAGGCGTTTTCCTTGTACAGAATGCCGATGGCCGCGGCGGTGAGCAGGAAGCGCACCACCCCGTCTTCGCTGGCCCCCGGGATAAAGCGCATGTAGTAGTGCAACACCGCCGGCACAATCCCGGCCGCCCCGTTGGTGGGCGCCGTCACCACGCGCCCGCCATTGGCGTTTTCTTCGTTGACCGCCAAGGCGTAGAGGTTGACCCAGTCCAGTACCGACAACGGGTCACGCAGCGCCGATTCCGGGTGCTTGCACAGCTGGCGGTGCAGCGCGGCGGCGCGGCGCTTGACCTTCAGGCCTCCCGGCAAAATCCCTTCGTTGCGACAGCCCGCGTCCACGCAGTCCTGCATCACCTGCCAGATCTTCAGCAGGCCGGCACGGGTTTCCGCTTCCGGGCGCCAGGCGCTTTCATTGGTCAGCATCACCTGGCTGATGGACAGCCCATAGGTGGCGCAATGGCCGAGCAAGTCCTTGGCACTTTTGAACGGGAAGGTCAGGGGGGTGGAGTCTTCGACGATACGGTCGTGGCCGGCGGCATCTTCATCCACCACAAAACCGCCGCCCACCGAGTAGTACTCACGGCTGCGAATCTGCAGGCCAGCGGTGTCGAAAGCGCGGAAGATCATGCCGTTGGGATGATAGGGCAGGGGTTTGCGAATCATCGCCAGGTGTTCTTTCTCGTTGAACGCAATGCTGTGTTCGCCGAGCAGGTTCAAGCGTGCGTTGCCGCGAATTTCCGACAAGCGTGCGGCGACGGTTTCAGTATTCACGGTGTCCGGGTGTTCGCCTTCCAGGCCCAGCAATACGGCCTTGTCACTGCCGTGGCCTTTGCCGGTGGCGCCGAGGGAACCGTAGAGTTCCACCTTGACGCAGGTGGTGGTGGCTAACAGGTTATCGCGCTTCAAGCCTTCGACGAATCGAGCGGCAGCGCGCATCGGGCCGACGGTGTGGGAGCTGGAGGGGCCGATGCCAATCTTGAACAGGTCGAACACGCTTAAAGACATGGTTGTTCTCCGGTTTCTTGTTATTGGATACCGCTTTTCTGTAGGAGCGAGCTTGCTCGCGAAGAACCGATAGACACCGCGTTCATTCAGGATGATTGCGGTGCTCTCAGGTCTTTCGCGAGCAAGCTCGCTCCTACAGATTCACGGTCAGGCGTAGCTCTCGATCGACGGGCAAGCGCACACCAAATTGCGATCGCCAAACACGTTGTCGACCCGGCCAACCGGCGGCCAGTACTTGGCTTCGATCAACGATGCCACTGGGTACACCGCTTGCTCGCGGCTATATGGGTGGCTCCATTCGCCAACCAGTTCCGCGGCAGTGTGTGGTGCGTTCTTCAGCGGGTTGTCGTCCTTGTCCAGCGAGCCGTTTTCCACCGCGCGAATTTCTTCGCGGATGGCGATCATCGCGTCGCAGAAGCGGTCCAGTTCTTCCCGGGATTCGCTTTCGGTCGGCTCGATCATCAGGGTGCCAGCCACCGGGAACGACATGGTTGGCGCATGGAAACCAAAGTCGATCAGACGCTTGGCCACGTCATCCACGCTGATGCCGCTGCTGTCTTTCAACGGGCGCAGGTCGAGGATGCATTCGTGGGCCACCAAGCCATTGCTGCCGGTGTACAGCACGGGGTAGTGCTCTTCCAGGCGGCGGGAAATGTAGTTGGCATTCAAAATCGCCAACTGCGAAGCGCGCTTGAGGCCTGCGCCGCCCATCATGCTGATGTACATCCAGGTGATCGGCAGGATGCTCGCGCTGCCGAACGGTGCGGCGCAGACCGCGCCTTCCTTGCGTTCCATCGCGGCGTGGCCGGGCAGGAACGGGGTCAGGTGGGATTTGACGCCAATCGGGCCAACGCCCGGGCCGCCACCGCCGTGGGGAATGCAGAAGGTCTTGTGCAGGTTCAGGTGGGACACGTCGCCGCCGAACTTGCCCGGGGCGCAGAGGCCGACCATCGCGTTCATGTTGGCGCCGTCGATGTACACCTGGCCGCCGTTGTCGTGAATGATCCCGCAGATTTCGCGGATGCCTTCTTCGAACACGCCGTGGGTGGACGGGTAGGTGATCATCAGCGCAGCCAGGTGCTCGCGGTGCTCGATAGCCTTGGCGCGCAGGTCTTCGATGTCGACGTTACCGCGTGCATCGCACGCGGTGACCACGACGCGCATGCCGGCCATGTTGGCGGTGGCCGGGTTGGTGCCGTGGGCCGACGACGGGATCAGGCAGATGTCGCGGCGCTCTTCGCCACGGCTCTGGTGATACGCACGGATGGCCAGCAGGCCAGCGTACTCGCCCTGGGAACCGGCGTTCGGTTGCAGGGAGATCGCGTCGTAACCGGTAGCCGCGCAGAGCATGGCTTCCAGTTCGGTGGTCAGTTGCTGGTAGCCGGCGCTTTGCGAAGCGGGGGCGAACGGGTGCAGGGCACCGAACTCGGCCCAGGTCACCGGGATCATTTCGCTGGCGGCGTTGAGCTTCATGGTGCACGAGCCCAGCGGGATCATTGTGCGATCCAGGGCCAGGTCCTTGTCGGCCAGCTTGCGCAGGTAGCGCATCAGCTCGGTTTCGGAGTGATAACGGTTGAACACCGGGTGGCTGAGGATCGGCGACTGGCGCAGCAGCGCGGCCGGCAGGGTGCTTTCAACGCTGGCAGCCAATGCGGCGAAGTCTGGCAGGGCTTTGCCGCCGGCGAACACGCTCCACAGGGTTTCGATATCGGCTTGGGAGGTGGTTTCGTCCACCGACAGGCCAAGGCGTTCGCCATCGACCACACGCAGGTTGATGCGCTGGGCGCGGGCCTTGTCGTGCAGGGCAGCGGTTTGCGCGCCGGTCTTGATGGTCAGGGTGTCGAAGAAGTGGGCTTGTTCAACTGCCAGGCCCAATGCGCTCAAGCCTTTGGCGAAGATCGCGGTCAGGTGGTGAATGCGGTTGGCAATCCGGGTCAGGCCTTTCGGGCCGTGGTACACGGCATACATGCTGGCAATGTTGGCCAACAGCACTTGGGCGGTGCAGATGTTGCTGGTGGCCTTCTCGCGGCGGATATGTTGCTCGCGGGTCTGCATGGCCAGGCGCAGGGCCGGCTTGCCGAAACGGTCCACGGAGACGCCAACCAGACGGCCCGGCATGTCGCGCTTGAACGCATCCTTGGTGGAGAAGTACGCCGCGTGCGGACCACCGAAGCCCAGCGGCACGCCGAAGCGTTGTGCACTGCCGATGGCCACGTCGGCGCCGAACTCGCCCGGCGGGGTCAGCAGCGTCAGGGCCAGCAGGTCGGCGGCCACGGCCACCAGCGCATTGGCGGCGTGGAAGCGCTCGGTCAGTTCGCGGTAGTCGAACACATCACCGTTGCTGGCCGGGTATTGCAGCAGGGCGCCGAAGAAGGCGCTGACGTCGGTCAGTTCACGCTCGTCGCCCACCACCACGTCGATGCCCAGCGGCTCGGCACGGGTGCGCAATACGTCGAGGGTTTGCGGGTGGCTGTGCACGGAGGCGAAGAACGCGTTGCTGCCTTTGTTCTTGCTCAGGCGTTTGCAGAAGGTCATGGCTTCGGCAGCGGCGGTGGCTTCATCCAGCAGCGAGGCGTTGGCGATCGGCAGGCCGGTGAGGTCGCTGATCAGCGTCTGGAAGTTCAGCAGCGACTCCAGGCGGCCCTGGGAAATCTCCGGCTGATACGGCGTGTAGGCGGTGTACCAGGCCGGGTTTTCCAGGAGGTTGCGCAGGATCGGCGACGGCGTGTGGCAGTTGTAGTAACCCTGGCCGATATAGGTCTTGAACAGCTCGTTCTTGGCGGCAATCGCCTTGATCGAAGCCAGTGCGTCGGCTTCGCTCAGGCCGTCGCTCAGGCCCAGCACAGCGGTGCCCTTGATGCTTTCCGGGATCACGCTGGCGCTCAAGGCTTCCAGGGAGTCAAAGCCCAGGGTGGCGAGCATGTGTTGCTCGTCGTCCTGGCGCGGGCCGATGTGGCGGGCGATGAATTCGTTGGCGGTGGTCAGATTAGTCATGGCGCGCTCCTCAGGCTTCAGCGTTGGCTTTGATCAGGCGGTCGTACGCATCCTGATCCAACAGCTTAGCTACTGCATCGGCATCAGCCGGTTTAAAGCGGAAGAACCAGCCTTCGCCCATCGGGTCTTCGTTGACCAGTTCGGGGCTGCCGTCCAGCTTGTCGTTCACTTCGAGGACTTCGCCGTCCAGCGGCATGTACACGCCGCTGGCTGCCTTGACCGATTCAACGGTGGAGGCTTCTGCGCCCTTGTCGTAGGCCTGCAGTTCAGGCAGTTGCACGAAAACCACATCACCCAGCGCGTTCTGCGCAAAAGCGGTAATGCCCACGGTAACGCTGCCGTCGGCTTCGGCGCGCAGCCATTCGTGATCTTCAGTAAAGCGCAACTCGCTCATGGAAACTCCTCAGGGCCAGATTCGTCTGGTGGACGGGATTGGAATAATGAGGAGTTGCTTAGCAAAATCGCGGCCAATGTTTTTTTATCTTTATAAAACAATTGGTTACTGTTTATCGCGGGTGATGTTCGAAAGTTGGCTGTAGCGATATCGATACAGCTGGGCCGTGGAAAAAAAGACTATGAGGATCAAAGCCTTGCATGGCGACGCCTAGGACGGTGTGTATCGATATCGTTCCGCTGTAGCGCTTTCAGTACAGGTAGGAGTCGCTTTTAGCTGCAACACCCTTGTAGGAGCGAGCTTGCTCGCGAAGGTCGCCAACGATGACTCGGGAAACCTGGAGGAACGCGGTGTGCTTGAGTTTTTCGCGAGCAAGCTCGCTCCTACAGTGGGGCTAAGGCGTCAGGGCTTGTTGGGAATGCCGTACTTGCGCAAGCGGTGGGCAATGGCGGTGTGGGAGGTTTGCAGGCGGCTCGCCAGCTGACGCGTGGACGGATAGCTGACATAGAGCTTCTCCAGCAACCCGCGTTCGAAGTCTTCCACCGCCTGCTCCAGGCTGTCGACTTCACCGTCGTTCTGCCGCGCCACCGAGGTGCCGGCGATGTCCAGGTCGCCAATGTCCACCAGGCTGCTTTCGCAAATGGCGGCCGCGCGGAAGATCACGTTCTGCAACTGGCGCACGTTGCCCGGCCAGCGGTTGCCCAGCAGTGCAGGGTAGGTGCCCGGCGCCAGGCGGCACACCGGGCGCTGGATCTGCGCGCAGGCCTGCTGCATGAAGTAGCGGGCCAGCAGCAGGATGTCCTGGCCGCGCTCGCGCAAGGGCGGTACTTCGACGTTGAGCACATTGAGGCGGTAGAACAGGTCTTCGCGGAAGGTGCCTTCGCTGACCATTTTTTCCAGGTCGCGGTGGGTGGCGCTGAGGATCCGCACATTGACCTTCACCTCACGGTCGCCGCCTACCCGACGGAAGCTGCCGTCGTTGAGAAACCGCAGCAACTTGGCCTGCAAGTACGGCGACATCTCGCCGATTTCGTCGAGGAACACCGTGCCCTGGTTCGCCAGTTCCATCAGCCCCGGCTTGCCGCCGCGCTGGGCGCCGGTGAATGCGCCGGGGGCGTAGCCGAACAGCTCGCTCTCGGCCAGGTTTTCCGGCAGCGCCGCGCAGTTCAGGGCCAGGAACGGCGCACTGTGGCGCGCACTGATGGCGTGGCAGGCGCGGGCCACCAGTTCCTTGCCGGTACCGGTCTCGCCCTGGATCAACAACGGTGCATCCAGCGCCGCCACCCGTTGCGCCCGCGCCTTGAGGGTGCGAATCGCCGGGGACTCACCCAGCAGCGCGTCGAAACCTTCGGCATGGTCGTGGTGCAGCGCCGACAGTTGTTCGCCGATGCGGTTGGGTGGGTACAGGGTCAGCAGGGCGCCGGCGTCAGTGATCGGCGTGGCGTCCAGCAGCAGGGTCTGGCCGTTCACGTTGATTTCCCGCAGGGCCAGGCGAAAGCCGTGTTCGAGCAAGGTGGCCAGCAACTTTGGGTCGTCGAACAGTTCATTGATGCTCTCGCCGGCGGGCTCGCGACCGTACAAGGCGATCAAGGCCGGGTTGGCCAGGAGGATCTTGCCGGCGCTGTCCAGGGCCAGCACCGGGTCGGTCATGGCGGCGAGCAGGGCGTCGAGTTGCAGGTGCTGGCGCTGGCCGGGGAGGATGTCGACCACGGTCACGGCTTGCACGCCGCGCACGCTGAACAGTGCATCGCGCAGCTCTTCCAGCACCTCGGCGCTCAGGGTTGGAGCGTCGATGTAGACGTTGGGCGGAACCATTTCCACCGCATCCAGGTTCAGATTGCGCCCACCGAGCAAGGCCAGGACTTCCTGGGTGATGCCGACGCGGTCGATGAAGCTGACGTGGATACGCATGGGGCGGTTAGCGGTTCTGGCGAGCGAGAGGTGGCAAGTATGCCTTGGAGGAGGGGTCAGGTGAAATCTGTAGGAGCGAGCTTGCTCGCGAAAAACGCACAAGCACCGCGTTCATTCAGGATGCCAGCGTTATCGTTGGCGACCTTCGCGAGCAAGCTCGCTCCTACAGTGGGTTGTGGCCGCGGTTATTCGAGGTGCTCGGGTTTGACCGGATCCCCAGGCTTCACATCCAGTTGATGCCGCACATCTTCAAACATCAAATCGTACTGCTTGTGCATTTGCCCATTGAGCACGGCAATCTTCGGCATGCCGTACTTCTGCGCGATATTCATCGCGTGCCGGGCGAAGTCGAACGACTGGTCCTTGGGCAGAAAAAACTCTTCCTTGAGCTCCTTGTCCTGCACCGAGCCGTGCATTTTGAAGAGCATTCCTTTGCCTTCCTTTGGGTCCTGGCTGACTTCGTAGTCGATGCACAGGTTGTAGCTGTAGTCATCCTTGTTCAGCGCGTGGCGTTCGATGTGCAGGTGACCAGGTTCAAAGGTAGCCATAGGCATTTCTCCTCTACTTCACAGGTAGGTGATTCCGGGTTTCGCCGTGCTGATTCGCGTGCCGGCAGTGCCCTGGACGATCGCTTCGATGTCCGAGAGTGAACCGATCACTGCGGTTTTGCCAGTCTGGCGGGCGAACTCGCAGGCGGCCTGGACCTTGGGCCCCATGGAGCCGGCGGCGAAGCCGAGCTTTTCGATTTCGTCCGGGTGCGCCTGGCCGATGGCTTTCTGGGTGGGTTTGCCGAAGTCGATAAAGGCCGCATTGACGTCGGTGGCGATCACCAGCAAATCGGCGTCCAGTTGCCCGGCCAGCAAGGAAGAACAAAGGTCCTTGTCGATCACGGCTTCAATGCCCTTGAGCTTGCCGTCTTCGCCATACATCGTCGGAATCCCGCCGCCACCGGCGCAGATCACGATGCTGCCTTTTTCCAGCAGCCACTGGATCGGGCGGATTTCAAAGATCCGCTTCGGCCGTGGGCTGGCCACCACGCGGCGATACTTGTCGCCATCGGGGGCAATCGCCCAGCCTTTTTCGGCGGCGAGTTTTTCCGCTTCGGCCTTGGCATAGACCGGGCCGATCGGCTTGGTCGGGTTCTGGAAGGCCGGGTCCTTGGCGTCCACTTCCACCTGGGTGAGCAGGGTGGCGAACGGCACTTCAAAGTCCAGCAGGTTGCCCAGTTCCTGTTCGATGATGTAGCCGATCATGCCTTCGGTTTCGGCGCCCAGCACATCCAGCGGGTATGGCGACACCTGGGTGTAAGCCGCCGCTTGCAGCGACAGCAGGCCCACCTGCGGGCCATTGCCGTGGGCAATCACCAGCTCGTTGCCTTTGTGGATCTTGGCGATCTGTTCGGTGGCGATGCGGATATTGGCCCGTTGATTGTCTGCGGTCATGGGTTCACCACGGCGCAGAAGGGCGTTGCCGCCCAGTGCAACGACGATACGCATAATTCAATCCTTCTAGAGCTCGCAATCCTTTGTAGGAGCGAGCTTGCTCGCGATGGAGGTCAACGATAACGCGTCCATCCTGAATGAACGCGGTGCCCTTGAGTTTTTCGCGAGCAAGCTCGCTCCTACAGTGTGATCGCAGCAGGGTTTAGATATCCGCCAACGCCGACACCAGGATCGCCTTGATGGTGTGCATGCGGTTTTCCGCCTGCTCAAAGGCGATGTTGGCCGGGGACTCAAACACTTCTTCGGTCACTTCCACGCCGTTGGCCAGGTTCGGATAACGCGCGGCGATGTCCTTGCCGACCTTGGTTTCGCTGTTGTGGAACGCCGGCAGGCAGTGCATGAATTTCACGCGGGGATTGCCCGAGGCCTTCATCATCTTGGCGTTGACCTGGTACGGCAGCAGTTGCTCGATGCGCTCGTCCCACGCTTCCACGGGTTCGCCCATGGACACCCAGATATCGGTGTGGATGAAGTCCACGCCTTTCACCGCTTCCTTCGGGTCTTCGGTGATGGTGATGCGTGCGCCACTTTCCTCGGCGAATTCCTGGCACTGCTTGATGAAGTCAGCATGGGGCCACAGGGCTTTCGGCGCGCCGATGCGCACGTCCATGCCGAGCTTGGCGCCGATCATCAGCAGCGAGTTGCCCATGTTGTAGCGGGCGTCGCCCAGGTAGGCGTAGCTGATGTCATGCAACGGCTTGTCGCTGTGCTCGCGCATGGTCAGGGTGTCGGCGATCATCTGGGTCGGGTGGAATTCGGCGGTCAGGCCGTTGAACACCGGCACCCCGGCGAACTTGGCCAGCTCTTCGACGATTTCCTGTTCAAAGCCACGGTACTCGATGGCATCGAACATCCGGCCCAGGACGCGGGCGGTGTCTTTCATGCTTTCTTTGTGGCCGATCTGCGACGACACCGGGTCGATGTAGGTGACGTGGGCACCCTGGTCGTGGGCCGCGACTTCGAACGCGCAACGGGTGCGGGTCGAGGTTTTTTCGAAGATCAGCGCAATGTTTTTGCCCTTCAGGTGCGGACGCTCGGTGCCGGTGTATTTGGCGCGCTTGAGGTCGCGGGACAGGTCGAGCAGGTAGTGCAGTTCGCGGGTGGTGTGATGCATCAGCGACAGCAGGCTGCGGTTGCGCATATTAAAAGCCATGGTGGATCTCCTTCTGTTTAGGTTATCCCCCTGGCCGGCGTCTTATGAGCGGCGGCCAGGGTTTGAATATCAGTAGTCGATTGGGTCGCGAATGATCGGGCAGGTCATGCAGTGGCCGCCGCCACGGCCGCGGCCGAGTTCGCCGGCGCTGATGGTGATGACTTCCACACCGGCCTTGCGCAGCAGGGTGTTGGTGTAGGTGTTGCGGTCGTAACCGATCACCACGCCAGGCTCCACGGCCACCACGTTGTTGCCGTCATCCCACTGCTCGCGCTCGGCGGCGAAGCTGTTGCCACCGGTTTCCACCACACGCAGGGCCTTGAGGTTCAGGGCGGCAGCGACGGTGTCGAGGAAGTTGGTTTTTTCGCGTTGGATATCGATGCCGCCGGGCTTGGTCTCGTCCGGGCGCAGGGTGAAGGCGACGATCTGGTTGACCACTTCCGGGAAGATCGTGACCAGGTCGCGGTCGCAGAAACTGAACACGGTGTCGAGGTGCATTGCTGCGCGGGATTTCGGCAGGCCGGCGACGATTACGCGCTCTACGGCTTTGTGCTTGAACAGGTTCAGGGCGAGTTGGCCGATGGCCTGGCGCGAGGAACGCTCGCCCATGCCGATCAACACCACGCCGTTACCGATCGGCATCACGTCGCCGCCTTCCAGGGTGGCGTTGCCGTGTTCCTGGTCCGGGTCGCCGTACCACACCTGGAAGTCGGCGTTGGTGAACTCCGGGTGGAATTTGTAGATGGCGCTGGCCAGCAGGGTTTCCTGGCGTCGTGCCGGCCAGTACATCGGGTTCAGCGTCACGCCGCCGTAGATCCAGCAGGTGGTGTCACGGGTGAACTGGGTGTTGGGCAGTGGCGGCAGAATGAAGCTGGAGTGCCCGAGGAAATCGCGGAACATCTCGATGGTCTTGCCGCCGAAGCTGCTCGGCAGGTCATCGGCCGACACGCCACCGATCAGGTATTCGGCGACCTTGCGTGGCTCCAGGCTGCGCAGCCACGAGCTGACTTCATTGACCAGCCCCAGGCCGACCTGGTTGGCGGTGATCTTGCGCGCCAGGATCCAGTCCAGCGCTTCGGGGATGGCGACGATGTCGGTCAGCAGGTTGTGCATTTCCAGCACATCGATGTCGCGCTCGCGCATCTTGGTCACGAAGTCGAAGTGGTCGCGCTTGGCCTGGGCCACCCACAGCACGTCATCGAACAGCAGTTCATCGCAGTTGTTGGGGGTCAGCCGCTGATGGGCCAAACCTGGGGAGCACACCATGACTTTGCGCAGTTTGCCGGCTTCGGAATGTACGCCGTACTTCACTTTTTCCGTGGTCATTACAGATCCTCCAGTGAACAATAATTACAGGGTCAGGAAGCCGTCGTAGAGCCCATAGGCCGCCACCAGGGCGCCAATGACTACTGCGGCGAAAATCAGCTTCTCGACATTGGTGAAAATCGGTTTGCCCAGTTCGTGCTTGGCCTTGGCGAACAGGATCGCGCCAGGGGCGTAGAGCAGGGCGGAGAGCAGCAGGTATTTGGTGCCGCCGGCGTAGAGCAGCCAGACCGCATAGATCAGTGCGACCGCGCCGATGAACAGGTCTTTCTTGCGTTCGGCCAGGGCGTTTTCGTAGGTCTCGCCGCGCACCGCCAGCAGCAGCGCATAGGCCGCCGACCACAGGTAAGGCACCAGGATCATCGAGGTGGCGAGGTAGATCAGCGACAGGTATGTACTGGCGGAAAACAGCGTGATCACCAGGAAGATCTGCACCATGGCGTTGGTCAGCCACAGGGCGTTGACCGGCACGTGGTTGGCGTTTTCCTTACGCAGGAACTCCGGCATGGTGTGGTCCTTGGCCGCGGCGAACATGATCTCCGCACACAGCAGCACCCACGACAGCAGCGCCCCGAGCAAAGAAATGATCAAGCCGACGCTGATCAGCACCGCGCCCCAGTGACCCACCACATGCTCCAGCACGGCGGCCATCGAAGGGTTCTGCAGCTTGGCCAGTTCCGGTTGGGTCATGATCCCCAGGGACAGCACGTTCACCAGCATCAGGAACAGCAGCACGGTGATAAAACCAATCACGGTGGCCTTGCCGACGTCGGAGCGTTTTTCGGCACGGGACGAGAAGATGCTTGCGCCTTCAATGCCGATGAACACCCAGACGGTGACCAGCATCATGTTGCGCACCTGGTTCATCACGCTGCCCAGGTCCGGGTTTTTCACGCCCCAGATATCAGCGGTGAAGATGTCCAGCTTGAACGCGAAGATAGCGATCAACACGAACAGCACCAGCGGCACCACCTTGGCGACGGTGGTCACCAGGTTGATGAACGCGGCTTCCTTGATCCCGCGCAGTACCAAAAAATGCACGGCCCACAGCAGCACCGACGCGCCGATCACCGCCGCCGGGGTGTTGCCTTCGCCGAAGATCGGGAAGAAGTAACCGAGGGTGCTGAACAGCAACACGAAGTAGCCGACGTTGCCCAGCCAGGCACTGATCCAGTAGCCCCAGGCAGACGAGAAACCCATGTAGTCGCCAAACCCGGCCTTGGCGTAGGCGTAGACCCCGCCGTCGAGGTCAGGCTTGCGGTTGGCCAGGGTCTGGAACACGAACGCCAGGGTCAACATGCCCACGGCGGTGATCACCCAACCAATCAGTACCGCGCCGACATCGGCGCTGGCCGCCATGTTTTGCGGCAGTGAGAAGATCCCGCCACCAATCATTGAACCCACGACAAGTGCAACCAGTGCGCCTAATCGAAGTTTTCCGGGAGATTCAGACATTGCATAACTCCAATGCAGGAGAAGAGAGACCACAGAATAAATCCGTGCGCTAATCAAACAGCTGACTCAGATCACTTCATTGGCACATTCCATTGTGAATTAATGACTTATGATGAAAGGTCCGGGCGCTCGAGCGCCACGCAGAGGCTCGTTGTAGAGCGCTTCTACGTTTCAAACAGCAGGTTTTCTCATTGGCATGGACGTTTGAAGCTAGTTCGTTTTTTCAGATATGCAAACTTTTTGGAATGGGCTTGTGCAACGCTTCACTGTCTGGAAAGTTCAATCATTATTTAAATTATAAATTTGACCGAAGGGTGTTTACTGTCATGCCTTTAAGTTATGAGGCGTTAGGGTTTATTAGCTATATCTAATAAACGCTGCTCGCGTTAGATAAATTAGTTGAGTGCACGCTTGTTGCCTCAACAGCTGTTTCTTTATTCAGGAATACCCATGTCCCAAGCGTCAGAAAAGCTTCGCCTCAACGCCTTGATCGCCCTGGTGGTGGGTTCGATGATCGGTGGCGGGATCTTCTCGTTGCCCCAGAACATGGCAGCGCGGGCTGAAGTGGGCGCGGTGTTGATCGGCTGGGGCATTACCGCTGTTGGCATGTTGACCCTGGCCTTCGTGTTTCAAACCCTGGCCAACCGCAAGCCTGAGCTGGATTCCGGTGTCTACGCCTACGCCAAGGCTGGATTTGGCGACTACATGGGGTTCTCGTCCGCGTGGGGCTACTGGATCAGTGCCTGGATGGGCAACGTCGGTTACTTCGTGTTGCTATTCAGTACCCTCGGCTACTTCTTCCCGGTGTTCGGCCAGGGCAATACCCCGGTGGCGATCGGCTGTGCGTCGATGTTGCTGTGGGCTGTGCATTTTCTGGTGATGCGCGGGATCAAGGAGGCGGCGTTTATCAATCAGATCACCACCGTGGCCAAGATCGTGCCGCTGGTGATGTTTATCGTGATCGCCGCCGTGGCGTTCAAGGCCGACATCTTTACCCGGGATATCTGGGGCCTGAGTAATCCGAACTTTGGCGGCGTAGTGGACCAGGTGCGCAACATGATGCTGGTCACGGTGTTTGTGTTTATCGGCATCGAGGGCGCCAGCGTCTACTCGGCGCGGGCCGAGAAACGCTCTGACGTAGGGCGGGCCACGGTGATTGGTTTCCTGGGGGTGTTGGCGCTGCTGATATTGGTCAACCTGCTGTCGCTTGGGATCATGAGCCAGCCGGAACTGGCCAACCTGCAAAACCCGTCCTTGGCCGGGGTGCTGGAACATATTGTCGGCCCGTGGGGCGCGCTGTTGATCAGCATCGGGCTGGCGGTTTCGTTGCTGGGTGCGCTGCTGTCGTGGGCGTTGCTCTGCGCCGAAATTCTCTACGCCACCGCCCATGACAAAACCATGCCCGCGTTCCTGAAAAAGGAAAACGTCAACCAGGTGCCGGTCAATGCGTTGTGGCTGACCAATGTAATGATCCAGCTGTTCCTGGTGATCACGCTGTTTTCGGAAAGCACCTACACCACCCTGATCTACCTGGCGTCATCGATGATTTTGGTGCCCTACCTGTGGTCGGCGGCGTATGCGGTGCTGTTGAGCGGGCGCGGTGAAACCTACGAAGGTGCCCATGGCGAACGCATGAAGGACTTGCTGGTGAGCCTGATCGCTTTGGCTTATGCGGTGTGGCTGCTTTACGCCGGAGGCTTGAAGTACCTGCTGCTGTCTGCGCTGTTGTATGCGCCGGGGGTGATCCTGTTTGCCCTGGCCAAGCGCGAGCAGGGCCAGCCCTTGTTTACCCACCTGGAAAAAGGCATTTTCGCCTGCGTGATCGCCGGGGCGAGCCTGGCAGCGTATGGGTTGTACAGCGGGGTGTTGTCGTTGTGAGGATGCAACTGGCGTATCAGGCGCCGTATGACTGGGCGGCAATGTTGGGCTTCTTGTCGGCGCGGGCGATCAGCGGGCTGGAGACGGTGGACGGCGGCGTGTACTCGCGCAGCATCAGCGTCGACGGTCAGCAGGGTTGGCTCAGTGTGTCGCCGGGGGCCGGGGATTGGCTTGAAGTAACGTTGGACTTCCCCGACCCGGCAGCGTTGCCGGAAATTGAGCGACGGTTACGGGACATGTTTGACCTGTCGGCTGACCCGAAGCGGATCAACCGGCAATTGGCGAATGATCCCTTGATGGCGAGCTTGGTGGCGGCGCGTCCTGGCTTGCGGGTGCCGGGAACCTGGGATGGGCTGGAGTTGGCGATCCGCGCGGTGTTGGGCCAGCAGATTACCGTGGTGGCGGCGATCAAGCTGGCGGGCAAGCTGGTGGCGCAGTACGGCACGCCGCTGGTGACGCCCCATGCCGGTGTGACCCACGTGTTTCCGTCAGCCGAGGTGCTGGCAGCCGCAGATTTGGCGACCCTCGGCATGCCCAAAAGTCGCGGGCGCACCTTGTCGGGTGTGGCCCAGGCCTTATTGGATGACCCACAGATTTTCCAGCCGAAGGCGAGCCTGAAGGAAGGCGTGGCGCGGTTGGTTGCCTTGCCGGGAATTGGTGATTGGACGGCGCAGTACATCGCCATGCGCCAGATGCGCGAGCAGGATGCATTTGCCTCGGGGGATATCGGTTTGATCAATGCGCTGGTGGCGCTGGAAGGCGGGCCGGTAAGCCCACGCCAGTTGCTGGCGCGGGCTGAGGCCTGGCGGCCGCTGAGAGCCTATGCGGCGCAGCATTTGTGGACATCACTGAGCCGGGTGGATTGATACTGCACACCTGTGGCGAGGGAGCTTGCTCCCGCTGGGGCGCGAAGCGGCCCCATCGACCCCAAAGCAGGGGCCTGCTGCGCAGTCCAGCGGGAGCAAGCTCCCTCGCCACAGGATCTGGGTCACCACTGCGGGCGGTGTGAGCCCAATTCCCCAGCGGGCAAATCCCACTGCAACGGTGTCCCGCTGATGGTCACCGGGGGCAGCAACCGGTGGGCCGGGCCCCAGGCTGTTTGCTCCACCACCAAGCCTTGATCGACCGGTTCTTCGGCCCGCAGCGGTAGTTGTTCCGGGACTTGTCCTGCGTCCACCAAGAGTTTTGCCGTGCGCGCGAGGGACAGCAGCGCCGAACCGCCGCGTCCGGATTTCAATCGTTCGCTCAAGGCCTGGATTGCACTGGCCGCCATCAAATACCCGGTGGCGTGATCCAACGCCTGTAACGGCAGCGGCACCGGCGTGTCCGAGTTTTTCCACTGCCTGCCGGCCTCGGCAATCCCGGTACTCATCTGCACCAGGCTGTCGAAGCCTCGGCGATTGCGCCATGGGCCGCTCCAGCCGTAAGCGTTCAGGCTGGCGTCGATCAGGCCGGGGGCGAGGGCTTGTAACGCGGCCTCACCGTAGCCCAACTGCTCCAATGCATCGGCGCGGTAGCCGTGCAGCAGAATGTCGGTGTCCTTGAGCAGGTTTTCGAAGATTTGCCGGTCGTCGGCGTTTTTCAGGTCGAGGCGGGCGCAGCGTTTGCCCAGGGTCATTTCCGGTACCACGCCGGGTTCGTTCCAGTCCGGTGAGTCGATGCGCAGTACATCGGCGCCAAGGCCTGCCAGGAAGCGACTGGCGGTGGGGCCGGCCAAGACGCGCGTCAGGTCCAGCACCTTGATCCCCGCCAACGGCCTTGCCACCGAGCCCAGCCAGGGTTTGTCGCTGAGGGCTGCAAATGTCTGGCGATGGACCAGCGGTTCCTGATTGACCGCCAAACCTTGTGGATGCACCTGCCAGTCTTGCCACGAGCGCATCTGCGCCGCACAGCCGTTGGCTTCGACGATCGCCTGTTCCAGCTCGGTAGCGTTCCATGGCGCAACCTTCGCGGCCATCGCTTCACGGTCAGCAACCTGCCCGAGTACGCGCTCGGCGGCGGCCCGGTGATGCGGTGCGTTGGTGTGCAGGCGAATCCAGCCGTCGGCGCAGGCGTAGTCGCCGGCAATCGGGTCCCACAGCGGCGGTGTGGTCCAGCCATCGGGACGCAGGGACGAGGAGAACCAGAATGAAGCGAGGCGCCGGTCCACGGTCACCGAAGGCAGGCGCCCGGTTTGCTGCTGCAGCAACTGGGCAACTGCCTGGCCCGCCGCACCGATGCTGGCGCTGGCCAGTTCGGTGACGGCAAAGGTCGAGGGCAGGGCGCCGACCTCGGTGAAGGCCAGCGGGGTGACGGGTAAATCGAGTGCTTCCTGGATGGGGGTGAGCAGATCAGTCATCAAAGGCCCTCCTAATGAGAAGGACCATCATAGAAGATCATCAGGGTTGAATGACAACCCCGGGCTCCAGCGGCAAATCCACACTGGCGATAAAACCGCCGTCAGGATGATTGGCCAGGATCAGGCTGCCGCCATGGCGCTCTGCGGCGCGCCGCGCGATGGCCAGTCCCAGGCCGTGCCCTTGGGCGGTTTGCCCCGGGGCGCGGTAAAACGGCTCGCCCAGTTGCTTCAGGTGTTCGGCGTCCACGCCGGGGCCATGGTCGCGCACGCTGATCACAATACGGTCGCCCTGGCGTCTGGCGTCCAGTTCAATCGGTTGGCCCGGCGGGTTGAAGCGTTGGGCGTTGCGCAGCAGGTTGTCCACCGCGCGTTCGATCATGGTCGGCCAGCCCTTGAGGTGCAGCCCGGCCTCGGCATCGAGCTGTACGGGTTGGTCCGGCGCGCCGAGCAAGGCGTCTTTTTGCAGGGTTTTGAGCAGTGGGTTGAGGTCGATGTCTTCGGCGCTGGCGTTGTCGGCATCTACCCGGGCGAGTACCAGGATTTCGCTGATCAGCGCTTCCAGGCGGTCGCATTCGCGGGTCAGGCGCGGCCAGAGTTTCTCCCGTGCCTCGGGTGTGGCGCGTTCTGCCAGGGCCAGGGCGATCCGCAGGCGGGCCAGGGGCGAGCGCAGTTCGTGGGACACGTCCCGCAGCAATTGGCGCTGGCTGCCGATCAGGCTTTGCAGGCGGGCGCCCATGCGGTTGAAGTCGGTAGCGAGCACGCCGAATTCGTCGCGGCGGTTGGCCAGCCGCGCCAGGCTGTTTTGCTGGTAGGTGGTCTGGCCCAGGTCGTGCACTGCGCCGCGCAGGCGGCTGAGGGGGCGTGTGATGGACAGCGTCACCAGCAAACTGAACAGGGTCAGCACCACCAACGCGATTGCTAGGGCACTCAACGGCCACAGCAGGCTGCTGCGGTGCCAGGCGTCCAGCTCCGGGTGGGGAATGCGGTAGATCAGCAGGTAGGTATCGCCGGTTTTTTCGCTGGTGTACTCGGCGGTCAGGCGTCGCCAGGGCAGGTGGCGGTCCTGGCTGTCGTTTTGCCGGGCTTCGAGGGCGGCGGCACGGCGCGGGAAGGTGCCGCGTACCACGGGCTCGCCGCTTTCGTTAAGCACTTGCACGTCGATGTGGTACTGGCGCTTGCGCTGTTGCAGCAATTCCTGGGCGGCGTCCTCGCCTTGTGCCTCATAGAGCTGCGTCCATTCCTGCGCGAGGTTGTTGAGCCCGGGGTGGCGGCTGAGAATCCAGGCGTCCTGGTTGAGCATATGCCCAAGCAGGATCGACAACCCGGCAACCAGGGCGATGGCCAGCCAGAAGCTGGCCAGGACGCGCCAAAACAATGAACGCACAAGAAACCCTCAAACAGGAAAAGCCCAGCGGCGGTGGCCACTGGGCTGGGAGTGAAGCTAGATCATTATTGCGCTTTTTGCGGCTGTTGGGCTTTCCAGGCCTGGAATTCCTTCCACTCGGCGCGGCGCTCGGCTTGTTTCTTCACGATCTCGTCGAATTTCTTCTGTTGATCGGGTTTCAGTACGGCACGGATGTCGGCCTGGGTTTTCTGTTTGCCGGCAGCCATTTCGTCTTGCATGGCTTTCTGGTCAGCGGCCGGGAGTTTATCCAGGTACTTTTTGACCAGCTCTTTGCGAGCGTGCCACTGCTCGCCCATCAATTTGCCGATCTGCTGGCGCTGTTCAGGGCTCAGGTCCAACTGGCCGAAAGGCCCACCTTTGCCGCGCATGCCGTGTTCACCGCCGTGGCCTGGGCCACCCATCATGTGGCCTTCAGGGCCGCCCATCGGGCCCGGGCCTTCTGGCATGGCCGCCATGGCAACGGTGGGCAGGGCAGCGGCGAACATCAGAGCGATAAGGGTCTTGCGCATGGTGATTCTCCTGTCTCTATTCCGGTGAGTCCGGATGTGAGTAGATTACGGAGAACAAGGTCAGCGGCAGTCAGGGGACGGTAAAGCTTGGGTAAAGAGGAATTTGGGCGGGGCTGACAAAACTATCCCGGAAGGGGAGATCATGTGTGGGAGCTGTCGAGCCTTGGCGAGGCTGCGATGCAGGCACCGCGGTCTATCCGTTGCACCGGGGTGATGCCATCGCAGCCTCGCCAAGACTCGACAGCTCCCACAGGGGACAGGTGTTGTGCTTAGAGGCTGTAGTAGTAGCCGCGGCTACGCAGCGCCACGATCCGTGGCCGGCCATCCGGGTGCGGGCCGATCTTCTTGCGCAGGTTGCTGACGTGCATGTCCAGGCTGCGGTCATACAGGGTCAGCTTGCGGCCCAGGGCGATTTGCGCCAGTTCCTGCTTGTCCAGCGGCTCGCCCGGCTGGCGCAACAAGGCTTCCAGCAGACGGCTTTCGGAAACGGTCAGGGCAAATTCCTGTTCATCGATAGTGACCACGCCACGCACCGGGCTGAAGCACAGGTCACCCAGCTCCAGCTGGGTGGACACGGCAGCCGGGTGACTGCGGCGCAGCACGGCGCGCAGGCGGGCGGTCAGTTCACGAGGATCGCAGGGTTTGGCCAGGTAGTCGTCGGCGCCCAGTTCCAGGCCGAGGATCCGGTCCAGCGGTTCGCCGCGAGCCGAGAGCATCAGCACCGGCAGCTCCGGGTGGTCGCTGCGCAATTGCTTGAGCAGCTCCAGGCCGCTGCCGTCGGGCAGCATCACGTCGAGCACCACGGCCGCCGGGGCGGCTTCGGCCAATGCCTTGCGGGCGCTCAAGCCGTCATGGCAGGCGCGCACCTGGAAACCTTCCTGGCTCAACCAACTGGTCAGCAGCTCACAGAGCTCCTGGTCATCATCTATCAGTAACAGCTCGCTCATGACTCACTCAATTTAGCCATTGTCGACGGCGCCGGTGCCCGCCACTGGCGAAGATCCCGCACAGCAGGGCGATCAGCGCGACTGCTCCACCGGTCACGAACCATTGCTGTTGTTCGGTAAGCCAGCGTGGCAAGGCACTGCCCTGTGCTTCTTTGAGTTGCTGGACCAGGCGTTGGTTCTCCTGGCGCAGTTTACTCAGTTGGGTACTTTCCCGGGTGGCGTCAGCACTTTGCAATTGCTTGCTCAGTTCATCCCGCTGCCGTTCGCTTTCTTTCAAACGTTGCTGCAAATCGGTGATCTGGCTGCCGGCACTCAAGGACAGGGGCGTGGAACTGCCGGTGTTCGAGGTTTCTTCAGCGTGGGCCGTAGCCCCGATCATTAACACTGCCAACAGACACAACTGACGTAAGCGCATCGGAACTCCTGATTCCACACGAATATTCAGAACGTTGTCGGCAGGTTACCGGGAATAATGAGCGTTTAGGAGTGCGCTGAAGCCATTTGGTTCAGCGCGCAACGAATCAAGGCAGGACTTGCTTGAACGGCTTGACCAGCACATGCGCATATACGCCGGCCGCGACATACGGATCAGCGTCGGCCCAGGCCTGCGCCGCCGCCAGGGAGGCGAACTCGGCGACGATCAGGCTACCGGTGAAGCCGGCGTCTCCCGGGTCATTGCTGTCGACTGCCGGGTGCGGGCCGGCGAGCACGATGCGGCCTTCGGCTTGCAGCTGTTTCAGGCGCTCGACGTGGGCCGGGCGCACGCCCAGGCGTTTTTCCAGCGAGTCGGCAACGTCGGTGGCAATGATGGCGTAGAGCATGTCAGTCCTCGGTTTTCGGCGTGGTAGGGTCGGTGTCATGCAGGTGGCGCGACAGGTAGATACCCTGGCCGACCAGGAACAGCACGGTCATGCCCAGGCTGCCGAACACCTTGAAGTCCACCCAGTAGCTCTGGAAGGTGAAGGCGACGAACAGGTTGGCGGCGCCGCAGAACAGGAAAAACACGATCCAGGCGATGTTCAGGCGCACCCAGATCGGGTCCGGCAAGCTCAGCGCGTGGCCCATGATCCGCTTGATCAGCAGGCGGTCACCGATGAAGTGGCTGCCGATAAAGGCCAGGGCAAACAGCCAGTTGACCACCGGGGCTTTCCATTTAAGGAAGGTTTCGCTGTGGAAGGCCAGGGTCAGGCTGCCGAAGACGAGGCAGGCGATCAGGGTCAGCCATTGGCTTTTTCCAGCTTGCGCTGGGAGATGAAGAGAGCGCCGTAGACCACCACGGAGCTGATGATCAGTACCGCCGTGGCACTGTAGATGCCACCGACTGTCAGCTCGTGGCCGGCAATATCGATAACGCGAGGGTCGATTTTGTAAACGATGAAAAACAGCAACAGCGGGATGAAGTCGATGAATTGTTTCACAGTAAGAGCCAGAAGCTGGATGTGGCGGCATAATAACAAACATCCTTGGTAGCGAAAGCGCCAGCTGACTTGAGGTTACACACTCCCGTGAATGTTGATTTGCACTGCCATAGCACAGCCTCCGACGGCGCCCTGGCGCCCGCGGTCCTGGTTGCGCGTGCGTTTGAAAAAGGCGTGCGAGTCCTGTCGTTGACCGACCACGACACCCTCGAAGGCCTGGCAGAGGCCCGCGAAGCGGCGAATGCGTTGGGCATGCAACTGGTCAACGGAGTTGAATTGTCCTGCACCTGGGGCGGCGCAACCATCCACGTATTGGGCTACGGTTTCGACGTCAACGCGCCGCCGCTGGTGGAGGCCATCGCCAAATTGCACGATGGCCGCTGGCTGCGGTCCGAAGAAATAAGCCGCAAGCTGGCCCTCAAGGGCATGCCCAACGGCCTGGAAGGCGCCCGCGCCATCCAGCAGGAACTGGGCGACAGCGGCAACGCCCCGGCCCGTCCGCACTTTGCCGACTGGATGGTGCGTGAAGGTTTTGTAAAGGATCGCGCCGAAGCGTTCCGCAAATGGCTGGGTGCCGGCAAGCTGGGGGACGTCAAGCAACACTGGCCCACTCTGGAAGACACCGTCGGCACATTGCGGGCAGCAGGTGCCTGGGTCAGCCTGGCGCACCCGTGGCATTACGATTTCACTCGCAGCAAGCGCCGCAAGCTGATTGGCGACTATATTGGAGCGGGCGGCCACGCAATTGAAGTGGTCAACGGGCATCAACCTGCCGAACAGGTGGGTAGTTTGGCGATTCTTGCCCGCGAATTTGGTCTGCTGGTCAGCGCCGGCAGTGATTTTCATGGCCCTGGCGGCTGGTCCGAGATTGGCGAGTACCGCGCCGTCCCGGAAGATTTGCCGCCCCTTTGGTGTCGCTTCAAACATGACCCCATTATTGCCACCGTCTGAACAGGTAGAACACGTGAGTCAATTCTTCCAGATTCATCCGGAAAACCCCCAGGCGCGCCTGATCAAACAGGCCGTGGAGATCATCCGTGCCGGCGGCGTGGTGATCTACCCCACGGACTCCTCCTACGCTATCGGTTGCCAGATCGGCGACAAGAATGCGGTCGAGCGCGTAAGACGCCTGCGTGACCTGGACAAGAACCACAACTTCGCACTGATTTGCAGCGACCTGTCCCAGCTGGGGCTGTTCGCCAAGGTCGACACCGGCACCTTCCGCCTGCTCAAGGCCCACACGCCGGGGCCTTACACCTTCATCCTCAACGCCACCCGCGAAGTGCCGCGCCTGCTGCTGCACCCGAAGAAGCGCACCATCGGCCTGCGGGTGCCGGAACACCCGATTGCCCTGGCGCTGCTGGCCGAACTCGGTGAGCCGCTGATGAGCGTGTCGCTGATCCTGCCGGGTGAAGAAGAGCCGTTGTACGACCCTTATGAAATGCGCCGGTTGCTGGAAAAACACGTCGACCTGATCATCGACGGCGGTTACGGCGGTAACAAGGCCTCCACCGTGATCAACCTGGCCGACGGCGAGCCGGAAGTGGTGCGCGTGGGTTGTGGCGACCCGGCACCGTTCATGGTCGAGGCCTGAATGTCGGCCGTGGAATCCGTCGACAGCCAGGCAGGCGCCCAGCAGGAACTGCCATTTGCCATGGTCTACGGCCAGGCCGTCATGGAAATGCCGCTGGACCTGTACATCCCGCCGGACGCCCTGGAGGTCTTCCTCGAAGCCTTCGAAGGCCCGCTGGACTTGCTGCTGTACCTGATCCGCAAACAGAACATCAACATCCTCGACATCCCGGTGGCGGAAATCACCCGCCAATACATGGGCTATGTCGAGTTGATGCAGACCGTGCGCCTGGAACTGGCCGCCGAGTACCTGGTGATGGCCGCGATGCTCGCGGAGATCAAGTCGCGGATGCTGCTGCCGCGCTCGGAAAGTATCGAGGCGGAAGAGGATGACCCGCGGGCCGAACTGATCCGCCGCCTGCAGGAATACGAACGCTTCAAGGCTGCTGCCGAAGGCATCGACGGCCTGAGCCGGGTCGGTCGCGATGTGGTGGTGCCCAAGCTTGACGCCCCGGAAGCCCGGGCGCGCAAACTGCTGCCGGACGTAAGCCTGGAAGAATTGCTGATGTCCATGGCCGAAGTACTGCGCCGTGGCGATATGTTTGAAAGCCACCAGGTCAGCCGCGAGGCGCTGTCCACCCGCGAGCGCATGAGTGATGTGCTGGACCGTCTCAAGGGCGGCGGGTTTGTGCCGTTTGTCGAGCTGTTTACCAAGGAAGAAGGGCGCCTGGGGGTGGTGGTGACCTTTATGGCGATCCTCGAACTGGTCAAGGAATCCTTGGTCGAGCTGGTCCAGAATGAGCCTTTTGCGGCTATCCACGTGCGGGCGCGAGCCGAATAAAGAGCTGAATCGATGAATCTGACTGAACCCCGCGAACTGGCCCCGCTGCTGGAGGCCTTTCTCCTGGCCTCGGGCAAGCCGCAATCCCTGGAACGCCTGTTCGAACTGTTTGAAGAAGCCGAGCGCCCTGAGCCGCCGGTGTTCAAGAAGGCGTTGGAGATTCTGCGCAAGTCCTGCGACGGCCGTGCCTTTGAGCTGCGGGAAGTGGCTTCCGGGTATCGCCTGCAGATCCGCGAGAAGTTTTCGCCGTGGGTGGGCCGCCTCTGGGAAGAGCGCCCGCAACGTTATTCCCGGGCGATGCTGGAAACCATGGCGCTGATCGCCTATCGCCAGCCGATCACCCGGGGCGAGATCGAAGACGTGCGGGGCGTGGCGGTCAACAGCCATATCGTCAAGACGCTACTGGAGCGGGAGTGGATCAGGATCGTTGGTTACCGCGACGTGCCCGGCAAGCCCGCGATGTTTGCTACTACCAAGGTGTTCCTTGACCACTTCAACCTGAAAAACCTCGACGACTTGCCGCCGTTGGCCGAACTGCGGGAGATGGAGCCGGACCCGGTCCTGGACTTCGACGACGCCCCGGTGCCGGCCAGTTTGCAGGAACTGGCCGACGCCAGCGCGGAGCCGGAAGAGCCGAAGGACGAAACCAGTTTCCATACGCTGTTGCTGGAACTGGATGACATGGAGCAGGGCATCAAGACCGACTTCGACGACTTGCTGCGTGATGGCGCGGTCGGTGAGGGTGAGCCCGAGCAAGAGCCAGCACCGCAACTGAACGTTGAGGTTGAGCTGCCAGTCGAAGTTGAACCTGAGCCGGAACCCGAGCCGGAAGAAGACATCCTCGGCGTCGCCGAAGCCCGTGCCAAACTCCTGGCCGCCGTAGCTGCGCTCGAACAACCGCCGCTCAGTGACGAAGAGGCCGAAGCCCAGGCACTGGCCGAAGCCATCGAAAACGAACGCCGCCAATTCGAAGACTGACGCAGAACACAATGTGGGAGCGGGCTTGCTCGCGAAGGCGGTGGGTCAGCCAAGCATCCGGCGAATGACACACCGCCTTCGCGAGCAAGCCCGCTCCCACATTTGGATTGTCGCCAGCAAGGAGAACTCAAATGAGCTCCACCAAAGACCCCTGCATCAGCATCTGCAAGTTCACCGACGACATCTGCGTGGGCTGTGGCCGCAGCAAGCGCGAGATTCGTACCTGGAAGAAACTCGACAAAGTCGACAAGCGCACGGTACTCGCCGAAGCCGAGCTGCGCCTGCTGGCGCTGGGTGCCACCGGTCGGCGGAAAGGCAAATGAGCCACCACTTATCGACTAGTCTCTGATGCGCAACGCGCGGCTTACGCGTATGATTCGCGACCCTTTGGCGATGCGTTCGCCAAAAGCCCAGCTTTTACTATCTTCAGGCCAAGCCTGAATCGACACACCGGGAGGTGCTTAAGATGAGTGACCAAGACCAGAAAGACAGCCAGGAAATCGGCCCCGCAGGTGAAAAACTGCAGAAAGTCCTCGCCCGTATCGGCGTAGGCTCGCGTCGTGACGTAGAAGCCTGGATCACCCAGAAGCGCATCAAGGTCAACGGCGTTGAAGCCACCCTTGGCCAGCGCGTCGACCTGCACGATGCCATCACCATTGATGGCAAGGTCATCAAGCGTGAAGAGGCCGCCGAATCGGTGCGCCGCGTCATCATGTACAACAAGCCCGATGGCGAAATCTGCACCCGTGACGACCCGGAAGGCCGTCCAACCGTATTCGACAAGATGCCGCGCCCTAAAGAAGGCCGCTGGATCAACATCGGCCGTCTCGACATCAACACCACCGGCTTGCTGATGTTCACCACCGACGGTGAACTGGCCAACCGCCTGATGCACCCTTCCTACGAGATGGACCGTGAATACGCGGTGCGTGTACGTGGCGAAGTCGATGACGAAATGATCGAGCGTCTGAAAGCCGGCGTCGTGCTGGAAGACGGCCCGGCCAAGTTCACCGACATCAAGCAGGCTCCAGGCGGCGAAGGCTTCAACCATTGGTACCACTGCGTGGTGATGGAAGGCCGTAACCGTGAAGTACGCCGCCTGTGGGAATCCCAGGGCCTGGTGGTCAGCCGCCTGAAGCGCGTGCGTTTCGGCCCGGTGTTCCTCAACTCCGACCTGCCGATGGGCCGCTGGCGCGAAATGAGCCAGTACGAAGTCGACATCCTGAGTGCTGAAGTCGGCCTGACGCCGGTGGCCATGCCGCAGATGAACGCCAAGAGCAAAGACAAACTTGAGCGTATGCAGCGTAAATCGTCGCGTCCCGTGGCACGTACCGACCGTGTTGCCCGCACCCTGCGCCCTGCGCTGGATGCACCGGCCACTGGCGGTCGTATCTCCCGCGAGCCGCACATCGAAGGCGAACGTCGTCCTTCGGCACCGGCTCGTCAGGATGGCGAACGTGCGCCGCGCGCACCGCGTCCAGCGGGTCGTGGTGGTGATGCCCCAACGGGCGGTCGCGGTAACCGTGGCGAGTCTGGCCGTGGTGCTCCGGCTGCGGGCCGTCCCGACGACAGCGCCAGCACCAAACGCCCAGCCAAGCCATCGCCGAAAAAGCGCCCGGGCTTGAAACTGGTCGATGACGCGCCATCGGGCAAGCGTCGTGGTGCACCGGCCGGTTCCGGCCAGCGTCCAGGTTTTGGTCGCAAGAAGCCGCAGTGATTCGTTAAGCACTGCATAAAAAACGCCAACCCTCGGGTTGGCGTTTTTTTTGGCCTGGATTCGGAACCTGCTCTATGAGCAAAGCAGGTCCATTGTGGGAGCGGGCTTGCTCGCGAATGCGGTGTATCAGTTGATACATCCGGTGACTGACCCACCGCATTCGCGAGCAAGCCCGCTCCCACAGTTGATCTCCATTGTTTTGGTGGGCGTGTCAGAACATGAAAGCCCCATCGAACACGGGTTTATCGTCGAGAGCCAGCACGCCACTGGCGAAGATCAGGTCCAGGTGATGGCTGCCTTTCTGCCCGCCACCCAAGCCCAGGTGCAGCCCGCAATGGCGCTCTTCAAAGCCGGCATTGCGCGCATACAAATCCTTCACGCCTTCATTGGTGCCAATGCCCAGTTCCTCCACCCGGCGGTTGGACGGGTTGGCATTCAGGTATTTGTTGAAGTCATCCGCCAGCCCCGGCACTTCACTGGCCACGGTGCAGATGGTCGAGTTCTCGATCCACAGTTCCAGCGGTGATTGCAGCACGCCGTATTTGCGCGCAAAGGGAATGGTGCTGAGGAAGGTGCCCACAAACCGCACCTGGCCATTGATGGCTTCGCTGTGGGTCGCGATCTCGCCGGGCGCCAGGTCGTGGTTGCCGACGCCGTTGATATTGGTCCACTTCTTGATGCTGCTCATGGGCGCTTCAAGGCGTGAGCCATGCTGGTCGGTGAAACTCAGCACGCTGGCCTGGGACATGCGCCGGATCAACGTGGCGTTGAGGTCGGCAATCCGCTGTGGGGCGACGCTGAAGGTGTCGTAGAAATAGTCGCCGTAGTCCTTGAGCAGCAGGGATTTTTTCCAGTGCTCGGCCATCACGCCTTGCAGCGCACGGATAAAGTCCGGGCCCTCGGCACGTGGGTTGGGCAAGGTCGAGGAATCGTAGAGAAACATGTACAGGTCGCAGGCTTCGATGGCCTTGGCCAGCGCTTCGCTGGGGGCTTGGTCCAGGCGTTGTACCTGGAAGTCGAAACGGGCGGCGCTGCCTTGGGTGATCGAGTGAGCGATGGCGTCGTAGCGTTCGGTATGGCCGAGCAGAATGGTGGGGCGGTGCAGGCCGGTGAGGGCCGGGTGATGGGCGAGGTAATAGAGAAAATGTTCGACGGCGCGGGCCTTGTCCATGACGTCCTTCCTTCAAAGCCTTCGGTAGAAGCAGTGGCAGGTGCGGCGTCCCGCACCTGCCGGGGTGCCTGATCAGATTAGAAAGGCCACATCGCGGTGCCGAACGGCACAACGGCATCGGCTTGCATCATTTCAACGGCGGCCTCGTGGGTCGGCGCTTCAAACCAATCGTCGAGTTGCAGTTCGGTTTCCAGGTCATTTTCCAGTGCTTGCATGGTGAATCTCCTAGATGACGGTGTTTGAGACGAATTTGCCAGCGGGCTGCGCTGGGCAAGTGGTTGAACCTAGAAGAGAGTGTTGGGGAATGCAAAATTTTTATTGACACGGTTTCATTTGGATTTTTTATTCTGTTTTGATGGCGATTTGGTTTATGTCGACGAAACAGTCAGTTGGTTGCGTGTTTCTGTGGGAAACGTCTCTGCGTCAATTTCTCGATATCTGAAAGAATTTTCCCAGTGTCCCTGCTCTCCGCCGCATCGCATCCTGTCGGCCCAGACAGGTTTGGCGGTGTACAATGCGCCGCGTTTTACTGTGATCCCACTATTTCAGGGCTATCCGCCTTGTTCATTCCGCCTGGCCACAAGCCCGTCGGGTTCGATTTCGTCACAGATAAAAACAACAGGTGACGTATGACCGTAAGAAAAAACGCTGGACCGGGGTTTGATCGGCGCTGCTGTAGCCCGTTACCAAAGCAGCACCCCTCCATGAGCACCATCAAACCTTGCGTGAGACCCTTTCCATGAGTGAAGCCAACTCGCATTCAGGCGAGCTGAAGCGCGGCCTGAAAAATCGCCATATTCAACTGATCGCCCTCGGTGGCGCGATTGGCACCGGGTTGTTCCTGGGGTCGGCTGGCGTGCTGAAATCCGCCGGGCCATCGATGATCCTCGGTTATGCCATCTGCGGCTTTATCGCCTTCATGATCATGCGCCAGCTGGGCGAGATGATCGTCGAAGAGCCGGTAGCCGGTTCCTTCAGCCACTTTGCCCACAAGTACTGGGGCGGTTTCGCCGGCTTCCTGTCGGGCTGGAACTGCTGGATCCTGTATATCCTGGTGGGCATGTCGGAGCTGACGGCCGTTGGCAAGTACGTGCACTACTGGTGGCCCGAGATCCCGACCTGGGTGTCGGCGGCGGCGTTTTTTGTGCTGATCAATGTGATCAACCTGTCCAACGTCAAAGTCTTCGGCGAGGCCGAGTTCTGGTTTGCGATCATCAAGGTGGTTGCCATTGTCGGCATGATCGCCCTGGGCAGTTATCTGCTGGTGAGCGGCACCGGCGGGCCGCAGGCTTCGGTGACCAACCTGTGGGAGCACGGTGGGTTCTTTCCCCATGGTGTAGGTGGTTTGGTGATGGCCATGGCGATCATCATGTTTTCGTTTGGTGGTCTGGAGATGCTCGGGTTTACCGCAGCCGAGGCGGACCAGCCGCGTACGGTGATTCCGAAGGCGATCAATCAGGTGATCTACCGGATTCTGATTTTCTACATCGGCGCGTTGGTGGTGCTGTTGTCGTTGACGCCTTGGGACAGTTTGCTGGAGACGCTGAACGCTTCGGGTGATGCTTATAGCGGCAGTCCGTTTGTGCAGGTGTTTTCGATGTTGGGCAGTAATACGGCGGCGCACATTCTCAACTTTGTGGTGTTGACGGCGGCGTTGTCGGTCTACAACAGCGGCACTTACTGCAATAGCCGGATGTTGTTGGGGATGGCCGAGCAGGGTGACGCGCCTCGCGCATTGGCGAAGATCGACAAGCGTGGGGTGCCGGTGCGGTCGATCCTGGCGTCGGCGGCGATTACGCTGGTGGCGGTGTTGATGAATTATCTGATTCCGCAGCATGCGCTGGAGTTGCTGATGTCGCTGGTGGTGGCGACCCTGGTGATTAACTGGGCGATGATCAGCTTTTCGCATTTCAAGTTTCGCCAGCATATGGATCGGACGGGGCAGGTGCCGTTGTTCAAGGCGCTTTGGTATCCGTATGGGAATTATGTTTGCCTGGCGTTTGTGGTGTTTATTCTTGGGGTGATGCTGCTGATTCCGGGGATTCAGGTGTCGGTGTATGCGATTCCGGTTTGGGTGGTGTTTATGTGGGTTTGCTATGGGATCAAGAACAGGCGTAAGGCTCGGGAGGGGGTGGTGTTGAGTTGATGGTGTACATATCCGTTTCTTCGGTAACGGCGACTTATGGTTCCGCTCTTACAGCGGGTCACTTTTGGCAAACGCCCCAAAAGTAACCAAAAGGTCTTTGCCCCACCACTCGGTGCCTCGCCTAGGCTCGGCATGCCCGCACTCCGGCCCGGTTCCGCGGGCCGCCGCGACGGGCCATCCATGGCCCGGCGCGGCTAAATCGGCATCCCTGCCGATTTACCCGCTCCACCGTGCCTACTTGCGGCCATCGTGGTTGACGGGGCCCGCAGATCAAAATCAAAAGCAAAAGCACAGCGGCCTCCCGGCCGGCTTGAGTGTTAACAGCAAAAGCAAAAACCAGAGCGAAAACAAATCTGCTTTTCTGTGGGAGCGGGCTTGCTCGCGAAAAACCTGAGAGCGCCGCGTTCATTCAGGATGCCCACGTCATCGTTAACGACCTTCGCGAGCAAGCCCGCTCCCACATTTTTGACCGTGCCCGCTTTAGATTTTGATTTGGCTTGTGCTCTTCAACACTCAAGCCGGCCGGTAGGCCGCTGTGCTCTTGATCTGCTTTTGATTTTGATCTTAGGCGCCCCGTTAAACCACGCTGGCCGAACGCAGGCTTTGGAGCGTGGGTAACCTGGCAGGACGCCAGGTTAGCCGTCCTGGGCCAGGGATGGCCCATGACGGCGGCCCACGGTCCAAAGCCGGAGTGAGGGCACTCCGAGCCTAGGCGAGGAGCCGAGTGGTGGGGCAAGAGCGTTTTGCTTACTTTTGCGCTTTTCAAAAGTGAGCCGCTGTAAGAGCGGAACCCTAGGCGGCCGTTACCCAAATAACGGATATACCCCCAGCCCCCAGCAGCCCACCACATTGGCGTATCCTTACCCCTCCACCCCAAGGCCCGATCAAAAAATGCTGGTGATTTCCAACAACGTGCACCTCCCCGACGCCGAGATCGAGCTGACAGCCATCCGCGCCCAAGGCGCCGGCGGTCAAAACGTCAACAAAGTCTCCAGTGCCGTGCACCTGCGTTTCGACATCCCTGCCTCGTCCTTGCCCGACTTCTACAAGGAACGCCTGCTGGCCCTGCGCGACACCCGCATCACCAGCGATGGCGTGCTGATCCTCAAGGCCCAGCAATACCGCACCCAGGAACAAAACCGCGCCGACGCCCTCGAGCGCCTGGTCGAGCTGATCCTCAGCGCCACCAAGGTCGAAAAGAAACGCCGCCCCACCAAGCCCACCCTGGGCTCAAAAAAGCGCCGCCTCGAATCCAAGACCAAACGCGGCAGCATCAAGGCCGGCCGCGGCAAGGTCGATTTCTAAGCCGCGTCCCGCTCCTCGCGGTACTTAGGCGCCTGCCGATACAAATACAGGCTCAACAGCAACCCGCCAAACGCCGCGATCGCCGCAAACAGGAAGATCGAGGCAAACCCGAACCCCGCCGCAATCGCCCCGGCCAACGGCCCGGTGATCCCCAGCGACAAATCGATAAACAGCGAATACGCCCCCACCGCCGCGCCCCGGCTCGAGGCGGGCACCAGGTTGACCGCCTCCACACCCAACGCCGGAAACACCAGGGAAAACCCAAACCCGCTCAACGCCGCGCCCGCCAATGCCAAATGAGGATCCGGCGCCAGCCACAACAGCAGCAGGCCCAGGGTCTCCACCGACAGGCAGGCAATCGCCACGCGAAACCCACCTATGCGGTTGATCAAATTCCCGAACAACAACCGCGCCCCGATAAAGCTGGCACCGAACAGGCTCAGGCACAGCACCGCGTTATCCCAGTGCTGGGTCGCGTAATACAAGGTGATGAAGGTCGCGATGGTGCCAAACCCGATGGAGCCCAGCGCCAGGCCGCAGCCGTGGGGCAGTACGCGCCCGAGCACGTGCATGAACGGCAGACGCTCGCCCACCACGATTGGCGCCGCGACTTTCGGCCAGGCCAGCAGCACGCCCAGCACCGCCAGCAGGATGATGCTGACGCCCATGCTCCACAGCCCGAAATGACTGACCAGCAGCACCCCCAGCGGCGCGCCGATGGCCAGGGCGCCGTAGCTGGCGATGCCGTTCCAGGAGATGACCTTGGCGGTATTCGCCGCGCCCACTCGGCCGATGCCCCAGCCAATGGAGCCCGAGCCCACCAGGCTTTCAGCGCTGCCCAGCACCAGGCGGCCGATCAGCAGGCTGGTGAGGCTCAACGCCGGCAGGTGTGACAGCCACGCCGAGAGCAACATGAACACGCCGCTCAACCCGCAACCCGCCAGGCCGTACATGACGGCGCGCTTGCTGCCGCGATTATCGATGATGCGCCCGGCATAGGGCCGGCTCAGCAGGGTGGCCAGGTATTGCACGCTGATTACGAGGCCGGCGATCACGGCGCCAAAGCCCAGCTCGCTGTGCACATAGCCGGGCAACACGGCCAGGGGAATGCCGATATTCAGGTAGCCGATGAAGGTGAACAGAACGATGGAAACGACTTGCAGCGTGACCGCCATGGGGCGCTGGGTATCTGGCATGGGGAGAGGTCCACTGTCGCAGCAGGAAAAGATAGGCTGCTTATGATACCGATGCTGGGCGCGTGCGGGGGCAGCAAACCAAATTTTTAGCGATCGGCGGGGTTGAGCAGTTGCGTGGTTACCAAGGCGGCGAGGGCGTTTTCCTGGGTGCCGAAGCGCTTGAGCAGGAGGGCCTGTTTTTCCGGGGTGAGGCGGTTCCATACATCGACCATCTGCAGGGCAGTGTCGAGCAGGGCGGTATCGGGGGTGGTGTCGGTCATGGCGGGGCTCACGGTGTTCAGGCGGTGTGGAAAGCGCGCAATGTCACGCTTTCCACACGGTCTGGGTACGGCTCTCAGTCTTCGCGCTTGCGGTCGACCGGTTTTGCCTCTTTTGGCTCGGGCTTGCTGGCACCGGCCTGTTGCGGGGTTGGCTGCTCAGTTTCGCGCAGGCTTGGGAAGGGGAGATTAGGGATTTCGTGCATCGTCGTCGCTCCTCGCAAGATCTGTTTTATCAATCGCAGGTGATTCCGCGCTTTCAAAAAGCTTGGGCAGGATACAGCACTATAAATGACAGAAAGATTTTATCTCGAAAAATGAACACCTCTTCATCCCGCCGCGCAAGTGACGTGGCGCCACAGGCGGATCGATTGTCATCGTACAACATCACCCTTAACGGATTGACATCGTGTTACGGACTGAATATAACGCTAACAGTTGTATGACGACATATGACGTTACAGTTTTATAGCGCCCGTAATACGGGCGCGCTCGGTCGCAGAACGTAAGCCTCAAATCTAAAAATAATTAAGGTGAAGCGATGAAAATCAAAGGCATCCGTTGGTGGATGGTCGGGCTGATGACGGTCGGCCTGATTATTAACTACCTGGCCCGCAATACGCTGTCCGTCGCAGCCCCCACGCTGATGACCGACCTGAGCATCTCCACTGAGCAGTACTCCCATATCGTTGTTGCCTGGCAGGTGTGCTACGCATTGATGCAGCCGATCGCCGGTTATGTGATCGATGCGATTGGCACCAAGATGGGCTTTGCGATCTTCGCCATTTCCTGGTCCGTAGTGTGCGCGCTGGCGGCGTTCGCCACGGGCTGGCAGAGCCTGGCCGTGGCCCGTGGCGCCCTGGGGCTGACGGAATCAGCGGGCTTCCCCGGCGGCGTCAAGGCGATTACCGAGTGGTTCCCGGCCAAGGAGCGCTCCGTCGCCATCGGCTGGTTCAACTTTGGTTCGTCGTTTGGTGCGCTGCTGGCGCCGCCGCTGGTGGTCTGGGCGATTCTGCACAGTGGCTGGCAGTTGGCGTTCCTGATCGTCGGCGGTATCGGCCTGGTATGGAGCGGGCTGTGGCTGCTGCTGTACAAGCACCCGCGTGACCAGCGCCTGCTGGCTCAAGCCGAGCGTGAGTACATCGAAGCTGGCCAGGAAACCCACCTCAAGGAAGGCGTGCAGAAGAAAGCCAGCTGGAAGCGCATCCTCAAGAGCCGCAACTTTTTCGCCATCGCCTCGGCGCGGATGCTCTCGGAACCGGCCTGGCAGACCTTCAACGCCTGGATTCCGCTGTACCTGATGACCGAGCGGCACATGAACATCAAGGAAATGGCGCTGTTCGCCTGGCTGCCATTCCTGGCCGCCGACATCGGCTGCGTGCTGGGTGGCTACCTGAGCCCGCTGTTCCATCGCTACTTCAAGGTCTCGCTGTTCACCTCGCGCAAGCTGGTGATGCTGTTCGGTTGCCTGTGCATGATCGGCCCGGCGTGCATCGGCCTGGTGGACAGCGCCTACACCGCGATTGCCCTGCTGTGTGTCGGTGGTTTCGCGCACCAGACCTTGTCCGGCGCGCTGTTTTCCATTGCCTCGGACTCATTCGGCAAGAACGACGTGGCCACCGCCACCGGTGGCGGGCAGATGTGCGGGTTTATCGGGGCAGCGGCATTTACCGCCGTGTTCGGCGTGTTGGTGACCAAGGTCGGCTACAGCCCGCTGTTTGTGGTGCTGGCGATTTTCGACATCATCGCGGCCATCATCATCCTGACTGTGGCCCGGGAGATTGTTAAAGGCCCGGAGCCGACCGTCCAGACGGGGCACGGCGGCAGGTTGTTGCCGGTTTAATCCTGGCGCTCCATCGCCGCCTTGTAGAGCGAGTGCTTCGGCTGGGCAAACACCCGCGCCAGCATCGGTTCGAAGAAGCTCAACGGCAGGGTGTCGTAGGCCGGATCGAACGCCGCCGCGTCGTATTGGGCGCAGAACTCGATGGTTTGCCGGTACTGCGGGTGGTCGCCAAATTGCTCGCGCAGGTGGCGGTCCATCCCCAGGTGATGGAAGAAGTAGTAGCCCTGGAAAATCCCGTGCTTCTCCACCATCCACAGATTTTCGGGGCTCACAAATGGCTTGAGGATCGCGGCGGCGATGTCCGGGTGGTTGTAGGAACCCAGGGTGTCACCGATGTCGTGGAGCAGGGCGCACACCACGTACTCTTCATCGCGCCCGTCGTGCCAGGCGCGGCTGGCGGTTTGCAGCGAGTGGGTCAGGCGGTCCACAGGGAAGCCGCCGAAGTCGCCCTCCAGCAGTCGCAGGTGCGCCACGATCCGGGTCGGCAGTTGCCGGGCATAGGCGCTGAAATCCTTGGCGATGATCGCCCAGTCTTCCTGGGTGCCGTCCTGCATATGGGTAAAGCGGGCCTGCTGGTTCATCAAGGGCGCTCTTATTGTTTTTGAAGGGCAGGGCTAGAACGGCACTTTGCCCAGAATCATGTCGCGGTACATCACAAAATCCCCCAACAGGCTGTAAAGCGGATGCTGGAAGGTGGCAGGACGGTTCTTTTCAAAGAAGAAGTGGCCGACCCAGGCAAAGCTGTAGCCCGCCACCGGCACCGCCAGCAGCAGCCACCAGGCGCCTTTGCCGATCGCGAACGCAAGAAAGAAGATCACGAGGCTGGTGCCGATAAAATGCAGGCGACGGCAGGTGCTGTTGCCGTGTTCCCTCAGGTAGTACGGGTAGAAATCAGCGAAGCTGTTGAATTGTCTGACATTTTCCACAGTATCCAGCCCTCTGGTTATTGTTCTGCCCGACAGGTGTTCGGCGGGGAGCTTATTTGAGTCTAGAGTCATCAGTGGTAACAGCCAGTGACAATAGATGCCACTTTAGTATCCTTCGGATTCCTGGCTGTCGTTTCAGCCTTCCTTGTTAAGAAAACGCCATGAGCGAACGAACGACTTCTGCAAGCTGGGCGATGGGGATAGTCAAGGCGCTGGAGATGGACGGCCTGGATTGCCGCGCCTTGTTCAAGCAGCTTGGCCTGGATTACGCCGCGCTGAATGACCCGGATGCACGCTTCCCCCAGGATTCCATGACGCGCCTCTGGCAGCGCGCGGTCGAGCTGTCGGGCAACCCGGCGATCGGCTTGAACATGGGCAAGGTGGTGCGCCCGGCGTCGTTTCATGTGGCCGGCTACGCCTTGATGTCCAGTAATACCCTGGCCGAAGGCTTTATGCGGCTGGTGCGTTATCAGCGAATCATCGCTGAAAGTGCCGACCTGAGTTTCCGACTGTTACCCGAAGGCTATGCGCTGATTCTTACCGTGCACGGCGACCACCTGCCGCCCACCCGGCAAAGCGCCGAAGCGTCTCTGGCCAGTGCCCTGGCGTTATGCGGCTGGCTGACCGGGCGCACTCTGCAACCGCGCAAAGTGCTGGTGCAGGGCGATCAACCAGCGGACCTGGCACCCTACAAACAAGCGTTCCATGCACCGCTGGTGTTCAACGCGCCCTATGACGCGCTGATCTTCGAGCGGGCGGATATGGAGGCGCCGTTGCCCACGGCGAACGAGGCGATGGCGTTGTTGCATGATCGTTTTGCCGGGGAGTATCTGGCGCGGTTTTCCGAGAGCCGGGTGACCCACAAGGCGCGGCAGGTATTGTGCCGATTGCTGCCGCAAGGCGAGCCCAAGCGCGAGGTGGTTGCGCAGACCTTGCACCTGTCCCAGCGCACCTTGCAGCGGCGCTTGCAGGAGGAGGGCACCAGTTTCCAGACCTTGCTCGACGACACCCGCCGCGAACTGGCCGAGCAATACCTGGCACAGCCGAGCATGACCCTGCTGGAAATTGCCTACCTGTTGGGGTTTGCCGACCCGAGCAACTTCTTTCGCGCGTTCCGCCGCTGGTTCGATGCCACGCCCGGCGAGTACCGGGCGCGGTTGCAGGAAGCTCCGGTCAGTGACGCCAAAACGCCGGAATGCACAGCACAAACACCGTAATGATCTCCAGCCGGCCCAGCAGCATGCCGAGGGACAGGATCCACTTGGCGGCGTCCGGCAGGGTGGAGAAGTTGCCGGCCGGGCCGATGGTTTCCCCCAGGCCCGGGCCTACACCGGACACGGTGCTGGCGGCGCCGGTCAGCGCGGTCATCCAGTCCAGGCCCAGCAGTGACAGGGCCAGGGCGATGGCGCAGATGGTGATGGCGAAGAAAAACGAAAAGGTCAGGATCGAACGCACGATTTCTTCATCGAGGCGATGACCGTTGTACTTCTGCTTGATCACCGCCCGAGGGTGAATCAGCTGGTTCAAGTTGGCCTTGAGCAGGATGTAGGCGACCTGGAAACGGAAAATCTTGATCCCGCCAGCGGTGGAACCGGAGCAACCGCCCACAAAGCCCAGGTAAAAGAACAGCATCAGCGAGAAATTGCCCCAGATGCTGTAGTCCCCCAGCGCAAAACCTGTGGTAGTCACTACCGAAGTGACGTTTACCGCCACGTGGCGCAGCGCCTCCAGCCAATGCAGATTGGTGGTCCACCAATACCAGGTGCCGAGCACCAGCCAGGTCACCACCAGCAAACCGAGCATGCCCTGCACCTGCTGGTCCTTGATCAGCGCCCGGCGGTTGCCGCGCATCGTGGCCACATACAGGGTGAACGGCAGGCTGCCGAGAATCATCACCACCACCGCCACCCAGTGCACGGCCGGCTGTTTCCAGTGGGCCAGGGATTCATCGGAGGTGGAGAACCCGCCGGTGGAAATCGCCGACATCGCATGGTTGATTGCGTCAAACAGGCCCATGCCTGCCCACCAGAACGCCAGGCTGCCGAGGATGGTGATGCCCACGTACGCCGCCACGATCAGGCGCGCCACCATGTGCGAGCGGGGCATGACCTTTTCCGAGCGGTCGGAGGACTCGGTCTGGAACAGGCGCATGCCACCGATGCGCAGCAGCGGCAGGATCGCCACCGCCATGCCGATAAAGCCGATGCCGCCGAGCCAGTGCAGCAGCGAGCGCCAGATGAGGATGCCCGGGGACATGGTGTCCAGGCCGCTGAGCACCGTGGAACCGGTGGCGGTGATGCCGGACATGCTTTCGAAGAACGAGTCGGTGTAACTGATGTGCTGGGTCAGCAGGAACGGCAGTGCGGCGAAGATGCACACCACCAGCCAGCTGGAGACGGTCAGCAGGTACATGTCCCGGGGGCGCAGGTGCACGTGTTCCGGGCGGCCGGGGATCACCAGCGCCAGGCCGGCGATGAAGGTGATCAGGCTGGCCCAGAGGAACGATGGCAGGTCGCTGGTGCGTTCGAAGAACACCAGGGTCGCCATGGGGATGACCATGGCGATCGCCAGGGTGATCAGGAAGATGCCGATAATGAAACCGATTATCCGTAAGGTCGGCAACGCCATGAGGTCCGCTCGGTGTGACAGGAAAGGCGCCATTCTACCTGCGGTGCAGGGCAAGTAAACCGGGGGCTGGAAGGCGACGCCAGGCAAATGTGGGAGCGGGCTTGCTCGCGAAAGCGGTGTGCCAGTCAACGGATGCACTGGCTGACCCACCGCTTTCGCGAGCAAGCCCGCTCCCACAGGGGGTTGCGGTGGTTAATGGACCTTGAAGGGCAGGCACAAAAAAGGCGACCCGAAGGTCGCCTCATTCAACGCGGCACGGATCAGAATTCGTGATCAGCGTTATCCGGGTTCAAGTCACTGATGCCCAGCTTGCCAGCGGCCTGTTCGATCGAACCGGTCTGCTTGACCAGCGCAGCGATGGCATCACGCACGATCTGGTTGCCTTTATCGTTACCTGCCGCGATCAACTGGTCGTAATGCTCACCGTTGTTGGCGTGATCCACCATCACCTGGATCTTCGCTTCGGTCGACGCCAGGTCAGCCTTCAGCGTTGCATCGGCGGTTGGGTCAGCCTTGGCCACCAGGGACGACAGGCTTGGGCCGGTCATTTTGGTACCGTCGGTGCGGGTGTACTCACCGAGGTAAACGTTACGAATACCCTTGGCGTCATAGAAGTGCGAGTTGTGGGTGTTGTCGCTGAAGCAATCCTGTTCGTCTTCCGGCGAGTTGGCTTCCAGGGAAACCTTCATGCGCTCACCGGCCAGTTCGCCCAGGGACAGGCTACCCATGCCGAACAGCATTTTGCGCAGGCCATCGGTCGGCGCTTCGGCTTCCAGGGTGGCGCGGTAGTTGTCTTCGACGTTGGGTTTCCAGTTGCCGACCATTTCTTCCAGGTCGCTGACCAACAGTTGAGTCACGGCGCGCAGGTAGGTGCGGCGGCGTTCGTTGTGGCCGCCAGTAGCGCCATCACCGGTCATGTAGTCCGACGCTGGACGATTGCCGGCGCCCGGGCCGGTGCCGTTCAGGTCCTGGCCCCAGAGCAGGAACTCAATCGCGTGGTAACCGGTGGCCACGTTGGCCTCGGAACCGCCCAGCTCGTTCAGGCTGGCGAGTTTTTCCGGGGTGATGTCTTTCACATCGACCTTGTCTTCGCCGACCTGGATTTCGTTGTTGGCGATGATGTTGGCGGTCGCGCCAGGGTTGCCCAGGGCGTGTTCGTAGGTTTTGTCGACGTAGTCGATCAGGCCTTCGTCCAGGGGCCAGGCGTTCACTTGGCCTTCCCAGTCGTCAATGATGGTGTTGCCGAAGCGGAACACTTCACTCTGCAGGTACGGCACGCGCGCGGCGATCCAGGCGGTACGGGCCGCTTTCAGGGTGTCGTCGTTCGGGTTGGCGAGGAAGGTGTCGATCGCGGTTTGCAGGGTTTTCGCGGTGGACTCGGCATCGCTGTAGACGGCGAAGACCATGTCAGCGTAATGCGCGACCACGGCCTTGGCAGCGGCCTCGTCGACCTGGCCTGCCGGAGCAGCCGCAGGGGCTGGAGTGCTGGCGGCGGCCGGGGCTTGAGGTGCGGCGGCCTTGTCTTTGCCTTCACCGCAACCGGCAAGAGAAATGGCAATGGCGAGAAGGCTGGCGGTGGCCAGGGGCATACGAATCATGGCGAACATCCTGCTTCGGTTGAGAGTGGGTCACGCGGGGGGACGCGCAAAACTGCGACATAATGCGAAAGATTTGCATTTTGTGTAAAGGGTTATAACTAGGAAATATTTAGTTTCGATTTGCTGGCCATCGGTGCGCGGGGCACCACTGGCCAGCATTGCTTCAGAGAATGGCGGCGTTATTGCGTTGGGCCTGTTTCAAGTAGACCGCCAACTCCCGTGCCGGCAGGGGTTTGCTGTAGTGGTAGCCCTGACCTTCGTGGCAACCCTCGGAGATGATGTAGGCCTCCTGTTCGGCGGTCTCCACGCCTTCGGCGATCACCTGCATACCGAGGCTTTTGCCGAGCTGGATGATGGCCCGCACGATGGTTGCATCGTCGTCGTCATCCAGCAGGTCCTGGACGAAGCTCTTGTCGATCTTGATCTTGTCCAGCGGCAGGCTTTTCAGATAGCTCAGGGACGAATAACCCGTGCCGAAGTCATCAATTGCAATCAGCGCCCCGGAGCGGCGCAGGCTCAGCAGGTGCTGGGCGGCGGTGCTGATGTCTTCCATCAGGCCGGTCTCGGTGACTTCCAGCTCCAGGCTGCGGGGCGGCAGGCGGTAGATTTGCAGCAGGTTGTTGACCACCCGTGGCAGCTCGGCATGGTGCAACTGTACGGTGGACAGGTTGACTGCCATGCGCAGTTCGGTGAAGCCCATGTCATGCCATTCCCGCAGTTGCCGGCAGGCCTGGTCCAGCACCCATTCGCCGATGGCAATGATGGTGCCGTTCTGTTCCGCCAAGGGGATAAACAGGTCGGGCGGCACCAGGCCGTGTTCCGGGTGCTGCCAGCGGATCAAGGCTTCGACACCCACCACGCGATGGTCGAGATAGCTGATCTGCGGCTGGTACACCAGGTGGAACTGCTCGCGGCTCAAGGCGTCGCGCAGATCCTTTTCCAGCTCGCGGCGGCGGCGCATTTCGCTGTCGACGCTGGCGATATAGAACTGGTAGCGGTTGCGCGAACGGCTCTTGGCCAGGGTCATGGTCTGTTCGGCTTTTTGCAGCAGCTTCTCGGTGCTGTCACCGTCTTCCGGGAACAGCGTGATGCCGATGGTGGCGCGCAGGCGGATCTGCTCGTGCCCATCGTCGAGGGCGAATTCCGCTTCCAGGTCATCAAGAATGCTTTGTGCCAGCTCGGCGGCTTCGTAGGGTTGCTCGATATCGGCCTGCACCAGGGCGAACTGGTCGCCACCCAGGCGGGCGAGGGCGCCGAGACGACCACTGTGGGCCCGCAGGCGGTCGGCCAGGGCCAGCAGCAATTGGTCGCCGGCCTGGTAGGTGAACTGCTCGTTGACGCTTTTGAAGTCATCCAGCCCCACGCACAGCACTGCAACGCTGCGTTGGCGGCGGCCGGCGTCGATCAGGATCTTGTCCAGTTGCTCCTGCAACTTCTGGCGGTTCGGCAGGCCGGTAAGAAAGTCGTACTGGGCCATGCGCAGCAGGCTGTTTTCCGCCTCATGGCGCAAGTGCGTGTTGCGCTCGATAGATTCGAGCAACTGGTTGGCGGTGTTGATCCAGATCCCCAGCTCGTTTTTCTCGTGGCCCTTGAGCTGCGGGATCTTGTGCTCGCTGGGGCGGTCCGGGTTGATTGAACTCAAGTGCTCGATGATGCGCGACAGCGGCTTGGTCAGCAGCCAGTGATAGACCAGGTACAACACCAGGCCCATGGCCAGGGCCCGCAGCACCCCGGAGATGAAAATGATCACCGAACTGACGAGAAACCCTTTGCCATAGGTGGCGGTGTCGAGGGTGATGCTCAGGTCGCCGTAATACTCGCTATAAGGCCCGCGCCCCACCAGTGGCGTGGTGAAGGTGCGCTCCTGGCCCAGAATCAGGTCGGTCAGCCAGCGGGTCGGGGATTGTTGCAGGTCGCGAGTTTTCTCCGCGAGCATGGTTTCGTTGGGATGGCCGATGGAGGCCATGCGCACGGCATCGTCCTGGAACAGACCTTCGATGACCTGCATGCCCATCTCCCGGTCCAGGCTATAGACGGCCTGGGTGGACGGGTCGCGAAACATGTCGAGGATGCGCTGGGCATCACCGGCCACGGCCTGGCGCGTCTTGTAGGCATCAAAGACGATCTGCGCCGCGCTCAGCACCACGCCCACTGCCAATGCCGAAAGCAGCACCACCCGTAGCAACTTCACCGACAAGCTGTTTTTGAGTTCCAGCTTCAAAGGGGTATTCCTTGTTCCATGCGGGTAGCCTCAATATGCCATGAGTATTGGCAATCCGGTGAGGGCAGTCAAAGGAACATTGGGCTCGCAGAGCCTGAATACTAACAACTGAACGTCGGGAAGGAGGAGGGCGGATCCTGTCCGCCGTCCTCGCGTACCGCGCGGGGGAGCGAAGGCAAATGCCTTTTTGATAGCTCGCGAGAGGTTGTCGAGGGTTTTATCAGCCGAACTGAATCTGCGTGGCTGGTTTCTGGTGGACATCTTCGCCGGCTTTGCCCTGGCCCTTATCCCCATCCTGATTTGTTGAATCTATAAGTTTGGCTATCAGGTCCATGCCTTTTTCTGCCAGCGGCGCTGCTGCTGAAATGGCAGACATTCCTATCGTTACTGGATCCATTGCGGACTCTCCTGACTGAAATGAGAGAGTTATTTCTCTCACTGGTTGGGTGGCCCGTTCATCTCCTTGAGTTCCAAGCGTCCTGCATTACGCTTTTGCATCAGCCACAAAAAAGCCCGGCAATTGCCGGGCTTTTTCTACTGCAAGCGTTGCTTAAGCGGTGAAGGTTTTGCCTTCGAACTGCTCAGCCACGAACTTCCAGTTGACCAGGTTCCAGAACGCTTCCACATACTTTGGACGCACGTTGCGGTAGTCGATGTAGTAAGCGTGTTCCCAGACGTCGCAGGTCAGCAGCGGGGTGTCGCCGCTGGTCAGCGGGTTGCCGGCGCCGATGGTGCTGGCCAGGGCCAGGGAACCGTCAGCCTTTTTCACCAGCCAGCCCCAACCGGAACCGAAGGTGCCGACGGAAGTCTTGGTGAACTCTTCCTTGAACTTGTCGAACGAACCGAAGGCTGCGTTGATGGCTTCAGCCAGCGCGCCGGTAGGTTGGCCGCCGGCGTTTGGCGCCAGGCAGTTCCAGTAGAACGTGTGGTTCCAGACCTGAGCGGCGTTGTTGAAGATGCCGCCCGAAGAAGACTTGACGATTTCTTCCAGGGTCTTGCCTTCGAACTCGGTGCCAGGCACCAGGTTGTTCAGGTTCACGACATAGGTGTTGTGGTGCTTGTCGTGGTGATACTCCAAGGTTTCCTTGGAAATGTGCGGCTGCAGGGCATCGTGTGCGTAGGGCAGCGGCGGCAATTCGAAAGCCATGATGATTCTCCTAATCAGGTCAGTTGCGGTGAGCGCAAGGCCGATCACGGGCGGCCAAACAAGCGCCGGGGAGTTTGTACTCTTTGCGGCGCAGGGGCTGGATCATAGCACCGGGGGTGCGGCAAAACCACGCAACAACTGTGTGGGATAGAGGTTCCAGAGGGTTTTGGCTTCTGTTGAAAAAAGTTTATGCGGCGCTGATTAATTGATAGGCCACGCTGAACATCATGGCCGCCACCAGCAGGTCCAGAATTCGCCAGGTGGCAGGGCGCGCCAGCCACGGTGCCAGCCATGCGGCGCCCAGGGCCAGGGTCATGAACCACAGGAATGAAGCGCTGGCGGCACCGGCCACGTAGGCGCCCGGCTCGGTCTGCTGAGCGCCGAGGGAGCCGATCAACAGAACGGTGTCCAGATACACGTGGGGATTGAGCAACGTCACCGCCAGGGCGCTGAGCATCACCGCCTTCAGCGAGCGCACCTTGAGGTTCTCGCCCTGGCCCAGGCTCTGCTTCGAGCAGGCCCGGCGCAGGGCAAGGGTGCCGTACCACAACAGGAACGCCGCGCCGCCCCAACGGGCAACTGCCAGCAATATCGGGTTATGCGCCAGCACGGTCGCCAGGCCGAACACGCCGGCGGCCACCAGGATGGCGTCACAGACCACACACAATGCCGCCACGGGCAGGTGATGTTCGCGCCGCAGGCTCTGCGCCAGCACAAATGCGTTCTGGGTGCCGATCGCCATGATCAAACCAAAGGCTACCAACAGGCCATTCGTATAGCTCTGCCACATAGGATTTACTCCGCGTCCGCTGCCAATTGCTGCAACACCTTCATCGCGCGCTCGGCATCGGCGCGGCCAACGAACAAGTGATCGTGGTAGTAGCCGGCAATCACGTTGCAACTGATCCCGGCCTTGCCCAGGGCGGTGGCGAAGGCTGCGGTCAGGCCGACGGCTTCCAGGGCCGAATGCACGTTGAGGGTGATCCACGCCGCTACGTATTCGAAAGCCAGTCCGGCCCGTTCGGCCTGCTGGCGCTCGACGATCAGCGTCAGGCCTTCCTGCTCGCGGAAGCTGCCGATCACGTCGCAACCTTCGGGAATGCGGCCGTCGGCCAGGGTGCAGAACACGTAGTCGCCGTCGTTGAGCTGTGGGCTCATGCTGCGCAGCAGGGTTGCCAGGGCGGTTTCGCCAGCCATGTGGAAGGTCCTTGAATAAGAAGAAGCGATGCTGGCTATTCTCCCGTCCAAGGCTGTATAAGAAAAACCAATATTGCTGATCGCTCATTAGGAAAACTGATGTTCGACTATAAATTGCTTTCCGCCCTCGCAGCGGTGGTGGAACAGGCTGGCTTTGAGCGGGGCGCCCAGGTGCTGGGAATTTCTCAGTCGGCGATCTCCCAGCGCATCAAGCTGCTGGAAGCGCGGGTCGGCCAGCCGGTGCTGGTACGCGCCACGCCGCCGACGCCCACCGAAATCGGCCGCCGTTTGCTCAACCACGTGCAACAGGTGCGATTGTTGGAGCGCGACCTGCAAAGCCAGGTGCCCGCGCTGGATGAAGAGGGCATGCCCGAGCGCCTGCGCATCGCCTTGAATGCCGACAGCCTCGCCACCTGGTGGGCCGAGGCCGTCAGCGACTTCTGCGCCGAGCAACACCTGCTGCTGGATTTGGTCGTGGAAGACCAGACCGTCGGTCTCAAACGCATGCGTGCCGGCGAAGTGGCGGCGTGTATCTGCGCCAGCGAACGCCCGGTGGCCGGTGCCCGCAGCCTGTTGCTCGGTGCCATGCGCTATCGGGCGCTGGCCAGCCCGGCATTTGTCGCGCGGCACTTTCCCGATGGCGTACGCGCCGATCAACTGGCCCGCACCCCGGCGCTGGTGTTCGGCCCGGATGATTTTCTGCAGCATCGCTACCTGGCTTCCCTTGGGGTCGACGGTGGTTTCGAACACCATTTATGCCCCTCGTCCGAAGGTTTTATCCGCCTGACGGAAGCCGGATTGGGCTGGGGCCTGGTGCCCGAATTGCAGGTGCGCGATCAACTGGAAAGAGGCGTACTGGTGGAGTTATTGCCAGATAAGCCGATCGATGTGCCGCTGTACTGGCATCATTGGCGCAGTGGTGGACAATTGCTGGGGCTGCTGACGGATCATCTGGCACACACAACGGGGCAATGGTTGGTGCCGTTGGCGTGATGGCCAGCGTCAAGGCAACAGCGATGAAAAACGAAAGAATGCGGAGTAAGTCATGAAAATTCTGGTCACCGGCGCAAGCGGCTTCATTGGCGGGCGTTTTGCGCGTTTCGCTCTGGAGCAGGGCCTGGACGTGCGGGTCAACGGGCGGCGGGCCGAAGGTGTGGAGCATCTGGTGCGGCGCGGCGCCGAGTTTATCCAGGGTGATTTGAATGATCCGGACCTGGTGCGCGAGCTGTGCCGCGACGTCGAGGCCGTGGTGCATTGCGCCGGGGCCGTGGGGCTGTGGGGGCGCTATCAGGACTTCCATCAGGGCAATGTGCTGGTCACCGAAAACGTGGTGGAGGCCTGCCTCAAGCAGCGGGTCGGGCGCCTGGTGCACCTGTCGTCGCCGTCGATCTATTTCGACGGCCGCGACCACCTGGGGGTGACCGAAGAACAAGTGCCCAAGCGCTTCAAGCATCCGTATGCGGCCACCAAATACCTGGCGGAACAAAAGGTGTTTGGCGCCCAGGAATTCGGCCTCGAAGTGCTGGCCCTGCGCCCGCGTTTTGTCACCGGTGCCGGTGACATGAGTATCTTCCCGCGCTTGTTGAAGATGCAGCGCAAGAACCGCCTGGCGATTGTCGGGGATGGCCTGAACAAGGTGGATTTCACCAGCGTGCACAACCTCAATGAAGCGCTGCTCAGCGGTTTGCTGGCGACGGGTTCAGCGTTGGGCAAGGCCTACAACATCAGCAACGGCGCCCCGGTGCCGGTGTGGGATGTGGTGAACTACGTGATGCGTCAAATGGACATGCCCCAGGTCACCCGTTACCGCTCCTACGGCTTGTCCTACAGTGTTGCGGCGCTGAACGAGGCCTTCTGTGCGATGTGGCCAGGACGTCCGGAGCCGTCTTTGTCACGGCTGGGCATGCAGGTCATGAACAAAGATTTCACCCTCGACATCACCCGCGCACGGCATTATCTCGACTACCAGCCCAAGGTCAGCCTGTGGGCGGCCCTCGACGAGTTCTGCAGTTGGTGGAAGGCCCAGGACGCAGCACTTAAATAACCGGCAACACACCGGGAACCGAATTTGCGACCCAGGGTCGATCAGTGCGGCAGGTCGGGGGTTTATACTCCGGCGCTTGGCTATTCATATGCCACCTCAAAGGTTTGAAGGTTGATTCATGCGTAACGATGCTAACGACGACTTTGACAACGTTCCCAGCCTGCGGGCTGACACCTCGGACGACGATGATTTCGAGCCTACGCCGGCCACGTCCGTGCGTTCCCGGCCAACACCTGTGGTCAAGGTCAAGAGCGCCAGTACCGGGCCGTTGTGGGCACTGGTCGGCGCACTCCTGTTTGCCTTTGCCGGCCTTGCCTGGTGGAGCTTCCAGCAGATCTCCCTGATGGGCCAGCAACTGGTGGCTACCCAGGAAAGCTTCGCGCGTATCAGCGAGGAAGCGGCGGGGCGCCTGCAGGACATTTCCGGCAAGGTGGTGGCCAGCGAAGCCAACGTGAACAATGGCAGCGAAGCCCTGAAATTGCAGATCAAGCAACTGGAAACCCAACTGCTCGAGCAGGGCAAGCAGCAGTTGGGCGTGGCCGGCCAGGCCACTGACCTGGACAAACGCCTGGAGCAAATGACTGCCAGCACCGCCCAACTGTCCAGTGCCAACGCGCAACTGCAAGGCCAGGTCCAGGCGCTGACGGAGGCGGTGGCTACCCTCAAGTCCCGGGACGCCGAATTCAAGGACCTCTCCGCCGACGTCGCGGCCCTGAAAAAGCAGGGCAACCCCACCGCCGCCATCGCCCGCCTGGAGCAGGACCTCGTGGTCCTCAAGAGTGAACTGGACAACCGCGCGGCGGCCTCCGACGGTCCGTCCACCAAGGAGTTCGACGTGTTCCGCATCCAGACCACGCGCAACGTCACTGCCTTGCAAAGCCAGGTGCAGAACCTGCAGCAGCAGATCAACCAGCCGGCCCGGATCACCCCGCTCGGGCAGCAGTGATGTGAGTGCCTGCAGGCGTCATTGCACATGGCGCCTGCAGGCCCTGGCACACTCAATGTCACCATTCGGTGACATTTCCTGCCTCCTTCGTTACTTGCCCTCGCCCCGCCCTTGTTTAGACTCCCGTCATCCCGCACATAATAAAAAGGGCTAATCATGACCACGCAACCACTGCCTGCCAGTAGTTGGCTGAACGCTCCTGCCCATCACGCCTGGCTTGCCACTGAAGGCCAGCGCCTGCTGTCATTCGCCAAGTCTTCCAAACTGCCTGAAGGCTTCGGCAATCTCGACGATCACGGCGTTTTGCCGCCCGATGCCGTCGCTGAAACCATGAACACCGCCCGTATGACCCACAGCTTCGCCATGGCCCATAGCCTGGGGCTGCCAGGTTATGCCGACTTGGTGGAACATGGCGTTGCGGCCCTCAGCGGCCCGCTGCGTGATGACCGGCACGGTGGTTGGTTCGCTACGCCCAATGCCCGCGATGGCAACACCGGCAAGGCCGCCTACCTGCATGCCTTTGTGGCCCTGGCTGCCAGCTCGGCAGTAGTGGCCGGCGCGCCCGGCGCGCACACCTTGCTCAACGACGCGACCCACATCATCGACCAGTACTTCTGGAGCGAAGAGGAGGGCGCGATGCTCGAGTCCTTTGCCCAGGACTGGAGTGGTGTAGAAGCCTATCGCGGCGCCAACAGCAACATGCACGCCACCGAAGCCTTCCTGGCCCTGGCCGATGTCACCGGTGAAACCCGTTGGCTGGATCGCGCGCTACGCATCGTCGAACGGGTGATCCATACCCATGCGGCGGAAAACCAGTACATGGTGATCGAGCATTTCGACAGCCACTGGCAACCCCTGCGCGGTTACAACGAAGATAATCCGGCCGATGGTTTTCGCCCTTACGGCATCACCCCCGGTCACGGCTTTGAATGGGCGCGGCTGGTGCTGCACCTGGAGGCGGCGCGCCTGGATGCCGGGCTCGTTACGCCTGAGTGGTTGTTGACCGACGTCAAAGGCCTGTTCGCCAGTGCCTGCGAATATGCCTGGGCCGTCGACGGCGCCCCCGGCATTGTCTACACCCTCGACTGGAGCCAGCGCCCCGTGGTGCACGAGCGCCTGCACTGGACCCATTGTGAAGCCAGCGCCGCTGCCCAGGCGCTGCTCAAACGCACGGGTGAGCTGCATTACGAAATCTGGTACCGGCGCTTCTGGGAGTTCTGTGAAAGCCATTTCATTGACCGCACCCATGGCAGCTGGCACCACGAACTGAGCCCGAAAAACCAGCCCAGCAGCAAGATCTGGGGTGGCAAGCCGGACCTGTATCACGCCTGGCAGTCTGTCTTGCTGCCGGGTCTACCCTTGGCACCGAGCATGGCCAGTGCCGTGGCCGCCGGGCGTTATGTCACCAAGTGGTGACATTTTGGCGTCCCTTTGTTACCTGCACCTAAAAATCCCTGTTTAAACTCGTTTGCAGCGCAAGCACCGACTTGCATGCATAACAACAAGAAAAAAGGTACTCAGATGAAAGCGATCAGTCGCCTCGCCGTTGCTATTTCCGTTGCCTCGTTGTTTCCCCTCAGTGCTTTTGCCGCCGACTCGAAAGGGACGGTTGAAGTTGTGCATTGGTGGACCTCGGGTGGCGAGAAAGCGGCAGTAGATGTCCTGAAGGCCCAAGTTGAAAAAGACGGTTTCACCTGGAAAGACGGTGCCGTCGCCGGCGGTGGCGGTTCGACTGCCATGACCGTACTGAAAAGCCGCGCCGTTGCTGGCAACCCGCCAGGCATGGCCCAGATCAAAGGCCCCGACATCCAGGAATGGGCGTCCACCGGGCTGCTCGACACCGACGTCCTGAAGGTTCCCGCCAAAGAAGAGAAGTGGGACAGCCTGCTGGACAAGAAAGTCTCCGATACCGTGAAGTACGAAGGTGATTACGTCGCCGTGCCGGTGAACATCCACCGCGTCAACTGGCTGTGGATCAACCCGGAAGTCTTCAAGAAAGCCGGTATCGAAAAACCGCCTACCACCCTCGAAGAATTCTACGCCGCTGGCGACAAGCTGAAAAAAGCCGGCTTCATTGCGCTCGCCCACGGTGGCCAGCCTTGGCAGGACAGCACCGTTTTTGAAGCGGTCGTGCTCTCGGTCATGGGGGCTGACGGTTACAAGAAGGCCCTGGTCGACCTGGATGAAAAAGCCCTCACCGGCCCTGAAATGATCAAGTCCCTGACCGAGCTGAAGAAAGTCGCGACCTACATGGACGCCGACGGCAAAGGCCAGGACTGGAACCTGGAAGCGGCCAAAGTCATCAACGGCAAGGCCGGCATGCAGATCATGGGTGACTGGGCCAAGAGTGAATGGACCGCCGCCAAGAAAGTCGCCGGCAAAGACTACGAGTGCGTAGCCTTCCCGGGCACCGACAAGGCCTTCACCTACAACATCGACTCCCTCGCAGCCTTCAAGCAGAAAGACAAAGGCACTGCTGCCGGTCAGCAGGACATCGCCAAGGTCGTGCTGAGCGAAAACTTCCAGAAAGTCTTCAGCATCAACAAGGGCTCGATCCCGGTTCGTATCGACATGTTGAAAGACATGGGCAAATACGGCTTCGACTCCTGCGCCCAGACCGCTGCCAAGGACTTCCTTGCAGACGCCCAGACCGGTGGCCTGCAGCCGAGCATGGCGCACAACATGGCGACCACGCTGGCGGTACAAGGCGCGTTCTTTGATGTCGTGACCAACTACATCAACGACCCGAAAGCTGACCCTGCTGATACCGCGAAGAAACTCGCGGCAGCGATCAAGTCGGCCAAGTAACGGTTAGCACTGAATGGCCTTGTGGGGGGACCCCTGACCCCCACAAGGCGTGTTCCTGTAGTCCTTTTTCCCTGTACTGGATTTTCCCATGAGTTCTGTTGCTGTGTTCAGCAAAGCCTCGCCGTTCGATGCACTGCAGCGCTGGCTACCCAAACTGGTGCTGGCGCCGAGCATGTTCATCGTTCTGGTGGGCTTCTATGGCTACATCCTGTGGACGTTTGTGCTGTCGTTCACTAACTCGACTTTCCTGCCGACCTACAAGTTTGTAGGCCTGGCGCAATACGTGCGCTTGTTCGACAACGACCGCTGGTGGGTCGCGAGCAAGAACCTGGCGGTGTTCGGTGGCATGTTCATCGGCATCACCCTGGTGATCGGCGTGACCCTGGCGATTTTCCTCGACCAGAAAATCCGCCGCGAAGGTTTTATCCGTACCATTTACCTGTACCCGATGGCGCTCTCGATGATCGTTACCGGTACGGCCTGGAAATGGCTGCTCAACCCGGGCATGGGCCTGGACAAATTGCTGCGTGACTGGGGCTGGGAAGGCTTTCGCCTGGACTGGCTGATCGACCCGGACCGTGTGGTGTATTGCCTGGTGATCGCCGCTGTGTGGCAAGCCTCGGGCTTCATCATGGCGATGTTCCTCGCCGGCCTGCGGGGTGTTGATCAATCGATCATCCGTGCCGCGCAGATCGACGGCGCGAGCATGCCGCGCATCTACTGGAAAGTGGTACTGCCAAGCCTGCGCCCGGTGTTCTTCAGTGCGGTAATGATCCTGGCGCACATCGCGATCAAGAGTTTCGACCTGGTGGCGGCAATGACTGCGGGTGGTCCGGGTTACTCCTCCGACCTGCCGGCGATGTTCATGTACTCCTTCACCTTCAGCCGCGGCCAGATGGGCATGGGCTCGGCCAGTGCGATTCTGATGCTCGGTGCGATTCTCGCAATCATCGTGCCTTACCTGTACTCCGAGCTAAGGACCAAGCGTAATGACTAGTCTCGCCGGCAAACCTGCCATCAGCCTGAGCCGCGTCGCGATCTACGCGGTGCTGATCCTCGCTGTCCTGCTTTACCTGGTGCCATTGGTGGTCATGTTGCTGACCAGCTTCAAGACCCCGGAAGACATCAGCACCGGCAACCTGCTGAGCTGGCCCACCGTGATCACCGGCATCGGCTGGGTGAAAGCCTGGGCCACGGTTGACGGTTACTTCTGGAACTCGATCAAGATCACCGTTCCGGCGGTACTGATCTCTACCGGCATCGGCGCGTTGAACGGCTACGTGTTGTCGATGTGGCGTTTCCGCGGTTCGCAGTTGTTCTTCGGCCTGTTGCTGTTCGGCTGCTTCCTGCCATTCCAGACCGTGCTGCTGCCAGCCTCGTTCACTCTCGGCAAGATGGGCCTGGCCAGTACCACAACGGGTCTGGTGTTCGTGCACATCGTCTACGGACTGGCCTTTACGACACTGTTCTTCCGTAACTACTACGTCAGCATTCCCGATGCACTGGTGAAAGCGGCACGTTTGGATGGCGCGGGGTTCTTCACGATCTTCCGGCTGATCATCCTGCCGATGTCGACACCGATCATCATGGTGTGCCTGATCTGGCAGTTCACGCAGATCTGGAACGACTTCCTGTTCGGCGTGGTGTTCTCCAGCGGTGATTCGCAGCCCATCACGGTGGCGCTGAACAACCTGGTCAACACCAGCACCGGGGTCAAGGAATATAACGTTGATATGGCGGCGGCGATGATCGCCGGGCTGCCGACCCTGCTGGTCTATGTGGTCGCAGGCAAGTATTTCGTGCGCGGTCTGACGGCCGGCGCGGTCAAGGGGTAATCATGGCAACGCTTGAACTTCGTAACGTAAACAAGACCTACGGTACCGGCCTGCCGGACACCCTGAAGAACATCGAACTGTCGATCAAGGAGGGTGAGTTCCTGATCCTGGTCGGGCCTTCGGGGTGCGGTAAATCGACCTTGATGAACTGCATTGCCGGCCTGGAAAACATCTCCGGCGGCGCGATCATGATCGGCGACCAGGACGTCAGCGGCATGAGCCCCAAGGATCGTGACATCGCCATGGTGTTCCAGTCCTACGCGCTGTACCCGACCATGAGCGTGCGCGAGAACATCGAATTCGGCCTGAAAATCCGCAAGATGCCCCAGGCGGCGATCGACGAAGAAGTGGCACGGGTGGCCAAGCTGCTGCAGATCGAGCACCTGCTCAATCGCAAGCCGGGCCAGCTCTCCGGCGGTCAGCAACAGCGTGTGGCCATGGGCCGTGCACTGGCGCGTCGCCCGAAGATCTACCTGTTTGACGAACCACTGTCCAACCTCGACGCCAAGCTGCGGGTCGAGATGCGTACTGAAATGAAGCTGATGCACCAGCGTCTGAAAACCACCACCGTCTACGTCACCCACGATCAGATCGAGGCGATGACCTTGGGCGACAAAGTGGCGGTGATGAAGGACGGCATCATCCAACAGTTCGGCACGCCGAAAGAGATCTATAACGACCCGGCCAACCTGTTTGTGGCAAGCTTTATCGGTTCACCTCCGATGAACTTCATTCCACTGCGCCTGCAACGCAAGGACGGCCGCCTGGTGGCCCTGCTGGACAGCGGCCAGGCACGCTGTGAATTGCCGTTGAACATGAACGATGCAGGCCTTGAAGACCGCGAAGTGATCCTGGGCCTGCGCCCGGAGCAGATCGTGCTGGCCGCCGCCGAAGCCACCGGTGCGCCGACCATTCGCGCCGAGGTGCAAGTCACCGAGCCGACCGGTCCGGACACCCTGGTGTTCGTGCAAATCAATGACACCAAGGTCTGCTGCCGCCTGGCGCCCGATGTGGCGCCGCAAGTGGGCGAGACCCTGACCTTGCAGTTCGACCCGGCCAAGGTGTTGCTGTTCGACGCCAAGACCGGCGAGCGCCTGGGCACTGCCACCTCGTTGCCGGCACAGGACCGTGCGGACAACGTTGCTCAATTCAAGGGACGCTGAAGTTTCAAATGATGTGTAGGGGCTTTTGTGAGAGTCCTGCTCTCACAAAGAAGTAAACCGCGTTAGATAAAAACAGTTAATAACAATAAAGACGAGGATGTAGGGATGAAAAAGCACCACAACAACACCCGGCTGATCTGCCAACTGTCAGCAGCAGCCGCCCTGGTACTGTCCGCCAATGCGATGGCGGACGACGCGTTCAGCGCCGATTCCAAGTGGATGACCGGCGATTGGGGCGGCGAGCGTACCAAGCTGATCGAGCAAGGTATCGACATCAAGGCGGATTACGTCGGTGAAGTCGGTGGCAACCTCAGCGGTGGCTACAACAATGACAAGACTGCCCGTTACGCTGACCAGTTCGGTCTGGGCGTGGCACTGGACCTGCAAAAGCTGTGGGGCTGGGATAACACCCAGGCCAAGATCCAGCTGACCAATCGTAATGGCGCGAACATCTCCAACGACCGTATTGGCGACCCGCGTGCCGGCACCTTGAGTTCGTCTCAAGAAGTCGACGGCCGAGGCCACATGGTGCGTCTGACCCAGTTCTGGATTCAGCACCAGATGTTCGACAACAAGCTGGACGTGAAACTCGGTTACTTCGGTGAAGGCGAAGACTTCAACACCTTCCCGTGCGACTTCCAGAACCTGTCGTTCTGTGGCTCGCAGGTCGGTAACTATGTAAACACCTGGTACAACTGGCCCGTCAGCCAGGCGGCCATCCGCGTGAAGTACAACATCACGCCTGAGCTGTATGCGCAAATCGGTGCGTACAACCAGAACCCGTCGCAACTGGAGCACGGCAACGGCTTCAAACTCAGCGGCAGCGGCACCAAGGGCACCGTATTGCCGGTTGAATTGGTCTGGTCGCCGAAGGTCAATGGCCTGCCGGGCGAATACCGTGTGGGTTACTACAAGAGCACCGCCGACGCTACCGACGTACGTGAAGACGTCAACGGTAACGATGCTGGCACCACGGGCGCAGCCTTCCGCGTTCGCAGCAGCAAAAGCGGTTACTGGGGCGTTCTGCAACAGCAACTCACCACCCACAATGGCGATGCTTCCCGCGGCTTGAACATCGCGGCCAACGTCACCTTCCACGACAAAGACACCAACCTGGTCGACAACTACCAGTCGCTGATGCTTGTGTATAAAGGTCCATTCGACGCACGTACAAAAGATGACGTGGGTATCGGTGTATCCCGTATCCATGCCAACAGTGACGTGAAGAAAAACGCTGAGTTGCTCAACGCGGCCGGCGGTTTCACGGATTACGACCAATCGGGTTACGCACCGCTGCGTAACACGGAGTACAACGTCGAACTCAACTACGGCTTCCACGTCACCAACTGGCTGACCGTGCGTCCTAACCTGCAATACATCGCCAACCCAGGTGGTGTGAAACAAGTCGACAACGCGGTGGTAGCGGGCCTGAAAATTCAGTCTACGTTCTAACGTTGTTGCGATAAGCTCCTTCTCTCTGTGCGCATTTTGCGGGTAGCCATGGCTATCCGCTTTTTTTGTGTGGGAGCTGGCTTGCCTGCGATGCGAGCCCCGCGGTGTATCTACCACACCGAGGCGATGCCATCGCAGGCAAGCCAGCGCCTACAAAGATATTCAGGACCGTGGCACATGCATGAGCATCCGCTGCAACGCTTTTTCAAATCCCTGCGCGAGCGTCCGGTATTCGCCTGGGAACGCTTCCAGATGCGCGATGTGCTGGTGATTGATCACCCGCTCTGCCAAGCGGTGTTCAGTCGTCAGGGCGCGCAACTGCTGCACTTTCAGCCCACGGGCCAGAAGCCCTGGCTGTGGTGCGCGGCCAAGTGGCCGCAGGTCGGCGCCATTCGTGGCGGCGTGCCGGTATGTTGGCCGTGGTATGGCCGCCATCCCAGCGAAAACGCCTGGCCATCCCATGGTTGGGCGCGGCTGATCGACTGGAAGCTGCTGGACAGCAGCACCGACGACGATGGCGTGCGTTTGCACTGGCAATTGCAGTTATGCGATTGGCAGGTGGACCTGCATGCGCACCTGGGGGAAACCCTGGAGCTGCGCCTGGCCACCGAGCACCAGGATGAGTTGCCGTGCCAACTGAGCCATGCTTTGCACGCCTATTGGCGGATTGGCAACGTGGGTGAGGTAGCGCTGTCTGGGCTGGATGGCGCGCAAGGCTACGACCAGCTCAATCGCCAGGCGTGCCAGCAGGAAGGCGAGTTGCGTGTCGAAGGCGGCTGTCAGCGAGTGTTCCAGCACGAGGGCGAATTGCACCTCAAGGACCACGCCTGGCAGCGCGAGCTGTGCATCGACACCGGTGACAGTGCCGACACGGTGGTGTGGCACCCGGGGACCCGGCCGTTGCTGGGGGTGAGCTTCAACGAGGCTTCGGGGTTTGTGTGTGTGGAGTCGGCGATGGCTGCTGCGAGCCTGGCGCCGGGGGAGAGGGCGCATTTGAGCTTGCAGGCGCGGGCTGGGGTTTAGCGGGCGCAGGCCGCTGACGTGCGCGTGCGCCCTCTGCTCAATGCCAGGTTGATCGAAACTGAGGATTGACGTATTTCAGCCTCAGTTTAATCAACGGGAAGTTACTCTTTCGACTTGACGGCCCAAGACGCTGAATAGGAGATATCACCCTGTTCGAATAAGGGCGCAGGGCGCTCACCCATATTAAACAGCTCGTTATTCAGGGCCTTATTCTGCTCTGGTGTCAGCGAGAAATGTTTATTTAGATAGCGCATGAATTCCTGATACTTTCTTTTTGCGAGCGTAATTGCACCGCTGTCTAGCAACTCAAATACAATAATCAATAAACTGCCCAGTTCTTTTCTGGTTGATAATCGTTGTTCGGTATCCTTGTCTGCGGTCAGCGTCACCACTTGGTTCGCCACGGTGACGGCTGCCGTCCCCTGCATAAATGTACTTGTCATGGGTTTATTGCATCTAATTAAATGTAATCGCCTAATAAAAAAGGCCGCGTCAGTGTAAAGTGGCGGCCCCGCTTAAGCATAAGAATATGAAATGTTTTATGCCTGACTCATTAATTGCCTGTCAATCGTGGACCGCTCAGTCGCTGATAACGACCCTCGTAGGCCTTGAGGGCCGGTGAGTCAGGCGGAAGCAAACCACGTAGCTCGTCAAGAAACTCTTGGTAAACGCGGTGAACACCTCCCCAGTCTCCAAGGGCCATAAGGTGCTTTCTTTCCTTGTTGAATTCAGGCTCTAGCTGGTCGACCTTACGCTCTATGCTCGCTTTCAGTTTTCTCAGATCCGATTCCAATCTCGGGACATGGGCTTTCAGTCCAGCGTCATTCGCATAGGTTATCGCCTCCCTGAACGCCACTACAGCACTACCCAGTTCGCCTTTTTGGATAAGGGCGTTGACGCCTTTTATCAGGCTGTTCAGAGTATTTTTTTTCTCTTTAAGTGCTGTATTAGCGGAGTCGGCCGAGGCTTTGGCTGCCTCATTTACTCCAACACTTGCAATTACGGCAACAACCCCTGCTGCCGCAGCGATTAGAACGGGTGCGACCATTTTGATTTTCCTCTATCTGGTTTTATACATCAATTGGTTGATGCAGGTCTTGTGTGGAGATAGAGGTGGGTTGGTTCCAGTTCCTACATTGAAAAATATAATGTTCGGTCTTTTGCGTGAGAGCAATAAGCAGGCGCCTGTCAGAAAAGATCGACAGCGCTATATCTATCCACAGGCAATCTATTAAGTGCCAAAATAGAACGGGTCTTGTATCAAGCCTTGTAAACAGGCAAACAGGATAAAGAGTGATTGAAATTCTTGAAACAACAGGAAGCTGGGAGGCTTCCTGCAGGATATCCAGAGTCTGGCCCTGGTGAGAAACTTAGGTCAGAGCCGGCACACTAGTTAAACTCATCCCCCACCGGATACCGGCTGTCGTTCAAGCTCTCCTTGATCTTGCGCAAGTGCGGTTGGAAATCCACCCCGCGACGCAAGGTCATGCCCGTCGCCAACACGTCCAGCACTGTCAACTGAATGATCCGCGAGGTCATTGGCATATAGATGTCGGTGTCTTCCGGCAACGGAATGTTCAGGCTCACCGTGCTGACCTTGGCCAGCGGCGAGTTCTCGGCGGTCACCCCCAGCACCGAGGCGCCGTTCTCCCGCGCAATACGCGCCACTTCCACCAATTCACGGGTGCGCCCGGTGTAGGAAATGATCACGAACAATTCCCCGGTGTGGGCCACCGAGGCGATCATCCGCTGCATCAGCACATCGGCATGGGCCGTGACCGACAGGTTGAAACGGAAAAACTTGTGCAGGGCATCCATGGCCACCGGCGCCGAAGCACCCAGGCCAAAGAAGTGGATCTGCCGGGCCTGGATCAGCAGGTCGACGGCCTTGCTGATCAGGTTCGGGTCCAGGGCCTGGCAGGCGCTGTCGAGGGACGCTATGGCACTGCCGAAGATCTTCTGGGTGTAGGCCTCCGGGTTATCATCGGCCTCCACCGCGCGGCTGACATACGCCGCGCCACTGGCCAGGCTTTGCGCCAGCTGCAATTTGAGTTCAGGGTAACCACTCACGCCGAACGAGCGGCAAAAGCGGTTCACTGTAGGTTCGCTGACCGAAGCGGCCTGGGCGAGGGCGGCGATAGAGAAGCGGGTCGCCTGCTGCGGGTTGAGCAGGATGACCTCAGCGACTTTACGTTCAGCCTTGTTCAGTTCATCGAGGCGTTTCTGGATCTGTTCCAGTAGATTTCGCACGCGGTCCATTCATGTTTCCTTAGGGCGACGATGCAAATAAGGGTCGTCAACCAATCGACGAGCGGCCCTTTGCGGTGGCCTATCCTACTGAGGGTAGTTGAACACCACCACTCGGAATACGTTTTTCGGGAAAATGTTGTGGTTATTACTACATTTTTCCTTGAGTGATGCCTTAAAAAAAGGTATTTGTAGCTTAACTTGATAAAAGAACAAACATCATGCCTTCGATAACCGTAGAACCCTGCACCTTTGCCCTGTTTGGCGCCTTGGGTGATCTGGCGCTGCGCAAGTTATTTCCTGCCCTCTATCAACTTGATGGCGCGGGTCTCCTGCACGAAGACACGCGCATCCTGGCCCTGGCCCGTGAGGCCGGTTCCGAGCAACAACACCTGGCCCACATCGAAAAAGAATTGCGTGGTTACGTTGGCAAGGAACTGGACGAAACCGTCGCCCAGCGTTTCCTGGCCCGCCTGACGTACCTGCACGTCGACTTCCTGAAGGCCGATGACTACGTCGCCCTGGCAGAGAACGCCGGCACTGAACAACGCCTGATTGCCTACTTCGCCACCCCGGCGGCGGTGTATGGCGCGATCTGCGAGAACCTGTCCAAGGTCGGCCTGGCGGAAAACACCCGGGTCGTCCTGGAAAAGCCCATCGGCTCGGACCTGGATTCTTCACGCAAGGTCAACGATGCCGTGGCGCAGTTTTTCCCGGAAAACCGCACCTACCGCATCGACCACTACCTGGGCAAAGAAACCGTCCAGAACCTGATCGCCCTGCGATTTGCCAACAGCCTGTTTGAAACCCAGTGGAACCAGAACTATATCTCCCACGTGGAAATCACCGTGGCCGAGCAGGTCGGCATCGAAGGTCGCTGGGGCTATTTCGACAAGGCCGGGCAACTGCGGGACATGATCCAGAATCACCTGCTGCAGCTGCTGTGCCTGATCGCCATGGACCCGCCGGCCGACCTGTCTGCCGACAGTATTCGTGACGAGAAGGTCAAGGTGCTCAAGGCCCTGGCGCCCATCAGCCCGGACGGCCTGACCACCCAAGTGGTACGCGGCCAATACATCGCCGGCTACAGCGCCGGCAAGCCGGTGCCGGGTTACCTGGAAGAAGAGAACTCCAACACCCAGAGCGACACCGAAACCTTCGTCGCGCTGCGGGCCGATATTCGTAACTGGCGTTGGGCCGGGGTGCCGTTCTACCTGCGTACCGGCAAGCGCATGCCGCAAAAGCTGTCGCAGATTGTCATCCACTTCAAGGAACCGTCCCACTACATCTTCGCCCCCGAGCAGCGCTTGCAGATCAGCAACAAACTGATCATCCGCCTGCAGCCGGACGAAGGGATTTCCTTGCGGGTGATGACCAAGGAGCAGGGCCTGGATAAGGGCATGCAACTGCGCAGCGGGCCACTGCAACTGAATTTTTCCGACACCTATCGCAGCGCACGGATTCCCGATGCCTACGAGCGGTTGTTACTTGAAGTCATGCGTGGCAACCAGAACCTGTTTGTGCGCAAAGATGAAATCGAAGCCGCGTGGAAGTGGTGTGACCAGTTGATCGCCGGGTGGAAAAAATCCGGTGATGCGCCCAAGCCGTATGCGGCGGGGTCCTGGGGGCCGATGAGCTCGATTGCACTGATCACGCGGGATGGGAGGTCTTGGTATGGCGATATCTGATTTGAAACTGCCTCAGGGCGTGACGGCCCATGAGTACCGCAACCCGGTGCTGCTGGCCGATGGCTTGGCCAATGACGTGGCCGAACAACTGCGCGCGGCCATCAGTGCCCGTGGCGAGGCGACCCTGGTGGTGTCCGGTGGCCGCAGCCCCGTGGCGTTCTTCCAGAACCTCGCCAAGCAGGGCCTGGACTGGTCCAAGGTGACCATCACCCTGGCCGACGAGCGCTGGGTGCCGGTGGAACACGCTGACAGCAATGCCGGCCTGTTGAAGCAGCACTTGTTGCAAGGCCCGGCGGCCAAGGCCAAGTTCCTCAGCCTGTACAGCGCTGCCGCCAATCTTGAAGACGCTGCCGAGCAAGCCGATCGCCTGCTGGCCGAGTTGCCGGCAATTGATGTGCTGGTGCTGGGCATGGGCGACGACGGCCACACCGCGTCGCTGTTCCCCAACAGCCCGAACCTGGCTGAAGCACTGAAGCCCGATGGCAGTCGTCGTTGCTGGCCGATGCTTGCGCCGACCGTGCCGCACCAACGCCTGACCATGAGTCGTGCGTTGCTGGCTACCGCCCACTACACCGTGCTGTCGATTTCCGGAAGCTCGAAATTGACCACCTTGAGCGCCGCGCTGGCCAGTGACGACGTTGCTGCCATGCCGATACGCGCGTTTTTGCAACCTACTTTAGAGATTTACTGGTGCCCATGAGCCAAGGATCAGCCGCGATGAACAGCCCTCAACCTACCGTTTCCATGGCGGACAAAGTTGCCTTGATCGACAGCCTCTGCGCCAAGGCGCGGATCCTGCCGGTGATCACCATCGCCCGTGAGCAGGACATTCTGCCTTTGGCCGATGCCCTGGCGGCCGGTGGTTTGACAGCGTTGGAAGTGACCCTGCGTTCGCAGTTCGGCCTCAAGGCCATTCAGGTGCTGCGTGAGCAGCGTCCGGAGCTGTGCACCGGTGCCGGTACCGTGCTGGATCGCCAGATGCTGGAAGCGGCCGAAGTGGCCGGTTCGCAGTTTATCGTCACCCCCGGGATTACCCGCGACCTGCTGGAGGCCTCGGTACACAGCTCGATTCCGCTGTTGCCGGGCATCAGCAATGCCTCCGGGATCATGGAAGGTTATGGCCTGGGTTATCGCCGCTTCAAACTGTTCCCGGCTGAGGTCAGCGGTGGTGTTGCCGCGATCAAGGCCTTGGGCGGCCCGTTTGGCGAAGTGAAATTCTGCCCGACTGGCGGTGTAGGCCCGGCCAACATCAAGAGCTACATGGCGTTGAAGAATGTGATGTGCGTGGGCGGTAGCTGGATGCTTGATCCTGAATGGGTCAAGAACGGCGACTGGGCACGCATCCAGGAAACCACCGCCGAGGCGCTGGCCCTGCTGGACTGATTGGATTTACCGAATCGTTGTTGCTGTGTTCTACGGCATTTTTGCGGTGCACTTGGTCGGTGTGCCGCTTTTTTTTTGCCCGGAGGAAAACCAAAGACACCACCCCCCCCCGTAGCAGCTGTCGAGCACCAGCGAGGCTGCGTTGGCAGCACCGCTGATATCGAGCCAGGCGCAAAACCGAGTCGCGCCTGACGCAGCCTCGCTGGCGCTCGACAGCTGCTACGGATTAGTTTTTGCAGAGTACGGTGATGGCTTTGATCAGCACATTTTGCGGTGCACTTGGTCGGTGTGCCGCTTTTTTTTGCCCGGAGGAAAACCAAAGACACCACCCTCCCGTAGCAGCTGTCGAGCGCCAGCGAGGCTGCGTTGGCAGCACCGCTGATATCGAGCCAGGCGCAAAACCGAGTCGCGCCCGACGCAGCCTCGCTGGCGCTCGACAGCTGCTACGGATTAGTTTTTGCAGAGTTCGGTGATGGCTTTGATCAGCACATTTTGCGGTGCACTTGGTCGGTGTGCCGCTTTTTTTTGCCCGGAGGAAAACCAAACACACCACCCCCCGTAGCAGCTGTCGAGCGCCAGCGAGGCTGCGTTGGCAGCACCGCTGATATCGAGCCAGGCGCAAAACCGAGTCGCGCCCGACGCAGCCTCGCTGGCGCTCGACAGCTGCTACGGATTAGTTTTTTTACAGAGTTCGGTGAGGGCTTTGATCAGCACATGAATGTCTGCCGCTGACGTCAAAAAGCCTGGTGTCACCCGAATACAACTGCCGGTACCGTGCTGGATCGCCAGATGCTGGAAGCGGCCGAAGTGGCCGGTTCGCAGTTTATCGTCACCCCCGGGATTACCCGCGACCTGCTGGAAGCCTCGGTACACAGCTCGATTCCGCTGCTGCCGGGCATCAGCAATGCCTCCGGGATCATGGAAGGTTATGGCCTGGGTTATCGCCGCTTCAAGCTGTTCCCGGCTGAGGTCAGCGGTGGTGTTGCCGCGATCAAGGCCTTGGGCGGCCCGTTTGGCGAAGTGAAATTCTGCCCGACTGGCGGCGTCGGTCCGGCCAACATCAAGAGCTACATGGCGTTGAAGAATGTGATGTGCGTGGGCGGTAGCTGGATGCTTGATCCTGAATGGGTCAAGAACGGCGACTGGGCACGCATCCAGGAAACCACCGCCGAGGCGCTGGCCCTGCTGGACTGATTGGATTTACCGAATCGTTGTTGCTGTGTTCTACGGCATTTTTGCGGTGCACTTGGTCGGTGTGCCGCTTTTTTTTGCCCGGAGGAAAACCAAACACACCACCCCCCGTAGCAGCTGTCGAGCGCCAGCGAGGCTGCGTTGGCAGCACCGCTGATATCGAGCCAGGCGCAAAACCGAGTCGCGCCCGACGCAGCCTCGCTGGCGCTCGACAGCTGCTACGGATTAGTTTTTGCAGAGTTCGGTGATGGCTTTGATCAGCACATGAATGTCTGCTGCTGACGTCAAGAAGCCTGGTGTCACCCGAATACAACTGCCGAACGACGCCCCGCTGCGGGTTGTGGTGAAGAGGTTGTATTCCTTGAGCAGTCGGTCCGCCATCACCTGTTGATCCGGCTGATGAGTAAACTTGAACGAGGTGATCGCGCAATACAGCCGTGGATCATCCGGCGTCAGCACTTCAATCCCCGGCAACTGCCGCACCTCACTCACCCACAAATCCCGCAGGTAGTTGAGCCGGGCACCCTTGGCCTTCGAACCGCCCAACAAGCGATGCTCCTCGAACACCAGCGGCAAGGTCATCAGCGCCGGGAAATTCGGTGTGCTGTACGGCGTACGGGCACGTACATCGGTCACCGGATAGTGAAACTCCCCCATGTCCGGATCAATGTCCGCCAACCGTTGCGGGTCGATGTAGATAAAGCCCAGGGTCAACGGCGCACCGATCCACTTGTGCAGGTTGAAACCGGCAAACGCGATACCCAACTGCGCCAGGTTGAATTCGATCTGCCCCAGCGCATGGGCGCCATCGAGGATCACATCAATTCCATGTTCCCTGGCCGCGCTGGCAATCGCCTCCACGGGCATTACCAGCCCGGTACGGTGGGTCACGTAGGTCAGCGCGAGCAACTTCAGGCGCGGGTAGCGCACGAAGGCATCGCGATACGTCTGCACCAGGCTGTCGAAACTGGCCGGGTGTTCGTGGGCAATTTCGATCACTTCTACGCCGCGATTCTGCGCCAGCCAGCGCATGGCGCCCTTGACGGTGTCGTACTCCAGGTCGCTGATCAGCACCTGGTCGCCGGGCTGCAAGCGGTTGTAGTTGCGAATCAGCGACTGCAACGCATCCGAGGCGCAGCGGGTGAGGGCGATGGCTTCAGGATCGGCGTCCATCAATTGCGCCAATTGGTTACGGATCTCGACGTTCTCGCCCTGCTCGAAACGCTGGCGCACATGGATCGAGTTGCTGCGGTTGATGAAGGCGACGTTGTCCTGATACTGCTCAAGTACCGCGCGGCTCATGCGCCCGAAGTAACCGTTTTCGAGGTTGATCGGGCCGGGCTCCAGGTCGTAGCGCTGGGCGATGGCGTGCCAGTGTTGTTCGTCGCGGGTACTGTCCATGTGCGTGCTCTATTAATGACGAGGGGCAGGCTTGCCGTGTTTGGCGCGTAGGGGTTCCAGCAATTCGGACAAGCCGTTGTGGTCGATTTCCTGCATCAGGGCCAGCAGCCCGCCCAGCTCACCGTGGGGGAAGCCCTCACGGGCAAACCAGTTCAGGTAAGGGCCAGGCAGGTCGGCAATGATCCGACCCTTGTACTTGCCGAAAGGCATTTCGCGGGTGATCAGCAATTCGAGTTTTTCAGGATTCATTGGGGCTTCAGGTATTTGAGTCGATGCCTTGGAAAATACAGGCATTCTGCATGGAGGCCAAATGACAGATCATGCAAATAAAGCGGATACAGATTTTTGCTTAATTTATAACTCATTGAAATATAAGGATTAAATCGTTTTTCAAAAGCTGGCACGGGCGCTGCAATTACTAAGACACGTTTCTTAACCCGCGAAGGAATTGAAAAATGACTGATATCAACAAAGAATCGATCTCCGTACTGAATGACCTGATCGAGACCAGCAAGGACGGCCAGAAAGGCTTCAAGACCTGCGCAGAAGACATCAAGCATCCAGAGCTCAAAGCCCTGTTTGAAAAGCGTTCCGCTGATTGCGCCACCGCCGCGGCCGAACTGCAGACCGCCGTTAAAGCCCTGGGTGGCGATCCGGAAGAATCCGGTAGCGTTGCCGGTGCCTTGCACCGTGGCTGGGTCGACGTGAAGTCGTTGGTCACCGGTAAAGACGAAGAAGCGGTACTGAATGAAGCCGAGCGCGGTGAAGACCACGCACTGAAGGCTTACAAAGAAGCGATCGAGAAGATCAACAAGCACAACCTGCTGGGTATTCGTGACCTGGTAGAGCGTCAGTTCCACGGCGCGCAACGCAACCACGACCAGGTGAAAGCCCTGCGTAACCAGGCACGCGCTCAGTCTTGAGCCCCGCCTGAATAAAAAAGCCCCGCAGATGCGGGGCTTTTTTATGGGCGATTATTCAGCCGATGCTGATGGCCGGCAGTTCGGTCAAGGTCACGGTCTGCTGCTTGCGGGGCGCGAGGATCTCGGCCTCACCGTCCACCACCAACTCGTCGCGCTGGTTGAACACGCGGGTGGCGATGCGCACGCGAAATTTCGGCAGCTTCTCCAAAATTTCCAGACGCACGGTCAGGGTGTCGCCGATTTTGACCGGCTTCTGGAAGGTCATTTGCTGGCCGATATAGATAGTGCCGGGCCCGGGCAACTCGCACGCGACGGCCGCGCTGATCAGAGCGCCGCTGAACATGCCGTGGGCAATGCGCTCCTTGAACATGGTCGCCTTGGCGAATTCGGCGTCCAGGTGCACCGGGTTGTGGTCGCCGGACATCGCCGCGAATAACTGGATATCGCGCTCCTCGACGGTCTTGCTGTAGCTGGCGGTCTGGCCGACTTCAAGGGCTTCGTAAGGCGTGTTGGTAACCTGGGTCATCAGTTGGTGCATCCTGTGGCTAATCAGAAATCTTAATATGTTGATTTTAAACGAAAAATCATTCGCAGCGAGTAGGGCGGCGCAGCACTGCTGCCTGGGCCAGCCACGTCAGCACATCGGCTGTGACCGCATCACGGTTGGTTTCGTTGAATAATTCGTGGCGCGCCTGCGGGTAAATGCTCAGCTCCAGGTTCTGGCAGCCGGCTTCACGCAACGCGTTGGCCAGACTTTTGAGACGCTTGCCTTCACTGACCGGATCACATTCTCCACCCATTATCAGGATCGGCAGGCCCGGATCGATCTGAGCGAGATTGGACGCTTTGCTGATTTGCTGCAAGCCGCCCAGCAGGTCGATCCACAGCTGGTTGGTGCAACGAAAGCCGCAGAGCGGGTCGCTGACGTACTTGTCGACCTCGGCCGGATCGCGGCTGAGCCAGTCGAAAGCGGTGCGATTGGGTTTAAACGCCTTGTTGAACGATCCAAATGACAGGAACTCGATCAGCGCGCTGCGTCCCCGCAAACCCTGGCGCAAGCGTTCGACATGAGCAATCACCTTGGCCGCGCCGTACAGCGCCACCGGCTGGAAGTTCGAGCCGCTGAGAATCGCCCCGTTGAGGCTGGCGCTGTGGTGCAGCAGGTACGCCTGGGCGATGTAGCTGCCCATGCTATGCCCCAGCAGGATGATCGGCACGCCCGGCGCCTGCTGGCCGATGTGCTGGTTGAGGCTCGCCAGGTCGCCCACCACCTTGTTCCAGCCGTCTTTCTCGGCGAACAGCCCCAGCGTGCCCTCGTCGGCGGTACGCCCGTGGCCGCGCTGGTCGGGGGCATACAGGCCGTAACCGGCATCACACAACGCCTGGGCCAGGCGCCCATAGCGGCCACTGTGCTCGGCCATGCCGTGGGCCAGCATGATCAGCGCCTTGGGCGGCCCGTCGGGTAGCCATTGGTTGACGTACACCCGACTGCGGTCATTCGCGGTCAGCCAGAAAGTGGTGTGGTTCATGGCGCTTCCTTTGCTCAGGGTCGTTGCAGTGTATCGCTCATCGGCCTCGGGCCGCTGGATCAGCGCTGGCCTCAGCGGGGAGATTCACACAATCAATGACGCATCTTGTTGTATTTGCCTGATTGACCATAGCTGCTAACGTCCCCAAAGCTCCGCTTTCATCGCAATCAAAAGCGGCCGGACCACTCAGGTAAGAGGACAAGAATAATGCAACCTGATTTCTGGAATGACAAACGCGCGGCCGGGGTGCCCAACGAGATCGACTTGAGCGCCTACAAGTCGGTGATCGAAGTCTTCGAGCGTTCCTGCAAGACCTTTGCCGACCGTCCGGCGTTCAGCAACATGGGGATCACCCTGACTTATGCCGAGCTGGACCGGCGCAGTGCCGCGTTCGCCGGTTACCTGCAAGGGCACACCGACCTCAAGCCGGGAGACCGTATTGCGGTGCAGATGCCCAACGTCCTGCATTATCCGATTGCCGTGTTCGGCGCCCTGCGCGCCGGGCTGATCGTGGTCAACACCAACCCTCTGTACACCCCGCGGGAGATGCGTCACCAGTTCAAGGACGCCGGCATTCGTGCATTGGTGTACCTCAATCTGTTCGGCTCGCGGGTTGAAGAAGTCAGCAAAGACACCGAGATCGAGTACCTGATCGAAGCGAAAATGGGCGACTTCATGCCCGCCGCCAAGGGCTGGCTGATCAACACCGTGGTCGACAAGGTCAAGAAGATGGTCCCGGCCTACAACCTGCCCCAGGCCATCTCCTTCAAGCGTGCCCTGCACATGGGCGCTGGCCAGGCGCTCATCCGCCACCCGGTGACCCTGGACGACATCGCCGTGCTGCAATACACCGGCGGCACCACCGGCCTGGCCAAGGGCGCCATGCTCACCCACGGCAACCTGGTGGCCAACATGCAGCAAGTGCGGGCGTGCATGTCGCAACTGGGGGACGACGGCCATCCGCTGATCAAGGAAGGGCAGGAGGTGATGGTCGCGCCGCTGCCGCTGTACCACATCTATGCCTTCACCGCGAATTGCATGTGCATGATGGTGTCGGGTAACCACAACGTGCTGATCACCAATCCCCGGGACATCGGCGGCTTTATCAAGGAGCTCAAGAAGTGGCGCTTCACCGGGCTGCTGGGGCTCAACACGCTGTTTGTGGCGTTGATGGATCACCCGGATTTCAAGAGCCTGGATTTCTCTCACCTCAAGCTCACCAATTCCGGCGGTACTGCCCTGGTCAAGGCCACGGCCGAGCGCTGGCAGCAACTGACCGGCTGTGCGATTGGTGAAGGCTACGGCCTCACCGAAACCTCACCAGTGGCCAGCACCAACCCCTATGGCGGCAAATCGAAGCTGGGTACCGTGGGCATTCCGGTACCGGGCACGGCGATGAAAGTCATCGACGACAACGGCGTGGAGTTGCCGCTGGGCGAGCGGGGCGAGTTGTGCATCAAGGGCCCGCAAGTGATGAAAGGCTACTGGCAGCAACCGGTGGCGACCGCCGAGACCCTGGACGCCGAAGGCTGGCTCAAGACCGGCGATATCGCGGTGATCGACCCGGATGGCTTTGTGCGCATCGTTGATCGCAAGAAGGATTTGATCATCGTCTCGGGCTTCAACGTGTACCCCAACGAGATCGAAGACGTGGTAATGGCGCACCCGGCGGTGGCCAGCTGCGCGGTGATCGGCGTGCCGGACGAGCGCACCGGCGAGGCGGTGAAGCTGTTTGTGGTGGCCCGTGCCCAGGGCGTGAGCCTTGAAGAACTGAAGACTTACTGCAAGGCCAACTTCACCGGCTACAAGGTGCCCAAGCACATTGTGTTGCGTGAGTCGTTGCCGATGACGCCGGTGGGCAAGATCTTGCGGCGTGAATTGCGCGACATAGCCTGATTTGAAATAAGGTCAAAAAATGTGGGAGCGGGCTTGCTCGCGAAAGCGGTGTACCAGTCGACCTATCCTGTGACTGACACTGCGCTTTCGCGAGCAGGCCCGCTCCCACATGTGGTGTTTATTCATTCAGTTTAAATGTGTAGAAGCCCATTCCAGAGCCATTTCCTGGCTTATAGAATCTTTGCTCTAAAAATGACCATTAGATATTCTTGAGTCATGTTTATGACCGTAGGGGCCTCTTTTGGCTCTAGGCGGCCTTTGGCAAAGCTGCTACTCTCGGCGCGCTTTGTGACCTCTTGGCCTGCTTTCAACCGCCAGACTCACCCAAAAACAAACAAATAATAATCGCATCAAATGCGATGAATGAATTCGCGTCGCTGAGGAGTGGGCTTCCATGATCGAAGACTTTTGGAAGGATAAGTACCCCGCCGGGATTGCTGCAGAAATCAATCCAGACGAGTATCCGAATATTCAGGCGGTACTGAAACAGTCCTGCCAACGCTTCGCCAACAAACCGGCTTTCAGCAACCTGGGCAAGACAATCACCTACGGTGAACTGTACGAACTGTCCGGCGCCTTTGCCGCCTACCTGCAACAGCATACCGACTTGCAGCCCGGTGATCGAATCGCCGTGCAACTGCCCAACGTCCTGCAATACCCGGTCGCCGTATTCGGTGCCATCCGTGCCGGCTTGATCGTGGTCAACACCAACCCGCTGTACACCGCGCGGGAAATGGAACACCAATTCAACGACTCCGGTGCCAAGGCCCTGGTTTGTCTGGCCAACATGGCGCACCTGGCTGAAAAAGTCGTGCCCAAGACTTCCGTCAAGCACGTGATCGTCACCGAAGTCGCCGACCTGTTGCCGCCGCTCAAGCGCCTGCTGATCAACAGCGTCATCAAATACGTGAAGAAGATGGTCCCGGCGTACCACTTGCCCAAGGCCATCAAGTTCAACGACGTCTTGGCCAAGGGCCACGGCCAGCCGGTGAACGAAGTCAGCCCCGCCAGCGACGAAGTCGCCGTATTGCAATACACCGGCGGCACCACCGGCGTGGCCAAAGGCGCGATGCTGACCCACCGCAACCTCGTCGCCAACATGCTGCAGTGCAAGGCGCTGATGGGCTCCAACCTCAATGAAGGCTGCGAGATCCTGATCACCCCGCTGCCGCTGTACCACATCTATGCCTTCACCTTTCATTGCATGGCGATGATGCTGATCGGCAACCACAACATCCTGATCAGCAACCCGCGCGACCTGTCGGCGATGGTCAAGGAACTGTCGAAGTGGAAGTTCAGCGGCTTTGTCGGCCTGAACACCCTGTTCGTTGCCCTGTGCAACAACGACGCCTTCCGCAAGCTGGATTTCTCGGCGCTGAAAGTCACCCTGTCGGGTGGCATGGCCCTGCAACTGGCGGCGGCCGAGCGTTGGAAAGCGGTCACCGGCTGCTCCATCTGCGAAGGTTACGGCATGACCGAAACCAGCCCGGTGGCCACCGTGAACCCGATCCAGAACATCCAGATCGGCACCATCGGCATCCCGGTGCCGTCGACCCTATGCAAGGTCATCACCGATGACGGCGTCGAACTGGCGCTGGGTGAAGTGGGCGAGCTGTGCGTCAAGGGCCCGCAAGTGATGAAGGGCTACTGGCAGCGCGAAGACGCCACCGCCGAGATCCTCGACAGCGAAGGCTGGCTGAAGACCGGTGACATCGCGATCATCCAGCCCGATGGCTACATGCGCATTGTCGACCGCAAGAAGGACATGATCCTGGTCTCCGGTTTCAACGTGTACCCCAACGAGCTGGAAGACGTACTGGCGACCCTGCCGGGCGTGCTGCAATGTGCGGCCATTGGTGTGCCGGACGAGAAGTCCGGGGAACACATCAAGATCTTCATCGTGGTCAAGCCCGGTGCCACCCTGACCAAAGACCAGGTGATGGAGCACATGCGTGCCAACGTCACCGGCTACAAGGTGCCCAAGGCCGTGGAATTCCGCGATGCGCTGCCGACCACCAACGTTGGCAAGATCCTGCGGCGTGAGTTGCGGGATGAAGAACTGAAAAAGCTGGGTTTGAAGAAGTAACTCGGCCCCCAACAAAAAGCCCCGCAGATGCGGGGCTTTTTATTGAACGCTGATTTTCCCGCATTGAAATGCAATCCAAATGTGGGAGCGGGCTTGCTCGCGAAAGCGGTGTGCCAGTGATATACCGGTTACTGACACACCGCATTCGCGAGCAAGCCCGCTCCCACAGTTTTACCGTATTCCTACAGTGCGAACTGCGCGAAGCTCACACCGGCACCAGCCGGGCGTACATCCTTGAGGAACGAGTCCTTGTCTGCACTCAGCTCCAAAGTGATCTCCGGCTTACGCTTGCCAGCATTGCGCACCACCAGCCCTTCGAGCTTCTCGCGCAAAAACACCGTCGGCACCTTCAGGTGCAGCAACTGGTCGCTTTCGGCGTTGTGCATCAACAAGTGAATCCACTCGTACTGGCCCACGGCAATCCGGCCCACCGGCAGGTCGAACCACCAGATGTTGCGTTTGCGGTCCAGGTCGGTGAAGTGGCAGTTGTTGACGCCGAGTACGGCACCGCCCAGTTCCTGGTTTCTGCGGGCAATGGCCTGTGCTTTATTGAGTTTCATAACCTTCCTACGGGATCTGTTATCCAGCGCTTGCGCCTGAATGTGCCCGGCATTCTCGTGGGTTGGCCGCAAAACATAAAGCCAAACCTGTACGGCGCGATGAAATGCCGCTCAAAAAATAATTGAAACTCTCTGGAAAGGCCAAGGGTCAACGATTACGTAGTGACCAAAATCCTTGATTGTTCCCAGGAGAAATACCATGAGCAGCACATCGGATAAGGCAAAAGGTTTAGCGAACGAAGCCGTTGGCAACATCAAACAAGGTGTTGGCAAAGTCACCGGCAACGACAAGTTGCGGGCTGAAGGCGTGGTTCAGGAAAAGAAAGGCGAAGTGCAAAAAGCAGTTGGCGACACCAAGGACGCGGTCAAGAAAGCGACCAAATAGTCCCGACCTGGCTGACTGCACTCCAGCAGCCCGACGGCCATCCACGGATGGCCGTTTTTGTGTCACCCGCAGTGATTAAACATTGGAAATTGTTTCAGGGTCGCCAAATGGGCTACCTTGATGTAGAAAACGGCCCCTGAGTCGCCCACGAACTCAAATTTTTTGCGGCGAAAGGAGACGCTATGATTTTTCCGGTATTACAAGGCTTGCCCCTGCACAAAGTGCTGGTGCGCACTGTCACAGAGTTCCTCGATGACGAGATGCCTACGTACGCCTCGGCGCTGGCCTACCAGATGCTGTTCTCGCTGTTTCCCTTCCTGCTGTTCCTGATTGCCCTGATCGGTTTCCTGCACCTGCCGGACTTCTTCACCTGGCTGCGCATGCAATCGGAACTGGTATTGCCGCCCCAGGCCCTGGAGCAGGTCAACCCGGTGATCGACCAGTTGCAGCAATCCAAGGGTGGCCTGTTGTCGGTGGGTATCGTGATCGCGCTGTACACCGCCTCGGCGGGTGTGCGCCTGATGATGAGTGCGATGAATGCCGCCTATGACGTGGTGGAAGGCCGACCGATCTGGAAGCGCTTCCCGCTGTCGATTTTCTACACCGTAGGCTTCGCCGGCATGCTGTTGGCCGCCGCCGCCTTGATGGTGCTCGGGCCGCAGGTGATGGAATGGCTGGCGGGGCAGATCGGCATGCAGGAATTCGTGGTCACGCTGTGGACCATCCTGCGTTGGCCGCTGATCGTCATCCTGTTGATGTTTTCCGTGGCCTTGATGTACTACGTGATGCCTGACGTGAAGCAGAAGTTTCGCTTTATCACCCCGGGATCGGTCCTGGCGGTGGTGGTCTGGATCGTCGCTTCCCTGGGGTTTGGCTACTACGTCAAAACCTTTGCCGACTACAACGCCATGTATGGCAGTATCGGCGCGATTATTGTGTTGCTGCTGTACTTCTACATTTCGGCCGCCGTGCTGTTGCTGGGGGCGGAGATGAATGCGGTGATCGAACACATGTCGGCTGAAGGCAAGGATCCTGGTGAAAAGGACTTTGGCGAGCACGACGAAAAAAAGCATTTTTCCGGCCTCGGCCGAGACCCCTCACTCAAGCCCACTACCGACGAAGTCTGATCGATGATCCGTGAAATCCTGAAAATGGGCGATGAGCGCCTGCTGCGTATTGCCCCGCCGGTTCCGCCGGAGATGTTCGACAGCCCCGAGCTGTGGCAGTTGATTGATGACATGTTCCAGACCATGGAACACGTCGGTGGCGTCGGCCTGGCCGCGCCGCAGATCGGTGTAGACCTGCAACTGGTGATCTTCGGTTTCGAGAGCAGCGAACGCTACCCGGACGCGCCCGCCGTGCCCCAGACCATCCTGATCAACCCACTGATCACGCCCCTTAGCCCGGTGCTGGAAGAAGGTTATGAAGGGTGCCTGTCGGTGCCTGGTTTGCGTGGGGCAGTGGACCGTTACCAGCAGATTCGCTACGAAGGGTTTGACCCCAAAGGCGAGCCGATTGTGCGGATTGCCGAAGGCTTTCACGCACGGGTGGTACAGCACGAGTGCGATCACCTGATCGGCCGGCTGTACCCGTCGCGGATTACCGATTTCAGCAAGTTCGGGTTTATCGAAGTGCTGTTCCCGGATATGGATCCGACGGCAGACGAATAACCCTCAGGCAAAACACACCTCAAACTGTGGGAGCGGGCTTGCTCGCGAAAGCGGAGTGCCAGTCACCGAAGATATAGACTGATCCACCGCATTCGCGAGCAAGCCCGCTCCCACATTTGTTCTGTGTGCATTCAGCTTATTTTGCGGGCTTCACAAACCGCAACGTCATCCGGTCCGACTCACCAATCGCCGCATACTTGGCCTTGTCCTTCTCCCCCAACGTCAACGCCGGCGGCAACGTCCAGACCCCATCCGGGTAGTCCTTGGTGTCTTTCGGGTTGGCATTCACCTCGCTCTGTCCCTCAAGCTTGAACCCCGCATCGGTCGCCAGTTTCACCACATACGCCGTGGTCAGGTAACCGCTGTGCTTGATGTCTTCCAACGACGCCCCATCCTTGGCCCGGTGATCCACCACCCCCAGCACGCCGCCCGGTTTCAACACCTTGAAGAACGCTTCGAACATCGCCGGCGCCGTATCCGCCATCACCCAGTTATGCACATTGCGAAAGGTCAGCACGGTGTCCGCCGAGCCTGGCTTGCCCAGCACCGGCGCCTTGGGATCGAACTCGACGAAGCCGGCCTTGGCGTAATGCACCGGGTCTGCGGCGAATTTCTTCTTCAGGTTTTCCTCTGACGTACGCGCGTAGGCACTGCTGTTCGGCGCCTGCACAGCGGCGATGTAATGGCCGTTGTCCTTGAGCAGCGGCGCCAGCACTTCGCTGTACCAGCCGCCACCCGGGGTGATTTCGATCAGGGTCTGGTTGGCCCGCAGACCAAAGAATTCCAGGGTCTGTTGCGGGTGACGATAAACATCGCGGGCGCTGTTGGCCGGCAGGCGCCAGCTGCCGGCGAGCACACTTGCGTACTGCTCGGCGGAAACCGGCGCTTCGGCTGCCTGGCTCAAAGCCGGGGCGAGGAGGGCTGCAAGGGATAAGGCTGCAAGGGTCGCTTTCATGATCATCCTGTAATGGGCCGCTGGTGCCGCCGAGGCTAGCATGGGGCCCACAACGGCTGATCACACTTTATCGAAGGTCGACCTCATCAACGGTTCTAAGCCCATGGCGATCATGGGCTTGTTGCGTTTGTAGCGCACCAGGCGCTCCGACAAAGACTGCGGCAGCAGCGTGTCCTGGGTAAAACCCAGGCGTTGGTAAAAGCCTTCCAGGTCCGGATGGCACAGCAGCCACACCGTGCCTTCAACGCCGGCCACCGAGGCGCGAATCAGTTGCGCCGCCAGCCCTTGGCCACGCATCGCCGGGTCGACAAACAGCCCGGTCAGCCATTGCCCGCCCACCACCGGCGTCAGGCACAGCCCTGCGACAATCTCGCTGCCTTTGGCCACCCATAACTGGCCGCCCTTGAGGGCCTTCATCGGTGAGTTATGGCTGCGGTAGAACTTGTTCAGCAGCGGCCACAACGGCTCTGCCAGTCGGTCGATGTGCAACTCGGGCATGGTTTTCAAACACGCGAATTCAGGGGGCGAAGATTATAAGTCGGGCAAAGCGCCTTCTGTTGGGCAATCGGTGTTATACCCAGTGTTACATCCCCTGTAAGTGGAGCACGCATCATGGCCAAAGGTCTGAATTCCAAGAAAGCTGACAAGAAGAAACCGGCAAAGACCGCCGATGAAAAACGCGCCGAGAAAAAGGCCAAGAAAACCGACAGCAATCTGTTCGGCCACTAACGTTCTAAGCTAAGCACCAAACGATCTGCAAGATTTCCCCGCCTCATTGCACAGAGCAGGATGAAGCCGACTTTTTCGTCGGCCACGCCTGCCCTGAGCTGCCGATGTCCAACTACCTTGATGAAACCCACAGCTTTGAAATCGAAGCCCTGGCCCAGACGTTTACCGCCCGTACCGAGTGGCCGACCTGGCTGCTGTTGATCGGCGTGTACGGCGGCTGGTTTGCCGTGATCCTCGCCAGCCACTGGCTTGGCCGGTGGCTGAGTACTGCACTGTTGATTCCGCTCGTGGCGCTGTGGATGTCCCTGCAACACGAACTCCTGCACGGCCATCCCACCCGTTTCAATGCCCTGAACAAAGTCCTCGGCTACGCGCCGTTTGCCGTCTGGTACCCCTACACCCTGTACCGCAACTGCCACCTGGTGCACCACAACGACGAAGACCTGACGGTGCCCGGTGTCGACCCGGAAAGCCGCTACCTGAATCAATTGCAGTGGTCAGCGAGTTCACCCTTTGAGCGCACCCTGCATTGGCTGACCAAGACTGTCCTCGGGCGCTTCCTGCTGGGCTCGCCGCTGGCGCTGTGGAAGCTGGCACGCAACGAATTCAGGCGCCTGCGCCAGGGCCAGCGTCAGGCCTGGCTGATGTGGCTGAGCCATGGTGCCGTGACCGCGCTGATGCTGGCCTTCATCGCCCACTACAGCGTGCTGCCGGTGTGGCACTACGTGGCGCTGGTCAGCGTGCCGGCCTTGTCGGTGGCGGCGATCCGTTCCTACTATGAACACCGTCCGCACCCGCAACCGGAACAGCGCACGGTGCTCAATGAAGCCGCTTGGCCGTGGACCTGGCTGTTCCTCAATAACAACCTGCACCTGGTACATCACGACTTGCCGAAGCTGCCGTGGTACTTGCTGCCCACCGTCTACCGCGCGCGCCGCGAGCAATGGGTGGCGCGCAGCGGCGGGTTTCTGGTGCAGGGTTACGGCCAGTTGATCGGCCGTCACGGGCTCAAGGCTATCGACAGCCCACGGCACCCCTTTGCTTGAGAGACCACCATGAGTGACCGCTACGCCGAACTGCTGATGTACGTGGCGCCGCAAGAGGTGCAACAGGCCAATGAGCGTTGGCTTTCGCGCATCCTGGAACGCCTGGGCGTGACCCGCCTCAAGGCCGAGCATCTTGACCTGCGCGGCCTGTGGCGTGCCCCCGAACTGCTGCTGACGCAAACCTGCGGCTACCCGCTGATGACCGAGCTGCGCGGGCAAGTCCAGGTGATCGGCCGCCCGCGCTACGAACTGCCCCACAGCAGCGGCGGCCAGCATTGCAGCCTGCTGCTGACCCGCGACGACAACCCACGCAGCACCTTGGCCGACTTCCACAACCGCCGCGGCGTGATCAACGGCCATGACTCCAACAGCGGCATGAACCTGCTGCGCGAACGCCTGGCGCCGTTGCAGCAGGGCGGTCGGTTCTTTGCCGAAGTCGGCATCAGCGGCGCCCATCGTGAAAGCCTGCGCTGGCTGCGGGAAGACCGTGCTGATCTGGCCGCCATCGACAGCGTGACCTTCGACTACCTCGCGCACTTTGCGCCGCAGGAAGTGGCCGGCCTGCGGATCGTCACCCGCAGTGCGCCCAGCCCGACATTGCCGTACATCACCGCGTTGGGCTCAAGTGAACACCTGCGGGAAGCCATGAACCTGGCCTTGCAGGACGTGCCCGACGTGGTGCAAACCCTCGGCGTACACGAAGTGCTGCCCGCCAGCGAAGCCGATTACCAGGTGCTGCTGGATTACCGGCAGCAGGCCGAAGCCCTGGGTTATCCACGGCTCCAATGATCGTTCCCACGCTCTGCGTGGGAACGCATCCTGTGACGCTCTGCGTCACGATTTCAAAGCAGACGCAGAGCGTCCAAGGCGGCATTCCCACGCAGAGCGTGTGAGCGATAGGTTATATAAAAATACATTTTTAATATTATTAAAGAATAACCAGCCTTGCTAGGATCGCTCCACCGGAACACCGGACATAACGCGCAACCTACTTAGATGGAGCCACTATGTCCGGCGCCGACACTTCTCACCGCGACTACGTGGGCGGATTATTCCGCACTCATTACGACTGGCTGTGCAGCCGTTTGCACCGCCACCTCGATTCTCGTGCCCACGCCGAAGACATCGCCGCCGACACCTTCGTCCAGCTTCTCAGCTCCCCTGGCGTGGCGCCGATTCGCCAGCCTCGCGCCTTGCTCACCACCATCGCTCAACGTCTGATGTACCAGCTGTGGCGCCGTCGAGACTTGGAGCGCGTTTACCTCGACGCCCTCGATCAGGACGAAGCGTCACCCGCGCCATCCCCGGAAGACCTCGCGCAAATGCTCGAAGCCCTGCAGGCCATCGACCAGGTGCTCGACGGCTTGCCGGCCAAGGTCAAGGCGACCTTTCTGCTGTCGCAACTCAACGGCCTGACCTACCCGCAAATCGCAGCTGAACTGGGCATTTCCCCGCGTTCGGTCAGCAACTACATGAGCCGTTTGCGCCAGACGCCGGGCCAGCAATACAGGCACCTGCCGCCGACGGCGCCTTTACTGCACGCGGCTCAGTGATGACTTTTAAACCCCCTACCGATCGTTCCCACGCTCCGCGTGGGAATGCAGCCTGGGGCGCTCTGCGCCCCAAAGCGTGACGCGGAGCGTCACAAGAGGCATTCCCACGCGGAGCGTGGGAACGATCATCTCCAAGAGGCTACTCATGAGAACACTCAAAAACCTGCTCGGTGGCTCGCTACTGGCGCTGACCGTCCTGGCACAGTCCGCCACAGCCGCCGAACCTGCCAAACCGATCCACTTCGGTGATATCACCTGGGAAAGCGGCAGTCTCATCACCGAAGTGCTGCGCCTGATCGTCGAGAAAGGCTACGGCCTGCCCACCGACACCTTGCCCGGCAGCACCGTGAGCCTGGAAGCTGCCCTGGCCAAGGACGATATCCAGGTGATCGGCGAAGAGTGGGCCGGGCGCAGTCCGGCGTGGGTCAAGGCCGAAAGCGAAGGTAAAGTGTTCGGCCTGGGCGACACCGTCAAAGGCGCCACCGAAGGCTGGTGGGTGCCGGAATACGTGATCAAGGGCGACGCCGAACGCGGCATCAAACCCCTGGCCCCGGAGCTTAAATCCGTGGCCGACCTGGCCCGCTACAAAGACGTGTTCCGCGACCCTGAAGACCCCACCCGCGGGCGCTTCCTCAACAGCCCCACCGGCTGGACCTCGGAGATCGTCAACAGCCAGAAACTCAAGGCTTACGGCCTGACCGACACCTTCGTCAACTTCCGCACCGGCTCTGGCGCGGCGCTGGATGCCGAGGTCGCTTCGTCGATCCGACGCGGCAAGCCGGTGCTGTTCTACTACTGGTCACCGACGCCACTGTTGGGGCGCTTCAAGCTGATCAAACTGGAAGAGCCACCGTTCAACGCCGAAGCCTGGAAGACCCTGGCCGACGCCAACAACCCGCACCCCATCGGCACCCGCTCGATGCCGGCGCACCTGGCGATTGGCGTGTCGGCGCCGTTCAAGGCGCAGTACCCGCAACTGGTGACGTTCTTTGAAAAGGTCGACCTGCCGATTGACCTGCTCAACGGCATCCTCGCGCAAATGGCCGAGAAACGCACCGCGCCGCGCCAAGTGGCCGAAGCGTTCCTGAAAGAACAACCGCAGGTCTGGCAGCAATGGGTACCGGCCGACGTCGCAGCCAAGGTCAAGGAGAGTCTCTGATGCGCAAACTCATCGCAGCCACCCTGTTGGCGCTGTGCGCCGGGCCTCTGCTGGCGGCAGGCCCGGCCACCCTGCGCGTCGGCTACCAGAAAAGCTCGGTGAGCATGGTGCTCGCGCGTGAGCATCATCTGTTTGAGCAAGGGTTGCCGGGCACCAAGGTCGAGTGGATCGAATTCCTCGGCGGCCCGCCGCTGATCGAGGCCTTGAACGGCGGCAGTATCGACATCGGCAATATCGGCGACATCCCGCCGATCTTCGCCCAGGCCGCCGGGATCGACATCCGCTATATCGGCGTCGAACCCAATGACGGCCGCACCGAAGCCATCCTGCTGCCCAAGGACAGCACCGTGCAAAGTGTCGCCGAACTCAAGGGCAAGCGCGTGGCGCTGCTCAAGGGCTCCAGCGCCCACAACCTGTTCCTCAAAAGCCTGCTGCGTGCGGGCTTGCAGTGGAAGGACGTGAACGTGGTGTACCTGTCGCCCTCCGACGGCCGTGCCGCGTTTGAACAAGGCAAGGTCGACGCCTGGGTCGTGTGGGACCCGTACTACTCGGCGGCGGTGGTGGACGGTTCGGCGAAGGTGCTGGGGGATGGCCAAGGGCTGAACCCAGCGGGCAGTTTCTTCATCGCCAGCGGCCCGTTTGCCAAGCAGTATCCCCAGGCGATTGCCGCGATTCTCAAGGTGTTTGCCCAGGCGCAGCGGTTGTCTTTGGACCAGCATGACGAAAGCGTCGCGCTGATGGCCAAGACACTGGGCTTGCAGCCGGCGGTAGTAGAAAGCTACTTCAAGCATCGCTCGCCGACGCCAAGCCGGCCACTGAACGCGACGGACATCGCCACCCAACAAGGCACGGCCGACGCGTTTTTTGCCAATGGCCTGATCCCGAAAAAGGTCGATGTGCAGCAAGTGGTGTTCAACACCCCGTAACGTCATCCCTGTGGTGAGGGAGTTACTGTGGGGGGCTTGCTGTGGCGAGGGAGCTTGCTCCCGCTGGGCTGCGTAGCGGCCCCAAAAAAGCGGGAGCGCTGCGCACTCCAGCGGGAGCAAGCTCCCTCGCCACAGCAAGCCCGCTCCCACATGTTGATCGCATGTCAGGTCATGAATTTTCAGCGGCCAACGCAGCAATCACTGCCGGCCGCTCGCCCACCCGTTGCTGGAACTTCGCCAACGCCGGCCACTGTTGCAAGTCGATATCAAACAACCCCGCCCAGCGCAGCACCACAAACAGGTACGCATCCGCCACCGAGTATTGCGCGCCCAGCAGGTAGTCCTGACGCTCCAGGGTCTGCACCAGAATCGCAAACCGCTTGAACAGCGTGGCCTTGAACAACGCCTTCACTTCATCCGGAATCGCATCCTTGAACAACACCCCCAGCCCGCCATGAATCTCGCTGGAGACAAAGTTCAGCCACTCCTGCAAACGCACCCGCTCCCAACTGCCATTGGCCGGCGCCAGGCCTGCCGCAGGTACCCGGTCGGCCAGGTATTGCAGGATCGCGGCGCCTTCGGTCAGCACCTCGCCGTTGTCCAGTTGCAGCGCCGCCACGTAGCCCTTGGGGTTGATCTGCAGGAAATCATCACCGTCAGCGGTGAGCTTTTTCTGGTTATCGACGCGAATCAATTCAAACGGCAGGGCCAGTTCCCGCAGCACGATATGGGACGCGAGGGAACAGGCATTCGGGGAAAAATACAGCTTCATCGGGGCAACTCCGCAGGACAGTTGCCTTCAGTCTCGTGGGCATGGCACCTTGCGTAAAATTAATCTTTCAGAACCCTGCCATAAGGACAGCTACTGCCATGATGAACCTGATGCACTGGCGCCTGCTGGTGGCCGTGGCGGACAACGGCAGTATCACCGCGGCCTCCGAGCGGGTGGGCATGACTCAATCCGCCGCCAGCCAGGCCATGGCAGCCATGGAGGCCAACCTCGGTGCGCAACTGTTTGTGCGAGAGGCGCGCCAGACTGTGCCCACCGCCTTGGGCGTGCAAGTGATCGAGCAGGCGCGGGTGATGCTGGGGGCCTTGCAGGCGATTCGTACCACGGTGGACGAAGCGCGGCCCATGCTGCGTGGGACGATTCGCATCGCGAGTTTCCCCATGGTGCTGGCGGTGTTCCTGCCGCCGCTGTTGCGGCGGTTCAACCAGCTTTACCCGGGCATCGACGTCACGGCCCTGGAGGTGACCGACGATGAAGTGAACACCTTGCTTGACGCGAATCTGATCGACCTGGGCGTGGTGCTCAACCCGCCATCCGAGCGCAATGCTGCGGTGCTGGGGCGCGACAACTGGGTGGCCGTGTTGCCGATGGCACACGTGTTTTCCCGGCGTCCGGCGCAGGCAACGGTGACGCTGGAAGAATTGGTGGCGCAACCCTTTGTGCTTGCCACCGGCGGCTGCACCGTCAATGCCCGCAGCCTGGCGCAGGAAGCCGGTCTGACATTGCGCGAGGTACGGGTGGAAGTGCGGGAATGGAACAGCGCCTTCAGCCTGGTGCGCGAAGGTGTCGGCGTCACCCTGGTACCCGAGATGACCCTGCCCGCGCAGCGCCAAGGCTTGCGCATCATGCCACTGGAGGAGCCGGTGCATCGCGAGTTTGCCTTGGTGACCTCACGCCACCAACCGCCTTCCGCAGCCGTTAATGCCTTGTTGCAAATGCTGGCTGACTAGCGGCCTTGCATAGCGCCAACGCCTGTCTATGCTCACCCAGAACCGTTGATGACGCTCGGCATATAAAGCGTTTTGGATAGGTTCCCCGATAAAGGTCTGCGATCAAGATTCAAACCGTGAATGGAATGCGCCCCCGTGGGCGTCGGGAAAATAAAGGGTGATCCACCATGTTCAACCGCCAACACAAATCCGACCTGCTGGAAATCGAACGTTTCGCCTGTGCCCTTACCGAAGCCAAAGCCAAATTGGCCGCCGTCAGCCGTTCCATGGCAATGATCGAGTTTGACCGCAACGGCATCGTGCTGGATGCCAATGAAAACTTCTGCAAGACCATGGGCTACAGCGCCGAAGAAATTCGCGGCCAGCATCACCGGATTTTCTGCGAAGAGGCCTACACCCACACCGATGCCTACGCCAAGCTCTGGTACGACCTGGCGCGGGGGGAACCTCTCAGCGGCACGTTCATGCGGTTGAATAAACATGGCCAGGAAGTGTGGCTGGAGGCCAGTTACATGCCGGTGCTCGGTGCCGATAACCAGGTACAGAGCGTGATCAAGGTCGCCTCGGATATCTCGGCGCGAATCCACCACGAGCATGAAAACCAGAGCCTGATCGACGCCATCGGCCGCTCCATGGCTGTGATCGAATTCACCCCACAAGGCCAGATTCTGAATGCCAACGACAACTTCCTGAAGACGGTGAAGTATTCCCTCGGTGAAATCGTGGGCCAGCACCACAGTATGTTCTGCCATCGCGGTGAGACTGATTCGCCGGCCTATAAAGCCTTCTGGGCCTCGCTCAATCGCGGCGAATATCACTCCCACCGGTTTGAACGCAAAGACAAATTCGGCCAGACGCTGTTCCTGGAAGCCTCCTACAACCCGATCTTCGATGCCAGCGGGCGCCTGTACAAAGTGGTGAAGTTCGCCAGTGACATCACCGACCAGGTCACCACGTTGCGCACCGCCGCCGACTCGGCCCACGCCACCTCGGTGCAGAACGATGCCTGCGCCCGCAAGGGGTCGGAAGTGGTGCAGCAGACCGTGCAGATCATCGAAGAAATCTCTCGCGACCTAAACGAAGCCGCCGTGAGTATCGATGCGGTGAGCAAGCAGTCGGACATCATCGGCAGCATCGTCCAGACCATCCGCGGCATCGCCGACCAGACCAACCTGCTGGCGCTCAATGCCGCGATTGAAGCAGCCCGAGCGGGTGAACATGGGCGGGGGTTTGCGGTGGTGGCGGATGAAGTGCGCAGCCTTGCAGCACGTACCAGCCAGGCGACAATCGAGATTGTGGATGTGGTGCGCAAGAACCACGACCTGTCGATCAGCGCGGTGTCGAGCATGCAGTCGAGCTTGAGCCGCACGGGGCTTGGGGTGGAGTTGGCGAACGAGGCGGGGCACGTGATCCTGGAGATTCAGGAAGGGTCACGGCATGTGGTGGATGCGATCAGTCAGTTCAATTCGACACTGCAACTGCAGTAACACACCGTATGGCTGAGGGATAACCTGTGGCGAGGGAGCTTGCTCCCGCTGGAGTGCGCAGCGCTCCCAGGATTTTGGGGCCGCTTCGCAGCCCAGCGGGAGCAAGCTCCCTCGCCACAACAGCTCCCTTGCCACAGCAAGCTCCCTGACCACAGGGTTTGTATTGTCAGCGCTTAGATCGCAGCCAGGGTTTCTTTCACCGTCTGCGCCTGCGGGTCAGCGGTTTTCGCCGCTACCTGCTGCGCCTGTTGGTCCTTCAGGCGTGCGGCGACTTCCTTGGAAATGGCGTCCTGCTTTTCCTGCGGCAGGTTCTTCACATCTTCTTCGGTCAAACCCTGTTCCTTGAGCAGTTGCTCGCGGATGCGCTCGGCCGGGCTTTTCTTCATGTAGTCGGTGAAGTCACTGCGGGCCGACGTGGTGGAGTCGGTCTTGGGCACATCGGTGCTCGACGTGGTCGCGGTGGTGGCCTGCAACTGCACGCGGGTCTTGGCAAAGGCCGCATCGATGTTGTCAGCCTTGGCGTCGGCGGCGGCCTGGGTGGTGGACACGCCGGCGGCACCGGCACCCTGCGCGTTTTGCGCAGCACCGCTGTACAGCGCGCTGGCGGCAGCGTTGGCCGGGTCCATGTCTGCGCGCTTGATGCGTTGGATCGTCGACTGAGCCTGGGGATTGTTGTTGATCAGCATGATCAGGACACCTGTGGATGTGGGCGGTGCCACAGGTGGAGCAATTAGCGTGCCCAGTGGTGTGACCCCGTGTTTACGGGGCTTTGGGCCGCCACCGTCGGCAAGCCTTGGCGTGCCGACGGCCAGTGTTTGCCGCTAGTGGGCAATGTTCTCCAGCGCCAGGTTGCGGGTGCGCGGGCCGAACCAACTGATGGTGATCATCACGATCAACATGCTGCTGGCGATAAACGCCAACACGCCGGGCGTGCCGAGGTGTTCGAGGATCACACCGATCAACAGGCTGCTGAACACCGTCGACAACCGGCTGAACGAATAGCAGAACCCCACCGCCCGGGCGCGGATATTGGTGGGGAACAGTTCGCTCTGGTAAGAGTGATAACTGAAGCTCAGCCAGGCGTTGCAGAAGGTGATCATCACCCCGCAGATCACCAGCCCCACGGCGGTGGTTTGCAGCGCGAACAAACTGCCGAAGATCACCGCCCCCAGGGCCGAGCCGACAATCTGCCATTTGTTCTCAAACCGGTTCGCGACCTTCACAAACAGCAGCGGCCCCAGCGGGTAGGCGAGGGTGATGATGAAGGCATAACCCAGGCTGTGAGTGACGCTCACGCCCTGGCCCGAGAGCAGCGCCGGCAGCCAGTTGCCGAAGCCAAAAAAGCCGATGGCCTGGAACACATGAAACACAATCAGCATCAACGCCCGGCGCCGGTACGGCGGTTGCCAGATATCCGCAAAGCGCCCTTGGCCCTGCACGCTGACGGCTTCCGGTTCCGGTTCGTCCAGTGGCTTGCCGTGGTCTTTCTGGCAGCGCGCTTCGAGGCTGTCCATGATTTGCCCGGCTTCGTCGAAGCGGCCTTTTTGCGCGAGCCAGCGTGGTGACTCCGGCAGGCGCTTGCGCAGTTGCCAGATAAACAGCGCAAACACTGCACTGCTCAGCACCACCCAGCGCCAGCCGGACATCCCGAACGGCGCCTGGGGCACCAGCCACCACGACATCAAGGCCACCGCCGGCACCGACAGGAACTGGATGAAAAACGCAAAGGCGAACGCCGAACTGCGCATGCGCTTGGGCACCAGTTCCGAGAGGTAGGCGTCGATGGTCACCAGTTCGATGCCCAGGCCGATGCCCACCAGGAAACGCATGCAGATGATGCCCAGGGCGGAGGTCTGGATGCCCATCAGCACCGTGGCGACGGTGTACCAGATCAACGCAAAGGTGAAGATCGCCCGGCGCCCGTAACGGTCGGCAATCGGGCTCAGCAGGCTGGCGCCGAGGAACAGGCCAAGGAAGGTCGCCGAGGCAAAGGCCGCCTGGTCGGAGAAGCCGAATACGCCCTGGCTGCCGGTGTGGAAAATCCCGTCGCTGATCAGCCCTGGGCTGATATAGGCGGTCTGGAACAGGTCGTACAGTTCGAAAAAACCGCCAATCGACAGCAGCGCCACCAGGCGCCAGACGGTGGCGACGGCGGGCAGGCGATCAATGCGCGCGCTGATGTGCGCGGCGCGGATCGGGTCGATACCGTCTGTAGCTGCGGGTGAAGGCATGAGCGGATTCCAGGGTCATTTAGGCTGGAATCTTAGCGTGCTAATAGAAGCCCGTGCTTGTGAAATCACCTATAAGTGTTCGAAACAAGTAGGCCACGGCAGCACTGTAGCGGTCGTGGCCATCTCGTAAATAACGCTGGATAAAGGCTGGGAGTGACGCCATTAGAGGTCGAATTTCTGTATGTTGAACGTTCCTTCGAATGCCTCTTCATCTGGAGCGGCACTAAAGAAATGGAAGTTCCCCGTGAAGTGCTGGGTTTGTTTTATCAGCGTCGTGGAGAATGTGCCGCGTTCTGCACTGTACAGTCTGATGTGCCCCCTGGTTACGTGGGCATAACTGGCGGCGGGATACTCTCCCGAAGGATTAAACTCACCTGATTGCTCGCCATTCGTCGCTGCGAAGCGGAATTGGAACACCAGTTTCTCGTCTTCTGAAATGTGGTGAGTGCCGGAGATATAGAGTTCTTTTTCATCGGTCACCATGACGACTTCATGGGCGATGAACGGCCCTTGGGGCGATACGGTGGCAGTGATGTTGCCCGTTGAATGTTTTTCTTTAACGTGATCGGCGTTCATGACTAGGGATTCCCTGTTCAAATAAGCGTTAGCGTTTTCTACCTCCCGTTAAGGTAGGTAATCACTACAGCCCATTTCAAACAGTGAATCTACTGTCAGAAGTCACAGTGTTTTCTTAAGCCCTCAACGGTTATTTTGAAGGCTTTTCCATGACGCTCCTCTGGTTAATGACTGACGCAGTGAGGTCAGCGAAAGAACGTCATGGGTATTTCAAACTCTCGAAACGCATCGTCCATGGGCTGATAACCCAGCACTCGCGTGGTTTCACTGATATCCAGGCGTTTGAAGCGGTTGTTGGAAATGCCGTGGGCGATCAGGTGTTTCACACCTTCAGTTTCCACCGAGCGTTGCAGCAATTGCACGGCGTCTCGCGGGCTGAGCCAGGCGCTGAGATCGCGGGCGTTGTTCAGGTCGGGGGCTTCCGGGAATTCGAACGCACCAATACGCAGAGCGATGGTGGAGAGCGGGGTTTTGGCGGCGTAAAAACCGCACAGGGCCTCGCCATAGCATTTGCTCACGCCGTACAGGTTGGCGGGCATCACCTGCATGCCGGGGGTGATTTGCCGGTCGACCGGATAGCCTTCGATGGTCTGGGCGCTGCTGGCGAATACCAGGCGTTTTACACCGGCGGCCACGGCGGCTTCGAACAGGTAGGTGGTGGCCAGGATGTTGTTGGGCAACAACTCGTCGAAGGTCGCGCTGGCGTGGGGGATGCCCGACAGGTGCACGATCACGTCAGTGCCGTCGAGCAGGGCGGCGAGGGCGGTTTTGTCGCTCAGGTCGGCGTGGATGAAACGGTGTTCGCCGAGGGCGAAATCCGGCTCGATGCGGTCGGTGAGGGTGAAGCGGTATCGGTCTTTAGAGGCTTCGAAAAACGTCTTGCCGATGCGGCCGCAGGCGCCGGTGAGTAGTACGTTGAGTCCGTTCACTGTGTAGTCCTTGTTTTTAGTTGTGGCCGTCGAGGGCGAAGGTGTTGAAGCCGGGGCGTTGGCTGAGGGTTTCGTAGTAAGCGCTGACGGCTGGGTAGGACGGACGCTCCATGGGCGTCATCCACCAGCGGTGCACCGACAGGCCGATGAGGATGTCGGCCAGTGTGAAGTCGTTACCGGCGACGTAGGCACCGGTTTTGATCAGTTGCTGTTCCAGTAGGCCCATCTTGTCGTTCCAGTTTTTTACCCCGGCTTTGATGCGTTGCGGGTCCTGGTAGTCCGGGTTCTTGCGCACCAGGGCGTGGAAGGCATAGCCCCACGACGGGTTGAGTTCGGTGGCTTGCCAGTCCATCCATTGCTCGACCCTGGCACGGGCTGCCGGCTCGACGGGCAGCAGGTCGTGGCGCTGGTGCAGGCCCACGAGGTAGCGGCAGATGGTGTTGGACTCCCACAGCACGCCGTTGTCGTCGATGATCACTGGGACTTGAGCGTTGGGGTTCAGGGCCAGGAAGTCGGCGGACTGGGTGGAGGTGAAGCCGATGCCCCAGTCTTCGCGGTCGTAGGGGATATCCAGTTCCTGGCAGGTCCACAGGACTTTTCGCACGTTGATGGAAGAAGTGCGACCGAGGATTTTCAGCGAATGGCCCATGGTGCTTTCCTGACGAGGTGAGAAGGCAGGGGGCAATTTAGCAGGGGCCAGAAGGCACGGCGAGGTTGTTAAGTGGGCAGGATCAAAAATGTGGGAGCGGGCTTGCTCGCGAATGCGGTGTATCAGTGATGGAAAGCTCGGCTGACACACCGCATTCGCGAGCAAGCCCGCTCCCACAGTTTGATCGCGTGCGGTCTGTTAGATCAATGGTGATTCCTGGTCCATCAGTTTGCCCATCAGCAGTACGCCCAACTCACTCAACTGGTGAATCGCCAATGCCGTGTCGCGGTCTTTGCCGGTGAGTTCATCAGACAGGTCGAGCAATAATGTGCTGACCGAGGAAAACGTCTCGTAGCTGTTGGCGATCAGGCTTTCGCTGCTGGCGTTGGGGCTGACGGTGAATAAGGCGGGAGGATTTGGAGTTGCTTTGAACATAGTAAGTGCCCTGTATTAGGCCACCCCCATATCGCTACTAAACAAAAAGGAGGCAGCTGCGCGCAGGTTAGTAGACCGGTGGACACTCATAGCCGGCGCACCCGAGGGTGCCCTACGCACAGCCGCCATCAAGCACAGACGAAATCGTCTGACAGATGAAGCTCATGCACTAAGAGTGAACCAGTTCGGGCTACTAAACCCGATCACTGAGAAATTCAGCGACCGGGCAACCTTAGAGAGCCCTACCCAGGCGCACAAGCCGGCGGATTCTGACGTACCTGTAGGTAACGGAGCAAGGCGCTGCCATCAACACCAGCCACTTCCTACAGCTACCGCCTGTATGCGTTCGCGCAGTGTCAACTCAAACCGGTTTGGTTTGTACGTTACTCATGAATGCCTTTGGTAAAAAAATTGAAGTCGCCGGCAAACTTCCTAGCTACGCCAGTAAATTCGAAAGTTCCGGTTATATGTCCAGGTATTGTAATAATTGTGACGTGGTATACGCCTGACTCTGAATCCCAGAAGACCGGCTTATTATCGGGTTCGTGCATGTAGTAGGCGGCGCCGTCAGCGTTGAATTTGCCCGAAAATGAACCTTCCTTGGCAGGCAGGAGAAGCGTAATAAGCTGAACTCTTCCTAATCCATCAACATACCGGCCCGAAAACCACAGATCGCCCTCGCCATAAGAAAACTCGATGCTGGTAGCCTCGAAAGGTCCATCTACGGATTGGCTAACATTAAATATTCCCCTTGCGGGCGCTACGTTATTTCTTTCATGTTTCATGGTCGAGGTGCTCCATCTGACGTGCAGTTTGCTATCTCTTCTTGCTGGATAGTTGCTTGATTAGAGGAGCCCCTCACAGGTTTGTATACTGTCAGAAGTTACAGTGGATTTTCATGCTCGCAGGGGCTAGCGTAGAACGTTTTACCGGTGGCCCCCTGTGAGTCTCTCCTTACAGGACCGGTCTAGGTACTCTCGCGCACCTTCAACTCAAACCCCATGTCCACCACCGGTCGGGCGATCTTGTTGCCGGCCATCACCGTCAACAAATGCTCTGCCGCCCGCCGGCCAATGGCTTCGCGCGGCGTGCTGATGCTGCTTAAACGCGGCACCATGAACGAGGAAGACGGCAGGTCGTTGAAGCCCAGCACCGAGATCTGCTCCGGTACCTTGATGCCATGGCGCAACGCTTCCAGCAGCGCACCTTGAGCCAGGTCGTCGTTGCCAAAGAAGATTGCGTCCACATCCGGATGGCTGGCCAGCAACTGCAAGAACAACTCGCCACCCAGGCCCACCGACGATGGGCGTGGCGTCAGCACTTCCAGCGCCGGGTCATACAAGCCCGCCTGTTGCAGAGCGCGCCGAAAACCCTCACCGCGCAATAACGTGCGCTGGTCCAGTTGCGCGCCGATGTAGGCCAGGCGCTTGCGACCCCGTGAGATCAGATGCGCTGCTGCCGTTTCCCCGGCGTTCAACTGCGAGAATCCTACGCAGTTAAGGCCTGCGCCCGGGTCCAGGTCCATCATGTACACACACGGCACATTGCTCGATTCCACCATGCGCCGGGCGCTTTCCGTACGGTCAAACCCGGTCAGCAGCAAACCCCGTGGCTGGTAGGCCATGTAGTTGCGCAGCAGGTCTTCTTCTTCGTCGCGGGAATAGTGGGTGTTGCCGATCAGCACTTCAAAGCCCTTGGGCCGCAGCACCTGGTGGATGGCTTCGAGGGTTTCGATAAACAGCAGGTTGGACAGCGACGGCACCAACACCACCACCGACTGGCTCTGGGCAGATGCCAGTGCACGGGCGGCCGGGTTGACCACGTAGCTCAGTTCGGCAGCGGCTTTTTGCACTTTTTCCACCAGTTCGGTGGCCACGGTGCTGATGCCGCGCAAGGCCCGGGAGGCGGTAATCGGGCTGACGCCAGCCAGGCGGGCCACTTCATTCAGGGTAGGGCGGCCCGTGGTGCGGGTATTTTTATCGTTCTTGGGAGTCATCAGGCGGCTTGCCAAACAAAAATCGAGGCACTAAGGTAGCGCTGTCTCCAAGACCCTGCAAATCCTTGAACGCCGGGATGCCTGTTCCCGTTCAAACCTTTGGAGCAGATGCACGCGTCACTCCATAAAAATGACAAGACGGCGCGGGAAAAGCCTGTTTTTGCACTAGCCTTACAGCGTGCAAAGGTAGCGCTATCTGCGTCTTGAGGTGTTTCATGAGTCAACCTGTTACTGCCCTCGTGATCATGGGTGTTTCCGGCTGTGGCAAGTCCAGCGTCAGCGAGGCCCTGTGCCTGCTGAACGGCGCCACAGCCATTGAAGGCGACAGCTTTCACCCCGCCGCGAACATCGAGAAGATGAGCGCCGGCCATCCCCTTAACGACGAAGACCGCGCCGGCTGGCTCGACATCCTGTGCGATGAACTGCGCCGCTCCCTCAAAGCTGGCGAGCATCCCGTGCTCACCTGTTCGGCCCTGAAAAAGAAATACCGCGACCACCTGCGCGAAGCCGCGCCGGGCCTGGGGTTCGTGTTTCTGGAGCTGACCCGCGAAGTCGCCGCTGACCGTGTGTCCCATCGCCCCGGCCATTTCATGCCGGCCAGCCTCATAGACAGCCAGTTCGCCACCCTGGAATCCCCGGTGGGCGAGCCGTTGACCCTGGCGCTGAATGCCAGTGAAGACAGCGTTGAAGACCTGGCCGAGCAAACCAACGCCTGGTGGCTGAAACACGGCTTTGAACCAAACAAATAATTTTTTGCCGGACAAGATAGCGCTGTCCGCCTGCACTGAATTTTTTACCGGCTTTAATAACAACAACAAACAGGAGAGACCCCCATGTTTGGCTTGTCCCACGATACCTATCTGCTACTCGATGCAGTGGTGACCATCATCGGCCTGATCGTATTGATCACCCGGTTCAAAGTCCACCCGTTCATTGCGCTGATCATCGCCGCAGGCTTTCTCGGCCTGACCTCGGGCATGCCCGTGGACAAGATCATCAAGGCCTTCCAGGACGGCTTCGGCGGGGTGCTCGGCTTTGTCGGGATTATCCTCGCGCTGGGTACGATGCTCGGCAAGATGATGGCCGATTCCGGCGGTGCCGATCAGATCGCGCAAACGCTGGTGCGGGCCTTCGGCAAGGAGAAGGTGCAGTGGGCAATGATGTTCGCCGCGTTCCTGGTGGGCATTCCGTTGTTCTTCGAGATCGGTTTTGTATTGCTGATCCCGCTGGTGTTTATCGTTGCGCGTCGTACGGGCGTGTCGCTGATCAAGATCGGCATTCCGCTGCTGGCCGGCCTGTCGGCGGTGCACGGCCTGGTGCCACCGCACCCAGGCCCGTTGCTGGCAATTGGCGTGTTTGGTGCCGACATCGGCAAGACCATTCTCTACGGCCTGATTGTCGCGCTGCCTACAGCCATCATCGCCGGCCCGCTCTACGGTTCGTTTATCGCCAAGTACATCCCGGGCAATCCGTCCCAGGAGCTGGTGGACCAACTGGCCAGTGAGCAACCGGAATCCAAGACCCTGCCGAGCTTCAGCATCACCCTGATCACCGTGCTGCTGCCGGTGTTTCTGATGCTGCTGAAAACCTTCGCCGACGTCGCCCTGCCGGACGGCCACGTGATCCGCAACTGGATGGACATGATCGGTCACCCGATCACCGCGTTGCTGCTGGCTTTGCTGCTGTCGCTGTACACCTTTGGCCGTCGCCAGGGCATCGGTTCCCCGCAAATCCTCAAACTGCTCGACGCCAGCCTGGCGCCGACTGCAGCGATCATCCTGATCATCGGCGCCGGTGGTGGCTTCAAGCAGATGCTGGTGACCAGCGGCGTGGGTGATGTGATCGGCCACATGGCGGTGACTGCGCAGATCAACCCGATCCTGCTGGCCTGGCTGGTGGCGGCGGTGATTCGTGTGGCTACCGGTTCTGCGACGGTGGCGACCATTACCGGTGCGGGCATTGTGGTGCCGGTGGTGGGGATGATTCCGGGGGTGAACCGCGAGTTGCTGGTGTTGGCGACAGGGGCGGGCTCGCTGGTGTTGTCTCACGTCAACGATGCGGGGTTCTGGCTGGTGAAGCAGTACTTCAATATGACCGTGGCCGAGACGTTCAAGACCTGGACGGCGATGGAGACCATCCTGTCGGTGGTGGCGTTGGGCTTTATCATGTTGCTGTCGCTGGTGGTCTAGGCGGTAAGTGATCGTTCCCACGCTCCGCGTGGGAACGCATCCTGTGACGCTCCGCGTCACAAGCGGACGCAGAGCGTCCAAGGCGGCATTCCCACGCAGAGCGTGGGAACGATCATTCCTGCCGTTGGATCGGGTCAGGCGTCAGCTTTCTTGACCAGCCCATCCGCCCGGAACATCGCCCGGATGCCCCGCACCGCCTGGCGAATCCGGTCCTGGTTTTCGATCAGCGCAAAGCGCACGTGATCGTCGCCATACTCACCAAAACCAATCCCCGGCGACACACACACCTTCGCCTCAAGCAGCAGCTTCTTGGCAAACTCCAGCGACCCCATCGCGGCGTACGCCTCGGGAATCTTCGCCCAGACGTACATCGACGCCTTCGGGTTCTCGACCATCCAGCCCAGCTCATGCAGGCCTTTCACCAGCACGTTACGACGCTGGCGGTACTGCTCGGCAATGTCTTTCACACACTGTTGATCGCCTTCCAGCGCCGCAATCGCCGCCACTTGCAGCGGGGTGAAGGTGCCGTAGTCGTGGTAACTCTTGATCCGCGCCAGGGCGTTGACCAGTTCCGGGTTGCCCACCATGAAACCAATGCGCCAGCCGGCCATGTTGTAGCTCTTGGACAGGGTGAAAAACTCCACCGCGATGTCCTTGGCGCCCGGCACTTGCATGATCGACGGAGCTTTCCAGCCGTCGTAGACGATGTCGGCGTAGGCCAGGTCATGCACCACCAGCACGTCGTACTGTTTGGCCAGGGCGATCACCCGTTCGAAGAAGTCCAGCTCCACGCACTGCGCGGTGGGGTTGGACGGGAAGCCGAGGATCATCATCTTCGGCTTGGGAATCGAGCCGCGAATGGCGCGTTCCAGTTCTGCGAAGAAATCCACGCCTGGAATCAGCGGCACCGAACGCACCTGGGCGCCGGCAATCACGGCACCGTAGATATGAATCGGGTAGCTGGGGTTCGGCACCAGCACCGTGTCGCCCTGGTCCAGGGTGGCCAGCATCAAATGCGCCAGGCCTTCCTTGGAACCGATGGTCACGATGGCTTCGGTTTCCGGGTCGATGTCCACTTCATAGCGGTCTTTGTACCAGCGCGAAATCGCCCGGCGCAGCCGCGGAATGCCTTTGGAAGTGGAGTAGCCGTGGGTGTCTTCACGCTGGGCGACGGTGACCATTTTTTCCACGATGTGCGGAGGCGTGGCGCCGTCAGGGTTACCCATGCTCAAGTCGATGATGTCTTCGCCGCGCCGACGCGCAGCCATCTTCAGCTCGGCAGTGATATTGAACACGTAAGGGGGGAGTCGATCTATGCGCGCAAAGCGGCGCGGCGAACGGGGTTCGGCCATTGTTGCCTCGAAATACGTAAGCGCCCGGAACCGTCCGAGCGACGTCGGCCACTGCGGTGGCCTGCGGGGCAGACAATACGGTCGATGATGGCCAATTGTCCAGATGCTGTGGGAAAAATTTCTGCTTGGAGTGCGACGGGGATATGCCCCTATACTCGACGCGGGTTTGTTCCCTCATAAGAAGGAGACTGTTCAGATGGATCAACAGACAAAACTGCCGTTACAGCCGCGCATGGAAGAGGGCAAGGCCCTGGTGATCGCAGGTGTGCAGGGGCGTTATTCGAAGGCCACGATTGGCGATATTCCCAAGTTGTGGGAGTTGTTCGACAGCTGCTTCAAAGATATCAAAAAGCGCGTCGGCGGCGTGACCTACGGCGTGTGCTACAACGCCAAACACGATGAATTCGACTACCTGGCCGGCGTTGAAGTGCCGGCCAAGGGCGATGTACCGAGCAACTTCCAGTCGATTGAAATCCCGGCCCATCGCTATGCCGTGTTTCCGCATTTTGGCCCGGTGCAGGCGCTGGCGCAGACCTATGAACGCATCATGTTCGAATGGCTGCCGGCCTCCGGGTACAAGGTGGTCGGGGCCGACTTTGAGCGCTACAGCGCCGACTTCGATGTGGGTAAAGGCACGGGCTCCGTGGAAATCTGGATCCCGATCAACGCCGAAGCCGCCTGACCGCACCATTGGCAGGAGCGCGGATATTCGCTCCTGCCACCGCCTCTCAATACAACGTGGCCTTGACCCGCTCCGGCATCTCGCGGTCATAGGCTTCGGCGTCGAACGCCCCATCATTCAAGCGCTTGTGAAAGGCCCCGGCGGAGGGTAGTGCCGAGCGATCCAGATGCTTTTCCGGGTTCCAGCAATCGGAGCGCACAAAGGCTTTGGAGCAATGGAAATACGCGGCCTCTACCTGCACCAGAATCACCGAACGGGCCGCTTTGCCATTCACCGCAAAGCTCTCCAGCAGCTCGGGCTCGATGGAAATCTGCGCCCGTCCATTGACCCGCAACGTCTCGCCAATGCCCGGGATGATGAACAGCAACGCTATACGCGGGTCCACCACCAGATTGCGCAGGGTGTCGAGACGGTTATTCCCTGGCCGATCCGGAATCGCCAGCGTGCGCTCGTCGATGATTCGCACAAACCCCGGCACATCGCCACGGGGCGAACCGTCGATACCGTCCGGGCCTGACGAACTCACCACCACCAAGGGTGAGGCGCGGACCATGGCCTGGTAATCCTCGTTGAGAAACGGGATTTCCTTGCGCACGGCCCGTTCGTGGGGCAGGCCGTAGAGGGATTCGAGTTGTTCCAGCGTGGTGAGCATTGGGACTCCTTATCGATCGGTCAGGTGATGTGTCAGCCACCGAAGCTGCGCTGATAGCCTTGCGCCGATTGCCGTATAGCTTGTGCAACATTAGGGGCTTGTCGGCAGTAATCGTCTTCACGCTTGAGAACAACGTCAAGGGTTTGGAGCAGTGCCCGGATTCGCTCCTCGGGTTTCTCCACCTCACAGATTCCAGCAAACTCCAGGATACCCAGACGTGAGGCAAAGAAAGATTTATTGCCGGCCAGGTCGAGAGCCAGAGCGTCCTCGGGGATGTAGGCAGTGGTATTTGCGATGTCATAAGCCGGTGCAAGCCTGGCATCGCTCTTGATCGGGTCGCTATACAACAGGCCGAAATTCTTCAGATGGGCATCGCCATTGCCCACTATGCAACTCAATGCCACGCTGTCGAACAGTTGGTCGAGGGAGCTGCGTTCATGCTCAATTGAACAGTAAACGCGTACGGCTTTGGCGATCATGTTGTAGCTCTTGCTGTATTTCTGTTCTGCAGACAGGCCCATCAGCGTGGTCATGTCTTCGAAGCCCAAGGGGTTGGCCTGCTCATCCCGATCAAAGCGCCGCATGATGAAAAGCTTATGATTCTGCGACAGGTAAAACGGCGGCACGGGTATGCCTGCATCTCTGGCAATGGACATGCACAGGTATTCGTTGATGGCCAATCCCGGAAATTCGTCGCGCCCACTTTTGATGATCAGATCATTGGTTTTTGAAGTGAATTTCTGTTCTGGGGTTTGTGGCTTTTCCGGCACCAGCACCTTGGGCTGAACACCGGAAATTCCTGCTCGCAGGATGTAGCGATCTACCAGGTCAGCAAAAAGATCTTCCGCCCCGTCCCAGGCGAGAATTTCGTCCAGGTTTTCTCCCGTCGACGGAGCGCCGTTGCGCTGAATCAGCTCATTGACTTGGTCCGAGGAAACGAAGACGCGACCGATAGGCGCACTGCTACCAGACAATGCCAGCAGCAACATCGGGTCTACCTTCACTGTCTTGGCAAGGCGATTGCGAAGCTGCTCCAGCACAAACCCTTCTGGCAGGTTCATCTGGAATATCGGATGTAGCTCTCGTCGACGGTATTCATCGGCGCGAACGGGCATTACCAGGCTGAGTGCGCTGGGTGGTAGTGCGTTATCGCCGTAGCGGAAAAGATAGTCGCCTGCACTGGTGAATACGCTGCCGCTGGCGCCTTGAGGGGTATGAACTTGAAGCTTCGGGCTATTCATTGAACAAGTCCTCCACTTCTTCCAGCGTTGGCATGGTGGCAGGTACCAATTTTATTTCGCTGCCCAAGGCGGCAATCACTCGAGCGTAGGCATTCATGGAGACCGTTGGGCTGCCTTGCTCGATTTCAATCAGTTTTTGCCGAGTTACGCCCGCCAAGCGCGCCAATTCCGCTTGTTTATAGCCTCGGTTGAGCCGCATGGTGCGCACTTGGCTGCCGATTCTCTGGGTGATGACAGAAGAGTCCATGTCGCGTAGCCATTACATTTATGTTGATAAGTTATGTATACGTTACATTTTGGCATTGTCAAGGTGCCTCGGCACCAAACACCCACGCCAACCGGCGCTCATACCCAATCCGCCCCTTATACGCCTCCCCGCTGTCCACCCAGCCCTGCTGCAAATACAGCCCCATCGCCGCCACATTGTCCGTGTCCACCGACAGCTCCAGCGCCTTGATCTGCGGCCAAACCAGGCGCGCGGCGGCGGGGAGGGCTTGCAGGCAGGCTTTGCCAAACCCCAAGCCTTGCTGGTGGCGATCGACTTGCAACGCATGCAGCGTGGCGCTGTGTTCATCCGCCCAATGGGGCAGGCAGGGGGGGCGTTTGAGCAGTAGGAAGGCGACGGGAATCTCGTCGGCGAGTAACGCAAAGCCTGCCACGCCGGGATTCGGATTGACCAGCAGGGTGTTCAGCGCACAGTAGATATCGCCGGAAAAACCCAGTTGTTCGGGATGCACTTCCAGGGCGTTGAGTTGCTGTTGTTGCAGGGCAGTCAACGTCTGATAGGCGACGAGGCGGGTTTCCATCGGCGTAGCATCCGAAATCCTACATAGAAGCGCGGATTCTAGCGGGTTTGCGGTAGTCGCAATTATTTTTTGCAGGAGTGTCGATTGGCCCGGGGCTCAGTCGACTAAGGGTGTCTTCAGTGATTTTTCCCGCAAGGAGTATCGCCATGAGCACCGCAATCAGCAGCTTGATCGAACAATGGAAACAGGCGGTCACCGCCAAGGATGTCGAGAAGATTGTCAGCTTTTACGCCGACGATATCGTCGCGTTCGACGCCGTTAGCGCCCTGCAGTTCAAGGGCAAGGCCGCGTACCAGGCGCACTGGAAGGCGTGCATGGAGTTCTGCCCGGGCCCCGGAGTATTTGACTTCCATGAGATGCGTATCGTCGCCGGCGATAACAGCGCCTTTGCCCACTGGCTCGCACACTGTGGCGGCACCGGGCCCGACGGCGTGCTCAAGACCTGCTGGATGCGCGTCAGCGCTGGCTACCAGCGCGTTGGCGGCGAGTGGAGAGTGGTGCATGAGCATTGGTCGGCACCCTTCGACATGGAAACCGGCGCCGGTCTGTTCGACCTGAAACCTTGATCGTCGCGAACTATAGTCAGTTGTCCGAAAACGGAGAATCCCATGAAATACCTCTGCCTGATCTATAGCAACGAGCAGGTGCTGCACGAGTCGCCCGACAGCCCCAAGGACCCGGAGTGTTTTGCCTATGCCGAGTCTGTGCAGGCCAGCGGGCGGATGCTCGCCGCCGAGCCGCTGGAGTCGGTGACCACCGCCACCACCGTGCGCATGCGCAATGGCAAGCTGTCGATCACCGACGGACCGTTTGCTGAAACCAAGGAGCAGCTCGCCGGGTTTTACCTGATCGAGGCCAAGGACCTGAATGAAGCGATCCAGGTGGCCGGTGGCATTCCGGCCGCCCGGGTCGGCAGCGTGGAAGTGCGCCCCGTGCGTGAATTGAATCTCTGATCACAACAATAAAACTCAGGAGGTTTCCCATGAGCAATCAACCCAAGCCCGCCGAATTTGAACTGTCCATCAGTCGCTTGATCGACGCCCCTCGCAGCCGCGTGTTTCGCGCCTGGACCGAGCCGGCGTTGTTGCAGCAGTGGTGGGGCCCGCACGGCATGACCACCCCGGAGTGCGAAATGGACCTGTGGGTCGGTGGGCAATTTCGCACCCTGATGCGCGCGCCCGACGGCAGCGAATACCCGACCCAGGGCGTATTCCTCGAAATCACCGCGCCCAGTCGGCTGGTGTTTACCGATGCGTTCACCCCCGGCTGGATCCCCTCGGGCCAGCCGTTCATGACCGCCGAAGTCACCTTTGAAGACGTCGACGGCAAAACCCTCTACACCGCCCGCGCCATGCACTGGAGCGCCGAAACCAAGCAGGCCCACGAAGCCATGGGCTTTCATGAGGGCTGGGGCCAGAGCCTTGACCGGCTGGTGACGCTGGTGACCGAAGGCCTGCCCGATTGACGGTGCAGGCCCGGGTCGAAGCGGTTTATCGCAGCGAATCGCGGCGCATCCTGGCGACCCTGATTCGCCTGCTCGGCGATTTTGACCTCGCTGAAGAAGCCTTGCACGAGGCGTTCTTCGTCGCGGTGGAGCGTTGGGAGCAAGACGGTGTGCCCGACAATCCCCGGGCCTGGCTGGTCTCCACCGGGCGCTTCAAGGCCATCGACCGTTTGCGCCGCCAGGCCCGATTTGCCGCGCACCAGAACGCGTTGTTGGCTCAGGCTGATGAATTGGAAGAAGCCGACTGGAGCGCTGAAGACGTGGAAGACGACCGCCTGCGCCTGATCTTCACCTGTTGCCACCCGGCGCTGGCGGCGGATGCCCAGGCGGCACTGACCTTGCGTGAGATCTGCGACCTCACCACCGAGGAAATTGCCCGAGCGTTTCTCGCCACACCGGCCACCATCGCCCAGCGCATCGTGCGGGCCAAGTGCAAGATCCGCGAAGCGAAAATCCCCTATCAAGTGCCGTCCCTGGCGGAGTTGCCCGAGCGCCTGGACAGTGTGTTGCGGGTGATTTACCTGGTGTTCAACGAAGGCTATTCGGCGTCCATGGGCGCTGATCTGACCCGAGAGGACCTGACCCGCGAAGCGATTCGCCTGGGTCGATTGCTGATGGAATTGTTGCCGGAACCGGAAGTGATGGGCTTGCTGGCGCTGATGCTGCTCCACGAATCCCGGCGCCCGGCACGCACCTCAGCCGGCGGTGAATTGGTGCTGCTGGATGAGCAGGACCGTTCGCTGTGGGATGCATCGTTGATTGCTGAAGGATGCGCCTTGGTGGAGAAATCCCTGACCACACGGCGCTTCGGGCCCTACAGCCTGCAGGCGGCGATTGCGGCGGTGCATGCCGAGGCGGCGAGCGCTGACGAGACCGACTGGCCGCAGATTGTTGGGCTGTACGAGGTGTTGCTCGGGCTGGTGCCGTCGCCGGTGATCGAACTGAATCGCGCGGTGGCCGTTGCGATGCGCGATGGGGCGTTGGCGGGGTTGCAATTGGTGGACGGGATTCTGGCGCGGGGGGAGTTGGTCGACTATCACCTGGCGCACTCGGCGCGGGGCGAGTTTTGTCGGCGATTGGGGCGAGTGGAGGACGCGCGGCGAGCGTTTGAACGGGCGCTGGCGTTGACCCAGCAAGAACCGGAAAAGCGCTTTATCGAGCGGCGTTTGGCCGAACTCAAATAGTACAGACGCTGGAGATCCAAATGTGGGAGCGGGCTTGCTCGCGAATGCGGTGGATCAGTCACTGAAATGTTGGCTGACACACCGCCTTCGCGAGCAAGCCCGCTCCCACATTTGTTCGATGTTGTCTTGATGAATGAGTTACGGCTGCTGACGCGTCGCCGCCAACACGATCTCGCGAATGCACACATGCTGCGGCTGCTGGTAGGCATAGGCAATCGCCGAAGCCACGTCATCCGCGCTCAATACCGTGCCGCCCATGTCCTGTTTCCACGCCTGGTAGCCGCTCTTGATCGCTTCATCGGTGGTGTGGCCCAGCAGTTCGGTTTCCACCGCGCCCGGCGCAATGGTGATCACCCGCACATTGTGCGGCGACATTTCTTCCCGCAGGTTTTCCGAAATCCCGTGCACGGCAAACTTGGTGCCTACATAGGCGACATGGTTGGGAAAGGTCTTGCGCCCGGCCACCGAGCTGACATTGATGATCGTGCCGCCCTTGCGCTCGACCATGCTGGCGGCCACCGCGTGAATGCCGTTCAGCAGGCCTTTCACGTTGACGTCGAGCATCTGCTCCCACTGTGCCGGGTCCTGTTCGCTGACGCTGCCCAGCAGCATCACGCCGGCATTGTTGATCAGGGCATCGGCCGGGCCGAATTGCGCTTCGGCTTCTTTCACCGCCGCCACCAGCGCAGCGCGGTCGGTGATGTCGACACCGCGACTCAAGGTGTTCGGCAGCGCCAGGGCATTCAGCCGGTCGATGCGGCGGGCCAACAGCAACAGTGGGTGGCCGGCGGCCGACAGCAAGCGCGCAGTCGCTTCGCCAATGCCCGAACTGGCGCCGGTGATGATGATCAATGGCTTGCTCATGCTTGAACTCCTGAAATAAGAAAAACAAATAACTAAACGTGGGGCGCAGTATATTTAGCCTCTCATCGGCTGAAAAATGCCTTATTCCTCTGTCTGTCATCGGTATTAACTATGGATGTGCGTCATCTCAAGGCGTTTCTCGCGGTGTTCGAGGAGCGCAATATCACCGCGGCCGCCCAGCGCCTGTTCATCAGCCAGCCGACGTTGTCGGTGACCATCAAGCAGTTGGAAGAAGAGTTGGGCGTGGCGCTGTTTCTGCGCCAGCCTCGCGGGGTTGAAGTCAGCGATGAAGCGCGGGTGCTGTACCCGCAAGCCCGGCGCATGGTGGCCGAGGCCGACGCGTTGAGCCGGCTGTTTCGCGGGCGCGAAAACCGCATCGCCCTGGAACTGGGTGTGGAAGGCGATATTGCCGACAGCCAGATCGAAACCTTCCTGCGCATGGCGCACCAGGGCCTGCCCGGTTTGCTGCTGACCTTGCAGGAAGGCTGCGAAGGAGAAGGGCGCCTGGCGGTAGAGGAAATGTGCTGCGAGGACGAATTATTCCTGCCGCTTTGGGAAGAGCCCTACGTGATGGCACTGCCGGTTGGGCACCCGATGGCGGCGGGCGGCAAGGAGCAGGCCTGGGCACCGATTGAAGACTGGATCACCTGCCCGCAGCATGATTCCCACCAACGGCTGATGGCCTTGTACGGCCGCTCGCCCCAGGCGGTGGCCGGGCATGCCGGTTCGTTGACCCAGGCCTTGCACATGGTGGCGGCCGGTGTGGGCGTGGCGATGTTGCCGCAGTCGCTGGCGGCGGAGCGGGCCGGGGTGGTGGTTCGCCCCTGGCACCTGCCGGCACCGACGCGCCGGGTGGGGTTGTGCTTTGCCGCCCAGGCCCTGGAGTTGCCGGCGTTGCGGGCGCTGCATGAGTATTTCCAGAACAACCGCCCGCCGCAGATTGAAGCGGCCTGACTGCGCCTTCGAATGCACCGCAAATTCAATGTGGGAGCTGGCTTGCCTGCGATAGCGGTGTGTCAGTCACCACCGCTATCGCAGGCAAGCCAGCTCCCACATTGGGTCTTCATTGTTGCGAATAGTGTGTTCCGGCCTTACTCCAGCATCTTGCCCAGCAACCAACTGCCTGCCGGGCCGGGCGGATGCTGGCGTGACCACAACGCATCCACCGCCACCGAGCGCGGCCAGCTCCGGGCCTTGATTTCACACAGGTGGTCGCCGCCAAAGCGTTCCACCAGCCAGCGCGGCAGCGGCGCCCAGCCAAAGCCCAGTTGCGCCATTTCCATCAGCATCAGGTAACTGGGGGCCGACCACACACGCCCAAGGCCTCGGGTTTCATTCGGGTTGATGATGCTCGCCAGGCGCAGTTCGCGGTGTTGCTCCAGGGTTTGCTGATCGATGTCCTTAAGGTTTGCCAGCGGATGTTTGGCGGCGACAAACAGCGCGATTTCCGTGCGTTCTTCCACGGCGGTGCTGGTGAGGTCCGGCGGATAAACCTCCTGCTTCTCGATAAACGCAATCTGCGCCCGGCCGCTTTGCACCAGGGCGACCAAGTCCTCGCATTCGGCGATCAGGCATTCCAGTTCCAGGTCCGGGTAGCGCTGTTCGAAGGCGCTGAGGGCGGTTTCGAAACGGTCCGACTGGTAGGTATCGGACATGGCGATACTCAGCTTCGGCTCCAACCCCTGGGACAACTGGCTGGCCGCCAACTCCAGGCGGCTGCTGGCTTCCAGCACCTGCTCGGCGCGTTGCAACAGCACGTGCCCGGCCGGGGTCAGCGTGGGCTTGCGGCTGCTGCGATCAAACAGCACCACGTCCAGGTCAATCTCCAGGCTGGCCACCGCCGCACTGACGGTGGACTGGCTCTTGCCCAGCTTGCGCGCCGCCGCTGAAAACGAACCCTGGGTTGCCGCCTGCACAAACGCCTGAAGCACTTCATGGGAAGCCATGACTATCGCCTTGATCGATGGTTACTGGTTATGAAGTATCGAGTCAAAGGGTAATGATGGCAACCATCGTCACTCACGGAGAACGGGTCATGACACCCACCAAGTCGATTACTGAACGCGTTTGGCAGGCCATTGGTTTTGAAGGCCTGGCTTTGTTGATCTGTACGCCGCTGCTGGCGTGGATCATGGATAAACCGGCCCTGGAGATGGGTATGGTGACCTTGGCCATCAGCCTTATGGCGCTGGCCTGGAACGTGATTTTCAACGGCCTGTTCGACCGGCTCAAGGCGCGCCTGCAACTGTCCGGCGGGGTGTGGACCCGCGTGCTGCACGCGTTGATGTTTGAAGGCGGCCTGGTGGCGATCTGCGTACCGTTGATTGCCTGGTGGCTGAACATCAGCCTGATGCAGGCGTTTATCCTCGACATCGGCGTGCTGCTGTTTTTCCTGCCGTACACCTATGTGTATCACTGGGGTTATGACGCAGTGCGCGAGCGGATCATGCAAAAACGCGAGGCGAAACAACTCGCCTAGAAAATCCCGGCCAACAACTGGCGTAGCAGCTGTCGAGCCTAGGCGAGGCTGCGTCGGGAGCGACTCGGTTCTGAGCCAGCCATCGGGATCGGCGGTGCGGCCTACGCAGCCTCGCTTAGGCTCGACAGCTGCTACCGGGGGGAAGTCAGGTGAGTTTTAAGGCGCTGACAAAATCCAGGAACGCCCGTACCTTGGCCGCCGGCAAGTGCCGCGATGGGTAGAAGGCATACAGCGGGAAGCGCTCATCGGGCCAGTCGGGAAACAACTCGACCAACGCGCCGGATTCGAGCGCTGGCGCAAGCCCGAGGTCGAGCATCTGCGCCACGGCATGGCCGTGTTCGCACACGCTGTACAAGGTTCCGGCATCGTTGACCACCAGCCGCCCGCTGGTGGCGACGTTGACGTGCTCGCCGGGCCGGTGGAATTCCCAGCCAAACGGCCGGCCGGTCTGGGAGTCGCGAAAGTCGATGCACACGTGCTGGCCGTCTTCCAGGTCCAGTGGGTGGTTGGGGCGGCCATGACGCTCAAGATAAGTCGGCGACGCCAACGTGAGCACCCGCACTTCCATTAACTTGCGGGCGATCAACGAGGACGATTGCGGAATACCAAAACGGATGGCCAGGTCAAAGCCATCCGCCACCAAGTCCCCGAGCTGGTCCCGTGTGTGCAGGTCCAACTGCAACTGCGGGTACTGACTCATGAATTCACCGAGCACCGGCCCCAGCACCAGCCGCGAGAAGTACGGGTCGATGTTCACCCGCAACCGCCCGCGTACGGTCAGGGCGCTGTCTGCCGCCGAGCTGGCGGCTTCTTCCAGGCCGGCCAGCAGCGGGGCGATTTCCTGGTAGAAACGCCGGCCTTCGTCGGTCAATTGCACCGAGCGAGTGGTGCGGTCGAACAGGCGAATCCCCAGGCGTTTTTCCAGCCGCGAAATGGCCCGGCTGACCCCCGAAGGCGTCATCTCCAGGCTGTCGGCGGCGCGGGCAAAACTGCCGCTGTCGACCACAGCGGCCAGTACGCCCATGCCGCCGGCCAGTCCTGGATCAAAACTCATGGGTGATTGCCTGTCAGTTATCCGAAAGCATTGATGCTAGCGGAGAATCTGGGCGCGTTACAGAAACATCCCGCCCGAGGCCTCGACGCGCTGCCCGGTGATCCAGTTGCTGCCATCGGCCAGCAAGGTGGAAATCGCCCCGCCGATGTCATCCGGCAAGCCCGCGCGACCGAGTGCGGTGTTGTTGGCGACCATCGCGTTCACGTTCGGATTGTCGCGCACCGCGCCGCCGCTGAAGTCGGTGGCAATCGCGCCGGGGGCCAGGGTGTTGACGGTAATCCCGCGTGCACCCAGCTCCTTGGCCTGATAGCGGGTCAGCACTTCCACCGCGCCTTTCATCGAGGCGTAGGCCGCGTAACCCGGCAGGCTGAAGCGCGCCAGGCCGCTGGAGATATTGATGATGCGGCCGCCATCGCTGATCAGCGGCAGCAGTTTCTGGGTCAGGAAAAACGGGCCCTTGAAGTGGATCGCCACCAGTTGGTCAAACTGCGCTTCGGTGGTTTCGGCGAAGCTGGCGTGGGCGCCAATCCCGGCGTTGTTGATCAGGAAGTTGAAGTGCGCCTGGCCGAACACGTCCTTCAACACCGAGCCGACCTGGGCGGTGAATGCATCGAAGGTGGCGCTTTGGCTGACGTCCAGTTGCAGCATCGCCGCCTTGCCGCCCAGTGCTTCGACTTGGGCGACCACGGCCTGGGCTTCGTCGGCCGCGCTGTGGTACGTGCCGATGATGTCGACGCCTTGCGCCGCCAGGTGCAGCGCAGCGCTTTTGCCCAGGCCGCGGCTGGCGCCGGTGATGAGTGCGATTTTACGGGTCATGGTGGAATCCTCGGAGCAGGTGAGTGTTCGTGGGACTGAGTGTATTTGTCCGGCCATAACGTGATAAACAGAGCTATACCGGAATCACTGGCCGGATAAGGCGAACAATCCCATGAACAAACTGGAGTTGCTGCGCACCTTCGTGCGCGTCACCGAACTGTCGAGTTTCACCCAGGCGGGCGAGAGCCTGGGCCTGCCGCGCTCGACCGTGTCCGAGCATGTGCAGGCCCTGGAAGAGTTGCTCGGTGCGCGCCTGTTGCAGCGCACCACGCGCAAGGTCCAGGCCACCCAGGATGGCCGCGTGCTGTACGAACGCAGCAAGGATCTGCTGTCGCATATGGAAGAACTGGAAGGCTTGTTTCGCCAGGACGAAGCACAGCTGGCGGGGCGAATTCGCGTGGACATGCCCAACGTCATGGCCCGGGAACTGATCCTGCCGCGCCTGCCGGAATTCATGGACCTGCACCCGCTGATCGAGCTGGAGATCAGCAGCACCGACCGCCAGGTCGACCTGCTGGCCGAAGGTTTCGACTGCGTGTTGCGGATTGGCGCGCAGCCGGACCAGTCGGTAGTGGCGCGGCTGTTAGGCAGCATGACGATGATCAATTGCGCCAGCGCGACTTACCTGCAACGTTACGGCGTACCCCAGACGCTCGCCGATTTGGCCCACCATCAACTGGTGCATTACGTACGTCCGCTGGGCTCGCGTTCGCCGGGGTTTGAATACGTACAGGGCAACAAAGTGCACCGGGTTCCCATGGCCGGGCGGGTGACCGTCAACAGCACGGATGCGTATCGGGCAGCGTGCATCGGCGGGTTCGGCCTGACTCAGGTGCCGGTGCTGGGCATTGTCGATCTATTGGCCAGCGGTGAGTTGGTGGCGGTGCTGCCGGACTATCCGCCACCCGCGCTGGACGTGTCCCTGCTGTACGCGGGCCAACGGCATTTGCCGCTGCGGGTGCGGGTGTTCATGGATTGGCTGGCGGCGATCCTGCAATCCCGGCTTTAACGCCGGGCTGACAACTGCTGCGGCGCCAGGAATGCATCGTGGAAGTAATCCCGAAATGCCTGCATCGCCGGGGTGAAGTCGCGCTCGCGGTGCCAGGCCAGGCCGACACTCATGGGCGTGACCTTGTCGGTGACGCTCACGGTTTCGATGCGCTTGCCTTCCAGCGACCACGGGCGATGCACCAGGTCCGACAGAATTGCCACGCCGCTGCCGTTGGCGACCATGCTGCGCACCGCTTCTACCGAACTGGTGCGCAGCCGCACTTTGGGTGTTTGCCCGGCCTGTTCCCAGTAGCGCATGGCGCTTTGTTCGGCCTCGTCGACGGTGAGGAAAATGTAAGGCTCCCTGGCCACGTCCGCGAGGCTCACGGCTGGGCGTTCGCACAACGGGTGATGGCTGGGCAGCCACAGGCGGCGTTCGGAGTTGAAGAGGATTTCCGAGACGATGTCCGGGTGGGTGAGGTTGGCGGTAAGCACCACGGCCATGTCGAACTGGCCATTGAGCAGGCCGTGTTCGATGGCCCGGCGTTCCTGTTCGAAGACCTCGATGGTCACGTCCGGGTGCCAGTGTTCCATGCGTTGCAAATGGTGCGGCAGGAAGTAACCGAGCACGGTGTAGCTGGCGGCCACCCGCAGTACGCCGCTGGCGCGGTAGTCCGGCAACGGGCTGTTCAGGGCGTCGTCGACACTGCGCACAATCACGTAGGCCCGGTTGAGAAAATGCCGCCCTGCGTCGGTCAGGCTCATGCCCTGGGCCGAGCGCACGAATAGCTGCGCACCGAGCATCGCTTCCAGCTCCTTGATCGCAGTGGTCACTGCGGATTGGGAGATGTTCAGGTGAATCGCCGCCTGGGAGATCTGGCCGATTTCGGCGGTGGCGACGAAGTAGCGGATTTGGCGCAGGGTTAGGGACATTGGTTTCTCCGCTCGTTCCCACGCTCTGCGTGGGAATGCATCCTGTGACGCTCTGCGTCACGATTTCAAGGGCGGACGCAGAGCGTCCAGGGCGGCATTCCCACGCGGAGCGTGGGAACGATCAGTATGAATCGCCGCCTGGGAGATCTGGCCGATTTCGGCGGTGGCGACGAAGTAGCGGATTTGGCGCAGGGTCAGGGACATTGGTTTCTCCGCTCGTTCCCACGCCCTGCGTGGGAATGCATCCTGTGACGCTCTGCGTCACGATTTCGAGGGCGGACGCAGAGCGTCCAGGGCGGCATTCCCACGCGGAGCGTGGGAACGATCAGTATGAATCGCCGCCTGGGAGATCTGGCCGATTTCGGCGGTGGCGACGAAGTAGCGGATTTGGCGCAGGGTCAGGGACATTGGTTTCTCCGCTCGTTCCCACGCCCTGCGTGGGAATGCATCCTGTGACGCTCCGCGTCACGATTTTAAAAGCGGACGCAGAGTGTCCAGGGCCGCATTCCCACGCGGAGCGTGGGAACGATCAGTATGAATCGCCGCCTGGGAGATCTGGCCGATTTCGGCGGTGGCGACGAAGTAGCGGGTTTGGCGCAGGGTCAGGGACATTGGTTTCTCCGCTCGTTCCCACGCTCTGCGTGGGAATGCATCCTGTGACGCTCTGCGTCACGATTTTAAAAGCGGACGCAGAGCGTCCAGGGCGGCATTCCCACGCGGAGCGTGGGAACGATCAGTATGAATCGCCGCCTGGGAGATCTGGCCGATTTCGGCGGTGGCGACGAAGTAGCGGATTTGGCGCAGGGTCAGGGACATTGGTTTCTCCGCTCGTTCCCACGCTCTGCGTGGGAATGCATCCTGTAGACGCTCCGCGTCACGATTTTAAAAGCGGACGCAGAGCGTCCAGGGCGGCATTCCCACGCGGAGCGTGGGAACGATCAGTATCGGGCATCTGATTTTCAGAAGATGGGCCATCTGATAATAGATCTTCCCAAGGGGTCAAGGGGCAGCCTAATTTCCATGGCATGAACTTCAACGGAGCGACCCCGATGCAGGCAGTGGATTTCAATTCGGACATGGGCGAAGGCTTCGGCCCCTGGACCATCGGCGATGGCGTCGACAGTGAACTGATGGCCTACATCAGCTCGGCCAACATCGCCACCGGCTTTCATGCCGGCGACCCGGGCACCATGCGCCGCACCGTCGAGCGCGCCAAGCAACTGGGTGTGGCGATTGGCGCACACCCGGGCTTTCGTGACCTGGTGGGGTTCGGCCGGCGCCATATCAACGCGCCGGCCCAGGAACTGGTGGACGACATGCTCTATCAGCTCGGCGCCCTGCGGGAGATCGCCCGGGCCCAGGGCCTGACGCTGCAACACATCAAGCCCCACGGCGCGTTGTACATGCATCTGGCGCGGGACGAAGAAGCGGCGCGGCTGTTGGTGGAAAACCTGCAACGCCTGGAACCCACACTGTTGCTGTACTGCATGCCCAACTCGGTGATCTGGCGGATTGCCAAGGAACTGGGCCAGCCGGTGGTGCGGGAGTTTTATGCCGACCGTGAGTACGATCTCACCGGCTCCATCGTGTTTACCCGCAATGTGCGGGCGCTGGATCCGGCAACGGTTGCGGCGCGTGTCCTGCGTGCTTGCCAGACCGGGTTGGTACGCACGGTTGAAGGCGAAGACCTGTTTATCGAATTCGATTCCATCTGCTTGCACAGCGACACCCCCGGCGCCCTTGAGCTGGTGGAGGCCACCCGTGAAGCGCTGGACCAGGCGGGGATTGTTGTGGCGAGCGGGCTTGCCCCGCGTTGGGCTGCGCAGCAGCCCCTATAAGCTCACGGAGTTTCCCCGGGCAGCATTCAAGGTCAGGTTTTGGGGCTGCTACGCAGCCCAACGGGGGACAAGCCCCCTCGCCACAATGACTACCTCTGCCAACACTCATGATTTTTTGCCTGCCTTTCTACAATGATTCCAAGAGGAACAGACATGGCCGAATCTTCCCCGATCCGCTACAGCTTTGGCGGTGACGAACACCTGTTTGCCGAGGTCAGCGAGAGCATGTCCCTGGAGGCCTTCTTCAAGGGCATGGCCGTCACCCGCGCGGTGGAACGCCTGGCCCTGGACGGTGTGCTGGACGTCTGCCTGGCAAATGCCTCGTTCCAGATTCGCTTCGACCCGGACCGCATCGCGCCCCACGTGCTGCTCGACGCGGTGCAAAGCGCCGAAGCCCAAGCCGTGGCCGAACGCACCTTGCACACCCGCATCATCGAAATCCCGGTGCTGTACAACGACCCCTGGACCCATGAAACCCTGATGCGTTTTCGCGACCGCCATCAAGACCCCACCGGCACCGACCTGGAATACGCCGCGCGGATCAACGGCCTGGCAGACGTGGAAGCGTTTATCGCGGCCCACAGTGGCGCGCCGTGGTTTGTCTCGATGGTGGGGTTTGTGGCGGGTTTGCCGTTCATGTTCCAGATGGTGGAACGCGAGCGGCAGTTGCAGGTGCCCAAGTATTTGCGTCCACGCACCGACACGCCGAAATTGACCCTCGGCCACGGCGGCTGCTTCGGCTGTATTTATTCGGTGCGCGGCGCCGGCGGCTACCAGATGTTCGGCGTCACCCCGGCGCCGATCTACGACCCGCAACAGCAGTTGGCGTACCTCAAGGAACACATGGTGTTCTTCCGTCCCGGCGACATCGTCCAGTTCAAACCCATGGACCGCGATGCCTATGACCTGGCGGTGGCTGAAGTGGAGGCCGGGCGGTTCGACCTGCGCATCCGTCCGGTGGAGTTTTCCCTCGACGCCTTTCTCGCCGACCCCATTGGCTATCCGAAAACCCTGCAGGAGGCGCTGGCATGATCAAGGTACTCAAACCCGGCCTCGCCACCTCCGTGCAGGACCTGGGCCGCGAAGGTTATTACCACCTCGGCATCCCGCCGTCCGGCGCGCTGGACCAATACGCGTTGAGCGCCGCCAACCACCTGGTGGGCAACCCCATCGGTGCTGCCGGGCTGGAATGCACGCTGATCGGGCCGGAACTGGAGTTTCAGCAAGATGCTTTGGTGGCGCTGTGCGGTGCGCTGATGTCGCCGCGCCTGGACGGTGTGGTAGTGCATCAGGACACCGCGTTTGAAGTACGCGCCGGGCAAGTGCTGCGCTTTGAATTTCCCAAGGCCGGCGCACGGACTTACCTCGCGGTGGCCGGTGGTATCGACGTGCCGCTGGTATTGGGCAGCCGGTCCACTTACACCCTGGGTGCGTTGGGTGGGTTTCACGGGCGGCGGCTGGTGGAGGGTGATGAATTGCCTGTGGGCGAGGCCAGCGGCAAAGGCCGGGCGGGGAATAGTTTGCCCATGGCGTTGCGCCAATCGGTGGGCGGGGACGTGACGCTGCGGGTGGTGCCGGGGCTGTATTACGAGCGGCTGACGCCCGGTGCCAAAACCAGCTTTTTTGCCGAGCCCTGGACGGTCGGTTCGGAGGCTGATCGCATCGGCTATCGCTTCAAAGGCGGCAGCGCGTTGAGCTTTCAGCCACGAGAGCAGCCGTTTGGCGCCGGGTCTGATCCGTCGAATATCGTCGACAGTTGCTACCCCATCGGCTCGATCCAGGTGCCGGCCGGGCTGGAACCGATCGTGTTGCACCGGGACGCGGTGTCGGGAGGTGGCTACGCGATGATTGGCACGGTGATCAGTGCCGACCTGGATCTGATCGGGCAGATGCAACCGAACCAGCGGGCGGGGTTTGTGGCGGTGACGCTGGAGGAGGCACTTGAGGCGCGGCGGGTGTACAAAAAGCGGTTGAGGGTGATGGGTGGGTTGTTTAGCACCTGAACTCACCACTGAACCCAATGTGGGAGCGGGCTTGCTCGCGAAAGCGGAGTGTCAGTCAATACATCCGGTGACTGATACACCGCCTTCGCGAGCAAGCCCGCTCCCACATTTTGATCCGCGTTGTGTCAGAACAATTGGGTGAATAGCCAGTACAGGCTACCCGACAACAGAATCGCCGCCGGTAACGTCAGCACCCAGGCCATCAGCAAGTTGCGGATGGTCTTCATCTGCAACCCACCACCATTCGCCACCATGGTCCCGGCCACACCGGACGAGAGCACATGGGTGGTGGACACCGGCAAGCCATACATGTCCGCCGCGCTGATGGTCAGCATCGCCACCATCTCGGCCGAGGCGCCCTGGGCGTAGGTCAGGTGGGTCTTGCCGATCTTCTCGCCCACGGTCACCACGATGCGTTTCCAGCCGACCATGGTTCCCAGGCCGAGGGCAATGGCCACGGCGATCTTGACCCACAGCGGGATAAACCGTGTGGCGTTGTCGATCTGTTGCTTGAACAGTTGCAGTTTGTTCTGGGTGTCGGCGTCGAAGTTGCCGACCTTGCCCTTGTCCATCAGGCGGATGGTTTCGCTGGTCAGGTACATGTCGTTACGCACGTTGCCCACGGCCTCGGCCGGCACGGCGGCGAGGGAGCCGTAGCTCTTCACTTCTTCACCGATATGCCCGGTGATGTTCGCCAGGGCGGGCACCAGTTCCGGCGTGGCTTCTTTGGTGCGTACGTAGGTCGACAAGGTGGCGCGCGAGTCGGCCGGGGCCAGTTGCGGCGCCGCTTTTACCAGGGCTGCCTGGGTCACTTCGGCCACGGCGGCAAACTGCAACGACTCACCGGCCGGCATGGTGCGGTTCAGCGCGTAGGCCATCGGCAGAGTGCCCACCAGGATCAACATGATCAGGCCCATGCCCTTCTGGCCATCGTTGGAACCGTGGGCGAACGACACGCCGGTGCAAGTGACGATCAGCATGCCGCGAATCCACCAAGGTGGCGGGGTGTCGCCTTTTGGCGCCTTGTACAGCGAACGGTTTTTCACGAAGGCCCGCAGCGCCAGCAACAGCAGGGCGGCGAAGGCAAAGCCGATCAGCGGCGACAACAACAGTGCGTAACCGATCTTGATCGCCTGGCCCCAGTCCACACCGCTGGTGCCGTCACGGCCATGCATCAGTGCGTTGGCCACGCCCACACCGATGATCGAGCCGATCAAGGTATGGGACGACGACGCTGGCAAACCCAGCCACCAGGTGCCGAGGTTCCAAAGGATCGCGGCGATCAACAGCGCGAAGATCATCGCAAAGCCGGCCGAGGAGCCCACCTGCAGAATCAGCTCCACCGGCAGCAGGGCGATGATGCCGAACGCCACCGCGCCGCTGGACAGCAGCACACCAAGGAAGTTGAAAAAGCCCGACCACACCACCGCGAAATGCGGCGGCAGCGAGTTGGTGTAAATCACCGTGGCCACCGCGTTGGCGGTGTCGTGGAAACCGTTGACGAACTCGAAGCCCAGGGCGATCAACAGCGCCACGCCCAGCAGCAGAAACGGCGTCCAGGTGGTGACCACCGTGCCCAGCTCGTGCATGTCGTGCATCAGGCTGTAGGCGGTGAACAACAGGCCCATGGCGAGTACGGCGAAGAAAATGATCACCGTCACCAGGCCCGGTTTCTTGTCCAGGCGCGGTTTGGGGTCGGCGGTGGAAGCGTGTGTGGAGGCAGTCAGGGAAGGGGTGGCCATGCCGGAGCATCCAGTGTGGGGAGGATGTCGGTCATGATCGTTGCAGAATGTTACAGAGATGCTGCGATAAATCAGTGTTTAGGGAATTGAAGTTGCCGCTGGTCTATAAAACACCGCCGATAAAATGTAGGAGCTGGCTTGCCTGCGATGGCGGTGTATCAGTCACCACCGCTATCGCAGGCAAGCCAGCTCCCACATTGATCGCATTTCAAATTCAATAATCCTTGCGCTTGCGAAACGCCCAGCGCCCGGCAATCAACGTGAACGTTGCCACCAGCGCCACCAGAATCCAGAAGCCTTCAGGGTCTGTAGAAAGCGGCACCCCACCGACGTTCATGCCAAAGAAACCGGCAATGATGTTGATCGGCAACGCCAGCACCGTGACCACGGTCAGGGTGAACAGCGTGCGGTTGCTCTGCTCGTTGAGGTTGGCGGCGATCTCTTCCTGCAACAGCTTGATGCGCTCGCCCAACGCCATCAGGTCGTTGATGATCAGCGCAAACTCCTCGGTGGATTTGCGCAGCTCCTTCACGTCTTCCTTCTGCAACCATTGCGGCGGGCGGTTGAGCAGCCGCAGCAACGAGCCCGGCTCCAGGGCCAGCAGCCGTTGCAGGCGCACCAGCACCCGGCGCGCGGCGCCCAGTTCAGCGCGGTTGGTGGACAGGCGCGACGACAGCAACTGGTCCTCGATCTGGTCGACGCTGAGGCTGGTCTTGCGCACGATCTGCGTCAGCACCTCGCCCTGGTCCCGCAGCAAATGCACCAGCAATTCCAGCGGCGAGCGAAAGTGTTCACCGGCCTTCACTGACGAGCGCAGCTTGTCCACCGAGTGCAGCGGTTGCAGGCGCGCGCTGATCAGCAGCCGGCTGCGGGCGCACACCCATAAGGTGGAAATGTCTGAAGACACCATGCTGCTGAAGTTGAACACCACGTCGTTGACCACCGCCAACAAGGCCGAGTCCACGTGTTCGATGCGGGTGGAGCGTGAGCCTTCGTGCAAGGCCTCGAAGAATTCTTCCGGCAGGTTCAGGTGCGCCTGCATCCAGCGTTCGCAGGCGGCGTGGGCCAGGTTCAGGTGCAGCCAGAGAAATTCTTCGGGGTCACCGGGTTGCTGCAAGGCCGCCAGGGCGGTGGCTGAGTCAATCTGTTCGCCCTTTTCACCGGGGCGAAAACGAAAACCGTAAAGCAAGCCAAACAGGTCGGAGTCCTGGTGGCTGTGGTCGATGCTGTGGTTCATGGAGGCTCGCAGGGAAAGTGCCTGTAGGAGATTTCACAGGTTCACTTGAGCGCATCATGGCAACTGAATTTGACGCTTTTGTGACGGTTTGAGGTGGCCGTCAATCGCCTGCGGGCAAACTGAAGCTAAACACCGTGCCGTCCTGCTCGCTGGAAGACACTTCCAGCTGCCCGCCATGGGCGTCGGCAATCTGTTTGACGATGTACAACCCCAGGCCCAACCCGGCCTGGGGCAGGGCGCCCGTCGGTCGGGAGTAGGGCTGGAACAGCAGCGGCATGGCTTGCTCACTGATCAGCCCAAGGTTTTTCACCGTTAACTCAAACGTGCCGGCGTTGACCTGTGCACAGACTTCAACCGGCCCTTCGGGACTGCCGTGGCTGATGGCGTTGGCCACCAGGTTGGAGAGTAGTTGCGCCAGCCGCTCGCGGTCGCCTTTCACGCCGTTGAGATTGCCGATGCGGGCGTGGATCAGCCGCTTGGGGTGCACGTGCTGCACCTCGTCCACCACATGCTGCAAGGTGTCTTCCAGCCCCGTGCACTCACCGATATTCACCGGGATACCGCTGCCCATTCGCCCGCGGGCAAAGTCCAGTACGTCCTCCACCAACTGCGAGGCCCGGCGACCGCTGGCCAGCATGTGCCGCACCAGGGTGTCGGTGGCCGGGTCCGGGTGTTTGCGCAGCAGCCGTTCGGCGCCGACGTTGATGGCGAACAGCGGGTTGCGCAGGTCGTGGCCGAGCACGGCGATGAATTGTTCGCGCAGTTCGGCGGTTTCCCGCTCCTGCTGCAGGTCGGCTTCGGTCTGCTGGAGGCTTTCTTCGGCTTCGATCTGCAGCGACAGCACCCGGGCAAACGACTCCATGGTCGACTGGATGGTGCTGCTGCGCAGTTGCGCCGGATTCGGGTCCAGGGCGCAGATGGTGCCGAAGAAACGCCCGTCGGTGCGAAACACCGGCACCGAGATGTAGCTTTCAAAGTGGTAGAGGCGTGGCGTGTGGTGGTCGCGGTACAGCGGGTCTTCGCTGGCTTTGTCGATCACGATCGAGACATGGGAGCCGCGGATTTCGTGGCACAGGGTGGTGGTCAGGTCCAACTCGCCACCCACGGGCAGGCCGAAGTCCAGTTGGTCGCGCACGGCGCAGGCGGTCCAGGAATCGTCGGTGACCCGCGCTACGGCCGCGAAGCGCAAGCCGGTCATTTCACTGATCACCTGCAGAATCGCCGGTACAGCGCTGATTCGGCCAATGGTGGCAATGTCGGCGGCTTTTTGCCCCATGGCGCGCGGTCTCGGTCCTGATGCTGCTGGCGTTGTGCCTTGGCTGATGATTGGGATTCTAGCGAGCTGGCGGCGTAAGGTACAAATTCGTTCACAGGAATTAGACTATTTGCTCTTCTCGGCGACGAGCGCGCATAAAAAAGCCGCGCGGCCCAAAGGCGGCGCGGCGTTTTACGGTTTAACTCAGGTGTCTTGCTTGTTTTCCAGGACTTCACCGGTCTTGGCATCCAGCTTCACGTCCCACTTCACATTGGCGGTGTCACGCAGTTCGGTCTCGTAGACCAGGCGGCCGGCTTTGTCTTCCAGTTCGGTGTCAACGATGGTGGCGCCTTTGTGCTGGGCCACTGCGTTGGCGTTGAGTTTTTCGAAACCCATAATGGCGCCGGACTTGAGCAGGCCCGGAATATGGTCCGGGCGAACGTCGGCCTGGGCCAAGCCAGCGGTAAGGGTCAAGGCGGCAGCGGCGAACAAAGCGGTCAGGTTTTTCATGGTGTGATCCTTTGGGGTGAGCTGTTTAAGTGGGATCAGGTTAACCAGCACAACTTAACTCACCCTTAAGATTGCGCCGTTTGTTCAATCGGCGGCGAGTGCGGGGTTTCATGCTGGCGTCTCACTTACGGGAGGCACAGATGAAACAGTTAATGGCCTGGGTATATGCGCCTATGTTTTGGGCGGGGTTTATCGGGTGGGCGCTGTGGCTGGTGCAGAGGGATGCGCTGCAGTGGCTGGGGCTGGTATTTGTTCTGGCGGTGGCGGTGTCGTTTATCGCCGAGTGGTGGTTGCCCTATGAGCCGCAGTGGAATCGCAACCAGGGTGACCGTCGTCGTGACTTGATTCATGCGGTGGTCAACGAAGCTCTCAATGCCGCGGGCTTGTTGATCTTGCCGGTATTGACCGCGCTGCTGGCCGTTGACGGCGTATGGCCGCGGGCGTGGCCGCTCTGGGCGCAATTGCTGCTGGCGATCTTCATCGCCGATGCGGGCATCACCCTGATGCATTACGCCAGTCACCGAGTTGCGGCCTTGTGGCGCCTGCATGCGGTGCATCACAGCGTGCAGCGGCTGTACGGTTTCAATGGCTTGATGAAGCATCCGTTGCACCAGATGCTCGAAGCCACGGCGGGTTTGTTGCCGCTGATCCTGCTGGGCATTCCCACGGACGTTGCGCTGCTGCTGGCCCTGGCGATTGCCGTTCAACTGCTGTTGCAGCATTCCAATGTCGACATGCGCCTGGGACCGCTGCGTTGGGTATTCGCCTGGGCGCCGGTGCATCGTTTTCATCACATGAAATATGGCCGGGCAGGGGATGTGAATTTCGGCTTGTTTTTCAATCTGTGGGATTGGCTGTTGGGCACGGTGTTCTACAGCCATGACTATCGAATAGGCCAGGGCGATCTGGGAATTGGAAGCCGCCCCGATTTCCCGCGGGAGTATGTGGCGCAGCTGCGCGACCCCTTCAGGGCTGTCCGATTGAGCAAAGACCCGCCGGTTCCCACCGACCTACTGTAGGAGCGAGCTTGCTCGCGAAAAACCTGAGGGCACCGCGTTCATTCAGGATGCTCGCGTCATCAGTGGGAGCAGTGTCAGTTGCAGGTTGCGCAACGACGCCCCGGCCGTGACGCCAAATAGTTGCTTCATGGTCCGGGAAAAGTGCGCCGAATCGGCGAACCCGGCGCCATGGGCGGCCTCGGTCAAGGTGCTGCCACCGAGCGCCAGTCCCAGTGCCACCCGCAAGCGCCGCCACAGCACCAGGCGGCGCACGGGCAAACCCAGTTGGTTGGCGAACAAGCGTTCCAACTGGCTTAACGAAACATGCGCCGCCTGGGCGAGTGCGTGGGCTGAGACCTTGCCGCTCAACTGCTGATCCAGCGCCAGCAGTGCGCACTCCACCCGGGCATCTTCCAGTGCACGTCTCGGCAGTTGGCGCAACGTGTGGTCGAGTGCTTCCAGGGACAGTTCACTCTCGGCCAGGGCGGCCTGCAAAGAGTCGAGGTCAAACGCGCCAGGTTCGGCATACACCATCAACACCTCACCGTCGGTGTGGAGGAGAGCGTGGGGCATTCTTGAAGGGATAAACAGGCGATGGGCCGTGATGACACGGCCATCGAGGCTGGCCGTGATCGGCCCGCCCGGGGAGAACATCAGCTGGTGGGCATAGTGTGCATGGGGCGCGGTGCACCCCGGTATACCCAGGATCAGCCCGTAGTCAGGCTCCAGCCACAGGCGACCTGACCATTCGGAACTCACTCAGTAACCGTTGTCCTGCAGCAGGTCGGCCACACTCGAGGACGGCCAGCGTTTGTAGTACTTCAGCAGTTCGGCGGCGCGGTTGGTGAAGATGCCGTCGACGCCGGCTTTCATCACCTTGTCGAAGTCCACCGGCTCATCCACGGTGTACACGTGCACCAGCATGCCTTTGTCGTGGGTCAACTGGTTCATCTCGGGTTTGACCAGGTCGGAATAGCTCTGGTCGCCCAGGTTGGTCAGCTGTGCCGAAGGGCCAGTACCGATGGCGCCCAGGCTCTTGGCCTCGTCGACCCATTTTTCGAACTCGGCGGCGTCCTTCGGTTCTTGCTTGGCGTAGTAGGCGGCTTTGCTCGGCTCGCCGGACTCGGCGAAGGTCACCTTGGATTTTGGCTCGATGCTGCCTTCACCGACCCACAACAGCAGGATTTTCGGGGTGTTGGGCATCTCTTTTTGCAGTTCTTTCAGGCTGTCCTTTTCAAAGGTTTGCAGCACTACGCGGCCCTTGCCCTGGCCGACGCCGATGTTTTTCTGGGCCTGGTTGGAACCGGTGGAACTCAACCAGCCTTTGTCCAGCAGCTTGTTCTTCAGGTCGGCTTCGATACCCGGGAATTGCTTCGGCTCTTTGGTTTCGATGTACAGGCCGGGTTTGTGCTGCGGGTTGCCTTCGGCGATCTTGATGATTTCGTCCAGGCTGAGGATTTTCAAACCGACGAAGCCAGGGCGGGCGCGATCCGGGTAGGCGGCGTTGAACCAGCTGCCGGCGTCCAGGGTTTTAAGCTCGGCCCAGGTGAATTCGTTGGCCGGGCTGTCCTTGCGCTCGGGGAATTTGGTGGCAACGTCGGTGGTGCGTTGCAGGTTGTTGTCATGCAGGGCAAACAGCACGCCGTCCTTGCTGCGCTGCAGGTCCATTTCCAGGTAGTCGGCCCCCAGGTCGCGCGCGACTTTGTAGGCGGCTGCGGTGGATTCCGGTGCATCGAAGGACGCGCCACGGTGGGCAATGACGGCAGGGTTTGGAATGCCTTCGTTGGCCGCGAGTTCGGTAGGGCTGATCGGGCTTGCCGCCTGTGCGTGGCCAAGGCCCAGCATCAGGGCCAGCAGCAGGGCACTCTTGGTAAACGTGACAGGCATAAGCGAAGTCCTTTCGTGGAGGTAACTTTGAGAAGGGCTCCTTTTTAACAATTGCTTGCGAATGGCGCTATCACCAAACCGACATTAACGTGTTCACGGGCCATTTTTCTGCACTTTTGTGCGGTGCCATGCAGTACTCTTGCCCTCAGCTGCCCCATCAGAGGGCAGATTATCTGCCATGCGTGTAAACCATCTTTCCAGTCCAAACAGGACTTTTCAGTGAGGTTTACCATGCGCATCACCTCCGAGCTTATCTGCCAGGCCGCCGACCAACTCCACGGTTTTGTCGGCCTGAACCGCAAGACTGGCCAGTACATCGTCCGTTTCAGCGAAGACGCCTTCGGCATGGACGTGGCCGACGACGGTATCATTCCGACCGCCGAGTTTGTCTGGCAGCCGGTTGACGAGCAGGCCATGACCCTGTCCCGCGAGCGGATCCAATTGCTGCTGGACCAGAACATCGACGATCGCATCAACATCACGGAACCGCTGCGGGTGTATATGCGCCGGGTGGAGATTCCGCAGATCAGTGCGGTGCGCAGTCTGGTCAGTTGAATGCCACATTGTCCCTGTGGCTAGAGCGCTTTTTGTGGAGAGGGAGCTTGCTGTGGAGAGGGAGCTTGCTGTGGCGAGGGAGCTTGCTCCCGCTGGGCTGCGTAGCGGCCCCAAAATCTTGGGAGCGCTGCGCACTCCAGCGGGAGCAAGCTCCCTCGCCACAGCAAGCTCCCTCGCCACAGAAGCCCCCTCACCACAGAGCCTTCCTTGTCCACATTAAGTGTTTTACACAGGCTGATGTTTCAGCGCTCGAACGCGTAAGACCGCTCCACCTTGCACACCCGCGTATGGCACGCCGAGTACCAGGTGGAGCGCCCCTGTTCGCGTACCTCAATGTGTTCGGCGTGCTGCTTCCACGCCAGGATCGCGGCTTCGCTGCTCCAGTAGGACACGGTGATGCCCAGGCCATCTTCCCCTCGCGCCGATTCCACGCCGAGAAAACCAGGTTGTTGCCGGGCCAGTTCCAGCATGCGGTCGGCGGCTTGTCCGTAGCCGTTGTCGCCTTCAGTGCGCAGGGAACTGAACACCACCGCGTAGTACGGTGGCCTGGGCGTGTTGGCGATCATACGCAGGCCTTCAGCAGTGCAATTGCCAGCGGCGGTGTGATGCCTTTGAGGGCCGCACGTTCCGGCTGGAACAGGGTGGCGACAAAAAACGGATGGTCCAGCAGCTCCACTGCCCGCAGGTCGCCCGCCGAGTCATGGCCGGTGGCAATCAGGTCGGCTTCCAGCAATGCACTTTCGAAGTCTGGATTGATGCCATAGCGGCAACGGTAGCCTTCTTGGATATCCAGGGTGGCGTAGGCCTCGGCGATGCGGGTATAGGCCATCAAACGGATGGTGTCAGTCGCTTCTACCAGCGCACAGGTCAGAGGTGTGAGCACTGCGCGCGGCGAGTCGGGCGCCAGTTCGCCATGTTCTGCGTCGGCCCAGCCCATCACGTTGCGGGCATATTCCAGCACCGCGTGTTGAAAACCGCCGCAGGTGCCGAGGAAAGGGCGCCGCTGTTCGCGGGCATAACGGATGGCCAGCAGCGCGCCGTCGAGGTCACGGTAGGGGCTGGCGGGAACGCACCAGAAGCCATCGTAGTGCTGCAGTTGTTCGGTGGATTTGATCGTGTCGGTGGCCAGCCAGTCGAACCGCACCGTCAGGCCCAAGACCGCGCCGGCCTGTTGCAACGCCGAGGGAATGGCCTGGTGGGCGATGACTTGGGCATCGTAGTCGCCGATCAGGGCCAGGTGCAGGGTGGTTTTATTCATCGCGGGTATCCGTGGCTTGTTGAGTCCTGGTGCTCACTATAGATTGGCGCTCACGCAATCAATATTGGCGTTAGCCCACATGTTCAATGCAGCGACGCACTATCAAATCGATTACTCCGACCTTTCCCTGATCCTCGCTCTGGTGCGGGGTGGCACGCTCGCCCGTGCAGCGGCGTTGCTGCGTGTGGACGTGTCGACGGTGTTTCGCGCGGTGCGGCGGCTGGAGGCGGCGCTGGGCCAGACACTGTTCGAAAAGAGCCGCGCCGGCTACCTGCCCACCACCTTGGCCACCACCCTCGCCGAACAGGCTGAACGTGCCGAACAGGCGCTGGAAGCGGCACGTGTGGGGGTGGAGCAGGGCGGTGAAGTGATCAGCGGCACGGTGCGCCTGACATGCACGGATTCGGTGTTGCAGTCACTGTTGCTGCCGGCCCTGGGGCACTTTATGCCCGGCTACCCGGCGCTGACCTTGGAGCTGAGCACTTCCAATGACTTTGCCAATCTCAGCCGCCGCGATGCGGATATCGCCTTGCGCCTGACCAAGGCCCCGCCCGAGCATCTGGTAGGACGTTGCCTGGGCACGGTGTCGTATCGAGTGTGTGCCAGCGCCGACTATGCCCGCCAGCATGCAGGCAAGGCGCTGGCCGCCCTGAGCTGGATCGCGCCGGATGACTTCCTGCCGGATCATCCCACCGTCACCTGGCGGCGCCAGCACTTGCCTGGAGTGATGCCGGCCTATCGCTGCAACAGCATGGTCTCGGTGACCGAACTGGTGCGCGCGGGACTCGGTGTAGCGGCGTTACCGGATTACTTGCTGGGCGCAGGCCTGCAACCGTTGAGCCCGCCGCTGACGGGGCACGACACGGCCCTGTGGCTGCTGACACGCCCCGATTGCCGGGCGCTGCGCTCGGTGGTCACGTTGTTTGATCAGTTGGGCCAGCATGTGCGCTTGCCGGAGCACTGACTGTGGGAGCTGGATGCATGGGAGGGCTAGGTCTTGCGCACGAACTGGTCGTGCATTTCGCTGGTCAGCCCTTCGATGCGTTCGGTCAGTTGCTTGGTCATCTCGGTGAGCTTGGTGTTCTGTTCCAGCAGTTCCAGCAATTGCTTGGTGGTCTGCGCCGCCTGGGCCTGGCGTTCGGTGTTGGCCACGGCCAGGGCTTCTCGGTGCTGGGCGTCGGCGTCGGACTGGGCCTTGTCCCGTGCGGCCTGGCGGGTCTGGGCCAGCAGGATCAGTGGCGCGGCATAGGCCGATTGCAGGCTGAACGCCAGGTTCAAGAGAATGAACGGATACACGTCAAAGTGCGTGATGCCGGTCATGTTGAGCACGACCCACAGAATCACGATTGCCGTTTGCGCCCCCAGGAATGTCGGCGTGCCAAAGAAGCGCGCGAAGGCTTCGGCTTTCAGCGCAAACGTGTCGTTGCCAAAGGTCGGCGCGAGATGGGCGTGTTTACGGTGAAAGCGCAGATGGTCAACGTGGGCTTCAGGTTTATCCGGGGTCATGGCGGGCTCGAATCCGTGGCGTAAGACAAGCCACCACTATAGACCGAGCCCTTGACCGGGCACATGAAGAAGCCTGTCGCTTACCTGTTGCCCCGTTCATTGGCAAACGCACTCACCGCCTGCACCGCCTCGCTGGCGCCTTCGCGAATCTGCAGGATCACGGTGCCGGCCTGGTTCGCCAGGTCCACGCCCTGGGCGGCGCGGTCGCGGGTGCCGTCCATGCTGTCGATGGCCTGGCGGGTTTCGGTCTGGATCATCTCGATCATCGAGGAAATCTCCGCCGTTGAACCGCTGGTGCGCGCCGCCAGTTGCCGGACCTCATCGGCCACCACCGCAAACCCACGGCCTTGCTCACCCGCCCGCGCGGCTTCGATGGCGGCGTTCAAGGCCAGCAGGTTGGTCTGGTCGGCAATCCCGCGAATGGTGTTGACGATGGCGGTGATCTGCTGCGAACGCTCGCCCAGCTTGGCGATCAGCGCGGAAGAACCGTCAATGTTGGCGGCAATCTCGCGCATGCCCGTAGCCGTCTGCTGGATCACCTCGGCGCCTTTTTCGGCGAAGTCCCGGGTTTGCAGCGAGATGTGATAGGCCTGGGTCGCGCTTTGCGCATCGGCGGCGTGTTTCTCCACCATGGCCGTGACGTCGGAGGCGTACTTCACCACCTTGCACAGGCGCCCGCTGGCGTCGTACACCGGGTTGTAGTTGGCTTCCAGCCACACCGCATGGCCGTTTTTGTCGATGCGTTCGAACTGCCCGTTGAACAGCTCGCCCTGGTTCAGTCGTTGCCAGAACTCGCCGTAGGCGCTGCTGTTGGCCAACTCCGGTGTGCAGAACATGCGGTGATGCTTGCCCTGGACCTGCGCCAGGCTGTAGCCCATGCGATTCAGGAAATTCTGGTTGGCACTGATGATGGTGCCGTCGAGGTTGAACTCGATCACCGCCATGGCGCGGTCGATGGCCTGCAACTTGGCGTTGGCTTCGCTCTCGGCCTGCATTTTCGGGGTGACGTCCATGGCGTACTTCACCACTTTCACCACGCTGCCGGACTCGTCGCGCACTGGGTTGTAGCTGGCCTCCAGCCAGATCGGCTGGCCGCTGCGGGTGATTCGTTCAAAGGTGCCGGACTGGAACTGGCCGTTGCGCAGTTGCGTCCACAGCTGGCCATACTCGGCGCTGCGGGCAAAGGCCGGGGTACAGAACAGTCGGTGAGACTGGCCCACCACTTGATCGGCGGTGTAACCCATGGCCTTGAGAAAGTTCTCATTGGCCCGCAGGACCGTGCCTTGCAGGTCGAATTCGATCACCGCCATCGAGCGGTCGATGGCGTCGAGAAGGCTGGCTTGCTGGGCGAGGGTGGCTTGCAAGGTACTGATGGTTTTTTTATGGGCGTTGAATAGCATGGTCGTGTGCTCGGGGGAAGCAAGCGTCAGGGGTATCCATGGGGGCGCCTGCCACCGTATGGCTCAAGCATACGGCGAACGTGCTCATTGCCAGCTTCCTTGTGCTGACAGAGGGTGGAACAGCGGGTTCTGAGTCGTAGGGTCGGCCAGAAGTTCTACGGCAACCGACCAATGGCGGCATTATGCTATCGGTCGGTGGTGGCTGCGTTTAATTCAGACGAGGTGTAATTCGCGGGATTCAAGCGGTATGAGCGACCACATAGTCACTGATATTGACGCGGTTACGGCCAGTGTCCTTGGCCGCGTACAGTGCGCGGTCCGCTGCGTTGAGCCACATGGCCGCGTCGGTGAAGGCCGGTTGGAACGACGCCAGGCCGATGCTCAGGCTCACCCGCAGCTCTGGGATTTCCGGATGACGGTAGTTGCTGAACACTTCGCGCATGCGCTCCATGACCTGCGCGGCCTGTTCCAGGGGCATGTCCGGAAGAATCACACAGAATTCGTCGCCGCCGTAACGCCCGGCCAAGTCGTTTTCCCGCAGGTTGCGTCGCAGCTCCAGGCTCAGTTGGCGCAGGACCTGGTCGCCGATGATGTGCCCGTAGCTGTCGTTGATCTGCTTGAAATGATCGATGTCGATCAGCGCGATGGTGGCGTGGACCTGTTGTTGCTGGCACTTGTGAAACGTCAGGTGCAGCAGGTCTTTCCAAGAGCCGTGATTGAGCAGGCCAGTAAGGCTGTCGGTGCGGCTCAGGGCGCTCAGGGCACGTTTGTGTTCCGACAGTTTGATCGCCAGGCGGTAGCAGACCATGCCCAGCGCCATGGGATACAGCGTCAGCATGGGCAGGCAGGCGTAGACCTGAACCAGGCTGACATCGGGGTTGAACTTGATGCCGAACAACAGCCATGCCACGCCGATGCCCACCAGTTGGGCGACTATCCCGTGGAGGAACAGGCGTTTGCCGCCGGCGGCGACGTTGTTCATGGTCATCATCGACAGGATGGTCACGGCGGTAAGGGGCGTGAACTGCGTGGTAGCCGCCCAAAACCCGCCGAGCAGCGAGTCGTAGAGCAAGTTTCGTCGTTCAGCCTTGTAGGGGAAGTCAGAACGGGTCGAGAGTTGATACGCCAGGTGCGCCCAGCCAAAACCATTGAACAGCAGCAACCCCCAGACCCAGCCAGGCATTTGCAGTGGGTAAAGCGCAGCGATGACGCTGATGCAGCCGATGCCCAGGCCGATGATCCTTGGCTTGTAGATACGTCTGGCAAATGACAGCCCTTTGCCTCGTTGGTTTTCCATAAATTCCTGGGTCGATTCTTTTTTTGCAGGTACGACGGCACACGTGATCGGGAAAACCACTGGTCGGATAATACGTGTGAATATTGTCAGTTATTCGCGAGGGAATAATCAGTGTCCTTCCAAGCCATTTGCAAAGGACACAGGGCGAATCAGACAAAAAACGACCTTGGATGTCGTTCCTGAAACAGGTCAGTGCTGCGGCACCACCTCATAGCCCGCCAGGAACAGGTCGATGGCTGACTCGATGACGTTCGCTTGGGCGTCGGCGTCCAGGGTTGGCTGGCCGAGGGTGATCTGTGGCCAGAAGGCAAAAGCCTTGAGCAGGCTTTGCACCTGGTGGGCGGCGAAGCACGGGTCGGTGCAACTCAGCCGGCCGTCTTCCTGGGCGGCGCGCACCCATTGGGTGAAGCCTTCTTCGCGCTTGCTCAGGCGGTTGACCATGTCCTGGGCGCGTTCCGGCGAGTGGATGGTGGCTGCAATTGCCACACGGGCCAGGTCGAGGAAGTTGGCGTCCGACATCATCGTCATCTTGGCCTGCAGCAACCCGCGCAATTGCTCGCGCAACGGGCGGTCGCTGGCGTAGCTGACGTCCAGCTGCGCAACGCTGCTGGCCCACAGTTGATGCAGGATCTCGGCGAACAGTTCTTCCTTGCTGGGGAAGTGGTTGTACACCGTGCGCTTGGAAACCCCCGCAGTGGCGGCGATCTTGTCCATGCTCGTGACCTCGAAACCGTTGTCGCGAAACTCGGCGATGGCAGCTGCCACGATGGCTTCGCGTTTACGGTCGGTGAGGCGTCGAGGTGCAGTCATGGGGGGATTTCGGCTCTGAAGGGAAAATTACACTCGGTAGTTTACTTGCTCCGAGTTTTGTTGCAATGTAGAAACTACACTGTGCAGTGTAATTTCAAGAGCAGCCTGCAGGAGTTCCTCGGTAATGGCCACGATCTCAACCCGTCTCGACAGTTCTTCTTCAGCGCCCAAGTCTTCCGAACAGCAACAAGGTCACTTCACCAATCAGAAGCCCATCCAGCATGGCGGCTTGGGCAAGACCTTGGGCATCATGTGGAAAATGCTCTTTCAGAAGCCCCGCAGCACGCGCCCGGTGGGTGAGATCCCGGTGCAGCCGCTGACCCGTGAGCAACTGTTCGCCGCCCCCGACCACAGCGTGTTCCGCCTTGGACACTCCACTGTCCTGCTGAAAATGCGCGGCAAGTTCTGGCTGACCGACCCCGTGTTCGCCGAGCGCGCATCGCCGTTCAGTTGGGCCGGCCCCAAGCGTTTCCACCAACCGCCGATCAGCCTTGAAGACCTGCCGCCCATCGAGGCGGTAATCCTTTCCCACAATCACTACGACCACCTGGACCACAAAGCCGTGGTGCAACTGGCGGACAAGACCCGCTATTTCCTCGCGCCCCTGGGCGTGGGCGATACGTTGGTCAAGTGGGGTGTGGATGCCAGCAAGGTGCGGCAACTGGATTGGTGGCAGGGCACTGAAGTGGACGGGATTCGCTTTGTTTCTACGCCGGCCCAGCACTTTTCCGGGCGTGGCCTGTTCGATGGCAACCAGACGCTGTGGTGTTCGTGGGTGATGATTGACGGCCCGCGGCGGATTTTCTTCAGCGGTGATACCGGCTATTTCGAGGGCTTCAAGCGTATCGGCGAGCAGTACGGTCCGTTTGATCTGACCCTGATGGAAACCGGTGCTTACAACGTCGACTGGCCCCACGTTCACATGCAACCGGAAGAAACCCTTCAGGCGCATATCGACTTGAAGGGCCGCTGGTTGCTGCCGATCCACAACGGCACTTTCGACCTGGCGTTTCATGCGTGGCACGAACCCTTCGACCGCATCATGGCGCTGGCGTGGGAGCGTAATGTGTCGATCACCACGCCGGCGATGGGGCAGGCGTTCATGCTCAATCAGCCGGAGCGCGGGCAGGCCTGGTGGCTGGAAGTCGAGCACGCGGGTAACGAGCAATATGTCGGCGGGTGATAGCTATTTGGTGCAATCTCGCCGCTGAGTTGCAGGTTGTTTCCGACCTACAGCCGTCCCGATAAAAGGATGCAATCATCCCTCGAAAATCAGTTTCGAGGCGTGGGTGTATATGGACGACAAGAGTAGGAAGGTCACAGCGTCGGGGGCGTTGTGTCTGTTTAAACAGACAATCTCGGGGGACAGTTCTGTTTCCCCGCCTTGCGCCCCGACCGTCAGCAAGGGCGTCGTGTTTGGTGCCGACACTTGCGGTGCAATCGTCAGCTCCGGCGATCACCCCAGCGGTCTGGAGTTTGACTCCCCGAGTGGCTACGGCCCCCGGTTCGATATCCCCGGCCCCCTGATGCGCACCGTGCGCGACCCTTCGTTATCACTGATCGCCCTCGGCGGCGTCGACCCTGAGGGGCCGGTGATGGTGGAGATTCCGCCGGTCGTCGATGCCGGCCATCTGATCAACACACGGCCGTTGGCTGGCAGCCGCATTGGTTTTGCCAGTGAATATGTTGCAGGTGATGTGCGGGAAATGATCGAACACAGCGCGCACTTTGCTCAAGTACTGAACGCACTGCGCACAGCCGGTGCGGAGTTGGTGCCTGTGTCTGCGCGGGTGATGGATGACGCGCGCCATTTCACCCTGGACCCTGGCAACGAAATTAACGATCGGGTCACGGAAAATCGGCTGGATGGGCTGGTGTCCGATGCCCAAAGTGCCGCCTTTCATCAAGCTGCCACTGCGGGTAACCCGAGCTTTCGCATACCCGTCGGCACCGATGCCGACGGGGTTTGGAGGGTTATCTGGTTCTATGGTGCGCATTGGTCTGGAGATCGTCTGGCGGCGTTGGTGCGAGGCTGCCAGCAGGTTTTAGGACGGCTTTAAAGGCCTACGCAATGGGGAGAGTGATCGTACGACGCGGTAAGCGTTGCCCCCGAGTCATCGAGTAACGCCCTTCTTAGACTGAGGCAGGGATATCGAACGGTATTCCCAACATTCAGGCAGGCGGGGAGTATTTATGATCGGACCAGGTTTGGGCGCGGGATGGGCAGCGGGGCTTTTCGATGCGGTGGTGAACCCGCCGCAAGCCTACAGGAGTGCCGACGATTTGGCGGCGGACATGACCCGGCCCAATGGGGCCAGTTCCGATTCGGTGGTGAGGGATTCACTGAAGCTGATCGCCAACATGGACAAGGGCTTGCAGGGCGGCAACGCGTTCATTGAAATCAATCCTGACGCTCGTGTGAAAGCCCGTGCGCTGGATCAGGAACGGGCCGAAGGCAAAGTGCGTGGGCCTTTGCACGGCGTTCCGATAGCGCTCAAAGATGTGTTCGAAACCAGCGACAAGATGCAGACCAGCGCTGGCTCCATGGCACTGGTGGGCAGGCCCGCCGCAAAGAATGCCAAGGTAGTGGACAACCTGCTGAAGGCCGGCGTGGTGATTATTGGAAAAACCAACATGAGTGAGTTGTCCAATTTTCGCTCTGAGGCGCCGGTTAACGGCTGGAGCTCCAGGGGCGGTTTGACCCTCAACCCGCATCGGTTGGATGGCCAGGCGGCCGGTTCGAGTACAGGCTCTGCCGTCGCCGTTGCTCAAGGGATCGTGCCCTTGGCATTGGGGGTCGAAACCAATGGTTCAATCATTACGCCGGCGGCTTACAACGGTGTTATTGGTTTCAAACCGACCGAAGGATTAGTGAGCACCGAAGGGGTGATGACCAGTTCCCGCCAGGATACCGTGGGCACCTTCACTCGCAACGTGCGTGATGCGGCGCAGGCACTGGATGCGATGACAGATACCAACCTCTACACCCAGGGGATCAAGCCTGACGCCTTGGTGGGCAAGCGCATCGGCTATACGCCATTGCCTGAGTTATCGGCAGAAGAGGCCAACGACCCGGCCAAAAAAGCCGACAGGCAGCACTTCGAGGATGCCATTACGCTGCTGCGGGCCAAGGGCGCGACATTGGTACCCGTGGATCAGTTGGGTGAAGGCGTGTCGTACGAAACGTACGAAAAATACAACGACGCACTGTTATCAGACGTTAAACACCAGCTTGAGGCCTATCTGGCAGGACGGGCAGGCTTGCCGGTGAAGTCGCTGTCTGAGCTGATTGAATTCAACGAGCGCAACAGCGGCCCGGGTGTGCCGGATCAACAGATGCTCACCATGATCAACGAGATGGATATCAGTGATGAGGCGCGCAACGAGTTATGGGCTGCCATAGGGCCGATTTTCAAAAGCACCATCGATAAGCCGCTGACCGAGCATAAGCTTGATGCAATGATGTCCAACTTTCACTCATACAGTTACTACTACTCGGCGGTGGCCGGTTATCCCGGTATTTCCATGCCATCGGGCATGGACGAAGAAGGAATGCCGACAGCCGTTCACTTCTATGGGAAAAATTTGAGCGAAGCCACGTTGCTTTCGGTCGCCTACGGTTATGAACAGGCCTCCCAGGCAATCAGGAAGCCTGCGTTTAAACCCGGCCTGCGCTAGTCCGGATTACTTCAACCCATAGCGAGCGGCGGGTTCACGGTGCGACAGGTTCGGACCCAGGGCCAGCCGCGCGCGTTCGTAGGTGTCCCAATCTGCGCTGTCCGGCAGCGACGGAATCGTCACGGCTTCGCCTTGAGCCAGGCCGGCGAGGGCTGCGTCCACCAGGTTTTCCGTGGTCATTACCATGGTTTCCGGCAGGTTGTTTACCGGCAGGCCGGCGATGTCCCAGAACGCCGTGGCGGTAGCGCCGGGCAGTACCACCTGGACCACCACGCCCTTGTCGCTCAGCTCATGCTGCAACGATTCGCTGAAGGCCTGCACAAAGGCCTTGGTGCCGCCATATACCCCGTTCAGCACTTTGGGGGCGAGGGCGACTATCGAGCCAATGTTGATAATCGTGCCGCGGCCCTGGGCGACGAAGTTGGTTGCCGCCGCTTTGGCCAGACGGGTCAGCGCCAGCACGTTAAGCAGAATCATCGCGTCCATCTTGTCGGCATCCGACTCCAGCAGCGAAGCTGTGGCGCCCACACCGGCGTTATTCACCAGCAGGCTGATACGGCTGTCTTTCTGCGCGAGTTGGGCAATACGCGCCAAGTCGGCCGGCAGATTGAGATCGGCCGCTATCACTTCAACGTCACGCTGGGTGCTGGCCTTCAAGCGTGTTGCCAACTGCTCCAGGCGTTGCTGGTTGCGGGCCACCAGAATCAGATCGTAGCCGGCACGGGCCAGGCGGTCGGCATACACCGCGCCAATTCCTGACGAAGCACCGGTAATCAGGGCATAACCTTTATGTTGCGACATGGCAGTTGCTCCAAATGGGCCGGGGAGGGGATCGGCCTTGTTGGAACCAAGATTATGGGTGTAATGTGGTGGCCGCAATGTCATATATCCCTCCTTTAGAGACATGAGGTTTGGCCATGGTGTCCGTCGGTATCGTGCTGTTTCCCGGTTTCCAGGTGCTCAGCCTGTCCACCAGCAGCGTGTTCGAATTTGCCAACTTCGTAGTCGGACGACCGTTCTACCGCGTGGATTTGCTGTCGGAGCATGGTGGGCCGGTCAAAAGCTCCATGGGCTTTGCCATTGATAGCCTGGCGTTCGGGCAGCAGGACTACGACACGATTGTGGTGCTGGGGGATAACGAATTACTCGAGCCCACTCCTGGCATGGTGGCGTATCTACAGGCGTCATTGAAGTCGTCGCGCCGGGTTACGTCGGCCTGCACCGGTTCGTTCCACCTGGCAGCGGCCGGGTTATTGGAAGGGCGAAAGGCAACCACCCATTGGTATCACGCCATGACGTTTCGCCAGCGCTACCCCAACGTGAAGCTGGAAGAAGACCGGATCTTCACCGTCGACGGTCCGCTCTGGACATCGGCCGGGATGACCGCCTGTATCGACTTGGCCCTGGCCTTGGTCGAGCACGACCTGGGCGTGGAAGTGGCCCGCGACGTGGCGAAAAAACTGGTGGTCTACCATCGCCGTGCCGGTGGCCAATCGCAGTTCTCGGCGCTGCTGGAACTGGACCCAAAGTCCGACCGCGTACAAACCGCCCTGGCCTGGGCCAAAGGGCATCTGCGTGAGGACCTCTCGGTAGAGCAACTAGCCGAAGCGGCACACCTCAGCCCGCGCCAATTCAGCCGACTGTTCCGCGCCGAAACCGGCCAATCCCCGGCCAAGGCGGTGGAGCATCTGCGCATTGAAGCCGCGCGCTTGATCCTCGAATCCGGCAGCCACTCCATCGACGTCGTCGCCCGAGAGACGGGCTTCGGTGACCCGGAGCGCATGCGTCGAGCCTTCCTGCGAGCGTTTGGCCAACCGCCACAAATGATCCGTCGGGCGTTGCAGTTGCAGGCGTGAGTTGATGGCCTTGCGCGCTACGCACCATTGGGCTGAGGTGTTGTTGGGTCAATGGATGCCGCTGTTGAATCCAGAAACCGGGAGATGATCCCTTTGGCGGCCGGTTGTGTCGAAGCGCTGGCGCGGCCCCGCACATTCATCCCCCAACCCGGCGCAAAGCCCGGGAAAAACACCAACCCTTCAGCCTCCAGACGAAACGCCACACTCAGGCGGACTTCATCGTCCACATCGCCATGGCTTTCAAAACGTTGAAGGGCGTCCACTTCGACATCCGCTTCCCGGGCCAGGTCTTCCCGGCTCCAGCCCAGCATCAGGCGGGCCTGGACACTGTGCCGTGGGGTGAATTGATGAAGGACGATCTGCTGTTCTACGGTGTTGCTCATTGCCAGAGAGGACATGGACTTTCTCCAGGTTCGACGGGGGAGGGCAAACTATACTGTGTTTTTGTACAGTTGTTTCTACCGCTCATCAACTGGATTTTTTCGATAGGGTTGCCGCTGCTCTATTTCGCCCCTTCCAGGTAAGTGCTCGGCGACTGGCCAAGCACTCGCCGGAACATGCTGGAAAATGCCGCCGGGTTTTCGTAGCCCAGGTCCAGGGCGATCCGGGTGACGGTTTCGCCGCTGGCCAGGCGTGCCAGGGCTTGCACCACGCAGGCTCGTTGGCGCCACTGCACGAAGCTCAAGCCGGTGTGTTGGCGGAAATGCCGGCTGAAGGTGCGCAGGCTCAGGTGCGATTGTTCGGCCCATTGAATCGGTGACTGGTGCACGTGCGGCCGCTGCAGAAACGCCAGGCACAGAGCAAGCAGGCGTGGGTCCTCCGGCAGCGGGATATGCAGGGGCAAGTGCGTGGCGCGGGCCAGTTCATGCAACAGCAGGCTGACCAGCGTACCGTCGCGCCCGGCCTCGTCGTATTCCAGCGGCAGCTCCACCGCCTCCATCAGCAACTGTCGCATCAGGGGTGAAACATTGATGACGTGACAACTGGCGCCCAAGTCGGTGACGGCGTGCGGTTCGATATACAGGCTGCGCGTGGATACACCGATCATCAGCACCTCATGGGGCACCTGGGCGGGAATCCACACTGCACGCTGGGGCGGCACAACCCAGTTGCCTTGCTGGGTGCTGACTTGCATCACCCCGGTGGCGCCATACAACAACTGCCCGCGCCGGTGGCTGTGGCGCTTGAGCAGATAGCCGTGGGGATAGTCGGTGCCGATTGCCACGACCGTTCGGGGCGTCAGGTCCAGTTGAGCGATGGAAACGTTGCGCATGGAGCTGATTCCGGAAGTGGCAATATCTCGCACATTATTGGCCGACATGCGCAAGCGGGCCAAGCCTTGAATCTCTATCGTCGACAGCTCTCCCTGATACTGAAGGCGATTCTCGATGTTCTATCTATTACTGGCACTGTTCGGCTGCATGACCGGCGTGACGGCGGTGATGTTCGGCTTCGGCGGCGGGTTCGTGGTGGTGCCGTTGCTATACGGCATGCTCAAGCTCAGCCACGACGCGGGCGTGAGTGCATCGGCGATGCATATCGCAGTCGCCACCTCCACCTGCGTGATGATCGTCAACGCGCTGCTCGCCACTGGAAAACACCGTCGCAAAGGTAATCTGATTCGCCATTACCTGTGGCCGTTGGGCGGGTACATCGGGGTCGGCGCCGTGCTGGGCGCAGGGGCTGCAATGTTCGCCAGCGGCGATTTCATGCGGTACGCCTTTATCGCCTACCTGGCCGTCACCATCGTCGATTGCTTGTTGCGCAGGGGCTTTCTCAGCCAGGACGACAGGCTCCAGCCACGACGCCTGAGCGGCGCGGAAGTGACGGGTGGTGGCATCGCCATTGGCGTGATCGCCACCTTCCTGGGCGTGGGCGGCAGCGTGATGACCGTGCCGCTGTTACGCCGTTGTGGCTTGAGCATGTCCCAGTCCACGTCCATGGCCAACCCCTTGAGTGTTCCGGTGGCGCTGGCCGGTACGTTTACCTACATGCTCATGGCGGGATTCGCCAAGGTGGAATTGGGCGCGTGGTTTGTCGGCTATGTCGACTTGCTGGCGTTTGCCATCCTCACCGTGGGTTCGCTGCTGGGCATTCGCCTGGCCACGCCGTGGATTGGTCGTATCCCGGATGTACTGCATGCGCGGGTGTATATCGGGTTGTTGGGCGTGGTGATGGTGAGCATGTTGCTCTAGGTTTCCAACCCCGGCGCCTCGCGAATAATCAGGTGATCCAGGTTCTCGATATTGGCACTGAACACCCCGAACGTCTGCTCGGGGTTTTTCTTGCTCGGCACCTGTTTCAGCTCCGGCGTCACCCCGTAAAAGAAGCAATACAACGTTCGATCACTGTCCACCGCCGCCTTGATCTGCTCCAGGAACGCCTTGCGCTTGCGGTAGTTCTCGATCAGTTTTTTGCTCAGGTAAACATTGATGGAGTAGGGCTTCTTGTCGAGCCAGGCTTTCTTTTCGAAGTCGATGCGAAAGCTGCTGGTGTAGTCCTTGATCTCCTTGATCTTGCCCCAGTAGATCAGGCCTTTGTTGTCTTGCAGGTATTCGATCTTCTTGGAAAAAGTCCAGTAGGTCGCGGTGTGATCGCCGATCTTCAAGGGCATGCTTTTCAGCTTTTCCTTGTCGTCGATATTGGACACGTAGCACTCCACCGGGTGGGCGAAGACGCTGGTCTTGTCCGGGGTGGTGTCGCTTGAGCTGTGAGACAAGGCGTTGCGGGTTGCCGGCGTTTTCGGTGGTTCTTGTGGGGTGCCAGCCTCAGCACCGATGACCGGCGTTTTGCGTTCGTACTGGCGCCGCGTCAGGACAAATTCCGACGGGAAATTTTCTTCCGGCCCATCCTCAGCTTCGCCTTTCCCGGCATGGCGGCTGGCGTACCGGCAACCTTCGATATGCCGGGTGCTGGGGATGTTCTTGAAGTGCGGCGTGCGCAGGTAATTGACGTTTTTTGCGTTGAAGGTGCCCAACACATTGCCCGCTTGGAACGCTGCCCTGCACTCGTCATTGGGGCACAGGAAACTGTCCTTGTCGGAATCGAAGGCGGCGGTTTCGTCGAAATTCAGGTCGCGCACATCATAGATCGACAGCTTGTCGTCGAGACTCAGGCTGTAGGCCGTGTCGAATTTCATGGGGCTCGGGTCCGTGAGAGAGTTCGCTATTAATAGCGGGATATTGCGCAAATATCAGTAGAAATTACGCACGGACCACCACACGCCGGCCACTCAGGAAACACAAGGTGCCACCCACCGCCGTCAGCCCGCTCAGTACATAGAACATCGAGGCGGGCGATGCGTTGATCAGCAGGTAACCGCAGATCACCGGGCTCAGGGCGCCGCCAAATGCCGCCAGGTTTTGTGCGCCGTAATAACTGCCGCGCAGGGCGTCCGGGGCGATGGTGTCGATAAACAGGAACTCGGACGGGTAGATGATCATCTCCCCCAGGGTGAACACAAACATCGCGACACACCACGACACCATGCCGTCCGCCATGCTGAAGCCGATCAACCCAGCAATAAACAACGAGGTGCCGAGCACGATCCAGTAGCGCAGTTGTTCACGCTTGAGGAAGCGGCCGATCTGGTACTGCATCAGGATCACCGTGATGGCGTTGCACGCGAGAACCGCAGAGAGAATTTTCAGCGCGCTCTCCGGCTTGTAGGCCACCAGCAGAAACTGCGACAGATACAAGGTGTAGCGCCCGTGGACAATGGTGCTCAACAGGCTGCCGCTGGTGAACAGGATCAAGGTGCGATCGCTGCGCAGGGTCCTCAGGGTGCTGAGAAAACTTAAGGGTTTGTTGCTGTCGTCGCGTTGGGTCGGCGGGATGCCGATCATCAGGAACAGGCTGCCAAAGGCAATCGCGCTGGCGATCAGGAACGGTGCCAGGGGCATCTGGCCGGCAATCACCACGCCGAGCATCGGGCCGGTGGCGTAGCCGACATTGGTCAGGGTGTAGCGCAGGGAAAACACCTTGGCCCGCTGGCCCACCGGCAGGTTCTCGCTGATGATCGCCTTGGAGCCGATCAGGAACAGCGCCGAAGCGGCTTCGGTGATCACCAGGGTCAGGGTGGTCAGGTACAGGTTGCTGGCAAAGGTCAGCAACAGAAAACCGATGGAGCTGGAGAGCATTGCCAGGATCAGCAGCTTGCGTTTTTCCAGACGGTCGATGATGTAGCCACCGTAGAGGCCCAGCAGCGTGGCGATGAACACGGCGATGCCCATCAGCAAGCCGATGTCTTGCTGGTTGAGGCCCAGTCGGGTGCTAAGCAACAGCGCGAGCAACGGGCTGGTCATGGCGCGGCTGACGACGATGGTCACCGAGCAGATCATCAGGCGGCGGATTACCAGGGAGTACGTGGCCACGGTGGGGCGGATGTCCTTATTCTTTTTTCAAGGCGATAAAGATCAAGTGTGGGAGCGGGCTTGCTCGCGAATGCGGTGTGTCAGTGCCAACTGTACCGGCTGATCCACCGCATTCGCGAGCAAGCCCGCTCCCACATTTAGATCGCGTTACTGGCCGGCGTTGATGCTGATCTTCTCAACCGCACCCTGCTCCAGATCCCACTTCTTCAGAATCTTGCCATACGTCCCATCATCAATCATGCCCTGCAGCGCTTCACTGATGGCCGTGACCAACTCGGTATTGCTCTTCTCAATCCCCAACCCCGTGAACTGCTTGGAAATCGCCAGGCCCACCGGCTTGTACTTACCCTTGTCCAGCGACATCAGGTAAGGAATGGTTTCACTGCCCTGCATCGCCGCATCCAGACGGTTCTGCTGCAACTGAGCCCGCGCATCCGCCGAGCCCTCGGTACCAATCACCACGATGGCTGGCTTACCAGCCTTTTCGCAGTTTTCCTTGCTCCACGCGGTAATTTCCGACGGCCAGGTGGTACGTCGGCTGGTGCCGACTTTTTTACCGCACAGGTCAGTCAATTCCTTGAGGTCTTCACGCTTGGCCAGGGTGTACAGCTGCGGGCCGCTGGTGAAGTAGTCGATAAAGGTCACCGACTTCTGGCGCTCGGCGGTGTCGGTCATGCCCGACAGCACAATGTCCACGCGCTTGGTGGTCAGGCCGCTGAGCATCTGTTCGAAGCCGGTTTCCTGCCACTTGATCTTCACACCCAAACGTTCGGCCAGGGCGTTGCCCAGGTCAAAGTCCAGGCCGGTGAGTTTGTTGGTGGCGGTGTCCTTGAAATCCATCGGCGGGTAGTTCGGCACGATGGCCGCGCTGATCTCACCCTTGTCCTTGATCGCTGCCGGCAATGCCGCCAAAACCGAAGTGGAGGCCATCAGGCCTACGAGCAAACTTGGAAGAAACAGATTTTTCATGGGGGCGTTCTCGTTTGTTTTTTAGTTAAGTGCGAACGGCAGAAATAAAGCTTTGGGTACGCGGGTTTTGTGGGCTTATTAGAATTTCTTCAGGGCTGCCGGCTTCCACAATCTGGCCGGCATCCATAAACACCATGCGGTTGGACACTTCGCGGGCGAAGCCCAATTCATGGGTGACCACAATCATGGTCATGCCGGTGGTGGCCAAATCACGCATCACCGACAGCACTTCTCCTACCAGCTCCGGGTCGAGGGCTGACGTGGGTTCGTCAAACAACATCAGCTTGGGCCGCATCGCCAACGCACGGGCAATCGCCACACGCTGTTGCTGGCCGCCGGATAATTCCACCGGGTAGGCATTGCGCTTGTCCGCCAGGCCGACGCGGGCCAACAACTCCAACGCATCCTCGGTGGCTTCCTTGGGCGAACGCTTGAGCACCTGGTACGGGCCTTCGATGATGTTCTGCAACACGGTCATGTGCGGGAACAAATTGAAGCGCTGAAACACCATGCCGGTGGCCAAGCGCTGACGGGCGATCTGTGATTCATTCAACTCATGCAGCTTGTTGCCGACGACCCGGTAACCCACCAGCTCGCCGTCGACCCACAGGCCGCCCTTGTCGATTTTTTCCAGCTGATTGACGCAGCGCAGCAGGGTACTTTTGCCAGAGCCGGACGGGCCGATAATGCACAGCACTTCGCCTTGTTCGACTTCCAGGTTGATGTCCTGCAACGCGTGATACTGGTCGTAATACTTGTTCAGGTTCACGGCCTTGACGATGCTTCTCATGGGCAAATCTCCTCAGTCAGGGCTTACGAACGCTTGCCGGCGCCGCGGGCAAAACGACGCTCAAGGCGGCTCTGACCGAATGAAAGAACAGTCACCACCGCCAGGTACCAGATGCCGGCAACAATCAGCAGCTCCATGACCCGGGCGTTGGCGTAGTAGATGTTTTGCGCGTTGTGCAGCAGCTCCGAGTACTGGATCACACTCGCCAGGCTGGTCATTTTCACCATGCTGATGAACTCGTTGCCTACAGGCGGAATGATCACCCGCATCGCCTGGGGCAGAATCACCCTACGCAGCGCCTGAAGGCTCGGCATGCCAATCGACTTGGCGGCTTCGTACTGGCCGGTGTCCACCGACAACAGGCCGGCGCGCACCACTTCAGCGGTGTAGGCACCCTGGTTGATGCTCAGGCCGAGGAGGGCGGCCACGAACGGCGTCATCAGGTCCACGGTGTCGATGCTGAACAGTCCGGGAATCGCGATCACCGGGAAAATCAGCGCCAGGTTGAACCACAACAGCAGTTGCAGAATCAGCGGCGTGCCGCGAAACAGCCAAGTGTAGGTGATGGCCACGTAGCGCAGGATCGGGTTGGCCGACATGCGCATGATTGCCGTGATCACCCCGATCACCACCCCCAGCGCCATGGCCAGGATCGACATGATGATGGTGTTCACCAGGCCCCAGATGATCGCCTCGGACGTGAGGAACTGACCGATGTAGGACCATTCGATCTGGCCGTTGGCGAATGCCCGCAACAAGGCGGCCAGGGCGATCACGATCAACGTGGCAAAAAACATCCGCCCGTAATAGCGACGCGGCACATGCTCGTACTTCGTGATATCGAACTGGTTTTCGGTCTGCTGGCGCTCGGCTTGCAAGCGCTCTGCCGGGGTTTGTTTCATGGTGACTCTCCAAAACAACTGAATACACTGATCGTTCCCACGCTCTGCGTGGGAATGCATCCCGTGACGCTCCGCGTCACCACCTGCATTGGCGGCAGGACGCGGACCGTCCAAGGCTGCATTCCCACGCAGAGCGTGGGAACGATCTTTAACCCTGTAGGAGCGAGCTTGCTCGCGATGGTCGTGAACGATAACGCTGGAAACCTGACACCCAGCGGCGTTCTTGAGTTTTTCGCGAGCAAGCTCGCTCCTACAAGTGAAGCTGTCTCAAATCCGAAAACCGGTGTAACTCTGTGCCCACTCTTGCTGCACAGCCAACGCAGTCTTCAACCGCCCAATCTGCTCCCTTACCCGCTCCGGTGCCGTCCCACCCCAACCACTGCGCGCCGCAATCGCCGCTTCCAGGGTCAGGCACTCACGCACTTCCGGCGTCAGCCGCGTATCCACCTCCGCCAACAACGCCGGCGAGGCTTCCCACAATTCAATCTCATGCTTCTCACAGGCTTGCACCAACGCGCCGGTAATCTCGTGGGCCTCCTTGAACGGCACACCACGAGTGGCCAACCAATCCGCCACCTCAGTCGCCAAGGTGAAACCCATCGGCGCCTGACGCCGCAGCTCGTCCACCTGCACCTTCATCGTCGCGACCATCCCGGCCATCGCCGGCAGCACCAGCAGCAACGTATCCACGCTGTCCAACACACTGTGCTTGTCTTCACTCAAATCGCGGTTGTACGACAGCGGCAGCGACTTCAGCGTGGACATCAACCCGGTCAGGTTGCCAATCAAGCGCCCCGCTTTACCCCGCGCCAATTCGGCAATGTCCGGGTTCTTCTTCTGCGGCATGATCGAGCTACCGGTGGCGTAGGCATCGTCCAACTGCACCCAGCGAAACTGCCGCGACGACCACAGGCAAAACTCCTCCGACAGCCGCGAAATATTCACCCCGAGCATGCCCGCCACAAACAGAAACTCCGCCACGTGGTCACGACTGGCTACAGCATCAATCGAGTTTTCGCACGGCCCGGTGTAACCCATCTCCTTGGCCGAATGCTCCGGCTGGCGCGCAATCGCCGAGCCGGCCATCGCCGCAGCACCCAACGGCGACAACGCCGTACGCGCATCCCAATCCACCAGGCGCTGCACATCCCGCAGCATCGATTGCGCATGGGCCAGCAAGTGATGGGCGAACACAATCGGCTGCGCCTGCTGCAAGTGGGTGAAGCCCGGGCAGATACTCTCGATATGCTGCTCGGCCTGGTCCACCAGCGCCTGCTGCAACCCCAGCACCTCGGTGGTGATGGTGCGCGCGTGATCCCGCAGGAACAGGCGCAAATCGTTGGCCGTCTGGTCATTACGCGAACGCCCGGCGCGCAACTTGCCGCCCAGGGCGCCCAAACGCTCGGTCAACACCCGCTCGATGAAGGTGTGCACATCCTCGTCATCCAGCGTCGGGTGCAGGCGGCCAGCGGCAAAGTCCTCACCAATCCGGTCCAGTGCTTCCAGGGTGCGCAAGGTTTCCGACTCATCCAGCAACCCGGCCCGCTGCAACTCACGGGCATGGGCCCGGGAGCCGGCCAGGTCGTAGGGCGTCAGGCGAAAATAGCGCTCGGGGCAACGGGACAGCGCCGCCAAAGCAGCAGACGGGCCGGATTTGAAGCGAGCACCCCAGAGGCGATCGGTGGGCTGAGACATGGTGTTCCTCACGCTTGTTTTTAGAAGTGACAAGCCCGATGGACGTGGCTTGGCCTTATGGATTCGGAGGGCAGTAGCAAAACGAAAAGTCCTGATCGAAGTGTCAGGTTTTTATGGGCGTTAAAGCAGCCGGTAAAAGCTGTTCAACCCGATATATTCAAGGTTGCCAAGGGCGGTTAAGTATGTTCATTATTGCCGCCCGGCGATGTTCATGGAGTAGGTCAAAGCCTGTTGAAGATGGCACTTGAGGTCAACACGTATTATGGAAACCCCACTTTCCAATTCTGGAAACATACCGCCAAAACCCGGCACAAGACCGCCCCTGCAACTCAGCGGCCTGGACTTCAAATTGCTGCGGGTGTTCAAGGCTGTGGTCGAAGCGGGCGGCTTCAGCGCGGCGCAGAATGAGCTGAACGTGGGCCTGGCGGCAATCAGCAAGCAGATTTCCGACCTGGAAATTCGCATCGGCATGCGCCTGTGTACACGAGGGCGAGAAGGGTTTGGCCTGACCGAAGAAGGCAAATTAGTCTATCAAGCGTCCATTGAATTATTTGCCTCGGTAGACAGTTTCAGAGACAAGCTTAGTTCGGCACAGAACGAACTGATTGGCGACCTTAGTGTGGGTGTTATTGATAACACCGTCTCTGACGTTAATTCGCCGCTGATTAAAGCGCTGGGAAAACTACATACAGAATCGCCAAAAATAAGATTGCGCCTACATGCCTCGCAACTGGACGAAGTTGAGCGGGGCGTGGTGGAAGGGCGGCTGATTGTCGGCATCGTCCCGGTGTACCAGCGGCGGGAAGAATTCGATTATTTCCCGCTGTACGAAGAAAAGTCCCACGCGTACTGCGCCGTCGGGCATCCGCTGTTTGAAGCGAGTGCTATCAACGCAGATGTGTTGCGCCAGCACGAAGTGGTCAACCATCGTTACGCGATCCACAGCGACAAGGCCAACTTCGTCAGCTACGACAGCCAGTCCGCCTCGGCCTCCCAGGTAGAAGCCGTCGCCATCCTCGTCCTCACGGGCCGCTTCCTGGGCTTCCTCCCGGAGCACTACGCCGCGCCGCTGGTGAGGGAAGGGCGCCTGCGCGTGTTATGCCCGGAGCAGATCCACCTGAGCACAGCGTTCAACCTCATCCTGCGCCACAACGCCCCACGAAGCCCACTGGTCAAAGCCTTCGCAACGGCACTAGGCGTGGATCTCAAAGCGCCAATCTAACCCTAAGGATATACAGAGATCACCTGTAGGAGCTGTCGAGCTTTAGCGAGGCTGCGATGGCATCGACTCGGTCTACCTTCCAACCCCATCCACCCACATCACCGCTGCAACCTGGCCCGCTTCTTCTTCGCATGAAAATGCCGAAAATGCGCATCCTGCGCCGCGGCCAACAACTCCCGATCCCCGCGCGTATCACCCCAAGCCCTGAGCCGATACTCCCCCAGATCCCCATAAACCGCCTCAAGCCGAAGCACCTTATTCTCACACCGGCAATTATTCCCCGTGAGCTTGCCCGTCAACACCCCGTCCACCACTTCAAGCTCAGTACCAATCAACCGGATCCCAAGCCGATCCGCAAACGGCTGCAACACCAACGCCGGCGACGCCGAACACAACGTCACCACCGCCCCGGACTTCAATTCATCGGCCACCGATTGCAGACCGGTAGGCCGCATCAACTTGTTCCAATAGGCCTGGCAATACGCTTCAGCTTTCTGCTGAACCCACGCCTTATCCACGCCGGTCATAAAGGTGCGGATCAACTGCGCCTTGAGCTCATCACGGCTAATCACGCGCAACAGAAACTGCGCGCCAGGCACCGCCAGCTTCACCATCCTGCGCACGAACTCACCTTTACCAAAGGCGAACTTCAGGAACGGCACGAAGCTGTCGTGGTGGGTCAGGGTGCCGTCGAAGTCAAAGACGGAGAGTACTTTGGCATCCAAGGGGCCGGATTCGAGCATGTCTGGGTTCACGGGCGGGTCTCGATTATTTGGAGCGGGTCATCTGGTGTTCTGACAGGGACTCGTCTGCACGGTTCAGGCGGAAGACGGTGATCTGCCAGAGCGATCGCTCTCTCTGTTTTCTCGGACGCGAAAATCACGCGTCTGGTTGATCGGCGCAGTTTACTACCTCAAGGTCCATGGTTGGGCCTTCTCGAACCAATCCAGCGCGCGGTCCGGCATCCAGCATGCGGCATAAGGCGAAATTTCCTACTCATGACTCGTACCGTTTAAAGCGAAGCGTCCGATATTTCCTATTTTGTATTTTTCGTAAGGTGCCCTTCAAAACTAAAGGGCGCTTACCTTATGGCTAACCACGGCTACATGACCATCAGCGGCAAATCCCAGGGCCTCATATCTGCAAGCTGTTCGACTCAGGACTCCATAGGCAACAAGTGCCAGGACGGGCATCGCGACGAGATAATGGTGCTGTCCTTCCACCACAATATGGCCAACCGCGGAAACGTCAGGGCATCGAGTCACGGCCCGATTGCCATTACCAAAAACATCGACAAGTCATCTCCTTTACTGGCGGTAGCGCTTTCCAATAGGGAAGAGCTTAACTGTGTCATCAATTTTTACCGTATTGCCCAAACGGGTTGGCACGAAAAGTACTACAGCGTCGATATTCGAGGCTGCATCATTACCGACCTCACCGTCGACGTGCCGCATTCTGTTCTGCATATTGACGCCGAGCCACAAGAGCATGTTGCGCTTCAATATCGGGAAATTATCTGGACTCACCATCAAGCTAGAACAAGTGGTTTCAGCACTTGGGAGACGGGTCGGTGACGATTGAAAAGAAAAAACAGAATCCGACGTTTCACGATATCTGGATGGTTAGTCAGGCGGGTGCATACTTGACTAATCAGGCATGTACGATAAGTGCTCGCCATATTAAAAGTGGAATTGTTCGGTTGCAGTTCAATCGGGAGGTGGCTTATTACGCTCGGAGTATTGTCAGGGATGTCGAGGAAGGCAAGAAGAGTGTTGATCAAGGTTTGCTGGAAATAAAGAACGAACAAAAACACCTGATGAATCAGTCTATGGAGGTGGCGAGGAAAGGTGTCGGGGTTATCGCAGGGGCGCTTCAATTTGCGACAGGCGCAGGGATTTGCTATGCCTCAGTCGGAACGCTGTGTGTGCTGGCGGGCATCCCGATTATGGCGCATGGGGCTAATAATATGTATGAGAACGGTCGCAGTTTAATTGATGGGCAGGGAGACACAGCGGGGCCGGTAAGGAGTGGGTATCACGCTGCAGCGAAATCACTTGGGTACGGTGAGCGTGAAGGTGACATGGCGTATGGTAGCGCTGATATAGGAATGTCGATTTACAGCCTTGCCAGGCTTGTGCTCAAGCCTGATGCTTGGCGGTTATTTAGATATATAAGAGCAGATAAACAGAGGGCCTATAAAACCATGGGGGGTACCGCTCTGGGAGTTGAGGCTTATATCGATTATGAGACAGGTAGACAAGTATATAAAAGGCTTGATGAGTGATTGTAATTTTGGGTTTATTTCTTTTGATGGGTAGCGTGTGGTCCGCTTACGCGTTGAAGGTGAAGTTTTCTGGGGAAAATCTGAATCATGTAAAGCTGTATTTTTGCTTGATATTTAATGGATTTTTCGTGATTACTTACATTGATGTTATAAAATATGATGATTTTTTATATTTGGGGCATAGACCCGATATAACGGTGGATTACCCCATTATTGATTGGATTGCTTTAATTGGGATATTGGCTCACGCATTTGCACTTCCAATGAAGTGGAAGGTGAAGCGATGGTTTTTGAACGATAAAACAGAAGACGACTGACTGGAGGGGCCGTCCGAGCATCTGCTCGGCCGTTCTCCGCAGGCTGATAGCCTTCGATTCGGTCCAAGTCCGGCATCCAGCATGCGTCAGAAGGCGAAATTTCCTACTCATAACTCGTACTGTTTAAAGCGAAGCGTCCGATATTTCCTATTTTGTATTTTTCGTAAGGTGCCCTTCAAAACAACAGGTCGCTTACCTTATGGCTAACCACGGCTACATGACCATCAGCGGCAAATCCCAGGGCCTCATCTCTGCAAGCTGTTCGACCCAGGACTCTATAGGCAACAAGTGCCAGGACGGGCACCGCGACGAGATATTGGTGCTGTCCTTCCACCACAATATGGCCAACCGCGGAAACGTCAGGGCATCGAGTCACGGCCAGATTACTATTACCAAAAACATCGACAAGTCGTCTCCTTTACTGGCGGTAGCGCTTTCCAATAGGGAAGAGCTCAACTGTGTCATCAATTTTTACCGTATTGCCCAGACGGGCTGGCACGAAAAGTACTTCAGCGTCGATATTCGAGGTTGCATCATTACTGACCTCACCGTCGACGTGCCGCATTCTGTTTTGCATATTGATGCTGCGGCACAAGAGCATGTTGCGCTTCAATACCGGGAAATTATCTGGACCCACCACCAAGCGGGAACAAGTGGTTTCAGCACTTGGGAGGCGGATCGGTGACTATTGAAAAAAAACAGAATCCGACGTTTCACGATATCTGGATGGTTAGTCAGGCGGGTGCGTACTTGACTAATCAGGCCTGCACGATAAGTGTTCGCCATATTAAAGATGGAATTGTCAGGTTGCAGTTCAATCGGGAAGTGGCTTATTGCGCGCGGAGTATTGTCAGGGATGTTGAAGAAGGCAAGAAGAGTGTTGATCAAGGTTTGCTGGAAATAAAGAACGAACAAAAAACCTGATGAATCAGTCTCTGGAGGTGGGGAGGAAAGGTGTTGGGGTTATCGCGTGGGCTCTCCAATTTGCGACAGGTGCAGGGATTGAAACCTGACACTTGGCGCTTATTTAGATATATCCGTACTGACTACATGAGGGGGTATCAAAAAAGGGACCTGGCTCAAGGGCTGCTGAGATAGGGGCCGGTGCTCTGACTCTGGATCAATTGCTCGATGATGCGAGAGAGTAATGTGTTTGCTCATTTTGATTTTGGAAATTCTCGGTGTCTGTTTTGCTTTTTATCTGAAGGCAAAACTATCGGGTGTTAATATTAATGAGGTAAAGATCTATGTTGGGGTTCTTGTAAATTCAATATTCATTACTATGTATATAAAAATGATCAAGTATGACGAGTTTTGGTTGTTGGGTTATCGTCCAGATATTTTCTATGATTGTATTTTTGTAGGTTGGTTTACGTTTTTCTGTGTTTTTGCCCATGCGATGGCTATTCCGGTGGGGAGAAAGGTCAAGTGGTGGTTTTCGCGTAAAAATGGAGACTGGAATTGACCGTTTGGTTTGTTATGACGTTTCCATTGTTTGCATTATGGGGATTGCTTTGTGCTTTCACTTTGAGAATACGATTCTCCGGAGCGCATTTGTGGGAATGGTACGGGATAAGGTTCATCATTTGCGTCGCGTTTAATCTTTTTTTTGCGATGATCTATTTTTTTATTATGAAGCTTCAAGTTTTTCCCGTGTTGGGATATAGGCCGGACATAATTTTAGAATATCCGTTCATCGAGTGGATTGCTTTTTTCTGCGGTTATATTCATGTTTTTGCATGGCCCATCGAGAGAGAGCTTCGGTGGTGGTTTTGATTAGTGACCTTTATTGGTTTTGAACGAGTGGGTGGCAATGAAGCAGATTAGGCAGTGTTCTTAATAAGAATGCTGCTCAAGTGCCGACAAGGCATAGCAGCAACTATCCAAGGGGTTGGCGTCACGATGCAAGGAATCACTCGCTCACTAACCTAGTGATTTTCGAGTAGAGCCCCTTGGTAAAAATATCTCGCTCACTCGACCGATGACAACGTTGATGGCAATTCGGGCAAAGCGCCACTGCATTGCTGGTGCGGTCCGAGCCACCCTGTGCCAAATGCTTAACATGGTGTACTTCGAGAAACGGCAGGCCACTGTCCAGTGTGAACGGCGCCGGTTCCCCACAACCTTCGCAAATACCTGCTGCGTGCTGCCGAACCCAAGCACGTACCTCTGGATCACGCACAAACGAATTGCTGGTTGTATTCACTTGTTGTGGATTCAAAATCCCTTGTGGCGGGTTTGTCAGCGCTAGCTTTTGTAACGTGCTTGCGCGGGTTTCCAGTACGGCGTCATCAGCAGTCGCGGCCTTAATATCTGCATGCAGACAAGCTTTAGTTGCCAGCACCGAGCGAATACGTTCACTGACGCCAGCGCCGATATTCCTGGCGGGCATGTACCCGGTGATGCGTCGTAATCCTAGCTGCTCAAGCACCGCAGAAATATTCTGCATGCGGTACTCAATGGACGAAGCACTCCGCAGTCTCAAGATGCCCTCACGTAATAGGCGATTCTCCGCTGATTTTTTGAAAGGTTGATCACTTAGCTCCAACGTCAACATTTTCAAGTAAGCATCGATAGAGGCTTCTAGCTCCTCATCGGTCCATCCGGTATTACTTTTTTGTGTGTCCATACAGCCGCCGAGGGTATAAAACCCTCGGACGATACTGACTAGCCATTATTGCGTCTACGAAATTTCCTACTGGAAGGTAGGATTTTGGAGGCAACTTTGTTAGAGAAATCGCTGCTTCATTCGGAATGGTTGAGTGAGCCTTCTCCACCAAGGAGTCTTTGCTGACTCTTTCCGATAGGTTCGATTTACCAGCAGATACGGCATGTCCCGAAGCCGTATCCAGCCCTCATCCTGCCAATGCAGTAGGTTCAACGACATCTCTGGCCAGTCCAACATGCTCAACAGCGGCCGCTCCACCGTTTGGGACTGACGCTCGTCTCGCAAGGTTGGAACCACTTCATGAGTGAGCCAGCCACGTAGGAGTCGATTCCCCGGTGTGTAGTGATAAACCAGCAACGCGTAAGCACCGGACTCGCTGATCATCAGCATTTCTTCCGGCTGACCGTGGAATAGCAGCGTTATGGTTCTTCGTTGATCTCCATCGAGCTTGCGAGTCGTTCGTTCATCCAGGTAGTAGCCCATCAAGCGCCCAAGATCACGAGCGCAAAACCAGGGTTGGTTTTCTAAAAGGAGGGCGTGTAGGTGAAGATTATGACGAGTGAAAACGATAGCGATAGACGGTTCGCGCTTGGCTATCTTATTAGTAGCCGACAAGTCGAGCAGATATTGGCTAGGCATTTCCTATGACCTCTACGTGGTGTTCGGGAGGGCCAAAGCCCAACGTAGAGGACGGATTTAAGAAACTCCAACTCGCGTAGCCTCAATACAGCATGAATTGCGCACGAATTTAGATCGGGCGGATTTTTGGCTGCGTGAGTGAGGCTGGCTTCTACGTTGGGCGTTTCTTAGGCACCGGCGGACGAGGCTATTCAGTATTGAAACTCGCATCAACCCGTTGGTGGATGATCTTTACGTACGAAGAATCTTGTTCCGAATGCTGAGCACATAAAAAAGCCCTGAACGTGTCAGGGCTTTCTAGTTTCACTTGGCGAAGGAATCAATCCCAGCTCAGCGCACCACCAGTCTGATACTCGATCACACGGGTCTCAAAGAAATTCTTCTCTTTCTTCAAGTCCATGATTTCGCTCATCCACGGGAACGGGTTGGTGGTGCCTGGGTATTCTTCTTTCAAACCAATCTGCGACAGACGACGGTTCGCGATGAACTTGAGGTAGTCCTCCATCATCGCCGCATTCATGCCCAACACGCCGCGTGGCATGGTGTCACGCGCGTATTCGATCTCCAGCTGAGTCCCTTGCAGGATCATCTGGGTCGCTTCTTCCTTCATCTCAGCATCCCACAAGTGCGGGTTTTCGATTTTGATCTGGTTGATCACATCGATGCCGAAGTTCAGGTGCATCGACTCATCCCGCAGGATGTACTGGAACTGCTCGGCCACGCCGGTCATTTTGTTGCGACGGCCCATGGACAGGATCTGGGTGAAGCCGCAGTAGAAGAAGATGCCTTCCAGGACGCAGTAGTACGCGACCAGGTTACGCAGCAGCTCTTTATCAGTCTCAACGGTGCCGGTTTCGAACTTCGGATCGGAGATCGAACGGGTGTACTTCAAGCCCCAAGCCGCTTTCTTCGCGACCGATGGAATCTCGTGGTACATGTTGAAGATCTCGCCTTCATCCATGGCCAGCGATTCGATGCAGTACTGGTAGGCGTGGGTGTGGATCGCTTCTTCGAAGGCCTGGCGCAGGATGTACTGGCGGCACTCCGGGTTGGTGATCAGGCGGTACACGGCCAATACCAGGTTGTTGGCAACCAGGGAGTCGGCGGTGGAGAAGAAGCCGAGGTTGCGCATCACGATGCGGCGCTCGTCGTCGGTCAGGCCTTCTGGGGTTTTCCACAGGGCGATGTCGGCGGTCATGTTGACCTCTTGCGGCATCCAGTGGTTGGCGCAGCCGTCGAGGTATTTCTGCCAGGCCCAGTCGTACTTGAAAGGTACGAGTTGGTTGAGGTCGGCGCGGCAGTTGATCATGCGCTTTTCGTCAACGGCGACGCGGGCGGCGGAGCCTTCGAGCTCGGCGAGGCCTTCGGCGACGTCGAGTTTGTCGAGGGCGGCCTTGGCGCGCACGATGGCGGCGGAGTCATTGGCGGTGACGGCGCGGGCTTCGATGGCGGCAGCAGCGCCGGCACCGTCGAGGCGGTCCATGTTGGCTTCGGTGGCGTGGCCGGCGTTGGCGCCTTTGGCAACTACTTCGCCGTCTTCTTCTTTGTCGAATTCGTCCCAGCTCAGCATGACGTGTCGTCTCCTGCGTGAGGGCTCTAAGGTGCCCGTGTGAAACCGGATGGTGGGGTGTTCACACGGCCCATAGGCCGCGGTGGATCTTAAGGAATCGTTTGTTGCAGCTAGCGCACGCATTAAACGGAATCAGGGTTACGGGTGTTCTGCTTGAGGCTTGAGGGGCGGAGCAATGCTTGCTGGCTCCAGCGGGGGCCTCAGGTCTGGCTCTTCATCCCAGTGTAAAGGGATATTGCAGGCCCGATTTACCCGCGCATTATAGGGAAAAATTCGACTTTGTGTTGCGGCGGATGGTCTCGGTGAGCGGCCAAAATGGTGGTGTTTGCAGCCAAGGTCCGGGTTTACAAGGCTTTGCCTGGCTTGGATTTTTTTGACGGGCGGTAGGCGTTTGTTTCAGCGCGCCGAACTGGGGCAGATTCGGTCTGGAAGTTCTTGCGCCGTTTGGCGCAAGAACGGGTCGCGGGGGGTTACTGGGCTGCGGCTTTGATGCTGGCAAACATCTGCTTGCCAGCCTTGGCGGGGTCCGCGTCTTTATTGCTCATGAAGTTGCTGACCACATCAAACACCGCCCCTTGCACCGCCTGGGACGTGGACATGTTGAAGGCCATGCTCGGCTCCAGCGTGCCGGCGTTCTCGGCTTCGGCGAAGTCCTTGGCGGAAGCCTGGGCACAGCTGTCGAACTGGCTCATGTCCAGGCCCTTGATCACCGGAATGGAGCCTTTGTTCTGGTTGAACACGCTCTGGAATTGCGGCTCCAGGGCGATCTTGGCCAGGTCGTCGCGAGCCGCGTTGTTGCCCGGCGTATCATTTTTACTGGACGGTTTGAACATGGCCAGTGAGTCGATGGTGTAGCTATAAATGCCTTGTGAGCCGGGGAAGGGCACGCATTCATAATCGGCCCCGGCTTTTTTACCCGCCGCGGTCCACTCACTCTTGGCCCAGTCCCCCATGATTTGCATGCCGGCCTGGCCATTGATGACTTTGGCGGTTTCCATGTTCCAGTCCTGGCCTGCGCCGTTGGGGTCCATGTAGGTCTTCAGCTTGCGCAGCGCGACAAAGACTTCGGTCATTTTGGGGCCGGTGAAGGTGGCTTCGTCGTTGTCGATAAAGGCTTTCTGGAAGCCATCGGCGCCTAGGATGCTGAGCACCAGGCCTTCAAATACGGTGGTGTCCTGCCAGGGTTGGCCGCCGTGGGCGATGGCGATGAAGCCGGCGGCCTTGAGTTTGTCGCCGGCGGCGTAGAGTTCTTCCAGGGTGGCCGGGGCTTTGGACACGCCGGCTTTCTTGAGCACCTCGGGGTTGATCCATAACCAGTTGATGCGGTGGATGTTGAGCGGTACGGCGACGTAGTGGTCGTCGAACTTCATCAGTTGCGCAATGCTTTCGGGCAGCAGGCTGTCCCAGTGATTGGCCTTGGCGACGTTGTCGACGCTGGTCAGCAGGCCCAGCTTGCCCCACTCCTGAATGTCCGGAGCTTTGATCTGCGCGGCAGAGGGCGGGTTGCCGGAGACGGCGCGGCTCTTGAGGACGGTCATGGCAGCAGCGCCACCGCCGCCGGCCACGGCACTGTTTTGCCAGATGAAGCCGTCTTTCTCGATCAGTTGTTGCAGCACCTGTACAGACTTGGCTTCCCCGCCCGAGGTCCAGTAGTGGACGACTTCAACAGTGCCTTTGCTGTCGGCTGCGTGAGCGGCGAACGTGCAAAGGCTGGCGAGGGAGAGGGCAACGGCAAGGCGATGGGGTATTTTCATGTGGGATAACCCTTTTTGTTGTTTTGGGGAGCGGTGCTTATTCCAGCCCCAGCCCTTTGCGGCCGAGGGTGTTCAGTTGCGGCGTCATGAAGCGGTCTTTCCAGTCCTTCTCGTAGTCCTCACGGGCGAAGTCATCCGGCGAAACCCCTTGCTCGAACGCCCTGAGCACATCCTTGGCGTACCGCAGGTTTTTCGGGCACATGGGCGCGGCGGGCACGTACATCACGTTGCCCCAGCCCTGTTGGTTTTCGACGGGGGCGACGCTGTGGATCACGTCGCAGTGCCACCACACCGAATCGCCGGCCTGTACGTCCGGAATCGGGGTCATGCCCTGGACCAGCAGCGGGTGCCATTTCTCTGAAACCGGCAGCACCTTGCCCGGCGCAACGCCGCACAATTCATCTTCGGGGACGTCGTCCAGCAATGGGCGCAGCAGCATGTAGGCCATGGCTTTGGGGATCGGCAAGGTATGCAGCACGCCCTGGTCGGCCTGCATGTCGCACAGTGCGGTCCAGCCCTGGAAGGTGCGGAAGGCCGAGCATTTCACCGTGTCCTTGTAGGCGTATTCATCGACTTCGGTGCGATGGGCGGCGTCCCAGGGGTCGTAGGACTTGAAGTCGTTGCGGTAGATCTTGTCGAACACCTTGAGGTAGGCCGGGTGCAGCCAGCGTTCCAGAGCCCCCGAGTCGGTGTGCGGGCCAAGCCCTTTGGAAGTGGTGCCCGGTGGGCGGCGGCGGACGCGGTCGGGGTATAGCGCATTGATGTCCGGGTCGAACCATTGCCGGCCTTGGGAATTGTAGGTCCACAGGCGATTCAGGAACGACTGCGCGGCGCCCATGCGCTCGTGTTGGCGCAGTTGCATCTGGGCGTCGGACCAATAGATCGGGAATATTTCCGGGCGTGAGGCTTCGAGGTTGCCGAAGAAGTTGTCAGCCGGGCCGCGATACACCTCGTCGAAATGGTTGTGGTCGAGGTAGTCCAGCAGGCTCTTGTCCCACCCCAGCACCTGTTCCCTAGGGAAGTGGTTGCGGATCACCAGGCAGCCCCGGCGCTTGATGATTGCCCGTTGTGCTTCGGTGACCTGGCCGTTGGCGATGGTTTCAAAGTCGAGTTCGGGCCAGGCGGACTGCTGGGCCTTGATCGAGGCGATTTCAGCCCTGATGAACTCGCTGACCTCGGCAAACAGCCCAGGCACATCGCCGATCTGCGCGCGCAGGGCCTTTTTCATCGCGACGATGCTGCGCTTGTAGTCGTCCGGCAGCTCGGCACATTCGAAGGTGTGGTAGTTGCTCATGGGGTGACCTGTCTTGTTGTTGTGCATACAGGTATGGAATCACCCCGGCCCGCCGCGGCGGCAGCCTGATTTGGCGCGTTGAGCAGTACGATTGTGGCGTTTGTTGTAAGGCGTATAGAAGAATCGGCTTATTGAAAGTGATGCCCGTGTTGAAGCCGAAACTGTGACGGCGTCATGCCCTTGTGCGCCTTGAACTGCCGATTGAACAGCGCCTGGGAGGCATAGCCGACCTGTTCGGAAATCGCGCTGACCGCCAGGTTGCCCTGCATCAATAAAGCGCAGGCATGTCCGATGCGTAGCCGGACGATGTAGTCCAGCGCCGTGCAGCGTGTGTGTTTGCGGAACATGCGATGGAAGGCTGAAACGCTGACGCAGGCCATTTGCGCCAGCTCGGAAATGCCGACAGGTTGCGCATAGCGGCCGTGCAGGTAGTCCAGAACGCGGCGGATGCGCGCGTCTTCAACGATGTGAGGAGCGGCGTTTTCCGTCGCGATGCGCTGCGCGGCGATATCCCGGGACAATGTGTTGAGCACGGTGAGCAACGAGATCAGTCGCTGGGAAGCGTCTTGCTCGACCATGGCTTCGATCACCGGGCGCAGCGCCCGGGACGTAGCATCACTGAAACTCAACGCCTGTCGCGCAGCAGCCAAGAGCGCGCGCGTCGACCCCATCTCCGGAAACAGCTGCACCAGCGAATCCGCCCAGGCCTCGGAAAACCAGATGACCAGGGCAATGTGCGGTTTGGTGGGGTCGATCAGCTCGGCGGAAGACCAGCTATGGGGCACGTTCGGGCCCACCAGCACCAGGTCGCCATCATCGTAGAGCGCCACATCGTTGCTGATATAGCGGTGCCCGCGGCTGTTGAGGGTCAGGGTCAGTTCGTATTCGGGATGGTGATGCCATTCAAACGGAATCGCCTCCGGTAGACGCCTGTTCAGCAGGGTCCAGGAGGTGTTCGCCTCGGTGGGGATTTTTTCGAAACTGGCTCGCATGAATGCATCCTGCCTTGCAGGTGAGGTGGCGGCGCCACAATCGTAGCATTCGATTCAAGCGGTAGGGGATAAGCCGGCTCTTTGCCGCAAGAACGATTTCTTGCGGCGAATAAGATCAGGTTCAGTTCAAACTAACGAAGTTATTATCCGTTAGAGCAACCGTTACCCATGACCTGATATTGAAGAATATGACGCTGACCTTGTGAGTCTTCATATTCCATTTTTACCGGTACAACTTTGCATACATCCGGGACTTCACTCATGGACACTACTTTGGCGACGTCCAGATGGGTGCTGTAAGTGTAATCCTCAACAATCGGGGTGCTCTGGCTGGCTACGTCAGTCGGGGCTTCGTCGGCCAGGGCGGCGGTGGCGCACAAGCTGCTAAGGGCCATAACTAATAACGCTTTCATTTGACTATTTACCTTTTGGCGGTCGAAAGGGGTCACGGGGCCCTTGTGAGGCCACGTGTGTAACTTGATTGGGAAGTTCGGATTAACGTTGCCTTCGTGGGGGCTGTTACGTTGTTAATCACAGTGCCTTGATGGCGAGGTTGATTTTAGGCGTCCGAGTTATATTCATATACCCGTGCTTTTGATAAACACTATTGGTGGTTTTTGTAACAATCCCGAAATGAAGGTTTTTTCAGAAACCTGCAAAGCGCCACAGGCCACGGGCCAGAGCGCCGCAGGGGGATAGGTGGGCAATTTGTAGGGGCTTGTTACTACCATCGTCGAATGGTTCTATAGGTCCGGCCCGGCTACAACAGGGTCATACAACAACAACTATGTCACCGAGGTAAGAAAGATGAGTGCGGCTTCTCTGTACCCCGTTCGCCCCGAAGTAGCAGCCAATACGCTGACCGATGAGGCGACCTACAAGGCCATGTACCAGCAGTCGGTGGTCAACCCCGACGGTTTCTGGCGCGAGCAAGCCAAGCGCCTGGACTGGATCAAGCCTTTCACCACGGTGAAGCAGACCTCCTTCGACGATCACCATGTCGACATCAAGTGGTTTGCCGACGGCACCCTCAACGTTTCCTACAACTGCCTGGACCGCCACCTCGCCGAGCGTGGCGACCAGCCGGCAATCATCTGGGAGGGCGACGACCCTGCCGAAAGTCGCACCATCACCTACCGCGAGCTGCATGAAGAAGTCTGCAAGTTCGCCAACGCCCTGCGCGGCCAGGATGTGCACCGCGGCGACGTGGTGACTATCTATATGCCGATGATTCCCGAAGCTGCGGTCGCCATGCTGGCCTGTGCCCGGATCGGTGCGATTCACTCGGTGGTGTTTGGCGGGTTCTCGCCAGAGGCCCTGGCGGGTCGAATCATCGACTGCAAATCCAAGGTGGTGATCACCGCCGACGAAGGCATTCGTGCCGGCAAGAAGATTTCCCTGAAGGCCAACGTCGACGACGCCCTGACCAACCCGGAAACCAGCAGCATCCAGAAAGTCATCGTGTGCAAGCGCACCGGCGGCAACATCAAGTGGAACCAGCATCGCGACATCTGGTACGAAGACCTGATGAAAGTGGCGGGCACCGTGTGTGCGCCGAAAGAGATGGGCGCCGAAGAAGCGCTGTTCATCCTTTACACCTCCGGCTCCACCGGCAAGCCGAAGGGCGTGCAGCACACCACCGGCGGCTACCTGTTGTACGCAGCCCTGACCCACGAGCGCGTGTTCGACTACCGCCCGGGCGAAATCTACTGGTGCACCGCCGATGTTGGCTGGGTCACCGGTCACACCTATATCGTCTATGGCCCACTGGCCAACGGCGCAACCACGCTGATGTTCGAAGGCGTGCCGAACTATCCGGACATCACCCGGGTGGCGAAGATCGTCGACAAGCACAAAGTGAACATCCTCTACACCGCACCGACCGCGATCCGCGCCATGATGGCTTCCGGCACCGCTGCCTGCGAAGGCGCCGATGGCAGCAGCTTGCGCCTGCTGGGTTCGGTGGGTGAGCCGATTAACCCGGAAGCGTGGGACTGGTACTACAAGAACGTCGGCCAATCCCGTTGCCCGATCGTGGACACTTGGTGGCAGACCGAGACCGGCGGCAACATGATGAGCCCGCTGCCGGGCGCCCATGCACTGAAGCCGGGTTCGGCGGCACGTCCGTTCTTTGGCGTGGTGCCGGCGCTGGTGGATAACCTCGGCAACCTGATTGAAGGTGTGGCCGAGGGTAACCTGGTGATCCTGGATTCGTGGCCGGGCCAGGCACGTACCCTGTACGGCGACCATGACCGGTTTGTGGACACCTACTTCAAGACCTTCCGTGGCATGTATTTCACCGGTGACGGGGCGCGTCGTGACGAGGATGGCTACTACTGGATCACCGGTCGGGTGGACGACGTGTTGAACGTGTCCGGCCACCGCATGGGCACCGCCGAGATTGAAAGCGCCATGGTTGCTCACCCGAAAGTCGCCGAAGCGGCAGTGGTGGGGGTGCCCCACGACATCAAGGGCCAGGGCATCTATGTGTATGTCACGCTGAAAAACGGCGAAGAGCCGAATGAAGCGCTGCGCCTGGAGCTGAAAAACTGGGTGCGTAAAGAGATCGGGCCGATTGCTTCACCGGATGTGATCCAGTGGGCACCGGGCTTGCCGAAGACCCGTTCGGGGAAAATCATGCGCCGGATCCTGCGCAAGATTGCCACCGCCGAATACGACGGGTTGGGGGATATCTCCACCCTGGCGGATCCAAGTGTGGTGGCGCATCTCATCGAGACGCACAAGACCATGAACGTCGCGTAAGGCGGTTTGTGGGACAAAGCCCCATCCGGCGTAGGCCTGGTGGGGCTTTTTTGTGCGATCGGACAGGCGACCTATAACCCATGTGGGAGCGGGCTTGCTCGCGAAGGCGGTGTATCAGTGGGTGATGTGCTGGCTGACACGCCGCCTTCGCGAGCAAGCCCGCTCCCACATTTAGATTGCATTCCAAGGCTGGTCATCCGGTGGGGCGACTTACACAAGGCCAATAAATATCGGATTGTGTGGTGGGATATTTCTGAATGTTACCGAACCCAGCAAATGTGTAACCTCATGCCCAAACATGAGGCAAAGTGCTACGCCGTTGCCCCGAAAACCCGCGTCTTAGACGCCCTGAAAAATTAGATCAAACGCTACACTTGCCGTGCTAGAAGGGTTTGCGAATAATAGGCCCGCAACTTGCAGCGTTAACAGGTTTAATATCTTTTGCCTCTGCATAAAATCAAGAGGCTGTCAATGTGCTGGAACCGCTTTCTCGGTGCTTCTGTAAATTGTTGTCGCATTGAGGAAATATCGGCTTCCGGCCTGTCGTTAGAATGCCGATCACTCGCTCGTCGTCGCCGATGCTGAACTGGCGCAGGACGCAGCACCGCTATTCGGTTTCACTCATTCGCATCGTGGGCCCTGGCTCATACTGCTGTTTTGCCCTATACCGATGGAGTCCCAAGATGAAGAAACTCGTGCTGTTGGGCGCCCTGGCGCTGTCCGTGCTGTCCATGCAGGCTTTCGCCGAAGGCAAGCCACTGAAGATTGGTATTGAAGCGGCTTACCCTCCGTTTGCCTCCAAGGCACCGGACGGCAGCATCGTCGGTTTTGACTACGACATCGGCAACGCCTTGTGTGAGCAGATGCAGGTCAAGTGCACGTGGGTCGAGCAGGAATTCGACGGCCTGATCCCGGCGCTGAAAGTGCGCAAGATCGACGCCATCCTGTCCTCGATGTCCATCACTGACGATCGCAAGAAGTCCGTGGACTTCACCAACCGCTACTACCTGACCCCGGCTCGTCTGGTATTGAAGGAAGGCACTGCCGTCAGCGACAGCCTGGACGAACTGAAAGGCAAGAAAATCGGCGTGCAGCGCGGTTCGATCCACGACCGTTTCGCCAAGGAAGTGCTGGCTCCCAAAGGCGCCACCATTGTTCCTTACAGCTCGCAGAACGAAATCTACCTGGACGTAGAAGCCGGTCGCCTTGATGGCACCGTGGCCGACGCCACCCTGTTGCAGGAAGGCTTCCTCGACACGCCAGCCGGTAAAGGCTACGCGTTCACCGGCCCGGCCTTCACCGACGCCAAGTACTTCGGCGACGGCATCGGCATCGCGGTACGTAAAGGCGACAAGGAAAACCTGGACCGCATCAACGCTGCAATCGCCGCGATCCGTGCCAACGGCAAGTACAAGGCAATCCAGGACAAGTACTTCAACTTCGACATTTACGGCCCAGAAGCCAAGTAAACCGTCGCAGCTGTCTGTCCAGAATGGCGCAAGCACCAGGATCTCTGAAGTTTGCGCCATTTTTTCATCCCCCTTTTCGAGGACCTGAATCATGTTGAAAGGCTACGGGGCTGTCATCCTCGATGGCGCATGGTTGACGCTTCAGCTCGCCTTGTCGTCCATGGCCTTGGCCATTGTTCTGGGTCTGATCGGGGTCGCGTTGCGCCTCTCGCCGGTGCGCTGGTTGGCCTGGCTGGGCGACCTGTACTCCACGGTGATCCGCGGGATCCCCGACCTGGTGCTGATCCTGCTGATTTTCTACGGCGGTCAGGACCTGCTTAACCGCGTTGCGCCGTTGCTCGGCTACAACGACTACATTGACTTGAACCCCTTGGCCGCCGGTATCGGCACCCTGGGTTTCATCTTTGGCGCCTACCTTTCGGAAACCTTCCGTGGCGCCTTCATGGCCATTCCCAAGGGCCAGGCCGAGGCCGGCCTGGCGTATGGCATGAGCCCGTTCCAGGTGTTTTTCCGGGTGATGGTGCCGCAGATGATTCGGCTGGCGATCCCCGGGTTTACCAACAACTGGCTGGTACTGACCAAGGCCACCGCATTGATTTCGGTGGTGGGCCTGCAAGACATGATGTTCAAGGCCAAGCAGGCGGCAGACGCCACCCGCGAACCTTTTACCTTCTTCCTCGCAGTGGCGGCGATGTACCTGGTGATCACCAGCGTGTCGTTGCTGGCCCTGCGTCATCTTGAGAAGCGCTACTCGGTAGGCGTAAAGGCGGCTGATCTATGATCTTCGACTACAACGTCATCTGGGAGGCCATGCCGCTGTACCTCGGCGGCTTGCTGACCACCCTGAAACTGCTGGCCATTTCGCTGTTCTTCGGTTTGCTCGCGGCCTTGCCCCTGGGCCTGATGCGCGTGTCCAAGCAACCGATCATCAACGGTGTTGCCTGGCTCTACACCTATGTGATTCGCGGCACGCCGATGCTGGTGCAGCTGTTTTTGATCTACTACGGCCTGGCCCAGTTCGAAGCGGTGCGCGAAAGCTTCCTGTGGCCACTGCTGTCCAGCGCGACCTTCTGTGCGTGCCTGGCGTTTGCCGTGAACACCAGCGCCTACACCGCTGAAATCATCGCCGGCAGCCTCAAGGCCACGCCCCATGGTGAGATCGAAGCGGCCAAGGCCATGGGCATGTCGCGCTACAAGCTGTATCGCCGGATCCTGCTGCCATCGGCCCTGCGCCGCGCGCTGCCGCAGTACAGCAACGAAGTGATCATGATGCTCCAGACCACGAGCCTGGCCTCAATCGTCACCTTGATCGACATCACCGGTGCCGCGCGCACGGTGAACGCCCAGTACTACTTGCCGTTCGAAGCCTATATCACGGCGGGTGCGTTCTACCTGTGCCTGACCTTCATCCTGGTGCGCCTGTTCAAGTTGGCCGAAGGCCGCTGGCTGAGCTACCTGGCTCCACGGAAGCATTGATATGGAACGTATCGATCACCTGTTGCCCTGGGGGCACCTGGGCTGCGAACGCCAGCTGACGGTGTTCCGTTTCGGCAGCGGCGAGCGCAAGGCCTATATCCAGGCCAGCCTGCACGCCGATGAATTGCCCGGCATGCGCGCCGCCTGGGAGCTGAAAAAGCGCCTGACGGAACTGGAGCAGCAAGGCGCCCTCAACGGCGTGATCGAGCTGGTCCCCGTCGCTAACCCGATGGGCCTGGGACAGTTGCTGCAAGGCAGCCACCAGGGCCGCTTCGAGGTCGGCAGCGGCAAGAATTTCAACCGTGATTTCGTTGAGTTGAGCGAGCCGGTTACCGAGTTGCTCAACGGTAAGCTGGGGGATGATCCTCACGCCAATGTGCGCTTGATCCGCCAGGCCATGAGCGACACGCTGAACGCCTTGCCGGAGCCGAGCAGTCAACTGCAAGGCATGCAGCGGGTGTTGCTGAGCCATGCCTGCACCGCCGACGTGGTCCTCGACCTGCATTGCGATGCCGAGGCCGCGTTGCACATGTACGCGCTGCCGCAGCACTGGCCGCAGTGGCGTTCGCTGTCGGCGCATCTGAATGTGAAGGTCGGCCTGCTGGCGGAAGATTCCGGCGGCAGTTCGTTTGACGAGGCCTGTTCGCTGCCGTGGCTGCGGCTGTCTCGGGCGTTCCCCGAGGCGCAGATTCCCCTGGCGTGCCTGGCGACGACCTTGGAGTTGGGCGGCCAGGCCGATACCGGTCGTGACGAGGCGATTTTCCACGCCGAAGGCATCCTGGCATTCCTTGCCGAGCAAGGCCTGATCCGTGGTGAGTGGCCCGCGCCGCAATACGAAGCCTGCGAAGGCCTGCCCTTTGAAGGCACCGAGTTGTTGTTCGCGCCCCACGCCGGCGTGATCAGCTACCTGCGTAAAGCCGGTGACGTAGTCGAAGCCGGCGACCCGATATTTGAAGTGATCGATCCCTTGTCCGACCGCGTGAGCATTGTTTGCGCGGGCACGTCTGGGGTGTTGTTTGCCGTTGAACGGCTACGTTATGCCCAAGCGGGTTTCTGGCTGGCCAAGGTGGCGGGGCGCGAAGCGCTGCGGCACGGGCGCTTGCTCAACGACTGACCAACTGTTTTTGTGAGAACCGACCGCATGTACAAACTTGAAGTCCAAGACCTGCATAAACGCTATGGCAGTCATGAAGTGCTCAAAGGTGTGTCCCTGGCCGCCGCGGCCGGTGATGTGATCAGCATCATCGGGTCCAGTGGCTCGGGCAAAAGTACCTTTTTGCGCTGCATCAACCTGCTGGAGCAACCCCACGCCGGCAAGATTCTGCTCAATAACGAAGAGCTGAAACTGGTGGCCAACAAAGACGGCGCCATGAAGGCTGCAGACCCGAAACAGCTGCAACGCATGCGTTCGCGACTGTCGATGGTGTTCCAGCACTTCAACCTGTGGTCCCACATGACCGCGCTGGAAAACGTCATGGAAGCACCGGTGCACGTCTTGGGCATGTCGAAAAAAGACGCCCGGGAAAAGGCCGAGCACTACCTGGCTAAAGTCGGTGTGGGCCATCGTAAGGATGCGTTCCCTGGCCACATGTCCGGTGGTGAACAGCAACGCGTGGCGATTGCCCGTGCTCTGGCGATGGAGCCTGAGGTGATGCTGTTCGACGAACCCACCTCGGCCCTCGACCCGGAGCTGGTGGGCGAAGTGCTCAAGGTAATGCAGGACCTGGCCCAGGAAGGCCGGACCATGGTGGTGGTGACCCACGAAATGGGCTTTGCCCGTGAAGTCTCCAACCAACTGGTGTTCCTGCACAAAGGCATCGTTGAAGAACGAGGCAACCCGCGCGAAGTGCTGGTAAACCCACAGTCCGAGCGTTTGCAGCAGTTTCTTTCCGGCAGCTTGAAGTAAACAGAACTGCTTTTATGCACTGAATTAGTGCAAGCTTCACAATCCTGAGGTTGCCCCAATTCCCTGTGGGAGCGGGCTTGCTCGCGAAAGCGGTGTATCAGTTGATACATCCGGTGACTGATCCACCGCATTCGCGAGCAAGCCCGCTCCCACATTTGGATCTTCACCCGCTTTAGAGATTTGTGTTGGTTTACGGGCTAGCATTGGCCTTTGTCTTCATTACTGTTACTCGCTTCGGATAGCACTCCATGACTGCCCATCGAATTGGTTTCCTGATTTGGCCCAGCACTAAAGCACTGACGCTTGCGCTGGCTGAGGAGGCCTTGCGCGTTGCTCAGCGGGTGCATCCGGACGTGGTGTACGAACTCTCGTTTTTGCAGGCCGAACCGCCAATCGACGGTGCCTGGCAACTGCCGGGTGAACCCTGGGCCGGCAAGCTGGAAGGCTTTCAAAAGCTGTTCCTGCTGGCGGATGAACCACCGACCGTCATCGCCTCCCAGCTCAGCACCGCCCTCAAGCAACTGGTGCGCGCCGGCTGCGTGATCGGCGGTCTGTCGGCCGGTGTGTATCCGTTGGCCCAACTCGGTCTGCTCGACGGCTATCGCGCCGCCGTGCACTGGCGCTGGCAGGACGATTTCGCCGAGCGTTTCCCCAAGGTCATCGCCACCAGCCATCTGTTCGACTGGGACCGTGACCGCCTGACCGCCTGCGGTGGCATGTCGGTACTCGACCTGCTGCTGGCGGTGCTGGCCCGTGACCACGGCGCCGAACTGGCCGGTGCCGTCTCGGAAGAACTGGTGGTAGAGCGCATCCGCGAAGGCGGCGAGCGCCAGCGCATCCCGCTGCAAAACCGCCTGGGTTCCAGCCATCCAAAGCTGACCCAGGCCGTGTTGCTGATGGAAGCCAATATTGAAGAACCGCTGACCACCGACGAAATCGCCCAGCACGTGTGCGTATCCCGACGACAGCTCGAGCGCATCTTCAAGCAATACCTCAATCGCGTCCCCAGCCAGTACTACCTGGAACTGCGCCTGAACAAGGCCCGCCAGATGCTCATGCAAACCAGCAAGTCGATCATCCAGATCGGCCTGTCCTGCGGCTTCTCCTCGGGGCCGCACTTCTCCAGCGCCTACCGCAACTTCTTCGGCGCCACCCCTCGTGAAGACCGCAACCAGCGCCGCAGCAGCAGCCCGTTCGAATTGTCGTCGGTGCCGTCCGAGCGCGGCTAGGCATCAGTGCTCGGCCGGCATCTCCAGGCGATGGCGCTGTTCCTGTGCGCGGATGAGATCAACAGCAGAACAAAACGGCCATCGGCGACGGCATTAGATAGTTGTGCCTCGCCGACCGCCCAAAACCGGCTCGGGCGGTTTAAACTGCGCCATTGCGATGCTATTTGTCGCATTGGCGTAAACCCGCGAAAATCGCGGGTTGGCGCTATAAGAAGTTGTCGCTTGGCGGCAAGGCCGCGCTGAAAACTGTCCTTACAATCCCTGCATCGCCCGCCAGTTTCAGGCAGGCGTTCCTCTTCAGGAGACTCCGATGTCCGTTGAGCAAGCCCCGGTGCAACGTGCCGATTTCGACCAGGTCATGGTTCCCAACTACGCACCTGCCGCTTTCATCCCCGTGCGTGGCGCAGGTTCCCGCGTATGGGACCAGGCGGGCCGAGAGCTGATCGACTTTGCCGGCGGCATCGCGGTCAACGTATTGGGCCACGCCCACCCGGCGCTGGTCGGTGCACTGACCGAACAGGCCAACAAGCTGTGGCACGTGTCCAACGTCTTCACCAATGAGCCGGCGCTGCGCCTGGCCCATAAGCTGATCGACGCCACGTTTGCCGAGCGTGTGTTTTTCTGCAACTCCGGCGCCGAAGCCAACGAGGCCGCCTTCAAGCTGGCCCGTCGTGTCGCGTTCGACCGCTTCGGCACCGAGAAATACGAAATCATCGCCGCCCTGAACAGCTTCCACGGCCGCACCCTGTTCACCGTGAACGTGGGTGGCCAGTCGAAGTATTCCGACGGCTTCGGTCCGAAGATCGTCGGCATCACTCACGTGCCTTACAACGATCTGGATGCGCTGAAAGCGGCCATTTCGGACAAGACCTGCGCTGTGGTGCTGGAGCCGATCCAGGGCGAAGGCGGCGTATTGCCGGCAGAACTGTCGTACCTGCAAGGTGCCCGCGACCTGTGCGACGCGAACAACGCGCTGCTGGTGTTCGACGAAGTGCAAACCGGCATGGGCCGCAGCGGCGAGTTGTTCGCCTATCAGCATTACGGCGTCGTGCCGGACATCCTCACCAGCGCCAAGAGCCTGGGCGGCGGTTTCCCGATTGCCGCCATGCTGACCCGCGAAGACCTGGCCAAGCACCTGGTGGTCGGCACCCACGGCACCACCTACGGCGGCAACCCGCTGGCGTGCGCGGTGGCGGAAGCGGTGATCGACGTGATCAACACGCCAGAAGTGCTGGCTGGCGTTAACGCCAAGCACGACTTGTTCGTTTCCCGTCTGGAGAAGATTGGCCAGCAATACGGCATCTTCACCGAAGTGCGTGGCCTGGGCCTGCTGCTCGGTTGCGTGCTGAGCGATGCCTGGAAAGGCAAGGCCAAGGACATCTTCAACGCCGCTGAGCGCGAAGGCTTGATGATCCTGCAAGCCGGCCCGGATGTCGTGCGTTTCGCCCCGAGCCTGGTGGTGGAAGATGCCGATATCCAGGAAGGCCTGGACCGCTTCGAACGTGCTGTTAAAAAGCTGACGCAAGCCTGATAGACCGTTGGGTGCCCGGCGAGTCGGGCGCCCAACACAAATTTTGTATGCCGGACTCTTTAGTTGAAGCTGTGAAGATCAAATGTGGGAGCGGGCTTGCTCGCGAATGCAGTGGCTCAGTCACCTGAAATGTTGAATGACACACCGCTTTCGCGAGCAAGCCCGCTCCCACACTTGACCTCACTGATTTCAAGATCGTGTCCGGCATTTTTTCCTGTGAGTTTTCGAGTTAAGGAGTGACACCATGCTGGTGATGCGCCCCGCGCAAATGGCTGATCTGGGCGAGGTACAGCGTCTGGCTGCGGACAGCCCGATTGGTGTCACCTCCTTGCCGGATGATGTCGAACGCCTGAGCGACAAGATCGCCGCGAGCGAAGCGTCCTTCGCCGCAGAGGTCAGCTTCAACGGCGAAGAAAGCTATTTCTTCGTGCTTGAAGACACCGATGCCGGCAAGCTGGTGGGCTGCTCGGCCATCGTCGCTTCGGCGGGCTACTCGGAACCGTTCTACAGCTTTCGCAACGAAACCTTCGTGCATGCTTCCCGCGAGCTGAAGATCCACAACAAGATCCACGTGCTCTCGCAGTGCCATGACCTCACCGGCAATAGCCTGCTGACCAGTTTCTACGTGGTGCCGGAGCTGGTGGGTTCGCCGTGGTCGGAACTCAACTCCCGTGGCCGTCTGCTGTTCGTGGCCGGCCACCCGGAGCGCTTCGCCGATTCGGTGGTCACCGAGATTGTCGGCTACAGCGACGAGAACGGTGATTCGCCGTTCTGGGACGCCATCGGCCGCAACTTCTTCGACCTCAACTACGCCGCCGCCGAGCGCCTGTGCGGGTTGAAGAGCCGGACCTTCCTCGCCGAACTGATGCCGCATTACCCGATCTACGTGCCGCTGTTGCCGGACGCCGCCCAGGAAGCCATGGGCCAGGTGCACCCACGGGCGCAGATCACCTTCGACATCCTGATGCGCGAAGGCTTCGAGACTGACCATTACATCGACATCTTCGACGGCGGCCCAACCCTGCATGCGCGGGTCTCGGGCATTCGCTCGATCGCCCAGAGCCGTGTGGTGCCGGTGAAGATCGGTGAGATGGTCAAGGGTGTCGGCCGCCAGTACCTGGTGAGCAACGGCCAGTTGCAGGATTACCGCGCGGTGATGCTGGAACTGGACTACGCACCGGGCAAGCCAGTGACCCTGGACCTGGAAACCGCCGAAGCCCTGGGCGTCGGCGAGGGTGCCAGCGTTCGACTGGTAGCGGTTTAAGAATGAGTTTCGCGGGTGGCTTGCAAGGCGGCCCGTTTGAGGAGATAGCATGATCGTTCGTCCCGTACGCAGCAGCGATTTACCGGCCCTGATTGATCTGGCGCGCAGCACCGGCACCGGCCTCACCACCTTGCCGGCCAACGAAGAGCGCCTGACCCACCGGGTCGGCTGGGCTGAAAAGACCTTTCGCGGCGAAGCCGGGCGTGGTGATGCGGACTACCTGTTCGTGCTGGAAAACGACGAAGGTCGCGTGGTGGGGATTTCCGCCATCGCCGGTGCCGTCGGCCTGCGTGAGCCCTGGTACAACTTCCGGGTCGGCCTGACGGTCAGCGCCTCCCAGGAGCTGAACATCTACCGTGAAATCCCGACGCTGTTTCTGGCCAACGACCTGACCGGCAACTCCGAGTTGTGCTCGTTGTTCCTGCACGCCGATTATCGCAACGGCCTTAACGGTCGCATGCTGGCCAAGGCGCGCATGCTGTTTATCGCCGAATTCCCGCAGCTGTTCGGCAACAAGATCATCGCCGAGATGCGCGGCATGTCCGACGAAGCCGGGCGCTCGCCGTTCTGGGAAAGTCTGGGCCGGCACTTCTTCAAGATGGAATTCAGCCAGGCCGACTACCTTACCGGCGTGGGCAACAAGGCGTTTATCGCCGAGCTGATGCCGAAGTTTCCGCTGTACACCTGCTTCCTGTCTGAAGACGCGCGCAACGTGATCGGCAAGGTCCACACCGACACCGAGCCGGCCCTGAGCATGCTCAAGAGCGAAGGTTTCAGCTACCAGGGCTACGTCGACATCTTCGACGCCGGCCCGGCGGTGGAGTGTGAAACCACCAAGATCCGCGCCGTGCGCGACAGCGAAGCGCTGGTGCTGGCGATTGGTACGCCGGGCGACGACGCCACGCCGTTCCTGATCCATAACCGCAAACGTGAAGATTGCCGCATCACCGCCGCACCGGCGCGGTTGGCTGCGGGCACTCTGGTGGTCGATCAACAGACCGCCAAGCGCCTGCAACTGATCGCCGGTGATCAAGTGCGCGCCGTACCGTTGTCCGCTGCCCGGGAGTCGAAATAATGAATTCGCTATACATCGCAGGTGAGTGGCTGGCTGGCCAGGGTGAAGTGTTTGAGTCGCTGAACCCGGTGACCCAGCAGGTCGTGTGGTCGGGTAATGGCGCTACCACCGAGCAGGTCGAGTCCGCCGTTCAGGCCGCGCGCCAGGCCTTTCCAGCCTGGGCCAAGCGTTCCCTGGAAGAACGCCTGAGCGTGCTGGAAGCCTTCGCCGCCAACCTGAAAAGCCGTGCCGACGAACTCGCCCGCTGCATCGGTGAGGAAACCGGCAAGCCATTGTGGGAATCGGCGACTGAAGTCACCAGCATGGTCAACAAGGTCGCGATTTCGGTGCAAAGCTACCGCGAACGTACCGGCGAAAAGAGCGGCCCATTGGGCGACGCCACTGCCGTATTGCGCCACAAGCCCCACGGTGTGGTGGCGGTGTTTGGCCCTTACAACTTCCCGGGTCATCTGCCTAACGGCCACATCGTACCGGCCTTGCTGGCGGGTAACACCGTACTGTTCAAACCGAGCGAACTGACCCCGAAAGTCGCCGAGTTGACCGTGCAATGCTGGATCGACGCCGGCCTGCCGGCGGGCGTGTTGAACCTGCTGCAAGGCGCGCGGGAAACCGGGATCGCCCTGGCGGCCAACCCGGGCATCGACGGTCTGTTCTTCACCGGCTCCAGCCGTACCGGCAACCATCTGCACCAGCAATTCGCCGGGCGCCCGGACAAGATCCTCGCGCTGGAAATGGGCGGCAACAACCCGCTGGTGGTGGATGAAGTGGCCGACGTGGACGCGGCGGTGTACACCATTATCCAGTCGGCGTTTATCTCGGCCGGCCAGCGCTGCACCTGTGCCCGTCGCCTGCTGGTGCCGCAAGGCGCGTGGGGCGATGCGTTGCTCGCACGCCTGGTGGCGGTGAGCTCGACCATCGAAGTCGGCGCATTTGACCAAGCGCCGGCGCCGTTCATGGGCTCGGTGATTTCCCTCGGTGCTGCCAAGGCGTTGATGGATGCCCAGGAATTGCTGCTGGCCAATGGCGCCGTGGCGCTGTTGGAAATGACTCAACCCCAGGCCCAGGCTGCGCTGCTGACGCCGGGGATTATCGATGTGAGCGAGGTGACGGATCGCGCTGACGAAGAGCTGTTCGGCCCGCTGCTGCAAGTGATCCGCTACACCGATTTCGAGGCGGCGATTGCCGAGGCCAACAACACCCAATACGGCTTGGCGGCCGGGTTGCTGTCGGATTCCGAAGCGCGTTACCAGCAGTTCTGGCTGGAAAGCCGTGCCGGGATCGTCAACTGGAACAAACAGCTGACGGGGGCTGCGAGCAGCGCACCGTTTGGCGGGGTAGGGGCTTCGGGCAACCATCGCGCCAGCGCTTATTACGCGGCGGATTATTGCGCGTACCCGGTGGCCTCCCTTGAGACCCCGAGCCTGGTGCTACCGGCGACGTTAACTCCGGGTGTGACGCTGATCTAAATGTGGGAGCGGGCTTGCTCGCGAAGGCGGTGTGTCATTCAACATTTCAGGCGACTGAACCACCGCTTTCGCGAGCAAGCCCGCTCCCACACTTGATTTGTGGTGTGTTCAAGTAATTTGATGCCTATAAAAATACAGATGTTCGTGGAGCCTCGCCGATGAAATCCTGTGAAGTCAATTTTGACGGTCTCGTGGGGCCGACCCATAACTACGGCGGTTTGTCCTACGGCAACGTCGCGTCCCAGAGCAACAGCCAGCAGTCCTCCAACCCGAAGGAAGCGGCGCTGCAAGGCCTGGCGAAGATGAAAGCCCTGATGGAAATGGGCTTTGTGCAAGGTGTGCTGGCGCCCCAGGAACGTCCGGATGTGGCCGCCTTGCGCAGCCTCGGTTTTGCCGGCACCGACGCACAAGTCATCCAACAGGCCGCCAAGCAAGCCATGCCGCTGCTGGTTGCCAGCTGCTCGGCGTCGAGCATGTGGGTGGCCAATGCCGCCACCGTCAGCCCGAGCGCCGACACAGCCGATGGCCGCGTGCATTTCACCGCCGCCAACCTCAACTGCAAATACCACCGCAGCATCGAACACCCGACCACCAGCCGCGTGCTGGGGGCGATGTTTGCCGATGGCAAACACTTCGCCCACCACGCCGCATTACCGGCCGTGGCGCAGTTCGGTGACGAAGGCGCGGCCAACCACACGCGTTTCTGCCGTGACTATGGCGAGGCGGGCGTAGAGTTTTTCGTGTTCGGTCGCAGTGCGTTCGACACCCGCTACCCGGCGCCGCAAAAGTACCCGGCGCGCCAGACCCTCGAAGCCTCCCAGGCGGTCGCGCGCCTGCACGGCCTGCGGGATGACGGCGTGGTCTACGCCCAGCAGAACCCGGCGGTGATCGATGCCGGTGTGTTCCACAACGACGTGATCGCGGTGGGCAATGGCGAGGTACTGTTCTATCACGAGGACGCGTTCCTCAATACCGATCAAATGCTCGGCGAATTGCAGGGCAAACTCGGCAAGCTCGGTGGCAATTTCCAGTCGATCTGCGTGCCCCGTGCCCAGGTCGGCGTTGAAGATGCGGTGCGTTCCTACCTGTTCAACAGCCAGTTGCTGAGCCGCGCCGACGGTTCGATGCTGCTGATCGTGCCGGAAGAATGCCGCGCCAACGAACGCGTCTGGCAGTACCTGCAAGGCCTGACGTCTTCCGGCGGGCTGATCCGCGAAGTCAAAGTTTTCGACCTCAAGCAAAGCATGCAGAACGGCGGTGGCCCGGCGTGCCTGCGCTTGCGTGTAGCGCTGAATGAAACCGAACTGGCGGCGGTCAACCCAGGGGTTATCATGACGGCGCCGTTGTACGACACCCTGACCCAATGGGTCGACAAGCACTACCGCGACAGCCTGCGGGAAACCGACCTGGCTGACCCGCAATTGCTGCTTGAGTGCCGGACGGCACTGGATGAACTGACGCAAATCCTTAAACTGGGCTCGGTTTATCCTTTCCAGATCAATTAACGCCGCACGGCTGAGAACTATTTATGACCACCGACACCCTGAAACTGATCCTTGAAGACACCGACGGCACCCAGCTGGAAACCTCCTGCACCCGCGTTGCCGTGGTGTGGCAGGGCAAGGAGATCTGGATCCAGCACGACGGCCGTGGCCAGCTGCTGATCGGCGTTGACGTGGAAGAAGGCGACGCGGAATACGCCAACCTGCTGATGCGCCCATTGGCCACCAACCTGATGAGCCTGCAACTGGAAATGGAACCGGCCGACGTTGAAGGTGATGACGACGATCACGTCCACGGTCCTGGCTGCAACCACTAAGGAAGCTGCTTATGCTCGCCCTCGGCAAACTGCTTGAACTGACCCTCGCCGGTCGCGAACCGGCGCAAAAAATTCAACTGACTGTCGATGGCGTGCAACTGCGCTGGCTCAGTGAGGGCGCGCTGGAAGTGCGGCCTCCTGAGGCGCGGGACAACGGCAGCGACGTGCTGCTGTCGTCCGGCATCCATGGCAACGAAACCGCGCCGATCGAATTGGCCGACCGCTTGCTGCAAGGCATTGCCCGTGGGGAGATCAAGCCCCGCACCCGTATTCTGTTCCTGTTCGGTAACCCCGAGGCCATGCGCCGCGGCGAGCGTTACCTCGAACTGGACGTCAACCGGCTGTTCAATGGCCGTCATGAACAAAACATCGGCCCCGAAGCCATGCGCGCCGCCGAGCTTGAGCAGTTGGCCCGCACTTTCTTCAGCGTGCCGGGGCGTAGCCGTTTGCACTACGACCTGCACACCGCCATCCGTGGCTCGAAGATCGAGCAGTTCGCGCTGTACCCGTGGAAAGACGGTCGCCAGCATTCGCGCCATGAGCTGGCGCGCTTGCGAGCTGCCGGCATGGAAGCGGTGCTGTTGCAGAACAAGACATCGATCACCTTCACCGCGTTTACCTACGAGCAGCTTGAGGCTGAGTCCTTCACGCTGGAGTTGGGCAAGGCCCGGCCGTTCGGGCATAACCAGGGCGTGGACGTATCGCGCCTGGAAACCCGTCTCAAGCAGATCATCGAAGGCAACGAGCCGACCACCGAGAGCCTGGACGGCTTGAAGCTGTTCAGCGTCTCCCGGGAAGTGATCAAGCACAGCGATACCTTCGTCCTGCATTTGCCGGCGGACGTGGAAAACTTTTCGGAGTTGGAGATGGGCTATCTGCTGGCCGAGGACATTGCCAAGACCCGCTGGGTGATCGAGGAGGAGGGCGCACGCATCATCTTCCCGAACCCGAAGGTCAAGAATGGCTTGCGAGCCGGGATACTGATTGTGCCGACCACGGATGCTGGCCTGGCCTGACTCCCGAGACTGACTCGGTCAAATGTGGGAGCGGGCTTGCTCGCGAAGGCGGTGTATCAGTCAGACATGTATTGACTGACACTCCGCCTTCGCGAGCAAGCCCGCTCCCACATTTGCTTTGTGGTGTTGCTTAAACCGCTACCGCCCGTGGCTCATTGCGACGCAGTGCGCGAACCTTGTGCAGGGTGTCGGCGCAGGTGCGTGCCGCTTCCTGGCCTTTGTGCACGAAGTGCTCATAAAAGAACGTGTGGTGCTCGCTGCCCGCGTGGAAGTGGTGCGGGGTGAGGGATACCGAGAACACCGGCACTTCGGTTTCCAGCTGAACCTGCATCAGGCCGCTGACCACGGACTGGGCCACGAACTCATGACGGTAGATCCCGCCGTCCACCACCAGGGCGGCCGCGACGATACCGGCATAACGGCCGGACTTGGCCAGCAGCTTGGCGTGCAGGGGCAGTTCAAAAGCGCCGCCGACTTCGAAGAAATCGATGTCCGATTCCTGGTAGCCCTGGGCGATCATTTCGGCGAGGAAACCTTTACGGGATTGGTCGACAATATCCTTGTGCCAGCAGGCCTGGATAAACGCGACACGCTCGCCGTGATGGTTTTTGCTTTTGCTGTCGATTGCGGTGGGTTGCATGTTCTGACTCCTGTTTAAGAAAAAAACAGGGCGTTATGAATCGAATGGGATTTAAGGGTACGCACAGCTGGCTCATGTGAACATGACGTCAGCGCGGCCCTTAGGTGCCAATCCCGTTCTCTCTTCATCCGGACTATGACCGTCGGCCCCGGGATCACACCGGGTCTGCTGACCTTGTCGCCGTCCTGCCGAGGCAGTTCGAGGCGCCAAGCGCTCGCGGGCTATGCACATTGCGTGCAATTACCGCCGGTGGGGAATTACACCCCGCCCTGAGAACGTTGCCGCCAGAACCCTGGCGGCGGAGAGTTTTTATCATGGTTTTTCAGAAACTGCACGGTTGGTTTATCGATAACCTATATCGGTTTGTTTGGTTGGTATTCGATTGTGCAAGCTCGGGGCTTGATATTCCGCGGGTTTGCCCGCAGTAATCGTTAACACAAGAAACGCTCCAATCCGCTAGAGGCTAGTTTGATGACCGTGATTGACCTGCGCAGCGACACAGTGACCCAACCGACCCCAGGCATGCTCGAGGCGATGGCGACGGCCGCCAGTGGCGACGACGTCTACGGCGAAGACCCAAGCGTCAATCATCTGGAAGCCGAACTGGCCAAGCGTCTGGGTTTTGCCGCCGCGTTGTTCGTGCCCACCGGCACCATGAGCAACCTGCTGGCGTTGATGGCGCACTGCGAGCGTGGCGAGGAATACATCGTCGGTCAGCAGGCCCACACCTACAAATACGAAGGCGGCGGCGCGGCGGTTCTCGGCTCGATCCAGCCACAACCCCTGGAGGTGCAGGCCGACGGTTCCCTGAACCTTGAGCACGTGCTGGCAGCAATCAAGCCGGACGACTTCCACTTCGCCCGCACCCGCCTGCTGGCGCTGGAAAACACCATGCAGGGCAAAGTCCTGCCACTTGAATACCTGGCAGCCGCGCGAGCCTTTACCCGGGAGCACGGCCTGGCCTTGCACCTGGACGGCGCGCGGCTCTACAACGCGGCGGTCAAGCTGGGTGTGGATGCACGGGAGATCGCCCGGCACTTCGATTCGGTGTCGGTGTGCCTGTCCAAGGGCCTGGGCGCGCCCATCGGCTCGGTGTTGTGCGGCTCCACGGCATTGATCGCCAAGGCCCGTCGTTTGCGCAAGATGGTCGGTGGCGGCATGCGCCAGGCCGGTTCGCTGGCGGCGGCGGGGCTGTACGCCCTGGATCACCAGGTGCAGCGCCTGGCCGACGACCACGCCAACGCCCAATGGCTGGGGGATGAACTGCGCAAGGTGGGTTATACGGTGGAGCCGGTGCAGACCAATATGGTCTACGTGGATATCGGTGATCGGGCCCAGGCCTTGAAGGCGTTTGCTGCCGAGCGCGGGATCAAGTTGAGCGCCGCGCCGCGTCTGCGCCTGGTCACTCACCTGGATGTCAGCCGGGCACAGATCGAGCAAGTACTCGCAACATTTGTCGAGTTTTCCCGGAAATGACAGTGCAGACCGTCTAATTGACTGTTTCTATCACATAAACACGCTGTACCACGGGCAAAGGGCCGATATAATGCGGCCCTTTGCCGTCGCTCCGTCTGATGACGTTTAGCACTGGCCTTTGGCCGCAGCCTCCGTGGAAGAACCTAATGAAAAGCGCAGAAATCCGTGAAGCCTTCCTTCGCTTCTTCGAAGAGCAAGGTCACACCCGTGTCGCCTCCAGCTCCTTGATCCCAGGCAATGACCCAACCCTGCTGTTCACTAACGCGGGGATGAACCAGTTCAAGGACTGCTTCCTGGGCCAGGAAAAGCGCGCCTACACCCGCGCCACCAGCAGCCAGAAGTGCGTACGCGCCGGCGGCAAGAACAGCGACCTGGAAAACGTGGGCTACACCGCCCGCCACCACACATTCTTCGAGATGCTGGGTAACTTCAGCTTCGGCGACTATTTCAAAAAAGATGCGATCACCTTCGCCTGGACCTTCCTGACCGGCGTGCTGAAGCTGCCGAAGGAAAAACTCTGGGTCACCGTCTACGCCACCGATGACGAAGCGTACGACATCTGGACCCAGCAGATCGGGGTGCCGGCCGAGCGCATGATTCGCATCGGCGACAACAAGGGCGCGCCTTACGCCTCCGACAACTTCTGGACCATGGGCGACACCGGCCCGTGCGGCCCTTGCACCGAGATTTTCTACGATCACGGCGCCGACATCTGGGGCGGCCCACCGGGCTCGCCGGAAGAAGACGGCGACCGTTACATCGAAATCTGGAACAACGTGTTCATGCAGTTCAACCGCACCGCCGATGGCGTGTTGCACCCGTTGCCAGCGCCGTCGGTGGACACCGGCATGGGCCTGGAGCGGATCAGTGCGGTGATGCAGCACGTTCATTCCAACTACGAGATCGACCTTTTCACCAACTTGCTGAGCGCTTCGGCCGCGGCCATTGGCTGTGCCAACGACAATCAGTCGTCGCTCAAGGTGGTGTCGGACCACATCCGTTCCTGCGGCTTCCTGATCGCCGACGGCGTGCTGCCGTCGAACGAAGGCCGTGGCTATGTGCTGCGCCGCATCATCCGTCGCGCCTGCCGTCACGGTAACAAGCTGGGCGCCACCGGCAGCTTCTTCTACAAGATCGTTGCCGCGCTGGTGGCCGAGATGGGCGATGCCTTCCCGGAACTCAAGCAGCAGCAAGCCAACATCGAGCGCGTGCTCAAGGCTGAAGAAGAGCAGTTCTCCAAGACCCTGGAGCACGGCCTGAAGATCCTCGAGCAGGATCTGGCTGAGCTCAAAGGCACCGTGGTGCCGGGCGACGTGGTGTTCAAGCTGTACGACACCTACGGTTTCCCGATGGACCTGACCGCCGACATCGCCCGCGAACGCGAGCTGACCATCGACGAAGCCGGGTTTGAGCGTGAGATGGAAGCCCAGCGTGTGCGTGCCCGTTCCGCCAGCTCCTTTGGCCTGGACTACAACACCCTGGTAAAGGTTGATGTAGCGACTTCGTTCATTGGTTATGAAGCCACCGTTGGCTCGGCCAAGATCGTGGCTATCTATAAGGACGGCAAGTCGGTCGACGTGCTGAACGAAGGTGACGAGGGCGTTGTAGTCCTGGATCAGACCCCGTTCTACGCTGAATCCGGCGGCCAGGTCGGTGATTGCGGTTTCCTGAGCTCCACCTCCGGTCGTTTTGAAGTGCGCGACACCACCAAGACCGGCGGTGCGTTCCTGCATCACGGCGTGCTGGTGCTGGGTAACCTGACCGTCGGCGCGCCGGTGGACACTCAGGTAGATGCCGACGTACGGCATGCAACTGCTTTGAACCACTCGGCCACTCACTTGCTGCACGCCGCGTTGCGTCAGGTGCTGGGTGAGCATGTGCAGCAGAAGGGTTCGTTGGTGGATAGCCAGCGCCTGCGTTTTGACTTCAGTCATTTCGAGGCGATCAAGCCTGAGCAGTTGAAGGCCCTGGAAGACATCGTCAACGCCGAGATTCGCAAGAACACCCCGGTGGAAACCGAAGAAACCGACATCGAGACCGCCAAGCAAAAAGGCGCCATGGCGCTGTTTGGCGAGAAGTACGGCGACGAAGTGCGCGTACTGAGCATGGGCGGCAGCTTCTCGGTGGAGCTGTGTGGCGGTATCCACGCCAGCCGTACCGGCGACATCGGCCTGCTGAAGATCATCAGCGAAGGCGGTGTGGCTTCCGGCGTGCGTCGTATTGAAGCGATCACCGGTGCTGCGGCCCTGGCCTACCTCAATGCGGCAGAAGAACAACTCAAGGAAGCGGCCGGCCTGGTCAAGGGCAGCCGCGACAACCTGATCGACAAGCTCTCCGGCGTACTGGAGCGCAACCGTCAGCTGGAGAAACAGCTGGAGCAGTTGCAGGCCAAGGCGGCCAGCGCGGCGGGCGACGATCTGTCGGCTTCCGCCCTGGACGTCAAGGGTGTGAAAGTACTGGCCGTGCGCCTGGACGGTCAGGACGGCAAGGCGTTGTTGGCCTTGGTCGATCAGTTGAAGAACAAGCTCGGTCGCGCAGTGATCCTGCTCGGCAGTGTCCATGAGGAGAAGGTCGTGCTGGTTGCCGGTGTAACCAAAGACCTGACTGGCCAACTCAAGGCCGGTGATTTGATGAAGCAAGCCGCCGCGGCAGTGGGCGGGAAGGGCGGTGGTCGTCCGGACATGGCGCAAGGCGGTGGTGTTGACGCCGGCGCCCTGGACGCGGCCCTGGCTCTGACCGTGCCGTTTGTCGAGGCAGGTATTTAAGACGCTGTTAATGAGCCCGTGGTCTAGTCGCGGGCTCAGTCAGTGCTGGTTGATTGAATAACAGGCGCCCCTTTACGGGCTGAGGCGGCTTAGAAATGGCTTTGATCGTACAGAAATTTGGAGGCACCTCGGTCGGCTCTGTCGAAAGAATCGAGCAGGTCGCCGACAAGGTTAAGAAATTCCGCGATGCCGGCGATGACCTGGTGGTGGTGCTCTCGGCCATGAGCGGCGAGACCAATCGCCTGATCGATCTGGCCAAGCAAATCAGTGGCGATCAGCAACCGGTTCCCCGTGAGCTGGACGTGATCATCTCCACCGGTGAGCAGGTGACCATCGCGTTGCTGGCCATGGCGCTGAACAAGCGTGGTGTGCCGGCGGTGTCCTACACTGGCAACCAGGTCCGCATTCTTACGGATAGCGCGCACACTAAAGCCCGCATCCTGCAGATTGATGACCAGAAGATTCGCGCTGACCTGAAGGCCGGTCGTGTGGTGGTTGTCGCCGGTTTCCAGGGCGTCGACGAGCACGGCAACATCACCACCCTCGGTCGTGGCGGTTCCGACACTACCGGCGTGGCCCTGGCGGCAGCCCTGAAGGCTGACGAGTGCCAGATCTACACCGATGTGGATGGCGTCTACACCACCGACCCGCGGGTTGTGTCCGTGGCCCAGCGCCTGGACAAGATCACCTTCGAAGAGATGCTGGAAATGGCCAGCCTCGGTTCCAAGGTCTTGCAGATCCGTGCCGTTGAGTTTGCCGGCAAGTACAACGTTCCGCTGCGCGTACTGCACAGCTTCAAGGAGGGTCCGGGCACCCTCATTACTATTGATGAAGAGGAATCCATGGAACAGCCGATCATTTCCGGTATCGCTTTCAACCGTGATGAAGCCAAGCTGACTATCCGTGGCGTGCCAGACACCCCGGGCGTGGCTTTCAAGATTCTGGGCCCTATCAGTGGCGCGAACATCGAAGTCGACATGATCGTGCAGAACGTTTCGCACGATAACACCACCGATTTCACCTTCACCGTGCACCGCAACGAGTACGATGCGGCGGAGCGTATCCTGCAGAACACCGCGAAGGAAATCGGCGCCCGTGAAGTGGTCGGCGATACCAAGATTGCCAAGGTGTCGATCGTGGGCGTGGGCATGCGTTCCCATGCGGGCGTTGCCAGCCGCATGTTCGAAGCCCTGGCCAAGGAAAGCATCAACATCCAGATGATCTCCACCTCGGAAATCAAGGTGTCGGTAGTGATCGAAGAGAAGTACCTGGAGCTGGCTGTACGCGCATTGCATACGGCTTTCGAGCTCGACGCTCCGGCCCGACAGGGCGAGTGATGCGTTGCCAGGAAGGCGCGGTTATCCGCGCCTTTCATTTTTTTGCCGGGCGCGTGGTGAAGACCTGTTCTTTTGCCTGCGCTCGACAATACTTAGGCGGTAGGGCTACGGCCATTTGGTTGTAGGGCGAATGCCTTTTTTTTGCAGACTGTTGTTCCCGAAATGAAATGCGTGAGGAGAAAGGTATGTTGATTCTGACTCGTCGATGCGCAGAAAGCCTGATTATTGGTGATGGCGAAATCACCGTGACCGTGCTCGGCGTCAAAGGCAATCAAGTGCGTATCGGGGTTAACGCTCCGAAAGAGGTGGCTGTCCACCGCGAGGAAATCTACCTGCGGATCAAGAAAGAGAAGGACGAAGAACCAAGCCATTAATTTTTATCGTTTTTTATGTTTGCAAACGGGGATGAAGCTGGTTAATATACGCCCCGTGTTGCGGAGAGCTGGCCGAGTGGCCGAAGGCGCTCCCCTGCTAAGGGAGTACACCTCAAAAGGGTGTCGGGGGTTCGAATCCCCCGTTCTCCGCCATTATTTGCTTAGTACGTTGCAATCTGGTTTTTTCGCTAAGTTGTTGAAACTAAACGAAAAAATAGCTTTACATAGAGATTGAACGGCCTATAATGCGCGGCAACAAATGCACTCGTAGCTCAGCTGGATAGAGTACTCGGCTACGAACCGAGCGGTCACAGGTTCGAATCCTGTCGAGTGCACCATTTAAGAGTTAGTTGCAGCAATGCAGGTAACTTGGCTTCAACCAGTTGTGATCTGGTCTAAAAACACAATCTGCACTCGTAGCTCAGCTGGATAGAGTACTCGGCTACGAACCGAGCGGTCACAGGTTCGAATCCTGTCGAGTGCACCAAACAACAAAAAGCCCGCCTAGTGCGGGCTTTTTGCCGTCTGGGGTTTTTATTTCCCGGGGCGCCTTTTTCTCCCGCCCATGTGTTTTCCTTTCAAGCTACGTCGTCGCAGTTCATATGTGTGGCCAATGCTCAGCTTTGTGTCGCAAGCGCTTGTTCTTTCCAGTTTTTTGACGTTAAAAGCGCCCGCCCGGTGTATCATTGCGCCCGTCAGCCCCGCCGGGGCTTGTGGAACACCTCCATGGACTTACCCAGTAGTTACTCAGTACCCCGTTTTACCAATCATGAATTGACTGATTGATCCTTCCGGCGTGCCCCGCTGCTGGGAGTGGAGTTCGCCTATGACCGAAGTTGAAGTAAAGAAAACACAAGAAAGCCTGCAGGATCGCCTGGCTCAAGTCGTCGAGCTGCTGCAGCGCCAGCGTGTGGTCGAAGACCTGACGCATCGCCAGGAAGGCGCGAATCATGATCGGGTCGAGAACCTGGTCCACCGGCAAAACCTTGTCGAGCTGCAACGCAAGCTCGACGACCTGCACTCTGCCGACGTCGCCTACATCCTCGAAGCCTTGCCGCTTAATGACCGTCTGACGCTTTGGCAATTGGTCAAGGCTGACCGGGACGGCGACATCCTCCTCGAAGTATCCGACTCGGTCCGTGAAACCCTGATCGCCGACATGGACGATCACGAGCTCCTGGCTGCCGCCAAGGACATGGATGCCGACGAACTCGCTGACCTGGCTTCCGAGCTGCCGCGTGACGTCGTCCATGAGCTGATGGAAACCCTCGACGCCCAACAACGCGAGCGTGTGCGCTCGGCGTTGTCCTACGACGAGGAGCAGGTCGGTGCGTTGATGGACTTCGAGATGGTCACCATCCGCGAAGACGTCAGCCTGGAAGTGGTTCTGCGTTACCTGCGCCGCCTCAAGGAGCTGCCAGGGCATACCGACAAACTGTTCGTGGTCGATTACGAAGGCATTCTCAAGGGCGTGCTGCCGATCAAGCGCCTGCTGGTCAATGACCCGGACAAGAAAGTTGCGGACGTCATGGCCAACGACCCGGTAAGTTTCCATCCGGACGAAGACGCTTACGACGCTGCACAGGCGTTCGAGCGTTATGACTTGATCTCGGCCCCGGTGGTCGACAAGAACGGCAAGCTGATCGGCCGTCTGACCATCGATGAAATGGTCGACCTGATTCGTGAGGAGAGCGAAAGCGAAGTCCTCAACATGGCCGGTCTGCGGGAAGAAGAAGATATTTTTGCGTCGGTGTGGAAGTCCCTGCGTAACCGCTGGGCCTGGCTGGCGGTTAACTTGATTACCGCGTTCATTGCATCAAGGGTTATTGGCCTGTTTGAAGGCTCCATCGAGAAGCTGGTGGCCTTGGCCGCGCTGATGCCGATCGTGGCCGGGATTGGCGGTAACTCGGGTAACCAGACCATTACCATGATCGTGCGTGCCATGGCGCTGGATCAGGTGGGTACCGGGCACGGTAAGCGTTTGATGCGCAAGGAGCTTGCGGTCGCGCTGATCAACGGCCTGGTGTGGGGGGGTGTCATTGGCGTCGTGGCGTACCTGCTGTATGGCAGTTGGTCCCTTGGTGTGGTCATGACCGCGGCCATGACGCTCAACCTGCTGCTGGCGGCCTTGATGGGGGTTCTGATTCCAATGACCCTGGTGCGCCTTGGGCGGGACCCGGCCATGGGCGCCAGTGTGATGATCACTGCCATGACCGACAGTGGCGGCTTCTTCATCTTCCTGGGCCTGGCAACCATCTTCCTGCTTTGATCCCTTCTATCGGTCAGGGGGCTTTTGCCCCTTGATCCTGTCTTTACCAAATCCCAGGCAAAAAAAAGCCAGCCCATGGCTGGCTTTCAGCTTTCGGTTGCCAATCAGTTGGCTTCTGCAGCTGCCTCAACGTCGTGAGCGATAAGCGAGACGAGAGCATTTTGCTGGCGGTGGGAGAGCTGACGAAAACGCTGCAGCAGTTCGCGTTCGTGCAGTGACAGCTCGGGGCTGTCCAGGCGCATGCTCAGCTCGTCGCCCAGCGCACCTTCCTGAATCAGGCTTTGTTCCAGGCGTGCGATGATTTCGGAGTTCATGCTGCGGTGATGATTGCGAGCCACCTCGGCAATGCGTTCCCGCATTCCGTCTGGCAGACGTACGACGAACTTGTCAGCCGTACGGCTGGAATAAATTGCCTGTTTCAATGGGCGCATATATTTAACCGGTTAGTTCAGGGGAGCGGTTTTTGGAATTGGCCGCAAGATGCATGTTAGGACAAGACTTGCTGCCAAATGTTCAACCTGAATTGCAAAGAGGCCGCATCATGCCTCAGTTTTGCCAGTTCCTTGGCGTCAATTCTGTGACAAATATTGAACCGGCTACCGGCTTTATGCCAGTACTCATTTCAAAATTTGCGGACTGGTTGGAAAACTTTTCCACGGTTGCACCCAAATCGGTGTCGAGGCCGCAGGGCCTGGGCGCAAAAGGCTTTTCGGGCGCACATCCTATAGCAATATGGCCTTTTGCCCTTAACTTTAAGATTAGTGGCAAATTGCCAATTTACGAGGGCGGAGCGACATATGGTCAGTCGTTCGGACGGGTGAGCCTGAGGTTGACTACCCTGTACAGAGAGGGCGACGAGCGGGGGGATTCAGCGCAGTACGGGATCGAATTTGATGCGTCGGCCAATGATGATTGCCAATAACCAGAGGCTACCGAACACAGCGGCAGCGACGAAAGCGATGGTCTGTACGTCTTGCGACAGCACGTTCAGGCCGAGACCGACGGCGGCCAGGGCCAGGGTCAGAAACAGCCAGGCGGATTTGGTCATGGAATACTCCGGTAAGCAGTTCAGAAAACCCAGTGTTCAGTAGCGGGGGCAGCCTGGGTGCCCTGGGTCAGTTGCAGCGGTGATTGCATGTTCGGCTTCATGACGGCCAGCTGCGGGCGTTGTTGCAGGTGATGGGGGATCGCCTGGCTGACCTGCGCGGCATCATCAGCGGTGGTGGATTGAAAATGGAACATCACCAACGCAGCCAGTGCAACGGTATTGAGGGCTAGTAGAAGTGCGCTGTTCATTGGCATGTACTCCGCAGGTGGCAGGGCCGGACTGTATTTGTAGGATAAAGGATTGCAGGCGTCGTGCCAGTCTTTATTTGATAATAAATCCTTTAAAATCAAATAGTTATATGTGACCTGTGTTGTCTTGATGTTGCAATTTGCAATGATGGCATTTTGGGGGAGTGCATTTTGCACGATGGCGGCGAACTGCCCGTAATCGTTGAGTGGAATACGGGTTAAAGTCACGGGCGTAGGCCTACACTCAAAAAGCCTACGGACGACATGACAAAATTGACCTGCGCCGTTAACATGCACGCCGTCCGTCGCCGTGCTCCTTGCCGGTTGGCTGTCATTAGTCCCAGTAGCTCAATTGGATAGAGCATCCCCCTCCTAAGGGGAAGGTTGGCCGTTCGAACCGGCCCTGGGACACCACATAATCGTTCCTGCCCACGCGGTCGAAACGTCAGGAAGCCCCGATCAGATTTATCTGGCGGGGCTTTTTTGTGCCCGGGCGCTTGAGCCCGGCAGTCTTTTCAAACACCAACCGAACCTTGCCCGCGTTTGAGGTTCACACGGGAGGCACGAGCGGGGCGGCGCAAGTATTCGTCTGCATCGTGTACCTCGCAGGTCACTGTCGAGCGTCTGACACGTAGCCAATTGGCATGAGCAAAATATTCCCCGGCAACCGCGTGTTTTGGCTGTCCGGACCCGACGACCCGGGACTATCATTCTGGTAGTCCTGATATCCACAGCAAGGAGCCGCTCGGAACGCCGATGCGCCAGATCTGGAAACCTTTTCGAGCCCTTTATTTTGCTTCCCTGATGATGCTGATCGGCTCTGGCCTGCTCAGTACTTACCTGGCCTTGCGCCTGGCAGCGGATCACGTCGACAGCCTGTGGGTGGGTGCGTTGATGGCCGCCAACTATTTTGGCCTGGTATTGGGGGGCAAGATCGGTCACCGCCTGATTGGCCGCGTCGGGCATATCCGGGCCTACGCCACCTGTGCCGGGATCGTCGGCGCAGCGGTGTTGGGCCACGGGCTGATCAATTGGCTGCCAGCCTGGATTGTGCTGCGGATGATTGTCGGCCTGGGCATGATGTGCCAGTACATGGTCATCGAGAGCTGGCTTAACGAGCAGGCTGAAGCCAAGCAGCGCGGTGCGGTGTTCAGCGGCTATATGATTGCTTCGTACCTCGGCCTGGTGCTGGGCCAACTGATCCTTGTGATGCACCCTGAGTTGGGCCTTGAGTTGCTGATGCTGGTCGCGCTGTGTTTCGCGCTGTGTCTGGTGCCGGTGGCCATGACTCGCCGTATTCACCCGGCACCGCTGCATCCGGCGCCGATGGAACCGCGCTTCTTTATCAAGCGGGTACCGCAGTCCCTCAGTACGGTGTTGGGGGCCGGGTTGATCGTGGGCTCGTTCTACGGTTTGGCGCCGCTGTACGCGTCCCAGCAGGGGCTGACTACCGAGCAGGTCGGTCTGTTCATGGGTAGTTGTATTTTTGCCGGGCTGCTGGTGCAGTGGCCGTTGGGCTGGTTGTCCGATAGGTATGATCGCGCGCTGTTGATTCGCTGCTTCGCCCTGTGCCTGGCGGTGGCTGCGTTGCCGCTGGCGATCATGACCCAGGTGCCGTTGGAAGTGCTGTTTGTCGCAGGCTTTCTGTGTTCCCTGGTGCAGTTCTGCCTGTACCCGCTGGCCGTGGCGTTTTCCAACGACCACGTCGAGGGTGATCGCCGGGTGTCGCTTACCGCGATGTTGCTGGTGACCTACGGTATCGGCGCCAGTGTCGGCCCGCTGTTGGCCGGTGTGGTGATGAAGCTGTTCGGCAGCCACATGCTGTATGCGTTTTTCAGCCTGTGTGCGTTGATCCTGGTGTGGCGCATCCGGCCCAAGGCCGTCACCAACCTGCATCAGGTGGACGATGCACCGCTGCATCACGTGGCGATGCCTGACAGCATGTCCAGCTCGCCGCTGGTGGCGTGCCTCGACCCGCGCGTGGACGAGCAGGTGGTGCAGGAGCAGATGCAGACCGCCGTTCCGGACCCTGAGCCTGAAGTCGATCCCGAGGTGCAGGAGCCATCACCGGTCACCGAGCCCCCGGAGCATCCGGACCCGGATGAGCACCCCCATGACCTGAGCAGGGCGCGCCCCTGAAAGCAAAAACGGGCAGTCCCCTTGAGGAACTGCCCGTTTTTTTTATCGCGATCTTTAGTGTTTAAAAATCATCGTCCTTGTCGAAGCGGCGAGCTTCACGCTGCAGTTGATACACAAACCGCTCGACCTGACGCTGCACCAGCCCGCTCATGTTATGAAAACGTACGCCGGCGAAGGTGGTGTTGATCCTTTCTTCGAAGTGCAGGTACCGCAGTTCCACCGCGGTGGTCATGCTGCCAAAGGGCAGGGCGGCGATAAAGCGGTCGTAGACCTGGCCCAGTTGCAGGCGCTCGGAGATGTCCCCTTCGAAACGCAATTTGCAGCCGGTGGCGGAAATGTCCAGCAACTTGCCGCTGATGGGGGCCTTGAGTTTTTCGCCACCCAGTTCGACGCTGACCAGTTGTGCCAGCTTCAGGGCGGCGCGGAAGGCATTGCGACGCTGATGGTAGATCACTTCGTCGGGCATGCTGCCGCGGTAGATGCGGTGGCCGCCAGCTTCGTCGATGGTCAGGGTGCCGTTGCTTTCCCAGGCCACTCGCACGCCATCGTGGAAACCTTCGATACGGAAAGCTTCGCCATTCTCAAGGTAGCGTTCGCCGTCCCGCGGGATCATTTCGTCCAGGGCCAGCGTCTGGCTGTCCCGGTCGATTTCCACCAGGTAGCTTTGAAAGCGCTGGTTGCGTTCGTGGAAGGTGATGATCAGCGGATCATGGCTCTCTTGTAGCATCCGCAAGGTGCCAGCGATTTCCAGCGGCGTGGTGAGTACCTTGGGTGGCTGCGGAGCATCTTCCGCGTTAGGGGCGTTGAACACGGTTCTTCCATCTCCAGACAAAATACGACTACACGCAAGTGCTTTCATTTTGCCAGCATGTGACGCGCCTTGGATAGGGCGCGTGTCAGCTGGTTTCAGGCTTGGCTGCGGGTGCTTGGCTTGGCCAGGCGTGAGGTGGAGCCTTGAGCGTTGTAGAGGGCCGGAGGCTCGCCGCCGTGGAGGATACGCAACTGATTGGCGGTGGTGGCTTGTTGCAGCTGGATCGCCTGGCCGTTGAGGAGGTTGGTTTCCTGGCACAGGGTCAGTAACTGGTTGAGTTCTTTGCTTTGGGCCAGCAACTGGTCGCCCACCGTAGAGTGGCTGGCGAGTTGCTCCAGGCCCTTGTGGTCGGCCGAGAGGCCCAGGCTGAGGAGAATCTGGCTGCGCTTCTTGCCGTGCTGTTCCAGCAGGACGATCAACGACTGCTTGCGCGCCAGAATTTCTTCCAGCATGCGCATGTCCCGGCCGAACAGGGCCAGGGACTCTTCCCGAAGTAGCTCCAGCAACTGCTGTGCAGGAGGCAGGTCTTCAATGATCAGTTGTAGCAAGTTTTCGTCGTGCATGGCTGGCCTTGGGTTTTAAGCGTCCAAAAGCCTGGCGCAGGCCTTTGCCTAGCGCTCGGCTTCGAAGTTAAGCAGCTTGCTGGCTACACGGTTGCTGTCGACCTTATAGCTGCCATCCGCAATCGCCTGCTTCAATTCAGCCACGCGAGCTTTATTGACAACCGGCTGATCGCTCAGCGAGTCAGTGACCTTTTGCAACTGTTGAGCCTCATTGCTCAGGTGTACCGATTCCCCGCTTTGGCTCGCACCGGCCTGTTCTGTCTTGGCAGGCAGAGGCTGGGACTTGGCTTCAACGCTGTCTTTGGCACCGTTGGTGCGTGAAGAACCGGGCGTTGGCAGGGCGTTATTCAAACGACTGAAATCGATGACCATGTTAAAAAACCTCTGGGTATTTGGACGCTTGCCATGTTTTCGGCCATACCCGGACAAACTTTAGGCTCGATTGACAATAAACCTATACGCGATACCGCTTTGCGCACAGTGTAGGAAAAGCCGGCGTCCGATGCCAGTGATCTATAAAGCCACCTCAACTTGCCCCGGTGCCGTCACCCGGGCCTTGATCACGCGGTTGGAGTTGAGGTTCTTCACGCGAATCTGTTCACTCATGCCGCCATTGGAGAGGGCTTCCCCCGGCATTTTTACATTCAGGCCGCCGCTGCTGGCGGAGATCACCACCTGGTCACCTTTGCGCACCACTTCGGCCTGTTCAAGATGGACCAGGGTAATCACCTGGTCGGCGACCATTGGTCGGGTAAGTTTCTGCCCGAGCGCCTGATCCAGGGAAGTGAGATAGCCCTGATTGATCAGGCTGATGTCCCGTTCACGCATCGCAATGTCCTCATCACCAATGATTCCGGTGCGTTTCAGCGGGCGTGTCACCACCACGACGTCGCGGAACAATTTGACCTGGGCCGGCACAAACACCGTCCAGGGCGAGGCGCCTTCGCAGCGCACCTTCACGGTCACGCGCCCGATGGGCTGGGCGGGGCTTTCCAGGGAAGCTGTCAATTCTCTGTCACACATGGGCATGCGCAAGCGCGGATCCAATTGGTTGACCTGGATTTCATAGCGGCCCGGTGTCTGCGTCGTCGCCAGATAATCTTCTACAGTGAACTCAAGAAAGCCTTGAGTGACGCCGATAAGTAGATCAGGCAAGGTGACGTTATCGGCGCGGGCCGGCTGGCCCGTAGCCAAGGCAAGCAACGCCATCGAGACGCAGAGCAATCTGCGGTACTGTGGGGATCGGAGGCGTCGGGAAACTGTCGTTTTGATGTCCATGGCCAATAAAAAAGCAAAGCTCGTGCCGTTTAGTGTTGGGGACGCGTCGTACCCCTAAGTTTTAGCGTAGGAGTCTGTGCATGGCCGGTGTAATGGATTCAGTGAACCAGCGTACACAGCTGGTGGGGCAGAATCGCCTGGAGTTGCTGCTGTTTCGTCTGGACGGCAAGCAGCTTTACGGGATTAACGTCTTCAAGGTTCGGGAAGTACTGCAGTGTCCCAAGCTGACAATCATGCCCAAATCCAGCCCGGTGGTTTGCGGTGTGGCCAATATCCGTGGCGCGACCATCCCGATTCTTGACCTGGCCATGGCCACTGGTTCGTCGGGTTTGCAGGATCGCGAGAGTCCGTTCGTGATCATCACCGAGTACAACACCAAGACTCAGGGTTTCCTGGTGCGCTCGGTGGAACGCATCGTCAACATGAACTGGGAAGAGATCCATCCGCCGCCCAAGGGCACCGGCCGCGATCACTACCTAACGGCAGTGACGCGGGTCGACAACCAGTTGGTGGAAATCATCGACGTGGAGAAAATCCTCGCCGAAGTGGCTCCGACCTCGGAGGCGATATCGGTGGGTGTGGTAGACGCCGAAACCGCGCACAAGGCGATCTCGCTGCGAGTGCTGACGGTGGACGACTCCTCGGTGGCGCGCAAACAGGTGTCCCGTTGCCTGCAGACGGTTGGCGTTGAAGTGGTGGCGCTCAATGACGGTCGACAGGCCCTGGATTACCTGCGCAAGCTGGTGGACGAGGGCAAGAAGCCGGAAGAAGAATTCCTGATGATGATCTCGGATATCGAGATGCCGGAAATGGACGGCTACACCCTCACGGCCGAGATACGCAACGACCCACGCATGCAAAAACTACACATCATCCTGCATACTTCGTTGTCGGGTGTATTCAATCAGGCGATGGTCAAGAAGGTCGGTGCCGATGACTTCCTGGCCAAATTCCGCCCTGATGACCTGGCATCCCGGGTAGTCGACCGGATCAAGGCAGCAGATCACGGCTAGGGGCCTTTTCCCTGGCGGTCACACGATTTAAGAGGCGGTATCATTGTCTACGGGTAATTTGGATTTCGAACAGTTCCGGGTCTTCCTGGAAAAAGCCTGTGGCATATTGCTCGGTGAAAACAAGCAATACCTGGTATCCAGCCGTCTCAACAAACTGATGGAGCAGCAGGGCATCAAGTCCCTCGGGGAGTTGGTGCAACGGATCCAGGGCCAGCCGCGCAGCGGGCTCAAGGAGATGGTGGTCGATGCCATGACCACCAACGAAACCTTGTGGTTTCGCGATACCTATCCGTTTGAAGTGCTCAAGAACAAGGTGCTGCCTGAAGCGATCAAGGCCGCACCGGGCCAGCGCCTGCGCATCTGGTCGGCCGCCTGTTCGTCGGGGCAGGAACCGTATTCGATTTCGATGGCCATCGATGAGTTCGAGCGGACCAACATGGGCCAGTTGAAGGCCGGGGCGCAAATTGTGGCCACGGATTTGTCCGGCACCATGCTCACCAACTGCAAGACCGGTGAGTACGACAGCCTGGCACTGGGGCGCGGGTTGTCTCCGGAGCGCTTGCAGCGGTTCTTCGATCCTAAAGGCGCGGGACGCTGGGCGGTCAAGGCGCCGATCAAGAGCCGGGTGGAGTTTCGCTCGTTCAACCTGCTGGACAGTTATGCCAGCCTGGGCAAGTTCGACATGGTGTTTTGCCGCAACGTGCTGATCTACTTCTCGGCCGAGGTGAAGAAAGACATTCTGTTGCGCATCCACGGCACCCTCAAACGCGGTGGTTATCTGTTTCTGGGCGCTTCCGAGGCGTTGAACGGTTTGCCGGATCATTACCAGATGGTGCAGTGCAGCCCTGGGATCATTTACCAGGCCAAGTGATGAATGCTTGAACAAAAAAGGGAGGCCTGCACAGGCCTCCCTTTTTTTATGGCCGCAAAGCGGCAAGCCCTCATTGCCGCTTTACTGGCGTTTCGCGGAAACCCTTTGCCGCTTTTCTGGCATTGCCGCCGGCAATTGCCCCGCAAACCCTTGATTTACGGCGCTCCAGCAACTTGGCATGGCCCTTGCTAAATCCTAGTTACGAAAAGCAGGTCAGCCCCTATAGGTCTCCGCCATGAGCATCAGCTTCGATAAAGCGCTCGGTATCCACGAACAAGCCCTGGGCTTCCGCGCCCAGCGTGCCGAAGTCCTGGCTAACAACATCGCCAACGCCGACACCCCGAACTACAAGGCTCGGGATCTGGACTTCTCTGCCGTGCTCGCTGCACAGCAAGACAAGACCAAGAACGGCACCTTCGCCCTGAACATGACCAACAGCCGTCATATCGAAGCGCAAGGCCTGGGCAATGGTGACGAGTCGCTGCTGTATCGCACGCCGATGCAACCGTCGATCGACCAGAACACCGTGGACGCTCAGCTGGAGCAATCGGCCTACGCCGAGAACTCGGTGAACTTCCAGGCCAGCTTCACCCTGCTCAACAGCAAATTCAAAGGGCTGATGTCAGCCCTGCGTGGAGAATAAGCCATGTCCCTCGCCAGTGTTTTCAATATTGCCGGTAGTGGCATGAGCGCCCAGACCACGCGCCTCAACACCGTCGCCAGTAACATCGCCAACGCCGAGACCGTGTCCTCGAGCATTGACCAGACCTACCGTGCCCGGCACCCGGTGTTCGCCACCATGTTCCAGGGCGGCCAAGGCGGCCAGAGTGGTAGCGGCGATTCGCTGTTCCAGAACCAGGATGCCGCAGGCCAGGGCGTGCAGGTGCTCGGTGTGGTCGAAGACCAGAGCAACCTCGAAGCCCGCTACGAACCGAACCATCCCGCTGCGAACGAAAAAGGGTACGTGTACTACCCCAACGTCAACGTGGTCGAGGAAATGGCAGACATGATTTCCGCCAGCCGCTCGTTCCAGACCAACGCGGAAATGATGAACACCGCCAAAACCATGATGCAGAAGGTCCTGACCCTGGGTCAGTGATAAGGGGCGCCAAATAATGGCCATTGTTGATACCAGTTCGACGAACACGGCGGTCCAGGACCTTTTCAATTCCAAGGTCAAGACGGCGACAGATAACAGCAGCGTCGGCGATGCAGCCAAGTCGGCGACGGGCAACCAGTCGTTGGGCAAGGACGCGTTCCTGCAACTGCTGGTCACCCAGCTGAAAAACCAGAACCCGCTGTCGCCCCAGGACAACGGCGCGTTCGTGGCACAGCTGGCTCAGTTCAGCAGCCTGGAAGGCATCAACACCCTGAACGACTCGGTGAATGCGATCTCCAGCAACTTCAGCTCCTCGCAGGCACTGCAGGCGTCGTCGCTGGTGGGCCGCTCGGTGATCACCCAGACCGACAAGGCCATGGTCGACACGAGCAAGAGCATGACCGGTTCCGTGGCGGTGACGGCGGCGACGGGCAACGTCTCGGTCAAGATCACCGACAAGGACGGCAACGTCGTTCGTACCATCGACATGGGCGCCCAGAGTGCCGGCAATTCCAGCTTTGTCTGGGACGGCAAGAACGAGGCGGGCGAGACGGCGCCACCCGGCACCTACACCTTCAATGCCACTACCAAGAATGACAAGGGCGACTCGGTTGCCCTGCTCACCTCGCTGCCGGCAACGGTGACCAGCGTGACCCTGAGCCAGACCGGCGGCGAAATGCTGCTCAACCTGGCGGGCGGCATGGGCAGTATCAAGCTGTCGCAAATTCAGACTATCGGTACATAGAGCCGGCTAAATACGGCAAAAGGAGAGAACAATGTCTTTTAACATCGGCCTTAGCGGCCTCTATGCGGCCAACAAACAACTGGACGTGACCGGCAACAACATCGCCAACGTCGCGACCACCGGCTTCAAGTCGTCCCGTGCCGAATTCTCGGATATCTACGCGGCGTCCAAGCTGGGCACCGGCCAGAACAGCATCGGCAACGGCGTGAACCTGGCGGCAGTGTCCCAGCAGTTCACCCAGGGTGACGTCAACAACAGCGGCGGCACGCTGGACATGGCGATCCAGGGCGGCGGCTTCTTCGTGCAGAAAGGCAGCGACGGTTCGCTGGAGTACACCCGTAACGGTGCCTTCCGCGCCGACAAGGACGGCTACATCACCAACAACACCGGCACCTCGCGCCTGCAAGGCTACGCGGCGGACGCTGATGGCAACATCCAGAAGGGCGGCTTGACCGACCTTCAGCTCAACCTGTCGTACCTGCCGCCGAAGGCTTCGAGCAAGGTGGATTCCACCAGTAACCTGAACTCGTCCTCGCCGGTGATCGACCAGACCAAGACCCCGTTTGATCCGACCAAGTCGGAGACCTTTACCACTCAATACTCCACCACGCTCTACGATACCCAGGGCAACTCGCATCCGATGGTGCAGTACCTGGTGAAGACAGACTCCAACACCTGGAAGTCCTACACCCTGATCGATGGGCGCAACCCTGACGGTTCGCCGATCAGTGGCACCGGTACTGACGTGAAGGCGCCTGTTGCCTCGACGCTGTCGTTTGACACCGCCGGCAAGCTCTCGGGCATCATCACCCCGCCAGCCACTGCTTCGAACACCACCCTGACCATTTCCGACTGGAAGCCCGGCGCCCTGGTCAATGGCGTCTGGACGTCTAACGGCGCGGCCGCCAACACAGACGGCGTGGCCGTCAACATGGCGAACATCACCCAGTTCAACTCGGCTACCTACCGCAACCCGCCCACCACCGACGGTTACGCTACCGGCCAAATCACCGGGCTGAAAATCGACGGCAGCGGTGTAATGTTCGCTACTTTCAGCAACCAGCAGAGCAAGGCCATCGGCCAGATCTCCCTGGCCAGCTTCAACAACGAGCAGGGCCTGCAGCCAGCCGGCGGCACCACCTGGAAAGAAACCTTCGCGTCGGGCCAGCCGGGTTTTGATACCCCGCAAGTCGGGACCCTGGGTTCGATCGTGGCCAACTCCCTGGAGAACTCCAACGTCAACCTGACCAACGAGCTGGTGGACCTGATCAAGGCCCAGAGCAACTATCAGGCGAACGCCAAGACCATCTCCACCCAAAGCACCATTATGCAGACCATCATTCAGATGACCTGATGTTGTCGCTTTAAGCCGCGTTACCGGAAAGCCCCTCGAATGAGGGGCTTTTTTTTGCCGTTTTTTCCTGCCGCCTTGCCGGTCACAGGAGGACACGTGTCTGCCGGAACGGGCTACGCCTCTTTCATCACTCACTGGTCGGGAGCCGTGGGGCCCCATGATCATTGAGTGGGGGGAAGGGGATGGAGATTTGTGCACAGGCTATCCATGGGGTCGGCGGCGGGCACTGTCGCCCCGACGCTTCAGGGCTGAATCAGAACGACACTGACCGGGCCTCGGACGCCAAGCTGGATGCGGTTTCCGGTAAGGATGCTGTCACCAAGCTGCTTAAGGAAATTGAGAGCGCCAATCGCGAATCGAAGGGCGCACTGGCCCAGAAGCTGAGTGACGACCTGCACAATCTAAAACAGGCGTTCGCCGAAGGTGAGTTCGACAAGCTGCTCGAGCAACTGATCGAAGAGACTCAGCGGTGGCTGGAGCTATTAAAAGCGCTGTTTCCTGAGTGGTACTCCACCGTGTTGCCAGGCGGCGGTGGCGGTGGTGCTGTTCGTAGTGGTGGTGGTGGTGGTGGTGGGTTTGGCCCCTCCGAGCCTATGAGTAACAAGCTGCTCACCGAAGGCGCCTATCACTACAACTACAAGCCGGACAACAGCAACCCCGGGAAAAAGCCAGACAATATCTGGAGTGGCTTTAGTCAGGGGCCTGACGGCAATTGCGTCACCGTTTCAGCGATTAAGGCGGCGATGATGCAGTTTGGCCAGAAACCCACTGACGTCTTCAAAGAGGTGAACGAGGTGGGCGGCGGCTATCACGTGAAAATGCGAGATGGGTTCGAGCTTTATCTGCCTAAGCACGAACTCGCGCAGGCGGCCAGTTACGCACAGTTTAAAGGCGATGATCCGGCGATGATGACCGATGCAAATTTCATGTTTGCAGTGAGTGCCAAGCGGGCACAGATCGAAGGAAATGGTCTGGATGACAAGCCAGGTGAGGCGCAAAAAAGTTTTGCCCATGCGATGCAGAGCCTGAACAACGGCGAAGTGCCCCACGAAGCACTGGATCGCCTTGGGCTGAAGGGGCTCTATAGGAACTCTTCAAGCAGTGAGCTGGCGAGCGGCAAGCTGGGTGTCGTCGCCTATGATGCTCACTCAATGGCGGTGATTGGTGGGCGAATCGAGTTATGGGGGCAGCGAGGCGGTTCGCCAAAGCACGGTGTTGCGTACGCTTTCATTTAAGGGCGTGAAACGAAAAAAGCCCGATAAACCCTATACAGTCGGGGTTTATCGGGCTTCTCAATCCCGGGTGTTCAAACCCGGGACCGGCTCAGCTTATTGGCAAGCTTCGCAATCCGGCTCGTCGATCGCGCAGGCTTTTGGCACTGGCGCTGGACCGGCAGGTGCCGCGAGAACCGAATCATCACCATGGTTGCCGCCGCTGGAAACAGCGTTCAGCTTGCCGGTGTTGATGGTCGACTTCTCGGTGCTGGTAGCGGCCAGGGCACGGAGGTAGTAAGTGGTTTTCAGGCCACGGTACCACGCCATGCGGTAGGTCACGTCCAGCTTCTTGCCCGATGCGCCGGCGATGTACAGGTTCAGCGACTGAGCCTGGTCGATCCACTTCTGGCGACGGCTGGCGGCGTCGACGATCCACTTGGTGTCCACTTCGAAGGCGGTCGCGTAGAGCTCTTTGAGTTCTTGCGGGATGCGCTCGATCTGCTGCACCGAACCGTCGTAGTACTTCAGGTCGTTGATCATCACCGAGTCCCACAGGCCGCGGGCTTTCAGGTCGCGAACCAGGTACGGGTTGATCACGGTGAATTCGCCCGACAGGTTCGATTTCACATACAGGTTCTGATAAGTCGGTTCGATCGACTGCGACACGCCGGTGATGTTGGCGATGGTGGCGGTCGGTGCGATGGCCATGATGTTGGAGTTACGAATGCCTTTCTGCACACGGGCACGTACCGGTGCCCAGTCCAGGGATTCGTTCAGGTCAACGTCGATGTACTTCTGGCCACGCTGCTCGATCAGGATCTGTTGCGAGTCCAGCGGCAGGATGCCTTTGGACCACAGCGAACCCTGGAACGTCTCGTAGGCGCCGCGCTCGTCGGCCAGGTCGCAGGAAGCCTGGATCGCGTAGTAGCTGACCGCTTCCATGGACTTGTCGGCGAACTCGACCGCAGCGTCCGAACCGTAAGGAATGTGCTGCAGGTACAGCGCGTCCTGGAAGCCCATGATGCCCAGGCCCACCGGACGGTGCTTGAAGTTGGAGTTCTGCGCCTGTGGTACCGAGTAGTAGTTGATGTCGATAACGTTATCGAGCATGCGAACGGCGGTGTTCACGGTGCGTTCCAGCTTGGCGGTGTCCAGCTTGCCGTTGACGATGTGGTTCGGCAGGTTGATCGAGCCCAGGTTGCAAACGGCGATCTCGTCCTTGTTGGTGTTCAAGGTGATCTCGGTGCACAGGTTCGAACTGTGGACCACGCCCACGTGCTGCTGCGGGCTGCGCAGGTTGCACGGGTCTTTGAAGGTCAGCCATGGGTGGCCGGTTTCAAACAGCATGGACAGCATTTTGCGCCACAGGTCTTTGGCCTGGATGGTCTTGAACAGCTTGATCTTGCCCGGGTACTGGGACAGGGCTTCGTAGTACTCGTAACGTTCTTCGAAGGCCTTGCCGGTCAGGTCGTGCAGGTCGGGCACTTCGGATGGCGAGAACAGGGTCCACGGGCCGTCATCGAAGACACGCTTCATGAACAGGTCAGGGATCCAGTTGGCGGTGTTCATGTCGTGGGTACGACGACGATCATCACCGGTGTTCTTGCGCAGTTCGATGAACTCTTCGATGTCCATGTGCCAAGTTTCCAGGTAAGCACAGACAGCGCCTTTGCGCTTGCCACCCTGGTTCACGGCTACAGCGGTGTCGTTCACTACTTTGAGGAACGGTACAACGCCTTGGGACTTGCCGTTGGTGCCCTTGATATACGAACCCAGTGCACGCACCGGCGTCCAGTCGTTACCCAGGCCGCCCGCGAATTTGGACAACATGGCGTTGTCGTGGATCGCGTGGTAGATGCCCGACAGGTCATCCGGCACGGTGGTCAGGTAGCAGCTGGACAGCTGTGGACGCAGGGTGCCGGCGTTGAACAGGGTCGGGGTCGACGACATGTAGTCGAAGGACGACAACAGGTTGTAGAACTCGATGGCACGGTCTTCTTTCTGCTTCTCTTCGATCGCCAGGCCCATGGCCACGCGCATGAAGAACACTTGCGGCAGTTCGAAGCGGATCCCGTCCTTGTGGATGAAGTAACGGTCGTACAGGGTTTGCAGGCCCAGGTAGGTGAACTGCTGGTCGCGCTCGTGGTTGATTGCCTTGCCGAGTTTTTCCAGGTCGAAGGTGGCCAGGATCGGGTTCAGCAATTCGAATTCGATACCCTTGGCGATGTAGGCAGGCAGGGCCTTGGCGTACAGGTCGACCATTTCGTGGTGCGTGGCGCTGTCGGCCACGCCCAGGAAGCCCAGGCCTTCGGCACGCAGAGTGTCCATCAGCAGGCGCGCGGTCACGAACGAGTAGTTCGGCTCACGTTCAACCAGAGTACGGGCGGTCATTACCAGGGCGGTGTTGACGTCGGTCAGGGCCACGCCGTCGTACAGGTTCTTCAGGGTTTCGCGCTGGATCAGGTCACCATCGACTTCTTCCAGGCCTTCGCAGGCCTCGGTGATGATGGTGTTCAGGCGGCCCAGGTCCAGCGGTGCAAACGTACCGTCGGCCAGGGTGATGCGGATCGACGGGTGAGCTTGTACAGCCGCTTCTTCGGCCGGGGAGCGTACGGCACGTTCCTTGGCGCGGGAGTCACGGTAGATCACGTAGTCGCGGGCAACTTTCTGCTCGCCGGCACGCATCAGGGCCAGTTCGACCTGGTCCTGGATTTCTTCGATGTGGATGGTGCCGCCCGATGGCATGCGACGCTTGAACGTTGCGGTGACCTGTTCGGTCAGGCGCGCTACGGTGTCGTGGATGCGCGACGAGGCAGCAGCGGTGCCGCCTTCAACTGCAAGAAACGCTTTGGTGATCGCGACGGTGATTTTGTCATCGGTGTAAGGAACGACAGTCCCGTTACGCTTGATCACACGCAATTGGCCGGGCGCGGTGGCGGACAGATCCAGATTCGAATCAGCGGCCTGCGGCACGGAGCCCTGCGGGTTCTCGCGAGTTGTGTCGGTTTGCATGGGGGGTTGTCTCCACATTCTATATTTATTTGGGCACCATCACGGTGCCCACCGTTCCGTCCTGAAGCACTTACAACAGGCCAAGGGCCTGGCATAACAACTTCGGGACAGGAGGAAGGGAGCTGTTCGCGCCGCTTCCATGCCGAAGTCTTCGGTACAAGCTTGGGGCTCTTTACCGTATTCCTGGTGGGTGACTGCTTCGTACTGCAACACCCGTACCGTTTGTGCCTGATCGGGGCTAAAAACGGCTGCCATCCGCGTGCGCGGTTTGGTCTTCTGAAAAAGGCTTAAGTTCAACCAAACAGGAGCAAGAAAGGACTTGAGTTTCTTGTCTGATTTGTGTTTGGTCTTTTCGCTCAAAAACCCTACATGTAGGGTTTTTTTGGCGACGACCTACAAGATAATGCGTTTTCGGGGGTATGGCAACGCACTACCTGTGGATAACGCTGTGGGTAAAATGTGTATGAAACGTGGAACAGGCGTGTAGGCCGCAGTACTGCTGCATCGCGCCGTTTGTCACCGAATATTCCGAGGTAAAAACATCCGGTTGGATTTTTGCGGGCGCGAACCCTATCACAAAAAAACACGATGTCCGAACGCATTTGCGCGCTTGTGCCAGAGGGCTGGCCCGTTGCTACAATCGGCAGTTATTCATACAGTTTATGCCTCGCCTACATGACAACTGTAGGAGCGGGCTTGCCCGCGAAGGACGTCAACGATGACGCTGGAAACCTGAATAAACGCGGCACCCTAGAGTTTTTCGCGGGCAAGCCCGCTCCTACAATAATTAGAACCGAGGTAACGCATGGAGCATGAAGCCTGGCAGGTATTGATTGTCGAGGACGACGAGCGACTGGCCGAGTTGACCCGTGACTACCTGGAGAGCAACGGCCTGCGGGTGTCGGTGGAGGGCAACGGGGCGTTGGCGGCGGCGCGGATCATCGCCGAACAGCCGGACCTGGTGATCCTCGACCTGATGTTGCCCGGCGAAGACGGCCTGAGCATCTGCCGCAAGGTGCGCGCGGACTACGACGGGGTGATCCTGATGCTGACTGCACGCACCGACGACATGGACCAGGTGCTGGGCCTGGACATGGGCGCCGACGACTACGTGTGCAAACCCGTACGCCCACGCCTGCTGCTGGCGCGCATCCAGGCCCTGCTGCGGCGCAGCGAAAGCGTCGAGCTGCCCATCCCCGAAAAACAGCGGCGCCTGCAATTCGGCCCACTGGTGGTGGACAACGCCCTGCGTGAAGCCTGGCTGCACGACGGCGGCATCGAACTGACCAGCGCCGAATTCGATCTGCTGTGGCTGCTGGTGGCGAATGCCGGGCGAATTCTGTCCCGGGAGGAAATCTTCACTGCCTTGCGCGGTATTGGCTACGACGGCCAGGACCGCTCCATCGACGTGCGCATCTCGCGGATTCGCCCGAAAATCGGCGACGACCCGATCCACCCGCGCCTGATCAAGACCATTCGCAGCAAAGGCTACCTGTTCGTCCCCGAAGCCGCTGCTGAACTTACGCCGTGAACTCGATCTTCCTGCGCATCTACGGCGGCATGTGCGCGGCGCTGATTCTGGTGGCGTTGCTCGGCGTACTGGCCCTGCACCTGCTCAATGAAGTGCGCAGCGGCCAGTACCGCGAGCGCCTGGCCCATGGCACCTTCGCGCTGATGGGCGACAACCTGCAACCCATGAGTGCCATCGAACGCCGCCGTGCCCTGGCGGTATGGGAGCGCTTGCTGGGCATTCCGCTGGAATTGCAGACCGTGGCCGAGGCGCATCTGGACCTGAGCCAGCGCACCCGCCTGCAACGCGGCCAGGTGTTGGTGGAGCAAACCGGCCCCCATGCGGCCAGGGTACTGCGGCTGGTCAGCGACCAGGAGCAACTGTTGCTCACCGGCGAAGTGCAGCAAATCAGCGAACAACTGGCCCGCGCGACCATTTACCTGCTGGCCGATGAGCTGGTGCGTTTCCCGGTGGCCGAGCAACCGCAAAAACTCGCCGACCTGAAAGAGGCCAAAGGCTTTGGATTCGAGATGCACCTGGTGATGCTCGACCAGGCTGATATGGACGAAGACCAGCGCCGCCGCGTGTCCGAGGGCGACACAGTGATGGCCCTGGGCAAGGGCGGTGATTCGATCCGGGTGTTTGCGGGCATGGTCGGCACGCCGTGGGTCCTGGAAATCGGCCCGCTGTACCAAATGAACCCGTATCCCCCGCAGTGGTTGATCCTGATCGCGTTGATCAGCCTGACCCTGATCGGCTTGATCGTCTATTTATTGGTACGCCAACTGGAACGGCGCTTGAGTGGCCTGGAAGCTGCCGCCACGCGCATCGCCAAGGGCAGCCTGGAAGTGCGAGTGCCGGCCCGGGGTGCCGATTCGGTGGGGCGCCTGGCGGCGGCGTTCAATGGCATGGCCGAACATCTTCAACGGCTGCTGGCGATCCAGCGCGAACTGGTGCGTGCGGTGTCCCACGAACTGCGCACCCCGGTGGCGCGCCTGCGGTTCGGCCTGGAGATGATTGGCGACGCGGCCACGCCTGAGGCGCGGCGCAAGTATATGGAAGGCATGGACAGCGACATCCAGGACCTTGATGGCCTGGTGGACGAAATGCTGACTTATGCGCGACTGGAGCAGGGTTCGCCGGCGCTGAATTTCCAGCGGGTCGACCTCAGCGCGTTGCTCGATCAGGTGATTGATGAACTGTCGCCGCTGCGCCCGGAAATCAACGTGGCGCGGGGCATCTGCCTGTCTTCTGCCCATTGGGACGATGCGTGGGTGGAGGCCGAACCGCGTTACCTGCATCGGGCCCTGCAAAACCTGGTGAGCAACGCCATGCGTCATGCCCAGGGGCGAGTGCTGATCAGTTATCAGGTGGGCCAGGTGCGTTGCCGCATCGACGTGGAAGACGACGGCCCGGGCGTACCGGAAAGTGCCTGGGAGCGGATCTTCACCCCGTTCCTGCGCCTGGACGACAGCCGTACGCGCGCGTCGGGCGGGCACGGGTTGGGATTGTCGATTGTGCGGCGGATCATCTATTGGCACGGCGGCCGGGCGTTGATCAGCAAGAGCAACAACCTGGGTGGCGCGTGTTTCAGCCTGAGCTGGCCACGGGACCAAGAAAAACCCCGCCCGTAGCAGCTGTCGAGCCCTGGCGAGGCTGCGATGGCCCCCACTCTGTTTTGCGCCTGGCTCTACATCGGCGGCGCTCCCGACGCAGCCTCGCTAAGGCTCGACAGCTGCTACGGCCACCAGGGTCAATAATTGCCCGTCATCCACCGCAAACTGCGCCTCCAGCTCCTTGCCATGGCACCACTCTGCCGACAGGTCCGTCAGCAACCGCAGCCGCGCCTGGACGACAGCCGTACTCGCGCGTCGGGCGGGGCGGTGCGTGTTTCAGCCTGAGCTGGCCACGGGACCAAGAAAAACCCCGCCCGCGTAGCAGCTGTCGAGCCCTGGCGAGGCTGCGTTGGCCCCAACTCGGTTTCGCGCCTGGCTCGACATCGGCGGCGCTCCCGACGCAGCCTCGCTAAGGCTCGACAGCTGCTACGGTCAATAATTGCCCGTCATCCACCGCAAACTGCGCCTCGAGCTCCTTGCCATGGCACCACTCAGCCGACAGGTCCGTCTTCAACCGCAGCCGCGCCTGGACGACAGCCGTACGCGCGTCGGGCGGGCGGCGCGTCGGGCGGGCGGCGCGTGTTTCAGCCTGAGCTGGCCACGGGACCAAGAGAAACCCCGCCCGCGTAGCAGCTGTCGAGCCCTGGCGAGGCTGCGTTGGCCCCCACTCGGTTTCGCGCCTGGCTCGACAGCTGCTACGGTCAATAATTGTCCGTCATTCACCGCAAACTGCGCCTCCAGCTCCTTGCCACGACACCACTCAGCCGACAGGTCCGTCAGCAACCGCAGCCGCGCCTGGATGACAGCCGTACGCGCGCTTCGGGCGGGGCGGCGCGTGTTTCAGCCTGAGCTGGCCACGGGACCAAGAAAAACCCCGCCCGCGTAGCAGCTGTCGAGCCCTGGCGAGGCTGCGTTGGCCCCAACTCGGTTTCGCGCCTGGCTCGACATCGGCGGCGCTCCCGACGCAGCCTCGCTAAGGCTCGACAGCTGCTACGGCCACCAAGGTCAATAATTGCCCTTCATCCACCGCAAACTGCGCCTCGAGCTCCTTGCCATGGCACCACTCTGCTGACAGGCCCGTCAGCAACCGCAGCCGCGCCTGGATGACAGCCGTACTCGCGCGTAGGGCGGGCACATTGGCACGGCGGCCGGGCGTTGATCAGCAAGAGCAACAACCTGGGCGGCGCGTGTTTCAGCCTGAGTTGGCCACGGGACCAAGAAAACCCCGCCCGCGTAGCAGCTGTCGAGCCCTGGCGAGGCTGCGTTGGCCCCCACTCGGTTTTGCGCCTGGCTCGACATCGGCGGCGCTCTCGACGCAGCCTCGCTAAAGCTCGACAGCTGCTACGGCCACCAGGGTCAATAATTGCCCATCATCCACCGCAAACTGCGCCTCCAGCTCCTTGCCATGACACCACTCAGCCGACAGGTCCGTCAGCAACCGCAGCCGCGCATGGCCGGTATCCGACCATTCCAGCAACTCGGCATGCTCAAAATAGAAGCGCTTCTGCACGATCGGGTAGAGCGCCTTGAACAGGCTCTCTTTCGCCGAAAACGTCAGCGTCACCCACTGCGCGATCTGCTCCCGCGGCCCGGCGGCCATGCGCTGCAATTCGTCCGGTGTCAGGATTTCCCCGGCCAGGCGCTCCGCGCGCTCCAGTGTCAGCAGGTTCTCCAGGTCCATTCCCAGCCCGCGCCATTGTGTCTTGTGGGCAACGATGGCCGCTGCGTGGCCGGTGCTGTGGGTGATAGAGCCGCTGATATGCGCGGGCCAGACCGGCGCGCGGTCCTCGCCAATTGCCGGCACGCAATCCAGCCCATCCAGCTTTTGCAAGGCCGCGCGGGCACACAGGCGACCGGCCAGAAACTCCGCCTGGCGCTTGGCTACCGAGCGCTGGATGCTCGCGGGCGGCGGCACGGCGCTGCGCTGGAAGTCGCCGACGGCCAGCAGGGACGGGTCAAAACGGGTGCTCAGCAAGACCGTGCCGGGCAAGGCAACGGGCAACGGCCAATGGGCATCAAGTGGGGTGCAGCAGGCGGGTAGGGAGTTCATGCCGGGTATTTTGCCGAGTTGAAGGGCCGCTGGATAGCCTGTGGCCGGGGATACGTAAATAACTCTTTACACAGTAGCCGGCCTCGGTTCAGCCCAGGTTCAGAGAGTGTTCAGGGGGAGTTCAGCGGGGGCTGCGTAGTCTGGCCCCGTACTCAAAGCCAAAGCGTGTGAGGTAGACCATGACTGCGATCAAGAAGCTGATGTTGGCGTTAACCATGCTCAGCGCCACTGCTGGCGTCCAGGCCTCTGATGCCAGCTTCGCGGGTTTCTCCAAAGAGAAGAGCAAAAAGCCCTACAGCCTTCTCCAGCGGGTAAGCTTCGAGGATGCCGGCGAACAGGCGGCTCCATGGGGCCAGTCCCTGGGCCAGCACACCCCGCAGTCGGACTATCGCGTAGGCAATGAAAACCTGTCAGGTCACTTCAACGGCAGTAAACTGCGCCAGCAAGACCTGCAAGGCCGCTATGATATACCCCAGTTGGAAAGTTGATTTGCCTTGGAGAGCTTTATGAAATTGCTGGTTGTCGAAGATGAGGCGTTGCTGCGTCATCACCTGTTGACCCGCCTTACCGACAGCGGTCACGTGGTCGAGGCCGTCGCCAACGCCGAAGAGGCGCTGTACCAGACCGGGCAATTCAACCACGACCTGGCGATCATCGACCTGGGCCTGCCCGGCATGGGCGGCCTGGACCTGATCCGCCAACTGCGCGCCCAGGCCAAGACGTTCCCGATCCTGATCCTGACCGCACGCGGCAACTGGCAGGACAAGGTCGAAGGCCTGGCTGCGGGTGCCGACGACTATGTGGTCAAGCCGTTCCAGTTCGAAGAGCTGGAAGCGCGGATGAACGCACTGCTGCGCCGCTCCAGCGGTTTCACTCAGTCGACCATTGTCGCCGGGCCCTTGCTGCTGGACCTCAATCGTAAGCAGGCGTCCCTCGACGAACAGCCGCTGGCGCTGACCGCCTACGAATACCGCATCCTCGAATACCTCATGCGTCACCATCAGCAGGTGGTTGCCAAGGACCGCCTGATGGAACAGCTCTACCCCGATGACGACGAGCGCGATCCGAACGTCATCGAAGTGCTGGTAGGCCGCCTGCGCCGCAAGCTGGAAGGTCCGGCGGGGTTCAAGCCGATCGACACCGTGCGCGGTCTGGGCTACCTGTTTAATGAGCGCTGCCGTTGATTCGCTCGTTACGTGTGCGTTTGATGCTCGCGGCCACCACCCTGGCCGTGCTGTTTATGCTGGCCTTGTTGCCCGCCATGCAGGGCGCCTTCAGCTTGGCCCTGCAGGATTCCATCGAGCAGCGGCTGGCGTCGGATGTCACCACGCTGATTTCGGCTGCCCGGGTTGAAAACAATCGCCTGCTGATGCCCGCGCAGTTGCCGGATGAGCGCTTCAACCTCACCGACAGCCGCCTGCTGGGCTACATCTATGACCGCGAAGGCCATCTGGTCTGGCGTTCGCGCGCGACCCAGGAAGAGAACATCAACTACAAGCCGCGCTATGACGGGCGCGGCAACGAGTTTGCGCGGATTCGCGAAGCCAACGGCCAGGAATTTTTCGTCTATGACGTCGAGGTCAAGTTGCTGGGCGGCAAGAGCGCGGCATTCAGTATTGTCGCCCTGCAACCGGTGCGCGAATACCAGCTGACCCTCGAAGGCCTGCGGGAAAACCTCTACCTGGGCTTCGGCGCGGCCTTGCTGGTGCTGCTGACCCTGCTGTGGCTGGGCCTGACCTGGGGCCTGCAAGCGCTGCGTCGGCTGAGCCAGGAGCTGGATGAAATCGAAGGCGGTACCCGTGAAAGTCTCAGTGAACAACATCCTCGCGAACTTTTGCGTCTGACCGGCTCCCTCAACCGTCTGCTCCACAGTGAACGTGAGCAACGCACCCGTTACCGCGACTCCCTGGATGACTTGGCCCACAGCCTGAAAACCCCGCTGGCAGTGCTGCAAGGCGTGAGCGAAGACATGGCCCAGCGCCCCGAAGATCGCGACCAGGCCCGGGTGCTGCAATCGCAGATCGAGCGCATGAGCCAGCAGATCAGCTACCAATTGCAGCGCGCCAGCCTGCGTAAAAGCGGCCTGGTGCGTCACCAGGTGCGCCTGGAGCCGGTGCTGCAAAGCCTGTGCGACACGCTGAACAAGGTCTATCGCGATAAAGGCGTGAAGGTCTCCTTCGATTTGCCGGAAGAATGCGACGTGCCGATCGAGAAGGGCGCCTTGCTGGAACTGCTCGGCAACCTGCTGGAAAACGCCTATCGCCTGTGCCTGAGCGAAGTGCGCATCACCCTGCATGAAAGCCTGGAAGGCACTGAGTTGTGTATCGAAGATGACGGCCCTGGCGTGCCACCGGACCAGCGTGCGCGGATCCTGCAAAGGGGTGAGCGGCTGGACCGCCAGCATCCGGGACAGGGCATCGGCCTGGCGGTGGTCAAGGACATCATCGAAAGCTACAGCGCACGGTTGACCCTTGGGGATTCACCGCTGGGTGGCGCGGCGTTCAAGATCCATTTCCCGGCGGTCTGATTCCGCTACCTCCCCGTAGCAGCTGTCGAGCCCTGGCGAGGCTGCGTTGGCCCCAACTCGGTTTTGCGCCTGGCCCTACATCGGCGGCGCTCCCGACGCAGCCTCGCCAAGGCTCGACAGCTGCTACGGCTAGGTTTCTTGTGCTCTATAAGCCCCCGGGGTCAGCCCGGTCCACTTTTTGAACGCCCGATGAAACGCCGACGGCTCGGAAAACCCCAGCTGTTCGGCGATCTCCTGCAACGACAAATCCGCCCGCCCCAAATGATAAATCGCAATGTCCCGGCGTAATTCATCCTTGAGTGCCTGAAAGCTGGTGCCTTCCTCCCGCAAATGCCGACGCAGGGTCTGCGGGCTGATATGCAGGTGCTGGGCGACGGCTTCCAGGTCGGGCCACGGCGTGCGGTCGCGGCTCAATAAGCGGCGCAATTGACTGCTCAGGCTGTCGCCCTCATCCGGCCGTGACAGCAGGTCGGCCGGTGAGCGTTCGAGGAAGTGCTTGAGGGTGCGTTCATCCTGCAACAGCGGCAGGCTCAGGTAGCGGCTGGGAAACACCAGGCTGCTGCTGGGCGCGGCGAACACCTGCGGGCAGGGGAACAGCAAGTCGTACTCACCGGCATGGGGCGGCATCGGGTAACTGAAGGTGGCCTGGTCCAGGCGGATGCGCTGGCCGATCAGCCAGCTGCCGAGGCGATGCCAGATCACCAGCAGGCATTCGCTGAGGAAGTGATCCGGGTCCCACAGCTGCGAATCGTCCAGGCTCAAGCGGGCCATTTCCCCTTCGCGTGTCAGACGCCAGCGCGGACCTTGCGGGAATAGGCTATAAAATAATAAGCCGCGTTCCAGAGCCTTCTCCAGGGTGCGGCAGTGAATCAGCGCGTGGCACATCATGGCGAAGGTGCCGCGCTTGCTCGGGCCTTCGGCGAAACCCAGGTATTCGTCATCCAGCGCCAGCCACAGCATCTGCAGCAGCCGGGTGAATTGCTCCGGGGCGATGCGGGCGCGGGGTTCGCTCAGCAGTTCCGGGGTAATGCCCACTTGCTGCAGCAGGCCCGAATAGTCGTAGCCGGCTCGACGAGCACCGCCTAAAGCGGCCCGGGCGTAGTGACTGGCGATGGTACGTTCACGCATGAGGGGCCTCGTCCATTGAGTGGCGGATGTTAGCCATCCTGTGTGAGGGCAACAAGGCGGATATCCGCCAAATTGTAGGACGAGATCGGGAGGTGAGGCGGAAATCCGCCACCTTGCGTAGGCGGTGTCTGAAGCCGAAAACCACCCAAGAGCTGATGTCTAAAGGCCTTCAGCGGTTTTCAGTAAAAGTGGCACGACGCTTGCGATAGAGAGCGCAGGGAGACCGGCCTTGAGCGGGCTCTCAAACAACAAATCCCTCCAGTGCAGGAGGGTTCGCAATTCAAGTGTCGTGGGCAATGGCGGATATTTGCCACACGGGACGATTGAGGAACTTTGCAATGACGACTCGTCAGCCACTGTACAAATCCCTGTATTTCCAGGTGATCGTTGCAATCGTTATCGGTATTTTGCTCGGCCACTTCTACCCGCAGACCGGCGTGGCCCTCAAGCCACTGGGTGACGGCTTTATCAAGCTGATCAAAATGGTCATCGCCCCCATCATCTTCTGCACCGTTGTCAGCGGTATCGCTGGCATGCAAAACATGAAATCGGTCGGCAAAACCGGCGGCTACGCGCTGCTGTACTTCGAAGTCGTCTCCACCATCGCCCTGCTGATCGGCCTGATCGTGGTCAACGTTGTGCAACCGGGCGCCGGCATGCACATCGACGTGGCTACCCTGGACGCCTCTAAAGTCGCTGCCTACGTGACTGCCGGTGCAGACCAGAGCATCGTTGGCTTCCTGCTGAACGTGATCCCGAACACCATCGTCGGCGCGTTCGCCACCGGTGACATCCTGCAAGTGCTGATGTTCTCGGTGATCTTCGGTTTTGCCCTGCATCGCCTGGGTGCCTACGGCAAGCCGGTGCTGGACTTCATCGATCGCTTCGCCCACGTGATGTTCAACATCATCAACATGATCATGAAGCTCGCGCCAATCGGTGCCCTGGGCGCCATGGCGTTCACCATCGGTGCCTACGGTGTAGGTTCGCTGGTGCAGCTCGGTCAATTGATGATCTGCTTCTACATCACCTGCATCCTGTTCGTGGTCCTGGTACTGGGCGCCATCTGCCGCGCACACGGCTTCAGCGTCCTGAAACTGATCCGCTACATCCGTGAAGAACTGCTGATCGTACTGGGTACTTCCTCGTCCGAATCCGCACTGCCACGCATGCTGATCAAGATGGAACGCCTGGGCGCCAAGAAGTCGGTCGTCGGCCTGGTTATCCCGACTGGCTACTCCTTCAACCTGGACGGTACTTCGATCTACCTGACCATGGCCGCCGTGTTCATCGCCCAGGCGACTGACACCCACATGGACATTACCCACCAGATCACCCTGTTGCTGGTACTGCTGCTGTCCTCCAAAGGCGCTGCTGGCGTGACCGGTAGTGGCTTCATCGTACTGGCCGCTACCCTGTCGGCTGTTGGCCACCTGCCGGTTGCCGGCTTGGCGCTGATCCTGGGTATCGACCGCTTCATGTCCGAAGCCCGCGCACTGACCAACTTGGTAGGCAACGCGGTTGCCACCCTGGTTGTGGCCAAGTGGGTCAAGGAACTGGACGAAGACAAGCTGCAAGTCGAACTGGCTTCCGGTGGTCGTGGTATCTCCGACACCCGCGAAGAAGACGACCTGGGCGTGGCCGAAGGCCCGGCTCCAACTGCCGTCAAGTAAGGCTGTATCGTTTGTGAAAAAACCCATCTTCGGATGGGTTTTTTTATGCCTGCGCGAAACATCAGTCACTCCGGATGATGGTTTATGTGATTGCTGCTGACCGCCAGGTTTGCCTACTCTGTGGCCAATCGAATCGGAATCGGAGTCCCCATGTCAGGTCCCTTGGCGTCCCTCAAAGTACTGGATTTTTCCACCTTGTTGCCGGGGCCGTTCGCCTCGTTGCTGCTGGCTGACATGGGCGCCGAGGTATTGCGCATCGAATCCCCCACGCGCATGGACCTGCTGCGGGTATTGCCGCCCCATGACCAGGGCGTATCGGCCAGCCATGCCTATCTGAACCGCAACAAACGCAGCCTGGCCCTGGACCTCAAGCAAGCCGAGGCGGTGGAGATCGTGCGGCAGTTGGTGGCGGACCATGACATCGTCCTCGAGCAGTTCCGGCCCGGAGTGATGGAGCGCCTGGGCCTGGGTTACGAGGCGTTGAAGGCGATCAATCCGAAGCTGATCTACGTCTCCATCACCGGCTACGGCCAGACCGGCCCCTACAAGGACCGCGCCGGCCATGACATCAACTACCTGGCCCTGGCGGGTGTCGCCAGTTACACCGGGCGCCAGGACAGCGGGCCGTTGCCTCTGGGCGTGCAGTTGGCAGATGTGGGCGGAGGTTCGTTGCACGCGGTGATCGGCTTGCTGGCGGCGGTGATTGCCCGGCAGCAGAGCGGGGTGGGGCAATACCTCGACGTGAGCATGACCGATTGCGCCTTCAGCCTGAATGCCATGGCCGGCGCGGGTTACCTGGCGTGCGGCGTGGAGCCGGCGTGGGAGAACCAGGTGCTCAATGGTGGCAGCTTCTATGACTATTACCGCTCGCGGGAAGGGCGCTGGTTATCGGTGGGCAGCCTGGAGCCGGCCTTTATGCAGCAGCTGTGTACGGCCCTTGGGTGCCCCGAGTTGGCGGCGCAGGGCTTGTCGCCCAAACCCGAGCAGCAGAAAGCCCTCAAGCTGGCGTTGCAGGTCGAGTTCGAGAAACGCAGCTTTGATGAGCTGTGTGAGCTGTTTGCCGGGATTGATGCGTGTGTCGAGCCGGTGCTGAACCTGAGCGAGGCCGTTGAGCATCCGCAGTTGAAAGCCCGGGAGCTGGTCAGCCAGGTGCCGCGGGGCGATGGTTCCAGCCAGGCGCAAATCGCCTGCCCGCTGAAGTTTTCCGAGGGTTTGCCGGCGGCCAGGCACATAGGTGCGGCGGTGGGCGCTCACAGCGATGAGGTGTTGGCGGAGTTGGGCTTCAGTGCTCAGCAGATAGATGATCTGCGGCGTGCCAAGGTGATTCAGTAGCGCCTGGGCCGGCCCCTTCGCGAGCAAGCCCGCTCCCACATTCGACCGAGTTCCATCGTTGGAATGCGATCAAATGTGGGAGCGGGCTTGCTCGCGAAGAGGGCCTTACAAGCACCACAAACCTCACTCGACGCGAGTTTCCCCGGTAAACACCAAAGTTTGCCGACACCTGCGACACAAATACCGCCGCCCCTGGCTCACCAGCCCATGACGCTGTGGCGAAAACGGGAAGTCACTGTCGGCACACGGGCAGCGGTAGATATACCGCGTCACGCGCCGTCGCTGGATTTCATAGGTGTGGCAGCGGTCCGGCGGCAGTTCGTAAACCCCACGCATGATCAACTGCCATTCCTCGCCATGGGGCTGGATGCGCTCGCCGAACAATTGGTGGGCAATCAGGTGCGCCACTTCATGGGCGACGGTCTGTTTAAGGAAGTGTTGGCTGTTTTCACGGTACAACTGCGGGTTGAAGCGCAGCAGGTTCTCGTGCAAATGCGCGACACCGGCCTTCTGGCCCCGCAGCTTGAGGCTGACCTGGGGGCGTTTGAAGCTTCGTTTGAAAAAGGATTCGGCTTGCAGGAAACAATCTTCGACGCGGGTATTGAGTTGCTCGGGCATGCTGTACATATCTCCAGAGATGTCCAGTATGCCGCAAACAAGGGTGTATCCGAATCTGTCAGGCGCCGAATGGTCATGCATAACGCACAAAGCCACCTTGCGGTGGCTTTTCCTGCGGGTAAACCGCGTCAGTTGGTGTAGATCGGGCCTACGCCCAGCCCCCAGACGATCACGGTAAAGGCCATGATCGCCACCAGCACCACCAGGCCTACAGCCAGCACCGAGCTGGAGAACAGGAAGCCCTCGTCCGGGTGGATGTTCATGAAGGTCGGCAATCCTACGTACAGCAGGTACACCGTGTAGCAAATGGCGGCCGTGCCAACGACCATCCCCAGCCACATGTGCGGGTACAGGGCCGCCAGCCCGCCGACAAACAGCGGTGTCGCGGTATAGGTGGCAAACGCCACGCAGCGCGCCATGCTGGGGTTGGCGTCATAGGTGCGTGCCATCCAGTGAATGAAAGCGCCCATCACCGCCACGCCGCCGAGCATCGCCGCGTAGGACATGATGGTCATCCACAGCGCGCTTTCCACCGTCAGCATCACCGGTGCGCGGCTGCCGATGACCCAACCGACCTGAGTGGTACCGATAAAGGCTGATACAGCGGGGATCGCCGCGAGAATCAGCGTGTGGGTGAGGTACATGTGGCTGATGCTTTCTTCTTTATCGCCACGAATTTCCCGCCATTCCTGATCGGGGTGGGTGAAAAGTCCCACGACGTGATGGATCATGCCAGTCACTCCTGTCGTTATTACCATCGCCCCCCAGTGGAGCGCCCACGGGCCAATTGGCCTGAAAGGTCTGGATATGTGTGCGACCTTATGTCGCAGTATAGGAAGTGATGACCGGAAAAACTGTGGGGCTTTAGAGCAAATTGCGCTGTAAACATTGGGCTTAATCGCGGCGGGGTCTGTTGACTGGAATGCGGTCAACTGTGGGAGCGGGCTTGCCCGCGAATGCGGTGGGTCAGCTAAACGCCTGGCGACTGACCCCACGCATTCGCGAGCAAGCCCGCTCCCACATTGGAACTCGGTCGTCCATCCCGGTAAAATACCCGGCTTTTCGTCACACACCTTTCGCGGATCCAAGCGCCATGGGCACTCTTACGGTCAACCAGAACAAGCTGCAAAAACGCCTGCGTCGCCAGGCCGGTGAGGCAGTCGCCGATTTCAACATGATCGAAGAGGGCGACAAGGTCATGGTCTGCCTGTCTGGCGGCAAAGACAGTTACACCATGCTCGACGTGCTGATGCACCTGCAAAAGGTCGCGCCGATCAAGTTCGACATTGTCGCCGTAAACATGGACCAGAAGCAGCCGGGCTTTCCCGAGCATGTGCTGCCGGCCTACCTCAAGGAATTGGGGATCGAGTACCACATCGTCGAGAAAGACACTTACTCGGTGGTCAAGGAACTGGTCCCGGAAGGCAAGACCACCTGCTCACTGTGCTCGCGCCTGCGCCGTGGCACGCTCTACACCTTTGCCGACGAAATCGGCGCGACCAAGATGGCCCTGGGTCACCACCGCGACGACATCGTCGAAACCTTCTTCCTCAACATGTTCTTCAACGGCAGCCTCAAGGCCATGCCGCCCAAGCTGCGGGCCGACGACGGGCGCAACGTGGTGATCCGTCCGTTGGCGTACTGCCATGAGAAGGACATCCAGGCGTACTCCGACCTCAAGCAATTCCCGATCATCCCGTGCAACCTCTGCGGCTCCCAGGAAAACCTGCAGCGCCAGGTGGTCAAGGACATGCTCCAGGACTGGGACCGCAAGACCCCGGGCCGCGTCGACAGCATCTTCCGCAGTCTGCAGAACGTGCAGCCGTCGCAGTTGGCTGACCGTAACCTGTTCGACTTCACCAGCCTGCGTATCGACGAAAGTGCGGCGTCGCGCTTCGTCAACGTAGTGAACCTCTGAGCCATTTCACCGCTCTGACAGACGGCGCTCCTGGGCGCCGTTTTCATTTCAATCCTTAGGAGAGGGCATGCGCGATTACAAGTGGCTGCACGAATATTGTCTGAACCGGTTTGGTTCGGCGGCCGAGCTGGAAGCCCATCTGCCTGTGCCCCTGACCCCGGCGAAACTGCGCAAGATCAGCGATGACCGCTATCTGTCGACCCTGTCGCTGCGGGTGTTTCGCGCCGGGCTCAAACACAGCGTGGTGGACGCCAAGTGGCCGGCGTTCGAGCAAGTGTTCTTCGGCTTTGACCCAGAAAAAGTCGTGCTGATGGGCGCCGAGCACCTGGAGCGACTGATGCAGGACACGCGCATCATCCGCCACCTGGGCAAGCTCAAGAGCGTGCCGCGCAATGCGCAGATGATTCTGGATATCGAGAAGGAAAAAGGCAGCTTCGGCGCGTTTATTGCCGACTGGCCGGTGACCGATATCGTCGGCCTGTGGAAGTACCTGAGCAAGCACGGCCACCAGTTGGGCGGGCTGTCGGCGCCGCGCTTTTTGCGGATGGTGGGCAAGGATACGTTCGTGCCGAGCTATGACGTGGTGGCGGCGCTGAATGCGCAGAAGATTGTCGACAAGGCACCCACCAGCCTGCGGGACCTGGCCACGGTGCAAGGTGCGTTCAACCAGTGGCATGCCGAGAGCGGGCGGCCGATGTGCCAGTTGTCGATGATGTTGGCTTACACCGTCAACCACTAAGCCCGACTAATTACCCTGTGGCGAGGGAGCTTGCGATGGAGAGGGAGCCCATTGTGGCGAGGGGGGGCTTGCTGTGGCGAGGGAGCTTGCTCCCGCTGGAGTGCGAAGCGCTCCCAGGATTTTGGGGCCGCTACGCAGCCCAGCGGGAGCAAGCTCCCTCGCCACAGCAAGCTCCCTCTTCACAACAAGCTCCACCAGCCACATCGATTGTGGCTTTGCCTGAAAAGTGTATTCAGGCAGGCAAACCTTCCCCCGCCAACCGCCGATTCAACTGGTGCCGGTACCGCACATACATCAGCGCCGTGCAGAACACCGCCAGGCTCGCCAGCATCTCCAGCACACCAAACCACTGCCGGTTCGGGTCATACGCCGCCAGTGCGCCCTTGATGAAGTACAAGTTCACCACAAAGCACATCCACGAATGCCCGCGCGCGCTGCCCAGGATCATCCCCGGCGCCAGCAACAGCAGCGGCACCAGCTCGATCAGCAGAATCACCCACGGCCGTGCGCCGTGCAGGTCGGCGAACACCAGGTAGTAGGCACACAGCAGTCCCACCAAACCCAAAAACGCCAGCAGGCTCAACACCCGCGCCGCTTTGACCCGTGGCTCCAGCCACGCTTGGGGTGGCAGTACCTTAGGCTTCCTGGCCACGGCCGTTCTCCAGTAGCGCGGCAGTCTTCGCCAGGCGCAGGCCGAGGGCGCGGCACAGGGCGATCTCATGTTGATCCAGTGCGCGCTTGCCGTCGGCACCGGAATGGTGGCTGGCGCCATAAGGCGTACCGCCGCCCTTGGTGTCGAGCAGGGCTTGTTCGCTATAGGGCAGGCCGGTGATCAGCATGCCGTGGTGCAGCAGCGGCAGCAGCATCGACATCAGCGTGGTCTCCTGGCCACCGTGCAGGCTGGCGGTGGAGGTGAATACACCCGCCGGCTTGCCGACCAGGGCGCCGGTCAGCCACAGGTTGCTGGTGCCATCGAGGAAGTACTTGAGCGGCGCGGCCATGTTGCCGAAGCGGGTCGGGCTGCCCAGTGCCAGGCCGGCGCAGTTCTTCAGGTCGTCGAGGCTGCAGTACAGCGGGCCGTCCACCGGAATGTCCGGCGCCACGGCTTCGCACTCGCTGGAGATGGCCGGCACAGTGCGCAAGCGCGCCTCAAGCCCGGCTTGCTCGACGCCCCGGGCAATTTGCCGGGCCATTTCGCTCACCGAGCCGTTGCGGCTGTAATACAACACCAGCACATACGGCGCACTCACGAAACCAGCTCCAGAATGTTCTCTGGCGGGCGGCCAATCACAGCCTTGTCGGCGGTTTCGAGGATCGGGCGTTCCATCAGTTTCGGATGAGCGGTGATGGCGGCAATCAGTTGCGCTTCGCTGAGGCTGGTGTCAGCCAGATTGAGGGTTTTGTATTCGTCTTCGCCGGTACGCAGCAGTTGCCGCGCGCTGAGCTTCAGCTTGCCCAGCAAGGCCTGCAATTGCGCGGCGTCGAGCGGGGTTTCCAGGTAGCGCACCACGTTCGGTGTCAGGCCACGGGCTTCCAGCAATTCGAGCGCACCGCGGGATTTCGAGCAGCGCGGGTTGTGATAAAGCGTCAGATCGGTCATGTGCGGGTCGCATCTTGCGTAAGGTGGCGGGTATTCTACCCGCGCTGTGCCACGTCCTTAAACCATGAGAGGCGATAGGCCGCAGCCAATGTTCATTTTTACGAAGGATTACCCCATGACGAGGCGACTGTTAGGCGCATTGGCAATCATCGGCACACTGCTGCTCAGCGGCTGTGGCAATGATTATGGCGTTGACCAATACGGTCAGAAAGTGGCCGCCGAGCGCCTGGACAAGCAATGGCTGGTGGTTAACTACTGGGCCGAATGGTGTGGCCCGTGCCGTACCGAAATCCCTGAACTCAATGCTTTGGCTGAACAGCTCAAGGGCCAATCGGTGGGAGTGTTCGGCGTGAACTTCGACAACGTCCAGGGTGAAGAACTCAAGAGCGCCAGTGAGAAGCTGGGCATCAAGTTCACCGTATTGGCGCAGAACCCGGACGGGATCTTCGACATTCCCCGCAGTGAAGCCCTGCCGGTGACCTACATCATTGATGACAAGGGCAAGGTGCGCGAGCAACTGATGGGTGAGCAGACGGCGGAAGGGGTGTTGGCCAAGCTCAAAGCGTTGCGCGGATAAAAAATGTGGGAGCGGGCTTGCTCGCGAATGCGGTGTGACAGTCACCAGATACATTGACTGATCCACCGCTTTCGCGAGCAAGCCCGCTCCCACATTTAGATGTGTTGCGCCTTCAGATCAGCCTTCTTCCAGCCACAATCGCAACGGCTTGCCATCCGCCGGCCAGAAACGGGTCTGTTCGATCGGCGAGATGTCCCAGCGTTGCACGCCTTGCAGGGCCTGGAAGAAGCGGTGCTCCTGCTCCATCAGCGCTTCCGCGCAGAGTTTGCGGGTGCTGCCGACCTTGCCGAAGCTCAGCTTGTCGCCATTCAGGGTGTAGGGCGCGAACCAATGGTTGCAGCCACCATTGCCGTAGGCCCGGCCATCGGCGCCGAGGGTCACGGTCAGGTGCGCGTAATCCATCAGCGGCCGCTCACCGATCCATTCCACCACGTAGCTGTGATCCTGCTTGAGCTTGACCTCGTCGCTGGCGCAGCCCGCAAGGCCTGCACCCAGCATGGCCAGCATCAGCAGGGCTTTCATTGCGCGGCCTGCTGGCATTTCGGGCAACGGTGCTTGTCACCCAGGGTGGCCCAGCCCAACTCGGTGACGCGCGCAGTGGCGGCCGGTTGCAGCGGTTCCTTGGTCAGCTTGGTTTCCACCGCGAATTCAAATTCCAGCACGGTGTCGCAGCTGTCGCAGTTGACCTTCCAGGTGTGAATTTCCAACTCGCCGAACTTCGGCCCCTGGGCCATGGCGACCCACTGGCCCGCCGGGCGGATGGAGTAGCGTGCATCGCCTTCGACGGTCAGGCGCATCGACAGGGTTTTGCTGCCGCGCAGGGTGACGATCAGAACGTCGCCGTTCTTGATCGAGCCACCGTTGCCGGTGACTTGATAACGGCCCGGCACCAGGGCGCGGCATTCGATCAGGGTGTGTTGCGGGCTCAGCAAGCTGAAGCGGAAATCGTGTTCGGCCATGGATCCTCCAAATAGGCGCGGCATCCTATCACGGGCCGCCACCCATCATGGCGCGGCTATGTGACCGCTGATCATCCTTCGACGAGGTTTTGCGCCTGCCCGCCAGCCCACGCCGCGATGTTGGCCAGGGTCGTGCCGGCAATCGCCCCCAGGGCCTCGCGGGTCAGGAAGGCCTGGTGGGCGGTGATGATCACGTTGGGGAAGGTCAGCAGGCGCGCCAATACGTCGTCTTGCAGGGGCAAGTCCGAGCGGTCTTCGAAAAACAGCTGGGCCTCTTCTTCATACACATCCAGCCCCAGATAGCCGAGCTGGCCGTCCTTGAGCGCGTCGATCAGCGCCGGGGTGTCTACCAGGCCGCCGCGTCCGGTATTGATCAGCATCGCGCCGGGCTGCATATGGGCCAGGCTTTGGGCGTTGATCAGGTGTTTGCTGTCCGCCGTCAGCGGGCAATGCAGGCTGATGATCTGCGATTCGCTGAGCAACTGCGGCAGGCTCACATACCGCGCACCCAGGGCTTCGACCTGCGGGTTGGGGTAAGGATCGTAGGCCAGCAACTGGCAGCCGAACCCGGCCATGATCTTGGCGAACGTAGCGCCGATCTGCCCGGTACCGACCACACCGACCGTCTTGCCCACCAGGTCGAAACCGGTCAGGCCATGCAGGCTGAAGTCGCCGTCGCGAGTACGGTTGTAGGCGCGGTGCAGGCGGCGATTGAGGGCGAGGATCAGCGCGACCGCATGTTCGGCCACCGCATGGGGCGAATAGGCCGGCACCCGCACGATGGTCAGGCCCAGGCGTTTGGCGGCGGGCAGGTCGACATGGTTATAACCGGCCGAGCGCAGGGCGATCAGACGGGTGCCGCCGTTGGCCAGTTGTTCCAGCACCGGGGCGCTGAGGTCGTCGTTGATAAAGGCGCAGACCACTTCGTGGTGTTCGGCCAGGGCCACGGTGTCGAGGTTCAGCCGGGCCGGCTGGAATTGCAGCTGCATGCCTTCGGGCAACGGTTGGGCGAGAAAGCTCTCGCGGTCGTAGGTCTGGCTGCTGAAGAGGATGATGCGCATCAAATATTCCTTCTTGATGATGGAAAGCTGCTTTTGTGGCCAGGGGGCTTGTCTGTGGCGAGGGCGCTTGTTGTGGTGAGGGAGCTTGCTGTGGCGAGGGAGCTTGCTCCCGCTGGAGTGCGAAGCGCTCCCATGATTTTTGGGCCGCTGCGCAGCCCAGCGGGAGCAAGCTCCCTCGCCACAACAAGCTCCCTCGCCACAACAAGCGCCCTCGCCACATTGCCCCGAAAGTTTACGCGCTGACCCGCGCCTCGCTGGCCAGCCGGGCAATCGCCATGTCCAGTTCATCCAGGGCCGGCATGGCCTTGGCGTCGTCCTGTTTGAGCAGGGTCTCGGCCCGTTGGCAGGCCGCGCGCAGTTGCGGCACGCCGCAATACCGGGTGGCGCCGTGCAAGCGGTGCACCCGTTCGATCAGGGCGTTGCGGTCGTTGGCGTCCCGGGCGACGCGAATCGCTTCGCGGTCGGCCTCAAGTGACGCCAGCAGCATCGCCAGCATGTCCGCTGCCAGATCCGCCTTGCCGGCCGCCAGGCGCAAACCTTCTTCGTGGTCCAGCACCGGCAATTGCGTGGCGTGCCCGAAGTTTTCGGTGCCACGGTCCGGGCCTTGGTTGCGCAGGGCCAGCCCGGTCCATTTCAACACCACCTGGGCCAGTTGCCGTTCGCTGATGGGTTTGGTCAGGTAGTCATCCATGCCGCTTTGCAGCAGGGCGCGTTTTTCGTTGGCCATCGCATGGGCCGTCAGCGCGACGATGGGCAGCGGCGTGCCATGGCGTTCGCTTTCCCATGTGCGGATCGCCTCGGTGCTCTGGCGGCCGTCCATCCCGGGCATCTGCACGTCCATCAGCACCAGGTCGAAGGCTTCCTGCTTCACCGCTTCGACGGCCGAGTAACCGCTTTCCACCGCCTGGACCTTGGCGCCCATGTCCTCCAGCAGGGTTTGCACCAACAGCAGGTTGGCCGGGTTGTCGTCGACACACAGCACCCGCGGCGCGCGGCTGGACAGTGGCTCGCCGGGTTCGCTGCGCGATGGGCGCGGGCTGATCAGGTCGGCCAGGGCGCGGCGCAGTTTGCGGGTGCAGGCGGGTTTGGCCTGCAACTGACTGTTGGGGTTGGGCACCGACTGGTTGAACAGCAGCTGTTCGGTGGTCGGGCACAGCACCAGTACCTTGCAGCCCAGGTGTTCGAGGTCCCACAGGTGTTGGTTCAAACGCTCCGGCGGGATGTCGTTGGCGGTGATGCCCAGTACCGCCAGGTCAATGGCCTGCTCGGTCTGGTGGGCGCTGGTAATGCCGTTGGTCAGGCTTTCCAGGCTGTTGAACGGCGTGACTTCCAGGCCGCAGTCTTCCAACTGATGTTGCAGGGCCTGGCGCGCCAGCTCGTGGTTTTCCAGCACGGCCACGCGCCGGCCCAGCAGCGGCGCGGAGGGCAGGTCTTCGATATCGTCACGGGTTTTTGGCAGGTTCAGGCTGATCCAGAATTCCGAGCCTTCTCCCGGCGTGCTGTCGACGCCAATCTCACCGCCCATCTGTTCGATCAGGCGCTTGGAAATCACCAGGCCCAGGCCGGTGCCACCGGGTTGGCGGGACAGCGAGTTGTCCGCCTGGCTGAAGGCCTGGAACAGCGCCCGCACATCCTGGTTCGACAGGCCGATGCCGGTGTCCTGCACGCTGATGCGCAGTTGCACGCTGTCTTCCTGTTCGTCTTCAATCATGGCGCGGGCAACGATGGTGCCTTCGCGGGTGAACTTGATCGCGTTGCTCACCAGGTTCGTGAGGATCTGCTTGAGCCGCAGCGGGTCACCCACCAGGGACAGCGGTGTATCGCGGTAGACCAGGCTTACCAGCTCCAGCTGTTTGGCGTGGGCGGCCGGGGCGAGGATGGTCAGGGTGTCTTGCAGCAAGTCCCGCAGGTTGAACGGGATGCTGTCGAGCACCAGCTTGCCGGCCTCGATTTTCGAGAAGTCGAGAATTTCGTTGATGATGCCCAACAGGTTGTCGGCGGACTTTTCGATGGTGCCCAGGTAATCCAGCTGCCGGGGTGACAGCTCGCTTTTCTGCAACAAATGGGTGAAGCCCAGGATGCCATTCAGCGGCGTGCGGATCTCATGGCTCATGTTGGCCAGAAACTCCGACTTGATACGGCTGGCCTCCAGGGCTTCCTTGCGGGCGAGGTCCAACTCGATGTTCTGGATCTCGATGGTTTCCAGGTTTTGCCGCACGTCTTCGGTGGCCTGGTCGATGCTGTGTTGCAATTCTTCCTGGGCGTTTTGCAGGGTCTCGGCCATGCGGTTGATGCCCGAGGCCAGGTGATCCAGTTCCTGGCTGCCCAGGGGTGGCAGGCGGGTTTCCAGATTGCCGTCCTTGAGCTGCGCCACGGCCTGTTTGATCAGGCCAATCGGTGAGTTGATCGTACGGCTGATGCGCAAGGCGAGGGCAGCCGTGCAGATCAGGCCGATGGCGATCAGCAGCAGGCTGGCGAACAGGCTGCGGTAGCCCCGCAGCAACATGCCGTTGTGGGACAGTTCCAGCTCGACCCAACCCAGCAGGCGGTCGGATTCGTCCGGGATGAGTTCGCCGGCGAGGTTGCGATGGCGGCCGAATACCGGCAGCAAATAGCGGGTTGCGTCATTGCCGGTGCGCTGCAACAGGTGCGAACTGTTGCCGATCGGCGGCTGATTGAGCATGGTTGGGCCGGCGTGGGCCAGCGGTGTGCGGTCAGGCCCCAGGAATGACACGGCGCGTACGTCGGTTTGCTCCAGGGACTGGGTGGCGATGCGTTCCAGCAGGTCGGTGTTTTTGGTGCCCAGGGCCGGGGCGACCAACGGTGCCAGTTGCTCGGCGATCATCTCGCCCCGTTGCAGCAACTGCGACTGCAACTCCGACAGCTGCATCCAGGTGAAATAGCCGCCCAGCAGCAACGCCATCAGGCTGGTAGGCAATAAGGTCAGCAACAGTACGCGGCCTTTTATTCCCATTTTCGTAAGCACGCCACTCTCCTGCTACCACACTGTTGTCGAATTCCACGCAGGCATCCGGCCCGCGCCACCTGCGCAGTGTAGCCATTTGCGCGGCGTGGAATCTTGCAAATTAATGACCTGAGGCAAACCTCGGGCCCCTGGACGCCCGACGGCAGTTGCTCGTGGGGGGGCAATCTTGAATAATCAGTCATTGAGAATGACTTGCAGACGCTAATGAATCCTGTAGCACCCGGCTTACCCAGTATCCTGGCGATTGAAGACGATCCTGTGCTCGGAGCCTATGTCCATGAGCAGTTGGGCCGCTGTGGCTTCCAGGTGACCTGGTGCCAGAACGGCCAGCAGGGCCTGCAAATGGCCCGCGATCAACGTTTCGACGTGGTGTTGATGGATATCCTGTTGCCGGGCATGGACGGTTTGTCGGTGCTCACGCATTTGCGCCAGAGCCATTCGATCCCGGTGATCCTGATGTCGGCTTTGGGTGCTGAAGCCGACCGCATCAGCGGCTTTCGCCTGGGGGCCGACGATTACCTGCCCAAGCCGTTCAGCATGGCGGAATTGCGGGTGCGCATCGAGGCGATCCTGCGCCGGGTCGCCCTGGACCGGCGGCCTTTGCCGGCCCTGGCGGCGGTGCGCGACGATGCCCGTAGCCTGCGTTTCGATGATGAGCGGTGTGATGTGTTTCACCGGGGACAGTGGGCCGGCCTGACCCGCAGCGAATACCGCTTGCTGGAAACCCTGCACCGCAACGGCGAAGAAGTCCTCAGCAAAGCCTTCCTCTATCAGCATGTCTTTCAACGCGGCTACGCGCCCCACGACCGCAGCCTGGACATGCACATCAGCCAGATTCGTCGCAAGCTCAAGGCCATTGGCTACAGCGAGCGGGAAGTGCGTACGGTGTGGGGCAAGGGCTATGTGTTGAGCGGTCACGATGACAGGCTTTAAGGCCGCCCTCACACGGCTGCCGGGCAAGCATTCGTTATTCTGGAAACTGGCCTGCCTGCTGATCGCGTTCTGCTTGCTGATGATCTGGCTCAGTTGGTCCTGGGGCCGGTACATGGAAGAGCAGAATGCCTTTCTGTCCAACGAGGCTCGCGCCACCTTGAGCGGTTATGCAGCCGGTGCGGAACTGGCCTGGAACAAAGGCGGAAACGCCGGTGTGGACGAATGGCTGCACACCCTGGGCCAGCGCGAGCGCACCTGGGTGGGTGTCATCGGTAACGACCTGCAATCCCTGAGCAGCTACCCGCTGACGGACAAGGAAAGCCAGCGTCTGACCTTCCTGCGCGGCCTGGACTGGCCCGTCAGCCGGCACGCCAAGGGCTTGCCGTAGTTGAAAATCCCGTTCCCGCTCGACCCGGGCGCGGGTTCCCTGGTAATCGAATTGCCCCGGCGTTTCATGCCCGGGCAAAACCAGCTGCTCTGGCGCATCGTCACCAATGGCTTGATTCCCGGCCTGTTCACCCTGTTGCTCTGCATCGGCCTTTACCGGCTGTTGATCATGCCCCTCAATCATCTGCGGGAGCAGGCCAACGCCTGGCGCGCCGATCAACTGAGCACCCGGCTTTCCCGTGATACCACCAGCCGCCCGGATGAACTGGGGGAGTTGGGCCGAGCGTTTGACCAGATGTCGGAACGCCTGCAAGGCACCGTAGCCCTGCAACAGCAACTGCTGCGGGATTTGTCCCATGAGCTGCGCACGCCGCTGAGCCGTTTGCGCGTTGCCTGCGACAGCGAGCAAGACCTGACCCAGCTGCGCGAGCGCCTGGGGAGGGAAATCGACGGCATGCAGCGCTTGGTGGAAGACACCCTGCAACTGGCCTGGCTCGACACTGAACGTGCGCCGCTGCCCAAGGAAGACATCCAGGTGCAGGCACTGTGGGACATGCTGCGGGAAAACGCCTGTTTTGAAAGTGGCTGGCCGGCTTCACGCTTGCAGTGCGAGCTTGGGGCTGACTGCTGGGTGCGCGGGCATCTGAACCTGCTGGCCCAGGCATTGGAGAACATCCTGCGCAATGCCATCCGGCACTCTCCGCAAGACGGAACGGTGCAATTGGGTGGGCAGCGTGAGGGGGATCACTGGCACTTGTGGCTGGAAGACCAGGGCGGCGGGATTGATGAGATGGAGTTGGAGCGGATCTTTGCGCCATTCACCCGGCTGGACGGTTCACGGCCCGGCGACGGCGGCTTTGGCCTGGGCTTGAGCATTGCGCGCAACGCTGTGCAGCGTCAGGACGGCAGCTTGTGGGCGGAAAATACCGGCCTGGGTTTGCGCGTGCACATGCGCTTGCTGGCCCGCTAACGGTTACAACCGGCGCTGTTTGCGTTTTTTCCACTGGCGGGCCACCCACCAGCGCCAATAGCCCATGGTCAGGCAATAGCCCAGCGCCGCCATCACCAACCCCAATACAACAGAGCCCAGCAGGAACGGCTGCCACAGCGTCGATAATTGCCCGCTGATCCATTCCCAGGTCAACTCGTCGGGCAGGCTGCGGGGCGGCACGTTCATCAGCCAGGCGCCGGTCATGTAAGTGCAGAAGAACACCGGCGGCATGGTGATCGGGTTGGTCAGCCACACCAGGCTGACGGCAATCGGCATATTGCCGCGCACGCTGATGGCGAGGATCGCCGCCAGCAGCATCTGCAAGGGAATGGGGATAAATGCCGCGAACAGACCAACGGCCATCGCCCGGGCGACCGAGTGCCGATTGAGGTGCCAGAGGTTCGGGTCATGCAGCAACTTGCCGAGAAAGCGTAAGGACTTGTGTTCCCGGATGCTGGTCGGATCGGGCATGTACCGTTTGAATAAGCGCCGTGGCATAAGGGGTCCAGGTCAGTTCGAGGGGCAAGTATGCCCGCATTCTACGAACGGGAAATTCAGACTTTGTGACAAATAATAATAGGCCGCATCGGGAGCCCGACTAAGACTCAGTGGGTCGCTTTCAAGGAACGATCCATGAGAACCGGGATGTTTGCACTCGCGCTGGGGCTGCTCGCCCTGCGTTTTTTACCGGCGTTACCGTCCAGCGGCTGGCTGCTGCTGATGCCGGTGTTGGCCCTGATGCTGCTGCCTTTTCGCACCTATCCGCTGGCGTTTTTCCTGCTTGGCCTGGGCTGGGCGTGCCTGAGTGCGCAGTGGGCGCTGGATGACCGGTTGGCACCGCGTCTGGATGGCCAGACCCGCTGGGTGGAGGGGCGAGTTACCGGGTTACCGCAGCAGACAGGTGACGGTGTGCGCTTTGAGCTGACCGACAGCCGGTCACGCAAGGACCTGCTTCCGAAGCGCATCCGTGTGTCCTGGCGTGGCGGGCCAGCGGTTCAGAGCGGTGAGCGCTGGCGGTTGGCCGTCACCCTCAAGCGTCCCTCCGGTTTGCTCAATGCCGAGGGGTTTGACTATGAAGCCTGGCTGCTGGCCCAGCGCATTGGCGCCACGGGTTCGGTCAAGGATGGCCAGAAGCTGGCGCCTGCGCGGCATGCCTGGCGCGAAGGGATTCGGCAGCGGCTGTTGGCGGTGGATGCCCAAGGGCGAGAGGCGGGCCTGGCGGCGCTGGTGCTCGGGGATGGTTCCGGGCTGGCCGCCGAGGATTGGCGGGTTCTGCAAGACACCGGTACCGTGCATTTATTGGTGATTTCCGGGCAGCACATTGGGCTGCTGGCAGGGTTGATCTATGGCCTGGTCGCCGGCTTGGCACGCTTCGGGTGTTGGCCGAAACCCTTGCCGTGGTTGCCCTGGGCCTGCGGCCTGGGGTTTGCTGCGGCGCTGGGCTATGGCTTGCTGGCGGGTTTCGAAGTGCCGGTGCAACGGGCCTGCGTGATGGTGGGATTGGTCCTGCTGTGGCGCCTGCGGTTTCGTCACCTGGGGATCTGGTGGCCGCTGTTGCTGGCGCTGAACGCCGTGCTGATCCTCGAGCCACTGGCCAGCCTGCAACCGGGGTTCTGGTTGTCCTTTGGGGCGGTGGCGGTGCTGATCCTGGCGTTCAGTGGCAGGCTGGGTCCCTGGAGTGCCTGGCAGGCCTGGACCCGGGCCCAGTGGTTGATTGCCATCGGCCTGTTTCCGCTGCTGCTGGTGCTCGGTTTGCCCATCAGCCTGAGCGGGCCGCTGGCCAACCTGTTCGCGGTGCCGTGGATCAGCCTGGTGGTGTTGCCCCTGGCCTTGCTGGGTACGGTGTTATTGCCGCTGCCTTATATAGGTGAAGGTTTGTTATGGCTGGCGGGCGGCACACTGGACTGGCTGTTCAAGGCCTTGGCGTTGCTGGCGCAACACTTGCCGGCCTGGATACCGGCGCAAGTGCCCATGGGCTATTGGCTGGTGAGCCTGCTGGGGGCGGTCCTGTTATTGCTGCCCAAGGGCGTGCCCTTTCGGCTGCTGGGCTGGCCGATGTTGCTGCTGGCGGTGTTTCCGCCTCGGGAATCTATCCCTCACGGGCGGGTCGAGGTGGTGCAACTGGATGTCGGCCAAGGATTGGCGATCATCCTGCGTACCCGCAACCACGTTCTGCTCTATGACGCCGGGCCGCGCTCCGGGGAGTTCGACCTTGGCGCGCGCGTCGTGCTGCCTGCGCTGCGCAAGTTGGGGGTTGCGGGGCTGGACATGATGCTGCTCAGTCATGCCGATGCCGATCATGCCGGTGGTGCGTTGGCCGTTGCTCAAGGGTTGCCGATCAAACGCGTGGTGGGCGGCGAGACAGCACGGCTATCGTCAACGCTCGGTACTCAAGCCTGTGTCAGTGGCGAGTGGTGGGAATGGGATGGCGTGACCTTCGAGCTATGGCAATGGCCGGATGCGACGGACGGTAACCAGATGTCCTGTGTGTTGCTGGTGCAGGCGAATGGCGAACGGTTGCTGCTGACCGGTGACATTGACCGTGAAGCCGAGCGGGCATTGCTGGCCACACCCCTCGGGGCACCTGTCGATTGGCTGCAAGCGCCCCATCATGGCAGCCGCAGCTCGTCGTCATGGCCGTTTCTTCAGCGCCTCGCCCCCAAGGCTGTGTTGATTTCCCGAGGCCGCAGCAATGCCTTCGGCCATCCGCATCCCCAGGTGTTGGAGCGTTACCAGGCCTTGGGCAGCCTGATTTATGACAGTGCCGAACACGGCGCGCTCCGCCTGCAACTGGGCACTTTCCAGCCGCCGGAGGCCGCGCGCAGCCAGCGCCGCTTCTGGCGCGAGCCCCCGCCGTAAAACAGCGTTACCAAAGACCGGCCTCTGCGACAGGATGCTCTGGGGCAGGCCAGCGCTTCCGCCAGACCCTTATGGTAAAGTGGCGCACTTTTTCGAGGGGACATTCACTGTGTGGGAATTGGTCAAATCCGGCGGCTGGATGATGTTGCCGATCATTTTGAGTTCCATCGCCGCACTCGGCATCATCGCCGAACGCCTGTGGACCCTGCGTGCCAGCCGTGTAACACCTGACCACCTGCTGGGCCAGGTCTGGGGCTGGATCAAGAACAAGCAACTGGACAAGGCAAAACTCAAGGAGCTGCGCGCCAACTCGCCCCTGGGTGAAATCCTCGCCGCCGGCCTCGCCAACTCCAAGCATGGTCGCGAGATCATGAAGGAATGCATCGAAGAGGCCGCTGCCCGGGTCATCCATGAGCTGGAGCGCTACATCAATGCCCTGGGCACCATTGCCGCCATGGCGCCATTGCTCGGTTTGCTCGGTACGGTACTGGGCATGATCGATATCTTCAGCTCCTTCATGGGCTCGGGCATGACCACCAACGCCGCCGTGCTGGCCGGTGGTATTTCCAAGGCCTTGATCACCACGGCGGCGGGCCTGATGGTCGGTATTCCGTCGGTGTTCTTCCACCGCTTCCTGCAACGGCGCATCGACGAGCTGGTGGTGGGCATGGAGCAGGAAGCCATCAAGTTGGTGGAAGTGGTGCAGGGCGACCGTGACGTAGACCTGGTTGAGGGCAAAGCGTGAAATTTCGCCGCAAGCAACGGGAAAACGTCGATATCAACCTGGCGTCGTTGATTGACGTGGTGTTTATCCTGCTGCTGTTTTTTGTCGTCACCACCACCTTTACCCGGGAAACCCAGCTGCGGGTCGACTTGCCGGAAGCCGTCAGCGGCTCTCCGGCGGAAGACCAGCAGGTCAAGCAACTGGACATCGCCATCAGCGCCGATGGCGTGTTCTCGGTGAATAACCAGTTGCTGGAGAAAAACGACCTGGCCAGCCTGATGGAGGCGTTGCAGAAAGAGTCCGGTGGTGACACTAACTTGCCACTGTCCATCAGCGCCGACGGCAACACCAAGCACCAGGCCGTCATCACTGCGATGGACGCTGCCGGCAAGCTCGGCTTCAGCCATTTGCGCATGACCACCGTCGAGGCGGCGAGCCAACCCTGATGGCCATGACTGATCGTTTGCTCAAGGCCTGGTACGAAGGCCATCCGGCGCTCGCGTTGTTGCAGCCGCTGGAATCCCTCTATCGCCGGGTTGTGCAGCGCAAACGCGCGCGGTTCCTGGCGGGCGAGGGCGAGATCTACCAGTCGCCGGTACCGGTCGTGGTCGTCGGTAACATCACCGTCGGGGGCACCGGGAAGACTCCCTTGATTCTCTGGCTGATCGACCATTGCCAGCGCAGCGGTTTGCGCGTCGGTGTGGTCAGCCGAGGTTATGGTGCCAAGCCGCCAGCGTTTCCATGGCGCGTCGAAGCCAGTCACACCGCCGCCGTTGCGGGGGATGAACCTCTGCTGATCGTGCAACGCAGCGGCGTGCCGCTGATGATCGACCCCGACCGCAGCCGCGCCGTAAAGGCGTTGCTGGCCAGCGAACCCCTGGACCTGATTCTCTCCGACGACGGCCTGCAACATTACCGCCTGGCCCGTGACCTGGAACTGGTATTGATTGATGCTGCCCGAGGGCTTGGCAACCGCCGCTGTCTGCCGGCGGGGCCGTTGCGCGAACCGGTCGAGCGTTTGCATAGCGTCGATGCGCTGCTTTATAACGGCGCCGGTTCAGACCGTGAGGATGGCTTTGCCTTCCGTCTGCTGCCCACCGCATTGGTTAATCTGCACACCGGCGAGCGCCAGCCTGTCGACCACTTCCCGGTAGGTCAGCAGGTGCATGCGGTGGCAGGCATCGGCAACCCGCAACGTTTCTTCAACACCCTTGAGACGCTACACTGGCGCCCAATACCCCATGCTTTTGCCGACCACGCGCCCTACAGTGCCGAGGTCTTGAATTTCACACCGGCACTGCCGTTGGTCATGACTGAAAAGGACGCGGTGAAGTGCCGCGCCTTTGCCAGGCCCGACTGGTGGTACCTTGCGGTGGACGCGGCACCGTCACCGGCGTTTACCGCCTGGTTCGACACGCAGTTGATGCGCTTGCTGCCCGCTCGCCTTTTGCCTTAAAACGCTGCTCTCCAGGACATACTCATGGACACCAAATTGCTCGATATCCTCGCTTGCCCGATCTGCAAAGGTCCGCTCAAGCTCAGCGCCGACAAAACCGAGCTGATCAGCAAGGGCGCCGGCCTGGCGTACCCGATCCGTGATGGCATTCCGGTAATGCTTGAAAGCGAAGCCCGCACCCTGACTACCGACGAGCGCCTGGATAAATGACCACCGCCTTCACCGTCGTCATCCCGTCCCGCTACGCTTCCACCCGTCTGCCCGGCAAACCGCTGCAACTGATCGGCAACAAGCCGATGATCCAGCTGGTGTGGGAACAGGCCTGTAAAAGCAGCGCCGAACGGGTGGTGGTGGCCACCGATGATCCGCGCATTATCGAGGCCTGCAAAGGCTTTGGCGCCGAAGCGGTGCTGACCCGTGAAGACCACAATTCCGGCACCGACCGCCTGGCCGAAGTGGCCACCCAGCTGGGGCTGGCGGCGGACGCCATCGTGGTCAACGTGCAAGGTGACGAGCCGTTGATTCCGCCCTGCGTGATCGACCAGGTAGCGGCCAACCTGGCGGCCCATGGCGAAGCCCGCATGGCGACCCTGGCTGAGCCGATTGAAGACATCCAGACCCTGTTCAACCCCAACGTGGTGAAAGTGGTCAGTGATATCAATGGCCTGGCGCTGACCTTCAGCCGTTCCACCTTGCCGTGGGCGCGGGATGCGTTCGCCAAGCAGCCCGACGTGTTGCCAGCGGGCGTGCCTTACCGCCGCCACATCGGCATCTACGCCTACCGTGCCGGGTTCCTGCATGACTTCGTCAGTTGGGGCCCATGCTGGCTGGAAAACACCGAATCCCTGGAACAGCTGCGTGCCCTGTGGCACGGCGTGCGCATCCATGTGGGCGATGCCCTGGAAGCGCCACCGGCTGGTGTCGACACGCCTGAAGACCTCGAGCGCGTCCGTCGCCTGCTGGGGGCCTGATGCAGGTTCTGTTCGTCTGCCTGGGCAATATCTGCCGCTCACCGACCGCAGAAGGGGTGTTGCGCCACAAACTGCGTGAAGCCGGCCTGGCTGATCAGGTTGAAGTAGCCTCCGCGGGTACCGGTGAATGGCACGTTGGCAATCCACCGGACAAGCGCAGCCAGCGGGCGGCGCTGCAACGGGGTTACGACTTGTCGGCCCAGCGTGCGCAACAAGTGTCCCGTGCCGACTTCTCCCGCTACGACCTGATCCTCGCCATGGACCAGAGCAACCTGCGCAACCTCAAGGCCATGCAACCAGCACAGGGCAAGGCGGACCTGGACCTGTTCCTGCGCCGTTACGACTCGGTGGTGGATGAAGTGCCGGACCCGTATTACGAAGGCGACCAGGGCTTTGAAACCGTACTCGACCTGATCGAACGCGCCTGTGACCTGTTGGTGATTGAATTGAAGGGCCGGTTATGACTTTGCAGGTGCAGGCACAGGTTTCGCTCAAACCGTTCAACAGCTTTGGCATCGACGTGCGAGCCCGGCTGTTTGCCGAGGCCCACAACGACGCCGACGTGCGTGAGGCATTAGCCTATGCCGCCGAGCAACAACTGCCGTTGCTGGTGATTGGTGGCGGCAGCAATTTGTTGCTGACCCAGGACATCGACGCGCTGGTGCTGCGCATGGCCAGCCAGGGCATTCGGGTAGTGCGTGATGATGGCGTGATTGTGGTGGTGGAGGCCGAAGCTGGCGAGGCCTGGCATCCGTTTGTGCTGTGGACCTTGGCCCAGGGTTTTTCCGGCCTGGAAAACCTCAGTCTGATTCCTGGCACGGTCGGCGCCGCACCGATGCAAAACATTGGCGCCTACGGTGTGGAGATCAAGGACGTGTTCGCCGGCCTGACCGCCCTTGATCGCCACACCGGCGAGCTGCGGGATTTCAGCCTGGGCGAATGCAACTTTGCCTACCGCGACAGCCTGTTCAAGCACGAAGTCGGGCGCTGGCTGATCCTGCGGGTGCGTTTTTCCCTGAGTCGCGCCGTGCACCTGAAGCTTGAATACGGGCCGGTGCAACAGCGCCTGACTGAGCAAGGCATCGTTCAGGCCACTCCCAGCGATGTCAGTCGGGCGATTTGCAGCATTCGTAGCGAGAAGCTGCCCGACCCGGCGGTGCTCGGCAATGCCGGCAGTTTCTTCAAGAACCCGCTGGTGTCCCAGGCGCTGGCCGCCGAGTTGCAGCTGCAATACCCGGACCTGGTGGCTTACCCCCAGGCTGACGGGCAGATGAAACTGGCCGCTGGCTGGCTGATCGACAAGGCGGGCTGGAAAGGCTTTCGTGACGGCGATGCCGGCGTGCATCGCTTGCAGGCGCTGGTGTTGGTCAACTATGGCGCCGCCACCGGCCAGGACATTGCCGGTCTCGCGCTTCGCATCCAGCAGGACATCGAAAAGCGTTTCAAGGTTGTGCTGGAAATGGAGCCCAACCGCTATTGAACTAAGCTCGTTTTTTGACGCACCAAGCCCTGCATAGCGGGGCTTTTTTATTGTCGCTGAGTTAACTTAGCTGACTACCGATATTTTTTATCATCTCATAGATGCTGTTTATCAAAACCAGCTACGTGTTTGGCAGGAGGCGAAGGCCTGATGGACAGTGTTGATCTGAATGTGTTGCGCAGCGTGCTGGAATGGCGCCGCGCCGGGCAGCGGGTGGTGCTCTACAGCGTGGTCCAGACCTGGGGCAGTGCGCCGCGTCCGCCGGGGGCCATGCTGGCCTTGCGCGGCGACGGCGTGGTAATTGGCTCGGTGTCTGGGGGCTGTATCGAGGACGACTTGATCGCCCGTTTGCAGGATGGCCGGTTGCCTGAAGACGGGCCGCCGGTGCAGCTTGTCACCTACGGCGTCACCCGGGACGAAGCGGCGCGTTTTGGTCTGCCGTGCGGCGGCACCTTGCGCCTGACCGAAGAGCGGGTGGGTGATCCCGATTGGGTCGCTGAATTGCTGGCGCGCTGCGAAGCCCACGAGATTGTCGCCCGTGAGTTGGACCTGGCCACCGGTGAAGTGGTGTTGAGCGGTGCGAGCAAGACCGATGTGGTCAGTTTTGACGGCGAGCGCTTGCGGGCGATTTATGGCCCGCGCTGGCGCCTGCTGCTGATCGGCGCCGGCCAGTTGTCACGCTATGTGGCGGAAATGGCCCGGTTGCTGGATTTCGAAGTGCTGATCTGCGACCCGCGCCAGGAGTTTGTCTACGGCTGGGAAGAACAGCACGGGCGCTTTGTGCCGGGCATGCCCGATGAGGCCGTGCTGAATATCCAGACCGATGAACGCACGGCTATTGTCGCGCTCACCCATGACCCGCGTCTGGATGACATGGCGCTGCTGACGGCTCTCAATTCCAAGGCGTTCTACATTGGCGCCCTGGGATCGCGGGTCAACAGCCAGAAGCGCCGGGAAAACCTCGCGGCGCTGGGGTTGAGTGCGGAGGCCATTGCGCGGCTGCATGGGCCGATTGGCCTGCATATCGGTAGCCATACGCCAGCGGAGATCGCCCTGTCGTTGATGGCGGAAATCGTCGCCATCAAGAACGGGATTGATCTGTTGCAGAAAAAACCGTTGCAGGCAGCGGTCAGTTGACGGGCATCACCGCGATCATCCTGGCGGCGGGGCAGGGCAGTCGTTTTCGGGCTGAGGCTGGGGCGGATCAGGATAAGTTGCTGGCGCCCTGCGTGGGCCGGGATGGCATCACGCGGCCAGTGATCGAACAGGTATTGGTGAATTTGCCAGCGGCGGTTGCCAGGCGCTGGGTGGTGACGTCGCCGGATCGCACCGAAGTCATTCGGCTGGCGCAGTTGCATGGCTGTGAAGTGCTCTTGCTGTGCTCGCCTGGAATGGGTGACAGCATCGCGGCGGCAGTGGCGGCTAGTGGCTCGTCCGATAGCTGGCTGGTGGTGCTGGGGGATATGCCATTCATCCTGCCTGCGAGTATCGAGCAGGTGATGGCAGGCCTTGAGATCGACGGTATCAGCGTCCCGGTGCATGCCGGTCAGTATGGGCATCCTGTGGGGTTTGGCCGTTCATTCGGTCCTGCCTTGATGGCGCTGACGGGAGATCGTGGAGCAAAGCCATTGTTTGCCCTGGCTTCGGTGCAGGAAGTGGCAGTCGATGATCCCGGCGTGTTGTGGGATGTGGATGTGCCGGCGTTGTTGAACTTCCGCTAGCGGATAGCGCAGGCATAAAAAAGCCCCGCCTGATCACTCAGGCGGGGCTTTTTAGTGGCCGATGGAATCAGACGAGGGGTTTAGGCTCGTGTTCTTCTTCCAGGGCCTTAGGGTGGTGCTCTACCACTTCTTCAACGGAACGTTGGTTCTCGTCGATAGCAGGGGCAGTGTGCTCAACCACGGCTTCGGTGACCGGAGCAGGGGCTGCTTCGACCACTTCAGCGACGGCTGGAGCGGCTTCGGCAGCGGCCTTGGCAGCAGCGGCGGCCGCTTCAGCTTCCTTGCGACGACGACGCACTTCACGCGGGTCGTTCGGCGCACGGCCATTTTCGGTCAGGGCGCTGGCCGGAGCGGCTTCAACCACCGGTGCTGCCACTTCGGCAACCACTGGCGCTTCAACCACAGGGGCAGGCTCGGCAACCACGGCCACAGGTTCAGGGGCGACAACCACTTCAGCGACTGGCGCTGGAGCTTCTTCGACCACTGGAGCAGGCGCTGGTGCTTCAACCGCTTCGACCACTGGGGCAGGTTCGGCAGTCCACTGGAAGGCGGTCTGTTCTTCGCGAACTTCACGCACTTCAGGGGTCGGCTCGGCAACCGGTGCTTCAACGGCGGCTTCAACCACGGGCTGTTGTTCAACAACAGCGGCACGCTCGGCAACCACTTCAGCTTCAGGCTTAGGCTCGCGAACTTCACGAACTTCACGAACTTCACGCACGTGACGAGCTGGCGCTACTTCCACTTCCGGAACAACCGGGGCTTCGACTGGCGTCGTCGCTTCAACCACAGGTGCTTCGACGGCTGGCGTCTCTACAGCAGGGGTTTCCTGGATGGCAGCGGTAGCGGCTTCAGCTTGCTCGTTGGCCTGGGCTTCAGCAGGTGCGCTGATGACCGAGCTGGCAACAGCCGCGGTAACGGCCAGGCCGGCAGCCAGTTCGGCGCCCGTCGGTTCGCCAGTAGCGGTAGCTTCGCCGGTCTCTTCCGAGCCTTCGATTTCATTGCCGTTGGCATCACGTTGACGCTCACGACGGTTGCTGCGACGACGCTGGCCACGGGAGCGGCGGCGTGGACGATCGCCTTCGGCGTTGTCCTGACCGTCTTCCTGTTGCTGATCTTCGTTGGACAGCAGCTCTTCTTCTTCACCGGCTGGAGCCGCTTGCTCGGCACGTGGTTGACGCTCTTCACGAGGAGGGCGTGGCGCGCGTTCTTCACGGGGCTGACGAGCTGGACGCTCTTCAGCAGTGGCAGCGGTGGCAGCAGCAGCGGCTACGGCTGGAGCGGCATCCAACGGCTCGCGCAGTTCACGCACGCGTTCTTCACGCTCGCCACGTGGCTTGCGATCTTCACGCGGGGCGCGTGGAGCGCGCGGCGCACGTTCTTCGCGTGGTGCACGCTCTTCACGGGCTACGGTTGGCGTTTCTTCACGGGCTTCGCGCGGCTGGCGCTCTTCACGTGGGGCGCGATCTTCGCGTGGCGCACGTTCTTCACGAGGCTTGCGCTCTTCGTCACGGCGACCGTTGCGATTGCGGCTCTGCTGGCGACCGTTGCGACGCTCTTCATTGCGTGCAGGGCGTTCAGCGGCAGGCTTCTCGACCACAACTGGAGCCACTGGCTCTTCCTTGGTGGCGAACAGGCTGACCAGCGACTTCACCAGGCCCTTGAACAGGCTTGGCTCAGGCAGGGCGGCAGGCGCGGTAACCGGAGCAGCGGCTTCAACCGGAACCGGTGCGTTGGCACGGGCAGGCGCGGTCTTGACGGCGGCTTCCTGGCGAACCAGGGTACGGGTCGCGGCGGCTGGCTGGACTTCTTCCACTTCGGCAGCGGCAGCAGCGATTTCGTAGCTGGACTGGTTGACGTGGGCTTCCGGGCTGTCATCACGCAGGCGCTGCACTTCGAAGTGCGGCGTTTCGAGGTGATCGTTCGGCAGGATCACGATACGGGCACGGGTGCGCAGTTCGATCTTGGTGATCGAGTTGCGTTTTTCGTTGAGCAGGAACGCCGCCACCGGGATCGGCACCTGGGCGCGCACTTCGGCAGTGCGGTCTTTCAGGGCTTCTTCTTCGATCAGGCGCAGGATCGCCAGGGACAGCGATTCAACGTCACGGATGATGCCGGTGCCGTTGCAACGCGGGCAAACGATGCCGCTGCTTTCGCCCAGGGATGGACGCAGGCGCTGACGGGACATTTCCAGCAGGCCGAAGCGCGAGATGCGGCCGACCTGTACGCGGGCTCGGTCAGCTTCCAGGCATTCGCGGACTTTCTCTTCCACGGCGCGCTGGTTCTTGGCGGGGGTCATGTCGATGAAGTCGATCACGATCAGGCCGCCGATGTCACGCAGGCGCAGCTGGCGGGCGATTTCTTCAGCCGCTTCCAGGTTGGTCTGCAGGGCGGTTTCTTCGATGTCGCTACCCTTCGTGGCGCGCGCCGAGTTGATGTCGATGGACACCAGGGCTTCGGTCGGGTCGATCACGATGGAGCCGCCGGAAGGCAGTTCGACTACGCGCTGGAAAGCGGTTTCGATCTGGCTTTCGATCTGGAAACGGTTGAACAGCGGAACGCTGTCTTCGTAGAGCTTGATCTTGCTGGCGTACTGCGGCATCACCTGGCGGATGAAGGTCAGGGCTTCGTCCTGGGCTTCAACGCTGTCGATCAGCACTTCGCCGATGTCCTGGCGCAGGTAGTCGCGGATGGCGCGGATGATCACGTTGCTTTCCTGATAGATCAGGAACGGCGCGGAGCGATCCAGGGACGCTTCTTTGATGGCGGTCCAGAGTTGCAGCAGGTAATCGAGGTCCCACTGCATTTCTTCGCTGCTGCGGCCCAGGCCGGCAGTGCGCACGATCAGGCCCATGTCGGCCGGAGCGATCAGGCCGTTCAGCGCTTCACGCAGTTCGTTGCGCTCTTCGCCTTCGATGCGACGGGAAATACCGCCGGCACGCGGGTTGTTCGGCATCAGGACCAGGTAGCGGCCAGCCAGGCTGATGAAGGTGGTGAGGGCTGCGCCCTTGTTGCCACGTTCTTCTTTTTCCACCTGAACGATGACTTCCTGGCCTTCGCTCAGGACGTCCTTGATGTTCACGCGGCCTTCTGGGGCTTTCTTGAAGTATTCGCGGGAGATTTCTTTGAGGGGCAGGAAGCCATGGCGCTCGGAGCCAAAATCGACAAAGGCAGCCTCAAGGCTTGGTTCGATACGAGTAATCCGGCCTTTATAGATGTTGGCCTTCTTTTGCTCGCGTGCACCGGACTCGATGTCCAGGTCGTAGAGGCGTTGGCCGTCTACCAGTGCAACACGCAACTCTTCGGGTTGAGTTGCGTTAATCAGCATTCTTTTCATGTTGTACCGTCGGTTTCCGGGCTGCCGGAAACGGCGTTCGGCACACACGACTTCTCACGGTCGGTGTCAGGTGCGTCAAGAGTGGTTGGCCACTCCAGTGTCCAGCAATACCCGCCAAAATGGGCGGTATCGCGACGTACGCTTCCTGCTTGCTGTGGTGACTTAAGCACTCAGTCAGGAGGAGGAATCAACCGGCGACTGTGGACGAGATGAAGCGTCTAAATATAAGCCTAGTGCTACACAGTCCGACGGTTGTGCATCTCCACCCTACACGTATCCCTGATAATTCGGGTGCTGCCGCGCGCAGAATCCGCAGCGGGTTGGCATTTACCGTGTTCTCCAATGGGGAGAACACGCTCATGGCTAAACAAGACCGGGTGTGGGCGACTGTGCTCTCACTCAGCTCGTAACAGGCGTTGTTTCCGAAGCATTCGCCGTGGTCTGGCTCAAGACTGACTGCACTTTGTGAACTGGCCGTAAATATCGGCGCAAAAGGCGAGTAATCACTCTGCTTTTTGCACTCGCTTCAGGCCTCATGTCACCTGCGCTTGTTACAATCTCGAGCCTTCCAAGGTGGCGAAAGCCCCGTAGGACGGCCTCGCGTCCTGATGAATTGCGATGGTCAGGGCCGGCAGTTTGCCGCTAGTCCTCTGTCCAGGCCGCTTTTGGCGGCGTTCGCGACTATAGCAGCAATGATTAAGTGCTTCAATTCCATAAAAAATTGTTATCATCGCCGCCATGACGACTACCGCCCCCCAGACCCCCAGCGTCCAGCTGCTCGAGGTCTCGCCGGAATATGCCGGCCAACGCATCGACAACTTTCTTCTTGCCAGGCTCAAAGGCGTGCCCAAGACCTTGATTTACCGCATTTTGCGTAAAGGCGAAGTGCGCGTGAACAAGGGCCGGATCAAGCCCGAGTACAAGCTGCAGGCGGGCGATATCGTCCGTGTGCCGCCGGTGCGGGTGCCTGAGCGGGACGAGCCGGTCCCTCTGGCTCAAGGCCTGTTGCAGCGCCTCGAAGCGTCGATTGTCTTTGAAGACAACAAGCTGATCGTGATCAACAAGCCTTGCGGTATCGCCGTTCATGGTGGCAGTGGCCTGAACTACGGGGTGATTGAAGCCTTTCGTCAGTTGCGCCCGGATGCCAAGGAGCTGGAGCTGGTCCACCGTCTGGACCGTGACACCTCCGGCCTGCTGATGATTGCCAAAAAACGCAGCATGTTGCGTCACCTGCATGCCGCCCTGCGCGGTGATGGCGTGGACAAGCGCTACATGGCCCTGGTGCGTGGCAACTGGGCAACCTCGATCAAGAGCGTCCGCGCGCCGTTGCAGAAGAGCAATCTGCGCTCCGGCGAACGTATGGTTGAGGTGGACGAGGAGGGCAAGGAGGCGCTGACCCTGTTCAAGGTGCTGCGTCGCTTTGGTGACTTTGCCACCATGGTCGAGGCCAAGCCTGTGACTGGCCGTACCCACCAGATTCGTGTGCATACCCTGCACGCTGGCCACTGCATCGCCGGCGATACCAAATACGGCGACGAGGATTTCTCCAAGGAAATCCGCGACCTGGGCGGCAAACGCCTGTTCCTGCACGCCTACATGCTCACCGTGCCGCTGCCGGATGGCGGCGAATTGAAGCTGCAGGCGCCTGTCGATGAGATGTGGGCCAAGACCGTGGAGCGCCTGAGTGTCGCACCTTGACTACAAGCTGCTGATCTTTGATTGGGATGGCACGCTGTGTAACTCCATTGGTCGGATTGTTGACTCGATGCACGCCGCGTCGACCCGAGCCGGCTATGCGTTGTGCGACGACTTGGCGGTCAAGGGCATTATCGGCCTGGGCCTGCCGGAAGCGATCCGTACCCTGTATCCGGAGATTGGCGATGACGAGTTGATAGCGTTTCGTCAGCACTACGCCGATCACTACATGGCGCTTGATGCCCAGCCATCGCCGCTGTTTGAAGGGGTGGCACAGGCCATGGAAGCGTTTCGTGCCGACGGCTATCACCTCGCGGTGGCGACCGGCAAGGCCCGTCGCGGCCTGGACCGGGTGCTCAAAGCCCACGGTTGGGAAAATTATTTCGACGCCACCCGTGCGGCGGATGAAACCGCCAGCAAACCCCATCCTCTGATGCTCGAGCAGATTCTCGCTCAATGTGGTGTGTCGCCTCGGCAAGCGTTGATGGTGGGTGATGCGTCGTTCGATCTGATGATGGCGCGCAATGCTGGCATGGACTCTGTGGCGGTCAGCTACGGCGCCCAGTCTGCCGAGGCGTTGCAAGCGTACGAGCCGAGACTGACGATTGACCGTTTTTCTGAACTGCAGGCCTGGCTCAGCCGGGCCCATTAAGTCTTTGCTGGGGTAGATGGCATGACCGATGAGTGGAAGGCGCCTGAAAAGGCTAATGCCGATAACAATGGCGATGACAGAAGCTGGAAGTTGCTGGAGAAGACCCTGCTGGCCAGTGTCCAGGAGCAGCGTCGCTCCCGGCGTTGGGGGATCTTTTTCAAGCTCCTGACCTTTATTTATCTGCTGGGTATGCTGGCGCTGTTCAGTCCGCTGATGGACATGGAGAAGAGCGCCACCCGAAGCGGTAACTACACGGCATTGATCGAAGTGCGCGGAGTGATTGCCGACAAGGAGTCTGCCAGTGCCGACAATATTGTCAGCAGCCTGCGGGCGGCCTTCGAGGATTCCAAGGTCAAGGCTGTGATTCTGCGCATTAACAGCCCGGGCGGCAGTCCGGTGCAATCGGGTTATGTGTATGACGAGATTCGTCGTCTGCGCGCGTTGCACCCGGACATCAAGCTCTATGCTGTGATTTCCGACCTGGGGGCCTCGGGTGCCTATTACATCGCCAGCGCTGCCGACCAGATCTATGCCGACAAGGCCAGTCTGGTGGGTTCCATTGGTGTGACGGCGGCCGGTTACGGCTTTGTCGGCACCATGGAGAAACTTGGGGTTGAGCGGCGTACCTACACATCTGGCGAGCACAAGTCGTTCCTGGATCCATTCCAGCCGCAAAAGGCTGACGAGACCCAGTTCTGGCAGGGCGTGCTCGATACCACTCATCGGCAGTTTATTGCCAGCGTCAAGCAAGGGCGCGGTGACCGGCTCAAGGATAAAGAACATCCGGAGCTGTTCTCCGGCTTGGTCTGGTCCGGTGAGCAAGCACTGCCGCTGGGCTTGATCGACGGCCTGGGCAGTGCCAGTTCGGTGGCGCGGGATGTGATTGGCGAGAAAGAACTGGTGGATTTCACTGTTCAGGAATCGCCGTTTGACCGCTTCTCGAAGAAGCTCGGCGCCAGTGTGGCTGAGCAGTTGGCGATGTGGATGGGCTTCCAGGGGCCGACTCTGCGCTGAGACCTTGAGCGCGACATGGCTCAACGTGTGGGAGCTGGCTTGCCTGCGATAGCATCACCTCGGTGCAACTGATGTACCGAGGTGTCTGCATCGCAGGCAGGCCAGCTCCCACATTTGTTTGTGGTGTTCTCAGGGAATCTGCACGCCTTCGGCCAGCAGCATGTCCACCAGTCGGATCAATGGCAGGCCGACCAGGCTGGTAGCGTCCGGTCCTTCAGTGCTTTGAAACAGGCTCACCCCCAGGCCTTCGGCCTTGAAGCTGCCAGCGCAGTCGTAGGGCTGCTCGATGCGCAAGTAGCGTTCGATGCGTGCCGTGTCCAGCGTGCGCATATGTACGGTGAAGGTGATGCAGTCGACCTGGCAGTGGCCGGTGGTGCTGTTCAGCACGGCCAGGCCGGTGAGGAAGCTGACCCGCTTGCCACTGGCCGCCAGCAGTTGCTCGCGGGCCTTCTCGAAGGTGTGGGGCTTGCCGATGATCTGGCCGTCGAGCGCTGCGACCTGGTCCGAGCCGATAATCAGATGCCCTGGATGACTGCCGGCGAGGGCGCGAGCCTTTTCTTCGGCGAGGCGCTTCACCAGTTCCACGGCAGACTCGTCCGGGCGGTGGCTTTCGTCGATATCCGGCGAACTGCAGATGAACGGCAGGTGCAGGCGGTTCAGCAATTCCCGGCGATAAACCGAGCTGGAAGCGAGTAATAAAGGCAGCATGGGCGTCTCCTCAAGGCAGTCGCGGATTCTAGCGGGGAGGCCCGGTGACGGACAGGGCTGAATTTCCTTTGACATGGCTGGGTGCATCCCTATAATGCTGCGCCTATGTTGAATGACCCGATTCCACCTCACGTTGACCCGCGCAAATTGGCTGATCGTGGCACTACCCTTCAAGGTGAAGTGCTGCTGGCCGATTTGGAGAGACTCTGCGACCCGCTTTCCGACACTGTCGGTACGGTGCAGGCTAAATTCGTTTTTGAACGAGATGAACGTAAGTCTGTGGTAATCCACAGCTTTATCGACACCGAAGTCAAAATGGTTTGCCAGCGTTGTCTTGAGCTGGTCACCCTGCCGATCCACAGCGAATGCAGTTATGCTGTGGTGAAAGAGGGTGCGAATACCCAGTCGTTGCCGAAAGGTTATGACGTGCTGGAACTGGGCGAAGATCCTTTGGATCTGCAGTCACTGATCGAGGAGGAGCTTTTGCTCGCCTTGCCCATTGTGCCTGCTCATCATCCGGAAGAATGCCAGCAGCCGGCGGGTCTCGATGAGCCCGAACCGAGCGAGGACGAGGTAACGCGGTCCAACCCGTTCAGTGTATTGGCGCAGTTAAAGCGTGACCCAAACGTTTAGGAGTTAATCAATTATGGCTGTTCAGCAGAACAAAAAATCCCGCTCTGCCCGTGACATGCGTCGTTCCCACGACGCCCTGACGGCGAGCACTCTGTCTGTAGAAAAAACCACCGGTGAAGTTCACCTGCGTCACCACGTATCGCCAGAAGGCGTATACCGTGGCCGTAAAGTGATCGACAAGGGCGCTGACGAGTAATCACTTGTCTGCTCAAGTCATCGCGATTGACGCAATGGGCGGGGACTTCGGTCCCCGCAGCATTGTTCAGGCCTGCATTGCTTGCCTGTCTGCCACGCCCTCGCTGCACCTGACCCTCGTCGGTCAACCCTCCTTACTTGAAGAACTGATTGCCAGCCATCCGGCTGTGGATCGCACGCGCCTGACTATTACGCCGGCCAGCGAAACCATCACCATGGATGAAAAGCCTGCACAGGCGTTGCGCGGCAAGCCTGATTCTTCGATGCGGGTGGCCCTGGAGCTGGTGCGTGACGGCAAGGCCCAGGCCTGTGTCAGTGCCGGCAATACCGGGGCGTTGATGGCGTTGTCCCGGCATGTGCTGAAGACCCTGCCGGGCATTGATCGGCCGGCGATGGTCGCGGCGATCCCGACCCAGCAAGGCTATTGCCAGTTGCTGGACCTGGGGGCAAACGTCGATTGCAGTGCCGAGCATCTGCTGCACTTTGCGTTGATGGGCTCGGTGGCGGCCGAAGCGCTGGGCGTGGCCCGGCCTCGGGTGGCATTGCTGAATATCGGCACCGAGGACATCAAGGGTAATCAGCAGGTCAAGCTGGCGGCGACGCTGTTGCAAAGCGCGCGAGGCTTGAACTACATCGGCTTTGTCGAAGGTGACGGGTTGTACCGCGGCGAAGCGGATGTGGTGGTGTGCGACGGGTTTGTCGGCAATATCCTGCTCAAATCCAGCGAAGGCCTGGCGACGATGATTGCTGCGCGCATCGAGGCCTTGTTCAAGCGCAACCTCGCGTCACGTGTGGTGGGCGCCCTGGCGCTGCCCTTGATGCGGCGCCTGCAGGCGGACCTGGCACCGGCGCGGCACAATGGCGCGAGTTTCCTGGGGTTGCAGGGCATCGTGGTGAAAAGTCACGGCTCGGCGGGGGTGCAGGGTTTTCAAAGTGCCATCCAGCGCGCCTTGATCGAGATCCAGGAAAACCTGCCGCAACGCTTGCACGGCCGCCTTGAGGATCTGTTGCCTTAGGCGAATCGGGCCGGAAATGCTTAAATGTGACCGGCCAGTTCAATTGACCATCCAATCTGTCAGTTTCTTGCGCTCCCACCTGTGGGGCGTCAATTTCCGACGACCAGATCATTAGGGGCTTGTTACATGTCTACATCCCTCGCATTCGTCTTTCCAGGGCAGGGTTCGCAGTCCCTCGGCATGTTGGCCGAGCTGGGCGCGGAACATCCGCTGGTCCTGGAAACTTTCAAGGAAGCTTCCGATGCCCTGGGTTACGACCTGTGGGCACTGACCCAGCAAGGGCCGGAAGCGCTGCTCAACCAAACCGACAAGACCCAACCGGCCATCCTGACCGCCTCCATCGCCCTGTGGCGCCTGTGGTTGGCTGAAGGTGGTGCGCGCCCGGCTTACGTTGCCGGTCATAGCCTGGGCGAATACAGCGCCCTGGTGGCCGCTGGCAGCCTGACCCTCGGTGAAGCAGTCAAGTTGGTCGAGCGTCGTGGCCAGCTGATGCAGGAAGCCGTTCCGGCCGGGCAGGGTGGCATGGCCGCCATTCTCGGCCTGGAAGATGCTGACGTGATTGCTGCCTGTGCCGAAGCGGCCCAGGGCGAAGTGGTCAGCGCGGTGAACTTCAACTCCCCTGGCCAGGTGGTGATCGCTGGTGCCAAGGCCGCAGTAGAGCGCGCCATTGAAGGCTGCAAGGCCCGTGGCGCCAAGCGTGCATTGCCGCTGCCGGTCAGCGTGCCGTCCCACTGCGAGCTGATGCGCCCGGCTGCCGAGCGTTTTGCCGAGTCGATCGCTGCGATCAACTGGCAGGCGCCTCAGATTCCGCTGGTACAGAACGTCAGCGCCGCAGTTGCTCCCGACCTGGAAACCCTCAAGCGCGACCTGCTGGAGCAGTTGTACAAGCCGGTTCGCTGGGTTGAGTCGGTGCAGACCCTGGCTGCCAACGGCGTCACCCAATTGGTAGAGTGCGGCCCGGGCAAAGTCCTGGCTGGCCTGAACAAGCGTTGCGCCGAGGGCGTGTCGACTTCCAACCTCAATACTCCGGATGCCTTTGCTGCTGCTCGCGCAGCCCTGGCCTGACCTTTAATTTCCGAACCTAGGAGAAGCCTGCATGAGTCTGCAAGGTAAAGTTGCACTGGTCACCGGCGCTAGCCGTGGCATTGGCCAGGCGATCGCCCTGGAGCTGGGCCGTCTGGGCGCTGTGGTCATCGGTACCGCAACCTCCGCCGCCGGCGCCGAGCGTATTGCCGCGACGTTGAAGGAAAACGGCGTTCAGGGCACCGGCCTTGAACTGAACGTGACCAGCGATGAGTCCGTGGCTGCCGTCCTGGCTGAAATCACGGCGAAATTCGGTGCACCGGCTATTCTGGTGAACAATGCCGGTATCACCCGCGATAACCTGATGATGCGCATGAAAGACGACGAGTGGCATGACGTCGTTGATACCAACCTGAACAGTCTATTTCGCCTGTCCAAGGGTGTTTTGCGTGGCATGACCAAGGCTCGTTGGGGTCGAATTATCAATATTGGCTCTGTTGTGGGTGCCATGGGCAACGCAGGCCAAGTAAACTACGCAGCCGCCAAGGCCGGTCTGGAAGGTTTCAGCCGTGCACTGGCGCGTGAAGTGGGCTCGCGGTCGATTACGGTCAACTCGGTGGCTCCAGGGTTCATCGATACCGATATGACCCGCGAATTGCCTGAAGCGCAGCGTGAAGCGCTGCTGACGCAGATTCCGCTGGGCCGTCTGGGCCAGGCTCAAGAGATCGCGAATGTGGTCACTTTCCTGGCATCCGACGGTGCGGCATACGTGACTGGGGCTACAATCCCGGTGAACGGCGGGATGTACATGAGTTAAATTGTGACGGATCGCTTCAAAAAAATGTCATACGAGCTGTCTAAAATCCGTTATAAAGCTGCAATCTATTTATAGGCAGATGGCCAATAGGGTACGAGGGTGAAGCTTTCAGTTGAAAAGCTGAAAAGTCTTTCTATACACTTACCCACTGGCCAGCTGCCTGAATTTGTCCATTAGGAGTGAAAACACGGTATGAGCACCATCGAAGAGCGCGTCAAGAAAATCGTTGCTGAGCAACTGGGCGTTAAAGAAGAAGAAGTGACCAACACTGCTTCCTTCGTTGAAGACCTGGGTGCCGACTCCCTTGACACCGTTGAGCTGGTGATGGCTCTGGAAGAGGAATTCGAGACCGAAATCCCGGACGAAGAAGCTGAAAAAATCACTACCGTTCAAGCTGCCATCGACTACGTTACTAGCCACCAGGCGTAATAGTTTGTAATCGTCGCTTGCTGTGATGGAAAAACCGCACTGCCCTACGGCGTGCGGTTTTTTCCTTTAAGCCTGATGCAAAGTGTCGTCATTAGAAAAAGGAGAGTGCTGTGTCGCGTAGACGCGTCGTAGTCACCGGTATGGGTATGTTGTCGCCACTGGGTACGGATGTGCCGAGCAGTTGGCAGGGCATTCTGGCTGGCCGCAGTGGTATTGGTCTGATCGAACACACGGACCTTTCTGCCTATTCCACCCGTTTTGGCGGCTCGGTAAAGGACTTTAATGTCGAGGAATATCTCTCGGTCAAAGAGTCCCGCAAACTCGACCTGTTCATTCAATACGGCCTGGCAGCCGGTTTTCAGGCGGTGCGTAATGCCGGCCTGGAAGTCACCGACGCCAACCGTGAGCGCATCGGCGTGGCCATGGGTTCGGGTATTGGCGGTCTGACCAATATCGAAGAAACCAGCCGCACGTTGCACGAGTCCGGTCCCCGCCGAATTTCACCGTTCTTCGTGCCTGGCTCGATCATCAATATGATTTCCGGTTTCCTGTCCATCCACTTGGGGGCCCAGGGACCTAACTACGCCATCTCCACGGCGTGCACCACCGGCACTCACTGCATCGGCATGGCGGCGCGCAATATCGCCTACGACGAAGCCGACGTGATGATCGCTGGCGGCGCCGAAATGGCTGCCTGCGGCCTGGGCATGGGGGGCTTCGGCGCGTCCCGTGCACTGTCGACCCGCAATGACGAGCCGACCCGTGCCAGCCGTCCATGGGACAAGGGCCGTGATGGCTTTGTACTGGCCGACGGTGCCGGTGCGCTGGTCCTCGAAGAGCTGGAGCACGCGAAGGCCCGTGGCGCCACCATCTACGCCGAGCTGATTGGCTTCGGCATGAGCGGTGATGCGTACCACATGACCTCGCCGCCGGCTGACGGTGCAGGGGCTGCGCGCTGCATTACCAATGCGTTGCGTGATGCCAAGGTCAATGCTGACCAGGTGCAGTACATCAACGCCCACGGCACTTCGACGCCGACGGGCGACCTGGCGGAAGCCGAAGCCATCAAGTCGGTGTTCGGCGAGCACGCCTACAAGCTGGCGGTCAGCTCCACCAAGTCCATGACCGGCCACCTGTTGGGTGCGGCGGGCGCGGTCGAGGCGATCTTCAGCGTGCTGGCCATCAAGGATCAGGTCGCACCGCCGACCATCAACCTCGATGAGCCGGATGAGGGCTGCGACCTGAACTTCGTACCGCATGAAGCGCAGAAGATGCCGATCGACGTAGTGTTGTCCAACTCGTTCGGTTTTGGTGGTACCAACGGTTCCCTGGTGTTCCGCCGGTTCGCCGAGTGATGGAAAGCTGGGTTGACGGTCAGCCGGCGGGCACAGTGCCCCTGAAAGACCGTGGCCTGGCGTACGGTGATGGACTGTTCGAGACCATTGCCGTCAAGGCCGGGCAGCCTGTGTTGCTCGACCGCCACCTGCAGCGCCTCGATGAGGGTTGCAGGCGGTTGGCGATTGTTGCGGATCAGCCGTTGATCCGCAGCGAATTGCTGGCCTATGCCACCGCCTTGGGCGAGGGTGTACTCAAATTGATCCTGACCCGTGGCGACAGCCAGCGCGGTTACGGCATCAGCGTCGGCGCTCCCCCGCGACGCATTCTGCAAGGCAGTCCACCTGCCACTTATCCCCCGGAACATGCAGCGTCAGGCATTCGCCTGTTTGCGTGTACCACCCGTTTGTCCGAGCAACCTTTGCTTGCCGGCCTCAAGCACCTCAATCGCCTGGAACAGGTATTCGCCCGCGCCGAGTGGCAGGATGCCGATCACGCCGAAGGTTTGATGCTGGATATGTCCGGTCGAGTCATCGAAGGCGTGTTCAGCAACCTGTTCCTGGTGTGTGACGGCGTGTTGCTGACCGCTGATCTGAAACGCTGCGGCGTCGCCGGCGTCATGCGGGCCGAGGTGTTGGCCCAGGCGCAGGCGTTGGGCATTCCGACCAGCGTGGCCGATATCCGCCTTGAACAGCTGCACCGGGCCGACGAAGTCTTTGTGTGCAACAGCGTATATGGCATTTGGCCGGTGCGCGGATGTGCTGCGATGAGCTGGTCGGTTGGGCCGCTCACCCGTAAACTGCAGGGCATTGTTCGCGCACTATTGGATATTTGATTTGAGACGTAAATTTGTATTGTTGCTGGAGATCGGTCTGGTCCTGGCGGGTTTGCTGCTGGGCGCTTCGGCCTGGAAGCTGAACTCGGCCCTTGAGCAGCCCCTGAATCTGACCCAGGAGCAATTGCTGGACGTACCGGCCGGCGCGACGCCCACCGGCACCTTCAATCGTCTGGAAAACGACGGCGTGCTCAAGGATGCGTTCTGGTTGCGTCTTTACTGGCGCTTCAACCTCGACGGCCAACCGCTGCACAGCGGCGAATACCGCATGACCCCGGGCCTCACCGCCGAGGGCCTGATCGGTTTGTGGCAGCGTGGCGAAGTGGTGCAGTACAGCATCACGCTGGTGGAAGGCTGGAACTTCCGCCAAGTGCGCGCCGCCCTGGCCAAGCATGAAAAGATCGAGCAAACCTTGTCGGGCCTGAGTGACAGTGAGCTGATGGAAAAACTCGGCCACCCTGGTGTCTTCCCTGAAGGCCGCTTTTTCCCCGACACCTACCGCTTCGTGCGTGGCATGAGCGACGTCGAATTGCTGAAAAAGTCCTACAACCGCTTGGACGATGTCCTTGCCCAGGAATGGAGCAAGCGCGCGGCCGATGCGCCGTACACTGACCCCTATCAAGCGCTGATCATGGCCTCGCTGGTGGAGAAAGAAACCGGCGTGCCGGAAGAGCGCGGCCAGATCGCCGGGGTGTTCGTGCGACGCATGAAGATCGGCATGCTGCTGCAAACCGACCCGACGGTGATCTACGGCCTCGGCGAGCGCTACACCGGCAAGCTGACCCGAGCGCACCTCAAGGAAGCCACGCCCTACAACACCTACGTGATCGCCGGCCTGCCGCCGACGCCGATTGCCATGGTCGGACGTGAGGCGATTCATGCCGCGCTGAACCCGGTGGCCGGTAGCAGCCTGTATTTTGTTGCCCGAGGCGACGGCAGCCATATTTTCTCGGATAACCTGGATGCGCATAACGCTGCGGTGCGTGAGTTTCAGATGAAGCGTCGTGCCGATTACCGGTCCAGCCCGGCACCCGCGCCCGCACCGGCGGTAAAACCCGAAGACGCACCGGTTGATACGCCCGCCGAGCCGTCTCCCGCACCCGATGACACCGCGCCGCAAAGCTCGCAATGACTCTGACTAAGGACTGCCTGTGACTGGCTTGTTTATTACCCTGGAAGGCCCGGAAGGCGCCGGCAAAAGCACCAACCGCGAATACCTGGCCGAGCGTCTGCGCGCCGAAGGTATCGAGGTGCTGCTGACCCGCGAGCCCGGCGGCACGCCGCTGGCCGAGCGCATCCGTGAAGTGCTGCTGACCCCGGGCGACGAACAGATGAACCCCGACACCGAGCTGCTGCTGGTGTTTGCCGCGCGCGCCCAGCACCTGGCCGAAGTCATTCGCCCGGCCCTGGCCCGTGGCGCGGTGGTGATTTGCGACCGGTTCACCGACTCCACCTATGCCTATCAGGGCGGCGGTCGTGGCTTGTCCCTTGAGCGCATTGCGACGCTGGAAACCTTCGTCCAGGGCGATTTGCGGCCCGACCTGACCCTGGTGTTCGATCTCCCGGTGGAAGTCGGCATGGCCCGTGCCACCGCCCGGGGTCGCCTCGATCGTTTCGAACTGGAAACCCGAGTCTTTTTTGAAGCTGTGCGCAGCGCGTTCCTCAAGCGCGCCGAAGCCGACCCCGCCCGTTACTACCTGTTGGACGCCGCACAACCGCTGACTCAGGTTCAGCAGTGTATCGACGACCTGTTGCCGAAGCTTGTGGAGCGTGTCCGTGGCTGAAGCCTATCCGTGGCAGGACAGCCTCTGGCAGCAATTGGCGGGCCGTGCCCAGCACGCCCACGCCTACCTGCTACACGGCCCAGCGGGCATCGGCAAGCGCGCCCTGGCCGAGCGGTTGATGGCCAGCTTGTTATGCCAGCGGCCCAACGGCCTGGAAGCCTGTGGGGAATGTAAATCCTGCATGCTGCTCAAGGCCGGCAGCCACCCCGACAACTACCTGCTGGAACCGGAAGAAGCCGACAAGGCAATCAAAGTCGACCAGGTGCGTGATCTGGTCAGCTTCGTGGTGCAGACCGCGCAGATGGGCGGGCGCAAAGTGGTGCTGATCGAGCCGGTGGAATCGATGAACATCAACGCGGCCAACGCTTTGCTCAAGAGCCTGGAAGAACCTTCCGGCGATACCGTGTTGCTGCTGGTCAGCCACCAGTCCAGCCGCCTGCTGCCGACCATCCGCAGCCGCTGCGTGCAACAGGCCTGCCCGTTGCCGAGCGAAGCCATGAGCCTGCAATGGCTGGCCCAGGCACTGCCGGAGTGTGGCGAGGCAGAGCGCGTCGAGTTGCTGACCCTGGCGGCCGGCTCGCCCTTGGCGGCGGTCAAACTCCAGGCCCAGGGCGTGCGGGAACAGCGCGCGTTGGTGGTGGATGGCGTGAAGAAGCTGCTCAAGCAGGAACTGTCTGCCACGCAACTGGCCGAAAGCGCCTGGAAAGACATTCCCTTGCTGCTGCTGTTCGACTGGTTCTGCGACTGGTCGAGCCTGATCCTGCGCTACCAGCTGACCCAGGACGAAAACGGCCTGGGCCTGGCGGACATGCGCAAGGTGGTGCAATACCTCGCGCAGAAAAGTGCCCAGGACAAGGTCCTGAACATTCAGGACTGGATCCTCGCCCAACGCCAGAAGGTCCTGGGCAAGGCCAACCTCAACCGCGTGCTGTTGCTTGAGGCCTTGCTGGTGCAATGGGTCGGCTTGCTCGGCCGGCGTTAATTTCAGTGGCCGACGGGTGTATCGTTGGCCAGACACTTTCCGTGACTCAAGTTGTAGATCCCTATGCTCGTAGATTCCCATTGCCACCTTGATCGCCTCGACCTGGCCCAGCACGGCGGCTCCCTCGACGCCGCCCTCGAAGCTGCGCGCCAGCGCGGGGTAGGGCACTTCCTGTGCATCGGCGTCAGCGCGGAAAACGCCGCCGACGTTAAAGCCCTGGCCGATCGTTATGCCGACGTCGATTGCTCGGTGGGCATTCACCCGCTGGACCTGAAGCCCGGCGAAGCCCCGGCCCTTGACTGGCTGCTCGGCGAACTCAATCACCCACGCGTGGTGGCCATCGGCGAGACCGGCCTGGATTACCACTACGAACCGGAAGCCGCCGAGTTGCAGCAGGCGTCGTTCCGTCTGCACCTGCAAGCCGCCCAGCAGACTGGCAAACCCGTGATCGTCCACACCCGTGGCGCCCGTGCCGACACCCTGACCCTGCTGCGCGAGGCCGCGCTGCCCCAGGCCGGTGTGCTGCATTGCTTCACTGAAGACTGGGACATGGCCAAGGCCGCTCTCGACCTCGGCTTCTACATTTCCTTGTCGGGCATCGTGACCTTCCGCAACGCCGACGCCCTGCGGGATGTCGCGCGCCAGGTACCGGCAGACCGCCTGCTGGTGGAAACCGATTCGCCGTACCTGGCACCCATCCCTCATCGCGGCAAACCCAACCTGCCGGAATACGTACGGGATGTGGCGGATTACCTGGCGATGCTGCGGGGCGAGTCCTACGAGCGCTTCGCCGAACAGACCACCGAGAACTTCAAGCGTCTGTTCCCGCTGGCCCACGTCGGCCACTGAATCGCAGGCAAAAAAAACCCGGGTTCTGGGGGGTGAATCCGGGTTAAGACCATTAGGAGTAAAACAAGGGTACGCAGTCCGTCGGTACCCAGGTCGACGCGTCACTTGGGGGAGATGCCACGCCGACAGTTCAAGTATTGATCAGTATCCGATTCAGTCCAGCCGCATCTGATCGTTTTTTAAACAGATTTGGAATACGCCCGCTTCGGTTGAGTTCTCATGGGTTGCGATGCACGGGTGGCAATCACCTGTTTTATTTCTGACTCAAATCGGTTGATTCGTTGGCGCGCTGTAAGTTAAGTGCAAAGGTTGTTCATATAGGCGTTGCCCAACGACCGTTCAGTCGGGATAATCCCGCGCACCGGGTAAAACGTTCCGACAAGCACGGCTTGGGGCACGCCACCCTCCCAATATCCACCTCTGCAGACCTTTTTCTTATGCACAAAGAACCCCGCAAGGTCCGTGAGTTTCGCCGCCGCGAGCAGGAAATTCTCGACACCGCACTCAAGCTGTTCCTCGACCAGGGTGAAGACAGCGTCACCGTCGAGATGATTGCGGATGCCGTGGGTATCGGCAAAGGCACCATCTACAAGCACTTCAAGTCCAAGGCCGAGATCTACCTGCGCCTGATGCTCGACTACGAGCGCGACCTGAACGAGCTGCTGCACTCGGCCGATGTCGACAAGGACAAGGAAGCGCTGTCCCGCGCCTACTTCGAGTTCCGCATGCGTGACCCGCAGCGCTACCGCCTGTTTGATCGCCTGGAAGAGAAAGTGGTGAAAGGCCATCAGGTGCCGGAAATGGTCGAGGAGCTGCACAAGATCCGCGCCTCAAACTTCGAGCGCCTGACCCTGCTCATCAAGGGCCGCATCAGCGAAGGCAAGCTCGAAGACGTGCCGCCGTATTTCCACTACTGCGCCGCCTGGGCGTTGGTGCACGGCGCCGTGGCGCTGTACCACTCACCGTTCTGGAGCAATGTGCTGGAAGACCAGGAAGGTTTCTTCCAATTCCTGATGGACATCGGCGTGCGCATGGGCAACAAGCGCAAGCACAGCACCGATTTGCCGAACGCTGAAACGCCGGCCACTTGAATCATTCGCCAGCGTGATGGCGATATGATTTCCTGCCCAGCGCAGTAACCCAGGAATATACTCAGGCAAGGACCTTGCTAAAACTTGATTTTTCAGTCAGGTTTTGGCGTGCCCGAATTATCCTCTGCCGGAGTGATCCATGATCGTTGATCGTCAAGGCAGGCGATTCCGCAATTTGCGGATCAGCCTGACCTCAGCCTGCAATTACGCCTGTACCTACTGCGTGCCCAACGGCAAGCGGCTGGTGGCTGCGCAGGACGAACTGTCGGCCGAGGCAATGGCTCGTGGCGTCGAGTACCTGATCGAGGCTGCTGGCATTGAACGCCTGCGCATTACCGGTGGTGAACCATTGGTCAGTCCCAAGCTGGAAGCCTTCATGGGCGCAGTGGGGCAGATGGGCCTCAGTGACATCAGCCTGACCACCAACGGCCAACTGCTGGCGCGCAAACTGCCGCTGCTGGTGGAGGCAGGCATTCGCCGGATCAACGTCTCCCTCGATACCCTGGACGCCGACGCCTTCCGCAGCATCGCTCGCGGTGGCGACCTGGCCACCGTGCTTGATGGCATGGACCAGGCCAGCGCCGCGGGAATCAAGATCAAGGTCAACATGGTGCCGTTGCGCGGCCAGAACCTCGACCAGGTGATGCCGCTGCTCGACTACTGCCTGGAGCGTGGCTACGAGCTGCGCTTTATCGAATTGATGCGCATGGGCCACCTGGCCAACGATTCCAACGCGTTCCTGCAGCAATTCGTCAGCCTCCAGCAACTGCTCAGCCTGATCGGCGAACAGCACGAATACCTGCAAGCCAACGCTCCGGTGGACGCCACTGCCGTGCGCTACGAAGTGCCCGGCAAAGGCTTCTTCGGTGTCATCGCCAATGAAAGTGTGCCGTTCTGCCGGACCTGCTCGCGTCTGCGCCTGTCGTCCACCGGCTGGCTGCATGGCTGCCTGTCGTCGAGCAACCGCCACTACGTCGGCGACCTGCTGGACAAACCCCGCCACCAGGCTCTGCCGGCCTTGCAGCGCTTGTTGGTCAAGGCCTTGGGCGACAAGCAGGAAGTGGCATTCTCCGGCGGCGCCACCATCATGAAGATCATCGGCGGCTAGTCCCGCAAGCTGGCGCAAAATCTGCATCTCGTGCCCATTCGCCGGTTTTCCGTCACCGGCCTTTGGAGAATTAGGATGCGTAGTCTGGTTTTGGTGCTGGCGTCACTCGCGCTGGGTGGCTGCATGACCGTCAGTGATATGGCCGAAGGCACGCGCTATCAGATGAGCGATGCCGGGCTGCTGGACCATAGCGATACCCGACGCGTCAATTCGGTCCGCATACAGCCGGACTCCTTCGTCTTCATCGCCCAGGGCGCCTTCACCCCGCCGGGCAGCGCCTATCCACGGCCTAACGTAGTGGCCGAGGAAGCCTTCAACGGCTTTGTCGAATACTTCCCGATGGTCCGCCGCGCCCGCAAACCCGAAGGCCTGGAACAGGCGATGTCTGAAGCCCGCGCGGCCGGTGCGCATTACCTGCTGTACTGCCGCTTTGCCCAGGCGGATGACCGGATCGGCAACGCCGATGAATGGTCTGACCAGGAGGCGGTGGATCGCCTGGGTATCGACACCGGCACCATTCAGGTCATGTTGATCGAGACCAGCACCCAGTATTTGATTGATACTGTGCGGATTCACAGCCGTGGCGGTTTACTGACGTTCCACGACAACAAGCCTGATGATCTGATCGGCAAGCCCCTGGCGCACTACGCGCGCAGCCTGTTGGGCATGAGCGATCAGTAAGACACAAGGAGTACAGCATGACCGATTCGGCCAAGGCCAATGACCTGTTGGCGCAATTGCCCAAGGGCAAGGGACCTGCACCGGTGCATCTGTGGAATCCGGCGTTTTGCGGCGATATCGACATGCGCATTGCCCGCGACGGTACCTGGTTCTATATGGGCACGCCGATTGGCCGCAAGCCGATGGTCAAGCTGTTCTCCAATATCATCCGCCGCGATGGCGATGATTACTTCCTGATCACCCCGGTGGAAAAGGTCGGGATCAAGGTCGATGACGCGCCCTTTGTCGCCGTCACCCTGGAAGTCGAAGGGCAGGGCGAAAGCCAGGTGCTGCGCTTTACCACCAATGTCGATGAACAGGTCGAGGCCGGTATCGAACATCCACTGCGGGTGGTGATTGACCCGCAAACCCAGGAACCTTCGCCATACCTGCGGGTGCGCACCAACCTTGAAGCCCTGGTCCACCGCAATGCGTTCTATCAGTTGGTGGAGTTGGCGGTGACCCGTCCGATCAACGGTAAGAACTGGCTTGGCGTCTGGAGCGGCGGGGTGTTTTTCCCCATCGGCCTGGAGCCTTGAGGCTGATTTCTCCTTTCCCCTGAAATAATTCGCTTGCTGTAGCCGGGCGCTTTCGGTTATCAATTTGTACATGATTAGACATGTCCGATTTGATAAGAAAAAACGCGTCGTCGACGAGCTCATCCGCCGTATCGAGGGCGGAGTGATGGCTGACGGTGTCCTGTTGCCGGGCGAGCACCAGCTGGCCGAAGAGTTTTCCGTCAGCCGCGGCACCCTGCGTGAGGCCCTGGCCGAGCTCAAGCGCCGCAGCTACATCGCCACCCAAAGCGGTGTGGGCTCCATCGTCACCTTCGACGGCATGGTGCTCGACCAGCGCAGCGGCTGGGCCCAGGCCCTCGCCGACACCGGCGCCGTGGTCACCTCCGAAATCCTGCGTCTGGAAGCGGTCACCCGCCAGGATCTGCTCAGCCGTCACGGCAGTGACCAATTTATCGCCCTCGATCGCCGCCGTCGCGCCGCCGACGGCACGTTCGTGTCCCTGGAGCGCTCGCTGATGCCGGCCTCCGGTGGCCTCGAAAGCCTGCCGCAAGTCGGCCTGATCGATAACTCCCTGACCATCACCCTGGCCGCCTATGGCTATGTCGGCGCTACCGGCAACCAATGGATCGGTGCCGAGCCATTGAACGAAGAAGACGCCCAGTTGCTGGGTCGCCCGGTGGGCACAGTGTTCCTCAAGGCTCTGCGCACCACCTACGACCGGCAAGACCGCTTCATGGAATCCGTCGAAAGCCTGCTCGACCCTCTGCACTTTCGCCTGCACCTTCAATTTGGAACACCGACATGACCGCCACCACCCGCGCTCTCGGCGCCTTCTACGGCCTGGCCCTGGGCGATGCGTTGGGCATGCCCACCCAGTCCCTGAGCCGCGAGCAGGTCAAGGCGCGTTTCGGCGCGATCACCGCCCTGGAAGATGCCGACGCCGATCAGCCGATCGCGCCGAACATGCCCAAGGGCTCGATCACCGATGATACCGAACAGGCGATTCTCGTCGGCCAGTTGCTGGTAGACGGCCAAGGCAAGATCGAACCCACCGAGCTGGCCCGGCGCCTGATCGACTGGGAAGCGGTGATGCGCGCCAAGGGTTCCCAGGATTTGCTGGGCCCGTCGACCAAGCGGGCGATCGACATGATCCTGGCAGGCCATACTCCGGAAGAATCCGGGCGCTTCGGCACCACCAACGGCGCCGCCATGCGCATCACCCCTGTGGGCATCGCGGCGAACGTCAACGACCCTGCGCGGTTTATCCAGGCGGTGATCCAGGCATGCCAGGTCACCCACAACACCAACCTCGGCATCTCCAGCGCGGCAGCCGTGGCGGCGGTGGTTTCCGCCGGGATCAACGGTGTCGACCTGGGCGAAGCGCTGAACATCGGCACCCAGATCGCCCAGCAGGCGGAAAACCATGGCCACTGGATTGCCGGTGGGCGCATCGCCACCCGCATCAGTTGGGCGCGCACCTTGAGCGTCGACAGCGGCGACAAGGCGCTGTTTACCGACCTGCTCTATGAATTGATCGGCACCTCTGTGGCGTCCCAGGAATCGGTGGTGGTGTCGTTTGCCCTCGCGCAGCAAGTTGCGGTGGGTGAAGTGAACGCCTTCGAAGCCTTATGCATGGCCGCCAGTCTTGGTGGCGACACCGACACCATCGCCGCGATTCTCGGCGCGATGCTCGGTGCATGCCTGGGGATGCAGTGCTGGCCTGAGGCGATGATCGAGCAGGTCAAGCAGGTGAACGGCCTGGACCTGGAACCCTTGGTCCAAGGCCTGCTCGATCTGCGCTGAGCACCGCAGATCAAAAAATGTGGGAGCGGGCTTGCTCGCGAAAGCGGTGCATCAGTGACACATGCGTTGCCTGACACACCGCTTTCGCGAGCAAGCCAGCTCCCACATTGATCCAGTCGAGTCAGGAAGACCGGAACACAGATTCAACTTGCCAACCTGCCACAACCACAAAAAAACAGGCATCAGGAGCACCCCACCATGAGTACGTCCTCTTCCGGCCAAAGCGCCGGGCAATTGGAAACACGCGGCATCGAGCCGGTCCCGGAAGGCGAGTGCAACGGCCATCCGCTGCAACTGTTCTGGGTCTGGTTTGCGGCCAACATCAGCATCCTCGGCTTGCCCTTGGGCGCAACCCTCGTGGCGTTTCGCGGCCTGGCGATCTGGCAGGCGATCATCGTCGCAATCCTCGGTGCCGCCGGTTCGTTTGCGGTGGTCGGTATCATCTCCATCGCCGGCCGTCGTGGCCGTGCGCCGAGCCTGACTCTGTCCCGGGCGATCTTCGGCGTGCGCGGCAATATCGGCCCGACCCTGGTGTCACTGATGTCGCGCCTGGGCTGGGAAACCGTCAACACCACCACGGCGGCGTTTGTGTTGCTGTCGTTGTGCTCGATCCTGTTCAACTCGCCGGTTGCCGCCAAAAGCGCGCCGGTACTGACCCTGTTGTTCATCGGCATCTTCGTGCTGCTGACCCTCGCCGTATCGGGCCTGGGCCACGCCACCTTGCTGGTGATCCAGAAGTGGGCCACCTACGTGTTCGGCGCGCTGAATATCCTGGTGGGCGGTTTCCTCTGCGCCACCATCGACTGGAGCGCGGTGTTCAATGCCACGCCTGCGCCGTTGAGCGCGATGATCATTGGCATCGGCACTATGGCGGCCGGTACGGGTATCGGCTGGGCCAACGCCGGTGCCGACATGTCGCGCTACCAGCACCGCAGCGTCAAGGCCGTGCGCCTGGTGGCCTCTGCCGCCTTCGGTGCGGGGATTCCGCTGGTGCTGTTGATCACCCTCGGCGGCTTGCTGTCGGTGGGCAACAATGACCTGGCGTCGGCCACTGACCCGATCATTGCAATCCGCGACATGCTGCCGACCTGGATGGCCGTGCCGTACCTGATCACCGCGTTTGGCGGGCTGTTGCTGTCGAATAACCTGTCGGTGTACTCGGCGGGCCTCACCACCTTGACCCTCGGCTTGAAGGTCAAGCGCGTACACGCGGTGATCGTCGACATCGTTGCGATCTTCGCCGGTTCGATCTACTTCATGCTGATCGCCGACAGTTTCTATGGTCCGTTCATCACCTTCATCTCGCTGCTGGCGGTGCCAATCACCGCTTGGGTCGGGATCTTTGTGGTCGACCTGATCCATCGCCATTACTACAGCCCCAAAGACCTGCTGGACGTAACGCCAAGCAGCGCCTACTGGTACCGCGGCGGGGTTGAATGGCGTGCGTTCGGCGCCTGGGCGATTGCGATTGTGCTGGGTTTCAGCTTCACCACCATCGGCACCACGGCCGAAAATATCTGGTTCGCTGGGCCGCTGTCCGATTCGTGGCTGGGCCATAACGGCCTGGGCTGGATCGTCACCTTCCTGGTGGCCGGCGGGATTTACGCGGTACTGGGTGGCGCGGCTGATCGTCGCCCGGCTTTGGTAGAGAGCGCTAATGTCTAGATTGCTGCACAGCGGCCAGGTCATCGTCGACCTGGTCATGTCCCTCGACACATTGCCCGCCACCGGCGGCGATGTATTGGCCAGCTCCGCCAGCTTCGAAGCCGGCGGCGGCTTCAACGTGATGGCCGCCGCCCGGCGCAACGGCTTGCCGGTGGTCTATCTGGGCCGCCATGGCACCGGCCGCTTCGGCGAGCTGGCACGTGCGGCAATGCAAGCCGAAGGCATTGAAATGGCCCTGGCTGCCAGCGACGACAAGGACACCGGCCTGTGTGTGTCCCTGACCGAAGCCACCACCGAGCGCACTTTCATCTCCCATATCGGCGCCGAAGGTGATTTGCTCGCGCAAGACCTGGCCAATGCGGTACCACGCGACGACGACTATGTGTACGTCAGCGGCTACAGCCTGCTGCTGGAAGGCAAGGCGCAAGCGTTGCTCGATTGGCTGTTGGCGTTGCCGCGCGAGATCACGGTGGTGTTCGATCCGGGTCCGCTGGTGAAGGCACCGGACTCGGCCTTGATGGTCGCCCTGTTGCCGCGTATCGACATCTGGACCAGCAACGGTCCGGAAGCGCTGGCCTTCACCGGCGCGAGCGATCTGGCGGGGGCATTGCTCAAGCTCAACGAGCACCTGCCCGCCGACTCCTTGCTGGTGGTGCGCGATGGGCCGAATGGCTGTTGGGTCGGCCGTAATGGCCAGGCCGAACATGTGCCGGGATTCAAGGTCAAGGCGGTGGACAGCAACGGTGCGGGTGATGCTCACGCCGGAGTGTTTATCGCCGGGCTGGCCAATGGCTTGGCGCCAGCTGTCGCGGCACGTCGCGCGAATGCGGCGGCGGCATTGGCGGTCACGCGCTGGGGGCCGGCCACCTCACCGGGCACGGCTGAAGTGGATGCGTTGTTGAGCGGAGGCTGATTCGGCAGAATAGTCGCCATTCAGCACGGAGCAGCGTCATGACCCAGAACATCTACGACACCGAGGTTTTCTTCGAGGGCTACAGCAAAATGGGCCGCTCGGTAGAAGGCCTCGCCGGCGCTCCGGAGTGGCCGGCTTTGCAAGCCATGCTACCGCCGGTGCCGGGGTTGAAAGTGGTGGACCTGGGTTGCGGCTACGGCTGGTTCAGTCGCTGGGCCCAGGAGCAGGGCGCCGAACAGGTGCTGGGGCTGGATGTCTCGCAAAAGATGCTGGCGCGGGCGAAGGAGATGACGTCCTCTTCGGCCATCACCTACGGCATCGCCGACCTGGAAAAACTCGACCTTCCGGATGCCGCTTTCGACCTGGCCTACAGCTCATTGGCGTTTCATTACATCGTCGATCTGAAAGGCCTGTTCGCGCGCATCCATCAAGCGCTGGTCCCGGGCGGGCGGTTGGTGTTTTCCATCGAACACCCGATCTTCATGGCACCCCGGCAACCGGGCTGGCTGATTGATGAGCAAGGGCGCAAGAGCTGGCCGGTGGACAGCTATCAGTTGGAAGGGCCACGGGTGACAAACTGGTTGGCGGAGGGTGTGATCAAGCAACATCGCACCGTGGGCACGTTGCTGACGCTGTTGATCCAGGCGGGGTTCACCCTGAGCCATGTCGACGAGTGGGGCCCCAGCGAAGCGGACCTCAAGGCCCGTCCCGCACTGGCAGAAGAGCTTGAGCGCCCAATGATGCTACTGGTGGCCGCCCACCGCTGATCCTGAGGTTGAAAAACCGATCAAAAAATGTGGGAGCGGGCTTGCTCGCGAATGCGGTGGGTCAGCCAATAAATCTGGCCCTGATACACCGCCTTCGCGAGCAAGCCCGCTCCCACATTTTGATCCGCGTTAACCGGCCTTTTTCAGCGCCTCAATCAATTCATCCTTGCGCATGGTCGAGCGGCCGGGAATGTCCCTGGCGCGCGCTTCATTCAGCAAGCTTTCCTTGGTCTGTGTACTCAGCGAAACCCTGCTGTTACGCGGATGCCCTTCACGACTGGCCGCAGCCCGCTTGGCCGACTCATGCCGGTCCTGGGACTTCTTCGCTGGGGCCTTGCGCTGGCCTGAACCGCCAGCCTTTTCGCCGCCACCGGACTGCTTGTTGACGGTGGCCCAGGCCCGGGCCTCGGCTTCTTCTTTCGACAAGCCCTGGTGCTCATAACTCGCTTCGATATGAGCGGCCTTGCGTTTCTGTTCGGTGGTGTATTTGGCTTTGCTTCCACGAGGCATTGCGATACTCCTCCTGGTTCTGGCCCTTCGCGAAGGGCCAGGCCAGACAAAGTGCGTTACTGGCCCGCTTCGCTTTCTAGCTTGCGAGCCGCTTCCACGCCGGACGCGGTGAGCTTGATCGGCAGGTTCAGCGCGTGTTCCCCGGCATCGTTGCAGGTCACATGGCCTTCCTTGATCCACCCGCGGTCCTGCAAGGTGGCCAAGGCGCTGGCCACCACTTTTTCACCTCGGTAGTTGTCCAGCACTTCTTTGCCCAACCCACTGGGATGAGCGTGGAGCAGACGGGTGAGGACTTCTTTTTCAAGGTTGTGATCGACGTTCATGCATACCTCTTCACTGGGAAATGGTTGGGTGTTCGTCTTTCTTGCGGATTAAGGCGCTGGCTGTTTTGGCGCACCAGGGATGTTGGAGTCATCGCCTTTATTGATCGAAGGCGAAGTGGCGCCAGGGCCCATTTTGCCGTTAGGCACCGCACCGCTGTTGCGATTGGTGTCGTCGCCCTGGGTGCGTGGGTCTCTGCTGTTGTCGATGATGGCGCCGCCGTTGGTGTCCATGCCGGTGCCCATCGAGTCTTTCGACTCTTGAGTGGCCGGGTTGGGCGGGCTGCCGACAGGGTCGGTCGGGCCGGTGCTGGAACCTGTGGAGGCGGCAAAGCTGCTCAGTGAAACCGCAGACAGCAAACCAGTGAGGGCGAGGGCGGCAAATTTGGAAGTCGTCATGATGGTGTCTCCATATGATTAATGTCCTTACCTGATATTGGTCCGCCCCTGTTTGCGATTCGTGCCTCGATACCGACGAACGGTCTTAGGTCGCTTGTAAGATTTTGTGTGACGAGATTCGGCGCCAGATCAACCGCGCCACTGTGATCAGCCAATTGAGCAGCGCCACGGCCAGCACGCTCATCAACAGGGTCGGCATGCCGTATTCGACGATGACCTTGCCCGCCAGCAACGGGAAACCGAACACCCCGATAAAGTACGCCAGGCTGAACAACAGCAACGCCTGGGAGGTGGTGCCGGCGGGTGCCTCGTTGGCGGCCAAACCATTGATCACCGAATACGTCAGGCCATAACCGATGCCCAGGGTGACGGCCGCCAGCAAGTAGCTGTAGTTGCCACTGACCCTGAAGCCGAACAGGAAAATCGACACCAGCGTCAACCCGGACAACACACACGCCGCCCAATACGGATCACGCTTGACCACGATGCCGGCGATCAGCAGGCGGCTGGTAATCGCCGCACTCATGAAACCCAGGAAGAACAGCGAATAGTCCAGCCCGTGCAGCGCCGCGTAGCTGGTCTGGAAACTCGACAGCCCGCCAAACACGCAACCGCCGAGGCCCACCATGATGATCGCGAACACCGCTTTCGATGACAGCACCTGGCGCGTGGCCGACCAGGAAATCTTCGACACCGGCGCAGTGTGTTGACTGAGGGCGCGACCCAGCCGCCAGAAAATCAACACGCCCGCCAGGCTCGCCAGCGCCGCGATAAAAAATGCCGCCGTCAGCGAAAAATCCAGCGCACTTGCCGCCCGTCCCAGCAACGGCCCGGAGCCGATCCCGGTCATCATGCTGCCCGACAGCAGGGCGAAATATTTGGCCCGCTGTGCCGGCTCCACCAGCATCGCCACGATGATCGGCCCCAGCGTATAGAACACGCCCCAGCCCAACCCCAACGACAAGCCAAAAAGCATAAAGCCCTCGCCAAATCCCGGTGTCAGCGCAAAGCCCAGGCACGCCACCATCAGCAACAGGCCGAGCAGGGCGATCGATCTGGCGGCCCCCAACAGGTCGGCCAGATGCCCGGAAACCAGCACCGCCACAAAGGTGCTGAGCATCGCCATGGAGATCACGCTGCCGGCGTCGTGTTCGTTGCCGCCGCGGGAATGGATCAGCAGCGACAGCAAGAATGTCGAGCCATAGGACAGGGAAAGCAAATAGCTGGCGAGGCAGAAAAGGGCGAACAGTTTTCCGCCAACCGCAGGTGAGGCGTGCATGGAAGAGCCTTGCGTCTGTTGGATTTATGCCCAACTTTTTACCATGCACGGCACGTGGGATTGTTCTGTGGTTCGCGGTGCTTGCGTTAGCCCGCAGCGGAGTATGGCGTGCCGATTTCTTCGATGAACAGGTCCATGAAACCCTTCAACCGCTCATGGCGCGCCAGGGCCATGCGTTGCCCCGTCGGCGTCTGAAATCCGCCCGCCAGATGCAGCAGCTTGGTCTGGAAATGGTCGAGGCAGAAGCGCTTGTCGTCGTACTCGCGATGCTTAGCCGTTGGGTCTGCCGGGTCATACAGCCCGCTGCCCATGCGCCCGGCGATGTAAAACGTGCGGGCCACGCCGATCATGCCCAGGGAGTCCAGGCGGTCGGCATCCTGCATAATCTTTGCTTCAAGCGTCACCGGAGTAAGGCCCGCCGAAAAGCTGTGGGTCTCGATGGCATGCGTCACCGCTGCAATCGTCTCGGGCTGCCACGCCAGCCTCCGCAAAATTTCCCCAGCCTTGTCCGCCGCCAATGTTGAGGCCTTGGACCGCAACGGCGAATTCTTCTCTACCGCGACGCAGTCATGGAGCAGCACCGCTGCCAGCAGCACCTCAAGCTCGCCGCCTTCCTCGGCCTGGATCGAGCGCACGTTGTGCCACACCCGTTGCAAATGGGACAGGTCGTGGGCGCCGTCTTCCGAGGGCTCAAGGGCGTGAGGCAATAACGTCGCGGCGAGGTCGGTCAAGGGCGTGAAGGGCATGGGGATTCTCAAAGGTCGATAGCCTGCAGGTTAGCCGCGAATGAAATTGCACTGCAATCGGTCATTAAAGCGCCTTAGTATGTGTGCTCTCTTTCCCTGACAAGGCCTGCCCATGACCATCGAGATTCGCCCCGCCGTGCCCAGCGATGCTGCGCAGATCCTGACCTTTATCACCGAGCTGGCCGACTACGAAAAAGCCCGGCACGAAGTGATCGCCAGCGTGGTGGACATCGAGCGCAGCCTGTTCAGCGAAGGCGCCACCGCCCACGGCTTGATCTGCCTGCGGGACGGTTTGCCGATCGGCTTTGCGGTGTTCTTTTTCAGTTACTCCACCTGGCTCGGCAGCAACTGCCTGTACCTCGAAGACCTGTACATCAACCCTGAGCAACGCGGCGGCGGGGCGGGCAAGAAGTTGCTGCGCCACCTCGCGAAAATCGCCTGCGATAACGGCTGTGGGCGTTTCGAGTGGAGCGTGCTGGACTGGAACGAGCCGGCCATTGCGTTCTACAAATCCATCGGCGCCCAGCCCCAGGAAGAGTGGGTGCGCTACCGTATGGAAGGTGACGCGTTAAGGGATTTCGCGCAGGGTTAACGGCGCATAAACAACCGGCCATCGAGGCCGGTTTTTTTATACGTTTTCTCACTATATGGGATGATAATTTATATATTGAGATGTTTTGGTTTCTGGGTTTATAGTCTTGCGCATCAGCACTCACTACCAAAAACAAAACAGGTGAAGCGATGCAGGCACAACCGTTGTCCTTACCTCCGGTGCCCGAGCCGACTTACGGCGAGCGACTGAAGAACAAAGTCGTGGTCATTACCGGCGCCGCCCAAGGCATTGGCGAGGCCATCGTCGCTTGCTTCCAGGCCCAGCAGGCGCGCCTGGTAATCGGTGATATCCAGGGTGAGAAGGTCGAGAAAGTTGCGGCCCACTGGCGCGAACGCGGCGCCGAGATCTACGCGCAAGCCGTCGACATCACGTCCAAGGATCAGTGGCGCGCCTTGGTGGACGTGGCCATCGAACGCTTTGGCCGGGTGGATGTGCTGGTCAACTGCGCCGGCGTCAACGTGTTCCGCGACCCGCTGGAAATGACCGACGAAGACTGGCGCCGCTGTTTCGCCATCGACCTCGACGGCGCCTGGTACGGCTGCCGCACTGTGTTGCCGCACATGATCGAGCAGGGCATCGGCAACATCATCAACATCGCCTCCACCCATTCCAGCCACATCATTCCCGGTTGCTTCCCGTACCCGGTGGCCAAGCACGGCCTGCTGGGGCTGACCCGCGCACTGGGCATCGAATACGCGCCCAAGGGCATCCGCGTAAATGCCATCGCACCGGGCTATATCGAAACCCAACTCAACGTCGATTACTGGAACGGCTTTGCCGACCCCCACGCCGAGCGTCAGCGTGCCTTCGACCTGCACCCGCCCAAGCGCATCGGCCAGCCGATTGAAGTGGCGATGACGGCACTGTTTCTTGCGACCGATGAGGCGCCCTTTATCAATGCCACCTGCCTGATGATCGATGGCGGGCGGTCGGTGATGTACCACGATTAACACGTTTCCAAATAACAAGAAGAGGTGGTTCATGCTCAAGAAGACACTAGGCACCCTTGCACTCACGATGGCGCTCAGCGGCCTGGCCTCTGCCGAAGAAGTAAAGATCGGCTTTCTGGTCAAGCAGGCGGAAGAGCCTTGGTTCCAGACCGAATGGGCGTTCGCTGAAAAAGCCGGCAAGGACCATGGTTTCACCGTGATCAAGATCGCCGTGCCCGACGGCGAGAAAACCCTTTCCGCCATCGACACCCTCGCTGCCAACGGCGCCAAGGGCTTCGTCATCTGCCCGCCGGACGTGTCCCTGGGCCCGGCGATCATGGCCAAGGCCAAGCTGAATAACCTGAAAGTGCTGGCGGTGGACGACCGCTTCGTCGACGCCAAGGGCAAGCCCATGGAAGACGTGCCTTACGTCGGCCTGGACGCCTACAAAATCGGCCAGAAACAAGGCGAAGCCATGGCCACCGAAGCCAAGCATCGCAACTGGGACTGGAAGGACACCTACGCCGTCATCAATACGTTTGACGAGCTGGAGACCGGCAAGAAACGCACCGACGGTTCGGTAGAAGGCCTCAAGGCCGCCGGCCTGCCGGTTGACCACATCTTGTTTACCGCACAGAAAACCCTCGACGTGCCGGGCGCCATGGACTCCACCAACTCGGCCCTGGTGAAACTGCCCAGCGGCGCGAAAAACCTGCTGATTGGCGGCATGAACGACAGCACCGTACTGGGCGGCGTACGCGCCACCGAAAGCGCCGGCTTCAAGGCGCCGAATGTCATCGGCGTGGGCATCAACGGCACCGACGCCATCGAAGAGCTGAAAAAATCCGACACCGGTTTCTACGGCTCGATGCTGCTCAGCCCCGATGCGTCCGGCTACAAAACCGCTACCGCGATGTTCGAGTGGGTGACCAAAGGCACCGAGCCGGCCAAGTTCACCGCCCTGGATAACGTGACCCTGATCACCCGCGCCAACTTCAAGGAAGAGTTGAGCAAGATCGGTCTGTGGAAATGAACAGCGCCGCCGCAGAGAGCCTGCGCTTCAACGGCATCGGCAAGGAGTTTCCCGGGGTGAAGGCCCTGGCGCAGATCAGCTTTGAAGCGCGGCCCCACTCGGTGCATGCGTTGATGGGCGAGAACGGCGCGGGCAAGTCGACCTTGCTGAAAATCCTTGGCGGTTTTTATCCGCCTAACAGCGGCAGTTTGCAGTTGGGCGAACGCAGCGTGAGTTTCAAATCGGCGGCCGACAGCATCGCCAGCGGCATCGCGGTGATTCACCAGGAGCTGCAACTGGTGCCGGAAATGACCGTCGCCGAGAACCTGTTGCTGGGGCATATGCCGTCGCGCTTTGGCGTGGTCAATCGCGGCGCGATGGTGCGCAAGGCGCGGGAGCTGCTCAAGGGCCTGGCGGATGAAATCGATCCGAACATGCGCCTGGGCAGCCTGTCCCTCGGCCAGCGGCAACTGGTGGAAATCGCCAAGGCCATGTCGCGCAATGCCCATGTGATTGCGTTCGATGAGCCCACCAGCAGCCTCTCGGCCCGTGAGATCGAGCGGCTGATGGTGATCATCGCCCGGCTGCGGGATGAAGGCCGGGTGATCCTCTACGTGTCGCACCGCATGGAAGAAGTGTTCAGGATTTGCGATGCGGTCACGGTGTTCAAGGACGGGCGCTTCGTGCGCACCTTCGAGGACATGGCGCAGTTGAACGTCGACCAGTTGGTCAACTGCATGGTCGGGCGCGATATCCAGGACATCTATGACTACAGGCCGCGTGAGCACTCCGGTGAAGCGCTGCGAGTCGAAGGTTTGCTCGGGCCAGGCTTGCAGGAGCCGGTGAGTCTGCAGGTAAGCAAGGGCGAGATTCTTGGGCTGTTTGGCCTGGTCGGGGCAGGGCGTACCGAGTTGTTGCGCCTGCTCGCCGGGCTGTCGCGCAGTACCCAGGGTGCACTGGTGCTGCATGGCCAGGCGCAGGCGTTCAAGACGCCACGGGATGCGATTGCGGCGGGCGTGTTGCTCTGCCCCGAGGACCGCAAGAAGGAAGGCATCGTGCCCCGCGCCAGTGTCGCGGAGAACATCAATATCAGTGCGCGGCGCGACCATGCGCGCTTCGGCTGGCTGATCCAGGGCGGCTGGGAACGCACCAACGCCCAGCGGCAGATCAGCGCGTTGAACGTGCGCACGCCGTCTGCCGACCAACCGATTTTGTTCCTGTCGGGCGGCAATCAACAGAAGGCGATTCTCGGTCGCTGGCTGTCGATGCCGATGAAAGTGTTGCTGCTGGACGAGCCGACGCGCGGCATTGATATCGGTGCCAAGTCGGAGATCTACCAGATCATCCACAACCTGGCGGCCAGTGGCATTGCGGTGATTGTGGTGTCCAGCGACCTGATGGAAGTGATGGGCATCTCCGACCGCATCCTGGTGATGAGCGAAGGCGCCCTGACCGGCGAATTGACCCGCGATCAAGCGGACGAAGCACGACTGCTGCAACTGGCTCTTCCGCGTACGCGGGACTGAAGAATACGAGGGGTAGGTATGTCACAGGTAAAAACTGCAAGAAGCTTCTGGCCGGGGTTCAACCAGCGCAAGTTTCTTGATGATTGGGTCATGCTGCTGGCGGCCTTGAGCATCTTTGTGCTCAGCGCCATTTTCATCGACAACTTCCTCTCGCCGCTGAACATGCGCGGCCTGGGGCTGGCGATTTCCACCGTGGGCATTGCAGCCTGCACCATGCTGTTTTGCCTGGCGTCCGGGCACTTCGACTTGTCGGTGGGCTCGGTGATCGCCTGTTCGGGCGTGGTGGCGGGGATCGTGATTCGCGACACCGACAGCGTGTTCTTCGGCGTGTCGGCGGCGTTGGCCATGGGCCTGGTGGTGGGGCTGATCAACGGCATCGTGATCGCCAAGCTGCGGATCAATGCATTGATCACGACGCTGGCGACGATGCAGATCGTGCGTGGGCTGGCGTATATCTTTTCCAACGGCAAGGCGGTGGGCGTGATGGACGAAAACTTCTTCGTCTTTGGTAACGGCCAGCTGTTTGGCGTGCCGGTGCCGATCATCATCACCGTGCTGTGCTTTGTGTTTTTTGGCTGGCTGCTGAACTACACCACCTACGGGCGCAACACCATGGCCATCGGCGGCAACCAGGAAGCGGCGCTGTTGGCCGGGGTGAATGTCGACCGCACCAAGATCATCATCTTTGCCGTGCACGGGGTAATCGGTGCGTTGGCCGGGGTGATCCTGGCGTCGCGGATGACCTCGGGGCAACCGATGATTGGCCAGGGGTTCGAGTTGACGGTGATCTCGGCGTGCGTACTGGGCGGGGTGTCGCTGAGCGGCGGGATCGGGATGATCCGGCATGTGATTGCCGGGGTGCTGATTCTGGCGATCATCGAGAACGCGATGAACCTGAAGAACATCGACACCTTCTACCAATACGTGATTCGCGGCTCGATCCTGCTGTTGGCGGTGATTATCGACCGCATGAAGCAACGATAAAAAGGGCGCCACAAGACTAATGTGGGAGCGGGCTTGCTCGCGAAAGCGGTGTGTCAGTCAGCTATGCACTCACTGGAAAACCGCATTCGCGAGCAAGCCCGCTCCCACATGTTGATCTCCTCTGTTTTGCTGGTCCGCATTTGCCATAATGCTCGCCGTTTTCGTACTTCCCAATAGGCCCGATATGCAGGAAAACGCCCACACTCCCGTCAAAGACGCCGCCCCCACCGGCACTCAAACCCTGCTTCGTGGCCTGGGCGTGGTGCAGGCGGTGGCGGCCGGTGCGCGGGATCTGAAGGAAATCGCCAAGCGCATCGGCACCACCCGCAGCACCACTCACCGCCTGGCCAGTTGCCTGGTGGAAGAGCGCTACCTGCGTGTGGTGCCGCAAGTCGGCTACCTGCTGGGTCCCAAGTTGATCGAGTTGGGTTTTCAGGCGCGCGAGGAATTGCCGCTGGTGAGTCTGGCGGTGCCGTACCTGGATGAGTTGTCGGCGCTCACCGGCGACACCATCCATCTGGCGATCCGCGAATACGACGACGTGCTGTATCTGCACAAGAACCCTGGTCGCAACGGCCCGGAAATGCGCTCGCGCGTCGGCCATCGCATGCCGCTGGCGCGCACCGGGATCGGCAAGGCGTTGTTGCTGGATGACACGGTGGAAGAGTGGCAGCGCCTGTATCAGGTCAGCCTGCCCACGGGCGGGAAAAACTTGCAGTGGCCGCAGCACCCCGAGCAATCCTGGGCGCAGTTTGAACAGCGCATGCAGGAATACGTGGCGGGCGGTTATGCGTTTGATCTGGAAGACAACGAACCGTCGATCCGTTGTGTCGCGGCACCGGTGCGCGATGCCAGCCGGCGAATCGTCGCCGGCATCAGCATCGCCAGTACCGTGCCCTACATGCCGCTGGAGAAAATGGCCGAGCTGATCCCTGTGATCAAACAGGTCGCAGCGCGGCTGTCAGCGGAGTTGGGCGCGAAGGCCTGATAGCCGTGATTGTTCCCGCGCTCCGCGTGGGAATGCCGCTTCGGACGCTCCGCGTCCAGCAGGACTTGAGCCCTGCGTAACGGTGACGCAGAGCGTCACGGCATGCGTTCCCACGCAGAGCGTGGGAACGATCTTGGTCAGGCCTTCAGGGTCGCCATGTCGATCACGAAGCGGTACTTCACATCCCCGGCAATCATGCGGGTGTAGGCTTCGTTGATCTGGCGGATGTCGAGCATTTCGATGTCGCAGGTGATGCCGTGCTCGGCACAGAAATCCAGGACTTCCTGGGTTTCGGCAATCCCACCGATCAACGAACCGGCCAGCACCTTGCGGCCCATCACCAGCTTGGCGGCATTGACGGGCGGGTCGACCGGCTCGATCAAACCTACCAGGATGTGCACGCCGTCAAAGCGCAGCACATCGAGGTAGGGGTTCAAGTCGTGCTGCACCGGAATGGTGTCCAGCAGGAAGTCGAAATGCCCAGCAGCGGCTTTCATCTGTTCAGCATCGGTGGACACGATCACGTGATCGGCACCCTGGCGACGGCCTTCTTCAGCCTTGCTCGCGGAGCGGGTGAACAACGTCACTTCCGCGCCCATGGCCTTGGCGAACTTGATGCCCATATGGCCCAAACCGCCCATGCCCAGAACACCCACTTTGTCGCCAGCCTTCACGCCATAGTGCTTGAGTGGCGAGTAGGTGGTGATGCCGGCGCAGAGGATCGGCGCGGCGCTGGCCAGGTCGAGCTTGGCCGGGATCTTCACCACGAAGTGCTCGCTGACCACGATGCTGTCGGAGTAGCCGCCCATGGTGTTGCTGCCATCGACCCGGTCTGGCGTGGCGTAGGTCATGGTCGGGCCTTCGAGGCAGTATTGCTCGAGGTCGGCGTGGCAGGCGTTGCATTGGCGGCATGAGTCGACCATGCAGCCAACACCCACCAGGTCGCCGACTTTATGCGCAGTGACGCTGGCGCCGACGGCGGTGACTTTGCCGACGATCTCGTGGCCCGGCATCAGCGGGTACACGGCAATGCCCCATTCGTTGCGTGCCTGGTGGATGTCGGAGTGGCAGACGCCGCAGTAGAGGATTTCAATCGCCACGTCATCGGCGCGCGGGCTGCGGCGTTCGAAGGACATGGGGGCGAGGGGAGTGGTGGCCGATTGAGCGGCATAACCGATGGCGGTATACATGGAGAAACCTCGCAGGTGCAGTGACAGGTGAGGTGGCGCATTCTCCGCGCCGAGGCCTGGGGCGGCCATGGCGATTGCTCCGAGTCTCATGCCTATTCGTCCGGGAGTGCCCCTGGATTGGATCACTGTGGCGCCAGACCTGCGATGATGGTGTCATCCCCTTTTTCGCGAAGTTTTTGCCATGTTGTTGACCCGCCATGTCGACGCCAATGCCGCGTTGGTTGCCCTGATCGAACCCCTGACACCCCGTGATGGTTTTTCCCCCACGAACCTGCCCGGCGTGCAGGTATTACGCGCCAGTTGCGATGTGGCGCGCGGCCCGCAGATTTATGAGCCGAGCCTGATGATCGTCGCCCAGGGCAGCAAGGTCGCGTATCTGGGCCCGCGAACCCTGGAGTACGGTGCCGGGCATTACCTGATCCAGGCGATGCCGGTGCCGTTCGAATGCGAGACCTTTGCCATGCCCAATGCGCCGCTGTTGGGGGTGACGGTGGGCATTGATCGGGTGGTGCTGGGTGAGTTGGTGATGGCGATGGGGATCCAGTCCGGGCCACCGCCGGCAGCCCAGACGTTGGAGTCCATGAGTTCAGTGGTGCTGGATGACGCCATGCGTGGCTGTGTCGAACGGCTGTTGCAGTGCCTGCACGATCCGCTGGAGAGTCGGATCATGGGCCCGGCGCGGGTTCGGGAATTGTTGTTCACCGCGTTGCGCGGGCCACAGGCGGATGTGTTGCGCGCGCTGGTGGAGCAGCAGGGGCAGTTTTCCCGAGTGGCGACCTCGTTGAATCACCTGCATGCCCATTACGCCGAGCCGCTGAATATCGAGACCTTGGCGGGTTATGCGCACATGAGCGCGTCGACCTTCCACGAACACTTCAAGCGCTGCACGCTGTTGTCGCCGGTGCAGTACCTCAAGCGGTTGCGGTTGCTCAAGGCGCAGCAGTTGCTGTTGGTGGAGGGCATGAGCGTGGCGCAGGCGGCCCACAGTGTGGGCTATCAGAGTACGTCGCAGTTCAGCCGGGAGTACAAGCGCTACTTCGAGCGCAGCCCCGGTGATGAGCGGGCGGCATAACTCTTGTTGATTCCCGTAGCAGCTGTCGAGCCTTAGCGAGGCTGCGTCAGCCGCGACGCGGTTCCAGATCAGTGGCGCGCCCGACGCAGCCTCGCTGGGGCTCGACAGCTGCTACGAACAATGGGCTACAAAAAAGGCCCCCATTTGGGGGCCTTCTGTTCAAGCAGCGGATTACATATTCGGGTAAGTCGGCCCACCCGCACCTTCCGGCGTCACCCACGTAATGTTCTGCGAAGGGTCCTTGATGTCACAGGTCTTGCAGTGCACGCAGTTCTGGGCGTTGATCTGGAAGCGCTTCTCGCCGTCTTCCTTGGTGATCACTTCATACACGCCGGCCGGGCAGTAGCGCTGAGCCGGTTCATCGTAGAGCGGCAAGTTGGTGCCGATCGGGATGCTCGGGTCTTTCAGCTTCAAGTGGCACGGCTGTTCTTCTTCGTGGTTGGTACCGGAGATGAACACCGAGCTCAGCTTGTCGAAGCTCAGCTTGCCGTCGGGTTTCGGGTAGTCGATTTTCTTGCTGTCCTTGGCCAGCTTGAGGCAGGCGTAGTCCGGCTTGGTGTCGTGCAGGGTGAACGGCATTTTGCCGCCGAGGATGTTCTGGTCGAACCAGTTGAAGCCGGCACCCAGGATCGGGCCGAACTTGTGCATCGCCGGGCCGAAGTTGCGGCTGGCGAACAGTTCTTCGTAGAGCCAGCTGTTCTTGAAGCTGTCGACGTAGTTGGTCAGCTCGTCGCCGCCTTCGGATTCGGCGAACAGGCGCTCGGCCACCGCGTCAGCGGCGAGCATGCCGGACTTCATGGCGGTGTGGCTGCCCTTGATCTTGGCCACGTTCATGGTGCCCAGGTCGCAGCCGATCAATGCGCCACCCTTGAATACCATTTTAGGCAGCGAGTTGATGCCACCTTTGGCCAGCGCGCGGGCACCGTAGCTGATGCGTTTGCCGCCTTCCAGGTACTGGGCCAGCACCGGGTGATGCTTGAGGCGCTGGAACTCGTCGAACGGCGACAGGAAAGTGTTGCTGTAGGACAGGTCGACGATCAAACCCACTACAACCTGGTTGTTTTCCAGGTGATAGAGGAACGAGCCGCCGGTGTTCTCGTTGCTCATGATGTCCAGCGGCCAACCGGCGGTGTGCACCACCAGGCCTGGCTGATGTTTGGCCGGGTCGATTTCCCAGATTTCTTTCAGACCGATGCCGTAGTGCTGGGCGTCGGCGTCGCTGTCCAGGTTGAAGCGCTGGATCAGTTGCTTGCCGATGTGCCCACGGCAACCTTCGGCGAACAGCGTGTACTTGCCACGCAGTTCCATGCCCGGGGTGTAGACGCCTTCTTTTGGCTGGCCTTCACGGTCGACGCCTAGGTCACCGGTGATGATCCCGCGCACCACGCCGTTTTCGTCGAACAGTGCTTCCTGGGCGGCGAAGCCCGGGTAGACTTCCACCCCCAGGTTCTCGGCCTGCTGGGCGAGCCAGCGGCACAGGTTGCCCAGGGAGATAATGTAGTTGCCTTCGTTGTGCATGGTCTTGGGCACAAAGAAGTCAGGCACCTTGGTGGCCGCTTCGCTGGAGCGCAGTACATAGATGTCATCACGCACAACAGGGGTGTTGAGCGGTGCACCGAGTTCTTTCCAGTCCGGGAACAATTCGTTCAGCGCACGGGGTTCAAACACGGCACCGGACAGGATGTGAGCGCCGACTTCGGAGCCTTTTTCGACCACGCAGACGCTGATTTCCTTACCGGCTTCGGCGGCCTTCTGCTTCAATCGGCAGGCGGCAGACAGGCCTGCCGGGCCAGCGCCGACGATGACCACGTCGAATTCCATGTATTCGCGTTCCACAGGCTATCTCCTACTCAAGGCTCAACGGCTTTTTTTTCTAATGGGTGGAGGTTCGGTAATCCGTCCCACAATGCCTGCACAAATCTCATGCAAGGGGCAGGGGACGACCCACCTTTCTCTCTAGGTGGCGCATTATATCTACACCACTCGCAGCGTCCAATACAAACGTTTGTTTGAATTGCCCGCAAGCTAGGTAAATCAAAGCAACGCGGCTTATAACTGACCATTTTGCCGTATTGACCGGAATAGGCGTTCCGGTCAATATACGGTCGGTTTTGCGCATCCCGTAGGCAGACTGTGGGTTTCAAGGCCACCTCGAAAGACAGGCTGAAGGCAAATAAGGGTGACGCGCGAGCCACGATGGCGCGCAGTTTACACGCCACGATAATGAATGACCTCTCAGTCACCGCTGACGAACGGTCATCACTCCCGTGAGCAAGGTCCCCCGCCGACGATTGCCGGTGTTTTTGGAGGTGCCCTTGTGTGCCGATGAGCATCAAACCGCCAGGTTCGCCTAGGCGACTTTCTTTTCACCGGAGAGTAACGAGGAATCCATGAAGGTTCTTGTAGCTGTCAAACGCGTTGTCGATTACAACGTGAAAGTTCGCGTCAAGGCGGACAATTCCGGCGTCGACCTCGCTAACGTCAAGATGTCGATGAACCCTTTCTGCGAAATCGCCGTGGAAGAAGCCGTACGCCTGAAAGAGAAAGGCGTTGCGACTGAAATCGTCGTCGTTTCCATCGGTCCGACCACTGCTCAAGAGCAGCTGCGTACCGCCCTGGCGCTGGGTGCCGATCGCGCCATCCTCGTCGAATCCGCTGAAGAGCTGACTTCCCTGGCCGTTGCCAAGTTGTTGAAAGCTGTTGTCGACAAGGAACAGCCATCGCTGGTGATCCTCGGCAAACAAGCCATCGACAGCGATAACAACCAGACTGGCCAGATGCTGGCTGCACTGACCGGTTACGGCCAGGGCACCTTCGCCTCGAAAGTCGAAGTGAGCGGCGACAAGGTTGCCGTGACCCGCGAAATCGACGGCGGCGCGCAAACCGTTTCCCTGAAACTGCCCGCCATCGTCACCACCGACCTGCGTTTGAACGAGCCGCGCTACGCGTCCCTGCCAAACATCATGAAAGCCAAGAAGAAGCCTCTCGAAGTGCTGACTCCGGACGCTTTGGGCGTTTCCACCGCCTCCACCAACAAGACCGTCAAAGTCGAAGCGCCGGCTGCACGCAGCGCGGGCATCAAGGTCAAGTCGGTGGCTGAACTGGTCGAGAAACTGAAAAACGAAGCGAAGGTAATCTAACCATGACTATCTTGGTAATCGCAGAACACGACAACAAGGTTGTGGCCCCGGCCACCCTGAACACTGTTGCCGCCGCCGCCAAAATCGGTGGTGATATCCACGTGCTGGTCGCCGGCCAAAACGTTGGCGCCGTGGCTGAAGCCGCTGCAAAAATCGCTGGCGTGAGCAAAGTACTGGTTGCCGACAACGCAGCCTACGCTCACCAATTGCCGGAAAACGTTGCCCCGCTGGTTGCAGAGCTGGGCGCTGGCTACAGCCACATCCTGGCTGCCGCCACTTCCAACGGCAAAAACATCCTGCCGCGCGTTGCCGCGCAGCTGGACGTTGACCAGATCTCCGAGATCGTTTCGGTTGAAAGCGCCGACACCTTCAAGCGTCCGATCTACGCCGGTAACGCCATCGCTACCGTGCAGTCCACTGCCTCGGTAAAAGTCATCACCGTGCGTGCCACCGGTTTCGACCCGGTTGCTGCTGAAGGTGGTTCGGCTGCGGTTGAAGCTGTGGCTGCTGCTCACGACGCTGGCACTTCCAGCTTTGTTGGCGAAGAACTGGCCAAGTCCGATCGTCCGGAACTGACCGCTGCCAAGATCGTCGTTTCCGGCGGTCGTGGCATGCAGAACGGTGACAACTTCAAGCACCTGTACGCCCTGGCTGACAAGCTGGGCGCTGCGGTCGGCGCTTCCCGCGCTGCCGTCGACGCAGGTTTTGTACCGAACGACATGCAGGTCGGCCAGACCGGCAAAATCGTGGCGCCACAGCTGTACATCGCCGTCGGTATCTCCGGCGCAATCCAGCATTTGGCCGGTATGAAAGACTCCAAGGTGATCGTTGCGATCAACAAGGACGAAGAAGCGCCGATCTTCCAGGTGGCTGATTACGGCCTGGTGGCGGACTTGTTCGAAGCCGTACCCGAGTTGGAGAAGCTGGTCTAATCCAGCCGCTTCACTTATAAAGAGCCCGGTCTTTTGACCGGGCTTTTTTTTGCCCGGTAATTTTTGAATGGGAGAACCCTGCCATGGAATTGCGTTCCTGGACTGTACTGCTGGCCCTGTCACTGCTGCCGGCGGTGTCTCTGGCGGCTGGCAAATGTGATCGCCTGGTGATCACCGGCAGCCCGGACGCACCGCCTTATCTGTGGCGTGATCCCCAGGACCCCACGCACTTGATCGGCGCCACCGCCGACATGTTGCAGCAAGTCGCCAAAGATATTGGGGTGAAAATCGACCTGCTGTACGGCGGCAAGCGCTCCGTGGCCCTGGACGAAGTGCGCAGTGGGCGCATGGACATCCTCGCCGACGCGCCATTGACCCTCGACGCCCTGGACGCCCTCGATTACATCCACCCGGCATTGGTGCAAACCGATTACCTGGTCTGGACCCGCAAGGATTCGACCTTGGCCTACCACCAGCCCAGCGACCTGCATGGCCACAAGGGCGCGGTGTCGGAAAGGGCACGCCTGAGCCGCGACTTTGAAACCTTGGCCGCCGAGCAACTGACCTTGCAACGCTTGCCCAGCCTGACCCCGGCGTTCCAGAAGCTGCTGCTGGGGGAAGTGGACTACGTACTCGCCGGACGTTACTCCGGCATGGCCATGGCCCAGACCCTGGGCATGAGCAACGACCTGGTGGCGCGGGAAATACCCATCGACCAACCGGGCCTGTACCTGGCCATTTCCCACAACTCCGCCTGCAACGATCCGTGGTTGCGCGGACAGCTCGCCAAAAAGATGACAGAATTGCCCGCGTCCGGTCTGGCGGAAACCGCGCTGCAGCGCAATCTCGAGCGCTGGAAAGCGCAGTTGCAGCAACCCGTCGGCACCCCAACAAAGTAGGGATTTTCAGTGACTATTCGACCTCTTTTCGCGGCCCTCGCCGTTGTAGCTCTGGCGGGATGTGCAGCCGATCCTGCGCCGAATGAACAAATGCGCCTGACCCAGCAAGCCCTGGAGCAAGCCAACGCCGTGGGCGCCGTGGCCGATGACTCGCCCGAGCTGAAGCTGGCTGAAGACAAATTCACCCAGGCCAAGGCCGACATGGCCGATGAATCCTACAAGGACGCCCGCATGCAGGCTGAAGAAGCCGAGCTGGACGCCCGCCTGGCGGAAGCGCGGGTGCTGACCCGCAAAAGTCAGGAGCAACTGAACGTGCTCAACACCCGTATCACCCGCCTGCGCAAGCAGTTGCAGTTGGGAGACGCCCAATGAGCCCGTTGATTCGTGGGTTGAGCTGTGTGGTGTTGCTGGGCAGTGCGCTCGGTGGTTGTGCGACGCACCCCGACAGTAACCTCGCCTTGCAACAGGCCAGCACTGACTTCCAGAAGGTCAAGGAAGACTCGAACGTGCTGCGTATCGCGCCCAAGGACGTGATTCGCGCCGGTGAGTCCCTGGCCCGTGCCGACCGGTTCTCCAGCTTCTGGGGCAGCGGCGCCGATGTGGCGCACTACGCCTACCTGAGCCAGCGCTACAGCGCGATTGCCCGGGAACACACCGAGCAGGCACTCAATCAGGAGCGCGGGGTCAAGCTGGAGCTGGAGCGCCAGCGCCTGCAACTGGCCCTGCGTGAAGCCAAGCTGGCCAGCGTGCAGCAACAGGGCAAATGGATTGAGGCGCAGATTTCCAGCCTGACCACCGTCCAGCCTGATCGTGGGCTGGTGATGACACTGGGTGACGTGCTGTTCGACACTGGCGAGGCCGAGCTGCAAAACTCGGCCAACCGCACGGTGCTCAAAGTCGTACAGTTCCTGCAGTTGAACCCCAAGCGCGTGGTGCGTATCGAGGGTTACACCGACAATACCGGTGGCGAGCAGGAAAACCTCAAACTGTCCCGGGACCGCGCCCAAGCGGTGGCGGATGTGCTGAGCGACCTGGGTATCGATGAAAAACGCATCCAGGTCGAAGGCTACGGCGACCAGTACCCGGTTGACGTCAACGCTTCGGAGCGTGGCCGGGCGCAGAACCGCCGGGTAGAGATTGTGTTCTCCGACGAGAAAGGCCAACTGGGCGCTGCTCGCTAAACCTGTTGTTTAAGATGGAGGGGTGATTCCTGTAGGAGCTGTCGAGCCCCAGCGAGGCTGCGATAGGATCGCCTCGGTGGACCTGCGAGACCGCAGCGCCTGCATCGCCGCCTCGCTAAAGCTCAACAGCTCCCACAAAAGCCCGATCAGTGATCGGGCTTTTTTACACCCACCATCCAGTTCACCACCCTTACAGTTTTTTCTATCACTGCCGCCCGCGCTCGACTATTGTGGCAACTGTCCCCGTACACTTCTAAACTGTGCCGGTATGTTTCACACAAAAATAAAATACCCGTGAAATCGAGTGCTGCGTCATGACCAATCTGTTGCTCTACCAACGTATCGCCCAGCAACTGGCTGAGGATATCCGCCGCGGTGTCTATCAACCGGGCGAGCGCGTGCCTTCGGTGCGCAAAATGAGCTCCCAGCTCAACGTCAGCCACGCCACCGTGTTGCAGGCCTACGCGAACCTGGAAGACCAGGGCTTGATTCGCGCACGGCCGCAGTCCGGGTATTACGTGCACCAGACGCCGGCGCTCACCGCGCCTACGCCGGACATTGCCCGGGTCGAGCGTCCAGGGTTGGTCACCCGCAGCAGCATTATTCAACAGGTGTTGGTCGAATCCCGCCGCGAAGGTGTGTTCCCGCTGGGGGCCGCCGTGCCGAGTGTCGACTACTTGCCGGTGCGTGCGTTGCACCAGCAACTGGCCAAGGTCACGCGCTTCCAGAGCCCGCGGGCGTTCAGCTACATGTTCAGCCCGGGTTTTGAACCGCTGCGGCGCCAGGTGGCAATCCGTATGCGGGATGCCGGGGTGGTGGTGGATCCGTCTGAAGTGGTGATTACCCACGGGTGTGTCGACGCTTTGCAGATGTCGCTACGGGTCCTGACCCGTCCCGGCGACTTGATCGCCGCCGAATCGCCGACCTATTACGGCTTGCTGCAACTGGCGGATTTGCTCGGCCTGAAGGTCATCGAAATCCCCAGCGACCCGGCCACCGGCATGAGCCTGGAAGCCCTGCAACTGGCCGCCAACCAATGGTCGATCAAGGCCCTGGTGCTGACCACGCGCCTGAGCAATCCGCTGGGCGGCACCATGCCCGAAGAGCGGCAGAAACAGTTGCTGCGCCTGGCCTCGGATTTCGATATCCAGGTGGTCGAGGACGATATCTACGGCGAACTGATGTTCGAACTGGGCCGCACCAAGGCGCTCAAAGCCTACGACCGCCTGGACCGGGTGATCTACTGCTCGAGTTTCTCCAAGACCTTGTCACCGGGCATCCGCATCGGCTGGATGATTGCCGGCAAGTACCAGCAGGAAATCCAGCGCCTGCAAATGTTCAGCACCCATTCGGCCTGCAGCGTCACCCAGATGGGCACGGCGGCGTACCTGGAAAACGGCGGTTACGACCGGCACTTGCGCTATATCCGCCAGGAATACCGCAAGAACCTCAGCGCGTTCCAGCTGGCAGTGCAACAGTATTTCCCCGAAGGCACCCAGATGACCCGGCCGACCGGCGGCTTTATCCTGTGGGTCAGTTTGCCGGGAAGGGTCAATACCCAGGAACTGCACGTGCGTGCCTTGCAGCAAGGCATCAGCATTGCACCAGGGCTGATCTTCAGTAATACGGAACAGTTCAACCACTGTATTCGCCTGAACTGCGGCACGCCGTGGAACCGCGAGGCCGAGCGCGCGTTGATGACCCTTGGCATGCTGGCAAGCCAGTTATGCCAGGAGACTGCAGCGGGTTTATGAGGCATGGAAAGGGGACACGAAGGGTAGCTGACTAATTACTATGCTTGTCATGCAGGCCTCAACAAGCGAGCATATGGCCTTCTGCCGTTAATGCTGCTGGCGATATGACTTATACCTTTCCTGCTGCGTTGCTGATTTGCCTGTTAAGCCTGGGGAACGCGGGTGTTGTACTGGCGGCTCCCGCCGGTGGAGCAGCGCCTGCTGCCAGCACTCAGCAAAAGGCCCCGGCAAAAAAAGTGGTTCCAGCAAAGAAGGCGCCCGCGAAAAAAGCAGCGCCGGCTAAAAAGCGTGCCCCAATCGCGAGCAAATCAAAATCCGCCCATGAAGTGGCCAAGACGCCGCTGCCGCCAGCCCAGCTGGATTTGAGCTTGCCGTCTAACATGGTCCGCCACCTGCAACCTCTGGGCACCATGCCGCAGCCGAAGAACGTGCCATTGCTACCGCCGATGTTCGCTGAAAAGCCTACCGACAATAGTGCGTTCCAGATCAACGGGCGCCTGCTCAGCAATGAAATGCAGCTGCAACTGCGCAACGAAGAACGGCGCGATGTGGAAGGCGCAGCGCTGGATTTCGAATTCAAGCAATAAACCCGACGAGTAAAGTGACGCGCACGCCTGACCTTCTGTCGCAGACTGGCCAGTCACTTTTGTTTTCGGTGAAAAACCCCTATTAGGCCAATTTAAAACGTCTGTTTAAGGGCGTAGTCTTACGTGGCCATCAACCCTGAGTTGTCGAGGATCTGTTCGTCGTGAAATGCCGTGAAGGCTGTGGCGCTTGCTGCATTGCCCCCTCCATCAGTTCTCCGCTGCCGGGAATGCCTGCCGGCAAACCTGCGGGCGAACGCTGCCTGCATCTTTCGGTCGAACAACTGTGCCAGTTGTTTGGTCAGCCGGAGCGGCCGGCGGTGTGCAGTTCGTTCCAGCCGGATATTGAGGTGTGTGGCAACAGCCAGGCAGAAGCGATCAAGTTGATCGGCTGGTGGGAACAGATGACCGCGGCTTAGTGGGCTGTTCAAAGTACTGAACTTCAACAATAAGGAATAAGACCATGGGTTCACTGAAACGAATTGCTGTGTTGTGCGGTTTTACCGTGATGTTTGCTGCCGCAGCGCACGCTGAAGACTGGCAGACTGCCAAGGATGAAGACGGCATCAAAGTGTCGTTGAGTGAAATTGCCGGCTCCAAATACAAGGCTTATCGCGGTGTGACCACCATCAAGGCGCCGCTGGCCAAGATCCAGGCGTTGCAGGAAGACGTGGCGGGGGCCTGTTCCTGGATCCACGAATGCAAATCGCAAAAGCTGCTGAAGCAAGAAGGTGACAAGAGCTGGACCTACACCCAGTTCAAGGCCCCGTTCCCGGTCACCGACCGTGACTCGATCCTGGAAATCACCACCACCAAGGCCGCCGACGGCAGCGTGACCCGCAAGCTGTTGGAAGTGCCGACCTACCAGCCCGAAGTCAAAGGCTATGTGCGCGTAGCCCAGGTTGACGGTTACTGGAAGCTGGTGCCTAAAGGCGACAACCTGACCGAAGTGACCTACCAGGTGCACACCGAGCCAGGTGGCAGCGTGCCGTCGTGGTTGGCCAACAAGTTTGTGGTGGACGCACCGTTCAACACCTTGAAAGCCCTGAAAGAACACGCTGAGAAGTAACTGCAGCTGATCAGGTGCCTCCTGCCTTGAGTGGAACGATTTCCAAGCCCTCAAGGTCCAGATAGAAGTAAGCCCACTCATGGGTTTTATCGAGGAGGCTCTGATGCCAAAGTGGAACGTTTCCTTCACTGATGATCATGGTGAGTCGGTAGTCGAGCAATTCGAATGCGAGCAAAAACCGACCCTTGAAGAGGCTGCGCGCCTGGTTCGCGCTCGCGTGTCTCCGGTGCTGAAGGAATTGGATCTCAACGATCTTGAAGGGCGTGTTGCCGAGCCCACGGTGAAGATCCTGAAAGATCAAAACAGCATTAAAGACCTCAAGGTCGACCCCGCCGCCTGAACATTCCCTGTACGCCCTTAAACAGACTCTGGTGGAGCTGAAAGCTTCGCGCTACTCTGCAATCGAGATCAGCGAATGAATCGCTAAGGTCTGGTCTTGTCAGCTACATGCTTGTCTCCCAGCGGCGACGTCATTGCCGTAACACCCGCGCCGTTACAGCGCGGGCTTGGGAAGCACGGAAAGTCTATCCATCGGTTTGAGGAGGACGTTTCATGAGCACAGCCTATCAAGAAGACATCAGCACCAACGTGTTGCGCCGCATGAAAGAGGGCGGCTTTGACTTCTCACGTTTCCACCCCATCGAGTTCTACGCCATTTTCCCGGATGAGGAACGTGCGCGCCGGGCTGCGGGTCGGTTTCGTGGGGAATCCCTGAATGCCCAGGTCAGCGCGCGGGATGACGGCGCCTGGTACCTGGAACTGAGCAAAATCATGTTCGCCACCTACGACGGCATAGGAGACTTCGAGCAGGACTTTGAGGCGGTGGTCGAGCCTTTGGGCGGGATCATCGAGGGTTGGGGCGTGAAACAGGAGGTGCGTGGGTTACCCATGTAGCGGCATGAGCAATAACACAGCGTATCGGCTGACCTTTGGGTCGGCCGTTTTTGTTTCTGGTGCAGGAAAAATCCGGCGCAAAAAAAAACCACCCGAGCAGGGTGGCCAAAGGGAAGATCGGAGCGAAGGGGAACCGATCGGTACATGCCGTATCACGTTACCCATCAAGCAAAGGTTCAGGCTGTAGGACATGTCCTGTTCAGCCGATGGAGGTGATTATCCGCAGGGTTTGCCGCGCGGTGAAATCAACTCTGACTATGCTGGTGATAGTCATGGCCTGCATTGCAATGAGGCGCCGCCCATGACAGCGGGCATTTGCTGCACCGGGACGGTGCGGTGAGACCTGCGCCTATCTCCAACTGATTGATACTTAAGTGTTTATGCCGCTGGCACGGGCCTTGCGATGGTTCTGGCGTCCGGGTGACAAGGAGTACGGCATGATCCGCACTTATTATGATGAGATGTACGACGGGGCAGGGCAGGTGCGCCCCCATTACCGCGAGTTCGCCCGCTGGTTGGCCGAGACGCCTGCCGAGCTGCTGGCCCAGCGCCGCCGTGAGGCCGATTTGCTGTTTCACCGGGCCGGTATCACCTTCACGCTGTACGGCGATGAGCAAGGCACCGAGCGCCTGATTCCCTTCGACACGATTCCCCGCAGCATCCCGGCCAGCGAATGGCGGATCGTCGAGCGCGGCTGCATTCAGCGGGTCAAGGCGCTGAACATGTTTCTCGCCGACCTGTACCACGAACAACGGATCATCAAGGCCGGGATCATCCCTGCCGAGCAAGTGCTGGCCAACGAGCAATACCAGTTGGCGATGCAGGGCCTGGACCTGCACCGCGATATCTATTCCCACATCTCCGGCGTCGACCTCGTACGCGATGGCGACGGTACTTACTACGTCCTCGAAGACAACCTGCGCACCCCCAGCGGTGTCAGCTACATGCTCGAAGACCGCAAGATGATGATGCGCCTGTTCCCCGAACTGTTCGCCGCCCAGCGCATCGCGCCCATCGATCACTACCCCAACCTGCTGCTCGACACCCTGAAAAGCTCCAGCCCATTGGATAACCCCAGTGTGGTGGTACTCACCCCGGGGCGTTTTAACAGTGCGTTCTTCGAGCATGCGTTCCTGGCCCGTGAAATGGGCGTGGAATTGGTGGAAGGTGCCGATCTGTTTGTACGCGATGACCGCGTGTTCATGCGCACCACCGACGGCCCCAAGGCGGTGGATGTCATTTACCGCCGCCTCGACGACGCGTTCCTCGACCCGCTGGCCTTCAACCCGGATTCCATGCTCGGCGTGCCGGGCCTGCTGGCGGCTTACCGCTCGGGCAATGTGGTGCTGGCGAACGCCATCGGCACCGGGGTGGCGGATGACAAGTCGGTGTACCCCTTCGTTACCGAGATGATCCGTTTTTACCTGGATGAAGAACCGATCCTGAAGAATGTTCCGACGTTCCAGTGCCGTAATCCCAGTGAACTGTCCCACGTGCTGGCCAACCTTCCGGAGCTGGTGGTGAAGGAAACTCAGGGCTCCGGTGGCTACGGCATGTTGGTCGGCCCGGCCGCCTCGGCGGCGGAAATCGAAGCCTTCCGCGCACGCATCAAGGCCAAGCCCCACGCCTATATCGCGCAGCCAACCCTGTGCCTGTCGACGTGCCCGACCTTCGTCGAAAACGGCATCGCCCCACGCCATATCGACCTGCGCCCGTTCGTGCTGCAAGGCAAGGAAACCCGTGTGGTGCCCGGCGGCCTGACACGCGTAGCACTGCGGGAAGGTTCGCTGGTGGTCAACTCGTCCCAGGGCGGCGGCACCAAAGACACCTGGGTGGTCGAGGATTGAAATATGTTGAGTAGAACTGCCTCGGATTTGTATTGGATGTCGCGCTATCTGGAGCGTGCGGAAAACCTTGCACGGATGCTCGACGTCAGTTATTCGCTGTCGCTGATGCCTCAGGACGGACGCGGCGACGGCCTGCATGAACTGGCAATGCCACTGTTGATCACCGGTACCCTCGACGATTACCGCGAGCGTCACGGTGAGCTGCACGCCGAGCGCCTGCTGCACTTCTTCGCTCTGGATGCGGCCAACCCGGCGAGCATTTACAGCTGCCTGGGTTCTGCTCGGGCTAGTGCTCATGCGGTACGTGGGCGAATTACCGCCGACATGTGGGAAAACATCAACGCCACCTGGCTGGAAATTCGCGACATCGCCCAGCAAGGCTTAAGCCGTTACGGCATGAGTCGGTTCTGCGAGTGGGTCAAGGAACGCTCCCACCTGTTCCGTGGTGCCACCTACGGCACCATCATGCGTAACGACGCTTTCCGTTTTATCCGCCTCGGCACCTTTATCGAACGGGCTGACAACACCCTGCGCCTGCTGGATGCCCGCTATGAAATGGCCGGTGACCAGGCCGAAGCGGTCACCGATGGCACCGCCCATGCCTACTATCAGTGGAGTGCGCTATTAAGGGCCTTGTCCTCTTTCGAGGCCTACACCGAGATCTACCGCGACGCCCCAGGCGCCCGGCAAGTCGCCGAGCTGCTGCTGCTCCGCGCCGATGTGCCGCGTTCGCTGCGGGCGTGCAGTGAAGAGATCGACCAGATCCTTGGCAGCCTGCCCGGCATCAACGGTCGCCCGGCCCAGCGCCTGGCGGCTGAAATGGATGCACGCTTGCGCTTTACCGCGATCGACGAAATTCTCGAGGAAGGCCTGCACGCTTGGCTGACCGACTTCATCCCGCTCGTACGCGAGCTGGGCGATGCTATTTACAGTTCCTACCTGGAGGCGGCATGAGACTTTCCATCAGCCACGAAACCACCTACCACTACGAAGACCAGGTGCGTGCCAGCATCCAGTACCTGCGTCTCACGCCCCACGACAGCGAGCGCCAGCACGTCCTTAGCTGGCAACTGGACCTGCCCCGGCCGGTGCGGGCGCAACTGGACCCGTTCGGCAACATCCTGCACGTGCTGACCCTGGATGAGCCCCACGAAGCCATCATCATCGGCGCCCGTGGCCAGGTGGATATCGATGAATTGCGCGAGGCCGAACATGAAAGCCAATCGGCGTTTCCGTTCCTGCGCTGCACCCGTTTGACCGAGCCGGACGATGCCCTGCGCAGCTTTGCCGAAAAGCATTGCCACCAGCGCCGCGACCGCAGTGCGTTGATTGATTTAATGCATGCGCTGAACCAGTACATGACCTACTCGCCGGGCTCTACTGAAGTCGACACCTGTGCGGCCAAGGCGTTTGCCGGGCGTGCCGGGGTGTGCCAGGACCACACCCACGCCTTCCTCGCCTGTGCCCGCAGCCTGGGTATTCCGGCGCGGTATGTGTCGGGGTATTTGTACAGCGAAGACTGCGAGCACCTGGCCAGCCATGCCTGGGCCGAAGCCTGGCTGGATGACGCCTGGTACAGCTTTGACGTGACCAATCAACTGGCCCGGCCGGAACGGCATTTGAAGCTGGCGGTGGGCCTGGATTACCTGGACGCCTGCCCGGTGCGGGGCATGCGCCGTGGGGGAGGGCATGAGCAGATGCATGCCAAGGTATTTGTGGCGCCGACACCGGTGATTTCGGTGCAGCAGCAGTAGGAATCCGGGAGAGAGAGGGAGCTTTGTGTAGCAGGAAATCTCTCTGTGCCAGGAAAGCTTTTTGTGGAGAGGGAGCAAGCTCCCTCTCCACAGATTTACCCGAGCCTTAAGGCTGCTTTCTGCCTGCCATATGCTTCAAATACCCCACCAGCAGATCCAGGTCCGCATCCGGCAGCACGCTGGTGGCAAACGCCGGCATCTTCGCCTGCGGCCAATGCCGCATGCTTTGCGGGTCGCGGATGTAGCGCTTGAGGAAATCCCCGGCAAAATATTCAGTGGGGTTGTAAGGAATATTCAGGTCCGGCCCCACCTGCGCATCGCCGGCCCCGTTGAGGCGATGACACGCCAGGCAGTTTTTCTGGAACAGCGCGAAGCCTTGATTCACCGGATCATTCGCCGCCAGTTTCGGGTCTGGTAACAATGCCGGAAAGCGCTCCGCAACCGTCTTCATTTGTTTGATCCCGGAGATCTGGAACGGCCATTGCTCAGGGCTGATAGGCCCGGCCTGCGGGTCCGTCCACACCAGATAAAACGGCCCGGCACTGGGCTTGCCGTCCGCCAGTGGTGGCCACGGATGCGCCGGGTCTTCTACCGCCAGCCAGGCCCGCGCGCCGCTTTTTGATAGCAGCGGTGCCGCCGTCAGTTCTGCGGCAAAGCCGTCAAGCGCCACCGCCTGTAGATGATTTTCCGGCGTGATGCCCGGCAACAGCGCTGCCAACGGTACCGCGCGATACGTCATGTTGCGCTTGTAGGAAACGTCATCAACGATCTGCACCGTCTGCGCATCCGGGCGCTTGAGCAGCTCGGCGGTTTCCCAGGTTTTGCTGGTGTGGTCCAGCTCGATGGTCAGCTGTGCGGCAGACGCCGGCAAGGCGAGCAGCAGGCTCAGGAGGACGATGATCTGTTTCAAGGAGTGGCCCGTGTTTGAGTGGCAATGCGGGTTCACGATACCGCAAAATCCCCTGAAACCGGCGCGCAAAACGGCAGCCCCTGACGGGATCGCTATACGCAATATCCCGAAAGGCGCTGCCAAAGGCTGCGATCCTGGCGCTGTGTCTGCGCAGAATGTGGGGTGTGAGAGGTCACCCAATTACCTTGGTGAGGTTGGGCAAGATCAGAATCAGTGTGGTGGCGAAAAGAATAAGTCCCGCCTGACGTACTTTCGAATGCTTGAACATGGCTGACTGCCTTTTGTTGTTATTCCTGAGCGTCAAATGCGTGCCGGTCGATTCAACTATGACGGTGCTACATGACTCTTTTCTTACAGTTCTTACAGGTGCCCCAGCAAAACCCGGCAGCAACCTTTTACTTCTCCTACAGATTCAACCTTAGAGCCCTCGTTCTGCTTGGCTTAGATCCATTTCATCTCATTACCTGAAGAAAACTTATTAAAAAGGCATGAGGCCAAGTGCCAGCCAGACGCCAGCCCTAGGGCTAGACAGCTAAAACGATTAATCAGCCAAATCCCATAGCCTCCTACCGTTCGTCTGAGCGTGTGCGTCAAGGTCAATGAGCGGTTCGGTCATTGAATCCGGCGCCCCGGCGCCTAAGGTAAGAGCACGATTCGTTGCCCAGTGATTCGAGGACGTCATGACCCAAGCTTTGATCTTTGATGCGATACGCACGCCCCGTGGCAAAGGCAAGGCGGATGGCGCCTTGCACAGCGTCAAGCCGGTGAACCTGGTGGCCGGGTTGCTGACCGCGCTGCAACAGCGCACCGACCTCGATACCCGGCAAGTGGATGACATCGTCCTGGGATGCGTCACGCCGGTGGGGGATCAAGGCGCCGACATCGCCAAGACCGCCGCGTTGGTGGCGGACTGGGACGTCAGCGTCGCCGGTGTGCAGATCAACCGGTTTTGCGCCTCGGGCCTGGAAGCCGTGAACCTTGGCGCGATGAAAGTGCGCTCCGGCTTTGAAGACCTGGTGGTGGTGGGCGGCGTCGAGTCCATGTCCCGCGTGCCCATGGGCAGCGACGGCGGCGCCTGGGTGTTGGACCCGCAAACCAATATGCACAGCCACTTCACCCCGCAGGGCATCGGCGCCGATCTGATTGCCACGTTGGAAGGCTTCACCCGCCAGGACGTCGATGCCTTTGCCTTACACTCACAGCAGAAAGCGGCGCGGGCCAGATCAGACGGCTCCTTCAACAAGTCGCTGATCGCCGTGCAGGACCAGAATGGCATCGTGCTGCTGGACCAGGACGAATTCATCCGTGGCGATTCCACCCTCGAAGGCCTGGGCAAACTCAAAACCAGCTTCGAAATGATGGGCCAGATGGGCTTCGACGCCACGGCCTTGCGGGTCTACAGCCACGTCGAGCGTATCCACCACGTGCACACACCGGGCAACAGTTCCGGGATCGTCGATGGCGCGGCGCTGATGCTGATCGGTTCTGAAGCAAAAGGCCGCGAACTCGGCCTGCAACCCCGGGCGCGCATCGTCGCCACGGCGGTCACCAGCACTGACCCCACCATCATGCTCACCGGCCCCGCACCGGCCACCCGCAAGGCCCTGGCCAAGGCTGGCCTTCGGGTTGAAGACATCGACCTGTTCGAGGTTAACGAGGCGTTCGCGTCGGTGGTGCTCAAGTTCATCAAGGACATGGGCATCGACGCCGCCCGGGTCAACGTCAACGGCGGCTCCATCGCCATGGGGCATCCGCTGGGCGCCACCGGCTGCGCGATTCTCGGCACCTTGCTCGACGAACTGGAGGTGCGCCAGCAGCGGTATGGCCTGGCCACCCTGTGTGTCGGCGGCGGCATGGGTATCGCCACCATCATCGAACGCCTCTGAGCCTAAGGAATCAGTTATGACCGATGCCATTCGTTACGAAAAAGGCCAGGACCAGATCGTGGTGCTGACCATCGATATGCCCGGCCAGAGCGCCAACACCATGAACGGGGTGTACCGCGAGGTCATGGCGGCCACCGTTGCCCGCCTGGAGGCCGAAAAGGATTCGATTGCGGGCGTGATCATCACCTCGGCGAAAAAGACCTTCTTTGCCGGCGGTGACCTCAATGAACTGATCAAGGTCGACAAGCCCCACGCCAAGGATTTCTACGCCAGCGTGCTGGTGCTGAAGGCGCAACTGCGCGCCCTGGAAACCCTCGGCAAACCGGTAGTGGCCGCCATCAACGGCGCGGCACTGGGCGGTGGCTGGGAGATTTGCCTGGCGTGCCAGCACCGCGTGGCGCTGGACCACAAGTCGGTACAGATCGGCCTGCCGGAAGTCACCCTTGGCCTGCTGCCGGGTGGCGGCGGTGTCGTACGCATGGTGCGTATGCTCGGGCTGGAAAAGGCTTTGCCTTACTTGCTGGAAGGCAAAAAGACTACGCCGCAACAGGCGCTGCAAGCTGGATTGATTGACGAGCTGGCGGCAGATCGTGACGAGCTGCTGGCCAAGTCCCAGGCATGGATTCTGGCCAACCCCGAGGCGAAACAGCGTTGGGACATCAAGGGGTATCAGATCCCGGGCGGTACGCCGTCCAACCCCAAAGTCGCGCAAATGCTCGCCATTGCGCCATCGATCCTGCGCGCCAAAACCAACGGCTGCTTCCCGGCCCCGGAGAAAATCCTCTGCGCCGCCGTGGAAGGCGCCCAAGTGGATTTCGACACCGCGCACCTGATCGAAACCCGCTACTTCACCGAGCTGGTTACCGGGCAAGTGGCGAAAAACATGATTGGCACCTTCTGGTTCCAGCTTAACGAAATTAACGCCGGCAGCTCGCGACCCAAGGGCTTTGCGCCGTATGTGACACGCAAGGTCGGTGTGCTTGGCGCCGGGATGATGGGCGCGGGCATTGCTTACGTCAGCGCCTCGGCGGGCGTTGAAGTAGTGCTGAAGGACGTCAGCCTGGCGGCGGCGGAGAAGGGCAAGGCCCACTCGGCAGCCTTGCTCGACAAGAAGGTCGGCCGTGGGCAATTGACCACAGAGCAGCGGGAAACCATCCTTGCGCGGATTATTCCTACCGAATCCGATGCCGACCTCGCCGGCTGCGACCTGATCATCGAAGCCGTCTTCGAAGATCGGGAACTCAAGGCCAAAGTCTCGGCTGCTGCGCAAAGCGTGGTGGGGGCCGACGCAGTCATTGCCTCCAACACTTCCACCCTGCCCATCAGCGGCCTGGCCATGGCGGTGCCCGACCAGAGCAAGTTTATCGGCCTGCACTTCTTCAGCCCGGTGGACAAAATGCCCTTGGTGGAAATCATCAAAGGTACCCACACCAGCGACGAAACCCTGGCCCGAGGTTTCGATTTCGTCCTGCAAATCAAGAAAACCCCGATTGTGGTCAACGACAGTCGCGGCTTCTTCACCTCGCGTGTGTTCGGCACCTTCACCAACGAAGGCATCGCCATGCTCGGCGAAGGCGTGGCGGCGCCGATGATCGAGACCGAGGCGCGCAAGGCCGGCATGCCTGTGGGACCGCTGGCGGTCTCTGACGAAGTTTCCCTCAGCCTGATGAGCCATATCCGCCAGCAGACGGCCAAGGACCTACAGGCCGAGGGCAAGCCGTTACCCCAGCATCCGGCATTTGCCGTGATCGACCTGTTGCTCAACGAATACAAACGCCCGGGCAAGGCCGCTGGGGGCGGCTTCTACGATTACCCGGCGGGCGGGCAGAAACACCTGTGGCCTGAGCTGAAAAACCGCTTTGAAAAGCCTGAGCAACGGATCTCGGCCCAGGACGTACGTGACCGCTTGCTGTTCATCCAGGCCATTGAAACCGTGCGCTGTGTGGAGGAGGGCGTGCTGATGTCGACGGCGGATGCCAACGTCGGCTCGATCTTCGGTATCGGCTTTGCCGCCTGGAGCGGCGGGGCGCTGCAGTTCATCAACCAGTACGGCCTGAACGACTTCATCGCCCGCGCCCGTTACCTGGCCGAGCAATACGGTGAGCGCTTCACACCACCGGCGCTGCTGTTGGAGAAAGCCGCACAGGGTGAAGCGTTTCGGTGATCGAAATGTGGGAGCGGGCTTGCTCGCGAAAGCGGTGTGTCAGTCACCACACTCGTTAACTGATCCACCGCATTCGCGAGCAAACCCGCTCCCACGTTGAACATGGCGATGGGGCTTGCCTTGGAAGGGTATTTCAAGGCAGGCTCTGAGGGTGTTCATTATTCCCATCGCCGTGTCAGGTATTTTTTATGTCGTTACGCGTGTGCATCCTGGAAACCGATATCCTGCGTCCTGGACTGATCGATCAGTACCAAGGGTACGGGCAGATGTTCAAGCGCCTGTTTTCCAAACAGCCGATTGCCGCCGAGTTCGTCATCTATAACGTGGTGCAGGGTGAATACCCGGCGGATGAAGAAGTGTTCGACGCGTACCTGGTGACGGGCAGCAAGGCCGACTCCTTCGGCACCGATCCCTGGATCCAGACCCTCAAGACCTACCTGCTGGACCGCCATGCCCGCGGCGACAAACTGATCGGCATCTGCTTCGGCCACCAGTTGCTGGCGCTGCTGTTGGGCGGCAAGACCGAGCGGGCGACCAAGGGCTGGGGCATGGGCATCCATGACTACAAACTGAACGCCAAGGCACCGTGGATGAGCCCGGTGGTGGAAGAATTGACGCTGTTGATCAGCCACCAAGATCAGGTCACCACCTTGCCGGAAAACGCCACAGTGATCGCTTCCAGCGAATTCTGCCCGTTTGCGGCGTACCACATCGAAGACCAGGTGCTGTGCTTCCAGGGCCACCCGGAATTTATCCACGACTATTCCCGCGAACTGCTGGAGATTCTTCAGACAACCCTGGGGGAGAAGGTCTACACCAATGGTGTGGCCAGCCTGGAGCGAGACCACCACGGCGTGACCGTGGCGGAATGGATGATGCGGTTTGTGGCGCACAAACCAAAAGCGGACGTGGCCTAACGAATCGGGTTGATTGACGAGCTTTTTGTGGCGAGGGAGCTTGCTCCCGTTCGGCTGCGCAGCAGTCGCAAGCCTTGGGGGCGCTTCGCACCCCAGCGGGAGCAAGCTCCCTCGCCACAACAGCAGTTTTCCTATAGCCAGCCTGAACGCTTGAAGCTGGCCCACAAACTCGTACACCCCACCGCAATAAACCCCAGCACCGCAAAATAGCCGTAGTGCCATTGCAGCTCCGGCATGTTCTGGAAGTTCATCCCGTAGATCCCGGCCACCGCCGTCGGGAATGCCAGAATCGCTGCCCATGCGGCAAACTTGCGTTGCACCACGCTCTGGCGTGAGGCTTCCAGCAACACCCCAATCTCGATGGTCTGGCTGGCGATATCCCGCAGGGTGGTCAGGTCTTCCATCTGCCGCGTGACGTGAATCTGCACATCGCGAAAGTACGGGCGCATGTTCTTGTCGATAAACGGGAAGCTCAGTTTCTGCAACTCCTGGCTGATCTCCACCATTGGCGCCACGTAGCGCTTCAGCCGCAGCACATCGCGGCGCAGACCGTGGAGCTTCTGGATATCCGCTTCACTCAGGGAGTTGCACAACACGTTGCGTTCCAGCTCATCGACCTCGGCATGAATCGCCTCGCTCACTGGCTGGTAGTTCTCGGTAACAAAATCCAGCAGCGCATAGAGTACGAAATCTTCCCCATGCTCCAGTAACAGTGGCCGCGCCTCACAACGTTGGCGCACGTAGCCGTAGGACGCCGAGTGGCCGTTGCGGGCGGTGATGATATAGCCGCTGCCGGCAAAGATATGGGTCTCGATAAACTCCAGCTTGCCGTTATCGCGCACCGGCGAATAGGTCACGATAAACAGCGCGTCGCCGAAGGTTTCAAGCTTGGGGCGGCTATGTTTTTCCAGGGCGTCTTCGATGGCCAGTTCGTGCAGGTTGAACTGGCGTTGCAGGTTGGCCAGTTCCAGGGCGCTGGGCTCTTCCAGGCCGATCCACACAAAGTGGTCGGGCTTGGCGGCCCAGGCGGCGCCTTCGTCGAGGGTGATATCAGTGACTTTCTTTCCGGCGCTATAGACGGCGGCCGCAACAACTCTACCCATAGTGCTGATCGCTTCTTTATTGGATGACAGTTGTTGCGCAGCTTAGCCTGAACGCGCCCTCTGTAGGGGCGAGCTTGCTCGCGAAAAACCTGAGAGCGGCGGGTTAATCCAGAATGAGCGCGTAGTCGTTAACGTCCTTCGCGAGCAAGCTCGCTCCTACGGGGGGCGATTTCCAACTCTCGGTCCATTGCTTCAATACAATCTTTCATTTGCTCGCGGCAGGTCTGCATTAACAGCGGCATGTCATCCATCGTCAGCCCCTTCGTAGGAATCGGCGGCAGCGAGCGAATCAGAATATCGCCACTGTTCCAGCGGTTGAGCTTCATCTGTTTCACATAGGTACTGACACACACCTGCACAATCGGCACACCCGCGGCGATCGCCATCTGGAACGCGCCTTTCTTGAATGGCAGCAGGGTTTCGCCGAAATTGCGCGTGCCCTCCGGGAACACCCAGATCGAGGTGTCTGCATGCTGCAAGGTGTGTGTGGTGGTCAGCATCGAGCGCCGCGCCTTGTGCGCATTGCCCCGGTCAATCAACACATTGCCCGCCAGCCAGAACAGTTGCCCAAACAACGGCACCCACTTCAGGCTCTTCTTGCCGATACACACCGTGCGGTAGGGCACCACCGTGCCGAACACAAACAGGTCATAGTTGGACTGATGGTTGGCGATGATCACGCAACTGCTGGGCTTGTTGCGCAGCGAGTCGACCTCAGCCTTCACCCGCAGGCGCAACAGCCACATCGCCGGCACGGCATACAGGCGTGCGCAGTAACGGCTGTTGTCCGGATTGAACGGCCGACAGATCCCCAGCAGCACGCCCAGCACGCCGGCGATCATAAAATGCAGGCCCATCAACAACATGCGTAACAAAAAAAGCATCGACACAGCCCATCGGGACAAAAGGTGGCGCAGTGTACGGATGTGCACTGTATTCGGCAATTGCCCCTATAGAGTCGGAAGATAGGCGATGTTTAAGCGCATGTTTCAACGTGCCGTGACAGACACTGTCTAGAGCGGTTGTAGGCAAACCGGAATTCTTTGTAAGAAAAAGCCCGACTCAAGGTCGGGCTTCGATTCAGCAGGCGTAGGTTTTATTTAACCCAAGTGGCCTTGGTCCTGAATGATCGCGTCATCCAGGGCTTCCAGCAGCGCCTTACGCACCTTCAGCTTGGTGTGCTTGTGGGCGTTCATATTGATCTTCTTCAATTGGCGAGCCGCTTCCAGCGCGGCTGCCTGCAATTCTTCCGGCGCGACCACCTTATCCAGGAACCCGGCGCTCAACGCGTCCTGCGGGTTGAACATCTCGGCATTGATCACCGAGCGGTGGAAGGCCGACTTACGCAGACGATCCCGCGCCAGCTCGATCCCGGCGTGGTGCATGGTCATGCCGATCATCACTTCATTCAGGCCAATACTGAAAGGCCCATCCACACCGATCCGGTAATCTGCCGACAGCAACAGGAACGCGCCCTTGGCCACCGCGTGCCCAGGGCACGCCACGATCACCGGGAACGGGTGTGACAACAGGCGACGGGCCAGGGTCGAACCTGACGTCACCAGACTCACCGCTTCTTTAGGGCCGGCGGTCATCACCTTCAAATCATAGCCACCGGACAAAATCCCCGGCGTGCCCGTGATGATCACCACCGCCCGATCTTTCTCGGCCTGATCCAGCGCTTCATTAAACGCACTGACCACTGCCGGCGAAATGGCATTCACCTTGCCGTTGCTCAGGGTCAGGGTCGCGATACCGTCTTCGAGGTGGTAGGCAATCAACTCACTCATGACGCGATTCCTTGTAATGCTTGTAATAGAGGACAGACGGCAGACGTTACCCACCGCGCCCGCCCTGGTAAAGCGCCATGACTGACTACCCAGTCAGACTTTTCCTCCATGCCCGCCCGCAGGCGGCCTTCGGCAGGGCGCAGCAGCTACTATAGACAAGCGCCGCGAGTGCCCGAGAATGGCAGAATCGCCGTGGTGTGCACGGAGCCGGAGAGGTCTGGAACGGCATAACCGCCTAAGCGCATGAAAATTCTGAAAAAAACCTTTGCCATCGGAAAAGCTTTCGACTACATTAGCGCGCCTCGACAGACTGAATCAGTTTGACGAGATACGGTGAAGTGTCCGAGTGGCTTAAGGAGCACGCCTGGAAAGTGTGTATACAAGAAATTGTATCGAGAGTTCGAATCTCTCCTTCACCGCCAAATTCGATGTAAACAAAACCCCTGATTTCGAAAGAGATCAGGGGTTTTGTGGTTTCTGGGGTTTGAATACAGGTTGTGCTAGAGAAAAATTTTCTCTAGCATCTGTCCCCATGGCTACCCTTCACAGTGAACGAAACTGGAAAATAAAAATCTATCCCGACGACCACGCGCCGCCGCACTTTCACGTGCAAACGCCGGACGGAGAGTCGTTGGTTCAGATAGAAGGGCTGGTGGTTCTCGGCAAAGGTGCCGAAACCAAGGCCTTGAAAGCTGCCCTGCTTTGGGCAAGAGTCCATACCACTGATCTTTGGCGCGTATGGAATGAACAAAACCGGAGGAACTGACTTATGACCAGCAAGCTTCGCATCTCTGCTGTGCAACCAGTTGCCGGCAAGCATGCCATCGAAATTGAGTGGAATAACGGTAAACGGCACACCGTTGATCTCACTGATCACATAAATACCTTCCCGATTCTAAAACCCCTTCAGGACTTGGCTCTATTTGGTCGGGTTGAAGTCGGTGAGTGGGGCTTTGACGTGACTTGGGGCAATGACCTGGAGTTGTCCTCCGTCACCTTGCATCGTTTGGCGCTGGAACAGTCCGGCGAGGTCATGCTGACGCAGGACTTCAGAAAGTGGATGCTCAGCAACAATCTGTCGCTCTCCGCTGCGGCTGTGGAACTAGGCTTCACTCGTAGGACCATTACTTCCTACAGCAGCGGGGCCGCTCTGATTCCCAAGCATGTAGGGTTGGCGTGTAAGGGGTGGGAGTACGAGCATAAGGCTCGTGGCACACGTTGCGTTTAGGTTGGGTAATGTTCGCAAAAAGGGATGATTGAGAGGTCGTCCCTTTTTCGTTTTTGCGGGGTCAAGCCAATGGGTTCAGGAATACTGCGCTGCCATCCTCCGACCTATGACATCCAGCAGATCGCATCCATCGCGTAACGGAATTGCGCAGAGCAAGGAAAAGTCGCCCAGCACGACCGTATCACTACTGATTTCTGCACGCAGCGCCAGGTTTTCTAGAACTTGGGTTACGGCGCGAATCCGATAGTTTGCAGCATCAAGCAGGACATCCAGCGGTGCTGTGGTGTCTACGAAAAGGGCGGGTGTGGTGCAGTCGTTGCTGGTGAGTGCCATATATTGATTCATGCGGGAGTCCATCTGAGACAAATAGAAAAATAGCTAACCTTTTTCAAGTTAGACCTTCATAAAACAGCCGTCGCCTGAAAAACTGGATCGCAGAGTTTTAGTTTTCAGATTTGTCTTCGAGTCGCCAAACTCGGTCGCCATGACGGCGACCGAAAGACTATAGACCTGGCATTACGAAGCGGGCAGGGCATACTTTCAGATTGATCTGTAGGAAATCACTCCGATTGACCAACTGCACGCTCTCAAGCCTGCACATACACCCAAGCCGTCAACCCCGAAGCCAACCCCACCGAAACCCGCTTATAGTCCGACACTTCATACGCATCCGCCGCCGCCAGTTCCTGCTCGGTAATCTGAAATACCATCCCTTCAACACTGTCCTCATTCCGCCCGCTCGGCGAAACAATCGGATGATGGGTCTTGCCACTCGCAGCCAACACTTCAGGATCGGTAATCTCCACCCAGCTTGTCGAATACCCCAGCATCGCATCCCGCTGGCCCACCAACTCCCGCCCAAAGTTGGCCAACTGCACAGCCTTGTCCTGCAACGTGCCGTAGGAAAACAACAGCACGGGAAATTCGGTCGAGCGTTCCATCTTTATTCCTTGAAAAGTTAAGCCAGCAAATCTTCGTAAAACGCACCATAAGCCCCGCTCGGGTGCGCGATCTGTATCTCCAGGATCCACAGCCCTTCATTGGGATACTGGTCAAAATCCCCAAGGTCACCGCCACGATAAATCGCATGGGGGAAATCGCTGACGCGGTGCCCTTTGATGTCCAGGTTCAGCACCCAACCCATTTCCTTCGCTTGTTCTTCGGCAAAACGATACAGCTCCAGGCCGACGACTTTGTCGTTCCTCCAGCGCTGCTCAACCCGATCAAACAACGCTTTTGCCGCGCTCGCACACGCGGCCATCTCTGGGTCGTTGCCGGTGCTGAATGTCGCCCCCGCATCACCTTCATGGCCTTGCCACACGGCGCCCATGTCGATGAAGTAGATGTCGTTTTCCCCCGGCACCGGGTCGCCGTCGGAGCGTTCCTTGAAGGTCTTGAGGGTGTTGGCGCCAAAGCGCACCAGCAGGGGGTGCCAGATGCGCTGCATGTCGAGGTCGGCGAGGACTTTTTTGCCGAGTTCGCGGGCTTCGGATTCGAGCATGCCGGGGCGGATGAGCCTGGACAGCGCTTCGATGGCGCGCCAGGTCATGGCCTGTGCGTAGCGCATTGACTCGATGCTGTAGGCGACGCCCACAGCTTCCTTGGATGATTGTGCGGTCACCGGCTTTTCCTCGGCTTTATAGTGTCAGGCGTTATGCGTTTTACTATATAGCGATGCCGGGGTGAAGCTTAAATATGCAGCCAGGCCATCCCGCCGAGCACCACGCTCACACTGCCAGCGGTGTATGCCATGCGCTTCAACCATTCCTTCCTTGTCAGCAACGTGATCGCCGCCAACGAAATCGCGATCTGAATCGCGGTCATCGCCTGTGCCCAGCGGTGATGTTGGTGCAGTGCCTGTTCGGACTTTTCATCCCATTCTTTCGAGGTGGCTTCAAGCTTTTCGGCTTGTTTGCGCACGTCTTCCTTCTGGGTTTTGTAACGCTCGATCTCGTCGGTGTAGTGCTTGGCATCAACCCCCGGAATATGGGTCGCCAGCTCGGCGAGGTTCTGCCGGCTGGATTTGGCCTGGTAGTAGTTCCATTGGTTGGCGGCTTCGGTCTTGAAGATGGCGGCGTTGTTTTTGTCCATCGCCGCTTCGCTTTCGGTTGAGCCGGCCTGGTAGCTGAGCATGGCGCCGACGGTGGCCATGATGGCGGTCATCACGGCGATGCGGCTGGCGAAATTGTCCCCGCTGCGGTGGGCATGTTCGGTCGCATGTTCAACGTGTTTTTCGTGGGGGCTGGGGACTTCGAAGGCTTCGGACATGGGGGCGTCTATGAAGGGTTTGAGGGACTCTGATTCTTCACCAGCGAAGCTGTCTCAATCCTGTACGTAATGCTGCAAACCGGCCACCAGGGCATCAAAGGTGACGCGGCAACGCGGGCTGTTGCGCAGGTCTTCGTGCATGGTGACCCAGGTGTCCAGTTGCAGGGCAAATGCGTCCGGCAGGACTCGGCTCAGGCGGGCGTCTTGCCGGGCCAGTTTGACCTGGCAGCCACCGATACCGGCGCCGGCGCGGATCAGGGCCAGTTGTGCGAGGTCGCTGTCGCTGCTGAGGGAAAAGGCGCTGCGCTCGAAGCCTTTGACGGCCAGGCTGCGGATGAAGGCGCTTTCCTGGTCGTAGCCGATGACTGAATGGGCTGCGAGATCATTTAGGCTCTGAGGCGTGCCGTGTTGTTGCAGGTAGTCGTTGCGTGCGTGCAGGCCGACTTCGATAACGCCGATACGTTTCGCCAGCAGTTGCTCCTGGCTGGGTCGGACCATTCGCACGGCGATGTCGGCCTCCAGTTGCAGCAGGTCGAGCAGGCGATTGCTCAGCACCAGTTCGACCTTGAGGTGCGGGTGCTGCCGGCGCAGGCGGGTGATGATCGGCGGCAGGACTTCCACGCCGATCACTTCGCTGGCGGACACCCGCACCACGCCGCGTACTTCGGGGCCTTGGGGCGAGGCTGCACGTTCGAGTGCGGCGGCGGTGGTTTCCATGGTTTCGGCGTGGGTGCGCAGGGTGAGGGCGACGGCCGTGGGCAGCAGGCCGCTGGCGGAACGGGTGAACAGCACCATGTTCAGGGATTTCTCCAGCGCAGCGATGTGCCGCCCGACCGTGGGTTGAGTGATGCCGAGCTGCCGTGCGGCCCCCGACAACGATCCTTCCTTGAGTACCCCGAGGAATGACCGGTAAAGCTCCCAGCCAATATTTGATGCCATGCATAAATGTATAGCGTCTGCATCATCTTCGGCAATTCCTCTATAGCTCGCCGACGAACAGAATCGTCCCATCCAACAACCCTCAGGGGAAAAGGCATGAACAAGGTTCTGGTTTTGGGTGCGACGGGCGGGATTGGTGGTGAGGTGGCACGGCAGTTGTTCGCTGCGGGCTGGCAGGTGTGCGCCCTGACGAGAGATGTGGATAAGGCCCACAAGCAGAACGTCGATTTCACCTGGATAAAAGGTGATGCGCTGAACCGTGAGGAAGTCATCGCGGCGGCCAAGGGGTGTTCGGTGATCGTGCATGCGGTCAACCCGCCCGGTTATCAGCACTGGGCAGAACGGGTGTTGCCGATGATCGACAACAGCATCGCGGCGGCAATCGCTGAAGGGGCGACGATTGTCCTGCCGGGCACGGTGTACAACTTCGGGCCGGATGCCTTTGCGCGGTTGGAGGAAGATTCGCCGCAGCATCCACTTACCCGCAAGGGCGCGATCCGGGTGGAGATGGAGCAGCGTTTGCTTGAGGCGACCCAGCAGGGCGCCCGGGTGTTGATCGTGCGGGCAGGCGATTTTTTCGGCGCCAAGGCCGGCAGCAGCTGGTTTTCCCAAGGCCTGGTCAAACCCGCAAAGCCGGTGGCCAACGTGAGCTATCCAGGGGCGCCAGGCGTGGGGCATCAGTGGGCTTACCTGCCTGACGTGGCGAGAACCATGGTCGAGTTGATTGCACGCCGCGACACCCTTGATGCCTTCGCCCGTTTTCATATGGCGGGGCATGTTGATGCGGACGGTCGGCAGATGAGCCAGGCGATTCAGCGGGTGGTGTCACGCAGGACCGGCCGCCAGCCTTCTGTCAGGGCCTTCCCATGGTGGCTGCTGAAACTGGCCGCGCCCTTTGTCACCACCTTCCGCGAGATGCAGGAGATGCGCTACCTGTGGCAAACCGAGGTACGCATGGATAACCGCCGCCTGGTACAGGTGCTAGGCAGCGAACCGCACACGCCTCTGGATGAAGCGGTTGAGGCGACATTGGAGGGCATCGGCTGTCTGCCTAGCGGCGCTTGATCAACCGCACATACACCGCGATGTTGATCAACAGCACCAGCGCGCCCAGCCCCAATTGAATCTGCGGCGTCAGCCCGGCCGGATAGATCAGGGTCAGGATGTAATGCTCGATGAAGCCACCCCCATAACCATCCTGCCCGGCCAAATGACGAAACAGGTTTTCCCAGCGGGTCAGCGGGCAGGGCAGGTGGAACACTTCCACCGCAACGCCCCAGGCAGCCGCGGGCAAGTGCAGCCACATCACGGGCCGCCATTTGAGGGCGAGCAAACCGCCAAACAGCACGAACAGAATGAACGACAAATGAAACAGCACCAGGCCATCGGCGCAAAGGCGGTAGAGCATTGGGGGCACTTCCATGGGTAAGGCAGATATTCTAAAGGGCAGTACTGTCGGTCGGAAGCTTAACGGTTGCTTGCAGGCAAGGCGGGCCGTTATTGTGCTGAATCCTTTTAGTCCTTTTGCCCACGGATCTGTAGTGATGAATGCACCGCGTACCGCTGTCCCGATCAAGGCTGTCATTTTCGATATGGACGGGTTGTTGCTGGACACAGAAGGCATCTACACCGAAGTTACACAGATCATCGCCGAACGCTACGGCCGTACTTATGACTGGGGGATCAAGCAGCACATCATTGGTCGCGGCGCCCAGGACCTGGCCGACTACGTGGTCAAGGCTTTGGACCTGCCGATTACGCCCGCCGAATTCCTGGTGATCCGCGAGCCGTTGATGAGCGAGCGTTTCCCCAAGGCGTTGGGCATGCCGGGCGCTGAAGCGCTGGTGCGGCACTTGAAGGCGCATAACATTCCGATTGCCGTGGGCACCAGTTCGTCACGTAATTCGTTTGGTCATAAAACCACGTTGCACCGTGAATGGTTTGGGCTGTTCGACACTATCGTGACCGCGGATGACCCGGAAGTGGGAGCTGCGAAGCCTGCGCCGGATATCTTCCTCACGGCGGCGCGTCGGTTGGGTGTGGCACCAGAGGATTGCCTGGTGTTTGAGGATTCGCCGTTTGGCGTGACGGCGGCCAAGGCTGCACACATGACCGCGATTGCGGTGCCGGATGAGGCGATGGCGGACAGCAAGTATCACCATGCTGACCAGATTATTCGCAAGTTGGCGGAGTTTGATCTGGCGGCGTATGGCTTGCCGCCGATGCGTTGATCCCTCTGAAGCCACTGGATCAAAAATGTGGGAGCGGGCTTGCTCGCGAATACGGTGTGTCAGCCGATACATGTGCTGACTGATCCACCGTATTCGCGAGCAAGCCCGCTCCCACATTTAGTCCTGCGGTGCCTTGGGCAATGTCTTCTGTCGCAAAATATAAACCGTCACCAACACCGCACTGGTCAGCATGAACCCTCGCGCCCAGATCAGCGGCACCAGGTAGCAGGAAAAACCGATACTCACCCACATCAACCCAATGGCATACACCTTGCCCTTGAGCGGAATCCCGTTGCCATCCAGATAGTCACGAATCCACGGCCCCAGGCGCGGGTGTTCCACCAGCCAGTGGTAGAAGCGCGGGGAGCTACGGGCGAAGCAGGCGGCAGCCAGCAGAAGGAAGGGAGTCGTGGGCAGCACCGGCAGGAAAATGCCGATCACCCCAAACACTACGCTCAGCCAGCCGATGGCCAGCAGAACGTAACGCGTGATCACAGAGCGATTGCCCATGGGCGCCACGGGCAACGGTCTTAGTGGTGGCGAGGCTTGAGGATCGCCGGCTTTTCGTCAGGTGCGTTGCACAGCAGGTAAAGGGCGGTCAGCGCTTCCGGTATCTGAACGATCATGTCGTCCATCAGGTTGGCGTCGGAGGCGATGTCGGAGAACTCAGGTTGCTCGTCGAACAGGCCGGAACCGACCATGATCGGCAGCAGCATTTCGCTGACTTCTTCTTCAGCCGTTTCGAACCAGGCCTCTTCACGCAGGAACACGCCTTCCATGAAGCCGATGCACCAGCCGCGCAGTTCGGAATCGTCCGGGTCTTCACCGAGGTCCAGGTCGCAAGGCAGTTCGAACTCTTCATCGGAAGCCAGTTGGCGGCCAATGTGAGCCTTGAGGGCCAGCAGGGTGGATTCGATTTCTTCGCGCTGGGCGGCATCACTGTAGTGAGGCTCTTCAGAGAACAGTGCGTCGATCCATTCACGATCAGGCACGACATCGGAGCAGATCGACAGCGCGGTCAGATAGCCGTGGGCGGCCACGTAGTCCAGCGCCTCGTCGTGCAGCTCATCGGCATCGAGGAAGGCTTGCAGGCGGGTTAGTTGCTCAGCGAAGGACATTGACGGACTACCTTGGGAATAAACGATGGGCAATTCTAGGCTTTCTTGAGCGCCCAGGCCAGCTTGTGGGAGCGGGCTTGCTCGCGAAGGGGACAATTGGGTCTGCCTGACGGAATGAATTCCCAGCATTTCGGGCCATTTAATGGGCCTGTGCAATTCACCAACGGCACCCTTTGCCGGGTGACCCTCGGGTATACTGCCGCGTTTTGTGATGCCCCTACAGGCCAAGCGCCAGTCGCGGGAAAAGTTCGCTTACGGATTATTTCCCGCTCAAGCGTGCTTTTTCGACCAGCCTGTACAGAGGGATTTCGGCGATATTTGGAGTTTTTCATGCTCGAGCAGGCTCAACGCGTCCTCAAGGACATCTTCGGCTACGACAGTTTTCGTGGCCGCCAGGGTGCAATCATTGAGCGCGTGGCCAACGGCGGTGACGCCCTGGTACTGATGCCTACCGGCGGCGGCAAGTCGCTGTGTTTCCAGGTGCCGGCACTCCTGCGTGAGGGGCTTGCAGTGGTGGTGTCGCCGTTGATCGCCTTGATGGACGATCAGGTGGCCACCCTGGAAGAGCTCGGCGTGGCGGCTGCCGCGTTGAACTCCACCCTCAGCGCCGAACAGCAACGCGACCTCGCCGCCCGCATCAAGCGCGGCGAAGTGAAGATGCTTTACCTCGCCCCCGAGCGCCTGGTGCAGCCGCGCATGCTGGCGTTCCTGCAGAGCCTGGAAATTTCCCTGTTCGCCATCGACGAAGCCCACTGCGTGTCCCAATGGGGCCACGATTTCCGTCGCGAATACCTGCAACTGGGCCAATTGGCGGAGCTGTTCCCCAACGTCCCGCGCATCGCCCTGACCGCCACCGCCGACAAACGTACCCGCGAAGAAATCGTCGAGCGTCTGCACCTGCAAAACGCTGAGCGGTTTCTCTCGAGCTTCGACCGGCCGAATATTTTTTACCGCATCGTGCCCAAGGAACAGCCGCGCAAGCAGTTGCTGGCGTTCCTTTCCGATCGGCGCAGTGACGCCGGCATCGTCTACTGCCTGTCGCGCAAAAAAGTCGACGAGGTCGCCGCATTCCTCAGTGAGCAAGGCTACCCGGCGCTGCCGTATCACGCGGGCCTGCCCAACGAGCTGCGGGCGTACCACCAGAAGCGCTTCCTCAACGAGGAAGGCTTGATCATGGTCGCCACCATCGCGTTCGGCATGGGCATCGACAAATCCAACGTGCGTTTCGTGGCCCACATGGACCTGCCCAAATCCCTCGAGGCGTACTACCAGGAAACCGGACGTGCCGGCCGTGATGGCCTGCCGGCGGATGCCTGGATGGTCTACGGCCTGCAAGACGTGGTGATGCTCAAGCAGATGCTGCAGAACTCCGAAGGCGACGAGCGCCACAAGCGCCTGGAACAGCACAAGCTCGACGCCATGCTCTCGCTGTGTGAAGAAACCCGCTGCCGTCGCCAGACCTTGCTCGCCTACTTCGACGAAGACATGCCCCAACCCTGCGGCCACTGCGACAACTGCGTGGATGGCGTGCAGACCTGGGACGCCACCGAACCGGCGCGTCAGGCGTTGTCGGCGATCTACCGTACCGGCCAGCGTTATGGTGTCGGCCATCTGGTGGACGTGCTGCTGGGCAAGGACAACGAGAAGATTCGCAGCTTCGGCCACGAAAAACTCTCGGTCTACGGCGTGGGCAAGGACCGCGCCGAAGGTGAATGGCGCTCGCTGTTCCGGCAGATGGTCGCCCGTGGTCTGGTGGACATCGACCTGGAAGGCTACGGCGGCCTGCGCCTGAACGACAGTTGCCGGCCGCTGCTCAAGGGCGAAGTCAGCCTGGAGCTGCGCCGCGACCTCAAGCCGCAAACCACCCCCAAAACCAGCACCAGCCCGGCCAGCCAACTGGTGCGCTTCGAAGAGCGCGAACAGTGGGAAGCCTTGCGCGCGCTGCGTAAGAAGCTGGCGCAGGAACACAGCGTTCCGCCGTACGTCATCTTCCCCGACTCCACCTTGCTGGAAATGCTCCGCGAGCATCCCACCACCTTGGGCGAGATGGCCAGGGTCAGCGGCGTGGGTGCGCGCAAGCTGGAGCGTTACGGCCAGGCGTTCCTCGAAGTGCTCGGCGGCCAGGTCGAGGCGCCGAAAGAGGTCGCCGATATCCGCCACGAGCTGATCAGCCTGGCCCGTGCCGGCATGACCCCAGTCCAGATCGCCGGGCAGTTGCAGTGTTCGGAAAAGAACGTCTACACCTTGCTGGCCGAGTCCATCGGCAAGCAGCAGTTGTCGTTGGAGCAGGCCCTTGATTTGCCGGAAGATTTGCTTGGCGAAATCCAGGATGCATTCCTGGATGGAGAAGGCGAATTGCCACCGGTTTCCGAGATTGCGCCGCTGTTTGCCGGGCGTGTGCCTGAAGGCGTTTTGTACTGCGTCAGGGCCGCTTTGCAGTCGGAATTCGAGATTTGATGTGCCAATTACGACAATGTAACGAATCAGTACATACCGGGTCTTGCCTACTGGCATGGGTCATGCTTAGCTGACTAATAATTAGCCACACTTTATTTTCAGTCTAATCCATGAGTTTTTTATGCCGTTAACCGATCAACACCGTTTTGGCATGCAGTTGGCGCAGATGTCCCGAGGTTGGCGTGCCGAGCTGGATCGTCGTTTGGCCGGTCTGGGCCTGTCCCAGGCTCGCTGGCTGGTGCTACTGCATCTAGCCCGCTTTACCGAACCGCCGACCCAGCGTGAGCTGGCGCAAAGTGTCGGGGTAGAAGGGCCTACATTGGCGCGTTTGCTCGATAGCCTGGAAAGCCAAGGCTTGGTGCAACGCCAGGCCGTGGTGGAAGACCGCCGCGCCAAGCGTATCGTGCTGTGCGACACCGCGAAGCCGTTGATCGAACAGATTGAAACCATTGCCACGGCCTTGCGCCATGAGCTGTTTTTGGGCGTCGATGAAGAGGATCTGCGGGTGTGCATGCGGGTGCATGAACACATCCTCGGAAATCTCGAGAAGTCCTGATCCCCGTTTCGATTGCCTTGCGCCTTGCCTTTCGTACCTTGCGCCTTGCCTTTCGTAGCAGCTGTCGAGCTTTAGCGAGGCTGCGTGAGCCGCGCCTCGGTCTAATAACGTGGCGCGGCTGACGCAGCCTCGCTAAAGCTCGACAGCTGCTACGGGGGGAGGCTTTTGGTTAGAACGTCTGCCCCAGGTTCAGGTACACCGCCTGCTGATTGTCATCGTTAAACCCGTAACTGAAATTCAACGGCCCCAGCGGCGTATCAAACCCCAGGAAAATACTGGCGGCGTTGATGTACCCGCTGTCGTATTCATTGTCGTTGTTCCACGCCCGCCCGCGCTCCAGTGACGCGCCCAGGTACAACGGGAAGTCCAGCGGCAAATAGGATCGCGGTGTCAGTCGGCGATAGTAGACCGCACGCATCAGGCTGATGTTCTGCCCGGCAATCGCATCCTCGCGAAAGCCCGACAACTGCCGTGCGCCCCCCAGCAGGAAGCTGGAAATCACCACGTCCGACTTATCCAGGGTGCGCCCATAACGCCCGCCGAGGATCAGTGTGTCCGGGCCGCTGCTCATGGCCTTGTCCAGCTTGAATTCCCACTGGCGATAGCGCTGATCCGAACCCAGCCCCGGTTCGAACTCCCGGAAGGCCAAGCCGATGTCTTCGCCGGTATGAGGGAAGTACACGTTGTCGAACGAATCGAAGGAGTACTTCAGCTCATAGAAGCCTTCGCTGAAGTTGATGCTCGGCGAATCCCGGTCACCAATGCGCACATCCGCCTTGCCCCAGGCCTCGCCGACGCCGAAACGAATCTCGCCGCTGTTGCCGATCTGCCGGCCCACGTTCAGGCCGAAGCCGTAGCGTTCCAGGCGGTACTCGGAGATCGGGTTGTTGTCTTCGATCAGCTCAACGTTTTGCGCCTGGGCACTGATATAGGGCGCGACGAAGTAGCGCGAGCCGGTGTCCATCGGCTGATAGAACTCGCTGTAAAGCTCCTGCTTGTCACCGATCTGCACCCGCGTCAGCCATTCGGCGCCGAGGCGGTTGATGCCGTTCATGCGGTAGCTGGCGCCGAGGTTGAAGGCGCTGTCGCCGCGCATGTCATCCGACAGGTTAAGGCCCAGACGCAGGTAATCGGTGCCGCTGCGTTTGCCCCGGGCGCTGATGACCAGGGTGTTGTCCTTGCCCTTTTTCACCACGCGGTATTGCACCTGCTCGAAGTAATCCAGGCCGTACAGGGTGCCCATGTCGGTTTGCAGGCGGGCCATGTCCAGAGGCTCGCCGAGGTTCTGGCGGATGTAGTAGCGGATCACCTCGTCGCCCACCTTGGAGTCGTTCTCCACCTTGATCGCGGTGATCACCGGGTTGCGCTCGCCGGGTGTGCGGGCGGCCACCAGTGACGGATCCACCGGCTCGGCCGGGCGCAAGTGTGCCAGGCGGACGTCGAGGGCGCGGGTGGCGCGGTAGCCGGCGTCGATCATGTCCTTGGCGCGGCCGAAATCCGTCACGCCGTAGGCGGCCAACGACGGCTGGATCAGTACGTCGCGGGGGGCCAGGGCCTTGAGTTGTTCTTCGGAGTTGCGCCGGGTCATCAGGGTGATGGACTGGTTGAGCACGTCCACCACGGTGTTGAGTTGCTTGCGCGAGCGCAGCGGGGTGCCGATGTCGACGACGATGGCAATGTCGACCCCCATTTCCCGCGCCACATCCAGCGGGATGTTATCGGTCATGCCGCCGTCCACCAGCAGCCGGCCATCCAGCTCTACCGGGGCAAATACTGCCGGGATCGACATGCTGGCGCGGATCACCTGGGGCAGGTGGCCTTTGCGGAACACCACCTTTTCACCGCTGGTAATGTCGGTGGCCACGGCGCGGAAGGGGATGGGCAGCTTGTCGAAATCCCGTACGTTACTGGTGTGGGCAAACATGCTTTCCAGCAGCAAGGCCAGGTTCTGGCCCTGGATCACCCCCAGTGGCAGGCCCAGGCTGCCGTCGTCGCGGAAGCTGAGTTTCTGTTTGACCAGGAAATCCCGGTCATCCTGCTTGCGCCGGAACGGCACATCTTCCCGTGGCGGCGCGTCGGACAGGGCGAGCTTCCAGTCGATATTCAGTGCGAGTTTTTCCAGCTCATCGATCTTGTAGCCCGAGGCATACAGCCCGCCGATCACCGCGCCCATGCTGGTGCCGGCAATCGCATCGATGTGGATGCCTTGCTCCTCAAGGGCCTTGAGCACGCCAATGTGCGCCAGGCCACGGGCGGCGCCGCCGGAGAGCACCAAGCCGATCTTCGGACGTGGGTTTTCGACGGCTTGGACGAGGACAGGGAACAGGCACAGCAACAGGCAGGACAACAGGCGGCGCATCATCAATCTCAAGGCTGGACGATAAAGGCCGGTATTATAGCCACTCGATCCTTTCAATCCGCCAAGCAGGAGCCAGTCAATTCATGTCAGCGGCCAAACCCGAGATTGTCATCACTTATTGCACCCAATGTCAGTGGTTGCTGCGCGCCGCCTGGCTGGCCCAGGAGCTGTTGAGTACCTTCGCCGATGACCTCGGCAAAGTGGCCCTGGAGCCGGCCACTGGCGGCGCGTTTCGCATCACTTGCGATGGCGTGCAGATCTGGGAGCGCAAAGCGGACGGCGGCTTCCCGGAAGCCAAGGTGCTCAAGCAACGGGTGCGGGACCAGATCGACCCGCAGCGGGACCTGGGGCACAACGACCGTACTCAATGAACCTCGGCTGTGGCGGCCGGCTGCTTGGCCGGTTTGGCGCTGCCCATCAGGCCGGACACCACGATGGCGACGATGATCAGCGCGCCGCCCATCAGCATGCGCAGGGTCGGGGTTTCGGCAAACAGCAGCCAGGCCATCGTGATGCCGTACACCGGCTCCATGGCGAACACCACCGCGGCGGTGCGCGCCTTGAGCACTGCGAGGCTGGCGACAAACAGGCTGTGGGCGAGGCCCGTGCAAAACACACCCAGCAGGCCGATCCATAGCCAGTCCAATGCGCGCACCTCCGCCAGCCCGGGCGTAGCCACCGACAACAGGCACAGCGCGACCACCACGTTCTGGTACAAGGCCGCCTGCACCGGTGGAATACGCCCGCTGGCGCGGTTGTTCAGTGAGAGCAGCGAGAACAGCAAGCCGGAACCGACCGCCCACAACAGGCCACTGGTGGCTTGGCTGGCGAGATTGAAGTCCGGCGTGACCAGCACCAGACCGATGCTCACCAGCACCACCAGCAGGATTTCATTGGCGCGAATCCGCTCGCGGAACATCAGGCCTTCGAGAATCACCGTAAAGGCTGGGAAGGTGGCGAAGCCCAAGGTGGCGATGGCCACACCGGCGACCTTCACCGCAATAAAAAAACTCACCCAATGCCCCGCCAGCAACAGGCCGCTGACCAGCAGGCGGCGCCAGTCGCGGGCTTGCAGCTTCTGCCAGGGGGTATTGCTGGCGAAACGCGCAAAGATCGCCAGGGCAAGCACCGCGAACGTGGCGCGACCGAACACGATAATTGCCGGCGAGGCGGCCGCCAGCTTGCCGAACACGCCAGTGAGGCCAAACATCAATGCGCCGATATGCAGGGCGCCGAGGGCTGTGCGGGGAGTCATTGCGATCCTTAGACAACGGGTTTACAGGATCGCAGTCTAGAGGGTTGCAGGCATTTGCGTCTGTCGTTGGGCTCGCGGGTTTTGTCGCAGGGCTCTTGCTGTAGGAGCTGTCGAGCCTTGGCGAGGCTGCGAAGGGATCGCCACGGTGTGCCTGCTGGACCGCGGCGCCTGCATCGCAGCTTCGCTAAGGCTCGACAGCTCCTACGCCGGGCGGTGCTCGTCTGAAGGCTCGGGGCGAAAGGCCAAACTCGCGCAACATCGCCGCAGCAAACGCACTTTGCGAAGCGTAGCCAACCCGCACGGCAATCTCGCCGATGGGCAATTGGCTGTCGCGCAACAGGCCGCGCGCCATCTGCAAACGCCGGGTACGGAGGTAGTCCATCGGCGTCTGCCCGCATTCCGCCATAAACCGTGCATGCAGGCGGGCGGCGGACAGGTCGGCGATCTTCGCCAGGTCGGCCACTTGCAGTGGGTGTGCGGCGTGCCGCTGGATGTGCGCATCGAACGCGGCATAGGGCAGGCGCTTGATCGCCAGCGGCTGTACGAAATTCAGGCTGGCGAGCAATAACACGGCGCCTTGTTGGGCGATCAGCGGGTCGTCCACCGGGCTGCTCGCCAGCCACTGCACCAGTTGGCTTTGGCGATTGTCGAGGGTCAGGTGAGCGGACCGGTCGAGCAAGCGCCGGCTGGCGTCGGCGTGCTCCCCCAGGGACTGCGCCAACCAGTGCTCATCGGGCACGTCCAGCACCAGGCAGCGGCTGCCATCGCGGCTGATACACGCGTGATGAGCGGCGTAGGGCAGCACCATCACGCTGCTGTGTTGCACCTGGCTGCCACGACCATCCACCTCGAAGTCCAGATGCCCGGACAGGCCAAACACCAGCTGCGCGTGGTCATGGCTGTGGGCGATAGGCTCTTCGACGTAGTGGCGTAGCGTGAGGGTGGGTCTCATCGCAGTCTCCTGGGCAGGCCCGCAGTTTACATCGCTTCACCGGCCTTGGGCGCTGTCATCAGACTGACGCAACACTGTCATGGGCTATTAATCCCGTGGGCGCAAGCTCGCGAAAACCCCGTGAGGCATGCCCATGACCAGCGCCGAACTCGCCAGACCCAGCCGCAAGCAACGCGTGCGTACCCTGTGGATTTCCGATGTGCATTTGGGCACACGGGATTGTCAGGCGGAACACCTCTCGCACTTCCTCAAGGGCTACCACGCCGACAAGGTCTACCTGGTGGGCGATATCATCGACGGCTGGAAGCTGCGCAGCGGCATGTATTGGCCCCAGGCCCATACCAACGTGATCCGCCGCTTGCTGACCATGAGCAAACGCGGCACTGAGGTGATCTACGTCACCGGCAACCACGATGAGTTTCTGCGGCGCTATTCGAAGCTGATCCTCGGCAATATCCAACTGGTGGACGAAGCGGTGCATGTGACTGCCGATGGCCGGCATCTACTGGTGATCCATGGCGACCAGTTCGACGTGATCACCCGCTATCACCGCTGGCTGGCGTTCCTCGGCGATTCGGCCTACGAGTTCACCCTGACGCTCAACCGCTGGTTGAACCACTGGCGGGCGCGGTATGGCTACGGGTACTGGTCGTTGTCGGCGTACCTCAAGCACAAGGTCAAGACGGCGGTCAGCTTTATCAGTGATTTTGAAGAAGCGATTGCCCATGAAGTGACCAAGCGCGAATTGCACGGCGTAGTGTGCGGGCATATTCACCATGCGGAGATTCGCAAGGTGGGCGAGGTGGATTACCTCAATTGCGGGGATTGGGTGGAGTCGTGCACGGCGCTGATCGAACACTGGGATGGGCATATCGAGTTGTATCGGTTGGCGGATGCCCAGGCGAAAGAGGCGCAACTAAAGGCCGAAATGGTGGCGGGCTGAGCCTCAAACCCACAGACTCACTCAGTCTAAATGTGGGAGCGGGCTTGCTCGCGAATGCGGAGTGTCAGTCACCAGATAATTCGACTGACCCACCGCCTTCGCGAGCAAGCCCGCTCCCACATTTGGAGCCGGTTTCTTCAGTCAGGTGTGGGAAACATCCGCGATGGCTTCGGCCAACAGCGTCAACCGCGTCGCATCAATCCCCGCCACGTTCGCGCGCCCGGAATTGACCATATACACGCTGTGCTTCTCCCGCAGTTGCTTCACCTGTTCCGCACTCAACCCGGTATAGGAAAACATTCCGCGTTGCGCCGCGATATGCGCAAACCGCTCCGACAACCCGTGGGGCGCCAGCGCCTCCACCAGCCCGGAACGCAACTGCGCAATCCGCGCCCGCATTCCTTCAACTTCGTCAGCCCAGCGCTTTTTCAGCTCAGCATCACCGAGAATCGTCGCCACCACTGCCGCACCATGATCCGGCGGCGTCGACCACAAGTTCCGCGCAATAAACGCCAGTTGGCTGCGCACATCCGTCAGCTTCTCGGCGTTCGCGGCGCACACAATCAGCGCGCCCACACGGTCGCTGTACAGGCCGAAGTTCTTCGAGCAGGAACTGGTGATCAGCACTTCAGGCAGCTCAGCCGCAAACAGCCGCACCGCCCATGCATCCTGCTCCAGGCCATCGCCAAAACCCTGATAGGCAAAGTCGATCAGCGGCAGCAGCTCGCGCTCTTTGACGATTTTCAGCACCTGGCGCCAGTCATCCTGGGACAGGTCGAAGCCGGTGGGGTTGTGGCAGCAGGCGTGCAGCAGCACCACATCGCCCTTGGGCACCGTGGACAGCGTGGCCAGCATCGCCGCTACATCCAGGCGATTGTCGCTGCCCACATACGGGTAATGGCTGACCTTGAGCCCGGCCTTGGCGAAGATGGTTTCGTGAATCGGCCAGGTCGGGTTGCTCAGCCACACGCCGCGGCCAGGCAGGCTGTGGGCGATAAAGTCGGCGCTCAGGCGCAGCGCGCCGGTGCCGCCAGGCGTCTGGGTGGCGCCGGCGCGGCGTTCACTCAGCAGCGGCGAACCAGCGCCTAGCACCAATTCACTGATCAGCGTGCCGAACGCGGCATTGCCATGGCCGCCGATGTACGTCTTGGTGGTTTGTCGCTCCACCAGGCGCTGTTCGGCCAGTTTCACCGAGTACGGGATCGGCGTCAGGCCCTGGTCGTCCTTGTACACGCCCACGCCGAGGTCGAACTTGTTCGGGTTTGGGTCCTGGGCGTACAACTCCATGAGCCCGAGGATCGGGTCTCCGGGCACCCGGCCAATCGCGTCAAAATGCATTACTTGCGGCCCTCGGCATCCTTGGCCACTTCGTCGGTGCGCGCGGCCATGATGAAGTCGTTGCGGTGCAGGCCCTTGATGGAGTGGCTCCACCAGGTCACGGTGACTTTGCCCCATTCGGTGAGCAGGCCCGGGTGATGGCCTTCAGCTTCGGAGATCACGCCCACGGCGTTGGTGAAGGCCAGGGCGAATTTGAAATTCTTGAACAGGAAGACCTTTTCCAGCTGCATCACGCCATCGCGTACTTCGATGTTCCAGTCGGGGATCTGTTTGATCAGCACCGGCAACTCTTCGTCGCTGACTTGCGGGGCGTCGGCGCGGCAGGCTTCGCAGTGGGCTTGGTTCAAGGTGGTCATGTAAGGATTCCTGAAATCGAGTGTTTGGAAAACGGTCGTCAGTGGCGTCACCCTAAAGCAACGCGGGGCCAGGGAACAGACTCACCTGGCCCGAAAAGCCGCAGCTCAAGCCGCTTTTGGCTTGGGCGGAAACTTCGGTGCGTGCAGACCCAGCTGCATCCCGCGTTCAACCATGCCCATGATGTCTTCCTGCGCCACTTCGAACAGGCGCTTGAGGTTGGGCAGGGCGAAGTACAGCGGTTGCAGGATGTCGATGCGGTACGGCGTGCGCATCGCTTCCAGCGGGTCGAAGGCTTGGTGCTCGGGTTCGTCCGAGAGGCAGTACACGGTCTCCTTGGGCGAAGACAGAATGCCGCCGCCGTAGATGCGCCGGCCTTCGGGCGTATCCACCAGGCCGAACTCGATGGTCATCCAGTACAGGCGCGCCAGGTACACGCGCTGTTCCTTGGTGGCGGCCAGGCCGAGCTTGCCGTAAGTGTGGGTGAATTCCGCGAACCAGGGGTTGGTCAGCAGTGGGCAGTGGCCGAAGATCTCGTGAAAAATGTCCGGTTCCTGCAGGTAATCCAGCTCTTCACGGGTACGAATAAACGTCGCCACCGGAAACTGCTTGTTGGCGAGCAGTTCGAAGAAGGTCTGGAAGGGGATCAGTGCCGGCACCCGGGCGACTTGCCAGCCGGTGGTCTCGGCCAGCACTTTGTTGACTTCCGCCAGTTGCGGAATGCGGTCATGGGGCAGGCCGAGCTTGTCGATGCCATCCAGGTATTCCTGGCAGGCGCGGCCCTCGATCACTTTCAGTTGGCGCGTGATCAGGGTGTTCCACACCGCATGTTCTTCGGGCGGGTAGTCGATAAAACCGTTCGCGTCGGGCTCGCGGGCCACGTACTGCGTCTGCTTCATACTGCTCTCCTGCTAGGCATTCGTTCTTGTTATGTCCTGGGATGAGCCTATTGATACGCCGCCTGGGCCAGGAAGCTATCCTCATGCGGCACGGATCTGTAGGAAAAGTTACTGGAATTCGTAAAGTTTTCGTTACGGTTGGGGCGTCTCGTTGTGTATGTGGCGTGTTTTGGGTGTGAATCGCCTCGCGACTGTCACATAATCTTGACGATTATCTGCGCCCAGCGGCAAAAAGACGCAGCGCCTCCACCTCTTCGGGCCTTCTCATGCGTATCAAAGTGCATTGCCAGAACCGCATCGGCATCCTGCGGGACATCCTCAACCTGCTGGTGGAGTACGGCGTGAACGTCGCCAAGGGCGAAGTCGGTGGTGAACACGGCAACGCCATTTACCTGTTCTGCCCGAATCTGGTGAACCTGCAATTCCAGGCATTGCGCCCGCAGTTCGAAGCGATTGCCGGGGTGTTTGGCGTCAAGCGGGTAGGGCTGATGCCCAGTGAGCGTCGGCACATGGAACTGAATGCGCTGCTGGGGGCGCTGGAGTTTCCGGTGCTGTCCATCGACATGGGCGGCTCCATCGTTGCCGCCAACCGCGCGGCGGCGCAGTTGCTCGGGGTGCGGGTGGATGAGGTGCCGGGCATTCCGTTGTCGCGCTACGCCGAAGACTTCGATTTGCCGGAACTGGTGCGGGCCAGCAAATCGCGGATCAATGGCTTGCGGGTCAAGGTCAAAGGCGACGTGTTCCTGGCCGATATCGCCCCGCTGCAATCCTCTGAACATGACGACAGCGAAGCCATGGCCGGCGCCGTGCTGACCTTGCACCGTGCCGACCGCGTGGGTGAGCGTATCTACAATGTGCGCAAGCAGGAACTGCGGGGCTTCGACAGCATTTTCCAAAGCTCCAAAGTCATGGCCGCCGTGGTGCGTGAAGCCCGGCGCATGGCACCGTTGGATGCCCCTCTATTAATAGAAGGCGAAACCGGCACCGGTAAAGAGTTGCTGGCCCGCGCCTGCCACTTGGCCAGCCCGCGCGGGCAGTCGCCATTGATGGCGCTCAACTGCGCTGGTTTGCCGGAGTCCATGGCCGAGACCGAGTTGTTTGGTTACGGGCCTGGTGCGTTTGAAGGGGCGAGGGCGGAGGGCAAGTTGGGGCTGCTGGAGCTGACGGCGGGCGGCACGTTGTTTCTCGACGGCGTCGGTGAAATGAGCGCGCGGTTGCAGGTGAAGTTGCTGCGCTTTCTGCAGGACGGCTGCTTTCGCCGGGTAGGCAGTGATGAAGAGGTGTACCTGGATGTGCGGGTGATCTGCGCGACCCAGGTGGACCTTTCCGAACTGTGCGCCCGGGGCGAATTTCGCCAGGACCTTTACCATCGTCTCAATGTGCTCTCGCTGCATATCCCGCCCCTGCGCGAGTGCCTGGATGGGTTGCCGCCGCTGGTGGAGCACTTTCTGGATCAGGCCAGCCGGCAGATCGGCTGCCCGCTGCCCAAGCTGGCGCCGGCGGCGATGGATCGCCTCAGCCATTACCACTGGCCGGGGAATGTGCGGCAGTTGGAGAACGTGCTGTTCCAGGCGGTTTCGCTGTGTGAGGGTGGCACCGTCAAGGCCGAGCACATTCGCCTGCCGGATTATGGCGTGCGCCAGCCGCTGGGGGATTTTTCCCTGGAAGGCGGGTTGGAGGAGATTGTCGGACGCTTCGAGAAGGCGGTGCTGGAGCAGTTGTATGCCGAGCATCCCAGCAGCCGTCTATTGGGCAAGCGGCTGGGCGTATCCCACACCACCATCGCCAACAAGTTGCGGGACTACGAAGTGCTCAAGGCCGAACGCGGTTAAACCTGTGGGAGCGGGCTTGCTCGCGAATGCGGTAGGTCAGTCGATACATAGGGTGACTGTCACACCGCATTCGCGAGCAAGCCCGCTCCCACATGGGTTCTTTGTCGGTCTTGATACCTGTACTTGCCGTTAGCGGCATAAGTCCGCCGTTTTTTCGACTCTCCTCCAGCCGTCATTTGCGCAACTCAAACCGCAAACCCCCGCCCCGCCTGGACTTTTGCGCATTTGCAAAAGTTGGTTCGCAAATTGCTTAAGCCTCATCAGTACAGCGGTGGACGGCAAGCGTCCGTCAGAAAGAGGAAAGAGCGTGGATAAGTACCTTTACGTGGCAATGACCGGCGCCAGCCAGAATGCACTGGCGCAGAAGGCCCACGCCAACAACTTGGCGAACGTTTCCACAAATGGTTTTCAGCGTGACCTGGAACAGGCGCGTTCGATGCCGGTGTTCGGTGACAGCTTTCCGGCGCGGGCCTTTGCCTTGACCGAGCGCCCAGGCACGGACTTTTCCCCTGGCGCGATGATTGAAACCGGCCGTGACCTCGACGTGGCCGTCAGCGGCGATGGCTGGATGGCCGTGCAAACCCCGGATGGCGGTGAGTCCTACGTGCGCAGCGCCAGCATGAACGTTGATGCACTGGGCGTGCTGCGGGCCGGCAACGGGATGCCGATCATGGGCAACGGTGGTCCGATTGCCGTGCCGCCCCAGCAACAGATCGAAGTCGGCCAGGACGGCACCATCAGCATCCGCGCCATGGGCGAAGGCCCGCGGGTGATGGCTGAAGTGGACCGGATCAAGCTGGTGCAGCCCGACCTCAAGAACATGACCAAGGGCCTCGACGGCACCATCCACACCAAAGATGGCCAGCCGGCGCAAGCCAATGCCAACGTCAAGCTGACGTCGGGCTTCCTGCAGGCGAGCAACGTGAACGCGGTTGAAGAAATGACGGCGGTACTGGCTCTGTCCAAGCAGTTCGAATTGCACATCAAGATGATGAACAGCGCCAAAGAAGACGATCAGGCCATGACCCGCGTCCTGGCAATGAGCTGATAGCAGCCACACACTAATTTTGTAGCGCGGCGCCATAAAACAGGCGCACGAAGGAGAAGAACATGCTTCCGGCTCTATACGTTGCCAAAACCGGTTTGTCCGCCCAGGACACCAACCTGACCACCATTTCCAACAACCTGGCCAACGTGTCGACCACGGGTTTCAAACGTGACCGCGCTGAGTTCCAGGACTTGCTCTATCAGATCAAGAAGCAGCCTGGCGCCCAGTCGACCCAGGACAGCGAATTACCGTCGGGCCTGCAACTGGGTACCGGTGTGGCGATTGTTGGCACCCAGAAAAACTTCAGCGCCGGTAACTTGCAGCAAACCGGTCAGCCGCTGGACCTGGCGGTCAACGGCAAGGGCTTCTTCCAGATCCTGCAGCCGGACGGCACCACCACCTACACCCGCGACGGTACCTTCCACCTGGACGCCAACGGCCAGGTCGTGACGGCCAACGGCTTCGCACTGGAGCCGGCGATTGTGGTGCCGAACAACGCCCAGACCTTCACCGTCGGCAACGACGGCACCGTGTCGATCACCGTGGCCGGCAACCCGGCCTCCCAGGTGATCGGCAACCTGCAAACCGCCGACTTCATCAACCCGGCCGGCCTGCAGGCGATTGGTAATAACCTGTTCCTGGAAACCGCGTCCAGCGGCGCGCCGCAGATCGGCACCCCTGGCCTCAACGGTTTTGGTACCACCCTGCAAAGCACCCTGGAAACATCCAACGTCAGTACCGTTGAAGAGATGGTCAACATGATCACCACTCAACGCGCCTACGAGATGAACTCCAAGGTGATTTCCACCGCCGACCAGATGCTTTCGTTCGTAACGCAGAATCTGTAATCAAGTCTATGGGGCCTCCTTGAAGGCGCCTGCAACACCGTGAGGTATGGGTCATGAATCGCTATGTTTCTGTTCTGGCATTGAGTGGGATTGCTGTGCTCGCGGGCTGTGTCGCCCCGACGCCAAAACCCAATGACCCGTACTATGCGCCGGTGTTGCCGCGCACGCCGCTGCCGGCGGCCGCCAACAATGGCTCGATCTACCAGGCCGGTTTCGAGCAGAACCTGTACAGCGACCGCAAGGCCTTCCGGGTGGGTGACATCATCACCATCACGCTGAACGAGAAGACTCAGGCGAGCAAGAACGCCAACTCGCAGATCGGCAAGACCAGCAAGACCAGCATCGGCCTGACCTCGTTGTTTGGCGGTGGCCTCAATACCAACAACCCGGTAGGCAGCGGCGACTTGAGCCTCGACGCCGGCTACAGCGGCGACCGCGCCACCAACGGCAAAAGTGCGGCGGGGCAGGGCAACAGCCTGACCGGCTCGATCACCGTGACCGTGGCCGACGTGCTGCCCAACGGCATCATTGCCGTGCGTGGCGAGAAGTGGATGACCCTCAACACCGGTGACGAACTGGTGCGCATTGCGGGCATGGTTCGCGCCGACGATATATCCACCGACAACACCGTGCCGTCGACACGGATTGCCGATGCACGCATTACCTACTCGGGTACGGGTTCGTTTGCTGACGCCAGTCAGCCGGGTTGGTTTGACCGTTTCTTCCTTAGCCCGCTGTTCCCTTTCTAGGTGATCACTTTGAACTTCAAACAGCTGATGGCTGCGATGTTGCTGCTGACCCTGAGCGCAGGCGCCCAGGCTGAGCGCTTGAAAGACATCGCGAGCATTTCCGGCGTACGGTCCAACCAGTTGATCGGCTACGGCCTGGTGGTGGGGCTTAACGGCACCGGTGACCAGACCACCCAGACCCCGTTCACCCTGCAGACCTTCAACAACATGCTCTCGCAGTTCGGCATCAAGGTACCGCCGGGTTCGGGCAACGTGCAGTTGAAGAACGTTGCGGCGGTGTCCATCAGTGCTGACTTGCCGCCGTTCGCCAAGCCGGGGCAGGTGGTCGACATCACCGTCTCGTCCATGGGTAACTCGAAAAGCCTGCGGGGCGGCACCTTGCTGATGACCCCGCTCAAAGGTATCGACGGCAACGTCTACGCGATTGCCCAGGGCAACCTGGTGGTGGGCGGCTTTGACGCCGAAGGCCGTGACGGTTCGAAGATCACCGTCAACGTGCCGTCGGCCGGCCGGATTCCCGGCGGTGCCTCCGTGGAGCGCACTGTGCCCAGCGGCTTCAACCAGGGCAACAGCCTGACCCTGAACCTCAACCGTTCCGACTTCACCACCGCCAAGCGCGTGGTCGACAAGATCAATGAGCTGCTCGGCCCGGGCGTGGCCCAGGCCATCGACGGTGGTTCGGTGCGTGTCACCGCACCGCTGGACCCAAGCCAGCGTGTGGACTACCTGTCGTTGCTGGAAAACCTTGAGGTTGACCCGGGCCAGGCGGTGGCGAAAGTCATCATCAACTCGCGGACCGGCACCATCGTGATTGGCCAGAACGTCAAGGTTTCGCCAGCGGCCGTGACCCACGGCAGCCTGACCGTGACCATCACCGAAGACCCGATCGTCAGCCAGCCCGGCCCGCTGTCCAACGGCCAGACTGCCGTGGTCCCCCGTTCGCGGGTGAATGCCCAGCAAGAAGCCAAGCCGATGTTCAAGTTCGGCCCCGGTACCACCCTGGACGAGATTGTCCGCGCGGTGAACCAGGTGGGCGCAGCCCCCGGCGACTTGATGGCGATCCTCGAAGCATTGAAACAGGCCGGCGCCTTGCAAGCCGACCTGATCGTGATCTGACGCCATGGCCATGGACATGCGCAAAAGCGGCCTGACCAGCACGGCGGACTCGGGTTCCTATTCCGACCTCAACCGGCTGAACCAGTTGAAGTTCGGCGACAAGAACAGCGACGGCAACATGCGCAAGGTCGCGCAGGAATTCGAGTCGCTGTTTCTCGGCGAGATGCTCAAGTCCATGCGCTCGGCCACCGAAGCCCTGGGCAAGGACAACCCGCTGAATACGCCGGCGGCCAAGCAGTACCAGGAAATGTACGACCAGCAGTTGGCGGTCTCCTTGTCTCGTGAGGGCGGTGGTATTGGCCTGGCGGACGTGCTGCTGCGCCAGATGCAGAAGAACAAGCCGGTGGACGCCCAGGCGGCCACCTTGCAAGGCCCGGCAGCTCCCGCGAAGAAAGTGGATGTGCCGACCGAAATTGCCGCCGGTACCCAGGCCGATGGCCCGCTGGGCCGCAGCAATGGTCAGCGGCCATTGTGGGCGTACCGCGTGGCGGTGCCTGAGGGCACCCACTCCCACGCCAACGACATGGCGCTGATGAACCAGCGCCGCATCTCGTTGCCGAGCAAGCTGACGGATCGTCTGCTGGCCGGCATCGTGCCGGGTGCCGATGCCACCACCACTGTCGCCAAGGCCGCGCCGCTGCGTAACAGCGCCGCCGATGACGGTGTGATCAACAGTTCCGCCCGCAGCCTTGCCGCACTACCCCCTCGTGGGCAGATGCAGGTTTACGGTCGCGCCGTGGCCCAACCGCCGCTGGCACCAGCGAAAAAAGCCTTCAGCTCGCAGGACGAATTTGTCGCCACCATGTTGCCGATGGCCAAGCAGGCCGCCGCACGGATTGGCATCGACCCACGTTACCTGGTGGCCCAGGCCGCTTTGGAAACCGGTTGGGGTAAATCGGTGATGCGTGCCGAAGACGGCACCAGCAGCCACAACCTGTTCGGCATCAAGGCCGGCCAGAGTTGGCAGGGCGAAAAGGCCCGGGCGATCACCAGCGAGTTTCGCGATGGTGCGATGGTCAAGGAGACGGCGCAGTTCCGTTCCTACAACTCCTACCAGGACAGCTTCCATGACCTGGTGACGTTGCTGCAAAGCAATGATCGCTATAAAGAAGTTGTGAAATCAGCCGACAACCCGGAACAGTTTGTGCGCGAGTTGCAAAAAGCCGGTTATGCAACCGACCCGGATTACGCCAGCAAGATTTCGCAGATCGCAAAAACGATGAACAGCTACCAGAACTACGCTGCCGCGGGCGCTTCCACTCATTTATAAGGTCTGAATCATGAGTTTGCTCAATATCGGGATGTCGGGGCTCAACGCCGCCCAAGGATCGTTGTCGGTCTTAAGTAACAACATCGCCAACGTCAACACCCCGGGATACTCGCGTCAGCAGACCACCCAGAACGCCAGTGCGTCGAATGCGTTCGGCGGCGTGTTCATCGGCACCGGTACGACCCTGGCGGATGTGCGCCGGGTGTACAACGACTTCTTGAACACCGCTTACCAGAACAGCACCGCCCTCAATAGCGACGCCAACGCTTACCTGGGCCAGGCCAGTGCGATCGACAAGACCCTGTCGGACAAGAGCACCGGCATGTCGGCCGTGCTCAGCGCCTTTTTCGCGGCAGCGCAGACTGCTGCGGCCACCCCCAGTGACGTGTCCGCCCGGCAATTGCTGGTGACCAGTGCCCAGACCTTGAGCAACCGGTTCAACGCGATTTCCTCGCAGTTGACCCAACAGAAAGAAAGTATCAACGGCCAGTTGAGCACCATGAGTGATCAGGTCAACAAGCTGACCTCCTCGATTGCGTCGTTGAACAAACAGATTTCCCAGGTCCAGGGCTCGACGAGCAATGCGCCCGCCAACCTGCTGGATGCGCGTAACGAAGCGGTGCGCTCCCTCAATGAGCTGATCGGTGTCACGGCCACTGAAAAGGACGGCCAGGTCAACATCACCACCGGCACCGGGCAGTCGCTGGTAGACGGCGATGTCGCCAATACCATTTCGGCCGTGCCGAGCAAGAACGACAGCAGCCAGTACACCATCCAGATCAACATGGGCAGCACGTCCATGGACATCGGTTCGGTGGTCAGCGGTGGCAGCATTGGCGGCCTGATGCGTTATCGCAGTGATGTGCTGATGCCCGCGATCAATGACCTTGGCCGACTGGCCATCGTCACCGCCGATACCATCAACAATCAGTTGGGCCAGGGCCTGGATCTGAATGGTGATTTCGGCTCTTCGCTGTTCAGCGATATCAACAGTGCGGCGGCCATCTCCCAGCGTAGCCAGGGGACAGCGGGTAACAGCGCCGGCTCCGGCAACCTGAATGTGTCGATTGCCGACAGCAGCAAGCTGACCACCTACGACTACAAGGTCACGTTCACCAGCGGCAACCAGTACAACGTGGTGCGTTCGGACGGCAAGGCCATGGGCTCGTTCGATACCACCACCACGCCGCCACCGGTGATTGACGGTTTCACCCTGGCGCTGGATGGCAAGGGGCCGATGGCGGCGGGTGACAGCTTCAAGGTCAGCCCCACCAGCAATGGCGCCAGCGGGATCGGCGTCGACCTGACGGACCCGAATAAACTCGCATTCGCCGGTCCATTGGCGGGCGTTGCCGGCAAGAACACCGGCACCGGCACGTTCACGCCGCCGCAATTGACGGTGCCGCTGGATATTCACGGCGGTGCCGATACCGCCCAATTGCGCACCGGGATCGAAAACTCGATGCCGGTGAAAATGGTGTTTGGCGACAAGGCCGCGGACGGCACCCAGCCGTACACCGTCACCGACGCCCAAGGCTTCAAGATCGGCACCGGCAGCATCATTCCGGGCCAGGGCAACAAGATCACCATCAATGTACCGATGCGCGATGCCAGCGGTGCCGTGATCACCGGCAAGAGCTTCAGTTTTGATACCACCGTTGGCGGCTCGCCGGCCAATAACGACAGCACCACCTTCTCCTTCAACAGTGGCGCCACCTCCGACGGCCGCAACGCCCAGTCGCTGCTGGCGCTGCAAACCAAGGCAACTGTCGGCGTGACGGACGGCAACGGGGGCGTGAGCCTGGTCAGTGCCAACAGCCGCCTGGTGTCCCAAGTCGGTTCCAAGGCCGCCCAGGCCAATACCGACAGCACCGCGACGGGCGCGCTGCTGACGGCGAACAAGGCGGCTGCCAACTCGGTGTCCCAGGTCAACCTGGATGAAGAGGCGGGCGACATGATCAAGTTCCAGCAGTACTACACCGCGTCGTCGCAGATTATCAAGGCGGCGCAGGAAACCTTCAGCACACTGATCAACGCACTTTAAGGGAGTCTGGGACGATGCGCATTTCTACACAGCAGTATTTCGACACCAGCTCCGCCAAATACCAGGACAACTATTCCGGTGTGGTGAAGGCCCAGGACCAGGCGAGTTCCGGCGTCCGGGTACAAACCGCCTCCGATGACCCGGTGGCCGCTGCCCAGTTGCTGATGCTGCAACAGCAGAAGGATATGTTGGGGCAATACAACACTAACATCACCACCCTGCAAAACTCCCTGACCAACGAAGAGAGCGTGCTGCAGAGCATCAACACCGCGTTGCAGACGGCCCAGGGCTTGGCGCAGCAGGCCGGTAACATCGCCAAGAGCGATGACGATCGCAAGGCGATTGCCGCCCAGGTGGGTGCGCTTGAGGACCAGGTGTTGGGCTTGCTCAACTCCAAGGACTCCAGCGGCAACTACATGTTCTCCGGTGCCAAGACCGATACGCCGCCGTACATCCGCAACAATGACGGCACCTACAGCTACCAGGGTGACGAGACGCCCCTGAGCCTGCAGATTTCGAACAACCTTTCCATCTCCATGGGCGATACCGGCAAGGCGCTGCTGGAAAGCTCGTCCAACACCGGTCGCACTCAGGCCACGTTGCTGCCGCCATCCGTGAATGACGGCAAGGTGGGGATCTCGGCGGGCCTGGTCACGTCGAGCACGAAGTTTGCCAACAGCTTTTCCGATGGCCAGCCGTACAAGTTGACCTTCGCCAGCAGCACCCAATACAGCGTGACCGACAAAGACGGCAACGACGTCACGTCGGAGATCACCGGTAACGGTACGTTTGACTCCACCAAGGAAGGCTCCTCCAGCGTCAGCCTGCGGGGCGTCACGTTCGACATCCGGCTGAACCTGGGCAAAGACGTCGCGTCGGGCCCGGCATCCGATGCGCTGGTGGCGGGCAAGGAATTCTCCCTGGCAACCAAGCCCGACAGCTTCAGTATTTCCCGTACGGCCAGCAATCCGTCCACCGCGCAGTTGACCGGCGGCAGCGTCACGGACCCGGCGGCCTATACCAGCACCTTTCCCAACTCGGGTGCGGTGATCAGGTTCACCAGTGGCACCGATTACCAGGTGTTCGCCCAGCCGTATTCCGCCGACAGCAAGGCCATCGCCAGCGGCACCATGGCCGCCGGCGCGACGTCGATCACCACGGCGGGCCTGACCTTTGGTGTGAGTGGTACACCCGGAGCCGGTGACCAGTTCTCGGTTGGTGCCACCAGCAACAAGAACATGAATGCCCTGGATACCTTGGGTCAGTTGCGCAAGGCCCTGGAAACCCCGGCGGAAGGCGATACGGTTGCCTTGAATAACCTCAAGGACGTGGTCGCCACGAGCATTGGCAACCTGGGCAACGCTTCGGCGCAGATCGACCAGGTACGCGGCGCCATTGGTGCGCGGCAGAACGCCATGGATATCCAGAGTGCGGAAAACACCAGCCTGGGCCTGGCCAATACTTCCACCATGTCGTCCCTGGCCAACGTTGATATGGGGCAGGCGGCGATTGACCTGACTTTGCAGCAGACCATGCTGCAGGCCTCGCAACTGGCGTTCGTGAAAATCTCCCAGCTGAGCCTGTTCAGCAAGATGTGATTCGGCGGCTGTAAACCTGCGGCTCACCCTGGAAACGGGGTGGGCCGTTGTTGTTTCTGGCGCTTGTATGTCCCCGTGTTTCGCACAAAGCGCAGAAAATTGAGTGACCTGTGAGTCATAAAGCGCATCTTCACTGTATCGTGTGAAAAGGATAGGTCGTCGCCAGGTCTCTGCGAGGGCCTGCCGCCAGGGTTAAAGGCGGTTTTCGGCGAGTTTTTTGCGGGGTTATCCCCATTATTGTCAGCACCCGGCGATGTGTTCCGCGGGGTGTTCTCCAGCTATTTAGTATTGGGAAGCCACAATGATTGGCATAAAAAGCATCGCCAGTTACGTGCCGGCAGACGGGATCGATAACTACGCCCAGGGTGCCAAATTCGCCAAGGATGAAGAATTCATCATTGGCAAGATCGGTTCGGCGTTCCTGCCGCGCAAGGATGCTGTACAGGAAACCTCCGATCTGTGCGTCGAGGCGGTTAACGCCTTGTTTGCCAACAACCCGGATTTGAAGCGCGAATCCATTGATGCGCTGATCGTCGTCACCCAGAACGGCGACGAAGAGGGCTTGCCTCACACCGCCGCCATCGTCCAGGACAAACTGGGCCTGCCGACTCACGTGGCGGCCTTTGATATTTCCCTGGGCTGCTCGGGCTATGTCTACGGCATCTATGCGATGAAGGGCTTCATGGAAGCCACTGGCCTGAAAAACGGCCTGCTGGTGACCGCCGATCCGTACTCGAAGATTGTCGACCCGGAAGACCGCAACACCACCATGCTGTTCGGTGATGCCGCGACGGCCACCTGGATGGGCGAAGACGCGCCCTGGCAGTTGGGCAAGGCCAAGTTCGGCACTGACGGTTCCGGTGCGCCGCACTTGAAGGTCAGCGATGGCGTGTTCTTCATGAACGGCCGCCAGGTGTTCAACTTCGCCTTGCTCAAGGTGCCGGCCCATTTGCACGAGCTGCTCAGCGAGTCGGACCTCAAGGCTGACCAGATTGACGCGTTCTGCATTCACCAGGGCAGTGCGGCGATTGTCGACGCCGTGGCCCGGCGTTTCGAAGATGCGCCGGTGGACAAGTTCATCAAGGACATGGTCGAGACCGGCAACACCGTTTCATCGAGCATTCCGCTGCTGCTGGAAAAGCACATGCTCGACTCCACCTGGAAGCGCGTCGCCATCAGTGGTTTTGGCGTGGGCTTGTCCTGGGGCTCGGCGATTTTGCATCGCCCTTGAGGCCTTAAAGGCGCTGCACAAAAAAACGCCCATGATCGAAAGATCATGGGCGTTTTTTATTTGGCGCCAAAAAGCCAGCAAATGCTGGGGTTCGGGCTATCGTAAATGCTTGAATTACAAGGGGTGGCATCGTGCTAGTAAAAAAAATCAAAAAAGTCCTCAAGCAACCTGCTTTCACGACGATAACTATTACGAAGGTTCTCTAGGCCACACCCGGCGGTTGCCAGGGCCGGAAGCCGCAGTAAACAACCCACGAGGATTTCGTCATGGCATTAACAGTAAACACTAACCTTGCTTCGTTGAACGTTCAGAACAACCTGAACAAGGCTTCCGGCGCCCTGCAAACTTCCATGCAGCGTCTGTCCTCCGGCCTGCGTATCAACAGCGCCAAAGACGATGCGGCCGGCCTGCAAATCTCCAACCGTCTGACCAGCCAGATCAACGGCCTGGGCGTTGCAATCAAGAACGCCAACGACGGCAGCTCGATTGCTCAGACCGCTGAAGGCGCGATGCAGCAGTCCACCAACATCCTGCAAAGCATGCGTACCCTGGCTCTGCAATCCGCCAACGGCTCGCCAAGCGCTGACGACCGTAAGTCGAACCAGGCTCAATACGCAGCACTGACTGCTGAATTGACCCGTATCGCTACCACCACTACTTTCGGTGGCAAGAACCTGCTGGACGGTTCTTTCGGTACTACTTCGTTCCAGGTCGGCGCCAACGCCAACCAGACCATCGACATGAGCATCGGTAACGTTGCAGCCAACAACATTGGTTCGCAGCAGCTGAAATCTCAAGGCGTTGCTCCAAGCGCAACAGGCGTTGTCGGCGGCGCACTCACCGTTACCGGTGGCGGCCAGTCCAAGAGCCTGACCATCGCTGCCGGTGCTTCGGCCAAGCAGATCGCTGCGCAAATGAACGGCGCTGTAGGCGGCCTGGCTGCTACTGCCAGCACTGTTGCTCAGTTCACCGTTGACTCCACTGCAATCGCTGCTGCATCTCCAGCCAGCGCCAACTTCACCTTGAAAGTCGGTAGCGGTACTGCGGTTCAGTTCACTGGCGTGACCAGCGCTTCTGACCTGGCTGACCAACTGAAGTCCAACGCTGCCAAGCTGGGCATCACCGTTAACTACGATTCGACCACTCAAGCGCTGTCGGTCAAGTCCGATACCGGTGAGAACCTGACCTTCAACGCTGGCGACGCCGGTGCTATCGCAGGCGTCAAGGTTGCCACCCTGGATGGTACCGGTACTGCCGGCACTGCCGTTGCCCTGGCTGCCACCGCGATCATCGCCACGGGTGCAGTGTCCCTGAACTCCTCCAGCAGCTACTCCCTGAGCGGCGCTGGTGTGACGGGTCTGTTCGCAGCTACCGGTACTGCTGCCAACTCCACCAAAACCACCGTCAACAACACTGACATCACCACTGCTGCCAACGCACAGAACTCGATCGACGTGATCACCCAGGCGATCTCGGACATCGACTCCCAGCGTGCCGGTCTCGGTGCTGTACAAAACCGTTTCGACAACACCGTTGCCAACCTGCAGAGCATCTCGGACAACTCCAGCGCCGCTCGCGGTCAGATCCAGGACGTTGACTACGCTGCTGAAACTGCTCAGTTGACCAAGCAACAAACCCTGCAACAGGCTTCCACTGCGATCCTGTCTCAGGCCAACCAACTGCCATCCGCTGTACTGAAGCTGCTTCAGTAATAGCCATCGGTAGCTGACTGACGGAAGGGCGCGTTTACGTGCCCTTTTGTCTTTTGCGTGATGAGGAGAGTGGACATGGACATGAGCGTCAAGTTGAACCTGTCTTATCCTGCTGCCCCAGCGCCACAGAGTGCACCCGCCCCTGTGACTGCCGACTCGCAGACCCCCAAGGTTGATGCGACCGTCGCAGCAGCAACACCCAAGCAAGAAACGAAACCCGACGACCTGGAAAAGGCCGTCAACGATATTCGCAAATTCGTCCAGGCTGCCCAGCGCAACCTGGATTTTTCCATTGATGACTCAACCCATCAGGTGGTGGTCAAGGTCATTGCGACCGACAGTGGCGAGGTGATTCGTCAGATCCCGTCGGAAACCGCATTGAAACTCGCACAAAGTCTTCACGACGCCAGCAATGTGTTGTTTGACGCTAAAGTCTGAGCTGGCATGAATTTTGTTGCTGTAGCTGCTTGAGGCGCCGTCCGTCAAGAAAGCGCCAGCCCCGTATCAGGAGAAACATCATGGGTGATATATCCGTCAGCGGCCCGGTAACGGGCATTGATACCCAGTCTATCGTTACGGCCTTGGTGAACGCTGAGCAGGCGCCCAAGCAGTCGCAGATCAACAAGCAGTCGCAGACGCAGACCGCCCAGTTGTCCTCGATCGGCAAGATTCAAGCGGCACTCGATGCGTTCCGCGGCGCGATGGACACGATGACCAAGGACGCCAGTATCGGCGGCCTGACGGCGGCGACCACCGATGCCAACGTGTCCACCGTCACCCTGGGTTCCGGTGCTTCTGCGGGGAGCTACCTGTTGGTGGTCAACCAATTGGCGACCGCCTCGAAGATTGCTACCCAGAACTTCCCGGGTGGGGCGAAGAGCGTCGTCAATAGTGGCTCTACGGCTACGACCCTGGAGATTTCCCAGTCAGGTAAGAGCTATGGTGTCAGCGTCGCGCCGGGCGCGACGTTGCAGCAAGTGCGCGACTCGATCAACGCGCAATACAGCAGCGCAGGCCTGAGTGCCAACATCCTGACTGACGCAACCGGTTCCCGGCTGGTGGTGACGTCGACCAATACCGGCGCCGGTACAGACATTACCCTGGGTGGTAACACCGGGCTGGAAACCGGTACTACCGTTGTCGGCGGCCCGCCGGTGAATGCGAAATACACCATTGACGGTACCGCTCAGGAGTCCAAGAGCAATACCCTGAACGACGCGATCAGCGGCGTGACTATCAAGTTGACCGCCGTATCGCCACTGCCCTCGGGTGTCACTGACACTAGTGCTGCGCGAGTCGCCTCGACCATTACGGTCACCCGCAGTAACGACACGCTGAAGAGTTCGGTAAAGGGGTTTGTCGACACCTATAACGCCTTGATGACAGCGATCGGCACTGAGACCAAAGTCACCACTAACGCCGATGGTTCTACCACGTCTGCGGCGCTGACGGGCGATGCCACGATGCGTTCCTTGCAGTCGGCCCTGCGTAACGAGCTGAACTCATTGGCGGGCTCGGGTACGTTGAAGTCCCTGGCTCAGTTTGGTGTAAACACTGACCAGACAACCGGTAAGTTGAGCATCGATGACAAGGTGTTCGGTGCGGCCATTGCCACCAACCCCACTGACATCGGCGGCATTTTCAACGGCGATAATGGCCTGCTTGCGCGTATGAAAACGGCGACCGACAGCTATGCGTTGAGCGGTACCGGGGTTCTGGCCTCGCGTTCCTCGACGCTGACGGCGAACATCAAGGACCTGCAAGTGCAGCAGGACAGCCTGACCGCGCGCATGGCTGCACTCAAGACGAGCCTGACTGCCAAGTACACTACGATGAACAGCCTGGTGGCGCAGCTCACCGCTCAACGATCGAGCGTAATGACTACGCTCAATGCGCTGAACAATCCGAAGACCGATTGATCCTCAATGAAGCCGCCCGGTGACGTGAAAACTTTCCCCGGGCGCACCTTCAGCAGACCGCCGGCTTAAAGTTTTTTGCGACACCGTCGACATAATAGTCAGAGCCCATTCTTTTTAGCTGTTGCCTGTCACGAGGTAGAAACATGAATCCCATGAGAGCCCTTCGCCAATACCAGAAGGTCAATTCCCATGCCCAGGTCTCCGAGGCCAGCCCCCATCGCCTGGTCCAGATGTTGATGGAAGGCGCGCTGGACCGCATGGCCCAGGCCAAGGGCGCCATGGCTCGTGGTGACATCGCGCAAAAGGGCCTGTTGCTGGGCAAGGCGATCGATATCCTGATTGGTCTGCGCGACGGCCTGAACCCGGAAAAAACCGATGATCCGGCCGCCTTGCAACAATTGGATAACCTGTACGCCTACATGACGACGCGTTTGCTTGAAGCCAATACCAAGAACGATGTCGAGATGATCGACGAAGTGGCCGGCTTGATGATTACGCTCAAGGAAGGCTGGGACGGTATTGCAACACTGTAGGCCTGCTGGCCTGAGGAAGATGTCATGAGTCACGCCCTGCAACGGATTGACGAAACCCGCGAAGCCTTGATGGATGCATTGGTTGCCCGCAACTGGGATGCCATTGGCGAACTGGACCTGGGATGTCGTGCGGTAATTGACGACGCGCTGAGCAATGCGCCGGTGGACGAGGATGCCCTGCGGGAAAAACTGGAGAGTTTGCTGGAGGTGTATCAGCAGTTGCTTGAGGTGACGACCGGGGAGCGTCAGGCGATTTTCGAGGAGATGTCGCAGATCAACCGAGCGGAAAGTGCGTCAAAGGTTTACCATCTGTTCGGCTGAAGGCTCAGTTAATCCGAACAAGGCGCGTCATTAATTTGACCGTGCACATATTTTTGACTTAACTAGTGCTATTTTCAGACGTCAGAAAGCTGTAGCGCAGAAAATGCCTACAGCTATCTAGATTGCCCCAACTCGAGGGCATTAGAGTTTTACTAGGGAAGTTGCTATTGCATGTGGCGTGAAACCAAAATCCTGCTGATCGATGACGATAGCGTTCGGCGCCGCGATCTGGCGGTGATCCTGAATTTTCTTGGGGAAGAAAATCTACCCTGCGGCAGCCACGACTGGCAGCAGGCGGTCAGCTCTTTGTCGTCGAGCCGTGAAGTCATTTGTGTGCTGATCGGTACGGTAAATGCTCCTGGTGCCGTTTTGGGCTTGTTAAAGACACTGTCAACCTGGGATGAGTTCCTTCCTGTGTTGCTGATGGGCGATATTTCTTCTGTGGACCTTCCGGAAGACCAGCGCCGTCGAGTCCTTTCCACCCTCGAAATGCCGCCCAGCTACAGCAAATTGCTCGACTCCCTGCACCGTGCCCAGGTCTACCGCGAGATGTACGACCAGGCCCGCGAGCGCGGCCGTCACCGCGAACCCAACCTGTTTCGCAGCCTCGTCGGCACCAGCCGTGCGATCCAGCACGTGCGCCAGATGATGCAGCAAGTCGCCGACACCGACGCCAGCGTACTGATCCTTGGCGAGTCCGGCACCGGCAAGGAAGTGGTCGCGCGCAACCTGCATTACCACTCCAAGCGCCGCGACGGGCCATTTGTGCCGGTCAACTGCGGGGCGATCCCGGCAGAGCTGCTGGAAAGCGAACTGTTCGGCCACGAGAAGGGCGCCTTTACCGGGGCGATCACCAGCCGTGCCGGGCGTTTTGAACTGGCCAACGGCGGCACCCTGTTCCTCGACGAAATCGGCGACATGCCGCTGCCGATGCAGGTCAAGCTGCTGCGGGTTCTGCAGGAGCGCACCTTCGAGCGCGTGGGCAGCAACAAGACGCAAAGCGTCGACGTGCGCATCATTGCCGCCACCCACAAGAACCTCGAAAGCATGATCGAGGTCGGCAGCTTCCGCGAAGACCTGTACTACCGCCTCAATGTATTCCCGATCGAAATGGCGCCCCTGCGTGAGCGCGTCGAAGACATCCCGCTGCTGATGAACGAGCTGATCTCGCGCATGGAGCACGAAAAGCGCGGTTCGATCCGTTTCAACTCGGCGGCGATCATGTCCCTGTGCCGCCACGGCTGGCCGGGCAACGTCCGCGAGCTGGCCAACCTGGTGGAGCGCATGGCGATCATGCACCCGTACGGGGTGATCGGCGTGGTCGAGTTGCCGAAGAAATTCCGCTACGTCGACGATGAAGACGAGCAACTGGTAGACAGCCTGCGCAGCGACCTGGAAGAGCGTGTGGCCATCAACGGCCATGCGCCGGACCTCGGTTCCACGGCCATGCTGCCGCCGGAAGGCCTGGACTTGAAAGACTACCTCGGTAGCCTGGAGCAAGGCCTGATCCAGCAGGCCCTCGACGACGCCAACGGCATCGTCGCCCGTGCCGCCGAACGCCTGCGCATCCGCCGCACCACCCTGGTGGAGAAGATGCGCAAGTACGGCATGAGCCGCAAAGAAGGTGATGAACAGGCGGATGATTGACGCCTGTTTTTCAAGCCGCTGATTTATCAGCGGTTTTTTTTCGGCACGGGTATTGCTACAGCACTCGCAACGTTCCGTTTAACTGACGGTCAGCCAAGCGAGAGAGCATGATGCCCCACGCCGCCCAATTATCTTCGGTCCCTGACACTCAGGGGCCTGTCCCCTCCGTAGAGCAGATCAGCCGTCTCGGGCTTGAACAGGCATTTTCCCTGTTCAGCCAGATGTCGAGCCAGTTGACTGACTCCTACAGCCTGTTGGAAGCACGGGTTTCCGAGCTTAAAGGCGAGTTGGCGGTGGTCAGTGCCCAGCGCATGGAAGAGCTGGCCGAGAAAGAGCGCCTGGCCAACCGTCTGCAAAACCTCCTCGACCTGTTGCCCGGTGGCGTGATCGTCATCGACGACCAGGGCCGCGTGCGCGAAGCCAACCCGGCGGCCTGCGACATGCTGGGCCTGCCGCTGGACGGCGAGCTGTGGCGCGAGGTCATCACCCGCTGCTTCGCGCCGCGGGAAGACGATGGCCACGAAATCTCTCTCAAGGACGGGCGCCGCTTGTCCATTGCCACCCGTTCCCTGGACGCCGAACCCGGCCAGTTGGTGTTGCTCAACGACCTGACTGAAACCCGTCACCTGCAAGACCAATTGGCACGCCACGAGCGCCTGTCATCCCTGGGGCGGATGGTCGCTTCCCTGGCGCATCAGATTCGTACGCCGTTGTCCGCTGCGCTGATTTACGCCAGTCATTTGACTGATGAACAGTTGCCGGCAGCCACTCACCAGCGTTTTGCCGGTCGCCTGAAGGAGCGTTTGCACGAGCTGGAGCATCAAGTGCGCGACATGCTGGTGTTCGCCCGCGGCGAATTGCCGCTGACCGATCGCGTCACCCCGGCGGTATTGATGCAGTCCCTGCAAGCCGCCGCCGCCACCCACATCCTGGAAGCGTCAGTCCGTTGGCAGTGCGACAGCCATCACGGCGAGTTGCTGTGCAACCGCGACACGCTGGTGGGCGCGCTGCTCAACCTGATCGAAAACGCGACCCAGGCCAGCGGCCCCGGGGCGCGGCTCAAGGTTCACCTGTACAACCGTGGCGACACCCTGCGCCTGAGCATCAGCGACGGCGGCAGCGGGATTGACCCGGTGGTGCTGCAACGCCTCGGCGAACCTTTTTTCACCACCAAAACCAACGGTACCGGCCTGGGCCTGACCGTGGTCAAGGCAGTCGCCCGTGCCCATCAGGGAGAATTGCAGCTGCGTTCCCGGTTGGGTCGCGGCACGTGCGCGTTGATTACGCTGCCGCTGTTTTCATGCGCCGTCAGCGCGGAGTAAAAGGTCATGGCTATCAAGGTTTTATTGGTTGAAGACGATCGCGCCCTGCGTGAAGCATTGGCTGACACGCTGTTGCTGGCGGGCCATGACTACCGTGCGGTCGGTTCTGCCGAAGAAGCCTTGGAGGCCGTGGAGCAGGAGTCCTTCAGCCTGGTGGTCAGCGACGTGAACATGCCGGGCATGGACGGCCATCAGTTGCTCGGCCTATTGCGTGCGCGCCAGCCGCAGTTGCCGGTGCTGTTGATGACCGCCCACGGTGCCGTGGAGCGCGCGGTTGACGCCATGCGCCAGGGCGCTGCGGATTACCTGGTCAAACCCTTCGAACCCAAAGCCTTGATCGAACTGGTCGCGCGCCATGCCCTCGGCACTCTGGGCGCCGCCGACGGCGAAGGCCCGATTGCCTTCGAGCCGGCCAGTGCGCAATTGCTGGAGCTGGCGGCCCGGGTCGCCCGCAGCGATTCCACCGTATTGATCTCCGGCGAGTCCGGCACCGGCAAGGAAGTACTGGCGCGCTACATCCACCAGCAATCCCATCGTGCCAGCCAGCCGTTCATTGCGATCAACTGCGCGGCCATCCCCGACAACATGCTCGAAGCCACCTTGTTCGGCCATGAGAAAGGCTCGTTCACCGGCGCCATCGCCGCTCAGGCCGGCAAGTTCGAACAGGCCGACGGCGGCACCATCCTGCTCGACGAAATCTCCGAAATGCCCCTGGGCCTGCAAGCCAAATTGCTGCGGGTGTTGCAGGAGCGCGAAGTGGAGCGGGTGGGGGCACGCAAGCCGATCCAGCTGGACATCCGTGTGGTGGCCACCACCAACCGCGACCTGGCGGGCGAAGTGGCGGCGGGGCGCTTCCGTGAGGATCTGTTCTACCGCCTCTCGGTGTTCCCGTTGGCCTGGCGCCCGTTGCGCGAGCGCCCGGCAGACATCATTCCGCTGGCCGAGCGCCTGCTGAGCAAGCACGTCAATAAAATGAAGCATGCCCAGGCGCGCCTGTCGGCCGACGCTCAGGCCTGCCTGATCAGCTACCCATGGCCCGGCAACGTGCGGGAACTGGACAATGCGATCCAGCGTGCGTTGATTTTGCAGCAGGGCGGCTTGATCCAGCCCCAGGACTTCTGCCTGGCCATGGGCAGCGGCGCAGCGCCGTTGCCGAGCCTGGCGGCCGCGCCACAGATCGAAGCCGCGCCTGCCGAGTCGGCCGGTGCCTTGGGCGACGACCTGCGCCGCCGCGAATTCCAGATGATCATCGACACCTTGCGTTCCGAGCGCGGCCGCCGCAAAGAGGCCGCCGAGCGCCTGGGCATCAGCCCGCGCACCCTGCGCTACAAGCTGGCGCAGATGCGCGATGCCGGGATGGACGTGGAAGCCTACCTCTACGCCACCTGAATATTCTCAAAGCCGACAGGGCCAGTCGCCTTTTCTTACAGAATGCCACGGAGCTGGCACCCTTGTTGCTACCACCCCTGTAATCGCTGTGTAGTGTCAAAAAATTGCGGGTCGTCGGAGAGAGAAGGTCATGAGCCAAGGTGTTGAGTTCAATCGGTTGATGTTGGATATGCGGTCCATGCAAATGGATGCCATGGCCCAACCGAAATCCGCCGCGCAAGCCGTGCCGGAATTGGGCCAGAGCAGCTTTGCCGACATGCTCGGCCAGGCCATCAATAAAGTCAGCGATACCCAGCAGGCATCCAGTCAGTTGGCGACTGCCTTCGAGATCGGCAAGAGCGGCGTGGACCTCACCGACGTGATGGTCGCCTCGCAAAAAGCCAGCGTTTCATTCCAGGCCTTGACTCAGGTACGCAACAAGCTGGTTCAAGCCTATCAAGACATCATGCAGATGCCGGTTTAAGGACGATTTGAGTCATGGCAGAAGCAGTCGTGGATAACGCACCCGCCAAGGCAGACGGCAAGCCGCCGCTGTTCGGCCTGTCGTTCCTGGAAAACCTCTCCGAGATGACCATGCTGCGTCAGGTGGGCCTGATGGTCGGCCTGGCTGCCAGCGTGGCGATTGGTTTTGCCGTGGTGCTGTGGTCCCAGCAACCGGATTACCGCCCGCTGTACGGCAGCCTCGCGGGCATGGATTCCAAGCAGATCATGGAAACCCTGGCGGCGGCAGACATTGCCTACACCGTCGAACCGAATTCCGGTGCCTTGTTGGTCAAGGCCGATGATGTGGCCCGTGCACGGATGAAACTGGCGGCAGCCGGCGTCACCCCGTCCGACGCCAATATCGGCTTTGAAATCCTCGACAAGGACCAAGGCCTGGGTACCAGCCAGTTCATGGAGGCCACCCGCTACCGTCGTGGCCTGGAAGGCGAACTGGCGCGCACCATTTCCGCGTTGAACAACGTCAAGGGCGCCCGGGTGCACCTGGCGATTCCGAAAAGCTCGGTGTTTGTGCGCGATGAACGCAAGCCCAGCGCCTCGGTACTGGTCGAATTGTTTGCTGGCCGCTCCCTGGAGCCTGGCCAGGTGTTGGCGATCATTAACCTGGTGGCCACCAGCGTTCCCGAATTGAGCAAGTCGCAAATCACCGTGGTCGACCAGAAGGGCAACCTGCTGTCGGACCTCGCGGAAAACTCCTCGCTGACCATGGCCGGCAAGCAGTTCGACTACAGCCGTCGCATGGAAAGCATGCTGACCCAGCGCGTGCACAACATCCTGCAACCGGTGTTGGGCAATGATCGCTACAAGGCTGAAGTGTCTGCCGACGTGGACTTCAGCGCGGTCGAATCGACTTCCGAGCAGTTCAACCCGGACCAGCCGGCCCTGCGCAGCGAGCAATCGACCACTGAACAACGCACCGCCAGCAATGGCCCGCAAGGCGTGCCGGGTGCCCTGAGCAACCAGCCGCCAACCCCGGCCACCGCTCCGCAAACCACCGGTGGCGCCGCTGCCACCGCAGGCGCGGTGCAACCTGGCCAGCCGCTGCTGGACGCCAACGGTCAGCAGATCATGGACCCGGCCACCGGCCAGCCAATGCTCGCGCCGTACCCGGCCGACAAGCGCAACCAGTCCACCAAGAACTTCGAGCTCGACCGCTCCATCAGCCACACCAAGCAGCAGCAGGGCCGGATCAATCGCCTGTCGGTGTCGGTGGTCGTGGATGACCAGGTCAAGATCAACGCCGCCGACGGCGCCGTCACCCGTGCCCCGTGGAGCGCCGACGAATTGGCGCGCTTCACTCGCCTGGTACAGGACGCAGTGGGCTTCGATGCCAGCCGTGGCGACAGCGTCAGCGTGATCAACATGCCGTTTTCCGCCGAGCGGGGCGAGGTGATTGCCGAGGCCGCGTTCTATACTCAGCCGTGGTTCTGGGACATCGTCAAGCAAGTGCTGGGTGTGTTGTTCATCCTGGTGCTGGTGTTCGGCGTGCTGCGTCCGGTGCTCAACAACATCACCGGCCACGGCAAAAAACAACTGGCCCTGGCCGGTGGCGACGTCGAGTTGGGTGGCATGGGCGGCCTGGATGGCGAACTGGCCAACGACCGCGTGAGCCTTGGTGGCCCGCAAAGCATTCTGTTGCCGAGCCCGAGCGAGGGTTATGACGCTCAGTTGAACGCAATCAAGAGCCTGGTGGCCGAAGACCCGGGTCGTGTGGCCCAGGTCGTGAAAGAGTGGATTAACGCAGATGAGTGATAGCCGAGCTGCAGTAGCCAAACTCTCCCGGGTCGACAAAGCCGCCGTGCTGTTGCTGTCCCTTGGAGAAACCGACGCCGCCCAAGTGCTGCGCCACATGGGGCCCAAAGAGGTTCAGCGTGTCGGCGTGGCCATGGCGCAAATGCGCAATGTGCACCGCGAGCAAGTCGAGCAGGTGATGAGCGAGTTCGTCGAGATCGTCGGCGACCAGACCAGCCTGGGCGTCGGCTCCGACAGCTACATTCGCAAGATGCTCACCTCGGCCCTGGGCGAAGACAAGGCCAACGGCCTGATCGACCGCATCCTGCTGGGTGGCAACACCAGCGGCCTCGACAGCCTGAAGTGGATGGAACCGCGGGCCGTGGCCGACGTGATCCGCTACGAACACCCGCAGATCCAGGCAATCGTGGTGGCGTATCTCGACCCCGACCAGGCCGGCGAAGTGCTCGGCCATTTCGACCACAAAGTGCGCCTGGACATCATCCTGCGCGTCTCGTCGTTGAACACCGTACAGCCGGCGGCCCTGAAAGAATTGAACACGATTCTCGAGAAGCAGTTCTCGGGTAACTCCAACGCTTCGCGTACCACGTTGGGCGGCATCAAGCGTGCGGCCGACATCATGAACTTCCTCGACAGCTCGGTGGAAGGCCAGTTGATGGACTCGATCCGCGAGATCGACGATACCCTGTCGGTGCAGATCGAAGACCTCATGTTCGTGTTCAACAACCTCTCCGATGTCGACGACCGTGGCATCCAGGCGTTGCTGCGTGAAGTCTCCTCCGACGTGCTGGTGCTGGCCCTCAAGGGTTCGGACGAAGGCGTCAAGGAAAAGATCTTCAAGAACATGTCCAAGCGGGCTTCCGAACTGTTGCGCGACGACCTCGAGGCCAAGGGCCCGGTGCGCGTCAGCGACGTGGAGACTGCGCAGAAAGAAATCCTCACCATTGCCCGCCGTATGGCCGAAGCCGGAGAAATCGTTCTCGGTGGGAAGGGCGGCGAAGAAATGATTTAAGGCGCCACGCATGTCGAACAAAGATGAGACGCCCAGCGATCTGATTCGCGCACGGGACGTCGGAGGGTTCGACGTCTGGTCGCTGCCCAGTTTCGACCCGCATCGCCCGGAGCCAGAACCCGAGCCGGTAGAAGAAGCTCCGGCCGAGATGGAAGAAGTGCCGCTGGAAGAAGTCCAGCCACTGACCCTGGAAGAGCTCGAAAGCATTCGTCAGGAAGCCTACAACGAAGGTTTTTCCACCGGTGAGAAAGACGGTTTTCGCAGCACCACCCTCAAGGTCCGTCAGGAAGCCGAGGCGGCGCTGAGCGTCAAGCTGGCCAGCCTGGAAACCCTGATGGGCAGCCTGTTCGAGCCCATCGCCGAGCAGGACTCGCAGATCGAAAAAGCCATGGTCGGGCTGGTGGAGCACATCACCCGCCAGGTGATTCAGCGCGAATTGGCCCTGGATTCCACGCAAATCGAAAGCGTGATGCGCGAAGCCCTCAAGCTCCTGCCCCTGGGCGTCGGCAACGTGCGGCTGTACATCAACCCTCAGGATTTCGAACAGGTCAAAGCCCTGCGCGAGCGCCATGAAGAAACCTGGCGCATCGTCGAAGACGCTGCGCTGCTGCCCGGTGGTTGCCGGGTCGAGACCGAACACAGCCGCATCGACGCCACGGTGGAGACGCGCATCACCCAGATCATGGCCAAGCTGTTTGACCAGTTGCACGAGCAGGCGCTGCACCCGGCCGAGCCGGACTTGAGCGTCGAGCTGGACACCCCCGATGCGCCTTGATCGCACCAGCTTCGCCAAGCGCCTGGGTGCCTATGCCGAAGCCACCGAGTTGCCGGGCCAGCCGATCCTGGAGGGCCGCCTGCTGCGCATGGTCGGCCTGACTCTGGAAGCCGAAGGCCTGCGCGCCGCCATGGGCAGCCGCTGCATGGTGATCAATGACGACAGCTACCACCCGGTGCAGGTCGAAGCCGAAGTGATGGGCTTTTCCGGCAGCAAAGTATTTCTGATGCCCGTCGGCAGCGTTGCCGGCATCGCCCCCGGCGCCCGAGTGGTGCCCCTGGCGGATACCGGCCGCCTGCCCATGGGCATGAGCATGCTCGGCCGGGTGCTGGATGGTGCCGGTCGCGCCCTCGACGGCAAGGGCGGGATGAAGGCCGAAGACTGGGTGCCGATGGACGGCCCGACCATCAACCCGCTCAAGCGCAACCCCATCAGCGTGCCGCTGGACGTGGGCATTCGCAGCATCAACGGTTTATTGACGGTGGGCCGCGGCCAGCGCCTGGGCCTGTTCGCCGGTACCGGCGTCGGTAAGTCGGTGCTGCTGGGCATGATGACCCGCTTTACCGAGGCCGACATTATTGTGGTGGGGCTGATCGGCGAGCGGGGTCGCGAGGTGAAGGAATTCATCGAGCACAGCCTCGGCGAAGAAGGCCTCAAGCGTTCAGTGGTGGTCGCCTCACCGGCGGATGACGCGCCGCTGATGCGCCTGCGTGCCGCGATGTACTGCACACGCATCGCCGAATATTTTCGCGACAAGGGCAAGAACGTCCTGTTGCTGATGGACTCCCTGACCCGTTTCGCCCAGGCCCAGCGGGAAATCGCCCTGGCCATCGGCGAGCCGCCGGCCACCAAGGGCTATCCGCCGTCGGTATTCGCCAAGCTGCCCAAGCTGGTGGAGCGTGCCGGTAACGCTGAAGCTGGCGGGGGGTCGATCACTGCGTTCTACACCGTACTCTCCGAGGGCGATGACCAGCAGGACCCGATTGCCGACTCGGCGCGGGGCGTGCTCGACGGGCACATCGTGCTGTCCCGGCGCTTGGCCGAGGAAGGGCATTACCCGGCCATCGACATCGAAGCGTCCATCAGCCGGGTGATGCCGTCGGTGGTCACGCCTGAGCACATGCTGCGGGCGCAGCACTTCAAGCAGCTGTGGTCGCGTTATCAACAGAGCCGCGACCTGATCAGCGTGGGCGCCTACGTGGCCGGCGGTGATCGCGAGACCGACCTGGCGATCGCCCTGCAACCGCAACTGGTGACCTACCTGCGCCAAGGCCTCAACGACAAGATCAGCATGGGTGAGAGCGAGGCGCACCTGGGTAGTATCTTCGCTCCGGCACCCGGCGGATAAACCATGGCCAATACCCGAGCCGCACGCCTTGCCCCGGTGGTGGACATGGCCGAAAAAGCTGAAAAGACCGCCGTCCAGCGCCTGGGTTACTTCCAGGGCCAGGTTCGCCTGGCGGAAAGCAAGCTGGGGGATTTGGAGCGCTTTCGCGGCGAGTACCAGCAACAGTGGATCGAGCGCGGCAGCAAGGGCGTCTCCGGCCAATGGCTGATGGGCTACCAGGGCTTTCTCAACCAGCTGGAAACCGCCGTCGGCCAGCAGCGCCAGAGCCTGGCCTGGCACCAGGCCAATGTCGACAAGGCCCGCGACAGCTGGCAACAGGCCTACGCCCGGGTCGAAGGCCTGCGCAAGCTGGTGCAACGCTACATCGACGAAGCCCGCGCTCTGGAAGACAAGCGCGAGCAGAAGTTGCTCGATGAATTGTCCCAGCGTCTGCCCCGCCAAAACCCCTATTAAGCACGCCGCCGCCCCCTGTAGGAGCGAGCTTGCTCGCGAAGGTCATCAACGATAACGCGGGGCAATCAGAATTTACGCGCTGGTCTTGCGTTCTTCGCGAGCAAGCTCGCTCCTACGTGGATTTGCCCACTTGCCCATCACCTGCTAAACCTTGTTGCACATTGCCAATGACAAGGAAGCAGTCGAATGTCAGTCGAATCAGAAGTGTCCCTGGATGGGAAGAAAGCGACGATCACCGTCAAGGGTCGATTCGATTTCGGTAGTCACCAGGCTTTTCGTGATGCCTACGAAAAGTTCTACAAGGTGCCCGAGATCTACGTGGTGGACTTGAAGGAAACCACCTACATGGACAGCTCGGCACTGGGCATGCTCCTGCTGCTGCGGGACCATGCCGGCGGCGACGATGCCGAAGTGCAGGTGGTCAACAGCAACTCCGACGTGCGCAAGATCCTCGCCATCTCCAACTTCGACAAACTGTTCGACCTCAGTTGAGCGTCCTGGCCCCGGTCCTCGAAGCGCTGACGGTATTGATCGCCGAAGACAGCGCCGCCGACCTTTTGTTGCTGTCGAGCATCGTGCGCCGTCAGGGCCACCAGGTACTGACCGCCAGCAACGGTGAGGAAGCTGTGGACGTGTTCATCCGCGAGCGGCCGCAACTGGTGTTGATGGACGCCCTGATGCCGGTCATGGACGGCTTCGAGGCGGCCCGGCAGATCAAGCAACTGGCGGGGGAGGCGCTGGTGCCGATCATCTTCCTCACCTCCCTGCGCGAGAGCGAAGCCCTGGCCCAGTGCCTGGATGCCGGCGGCGACGACTTCCTGGCCAAACCCTATAACCAGGTGATCCTGGCGGCGAAGATTAACGCCATGGACCGCTTGCGCCGCTTGCAGGCCACGGTGTTGCAGCAGCGCGACCTGATCGCCCGGCACCACGACTACCTGCTGCAGGAGCAGCGGGTGGCAAAGGCGGTATTCGACAAGGTCGCGCATTCCGGCTGCATCAACGCCGCGCCGAATATTCGCTACGTGCAATCGCCCTACGCGCTGTTCAACGGTGACCTGTTGCTGGCGGCCTACACGCCGTCGGGCGATATGCATGTGCTGCTGGGGGACTTTACCGGTCATGGTTTGCCGGCGGCGGTCGGCGCGATGCCGCTGGCGGAAGTGTTCTACGGCATGACGGCCAAGGGCTACGGCCTGGCGCAGACCCTGCGGGAGATGAACGCCAAGCTCAAGCGCATCCTGCCGGTGGACATGTTCTGCTGCGCCACCTTGCTGTGCCTCAGCGCGCAACGCCGGGTGGTGGAAGTGTGGAACGGCGGCATGCCTGAGGGGTATGTGCATGACCTCGCCACCGGCAAGCGCACGCCGCTGGTGTCGCGGCATTTGCCATTGGGTGTGCTGACGGCCGAGGCGTTTGATGACCGCACTGAAGTCTGGCCGATGGCGCTGGGCGACCGGGTGTTTTTGCTGTCGGATGGTGTACTGGATACTGCGGATGCTCAGGAGCAGCTGTTTGGCGCCGAGCGTTTGCAGCAGGTGTTTGCGGCCAACCGTGAGCCGGACCGTTTATTCGAGGAGATCGAGCAGGCCCTGGCGGCTTTTCGCGGCGAAGTGCGTGATGACGTCAGCATGGTGGAGATCAGCTTGCAGGCGGGGGAGGCGTTGCGTTCGCCGTCGATGGTGTATTCCGACAGCGGCCAGTCGTCGCCGCTGGATTGGTCGGTGAGCTTTGAGTTTCGTGCCGAGACGCTCAAGTCCTACAACCCGTTGCCGTATTTGTTGCAATTGCTGTTGGAGGTTCATGGGCTGCGGGAGCATAGCGGGGCGTTGTATAGCGTGATGGCGGAGTTGTATTCCAACGCCCTGGAGCATGGGGTGCTGGGGTTGGATTCGCGGCTCAAGCGTGATGCCCAGGGGTTTGCGGCGTATTACCGCGAGCGTAATGAGCGGCTGGCGCGGTTGGACAGTGGGTTTGTGCGGGTGCATCTGGATGTGGTGCCGACCGGGGAGGGTGGGTGTCTGACTTTGCGGATCGAGGACAGTGGGTCGGGATTTGATGTGGAGAAGGTGCTGGCCAGGCCGCTGGATGTTGACCGTCTGTCTGGTCGGGGGTTGAGCCTGGTGCGGCAGTTGAGCAGCGATGTAGGCTGGTCTGACGGCGGGCGGTGTGTGCGCGTGGAGTTTTCATGGAAGGCTCTGGCATAATCCGCCGATTCTTGATCAAGGAGCGAACAAGTGGCAGAGATTCATCTGGACCCCGATGTGCTGACTGGCTTGCAGGAGGTCATGGAGGGCGAGTATCCGAAGTTGCTCGACACTTTTCTTGATGACTCGCAGAAGCGGGTGGAGGCGCTGCGCCGGGCTCGGGATGATGCCAAGGCGTTGGGGCGGATTGCGCATAGCTTTAAGGGGAGTAGCGGTAACCTTGGGGCGGTGCGGTTGGCTGAGCTTTGTCAGTTGCTTGAGGATACGTCGGCCAAGCCTGTGCATGCTGACCTTGGGGGGTTGGTGGACGAGATTGACCAGGAGTTTTCGCTGGTGCGGCCGTTGTATGAGCATGAGCGGGAGCGGTTTCAGCTTTGACGCTTTTGGTGTGTATATCCGTTATTTAGGTAACGGCCGCCTATGGTTCCGCTCTTACAGCGGGTCACTTTGGAAAAGCCCCAAAGTAACCAAAGGGCTCTGCCCCGCCTGTCGGCACCTCGCCTAGGCTCGGTGTTCCCTCACTCCGGCACCGCGAAGCGGGCCGCCGCGACGGGCCATCCATGGCCCGGCGCGGCTAAACCGGCGTCCTGCCGGTTTACCCGCTCCGCACTGCCTGCGTTCGGCCTCGGGCTGAATGGGGCAGTCAGATCAAAATCAAGATCAAAAGCAAAAGCACAGCGGCCTCCCGGCCGGCTTGAGTGTTGAAAAGCAAATCAAAAGCTAAAGCGGGCACGGTCAAAAATGTGGGAGCGGGCTTGCTCGCGAAGGTCGTTAACGATGACGCTGGCATCCTGGATGAACGCGGCGCTCTCAGGTTTTTCGCGAGCAAGCCCGCTCCCACAGAAAAGCAGATCTGTTTTCGCTCTGGTTTTTGCTTTTGCTTTTAACACTCAAGCCGGCCTGTAGGCCGCTGTGCTCTTGATCTGCTTTTGATCTTGATCTTAGGCGCCCCGTTAAACCACGCTGGCCGAACGCAGGCTTTGGAGCGTGGGTAACCTGGCAGGACGCCAGGTTAGCCGTCCTGGGCCAGGGATGGCCCATGACGGCGGCCCACGGTCCAAAGCCGGAGCTCGGGCACTCCGAGCCTAGGCGAGGAGCCGAGTGGTGGGGCAAGAGCCTTTTGGTTACTTTTGGGCTCCTTTCAAAAGTGACCCGCTGTAAGAGCGGAACCAATAGAAGCCATCACCCAAATAACGGATATACACCCAAAACCAAAACCTGGCCCAACTCTTGCTCTACCTCCTGTAACCGCACCCTCGACCCCTGTGCGGCGGAGACTCTTATCTATGGCAATCACCCCGAATTCGCTTCTTCAGGCGGCCCCCGCGGCCAAGCCTCAAGCGCCCGCTGCCAATCCACCGGCAGTGGCTGCGGACCCGCGGGACAAGGCCCCGGGCTTCGCTCAGGTGTTCGCCAAGCAAGCCCCCGCGCCCTCGGCAAAACCCTCTGACACCACCACCCGGTCGACCCGCGACAAGCCTGCGGACGCCAGCACCAAGCCCGCCGCCAACAACGACAAGCCTGCCGCCGGCACTCCATCGGTTGCCGATAACGGCAAGAATTTGCCTGCCACCCCGCCGGCCAAGCCCGACACCCCGGACACCACCGCCAAGACCGACGACCCGGCCCCGGCAGACGACCCCACCCTGGCCCAGCAACCCCCGGTCGACCCCGCCGTCGACCCGGCGCTGATGGCCGCGGTAGTCCCCGTTCCCGTCCCGGCAACGCCAGCGCCCGTCGAAACACCGGCACCGGTCGCGGCGAAAGACGATAAGGCCCAGCCAGTGGTAGCGCCACCCGTGGCTGCCACCGACGACGCCAAGCCCGCCTTCGACCCCGAAGCCGACCCGCTGGATGCGATGCCCGCCGTACGCCTGGCCATGGAGCAGGGCGGTCACGTGTCCGCCAGCAGCCAGACCCCAGCCAAAGGCACGCCGGCCCCGACCCAGGATCAGCCAACGGCCGCGCAAAACTTTGCCACTGGCCTGGCCAGCATGGTCGATCAGCAAGCGTCCAAGGACAGCACCGACCAGGGCGGCGACAAAGCCTTCAGCGGCCTGATCGATGGCGGTCTCAAGGACCTGAAAGATGCCCGCAGCGACACCCGTGTCGACGATTTCGCCAACCGCCTCGCCGCGCTGACCCAGGCCGCCACGCCGAAAACCGCGAATGCCCTGCCACCGGTGGCCAACGCACCACTGGCCATGCACCAGAGCGGCTGGACCGACGAGGTGGTGAACCGGGTCATGTACCTGTCCAGCGCCAACCTCAAATCGGCAGAGATCCAGCTGCAACCCGCTGAACTGGGCCGCCTGGATATCAGCGTGAAAATGTCCGCTGACCAACAGGCGCAGGTCACTTTCATGAGTGGCCACGCGGTGGTTCGTGAAGCGTTGGAAAGCCAGTCGGGCCGTCTGCGGGAGATGTTTGCCCAGCAGGGCATGGGCCAGGTCGACGTTAACGTGTCGGACCAGTCCCGTGGCTGGCAGGGTCAGCAGGGCCAGGACCCACAACAGCAGAACCAGGCACGCGGCGTCAGTGGCAGTGGCGGGCGGGGTGATGGGGTTGATGGCGGCGGTATCGGTGAGGTGGCTGAAGTTGCCGCACCGGTGGTGCAGTCGGTGATCGGCTCCAGCGCCGTGGACTATTACGCCTGATCCAGGGCCTGGCGATGATCAAAATGTGGGAGCGGGCTTGCTCGCGAATACGGAGTGTCAGTTACCGTTACAGGTGCTGATCCACCGCTTTCGCGAGCAAGCCCGCTCCCACATTGGTTTTGCAGTGTCGGCGAAACCGTGACCGAACTGACAACTCTGGCATAACACTTGCTCTTGCCTTTCCCCAGAACTATGAATCCCTGAATAGTGACGGATTATTGGCATGGCGAAGAGCGACGACGTAGCAACACCACCCGCAGGCAAGGGCAAGCTCAAGCTTATCCTGGTGATTGTCCTGGCCTTGTTCCTGGCGATCGGCTTGTCCGTGGGGGCTACCTGGTACTTCATGCACAGTGCCCAGAGCAAACCGGCCGCGACGGCCGAGGTCAACCCTAACGTCAAGCAACCGGCAATCTTCGAGCCGATGCTGCCGGCGTTTGTCGCCAACTTCAATCAGAACGGCCGTCAACGCTACCTGCAGGTGAGCATTACCCTGCTGGCGCGTAACCAGGCAGACCTGGATGCCCTCAAGGTGCACATGCCAGTGATCCGCAACAACCTGGTGATGCTGTTTTCCGCCCAGCCCTTCGACACCCTCGCCACCCCGGTGGGTCAGGAAATGCTGCGCCAGAAGGTCACTGCCAGCGTGCAGGAAGTGGCCCAGAAGGAAGTCGGCAAACCGGTGATCGAGCAGGTGCTCTTCACTAATTTCGTATTGCAGTAGGATCACGACATGGCCGTGCAGGACCTGCTGTCCCAGGATGAAATCGATGCGCTGCTCCATGGCGTCGACGATGGTCTGGTACAGACCGAAATGGCTGCCGAGCCCGGCAGCGTCAAAAGCTACGACCTGACCAGCCAGGATCGCATCGTCCGTGGACGCATGCCGACCCTGGAGATGATCAACGAGCGTTTCGCCCGTTACACCCGCATCAGCATGTTCAACATGCTGCGCCGCTCGGCGGACGTGGCGGTGGGCGGTGTGCAGGTGATGAAGTTCGGTGAATACGTGCACTCGCTGTACGTGCCCACCAGCCTCAACCTGGTGAAGATCAAGCCGCTGCGCGGCACCGCGTTGTTCATCCTCGACGCCAAGCTGGTGTTCAAGCTGGTGGACAACTTCTTCGGCGGTGACGGCCGTCACGCCAAGATCGAAGGCCGTGAATTCACCCCGACTGAATTGCGCGTGGTGCGCATGGTGCTGGAACAGGCCTTCATCGACTTGAAGGAAGCCTGGCAGGCGATCATGGAAGTCAATTTCGAGTACATCAACTCGGAAGTGAACCCGGCCATGGCCAACATCGTCGGCCCCAGCGAAGCCATTGTGGTCTCCACCTTCCACATCGAACTCGATGGCGGTGGCGGCGACCTGCACGTGACCATGCCGTACTCGATGATCGAGCCGGTGCGCGAAATGCTCGATGCCGGCTTCCAGTCCGACCTCGACGACCAGGACGAACGCTGGGTCAAGGCCCTGCGCGAAGACCTGCTGGACGTCGACGTACCCCTGACCGCCACCGTGGCCCGTCGCCAGTTGCGTTTGCGGGATATTTTGCACATGCAGCCGGGGGATGTGATTCCCGTCGAGCTGCCGGAAGAACTGATCATGCGCGCCAACGGCGTGCCGTCGTTCAAGGTCAAGCTGGGTTCTCACAAAGGCAACCTCGCGTTGCAAGTGATTGAACCGATCAACCGCCGCTGATCCACCTTAATTTCTGCTCCGCCGAGGACATGTAATGGCTACCGAACACGAAAACACTTCCGCCGAAGACCAGGCCCTGGCTGACGAGTGGGCGGCTGCCCTGGAAGAAACCGGCGATGTCGGCCAGGACGATATCGACGCGCTGCTGGCGGCCGATGCGGCCACCGCCCCGGTGGGCAATCGCCTTCCCATGGAAGAGTTCGGCAGCGTGCCGAAGAACAACGAGCCGGTGACCCTGGACGGTCCGAACCTGGACGTGATCCTCGACATTCCGGTGTCGATCTCCATGGAAGTCGGCAGCACCGAAATCAACATCCGCAACCTTCTGCAACTCAACCAGGGTTCGGTGATCGAGCTGGACCGCCTGGCCGGTGAGCCGCTGGACGTGCTGGTCAACGGCACGCTGATCGCCCACGGCGAAGTGGTGGTGGTCAACGAGAAGTTCGGCATCCGCCTGACCGACGTGATCAGCCCAAGCGAACGCATCAAGAAGTTGCGTTGATATGAAGCGCTCATTGGTAGGACTGTTATCGACGCTGCCCTTGAGCGTAATGGCAGCAGAACCGGTCGCCCAGGCAGCCGCGCCGGCGCTCGGCAGTGGTGTGGGTGGGCAGTTGACCCAGCTGGTGTTGGGTTTGTTGCTGGTGGTGGGGCTGATCTTCGTGCTCGCCTGGGTGTTGCGCCGTGTACAGCGCATCGGCCCGGGCAATGCTCAGGTGATTGAACTGGTGGGTTCGCGCGCCCTTGGCCCGCGGGACCGGCTGGTGCTGGTGCAGGTGGGCGACGAGCAGATTCTGCTGGGCATCACCCCCGGCCGCATCACCCCATTGCACGTGCTCAAGCAGCCTGTGGAAGTGGCCCAGACCCAAGCGGCCACGCCGGAATTCGCCCAGCGCCTCATGGAGTTGCTGGGCAAGGATCAGAAGGATAAGAAGTAATGCGCGTTTTATTGACGCTCATGCTGTTGCTGGCAGCGCCGCTGGCGTACGCGGCAGACCCGTTGTCGATCCCGGCGATCACCCTGGGCACCAACGCAGCGGGCGCGCAGGAGTATTCGGTCAGCCTGCAGATCCTGCTGATCATGACCGCGCTGAGCTTCATCCCGGCGTTCGTGATGCTGATGACCAGCTTCACCCGGATCATCATCGTGTTCTCGATTCTGCGTCAGGCCCTCGGCCTGCAACAGACGCCGTCGAACCAGATCCTGACCGGCATGGCGCTGTTCCTGACGCTGTTCATCATGGCGCCGGTGTTCGACAAGGTGAACCAGCAAGCCCTGCAACCGTACCTGGCGGAGAAAATGACCGCCCAGGATGCGATCGACAAAGCCCAGGGCCCGATCAAGGATTTCATGCTGTCGCAGACCCGTTCCAGCGATCTTGAACTGTTCGTGCGGCTGTCCAAGCGTACCGACATCGCCAGCCCCGACATGGCGCCGCTGACCATCCTGGTGCCGGCGTTCGTGACCTCGGAGCTGAAGACCGCGTTCCAGATCGGCTTCATGATCTTCATTCCGTTCCTGATCATCGACCTCGTCGTGGCGAGTGTGCTGATGGCCATGGGTATGATGATGCTGTCGCCGCTGATTATTTCGTTGCCGTTCAAGATCATGCTGTTTGTGTTGGTGGACGGGTGGGCGCTGATTATCGGCACCCTGGCCGGCAGTTTCGGTGGGGTGTAGACGATGACGCCAGAAGTAGCGGTCGACCTGTTTCGTGAAGCCCTGTGGCTGACCACCATGATGGTCGCCGTGCTGGTGGTGCCGAGCCTGTTGGTGGGCCTGCTGGTGGCGATGTTCCAGGCCGCGACCCAGATCAACGAACAGACCCTGAGCTTCCTGCCGCGCCTGCTGGTGATGCTGATCACCTTGATCGTTGCCGGCCCGTGGCTGGTGCAAACCTTCATGGAATACATCCTGCAGCTGTACGGCAGTATTCCGCAGTTGATCGGCTGACCCCGTGAATTCGATGCTGGCGTTGACCGACACCCAGATCAGCACCTGGGTGGCCTCGTTCATCCTGCCGTTGTTCCGGGTCACGGCAGTGCTGATGACCATGCCGGTGTTCGGTACCACCCTGGTGCCGCGGCGCATTCGCCTGTATTTCGCGGTGGCAATTACCGTGGTGATTGTGCCGGCGTTGCCGCCGATGCCGCCGGTGAATGCCCTGGACCTCAGTGCGCTGCTGCTGATCGCCGAGCAAATCATCATCGGCGCCTTGATGGGCTTCTCCCTGACGCTGTTCTTCCAGGCTTTCGTGATTGCCGGGCAAATCATCTCGATCCAGATGGGCATGGGCTTCGCGTCCATGGTCGACCCCACCAACGGCGTCTCGGTGGCGGTGATCGGGCAGTTCCTGACGATGCTGGTGACCTTGGTGTTCCTGGCCATGAACGGCCACCTGGTGGTGTTCGAGGTCATGACCGAAAGCTTTACCACCTTGCCGGTGGGCAGCGGGTTGGTGGTCAATCATTTCTGGGAGCTGGTGGGGCGACTGAGCTGGGTGCTCGGTGCCTCGTTGCTGCTGGTATTGCCGGCGATCACCGCGTTGCTGGTGGTCAACATCGCCTTTGGCGTGATGACCCGGGCGGCGCCGCAGTTGAACATCTTCTCTATCGGTTTCCCGTTGACCCTGGTGCTGGGCATGGGGATTTTCTGGGTCGGCATGGCTGACATTCTCAATCAGTATCAACCGCTGGCGACTGACGCCTTGCAGTTCTTACGTGACTTGGCGCGGGCGCGGTAAGCCATGGCTGAGAGCGAGAGTGGCCAGGACAAAACAGAAGACCCCACGGAGAAACGTAAAAAGGACTCCCGGGAAAAGGGCGAGATTGCCCGCTCCAAAGAGCTCAACACGCTGGCCATCATGCTCGCCGGCTCCGGTGCCCTGCTGATCTACGGCGGTGGCCTGGCCCTGGACCTGATGGAGTTGATGCGCCTGAATTTCTCCCTGCCCCGTGAGGTGCTGCTCAGTCCGGGCGCCATGGGCTTGTACCTGCTGCACTCCGGCAAGATCGCGATCCTGGCGGTGCAGCCGATCCTGATTACCTTGCTGCTGGCCGCACTGATCGGCCCGATTTCCCTCGGTGGCTGGCTGTTTGCCGCCGGCAGCATGGCGCCCAAATTCAGCCGGATGAACCCGGGCCCTGGGCTCAAGCGGATGTTTTCCACCAAGGCCCTGGTGGAACTGCTCAAGGCGTTGGCCAAGTTCATCCTGATCCTGTTTGTGGCGCTGACGGTGTTGTCGTCCGACATCGACGACCTGCTGCGCATCGCCCACGAGCCGATCGAACTGGCGATCATCCACAGCGTGCAAGTGGTGGGCTGGAGTTCGCTGTGGATGGCGTGTGGGTTGATCATCATTGCTGCGGTGGATGCGCCGATCCAGCTGTGGGAAAGCCACAAGAAACTGCTGATGACCAAGCAGGAAGTGCGCGACGAACACAAGGACCAGGAAGGCCGGCCCGAGGTCAAACAGCGGATTCGCCAGCTGCAGCGGGAGATGTCCCAGCGCAAGATGATGGCTGCCGTTCCCGACGCCGACGTGGTTATCACCAACCCGACTCACTATGCCGTGGCGCTCAAGTACGACCCGGAGAAGGGTGGAGCGCCGATGTTGCTGGCCAAGGGCAGTGATTTCACCGCGTTGAAAATCCGTGAGATTGCCGTGGCCAACGACATCCTGCTGCTGGAATCGCCGGAGCTGGCGCGGTCGATCTTCTACTCCACCGACCTCGACCAAGAGATCCCGGCCGGGTTGTACCTGGCGGTGGCTCAGGTGTTGGCGTACGTGTATCAGATCCGTCAGTACCGCGCGGGCAAGGGCAAGCGGCCGGATCCGCTCAAAGACCTGCCGATTCCGCCGGATTTGCGTCGGGATTCCTGAGTGTTGTAGCGCCTCTCCTGGCCTCTTCGCGAGCAAGCCCGCTCCCACATTTGACCGTGTACAGCCTGTAGAAACGCGGTCGAATGTGGGAGCGGGCTTGCTCGCGAAGTTCGTTAACGATAACGCGTGCTTGCTGGGTAAACGCGGCGCCCCAAGGACCAGGAAGGCCTGCCCGAAACCGACGTAGTTATCGCCAACCCGACTCACTATGCCGTGGCGCTCAAGTACGACCCGGAGAAGGGTGGAGCGCCGATGTTGCTGGCCAAAGGCAGTGATTTCACCGCGTTGAAAATCCGTGAGATTGCGGTGGCCAATGACATTCTGCTGGTGGAGTCGTCGGAGGCGGCGTACGTGTATCAGATCCGCCAGTACCGCGCGGGCAAGGGCAAGCGGCCGGATCCGCTCAAAGACCTGCCGATTCCGCCGGATTTGCGTCGGGATTCCTGAGTGTTGTAGTGCCTCTGCTGGCCTATTCGCGAGCAAGCCCGCTCCCACATTTGACCGTGTACAGCCTGTAGAAACGCGGTCAAATGTGGGAGCGGGCTTGCTCGCGAAGGCGTCCTGACAGCCACCTTATCCCTCCAGCCAACCCCCTCTACCTGTCAACTTTGACAGTAGCCATCCCCCTGCCTTTAGCGGTTTGATTGAGGTGATAGGCTGGCTGCGCTATGCAGTCTGCGCACGAGATGTCGGGAGAACGGCAATGGCAAGGGTTACAGGCACGGTCAAATGGTTCAACACAGAAAAGGGCTTTGGCTTTATCAAGCAAGAAAGCGGCGAAGATCTTTTTGTCCACTTCTCGGCCATTCAGAGCGACGGTTTCAAGACGCTTGAAGAAGGCCAGGCCGTTGAGTTCGAGGTGGTGCAAGGTCCAGAAGGACTGCAAGCGGAAAAGGTTCGTCTGGTCTAGGCATGGACTGATCGTTCCCGCGCAGAGAGCGATCAGCCTTTGACGGCAATGCCTAAGGCATCGGCGTTGACTGCTCTGCCTGGTCCAGTGCCCGATCAGCCAGCAACCGCGCCACTTCAATCAACTGCGCAATCCCCAGCGCGCCTTCCCGTCGCGATCCTTCCAGCTCAAAGGCAAAGTCGCAGGTCAGCGCATGGGCTGAAGCCAGTGTTTCGGTGAGGTGCAGCGATGCCCGAAGACTAGAGATCGACTTTCCCACCAGCAACCCTAAATACCTGTCGGACGTTTCGCCATCTCCCGCGAACGAGCTGGTGTGGCGAGGGAGCTTGCTCCCGCTGGGGTGCGAAGCGCCCCCAATGAAGCTATCGCGGTTATTCAGGCAAAACCGCGTAAGCCGTTCCGGGGCTGCTGCGCAGCCCAACGGGAGCAAGCTCCCTCGCCACAGGTGATGTGTGTACGGCGCTAGCGCTCCGCTGTCCGTGAGACCGATCTGCGCCCTCAAGCAAAAGTTGGAAGGCTTCTTGCAATACCGCCTCCAGGACGCCTCCCGGCGTCAAAAGTTTGCTTCAAGGAAACGAGGAATACCGGTGGATCGTTCTCAAATGCTCAGCACGGCCCGTGGCACCCTGACTGACCTCTCGCGAGGCAATCTGGGTGTGCCGTTGTTGTTGCTGGTGATGCTGGCAATGATGATGTTGCCAATGCCGCCTTTCCTGCTGGACGTGTTCTTCACTTTCAACATCGCGCTGTCCGTGGTCGTGCTGCTGGTGTGTGTGTACGCCCTGCGGCCGCTGGATTTCGCGGTGTTTCCGACGATTCTGCTGATCGCCACGCTGCTGCGGCTGGCGCTTAACGTGGCCTCCACCCGGGTGGTGATGCTCCACGGCCAGGACGGTCACGCCGCCGCGGGCAAGGTGATCCAGGCCTTCGGTGAGGTGGTGATCGGCGGTAACTACGTGGTCGGTATCGTGGTTTTTGCGATCTTGATGATCATCAACTTCGTGGTAGTGACCAAGGGCGCCGGGCGGATTTCCGAGGTGAGCGCACGTTTCACCCTCGATGCGATGCCCGGCAAACAGATGGCCATCGACGCCGACCTCAACGCCGGCCTCATCGATCAGAACCAGGCCAAATCCCGTCGTCTTGAAGTCGCCCAGGAAGCCGAGTTCTACGGTTCCATGGACGGTGCCAGCAAATTCGTGCGCGGTGACGCCATCGCCGGCCTGTTGATTCTGTTTATCAACCTGATCGGAGGCATGGCGGTCGGCATCTTCCAGCACGGCATGACCTTCGGCGACGCCGGCAAGGTTTACGCCCTGCTGACCATCGGTGACGGTTTAGTGGCGCAATTGCCATCACTGTTGTTATCTACAGCAGCGGCGATCATGGTGACCCGTGCTTCGGGCTCCGAAGACATGGGCAAGCAGATCAGCCGGCAGATGTTTGCCTCGCCCAAGGCGCTGGCCGTGGCGGCGGGCATCATGGCCATCATGGGCATTGTGCCGGGCATGCCTCACGTCTCGTTCCTGAGCATGGCCGCGATGGCCGCTGGTGGCGCTTACCTGTTCTGGAAAAAGCAAAACAACATCAAAGTGATTGCCCAACAGGAAGTGGCACGCCAGCAGGAACTGCTGCCATCCCCGGCCCGGGCCCAGGAAACCAAGGAGTTGGGCTGGGACGACGTGACCCCGATCGACATGATCGGCCTGGAAGTCGGCTACCGCCTGATTCCCCTGGTGGATCGCAACCAGGGCGGTCAATTGCTGGCGCGGATCAAGGGTGTGCGCAAGAAGCTGTCCCAGGACCTGGGCTTCCTGATGCCTACCGTGCACATCCGCGACAACCTAGACCTGGCCCCCAGTGCCTACCGCCTGACCCTGATGGGGGTGATCCTGGCCGAAGCCGAGATCTACCCGGACCGCGAACTGGCGATCAACCCGGGCCAGGTGTTCGGTACCCTAAACGGGATTACCGCCAAAGATCCGGCTTTTGGCCTGGAAGCGGTCTGGATCGAAATCAGTCAGCGCAGCCAGGCGCAGTCGCTCGGCTACACCGTGGTCGACGCCAGCACCGTGGTCGCGACGCACCTCAACCAGATTCTGTACAAGCACTCCCACGAGCTGATTGGCCACGAAGAAGTCCAGCAACTCTTGCAATTGCTGGCCAAAGCCTCGCCAAAGCTGGCCGAAGAGCTGGTGCCGGGCGTGCTGTCTACTTCGCAACTGCTCAAGGTGCTGCAGGCGCTGTTGGCCGAGCAGGTGCCGGTACGGGACATTCGCAGCATTGCCGAAGCTATCGCCAACAATGCCGCCAAGAGTCAAGATACTGCCGCTCTGGTGGCTGCGGTGCGCGTCGGATTGTCGCGTGCAATCGTCCAAAGCATTGTAGGGCTTGACTCCGAGCTGCCTGTGATCACCTTGGAACCAAGGTTGGAACAAATATTGCTCAATAGTATTCAGAAGGCTGGGCAGGGCGCTGATGAAGGCGTGTTGCTGGAGCCAAGCATGGCTGAGAAGCTGCAGCGTTCGTTGATTGAGGCCGCGCAGCGCCAGGAAATGGAAGGCCATCCGGTGATCCTGCTGGTGGCTGGCCCCGTCCGGGCGATGTTGTCGCGGTTTGGACGCCTGGCTATACCGAATTTGCATGTATTGGCTTACCAGGAAATTCCTGACAATAAGCAAGTGACTATCGTCGCGACAGTAGGGCCCAACGGCTGAGGTAGTGGGATATGCAAGTGAAGCGTTTTTTCGCCGCCGATATGCGTCAGGCCATGAAACTGGTACGTGATGAGTTGGGCGCCGACGCTGCGATTATCGGTAACCGTCGTATTGCCGGCGGTGTCGAGCTGACGGCTGCCCTGGATTACAAGCCCTCGGCCCTGGCGCCGCGTGTGCCGAACATGGAACTGGAAGACGAGCTGCGCAAGACCGCTTCGCGCATTGTCTCGGCCCAGGCTGAACTGAGCATGCGTGGCGACAGCGACGCTTCCACCAATCGCCAGCTGTTTGCCGGGTTGCCGCTGACGGCGTCCGAGCCGCTGGTAGAGCCGACTTTTGTTGAACCGCCGCGTCCTGCTGCGCCCGCCCCGGCGGCAGCGGTAGACCAGCGGGTATTCGACTCGATGCGTTTCGAACTCAACGGCCTGCGTGAACTGCTGGAAGTGCAGCTGGGCTCGCTGGCCTGGAACCAGTTGCAGGGCAGCCAGCCGCAACAGGCCAACCTGTGGCGTCGCCTGCAACGCATCGGCCTGTCCGGCCCGTTGTCCCGCGACCTGCTGCAACTGACCACGCAAATTGAAGAACCTCGCCAGGCCTGGCGCATGCTTCTGGCCCACCTGGCGCGGATGATCGTCACCCCGGAAATCGAACCCCTGGAAGAAGGCGGCGTGATTGCCATGGTCGGCCCTGCCGGCATGGGCAAGACCACCACCCTGGCCAAGCTGGCCGCACGTTACGTGCTCAAGTACGGCGCACAGAACATCGCGCTGGTGAGCATGGACAGCTACCGCATTGGCGCCCAGGAGCAACTCAAGACCCTGGGCCGCATCCTCAATGTGCCGGTGACCCACGTCGACCCGGGCCAGTCCCTGGCCAACGCCCTCGACCCGCTGCTGCGCAAGCGCGTAGTGCTGATCGACACCGCCGGCCTGCAAGCCAGCGACCCGGCCCTGCGCATGCAGCTGGAAAGCCTGGCCGGGCGCGGGATCAAATCCCGAAACTATTTGGTACTGGCCACTACCAGCCAGAAGCAGGTATTGACCGCCGCCTATCACAGCTACAAGCGCTGTGGGCTGGCGGGCTGCATCCTGACTAAACTGGATGAGACGGCGAGCCTGGGCGAAGTATTGAGCCTGGCCATCAGTCATGAATTACCGGTTGCTTACCTGACCGACGGGCCGCGGATCCCGGATGATTTACATCTGCCGCGCCGTCATCAGTTGGTCAGCCGGGCTGTCAGCGTGCAAATGCAGGAAGAACCGAGTGAGGAAGCGATGGCTGACATGTTTGCTGACCTCTACCACAGCCCGAACAAGCGTGTCGGCTGAGGCAATATGAACACATTGCAAAGTATCTACATCGATGGCCTGCCAGCAGTTCACGCGGCCAACTTATGTAGCCTGCGTCTAAGCAAGACAAGGTAAAGAAATAAAATGGGCAGCATGCATCCCGTACAGGTGATCGCGGTGACCGGCGGCAAAGGTGGCGTCGGGAAAACTAACGTGTCAGTGAATTTGTCCCTGGCTCTGGCAGAGCTTGGCCGTCGCGTCATGCTGCTGGATGCTGACCTGGGTCTGGCGAACGTTGACGTTCTGCTGGGACTGACGCCCAAACATACCCTGGCCGATGTGATCGAAGGCCGCTGTGAGCTGCGCGACGTACTGTTGCAAGGCCCTGGCGGGATTCGCATCGTGCCGGCCGCTTCCGGCACCCAGAGCATGGTGCACCTGAGCCCGGCGCAGCATGCCGGCCTGATTCAGGCGTTCAGCGACATCGGCGACAACCTCGACGTGCTGGTGATCGACACCGCCGCCGGGATCGGCGAATCCGTGGTCAGCTTCGTGCGCGCAGCCCAGGAAGTATTGCTGGTGGTGTGCGATGAACCAACCTCGATCACCGACGCCTACGCCCTGATCAAGCTGCTCAACCGCGACTACGGCATGAACCGCTTCCGCGTGCTGGCCAACATGGCCCAAAGCCCGCAGGAAGGGCGCAATCTGTTCGCCAAGTTGACCAAGGTCACAGATCGCTTCCTCGATGTCGCCTTACAATACGTTGGTGCAGTTCCCTACGACGAGTGCGTACGCAAGGCCGTGCAAAAGCAGCGTGCGGTCTATGAAGCGTTCCCTCGTTCGAAGTGCGCATTGGCGTTCAAGGCTATTGCCCAGAAGGTCGATACCTGGCCGTTGCCCGCCAACCCTCGGGGGCATCTGGAGTTTTTCGTCGAGCGATTGGTGCATCAGACGAGCGCAGGACCGGTGCTATGACAGCCAGCGGCTACAACCTTTACAAGAAGTCGGCACGTGACAGTCAGGTCGAATTGATCGAGCGCTATGCGCCCCTGGTCAAGCGCATTGCCTATCACTTGCTGGCGCGCTTGCCCGCCAGTGTCCAGGTCGAAGACTTGATCCAGGCCGGGATGATCGGCTTGCTCGAAGTGTCGACCAAATACGACGCGAGCAAGGGCGCGAGTTTCGAGACCTACGCGGGGATTCGTATCCGTGGAGCCATGCTCGATGAAGTGCGTAAAGGTGATTGGGCGCCGCGTTCGGTACACCGCAATACGCGGATGGTGAGTGACGCAATTCGCTCAATTGAAGCAAAAACCGGTCGCGACGCTAAAGATCACGAAGTTGCGGCCGAACTCCAATTGAGTCTCGACGATTATTACGGGATTTTGAACGATACCTTGGGCAGCCGCCTGTTCAGTTTCGACGACCTTTTGCAGGACGGCGAACATGAAGGGCTGCACGAGGACGGCGCGAGTGCTCATCTCGAACCGTCACGCGATCTGGAAGATGAACGCTTCCAGCGTGCGCTGGCGGACGCGATTGCCAATTTGCCGGAGCGTGAGCGACTGGTGTTGGCGCTGTACTACGACGAAGAGCTGAACCTCAAGGAAATCGGTGAGGTCCTGGGGGTCAGCGAATCGCGAGTCAGCCAGTTACACAGCCAGTGCGCGGCCCGCTTGCGGGGGCGTTTGGGAGAGTGGCGAGCGCGCTGACAGGCAGTGTGGGGACACTGCGAACGATACCGTCCAGGCTCTGCGCCCGGACGGGCTTGGCCCGTGGTGCGCCCCCGGTAGTCCTTTTTGTGTAACGCCTGTTGATTGATATGGCGCGCCCAGGTGCTGGGCGCGTTTAAGACTGCTTGGAGGTCGAATTGGACAAGAACATGAAAATCCTCATCGTTGATGACTTCTCAACGATGCGGCGGATCATAAAAAACCTGTTGCGTGACCTTGGGTTCACTAACACGGTCGAGGCGGATGACGGCATTACGGCGATTCCGATCCTCAACAGCGGGAGCATCGACTTTCTGGTAACAGACTGGAACATGCCGGGCATGACCGGTATCGATCTGCTGCGCCACGTGCGCGCTGATGAAAAACTGCGCAGCCTGCCTGTGCTGATGGTGACCGCTGAAGCCAAGCGTGAACAGATCATCGAAGCCGCCCAAGCCGGGGTTAACGGCTACGTGGTCAAGCCATTCACTGCACTGGCCTTGAAAGAGAAGATCGAAAAGATCTTCGAACGCATCGGTCATTGATGCTGCCACGGGGGAGCTATGGAGCATAAAGAATCATCGCAGGCCGACTTTGAGTCGACCCTGAAAAAACATGCTCACCAACTTGTCGAAAGCCTTGAAAAAGGCCATTTCGGTGACGCGGTGCAGTTGATCCATGAGCTCAACCAGACCCGTGACCGCGGCCTGTACCAGGAAGTGGGCAAGCTCACGCGTGAGTTGCACAGTGCGATTGTCAATTTTCAGATTGACCCGCACATGCCCCAGGCCGAAGAAATCTCGCAGATCACGGATGCCACCGAACGCCTGTCCTATGTGGTCAGGCTGACTGAGGCGGCGGCCAACCGCACCATGGACCTGGTGGAAAACGCCACGCCTCTGGTCAACGGTATGGCCAGTGAAGCCAAGGCCCTGAGCACTGACTGGGGCCGGTTCATGCGTCGGGAAGTGGGCGCTGAAGAGTTTCGTGAGCTGGCGCGTCGGGTTGAAGGCTTTTTGTCCCGCAGTGAGCAGGAAAACCGCACGGTTTCCAGCAACCTGAATGACATTCTGCTGGCCCAGGACTACCAGGATCTCACCGGTCAGGTGATCAAACGCGTGACCCAACTGGTCACCGAAGTGGAGAGCAACCTGCTCAAACTGGTGTTGATGGCGGGTCAAGTTGACCGGTTTGCCGGCATCGAACATGACCGCGAAGCGATCCTTTCTGAAAAAGATCCACAAAAACACCTCGCCAAGGGTGAAGGTCCGCAGATTCATGCCGATAAACGTGAAGACGTTGTATCCGGGCAAGACGACGTAGACGATTTGCTGTCCAGTTTAGGCTTCTAAGGAGCACACCCATGAGCTTCGGCGCCGATGAAGAAATCCTTCAGGATTTCCTTGTAGAGGCCGGCGAAATTTTAGAGCAACTGTCGGAACAACTGGTCGAGCTGGAAAGCCGACCGGATGATGCGAACCTGCTCAATGCAATTTTTCGCGGTTTTCACACTGTAAAAGGGGGCGCCGGCTTCCTCCAGCTCCACGAGCTGGTGGAGTGCTGTCACATCGCCGAGAACGTGTTCGACATCCTGCGCAAGGGTGAGCGACACGTCGACTCGGAACTGATGGACGTGATCCTGGAAGCGCTGGACGCGGTCAACGGCATGTTCAGTGAAGTGCGCGAACGTGCACCGATCACGGCCGCCACTCCGGAACTGCTGGCCGCCCTGGCGCGCCTGGCGGAACCTGCGGCCAATGCGCCGGTGGTCGAAGCGGTGGCTGAGCCTGTCGCCGAGCCCGCGGGCGACGTGACCGACAGCGAATTTGAACAACTGCTGGACTCGCTGAACGCCGTCAAGGCCGAAGCCGAAGCTCCGGCGGCCAGTACGCCGGCCATGGTGCCGACCACTGAAGACATTACCGACGCCGAGTTCGAGTCGTTGCTCGACCAGTTGCACGGCAAGGGCCAGTTTGCCCCGGACGCGGTGGCCGCAGCGCCAGCGCCTACGGAAGCCGCGGCGCCTGCCAGCAACGAAATCACCGACGACGAATTTGAAGCGCTGCTGGACCAGTTGCATGGCAAAGGCTCGTTTGCTGCCGATGCACTGCCGGAAGTCGCCGCGACCGCCGCAACCGCCGCCGCTCCTGCAGCACCCGCTGCTGCTACTGCTGCCGCTGCACCGGCCGCCGATGGACTGATCTCCGATCACGAATTCGAAGCCCTGCTGGATGAACTGCACGGCAAGGGCAAGTTCACCGAAGTGGTCGGCGCTGCTGCACCGGCTGCTACAGCTGCCGCTGCGGTGGCAACGCCAGCCCCGGTGGCCGCCAAGGCCGCTGCACCAGTGGCTGCAAAACCTGCCCCGGCACCCGCGCGTGCCGCTGCTGCCCCGGCCCCGGATAAGCAACCGGCCAGTGAAGCCGAAACCACCGTGCGGGTTGATACCGCGCGCCTGGACGACATCATGAACATGGTCGGCGAACTGGTGCTGGTGCGTAACCGCCTGGTGCGCCTGGGCCTGAACAGCGGCGATGAGGCCATGCAAAAGGCCGTGTCGAACCTCGACGTGGTCACCGCCGACCTGCAAACCGCCGTCATGAAGACCCGGATGCAGCCGATCAAGAAAGTCTTCGGCCGCTTCCCGCGTCTGGTTCGCGACCTGGCACGCCAGCTCAAGAAAGAGATCAACCTGGAACTGGTGGGTGAAGAAACCGACCTCGACAAAAACCTTGTCGAGGCCCTGGCCGACCCGCTGGTCCACTTGGTGCGCAACGCAGTCGACCACGGCATCGAGTCCCCGGAAGAACGTGAAGCCTCGGGCAAGAACCGCCTGGGCAAAGTGATCCTGGCGGCCGAACAGGAAGGCGACCATATCCTGCTGTCGATTACCGATGACGGCAAAGGTATGGACCCGAATATCCTGCGGGGCATCGCGGTCAAGCGCGGCGTGATGGACAAGGACGCCGCCGACCGTCTCACCGACACCGAGTGCTACAACCTGATCTTCGCCCCGGGCTTCTCCACCAAGACCGAGATTTCCGACGTGTCGGGCCGTGGCGTGGGCATGGACGTGGTGAAGACCAAGATCAGCCAGCTCAACGGCTCGATCAACATCTACTCGACCAAGGGCCAGGGCTCGAAGATCGTCATCAAGGTGCCGTTGACCCTGGCGATCATGCCGACCCTGATGGTGATGCTGGGCAACCAGGCGTTTGCCTTCCCGCTGGTCAACGTCAACGAAATCTTCCACCTCGACCTGTCGCGCACCAACGTGGTGGACGGCCAGGAAGTGGTGATCGTGCGCGACAAGGCGCTGCCACTGTTCTACCTCAAGCGCTGGCTGGTGGCTTCGGCCAAGCATGAAGAGCAGCGCGAAGGCCATGTGGTGATTCTTTCCGTGGGCACCCAGCGTATCGGCTTCGTGGTCGATCAACTGGTGGGCCAGGAAGAAGTGGTCATCAAGCCTTTGGGCAAAATGCTGCAGGGAACCCCGGGCATGTCGGGTGCGACCATTACCGGTGACGGTCGGATCGCGCTGATTCTGGATGTTCCGAGCATGCTCAAGCGTTACGCCGCACGGCGTATTTGATTCGGCCCGGGCAGGGCGGTTGTCCCTCGCCCGGCCTAACGGAGTGTTTATGGTAGTCAAGGTCCTGGTGGTGGACGATTCAGGTTTCTTCCGCCGCCGCGTCTCGGAAATTCTTTCATCGGATTCCAATATCCAGGTGGTCGGCACGGCCACCAACGGCAAAGAGGCGATCGATCAGGCCATGGCCCTCAAGCCAGACGTGATCACCATGGACTACGAGATGCCGATGATGGACGGCATCACGGCGGTGCGGCACATCATGCAGCGCTGCCCGACTCCGGTGTTGATGTTCTCCTCGCTGACCCACGAAGGCGCCCGGGTCACCCTGGATGCGCTGGACGCCGGCGCGGTGGACTTCCTGCCGAAAAATTTCGAAGACATCTCGCGCAATCCCGAGAAGGTCAAGCAGATGCTCTGCGAGAAGGTGCACAGCATCTCCCGCAGTAACCGTCGCAGCCTGTTCAGTGCGCCGGCACCGGCACCTGTTACACCGCCACCGGCCGCCCCGAGCACCTTTGGTCGCCCGGCGCCTGCGCCGGTTGCGCGCCCGGCCGCAGCGCCTGTGCGTACGGCTGCGCCCACCGCGCATTCGCCAGCACCCAAGCGCAAAGCCTACAAGCTGGTGGCCATCGGTACCTCCACCGGCGGCCCGGTTGCCTTGCAGCGGGTGTTGACCCAGTTGCCGGCCAACTTCCCGGCGCCGATCGTGTTGATCCAGCACATGCCGGCCGCGTTCACCAAGGCCTTCGCCGAGCGCCTGGACAAGCTGTGCCGCATCAGCGTCAAGGAAGCCGAGGATGGCGACATCCTGCGCCCGGGCCTCGCGCTGCTGGCCCCTGGCGGCAAGCAGATGATGGTCGATGGCCGTGGTGCGATCAAAATCCTGCCGGGTGACGAGCGCCTGAACTACAAACCGTGTGTGGATATCACCTTCGGTTCAGCGGCCAAGTCCTACGGCGACAAAGTTCTGGCGGTGGTGTTGACCGGCATGGGCGCCGACGGTCGCGAAGGCGCACGCCTGCTCAAGCAGGGCGGCAGCGCGATCTGGGCCCAGGATGAAGCCAGCTGCGTGATCTATGGCATGCCCATGGCCATCGTCAAAGCCGACCTGGCCGACGCCGTCTACAGCCTCGACGACATCGGCAAGCACCTGGTGGAGGCCTGCCTGTAATGGATGTATTGAGCCTGATTGGCATCATCATGGCGTTTGTCGCGATTATCGGCGGCAACTACCTCGAAGGCGGCCATCTGGGTGCCCTGGCCAACGGCCCGGCAGCGTTGATTGTGATCGGCGGCACCGTGGGCGCAGCCTTGCTGCAGTCGCCCATGAGTTCGTTCAAACGCGCGATGCAGATCCTTATCTGGATCATCTTCCCGCCACGTGTCGACCTGCCGGGCGGCGTCGACCGGGTGGTCAACTGGAGCCTCACGGCGCGCAAGGAAGGCCTGCTGGGCCTGGAAGGCGTGGCCGATGCCGAGCCCGACAGCTACGCACGCAAAGGCCTGCAATTGCTGGTGGACGGCGCCGAGCCGGAAGCGATTCGCAGCATCCTGGAAGTGGATTTCTACACCCAGGAAAGCCGCGACATCAATGCCGCCAAGGTCTTTGAAAGCATGGGCGGCTATGCGCCGACCATCGGCATCATCGGTGCGGTGATGGGCTTGATCCACGTGATGGGCAACCTGGCCGATCCGTCGCAACTGGGCAGCGGGATCGCCGTGGCGTTCGTCGCCACCATCTACGGTGTGGCCAGTGCCAACCTGGTGTTGTTGCCGGTGGCCAGCAAGCTCAAGTCGATCGCCATGCGCCAGTCGCGTTATCGCGAGATGTTGCTGGAAGGTATCCTCTCGATTGCCGAGGGTGAAAACCCGCGCTCCATCGAATTGAAGCTCCAGGGCTTCATGGATTGATGTACATGAACCGTGTAGGAGCGAGCTTGCTCGCGAAAATGGTCAACGATAACGCGGGCTTCCTGGAGGAACGCGTTGCTCTTGGGTTTTTCGCGAGCAAGCTCGCTCCTACAGGTGATTCGTTTGGTCGAGGGAGTCGCCTGTGAGCCGTCGCCGCCGCGAGCCTGAAGAACACGTCAACCATGAACGCTGGCTGGTGTCCTACGCCGACTTCATTACGCTGTTGTTCGCGTTTTTTGTGGTGATGTACTCCATTTCCTCGATCAACGAAGGCAAGTACAAAGTCATTTCCCAGGCGCTGATCGGCGTGTTCAACGACGCTGACCGCGCCCTCAAGCCGATTCCCATCGGCGAAGAACGCCCCAAGACCGTGACCCCGGCCAAACCGCTGGTCAACGACAGCGATGAAACCGCCGCCGGCATCGGTGGCACCAGTGACCCGCTGAAAAGCATCGCCGATAACATCAGTGCAGCCTTTGGCGACTTGATCAGCTCCAACCAGATGACCGTGCGCGGCAATGAGTTGTGGGTGGAAATCGAGCTGAATTCCAGCCTGCTGTTCGCCAGCGCCGATGCGATGCCCAGCGACCAGGCGTTCACCATCATCGACAAGGTGGCGGCGATCCTGAAGCCGTTTGAAAACCCGGTCCACGTTGAAGGGTTCACCGATAACCTGCCGATCAGCACGGCGCAGTATCCGACCAACTGGGAGCTGTCTTCGGCCCGCGCGGCGAGTATTGTGCGGATGCTGGCGATGCAGGGCGTGAACCCCGGGCGCCTGGCGTCTGTGGGGTATGGCGAGTTCCAGCCGGTGGCCAATAACGCCACGGCGGAAGGCCGTGCGCGTAACCGTCGGGTGGTGCTGGTGGTGTCGCGCAACCTGGATGTGCGCCGCAGCCTGACCGGTACCGGCACCGCCAATGCAACACCGGATGCCGCGTTGAAGCGGGCTGGCACACAAACTGCACCAGCGCCCGTAAAGGCGCCGGTTCGCGGGAGTGCCGTCAATTCTCCGTCACCGGCTCTATAACCCTATGCCATTTCTCGGTCGAGCCTGTGCCTGCCGGGAGGAACAATCCGAATGAGAGTCTGGGCAGTTGCCAATCAAAAGGGTGGTGTCGGTAAAACCACCACGTCCATCGCCTTGGCCGGCTTGCTGGCAGAGGCCGGCAAGCGTGTGGTCGTGGTCGACCTGGACCCCCACGGCTCCATGACCAGCTATTTCGGCTACGACCCGGATGCCTTGGAGCACAGTTGCTACGACCTGTTCCTGCACAAGGGCAGTGTGCCGGCGGATTTGCCGGGCCAACTGATGCTGCCTACCAGCAATGAAAAGATCTCGTTGCTGCCGTCCAGCACCGCCCTGGCCACCCTTGAGCGCCAGTCGCCGGGGCAGAGCGGCCTGGGCCTGGTGATCGCCAAGACCCTGGCGCAGCTGTGGCAGGACTTCGACTACGCGATCATCGACAGCCCGCCGTTGCTGGGTGTGCTGATGGTCAACGCCCTGGCCGCCAGCCAACAGCTGGTGATTCCGGTGCAGACCGAGCACCTGGCCGTCAAAGGCCTGGAGCGCATGGTCAGCACCCTGGCGATGATCAATCGCTCGCGCAAACAGGCGTTGCCGTTCAGCATCGTGCCGACCCTGTTTGACCGCCGTACCCAGGCGTCCCTCGGCACCTTGCGGGTATTGCGCGACGCCTATCCGGACACCATCTGGCAAGGCTACATCCCGGTGGACACGCGCCTGCGGGATGCGAGCCGGGCAGGGCTGACGCCTTCGCAATTCGACGGCAAGAGCCGTGGCGTGCTGGCGTATCGGGCGTTGCTCAAGCACCTGTTGTCCCAGCAACTTGTGGCGCAGGTGGCGTGATGATCATTGTAGGAGCCTGGCTTGCCAGCGATGCAGACGCCGCAGTTTTCGCGACAAAACCGGCTCTCGATTCAAGTCCGGACACTTACAGGCCGATAACCTTTGAGTACAGGGTTGGTGGGGCTTGCGCGTGGGCATACAGATGAACCGTCCCGTTGATTTCAAGACCCGGCCGCAACTGGCGCTGGAGTCCTACCTGGACGCCTTGCTCCAGGAAGCGACCGAGGAAATGCCGGAGCCGATTCTGATCCTCGATGAAGTCATCGAGCCAACACCCGCGGCCCTGGACGAGTTTCAACTGGCGGTCCTGGAAGAGCAGGCCCGTGATGCGTTGGTGGTTCCCGTAGCGGTGCCGGAACCGGTGGCCGTGCCGGAGCCTGTTGCGCCTGTGGTGATCGCGCCGGTGGTTGAGGTTCACCTTCCGCCGAGCATTACCCCGCCGCCGGTACAGGGCGATGGTCGGCCGGCGTGGGCCGCCGAGCCGTTCGAATGTTTGCTGTTCGACGTCGCCGGGCTGACCCTGGCGGTGCCGCTGGTGTGCCTGGGCTCGATCTACTCCCTGGAAGGCCAGGAGTTGACGCCGCTGTTCGGCCAGCCGGAATGGTTCCTCGGGATCCTGCCGAGCCAGCAGGGCAACTTGAAGGTACTGGACACCGCGCGTTGGGTAATGCCCGATCGCTATCGGGATGATTTCCGCCAGGGCCTGCAATACGTTATTTCGGTCCAGGGCTACGAGTGGGGGCTCGCAGTGCATCAGGTCAGCCGCTCATTGCGCCTGGACCCGAACGAAATCAAATGGCGCAGCCACCGGGGCCAGCGGCCATGGCTGGCGGGCACTGTGATCGAACACATGTGCGCATTGCTGGACGTCGCCGAACTGGCGGAGTTGATTGCCAGCGGCGCGGTAAAAGCGATGCCGCTCAACAAACGCACTTGATAACAAGCAGCAGCGCTATAGCGCTGCCCAAGAACACACACCGTAACCAACGGTATTTGAAGGGGTCTGGAGTATGAACAAGTCAGTGTCCGCACAAGGTATGGATGATCCAATCCTGCAATGGGTCACCTTCAAGCTGGACAACGAGTCCTACGGCATCAACGTGATGCGCGTGCAGGAAGTGCTGCGCTACACCGAAATCGCTCCGGTGCCGGGTGCCCCAAGCTACGTGCTGGGCATCATCAACCTGCGCGGCAACGTGGTGACCGTGATCGACACTCGCCAGCGTTTTGGCCTGGTGCCGACCGAGGTCAACGACAACACCCGCATTGTGATCATCGAAGCCGACAAGCAAGTGGTCGGGATCATGGTCGACAGCGTGGCGGAAGTGGTTTACCTGCGCCAATCTGAAGTCGAGACCGCGCCGAACGTCGGCAACGAAGAGTCGGCCAAGTTCATCCAGGGTGTCTGCAACAAGAACGGCGAGCTGCTGATTCTGGTTGAGCTGGACAAGATGATGAGCGAAGAAGAATGGCAGGATCTGGAGAATATCTGATTGTTCCTTGAGGTAGCGGTGATCGTCCTGGCCATCTTGTGGGCCGGGACCTTGGGCTTCCTGCTGCGCTACGTGCGCCAGCAACGGGAATTGGCCATGCAACAGGCCGAGCGCGACGCCGTGCGCGACCGGCGCATCCTGGAACTGGTCAAGCGCGTCGACCACTTCCAGCAGAGCGCGGTGCGTGTAGGGGATGAAGTGCACGAGTTGCGTTCGGTGCTGGCGCCGTTGCCGGACAAGCTGTCGGCACTGGAGCAGCGTGACCCGTCGAGCCTGTCATTCGCCCAGGCGGCGAAGCTGGTGGGCATGGGCGCGACGGTGGATGAGTTGACCCAGTCCTGTGGGTTGACCCAGGCTGAAGCGCAGTTGATGAGCCGGTTGCACAAGGACAGCTGACGGCTAAGAGCGGCAAGCGGGTTGGCTTGCCGCTTATAGCTGGTGCCGGTTGCTCAGCCATTCGGCCATGGTCGAGTCTTCGAGCGCATATTCACCACGGTTGGCTTTCCAGACCAACTCCTTCTCCCGCAGTACTTCCAGCGCTTTTTGAACGTTTGGCGTGCTCGCATTCGGCTCGACCTGGGCCTGCTCCAGCTTGCGGTTCACATCCTGGAAGGTTTTTTCCGCAAACGGCGAGAACGCTTGCTTGCTCAGGGTTCGTTCGCCCATCACTTCCAGCACCGCTTGTTGCAAGGGTGACAGGTCGTTGTAGGCGCTCTCGTAGTCGCTCCAGATTCCGGCCTGGTGATTCAGTGCTCCCGTCCTCAGCAACTCGCCAAGATTGCTGGCTTCGCCAAGACCCACGCTGACTTCGGTCAACAGTTTGTTGAGCATCTCCGGGCGCCGGCCGACGAGCTGGAACGCGTAGTCCATATCCTCAAGGTTGAACTGGTTGGTCGCGGCCAGGCGCTGGTTCCACAGGTCCGTCACGAACTCCACAAAGTCGCGGCTCAGCAACGGGAATGGCGTGATGTGGGCGCCGAAAAACGGTTGTTTGCTCTTGAGGACCAGGTTGGCCAGTTTGTCCCGGCTGGACCCGGTGAAGACCAGGCGCAGGCCATCTGTGGTGCTGCTGCCGTTGAGATGGTCTCGTGCAGCCTTGAGCGCGAACATTGCGTTCACGCCACCCTCGCTGTTGAGGGCGTGCTGGGCTTCGTCGACGATCAGCACGATCATTTGCCCCGAGACCTGGTGCAGCACGTCCAGCGCATGGGTGAGCGTGGTGCCGGCGGGCAATTGAGGCTTGGTGAAATCCCAGCTCAAGGTGCGCAGCAGGCTGATCTTCTCGATACCGGCTTTCTTGGCCGCCTTGCTCACCGCGCTTTCGAACTCGCCCAGGGCTTTGCCGATGGCACCGGAGATCAGCTCGGCGGGGTCGATTTCGCGGTTCATCCAGAGGTCCACGTACACCGGCAGCCAGCCTCGGGCCTTGCATTCGGGGATGAGGTCGTTGCGCAGGAATGTACTCTTGCCCGTACGCCGGGGGGCCGCGAGGAACATGCCGGAGCTGTAATCGGCAAATGACTCGCCCGCCAAATCACGGGCGAGCGCTTCGGCGAGTAGCTTTCGACTGAGGATCGGGCGGGTAGGGCTCATGGGTTTTATCCTGAACTATCGAGTTCGGGATAATCTATACCTTGAAAGATATAATTGCTATACATCAGCGGCTGCGGCTTCCGCTAGAGCGTGTTGTTTCTCTTCGGGCACGGATAGCGCTCGGTAATTGCGCCCCTCACCAGCCGGGTCGTGCCACTTCGCTCTGCCGCAGGGTATTTCTTGCTGTACTCCAGAACCATCTCTACCAAATGCCCTGGCTCCAGGTTTTCCGGCTGGCAAAGGCGGCGGTTTCTGCGGGTGAATTCATCTTTGTATTCCAGCGTCCTCAGCACGCCCGTGGTGATGCCGAGGCAATAGGCGGCCTGGTAGGACGGTGGTGCATCCGGCGATTGCTTCCTGGCTTCGCGACAGGCCGTGAGGTAGTCATGGGCCTCGTTGCTGGCCGTTGCCGTCAGGGAAAACACACAAAGACTCAGTGCCACCAGGATTGAAATCCGTTTCAACTGCCGCGCTCCGGGATTAAGGGTTCGCGACAGATTAATCCGCCGTTGTTACGGCTTAATGTGGGCAAATCAAGTGTGGGAGCGGGCTTGCTCGCGAAAGCGCTGGATCAGTCTCAGATGTATTGACTGATACGCTGCATTCGCGAGCAAGCCCGCTCCCACATTAATAATCGTCGCCTCTTTCCGTCACATCCCGCTCCACCGGCCCCGCGTCCGGGTCGTAGCCCACCGGGAACTTGCCCTTCAGCGTCCAGGCAAACGCGATGATCTCGGCGACGGTGCGGTACAGCTCTTCCGGGATGCTATCGCCCAACTCCATGCGCGCCAGTAATTTGACCAGCTCGGCATTTTCGTAGATCGGCACTTCGTTTTCACGGGCCAGCTTGAGGATGGCTTCGGCCAGGGCGTCGTCGCCCTTGGCTGTCAGGGTCGGTGCTTGTTGCCCGTCGTATTTGAGGGCAATGGCCTGGCGCGGCGGGTTGGGGTTTTTCATGCGGTTTCATCCACCCAGCGTTGTTCCAGTCCGGTTTTCGGGCCGTGCGGCGGGGTGCCGAGGTGGCAGTCCAGGTCGCCGACGTTGAGCCCCGACGACACCAGGCGCTCGCGCAGGCTGCCCAAGTGGCTTTCGATCAGGCTGGCGGTGAACGGACGGGTCGCCCACAGCTGGCTCGACAGTTTGCCCTGGCTCAGTTGCGCCTGGACCTGCAACGGGCCCAGGGGCTCCATGTCGAGGGCCATCTCCACGCGCCAGAGCATTTGCTTGGGGTCCTTGGTGTCCTTGCGTTCCGGCTGATCCTTGTCGGGGGCGGGTTCTTCACGCTGGAACTTGACCTGCAACGGCACGATGTCCTGCAAGGTACGCATCGGGATTTCCAACTGCCAGGTGGTCAAGAGCTTGCCATCGGCGGTGGTGCCGGTTTGTTCCAGGCTCGACAGCTGATGGCTTTGCAGGCGGGAAATCGCGCCGGCGGCCAGGCGCAGCAGGTTTTCCAGGTCGCTCTCACCTTCCAGGCGTTGCATCAGCCGATCCGGCAGCGGAAAGCCGGCGGGCGCTTGGCGGGCGCCGACCTGGCCGAGGGTGCCCAACGGGCTGCGCACGAAGCTGGGCAACAGTTGCGCCAGGGTGTTGGACGCCAGGATCGCATTGAGATTGGTGTTGGCGGGCAGGGCCGGCAGCAGGTCGGCGACGAAGCGCAGCAGGGCACCTTTCATGTCCAGCGGCGGTATCTGCGGGTTTTGCCCGGCGAGCAGCTTGGCTTCGAGGAATGTGCCGCTGTTCTGGATCAGTTGCGCCAGTACCTTCGGATTACTGGCTTGGGCCAGGTCGGGCAGGCTCGCCAGCAATCGCTCGGCGGCGGCACGCAAATCGACCGAGGTGCTGTCGCTGCTGGTCGCCGGCAGGCTTTGCAGCGCGGTGAACACCACGTCCAGCGAACCCTGGCGGCTTTGTTGGGTGGAGAGTTGCTGGGCCACGACCAGTTGGTCCTGGCGCCCGCTCAGGGGCACAAAGCTCAAGGTCTGGGCACTTTGCACCACGGCGCTGAGCAGGCTGCCGATGCGCAATGGCTGCGGGCTTTCGACGGTCAGGGTCGCGCCGCTGAGGACGTTATTGAGCACCGACACCAGCGAGCGATACACCACCGGCTGGTTGGCGCCCTGGGGCAGCGCCTGGGTGGTCAGCACCTTGCCTTGCAGCAGGGTGCCCACCGGCAATTGGGAGGTGTCGATGCGTGTCAGCGCGGCCACGCTGGAACTCAACGCCTGCTGAAGGCTGATGGACAAGTTGCCCGACGACGTCTGGCTGACTTCCACCTGGGCGCCCAACGGCAGCGGCTGGCTGCTGCTGGCCTGCACCAGGGTTTGCCGGCCGCCTTCCAGGGTCAGCTTGAGCAGCAACTGAAAGGCATCGCCGCCTTGTTTCAGCGCCAGCACCTCGGCATTCACGGTTTTTCCGGGGTCAATCAGGCCGGTCTGCGGCTCCAGCAGTTTCAGCAACTCCCCCGTCGCAGGCGCGGGCGCAGGCCCGGCCGGCAGCGTCGGGGGAAGCGTGGGAAGATTGATCTCACCGGTCATCGTGCGCGCCGTCTCAAGGGAAATTGCCCTCTTTAGAGTAGGGCATCACATGTATAATGCCGCCCGTCTTCAAAGAGAGCGTTAAAAACAACACAACTGATTGATCCAGCTCTCTAAAAACGGTCGCCAAAGCAGTTAATGTGCATCTCTTTAACGGCCGTTCCACCGCCGACTTGAACCGTAAAGGCCCGCGATCTCTTGACCAGCCCTCTTCTAGAAGCCGTAGCGCTCGCCTGTGAACGTGACCTGCGGATGCTGTTCGAACACCTCGAACTGCGTCTGGCGGGCGGCGACATGGTGCAGGTCAGCGGCCCCAACGGCAGCGGCAAGACCAGCCTGTTGCGCCTGTTGGCCGGCCTGATGCAGCCGACGGCGGGGGAAGTGCGGCTCAACGGCAAACCATTGCACGAGCAACGCACCGAGCTGGCGCGCAACCTGATCTGGATCGGCCACGCCGCCGGCATCAAGGATGTGCTCACCGCCGAAGAAAACCTCAGCTGGCTCAGCGCCCTGCATCATCCCGCAAGCCGCGAGGCGATCTGGCAGGCCCTCGCCGCCGTTGGCCTGAAGGGTTTCGAAGACGTTCCCTGCCACACCCTGTCCGCCGGCCAGCAGCGCCGCGTGGCCCTGGCCCGTTTGTATCTGGACGGCCCGCCGCTATGGATTCTCGACGAACCCTTCACCGCCCTCGACAAACAAGGCGTCGCCCAGTTGGAAGAACACCTTGCCGCGCACTGCGAGCAGGGCGGCATGGTGGTCCTGACCACTCACCACACGTTGACGCGCATGCCCGCCGGTTACCGCGACCTCGACCTGGGCCGGTGGGCGGTATGAGTGTTTTTGCCCTGTTGGTTGCCCGCGAAGCGCGGTTACTCTGTCGCCGCCCGGCCGAATTGGCCAACCCGCTGGTGTTCTTCGCAATTGTGATCGCGCTGTTCCCGTTGGCGGTGGGCCCCGAGACTAAACTGTTGCAAACCTTGTCTCCGGGACTGGTCTGGGTGGCGGCGCTTTTGTCGGTCCTGCTCTCGCTGGACGGGCTGTTTCGCAGTGATTTTGAAGATGGTTCCCTTGAGCAGTGGGTCCTTTCGTCGCACCCCCTGCCACTTCTGGTATTGGCCAAGGTACTGGCACACTGGGTGTTTTCCGGCCTGGCGCTGGTATTGCTCGCGCCGTTGCTGGCGATGATGCTGGGATTGCCCACCGAGTGCCTGCCGGTGTTGCTCCTTTCCTTGTTGCTTGGCACGCCGGTACTCAGTCTACTGGGCGCCGTGGGTGCGGCGCTGACGGTCGGTTTGAAACGCGGCGGCCTGTTGTTGGCCCTGCTGATTTTGCCTTTGTATATCCCGGTGTTGATCCTGGGCAGCGGTGCTTTGCAAGCCGCGCTCCAGGGCATGCCGGCGACCGGTTACCTCCTGTGGCTTGGCAGCCTGGCCGCCCTGGCGGTAACCCTGACACCCTTTGCTATAGCGGCTGGCCTGAAGATCAGCGTCGGCGAATAATGAGGTCTGGTTAAGCGATAGAACCTTAACCAGTAAAGACCCTAAGCTTCTCGCAACGACGAGAAGCAACCGTGATGGAAACAGCATGAACTGGACCTGGTTTCACAAGCTCGGCTCGCCCAAATGGTTTTACGGCATCAGTGGCAAACTGCTGCCGTGGTTGAGCATCGCCGCCGTATTGCTGATCGGCATCGGCCTGGTCTGGGGCCTGGCCTTCGCGCCGCCGGACTATCAGCAAGGCAACAGCTTTCGCATCATCTACATCCACGTGCCTGCCGCGATGCTGGCCCAGTCCTGCTACGTGATGCTGGCGGTGTGCGGCATCGTCGGCCTGGTGTGGAAGATGAAGCTGGCGGACGTCGCCCTGCAATGCGCCGCGCCCATCGGTGCCTGGATGACCGCCGTGGCGCTGGTCACCGGCGCGATCTGGGGCAAGCCGACCTGGGGTTCGTGGTGGGTCTGGGACGCGCGCCTCACCTCGATGCTGATCCTGCTGTTCCTGTATTTCGGCCTGATTGCCCTGGGCAACGCCATCAGCAACCGTGACAGCGCCGCCAAGGCCTGCGCGGTGCTGGCGATTGTCGGCGTGATCAACATCCCGATCATCAAATACTCGGTGGAGTGGTGGAACACCCTGCACCAGGGCGCCACCTTCACCCTCACCGAAAAGCCGGCAATGCCCGTGGAAATGTGGGCGCCGCTGCTGCTGATGGTGTTGGGGTTCTACTGCTTTTTCGGCGCGGTGCTGCTGCTGCGCATGCGCCTCGAAGTGCTCAAGCGTGAAGCCCGCACCAGTTGGGTCAAGGCCGAAGTGCAAAACAGCCTGGGAGCCCGTGGATGAGCTTCAACTCTTTCAGTGATTTTCTCGCCATGGGCCATCACGCCCTGTATGTCTGGACGGCCTATGGCATCTGCCTGGCGGTGCTGGCCCTCAACGTCGCCGCGCCGATCCTGGCCCGCAAGCGTTACCTGCAACAAGAGGCGCGTCGTTTGCGCCGGGAGACCGAAAAGTGAATCCGCTGCGTAGAAAGCGTCTGTTGATCATCCTGGCCATCATGGCCGGTGTCGGCATTGCCGTGACCCTGGCCCTGAGCGCCCTGCGGGAGAACATCAACCTGTTCTACACCCCGACCCAGATCGCCAACGGCGAAGCGCCGCTGGACACGCGAATCCGCGCCGGTGGCATGGTCGAGAAGGGCTCGCTGCAACGTTCCGGCGACTCCCTGGACGTGAAATTCATCGTCACCGACTTCAACAAATCCGTGACCATCACCTACCGCGGCATCCTCCCGGACCTGTTCCGCGAAGGGCAGGGCATCGTCGCCCTCGGCAAGCTCAACGCCGACGGCGTGGTAGTGGCTGACGAAGTGCTGGCCAAGCACGATGAAAAATACATGCCGCCGGAAGTCACCAAGGCCCTCAAAGACAGCGGCCAATCCGCCCCGACCCCCGCCAAGGAGGGCTAAGTCATGACGTCCGCATTGTTTATTCCAGAGCTGGGCCAGTTGGCGATGATCCTCGCCCTGTGCTTTGCCATCGTCCAGGCCGTGGTCCCGTTGCTGGGTGCCTGGCGTGGTGACCGTTTGTGGATGAGCCTGGCTCAGCCGGCCGCCTGGGGCCAGTTCGCCTTTCTGGTGTTCGCCTTCGGTTGCCTGACCTACGCCTTCATGACCGACGACTTTTCCGTCGCCTACGTCGCCAACAACTCCAACAGCGCCTTGCCCTGGTACTACAAGTTCAGCGCCGTGTGGGGTGCCCACGAAGGTTCGTTGCTGCTGTGGGCGTTGATCCTCGGCGGCTGGACCTTTGCTGTCTCGATCTTCTCCCGCCAACTGCCGCAAGTCATGCTGGCCCGGGTGCTGGCGGTGATGGGCATGATCAGCATCGGCTTCCTGCTGTTCCTGATCATGACCTCCAACCCGTTCACCCGCATCCTGCCGCAGATCCCGGTAGACGGCCATGACCTCAACCCGCTGCTGCAAGACATCGGCCTGATCGTGCACCCGCCGATGCTCTACATGGGGTATGTCGGTTTCTCGGTCGCCTTCGCCTTCGCCATCGCCGCCTTGCTCGGCGGGCGTCTCGATGCCGCCTGGGCGCGCTGGTCGCGGCCATGGACCATCGTCGCCTGGGCGTTCCTCGGCATCGGCATCACCCTGGGCTCGTGGTGGGCCTACTACGAACTCGGCTGGGGCGGCTGGTGGTTCTGGGACCCGGTGGAAAACGCCTCCTTCATGCCCTGGCTGGTGGGCACGGCGCTGATTCACTCGCTGGCAGTCACGGAAAAACGCGGCGTGTTCAAAAGCTGGACCGTGTTGCTGGCCATCGCCGCGTTTTCCCTGAGCCTGCTGGGTACGTTCCTCGTGCGTTCGGGCGTACTGACGTCGGTTCACGCGTTTGCCTCCGACCCGGAGCGCGGCGTGTTCATCCTGATCTTCCTGTTGTTTGTGGTCGGCGGCTCGTTGACGTTGTTTGCGTTGCGCGCGCCAGTGGTCAAGAGCCATGTCGGCTTCAACCTCTGGTCCCGGGAAACCCTGCTGCTGGGCAATAACCTGGTGTTGGTGGTGGCGGCTTCGATGATCCTGCTGGGCACCCTGTACCCGCTGGTGCTGGATGCCCTGAGCGGCGCCAAACTGTCCGTCGGCCCGCCGTACTTCAACGCACTGTTCATCCCGTTGATGGCGCTGTTGATGGTAGTGATGGCGGTCGGCGTCCTGGTGCGCTGGAAAGACACCCCGGTGAAATGGCTGGTGGGCATGCTCACCCCGGTACTGCTCGGCAGCGCCGCGCTGGCCGTGATCGCCGGTATTGCCTACGGCGACTTCAACTGGGCCGTGCTCGCCACCTTCATGCTGGCTGCCTGGGTATTGCTGGCCGGCGTGCGTGACCTGATCGACAAGACCCGCCACAAAGGTTTGATCAAAGGCCTGCCGACCATGACCCGCAGCTACTGGGGCATGCAGGTCGCCCATATCGGCATCGCCGTGTGTGCGTTGGGCGTGGTGTTGTCCAGCCAGAACAGTGCCGAGCGCGACCTGCGCCTGGCACCCGGCGAGTCCATGGACCTGGCCGGTTACCACTTCATTTTCGAAGGCGCCAAGCACTTCGAAGGGCCGAACTTCACCTCCGACAAAGGCACCGTACGCGTCGTGCGCAACGGTAAGGAAATCGCGGTGTTGCACCCGGAAAAACGCCTGTACACCGTGCAAAGCTCGATGATGACCGAAGCCGGGATCGACGCCGGTTTCACCCGCGACCTTTACGTCGCCCTGGGTGAACCACTGGGCGATGGCGCCTGGGCCGTGCGGGTCCACGTCAAACCGTTTGTGCGCTGGATCTGGTTCGGTGGCTTGCTCACCGGGTTCGGTGGTTTGCTGGCAGCGATGGACCGGCGCTACCGGGTCAAGGTCAAGAGCCGGGTGCGTGAAGCCCTCGGTCTGCAAGGAGCGGCGGTATGAAGCGTTGGTTGATGGTGTTACCGCTGGCGGCGTTTTTGGTGGTGGCGGTGTTCCTGTATCGCGGGCTGTACCTGGACCCGGCCGAGTTGCCGTCGGCCATGATCGGCAAGCCATTCCCGGCGTTCTCGCTGCCGACGGTGCAGGGCGACAAAACCCTGACCCAGGCTGACTTGCTGGGCAAACCGGCGCTGGTCAATGTGTGGGGCACCTGGTGCATTTCCTGCCGCGTGGAGCATCCGGTGCTGAACAAGCTGGCGGAGAAGGGCGTGGTGATCTACGGCATCAACTACAAGGACGACAACGCTGCCGCCCTGAAGTGGCTGGCGGAATTCCACAACCCGTACCAGTTGGATATCCGCGACGAAGACGGCAACCTCGGCCTGAACCTCGGCGTATACGGCGCCCCGGAAACCTTCTTCATCGACGCCAAGGGCGTGATCCGCGACAAGTACGTAGGCGTGATCGACGAAGTGGTGTGGCGCGAGCAACTGGCCGCCAAGTACCAGGCGCTGGTGGATGAGGCCAAGCCATGAAGCGTTGGTTAGCCGCCGCTGTATTGGGCTTGAGCATGGTCGGCGTGGCTCACGCAGCCATCGACACTTACGAATTTGCCAAGGACGGTGACCGCGAGCGTTTTCGCGAACTGACCAAGGAACTGCGCTGCCCCAAGTGCCAGAACCAGGACATCGCCGACTCCAACGCGCCGATCGCCGCCGACCTGCGCAAAGAGATTTTCCGCATGCTCGGCGAGGGCAAGGACAATCAGCAGATCATCGACTTCATGGTCGACCGCTACGGTGACTTCGTGCGCTACAAGCCGGCGCTCACCGGCAAGACCGCGTTGCTGTGGTTCGGCCCGGCCGGTTTGTTGCTCGCCGGTGTCGTGGTGATGGCGGTGATTGTGCGCCGCCGTCGTGTCGCCCCGGCCGATGGCTCGGACTCGCTTTCCGTCGAAGAGCGTCAACGCCTCGACCAACTGCTGGACAAAAAAACTGATGATTGATTTCTGGCTCGCAGCCGGTCTGCTGCTTCTGATTGCCTTGAGTTTCCTGCTGATCCCGGTGTTACGCGGCCGCCGCGCCCAGCGTGAAGAGGATCGTACCGCGCTGAACGTGGCGCTGTATCAAGAACGTGTGGCGGAACTGCAAACCCAGCAGTCCGAAGGCGTGCTGGATGCGGCCCAACTGGACAGCGGTCGCGCTGAAGCGGCCCGTGAGTTGCTGGCGGATACCGAAGGTGTGGAAAAGCCCCGGGAATCGCGCCTCGGCAAACCGTTGCCGTTGCTCGCGGCCTTTCTGGTGCCGGTACTGGGCGTGGCGCTGTACCTGCATTACGGGGCCAGCGACAAGGTGGAACTGACCCGCGAATTCTCCCAGCCGCCGGTGTCTATGGAAGACATGACCCGCCGCCTTGAGCGCGCCGCTGCCGCCCAACCGGATTCGCCGGAAGGCCTGTACTTCCTCGGTCGCGCCTACATGGCCCAGGACCGTTCCGCCGATGCGGCCAAAGTCTTCGAGCGCACCGTGGCTTTGGCCGGTCGCCAGCCGGAGTTGCTCGGCCAATGGGCCCAGGCCCAGTACTTTGCCGACAACAAACAGTGGTCGCCCAAGGTCCAGGCCCTGACCGACGAAGCACTGAAACTCGATCCGAAAGAAGTCACCAGCCTCGGCCTGCTGGGTATCGCCGCCTTTGAAGGCCAGCGTTACCAGGAAGCGATCGACTACTGGAACCGCCTGCTGGCGCAACTGCCGCCGGAAGACAACTCCCGTGTCGCACTGCAAGGCGGGATTGACCGGGCGGCCGAGAAGCTCAGAGAGAGCGGCGGCAGCGTGGCGCCCGTGAAAGCACAAAAGCAGATGCAAGTGCGTGTGGACCTGGCGGCGGATGTGAAGGCCAAGGCCTTGCCGACCGACAGCGTGTTCATCTTCGCCCGTGCCGTCAAAGGCCCGCCGGCGCCATTGGCGGCCAAGCGCGTGACCGTGGCCGACCTGCCGATTACCGTCGAACTGGGCGACAGCGACGCGATGATGCCGCAGTTGAAACTGTCCAACTTTCCCGAAGTCCAACTGGTTGCGCGCATATCCCGGGCTGGTGTTCCGACAACTGGCGAGTGGATCGGCCGCAGCCAACCCTTGGCCAGCAGCACCACTGCGCTGCAGCAGCTGACCATCGACAGTCCGGATAAATAATTCGAGGAAATGCCCATGACCGCTATCGCACGTATCACCCTGCTCAGCCTGGTATTGGGGTTGAGTGCTTGTGCGGTCCATCGGCCTCCGTCGCCCACCGGGCCGACCATTCCACCGACAGGTCCGTCGACCCAGCCGAGCACACAGCCGGGCACCCAACCTTCGGGCCCGGTGATCAAACCGTCGAAGCCAGTGCCGAGCTCCTCGCCGACCTTCGCTCCGCCACCGGGCGCGGCCAGCCACTGGGACGGCAAGATGCAGGTGTACGTGCTGGATGAGCAGGCCGATACGTTCTACCGCCAGCGCACCTACTACCGCTGGAGCAACGGCTGGAGCCGCTCCATCAGCCCAAACGGGCCTTGGGAAGAGACCGATGTCCATGGCGTACCGCCGGGGTTGAGCAAGCAGTACGCGCAATGAATTTGGCTGTTTATCGGGACTGATAGTGGCCCTATAAGGTCGTTTATTTAAACGACCTTATATGTGCGGCGAGTTCAGCGAGCTCCCCGTCATCTGCCCTGTTTGAGTCGTGTGAGGAAATATAACCCTCATACACCTCATAGAACTTGTTTACCCGTGAGCTGATCTTTTTGAATGTGCTGTCTTGGCCGGTGCCATGCATTGGAAACAACTTCGCGTGTAGATGGTCAACCCCGTATCCCTCCAGGATCAACCCGGTGCGGGCGACATCTGGCAGGGATTTATCTATCAGTAGCGCGGTTTTCTTGGCTGCAACAATGAGTTCGCACAGCGTCGAGTCCGACTGCTTGAAGGCGTAACTGTCATGATGAATTTTTGGGATGACTACCGTAAAGCCCTGCGTGTTTGGGAAGATTGATAGGAACGACATGTGCCTGTCGTCTTCCCATATGACATGCGAAGGGGATACTCCTTGAACGATGTCGCAAAAAATACAGCTCATTCTGTCTATCTCTCTCATGGGTCGGAATAGTACTTCGTGATGAGATATAGCCCGGTTGTTCTAGCCAGGCAAAATAAACAGAAAATTTCCGAAGTTTCCTAGGACGGGCACCGGATAAGTCAGGTGTTTACTGTTATTCGCGGTTTTTCATACGTCGTTATCGGATTACTCCCGCGATAGCGTCAGGCCCGTTCCCTTGCGCGGTGCGGGGCGCTGAGCCAATGGATCACCCCGGCAATCCCCCCAGCAGCAGGAATACCAAGGTGACAGGATCAAAAATGTGGGAGCGGGCTTGCTCGCGAAAGCGGCGTCTCAGCCAACAAATCCGGCACTGATACACCGCCTTCGCGAGCAAGCCCGCTCCCACATTGGATTTACGTTGCCAGTTAGATCTCGGCAAGGCGCGGCTTTAGAAACTCCAGGGCATCTTTAAACACCTGATGCCACTCTTCTGACGGTTCGCTCGCCAGCGGGTGCCAGAAGAACTGGAACTCGTGGCCGCCATCATCCTCCGCAAAATGGGTCCAGGTATCTGGCAGGTCTTCGGGGGGCAGGCATTGGTGAAAGGCCCAAGTATGCCCCGTGGACGCTGAGTGCCAAGTGCCCAGGTCACGTATCACCTTGCCGGTTATCCCGGCCTCTTCAAGCAACTCTCTAACTGCCGCAGCCTCGGTACTTTCGCCAGGCTCCAAGCTGCCCTTGACCAGTTGAAGACCTGCCAGTGGGTGTTTGAAGGCGAGGATTTCCAGGGATTGGCGGGTTCGCAAGATGACCGGACATGCCTTGTCTTTTCCCATCACGTTGTCCTTTTGCACATATTGGCGGCCAGCTATTGCACCACAGTCCGGCACATTTCCAATGCCGGGCGAAGACCTTGTGGCGAGGGAGCTTGCTCCCGCTGGACTGCGAAGCAGGCCCAAGTCAGCCACTTCAGTACATCTGACAGACCGTGTCACCCAGGCTTGGGGCCGCTGCGCAGCCCAGCGGGAGCAAGCTCCCTCGCCACAGGTTAGGTATGGATCGTTCCCACGCTCTGCGTGGGAATGCATCCCGTGACGCTCCGCGTCATCACTGCGCAAGACTTCAACCTTCCATCCCCAGCTGGACGCAGAGCGTCCGAGGCGGCATTCCCACCCAGAGCGTGGGAACGATCAACGTCCTACAGCTACTTCCAACCTTTCATCAAACCTTCATCAAACGGTTTTACTCCAGTCATGTGCAAGTCATAGGGCTGACACAGCCCGCGCCTACTGTCGTTTGAACTCAAACGCAGCCACGGACGGCTGTTCAACCAGACAGAGAAGCCCATGACTCCAGCTATCCATGTCGATCATCTGAACAAGACCTTTGCGAAAAAATCCGCATTGGTCGACCTCGAACTCACCGTCGCCACCGGTGAGATGGTCGCGCTGATTGGCGCTTCCGGCTCCGGCAAGTCCACCTTGCTGCGCCACCTCGCGGGCCTGGCCTGTTGCGACAAGAGCAACGGCGGCAGCGTCAAGGTGCTGGGCCGGGAAGTGCAGGCCAGCGGGCGGTTGAATGGCAAGGTGCGGCGCCTGCGCGCCGACATCGGCTACATCTTCCAGCAGTTCAACCTGGTCAACCGCCTGAGCGTGCTCGACAACGTACTGCTCGGTTGCCTGGGCCGCATGCCGCGCTGGCGTGGCAACCTCGGTTTGTTCAATGCCGAGGAAAAACAATTCGCCATGGAATCCCTGGCCCGCGTCGGCCTGGCTGACCTCGCCGCGCAACGCGCCTCTACCTTGTCCGGCGGCCAGCAGCAACGCGTAGCCATTGCCCGCGCTTTGACGCAACGCGCCGAAGTGATCCTGGCCGATGAACCCATCGCCTCCCTGGACCCGGAGTCGGCACGCAAGGTCATGGAGATCCTCGCCGACATCAACGGCCGCGACGGCAAGACCGTGGTGGTCACCCTGCACCAGGTGGATTACGCCATGCGTTATTGCCCCCGCGCCGTGGCCCTCAAGGGCGGGCGGATTCACTTCGATGGCCACGCCAGCGAGCTGAGCAGCCAGTTCCTCAACGATTTGTACGGTGCCGATGTCGACACCAGCCTGATGTTTTCCGACCAGACCCGCACACCCGTCGTCCCCGCACGGTTGGCCCTGGCCCGCGCTTGAAACCCTCCAACGACCCACAGGAATCCTCTCCATGTTGAACCGTATCGGTCATGTGTTTCTGTCCGCCGTGCTGTTAGCCAGCGTGGCCATGGGCAATGCCCAGGCCGCCGACAAGGCGATCAATTTCGGCATCATGTCCACCGAGTCTTCGCAGAACCTCAAGAGCATCTGGCAGCCCTTTCTGGATGACATGCACAAGAAGACCGGCCTGACCATCAACGCCACCTTCGCCTCTGACTACGCCGGCCTGATCCAGGGCATGCGCTTCAACAAGGTCGACGTAGCCTGGCTGGGCAACAAGGCCGCGATGGAAGCGGTGGACCGTTCCAACGGCGAAATCTTCGCCCAGACCGCCGCCGCCAACGGGGCTGCCGGTTACTGGAGCGTGCTGATCGTGCGCAAGGACAGCCCGATCAACAACGTTGAAGACATGCTCAAGAACGCCAAGAACCTGACCTTCGGCAACGGTGACCCGAACTCCACCTCGGGCTACCTGGTACCCGGCTACTACGTGTTCGCCAAGAACCACGTCGACGCCGCCACCGCCTTCAAGCGCACCCTCAACTCCAGCCATGAAGTCAACGCACTGAGCGTGGCCAAAGGGCAGTTGGACGTTGCCACCTTCAACACCGAAAGCTGGGACCGCCTGGAAGTTACCCAGCCGGACAAAGCCGCGATGCTCAAGGTGATCTGGAAGTCGCCGCTGATTCCGGCCGACCCGATGGTGTGGAGCAAGGCCCTGAGCGACAGCGAGAAGACCAAGATCCGCGACTTCTTCGCCAACTACGGTGACACCGACGAAGAGAAGGCCGTGCTGAAGAACATGCAACTGGGCAAGTTCCTCAAGTCCAGCGACGACCAGTTGTTGCCGATCCGCCAACTGGAGCTGTTCAAGCAGCGCACCACCATCAGCGCCGACGACAAGCTGGAAGCGGCTGACAAGGCCAGGAAGCTCGCGGATATCGACGCCGACCTCGCGAAGCTGCAACAGCGCATCACCGAACTGGACAAGAAGACCGCAGCCAACGGCTAACCCCCTGTAGGAATCGGGTTCATGTGGGAGCGGGCTTGCTCGCGAATACGGTGTGTCATTCAACGCATCCGGCGACTGAGTCACCGCATTCGCGAGCAAGCCCGCTCCCACATTAAGCCCAGTTCCAACCCTACACCGAGAGTGACCCATGACTACCTTGCATGCTGAAGCAGTGGGCAAAAGGACTTGGCCGCAATACCTGGGCTGGGGCCTGTTCCTGATCCTGCTGGCCTGGGCCTGGCACGGCGCCGAGATGAACCCGCTGGCGCTGTACCGCGATTCCGGAAACATGGCGACCTTCGCCGCCGACTTCTTCCCGCCGGACTTCCACGAATGGCGCTCCTACCTCAAGGAGATGATCGTCACCGTGCAAATTGCCCTCTGGGGCACGGTGCTGGCGATTGTCTGCTCGGTGCCGCTGGGCATTCTGTGCGCCGACAACATCACGCCGTGGTGGATTCACCAGCCACTGCGCCGGGTGATGGATGCCTTCCGCTCGATCAACGAAATGGTGTTCGCCATGTTGTTCGTGGTCGCGGTGGGCCTCGGTCCTTTCGCGGGTGTCCTGGCCTTGTGGATCAGCACCACCGGCGTCCTCGCCAAGCTGTTTGCCGAAGCCGTCGAAGCCATCGATCCGGGCCCCGTTGAAGGTGTGCGAGCCACCGGCGCGAGTGCCTTGCAGGAAGTGATCTACGGCGTGATCCCGCAAGTGATGCCGCTGTGGGTGTCCTACGCGCTCTACCGCTTCGAAGCCAACGTGCGCTCGGCGACGGTGGTGGGGATGGTCGGTGCCGGCGGGATCGGCGTGATCCTCTGGGAGAACATCCGCGCCTTCCAGTTCGTGCAGACCTGCGCGGTGCTGCTGGTGATCATCGTGGTGGTGAGCTGTATCGACGTGCTGTCCCAACGCCTGCGCAAGCAGTTCATCTGACGTCGGAGGGGTGCCCCAGGGCGCTTTTTTTTAAGCATGCAGTTGTCTAGACAAGATGAGCCGGTGTACCGCGAACTCGCCGATATCCTGCGCCGCGAGCTGAGCAGCTATCAGGCCGGTGAGTTCCTGCCGGGCGAGGTGCAGTTGGCTGAACGCTTTGGTGTCAACCGCCACACCCTGCGCCGCGCCATCGATGAGCTGGTGTTCGAAGGCAGCCTGTTGCGCCGCCAGGGCAAGGGCACCCAAGTGCTGGACCGCCCGCTGATTTACCCGATGGGCGCCGAGACCTCCTACAGCCAGTCGTTGTCGGCCCAAGGCGTGGGCGTGGAAGCGTTGCTGCTCAAGCGCCGCTACTGCTTCGCGAGCCACGAAGAGGCGCAGCAATTGGGCATCGCCGAGATGGCGCCAATGATCGAGCTGCAGACCTTGCGCAAGCTCGACCACCAGCCGGTCAGCCTGATCCGCCATCGTTACTGCGCCAGCCATGCACCGTTGCTGGCGGATTACAACGGCGGCTCCCTGCGCCAGTACCTGCGTGAACGCGACCTGCCGTTGACCCGCACCCAAAGCCTCATCGGCGCGCGTTTGCCAAACCGCGACGAAGCCGCACTGCTGATGATGCCCCGGCACTTGCCGGCGCTGACCGTATTCACTCTTTCCCGCGATCGCGACGGCCGCCCGGTGGAGCTGGCGCAGTCCACCAGCCGTTCGGATCGCTTCCAGTACCAAGTGGTGACCTGATGGAGACCTCGATGAACCTGTCCCCGCGTCAACACTGGATCGGCGTGCTCGCCCGCGCCTTTCGCAGTGAATTGCTGCCCCATGAAGACGCCCTGCGCGACGTGGATTACCAACTGATCCGCGCCCCGGAAATCGGCATGACCCTGGTGCGTGGCCGCATGGGCGGCAATGGCGCGCCGTTCAACCTCGGCGAAATGAGCGTGACCCGCTGCGTGGTGCGCCTGGCTGACGGGCGCACCGGCTACAGCTACCTGGCCGGGCGCGACAAGGTCCATGCCGAACTGGCGGCCCTGGCGGATGCGCATTTGCAGGGCGCGCACCCGAGCCCCTGGCTCAGCGACCTGATCGGCTCACTGGCCAACGCCCAGGCCGAGCGCCGGGCGCACAAAGAGGCCGACACCGCCGCCACCAAGGTCGAGTTCTTCACCCTGGTTCGAGGAGAAAACTGATGAATGCCCAACGCTTGCAACCGGCCTTTGTAGACCCGGTGCTGGATGCCCAGCGCGGTTTTCGCGGCGCCCTCAAGGCCCTCGCCGAGCCCGGCCTGATCCAGTCCTTGCCCGCCGCCCCCAGCCTTGAAGGCCTGGCGCCGGCCACCTACGCACTGTGCCTGGCGCTGCTGGATATGGACACGCCGCTGTGGCTCGCGCCGTGCTTCGACACACCGCTGATTCGCGCCAACCTGGCGTTCCACTGCGGCTGCCCGCTGACCGCCAACCGTGAAGAGGCCGCGTTCGCCTTGCTCGGTGAGCAGGACTTGCTCGACCTCAGCGGCTTCGACCACGGCAATGACCGTTACCCCGATCAGTCCTGCACCTTGCTGGTCCAGTTGACCGACCTGGAAGCCGGTCGCGCCTTGAACTGGCGCGGTCCGGGGATCAAGACCCAGCGTCAGGTCAACCTGCCGGTGCCTCAAGCATTCTGGCTCGAACGTCAACGCCGCGAGACGTTTCCCCGTGGCCTGGACGTGTTGTTCGCCGCCGGCCATCACCTGATAGGCCTGCCACGCAGCACCCGAATTGCACAGGAGCATGCCTGATGTACGTAGCCGTCAAGGGTGGCGAACAGGCCATCGACAATGCCCACCGCCTGCTGGCGAAAAAACGCCGGGGTGATACCTCCATTCCGGAACTGAGTGTGGAGCAGATTCGCGAGCAACTGCCGTTGGCGGTCGCGCGAGTGATGAGCGAAGGCTCGCTGTACGACACAGAGCTGGCCGCGCTGGCGATCAAGCAGGCGGCGGGGGATCTGGTGGAAGCGATCTTCCTGTTGCGGGCTTACCGCACCACGTTGCCGCGCTTCAGCCCGAGCCTGCCGATCGATACCGCGCAGATGTCACTGAGCCGGCGGTTGTCGGCCACCTTCAAGGACGTGCCGGGCGGGCAACTGCTGGGCCCGACCTTCGATTACACCCACCGTCTGCTGGACTTCGCGCTGCTGGCCGAAGGTGAATACCCAGGCCCGCAAACCACGCCGGATGCTGCCCTTGAACCATGCCCTCGGGTACTCGGCTTGCTGGCCAAGGAAGGCCTGATCAAGAACGAATCCGACGACACCGGCAGCGTCGCCGACATCACCCGCGACCCGCTGGAATACCCGGCCAACCGCGCCCAGCGCCTGCAAGCCCTGGCCCGTGGCGATGAAGGTTTCCTGCTGGCGCTGGGTTACTCGACCCAGCGCGGCTACGGCCGCAACCACCCGTTTGCCGGTGAGATTCGCATCGGTGACGTCGAGGTGTGGATCGACCCGGAAGAGCTGGGTTTCCCGATCTGCCTGGGCAGCATCGAAGTCACCGAGTGCGAGATGGTCAACCAGTTCGTCGGCTCGGCCACCGAGCTGGCGCAGTTCACCCGGGGCTACGGCCTGGCCTTTGGGCATGCCGAGCGCAAGGCGATGGGCATGGCGCTGGTGGACCGCTCGTTGCGCGCCAATGAGTTCAACGAAGAAATCGTCTCGCCGGCCCAGCAGGAAGAATTCGTGCTGTCCCACTGCGACAACGTCGAGGCGGCGGGCTTCGTTTCCCACCTCAAATTGCCTCACTACGTGGACTTCCAGTCCGAGCTGGAACTGATCCGCAAACTGCGCCAACCGGCCGAGGGCACGCGCCATGAATGACCTGACCCAAACACCTGCGCGTGACCCGGCGTACAACTTCGCCTACCTCGACGAGCAGACCAAACGCATGATCCGCCGGGCCTTGCTCAAGGCCGTGGCGATCCCCGGTTACCAGGTGCCATTCGGTGGCCGCGAGATGCCGCTGCCTTACGGTTGGGGCACCGGCGGCATGCAACTGACCGCCGCGATTCTGGGGGCCGATGACGTGCTCAAGGTCATTGACCAGGGCGCCGACGACACTACCAACGCCGTCTCGATCCGCCGCTTTTTCGCGCGCACCGCCGGCGTCGCCACCACCGAAAGCACCCCGGACGCCACGGTGATCCAGACCCGCCACCGCATCCCGGAAACCCCGCTGCACGCCGATCAGATCATGGTCTACCAGGTGCCAATTCCCGAGCCGCTGCGCTTTATCGAACCGTCGGAAACCGAGACCCGCACCATGCACGCCCTCAATGATTATGGGGTGATGCACGTCAAACTCTACGAGGACATCGCGACCTTCGGCCATATCGCCACCAGCTATGCCTACCCGGTGATGGTGGATGAACGCTACGTGATGGACCCCTCGCCAATTCCTAAATTCGACAACCCGAAACTCGACATGAGCCCGGCGCTGATGCTGTTCGGTGCCGGTCGCGAAAAGCGCTTGTACGCGGTGCCGCCGTACACCCAGGTCACCAGCCTGGACTTTGAAGACCATCCGTTCGAAGTGCAGAAGTGGGAACACGACTGCGCGATCTGCGGCAGCCATGAATCGTTCCTCGATGAGCTGATTCTGGACGATGCCGGTACCCAGAGTTTTGTGTGTTCCGACACCTGGTACTGCGCCCAACGGGTGAAGGAGAACAACCAGTGAGCCAGCCTCTTTTGCAAGTGCGGGATTTGTCGTTGTTATACGGCGAAGAGAAGGGCTGCCAGGACGTCAGCTTTGATTTGTACCCCGGCGAAGTGCTGGGGATTGTCGGCGAATCCGGCTCGGGCAAGTCCACCTTGCTCTCGTTGCTCAGTGGACGTTTGCCGCCGCAGGCCGGGAACATCGGCTATCGCGGCAAGGACGGCGAATGGCTGGATTTGTACAGCGCCAGCGAAGCCGAGCGCCGCACCTTGCTGCGCACCGAGTGGGGCTTTGTCGAGCAAAACCCACGGGACGGTTTGCGCATGGGCGTGTCGGCCGGCGCCAACATCGGCGAGCGCCTGATGGCCCAGGGCGTGCGCAATTATCAGCAACTGCGCGGTGCCGGTCTCGACTGGCTCGGCCAGGTGGAAATCGACCCGCAGCGCATCGACGACTTGCCCCGGACCTTCTCCGGCGGCATGCAACAACGCCTGCAAATCGCCCGCAACCTGGTCTCCAGCCCGCGCCTTGTGTTTATGGACGAACCCACCGGCGGCCTGGACGTGTCGGTACAGGCGCGCTTGCTCGACCTGCTGCGCGGCCTCGTTCGCGAGCTGGATCTGGCGGTGGTGATCGTGACCCACGACCTCGCCGTGGCACGCCTGCTGGCCGACCGCCTGATGGTGATGCGCCGTTCCCGCGTGGTGGAAACCGGGCTGACGGACCAGGTCCTCGACGATCCACAGCACCCTTACTCTCAATTGCTGGTGTCTTCGGTATTGCAGCCATGATGAATGCCTTGATCGAGGTCCGTGACCTCTCGAAAACCTTCACCCTGCACCAGCAGAACGGCGTGGTGCTGAACGTGCTGCGCGGGGTGGAGTTCAGCGTGAAAGGCGGTGAGTGCCTGGTGCTGCATGGCCAGTCCGGCGCCGGTAAAAGTACGTTGCTGCGCACCTTGTACGGTAACTATCTGCCGGCGGGTGGCAGCATTCGGGTACAGCATCTCGGCGAATGGCTGGAGCTGGTCGGTGCCGAGCCTCGGGAGGTGTTGCAAGTGCGCCAGCAGACCCTGGGCTACGTCAGCCAGTTTCTGCGGGTAATTCCGCGTGTGGCCTGCCTGGATGTGGTGATGGAACCGGCCCTGGCCCGTGGCTGGTCGAAGGCCAATGCACAGTCCCGCGCCGAGCATCTGCTGACCCGCCTGAATATTCCCCAGCGCCTATGGCAGTTGGCACCCGGCACGTTCTCCGGTGGCGAGCAGCAGCGGGTCAACATCGCCCGTGGCTTCATGGTGGACTGGCCGGTGATGCTGCTGGACGAACCCACCGCGTCCCTCGACGACAGCAACCGCCAGGTGGTGCTGGAACTGATGAACGAAGCCAAGGCCGGCGGTGCCGCACTGATCGGCATCTTCCACGACCGCGCCGCCCGTGAAGCGGTTGCCGACCGCCATTTCGACATGACCCCTGCGCCTGTTGCCCAAGAGGAATACGCCCATGCCCGCTGAACAGATCCTCAGTAATGCCCGGCTGGTGACGGCTGATCGCATGTTCCTTGGCAGCGTAGTGCTGCGGGACGGACTGATCGTCGACATCGCCGAAGGCCGCAGCCGGTTGCCCCAGGCCCAGGATCTGGACGGTGATTTCCTGCTGCCGGGGCTGGTGGAACTGCACACCGACAACCTGGAAAAACACATGACCCCGCGCCCCGGCGTGGACTGGCCGTCGACTTCGGCGGTACTCAGCCATGACGCGCAGATCATTGCGGCCGGCATCACCACGGTGTTCGACGCGGTGTCCATCGGCGATGTGAACCCCAAGGGCAACCGCATGCAGAAACTGCCGGCGATGCTCAACGCCATCGTCTCGGCAGAAAGCGCCGGCCTGACTCGCGCCGAACACCGCCTGCACCTGCGCTGCGAGCTGTGCCATCCCGACACCTTGAGCGTGTTTCGTGACCTGGTGGAAAACCCGCTGGTGCAGTTGGTGTCGGTGATGGACCACTCGCCGGGCCAGCGCCAGTTCGTGCTCGAATCCAAGTACCGTGAGTACTACATGGGCAAGTACCACCTGAACGACGAGACCATGGACGCGTTCATCAAGCTGCAGATGGCCAACTCGAAGGAATACAGCGACCGCTACCGCGCCGCGATCGTCGAGCATTGCCTGGCGCGCGGGCTGTCGGTGGCCAGCCATGACGATGCGACGTTGGCGCATGTGGAGGAGTCGGCGCGCTATGGCATGACCATCGCCGAATTCCCCACCACCCTGGAAGCGGCACGTGGCTGCCAGCAACTGAACATGAAAGTTCTGATGGGCGCGCCGAACGTGGTGCGTGGCGGGTCCCACTCGGGTAATGTGGCCGCCGCCGGCCTGGCTGCCGAAGGATTGCTGGATATACTTTCCAGTGACTACTACCCGGCCAGCCTGCTGCAGGCGGCGTTCGTGCTGGCCAACCAACAGGACGGCGGCGACCTTTCCCGGGCGGTCAAGATGATCAGCCTGGCGCCCGCACACGCGGCGGGCCTGAGTGATCGCGGTGAAATCGCTATCGGTCTGCGGGCCGACCTGGTGCAAGCCAAAAAAAGCCAAGACGGACTGCCCGTGGTCCAACAAGTCTGGCGACAAGCGAAGAGGGTGTTTTGATGGCAGGCAGGTTGATCTATCTCATCGGACCATCGGGTTCGGGCAAGGACAGCCTGCTGGATGCCGCACGACCGCGTTTGGCCGAGCGTGGCTGCCGCATTGTGCGGCGGGTCATCACCCGCTCGGCGGAAGCGGTGGGCGAAGCCGCGCAGGGTGTGAGCCCCGCGCAGTTTGCCGCGATGGAGGCCGAGGGCGCCTTTGCCCTCAGTTGGCACGCCAACGGCTTGTCCTACGGCATCCCCCGGGAAATCGATGGGTGGTTGGCGGCGGGAGACGACGTGCTGGTCAACGGCTCTCGCGGCCACCTGGCGCAAACCCGCTTGCGTTACCCGAACCTGCTGGTGGTATTGCTGACGGTGGATCAAGGCGTTTTGCGCCAGCGTTTGCTGGCGCGGGGCCGCGAATCCGTGGCGGAGATTGATCAGCGGCTGGCACGCAATGCACGATTCGCCGAAGGTTTGAGCACGGCACCGGATGTCTTTCTGCTCGACAACTCCGGCCAACTGGCGCACACGGTCGAGCGCCTGCTGGGCTGCCTCGACGGGCAACCGGCATGCGCCTGACCCTGCTGGGCACCGGCGATGCGCGGCAAGTCCCGGTGTATGGCTGTGAGTGCGCGGCCTGTGATTTGGCCCGCCGTGATGAGAGCCTGCGGCGTCGCCCATGCAGCGCGTTGATCGAGTGCGGCGACCAGCGCTGGCTGATCGACAGCGGGTTGCCCGACCTCACCGAACGCTTCCCGCCCCGCAGTTTCAACGGGATTCTCCAGACCCACTACCATGCCGATCACGCCCAAGGCCTGCTGCATTTGCGGTGGGGGCAAGGGCTGGTGATTCCGGTGCATGGTCCGGTGGATCCGGAAGGGTTGTCCGACCTGTACAAGCACCCCGGCATCCTCGATTTCAGCCAGCCGTTTGCCGAGTTTGAAACCCGCCGGCTGGGTGAGCTGAGCGTCACTGCGTTACCGTTGGTGCATTCCAAACCCACCTTGGGTTATCTGCTGGAAGGCGAGGGCAGGCGCATCGCTTACCTCACCGACACCGTTGGCCTGCCACCCGCTACCCGCGACTGGCTGCAGCGTGAACCGTTGGATGTGCTGGTGCTCGACTGCTCCATGCCGCCGCAACCCCAGGCACCGCGTAATCACAATGACCTGACGTTGGCGTTGCAGTGTATTGACGAGGTGAAGGCGCAGTTGGGTGTGCTGACCCATGTGGGGCATACGCTGGATGCCTGGTTGTTGCAGCATCGGCGGGAGTTGCCGCGCCATGTGACGGTAGGGTGGGACGGGCGTGTGCTTTAGCGTGGGAAGTTATGTCAAGCGGTGAAGTCCTGATCACAAGGGCATTTGGACGAAAAGTTTGAAGGGATGTGTCTTTGTTAGTACTGATTTAGCGTATTCAACTGGGCGCCACTTTGTAGGAATTTATTTTTTTCCTGATAAACCAATCCGGTTCTTACGGTGCGCGTGTGTGTTGAATTGTTTAAATTGCAAGTAATTTATTGAATGTCTTAAGGGGTGTTTCACCGCTTTAAAGTGTTTCAGTGAGAACCAAATAAGCGCTGTCCCGAGCTTTTTATGCATGGGAATTTAATAGCTGATGCCGATTGTTCCGGCTCGTTTATTAATTAAAAGAGTGCTCTGTCTCATGAATACTTCTGACGCGGTTTCCATCAGGCCCATCCTTCAAAGCTTGCCGGAGTCCGATCCTGGTCCGATGGGCTTCGGCGCCTACACAAAGCCGACGTACACCACGGATCAGGCCGCGAAACAGATCTCGCGGGACAACCGGCGGTTTCACGACCGCAACGGTGACAAGAAAGTCGATCTGTCCTACACCGTGGATCCGAGCTTCACCCCTCAGCAGCAGCGACGTGTACGTGACGCGGTGCAGTCCTGGCAGGATGTTGCAAACATCACCTTCAAGGAGCGGGCCTCCGGGGTGGACGGCACGGTAAACATCAAAAACAACCGTCGCGGTGACAGTGGCGTCGCCACCTTGCCCACACGCTCCACTACCAGCACGTCAGCGACCATCGGCACGATGAGGGCCGGTGGTTCACCTGCGCTGGGCAGCCACTTTTCGGTGACCACCGTGCATGAAATCGGCCACGCCATCGGCCTGCAACATCCGGGTAACTACAACGGTGGTGGCTCCAGTTACAACAGTGGCGCGGTGTATGCCGGAGATACCAAGGCGCGCAGTGTGATGAGTTACTGGTCGGAGAAGAACCAATCCGGTCACGACTTCCGGTCGCTGAACCCGTCCGCGCCGATGATGGATGATATTGCGGCGGCCCAACGGCTTTACGGGGCCAATCACCAAACCCGTAATACCGACACGACCTACGGTTTTAATTCCAATACCGAGCGCGAGGCAATGACCCTCAAGAGCGCCAGCGACAAACCCATCTTCTGTGTTTGGGATGGCGGCGGCGACGATACGCTGGATTTCTCCGGGTTTTCCCAAAACCAGACAATCAATTTGAACGCCGAGTCGTTCTCGGATGTGGGTGGTTTGAAGGGCAATGTTTCCATCGCCAAGGGCTGTTTGGTTGAGAACGCCATAGGCGGTTCGGGAAACGATTTGCTGATCGCGAATCAGGGCGGCTGTCGGCTCAAGGGTGGCGCGGGTGGCGACACGTTGCGCGGCGGCGGCGGGGCGGACGTTTGTACCTACGACAAGGCCAGTGATTCCACGCCGCAGAATCCTGACCTGATCGAGAACTTTACCAGTGGCACCGACAAAATAGAGGTCTCGGGCGTTTTGAAAGAGGCGGGCGTCAGCGGCCTTGTGTTTACTGATCGGTTCAGTGGGCGGGCAGGCGAGGCGATACTCAAGCATGATGCTGCGACGGGGCGTTCAAGCCTGGAGATCGACCTGAAGGGCAGTGGCACTGGCGATTTTCTGGTCAGGGGCATTGGCGAGATCAAGCCTGCGGATGTGCAGTGGCAAGGGCAAAAAACCAATGTGCAGCCAGTGCCGAACGTAGTGCCGCAACCGGTTCCGGAGCCTTCGCCGACGCCGCCGGTTGATGTGAAGCCGGACATACTTTCACAGCTAAGCGAGATGGTCGCGAAGACGTTGTCAGCCTTGCTGCAGTTGTTTCAACGCCTTGCCAAACCGTCTTGAGCGGTAAGGCCAAATCGGCAAGCCAGTTCCTTTCGACCCTTGGGTGTGAGTCCAAGGGCACGGCTATCAAGGGCCTGGGTCATCAGCGCAACACGCCCTCCACAAACTCGATAAACGCCCGGGCTTTGGCACTGACCATACGGCCTGTGGGTAATACGGCCCACAAGTCCCGGGGCGGCAGTTCCCAGTCGGTCAGCACCGCCTTGACCTCGCCACTGGCGATCTCCGGCATGAACATCCATTCGGCGGTCATGGCCACGCCCTGGTGGGACAGCACCCCTGCGCGGATGCCCTCGGAGGACGTGACGCGCAGGCGCCCGTGAGCGACCACCGGGTATTGATGCGCACCTTGATTGAAGGTCCAGCAGGTGCTTTCGCTCAAGCTATAGATCACCGCCTGGTGGTGCAGGAGGTCTGTCGGGGAACGGGGTTCGCCATGGCGTTCGAAATAGGCCGGCGTGCCGAAAACCCGGCTGGGGCTTTGGCCGATCTTGCGGGCGGTCAGGCCGGAGTCACTCAGGTTTCCGATGCGCAGGGCGACATCAATGCCTTCTTCCACCAGATTTAGCAGGCGGTCGTCGAGTACGACGTCGACGTTCAGGGCGGGGTGTTGCTCCAAGAACGGGCCCAGGTTGGGGATGATTTGCAAGCGGGAAAAGGTCACGCCCGCGCTGACGCGCAGGGTGCCCGAGAGGCCGTTGCCGGCGTCGCGGGCGGCGTCTTCGGCACCGTTGGCTTCGTCGACCGCGCGTTTGGCCTTTTCAAAAAATACCAGCCCGGCCTCGGTGGGCGTCAGGCCCCGGGTGGAGCGCATCAGCAAGCTGACCGCCAACCGGGCTTCCAGTTGCGCAATGCCTTTGGAAACGGCGGGCTGGCCGATTCCCATGCGTGTTGCGGCAGCGGAAAACGAGCCGGTCTCGACGACGTGGACGAAGGTTTCCATGGCAGTGAGGCGGTCCATCGGGTGTCCTTGTGGCGTGGCGTTTCGGGAATCATGGGGCCTTTCGGAAAAGCGTGGAAGTCAATTCGGGTGCATAGAACTTATTCCTTAAGGGAATAGATTCGGTGTTTTTCCAACATCCGGTAAAACAGCCGCCAGTCAGCCTGATCAATTCTGTGCTTGAGTAAAGATAACTCTGGAGTTACCTTTATTCGAGCCGGAGCAAGGAGGCTGTGGTGCAAAGCAGGCTATTGATCAAAGAGCTGCAAGAGGCAGGTTGGGTGCTGGATCGGGTGACGGGCAGCCATCATCTTTTCACCCATCGCTATAACCCGTACACGATACCGGTGCCCCATCCCAAGAAGGACCTGCCGATGGGCACCGTGCGAAGTATCAGGAAACGTGCCGGGCTGTTTTCGTTTTAGGACGGTTTAAGGAGATTTTCCATGCAATACCCAATCTGTATCGAATGGGGCGATGACTTTGTCGCCACCGGTATCCAGATCCCCGACATTCCAGGTGCGGTGACCGCCGGGGACAGTTTTGAAGAGGCTTACAACGCGGCGGTCGAAGTGGCGCACATCATGCTGCAAGAGATCGCCGCAGAAGGCCGGGCGATTCCGATGCCAACGTCGGTGGCGGCCCATCACGATAATGAGGATTACGCCGGCATGGGCTGGGGGATGTTGGAGCTCGACATCTCGCCGTATCTGGGCAAGACCGAGAAGGTCAATGTGACCTTGCCCGGCTACGTGATCCAGCGTATCGACCGTTATGTGCGGGAGCACAAAGTGAAAAGCCGCTCGTCATTTCTGGCCGATGCGGCTTTGGAGAAGTTGGTGCGGTTGTAACTAGGCGGTTGCTACCGCGCCTTGCCGCGATGCACTCAGGAACCGCAGCAACGCCACCAGCGGGAAGGCGCTGCCCACCAGCATCACCCCCAGCCAGCCGCCGTGTTCGTACACGCTGCTGGCAATCGCCGAGCCGAAGGCGCCGCCGATGAAGATGCTGGTCATGTACAACGCGTTCAGGCGGCTGCGGCTGTTGGCGTCGAGGGCGTAGATGGCACGTTGGCCGAGGACCATGTTCATCTGCACGCAGAAGTCCAGGACCACGCCGGTCACCGCCAGGCCAATCACGCTGTACAACGGGTGCACGAAGGCCGGCAGGAAACTCAGCGCGGCAAACAGCATGGCCAGCAATGAGGCGCGGTGGGTGTGGCCGGCATCTGCCAGGCGCCCGGCGATGGGGGCGGCGATGGCGCCCAGGGCACCGACCAGGGCAAACAGGGCGATCTGGCTCTGGCTCAGGCCATGGTTGCGGGACAGTTCCAGCGGGGCGGCGGTCCAGAACAGGCTGAAGGTAGCGAACATGCAGCCCTGGTAAAACGCTCGCTGGCGCAGCACCGGCTGGCGGCGCAGCAGAGTGCCCAGCGAGCCCAGCAACTGACCATAGCTGGCGGCGTGATCCGGCTGACGCTTGGGGATGGTCAGCATCAGCACCACGCTGATAAACGCCATCAGGGCCGCGGCGGCCATGAACATGGCGCGCCAGCCGAAGTGGTCGGCCACCACGCTGGACACCGGCCGGGCCAGCAGGATACCCAGCAGCAAACCGCCCATGATGCTGCCGACCACCCGGCCACGGGATTCGGCCGGCGCCAGGTGCGCCGCCAGCGGAATCAGGATTTGTACCGACACCGAACTGAAGCCGATCAGCAGCGACACCAGCAGGAACAGGTTCGGCTGTTCGGTGAACGCCGCACCCAGCAGGCTGGCGATGGCCACCACGGTGGTGGTGATCATCAGCCGGCGGTTTTCCAGCAGGTCGCCCAACGGCACCAGGAAGAACAGGCCCAGGGCATAGCCGATCTGGGTCAGGGACACGATCAGGCTGGCCATGGCCGGCGTGAGGCCGATGTCCGGGGCGATCAGTTCGATGATCGGTTGGGCGTAGTAGATGTTGGCGACGATGGCGCCGCAACAGAACGCAAACAGCATCACCATGCCTCGGGTCATGGTGTTTGTAGCGTGGGGCGTGGCGTTCATGGTGTTCTCATAAAAGCGAAGGAAAGAGGCGAGCGAGAATAATGATTGAGCCGGAGCGGGAGTAGCCCGTCTGCGGTGATAACACTCATGCCGGGAATTAATGACTGAAACGTTAACTTTCGGGCTGAAGGTCGATGATACATTCAGTCACAACTGCATAAACAGGAAATCCACTGCCATGAAGATGACATTCAACCAGATGCTCCTGGCCTCAAGCCTGGCCGCGCTGATGACCGTGGGCATCGCCCAGGCCGCCGATGCCCCGCGTGTCGGCGTACGGGGTGCGATTACCGCGATGGACGGCGACGCGATGCAGGTCAAGGTCAACAGCGGTGAAGACGTCACCGTGCACCTGACCAAGGACACGCTGGTGCGTGCAGTCACTTTGGCCAAGATCGAAGACATCAAGCCGGGCAGTTACATCGGCTCGGCGGCCATGCCGAACGCGGATGGCACCCTGACGGCGCTGGAAGTGCATGTGTTTCCACCGGCCATGGCGGGTACCGGCGACGGGCATCGGGCGTTCGACCTGAAGGAAGGCAGCAGCATGACCAACGGCACCGTGGGTGACCTGGTGGTGAGCAAGGGCCGGACGTTGACCGTCAAGTACAAGGGTGGCGAGCAGAAGATCGTGGTGCCGGATGATGTGCCGATCGTCAACCTGGAGCCGGGTGATCGCAGCTTGCTGAAGCCGGGGGTGAAAGTGGTGATGTTTGCGGCGAAGGGCGAGGATGGGAGCGTGACGGCCCAGGCGATTTCTGCGGGCAAGGATGGCGTGACACCGCCGATGTAACCGCTGTAGATAGATCGTTCCCACGCTCCGCGTGGGAATACATCCAGTGACGCTCTGCGTCAACATTGCGCACGGTCCAGGTCTTGCGGCGCGGCCTGGACGCGGAGCGTCCTATGAGGCATTCCCACGCGGAGCGTGGGAACGATCAGGGTGCGGATTACTGGCCGGAGTAGATCTGGTCAAAAACCCCACCATCATTGAAGTGGGTCTTCTGCACGGTGCGCCAGTCACCAAAGGTCTTCTCTACCGACAGGAAATCGACTTTCGGGAAGCGGTCGGTGTACTTGGCCAGTACTTTCGGGTCACGTGGACGCAGGTAGTTGTTGGCGGCAATTTCCTGGCCTTCTGGCGACCACAGGTACTTCAGGTATTCCTCGGCAGCCTCTTTGGTGCCTTTTTTCTCGACCACTTTGTCGACGATCGACACCGGCGGCTCAGCTTCTGCGGAAACGCTCGGGTAGATCACTTCGAACTGATCACGGCCAAATTCACGGGCGATCATTTCTGCTTCGTTCTCAAACGTCACCAGTACGTCGCCGATCTGGTTGGTCATGAACGTGGTGGTAGCGGCACGGCCACCGGTGTCCAGCACGGGGGCGTGTTTGAACAGGTCGCCCACAAACTTCTTGGCTTTCTCTTCGTCACCGCCGTTCTTCAGCACATAACCCCAGGCCGACAGGTAGGTATAGCGGCCGTTACCGGAAGTCTTCGGGTTCGGCACGATGACTTGTACGCCGTCCTTGACCAGATCCGGCCAGTCTTTCAGGGCTTTCGGGTTGCCTTTGCGCACGATGAACACCGTGGCCGAGGTGAAGGGCGCGCTGTTGTTCGGCAGGCGGGTAACCCAGTTGTCCGGCACCAGCTTGCCGTTGTCGGCCAGGGCGTTGATGTCGGTGGCCATGTTCATGGTGATCACGTCAGCCGGCAGGCCGTCGATCACCGAGCGCGCCTGTTTGCTCGAACCACCAAAGGACATCTGCAGCGTCAGCTTGTCGCCTGGATGCTCGGCGGCCCAGTGCTTCTGGAAGGCGGCGTTGTAGTCTTTGTAGAAGTCGCGCATCACGTCGTAGGAGACGTTGAGCAGGGTGACCGGGGCGGCCTGGACGACGCCAGCCAGTGCAAGGCCGGCGGCCAGGAGAGAGGCGCTAACGAGTTTTTTCACTGCTCATTCCTTGTTGTTCGAGAAGGTTGTCGACGATGTAGGGGCAATATGCCAGCGACTATAACGGGGGGCGCATAGTCGCTTAAAGATTAAAAAGAACTTTGCTTATTCCAGTTTTTTGAAAAGCCCGTTACCACAGCGTGAGCAAAACGCGGCGTTTGGCTCGTGGCTGTTTTTCTTGCACACCGGGCAATCGGTTTGCAGCACTTCACCCCGCATGGCAGTGGCCAGTTCGGCGGTGAAGATCCCGGTGGGCACGGCGATGATCGAGTAACCGGTGATCATCACCAATGACGAAATCACCTGGCCCAACGGGGTCTTCGGCACGATATCGCCAAAGCCCACGGTGGTCAGGGTCACGATCGCCCAGTAGATGCCCTTGGGAATACTGGTAAAGCCGTGTTCCGGGCCTTCGATCACGTACATCAAGGTGCCGAACACCGTGACCAGGGTGCAGACGCTGACCAGGAACACCACGATCTTCTGCTTGCTGCCCCGCAGCGCCGCCATCAGGTAGTTGGCTTGCTTGAGGTACGGGCTGAGCTTGAGCACACGGAAAATTCGCAGCATCCGAATGATCCGGATGATCAGCAGGTACTGCGCGTCGCTGTAATACAGCGCCAGGATGCCGGGGACAATGGCCAGCAAGTCCACCAGACCATAGAAGCTGAAGGCATAGCGCAAGGGTTTGGGTGAGCAGTACAGACGCAACCCGTACTCGATCAGAAAGATCAGCGTGAAGCCCCACTCGATATAGGCCAGCACATCAGCGTAGTTCTGGTGTATCTGATCGATGCTGTCGAGCATCACGATCACCAGGCTGGCGAGAATGATCAGCAGCAGGATGCCATCGAAGCGCCGCCCGGCGACGGTGTCGCTTTGGAATACCATGACGTAGAGCCGCTGACGCCAGTCGTTGTTGCTGTCCATAAAACCCGCCTGAATCGAATGTCGAGCAAGCCTAGGGGGATTCGAAGGGGCTGTCCATGCGGGCTTTGTGCATCACCCGATGGCTGGCGCGCACCAGCCAGGTGGCGAGGATAAACGGCGCGGTCAGCGCGGGCAGGTTCAGGCCGGTGAAGCCAGGCGTGAGGATGATCGCCAGCAGGATGCCGATCAGCGGCAGCCAGGGTTGGCGGCGATGCTGGCTGAGGGCCAATGCTGCCAGCGCCGGGTTGTAGCTGTGCAGGCCGAGCAGGGCGCTGGCGGGCTCGTCCAGCAGCAGGGCGACCAGCACGCCGAGGCTCGCACCGGTCAGCGCCCACGAGGCCGCGCGGCGGCTGGCTGTTAAAAGGCCGAGGGCGAGCAACAGGCCGGCGAGGGGTTGGTCCATCAGGATGACTTGGGCCAGGCCTCTGAACGGCGCGCAGAGTAGCGCCCAGGTGCCGGGTTCGCTGGCGGCAAATGCGGCGGGCGCGGTGGTGCCCAGCAGCCAGCCGAGTACCACAAACGGTGCGGTGTAGGCGGGCAGGTCGTCGGGGTTGGCGGCACGTTTGAGCCACTGGCGGGTGAGGATTGCGCTGAGGCCACCGCAGGCGAGGATCAGCGGCGGCAACAGTGCGGACCCAGTGAAATGCTGGCTGATCAGCAAGCCGAGTAGCACGCCGTTATAGCTATAAAGGCCAGCCTGGCGTTCGGCCTTGGGATAGCCGCGGCGTTGGGCGGTCAGCAAACCGGCGACACCGCCCAGCAGTGCGCCGCCCAGCAGGGTCGGGGCGCCGATCAGGATCGCCAGCAGGCAGAGCAGGCCACACAGCGGGTGGCGCTGGAGGAAAATCTGGCTGAAACCGTTGAGCAGGGCTTCGGCCCAGTCGGGGCAGGATTGGTTGGGCATGGTGAGTGAGTCTGAGGGACCGAGTTGCCCCCTTCGCGAGCAAGCCCGCTCCCACATTCGACCGAGTTGTCATGTCGAACAGTGATCAAAATGTGGGAGCGGGCTTGCTCGCGAAGGGGCCCTTACAGGCGCTAGATCAATGTCTCGATCCGCAAGGAATTGGTCGACCCCGGCTGCCCAAACGGCACCCCCGCGGTAATCACCAATGTATCCCCACGCTGGGCCATACCCTGTGCCTGGGCAATTTCCAGCGCCGTGGAACACACCTCGTCGACCTGCCGCAGCCGATCATTCACCACCGAATGCACACCCCACGCCACGCTCAAGCGCCGTGCCGTCGACAGGTTCGGCGTCAGGTTCAGAATCGGCACCGCCGGCCGTTCCCGCGCCGCCCGCAGGCTGGAGCTGCCCGACTCGCTGTAGTTCACCAGCACCGCCACCGGCAAAATGCTGCTGATACGGCGAATCGCGCAGCTGATGGCGTCCGACACCGTGGCGTCCGCCTTGGGCCGGCTGACGTCCAGTTGCGTCTGGTAGTCCGGGCCGTTTTCCACCTGGCGAATGATCTTGCTCATCATCAACACCGCTTCCAGCGGGTATTCGCCGGAAGCGGTTTCTGCCGAGAGCATCACCGCATCCGCGCCTTCCGCCACCGCGTTGGCCACGTCAGTGACCTCGGCACGGGTCGGCGCCGGGGAGAAGCGCATGGACTCGAGCATCTGTGTGGCCACCACCACCGGTTTACCCAACTGACGGCAGACGCCAATGATGTCCTTCTGGATTTGCGGCACGCTCTCCGCCGGCACTTCCACCCCCAGGTCCCCTCTGGCGACCATGATCGCGTCGCTCAACTCGGCGATTTCCCGCAGGCGCTGCACCGCCGACGGTTTCTCGATCTTGGCCATCAGGAACGCCTTGTCGCCGATCAATTCGCGGGCTTCGCGAATATCTTCCGGGCGTTGCACAAACGACAGCGCCACCCAGTCCACGCCCAGTTCCAGGCCGAAGCTCAGGTCGCGGCGGTCCTTGGGGGTCAGCGGGCTGAGTTCCAGCAACGCCTGGGGCACGTTCACGCCTTTGCGGTCCGACAGTTCGCCGCCATTGAGCACGGTGGTGTCGATGGCATCGGCGTGCTTGGTGATCACCCGCAGGCGCAGTTTGCCGTCGTCCAGCAGCAGGTCCATGCCGGGCTTGAGGGCGGCGATGATTTCCGGGTGCGGCAGGTTGACCCGCCGCTGGTCACCGGGCGTGGGGTCGAGGTCCAGGCGCAGGGCCTGGCCGCGAATCAGTTGCACCTTGCCTTCGGCGAAACGCCCGACCCGCAGCTTCGGGCCTTGCAGGTCCATGAGGATGCCGAGGGGATAGTTGAGCTGGCGCTCCACCTGGCGAATCCACTGGTAGCGCTGGGCGTGGTCGGCATGATCGCCATGGCTGAAGTTCAGCCGGAAGATATTCACCCCGGCTTCCACCAGCTCGCGGATGTCGTCGATGCTGTCGGTGGCGGGGCCCAGCGTGGCGAGGATCTTGACCTTCTTGTCAGGCGTCATGTTCAGGGGACTCTCTTTCAGGGCTCTCAAGAATCAGAATGGCGCGAAAATCGTTGACGTTGGTGCGGGTCGGCTCGGTGATGATCAAGCCGTCGAGGGCCGCGAAGTAGCCGTAGCCATTGTTGTTGTCCAGCTCATCGCGGGCGCTCAAGCCCAGGGCTTCGGCGCGGGCGTAGCTGGTGGGTGTCATGATTGCGCCGGCGTTGTCTTCGGAACCGTCGATGCCGTCGGTGTCACCCGCCAGGGCGTAGACGCCGGGCAGGCCCTTGAGACTGTCGGTGAGGCTCAGCAGGAATTCGGCATTGCGCCCGCCACGGCCATTGCCGCGCACGGTCACGGTGGTTTCACCGCCGGAAAGGATCACGCAAGGCGCCGCGAGCGGTTGGCCGTGCTGGATGATCTGGCGGGCTATGCCGGCGTGCACCTTGGCCACGTCTCGGGCTTCGCCTTCCAGGTCGCCGAGGATCAGCGGGCTGAAACCGGCCTGGCGGACTTTCACCGCCACCGCTTCCAGGGATTGCTGCGGGCGCGCGATCAGCTGGAAATGGCTGCGGGCGAGCACCGGGTCACCGGGCTTGACGGTTTCCGACTCCGGGCTTTGCAGCCAAGTGCGTACGGACGCCGGGATTTCAATCTGGTAGCGCTTGAGAATCGCCAACGCCTGTTGCGAGGTGCTCGGGTCACCGACGGTGGGCCCCGAAGCGATGACGGTGGCCTGGTCACCCGGCACATCGGAAATCGCATAGGTGTAGACCGTGGCCGGCCAGCTGGCCTTGGCCAGGCGACCGCCCTTGATCGCCGAGAGGTGCTTGCGTACGCAGTTCATCTCGTCAATGGCAGCGCCGGATTTGAGCAGGGCTTTGTTGATCGCTTGCTTGTCTGCCAGGGTGATGCCGGCGGCCGGAAGGGCGAGCAGCGCAGAGCCACCGCCGGAGAGCAGGAAGATCACGCGGTCGTCTTCGCTGAGGTTACTGATCAGCTCCAGCACACGCTTGGCGACGGCCTGGCCTGCGGCATCCGGCACCGGGTGCGCGGCTTCGACCACTTCGATTTTCTTGCAGGGCGCACCGTGGCCGTAGCGGGTCACCACCAGGCCTGTGACTTCGCCTTGCCAGCAGTTTTCCACCACCAGCGCCATGGCCGCGGCGGCTTTGCCGGCGCCGATTACGATGACGCGGCCGCTGCGGTCGGCGGGCAGATAAGGTTCGAGGACTTGCCGGGGGTGGGCGGCGTCGATGGCTGTGGCAAACAGCTCGCGAAGCAGGTGTTGCGGATCGACCGACATAAGCGGGCTCCCGGGGATTCTTGTTATTAGGTATGCATCAGATCGTTCCCACGCTCCGCGTGGGAATGAATCACTGGACGCTCTGCGTCCGCTGTGTGACGCGGAGCGTCACGGGCTGCATTCCCACGCAGAGCGTGGGAACGATCAGGGCGTTATTTATCGCGAATCGAAAAATTCGCCATATGCTCCAGGCCCTTGATCAGCGCCGAGTGGTCCCAGTTGCCGCCGCCGATGGCGGTGCAGGTGCTGAACACCTGCTGGGTGCCGGCGGTGTTCGGCAGGTTGATCCCCAGCTCCTTGGCACCGGCCAGCGCCAGGTTCAAATCCTTCTGGTGCAGGCTGATACGGAAGCCCGGGTCGAAGGTGCCCTTGATCATCCGCTCGCCATGCACTTCGAGGATTTTCGAGGAGGCAAAACCGCCCATCAGCGCTTCACGCACCTTGGCCGGGTCGGCGCCGTTCTTCGAGGCGAACAGCAGCGCTTCGGCCACCGCCTGGATGTTCAGGGCAACGATGATCTGGTTGGCCACTTTGGCGGTCTGGCCATCGCCATTGCCGCCCACCAGGGTGATGTTCTTGCCCATGGCCTGGAACAGCGGCAGGGCGCGTTCGAAGGTGTGCGGGTCGCCGCCGATCATGATGCTCAGGGTGCCGGCCTTGGCACCGACTTCACCGCCGGACACCGGAGCATCGAGGTAGCGCGCGCCGGTCTCGTTGATCTTCGCGGCGAAGGCTTTGGTGGCGGTGGGCGAGATCGAGCTCATGTCGATCACTACTTTGTTCGGGCCCAGGCCTGCGGCAACGCCGTCGGCACGGAACAGCACGTCATCGACCTGCGGGGTGTCGGGCACCATGACGATGATGAACTCGGCTTCCTGAGCCACTTGCTGCGGGTTGGCCAGGGCCACCGCGCCAGCGTCGATCAACTCAGCTGGCGCCTTGCCGTGGTGCTCGGACAGGAACAGTTGGTGACCGGCCTTTTGCAGGTTGGCGGCCATGGGTTGGCCCATGATGCCGGTGCCGATAAATCCGATTTTAGCCATGATGAACATCCTCTTATTGTTAGGTGTGCAGGCCTGGCGCGGCCTGCTAAACACAGGAGATCCACTGTGGGAGCTGTGTGTGTTCAGTTAGACCGCGTTGTGGCTTTTGAGCCATCCCAGCCCGGCTTCAGTGGTGGTCAACGGCTTGTACTCACAGCCGACCCAACCCTGGTAACCAATGCGGTCCAAATGTTCGAACAGGAAGCGGTAGTTGATCTCACCCGTGCCCGGCTCGTTGCGCCCCGGGTTGTCCGCCAGCTGGATGTGGTTGATCTCACCCAGGTGCGCGGCCATGGTGCGGGCCAGGTCGCCTTCCATGATTTGCATGTGATAGATGTCGTATTGCAGGAACAGGTTGGCACTGCCCACCTGCTCCCGAATCGACAGAGCCTGGGCCGTGTTGTTGAGGTAGAAGCCCGGAATGTCGCGGGTGTTGATCATCTCCATCACCAGCCGGATGCCCACCGCTTGCAGCTTGTCGGCGGCGTACTTGAGGTTGGCGACGAAGGTTTTTTCCAGGGTGGCGTCATCCACGCCGGCAGGACGAATCCCCGCCAGGCAGTTGATCTGGGTGTTGCCCAGCACCTGGGCGTAGGCGATGGCCAGGTTGACCCCGGCACGGAACTCCTCGACCCGGTCCGGGTGGCACGCCAGGCCGCGTTCGCCCTTGGCCCAGTCACCGGCCGGCAGGTTGAACAGCACTTGGGTCAGGCCGTGTGCATCGAGTTGCGCCTTGATTTCAGCCGAGCTGAACTCATAGGGAAACAGGTATTCCACACCACTGAACCCCGCGTCGGCGGCGGCTTTGAAACGGGCAAGAAAATCCTGTTCGGTAAACAGCATGGACAGGTTGGCGGCAAAACGCGGCATGGGGTTCTCCTTAATCGAGCAGTGAAATGGCAGTCGGTGCGTCGTTGCCCACCAGTGCCAGATCTTCGAATTCGTTGACGGCGTTGATCTCGGTGCCCATGGAAATATTGGTCACCCGCTCCAGAATGATTTCAACGATCACCGGCACCTTGAACTCCTCGATCATCTCCTGAGCCTTGCGCAGTGCAGGCTGGATCTGACCTGGTTCGAACACGCGCAGGGCCTTGCAACCCAGGCCTTCGGCCACGGCCACGTGGTCGACGCCATAACCGTTGAGTTCCGGAGCATTGAGGTTGTCGAAGGACAGCTGCACGCAGTAGTCCATTTCAAACCCGCGCTGGGCCTGGCGGATCAGGCCCAGGTAGGAGTTGTTCACCACCACGTGGATGTACGGCAGCTTGAACTGCGCACCCACCGCCAGTTCTTCGATCATGAACTGGAAGTCATAGTCGCCCGACAGCGCCACGACTTTGCGGGTCGGATCAGCCTTGACCACACCCAGCGCCGCCGGAATGGTCCAGCCGAGCGGGCCGGCCTGGCCGCAGTTGATCCAGTGGCGGGGTTTGTAGACGTGCAGGAACTGCGCGCCGGCAATCTGCGACAGGCCGATGGTGCTGACGTAGCAGGTGTCTTTGCCGAACACCTGGTTCATCTCTTCGTATACCCGTTGTGGTTTCACCGGCACGTTGTCGAAGTGGGTCTTGCGGTGCAGGGTGGCCTTGCGTTGCTGGCAGTCGTGCAGCCAGGCGCTGCGGTCCTTGAGCTTGCCGGCGGCTTTCCACTCACGGGCCACTTCTATGAACATGGTCAGGGCAGAACCGGCGTCGGAAACGATGCCCAGGTCCGGGGTGAATACGCGGCCGATTTGCGTCGGCTCGATGTCCACGTGAATGAATTTTCGACCTTCGGTGTACACCTCCACCGAACCGGTGTGACGGTTGGCCCAGCGGTTACCGATGCCCAGCACCACGTCCGATTTCAGCATCGTCGCGTTGCCATAACGGTGGGACGTTTGCAGGCCGACCATGCCCACCATCTGCGGGTGATCGTCCGGGATTGTGCCCCAGCCCATCAGGGTCGGGATCACCGGGATGCCGGTCAATTCGGCGAACTCCACCAGCAGCTCGCTGGCGTCGGCGTTGATCACGCCACCACCGCTCACCAGCAATGGACGTTCGGCCTGGTCCAGCAGGGCCAGGGCTTTTTCCACCTGGATGCGGGTTGCCAACGGCTTGGCCAGGGGCAGCGGCTGGTAGGCGTCGATGTCGAATTCGATTTCGGCCATTTGTACGTCGAATGGCAGGTCGATCAGCACCGGGCCAGGGCGGCCGGAGCGCATTTCATAGAAGGCTTTCTGGAAGGCATACGGCACCTGGCCCGGCTCCAGGACGGTGGTGGCCCACTTGGTCACCGGCTTGACGATGCTGGTGATGTCGACGGCCTGGAAGTCTTCCTTGTGCATCCGTGCACGGGGCGCCTGGCCGGTGATGCACAGGATCGGGATCGAGTCGGCCGAAGCGCTGTACAGGCCGGTGACCATGTCGGTGCCCGCCGGGCCCGATGTGCCGATGCACACGCCGATATTGCCGGCCTTGGTGCGGGTGTAGCCCTCGGCCATGTGCGAGGCGCCTTCAACGTGGCGAGCAAGGACGTGATCGATGCCACCGACCTTCTGCAAGGCCGAATACAGCGGGTTGATCGCGGCGCCCGGGATACCGAAGGCGGTGTCGACCCCTTCACGGCGCATCACCAGGACAGCGGCTTCGATTGCTCTCATTTTGCTCATGGTTTTGGTGCCTCTTGCGTTTTGTAATTGTATACAAGTGGTGTTGGTCCGAAGTGTATTCACGGCGAGCGGGGCAGGTCAATCCATTTTCTTGGGTGGCCTTTACGTTCGTCGGAAGGCTTCTGGACAGGAATATTTCGACGTGTGGTGCGTATGTTTCGAAATATTGTATACAAAAAATAAATCTATTGTGTTCTATTTGTTTGATCCGGCTTCTGATCAAACAGAGCCCCACGGCTTTCCCATAACAAGATAAGGACGGCACCCATGAGCGCTTTAACCTTGAAAGTCGCAGTCAACCTGGCCAGTCATGCCATCGCGGCAGGCCGAACTATTTCGTCAGCGCCGCTGACCATTGCGGTACTCGACAGCGGCGGGCATTTGATTACGTTGCAGCGCGAAGATGGCGCGAGCCTGTTGCGCCCGCAGATTGCGATCGGCAAGGCCTGGGGCGCGATTGCCCTGGGCAAGGGCTCGCGGCTGCTGGCGCTGGATGCGCAGCAGCGGCCGGCGTTTATTGCGGCGTTGAATAGTTTGGGGCAGGGCAGCGTGGTGCCGGCGCCGGGCGGGGTGTTGATTCGGGATCAGGCGGGCGTGGTGCTGGGGGCAATCGGGATCAGCGGGGATACGTCGGATATTGATGAGCAGTGTGCGATCAGTGCGATCGAGGGGCAGGGGTTGTGGGCGGATGCGGGGGTGTCTGCTTGATTTGAGGTGACTGTCAGGGCCTCTTCGCGAGCAAGCCCGCTCCCACATTTTGACCTGTGAACGCGGTCAAAAATGTGGGAGCGGGCTTGCTCGCGAAAGCGGCAACTCGGTCCCGGACTTAAACCCAAACCGCATCCCACAACGGATAGTCGCCAATCCGCTCCACCAACCCGGCTCTTAACGGGTTAGCCACCACATACCGAGCCATCTTCACCAAGTCATCGTCCTTGCGCAGCGCCCGATCATGAAAACTGGTTTGCCAAAGCCGACCCTTACGGCCGGTAGCGCCATTAACGGTTCGAGTGCTTTTGGACTTCACCTGGCACATCAGGTCTCCCAATGACCCTTTTTTCAGCTCAATCAATCAGTGAAAGTGGTCGGGCATGACCACCCAGGCCAGGGAGCTCGCCAATCCTTGGTATTGGGCGAGCCTGAATTGCCAGACCACCAGCCGACCCAGATAAAAGTCACTGAATAGTGGCACGCGTTCATGGGTGTTGGTGGTGATCAGGTAAATGCGGTTGGATTCGCTGAATCGCCCGATACGCAGGCGATGTGAAGCAGCTGGATCAGGCATTCCTTTGCCTCTCTTCAGAAAGTGTCCTGAGAGGCTAGGTCGGGGAATCTGGGGATGATGGTCTGGCTTGGTGCTGGATGTGTCTGGGAGGGCGCTTTCGCGAGCAAGCCCGCTCCCACATTGGATCTGCGGCGTTTAAACAATTTATGTCTGGCACAAATCCAAATGTGGGAGCGGGCTTGCTCGCGAATCTTGAGGACGCTGGGGTCTATCAGCCCGGCTCACACCCTTTAAGCACCAACCGAATAATCGTCTGCGCCGCCGCCTCATAATCCGCTTCATCCAGCTTCGCCTTCCCGGTCACCGCCGAAATCTGCCAGTCAAAATCCGCATAGGTCTGCGTCGCCGCCCAGATACTGAACATCAAATGATGCGGGTCAATCTCTGCAATCAGCCCCCGGTCCACCCAGCTCTGAATGCAGTCGATGTTGTGCTTGGCCTGGGCATTCAGCTGTTCCACCTGTTCGGCACTCAGGTGCGGGGCGCCGTGCATGATTTCGCTGGCGAACACTTTGGAGGCAAACGGCAGATCCCGGGAAATGCAGATTTTCGAGCGGATGTACCCGCTCAGCACTTCCTTGGGGTCGCCATCGGGATTGAACGGGGTGGAGGCCGCCAGGATCGGCTCGATGATGCTTTCGAGGACCTCGCGGTAGAGGTTGTCCTTGGACTTGAAGTAGTAATAGACGTTGGGCTTGGGCAGCCCGGCCTTGGCGGCGATGTCGCTGGTTTTGGTCGCGGCGAAGCCCTTGTCGGCAAACTCCTCACTGGCAGCCCGCAGGATCAGTTCTTTGTTGCGCTCGCGAATGGTGCTCATAGACCAGGAGGTTCCTTGCCAAGACAGGCGGTCGGGCATGGTAGCACCGGCTTTGCGCAGGGCTCAAGAATCCCGCTGTAGCCCTTGCTCTGCGGGCGCTCAGCTGACTTTGTCTGTCTTGATGCTGAACGCATTCACGGTCGTACAGGCACAGGCCGGGCGCGCTGCTAGAGTTCAGGGCAGCGAGCGGCCGATCAGGTGGCTCGTCCCATCCTGATTTCGGCGTTCGAGAGAGAAACCGTGGAGAACAGCAGACGACGTACGTTCGCCTGGGCAGTTGGCACGTTGTTACTGCTAGCGTTGTTGATTGTCCTGGGTTTGCACTTCTTTGCAGGTGGGCATAAAGGCAAGCCACCCGCACCCGGCGAACCGGTCGCCGTGGTGCCGGTCGCCTTGCAGGACGTGCCGGTCTACATCGATGCCCTCGGCACCGTCACCCCCACCCGCAGTGTGACGGTGGTCACCCAGGTCGATGGCATCCTCAGCAGCGTGGAATTCAAGGAAGGTCAGCACGTCAGCAAAGGCCAGGTGATTGCGCGGATCGATGACCGTGCCCTCAAGGCCCAACTGGCCGTGGCCAAGGGCAACCTGGCCCACGACCAGGCTGTATTGAGCAATGCCCAGCGCGATCTGGTGCGCTACCGCGAACTGGTCAAGGCCGGCTCCACCAGCCAGCAAACCGTCGATACCCAGGCCTCGTTGGTCCAGCAACAGCTGGGCACCGTGGCCGCCGACCAGGGCAATGTGCAGAACCTTGAAGTGCAGGTCGGCTACTGCACCATCACCTCGCCGGTCGACGGCGTGGTGGGCCTGCGTCTGGTAGACCCGGGCAACTACGTCACCACCACCAGCACCACCGGCATTGTGGTCATTACCCAGATGAACCCGGCCACCGTGGTGTTCGCGGTGCCCGAGGACGACTTGGGCGCTATCAACCAGGCCCTGGGCCATGGCGCCGTGACGGTGCTGGCCTACGACCGCAACAAGAAAGCCCTGCTGGCCACCGGCAGCCTGTTGGCCCTGGACAACCAGGTAGACACCACCACCGGCACCATCAAGGTCAAGGCGCAGTTCGATGATTCGGGCAATGCGCTATTCCCCAACCAGTTCGTCAATGCGCGCCTGAAGGCCGACACCTTGACCCAGGTTGCCGTGGTGCCCACTCGGGCGATCCAGCATGGCAGCAAGGGGGATTTCGTGTTCGTGGTAAATGGCGACAAGGCCAGCCTGCGCACTATCAAGACCGGCCCGTCCATGGGCGATGTGTCGGCGGTGCTCGAGAACGGGGTCAAGCCGGGGGAGCAGGTGATCACCGAAGGCGCCGACAAACTGGATGACGGTTCGGCTGTGAAGGTCGTCGCCCAGTGAGGAGCTGCCGAGCATGAACATTTCGCGGCCCTTTATCGAACGACCCGTCGCCACCACCTTGATGATGGTGGCGGTGCTGTTGCTCGGCCTGTTGGGGTATCACTTGCTGTCGGTGTCGGCCTTGCCCGAAGTCGATTACCCGACCATCCAGGTCTTCACCCAATACCCCGGCGCGAGCCCGGACGTGGTCAGCTCGTCGATTACCGCGCCGCTGGAACGCCAACTCGGTGAGATGCCGGGCCTCAAATCCATGAACTCCACCAGCTCCGACGGCGCTTCGGTGGTGACCCTGCAATTCGACCTGTCGCTGTCCCTGGACGTCGCCGAACAGGAAGTGCAGGCCGCGATCAACGCCGCCGGTACCTTCCTGCCGGCCAACCTGCCGTACCCGCCGGTGTACAGCAAGGTCAACCCGGCGGATGCGCCGGTGCTGACCCTGTCCCTGACCTCCGACGTATTGCCGCTGACCAAGGTCGAAGACCTGGCGGATACACGGCTGGCGCAGAAGATCTCGCAGATCACCGGCGTCGGCCTGGTGACCATCAGCGGCGGCCAGCGCCCGGCGGTGCGGGTCGAGGCGAATACTTCGGCGCTCAACACTCTTGGCCTATCCATTGATGACCTGCGCACTTCCCTCGGCACCGCCAACGTCAACCAGGCCAAGGGCAATATCGACGGCAAGTTCCAGGCGTATTCCATCGGCGCCAACGACCAGCTGCAATCGGCCGAGGAATACCGCGACCTGGTGATCGCCTATAAAAACGGCGCGCCGATTCGCCTGTCGCAGATCGCCACTTCTACCCAGGGCCCGGAGAACCCGCGCCAGGCCGCGTGGACCAACAGCACGCCGTCGATTGTGCTGAATATCCAGCGCCAACCCGGCGCCAACGTGATTCAAGTGGTCGACCGCGTGCAGCAATTGCTGCCCAAGCTGCGGGCCAGTTTGCCGGGTACCTTGAAGGTCGATGTGCTGACCGACCGCACGCAAACCATCCGCGCCTCGGTCACTGATGTGCAGTACGAGTTGGCCATGGCCATCGGGCTGGTGGTGATCGTGATTTTTGCGTTCCTGCGCAATGTGCCGGCTACGATCATTCCCGCCGTCACCATTCCGTTGACGCTGGTGGGTACCCTGGCGGTGGCCTATGCGTTGGGTTTCTCCCTGAACAATTTGACGCTGATGGCGTTGACCATCGCTATCGGCTTTGTGGTGGATGATGCCATCGTGATGATCGAAAACATCACGCGCTATATCGAGGCCGGCGACTCACCGCTGGAGGCGGCGCTCAAGGGCTCGGAGCAGATTGGTTTCACGATTATTTCGCTGTCGATTGCCCTGATTGCGGTGATGATCCCGCTGCTGTTCATGGGTGATGTGGTCGGCCGGTTGTTCCGCGAATTCGCCATGACCGTGGCCGTGACCATTGTTATCTCAGCCTTCATTTCGCTGACCCTGACGCCGATGATGTGCGCGCGGATGCTGAAGAATAAGCACCAGGAGCGCCGCGCGGATTTCTTCGACCGTATCAACACCCACTACGTGCGTGGCCTCGACTGGGTACTGGCGCACCGCACGTTGACGCTGATCTCGATAGCGCTCACCGCCGCGCTGACCCTGATGATTCTGGTGATCATGCCCAAGGGCTTTTTCCCCGACCAGGACACCGGCCTGATCCAGGGCATTTCCCAGGCGGCGCCGACGGTTTCGTTCCAGCAGATGCAGACCGAACAACAACGTCTCGCCGCCCGAATCCTCAAGGATCCGGCCGTACAAAGCCTGTCGTCCTTTGTCGGGATCGACCAGACCAACCCGACCATCAACCAGGGCAACCTGCTGATCAACCTCAAGCCGCGGGGTGAACGTGACAGCGCCACCGAAGTGATCCGCCGGCTCTCCGATGCCAACGCCGATGACGCCGGCATCCGCCTGTACCTGCACTCGGTACAGGACCTGACCCTCGACGCTACGGTGTCCACCACCAGTTACCGCTTGGGCCTGCAAGCCACCGACCCGGACGAGTTGGAACAGTGGACCACCAAGCTGCTGGCGGCGATCAAGCAAGACCCGATGTTCACCGATGTGCAAAGCCAGGCGATGCAGTTCGGCAACCAGATCCAGCTGACGTTCGACCGCGCCACGGCCTCGCGGCTGGGCATCACGCCCCAGGCAATCGATGACGTGCTGTACGACGCCTTCGGCCAGCGCCAGGTCTCGACCATCTACACCCAGCTCAACCAGTACCACGTGGTAATCGCCACCGACCATCCGCCGCGCAACTTGCCTGACCTGCTCACGGGCTTGTACGTGGACATCCCGGGTGGCGGCGTCGCGCCGCTGTCGAGCATGGCGACCCTGCAGGTAGTGCGGGCGCCCGTGACCATCAACCGGCTGGGCCAGTTTCCGTATGCCGACGTGTCGTTCAACCTCGCCCCCGGCCAGACCCTTGGCGCGGCGGTCACGCGGCTCAAGGACATCGAGGCCAAGGTCGGTTTGCCGCTGTCGGTGCAGGCCAACCTCGAAGGTGCGGCGGCGACGTTCGAGCAGTCGCTGTCCAACCAGGTGTTCCTGGTGGTGGCGGCGATTGTGGTGGTGTACCTGATGCTGGGGATTCTGTACGAGAGCTTCGTGCACCCGGTGACGATCCTTTCGACGCTGCTCTCGGCGGCGCTCGGGGCCTTGCTGGCGCTGCTGGTGACCGGCACGCAGTTCGACATTATCGGATTGATCGGCATTGTGTTGCTGATCGGCATCGTGATGAAAAACGGCATCATGATGGTCGACTTTGCCCTGGAGTTATTACGTGAGGGGGGCCTGAGCCCGACGGCTGCCATCCGCCAGGCGGCGGAGTTACGGTTCCGGCCGATCCTGATGACCAGCATGGCCTCGCTGTTCGGCGCGGTGCCGCTGGCGCTGGGGACGGGGATTGGCTCGGAGCTGCGGCATCCGCTGGGCATCGCGATTATCGGCGGGTTGTTGCTCAGCCAACTGTTGACGCTGTTTTCCACGCCGGTGATCTTTCTTGCCATGCACAGCCTGGGGCAGCGCTTCAGCCGCCATCCGGCTGAAGCGGTCTGATGGCGATGAACCTCAGCGCGCCGTTTGTTCGCCGCCCGATTGCAACCACCTTGATGGCGGCCGGCCTCGCGCTATTTGGCGCGCTGGCCTTCATGCTGCTGCCGGTGGCGCCGCTGCCGGAGGTGGATTTCCCCACCATCAGCGTCAGCGCCTCGTTGCCGGGAGCCGATCCCACTACGGTTGCCAGTTCGGTGGCCACGCCCCTGGAGCGCCAGTTCGGGCAGATCGCCGGGGTCACGCAGATGACCTCGTCCAGCAGCCTTGGCTCGGCGCGGATCATCCTGCAGTTCGACCTGAACCGCGACATCGACGGCGCCGCCCGGGACGTGCAGGCCGCGATCAACGCCGCCCGCAGCAACCTGCCCAGTGACCTGTCAGGCAACCCGACGTACCGCAAGGTCAACCCGGCCGACTCGCCGATTCTGATTATCAGCCTGACCTCCGACAGCGCCACGCCGGGGCAGATGTATGACGTGGCCTCGACCCTGCTGGAGCAGAAGTTGTTGGAGACCACCGGCGTCGGTGACGTGACGGTGGGCGGCGGCGCGCTGCCGGCGGTGCGGGTGGAATTGAACCCCGACCGGCTCAACCAGTACGGCGTCAGCCTGGAGCAGGTGCGCCAGGTGATCAACGCCTCCAACGTCAACCTGCCCAAGGGCAACGTGGCCATCGGCGACCGTAACTACGGCATTGCCGCCAACGACCAGTTGCTCAACGAAGAGGACTACGGGCCGCTGGTCGTCAAGGCCCACAACGGCGACCTGATCCATATCTCCGACCTGGGCTACGTGCGTGAAGACGTGCAGGACCTGCGCAACTTCGGCCTGTCCAACGGCAAGCCGGCGGTGCTGCTGGTGGTGTTCAAGCAGCCGGGGGCCAACGTGATCGAAACGGTGGACGCGGTGAAAGCCTCGCTGCCGTTTTTGCAAAGCTCGATTCCGGCGACGATCAAGCTCAACCTGCTGATGGACCGCACCACCACCATTCGCGCCTCGTTGCATGACGTCGAGATCACGTTGCTGGTGTCGATCCTGCTGGTGACCCTGGTGACATTCGGCTTCTTCCGCGACTGGCGTAGCACCCTGGTGCCGGCGATTGTGGTGCCGCTGTCGTTGCTTGGCACCTTCGGCGCGATGTACTTCCTCGGCTACAGCCTGAACAACCTGTCCCTTATGGCGCTGACCATTTCCACCGGCTTTGTGGTGGACGATGCCATCGTGGTGGTGGAAAACATCATGCGCCACCTGGAACGCGGCAAGACCCGGGTGGAGGCCGCGCTGGAAGGGGCCCGTGAAGTCGGCTTTACGGTACTGACCATCAGCGTATCCCTGGTGGCGGTGTTTATTCCGCTGCTGCTGATGGGCGGGATTGTCGGGCGGCTGTTCCGTGAGTTTTCGGTGTCGTTGTCGGTGGCCATCGTGATCTCGATGCTGATCTCCTTGACGGTCACGCCGATGCTGGCCAGCGTGCTGCTGCGGGCGCCGAAGGAGATTCACCAAGGCAACGAACACCCGGATTCGCGATTTCACCGCTTCTACGATCGCACCCTCGGCTGGGTGATCGAGCATACGGTGCTGATGGGGTTCGTCACGATGTTGGTGATCGTCCTCGCTGGCGTCCTGTATGTACTGATGCCCAAGGGCTTCTTTCCCCAGGAAGACACCGGGCGCTTGCAAGGCAGCATCCTGGCGAACCAGAGCATTTCCTACGGGGCGATGCAGAAGGACTTCACCGAGATCAACCGCAAGGTGATGAAGAACCCGAATATCGAAACCGTGGCCGGCTTTGTTGGTGGTGGCGGAGGTGGCGGCGGGGCGGTCAACAGCGCGCAGATGTTTGTCTTGCTCAAGCCGCTGGGGGAGCGCAAGGACAGCGCTACTGAAGTCATCGGGCAAATCCGTCGCAGCCTCGGCGACCTGCCCGGCACCAAGCTGTATTTGCAGTCGGCCCAGGACATCACCGTGGGTGGCCGGCAAAGTGGCGCGCAGTACCAATACACCCTGACCGCCGATGACCAGGCATCCCTGGATGAATGGGTGCCCAAGGTGGTGGCGGTGCTGCACAAGTTGCCGCAGCTCACCGACCTCAATACCGATCAGCAGGACAACAGCCTGCTGGCCAATGTGCAGATCAACCGCGACACAGCGGCGCGCCTCGGGGTGAGTATCTCGGCGGTCGACCAGGCGCTGTACGACGCCTTTGGCCAGCGCCAGGTCGCCACCCTGTATCGCGCGGCCAACCAGTACCACGTGGTGATGGAAATCGCCCCGGAATACTGGACCGACCCTTCAGCGCTCAAGGGCATTTACGTGCCGACGGGCACCCAGGCCACGACCACCAAAGGCACCACGGCAGCGCCCAATCTGACCACCGAACAGACCCTGGTGCCGCTGTCGGCCCTGGCGGACAACACGGTGGCGCGCACGGCGATTTCCATCAGTCACCAGGGCACGTTCCCGGCGGTGACGGTCTCGTTCAATCTGGCACCCGGCACGTCCATCGGCCAGGCGACGGCGATGGTGGACGATGCAGTGAAGCAGCTGCGCATGCCCGCCAGTGTGGTGGGCCAGTTTGCCGGTACGGCCCAGGTGTTCCAGTCGTCGGTGGCCAGCGAACCGTTGCTGATCGTTGCCGCGCTGCTCTCGGTGTATATCGTGCTGGGCATCCTCTACGAAAACCTGATGCACCCGCTGACCATCCTCTCGACCTTGCCCTCGGCCGGTGTCGGTGCGTTGATCGCCTTGTTGCTGACGGGCACCGAGCTGTCGATCATCGCGCTGGTGGGGGTGATTCTGTTGATTGGCATCGTGAAGAAGAACGCGATCATGATGATCGACTTCGCGATCACCGAGCGGCGGGAGTTTGGCCTCACGGCCAAGGAAGCGATTCGCCGGGCGTGCCTGATCCGTTTCCGGCCGATCATGATGACCACCCTGGCGGCGATTCTTGGCGCGCTGCCGCTGGTGCTGGGCACCGGCTACGGTTCGGAGCTGCGCCGGCCGTTGGGGATTTCGATTATTGGTGGCCTGCTGTTCAGCCAGGTGCTGACGCTGTACACCACCCCGGTGATCTACCTGTGGCTCGACCGGGCGTCACAGCGCCTGGGTCGGCGTAAGGAAGCAAGGTTATGAACGTGAAACACAGCGTGCTTTGCATCAGCCTGCTGCTCGGTGGCTGCATGGTCGGGCCCGATTACCAGAAGCCCGCCATGGAGCTGCCGCAGTCGTTCAAGGAAGGCGCGCAGTGGCAGCGCGCGGCGGCCAACCCCCAAGGGGCGATGAACAGTCAGTGGTGGCTGGCTTATCAGGATCCGGTACTGAACGATTTGGTGGCGCGCTCGGCCAAGGCCAACCAGTCGATCATCGCGGCGGAGGCGGCTTATCGTCTGGCCCAGGCGCAGGTGGCGTCCAGTCGGGCCGGGTTGTGGCCTACTGTCGGCGTAGGGTTGTCGGGTTCGCGGGGAACGGCGGGCAGCGGCAGCGGTACGTCGACTACCGGCACCACGACGGGCGGCGTCGCGAACAGCGTCAGCGCAACCTTGACCGCCAGTTGGGAGCCGGACCTGTGGGGCTTGGTGCGGCGCGGAATAGAGTCCAGCCAGGCCACGGCCCAGCAATCCGACGCATTGCTGGCCGGGGTGCGGTTGTCCATCAGCTCCAGCGTGGCGAGTAACTACCTCGCCCTGCGGCAGATGGATATCGACGTGCGCTTGTTGCAGCAACAGCAGAAGATCAACCAGCAACTGCTGGACATGATCCAGGTGCAGTTCACCCAGGGCGTCGCCACCAACGACCAGTTGCTGGTGGCTCAGGATCAACTGACCACTTCGATTGCCGACTTGCAGACCTCGCTGCGCGACCGCGAGCAATACGAACATGCGCTGGCGGTGCTGGTGGGCGTGGCGCCGAGTGAGTTTGCCGTGGCGGTGCGGGAGGACTACCGCTTCGTCCTGCCGCGCCCCCTTTGACCTTGCCTTCGACCTTGCTGCAACGGCGTCCCGATGTGGTCGCGGCGGAGCGTTCGGCAGCGGCGGCCAACGCGAAAATCGGCGTGGCTGAAGCCGCATTCTTCCCGACCCTGGACCTCACCGCTGAGGCCGGCTATCGGGGCAGCGCCCTTGGCGGGCTATTCTCGCTGCCCAATCGCATCTGGACCCTGGGCCCGGCCCTGGCGGAAACCCTGTTCGACGGCGGCGCCCGTGAAGCGGCGGTCAGGCAGGCCGAGGCCAGCTACGACCAGATCGCCGCCAACTACCGTGGCACCGTGCTCAGCGCCTTGCAGAACGTCGAAGACAACCTCTCGGCGATCAACCATCTGCAAACCCAGGCCGATGCGTTCCAGCAGGTGTTCCAGCGCAATCAGCAACTGTTCGGCAGCCAGGAAGCGCAACTGCGCGCCGGCACTGTCAGCCAGGAGGCCGTGCTGACCCAGCAACTGGTGTTGCTGCAAGCCGAGCAGAATCTTCGCGACACCCAGGGCCAGCTCAGCCAGGGGAGTGTGGCGTTGATCCAGAGCCTGGGTGGTGGCTGGCAGGTCAATGACGACTGACTGACTCACTTAGTCAGGCAATGTGCGGTAGCCGTTTTGACTGAAATCGATAAGGGCGCTGGCTTCTGTGTTTGGATTGGTTCCGGTTCGCGAGAATCCCGTCAGATGACCCGGGCCGATGTTGTCATAGCCCTCGTCAAGCCTGGAGAAGCCGGGGTGTGCGTCTATGTAATTGGCGACTGAGGATATGTTGTAAGCCGCGTCCGCACGAGAATCGTCGTCTTTATTGTCTTCTGTCCAGTCCCCGGTAAGTGCCTTGAGATTGTTTAAGATGCTGTCCCGGTAGGGGTGTTCTGCAAGGGATTCGACAAAGCGGTTGACGATAGGGTTGGCGTTAAAAATCTGTTCTGCACTTCGTGTATCCCCATTTGGTCTACCGGTGGGGTAAACCGGTTTGTTTGTTGTGATCTTTTCATTATCTGAGGCGAGCGGTGTTCCGTGGTTATCGAGCACCCCGTAGCCTTCCTCGCTGAATTTTTTCAGAAGGGCTGCCTCCGAGTTCTCATCTATCGTGACCTCATCAAAGGGTGGCGGTAGGGGAGACTCATATTCGCCCTCTATTCTTCCGTTACCTTTCGTGTTGTCGGTCCGGGCTGACTCCTTCACGTTGATTCCGTCTATGTAGTTGAACACGCGTGCGGCGTTATACGCCGCGTCGGCGCGCTTTTGCGGGTCGGGGTTGTTACTCGTCCAGTCGCCCAGATGCTTGTAAAGGTTTTCCTTGGGGATCGACGACGGCAGGTTATTAAAAATACGATTCGCGGTGATGATTTGCTCTGCTGTCCTGTGGTCACCCTGTGGTCGGCCGGTTGCCTGGTTAGGCGCGAAGAAGATGTCTTTTTCCTGGGTAAGTGTCGGTCCTTGCTCCGTCTCTGAGTTGAGGGAAGATGCTTTATTGCCTGATATTGGCTCTTCTCTTTTAGGTGCTATATGGGTGATTACGGGTGTGGTGATTAGCATCAGGCTTCCATCCAATAAGTTGTGTGGTTTCAAGGGGGGCGGTTTGGCATAAAACACTCATGAGTGGCCCGGACCGTACTACGAGTTCCGTGCCCGTCAGTTGCAACGGCGGGTTAGCGCCGCAGCACTGAACGGCTCGCTAACCCGGTGTCCGCCGCGTTATTCTCGGCACACTTTGAATCACGGGAAGCCTGAGCCATGGCAGGAAGCAGTTTGCTGGTATTGATCGACGACATCGCTGCGGTGCTCGACGATGTAGCGTTGATGACCAAGATGGCCGCGAAGAAAACCGCCGGCGTGTTGGGGGATGACCTGGCGTTGAATGCCCAGCAAGTCTCCGGGGTGCGCGCCGAGCGGGAAATCCCGGTGGTGTGGGCGGTGGCCAAGGGCTCGTTCGTCAACAAGCTGATTTTGGTGCCGGCTGCGTTGCTGATCAGCGCATTTGCGCCGTGGGCGGTGACACCGCTGTTGATGCTGGGCGGCGCTTATTTGTGTTTTGAGGGCTTCGAAAAACTTGCCCATAGCTTCTTCCACAAGCGCACCGAAGAGCAGGCGCACCTGGTGGAAGCCGTGGCGGATCCGGCCACGGACCTGGTGGCCTTCGAGAAGGACAAGATCAAGGGCGCGATCCGTACCGATTTCATCCTCTCCGCCGAAATCATCGCCATCACCCTCGGCACCGTGGCCGATGCGCCGCTGATGCAGCAAGTGATCGTGTTGTCGGGTATCGCCATCGTCATGACCATCGGCGTCTACGGCCTGGTGGCCGGTATCGTCAAACTCGATGACCTGGGCCTGTGGCTCACCCAGAAGCCCGGCCAGGCGGCGCGCAGCATTGGCGGGGCGATCTTGCGGGCGGCACCGTACATGATGAAAAGCCTGTCGGTGATCGGCACGGCGGCGATGTTCATGGTCGGCGGTGGGATCCTGACCCACGGTGTGCCGGTGGTGCATCACTGGATCGAGACGGTGAGCCAGAGCACCGGCGGGCTGGCGTGGTTGATGCCGACGTTGCTCAATGCGGTAGCGGGGATCATTGCCGGGGCCGTGGTGTTGGCGGTGGTCAGCGTGGTGGGTAACCTCTGGAAGCGGGCGAGGGCGTAGGCAATTGATCGAGCGACGGCAGTTCAGCGGGGGCATGAAAGGCAAGAACCTCCGTTACCTGAATGAAAACCCCGGCGAGGCCCGTCAGACGGTGCGTGCGGGATTTGTGTTGCTCGAACATTTTTCGCTGCCGGCGTTTACCCAGGCGCTGGATACGCTGATCACCGCGAACCTGCTGCGTCCCGCGTCGTTTTCTACCTCGACCTTCGGCTTGCAGGAAGGCGAGGTGACCAGCGACCTGGGGCTGGTGATCCGGCCCGATGCGCGGCTTGAGTCTTCGGTGCTTAAAGAGTTGGACCTGCTGGTGATTTGCGGTGGTTACCGCACCGAGCTGAAGGCCTGCGACGAGTTCATCCATCTGCTGAAAAGCGCTGCGGAGCAGGGTGTGAGCCTCGCCGGTTTGTGGAATGGTGCTTGGTTCCTCGGGCGTGCGGGTTTGCTGGGCGGCTACCGCTGCGCCGTGCACCCGGAACATCGCCCGGCCCTGGCGGACTTCTGCAAGGCGACGCAGGTCAGCAGCGAACCCTATGTGATTGATCGCGACCGGCTGACGGCATCGAGCCCTTCCGGTGCGTTTCATATGGCGCTGGACTGGATCAAGGGGCTGTACGGCAAAGCGTTGGTGGAGGGGATCGAGGACATCCTGGCGTTTGAGGAGTCGCGCTACCGACGGGTGAAACCGACTGAGAACATCTGCTTGAGCGCGCCGTTGCGCGAGGTGGTCAACCTGATGGATGCCAATCTCGAAGAGCCCCTGGAGCTTGAACAACTGGCGGTGTACGCCGGCCGTTCCCGGCGCCAGTTGGAGCGTTTGTTCAAAGAGCAGCTTGGCACCACGCCCCAGCGTTATTACCTGGAGCTGCGCATTACCGAGGCCCGCCGGCTGCTGCAACACACCGAGCTGTCCCAGGTGGACGTGCTGGTGGCCTGCGGGTTTGTCTCGCCGAGCCATTTCAGCAAGTGCTACAGCGCGTACTTTGGCTACAGGCCGTCCAAGGAAAAGCGGTTGGTCAAATAACCGCGACATTGGCATTCGCGAGAAATATAGATACGATGCTAATCATTAGCTTGCTATCTATATGCGGGTTCCATGAAATCCTCCACCTTTCAGCTCCCTGATTTCTGGCAAGCGACGCTGACCCCTTCCCGCAACGATCTGCTGTTTGCCTTGCGCAACATGATCGCCGGCGGGGTCGCGTTGTACCTGGCCTTCTGTTTCGACTTGCAGCAGCCGCAATGGGCCCTGACCACTGTGTTCATCGTTGGCCAGTCCACCAGCGGGATGGTCCTGGCTAAAGGCGCGTATCGGCTGGTGGGTACGTTTGTCGGGGCCATGGTCTCCATCGCGATGATCGGCGTGTTTGGCCAGGCACCGTTGTTGTTCCTGCTGTGCATGGCGCTGTGGCTGGCGTTCTGTACCACCGGGGCTTCGTTGCTGCGCAATCACGCGTCCTATGGTTTTGTGCTGGCGGGTTACACCACGGCGATTATTGCGCTGCCCGCTACGGCGGCACCGCTGGGAGTGTTCGATGAGGCGGTGGCGCGCTGTCAGGAGATCAGCCTGGGGATCCTCTGCGCTTCCATCGCCAGTACGATTTTATGGCCACGCCGGGTCGAGCAGGTGCTGGCGGTTCAAGCGCGGGCCGCGTGGCAGGCCGGGGTGCGCGCTGCGGCTTCGGAGCTGTTGGGTAATGATCAGCGTAAGGGGTTGCTCGAAGCGTTGAGCCGCCTGGTGGCGGTGGACAGCCAGCGCGACCACGCCTGGTTTGAAGGGCCCAAGGGCCGACGCCGTTCCCAGGCCTTGCGCGTGCTCAGCCGTGACCTGCTCAGCCTGCTGCGGGCGGCGCGGGGTGTGGCGCGCCAGCGGATGATGCTCGATGAGACGGCAGCGGTGGTGCCATTGATTGAAGAGGTGGCGGCTGCGTTGCAGCAGGAGCGTCTCCATGACCTGCCTGACTTGTCGCGGCGGCTTGGCCTGGCGTTGCAGGCTCCGCATCTTGGCCAGGAGGTGCACTTTTGCCTGATGCAACTGGCTCGAGTACTGCGTTTGATTGAACTGGGGGGATTGACCCTGGTCGCGGTCGAACAGGGCAGGGTACCGCCCGGCGCGCCGGGGGCGATGTCCTGGCATCGGGATATTGAGCAGGGTGTGCTCGGTGGGTTGCGCAGTGCCTTGGCGTTCCTGGCGGTCGCGGCGTTCTGGATCTTTACAGCATGGCCTTCAGGTTTGGGCGCGGTGTCCATTTGTGGCGTGGTGCTGAGCCTGTTTGCGGCACGGGAAAACCCGTCGGCTTCAAGCCTGAATTTCCTCAAGGGCATTGCGCTTTCGATCCCGGTGGCGGGGTTTGTGTGCTTCGTGCTGTTGCCCGGCTTCGATGGCTTTCCCTTGTTGTGCCTGGCGTTGGGGGTACCGCTGTTTTTTGCCTCGCTGTGCATGAGCCGCCTCAAACTGGCGGCCACGGCCTCGGCGTTCTGCATCTTTTTCGTCAACAATGTCGGGCCCAGCAATGTAATGACCTACGACTTCGCCGCCTTCCTCAACAAGGCCATCGCGACGCTGGTGGGTGTCGGGATTGCCGTGGTGGTGTTTCGGCTGATCCAGCTCAATCCGGGTGAGCATCACTATCGGCGGATGTTCAAGGCGTCGTTGTTCGACCTGGCGCAATTGACCTCGCGCCCGCTGGAACAGGCTGAAAGCTGGTTTGGCGGGCGCACGGCGGACCGGCTGATTCGCTTGTCGCGCTACAGCGAAACCTTGCCTGCTGATCGCCGCGCGCATTGGGACAATGGATTGCTCGGGCTGGACCTGGGGGATGAGTTGCTGGAATTGCGTGCCTGCCTGGCGGGCAGCCGGGGGGCGTTGGCGATTGAACGCGATCGCTATTTGCGGGCGTTGGAGGCGGCGCTGGAGGAGGGTGGACCGAGCGTGGCGAATGAGTCGCTGATGGACGCGGCCAGCGTTGCGATGCTTGAGGCGCTTGAGCAGCCCTCGGCATTGACGGAACAGGATCGGGAAATGGCCAGGGCGGCCGTGCTGCAATTGCGGTTTACGTGGCGTAAGTGGTGTCGGCGGGGGATGTAGGCGCTGGCAAGCCAGCGCCTACAGGAGGCATTACTCGGCGATCTGCAACTTGCGCGCCTCGGTGTACACGTAGCGCACCTTTTCATACTCGAACGGCGAGTTCATCTGGCCGTAGCGGAAGCTGGTCTGGTAGCGCTTGTCGACCGCGCGCAGGGCCCAGATTTCCGGGTGGTTTTCGCTGACCTTGGACACGTTCAGGAAATTGATCTCGGTCTCGGCGCCGTAGTCCACCAGCAGGCCGGTGGTGTCCCGCAGGTTCGACGGACCAAACAGCGGCAGCACCAGGTAGGCGCCGCCCGGTACACCGTAGAAGCCCAGGGTCTGGCCGAAGTCTTCGCTTTGGCGCGGCAGGCCCATGGCGGTGGCTGGGTCCCACAGACCGGCGATGCCGATGGTGGTGTTGAGCAGCAGGCGCCCGGTGGTTTCCAGGGAACGATGGCCCTTGAGTTGCAGCAGGCTGTTCAACAGGTTGGGCACATCTCCCAGGTTGTTGAAGAAGTTGCTGACGCCGGTACGCAGGAAGCTTGGGGTGACATAACGGTAACCGTCCACCACCGGCAGGAACACCCACTGGTCGAAGCGGTAGTTGAAGTGGTAGACCCGGCGGTTCCACGACTCCAGCGGGTCGTAGACATTCAGGGCGTTGACCGACGAACGCTCAAACTCACGCTGGTCCAGGCCGGGGTTGAACTTGAGATGGCTCAGTGGCTCCTTGAAGCCGTCGGAGTCCACTACGGTCGGCGTGTGAGCCTTGCTGTTGTCGGCATTGGCCACGCCCGCGCACATCAGGGCGGCGAGCAGCAGAAGATATTTAGCCACGGAAGAACTCCAGCATGGCGTCGGCGTTGACGCGGTAATTGAGGTTGCCGCAATGGCCGCCCAAGGGGTAGACGGTCAAGCGATCGCCGAAGGTTTTACGCAGGAAGCCAAGGTCGCCCGGGCCCAGGATCACGTCGTCGGCGTTGTGCATGACGGCGATTTTCGGGCTGTCGTGCAGGTAGTCCTTGAGGGCATACAGGCTGACCTGGTCAACCAGTTGCAACAGGCTGCCACCGTCGGAACGGGCGCGCCACATCGGGATCACCTGTTCGGTGAGGTAGCAGTCGAAGTCGCACTGCAGCGCACGCTTGAGGAATGGGGTGAGGCTGGTGCCTTCGCTGATCGGGTACTTGGGCGGGATGATCAGGCCGCGGCGGTTGATCAGGTCCGAGGTGAAGGCGATGTCGGCCGCCGAGAAGCGGAACGAGGTGCCGATCAGCATCGCCATCTGTTCGTTGGTCAGGTGTTCCTTGGAGTTCTGGAAGTCGTACAGCAGGGCATCGTTGAGGTCGATGTAGCCCTTTTGCTGGAAGTAGCGGGTCAGCTTGTTCAACACCAGCTCATAAAAGGTGGTGCTGTTGTTGATGCCCTTGACCTCGGTCTGCACCAGCTTGTCGAGGTTGGTGATCGAGGTATAGAGGTTGACCGGCGGGTTCAGCAGCAGGACTTTCTTGAAGTTGAAGCTGCGACGGGTTTCGTCCAGTTTGCTGACAAAGGCTGCGTCGAGGGCGCCGAGGCTGTAGCCAGTGAGGTAGAAGTCGGTTACGGGCAGCGTGGGGTTTTGCGCGCGTACGGCCTGCATCACGCGGTACATGTCTTCGGCGTCTTCCTGGCTGATGCCGGGCGTGGCGAAGCGCGAGGCGGCGGCGATGAAGTCGAAGCTGGTGGGGGACGACAGCTGGACGACGTGGTAACCGGCCTTGTAGTACAGCTTTTTCAGGTATTCGTTGATGGTGCTGTCAAAGCGTGCACCAGTGCCGGCGATCAGGAAGATCAGCGGTGCGGCACGGTCTTGCTTGGCGATGCGGTAGGTGAGTTTCTTCACTGCCCAGAAGTTGTCGGGCAGGCTGAACTCGCGCTCGGGGCGCATCGTCAGGGTGTAGTCGGATTGATTGATTTCATCGTCGGACGGCAGTTCCGGCCGCAGGTTCGGCGGGGTGGTCGCGATGGTCGCTTCAAACGGGTTGGTCAAAGGGTAGCCATAGCTGGCCTGGTCGATATCGACCGCCAGTGCTGACGCACTCAGAAAAAGGCTGCCCAACAGGGCCGCACAGCGCAAGGAACGGAGCATGACTAAATCCCTAAGAGGAAAACGTGCTGAAGTGGAGTTCGCAGGCTATGACCACCGCGTTGCTGCCGAAGTGCCAGCCTTCGGCACTAAAAGTCGGAAAAAACGTCGGAATCGGGGTAATAGTAGCGAGACGATACACTTTGCCACGCCTTAATGAATACTTATCTGTGTGCAAAACTTGCCAACGGCCACCGGGGGATTAAGCTGGGCGCCGTTTTCGCCTATCGGAGTGCCCCATGTCCCGCCGTTTTCCGCTGATTCTGTTGCTTATTGCCCTGCCGCTTTGGCTGGCCGCCAGTTATGGCGCGCGTTATGGATTCATGGAGGATGGCCGCTGGGTGGGCATTTGTGCTGATGAGGCCAGCCGCTGGGAATGCCAGGTGCGTTCCAATCTGGGGTTGATGATTCACTTCAAGGTGCTGGGCTGGGCGGCGTTGATCACGTCGGTGCTGGCGTTTTTTGTGCCGGGCCCGGCCGGGTGGGGATTGGCGGTGTTGGCACTGGTGTTCGGGTTTCCGGCGTTGGCGTTGTACAACACGACCTTTGCGGTGTTTGCGGTGGTGATTGCGGGGTTGCGGTTGGTCCGTAAGTCTCGCGTCGCCTGATGGGGCCTCTTCGCGAGCAAGCCCGCTCCCACATTTGACCGAGTACATCCCTTGGAATGCGGTCGAGTGTGGGAGCGGGCTTGCTCGCGAAAGCGGTCTTAAGCCTTGCGCACCCGCAAGCAACGCCACAATGCTGCGACCATGAGCAGGCTAACCACCGCCCAACCCCACGCCTGCTGGTTCATCAACCCTTCACGGAACAGCTGCGGCGCAATACCGGCACCGATGATGAACGCCAGCAATGCAATCTCCCGCCGCAGCCCGCTCACCGGACGCACCAGGTACACCAGCGCCGGCAGCACCAGCGCGGCACTCGGGAAGCTGCGATAACGCGGGTCAAACACCAGCGCCAGCATCATGACCGCACCGGCGAACCCGGCGATTGCCACCAGCCAGCCAGCGCGTTGCTCGATCCAGTTGAAGGCGCGTTCACGCCAGCTTTCACGTGCACTCAACGCCAGGGCGGCGTGAGCCAGCACCGCAAGGTTCAAGGCCACCAGCAATCCAGCCCAAACCCACTCATCGGCGAAGCGCGCTGTAACCCGGTTCAATTCGGCCCAGGTGCCGATCGAGCAGGCAGCCACGGCGCCGAGCAACGGCAACACAAACGCCGCACGGGTGGTGCGTACGCGGCCGCCCAACAGCAGCGTACCCAGCAGGATAATCCCGCCAACCCCCAGCCAAACCGGCCAGTACGGCACATTGGTCACCGGCCCTGCCAGCACGCCTTTGTCCTGGCGATCCGCATCGAACAGACCCCAGTAACCCCCCACAGCACCCTCACTGGCGCGTTTCCACGGCTGGTCAAACGCTTCGATCAGGTTGTAGTGCCAGCCATTGGCTTCAGCCATGGCCACGAACCCGCGCATGAACTTGGCTTCGTTGACCCGGCTCGGCACCGCGGTTTCCCGCTGGCGGCCTTCGCTCGGCCAGCCGGTCTCGCCGATCATCACGTCCTTGGGCGCAAACTTGTTGCCGAAGGTCTGGCGAACATCGCCCACATGCTTGAGCGCCTGGTCGATGCCCGACGGGTCATCTTCCCAGTAAGGCAGCAAGTGAATGGTCAGGAAGTCCACCGCCGGAGCGATTTCCGGGTGTTGCAACCAGAACTCCCAGACATCGGCATAAGTGACCGGCTGCTTGATCTGGCTTTTAACCTGCTGGATCAGCCTGACCAACTGCGCCGCGGTAACTTCCTTGCGCAGCAGGGTTTCGTTACCCACGATCACCGACGTGATGACGTCGGGGTTGGCGTTGGCCGAAGCGATCAGCGCATCGACCTCCTTGGCCGTCGCCACCGGATCACTGCTGACCCACGCGCCGCTCATCAGCTTCAGGCCGTGTTTGCGCGCCAGTTCCGGCAAAGCTTCAAGGCCGGTCTGGGAGTAGGTGCGGATGCACTCAAAACGGGTGGCCAGCAACGCCAGGTCAGCGTCCATGCGCTCGGGGCGCAGTTTGAACGGCTGGTCGAATGGCGATTGGTCTTTGTCAAAGGGCGTGTAGGACGCACATTGCAGCTTGTGGCTGGCGCTCGCCACGTCCGGCAGCACCACCGGTTGGCCAAGGCCATACCAATAGCCGCCGAGGGCCAACACACCGAGGATCAGGGCAAATAAATAGGGCAGGAGCGGGAAGCGGGCAGTCGCGGGCATGATCAGGCCGTCTGGGGGCAAAGGCGCGCATCTTACCCGGATTTGTGGCGTCCCAGTGGAGCCGCATAGTTTTGACATGCAAAGTTCGGGCGGGATCGTCGGTGAATATCCTACAAATCGTCCTGCTGGCGATGTGATGTCGTTTCTTGCTTACCTGAGGTCGCAGTCAGAGCAGGTCGCTTGCGGCAGCAGGTTGATGATCGAAGTGTCAGCCCTCCACTGATGAGGCACCCACGTGATCGATGCGCGTGAAGGGGGCGCGGTGCACCACATAACAACAGGTTGACGTCGCTCGGCATCCGTCGGGCGCAGCACTTTCGGGGAAGCACTATGAAGATGCGACGACTCTTGGGCGCAGCTGCCACTCTGGTAGTTGCGATGAGCTCCACACTGGCCAGCGCCGACAGCAAAACCCTGAGCATCGGCTATGTGGATGGCTGGTCGGACAGTGTCGCCACCACCCACGTGGCGGCAGAAGTGATCAAGCAAAAGCTCGGTTATGACGTGAAACTGCAAGCGGTCGCCACCGGGATCATGTGGCAAGGCGTGGCCACCGGCAAACTCGACGCCATGCTCTCCGCCTGGCTGCCGGTGACTCACGGTGAATACTGGACCAAGAACAAGGACAAGGTGGTCGACTACGGCCCCAACTTCAAGGACGCCAAGATCGGCCTGATCGTGCCTGAGTACGTGAAAGCCAAATCCATCGAAGACCTCAAGACCGACACCACCTTCAAGAACAAGATCGTCGGCATCGACGCCGGTTCAGGCGTGATGCTCAAGACCGATGAAGCGATCAAGGCCTATGGCCTGGACTACAAGCTGCAAGCCAGTTCGGGCGCGGCGATGATCGCCGAGCTGACCCGTGCCGAAGACAAACAGGAATCCATTGCGGTCACCGGTTGGGTGCCACACTGGATGTTCGCCAAGTGGAAACTGCGTTTCCTGGACGACCCAAAAGGAATTTATGGTGCTGCTGAAACCGTCAACAGCATCGGCAGCAAAGGCCTGGAAAAGAAAGCCCCGGAAGTCGCGGCGTTCCTGAAGAAATTCCAGTGGGCCTCCAAGGATGAAATCGGCGAAGTCATGCTGGCGATCCAAGAGGGCGCCAAGCCTGAAGCTGCGGCCAAGGACTGGGTGGCCAAGCACCCTGAACGTGTCGCCGAGTGGACCGCTAAATAAGGCGTTAAAACTGTAGGAGCGAGCTTGCTCGCGAAGAACGCAAGGGCACCGCGATCATCCAGAATGAACGCGTTATCGTTGACGTTTTTCGCGAGCAAGCTCGCTCCTACAATTGTTTCTGCACCTTCGCAATCCCTCGCTACACTCCTTCTACTACTAAGGTCGTCTGGAACCTGTTCCTCAGCCGCATACAGTGGATATGTTCCAATAATAAAAAGCTGTGCTGCGAGGATAAAAACAATGAACGACAGCATTTACCTCTCGATTCAAAACAGCCCGCGTTTCAAGGAGCTGGTTAGTAAAAGGGAAAGATTCGCCTGGATTCTCTCGGCAATCATGCTTGGGCTGTACTCCGCTTTCATTCTTCTGATTGCCTATGGGCCGCAAATACTGGGGGCCAAGATCAGCCCCGGTTCGTCCATCACGTGGGGGATCCCTATCGGGGTCGGGCTGATTGTCTCGGCCTTCGTCCTCACCGGCATCTATGTACGACGCGCCAACGGCGAATTCGACGACCTGAACAATGCGATTCTCAAGGAGGCTGCGCAATGATCCGTCGTCTATTGGCTGTACTCGGCGCTTCGGCCTTTGCACCTGCCGTTTGGGCGGCCGATGCACTGACCGGCGAAGTGCATAAACAACCGCTGAATATCGCAGCGATCCTGATGTTCGTGGCCTTCGTCGGCGCGACCTTGTGCATCACCTACTGGGCGTCCAAGCGCAACAAGTCGGCGGCCGACTACTATGCGGCCGGCGGCAAGATCACCGGGTTCCAGAACGGTCTGGCGATTGCCGGTGACTACATGTCGGCAGCCTCCTTCCTGGGGATTTCCGCGCTGGTGTTCACCTCCGGCTACGATGGCCTGATCTACTCGATCGGCTTCCTGGTGGGCTGGCCGATCATTCTGTTCCTGATCGCCGAGCGCCTGCGTAACCTGGGCAAATACACCTTTGCCGACGTGGCGTCCTATCGCCTGGGGCAAACCCAGATCCGCAGCCTGTCGGCGTGCGGCTCTTTGGTGGTGGTGGCGTTCTACCTGATCGCGCAGATGGTTGGCGCGGGCAAGCTGATCCAGCTGCTGTTCGGCCTGGATTATCACGTCGCGGTGATCCTGGTAGGCATCCTGATGTGCCTCTATGTGTTGTTCGGCGGCATGCTGGCGACCACCTGGGTACAGATCATCAAGGCAGTGCTGCTGCTGTCCGGTGCCTCGTTCATGGCGCTGATGGTGATGAAACACGTCAACTTCGACTTCAACATGCTGTTTGCCGAGGCGATCAAGGTTCACCCTAAAGGTGAAGCGATCATGAGCCCGGGCGGCCTGGTGAAAGACCCGATTTCGGCGTTCTCCCTCGGCCTGGCACTGATGTTCGGTACCGCTGGCCTGCCGCACATCCTGATGCGCTTCTTCACCGTGAGTGACGCAAAGGAAGCGCGCAAGAGCGTGCTGTATGCCACTGGCTTCATCGGCTACTTCTATATCCTGACCTTCATCATCGGCTTCGGCGCGATCCTGCTGGTCAGCACCAACCCGGCGTTCAAGGATGCTGCAGGTGCCTTGCTCGGCGGTAACAACATGGCGGCGGTGCACCTGGCCAACGCGGTGGGCGGCAGTATCTTCCTGGGCTTCATCTCGGCCGTGGCGTTTGCCACCATCCTGGCAGTGGTTGCCGGTTTGACCCTCGCGGGTGCTTCGGCGGTGTCCCATGACCTGTACGCCAGCGTGATCAAGAAAGGCAAGGCCAACGAGAAGGATGAGATTCGCGTATCGAAGATCACCACCATCGCCCTGGCAGTACTGGCGATTGGCTTGGGCATCCTGTTTGAAAGCCAGAACATCGCGTTCATGGTGGGCCTGGCGTTCTCCATTGCGGCCAGCTGTAACTTCCCGGTGCTGCTGCTTTCCATGTACTGGAAAAACCTCACCACCCGCGGTGCGATGATTGGTGGCTGGCTGGGCTTGATCAGTGCCGTTGGCCTGATGATCCTCGGCCCAACCATCTGGGTCTCGATCCTGCACCATGAGAAGGCGATCTTCCCTTACGAGTACCCGGCGCTGTTCTCGATGATCATTGCGTTCATCGGCATCTGGTTCTTCTCCATCACCGACAAGTCGGCGGCGGCAGAGAAGGAACGTGCGCTGTACTTCCCGCAGTTTGTGCGTTCGCAGACTGGCCTGGGGGCGAGTGGGGCGGTTAGCCACTAAGCCTGTAACAGTTACAAAAAAATGCCCCGGTCGTGAGATCGGGGCTTTTTTTTGCCTTTATTGGTAACAGATACGACAAAACTGTTTCTCAAATCCGGCACAAATAAAAACGGCCTCTCTATCAAGGGAGGCCGTTTTCGGTGTAGCCAAGTAGCGATCAGCTTACTTGCGGTCTTCCAGCTTGGTGATGTCACGCGACTCGTAGCCGGTGTACAGCTGGCGCGGACGGCCAATCTTGTACGGGCTGGAGAGCATTTCTTTCCAGTGGGAGATCCAGCCCACGGTCCGCGCCAGGGCGAAGATCACGGTGAACATGCTGGTTGGAATGCCGATCGCCTTGAGGATGATCCCCGAGTAGAAGTCGACGTTCGGGTACAGCGAGCGCTCGATGAAGTACGGGTCGGTCAGGGCGATCTCTTCCAGGCGCATGGCCAGTTCGAGTTGCGGATCGTTCTTGATCCCCAGTTCCTTCAGCACTTCGTCGCAGGTTTTCTTCATCACGGTGGCGCGCGGGTCGCGGTTCTTGTAGACCCGGTGACCGAAGCCCATCAACTTGAACGGATCGTTCTTGTCCTTGGCCTTGGCGATGAACTTGTCGATGTTGGACACATCGCCGATTTCATCGAGCATGGTCAATACGGCTTCGTTCGCACCGCCGTGGGCAGGGCCCCACAGTGCGGCGATGCCGGCGGCGATACAGGCGAACGGGTTGGCACCCGAAGAGCCCGCCAGGCGCACGGTAGACGTCGAGGCGTTCTGTTCGTGGTCGGCGTGGAGGATGAAGATCTTGTCCATCGCGGCGGCCAGCACCGGGCTGATCGGTTTGATCTCGCACGGGGTGTTGAACATCATGTGCAGGAAGTTTTCCGCGTACGTCAGGTCGTTGCGCGGGTACATCATGGGTTGACCCATGGAGTACTTGTAAACCATTGCGGCCAGGGTAGGCATCTTGGCAACCAGGCGGATCGCGGAGATTTCGCGATGCTGCGGGTTATTGATGTCCAGGGAGTCGTGATAGAAGGCCGACAGGGCGCCGACTACGCCGCACATGACGGCCATTGGGTGGGCGTCGCGACGGAAGCCGTTGAAGAAGGTCTTCAACTGCTCGTGAACCATGGTGTGGTTCTTCACGGTGCTGACAAACTGGGCCTTTTGCTCAGCTGTTGGCAATTCGCCATTAAGCAGCAGGTAGCAGGTTTCCAGGTAGTCCGACTGTTCAGCAAGCTGTTCGATCGGGTAGCCGCGGTGCAGCAAGATACCGTTATCACCGTCGATATAGGTGATCTTCGACTCGCAAGAGGCGGTCGACATGAAGCCTGGGTCAAATGTAAAACGGCCCGTGGCCGTCAGGCCCCGTACGTCGATAACATCGGGACCAACGGTGCCGGTTAAAATGGGCAGCTCGACGGGGGCTGCGCCCTCGATGATCAACTGCGCTTTTTTGTCAGCCATGTGGCCTCCTATTTATGCTTCAAATCATCAGACAGACCCCCCACGCAGGGCCCGCACCACTATAGTGAGATAAATTCAGATGTCAATTTGCCTAAAGTCTTGCTCCAGAAGGCTTTAACCGTACTTTTTCCTCGAAATTACCTGCCGTTTACGCCTTTTATGCCGCCAGCGCAATGCGCTATTAGGGTGAGGAGTGCGCGTTGTCATTAGTTGCCTAACTGTCTATACTCGGCCTCCGACCGCCAGGGGCTTTTGGGCCCGTTTTGATGGGGGTCGCACTCCCTGGGTGGTGGTTACCTGACCAGTGCACTCCCCAACAACTTTGCCCTGATTGTTAGGGGCTCTTCAGTGTGAAAAAAAGCCGTGAATAGCCAACGACCTGTAAACCTAGACCTAAGGACCATCAAACTCCCCATCACCGGCGTAACGTCATTCCTGCACCGTGTATCCGGCATCATCCTGTTTCTTGGCCTGGGCATCATGCTTTATGCATTGAGCAAATCCCTGGGTTCGGAAGAAGGGTACGCCGAGGTGAAGGCATGCTTGACCAGTCCGCTGGCCAAATTCGTCGCCTGGGGCCTCCTGTCCGCTCTGCTTTATCACCTTGTGGCCGGTATTCGCCACTTGATCATGGACATGGGTATCGGTGAGACGCTGGAAGGCGGCAAGCTGGGCTCGAAAATCGTCATCGCCATTTCCGTGGTGCTGATCGTTCTGGCGGGAGTTTGGATATGGTAACCAGCGTTACGAACCTGTCGCGTTCGGGCCTCTATGACTGGATGGCGCAACGTGTGTCTGCGGTTGTTCTCGCGGCTTATTTCATCTTCCTGATCGGGTACCTCGCGGCGAACCCTGGCATTGGCTACGCCCAATGGCACGGCCTGTTCGCTCATAACGGGATGCGCATCTTCAGTCTGCTGGCCCTTGTAGCCCTGGGCGCTCACGCCTGGGTTGGCATGTGGACCATCGCGACCGACTACCTGACGCCGATGGCGCTGGGCAAGTCCGCGACAGCAGTACGGTTTCTCTTCCAGGCAGTATGCGGCGTCGCGATGTTCGCTTACTTCGTCTGGGGTGTGCAGATTCTTTGGGGTATCTGATTCATGGCTAACACAGTTAATACGCTTTCATTCGACGCCATCATCATTGGCGGCGGCGGTGCCGGCATGCGCGCTGCGCTGCAACTGGCCCAAGGCGGTCACAAGACTGCCGTGATCACCAAGGTGTTCCCGACCCGTTCCCACACCGTTTCGGCCCAGGGTGGCATCACCTGCGCCATCGCCTCCGCCGATCCAAACGATGACTGGCGCTGGCACATGTACGATACCGTCAAGGGTTCCGACTATATCGGTGACCAGGACGCTATCGAATACATGTGCTCCGTAGGCCCGGAAGCGGTCTTCGAGCTGGAGCACATGGGTCTGCCGTTCTCCCGTACCGAACAGGGTCGCATCTACCAGCGTCCGTTCGGCGGTCAGTCGAAAGACTTCGGTAAGGGTGGCCAGGCCGCTCGTACCTGTGCCGCAGCCGACCGTACCGGTCACGCGCTGTTGCACACCCTGTACCAGGCCAACCTGAAGGCCGGCACCGTATTCCTCAACGAATACTACGGCGTCGACCTGGTGAAGAACGAAGACGGTGCCTTTGTAGGCATGATCGTTATCTGCATCGAAACCGGCGAAACCTCTTACGTGCGGGCTAACGCCACCGTATTGGCGACCGGCGGTGCAGGCCGTATCTACTCTTCGACTACCAACGCCCTGATCAACACCGGTGACGGTATCGGCATGGCCCTGCGTGCAGGCGTCCCGGTACAAGACATCGAAATGTGGCAGTTCCACCCGACCGGCATCGCCGGCGCCGGTGTACTGGTTACAGAAGGTTGCCGTGGTGAAGGTGGTTACCTGATCAACAAGAACGGCGAGCGCTTCATGGAGCGTTATGCTCCGAACGCCAAAGACCTTGCCGGTCGTGACGTTGTAGCCCGTTCCATGGTTAAAGAGATCATCGCCGGTAACGGCTGTGGTCCCGATGGCGACCACGTAATGCTGAAGCTCGATCACCTCGGTGAAGAAGTGCTGCACAGCCGTCTGCCAGGCATCATGGAGCTGTCCAAGACCTTTGCCCACGTTGACCCGGCTGTTGCGCCGATCCCGGTTGTTCCAACTTGCCACTATATGATGGGCGGCGTTGCCACCAACATTCATGGCCAGGCGATCACCCAGGACGCCGACGGCGTTGACCAGATCATCCCTGGTCTGTTCGCGGTAGGTGAAGTGGCTTGCGTATCGGTTCACGGTGCCAACCGTCTGGGCGGCAACTCGCTGCTCGACCTGGTGGTATTCGGTCGCGCCGCCGGCCTGTTCCTGGAGCAGACCCTGAAGGAAGGCGTTGATTACGCGCGTCCACGCCAGTCCGACATCGACGCTGCCCTGGCACGTCTGGATGGCCTGAACTCGCGTACCGATGGCGAAGACGTCGCCTCCCTGCGCAAAGAGCTGCAAAGCTGCATGCAGAACTACTTCGGTGTGTTCCGTACCGGCGAATACATGCAGAAAGGTATCGCCCAGCTGGCTGACCTGCGTACGCGCATCGCCAACGTCAAGATCAACGACAAGAGCCAGGCGTTCAACACCGCTCGAATCGAAGCCCTTGAGCTGCAAAACCTGCTGGAAGTGGCTGAAGCGACTGCGATCGCCGCCGAGGTTCGTAAAGAATCCCGTGGTGCTCACGCTCGTGAAGACTATGAAGACCGCGACGACGAAAACTGGTTGTGCCACACCCTGTACTTCCCGGGTGACAAGCGCGTAACCAAGCGTGCCGTGAACTTCTCGCCGAAGACGGTTCCGACGTTTGAACCGAAGATTCGGACTTACTAAGGGTGGCTGCCATGTTGAAAGTCAGTGTTTATCGCTACAACCCTGATCAGGACGCTGCGCCGTTCATGCAGGAATTCCAGGTCGATACCGGTGGTAAAGACCTGATGGTGCTGGACGTGCTGGCCCTGGTTAAAGAGCAGGACGAGGGTTTCTCCTATCGTCGCTCTTGCCGTGAGGGTGTCTGCGGCTCCGACGGCATGAACATCAACGGCAAAAACGGCCTGGCGTGCATCACGCCGCTGTCTTCCGTGGTGAAAGGCAACAAGTTGGTTGTTCGTCCGCTGCCAGGTTTGCCGGTTATCCGTGACCTGGTCGTCGATATGAGCATCTTCTACAAGCAATACGAGAAGGTTAAGCCATTCCTGCAGAACGACACGCCGGCTCCGGCCATCGAGCGTCTGCAGACTCCGGAAGAGCGCGAGAAGCTGGACGGTCTGTACGAGTGCATCCTGTGCGCTTGCTGCTCGACTTCCTGCCCGTCCTTCTGGTGGAACCCCGACAAGTTCCTGGGCCCAGCTGCCCTGCTGCAAGCGTACCGCTTCCTGGCAGACAGCCGTGACACCAAGACTGCCGAGCGTCTGGCTTCGCTGGATGACCCGTTCAGCGTATTCCGCTGCCGCGGGATCATGAACTGCGTCAACGTATGTCCCAAAGGCCTGAACCCGACTAAGGCCATTGGTCACGTACGTAGCATGCTGCTGCAAAGCGGCGTGTAACCGACGTTGTAGTAAAAGCAGGACCGTTGTGCCCGTAGATGCTACGGCGCAGGCTTCAACCGGCGCCGTAGTTTTAACTTGAGCAGCGACTTACAAAGACGCGGCTCTTATTTTGAAGAAATGAGACAAGCAGGGGCATTCGGGTTGGTACCCGAACTATCAGCGTGATCCTAAGTGGCTTGTTTTGGTCGCTGCACTTGGCCTTTTGCAAGCAAACTCGGTGTTTTCGCCGGTGGTGTCCCCAAATCGAGGGTGACCAAGCATGCAAGAAAGCGTGATGCAGCGCATGTGGAACAGCGGCTATCTTTCAGGTGGTAACGCTGCCTATGTGGAAGAGCTTTATGAGCTCTACCTGCACGACCCTAACGCTGTGCCAGAAGAATGGCGCACCAAATTTCAGACGTTGTCTTCAGACGGCAACGCTGCCACCGATGTATCGCACGCAACAATTCGCGATCAGTTCGTGCTGCTGGCAAAGAACCAGCGCCGCGCCCAGCCGGTTTCTGCCGCAAGCGTGAGCAGTGAGCACGAGAAGAAGCAAGTTGAAGTATTGCGACTGATCCAGGCCTACCGTATGCGTGGCCACCAGGCAGCCCAGCTTGACCCGCTGGGGCTGTGGCAGCGTCCTGCACCTGCAGACCTGTCGATCAATCATTACGGCTTGACCAATGCCGATCTTGATACGACCTTCCGTGCCGGCGACCTGTTCATCGGCAAAGAGGAAGCGAGCCTACGCGAAATTCACGAAGCGTTGCAGCAGACATATTGCCGCACCATCGGTGCCGAATTTACGCACATCACTGATTCCGAGCAGCGCCACTGGTTCCAGCACCGCCTTGAAGGCGTGCGTGGTCGCCCGGTGCTGTCTGCGGACGTCAAGAGCCACTTGCTCGAGCGCGTCACTGCAGCGGAAGGCCTGGAAAAATACCTGGGCACCAAATACCCGGGCACCAAGCGTTTCGGCCTGGAAGGCGGCGAAAGCCTGATCCCGATGCTCGACGAGCTGATCCAGCGTTCCGGTTCCTACGGCACCAAGGAAATCGTGATCGGCATGGCCCACCGTGGCCGCTTGAACGTACTGGTCAACACCTTCGGCAAGAACCCGCGTGAGCTGTTCGACGAGTTCGAAGGCAAGAAGAAGGTCGAGCTGGGTTCCGGTGACGTTAAATATCACCAGGGCTTCTCGTCCAACGTAATGACCACCGGCGGTGAAGTTCACCTGGCCATGGCGTTCAACCCATCCCACCTGGAAATCGTTTCTCCAGTGGTCGAGGGGTCGGTACGTGCGCGCCAGGATCGTCGTAACGATTCCACCGGTGAGAAGGTCCTGCCGATTTCCATCCACGGTGACGCGGCATTCGCCGGTCAGGGCGTGGTCCTGGAAACCTTCCAGATGTCGCAGACTCGCGGCTTCAAGACTGGCGGTACGGTTCACATCGTCATCAACAACCAGGTGGGCTTCACCATCAGCAACCCGCTGGACGCGCGCTCTACCGAGTACGCGACCGACGTTGCCAAGATGATCCAGGCGCCGATCCTCCATGTGAATGGTGATGATCCGGAAGCCGTGTTGTTCGTGACCCAGTTGGCCATCGATTACCGCATGCAGTTCAAGCGTGACGTGGTCATCGACCTGGTCTGCTACCGTCGTCGCGGTCACAACGAAGCGGATGAGCCTAGCGGCACCCAACCGTTGATGTACCAGCAAATCACCAAGCAGCGCACCACCCGTGAGCTGTATGCCGATAGCCTGATCAAGGCCGGCGTGGTGGACGATGCACGTGTTCAGGCGAAGATCGATGAATACCGCAACGCGCTGGACAACGGCCTGCATGTCGTAAAAAGCCTGGTTAAAGAGCCGAACAAAGAGCTGTTCGTTGACTGGCGTCCGTACCTGGGCCACGCCTGGACGGCGCGTCACGACACCTCGTTCGATCTGAAAACCCTGCAGGAACTGTCGGCCAAGCTGCTGGAAATCCCAGACGGTTTCGTCGTACAGCGCCAGGTTGCGAAGATCTACGAAGACCGTCAGAAGATGCAAGCCGGCGGCCTGCCGATCAACTGGGGTTACGCTGAAACCATGGCGTACGCGACCCTGGCGTTCGAAGGTCACCCGATTCGCATGACCGGCCAGGACATCGGCCGCGGTACGTTCTCGCACCGTCACGCTGTGTTGCACAACCAGAAAGACGCGGGCACCTACATCCCGTTGCAGAACCTGTACGAAGGCCAGCCACGTTTCGACCTGTACGATTCGTTCCTGTCCGAAGAAGCCGTACTGGCGTTCGAATACGGTTACTCGACCACCACGCCTCAGGCGCTGGTAATCTGGGAAGCCCAGTTCGGCGACTTCGCCAACGGTGCCCAGGTGGTTATCGACCAGTTCATCACCAGCGGCGAGCACAAGTGGGGCCGTCTGTGCGGTCTGACCATGCTGCTGCCACACGGTTATGAAGGTCAGGGTCCGGAGCACTCCTCGGCCCGTCTGGAGCGTTACCTGCAATTGTGCGCCGAGCACAACATCCAGGTGTGCGTGCCGACTACCCCGGCCCAGATCTACCACTTGCTGCGTCGCCAGGTGATCCGCCCGCTGCGCAAGCCGCTGGTAGTGCTCACCCCGAAATCGCTGTTGCGTCATAAATTGGCCATCTCGACCCTGGAAGATCTGGCGGATGGTTCGTTCCAGACCGTTATTTCAGAAATCGACACCCTGGACGCGGCCAAGGTCACTCGCCTGATCCTGTGCAGCGGCAAGGTTTACTACGACTTGCTGGAAAAACGCCGTGCCGAAGGCCGCGAAGACATCGCCATCGTGCGGATCGAGCAGCTTTACCCGTTCCCGGAAGACGACCTGATGGAGGCCATCGCGCCTTACACCAACCTCACCAACGTGGTGTGGTGTCAGGAAGAACCGATGAACCAGGGCGCTTGGTACAGCAGTCAGCATCATCTGCGTCGCAGCATCGGCAACCACAAACAGGCCCTGGGCCTGGAGTACGCCGGTCGTGATGCTTCTGCTGCACCTGCGTGTGGTTATGCGTCGATGCACGCCGAACAGCAGGAAAAACTGCTGCAAGATGCTTTCACTGTTTAACGCCTTCGCGCTGACTGAAACCGAATTTTAAGGACCCACAGATAATGGCTATCGAAATCAAAGCCCCGTCATTCCCGGAATCGGTTGCCGATGGCACCGTTGCCACCTGGCACAAGAAACCAGGCGAGGCCGTCAAGCGTGACGACCTGATCGTCGACATCGAAACCGACAAGGTCGTGCTCGAAGTGTTGGCTGAAGCTGACGGCGTGCTGGGCGCAATCGTTGCCGAAGAAGGCGCTACCGTTCTGTCGAACCAGGTTCTGGGCTCGATCGAAGAGGGCGGCGCTGCTGCCGCTGCTCCTGCTGCCGCCGCTCCTGCACCGGCCGCTGCTGCTGCCGCAGCTCCAGCTGCTGCACCGGCTGCGGGCGGCGAAGATCCAATCGCTGCACCGGCTGCACGCCAGCTGGCTGACGAAAACGGCATCAACCTGGCTTCCATCAAGGGCACCGGCAAAGACGGCCGTGTGACCAAGGAAGACGTGGTTGCCGCTGTTGAAGCCAAGAAAAACGCTCCAGCCGCCGCACCTGCCAAGGCTGCTGCCCCGGCTGCCGCTGCTCCTGTGTTCGCCGCTGGCGACCGCACCGAGAAGCGCGTACCGATGACCCGCGTGCGTGCCACCGTGGCCAAGCGCCTGGTTGAAGCACAATCGAACATGGCGATGCTGACCACGTTCAACGAAGTCGACATGACCGAAGTCATGGCCCTGCGTTCGAAGTACAAGGATCTGTTCGAGAAGTCCCACAACGGCGTGCGCCTGGGCTTCATGTCGTTCTTCGTGAAAGCGGCCACCGAAGCGCTGAAACGCTTCCCGGCAGTCAACGCTTCCATCGACGGCGGCGACATCGTTTACCACGGTTATGCTGACGTCGGCGTTGCCGTATCCAGCGACCGTGGCCTGGTGGTACCGGTTCTGCGTAACGCCGAACTGATGAGCCTGGCTGAGATCGAAGGCGGCATTGCCAACTTCGGCAAGAAAGCCCGTGACGGCAAGCTGACCATCGACGAGATGACCGGTGGTACCTTCACGATCACTAACGGTGGTACTTTCGGTTCGATGATGTCGACTCCGATCGTCAACCCGCCACAAGCTGCGATCCTGGGCATGCACAACATTCTGCAGCGTCCTATGGCGATCAACGGCCAAGTGGTTATCCGCCCGATGATGTACCTGGCGCTGTCGTACGATCACCGCCTGATCGATGGTAAAGAAGCCGTGACTTTCCTGGTGACCATCAAGAACCTGCTGGAAGACCCGGCTCGTCTGCTGCTGGATATCTGATAAAGCGGCGGTGCGCCGTACCACCCGGTCTGCCGCAAGGCAGGCCGGAGTGCGGCTCACGGCTTGAAGCTTTTAGCTAAAGAGGATTTTTTTTCATGTCGCAGAAATTTGACGTTGTAGTGATTGGCGCAGGCCCTGGCGGCTACGTTGCCGCCATCAAGGCCGCACAACTGGGCCTCTCGACTGCTTGCATCGAAAAATATACCGACAAGGAAGGCAAACTGGCGCTGGGCGGTACTTGCCTGAACGTTGGTTGCATTCCTTCCAAGGCGCTGCTGGACAGCTCCTGGAAATTCCACGAGGCGCAAGACGGTTTTGCCATCCACGGCATCAACCACGCTGGCGTGACCATGGACGTGCCAGCAATGGTCGGCCGCAAGGCCAACATCGTTAAAGGCCTGACTTCCGGTGTTGCAACCCTGTTCAAGGCCAACGGCGTAACTTCCCTGCAAGGTCACGGCAAACTGCTGGTCGGCAAGAAAGTTGAAATCACCAAGCCTGACGGTTCGGTAGAAGTCATCGAAGCCGAGAACGTGATCCTGGCTCCAGGTTCGCGTCCAATCGACATTCCACCGGCTCCAGTTGACCAGAACGTGATCGTCGATTCGACCGGCGCTCTGGAATTCCAATCGGTTCCAAAACGTCTGGGCGTGATCGGCGCTGGCGTGATCGGCCTGGAACTGGGTTCGGTCTGGTCCCGTCTGGGTTCCGAAGTGACCGTGCTGGAAGCCCTGGATACGTTCCTGCTGGCTGCCGACACCGCAGTGTCCAAAGAAGCGTTGAAAACCCTGACCAAACAAGGTCTGGACATCAAGTTGGGCGCTCGCGTTACCGGTTCCAAGGTTAACGGCGAAGAAGTCGTCGTGACGTACACCGACAAGGATGGCGAAAAAACCATCACTTTCGACAAGCTGATCGTAGCCGTTGGTCGCCGTCCAGTGACCACTGATCTGCTGGCTTCCGACAGCGGCGTGAACATCGACGAGCGTGGTTTCATCCACGTTGACGATCACTGCGCTACCACCGTGCCGGGCGTGTATGCCATTGGCGACGTGGTTCGCGGCATGATGCTGGCGCACAAGGCTTCCGAAGAAGGCATCATGGTTGTCGAGCGCATCAAGGGTCACAAGACCCAGATGAACTACGACCTGATCCCGTCTGTTATCTACACCCACCCGGAAATTGCATGGGTCGGCAAGAACGAACAGCAGTTGAAAGCTGAAGGCGTTGAAGTTAACGTCGGCACCTTCCCGTTTGCCGCTTCTGGCCGTGCCATGGCAGCCAACGACACCGGTGGTTTTGTCAAAGTCATCGCTGATGCCAAGACTGACCGCGTATTGGGCGTCCACGTGATTGGCCCAGGCGCAGCAGAACTGGTTCAGCAAGGCGCAATCGGTATGGAATTCGGCACCAGCGCCGAAGACATCGGCATGATGGTTTTCTCCCATCCAACCCTGTCTGAAGCGCTGCACGAAGCCGCGTTGGCAGTGAATGGCCATGCCATCCACATCGCCAACAAGAAGAAGCGCTAAGCGAGATAATAAGAAACCACGGCGGTTGCCCGTCGTGAGCCTTGTGCGCAAGACTCACCGCGGAATATCCGCTGGACGCAGTCTTGCGCAGTTTCACCACCCAGGGTTCAGGCCTTTGGTGGTTTGACTGTGCAAGCAGCAGTCACAGGTGGCGCGGCACTCAATAAAGAGCGCAGCGCCGAATGCGCAGTACCTAACGAAGACGGTAATAAGCATGAATCTTCACGAGTATCAGGGTAAGCAGCTGTTCGCTGAATACGGCCTGCCAGTATCCAAGGGTTACGCAGTAGACACCCCGGAAGCAGCAGCAGAAGCTTGCGACAAAATCGGCGGCACCGAGTGGGTTGTAAAAGCCCAGGTTCACGCTGGTGGTCGCGGTAAAGCGGGCGGCGTTAAGCTGGTTCGCAGCAAAGAAGACGCCAAAGCCTTCGCTCAGCAGTGGCTGGGCAAGCGTCTGGTGACTTACCAGACTGATGCCAATGGCCAGCCAGTCACCAAGATCCTGGTTGAATCGTGCACTGATATCGCTAAAGAGCTGTACCTGGGCGCTGTCGTTGACCGTTCGAGCCGTCGCATCGTGTTCATGGCCTCCACCGAAGGTGGCGTGGACATTGAGAAGATCGCCGAAGAAACCCCAGAAAAAATTCTGAAAGCCACTATCGATCCACTGGTTGGCGCTCAGCCATTCCAGGGTCGCGAGCTGGCGTTCCAGTTGGGTCTGGAAGGCAAGCAAGTTGCCCAGTTCGCCAAGATCTTCGTAGGTCTGGCCAAACTGTTCCAGGATCACGATCTGGCCCTGCTGGAAGTGAACCCGCTGGTGATCAAGGCTGACGGCGATCTGCACTGCCTCGACGCCAAGATCAACATCGACGCCAACGCCATGTACCGTCAGCCTAAGCTGAAGACTTTCCACGATCCGTCGCAAGACGATCCGCGCGAAGCGCACGCTGCCAAGTTCGAACTGAACTACGTAGCCCTGGAAGGTAACATCGGTTGCATGGTCAACGGTGCTGGCCTGGCCATGGGTACCATGGACATCGTCAACCTGCATGGCGGCAAACCAGCCAACTTCCTCGACGTAGGCGGCGGTGCCACCAAAGAACGCGTTACCGAAGCGTTCAAGATCATTCTGTCCGACTCCAACGTCGCTGCAGTACTGGTCAACATCTTCGGCGGCATCGTTCGTTGCGACATGATTGCCGAAGGCATCATCGGTGCAGTGAAAGAAGTCGGCGTTAAAATCCCGGTTGTTGTGCGCCTTGAAGGTAACAACGCTGAACTGGGCGCTAAAGTACTGGCAGAAAGCGGTTTGAACATCATCGCTGCTACCAGCCTGACCGACGCTGCTCAACAAGTCGTCAAAGCTGCGGAGGGCAAATAATGAGCGTCCTGATCAATAAAGACACCAAGGTTATCTGCCAGGGTATTACCGGTTCGCAAGGTAGTTTCCACACCCAGCAAGCCATCGAATACGGCACCAAGATGGTCGGTGGCGTTACGCCTGGTAAAGGCGGCACCGAGCACCTGGGTCTGCCAGTGTTCAACACCGTGAAAGATGCTGTAGCTGCCACTGGCGCCACCGCCAGCGTGATCTACGTTCCAGCTCCTTTCTGCAAGGACTCCATCCTGGAAGCAGCATTCGGCGGCATCAAGCTGATCGTTTGCATCACCGAAGGCATTCCTACCCTGGACATGCTGGACGCTAAAGTTAAGTGCGACGAGCTGGGCGTAGTCCTGATCGGCCCTAACTGCCCAGGCGTGATCACTCCAGGCGAATGCAAGATCGGCATCATGCCAGGTCACATTCACTTGCCAGGTAAAGTCGGTATCGTTTCCCGTTCCGGCACCCTGACCTACGAAGCTGTCAAGCAGACTACTGACGCCGGTTTCGGTCAGTCGACTTGCGTCGGCATCGGCGGTGACCCGATCCCGGGTTCGAACTTCATCGACATCCTGAAGCTGTTCCAGGAAGACCCGAAGACCGAAGCGATCGTAATGATCGGTGAGATCGGCGGTTCGGCTGAAGAAGAAGCGGCTGCCTACATCAAGGCACACGTGACCAAGCCGGTTGTTTCCTACATCGCTGGTGTGACTGCCCCTGCTGGCAAGCGCATGGGCCATGCTGGCGCAATCATCTCTGGCGGCAAGGGCACTGCAGACGAGAAGTTTGCTGCCCTGGAAGACGCAGGCGTTAAAACCGTGCGTTCGCTGGCAGACATCGGCAAGGCTTTGTCCGAGCTGACCGGTTGGGCTGTCAAGTAAGCCTCGCGCTTAACTGACGCTTCACCCCACAAAGGCCACCTTCGGGTGGCCTTTGTGCATTCTGCAGTTCGATGGAGATCAACTTGTGGGAGCGGGCTTGCTCGCGAAAGCGGTGTGTCAGTCAGCTCATGAGTGGCTGATACACCGCTTTCGCGAGCAAGCCCGCTCCCACATTCCATCGCATTTCAAAATTTAAATATAAAAACGCGACATAAAAATGTCGCTTATCGGACAGTTCGCCCCGCAACAGTGCGTTTGACCCGCAAATTCGTTAGGCTAGCCGCCTCTTTATGCGTACGCATCCCAAAAGGAAGCCTCGCGCCAGACCGGTCGGTCCCCATCAGGACCGGCAGTATTTCCCTCATCCATAGGGAAGCCCTCTCTAAATTCCGATTCAGTAGTGTGGTATTTCCTCAAATGAAAGTGTTGAAAAGCCAGGACATCCTGGCGTTGGGCTTTATGACCTTTGCCCTGTTCGTGGGCGCCGGCAACATCATCTTCCCGCCTATCGTCGGTTTGCAGTCCGGGCCTCATGTCTGGATGGCGGCGCTGGGCTTCCTGATCACCGCCGTCGGTTTGCCGGTGATCACCGTTGTTGCCCTGGCCAAGGTCGGTGGCGGCATGGACGCGTTGAGCAGCCCGATCGGCAAGATCGCCGGTGGCTTGCTGGCAGCGGCGGCCTACCTGGCAGTCGGCCCGTTGTTTGCTACCCCGCGAACCGCGACCGTGTCGTTTGAAGTGGGCCTGGCGCCCCTGACCGGTGAAAGCCCGCTGGCGCTGTTCCTCTACAGCTCGGTGTACTTCCTGTTGGTGTTCTTCATCTCCCTGTACCCAGGCCGTCTGCTGGATACGGTTGGTCGCTTCCTGGCACCGTTGAAGATCATCGCCCTGGCCGTATTGGGCATTGCCGCCTTTGCCTTGCCGGCAGGTGATGTGGGTGTTGCCACTCCTGAATACGTGACTGCACCGTTCTCCCAAGGCTTTATCAATGGTTACCTGACCATGGATACCCTTGGCGCTCTGGTGTTCGGCATCGTGATCGTCAACGCGATTCGCTCCCGTGGCGTCGAGTCGCCGAAGCTGATCACCCGCTACGCGATCATTGCCGGGCTGATTGCCGGCGTGGGCCTGGCGCTGGTGTACATCAGCCTGTTCCGCCTGGGTTCGGGCAGCCATGAAGTGGCCGCCGGTGCTGCCAACGGCGCGGCCGTATTGCACGCTTACGTCCAGCACACTTTCGGCTCCCTGGGCAGCGGCTTCCTCGCCGTGCTGATTTCCCTGGCGTGCCTGGTGACCGCCGTAGGCCTGACCTGCGCCTGCGCCGAGTACTTCAGCCGTGTGTTGCCGCTGTCCTACAAGACTCTGGTAGTGATCCTGGCGGTGTTCTCGCTGTTTGTGTCCAACCTGGGCCTGACCAAGTTGATCGCGTTCTCGATCCCGGTACTCACCGCGATCTACCCGCCGTGCATCGTGCTGGTGGCCCTGAGCTTCTGTAAGGACTTCTGGCAGGAACAGGGCCGGATCGTCGGCCCGGTGATGCTGGTGTCGTTCATCTTCGGCTGCATTGACGCGCTGAAGGGCGCTGGTCTGGCGGACTGGATGCCATCGCAACTGGCTCACCTGCCGCTGAGCGAGCAGGGCCTGGCGTGGCTGGTGCCTTCGGTGATGACCCTGGTGGTGGCTGTGGTGGTTGACCGCGTGCTGGGCAAGCGCAGCGAAGCGATCGCTTAAAGCTTTCGGTCTACGCGGTAATCGAAAAGCCCCGGATCAAATGCTCCGGGGCTTTTTTATGCGCGTAGTCAGGACAAGCTGCCTGTTTCAGGGGATCGGCAACATGCTCTTTGTCGAATCCACGCCCAGGTTCTTCAAATATTCCTGGGCAGGCTTCAAATCGTTTTGTTTAGGTAGATAGTGTCCAGATACATTGGAAAGGTGGATTTTCCCCATGATGTCTTTCCTGATGTAGCCTGCGCTGACCACCTGTCCTGATTGACCACTGCCGGCACCGATTTCCGCGATGGCAGGATGGGATAACCATTTTGGCGGTGCATCTTTGTCGATGTTGCCGACGATCAATCGCTTGTCTTGGGTGAACACGAACTTGCTGACGGTATTGGGTTTCGATACCACGTTCAGGTCCTCCGGCTTTGTGATCGACACCAGTTCCGCTCGAGGAGCCCTGGGGTTCAATGCCGCGCCGGCCAGGTGTTTCTCGGCATTCAGGTCACGAGCTTTGGTATTGACCAGCACGGGATGTGGTTTTTGCCCCGACGGCGTTGATTGCCGACTACCGGAGTTGGACGTGCTGCTCGCGCCTGAGTTATCGGTGTAACGGATCAACCCGTTTTTACCGACTTGCTGTGGCCCGGTGGCGTTCAGCGGTTTTCCTGCCTGTAGTTGATTATCCAGCGCATGCGCGACTAGATTCCCACGGTTCAATGGCTGTGGGGGGCGGGCCGGGTTTGGCAACGGGGTAGGGAGGCTGGAGGGGCGCCCCGCCGAGAGTGACGTACTCGGAGCCGGCGAGACGGGACGGCTTGGCCCAGTAGCTTTGCCAGCCGCGGTTGGCAGGCGCTGTTGAGGTGCGTGCGCAGGCGCTCTGAACACCGGGCGTAACGGTGTTCTTCTAAGCAATGGAAGGCCTGCCGCGGCCATGGAAAAGTCCGAATAGACGGCGCCCCATTGGCCTGGCTGGGTGAGTAGCTTAGGCAAGCTTCGCTCGGGAGCGCGCAAGGCCTTCAAGGCGGCCTTTGAGAGCCTGCTGACGGCGGACAGTCCTTTGGTGACAGGGATCAAGTCCAGTACCAGCATGGCCACCTCACCGGCAAATATCAGCTGGTTGGTGGCGCTTTGGGCCGCTACTTCAGTGCTCGTGATGAATTGGGCACCGGCTTTGGCGGCCACCAAGGCCACGTTTTGCGCGTAGAGATGGTCGCCGATGGAGCCTTTGATCGGTTTGAGCGCGATACCGGCTTCATGGTCGACTGCCAGCTGCTTCAGAATCCTGTTGACCGGGTGTATGAAGAGTTTGTCGTGAATCGAGTACTTATCTGCAGGTGAAACCCGCTGGTCCATATAGGTTTGCCACTCAGGTTTGGCCAGCAGAGTGTCCAGTTGGCCCTGGCCGACTATTTCCCTGAAGGGACGTCCGTCGGGGGCGTCGGGGCTGTATAGCACCAACGATGGATGGTCGGCCGGCTTGATGACCAGCATGCCTTGAACCGGTTTTCCATCCCTTGCGACACGGTGGGAGATGATGGAGGACCCATTCACAACCGGCCATGTGGTGGAATCGGCATGCGCTATCGATGCGTTGATCCACTGCTCGGCGATTTTTTGCCTGTTCAGATAGGCATCCGGATCGAGGGATGTCAAAAAAGCGTCCTTGGCCAGCCTCGCCTGTTGGTTATGCTTCCAAGCGTTGCGCAACGCCGCAGCTTCTCCCGATGGGGCGCTCGGGTCCAGCTTTTCACCGAGCAGCCTCAGGTATTTGCCACCCACATCGGCTGGCTTGATCAGCTCCTCAATCCATTGCGTATCCAGGGTCACGCGTTTTCCGTCAGCGCCGACCAAGTGTGCTTCCCAGGTTGTTTTGGCGGACAGCAGTGAGACGCCAGAGTCCCAGGCCGAGGTGTTCCGCAGGGCCAGGTCGGTCAGCGATACCAGTTCGGTGGTAGGCGGTAAAGGGATACGGGGCAACACAATTTGACGAAGGTTTATGGATTTTTCTGTCGTGACCCGGACCATCAGTTTGTCGGGGTCGACGTCATCCTTCGGGTAGCGCTTTTGCAGTTTGTCTTTCAGTGCCTGGCGCAGCAGCTTTTTTGCAAAATCTCCCAGGGAGGGCAGTTTCTCCAGCAGCGGTTGCAGGCGGGAGAAACTGGTCTGCTCCGCCTGCTCAAGCTCCCGGTAGCGGGCTTCCTGCTCCGGGGTCAGTTCTTTTAGCCATTGCGGCTGGCGTTGTTCCATTAGCTTTTCGTTGCGTGCGAGCATCGCATTGCTGCCATCAAATTGCAGCGACAGGTCGGCGGCGTCATTGATGCCCGTGGCGATTGCGGGATCCAGCAAATTCCCGGTGCCATATTTGCCGGGCTCGGCGGTGAAGGCGAACTGTAGTGTTTCCTTGACCTCATCTGCCTGACGCTTCAGCAACAAGGGCAGTGCCTGGGCCACCACGTCTCCCGATACCGGCGCGAACCCCAGCATCAAGTCGTCGCCCCATTGTGGATTGCGACTGTGCTGCACCGACAGCGGCAAGCTTTTGAGCAGTGCGTTTGCTTTCTCATCATCACCGTTGATCCTGCGTAACAAGGCTTCACGGGCGTCAGCCGGGGTCGCGAACTCCTCGAAACCGTCGCAGGGGGTGTAAAGCACAACGGGCCCGTTAGGCGCATCGAGCCCTATATTTCGGATGTCCGTTGCTGAGTAGGGCGCTTCAGCCGACGATCCGTCTTTGCGGGTGATAAGGAAGCAGCCGGCTAGCAGGGCCCCATTGGGGCTATTGTCATCAATCCTGATGGGGTACACCCCGGGGCGACTGCCTGATGCAAATGCAGCTTCGCGTGCTGCGAGGGTGGGGTACTGAAACGCCGCGTCAATCAGCTGTTTGCCGGGGTGGCTGAGTGTCCCGTCTTCAACGCGTAGCGCCGCCTCGGTGGAAAGCATCTGCCGGTGCAAGGCCAGCAACTGTTCTTGTCGTGGGGCTTGGGAGCCGGGGCCTGAGGGTGGTTTTTTCCAATAGCTGCTGAGCGCGATGGGAAGCCGGGTCGCAATATTTTGGGCGATCGTGAGCAATGAACCATGGGGTTCGAGCTTGCGCTGAGCACCACCGTCTGGTGCATCAACGTAAAAGGCGGCCTCAACTTCTTTGTCACGCGAACCGGTGAGCGCGTTCAGGTTCACTTCCATGATCTTGTCAAACAGTGCCTGGGACAGCGTTTGTGTCGACGTCAGGATGCGCTCTGCGCCGGGCTTTTGACCGTAGGTTTTGACGTGAATGGAATTCGGATCAATTGAGTCGAGCTCGGGAAAGGCTTTTTTCAACTGGACCTGGATAAATCGATGAAATGTTGTCTGGTGGCTTAGCAGGTCAGTGATTTGTTTGTTCAGTTTCCGGTGCTGATCAATCAATTGGGATTGGGCGGTGACGGTGGCGGGGCGGTTGGTATTCGCGACGACCGGCGTTATGCCGCGCACTGTGGGGGTGACGAAATCATTGTGATTCAAGCCCGTTGTATGAGGCTGCGTAATGTGTCGCGCGGGCGGCCGAGCGGGCGCCGTTGGTTTGTGGGTGGGTGGCGGGGCAAGGAGTGGGGTGGAGGCCGGGCTGGAGAGTTTGGAGGGCGGGAGCATGAGGGTTCTATCTCTGACGTAGCATGGTGTTCCCTTCTATTCCAGCGATGGCGGAGCTCCGTACCTTCGGGGCGTCCATTGAGTGATTCAAAGTGTGGGGCTGGTTCCTCGGGCCAATTGAGGCTTAGTCCAACCTTTTGCACTTTACTGCGCGGATAAAAACAGCAGGCAAAGTAAAGCCCGCACTTGGCGGGCTTTACTTTGCAACATGGGCTTTTCAAGCCACGGTGTTCAAGTCGTCAGACTCAAGAACCGGTTGCAGGTGCTGCTTCTTTTGCAGCGGCTTCGTTCGATTCGGCCTGAGCTTTGGCAGCATCGGCGTTTTCTTTCGCAGCGTCATTCACTTTATCCTGAGCCTTCGCCATGTCTTTCTGAGCTTGCTCAGAATGTGCCGCGGCATCTTGGGCTTTGTCTTCGGATTTCTTGTCGCAGGCAGCCAGACCGAGGGCAGCGGCCAGCATCATGGAAATAGCTAAAGTCTTGCGCATGGGGTGTTTCTCCTTATTGAAGATATCTACTGGCCTTTCGAGCATAGGGGTTCAGCATTAGTTCCTTTTATTACACAGATATATAAACCACAGCCGCCAAGGAACTTTCACCCGCACTGTCTACACCGCGGGTCAACACTAATAAGAGTCCAGACTGAATGACCGAAAATCCTCTTTTATCCCGTGCCACGCGCTTCGTTTCAGCCTTGCGCCACTGCCAGGTGCTGGGTATCCAGGTCCATGCTGCCAGTGAAGACGGCATGACCCTGATGCTGCCTTATGGTCCGCATATCGTGGGGGATCCGCTGACCGGGGTGATCCATGGCGGCGCGCTCACGTCCTTGATGGATACCGCCTGCGGCATGGCCACCTTGTGTGTGCTGCCGGAGTTCGAGGTCTGCCCGACCCTGGACCTGCGTGTCGACTACATGCACCCGGCCGAGCCCCACAAGCCGGTATTCGGTTTTGCCCAGTGCTACCGGGTGACCACCGACGTGATCTTCACCCGCGGCTTCGCCTATCAGGACGATCCACAGCAACCGATTGCCCATGTGGTGGGCACGTTCATGCGCATGGGCAAGCGCCTCAAGGGCAGCCAGGGCCTGGGCAATGCAATCAAGGGAGAACAGGCATGAAACATCAGTTCAAGACCCGTCTGCAGCAAGCCCACGAACGGGGCAACTATGAGGCGCTGCTCAACCTGATTCCCTACGCCAAGCTGATTGGCATCGAATGCACGCGGCTGGGGGATGAATTGCTGTTTCGCATGCCGGCCAACAAGGACAACATTGGTAACCCGATATTACCGGCGATCCATGGTGGGGTGATCGCAGGCTTTATGGAGCTGTCCGCAGCCTTGCATTTGCTGGTTTTTACCGGTGCGCCTGGCGTCCCCAAAATCATCGACTTCTCACTGGATTACCTGCGCGCCGGCCAGTTTCGCGACACCTACGCCAAATGCCAGGTGTGGCGCCAGGGCCGACGGGTGGCCAATGTGGCGATTACCGCCTGGCAAAGCACCCCGGCCGAACCGATTGCCACCGCCCGCGCGCATTTCAAGATTGAGGAACCGGCCCGCCCTTGAAATCCTGGTCTTAGCCCCCAACTTTGATGACAACCCGCCGCCAACCCTCAAGGGCGCGGCCACTGCCATCCAATTGGAGTTTGATGACCATGAGTGTGGAAACTCAAAAGGAAACCCTGGGCTTCCAGACCGAGGTGAAGCAACTGCTGCACCTCATGATCCATTCGCTGTATTCCAACAAGGAAATTTTCCTTCGCGAATTGATCTCGAACGCCTCTGACGCTGTCGACAAATTACGTTTCGAAGCCCTGTCCAAGCCTGAGTTGCTGGAAGGCGGCGCGGAACTGAAAATCCGTGTGAGCTTCGACAAGGACGCGAAAACCGTCACCCTCGAAGACAACGGTATCGGCATGAGCCGCGACGATGCGATCACCCACCTGGGGACCATCGCCAAATCCGGCACCGCCGATTTCATGAAAAACCTGTCGGGCGATCAGAAGAAAGATTCGCACCTGATCGGCCAGTTCGGCGTGGGCTTCTACTCGGCCTTCATCGTTGCCGACAAGGTTGAAGTCTTCAGCCGCCGCGCCGGCCTTGCGGCCAGTGAAGGCGTGCACTGGTCGTCCAAAGGCGAGGGCGAATTTGAAATCGCCACCGTCGACAAGGCTGACCGTGGTACCCGCATCGTGCTGCACCTGAAGTCCGGTGAAGACGAGTTCGCCGATGGCTGGCGCCTGCGCAATATCATCAAGAAGTACTCCGACCACATCGCTTTGCCGATCGAACTGCCGAAAGAACAAGCGGCGGCCGAAGGCGAAGAGGCGCCTGCCCAGGAATGGGAAGTGGTCAACCGTGCCAGCGCTCTGTGGACCCGTCCTCGTACTGAAGTCAAAGACGAGGAATACCAGGAGTTCTACAAGCACATCGCCCATGACTACGAGAACCCGCTGAGCTGGAGCCACAACAAGGTCGAAGGCAAGCTGGAATACAGCTCGCTGCTCTACGTACCGGCCCGTGCTCCGTTCGACCTGTACCAGCGTGAAGCGCCGAAAGGCCTGAAGCTGTACGTGCAGCGCGTGTTCGTGATGGACCAGGCGGAATCGTTCCTGCCGTTGTACCTGCGCTTTATCAAAGGCGTGGTCGACTCCAACGACCTGTCGCTGAACGTGTCGCGGGAAATCCTGCAGAAAGACCCGATCATCGACTCGATGAAGTCGGCGCTGACCAAGCGTGTCCTCGACATGCTGGAAAAACTGGCGAAGAACGAGCCTGAGCAATACAAGGGCTTCTGGAAAAACTTCGGCCAGGTCATGAAAGAAGGCCCGGCAGAAGATTTTGCCAACAAGGAAAAGATCGCCGGCCTGCTGCGTTTCGCATCGACCCACGGTGACGACGGTGAGCAGACCGTTTCCCTGGCCGACTATCTGGCGCGCGCCAAGGAAGGTCAGGACAAGATCTACTACCTGACCGGCGAAACCTACGCTCAGGTCAAGAACAGCCCGCACCTGGAAGTCTTCCGCAAGAAAGGCATCGAAGTGCTGCTGCTGACCGACCGGATCGATGAGTGGCTGATGAGCTACCTCAGCGACTTCGACGGCAAGAGCTTTGTTGACGTCGCCCGTGGCGACCTGGACCTGGGCAACCTGGATTCCGAAGAAGACAAGAAAGCTGCCGAAGAAGTGGCCAAGTCCAAAGAGGGCCTGGTTGAGCGAATCAAGACCGCCTTGGGCGATGCCGTCAGCGAAGTGCGGGTTTCCCACCGTCTGACCGATTCCCCGGCGATCCTGGCCATCGGCGAGCAGGACCTGGGCATGCAGATGCGTCAGATCCTGGAAGCAAGCGGTCAGAAGGTTCCGGACTCCAAGCCGATCTTCGAATTCAACCCGGCTCACCCGCTGATCGAGAAACTCGACGGCGAGCAGAGCGAAGAGCGGTTTGGCGACCTGTCGCACATCCTCTTCGACCAGGCAGCCCTGGCTGCCGGCGACAGCCTGAAAGACCCGGCCGCCTATGTGCGCCGACTGAACAAGCTGTTGGTTGAACTGTCGGTTTAACACCGTTGTAGAAAAACCCGCTTCGGCGGGTTTTTTCGTTTTAGAGCCTTTCACCTGGAGTAAATGATGAGCCAAATCACCGTGCGTTCCGTGGTCTATCAGATTGATGGCCAGTCTTATGAAAGTCGCCTGGCATTTGATGCCAGTCATAAGGGCCCGCTGCCAGGGTTGTTGATGGCGCCGAACTGGATGGGTGTCAGTGCCGGCGCTGAAGAGATCGCCAAGAGCGTGGCCAGCAAGGGCTACGTGGTGCTGCTCGCCGACCTGTACGGGCAAACGGTTCGCCCCTCGAATGGCGATGAAGCGGGTGCGGCGATGATGCCGTTGAAGAATGACCGGGTGCTGCTGAACAAGCGCATGCAGGTCGCGCTTGATCACTTGAAAACCCAAACCGAAGCCGCGGTGGATACCTCGAAGCTGGCAACCTTCGGTTTCTGCTTCGGTGGTTGCTGCTCCCTGGAGCTGGCGCGTACCGGTGCGCCGTTGAAAGCGGCGGTTTCGTTCCACGGCAGCCTCGACACACCGAACCCGGCCGATGCGAAAAACATCAAGGGTTCAGTGCTGGTGTTGCACGGCGCTTCCGACCCGCTGGTGCCGAAAGAGCAACTGCCGGCGTTTGAAGATGAAATGAACGCGGCCGGTGTGGATTGGCAATTGCTGAGCTACGGCGGTGCGGTGCACTCGTTTACCGATCCGCACGCGAACGTGCCGGGCAAGATGATGTATGACGCGAAGACCGCTGCACGGGCCTTCCAGTCGATGCATAACTTGCTGGATGAAGTGTTCAAGGGCTGATAGTTCGGTTGCCTGAGCTGGCCCCTTCGCGAGCAAGTCCGCTCCCACATTTTGACCGTGTACGCCTCGAAGGAACGCGGTCAAAATGTGGGAGCGGGCTTGCTCGCGAAGGCTATTTCATCGGCAATAAAGCGCTTAAGCCTCGCCTCCAGGCAACTCAATCCGCTCACTTTCCCCCGGCACTGTCGGCCAATCCCCAGCCGCCCAACGCTGCCGAGCCTGCTCGATCAACGCCGGATCACTCGCCACAAAATTCCAGTTAATCCGCCGCGGCCCATCCAGCGCCGCGCCGCCGAATACCACCAGATGGCAATCGGTCTCGGCAAACAGCGCCATGCTTTCGCCTGCCGGCAACACCACCAGGCTATGCACCTCCAGCACCTCGCCATCCAACTGCGCCTCACCCTCCAGCACATACACCGCCCGTTCCGCATGCTCATCCGGGATCAGCAGCGTCGTAGCCGTCTGCATCCGCACCTCGGCATACAAGGTGGGCGACAACACCGGCACCGGAGATTCCAGGCAAAAGCCGGTGCCGGCAATCAGTCGAATCTGCACGCCCAGGTTGTCACTCACCGGCAAGCTGGCGGCGGGGTGATGGCTGTAATGCCCAGGTCCTTGTTCATGTTCCCTGGGCGAGGCCAGCCACACTTGCAACCCGTGCAGGCTGAAGCCACTGGCCTTCAACGCCTCAGGGCTGCGTTCAACGTGGGCAATGGCGCTGCCGGCGGTCATCCAACTGACGTCCCCCGCCTTGACCACCTGGTCGGAGCCGAGGCTGTCCTTGTGCAGGAGTTCGCCTTCAAACAGGTAGGTCAGGGTGGAAAGGCCGATATGCGGATGCTGGCGAATATTCATGCCGGTGCCCGGGGCATAGCGGGTTTGCAGCATATGGTCGAAAAACACGAATGGCCCGACGCTGCGGCATTGCCTGGACGGCAGCGGGCGCAGGATCGGTTGGCCTTCCACATCTTCGGCACGCGGGCGAATCACGGTCGTTGTGGTCATGGTGCATCCCAGTCTGAGCGGGTTAGATGGCAGTGAGCATAACCCGCTCGACGGGAGGTTGCCGCTACTGGCTGAAGGCGCCTTCCGAGAGTTTGGTCTCGATGGTGACTTCGGCGGTGGTCATCAGCTTGTGCACCGGGCAGCGATCCGCCACGCGGTGCAGTTCATCGCGCTGCTCGTCGGTGAGTACGCCCTTGAGGGTGAGTTTCACGCTGAGCTTGTATTTGCCCTTTTGCTCTTCGGTGCTGTCGTGGGTGACTTCCACGGTGACGCCGGTCAGCGGAATATCTTTTTTCTGCGCATAGAGTTTAACCGTCAGCGCCTTGCATGATGCCAGCGCGGCATCGAAGTAATCGTGGGGAGAGGGCGCCGAATCGTCGCCGCCCAGGCTCTTGGGCAGGTCGGTAAACAGCTCATGGTTATTGATGTTGACGCTGTGGCGAAAGTTTTCGGCGTTCAGCGTATTCACGGTAACAGGCATGGCAAACCTCACACGGTGGCAGGAAGAAGCTCATGCAGTTATAGAGCATGCTGGCACCTGGGTGTTCCCCATTGTTTACCGCTGAACCCGCAGGCGCGGCGTGAGGTCTACCTTCATTAGCCTTTGTTTGAGATGCCACCGTGCGCCGGACCCACCTGACTATTGCCCTGTTACTGGCCGCCGCGAGCCTTGCCGCGCAGGCCCGCGACTATGCCTACAGCGACGCGCACCTGCATTACGTCGACTTCTTCCAGGAGTCGGCGGGCATGGACAAGTTGCTCAAGGCCATGGCCGATAATCGGATTGAACACGTGATGATTTCCGGCATCCCCGTGGCCAAGAAATGGCACGAAGACGAGCCCAAGCGCCCGCGTTATTACGCCGGCGACGATGCGGACGCGTATTGGTACAGCGCCACTGACGTGTTTGTCGCCGATGCGGTGAATAAGCTCGCCCCTGAACAACGCCAGCGCTTTCACCCGTTCCTCAGCGGTTTCAACCCCAACGATAAAAACGCCGCGTCCCACATCCAGCGCATGCTCGACCTCAATCCGGGACTGTGGCAAGGCATCGGTGAAGTCTTCACCCGTCACGACGACCTGACGGCACTGACCTCCGGCGACACCCCAAGAGCCAACAACGAGGCGATGACGCGCATCTATCACTTGGCGGCGGAGAACGATCTGCCGGTGATGGTGCATTCCAACATCACCTCCAAGCGTGAGAAAAATCCGCTGTACCTGGCAGAAATGGAAGAGCCACTGCGCAACCATCCGCACACTCGGTTTATCTGGGCCCACGCGGGCAGCAGCATGGAAATCCATCGGCACCAGACGCAGATGGATTTTTTGCTGCCGACCCTGGCGCGCATGCTGGAGGCTTATCCGAACCTGTACGTCGACCTGTCCTGGAGCGTGCTCACGCCTTACTTGCTGGATGAGGCGGGAAAGCCACGCTCTGAATGGGTAAAGCTGGTAGAGCGCTTTCCGGACCGCTTCATGCTTGGCTCAGACGTGGTAGGACGCTTCAACAAGCTGGGTAAGGAAATGCGCAGCTTTGACCCGTTCCTTGATGCGCTGCCTGAAGACGTGGCCAGAAAGGTCGCACGGGACAATTTCCTGGCGATTCTGCCCAAGCCCAGGTGATGGCTTTTGTCATCCTGTCGTCATCCCTGCGTCATAAGCTGCGGCCTTCTCAAACAAGGAGTGCAGCATGCAATTCACCCGTTCAGGCGCCTTGGCGGCGCTGATGATGATCAGCAGCCTGGCCAGTGCCGAAGTGCGTATTGAAGGCCCGGTGGAGTACGGCGTGTTTGATGGCCCGAAAGCCGAGTTGCAGGCCGGAGAGCGCGTGCTGCGCCGCAGCAACGAACAGATTCAGCCCACCACCCTGGTGCCGGCGAAGCTGGGCACCAAATTCGGCCTGCGTTATCAACTGCTCGGCAAAGCCGCCGAAGGTACGCCGCTGACCTTGCTCTACTTCACCCCGGGCGTTCGTACGCCGGATGGCGTGCGCCATGACAAATTCGAGGTAACCCAGAAGCTGGTGCCCGGTGCCCCACAGGACGTGATGGCTTATGAGTTCACCGAAAACCACGAAGTGGTGCCGGGCGAATGGCGTTTCATGGTGTTCCAGGGTGATCGTCTGCTCACGCAAAAGAGCTTTACCGTTCGCTGAATCGCTATAGCAGGGGCGAGGCGATCATAAGGCGTTTTGATATCGCGTTTTCGTCTTAGGCAAACTTCGTTCTTCGCCGATACCTTTCAAGAGCCCGCTGCAGGTGGATGCAGCGCTTTTGGAAGGATTCCGAACATGAATATCAGAAGTCTGAATATCGCCCCTCGCGCCGGCCTGGGGTTTGGTTTGCTGGCGCTGATGGTGTTTGCCCTGGGCGGGTTTGCCTTGTCGCAGATGGGCAATATGCGCCAGCAGTCGGACCAGGTGGAAAACAACTGGTTGCCCAGCGTGATGGCGGTCGGCGAGATGAATCAGGACCTGCTGCGGGTGCGGGCCCTGACGCTGCGCCTGCTGCTTAACCGCGACCCCCAGGCGATCACGCAGAATGAACAGAAAATCACCGAACTGAAAAACGGCCTGCATAAGGCTCAGTCGCTCTATGAAAGCTTGATTGTGCTGCCGGAAGAGCGGGTGCTGTTTGATCGCTTCAAGACCGAGGAAGCGCGTTACCTGCAACGCCAAGAGCAAGTGCTGGCCTTTTCCCGGGCCAATCAGCTGGAAGACGCGATCAAGGTCGTCAACGGCGAGATGAACCAGTTGGCCGATGTGTTGGCCGGCACCCTGCGTGAGCTGGTGACGCTGAACAAGTTCAGCGCCAATCAGGCGGCGAGCCTGGCGCAAAGCGTGTTCACCCAATCGCGCAGTTGGGTGGTGGGCATGATAGCCGTGACGGCGCTGATCACCATTGGCCTGGCGTTGCTGCTGACCCGCAGCATCGTGCTGCCGTTATCCCAGTCGCTGAAAGTCGCCCAGGGCGTGGCCAGTGGCGATCTTACCGGCGTGATTACCGTCAACGGCAAGGATGAACCGGCGCGTTTGCAGCAGGCGCTGAAAAGCATGCAGGAGAGTCTGAGGGAAACCATTCGGCGTATTTCTGATTCGTCGAGCCAGTTGGCGTCGGCTTCGGAAGAACTCAGTTGTGTGACTGAAGATGCCACCCGTGGGCTGCATCAGCAAAGTCAGGAAATTGAGCAGGCGGCTACTGCGGTGAACCAGATGACGGCGGCGGTGGAGGAGGTGGCGAGCAATGCGGTGGCCACGTCACAGGCGTCCCGTGAGTCGGACCGTATTGCCCAGCATGGTCGCGAGCAGGTGCATCAGACGGTGTTGTCGATTGAGTCCCTGGCGGATGATGTGACGGCCAATGCGACGCAGGTGGAGGACCTGGCGCAGAAGGTGTATGGCATCAGCAAGGTGCTGGATGTGATTCGCTCGATTGCCGAGCAGACCAATTTACTTGCGTTGAATGCTGCCATTGAAGCCGCGCGGGCCGGGGATGCCGGGCGTGGGTTTGCGGTGGTGGCGGATGAGGTGCGGGCGCTGGCCCATCGCACGCAGCAGTCGACCCAGGAAATCGAGCAGATGATCAGTGGGATTCAGCAGGGGACTGATCAGGCGGTGAGCTCTATGCAGCAGAGCAATACTCGGGCGCGGTCGACGCTGGATATCGCCAAGTCGGCTGGGACGGCGCTGGAGGAGATTGCTTCGGCTTTTACGCTGATCAACGAGCGTAACCTGGTGATCGCCAGTGCCTCGGAAGAGCAGGCGGCGGTGGCGCGGGAGGTGGATCGCAATTTGATGAATATTCGCGATTTGGCGCAGCAGACTTCGGCGGGGGCGAATCAGACCAGTGCGGCGAGCCAGGAGTTGTCGCGGTTGGCGGTGGATCTCAATACGATGGTGGCTAGGTTTTCGGTGTAGGCCCGTGTTTTTTTGGGCGTGGGGTGTATATCCGTTATTTAGGTAACGGCCGCCTATGGTTCCGCTCTTACAGCCATCCCTTTCAAGGTCTTGGTTTAAAATCCCCTAACCAATCCAGTCAGGACGACGAAACTATGTGGGAAAAGGTTTTAGAACGGTTTGAAAAACAGGCGCCGGCCAGCGTCATGACCAAGTTGATATTAGAGCAGGCAGTAGATGCCGCTTGGGTTGACAAGGTGTTCGATGATCACCGCCAACGGCAGTACTCACGTGAGCTTTTGTTTTCAACCGTTGTTGAGCTGATGTCCCTTGTTTCATTGGGCTTGAGGCCGTCGTTACACGCGGCGGCGCGCAAGATGGAGGGCCTTTCGGTCAGTGTTTCGGCACTCTATGACAAGATCAAGCGAACCGAACCCGAGCTGCTTCGCGCCCTCATTTCGGGCAGTGCCGAGCGTTTGATACCGACCGTCGAAACGCTCGGCCATTCATCGATCCTGCCTGGCTGGCAGTTGCGTATTGTGGATGGCAACCACTTGCCGGCCACTGAAAAACGTCTAGGCGCTCTGCGCAATGAGCGCGGCGCAGCGCGCCCAGGATTTTCAGTAGTTGCCTACGATCCGGACCTGGATTTAGTCGTTGATCTTCAGCCGTGGGAAGATGCCTACGCCAGTGAGCGAGTCAGTGTTTTACCGCTGCTGGCCCGCGCATGCGCGGGCCAGTTGTGGATGGCTGACCGGCTCTATTGCACGCTGCCCGTCCTGCAAGCCTGCGAGGACACGGGGGCTTCGTTCATCGTTCGCCAACCCAGCAAGCATCCACGCCTGGTCCAGGAAAGTGAGTGGCAAGACTCAGGGACGGTCGATAGCGGAACCGTTCGCGAACAAATCATCGAAGTGAAGGGTGGCCGCCGCTGGCGACGTGTTGAGTTGAGCCTGCAAACGGCGAATGACTCAGGTGATTTGGTGATGTGGTTCTGGAGCAATTTGCCCGACACCATCGGTGCCCGGCAGATAGCCGATTTATACCGTCATCGCTGGAGTATCGAGGGAATGTTTCAGCGCCTTGAGTCGGTACTGGACAGTGAAATTACAGGCCTTGGCAGCCCGAAAGCCGCGCTATTGGGCTTTGCCTCGGCGGTCCTGGCTTACAACGTTTTGTCGGTTCTCAAGCGTAGCGTTGAGCAGGCGCACCGCGAAACGCAGCCAGAGGGTTGGGAGGTTTCGATTTTCCATTTGGCGGTGCATGTTCGCAGTGATTATCAAGGCTTGCAGATCGCATTGCCTGCGGAAAATTTCCCTCTTGAAAAGACTCCGCAAGGGCTGGCAGAGCGATTGCTGGCCCTGGCAAGGATGATCAAACCTAAGTCCGTAGCCAAAAGCCCTCGTGGCCCCAAAGTAGCCAAGCCCAAGGAGTGGCTGGAAGGTAAGGCGGCACGGGTGCATGTCTCAACAGCTAGGGTGCTTAAGGCGGCTAAGTCGGATAAACGTACTTAAACATGGCCTTAAACGGACTTTTAAACGCAGACCTTGAAAGGGATGGCTCTTACAGCGGCTCACTTTGGAAAAGCCCCAAAGTAAGCAAAGGGCTCTGCCCCGCCTGTCGGCACCTCGCCTAGGCTCGGTGTTCCCTCACTCCGGCATTGCTCCGCGGGCCGCCGCGACGGGCCATCCATGGCCCGGCGCGGCTAAACCGGCGTCCTGCCGGTTTACCCGCTCCGCAATACCTGCGTTCGGCCTCGGGCTTATTGGGGCAGTCAGATCAAAATCAAAAGCAAAAGCACAGCGGCCTACCGGCCGGCTTGAGTGTTAAAAGCAAAAGCAAAGACCAGAGCGAAAGCAGAGCTGCTTTTATGTGGGAGCGGGCTTGCTCGCGAAAAACCTGAGAGCGCCGCGTTCATTCAGAATGCCCGCGTCATCGTTAACGACCTTCGCGAGCAAGCCCGCTCCCACATTTTTTGGACCGTGCCCGCTTTAGATTTTGATTTGGCTTTTAACACTCAAGCCGGCCGGGAGGCCGCTGTGCTCTTGCTTTTGATCTGGCTTTTGATCTTGATCTTAGGCGCCCCGTTAAACCACGCTGGCCGAACGCAGGCTTTGGAGCGTGGGTAACCTGGCAGGACGCCAGGTTAGCCGTCCTGGGCCAGGGATGGCCCATGACGGCGGCCCACGGTCCAAAGCCGGAGTGAGGGCACACCGAGCCTAGGCGAGGTGCCGAGTGGTGGGGCAAGAGCGTTTTGCTTACTTTTGCGCTCTTCAAAAGTGAGCCGCTGTAAGAGCGGAACCCTAAGCGGCCATCACCCAAATAATGGATATACACCCAACAACCAACGCAAAAAAAAACGCCCCGAACCAGTCGGGGCGTTTTCAGACGATCAGCCGCGAGGGCTTTTACTTACCCTGCCAGCGTTTCAGCACCAAGGTAGCGTTAGTGCCACCAAAGCCAAAGCTGTTGCTCATCACAGTGTTGATGGTCGCATCTTCACGAGTCTTGGTCAGGATCGGCATGTCAGCCACGTCCGGATCCAGTTCCTCGATGTTGGCAGAACCTGCCATGAAGTTGCCTTCCATCATCAGCAGGCAGTAGATCGCTTCGTGAACGCCAGCGGCGCCCAGGGAGTGGCCCGACAGGCTCTTGGTAGAGCTGATCGCCGGTGCCTTGTCGCCGAATACCGCACGCACGCCTTCCATTTCCTTGGAGTCGCCGACCGGAGTCGAAGTACCGTGGGTGTTCAGGTAGTCGATCGGGGTATCAACGGTAGCCATGGCCATCTGCATGCAGCGGATGGCGCCTTCGCCGCTTGGCGCAACCATGTCGTAGCCGTCGGACGTCGCGCCGTAGCCGACGATTTCCGCATAGATCTTCGCGCCACGGGCCAGGGCGTGTTCCAGCTCCTCGACCACCACCATGCCGCCACCGCCGGCAATGACGAAACCATCACGGTTTTTGTCATAGGCGCGGGAGGCTTTTTCCGGGGTTTCGTTGTACTGGGTCGACAGGGCACCCATGGCGTCGAACAGGAACGACTGGCTCCAATGTTCTTCTTCACCGCCACCGGCAAACACGATGTCTTGCTTGCCCAGCTGGATCTGCTCTACAGCGGTACCGATGCAGTGAGCACTGGTGGCGCACGCGGAGGAGATCGAGTAGTTCACACCCTTGATCTTGAACGGCGTGGCCAGGCAGGCGGAAACGGTGCTGCCCATGGTCCGCGTGACGCGGTACGGGCCAACACGCTTGACGCCTTTCTCGCGCAGGATGTCCAGCGCTTCCATCTGGTTCAAGGTTGACGCGCCACCGGAACCGGCGATCAGGCCGGTGCGTACGTTGGACACCTGGTCTTCGCTCAGGCCGGAATCGGTGATCGCGTCCTTCATGGCCAGGTAGGCGTAAGCGGCTGCGTGGCCGACGAAGCGATAGATCTTGCGATCAATCAGCTCTTCGAGGGGCAGGTCGATGGAGCCGGAAACCTGGCTACGCAGACCCATTTCGGCATATTCCGGGTTGAAGCGGATGCCAGGGCGACTTGCACGCAGGTTAGCGGAGACGGTCTCTTTGTCATTGCCCAGGCACGAAACGATGCCCAGACCAGTGATAACGACGCGGCGCATGCGGATAACCCTTAAAAGTTGTCAGTGGAAGTGAATACGCCGACCCGAAGGCCTTCGGCAGTATAAATCTCGCGACCGTCGACAGTCACCGAACCATCGGCAATGGCCAGGTTCAGCTTGCCCTTGAGGACGCGCTTGATTTGAATGTTGTAGGTGACTTTCTTGGCGGTCGGCAAGACCTGGCCAAAGAACTTCACTTCGCCCGAACCCAGGGCGCGACCGCGGCCCGGCAGGCCTTGCCAGCCCAGGTAGAAACCGACCAGCTGCCACATGGCGTCGAGGCCCAGGCAGCCCGGCATCACCGGATCGCCTTCGAAATGGCAGGCAAAAAACCACAGGTCAGGGGTGATATCCAGCTCGGCGACCAATTCACCTTTGCCGTACTTGCCACCCTCTTCACTGATATGGGTGATGCGATCCACCATCAGCATGTTCGGGGCGGGCAGTTGCGCGTTACCTGGGCCGAACAGCTCACCGCGACTGCAGCGCAGCAGGTCTTCCCGAGTAAAGGCGTTTTGTTTGGTCATGCGAGCTCCTCAATAATCCCATGCGGCAGGGCAGGGCAAATCTTCCCGGCCGACTGAAGCGTTCATGCCTCATATCGGCAGCCTACACATAGACTATTGCGTTGTAGTGAAAGTCACAGCGTCAAGGTCATGAATGTACACTTGTGCACTGAAATTATAAACCGGGCCGGTTTACGGGCCCGTTCGGGTGCCTAAGACTGCCGCACTTTCGTCTTTCACGCCAGTCGCAGTTGGCCGATGGCACCCTGTTACTGCACCCATCGCTGCAGGATTTGCTGTAAATCCGTGCGTTTGAACGGCTTTGCCAGGTAATCGTTCATTCCGGCTGCCAGACAGGCTTCGCGGTCGCCCTGTAAGGCATTGGCGGTCAAGGCAATGATCGGCAGGTCGGCGCACCCGGGCAACTGGCGAATCTGCCGGGTGGCCTCGTAACCGTCGATGCCCGGCAGTCGGCAATCCATCAGGATCGCGGTAAAAATCAGGCTCTCGGCACTGCGAATCGCTTCGGCGCCGTCGGTGGCAATGCTGACTTCAAATCCGAGGCTGCGCAGCATGGCTTCAACCACGGTGCGATTGACCGGGTTGTCCTCCACCAGCAACACGTTACGGCCTTCGCCCGCACTGGCACTGCCTTCGGTGTTCGGCACGATCACCGGCAAGCTCTGCTGGTAGATCGCCAGCGGAATTTCCAGGGTGAATACCGAGCCTTGGCCTTCTTCACTCTGGGCGCGAAGGGTGCCGCCCATGCGTTCGGCCAGGGTGCGTGCAATAGGCAGGCCCAGCCCGGTGCCGCCGTAACGTCTTGAAATGGAACTGTCAGCTTGCTGGAACGCATCGAACATCAATTCCAGGCGCTCGGCCGAGATGCCAATCCCGCTGTCGCGCACGGTGCAGGTGAACCACAACAGTTCATGGTCCAGGGTCTGCCAGTGCGGTTCGACGGTGACGGTGCCGTGCTCGGTGAACTTGAGGGCATTGCCGATCAGGTTCACCAGAATCTGGCGGATACGCGTCGGGTCACCCTGCACCTGCAGTGAGTCCAGGCCCTGCGGGATCGGCACTTCAAGCGCCAGCCCGCGTTGCTGGGCGGCATGCTGGAAGGCCTGGGCGCAGCTGCTGATCAGCTCCATCAGGTCGAACGGAATGTGCTCCAGCTCCAGGGCCGCGCGCTCGATGCGTGAGAAGTCGAGGATATCGTTGATCACTTTGAGCAGGTGTTCGGTGGACTCCGAAGCCAGCGCCGCGTATTCGGTCTGCTCCTCGGTCATGTCGGTGGTTTCCAGCAACTGCAGCATGCCCAGCACCCCGTTCATCGGCGTGCGCAGTTCATGGCTCATCATTGCCAGGAAATCCGACTTGGCATTGTTCGCCCGCTCGGCTTCTTCACGGGTCTGGATCAACTGGGCCATGGCCTGGTGCTGTTCGCGACTGGCCTGGTTCAAGCCGTCGGCGAGGTTATTGATGTGGCGCGACAGGTCGCCCAGTTCCGAGTCATCGACAATGGGCAGTGGCGTCTGGTAATCGCCCTGTTGGATTGCCTTGACCGCATTGCCCATGGCACTGATCGGCTGCGACAGGCTGGCGGCCAGGCGCCGTGCCAATAAGAAGGTAAACAACAGGGCGAACAGCGCGAGAATCCCGGCCTTGAACAGGATTTCCTGCTGGCGCTGGCTGAACGCATCGTTGGACATACCCACAATCACCCGGCCCAAGTAATCCGCACGGGGTGCCTTGGGCTCGGCGATGTTGTCCTGGAAGAAGTCATTGCCCAGCTGGATATGTTGCAGGCGAATCGGCGCCTGAAACACTTTCACCGACAGCGAACGGTCGTGCTTTTCCGACGGTTGTTCGACATACACCAGAATGTTTTCCGTGCTGTCCTGTATCTCGAGAAAGCGCACATGGGGCGTGGCCAGGGTGGCCCGCAACAGGCTTTCGAGCACGTCGTTGTTGCCGGAAATAACCCCGTATTCGGTGGCCGGTGCCAGTTGGTTGGCGATCAATTGGCCGGTGTGGTCCAGCTCCTGGCGCAAGTCCTGGATCCGCACGAAGGTAAAGAAGCTGATCAACAGCAGCGTCAACAGGAGTGCCGGGCCCAGGGTGATGAGCTGGGTTCGGGTGTTGATGTCCCAACGGCGACGAAATGTCATGGGCGTTTTTCTCCTTCGGCCAGGCGGACGGCGACGTTGGTTTCGTCCACCTGTTCGATCCCCAGTGAGCGCGCAACCTGCGGGTTGCCCACGACTTTGAAACGTTCCGGGTACAACGAGCGCGGCCAGTTGGCGGGCGCATGGTCCAGTAGCCGGTCGAGTACATCCAGCCAGTCGGCCTGATCGCTGTAGGTGCTGGCCAGGCTGCCGGCCTTGACGAACCCGGCGTTGGGCCCGACCAGTGGCAATTGCCTGGCGTAGCTGCTGAGCAGCAGGTTTTTCGCGGTTTTCGGGTTGTACAGCTGGGGATCATCCAGCCCCAGCAAGACATCGCTGCTCTTGAACAGGTTTTGCAGCGGACGACTGTCGTTAGTGTTGTCCCAGAGCTGGGGCACGATCTCCAGCCCCATCGGCGCCGCATGCTGGCGCAGCTCGCGGAGCAGGAATTCGCTGTCGATCCCATAGAGCACACCGATGCGCCGGGCCTGGGGCAGGATGCCGGTGATCAGGCGCAGTTGGCGGTCCAGTGGCGGGTCGCTCCACAACAGGCTGATCTTCGAGGGCACGCTGTCCCCCAGGCGCTGGCGGGCCTGCAGGCGGCTGATGCGCAGCACCAGGGTCGGCGGGCCCTGGGTGTCCTGCAGGCGCCAGTCGAGGCTGGGCAGGTCCAGCAGGATCAGGCGGGTACTGGCCGGCAAGTGCGCGGGGGCGGGAAGGTCTTTGAGCGGGGTGAACTTCACATGGTCTTCGGGGCGCTGTTCGCTCAGGGCCTGGACGAATGTTTGTACCCCCGGGCCGTCTTCGTCGGCGGTCAGCAGGATTTCCGCCGCCCATGTAGGTGCGGCAAACAGTAAAACCCCAAACAACACACAGCGCCGCCAGAGTCGGGCGGTAAAGGAGAGGGTCATCCGTGACAAGTCGCTGTCCACTAGAACTCTAACTCCGCACTGAAGTAGAGCACGTGGCGTTGGTCATAGTTGTTGTCGGGCCAGGTGGTGGGTTGATTGTCGAGCCGTTGTTGCAACATGCCGGCCAGCTCCACGTTGGCTTTGCCCAAGGCAATGCGCTTGGCCACCCGCAGGTCGACCCGTTCGAAGCGATACTGGTTGAGCGCATCGTCGCCATAGTAGAACACCGCGCTGGACCAGCCATGGCCCCATTCCCGCATCCAGCCGGCCGAGCCGCTGTTGCGGGCGGTTTGCTGTCTGTCCAGAGGGTTGGTGGCGCTGGCGTCTACGTAAGCATAGGTCAGCCGTAGCCGGTCGGCGGTGCTCATGTGCCAGTCGAGCTGGGTTTCAGTGCCGGTAAAGCGCGAGCTGTTGGTGTTGCTGGCGATGTACTGGTTGTTGCGTAGCGGCTCGCTGACCATGTCGCTGATTTCGTCGTAGAACAGCTTCACGTCCACGTTCAGCCCGATATCCGCAAAAAAGCCGTTGTAGCCCAGTTCCCGGGAGCGCATCAGCTCTTTATTGAGGTTGCCCGGGCCGCGAGTCACCACGAAATATTGACCGGAATTCTGGCCGTAGACCGGTGAGCTGAGGTTGGTGACCCGGTAGCTCCAGTTGACGTTGTTCTCGAACATGTCCGGCGAGCGGATGGCTTCGGAGTACACCGCGCGCAGGCCGTGGCGCGGGTTGATCAGGTAGTTGACGGCCACCCGGGGCGTCAGCGAGTTGCCGCTCAGGTGGGTGTCTTCATACATTGCGCCGCCCTGCAGCAGCCAGTGTTCGCTGGCGCGCCATTCCAGGTGGCCGAACATGCGCCAGGTGGTGTCGTCCAGGGTGCCGTTGAAGTAGGTGTCGGAGTCGGCGCGGTCGTAGCGGTAGTTCATGCCGCTGACCAGGCGCAGGCTGTCGGACAGGCTGAGGGTGTCCTGAATCTCCAGGTCGTAGCGGCTTTCCTTGGTGCTTTGGTCGATGTTGCCGCAAACCGGGTCCTTGCCGCCGTTACCCCATTGCTGGAGCACCTGCCGGGCCAGCGCCTGTTCGGCGGGGCTGCCGGGCGGAAGGTTGCCGGGGTTGAAGTTGTTCATGTGCCGGGCCAGCCGCTCGGCATAGTTGGGATTGAGCTGCCACAGTTGGGTCAGCTCCGGGCTGAAGGAGACCTTGGCATCGCAGGCGCGCCAGATCTGCCGACGATCCCACTGCTGGGCCGAACCCTGGATATACAGACTGTGATCGGGATTGAAGTCGAAGTTCCAGCGCAGGGAACCGGCGTAATCCTTGGCGCTGACGTCAGAATTTGTACCGCCTTCGGTAATACCGTCGAACACCGGTTGGTAGGTGTACGGGCGTTGGTTGGTGCCTTCCTTGGCGTCCAGTTGCCAGTCGATGCTTTGTTGCGCGTTCAGGGTCTGGCTCACGGCCAGGCTGAAGCGGCTCAGGCGGCGACTGTCGCGGCGGTCGGCGCCCACGCGGTCGCTGTCAAAACCATCGTCCTGCTGGCCGGACAGTGACAGGCGCAAGTCGCCGGTTTCCCAGCCCATGCCCTGGCTGGCGTACCAGTCGTTGATTCCGCGGCCGCCCTGGGTGAGCTTCATCCGGGTGCCGTGGCTGTTGGCTGGCGAGCGGGTAAGGATGTTGACCACCGCCATCAGCGCGTTGGCACCGTAGCTGACGGTGTTGGGGCCGCGGAAGACTTCGATGCGATCGATGTCTTCCAGGGCCACCGGAATATCGCTCCAGTCCACCGTCGCCAGGCCCGCGCGGTACACCGAACGACCATCGATCAGCACCTGCATGCGCCGGGCGTCGCCGGCCTGGGTGCCGTGGTAATTCACGGCCGCCTGGTTGCCGGTGGTGTAGCCGACCATCATTCCGGGCACCAACCTCAGCAGTTCCGGGATATCCCGCGCACCGCTGGCCTTGATCAACTCGCTGTCGATCACCGTCATGCTGCCGGGCACGGCGGCGGCCGATTGCTTGAGCCGCGTAGCGGTCAGTACCTGCGGCAGCGGTTGGCTGTCGAGGAACAGATCGTCGGCCAGCAACGGCGCACTGCACCATGGCATGCACAACAGCGTCAGCAACAGGGATGAGCGAGGAGGAGGGCCCAAATACACGGCACGGCCTTGATAATTACGGATAGCCGCCCATGTTAACTGAGGTGGGGCCTTTTGCCAGTCGTCGGCCCTGTAATTACTTCGCACAAATGTCGCATTTTCCGACCAGCGTTTGAATTGACGCGGGGGCTGGCCGCAAGCGGGTCGCTCCGTATAATGCGGCCATCGCCACTGCTATGGATTAACGGATTGCATATGACTGAACAGCGCCCTATTGCGGTCCTGGGAGGCGGAAGTTTTGGTACCGCCGTGGCTAATCTGCTGGCTGAAAATGGTCACCGGGTGCGTCAATGGATGCGTGACCCCGAGCAAGCCGAGGCCATCCGGGTCAACCGGGAAAACCCCCGTTACCTTAAAGGCATCAAGATTCTGCCGGCCGTAGAGCCGGTGACTGATTTGCAGGCGATGCTGACCGAGTGCGACCTGTGCTTCGTCGCACTGCCATCCAGCGCCTTGCGTTCGGTGCTCGCGCCCCACGCCGAGCGGTTGGCGGGCAAGCTGCTGGTCAGCCTGACCAAGGGCATCGAGGCGCACACCTTCAAGTTGATGAGCGAAATCCTTGAAGATATCGCCCCCGAGGCACGCATTGGCGTGTTGTCCGGCCCGAACCTGGCGCGGGAAGTGGCTGAGCACGCCCTGACCGCCACCGTGATTGCCAGTGAAGACGAAGAGCTCTGCGAACGGGTGCAGGCAGTGCTGCACGGTCGCACCTTCCGCGTTTACGCCAGTGCCGACCGCTTTGGCGTCGAGTTGGGCGGGGCGTTGAAAAACGTCTACGCGATCATCGCCGGTATGGCGGTTGCGCTGGGCATGGGTGAAAACACCAAGAGCATGCTGATCACCCGTGCCTTGGCCGAGATGACCCGGTTTGCGGTCAACCAGGGTGCCAACCCGATGACCTTCCTCGGGCTTGCTGGCGTGGGCGACCTGATCGTCACCTGCTCGTCACCGAAAAGCCGCAATTATCAGGTGGGTTTCGCCCTCGGCCAGGGCCTGAGCCTGGAAGACGCGGTCACGCGTTTGGGCGAAGTGGCCGAAGGCGTCAACACCCTGAAGGTGCTGAAGGCCAAGGCTCAGGAAGTCGGCGTATACATGCCGCTGGTCGCCGGTTTGCACGCGATCCTGTTTGAAGGGCGCACCTTGAACCAGGTCATCGAGTTGCTGATGCGGGCCGAGCCGAAGACCGATGTCGACTTTATTTCCACCAGTGGTTTCAACTGAGGAACGCATCATGAATGATCCGAAAGCAGCTCCCAAGTACGAATCCATTGGCCTGCGTGTGCTGTGGATGCTGGTGTTTGCCCTGGTGTGGCAAGTGGCGCAGTTTCTGCTGGGGGCGCTGGTGGTAGTGCAGCTGGTTTACCGGTTGGTGTACGGCGCGCCGAACCTGGGGCTGATGAATTTTGGTGACAGTTTGAGTCAGTTTTTGGCGCAGATTGGGCGGTTTGGCAGCTTTCACAGTGATCAGAAGCCTTGGCCGTTTGCTGATTGGCCGACGCCGCGTGCGCCGGAAGGTGAGGCTGCCCACAGTGTGCCGCCGGCGCCGCATCCTGTGCGTGATGAGGAACCCAAGCTATGAAGGTGTGGGTGTTGCGTCACGGTGAGGCCGAGGGGCATGCGCGTACGGATGCTGAGCGTAATTTGACGGCCCATGGGCGTGATGAGGTTTTGCGCAGTGCGGGGCATTTGATTGGGCAGCCTGTGCGGGCGATTATTGCCAGTCCGTATGTGCGGGCGCAGCAGACGGCGCAGTTGGTGCGGGAGGCGTTGGGGTTTGAGCCTGAGATCCGCACTGTGCCTTGGTTGACGCCCGAGAGTAATCCGCTGGAGGTGCTCAAGCATCTGGATAATGACGATGATGTGTTGTTGGTCAGTCATCAGCCGTTTGTGGGGGGGCTGATCAGTTATTTGCAGCATGGGCATTTTCGGCAGCCGCAGGCTATGAGTACGGCGAGTTTGGCGGAGTTGGAGGGGGATTTTCCGTTGGCGGGGTTGATGAGTCTTTTGAGTGTTCGGAATCCTTAGGTTGGGTTTGGGTTTGGGTACATATCCGTTTCTTCGGTAACGGCCACTTAGGGTTCCGCTCTTACAGCGGGTCACTTTTGGCAAACGCCCCAAAAGTAACCAAAAGGTCTTTGCCCCACCACTCGGTGCCTCGCTTAGGCTCGGCATGCCCGCACTCCGGCCCGCTTCCGCGGGCCGCCGCGACGGGCCATCCATGGCCCGGCGCGGCTAAATCGGCTTCCCTGCCGATTTACCCGCTCCACCGTGCCTGCTTGCGGCCATCGTGGTTGACGGGGCGCCTAAGATCAAAATCAAAAGCAGATCAAAAGCAGAGCACAGCGGCCTCCCGGCCGGCTTGAGTGTTAAAAGCAAAATCTAAAGCGGGCACGGTCCAAATGTGGGAGCGGGCTTGCTCGCGAAGGTCGTTAACGATGACGCGGGCATTCTGGATGAACGCGGCGCTCTCAGGTTTTTCGCGAGCAAGCCCGCTCCCACAGAAAAGCAGCTCTGTTTTCGCTCTGGTCTTTGCTTTTGCTTTTAACACTCAAGCCGGCCGGGAGGCCGCTGTGCCCTTGATCTGCTTTTGATTTTGATCTGACTGCCCCAATAAGCCCGAGGCCGAACGCAGGTATTGCGGAGCGGGTAAACCGGCAGGACGCCGGTTTAGCCGCGCCGGGCCATGGATGGCCCGTCGCGGCGGCCCGCGGAGCAATGCCGGAGTGAGGGAACGCCGAGCCCCAGCGAGGCGCCGACAGGCGGGGCAGAGCCCTTTGCTTACTTTGGGGCTTTTCCAAAGTGAGCCGCTGTAAGAGCGGAACCATAAGCGGCCGTTACCTGAATAACGGATATGCCCCCAAACCAGCAGAACTTGCACCCCCCGCGCTCCCATGAAATAGTCAGCCAAGCAAGTGCTTGGTTGGCTACCATCGGAACACAAAGGAGCGCGTCCATGTCTGTCGCTATTCGTTTGCCGCTGCAAGTCTTCTTCGACCGCGAAGCCCGCCACCCACGGCAACGATTCCTGGTTCAGCCCATCAAAGGCGGCGAGGTCCAAACCCTCACCTGGGCCGAAGCCGGCCACCAAGCCCGCTGCGCCGCTCACTGGCTGCGCGCCCGCGACCTGCCCCAGGGCTCCCACATCGCCCTGATCTCGAAAAACTGCGCCCACTGGATCATCGCCGACCTCGCCATCTGGATGGCCGGCCATGTCTCCGTGCCGCTCTACCCCAACCTCACCGCCGACTCCGTCGCCCACGTACTCGAGCACTCCGAAGCGGCGCTGGCGTTCATTGGCAAACTGGACGACTGGCCCGCCATGTCCGCCGGAGTAAAGGCCGACCTGCCCACCATCAGCCTGCCGCTGTGCCCCGAAGGCGAATTCGACTTCACCTGGGCCGACCTGCAAGCCTGCTCACCCATTCAGGACAATCCCGCGCCAGCCGCTTCAGACCTGGCCACCATCATCTACACCTCCGGCACCACCGGCCTGCCCAAGGGCGTGATGCACAGCTTCGGCGCCCTCGCTTTCGCGGCCACTCGCGGCACCGAATTGTTCGGCCTGGGGGAGGGCGATCGCCTGCTGTCCTACCTGCCGCTGTGCCACGTGGCCGAGCGCATGTTTGTGGAAATGGCCTCGATCTACACCGGGCAAACCGTATTTTTCGCCGAGAGCCTCGACACGTTTCTGACAGACCTCAAGCGGGCCAGGCCGACAGCACTGTTCGGCGTACCGCGCATCTGGACCAAATTCCAGATGGGCGTCTACAGCAAAATCCCCGCAAGCCGCCTCGATACCTTGCTGCGCCTGCCGTTCATCGGCAAACGGGTCGGCCACCAAGTGCTCGCCGGGTTGGGTCTGGACGCTGTGCGCGTGGCGCTCTCCGGCGCAGCCCCCGTGCCCGAAGCCCTGTTGGTCTGGTACCGCAGGCTCGGCCTGGATGTGCTGGAGGTCTACGGCATGACCGAAAGCTGCGGCTATTCCCACGTGTGCCGCCCCGGCGAGCAGAAAATCGGCTGGATCGGCCCGCCATGCCCGGACGTTGAAGTGCGCATCGGTGATGACGGCGAAGTCCAGGTGCGCAGCGGCGCGACCATGCTCGGTTATTTCAAGGACCCGGTGAAAACCGCCGAAACCATCACCGCCGACGGCTTCCTGCGCACGGGCGACAAGGGCGAGCAGGGCGCCGATGGCCGACTGCGACTGACTGGACGCCTAAAGGAAATCTTCAAGACCAGTAAAGGCAAATACGTGGCCCCGGCGCCGATTGAAAACCGCCTGGCCGAACATGCGCGTATCGAACAGGTGTGCGTGGTGGGCGATGGCTTGAGCGCGCCCATGGGCCTGTGCGTGTTATCGGTGGTGGGGCTGCAAGATGCCGATGGACAGGGGCGGCAGGCATTGCAGGGCAGCCTCGAGCGCCTGCTGGAAGAGGTCAACCAGACGCTGGATAAACATGAGCGCTTGCGCCAGCTGGTGGTGGTAAAAGACAGTTGGGCGGTGGAAAACGGTTTCCTCACGCCCACCTTGAAGATCAAGCGTAACGTGATTGAAGCCGTCTACGGGCCACAGTTCCTCGACTGGAGCGCGCGCTCCGAAGCCGTGCTGTGGCAGGATTGAGCACTGACATAAAACCAATAAGGACCGATCAATGAGCCTGTGGCGCACCCAACCGAATATCGAACAACTCAATGCAATCCAGAAAAACACCATCGGTGAAGTGCTGGATATCCGCTTCGAAAGCTTTGACGACGAGTCCCTGACCGCCAGCATGGTGATCGACCACCGCACCCATCAACCCTACGGCCTGCTGCACGGCGGCGCGTCGGTGGTACTCGCCGAAACCGTGGGCTCCATGGCCAGTTACCTGTGCATCGACGCCAGCAAGTTCTATTGCGTGGGGCTGGAAATCAATGCCAACCACTTGCGCGGTTTGCGTAGCGGGCGGGTGACGGCGGTGGCCAAGCCGATTCATATCGGGCGCACCACCCACGTGTGGGACATACGCCTGACCAGCGATGAGGGCAAGGCCAGCTGCGTATCGCGCCTGACCATGGCCGTGGTGCCGCTGGGCGAGAACCCGCCGGCCCGATAGGCGTGGCGTGAGTGTCATCATTCCTGGCAGTTACAGTCATTGCCGTGACTGCCCGGTCTGGGGAGAATCAACGCTCTGTTTATGGTGATGGATCAGGTATGTCGCAGCACGTGTTTTTCGCTCACGCCAATGGCTTTCCTTCAGCGACCTACGGCAAATTGTTTGCCGCCCTGGCCCCGGAGTACGCCGTCGCGCATTTGCCGCAGCACGGTCACGATCCCAGGTTTCCGGTGGATGACAACTGGCAGAACCTGGTGGACGAACTGATCCACCACCTTGAGCAACAACCCGAGCCGGTGTGGGGCGTGGGCCATTCGTTGGGTGGCGTGCTGCACTTGCACGCGGCCATGCGTTGCCCGCAGTTGTATCGCGGGGTGGTGATGCTCGATTCCCCGGTGCTGACCCTGGCGGATCGCTGGGTGATCCGCGCGGCCAAGCGCTTCGGTTTTATCGACCGGCTGACCCCGGCGGGTCGTACCCTGGGCCGTCGTGAAGAGTTCGCCGACCTGGCGGCAGCGCGCCAGTACTTCGCCGGCAAGACCCTGTTTCGTGGCTTTGATCCCGACTGTTTTGACGCCTACCTGCAACACGGCCTGGAGCCGGTGGGCGACCGCCTGCGTCTGCGCTTTGATCCGGCCACCGAGATCAGTATCTACCGTGGCGTGCCCCACACCAGCCCCGGCCAGGCCCGGCAACTGAAAGTGCCGCTGGCGGTGGTGCGTGGCCGCCAGAGCCGGGTAGTGATGCGTCACCATGCCAGCGGCGTGGGGCGCATGCCCATGGGCGAAATGCTGACCATGCCCGGCGGCCACATGTTTCCCCTTGAGCGCCCCCAGGACACCGCCGCCTTGATCAAGAACCTGTTTGCCCGCTGGGAAGCTCGCCAGCGCGAGCGCAGTTGCGCATGACTGCGCCTGTCGAAGAAGTCCGCCTGGCGCTGCCGCACATCGAGTTGGCGGCGCATCTGTTCGGCCCCGAGGACGGCCTGCCGGTGATCGCTCTGCATGGTTGGCTGGACAATGCCAACAGCTTCGCGCGCCTAGCGCCGAAACTCCATGGCCTGCGCATCGTCGCGCTGGACATGGCCGGCCATGGTCATTCGGCCCATCGCCCCGTCGGTGCCGGTTACTCCCTGTGGGATTACATCCACGATGTGCTGCAAGTCGCCGAACAACTGGGATGGAAACGTTTTGCATTACTTGGCCACTCCCTCGGCGCCATCGTTTCCCTGGTGTTGGCCGGCGCCTTGCCGGAGCGCGTCACGCACCTGGGATTGATTGATGGCGTGATCCCGCCGACCGGCACCGCAGACAACGCCGCCGAGCGCCTCGGCATGGCGTTGCAAGCGCAATTGAACCTGCAGGACAAGCGCAAACCGGTGTACAGCACCCTCGATCGGGCGGTGGAAGCGCGGATGAAAGGCGTGGTGGCAGTCAGTCGCGAAGCCGCCGAACTGCTGGCCCAGCGCGGCCTTATGCCCGTTCCGGGCGGGTATACCTGGCGCAGCGACAGCCGGCTGACCCTGGCTTCCCCCATGCGTCTGACAGAAGAACAGGCGATGGCTTTCGTCCGTCGAGTCGGCTGTCCGACACAGCTGGTGGTCGCTGAAGACGGCATGCTGGCGAAACATTCCGAATTGCTTTCCGGGCTTCCGTTCCAGGTGACCACCTTGCCCGGTGGCCATCATTTGCACCTGAACGACGAGGCAGGGGCTACCCTTGTTGCAGACTGTTTCAATCGGTTCTTCTCCATGCCTTGACTTGGCGGGGTCAACTGCCGAGGCTGGGCGGATCGAAAGGGAGTCAACCATGAACGATCTCAACACCGCAGCGCACCCCAATGGCCAGGGCGCGCTCATCCGATGAGTATGCCGAAGGGATTTATCCGTATTCTGGGGCTGTGCTGTTTCAGCCCGCTGGCGTTTGCCGCCGACGTACCGGGTAGCCAGGACTTGCCCGCGGTGGCCCGTCAGGTCGACGCGCAGATCGTCGACTACCGCCCTGCCGAAGATAAAGAACGCATCTACCCGCTGGGTTCTATCCGCAAGATCAGCGGCCAGTTGCGCTATGAAGGCCAGGCCACCGCCCGTGGGCTAAACACGGCCATCACCTACGAACTGCCCGCTGAACACACCTCCAGTGCCGCCTTTACCGCCACCCGCGAAGCCTTGCAGGCCCAGGGCGCGCAGTTGCTGTTCTGGTGCCAGGCCCGCGATTGCGGCGAAAGCAGCCTGTGGGCCAATGAAGTCTTTGGCAACGCCAAGCTGGTGGGCGCCGACGGCCAACAGGAATACCTGTTGCTACGCCTGGCAGCACCTCAGGACAACTCCCTGGTCGCGCTGTACGGCATCACCCGGGGTAATCGCCGGGCGTATCTGCATGTAGAGCAACTGGACGCCAGCGCACCGCTGGGCGACTTGCTGCCGACTTCCGCCACCCTGCTGCGGGAGCTGAAAAACACTGGTGAACTGGACCTCCCCAAGCTGGGCGCCGAACCTGACGCCACCTGGCTCACGCTTATTTCCCGTGGATTGAACCTGGATGCCACCCTGCGGGTCAGTTTGACCGGCCCCACCGCCGAAGCATGGCGCCAGGGCCTGATTGATCAGGGCGTACGTGCGGCCCGGCTGGAAACCGGCACCGCCGAGGCGAAGGGTTTGCACCTGCATCTGATACGCTGACCGTTCCAGGGCGAACGGACCCGCGCCGTTCGCCTAAGCTCTTCCTCTTACAGACTTCATTTCGAGAAACCACATGCTCAATAACGATCGCCTGCTGGTGCAGATCCTGCTGCTGGTGTTGTTTGGTGCCAGCTTCTGGGTGATGGCGCCGTTCTGGTCGGCGCTGTTCTGGGGCGCGGTGCTGGCGTTTGCCAGTTGGCCGGTGATGCGCCTGCTCACCCGCTGGCTGGGTGGGCGCGAATCCCTGGCGGCCGGAATCCTCACCCTGGTCTGGATGCTCCTGGTGGCGTTGCCGCTGGTTTGGCTGGGGTTCAACCTGGCTGACCATGTGCGCGACGCCGTTGGCCTGATCAAGGATATTCAGGTGGATGGCTTGCCCGAGGCACCGACCTGGCTCGGCTCCATTCCTTTTGTCGGCGAGCGGTTGGTGGCGATGTGGGACAGCATCGACCAGCAAGGCGCGGCGTTGATGGTCACCCTCAAGCCGTACCTGGGGCAGGTGGGCAACTGGTTACTGGCCCGAAGCGCGCAGATTGGCGGCGGGATTCTGGAGCTGACCCTGAGCCTGGTGTTCGTGTTCTTTTTCTATCGGGACGGGCCGCGCCTGGCGATGTTTGTCCATCGTCTGCTGGAGCGGTTGATCGGCGACCGTGCGGGTTACTACATCGAACTGGTCGCGGGTACGGTGCAGCGGGTGGTCAACGGTGTGATCGGCACCGCTGCCGCCCAAGCCCTGCTGGCGCTGATCGGCTTCTGGATTGCCGGGGTGCCGGGGGCATTGGTGCTGGGCATCGTCACGTTCCTGCTGAGCCTGATTCCCATGGGCCCGCCGCTGATCTGGATCCCGGCCACCGCCTGGCTGGCGTGGAAAGGCGACTACACCTACGCGGTATTCCTGGGCGTGTGGGGCACGTTCATCATCAGCGGCGTGGACAACGTGCTCAAGCCCTACCTGATCAGTCGTGGCGGCAACTTGCCGCTGGTGATCGTGTTGCTGGGGGTGTTTGGCGGGTTGATTGCGTTCGGTTTCATCGGCCTGTTCATCGGTCCGACGCTGCTGGCAGTGGCCTATAGTCTGCTGACGGACTGGAGCGCCAGCCAGGCTCAGGTACGGCGGGACGATAAAGCCGGGCAGTAAAGGTTCATGCAGGGCGTAGGAACCATTCCTACGCCCTCGGCAGCCACATCACGGCCGTCAGACCGCCGCCTGGCGTTTCCTCCAGGCTCAGCCGCCCACCGAGGCGTTCAACCGCTTCCTTGGCAATGGTCATCCCCAAGCCCACGCCGCCGGAGTTTCGATTGCGCGAGCCTTCCAGCCGATAGAACGGCTCAAATACCGCCTCGCGTTTATCCGCCGCAATCCCCAGCCCATGGTCGATCACCTTGACCACCAGCGCCTGGGGGCTGTCCGCCAATTCGATGCGCGCGGTGCCGGCATAGCGCAGGGCGTTGTCGATCAGGTTGTTCAGGCACGAGCGCAGGGCCATCGGTTGCACCTGCAGCGGCGCGCATTCACCACTGCATTGCACGTCGGAGCCGCGGTCCTGGGCGTTTTCACTCAGGGATTCCACCAGCGCCTGCACATCCAGCCAATGCCGGGTTTCGCTGGTGCGTTGTTCGTGCAGGTAGCTCAGGGTGGCGTCGAGCATGCCGATCATGTCGTCCAGGTCCTGGCGCATCTGGCCCTGCAGCTTGGTGTCTTCGATCTGTTCCAGGCGCAGCTTGAGCCGTGACAGCGGCGTGCGCAGGTCGTGGGACACGGCGCCGAGCATCCGCGCACGCTGGGTGACTTGTTCGCGGATGCGCTTTTGCATCAGGTTAAAGGTCGACGCCGCCTGCCGTGCTTCCCGTGGGCCGGACTCGTTCAGCGGCGGGCTGTCGAGGTCCAGGCTCAAGCGTTCGGCTGCGGCGCTCAAGCGCTGGATCGGCCGGCTGAGCAGCTTGGCGCCGTACCAGGCGGCGATGATCAGCGAGATAAACTGGAAGGTCAGCGGCACCACAGGCCCGCCGAACCAGGGACGGCGATGCTCCTTGGGCATTGGCGTCAGGGTGCCATCCGGTTCTTCGATAAAGGTTTCGTGTGGCGGTGGCGGCGGTGGGCCATAGTGGTGAAACCAGAAAAATGCCAGCACGTGGGCCAGCACAATCGCCACCAGCAACACACCGAACAGCCGCCCGAACAGGGTGTTGAAGGCGTTGCGCATCAGCCGATATCCCGCGCGTCGAACAGGTAGCCTTCACCGCGTACGGTCTTGATCAACTGCGGGGCCTTGGGGTCATCCCCGAGTTTTTGGCGCAGGCGTGAGACCAGCAGGTCAATGCTGCGATCAAAGGCTTCGATGGAACGGCCACGGGCCGCGTCCAGCAATTGCTCGCGGCTCAACACTCGGCGCGGGCGCTCGATAAACACCCACAGCAAGCGGAATTCGGCGTTGGACAGCGGCACCACCAGGCCATCGTCGGCCACCAATTGGCGCAGTACGCTGTTGAGGCGCCAGTTGTCGAAGCGGATATTCGCCCGTTGCTCAGTGCGGTCATCCCGCACGCGACGCAGGATGGTCTGGATACGGGCGACCAGTTCGCGGGGCTCGAAGGGCTTGGACATGTAATCGTCGGCCCCCAGTTCCAGGCCGATGATGCGGTCGGTGGGTTCGCAACGGGCAGTGAGCATCAGGATCGGGATGTCCGATTCAGCCCGCAGCCAGCGGCACAGCGACAGGCCATCTTCGCCCGGCAGCATCAGGTCGAGCACCACCACGTCGAAGGTTTCGGCTTGCATGGCCTGGCGCATGGCCGCGCCATCGGTCACGCCGCTGGCGAGGATATTGAAGCGCGCCAGGTAATCGATCAGCAGTTCACGGATCGGCACGTCGTCGTCGACGATCAGCGCGCGGGTGTTCCAGCGCTTGTCTTCACCCACAAGCGAGCCTTTTTGATCGTCATTCAGCGCAGGAGTCAGGGTTTGCATGGTGCGATCATCTACCTGGTGGGCCGCCGGGCCGAAGATCGGCGGCGAGGTTGTTGCGTTCAGCATAGGCGCCCAGCCCCGGGGCTGGAAGTTCTGTACGGTGGTTCACGTGTGCGAGGCTAATCTTCGGGGGTATTGCAGGCATGTCGGGAATGTATCGGTTTCGACACAATTGCCCGGAAGCCCGCAATCTGGCGGCTAAATCGCGAATTACCGATCATCGGATCCCGCAAACGCGCTGCTTGCGCTACAATCCGCGCCGATTTCGACTTGCCTGAGAGCCCATTCCAATGTCCGTCTGCCAGACTCCTATCATCGTCGCCCTGGATTACCCCACCCGTGACGCCGCACTGAAGCTGGCTGACCAGTTGGACCCCAAGCTTTGCAGGGTCAAGGTCGGCAAGGAATTGTTCACCAGTTGTGCGGCAGAAATTGTCGGCACCTTGCGTGACAAAGGCTTCGAGGTGTTCCTCGACCTGAAATTCCACGATATCCCCAATACCACCGCGATGGCGGTCAAGGCCGCCGCCGAGATGGGCGTGTGGATGGTCAACGTGCACTGCTCCGGCGGTTTGCGCATGATGGCCGCGTGCCGTGAAGTGCTCGATCAGCGCACCGGCCCCAAGCCATTGTTGATTGGCGTAACCGTGCTGACCAGCATGGAGCGTGAAGACCTGGCCGGCATCGGCCTGGACATCGAGCCGCAGGAACAAGTGCTGCGCCTTGCCGCCCTGGCGCAAAAGGCCGGCCTGGACGGCCTGGTGTGCTCGGCGCTGGAAGCCCAGGCGTTGAAGACCGCCCACCCGTCGCTGCAACTCGTGACCCCGGGGATTCGCCCGGCGGGCAGCGCCCAGGACGATCAGCGTCGCATCCTGACCCCGCGCCAGGCCCTGGACGCCGGTTCCGATTACCTGGTGATCGGTCGCCCGATCAGCCAGGCGACCGACCCGGCCAAGGCGCTGGCAGCGGTAGTTGCCGAGATCGCCTGATCTACCCGATCTGAAGCGGGCACGGTAAAAAATGTGGGAGCGGGCTTGCTCGCGAAGGCGGGGTGTCAGTCACTGGATTTCTTGACTGATCTACCGCCTTCGCGAGCAAGCCCGCTCCCACATTGGGTTCTGCGGTGTGTCAGCTGACTTTCAGTACCAACTTCCCAAAGTTCTCGCCGTTGAACAGTTTCATCAGCGTTTCCGGGAACGTCTCCAGCCCTTCGACGATATCTTCCTTGCTCTTGAGCTTGCCCTGAGCCATCCAGCCGGCCATTTCCTGCCCGGCAGCGGCAAAGTTCGCCGCGTGGTCCATCACCACAAACCCTTCCATACGCGCACGATTGACCAGCAATGACAGGTAGTTGGCCGGCCCTTTGACGGCTTCCTTATTGTTGTACTGGCTGATGGCGCCGCAGATCACCACGCGGGCTTTCAATGCCAGGCGGCTGAGCACAGCATCGAGAATGTCCCCGCCGACGTTATCGAAATACACGTCCACACCTTTCGGGCACTCGCGCTTGAGGCCGGCGTGTACGTCTTCGTTCTTGTAGTCGATGGCTGCATCAAAACCCAACTCATCCACCAGGAATTTGCATTTGTCGGCCCCGCCGGCGATACCCACCACGCGGCAGCCTTTGATCTTGGCGATCTGCCCGGCAATGCTGCCCACTGCGCCGGCCGCGCCGGAAATCACCACGGTCTCGCCGGCCTTGGGCGCGCCAGTGTCCAGCAGGGCGAAGTAAGCGGTCATGCCGGTCATCCCCAGCGCCGACAGATAACGCGGTAACGGTGCGAGTTTCGGATCGACCTTGTAGAAACCCCGTGGCTCGCCAAGGAAGTAATCCTGCACGCCCAAAGCACCGTTGACGTAGTCCCCCACGGCAAATTTCGGGTTGTTCGAGGCGATGACCTGGCCTACGCCCAAGGCGCGCATGACTTCCCCGATACCTACCGGCGGAATGTAGGATTTGCCCTCGTTCATCCAGCCACGCATGGCCGGGTCCAGGGACAGGTATTCGTTGTGCACCAGCACCTGCCCGTCCTGGGGCGTGCCCACCGGCACTTCCTGGTAGGTGAAGGTGTCCCGCGTGGCAGCGCCGACCGGGCGTTTGGCGAGCAGGAATTGGCGGTTGGTCTGGGCAGTCATGGCACGGACTCTTGAGAAGTGGACCTTGAGTGATAGACCCTTCGGCCCGCACCGGCAAGGTGCGCGGCACCTGCGAATGCCCGTCGATCCACTGCAATGATAATGAAGCCGGTGCCCTTATCACTGCCGCTCATGGTCAGCCAACCGGGCGTTTGATAGTGCTGACGTGCCCATGGCCGCTCTGGCTAGACTGGGGGTCATCGAGCATCCCCATCGAAGGACATCACCATGAGCATGACATTTTCCGGCCAGGTCGCCCTGGTGACCGGCGCGGCCGCGGGCATTGGCCGCGCCACTGCGCTGGCGTTTGCTGCTGAAGGCTTGAAGGTTGTAGTCGCTGACCTGGACGCGGCGGGCGGCGAGGGCACCGTGGCGCTGATTCATCAGGCCGGTGGCGAAGCGGTGTTTGTACGCTGCAATGTCACCCTCGAAGCGGATGTACAGCAGTTGATGCAGCAGACCGTGGCCACCTATGGCCGGCTGGACTATGCGTTCAACAACGCCGGGATCGAGATCGAAAAGGGCAAGTTGGCCGATGGCAGCCTGGATGAGTTCGACGCCATCATGGGGGTCAACGTCAAGGGCGTGTGGCTGTGCATGAAGTATCAACTGCCGTTGCTGCTGGCCCAGGGCGGTGGTGCCATCGTTAACACGGCCTCGGTGGCCGGGCTTGGGGCGGCGCCGAAGATGAGCATCTATGCCGCGTCCAAACACGCGGTGATCGGCCTGACCAAGTCGGCGGCGATCGAGTACGCGAAAAAGAAAATCCGCGTCAACGCGGTGTGCCCGGCGGTGATCGACACCGATATGTTCCGCCGTGCCTATGAGGCCGACCCGCGCAAAGCTGAATTTGCTGCCGCCATGCACCCGGTGGGGCGTATCGGCAAAGTCGAGGAAATCGCCAGCGCGGTGCTTTATCTGTGCAGCGACGGCGCTGCCTTTACCACGGGCCAGGCATTGGCGGTGGACGGTGGTGCGACCGCGATTTAGGAACGGATGCTGATGCCATTCAGAAAAGCGTTGGCGGCGCTGTGAGGCTTTTCTGCAGGTGGCCAGATGCCTTGGCCGAATGTGTATCAGTAGGTAAATAATTCAATTAAATCAATGATTTAATAAATCTTCACCACGGCTGTCATTGGGCTTCTGTGCTTAACTGGTTTGGGTTAAATGACAACAGTTAAGTGAGTGGCTCATGGATTTAGGGATCGATCGACAAGCCCTTGTACCGGTAGTGCAGCAAATCGTCAGCGCGTTGGCCGCCTGGATTCGCGAAAGCGGAGCCAGCCCCGGGACGCGGTTGCCTTCGGTTCGGCAACTGGCCCACGAGAACCTGCTCAGCCAGTCCAGCGTGATCGAGGCGTTTGAGCGGATGGTTGCCCAAGGCGTGCTGGCCTCAAGGCAAGGCGCGGGTTTCTGCGTGGCCCAGCCACCCGCCGAACGTGGCCTTCGCTGCGAAAACCAATGGTATGAGGGCGCCGAGTCCGGGTGGGGCGCCTTTGTCGACAATCAACTGGGTGAACTGAAACTGGGATGCGGCTGGCTGCCGGACACCTGGCGCGAAAGCGACGACATCAGCTACGCGATTCGTGAAGTCACCCGTACCGATACCGCCGCCGTCTTCAATTACAGCACGCCGCTGGGTCTGCCGGCGCTACGGGAACAGTTGCTCAAGCGCCTGTCCCACATTCATGTGGCGGCCCGGGTCGACCATATCCTCATCACCCAAGGTGCGAGCCATGCCCAGGACCTGTTGATCCGCACACTGCTCAAGGCCGGCGACACGGTGGTGGTGGAAAGCCCGGGCTACGGCAACCTCTACCGCCAGCTGGCCTTTCACGGTATCAAGCTGCTGGAGGTGCCGCGCACACGCAGTGGCCCGGACATGCCTGCACTGGAGGCGCTGTTGCACGGGCATCGGCCCAAGTGCCTGTTCATCAACAGCCTGTATCACAACCCCACCGGCACCAGCCTGTCCCAGGCGGTGGCCGAGCGCTTGTTGCAACTGGCTCATTCCCGGGACTTCTTCATCGTGGAGGAAGACGTCTATGGCGACCTGCAACATGCCACCTGCACCCGGCTGTCGGCGTTGCCCCACGAGGACCGGGTGATCTATATCTCGAGTTTTTCCAAGACCCTCAGCAGCGCTTTGCGCGTGGGCTATCTCACGGCCAGCGGGGCGATCATCGCGCAGTTGTCCAAGGTCAAGACCATGACCGGTATCGGCACCTCGCGGTTCGCCGAAGCGGTGGTGGCCACGTTGCTGGCCAATGGTACTTACCGCAAGTGGGTGCAGCGTCTGCGCCGGCGCTTGAGCACAGAAATGGCCGTCACGCTGCAGGTGCTGGAAGACGAGGAGTGGGAGGTGTTTGCGGTGCCTGCGGGAGGCATGTTTGTGTGGGCGCGCCCTGGCGTGGGTGACTGTTCGACGTTGCACGCGCAGGCTCGCCGGCTTGGGGTGTTGCTCTCGCCGGGGGCACTTTTCAGCCCGACGGGCGAACACAGTGACTGGCTGCGCATCAACGTGGCCTATGCTTCTGATCAACGCGCCCTCGCGCTGTTCAAAGCCATGGGACCGGCAGGATCGACCTCTACCATTCTGAAAACGACGAGGATGTAGCTTTTTGCCATTATTGTGGCGCCAAACGCTTGTGTTCAGTGCCCCGGGGTTGCGAATCTCGCTGCATCGAAACCGGGCCTGATGGCATTCGCCATTGCAAGAGGACTCAAGTGCAATGATTTCTGCCGTGCAACGACGTTTTGCCAACCTCGGTATGGCAAAGAAACTGGGCTTGGGCTTCGCCTTGGTGTTGCTGTTGACGGCGCTGGTGGCGGCGATTGGCGTGTGGTCGCTGCAAACCGTCGGTCAGCGCTTTGAGGGCCTTAAAGCCATGTCGGCGCTCAACAGCGGCCTGCTCAAGGTGCGCTTGATCGAGCAGGGCTACGCGCTGCATGCCGACCCCAAGTCCGTGGACGCCTTGCACGAAAGCGTCGACGCATTGGCCGCCCAGGCCACGGTTCTCAAGGGCCAGTCGCCCGCCAACGTCCCGGTGATGACCGACGTGGAGCAGGCGCTGGCGGCCTATCGCAAGGCGTTCGATGAATTTGTCGAGCTGACCCAGACCAAGGACCTGGCCCTGGAAATGGCCAGTTGGTCGGTCTCCAGTGTCGCCAACAACCTCGATGTGTTGCAGGCCGGGCTGGCGGACGACGGGGCCTATGGCCTCAAGGAAAGCCAGGGCAAGGAAGGCGCCGAATTTATCGAGCAGGCGGGGCAGGTCAGCCAGGTCTCGCGCCTGATGCTGCAAGCCATGAACGAAGCGCACGTGCGTCTGGATCAGAGCCGCAAGGGCGATGACGAGAGCACCGAGCAAGGCAAGATCGAGCAGGCCGATCAGGCCCTGGCCCAGGTCGAACAGCTGAAAACCACGGTCAAGGATCCCGGTTATCAAACCGTGCTTAACGAAGTGTCGGGGCATATCGCGGCTTTCAGCGAAAAACTCGGTGAGTACACCGGCCTGCTGGCCCAGGAAAAGGTCGTCTATAAGCAACTGCACGAGCGCGCTGCCGAGGTGGTTACCCGGGTCAATCAGGCCTATGACGCAGAAGACCTGTCGATGCAGGCACAGTTGAAAAAAAGCGCGTTGCTGATCATCGGCTCTTCAGCCCTGGCCTTGCTGGTGGGGCTGATTGCCGCGTGGATCATCACCCGGTTAATCGTAGCCCCGCTGCGCAGCGTGATTGCAGTGGCCCAGCAGATTGCCGCCGGTGATCTCAGTGGCCGCATGGACGTCAGCCGTCGGGACGAAATGGGCCAGTTGATGCTGGCGATGCAGCAGATGAGCAGTGGCCTGAGCAATATGGTCAGCGGCTTGCAGGCCGGTATCGAGCAACTCGCCAGCTCGGCCCATTCGCTGTCCAGCGTGACTGAGCAGACCAATGTCGAGGTCAGCAGCCAGAAGGAGGAGACCGAGCAGGTCGCCACGGCGATGAACCAGATGACTGCCACCGTGCACGACGTGGCGCGTAACGCCGAACAAGCGGCCCAGGCTGCGCAGACGGCGGATGACAAGGTCGACAGCGGCCAGCAGGTGGTGCGCCAGAGCTTGCAGCGCATCGAATTGCTGGCCAGTTCTGCGACCTCTGCCAGTACCAGCATCGAAAGCCTGAGTGCGGAAATCCAGCATATCGGCACCGTACTTGAGGTAATCAAAAGCGTGGCCGAACAAACCAACTTGCTCGCCCTGAATGCGGCCATCGAAGCGGCCCGGGCGGGCGAGCAGGGCCGTGGTTTTGCAGTGGTGGCCGATGAGGTTCGGGCACTGGCCAAGCGTACCCAGCAATCGACCGAGGAGATCGAGCGACTGGTGAGCACCTTGCGCAGCGCAGCACAATCTTCGGTGCAGCAGATCAAGCAGAGTGGGGAACTGGTGAAGCTGGCGGTCAGTGACGCCCTTGAAACTGAAAGTGCCTTGGGCAGCATTGCGGCGGCGGTGTCGCTGATCCAGCAAATGAACCAGCAGATTGCCGCGGCGGCCGAAGAGCAGAGTTCGGTGGCCGAGGAAATCAACCGCAGCGTCACCAGCATCCGTGCCAGTGCCGATCAGTCGGCGTTGAGCATGCAGGGCAACGCCGCGTCGAGCATCGAGCTGGCGCAGTTGGGTACGGAACTTAAGGGGATGGTCGGGCACTTCCGCCTTTGATCACCGCAGGCCTGCGGCGATCAAAGGGCAGGGGCGTCAGGCGTTGTTGACCAGGAAGGTCAGCAGCGCTTCGTTGACGTAGTCGGGGTTCTCCCGGCTGGAGATATGCCCGGCGTCCGGAATCAACGTCAGTGTGCAGCCGATCGAGGTCGCCATTTCTTCTGATTCGGCCGGTGGGCGCGGCTTGTCTTGCTCCCCGCACATCACCAGGGTGGTGTCGGCGTCGAGGCGCGAAAGCTGCTGCAACACATCGGTGCGGCTGAAGATAATCCGGCCCAGGGGCACGATGCTTTGCAGCAGGCGCTCTTTGGGGAAGGCCTTCAGTGCATTGCGAAACTCCTGGTACAAGGCCGATTCCCGGTCGATGCCGGGGCGGAAGAAGATCGGCGCCACCACATCCAGCAGCGGCTCCGGAATGGCGCCGGCATCTTCGATCATCTTGAACAGCGAAAAATAATACTGGCGAGTGGCTTCCGGCTCGGCACCCAGGTGCGTGTCCATCAGTACCAGGCTGTTGACCCGCTCGGGTGCCAGCAGCGCCAGGCGTGCGCCCCACATGCCGCCGACCGACAAACCTACGAGGTTGACCTGGGCGATGTCCAGATGATCCAGCAGGGCCAGGTGCTGGCGTGCGAGGTCGTCCAGGGACGCGGTGTTTGCAGGCAGTGGGCCGGACTCGCCGTGGCCCCATAACTCAGGGACGATCACTCGGTATTGTTGGGAAAGGGCTTCGATCTGCGGTGCCCACATCTGGCTGTCCCACAGGTAGCTGGAACCGAGGAGAACGGCCGGGCCGGTGCCCTGGTCGAGGTAGTGCAGCGGTTGTCCATCGATGATCACGACAGGCATGGCGGGGCCCTTTTCGTTAACGGAGAGAGGGGCCTTTTTTACGCTATTCGGGGGGAAGGGGATAGGTGCAGAGTGATGGCATGTGGCGAGCGGGTTTGCCGCCCACCACAATGGCAGGGGATCAGTCGTAGATGGCTTTCTTCTTCCAGTCCGCGTCCGCATCCACCTCTTTCAAGCCTTCGGTCAATTCGTTGACCTCGTCTTCAGCCGGCTCGAGGTTGGTCAGCACCATGGAGTTGGCGCGCGCCAGTTGTTTCTCCAGCAATTGCAGTTGCTGGCTGTACACCACCGGCTCCGGCTGTTTGCGCAAGTACTGCACGCCGCGTTCGAACGCCAGGCGTGCCTGGCCCGGCTGGCTCTGTTGCAGCGCGTGCTGGCCCAGGTTGTTGAAGAACTCGATGTGCAGCAACACCAGAATGTGGCGGATTTCCTTGATCCAGTGCTTGGCTTCATTGGTCGGCAGGAAACCGTCCTGGGCCGCACGGGTCACCTGGCCATGCAGGGCTTCCAGCAGGAACCGTACGTCCTTGGCCTTGGCTTCGGTCTGGATCGGGCCGGGCGGGTTGTTCACCGGAATCGATTCGCCCTGGGCCACCAGCGCGTTGAGTTCGGCGATGCGTGCCTTGAGCGCCGCATTCGACTTGTCCAGGTTCAACAGGCGCTGGTTGACGTTGAGCTCCAGGCGGGTCAGCAGCAACTTGAGTCGCGGCGTCATCAATTGGCCTGGAAAGGTCTCGGTGATTTCACCGCAGCGACGCAGCCGGTCATTGAGTTCGATCCGGGTCCGGTTCTTTTCCAGCTTATTGTTTTCCACCACGTGGTTCATGTAGCCAATGGCGATCAGTATTACGATCCCGGCTATTACCAGCAGGGTGATCATGAGTGGTGTCACCGGTGTGACCTCTTTATGGGGTTTGCGTTGAAGTGTAGTGACTGGTGCAGTGGCCGGATAGGACTGAGCGACCAGTTGCGTCAGTAGTTTCTTCTATATAGCTGGGCAGTACCTGTGTGGATGCACATTGCCATCATTTGCTGTGGCCAACTATAGCGTCTTGTGGAACGCCAGAATATAGGCGCCAAAGCCTGGACGGCGAGAAACCCTTGCAACCCCCGTAAACCACGGCGAAGTCATTGATTTAAATAAATTTATCCTTGGGGGTTGACGACCTCCCAATCCATCCATAGAATGCGCGCCACTTACAGCGTAAAGCACACAGCGAAACGCGGTAGGGAGTGAATGTTGTACGTGTGTCCCCTTCGTCTAGTGGCCTAGGACACCGCCCTTTCACGGCGGTAACAGGGGTTCGAGTCCCCTAGGGGACGCCATATGCGGGAATAGCTCAGTTGGTAGAGCACGACCTTGCCAAGGTCGGGGTCGCGAGTTCGAGTCTCGTTTCCCGCTCCAAATTTAAGCAGTGTTGCTTTCGGGCGACACTGAGTGAAACCAGGGCATAATCTTCGGATTTAATCTCTGGGCACTGAAATACACACCATGTGTTTCAGTAGCGTGTCCCCTTCGTCTAGTGGCCTAGGACACCGCCCTTTCACGGCGGTAACAGGGGTTCGAGTCCCCTAGGGGACGCCATTTGCGGGAATAGCTCAGTTGGTAGAGCACGACCTTGCCAAGGTCGGGGTCGCGAGTTCGAGTCTCGTTTCCCGCTCCATATTTAACGAAAACGCCGATCAGCAATGATCGGCGTTTTTGTTTGTGGGTTTTTTATGGGATGGGGCGCAAAGCTACTTTCAGACCGGCTCCAATCCTGTCCAAAGCCAGACGACAGCCTCACCCTCCACGGTTGGCATTGGAGCCCCATACTCCAGAATTTGCTTGCTCTCTGGCTTGTATTCGCAGACCCAGGCACCCGGATATGGACACGGTTGGCCACTATTCGCGCGCATGCCGCTGACCGTCCAGTGCCAGCGAACGACGCGCCCTTCATGGGCAGGCAGTCGCTCGTTCAGCTGGATATCGCACGAGGCGAATCGGTCGGATTCAACTTCCCAGCGGCCTGCGCGAGGCGCCGGGTCGTGGGTGTTGGCATAGCGGGCAGGTTCTGGTGGTGTTTGATCCGGGTCACGTTGCCATATCACCCAACCATCTGCGGACTCTCCTTCGAGGTTCGGCATCAGTTCGCCCTGTTTGAAGGCTCGCCGGGTTTGCGCCTGTCCCGGAACCAGCCACCATCCAGCCTGAATACAGGCAGTACCCGCTACGCTGCAAAGAGGCATTGGTGTAGAGGCTTGGCCAGAGGGCATGGGCGGTGGGGCGGTGAAGCGCATTGCGGGCGTCGGCCAATCGCTGTCGGTGTCAAAGCGCGCCATCCAGCGCCGACTGTCTGGGTCAGTGAAACGCTCGTTGGGGTCGCCGTCCCATTGGCCGAAGCCCAGCAATCCCAAATTGTCGTAGCGGATAGGCTTGAGCAGTTTGTTCAAGAGCATGGGCAGTTCGGGCACGCCTTGTTCGACGGGGTACAACTCCGGCTGTTCGCCCAGTTCGATCCATTGGCCGCTTTGTAATTCGATGATGCTGATGCGTGGGTGAGACATTGCCGTACGTACCTGTTCGCGGGTCAGGTCAAGCTTTTCGCGCCAGTGGTCGGCCAGCAGGAAGGCCCAGGTGGGAGGGCGAATACCGTTGAGCAACTCGTCTCGCATCGCAAACTCGTAGTCGATATCGAGTCCATAGAACGCCGGAGTCAACGCTCTTTCCCACGTTGTAACCTCCGCACGCGTGCCGTATTCCATCGGATTAGCCATGGCGAAACCGCTATAGACCTGATGGGCCTTGAGCAGGTCAATGGTCTTGAGGACAAACTCGCGCCAGGCATCGCGGTTATCCAGCCACCATTGCCAGCGGTAATAAAATACGATTGAGGAATATTCTGTTCTGGATCCGTCAAGCCGATACCAACTGAGCCAGAAGTCGCCCGATGTCGTAGGTGAGCTTGCATGGTTTGTTTCGTCGGAAAACCAGAACACGAAGTGCTCGTGTGGATGGGCATCCATGGCCTGCCTGCGAAGATCAGGCTCCTCCTCAGGGTAAGGATGAGGGCGATCCGTGTCTTCGTGCATGGTCATGGTGTAAGGGTGACCAAGCATTTTCTCGAAGGCTTCGTGGATATCTACCATCAGCAGGGCGACATCGCGATGAGTGCCAGGGGTGGACGGAAAATAGAAGCTGATGAAGGGGCTGACGCTGTGGGACGCTTCCTCTGTTCCGGATTCGGAATTGGGCCATTCTTTCAGTAGTTCGATAAATAGATCACGTTCTTTTACGGTAAACATTTGGTGAGTTGTACTCATAGCTATTTCTTCTTCCTCGCCTGTTCACTTGGTGTAGGTTTCTTTCCATCTCCTTCAAAGCCAGTGCAATCCTCCGGCACCCGCAACAGCGCAACTTCTAATTAATGCGGATGATTCGTGACGTTTCATCAGAAAGTTCTACTCGCTCGAAATGATGCTCCAGTGGCATGTGCGGCTCGACGCTGTCTTAGCCATCCAGATCAGGGGCCGCGAGAGCAGCAGGCACATGGCAGATGCCGGTGATGTCGCCCAACGGGTTGTATTGGTAAATACGCCCGCTGCCATCCAGGTCCTGCTGGGCCAACAGGCGGCCCAGCCCACCCCACTCGAAGCGGTAGCGTTCGTGGTTTTCATTGCTCAGGTGCTGCAGGCGGCCACAGGTGTCATAGCTGAAATCGACGCTGTGGCCGAGGGCATCACCCGCTTGATCAACCGGCCACTGGGGTCGTAGCGCAGACGGGTGATGCGCTGGGCCGGGTCGGTGTAGGTGGTCAGTTGGCCGGCGGAGATGTTGTAGCAATCAATACGGTGTAGCGGCCGTTGCTCTACGGTCTAAATTTCCAAGCTTATATGCCCTATTTCGTCCATTTTTTATATTTATCAGGATCTGTGATAATTAATTTCTTTATATTATCGATCATGGTGTTTATTTCTTCTGAGTCTGCGTGATTTTTTTTGAATGTGAGGTGAAGTCCCTCTCCGATAAAGTCAAGCACGTAATTCATTTCTTCAGTAAAATTGCTGAGTTTTTTATACGGTATGTGCAATACGAACTCTATAGTTTTATTTTTTTTGAGAATAGTGGGGCCGTCAACTATAAGTATGTCGTTTTTTCTCGTTGCTGAAACTATAAAGTTTGTGGAGAAATCCCTTGTGTTGAATATGCTTTCGTAAGTTTGGAAGCTCTGGTTGATGCTGTTTATTCTGGTTTTTAACTCTATAAGAACGGTGTTTGTGAGGCTGAAGTCAGTGTCGATTTCAGGATATATTTGTCCAAAACCAATATTCATATTGGGCATCCAGTATTTGATTTTGGTTTGTAGCTTTTTCTATTTCCTTCTGGAACCGTATTGGTTTTTTTGTGATGGTCATCTAGTCTGCGGTTTCCGCTTTTTTTGCTGCTGCTGTAGAGGGATGGTCTGTCTCAATAACTCTGCCCACTACGTTTTCGATTCCGTGTGTTTTTTGGTGCGCCCTGACTTGCTGGTGAAGGCGAGTTGGAAGGCCGGAGGATTTTGTAATTCGATTCAAGTCCGCCTTGCCATATTTGTAAAGATCTCCATTTATTTCTATTTTATAGACACCGAAATTTCCTGTTGAGGTGTTTGAGTTCAGATTTGCTAAGCCCCACGGATCAATCCACCCAATCGGATTCGGCGCATACTGATAGAGGTTCAACCCTCCCGCTAAACCAATCGGATCCGGCTGAGTAAACCGCCCCACCTCCGGATCAAAAAACCTGAAGGTGTTGTAGTGCAGCCCGGTTTCGCGGTCAAGGTACTGCCCTTGAAAACGCAGGTTCTGCTCACCTCCCGCCTGCCGGTCAAGCCATTCGTCTCGCGTCTTGCCCCAGGCCTGGTATTCGCTGTGCCACACGGTGTTGCCGTTTGTGTCGGTCAGCTGTTCCGGCAGCCCAGCCAGGTTGGTGTGGAAGTAGAAGATCGCCTCGCTGCCCGGTTTGCCGTCAATGCGCGCCAAGGGTTCGTAGCTGCCCGGATCGGCATACACGTACAGGCTTGGCCGGCCATCCTGTACCTCTTCGAGCATTCGCAAGCCTTGCCAATGAAACAGGGTACGGTTGTTCGGTTCGCTGGCGTCGCCGTTGTACACCTGTTTGCTGATGCGCCGCCCCAGCGGGTCGTAGTTGAACACGATGCGCTGGGCCATTGACCCCTGCTGCTGGCGGATACAGATCAGCCTGTGCTCGGCGTCATACTCGAAACGCTGGATGCGGCTGCTGCCGATACGCTTTTCGCTCAGCCGCCCAAAGCGGTCATAGCGATAACGCTTGTCCTGATACACATGCACGCGGTTGTGCTTGATCAGGCCGTTGACCCTATAACCATCGAACAGGTTGCCGGCTGCGTCGTAGTTGAGGCTCTCAATATGCTGGCCCCTGTGCACACTCTGGATCTGCTCGGCGGGGTTGTAGCCATAGCGGGCGCTGCCCTGGTAGGACTTGCCGGTTGTTGTCTGGTTGTGAAAACGCCCAATCAGGCTGTCGTCATTGGCCGCTGTGCTCGGGCGGTTAGCACCTGGGCGCTGGGTCTGGGTCAGTATCTCGGCCACCAGATTGTCACTGGCATCGTACTGATAGTCCTTCTGCAACAACGGCAGCACCTCGCGGGCAACCTGCTGGTAGTGCAGCGCCTTCTGGCTAAGGCGACCGTTGCGGTCGTAACGCGTGCGGGTAAGCAGGGCGCCCTGAGTGCGCAGCACTTCGTCGTGCAGTGCGTCGCGCTCGAAGTCGCTGATCACCCGACCATCAAGGTTGATCTGATGCAGATGGCCGCTGCCGTAATAGAGATGGTTGAGCTGGCGCTGATCGGGCAGGTCAGGGTTTCAAGATTGCCTAGCTCGTCGTAGCTGTACTGCAGCAAGCCGGCGCTGTTGGTCTCGCTGAGCAGTTGGCCAAGGGCGTCGTAGCTGTAATTGAGCCGCTGCTCCTCGCCCTGATTGTCGATAAAACTGATCGCCAGCAGGTTGTCGGCCTTGTCATAGGCATATTCGGTGACGCCATCGTCGGTACGTTTACGGACCAAGCGGCCGACGGCGTCGCGTTCAAAATGATGCTCCAGCGGGGTGTGCGGTTCGGCGCTTTCCTTGCCGTCCAGAACTGGCTCGGCCAGCGGCGCAGGCACATGGCAGATGCCGGTGGCCTCGCCCAGTTGGGTGTACTGGTAAAGCTGCTGCCAACAAATTTTTGGCAGGACGTAGCGGTGGTCGTCTTCAGCGATACTGTGCGGTTCTAGGGTTAGTGAGGGAGAGTAAGAACTTTGTTGTGTCTTTCACTCCGGGCCACTGACTGATATTTACATGTGTTTTAGAAGTAGTTTTATATCATAGTCCCCTAGAGGATTAAGGCGAGGGTATTTTTCTGAGTCTGCCGTTGAGGCGTTCGTCTCATTGTCAAAGATATCTATCTTTTTGCTGGAGCCCTCTAAGCCGTAGACAAAATAAACATCTTTCATATTTTCAGGGTTGTAATTGTCATGGTGTCCAATGATCCTCCAGTCACTACCACTTTCTATCTTTTTATCAAATAGGGCGTATGTATCAATTAGCTGTGGTGGTAGTGATATTTTTAAATCGAATAATTGTGATTCGGTTATTTTTGGCGTCGTAAGAGTTTTGTCAAAAAACTCTGCTACATGGCCGCTGAAGATCTTTGAAACTATTATGCCGAAACTGTATTTGTGCTGGTCTAATTTTAAGCAAAAAATATCTCCTGGCTTGATGAAGCGCAACATTGTTCTAGGCTTTTTATCCCAGCCCCAAATTTTAATGGTGCTCATCCGCATCCCCTTTTCTTCTGTTTTGACTTTTTAAATTGTGTTCTAAGTTTTTCATAGGCTGCTTTAAAGTACATAGCCCTAGGGTCACTTCGTGCGAGGTTAAACGAGTTGTGTTTGTTTCCTCGATTTGTTGCGGAAGTTGGTTCTCCGATAATGCCTGTTTTTGTTTTGTATTTTTCAATATAATATTGTTCGTGACCTCTGGCCTGTCCGTAGGTGAGATTTCTATCGATAGGCTCAATTCTGGAGCCAGGAGTCATTCTTTGTATGCTTCTGTGTTCAGTAGCCCTTCTTTCCATGTCGTTAGTGATGCCAACATAGTACGGTTTTGTATCTAGCGGATTTCCATCATATAACCCATATACAATGTAACCAGGAGTATCGACTGCAACTAGCCCAAGCGGATCAATCCACCCAATCGGATTCGGCGCATACTGATAGAGGTTCAACCCTCCCGCTAAACCAATCGGATCCGGCTGAGTAAACCGCCCCACCTCCGGATCAAAAAACCTGAAGGTGTTGTAGTGCAGCCCGGTTTCGCGGTCAAGGTACTGCCCTTGAAAACGCAGGTTCTGCTCACCTCCCGCCTGCCGGTCAAGCCATTCGTCTCGCGTCTTGCCCCAGGCCTGGTATTCGCTGTGCCACACGGTGTTGCCGTTTGTGTCGGTCAGCTGTTCCGGCAGCCCAGCCAGGTTGGTGTGGAAGTAGAAGATCGCCTCGCTGCCCGGTTTGCCGTCAATGCGCGCCAAGGGTTCGTAGCTGCCCGGATCGGCATACACGTACAGGCTTGGCCGGCCATCCTGTACCTCTTCGAGCATTCGCAAGCCTTGCCAATGAAACAAGGTACGGTTGTTCGCTTCGCTGGCGTCGCCGTTGTACACCTGCTTGCTGATGCGCCGCCCCAGCGGGTCGTAGTTGAACACGATGCGCTGGGCCATTGATCCCTGCTGCTGGTGGATACAGATCAGTCTGTGTTCGGCGTCATACTCGAAGCGCTGGATGCGGCTGCTGCCAATGCGCTTTTCGCTCAGCCGTCCAAAGCGGTCATAGCGATAACGCTTGTCCTGATACACGTGCACGCGGTTGTGCTTGATCAGGCCGTTGACCCGGTAGCCGTCGAACAGGTTGCCGGCTGCGTCGTAGTTGAGGCTCTCAATATGCTGGCCCCTGTGCACACTTTGGATCTGCTCGACGGGGTTGTAGCCATAGCGGGCGCTGCCTTGGTAGGACTTGCCGGTTGTTGTCTGATTGTGAAATCGCCCAATCAGGCAGTCGTCATTGGCCGCTGTGCTCGGGCGGTTAGTACCTGGGCGCTGGGTCTGGGTCAGTATCTCGGCCACCAGATTGTCACTGGCATCGTACTGATAGTCCTTCTGCAACAACGGCAGCACCTCGCGGGCAACCTGCTGGTAGTGCAGCGCCTTCTGGCTGAGGCGACCGTTGCGGTCGTAGCGGGTGCGGGTAAGCAGAGCGCCCTGAGTGCGCAGCACTTCGTCGTGCAGTGCGTCGCGCTCGAAGTCGCTGATCACCCGGCCATCAAGGTTGAGCTGGTGCAGGTGGCCGCTGCCGTAGTAAAGGTGGTTGAGCTGGCGCTGATCGGGCAGGGTCAGGGTTTCAAGATTGCCTAGCTCGTTGTAGCTGTACTGCAGCAAGCCGGCGCTGTTGGTCTCGCTGAGCAGTTGGCCAAGGGCGTCGTAGCTGTAATTGAGCCGCTGCTCCTCGCCCTGATTGTCGATAAAACTGATCGCCAGCAGGTTGTCGGCCTTGTCATAGGCATATTCGGTGACGCCATCGTCGGTGCGTTTACGGACCAAGCGGCCGACGGCGTCGCGTTCAAAATGATGCTCCAGCGGGGTGTGCGGTTCGGCGCTGTCCTTGCCGTCCAGATCAGGCTCCGCGAGCGGCGCGGGCACATGGCAGATGCCGGTGACGTCGCCCAACGGGTTGTACTGGTAAATGCGTCCGCTGCCATCCAGGTCCTGCTGGGCCAACAGGCGGTCCAGCGCGTCCCACTCGAAGCGGTAGCGTTCGTGGTTTTCATTGCTCAGGTGCTGTAGGCGACCATAGGCGTCGTAGCCAAACTCGACGCTATGGCCGAGGGCCTCAACCCGCTGGATCAGTCGGCCACTGCGGTCGTAACGCAGGCGAGTGATGCGCTGGGCCGGGTCGGTGTAGGCGATGAGCTGGCCGGCGGCGTCGATGTCATAGCGGTCGATTCGGCCGTCCGGGCGCTGGCTTTCGATCAGATAACCACGGGCGTCGTAGCGGTAATGAGTGTGCTCGCCACGCGCGTTGATGGCTTCGCTGAGCAGGCCTCGCCGGTCATAGCGGTAGTGGGTCTCGGCGTTGGAGCAGTCGCGGTAGCTGAGTAACTGTCCATGGACGTTCCAGCGCAGGTACTTGTGCTTGTCCAGCGGGTCGGTGATGCAATCGGCTTGGCCCTGGGCGTTGTACCGGTAGTGGGTCTTTCTACCGAGGGGGTCTTGCTCCCAAAGCAGATTGCCCTGGCTGTCATAGCCGAAGCGTTGGGTGCGCCCGGCGCCATCGGTGACGCTCAGGGGTAACGCCCAGTGACGGGTGTAGCGGATCCGTTCGCAGCGGCCCAACGGGTCGCGGGTTTCGATCAGGCGGCCGAGTTCGTCGTAGCCGTATTGCCATTCGCCGCCTTGCGGGTCGATGCTCTTGAGCAGTTGGCCACTGAGCACATCTTCCTGCCAACAGTGGCCCATGGGGTCGATGTGTTTGTAGATCTCGTAGAAGGGCCCCCAGTAGTAATGGTCCTGGCGACCGAGGCTGTCGGTGACCCGGGTCTCGCCTTTTTCCAGGTCATACTCGAAGCGATAGTCCTCGCCATCACTGCCCCAATGGCGGATGACTCGCCATTCGTGGTCAGGCTGAGGTTCGAGCAGGGGCGGAAATTTGCAGAGGCTGCCGTCTGCGCGCACCGATTGAGGACGTTGTGCAGGAACTTCGAAGCGTTGCCATTGATACTGCCGAATCGCACCGCTGGGTAAGGTGTGGCTGTCGAGGTAACCTTGCGCCGTGTAGGTGAAGCTACGCAGGACTTGGTCGGTGGCATTGAGCACGTCTTGCAGCTGGCCGCTTTGGGTGTAGCGGTAACTGGCAAGGACTTCGGTGTGTTCGATCTGCGGATTATCGCCAAGCCTGATGTAGAGTCGGTCCACCTGGCTGACCCGCTTCGGGTGCTGGGTGTCATAGCTCAGCCGAACGGTGGTTTTGCTCAAATCGTCGCATACGTAGTGCAGCCGGCCTGTTTGATCGTAGAGAAGCCCCAACGTATTCAGGTTGCGATCACCGAGCCGGGCCAGGCGTGAGCGTTTCGGGTTGTGCGGGTCGGTCTGGAAGACCTGGTAGAGGCCGGTGTAGATGTCCTCGACCTCGGTCTGCCCGTCCTCCAATTGAAAGAACGCCAACCCATCGAGCACGCTGACGAAGGCATCACCTGCCTGTAACCGACCCAGTTCCAGGCGGGTGCCTTCTTCGTCGACATAGATCCACAATTCGCCACCCTCGGGATGAGGCACGCGCAGGATTTCCACTTCATAGGGTACGCTCCAGCCCATGCCGAACAGGCCGTCGCGGCGCAGGTCGTTGCTGTCGTAACCTCTGGCCCATTCGATGGGAAGCAGGCCCGGCAAGGTGAAGTCGAGGTCTTCGGGGCCTCCAAGAATTTTGCCGCCGGTTGAGACAAACACAGGGTTGCCCTTGCATCCCCCAATGCGCCACCACGGTTTGGGGCTACCTTTCGGTCGCGGCCGAAGCTTGATTTTGCGCGAGATCAACATACCGGCCACCATGCCGGTGAACTGCGCAATCTTGCTTTTGCCATTGCGGATATCCCGCACGGTCAGTGGCTCGCCACCTATGCGAACGTTAGGAGAAACATTGGCATCGCTGTCGATGGCAGCATCGCACGTGGTCTTGTCGCCAGCTCGTGCTGCGGGCTGCCCGTTGATGAAAACCTTGCTGGAGCCTTGCGCGATGTAGGTATCGGGCATGGGCGGATGGCGTTCGCAGGTGACCTTATCCTGCTCCGCCGGCTCCGTTCCTGGGGCTGCTGGTGTCGTGACGGGCGGATTGAAGATGTCGTCGATCGCCATCCCCAGTCCGAGCACAGGTAAGAGTATGGGAACGGCGCTCATCGCCATTGCGCCGATATTCTCCAGAAATGACGGCGCTGCCTCCTCTTCGGAAGCGTTCGCACCGTCACCTCCCGAGCGGCGCCCTGCAGCCCGGGCAGCGGGCTTTCCGTTGACGTGGGTATTTTGTGAACCGCTTTCAATCTTGCCGAATGGCTCTGCCGGGAACGCCCAGTTGGCGAGAGAATCACACCCGTCGGTGATGGCTTCACCGATGCTCCTATCGCCTACGGGAATCATGCTTGCACCGCCTACCAGGGCTCCAGCAATCACAGGGACAAGCACCGCTGCCGCACCGCCCGTGCCCACCACCGCGACAACGGTGCCAGCGATAGCCGCTGCAACCAGAGCGGTAGCGGCGGCGTAGACAACCGCTTCGGCCAATGCACTCATCAGCTCGGCAGCCAGTGGTGGGTGAAGGATCGCGTCTCCTTCCCTGGCGGCGTGTACGTTCTGCGCCATTTGGTGTGTGCTCCTTGCTGAACTGGCGTATATGCAAATGGGGTGAGTGGCCTGATCAGGCAAAAAGCAGGCTGTCTTTGATCGCGCGCCAATGGTTGATATCCGCTTCGGTCAGTGCGCTGTGCTTGCTGTAGTTCAGGACCAACAGGCGTTGTTGCCCGGGCAGTTGGCAGGCCAACTGGAGCTGGTACATAGGCTGATTTGCGTGGGTGAACTGGAGGGCTGCTTCACGGCCTTCGACTTGTTTGTCTTTCCCAATAAAAACGGTCACGGCACCAGTACAGGTCAACGCAGTGAGCCGTTTGTGCAGCAGATCAAGTTGAAAAGCGTAGGCCTCATCTAACGTCTGCTGAGCAGGCAATGCGCTGCGGGCAATGACCAAGGTGGTTTGCCGCTCGCGAAATTGCAGCATGTTCAATGTCGTGTCTTCAGGCATTTCATCGCCGAGGTCGACGGTGAGATCCTGGGTCAGGTATTCGGCCATTCAGGCGTTCCTTGTTTGGAGAAATGCAGGTCAGTCATCAACGGGCTCAGTCCTGCTGAAAGTGGCTATCGGCTTCGTCTTGGAGCGCACTGGCATCTTGCCCGTCAGCGGTAACGGCCGCGGTGCCGCCTTCCACATTGAGATCCAGCATGCCGTCGGGGGTGTTGATCTGGCCGGACTTCAGGCCAGTGATATTGAAGTTCTCGCACGTGATATTCAGCGTGCCGTTGGCCTGCAACTCGATCACTGTCTTGCCGCATTTCAGGCGTAACGCGCTGCCCACTTCGACGGTGTATTCGTTAGCGACGGAGTCACGTTTGCTGCCGCCCACCTTCAACGTGTCATTGGCCTTCACCACCCGCATGCGCGTACGGCCCACGGTGATGGTTTCGTCCTGGCCGACCTGGCTGCTTCGGTCAGCGCCAATCGATTGGGTCTGATTGTTCTTGACCACCGTGTTCTGGTCTTTCTGGGCATGGATAAACACTTCCTCCTGGCCCAGCTCATCCTCAAAACGCAGTTCATTGAAGCCTTCGCCCTTATGGGTTCGGCTCTTGATGGTCATTCGTGTCTTGTGTTTGGGCAGCGGGTAGGGCGGCAGGTTGGTCTGCCGGTATGCGGTCCCCGTGGCGATCGGCTGGTCGGGATCCCCGTCCAGATAGCTGATCACCAGCTCCTGACCCACACGCGGGATGGCCATGGAGCCCCATGTCGCCCCGGCCCAGCCCTGGGTGACGCGGATCCAGCACGAGCTGTAGTCGTTGTTTTTGTCCGAGCGATCCCACGGAAACTGCACCTTGACCCGGCCCCATTCATCGCAATAGATCTCCTCGCCGGGAGGGCCGACCACCGTGGCGATCTGCGGGCCGTCGATGCAGGGTTTTGCGCGAAGTGGCGCTTTCCAGTCAGAGGTCCAGCGAATGGCGCTGGCCTTCAGCTCATAAGACGTGCCGTGGCCGCTGCCGAACGCTTCTTCCTGCAAGCTGGTGTGCTGCTTGCCTTCGTGCTTGATAGCGATGGTGCGCCAGCGGTCGTTGAAGTCTTCGCGGGGATGCTCGTTCAGATCGAAGGCTAACCCGGGTTGCAGGCGTGCATCGTCGCCTTCCAGGTGCGCCAGCTTGGCGTCGTTGCGCAGCGCGGCCAGGCGTGTCTTGGTGAAGGGCTTGCCGGCGATATCACGCTTGTAGCGGCCGGGGTAGTCGTAGCGTTCGTAGTCCTTGTGCTGGTTGTTCAGGTCCTGGTCGCCGGTGGCGGTGTGCTGCTGGTTGTAGCGCGGATGGGTGAAGGTGTAGTCGCGCTGCACCTGCACGGCGGTGCGCACTTGTTCGGTGTAGTGGAAGCGGTTCAGGGCCGGTTCCATGGCGTCGCCGCCGCTCATGGGCTGGTAGATCACCGGGCAGTCGGTGTGGGTGCCGATGGTGCCCAAGCCGCCGACGCGGTCGGTGAGCCATAGGGTGTGGCCATCGGCGCGGTGTTCGAAGGTATAGAGCAGGCCTTCTTCGGCAGCCAGGCGAGCGATGAAATCAAGGTCGGTTTCGCCAGCTTGTACGCAGTACTCGCGAGGTTGATGATCGAAGCAGAGGTAGGTTTTGACGTCGGTCAGTTTCTGTTCGGCCAGCATGCTGATGATGATGTCGGGCACGGTCGGGCCCTGGAAGATGCGCCAGTTGGAGCGCAGGTCGAAGCGCGCCAGGGTCGGTTCGATCACGGCGGTGTAGCGGGTACGGCGAAAGCCGGTGTCGCCTTGGGTGAATAGGCTGACCAGTCCGTGGACGTAGCGTACCGGCGAGTCGCCGCGCCAGATGGTGAACAGCGCGGCCAGGTCGAGCACGCGGTAGAAGTCGATGGCCGGGTGATGGCTGACCAGTTCCAGCGTGAGTTTGAACGGCTGAGACAGGCCCTCCTCAAGGGTGAACGAGACCACTTCGAAGGGATCGCCCCGCAGCGGTTCGAAGGTGTAGCGCAGGTCGCTTTGGCGGGGCATAAGGTCTCCTGATGGTTTTCGCGCAGGGGTTATAGCTTGAGGATTTTGTCCAGTGAGGTAAGTACCTCTCGCGTGATGGCGTTCAAACGCATGGTGTAGATCGAGTACGCGGTGACCAGTACGACGGCGGCCAGTGCCCACGGTGTCCACAACGGCCAGGCACGTTTGATCCGGTAATTGCGCGGCGCGACATTTTTCAGTGGATCAGTCAGGCGTTTGGGTGTCTCGCCGCGCAGCGGGCGCAACAGGCCGTGCAGTTGGTTGATGATCTTCTGTATTTCGTCATCGCCCTTGGCATGGGCGCCGTATTTGCCTTTGAGACCGGAGACCAGACATTGGTACATGAACTCCAGCACATGCTGGTACCTGGCCGCTTCGGGAATCATGTTGTTCATGACGGTAAAGAATTTTTCGCCGCCCCACGTCTCCTCATGAAACTGACTGAGCAGTGAGCGTGCACTCCAAGTGGAGGACTTGCCCCAGGTAGTGCTCATGACTACCTCATCCAACAACAGGCACAGGCTGTAGGAGTAGGCCTTGAGCATGCCAGCGTCGTAGTCGAGCTGACTGACTTCTTCCATGATCGTGGTGATCTGGTTGCTGACGCTTTGGTACAGCGCGGGCACATTGTCGTGCCGGTCTAAACGACGCAGGCGAATCACTAGGCCGATCAGCGGCGTGGCGGCATCGCACAGCGGGTTCCACGCCAAGCCGCGCATGTCGAATTCGGGATCTGCGAGCAGCGGTTCAGGTGTGGTGCCAGTAGGCGTCGGTTCAAGGGTGTTTTCGGGCGAGGCGACAGATGTTGGTGCCGTGTGGGTGGCTGTGTTCGGTATGGCGTCACTCATCGCGTGCACTCTTCTCTATCTAGGATCTAGGTTGGTTGCAGACTTGCAACGCCAGTCCTGTATGGAAGTTCGCTGCTGGCGCCACTCTAGGCTGACAAGATTTGGCGCCTCAATAGGGCGTGGACGATCAAGAGCCGTCCTACAATTGCTGATGTAACAGGCTGTCAGTTTTGACTGTCTTTGGCGGGCTCTTTTCCAAGGCACTTCTCGACTGTCTTGATAGGAGGTTTCCCGGTTTTTCATGAACTCTATGAGCGATGTCCGCTCACACAGGCAATGCCAATCAAGGCAATGCTTGCTGTTCAAGTGCTGTTCTGCGCTTGATGCGCCAGCAGGAAAATTTCACAGGGAAGCGAAATGGAAGTGTTTTTTCGGCCAGGGCGGTGTTTGGCCCGTTTCTGCACGTTGTACTCGCCCGTTACCGTGCTGGTGCCGGTGTATACCCGGCGTGACGGTTTCGACATCTGTGCATTGCACCCCAAGGAGCCGTTGAAGGCCTGTGAGTCGGCGCAATGAAATCTCCCAAAACGGCCTTTTTCAAGAGGTCGTCATTCAACGCGATAGGGACATCACCTGTGAAAAATGCAATCTGCGCCACTGTGCTGCTGTTACTGAGCGGCTGTCTGACCATGTCGGGTGAATACACCGTGATGGCTCAGGACGCCTCCGGCGCCCCGTTAAAAGAGCTCGGCAGCTACACCACCCAGGGGCACAATATTTATCCCATACGCAATGCGTTCTGCCTCAACGCGCCGGGAGCTACTGTCATCATTCGTGATGCCAGAACCGGCGAGGAGCTGCGCAGCGAAAGCCCTTATCACTGCCGTTAAACCTCAAAAAAAGGATTTCCATGAGAGCATTTCTGATAGCGGGCCTGGCACTTGCCGTGAGTGGCTGCGGCAACATTTCCAATATCCGTGCTTACAACACGCCCTATGTTGAACCCGCAGCGGGTGACACCGCACGTCTGCGCGTGATCACCAATGGCATGGCACGCGGCGTGCCTGGCCGTGATTGCATCGACTGGCGTGTGCCTGGCTCCGGGGTGATGGCCGTGTCCGAATCCGGCTTTGCGGGTCAGAATAATGGTCGCAGCCTGGGCATGCCCGAGAGCAACCGCCGGGTGGAGGCGCAAGCGTTGGCGCGTACCGAACTGAAGGTGCCGGCAAACAAACCTTTCGCCATGAACTTCCAGAGTGAGGGCCACGTTTCTGCCGGCTATTCCTACAGCTGCAAGCAAAGCTTTCGCTTTACCCCTAAGGCCGGGGAGGATTACGAGCTGATCCTGCTGGAGGGTAGCCAGTGCTTCGTTGCATTGCAGCGCTTGGACCCGACGGGGAAACCGGAGAACGTGCCGGTGGAGAAGGCCAAGCTGTGCAATGCGATGGATATGTTCTAGGCCGTAAGCACGACCTGGTTAACCTCAACGCCGATCAACGTTGATCGGCGTCGAAACGTTTGATAACGGTCGTGCTTTGTTCGGCGCAGGTGTTGCGCGAAGGCGGTGTGTCAGTCCAAGTAGGCTGTGACTGACACACCGCCTTCGCGAGCAAGCCCGCTCCCACAGAGTTTTTCGGTGAAGTTTGAAATGGGTTATCAAGGCTTGCCAGGATGCGGCTCCGGGTACTGCGCCGCTACATCCAGTGCCTTGGCATACGGCCCATCCCACAATTGCGCATGCAGCTCTCCCACACGTTTGGCCATCGCCGCGTCATGCATCACCACTTCCAGGTTGCGCGAGTTATCGAAGTAACCACCCAGCCAGTTACTGGTTCCCACCCAGGCCACTTGCCCATCGATCTCCATGGTTTTGCTGTGAATCACCCGCGCATAGGGAATAAATCCCTGCTTGGCCTCGGGCAGCGTCACGATCTTGACCTCGACATTCGGCAGCACGGCCAGGCTTTTCAGGTACGGCAACTCCAGCGCTTCAGTGTTCCAGTTGGACACCATCAGCTTGATCGAGACCCCGCGCGCTGCCGCTGCACGCACTGCATTGTCGATCATCGCGTAGTAAGGCCGGGTTCTGTCAGGTCCATAGGACAGCGGCGCGTAGTCCAGCAGTTGTACGCGCACTTCCTTTTTCGCCTCGCCCAGCAGGCGTGGCAGCTCCAGCTGTGAATCACCCACGCCCGGCGGGTTGTAGCGTTGGGGGCTGGCCACCAGGTAGTTGCCGGTGCGTGCCGGTGTGGCGCCTGTGGCGGGCAGGGCAACAGGCTTGTTGTCGGCCAACGCAGCCTGGGCCTGCCAGTCCTGTTCAAAAATGGCCTGGGTCTGGGCGACGACGGTTGCATCACTGATCAACAGCCCGGTTTCGTGGATATGCTCCAGCGAACGCCAGTCGAAGTTCTGGCTGCCGATAAAAGCCTGCTTGCCGTCCACCACCAGGTATTTCGCGTGGATGATCCCGCCACTCAGTTGCCCGTACGAAAGTACGCGGAAGGTCAGGTTGGGAATCGCGCGCAAGCGCTCCAGGGTCGACGCTTCCGACAACCGAATACCTTTTTCTTCCAACAGAAAGCGAATTTTCACACCGCGCTTGCCGGCGGCTTCCAGGTGTTCGATGACCGTGTCCATCACCGAGCCGGGATGGTCGGCCGCGTAGAACTGGCCGATATCAATGCTGTTTTTTGCACCGTCAAACAACTCGATCCACACCGGGCCCGGCTGACGCAAATCGGCCGTGCCCAACGTGGTATCCACCGGCACGGTGTGTACCAACTCAAATCCCGGAATTGAAAAGTCCGCCTGGGCAAGCGGACTGAGGAGCAGGCCGGTCAGGCCTGCGATACGCAACTTCATCGAGAGGGACATAGGCGTCTCATCGGGCAAAAAGAAAGGCGGGCGCATCACGCGCCCGCCTTGAAGGTCATGCTGTGCGGGTATGCAGCGGGGTCGACACCAGGTGCGGCACCTCACCCTGCACGCGGGCACCGGTTGCCGCGCGGATCAGCAGGATTTTCAGCTGGTCGTTGATGCGCTCCAGGCTGTCCTGGAAGAAGTTGTGGAACACCACGCAGAACAGCGCGATGGCGATACCCAAACCCGTGGCGAACAAGGCCGTACCGATACCACCGGAAATCTGGCCCGGGTCGGACACGCCGGCAGTGGCCAGCGCCTTGAAGGTGTCGATGATGCCGAGAATGGTGCCCAGCAGGCCGAGCAGCGGCGCGGCGGTGGTGATGGTTTCGATGATCCACAGGCTGCGGGACAGCGGCGCGCGGGTCTTGAGGTACTGGGTTTCGATCTCGTCGTCCAGGTCCTTGCGCGAACCATGGGAAGCCTTCTGCGCCAGGATCGGCAGCACCATGCTCAGCGGCAGGCTGTCACGGCGGGTCAGGTTTTCCGGCAGGTCGCGTTCGCTGTGCACATGGGCGCCCAGCACTTCAGTCAACGCACGGGCCTGACGGCGCACGTAGGCGAAGTAGATGCCACGTTCAATGGTGATGAAGATCGCAATCGCCAGGGCGGCGTACATCACATAAAAGGTGATTTGGTGAAGCAGGTTCATGTCCATGATGCTGAGCCTCGCAGTTAGAAATTGGCTTCCAGGGAAACGGTGACGGTGCGGTCAAGCCCAACGATGTAAGCCGGGTCGCCGTCGCGGAAACCGCTGTAGCTCGCCGAGTTGGTCTTGGTGGTGTACACGCCGTCCAGGTACTTCTTGTCGAACAGGTTGTCGACGTTCAGGCGCAGGGTTGCGTCCTTGACGACTTTCTTGTCCACCGGCAGGTAGATACCGGCGCCGAGGTTGAAAACGGTGCGGGCGGAGATGGCTTCGTCGTTGGTCAGGTCGCCGTAGAGCTTGCTGGTGAACTTGCCGCCGAAGGTGCCGTAGAAGCGCCCGTCGTCATAGCCGACGTTGGCTGCCAGCATGTTGGTCGGCACGTTGGCGAATTGCTTGCCGCTGGTGGGCAGCACGATCGGCTTGCCGGCGCTGTACACCGTCAGGTCATCCTGCTGCTTGGAACTGGTGTAGGTGTAGGAGGTGTAGTAGTTGAAGTTGTGCGGCAGCTTGCCGCTCCACTCCAGTTCCAGGCCTTTGTTGATGACGGTGCCGGCGTTGATGTCGGCGGAATCACCATTGCTGTCCAGGGAGGTGAGCTGGCGATTCTTGAACTGCATGTAGAACAGGGTGGCGGCGAGGGTGCTGTCTTCGCCGGTGTAGCGCCAGCCCAGTTCCTGGTTCCAGCTGAGCTCCGGCTTGGAGTCGAGGGAGCCGACGCCTTTGTCGTACAGCACGTAGTTCTGTGGAATCCGCATGTTGCGCGACAGGCTGTAGAACAGTTGATCACGCTCGTCGATCTGGTACTTCAGGCCGGCGTTGGGCAGCAGTTTGTTGTAGGTCTGGCTGGCCTTGCCCGGTTGTTCGGTGAGGCTGCCGTGGTTGGTGCCGTCACGCTCGACGTTCATGTAGGCAATGCCCGCGATCAACGTCCAGTCCGAGTTGATGTACCAGGTGTCCTGGGTCCAGACTTTTTGCGCCGGGGTCACGGTGTAGCGGTCGCGACCCTGCACGGTGTTGCCGTTGGCGTCGACCACGGAGTTGCCGTCGGGCCAGGTGTCGCTCGGCTTGCCGTTGTTCTTCAGGGCAATGAACGGTTGGGTCTGGCTTTGGCGAGCGCGTTCGTACCAATAGCCGAATTGCAGGCTGTGGTCGCCCAGGTCCCAGTTCAGCTTGGTGGTGATGCCCGGGCGCCAGGTCTGGGTGCGCGAAGGGCGGTAGTAGACGCCGGTGGTCGCGGAACCGTCGGCGTTGTATTGAGCTTGTGTCGGCAGGTTGCCGAGGTCGAAAACGCCGCCCTTGTTCGAGCCGCTGTTCAGCGCATAGGCCGAGGAGCCCACGCCGCTGCCGTTGCCGTAGTAGTAATACGGGATCACCGAGAGGGACAGGTTGTCGCTCAGTTTGTACTGGGTGTTGAGCACGGCGGTGAAGGTCTGGAACGGATTCTGCGCCAGGTCGTAGTAGCTGCTGACCTTGCCGTTGGCGCCCACCGCCGGTTTCGCCGGGTACGGGTCGTACTTGCGGCCGTACTGCTGGAACTGTGCCTTGGTCAACTGGCTGTAACTGTTGTTGTCCTGCTCGTGGTACTTGAGGATCAGGTTGGCGGTGTTGCCGTTGCCGGCGTCGAAGAAGCTGTTCCACTCGACCTTGTCTGCGCGCACGGCACCCGAGCCGCGCCACATCTGGCCTTCGGTGTGGGAGGCCGACAGCCAGTTGCTCAGGCCGTTGACTTCACCGGTATTGAGGCGGGCGAAGGTCTTGCGGGTGGCGTTGCTGCCGACCACTTGCTTGACGAAGGCACCGGTTTCCTTGGTGGGGCGAATGGTCACGATACCGATGTTGCCGCCGCTGGAACCGATGTGCGGGCCGTCGGCTTCCGACGAGCCCTGGGTGACGAAAATCTGGTCGATGTTTTCCGGGTCGCCCAGCAGGTTGGAGTACAACGCATAGTTGCCGGAGTCGTTGATCGGCATGCCGTCCACCGACATGCCCACCTGGTCGGAGTTCATGCCGCGCATGGTGAAGCGAAAACCCGAGAGGCCGGTGTTGTCTTCACTGGAGATGTTCAGGCCCGGGGTGTACTTGAGCTTGTCGATGGCGTTGCCGGTGGCCGTCTGTTTGTCCAGCGCTTCCTTGGTGATGGTCGAGCGGCCCTTGGCGCTCTCTTCCTGGACCATGTAACCGCCCCCCGCGGTTGCCTTGCCCTGTACCCCAATGGTCCCGACGTCACTGTCGCTGGTGTCTGCCATGACCACTCCATGGGTCATGCTCGTCGCGGCAACGAGTGCCAGATGAATCCGGGTGAACTTCATCACTGTCGTCCTGGTGGTGTGTGCTTATTGCACGCTGTAGTTGAAGGTGGCGGTGAAGCGCTGCTCGTTACGTCCACCGAAGGCTTGTTCGGGGAACGGTTTCACCTGCTTGATACGGCGCAGGCTGTTGGTGGCGGCCCGGTTGAGCAGCATGCTCGGCGCCGGGGTCTGGATCCCGGAATCGAGAACGCGGCCTTGGCGGTCCACCATTAACCAGACCACCACCTCGCCACTGGGGCGTTCGAGGGACGCCTGGCGTCCGGTGGGGTATTGCTTGTAGGTGTCCAGCTCGTTGCGCAAACCCTTGAGGTAGCCGCTTTCCAGCGCCTGACCGTCGACTTTCGGCGGCGCCGGTGGCGCGGCGGGTGCTGGCGTGGGGGCGGGAGCGGCTTGCACCGGCTTGGCGGCAACCGGAGCTGGCGCAGGCACAGGCGTTGGCTTGGCGGCCACGGGCTTGGGCACCGGTTTTGGCTTGGGCTCAGGCTTTGGCAGTGGTTTGGGTATCGGCTTGGGCGGCGGAGGCGGTGGGGCAGGTTCGGCCTCCTCGTCTTCGATCACCGGCGGCGGTGGCTCTTGCTCCACCACGGGCTCGGGGACCACTTCCGGCTCGGGCTCCACCAGGGCAAGTTCAACCGCCGACTCGTCGTACTGCGGCTGGATCTTCAGGGGTTGGGACTGGATACCCAGTGCAATCAGCACCAGGGCGATCAGGGCCGGGACACTGCCCAGCAGCCGACGCGCACGAAACAAGGCATACATGATCAGGACTTTTTCGTGGCGATGGAGACAGAGGTAAAGCCACCCAGGCGCAGGGTGTCCATCACCTCGACCAGGCGCGACACTTCTACGCCTTTGTCGCTGTTGACGATGATCGTCGACTTGGTATCAGGCTTCTCGGCCGCCTTGAGTGCCGGCACCAACGCCTCGACGCTCATGTCCTTGCCATCGAGCTGCAGCTGGCCTTCCAGGCCCAGGGTCAGGATGAATTTATTCTGCGGCTTGAGCTGTTGTGAACTGCTGGCGCTCGGCAACTGAGTCTTCATGCCCAGGGCCGGAATCACGTTCAAACTCACCAGTACAAAAAACACCAACAGGAACATCATCACGTCGATCATCGGGATCAGTTCGATGTGTGCCTTGCGCTTTTTGGGTTCATCCCAAGTTCTCATTCCGCTACCCCACCGTTGATTAGGGGCGACACGCTAGCAACCAAAAATGACCGAATGGTTAACTTTAATTTAAGCTTTTAAGGCTCTAGGACGCGTCTTACAGACGACTCGTGGGTCTATTTATCTACGTAATGAAACTGACACGACGCGGGTACATTCTTGGAGAATTTATTTCGCGAGTCCCTCTGCATGAGCATTGCACTGCCGCATTTATCTACCCCGCGCCTGCTGTTGAAGCCTCTGCAAAAGGAGCAGGCCGAGACGTTGTCGGTGCTGGCCAACGATCCCGATATTGCGAACAACACGGCTGCGATTCCATCGCCTTACACCTTGGAAACCGCACACGTCTTTATTGATGGTCAGGCAGAGAATTACCGCTCGGGGCATTCACTGGGACTGGGTATTCACCTGCGGGAAACCGGCGAATTGATCGGCGTGATCAGCCTCAGGTTGTCTGCGGCTCATAGGAGTGGGCACCTCGGGTATTGGGTGGCCGCCCATTGTCGACGCCAGGGTTATGCCGCCGAAGCAGCGGCGCAGATCATGGCGTTTGGGTTTAGGGAATTGGCGCTGCAGCGTGTGGGCAGCCAGTGCTTTGCCCGTAACAAAGCGTCCGCTCGGGTCATGGAAAAAATCGGCTTGGGTTACGAAGGGTGCATGAAGGGCGCCTTCCTCAAGAACGGGGTCCACGAGGACATGTTGTTGTACGGCCTGGTGCGTGCCGACTGGACGGAGCGCGGTTGATGAGTGTGGATCACGACCGCCGTCGCGTACTGGGCGGGCTGGCGATTGCCACCGCGTTTTCGATCCTCAGTCCTTTTGCCCGCAGTGCCGGTATCGACTATCCCTTCACCCTCGGCGTAGCTTCAGGCGACCCACTGCCCGATGGTTTCGTGATCTGGACGCGCCTCGCGCCGTTGTTCAATGCCGCAGACGGTCGCGGCGGATTGAACCGAGCAGTGCCGGTGCGCTGGAAGGTGGCCAGCGATGCGGCGATGACGCGGGTTGTGCGCCAGGGCGAGGTGATGGCCAGCGAGCGTTTCGCCCATTCGGTGCATGTGGAAGTCGCCGGGCTGGAAGCGGGTCGACCGTACTGGTACCAGTTTGAAGGTCTCGGCGCGCAAAGCCCGGTGGGGCAGTCGCGTACGGCCCCGGCGGTGCATGCCATGGCGTCGGCGCAGTTGGGTTTTGTCTCCTGCTCCCATTGGGAGCGAGGCTACTTCAGCGCCTATCGTCACTTGGCGGCCGAGCAGCCCGACCTGGTGTTTTTCCTCGGTGATTACATCTATGACAGTTCCTACGCGGCCGACTCCGGCAAGATTATCCGCCCCCACGGCAGCGGCAATGCGCTGAACCTGGTGGATTACCGCAACCGTTACGCCCTGTACAAGACCGATCCGGATTTGCAGGCACTGCATGCCGCGGCGCCGAGTGTGGTCACCTGGGACGATCACGAAGTGCAAAACGACTATGCCAATCAGTGGTCCCAAGACCCGAAGATCCCGGTGGCGAGTTTTCTCAAGCAGCGGGCGGCGGCCTACCAGGCGTTCTACGAACACATGCCGCTGCGGACGAGCAGCCTGCCGCGAGGGCCGGACATGCGCATTTATCGGCGTTTGGACTACGGCCGACTGGCGTGTTTCCATGTACTGGACGGTCGTCAGTACCGCTCCGAACAGCCGTGCATTCTGGCCAATGGCAGCCACAAGGGCCATGTGGCCGCGAATACCTGTGCCGACCTGCGCGATCCCCGTCGCACCATGCTCGGCTGGGATCAGGAAGCGTGGCTGGATCAGGGCTTTGCCGAGTCCCGGGCGCAATGGAACGTGATCGCCCAGGACCTGTTGGTCGCGCCGCTCACACAACGAGACCTGACCAACCACAAGCCTGGCCGCTGGACCGATGGCTGGGATGGTTACATGGCCAACCGTGAACGGATGCTTGCTTCGATGGTGCGCAGGAAGGTGAATAACCCGGTGTTCTGGGGTGGCGATATTCACTCGTTCTGGGCGACGGACCTGCACGCTGACGGAGGAAACCTGGATTCGCCGGTGGTCGCGACCGAATTTGTCGGCACCTCGGTGACCTCTGACGGGCCGCCGTTTGAGGCGTTCAGTGCGATTCTGCCCCTCAATCCCCATGTGAAGTTTTTCGACAGCCGCCAGCGCGGCTATGTGTCGGTGGCGCTTGAAGAGAAGAGCATGCTGACGCACTTCCGGGTGATTTCTGATCCCAAGGATCCGAATGCCAGTGTCTCGACCCTCAAGTCGTTTGTGGTGGAGCCGGGCAGGGCGGGAGCGATTGCGGTTTGACTCGCTGAGGAGGGCTTTCGTGGCGAGGGGGCTTGTCCCCCGTTGGGCTGCGAAGCGGCCCCAAAAATCTCATGTCGAGTTCTCCTGTGGAAAGGTGATTACCTTCTGGGTCCGCTTCGCAGCCCAACGGGGACAAACCCCCTCACCACAGGTTGTTTGCCAGCCTGAAGATGTTTCTCAATCCAGGGTATAGCGCACCGACAACGCACCCTTTTTCTCGGAGAGGGCCAGGATCGTCACTTGGCCCACGTCCCCCAATGCCTGCACATGCGTACCGCCGCAGGCATAGGCCGGCAGCTCGCCAAAACCCACTTCCCGCGTGCCTTCATCCAGTGCCATATGGCGTGGCAGGTTAGCGGCGATCCATTGGTCGACTTGTCGCTGAATCGCCTCGGCGTCCATGGGGTGAGCCGAAGTCCCGCGAATAAAGGTGATCTTGCCTTCGCCCGGCCAGTGATGGGCCTTGATTGGCATCCAGCCCAGGGTCTCGCCGGCATTGCCGATCAGGTGCCCGGCTGAATGCAGGCGCGTGTGCAGGTTACGGCGGTCTTCGTCGACGCGTGCCAGGATCGCGCCGGGCCCTACAGGGCGGTCGACGTAATGCACGACATGATCACCTTCCTGCACCACCTTCAACACTTGGCTGTCCCCCAGCCAGCCGGTGTCGCAAGGCTGGCCGCCACCTTGGGGGTGGAAGATCGTTGACTGCAGGATTACCGCAAATTGGTTATCAAAAGGTGTGCATCCCAGCACTTCAAGTTCGGCATTCAGGTGGTCATGGGTAAAAAACAGGCGCTGGGTCATCATCTACATCCGCATCAGGGTTTCTATCCGGCAGTATAAGAAGTGCGCCAATGGGTGATAATCCGTTCAAATCTCAATGGACTTGTGCGTCATGAGCATCAATCTTCCCTTGCCACTGCTCGGCGAAATGGCGATTTTCGTCAAGGTGGTGGAAACCGGCAGCTTCTCCGAGGCCGCCCGCCAGATGGGGGCATCGCCGTCCTCCGTGAGCCGCAGCATCTCGCGCCTGGAAAAAGCCCTGGCGACTCGCCTGCTGCAACGCACCACGCGCAAGTTGCGCCTCAGCGAAGGGGGCGAAGAGGTATTCAAGCGCTGCCAGGAAATGGTCAGCGCCGCGCGTTCGGTGATGGAAATCAGCGGGCAGTACACCCATGAAGCCGAAGGGCTGGTGCGGGTCAGCGTGCCCAAGGCGGTGGGGCGGTTTGTGGTGCATCCGCATATGCCGGAGTTTCTGCGGCGTTATCCCAAGGTCGATGTGCAATTGATCCTTGAGGACCGGCATGTTGACCTGATTGATGACAATGTCGACCTGAGCATCCGCATCACCGACAGCCCGCCGCCGGGCCTGGTGGGGCGCCAATTACTACCTATCGAACACTTGATCTGCGCCACGCCGCAGTACTTGGCCGAGCACGGTTCGCCGCAGCATACCCATGATTTGCTCGAGCACAGTTGCATCTACCTGGGCGAGACGCCGGGGGATGCACGCTGGAAGTTTCGCCAGGGCAGCAAGGCAGTGACGGTCGGGGTGCGCGGGCGGTATGTGGCCAATCACACCGGGGTGCGACTGGATGCGGTGTTGCAACATGTAGGGATTGGTAGCTTGCCGTATTTCACGGCGCGGCATGCGCTGGAAGCGGGGGAGGTGGTGCAGGTGTTGCCAGGGTGGGATTTTATTGCGTCGTACCACGGGGATGCCTGGTTGCTGCATTCGCCGACGCGGTATCTGCCGCCGAAGTTGCGGGTGTTTATTGATTATCTGGTGGAGTGCATGGCTAAAGAGCCGACGCTGAAGAAACTGTAGGAGCGAGCTTGCTCGCGATGGACGTTAACGATAACGCGTGCATCCTGAATGCACGCGGCGCCTTTGAGTCCTTCGCGAGCAAGCTCGCTCCTACAGTTGGTCCGTGTTAGTGCTTGGGCTGGTCATTGGACATGGCCAACAACTGCTTTTCCTGGTTCCAGTCGAACGGTTCGTCGTTCTGTTCAGCTTCGAAGCGACGCTCTTCCAGGGCCTGGTACAGGTCCAGTTCGTCGTCGGGCATGAAGTGCAGGCAGTCGCCACCAAAGAACCACAGCAAGTCACGCGGCACCAGGTGGGCAATTTGCGGGTAGCGCAGGATGACCTGGCTCATCATGTCCTGGCCCAGGTACTGGCTTTCGATCGGGTCGATGGGCAGCAGGGCGCGCAGTTCATCGAAGCGCTCCAGGAACAGAAGGTGGCTTTCCTCGGGAACCTGTTCGGCCTCGCCGACGGCAACCAGGATGCTGCGCAGGTGGTCGAGCAAGACGAGATGATCGGCAACGACATTGGACACGAGATAAGTCCTCAAGAGCAAAACGGGCGCGAGAGTATATAGCTCAAGCGCCCGTTTTTATATGACCGCTCGGATCAGCGGACTTTTCCCTCAGCCTGGCTCAGCTCTTCCTTGCTGAAATCATCCACGTCGATCACCTTGCGTCGCGCCGCTTCGGCGTCACGCAGGGTTTGCGCCTCGGCCGGTTGCAGCACGCCGGCATGCAGCGCGGCGTCGATGGCGTGTTCGCCTGCGGTCGGTTTGACCTGGCCGCTCTTGAGGCCTTCGTGGAGTTTTTTCTGCAACGGGTGGCTGTCGGCCAACAGGTCGTAGGCATGTTGCAGGGCGCCCACCGGATCTTCTGCGGACTGTGGGCGATAGCAGCCCGCCAGCACTGCCTCCAGGGCCGGGTCTCCCTTGGCGCGCCCAATCACCGCGGCCACTTCTGCATCCAGCGCATCGGACGGGCCCTTATGGCGACGACCGAACGGGAACACGATCACCCGCAACAGACAACCCAGCACCTTGCTCGGGAAGTTGGTCAGCAGTTCATCCAGTGCACGCTCGGAGTGGCCAAGGCTTTCTTCCATAGCCCAGGCGAACAGCGGTTCCAGGTGGTCTGGCGAGTCCAGGTCGTGATAACGCTTGAGCGCTGCCGACGCCAGGTACATATGGCTCAGCACATCACCGAGACGTGCCGACAGGCGTTCGCGACGTTTCAACTCGCCGCCCAGCAGCATCATGCTCAGGTCCGCCAGCATCGCAAATGCAGCAGCCTGACGGTTGAGTGCGCGGAAGTAGCCCTGGCTCAAGCGATTGCCCGGGGCTTTCTCGAAGTGGCCGAAACCGAGGTTCAGCACCAGGGTGCTGGCGGCGTTGCTCACGGCAAACCCGATGTGCTGCAGCAGCAGTCCGTCGAATTCCTTAAGGGCCTGGTCATGGTCTTCGCGACCGGCCAGGGCCATTTCCTTGAGCACGAACGGATGGCAACGAATCGCACCCTGGCCGAAGATCATCAGATTGCGCGAGAGGATATTCGCGCCTTCCACGGTGATGAAGATCGGCGCACCTTGCCAGCTGCGGCCCAGGTAGTTGTTGGGCCCCATGATGATGCCCTTGCCGCCGTGCACGTCCATCGCATGGCTGATGCACTCGCGGCCGCGTTCGGTCAGGTGATACTTGAGGATCGCCGACAGCACCGAGGGTTTTTCTCCCAGGTCGACGGCATTGGCGGTGAGCATTCGCGCGCTGTCCATCAGCCACGCGTTGCCGCCGATACGGGCCAGGGCTTCCTGGATACCTTCAAAGGCTGACAACGGTACGTTGAACTGCTCGCGCACCTGGGCATATTGGCCGGTCACCAGGCTGGTGAACTTGGCCGCGCCGGTGCCGACCGCAGGCAGGGAAATCGAACGGCCCACCGACAGGCAGTTCATCAGCATCATCCAGCCCTTGCCGAGCATTTCCTGGCCGCCGATCAGGAACTCCAGGGGAATGAACACGTCCTTGCCGGAGTTGGGGCCGTTCATGAATGCGGCACCCAGCGGCAGGTGACGGCGGCCAATTTCAACGCCCGGGGTGTCGGTGGGGATCAGCGCGAGGCTGATGCCGAGGTCTTCTTTATCGCCCAGCAGATGGTCCGGGTCGTGGGCCTTGAAGGCCAGGCCAAGCAGAGTCGCCACCGGGCCGAGGGTGATGTAGCGTTTTTCCCAGTTCAGGCGCAGGCCGAGGGTTTCCTTGCCTTCCCATTCGCCTTTGCAGATCACCCCGGTGTCGGGCATGGAGCCGGCATCGGAGCCCGCCAGCGGGCCGGTCAGGGCAAAACACGGGATATCGTCGCCACGGGCCAGGCGTGGCAAGTAATGGTTGCGTTGTTCATCGGTGCCGTAGTGCAGCAGCAATTCGGCCGGGCCGAGGGAGTTGGGCACCATGACCGTGGAGGCGAGGTCGCCGCTGCGGGTTGCCAGCTTCATCGCGACCTGGGAGTGGGCATAGGCGGAGAAGCCCTTGCCGCCGAATTCCTTGGGGATGATCAGGGCAAAAAAGCCATGCTGCTTGATGTGTTCCCAGGCGGCGGGCGGCAGGTCCATGGCCTGGCCGATTTCCCAGTCGGTGACCATGGCGCACAGTTCTTCGGTGGGCCCGTCGATGAAGGCTTGTTCTTCCTCGGTCAGTTGCACTTTGGGATAGGCCAGCAACTTGTCCCAGTCGGGGCGGCCGCTGAACAGCTCGCCGTCCCACCACACGGTGCCGGCGTCGATGGCGTCGCGCTCGGTCTCGGACATCGGCGGCAGGACTTTCTGAAACCAGTTGAACAGCGGCGCGGTGAAGTACTTGCGACGCAGGTCCGGCAGCAGCAGCGGGGCGGCCACCACGGCAATCAGCACCCAGAAGATCAACAGCAACCAGCCTGGAGCATGGCTGAAGGCGCCCATCGCCAAGAGGTAGACGGCGACCACGCCGATGGCGGGCAGGGGCGCGATGCGCCGGTGCGCCAGGTAGGCAATGCCCACCACCAGAACCAGTATCCACAACAACAGCATATTCAATCCTCCGTGAAACCAGGTGCGAAATCACCTCAGAGCTTAGTCGGCATCCGAACAAGCGGGGTGACGAGGGTGTTACGTGGTGTGCCGGCAAAGATCAGCACCAGGCGCCGACATTTGGCCGAATCGTCGTTATCCCAGGTGCAGGCCTGTGGTTAGACTCAGGGCTTGCCTCGGAGATTAACCTCATGAATGCGTACTTGAATCCCGGCCGCTTCATCGATAGTGACCACCCTGCGGTGGTGGAGTTCGCCGAAAAACATCGCGGTTCGAGTGCCGCGCCCCGTGACCAGGCAGTCAGTCTTTACTACGCCGTTCGCGAGGCCGTGCGCTACAACCCCTACACCTTCAGCCGCGACCCGCAAACCCTCAGCGGCAGCTTCGCACTGGCGGCCGGCGAGAGTTATTGCGTGCCCAAGGCGACGCTATTGGCGGCGTGCGCAAGGCACTGCGGGATTCCGGCACGCATCGGCCTGGCCGACGTGCGCAACCACCTCTCGACGCCTCGTTTGATCGAGCTGCTAAGAAGTGACGTATTTGCCATGCACGGCTACACCGAGCTGTATCTGGATGGCCGTTGGGTCAAGGCCACGCCCGCATTCAACCAGCAACTGTGTGAACTGTTCGACGTGCCACCCCTGGAGTTCGACGGCATCCACGACAGTGTTTTCCACGCCTTCAACCGCAAGGGCCAGCGTTCCATGGAGTACGTGGTGGACCATGGGCAATTTGCCGAGGTGCCCGAGGAATTCTTCTTCGCCCACATTCAGAAATGTTACCCCCACCTGTTTGGCGAGCAGATGCCGATCCTGATGGGGGACATGCAGAGTGATTTAAGCCGGACGTGATCCGGCGTATGCTGCCCCGGCATTCATCCAACCATCTTTTTCAAAATCGGGGCGGTCATGCTGAAAATCTGGGGTCGTAAAAATTCGTCAAATGTCAGGAAAGCACTGTGGTGCGCCGAGGAGCTCGGCCTGGACTATGAGGCAATTGATGCGGGCGGGGCTTTTGGTGTGGTCGACACACCGCAATACCGCTCACTGAATCCCAATGGCCGCGTGCCGATGATTGAAGATGGCGACTTTGTGCTGTGGGAATCCAACACCATCGTGCGCTATCTGGCTGCCAGGCATGCGCCGGATTCGAACTGGTACCCCGGCGACCTGCAAGCCCGCGCCAACGCCGAAAAGTGGATGGACTGGACCACCTCGACCCTGGCCGAACCCTTCAAAACCGTGTTCTGGGGCGTATTGCGTACCCCTGCTGAAAAGCAGAACTGGGACACCATCAACGCCGGTCGCCAGGTTTGCATCGACGTATTGCAGACGGTGGATCAGGCCTTGGCGACGCAACCTTACCTCTCCGGCAAAGAGATCGGCATGGGTGATATTCCCTTGGGCTGTTTCATCTATGCCTGGTTCGAGATGCCCATCGAACGCCCCTCGATGCCGAACCTGGAGGCCTGGTACCAGCGCCTGCGCCAGCGCCCGGCCTATCAAAAAGCGGTCATGACCGCGTTGACCTGATACCCACTATTAATACGGGTGACTGTACTTGTGCGGCGCGGACAAGCACCATGCTTGTCACGCGCAGCCGTTGTATTCCGTGCGGTCTGCCCTCATGTAACAATTCTATTCCTCTTCTTTGGTGCGTAATCCGATATGAGTTCCGCTCTGTCCATCCGGCAGCTAACCAAAACCTACGGCAACGGTTTCCAGGCCCTGAGTGGTATCGATCTGGACGTCGCCGAAGGTGATTTCTTCGCCTTGCTCGGCCCTAACGGCGCCGGCAAATCCACCACCATCGGCATTCTCTCGACCCTGGTCAACAAGACCACCGGTACGGTGAACATCTTTGGCCACGACCTGGATAAATCCCCTGCGGCGCTCAAGCGCAGCATCGGCGTGGTGCCCCAGGAGTTCAACTTCAACCAGTTCGAAAAGACCTTCGATATCGTCGTGACCCAAGCCGGTTACTACGGCATCCCGCCGAAGATCGCCAAGGAGCGCGCCGAGCAATACCTCACCCAACTGGGGTTGTGGGACAAGCGCGACGTGCCTTCCCGCTCCCTGTCTGGCGGCATGAAGCGCCGCCTGATGATCGCCCGCGCCCTGGTTCACGAACCGCGCCTGCTGATCCTCGACGAACCGACGGCGGGTGTGGACATCGAACTGCGTCGCTCGATGTGGACCTTCCTCACCGAGCTGAACCAGAAAGGCATCACTATCATCCTCACCACCCACTACCTGGAAGAGGCTGAGCAGCTGTGCCGCAACATCGGCATCATCGACCACGGCACCATCGTCGAAAACACCAGCATGCGTAACTTGCTGAGCCAGTTGCACGTTGAGACCTTCCTGCTCGACCTGAAAAACGACATGACGGTTGCGCCCCAGTTGATCGGCTACCCGAATCGCCTGGTGGACAGCCACACCCTGGAAGTCCAGGTGGATAAAGCCGTGGGCATCACCGCGTTGTTCGGCCAGTTGGCCACCCAGAACATCGAAGTGCTGAGCCTGCGTAACAAAACCAATCGCCTTGAGGAGTTGTTCGTGTCCCTGGTGGAGAAAAATCTGGCGAAGGTGGCGGTATGAGTTCGGAACTGCAACCCAACCTTGTCGCGCTGCAGACCATCGTCTACCGCGAAGTGAAGCGCTTTACCCGGATCTGGCCGCAAACCCTGCTGCCGCCGGCGATCACCATGGTTTTGTACTTTGTGATCTTCGGTAACCTGATTGGTCGGCAGATTGGTGATATGGGTGGTTTCACCTATATGGAGTACATCGTGCCGGGGTTGATCATGATGTCGGTGATTACCAACTCCTACGGCAACGTGGTGTCGAGCTTTTTTGGCAGCAAGTTCCAGCGGTCCATCGAGGAATTGATGGTGTCGCCGGTGTCGCCTCATACGATTTTGATCGGCTACACATTGGGCGGTGTGCTGCGCGGGTTGATGGTTGGGGTGATTGTGACGCTGCTGTCGTTGTTCTTTACCCATTTGCAGGTGCATCACCTGGGGATCACCTTGCTGGTGGTGGTGCTGACGGCGACGATCTTTTCGTTGCTGGGGTTCATCAACGCGGTGTTTGCGCGCAACTTTGATGATATTTCGATTATTCCGACCTTTGTGCTGACGCCGTTGACGTACCTGGGTGGGGTGTTTTATTCGATCACCTTGCTGCCGCCGTTCTGGCAGACGGTGTCGTTGGCTAACCCGGTTTTGCATATGGTTAACGCGTTTCGCTATGGGATCCTGGGCGTTTCGGATATCAAGATCAGTGTGGCGATCACGTTTATGCTGGTGGCGACTGTGGTGCTTTATGTGGGGTGCGCGCGGTTGCTGGTGAGTGGGCGTGGGATGCGCACCTAAGCGTTTAGATGTAATGAGAAACGGCCTCCAGATGAGGTCGTTTTTTTTGGGGGTTGGTTTGAGTACATATCCGTTTTTTCGGTAACGGCCACCTATGGTTCCGCTCTTACAGCGGCTCACTTTGGAAAAGCCCCAAAGTAAGCAAAGGGCTCTGCCCCGCCTGTCGGCGCCTCGCTTAGGCTCGGCGTTCCCTCACTCCGGCACCGCGAAGCGGGCCGCCGCGACGGGCCATCCATGGCCCGGCGCGGCTAAACCGGCGTCCTGCCGGTTTACCCGCTCCGCAATACCTGCGTTCGGCCTCGGGCTTATTGGGGCAGTCAGATCAAGATCAAAAGCAAAAGCAAAGCGGCCTCCCGGCCGGCTTGAGTGTTAAAAGCAAAAGCAAAGACCAGAGCGAAAACAGATCTGCTTTTCTGTGGGAGCGGGCTTGCTCGCGAAAAACCTGAGAGCGCCGCGTTCATCCAGAATGCCCGCGTCATCGTTAACGACCTTCGCGAGCAAGCCCGCTCCCACATTTTTTGGACCGTGCCCGCTTTAGATTTTGATTTGGCTTTTGCTCTTCAACACTCAAGCCGGCCGGGAGGCCGCTGTGCTTTTGATCTTGATTTTGATCTTAGGCGCCCCGTTAAACCACGCTGGCCGAACGCAGGCTTTGGAGCGTGGGTAACCTGGCAGGACGCCAGGTTAGCCGCGCTGGGCCAAGGATGGCCCATCGCGGCGGCCCACGGTCCAAAGCCGGAGTGAGGGCACACCGAGCCTAAGCGAGGTGCCGAGTGGTGGGGCAAGAGCGTTTTGCTTACTTTTGCGCTCTTCAAAAGTGAGCCGCTGTAAGAGCGGAACCATAAGTGGCCGTTACCGCAGCAACGGATATACACCCAAACCCAAAAACCACCTCACCCCCCCAACGCCAACTCAATCAGCTCATGCAGCTCCTCAACCTCCAACGGTACAGTAGAAAACAAACTGCGAAACACGGTGGGCGCAACGATCAGGTTGATCAGCCGATCCACGCTGGGCACAATTTCGGCGTCGCTGGAATAACGATCCAGGATCGTCTCCAACTGCCCGGTGAGAATCCCCACGCAATACCCCGGCGCCTGACTGCATTGCACATCGCGCATCATCTCCCGACCAAGATCCGAGCTCATTTCATCGCGATACTGCTCACCCCAAGCCCGCAGGTCGCCGCGCAGGCTGCCAGTGTTGGCCGGCTCACTGTCCGGCCGCAGCCGAGCCATGGCGACATCCGCCAACAGCGCAGCAAGGTCACCCCAACGGCGGTAGATAGTCGAGGGCGTAACCCCGGCGCGCGTGGCTATCTGCGGCACGGTCACGCTGGAACGGTCCTGCTCGTCGAGCAATTCACGCACCGCCGAATGCACTGATTCCTGAACCCGGGCACTACGGCCCCCCGGGCGGAGCCCTTCTTTTATCGCCATGCGTAAAACCTTAACACAAAGAATTTGCTTTAAGCGCCATCCAGTAGCACACTCCGCAAAAGCAAAATATTAGCTTTAGCGGAGCGTGCCCATGTCCAGCGTTACTTCCCACCGTTCCAGCCTGGTGTTCCTCGCGATCACCTTGCTCACGTTCCTCGCCGCCTCCAGCGCGCCCACGCCGTTGTACCACCTCTATCAGGAAGGCCTGCATTTTTCGGCAGCAATGCTGACCCTGGTGTTCGGCGTCTACGCCTTGAGCCTGCTGGCGGCCTTGCTGACCGTAGGTTCGTTGTCGGACCACCTGGGACGCAAACCGGTAATTTTTGCCGCGCTGTTCCTCGATATGCTGGCGATGCTGCTGTTTATCAATGCCGACAGCGTCGGCTGGCTGATTGCCGCCCGCACGGTACAAGGCTTTGCCACCGGCATGGCCACCGCCGTGTTGGGCGCCGCGCTGCTCGACACCGACCGCCAGCAAGGCCCGCTGATCAACAGCGTAGCGCCTTTGTTGGGCATGGCTTGTGGCGCCATGGGCTGCAGCCTTCTGGTGGAGTTCGCGCCGATGCCGACCACGTTGATTTACTGGACCCTGCTCGTGTTGATGATCCTGCAAGCGCTGTACGTCTGGCGCCTGCCGGAAACAGTCAGCCGGATTCCGGGCGCGCTGGCCTCGCTGTGGCCCACCTTGCATGTGCCGCCCCAGGCGCGCCGTGCATTGTGGATCTCGCTGCCGGTGGATGTAGCGGTGTGGGCCATGGGCGGCTTTTACCTGTCCCTGGCGCCCTCGCTGGTGCGGGCGGCCACCGGGTCCACCTCGAACCTGATCGGCGGCGGGCTGGTGGCGGTGTTGACGCTGAGCGGCGCGGTGATGATTTTCAGTCTGCGCAACCGCCCGGCAGACAAGGTCCTGCGATTGGGCGCCGTGCTGTTGGCGGTGGGAGTTGCGCTGATCCTCACGGCCGTCCACAGCGCCAGCCTGCCGCTGTTCTTCATGGCCACGCTGATCGCCGGCGCAGGCTTTGGTTCGGGATTCCTCGGTGCACTGCGCAGCGTCTTGCCGTTGGCCTTGCCCCATGAGCGGGCCGGCTTGATGTCGGCGTTCTATGTGCTGAGTTACCTGGCGTTCTGCGTGCCGTCGCTGTTGGCGGGCAACTTGACGCGCACCTTCGGTTTGATCGCCACGACCGATGGTTACGGCGTGGTGCTGATCGTATTGGCGCTTGGTGCGTTGGTGGCGTTGCTATTGCAGGATTTGGCGCGGAGCAGGGCGACGGCGGGTAATTGATTCGGTAATAATCCGCCAACCGTACGCCATGGGATTCACACATGAAGATCATCCGCAGCAAGGACTTCACCGGCAGCCGCGCCTGGGAGGCGCTGGACATCGCCAACATGAACGGCATCACCACCCGGTTGCACTGGACCGACCAGCCGTACCGCTGGCACGTGAATGATGGGGAAGAAGTGTTCGTGGTGCTCGACGGCCAGGTGCAGATGCACTACCGCGAAAACGGCACCGAACAGATGGCCTTGCTTCAAGTAGGCGACATCTTCTACGCCAGTGTCGGCACCGAGCATGTGGCCCATCCGCAGGGCCCCGCACGGATTCTGGTGATTGAATCCGAGGGCAGTGTTTAACGGTATATCTGCAAAACAGATAACAGTTAGAGATATTACCCGTTATATAGATATTCGATTGGGTTCTACCATGGTCTCAACCTCATACGAGGAAGAGGAATTCACCATGACTTGTCCCAATACGCTCCAAAGCAGCTTGAAACCTTTCAGTCACCTGACCCGTCCCCGGGAAGTGATTCGCCAGTTCACCCCCAACTGGTTTGCCGCCACCATGGGCACCGGGGTGCTGGCGTTGGCGCTGGCGCAATTGCCGGTCAGCGTATCGGGGTTGCATGCCGTCGCCGAAGGGCTGTGGCTGTTTACTATCGGCCTGTTTGTGCTGTTCAGCGTGCTGTACGCGGCGCGCTGGGTGATGTTTTTCCACGAGGCGCAGCGCATTTTCGGGCACTCCACGGTGTCGATGTTCTTCGGCACCATTCCCATGGGCCTGGCGACCATTATCAACGGCTTCCTGGTGTTCGGCCTGCCGCGCTGGGGTGATGGCGTGGTGCAACTGGCCGAAGTGCTGTGGTGGCTGGACGTGGCGATGGCCCTGGCCTGCGGGGTATTGATCCCGTTCATGATGTTCACCCGCCAGGAACACAGCATCGACCAGATGACCGCCGTATGGCTTTTGCCGGTGGTGGCCGCTGAAGTCGCCGCTGCCAGTGGCGGCCTGCTCGCGCCGCACCTGGCCGATGCCCATTCGCAACTGGTGATGCTGGTGACCAGCTACGTGCTGTGGGCGTTTTCCCTGCCGGTAGCGTTCAGCATCCTGACCATCCTGATGCTGCGCATGGCCCTGCATAAACTGCCTCACGCCAATATGGCCGCGTCGAGCTGGCTGGCCCTCGGCCCCATCGGTACCGGCGCCCTGGGCATGCTGGTGTTGGGCGGTGATGCTCCAGCCATCTTTGCAGCAAATGGCTTGCCCGGTGTTGGCGAGATGGCCAACGGCATTGGCCTGGTGGCGGGGATCACCCTGTGGGGCTTCGGCTTGTGGTGGATGCTGATCGCGGTGCTGATCACCGTGCGTTACCTGCGGGCGGGCATTCCGTTCAACCTTGGCTGGTGGGGTTTCACCTTCCCGTTGGGTGTGTACTCGCTGGCCACGTTGAAACTGGCGAGCACCTTGCACCTGGGTTTCTTCAGTATTGTCGGCAGTGTGCTGGTGGCGGCGCTGGCGTTGATGTGGCTGATCGTTGCCAAGCGCACGGTGCAAGGTGCCTATAAAGGCGAGCTTTTTGTATCGCCGTGTATTGCAGGACTAGCGAATAAGTAAGCGGGATTAGGTAAAGTCGTGGCCTGGAAAAACCAATAACAGTCTTCAGGCCACGCAGGAACACGGACGATGAGCCACCCCTCGCAATTCACATTGCTGCGCAAACGGCGTTTCCTGCCGTTCTTCATTACCCAGTCCCTTGGGGCGTTCAACGACAATATCTTCAAGCAGTCGTTGATCCTGGCGATTCTCTACAAGCTGACCATCGACGGTGATCGCTCGATCTGGGTCAACCTCTGCGCCTTGCTGTTTATCCTGCCGTTCTTCCTGTTCTCGGCCCTGGCCGGGCAGTTTGGCGAGAAGTTCAATAAGGACGCGCTGATCCGGGTGATCAAGATCGGCGAGATCGTGATCATGTCCGTCGGCGCGGTGGGCTTCATGTTCAACCACCTGGAACTGATGTTGCTGGCGCTGTTTGCCATGGGTACGCACTCGGCGCTGTTCGGGCCGGTGAAGTACTCGATCATGCCCCAGGCCCTGCACGAAGATGAGCTGGTGGGCGGCAACGGTCTGGTGGAGATGGGCACGTTCCTCGCCATCCTGGCCGGCACCATCGGCGCCGGGATCATGATGTCTTCCACCCATTACGCGCCGGTGGTTTCCACCGCCATCGTCGGCATCGCGGTGCTGGGTTACCTGGCCAGCCGCAGCATTCCGCGCGCGGCGGCGTCCAGCCCAGAGATGCGCCTGAACTGGAACATCTTCAGCCAGTCCTGGGCTACCCTCAAGCTGGGCCTGGGGCAGACGCCGGCGGTGTCGCGCTCGATTGTCGGCAACTCGTGGTTCTGGTTTGTCGGCGCGATCTACCTGACCCAAATCCCGGCCTACGCCAAGGAATGGATGTACGGCGACGAAACCGTGGTTACGCTGATCCTCACGGTGTTCTCGGTGGGCATCGCTCTGGGTTCGATGCTGTGCGAAAAGCTCTCCGGGCGCAAAGTCGAGATCGGCCTGGTGCCGTTCGGCTCGTTCGGTTTGACCGTGTTCGGCCTGCTGCTGTGGTGGCATTCCGGCGGGTTCCCGCAGAACGTCCAGGCCAACGATTGGATCGCGGTGCTGAGCTACGGCCAGGCGTGGTGGGTGTTGTTCGATATCCTCGGCCTCGGCGTATTCGGCGGCTTCTATATCGTGCCGCTGTACGCACTGATCCAGTCGCGTACCGCCGAGAACGAACGGGCGCGGGTGATCGCGGCCAACAACATCCTCAACGCGCTGTTCATGGTGGTCTCGGCAATTGTGTCGATCGTCTTGCTGAGCATGGCCAAGCTGTCGATCCCCGAGCTGTTCCTGGTGGTGTCGCTGCTGAACATCGCGGTCAACGCCTACATCTTCAAGATCGTGCCCGAGTTCACCATGCGTTTCATGATCTGGCTGCTCGGCCACTCCATGTACCGAGTCGAGCATAAGAACCTGGAGCTGATCCCGGACGAGGGCGCGGCATTGCTGGTGTGCAATCACGTGTCATTTGTCGATGCGCTGTTGATTGCCGGTTCGGTGCGTCGGCCGATTCGCTTTGTCATGTACTACAAGATCTACAACTTGCCGGTGCTGAACTTTATCTTCCGCACTGCCGGGGCGATTCCGATTGCCGGGCGGCATGAGGACATCCAGATCTACGAAAAGGCGTTCCAGCGGATTGCCCACTACTTGAAAGACGGTGAACTGGTGTGCATCTTTCCGGAAGGCAAGCTGACCTCCGATGGCGAGATGAACGAGTTCCGCGGAGGGGTGACGCGAATTCTTGCAGAGACGCCGGTGCCGGTGATTCCGATGGCGTTGCAGGGGTTGTGGGGGAGTTTCTTCAGTCGCGATCCGAACAAGGGCTTCTTTCACCGGATCTGGTCACGGGTGACCTTGGTGGCCGGCGCGCCGGTGACGGTAGAGGCGGCGACGCCCGAGGCGTTGCATGGGGTGGTGGGGGAATTGCGCGGGGGTGTCAGGTAGTTGATCGTTCCCACGCTCTGCGTGGGAATGCCGCCGTGGACGCTCTGCGTCCGCTTTTAGAGTCGTGACGCGGAGCGTCACAGGATGCGTTCCCACGCAGAGCGTGGGAACGATCTGGTGCCTAAGCGCTGATCTTGAGCCCAATGAGCCCGCAGATAATCAACGCCACACTGGCCAGTCGAAACAACGCCATGGACTCCCCGAACAGGATAATCCCGGCAATCACCGTGCCCACCGCACCGACTCCGGTCCAGATGGCATAGGCGGTGCCCAGCGGCAGTTCCTTCATGGCCAGCCCCAACAGTCCGAGGCTGACGGCCATGGCGGCAATCGTCAGGGCCGTGGGCAGTGGCTTGCTGAAACCATCGGTGTATTTCAGTCCGACGGCCCAGCCGACTTCAAACAGTCCGGCAAAAAACAGAATGATCCAGGACATGATGACCTCCCTTCTTAGGTGGGGTCGTCCCCGGATTAATCGCTTGATTGCGTCGCGAGGTCGTCCCCGCGAAGCCCGGTAGAGTGCCGAATATTGATCAGGTGATCAAGTTTCAGACTTGCTCGCCAACAGTTCGCGATCTTCCTTTTCGCTCATCCGCCGGAAGTACGTCGCCAACAACGCCCCGGAAATATTGTGCCAGACGCTGAACAGCGCGCTGGGCACCGCCGCCAGCGGCGAAAAATGCGCACTCGCCAGCGCGGCGCCCAGGCCGGAGTTCTGCATGCCCACTTCCAGCGACAGGGATTTGCGTTGCGCCAGCGGCAGGCCGAACACGCGGCCGGTGAAATAGCCCAGCAGAAAGCCAAAGGTGTTATGCAGGATCACCACCGCCATGATCAGCAGGCCCGACTCGGCGATTTTCGCCTGGCTGGCCGCCACCACGGCGGCGACGATTGCCACGATGCTGACCACCGACACCAGCGGCAATACCTCCACCGCGTGCCGTACCCGGGTACCCAGCAAGCGCTGCGCCAACACACCGAGCACGATCGGCAACAGCACCACTTGCAGGATCGACCAGAACAACTCCATGAACGACACCGGCAACCAGGCCGAGGCCAGCAGCCAGATCAGAGCCGGCGTCAGCAGCGGGGCGAGGAGGGTGGTGACGGCGGCGATGGCCACTGACAGCGCCAGGTCGCCCCGGGCCAGCCAGGTCATGACGTTGGAGGATGTACCGCTCGGGCAGCAGCCGACGAGGATCACGCCGACGGCAATTTCCGGCGGCAGGTGAAAGACCTGGCACAGCAGCCAGGCCACGCCGGGCATGATCACGAAGTGCGCGACCACACCCAATGCCACGCGCCACGGGTGGCGCGCGACTTCAGCGAAATCTTCAAGTTTGAGGGTCAGCCCCATGCCGAACATCACCAGGCCCAACAGCGGCACGATGGCGCCTTTCAGGCCGATAAACCAGGCGGGTTGCAGGAACGCAACCACGGCAAAAATCAGCACCCAGTAGGCGAAGGTATTGCCGACGAAACGGCTCAAGGCGGCGAGTGCGCGCATGGGGTTGGTCCTTGTTATTCGATTTTGGAAGTGCGCATGCGATCAAATGTGGGAGCGGGCTTGCTCGCGAATGCGGTGTGTCAGCCAGGAAGATATCAACTGAAAGGACGCTTTCGCGAGCAAGCCCGCTCCCACATTTTGATCTTCACAAGGCTTTAGATGCCTTGTGGGGTTTCTTCGCCACCCAGTGCTTCCACCAACGCCGGCAGGAAGTCGCCAAACGTCAGCATCATCAGGGTAAAGCTGGCGTCCTGCTGACCCAGTGCTTCGTCGCCGCCGTCCTGTTCCGCCTGATCCTGCAGCAGGTCTTCGAACTTCAGGCGCTTGACGGTCATTTTGTCGTCCAGCATGAAGGACAGCTTGTCCTGCCAGGCCAGGGACAATTGGGTCACGACTTTGCCGGTGGTCAGGTGCAGCTGGATCTCTTCGCCGGTCAGGTCCTGGCGTTTGCAGCGCACGATGCCGCCGTCTTCGTGGGTGTCGCGCAATTCGCATTCGTCGAGGACGAAGAAGTCATCGGCCGGTTTCTGGGTGGTGACCCAGTCGGTCATGATGGCGGTTGGCGCGGTTTTCACGGTCAGCGGACGTACCGGCAGGGTGCCGATCACTTCGCGCAGGGTGGACAGCAGGTCTTCGGCACGTTTCGGGCTGGCGGAGTTCACCAGGATCAGGCCCTGTTTCGGCGCGATGGCGGCGAAGGTCGACGAGCGACGGATGAACGCGCGCGGCAGGAAGGCCTGGATGATTTCATCCTTGATCTGGTCGCGTTCCTTTTTGTAGACCTTGCGCATTTGCTCGGCTTCGATCTCTTCGACCTTTTCCTTCACCGCATCACGCACCACGCTACCCGGCAGGATACGTTCTTCCTTGCGCGCAGCGATCAGCAGGAAATCACCGCTGACGTGCACCAGTGGCGCGTCTTCGCCTTTACCGAAAGGGGCGACGAAACCGTAAGTGGTCAACTCCTGGCTTGCACAAGGGCGCGCCAGTTTGGTGGCCAGTGCAGTTTCCAACGCCTCGGCATCAACAGGCAGATCTTGGGTCAGGCGATAGATAAGCAGGTTTTTGAACCACATGGGGTGAGTCTCTCCTTATATACAAAGGGGGGCATTATTCTCCTCATGGCGTCATAGGCCAACCCTCGCTAAGCCATTGGAAGGCCTGAAAAAAATTATTTAAGAAAGTGCTTGCCAGACCATGGGTCGCTCCGTAGAATGCGCGCCACACCGAAAGTGAAGGGTGATTAGCTCAGCTGGGAGAGCGTCTGCCTTACAAGCAGAATGTCGGCGGTTCGATCCCGTCATCACCCACCATTCGCTTTTTAGTGTTACGCGCAGCGGTAGTTCAGTCGGTTAGAATACCGGCCTGTCACGCCGGGGGTCGCGGGTTCGAGTCCCGTCCGCTGCGCCATATTCGGTCACCTGGAACGCTGAACGCCAGGTACCACAGGAAGCCCGCTCATTGAGCGGGCTTTTTGCTGTCTGGGGTTTGCAAGAAACCGCCGGTCTAAAAAACGCCCCCGATCATGTGCCGTGATCGGGGGCGTTTTTTATGGGGTTTAGAAATCCCAGCGGGTACTGACCATTACGTTGCGAGGGTCGCCGTAGTACGACGAGTTATAGAAGCCGATGTTGGTGTAATACGACTTGTCGAACACGTTGTTGACGTTGATGGTCGCCGACACGCTGTCGGTGATCTGATAACGGGCCATCAGGTCCACCAGCCAGTAGGGATCCTGGGCAAATTTTTCTTGAGCGCCGCCCTTGGCCCAGTTGCTCAGTACCTGCCAGCCTTGACCCTGCCAACGCGCGCCGCCGCCGAGGGTGAGTTTGTCGAGGCTGCCGGTCAGCTTGTAGCTGGTATAGAGATTTACCTGATCTTCCGGCTCCCAGGTCGACACCTTCTTGCCGCTCTCATCACGGGCGATCTTGTGGGTGTAGCCTGCCTGCAACTGCCAGCCGGGTGCCAGTTCGCCAGAGATTTCCGCCTCATAACCCTTGGTTTTCGAAGTGATCGGCTTATAGGCGTAGTCGCGAGCGGGGTTGGTTGGGTTGGCGTTGTACTCCGTATCTTCCTCGGGGCGGTTTTCTTCGTGAACCTCGAAGTAGGCGATGCTGGAATTCAGGCGTCCTTCGAAGAATTCACCCTTGAGCCCCACTTCATAGTTTTTGCCTTCATCCGGCTCCAGCAATTTGTTGTTGCGATCACGGTTGAACGACTGCGGCAGAAAAATTTCCGTGTAACTGGCGTAGGCCGACACGTTGTCGTTGAGGTCGTATACCAGGCCCGCATAGGGCAAGACCTTGCCGCTTTTTTTCGTATCGCTGGTGCCGGTGACCTGGAAGTCTGCAACGCGCGTGCCCAGCAGCAGCGACAGATCGTCCGTGAGGCTGAAGCGAGCGGTCATGTAGCTGCCGGTCTGACGGGTGATTTCATCGTTTTTGTTGGTGACTTCGCCCCAGTCCGGCTTCGGGATGTCGCCGTTCCAGTTGTAATAGTCGAAGTTATTGTTGGGCAGGCTGGCGTTGGTGTAGTCCTTGCCTTTCCAGTGGGAGCGGGAAACCGAGGTGCCGACCACCAACTGGTGTTCTCGGCCAAACAGATCGAAGGGGCCGGAGGTGTAAAGGTCGGCGCTGTCGCTGACGGTTTCACCTGTGTATTTGCGCGCCAGCACTGAGGGCAAACCTGGGCTCACGAAGCCCAGGGGGGCGTTGTAACCGTTGATTTGATGGTTGTACTGACCTTTGGCGACCCAGCCATTTTCGAAGCTGTGTTCAAGGGTGGCAAAGGCGGTGCGCGTGTACTGCTGCCAACTGCTCCACCGTGGCCCGTTGTTGAATGAGCGCTTGGAGCCAATGCGATTGCCGGATTCGTCATACAGCGAGGCGCTGCCGGTCCAGCTTGAGCCTTTGGGGTCATTATCCTGATAGTCCGCGCCCACGGTCAGCAGGGTATCCGGCGACAGGTCCGCCTCCAGGATGCCGTAGTAGACGCTGGTTTTGCGTTGGTAATGGTCCATGAAGGAATGTTTGTCTTGATAGGCCGCCACGGCCCGGCCGCGAATGTTCCCGGTTTCGGTCAAGGGGCCGCTGACGTCAACTTCCGATCGGTAGTTGTCCCAGGAGCCGGCGCCAAGGTCGATATGGCCCTTGAATTCCTGGGTAGGTTTTTTGCGGATCATGTTGATGGTGCCACCAGGGCCACCGGCGCCAGTGAGCAGGCCGGTGGCGCCCTTGAGGATTTCTACCCGGTCATAGATCACCATGTCGGTGAGGGTATGGCCGGACGAATACTGCGGGTCTTGCAGGATAGGAATACCGTCGTACTGGAAGTTGCGAATCGCGAAGCCACGGGAGTAATAGCTGGTACGGTCGCTGTCATACGTTGCCACGGTGATGCCCGGGGTATGGCGCATCACGTCGTCGATGGAGTTTAGGCCAAAGTCATCCATGGCCTGGCGGGTGACCACCGAGATCGATTGCGGAGTTTCCCGTGGCGTCAGCACCAGGCGGGTAGCGGTGGCGATGGTGCCGGGGGTATAAGAGCCGGAGCCTTCGGTAATGGTGCCGAGTTGGTTGGCGCTGATCTGCGTCGCCCCCAGCTCCACGGCGCCAGTGGGTGTAGGGTTGGCTTCCAGTGCGTAGACCTGATCACCTTTGACTGCCCGATAACCACTGCCACGCAGCAGCTTTTCAAACCCGGCCTCTACGCTATAAGTGCCTTTGAGTCCCGGGCCCGCGAGCCCCTGCAGGTTCTGGGACTGGAACACAATGGCCACACCCGCTTGCTGGGCAAACTGGTTAAGTGTTGCGCCCAGCGGCCCTGCAGGTATGTCGTAGGCTTGGGCGGCAACGTTTACCGTGTCGGCCTGTGCCACGTGGATATTCAACAACGTCGTCGCGAGCAGTGTGAGGGTCAGCGGCGCGCTGCTCAGCAGGCGTCTGCGGGGTTTGGAAGGGAGCGGCATGACGATGGCAGTCCTTTAGTTATCGATATACCTTCCTTGACGGGTAGCTTTAAACAAAGCGGAAACAATTTGGTTAATTATTTTTTGTTCTCGGTATCCGGGCTGACGATCATCAGCCACGGCGTAAAGGTTTTCAGGGTGATCGGCAGGGTTTGAGCCAGCATCTGCAAAGTGCGGTCGGTGTCATCCAGTGGAAGCACGGCCGAGACCTTTAGATTCGCCAGCGCAGCTCGATCGAATTGCAAGCGGCCCGAACGGTGCCGGGCGATCTCATCCAGCACTTCCGGCAACGGTCGGTTATCCACCACCAGTTGATGGCGGCGCCAGGCCCCATTGATGCTCGCCGTATCGATACTGCCGGAGAGGCGCACGGCATCCTTGCTGAGCCGCGCCTGCGAGCCTGCGTCCACTTCCAGCGTCTGCTGGCCATTCGCGCTTTGGGCGGCAACGCGGGATTCGAGCATGCTCAGCACAGTGACGTCATCTTCGCGCCGGACCACAAACCGCGTACCCAACGCACGCAGGGTGCCCTGGGCCGTCTGCACCACAAACGGACGGTCGCCGTCGTGGGCCACTTCCACCAGGATCTCGCCTTGCAGCAGTTCAATGCGCCGCTGCCGGCTGTCGAAATACAGGTTCGCCGCACTGATGCCGTTCAAGGTCAGTGTGGAACCGTCCGCCAGGCGCAGGGTTTTCCATTCGCCGGGGCCGTTGTGCACATCGGCCATCCACTGTTGCGGGTAAGGGCTGTAGAGCAGAGCGGAGGCGGGAAGGGCCAGGCTGCAGGCCAATACCAGCGCGCGGACGTAATTCTTGCGGGCTTTCCCCTGCCGAGGAAAGGCCGCACTCAAGGCCGCCCGGGCCGGTGCTTTTCGCCCACGCAGGGCCTGCACTCGCGCAATCACGTCTTCCATGCGCGCCGCTGAAGCCGCGTGTTGCGGGCTTTGCTGCTTCCAGCGCTCGAACGCCTGCCGCTGGGCCTCGGTCAATTCGCCTTCGTGCAGACGAATCATCCATTCGGCGGCTTGTTCGTCGATCTGTTGGCGGGAGGCGGGCATGTGCGGTTCAGATATCCACGCTGTGGCTGCAATGCAGCAGGGCCTGGATCAAATACTTGCGTACCGTACGCTCCGACAATTTCAGCTGACGGGCGATTTGCTGCTGGGTCAGGTCTTCGAGGTAATACAGCACGAACGCCTGACGCACATTGTCGTGCATGCCTTCAAGAATGAAGGCGATGTGCTCAAGGGCTTCCAGGGTAGTGTGGATCTGTTCCGGCGACTGAAAGCCTTCCAGGGTTTCCACCGTCAGCATCAGTTCCTGAAGGTAGGCATGCTCAATTTGCCTGCGCCGGGCCTGGTCGATGATCAGCCGTCTGGCGGTGGTGCTCAAATAGGCGCGGGGCTCGCGGATGCCGGTCACTGACTCCCGTGCGTGCAGAATCCGTGCAAAGGTGTCCTGCGCCACGTCGGCGGCGTTGTGGGTACAGCCCAGTTTTCGGCGCAACCAAGTGAACAGCCAGCCGTGATGCTCGCTGTACAGCTCGGTAATCTCCCGTTGGAACGGCGGTTCACCCACAGACATAAGGCGCGACTCAGGTGTTATTGAGAATAATTGTTAATTGTGGGGCCAAGGCTTGTGCAAACGCAATAGACTCTCGTTTGCGCCCAAAACGCCGGTTTTGCGGGGTTTGCAGGGTCGAAGGCAAAATATTTTGAATAAATTGCATTTAAATCATGACATTACGGAAAAATGCTATAGAATGCGCCCCACACCGAAAGTGAAGGGTGATTAGCTCAGCTGGGAGAGCGTCTGCCTTACAAGCAGAATGTCGGCGGTTCGATCCCGTCATCACCCACCATTCGCTTTATGTGTTACGCGCAGCGGTAGTTCAGTCGGTTAGAATACCGGCCTGTCACGCCGGGGGTCGCGGGTTCGAGTCCCGTCCGCTGCGCCATATTCGGTCACCTGGAACGCTGAACGCCAGGTACCACGGAAAGCCCGCTCATTGAGCGGGCTTTTTTTGTGCCTGGGATTCAGCTCAGCGAGTGAATGCCGGGTTCGGTTTGTACGGGCGCAATGCTGTTTCGCCCCATGAAGGCCATGACCACCAACGCCGTCAGCACGGTGAATCCCGCGAGCAGTTGCAGCAACGTATTGAACGCCGCGATGTAGGCGCTGCGCAGTGCTTCCAGCGGGAGGGCGGCCGAGGCCAGTTGCACGTTGCCCATGACCAGGCCTTGGGCAATCACTGAAACGTCGGCCCCTGCGCGCCCCTTCAGGTGATGCGCCACCAATGCCCCCAACACAGCCATCGTAATCGCCAGCGCCACGCCTTCACTGGCCACGCGGGTGGTATTGAAAATCCCCGCCGCCATTCCCGCACGCTCCTTGGGCACCACGCTGATCGCCAAACCATCCATCAAGCCCCACGGCAGCCCGGTGCCGATTCCGATGACCAGCATCGCAGCGACAGTCTGCCCAGGCTGGTCGGCCAGGCTTAATCCCCACAGGCCCAACGCCGCGATCAGCAAGCCAATGGCACACAACACACCCGCCGGCAGCCAGCGGGTCAGCGACGCGGCGATCATCGGCACCACCAGCATCGGTGCTGATAGCGCGAGCATCATCAAACCCGCGTCCAGCGCGCTGGCGCCTTCCACACCGATAAACCGCAGGGGCAGCAACACGATCAGCACGATGTAGCAGTAACAGGTACCGATCGGCAGGAGCTGCACGCCAATAAAACGCGGGAAGCGAAACAGCCGCAGCTCCAGCATCGGTTGGCTTGAGCGGTTTTCGACGAGGATAAACACCAGCAAAAACACTGCCGCTGCGATCAGCAGGGCATCAACCAGCGGCGATGACCAGCCGTGCTCCGGGGCGAGGATCACCGCCGTGGTCAGGGCAACCAGCATGGCCGAGAACGTCAGCACGCCCGGGGTGTCCAGCCGCAGCGCTTGCGGGTCGCGGCTTTCGCGCATTTTGGGCGCGGCAAACAGCAGCGAAATACCGGCCAACAGCGCGGTGCCGAGAAAAATCGAGCGCCAGCCCCAGTGCTCGATCAGCACCCCCGACAGCAATGGCCCAAACGCCAGGCCTGCACCAAACGTAGTGCCCAGCAAGCTGAAGGCGCGGGTGCGGGCATGGCCGTCAAACTCCTGGGCCAGCGCCGCACAGCCACTGGCCAGTGCCGTAGCTGCCGCGACGCCCTGGACGCCACGCAATACATCCAGCCAGAAAATCCCCGGTGCCACTGCCAGCAGCAGGGAGACCAGGGTAAACAGCGCCATGCCACACAAGAACAGACGCTTTCTCCCATACAGGTCGGCGAGGGTGCCGGCGGCCATCAACAGGCTGCCGAAACTCAGCATGAACGCGTTGGTGATCCACGCCAGCTGGCTGGGCTGGGCAGCGAATGCCTGGCCGATAAAAGGCGTGGCGACAGCACCGCCGGTGAAGCTCATGGGCAATACCAGGGCGGCCAGGCAAATCGCGGCCAGGATGGAATATCGGCCATGGGCGGCCACAGATTCGGTTGTAGTGTTCATAGGGGCATTCCCGTGAGTCTGAAGACTAAAAGACTCTAATCAGGATGCAATCACGGATAAACGGGCTTACATTCCGTTCATAGAGGACTAGATGGATGCAATGACGTGACCGATAACCTGAGCGGTGTGATCGCCTTCGTGAAAACGGCAGAGGCCCTGAGCTTCACCGGCGCGGCCCGGGCAATGGGGATTTCCGCGTCGGCGGTGGGCAAGAATGTCGCCAAGCTTGAGGCTTCACTGAATGTACGGCTGTTGCACCGCAGCACGCGCAAGGTCAGCCTCACCGCCGAAGGCCAACTGTTCTACGAGCGCAGTCGGAAAATTCTCGACGACCTGCAAGACGCCCGCGCCATGCTTTCCCATGCGATGCAGGCGCCTCGGGGCAAGCTGCGGGTCAGCCTGCCCACCATCGGCTATCGCTTCCTCTTTCCCCACATGATGGCGTTCCGCAAAGCCTACCCGGAGATCGAGCTGGAGCTGGATTTCAACGACCACTTGGTGGACGTGATCGAAGAGGGCTTCGACGTGGTCATCCGCAGCGGCGGCCTGGCGGATTCGACCCTGATGGCCCGCAAACTGGGACCGTTCAGGTTTGTGCTGTGCGCATCACCCGAGTACCTGCGGGCCAACGGTCGGCCAGAGTCCCTGAGCGATTTGGAGCATCACCCGTGTTTGCGTTACCGCTTCGCCACCACCGGGAAAATCATGGACTGGACCTTATCCGCCAACCCGGCCATTACCCAGTTGCGCCTGCCCACCGCCCTGACCTTGAACAACATGGAAGCCATGCTCCGCGCCGCGGTGGATGGCCATGGCATTGCCTACGTGCCGGACTTCCTGGCCCGGGAAGCACTCGCCCAAGGCCAGCTGGAAACCGTACTCGACGGCCACTCCGACGACCAGGGTCAGTTCTGGGCCCTGTGGCCGTCCAGCCGGCACCTCTCGCCGAAGATCCGGGTGTTTGTCGATTTCGCCGCCGCGCACCTGTTCACAAACCCACCAGTCGGTAGCCCACCTGCAACTCGGTAATGAAGTACTGCGGCTGGGCTGGGTCGGCCTCCAGCTTCTGCCGCAGATGCGCCATATGCACCCGCAGATAGTGGGCGCGGTCTACGTAGTCCAGGCCCCACACTTCCAGCAATAACTGCCGATGGGTGAGCACCCGGCTCTGCCCGCGAATCATCGCGCACAGCAGGCGGTATTCGATGGGTGTCAGGTGCACCGGCAGGCCTTGGCGCCACACTTCATGGGTCGCCAGGTCCACCTCAATCTCGCCAAACGCCACCTTGCTGGTGGCCGCCACGGTGCCGGTTTGCCCGTGCCGACGCAGTTGCGCACGGATGCGCGCGAGCAACTCGGGCACGCCGAAGGGCTTGGTCAGGTAGTCATCGGCACCGGCATCCAGGGCGGCGACTTTTTCCTCTTCGCGATCCCGTGCCGACAACACCAGGATCGGCACCGCCAGCCATCCCCGCAGTTCGCTGATCAACTGTTTGCCGTCGCCGTCCGGCAGGCCGAGGTCGACGATCACCAGGTCTGGCTGGCGACTGGACGCGTGGATCAGCGCGCGCTTGACGCTGTCGGCCTCGAACACCTGGAAGCCCTCGTCCTGCAGGGCGATGCCGACAAAACGGCGGATATTGGCCTCGTCTTCAACAATCAGAATGCGTGCAGTGCTCATAGGGCGTCCATTGAGGGCGGGGTGCCCGCCGGTAAAGTGATGACGAAATGCATGCCGCACTCGCGGCCGGGTTTGGCTTCGATGCGCCCGCCGTGGGCTTCGACGATGCGTTTGGCCAGGGCCAGCCCCAGGCCGATCCCGGCGACCGAGGACTCCTGCTGGCCACGGGCAAACGGTTCGAACAGATTGGCCGGCGCGCTGCCCGGGCCGGTGTCGCTGACTTCCAGCAGGATGTTGTCCGAAACGGCGCGGGCGGCCACGGTAATGACCGTGCCCGGCGGGGTGTACTTGGCGGCGTTATCCAGCAGGTTGACCAACACCCGTTCGATCAACAGCGCGTCGACTTCCACCAGCGGTAATTGCGGGTCCAGCGTCGTATTCACCACATGCCGGGCTAGTGGTTCGCGCAATTGGCGCAGGGCGCTGCCGACGATCTCTTCCAGCAAATGCCATTGCCGGTTGAGCCGCACGCCGCGCTCCTGCATGCGGGCCATGTCCAGCAGGTTTTCGATCAGGCGTTGCATCGAGGTCGCCTGCTCATGAATACCGTGCAGCAACTCGGTCAGCGGGCCCGGCGGCGCATGGGGCAGGGCGGTGTCGGCGGCGCCGATCAGGGTGGTCAAGGGCGTGCGCAAGTCGTGGGAAATCGCCGCGAGCAAGGTGTTGCGCATCTTCTCGCCTTCCATCTGCACCAACGTGCTTTGCGCCACTTCAACGAAGTGCACGCGCTCCAGGGCAATTGCCAGCTGGCTCATGCAGGCTTCCAGCAGGCGGCGTTCTTCGGGCTCGTTGAGGCGTTCGCTTTGCGCCAGTTCCAGCACCAGCACGCCGCGCACGCGCATCGGTGCCTTGAGCGGCAGATAGCACCCCTTGGCGGCGGACAAGGTGTCGGTGCCCTGGCCGGCGGACTGGCCGTGGTCGTAGGTCCATTGGGCGATGCTGTCGTCGATCGGCAGCCCACCTGCGCCCACGCTGTGCACGCCGTCGGCGGCGTCCGGCAAGGCCAGGCCGACCCGTGCCTCGAACACGCCGCTGAAGGTGCGCAGCGCCACTTCACTGATCTGCTCCACGGTCAACGCGGCCGACAGGTCCCGGGCCAGGCGTGCCAGAGATGTGGCGCGGCGTTCTCGCGCGGCGGCGGTGCGCGCTTCGTGGCGCAGGCGCGCGGTGAGTTGCCCGGTGATCAGGGCGATGCCGAGCATCAACGCGAAGGTGAAGAAATACTGGGTGTCGTTGACGGTAAACGAGTAGCGCGGCTGGACGAAAAAGAAGTCGAAACACAGCACCGCCAGCATCGCCGCCCACACGCCGGGGCCGCGTCCAAACCGCAGGGCCACCAGCACCACCGTGAGCAGGAACAGCATCACCACGTTGGCCAGGTCGAACACCTGCAGTAGCAGCGCGGCGATGGCGCTGGCGGTGAAACAGGCGAGGGTGGCCCAGAGGTAGGCGAGCTTCCGGCCGGGGGCGGGCGCGGATTTTTCAATGACCGGGACAGTGCCCGGCAGTACGCCATGGGCGATCACGATCTGGTCGATCTGCGGATGGTGCCGGCTGATCCGGTCGCCCACCGACTGGTGCCAGAACCGCCATGCCCGGCGCGGGTGATGGCCGAGTACCAGGCGATTGGCGTTGTGTTCCCGGGCGCAGGCGGCCAGTGCTTCGGCGACGTCCATGCCCGGCAGCGTAGCGGTGTCGGCGCCGAATTCGCTGGCCAGGGCCAGGGTTTTCATCGCCGTAAGATAACGCTTGGCACCGCGACCCTGGGCGGAGGCGACGTGCACCACGATCCAGTCCGCCTCGAGCTTTTGCGCCAGGCGCGCGGCTTCACGCACCAGTCGCTCATCGCCGGCGTCACCGGCCACGCCTACCAGTAATCGCTCGCGGGCGGGCCACAGGGTCTTGATCGACTGTTCGCGGCGGTACACGCGCATCTGCGTGTCGACCCGGTCGGCGGTGCGGCGCAGGGCCAGTTCCCGCAGGGCCAACAGGTTGCCCTTGCGGAAAAAGTGCCGCGAAGCGCGCTCGGCTTGGGGGCCCAGGTACACCTTGCCGTCCTTCAAGCGTTGCAGCAGATCATCCGGCGGCAGGTCGACGACGACCACTTCGTGGGCGTTGTCGAACACATGGTCCGGTACGGTTTCCCGCACGCGAATGCCGATGATCCCACTCACCAGATCGTTAAGGCTTTCCAGGTGCTGGACGTTGAGGGTGGTCCACACATCGATACCGGCGCTGAGCAGTTCCTCCACGTCTTGCCAGCGTTTCGGGTGGCGTGAGCCGGGCACGTTGCTGTGGGCCAGTTCATCCACCAGCACCACGGCGGGATGGCGTTGCAGGGCGGCGTCGAGGTCGAATTCGGTGAGGGCAAAGTCGCGGTGCACACGGTGGGCGCGGGGCAGTTGTTCGAGGCCGTTGAGGAGGTCGGCGGTTTCCTGGCGGCCGTGGGTTTCCACTACGCCGGCAAGAACGTCGCGGCCCAGGCTGACTTCCCGTTGCGCCGCGTCAAGCATGGCGCAGGTCTTGCCCACCCCGGCGTTGGAGCCGAAGTAGATACGTAGTTTGCCGCGCAAGGCGGCCTGTTCTTCCTGCTGGACCCGGGCGAGGAGGGCGTCGGGGTCGGGGCGTTCTTCGTTTGATGCGGGCATGTCATTCCTCAAATGGACTGTAGGAGCGAGCTTGCTCGCGAAAAACCGGAGAGCGCCGTTGGGTGTCAGGTTTCCCGCGTTATCGTTGACGCCCTTCGTGAGCAAGCTCGCTCCTACAGTGGGTGGGGTGCTACACGAGACCCAGCCCGGTCAGCACCATGTCAATCAGCTTGATCCCGGCAAACGGCACCAGCACCCCGCCCAGGCCATAGATCAGCAGGTTGCGATTGAGCAATGCCGCCGCGCCAATCGCCCGGTACGTCACGCCGCGCAGGGCCAGCGGAATCAGCGCCACGATGATCAACGCGTTGAAAATCACCGCGCTGAGAATCGCCGAGTTGGGGCTGGTCAGGTGCATCACGTTCAGCGCGCCGAGCTGCGGATAGGTCGCGACAAACGCCGCCGGGATGATCGCGAAATACTTCGCCACGTCGTTCGCCACGCTGAAGGTGGTGAGCGCGCCGCGAGTCATCAGCATTTGTTTGCCCACCTCGACCACTTCGATCAGCTTGGTCGGGTTGCTGTCGAGGTCGACCATGTTGCCGGCCTCTTTCGCCGCCTGGGTGCCGCTGTTCATCGCCACCGCCACGTCGGCCTGGGCCAATGCCGGGGCGTCGTTGGTGCCGTCGCCGGTCATGGCCACAAGCTTGCCCTGGGCCTGGTAGTCGCGGATCAGTTGCAGCTTGTCTTCCGGGCGCGCCTCGGCGAGGAAGTCATCCACGCCGGCTTCCACGGCAATCGCGGCGGCGGTCAGGCGGTTGTCGCCGGTGATCATCACGGTCTTGATACCCATGCGCCGCAGTTCGGCGAAGCGCTCCTTGATGCCGCCCTTGACCACGTCCTTTAGCTCTACCACGCCGAGTGCTTTTGAACCGTCGGACACCACCAGCGGGGTGCTGCCGCGTCGCGACACTTCGTCGACCTTGGCCTGCAAGGCTGCCGGAAAACTCCCGCCCAACGCTTCGATATGACTGCGGATGGCATCCGCCGCGCCCTTGCGAATACCACGGCCTTCGGGCAGGTCGACGCCGCTCATGCGGGTCTGTGCAGTGAAGTGCACAAAGCTTGCGCCAAGGGCGTTGATGTCCCGCGCACGGATGTCGAACTTCTGCTTGGCCAGCACCACAATGCTGCGGCCTTCCGGGGTTTCGTCGGCCAGGGACGCAAGTTGCGCTGCATCGGCCAACTCGGCTTCCTTGACCCCTGGTGCCGGCAGGAAGCTGCTGGCCTGGCGGTTGCCCAGGGTGATGGTGCCGGTCTTGTCCAGCAGCAACACGTCGATGTCACCCGCCGCCTCTACCGCACGACCAGAGGTGGCGATCACATTGGCCGACATCATGCGGCTCATGCCCGCCACGCCGATGGCCGAGAGCAGGCCGCCGATAGTGGTGGGGATCAGGCACACCAGCAACGCCACCAATACCGTGGCGCTGACCACGCTGCCGCTGCCGCTCATGGCCACGGCGAAGATCGAGTACGGGCTCAGCGTGGCGATCACCAGCAGGAACAACAGCGTCAGGCCCACCAGCAAAATCGTCAGGGCGACTTCGTTGGGCGTTTTCTGACGCTTGGCGGATTCGACCATCGAGATCATGCGGTCGAGGAACGACTCACCCGGGTTGACGCTGATGCGCACCACCAGCCAGTCCGACAACACCCGCGTGCCGCCGGTGACCGAGGAAAAGTCGCCGCCGGCTTCACGTATTACCGGTGCCGATTCGCCGGTGATTGCGCTTTCATCCACCGAGGCCACGCCTTCGATCACTACGCCATCGAGCGGCACCAGGTCGCCGGCTTCGATCAGCACCACCTGGTCCTTGCGCAACAGCGTCGCTTCGGTCGGCAGCCACGCCGCGCCGTGCTTGGGTTGCTGCAGCAGCTTGGCCAGGGTCTGGCGTTTCATCCCCCGCAGGCTGGCGGCCTGGGCGCGGCTGCGACCCTCGGCCAGGGCCTCGGCGAAGTTGGCGAACAGCACGGTGAACCACAGCCACAAGCTGATGCTCAGGATAAACCCGCTGGGGGCTTCACCCTGGCCGCCGAGGGACTGGAACCACAGCAGCGTGGTGAGGAGGCTGCCCAGGTACACCACGAACATCACCGGGTTTTTCCACTGCGCCTGGGGCAGCAGTTTCTTGAACGCGTCCCCGCAGGCGGTGAGCACGATGGCGCGGTCAAACAGAGGTAAACGAGCATTCTTGATCATGGGGGAATCTCTTACTCACTGGCCGCAATGGGGGGCTGGCGCGAAGGCAGGCGGGCGTCCAGCGCGAGGTTGAGTTGCAGCACATTGACTCGTGGTTCGCCGAGCAAACCGAGGGTGCGGGCGGCGGTGTTTTCGTTCACCAGTTGCAGCAGTTCGGCTTCGGGGATCTGCCGCTGGCGGGCGACCCGGGCCAGCTGGATGCGCGCGTTAGCCACGGAGATATGCGGGTCCAGACCGGAGGCGGAAGCGGTGACCGCATCCACCGGCACCTGGGCGTCGGCGGCGAGGCCGTTGTCCTGGCGGTAGGCTTTAACTCGGGCTGCGACCTGGTCGACCAGTTTCTGGCTGGTAGGGCCCAGGTTGCTGGCGCCGCTGGAGCCAGCGTTGTAAGGCTGCGACACGCTTTTGCTCGGGTCTTGCGGGTCTGCGCCTAGGGTCATGCTCGGGCGGCCGTGGAAGTAGCCGGGCTTGGTGAAGTCCTGGCCGATCAACGCCGAGCCGATCACTAAACCGTCGCGTTCAATCAGCGAACCCTGGGCCTGGAACGGGAACAGCAACTGCGCGGCAAAGGTGGTGAAAATCGGGTAGGCGAGGCCGGTCAGCGCCATGAAAAACACTGCCGAAACCAGCACCGGGCGCAACAGCCCTTTGAATATCGATTGAGTCGTCATCAACGTGTCCTTAGTTGTACGTCTGGCCGGACAGCAACTGCAGTTGCTCCACCAGCGGGCCGAGCGCGAGGGCCGGCAGGAAAGTCAGGCCACCGACTACCAGCACCACAAACACCACCAGCACCATGAACAGCGGGGTTGCGGTGGGGATGGTGCCGGCGCCGGCAGGCACGGTCTTTTTCATCGCCAGGGAACCGGCCACAGCGAGCATCGGCAGCATGGTGAAGAAGCGCCCGACCAGCATCGCGAGGCCAATGGTGGTGTTGAAAAACGGCGTGTTGGCGTTCAGCCCGGCGAACGCCGAACCGTTGTTGGCGGTGCCCGAGGTGTAGGCGTAGAGCACTTCGCTGAAACCGTGGGGGCCGAGGTTATTCAGGCTGGCCATAGTGTCGGGCCACAGGGCGGCGAGGGCGGTGAACCCGAGGATGCTGATGGGGTGCGCGAGCACCGAGAGCATCACCAGTTTCATCTCCCGGGCCTCGATCTTCTTGCCGAGGAATTCCGGGCTGCGGCCGATCATCATGCCCACCAGAAACACCGTCAGCAGCGCGTACTGGATCAGGTTGATAAAGCCCACGCCGTCGCCGCCGAACACGCAGTTGAGCATCATCTGCGCCAGGGGCACGAAGCCGCCCATGGGGGTCAATGAGTCATGCATCGCGTTGACCGAGCCGGTAGTGGCCGCGGTGGTGGTGGCGATAAACAGGCTGCTGTCGGCGATGCCGAAACGCAGCTCCTTGCCTTCCATATTGCCGCCGCTTTGCTCGATGGACAGCGTCTGGTTGGCACCGGCCTGGGTCAGCAGCGGGTTGCCGTTTTGCTCGGCGCCATACACCAGAGCGAGAAAGCCGATGAACATCACCAGGAAGGTGCCGAAAAACACCCAGCCCTGACGGCGTTGCAGCAGCATGCTGCCGAAGGTGTAGGTCAGCGCCGACGGGATCAGCAACATGCTGAGGATGTGCAGGGCGTTGGTCAGCGGTGTCGGGTTTTCGAACGGGTGCGCGGCGTTCATGCTGAAGAAGCCGCCGCCGTTGGTGCCGATATGCTTGATCGATTCAAAGCTCGCCACGGCGCCGACAATCAGTTGTTGCTGCGCGCCTTCCAGGGTGGTGGCCAGGGCTTGGGAGGAAAAGGTCTGCGGCATGCCTTGCCACACATACACCAGGGCCATGCCCACGCACAGCGGCAGCATCACGCGGTACAGGGTGCGGGTGAAGTCGACCCAGAAGTTGCCGATATCCGCCGAGCTTGAGCGGCTCAAGCCACGGATAAAACCCGCTGCGGCGACCACGCCCGAGGTGGCGCCGACAAACATCAGGAACGTAATCACCGCCATCTGGCTGAAGTTCGACAGGCTGGTTTCGCCCGAGTACGCCTGCCAGTTGGTGTTGGTGATAAAGGACGCGGCGGTATTGAACGCCAGGTCCGGGGTTTGCGCGGCCAGCCCGAGCGGGTTGATCGGCATGACGGCTTGCAGCCGCAGGATGATATAGCCGAGCAGCATCATCGCCGCGTTCGACAGCAGCAGGGCCGAACCGTAGCGTGCCCAGCCCATGGTTTCCAGCGGGTCGATGCCCAGCAGGCGATAGGTATAACGTTCCGGCAGGGCGTGGCGGGTTCCGGTAAACACCCGGGTCAGCCACTTGCCCATCAGCACGGCGAGCCCGGTCATCAACCCCAGGACCAGCGCAAATTCCAGCAAAGTGCTTAGCATGTCGAGGCTCCGTTCAAATCTTGCCCATGGCGACAATGGCCATGGCTGTCGTGGCGAAAAACACCAGGGAGAGGCCTACAAAAATCATGTCGTACATGGTGGGGCTCCCTAGAACTTTTCGGCGCGAATGAGGGCATAGCCCAGATAAGCGAACAGCCCGACGGCGCATAGGCCGCTGGCGATATAGATGAACTTGAGTGTGAGCACGGTGGAACTCCCCTGATTAATAAGCCGCGATTGCGGACGCGGGGAGGTTAAGAGGTTGGGTATCAAGTTCGGGCACTGATTACGGGGGCGGGTATTAAGACGGTGTATAGAGAGGGTTAGGGCGGGCGAACGGAAAAAAGGGATAGCCCGGGGGTGGGGTATCCCTTGAAACACTGGGGTTCTGCTGCTTTTGATGATCAGCTTATTTGGCTTTCTTTTTCTTTGAATCGCGGGTGGCGAGTTGTTCGAAGCAAAAGGCGGCGGCGCCGAACAGGGCGATCATTGAGAGGACGATCATGCCTAAAGTTGAACTTTCCACGATGACTTCCTACGGGGTGATTGGGGTGGAGGTCACAGTAGTGGAGGGGGGATTAGTTGCTCAATAGAGACGACGTAAACGTTATGGCTGGGGTTGAATCTATACGGAATCTTTACGTGGCTGTTGTGTGTATATCCGTTTTTTAGGTAACGGCTACTTATGGTTTCGCTCTTACAGCGAGTCACTTTGCAAAAGCGGCAAAGTAACCAAAACGCTCTGCCCCGCCTGTCGGCACCTCGCTAGGGCTCGGTGTTCCCTCACTCCGGCATTGCTCCGCGGGCCGCCGCGACGGGCCATCCATGGCCCGGCGCGGCTAAACCGGCGTCCTGCCGGTTTACCCGCTCCGCAATACCTGCGTTCGGCCTCGGGCTTATTGGGGCAGTCAGATCAAGATCAAAAGCAAAAGCACAGCGGCCTCCCGGCCGGCTTGAGTGTTAACAGCAAAAGCAAAAACCAGAGCGAAAGCAGAGCTGCTTTTCTGTGGGAGCGGGCTTGCTCGCGAAAAACCTGAGAGCGCCGCGTTCATCCAGAATGCCCACGTCATCGTTAACGACCTTCGCGAGCAAGCCCGCTCCCACATTTTTTGGACCGTGCCCGCTTTAGCTTTTGATTTTGCTTTTCAACACTCAAGCCGGCCGGTAGGCCGCTGTGCTTTTGCTTTTGATCTTGATCTTAGGCGCCCCGTTAAACCACGCTGGCCGAACGCAGGCTTTGGAGCGTGGGTAACCCGGCAGGACGCCGGGTTAGCCGCGCTGGGCCAAGGATGGCCCATCGCGGCGGCCCACGGTCCAAAGCCGGAGTGAGGGCACTCCGAGCCTAGGCGAGGAGCCGAGTGGTGGGGCAAGAGCGTTTTGCTTACTTTTGCGCTGTTCAAAAGTGAGCCGCTGTAAGAGCGGAACCAATAGCGGCCATAACCGCAGCAACGGATATGCACCCAATACGGCGGAGCTACAAATTCCGGCTATGCCGGTAATCACTGACCGCCTCATACACCGCCTTACGCAACCGATTAATCCCCCCAATCGGCCGATGCGCCTCCACCCCAAACCACGGATTAAACGACTGATTATCACAAGCCAGGTTCAACGCCGGCGTATCAAAATCCTGCGCCGGAATCACCACCTTGGCCACCGTCTCAAACGGCGCATCACTCTCTTTCCACTCAACGCTGGTGTCTTCGATCGGCATAAACTTCTGCGGATTCTGCCGCTGAATCTGCAACACAAAACACGCCGCCACCCGGTCCGTCGACAGTTGCTGATTCAACGCACTGCGCAAAAAGTTCGGCAGGTCCTGATTCTGCTTGGGCAGCACATACGCCGGACACCCCTGGGGATCCGGCGCCACCCGAAACTTCGCATTCGCCGCGCCAAACTTATACGGCGACACCGAGAAATACGTCGTCTGCGTAGGACTCACCGGCGGCGGCGCCAATGTCGCCAGCGCGATAAACAAATGCCGTACCTGCCAACTGCGCGGATCCACCCCGGGGAAGAACGCCAGGACCTTCTTGCCATCCGCCTGAGCCGAAACGTTCTGCGCATACTCCGCCACATCACTGACGAAAAAGTTCGGATGGCTGAACATCACAAAGTCCTGCTCACCCCGCGCCTGCTGATCCGCCAGCAACTGCTTGCCCGGCACGTCCAGCAACTTGATCGCCATCCCCCGGGCATCCCGGATGCTGTCGAACTGCGGGTACGCATTGCCGTTGGACAGGCGCATCATCGCCTGCCAGGTCTTGCCCGGCTCGGCGAACACGCCCTGGCGCAAGGCTGGGTCGAGGTCCGGCAATACGCTGACCTCGGCTTTCACGCAGCCATGGGCCTTGGCATGCGCGTCCCGCAGGTAACGCGTGCCCTCGCGGTGTTGATCGACAATGCGTACCGCAGTCTGGATGATGCCTTGGGTCATGGCGGCCTCACCCGGCGGGATCTGTTCATCCGGCGACACCGGGCCGCTGTGTTGCCAGGCGAACCACAGGGTGGACAGCAACCAACCCAGCAGGCCCAGGCCTACCAGCCACAACAGGGTCTTGCCAAGAAACGCGCCGAGGCGCAGCCAAAGTCGAGCGAGCATTTAAAAATCCTTTTCTGCGAAGTCGGTTGGGTCAGGGCAGTTGCTGTTCCAGCGGGCCACCCAGCACTTTCAAATATTCCAGCAGCGCCCAGCGTTCCTGAGGCAGCAAGCCTCGGCCGATCACCCCGTTGCCACGCTGCCCGGCACGGAATTCGTGGCCGCTGTTGTGGTTGCCGGTGATGCGCGTATCGAACAGGAACGCGTTGGGGAATGCAGCGGTTTGATAGCCCAGGTGGCGCGGGTCGTATTCGAAGGTGCCTTTATAGAAGCTCGGGCTGCGCTCGTCCTGGGGCGAGAGCAATTGATAGATCGTCGGCACCGAACCGTTGTGCAGGAACGGCGGTGTCGCCCATACCCCGGCCAGTGGCCGTGCCTTGTAGGCACGCAATTCGCGCACGCCGATCGGTAGGCCGAAGCCGTCCAGGCGCGGACGTTCGGCAGGTGTCACGCCGGCGGCACGGTAGGCGTGGTCTTCGACAAAGGCGGTGATGTACGCCAGGCCTTTGGCTGAAGAAATGCTGCGCAGGTCCAGCGGCTCGGTGGGGGTGGGGTGCAGTTCGACGTTCATTTTCGCCAACTCCGCCGGGTCCCATTGCAGGGCGCTGAGGTCGAAGCGGTGGTCAGCGATATTGTTGGCGGTAGTCGGGTCGGTGCCGATGACTTCCACCGGAAGCATTTTCAACTGGCGCACCGGGCGGCCATCGACTTGGGAAACTGCCGGTACGTGGCAGCCGGCGCAGTTTTCGGTGAACAACGCGCGGCCTTGGGCGGCCAACGGTTTGTCGATGGCGCCGAACAGGTCTTCAGGCCAGGTGGGTGGCTTGAGCCGTTGCAGGGTTTCTTCGATGGTATTCAGGTCGCGCACCCGCACGCTGGAGGCGTAGCGCGCGTCGCCCTGAAGCGGCTGGCCGGCGCTGTCGAAGAAGTCCAGGGTGGCGCCGACGCCCAGGGCTTCGCCGATATTGCGGGCCATGGGTTGCTGGGCCGAGCCGTTCCATTGCACCCAGTCGAAGGTCCAGATGTCCCACAGTTGCGGGTAGTCCACCGGGGCGTTGGCGATGCGGTAGTTGTCGGGGGAAATGGCGTCGCCGAAGCTGGCGTTGGCGATACGGCCAAAGGCGTCGGTACGCCCCGGGCCTTCTTCGGTGGGGTAGAGGCCGCGGTGGGTGTCGTTCCAGGCGACTTTCAGAAAGTTGTTCAGGGACTTCTTGAAGTCCTGACGCAGTTGCGCGACGTTCTGGTCGTTGTAGTCGTGGCCCAGCACGGTGTGGGCAAAACGCTCGAATTTCCACGGGTTGTAGTAGGTCGAGGCCAGGCTGGCAACCAGTGCCTGGCCGAAGCTGCCGCCGCGCAGGGTCGGCACGCTGGACGGCAGCACATGTTGCGCCGGGCCACCGTCGACCCGCAGGCCCTGGCCTTTGAAGTTCAACTGGCCGGTGTGGCAGGCGGCGCAAGTGATGTCGAGAAACTCATCATTGCTGCCAGCATTTTTATGCCGGGCGAAACCCACCGGCAGGTTGCCGGGGTTCTGCGCGGTGGGCACCTGCTTGGGGTCTACCAGAAAACCAAAGCGCGCCAGGTACTCGGGCGTGGCGAAACGCTGCTCGGAAAACGGCAGTTCCAGGGCGGTAAACCAGGCGTACCGCAGGCCCTTGACCTGGGTGCCCTGGGGTGTGAAGTAATAGGTCTGGCGATCTGCGGCGCTCCATTGGTCCTGGTAATGCACCTGTTCCACCGGCACGTAAACCGGCAGCTTCGGGTTGACCACGTAATAGAGCACCACCGCCAGGATCAGGCCCAGCAGTATGAAAATCATCAGCAAAACACGGGAAAAAATGCGCAAGATAACTATCCTTGTCGAGTTCTAGCGTTCTTATGCCATCAGGCCAGCAGTGCGGCAAGTGGCCATGAGCTTCGTTCCAGTGCTGCTGCTGTCCGTTGCAGGGCCCTGGATTGAATGAAAATGCTTTTAAACACGTGAACTTATCAGAAGTTTCCTGCTCACATGCCGGTAGCCATTGGTCGTGGCCGCCTGATAAGCTCGCGACTTTACTCGAATGCCCTTTTGGCACACGAACAAGGAAATAGCATGAAACAGCATCGGTTGGCGGCGGCGGTGGCCCTGGTTAGCCTGGTACTTGCGGGTTGTGATTCGCAAACCAGCGTAGAGCTGAAAACCCCGGCGCAAAAAGCTTCCTACGGTATCGGCCTGAACATGGGCAAAAGCCTTGCTCAAGAAGGTATGGATGACCTGGACTCCAAAGCGGTAGCCCAAGGCATCGAAGATGCCGTCGGCAAGAAAGAACAGAAGCTGAAAGACGACGAGCTGGTCGAAGCCTTCGCCGCACTGCAAAAACGTGCTGAAGAGCGTATGGCCAAGATGAGCGAAGAGTCGGCAACCGCCGGCAAGAAATTCCTCGAAGAAAACGCCAAGAAAGACGGCGTTGTCACCACTGCTTCCGGTCTGCAATACAAGATCGTGAAGAAAGCGGACGGTGCTCAACCCAAGCCAACCGACGTAGTGACTGTTCACTACACCGGCAAGCTCACTAACGGCACCACCTTTGACAGCTCCGTGGACCGCGGCAGCCCGATTGACCTGCCGGTCAGCGGCGTGATTCCAGGTTGGGTCGAAGGCCTGCAACTGATGCACGTTGGCGAGAAGGTCGAGTTGTACATCCCGTCCGACCTGGCCTACGGCGCGCAGAGCCCGAGCCCGGCGATTCCAGCCAACTCCGTGCTGGTATTCGACCTGGAACTGCTGGCCATCAAGGACCCGTCCAAGGCGGACGCTCCTGACGCACCGGCGGCTCCTGCTGCCAAGAAGTAATCAGCACCTGAACACACAACGCCCCGTTTCGACGGGGCGTTGTTGTTTCTGGCCTATGCGATCGTTCCCACGCTCTGCGATCGTTCCCACGCTCTGCGATCGTTCCCACGCTCTGCGTGGGAATGCATCCCGTGACGCTCTGCGTCACCATTGCGCATTGCTCAAGCCTAGCGCTAACAGCGAGCGCGGAGCGCCACAGGCGGCATTCCCACGCAGAGCCTGGGAACGATCAGTTGAATCCAGGGCAAATTCAACCGAACCCATGCGGGCTAGAGCAGTCTGATAAAAGACCCGAGCACGGGTAGACGCAGATAATCTCCAAGTCAATGAATTCTTGGGTTTTTTTTATGTGCGCAAAAAACGCCCGATCTGACTGTAGGCCTTGTATTACGTGGCTTTCAGCCTGGAAAACAGGCTCTGTTCACAAGGTTATCCACAATTTGTGTGGATAACCTTTTCTGTCGCCTGGAACTGGAGTGACGATGAAAGCACCGTTTAATTTCACCCGCTTCCTGCCCATGGCCGCCCGCCTGCTGGGCCGAGGCCGCTTGCCTACGTTGCTGTTCGCCGTTGCCGCCAAAGGCTCGAGCCAGGGCAACCGGTTGGGTAAACTCAAGGACGACCTCAAGCTGCTCCAGGCCTTGTGCCTGGCCTATTGGCGCGGCGAGTACCGGGCCATCAGCCCCAAGGCGCTGATTTCGGTGGTGGCGGGGCTGATGTACTTCCTCAGTCCGATTGATGCGATCCCGGATTTTATTCCGGTGTTCGGCATGCTCGACGACATCGCCGTGCTGGCATGGGTCATGAAGACCCTGGACGGCGAACTGAGCGCTTTTCGTGCCTGGCGCGAGCGTCAGGTCCCGGAGAAGCTTGCGGTGGTTGAGCGCCTGCCAGCGACGCCTCTGCTGCTTGAGCAGGAACAACTGAAAAAAAACTGAACCTTGCGAATATCCCCCTGCGCTCTTTGTGGCTGTTAGGATTACACTCCTAAGGAAAGTGCTTACGAAGTAAGTGTTGTGATCCTACGGGGCGGTCATGGATATTCAGATAATTACAAAGGATGGCGAACCCGAATATGCGGTTCTGCCTTGGGCTCAGTATCAGGCGCTGTTAAAAGCCGCCGGTCAGCAGCAGCCGACATCTCCTGCTTCGAACATTCGCCAAGCCACTGCCGAACCGGATCTGCGCCCCCTGGAGCAGCTGCGAAGCCTGCGCGAGGCCAAGGGCCTGGCCATCGAGGCTCTTGCGCGCACAGTGGGCATCAGCCCGTCTTACCTGGGCTTGATCGAAAGTGGTGAACGCCAGCCGGACGCAGCCATCCGCCGCAGCCTGGCCTGGGAACTGGGCGTCGCAGGTTGGAGGGAAGAAACGTGAGCGTACGCATCAGCCGTCAGCATTGGGATGGGTTAATCAACGAGCTGGACCAGGCGCGCCGACAGCGCCACCTCTTGACCTACCGCGCATTGCTGGAGCGCCTGCAATTTCCCACGCCGGCCATGCAAACCCTGACGGCTGCGCTGGAGCACCTGGCGGCGCTGGATGCCAAGGCCGACCAGCCGCTGCGCAGTTCCCTGGTGATCAGCCAGGGCGCCAGCCGCCTGCCACGCACCGGCTTCTTTGAATGTGTGGAGCGTCTTGGACGCTTCTGCGGGCCGTCCGATGGCGTGGCTGCAGCGTCATGGCACGCATCCGAAGTGGTGCGAGTATTTGAGTACGATTATCCCGAGTCAGCGGAGGCTTAGTGTTTTGGAAGCTTAAGGCGTATGTCAGTTATTGGCTGGCGCGCAAATTGTTTCATTGGTCCTGGTTCATGCGCCAGCCACGTTGCTGGCAATGGCTTGAAGGTCAGTTCGCACGCATGGCCAATCTGGGCGACGTAGGGGCCCAGAGTTTCTACGGACATATCCTGGCGTTTCGCGGCAAGGGCCTTGGCGCCCGTGAAGAGGGCGTGCGGCTGTTGCGGCTGGCGGCCCAGGCCGGAGATGGCAAGGCGGCCTACCAGATTGGGGTGTTGAGCCTCGCGGGCAGCCTTGGCAAGGCGCCGGATCCGCTGGAAGCGGCACGCTGGTGGAAAATCGCCGCCCGGGCCGGGCACCCGTTGGCGCAGATGCGTCTGGAACAACTCTGATCTAGAGCGGCTCCGCTTCTGCCTGGCCCAACTCCAGACTGTCGATCACATGAATGCTGTAGCCCGCCACGTTCTTTGCGTGGTGCTTGGCTTGCGAGGCCAGTTCCGCCAACTGGCTGGCATCGAGTTGTCCACAGGCCTGTGGATACAAATGCACCACGCCGATGGACAGCGACAGCAGCGCAAACTCCTGGCGCACGCCCTGGCGGTTCAGTGCAACGAAACAGCCTGCGTCCAGATGCTCGCTGCGATAGAAGCGCCGGCATTGAGTGTGGAAGTCGTCCAGCAACTGGTTAAGCCGCTTGCGCCAATCCTGCGGCCCCAGCACCAGCAAAAAGTCGTCACCGCCGATATGCCCGACAAAGTCGCGGCTGGGGTCTACCCGGTCGTTCAGGCATTGCGCCAGGCACAGCAACACTTCATCGCCCCGGCCATAGCCGTAGATATCGTTGAACGGTTTGAAACTGTCGATATCGACGTAGCAGATCACGGACTCACGCTGTTGCTGCAACAACCGCGTCAGGCACTGCTGGATCGGCACGTTGCCCGGCAGCAGGGTCAGCGGGTTGGCGTAGCGTGCCTGCTGGATTTTCAGCTCGGTAATCAGCTTGAGCACGTCGATCACCCGACCCAGCCCCAGGTAATCGCCGTTGAGGGTGATGATGAAATCTTCCTCGATCCGCTGGCGCGCGCGGCTGGTGAGCAGGCGGCTGACTTGCTGCAGGGACTGGCTCAGTTCCACCGCGAGGAAGTCATCACTCATCAAGCGGCTGATGGGCTTGCGGGCGAACAGGTCGGTGGCGAACGGCTTGAGCAGGGCGTCCGACAGCGAGTGCCGGTGCACGATGCCAATTGGATGGCCACGCTCATCCAGCACCGCCAGGGAATTGAGGTTGGCCTGGCGCCGAAAGGCTTCCAGCACCTGCGCCGTGGCGGTGTGCTGGCCCACGGCTGGTTGTTCGTTGAGCAGGGCGCTGAGGTCGCTGCCTTCGTCGTTCAGTGCGACGTTGGCGCTGTCAGGTTTGGGCAACATCAACCGCGCCTCCTGCGGCGGTTGTTCCTGGGGGCGGCAGAGCAGGTAACCCTGCACCAGGTCGACGCCCATCTCGGTGAGCACCGCCAACTCTTCCGGCAATTCGATACCTTCGGCGATGACTTGGGCTCGGGAGGCCTTGGCAATTTGCAGGATGGAGCCGACAAACTCGCGCTTGAGGGCGTCCTGGTGGATGCCGTCGATAAAATGCCGGTCGATCTTCACGTAGTCCGGGCGCAATTCCGACCATAGACGCAGGCTGGAATAGCCGGCGCCCAGGTCATCCAGGGCAATCGAAAAGCCCATGTCGCGGTAATGATGCAGCGCGGTTTGCAGCAGTTGAAAGTCGTCGGTCGGGGTTTGCTCGGTCAGTTCGATCACCACCTGGCTGGGCGGGATGCCGAAGTCGCTGAGCAGTTGCAGGGTGCGGCCAGGTTGATGGGCGGTTTCCAGCAGGGATTCGGGTGAGACGTTGAGGAACAGCTTGCCTGGCAGTTTCTGTTCGCTGAACCGCCGGCAGGCGCTTTCCCGGCAGACCATCTCCAGCTCGCTGAGGCGCCCGGCGTGGCGGGCTACGGAGAACAGCGCGATAGGGGAGTGCAGCGGGCTGTTGGACGGGCCACGGCTGAGGGCCTCGTAACCGACCACGCGTCGCTCGGACAGAGAAATGATCGGTTGGAACAGGCTGTGCAAACTGCCTTGAGCCAGGATTGAGCCCAATGCATTCAGCTGTTCGGTCATGGTCATGATTTTCTCGGTCGAAAAAAAAGGACCTGCTTGGGCAGGTCCTTCATTTCACGACAGAATGATGTCTATTTGATGACACTCCGGAGAGCGTTCACATTAAATTGCCATCATTTACTGCTTGGCCACCGTCTTACTGATTTTCAAGTAGTCCAGCAGGATGCGCCCGGTCTCGCTCAGGTAGGCATCATCTTCCGGCTTGGTTTTATCAGGCTCGGCGGCGATCGCGTCTTCGTCTTCTTTCTTCAGTTCCTTGAGTGGGGCTTCGCCTTTAGCCTTGCGGCGGGCGTTCTCCAGCACCAGTTGCTGATTCTCGATGTCGGTGTGCTGCGCACGACGGTCGGCTTCGTTGAGGCTGACGGTTTTCTCTTCCATCAACTTCTTGGCCAGGGCCAGCTTGTCGCGGATGAAGATGAACTCGGCATCCTTGGCGGAGCGGGCTTCGTGATCAGCTTTCAGCTGTGCGATGTACGGTTTGAACGGGTCTACCGCCGGCTTGATCGCAGGACGGATGGTGTCCCACGGCATGGCCTCAGGCAGTGCGCTCTCGCCGATTTCCTTGGTGTCGATGATCGACGGGAAATCGACATCCGGCAGTACGCCCTGATGCTGGGTGCTCTGCCCGGAAACCCGGTAGAACTTGGCCAGGGTCAGTTTCAGCTCGCCATGGTTCAGCGGCTGGATGGTCTGCACGGTGCCTTTGCCGAAGGTCTGGCCGCCGATGATCAGCGCACGGTGGTAGTCCTGCATCGCGCCGGCAAAAATCTCCGAAGCGGATGCCGAGAGGCGGTTGACCAGCAACGCCATTGGCCCTTTGTAGAAGGCACCCGGGTTCTCGTCTTCCAGCACGTCCACACGGCCGTCGGCGTTACGCACCAGCACGGTCGGACCCTTGTCGATAAACAGACTGGTCAGCTCGGTGGCTTCCTGCAGGGAACCGCCGCCGTTGTTGCGCAGGTCGATGACCACGCCGTCGACTTTTTCCTTCTGCAGTTCTGTCAGGATTTTCTTAACGTCGCGGGTGGTGCTCTTGTAGTCCGGATCACCGGCGCGGAACGCTTTGAAGTCCAGGTAGAACGCCGGGATCACCACCACGCCCAGCTTGTAGTCCTTGCCATCCTGCTTGAGGTTGAGGACTTGCTTCTGGACGGCCTGGTCTTCGAGCTTCACCGCTTCACGGGTGATGGACACGATCTTGCTGGTCTGGTCGTTCGGTGCGTTGGTGTGCGGAATCACTTCCAGGCGCACCACGCTGCCTTTCGGACCGCGGATCAGCTTGACCACTTCATCCAGACGCCAGCCGACCACATCGACCATCTCTTTGTCGGCCTGGGCCACACCGATGATCTTGTCGGCCGGAGCAACCTGCTTGGTCTTGTCGGCCGGACCTGCCGGCACCAGACGCACGATTTTCACCTGGTCGTTATCGCTTTGCAGGACGGCACCGATGCCTTCCAGCGACAGACTCATGTTGATATCGAAATTTTCCGCGTTATCTGGTGACAGATAATTGGTATGCGGGTCGTAGGACATTGCGAAGGTGTTGATGTAGGCCTGGAAGATATCTTCGGCACGGGTCTGATCCAGACGTGCCAACTGATTCTTGTAGCGCTTGGTCAACAGTTCCTGAATGGCCTTCGGCTCTTTGCCTGAGATCTTGTAGCGCAGGACTTCGTCCTTGACGCGTTTGCGCCACAGGTCGTCCAGTTCGGCTTCGGTGGTCAGCCAAGGAGCGTCCTTGCGGTCAACCAGCAAGGTCTCTTTCTTGGTGAAGTCGAACTGGTCGACGCCCTTGTTCAGCTCACCAATGGCGAAGTCCAGACGCGCTTTGACGCGGTCCAGGTAACGCTTGTAGATGGTGAAGCCGGGCTGCAAATCACCGCTCTTGAGGAAGTCGTCGAACTGCGTCTTCCACTTGTCGAACTCGGTGATGTCACTGGCCAGGAAATAGCTGCGCGAGGGATCCAACAGCTTGAGGTAGCTGTCGTAAATGATCACCGAGCGAGCGTCGTCCAGCGGCGGCTTGCTGTAATGGTGGCGCTTGAGCAACTCAACGACGTTGAGGCTGGCAATCACCTCATCGCGATCAGGCTGAAGATTGTCCCAGCTGTTGGCTGCGAACGTATTGCTCGATAGCGGCAGAAGGCCGATACCAATAAAAAGAGCGAGGGCGGTGCTGGGGAACAGATGCTTCATGCTGATTCGACGCGGGGGCAATTGATAACGCATATTAGGCCGTCTTTGAAGTCGCCGGTTCCATATGGGCCGGTCGCATAATGCAAAAAGCCCGGCGCTACAGCAACGGGCTCAGTCCAGACTCACTATGGAGGCACTGTGAAAGCATTGCAAGGCGTTGAAGGTCATGTGGAGTGGCAAGACGAGCCGAGTCCTACATGTGATGTAGGCCAAGTTCGCATTCGTGTGGCGGCTGCGGGCCTGAATCGGGCGGATTTATTACAGCGTTCAGGGCTCTATCCACCGCCTCCTGGCGCCAGTCAGGTGTTGGGCCTGGAGTGTTCCGGGGTGATCAGCGAAGTCGGCGCCGGTTCGTCGTGGCAGGTGGGTGATCGCGTTTGCGCCTTGCTCGCTGGTGGCGGGATGGCTGAAGAAGTGGTGGTGGATGCGCGGCATGTACTGCCGGTGCCGGAGGGCGTGTCGCTGGTGGAAGCGGCCGGGTTGCCCGAGGTGTACAGCACTGCGTGGCTGAATCTGTTCCAGCTGGCGGGCCTCAAGCCTGGGGAGAAGGTGTTGTTGCATGCTGGCGCCAGTGGGGTGGGCTCGGCGGCGATTCAGTTGTGCAAGGCGTTTGGTAGCCCGTGTTGGGTCAGCGTGGGGTCGGCGGATCGCCTGGCGTACTGTGAGGCGCTGGGGGCTCAGGGGGGTGTGGTACGTACTGACGGCATCGAGGGCTTGAGGGATTTTGGACCGTTCGATGTGATTCTTGACCCGGTGGGGGGGAATTACGCGGCGCTGAATCTCAAGCTGGCGGCGCGTGATGGGCGCTGGGTGTTGATCGGGTTGATGGGCGGCCGTGAGGCGCAGATCGATCTGGCGCAGGTGTTGGCCAAGCGTGTGCAGGTGTTGGGGTCGACGTTGCGTAGCCGGGATGATCAGTTCAAGGCTGACCTGTTCAGTGACTTGAGCCAGCATGTGTGGCCGTTGTTTGCCGAGGGCCGTTTGAGTCCGCAATTGGCGAAGACGTTTCCGATCAAGGATGCTGAGGCTGCGTTTGCGGAACTGGCGACTAATCGGATTTCCGGGAAGCTGGTGTTGGTGATTGACGAGAGTCTGACCTGATTTCCGATGCGACATTTGTGTTGGGGGGGAGTTGGCTGGGTGTATATCCGTTATTTGGGTGATGGCTGAGATTGGTTCCGCTCTTACAGCGGCTCACTTTTGAAGAGCGTGTACGGACCGGACACATGGTTGACGGATGTACGGGGACATGGTGGACACTTTTCGGCGAGCCAACTTCGCCGGAAATCCATCATGCCCTGGGACACGAGAGACGCCATGAGCCTGAAAGAAGAGTTCGTTGCCTTAGCCCGGCAACCCGGCAGTAATAAACGAGAGCTGTGTCGACGATTCGGGATCAGCCCCCAAACGGCGTATAAGTGGCTCAAACGCTACGAGGCCCAAGGCCGGTCGGGGCTGCAAGAGATGTCCCGCAAACCTATCACCAGCCCCAAGCTGACCGACCCTGCTCTAGAAACGGCGGTCATAGCGCTCAGGCAAGACCATCCCGCATGGGGTGGGCGCACGATCAGCAGCATTTTGAAAAAGCAGATTGCTCCCAGCACCGTCACCAATGTCCTGCATCGGCACGGGATGATTAAGCCTGCGCAGAAGGAACAATTGGCGAAGCTGAGGTTTGAGCACGATGCGCCTAACGATCTTTGGCAGATGGACTTCAAAGGGCATTTCCCGACGCAACAAGGCCGATGCCACCCCCTGACGTTGCTGGACGATCACTCGCGATTCAATTTGGCTATTCAAGCGTGTGATAACGAGCGTGGGGTTACGGTGAAGGAGAAGATGATCGAGGTATTCCAGCGTTTCGGATTACCGGCTCGCATCAACGTTGATAACGGCCCGCCATGGGGCTCTCCCCGCAACCCTGGAGAAATTACTGAGTTGAGTATCTGGTTGATTCGCTTAGGAATTCGGATCAGTTTCAGCCGCCCTTACCATCCGCAAACCAATGGAAAGATTGAGCGTTTCCATCGATCACTCAAGGCCGAAGTGCTTGATGGGCGCCAGTTTTCCACGATCAAGGAGGCTCAAACAGCGTTTGATCGATGGCGCGAGGTTTATAACCTGCAACGCCCCCATCAAGCATTGGACTACAAGGTGCCGATGGACCGGTATCGGGCCAGCCCCTGGGCTTATCCGCAGCAACTGCCAGAGTTTGAATACGGACCGGACGACCTATTGGCTAAGGTTTATGACAGTCGATTCCGCTTTCAGAAACGTTATTTCAGTATCGCCAAAGGCCTGGCTGGGCAGCACATCGCGATACGCCCAAAGCCTGAAAGTGAGGGGCTATTTGACGTCTACTTCTGCCATCACTTTTTGCGGACCATAGACGTGAATAAGCCTGATTACGGACCATAATGTGTCAACCATGTCCCCGCACATGTGTCCACCATGTGTCCGGTCCGTACAAAGAGCGCAAAAGTAAGCAAAACGCTCTTGCCCCACCACTCGGCTCCTCGCCTAGGCTCGGAGTGCCCTCACTCCGGCTTTGGACCGTGGGCCGCCGTCATGGGCCATCCTTGGCCCAGGACGGCTAACCTGGCGTCCTGCCAGGTTACCCACGCTCCAAAGCCTGCGTTCGGCCAGCGTGGTTTAACGGGGCGCCTAAGATCAAAATCAAGATCAAAAGCACAGCGGCCTCCCGGCCGGCTTGAGTGTTAAAAGCCAAATCAAAAGCTAAAGCGGGCACGGTCAAAAATGTGGGAGCGGGCTTGCTCGCGAAGGTCGTTAACGATGACGCTGGCATTCTGGATGAACGCGGCGCTCTCAGGTTTTTCGCGAGCAAGCCCGCTCCCACAGAAAAGCAGCTTTGTTTTCGCTCTGGTTTTTGCTTTTGCTTTTGATCTGGCTTTTAACACTCAAGCCGGCCGGGAGGCCGCTGTGCTTTTGCTTTTGATTTTGATCTGACTGCCCCAATAAGCCCGAGGCCGAACGCAGGCAGTGCGGAGCGGGTAAACCGGCAGGACGCCGGTTTAGCCGCGCTGGGCCATGGATGGCCCATCGCGGCGGCCCGCGGAGCAATGCCGGAGTGAGGGAACACCGAGCCTAGGCGAGGTGCCGACAGGCGGGGCAGAGCCCTTTGCTTACTTTGGGGCTTTTCCAAAGTGAGTCGCTGTAAGAGCGAAACCATAGGCGGCCGTTACCTAAATAACGGATATGTACTCACCTCAAACCTGCGCAAAACGTCAAACCCAATGATGAATCGGCCACCCAGCCTTCTCAGCATGCGCCCGCAACACCGGGTCCGGATTCACCACTTGCGGGTTCTCCACCTTCAGCAACAGCGGCAAGTCATTGCGCGAATCCGAGTAGAAGTACGCCCCATCAAGGTGCTCACCTTCCTGCTCCAGCCATTCCATCAGGCGGGTGATCTTGCCTTCGCGGTACGTCAATACACCCGTGGTCTTGCCGCTGTACACCCCATGAGCAACGTCCAACTCGATCCCCAACACTTCATCAATGCCGATACGCGCCGCAATCGGCTTCACCAGGTGCGTCCCCGACGCCGAGATCACCAGAATCCGGTCACCATTCTGGCGGTGCCGGGCGATAGTCCGGGTAGCTTCGCTGTAGATCAGCGGCTCGATAACGTCTTCCACCCACGGCTCAACAAGGTGCTCGATCTCTTCCGGCGTGCGCCCGATCATCGGCTCCAGGCTGAAGTCCATGTAGTCCTCCATGGCCAGTTCACCACGGCTGTAGGCCGCCATCAGTTCGTCGTTCTTGCGCATGAACGACTCGCCATCCACCCAGCCCAGGCGGCCCATCTGCTCGCTCCACAGGGTGGCGCAGTCGCCGTGGATCAGGGTGTCGTCCAGATCAAAAATTACCAATGCCATCTGTCACGCTCTCTCAAATAAATCGTGCGTCAGGCTACTTCACACAACGCACTTGGGTCGATGGAAAGTGCCAATCGCTGACCGTCCGGGTGCAGATCGTCAGCCGAGCGGTTGAGCACGTCCACCACCAATTCCACCCCACGGGCTTCGATGCGATAGCGAATCACGTTGCCCAACAGGCTGTGGCTGCGCACCAGCGCGTCCAGTTCGCCGCTGCGGCTGAGTTCGATGGCTTCCGGGCGAATGGCGATGCGCCCGGTGATCGGGCGCTGCAACAGTTTGCTGGCCTTGTCGGCGTCCAGCAGGTTGTAGTTGCCGATAAAGCCGGCGGCGAACACATCCACCGGCGCGGTGTAGAGGGTCTCGGCATCGCCGCTCTGCACGACCTTGCCCTGGTTCATCAGGAAGATCCGGTCGGACATGGTCAGGGCTTCTTCCTGATCATGGGTCACGAAGATGGTGGTCAGGCCCAGCTCGCGCTGGATCTGGCGAATCTGTTCGCGCAGGTGCTTGCGAATCCGTGCGTCGAGGGCCGACAGCGGCTCATCCAGCAGCAACAGGCGCGGGCGCGTCACCAGGGAGCGGGCGAGGGCCACGCGCTGGCACTGACCGCCGGACATCTGGTGCGGGTAGCGGCCGGCGAGTTCTTTCAGCTCCACCAGTTGCAGCACTTCCTGCACGCGTTTGTGGCTGTCGTCGGCATTGACCTTCTGCATGCGCAGGCCGAAAGCGACGTTCTGTTCCACGGTCATGTTGGGGAACAGCGCGTAGCTCTGGAACACCATGCCGATATGCCGTTTCTGCGGGCTCAGCGGAACGATGTCCTGGCCGTCCAGCAGGATTTTCCCGCTGTCTACCGAGGTCAGGCCGGCGATGCAGCGCAGCAGGGTCGACTTGCCGCAGCCTGACGGGCCGAGCAGGGTGACGAATTCGCCCTTGGCGATTTCGCAGTTGATGTCACTGAAGACCGGCGTGCCGGCGTAGCCTTTTTGCAGGTGTTGGACGCTGACGAAGCTCATTGGCTTTTGTCCTTGTTCAAGATGTTGGCGGCCCAGGTCAGCACCAGCACAAAGAAGAAATAGGAGATCACCAGGGCACTGGTGAAGTGGCCGCTGCTGTTACGCATATTGTTGAGGTACACCTGCAGGGTTTCGTAGCGGGTGCCCACCAGGATGTTGGCGAACACGAACTCGCCGAACAGGAACGAGAACGACAGCAGCAACGCCACCATCAAGCCCTTGCGCAGGTTGGGCAGTACCACCAGGAACGCAGCCTGGAAGGTGCTGGCGCCAAGCAGTTGGGCGGCGTCCATCAGGTCCCGCAGGTTGATCGCTTGCAGGTTGTTGGTGATCGCGCGGTACATGAACGGCAGCGCCACGGTGAAGTAGCAGCCGATCAGGATCCACGGCGTACCCACCATTGCAAACGGCCCCGAGCCGTAGAGCTGCAACAGTCCCACCGACGACACCACCGGCGGCACCGCGAAGGGCAGCAGGATCAGGATGTTCATCAGCGCGTCGAGTTTTGGAAAGTGGTAATGCACCACAAACAGCAGCGGCAGGATCAGTACCACCGACAAGATAAGCGCACCGACACACACCAGCAGCGATTGGCCGAAGGCATTCAGGAAGCGCGGGTCACTCCACAGCTGGATGTACCACTTGAAGGTAAAACCGGACGGCAGGATGGTCGCCGACCAACTGCTGGCGATGGAGTAGACCAGGGTGCCGAGCAACGGCAGCACCAGGATCGCAAACAACAGGTACACCACTACGCGGTGGTAGAGGGCGGCCGAGCCAGGTTCAGCGCGAGACATGGTAGCTCCTCTTGAGCAGCAGTTGATGGACCACGGTCACCACGGTCATCAGCGCCACCAGCACCACGGCCAGGGCGCTGGCCATGTTCGGGTCCAGGGAGATGTCGCCGGAGACCATCGCCGCGATACGGATCGGCAGCACGTTGAAGTTGCCGGTAGTCAGCGCGTACACCGTGGCGTAGGCGCCGAGGGCGTTGGCCAGCAGGATCACGAAGGTGCCCAGCAGCGCCGGGGTCAGCACCGGCAGACCGATGTGCCGCCAGTACTGCCAACCGTCCGCGCCCAGCAATGAAGCAGACTCGCGCCAGTCTTCGCGCAACGCGTCGAAGGCCGGGTAGAGCAGCAGCACGCCGAGGGGAATCTGGAAGTAGGTATAAAGGATGATCAGGCCGGTCTTGGAGTACAGGTTGAAGTCCTGAATGATCCCGGCCTGCTTGAGCATGATGGTAATGCTGCCGTTGAACCCCAGCAGGATGATGAACGCGAAGGCCAATGGCACGCCGGCAAAGTTGCTGGTCATGTTGGCGAATGCGGTCACGAAATTACGCAGCCGTCCGTCCACCCGGCGCAGCGAGTAGCTGCCCAGCACGGCGATGATGATCCCGAATACGCTGGAATAGAAACTGATCTCCAGGCTGTACTGGATCGCCTGCATATAGAACTTCGAACTGAAGATCTTGCTGAAGTTGGCCAGGCCCCAGCCGAATTCTTCCGACTGGACGCTGCTGATCATCACCCACACCAGCGGGGCGATCTCGAACACGATAAAGAAGAGGGCGAAGGGCACCAGGCACAAGGCAGCCAGCCATTTGCCGCGGATCACTGAATTCACTTCAACAGCTCCCGGCATACAGGCTTGTCGTGGGGCACACCGAGCAGCTCGCAGACGGTGCCGCACAGCTCGGTTTGCTTGGGTGTGGCATGGGTGTCGAGGCTGAACGCATCACCCAGCACAAACAGCGGCACTTCCCGTTCTTCCGGCAGCAGGCCGTTGTGGGAGCGGTCGTTGTTCATGCCGTGGTCGGCCGTCACCAGCACCTGGTAACCGGCGTCGAGCCAGCCTTGCAGGTAGTCGGCGAGGATGATGTCGGCCGAGCGTGCGCTGTTGCGGTATTGCGGGGTGTCGAGGCCGTGCTTGTGGCCGGCGTCGTCGATGTTCATCGGGTGCACCACCAGGAAATTCGGCGCGTGTTTGAGGCGCAGGCTTTCCGCGTCGGCAAACAGGTGCGAGTCCGGGTAATGGTCATTCCAGTAGAAATGCCCATGCTGGATCGGCAGCGCCGGGTCGTTGGTATGACGATCGCGGGCGGCGATGAAGGGACTGCGGTTATACAACTCGCTGACCCAGTGATAAGCCGCCGCCGCTGTGGATAAACCGGCGTCGGTGGAGTAATGGAAAATGCTGCGCTGGTTGGACAGGCGCGAGATGTTGTTGTGGACGATGCCGCTTTCGATCGGCGGGACGCCGGTGAGGATGCATTCGTACAGGGGCCGGGACAGGGCCGGTAGTTCACATTCCAGTTTGTACAGTGCTGCGCGTCCTGCGCCGATATAGGCCTGCAAGTGCCCCATGGCGTGTCGGGCAACCTCGTAATTCAGGCCGTCGAGCACGACAAGGATGACGTTGTGCTTCATAGGGGCTGGGGCTCCGCAACAAATAGGCTTGACTCAATTTCCCCTGAGGGAACGCAGTTAAGTGTGGGAGTGGGCTTTTGTGGGAGCGGGCTTGCTCGCGAAGACGGTGGGTCAGTCACACATGTATTGACTGACACTGCGCTTTCGCGAGCAAGCCCGCTCCCACCCAAGCCCGCTCACACATTGGATCTCCAGCGGATCTCCAATGTGGGTTACAGCCTTATTGCATATTGATGATGACTTCTTCCTGCCACTTCTGCGGCAGTGCCTTGGAGGTCTTCTCCCAAGCGTCGGCGTCTTTGATCGGCGTGACTTTCTTGTACTGCTCGTTAGGCAGCAGCTTGGCCTGTACGTCGGCTGGCAAGGTCAGGTGTTCGGCACGAATCGGACGCGCGTTGCCACGGGCCAGGTTGGTCTGGCCGGCATCGCTGAAGATGTATTCGCGGGTCAGCTTGGCGGCGTTCGGGTGCTTGGCGTATTTGTTGATGATGGTGGTGTAGCCGGAAATCACCGAGCCGTCCGACGGGATCAGCACCACGTAGTCATCCGGGTTGGCCATCTTGGCTTTGTAGCTCAGGCCGTTGAAGTCCCAGACCACGCCCACTTCCACTTCGCCTTTTTCCATGGTGGCGATGGTCGGGTTGGCCAGCGACAGGCGGCCTTGCTTGGCGATGTCGGCGAACATCAGCAATGCAGGCTGAATGTTCTTCTCGTCACCACCGTTGGCCAGTGCAGCGGCGAGTACGCCGTTGGCAGCCTGGGCGGCGGTGCTCACGTCACCGATGGACACCTTGTATTTGCCGGTCTTCAGGTCAGCCCAGCTCTTTGGGGCTTCGGAGCCGTGCAGCAGCTTTTTGTTGACGATAAAGGCGATGGTGCCGGTGTAGGCCAGTGCCCAGTTACCGTCTTTGTCTTTCGCCCAATCCGGGACTTGTGCCCAGGTAGTCGGCTTGTACGGTTGAGTAACGCCCTGTTTCACCGCTATCGGGCCGAAGGCTGCACCGACGTCGCCGATGTCGGCGCTGGCGTTGTCTTTTTCTGCCGCAAACTTGGCGACTTCCTGGGCCGAGCTCATGTCGGTGTCGATGTGCTTGAGGCCATAGATCTTGGCCAGGTCGTCCCAGGTGCCTTTCCAGTTGGCCCAGTCATCGGGCATGCCGACGCTGTTGACGGCGCCTTCCGCTTTCGCGGCGGCTTCGAGCGTTTTCAAATCGGTATCAGCAGCCATGGCGGCGGTGCACATGGCAATGGTCGAGCCTAACAGTGATGCCAGGAAAAGCTGTTTCATCCGAAGCTCCTTTGGGCGTTTTCAACGCTGCGTTTTTATGAACGATTGCGAAGGTGTTGGTCTAGGTCAGCAATACACGAGCCAATTTAGGCGTGCCGGATGACAGTTTCATGTCGATGTCGTTTTTTGTTGGCCTGGACGAGGGGTTGCCGGGTAAGCGTAGACCATGCCAAACCGCCCGGAAGCCTTGGACTTGGCCGATGTATTGCAGGTCTTGTGGCAGAACGTCGCGAGGCGCTGTCATCTGTCGGTCATGTGTAATGCCTAGGCTTGCACGCAATAGCAGAGGCGCGTTTAGCGGGCGTTTTGTGCACCTGAGTAGTGCTGGTCTAGTCCAGATAGGTAACGTTGATGCGTGATGAGGCAACCAAGGCGGTGACAACCATTGGCCTGGCGCTGCAAGAGCAGATCGACCATGGCTTGTTGGCGCCTGGCAGTAAGCTGCCGGCCGAGCGCAAGCTGAGCGAGTTGTTTGGTACCACCCGCATTACGGTGCGGGAAGCCTTGTTACAACTTGAGGCACAAGGGCAGATTTATCGCGAGGAGCGGCGGGGGTGGTTTGTGTCGCCGCCCAGGCTTGCCTACAACTTGATGCAGCGCAGCCATTTTCACGCGATGGTGAGTGCGCAGGGGCGGATGCCGTCGACCGAGGTGATTTCGGCGCGGTTGCAGCCGGCTTCGGCGGCGGTGTGTGCGTGGTTGCAGTTGCCGGCGTTGTCCAGTGTGATTCAGATTTGCCGGGGGCGCAGGATTGATGGGCGGTTGGTGTTGTATGTGGAGCACTATCTGAACCCGCAGTATTTTCCGGGGATTCTGGAGTGTGATTTGAATCAGTCGATTACGGAGTTGTATGCGCGGGTGTATGACTTGCATTACGGGCGGGTGCGGTTTGAGATTGTGCCGACGTCATTGCAGGTTGAGGCGGCTGCGGCGTTGAGGGTGTCGGTGGGGAGCCCGGGGTTGCGGATTGCTCGGGTTAATTATGATCAGCATGAGCGGTTGATTGATTGTGATCTGGAGTTTTGGCGGCATGATGCGATTCATGTGGGGGTGGATGTGGTTTGACGGGGTGACGTGGGATGCGTTGATGGTTTGATGGTTTGACGGTGTACATATCCGTTGCTGCGGTAACGGCCACTTAGGGTTCCGCTCTTACAGCGGGTCACTTTTGGCAAACGCCCCAAAAGTAACCAAAAGGTCTTCGCCCCACCACTCGGTGCCTCGCCTAGGCTCGGCATGCCCGCACTCCGGCCCGGTTCCGCGGGCCGCCGCGACGGGCCATCCATGGCCCGGCGCGGCTAAATCGGCATCCCTGCCGATTTACCCGCTCCACCGTGCCTACTTGCGGCCATCGTGGTTAACGGGGCCCGCAGATCAAAATCAAAAGCAGATCAAAAGCAGAGCACAGCGGCCTCCCGGCCGGCTTGAGTGTTAAAAGCAAAAGCAAAGACCAGAGCGAAAACAGATCTGCTTTTCTGTGGGAGCGGGCTTGCTCGCGAAAAACCTGAGAGCGCCGCGTTCATTCAGGATGCCAGCGTCATCGTTAACGACCTTCGCGAGCAAGCCCGCTCCCACATTTTTTGGACCGTGCCCGCTTTAGATTTTGATTTGGCTTTTGCTCTTCAACACTCAAGCCGGCCGGTAGGCCGCTGTGCTCTTGCTTTTGATCTTAGGCGCCCCGTTAAACCACGCTGGCCGAACGCAGGCTTTGGAGCGTGGGTAACCTGGCAGGACGCCAGGTTAGCCGTCCTGGGCCAAGGATGGCCCATGACGGCGGCCCACGGTCCAAAGCCGGAGTGAGGGCACTCCGAGCCTAGGCGAGGAGCCGAGTGGTGGGGCAAGAGCGTTTTGCTTACTTTTGCGCTGTTTGTACGGACCGGACACATGGTTGACGGGTGTGCGGGGACATGGTGGACACTTTTCGGCGAGCTAACTTCGCCGGAAAACCATCATGCCCTGGGACACGAGAGATGCCATGAGCCTGAAAGAAGAGTTTGTCGCCTTGGCGCGGCAACCCGGCAGTAATAAACGAGAACTGTGTCGACGATTCGGTATCAGCCCCCAAACGGCGTACAAGTGGCTCGATCGCTACGAGACGCAAGGCCGGTCGGGGCTGCAAGAGAAGTCCCGCAAACCTCTCACCAGCCCCAAGCTGACCAACACCGCTCTAGAGACGGCGGTCATAGCGCTCAGGCAAGACCATCCAGCCTGGGGTGGGCGCACGATCAGCAGCATTTTGAAAAAACAAATCGCTCCCAGCACCGTTACTAATGTTCTGCACCGACACGGGCTGATTCAGCCTGCTCAGAAGGAACAAGCGGCAAAGTTGAGATTTGAACACGATGCGCCTAACGATCTTTGGCAGATGGACTTCAAAGGGCATTTCCCGACGCAACAAGGCCGATGCCATCCCCTGACCCTGCTGGACGACCACTCGCGATTCAACCTGGCGATTCAGGCTTGTGATAACGAGCGTGGGACCACGGTGAAAGAGAAAATGATTGAAGTGTTCCAGCGCTTCGGATTACCGGCTCGCATCAACGTCGATAACGGCCCGCCCTGGGGCTCGCCGCGCAACCCTGGCGAAATCACCGAGCTGAGTATCTGGTTGATTCGCTTAGGAATTCGGATCAGCTTCAGCCGTCCTTACCACCCCCAAACCAATGGAAAGATTGAGCGTTTCCATCGGTCACTCAAGGCCGAAGTGCTTAATGGGCGTCAGTTTTCCACGATCAAGGAAGCTCAAACAGCGTTTGATCAATGGCGTGAGATTTATAACTTGCAACGGCCTCATCAAGCGTTGGGCTACAAGGTGCCGATGGACCGGTATCGAGCCAGCCCATGGGCTTATCCGCAGCAGTTATCGGAGTTTGAATACGGACCGGACGACGTATTGGCCAAGGCTTATAACAGCCGATTCCGCTTTCAGAAACGCTATTTCAGCATAGCTAAGGGGCTGGCTGGGCATCACCTTGCCATACGTCCTAATCCTGAAAGTGATGGGCTTTTTGACGTCTACTTTTGCCATCACTTCCTACGAACAATCGACGTGAGCAAGCCAGACTATGGTCCATAATGTGTCAACCATGTCCCCGCACATGTGTCCACCATGTGTCCGGTCCGTACACGCTGTTCAAAAGTGAGCCGCTGTAAGAGCCATCCCTTTCAAGGTCTGCGTTTAAAAGCCCGTTTAAGGCCGTGTTTAAGTACGTTTATCCGACTTAGCCGCCTTAAGCACCCTAGCTGTTGAGACATGCGCCCGTACCGCCTTACCTTCCAGCCACTCCTTGGGCTTGGCTACTTTGGGGCCACGAGGGCTTTTTGCTACGGACTTAGGTTTGATCATCCTTGCCAGGGCCAGCAATCGCTCTGCCAGCCCTTGCGGAGTCTTTTCAAGAGGGAAATTTTCCGCAGGCAATGCGATCTGCAAGCCTTGATAATCACTGCGAACATGCACCGCCAAATGGAAAATCGAAACCTCCCAACCCTCTGGCTGCGTTTCGCGGTGCGCCTGCTCAACGCTACGCTTGAGAACCGACAAAACGTTGTAAGCCAGGACCGCCGAGGCAAAGCCCAATAGCGCGGCTTTCGGGCTGCCAAGGCCTGTAATTTCACTGTCCAGTACCGACTCAAGGCGCTGAAACATTCCCTCGATACTCCAGCAATGACGGTATAAATCGGCTATCTGCCGGGCACCGATGGTGTCGGGCAAATTGCTCCAGAACCACATCACCAAATCACCTGAGTCATTCGCCGTTTGCAGGTTCAACTCAACACGTCGCCAGCGGCGGCCACCCTTCACTTCGATGATTTGTTCGCGAACGGTTCCGCTATCGACCGTCCCTGAGTCTTGCCACTCACTTTCCTGGACCAGGCGTGGATGCTTGCTGGGTTGGCGAACGATGAACGAAGCCCCCGTGTCCTCGCAGGCTTGCAGGACGGGGAGCGTGCAATAGAGCCGGTCAGCCATCCACAACTGGCCCGCGCATGCGCGGGCCAGCAGCGGTAAAACACTGACTCGCTCACTGGCGTAGGCATCTTCCCACGGCTGAAGATCAACGACTAAATCCAGATCCGGATCGTAGGCAACTACTGAAAATCCTGGGCGCGCTGCGCCGCGCTCATTGCGCAGAGCGCCTAGACGTTTTTCAGTGGCCGGCAGGTGGTTGCCATCCACAATACGCAACTGCCAGCCGGGCAGGATCGATGAATGGCCGAGCGTTTCGACGGTCGGTATCAAACGCTCGGCACTGCCCGAAATGAGGGCGCGAAGCAGCTCGGGTTCGGTTCGCTTGATCTTGTCATAGAGTGCCGAAACACTGACCGAAAGGCCCTCCATCTTGCGCGCCGCCGCGTGTAACGACGGCCTCAAGCCCAATGAAACAAGGGACATCAGCTCAACAACGGTTGAAAACAAAAGCTCACGTGAGTACTGCCGTTGGCGGTGATCATCGAACACCTTGTCAACCCAAGCGGCATCTACTGCCTGCTCTAATATCAACTTGGTCATGACGCTGGCCGGCGCCTGTTTTTCAAACCGTTCTAAAACCTTTTCCCACATAGTTTCGTCGTCCTGACTGGATTGGTTAGGGGATTTTAAACCAAGACCTTGAAAGGGATGGCTGTAAGAGCGGAACCATAAGCCGCCGTTACCCAAATAACGGATATACCCTCAATCCCCCGCATTGGCATACAAATAGTCAGTCGCCAACGAAGCCAACGTCCGTACCCCAACCACCAACGCCGACTCATCCACAAAGAACCCCGGATTATGATTCGGTGCCGCCTTGCTCATATCCTGATCCCTAGGCGTCACCCCCAGAAACACAAACAACCCCGGCGCTTCCTTGGCATAAAACGAGAAGTCTTCAGCCCCACCCACCAACGGGGCGTTGACCACATCCCCCTTTGCCGCCCAACGCAAACTCGGCAGCATTTTCTCGGTCAACGCCGGGTTATTGATGGTCGGATCGTACTTCTCAATGATCGTCACCTCAGCCTTCGCCCCACCACTCTCGGCAATCTTCTCGACGGTCTGCCGCACATCCGCATGCAGCTTCTGGCGAATGCCATAGTCGTAAGAGCGAATGGTCCCACTCATATCCACCGACTCAGGAATGATGTTGTACCGCGTCCCCCCGTTGATGGTGCCAATACTCACCACCGCCGGAAACGAAGAAATGTCGGTGCGCCGGCTCACCACCGTCTGCAACCCAACGATGGCCTGCGCCCCCACGGTAATCGGATCAATCCCATCCCACGGCCGCCCCGCATGGGTCTGCTTGCCCAGGATCTTGATCCGCAGGTCATCCGAACTCGCCAGGGTAGGCCCCGGCCGATACGCAATCTGCCCCGCAGGCACACCCGCCCACACATGCAGCCCGAACACCGCATCCGGCTTGGGCGATTTCATCACCCCTTCCTGCACCATCATCTTCGCGCCCCAGGTGTTCTTGCCATCGGGGATAAAGTCGCTCGGGCCTTCTTCAGCCGGCTGGAAATAAAACACCACGGTGCCCGGCAGACGATCGCGCATGCCCGTCAGAATTTTTGCCGTGCTCAGCAGGATGGCGGTGTGGGCGTCGTGGCCGCAGGCGTGCATCACGTCGACTTCTTTATCGAGGTACACCCCCTTGGCCTTCGAGGCAAAGGGCAGGTCGGACACTTCCTTGACCGGCAGCGCATCCATGTCGGCGCGCAAGGCAACGGTCGGGCCGGGCAGGGCGCCTTTGAGGATTGCGACGACACCCGTGCGGGCGACGCCGGTCTTGACCTCAAGCCCCATCTCCCGCAATTGCTTGGCCACCAGTTCCGCGGTGCGCTTTTCGGTGTTGCCCAGTTCAGGATGGGCGTGGATGTCGCGCCGGGTTTCCAGCAGGGCCGGTTCCAGCACTTTCGCCTGGGCGGCGATTTCTTCGCGGGCACTGTCCTGGCCGCTGCTGGCGGCGATGACCGCACTGCTGGCGACACCGCACAGCAGGCCGAGTACCCATTGGTGTGTAAGACCGGTCAAACGCATAAGGACTCTCCATGATTATTGTTGTTGATCCTGACGTCATCCGGGCAGCGCTTATTCTTTCTCCTGCACGCCTCCCGCCGCTGTCACTACTTGCACGCTCAGGCGCGGGGTGGCCAGGTCCAGCCCGGCTTCATCGAGGTGACGCTTGAGCGACAAGTTGAACGCTCGCGAAACCTCCCACTGCTTGATCGGCGCGGTCTTGAAGCGGGCGCGAAGAATCGCACTGCCGGACTCGAAACTTTCTACACCCTGAATCTCCAGCGGCGACCAGATATTGCGCCGCTGCAACGGGTCGTTGCGCATCTTCTGCCCGACGTCGCGCATCAGCTTGATGGCGTCGTCGATTTCCATGTTGTAGGGAATCGCCACCCGGAAGATCGCGTAGCCGAATTCCCGGGAGTAGTTCTTGATGCTTTTGATCTCACTGAACGGGATGGTGTGCACAATCCCGTCGATGTCCCGCAGACGCACGGTACGGATGGTCAAGCCTTCGACCGTACCCAGGTGACCGCCGACATCCACATAGTCATCAATCGCCAGGGAGTCTTCGATAATGATGAACAGGCCGGTGATCAAATCCGCCACCAGCGACTGCGCACCAAAACCGATGGCCAGGCCGATCACACCGGCACCCGCCAGCAGTGGCGTGACGTTCATGCCCATGTTCGCCAGGGCGACGATGGCGGCAATGATGAAAATGGTCACGAACAGCACGTTGCGAATCAGCGGCATCATCGTCTGCGCACGCGCGTTGGCCAGGCCTTTGCGCGAGCGGGTGAGGGCGTGGTGGATCGCGGTGTCGCTGAGGATCCAGATCAGCCAGGCGAACAATAACGTGCCGGCAAGGCCGAACAGCTTGACGCTGATTTCATGGCCGTCGCCTTCGGTAAAGCGAATCAGCGACAGCCCCCAGACCCGCAGGCCCAGTTCGATAAACACCAGCCACACCACCAGGTGGGCGAGGGTGTAGACGAAGCTTTTCAGGCGATCGGAGTACAGCGCATGGCGCTTGTGCCCACGCTGAGTCTTGAGTGAATGGCGGCGCACCAGGCCGTTGATCACCATGCACAGCACCAGCAACACCGTGCACAACAACGACTGGCGCAGGGCGGTGCTGGTGTCACCGGCGGAGACGAAAGTGGCGAACAGCGAGATGCCCACCAGCAGCAACGCCGGCAGGTACCAGAACGTGCCGACGATCTCGATGGTGTCGCTCAGGGCGCGGCGGGTCAGGCGGCGGGACAGCGGCTGGTTGCGGATCAGGTGCGCAATGGGTCGGCGGAAACGCAGGATGAACACGCCAGTGGAGAGCGCGGCCATGACATTGGCGATGGTCGCGGCGACATGGGACAAGTGCTGGCCCAGGCTCTCGGCCAGGCGCGGGTCGCTGACGGCTTCGCCAAAGGCGGCAAAGCTGCCGATCAGCCACAGCGGGCGAAAGGCCTGGTGGCGCAGGATGTACAGCGCGCGGTGGCGGTGCGGGCCGTCCAGCACGGAAAACGCGACCACGCAGATCGCCGAGAAGCAGGTGCCCACTACCAGCGCATAGGCCAGCACCATCGCCAGGGATTTGCCCAGGGACGAGGGCAGTGCGTAGCTCATGTAGACGGTGATCACCAACGCGATCAGCCATGGCCCGAGCTTGCGCAGGGCGAAGCGCAACAGGTCCCAGGTCTTGGGGTGTTGGGGCAGTTCTTCGGTCAGGCCGAAACGCTCGCGCACCCGATGGCTGAGCCAGATCAGCACGGCGGCCAGCAGGCTCCAGAGCATCAGGATCATGGCAAAGGCAAAGATGATCGGCAGCCATTCGCTGGCCGGCAGCATCAATGCAGTGAGTTCGTCCTTGGCCAGGTCAAACTCGTTGGACCAGCGATTGATCGGGCTGTCGGCGCCAGAGAACTGTTGCTCCAGGCTGGACAGGGTGCCGCCGATCAAACCGAGTACACCGAGTTCGGCGGCGGGCTGGGCTTTTTGTGTGGTTTCCCGGAGCTTTTTCAGGTCGCTCAGCAGCTTGGTGCGCTGCTGGTCGTTTTCCAGGGTCTTGATCACCTCGTCCAGGGACTGGCCCAACGGGACGTCGGCTTGCGGTTGGGCTTTGGTGTTGCTGCCCAGCAGCCCCGGCAGGCTCACGGCGTGGGCAGGCGCCATGGGCAGCAGGGACAGCAGGCAGATAAACAGGCAACAGGGCAGGGCAAACAGACGGGCAAGCACGAGGCGGTCAACCTTAAAAACGACGAATTGGCCGAGTGTACGAGGCCGTCCTGCGCAATGCGAGTGTGATTGTCATTCCGCGAGTTTGGCGAGGATCTTGTAAACCACGGTGCCGAGGATCAGCAGCATGCCGATCCACATGCCGAATACGCCGATGGCTTTGTCGCGAAAGTTGAAGCCTATGGCCAGGAGGATCATGCCGGTCAGGATCGGGATGAGCATGGAGTGGAAGGCGGACATGGTGATCATGGTGCGACGGCCTTGTCGGATGAGAATGGGTGCAAGTCTAGGCGGATTTTGCGAAATGCGAGTTGATCCGTGTCAGAAACGCCACAAACCCGGGTTAATTTCCAAAGCCAATGGCTTTTTTTCGATTGGCCACGGTCAACATCTCTCAGGAACCTTAAACCCAGGAGCATTCATCCATGAGCACACCCAAGGCACTGTTGATTCTGCACGGCAAGCAAGCCCTCAACGAAGAGGTGCGGGCGGCAGTGCAGGGCAAGCGCGAACAGGGTTGGGAGTTGGCCGTGCGGGTGACATGGGAGGGTGGCGATGCCCAGCGGTTTGTCGATCAGGCCCTCGCCGATGGCTACACGCGGCTGATTGCCGGCGGCGGTGACGGCACGCTGCGGGATGTGGCCGAGGCCATGGCCCGGGCCAAGACCGAGGCCAGCCTGGTGCTGATGCCCCTCGGCACCGCCAACGATTTTGCCCGCGCCGCCGGTGTGCCGCTGGAGCCTGAGCAGGCGTTGGACCTGCTGGATGTGCCGGCCCGTGCCATCGACCTGGGCGAAGTGGGTGGGCAGATCTTCCTTAATATGGCCACCGGCGGATTTGGCAGCCAAGTCACCGCCAACACCTCCGAAGACCTGAAGAAGGTCCTCGGCGGCGCAGCCTATCTGTTTACCGGCCTGTCACGTTTCAGCGAGTTGCGTGCGGCCTACGGTGAATTGCAGGGCCCCGACTTCCACTGGCGCGGCGAGCTGCTGGCCCTGGGCATTGGCAACGGGCGCCAGGCCGGTGGCGGGCATGTGCTGTGCCCCGATGCCCTGGCCGATGATGGTTTGCTGGATATCAGCATTCTGCCGGCGCCTCAGGAAGTGGTCGGCACCCTGCGTAGCCTGATGACGGACGGTTGGGGCCTGGACAACATGTTTGTGCGGGCGCGTTTGCCGTGGGTCGAAATCAAGGTGGCCGAAGGGCTGGCGATCAACCTCGACGGCGAGCCGCTCCAGGGTGATGACTTGCACTTTTCGGCCTTGCCCCAGGCGCTGCGGGTGCATTTGCCGACGGATTCGCCGTTGCTGACTAATCGTCCAGGCTGATGATCTGTTCGCGCACCGCAAACAACACCAGGCCCGCCACATCGAAAATCTGCAAGCGCTTCATGATTTGCGAGCGGTGGGCTTCCACGGTCTTGATGCTCAAGCCCAGGCCATGGGCGATTTCCCGGGTGGACTTGCCGCGCACGATCAACCGGAGGATTTCCAGTTGGCGCGCGGTCAGGTTATGGCTGTGGGGCGGCGGGTTGGCCTGGGCCTGATTGCGGATCAGCGCCTGGTTGATCACCGTGTGGGCGATGGCCGGGCTCAGGTAGCGTTCGTTGTTGCGCAAGGCCAGCAGCGCGTGCTCCAGCTCGTTGGCCGTGGTGTCCTTGAGCAGGTAGCCATGGGCGCCGGATTCCAGGGCGCACATGATCAGTTCCGGGTCGGTGTGCATCGACAGGATCAGCACTTTGCTCTTCGGATAAGCCTGCTTGAGGTTCTTCAAGGCATCGAGCCCGCCGGTGTGTTTCATCGACAGGTCGAGCAGCACGATGTCGGGTTGCAGCGCATCGAAGCGCTCCAGCAACTGGGCGCCGTCGCTCGCTTCGCCGATCACCGCGTAGCCGGGAATATCCATGACCAGCGCACGCACGCCGGCCCTGATCAGGGAGTGGTCATCCACCAGGAGTAAGTTGCACGTCACTCTAGAACCTTATGGGGGTTGGCCCGTTCGAGGGCGCGGGGCGCCCAGGGGAAAAGCGCTTCGATCCGTGTGCCAAAGCCTGGCCGGCTATTGACAGACAATGTGCCGCCCAGTTGATCAATCCGCTCGGACATCCCGGCCATGCCCCGTTGACCTTCCTGGGCGGGGTTGATGGCGGGCGAAAAGCCCTGGCCATCATCGCTGATAGACAGTGACAGGCCTTCCGGCAGGCGTTGCAGGCGCACCAGCAGGTTGCGTGCCTCGGCATGGCGCAACATGTTGGTAACGGCTTCCTGGGTAATGCGAAAGGCGGCAACGGCCATTTCTTCCGGGATGCCGGTGAGCCGTTGATGGCATTCCAGGCTCCAGTTTACCTGCGTGTTTTCCAGGGTCTTGAGCAGGTGCGCCCGCAGGCTCGCCTCCAGCCCCAGGCTCGCCAACTGCCGGGGATTGAGGATGGCCGACACGTCCTGCACCTTGGCCAGGGTTTCGTTCAGGGTGTTGCACAGCACTGCGCAATGGCCTTGCAGGTCTTCCGGCAGGCGGCGTTTGAGCCATTCACTTTGCAGCTTGGCGGCGGTCAACAGTTGGCCGATATCGTCATGCAATTCACGGCTCAGGCGATGCCGTTCGTTTTCCTGGACCTGCAACAGACGTTCGGCCAGTTCCTGGGGCTGGAACTTGATGGACTTGCGTGAGCGCCACTGTTGCAGGCCCACCACCAACAGGGTGGCCAGGTTCAATAACAGCAGGGCTAAAGGAAGCTCGGCCGAGCGTGCATAAGCCCACAGGCTAAGCAGGCACGAACACAGGCATAGCGCGAGGGTCATCCTGCGTGCATTGCTTCGGGACACGGACCTTGCGATGAGTGACTTCAGGCTGGCGTACATAGGAGGCGCATTTCACGTTTATATGCATCATGAAGTTGAGTCACTTCGAGCGGGGCATGGTACCACCACTATTACCGTTGGTCGCCTTTCGCCGAGCGTGATGAGGCGTATTAATCACGGCTGCGCCTCGGGAGGTAGTCCCGGAGTTCAAAGAGTGGGGGAGTTGTATCATTGAAGTTGTTTTGTATCGGTATTGTCGTTAGTGGCTTATTGATATTTTTCGGCTAACGACTACGTCATTTGTGATTAGTTGTGGCTGTCGTTTTTGGATAAATGAGTGATTGATTGCGACATTTTTGCCGGATAAATGCGAAGAGGACTCAAAAGGCGGAGGGCATGCGTTGCTGTTGTGTGTAGCCAAAGTCGCTTTGCGGGATGTGTTGCACGACGGTGGCAATCAACACGGTTTGTTCGGTTTCATCCAGGCTGAGTTTGCCGGTTTTGGTGTCGATCAATTCCAGTTGCCAGGCCAGCAATGTGAGGCAGTTGTGCAATGCATCAAGTGCTTCATCATGTAACTGCAAGGGGCTGGCGGCATTGCTGATCAGGTACTGGATATGCCGTGAAAACTCGCTGATCGCCCGCAGGGCCAAGGCTTCTGACTTTTCCGAGAGCTTGATCAGGCTGGCTTTCATGCAGTCGATGGCGTCGCTGTCGTTGCGGATCAAATGCAGGTGGCTCAAGCATTCTTCAGACTTGGCCAGCAACATCTCCGCTTCGAGCAGGAACTCGGGAAGTGCAAGTTGCCACTCTTTGCCGTCGTTCATCATGCAAGTCTCCATAACATACCGTCGGATGATGAGATGTCGTACCGGGTGAATGGCGTAAAACTACCGCTGAAATATGACGAAGATCTGTAGGTCGGATCCGACTTTTCCGTAGGACATTTATTTGAATAACGATCGGGCTCGTCCGGGCCCCCCATAATCTCCAGGGTTGTTCGCACAACTTCTTCGGTTGCCAAGACGTAAGTCTCTGGACGACCCCTGGGCCGCGGGCTTGCGATAGCAAACAAAAGCCTGACTCCATTCATGCAATGAGAATGGCGTCACATTAATGGCTATTAGATATCGCGAATATCAGGTTGGTCCTGATTGTGGATAGGGGAATCCCTTACATAGGGGAACCTCGCGCTGACTTTACGGTCACGCGGCGGCGGTGATGGGCGTTGTGGTGAAGCTGGCTCAGTAAAGCATGATGTCAGTGTGACATCAATGGATTTGCATGGCATTTTAGTGGGGGGTCAAGGTCCGGCGATTGCCGCCGATAACCCTCTTCAGTGACCAGCACTATCCATCCGCTAAACCCAGGAGTCTTTAATGGCCGGCATTCTCGACACGGTAGATCAACGCACACAATTGGTGGGTGAGAATCGCCTGGAGATCCTCATGTTTCGCCTGGCCGGGCGGCAGCTGTTCGCGATCAACGTGTTCAAGGTGCAGGAAGTGCTGCAAATGCCCAAGTTGACCCTGATGCCCCAGCGCCATCCGTTTGTCTGCGGCGTGGTCAACCTGCGTGGCCAGACGTTGCCGGTGATCGACCTGTCCCAGGCGATTGGCATGCGCCCGCTGATTCCGGGGCCCAACAGCACCATTATCGTCACCGAGTACAACCGTTCTGTGCAGGCATTCCTGGTGGGCGGCGTCGACCGCATCGTCAACATGAACTGGGAGGCGATCCTGCCACCTCCGGCGAGTGCCGGGCGCCAGCATTACCTGACGGCCATCAGCAAGGTCGACGACCAGTTGGTGGAAATCATCGACGTGGAAAAAGTCCTCGCCGAAATCGTGCCCTACAACGCCAAGGTTTCCCGCGAGAAACTCGAAGACCCGGTGCTGGAACGCGCCCGCGGCCGTGAAGTGCTGCTGGTGGATGACTCCAACGTCGCCCTCTCGCAACTGCGTGACACCCTCGGCCAGTTGGGGGTGAAGATGCACATCGCCAGCGATGGCCTCAAGGCCCTGAACATGCTCAAGGGTTGGGCCGACAGCGGCCAGGTGATGACCGACAAACTGTTGATGATCTTCACCGACGCCGAAATGCCCGAGATGGACGGCTACCGCTTGACCACCGAGATTCGCAACGACCCGCGCCTGCGTGGCCTGTACGTGGTGTTGCACACGTCGTTGTCCGGCAGCTTCAACGATTCGATGGTGAAGAAGGTCGGTTGCGACAACTTCCTCTCCAAGTTCCAGCCCGACAAGTTGGTGGACGTGGTGCGTCAGCGCCTGATGCTGGACGAAGTACCGGCTTGAGCTTAGGGTGACGGCTTTACCCCTCAGGAATGCAGGCCCATGCTTCGTCTCAGCGCGTTGTACCGATACCCCTTGAAGTCCGGTAAGGGTGAAACCTTGCAGCAGATTGGCCTGGACACACTCGGGCTCGACGGGGATCGACGCTGGATGTTGGTGGACGAGGCCAGCGGGCGTTTCCTGACCCAGCGGGCCGTGGCCAAGATGAGCCAGCTGTCGGCGCTGTGGAATAGCGCCGGTGGCCTGACCTTGAGCGCTGAAGGCCAACCTGCCCTTGACGTGCCACTGCCCGGCAGCGATGCCGAGTTGCGCGGCGTGACCATCTGGCGCGACACCTTGCGCGTGCCCGACGCCGGTGATGAAGCGGGCGCCTGGGTCAGCGAGTTCATCGGCAAACCCACGCGCCTGGTGCAAGTGCCACTGGCGCGTGCGCGCACTACCGAGGCCGGCTACGGCAAGGACGATGACAAGGTTGCATTTGCCGATGGTTTTCCGTTGCTGCTGATCGGCCAGGCGTCCCTGGATGACTTGTCCCAACGGGTCGGCCGACCCATGGAAATGCTGCGTTTCCGTCCCAACCTGGTGATCGAAGGCAGCGAGGCGTTTGCCGAGGACGGCTGGAAGCGGGTACGGATTGGCGACGTGGAGTTTCGCGTGGTCAAGTCCTGCTCACGCTGCATCCTGACCACCATCGACCCGGCAAGCGGCGAACGCAGTGCCGACCGCGAACCGCTGGCCACCCTCAAGACCTATCGTGAGCACGAGGGCGATGTGATGTTCGGTCAGAACCTGGTCAACGATGGGGTGGGCCGCCTGGAAGTCGGTATGCCGGTGACGATCCTGGAGTAAGCCACCCTGAAATGAAAAATGCCCGTCTCTTGCGAGACGGGCATTTTTTACGGCCGGCGCAAAGATCAGCCGCGGTATTCGCACAGGTAAGCCGTGTCGACCGCGACCTTCAGCTGGAACTTGCTGTTGGCTGGCACGTTGAACTGGCTACCGGCCTCGAAGGTTTCCCAGTCTGTGCTGTCTGGCAGCTTGACGGTCAGCGCGCCCGACACCACGTGCATGATTTCACGCTGGGCGGTGCCGAACTCGTATTCACCCGGGGCCATGACGCCGATGGTCGCCGGACCTTCTGCAGTGCCGAAAGCGATCGACTTGACGGTGCCGTCGAAGTACTCGTTGACTTTAAACATGGGCGAATCCTCGGAAAAGGGTCAAGAAAGGTCGGCCAGTATGCCTTCTACACGGGCAAAATCAACGGCAGCAGCCGTGCGGTGTTGCGCGCATCTTCCAGCGCCCGATGCTGTTGGCCATGGAACTGCATGCCCGCCAGTTGCAGTGCGCCGTTGAGCCCCAGGGGCTTGTCCAGGCGCCGGGCCTTGGCGAAGCGCTGCTTGAGGTTCACGTGGGGCGTCTGGCCCAGCACACTGCTCAAGCCATGGCGCTGCCACTCCAGCTCCAGTTGCTGGCGGTCGTAATCGCCCCAGCTCGCCCAGCCTTCCAGGCGTGCCTGGTGTTGACCGAGCCAGCGTTCGAACAGCGGCCACACCTCATTCAACGGCGCGGCAGCATCGATGTTCGCTTGGGTGATGTGGGTCAACTGGCGGCAGAACGGCGTCAGCAACGGCCTGCGCAACGGCCGCACGAAACGCTGGAAATGGTCCAGCTCACGGCCCTGGCGGTTGACCAGGCTCACGCCGATTTCGATGATTTCCATCTCGGTCACGGGCCAGCCGCCTTCATCCGTTGTGGCTTCAAGATCAATAATCAGCCAATGAGGCATCGCAGGTTCCCGTACTCTTCCCGTCCTGATGGGGATAGAGCGTAGCCAAGCCTGCTAGTTCCGCCCAGGGCTTACTCGATCTCCAGCAAAATCTGACGGATCCTGACCTGATCTCCTGCAACCGCCTGGATTCGCTTGACCACACCACTCATGCCGGCCTTGAGGGGGTGCTCCATTTTCATCGCTTCCAGCACCAGCAATAGCTGGCCCTTGCTGACCGAATCGCCTTCGCTGACCCGTACCTCGACAATTGCCCCATCCATCGGCGCCTTGACCGTGCCGTCGCTGGCCTCGGTCTGGCGGGTGGCAACGGTTTGGGTTCGATCATCGATGCACACGCCAGGCAGCCAGAGCCGAGTGCCTTGCAGGTGGTAGGCGATGCGACGGCGGATACCATTGACCACGGCGATAGCCCAGCGTCCGTCGGTGGTGAGGTCGCGTATTTCGACGGCGTGCTGATCAATGTCGACCTGCAGGCAATGGTCCGCCAGCACACTGAGGCTGATTGTCCGGGGCTCATCCTGTTCGGCGAGTTGATAACTCCACGGCACGCTGGCGTTGTTGCGCCAGCCGGATAACGGCTTGGAATGAGCGCTGGCGCTGTGCTGGTAAAACAGCGCGGCGGCCAATGCCAATTCTTCGTGGGTCGCGTGGGTTCGGGCGATGTCGTTGAAATGCTCGGCGATAAAGCCGGTGCTGAAGTCAGCGGCGGCAAACCGGGGATGCTTGAGCAGGCTGGCCAGCAGGCGCTGATTGGTGGATACACCCAGGAGTACGCTGTCTTCCACGGCCCTGACCAATTTGCGCCGAGCCTCTTCACGGGTGGCGCCGTGGGCGATGATCTTGCCCAGCATCGGGTCGTAGAACGGTGTGATGCGTTGGCCTTCCAGCACGCCATGATCGATGCGCACCCCCGGCGCCGGTTCCCAGCGCAGCACGTCGCCGGTTTGCGGCAGGAAGCCCTGGGCCGGGTCTTCGGCGTACAGGCGTACTTCCATGGCGTGGCCGCTCAGGGTTACTTGGGCCTGACTCAGGGGAAGCGGCTGGCCGGCGGCGATCTGCAGTTGCCAGGCGACGAGGTCGAGGCCGGTGATCAGTTCGGTGACCGGGTGTTCGACCTGGAGGCGGGTGTTCATTTCCAGGAAGTAGAAGTTGCCGTTGCGGTCGAGGAGGAATTCGACGGTGCCGGCGCCGACGTAATTGACAGCGCGGGCGGCCTTGAGGGCGGCTTCGCCCATGGCTTGGCGTAGCTCGTCGGTCATGACGGGGCAGGGGGCTTCTTCGATGATTTTTTGATGGCGGCGCTGGATCGAGCAGTCGCGTTCGCCGAGGTAGATCAGGTTGCCGTGGGTGTCGCCGAACAGTTGGATTTCGACGTGGCGGGGGGCGATCAGGGCTTGTTCGAGGATCAGTTCGGCGCTGCCGAAGGCGTTTTGTGCTTCGGAGCGGGCGGTGCGCAGGTGTTCCAGCAGGGTGTCGGGGCTGTGCACCAGGCGCATGCCGCGACCGCCGCCGCCGGCGCTTGCCTTGATCATCAGCGGGTAGCCGATTTGGTCGGCTTGCTGTTGCAGGGTTGGGTCGTCCTGGTCGGGGCCTTGGTAGCCTTTGATGCAGGGGACGCCGGCATTGAGCATGGCGACTTTTGAAAGGCGTTTGCTGCCCATCAGTTCGATGGCTTCGGGGCTGGGGCCGATGAAGGTCAGGCCGGCGTTTGCGCAGGCGCGGGCGAAGTCGGGGTTTTCGGAGAGGAAGCCGTAGCCGGGGTGGATGGCGTCGGCGCCGGTGCGGTGGGCGGCGTTGAGGATGGCTTCGATGTTCAGGTAGGACTGGGTGACCGGGGCGGGGCCGATGTTGATGGCTTCGTCGGCCATCTGGACGTGCAGGGCGTTGGCGTCGGGGTCGCTGTAGATCGCTACCGTGCGGTAGCCCAGGGATTGGGCGGTGCGCTGGATGCGGCAGGCGATTTCGCCACGGTTGGCTATGAGGATTTTGTTGAACATCGGCATGGTGGTGGTCCTTGGCTTGTCGGGTACATATCCGTTTCTTCGGTAACGGCTGCTTATGGTTCCGCTCTTACAGCGGCTCACTTTGGAAAAGCCCCAAAGTAAGCAAAGGGCTCTGCCCCGCCTGTCGGCACCTCGCCTAGGCTCGGTGTCCCCTCACTCCGGCATTGCTCCGCGGGCCGCCGCGACGGGCCATCCATGGCCCGGCGCGGCTAAACCGGCGTCCTGCCGGTTTACCCGCTCCGCACTGCCTGCGTTCGGCCTCGGGCTTATTGGGGCAGTCAGATCAAAATCAAAAGCAAAAGCACAGCGGCCTCCCGGCCGGCTTGAGTGTTAAAGAGCAAAAGCAAAAACCAGAGCGAAAACAAATCTGCTTTTCTGTGGGAGCGGGCTTGCTCGCGAAAAACCTGAGGTCGCCGCGTTCATTCAGAATGCCCGCGTCATCGTTAACGACCTTCGCGAGCAAGCCCGCTCCCACATTTGGACCGTGCCCGCTTTAGCTTTTGATTTTGCTCTTCAACACTCAAGCCGGCCGGTAGGCCGCTGTGCTCTTGAACTGCTTTTGATCTTGATCTTAGGCGCCCCGTTAAACCACGCTGGCCGAACGCAGGCTTTGGAGCGTGGGTAACCTGGCAGGACGCCAGGTTAGCCGTCCTGGGCCAAGGATGGCCCATGACGGCGGCCCACGGTCCAAAGCCGGAGTGAGGGCACACCGAGCCTAGGCGAGGTGCCGAGTGGTGGGGCAAGAGCGTTTTGGTTACTTTTGCGCTTTTCAAAAGTGACCCGCTGTAAGAGCGGAACCCATAGCGGCCATCACCGCAGAAACGGATATGCCCCCAATTCATCGCGCCCACCGAGGCGTCCGCTTCTGCACAAAAGCCTGAGTCCCCTCAATCCCTTCCTCCCCACAAACCGCCTCGGCAAACCACTCAGCCGCCTGATCCAGCAACGGCCCCAAAGCCTGCTCACCACTGGCCAAGACCAACGCCTTGGTCCGCGCATTAGCCCCCGGAGCACAACGCAAAACCTGCCCCAACACCTCATCCACCCGCTCCGCCAACGCCTGGGGATCGTGCTCCACAAAATGCACCAACCCCAACCGCAGCGCCTCAACCCCATCAAACCGCGCCGCCGTCAAAGCCAACCGCCGCGCCTGAGTCAACCCGATACGCTTCACCACAAACGGCGCAATCTGCGCCGGCAACAGCCCAAGGCTGGTCTCCGGCAACCCAAACTGCGCCTGATGATCCGCAATCGCCACATCACTGACACACACCAACCCCAACCCGCCCCCCAGCACCGCACCCTGGAGCACCACAATCACCACCTGCGGCAGCGCTTCAACCTCCTGCAACAGCGTGCCAAACGCCCGGTTCAACGCCTGCAACCCACCCGTGGCCCCCGCGCGCGCCATGTCCTTCACATCCCCGCCGGCCGAAAAATGCCCACCGGCGCCACTGATAACCACCGCCCGCAAGGCTTTATCCCTTGCCACATCGGCCAGTACCGAACGCAACTCGGTCACCATCTCAAGGCTCATGGCATTGCGGCTGTCAGGCCGATTGAGCGTCACATGCAACACCCCGTTATGCGGTTCCAGCAGCAAGGTATTCACGACTTTTTCCCCGGCAGGGTGCCCATCAATTTGCAGATGATCCCCAGCATGATCTCGTCCGCCCCACCGCCAATCGACACCAGCCGCACATCCCGGTAAGCCCGGGCCACCGGGTTGTCCCACATGAACCCCATGCCGCCCCAATATTGCAGGCAACTGTCGCTGACTTCGCGCCCCAGGCGCCCGGCCTTGAGCTTGGCCATGGAGGCCAGGCGCGTCACGTCCTGGCCCTTGATGTACTGCTCGGTGGCCTGGTACACCAGCGCCCGCAGGCATTCGATTTCGGTGGACAGTTCGGCCAGGCGGAAGTGGATCACCTGGTTGTCGATCAACGCCTTGCCGAAGGTCTTGCGCTCCTTGCAGTAGTCGATGGTGCTGTCGATGCAGTACTCCAGGCCCTTGACCATATTGGCCGCGCCGAACAGACGTTCTTCCTGGAACTGCAGCATCTGCATCATGAACCCCGCGCCTTCATGGCCGATGCGGTTGCGCTGGGGGATGCGCACGTCGTCGAAAAACACCTGGGCGGTTTCCGAGCTGTGCATGCCGAGCTTTTCCAGGGGCGGGCTGACGCTGATGCCAGGGGTGTTCATCGGCACCATGATCAGCGACTTGTTGATGTGCGGCTTGTCGTCCGAGGTGTTGGCCAAAAGGCAGATAAAGTCGGCGCTCGGGGAGTTGGTGATCCACATCTTGCTGCCGTTGATCACATAGTCGGTACCGTCCTTGCGGGCATGGGTTTTCAGCCCGGCCACGTCGGAGCCGGCGCCGGTTTCCGAAACGCCGATGCAGCCCACTTGTTCGCCGCTGATGGCCGGGCGCAGGAATTCTTCGCGTAACTCATCCGAGCCGAAACGGGCCAGGGCCGGGGTGCACATGTCGGTTTGCACGCCGATGGACATCGGGATACCGCCGCAACGGATGCTGCCGAATTCTTCGGCGGCGACGATGGAGTAGCTGTAGTCGAGGCCCATGCCGCCGAACTTTTCCGGTTTGGAGATGCCCAGCAAACCGAGGTCGCCGGCCTTGCGGAAGATCTCGTGGATCGGGAAGCGTCCGGCCTTTTCCCATTCGTCGACGTGGGGGTTGATCTCGCGCTCGACAAAGCCACGGACGGTGCGACGCAGTGCTTCGTGTTCCTGGGTGAAGATCATTTTTATTGTTCTCCCTATGGGGACGCGGAGCGTCCGGGCTGCATTCCCACGCGGGGCGTGGGAACGATCATCAAAACCGCGCTGCACCAAAGCTGTTGGGCTGTAGTTGCCGCACTTCGGCCTCGTGGCAGATGTCCAGCAGAAACCCGAGCAGGGTTCGTGTATCACGTGGATCAATCAGCCCGTCGTCCCACAGGTTTGCGCTGCCGTAGAGGGCGGTGGACTGGCTGTCGAGTTTCTGTGCGGTGACCTGTTCGAGCATGTCGAGCACCTTGGGGTCGGGCACCAGGCCGTCTTTCAGTTGCTTGGCTTCGGTGACGATTCGCAGCACCTTGCCCGCCTGGGCGCCGCCCATCACGGCGGTGCGGCTGTTGGGCCAGGCGAAGATGAAACGTGGGTCGAGGCCGCGGCCGCACATTGCGTAGTTGCCGGCGCCGTAGGAGCCGCCGACGACGATGGTCAATTTCGGCACCCGGGCATTGGCCACCGCCTGGATCATCTTCGCGCCATGCTTGATCACGCCTTGCTGCTCCGACTCGGTGCCGACCATGAAACCGGTGGTGTTGTGGAAGAACAGCAGCGGTGTCTGGCTCTGGTCGCACAGTTGGATAAATTGTGCGGCCTTGCTCGCGCCCTTCGGGGTGATCGGCCCGTTGTTGCCGATAAAACCACAGGCGCGACCCTGGATATGCAAATGGCCGCAGACGGTGTGCGGGTCGAACTCGCCCTTGAATTCCAGGAAGTTGGAACCGTCCGCCAGTCGCGCGAGGATTTCGCGCACATCGTAGGGCTTTTTCGGATCGTCGGGGATCAGCCCCAACAGCTCTTCAATCGGGTACAGCGGCTCGCTATAAGCGCGCTTTGGCACAGGCGGCAAGCGGTCATCCCACGGCAACAGGCTGACAATTTCGCGCACGATGCGCACACCGTCAGCGTCGTTTTCCGCCAGGTATTCGGCGGTGCCGGCGGTTTGCGCGTGCATCTCGGCGCCGCCCAGTTCTTCATCGGTGGCGACTTCGCCGGTCGCGGCCTTGAGCAGCGGCGGGCCGGCCAGGAACAGCTTGGCCTTGCCACGCACCACCACCACGTAATCCGAAAGGCCCGGCTGATACGCGCCGCCCGCCGTGGCCGAGCCATGCACCACGGTGATCTGCGGCAGGCCCATGGCCGACATCCGCGCCTGGTTGGCGAAGCTGCGGGCGCCTTCGACGAAAATCTCCGCCGCGTAGTTGAGGTTGGCGCCGCCGCTTTCTGCCAGCGTCACCACTGGCAGTTTGTTTTCCATGGCGATCTGTTGCAGGCGCAGGGATTTTTTCAGGCCTGAGGGGGAAATGGTCCCACCTTTGATGGCGCTGTTGTTGGCCACCACCAGCATGCGCACGCCGCTGACGTAGCCGATGCCGGCGATCAACCCGCCACCGGCAGCGCTGCCGTCCTTGTCGTCGTGCAGTTTGTAGCCGGCCAGGCTCGCCAGTTCGAGGAACGGCGCGCCAGGGTCCAGCAGCAAATTCAGGCGTTCCCGTGGCAGCAGTTGCCCGCGCTTGTCGAACTTGGCCTTGGCTTCGGCGGCCTTGCTCAGCAGGTTTTGCTCCAGCTGGAGCAGTTGATTGACGCCTGTGAGCATCGCCTCGCGGTTCTGCGCGAATTGCGGGCTGTGGGCGTCGAGTTGCGAGTCGATCACCGGCATGGCTTATTTCTCCTCCTTGAGCACGTCCGGCAAATAAGCCCGGTGGAAACCATTAAAGGACACGCTCGGCGGTTGCGCCTTGTGCAGCGGCCAGGCGCGGCTGCCGAGGCTGGCCGCGCCGTCGATGCGCAAGGTGCTGCCGCTGACGAACGCGGCGGCGGGGCTGAGCAAAAACACAATCGCCGCGCTGACTTCCGATTCGGTGCCGATACGCTTGAGCGGCACGTGTTCGCGCAAGGTCGGGATCACCGCCTTGAACGCGCCTTCGTAGGTGTCCATGCCGCTGGAGGCAATCCAGCCCGGCGCGACGGCGTTGACCCGCACCCCGGCGTAACCCCATTCGAAGGCGGCGGTCTTGGTGAAGTTGTCCATGCCCGAACGCGCCGCGCCGGAGTGGCCCATGCCGGGCATGCCGCCCCACATGTCGGCGAGCATGTTGACGATGGCCCCGCCGTGTTTGCTCATACACTGGTTGAACACTTCCCGGGCCATCAGGAAACCGCCCACCAGGTTGGTGCGCAGCACGGTTTCGAAACCCTTCTGGTTGATCGACGCGAGCGGCGAGGGGTACTGGCCGCCGGCGTTGTTCACCAGACCGTGAATCGGGCCGTGTTCCTGGAGGATCTGGCCGACCAGCGCCTTCACCGCTTCTTCATCACGAATATCGCAGGCCTGCCAACTGGCGCGGCCGCCGTCTTCAGTGATCTCCGCCGCGACCGTTTGCAGTTTTTCCGGCTTGCGCCCCACCAGAATCACATGGGCGCCGAGGGCCGCCAGCTCGTGTGCGGTACAGCGGCCAATGCCACTGCCGCCGCCGGTAACGATGATGGTTTGCCCCTGGAACAAGTCGGCTTTGAAGATCGAGTCGAAGGCCACGGCGTGGGTCCTTTAAGTGAATTGATCGGCAATGTGCTGCGGCACGGCAATCGGGATTTCCAGCAGTTGCTGGGCGAAGGCCTTGCCTTGGGGGTCGATGCGCAGGCTGGCAATCCCGCCGCCGCCCAAGGCGTTTTCCAGCAGGAAGTTCAGGCTGTGGCTGCCGGGCAAGTACCAGCGTTCGACGCGGCCGTGGATCGGGTCGAGCACGTGGCTCATCCAGTCGACGATCACTTCGAGGGTCAGCGCTTCGGCGATCCACGGCAGATATTCGGGCTCGCGGGCGATCACGCCGATGTTGCTGTGGTTGCCCTTGTCGCCGGAGCGGGCCACCGCCAGTTTGACCAGCGGCACGTTGGCGTCCGCACGGCCTTGGGGTTTGGGCGGGTCGATCAATGCGATCGAGGTGTTCAGCGGTTTGGCGACGGGCAGTTCGCAGGCATGCCGTTCGCCAAGAAAATCGACCTGCAACTGGCAGGCGCTTTTATCGATCAGGAACGAAAACAGCCGAATCAGCGGGTACACCGTGGGCCGCCCGCCGACGATCCCGGTGAGCCCCGGCGCCATGCCGGTGGCCGCCTGGGCGATCTCCCGGGCGAACAGCACCAGCGCCTGTTTGCTCGGGTGACGCACCGCCAGTTTCACCACCACTTCGCGGCAGTCCTGGCGTTGGGCGTGGGAGCCGTAGGTGGCTTCGCTGCCCAGCAGTTCGATGTTGACGTCGGTGTAGGGCGCCCAACCGCGCTGGCTGAACAGCTCTGAGGTCTTGTTGATGATCGCCTGGCTGACCCGCTCGGCCTTGGCCACCGCGTCGATCCCGGCAATCAGGCAGCTGGCGGTGCAGCGAAAGCCGTCCGGATAGGTGGCGCTGACCTTGTACTGGTCGGTGGGCGGCAGGCCTTTGGCGCCGTGCAGGTGCACGCGGTTTTTGCCTTGTTGCTGGAGCTTTACGTGGCTGAAATCGCAGATCACGTCGGGCAACAGGTAGGCGCGCGGGTCGCCGATTTCATACAGCAGTTGCTCGGCGACGCTCAGTTCGCTGATCAGCCCGCCGGTGCCGTCGACTTTACTGACGGTGAACTGGCCGTCGGCGCTGACCTCCACAATCGGGAAGCCGATGTGTTCGTAGTCCGGCACCTCGCGCCAATCGGTGAAGTTGCCGCCGGTGCATTGGGCGCCACACTCGATGATATGCCCGGCCAAAGCCGCCTGGGCCAGGCGGTCGTAGTCCTGCCAGGACCAGTCGAATTCATGCACCAGCGCTGCGCTGACCACGGCGCTGTCGACCACACGGCCGGTGATGACGATATCGGCACCCAGCTTGAGCGCCTGCACGATACCGGGCGCGCCGAGGTAAGCGTTGGTGGACACGCACATCGGCGGCAAAGGCGCGCCGCTGAACATGTCGGTGATGCCGTGCAGTTGCTTGAACTGCGGTTGCAGATCATCCCCCAGCAGCACGGCGATCTTCAACGGGATTTGCGCCTGGTCGCAGGCCGCCTGCAACGCGGCGGCGCAGGCCTGGGGATTGATCCCGCCGGCATTGCTGATCACGCGGATGCCCTGGCGCTGGATATCCGCCAGCAGTGGCGTCAGCACCTCGACGAAATCCGTGGCATAGCCGGCCTGGGGATCCTTCATTCGTGCCCCGGCGAGGATCGACAGGGTGACTTCCGCCAGGTAGTCGAACACCAGGTAATCCAGCGCGCCGCCTTCTACCAACTGCGCAGCGGCGGTGCAGGTGTCGCCCCAGAAGGCGCTGGCGCAGCCGATGCGTACCGTCTTGTTCATGGGGCGTCCTTCCTCTGGTTTGCTGGCACTCACACTACCAAGCAAGCGCTTGGTTTGTAAACTCTGGTCACAACTTTGCCCCAAGCGCTTGCTTGGTTGGCTGCCACGGCCTAAATTGCCGCCCAAGACGTAACCAGAAGTTAAGGAGAGCAGCATGGATGAGCAAAAAGCCCTGCGGGTGATGCGCACCATGGTCGACGCCGGTCAATTGACCGACCCCGACAGTGCCCGTGGCAAGTTGCTGCAAACCGCGGCCCACCTGTTTCGCAACAAGGGCTTTGAGCGCACAACGGTGCGTGACCTGGCCGGCGCGGTCGGGATCCAGTCCGGCAGCATCTTTCATCACTTCAAGAGCAAGGACGAAATCCTGCGGGCGGTGATGGAGGAAACCATCCACTACAACACCGCCCTGATGCGCGCTTCCCTGGCCGAGGCGATCAACGTGCGCGAGCGGGTGTTGGCGCTGATTCGCTGCGAATTGCAGTCGATCATGGGCGGCAGCGGCGAGGCCATGGCGGTGCTGGTGTATGAATGGCGTTCATTGTCGGCCGAGGGCCAGGCCCAGGTACTGGCCTTGCGGGATATTTACGAAGACATCTGGCTGCAGGTGCTGGGGGAGGCCAAGGAGGCCGGTTATATCAAGGGCGATGTATTTATCACCCGGCGCTTCCTGACCGGCGCATTATCCTGGACCACCACCTGGTTTCGTGCCCAGGGCAGCATGACCCTGGAGCAACTGGCCGATGAAGCTTTGCTGATGGTTTTGAAAGCTGACTAGTTCGTTCGCGCAAGCTATTAATTGTGTGGCAGAAAGTTGTCTCGCTAGACAAAAACGCCTAGCTTAGCGGGATCAAAGTTTTCGACGGTGTGTGCCTTGATGTTTTCGCCCTGGCGATTGGCTGCAGGACTCTCAATATTGGCACTTGGCGCACTGTGGCTGATGCCCGCTTCGGCCGCCCAATTGGTGAGGGTCGGTGCTGCGCATTTTCCGCCGTACACCGTGCGCCCGGAGCAGGGTGCCGACACCGGGTTGCTGCCGCAACTGGTTGAAGCCCTGAATGCCCTGCAAACCGATTACCAGTTTGTGCTGGTACCCACCTCGATTCCCCGGCGTTTTCGTGACTTCCAGCAAGGCCGGGTGGATATGGCGATCTTCGAAAATCCGAACTGGGGTTGGCAGGATATTCCCCATACGGCAGTGGACATGGGCCTGGAAGATGCCGAAATCTTCGTCGCCCAGCGTGAGCCTGGCCGCGACCAAGGGTATTTCACCGACCTGACCGGCAAGCGGTTGGCGGTGTTCAGCGGCTATCACTACGCATTCGCCAACTTCAACCCCGACCCCAAGTACCTGGTGGAGCACTTCAACGCCACCTTGACCTATTCCCACGACAGCAACCTGCTGATGGTCGCCCGCGGCCGCGCCGACATCGCCTTGGTAACACGCTCCTACCTCAGCGATTTCCTGGTGCGCAACACCGAGACGGCGGGGCAGTTCCTGGTGTCCGAGCGGATTGACCAGGTGTACCACCATTACGCGCTGCTGCGGCCCAAGGCGCCGATCACGGGGCCGGTGTTCGCCGGGCTGCTCAAGCAGTTGCGGGACAATGGCCAGTTGCTGAAGATCTTCGAGCCTTACCGCATCGATGTGATGCCGGTGCCGTGATCGTCTAAATTTTTGCCCTTGGCTCACGTCACTTGTTGAACTGTCGACGATTCGTGAGCCCATCCCATGTCCAATCTGAATGACCTGTCTGTCCTGCCGTTGCCGGCGGGGCCTGCCCTGAATGCTGATGAAACTGACAGCCGTCTGAGCCTGACCCTTGAGGGGCAGCCGCTGATTCGCTTGCGCCTTGAGCGTGGCGATGAACTGCAGGTGCATTTGCAGGAACCCGCCAGTGTGCCGGCTGCCCGGGCGTTGTGGGCGGCCTGTTACTGGTTGTTTGCCAGGGAGCCCGGGCGTCAGCGGCTGGTTTGGCGACTTGAGCATGCGCCTGAGGATGCGTTGCGCAGTGGGTTGCTGGTGGCGACCGAGGTTGCCGGGCAGTTTTATTGTGAGCGCACGTTGTTTTGGCAGTTGCCGCAACCTTGGCTGGGGCAGTCGGTGACGGGGACTTATCCGCAGCAGATGATCATCAGTGGGGGCAAGCGTCATCCCGCTCGTGCGCCGAAGCCGCGGGGCGAGGTTTATCGGCGGTTTGATGCGCGGTTGGGGGCATGGATTTCGCTGCGAACGGTTGAGATTGATGTTGATCTGGCGCGATTCAATCGTTGGCAGAACAGTACGCGGGTGGCGAATTTCTGGCAGGAGGCCGGCAGCCTGGAGCAGCATCGGGAGTATCTGGACAAGCTGGACGCGGATCCCCATGCGTTGACGTTGATTGGCTGTTTTGATGATGAGCCGTTTGCGTATTTCGAGGCGTATTGGGCCAAGGAGGATCGGATTGCGCCGTTCTATGACGTGGCGGATTACGATCGCGGGATTCATATGTTGGTGGGTGAGGAGCATCACCGGGGGCCGCATAAGGTGGCGAGTTGGTTGTCGGCGTTGGTGCATTACCTGTTTCTTGATGATCCGCGTACGCAGCGTGTGGTGGCGGAGCCTCGGGCGGATAACGGGAAGATGATTGGGCATATGCAGAATCAGTGTTTCCACTGTGAGAAGGAGTTTGATTTTCCGCATAAGCGGGCGGCGTTGATGATCCTGGGGCGGGAGCGGTTTTTTGAGCGGTGTGGGTTGGTTTGATCGGGGGCATATCCGTTATTTGGGTCACGGCTACTTATGGTTCCGCTCTTACAGCGGCTCACTTTGGAAAAGCCCCAAAGTAAGCAAAGGGCTCTGCCCCGCCTGTCGGCACCTCGCTAGGGCTCGGTGTTCCCTCACTCCGGCATTGCTCCGCGGGCCGCCGCGACGGGCCATCCATGGCCCGGCGCGGCTAAACCGGCGTCCTGCCGGTTTACCCGCTCCGCAATACCTGCGTTCGGCCTCGGGCTGATTGGGGCAGTCAGATCAAGATCAAAAGCAAAAGCACAGCGGCCTACAGGCCGGCTTGAGTGTTAACAGCAAAAGCAAAAACCAGAGCGAAAACAAATCTGCTTTTCTGTGGGAGCGGGCTTGCTCGCGAAAAACCTGAGAGCGCCGCGTTCATTCAGGATGCCCACGTCATCGTTAACGACCTTCGCGAGCAAGCCCGCTCCCACATTTTTGACCGTGCCCGCTTTAGATTTTGATTTGGCTTGTGCTCTTCAACACTCAAGCCGGCCGGTAGGCCGCTGTGCTCTTGATCTGCTTTTGATTTTGATCTTAGGCGCCCCGTTAAACCACGCTGGCCGAACGCAGGCTTTGGAGCGTGGGTAACCTGGCAGGACGCCAGGTTAGCCGTCCTGGGCCAGGGATGGCCCATGACGGCGGCCCACGGTCCAAAGCCGGAGTGAGGGCACTCCGAGCCTAGGCGAGGAGCCGAGTGGTGGGGCAAGAGCGTTTTGCTTACTTTTGCGCTCTTCAAAAGTGAGCCGCTGTAAGAGCGGAACCAATACCCGCCATCACCCAAATAACGGATATGTACCCAGCGCCAGACCCAATCAAACCCGCCGCGCAAACGTGTCGCTATGAGTCCCGGAAACCTTCCGGCAATGCACCAGCGCATCCCGAATCATGAAGTTCACCAGCGTCGGCGAAACCCCCAGCTCCTTGGCAATATCCTTCTGCGGCACCCCATGCAACCGGTACATCTCAAACGCATAACGCGTGCGTTGAGGCAATTCCGTCAACGCATCCGCGATATTTTCCAGCGTCGAAAAGTTGATGTGCGATGTCTCAGGCGAAGCCCCGTGAATAACCACATTCAAGCCTTCCTCTTCAGTGCCGGAGTATTTCAACTCAAGCGCCTGCTTACGGTAGTGATCAATGGCCAGGTTACGCACGATCTGAAACAGGTAACTCAGCTGCGCCTTGAACGACGAGGTAATGGTGGGTGCCGATTGCAACCGGAAGTACGCGTCTTGCACCACGTCTTCGGCGCGGGAGCGGCAGCCGGTAATGCGTGCTGCGATCTTGACCAGGATCAGTCGGTTATCGACGAAGGCCTGGAGTAGGGGTGAGTCGCACCTGCCTGTGGATACTTGTTCCGTCATGGAAATCACCTTGCTGCAAAAGAGGTTGGGGGAGGGCGTCCTTGCTGAGGCCTCCTACACATCGGGCAACAAATTATGCTTAATGATAATGATTGTCAAATGAGAAGACGAACTAATCTTATGCTTTATCGATAGGTGTGAACCGCGTCTCGCTGACTAATTATTTCCAGGGGCCATCCGTTCTCATGGGTGACAGGCCAGTTAACAAACCGGCCAAGGATCAGCGCCTGGAGGAGGACAAAATGGGTTTTTATCGTGTGAGCGGGAGTGGTCTGAAATGAACACGCCGGCTCGATTACGCCTGTTTTGCCTGCCGTATTCCGGCGCCAGCGCCATGGTCTACAGCCGTTGGCGGCGGGCGCTGCCCGAGTGGTTGCAGGTGCGGCCGCTGGAACTGCCCGGGCGCGGCATGCGCATGGACGAGCCGTTGCAGCGCGATATCAAGGCATTGGCCGCGCAACTGGCTGATGAGATCAGCGCGGAACTGGACGAGCCTTACGCCTTGTTTGGCCACAGCCTCGGCGGTCTGCTGGCGTTCGAGCTGGCCCATGCCCTTCGTGAGCGCGGTGTGCCGCAGCCACTGGCGCTGTTTGCGTCGGGTACCGCCGGCCCGGCCCGTCGCGATGTCAGCGAATACGCCATCGAGAAAAACGACGAGCAACTGATCGCCCGCCTGCGTGAGCTCAAGGGCACCGGCGAAGAGGTGTTGGCCAATGCCGAACTGATGCAGTTGATGTTGCCGATCCTGCGGGCCGACTTCCTTCTTTGCGGCAGTTTCGAGTATGGCGAGCGCGAGCCGCTGCCCCTGCCGATCCATGTCTTTGGCGGTAAGCAGGACAGTGTGCGTGCCGACCAACTGCTGGACTGGCAGCAAGACACCGCCAGCGGTTTCTCCCTCGACATGTTCGACGGTCACCATTTCTTCCTGGTGCAGCACGAGAGTTCTGTACTGCGCTGTATGCGGCGTTACGCCGACGAACACTTGGCCCGCTGGCGCAATGACGCCGCGCGGCAGATGGCCCGGGCCGCCGGCTGAACAAGCCCCCCGGCCACACATTCCCCGATTTCCCAGTAAGCCGATTTCAGGCAGGAACCCCATGATGGACGCCTTCGAACTTCCCCGCACCCTGGTCCAGTCCCTTCAACGCCGCGCCGCACAAACCCCGGATCAACTGGCGTTGCGCTTCCTGGCCGAGACGGCCGAGCAAAGCGTCGTCCTCAGTTACCGCGACCTCGACCTGCGCGCCCGCACCATCGCCGCCGCCTTGCAGGCCAACGCAAACCTGGGCGACCGCGCGGTGCTGCTGTTCCCTAGCGGGCCGGATTATGTCGCGGCGTTCTTCGGTTGCCTGTATGCCGGTGTCATTGCAGTACCGGCTTACCCGCCGGAGTCCACCCGCCGTCATCATCAGGAGCGCCTGCTGTCGATCATCGCGGACGCCGAGCCGCGGTTGCTGCTCACTACCTCCAGCCTCGGGGATTCGTTGCTGCAACTCGAAGGTGCACCGCAGTTGCTGTGCGTCGACAGCCTCAATGCCGAAATCGCGAGCCATTGGGTTGCGCCCAACTTGCAAGACGATGACATCGCCTTCCTGCAATACACCTCTGGCTCTACCGCGTTGCCCAAGGGCGTGCAAGTCACCCACGGCAACCTGGTGGCCAACGAGTTGCTGATCCGCCGGGGTTTCGGCATCGACCTGAACCCCGACGACGTGATCGTCAGCTGGCTGCCGCTGTACCACGACATGGGCCTGATCGGCGGCCTGCTGCAACCGATCTTCAGTGGTGTGCCGTGTGTGTTGATGTCGCCGGCATACTTCCTCGGCCGGCCTTTGCGCTGGCTGGAAGCGATCAGCGAATACGGCGGTACCATCAGCGGCGGGCCGGATTTTGCCTATCGGCTGTGCAGCGAGCGGGTCAGTGAATCGGCATTGGATCGCCTGGATTTGAGCAAGTGGCGCGTGGCGTATTCCGGTTCCGAGCCGATCCGCCTCGACACCCTGGAACGCTTTGCCGAGAAGTTCGCCACCTGCGGTTTTACCTCGAATAATTTCTTCGCATCCTATGGCCTGGCGGAGGCCACCTTGTTCGTTGCCGGCGGCACCCGTGGCCACGGCATCCCGGCCCTGCGCCTGGACGATCAGGCTCTGGCCGCCAATCGCGCCGAGCCAGGGCAGGGCGCGGCGATCATGAGTTGCGGCACCAGCCAGCCCGAACACGCGGTGCTGATTGCCGAACCCGCCACCCTGGCGACGCTCCCCGACAATGCCGTTGGTGAAATCTGGGCTACTGGCCCGAGCATCGCCCACGGCTACTGGCGCAACCCTGAAGCCACCGCCAAGACTTTCGTCCAGCACGAAGGCCGTACCTGGCTGCGGACCGGCGACCTCGGATTTATCCGCGAAGGTGAAGTGTTCATCACCGGCCGGCTGAAAGACCTGCTGATCGTGCGGGGCCACAACCTGTACCCCCAAGACATCGAGCAAGCCATCGAGCGTGAAGTGGAAGTGGTGCGCAAGGGTCGGGTCGCCGCGTTTGCGGTGAATGACCAGGGCCTGGAAGGCATCGGCATCGCCGCCGAAATCAGCCGCAGCGTGCAGAAAATCCTGCCGCCTGAAGCGCTGATCAAGGCGATTCGCCAAGCAGTGGCCGAGGCCTGCCAGGAAGCGCCGAGCGTGGTGGTATTGCTCAACCCCGGCGGCTTGCCGAAAACGTCCAGCGGCAAGGTGCAGCGTTCGGCCTGTCGCACGCGGTTGGCGGATGGCAGCCTCGACAGTTATGCGCAGTTCCCCGGCGTGCAAGCGCCGGTCGGCGATGCTGCCCTGCAATCCGAACTGCAAAACCAGATTGCCGCGATCTGGTGCGAGCAATTGCAGGTGACGCAGGTCGCCGTCGACGATCACTTCTTCCTGCTGGGCGGCAACTCCATCAGCGCCACCCAGGTCGTCGCCCGCCTGCGGGAAACCCTCGGCCTGGAATTGAACCTGCGCCTGTTGTTCGAAGCGCCCACCCTGGCTGCCTTCGCCACCAGCGTCGCGCAATTGCAACAGGACGGCGGCGTGGCCCAAGGCGCGATCCATGCGCTGTCACGCCAGGAAGACCTGCCGCAATCCCTCGCGCAAAACCGCCTGTGGATCACCTGGCAACTCGACCCGCAGAGCAGCGCCTACACCATCCCCGGCGCCCTGCGCTTGCGCGGCGAGCTGGATGAAGACGCGGTGCGCGCAAGCTTCCAGCAACTGATCCAGCGCCACGAGTCCCTGCGCACGCGCTTCTTTGAACGCGATGGCCAAGGCTTCCAGCGGGTCGACGCCCAGGCTGATTTCGACCTGCAAGTCATCGACCTCAGCGACCTGCCCGCCGCCGAGCGCGAAGCCCGGGCCAACCAGATCCGCGAAGACGAAGCCCGCACCCAGTTCGACCTGGAGAAAGGCCCGCTGCTGTGGGTAACGCTGGTGCGCCTGGATGACGAAGACCACCAACTGCTGGTGACGATGCACCACATCATCGCGGACGGCTGGTCGCTCAACGTGTTGATCGACGAATTCTCTCGCCTCTACGCCGCAGCGTCCCAAGGCCAAACCCTGGAGTTGCCAGCGCTGGCCCTGCAATACGCCGACTACGGCAGCTGGCAGCGCCAGTGGCTGGCCGAGGGCGAGGGCCAGCGACAACTGGCTTACTGGAAACAACAGCTGGGTGACGACCACCCAACCCTGAGCCTGGCCACCGATCACCCGCGCTCGGCGCAGCATGTGCGCAGTGCTTCACGCCACAGTGTGCGGGTGAACGCGAGCCTCAGTGAAGCCATTCGCAAGACCGCCCAAACCCACGAATCCACGCCGTTCATGCTGTTGCTCGCAGCGCTCCAGAGCCTGCTCTATCGCTACAGCGGCCAACGGGATATACGCATCGGCGTGCCCAACGCCAACCGTCCGCGCCAGGAAACCCAAGGCCTGATCGGGTTCTTTATCAACACCCTGGTGCTGCGTGCCGAACTGGATGCGCGCCTGCCATTCGCCGACTTGCTGACCGCGACGCGAACCGCTGCCCTGGGCGCCCAGGCCCATCAGGACTTGCCGTTCGAGCAATTGTTGGAAGCCTTCCCGCAAGCCCGTGAGCAGGGCCTGTTCCAGGTGATGTTCAACCATCAGCAACGCGACCTCAGTGCCTTGCGCCGCCTGCCTGGCCTGCTTGCCGACGAGTTGGCGTGGCACAGCCGCGAAGCCAAGTTCGACCTGCAACTGCACTCGGAAGAAGACCGCAACGGCCGCCTGAGCCTGTCCTTCGACTACGCCGACGAACTGTTCGACGCCGCCACCATCGAGCGGCTGGCCGAACACTTCATCAACCTGCTGCAAGCCGCCTGCGAGCAACCGCAGCAGGCCATCGGCGACTTAAAACTGCTGCACGCCGACGAACACACCCAACAACGCCAGTGGAGCGCCGCGCCGTGCACACCGGCGCAGAGCTGGCTGCCGGAACAACTTAACCAACAGGTCTCGGAGCGCACCGCACTGGTGTGGCAGGACGGCAGCCTGACCTTCGCCCAACTGCACACCCAGGCCAACCGCCTGGCCCACTACCTGCGAGACAAGGGCGTCGGCCCGGACGTGTGCGTGGCCATCGCCGCCGAGCGTTCGCCGCAACTGCTGATCGGCCTGCTGGCAATCATCAAGGCCGGCGGTGCCTATGTACCGCTGGATCCGGATTACCCGGCCGAACGCCTGGCCTACATGCTCAAGGACAGCGGCGTGCAACTGCTGCTGACCCAGACTTCGCTGCTGGAGCAACTGCCCACGGCTGAAGGTGTCTGCGTCATCGCCATGGATAGCCTCAAGCTGGAAAGCTGGCCGACCCACGCGCCGGGCCTGCACCTGAACGGCGACAACCTCGCCTACGTGATCTACACCTCCGGCTCCACCGGCCAGCCCAAAGGTGTGGGCAACACCCATGCCGCGCTGGCCGAGCGTTTGCAGTGGATGCAAGCCACCTACACGCTTGATGAAACCGATGTGTTGATGCAAAAGGCGCCCATCAGTTTCGACGTGTCGGTGTGGGAGTGTTTCTGGCCGCTGATCACCGGTTGCCGCCTGGTACTGGCGGGCCCCGGCGAGCATCGCGACCCCCATCGCATTGCCCAACTGGTGCAGGAACACGGCGTGACCACGCTGCACTTTGTGCCGCCGTTGTTGCAGCTGTTTGTCGACGAGCCGTTGGCCGCCGAATGCACCAGCCTGCGTCGTCTGTTCTCCGGCGGTGAAGCGCTGCCTGCCGAGCTGCGCAACCGGGTGTTGGCTCAGTTGCCGGCAGTGCAGTTGCACAACCGCTACGGCCCGACTGAAACCGCGATCAACGTGACGCACTGGCACTGCCAGGCTGAGGACGGCGAGCGTTCACCGATTGGCCGGCCGCTGGGCAATGTGATCTGCCGGGTGCTGGATGATCAGTTCAATCCGCTGCCGGCGGGTGTGCCGGGTGAGCTGTGCATCGGCGGTATCGGCCTGGCCCGGGGTTACCTCGGGCGGGCGGGGCTGACCGCTGAACGGTTTGTCGCCGACCCATTGGGCGAGGCGGGTGCACGCTTGTATCGCACCGGTGACCGTGTGCGCTGGAGCGGCGACGGTGTGCTGGAATACCTCGGGCGCCTGGATCAGCAGGTCAAGTTGCGGGGCTTCCGTGTCGAGCCTGAAGAAATCGAAGCCCGTCTATTGGCCCTTGATGGCATCGCCCAAGCGGTGGTGCTGGTGCGTGAAACCGCTGCCGGGGCGCAGTTGATCGGTTACTACACCGCCAACGAACCGCTGGATGAGCAGGATGTAAAAACCGCCCTGGCCGCTGAGCTGCCGGAGTACATGGTCCCGGCGCAATTGATGCGCCTGGACGCGATGCCCCTGAGTCCCAGCGGCAAACTGGATCGCCGTGCCTTGCCGGAACCGGTGTGGCAGGTACGTGAACACGTCGAACCTGAAACAGCGCTGGAGCAGCAAATCGCCGCGATCTGGCGCGAAGTCCTGGCCCTGCCACGGATCGGCCTGCGGGACGACTTCTTCGCCCTCGGCGGCCATTCGCTGCTGGCCACGCAAATCATCTCCCGCACCCGTCAGGCCTGCGATGTCGAGCTGCCGCTGCGCACATTGTTCGAAGCCAGCGAGTTGGGGGCTTTCGCCGAGCAGGTCCGCCTGATCCAGGCCTCCGGCCAGCGCAACCAACAACTGGCGATCGGCAAGGTCGACCGCAGCCAGCCGGTGCCGCTGTCCTATTCCCAACAGCGCATGTGGTTCCTCTGGCAGATGGAACCCGACAGCCCGGCGTATAACGTCGGCGGCATGGCGCGCTTTCGTGGGGTGCTGGACGTGGGGCGTTTCGAGGCGGCGTTGCAGGCCTTGATCATGCGTCACGAAACCCTGCGCACCACGTTCCCGAGCATTGATGGCGTGGCGCAGCAGAAGGTTGCAGCGCAAACCGGCGTGCGCATGGATTGGCAGGATTTCTCGGCGTTCAGTGAGGCCGAGCGCCAACAGCGTGTGCAGCAACTGGCCGATCATGAAGCCCACACGCCGTTCAATCTGGAGACCGGTCCACTGCTGCGCGCCTGCCTGGTCAAGGCCGGCGAGCAGGAACATTACCTGGTGCTGACCCTGCACCATATCGTCACCGAAGGCTGGGCCATGGACATTTTTGCCCGTGAGCTCAGTGCGTTGTACGAAGCCTTTATCGATGACCGCGAATCGCCGCTGGCGCCGCTGCCGGTGCAGTACCTCGACTACAGCGTGTGGCAGCGCCAGTGGCTGGAATCCGGCGAGCGCCAGCGCCAACTGGATTACTGGACCGCGCAACTGGGTACTGAACACCCGCTGCTGGAACTGCCGGGCGACCGTCCGCGACCACCGGTGCAAAGTCACCAGGGCGAGCTGTACCGTTTCGATTTGAGCGATGACCTTGCCGCCCGCGTGCGGGCCTTCAACGCCCAACGCGGCCTGACCCTGTTCATGACCATGACCGCCACCCTCGCGGTATTGCTCTACCGCTACAGCGGCCAGACCGACCTGCGTATCGGTGCGCCAGTGGCCAACCGGATTCGTCCGGAAAGCGAAGGGCTGATCGGTGCGTTCCTCAACACCCAGGTGCTGCGCTGCCAGCTCAACGGGCAGATGAGCGTCGGCGAATTGTTCGACCAGGTGCGCCACACCGTGATCGAAGGCCAGTCCCATCAAGACCTGCCGTTCGACCACTTGGTGGAAGCCCTGCAACCACCCCGCAGCGCTGCGTACAACCCGCTGTTCCAGGTGATGTGTAACGTGCAGCGCTGGGAGTTCCAGCAAAGCCGCACTCTGGCCGGGATGACCGTCGAGTACCTGGCCAACGATGCCCGCGCCACCAAGTTCGATCTCAACCTGGAAGTCACCGACCTCGACCATCGCCTGGGTTGCTGCCTGACCTACAGCACCGACCTGTTCGACGAGCCGCGCATTGCGCGCATGGCCGCCCATTGGCAAAACCTGCTGGAAGCCTTGCTTGCCGATCCGCAACAGCGCCTGAGTGAGTTGCCGCTGCTGGAAGCGGCCGAGCAGCGCTCGTTGCAAGACAGCCTTGGCATGGAGGCCGGCGAGCATCGTCTCGACCAGTGCATTCACCACCTCTTCAGCGAGCAAGCCCTGGCCCGCCCCGACGCCCCGGCCTTGACCTTCGCCGGGCAAACCTTGAGCTACAGCGAACTCGACAGCCGCGCCAATCGCCTGGCCTGGATGCTCCGCGAGCGCGGCGTGGGCCCGCAGGTGCGGGTCGGCCTGGCGCTGCCGCGTTCGCTGGAAATGGTCGTCGGCCTGCTGGCAATCCTCAAGGCCGGCGGCGCCTATGTGCCGCTGGACCCGGAATACCCGCTGGACCGCCTGCACTATATGATCGAAGACAGTGGCATCGGCCTGCTGCTCAGCGACGCTGCGATGTTCGACGCGCTGGGCGAGCTGCCCGCCAGCGTCGGCCGCTGGTGCCTGGAAGATGACCTGCCGACCCTGGCCGACTACCCGGCTGGTGAGTTGCCCTTTATCAGTCTGCCGCAACACCAGGCCTATCTGATCTATACCTCTGGCTCGACCGGCAAGCCCAAGGGCGTGGTGGTGTCCCACGGTGAAATCGCCATGCATTGCCAGGCGGTGATCGAACGCTTCGGCATGCGCCCGGATGACTGCGAGCTGCACTTCTATTCCATCAACTTCGACGCCGCCACCGAGCGTTTGCTGGTGCCGTTGCTCAGTGGTGCCCAGGTGGTGTTGCGGGCCCAGGGCCAATGGGATGCGGAAGAAATCTGTGGGCTGATTCGTCAGCACCGCATCAACATCCTCGGTTTCACCCCGAGCTACGGCAGCCAGTTGGCGCAATGGCTGGCCACGCAACACCAGACCTTGCCGGTGCGCATGTGCATCACCGGCGGTGAAGCCCTGACCGGCGAGCACTTGCAGCGTATTCGCGCGGCATTCAAGCCGGCGCTGTTTTTCAACGCCTATGGCCCGACTGAAACGGTGGTGATGCCGCTGGCCAGCCTTGCTCCGGAAATGCTGGAAGAGGGCGCAGGCAGCGTGCCGATCGGCAGCATCATCGGCGCGCGTGTGGCCTACATCCTGGATGCGGATTTGGCGCTGGTGCCGCAAGGCGCGACGGGTGAGCTGTACGTCGGCGGTGCCGGCCTGGCCCAGGGGTATCACCAGCGTCCGGGGATGACGGCGGAGCGGTTTGTCGCGGATCCGTTTGCCACGAACGGCGGTCGTCTGTATCGCACCGGCGACCTGGTGCGCCAGCGTGCCGATGGCCTGGTGGAGTACCTTGGCCGTATTGACCATCAAGTGAAGATTCGCGGGTTCCGCATCGAGCTGGGGGAAATTGAAACCCGCCTGCTGGAACACCAGGCGGTGCGTGAGGCAGTGGTGTTGGCGCTGGATTCCCCGAGCGGCAAACAGTTGGTGGCCTACCTGGTCAGCGACGAAGAACACGGTGCACTGCGTGAATCCCTCAAGGCGCATTTGAAAGCGCAGCTGCCGGACTACATGGTGCCCGCGCACCTGATCGTCCTCGACAGCATGCCGCTGACCGCCAACGGCAAACTCGACCGCCGCGCCTTACCGCAGCCGGATCCCGAGGCGAATCGTCAGCAATACGTGGCGCCGCGCAACGAACTGGAGCAAACCCTGGCGGCGATCTGGTGTGCGGTACTGAACGTGCAGCAGGTGGGCCTCGACGATAACTTCTTTGAACTGGGCGGCGACTCGATCCTGTCGATCCAGGTGGTCAGCCGGGCACGGCAGGCGGGGATTCATTTCAGCCCGCGTGATTTGTTCCAGCACCAGACCGTGCAAACCCTGGCCGCCGTGGCGACCCGCACCGAGCAGGTTATCGCCGAACAAGGCGTGCTGACCGGCGCATCCGGGCTGACCCCGATCCAGCACTGGTTCTTCGACACCGACATCCCCGAGCGCCAACACTGGAACCAGGCGCTGCTGTTGGAGCCGGTTCAGGCCCTCGAACCCCATCGCCTGGAACAAGCGTTGCTGGCAGTGCTCGAACACCACGACGCCCTGCGCCTGAGCTTCACCCAGCGCGACGCCCAATGGCACGCCGAACACCTGGCAGTGCCGCAAGGTGGCCTGCTGTTGCAAGCCCAGGTGGCGGATATGGAGCAGTGCATCGCGCTGTTCACCGACACTCAACGCAGCCTCAACCTTGCCCACGGCCCGCTGTTGCGCGCGCTGCTGGTGGACGGCCCGCAAGGCCAGCGCCGGCTGCTGATCGCGATCCATCACCTGGTGGTGGACGGCGTTTCCTGGCGCGTATTGCTGGAAGATTTGCAGACCGTGTATCGCCAGTTGAGCGACGGCCAACCCGTCAGCCTGCCGGCCAAGACCAGTGCATTGCGCGACTGGGCCGCACGCTTGCAGGCCTATGCCGGCAGCGAATCCCTGCGTGAAGAACTGGACGTGTGGCAGCAGCAGTTGGCCGGTCCCGCCGTTGAACTGCCGGTGGATCGTCCGCAAGGTTCGCTGCGCAATCGCGACGCCGATACCGTCAGCGTGCGCCTGGATGCCGAGCGTACCCGCCAGCTGTTGCAGCAGGCGCCGAGTGCTTACCGCACCCAGGTCAACGACTTGTTGCTGACCGCCTTGGCCCGAGTCTTGTGCCGCTGGAGTGGCCATGAATCGGCACTGATCCAGCTGGAAGGCCACGGCCGCGAAACCCTGTTCGACGAGATCGACCTGACCCGCAGCGTCGGCTGGTTCACCAGCGCCTACCCATTGCGCCTGACCCCGCTGCATATCGAAGAAGCCGCCGGGCAGGGCGCCTCGATCAAGGCGATCAAGGAGCAACTGCGCGGCGTGCCCCACAAAGGGTTGGGTTACGGTGTGCTGCGCTACCTGGCTGACGACCTGTGCCGCCAGACCATGGCCGCGTTGCCGAGCGCCAGTATCACCTTCAACTACCTCGGCCAGTTCGACCAGAGCTTTGGCGCTGACGCACTCTTTCACCCGCTGGACGAGTCCGCCGGGATCGCCCATGACCCGGACGCGCCGCTGCCCAGCGAGCTGAGCGTCGACAGCCAGGTGTACGGCGGTGAATTGGTGCTGCGCTGGACCTTCAGCCGCGAACGTCACGACAGCCAGACCATCGCTGAACTGGCGGACGCTTACCTGGCGGAACTGCAAAGCCTGATCGAACATTGCCTCAAGGAAGACGCGGGCGGTCTCACGCCGTCGGACTTCCCGCTGGCGCACCTCACCCAAGGGCAACTCGACGCGCTGCCGGTGCCGGCCAATGTCATCGAAGACGTGTACCCACTGACCCCGATGCAGGAAGGCTTGCTGCTGCACACCTTGCTGGAACCGGGCACCGGCCTGTACTACATGCAGGACCGCTACCGCATCAACAGCGCCTTGGACCCCGAGCGTTTCGCCCTGGCCTGGCAGGCGGTGATCGCCCGTCACGAAGCCTTGCGCGCCTCGTTCTGCTGGAACGTCGGCGAAGACATGCTGCAGGTTATCCACAAGCCCGGCAGCACGCCGATCGAGTACCTCGACTGGAGTCAGGAGCCGGAAAGCGAACAGGAACCGCGTCTGCAAGCGTTGCTGAAAAGCGAGCGTGAGGCCGGCTTCGATCTGCTCAATCAGGCACCGTTCCACCTGCGGTTGATCCGCGTGGGCGAAGCCCGCTACTGGTTCATGATGAGCAACCACCACATCCTGATCGATGCCTGGTGCCGCTCGCTGCTGATGAACGATTTCTTCGACATCTACACGGCCCTCGGCGAAGGCCGCGACGCGCAGTTGGCGACGCCACCGCGTTATCGCGACTACATCGCCTGGCTGCAACGCCAGAACCTCGCCGAGGCGCGCCAGTGGTGGCAGCAGAACCTGCAAGGGTTTGAGCGCACCACGCCGATTCCGAGTGACCGGCCGTTCCTGCGGGAACATGCCGGCCATAGCGGCGGCATGGTGGTGGGCGACTGCTATACCCGCTTGGATGTGCGCGACGGTGCGCAATTGCGCGAGCTGGCCCAGGCCCATCAACTGACGGTGAACACGTTTGCCCAGGCCGCGTGGGCCCTAGTGCTACGACGCTTGAGTGGCGATCGCGACGTGCTGTTCGGCGTCACCGTGGCCGGGCGCCCGGTGGAAATGCCCGAGATGCAGCGCACCGTCGGGCTGTTTATCAACAGCATCGCCTTGCGGGTCAAGCTGCCGGAGGACGATCAGCAGTGCAGCGTGCGCCAATGGTTGAGCGGGCTGCTCGACAGCAATATGCAGTTGCGCGAGTACGAGTACCTGCCGCTGGTGACCATCCAGGAAAACAGCGAACTGCCCAAGGGCCAGCCGCTGTTCGACAGCCTCTTTGTGTTCGAAAACGCCCCGGTGGAAGTCTCGGTGCTGGACCGTGCGCAAAGCCTGAATGCCACCTCGGATTCCGGGCGTACCCACACCAACTTCCCGCTGACCGCCGTGTGCTATCCGGGCGATGACCTGGGCCTGCACCTGTCCTACGACCAGCGCTATTTCGATGAAACCACCGTGCAAGGCATGCTCGGTGAATTCAAGCGCCTGCTGCTGGCGCTGGTACAGGGCTTCCATGGCGACATGGCCGACTTGCCGCTGATTGGTGAGCAGGAGCGTGAGTTCCTGGTGGAAGGTTGCAACCAGAGCGAGCAGGCGTATCCGTTGGAGCGCAGCTACGTTGAGCTGTTCGAAGCCCAGGTGCAGCAGCATCCACAGCGGATTGCCGCCAGTTGCCTGGATCAGCAATGGAGCTATGCCGAACTGAACCGGCGCAGTAACCGCCTGGGCCATGCATTGATCGCGGCCGGTGTCGGGCCGGATCAACCGGTGGCGTTGCTGGCCGAACGTAATCTGGATTTGCTGGGCATGATCATCGGCAGCTTCAAGGCCGGTGCCGGTTACCTGCCGCTGGACCCGGGGCTGCCGACGCAGCGCCTGAGCCGCATCATTGACCTGAGCCGCACGCCATTGCTGGTGTGCACCGAGGCGTGCCTTGAGCAGGCGCAGGTGTTGCTGGAAGAGTTCGCCTGCTCCGGTCGGCCGAAGCTACTGGTTTGGGATGCCTTGGCCGGCTCTGACGAAAACCCCGGGATCTACAGCGCGCCGGACAACCTTGCCTACGTGATCTACACCTCGGGCTCTACGGGCTTGCCCAAGGGCGTGATGGTGGAGCAGCGCGGCATGCTCAATAACCAGCTGAGCAAGGTGCCGTATCTGCAGCTGACCGAGCACGATGTGATCGCTCAAACCGCCTCGCAAAGTTTCGATATCTCGGTATGGCAGTTCCTCGCGGCGCCGCTGTTCGGCGCGCGGGTGGATATTGTGCCGAATACGATTGCCCATGACCCCCAAGGCTTGCTGGCGCATGTCCAGGCCCAAGGCATCACCGTGCTGGAAAGCGTGCCGTCGCTGATCCAGGGCATGCTTGCCCAGGAACGCATGACCCTGGACGGCTTGCGCTGGATGCTGCCGACCGGCGAAGCCATGCCCCCGGAGCTGGCGCATCAGTGGTTGTTGCGCTATCCGGAGATTGGCCTGGTCAACGCGTATGGCCCGGCGGAATGTTCGGACGACGTGGCGTTCTTCCGCGTTGACCTGGCATCGACCCGTGGCACTTATCTGCCGATTGGTACGCCGACCGACAACAACCGGTTGTACCTGCTGGATGGGGCTTTGGAGTTGGTGCCCCAAGGTGCGGTCGGTGAACTGTGCGTCGCGGGGACCGGCGTGGGCCGTGGTTATGTCAGCGATCCGGTGCGCACGGCGCAAGCGTTTGTGCCGAATCCATTTGGTGCGGACCGGTTGTATCGAACAGGGGATTTGGCGCGCCGTCGCAGTGATGGGGTATTGGAATATGTCGGTCGCATCGACCATCAGGTGAAGATTCGCGGTTACCGGATTGAGCTCGGGGAAATCGAAGCGCGCCTGCATGAGCAACCGGAAGTGCGGGATGCGGCGGTGGGCGTGCAGGAGGGTGTCAACGGTAAGCATCTGGTGGGGTACCTGGTGGCGGCGGATGCGCTGTTGAATCCCGGTGAGCGTCTTGATCGGATCAAGCAACGCCTGCGTGCGGAGCTGCCGGAGTACATGGTGCCGCTGCATTGGCTATGGCTTGACCGGTTGCCGCTGAATGCCAACGGCAAGCTGGATCGCAAGGCTTTGCCTGCTTTGGAGATTGGCCAGTTGCACAGCCAGGATTATCTGGCACCGCGTAATGAGCTGGAGCAGACATTGGCCGGGATTTGGGCCGAGGTGCTGAAAGTTGAGCGCGTGGGGGTGCAGGATAATTTCTTTGAGCTGGGCGGGCATTCGTTGCTGGCCACGCAGATTGCTTCGCGGGTGCAGAAGACGCTGCAGCGGGATGTGCCGTTGCGGGCGATGTTCGAGTGCAGCACGGTGGAGGAGTTGGCGGTGTATATCGACGGGCTTGCGGCGAATGAGATCAGTGCGCAGAAGGTGGATCGGTTGAGTGATTTGATGGCGGAGTTGGAGGGGTTGTAGGGGTTGTAGGTGGCATTGGTTTGCGTACATATCCGTTATTTAGGTAACGGCTACCTATGGTTTCGCTCTTACAGCGACTCACTTTGGAAAAGCCCCAAAGTAAGCAAAGGGCTCTGCCCCGCCTGTCGGCACCTCGCTTAGGCTCGGTGTTCCCTCACTCCGGCATTACTCCGCGGGCCGCCGCGACGGGCCATCCATGGCCCGGCGCGGCTAAACCGGCGTCCTGCCGGTTTACCCGCTCCGCAATACCTGCGTTCGGCCTCGGGCTTATTGGGGCAGTCAGATCAAGATCAAAAGCAAAAGCACAGCGGCCTCCCGGCCGGCTTGAGTGTTAAAAGCAAAAGCAAAACCAGAGCGAAAACAGATCTGCTTTTCTGTGGGAGCGGGCTTGCTCGCGAAGAACCTGAGAGCGCCGCGTTCATCCAGAATGCCCGCGTCATCGTTAGCGACCTTCGCGAGCAAGCCCGCTCCCACATTTTTTGGACCGTGCCCGCTTTAGATTTTGATTTTGCTCTTCAACACTCAAGCCGGCCGGGAGGCCGCTGTGCTTTTGCTTTTGATCTTGATCTTAGGCGCCCCGTTAAACCACGCTGGCCGAACGCAGGCTTTGGAGCGTGGGTAACCTGGCAGGACGCCAGGTTAGCCGTCCTGGGCCAGGGATGGCCCATGACGGCGGCCCACGGTCCAAAGCCGGAGTGAGGGCACACCGAGCCTAGGCGAGGTGCCGAGTGGTGGGGCAAGAGCGTTTTGCTTACTTTTGCGCTTTTCAAAAGTGAGCCGCTGTAAGAGCGGAACCCATATCAGCCATCACCCAAATAACGGATATGCCCCCCAACCCAGCCAGAGCCTATTTCGGCCCCAGAATCTTCACCAACTTATCCGGCGAAGGCGCCCCTTGCTGTTGCTGCAACCCACCCTTGTCATCCAGATAGAAAATCGCCGGCGTGGCCGACAACTCCAGCTCATCCATCAGCTTCATATTCGAATCAAGCTTGGCCTGGATATCCGCCGGAATCTTCTCCAGTGCCTGCAACTTGCTGCCCTTACCCGCAGCCTCATGGGTTTCAAGGGCCTGCTGCGGATCCTTGGCTGCAAACAGCGCCGCCGACTTGCCGGGGCTGTCCTCACGAATAATCCCCACCATGATATGCCGCAGCTGCACCTTGCCCGACTTCACCCATGGCCGCGCCTGTTCCCAGAACATATTGCAGTACGGGCAGTTCGGATCACTGAACAAATAGACGATGCGCGGCGCATCCTTGTTGCCATCCTGGATCCAGTTGCTGTGTTCCATCTTGGCCCACACCTCCTTGGCCATCGGCGCATACACCAGCTTTTCCAGGGGCGCAGTGCTCAGGTCATTGCCGTCGGCGTCGTACAGATTGCCGGCGATCACACTTTTACCGTCGGCAGTCAGGTACAACGCCATGCCACGGTTGTGGTATTGCGCCGCATAACCCGTGAGGCCGCTGGGGGCATCGAACTTGCCGATAATCTTGGCCCCCTTGGCCTCGATGTTTTTGATCGGCGCCGGCCAGTCTTCAGCCTGGACGAGGGTGGCAGCCAGTGTCAGGGGCAACAGGGTCAGCAGGTGGCGGAGGCGGAGCATGGCGAATTCCTTGTGGTAGCCGGCTGGGCCGGTTTAGCGGTGGTCGGCTCGAAGCGCTCCATGGCGCGGGCCAGGCTGGCCTGGGACAACTCGCCCAGGTGGCTGTTGATCAGGCGACCGTCCGGTTGATAGAACAGGGTGGTGGGCAAGGCCATGGAGCCGACGGCCTGGCCCAGGCGGCCGCTGGCGTCGAACAGCACGTTGTCCAGGTTGAGGCCCTGGGTCGCCAGGTAGGTGGCGACGCTTTGCATGCTTTCGGCCTGGTTGACGAACAGGAAGGTCACGTCCGGGCGTTGGCGCTGGGCACTTTCCAGTACCGGCATTTCGCGACGGCACGGCGGGCACCAGGTGGCCCAGAGGTTGATCACCAGCGGGCCGCCCTTGTAGTCGGCCAGTTGCACAGTTTCGCCATTGGCGTTGCGCAGGGTGATGTCCGGCAGGTGTGTGCCTTTTTCGTAAAGGGTCAGGGACAGGCTGGTCAGTGCCCAGAACGCCAGGCCGGTGATCACGCCGGCGCTCAGTGGCTTGCGCAGCAGCGGGCGGCGCCAGCCGTAGATCAAGGCGCCGAGGATCAGCGCGATAACGCCGGGCCAGGCGAGAAAACCGCCGTCCCGCAGGTCGACGATCTGCAGCGGGTCATTCTGGTAATACGACCAGTACATCAGCACGAAGCTGACACGTGCGGCGAGCATGCCCACCAGAAACAGGGTGAACAGCACCGACTCCGGGTTCTCGCCGCCGCGCTTGGCCACCCGCCAGCCCACCAGGGTGGCGAGGATCAACGCCGTGATCAGCAGCAAGTGATTCAGGGCGATGGCGAAGGTGCCGATGGTCAGTGTCAGCATCAGAGGGCTTCCCGGGCTTGGGTCCAGCGTTGCAGGAAGGCGGCGGCGTCGACTTCGCCGGTGATGCGCTGGGCGCGGCGCTCTTCACCGTCGGGGCCGATCCAGACGAAGCTCGGCGGCCCCGGGACTTTATAGCGGCCCAGCAGCTCGCGGCTGGCGGCGTTATCGGCGGTGACGTCGAGGCGCAGCAGGCGCACATCCTTGAGAGCGTCCATGACTTCGGGTTTGCCGAACACCTGTTTTTCCATGATCTTGCACGACACGCACCAGTCAGCGTAGTAGTCCACCAGCACCCATTGGCCCTGGGCCTTGGCGCTGTCGAGCTGGCTTTGCAGCACGGCCGGGTCGTTGATGGTCATGAAGGCTTCGTGGGCGCTGGGAGCACCGGCTACCCGCGAGCCGCTGTAGACCTTCAGCGGTTGCCACAGGTCGTCGCTGCCGCCGGCCGCGCCGATCACCAATACGCTGCCCCAGAGGCCCAGCACCAGCGAGCCGGCACCGAACAGCATGGCGGTGCGCCCGAAATCCTGGGCCAGGCGCCAGCCGCAGTAAGCCATGACCAGCGCAAGCACACCCCACAGGCCGAGCCACAGGGTTTCACCGACCACCGGGCGAATCATCAGCACGGCGGTGGCGAGGAACAGGAAGCCGAAGATGCCCTTGAGGATGTTCATCCAGGTGCCAGGTTTGGGCAGGAAGCGGTTGCCCACGGTCACCAGCAGCAACAGCGGCACGCCGATGCCGATGCCCATGGCAAACAGGATCAGGCCGCCATGCAGGGCGTTGCCGCTTTGGGCGATGTAGAGCAGGGCGCCGGCCAGGGGCGCGGTCATGCACGGGCCCACCAGCAAGCCGGACAAGGCGCCGAGCACGCCGGCACCCACCAGGCTGCCGCCGCTTTGGTTGCGGCTGACGTTGTCGAGGCGGTCCCGCAGGAAGGCGGGCAGTTGCAGTTCAAAGAAGCCGAACATCGGCAGGGCCAGGATCACGAACAACGCGGCGAAGCTGCCGAGGATCCAGGGAGTTTGCAGCAGGGCGGCGAGGTTGCCGCCGAGCAGTGCGGCCAATACACCGAGGGCGGCATACACCAGCGCCATGCACACCACATAGCTGGCGGCCAGGGCAAAGCCGCGCCGTGGGCTGGCGCCGCTGCCGACCACAAGGCCAGCGAGGATCGGCAGCATCGGCAAGGAACACGGGGCAAAGGCCAGCAGCAGGCCCAGGCCGAAGAACACCAGCAGGCTCCAGCCCAGGCTGCGTTGTTGCAGGCCACTCGCCAAGCTTTGGTCCTGGGCCTGGCCGGTGGCGGCTACGGCGGGGTTGCCGCCCAGATCTACGGTGATCGATTGCGGTGGGTAACACAGGCCGGCATCGGCGCAGCCTTGCCAGCCGAGCTTGATCTGTCCGGTAGCGCCAGCGGGAATCTTCACTTCCAGGCCCTGGCGATAGACTTGCTGTTCACCGAAGAACTCGTCGCTGTGGGCTTCGCCTTGAGGCAGCGTCGGTTTTTCGGCCAGGCCATCGAATTTCATGCGCTGCTGGTACAGGTAATAACCATCGGCAATCTGCCAATACAGCTGGGTTTCGCCGGAGGCCAGACGCTCGGAGGTAAAGGTGAAGGCTTTGCCCACCGGGAGGAAGTCGGGTTTGGTCTCGAAAGGATTGTTGCCCGGCGCGGCCTGGGCGAATCCAGCAAACACTACCAGCAGAAAGATAAACAGATGCCGCATGATCAAGCCTTAGTTCGAAGCAAGTGGGACACACAATGTGTGGTGTTGATTAACCGATGATTAACCGGGCTATCCTAGACAGCAGGGATTATCCGGGTTTACGCGGGCTGGCGGCATAATGCGCGCTTAATCCACTGCCTTTTTAATCACCCTCACATTTTGCAAAGGGTTCACCATGCACGTACTGGTCTGTGAAGACGACGAACTGATCGCCAGCGGCATTGTTGCCGGGCTCAGCGCCCAGGGGCTGACCGTCGAGCGCGTCGGCACCGCCGCCGCTGCCCGGGCGATGCTCAAGGTGGCGGAATTCGACGTGATGGTACTCGACCTCGGCCTGCCGGATGAAGACGGCTTGAAGCTGCTGCAGCAATTGCGCAGCCAGGGCCTGGAGATCCCGGTGCTGATCCTTACTGCACGGGATTCGGTGACCAACCGGGTCGATGGCCTGCAGGCCGGTGCCGACGATTACCTGCTGAAACCCTTCGACCTTCGCGAACTCGCCGCGCGCCTGCACACCTTGTTGCGTCGGGTGGCCGGGCGCAGCGTCAACCTGATCGAACACGGGCGCCTGACCTACAACCCCAGCAGCCGCGAAACGTTGCTGGGGGGGAGTCGGTTGACCTGTCCCGCCGCGAGCAGGCGTTGTTGCAGGCCCTGCTGCAAAACCGCGGCCGGGTGCTGTCCAGCGAACAGCTCAAGGACAGCGTCTACGGGCTTAACGACGAACTGGAAAGCAACGCCCTCAACGTGCACATCCACCACTTGCGGCGCAAACTCGGTAACGGCATCGTCGAAACCGTGCGCGGCCTGGGTTATCGCCTGGGCCCGGCTGACGGTGGAGAGGACGCTTCGTGATGAGCCTGCGCCTGCGGCTGACCTTCAAGCTCGGCGCGGCCTTTGTGCTGATCTGGGCCCTGGCCGCCGCGTGGATGCTTAACGACCTGCGCAACCAGATGATGTTCTCCCTCGACCAGCGCCTGGTGGCGTCGGCGCGCATGGTCGCCGGGTTGATGGAACAGATGCCTGGGCTGTCCAGCACGGGTGAGGGCGCGCACTTCAGCGCCGAACAATTGAATGTACCGGGTGGCATGGCGTGCCAGGTCAGCTCGTTGCGCGGGGTGGTGCTCGCCCGCAGCCACACCACCCCGGACCAGGGCCTGGAGTCGCGCAAAAGCGGCTTTCGCGACCAGATGATTGATGGCGTGGGCTGGCGCAGCTTCACCCTGTCCCGTGGCGATTTGTTTATCACCACCGCCGACCGGCAGGTGGAGCGTGAAGCCTTGAACCTGTCGATCCTGCTGGCGGCTTCGGTGCCGGTGGGTGTGGCGCTGTTGGGCTGCCTGTGCCTGCTGTGGCTGGGGATCGGCCAAAGCCTGTTGCCGCTCAACCGCATGCGTGACGCCTTGATGCGCCGCAGTGCCGACTCCCTCGAACCCTTGCAGATCAGCCCGCTGCCCAGCGAGCTTAAACCGCTGCTCGACACTCAGAACCAACTGCTGCAACGCATCGCCAAGACCATCGAGCGCGAACGCCGCTTGACCGGCGACGCGGCCCACGAACTGCGCAGCCCGCTGACGGCGATCAAGACCCACCTGCAAGTGGCACGCATGACCGAAGGCGCTGCCCGTGACCAGTCCCTGGCCCACGCCGAGGAAGGCGCCGATCGCTTGCACCGCACCCTTGAGCAGTTACTGCTGCTGGCGCGGGTCGAAGGCAGCCTGTCGTTTGATGACGGCCTGCAATCGAGTGCCGAACAAGTCGCACAACTGGCGATCCAGGACGCCAATGGCGGCGACAATCAGCGCATAGACCTGATCCTGGCAGACGGTCTGTCCGAAAAGCCGGTGGAAATGCCGGTGGGCCTGGCCGTCGCCGCCTTGCGCAACCTGCTGGACAACGCCTTGCGCCACACACCGCCTGATACCCGGGTGGAGCTGAGTGTGTCGAGCGCTGGCGATAATGTGGTGTTCCGGGTGCGTGACCACGGCGCGCCGATCTCCAGCGAAGACTTGCAACACCTGACCCAGCGCTTCTGGCGCAATGGCAACAGCCCGGGATGCGGCCTGGGGTTGGCGATTGTCCAGGCGATTGTGCAGCGCTGCTCGTGCTCCTTGAAATTCGACAGCCAGGCGGACGGCATGCGCGTCGACCTGGGCATGCCGTTGCGTCGCTGAACTTTCTTTTCACGGCACAAATAGCTACCGCCACCCTCAAGCGCAACGCTTCAGGATGGCGGTCATTTTTTTGTGTTTGAACGGGCTGAATGACTCAGCCTGTGTTGAAAAGGACAGCGCCTATGTTGGTCATCGATTCCACGTTTCCCGCCAAAGACTTCAACCAACGCAATGGCGAAGCCGTGCGCCAGGTGATTGTGCATTACACCGCCGCGCCTTTTGCTTCGTCATTGCGTACGCTGACCCGCGAGGGTGTCAGTGCTCATTACCTGTTGGTTGACCCCCATGACGCCAGCTACCGCGCCGCCGGCTACGATGAACTGCGGGTGTTCCGCCTGGTGGACGAAGCGCAGCGCGCCTGGCATGCCGGCGCGAGCCATTGGGCCGGGCGCGATAACCTGAATAGCCGCTCGATCGGGATTGAAATCGTCAATCAGGCCCGGGATGACGCCGGTGTGTTTACCTTTCCCGCGTATGGCCCTGAACAGATCGACGTGTTGATTGCGCTGATTCGCGACATTCAGGGACGTTACCCGGCGATCGGTCCTACCGATATCCTCGGGCATTCGGATATTGCCTATTGGCGCAAGAGCGATCCCGGCCCTCGGCTGCCTTGGCGTTGCCTGTTCGAGGCGGGGGTGGGGGCCTGGTTCGATGAGTCGGCCAAGATGGCCTATCAACGCCGGTTCGATATCGGCCTGCCGCTGGAGGTTGAAGCCGAACGGGCGTTTCAGCGCTACGGTTATGCCCCAGCGAAAAATCGCCTGGGTTTTCAGCAGCGCGTCCGTGCGTTTCAGATGCATTTTCGTCCCAGTGACTACAGCGGGCGGCTGGATGCAGAGACCTGCGCAATCCTGTATGCGTTGAATGAAAAATACACCGGGGTTGCCGGGTAAATCCGCTAAAGCGGTTTTTAACGACCACAGGTGTAAATCCTCTGCTCGCTGATGCGTTTCCAGAACAGGAAATCCGTGCGTTGCCCTTGGGCCAGACGCCAACGGGTTGGCAGTTTGGTCACCATCATCAGCGTATTGAGGGATCTGGAAATGTCAGTCGCTACCAGCCGTATTGAAGAGACCCAAGCGGTCCCTGCGGAAACGCTCTACCAGTTCGACGAAACCCCGCTGCTGGCCCGCCAGCGCCAGCAGGAATCCAATGCCCGCAGCTATCCTCGGCGCATACCCCTGGCGCTCAAGCGTGCCCGCGGGATCTACGTCGAGGACGTCGAAGGCCGCAGCTTTATCGACTGCCTGGCCGGCGCTGGCACCCTGGCGCTGGGGCATAACCACCCGGTGGTGATCGAGGCCATTCGCCAGGTGTTGAGCGATGAATTGCCGTTGCACACCCTGGACCTGACCACACCGGTCAAGGATCAGTTCGTGCAGGACCTGTTCGGCCTGTTGCCGTCGGCGCTGGCGCGGGAAGCCAAGATCCAGTTCTGCGGCCCAACCGGTACCGATGCAGTAGAAGCTGCGCTGAAACTGGTGCGCACCGCCACCGGACGCAGCACGGTGTTGTCATTCCAGGGCGGTTATCACGGCATGAGCCAGGGCGCCCTGAGCCTGATGGGCAGCCTGGGGCCGAAAAAGCCGCTGGGTGCCTTGCTCAGTAATGGCGTGCAATTCCTGCCGTTTCCCTACGACTACCGTTGCCCGTTCGGGCTGGGTGGGGCGGAAGGGGTCAAGGTCAACCTGCATTACCTGGAAAACCTGCTCAACGACCCCGAGGCCGGTGTTTTGCTGCCGGCAGCCGTGATTGTTGAAGTGGTGCAGGGCGAGGGCGGCGTGATCCCGGCCGATCTCGACTGGCTGCGTGGCCTGCGCCGTATTACCGAACAAGCCGGAGTGGCGTTGATCGTTGACGAAATCCAGAGCGGCTTTGGTCGTACCGGCAAGATGTTTGCTTTCGAACATGCCGGCATCGTCCCGGACGTGGTGGTGCTGTCCAAGGCTATCGGCGGCAGCCTGCCGCTGGCGGTGGTGGTGTATCGCGACTGGCTCGACACTTGGTTGCCGGGCGCCCATGCCGGGACCTTCCGTGGCAATCAGATGGCCATGGCCGCCGGGTCGGCAGTGATGCGCTACCTTAAAGACCACGATATTCCCGCCCACGCGGCCGCCATGGGCGAGCGCCTTGGGGAGCACCTGCGCATCCTGCAGCGCGACTTCCCGCAGTTGGGGGACATTCGTGGTCGTGGGCTGATGCTCGGCGTGGAGCTGGTGGATCCCGCAGGCGCCCCGGACACTCAGGGCCACCCGCCGGTGCATCGTCAATTGGCGCCACTGGTACAGCGTGAATGCCTCAAGCGCGGGCTGATCCTTGAACTGGGCGGTCGCCATGGCAGCGTTGTGCGTTTCCTGCCGCCGCTGGTGATTACCGCCGCAGAAATCGACCGTGTGGCCGAGATCTTTGGTCGCGCCCTGGCGGCAGCGGTCGCCAGCCTCTAATTTTTTACCGGGCTGGCACGTTCTTTCTTACATCAGCTGTGCGTGGTGCGCAGCCAGCCTTACACCGACGGAGAACAGCAATGACCTCAGTATTCGACCGCGAAGACATCCTGTTTCAGGTAGTGGTCAACCATGAAGAACAATATTCCATCTGGCCCGACTACAAGGCCGTGCCGGAAGGCTGGCGCACCGTGGGCAAGAGCGGGATGAAGAAAGAGTGCCTGGCCTACATCGAAGAAGTGTGGACCGACATGCGCCCGCTGAGCCTGCGCCAGAAGATGGACAGCCAGGCGTTGGCGGGCTGATCCAGACCTCGGGCACAACACAGATCCAAATGTGGGAGCGGGCTTGCTCGCGAAGGCGCCGTGTCAGTCACTGTATGTGTTGACTGTCACACCGCTTTCGCGAGCAAGCCCGCTCCCACATTTGCTGTGTTTCGTCTGTGAGAGGCGCGTTATAGCGCCTTGATCACCTGATCCACATGGCCTTCCAGCTCTGCCGCCTGCACCGCATCGCTTGGCTTGCGGGTTCGCGGGCTGACCCAGACCTCGGGCACAACACAGATCCTAATGTGGGAGCGGGCTTGCTCGCGAAGGCGTCGTGTCAGTCACTGTATGTGTTGACTGTCATACCGCTTTCGCGAGCAAGCCCGCTCCCACATTTACTGTATTTCGTCTGTGAGAGGCGCGTTATAGCGCCTTGATCACCTGATCCACATTGCTTTCCAGCTCTGCCACCGGGTCGGCGCCATCGGTGTCCAGCACCAGCAACTTCGTCCCGCCCGCCGCAACAGCTGCCTGCACTGCATCGCTTGGCTGGCGATGATGCAACACCACTGCTACTTCATTTTCCTTCAAGCTTGCAGTCAGTTGTTGCAACGCCTCGGGTGTCCATTCGGTATCAGCCCGCGCATCGGTGCTGACCAGTTCCAGGTTCAAGCCACTGACGAGATAACCAAAATGATCGCTCAGGCTGACCACCGTCAGGTTGTCGGCCTTGGCCAGTCGCGCCTCGCTGTCGGCGGTGAGCTTGAGCAGGCGTTGCTTGAGGCTGGCCAGGTTGGCCTCGATCTGCGGCTTGGCCTCGGGGGCCAGACGACTCAGGTCGGCGGCCATCACATCGGCCATGCGGCCCATGTTGTTGCTCGCTTGCCACGGCTGGCTGTTCAAACCGTCAATGGCGCCCGGTTGTACGGCAATCCCCGGCAAACCACCGTCCACCGGGCGGGCAGCGTCGACTTCGACGATGCGGATGTTACTGCGCCGGGCCACCGGGTACAGCGGGTCGTCGGGCCACAACGAGCGCAGGCCGATGGCCGCGTCGGCGTCCAGGGCCAGGGTATTCAATGCCTGTGCACCGCGCCCGGTGAAATAGGCGACTTGGCGCGAGCCGGGCAGGTTGGCCGGTGCCGCGCGTTCAAGTTGCACATCGGTACCTTTGAGCAGCACCTGCGCCAGGCCGTAAGTAATCGGCAGCGCCGCCAGTACTTTCACCGGCTTTAACCCGTGGGCGTTGTTCAGGGCAGCATGGCCAACGCCTTGGTTGGCGGTGGTCTGCAACGGCTTGACGCCGTCGGCAGCGAACGCCGGTGTGGCGATTGCCAGGGCCAGCAGCAGTGGTCGAAAAATCGGGCGCATTATCCAAAATTCCCTTTCAGGCTGGGGACCGTGCCGCGAGCGATGGCGGCGAGGGCGAAGGCGATACCGGCTACCAGAATGATTGCGGCACCGGACGGAATCGGCAGGTCGAAGATGATTGGCAGCAGGATCCCGCACAGGGTGCTGACGGTGGCGATCACCACCGAGATCCAGAAGAAACCCTTGAGCGACTGGCTCAACAGGCGTGCGGCGGCCGCCGGAATCACCAGCAACGCACCCACCAGGATCGCGCCGATGACCTTGACTGCCGCGACGGTGATCAGCGTCACCAGGATCACGAACAGATAATCCAGAGTCTTCACCGCTACCCCGCGCACCGCCGCCAGTTGCGGGTTGAAGCTGGCCAGCATGATGCGGTTGTACAGCGGCAGGGCCAGGGCCATCACCAGTGAGCCGACAATCGCCAGCACCAGCAGGTCATTACCGTTCACTGTCAGCACCGAGCCGAACAATACGTTTTCCAGGATGTGCACGTTGATCTTGCCCGCCAGAATCAGCAGCAGGCTCGCGCCCAGGGCCAGGGACACCGACAGGAACACGCCGATCAAGGTGTCGGGCGCCAGGCCGGTGCGGTTGCGCAAGTAGTTGAGCAGGATCCCGAACAACAGGCAGTAGCCAAACAGGCTGCCGTAAGGCCCGGTGTAGGGTTCACCCAGCAGAATGCCCACGGCCACGCCGGTCAAGGCGGCATGGCCCACCGCTTCGGAAAAGAACGCAAAGCGCTTGACCACCACCAGGGTGCCCAAACCGCCCAGCACCGGGCCGATCAGCAGCCCGGCCAGCAGCGCGTTGACCACAAACCCATAGGCCAGTGCTTCCGGCAAATACCCGGAAGACGCCCAGCCCTGGACCGTCAAGCGAAAGGCTTCGTAGCTCATAAGGCCGGGCTCCGTGGGTGGGTGGAGAACAGGGTCAGCAGGCGGTCCGGGGTCAGCGCCTCCTTGGGCGTGGCGTCGAACAGCACGCGGCGGTTCAGGCCGGTAACGCGGTCAGCCAGGCGGCCGACGGCTTCCAGATCGTGTTCGATCCACAGCACGGTGATCCCGGCCTGGCGCCAGTCGTTCAGCAGGCGCTCGAACACCTGGATGCCGGCTTCATCCAGCGCCGACATCGGTTCGTCCAGCACCAGCAATTGCGGCGCCGGGATCAAGCCCTGGGCCAGCAGCACCCGCTGGCGTTCACCGCCAGACAACGCGCCCATGCGCCGTTTGCGCTTGTCCTGCATGCCGACCCGCTCCAGTGCGTCGCCAATCGCGGCAGCGTAGTGCTTGGACAAACCGAGAAACGCCGGACGCCGCTGGCACATCGCAGCCATGAAATCGTCGACGGTCATCGGCAAGCCCCGGTCGAACTCCAGCGCCTGGGGCACGTAGCCGATGGTGCCGGGTGCGTCCGGCCAGTGCAGGCTCAACTGGCCCAGGTGCGGCGTTTGCCCCAGCAGGGTCTTGATCAGCGAGCTTTTGCCGCCGCCGTTGGGCCCCACCAGCGCATGAATACTGCCAGGCTGGACCTGGAAGCTCACCGCGTCGAGGATCACGGTACGGCCCAGGGTCAGTGCCACATTTTTGAAGTCGAGGGTCGGGCCAACGCTGGCCACGCTCAAGTGTTCAGCCGCCGTCATGCCCCGGACTCCTGAATCGCCCGCACCACGGTATTGAGGTTGCCGGTCATTTCCACTTCGTACTTTTCTGCGCTGTAGTCGCCATAGGAGATGTGCGACAGCGGGTACAGTTTCACGCCGGATTCACGCTGGATGGTGTCGACGTAGCTGGACGGGAAATCCATCTCCGAGAAGATCACTTTCACGTCCAGCTCCCGCAGTTGGTCGATGGTTTTCTTCAACTGGCTGGGACTTGGCTCGATGCCGTGGGCCGGTTCCACCACGGCAGTGACTTCCAGGCCGAACTCTCGCAGCAGGTAGTCATACGCCGCGTGCACCGTGGCCACCCGCAGGTCAGGGTTGGGTGCGCTGGTGAGTTTGGCCAGGGCGTCGGCGCGCATCTGGCGCAGGCGCTTGCCGTAGGCCCGGGCGTTCTGGGTGTAGGTCTTGGCGTTGTCCGGGTCGAGCTTGCCCAGTTCCCGGGCGATGTTATTCACCTGGGCAATCGAGGCGCTGATGGACAGGAAGGTGTGCGGGTTGACCACCTTGCCGGCACCGCGCGCGGCGTTGCCGGTGGCGGCCAGCAGCGGCACGTTGGCGTTGGCTTCGATCACCGGGATGTCCGGGCGCTCACTGGTGGCGATCATGCGGTCGGCGAAATCGTCATGGCCGACACCATTGAGCACGATCACATCCAGGGTGCCGATGCGCTTGATGTCTTCGGCACGGGGCTCGTAGGCGTGGGGGTTGAAGCCGGCCGGAATCAATGGCACGACTTCAGCTTTGTCGCCGACGATATTGGCCACGTAGCTGTAATAAGGATGCAGGGTGATGCCGATGCGCAGGCGTTTGGCAGGGTCGGCACTGGCGAACGGGGCCAGCAGCACGGTGATCAGGCCGACCAGCAGCAGGCGTAATAATGGAGATGAAATAGACATGGTCTTCTCTCGCTACAGCGTGAATTCAATGGCGATGCTGGCGGGTGACACCGGCATCGAATTGCGCGACCACTTGCTGCCAGCCCGCGTTGATCAGCGCCTGGTCAGTGAGGTCGGTGGGGGCGGTGAGGTTGGCGCTGCGGTTGAGCCAGATATCCGGCTCGGCACCACGGACGCGCATCAACAACGAACCGCTGAGGTCCGGTGTCTGGCTCAGGCCCAGGTAGGCCGCGTCCAGCAACTGCCAGCGGTGGTCGCCGCGGCTCACCGAGCTGGCGTCCTGGGCGAAGGGCGCAAAACCTTCCTCGGCCAGTTGCTCAGGCGTTGGCAGGGCGCTGTGTTCTTCCTGCAGCAAGTGGATTTCATCCAGGGTCACCCGCAGGTCGGCGTAGATGCCTTGCTCGGCGGCGCTGAGGTCGCGGCGGGCGTCCAGTTGGTGACTGGGCACGGCGGCGATCTCCTGGCTTTCACCGCGCAAGGCCACCACGGTGCCGGCAACGGCGAGGATGATCAGGCACAACAGCAGGACATACAGGGTTTCGTGGCCGGCACCGGCAGGGCGCACGACTTGGGTTGTGCGGCTCATTGGGGCTGGATATCCGCTTGGTCGATTTCCACCACGTGGCCGGGGCCCGCGTCAAACAACACGTAGAACTCGGCGGAGGGTTTCTTGAAGGTCAGCGTCGAGTCTTCACCCAGCTTGCCGGGCACCAGGATGGTTTCGTCATAGCCGATCACATCCAGGGTCACGCCTGGGGCGCCGCTGCCATCGGAGAAACCGCCGGTGCACTGGATCTGCTCGCCGGGGATTTCCTTGCATTCGCACATCGGGTTGTGGGCCAGGGCAACGGTACTGAAACCGGCACTGAGGATCAGCGCGCCAACAATGCGGGCCAGTTGCGGCAAAGTCATGGTTTAACTCCTCGTTTTTTCAGCCAGTCGATGGTGGCCGGCGATGCCTGGCTCAAGGGAACGGACGCCTGGTGCATGGCGCCGTCCCAGCCTTCCATGGTGATCCACACTTCGGCGTCCAGTGGGGTGCGTTCGGGGATCGGCAGCATGGCGCCCATGCGATACGGTGTGCCGAAGAAGATCACCCCGGCGGCCCGCAGGCTGCGAGGCTTGCCGATGCGCAGGTAGGTGGCCTTGACCTGGTCGATACAAGTGGCGCACAGGGCGGCATTGAAGGATTTCATCGGGCCCGCCGGGTCGGGGCGCGGGGCCTCGTTACGCAGTTCGGCGAGCTTCACGCTCCACGGGCCGACCTGCACTTCGCCGATCTCCCGCTCGCCAAGACCGCTGTCACCGCGAAACAGCGCGGCGTCGGCAAAGTACTTGGGCATAAAGCCCAGGGGCACCAGAATCAGCAGGATATTGATGTGGAAGCGCCACTTGAGCCAGAAGGCGCGCAGGGGAGAGGGCGGGTTAATCGTCGTGGCCTTGTTCATCGGTTGCCCTCCGTGGTTTCAGCCAGTCCAAGCGGATTTTCCTGCGGTTGCCGGCGCACCTTGGCGCTACGCTTGAGTGCGTTGAGCGTGGCCAGCGCCGTGCGTTTGCTCCAGATCAGCAGACCGCTCAAGACCATCATGCTCAGTACCAGACCGAAGAAGAACCAGATCATCTTGATCCACAGTCCGCCGAAATCCCCGGTGTGCAGCGGGCGCATGGATTCGGTGACGAACTCCAGGCCGGAGCGGTCGGACAGCAGGTGCGAGGCGGCGATTTCGCCGTTGTAAGGGTTGATTTGCGCGGTTTGGTACATCAGTGGGTACCAGCCCCTGCCTCCAATCATCAAATGGCTATAGGCCGTCGCCGGCAGGCTGACGAAACTGGCTTCCAGGCCTGGAATGCGCTGGGTGGCGATGTCGATTGCCTCATCCAGGGGAATCATCGGCGCGCGCACGCCTGGGCTGGACAGTGGCACCTTGTCCCGGGTGATCACCGGGACAATTGGCTCACTGGAAATCGAGATCTGATTATCGAAAAGAATCGCCTGAATCAGAAACCAGGTGCCGGTTATGGAAATGACGGCAATAAACCAGATCGACCAGATGCCGCTCAATCGGTGAAAGTCGCCCCAGAAGATTCGCGCACCGTGGTTAAAGCGCAAGGTTGGCTTGAAGAAGCCTTTCCAGAAACGCTTGTAGACCACCAGGCCCGTCACCAGCGAGGCCAGCAGCGGCAAACCCAGCAACGAGACCAGGTACCAGCCCCAGCTGAAACCGTTGGTGAACGGCACCAGCCACCAGCCGTGCAGTGCGCGGGTAAATTGTTGGAAGTCGAACGCCGGGGCGATCCCCTGGATCACCCCGGTATAGGGGTTGACGAACACTTCTACGGTTCGCCCGTCGGGATAGGCCACGTTCGACGTCAGGGCGAAATGCGACTCGTCGGGGCGGCTCAGGGATTTGACGATGGTCTGCGGCTCGGCGCGGTTCATGGCCTTGATGACTTGTTCGTAGCTGAGCAGTTCGGCGTCGTCCGATGGCTTGCTGGCGCGGATGTCCGGGTTGGCCAGCCAGACGATTTCCTGGCTGACCACCGCCAGGGTGCCAGTGACACAGACGATCAGCACAAAGAACCAGATGGGCAATGCCAGCCAGCTGTGCACGAGAAACCAGAGTTTTGAGCGTGACTTCTTCGACATGTGAATGAGGGTCTTGATCGGAGGGGGGCAGTAAAGGCCCGGAAAACGCCACCCGTAGCTTTTGCTGACGCGAGCGGCTGTATCTAAGTTAAGACGGATGAGAAATGCAAAACCCTAAGGCGGATATGAAAGCAAATGTTTCGAATAGCCATTCATGCAACACGAAACATGTTCCGAGTCATCACCAAGGCGGGATTGATGGGGCGGGGGCGCTGCCTATGATGGAGCCATACCGTTGAGCGAGCCCCATAATGACTTCTGCCAGAACCCTCTACGACAAACACATCGATTCCCACACGGTGTGCCGCCTGGATGACCAGGGCCATGTGCTGCTGTATATCGACCGCCAGGTCATCAATGAATACACCAGCCCGCAAGCCTTCAGCGGCTTGCGTGAGGCAGACCGTGGCGTATGGCGCCCCGGCACGGCGCTGGCGGTGGTCGACCATGTGAACCCCACCACGCCCAAGCGCATCGCGACCATGCCGGATGCGGGCGGCGCGCGCCAAGTGTCGTACCTGGCGGAAAACTGCCGGGACTTCGGGATTGAGCTGCTGGATATTCTCGACAAGCGCCAAGGCATCGAACACGTGATCGCCCCGGAGCAGGGTTTTATCCTGCCAGGCATGGTGATTGCCGCCGGCGACAGCCACACCACCACTTACGGTGCCTTGGGCGCGTTCGGCTTTGGCATTGGCACCTCGGAAATCGAGCATTTGCTGGCTTCGCAAACCCTGGTCTACAAGCGCTTGAAAAGCCTGCGCGTGACCGTGGACGGCGAACTGGCCCACGGCCTGACTTCCAAAGACGTAATCATGGCGCTGATCGGCAAGATCGGCGCTTCGGGAGCCACCGGCTACGCCATTGAGTTTTGCGGTTCGACCATCGATGCCCTGAGCGTCGAGGCGCGCATGACCATCTGCAACATGGCGGTGGAGGCGGGCGCCCGCGGTGCCTTCATGGCGCCGGACGAAAAAGTGTTCACCTACCTCAAGGGCAAACCCCGCGCGCCGAAGGGCGAGTTGTGGGAGCACGCCCTGGTGGGCTGGCGCCAATTGCACTCGGATGCCGACGCGGTGTTCGACCTCGAAGTGCAACTGGACGCCACCGCCCTGGAACCGATGGTCACCTGGGGCACCAGCCCTGACCAGGCCGCGCCCATCGGCGCCCGCGTGCCGGACCCGCAAGACGTCAGCGACCTGATCCTGCGCCAGGACATGCGCCGCGCCCTGAACTACATGGGCCTGGAAGCCGGCATGCCCCTGAGCGAGATCGTCATCAGCCATGCGTTTATCGGCTCCTGCACCAATGCCCGCATCGAAGACCTGCGGGATGCGGCCAGCGTGGTGCGCGGCAAACACGTGGCCGACCATGTGCGGGCGATGATCGTGCCGGGCTCCACCGAAGTGCGTGACCAGGCCGAAGCCGAAGGCCTTGCTGCGATCTTTATCGAGGCCGGGTTTGAATGGCGTCAGTCCGGGTGCTCGATGTGCCTGGCAATGAACAACGACGTGCTGGAGGCGGGCGACCGCTGCGCCTCCAGCACCAACCGCAACTTCGAAGGCCGCCAGGGTGCGGGAGCCCGCACACATCTGATGAGCCCGGCCATGGTTGCCGCCGCCGCGATCACTGGGCGCCTGACGGATATTCGCCATTTTGGAGAGCGCACATGAGCTTGCAACCTTTCACGCGGGTCACCGGCAAGGCCGCGCCGATGCTGGCGGCCAACATCGACACCGACGTGATCATGCCCAAGCAGTTTCTCAAGGGCATCGACCGTAACGGGCTGGATCGTGGGTTGTTCTTTGATTTGCGCTTTTTGGCGTCGGGTGAACCAAATCCGGAGTTTGTGCTGAACCAGTCGGCCTGGCAGGGCGCGAGCTTTATGGTGGTGGGACCGAATTTTGGCTGTGGTTCCAGCCGGGAGCATGCGGTGTGGGGGTTGAAGCAGATGGGGATTCGCGCGCTGATCGGCAGTAGCTTTGCGGGGATTTTCTATGACAACTGCCAGCGTAACGGGGTGTTGTTGATCACGCTGGAGGAGGCGGTGTTGCAGCGGTTGGGGCAGATGGTGAGTCAGCCTGAACAGGCGCTGATCAGTGTGGATCTTGAGGCGCAGGAAATTCTTTTGGCGGACGGGCAGGTGATTGGGTTTCAGATTGATACGTTGCGCAAGACTGCGTTGTTGTTGGGGTTGGATGCTATCGGCACGACGTTGCAGCGCAGTGAGCAGATCAAGGTGTTTGAGCGGGGGCATTTGGCGGCCAATCCTTGGCTGGGGTGATAGTGAAATTGCGTACATATCCGTTAGTTAGGTAACGGCCACTTATGGTTTCGCTCTTACAGCGACTCACTTTGGAAAAGCCCCAAAGTAAGCAAAGGGCTCTGCCCCGCCTGTCGGCGCCTCGCTAGGGCTCGGCGTTCCCTCACTCCGGCATTGCTCCGCGGGCCGCCGCGATGGGCCATCCCTGGCCCAGCGCGGCTAAACCGGCGTCCTGCCGGTTTACCCGCTCCGCAATACCTGCGTTCGGCCTCGGGCTTATTGGGGCAGTCAGATCAAGATCAAAAGCAAAAGCAAAAGCACAGCGGCCTACCGGCCGGCTTGAGTGTTAAAAGCCGAGGCAAGATCCAGAGCGGACGCAGATCTGCTTTTCTGTGGGAGCGGGCTTGCTCGCGAAAAACCTGAGAGCGCCGCGTTCATCCAGAATGCCCGCGTCATCGTTAACGACCTTCGCGAGCAAGCCCGCTCCCACATTTTTGACCGTGCCCGCTTTAGATTTTGATTTGGCTTGTGCTCTTCAACACTCAAGCCGGCCGGGAGGCCGCTGTGCTTTTGCTTTTGCTTTTGATCTTGATCTTGATCTTGATCTTAGGCGCCCCGTTAAACCACGCTGGCCGAACGCAGGCTTTGGAGCGTGGGTAACCTGGCAGGACGCCAGGTTAGCCGTCCTGGGCCAGGGATGGCCCATGACGGCGGCCCACGGTCCAAAGCCGGAGTGAGGGCACACCGAGCCTAGGCGAGGTGCCGAGTGGTGGGGCAAGAGCGTTTTGCTTACTTTTGCGCTCTTCAAAAGTGAGCCGCTGTAAGAGCGGAACCATCAGCGGCCGTTACCGCAGCAACGGATATGCACCCAACCCCGACACGCTAAATCGACAACCCCTTGAAGTGCTCCTGCAAAAACTCCACACACGCCCGCAACTTTCCGGAGTAGGCCAACCGCGTCGGGTACACCGCCCACACGTTGGCGCTCTGGGTGTAGTCGTGCAGCACCTGCACCAGTTTCCCTTGTTCCAGCAGCGGCTTCACATCCCACATCGAACGCAGCAACACCCCACGCCCATCAAGTGCCCATTGCAAAACAATTTCGCCATTGTTGGACGACAGCGGTCCCCGCACACGCACGCTGTCCTGCACGCCATCACGCTCCAGGTGCCAGATGCCAAAGGCGTTATCCCGCTCCTTGAGCACCAGGCAATCGTGCTGTTCCAGGTCACTCAAGTGCTGCGGTGTGCCACGGCGTTCAAGGTAGGCGGGCGCCGCACACAGCACCCGCCGGTTACTCACCAGCCGGCGACCGATGTGTTGCCCAGGGATGTCGTCGCCCACGCGAATCTCCAGGTCGAAACCTTCGCTGACGATATCCACCACCCGGTCGAACAGGTCCAGGCGAATCTCCAGGTCCGGGTATTGTTCGGCCAATAGCGACAAGGCTGGCGCCACATGGTTACGGCCGAAACCGAAGCTGCTGCACAAATGCAGGTGACCGCGCGGGCTGTCGTGGGCGTCGGAAAGCTCGTCGGACAGTTGCTGGAAGTCTTCGAGAATACGCACGGCCCAACGCTGCACCCGTTCACCGTCTTCCGTTAGGGCAATGCGGCGGCTGGTGCGGTGCAGCAGGCGAGTGGCCAGGGTGGTTTCGAGAATCTGGATACGCTTGCTGACGTAGGCCGGGGACAACCCCAGCTCGTCGGCAGCCGCAGCAAAGCCGGCCTTGCGGATCACGGTCAGGAATACCCGCAGGTCTTCAGGTAGGGGCACGGTATCTTTCTTGTTGTTCATCAGAAACAGGCGTGGCGGCATGAACCGCCAGAATAGCACCGGTGTGGCGAGGGAGCTTCTGTGGTGAGGGAGCTTGCTGTGGCGAGGGAGCTTGCTCCCGCTGGAGTGCGCAGCGCTCCCATCTTTTTTGGGGCCGCTACGCGGCCCAGCGGGAGCAAGCTCCCTCGCCACAGGGGATTGGTGTTTAAGGGTTACTCGGCGGCGATCTTCGCCTGGGCGGCGGCCCGTGCATGACGGCCATGCTTGAGGGCGATGGGGGCCATTTTCTCGCGATCCAATTCACCTTCCCACGCTGCCACCACCAGCGCCGCCACGGCGTTGCCGATGATATTGGTCAGCGAACGGCACTCGGCCATAAAGCGGTCGACACCCAGGATCAGCACCATCGCCGCCACCGGCACCGTGGGCACCACCGCGAGGCTGGCGGCCAATGCGACAAAACCTGCACCCACCACCGCACCGGCACCTTTGGAGGTAAGCATCGCCACTGCCAGCAGGGTCAGCTGTTGCTCCAGTGTCAGGTCGATATTGGTCGCCTGGGCCAGGAACAGCACCGCCAGGGTCATATAGATGTTGGTGCCATCCAGGTTGAAGGTGTAGCCAGTGGGCACCACGATCCCCACCACGCCTTTGGACGCGCCGAGGCTTTCGAGTTTCTGGATCAGTTGCGGCAGGGCCGATTCGGATGAACTGGTGCCCAGCACGATCAACAGTTCGGCCTTGATGTAGGTCAGCAGCTTGAAGATGCTGAACCCCACATACCGGGCAATGCTGCCCAGCACCACGGCGACGAAGAAAAACGCGGTGACGTAAAACGTGCCCACCAGTTTCAACAGCGGCAGCAGCGAGCCCAGGCCGTATTTGCCGATGGTGAAGGCGATGGCCCCGAAGGCCCCGATCGGCGCAACGCGGCTGATCATCCCGACGATGCGGAAGAACACTTCGCTGGCCTGGTTGATCACGCCCACCAGGGGCCGGCCCTTCTCGCCGATCATCACCAGCCCGAGACCAAACAGCACTGACACAAACAGTACCGGCAGGATTTCGCCTTTGGAGAAGGCATCGAAGAAGGTCGTCGGGATCACATGCATCAGGAACCCGGTGACGCCTTCGCCGTGTTCGGCCTGGCCGACAAAACCGGCGATGGCCGAGGTGTCGAGGGTCTTCACATCAATGTTGAAGCCTACACCCGGGTGCAGCAGGTGCGCGGCCAGGATGCCGATCACGAGGGCAATGCTGGAGACGATCTCGAAGTACAGCAACGCCTTGCCGCCGACGCGGCCCACCTGCTTCACGTCGTGCATGCTGGTGATGCCGGAGACCACCGTGCAGAAGATGATCGGGCCGATGATCATCTTGATCAGCTTGATAAAACCGTCGCCCAAGGGCTTGAGGTCGATGCCCACCTGGGGCCAGTGGTTGCCGATCAACACGCCCAGCACAATGGCGATGATCACTTGCACATACAGGGTTCCCAGCAGTTTTCTGATTGTCATTTTTATTATCTCGAGACGTTTTTTGGGCAAGCCGCTCCCGTCGCAGGCTGTTTCAAGCCTGCGGGGCGGGAACGGTCAGATCAGCGGTGCATCAAGGCTCAGCGAAGGAAGGTCAGGACTTCGCCGAGCAACAGCTCAGGGACTTCTTCAGCGATGTAGTGGCCGGCCGGCAGGGCCTTACCACGTACGTCGGTAGCGACTTTCTGCCATTCCTTGAGAGGTTCGAAGCAGCGGCCGACGGTGCCTTCGGCGCCCCACATCACCAGCAATGGCAGTTCCAGGTGATTGCCTTTGTCGATATCGGCGCGGTCGTGCTCAAGGTCGATGCCGGCAGCGGCGCGGTAGTCTTCGCAGATGCCGGTGACGGTGCCGGGCAGTTTCAGGCAGCGCAGGTATTCGGCGAAGGCTTCGTCGGTGAACGGCTTGAGCCCGGCACTGCGGCTGCCCATGACGCTGCGCAGGTACAGTTCCGGATTGCCTTCGATCAGGCTCTCGGGCAGCGGCGCGGGGCGAATCAGGAAGAACCAGTGCCAGTAGGCGCGGGCGAAGGCTTCGTCGGTCTGGGCGTACATGGCCAGGGTCGGTGCGATGTCCAGCAGGACCATGCGCTGTACAGCCTTGGGGTGGTCCAGGGCCAGGCGATGGGCGACGCGGGCGCCACGGTCGTGGGCCAGTACCGAGAACTCATCGAAGCCCAGGGCCTTCATCAATTCGACGCCGTCGCGGGCCATTTCGCGTTTGGAATAGTGGGTGTGATGGTCATTGGCGGCGGGCTTGCTGCTGTCGCCGTAACCGCGCAGGTCGGCGGCGACCACGGTGAAGTGTTCGGCCAGTTGCTCGGCGACTTTGTGCCAGATGACGTGGGTCTGCGGGTGCCCGTGCAGCAGGAGCAGGCCGGGACCTGTGCCGCCTTTGCGGTAGCAGATGTCCACGCCGTTGACGTGGCGCTGGTCTTTTTGGAATCCGGCGAACATGGAATGACTCCTTGTGATGATTGCCTGCATCCTGAAATCACACGGCGCCTGGGGCAAGGGGGAAAGCGTGGAGGGGTTGTTCATGAAGTGTGTTGAAGCCCGATCTTTCAGGCAGTGCAGGCCAACTGTGGGAGCTGGCTTGCCTGCGATGCAGGCAACTCGATGTATCAGTCGCACCGAGGTGATGCCATCGCAGGCAAGCCAGCTCCCACAGTTGGGTTGTATCACCCAGGCGACTTCATCCTTGCTTGAACAACGCCTCGGCACGCTGGCGAACCTGCGCCTCGGTCAAATCCTCCTTGCGCGTAGCCAAAAACCACACATGCCCGAACGGGTCTTTCAGCGTCCCGGAGCGGTCACCGTAGAACTGATCCTTGGGTTCTGAAATCGCGGTGCCGCCGGCCTTGATGGCCTGGGCGAACTGTTGGTCGACGTCCTGCACATACAGATGCAGGCACACGCTGGGGTGTTCTTTTCCCGGGCTGCCAAAAGACATCTCGCCACAGGGTGAGGCCATCATGATCGCCGAATCTCCAATGCGCAGTTCGGCATGGCCGATCTTGCCGTCGGGCATGTCCAGGCGCATGACTTCGGTGGCGCCGAAGGCTCTCTTGTAGAACTCGATGGCCTCAGCGGCTTTTTCGATACCCAGGTACGGCGTGATGCTGTGATAGCCCTCGGGAATGGGTTTAACGCTCATATCGTTCTCCTTGATTGTGGTTATGGAGGGACGGCCTTTTCACTATAGGCCACGCCAATCAAGGGTTTTAGCGATGCCGACGAGGGGCGTTCAGCTGGGCTCCAACAGCTGAGCGCCAGGCCCGCGCTCACCGAGTACGTCGTCCTGATTGCGCAGCGGGCACGCCTCCAGCGACAGACAACCGCAGCCAATGCAGCCATTGAGCTTGTCCCGCAGCAGCATCAGCTTGTCGATGCGCTGGTCCAGGTCCTCACGCCACAGCGCAGACAGGCGCTCCCAATCGGCAGCGTTAGGCGTGCGGCCATCGGGCAGGGTTTGCAGTGCCTCATGGATCGTCGCCAGCGGGATGCCCAAACGCTGGGCAATCTTGATCACCACTACCCGGCGCAACACGTCCCGTGAGTAGCGCCGCTGATTGCCGGCGTTGCGGCTGCTCTTGATCAAACCCTTGGTTTCGTAGAAGTGCAGGGCGGTTACGGCCACGCCGCTGCGAGCCGCCAATTGGCCGACGGTGAGTTCTTTGGTGACCATAAAAAAGCCCTTGACCTTGACTTAACTAGAGGTTTTACCCTGCGTGGCATCGAATCGCAAGATTGTGCCTACAGTGAGAGGGGAATGTTCATGCAGGTATTAGAGAAGAGTCTGAGTTTTACCCAGATGGTCGAGTTCCAGATCGAACCTCAGCAGCAATCCGCGTTGGTAGCGGCCCTGTCATCCCAAAGCGAGCGTTTGGCCCAGGGTCATGGCGGCTTTATCAATGCCAGCGTGCAGGTCAGCGATGATGGACGCCGGGTGCTCAGCTACTTGCAATGGCGCTCACGCGAGGACGGTGAGGCGGCCTTTAAGTGTTTTGAGCACGGTGAAGAAGATTTCTGGACGCTGATACGCGCCCATCAAGCCACGGCGGTGACCTTCGGTTCGTTCCAGGTGCTGCGCAGTATCGAGCGCAGCCATGACAACGCTTTGCACTGCCGCCTAAATTGACAGGTGCAACATGCGCTCGCCCTGCACGTTCTCGCCGGGGCGGCGCTTGTTCACGGCCAGCTCGCCGATCTTGATCAAGCGGGTACGCGTCACGTTGCGGCTCAGGCCCAGCAGGTTGGCGGTGTGCACCTGGTTGTAATGGCTGAAGCGGTAGGCAGCGCGCAGCAGCGCATCCTCGACCTTTTCGTGCAAGGCCCCGGCCTGTTCCTCGAAGAGTTTTTGAAAGGCGCGTTCCAGCAGGGCTTCTGCGCTGTTGTCGATGCCATGCTGGCTGTCGTCCTGACGCTCGATGCGCATGTTCGACAGACGCAGGTCGTCGCGTTCGATCACGCCGTTGCGGCAGATCAGCAGGGTGTGATGAATCACGTTTTCCAGCTCGCGGATGTTGCCCGGCCAGCTGTAGCTTTTGAGTTTCTGCTCGGCCTCGCGGCTGATGGTGATCGGGCCGTAACCCAGGCGCTGGCTGTAGGCTTCGATAAAGTGCCGGGTCAGTGGCAGGATATCGCCGGGCCGATCCCGCAATGGGCTGAGTTCGAGGCTGACCACGTCAAGGCGGTAGTACAGGTCTTCGCGGAAATGCCCGGCGTTGATGGCTTTTTCCAATTGAACGTTGGTGGCCGCCAGTACCCGCACGTCGATGGGAATGCTTTTGCGTGAGCCCAGGCGCACCACTTCGCGCTCCTGGAGTACCCGCAGCAGCTTGACCTGAATTGCCATCGGCAAATCACCGATTTCATCGAGGAACAGGGTGCCGCCGTCGGCTTCCTCGAACCAGCCGGCCTTGGCGCTGAGGGCGCCGGTGAAGGCGCCTTTTTCATGGCCGAACAACTCGGCTTCCACCAGAGATTCGGAAAACGCGCCGCAGTTCACCGCCACGAACGGCCGATTGCGCCGCGCGCTGAGATTGTGGATATGGCGCGCCACCAGCTCTTTACCGGTGCCGGTTTCGCCGATGATCAGCACGCTGGCTTCGCTGGGCGCGACTTGCTGGATGTGCGCCAGCAGCGCCTGGGATTTCGGGTCTTCGAAGACCTGGGCCGTGGCGCGGATCGAGGTCGCAAGAGCGGGCGAGGGCGGTAAGGTTAAAAGCTGCATGGGCACCTCTTCTAGGAGTAGAACGTGGGAATCGGCAGGGACTGGTTCAACGCCCAGTCCCCCAGTTCGTGGAGTTTGTAGTCCACCGGATCGTGCAGGGTTTGCGTGCGCAGGTTGCGCCAGTGTCGGTCCAGGCGCAGGGAGGCGTGGGTGGAACGCGCGCCGGTGACTTCGAACAGGCGGCTGCACAGTTCCAGGCCGTTGCGGGTGGCGGCGACCTTGGCGGTGGCGATGGCGATGGCCAGTTCGCCGCGCTCACTTTCGCTGAGGCTCGGGCCCCTGGCCCAGGCCTGGTCCAGCAGCTCGGCGGCACGTTCCACCAGCAGGCGCACGCCTTCAAGGGCGACCCAGAATTCGCCGTAGTGGTTGAGTACATACGGGTCCTGACGAATGTCCTGCACTGTGGATTTATGCCAGGGCCGGGTTTCGGTCAGGGTGTAATTTCTTGCTTCTTCGAAAGCACCCTCGGCGATGCCGAGGAACATGTGGGTGAAGGTCAACTGGGCGATCAGCGGGCGCAGACAGGCGAAGGGTGTGCTCAGCGGGCCGGGATCGAGGAGCAATTCCGACTCCTCCACGCGTACCCGTTCGAAGCTGGCGCTGCCGCTGTCGGTCTGGCGCTGGCCAATGTTGTTCCAGTCATTGTGCAACGTGATGCCGCTGCGCCCGCTGGGGATGGCGGCGATCAGCAGCTTGCCGCCGGCGCTTTCATCCACCGCTGAGGCGATCAGCATTTCCGAGTCGCTGGCGCCGGAGCAAAAACTCTTCTTGCCGGAGAATTCGCGCCAGCCCTTGTAGGCCTTGACCACTGTGCGTGTGTCCAAGGGGTTGAGGGCGTTGCCCCAGAACCAGTTTTTGCGCGCGGTTTGTTCGAACCAGGGTTGCCATTGTTCCGGGCGGGAGAACAGCCGCACGGTAGCGAGCATCAGGTGATGAAAGCCGAAGACGTGGGCGATGGAGCTGTCGACCTTGGCGAACTCGCGAACGATCTCCAGGGTCTCGCTCCAGCGAGCGCCGAGGCCGCCGTATTGGGTGGGAATACTCAGGGCCAGCAAGCCGCTTTGGCGCAGGGCGTCACGTTCGGTCTTGGGTGTGCCGCCGCGCTCGTCCCGTTCGACGGCGGTGAGGGCGAATTCGGCGGCCAGCAGTTTGGCGGTCTGCAACGGTGAGGGCAGGACGCTGTTGGGTTTGGCTGTCACACGGGATTCCTCATGGTGTGCCGGGGCGTGCCCCGGCAGACGGCAAGTCAGGCCTTGGCTTTTGCCGGCAGGACGTCGTTGGCAATCATTTCGCCGAACGGTCCGGTGAGGTTGGTGACGCCGCGCCCGGCCAGGCTCGCATAAGGTTCCGGCAGCAGCGGGAACACCAGTTCGGCAAAGCGATACGCCTCTTCCAGGTGCGGGTAACCGGAGAAGATGAAGCTTTCGATGCCCAGGTCCGCGTATTCCTTGATCCGCTCGGCAACTTGCTGAGGGTTGCCCACCAAGGCCGTGCCCGCGCCGCCGCGCACCAGGCCGACGCCGGCCCACAGGTTAGGGGCGATTTCCAGGTTGTCGCGGCGCCCGTCGTGCAGCGCGGCCATGCGCCGCTGGCCTTCGGAGTCAAAGCGTGAGAAAGACTTTTGCGCGGCGGCGATGGTTTCGTCGCTGATGTGCTCGATCAGTTTGGCCGCGGCTTTCCAGGCGTCTTCCTCGGTTTCCCGCACGATCACATGCAGGCGAATCCCGAACTTGACGGTGCGCCCGTGGCGGGCGGCGCGCTCACGCACGTCGGCGAGTTTTTCCGCGACGGCGGCCGGTGGTTCACCCCAGGTCAGGTATACGTCGACTTGTTCGGCGGCGAGGTCGTGGGCAGCGTCGGAGGAGCCGCCGAAGTACAAGGGCGGATATGGCTTCTGCACCGGTGGGTAAAGGGCCTTGGCGTTCTGCACCCGCAGGTGTTTGCCTTCGAAGTCCACCGATTCGCCCTGCAACACGCGGCGCCAGATCTTAAGGAATTCGTCGGTCACTTCGTAGCGTTCGCTGTGATCGAGGAAGCTGCCGTCGCCGCGGTTTTCGTCGGGGTCACCGCCGGTCACCACGTTGATCAACAGGCGGCCATTGGACAGGCGGTCGAGGGTGGCGGCCATACGTGCAGATACGGTCGGCGAGATGATCCCCGGGCGAATCGCTACCAGGTAGCGCAGGCGTTCGGTCAGTGGCACCAGCGCCGAGGCGATGACCCAGGAGTCTTCGCAGGAGCGGCCGGTGGGGATCAGCACGCCGTGGTAGCCGAGGTTATCTGCGGCTTGGGCGACTTGTTTCAAATAGTTGAGGGTGACCGGGCGAGCGCCCTGGGTGGTGCCCAGGTAATGACCGTCACCGTGTGTAGGCAGAAACCAGAAAACATCCATGACAAATCCTTAAGCGATTTTCAGCAGAGAGGTGGGATGCGCGGCAAACAACGGCGCGGCGCGTTCTGCAGCAAGGCGAATGCGGGCCTTCAAGGGCTCACTGGTTATTTGGTAGTCGGTGAAGTCGGCCTCGGTGGCGTACACGCCAATCGGCAAGGTCAGGGCCTGGAAGAAACTGAACAGCGGGCGCAACTGGTGATCGAGTACCAGAGCGTGGCGTTCGCTGCCGCCGGTAGCCGCCAGCAACACTGGGGTGTTGATCAGGGCGTTGAGGTCGACCAGGTCGAAAAGATGCTTGAGCAGGCCTGGGTACGAACCGCGATACACCGGGGCGGCGACGATCAGCAGGTCGGCCTGTTCGATGGCGTGCAGTTGCGCCTCGACGTCGGCGGGCAACTCCTGGCGGGACAGTGCGCCGCCCAGTGGCCGGGCAATGTCGCCCAGTTCAATCAGGGTGGTCTGGATCGGCAATTGAGTGGCCAGTTCGGCCAGCACCGCCTGGGTCAACACCAGGGTGCGGGATGGGCGCCAGGTTCCGCCGGAGAGGGCAACGACATTCAGTGGACGGGTCATCAACAGTTCCTTTTTCAACAGTCGCTCAGGGCAAGAGCAGTAGCAGGACTTGAGCAAGAGCTGTACCAAGCTGCGCAGGCCTTGACTGGCGCGGGTCGTGGGCCAGGTGTTGGAAAATGACGGTGTTGTCTGCCTGGTGTTTTGTTGAATGACTGTTGCCTGGGCAACAGTTGCCAGGCGAACAGTGGCGTGAGCGTTGAAGCCATTTATAGAGGGTTGTGTTTATTCCGTAAATGAACGTATTTCCATATTTATAGATCTGCATGGAATATAAGACGTGGCTATCACAGGTGTCGCAAGGGTTGATAGCGACTATCACGGCTGATGATTTTTCACCGTGCAGGGGCGGGAGTAGCCTGTGCTCATTGACTTCAACCCGTTTCGCAGGACCTTCGCCATGAACCGTTTTCTCGCCATCTCCGTATTGCTTGTCACCTCAGTCCTTGCCGGTTGCGCGACACATTCGTCGCCTGAACTGCGTGCCTACTCGGCGGAAGAGAGCAAGGAGCTGGCGCTGGAAGCCCTGAGCCGTCGAGGCCTGTCGTTTGATGAATACCAACAGAAGAAAGCCGAACTGACCGGCCAGCCACAGAAAACCTTTGGTTTCGACCGTCAGGGTGAAATGAATGCCGAGCGCGGTATGACGCTGCACGGTCGCCCCAGTTGAGTCAGTGGCCAGGTCTGAAAAGCCCGAGGTTTCCCACAGGAATCTCGGGCTTTTTGTTTGCCATCCGTTTCCCGGAGCCTGTTAAGCTGAATTTCAGGAGCGTTCCTACGCACTTTTAAATAAAGTGGTCTTTCTTTCACGGCACGGAATCAGGTAAACCATCTTCCTTCCTGATCGCTGCCCCTGAGACGTTGTTCTCGGGAACATGCTCTGCGAGTCTTTAACGTCATGAATAAACGTCCGCTGTATTTCGACTACGCCGCCACCACGCCGGTGGATGAGCGGGTCATCCAGGTGATGGTCGAGTGTCTGGGCTTCAACGCCAACTTCGGTAACCCTGCGTCCAGTTCCCACGCGTTCGGCCAACAGGCCCGGCAAACGGTTGAGCAGGCGCGGGGCCAGGTGGCTGAACTGGTCGGCGCCGAGCCGGCACAGATCGTCTGGACCTCCGGTGCCACCGAGTCCAACAACCTCGCCATCAAGGGCGTCGCCCAGGCGCGGGGCGTGGCCGGTGGGCATATCATCACCAGCCAGATTGAACACAAGGCCACGCTCGACACCGCCCGCCAGTTGCAGGAAGCCGGGGTTGCCGTGACGTACCTGGTGCCGGACGCCGAAGGTTTGATCAGCGTCGAGGCGGTGAGCGAAGCATTGCGTGAGGACACCTTCCTCGTGTCGCTGATGCTGGTGAACAACGAGCTGGGCACTCTTAACGATATCCAGGCGATTGGCGCACGAGTGCGTGAGCACGGTGCGTTGTTTCACGTGGATGCGGCGCAGGGCGCGGGTAAGGTCGCGATTGACCTGGCTGAGTGGCCGGTGGACCTGATGTCATTTTCCGCACACAAACTCTATGGCCCCAAGGGCATCGGCGCGCTGTACGTCGGCCCACGTGCGCAGCAGAAAGTGCTGGCGCAGATTCACGGCGGTGGCCATGAAGGCGGCTTGCGTTCCGGCACCCTGGCGACTCACCAGATTGCCGGTATGGGCACTGCGTTCGCACTGGCGGCAGCGTCCTTTGCCGAAGAGAAGGCGACCATTGTTGCCCTGCGCGAGCGCCTGCTGGAACAGCTGAATACGATTGCCGGGGTGCGCCTCAATGGCAGCCTTACCCAGCGTATTCCCCACACCTTGAGCCTGACGTTCAGCGAGGGCGAGTTCAATTCCGCCGCGTTGAGCGCGGGCATTGCCTTTTCGGCCACGTCGGCCTGCAATTCGGCGAGCAATGCACCATCACATGTGCTTCTGGCGCTGGGCCATGATGCCCGCAGCGCAGGTCGCACCATTCGCTTGAGCCTCGGGCGGTTTACCACCGAGCAGGACATCGATCAGGCGGTACAGCTGATCAAGGCCGCACTGGCCAGCGCACCGGCTTTCTGGGCCGTTTGACCCCATAACAATTATTAGTGGTTAGCAGGAGACACGATGAGCACACAGCCTTTGACCCATGGAACGGTTCCCCAGCGCCTGGCGCACACCCGCGAACTGATGAGCCGCGAGGGCATTCATGCCCTGTTGGTGCCGTCGGCCGACCCGCACTTGTCCGAATACCTGCCGGGTTATTGGCAGGGCCGTCAGTGGTTGTCGGGTTTTCATGGGTCGGTGGGCACGCTGATTGTCACCGCTGATTTCGCCGGTGTGTGGGCAGACAGCCGTTACTGGGAACAGGCGACCAAGGAGCTCAAAGGCAGTGGTATCGAGTTGGTCAAGCTGCAACCCGGTCAGCCCGGGCCGCTGGAGTGGCTGGCGGAACAGACGCCGGAAGGCGGTGTGGTGGCCGTGGATGGCGCGGTCATGGCCGTTGCATCGGCACGTACCTTGGGCAGCAAGCTGGAGGCACGTGGTGCACGCTTGCGTACGGACATCGACCTGTTGAATGAAGTCTGGCAAGACCGTCCGACCTTGCCGAACCAGCCGATCTACCAGCATCTGCCGCCTCAGGCCACCGTCAGCCGCAGCGAGAAGCTCGCAGCCCTGCGAGCCAGCTTGAAGGAGAAGGGCGCCGATTGGCATTTCATCGCGACCCTGGACGACATTGCCTGGCTGTTTAACCTGCGCGGCGGCGACGTTTCGTTCAACCCGGTGTTTGTATCCTTTGCCTTGATTGGCCAGCACCAGGCGACACTGTTCGTGGCCTTGAGCAAGGTCGACGCCGAGCTTCGCGCCGTGCTGGAACAGGATGGCGTGACCCTGCGGGATTACAGCGAAGTTGCGGCGGCGTTGCAGGACATCCCTTCGGGCGCCAGTGTGCAGGTCGACCCGGCACGGGTGACCGCCGGCTTGCTGGAAAACCTCGGCAGTGGCGTGACGCTGATCGAAGGCCTGAACCCTACTACCTTGGCCAAGTCGCGCAAAAGCCTGGCGGACGCCGAGCATATTCGCCAGGCGATGGAGCAGGATGGCGCAGCCCTGTGTGAATTCTTCGCCTGGCTCGACAGCGCGTTGGGTCGCGAACGCATCACCGAGCTGACCATTGATGAGCACCTGACCGCGGCCCGTACCCGTCGTCCGGGTTATGTGTCGTTGAGCTTCAACACGATTGCCGCGTTCAACGCCAATGGCGCGATGCCGCACTATCACGCGACTGAAGAAGAGCACGCGCTGATCGAAGGCGATGGCTTGCTGCTGATCGACTCCGGTGGCCAGTACCTGGGCGGCACGACCGATATCACGCGGATGGTGCCTATCGGCACGCCAAGCGAAGAGCAGAAGCGCGACTGCACGCGTGTACTCAAGGGTGTGATCGCGTTGTCCCGCGCGCATTTCCCCAAGGGGATTCTTTCGCCGCTGCTGGACGCCATCGCCCGGGCTCCGATCTGGGCGGAAGGCGTGGACTACGGCCACGGCACTGGCCATGGCGTAGGTTATTTCCTGAATGTGCATGAAGGTCCACAGGTAATCGCCTACCAAGCCGTCGCTGCGCCGCAAACGGCGATGCAGGCGGGCATGATTACGTCCATCGAACCGGGCACTTATCGTCCGGGCCGTTGGGGCGTGCGCATCGAGAACCTGGTGTTGAACCGTGAGGCGGGCAAGACCGAGTTTGGCGAGTTCCTCAAGTTCGAGACACTCACCTTGTGCCCGATCGATACCCGTTGCCTTGAGCCGTCGCTGCTGACGGTGGAAGAGCGCCAGTGGTTCAACGACTACCATGCGCAAGTGCGCGAGCGCCTGAGTCCGCTGCTCAGTGGCGCTGCGCTGGAGTGGTTGCAGGTGCGGACGGCCGCGATCTAGCTCAGCGCTTCACGCACAAAATCCAGGCGATCCTGGCCAAAGAACAGCTGGTTGCCGACAAACAGGCTGGGGGCACCGAACACGCCACGTTGGATGGCGTGTTCGGTGTTGTCCTTGAGGGCGGCCTTGACCTCGTCGTCATTGGTCAGCGCCAGGATTTCTTCGGGATCAAAGCCATGTTCGGCCAGCACTGCGGCCACCACTGACATGTCTCCCAAGTGACGGCCCTCTACCCAAAGAGCGCGGAACAGACAGTCGATGAAGTCGAGAAAACGCTCGGGCTGGCGCATTTGAATGCCGGTGACTGCACGCATCAGCAGCAAGGTGTTGATGGGAAAGTGCGGATTGAACTTGAGCGGGACGTTGTAGCGCTGGGCATAGCGCGCCAGGTCCTGGAACATGTAGCGGCCTTTGGCGGGAACAGTGGCCGGTGACGCATTGCCGGTGGCCTTGAACACGCCGCCCAGCAGCATTGGTTTATAAATCAGTTGGGCGCCGGTTGCCGCGCATAGGTCTGGAAGCTGGGTATAGGCCAAATAGGTGGCAGGGCTGCCGAGATCGAAGAAAAATTCCACTGTTTTACGCATGCTGGGTACTCGCTGTTTATTGTTATGGGGCGTTCTTACCAGGGTTCATTCCAGGGGCGCAGGTCCAGCTCGAAGGTCCAGGCGTCCCGTGGCTGGCTATGCAGGTACCAGTAGTTATCGGCGATGTGCTCGGGGTTGAGAATACCGTCCTGATCCTTGAGGGCATATTTTTGCGGGAAGTTGTCGCGGATGAAATCGGTGTCGATGGCGCCATCCACGACCACGTGGGCGACGTGGATATTCCGCGGGCCCAATTCGCGGGCCATGCTTTGCGCCAGCGCGCGGATCCCGTGTTTGGCTCCAGCAAATGCAGCAAAGCCGGCGGCGCCACGCAAGCCGGCGGTGGCACCGGTAAACAGGATGGTCCCGCGATTACGGGTGACCATGCGCTTGGCCACTTCCCTGGCGTTGAGGAAGCCTGAGAAACAGGCCATCTCCCAAATTTTGAAGTACTTGCGGGCGGTTTCTTCGAGGATGCTGCACGGCACGTTGGCGCCAATGTTGAAGACAAAGGCTTCTATGGGCCCCAACTCGGTTTCAATCTGTTCGATCAGGGCGATAACGTCCTCTTCCTTGCGGGCATCGCAGGCAAAGCCATGCGCTTCTCCACCTGCCGCGTGGATGCTTTCCACCAAGGGTTGCAGTTTATCGGCGCTGCGCCGGGTAACGCAGGCGACATAACCCTCTCGGGCGAAGCGCTTGGCGATGGCGCCACCGGTGGCATCGCCGGCACCCACTACCAGTACGATTTTCTTGTTGTTCGTCATGGGGGATCCTTTAGTAAACGATCGTTTGCCAAACGAACGTTATGCTACGATCCGACAGGCGTCAAGCAGACAGCAGAGAGGGAAGTGATGCGATATTCGGCCAGTCATAAGCAGGAAACCAAAGAGAAGCTGCTGGATAGCAGTGCGGCCTTGGCGAAGAAAGAAGGGTTTGCCAGCGTCGGGGTGGATGGCTTGATGAAAGCCATTGGCTTGAGTGGCGGTGCCTTTTATAGCCACTTCGCCTCAAAGGACGAATTGTTCAGCTCGATTGTCGAACGTGAATTGAGCCATAGCCTTGAGCGCTTGAATGGCAATGGTGTGCAGAGTCGGGAACGGCTGGATCGCTGTCTGAAGTTCTATTTGAGCATGGCCCATGTGGAGCAGTCGGAGGCGGGCTGTGCGTTGCCGAGCCTGGGTGCGGAGATTGCGCGGTCTGATGTGGCGGTACGCCAACAGGCGCAGGACTGGATTTGCCGATTGCAGGCGGGCTGGGCTGCAACGTTGGGCAGCGAGGACCTGGCGTGGTCGATTCTGTCGCAATGCATCGGCGCCCTGGTAGTGGCACGGATGATGGTCAGCCCACAGGTACAGGCGCAGGTTCTGTCATCGAACTACGATGTGCTCAGTCAACAGCTGTCGAGGTCGTGAGAGCGTCGACAGCTATTTGCAGATGACGATCATGCTTCGGCTGGTGTAGCCGGCGGGGTTGAGGCCGAATGGGTAGTCGCCCGGGTCTTCGGCGTTGTCGCCTGACTTGGCGATGACCTTATAGCCTTTGGCTCCACATGAGTTAGCTGCGCTGGCGTAGCACTTGTCCCAGGAGGAGGACAGTCCCGAGCAGTTGATATGCAGGCCCTTTTTTCCCCGTTTCACTTCGGTCTTGGTGGTCGCGGCACAACCTGCAATCGCCACAATCATCAACAGCATCAAAATTCGCTTCATTCCTATCCTTAATAGCCGCCTCGCTTAACAGCACGAAGCTGGCTTTGCTCGCTCTCGACTGTAGCGTTCATGATGTCCTTATCTAAATTCTCCATGACTGACATTGGGTTACGGTCTAAACATGGCCTAATTGAGCGGCAAATGCCAGAGCTACGTCAAATCCTGAATTAATCTGCAGGAACGAGTGGCTTTGATTCGTTACGCATGGTCAGGGTTGCGCCAACGGAGGCCAGGATGATGCAGGTGATCGCCAGCCACTGTGCCAGGGACAAGTGTTCTTGAAGGAAAAACAGGCCGGACAGGGCGCCGAACGCGGGCTCGATACTCATCAAGGTTCCGAATGTACGGGCGGGCAGGCGAGTCAGGGCGACCATCTCCAGGGTGTAGGGCAGGGCGGTGGATAAAATGGCGACACCAATAGCAATCGGGATCAGGGAGGGAGTGAGTAATGCCGCGCCCGCGTGGACGATTCCGATCGGCGCGACAAACAGTGCGGCAATCATTACACCGAGGGCCGCAGTCTGAACGCCGTTGTCAGCGCCGGCCTTTTGGCCGAACAATATATAGAGTGCCCAGCACACACCTGCGCCCAGTGCGTACGCGGCGCCTGTCAGGTCAATGCCGTTGCTGGCCTCTCCCATGGGGATCAGCAACAGAAGGCCAATGATAGCCAGGGCTATCCAGAGAAAGTCCACAGCGCGCCGCGATGCATAAATGGCGACGGCCAGTGGACCGGTGAATTCCAGGGCTACTGCGATGCCTAGCGGAACGGTCCGCAGCGACATATAGAAGAGGAAGTTCATTCCGCCCAAGGCCATGCCGTATACGACCACGGTCTGGAGCGACTTGGCAGTGAGCTTGGCGCGCCAGGGACGTAATAGAAGCAGCATGATCACGCTGGCGAAAATCAGGCGCAGAGTGGTGGTGCCTTGGGCACCCACAATAGGGAACATGCTTTTGGCGAGTGACGCGCCTGATTGGATGGAGGCCATGGCAATGAGTAGCAGGCCGACCGGAAACAATGTCGAGGCCAGGCTACGGGGGGAAGTGGTCATTGAGGGTGTTCGTCCGAGATCGTATTTTAAGAAGCAGAAGTGGCTATGATGCTTAACTGTTTAGGAATGAGCAATATATTGCTCAGCTTGCTCAGTATTCCTCTATATATAGGAGGATTTTGTGGTTGTCGGGATTGATTGATAGAAAAGCTAAATTAAGTGTTGACGGCAGATTCTGGAAGTCTATAATTCGCCCCACTTCCGGCGCAGTCGAAACGGAAAACTCCTTGGTAAACAAAGAGTTATGTAGGATTCGACAGCGAGCTGCTTCAGATCATCGAAGCCCAGAAGGAGTTAGTAAGGCGGTGTTGTTTAGCCCTATTAACGGCTCGATCTTCTCGGTCGAAAGCGGAGAAAAAGAGGTGTTGACAGCAGCGTGTAACGCTGTAGAATTCGCCTCCCGCTAACGAGAGATCGGAAGCGCAAGTGGTTGAAGTTACAAAGGAAACTTTGAAAGCTTCTTAAAAAAACCGCTTGACAGCAACAGAGGCTGCTGTAGAATGTGCGCCTCGGTTGAGACGAAAGATCTTAACCAACCGCTCTTTAACAACTGAATCAAGCAATTCGTGTGGGTTCTTGTGGAGTCAGACTGATAGTCAACAAGATTATCAGCATCACAAGTTACTCCGCGAGAAATCAAAGATGTAACCAACGATTGCTGAGCCAAGTTTAGGGTTTCTTAAAAACCCAAAGATGTTTGAACTGAAGAGTTTGATCATGGCTCAGATTGAACGCTGGCGGCAGGCCTAACACATGCAAGTCGAGCGGTAGAGAGAAGCTTGCTTCTCTTGAGAGCGGCGGACGGGTGAGTAATGCCTAGGAATCTGCCTGGTAGTGGGGGATAACGTTCGGAAACGGACGCTAATACCGCATACGTCCTACGGGAGAAAGCAGGGGACCTTCGGGCCTTGCGCTATCAGATGAGCCTAGGTCGGATTAGCTAGTTGGTGGGGTAATGGCTCACCAAGGCGACGATCCGTAACTGGTCTGAGAGGATGATCAGTCACACTGGAACTGAGACACGGTCCAGACTCCTACGGGAGGCAGCAGTGGGGAATATTGGACAATGGGCGAAAGCCTGATCCAGCCATGCCGCGTGTGTGAAGAAGGTCTTCGGATTGTAAAGCACTTTAAGTTGGGAGGAAGGGCAGTAAATTAATACTTTGCTGTTTTGACGTTACCGACAGAATAAGCACCGGCTAACTCTGTGCCAGCAGCCGCGGTAATACAGAGGGTGCAAGCGTTAATCGGAATTACTGGGCGTAAAGCGCGCGTAGGTGGTTCGTTAAGTTGGATGTGAAATCCCCGGGCTCAACCTGGGAACTGCATTCAAAACTGACGAGCTAGAGTATGGTAGAGGGTGGTGGAATTTCCTGTGTAGCGGTGAAATGCGTAGATATAGGAAGGAACACCAGTGGCGAAGGCGACCACCTGGACTGATACTGACACTGAGGTGCGAAAGCGTGGGGAGCAAACAGGATTAGATACCCTGGTAGTCCACGCCGTAAACGATGTCAACTAGCCGTTGGGAGCCTTGAGCTCTTAGTGGCGCAGCTAACGCATTAAGTTGACCGCCTGGGGAGTACGGCCGCAAGGTTAAAACTCAAATGAATTGACGGGGGCCCGCACAAGCGGTGGAGCATGTGGTTTAATTCGAAGCAACGCGAAGAACCTTACCAGGCCTTGACATCCAATGAACTTTCTAGAGATAGATTGGTGCCTTCGGGAACATTGAGACAGGTGCTGCATGGCTGTCGTCAGCTCGTGTCGTGAGATGTTGGGTTAAGTCCCGTAACGAGCGCAACCCTTGTCCTTAGTTACCAGCACGTAATGGTGGGCACTCTAAGGAGACTGCCGGTGACAAACCGGAGGAAGGTGGGGATGACGTCAAGTCATCATGGCCCTTACGGCCTGGGCTACACACGTGCTACAATGGTCGGTACAGAGGGTTGCCAAGCCGCGAGGTGGAGCTAATCCCAGAAAACCGATCGTAGTCCGGATCGCAGTCTGCAACTCGACTGCGTGAAGTCGGAATCGCTAGTAATCGCGAATCAGAATGTCGCGGTGAATACGTTCCCGGGCCTTGTACACACCGCCCGTCACACCATGGGAGTGGGTTGCACCAGAAGTAGCTAGTCTAACCTTCGGGAGGACGGTTACCACGGTGTGATTCATGACTGGGGTGAAGTCGTAACAAGGTAGCCGTAGGGGAACCTGCGGCTGGATCACCTCCTTAATCGACGACATCAGCTGCTCCATAAGTTCCCACACGAATTGCTTGATTCATTGAAGAAGACGATAAGAAGCAGCCCGAAATTGGGTCTGTAGCTCAGTTGGTTAGAGCGCACCCCTGATAAGGGTGAGGTCGGCAGTTCGAATCTGCCCAGACCCACCAATTTTGTGTGGGAAACGCCTGTAGAAATACGGGGCCATAGCTCAGCTGGGAGAGCGCCTGCCTTGCACGCAGGAGGTCAACGGTTCGATCCCGTTTGGCTCCACCACTACTGCTTCTACGTTATGAAAGCTTAGAAATGAGCATTCCATCGTTGTGATGGTGAATGTTGATTTCTAGTCTTTGATTAGATCGTTCTTTAAAAATTTGGGTATGTGATAGAAAGATAGACTGAACGTTACTTTCACTGGTAACGGATCAGGCTAAGGTAAAATTTGTAAGTAATTGCGAATTTTCGGCGAATGTCGTCTTCACAGTATAACCAGATTGCTTGGGGTTATATGGTCAAGTGAAGAAGCGCATACGGTGGATGCCTTGGCAGTCAGAGGCGATGAAAGACGTGGTAGCCTGCGAAAAGCTTCGGGGAGTCGGCAAACAGACTTTGATCCGGAGATGTCTGAATGGGGGAACCCAGCCATCATAAGATGGTTACCTTACACTGAATACATAGGTGTATGGAGCGAACCAGGGGAACTGAAACATCTAAGTACCCTGAGGAAAAGAAATCAACCGAGATTCCCTTAGTAGTGGCGAGCGAACGGGGACTAGCCCTTAAGTGGCTTTGAGATTAGCGGAACGCTCTGGAAAGTGCGGCCATAGTGGGTGATAGCCCTGTACGCGAAAATCTCTTAGTCATGAAATCGAGTAGGACGGAGCACGAGAAACTTTGTCTGAATATGGGGGGACCATCCTCCAAGGCTAAATACTACTGACTGACCGATAGTGAACTAGTACCGTGAGGGAAAGGCGAAAAGAACCCCGGAGAGGGGAGTGAAATAGATCCTGAAACCGTATGCGTACAAGCAGTGGGAGCAGACTTTGTTCTGTGACTGCGTACCTTTTGTATAATGGGTCAGCGACTTATTTTCAGTGGCGAGCTTAACCGAATAGGGGAGGCGTAGCGAAAGCGAGTCTTAATAGGGCGTCTAGTCGCTGGGAATAGACCCGAAACCGGGCGATCTATCCATGGGCAGGTTGAAGGTTGGGTAACACTAACTGGAGGACCGAACCGACTACCGTTGAAAAGTTAGCGGATGACCTGTGGATCGGAGTGAAAGGCTAATCAAGCTCGGAGATAGCTGGTTCTCCTCGAAAGCTATTTAGGTAGCGCCTCATGTATCACTGTAGGGGGTAGAGCACTGTTTCGGCTAGGGGGTCATCCCGACTTACCAAACCGATGCAAACTCCGAATACCTACAAGTGCCGAGCATGGGAGACACACGGCGGGTGCTAACGTCCGTCGTGAAAAGGGAAACAACCCAGACCGTCAGCTAAGGTCCCAAAGTTATGGTTAAGTGGGAAACGATGTGGGAAGGCTTAGACAGCTAGGAGGTTGGCTTAGAAGCAGCCACCCTTTAAAGAAAGCGTAATAGCTCACTAGTCGAGTCGGCCTGCGCGGAAGATGTAACGGGGCTCAAACCATACACCGAAGCTACGGGTATCACCTTCGGGTGATGCGGTAGAGGAGCGTTCTGTAAGCCTGTGAAGGTGAGTTGAGAAGCTTGCTGGAGGTATCAGAAGTGCGAATGCTGACATGAGTAACGATAATGGGTGTGAAAAACACCCACGCCGAAAGACCAAGGTTTCCTGCGCAACGTTAATCGACGCAGGGTTAGTCGGTCCCTAAGGCGAGGCTGAAAAGCGTAGTCGATGGAAAACAGGTTAATATTCCTGTACTTCTGGTTATTGCGATGGAGGGACGGAGAAGGCTAGGCCAGCTTGGCGTTGGTTGTCCAAGTTTAAGGTGGTAGGCTGGAATCTTAGGTAAATCCGGGATTCTAAGGCCGAGAGCTGATGACGAGTTATCTTTTAGATGACGAAGTGGTTGATGCCATGCTTCCAAGAAAAGCTTCTAAGCTTCAGGTAACCAGGAACCGTACCCCAAACCGACACAGGTGGTTGGGTAGAGAATACCAAGGCGCTTGAGAGAACTCGGGTGAAGGAACTAGGCAAAATGGCACCGTAACTTCGGGAGAAGGTGCGCCGGTGAGGGTGAAGGACTTGCTCCGTAAGCTCATGCCGGTCGAAGATACCAGGCCGCTGCGACTGTTTATTAAAAACACAGCACTCTGCAAACACGAAAGTGGACGTATAGGGTGTGACGCCTGCCCGGTGCCGGAAGGTTAATTGATGGGGTTAGCTAACGCGAAGCTCTTGATCGAAGCCCCGGTAAACGGCGGCCGTAACTATAACGGTCCTAAGGTAGCGAAATTCCTTGTCGGGTAAGTTCCGACCTGCACGAATGGCGTAACGATGGCGGCGCTGTCTCCACCCGAGACTCAGTGAAATTGAAATCGCTGTGAAGATGCAGTGTATCCGCGGCTAGACGGAAAGACCCCGTGAACCTTTACTATAGCTTTGCACTGGACTTTGAATTTGCTTGTGTAGGATAGGTGGGAGGCTTTGAAGCGTGGACGCCAGTTCGCGTGGAGCCAACCTTGAAATACCACCCTGGCAACTTTGAGGTTCTAACTCAGGTCCGTTATCCGGATCGAGGACAGTGTATGGTGGGTAGTTTGACTGGGGCGGTCTCCTCCTAAAGAGTAACGGAGGAGTACGAAGGTGCGCTCAGACCGGTCGGAAATCGGTCGTAGAGTATAAAGGCAAAAGCGCGCTTGACTGCGAGACAGACACGTCGAGCAGGTACGAAAGTAGGTCTTAGTGATCCGGTGGTTCTGTATGGAAGGGCCATCGCTCAACGGATAAAAGGTACTCCGGGGATAACAGGCTGATACCGCCCAAGAGTTCATATCGACGGCGGTGTTTGGCACCTCGATGTCGGCTCATCACATCCTGGGGCTGAAGCCGGTCCCAAGGGTATGGCTGTTCGCCATTTAAAGTGGTACGCGAGCTGGGTTTAGAACGTCGTGAGACAGTTCGGTCCCTATCTGCCGTGGACGTTTGAGATTTGAGAGGGGCTGCTCCTAGTACGAGAGGACCGGAGTGGACGAACCTCTGGTGTTCCGGTTGTCACGCCAGTGGCATTGCCGGGTAGCTATGTTCGGAATAGATAACCGCTGAAAGCATCTAAGCGGGAAACTAGCCTCAAGATGAGATCTCACTGGAACCTTGAGTTCCCTGAAGGGCCGTCGAAGACTACGACGTTGATAGGTTGGGTGTGTAAGCGCTGTGAGGCGTTGAGCTAACCAATACTAATTGCCCGTGAGGCTTGACCATATAACACCCAAGCAATTTGCATGCTTCAAGCTGAAAAGCGAAAGAGCACCAGATTGCGGTGTGTGAAGACGAAACGAACCGAAAGTTCGAGATACTCACAAAACACCGAAAGCTATCACATACCCAATTTGCTGAAGCGAGGCCAGCTGGTCACGACTCAGTACCCGAATTTCTTGACGACCATAGAGCATTGGAACCACCTGATCCCATCCCGAACTCAGCAGTGAAACGATGCATCGCCGATGGTAGTGTGGGGTTTCCCCATGTGAGAGTAGGTCATCGTCAAGATTAAATTCCGAAACCCCTGATTGCTAACGCAATCAGGGGTTTTGTTTTGGGCGGTCGAAAACTCACTGCGTTGCCGTTTAAAATCCTTTCTCTCTGATCAATTCGATCAGCGCCCTTAATCCAGCCGGCACATGACGTCTTCCTGGATAATAGAGGCACAGACGTTCAAAAGATGGCGTCCACTCTTCCAGCACCCGCACTAACGTCCCCTTCGCTAAATCAGCGGCGGCATTCCATTCCGTAAGATAGGTCAAGCCCAGTCCCGCTCTGGCAGCCTCAAGCATCAGACTCGGATTATCCAGGGTTAAAGCCCCCTGTACCTCAATAGCAAGTGCTTCGCCATGACGCTCAAACTCCCAGTGGTAGATCGCACCGCCAGGCATTCGGCTGCGAATACACTGATGGGCCCGTAGATCTGTCGGGCTGACGGGGACTGGGTGGTTGGCAAAATACTCCGGGCTGCCCAATACCGCAAAACGCTGAGCCTGGCTGATATCGACCGCGATCATGTCTTGAGGAACCGTGTCGCCCAGACGAATCCCCGCATCAAACCCCTGCGCAACGATATCCACCAGACGCCCTTCAGTGACGATATCCAGTTTCATCCGCGGATAGCGCCGCAAATACTCCAGCAGCAGCGGCATCACCTGCTTTGCGGCACCTGCTGAGGTATTCAGGCGCAAGGTACCGCTGGGTTCTGCGCTGCGATTTCCCGCCTGCTCCAAGGCTGTGCGGATGCTCAACAGTGCCGGCGTAATTGTCTCGACAAACTCTGCGCCCACTTCAGACAACGACACACTGCGCGTTGTGCGATTGAACAACCTCACCCCCATCCGCGCTTCAAGGCCTGCAATAGAGTGACTTAGCGCCGACGTCGACACATTCAACTCAGTCGCCGCCGCACGAAAACTTCGATGCCGCGCCACTGCCAATACGGCTTCCAGTTCGTTCAGTCCGGATGTATTCATTGTCCTGAATCACTCATCAACTCATGCAGAATTGTACGGCTTATCAGCTCAATCATAGTGACTTACCGTATGACGCACTAGCTCAGCGTCCCGGAGGACCTATGCAACGCATCAACCAGATCTATATCAACGGCGCTTTTGTAACTCCCCATGGCGAAGAGCTTTTTGACCTGTTCAATCCCGCCACAGGCCAGGGTATCGGCCAGGTTCAATTGGCCAATGAACAGGACGCCCTGGATGCCATCGCCGCCGCCAAGCGAGCGTTTATCGAGTTTTCCCACAGCTCGAAAGATGTACGCATTGGCTATCTAAAACGCATGCACGCTGCCGTTGAATCCATCGAGGACGAACTCACCGACGCGATTATCGAGGAGTATGGTGCTCCGGTTTCACGTGCGCGATGGATGGCCAAGCACGCGGCCAGCGTCCTGCAGGATGTCGCTTCGGTTCTGGAGAACTACAACTTCTCCCGACGTATCGGCATTGCCGAGGTGGTCATGCAGCCGTTGGGTGTGGCCGGTTTGATCACGCCCTGGAACAGCAACGCCGGTTTTATCTGCGGCAAGCTCGCTGCAGCGCTGGCCGCCGGCTGTACTGCGGTGATCAAACCCAGTGAAATGAGCGCAATCCAGACCTCCATTGTCACCCGCGCACTCCATGAAGCGGGGCTGCCCGCGGGCGTGTTCAACATCGTCACCGGCCGTGGTGAAACCGTAGGTGCCGTGTTGAGCGCCCATCCCGACATCGCAAAAGTCTCCTTCACCGGCTCAACGGCTGTCGGCAAAACCATCCTGCGTACCGGCGCCGAGACCTTGAAGCGCGTCACTCTGGAACTAGGCGGCAAATCACCGGTGCTGATTCTCGATGATGCGGATCTCAAAACCGCCGTGCCCCTGGCTCTCCAGGCCGGCTTCATGAACAGTGGTCAGGCCTGCATCGCCGGCACCCGAATCCTGGTACCTCAAAGTCGCCTGGCTGAAATCGAAGCGCTGATGATCGAGGAAGTGACCAAAGTACAAGCCGGTAATCCTCGTGATCCAGCCACGGCCGTGGGCCCCATGGTCAGCCTTAAACAATGGGAGCGCGTGCAGCGCTACATTCAGATCGGGATCGAGGAGGGCGCTCACCTGCTAGCGGGAGGCCCCGGTCTGCCAGAAGGCATCACGGCGGGCTGGTTTGTGAGACCCACCGTATTCAGCCGCGTGACCAATCAAATGACCATCGCTCGCGAGGAGATTTTCGGCCCGGTGCTATCGATCATTACCTACGCGACCGAGGAGGAAGCACTGACGATAGCCAACGACACCCCCTACGGCCTCCAGGCGTACATTCTGTCTTCAAATCCCGAACGCGCCCGCAATCTGGCCAGCCGTATCGATGCCGGCCGAGTCCTGATCAATACCCTCGCCCATGAGCCATTCGCACCGTTTGGCGGTTTCAAACAATCGGGCATTGGCCGCGAGTACGGCACATTCGGCTTGGAAGCATTCCTGGAACCCAAATCGATCCTCAGCTGATTCCTCAGCATGAAAATGTATGAATAAGGTCCACGTCCCAAACCAAAGGGCATGAACAGGCTCTATAAGCACACCGTTCAGGGAAATCGATGCAAAGTGTTTCCGCATTTTTGGTATGGTGCAGCACATTTTCACAGGGACTGATTATTCTCCGCAGGAAGCGGCGTCGACCTTATTTCAACGAGATGCTGTAGAAATGCCTGAACCGATACCGATCAAGGACCACGAAAAAGAAAACCGCCTGGTCAACAAGCGGCTGCTGGCCTGCGCGCTGCTGGTCATCGGCATCACCTGCGCCCTGGTAGGCCGGATGTACTTCCTGCAGGTGGTGCAGTACGACTACCACTCCACCATTTCCGAAAACAATCGCGTCCACGTCCTACCGATTACACCGACGCGCGGCCTGATCTATGACCGCAATGGTGTAGTACTTGCCGACAACCGTCCCAGTTACAACCTGACCATCACCCGCGAACGTACAACCGATCTCAAGGGTGAGCTGGACGCCATCGTCAGCCTCCTGCATTTGCCTGCCGAGGACCGTGGCGTATTTGATAAAGCGCTCAAGCAAGCGCGTCATCCCTTCGTCCCCGTCACGCTGTTTTATGAGCTGACCGAAGAACAGATCGCCGTGCTTGCCGTCAACGAATTCCGCCTGCCTGGCGTGGATGTCGAGCCGCAATTCGTCCGCCATTACCCGCTGGGTGCGCACTTTGCCCACTCCATTGGCTACGTAGGCCGGATCAACGAAAAAGAATCCAAGGCCCTCGATTCAGTGGAATACCGGGGCACGCAGTCCATCGGTAAAACCGGGATCGAGCGTTTCTACGAGTCCGAGCTGCATGGCCACGTGGGCTATGAAGAAGTTGAAACCAACGCCCAGGGCCGCGTCCTGCGAGTGCTCAAGCACACCGACCCGATCCCCGGCAAAAACATTGTCCTGAGCCTGGACGTCAAACTCCAGGAAGCTGCCGAAGAAGCCCTCGGCGACCGTCGCGGCTCGGTGGTCGCTCTCGACCCGGCAACCGGCGAAGTCCTGGCGATGGTCAGCAAGCCAAGCTTTGACCCGAACTTGTTCGTCACCGGTATCAGCTTCAAGGAGTACGCAGCGCTTCACGACTCTCTTGATCGTCCGCTGTTTAACCGCGTGCTGCGCGGGCTCTACGCGCCAGGCTCGACGATCAAGCCGGAAGTCGCCATCGCCGGCCTCGACAGCGGTGTAGTCACCGCCCAGACCCGCGTGTTCGACCCGGGTTACTACCAACTCCCGGATTTCGACCATAAATACCGCAACTGGAACCACAGCGGCGACGGCTGGGTGGACATGGACGCGGCGATCATGCGCTCCAACGACACCTACTTCTACGACCTTGCCCACAAGCTGGGCATCGACCGCCTGCACGACTACCTGGCTGAATTCGGCCTTGGCCAGAAAGTCTCCCTCGACATGTTCGAAGAGTCGGCCGGCTTGATGCCGTCCCAGGCCTGGAAGCGCGCCACCCGACGCCAACCGTGGTTCCCGGGTGAAACCGTGATCCTCGGCATCGGCCAGGGCTACATGCAGGTCACCCCGCTGCAACTGGCCCAGGCCACTGCGTTGATCGCCAACAAAGGCGTATGGAACCGCCCGCACCTGGCCAAGACCATCAATGGCGTGGCGCCAGTGGATGAAAATCCGATGCCCAACGTTGTCCTCAAAGACCCGCGCGACTGGGAGCAGGTCAACCACGGCATGCAACTGGTCATGCACGACCCACGAGGTATCGCCCGGGCGGCTGCAGCCGGTGCGCAATACCGGATTGCCGGCAAGAGTGGTACCGCACAGGTGGTGGCGATCAAGCAGGGCGAGCGTTACAACCGTCTCAAGACCCTGGAACGCAACCGTGACAACGCCTTGTTCGTCGGTTTCGCCCCGGCGGAGCACCCGCGGATCGTGATTTCGGTGATGATTGAAAACGGCGAGGCTGGTGGCCGGGTGGCGGGCCCGGTGGTGCGGCAGATCATGGATGCCTGGTTGCTCGATCAGGAAGGCCATTTGAAGCCGCAATACGCGACGCCCAGTAAGGCGCCGGGTGATCCCCACGTCTGAGGTCTTCAGGGCATGACGCTGTTCATGCCTTATACCTTGTCAAAGGTTGCGCATTGGTCGATGTCGCCTACTGTCAATACAGGAGGTGTCTCATGCACGAATCAAATGAAATCAAACGTAAAGTCCTGCTCAACGCTCCACGTCAACGCGTCTGGGAAGCACTGACCGACGCCGAGCAATTCGGCAATTGGTTTGGCATCGCTCTCAAGGGCAAGCAGTTTGCCCAGGGCCGGGCCCTTGAAGCCCAAATTACTTATCCCGGTTACGAGCATGTGGTGTGGAAGGCCAAAATCGAGCGCCTTGAGCCACAAACACGCTTCTCTTTCAGTTGGCATCCCTACGCCGTAGACAAGGATGTCGATTACGACGCCGAAACGCCCACACTGGTGGAGTTCACCCTTGAGGATCACGCCGAAGGCATCTTGTTGCGGGTGGTGGAGTCAGGTTTCGATGCGATCCCGGACGCTCGCCGCCAGAAGGCCTACAAGAAGAACTCCCGAGGCTGGGATGATCAGATGAATAACATCGAAGAGTACCTGGCGAAATCCCATCGGCCTTGAGTCCAGTGGCGAGTTCGCGATTCGCAAATTCGCCACTGAGATTGAGCGTCTACTTGATCACCACCGGATTCACCGGTGCGCCACTGCCCCCGACAATCTTCAGCGGGGCGGCGGTGTAGAGGAATTTCCACTGGCCGTCGTCCGCACAATCGGCGGCCAGTTCCTCCAGCAACACAATCTCGGTGAAGGCGATTCCCAGGTTGCGCATCAGCGCGCAATGCAGCGGAATCTGCACCCCGGACACCGGGTCGGTGATCACTTCGTTGGCGATGGTGTCGGTCACCAGGTTGGGGATTTCCATTTCGTGAAACCATTCCACCAGCTCGCGGCTGTAGGTCAGCCCCGGCTCCATCAGGTCTTTGAAGAACTCGGTCTTGCCCAGCTCATAAAACGCCCCCATGGAACCGGTGCGGATGATCAGGATGTCGCGCTTTTCAATGGTCACGCCCTGGGCCTTGGCGGCGTCGAGCAGGTCCAGGTGGTTGAAGGTTTCGCCACGGCCCAGGCATTTCTTGCCGCGATGGCGGGCCATATCGATCAGCACGGCACGGCCCACCACGCCGCGTTCGGCGATGGCCAGCACGCTGGCCTTGGCCATGCCGCCGACGGTGGTCTGGGCGTCGTAGCCGTTCCACAGTTGATTGTCGTACCAGGCGTGGCCGAGGGCGTCGTACTGGGTCGAGCCTTGCAACTGCATGAAGATCACGTCGTCGGAATACGCCGCGCCACCGGTCATGTGCGGCTGTTTGCCGAAGTGGTAATGACTGTGGTCGAGGGTGTTGAAGCGCATCGACGGGTTGCGCGCGGGCCACATCGGGTCACCGCCCGGGTGGCCGATCTGCACTTGCAGGGTAAAGGTCTTGCCCTGTCGCACCGAGGCGACGCCCCGCAGCACTTCGGCTTCAGTCAGGTAATTGAGGGCACCGACTTCGTCGTCCGGTCCCCATTTACCCCAGTTCTTTGGCAGGCCTTCAAGCAATTCCCGGGTGTTCGGCTCGTTCTTATTATGAAGATCACACATAGCAATTCCGGTCCCTGTGAGAGTGAGTTACACGCAGCGCCCGCCATCGACTTCCAGGCAGGTGCCGGTGATGAACGCCGCTTCGTCCGACGCCAGGTACAAGCAGGCGTTGGCCACATCTTGCGGGGTGGAAAAGCGCCCCAGGGGAATGGTCGCCATGAACTTCTGGCGGTTTTCCGGGGTGTCCGGCACGCCCATGAATTCGCTGAGCAATGCCGTGGCACCCACCACCGGATTCACGCAGTTGACGCGGATATTGTCCGGCCCCAACTCTGCCGCCATGGTCTTGCTCATGACCACCACTGCGCCCTTGCTGCCGTTATACCAGACCAGTCCCGGGCGTGGGCGGATCGCTGCCGTCGAGGCAATGTTGACGAACACGCCGCCGCCCTGGCCGCGAAAGTGCGGCACAAAATGCTTGGCGCTCAAGAAGATGCTTTTGACGTTGACCGCAAACACCCGGTCGAACTCGGCCTCATCGACCTCCAGCATCGGCCGGTTGCGGTGGGTGGTACCGGCGTTGTTGATGACGATGTCCAGCCCACCGAATTGCTCCAGTGTGCCGCGCAGCAGCGCGCCCATGCTTTCATCGTTGGCCACGTTGACCTCGATAAAGTGCGCATGGCTGCCGCTTTCGGCAATCTCATTGACCACTCGCTGACCGCCCACGGCGTTCATGTCCGCAACGATGACCTTGGCACCCTGGCGGGCAAATGTCTTGGCGATGCCCTCGCCAAACCCCGAGCCGGCGCCGGTGACGATCGCGACTTTATTGGCTAAACGCATGGTGTGTTCTCCGTTCTTGTTGTTGTGAGGAATCAACCGTGTTTGATCGCAATAGTCTTCAAGGTGGTAAAGCCCAGCAGCGCTTCGAAGCCTTTTTCCCGGCCATAACCGCTGGCCTTCACGCCGCCGAATGGCAGTTCGACGCCGCCACCGGCTCCGTAGTTGTTGATGAATACCTGGCCACAACGCAGCGTGCGCGCCAGGCGCATTTGCCGCGCGCCGTCGCGGGTCCACACGCCGGCCACCAGGCCGAACTCGGTGCCGTTGGCCAGGCGAATCGCTTCGGCTTCATCATCGAAAGGCATCACGGCCAGTACCGGGCCGAACACTTCCTGTTGCGCCAGGCGGCTGTCTGGTGGCACATCGCGGAACAGCACCGCCTCCTGGAAATACCCGCCGCTGCCAGCCTCGGCCACCACCGTGCCACGTGCGGCGACGGTGATCCCGGCCAGTTCGGCCTCGCGAATAAACTCCCGCACCAGGCGTTGCTGCTTCTGATTGATCAGCGGGCCCATGTCCAGGTCCAGCGCTGAAGGCCCGGCACGCAACTCGGAAAAACGCTGGCTGAGGCGCGCGAGCAGGCTTTCGTAGATGCTGCGCTCCACCAGCAAGCGGCTGCCGGCTGAGCAGGTTTGCCCGCAGTTCTGAATGATGGCATTGACCAGCACCGGCAACGCTTCATCCAGATCGGCATCGGCGAACACCAGTTGCGGCGACTTGCCGCCCAGTTCCAACGTCACCGGGCAGTGGCGCTCGGCGGCGGCTTTCGATACGGCGGTGCCGGTGGCAGTGGAACCGGTAAACGAGATGTGATCGATGCCCGGGTGTGCGCACAACGCTGCACCGGCTTCATAACCATAACCGGTCACCACATTGATCGCGCCAGCCGGAAAGCCCACCTCGGCAGCGATCTCCGCCAGGCGCAGTAACGACAGGCTGGCATCTTCCGCCGGCTTGACCACACACGCATTGCCCGCCGCCAACGCAGCGCCGACGCTGCGACCGAAAATCTGCATCGGGTAATTCCACGGGATGATATGCCCGGTCACGCCATGAGGTTCGCGTACGGTCAATACGGTGTAGCCAGCCTGATACGGCAGGGTTTCGCCGTGCAGTTTGTCGGCGGCGCCGGCGTAGTACTCGAAGTAGCGTGCGAGGGCAGTGGCATCAGCGCGGGCGACTTTCAATGCCTTGCCGGTGTCCCGCGCTTCGATCTGCGCCAGCTCTTCATGATGGTCCAACACTGCCACGCCGAGCTTCGCCAGCAGGCGGCTGCGCTCCACGGCAGATAACGTACCCCACGGCCCATCGAAGGTTTCCCCGAGTGCCAGGCGCGCCGCGCGGATCGCCGCATCGATATCGGCGGCCGTGCCACGGGCGATGCTCGAGTAGGTTTCGCCGGTGCTCGGGTCGATCACGGGAATGTCTTCCAGCGAGGTCGATGCCAGCCATTGATTGGCGATGTAATGTGCGTTGGTCATGTTCAACTCCTGTTCCCTGCGACGCATTCGGCGATGGCGCGGCCCACTTCGACGGTGCTGGCGCTGCCGCCCATTTCCCGGGTGCGCGGGCCTTCGGCAAGCACGGTTTCGATGGCGGATACGATCGCCGCCGCAGCTTCCTGGTAAAGCGTATGACCGTCGCCCAAGTGCTCGATCATCAGCGCGGCCGACCAGATCTGCCCGATAGGATTGGCCACGCCCAGCCCGGCGATGTCCGGCGCCGAGCCGTGCACCGGCTCGAACAGCGAAGGGTAACGCCGCTGCGGATTCAGGTTGGCCGACGGCGCAATGCCAATGGTGCCGGTGCACGCCGGGCCAAGGTCGGAAAGGATGTCGCCGAACAGGTTGGACGCCACCACCACATCGAACCAGTCGGGGTGCTGCACGAAGTGCGCACACAGAATGTCGATGTGGAACTTGGCCGTCTTCACGTCCGGGTAGCGCCGGGCGATCTCGTTCACCCGCTCGTCCCAGAACGGCATGGTGATCGAGATGCCATTGGATTTGGTCGCCGCCACCAGGTTTTTCCGGGGCCGCTGTTGCGCCAGTTTGAAGGCGTAATCCACCACGCGGTCCACGCCTTCCCGGGAGAAGATCGACTCTTGCACTGCGATTTCCCGCGAGGTGCCTTCCCACATGCGCCCGCCGACACTGGAGTATTCGCCTTCGGTGTTTTCCCGCACCACGATAAAGTCGATGTCACCCGGCACGCGGCCGGCCAGCGGACAGGGCACGCCAGGCATCAGACGCACCGGGCGGATATTCACGTATTGATCGAACTGGCGGCGGATCTTCAGCAGCGACTCCCACACGGCAGTGTGGTCGGCAATGATGTCCGGCGCGCCGACAGCGCCGAAGAAGATCGCGTCATGGCTGCCGATCTGTTCGGCCCAGTCGTCGGGCATCATCGTACCGTGGGCCAGGAAATGCTCGCTGCACCAGGCAAAGTGGTCGAAGTGAAAGTGAATACCGAACCGCCGGCTGACGGCCTCAAGTACCCGCAGGCCTTCGGGGACCACTTCGCGGCCGATGCCGTCGCCGGGAATCACGGCGATGCGGTGGGTGGGGCGGGTGTGGGATTGGGACACGCCGTGTCTCCTGTCTTGTTTTTATAGGAAGGTCTGGCGAGGGCATTCTTGGCACAGCTGTTACAACAGGGGAATTGCTCATTGTGGAATCGGCCTTCGCAAAATTCGAAGGCCGAAGGTTCATGCAGGGTTAGCGCTCAGGTAGTCGAACAACGCCAGGCTGGTCAGCGAAGGCTGCTCCTTGCGCATGCACAGGTACATCTGGCGGTCGGCCCAGGCGTCATCGATTTCGATAAAGCGCAAGGCCATCTCCTTGCGGAAAATCTGCACGGCGCCCTGTGGCAGCACGCCCACGCCCTGGCCGGCAGCGATCAAGCGGCACACCGCTTCGAAACTGCGCACCTGCATCCGCAACCGCAACGGCATGCCAATCGCAGCGGCGGCTTCGGTAATCAGCGGCGTGATGGCGGCGTTGTCCTCCAGCCCGACGAAGTCATAGCCGAGCAAATCCTCGAAGGGCGCATGGCGCATTTTCAACGGATGATCATGGGGCACGATCAGGCACAGGCGGTCCTGGCAGTAGGGTACAAAGCGCAACTCTTCGCTGGGCCGGGTCGTGACGATGCCGACATCCGCCACGCCGTCACGTACGGCCTGGAGAATTTCCCGGCTGCGCTCCTCGCGAATATCCAGGCGGATGCCCGGGTGCAGCGTGTTCCACTGGGTCAGCTGGCGCGGCAGTTCCTGGCTCATCGCCGAACTGTTGGCGTACAGGCAAACCCGGCCGGTGGCGCCCTTGGCGTAGTCGGCGAGATCGGCGTGCATGCCGTCCACCGCCCGCAGGATCGACTGCGCATGCTGGGCCAATACTTCGCCGGCCGCCGTCGGTGAAACGCCGGTGGAGGTGCGGGTCAGCAGGGCGACCTTGAAGTGCTGCTCCAGCAGCGACAGGCGTCGGCTGGCGGCAGAGAGGGAGAGATGGGATTGCTCGGCCGCCCGGGACAGGTTGCCCAGCTTGACCGCCTTGAGGAACAGCTCGATGGAAGTGAGGTCGGGGGACATGCCGGAGTCCTTGTGCGCAGTGGTTGGGAAACTACGCAGTTGGCGTCCGGCTGTCCAATGTCCGGCAAACAACACGGATGAAGGCAGATCTGCTTTTCTGTGGGAGCTGGCTTGCCTGCGATCGCATCACCGAGGTGCATCTGACGCACCGAGGTGCCTGCATCGCAGGCAAGCCAGCTCTCCCATTGACTGGGGTTAGAAGTCGATGCTGGCCGACAACTTGGCCACGCGCGGGTCGCCTTGAGTCAAGTAACCGCCGAGGGCCGATTCCCAGTATTTGGTATTGGCGACGTTCTCCACAGTAGCGCCGAGGGTGACGTCACGCTGGTTCACCTTGAAGGTGTAGCGGGCGCCCACATCGAAGCGGTTCCAGGCGGGCAGGCTGAGGTTGTTGGCCGCGTCGGCGTATTGGCCGCCGGTGCGTAGCATCCGACCGTTCACCGTCACGCCTTGCAGGCCCGGTACATCCCAGTCCACGCCGGCATTCAGTTGGAAGCTCGGTACGCCGATGGCACGATTGCCGTCGTTGGCACCGTTCTGGGTGCCGTTGACTTCGGTGTGGATGATGGTTGCACCGCCCAACAGGCGCAGCCCTGCGATAGGCTCGCCGAACACGTTAAGCTCCACGCCTTTGTTGACTTGCTCGCCCTGGCGAACATAGGTGGCGCTTAAACCGTCGGCGCTGAGTTGTGAGTAGCCATCGGTGGGTTGCTCGATGCGGTACACACCCAGGGTTGCGCCGTAGGTGCCCATGTCGACCTTGACCCCGGCCTCGGTCTGTTTCGAGCGCGCCGGGGCGTAGGCCTGGCCGGCGTTGCTGATGGGGGCTGTGCCGGCTGTCTGGGGAGCGGTCGGGCCCTGGGCCAGGCCTTCGATATGGTTGGCATAGAACGACACATGGTCCCACGGCTTGAACACCAGGCCGTACACCGGTGTAGTGATCGACTTGTCGTAATTGGCGGTGCGAGTACCCGTGCCGTAGGCGAAGCCCTGAACCACCAGTTCCTGGCGACGCAAGCCGGCGGTCACCAGCAAACGATCATCCATAAAGCCCAGGGTGTCGGAGACCGCTGCACTGCGAGCGAAGGTCTTGGCGGTGATGCCCGGGTCGTTCAGGTCGCCGCCCACGAAACTGCCTTTGACCGGCTCGGCAACGTCCACCGGGTTATAGATATTGCTGGCGTGGCCGGTGAAGTCAAAGTCATAGGCATTGCGGGTCTGGGCCCAGATCCCGGTCAACCCGAGGTTCAGCTTGTGGCTGACCGAGCCGGTCTGGAACTTGCCGTTCAAGCCTGCCATCAGGCTGGTGTTGTCTTCCTGGTGGGCGATGCGCGAGCCGCTGACGGTGGCATTGCCCAGGGCGTCATTCAACGTGACCGAGGAGTAACGGCCAATCTCGTTGGTGTGCTTGGCACCGCCGGCGACATAAGCCGTCCAGTTGTCGTTGAGGTCGTACTCGGCGCGCAACATGCCGAAGGTGTCTTCCAGGCTGCTGGTGCCCCAGCTCGGCGCGTAGTTGGTGTCGGCCGAAGGTGCGTTGGGGATATGGGTCAGGTTCTGGCCAAGCAGCACGGTGTTGCGCCCGCCATTGATCTGCTGTTTCGAGTAGACAAAATCCCCCGACAAACGCAGTGCATCGCCGCGATAATCCAGGCCGACCGCAAACAGTTTCGAGCGCTGGTTCTCGTCATCAATACCGGTATCACCCTCACGCTGGGAGATATTCACCCGCGCGCCGAAGCGATTGTCTTCGCCAAAGCGCTGGCCGATATCCAGGTGCTCGCCGACCCGGCCGTCGCTGCTGATGTCGGTGCTGAAGCGACGCAATGGAACATCATCGGCGCGCTTGGGTTGCAGGTTCACACCGCCGCCAATCCCGGAGCCGCCGGGCGTCACGCCGTTGATAAAGGCGTTGGGGCCCTTGAACACTTCAACCCGTTCCAGGGCGTCGGTGGACATGATCTGGCGCGGCAGGATGCCGTACAAACCGTTGAACGAAATGTCGTCGCCGTTCAGCGGCAGGCCACGGATCACAAAGGCCTGGGCCTGGTTGGCGTAACCTGATGCCTGGCGCACGGACGAATCGTTGAGCAGCACATCGCCGACGTTTTCGGCCTGCTGGTCACGAATCAGTTTTTCGGTATAGGACGACATGCTGAAGGGCACGTCCATGATGTCCTGATTGCCCAGCACCCCCAGTTGCCCGCCGCGAGCGACCTGGCCGCCGGAGTACACCGGGGGCAGGGCGTTGGGCGTAGGTGCGTCGGCGCTGATGGTGGTAGCACCCAATTCCAGAGCCTTGCCGTCCTGACTGTTGTTCGCATCCTGCGTGGTTTCTGGAGTGGCGGCGTGAGCGGTGAGGCCCAGGGAGCAGCAAAGGGCGAGCAAGGTCGGGCGAAACGGCACAGCAAAACGGGTGGAGGTGGGCATGGTCGATCCTGACGGCGAACCGTCAATTTGAGGAAAAGGGCAACAACGTTGCGCGTCCTCGCTGCGCGGATACGACTCCGGTGCGAATGATAGTAATTGTCATTAATGTTCTGCAACAAGTTTGTGAGATTGTTGTCTGCGGGTTCGTAGGCGATTTCGGTTAAATCGCCGCGCCTTGTCACAGGCCGAGTAGAATCACGCCCTGAAAGCGATTCTTGAGGTGCGGCAAGGTGGATTTACAGCAGGGGTTTGTCCTGACCCGGCATTGGCGCGACACCCCGGCGGGCACGGAGGTCAGTTTCTGGCTGGCCACCGATCAGGGCCCCAGGTGTGTGCGCTTGCCGGTGCAGACCTCCGTGATGTTCATCCCCCAGGCCCATCGCAAGCGCGCCGAGCTGCAGCTCAAGGGCGAGCGCGGTATCGAGTTGCGCGATCTGGCGCTGTGCGACTTTCACCATCGCCCGGTGCTCGGCCTCTACACCAAACAACATCGCCAATTGATGGACCTGGAAAAGCGCCTGCGCAAAACCGGCATCGACGTCTACGAAGGCGATGTGCGCCCACCTGATCGCTACATGATGGAACGCTTCATCACCGCGCCAGTGTGGTTTGGCGGTACGGCGGGCGAGGGCGGCATGCTGGTGGAGGCGCAGATGAAACCCGCGCCGGATTATCGCCCGCCACTCAAGCTGGTGTCTCTGGACATCGAGACCACCGCCCAGGGCGACCTGTATTCCATCGCCCTGGAAGGTTGCGGCGAGCGCCAGGTGTACATGCTCGGACCGCCCAACAAAACTGACGCAGTGGACTTCAAGCTCGACTACTGCGACACCCGCGCCGAACTGCTCGAACGCCTGAACCTGTGGCTCGCCACCCATGACCCCGACGCGATCATCGGCTGGAACCTGGTGCAGTTCGACCTTCGCGTGCTGCACGAACATGCGCAGCGCCTGAACGTGCCGCTGCTGCTGGGCCGTGGTGGCGATGCCATGGGCTGGCGCGAGCATGGCAGCCGCAATCACTACTTCGCGGCGGCAGCCGGACGGTTGATCATCGACGGCATCGAAGCCTTGCGCTCGGCCACCTGGAGTTTCGAATCCTTCAGCCTGGAAAACGTCGCACAGACCTTGCTTGGCGAAGGTAAATCGATCTCCACGCCGTACCAGCGCATGGACGAAATCAACCGCATGTTTGCCGAGGACAAGCCCGCACTGGCGCGCTACAACCTCAAGGACTGCGAACTGGTGACGCGGATTTTCGAGAAGACCGAACTGCTGAAATTCCTCCTCGAACGAGCCAGCGTCACCGGCCTGCCAGCGGACCGCAACGGTGGTTCGGTGGCGGCGTTCACCCACCTGTATATGCCGCTGATGCACCGCCAGGGTTTTGTCGCGCCGAACCTGGGCGACAAACCACCCCAGGCCAGCCCCGGTGGGTTTGTCATGGACTCGCGCCCGGGCCTCTACGAATCGGTGCTGGTGCTCGACTACAAAAGCCTTTACCCGTCGATCATCCGCAGCTTTCTGATCGACCCGGTGGGCCTGATTGAAGGCTTGCGCCACCCGGAAGACAGCGAGTCGGTAGAAGGCTTTCGCGGCGCGCGGTTTTCCCGCACCCGGCATTGCCTGCCGTCGATTGTCGCGCGGGTTTCCGAAGGCCGCGAAGTGGCCAAGCGCGAACACAACGCGCCGCTGTCACAGGCACTGAAGATCATCATGAACGCCTTCTATGGCGTGCTCGGTTCCAGCGGTTGCCGCTTCTTTGACACGCGACTGGCGTCGTCCATCACCTTGCGTGGCCACCAGATCATGCGCCAGACCCGCGAACTGGTCGAGGCTCGCGGCTATGAAGTGATCTACGGCGACACCGACTCCACCTTCGTCTGGCTCGGCAGCGCCCACTCCCAGGAAGACGCCACGCGCATCGGCCTGGACCTGGTGCAGCACGTCAACACCTGGTGGCGTGAACGCCTGCAGAATGAGTTCGGTCTGCAAAGCGCCCTGGAACTGCAATACGAAACCCACTTCAGCCGCTTCCTGATGCCGACCATTCGCGGCGCGGAGGAGGGCAGCAAGAAGCGCTACGCCGGGCTGGTCACCCGTGCCGACGGCAGCGAAGAAATGATCTACAAAGGCCTGGAAACCGTGCGCAGCGACTGGTCGCCCCTGGCTCGGCAATTCCAGCAGGAGCTTTACCAGCGGATCTTCCACCGCCAGCCTCATCAAGATTACGTACGTGACTACGTACGCCGGACCTTGAGCGGTGAGCTCGACGAACTGCTGATCTACCGCAAACGCCTGCGCCGGCAATTGGGCGACTACGAACGCAACGTGCCGCCCCACGTGCGTGCCGCGCGGCTGGCCGACGAATACAACGACCGCCAGGGTCGCCCGCGCCAGTACCAGAACGGTGGCTGGATCAGCTACGTGATCAGCGTCAACGGCCCCGAACCGCTGGAAGTGCGCCAGGCACCGATCGACTATGACCACTACGTCACCCGGCAACTGCAACCGGTGGCGGATGCGATCCTGCCGTTTGTGAATGACGACTTCGGCACCCTGGTGGGTGGCCAGATGGGCTTGTTCTAAAACGGCTTGCCTTGCAGTGGCCAGAGCCTGCAATCTTGGCCACTGACGACCACCAGACGGCGCAGCACTCCCATGACTGAAATCATCCTGACCGGCACCACGGTCGAACTCCGCCCCCTGCAACGCGAACACTCGGCCGCCTTGGTACAGGCCGCCGCCGACGGGCAACTGTGGAACCTCAAGGTGACCAACGTGCCGGGCCCCGACACCGTCGAAAAGTACGTGGACATTGCCCTGGCCGGGCGTGAAGCGGGCACCATGATTCCGTTTGTGATCGTGCGCCGTGACACCGGTGAAGTGGTGGGCAGCACCCGGTTCTGGAAGGTCGACCGGGTCAACCGCAAGCTGGAGATCGGCCACACGTTTATCAGCCAGTCGGTGCAGAAATCCGGGGTCAACACCGAGGCCAAGCTGTTGCTGCTGACCCATGCGTTTGAAGTCATGGACTGTGTGCGGGTGCAATTCACGACGGATGAACTGAATGAAAAGTCCCGGGCCGCGATCCTTCGCCTTGGCGCGGTACAGGAAGGGATCGTGCGCCACGAGCGCATCATGCCCGATGGCCGCAAGCGCAACTCGGTGCGCTTCAGCATCATTGATCCGGAATGGCCGCAGGTGAAGGCGGGGTTGCTGGCCAGGCTGGCTCGCTAGGGCTTGTGGCTCAGCTCTTCCACCAGCTCATCCATCCGGTCGGCAATTTTCGGTGTGGTCGACAACACGAACCCTTTCTGCGTGCCCACATAGGTCTCGACGATGTACAGCGTGTCGCCCACATCCAGCCCCAATTCCTGCAAGGCTTCATCCGGCAGGCGAATGGCGCCGTCGCCGTCCCAGTCTTCGATCGTGACGCGTTTACTGTGCATGATGGCTTCCCGTTGAACGATTGAACGGCCTAGCCTAACACCTCAACCCACTGCCAGGAGGCTCAGCACTGTGTACACCCTTTACGGAACCCAAGGCACCGGCTCGTGCATCATCGAAATCGCCCTGCAGCGTTGCGGTGTCGAATGGCGCCAGGTCGACGCCTGCTCCTGGGAAGACAGCGCGGGCAGCGAGGCTCTGGCGCAGATCAATCCGCTCAAACAAATCCCCACCCTGCAACGGCCGGACGACAGCGTGTTGACCGAAAGCGCGGCGATCCTGATTCACCTGGGCCTGCAATTTCCCGCCTCAGAGTTGTTACCCGAGGAGCCCGCCCAGGTCATTCGCGGCCTGGTGTACATCGCCGCGAACTGTTATTCGGCGATTGGCATCATCGACTACCCGGAACGCTGGACTGACAGCGCCGATGCGCAACAGCATGAACAGTTGATCAGCGGCACCCGTCGCCGCCTGCATGGAGCCTGGGAGGTGTTTGCCGATCAATTTGCCGACCAGCTGGTTACCTCGCAACAGGTTCCCAATGCGCTGGGGGTCATGGCTGCGGCGGTGTCGCGATGGGCGGGAGGACGTGAGGCGATACAACAGTCTCGGCCTGAATTTTCCCGGAGGTTGGCGCAGGTGGATGCCGACCCCATCGTGGCACCGGTGTTTGCCCGGCATTGGCCGCTGTAAGCCTTCGCAATCAGAAGAAACAATGACGCCTGAGGTGGCTAAACGCCTTGCGTCGCGGGCGTCCTGACCTACGCTTTCTGAAGCTGGCGTAGGAATCATCCTTGAATTTGACTGTCGCAGACATGAAACTCAAGAACCCTGCATGGAATTCAAAGGAGGTGTGCATGCTCATCCGGTCGCTGACCCTGGCTACCTTGATGGCTTTTACGGGGCCGCTGCTGGCCGCGGATGATATCAATCCGCTCAAGCAGGACCTGGGCAAGTCACGCCCGTTGGTGGTGGTGGAACTCGACTCCGGCAACCCGACGTTGGCCACCCTCAAGAAACAGTTGGAGGAGCCTGCCAACAAGCAGTCCTTTGAAGAGCGCAGCATGGTGCTCTACACCGTGTCCTTCGGCAGCATCGGCGCCGAAGGCGAGAAGTTCGCCAAGGACCCGAAGGACAACAAGAAGCTCGCCCCGCCTGAAACCAACGCGCTGATCCGCGCACTCAAGTTGGGTGCCGGCAGTGGCACCAAAGTGATTCTGGTGGGCAAGGACGGCGAGAAAAAACTCGAGAAGACCGTGCCACCGGATACCCTCAACCTGGCGGATTTCTTCAGCGCGATTGATCAGATGCCCCAGGCTGAAAAGGAGCTTGCCGCCCCGGCCGAACCGGAACCGGCTGCCCCTGCAGCTGGCAAGCCTGGCGCCAAGGCGGGCAAAAACACCAAGCATCCAGCGCCACAACCGGCACTGGATGATTGAGCGTTTTTCTGTAGGAGCTGCTTGCCTGCGATAGCATCACCTCGGTAATTCAGGCACACCGCGGTGATGCCATCGCAGCCTCGCTAAAGCTCGACAGCTCCCACATCAGGTCTCAAACTCCAGGCTTTTCACCGGCCACGGCCGGCGCCTTGCGCACCGGGAACGGGAAGTAGAAGAACCGCAGGAACGCCACCCGCTTGATCACCTCGCCGATCATCAACGGCACCACCACCGCCACCACCAGCCCGATAAACGCCGCCGCCACATCCGGCAGGCCCAGGTGCTGCAGCAGGGCGATGGTTTTGTGCTGGATCTCGCCATGGAAAATCAACAGGATCAGGGTCGATTGGCCGATGTAGGTCATCGCGCGGGTCAATACCGCAGAGGTCATCATCAACCCGGCCAGCGCCCAGCAGACGTACACACCGATCACCGCCAGTGCACTGGTCCAGAACCAATGGTCATAGCGCCGTTGGGCCAGGTCCATGGTGTCCCAGGTCGGGATGAAAATCGCGAAGTACACCACCAGCGCCACCACCATGCTCAGCAGTGAGCTCTGGTGTTTGCGCAGCACGTCCCGCAGCAGATAACCGAGGATGAAATAGGTACTGCTGATCAACGTGACATCCAGGCTGAAGGGCAGCCCCGGCATCGTCCAGGTCTGGCCGCCGACGGTGATCGGTACCTGCCAGAACCAGTCCAGGGTCCAGACCCCCAGCAGCAACTGCACGCCCACCACCACGCAACTCCACACCAGAGACAGGCCCAGGCGTTGCATCAGCCGCAGCATCACCCAGGCAAACAGTATCGCCGCCCAGAAGTGTGGCAAGAACCACAAGGCCTGCCAGGGCAGGGTATCCACCGAGGCGTACAGCACGCCGCCAATGTCGGGCAGCAGCGGTTGGCCGCGCAGGATATCGCGCACCAATACGTACGCCAGCATCGTGGTGAAGAACGGCTTGAGCAGGGCATCGGCCTTGCGCACCGCCATTTCGACGAAGGGCTGCTCGGGCTTGAAGAACACTCCGGACAGGAAGAAGAACAGCGGCAGGATAAAGACCGCGAGTATCGGGTACAGCAAATTCGGGGAATGCTCCACGAACCAACCATGCCCGAACACAATGATCAGGATGCCAATGCCCTTGGCAATATCCATTTGAATCCAGCGTTTTTTCACCTGACTGCTCCCACTCTATAAATCTGCCTTGCGCCACGGCTTGAGCCACAGGCCCATGCCCAGCAACACCACGGCCCCAGCCAGGGTGCTCAACCCCAACTGCAGCCAAATACCTTGAACCCGAAACAGCACCAACGCCGCCACGCCCATCACCAGCCCACTCAGCAACCAGTGCCCCTTCCAGGGCAGGGCGCCGAGCAAGGCCTGGCGTTGCATCAGCAGCAACGCGGTGCACAGCACGCCGGCGAGGGCGGCCAGCGGGATGCCCGCCAGGCCAAACACAAACGGCAGCACACCCAGCAGCAACACGTTCACCAGGCTGCCCAGCAACTCGCAGCGCAGCGGCTGGCGGGTGTCGCCGGCGGCGTAGGCATAACGCGCCAACAAAGCGTTCCAGGCGCCGAACACCAGCGGAACGGCAAACCAGGCCAGCAGCAGCGGCAACGGCGAATCCACCGACTGCTTGGGCAGCAGCAACGCCACCAGGCTCGGCGCCGCGGCTACCAGGCCGACGCCTGCGGGCAGGGTCAGCAGGCTGGCGGTTTCCAGGCCACGCTTGAGCAGGGCCAGGCGCTCGTCGCCCTGGCGCCGGCTCATCATGCCCAGCAGCACCTGGTTGAGGCTCATCAGCGCAATCAGTGGCAAGTTCATCAGCTTGCGGGCCAGGTTGACCCAGGTCACGGCGCCTTCGCCCAGCAACGACGCCACCAACCGTTCAATCAATGCCAAACCCTGGCTGGCGCCATTGCTCAGCAGCAACGGGCCGATGCGCCCACCCAGCTCGCGCAATTCCAGGGTCGAAGCCCGCAGCCGCCAAGGCCGCCAGCCCAGGCGCACCATCGACGGCAACAGCGCCAGGGGCATCAGCAAACTGCCCGTGAGGCAGGCCAACGCCAGCGAGTGCGGTTGCGTGGCGGTGCCGGCGAGGGCCAGGTAGGTCACCGGCGGCAGGTTGAACAGCAACGAACCGAGCCCCGCGACCACAAAGCGCTCGCTGGCCTGCAACGGAATACTGAACAGCGCATGCAGCATCAACCCCGGCACGCTCCAGGCGAGGATCTGCAAGTTGCTGCTGGCAAGGCTGGTAGCCGTTGCCGCCAGACCCGGGCCGAGCAGTTGCACCAGCCACGGCGCCAGCAGCGTCAACAGCAGGCTAGTCACCAGGGCAATCAGCAGCAGTGCGGGGAACAGCACCGCCAGCCAGTCCAGGCGCTCGCCTTCCTTGCGTTGCAGGTACAGCGGCAGGGCGGCGGCGCTCAGCACGCCACCGGCCAGCGACATGCGCAACGCCTCCGGCAAAAACAGCGCGATCAGAAACGCATCACTGCGCTCGCCCGCGCCCCACGCGGCTACCAGCAACCACTCACGGGCAAACCCGAGGCACAGCCCCAGCAGGGTTGCCAGGGTCAACCAGAACGCCGATCCGAGCATGCCTAGGGTCCGACGCTATCGAGTACGGGCTTGCGATATGACACGGTCTTGGCCCGTGGCAGCCGCGCCGGAAACAGTCGCCGCGCCTCCAGCACGTTGATCCCCACCATCAGCCAGAACAGCGCAATCATCACCAGGGCGAAGCTGAAGTAGTGGTCAAAAAAGCCGCTGACCAGTGCCGACAGAATCCCCGCCGTGCTGCCCAGCCAGATCGCGTTGTCCTTGGTCAGGCGGATCGGGCCGATTTCCGGCCGGGACTCACGCCACCAGCGCCACGTCACCGCGATAAACAGCAGCATGCTGATCACGCCGGTCTTGTAGACGAAGTTCAGCCACAGGTTGGAGATCCCCAGCAGGTGCGTGCCCGGCACCGGCGGGTCAACCTTGAAGCCAATGCCCAGTGGGTAACTGGCCACGGCCTGGGGGAACATCCGGTATTCGTCGAAGCGCACTTCGGTACTCGCATTCTGGGTCGAAAAGATCGTTGCCAGACGTTCCTGCAACGGTGGATACGACAGCACCAGCGCCACGGCCAATGCCACGCCGATCATCAGCAAACGCCCGGTATATGGCACCCGCCGCGACGCCATCCAGATCAGCACCAGCGCCAGGCTGACCATCGCGCCCCGGCTACTGGCCAACAGCAAGGCCGCCGCGCCCAGGCAGGCAACACCCAGGCCGAGGCCGCGTTTCCAGCCGGTGTTGGTGATGCCGTAGCAGAACGCCAACGGCAGCAGCAAGGCCATGATCCCGCCGGTGGCGTTCGGGTGCATCCACGGCGAACCCATCCGCGAGGCCATGGCGCCCAGGCCCAGGGACAGGGTGTCGAGGCTGCCGTAATTCATCAGGGTCAGGATCGGCAACATGCCCGAGGCCGAGCGTGAGCGGATAAACACGCCGATGGACATCACCAGCATCGCCAGGGTGCCCAGCAACAGCGCAATCACCAGCGCTTCGCGGTTCTTCTGCTCAACCAGCAGCTTGGCGGCGAGGAACAGCACCGACAGGTTCAGCAACCAGCGCAACCAGTTCGCCAGGCCGCTGGCCTCGGCGGTAATGCTCACCTGGCCGACGATAAACGGCACCACCGTGAAGATCATCAGCCACATCAACATGCGGTCGGTGGGGCGCCGGGACAGCGGTGGCGCAGCCGGCAGGCGCGAGAGGAAGCCATGCCAGATCACCGCGGCCCACGTCAGGGCAATCAACGCCTCGCTGACCGTACTGCGAATCCCCAGGTTGAGGGTGGAGTAGGGCATGAACGTCGCCACCAGGGCGAACAGCAGCAGTCCCCAGAACGGGAACCGCAGAATCGTCACGGCAGCGGCCAGGCCGATCACCGCCAGCACGGCCTTGGCCGGGGAAAGGAACAGGATCAACCCACCAAACAGCAGGCCGAAGACGATGGCGACGAGGCTACCCAGTGAGATTCTCAATTCAATTCCTCGATCAGTTCGGCCAGGCGCCGACGGTAGGCCTGGTGGTTGAAACGTTCGGCCCAGCTGCGTAACTGTTCAGGCGGTTGTTCGACGGGTTGGTCGGCCAGGTGCAGCATCAATTGCACCAGCGCCGCACCGTCGGTGGGTGAAAACCGTGGCGCCAGGGGCGGGGTGATTTCGTCCAGCGAGGTACCGCTGGCTACCGCGACCGGGGTGCCGACGCTCAGGGCTTCAATCACCGGCAAGCCAAAGCCTTCGGCATAAGAAGGCTGCCACAGGCGCGAGGCGTTGCGATAGAGCCCGTGCAATTCGGCATCGGAAACGCCGCTCAACGCGCGTATGCCGGGGTAGTTGCGCTGTGCTTCGGGCAAATGCTCCAGGCTGCCCACCAGCACCAGTTCCGGCACGCTCGGCGATTGGCTGCGCGCCTGCTGCCAGGCGTCCACCAGGAAGGGCACGTTCTTGCGCAATTCCCGGGTGCCCACCAGCAGCCAATAGCGCTCGGGCAGTTGCCGGGCCGAAAGGTCTGCCGGCAGTCCGGCAAACCCGACCACCTGATTGGGCAACACCCGAATCTTGCCGGCCGCCTTGGGAAACAGCCGCGCCGTTTCATCGGCACTGTACTGCGAAGGCGTCCACACCCGGTCGGCCGTGTGCACCGCATAGGTGATGGACAGGCGATCACTGGCCTTGTAGATCATCGCCTTCAGGCGATTGGCGTGGTAGTTGTCCAGGGTGATCTGAAACAGGTCATGCAGCAGCACCACGGTACGCAGGCCTTTGGGTTTGGGTGGCAGCGGCAGGCCCATATTGAAGGTGCTGATGTACACATCAATGCGCTCATCGCGCAGGGCCTTGGGCAAGAATCCCGCCTCGAAACGCAGGCGCTGATGGGGTTGATGCATGGCGGTCTTGGCGCAGCCCCAGTCCGGGCAATGGGCGTTCAGGCGCAGTTCATCGCCAAGCGGCGCGACGGTAAAGCGTTCCAGCTCGATGCCGGGCATGGCACGCAGGGCATCTTCCAGGGCGTATACCTGGCGACTGATGCCTGATTGCGGCGAGGTGCCGACGGTACGGTAATCGAGGCCTACGCGCATGCCGGCTCCTTTTGGTTCAGGGGCGACAGTTGGGCGTACACCTGCTCCAGCTGGCTGGCAGCGACGCTCCAGTCGTGGGCGCGGCGCACATAGGCGCGACCGGCTTCGCCCATCGGCGCTGCGACTTCAGGCTGTTGCAGCAGGCGCACCACGGCGTCGGCCAGGCTGTCGGCGGTCTGGCCGCCGAGGTAGTCCAGGCCTTCCACCACATCCAGCCCGGACACGCCCTGGTCGGTACTCACCAGCGGCAGGCCGGCGGCCAAGGCTTCAAGCACCTTGAGCTTGGAGCCTCCACCATGGCGCAACGGCGCCAAAAACACCGAGCAGCTCGACTGCAGGGCCAGCAGGTTGGGCACAAAGCCTTGCCACTCGATGCGCCCATCCTTCCAGCGTTCACGCCAGCTTTCCGGCATGCCGAAGCCGCAGACACTCATGCGTGCGTCGGGGCAGCGGGCCCAGACCTTCGGCAGGATTTCATCCAGTGCCCACTCGATGGCATCCACGTTGGGCGCGTATTCGTAGTTGCCGAGAAACAGCACGCGGCGGGTCGCGGGGTCAGGGCGGGCGGCGGCGAAGTGCGCGCAATCCACGCCGTTGACCACCACCGGCACCGGTTTGCCGGCAATCTGCGCCAGGGTCTGGGCATCGGCGTCAGTCACCGCGACCACTTGCGCAGCCTGGCGCATCACCCGACGTTCCCAGCGGCCGTAGCGCCATTGATCGTAGCGAATAAACGGCAGCGCCCAGCCCGGCAGGCGATCGTAAGTCGCGGCGCCGAGGGACGATTCCACATTGTGTTCGGTCAGCACAAACGGCTGGGAGCGACGGGCCAATGCCGCTTCGTAAGGCTGGAAGGTGTAGGTGTGTTCGATTTGCACCACGTCCCAATGCTCGGTCAGCAATCGCTCGAAGGTGTCCTGCAGTTCACCCGACAAACCATTCACACTGGCCAGCAGCGGGTAGGGCGCAAACAGCCCGGCCAGCAAGGTCTTCAGGCTGCGCAGCGGGCGGCGCGGCAGGATGATCAGCTGTTCCAGAAAGGCTTCCAGCACCTGGCGATCCGTCAGCGAAACCGCATGTTTGTCGTGCAGCAGCAAGGTGATCCGGTGCCCGCGCGCAGCCAGGCTGCGCAGCAAATGAAACTGGCGCGTCTTGCCACCGCTGGTAGCGGGCCAAGGCGAGTAGGGCAGGATCCAGAGGATGCGCATGGGTGGCTTCAATCCCATAACAGAATTTGCAGGTTGGGCTTGACCGGTACATCCAGTCCATTGGTGCCACTCAACGGTGTTTCGGTGCTGCGCAATGGGTCGTACAAGGTGGCGGTGGTCAGGCCCGGCAAGTGTGCGCTGCCGCCACGGGCCGACCAGAAGAACCACACCTTGCGCCCGTCGGCACGGGTCCAGCCGATGCTGAACAGGCCGTCGGGCAATTGGTCGGCGGTGGGCGGATCGCTCGGGGTCAATTTGGGCCCGCTCACCTGCAGGAAATTCTTCAAGGCGGTATACGACGGCTTGGGATTGGTGTCGATGTCGAGCAAGCCATAACTCTGGTCGCGCACGCTGGCGCGCTGGTCCAGGTCACTCAGGGTGAACAGGAAAATCTTGTCGAAATCCAGCGCGCTCATCAGTGCGATGCGGCGCACGATGTAGTCGGCCTGGCCTTGAGGGGTGATGAAGTCCTGCACCTCTTTCGGGCCTTTATAGTTCGACCAGCCCCACTCGGTGCTCCACAGGGTCTTGACCCCGGCCGCCCGCAGTTTCTGGTTGAGGGCGCTGGTCTTTTCGACAAAGTCGAGTTTCGACGGGGTGTTGCCTTCGGGCAATTGGGTGTAGGGGTGATAAGACACCACGGTGTTCAGGCTCGGCAGGCCCAGTTGCAGCAGCCCGTCGAGCATATTCTGGCCGTTGGGCATTTCGCTGAAGAACGCCATGCCGGCCGTCACCACCGGTTTGTTCGGGTTCACCACCCGCAGCGCGGCAGCGGTGACTTGCAAGAGATTCGCATAGCCGGCCGGGTCGGCGACGGGGCGCCAGAAACCCAACAGGTTCGGCTCGTTCCACACCTGCCATGCGTCCACGCTGGGGTAACGCTGGGCCAGCAACGCCATGCGGTGGGCGAAAACGGCCGGGTCCTTGGGCGGGAACTGGTCCTGGTAGGGCGAAGAGGCCGGTGCGGTGGTGATGAACTTCGCCGAACCCACCAGGTAGAACACCGACTTGATCTGGTTCTGCTGCAGCTTGTTCACCAGCTCATCGAGTGGCGCCACGTTGTACTGGTTCTCGGCGGTTTCCAGCTGGTCCCAGTGCAGGTCCAGGCGCACCCATTCCAGGCCCAGGGCCTTGAGGCGGTCGATCTGCTTCTGATAACGCTCGGGGCTGAACCACAGGAACTGCGCGTTCACCCCCAGAAAATCTTTCCACACGATCTCTTTGTTGCCCTTGAGCACATGGCTCTCGGCATCCGCCGGGCGGCCCCAGAGAAAGGCGGTCAGGCCCAGTGCGGCGACGACCACGAGGGTCGCCAGGTAAGTCCGTTTACGTGCCATGGTTGCCTCCTGCAATGGCTTTACTAAACAGTGTCGCGAACTTCTGCGCCGTCAACGGCCACAGCCGTTCACGACCAATCGCTGCGGCGCGCTCGGCCCAGTCCCTGGCCATTTGCGGATTGCGCGCGAGCAGGAGCAGTTGCTCGCTCAAGGCGGCTACATCGCCTTGCGGATAGATGGCGCCGTTGCCGCTGGCGACTTCCTCGGCAAACGCCCGGGCATCGGAGGTGATCGCGCCGCGCCCGCAGGCGGCAGCCCATGACAATGCACCGCTGGTGCCACGCTGGCGGCCCAACAGGCCGAGCTTTTTCGATTCGCGATACGGCAGCACCATCACATGGTGCGCCTGGATCGTCTGCGGGATCTCGCTGGCCGGCAAATTCAGCCGCCAGTCGATGGAGCCGGCCAGGCCGAGTTCGGCGATCTGGCTGTTCAACTGCTCCAGGTAATTGCCGCCCGCGCCAAACGCCATTTCGGCGGCAGTGCCACCGGCCAGGGTCAGGCGCACACGGTCACGCAATTCGGGGGCTTTTTCAAAGACGGCGGCCAGGGCCTGCAACAGGTCTTCGATGCCTTTGCCACGGTAGATAAAACCAAAATACAGCAGGTGCAGCGTGTCCAGTGGCGGCAAGGCCACGGGCGGGATATCCAGGTTGGCGTGGTTGATCACCGCCACCTTGCCGGCGGGCAATTGCATGCGCGCCGTCAGGCAGTCGGCGCCCAGGCGGGTGAGGGTCACCAGCCGGGTCAGGCCCTGGGCGACGTGACGTTCTTCGCGCAGGGTCAAGGGATCGGCCAGCACCACCGCCGCCTGCGGCAATGGGCTGGGCAAGGATGCCAGCAGGTTCAGCGGAAAGGGCAATTGCTCGCGCCGCCAGACCATGCGTTCCGGGTCATGCACCGTGGCAGTCAGTGGCAACGCAGGGTAGGCCTTGCGCAATTCGCGCAGGGCCAAAAATTCCCCCAGGCGCCCACCGCCCAGCTCGGCGTGGACCAGGTCAACACGTTGCCAGTCGAAACCGGCAATCGCCTGTTTGATCGACGCCGTGCTGCTGACCACGCCCGTCAAGGGCGTGATCACATCGACGCCCAATTGCTCCAGTGCCGTCTTGAAATGGTTCGCGTAGTCAGCGATCCCATTCTTTTCCGGCGGCAGGGGAGCGAGCAGGGCGATGCGCATCAGAACGAACCCCGGTATTTGGCGATGGTTTTCAGCACCTTGACCGGCACCTCGAACTTGCGGCGGTTGATGATGATGCCATCGACCTTGCCGAACGCCGTGGTGAGGATCGACAGTGCATGCTCCACCACCGGTACCGTGCTTTTTTGCGCTTCCACCACCAGCGCAATCAGGTCGGCACGGCGCAGGTTGATGAACGCATCGCGGTTGTCCAGCAGTGCCGAGGCATCCAGCAACACCACTTCGCCCGGAACGGCCGGCTCAATCCCGCCGACCCGTACCCGCACGCCGTTCTCTTCCAGCAACTGGCGCAACTGCTCGACCACAAAACTCACCCCTTCACCGTGTCGCGCGGAGGTCAGCCCCAGGGTCAGGCCCTGCTCGGCAATACGCTCCAGCGGCAGCAAGCCATACAGGCGATAAATGCTCGCGTTGAAGGCGTTGGTGCTTTGCGCGGTACTGGTGTCCAGTTCCGGCAGGGTGGTCCACAGTGGCAGGCCGAACTTGCCTTCCACCAGGCCGCCGTCGTGGATCCGCTGATCCAGCAGGTAGCACAGGTAGATCACCAGCAGCCCGACCACGATGGAGAACGGGATTGCCAGCAACAGCATCAACAGGGTTTTCGGGAAGACGCGCCCAGGGTTGAGGGTGGCTTCTTCGATCACCGCGATGTTACTGATTTGGCTCTTGTCCAGTTCACGGTCGATCCGCGACTTCTCCAGGCTGTCGACATACAGCGCGTAGTTTTTCTCGGTGCCGCTCAGCTCACGGGCCAGGCGCGCCAGTTCCGGCTCAATGGCCAGGGCGTCCTTGCGTTGCGCTTCCAGTTCCGTCAGTTGCTTTTGCTGTTGCGTCAGTTGAGTGCGCAGCGCCAGGTTGTTGCTGGTCTCATCCAGCAGTACCCGTTGCAGGTGGATTTCCAGGGTGTTCGGCGCACGGTTTTCCGAGCTTTGCACCGTGTCGCTTTCACCGGCGACCTGAGCCTGCATGGCACGGATCGAGGCGTCCAGGGCTTTGACCGGCGGCGCGTTATCCGTGTAGGTACGCATCATGTCGGCTTTTTCCAGGAGCTTCTGGTTCAGCAGGCGACGCAAGTCTTGTTGCTGCGGGTTCAACGCGATCTGGCGAACCGTGGTCACCTCTTTGGGCTGGCCCTTGAGTTGATTGCGGGTGCTTTCGATGGCGCTGTCAGACGAGGCAATCAGGCGGGTGGAGTTGAACACTTCGCCACGCAGCACGTTGATCCGCTCGGACAAGTCTTCCAGGCGATCAGTGATGCTCGACGCGCCGATCTGGTTCAAGTGCGTGAGGATCTGGTCCTTGTAGCTCTTGATCTGGGCAGCGCTTGAAGACACCTGGCCTTCATAGAACGCGTACAGGCTCTTGCGGCCCAACGCCTGGGTGCGCTCGTCGATGTAGGTCTCGACCCAATCCTTGACCACCGCCTGGGCGATCTGCGGATCATCCCAACGGAAGCTGATGTCCATCACCGTAGAGCCGATGGCGTGGGTCACTTCGAAGTTTTTCTCCAGGCTTTTCGCCAGGCGTTCCACCGGGGTGGTTTCTTCGACGATACCAACGGTTTCCAGCACCACTCGCACACCGTCAAACACGGCGCTGATGCCTTTTTTGACGTACCACTTGGTGCGTTTCCACACGCCTTCCGGCGGCTGCATCTTGTCCATCACTTCCAGGTAATGCTCGGCCACTGCACGCACGATGGGGCGCCCGGTCAGCAAGCGCTCTTCGTCGACAATCGGGTCGCGCTGGGTGCTCGGCATGACGATCGGCTGACGGTTGTCGACCTCGATCGGCATCGTCGAGTCACGCCCCGGTTTTACCAGCAACCGCGCAGTGGATTCATACTTGGCCGGCAGCAGGAACGCCCCCAGCAAAATGATCACCAGCGCGGCAATCGCCGCCAGTTTGAACTCGTGCTTGAAGATGAAGAACAGACGCAGAAGATCACGAAAAGAACGGATCTCGATCATGGGATGTCGCTCCTTTAGTGGTTCGTGGTGTAGCTGTAGCCCACACCAATGGATTTGGTGAAGGGAATCAGCTGGTTCAGGTAAGTGTCCACGCCTTGGATCCGTTCGCCGACGTTGGACTTGGGTACAAACACCACGTCACCGCGTTGCAGCGCCACGGGCTTGCGGCCCAGTGCGCCGTTCTTCAGGTACTGGCTGAAATCCAGGAAGTAAGCGTGATAGATACCTTGGCCATCTTCACGCAGCAGGGCGACCATGCTCGCGTTGCCCACCGGGCTGACGCCGCCGGCACCGAGAATCGCCTGCTCCATGGTCGGGGCCGTGGCGATGGAGATCGCCGACGGGTTGAACACCGCGCCGCCGACGATCACCGTGTTACCCGGCGCCTGGTTGATATTCACTGTCACCCGAGGCTCGCGATACACCGGTGCGAGTTTCTGGCTCAGCTCGGCGGCGACTTCCGCCGGCGTGCGCCGCGCCACCTGGATCGGGCCCAGGAAGGGGTAGTTGATCTTGCCGTCGTTCTGCACGGTGTACAGCGTCAGCTCATAAATCGTGCTGACGTTGAACGCCGACAGGGTCGGCATTTCCCCGGCATCGCGGACGATCCGCAGCTGGTCGCCGATGCGGATCCGCTCCACCGCCGGCGGCAACTGGGCCATGCGATCGAGGGCCTGCTTGCCCTCGTCCACTGTCTTGCCATCGGGCGCGACGATCCGCGCGGGCGTATTGCAGGCGGCCAATGCCATCATGGCCAGGACGAGCAAGGTTCGTTTCATCAAAGGGGTCTTCCTGTAGGTCATGATGCTCACCTCCAATAACCGGGGAACATGCTGATGCGCCGCTTGAGGGCGAGGGGGAGCTGGCGCTCCAGATGGCCCAGCCGGTAGCCGAGCAATTTGAACGCGCTGCGCACCAGTACTTCGGGTACGCGGTGCAATGCACCGGCTTCGCGTAATGCTCGAAGCTCAGCCAGTACATAGCGTTTACCTTCACCGCCGGCATCGCCAAAAGCCTGGCGGATCCACGGCTCGCGGCCGTAGAACACGCCAATGTCGAAGTAGCGGTGAAACTCATCCATGAGACGGTAATCGTGGGAGTGATAGACCAGGGCGGTGGCGGCGTAGCGCACCTTGTAGCCTTCCAGCAGCATGCGGGCGGCGACGTAGGCGTCCTCGCTGCCGATCACATCCGCGGGGAAGCCACCGACGGCTTGCAGGGCGCTGCGCCGGTACACCGAAAAAGAATCCGAACTGAAGCAGGTCTTGATCCCCAACTCCGGCGCATCTGCCAGGCTTTTGCTGCGGCTTTGCGGCGGGTAGTTGAAGTGGCGTGACTGGGCGCCCAGCACACCGGCATCCGGGTGCGGCAACTGGCGGCCGTAAGCGACGCCGTTGAGCGGGTCCAGTTCCAGCTCGCCCACCAGGTTGGCGAAGGTCTCGGGCTCGGCAGGGATCGCATCCTGAGTCATCACGATCAGCGCGTCGCCGTCGACTTGCTCGCTGGCCCAGCGGCGGGTGCCGCCATGGTTGAAATCCTTGGCATCGATCACTTCGACCCGTACGCCGAACTCGCGAAAGCGCGCCACGGTGTCATCGCTGGAGGCGCTGTCGACCACCAGGGTTTCGTCCGGTTGCAGGGTTTGCATGCGCAGCGCCGGCAGCAGCCGGTCGAGGTGGCTGGCTGCGTTGCGGGTCGGGATGATCAGGGCGGTACGCATCACTGCTTCACTTCGGCCGGAGCCCGGCCGTAGATGTCGTCAAAACGCACAATGTCGTCTTCCCCGAGGTACTCGCCGCTCTGCACCTCGATCATCACCAGATCAATGATGCCGGGGTTGGTCAGACGGTGTTTGTGCCCGGCCGGAATGTAGGTGGACTCGTTGGCGTTGATCAGGAATTCACGGTCGCCGTTGGTAATCATCGCCGCGCCGCTGACCACTACCCAGTGTTCGCTGCGGTGATGGTGCATCTGCAGCGACAGCGAGGCGCGTGGCTTGACCACGATGCGCTTGATCTTGAAGCGGCTGCTTTCTTCCAGCACGGTGTAGGTGCCCCACGGCCGGGTAACGGTGCGGTGCAGGCTGAAGGCCGGATGGTTCTGGCGCTTGAGCTCGGCGACGATGTAGCGCACGTCCTGGCTGCGGTTGGCGTCGGCAATCAGGATGGCGTCCGGGGTGTCGACGATGATCAGGTCGCTCACGCCCACTGCGCCCAATACGCGTTTGGGCGAGTCGATGTAGCAGTTGTGCACGTCGTGCAGGATGGCTTCGCCATTGACCTGGTTGCCATTGGCGTCGCTCGGGGTGAGCTGGCGCACTGCGTCCCAGGAACCGATATCACTCCAGCCGATGTCGCAGGGCACCACGGCCACTTGCGCGGATTTTTCCATCAGCGCCACGTCAATCGATATATCCGGCGCCGACCCGAAGCCTTCAGCGTTCAATTCGCGCTGGCGGCAGTTGTTGTTATTCAGGCTGTGGCTGTGGTCGAGGGCGGCTTTCGCGGCGTCCAGTACGGCGGGGGCGTGCAGCGCAAGCTCGTCGAGCAATGTGCTTGCCTTGAAGCAGAACATCCCGGCATTCCACAGGTGCTTGCCGCCGTCCAGATACCCCTGGGCGGTGGCCAGGTCGGGCTTCTCGACGAAACGCTTGACCCGGAAACCCTGGCCCAGTGCGTCGCCTTGTTCGATATAGCCGAAGCCGGTTTCAGGGTGGTCGGGCTGGATGCCGAATGTCACCAGGTAGCCGGCCTCTGCCAATTCGCGGGCCTGGGTGACGGCATCGGCGAAGGCGCTTTCATCGAGGATCAGATGGTCGGCAGGCATCACCAGCAACTGCGCCTCGCCGCCGAAATTCTCCTGCACGTGCAGGGCGGCCACGGCGATCGCAGCGGCGGTGTTGCGCCCGAATGGCTCCAGCAGCAGGTCGAGGGCCAGGTGGGTCTTGTTGACCACGCGGTAGTCATCCAGGGTGCGAAACAGCATCTCGCGGTTGGTCACCGTCAGCACGCTTTCCACGCCCGGCAAGTGACTGGCCCGCAGGAAGGTCTTCTGCAACAGGCTCTGGTCGTCACGCATGCGCATGAAGGGCTTGGGCATGTTCTGCCGCGACACCGGCCACAGCCGGGTGCCCGAGCCACCGGAAATAATGCAGGGAATCAAGCCGTTGAGGGTGCTCATCAATAGACTTCCTTGGTCGAAAGGACGGCTGGGACCGTCATGAAAACGATGTACAAGTCGAACCACACCGACCACTTCGAGATGTACTCCAGGTCGTACTCAACGCGTTTCTGAATCTTGAACAGGGTGTCGGTTTCACCACGATAGCCGTTGATTTGCGCCCAGCCCGTGATGCCCGGTTTCACCCGGTGCCGTGAGCTGTACTCGCTGACGGCGACTTCGTAGGGCACGCCGGCGGCCTTGGTCGCGGTGGCGTGGGGGCGCGGGCCGACCATCGACATGTTGCCCAGCAGCACGTTGAACAACTGCGGCAGCTCATCGATGCTGGTCTTGCGAATGATCCGGCCCACGCGGGTGATGCGCGGGTCGCCACGGGTGGTCTGGCGGTCGGCGTTGAAGTCGCTCATCTCGGCGTACATCGAACGGAACTTGAACACCCGGATCACGTTGTCGTTGTAGCCAAAACGGTTCTGGCGAAACAGCACCGGGCCCTTGGAGTCGAGCTTGATGGCAATCGCCGTGATCAGCATGATCGGCGACAACGCCACCAGGCCCAGGGTCGCCAGAATCAGGTCTTCGCAGCGCTTGATAAACGGCGACCAACCCCGCAAAGGCACGTGGGAAGTGTTGAACATCAAGATGCCGCCGACATCGGTGATGCGGCTGTGGCCATAACGCAGGGCGGCCATGTCGGGCACCAGCATCACGTTGACCGACATCTGCCGCAGGCGCTTCACCAGCCCGTTGATCCGCTGTTCGGCGGCCCAGGGCAGGGTGATCATCACCTGGTTGACCTGCTCGGAGCGGATCAGTTTTTCCAGGTCGCGGGTGTTGCCCAGCAGCGGCAGGTTGCTCAATTCCTTGGGGATGCGCTCGGTGCGGTCGTCGATAAAACCGATCAGGCCGGAGCGGATATCACCGTTGCGTTGCAAGTGGTCCGCCACGTGCACGGCGGTGTCGGTGAAGCCGAGGATCACCGTGCGTTGCAGGTATTTGCCGTTGGCCATCAGGTTGCGAAACAGGCGCAGCATCACGATCCGCTCCAGCCCGAACAACGCCAGGCTGGTGATAAACCAGAACGCCAGGTTGCGCGGGCTCAACTGCGGGAACATCAGCAGAATCTGGTACATGAACAGCAGGATGCAAAACGCCGAAGACCAGGCCACCAGCATGGTGCGAAACCGCAGGCGGTTACTGAACAACTCCTCGGAGTACACCCCAATGGCCTGGAACAAAATAATCGTCATGATTGCGAAGAACAGCAGCAAGCCGAGAAAATGGGCGCGCAGTTCAGTGGCCATCGGTTCCGGATAAAACAGCAGGATCAGTGCCGGAAAAACAGCGGTGAGACCGTGCATCAATTTTACGAAAACGACAAAAAATTCAATAAAACCGGCCCGGGTCAAAAACAGGCTGTCGACTGACGACTTCTCGCGCATAAAAACATCCCTCATTGCACACCAGGGCTTCCTTGTTCGGCTGCTCATCCATAAAGGCAGGGCTTGCTTTATAAGTGGCGCCAGACGAACGGCTTGCTTCGCTGGGTAATACGCAATTACCTATCTATTTGCAGGGAATTTGCGGGGTAATGGCTAAATGATGGTTCTCTTTTCTCTGTTCGTCAAGGTTTTGACTTTTTTATAAGCGTATCGGTTTAGAAACATTATCTACTGCTCGACGTGACAGATTGTTGACTGTCTTGGTCAGGCTCTTGGGGTTTTCGAGAACAAAATGCTGGCGTTTTGGAGTGTAGGAACAAATTTGGGAAATTTCCTGCCGGGGAGGAAAACCTTTTTTTGACGGAGGTAGGACGCGGGGTTTTTCGGGGACAAGCGACGAGTGGTGAGGATTTGAGTCCGACACCTCTTTTGAGTGGTACTAAGCTTGAGGATTACTTTTCAAAATTGGGTCGCCCGGAAGGTGGAGCGGGTCATGGCTGCACCCACGGTTCAGCCAGCTGTAGTTTGATGAGGTAGCGCTCTTGCTCAGGATTACGGTGATCCTTGAAGTGATTAACCACCAGCATTACTTGATACTTGTCACTTGCTCGCCAATAGGTAACCGTCCGGGCAACATGACGGATAGCCCCCTACTTCACCAACGTCAACTCACCATCGCGATACAGCACCTCACACCCTAACCACGCCACATCTACTTGAGGCAGTATCGCTGAAGGTTTGCGCAACTCGCGCAACAACGTCGAGCCGTGGGACAAGCGCCCGCCCATCCGCGCAATCACCGCCCGCGCCGCTTGGTAGTGTGCATGTTGCCCCGGATCGAGGGTGTCTTCGAGTAAAATGTCGTCGCCCAGAACCCCTTGCACCTGCCCTGGATAAATCATGAAACCGGTGGCTTGTTCGGTGCCTTCGCGACCGTCCTGCCAGAAGCTGCCGTCGCGGCTGCGAATGTGTGGATGAGGCGCAAACCAATGCGCTCGATCCGCCATCGGCATGGCGTGGTGCAGGCGAAAAAAGATCCGCATCAGGTTGTCGCGATACCATTCGCGCACTTGCAGGTAGTAACCACGCAGGCCCGGCAAGCCGGTCGAATGGGCTAAGCGGATAAACCCCGGCCATTGGGGGAAGGCCTGTAATGGCAGATCCGTTGGGGCCGGGCGCGGCTTGGCCGGATCGGTTTCCCAGGGCAGTCGATGCGGGCTGTTTTCAAGGTCGTCATAAGCCGTCGGCGGCCGGCCCAGCAGGTCGCCGCCGCTGCTGGCCAGTGAGGTGGCGATGCACAAGTTGCCTTGCACCACGAACACATAAAACCGGGTGAACCAGTCGGCCAGTTGTTGGCCGTCAGCGCCTTGGGCGATCAGCTCGGACAGTTCTTCGTCGAAACGGCGCAAGCGCTTTTCTAACGTCAGCAAATGCCCGCGCGCGGTACGCTGCATACGCAGGAACAACGGCAACGAGCGCAGCATTCGCAGCGGTCGCCAAGGCAGATGCGGGGTCGCGCCGCCGACTTCACCGGCGTAGCTGCTGGCAGAGATCCCCCAGTCGGCCAATCGGGCGAGGAACAGATCATTGTTGATGTACGACGCGCCGTCAAACACAGCGGTGAACGGCTCGTTATCCTGCAACACCCGCGAATCCCAACGCGCCATGATCGCCGGAATACTCGCCGCCGCACGTCGCTGGGCGTACTCCACGAAAACGCTCGGTTGTGGTGGCAGGATTTCGGCGATGTTGGCGGCCGTCAGGTGACGACGCCAACCGTAGTCGCTGATCGGCCGGTATTGCAACAGCCATAGCTTCGTACCGTCCCAGGCCCATTCAACGTCGCCAGGCACGTAGTGAAAGACCCGCAAAACGTCCTGTAAAAAGCGCCACAACAGGTCAGCGGTCAAGCCGAGTGACGGCTTGAAGGTGTCGCTGCTCCAGGAGGCGCCGAGGCGGGAAATGATTGCGCGCTCGGGACTCACTTGACCATCGGCCAGTGACTCAAGATGCCCTTCCACCCATTCCAGTTCCACCGACAGGTGACGCACGAAAGCGATGCCGGACAGCTGCGGTGTGATGAAACGCTGCACCACCACTTCTTCAACACCCGCGGCGCTCAATTCGGTAATACGAGCCGGCACGTTCGAAGTCGATTCGCGCAGGAACGTAGTGCTCAAACCCGCATTCGCCGCATCGGCCTGATCCTCGCCGTAACTGGAGGAACGCACCGCCCACGTGGCGCCCGGTTGGCTGGCGAGGAACGCCGGCAAGCGTGAATCATCGCAGTCATTGAGTGACAGCGCTGGCGGCACCGCTTGCCCGGCCAACTCGGCCAGACGCAACCGACCGCCCTTGGTGTGAGCGACGAATCCGCACTCACCCGACTCCAGCCACTCAGCGAACTCGGCCGGCGAGTCGATCCATGGGTAATGCCCCCAACCGGTTTTCAGGCTGATAGTCAGATCCGCGCGAGCCAGAATCGCCGACCAAGCGGCAGCCTGCTCGATGCCCAGCACATTGTCCTGATCGCCCCAGACCAACTCGACCGGATCGGTGATCCACTCCAGCAATGGCAACGCGGTGTCTGCCCGCACCAGGTCCCAGTGCGGCACAAATGCGCGGCAGCGTGCATAGCCGGCGCCCATGCGCTGGTACTGCGCGGGCGTCCAGGTCTGGTTGGAAAACTTGCGCGCAAACAGCGCGGACTTGTTCGACAGTAGCCAGTGAATGGTTTTGCGAATGGGCAGCGGCGACATCAATGCCGGCAGCCGTCGTTGCCACAAAAAAGCCCCCACCGGCGCCAACAAAACACTGCGGCAAAAGTGTCCCGGCTGACGTTGTAGCGCATGCAACACCAGCAACGCGTTCACCCCGACCGCCATGATCGCGCTGGCTTTGACGGTCGCCGTCACCAGGGCCTGAGCGTAGGCGGCAAGGTCTTCGCACGGGGCTTGAGGATTATTGCCGAAGCCTGGTAGTTCCAGTGGTACCACCTGATAGCGCTGAAAGTGCGGCAACGCGTCATCCCACCAATCGGCGGCACCGCCGTTGCCGGCCAGCAGGTACATCAGGGGCTTGCTCATGGGTTGTCCTCAGGCTAGATCGCGCAGAGCGGCGTCGAGGGTCGGGTAACGGAACGTGTAACCCGCCTCGGTCAGACGGCTGGGCACTACGCGCTGACCGTCGAAGAACAACTGCGCCATTTCGCCGGCCAGTGCGCGTACCGGCGTGGCCGGAATGTGGAACCACACCGGGCGCTTCAACACTTTACCGACACGCTCGGCGAACACCGCCTGACTGACCGCGTCCGGCGCCACCAGGTTGTAGGTGCCGCTCAGGTTGTCGTCGGCGAATGCGCGGGCGATCACTTGAATCACATCATCGCGGTGCACCCAACTCATGATCTGTTGGCCATCGCCCATCCTCCCGCCAAACCCCAGGCGGAACGGAATCAGCAACGGCAACAACGCGCCGCCGGGGCCGAACACCACCCCCAGACGCAGCACCACCTGACGCACGCCGAGTTCGATGGCCGGTTGCGCGGCGGCCTCCCATTTTGCGCACAACTCAGCCATGAATCCATCACCCTTGCTGGCGCGTTCATCAAGACTTTCGCTAGCATCGCGCACGCCGTAAAAACCAATGGCCGAGGCCTGAACCCACAGCGCCGGTTTACGCCGGACGTTCTTCAGCCAGCTGATCAATGTTTCAGTGGTGTTGACCCGACTGGCGATCAGTTGCGCCTGGCGCTTGGCACTCCAGCGTGGCCCCGCCACCGGCGCACCGGCCAAATTGATCACCACGTCGAAGGTTTCGTTGTACCCCAGTTTGCTCAGCGAACGCAGGCACCGGGCGCGGCCATCAAACAGGTACGCCGCTTTCAGCGGATCGCGAGCCAGCACGCTGACGGTGTGACCGGCGTCGAGCAATTGATTGACCAGCACTTCACCGATAAACCCGGTGCCACCGGTCACCAGCACGCGCTTATAAGCGCCGCCCGCGAACGGGTTCGACGGCTTGCCTTCGCGCTGCATGCGCAGCGCCGCCAATCCATCGCGAATGCCCGAGGCCGTCACGCCGACAGCGAACAACGTCAGCAACCAGCCGCGCCAGCCGAAATCGATCGCGCTCAGGCCCGTCGGCAGACTCGCCCACTGCGCCAGTTGCACCCCGTACAAGGCAAAAAACGCCCCGCCATTCACCGCCAACACGGTGTGCATGATCCGCTCGATGGCCGGCAGTTTGCGGCTGCGATCCTCGACCACGAAATCCCACAGAGTCAGGCCGATCTCCAGTGCGAACAGCAACGCAATCACAATCGCCCACGTGCCCTGAAACGCCAGATGCGCCATGCCCAGAAACAGAATCCCGTAGAAACACGACCGCAGCGCGTGGATCGACAACTCCAGCCGAGCGCTGTGCCGATAAGGCAACGCGACAGTGAATTCATGGTGATAGAGGGTATCCAGCGCCCCGAGAATGGCTTGGGCAACAAGCAGCGCGACCGCCCAATCCAGGAGAGAAAAATCAGACATGGTTGGCGTCACTCGGCGTGTTGTTTGAAGGGGCGGTGCGGCGGTCATGGCGATAGAGCCAGAACAGCGGCGGCAGCAGGATGAGCAGCGCGAGGCTGTCGAACCACAGGTGTGACCAGACACGAGCCTGGGCGGAGACCCACATGTCTTGCGGTGCCCACAGCACGATGCCGGCGATTAACCAGCCCCAGGCCATGGGACTTCTCAGTCGATGACCGATGCGCACGAGGGCGAGCATGTAGAGGGAGTAGCTTTGCAGCGTGGCGCCGAACAAGGCGACCCACCAGACTTGTTGGGCGCGGGCGGCGGTGGGTACGGCGTCGATTGCCCAGAAGGCTTGTTCGATGGTTTGTAGGTAACCGTCGAGTAATCCCGAATGGCCGACCCAGGTCAGCGCGAGGCTGACTAGTAGATGCACCAGGGCCGCGGCGTACAACCAAAGCACTAGTGCAGCGCGAAGGGCGTTTGATGGGGCTGGCATACCGTTTCCTAAGTGTAAGGGCTTGCGATCGAAAACAGCCGTGCTCGCAATCAACGCGATTTTCGACTCAGATTAACTGCGACTGACGCTACCCGTGATCTCACATTAATCGGGTCGCTTCGCAGCGGCATGCGAGCGGCGGCGATCATGAGTCTGATCCAGCCGGCGCGCATGAATGGGCATGATCCGTGCGCTTATCTCAAATACGTGCCGACGCAGCGAGCGAGTGAGATCGACCCACTGCTGCCGCATCAGTAGGTATCCAGCTGAGTCATGCAAGGTGACTTCGGCGGACGCTTACAATTGATCTGCGTGATCCGGCTCATTGGACACCCCGGCCTTCAGCGATATCTTCTAGGGCCTGTTCGATTCGCTGTCGCTCATTGCTACGCAGCAGCGTATCAAACTGCGCCGCAGCTCTCAGGACGAAGGTCATGCGTTGGTCGATATCGGCCAAATTGGCGATGGGATTTTTGCTGAATTCAATGGTTCGGCCGTCTTCAACGGGGCGGCATTGGTTTGCCAGCGTCAGCTCAATGGCTTGGGCTGCACCGGACGGCATGCCGGTGACGTAGGAGAGATGGTTGCCACGAAGTAGGGCTACCAGTTTTGAGTCACGGTACATTGTTGGTTGAAGGATATTTCGTTGTTCGTGGTCAGCGAGATACTCAACACTTCCGGCGATATTGCCAGCGTTGATGGCCTCGAAGGCTTGCAGGATTTCCTCGTGATCAGTGCCAAATCTCAACTGCTCATGCCCTACCGGCCACAACACTGAAGGGCGGCCATCCCCATAAATGTTCCGGCGCGAAGACAAACAACTCTCAAACAGCTTCAACCCCCGCTCCATATAAAAAACATGCAACGGATACACATCCAAAAACAACGTCGTATTCCCCATCGCCATCATCTCGTACACATGCTGGTAAAGCTGCTGCACTGCTGAAAACGGCTCGCCGTCAGGCCGCCAATCAATGCCGGGCAAGGGGTTGTTGCGAATGGCCCGTTCATACTCAAGCTGCCTTTGTTCGTACTCCAGCAACTTCGCCTGCCGCTGCGTCTCAAGGGGGTTGAACAAGCTCCAGAACCCGTCCCTCGCACCTTTGCGCAGCGCTTGCGCCGCTTCATGCTCGGCCTGAATCTTTTCCATCGATTCAGACGCATGCAACAAACCACACCCCACTTGCTTGGACGCGAACGCCGCGAGCCCCGCCCACTGAAAGCGGTTATCCAGTCGCCACAGCTGTGCATAAGCCGCGTTGATCGCCCGGTTGCGCGCCTTGGGATCGGCAATCAGCGTGCCGCCCGGCGCCACGATGGCTTCGGCCTGGTCCTGGTATCTGCGCCAGGTGTTTTCACAGGTGGGTACGTGTTGCGGGGTAAAGAATTGCGTGGGATGACTTTGCGTCGACCGCACCGCGGTGCCTTTGGGCGCGGTAACGGTCAGTGTTTCGGCCTTGGCGTTGGATGACGTGTGAACCTCAATGATTTGTGAGCTGCGGGTCTGGTTGGTTATTAAGCGGGGCGGCGGATCACATTTGCAGTGGCAGAGATCGTCGTCCAACGCGGCGTTTCGCCCGTTGATCCTGTCCACCTGGCGTGGGCCGTCGCAGACGATCACCCCGGTGCTTTCGCAGGCCGGGCAATAGACCTCGTCACCTTCGACAGACTGGGCCATACCATCGATTCTGCAACCCCCGTTGCCGGTGCGCACGGTGCCGTCGGCGGTGGTTTTTGCGCCTACCGTGATGTGATAACGCTTCATCCCTGATGTGTCCTTTTGTAATGTTCAGGACACGGCACGCTAGGGGAGCGGAGGAGAAGTGAGTAGTCGGATGCTTCTTACTTTGGTGTAGGTCGGTTCTGGATCAAGGTCGCTCGTGAAAGCGGTTTTCCAGTCAAGCTATGTGCTGACGGATACGCCGCTTTCGCGAGCAAGCCCGCTCCCACAATGTTGAGCGCGTTGGGGCTAAGCCTTGCGCAGGTGCAAACACTCAATCGAGCGGTCGACGGTGGTCTTGGCAATTTCCAGCAAATGCCACACCGCCAGCAACTTCGCCCGCTCGGGGCTTTGCAGCAGTTCGCCACAGTCGAGGGCGGTGGCCGAGGCGCTGCTGAGCAGGCTGGCGGTGTAGAGCAGGGCGTCTTCGAAACTCAGGTCTTCGTTGACGGTGTGGAAGCCCTGGGAAGGCAGGTAGTGTTCGAGTGCGCGATTGAACGCGGCGCGGTTTTTCAGCAGGTCGCTGGGTGGGTCGGGGACGGCTTTATTCATGGTGTAGCTCCTTTTCGGTTAAGGAGCCGACCCCTTCGCGACTAAACGTAGGGTGGCGGCTGTACGCAGGTTAGTCGACCGGCCGAAAAGGAAAAACCCGGCGCACCCGAAGGTGCCCTGCGCACAGCCACCATAAAACCTCATGATGGGACATGCGCCTTTTCGGATCCGGGCGACTAAACCCGATCACTGATGAGCAGTGACGGGGCGAAGACTAGCCACCGGTTCCGACAGGCACAAGGCCGAAAGATTGTCTCGGAAACGTCCCGCAAATCAAAGGGATTTAGCCTGCTGGCCCTTTATTCATATCCGAATGGCCTCGCGAATTTTCCCCAAGGCTAATCTCAACGTCGCCAAATCAATCGACCCCAACGCCACCCGCAACGCATGCGGCACATGGGCCGTACAGGCGAACGGCTCTGCACTGGTGACGCGTACACCCTGGCCCTCCAGCGCGGCCACCACAGCATCCGCCCGCAGACCTTCGGGCAACACCAGCCACAGGTAATACGACGCCGGATGCGCAATCACCTCACACCCTCGCAATACCTCCCGGGCCAGCGCCTGGCGTTGGCGCGCATCCTGACGCTTCTGTTCCTCCAGCGTATCCACCGCGCCGGACTCGATCCAACGGCACGCCAGGTTCACCGTGAGCGTCGGTGTGCTCCAGGTCGAGACGCGAATCGCTTGCTCCAGCGTCGGTACCCACGCTTTGGGCGCCACGATAAACCCTACCCGCAACCCCGACGCTACGCTCTTCGACAGGCCGGACACATACACCGTGCGCAACGGCGCATAGGTGAACAACGGCTTGGGGGCGGGCTCGGCGAGAAAGGCGTAGGCGCCGTCTTCGATCAGTAGAAAATCGTAGCGCTCAGCCAACACTGCAAGGCGTTGGCGGTCGGTTTCGCTCATCACCGTGCCCAGCGGATTGTGCAGGGTAGGCATGCAGTAAAACGCCCGTACCGGGCGCCGTTTGCACAAGGCCTCCAGCGCATCCAGATCAGTATGGCCAGCCGGTTGCGGCAGAGGCTCCAGGTCTATGCGCTGGGACTGGGCCAGGGTTTTCAACCCGGGATACGTCAGTGCATCAACCGCCAACACATCCCCCGGCTGCAGCAACGCCATCAGGCTGACAGAGAGACCTTGCTGCGCCCCGTTGACGATCAGCACCTGCTCGCCACCCACGCGAATCTGCCGATTACGCAGGTGCCGCGCCGCCGTCTGCCGCTCATGGGCGCGGCCACCCTGAGGGGCCGAATGCAGCAGGGCATCGAGGTCGCCCGAGGCGGCGATGGCGCGCAAACCGTCTCGCAGCATTTCGGCCTGGCCGGGCAGCGAAGGGTAGTTCAGGCTCAGGTCCACGGTGCCCGGTTGCAGCGGTTGTTGAACCAGGCCCATGCCTCGCAACAGGGTGGTGTCGCGCACAAACGTGCCGCGCCCTGGTTCACCCACTACCAGACCACTGGCCTCCAGCTCGCTGTACACCCGCAACGCCGTCGCCAGAGCAATGCGATGGCTGTTCATCAGGCTGCGCACGGTCGGCAACTGGGTGCCCGGCGGCAATTTTCCGGCGCGAATCCGCATGGCCAGTTCATCGACGATCAGTTTGTAGCGGACCTGAGCCATGGTGCGTTCCCGTGCAAAGCGTATCTAGATCAATTTTTTGTTTGTATCAGGTGAGCTGATTAATCTACAGGCTTTCCCGATGGATGGCTTGAGCATGATCGACCTCGCAACCCTGGCTGTTTTCTCTGGTGCAGTCCTGCTGCTGTTGTTATCCCCGGGGCCGAACATGGCTTTCGTCATCAGCCACGGCGTGACCTATGGCTGGCGTGGCGGCGTGGCGTCCGGGTTGGGCATCAGCGTGGCGGACCTGCTGCTCACGGCATTGACCGCGACCGGCGTGACCGCACTGGTCGCCAGTTGGCCGCCGGCCTTCGACCTGATTCGCTACGCCGGGGTGTTGTACCTGCTGTGGCTGGTGTTCAAGACCCTGCAAAAAACACCCGCCCTGGACACGTCCCACGTCACCCGCGTGCCGCTGGGCCGCGTGTTTGTGCGGGCGATGCTCAACAGTTTGCTCAACCCCAAGGCGTTGCTGTTTTTCATGGTGTTCCTGCCGCAGTTCGTCAGCCCCAAGGCGGGGCCCATTGCGCTGCAACTGGTGGTGCTGGGGATCATCCTGACATTGATCAGCGGTGTATTTCATGCCGTGCTGGGGATCTTCGGCGGGGCGCTCAGCCGGTTTTTTGCCGGCAAGTCGGGCAGCGCAGGCTTACAGAAATGGGGCCTGGCAACCGTGCTGATGGTGCTGGCCGTACGGTTGGCATTGATGTCTCGCCCGACGTGAAATCCCACTTATAAAAGGACGTTACCCATGTACATCGCAGCCTTTATCTACAAGCCCGGCGAACGGGATGACGAGTTCCAGCGCCTCACGGATTTGATCGACGCGCTGGCGGCAAGGCTGCCGGGATACGTGGGGGCCGAGTCGTGGCGCTCGGCGGATGGGCGTTTGATCAACGCCAGTTATTACTGGCGTGATGAAGCGTCAATCCGCGCCTTTGCCAGCCACCCGACCCATCTGGAAGCCAAGCGTCTGTACCGCCGGTGGTACGGCGGCTATCACGTGGTGATTTCCAAAGTGGAGCGGGCCTATGGGGATGGAACGATCGGGCATCTGGTGCCTGCCGACCGCCACGGGCATGCGAATGCTTAACTCAACCGCGCCGCCGCCCGTGCCACGATTTCACCCCGAGTCTTGCGCGACTCGGCGGTGCGCTTGCGGGCTTCCTCCAGCACATGCGGCGGCGCGGTTTCCGGCCGGCCTGCATTGAACGGCGGCGCCGGGGCGTATTCAATCTGCAGCTGCACCAGTTGCGCCGCCGCTTCGCTGTACAGCTCGGCCGCCAGGGTCAGGGCAAAGTCGATCCCGGCGGTGATCCCGCCACCGGTCAACAGGTTGCCGTCACGCACCACGCGCTCCTGCACCGGGATCGCGCCCAGCGGGGCGAGCATGTCGTGGTAGGCCCAGTGAGTGGTTGCCCGACGCCCGCGCAACAAGCCCGCCGCACCCAGTACCAGGGAGCCGGTGCACACCGAGGTCACGTAACGTGCGGTCTGGGCTTGTGCCTTGAGAAACGCCAGGGTTTGCTCATCTTCCATCAGCGCCCCAACCCCCGAGCCGCCGGGCACGCAGATCACATCCAGCGTCGGGCACTCGTCGTAGGTGGTGCTGGGGGTAAACACTAACCCGGTGCTGGAGGCGACCGGCGCCAGGTCCTTCCACACCAGGTGCAGTTTCACGTCCGGCAGGGAACCCAGCACGTCGTAGGGGCCGGTGAGGTCGAGTTGCTGGATGCCGGGGAACAACAAAAAGCCGATCTGCAAGGTCATGGGAATACGCCTGAAAAAGGGATGGACGGCTTCACTCTAGTCACCTAGGCTTTGGCGCATACGCCATTGAGCCCACGAATTACGCCAATCATGCCCAGAATCATCAACGTGCTCGCCTTTGCCAATGTGCAGGTCCTCGATGTCACCGGGCCCTTGCAAGTATTTGCTTCGGCCAATGACCTGGCGCGCCAGCAGGGTTTGCCGTTGCCCTATGCGGTCAGTGTGATTGCCGCCCAGGCCGAGCCGGTGATGACCTCGGCGGGCCTGGCCCTGGTGGCCGAGCCGTTGCCGGCCGCCGATGCGCCGTGCGACACGCTGGTGATCGCGGGCGGGTGGGGCGTGTACGGGGCCGCCGAAGATCCGGCGCTGGTGGACTGGGTTCGGCAAAAAGCCACCCAGGCCAGACGCATCACCTCGGTGTGCACCGGCGCCTTTCTGCTGGCCGCCAGTGGTTTGCTCGACGGCTGCCGCGTGGCGACCCACTGGACCCGCTGCGAAGAGCTCGCGCGCAAATACCCACAACTGACGGTGGAGGCCAACCCGATTTTCATCCAGCAGGGCAACCTGTGGACCTCCGCCGGCGTGACTGCCGGCATCGACTTGTGCCTGGCACTGGTGGAAGAGGACCTGGGCCGCGCCGTGGCCCTGGAAGTGGCGCGGCACCTGGTGGTGTTTCTCAAGCGCCCCGGTGGGCAGTCGCAGTTCAGCGTGACGTTGTCCCTGCAAAAGGGCGGTAGCCGTTTTGCGGAGCTGCACGCCTGGATCGCTGAACACCTGACCCTCGATTTGAACGTTGCCACACTGGCCGCCCAGGCGGGCATGAGCGAGCGCAGTTTCGTGCGCCACTACCGCGCCGAAACCGGCCAGACGCCGGCGCGGGCCGTCGAATTGATCCGTGTGGAAACCGCCCGCCGGCAACTGGCCGACAGCAGCGCGTCGATCAAACGTATCGCCGTGCACTGCGGCTTTGGCTGCGAAGAAACCATGCGCCGCAGCTTCCTGCGGGCGGTGTCGATCACGCCCCAGGCCTACCGCGAACGGTTTTCCTCACCCGGTTGAAGCGAAGCCTGTTTGAACGAATAGGTACGTTTTTGTATCAAGGTGCTATGTTACTCACAGTCCATTGCGCAGTGTCTTGATCCCAGGCCTCTACGTCGCGGTTTTGAACCTTCCCGGCGTGCGCACAGCTCATGAATTCACTACCTCCTGTCCTTGTCGAACTACGCGCGGCGACCGCTGCGCTGCACCGACGCCTCGATACCCGTCTGCCGTTTTCCCGCATGGACCTGGCGCTGTACCGCGAGCTGATGAGCGCCTATTACGGCTTCTATCAGCCGCTGGAGCGAGCCCTGGCGCCGTGGGGTGAAATCATCCCTGACCTGGAATGGGGACGGCGCAGCAAAACCCCGTACTTGCAGGCTGATTTGCGGGCGCTGGGCCTGGAAAACTCGCAGATCGACGCCTTGCCGTTGTGCTCCGAACTGCCCGCCATTACCAACGTGGCCCAGGCCTTGGGCGCCCTCTACGTGCTGGAAGGCGCAACCCTCGGCGGCCAGGTGTTGCGTGACCTGATCGAGATCAAGATTGGCGTAGGCTCCACCAATGGCGGCGCATTCATGAATGTGTACGGCGCGCAAACCAGCGCTCTGTGGCAGCGCTTCCTCGAGTGCCTTTACCCCCTGCAAATTTCGACCGAACGCCTGGAGGCGGTGAGCGTCGCCGAGTCGACTTTTACTTGTTTCGAGCAGTGGCTGGACCATTGCGGAGTGCTGCGATGAGCACGGTCGATACGCTGATAGACGACTGCGCCAACGAGCCCATCCACATTCCCGGATCGATCCAGCCCCACGGCTTGTTGTTGACGCTGAGTGAGCCGGCGCTTGAGGTACTGCAAGCCAGCAGCAACCTGACCGTCGCCCTGGGCCTGGGCGCGGAAAGTGCGTCGGGCCAGGCGCTGGCCAGCGTGCTGGGTAGCAAGGCCGCAGCGCAGGTGAGCCGTGCCCTGGCAGACCTGGACGCCGACGAAGATGAGATGCATCAACTGACGCTTGACGGGTACGCCTACGACATCCTTCTGCATCGTCATCAGGGCCTGCTGTTTCTCGAGCTGGAGCGGGCCATGACCCTTGAGCACCGCGCCGTCGGGCAACTCGCCCGCACGATGCGCCGCTTGCAGTCCGCCAAGACGCTCGAGAGTTTGTACCAGACCTGCGTCACCGAGATTCGCAGCCTCACCGGGTATGACCGGGTCACCTTGTACCGCTTCGAGCAGGAAGGCCATGGCAAGGTCATCGGTGAGGCCCTCAGCGAGGGCATGCATCCGTACCTGGGATTATGTTTCCCCGCTTCGGACATCCCGCCCCAGGCTCGCGAGTTGTACCGGCTGAACTGGATCCGCGTGATTCCCGACGCCGAGTACCAGCCGGTGCCGATCCTGCCGGCCCTGCGCCCCGACACCGGCCAGCCCCTGGACCTCAGCTTCGCCGTATTGCGCAGCGTGTCGCCGGTGCACTGCCACTATCTGAAAAACATGGGCGTGCGTTCCTCCATGAGCATTTCGCTGCTCAAGGACGACCAGCTCTGGGGCCTGATCACCTGTGGTCACCGTGAGCCGTTGCGTGTGCCCCATGAACTGCGCACCGCCTGCACCAGCATCGGCCAGCTGTTGTCGATGCAGATCACGTTGCTCCAGGAACAGCAGGAGCGCCGCCAACAACGCGACAAGGCCGCCATGGTCGAAGCGTTGGTTGCTGCCATGACGGGGGTGCAGTGCGATGTGATGGAAAGCCTGTTGCCGCATGCGCAAACGCTGCTGAGCCTGACCGCCGCCGGTGGCCTGGCGATCCTGGTGGAAGAGCGCCTGCATGTGTTCGGCGTCTGCCCCAAACGGGCTGAAATCCACGCCTTGTACCAGTGGGTGCGTGGGCAGGGCAAAGGCGTGGTGCACAGCCATCAACTGTCTGTGGATTTCCCCCCGGCGGCGGCCTATCAGGCCCACGCCAGCGGCCTGTTGGCATTCTGCCTGCCCAAGCCGGTAGACAACGCCGTGATGTGGTTTCGCCCGGAGGTCAAGTCCACCGTGGAGTGGAGCGGCCAGCCGGTCAAACATCAGGAACCGGGTGGCACGACCTTGAGCCCGCGCCTGTCGTTCGAGCTGTGGAAACAGCAGGTCGACGGCAAGGCCCTGTACTGGTCACGCTCGGCGTTGCTGGCGGTGGAGAGCCTGCGGCGCAATGCCCTGGAGCATGACCTCGCGCGCCAGGTCCAGCGTGAACATGAAGCCTTACGGGCGCGTGATGAACTGGTGGCAGTGGTCTCCCATGACCTGCGCAGCCCGCTGACGATCCTGCTGATGCAATGCGGCATGATGCGCAGCCTGGTGCCCGCTGACGGCAGCAAGGCCAATCATCGCCTCGCCACCGCGATTGAAACCATGCAAAACGCGACGTCCCGCATGAACACCCTGCTGGAAGACCTGATGGATATCTCGCGTATCGAGGCCGGGCGCTATAGCGTTTCGCTGCAATCGCTCGATGTGGCGGCGACTCAGGAACAGATTTGCTCGATGTGGCAGCCGCTGGCGGCAGCCAAGGGTGTCGACCTGAGCTGGAGCGCCGCGCCCGGGCTGTGTGTGCAGGCCGACCCTGAGCGACTGTTCCAGGTGTTTTCCAACCTGCTGGGCAACGCCCTGAAATTCACCCCGGTGGGCGGTGTGATCGAGGTGATTGCCGAGGCCGCGGGCGATGAGGTGCTGTTCCGGGTGTGCGACAACGGTGTCGGCATCGACCCGGCGCAGTTGCCGTATATCTTCGAACGCTACTGGACCTCCCGCGTGGGCAACCCCACCGGCAGCGGGCTGGGGTTGTACATTTCCCACGGCATCATCGAGGCCCACGGCGGCACCTTGTGGGCTGAAAGCGTGTTGGGGCAGGGCAGCGTGTTCAGCTTCAGGATTTCGGCTGGGGGCTGAGGCTCAGCAGCTCGAATATCGCCTCAAGGGTCGCTTGGGGCGCTTCCTGGGGAATGTTGTGGCCCACGCCGGCCAACACTTCGCGCCGATAAAACCCGCTGAAATTTTCCAGGTCGTCATCTTCAACCGGAGCCGGACCTACGCCGTCATCAGCGCCGCACAACGAGATGCTCGGCACCGAAATCGGCGGTGGCTGCACCAGGGCCTGCTCGATGCTTTCCAGCGCCGGATCACCCGGCGCGTACATGAAGCGATGACGGTAAGAGTGGACCACCACCTCGACAAAATCCGGGTTATCAAACGAAGGTGCCGTCTTGCCATACAGGCTTGGCCCCTCGGCCCATGACGGCGACCAGAGCGCCCACAGCAACTGGCAGAACTCACGCCGGTTGGCGGTCAGTCCGTCGACACCCCGTTGGGTATGAAGGTAAAACTGATACCACAGCCGATGCTCTGTTTCCGGCGCCCGAGGCTTGATCGACGCAGCGATATCCTGAATGTTGTAGCCATCGCCCGTCACCAGGCCTCGCACCCGTCCAGGCCATAGCGCCGCAACAATACACGCCGCGCGTCCGCCCCAGTCATAGCCCACCAGCGTGGCTTTTTCGATGGACAGGGCATCCATGAAATCCAGCAAATCCTTGGCCAGCGCCGCTTGTTGGCCGGAGCGCATCACCTGATCGTTGATAAAACGCGTGGGTCCATAACCGCGCAGGTACGGCACCAATACCCGGTAGCCCCGTGCGGCGACCACTGGGGCGATCTCGTCATAACCGCGAGGATCATAGGGAAAGCCGTGCAGCAGAATCACCACCTCACCGCCTTCCGGGCCATGGGTTTCGTAGGCGATATCGAGCATGGGCGTGCGGATTTTGAGGGTGGGCATGGAGGCTCCGAGGGTGGAGGGAACGTGTTGGAACTGTAGACCAAACCGGTTACCGAGTGTGGTTCGAAAGGCTGCAATTGCTTGACTTGTCTAGACCGGCCTGGCGCAAGCCGATGCAGTTGCCCCAAGGGTCGCGCACCTGGCACATCCACTCGCCACCCTCGACTTCCATTGGCCCGCGATACAACGTGGTGCCTAACGTGACTGATGTTTCCGTCGGCGACCAAGCCGGCAGTGACGCCGGGTAATGCGTCGGCAGAGCGCCGATCAATATGCGCCTTGTGGTAACGATGATGTTTGCCCAATAACCTGTGGCGAGGGAGCTTGCTCCCGTTGGGCTGCGCAGCAGCCCCAGGTTTTGTTGACTGTGTTCTTTGAGTTAGATGGCGTTGAGCTTTTTGGGGCCGCTTCGCGACCCAGCGGGAGCAAGCTCCCTCGCCACAGGTACTGCGGTCATATTCCTTCCTTGAATATTTAGCGGTGTCGTAAACGGTGGGACCGATATACACATATCTTGTGTTTTTTGCCAAATACCCTGTGGCGAGGGAGCTTGCTCCCGTTGGGCTGCTCAGCAGCCCCAGGTTTTGTTAACTGTGTTCTTTGAGTTAGATGGCGATGAGCTTTTTGGGGCCGCTTCGCGACCCAGCGGGAGCAAGCTCCCTCGCCACAGGTATTGCGGTCATATTCCTTCCTTGAATATTTAGCGGTGTCGTAAACGGTGGGACCGATATACACATATCTTGTGTTTTTTGCCGAATACCCTGTGGCGAGGGAGCTTGCTCCCGTTGGGCTGCGCAGCAGCCCCAGGTTTTGTTGACTGTGTTCTTTGAGTTAGATGGCGTTGAGCTTTTTGGGGCCGCTTCGCGACCCAGCGGGAGCAAGCTCCCTCGCCACAGTGAGGGGCTGACTTAAATCTCTGCGTGGCTGATGACGTGTTTGAAGTGATGCCGCCACAAATCCGCGCCCAGTTTCCCCGAGCGATCCAGCGACGAACCCACGGTCAAATCGCTGATCAGCGTTGGCTGCAAGCCCGCGTCGAACAACGCAAACCCAGCCGCGAGTACGCAGGTATCAGTCTGGATGCCACACACCAGCACTCGGTCCGGCGCGAGGCTTTTGAGGTGGCTGATGGTCTCGGGCGTGGGCGTGTAGCCGTGTTTGATGAAGATGTGGTCGGCGGCGATCAGGCTGTTGTCGTCGGGCGCCGGCTGCCAGCCGAGTTGGCGGGCGAACGGGGTGATGCTTTCGTCGTGGCGCTCTACGGTGGCCACTGAGGGCATGCGGGCCAGCAGGGTGTTGATGCCGTCCACCAGCCAGCTCGGCGGGTTGAAAGAGGGTTGTACGTCGATGATCAGCAGAACCTGGTGCATTGGAATCCTGGCAGGGATCGAAGGACCCCGCATTGTGCACCGGGTGCACCTCGTCTCCAAGTCTGGCGCGGTCTAGGTGGGAGCTGGCAAGCCAGCTCCCACAGGGTTACTCATCTGCCTTTAGATTGTGCTCGGGCTCAAGGCTGCCAAACCGTCTTCACCCCACTCAACTTCCGGTCCAGGAACGTTGCCGCGCTGATCAGCGCCAAATGGCTCAACGCCTGTGGCGTATTCCCCAAATGCCTTGCCTGGTTATCGAACTCTTCGGCATATAACCCCAGCGGGTTGGCATAGCGCAGCAACTGTTCAAACTCCAGATGCGCCTTCTCCACTTGCCCGGCCCGGGCCAGGCATTCCACGTACCAGAACGAGCACGCTGCGAACGCGCCTTCGGTGCCTTGCAAGCCGTCAATCTGGCTGTCGTCGTTGCGGTAGCGATACACCATCCCATCGCGCACCAGGCTTTTCTGGATCGCTTCCAGCGTTGACAACCAGCGCGGGTCCGTCGCCGCGACGAAGCGTACCAGTGGCATCAACAGCATCGAGCCGTCCAGTGCCGTGCTGCCGATATGCTGCACAAAGTGGCCGCGTTCTTCATTCCAGAAGTTGCTCCAGATATCCGCGTAAATCGCCTGGCGGGTCTGGTCCCAGCGGGCAAACGGAGCCGGCAGCGAGCGCTTGGACGCCAGGCGAATCGCCCGGTCCAGCGCCACCCAGCACATCAGCCTTGAGTGCAGGAAGTGATGCTGCTCGCCGCGCATTTCCCAGATGCCGACGTCTTTGTGGTTCCAGGTTTCGCAGACCTGGTCGGCCACTTCCACCGTGTGTTTCCAGCCCTCGTGGGAGATGGCTTCGCCGTATTTGTTGACCAGGTATACGGCGTCCATCAGCTCGCCGTAGATGTCCAGTTGCACCTGGTCGTAGGCCTCATTGCCGATGCGCACCGGTTGCGCACCGCCGTGGCCGCTGAGGTGGCTCAGCTCGGTTTCCGGCAATTCCTGGCGGCCGTCGATGCCGTACAGGATGTTGATTTTCATCGGCTGATCGCAGCAGTCACCCACCCGGCCTTTCAACCAGCGCATGTAGCCGTTGGCTTCCTCGATAAACCCCAGGCGCATAAACGCGTAGACGGTGAACGAGGCGTCGCGGATCCAGGTGTAGCGGTAGTCCCAGTTGCGCTCGCCGCCGGGTGTTTCCGGCAGGCCGAAGGTGGCGGCGGCGAGGATGGCGCCGTGTTTGCGCGAGGTCAAAAGCTTCAAGGCCAGGGCCGAACGATTGACCATCTCGCGCCAGCGCCCACGGTAGTTGGATTGGGAAATCCAGCCGCGCCAGAACTTCAGGGTGCGATCCAGGCACAGGTCGGTGCAGTCGTTTTTGACTCGGGGATCTTCCAGCCCGCCGAGGACAAATTCGGCGCCTTCTTCCTGGCCCAGTTCAAAGGACGCTACGGCAGCGTCGCCATCCAGCTGCAGGGGGTGGCTGCTGGTCAGACGCAGGCCGGGTTGGTCTGCGGCCTCAAACAACACGTCGCCACCATCTTGAGTGGCCCGGGTCTGGGCGCGGGCGTAGTCATGACGCACTGCGCAGCGCATATGGATGCTCGCTTTGCCGCTGACCACCCGCACCCGGCGAATCAGGATCGGCAGGTCGTCGACTTCTTCGCTGACGGTCAAGAAATCGGTAATTTCCACCACCGCATCATTACTCAACCAGCGGGTTTGCAGCACGTTGGTGTCCGGCAGGTAAATCTGCTCGCGGCGGGCGTCGGGCAGGTCCGGCGTGAGCTGGAAGATCCCGGCGGCGGGGGAGTCCAGCAATGAGCAAAAGATGGACGGGCTGTCGAACTCCGGCCAGCAGAAAAAATCGATGCTGCCCTTGTCATTCACCAGGGCCGCGCTGCGCATGTCGCCGATGATGCCGTGGGCATCAATGGCACTTTGTGGTTCGTTTTTCAGATCAACCATTGCCACGAAACTCCGGATAAAGGCTCATGCCGCCGTCAATAAACAAGGTGCTGCCCACCACGTAGTCGGAGGCATCACTGGCCAGCCACACCACCGCATTGGCGACATCTTCGACGTCACCCACGCGGCCATAGGGAATCAACTTGAGAAGCTCCACCTCGGCCGCGCCTTCGGTGGCGGCGCGGTTGATGGCCGTGCGAATCGCCCCCGGCGCAACGCCGTTGATGCGGATGCGCTGCTGGCTGACTTCCTGAGCCAGGGTGCGCATCAGCATTTCCACGCCGCCCTTGGAAGCGGCGTAATTCACGTGGCCGGCCCAGGGAATCACCTGATGCACCGAACTCATGTGGATAATCTTCCCGGCGGCCCGGGAAACGCCTTCGCGGATGCCCTGGCGATTGAAGATGCGCAAGGCGGCGCGGGCGCAGAGGAACTGGCCGGTGAGGTTGACGCCGATCACGGCGTTCCAGTCGTCGAGGGTCATGTCGACGGCAGCGGCGTCTTTCTGCATGCCCGAGTTGGCCACCAGAATGTCCAGGTGCCCAAACGCCTCAAGGGTTTGCGCAAACAGGCGTTCGACATCCGCCTCTTTCGACACATCGGCGCCAATTGCAATCGCCCGGCCGCCGTTGGCATTGATCTGCGCCGCCAGTGCTTCAGCCCGGCGCCGCCTGGGCGTTGTAGTTCAACACCACGGCAGCTCCAGCCTCCGCCAGGGCCTTGGCGGCCCCCGCGCCGATCCCGGAACTCGCGCCGGTGACCAGCGCCACTTGTTGCTCCAACGAAATGCGCATTGCCCCACCCAACCTTTTTCAGAGTGCCCAATTAGCTGACTGATGGCGTGGGCCACAAGTTCACCGGCTGTCTGGAATGCGACGATGGCTGTCTATATCTATCGTTTTTGCCACAGGGCTTTTCGCTAGAATCAACGCCTGATTGATGCGAGACCTGAGCCGATGAACCGCCCACCCCGCCCCTGGCTTGAAGCCTATGCCGACAATTACCGCAACGACGACGTGGTGCACCCCCATTGCCATGCCCAGGCGCAACTGATCCATGGCGTGTCCGGGGTGATGGTGGTCAGCACCGCCCAGGGCAGTTGGCTGGTGCCGTCCGGGCATGCGCTGTGGGTGCCGGCCGGAACCCCGCACGAGATCCGCATGGCCGGCGAGGTGCATATGCGCACGCTGTTCCTGATGCCCGAGGCCGAGCCGGGGCTGGGGCGCACCTGTCAGGTGATCGAAGTGTCGGCGTTGCTGCGGGAGCTGATCGTCGCCGCCACGCAGATTGCCGGGCACCACAGCCCGCGTCTGCAGGCCATGATCGAGTTGATCCGCATGGAACTGCTCGCCGCGCCGGTAGTGGCGATGCACGTGCCGGTGCCTGGCGAAGCACGGCTCGCCAGGCTGTGCACGCATTTCATCCGCAACCCCTCTGACGACAGCAGCCTGGAATCCTGGGCCGACAGCCTGAACATGAGCGCCCGCACCCTGAGCCGAGTGTTCCAGCGGGAGTTGGGCATGAGTTTCGGTGAATGGCGCAAGCGCGCGCGGTTGGCCTTGAGCTTGAAGCTGTTGGCCCAGGGCGTATCAATTCTGGAGGTGGCGTTGGAGCACGGGTATCAGAGCCCGAGTGCGTTCAGTGCGATGTTTCGCAAGTCGTTGGGTTATCCGCCGAGTCATTTTCGGCCGGCTGGGTAAGTTTTCCTGCCGTTGTGGAAAGGCAACCTACCTGTGAATTCTGACAGTAGACACCCATGCTCCAATGCTCAACGCTGCAGGCAGTCACTGATGTGTCCAGAGGATGGGCCTCATGGGAAAGATCCTGCTGCTGTTCCTGCTTGTCAGCCTGTCTGGCAGCCACGTCATGGCGCGGGCGCCGCTCGACAAGGCTGGGTTCATTGAGCATTTGCTCGGGCAGATGACCGTTGCCGAGAAAGTCGGCCAGCTGGAGCTGATTGGCATTGACCGGGAGCGGACCGGAGCCAGCATTCGGGAGGGGATTGCCAGTGGTTTGGTAGGTGGCATTAGTGGCACGCCTTCGCCACCTTATGGATGGGCGTTGCAGCAAGTGGCGATGGAGCGTAGCCGGTTGAAAATCCCGCTGTTCTTTGCGGCGGATGTGATTCATGGCTTGCATACGATATTCCCGGTGAGCCTGGCGCTCGCGGCCAGTTGGGACCTGTCGGCGATTGCCCTTGCGGGACGCATCAGCGCCCAGGAGGCAAGCGCCGAGGGTGTGCATTTGACGTTTGGCCCATCGGTGGACATTACCCGCGACCCTCGCTGGGGCAGAGTCTCGGAAGGTTACGGGGAGGATCCATTCCTGGCCTCTCGTATCGCGGGTGTCATGGTCAAGGCGTATCGAGGGGATGATCCTCGCACAACCGATAGCCTCAAGGCCGGCATCAAGCACTTCGCGTTGTACGGTGCGGTCGAGGGTGGCAAGGATTACAACAGCGTCGATATGAGTACGGCGAACATGTACCAGTTTTACTTTGCGCCGTATCGCGCCGCGGTCGAAGCCGGAGCGGGCATGGCAATGATTGCGTTCAATACCATCGATGGTGTTCCGGCTGCCGCCAATCGGTGGCTGATCAAGGATGTACTGCGGCAGGCGTGGGGGTTTGACGGCGTGACATTGGGTGATTGCCGGGCAATTGAGGGGCTGGTTTTTCATGGTGTTGCCCGTGATGTCAGGCAGGCTGCGGCGTTGGCGGTGCGCTCAGGTGTCGACATGGAACTCTGCGATGACGCGTATGCCAGGTATTTGCCTGGATTGGTTGCATCGGGGGAAGTTGATGTCGGGGTGCTGGATGAGGCTGTCCGGAATGTGCTGGGCCTGAAGTATGACTTGGGGCTGTTCGACAACCCGTATCGAAATCTCAACCGCACAGAGTTGCCTCCCATTGCAACGCGCCTGCAGCGAGACGCCGCCCGGGACATTGCTCGCAAGACCTTCGTGCTATTAAAAAACGCCCATCAGACGCTGCCGTTGAACAAGCAGGACAGCATTGCGCTGATCGGTCCCTTTGCCAAAAGCCGGCGCGACCTGCTGGGCAGTTATTGCGGTGATTGTGACGAGCGGAACGTGGTCAGTATCTACGAAGGCCTGGCTCGTGCGGTTGAAGGCAAGGCACCGCTGCTCTATGCCAAGGGCGCGAATTTCACCACGGACACACAGTTGTCCGAACGCCTGAAACACTACAACACGCCGTTGGATCTGGACTCGCGTTCGCCTGAGGCGCTGCTGGACGAGGCGCTGGAGGTGGCGCGTCGGGCCAAGGTCATCGTGGCGGTTGTCGGCGAACCCTGGAGCGTCAACGATGAGTCCATCAGTCGCGCGCGTATCAACCTGCCCGCCAGTCAGCGGCGATTGCTCAGTACGCTGAAATCGCTGAATAAGCCGTTGGTGATCGTGCTGGTGAATGGCCGGCCTTTGGACCTGACCCGGGAGCAGGCACAGGCCGACGCCCTGCTGGAAACGTGGTTCAGTGGTACGGAGGGCGGCAATGCGGTCGCTGATGTGCTGTTCGGCGACTACAACCCGTCAGGCAAGTTGCCGATGACGTTTCCTCGGTCGGTCGGGCAAATCCCCCTCTATTACAACCACCTGAATACAGGGCGCCCGTTTGATTCTGCTGCGCCCTGGAAATACATGAGCCAATACATCGATGAACCCGACGGCCCGCTTTATCCCTTCGGCTATGGGTTGAGCTACACCCGGTTTGAGCTTTCCGACCTGCAGTTGTCAACGTCGGTATTGCGCGTGGGAGAGCAACTCAAGGCGCGTATCACGCTGGCCAATGCCGGCCCGCGTGACGGTGAAACGGTTGTCCAGTTGTATATCCGTGATCTGGTCGCCTCGGTCAGCCGGCCGGTCAAGGAGCTCAAGGGTTTCGAGAAAATCATGCTCAAGGCCGGTGAGCGCAGGATCATTGAATTCACCCTGGATGAGAACGACCTGAAGTTCTACAACGCCCAGCTGGACTACGTTGCCGAGCCCGGCGAGTTCAAGGTGCAGATCGGCTTGGACTCCCAGGACGTACAGGAGCAAAGCTTCGAGTTGCGTTAAGCAAACATATTGTCCGGTTAGCGACGATACATGGCCCTGACGCGGGCGAATCGGACAGACCACCTGCCTAATCTGCAAGGCTCCTTCTTGAGCGAGCCTTGTGATGCACAGCCCTTCTTTTCATCCATGGATGCCCATCGCCCTGTTGAGTGTGCTGGCCGGGTGCAGTGGCGTGTCCGGCCAGCCGTCGACCGTCACCGCGCAGCCCTCGCCGCGGCTATCCGCCGAGTCGGCCGAGCCATTACCCGCCCGCTGGTGGCAGCTGTACCGCGACCCGCAACTGGACGCCCTGGTGGCGCGGGCCTTGCGCCAGAATAAAGACCTTGAAGCCGCTGCCGCCCACGTCGACGCCTTGCTGGCGCGGCTGGAACAGGTCGACGGCGAGCGCCTGCCGTCTACCTCTCTGGACTATGGCCTGGCCTACGGTCGCAGCCGGGATGACCAGACCCTGGCCCAGGCCACCCACCGTCATGCCGGTGCCGAATGGAGCCACACACCTGAGTTTTCCCTGAGCTACACCCTCGACCTGTGGGGCGAGGTGCGTTATCGCATTGCCGCCGCACGGGCGGATGCCCAGGTGGCGCGGGCGCTGGAAGACGAGTTACGGGTGACAGTCGCCGCGCAGACGGCCCGCGCGTATGCCCAGGCCTGTGTGTATGGAGTGCAGGAGCAGGTGCAGGCGCACTCGGTGCAGTTGCTGGAGCAGAGCGTCGCGGTCACGCAAAAGCTGCAGAAGGCTGGCGCGGCGACGGACCTGGACCTGACTCGCCTGCAAGGCCTGCTGGAAGAAACCCGTGCACCGCTGCCGATGTTCAAGGCCCGGCGCAGCAGTGCGTTGTATGAGTTGGCCGTGCTCAGCGGGTTGCCGCCGGAGCAGGTCACACCGCGCAGCTGTGCCCACAGCCCGCAGTTGCAGGCGCCGTTGCCGGTGGGCGAGGGGTGGGCGCTGGTGCAACGGCGGCCGGATATTCGCCGTGCCGAGGGGCAACTGCGCTCGGCGACCTCGACGGTGGGTCTGTCCCGGGCAGAGCTTTACCCGAGGATTACCTTTGGCGCGATGCTCGGTTCATCCGCCAGCAGCCTGGGCAAACTCGGTGACCGCTACGCGACGGTGTATTCCGTCGGGCCGCTGGTGTCGTGGCGCTTTCCCAATCGGCAGATCGCCCAGGCGCGGGTCAAGCAGAGCCAGGCCGAAGCACGCCAGGCCCTGGCGCAGTTTGACGGCACGGTGCTCAACGCGTTGAAGCAGGTCGAGCAGGCCATGGCCTTGTACCAGGGCGAACAGCAGCGGCGCGAGGCCCTGGCCGCCGCGCTGGACAACAACCGCCGCGCCTTCGACCTGGCCTCCCGTGGCTACCACGCCGGCGCGCTGGACGCCCTGCAATTGCTGGACAGCGAGCGCAGCCTGGTGGGCCTTGAGGCCCGCGTGGCCGAGTCCGACCTGCGCCTGATCAATCGCCAGATCGACCTGTTCCAGGCCCTCGGTGGCGGCTGGCAGCGTGACGATCCAACCGCCCCCTTATCTGTCGCTGTCAATGGAGCCAAACCATGAACCAGGCTGTTGAACCCATTCGCCTGACCGTTATGCAACGCCATCGTCGCGCCCTGGTGACCACTGCATCACTTGCTACGTTGCTGGGGCTGGCAGCCGTTGCCGGGTATTGGTGGCAGTGGGGGCGTTTTCTGGAAGAAACCGATGATGCCTATGTACGCGCCGATTGGGTCGCCATCAGCCCACGGATCGCCGGGTATGTGGCCCAGGTGCTGGTGGAAGACAACCAGCCGGTCAAGGCCGGCGATGTGCTGGTGCGTATCGACGACCGGGATTTCACCGAGCGCCTGAACAGCGCCCAGGCGCAACTGCAACAGGCGCAGGCGGCAGCGACGGCGCAACAGGCCTCGCTGCAAACCCTCGACGCGCAAATGGGCGAGCAGCAGCAACGCATTGCCCAGGCAAAGGCAGCGTTGAGCAGCGGCGAGGCCGAGGCCCGGCGCGCTAGGCTCGATTACCAGCGATATCGCGAGTTGGTCGCACAACAGGTGGCCAGCGCCCAGCACCTGGAAACTGTCAGCGCCAGCCAGGCCAAGGCCCAGGCGGCCCTGGCACAGGCCAGCGCCCAGGTCGCGCGCCAGCAAGCGCAGTTGCAGGTGTTGCAGGCGCGTCGGCAACAGGCGCAGGCGCAAATTGTCGAGCATCAGGCGCGCATCGGCGAGGCCCAGGCCAATCTCGCCCTGGCCGGTAATGCGTTGAAGGACACCGAGATTCGCGCGCCTTTCGACGGCGTGGTGGGCCAGCGCAAGGTTCGTCGCCAGCAGTATGTGATGCCCGGCCTGCCACTGCTGGCGGTGGTGCCGGTGGAACAGGCCTATGTGATTGCCAACTACAAGGAAACCCAGTTGCAGCACATGGCGCCGGGGCAGTCGGTGGAGATCGCGGTGGATAGCTTTGCCGGCGCGCACTGGCACGGCCAAGTGGAAAGCATCGCCCCTGGCTCCGGTGCCGTATTCGCATTACTGCCGCCGGACAACGCCACTGGCAACTTCACCAAGATCGTCCAGCGGTTTCCGGTGAAGATCCGTCTGGAGCCCGGCGAATCGCGGGTTCTGCCGGGCATGTCGGTCATCGCCACGGTCGACACCCGTCCTGCCGTGAGCCAGGAGCACGTTCATGGAGGCTGAAGGGCGTGTGCCGTTTCGCGCCTGGGTCGCGGTGATCGGCGGGCTGTTCGGCTGCTTCATGGCCGGGATGAACGTGCACGTCACCAGCGCCGCGCTGCCGGAAATCGAAGGCGCACTGGGCGCGACTTTTGAGGAGGGTTCGTGGATTTCCACGGCTTACCTGGTGGCGGAAATCATCATGATTCCCCTCACCGCGTGGCTGGTGCAGGTGTTTTCCCTGCGCCGGGTGATGCTGTGGGGCTCGGGGATATTCCTGGTGGCGTCGGTGGCGTGTTCGCTGTCGCCCAACCTGCAAGTGATGATCCTGATCCGGGTGGTGCAGGGCGCGGCCGGGGCGGTGCTGATTCCCTTGTCATTCCAGCTGATCATCACCGAGCTGCCGCCCAGCAAAATCCCGCTGGGCATGGCCTTGTTCAGCCTGGCCAACAGTGTGGCCCAGGCCGCCGGGCCATCGATTGGCGGCTGGCTGACCGACGCGTATTCCTGGCGCTGGATCTTCTACCTGCAACTGTTCCCCGGGATTGCGTTGTTGGCGGCGGTGGCCTGGTCGATCGACCGCCAACCGATGAAACTCGGCCTGTTGCGCCAGGGCGACTGGCTGGGCATCGGCTGCATGGTGCTGGGGCTGGGCGCGTTGCAGATCGTACTGGAGGAGGGCGGGCGCAAGGACTGGTTCGGCTCGCCCTTTATCGTGTGGATGACGCTGTTGGCGGTGGTGGGATTGATCGGCTTCGTGGCCCGTCAGTTATGGGGCAAGCATGCCTTTATCAACTTGCGGCTGTTGGGGCACTACAACTTTGGCGTGGCCAGCGTGGCGATGTTTATCTTTGGCGCGAGCACCTATGGGCTGGTGTTTCTGGTGCCCAATTACCTGTCGCAATTGCAGCACTACAACGCCAGTGAAATTGGCGTGAGCTTGATTGCGTATGGGCTGGTGCAATTGATCATGGCGCCGTTTTTGCCGCGCTTGATGAAGTGGGTCAGTGCCAAAATGCTGGTGGCGTCGGGGTTCGCGATCATGGCCTTGGGCTGCTGGATGGGCGCGCACCTGTCGGCGGACAGCGCCAGCAATGTGATCGTGCCCTCGATTGTGGTGCGCGGGATTGGTCAGCCGTTGATCATGGTGGCGTTGTCGGTGCTCGCTGTGCATGGGCTGGCCAAGGTGCAGGCGGGGTCGGCGTCGGCGGTGTTTTCGATGCTGCGCAATCTGGGGGGCGCCGTTGGAACGGCGTTACTGGCGCAGTTGGTGGTGGTGCGTGAGCGGGTGCATTCGGCGCGGATCGGGGAGGCGGTGACGCTGTTTGACCCGGTGCTGCAACAGCGCTTGCCTGGTGGGGTGCTGCAGGAGCAGTTGCCGGAGCATCAGGTGGTGTTGGACCTGCTGGATCAGAGTGTGCGCCATCAGGCGTTTTTGATGGCCTACAGTGATGCGTTCTTTCTGGCGTGTGTGGCGTTGGCAGCGTGTGCGGTGGCGGCGTTGATGTTGCGGCGGATCTAGGGGCAGTGCTGTGGGGGATTCAAGTTAGCGCAATGGTTCAGGTGTGTTTTTTATGGTTTTGGGGGGGCTGGGTACATATCCGTTATTTAGGTAACGGCCGCCTATGGTTCCGCTCTTACAGCGGCTCACTTTTGAAGAGCGCAAAAGTAAGCAAAACGCTCTTGCCCCACCACTCGGCTCCTCGCCTAGGCTCGGAGTGCCCTCACTCCGGCTTTGGACCGTGGGCCGCCGTCATGGGCCATCCCTGGCCCAGGACGGCTAACCTGGCGTCCTGCCAGGTTACCCACGCTCCAAAGCCTGCGTTCGGCCAGCGTGGTTTAACGGGGCGCCTAAGATCAAAATCAAAAGCAGATCAAAAGCACAGCGGCCTCCCGGCCGGCTTGAGTGTTAAAAGCAAAATCAAAATCTAAAGCGGGCACGGTCCAAAAAATGTGGGAGCGGGCTTGCTCGCGAAGGTCGTTAACGATGACGCGGGAATCCTGGATGAACGCGGCGACCTCAGGTTTTTCGCGAGCAAGCCCGCTCCCACAGAAAAGCAGCTCTGTTTTCGCTCTGGTCTTTGCTTTTGCTCTTAACACTCAAGCCGGCCGGGAGGCCGCTGTGCTTTTGCTTTTGATCTTGATCTGACTGCCCCAATAAGCCCGAGGCCGAACGCAGGTATTGCGGAGCGGGTAAACCGGCAGGACGCCGGTTTAGCCGCGCCGGGCCATGGATGGCCCGTCGCGGCGGCCCGCGGAGCAATGCCGGAGTGAGGGAACGCCGAGCCACAGCGAGGCGCCGACAGGCGGGGCAGAGCCCTTTGCTTACTTTGGGGCTTTTCCAAAGTGAGCCGCTGTAAGAGCGGAACCATAAGCCGCCGTTACCTAAATAACGGATATGCCCCCCTGGATCCTGACCACCCCCGCCGCACTCGTTCAGCACACGGCATTGGGCTTCAACCCGCGCAACAACAACTCCAGCCCTCGCAAAGCCTCTTCCAGCCGCACACCCGAGTCTCCATCCTGGGCGATCCACAACGATGCGCTCACCAGGCTGCCATTGATCAGCCTCGCCAGCGCCTGACTGCACGCCTGCTCGATGAGGCCCGCTTGCATCAAGTCATCGAGCAACTGGCGCAGCGAGTCCACGCATTGCTGCTGGTCGGTGGCGCCCAGCACCGCCGGGGCATCCTGCAATACGATGCGCTGGACCTCGGGATCCTGAGCCATACGCAAATACACCCGACAGCGCTCGCAAAACCCTTCCCAAGGGTTATCAGCCTGTTCCGAGATACGCTGCAGGCTCGCATCCATTTCACCGTCGAGCTGCGCAACCACCGCCGCCAGCAAGCCTTTCTTGTCGCCAAAATGATGGTACAACGCTCCCCGGGTCAAGCCGGCGCGCGCGGTGAAATCATCCATCGACGTTTGGGCATAGCCTTGCGTGGCGAAGGCCTGGCGCGCACTGGCGATCAGGCGGGCGCGGGTGTCTTCGATCATGTCGGCACGGGCTCGGCTCATGGGTAAGGCTCGCAATAGGTGATTGACATACGACGCGTATGTTACGCATGATTTGTCACATACGCACCGTATGTATTTTTGCCCCGAATACCTCGAATAGCAAGTTTCAGGGCGCTCAGGAAGAGGTTACACACCATGGCAAACCCCTACGCCGAGCTGTTCCAGGCGCCAGGTTCCAGGGCTTTTGTATTGGCGGGCATGCTCGCCCGCATGCCGATCTCCATGACCGGGATCGGCTTGATCACCATGCTGTCGCAAGTGCACGGCGGTTACGGATTGGCAGGTGCAGTGACGGCCACCTTCGCCCTGGCCACCGCGTTTTGTGCGCCCCAGGTCTCGCGACTGGTGGACCGTTACGGCCAGGGCAGGGTGCTGCCGATGGCCGCTTCCATCGGCGGCGGCGCGCTGTTGCTGCTGTTGCTCTGCACCCGCATGCAGGCGCCGACGTGGACGCTGTTCATCTTCGCTGCCCTGGCCGGTTGCATGCCCAATATGTCGGCCATGGTGCGGGCGCGCTGGACCGAGTTGTATCGCGGCCAGCCCAAGTTGCAAACCGCGTTTGCCCTGGAGTCGGTGCTCGACGAGGTGGTGTTCATTATCGGCCCGCCGGTGTCGGTGGGCTTGTGCGTGCTGTTGTTCCCCGAAGCCGGGCCGTTGATTGCCGCGCTGTTTTTGGCAGTGGGCGTGACCGCCTTTGTGCTGCAACGCCAGACCGAACCACCGGTGCATGAACACCACGCCGAACACGGCCGTTGGCTGATCGCCTCGCCCTCGGTGTTGATCCTGATGGTGCTGTTGATGGCCATGGGCGTTATCGTCGGCGTGGTGGATGTGGTCAGCGTCGCCTTCGCCCAGCATCAAGGCCAGCCAGCCGCCGCGAGCATTGTGCTGTCGGTGTACGCCATCGGGTCGTGCCTGGCCGGGCTGGCGTTTGGTGCACTCAAGTTGAAAGCGCCGTTGCCGCGCCAGTTCCTGTACTGCGGCGTGGCCACGGCGATCACCACGTTGCCGTTGCTGCTGGTGACGAACATTCCCGGGTTGGCGGCGGCGATCTTCATCTCCGGGCTGTTCTTCGCCCCGACATTGATCGTATCCATGGCCCTGGTGGAGCAAATCGTCCCGCCGAGCCGTTTGACCGAAGGCATGACCTGGCTGATCACCGGCCTGAGCATCGGCGTGGCCATTGGCGCCGCCAGTTCCGGCTGGATGATCGACCGCTTCGGCGCCCCCAGTGGGTTCTGGGTGGCGCTGGCGGCGGGGTCGGTGGTGCTGGGGGCGGCGGTGTTGGGGTATCGGCGATTGGGCTGATTACCCGGCAACGAGTGCGCCGCGATGTTGCAGGAATTCGTTCAGCGCTTGCCGTGTGAGGTCGTTCAGCGTGACTTTTTGCCGGGTCGCCGCGAGGGCGGCGGCCAAATGGAGGTCATGGCCGACACGGACGTTGAACGAGCCCTTGCAGGGCTTTTCCGGTGTTTGCCCAAGGGCCATGCAGGTCTCGATGTAGTCGTCCACGGCGGTGCAAAAGGCCGTATCCAGTTCGGCGACGGTTTTCCCCTCGTAGCTGACCAGGGCCTTGATGAAAAGCAGCTTTCCGAAGAGGCAGTTGTCTTCGAGGCTGGCTTCGATGGAGCCGATGTAGCCTTTGTGTTTCAGCTGGTTGTTCACTGAATCAGTTCTCCTGATTTCAATTGTTCGATGATTTGGCGCCGAATGTAGTGTTTCAGTTCGTTGCCGGGGTGAGGCTTGTGCAAGGTGATCATTGCACTGGGGTCGCCTATGTCGAACCTGACTCGGCTACCCGCGCCTTCGATTTGCGTGTAGCCCAGTCGCCGCAGCAGCGTTACCCGTTCGGCCCAGGTAAAAGCCGATTGTTCATTGAGCAGTTTGGCCAGCAGCTTTTCATTTTTCGACACGGCGATCCTTGCCTGTAACTAAATGTAGTTGCAATTGATGGGTTGCGTCAATGATAGGACAGCCTCGCCGAGCCGCTCGGTGTTTGATGTAACCCTTGATGACACCGCTGCCTGCGCCCCAAATTCCCCGCTAATTTTTCCCCTCCGGATTCGTTTTATAGGGACGACGTGCCTTTGGAGCAGAGCCACATGGACCTATTGCTGGAATTGAATGCCTCCCCTCTGTTGAGTGAGCGGGGCAGCTTGCCATTGTTGATCGAGGCCCCGGAGCCCGGTCTCGCACTGATGGATGTGTTCAACGAATTGCAACCATTGGTTGAACGGCATCTGCCAACGGCCGGCGGCATTTTGTTTCGCGGTTTTGAGGTGGGTGGTGTCGACGCGTTTCGCCAGTTTGCCCAGGCATTCGGTCACCCGTTGCTCAACTATGAGTTTGGCTCCACGCCACGCAGCAACGTCACCCAAGGTGTGTACACCTCTACCGAGTACCCCGCGCATCAAAGCATTCCGCTGCACAACGAGCAGGCCTACACCCTTGAATGGCCAATGAAAATCTGGTTCTACAGCGTGATTGCCGCGCAGACCGGCGGCGAAACGCCGATTGCCGACAGTCGTGAGGTGTACCGCCGAATGCCGGAGTACGTTCGCCAGCGTTTTATCGAGAAGGGCCTGATGTATGTGCGCAATTATGGCAATGGCCTGGATGTGGGGTGGGAGCAGGTGTTCAACACCGAAGATCGGGGTGTGGTAGAGGCCTATTGCCAAGCGCACTCCATCGAGTGGGAGTGGAAAGACGATGGCGAGCTGCGCACGCGCCAGACCTGCCAGGCGGTGGCCCGGCACCCGTCGACCGGCGATTGGGTGTGGTTCAACCAGGCGCATTTGTTCCATGTCTCCAACCTGCCGGAGGAAGTGCGGGAAACCTTGCTGGATATCGTCGATGAAGAGGATCTGCCCCGTAACGTTTATTACGGTGACGGCTCGCCCATCGAAACCGAGGTGCTGGATGAGGTGCGTCGGGTGCTGGACGAGTGCGCTATCAGTTTTCCCTGGCAGGCAGGGGATGTGCTGATGCTCGACAACATGCTCGCCGCTCACGCGCGTTCGCCCTTTACCGGGCCCCGGAAGGTGGTCGTGGCGATGGCGCAAGGTTATAGCGAGCAACCTCGCTGAACCCTGACTTGGCGAGCCCAGGCGCAGCGCCGTGCGGCGTTGCGTGCAGGTGATCGGCCAGCGGCTTTACTGTCTAAATTAGCCCCTCCCTTGCTCGTTCTACTGGAAACGCCTTGGCCCGCAGGCCAGGCCGCAGATCAGTAAGGACGGAATGCATGAACGCTCAAGATTCACTTAGACTCGCTCGTCGTTTTATCGAGTTGCCTGCGCAGAAGCGGCATTTGTTTCTTGAAGCCTTGAAAGCGGAGAACGTCGACTTTTCGCTTTTTCCCATTGCGTCCGATGTTCAGGTGGCAGGGCGGGACGCCTTGTCCTATGCGCAACAGCGTATGTGGTTTGCCTGGCAATTGGACCCGCGCGGCAGTGCCTACAACCTGCCCATGGCCGTGAAGTTGCTGGGTGAGGTGGATCGGCAAGCGTTGCAGCAGGCTGTCGATAGTCTGCTGGGCCGTCACGAAACCTTGCGTACGGTGTTTCGCGAGCAGGATGACCAGGTGCTTCAGCACGTCCTTGATGCCGGGGAGGTCAGGGTCGAATTCATCGACTTTTCAGCGCTCGAAGACGCTGAGCGCGACGGGCGGATCGACACGGTCACCCGTGCCGAAGCCCTTGCCCCGTTCGATCTGATTCAAGGGCCTTTGCTGCGTATCAAGTTGCTGAAAAAAAACCATGACGAACACCTGTTGCTGGTGACGTTGCACCACATCGTCGCCGACGGTTGGTCGATGGGGGTTCTGATCGATGAACTGGTGCGGCTCTACGATGCTGCCAGTTCGGGTGAAACGGCAACCTTGCCGGCCTTGCCCATTCAGTACCGCGATTACGCACTGTGGCAGCGCAGTTGGCTGGAAGCAGGTGAGCAGGCGCGGCAACTGACGTATTGGCTGGACAAGCTCGGTGACGAGCATCCGGTCCTCGAATTACCGGCCGACCGTCCACGGCCTGCGGTGCCGGGGCATCGTGGCGAGCAGTACGCCGTGGGTATCGATCCGCAATTGGCGGCCCAACTGAGGGGCGTCGCCAGAAAACACAATGTCACCCTGTTTATGCTGATGCTGGCTTCCTTCAGTGTGTTGTTGTACCGCTACAGCGGGCAAAACATTCAGCGCGTAGGGGTGCCGGTAGCCAATCGGCAGCGTACTGAGGTCGAGGGCTTGATCGGGTGTTTTATCAATACCCAAGTGCTGCACACCCACATTGACCCATTGATCGATACGGCTGAGCTGTTGCGCCGGGTCAAGGCCAGCGCGCTGGAGGCGCAGTCCTTTCAGGACCTGCCGTTCGAGAAACTGGTGGAGGTGCTCAACCTTGACCGCAGCACCGCCCACAGTCCTTTGTTCCAAGTGTTGTTCAACCACCAGGCGAACGTGACGGACGTCCAGACCATCAAGACCCGCTCCGGGCTGGTACTGGAAAAATCCGCCCAGCCCAAGACCACCGCGCGCTTCGACCTGGCCCTCGATACCGTTGAAAGTGACGGGCAGTTGCAGGCGGCGTTTACCTTTGCTGTCGACCTGTTTGACCGGGCGACCATTGCCCGTCTGGCTGAGCATTGGGTGCAGGTGCTGCGGGGTCTGGCGCAGGAAACCGTACTGCCCATCGGTGAATGGCCCTTGGGTGAGCAATCGCGGGCTCAGGACGGGCTTGCCGCCGAGCCGGACACCTGCGTGCACAGCCTGATCGAACAGGTTGCCCGGGATTTTCCCGAGCGTGTGGCAGCGGTCCATGAGGGCCATGCCATCAGCTACGGTGAACTGAACCGCCAGGCCGGGCAGTTGCAGCAGCAGTTGCAGGCGGCAGGGGTTGTGCCTGAGCAGGCAGTGGGTGTGGTGGCCGACCGGTCACCGGGCATGCTGGTGGGCATGCTGGCGATCCTCAAGTGCGGTGCAGCCTATGTGCCCCTCGAGCCTGACCAGCCGGCCCAGCGCCTGGCCTTTATGCTTGAAGATGCGGGCATTGTTCACGTCCTCGCCCCCTCGAATTGGGCGCAAGCGTTGCCGGTGGGCGTACAGTCGATCGCCTTCGATCGCATCGCGGATCTGCCGGGTACGGCACCTTGCGTTGAGGTTGCGCCGGGTAATCTGGCTTACATCATCTACACCTCCGGTACCACTGGCACACCCAAGGGCGTCACGGTTTCCCATGGTGCACTGGTCAACTACGTGCAGGCTGTTTCGCGGCGCTTGCCGATGGCCGACATCCACAACCTGGCGATGACTTCCACCCCGGCTGCGGACCTTGGGCACACGGTATTTTACGGTGCGCTGTGCAATGGCAAGACCGTGCACCTGTTGAGCAAGGAGCGGGTGCTGGATGCGGATGCATTGGCGGCCTATATGACCGAACACCGGATCGATGCGCTGAAGATCGTGCCGTCGCACCTGGATGCCATGCTTTCGGCCAGCGGCAGCGGTGCAGTGTTGCCTCGCGAGTGTCTGGTTCTCGGTGGCGAAGCCTGCTCCGAGGCTTTGCTGGCGCGGATTGCCGGGCTCTCTCCAGCGCTTGCGGTCATCAATCACTACGGACCGACCGAAGCTACGGTGGGCGCGCTGACGGCGCCGCTGGTCGCCGGGCAACCGCTTCATTTGGGTGACCCGCTGGACAGCGTGCGGGTACAGGTACTGGACGCGAGCCTGCTGCCAACACTCGGCGGCGCCAAGGGTGAATTGCACATCGCGGGCGTTGGCCTCGCGCGCGGTTACATTGCTCGTCCGGGGCTGACGGCCGAGCGCTTCGTGCCGGACCCGAATGGCCCGGCGGGCTCACGGATGTATCGCACCGGCGACTTTGTGCGGCGTGACCCGACTGGCACTTTGCGGTTTATCGGGCGCATGGACCATCAGGTGAAAATTCGTGGCTATCGGGTCGAGCCAGGCGAGGTCGAGCAGCGTCTGCAAGCGCTGCCGGGCGTCAGGAAGGCGCTGGTCCGGGTCACCGGTGTGCCCGATGCGCTGCAATTGGTTGCGTACGTGGTTGCCAGCCAGGCGCCACAGGACGAGGCGGCCCTGAAAGCTTCAGGCGTCGAGCTGCAACAGGCGCTCAGGGGCTTTATGCCCGAGCACATGATCCCTGGGCAGATCGTTTTTCTTGATGAAATGCCCCTCACTGCCAACGGCAAGGTCGACGCCAGCCGTCTGCCGGCCCCAGGCGCTGCGGGTGATGAGCGGCAGTACGAGGCTCCCGTCACCGACGATGAAAAACTCATGGCCAACATCTGGGCAGAGGTGCTCGGGGTCGAGCGTGTGGGGTTGGGCGACAACTTCTTTGCACTGGGCGGTCACTCGTTGCTGGCCACGCAAATCGTCTCCCGGGCGCGCCGCCAGTTGGGCCTGGATATCCCGTTGCGATTGCTGTTCGACACCCAGGACTTGCGCAGTTTCTGCGCCGAGATCACCGGCCAGGCCGGCGCGGATGACGCGCCGTTTCGAATCCTCGATCGCCAGCAGAACCTCGCGGTGTCCCATGCCCAGCACCGGCAATGGTTGTTCTGGAAAATTCACCCGCAGAGCTCCGCCTACAACACGCCCATGGCCGTGCGAGTCAGCGGTTCCCTGGACAAGCTGGCGCTGTGCGCGGCATTCGATGCGCTGGTGGCGCGCCATGAAAGCCTGCGCACGGTGTTTGTCGAAGAGCAGGGCGTGCCCTGTCTGAAAGTCCTGCCGAGCCTTTCGGTGCCCCTCGCCGAGGAGTTCATCGGTGCGTTGCAGGGCCAGGCTTTGGAGCTCAAGTTGCAGGAGGAGATCCAGCGCCCCTTTGACCTGGCGAACGGCCCGTTGCTGCGTATCAAGCTGCTGCAAGTCGGGGCCGAGGAGCATTTGCTGTTGCTGACGCTGCACCACATCGTTTCCGATGGCTGGTCCATGAGTGTGATGGTGCGTGAGTGCATCGCCAGCTACAACGCCCGGGTTTCGGGGCAGGCGCCTGTCGCGCTTGCGCCGCTGGCTGTGCAATACGCGGACTATGCCACGTGGCAGCGCGAGCGCCTCAACGACGGGCAGATGCAGGCCCAACTGGACTACTGGAAAGCCCGCCTTGAAGATGACTTCAGCGTGCTGGAACTGCCCGCCGACCGCGTTCGGCCGCAGGTCCAGAGCTACCGTGGCGGGCGTATTGACGTGCGCCTGCCCGCTGAACTGGCGGCCGGTTTGCGCCGCTTGGCGGTGAGCGCCAATGCCACCTTGTTCCATATTTTCCTGGCTTCTTTCGGCTTGCTGCTGGCGCGTTACAGTGCCACTGAAAAGATCAACGTCGGCGTGCCGGTGACCAACCGTAACCGCCTGGAACTGGAAGGCCTGATTGGCTTTTTCGTCAACACCCTGGTGGTGCGGGTCGGAGTGGATTTTACCGCGACCTTCAATCAGCTGTTGGCCCAGGTCAAGGAAACCAGCCTGCAGGCCCAGGCCAACAAGGACATCCCCTTCGACGTGCTGGTGGAGGAGTTGGCGCCGGAGCGTGGCCTTGGCCATAACCCGTTGTTCCAGGTGATGTACAACCACATGCGCGACCTGGGCGAACAGGTTACGGGGCAAAGTCTGATCGGTGCGGATGTGCAGGAACTCGACCTGATCGAAGGCACCTCGCAGTTTGATTTGTCGCTCGATACCGTGGAGCGTTCGGACGGTGTACTGGCGACGTTCGTGTATGCCAGCGACCTGTTTGACCACGCCCGCATCGAACGCATGGCTGAACATTGGTTGAACCTGTTGCACGCCCTGGCTGCACAACCCCAAGTGAGCGTCGACCGGTTGCCGTTGTTCTCGCCGCCGGAACAGGTACGCCTTGAGCGCGACTGGTGCCAGGGTACACAGACCACCCACTTGGCCGATACCGCCGTGGCGCGCCTGTTCGAAGCGCGTGTGCACGAGCAGCCCCAGGCACCGGCGCTGCTGATGGGTGATGAGCAACTGAGCTACGCCGAACTGAATCGCCAGGCCAACCGCCTGGCCCATAAGCTGCGTGAACTGGGTGTGGGGCCGGAAGTGTTGGTTGGGGTTGCCGTTGAGCGCAGCCTGGACATGGTGATCGGCCTGCTGGCCATCCTCAAGGCCGGCGGCGCCTACGTACCGCTGGACCCGGACTACCCCCGTGAGCGCCTGGCCTACATGATGGAAGACAGCGCGATTGTCCTGCTGCTGACCCAGACGGCCCTGCAGTCCCGGCTGCCGATTCCGCCGGGGCTGCCCAGCCTGTGCCTCGACCAGCCGGACGATTGGCTGGCCGCCTACAGTAGCGACAATCTGGCGGTGCCTGTTGACCCGCAGTCCCTGGCGTATGTGATGTACACCTCGGGCTCCACCGGGCGGCCCAAGGGCGTGGCGATTAATCAGGGTTCCCTGAGCCTGCACGCCCAGGTCTCGCTGGGGTTTTTCAACCTGTCGGCGAGCGACCGGATTCTGCAATTCGCCACCTTCAACTTCGATGGGTTTGTCGAGCAGTTGTACCCCGCACTCACGTGCGGCGCCTCGGTGGTGATACGCGGGCCGGCGTTGTGGGACAGCGAAACGTTCTACCGTGAATTGATCGACAAGGACATCAGCGTGGTCGACCTGACCACTGCCTACTGGTTCATGTTGGCCAAGGATTTCGCCGCCAAGGGGCCGCGCGATTACGGGCGCCTGCATCAGTTGCACGCAGGTGGTGAAGCCATGCCACCGGAAGGTGTGGTGGCGTGGAAACAGGCAGGCCTGGGCCATGTGCGGTTGCTCAATACCTATGGGCCGACCGAAGCCACCGTTACGGTCACCGCTCATGACTGCACGGCGTTCGCGGCGCCAGACAGTTCGGCACCGCCGGCGTTGATGCCTATCGGCAAGGCCTTGGGCGGGCGCTCGATTTACCTGTTGGATAACAGCGCGGGCCTGACCGCTCCCGGCGCCATTGGTGAGCTGCAGATCGGCGGCGGCCTGTTGGCGCGCGGCTACCACCATCGCCCTGCGCTGACGGCGGAACGTTTTATCCCCGACCCGTTCAGCGAACACCCTGGAGGTCGCCTGTACCGCACGGGCGACCTGGCACGCTACGTTGAAGACGGCGTAATTGAATACGTCGGGCGCATTGATCATCAGGTGAAGATTCGTGGCTTTCGCATCGAACTCGGGGAAATCAGTGCGCGGCTGTTGGAGCACCCGGCGCTGGGCGACGCCCTGGTCATCGATATCGATGGCGTGCTCGGCAAGCAACTGGTGGGCTACCTGGTGCCGACCGATGCGGCCATCCTGCATGCCGACGCCGAGGTCCAGGCCGCGTTGCTGGGGCGCATTCGCGAGGACTTGAGAAGCAGCCTGCCGGACTACATGGTGCCCGCGCACCTGATGTGGATGGCCGAGCTGCCCCTGACCCCCAACGGCAAGCTCGACCGCAAGGCCTTGCCGGCCCCGGATGCCCGTCAGATGCAGGCCCACTACGTGGCCCCGGCCACGGACCTTGAGCAACAGCTGTGTGACATCTGGGCCACGGTGCTGCGCATCGAGCGGGTCGGCATGCACGACAACTTCTTTGAGCTGGGCGGCCACTCCTTGCTGGCGGCCCAGGCGATTTCCCGAATCAACACCCAACTGGGCATCGATATGCCAATTCGCCAGATCTTCGAGACGCCTGTCTTGAGTGAGTTTTCACGAACCCTGGAAAGTGCCGGCCAATCGCTGACGGAAGCGGGCTTGTCCGATATCGAGCAACTGATGAACGAAATGACGGAGGCTTGAACATGGATAAGACTACAGCTGAACGGATTGCCAAGCGCTTCGTTGGCCTGCCATTGGAGCAGCGCCGCCAGATCCTGGAAAAAATGCAGGCCACCGGCCAGAGCTTCAAGCTGTTGCCGATTGCGGCTACCCGTCATGACGTGGCACGCATCCCGCTGTCGTATGCGCAACAGCGCATGATGTTCCTGTGGCAACTGGAACCCGACAGCTCCTTCTACAACATCCCGATGGCCGTGAGCCTCAAGGGCGAGCTGAGCCTCGACGCGCTAAACCAGGCGTTAAGCCAACTGGTGCAGCGCCACGAAACCCTGCGCACGCGCCTGGTCTCTCAGGACGGCGAGTTTTATCAGGAGATCCTCGAACACCCAAGCGTTGCCCTGGAATACGAAACCGTGGACGACCGTGCAACGCTCGACACCCTGGTCAAGCAGGAGCTGAGCCGTCCGTTCGACCTGCTCAACGACCCGCTGCTGCGGGTTAAACTGTTCCGCCTGGATGCGCACGAGCATGTGTTGACGGTGTGCATGCACCACATCGTCAGTGACGGCTGGTCCAGCGAACTGATGGTCGAGACCTTCGTGCAGTGCTATGACAGCCTGGTGACCGGGCAGGCGATAAACCTGCCGCCGTTGCCGATCCAATACGCCGACTATGCCATCTGGCAGCGCGCCTGGCTGGAAGCGGGCGAGGGCGAGCGTCAGTTGCAGTATTGGCAACAACAACTGGGCAGTGAGCAACCGGTGCTTGAGTTGCCTCTGGACCATCCGCGTCCAGCCCAGGCCAGCTACAAGGGCGCCGTGCTGCGGGCGGATATTGCGCCGGCCCTGTCGGCAAGCCTCAAGGCGCTGGCGCAGAAAAACGGCCAGACCCTGTTCATGCTGATGCTCTCGGCATTGGCCGTGGTGCTGTCGCGTTACAGCGGGCAGTCAGATATCCGCATCGGCGTGCCGAACGCCGGGCGCAATCGCAAGGACCTGGAGGGGCTGATCGGCTTCTTCATCAACACCCAGGTCATGCGGGTTCAGGTTGATGAATACACCACCTTCCAGGCTCTGCTTGAGCAGGTAAAACACGTGGTGGGTGGCGCACAATCCCATCAGGAATTGCCCTTCGAGCAACTGGTGGATGCCCTGGCGCCGGAGCGCAACCTGAGCCACAACCCGCTGTTCCAGTTCAAGCTCAACCAGAACGTCGCGGGCGAAGCCAGCAGCGCAGGCGCGCGCAAGACGCTGAGCGGGTTGAGCGTCGAAGAGTTCCCCTTGAGCGGTGCTGACGCACGTTTTGACCTGGCGTTTGACTTCAGCGATGGCCCCAACGGTATCGAAGCCTGGTTCACCTATGCCACAGACCTGTTCGAAGCGCCGACCATTGCGCGTATCGCCCAGTCATTGCAGCAGTTGCTGCAGCAATTGGCACAGGCCCCGAACAGTCGCTTGCTCGACCATCCACCCGCCGCCCCGGCTTCCCTGGAAGGCGACGTGCTCGCGTTTGCGCACACCGATTTTCTCAGCCAGTGGCAGCAATCGCTGGAAATGGCGGGTGACACGCCAGCGGTGCGGTGTGGCAAGCAAATGCTCACTTACCCGCAGCTGGAGCGCCAGTCGAACCAGTTGGCGGCTTACCTGCGTCAGCAGCGGATCGGCGCCGGCAGCCTGGTTGCCTTGTGCCAGGAGCGCTCTGTTGAGTGGGTCATCAGCATTCTTGCGGTGCTGAAAACCGGTGCGGCCTTTTTGCCGCTGGACGGCGCCCAGCCAACCGAACGCCTGCAAACGCTATTGGTCGACAGCGCTGCGGCCTTGCTGATTCGTCCTTCTGGCGATGAGCGGTTGGCGCAACTGGACGCCTGCCCGGTATTGGCCTTCGAACCGGCTACCTGGAGTCACTGCAATGACGCGGCCGTGAGCCGCGACGTATTGCCCCAGCACACCGCCTATGTGATCTACACCTCGGGCTCCACCGGCCAACCCAAGGGCGTGGTACTCAGCCACCAAATGCTGGCCAACTATATGCAAGGTGTCCTGGAGCGCTTGCAGGTACCGGCGGGGGCAAGCATGGCCATGGCATCGACCGTGGCGGCGGATTTGGGTCACACCATGCTGTTTGGCGCACTGGCCAGCGGCCGGCTGTTGCACCTGCTGACCAAGGACCATGCTTTCGACCCGGACAGTTTTGCCAGCTACATGAACGAGCATCAGGTGGATGTGCTGAAAATTGTGCCCAGTCACTTGCAGGGGCTGCTGCAGGCCGCCGACGCGGGTGCTGTGCTGCCTCGGCGCCTGCTGATTGTCGGTGGCGAGGCGTGCCCTTGGTCATTGGTCGACAAGGTGCGTCAACTGCATCCGGATTGCCGCGTGGTCAACCATTACGGGCCAACGGAAACCACCGTGGGGATTCTCAGTCATGAAGTGCTGGAAAACCTCGAGGGTTATCGCACCGTGCCGGTGGGCCGGCCGCTGGCCAACAGCCGGGTGCGGGTGCTGGATAGCGGGTTGAACCCCGTGCCTGAACGGGTGGCGGGTGAGTTGTACCTGGGCGGGCAGGGCGTTGCCCAGGGTTACCTGGGCCGTGCGGCACTGACCGCCGAGCGTTTTGTGCCAGACCCGCAGGCGCGTCACGGCGAGCGCCTGTATCGGGCGGGCGACCGGGCACGTGTCGAACAGGGCCGGGTGGAGTTTTTGGGCCGTGCCGATGAGCAAGTCAAAATTCGCGGTTACCGGGTTGAGCCTGGGGAAATCGCCGAGCTGTTACGCACCCTTGAAGGTGTGCAGGACGCGGTGGTCCTGGCGCAAGCCCTGGAAAGCGATCCGAGCCGACTGCAACTGGTTGCCTATTGTGTGGCGGCCCCGGGCATCAGTGCTGCGACACTGGCCCCGCAGTTGCAGGCACGCTTGCCGGACTACATGGTCCCGGCCCATCTCCTGCTGCTCGAGCGCTTGCCGCTGACCCTCAATGGCAAGCTCGACAAGCGTGCCTTGCCCCAGCCTGAAGTGGTCAGTCGCGAGTACGTGGCACCGGTGGGCGAGATTGAAGAGAAGCTCGCGAGTGTGTGGGCTGATGTGCTCAAGCTTGAGCAGGTGGGCACCACGGATAACTTCTTCGCGTTGGGCGGCGATTCAATCCTCAGCCTGCAAATCATTGCCCGGGCTAAACGCCAGGGCATCAAGATTACGCCCAAGCAATTGTTCGAAAAGCAGACCGTCGGTCTGTTGGCGCAAGTGGCCAAATTGGTTGAGGAAAAACCTCGCACCTCGGCACCACGGCCGCTGCAGGAAGTGAATGGCAGCGTCCCGTTGTTGCCGATTCAGGCGCGGTTTTTCCAGACGCCTGTCGATCAGCGGCAGCGCTGGAACCAGTCAGTGCTGCTGACCCCCGCCGAACGCCTGGCCCCGGCTGCCCTGGAAGCCGCATTGCAGGCGCTGGTGCAGGCCCATGACGCGTTGCGCATGAGTTTCAGCGAACAGCAAGGCCAATGGCGTGCGGAACTCCGGGCCCGTGCGCCTCAGCCTATCCTTTGGCAAAACACCCTGGATGACCTTGCGCACCTGCCCAATGCAGCCGATGAAGCCCAAGGCAGCCTCGACCTGAACGAGGGCCCGTTGGTGCGCGCGGTGCTGTTCGATCTGCCGGACGGCCAGCAACGTCTACTGCTGGTGATTCACCATCTGGTGGTGGACGGTGTTTCCTGGCGTGTGCTGCTGGAGGACCTGCAAGCCGCCTATCAACAGGCTAACCAGGGCGTCGCCATCACCCTGGACGCCAAGACCAGTTCGCTCAAACTGTGGGCCGCGAATCTGCAGCGCTATGCCGGCGATGAAGCCCTGGCGGCTGAACGTGATTACTGGCTCAACGCGCTGGATCAGGGGAGCGCGGCGTTGCCTTGTGACTTCGTCGACGGTGCGTTGACCAATCGTCACGCAGCCAGCGTCTCTTCACGCCTGGACAAGGACCTGACCCACAAACTGCTCAAGCTGGCGCCCGTGGCGTATCGCACCCAGGTCAACGACTTGTTGTTGACTGCCCTGGCCCGCGTGCTGTGCCAGTGGAGCGGGCAGCCGGCGGTGAGCATTGCCCTGGAAGGTCATGGTCGCGAAGACCTGTTCGACGACGTCGACCTGAGCCGTACCGTCGGTTGGTTCACCAGCTTGTTCCCGGTCAAGCTCACGCCCCAGGCTTCGGTCGGCGAGAGCATCAAACACATCAAGCAGCAACTGTGGCAGGTGCCCAACAAGGGGATCGGCTACGGCGTGCTGCGTTACCTCGGTGCCGAGGCGTTTGCCGCTCAACTGCGCGCGCTGCCCGAAGCCCGGGTGACCTTCAATTACCTCGGGCAATTCGACGGCAGTTTCGCCCGGGACCAGGGCGCGCTGTTCGTGCCGGCCAGCGAAGGCACCGGCAAGCGTCAGAGCGACGATGCGCCGTTGGGTAACTGGCTGAGCATCAATGGCCAGGTGTATGACGGCGAGCTGACCCTGGACTGGACCTTCAGCCGCGAGATGTTCCGCGAGGACACGGTGCAGCGCCTGGCCAGTGCCTACGAGCAGGCACTCAAGGAAGTGATCGAACACTGCCTTGACGAGACCAGCCAAGGCGTCACGCCGGGGGACTTCCCGTTGGCCGGCCTGACCCAGCAGCAGTTGGACCGCCTGCCGGTGGCTGCGCGGGACATCGAGGACATTTACCCGCTGTCGCCGATGCAGGAAGGTCTGTTATTGCACACCTTGCTGGAGCCCGGTTCGGGCATTTACATGATGCAGTACTGCTACCTGGTGGAGCATGGCATTGACGTGCCGGCCTTTATGCAGGCCTGGAAGCTCGTCGTCGGACGCCACGAAGTGCTGCGTACCTCATTCTGCTGGGATGTCAGCGAGCGCATGGTGCAGATCGTTCACCGGCGACCGGAGCCGGCCATTCGTTTCTACGATTGGCAGCACGTCGACAGTGCCGATTACGAAAGCAAGCTGGCTGCCGAGCTGGCGGAGGAGTTGCACCAGGGCTTCGATCTGGCCAGGGAAGTACCGTTCCGCCTGCGCCTGATCCAGTTGGCGCCGGAGCGCTTCGGTTTCGTCTTCAGCAACCACCACGTGCTGTTGGACGCCTGGTGCCGAATGGGCATTGTGGATGAGTTCTTCAAAATCTATGACGGGCTGCTCAAGGGCGTGCCGGTGCAACTGCCGGTGCCTTCGCGCTACCGTGATTTTATTGCCTTGCTCGAAGGGTGGGACCAGGGTGCTTCCAAGCAATTCTGGACGGACAACCTGCGTGGCTTCGAGCGGCCGACGCCGTTGCCGTTCGACCACACCGTCAACCGTGAACAAGGCGAGGCGACGGTGGACGACCGGATCGTCTACTTCAGCCGCGAGCAGAGTGCCGCATTGGCTCAGAAGGCGCAGAGCGCGCAACTGACGGTCAATACTTTAGTGCAAGGTGCCTGGGCGATGCTGTTGCAACGTTACAGCGGCGAACGGGACGTACTGTTCGGCATCACTGTGGCGGGGCGGCCCATCGAGTTCCCGGAAATGCAGGCGACGGTAGGGCTGTTCATCAACAGTATTCCACTGCGGGTAGCCGTGCCGGGAGCGGGGGCCACGCAGAGTGCCAGGGCGTGGTTGCAGTCACTGTTCGAACATAACCTGGGGTTGCGCGAGCATGAACACCTGCCGTTGGTGACTGTCCAGGGTTGCAGTGAAATCGGTGCCGGGCAACCACTGTTCGACAGCCTGTTCGTGTTCGAAAACGCTCCGGTGGAATCCAGCGTGGGGGTGCAGGCGGCGAGCATGAAAGTCCAGGCCGGGACCTCTCGCACCCACACCAACTACCCGATCACGGTGGTGGTGTACCCGGGTGAAGTGCTGGGCCTGCATTTGTCCTATGACCAGCGCCTGTTCGACGCGGCGACCATCGAAACCTTGCTGGCTGATTTCCAGGCCACGTTGCTGGCGCTGGCCGAGGGTCTGGATCAACCGTTCCATCAACTGCCGGGCCTGAGCCACGGCGTGTCCGAAGTCGATCAACTGCCGGCGTCACTCAATGAGGGCTATGCCCGGTTGTTCGGCGCAACCGCCGCGGACAACCGCCAGCGTATCGCCGCCAGTTGCCAGGGCCGTAGCTGGACCTATGATCAGCTGGACGTGCAGTCCACCCAATTGGCCCGGGTCCTGCAATCGGCAGGCGTCCAGGCCGATGGCCTGGTCGCTGTGCTGGGTGAACGCGACCTGCCGTTGCTGGGCATGGTGATCGGTACCTTCAAGGCGGGTGCGGGCTATTTGTCCCTGGACCCGAACCTGCCGCTGAAACGCCTGACGGATGTACTGGGCCTGAGCCGTGCGTCGGTGCTGGTGTGCGACAGCGCGTGCCACACCCTTGCCCGGCAGCTGCTCGAGGAGCTTGAGCAGCCACCGGCCTTGCTCGTCTGGGAGCAGGTGCAGGCGCAACCGCCGCAGACCAGCCCGTTGCGTGCACTGCCGTTGGAAGCCGGGCGCCTGCTGGCGTACGTGATCTTCACGTCGGGCTCCACCGGTGTGCCCAAGGGCGTCATGGTGGAACAGGCCGGTATGCTCAATAACCAATTGAGCAAAATCCCTTACCTGGGCTTGAGTGCGGCGGATGTGATTGCCCAGACGGCGTCCCAGAGTTTCGACATCAGTGTGTGGCAATTGCTGACCGCCACCTTGTGCGGGGCCAGGGTGCAAATCATCCCGGATGCCATTGCCCAGGATCCACAACAGTTGCTGGAGCATGCACGCACCACCGGCGTGAGCGTACTGGAGTGCGTCCCCGCGATGATTCAGGCGGTATTGGAGTTGCCCGCAGTTGCGTTGCCCGCCTTGCGTTACCTGCTGACCACCGGGGAAGCCATGCCGCCCGCACTCGCTGCACGCTGGCTGGAACGCTACCCGCAGATCGAGTTGATCAACGCCTATGGTCCCGCGGAATGCTCTGACGACGTGGCCCTGTACCGCGTCCGGGAGCCCGCTGGGCAAACGCACTTGCCGATTGGCACGCGCACCGACCACAACCGTTTGTATGTGCTGAATGATTTGCTCGAGCCGATGCCGGCACGGGCCACGGGTGAGCTGCACATTGCCGGTGTGGGAGTAGGGCGCGGCTACCTGGGTGACCCGGTGCGCACCGCCCTGAGTTTCGTTCCTGACCCATTCAGCAGCCGTCCCGGCGGGCGCTTGTACCGCAGCGGCGACCTGGCCCGGCAACAGCCTGGCAGTGAGGTGCTGGAGTACATTGGCCGAGCCGATTTCCAGGTGAAGATTCGCGGTTATCGCATTGAGCTCGGAGAGATCGAGGCGCGCCTGCAGGCTCACGAGGCGCTGCTGGGCGTGGTGGTTGTGGATGTCGAAGGTGTCGGTGGCAAGCAATTGGTTGCGTACTGCGTGCCTCGCGACTCGGCGCTGATCGAGGCCGGCCCGCAGGTGCTGGGCGAGCTGCGTACCGCGCTGGCGGAGCATGTACGTGCCAGCCTGCCGGGCTACATGGTGCCAGCGCAGTGGGTGATGCTGCCTGCCTTGCCGTTGACCGCCAACGGCAAGCTGGACCGCAAGGCACTGCCGCAGCCCTCGGCCAGCCAGTTGCAGGCGGACTATATAGCGCCGGTGACCGAGCTGGAGCAACAGATGGCCGCCATCTGGGCCGATGTGTTGAAAGTGCCGCAGGCAGGCCTGGGTGACAACTTCTTCGAACTGGGTGGCCACTCGCTGCTGGTGGTGCAAGTGGTGGTGCGTGTGCGCGAGCAGTTATCGATCGAGGTCAGCCTGCGCGAACTGTTCGAACATCCGACCCTGGCGGCGTTCAGCAAGGTGGCCGCCGGCAAGCAGGACCAGAGTCAGACGATTCACAGCGAATTGGCTAAATCTTTGGAGGCCCTCAAACGTCTTACTACAGAGGAAATTGATGAGCTGACTTTGTAGGAGGGAGAGGGACACCTGACTCCCACATTGCAGCATTCAAGGAGCCGGACATTGTCCGGCTCTTTCATGTGTTCAACACCCCCGCGTGCCCCCGGGCGTTGAGCCGGTATTGGTGTAGGAGAGGTTCAAGTGCAAGCATTGCTCGATTCCGTAGAGTCACTGTCACCCAAGGAACGCAAGGCGCTGGCCACCTTGCTCAAGCGACAGGGCGTCAACCTCTATGGGCTCACCCCGATATTCAAAAGGGCCAGTGCCGAGCTTCCTTTGCTTTCCTACGCGCAGCAGCGCCAATGGTTTCTCTGGCAACTGGCACCGGACAGCAGCGCCTACAACATTTGTGCCGCGCTGCGCCTTGAAGGTGTGCTGGATGTGGAGGCCCTGCGCGCCAGTTGCCAGGCATTGGTGGAGCGCCATGAAGTGCTGCGCACCACCTTTCGCCAGGAAGACGACCAGACCGTGCAGGTGGTGCATCCGACGGGAGGCTTCACTTTGCAGGTCGATCCGTTGGCGGGCGCCGACCTCGACCGGCAGATCAAAGCGTACGTGCAGGCACAGACCGCCCAGCCGTTCGACCTGGAGCAAGGCCCGCTGCTGCGCATGAACTTGCTGCGGGTGAGTGAGCAGGACCATGTGCTGGTATTGACGGTGCATCACATTGTTGCTGACGGCTGGTCGATGCCGATTCTGGTCAACGACCTGGTGCAGTTTTACGCCGGCCACTGCCAAGGCCAGGCGGTCACGCTGCCTGAGTTGCCGATCCAGTACGCCGACTATGCCCTGTGGCAGCGCAACTGGATGGAAGCCGGCGAGCGTGAGCGTCAATTGGCGTATTGGCTGGAGAAGCTGGGGGGCGAGCAGCCGGTGCTGGAACTGCCCGCCGACCGCATGCGCCCGACGGTGCCCAGCGGCGCCGGTGCGCGCGTGGCGATGGATCTGGACGTGGCGTTGCTTGGATCGCTCAAGGGCTTGGCGCAGCAACACGGCGTGACCTTGTTCATGGTGCTGCTGGCGTCCTTCCAGGCGCTGTTGCATCGCTATTCCGGGCAGCGCGAAATCAGGGTCGGCGTACCCATTGCCAACCGTGCCCGCAGTGAAACCGAAGGCCTGATCGGCTTCTTCGTCAACACCCAGGTGTTGAAGGCCGAATTCGATCCGCAGCTGCGATTCAGTGACTTGCTGCAACAGGTCCGGCAAACCGCGTTGGATGCCCAGTCCCATCAGGACCTGCCCTTCGAACAACTGGTGGAGGCACTGCAACCCGAGCGCAGCATGAGCCACAGCCCGTTGTTCCAGGTGATGTTCAACCACCAGACCCAGGTTGCCAATGCCAGCCGTAACTTGCCGGGCCTGACGGTCAGTGGGCTGGACTGGCAAAGTCATACCACCCAGTTCGACCTGACCCTCGATACCACCGAGCACGCTGCCGGCCTGTCGGCCTCCCTGACCTACGCCGTCGACCTGTTCGATGCCCGTACCATCGAGCAGCTCGGTCGGCACTGGCACAACCTGTTGACTGCCATTTGCCAACAGCCTGCGCAGCGGATCAACGAGTTGCCGCTACTTTCCGCCGACGAGCGCCAGCGCATCGTTGAGGACTGGAACCGCACTGCGGCGTCCTATCCCCGCGAACACTGTGTGCCGCAACTGTTTGAAGCGCAGGTTCAAGCCACTCCGGATGCCTGTGCACTCATCTTTGCCGGGCAGTCGCTGACCTACCGGCAGCTCAATCGACAGGCCAACCAACTGGCGCACAAGCTGCGCGACATGGGTGTCGGCCCGGAGGTGCTGGTGGGCGTGGCTTTGGAGCGCGGGCTGGAGATGATTGTCGGCCTGTTGGCGATCCTCAAGGCCGGCGGTGCCTATGTGCCCCTGGACCCGAACTACCCTCGTGAACGCCTGGCGCACATGATGAACGACAGCGGCCTGAAGCTGCTGTTGACTCAGGGCAGCCTGGTGGAACAACTGGCGGTGCCGGCCACGGTCAGCAGTCTGTGCCTGGACCAGGCTCCCGGCTGGTTGGGTGACTACAGCGAAGAAAATCTCCCGGTGCTGGCGTTGCCGGCGAACCTGGCCTATGTGATCTACACCTCCGGCTCCACGGGTTTGCCCAAGGGCGTGACGATTCGCCACGACGCCTTGGTGAATTTCCTCTGGACCATGGCTGAACGTCCGGGCGTCGACGCCGGCGACCGTGTGCTGTCCCTGACCTCGTTATCCTTCGACATCGCAGGCCTTGAGCTGTACCTGCCGCTGCTGCGGGGTGCCTGTGTGGTGCTGCTGCAAGACCAGCAGAACCAGGACCCCCACGCGCTGCTCAAGGTGATCGACGAGCAAGCCGTCAGCGTGATCCAGGCCACCCCCTCCACCTGGCGCATGCTGCTGGATGCCGCTCCCCCGCAGGCACTGGCTGGCAAGAAAGTCCTCAGCGGCGGCGAAGCCCTGACTGCCGAGCTGGCCGAACGCCTGATCGCCCAGGCGGGCCATGTGTGGAACCTGTATGGCCCGACGGAAACCACCATCTGGTCGGGCGTGCACTATGTGCAGCGCAGCAGCGACGTCTGGCTGGGACGCCCTGTCGGCAACACCACGTTCCATGTGCTGGATGGCAACTTCGACGCTGTCCCGGTGGGCGTCAGTGGTGAGTTGTACATCGGCGGCGAGGGCTTGGCCCGCGGGTATCTGCAACGTCCCGGGTTGACCGCCGAGCGCTTTGTGCCGGACCCGTTCGGCAACGGCCGTCTTTATCGCACGGGTGACCTGGTGCGCTACCGTCAGGAGGGCGTGCTTGAGTACATCGGCCGTCTCGACCACCAGTTGAAGATTCGCGGGTTCCGTATCGAGCTCGGCGAAATCGAAGCGCGCCTGCAGGCCCACGAATACGTGCGCGAAGCGGTGGTCATCGACATCGACGGGCCGTTGGGCAAGCAGTTGGTGGCTTATCTGGTCAGCCACGACCCTGGCGCCCACCAGGCCGATGATGAGACCCAGAATGCCTGGCGACAAACCCTGAAAACCTGCCTGAAACAACAGCTGCCAGACTACATGGTGCCGACCTACCTGGCCTTTGTAGAAAAGATGCCGCTGACACCCAACGGCAAACTGGACCGCAAGGCCTTGCCGCGGCTGGACGCCAGCAGTGCCCCGCCAGCGAGTTATGTGGCGCCGCACACCCCGCTGCAAATGGCGCTGGCTGAGATCTGGGCGCAGGTGCTGAAGGTCGAGCAAGTTGGCCTGGGTGATAACTTTTTTGAGCGGGGTGGCCATTCCCTTCTGGCAACGCAGATGATCGGCCGTATCCGTCAGCGCCTGGGCCTGGAAGTGCCGCTGCGCCGGCTGTTCGAGGCCCAGGACCTGGCCGGCTTTGCCGAACTGGCGGGGCGGGCAGCGAGCGCTGCCAGCGTGCAGGCGATTACCCCGGTCGACCGCAGCCAACCCATTGCGGTGTCTTACGCACAGCAACGGCAGTGGGTTCTTTGGCAACTGGAACCCACCAGCGCCGCCTACAACATCAGCGCGGCCTTGCGCCTGAGCGGGCACCTGGACAGCGAAGCGCTGCGTCGTGCGTTCGAAGCATTGATCGGCCGCCACGAAACCCTGCGTACCACGTTTACCCAGCACGGCAATACGCCGTTGCAGGTCATTCATCCGGCCGGCGAGTTTGTGCTGCAAAAGGAGAGCCTGGCCGGGCAGGCGCAGTTGGCCGCGCGGGTTCAGGCCCTGGTGCAGCAGCCGTTCGACCTGGAGCACGGGCCGTTGCTGCAGGCACGCTTGCTGCACTTGAGCGACGAGGAGCAGGTGCTGGTATTGACCCTGCACCACATCGTGACTGACGGTTGGTCGACACCGATCCTGGTGGACGAACTGGTGCAACTCTACGCCGGCTTCAGCCAGGGCCAGGCGGTGGACCTGGCCCCGTTGCCGATCCAGTACGCCGACTACGCCGCCTGGCAGCGCCAATGGATGGAGGCCGGCGAACGCGACCGGCAGCTGGCGTACTGGACGCAAAAACTTGGCGGCGAGCAGCCGGTGCTGGAGTTGCCCACCGACCGTGCGCGCCCGGCATCGCCCAGTCGTGCCGGCGCCCAAGTGGCGGTCACCCTCGAACCTGCGTTGATCAATGACCTGAAGGCCCTGGCCCAGCGCCAGGGTGTCACGCTGTTCATGCTGTTGCTGGCCTCGTTCCAGACCTTGCTGCACCGCTATTCGGGGCAGGCCGAGGTGCGTGTCGGCGTGCCGGTGGCCAACCGTACACGGGGTGATATCGAGCGATTGATCGGGTTCTTCGTCAACACCCAGGTGCTCAAGGCCGAATTCGAACCGTTGGTGAGCTTTGCCCAGGTATTGCAACAGGTCAAACAGACAGCGCTGGAGGCCCAGGCCCATCAGGACTTGCCCTTCGAGCAATTGGTCGATGTGTTGCAGCCCGAGCGCAGCCTGAATCACAGCCCGTTGTTCCAAGTGATGTTCAACCACCAGACCGATGCCAAAAGCAGCCGTCAGCCATTGCCGGGGCTTACCGTCGAAGGCCTCGACTGGCAAGCCCACAGCACGCAGTTCGACCTGACGCTGGACACCGTCGAGCATCAGGATGGCCTGTCGGCAGCGTTCACCTACGCCAGCGAACTGTTCGACGCCGGCACCATCGAGCAGTTGGCGCAGCATTGGCGCAACGTGCTGCTGGCGGTCATCGAGCAACCCTCGCAACGGGTTGAAGACCTGGCGCTGCTGGACGATGCACAGCGCCGCAAAATTGTTCGCACCTGGAACCGCACCGAAGCCGTCTACCCCGGTGAACGCTATGTCCATCGCCTGTTTGAGCATCAGGCACGCCAGCAGCCTCACGCCACGGCATTGCTGTTTGCCGAGCAAACCCTGAGCTACGCGCAACTCAACCAGAAGGCTAACCGCCTGGCGCACAAACTGCAGGCGCTGGGGGTCGGCCCGGAAGTGTTGGTGGGGGTGGCCCTGGAGCGTAGCCTGGAGATGGTGATCGGCTTGCTGGCGGTTCTCAAGGCGGGGGGCGCCTACGTGCCCCTCGACCCGGATTACCCGTCGGACCGCCTGGCCTATATGTTGGCCGACAGCGGGGTGGGCTTGCTGTTGACCCAGAGCGCGTTACTGCAACAATTACCGGTCCCCGAGTCGGTGCGCACCGTCTGCCTGGATCAGGACGGAGACTGGCTGGAGGGCTACAGCGACCGTAACCCCGAGCCGTCGCTGGCACCGGGCAACCTGGCCTATGTGATCTACACCTCGGGCTCCACGGGCCGGCCAAAGGGAGCAGGCAATACCCATGAGGCGTTGCTGAATCGGCTCAACTGGATGCAGAAGGCCTACGCCTTGCACGCCGATGACACGGTGCTGCAAAAGACCCCTTTCAGTTTCGACGTCTCGGTTTGGGAGTTCTTCTGGCCGCTGATGGCCGGCGCGCGGCTGGCCGTTGCCCAGCCAGGAGAACACCGCGACCCGGAACGCCTGCGCGATGCAATCGTGCGTTACCAGGTCAGCACCCTGCATTTCGTGCCTTCGATGTTGCAGGCCTTCATGGCGTGTGAGGGGGTGGAAGCCTGTCGTGGCATCCGCCGCGTAATCTGCAGCGGCGAGGCGCTGTCCAAGGCTCTGTCGGAGCAGACCCGTGCCCGTCTGCCTGGCGCAGCCTTGTACAACCTCTATGGTCCGACCGAAGCAGCCATCGACGTCACCCACTGGACCTGCGGCGAAGAGCATGGGGTCAGCGTGCCGATCGGCAGGCCGATCGATAACCTCAAGACCCATATTCTTGAGTCGAGCCTGAACCCCGCAGCACGCGGTGTCAGCGGTGAGCTGTACCTGGGGGGCATTGGCCTTGCCCGGGGCTATCACCAACGTGCGGCCCTGACCGCCGAGCGCTTTGTACCCGACCCTTTCGACCCGGTGGGCGGTGGCCGCCTGTACCGCACCGGCGATCTGGCGCGTTACCGGGAGGAGGGCGTCATTGACTACGTCGGGCGTATTGACCACCAGGTGAAAATCCGTGGCCTGCGCATTGAATTGGGTGAGATCGAGGCGCGGTTGATGGAGCATCCGCAGGTTCGCGAAGCGGTGGTGCTGGCGGTAGACGGGCCATTGGGCACGCAACTGGTTGGCTATTTTGTACCGGTGACCAGTGCCCCGGGCCAGGCTGGCGATGCGTTGCGCAGCGAGCTGGCAAGCTTCCTCGGCCAGGGGCTGCCGGACTATATGGTGCCTGCGCACCTGATCAGCCTTGATGGCATGCCCGTCACGGCCAACGGCAAGCTCGCCCGCAACCTGTTGCCGGCGCCGGATGTCAGCCAGGCATTGGTTGACTACGTTGCCCCGCGTTCGGCGATCGAGCGCCAATTGGCGGATATCTGGCAAGACGTGCTGAACCTGCCCCGGGTAGGGATCACCGATAACTTCTTCGCCTTGGGCGGGGATTCCATCATCTCCATCCAGGTGGTCAGTCAGGCCCGGCAGTCGGGTTTGCAGATGGCGCCCAAGGATCTGTTCCTGCAACAGACCATCGAGAAACTGGCCGCCAACGTGACCCCGGTTCATGCCCAGGCCAATACGCAACCGGTCACCCTGCATGGGTTGAGCGAGCAGCAGGTGCAAGCCTTGCCCCTTCCTCATGGGCAGGTCGAGGCCGTGTACAGCCTTTCACCGATGCAGCAGGGCATGTTGTTCCTGGGGCTGAACAGCAACCCTGAAGACGAGCTGTACATCAACCAGCTCAACGTGTCGGTCGACGGCTTGCACGTGGAGCGCTTGCGCCAGGCCTGGGCCGACGTGGCGCAACGGCATGACGTATTGCGCACCGGGTTCCTCTGGCAGGACCTGGACGAGCCGCTGCAATTCGTCCTGCGCGACGTCGCCCTGCCGATGACGGAACTCGACTGGCGCCATGAGGCGGCCACGGACGGGTTGATCAAGGACATGGCACGGGAGGAGCGCCTGCGGGGCTTCAACCTCGACCAAGCGCCGTTGCAGCGTGTGGTGCTGATCCGCCTGGCGGATGACCGTTATCAACTGATCTGGACCTACCACCATATCCTGCTGGACGGGTGGAGCACGTCCCAGTTGATGGGCGAAGTGTTGGCCCGATATTCCGGGCAAACCCTGGACCCTGTGGTGCCGTATCGCAATTACATTGGCTGGTTGCGCCAGCAGGACCGCGTGATCAGCGAAACCTTCTGGCGTCGCCAGTTGGCCGAGTTCCAGGAGCCGACTTACCTGGCGGATGCCTTCGCCAGCGGCGAGCGCGAGCATGGGCACAAAGCGCTGTACAGCCGCTTTACACCCCAGGTGACCCAGGGTTTGAAGGCGTTTGCCGCCGCGCAGCGCATCACCCTGAACACATTGGTACAGGGCGCATGGCTGTTGTTGCTCAGCCGTTACAGTGGCCAGCGCAGTGTGTGCTTCGGGGCTACCGTGGCCGGGCGTCCGAGTGCCTTGCCGGGCGCGCAGAGCATGTTGGGGCTGTTCATCAACACGTTACCGGTGATCCACGACGTCGATCCGCAAGCCCGTGTGGGCCAGTGGCTGCAGGCTGTGCAGCGGGTCAATCTGGAGCTGCGCGACCATGAATACACCCCGCTGGGGGATATCCAGCGTTGGGCCGGGCGTTCCGGGCAGGCTTTGTTCGACAGCATCATCGTCTTTGAAAACCAACCGCTGGATCGCACTTTGCGGGAGTGGAAGGATGATTCGCTGCGCTTTGGCGATGTCGGCGGGGCCGGCCTGACAGACTTCCCGATGGACCTGATGGTGACCCTGGAAGACTACCTGGCCATTGAGTACATGTACCTGCGCCAATGCTTCAGCGACGTGGCGGTGGAAGGGATCCGGGCCAACATGGAAGCGTTGCTGCTGGCACTGTCCGCGAACGCCGACCAGCGTGTCGGCAATCTCGGCCTGCTGCACACGCCGGCCGTGTACGCCCCGAGCCCAGTCCAGAACCTGCCGCAGCCTTTGGTCCACCAACGCATCCAGTACTGGGCCGAGCACCAGGGCAGCGCAACGGCGGTCAAGGTCGGCAACCAAAGCCTGTCGTTCGCCGAGCTGGAATCCCGCGCTAACCAACTGGCCCATCGACTGATCGCCGAAGGCGTGGGGCCGGAAGTACGGGTCGGCGTGGCGTTGCCTCGTAGCGAAACCATGATCGTGGCCTTGCTCGCGGTGCTCAAGGCGGGTGCCGCCTATGTGCCTATCGACGCCGCTTACCCGCGTGAGCGCCTGAGCTATTTGATCCAGGACTCCGGCATCGCGTTACTGTTGACCGACTCGCGGCTCGCCGCCAGCCTGCCGATCAGCCCGGCGTTGCATGTGCTGGAGCTTGACCGCCTGGACGGCAGCCAGTGGCCTGTTACCGCGCCAGCCCATCGGGTGCACGAGGAAAACCTCGCCTACGTGATCTACACCTCCGGTTCTACCGGGCAGCCCAAAGGCGTGGTGGTCAGTCATGGACCGTTGGCGATGCATTGCCGTGCGGTGGGCGAGCGCTACGAAATGAGTCCCGCCGACTGCGAGTTGCTGTTTATGTCATTCGCCTTCGACGGTGCCCACGAGCGCTGGCTCACGACGCTCACGCACGGCGGTTGCCTGTTGCTGCGTGACGACGAGCTCTGGACCCCCGAGCAGACCTACGAGGCCATGCACCAACACGGCGTCACTGTGGCAGCGTTCCCACCGGTGTACCTGTTGCAGTTGGCCGAACACGCACGGCTCGATGGCAACCCGCCGCCGGTGCGGATCTACTGCTTTGGCGGTGACGCGGTGCCAGAGGCCAGTTATGCCCTGGCCCGTGAGGCGCTGAAGCCGCAGTACATCATCAATGGCTACGGGCCGACCGAAACCGTGGTCACGCCACTGATCTGGAAGGCTGCCGAAGGCCAGGCGTGCGGGGCGATCTATGCGCCGATCGGCGAATGTGTGGGCCAACGCAGTGCCTACGTCCTCGACATCGACCTCAACCCGCTGCCGGCGGGTATCGCGGGCGAGTTGTACCTGGGCGGGGAGGGTGTTGCACGGGGCTATCTGAACCGTGCCGCGCTCACGGCCGAGCGCTTCGTGGCCGATCCGTTTACCCCGGGCGGCCGCCTGTACCGCACCGGCGACCTGGTGCGCCAGCGCGAGAGCGGTACCTTCGACTACCTCGGTCGCCTGGATAATCAGGTGAAAATCCGCGGGTTCCGTATCGAGCTTGGAGAGATCGAGGCCCGCCTCAATGAGATGCGAGAGGTCGGGCATGCCGCCGTCGTGGTGCGCGAGGGGCCTGGCGGCAATCAACTGTTTGGGTACGTCACGCTTAACGGCGATGAGGGCGGAGGAATCGTTGAGCAACTGCGCGAGCGCTTGAAGCAGGCGCTGCCGGAGTACATGGTTCCGGCGCAATTGATCGTGCTCGACCGGCTGCCGCTCAACCCCAACGGCAAGCTGGACCGCAACGCCCTGCCGATGCCGGATGCGCGCAGTGAATATGTGGCACCGCGCAACGAGCTGGAACAGGCCATGGCGGATATCTGGCAAAGCATTCTCAAAGTGGAGCGGGTCGGGGTAACGGATAACTTCTTTGAGCTGGGGGGTGATTCGATCCTCAGCATGCAAGTGGTGGCCAAGTCCCGCAGCCTGAAGAAGTTCGGTTTCACCCTGCGCCTGCGGGACCTGATCCAGAAGCCGAGCATTGCGCAGCTCACCGCGGTGCCTGGCAAGAACGTGCCGCTGCTGGCCCTCAATGCCGAGCTCGGTGCCACGCCTGCGTTGTTCTGTGTACATGCCGGTTTCGGCACGGTATTCGACTATGAACCGCTCGCACGCCGTCTGAACGGCAAGTGCTCGGTGATCGGTATCCAGGCCCGGCAACTGCTGGACCCGAGCTGGCAGGATCAATCGCTGGTGGCCATGGCCCGGGACTATGTCGGTTACATGCGGGACAAACAGCCCCAAGGCCCTTATCGCTTGTTGGGCTGGTCGCTGGGCGGCACCTTGAGTCTGCTGATGGCCGCTGAGCTGGAGCAGCAGGGGCAGACGGTCGAGTTTGTCGCGTTGCTCGACAGCTTCGTGCCGTCACCCGCCAACGCCGAACAGCAGGACCACTGGCTGGATGATTTGAGCGAGCTGTTGCGGGCGACGGTTCCCGATGCGGGGGCCGTGGATGTCAGCGATACCCGCCAGGAAAGCCCGCAGCTTGCGCGTGCCCTGATCAGTGAGGCCCTCAGCCAACGGCCGGCCACGCAAGGCCTGGGGGGGGATGAGCTGGTGCAGGTATTTGCCTGCGCCCGTACCCTCAAGCGGCTGTCCCGCGAGCTGGATTATTGCCCGAAAGTCGCGGCGCGCCCCCTGAGCTGGTGGGTGGCGGGGCGTGAAGATGAACAACGTGAGCTGGCCCGGCAGATCGGTTGCCCCGACCTGCCTGGCCTCCCGCTGACCTGCGGGCACTTTCAGGTGCCCAGGGAGCTGTCGGTGTTGCTTGAACTGGAAGACGCCCTGGATGGTTTGACCATCGTCGCCGAGCCTTCCTGAACCTTGACCTGTGTCGACAGGCGCCGCCACCGGCGGCGCCTGTCTGGAGAAACCTTGCCCATGCCCCTTAATCCTGACCTCGCCGCTTACCTCCAGTTGGTGGAAAGCGGCCGCCGCAGCGGAAAAGCGCTGCCGATGCACCAACTGCAACCGGAAGAAGCCCGTCGCCAGTTCGATCAATCCTCGGCACTGATGGACCCGGGTGCCGATGAGCCGGCCTTTATCGAGTCGCGTACGTTCACGGCCCGCGATGGTCACCGTGTAGAGGCCCGGTTGTACCGGCCGCCCGAACTGGACGCTAGCCAACTGAGTGGCGCCGTGCTTTACCTGCATGGCGGGGGTTATGTGGTGGGCAGTCTCGACTCCCACGACGCCCTGTGTTGGAACCTGGCTCAGGAGTGCGGGTTGCCGGTGTTGTCGGTGGGTTACCGGCTGGCCCCGCAGTGGCGGTTTCCGACGGCATTCAATGATGCCCAGGACGCGTGGCAATGGCTGGCGCTCAATGCGCGGGAATTGGGTATCGATGCTGAGCGCATGGCGGTGGTTGGCGACAGCGTGGGCGGTAGCCTGGCGACGGTGCTTGCCAGCAGCCTCGCTGGCCAGGAGGCGCTGCCGCGCCCGTGTCTGCAGGTGCTGATTTACCCGGTGACCGATGCCAGCCGCATCAGTGCTTCGGTGGAGCGCTACGGGGTTGGGCACTTGTTGGAAAAAGACACCCTGGAGTGGTTCTACCAGCAGTATCAGAACGATCCGGCCGACCGCCTGGACCCGCGTTTCTCGCCGCTGCTCGGCGAGGTGAATGCTCACGTGGCGCCGGCCTTGCTGGTCGTGGCCGAGTGCGACCCGCTGCATGATGAAGCGGTGGCCTACGCCCGGCATCTCGAGGCGGGGGGCGTGCAGGTGCAACTGGAGGTGTTCGAGGGCATGTCCCATGATTTCCTGCGCATGGGCTCTATCGTTGATGAGGCCGATGTAGCGCGGGAGCGTATTGTCCTGGCGTTGGCCGAGCGCCTGGGCTGACACACCGGTTTTACGGTGGGCATAAAAAAACCGCATCTCAGGGATGCGGTTTTTTTTAACGCCGTTTAACCGTTATCAGAAGGTGTACTTGGCGGTCACGGTGAAGTTGCGCGGGTCACCGTAGACGTCATACGGGCTCCAGGTGGAGTTGCTGGCGATGCCCTGGTAGTACTTTTTGTCGAACACGTTGTTGACGTTCAGCTGGGTGTCCAGGTTTTTGGTGACCTGGTAGCCGGCCATCAAACCGACGATGGCATAGGCGTCCTGCTCGACGTGAAAGTTTTGACGCTGGCCGTTGAAGGTGCTGACGCCTTTGTTATAGGTACCGCTTTGGCTATAGACGTTGGCACCGATACGCAGTTTGTTCAGGTCACCCTGCAGGTGGTACGTGGTATTGGCCTTGAACAGGTGGCGTGGTACGTCGGTGTCGAACAGGGTGCCTTCCTTGTTCTTGTCGGCATCTTTCTCGTACAGCGCCTGGGCGTAGGTGTAACCGGCACCCACTTGCCAGTTCGGCGTCAGCGCGCCGTTGATCTCCAGCTCGATACCCCGGCTCCTGACCTTGCCCGCGGCTTCATAGCAAGCGTAGCTGCCGGTCGGGATGACCTTGCAGCTGTTGTAGTCAGCCACTTCAGCGGCGCGGTTGAGTTGGTCGATCTGGAACAACGAGGCGCTGGCGTTCAACGCACCGTCAAAGTATTCGCCCTTGATACCCACTTCATAGTTCTTGCCGGTGATGGGCTTGATACTGGCACCGAGCTCGTCCTTCTCGCTCTGTGGCTGGAAGATATCGGTGTAGCTGGCATAGAGCGAGTAGGTGTCGTCCAGGTCATAGATGACGCCGGCATAGCGGGTCAGGTTACGCACCACCTTGGTTTTGCCCGAGGTGTAGTACTGGTCGCTGATCTGGTTGTAGACATCATCGGAGTCGTACCAGTCCAGGCGCGCGCCGAGAATCACCTTCAGCGGATCGGCCACATTCCAGCGAGTCGTAACGTAGAGGCCTTCCTGGTTGACCTTTTCGCTGAGGGAGTAAACGTCGGGAACGGTGGGTTTCGGCTGACCCTTGGGGTTGAAATTGTTGATGTCGACGTTGTTGAAGAAGATCGTGCCGCCGGTGGCCTCGGTCTTGAGTTGGCGCTTGCTGGCACCCACCACCAGTTCATGCTGGCGGCCGAACAGGGCAAACGGGCCACTGGCGAAGAAGTCATAGGTGGACTGGTCGTAGTCGCGGCTCTGGTTGAACACACGTTGCCGGTAGGAGTAGTCACTGTTGCGTTCCAGCACTGCACCCAGCAGCTTGAAGTCGGACCAGTTTTTCGACGCGCCAAAGTGCAGGCGCCAGTCGTTGTCGAGGCGGTGATCCAGTTCGGCGAACACGGTTTTGTTGTCGATGTCCTGGTGCGACCAGTTGTAGCCGAACGTCTTGGAGCGCGAGAAGCCCATGCTGCTGCCGTCGGGGTTCACCGGTAAACCGCCCCAGTTGATGTTGTTATTGTCATTCTGATCAGACGCGCCCACGGTCAGGGTGGTGCTGTCGTTGAGGTCAAATTCGGTGATGCCGTAGAACACGCCGCGCTCGCGACCGGCGTAGTCCTGGTAGCTGTCCTTGTCCTGGTAGGCGCCGACGAAGCGACCACGTACGGTGCCGCTGTCATTGACCGGCCCCGACACATCCAGCTCGCTGCGGTAGTTGTCCCAACTGCCGGCGCTGCCGGTGACGCTCGCCTGGAACTCCTTGGTAGGACGCTTGCGCACCATGTTGATGGCGGCCGAAGGATCGCCGGCGCCTTGCATCATGCCCGTGGCACCGCGTACCACTTCGACACGGTCATACGGGGCCAGGTCGGCGGTGGCGACCCAGTCGGCGGAATAGGTCGTGGGCAGGCCATCGAACATCAGGTTGTTGATGGGGAAGCCGCGGGCGAAGAACTCGCTGTTGGCCGGTCGCGCTGCGGACAGGCGCAGGCCTGGTGCTGCCTGGACCACATCGTCGAGGCTGCGCATGCCCTGGTCGTCCATGCGCTGGCGAGTGATCACCGTCACCGCCTGCGGGGTTTCACGCAGGGACAAGGGTAACTTGGTGGCCGTCTGCATCGCGCCGGTGGTGTAGGAGCCGCTGTTTTCAGTGGTCGACCCCAGTGTCTGGCCATTGATGGTGGTCGCACCCAGTTCCAGCGCGCCGCCCGCCGAGGCACTGACGGTCACCGCAGAGCCTTGCACCTGGAAATGCACGCCGCTGCCTTGCAGCAAGGTGGCGATGGCGGCAGAAGGGGCGAGGTTGCCATGCACGGCGGTGCTGCGCTTGCCTTCAAGGTCCTGCGGGCTATACAGCACTTGCAGGTTGGATTGGGTACCGAAAGCCTGCAACGCACTGCTCAACGACTGCGCCGGAATGTTGAAGGGCATTTCCTGGGCGTGTACCAGCATGGGCAGAAGCCCTGCCAGGCCAGCCGCGCAAACGCGCAGATTTGGCGTGAGCGCGTGGCGAATCATCATGGCCAGAACGTGGGGGCGAAGTCGATGTGCAGGCATTATTGGAGTGCTCTTAAGGGTCAACGAACGAGAGATCTTAGTGAGATTACTTCTCAGTTACCAAGTGAGACGCACGTCATCGGCAAAACCGGAAATTAAACCTCGGCAATTTCCTGCTGTTGCGCCGTGACCTTGCCTGAGCGCATGTGCACCAGTTGGTCGGCGACGTCGAAATAGCGGTCGTCATGGCTGATGACGATGATGGTTTTGCCCAGGCGCTTGAGGTCCGGCAGCAGTTCGGTATAGAAAATCCGGCGGAAGGTCGGGTCCTGGTCAGCCGCCCATTCGTCAAACACCAGCACCGGCCGTTCCTCAAGCCAGGCATTGACCAGGGCCAGGCGTTTGCGCTGGCCGGTGGAGAGGTCGGTGGTGGTGAAAGCGCCGTCCTTGATGCTGACCTTGTGGGCGATCTCCAGGCGTTGCAGGTATTGGTTGGCGGTGTCGGGGATGTGCAGGTCGTCGCGTACCAGGTCATCGAACAGGTAGTAGTCGGCGAAGATCGTGGTGAACAGTTGGCGATAGTCGTCGCGGTTCTCGGCTGTGATGGCGTGGCCGTTGAGGCGCACCTCACCCTGTTGTGGTGCGTAGAGCCCCAGCAACAGTTTGATCAGCGTGGTCTTGCCGCAACCGTTCTCGCCGACGATAAAAATGATGTCGCCTTGCTTGATGTTCAGGTTCACCGGGCCCAGGCGGAAGGGTTCGCTGCCTTCCACGGGAGGGAAATCAAAGCGCACGTTATTCAGCTCAAGGTTGTGCACCACGGTTTTCGGTGCTTCGGCGTCGCTGAGCAACAGGTGCGGCTCCGGCGAAGAGAAACGCTCCGAGAGGTCGGCAATGCGCCGGAAGGCAATTTGAGCGCGGCTGACGATGGGCAGTGTGCCGATCAAGTGCTCAAGCGGGCCTTTCATGTACAGCAGCACGAGGACGAAACCGCTCATGACGGTCTTGTCGGCACTCGGCCAGTAAGCCTGCAAGGCCAGGGCGAGACCGATGACCACGAAAAACAGCATCGAGCCGAAGGTCTTGGCAATGATGAAGATATTGACCGAACGTACCTGGGTGTCGCAGATGCTATTGGCCGCCGCCTGGATGCCGTCCACGTTCATGCGATGGCGACGGGGGCGGTGAATGCGCAGCTCCTTGGCGCCGGAAGCAATCGCGGTGTAGTGCTTCTGCAGCTCTTCTTCCTGCTCCCGTGCTGCGTAGAAACCACTCATGCCGCGGGCCCGGGCGATGTACTGGGCAACGCTGCCGATGACGATGGCAATCAGCATGATCAGGAACATTGGCCACGAGAGCATTGCCAGGTAACCCAGGCAACCGAGGGTGACCGTCAGGGAAATGGCCAGGGGCGCAAAGGCGAAGGAGAAGTCGCTGATGGTGTCGATGTCGTGGGTCAGTACCGGTATGAGCCGGTGATTACGGTAGCGTTCGATCTGTTCGATGGGCGCCGACAGGACTTTTTCGCCGAGCTCCTTGCGCAGCCGCGCGATGATTTTCTGGCCCACATAGTTGGTGCCGATATCGGAAAAGATCGAGCTGGTCAGCGCCAGTACACACAGGCCGGCGAACAGCAGGACCACGCCTTGGGTCAAGCCTTCGTCCGAGTGCAGCGAGGTGTTGATGGTCGCCAGCAGGGTCGTGATGGCGAGGCCACCTACCATGCCCAGCACAATCGAGAGCGTCACAATGGGCCAGAAGGGTTTGAGCAGGGCGAACAGTTCGCTGATGGCGCCGCGTGGTTGGCTGGTCATGAAATCTTCCTGTGTGTGGGGATGCCCGGCAATTGCGGGCCGAAACGGGCAGGCACGAACGATCCGCAAGGCAAGCCTGGAGGCTTCTGGCCTGCTGGGTTCTTAGCGAATAGACGAAGGGAGTGGTGCGGGATTTAGGGCAGCATCGCGCGGCGGACGCGCAGGGGTGAGGGGCGGGAGCCCTCACCACAGGGTTTTGAGGGTCAGAGTTCCCGTGCGACGCGGAACCCCAGGAAATCACCTCTTACATTTTTCTCGCGGCTGTTACGGTTTCCCGATCGGGAGAATACCGGCGCCTCGCCCCAGTCGTTGCCCCGGATGTGGGCGTCGTTGCAGTCACCACCGGTCAACCAGGCGCTGCCGTCGGCAGGAGCCCCTTCGTAGTTGGGGTGCCAGCAGTCGGCAACCCACTCATAGACGTTGCCGTGCATGTCGTACATGCCGAACGCGTTGGGCGGGTAGCTGCCTACCGGTGCGCTATAGGTATAGCCATCCTTGGGGCCGTAGGTGTTGGCATGTTTGCTGATCTGGTATTCGCCCTCGTCATCGAACGGGAAGGGGAATGATCCGGTGCTGCCGGCGCGAGCGGCATACTCACGCTCGGCCTCGCTGACCATGCGGTATTTCTGCCCGGTTTTTTTCGACAACCATTCGGTGTAGGCCTGGACCTCGAAGTAGTCGATACACACCGCCGGCTGGCGCGGCCCCTGTTTGTAGCTGGGCTTGCTGGCCTTGCACAGGCGGCCCGGGCGCGTATCACCGTCCTTGATCACCACGCCGGTTTCGCGGATGTAGGCGTCCAGTTCGGCGGCGGTGACATGGAAGCGGCTCATGGCAAAGGGCTTGGCGAACGTTACGGTGTGCTGCGGGCCTTCGTCGCCTTCACGGCCGATCTCGTCTTCCGGCGTGCCCATCAGGTAGCTGCCGGCGGGCAGCACCACCATTTCCGGGCAATTCTTGCAGTCCTTGAACACCTTGCCTGGGGCTGGCGCGGTTGCCGCGTGTGCAGTCAGGGGCGCCAGGTTGGCGAGCAGGGTCGCCAGGCACAGCATCAGCAGCGCTCGCAACGAGCGGGGCTGGCGGGTAGGGAGCGGGGCACTGTTCATGTGTCGTCTCTATAGGGGAAGGGAAGTGGCGGGTTACAGGGTCTTTTCGAGCACGGCCATGAAGCGATCAATCTCGCCTTCATTGTTCAGCAGCCCGGGAGCGCTGCGCACCACCGGGCCGGCGTCGCGGTCCACGGCATCGACCACGACGCGGTTGTGCATCAGGTAGGCGGCGACCTTGTCGCTGTCCTGGCCCTTGACCCGGAAAAACGTAAACCCGGCTGACAGCTCAGGGCTGCGGGGCGTGACCAGCTCGATGGACGAGTGGGCCTGCAGGCGGCTTTTGAGGTAGTCATTGAGTTCATGGATGCGGGCCTGGACTTGAGCCTTGCCCAGCTGCAAATGCAATTTGAAGGCTTCGTCCAGGGCCCAGCGGTGTTCGAAGGCGTGATAACCGCCGGGTGTCATGGTGGTGGCGAAATCCGTGTCCTGGGAAAAGGTCGGCTCGGTGGGGGTGACGTCCTTGAGCTCCTCGGACCGGGCACAAATAATCCCCGTGCCTCGGGGGCCAAACATCCATTTATGGGTGCCGGCGATGAAAAAGTCGCAGTGCATGTCCGGGAACGCCACGTCTTCGACGCCAAATCCATGCACGCCGTCGACTACGTAGAGGATGCGATCCTTTTCATCGCGATCGCGGTTGTGCTCATCCACCAGTTTGCCGATCTCGCCGATGGGCAGCTTCACGCCGCTGCCCGACTGCACCCAGGTCATGCCCAGCACGCGGGTGTTGGGGCGAATGCCCTTGGCAATCGAGCCAAGCACTTCATCCGCCGACACCTGGTGGGCGTCATCGAAGAGTTTGATCTTGCGCACCTGGGTGCCCTGTTTCTCGACACGGAACTGCAAGCTGTTGCGGGTCGAATAGTGTTCATGAACGGTGGTCAGAATCTCCTGGTCAGGCCGTACATGAATACCGCCATAAATCATCGCCAGGCCTTCGGTGGTGCTGCCGGTGAGTGCGATCTGCCCGGGCTTGGCCTGCAGATAGCGCCCGGCCCAGTCCCGCACGTGGGCTTCGCATTTCCAGGTGTGCTGCAGGTCCCAGTCCATGGCCAGCGCGGGGTTGCGGTCCAGCTCGGCCCGGTGGCGTTCAATGGCCTCGCGCACGGGTTTGGGATGGGACGTGATCAGGAAGTTGGAGAAGTGCAGGTAGTCCGGGTCCTGGGTAAATAGTTGGCGCAGTTGCGCCCATTTATCGGGATTGGCGGCGGGCACGGGTGCTGTGCCGGCCCGGGCCTCGAGGGCTGCGCCCAGGGGCAGGCTGGCAGCCAGAATGCCTGCATGTTTGAGAAAGGTGCGGCGATCAGTCATGGCGGCGGTTCACTTGGCAGAAAGGGAGGCGACGGGTTTGGCTGCTTGTTGGACCTGGTCCCAGACCCGCAGGAAGTTGCCGCCCCACAGTTTGGCGATGTCCGCTTCCGAGTAGCCTCGCTGCAACAGTTCAGCGGTGACGTTACGAATTTCGCTGACGTTGTCCCAGCCCTGCACGCCGCCGCCGTCGTTGAAGTCCGAAGCAATACCGACGTGATCGATACCGATCTTGCGCACGGTGTAGTCGATGGCATCTCCCAGGTCCTTGAGGGTTGCCTTGGGCTCCTCGTCGAGGATCGCGTACAGGCTGCTGGCGTACTGGCCGAATTTCTGCTCGGGCCAGGCGGCGATTATCGGGTCGCCGGGCATCAGTGCGACATGCAGGTTAGGCAGGGGAGGCAGGTCGAACCGTGCGCGCAGGGCATTGAGTTTGTCCTGGGTCTTTTGCGTCAGCGGGCGCAGGTAGGTGCCGAACCCGACCACCTGCACGACGCCGCCGCTTTGCTTGATCAGTTGCATTTCCTTGTCGCTGAGGTTGCGTGGAATATCCACGGCCGCCCGGGGCGCGGAGTGGGAGGCAACCATCGGCGTGCGGCTCAGTTGTGCAACCTGCTCCAGGGCCTTGGTCGACATCTGCGACACATCAATGATCACCCCCAGATCGTTGAGGCGCTGCACGGCCTGCTTGCCGATATCCGACAGGCCATCGAGCGCGTCCGGTGAGTCATTGAAGAAGGGCAGCGGGCGGGATGAGTCGGACCAGCTGTTGTTGCCGACATAGCTGAACCCGAACATGCGCATGCCACGGGCCGTCCACAGGTTCAGTTGGTCGAGGTCATCGCCCAGGGGATAGGCGTTGAGCATGCTGATGAAGATTGCGAACTTGCCTTCACCGTGCAGGCGCCGGAAATCGTCCGGGGTGTAGGCGATGCCCACCTGGTTGGGAAAGTCGCGAACCATGCCCGTGATGATTTTGTAGCGCACTTCCTGTTGGTTGCGGGCCTCATCGACGAACCCGGCGGTGGGCTTATGGGGGGCGTTGTTGCCGTTCCACATTTCGGGCCAGCCAAATATGGTCAGTGCAGCACCCGACAGGCGTCCACGGTTGGCCTTGGCGAGGTCGAATTGCCGTGGGCCGTCCTTGTCGGCCTCGTTGCCCTCGGTGCCGAACGTCAAGGGCACGGTGATATGGCTGTCGAAGGAAATGATGCGGTCCTGCAACTCCGTCGCCTGCTTCATCACCTTGACGGGATAGCCGGAGGAGTAGCTCCAGACAAGCCAGGCCGCGCCGGCGGCCACGGCTACCAGCAGCGGAAGGCCGATATACAGGGCTTTTTTCGAACGAGGTTTAATCATCGCCATCTCAGTCAGGTCTACCGTCGAAATGCAGGCGCAGGGGCCTTTGCTATCTGGGAAGAACGAGCCGCGGGCGAAAAAATTTAGCCACAGGGGCGCGGCTTAAATTTTCCCGCACCATGAACGTTCTAGCTTGGATAAAGCCTGCTTCAGGGCTGACACAGGTAGGGCAATGACGATTTCTCGACGATGGTTCATGGCGGGTCTGGCGCTGACCGGAGCAGCCGTTCCGGCAGCGTTCTATGGGCGTCGCGAGCTATTGCGCCAGGCGCATCCCGAAACCCCGGGAGAGGCGACGGTCGAGTTGGCGGACACCGCCGGCCAGCATTTGGCCAATAGCCTGCGCGGGGTCTGGGACATTCAGTTTATCGGTGCCGATGGTGGCCTGGAGGGTTTGCCGGTCGAGGGATTGGAACTGTTTCTCGACATTGCCCCGCGCGGGCGTGGCCTGGTAGGCGTCCTCGACACCGCCGAGGCGTTGCGCAGTGATGCCGAGCCGCGTTACCAGGTGGTCGGCGACCTGGCTCCGGGCAACGCGGCCCAACTGTATTGGCGAGTGGGGCGCAGCGATGCGGCCGATGGCGCACCGGGCTACGAGTTCAAGGCGAGCCTGGACGAAGTATGGGCAGCCTATGGCAACGCCGGGCCCGGCACCCTCAGCGGATCTGTACAGCGATTGGATCGCGCCCTGGCGCTGCCCGAGCTGGACCTGCGCTTTGTGGCCGTCAAACGCCGCTTTCCCGAGGCCCGTGAGCGGATCGGGCTGAACGATACCTTGCTCGCCTGGCTGATCGCGCCGCAGCATCGGCTGTTCCACCAGTTGTGGCACGCCTCGCGGGACAAATGGCACAAGTTGCCGGAGGACAAGCGCGGTGCCCTGCGCGGTATCGGCTGGCAGCCGGGGCCCAGGGATCAGGAGCGTGGCGCACGCGGGCCGGACAAGGACCGAAACGGCTCCGGGATCGACTTTTTTTTCATGCACCGGCACATGCTTGCCACGGCGCGTTCGATGCAGGCGCTGCCCTCCTGGCGCCACTTTCCTTTGCCGCAGCCTGAGTTGTTGCGCGATCGACTGGGGTTTGCCCGCTATTTCGATAACCATGACGGGTTCGCGTTACCGCCAACCTGGCTGGCGGAAGGGGACGACACCTATAGCCAGTGGGTCAGTGACATCAAGTCCGCCGAGACCTACCACAGCAACTTTCAGGTCTGGGAATCTCAGTACCGGGACCCCCGTTATTTGTCGAAACTGACCCTTGGCCAGTTCGGCTCCGAAATCGAGTTGGGCCTGCACGATTGGTTGCACATGCGCTGGGCCTCGGTGCCGCGTGACCCGTCCAACAACGCGCCGGTACCCTTTGCCAGGGGGCAGGCCGATTTCTCGCCGCGCTGGTATATCGCCGAAAACGACTTCCTGGGGGATCCTTTTTCTTCCCATGTGAATCCGGTGTTCTGGCATTTTCACGGATGGATCGACGATCGGCTGGAAGATTGGTTTCGCGCTCACGAGCGCTTTCATCCCGGTGAACTGACGCGCATGGAGGTCAATGGCGTGCCCTGGTTTGCGCCGGGGCGCTGGGTCGAAGCGGGTGACCCTTGGCTCGGCCCCACCACGCACGGGTGCAGCACGACACCCGGGCTGCAGGTGGGCACCTCGGTAGAAATGGATCCGGAGACCATGAAGCTGGCACTGCGCATCATTTTCGAGGCGGATGAGAGTATGAAAGACCTGTTCCGTCGGGTGCCGCAACGCCCATGGTATGCACGGCACCTGTCCCTCGGACGGTCCTTCTGGGACTGACCGGTTAGCCTTGCGGCTGGCAGGGCTTCACTGTGCCTGCCAGCCTCCCCCCAGAGCCTTGTACAGCGCGATACTCGCCTGCATGCGCGCCAGTCGTAATTGCACGTTCAGGTCCTGCGCTGCATACAGTGTGCGTTGAGTCTCCAGCACCGTCAGCAAATCCTCGGCACCTGCTTCATAGCGACTCTGGGCAATCTCAAACGCGCTCTGCGCCTGTTCCAGCTCTTCACGCTGCCACTGCCGCTGCTCGTCGAGGCCGTGGATGCTGTTGAGGGCTTTTTCAACGTCGGCAAACCCGTTGATGATCGCGCCCCGGTAGAGTTGCAGGAGCTCATCCTGGCGGGCCAGGGTTTTGTCGCGCTCGGCCCCCAGGCGGCCGTTGTCGAAGATGGGCGCGGTGAGCCCGGCGGTGAGGTTGTAGAACGGGCTGCGCAGAATGTCTGACGCGGTGCTGGCGCCCGAGCCGACGCTGGCCCCCAGCAGGACGGTGGGCAACATGGCCGCACGGGCCACGACCACGTCGGCCTGGGCGGCGGCAAGTCTGGCCTCGGCACTGGCAATGTCGGGGCGGCGGCTGAGCAGTTCACTGGGAATCCCGGCGGCGATGCCCGGCCAGTTGAGGTGTTCGAAGCGTTGTTGTCCCAGGTCGAGCTGCTGCACCGGTACACCGAGCAGGGCCGCCAGGGTGATTACAGCCTCCTGCGCCTGTTGCTGTACCTGTGGCAATTGCCTTTGCTGTGCCGCCACCAGACTCTTTTGCTGGGCCAGCTCCAGGGCGGTGGCCGAACCTGCGGTGTAGCGTGCCTGGACCAGGTCAAGCACGTTGCGCGCGTTGGCCAGGTTCAGCGCGGCGATCCGGTTTTGTTCCTGGAGTGCCAGCGCTTGCGTGTAGCTGTTGGCCACGCCGCTGAGCAGGGTCAGTTCTACTGTGGCTTGATCGAATTCGCTGGCACGCACCCCAAGTGTTGCGCTGTCGCGGGCGGCGCGGCGGCCACCCCAGAAATCCACTTCGTAGCTGGCGGTGAGGCTCGCGCCAAAGCTGTCCACGGCCTTGTTGTCATCGTCGACATCCAGTTGGCTGTAGCCCTTGCCGCGCAACAGTTTCTGGCGGCTGGCATTGACGCCGCCCACCAGGGAGGGCAGCAACGGTGCACCAGCGATCACGGCACTGGCTTGCGCCTGGTGTACCCGGGCAATCGCGGCCGCCAGGTCGTAACTGCCAAGCTGGGCTTGGGTCACCAGCCGGTCAAGGGCCGGGCTGCCGAAGGCGCTCCACCATTTTCGGGTGTCCTGGCGTGTGGTGTCGGGGTTGGGTGACTGCCAGGCGGCGGGCGCGTGCACACCACTGCCGACGGGGGGAGCCAGGTTGCTGCAGGCCGCCAGCATCAGGCTGACGGCGAGGAGGGACAATTGCGCTTTCATGGGGCGATCATTCACTGGTAAGGGCCGTGACCGGGTCAAGGCGAGCGGCTTTGCGGGCTGGCATAAAGCCGAAAACGACACCCGTCACCAACGCGCAGGCGAACGCGCCGAGGCCCGCCGGGAAGGAAAATGCAACGGCGATATCGCTGAGGATCAAGACCCCGCCGATGAGCAGGGCCAGGGCAATGCCGGTCACGCCGCCCACCAGTGAAAGCATCACGGCTTCAGTCAGGAACTGACGCAGGATGTCCCGCTGGCGGGCGCCGGTGGCCATGCGGATGCCGATTTCCCGGGTGCGTTCCCGTACGGTCATCAGCATGATGTTCATCACGCCGATGCCACCCACCAGCAGGGAGATGGCGGCAATCGCACCCAGCATCAGCGACAGGGTGTTCTGGGTGCGGGCTTCGGCCTGAATCATTGCGGCGTTGTTGGTCAGCTCGTAATCGCGCTTGCCGTCATGCAGGTGCAGCATCAATTGGTCGATGGCCTGTTCAGCGTCTTTGACATTGCGCGCATCGGCGGCGGCGATGGCCACGTATTCGGGATTGCGGCTGCCGAACAGTCGGATGCTGGCGGCGGAATAGGGCACGGCAATCCGGTCGTCGCTGTCCTGGTCGCCAGAGCTTGCGCCCTTGCCGGCCAGTACGCCGACCACCTGGAAGGGCACGTTTTCAATCAGGATGTACTGGCCGATGGGGTCGGCAACGTCTTTGAGCAGGGTGTCCCGGACCTTCTTGCCGATCACCGCCACGGCCGAGGCTGCTTGTTCGTCCGCCTCGGTAAAGTAGCTGCCTTCGACCACCGGCCAGTTGAAAATAGTCGGGAAGTTGGTGTCGTTGCCACCCACGTAGGCTGCATGGTCCAGGTTGCCGAAACGTACCGTTGCCCGTGCGCCGTTGACGGGCATGATGCGTTGCACCTGCGGCAAGTCGGCAAGGGCGGCCACGTCATCCAGGGTGATGATGCCAGGCGGTGAGCGTGGGTTCGGCGTGTGGCCGCTGAGGTAAATAATGTTGGAGCCGAAGGCGCCCATCTGTGCCATGACCTGGCGCTTGCTGCCTTCACCCACGGCCAGCATCACCACCACTGAGGCCACGCCGATGACGATCCCCAGCAACGTCAGCGCCGTGCGAAACCGGTTGATCCACATCACCCGCCAGGCTGCGCGGACCGCGTCCAGCAGTTCACCTTTCCAGGCGCCGGTGTGCTCGCTGCCCAGGGCCAGGCGCTGGCGCAGGTCCACCGCCTGAAGGGCACCTGTGGGGGCATCGGCCGCGGTGGCGTGTCGGGCGGTATCGCTGATGATCTGGCCGTCGCGGATTTCAATGATGCGCTTGGCGCGGGCGGCGACTTCCCGGTCGTGGGTAATGAGAATGACCACATGTCCCTGGCCTGCCAGCTCATCCAGCAGGGCCATGACCTCCGCGCCGCTCTGGCTGTCGAGGGCGCCGGTGGGCTCGTCGGCGAGGATGATGTGCCCGCCGTTCATCAAGGCTCGTGCAATGGACACCCGTTGCTGTTGGCCGCCGGACAATTGATGGGGGCGGTTGCCGGTGCGGCTGGCCAGGCCCAGGCGGTCCAGCAGGGCAGCGGCACGGGTGTGACGCTCGGCTGCCGGCAGGCCGGCGTAGATGGCTGGCATCTCGACGTTTTCCTGGGCCGAGCCCGACGGGATCAGGTGATAGCCCTGGAATACAAAACCGAAAGCTTCCCTGCGCAACCAGGCCAGCTCATCGCTGTCGAGTTGGGCGACGTTTTCGCCGGCGAACAGGTAGTCACCCTGACTGGGTCGGTCCAGGCAGCCAAGGATATTCATCAGGGTCGATTTGCCGGAGCCCGAGGTGCCGACAATCGCGACAAACTCGCCCGCATGAATCGACAGGTCAATGCCTCGCAGCACGTCGACCTTGGGGCTGTCGTCACCGCCGTAGGATTTGCGGATATCGCGCAGTTCGATCAGAGGCGTTTGCATTCAGCCGTCCTTGCCATCGGATGTGCCGGTCAGCAGGTGATCGCCTTCGTTCAAACCCTCCAGTACCTGAATGTGGCGCCGGTCGCTGATACCGGTGCGCACTTCGAGGCGTTTGATCGTGCCATTGGCCGCCACCACCTGGGCGATGTGCCGGTCTGGGGTGGGGCCGCTGCGCAATGCTGCGATGGGCGCCGTGAGGGTATTGCGGGCCGCACTGGCGACAAAAAATACCTGGGTGGTCATTTCGGCCATCAGTGCATGGTCGGTGTTTTCGACATCCAGCAACACCGTATAGAGCACCACCCGGCCGCTGCCGCTTTTGCTTGAACTGGCAGGGCTGCCGCCGCCCTGGCTGGTTTCGTTGAGTGGCTTTGGCGGGATCGGCAGGATCTGCCGAACCGTGCTGGTCCAGCGCCGTGCTCCACCACTCAAGGTGGTGAAGTAGGCGCTCATGCCGGGTTTGACGTGGCCGATATCGGCCTCCGACACCTCGGCCCAGACGGTCATGGGCGAAAGCTTGGCGATACGCATGATAAGCGGCGTCTGTTGCTGAGCGTTGAGGGTCTGGCCAACGCGAGCATCCACGGCCACCACTGTGCCCGACATCGGTGCGTAGATGCGGGTGTAGCCCAGTTCGGCTTCGTCGCTGCGCAGGCTGGCCTGAGCCTGGCGGATCTGTGCCTGGAACATGTCGACCCGCGCCTGGGTGGCGCTCAGTTCGGCCTTGGCGGTCTGGACGTCTTCCTCGCGCGTGGCGTTACTGGTCACCAGCCGTTGCTGGCGCTGATACTTCTGTCGCGCCAGTTCGTGCTGGGCCCGTTGCTCCTGCAACTGGGCCTGCAGGTTTTCAATCGCATAGCGACTGGCGTCCAGCTTGGCTTTTTGCGTGGACGGGTCGATCTCCACCAGCAGTTGGCCTTCCTTGACCTCGTCACCCGCCTCGACGTGGATCTTCTGGATCTGTCCGGACGCCTGGGCACCCACGTCTACATAGCGCCGGGGCTGAAGGGTGCCTAGCGCGGTCACACTGCTTTCGATATCGCCCCGGGTCACGGTGACGGTCGTCAGACGGTCCCGACCCGGTGGCAGGACCTGCCAGGCAGCGACAGCAATAACAGGAATCAGGCACGCGACCACAAGCAGGGCGCGTCGGGCAGGTCGAGGGCGTTTCATGCTTAGGTTCCAGCCAGGAAAGATCGGGCCGCAGGTGCGGGAAGCTGTCAGGTAAACGAGAGAATTGGCCGAAGATTTAGGCCGTTACATATGTGGTTACAGCTCTTGTCGAAGAAAAAATGGCCCGTCGATGCAAGACTTCTTTAAAACTAGATGAGAATTACTATAAATTACACACGCCTCAAACTGCCATCATCGAGCAGCGTCACCGAAACGGCGGTTATCTTCGATTTCAAGGACCTAATGCCGCTCTCCAGGCGGTTGGGAGTCATGTTGGAAAACTACTATCGCGAGCTGGTGTGTTTCCTCAATGCCAGGCTGGGCAACCGTCAGGTGGCCGAAGATGTGGTGCATGACGCTTATGTGCGGGTGCTGGGGCGCGCCAGTGAGGTCCCGATCGAGCAGCCCCGGGCGTTTCTTTATCGCACGGCGCTGAACCTAGTGATTGACGGTCATCGGCGCAACGCCCTGCATCAGGATGAACCCCTGGAAGTACTCGACAGCGAAGAGCGTTTTTCGCTGTCCTCGCCCCACCACAGCCTGGATCACGGCCAGCGCCTGGAGATGCTCGAGCGCGCCCTGGCCGAATTGCCGCCGCTCTGCCGTGACAGCTTCCTGCTGCGCAAGCTCGAAGGCATGTCCCACCTGCAAATCGCCGAACGCCTGGGTATTTCCCGCGCGCTGGTGGAAAAACATATCGTCAATGCCATGAAGCATTGCCGGGCACGTATGCGTGAGTGGGATGCGCACTGATTCCAGCGGTAGCTAAATTTTTTTTCATTGTCCTCGTCTTCTATCAACACATGACCTGTTGTACTGCCTTCAGGTCGCTGAGGCTTTCCCGCCCCCAACGCCACGGGGCTTATCCAGAGGACACTGGAATGACACAGGCAATTGCATCGCCCGCGGTTCACGACCTGATCGGTATCGGTTTCGGCCCTTCGAATCTGGCGCTGGCCATTGCCTTGCAAGAGCGCGAGAAAGCCCAGGGCAAGCTGGACGTGCTGTTTCTCGACAAGCAGGCCGACTACCGCTGGCACGGCAACACCCTGGTGGCCCAGAGTGAGTTGCAGATTTCCTTCCTCAAGGACCTGGTGACCCTGCGCAACCCCACCAGTCCGTATTCTTTCGTCAATTACCTGAAAGCCCACGGGCGCCTGGTGGATTTCATCAACCTGGGCACCTTCTATCCGTGCCGCATGGAGTACAACGACTACCTGCGCTGGGTCTCCGGCCAGTTCCAGGCGCAAAGCCGTTATGGCGAGGAAGTGCTGGCCATCGAGCCGATCCTGCATCAACAGCAGGTCGAGGCATTGCGGGTGATCTCACGGGATGCCCAGGGTGAGCAGCACGTACGTACGACCCGCTCGGTGGTGGTCAGCGCCGGTGGTACGCCGCGTATTCCGGCGTCGTTCAAGGCGCTCAAGGATGACGGGCGGGTGTTCCATCACTCCCAGTACCTGGCGCGCATGGCCCAGCAGCCGTGTGTCGACGGTAAACCGATGCGCATCGCGATTATCGGCGGCGGCCAGAGCGCGGCCGAGGCGTTTATCGACCTCAACGACAGTTTCCCTTCGGTGCAAGTCGACATGATCCTGCGGGGTTCGGCGCTAAAACCTGCCGATGACAGCCCGTTCGTCAACGAAGTGTTCTCGCCGGAGTTCACCGACCTGGTATTCCAGCAGAACGGCAGTGAGCGCGAGCGCCTGGTCAACGAGTATCACAACACCAACTATTCGGTGGTGGACCTGGACCTGATCGAGCGCATCTACGGGATCTTCTACCGGCAGAAAGTCTCCGGCATTGCCCGTCACGCGTTCCGTACCCTGACCACCGTGGAAAAAGCCACTGCCGGGCCGTTGGGTGTCGAGTTGGCATTGCGCAACAACGCCACCGGCGAGACCAGCCTCAATCATTACGACGCCGTGGTGCTGGCCACCGGCTACGAGCGCCAGATGCACCGCCAGTTGCTGGCACCGTTGGCCGAATACATGGGCGACTTCGAAGTCAGCCGCGACTACCGCATTGTCACTGACGAGCGCTGCAAGGCTGGCATCTATATGCAGGGTTTCAGCCAGGCCAGCCATGGCTTGAGCGACACCTTGCTGTCGATCCTGCCGATCCGTGCCGACGAGATTGCCGCGTCGCTGTACGAACACGACCGCACCCGCGGCAAGGGCCGTTCAGTGCAGGATCTCTTGTTCGCGACCGCTAGCTGAGGACCGCCCGCTGCCCATTGTAGGAGCGAGCTTGCTCGCGAAGGTCGTCAACGATGACGATGGAAACCTGATACCCCGCAGCGCTCTCAGGTTTATCGCGCGCAAGCTCGCTCCTACAGACGGCACTTGAACCCCGGGGCTTGCTGCTGATACTGTACAAAAAACCAGTATCGGTAGAAGCCCCATGCAGTTGATCGAAAAACTCAGCATCCTTGCCGACGCCGCCAAGTACGACGCCTCCTGCGCCAGCAGTGGCGCGCCCAAGCGCAGCTCGGAGGGCAAGGCGGGGCTGGGTTCCACCGATGGCATGGGCATCTGCCACAGCTATACGCCCGACGGTCGCTGTGTGTCGTTACTCAAGGTATTGCTGACCAACTTCTGTCTCTACGACTGCCAATACTGCGTTAACCGCCGCTCCAGCGACGTGCCCCGTGCACGCTTCAGCCCGGAGGAGGTGGTGACCCTGACCCTGGATTTCTACCGGCGTAATTGCGTGAGCGGGCTGTTTCTCAGCTCCGGCATCATCCGTTCGGCCGACTACACCATGGAGCAGTTGGTGCGGGTCGCCAAGCTCCTGCGGGAAGAGCATGACTTCCGTGGCTATATCCACCTCAAGACCATTCCCGAAGCCGACCCGGCGCTGATTGCCGAGGCGGGGCGGTATGCCGATCGCCTCAGCGTGAATATCGAGTTGCCGACGGACAAGAGCCTGCAAACCCTGGCGCCGGAGAAGCAGATCGTCTCGATCAAGCAGGCGATGCAGACCATCTACACCGGTGAACAGACCGTGCTCAACGAACCCCGCGCGCCGCGTTTCGCGCCGGCCGGGCAGAGCACGCAAATGATCGTCGGCGCCGATGACACCGACGACAGCACCATCCTCCACAGTGCCGAGGCGTTGTATGGCAATTTCAAATTGCGCCGGGTGTATTACTCGGCATTCAGCCCGATTCCCAACAGCCCGAAAAGCGTGCCCCTGGCTGCGCCGCCGCTCATGCGCGAGCACCGCTTGTATCAGGCGGATTTCCTGTTGCGCAGCTACGGGTTCAGTGCCAATGAGCTGTTTGAAGGGCCGGGTGACCTGGCCCTGGATATCGACCCGAAACTGGCCTGGGCTTTGGAGCACCGCGAGGTGTTCCCGCTGGACTTGAACCGCGCCGAGCCGACCTTGATCGCGCGCATTCCCGGGATTGGCCTGCGCACCACCCAACGGCTGGTGGACCTGCGCCGACAGCGCAAGATCCGCTTCGAGGACCTGGCGCGCATGCGTTGCGTGCTGGCCAAGGCCAAGCCGTTTTTCATCACCAGTGACTACCATCCGCAACAGGCGGAAAGCACCAGCGTGCTGCTGCGCGAACAACTGCGCGACCGTCCGCAGCCGCAGCAAATGGGGCTATGGGGATGATCAGCCTGGAATGCGACAACCTGTTCAGCACCTGGCGCGAGCAGGCGCGCTGGTTGCTCAGCCATCAGATTGACCCCAGCCATGTGAGTTGGGGCGTGGCCGAGGTGGCGGACCTGTTTGCCACGGACGAGCGGTACCCGGCCGAATGCGGGCCGTTCCAGGCACGGATTCCCAAGGCGTTGCTGGAGCTGCTGGAGTCCGCCGCGTGTTATCACGGTGAACAGCGCTGGAGCTTGTTGTATGAGGTGTTGTGGCGCGTCAGCCATGGGGACCGCACGGCGATGATGTCCGGGGACAAACTGGGCAGCGAGTTGCAGCGACGGATCAAGCAGGTGCAGCGCGAGGCTCATCATCTGCATGCGTTTGTGCGGTTTATCGCGTTGCCGGCAGAGGCGGGGCCGGAGTTGCCCGAGTACGTGGCGTGGCATGAGCCGGCCCACGATATCTTGAAGGTGGCCAGTCAGCATTTTGTCGGGCGCATGGGGCGTCATCGCTGGATGATCGCCACGCCGCTGGACGGGGTTTATTACGACGGGGAGCAGTTGATTCATCGGCGGCAATGCCCGGTGGAATGGCAGGCGTTGGCGCAGAATGTCGAGGATCCCCACAGTGCGATGTGGCTGACGTACTACAGCCATATCTTTAACCCGGCGCGGTTGAACCCCAAGGTGATGGAAGGGCATTTGCCGAGCCGGTTCTGGAAGAATCTGCCGGAGGGCAAGTTGATTCCAGGGTTGATCAGCGAGGCGCGTACGGGCAAGCAGCGGGATGGGCAGGCGAAGATGATTGGGGCGCGTCCAGGCAAGCGGATTTCAAGCGGGCAATGATCGTTCCCACGCTCCGCGTGGGAACGCCGCCCTGGACGCTCCGCGTCTGCTTTTAAAGTCGTGACGCGGAGCGTCACAGGATGCGTTCCCACGCGGAGCGTGGGAACGATCTATTCAGGCCAGTTCGGTGGCGGTGTTTTTGACGACCGCCAACTCCGGATGCGCCACCAACTTATCAATGTGCAATTCATCGTTGTTGAGCCAGGTTTCCGTCAGCACGCGGTAGTGCTCCATGTCCCGGCAGCGCATGCGCAGGCTGTAGTCGAACGGCCCGCTGATCAGTTGGCATTCGAACACTTGCGGGCAGGCTTTGACGCATGCCTCGAATGCCTTCTGCGCCGAGCGCCCGCTCTGGTTGGAGAGGGCCACCAGTACCAGCAACGACAGCCCCGGCGAAACCATCTGCACGTCGATGATCGCGCCATAACCCCGGATGACCCCGCGTCGCTCCAGCTTGCGCACCCGTTCCAGGCACGGCCTGGGCGTCAGGTGCACCAGCGACGAGAGTTTTTCGTAGGTGATGCGTCCCTGGTGCCGTAACACGTCGATGATGGCTTCATCGATGCGGTCCAGCACAGGTGAGGCGTTCGGTCCGGTGGCCTTGGTATCCATGGTGTGTGGTGTTCACTTCAATCGGTTGGAAAGAAATTGCTGCAAGCGTTCGCTGTTCGGCTGGTCGAGGATTTCGGCTCCGCCTTGTTCCTCGACGCGGCCCTGGTGCAGGAACAGCACTTGGCTGGACACCTGGCGGGCAAAGCCCATTTCGTGGGTGACCATGAGCATGGTACGACCTTCCTCCGCCAACGTCTGTATGACTTTAAGGACTTCTCCTACAAGTTCAGGGTCGAGGGCCGAGGTGGGTTCGTCGAACAGAATAATCTCCGGTTCCATCGCCAGGGCCCGGGCGATGGCCACGCGCTGTTGCTGGCCACCGGAGAGGAAGGCCGGATATTGATCCGCCACCCGGCCCGGCAGGCCGACCTTGTCGAGGTACAGGCGGGCGCGTTTTTCCGCCTCGGCGGCGCTTACGCCGAGCACCCGGCGCGGGGCCATGGTGATGTTTTCCAGCACGGTCATGTGGCTCCACAGGTTGAAGTGCTGGAACACCATGGCCAGGCGGGTGCGCAGGTTCTGCAATTGCGCCTGGTGCGGCGCGCGGGTGCCGGCGCGGCCTGGCTGCATTTCGATGCTGATGCCGTCGAGGGTGATGACCCCGGCGTCCGGCTGTTCGAGGAAGTTGATGCAGCGCAGCATCGTGCTTTTACCGGAGCCGCTGGCACCGATCAGGCTGATCACGTCGCCATTGCGCGCGTTCAGTGAGACGCCCTTGAGCACCTCATGCTCGCCATAGCGTTTGTGCAGACCTTCGACCTGGAGTTTGACGTTGGCGTTTTCTGCCACGGCGACCGGTTGGGTAGCAGGGCGTACATCGGTGGGATAAGCGGCCAGGGCCTGCGCGGACTGATTCATGGGTTAGCCTCGGGTAGGAACAAGAAAACGCATCCAGCGACGTTCGGCCAGTCGAAACAGGCCCACCAGTGCAAAGGACAGCAGCATGTACAACAGGGCCGCGATGCCGAAGGCCTGGAACGTCAGGAACGTCTCGGCGTTGGCATCGCGGGCCACCTTGAGGATGTCGGCGATGGTGGCGGTAAACGCCAGGGAGGTCGCGTGCAGCATCAGGATCATTTCGTTGCTGTAGGCCGGCAGTGCACGGCGCAGTGCGGCGGGCACCACCACGAACAGGTTCAGGCGCCAGCCGTGCAGGCCGTAGGCCTTGGCAGCTTCGATCTCGCCGTGGGGAATGTTGCGGATCGCCCCGGCAAAGATCTCCACGGTGTAGGCGCAGGTGTTCAGCACAAACGCCAGCAGCGTGCAGTTCAGCGCATTGCGGAAAAACTGGTTGAGCAGGGCGTTGTCCTGCACCACCTCCAGGCCATAGAGGCCGGTGTAGCAAATCAGCAACTGGATATACAGCGGCGTGCCGCGAAACAGGTAGGTGTATACCTCCACCGGCCAGCGAACCCAGAAGTGTTCCGAGACCCGGGCGATCGCCAGCGGGATCGACAGGAAGAAGCCCAACACCACCGAGATAATGAACAGCCACAGGGTCATGGCCACTCCGGAGAGGCCATTGCCGTCGGTGAACAGGTAGGCGAGGCCGTATTGCTGGATCAGTTCGATCATCGCGCCATCCCCTTGATGCCCACGTTGTAGCGCCGTTCCAGGCGTTTGAAGATGCGGTTGGAGAGGGTGGTGATCACCAGGTACACCAGGCCCGCGAGGATCAGGAAATACAGCGGGTCGTTGGTGGTCTTGCCAGCGTTTTGCGCGGCCTTGACCAGGTCCGACAGGCCGATGATCGACACCAGCGCCGTGGACTTGAGCAGCACCAGCCAGTTATTGCCCAGGCCCGGCAGGGCAAAGCGCATCAGTTGCGGGAACAACACCAGGCGAAAGCGCTGCCAGCGGCTCAGGCCGTAGGCGGTCGCGGCTTCCAGTTGGCCGGCGGGTACGCTGAGAATTGCCCCGCGAAAGTTCTCAGTGAAATACGCACCGTAGATAAACCCGAGGGTGATGACACCAGCGGTGAACGGGTCGATTTCGAAGTAAGCCCAGCCGAGCATTTCACTCAGGTCGTTGAGCCACAGTTGCAGGCTGTAGAAAATCAGCAGGATCAGCACCAGGTCCGGCACGCTGCGAATCAGCGTGGTGTAGAGCGTGGCCGGAACCCGCAGCAGCTTGACGCTGGAGAGCTTGGCAGCGGCGGCGATCAGGCCCAGGGACAGGCTCAGCAGCAGCGCCAGGAACGCCAGCTTGACCGTCATCCAGGCACCCTGAGCCAGCAACGGGCCGAAGCCTTGCAAGTTGAGGAATTCATTCACGGGGGAGATCTCTGTGGTGTGGAACAACGCATCACGGCCCCCCGGTAGCAGCTGTCGAGCCCCAGCGAGGCTGCGTCAGGCGCGCCTCGGTGCCCAGCCTGGCTCGAGAACGGCGGCGTGGCCGACGCAGCCTCGCTGGGGCTCGACAGCTGCTACGGAGGGAACGTTGTTTTTACTCGTTGTAGATGTCCTGATCGCCGAAGTATTTCTTCTGGATCTGTGTGTAGGTGCCATCGGCCTGGACGGCGGCGATGCCCTTGTTGATCAGCTCCACCAACTCCTTGTCGTTCTTGCGCAGGCCCATGGCGATGTCGAGCGGCAGGGTCGGGTCCTTGAAGGCCGGGCCGGTCTTGAAGTCGGCGCCTTCAGGCTTGGACAGGAAGTTGAGTTGGGCTTCGAGCTTGTCGGTCAGGGTAGCGTCCAGGCGACCGTTTTGCAGGTCGGCGTAGTTCTGCTCCTGGGACTGGTAAGCCTTGATCTGCGCGCCCAGCTTGGCCAGGTGTGCACGGGCGTAGGCTTCCTGCAGCGAGCCTTGCAGCACGCCGACCTGTTTGCCTTTCAGGGATTCCGGGGTGTCGCCGAAGTCGGCGCTTTTGCGGGTGATCACCGAGGTCGGGCTGAGGAACAGGCGGTCGCTGAAGTCGATGACTTTCTGGCGGGCCGGGGTCACGGCCATGGAGGACATGATGGCGTCGAACTTGCGGGCGCGCAGGGCCGGGATCATGCCGTCGAATTCGTTGTGGACCCACACGCATTTGACTTCAAGCTTGGCGCAGATGGCGTTGCCCAGGTCGATGTCGAAACCTTGCAGGCTGCCGTCGGCGGCGACGGATTCAAACGGTGGGTATTCGGGGAAGACCCCAAAGCGGATTTCTTTCCATTCCTGAGCCTGGGCAGCGGTGGCGGCCAATGGCAGGAGCAGCGCAGCGAAAAGTGATCGGAGCGGAGTCATGTGTATTCCCTATATTTTGTAATTGATGTCAGGGCAGTAGAAAACTGAACGCTAAGGTGAATAGGCTTTTTGTGGTGAGGGAGGTTGATCCCGCTGAGTTGCGTAGCGGCCTCAAAATCCTGGGAGCGCTACGCACTCCAGCGGGAGCAAGCTCCTCGCCACATTGGGCTGCCTCACCACATTGGGCTGTTTGTGGTCAGAGAGAATGCTTCAAGATGGTGCGTTTTTTGTGTCGTTTACCCCTGCCGCGGCGCGCGGAATGTGCTGTTAAAACGCGCACTACAGCGGAAACGGCTGTCGCACCCGCTAAATCGGCTTGTCGGTGAGGTTTTTCCGGCCTGCCCCTCACGCAAAGCAGCAGGCCAGAGCGGTCTCAGGCGCGCTTTTTCTGCTGTGCGGCCGGTGCTTGTGCCAGGCGGGCAAACAGGTCCTTGGGGTCGGCCAGGTCCGGCACCAGTTCCAGTTCGCTGCCCACGTCCAGCGCCTTGGCCACATCCAGTACGTAGCGCAGGGCGGAGTAGTCTTCGATGGCAAAACCCACCGAGTCGAACAGGGTGACCTGGCGCGCATTTTCACGGCCCGGGGCCTGGCCGTTGATCACTTGCCACAGTTCGGTGACCGGCGAATCTTCCGGCATGTGCTGGATTTCGCCTTCGATGCGGCTTTGAGGTTCGTACTCGACGATCACACGGGCACGTTCGACGATTCGTCGGTCCAGCTCGGTCTTGCCCGGGCAGTCGCCGCCGACGGCATTAAGGTGCATGCCCGGCTCGATCATCTCGTCCGTGAGGATGGTGGCGTAGGCCTTGTCGGCGGTGACGGTGGTGACAATGTCGGCACCTTTCACGGCTTCGGCCACGCTGCCTGCCAGGATCACCTTGATCGCCGGGAAGGCTTTGAGGTTGGCGGCCAGTTTGGCGGTGGCCTTGGCGTCGATGTCGAACAGGCGGATTTCAGTGATGCCCAGCATCGCGTGGAAGGCCAGGGCCTGGAACTCGCTCTGGGAGCCGTTGCCGATCAGCGCCATGCTGCGGCTGTTGTCCCGGGCCAGGTAGCGCGCCACCAGGGCCGAGGTGGCGGCCGTGCGGATCGCGGTGGACAGGGTCATTTCCGCCAGCAGCACCGGTTTGCCGGTGTCCACATCACCCAGGGCGCCGAAGGCCATGACGGTGAGCATGCCGCTCTGAGTGTTTTTCGGGTGGCCATTCACGTATTTGAAGGCGTACAGCGACGCGTCGGACACCGGCATCAGCTCGATCACGCCCTCGGGGGAATGGTTGGCCAGGCGTGCGCATTTTTCAAAGTCCTGCCAGCGCAGGTAGTCGGCGCGGATGTACTCGGCCATCTCGGTAATGCAGGTTTGCAGGCCTTTTTGCGAAACCAGGTAGCTCAAGTCGTTGACGTCGATATAGCGGGTCATGGGAAGACTCCTTATTGAAATGAGGGGCGGGCGGGCAGATGTACTTCCGCCAACATGCAGCGGGCACTGCCGCCGCCGATGCGTTCGATGTTGTCGATGTTCACCACCACCGGCCGGGTGTGGCGTTCCACGTGCTGGCGCTGGGCGGGCTTGAGGGAGCCCCAGGCACTGGCCGACATCACCAGCAGCGGCTGGCCGTCGCGGTCATGGACTTCGAGCATGTTGCCGGCGAAGGCTTCCAGTTGGTCGAAGTCCAGGGCGACGATGTCTTTGCCGGTGTCCCGCAGGGAGCGTTCCAGGGCCTGGCGCTCGTGGTCATCGGGCAGGGCTTGCAGGCACACCACGGAGAGGTCGCGGCCGACACTCATCATTACGTTGCTGTGGTAGATCGGCGCGTGGTGACGGTCGACGGCGTGGAATACGCAGACCTGGTAGTCCAGGCGTTCGGCGAACTGGCGCAGGGCATCCTGATGGGTCCGTCCGGAATGGCAGGCGTAGCTGATGCGGTGCTGGCGGTCGAGGACCATGCTGCCGGTGCCTTCGAGGAACATGTTCTGTTGTTCGAGGTGGCTGAGGTCGATGGTGTTTTTGATCGCGAAGCGCTGCTCCAGTACTTGCAGCACGCCTTTGTCGCGTTCCAGTCGTCGGTTCCGGCCTTCCATCGGGTACAGCACCAGGCTGCCATCGGCGTGGCTGCTCCACCAGTTGTTGGGGAAGATCGAATCCGGGGTATGGGGCGCGGGGGTGTCTTGTACCACCAGCACTTCCACGCCGTGATGGCGCAGGGTGTCGACGTAGCCGTCGAACTCTTCCAGCGCTTTCTGCTGTGCGGCCAATGGGTCGAGGGGCGCGCGCTGGAAGCGGTTGTTGATCGCGGTGTCCGGGTTAAAGGCGAAGTGCGCCGGGCGGATCATCAGGACGGTGTTGGTGGTTTGCATGGGTGCACGGGTCCATGGGTTGGGCAGTGAGGCTATTTTGTGCGGGGTGAAGGAAGAATCCCGGCTGAACTGAGGGGGTGGCTCAGCCGGGAAAGCTGAAAAGTGGGGTGGGGCAGCCGAATCGGCTGTAGGGGTGAGTGGAGATCAAAATGTGGGAGCGGGCTTGCTCGCGAAAGCGGTGGGTCAGTTAATAAATTCGGTGGCTGATACACCGCCTTCGCGAGCAAGCCCGCTCCCACATTGGTATTGTGTTGCCTGAGGTATTTTTGTCTGGATGGAGAAACCATGCCCACTGAAGTTCGTCTCGCCCAAACCACCGATGCCGAGGGCATCAGCCAGGTCATTCTGGCGGCCCTGCATGACAGCAATGCCCGGGATTATCCGGCTGATGTGATTGCGCGGGTGGCGAGCAACTTTACCCCCGAGGCGGTGCTGGGGCTGCTCGCTCGCCGAACAGTGCTGGTGGCGACGCAAGATAAAGTCATCGTCGCGACAGCGGCTCTCGATGGCAACGTGGTGCGTTCGGTGTTCGTCAATCCGGCGCTGCAAGGGCAGGGCATCGGGCGTTTGTTGATGATTGAAATCGAGCTGCGCGCCCGGGAAGCGGGAGTGACGACGCTGCATGTGCCATCTTCCCTGACCGCCGAGCCGTTCTACACCAAGCTGGGGTTCCACACGGTGCGCGATGTCTACCATGGCAATGAGCGCACGCTGGTGATGGAGAAGGGGTTGTCATCCCGTCATCCCATCGGCGCCTATCGGGACCGTGCGCATCGGGCGCAGGTGGTAGCGCTGTGGCAGGCGGCGTTTGGTTATGACGCAGCTCACAACCTGCCGGGCTTGGCGATCGACAAGAAGCTGGCGGTCAACGATGGGTTGTTCTTTGTGGCTACCGACAAGAAAGCGGTGATCGGCACCATCCTCGCCGGCTACGACGGGCATCGCGGCTGGCTGTATTCGGTGGCGGTGCATCACGATTATCGTCGCCAGGGCCTGGGCGCTTCGCTGGTGCGGCATGCGGAGCAGGCGTTGACGGCGTTGGGCTGCATGAAGATCAACCTGCAGATCACCAGCGGCAATGATGCGGTGATGGGGTTTTATGAGGCGCTGGGTTATGGCGTCGAGCCGCGGATCAGCATGGGCAAGAAGATCCTGGAAAACATCCCGACGGATAAAGCCTGAACGTCGGTTTTCCAAACGCTGAAATCAAATGTGGGAGCGGGCTTGCTCGCGAATCCGGTGGATCAGTCAATAAATCTGTCGACTGACACTCCGTATTCGCGAGCAAGCCCGCTCCCACAGTTTGGTTTTGCAGTGTTGCTTAGACCTTGACGATCCAGCCTGCAGGCGCTTCAACGTCGCCGGACTGCACGCCGGTCAGCTCTTTGTAGAGCTTCTGGGTGACCGGGCCGACTTCTTTTTCGCTGTAGAACACGTGCAGCTTGTCTTTGTACTCGATGCCGCCGATCGGGGTGATCACGGCGGCGGTGCCGCAGGCGCCGGCTTCCTTGAAGTCCGACAGCTTGTCGATCAGCACGTCGCCTTCAACCACTTCCAGGCCCAGGCGGGATTTGGCCAGTTCGATCAGCGACAGGCGGGTGATGCCTGGCAACACCGACGGCGAGTTCGGGGTGACGAACTTGTTGTCGTGGGTGATCCCGAAGAAGTTGGCCGAGCCGACTTCTTCGATTTTCGAGTGGGTGGCCGGGTCGAGGTAGATGCAGTCGGCGAAGTTGGCTTTTTTCGCCAGGGAACCGGGCATCAGGCTGGCGGCGTAGTTGCCACCGACCTTGGCGGCGCCGGTGCCGTTCGGTGCGGCACGGTCGTAACCGGAGATCAGGAAGTTGTGCGGGGTCAGGCCGCCCTTGAAGTAGGCGCCCACCGGGATGCAGAAGATCGAGAAGATGAACTCTGGTGCGGTGCGCACGCCGATGTTGTCACCGGTGCCGATCACGAACGGGCGCAGGTACAGCGCGCCGCCGGTGCCGTACGGCGGGATGAACCGCTCGTTGGCACGGACTACTGCTTTGCAGGCTTCGATAAAGGCGTCGGTCGGCACTTGTGGCATCAGCAGGCGACCACAGCTGCGCTGCATGCGCGCGGCGTTCTGGTCCGGACGGAACAGGTTGATCGAACCGTCCTTGCAGCGATAGGCCTTGAGGCCTTCAAAGCATTGCTGGCCGTAGTGCAGGGCGGTGGAGCCCTCGCTGATGTGCAGCACGTTGTCGTCGGTCAGGGTGCCTTCTTGCCAGGCGCCGTCCTTCCAGGTCTGGAGGAAACGCTTGTCGGTCTTGATGTAGTCAAAACCCAGCTTGTCCCAATTGATGCTTTCGTTACCCATGACACCCTCTATCTTTTGTCAACCGCCTGGTCGAAGGCAGGCTTATGGTTTATTTCTGGATGGGCGCAACAATACTTCATTCCCCGGTGCGTTCGCACCCCCTGTAGGAGCGAGCTTGCTCGCGAAGGTCGTGAACGATGACGCTGGAAACCTGCTGCCCAGCGGTGTTCTCGGGTTTTTCGCGAGCAAGCTCGCTCCTACAGTTGGGAGTTGGGTGTGATCGCCGATTACATATGCAATGCATGCCCCAGGGCCCGCAGTGCCGCTTCCTGTACCGCTTCGCCGAGGGTTGGGTGGGCGTGAATCGTGCCCGCCACGTCTTCCAGGCGTGATCCCATTTCCAGGCTCAGGCCGAAGGCCGTGGACAATTCCGAGACGCCCACGCCTACCGCCTGCCAGCCGACGATCAGGTGGTTGTCGCGGCGCGCCACTACCCGCACGAAGCCGGTTTTCGACTCCAGGGTCATGGCCCGGCCATTGGCGGCGAACGGGAAGCTCGACACGATGCAGTCCAGCCCGGCGGCCTTGGCCTCGTCCGGGGTCTTGCCGACCACCACCAGTTCCGGGTCGGTGAAGCACACCGCCGGGATCGCGGCCGGGTTGAATTCGCGGGATTTACCGCTGATCAGTTCGGCCACCATTTCGCCCTGGGCCATGGCGCGGTGGGCGAGCATCGGCTCACCGCTGAGGTCGCCGATGGCCCACACATTACGCATGCTGGTCTGGCAGCGGCTGTCGATCTTGATCGCCGAGCCGTTCATGTCCAGGTTCAAGGCTTCGAGGTTCCAGCCCTGGGTGTTGGGTTTGCGACCAACGGCAACCAGCACCTGGTCGGTTTCCAGCGACAGCGTCTCGCCGTTGGGATCACGCACTTGCAGGGTGTTGTGTTCAAAGCCGGTGACGCTGTGTTTCAGGAACACCTTCACCCCCAACTGCTTGAGGGATTCGGCCACCGGCTGGGTCAGTTCGGCGTCGTAGGCCGGCAGTATCCGGTCTTGCGCCTCAACCACGCTGACGTCTGCACCGAGCTTGCGATAGGCAATCCCCAGCTCCAGGCCGATATAGCCACCGCCCACCACGATCAAGCGTTTAGGGATGCGTTTCGGCGCCAGGGCTTCGGTGGAGGAGATGATCGGCCCGCCAATCGGCAGCATCGGCAGGTTGACGCTTTTCGAGCCGGTGGCCAGCAACAGGTGTTCGCACTGGATGCGCTGGTCGCCGACGTCGACGGTCTTGCCATCGACAACCTTGGCCCAGCCATGAATGACCTGGACCTTGTGTTTTTTCAGCAGCGCGGCAACGCCGGTGGTCAGGCGGTCAACGATCCCGTCTTTCCATTCCACGCTTTTACTGATGTCCAGGGTCGGCACATCGACCTCGATACCCAACGGCGAGCCCTGGCTGTGGTGCACGGTTTGCTGGAACTGTTCGGCAACATGGATCAGTGCCTTGGACGGAATGCAGCCGATATTCAGGCAGGTACCGCCCAGCGATTGACCTTCCACCAGGATGGTCGGGATGCCCAGCTGGCCGGCGCGAATCGCTGCCACGTAACCGCCAGGCCCGCCGCCGATAATCAGTAGGGTGGTGTGCAATGTTTGAGACATGGGTTACTCCAGGAACAGGCTGGCGGGTTGTTCGAGCAGGCCACGGATGGCCTGGATGAATTGCGCCGCGTCCATGCCATCGACCACCCGGTGATCGAAGGAACTGGAGAGGTTCATCATCTTGCGGATCACGATCTGGCCCTTGATCACCATCGGCCGCTCGACGATGCGGTTGACCCCGATGATGGCCACTTCGGGCAGGTTCAGCACCGGGGTGCTGACGATCCCGCCCAATGCGCCCAGGCTGGTCAGGGTAATGCTCGAACCCGACAGCTCATCGCGACTGGCCTTGCCATTGCGCGCAGCATTCGCCAGCCGATTGATTTCTTCCGCCGTGCCCCACAGGTTGCGGGCTTCGGCGTGACGCACCACCGGCACCATCAGGCCGACATCGCTCTGGGTGGCGACGCCCACATGCACCGCGCCGAGGCGGGTGATGACCTGGGCTTCGTCGTCATAACGCGCATTGATTTGCGGGTAGTCGCGCAATGCGACGACCATGGCGCGCACCAGGAACGGCAGCAGGGTCAGCTTGCCGCGGGTGGCGCCGTGTTTCTCGTTGAGGTGCACGCGCAACTCGTCGAGGGCCGTGACGTCGATCTCTTCCACGTAGCTGAAATGCGCGGCGCGCCGGGTGGCGTCCTGCATGCGCTGGGCGATCTTGCGGCGCATGCCGATCACCGGGATTTGCTGCTCGTCGTTGCGTTCGGCGTACGGGTTGGACGCACCGGAATTTTTCGCCGGACCCTGGAGCAAGTAAGCGTCCAGATCTTCATGCAGAATCCGGCCGGCCGGGCCTGAGCCCTGGACCAGTCGTAGCTGGATGCCAGCATCCAGCGCATGTTTGCGCACGGCCGGGGAGGCCAGCGGGCGGTCATCGGCCTCGCGAGCCACGGGCGCTTGCGCAGCCGCCACCGCAGGTTTGGCTGCCGGCTTGGGCTCAACTACCGGCGCGGCATTGGCTTCGACTTTCGGTGCAGGAGCCGGTGCAGGCGCGACCTCTTCAACCACCGCCGACAACGCCGACTCCCTGGTATTGCCTGCGCCTTCCACTTCGATACTGATCAAAATACTGCCCACCGCCATGACTTCGCCCGGCTCGCCGCCGAGGGAAATCACCTTGCCGTGCACCGGCGAAGGAATGTCCACCATGGCCTTGTCGGTCATCACGTCCGCCAGCACCTGGTCTTCTACCACCAGGTCGCCGACCTTGACGTGCCATACCGACAATTCAACTTCTGCGATGCCTTCGCCAATGTCCGGCATCTTGATAACGTGCGTGCCCATTCAGACCTCCATAACCCGATGCAAAGCCGCGCCCACTCGGGTCGGGCCAGGGAAATACGCCCACTCTTGCGCGTGCGGGTAGGGGGTGTCCCAACCGGTGACGCGCTCGATTGGCGCTTCCAGGTAGTGGAAGCAGTGCTCCTGCACCAGCGCCACCAGCTCGGCGCCGAACCCGCAGGTACGGGTGGCTTCGTGAACGATCACGCAGCGGCGGGTTTTCTTCACGGAATTGACGATGGTTTCCAGGTCCAGCGGCCACAGGCTGCGCAGGTCGATGACTTCAGCATCGATGCCGGTTTCTTCAGCGGCGACTTGCGAGACATACACGGTGGTGCCGTAGGTGAGGATGGTCACGTCCTTGCCCGGGCGGGCGATGGCGGCCACGTCCAGCGGCACGGTGTAGTAACCGTCCGGCACTTGCGCTTGCGGATGCTTCGACCACGGGGTTACCGGGCGGTCGTGGTGGCCGTCGAACGGGCCGTTATACAGGCGCTTGGGTTCGAGGAAGATCACCGGGTCATCGTTTTCGATAGAGGCGATCAGCAGGCCCTTGGCGTCGTACGGGTTGGACGGCATCACCGTGCGCAGGCCGCAGACCTGGGTGAACACCGCTTCAATACTCTGGCTGTGGGTCTGGCCGCCGTAGATGCCGCCGCCGCAGGGCATGCGCATGGTCAGGGGCGCAGTGAACTGGCCGGCCGAGCGATAACGCAGGCGGGCCGCTTCGGAAATGATCTGGTCGGTGGCGGGGTATACGTAGTCGGCGAACTGAATCTCGGCCACCGGCCGCAGGCCATAGGCGCCCATGCCGACCGCCACGCCGACGATCCCGCTTTCGGAGATCGGTGCGTCAAACACCCGCGAGGTGCCGTATTTGTTCTGCAAGCCTTCGGTGCAACGGAACACGCCGCCGAAGTAACCGACGTCCTGGCCGAACACCACCACATTGTCGTCTCGCTCAAGCATCACATCCATGGCCGAGCGCAAGGCCTGGATCATGGTCATGGTCGTGGTGGTCATGGCGGTTTCCAGCTGGATATTGTTGTTGTGATCGTTCATGTCAGATCCCCAACTCTTGACGCTGGCGCTTCAAGTGCTCCGGCATCTCTTTATAAACGTCTTCGAACATGGTCGCGGCGCTTGGAATCTGGCCACCGGCCAGGGTGCCGTACTGTTCGGCTTCTTTCTGGGCCTTGATCACTTCGGCTTCAAGTTCGGCACTGACCGCCGCGTGTTCCTCTTCGGACCACTGACCCATCTTGATCAGGTGCTGCTTGAGGCGGGCAATCGGGTCGCCCAGCGGGAAGTGGCTCCAGTCGTCGGCGGGACGGTATTTGGACGGGTCATCGGAAGTGGAGTGCGGGCCGGCGCGGTAGGTCACCCACTCGATCAGGGTTGGCCCCAGGTTGCGGCGGGCGCGTTCGGCGGCCCAGGCGGAGGCCGCGTACACCGCGACAAAATCGTTGCCGTCCACCCGCAGGGAGGCGATGCCGCAACCTACGCCGCGTCCGGCAAAGGTCGTGGCTTCACCGCCGGCGATGGCCTGGAAGGTGGAGATCGCCCACTGGTTGTTCACTACGTTAAGGATGACCGGCGCCCGGTACACGTGGGCGAAGGTGAGGGCGGTGTGGAAGTCGGATTCAGCGGTGGCGCCGTCGCCGATCCAGGCCGAGGCAATCTTGGTATCGCCCTTGATCGCCGAGGCCATTCCCCAGCCCACGCCCTGGACGAACTGGGTGGCGAGGTTGCCGGAAATCGTGAAGAAGCCGAAGTCTTTTACCGAGTACATGATCGGCAACTGACGGCCCTTGAGCGGATCGCGCTCGTTGGACAGCAGTTGGCAGATCAGGTCCACCAGCGGCACTTCGCGGGCCATCAGGATGCTTTGCTGACGGTAGGTGGGGAAACACATGTCGTCGATGTTCAAGGCCAGGGCCTGGGCGCTGCCGATGGCTTCTTCGCCAAGGCTTTGCATATAGAACGACATCTTTTTCTGACGCTGGGCGACCACCATGCGGTTGTCGAAGATCCGCGTCTTGAGCATGGCGCGCATGCCCTTGCGCAGAATTTCCACCGGCACACCTTCAGCCCACGGGCCGAGGGCCTGGCCCTGATCGTCGAGCACGCGAATCAGGCCCTTGGCCAGGTCGGCGGTGTCGGCGGGTTCCACGTCAATTGGGGGTTTGCGCACCGTGCCTGCGTCAGTCAGGCGCAGGTAGGTAAAGTCGGTCTTGCAGCCTGGTCGGCCTGAGGGTTCAGGGACGTGCAGGCGCAGTGGTTCATACTGCTGAGTCATGGCTTTCTACGCTCTATCTTGTGAATTTCTTGTAGTGGGCGCGGTAGCTGACAGTCCGTCTTCGGGTAGAAGAAATCTTGTCCTACAACAATCATAGGCTCGCGGCAGGAGAATATTTATCTCTGTTTCGTTGCGTTGGAGATCATTTGGGGATAAAAAAACTGCATAAACATAATAAACAGGTGGTTTTGTCTCATGCGCAAACTGGACCGTATCGATATCGGCATTCTGAACGCCCTTCAGGAGAACGCCCGCATCACCAACGCCGACCTGGCCCGCTCGGTCAACCTGTCGCCCACGCCATGTTTCAACCGGGTCAAGGCGATGGAAGAATTGGGGCTGATTCGCGACCAGGTGACACTGCTGGACGCCGACCTGCTGGGGCTGCACGTCAATGTGTTCATCCACGTCAGCCTGGAAAAGCAGAACGAGCTGGCGTTGCAGCAATTTGAAGGGGCGATTTCGGATCGCCCCGAAGTGATGGAGTGCTACCTGATGGCCGGAGATCCCGACTATTTGATTCGAGTACTGGTGCCGACCATCCAGTCTTTGGAGCGCTTCATGATGGACTTTTTGACCAAAGTCCCGGGTGTCGCCAACATCCGCTCCAGTTTTGCCCTCAAGCAAGTACGTTATAAAACGGCGTTGCCGTTGCCGCCAGGTGGATTGATGGTCTGATAAACCTGCCAAGGCTATCCGTTTAGATATAAATGGGCTCTCATCTCATTCATTAGTGCTGAGGGGCTATTTATAAATTTGATCTTCAGTGCGCAGATTCGGGCAACTGCTAAGCTCCTATTTTAAATGGGAGCGGTGTCATGGAAAATCAGGATCTGGTATGCCGCGCGCTCTACGAGTTCAACTTAACCCAACTATCTATTGTGGCCGCACTCGAGGACATGACGGCGTTAGTTGGGAAGGTTTCCTATCTGTCGCCGGAAGTTGTCGACTCCTTGAATCGTCATCTTGAAACCGTCGGACGCAATTGCGACCGCTCGTGTGAGGCGATGTACGCTCTGGTTACCCTGAAAGCAGAAATGCCCGACTGACGTTGGGACTCTTTCTGTTTTTAAAGAAAGGTTGTGCTTCAAGTTGAGCATTTTTTACAACGATTAAACATATTAACGTCATAAGACGTTGCGCTGTTGGGCTGAAGAAGGGTAAGCCGAATGTTCATGAGATCCTTGACGTTGAGTGTTCGCACCACACTTTGTTTTGGTGTGATTTGTATTTTCTTGTTAATGCAAGGAGGCGTGACGCTGGTTAAAGTTGAGAAGATTTATTCGTCAACCGTGGACGTTGGAACTAATTGGCTGCCCAGTGTTAGTTTGGCGGGAAGTATAAATTCGAGCTTTTACAATCTTCGTCTGGACTTGCGTCGTTTTGCCATCGACCGTGCTCGTCAGGAACCAGCGTCAGTCCAAAGGTTAAGGGATTTCAGTTTACAAACCATCAAACTCGCGGGGAGCTATGCACCCTTTGCATCGACACCTGAAGAACAGTCCAAATACACTGAAATGTTAGACGGTATGCGAGTTTACAACGAAAAAGTCGAGGACTTGATCGCCCGTGCCGGCACGCTGTCTATCGATGAGTTTGCGGCGTACTTGCGTGAAGTTAATACTCCCATCGCTCTCAAGGTGCAGGGCTCCATTACCGATTTGATCGCGATCAATGAGAAAGGAGCGAAGGAAGCGGCGCAAAGGGCATCCGATGAGGTGCATATGACCCGTTTGTTTACCTGGGGATTGATGGTGGGGGCTGTGTTGTTGACAGTGGTAGTGGCGCGCCTGTTTTCCCAGAGCGTTATTATTCCGGTGCGTGAGCTGTTGGTATCGACCACCAAGATTGCCGAAGGTGATTTGCGAGTGGCCATCGCTATCAGCGGCAAGGATGAACTGACAGCGCTGCAGCAATCCACCGCTGCCATGCAAATGAACCTGAAAACTACCTTGCTGCATATCTCCGAAGCCTCCGGGCAGTTGGCCTCTGCGGCAGAAGAAATGAGTTCAATCACCCGGGAATCTACTGCGGGTATTGAACGTCAGAGTATGGAGACTGACCAGGCGGCGACTGCCGTCAATCAGATGACTGCCGCCGTAGAGGAAGTGGCCAGGAATGCTGTTTCCGCCTCTCACTCTACCCAGGACTCCCAACGCGCTGCGAAAGTCGGCCAGGAGCGCGTCACGCAAACCATTGCTTCGATTGAAAAGTTGAGTGCCACAGTGCAGCAGACCGGGCTGGAGGTCGAAGGCTTGGCGATGCAGGCACAGGATATTGCACGGGTGGTCGAGGTTATCCGTTCCATTGCCGAGCAAACCAACCTGCTCGCGTTGAACGCCGCCATTGAAGCCGCCAGGGCTGGTGAGCAAGGAAGGGGCTTTGCGGTAGTGGCTGACGAAGTGAGAGCACTGGCCCATCGCACGCAAACGTCCACGCAGGAAATCGAGCAGATGATTGCGAAAATCCAGACCTGCTCCAGCGAGGCGGTGTCTTCCATGGTGCTTAACCGCAGTGAAGCGGTGGAATCGTTGAAAATCGCCCATGAAGCGGGCCTGGCCATTACCCAGATCACCGAGGCCATTTCCGATATCAATGAACGAAACCTGCTGATTGCCACAGCCTCGGAAGAGCAGGCACACGTGGCGCGCTCCGTGGACCAGAACCTGATCAGCATTCGTGACTTGTCCATCCAGAGTTCATCGGCGGCGGGGCAGACGTCCATCGCCAGTCATGAACTGTCCAAGTTGGCCGTTGACCTCAAGCAGATCGTTTCGAAGTTTTCCGTGAGTTGATCGAGGGCGTGTGTTGCAGGACTTCGCCTGGCCGACAGCGCATTTTGGCCAGGCCTGAAGTGCCCGCTCAAAGCTGGTTGAGCGGAATCTTCAGGTAAACGACGCCATTGTCCTCCGCCGGCGGCATCACCCCGGCCCGCACATTCACCTGGATCGCCGGCAGCAACAGCGTCGGCATGCCCAACCCGGCATCCCGAGTGGTGCGCATCTGGACAAACGCCGCCTCATCTACCCCGTCATGCACATGAATATTGCCTGCCCGTTGCTCAGCCACTGTGGTCAGGCACTTGGCGGCGCGTCCCTCAGGCGGGTAGTCATGGCACACGTACAACCGGGTCTGCGGCGGGAACGCCAGCAACTTGCGCATCGACGCATACAGCTGGCGCGCATCCCCACCGGGGAAATCGCAGCGCGCCGTCCCCACATCCGGCATGAACAGCGTGTCGCCCACCAGAATCAACTGGTCATCAATCAGGTAAGCCATGTCCGCCGGTGTATGCCCCGGCACATGCAGTGCCTGGGCCTTCAGGTTGCCGATGTGAAACACCTCATCCGGCGCAAACAGATGGTCGAACTGCGACCCATCCACGCGAAACTCCGGCTCCAGGTTGAACAGGTTCTTGAACACCCCCTGCACCTTGCTGATGGACTCGCCAATCGCGATCTTGCCCCCCAGCTGCCGACGCAAATACGGCGCCGCCGACAAGTGATCGGCATGGGCATGGGTTTCCAGCAACCACTGCACCTGTAGGCCATGCTCGTGCACAAACGCGATTACCTTGTCCGCCTGGCCGGTGCCGGTGCGTCCGGAGGCCGGGTCGTAATTGAGCACCGAATCAACGATGGCGCACGGGCCACCGTCCGTTTCATAGACGACGTAGGTGTAGGTCGACGACGCCTCGTCCAGAAAGGATTGAATCAACGCTGGCATGACGGTTGTCCCAAATAAGTAGTTACAATCACTTTACGTTTACACATAATGTTTTGAGCTTAAGTGACAGAGAGAGCCCCACGCAAATGGAATCGAACCTGAGTGAAGGCGAAGTCGCGCAATTGCGTGCTTCCGCGTCCAAGGCCTGCGCCTTGCTCAAGGCCCTGGCCAATGAAGACCGGCTGTTGATTCTCTGCCAGTTGACCCAGGGTGAACGCAACGTCGGCGAGCTGGAAACCATGACCGGCGTGCGCCAGCCAACCCTGTCGCAACAATTGGGCATCCTGCGGGACGAAGGGCTGGTGGCCACCCGTCGGGAAGGCAAATACATTTTCTACGGGCTGGCCAGCCACGAAGTGATTCAAGTGATGAAGACGCTGTCCGGGCTGTATTGCGGCGCCGTGATAAAAAGCTGGGCGTGACGCCGTACGGCAACGACCCTTGTGTGCACTTTTAAAAGAAAGGCCATAGACCATGAACGACCAACACTGGGGACCTACCATCAGTGGCGATATCGTTGTCATCGGTGGCGGCTCGGCAGGCATCGGCCTGCTGGCCAGCCTGCTCAAGCGCGACCCGCACCTGAACATCATCCTGATCGAACCCAGCGACCACCACTACTACCAACCGGCCTGGACCTTGGTGGGCGGCGGCGCCTACGACGTTAAAAAGACCGTGCGCCCCATGGCCGACGTGCTGCCCAACGGCGTCACCTGGATCCAGGCGGCGGTCAGCGAATTACTGCCCGACGAGCACACCCTGGCGCTCGACAGCGGCCAGCGCGTGACCTGGAAAAACCTGATTGTGTGCCCGGGCCTGCGCCTGGCCTGGGAAAAAATCGAAGGTTTGCCAGAGACCCTTGGCCAGCATGGCGTAACGTCCAACTACAGCTACGAGCACGCTGCCTACACTTGGCAACTGGTGCAGCAACTCAAGCATGGCAAGGCGATCTTTACCCAGCCGGCCATGCCGATCAAATGCGCCGGCGCCCCGCAAAAGGCCATGTACCTGTCGTGCGATCACTGGCTCAAGCAGGGTGACCTGAAAAACATCAAGGTCGAATTCAACCTGGCCGGTGCCGCCTTGTTTGGCGTGGCGACCTTCGTCCCGCCGCTGATGAAGTACGTTGAAAAGTACGCCGCCCAACTGGCGTTCAACTCCAACCTGGTCAAGGTCGACGGCCCCGCGCGCAAGGCCTGGTTCGAAACCAAGGACGCCGAAGGCAATGTGCGCGTCGAAGAGAAAACCTTCGACCTGCTGCACGTCGTCCCGCCGCAGGTCGCCCCGGACTTTATCCGCAACAGCCCCTTGGCCGATGCCGCCGGCTGGTGCGAAGTGAATCCCCAGAGCCTGCAACACCTGCGCTACCCGCACATCTTCGGCCTCGGCGATGTGTGCTCCACCACCAACGCCAAGACCGCAGCGGCCGTGCGCAAGCAAATCGTGGTGGTCGCGGAAAACCTGCTGGCCCTGCGCAAACAGGCGCCTTTGCCCCTCAAGTACGACGGCTATGGCTCCTGCCCGCTGACGGTGGAGAAGGGCAAGGTGGTGCTGGCCGAGTTCGGCTATGGCGGCAAGTTGCTGCCGACCTTTCCCCTCGACCCAACTGTGGCACGGCGTTCGGCGTGGTTTCTCAAGGCGAGCTTCCTGCCGTGGTTCTACTGGAACGGCATGCTCAAGGGCCGCGAGTGGCTGACCCGTCTGGCCAAGGTGGATTGAGGCAACCCTATGCTGCTGGCAAGTTTTCTGGGCGTGTTGATGGGGTTGGTCATGGGCCTGACCGGCGCCGGGGGCGGCATTCTGGGCGTCCCGGCGTTGGTATTGGGGTTGGGTTTGACCATGACCCAGGCCGCGCCGGTGTCTTTGTTCGCCGTCGGCGCGGCCGCCGCAGTAGGTGCGCTGGATGGCTTGCGCCATGGCCTGGTGCGTTACCGCGCGGCGCTGCTGATTGCGCTGCTTGGCGCGCTGTTTTCGCCGCTGGGGGTGTTCTTCGCCCATCAGATGTCGGAGAAAGTCCTGATGGGCCTGTTCAGCGCGCTGATGGTGCTGGTGGCCTGGCGCATGCTGCAACGGGAGAAGCTTGAGGCCGGGCCGAGCGACCACGGCACCGCATCGTGGGGCCAGAAGAACTGCATGCTCGATCAACAGACCGGGCGCTTTTCCTGGACCGCCAAATGCACCGCCACCCTGGCGGCCCTCGGCGCAGTGACCGGTGCGGTATCGGGCTTGCTCGGCGTGGGCGGCGGCTTCCTGATCGTACCGGCGTTCAAGCAACTGACCGATGTGCAGATGCGAGGCATCGTCGCCACCTCGCTGATGGTGATCAGCTTGATCTCGTTGATCGGCGTGATCGGCGCGTTTCATGCCGGGGTCAGTATCGAGCCGATGGGCTGGGTGTTTATCGGTTCGAGCATTGTCGGCATGTTGGCGGGGCGGCGCCTGTGCTCGGTGATCAAGGCGCGCACCTTGCAGGTGGGTTTTGCCACCCTGTGTGTACTGGTGGCGGCGGGCATGTTGTTTCGGGCGCTCATGCAGGTGCCTTGAAATGCGGTCAGCATCCCGCCCCTACGGGTATCAGCGCCGCAGGTAGGCACCGAAGTCGATGTCCCCGGCGCTGAGAATCGCCTGCACCCGATTGTGCACGTTCAACTTGCGCAGGATCGCCGAGACATGAGCCTTCACCGTGGTCTCGGCAATCTCCAGGCTATAGGCGATTTGCTTGTTCGAGTCACCCTTGGTCATTCGCTCCAGCACCAGCAATTGCTTGCGGGTCAGGGCTTGCAGCAGCTCCGGCGCAAGCCCCAGGCAATCATTCATGCGCCGTTGCCCGCCGATTTTCTGGCTGCGAATAATCTCCGGCGGCAAATACACATTGCCGTTGAGAATCTGTTGGATCGCCTCGGTCATCTGCAGCCTGGGCGAGGACTTGGTGATAAACCCCACCGCGCCATAGGTGATGGCTTGCAGCACGACCTGCTTGTCCTGCTCGGCAGACACGATCACCACCGGAATCGTCGGCGACTCGTTGCGCAGGTTGATCAGGCCATTGAGGCCGTGCATGCCCGGCATGTTCAGGTCCAGCAGGATCAGATCCAGGTCGTCGTGCTCCTGGCTCAGGGCCAGGGCGCTGTCCAGGTCGCCGGTTTCCATCACTTCGCTGCCCGGGAACCCGTCGCTGATGACGTTGTGGATCGCCTCGCGAAACAGTGGGTGATCGTCGGCTATCAGAATTTTGTACATGGACGTTCGCCTTATTATTTTTGCTTATTCAAGCAGGTCCGATCCATAGGGTCATGCGCCCATTACATGCCAGTCTCGATGCCTTGGGAATGCGACGATAGAGAGGGGAATCAGTACCAAAGTAGTAGATCGTGCCCTACGTCGCGGTTTCAGCGCTACCCATTGGTCTGATTGCATTCAGTGCCGGATGGGTTAGTGTGGAGCGCATCTTCCAGAATAATAAAAACAGGCTTACCAATGAGCCCGAACCTGAGTCTCCTGCGTAAATTCGTTTCCCCTGAAATCATCTTTGGCGCCGGCTGCCGGCACAACGTAGGCAACTACGCCAAGACCTTTGGCGCGCGCAAGGTGCTGGTGGTGAGTGATCCCGGCGTGGTTGCTGTCGGCTGGGTGGCCGATGTCGAGGCCAGCCTGCAAGCCATCGGCATCGACTACTGCCTGTACACCGCCGTTTCGCCCAACCCCCGGGTTGAAGAGGTGATGCTCGGCGCCGAGGTCTACCGTGAGAACCATTGCGACGTGATCGTCGCCGTCGGCGGCGGCAGCCCGATGGACTGCGGCAAGGCCATCGGCATCGTGGTCGCCCATGGCTGCAGCATCCTCGACTTCGAAGGCGTCGACACCATCCGCGTGCCGAGCCCGCCGCTGATCCTGATCCCGACCACCGCGGGCTCCTCGGCGGATGTCTCGCAGTTCGTGATCATTTCCAACCAGCAGGAGCGCATGAAGTTCTCCATCGTCAGCAAGGCGGTGGTGCCCGATGTCTCACTGATCGACCCGGAAACCACGGCGAGCATGGACCCGTTTCTCTCGGCCTGTACCGGCATCGACGCGCTGGTGCATGCCATCGAGGCCTTCGTGTCCACCGGCCACGGCCCGCTGACCGACCCCCACGCGCTGGAAGCCATGCGTCTTATCAATGGCAACCTGGTGCAGATGATCGCCAACCCCGGCGACATCGCCCTGCGGGAGAAAATCATGCTGGGCAGCATGCAGGCCGGGCTGGCGTTTTCCAACGCGATCCTCGGCGCGGTGCATGCCATGTCCCACAGCCTTGGCGGCTTTCTCGACCTGCCCCATGGCCTGTGCAACGCGGTGCTGGTGGAACATGTGGTGGCGTTCAACTACAGCGCGGCACCGGAGCGTTTCAAGGTGATTGCCGAGACCTTCGGCATTGATTGCCGGGGCCTCAACCACCGGCAAATCTGCGGCCGGCTGGTGGACCATTTGATCGCCTTGAAGCATGCGATCGGCTTCCATGAAACCCTCGGCCTGCATGGAATTCGAGTGGCGGACATTCCCTTTCTGTCGCAGCACGCCATGCACGACCCGTGCATCCTTACCAACCCGCGTGAATCCAGCCAGCGTGACGTCGAGGTCGTCTATGGCGAAGCTCTCTGACGATCAGCAACGGGCACTCGCGGGGCTGCTGGGGCTGGGCAACCACTCGGCGCGCAAGAGCCATTACCCCGAACTGACCGCGCGCCTCGACGAGTTGGAAGCCGAGCGCAATCGCTACATCCGCCTCAACGACGAATTGGAGCAGCGGGTCGCGGCGCGTACCGACGAATTGCTGGAAGCCAACCGCAACCTGCAACAGCAAATCGCCCAGCGCGAGAAGATCGAGCAGGACCTGCGCGATGCCCGGGATGCCGCCCAGGCCGCCAACCGCAGCAAGGACAAATACCTTGCCGCCGCCAGTCATGACCTGCTGCAACCCCTCAACGCCGCGCGCTTGCTGATCTCCACCCTGCGCGAGCGCAACTTGCCCAGCGTCGAACACGTGTTGGTGGAGCGCACCCATCAGGCCCTGGAAGGCGCCGAGGATTTGCTCACCGACTTGCTGGACATTTCCCGACTCGATCAAGCGGCGGTCAAGCCGGACATCGCCCTGTACCGTCTCGACGAACTGTTCGCACCGCTGGTCTCGGAATTCCAGTCGGTGGCCGCGGCGTCCGGGCTGAACCTGCGGGCGCGTACAGGCCATTACGCAATCAACACCGACCTGCGGCTGATGACGCGGATCCTGCGCAATTTCCTCAGCAACGCCTGCCGCTACACGAGCGCGGGCTCCATCCTGCTGGGCGCCCGCCGCCGGGGTGAGCGGTTGCGCCTGGAGGTGTGGGACACCGGGCGCGGAATTGCGGCGGATCGTCTGGACGCCATCTTTCTGGAGTTCAATCAACTGGATGTGGGCCGCGCTGCCGACCGCAAGGGCGTGGGACTGGGGTTGGCGATTGTCGAGCGTATCGCCGAGGTCCTCGGTTATCCGGTGGCGGTGCGTTCGTGGCCGGGGCGCGGTTCGATGTTCAGCATCGAAGTCCCCATCAGCGAGGACATGCCGCTGCCCATCAGTGTGGTGGCCGCGCAACCGAGCACCGGCAACCCGCTGCCGGGGAGGCGGCTGCTGGTGCTGGATAACGAAGTCAGCATCCTCGACAGCATGAGCGCGCTGCTTGGGCAGTGGGGCTGCGAGGTGGTCACTGCGACCGACCAGGCCGGCGCACTGGTTGCGTTGCAGGGCAGGGCACCGGAGCTGATTCTCGCGGACTATCACCTGGACCATGGCGTGGTGGGCTGTGAGGTAGTGGGCCAGTTGCGCGAGCATTTTGGCTGCAGGATTCCGGCAGTGATTATCACCGCCGACCGCACCGACCAATGCCGCCGTGCATTGCAGCGCCTGGACGTGCCATTGCTCAACAAGCCGGTCAAGCCCGGCAAGTTGCGGGCGGTGTTGACCCAGTTATTGGCCTAGCCACTTGATACCCGTCAACACCGGTCGTGACGCTTTGCCTCATGCTGTGGGCCTGATTTAAAGGCCGACGGAGAACCCCATGAGCGCCCCCGCAACAACTGCTGCTTCATTCAAGTTGCCCCTGGGCCTGGTGGTCGGCGTACTGGTGATGGTCGGCGTGCTGCTGTTGCCGCTGCCGGCCGATTTGCCGGTGGCCGGGCACCGGATGCTGGCGATCCTCGCGTTTGCGGTGGTGGTGTGGATCACCGAAGCGGTCTCCTATGAGGCCAGCGCGATCATGATTACCTCATTGATGGCTTTTTTGCTCGGCACTGCGCCGTCGCTGCAAGACCCCACGCACCTGATCGGGTCCAGCCCAGCCATCAGCATGGCGTTGACGGGGTTTTCCAACCCGGCATTGGCGTTGGTGGCGGGTGCGTTGTTTATTGCGGCAGCCATGACCCATACCGGCCTGGACCGGCGCATCGCGTTGGTCACCCTGACCCGCGTGGGTACCAGCACGCGGGGAATTCTCGTCGGGGCAATTGCCGTGACCATCCTCCTCAGCCTGGTGGTACCCAGCGCGACGGCCCGCAGTGCGTGTGTGGTGCCGATCATGATGGGGGTGATTGCGGCGTTCGGCGTGGACAAACGCTCCAATATCGCGGCCGGGATCATGATCGTCGTGGCTCAGGGCACGAGCATCTGGAACGTCGGGATTCAGACGGCGGCGGCGCAGAACCTGCTGACGGTTGGCTTTATGGACAAGATGCTCGGGCAGCGAGTGTCGTGGATCGACTGGCTGATCGCCGGGGCGCCGTGGGCAGTGATCATGTCGGCGGTGTTGTTGTTTTTGGTGTTGAAGCTGCTGCCGCCGGAGAGTGACAGCATTCCCGGGGGCAAGGAGGCGGTGGCGCAATCGCTGGTGGATATCGGGCCGATGACGGGGCCGCAGAAGCGGTTGCTGACGGTGTCGGTATTGCTCTTGCTGGCGTGGGCCACCGAGGGACGACTGCACAGCTTTGATACGACTTCGACGACCTACGCCGGGTTGGTGTTTTTGCTGATGCCGGGGATTGGGGTGATGACCTGGAAGGATGTGCAGTCGCGGATTCCGTGGGGCACGGTGATTGTGTTCGGGGTTGGCATTAGCTTGGGTACGGCGTTGCTGACGACCCAGGCGGGGCAGTGGCTGGGGTCGCAGGTGGTGGCGCATACCGGTTTGGACCAGGTGGGGCCGCTGGGGGTGTTTGCGATTCTGGGGGCGTTTTTGATCGTGATTCATTTGGGGTTTGCCAGTGCCACGGCGTTGACGTCGGCGTTGTTGCCGATTTTGATTGCGGTGTTGCAGACGTTGCCCGGGGAGTTCAGTCGGCTGGGGATGACGATGTTGCTGGGGTTTGTGATGAGCTACGGGTTTATCCTGCCCATCAATGCGCCACAGAACATGGTGTGTTTGGGGACCGGCACGTTTACCGCGCGGCAGTTTGCCAAGGTGGGGATTTTGGTGACGCTGGTGGGGTATGGGTTGATGTTGGTGTTTGCGGCTACGTATTGGAGTTGGTTGGGGTGGATTTGAAGTGATTGCTGTAGGTGCTGATTAACTCGCTTGTAGCCCTTTTCTGAAAATCCATTTTTACCGTCTGATTTTCTGCAAGTTAAGCCACTCCCGATTTTATATTTCGAGCTCTTCTTTTGGAGCAGGAATCAGGGAATGGCGACGGCTTACATCAACCAACGGCTGATTGACTACGACAGCTTGAAACGAAGGGTTCTAAACGGCGCTTCGCCGATTGCGCAGAGCAAATTCGATGCCCTCAATGTCCATCTGCCCGGTCCGTTTGTGAGGCCGGGGTATATGGTTATTGTGCCCGGTAACACCCTCAATGAAAGCACCGCCGACGAGGCTTGGCTAATGAGCCAGGCCGAAGCCATCAGTCGGGTGCTGGACCGCGACCCCGAGGCGGGAGAGGCGGTGGTCAATAACTATGATTTGTTACAGAGCGTGCTGGGCTACAGCTCCTTGGGAATTGGCAGCGCAACCTCTACCTGGAGTACGCACTTGAATGAGGTCACGCGCACCCTGGATGAAATCGAGCAGGCGTATGGCCGTTTGAAGCAGGGCACCGTGGATAGAGAGGAGTTTTTCAAACAGCGTGAAGTACTGCTGAAAAAACTTAACATTCAACTTCACGGGGCGGCAAGGTTTGGCACGGGATTGCGCAGTCACGGTTCGTTGAGACGGATTCTAGGCATATCCACCAAGAGCTTTTTGCACAAGAGGGAAATCAAGGGGTACGCGCAGCGCATCGAACGGATTACCGCTATTTCCCGGCATTTGCGCAAGGGAACGTATATCGGATTGATGTTGGATGTGAGTGCCGCGGGTTTGCAGGTGAAAGAGGCGTGCACATCGGGAAGGGAGGATGAGTGTCGCAAGGCGCAGTTTGTTGAGGCCGGGAAGTTGATTGGGGGCGTCTCAGGAGCGGCGTCTTTTGGTGCGGTCGGGGCACGTGCCGCGAGTGTCGCCTGCAACGTTGTGTTGGGTTTTGCTACAAAAGGGAAAGAAAAACTCATTTGCTCGGTGATTGGTGGGGCGGCTGGTGGATACGCGGGCGGAACTGTCTTGGGCGGGTATGGCGCTGAGTGGGGCGAGGCTCTGTATGTAGGTGATGATCCTTGGATATAGCCATGTATAAACTTATTACCTCCACGTTGGTTCTTGAGTCAGTCGCCGTCGCGAGCCTGATGACTTATGCGAATTACATGAAGCTCGATGAGTTGGAACGTTACTTCATTAAAAACGAAGCCGTTCAGCAAAATAAGCGATATTGGCCTGGAAAAATGCCCTACGACAAAATGATGCGGATGGTCTTTATTTCAAACCTGTTGACGATGCCGAGGAGATACATAAGAGACGGCGAAATAACAGAGGAAGAATATAACTCCATCCCGCGTAACCTCAAACGCTGGGCCACATGGCCAGGTTATTTGGGGCTTCAATTGGTCGTGTGCGCAGGTCTGTGGTACTGCCTGAAACCTTAGGCCTATTGTTCCAACGGCGGACCATCCCGCGCCGTTTTGACATCCCGACATGGCAAGATGAACGCTGCTCAGGTTTACTAGTCCCTGAGTAAGCGTTTTGCCGACTTTGCACGTCGGTTCATCAAGGCCACCGAATGGACAAATACACCCCCCACACCTGGCAGCCCCACGAGCGCCCGAGCCTGCCGGGCTCGCCGTCGACGCCGCTGCATTCCACCCGCAAACGCTGGGCCTACGCCCTCGTCGGCGTACTCGTGGCAATCACCGGTGGCCTCGGCAACTCGCTGGTGATCGCCAACCTTGTGTACCTCCAGGGCGCCCTGGGGGCCACGACGGCCGAGATGGCCTGGCTCCCCGCCGCCTACGTCATGACCAACGTCTCCATGAACCTGCTGCTGGTAAAATTCCGCCAGCAATTCGGCCTGCGTGCGTTCACCGAAGTGTTCCTGGTGCTCTACGCCCTGGTCACCTTCGGCCACCTGTTCGTCAACGACCTCAGCTCGGCCATCGCCGTACGCGCGGCCCACGGCATGGTCGGCGCCGCCCTCAGTTCCCTGGGCCTGTACTACATGATCCAGGCCTTTCCCGCAAAGTGGCGGATGAAAGCCCTGGTGCTCGGCCTCGGCACTGCGCAACTGGCATTACCCCTGGCCCGATTATTTTCCGAAGACCTGCTGCAAATCGCCGAATGGCGTGGCCTGTACCTGTTCGAACTGGGCATGGCCCTGACCTGCCTGGGCTGCGTATTCCTGCTCAAGTTGCCCCCGGGCGACCGCTTCAAGACTTTCGAAAAACTCGACTTCCTGACCTTCGCCATCCTCGCCACCGGCGTCGCCTTGCTCTGCGCGGTGCTGTCCCTGGGCCGTATCGACTGGTGGCTGGAAGCGCCGTGGATCGGTATCGCCTCGGCCTGCTCGCTGGTGCTGATCATGGCCGGCCTGGCCATCGAGCATAACCGCTCCAACCCGTTGCTGATGACCCGCTGGCTGGGCAGCGGGGCAATGATTCGCCTGGCGTTGGCGGTGGTGCTGATTCGCATGGTGCTTTCGGAGCAGTCCACCGGCGCCGTGGGGTTCATGCAGATGCTCAACATGAGCAACGAGCAGATGCGCACGCTGTATTGGGTGATGCTCGCGGGGGCGATTGCCGGACTGGCCGTCAGCGCGTTGACCATCAACCCGGCGCACCTGTTGATGCCATTGGTCATCTCCCTGGCTTTCATGGCCACAGGCTCGGTGATGGACAGTTTCTCCAGCAACCTCACGCGCCCGCAAAACATGTACATCAGCCAGTTCCTGCTAGGCTTTGGCGGCACGTTCTTTCTTGGGCCGACCATGGTTTTAGGCACGAAAAACGTGCTGACCAACCCCAGGAACCTGGTGAGTTTCTCGGTGCTGTTCGGGATCTGCCAGAACCTCGGCGGCCTGATCGGCGCGGCATTGCTGGGCACGTTCCAGATCGTGCGGGAAAAATTCCATTCCAGCATGATCGTCGAACACCTGACCTTGCTCGACCCGCGTGTGGCAGCGCGTGTAGCCAGTGGCGGCTCGGCCTATGGCGGGGTGATCGCCGACCCCGAGTTGCGTAACCTGATGGGCATTCGCAGCCTGGCCACCGCGGCCACTCGCGAGGCGAATGTGATGGCCTATAACGATGTATTCATGCTGATCGCGATCATCGCCATACTCACCATGATCTGGATTTTTATCCGCAGCCTCTGGCTGATGAGTACCACTAAAGCTGCCGCCAGTGCAGCGCCTCCCGTTCAACCCAGCGGCGCACTTTCTTCATGACCGAACCGACGACGACCACCACCAACGCCATCGCTTCCACGCCGGAAGGCACCGCGCCGCCGAGCATGCCGGCCACCGAACCGCGCTCCTTGCGGGTGCGCATCATCTCTTCCATGGGCTTTGCCGCGATTGCGATTATCGGCGTGCTGATCGTGCTCTACGCCTGGCAGTTGCCGCCCTTCAGCAGCGCCGTGGAAACCACCGAGAACGCCCTGGTGCGTGGCCAGGTGACGATCATCGGGCCACAGCTCAGCGGCTACGTGTATGAAGTGCCGGTGACGGACTTCCAGTACGTCAAGGCCGGGGATTTGCTGGTGCGCCTCGATGACCGCATCTACAAGCAGCGGTTGGACCAAGCCCTGGCGCAGTTGGCGGTGCAACAGGCGTCCCTGGCCAATGTGGTGCAGCAACGCAACAGTGCCGAGGCGACCATCAAGCTGCGTCAGGCCGCCTTGGCCGACAGTCAGGCCCAGGCGCGCAAGAGCACCGCTGACCTGCGCCGCAACGAAGAATTGATCAGCGATGGCTCGGTGTCCAAGCGCGAGCTGGACGTGACCCGCGCCGCCAATGCGCAAACCATCGCAGCCGTGGCCCAGGCCCAGGCCAGCCTGGAAATCGCCCGGCAGGATTTGCAGACAGTGATCGTCAATCGCGGTTCGTTGGAAGCAGCGGTGGCCAATGCGGATGCGGCGGTGGAGCTGGCGCGTATCGACCTGTCGAACACTCGCATCATCGCCCCGCGTGACGGGCAACTGGGGCAGATTGGCGTGCGCCTCGGGGCCTACGTCAACAGCGGCGCACAGTTGATGGCGCTGGTGCCGAACCAGTTGTGGGTGATTGCCAACATGAAAGAAACTCAGATGGACAACGTGCAGGTCGGCCAGCCGGTGACCTTCACTGTGGATGCTTTGGACCACCGTAAGTTTCACGGCACGGTGCAGCGTATTTCCCCGGCCACCGGGTCGGAGTTCAGCCTGTTGCAGGCGGATAATGCCACCGGCAACTTCGTGAAGATCGCCCAGCGGGTGCCGGTGCGGATCACGGTCGACCCGGGGCAGGAGCAGAGTGAGCGGCTGCGGCCGGGGTTGTCGGTGGTGGTGAGTATCGACACGGCGGGGCGCCTGAAAAACACCCCACCCTAAGACAATCGAGATCAAAAATGTGGGAGCGGGCTTGCTCGCGAATGCGGAGTGTCAGTCGCAGATGTGTTGACTGATCCACCGCATTCGCGAGCAAGCCCGCTCCCACATGGGTTTTGTGTTGTTAGAGGGTTTTGTATTGCAGGCTGAAATTGAGTTCTGCCGACTGGCCTTGTTCCAACAGCTTCAACCCCGGCCTGCCCGGCAGGTGATGGGCATTCACCGGATGACTCACCGGCTCGAAGCAGAAAAAATCCAGCCCCGGCGGGCAGTACAGCAGGTAGTAGTCGCTGCCGGTGGCCTGGCATTCCAGGGTGTAACCCAAGTCTGGCTGCTGGATGACGCAGCGCCCGTCCCACTGGCAAAAACCGTTGTCCACCAGCGCCTCGGGCAACGACTTGAGTTGTTGGAAATCCCACTCGGCGGGCACGGCAGCCAGGCCTATCGGCAATTTCGATACATCACTCATCCATACTTGCCCAGCCTTGGCCTGCAATTGCGTGCCGGGCCTGCGGGGCAGATACGGATGCAATCCCAGCCCATGCCACGCCGCTTTTTCCGCCAGATGGGTGACGCGCAAGGTGATGCTCAACCTGCCGTCCTTCAACTGAACCCGCTGCTCGGCGCGATACGCAAAGGGTGTTCTGCTGTCCAGTTGCAGCACCACCTCATCCACCGACTGGCTGACCACGTGCCACGCCTGCTGCCAGGCGCTGCCATGAATCGGCAGCGGGTCCAGCGGGCTGTTGGGTTCGAGTGCCAACCACCCAGACGGGTTATCAAAGCCACCCTCGGCCACCCGGTTCGACCAGGGCGCCAGTGGGAAACACCCCAGCTTGCCCGGCAAACCGGTGGCCAGTGCTTGTTGTTCAGCAGGGCGCAGCAAGGGGTGGCCATTGCTGCGCACGGTCCAGTTGACGAGGCTGCCACCCAACGCTGGGGCCAGCGTCAGGTGGGTGAGGTTGTCTTCGAGTTCAAGCATCAGCGCACCCTTGATCGTTCCCACGCTCTGCGTGGGAATTCATCCTGTGACGCTCTGCGTCACGGTTTTAAGAGCGGACGCAGAGCGTCCATGGCGGCGTTCCCACGCAGAGCGTGGGAACGATCAGTTCATAACACCAGCCCAGGCAACCACAACGACAACGCCGGAATGTAGGTCACGGCCATCAGCACCAAAAACAACACGCCATAAAACGGCAGCAGTGCCTTCACGGTCTTCTCAATACTGACCTTGCCCACCGCCGCCCCCACAAACAGCACCGCGCCCACCGGCGGGGTGATCAGGCCGATCCCGAGGTTCACCAGCATGATCATGCCGAAGTGCACCGGGTCGACGCCGATGCCCAGCACGACCGGCAACAGGATCGGCGTGAGGATCAAAATCAGCGGCGCCATGTCCATCACCGTGCCCAGCAACAGCAGCATGGCGTTGATGCACATCAGGATCACGTAGCGGTTGTCCGACAGGGTCAGGAACATCGTGGTGATCTTCGCCGGGATCTGCATCAGGGTCATGATGTAGCCGAAGCTGGCGGCGAACGCGATCAGGATCATCACGATGGAAATGGTGCGCACCGTGCGGTGCATCAGCTTGGGCAGCTCGCTCCATTTGTAGTCGCGGTAGATGAACATGGTCACGAAGAACGCCCACAACACGGCAATGGCCGCCGACTCGGTGGCGGTGAAGATACCCGACAGAATCCCGCCAAGAATGATCACCATGGCCATCAGGCCCCACAGTGCATCGGCGCAGATTTTCAGTGCCTGTTTCAGGGGAATCACTTCGCCTTTGGGGTAGTTGCGTTTTTTCGCGAAGATCAGGCACAGCACCATCAGACACGCGCTCATCAGTAGGCCCGGGACCACGCCGGCCATGAACAGCGAGGCGATGGACACGGTGCCGCCGGCCGCCAGGGAGTAGAGCACCGAGTTGTGGCTGGGGGGCGTCAGCAACGCCTGAACCGATCCGCTCACGGTGACGGCGGTGGCGAATTCACGGGGATAGCCCTGGCGTTCCATTTCCGGAATCAGCACCGAACCGACGGAGGCCGTATCGGCCACCGACGAGCCGGAGATCGCGCCAAAAAACGTCGAGGCCATGATGTTCACCAGGGACAGGCCGCCGCGTACAAAGCCCACCAGCACCCCGGCAAACGCCACCAGCCGTCGGGACATGCCACCCTCGGCCATGATCGCCCCGGCCAGCACGAAGAACGGAATCGCCATCAGCGAAAACTTGTTCACTCCGCCGGCCACCTGAATCATCAGGGCCTGGAATGGAATGTCGATCCACCACGCGCCGATCAGCGCAGAAAGCCCCAGGGCGTAAGCCACCGGCATGCCAATCAGGATCAAGGCGATAAAGCTGCCCAACAGAATCAATGCGTCCATTCAGGCAGCCCCTTCACTTTCTTCAACCAGGTCGAAGCGCACGACCCGACGGTTGCTCTGGTCACCCAGCAGGAGTTTTTCCAGCACAAAAATCAGCGTCAGCAAGCCGCCAATCGGGATCGGCATATAGGTGATGCCCACCCGCAAGGTCGGCATGGCGCTCATGAACTGGTTCCAGGTGGACAGGCACAATTTGCTGCCCCAGATCGTCATGAACAGGCAGATGGTGCCCATCAGCAATTGCGAGGCGATGCCGACGATTCGGCGTTGGTCGGGCGGCAGGCGGTCGGTGACCATGGCCACCGACATATGCGCCCCGGCGCGGTAACTGGCGGCGGCGCCGACAAAGGTGAACACCAGCATCAGCAGGATGGCGGTGGGCTCCGGCCAGCTGGAGCCGGTGCCGAGGACGTAGCGGGCGAAGATGCCCCAGGGGATGATCAGCGCGACGCCGAGAACGGCGAGGCCGGCGACCCAGATGCAGCTCATGTAAATGCGGTCGTTGATGCGCAGCAGTAAATTCTTCATGGCGTTCACCGTGACCGGGCGCGTCGATATCGACCGCGCCGGGCCTTTTCTATGAGAGGGGGGTTACTCGACGGCTTCGATGCGTTTGATCAGGTCGGCGTAGGGGGCGCCGTACTTGTCGCGGATCGAAGCGGTGGCCTCATAGAACGGTTTCTTGTCGATGTCGATGAACTCCACACCGGCGGCCTTGAGCTTGGCTTCACTGCTGGCGGACTTGGCGTCCCACAGCTCGCGCTCCTGGATCTGCGCGGCCTTGGCGGTGTTTTTCACCAGCACCTGTTGCTCCGGGGTGAGCTTGTTCCAGGTGATTTTCGACATCACGATGGGCTCGGGCAGGATCAGGTGGCCGGTCAGGCTGTAGAACTTGGCGTTCTGGTAGTGATTGTGTTCCAGCAGGGTGGGCGGGTTGTTTTCCGCGCCGTCGATCACCCCGGTCTGCAGGGCGCTGAAGATCTCGCCGGTGTCCATGGCAATGCCGTTGCCGCCCATGGCGTTGATGGTTTCGATGAAGATTGGGTTGCCCTGCACGCGGATCTTCATGCCCTTGAGGTCTTCGATCTTGCGCACCGGTTTCTTGGTGTAGATGTTGCGCGTGCCGCCGTCCATCCAGGCCAGGGCCACCAGGTTGAATTCGGAGTCGGTGATTTTGGCGAGGATTTCATCGCCGATCTCGCCGTCGATCACCTTGCGCATATGCACCTGGTCGCGGAACACGAACGGCATGTTGAACACGTTCACGTCCGGCACCACCGGGCCGACGATGCCGAGGCTGACTCGGGCCATCTGGATCGCCCCGACCTGGGCTTGTTCTACCACTTCCTTTTCCGAGCCCAGCACGCCGCCGGGGAACATCTTGAAGGTCAGGCCGCCGTTGCTTTCGGCGACCAGGGTTTTACCCAGCTGTTCTTCGGCGACGACGGTTGGGTAGCCGGCGGGGTGTATGTCGGCGAATTTGATTTCCAGCGCGTGGGCGGCGCTGCCGAGGGTAAACACGAACGGGAGTGCAGCGGCGAGCAAGGTGCGTTTGAAGTCCATGGGGTGTCTCTCCAGTCTTGTTATTGTTTTGTTCAAGGCACAGCGATGCAGCTAGAGGATGAACTGCGGTTCGGGCATTCCCTGTACGCCAGGGTTCAGGGCAAAGACGCCGCCGGCGAGGGAGTGCGGGCTGTGGTCGTCGCGGATCGAGGTGACGAACAAGGTGTCCAGGCGGCTGCCGCCGAAGGCGCACATGGTGGGTTTTTTTACCGGTACGGTCAGTGAACGGTCGAGGCGACCGTCGGGGGTAAAGCGGTGGACCAGCCCGGCATCGTTGGCGCAGATCCAGTAGCAGCCTTCGGCATCCACGGCGGCTCCGTCAGGGCGGCCAAGGAAGTGGTGCATGTCCACAAACAGCCGCCGATTGGACGGCGTGCCGCTGTCGATGTCGTAGTCGAAGGCCCAGATTTGCTGCACCAGCGGGTGCGAGTCCGAGAGGTACATCGTGCGCCCGTCGGGGCTGAAGGCCAGGCCGTTGGGGGTGATGAAACCGTTGAGTTCCGTGTGAACGGGTTGGCCGGCTTGATAGCGATAAAGCACACCCTCAGCCGCATTCGCGCCCATGTTCAGCACCATGCTGCCGGCCCAGAACCGACCCTGGCGATCACAGCGGCCATCGTTCAGGCGCATATCCGGTCGGGCGTGCTCGACGCTGGCCAACGGCGCGGTGTCGAGCATGCCGTCGTTGCAGGGCGTCAGCTGGAAAAACCCGGTTTCCATGCCCGCGACCCAGTTGCCCGTCGTGGTGCGGGCGATGCAGGCCAGCATCTGCGGGGTTTTCCAGGCTTGCACCTGGCCGCTGCTGGCACTCCAGCGCTGTAGCTCGGCGTTGGGAATATCCACCCAGTACAGGGCGTTTTCCTCGGGCACCCACACCGGGCATTCACCTACGGCGTTGCGGGCGTCGACAATCAGTTCTGCTTGCATGGCCACTCATTCCCTTGGGTTGGTCTGTGGTCAGTCACCGAATGGGCCGGCGGCGCAAAACGCGCCGCCCTGGTACACCCGCGCCGGGTCGTCAATGGCGGGCAGCGGCTGGGCTTCCACCTGTTTGCGGAACACTTCGGAGGTGTCGCGCGGGGTGAAACCCAGGTGGGCGGCGAAGCGGTTGTCCCACCAGACATCGAGGTTATCCGACATGCCGTAGACCACGGTGTGGCCGACATTCGGTGTGTACAGCGCACGTTCGAGCAGTTGGGTGAGGTCGTCGAAGCTCAGCCAGGTGTGCATCATCCGGCGGTTCTGTGGTTCCGGGAACGAGGAGCCGATGCGGATGCTGACGGTTTCGATGCCATAGCGATCAAAGTAGAAACTGGCCATGTCCTCGCCGTAGGATTTGGACAGGCCGTAGTAACTGTCCGGGCGGCGCGGGGAGTGGGCGTCGAGGGCTTCGTCCTGTTTGTAGAAGCCGATGACGTGGTTGGAGCTGGCGAAGATGACGCGCTTGACCCCATGGCGGCGGGCGGCTTCGTAGATGTGGAAGATCCCGCAGATGTTTGCGCCCAGCACTTCCTCGAACGAGCGCTCCACCGACACGCCGCCGAAATGCAGGATCGCATCGACGCCTTCCACCAAGTGGTGCACGGCCTGTTTGTCGGAAAGATCGCAAGGCAGCACTTCTTCGCCGTCGTCAGCGGCCGGGGCCATGTCGGCGATGTCCGACAGGCGCAGTACCTTGGCGTAAGGGCGCAGGCGTTCACGCAAGACTTTGCCCAGGCCACCGGCGGCGCCGGTGAGCAGCAAGCGGTTGAACGGGGTAGGGGCGGTTGTGGTGGTCATGGTGGTCCCGTTATTGTTGTAGGTTGTCGTATGACTAATCCGAAGTATCGTTAGGCTTTCCTACACTTGTCAACGCGCTATTGGTCGAAGTTGATAGAGGGTCATCGCTGTCCTGTGGCGAGGGAGCTTGCTGTGGTGAGGGAGCTTGCTCCCGCTGGAGTGCGAAGCGCTCCCAAGATTTTTGGGCCGCTGCGCAGCCCAGCGGGAGCAAGCTCCCTCGCCACAGCAATCTCCCTCACTCCAGCAATCTCCCTCACCACAAAAGCCTTTCCTGGTGTTTACCGCTATAACAACGACAGCGGGTAACTGATGAATATCCGGTTTTCATCAAACTCGTTGGTACTGAAATCCCGGCGCATTGTTGCGTTGCGCCACCGCAGATTCAGGTCCTTCAGCGCGCCGCTCTGCACGGTGTAGGCCAGTTCCGACTCGCGCCCCCATTCCTTGCCGTTGGTGATCACCCCGGTGTGCACGTTATCGCCGCTGATATAGCGGTTCATCATGGTCAGGCCAGGAATGCCCAGCACCACGAAGTTGAAGTCGTGCCGCACCTGCCAGGATTTTTCCTTGGCGTTGTCGTAGCTGGCGTTGTAGCTGTCGTTGGCCAGGGTGCCGCCGCTGGTGCCGTTGACCCGCATCCAGGCGCTGTCGCCGGTGAGTTTCTGCAGGCCGATATAGAAGCTGTTGCCTTTGTATTTGGCTGAGAGCAGGGCGAACGCGGTTTTGTTGTCGAGGTCGCCGGCCAGGGCCTTGCCGTCTTCCTTGCCGGTGAAGAACCCGAGGTTGGCGCCCAGGGTCCAGTCGCCCACGGGCTGGCTGTGGGTCAGGTTGAAATACTGCTGCTGGTAGATGTCGCTGAGTTCGGCGTACCACACGCCCACTTGGGTGCGCTTGTCGTTGAAGGTGTATTCGCCGCCGCCGAAGTTGAAGCGGTCCGAAGTGAATGCGGCTTTGCCGTTGAGAAACATGTCATCCATGCTCGCGTCGTTGCGCGGGCTGTTGCCGCGGAACTGGCCGCCATACAAGGTCAGGCCGGCGATTTCCTTGGACGTTACCTGGCCGCCGCGGAAGGTCTGCGGCAGGGAGCGACCGTCATCCGAGCGCAGGATCGGCAGCACCGGCATCCATTCGCCGACTTTCAATTCGGTGTTCGACAGTTTGGTTTTCAGCGCCACGCCCAGACGCCCGAAATTGTCGGCGGGGCGGCCATCGCTGCGGGTCGGCAGCAATTGGGTGCCGGAGGTGCCTTTGCCTCCGTCGAGCTTTTGCGAATACAGCCCCAGCACGTCCAGGCCGAAACCGACAGTGCCTTGGGTGAAGCCGGACCGGGCATCGAGGATGAAGTTTTGCGTCCACTCCTCGGCCTTGCCCTGAGGATAAGCGGGGTTGGTGAAGTTGCGATTGAAGTAGGCGTTGCGCAGGTTAAGCGTGGCGGTGGCGTCGTCGATGAAGCCTTCTGCCGAGGCGGTGACGGGGAGGGTAAGGGCCAGGCTGCTCAAACCGATGGCGGCGAAACGGGTGGTGCAGGAGAAATGGCGGACGTGTTGGCTCACAGTGACGCTCCCTTGTCTTCTTGTTGTTTTTATTTTCTGTTATACGTTGTCGTACAACATTGGAGGCGATATTTGCGAGGTTTTAGGGGGTTGTCAATCGAAAGTTATACGATGACTCCCTGTATGAAGGGAGCCAGTGGAGGAGGGATTATCCTGCTGCAACCATGGGCGGCAAGGTGCCAAGCAGCGAAACGGCGGCCACCGCTGAAATACCTAGTAACCATTCAATCGTCACGCTGGCCTTCAACGCAGGCAACCGCTGCTCACAGTTGTGAATCCGCAGGCGATTCAACAGTGCCAGGGCGAGCATGCCAAACACCAGCAGCACCTTGATCAGCAGGATCAGGGCGAAGCCTGTGAACAATGGCGTCGGCCAGAACTGCCCGGTGAGCACCCGCACGTTGATCAGGCCTGTCACCAGCAATCCCGTCACCAGGCCGTAACCGATGCCGCTGAAACGCTTGAGGATCGGTTCCAGTGGATAGCGGGGCGATTGCCTGAGGATCAGCACCAGCAGGAGCAAGCCACCCAGCCAGGCACCGACACACACCAGGTGCACCACCTGATTGAGGATCAGCAGTTGCCCGGCCACGCCATTGAGCATGGCGCCATGGCCCACCGGTGCCAGCGTCGCCAGCAGCAATGCACAGAGCGGCAGGCGTACGGCCTTCCACGGCGTCATCAGGCCGAGCACCAGCAGCACGTTCAGCACCAGGTGCCAGGTCCAGACCTGGCCGAAGAAGGTTTTACCCAGCACCAACTGCACCGTCGACAGCTCCAGCGCGCCCAGCCCGACCCCGGCCATGCTCGCGCTGATCAACAACAACCATGCCACCCCCGACACCAATGCCAGCCACGCCAAGCCTTGGGTGATGCGCGACAGTTGGCGGTCCAGCACCGGTTGCGGTCCTGCTCCCAGCAACCAGGGCCTGAACACACAGGCCCCGAACATCAACAACACCACGATGAAATGCAGGAAGCGGCACAGCACCAGCAGGGTGGCCATGAATTATTGGCCGACCTTGAAGCTGTATTCACCGTTGCTCTTATGGGTATCCACCGAGACCGCGTTCCACACCACTTTGTAGGTGCCGGCGGCCAATGGAGCGGCCGGCGTCACCACCAGAACCTTTTTGTCGGCGTCCGGGGTTTCCAGGCCTTTGATCGCGACTTCGGTGCCGTCCTTGCTCAGGGACACCTTGGTGAAGGTCGCTTCAACGCCTTCGGAGAACGTCAGGCGCAGGTCCTTGGGCGCGGCGACGCTGCTGTCGGCGGCAGGCTCCGAGCTTTTCAGGTGGGCGTGGGCAAAGGCGGCCGAGGCGCCCAGCAGGGAGGCGAGCAGGGCGACGGTGGTGAGGGTTTTCTTGATCAACATTGTTCAATACCTTCAGGTGAGAGTCAGTTGTTCGGCAGAGCCGCAAGCACCGGGTCGTCGCACGCGTCTCGCAGTCGAATAGTCATGAAGACGATCCTTCGAGGGGATGGCGATGCTAACCAATCCGCTATCCACGGGGAAGGTTCTTGTACGAAGTTTCACAGTGGCGTGTCGCCGCGATCTAGAGCGGATGGTAGTCTTGAAGCCATGTTGTTGTCAGGGAGCCCTTATGGGCAATCACAAGATCGGTATTCGTCGGGTCAACGTCGAAAAGATTCTGCTGGCGGCGGAAAAGGTTTTCGCCGAGAAGGGCTATGGCAGCACCGCCATGGCCGACATCGCCGAAGAAGTGCAACTGCCGCGCTCCAACCTGCATTACTACTTCAGCACCAAGAGCGAGCTGTACAGCGCGGTGTTGTTCGACCTGCTGGAAGTGTGGAAGCAGGACGCCTTGTGCTTCGAGATGTTCGACGACCCGCGGGTGGTGCTCAGCAGCTACATCCGCGCCAAGATGCAGCATTCCCGCAGTCGGCCCTATGGTTCCAAAGTCTGGGCCAACGAAATCATCCACGGCGCACCGACCCTGGGTGAGGCGCTGGACGTGAGCCTGTACGACTGGGCCAAGATGAAAGAAGCGAAGATTCGCCAGTGGGTGGAGGACAAGCGGATTTTGCCGGTGGAACCGTCGAGCCTGCTGTATATGATCTGGGCGTCGACCCAGCACTATGCCGACTTTGATCATCAGGTGAAGATCCTGAATGACCATCAGCCGTTGTCGGACATGCAGTTTGAACGGGCAGTGCAGACGGTGACGAGTGTGATCTTGCGGGGGATTGGGTTGGAGCCCTAGATCGTTCCCACGCTCCGCGTGGGAATGCCGCCCTGGACGCTCTGCGTCCGCTCTTGAGGTCGTGACGCGGAGCGTCAACGGATGCATTCCCACGCGGAGCGTGGGAACGATCATTCATAGGGCGTCTGTTTGGAAGGTTATACCGCTTCCCGGTAGGGATTCCTCGGATCCTGCGTCCAGTTCAAAAACGGCTTCCCGGTATCAACCGGCACCATCTCGATGCAGTCCGCCACCGGGCAGGTGATCTGGCACAAGTTGCACCCCACGCACTCATCATCAATCACCTCGTACTTATGCGTCCCATCCGCTTGCCTCAAGCTGGCAATCGCCTGGTGCGACGTATCTTCGCAAGCAATATGGCAACGCCCACAACCAATACACGCCTCCTGGTCGATCTTGGCGATCACCTGGTAATTGATATCCAGGTACTTCCAATCCGTCGTATTGCCCACCGCTCGCCCGGAAAATTCCTGCAGGCTGTTGTAACCCTGGCTGTCCATCCATCGCGACAGCCCATCCTTCATTTCCTCGACAATCCGAAACCCATGCAGCATTGCCGCCGTGCACACCTGCACCGCGCCGCAGCCCAGTGCGACGAATTCCGCCGCATCGCGCCAGTTGCCAATCCCGCCAATGCCGCAGATCGGCAAACCCTGTGTCTGTGGATCCCGGGCAATCTCCGCCACCATGTTCAGCGCGATGGGTTTCACCGCCGAGCCGCAGTAACCACCGTGGGTGCTTTGGGTGCCCACCATCGGCAGGGCGACCATGCGCTCCAGGTCGACACTGGTGATGGAGTTGATGGTGTTGATCAGCGACACCGCATCCGCGCCCCCGCGATAGGCCGCCCGCGCTGCCACGCGAATGTCGGTGATGTTCGGTGTGAGCTTGACGATCACCGGCAGCGAGCAATAGGTCTTGCACCAGCGTGTCACCTGTTCCACGTACTCCGGCACCTGGCCCACTGCCGCGCCCATGCCGCGTTCCGGCATGCCGTGGGGGCAGCCGAAGTTCAGCTCGATGCCGTCGCAGCCGGTGGCTTCCACCAGCGGCAGGATGTTTTTCCACGACTCTTCTACACAGGGCACCATCAGCGACACGATCAGTGCGCGGTCGGGCCAGTCTTTTTTCACCTGGGTGATTTCCCGCAGGTTGATCTCCAGGGACCTATCGGTAATCAGCTCGATATTGTTGATGCCGAGCACTTCACGGTTGGCGCCAAAGTGCGCCGAGTAGCGCGATGAGACGTTGACCGCTGCCGGGTCTTCGCCGAGGGTTTTCCAGACCACACCGCCCCAGCCTGCTTCAAAGGCGCGGACCACGTTGTAGGCCTTGTCGGTAGGCGGCGCGGAGGCCAGCCAGAACGGATTGGGGGCTTTGATGCCGGCGAATACAATCGAGAGATCGGCCATTACGCAGCCTCCACTTTCAGCATGAGTTGAGCGTGTATGGCTTGCGCGGCCAGCTTGCCGTGTTGCACGGCCTGGACGGTGAGGTCCTGGCCGAGGCTGACGCAATCACCGCCGGCATACACACCGGGGATGCTGGTGCGTAGCTGTTCGTTGACGAAGATGCGATCGCCCTGGCGTTGCAGTTGGTGGGCCAGCGGGTCGTGCAGCGCCGCGTCTTCGAAGCCTTGGCCGATGGCCTTGAAGATCGCGTCGGCGGCCAGTTCGAAGGTTTCACCGGTAGCCTGCAGGCGGCCATCGACCATGCGGGTGCGGGCGAAACGCATGCCGCGCACATGGCCCTGATCATCGAGCAATACTTCCTCCGGTTGGGCCCAGGTCAACAGGCGTACCTGGTTGGCCTTGGCGATATCTTGCTCGTGGCCGGTGGCGCCCATTTCACTCAGGCCCCGGCGGTACACCAGGTTGACGTCGCGGGCACCGAGACGGGCCATTTGCACGGCCATGTCGATGGCCGTGTTGCCGGCGCCGAGGACAATGCAGCGGTCGGCCAGGGGCAGTTGGCTGAGGTCGTCGGCCTGGCGCAGTTCACGGATGTAGTCGGTGGCGGCGAGCAGGCCGGGGGCGTCCTCGTGAGGCAGGCCGAGCTGTTTGCTGGCGGCCAGGCCGAGGCCGAGGAACACCGCATCGAACTGCTGGTGCAGCTCGCTCAAGGTCAGGTTGTCGCCGAGGCGCTGGCCATGACGGATTTCGATGCCGCCAATTTGCAGGAGGAAATCCAGTTCCTTTTGTGCGAAGTCATCCACCAGTTTGTACTTGGCGATCCCGTATTCATTCAGGCCGCCGGCTTTTTCCCGGGCTTCGAAAATCACCACGTCATGGCCGTGCAGGGCGCTGCGATGGGCGCAGGACAACCCCGCAGGCCCGGCGCCGACCACCGCGATGCGTTTGCCAGTGGGGGCGGCGCGCTGGAACGGGTGTTCGCTGAAGTGTGCGTTGTCCACCGCGTAACGCTGCAACAGACCGATCAGCACCGGGGCGCATTCCTCGGCGTTGTTGCGCACGCAGGCTTGCTGGCAGAGGATTTCCGTCGGGCAGACCCGGGCGCAACTGCCGCCGAGGATATTCGCCGAAAGAATCTTCTGCGCGGCGCCCTGGACGTTCTCCGTGTGGATATTGCGGATGAACGACGGGATATCGATCTCGCTGGGGCACGCGTTAACACACGGCGCGTCGTAGCAGTAGAGGCAGCGCGACGCTTCCAGTTGGGCTTGCCGGGCATTGAGCGGCGGCGCCAGGTCGGTGAAATGCGCGGCGAGGGCTGCCGCATCTTCATGGGGGTGGGGAAGATGGTTCAGAGTCTGGATCACGGTATTGGCCTCACGGTTTTTGAGGTGCTGCCTCTGGTGGGCAGTGGTTTTTTTGTTGCCGGTACCGGCCTCTTCGCGAGCAAGCCCGCTCCCACATTCGACTGCATTTATCCTGTTGGAATGGGGGCGAATGTGGGAGCGGGCTTGCTCGCGAATGGCGGCCTCAGCGTTTCACAGCAACCGGCCTGGAACGCTCCGCCCGCTTGCTCAACTGCTCAAACACCGGCGGATACGTCGGCCGTTCGATATACCGCCCCGCACCACGCTCGGCGCGCAAATCCCCATCTGCCCAGACCAGCTTGCCCTGGCTGATGGTATGGCTCGGCACGCCGCGCACGGTCTTGCCTTCGAAGATGTTGAAGTCGACTTTCTGGTGGTGAGTCTTCGCGGAAATGGTCCGCGTGCCTTGCGGGTCCCACAGCACCAGATCAGCATCGGCCCCCACGCGGATCGCCCCTTTACGCGGGTACAGGTTGAAGATCTTCGCCGTGTTGGTAGACGTCAGCGCAACGAACTCCTGCATCGACAAGCGCCCGGTGTTCACGCCTTCATCCCACAACAGCGCCATGCGGTCTTCGATACCGGCGGTGCCATTGGGAATCTTGCTGAAGTCATCCCGCCCGGCAGCTTTTTGCTCGGCGCAGAAGCAGCAATGGTCGGTGGCGGTGGTGTGCAGGTTGCCGGATTGCAGGCCATGCCACAGCGCCTCCTGATGCCCGCGTGGGCGGAAGGGCGGGCTCATCACATAGCCGGCAGCGGTCTGCCAGTCGGGGTGTTGATACACGCTGTCGTCCAGCAGCAGATGCCCGGCCAATACTTCGCCGTACACTGGCTGGCCCTTGCTCCGAGCGTAGGTGATTTCATCCAGCGCTTCCTTGGTGGACACGTGCACCAGGTACAGCGGCGTGCCGATGGTTTCGGCAATCCGGATCGCCCGGCTGGCGGCTTCGCCTTCCACCTGCGAAGGCCGCGACAGCGGGTGCGCTTCAGGCCCGGTAATGCCCTGGGCCATCAGTTTGCGTTGCAGGTGATACACCAGTTCGCCGTTTTCGGCATGCACCGTCGGCACCGCACCCAGTTCCAGGCAGCGTTCGAAGCTCGCCACCAGGGTGTCGTCAGCGGCCATGATTGCGTTTTTGTACGCCATGAAGTGCTTGAAGCTGTTGATGCCGTGTTGGCTCACCAGCTCGGCCATTTCCTCGCGGACCTGCTCGCTCCACCAGGTAATCGCGACGTGAAAGCCATAGTCGGACGCCGACTTCTCGGCCCAGCCGCGCCACTGGTGGAAGGCTTCCAGCAGGGATTGCTGCGGGTTGGGAATCACGAAGTCGATGATCGACGTGGTGCCGCCCGCCAACCCGGCGGCCGTGCCACTGAAAAAGTCTTCACTGGCCACGGTGCCCATGAAGGGCAATTGCATATGGGTATGGGGATCGATGCCGCCGGGCATCAGGTATTGACCGCTGCCATCGAGTATCTCGGTGCCGGCGGGAATATCCAGATCAGTGCCAATGGCGCGGATTAGACCGTCTGCGCATAAAACATCGGCTCGGTAACTTTCATCATGGGTAATAACGGTAGCGCCACGGATCAACAGCGACATGTCGAGTTCCTCACAGGCTTGACCGGCTTGTGCCAGTTCTAAGTGTTGTCATGCATCGCGCCGCTTCAAGTTAATTCCTGTCAGCGGTGACAGGAATAGAAACTAGCCCGAGTTTTTCGAATGAGCAAGAATATTTTTTATAAGCATATATCGATATTAAGTTATTGAATTTTAAGGATAAAAAATCAAAATCACCAAAATGTAGCGGCCTCTCACCATTTTGACGCACTTGACAGGTTCCCAATATGAGCAACATTTCCTATTGCAAATCAGACGCTTGAGACATGCCTCTTGACGGGGCCGGTAAATAAAAATAATTGTGTTGCACCAGATTGAGTCCTGAGGGTTCGGACAACTTCTGCGTTAGTTGGCCTGAGTAACGCTGAAAGTAACGAGGGGCTCTTCGGTCGAGACAATAAAGCTGATAAACATCAGCGAGTTATATAAGCGGTGCGGGAAGGGCAACGGTTTACGGCACGGTTATTGAGTGCGGTGGCGGTTGGCCGGGTCCCGGATGTCATGTTGTCAACGAGGTACTCCGGCCACCCCGTGCACGTCACGGGGTGAGCAAAAATAATTCGAAAAAACCGTGGAGCGGCCATGCAACAGAACAGATCGCAAGTCATTGAACGCAACGGCCTGTACGAACTCGACGCCGGCCCCGACGTCCTCGACAGCCCCCGCTACAACCACGACATGGCACCGACCAAGGTGCGCGAACGCACTTGGAACAAGTGGCACATCACCGCGCTGTGGATCGGCATGTCGGTGTGCGTGCCGACCTACACCCTGGGCGGCGTGCTCACCGCGTACTTCGGGTTGTCGGTGGGCGAGGCGCTGATGGCGATCCTGCTGGCCAATATCGTGGTGCTGATCCCGCTGACCCTCAACGCCTTCCCCGGCACCAAGTACGGTATTCCGTTCCCGGTGTTGCTGCGCTCGTCCTTCGGCGTGCTTGGCTCCAACGTGCCGTGCCTGATTCGCGCCCTGGTGGCGTGCGGCTGGTTCGGCATCCAGACGATGTTTGGCGGGTTGGCGATTCACCTGTTCCTGGGCTCGGTTTTCGAGGGTTGGAAATCCCTTGGCGGCACCGGTGAAGTGATCGGCTTCATGATCTTCTGGACCCTGAACCTGTGGGTGGTACTGCGTGGCGCCGAGTCGATCAAATGGCTGGAAACCCTGTCGGCACCGCTGCTGGTGGCTGTGGGAATCGGGCTGTTGGTGTGGGCGCTGCCGAATGTGTCGCTGACCGAGTTGATGGCGATCCCGCCCAAGCGTCCCGAAGGCGCCAGCCTCACCGGCTACTTCATGGCAGGCCTGACGGCGATGGTGGGTTTCTGGGCCACCTTGTCATTGAACATCCCCGACTTCAGCCGCTACGCCAAGAGCCAGAAAGACCAGATCCTCGGGCAGATTTTCGGCCTGCCGCTGACCATGTTCCTGTTCGCCGCCCTAGGCGTGATCATGACCGCTGCCTCGGTAAAACTGGTGGGCGTCAGCGTCTCCGATCCGGTGACCCTGATCGGCCATATCCAGAGCCCGGTGTGGGTAGCCGTGGCCATGGCGCTGATCATCATCGCCACCTTGTCCACCAATACCGCGGCCAATATCGTCTCGCCCACCAACGACTTCCAGAACATCGCGCCCAAGCTGATCAACCGCACCACGGCGGTGGTCCTCACCGGCCTGGTGGGTCTGGCGCTGATGGCCCATGAACTGCTGAAAAAGCTCGGGCTGATCATCTCCGACGTAAGCCTGGAAACCGTGTATTCCAACTGGCTGCTGGGTTACTCAAGCCTGTTGGGACCGATTGCCGGGATCATGGTGGTGGACTATTTCATCATCAAGAAACAGCAACTGGACCTTGCCGGCTTGTACCGCGATGACGTCTACCCGGCGTGGAACTGGCATGGCTTCCTGGCCTTTGGCGTGCCGGTGGTGCTGACGCTGTTGTCCCTGGGCAGCGACGCGTTCAGCTGGTTCTACAGCTATGGCTGGTTCACCGGCTCGGCGCTCGGCGGGTTGCTGTATTACGCCCTGTGCATGAAACGCGGCGCCCGCGTAGTCGCCGTAAAAACACCGCTTTAATCGATGTGGAATGCGATCACATGTGGGAGCGGGCTTGCTCGCGAAGGCGGTGATTCAGCTAACACATCTGGCGACTGGCACACCGTATTCGCGAGCAAGCCCGCTCCCACATTTTTGATCGCGGTCCGCCAGTGAGAGTCTGGCAAATTCATAAGAACTACTGCCTGAGGAGATCCCCATGAACGCTGCCATAGACGTTCTGCAATCCACCCATCAGCACATCAACCGCGATCGCCTGTGGCTGTCCCTGATGGAACTCGCCAAGCTCGGCGCCACCCCCAAGGGCGGCGTCTGCCGCCTGGCCCTGACCGACCTCGATCGCCAGGCCCGCGACCTGTTTGTGAAGTGGTGCGAGGAGGCGGGCTGTACCGTGACCATCGATGGCGTCGGTAATATCTTCGCCCGCCGGCCGGGACGCAATCCCAAGTTGCCGCCGGTGATGACCGGCAGCCATATCGACACCCAACCCACCGGCGGCAAGTTTGATGGTTGTTTTGGTGTGCTGGCAGGTGTTGAGGTGTTGCGCACACTCAATGACCTGAAAGTGGAAACCGAAGCGCCGCTGGAAGTGGTGGTGTGGACCAACGAAGAAGGCTCGCGCTTTCCGCCGTGCATGATGGGGTCCGGGGTGTTTGCCGAGAAATTCACCCTGGCCGATACGCTGGCCAAGACGGATGCCGACGGCGTGACCGTGGGCGATGCGCTGAATGCCATTGGGTATGCCGGATCACGTCCCGTGAGCGGGCACAAGGTGGGCGCATATTTTGAAGCGCATATCGAGCAAGGCCCGATTCTTGAGGATGAAAAGAAAACCATCGGCGTCGTGCTGGGCGCCCTTGGCCAGAAATGGTTCGACCTGAAATTGCGCGGAGTTGAGGCGCACGCGGGCCCAACGCCCATGCACCTGCGCAAAGACGCATTGGTAGGTGCCGCTGCTGTGGTCGCCGCTGTCAATGCGGCTGCGTTGGGTCATCAGCCTCACGCCTGCGGCACCGTCGGTTGCCTGCAAGCGTATCCGGGCTCACGCAACGTCATTCCTGGCGAAGTGCGCATGACCCTGGATTTCCGTCATCTGGAACCGGCACGACTGGATTCAATGATTGCCCAGGTGCGCAAGGTGATCGACGAGACCTGCGCCAAGCACGGCCTCACGTTCGAGATGACACCCACCGCTGACTTCCCGCCGCTGTACTTCGACAAAGGCTGCGTGGATGCCGTGCGTGATGCGGCCAATGGGTTGGGGTTGTCGAACATGGACATTGTGAGCGGGGCAGGGCATGACGCGATTTTCGTTGCGGAGCTGGGGCCGGCGGGGATGATCTTTGTGCCGTGCGAAGGCGGCATCAGCCATAACGAAATCGAGAATGCCGCGCCGGATGATCTGGCGGCGGGGTGTGCGGTGTTGCTGCGGGCGATGGTGGCGGCGTCGGTGGCGATTGCTAGCGGCAAGTTGGCTGCATAAATCACGGTCCCTCCAAACCCACTGTAGGAGCGAGCTTGCTCGCGAAAAACGTCAACGATTACGCGTACAGCCTGGATGTACGCGGCGCCCTCAGGTTTTTCGCGAGCAAGCTCGCTCCTACAGTTATGGGTCAGCGCACGGCTACCGTCGCATCCACCACCCGATCTACAAGCAACTGCACGCCCTCCAGCATCCGATACATCCCCAGCACCACACTGCGCTGTGAACCATCAACCTCAAAGGCCAAGTGCGCGGCGATGGCATTGATGGATTCCAGATCCTGAGAGGCATTAAGCAGCAGGGTTTCGGTATCGAGCCCAGGACGGAGGGTGAAGAGCAGGTTTGAATCGGAAGGAGGATTTGGACTGTCTTTGATCATGATGCGGTTCCTGGAGAGTTAGAGACTACCACCAGGTTTTTCTCACGAACGAAGGTGGCAGCTGTACGCGGAGTGAGAAAACCAAGACCCCAGGAGCTTGGCCACGCCGAAGCGTGCCCGCGCACAGCCGCCATAACAGCGAGCACAGAAAAAGCGCCTGCACTGTATACGGCGGGCGCTTTTGCGCCAATGGAGTCTTCGGATTTCTCACGTCCGGTCGCTGAATTGGCAGCGACTGGCGAAGGCTAGTGGTGCCCGTTCCGACCAGCAACCCGAAAGAAGCGTAGGAAATATGTCGTTTCGAGGATGGGTTGTAAGGCATGTCCTGCTCCTTTGTACGAAGTCTCCTTTGTTCGTCGGTCTCTCATCATCTCGGCCTTCCAGTGTTAGCTTCCGCCACGTAAGTATCTAATGCGGGGAAATTGCTCGACGAGAGTCGACCAATATTGGATCAAGGAAGGAATCAGGTATGCCAGGTTCAGGAACTACGAGAAAGACGGTTTACTCAGTTGTCACTACGATCCTATTGGCGTGTTGCCTGGTGTATATCGGTGGTCATTGGCTGCTTTCGCCGGATCGCCCACAATTGACAGAAGTTGTGCTTCGAGTGCCACTTGGCACTGACGGGGCCATCTATGGCGTCAAGGATGACCGTGGAGGGGCAACTGTTCCGTTCAGCTATCGATATTACGTTTACCGCGCCTTGGAGGACGACAGTGAAGTATTGGCTGCGTTGAGGGATGCCAGCCCATTTCTAATTGCGCGTGACGCATCGGCAAAAGTTGATGTTCAGGGCCTTACGATCAATGTGTCGGTGGCGGGGGATGTATCCGACTATCACAGCAGTACGCTGTATCGACATGCCAATGGCAGCGATTACACAGCAGTGAGTGTTTTTCTGAATAGTCGGCCGGAAGATTGAAATTGGCGGTGGCTCAGTCTAGAGATGTTTGACTGATCCACGTCGGTGGCGATTGCCAGCGGCAAACTGGCTGCCTGAGTACGTCCAGTCACTGCGATAAAATGTGGGAGCGGGCTTGCTCGCGAAGGCGGTGTGTCAGCCAGCATATCCGGTGCTGACCCACCGCCTTCGCGAGCAAGCCCGCTCCCACAGTTGATCACTGTCGTTCTTGAGACAGGTATCAGGCGTCGGGCTTCCAGCCTCCGCCCAGCGCCGTCACCAACCCTACACTTGCCTGCAACTGCCGCGTTTGCACCGCTTGCAACGTGCGCTGTGCCTGCAACGCTGCGGTCTGTGCCGTCACCACATCCAGATAGCTCACAGCCCCCGCCTGATAACTGTTCATCGCCAGCGCCTGGGTGTGCTCCGCAGCATTTGCGGCGGCTTGTTCATCCATTGCTTCCTGCTGCAAATCACGCAGTTGCCCAAGGTTGTCTTCCACCTCACGCACGGCTCTTAACACCTGGCTGCGATAGTGCGCCGAAGCCTCTTCAAACTCCGCCTTGGCCTGGCGCTCGTTGGCGCTCAACCGCCCGCCATCAAAGATCGGCAGATTCACCAGCGGCCCCAGCGCCCAGTACCGATTGGCTGCCGAGAACAAGTTGCCCACACCTTGGGTCTGGCCGCCAATCAAGCCGGTCAAACTGAAATCCGGGTACCACGCGGCCTTGGCCACGCCGATATTCGCGTTGGCTGCAAACACCCGCCGTTCCGCCGCCGCAATATCCGGCCGACGTTGCAGCAACTGGCTCGGCAACTGCTGTGGAATTCCCGGCAAGGCGATCAATTGCTGGCTCGGCGGCAGCTGGAACTCGCTGGCCGACACGCCCACCAGTTCCCCAATCGCATGCTCGGTGAGATTGCGCTGACCGCGTACATCGTCAAGCTGGGCCTCGGCTTCAGCCAGCTGATTCTGTGCGCGGGTCAGGTCCAGTTCCGAAGCGATCTGGCCTTCGTACCGGCTGCGGGTCAGTTTCAGTGCCTGGCTAAAATCATCCAGCGAACTGCTGAGAATCCGGCTCTGGGCATCCAGCCCGTTGAGCTGCACGTACAGCGTCGCCAACTGATGCTGCAGGCTCAGGCGCGCCACCGCCAAGTCATCTCCGGAGGCTTGGGCCTGTGCATCGCCAGCCGCCACCTGGTTGCGGATTTTGCCCCACAGATCCAGGTCAAAACTCAGCGCAAACCCCGCCGTGTTGCTGTTGTACACCGACGGCTGGGTATCGCCCCGCAGCGGCCGAGAATCCGATTGGCGCTGACGCAACGGCTGCGCGCTGGCGGTGATTTGCGGGAACAACCCGGCGTGCAACTGGCTGGCATACGCCTGGGACGCATCGAAATGCGCCAGCGCTGCGGCCAGGTCCGGGTTGGCCTTGAGCAGTTGTTCCTGCAGGCCGTTCAAGCGCGGGTCCTGATACAGCTGCCACCACTTCGGTGCCAGTTGGTCCGACGGTTGTGCGCTGTGCCATGGGCCGTCGCTGGTCTGTTCGCGGTACTTGGCCGGCAGGTCGAGGGTCGGTGCCTTGTAGGTGGGCGCCAGCGAGCAACCGTGCAGCGCCAGCAACACCAAGGCCGCGAGGGGTTTAAGCCTTGGGCGCATGGGCACCTCCGGCGTCGGCCAGTTGCACGGCGTCGCCTTCGCGCAGGGCGTCGGGTGGGTTGTCGACTACGCGGTCGGCGGGTTTCAGGCCTTGATCGATCACCAGGCGTTCGCCGAGGTCGAGGCCGATATGGATGTCTTGCAGGTGTACATGGTTCTTGGCGTCCAGCACCGCGACCTGGGTGCCTTGGGCGCGGAAGATCAGGGCGCTGGCCGGGATGCTCACACCATGGGTGTCCGCCGGAATCGCCAGGGTGGCTTCTGCGTAGTCGCCGGGCAGCAACTTGCCGTCCGGGTTGTCGGCCACGAACTGTGCGAGCAGGGTGCCGGAGCGGCGGTCGATGGCGGTGGAGTCGCCCATCAGCTTCGCGCTGAAGTGTTCGCCGGGGTGCTCGGGTACCGTCAGTTGGGCGGCCAGTCCGGGATGAATCACCGCTGCATAGTTCTGCGGCACCGGCACATAGAGGCGCAGTTGGTGGGTGTCGGCGATGTCGAACAGCTCCGGATCGCTGTCGCTGTCGGCCTTGATCAACTGGCCGATGTCGGTGTTGCGCGCGGTGATCACACCGGCGAATGGCGCGCGAATGGTCTTGTAGTCTTCCAGGGCCGACAATCGCGCATAGTCAGCCTCGGCGGCCTGGGCGTTGGCCTTGGCAGCCAGCGCGTTGGAGGTTTTCTCATCGGCCTCCTGACGCGATACCGAATGGCTGTCCAGCAGGTTTTTCCAGCGGGTGGCGGTGGTTTGCGCCAGGCGTGCGTTGGCCTGTTCCTGCACCATGCGGGCGTGGGTTTGTGCTACCTGCTGGTCGAGGTCGGGGCTGTCGATCTCGGCGAGAATCTGCCCGGCCTTGACCTGGCTGCCGATGTCGACTTTCCAGTCTTTCAAGTAACCGCTGACCCGCGCATGAATCGGCGCCTTGCTCCAGGCTTCCAGGTGCGCGGGCAGGCGCAGGGTGTCGCCGGCCGCATTCTGCTTCGGCTGGAACACCAGCACCTGGGGCACGGCGGCGGTTTCGGTCCAGGCGGTGACGGATTTTTCATGCATCGTACGGGCGTGCAGGCCGTTGGCGACCAACAGGGCAGCCAGTGTCAGGCCGCCGACACCCATGAGCATCAGACGCTTGCGCGAGGGTTTGTGATCAGACGACATGTGGGGTTTCTCCAGCAGCAGCGCGAGTAGGGTGACGACCGTGGACCAAACTGAAGACCACGGGTACAAACAGCAAAGTGGCAGTGGTGGCGAGGATCAGGCCGCCGATCACGGCACGTCCCAGCGGCGCGTTTTGTTCTTCGGACAAGGCCAGCGGCAACATGCCGATGATCATCGCCAGGGCAGTCATGCAGACCGGGCGGAAACGGGTGTAGCCGGCTTCCAGTGCGGCCTTGAGTGCGTCGCCATGTTCGGCCAGGCGCTCTCGGCAGAAGCTCACCACCAGGATCGAGTTGGCGGTGGCCACGCCCATGCAGAGGATGGCCCCCGTGAGTGCGGGCACCGACAATGAGGTGCCGCTGAGGAACAGCATCCACACGATGCCCGCGAGGGCCGCCGGCAGCGCGGTGATGATCACGAACGGGTCGGTCCACGACTGGAAGTTGACCACGATCAGCAGGTAGATCAGCACCACCGCGCCGAGCAGGCCGAAGCTCAAGCCGTTGAACGCTTCATGCAGCGCATCGATCTGCCCGTGCAGGCTGATGGTCGCGCCTTTGGGGCGCATCGGGGCCATGTCATTCAGCACCGTTTGCACATCGCTGGCGACGCCGCCGAGGTCGCGGCCTTGCACGTTGGCGTACAGGTCCAGGGTCGGTTCGATGTTGTAGTGGGTCACCACCGCCGGGCTTTGTACCCGCGAAATGGTCGCCACGCCGCCGAGGATCTGCGACTGGCCATCGGCACCGGTCACCGGCAATGCTTCCAGGGAAGGCAAGCTGTCGAGGCGGTACTGCGGGGTGGCGGCCACGATCGAATACGACACGCCGTTGGCCGGGTTGAGCCAGAACGTCGGCGCGGTTTGCGAGCTGCCGGCCAGGGACGCAACCATGCTGTTGGTCACGTCACGCTCGGTGATGCCCAGGCCGTTGGCGCGCATCCGGTCCACGTTGACTTGCAGAGAGGGGTAGCCAGTGGACTGCTGGATACGCAAGTCGGCAATGCCCGGCACATGTTTCAGGCGACGCTCCAGTTCCACGGCGTAGGCGCGGTTTTCTTCATCGCTGCGCCCGGAGATTTTCACATCCAGCGGGGCCGGTGAACCGAAGTTGAGGATCTGGCTGCTGATGTCGGCCGGCAGGAAGGCGAATTGGCTGCCAGGGAAACTTTCGGGCAGGGCTTCACGCAGCTTTTTCACGTAGTCGGCGGTCGGCGCGTGGTCTTTTTTCAGGGTGACCTGGATGTCACCGTCCTGTGGGCCGATGGTGCCGCTGCTGCTGTAGGCCATGTCGATGCCACTCAGCGGGATGCCAATGTTGTCGACGATGGTGTCGAGTTCATCGGCCGGAACGATCTCGCGAATCCGCGCTTCGATCCGGTCAAACGCGGCGGCGCTTTCTTCGATCCGCGTGCCCAGCGGCAAGCGCACGTGCAGGGCCATGGCCCCGGCGTCGGTGGCCGGGAAGAAGTCCTGGCCCAGGCTTGGCAGCAGCAGGAACGAGGCGAGGATGCACGCCAGAAAACCCACGATGAATCGCTTGCGTGCACCCAGGGCGAGGGTCAGCAGGCTGTGGTAAACGTCGCGCACGTTGGAGAAGTGCCGCTCGAAACCCTGCTGGAAATTCAGCACCGATTGCAGCACGGCGTTGCGCTGGGGTTTGTGCTGGTCGCCCTCGTGATGATTGATGAATTCATCTTCCGGGTGATGACCCTGGCCTTGCTCCGGCACGTGCGGCTTGAGCAGGAACATCGCCAGGGTCGGCACCAGAGTCCGTGACAGGATGAACGAGCTGGCCATCGCAAAGATCACCGCTAACGCCATCGGGCGGAACAGATAACCGGCGATACCTTGCAGCATGAACATCGGCACAAACACGATGCAAATACACAGCAGGGACACGAATGCCGGGCCGACAATCTGCTTGGCGCCGTCGAGGATCGCGTCTTTCACCGCCTTGCCTTGTTCCAGGTGCCAGTTGATGTTCTCGATGGTCACCGTGGCGTCGTCCACCAGAATCCCCACCGCCAACGCCAGCCCGCCGAGGGTCATGACGTTAAGGGTTTGCCCGGTAGCGGCCAGCAGCGCGATGGCTGACAGCACCGCCAGGGGAATCGACGCGGCGATGATGAGGGTCGAGCGCCAGCTGCCGAGGAACAGCAGGATCATCGCACTGGTCAGCAACGCCGCGATGATGCCTTCCTGGGCGACGCTGCCCACCGACTGTTTGACGAACACCGAGGCGTCGCCGAGCAGTGAGGTCTTCAGTGACGGTGGCAACGTTTCATTGATGCGCGGCAGCATCTGGCGGATGCCGTCGATGATCGAGAGCGTAGAGATGCTGCCGTTTTTCAGGGCCGGCATCAGCACCGCACGGTGGCCGTCGACGCGCACGATGTTGGTCTGCGGCGGCGAGCCGTCACGCACATGGGCCACTTGGCCGATGGTGATGATCGCGCCGTCGACAGTCTTGATCGGCAGGTCGTTGAGCTCATCAATCGCCTTGGGGCTGTTGTTGAGCAAGATCGTGTATTCGTTGGGGCCGAGTTTGGCGGTACCCACCGGGATGATCTGGTTTTGCAGGGCCAGGGCGTTGCCCACGTCCTGTGCCGAGAGGCCTTTGGCGGCCAGCGCCTGCGGGTCAAGGTCGAGGGTGATCTGGCGTTGCTTGCCGCCCATTGGCGTGGGCATGGCCAGGCCGGGCAGGGCACTCAGGGGCAGGCGGATATTGTTCTGCACCAGGTCGCGGATCTTCGCTTCCGACAGGCTGGGGCTGGAGAACGCCATCTGCAGGATCGGCACCGTGGAGGCGCTGTAGTTAAGGATCAGCGGTGGGGTGATGCCCGGTGGCATCTGCTTGAGCACGGTTTGTGACACCGCTGTTACCTGGGCGTTGGCGGTGCGGATATCCACGCCGGGCTGGAAGAAAATCTTCACGATGCCCATGCCGGGTAACGACTGCGATTCAATGTGTTCGATGTCGTTGACGGTGGTACTCAGGGAGCGTTCGTAGGTGTAGATCACGCGACCGGCCATGGCGTCCGGGGACAGGCCGTTGTACTGCCAAACCACCGCGACGACGGGGATGCCAATATCGGGAAATACGTCAGTGGGGGTACGCAAGGCCGCCATGGGCCCAATGATGCAGATGAATATTGCCAGCACGATAAACGTGTAGGGCTTGAGCAGTGCGGTCTTTACCAGCCCGAGCATGCCTTAACCTCCAAAGGAGTGGGATTGCAAACCCCGGCAGTCTTGCCCGACCCACCTAACACGCACCTTTCAGCCAGGTGAAGGAAGATTTAGTTAACGGCTGAAGATCGTTTCATATGTATTCATTTGTTCAACAATGGTGACAGTACCAAGCTGGATACCGATCGAACGGGAGCGGTTTTGCCCGTTCACTCTTTATCCATTTGGAGTTCTGCCATGTCTCTTAAACCCTTGTTGTTGATCCCGGCCCTGAGTGCGGTCCTGCTGTTGTCGGCGTGCGCCGGCCCGATGCCGAAAGCGGACCCGAGCGAAGCCTGGATCGGCCTGCAAGAGGAGGCGCCCAACGACCTGATGGCCGAGCGGGTAGACGGTAAAAATATTAATGATGGCCGCTACTTCGAAGTGAAACCCGGCGCGCATCGCCTGGATGTCACCTTGTTTGAAGAAGAGGCGGGGGATGACAACCAGCAGGATTGTCGCGGGCATGTGACCTACGGCAACTTCAAGGCTGGCGAGCATTACACCCTGGTGGAATCCAGCCTGGGTACGACGGTGCGTGCCGAGTTGAAGGATAGCCACGGCAAGGAGTTGGCGCAGACCGATGACTTCAGTTGCATGCCTGGTTAAGGCGTCAGGCGTGGTGCCCGGCGGGTTTGTGCAGCTTGCCGGGTGCTGCGGGTTTTACCTGTGGGTGATGGTGCCGGCGGGTGACGCGCATCACGCCCCAGAGCATGGCGGCGGCGACGGCCAACCAGCCACAGATTAAAAGCAGAATCGTTGTTGTCAGGCTCATAAGTGCCTCCTTTCGCCCGGTACCGGGCACACACTGTCTTCTCAATGGACAGTCTAGCTATCCGCAGGTTGCCTGCTATTGACCAATGGTCGTGTGAGTCCAACTTGTTTGCTCTATGGCGGACCTTTTACTGCGGCACAAGGCTATACCCGCGCCCCGGAGCATCCTATGATCAGGGCCCACGTCGGCAGTTGATCAAGTGAGTGAAGAAGTTGCGGTTTCCCTCGAACATTAAAACCTCCTGGTGGGTCGCAGCCTGTTTCATGGGGCTGGCGGCCTGCACCTCGCACCCAAAACCCACGAGCATCCCGGGCCTGCCGGAGAGTGTCGAGCTCAAGGGCGTACCGGCGTTTCGCGGCGAGACTTACCTCGGTGGCCCGGCCGCTCTAGCCAGCATGCTGTCCCAACAAGGCATTGTGATTACACCGGGGCTATTGGATAAGCCACTGCATTTGCCGGGCGCTGAAGCGGACCTTGAGCGCAACATGCAGGTGCTGGCCCGTGAATACGGGATGTTGGTGTATCCGCTGCAAGATCAATTGCCGGCGCTGCTGGCACAGGTCGCGGCCGGGTACCCGGTGATGGCGCGTATTACCCAGGGCTCGACCTTCTGGGCCGGGCCGCGGTATGTCGTGGTGGTGGGTTACAACAAGCAGAAGAGCATGGTGTTGCTGCGTTCGGGCTTGGAGCGACGCATGCCGATGGATTTCAGCGCGTTTGAGTCGGCATGGAAAGACGGCGGCAAGTGGGCGGTACTGATTCAGCGGCCCACCCAGTTGCCGGTCAAGGTCGACGCCCAGCGCTGGCAGCAGGCTGCCAGCGCCACGGCCCAGGCGGGCCAGGAACAGGCCGCGGCCCAGGCGGTCAAGACACTGGCCAGTCAGGCCAAATAAAAAAACGGCGCTCAAGGGCGCCGTTTTTTATTGTCGCCATTGACGACTCAGCGGGACTCGGTGACCTGAACATTCGCCCGCGGACGGTTCTTCAGGTTTTTGTCAGCCTTGTAGCGCAATGCGACATCTGGCACCGAGCCGCTCTTGCCGGTTTCGACCCAGCTGCGGATACGACTGGCATCGGCAAAGTGGGTGAACTTGCCGAAAGCGTCGAGGATCACCAGCGACACCGGGCGATTACCCATGCTGGTCACCAGCACCAGGCAGTGGCCGGCCTGGTTGGTAAAGCCGGTCTTTGTCAGCTTGATGTCCCAGTTGGCGCGGTTGATCAGGTGGTCAGTGTTGGAGAAACCCAAGGTGTAGTTGGGTTTGCGGAACGAGACGGTCTTTTCCTTGGTGGTACTCAACTGGCTGAGCATCGGGTACTTGCGTGCGGCGGCCAGCAGTTTGCTCAGGTCGCGGGCGGTGGACACGTTGTGGATCGACAGGCCGGTGGGCTCTACATAGTGGGTGCTGGTCATGCCCAGCGCCTTGGCCTTGGCGTTCATCGCCGCGATAAAGGCCGGGTAGCCGCCCGGATAGTGGTGGGCCAGGCTGGCGGCGGCGCGGTTTTCCGAGGACATCAGGGCAATCAGGAGCATCTCTTTGCGCGGCATCTCGCTGCCGATCTTGACCCGGGAGAACACGCCTTTCATCTCTGGCGTGTCCTTGATGTTGATGTCGATGTATTCATCCATGTTTTGCTTGGCTTCCAGCACGATCAGGCCGGTCATCAGTTTGCTCACTGAAGCGATCGGCACGATGACATCCGGGTTGCTGGCATAGATGACTTTGTTGGTTTGCAGGTCTACCACCATCGCACTGCCGGAAGCGATGTGCAGGGTAGACATGTCGCGGGGGGCCATGGTGGTTTCGCTGGCGCTCGCGAAGGTGCCTGTAAATGCAAAAAATAGGCTGATGATGGAAAGATGAATTTTCACGCGGATGAACTCGCTAAAAAAGTAGGGATATACCGTTTTGCACGGACTTTCTGATAAATGCCGTTACATTTTAGGAGTATGGATCAGAAACTGTCGAATGTTCTTCTGAAAACAGATGAAAGCCCTTAAAAACAAAGAAAAAAGTACTTTTTATCCGGCCAATAAAAAGCCCTGCGATAAGGCAGGGCTTTTTCAGAGCAGCTGGTTATTAGCTGTGCAGGGTTTCGGCTGCGTACAAGGTATTTTCCAGCAGGCAGGCACGGGTCATCGGGCCAACGCCGCCCGGGACCGGGGTGATCCAGCCGGCGCGGGGCAGGGCGGTTTCGTACACCACGTCGCCCACCAGCTTGCCGTCGTCCTGGCGGTTGATGCCTACGTCGATGACGATGGCGCCTTCCTTGATCCACTCACCCTTGACCAGGCCCGGCTTGCCGGCGGCGACCACTACCAGGTCAGCGCGGCCAACGTGGCCGGCCAGGTCCTTGGTGAAGCGGTGGGTGACGGTCACGGTGCAGCCGGCCAGCAGCAGCTCCATGGCCATCGGGCGACCGACGATGTTCGAGGCGCCAACGACGACGGCATCCAGGCCGTACAGATCGACGCCGGTGCTTTCCAGCAGGGTCATGATGCCCTTCGGGGTGCATGGGCGCAGCAGCGGAATACGCTGGGCCAGGCGGCCGACGTTATAAGGGTGGAAGCCGTCGACGTCTTTGTCCGGGCGGATGCGTTCGAGCAGTTTCGACGCGTCCAGGTGCTCGGGCAAGGGCAGCTGCAGCAGGATGCCGTCGATGGCCGGATTGTCATTGAGGCTGTCGATCAGGTCGGTGAGGGCCTGTTGGGTGGTGTCGGAATCCAAGTCGTAGGCTTTGGAAATAAAGCCGACCTCTTCACAGTCTTTACGCTTGTGCGAGACATAAACCTGAGAGGCAGGATCGCTGCCGACCAGGATCACCGCGAGGCCCGGCGTGCGCAGGCCTTGTTGGCTGCGCTCGGCGACTCGTTTGGCGATCTGCTGGCGCAGGCTGGCGGCGATTGATTTGCCGTCGATAAGTTGTGCAGTCATTACGCGTGATTAACCATCGAGAGGGGGAAGAAAAGTGCGCGCATTCTCGCATGCCATGGCGCAAGGGCAAAGGCGCTTGGTCTGCAAATTCCCCTAACCCCTTAAATAAAATGAATTTTTTATAAAAAGGATTTGACGGGTTTCGGGTGCATCTATACTATTCGTCGCACTTGTCGGGCACAGCCTAGCACTGGTTAGTTTGTAATCCTCCAAGAGTACAGATTAATAAGGCGCCCGTAGCTCAGCTGGATAGAGCATCCGCCTTCTAAGCGGATGGTCGCAGGTTCGAGTCCTGCCGGGTGCGCCATTAGGCAGCTTTGGCACAAGTAGCGCAATATGGTGGGCGTAGCTCAGTTGGTAGAGCACGGGATTGTGACTCCCGTTGTCGAGGGTTCGATCCCCTTCGTCCACCCCATATTTAAAGGGCGCCAGATTAACAGTCTGGCGCCTTTGCTTTAAGAGCTTCATGCGGATGTGGTGGAATTGGTAGACACACTGGATTTAGGTTCCAGCGCCGCAAGGTGTAAGAGTTCGAGTCTCTTCATCCGCACCAAATAAAGTTTCGTGAAGGCCGTATGGTCGTCGCGAGGCTCAACAAATAGCCATTTTGACGGGCTTTTTGGTCACGCAATATGGTGGGCGTAGCTCAGTTGGTAGAGCACGGGATTGTGACTCCCGTTGTCGAGGGTTCGATCCCCTTCGTCCACCCCATATTTCGAAAGGCGCCAGATTAATAGTCTGGCGCCTTTTTTGTTTCAGCGGTTTGAGTTTCAACGCAGTCGCAGGTGCTGGGCTGCAAGGGCAGGGCGTTTCGTCGTATTTATGTTTCGCGATGATGCCGCACTGCTCGCTGGCCTTGTCCGCAGGGTCGGTTGTCAGGGAGATGATTGGCAGCTGCTTCTATATATAGAAGGGTTGGCGCAGAGCCCTGGCGTGATGGGATGTATTTGCTACCGGGGCGAGCTGCACTCGTGCATTCGTACCTATAAATTGCCTGCTGTTTTTTTACCCGTTTTCAGTAGGGTGACTTCTTGAGTTTGACCCACTAGAATGCATGCCCTTGATTCTGGGGTCGGAAACGGCCAGCTAACGTCTGTGCAACGAGGAATATCCATGCAAGTTTCTGTTGAAAATACTTCTGCTCTTGAGCGCCGCATGAGCATCACCGTGCCGGCCGAGCGCATCGAGACCCAGGTCAACAAGCGTCTGCAGCAGACTGCCCAAAAGGCCAAGATCGCTGGTTTCCGTCCAGGCAAAGTGCCAATGAGCGAAATCAAGCGCCGCTTCGGTGCTGATGCACGTCAGGAAGCGGTAGGTGACGTGATCCAGGCTTCCTTCTACGAAGCCGTTGTCGAGCAAAAGCTGAACCCGGCTGGCTCGCCTTCCATCGAGCCTAAGTCCCTGGAAGCAGGCAAGGATCTGGAATACGTTGCAATCTTCGAAGTGTTCCCTGAATTCGAAGTTGCCGGTTTCGATTCGATCGCCATCGAGCGCCTGAGCGCTGATGTTGCTGACTCCGATCTGGACAACATGCTGGAAATCCTGCGCAAGCAGAACACTCGTTTTGAAGTGGCCGATCGCGCTGCCCAGAACGAAGACCAGCTGAACATCGATTTCGTTGGCAAGGTTGACGGCGAAGTGTTCGCTGGCGGCTCCGCCAAAGGCACCCAGTTGGTATTGGGTTCCAACCGCATGATCCCTGGTTTCGAAGACGGCCTGGTTGGCGCCAAAGCCGGCGAAGAGCGCGTTCTGAACCTGACTTTCCCGGCTGACTACCAGAACCTGGACCTGGCTGGCAAAGCCGCCGAGTTCACCGTGACCGTCAACACCGTTTCCGAGCCCAAGCTGCCAGAACTGAACGAAGAGTTCTTCAACCAGTTCGGTATCAAGGAAACCGGCATCGAAGGTTTCCGCACCGAAGTTCGCAAGAACATGGAGCGTGAGCTGCGTCAGGCGATCAAATCCAAGGTCAAGAACCAGGTGATGGACGGTCTGCTGGCCGCCAACCCGATCGAAGTGCCGAAGGCTCTGCTGTCCAACGAAGTTGATCGTCTGCGTGTGCAGGCTGTTCAGCAGTTCGGTGGCAACATCAAGCCTGACCAACTGCCGGCCGAGCTGTTCGAAGAACAAGCCAAGCGTCGCGTTGTTCTGGGTCTGATCGTGGCTGAAGTGGTCAAGCAATTCGACCTCAAGCCAGACGAAACCCGCGTTCGCGAAATGATCCAGGAAATGGCTTCGGCCTACCAGGAGCCTGAGGCTGTTGTGTCCTGGTACTACAAGAACGACCAGCAGCTGAACGAAGTGCGTTCGGTTGTGCTGGAAGAGCAAGTTGTGGATACTGTTCTGCAGAAGGCTAAGGTGACCGATAAAGCGGTCTCTTACGAAGAAGCAGTCAAGCCGGCTGAAGCAGCACAAGCCGACTGATCGCTCAACTCGTTTGAAAATACACCCATAAGCCAGCCTCGCGCTGGCTTATGCGTATTCAAGACATGACTATTTGGGAGTAACTGCAGAGCATGTTCCGTAATTCGTATATTCAGCAGAACTCTGATATCCAGGCCGCTGGCGGCCTGGTCCCGATGGTTGTCGAGCAATCTGCTCGTGGCGAACGCGCCTATGACATCTACTCGCGCCTGCTCAAGGAGCGAGTGATCTTTCTGGTTGGTCCGGTAGAGGACTACATGGCCAACCTGATCTGTGCGCAGCTGCTGTTCCTTGAAGCGGAAAACCCGGACAAGGACATCCATCTCTACATCAACTCCCCGGGCGGTTCGGTAACAGCTGGCATGTCGATCTACGACACCATGCAGTTCATCAAGCCGAACGTATCGACCACCTGTATCGGTCAGGCGTGCAGCATGGGTGCTTTCCTGCTGACCGCTGGTGCTGAGGGCAAGCGTTACTGCCTGCCGAACTCTCGCGTGATGATTCACCAGCCACTGGGCGGTTTCCAGGGCCAGGCATCGGACATCGAAATCCATGCCAAGGAAATCCTCTTTATTCGTGAGCGTCTCAACACGCTGATGGCCAAACATAGCGGGCATACCCTGGAAGAGATCGAGCGCGACACCAACCGTGACAATTTCATGAGCGCCGAAGCGGCTCGTGAATACGGGTTGATCGACGCAGTGATCGAAAAGCGCCCCGCTTAATATAAGCAGCTCAAAATAGGGCTGGTCGGCAGGTCCGACCACCAGTGGGCTTGAAAAAGCCCTCAATAGCCTTCATCTTGTGTTGCAAGCCTATCGGATTTGGATCGAACGAATGACTGACACCCGCAACGGCGAGGACAACGGCAAGCTGCTCTATTGCTCCTTCTGTGGCAAAAGCCAGCATGAAGTACGCAAGTTGATTGCCGGCCCCTCGGTCTTTATCTGCGACGAGTGCGTCGACCTGTGCAATGACATCATCCGTGAGGAGGTGCAGGAAGCCCAGGCCGAAAGCAGCGCGCATAAATTGCCTTCGCCTAAAGAAATCAGCGGCATCCTTGATCAGTATGTGATTGGTCAAGAGCGTGCAAAGAAGGTTCTGGCCGTAGCGGTGTACAACCACTACAAGCGTCTGAACCAGCGTGACAAGAAAAGTGACGATGTCGAGCTCGGCAAAAGCAACATCTTGCTGATCGGTCCTACAGGCTCGGGTAAAACCCTGCTTGCAGAAACCCTGGCTCGCCTGTTGAACGTTCCCTTCACCATCGCCGACGCAACCACTCTTACCGAGGCCGGTTACGTAGGTGAAGACGTCGAGAACATCATTCAGAAGCTGCTGCAGAAATGCGACTACGACGTGGAAAAGGCCCAGATGGGCATTGTCTACATCGATGAAATCGACAAGATTTCGCGCAAATCCGACAACCCGTCGATCACCCGGGATGTTTCCGGTGAAGGCGTGCAGCAGGCGCTGTTGAAGCTGATCGAAGGTACTGTTGCTTCCGTACCGCCACAAGGCGGCCGCAAGCATCCACAGCAGGAATTCCTTCAGGTTGATACGCGCAACATCCTGTTCATCTGTGGCGGTGCGTTCTCCGGTCTGGAAAAGGTTATTCAAAACCGTTCCACCCGTGGTGGCATTGGCTTCAGTGCAGAAGTACGCAGCAAGGAAGAAGGCAAGAAAGTCGGTGAATCCCTGCGTGAAGTCGAGCCTGACGATTTGGTCAAGTTCGGTCTGATCCCGGAATTCGTTGGCCGTCTGCCAGTGCTGGCGACGTTGGACGAGCTGGATGAGGCTGCGTTGATGCAGATCCTCACCGAGCCGAAAAACGCCCTGACCAAGCAATACGCCAAGCTGTTCGAGATGGAAGGTGTGGACCTCGAGTTCCGTGCTGACGCGCTCAAATCGGTGGCCAAGCGGGCACTGGAGCGCAAGACCGGCGCCCGTGGTTTGCGCTCGATCCTCGAAGGCGTACTGCTCGACACCATGTACGAAATCCCCTCGCAGTCCGAGGTGAGTAAAGTGGTGATCGACGAAAGCGTTATAGAAGGCAAGTCCAAGCCACTGTATATCTACGAAAACAGTGAGCCGGCTGCCAAGGCTGCGCCAGACGCGTAAGCGTTTCGCCGCCGAGCTGTACAAAATAAAGGGGCCTTGACGGGCCCCTTTGTTTTTACTGCGTTTAACTGATGCCATTACGCTTGTTTTTTTTGCAGGCAGCCCCCATCTTGGTTTCAAGCTTACTTTCATCTGTCATAGAGGCGAAATCATGAAGACAACCATCGAATTGCCTCTCCTGCCGTTGCGTGATGTCGTCGTCTATCCGCACATGGTTATCCCGCTGTTCGTGGGGCGCGAGAAGTCTATCGAAGCCCTCGAGGCCGCGATGACGGGCGACAAGCAGATCCTGCTGCTGGCCCAGAGAAATCCTGCTGACGATGATCCGGGCGAAGATGCCCTGTATCGCGTCGGTACCGTTGCAACGGTCCTGCAACTGCTCAAGCTGCCTGATGGCACCGTCAAGGTGCTGGTGGAAGGCGAGCAGCGTGGTGCGGTCGAGCGCTTCATGGAAGTGGACGGCCACCTGCGTGCCGAAGTGACGCTGATCGACGAAGTCGACGCCCCTGAGCGCGAATCCGAAGTGTTCGTGCGCAGCCTGCTGTCCCAGTTCGAGCAATACGTGCAGCTGGGCAAGAAAGTTCCTGCAGAAGTCCTCTCTTCCCTCAACAGCATTGATGAGCCAAGCCGCCTGGTCGACACCATGGCCGCGCACATGGCGCTGAAAATCGAGCAGAAGCAGGACATTCTCGAAATCATCGATTTGTCGGCCAGGGTCGAACACGTCCTGGCGCTGCTGGATGCCGAAATCGACCTGCTGCAGGTCGAGAAGCGCATTCGCGGCCGTGTCAAAAAGCAAATGGAGCGCAGTCAGCGCGAGTACTACCTGAATGAGCAGATGAAGGCCATTCAGAAAGAGCTCGGCGACAGCGAGGAAGGCCATAACGAAATCGAAGAGCTGAAAAAGCGCATCGATGCCGCCGGCCTGCCGAAAGACGCATTGACCAAAGCCACTGCCGAGCTGAACAAGCTCAAGCAGATGTCGCCGATGTCGGCCGAAGCCACCGTGGTTCGCTCGTATATCGACTGGCTGGTGCAGGTGCCGTGGAAGGCCCAGACCAAGGTGCGCCTGGACCTGGCCCGCGCCGAAGATATTCTGGACGCCGATCACTACGGCCTCGAAGAAGTCAAAGAACGCATCCTCGAATACCTCGCCGTGCAAAAGCGCGTGAAGAAGATTCGCGGCCCGGTGTTGTGCCTGGTCGGTCCTCCTGGTGTGGGTAAAACCTCGCTGGCGGAGTCGATTGCTCACGCAACAAACCGTAAATTCGTACGCATGGCCTTGGGTGGCGTGCGGGATGAAGCGGAAATCCGTGGTCATCGCCGGACTTATATCGGTTCGATGCCAGGAAGATTGATTCAAAAGATGACAAAGGTGGGTGTGCGCAACCCGCTGTTCCTGCTCGATGAAATCGACAAAATGGGCAGCGACATGCGTGGCGATCCGGCCTCGGCTTTGCTGGAAGTGCTCGACCCCGAGCAGAACCACAATTTCAACGACCATTACCTGGAAGTCGACTACGACCTGTCCGACGTAATGTTCCTGTGCACCTCCAACTCGATGAATATTCCGCCAGCGTTGCTGGACCGGATGGAGGTGATTCGTCTGCCGGGTTACACCGAAGACGAGAAGATCAACATCGCTGTCAAATACCTCTCGCCCAAGCAGATTGCGGCCAACGGCCTGAAAAAAGGCGAGATCGAATTTGATGCCGACGCGATCCGCGACATCATTCGTTTCTACACCCGCGAGGCCGGTGTACGGGGGCTTGAGCGTCAACTGGCGAAGATCTGCCGCAAGGCCGTGAAGGAACATGCGCTGGAAAAACGCTTCTCGGTGAAGGTCACCGCTGACCTGTTGGAACACTTCCTGGGCGTGCGCAAATTCCGCTACGGCCTGGCTGAGCAGCAGGACCAGGTGGGTCAGGTCACTGGCCTGGCGTGGACTCAAGTGGGCGGCGAATTGCTGACCATCGAGGCCGCTGTTATCCCGGGCAAAGGGCAACTGATCAAGACCGGTTCCCTGGGTGATGTGATGGTCGAATCCATCACTGCCGCGCAGACCGTGGTGCGCAGCCGCGCCAAGAGCCTGGGGATTCCCCTGGACTTCCACGAGAAGCACGACACCCACATCCACATGCCGGAAGGGGCGACCCCGAAAGACGGCCCTAGCGCAGGCGTAGGCATGTGCACGGCACTGGTATCAGCCCTGACCGGCATTCCGGTGCGCGCGGATGTCGCCATGACCGGGGAAATCACCCTGCGTGGTCAGGTACTGGCCATTGGTGGCCTCAAAGAGAAATTGCTGGCTGCACACCGCGGTGGTATCAAGACCGTGATCATTCCTGAAGAGAATGTTCGCGACTTGAAGGAGATTCCTGACAATATCAAGCAGGATCTGCAGATTAAACCGGTTAAATGGATTGACGAGGTCCTGCAAATTGCGCTGCAATACGCGCCGGAGCCCTTGCCGGATGTGGCTCCGGAGATAGTTGCAAAGGATGAAAAACGCGAGTCTGACTCTAAGGAAAGAATTAGCACGCATTAATACGTTTAAGCCTGGGGGCTTCCTTGACAGCTTTTTAGAGCCCTTGTTATAAAGCGGCTCTTAAGTGTCTGTAGGCCATTCAGCACTGGTTTTTGCTTTCACCAAAAAACTTAGAATCATACTCAATAGATAAAAGGGGACTTAGAGTGAACAAGTCGGAACTGATTGATGCTATCGCTGCATCTGCTGATATCCCGAAAGCCGCTGCTGGCCGTGCGCTGGACGCAGTAATCGAATCCGTCACTGGCGCTCTCAAGGCCGGCGACTCTGTGGTACTGGTTGGTTTCGGTACTTTCTCTGTGACCGATCGCCCAGCTCGCACTGGTCGTAACCCACAGACTGGCAAGGCTCTGCAAATCGCCGCTGCCAAAAAACCAGGTTTCAAAGCCGGTAAAGCCCTGAAAGAAGCCGTTAACTAAGCTTCGCTCAAGCCTTACCCATCCGGGTCGGACGCAGGTCTGACCTGGCAGCGGAGCGGCAGCTGACCCAAGTATCCATCGGGTCGCCACGCCGGGGGTGTGGGTTCAAACCCCCGTCCGCTCCGCCAGTTACGAGAAGGCGCATCCTCGGATGCGCCTTTCTTCTATCCGGACTCTACCCACGCTCCACGGTTGCCTAATTTTGAAGTTCAACCGTTTCTGGGGGACGCATGCTGCAGAATATCAGGGACAATTCACAAGGCTGGATTGCCAAAACTATTATCGGGATCATCGTCGCATTGATGGCGTTCACCGGTATCGAGGCTATTTTTCAGGCTTCGACCAACAACAAGCAGGACGTGGCCAAGGTCAACGGTGAGGAAATCACCCAAAGCGAACTGGGCCAGGCCGTCGACATGCAACGTCGCCAGCTGATGCAACAGCTGGGCAAGGACTTCGATGCTTCCTTGCTGGACGAAAAGCTGTTGCGCGACGCCGCTCTCAAAAGCCTGATCGACCGCAAGCTGCTGCTGCAAGGCGCTGCCGATTCGAAATTCGCTTTCTCCGAAGCTGCGCTGGATCAAGTGATCCTGCAGACGCCGGAATTCCAGGTGGATGGCCAGTTCAACGCTGAGCGTTTCGACCAGGTGATCCGTCAGCTGGGCTACAGCCGTATGCAATTCCGTCAGATGCTGAGCCAGGAAATGCTGATCGGCCAGGTTCGTGCGGGTATTGCCGGCAGCGGTTTTGTGACTGATGCCGAAGTGCTCGCTTTCGCCCGTCTGGAAAAACAGACCCGCGATTTCGCCACCGTCAGCGTCAAGGCCGACCCTGCGGCAGTGAAGATCACTGACGACGAGGTCAAGGCTTACTACGACCAGCACGCCAAAGAGTTCATGACCCCGGACCAGGTGGTCATCGACTATCTGGAGCTGAAGAAGGCTTCCTTCTTCGACCAGGTCGCGGTCAAGGACGATGAGCTGCAAGCCCTCTATCAGAAAGAAACAGCCAACCTCGCTGAACAGCGTCGCGCGGCGCACATCCTGATTGAAGTCAACGACAAGACCACTGACGAGCAGGCCAAGGCCAAGATCGAAGAGATCCAGGCACGCCTGGCCAAAGGCGAGAAGTTCGAAGCCCTGGCCAAAGAGTTCTCCCAGGATCCAGGTTCTGCGAACAACGGCGGTGACCTCGGTTTCGCCGGCCCTGGCGTCTACGACCCTGCCTTTGAAACAGCGCTGTATGCGTTGAACAAGGACCAGGTCTCGGCACCGGTGCGTTCGAGCTTCGGCTGGCACCTGATCAAGCTGTTGGGCGTTGAAGCACCAGAAGTGCCATCGTTCGCCAGCCTGAAAGACAAGCTGACCCGCGAGCTCAAGACCCAGCAGGTTGAACAGCGTTTCGTCGACGCGACCAAGCAACTGGAAGACGCTGCATTCGAAGCTTCCGACCTGGCTCAGCCGGCGTCGGACCTGAAGCTGACCGTGCACACCTCCGCGCCGTTTGGCCGTGAAGGTGGCGAAGGCATTGCTGCCAACCGTGCCGTGGTGACCGCTGCATTCAGCCCTGAAGTACTGGATGAAGGTGCCAACAGCACCGCCATCGAGCTGGATCCGGAAACCATCGTGGTGCTGCGTGCCAAAGAGCACCTGAAGCCTACCCAGCTGCCGCTGGAAAGCGTTGCCACGGCCATCCGTGCCCAGTTGACCAAGGAGCGCGCAAGCGCTGCGGCGAAGACTCACGCGGACGAGCTGATTGCCAACCTGCGTGATGGCAAGACACCGCTGAACCAGCCGGTGGATGGCCAGGCCTGGAAAGTCACCGAAGCGGCCACTCGTGGCCAGGAAGGCGTCGAGCCAGCCGTGCTGCAAGCCCTGTTCCGCATGCCAAAGCCTGCGGCCAAGGACAAGCCGACCTTCACCAGCGTGACCCTGCCAGACGGTAGCCTGGTGATCGTGCGCTTGAACGCGGTCAACGAAGCCGCTGCCCCGACCGATGACGAGAAGGCTCAGTACCGCCGCTTCCTCGCTTCGCGTATCGGTCAGCAAGACTTCGCTGCCTATCGCAAGCAGCTGGAAACCAAGGCTGAGATCAAGAAGTTCTGATCGCGTTACTGCCTGAATAAAAAGACCCCGGCCTGAAGAGACCGGGGTCTTTTTTTATCCACTAATCAGCTGACTCAACCAGCCGTTGATTCAACGCGCAAACTTGAACGTGCCCCAACTCAGGCCAATCACAGCCGCCAGGGTCGAAGCGCTCAGCACACTCAGCTTGGCAGCCGACAGCAGCGTCGGATCGGAGAAGGCCAGCGACGAGATGAAAATCGACATGGTGAAACCAATTCCCGCCAGCAGGCCCACCAGGGCGACGCCGTTCCAGGTCACGCCCTCCGGCAGTTTGCAGATATTCAGTTTGACCAGCACGAAACTCGCCAGCATCACCCCCAGCGGCTTGCCGAGCACCAACGCCAGGATGACCCCCATGAACACACCGTGGGGCAGCGGGTCGTCCAGGTTGAACCCTTGCAGGCTCACCCCCGCGTTGGCCAGGGCAAACAGTGGCATGACGCCGAAGGCCACCCATGGGTGTAACCCGGCTTGAATCCGCTGCACCGGCGGCAACATTTCCCGTTGGGCCTGTCTCAACTGCTTCAATGGTTTGGCGACCTGATGGGCACTTTCTGATGGATGCGAAAGCCGGTCCATCAGTTCGTTAAATGTGCGTCCGATGGTGTCCAGAGGGCGTTCCCGAGTCGGTCTGGAAGTCACGGGCGTTATCAGGCCAAGCATTACGCCCGCGAGCGTCGGATGGACGCCGGTCTTGAGCAGGCCAAACCAGACAATCGCCCCTGGCAACAGGTACACAACGGCCTTGCCGATGCCCATCCGCTGGAAAATCAGCACCAGCGCCAACCCACAGGCCGCGATCACCAGGCCCATGTAGTCAAGGCTTGCGGTGTAGAAGATCGCGATGATCAGGATGGCGACGATGTCATCAATGATCGCCAGCGCCAGGAGCAAGATGCGCACGCCAGCCGGAATCGATTTACCCAGCAGCGCCAGCACGCCTACGGCAAACGCGATGTCGGTAGCGGTGGGCACGGCCCAGCCGCTGGCCGCTTCGGTGCCATGATTGAGCAGGGTGTAAATCAGGGCCGGCATCAGCACGCCACCCAGCGCAGCGCCCAAGGGCAGGGTAGCGAGTTTCAGGTTGGCGAGTGCGCCGTCCCTGATCTCCTGGCGAATCTCGGCGCCCACCACCAGGAAGAAGATGGTCATCAACCCGTCGTTCACCAGGAAGTGCAACGAGCGCGAGACCGTGAAGTCTCCCAACCCGATAGTGAGTGGGGTATTCCAGAAGTGTTCGTAGGAATCGGCGACCGGGCTGTTGGCCCAGATCAGCGCGACAATCGCCGCCAGCAGCAACACGATGCCGCTGACGGCCTCAATGCGTGAAAACCGCTCCAACGCAGACAGGGCGCCTTCGACCAAAACCTGGGGGCGAGGAATAGCAGGGTGTTTATCAGGCACGACAAGTCTCCATTGGCGGCCCGACCAATGCTTATCCTTTAACCTGCGCTGTGCCGTATGCAGCAGCGCACCCAGGGCGATCATAAGAGTTAAGAAACATCACGTCACGTTTCGTTTAGACATCGGTTAAACGCAACGTTGCCATCAGAGCCAGCACGACCAACGCAGCGACCGCCCATGGAAACGATGTCACTCCCCAACCTTGCAGCAACATGCCGCCGAGCAGCCCTCCGCCGGCGATGCCCAGGTTCCATACTGTCACCAACATCGACTGCGCGGCATCGGCTGAATCCCCGGCCGATTTGGCCAGCGCCGTTTGCAGCAATGCCGGTAGGCCGCCAAACGCCAGCCCCCATAACGCTACCGTGGTGTAGATCACGGCCGGCGAGCTAATCCAGAACGCCAGCGCCAATGCTGACAGTGCGAACATCCCGCAACTGAGCACCAACAAGGCCCGCAGCCGTTGATCAATCAGCGCGCCGACCATCCAGATGCCCAGCAGTGCTGCCAGGCCAAACACCAGCAGTACCTGATCAATGTCCGCTGCCATCCCGGCGGGTACCAGGAACGGCGCGATATAGGTGTAGAGAATGTTATGGGCCAGCACGTAGGTGAAGGTCACAAACAGCACCGGACGAATCCCCGGCAGTGCCAGAACCTGACGCAGTCCCAGGCGTTTTTCCGCTCGCTGCCCGGCAAAGTCCGGGACCTGCCAGCGCACCCAGGCCAGCAGCACAACCGTCAAGCCGGTCATGATCGCAAAGCTCAGGCGCCAGCCTACCGTGGTGCCCAGGAATGTCCCGGCTGGCACGCCGAGTGACAGCGCCAATGGCGCGCCGAGCATGGCCACGGCAATTGCCCGGCCTTGCAAGTGCGGTGCGACCATGCGGCTGGCGTAACCGGCGAGCAGCGCCCAAAGCAATCCCGCGAACACCCCGGCGAAGAACCTCGCCACCAGGGTCAGCAGGTAATCGCTGGAAAACGCCGTCACACTGTTGACCAAGGCAAACCCGCCGATGGCAATCATCAGCAACGGCCGCCTGCGCCAGCCCCGGGTGGCGATGGTCAGGGGAATCGCGGCCAGCAGCGAACCAAGGGCGTAAAGGGTCACCAACTGGCCCACCAAGGCGTCGGACACCCCGAGGCCGGCGCCCATTTGCGGGAGCAGGCCCGCTGGCATGGCTTCGGTGAGGATGGTGATGAAGCCGGCGGTAGCCAATGCCAGCAGGCCGCCCAGGGGCAGGCGTTCACGGCTGGCCGAAAGGGGCGGGGAAGGTAAGGCGCTGTCGCTCATGGTGGGTGGCTCCGGTGTTCAGATGTAAGGGCAGGGAGCCAGAGTAGGGTGCTGCACGCTGGAGAAAAACAGGCTAAGGTTCCGAACTTATCGGACGCCAACGTCCGCAATCCTTGGGAGCGGGACGATGGACAGCCTCGGCAGTATTTCAGTGTTTGTGCAGGTGGCGGAAACCCGCAGCTTTACCGAGGCCGGGCGTCTGCTGGGGGTGTCGTCCTCGGCGATTGGCAAAAGCATCGCACGCATCGAAGAGCGCCTGGGTGTGCGGCTGTTCCATCGCAGCACCCGCAGTATCACGTTGACCAGCGAGGGCGCGCTGTTTCTCGAACGCTCCCGACGGATCCTGGCCGAAGTCGAGGCCGCAGAACAGGAACTGAGTCAGGCATCCGCCACACCCAGAGGCAAGCTGCGTGTGAGCCTGCCCCAAGTGCGCGGCCTGTTGATGCCGGTGCTGACGGATTTCATGCGGGCCTATCCCGAGATCGAGCTGGATGTGGACTTCTCCGACCGCATGGTGGACGTGATCGAGGAAGGCTTCGACGCGGTGATCCGCACCGGCAAACCCGAGGACTCACGCTTGATGGCGCGCCACCTCGGGTATTACCGTCTGGTGCTGGTGGCGTCCCCGGAATACCTGCGCTCGCATGGCACGCCGCGTCAGCCTCGGGACTTGAACGACCACGCCTGCCTGCGCCACAAGTTCTGCGCCACCGGCAAGCTGGAAGCCTGGCCATTGCGCCCCGAACCCGGCTTGCCGGAGCCGGTCCTGCGTGCGCCGCTGGTCTCCACCACCATCGAATCGTTGATGCATGTGGCCCATGCAGGCCTGGGGATTGCCTGCCTGCCGGACTTCATGGTCCGCGAATCGGTGGAGCAGGGCCGGTTGCAGCGGGTGCTGGACTATTACCTGGAACACAGCGGCAGTTTCTGGATGCTCTGGCCATCAAGTCGCCATGCCTCGGCGAAATTGCGCGTGTTTATCGACCATATGGGCGAGCGGCTTTTTCCTGCAGACACCGTCCCGTAAGGCTGTGACGTTTTACCGACAGGAATTCGCGCGCCAAGGCCACGTTCTGTTGCACAATACCGCCCTGACTGTTTTCTTCAGGATTTTCGATGTCGACATCATTTCACTTGCGTAGCCTCGGGTTGGCGCTGGTGCTGGCGGGCGCTGCGGGCTGCTCGTCACCCAAGACCGCTATTTATGAACATGAGAATTTCGACGACTCCGGTACGTTTTCCCGTGATTACCCGGTCAGTGACACCGCTGCCTGCGAAGCGGCGCGGCGTGCGCTGTTGAGCCAGGGTTACATCATTACCAGCAGCGATCCAAAGCTGGTGGCGGGTAACAAGAGCTTCCAGCAGACCGGCGAAACTCACCTGCAGATCAGCTTCAACGTGGTCTGTGCCGACGATGGCAGTGGTAATCATCACTCGACGATGTTCGCCAACGCCTTGCAGGACCGCTACGCGCTGAAGAAGGTCAACAACTCCGCCAGTCTCGGTGTGGGTGTGTTGGGTTCGGTATCGATGCCGATTGGCTCCACCGATGATTCGATGGTCAAGGTGGCCAGCGAGACGGTGTCTGCGCCAAAGTTCTATGAGCGTTATTTCGCGCTGGTGGATGTTTTCCTGCCCCAGGAAGTGAAAAAGGCTGCGCACATTCCAGAGAAGCCCAAGGCTGACCTGGGCATTCCGGAACCAAAGGCAGCTCCGGCGGCCGATAAGGTTGAGGCGCCTAAGGAATCCCCGAAAGAAGTGCCGAAAGATGCACCAGCCACACCAGCCACACCGGCAGCCCCGGTGACGCCGGCGGTGGAGCCTGCGGCATCGGAGCCGGTTGTACCGCCGGCAGAACCAGCGCCGATTGCTCCCAAGGAAACCCCGGCACCAGCGCCAGAGGCAACCACCCCGACGCTGCCGGCGCCGACCGAAGCGATTCCGCCCCTGCCGACGCCTGCGCAGTAACTACACCGCTACGGGGTTGGCCTTGTCGACGTTGATCCCGTAGCGGCTGATCGCCTCCGCCACCTTGGCGCGGCTGATCAGGCCGTCATCCGCCAGCGCCTTCAAGGCCGCCAGTGCAATGAAGTAACGGTCCACCTCAAAGAACTCGCGCAAGGTTTCGCGGGTATCCGATTGTCCGAAGCCATCAGTGCCCAGCGCGACAAAGCGCCGGCCTGGCACGAACGGGCGGATCTGGTCGGCAAAAATTTTCATGTAGTCGGTGGCGACCACCACGGGCCCGGCCTGGCCCTCCAGGCACTGCTCGACATAGCTGGTACGCGGTTCGCTTTCCGGGTGCAGCAGGTTCCAGCGTTCCACGGCATGGCCTTCCCGGCGCAGCTCGGTGAGGCTGGTGACGCTCCACACGTCGCTGGCCACGGCGAAGTCATCCCGCAGCAAATCAGCAGCGGCGATGACCTCCCGCAGGATCGAACCGCTGCCCATCAGCTGTACCCGTGGTTGCGCGGTGTCTTCAGCCGCCTTCAACCGATACATGCCCTTGAGAATCCCATCCTCGACACCGTCGGGCATCGCCGGGTGCGGGTAGTTTTCGTTGAGCAGGGTGATGTAGTAGTAGATGTCCTCTTGCTCGACATACATCCGGCGCATGCCCTCGCGAATGATCACTGCCAGCTCGAAGGCGAAGGTCGGGTCGTAGGAAATGCAGCACGGGATCACCGACGACAGCACATGGCTATGGCCATCGTCATGCTGCAGGCCTTCGCCCATCAGTGTGGTGCGCCCGGCGGTCGCTCCCAGCAGGAAGCCCCGCGCCCGCGCATCGCCCGCGGCCCAGGCCAGGTCGCCCACTCGCTGGAAGCCGAACATCGAATAGAAGATGTAGAACGGAACGGTCATCAACCCGTGGTTGGCGTAGGACGTACTCGCAGCAATCCATGAGGAAATGGCGCCGGATTCATTCAGGCCTTCCTGCATGATCTGTCCGTCCTTGCTTTCCTTGTAGTAGGAAAGCTGACCGGCATCCTGTGGGGTGTAGAGCTGGCCGACCGCGGAGTGAATGCCGATCTGGCGGAACAGGCTTTCCATGCCGAAGGTGCGGGACTCGTCCGGCACGATGGGCACGATCAACTTGCCCAGGTTCGGGTCCTTGAGCAGCGTGCCGAGGATGCGCACGAAGGCCATGGTGGTGGAAATCGCGCGCTCGCCAGTGTCCTTGAGTTGGGTGGCGAAGGCGTCCAGTTCGGGGATCTTCAACGACTCGACCGCGCTGTGGCGAGCCGGTACGTAACCCCCCAGCGACTGGCGGCGAGCCGCGAAATAGCGTGCTTCTTCGCTGTCGGCGGCCGGTTTGAGATACGGGATTTCGGCCAGTTGGTCGTCGGCCACTTCCAGCCCGAAGCGATCGCGGAAGGCTTTGACGGCTTCAGCGCCCATCTTTTTCAACTGGTGGTTGATGTTCTGGCCTTCGCCGGCCTCGCCCATGCCGAAGCCCTTGACAGTTTTCGCGAGGATCACCGTCGGCTGGCCACTGTGGCGGACGGCGGCGGCGTAGGCGTTGTAGACCTTGTCCGGGTCATGGCCGCCCCGTGAGAGTTTCCAGATATCGTCGTCGGACATGTCCGCCACCAGCGCAAGCAACTCCGGGTATTTGCCGAAGAAGTGTTCCCGCACGTAGGCGCCGTTTTGCGATTTGTAGTTCTGATAGTCGCCGTCCACACATTCCATCATGCGCTGGCGCAGCAAGCCGCTTTTGTCCTTTTCCAGCAGCGCATCCCAGCCGCCACCCCAGATCACCTTGATCACGTTCCAGCCGGCGGCGCGGTACAGGCTTTCGAATTCCTGGATCACCTTCGCATTGCCGCGCACCGGACCATCGAGGCGTTGCAGGTTGCAGTTGACCACGAAGATCAGGTTGTCGAGTTTCTCGCGCCCGGCCAGGGAAATGGCCGCCAGGGATTCCGGCTGATCCATCTCGCCATCACCGAGGAACGCCCACACCTTGCGGCCCTGGTGTTGCTTGAGGTCGCGGAACTCGAGGTAGCGCATGAAGCGCGCCTGGTAGGCGGCGGTGATCGGTCCGAGACCCATGGACACCGTAGGAAACTGCCAGAAGTCCGGCATGAGGCGAGGGTGTGGATAGGACGATAAACCGTCGCCACCGGCCTCCCGACGAAAGTTGTCCAATTGTGCTTCGCTGATTCGGCCTTCGAGGTACGCCCGCCCGTAAATGCCCGGTGCCGAGTGGCCCTGGATGTACACCAGGTCGCCATCGAAGCTGTCAGTTCGGCCACGGAAGAAATGGTCGAAGCCTACGTCATACAGCACGGCAGCCGACGCGTAGGTCGCGATATGCCCACCCACGCCGGAATGTTTGCCGGCGCGCAGCACCATGGCCATCGCGTTCCAGCGGATAAACGCATTCAGCCGGCGCTCGGTGGCCAGGTTGCCGGGGTAGGACAACTGGCGGTCTACCGGGATGGTGTTGACGTAGGGCGTGGTCACCCGCCCGTAGAAGTCGCCATGCCGCGCCACGTCGAAATCCAGCAACTGATCAATCAGGTAATGCGCACGCGGGCGGCCTTCGGTGGTCAGCACCGATTCGATGGACTCCAGCCATTCGCGGGTTTCCTGTGGATCGTCGTCGAGGCGTACTGCAGTGTTCGGGGTCATGTCAGGCTCCAGGGTGGACGGGTTTCAGCGTGTGGGCTCCTTGTGGGAGCTTTGCGAATGTAGTTGCAATTGCAACTACATGACTGAATCTAGCGCGGGATGAGCTACTATTGCAACCTTCTTGAAATTCCCCGGATTGGTGTTACATGTCGTCGAAAGAGCCTGATGTCTGGTTCCGTTTTGTTCGGGCCCACAGGACGGTCATCCGTGAAATCGAACGGCGCCTGGCCGATGCCGGTCTGCCGCCGTATGCCTGGTACGACGCTTTGTGGGGCCTGGAAAGTGGCCCCGATGGCACCCGGCGCATGCACGAATTGGCCGATGTACTGGCCATCGAGCGCTACAACCTGACGCGCCTGGTGGACCGTTTGGAAAAGGACGGCCTGGTGGTGCGTTCGCGCTCCGACGGTGATGGGCGTGCAGCCTTTGTCTCAATCACCGACGCGGGGCGGGTGTTGCGCAAAAAGATGTGGAAAATCTACGAAAGCAGTGTGGAAGAGTTGTTTTTGTCGCAGCTCGACAGCGAGCAGCGCCGGGGCTTTGCCGAGGCGCTGGAGCGCACGGCGGGGCTGGCGGTGGAGGCGGGCGTGCAGACCCGTGGAAGGCGTAAGCCCTGAAGCAAAGACTCCAGGCGACGACGATCCAGTGTGGGAGCGGGCTTGCTCGCGAAAGCGATGTGTCAGCAAAAGGAATATCAGCAGATACACCGCCTTCGCGAGCAAGCCCGCTCCCACATTTGATCTGTGATGGATGACAGATCGTCATTTCAGGTGATATCGATGCAGGGCGGCTTCTACCTGTTCTACTTCGATAAGGCCGTCGTCCGCCAACGCCTTCAATGCCAGCACCGCTACCCAATATCGACTGGGTGGTGACGTTTCCACCGACCCCGCGCCCAACGCTACAAACCGCGCATCCACATGCCCCGCCAACTGATCAACGATCGGCTGCGGATACCCGGTAACCGCGACCACCGGCGCGCCATCCCCAGCCAGGCAATCCCGTAGATGACAACTGCGCTTCGGTGCCAACGGGTGCAGGCGATTCCAGCGTTGCGCCGCCTCCGCCTCGCGGGCCAGCCGTGTGTAGCTGGGGCAGCTCCACAGTTGTGCCTCGACGTTCCAGTCCGTTTCGAGCAACTGCGCGGCGTGCACGACTTCTTCAAACGCTCGACCCGCACCCAGCAACCGCACCCTCAATTCACTCGTGTATGAGCGCCGGACCCGGTACATGCCCCTGAGCGCATGGTCACGATCCTGCGGGCTCGGCCCTGGCCCGTCGTGTTGATCGTGCAGTGCCAGGTAATAAAACCCCGGCTCGCCGTCGACATACAGCGCCTGCAAACCCGCCAGTACAATCGCCCGGGCTTCCTCGCCGGAGGCCGGGTCATAAGGTGTGCAGTGGGGATTGCTGGCCAACCACAAGGGCAATGAAGGGGAAGGCCCGGTTTCATTGTCGTTGCACAAGATGCCCCGCTGGCGGGTCTCGCTGGACAATGCGCGCAACTGCGCCGATGAGGCGGCCGTGTGCAGGTACAACATGGGCTTTTCCCCGGTGTTGCGCGCAAACCAGGTGGGCCAGCTCATCGCCCGGCGCGAGCGCGACTGGCCGCGAATCACCCACGCCTGCCGGCTGGACTCCAGGGTGTTGGCCATGGTCATCACGCTATACAGCGGCGAACAGCGGGGCTGCTGCATTGCATTCAGGGCGTCGATACAGATCAGGGCAGAGCGTTCGGTGCTGGCAGTCATGAGCAGGGTCGCTTGGCAACGGGTGCCCATACCCTAATGGAATTCCGCTTGTGATTGCAATTGCAATGATTGCAGTTGCATCTAAAATTCATCCGGCTAAATCAACCCAACACTGCTACGTTTAATCTTGAAGTGCAGGAACGTCATGCCACGGACATTTTTTCGTCATGGCGGCACTTTAGGCTGGTTGTGCAGGTCATTAAGCAACCCCTTTTCATAAAACAAGGAGTCAACCATGGACGATTACCAGGAAGAACTGTTGGAGTACCAGGCCTTTGAACTGGATCCGCTGGATCCGACCGATGATGCCACCGAGCTGTAAGACAGACGTCAGGCGGAATGCCGCTGACTGCGGCGAAATTCCCCTGGGGTCTGGCTGTTCCAGCGTTTGAAGGCGCGTTGAAAGGCTTCTGCTGAAGCAAAGCCGAGCAAATAGGCAATTTCACCGAACGCCAGTTCGGTATCGCGAATGTAGGTCATGGCCAGGTCGCGGCGAGTGTCATTGAGAATCGCCCGGAACTGAGTCCCTTCTTCCGCCAGCTTGCGCCGCAAGGTCCAGGTCGGCAGTTTCAAGCGTGACGCCACTTCTTCCAGGTCGGGTTCCCGGCCACCATTGAGCATCGGCCCGAGCAACCGGGTAATGCGCTCGCGCAGGCTGCGGGTGCGCGTCAACTGCTCCAGTTCCCGTTCACACAATTGCACCAGTAATTGCCAGGTACTCGGGCAATGTTCCGGGTTGCGCATGGCCAGGGTTTGCTGGCTCAGGCGCAGTTGGTTGTGGTCGGCGCCAAACTGGATCGGGCAGTCTCCCAGCACGCTGTAGCGCTCGCTGTAGTCCGGTGCTTCGAATTCGATTTCGATGCGTTGCGCCTGCACCGGTTGCAGGCTCAGGCTCGACAACTGATGCAGCCACCCGGCGATGATCGAATCCACCACAAAGCGGTTGTAGGCGTTGTAGGGGCTGATGGAATAGAAGCGCAACCAGGCGCCATCCGTGTCCTCGTGAAAGCTCGACTGGCCACGATAGTTGGAGCCGTACAACGCTTCGAAGCGTGTCAGGGTGCGGGCGGCTTCGCGCACGGTGGGGGCCTGGGCGGCGGTGACACCGGCGAGGCCGGCCTGGCTCAAGCGGCTGAGCTGGCCCATGCGCAGGCCCAGGCTAGGGTCGCCGGTCAGCTGGATGGCGGCGTGGCCCAGGCGCATATAGCGCGGGATCGACAAGCGTGCACCGGCCTCGGCCAAGCGGGCCGGGTCGAGGCCGTATTGCAGCAGCAACGGTTGCGGGTCCAGGCCATGGCTGTGGATCGCATCGGCCAAGGTGTGGACGAAGCCCACCGACAAATCCCCAAGCCGCACCGGTTTCATCGTGTTACAGCCACACGTTCAGCAGGCGCGCGCCACGGGCATTGCCGTCGGCGAACACCTGGCCGTTGCTGCTGAGGAAGCTTTGCCCGGCGCTGCCCATGTCAAAGAACTGCCCGCGCAGGAACACGCTCATGCCGGCGGTGGCCTGGCTGATGGGTTGTTGGCTGATCAGGGTCAGGCGGTGCCAGGCTTCGCCTTCGCTGAGTTCTTCGGGCTTGAGGCTGATTTCCGGCGGCGTCGACACGCTTTTGAAGCCGCGCCACGGCTTGTCCCAAGTCTCGCGGCCAATCACGAAGGCCGGGACGGCCACCAACTGGGCGCCTTGCTCGTTGAGCTTGCGGTAATTGTCCGGGTACCAACTGTCGCTGCCGATCAGGATGCCCAGGCGCCCGGCCGGGGTTTCGACCACGCTGACGCTGTTTTCGTCGCCCGGCTCAATAAAACCGCGCTCATCGAAAATCGGGTACAGCTGGCGTTGCGGCTGGCCCACTGCCAAGCCATCACGGTCGAATACCACGCTGGTGTTGTACAGCGCACCATGGCCGATCTGCAGTTGGCCCTGGCTGACGCTCGGGTTGGGCAGAGCAATGGAGCCGGCCACCAGGGTCACGCCGAACTCCTTGGCCAGGCCGCCGAACAGCACTTGATAGTCGCGGGCCATGGCCGGGGCTTTCATGCGCAGGTAGGCGTCGTCGATGCGGTCATCACCCTTGGCGCTGATCAGTGCCCGCAGGAACAACAAGGGGTTGCTCGCCGACAGCCAGTTCATCGCTTCCTTGAGGTTGGTGGCCTGATACAGCTCGTTCTTTTCGCCACTGACCATCAGCCAGGTGCCGATATGTTCCGGCAGCACCACGATGGTTTTGTCGTTGATCAAGCCCTGGTCGCGGGCCTTTTGCAGATAGGCCGCCAGCTTCAGGTGCAGGCGTTCCAGGCTCTGGTAGTCGGCGGGGAACAGTTCCGGCTGGATGCCCAGCAGGTTGCCGCGGTCGGCGGGCACGCCTTGGTCGACGGCCAGGTTGATCCGCAGGTCGGACAGGTAATGGCCCACGGGGCGCTCCTGGGTCCAGACCAGATAGGCGGAAACGGCGGCGACCAGGGCCATGATGAGGGTGAAGCCAAGAAGTTTACGCATGGGAAAAAGACAACGGACCGGGTGCAGGGTTCGGTACCTAGGGTAGGGCTCATGTACGCGGTTGCCAAGGGGCGCTGCGCATTTGGATCAATAACTTGTCAGTTACAGTCATTGAGCGGCAACCGGCAGCCTCTTAGTCTGTGGGACATAAACCGATGGAGTGCCATTCGAGCGCTCCACGTCCCGTGATGATCCGTTGTGGAGCTGTACCATGACCGCTGCTGCCTACCCGCACCTGCTGGCCCCGTTGGACCTGGGTTTCACCACCCTGCGTAACCGCACCCTGATGGGCTCGATGCACACCGGCCTTGAAGAGAAACCCGGCGGCTTTGAGCGCATGGCGGCTTATTTTGCCGAGCGCGCCCGTGGCGGCGTGGGCCTGATGGTCACCGGCGGCATTGGCCCGAACGATGAAGGCGGGGTGTATGGCGGTGCGGCCAAGCTGACCACCGACGAAGAAGCGCAGAAGCACAAGATCGTCACGAAAGCGGTGCACGAGGCCGGCGGCAAGATCTGCATGCAGATCCTCCACGCCGGGCGTTATGCCTATAGCCCGAAACAGGTCGCGCCAAGCGCAATCCAGGCGCCGATCAACCCTTTCAAGCCCAAAGAACTGGACGAAGAAGGCATCGAAAAGCAGATCAGCGATTTCGTCACCTGTTCACTGCTGGCCCAGGTCGCCGAGTACGACGGCGTGGAAATCATGGGCTCCGAAGGCTACTTCATTAACCAGTTCCTCGCGGCCCACACCAACCACCGCACCGACCGTTGGGGTGGCAGCTACGAAAACCGCATGCGCCTGCCGGTGGAAATCGTGCGCCGGGTGCGGGAAGCCGTAGGCCCGAATTTCATCATTATCTTCCGCCTGTCGATGCTCGACCTGGTGGAAGGCGGCAGCACCTGGGAAGAAATCGTGCAGTTGGCCAAGGCCATCGAGCAGGCGGGTGCAACCATCATCAACACCGGCATCGGCTGGCACGAAGCGCGCATCCCGACCATCGCCACCAAGGTGCCGCGCGGCGCGTTCAGCAAGGTCACCGCCAAGTTGCGCGGTGCGGTGCAGATTCCGTTGATCACCACCAACCGGATCAACACCCCGGAAATTGCCGAGCAGATCCTGGCTGAAGGCGATGCCGACATGGTCTCGATGGCCCGCCCATTCCTCGCCGACCCGGACTTCGTCAACAAGGCCGCCGAAGGCCGCGCCGATGAAATCAACACCTGCATCGGCTGCAACCAGGCGTGCCTGGACCACACCTTCGGCGGCAAGCTGACCACCTGCCTGGTCAACCCGCGTGCGTGCTACGAGACCGAGCTCAACTACCTGCCGGTCAAGCAGATCAAGAAAATCGCTGTGGTGGGTGCCGGTCCTGCGGGCCTGGCGGCCGCCACCGTTGCCGCCGAGCGCGGGCATCAGGTGACGCTGTTTGATTCGGCCAGCGAGATCGGCGGCCAGTTCAACATCGCCAAGCGCGTGCCGGGCAAAGAAGAGTTTTTCGAGACCCTGCGCTACTTCAAACGCAAGTTGCAGACCACCCACGTCGAGCTGTGCCTGAACACTCGGGTCGACGTTGAGCAGCTCGTTGCGGGCGGCTACGACGAGATCATTCTCGCCACCGGCATCGCGCCGCGCACGCCGGCTATCCCGGGCGTGGAAAATGCCAAGGTGCTGAGCTACCTGGACGTGATCCTGGAGCGCAAGCCGGTGGGCCATCGCGTGGCGGTGATCGGTGCCGGCGGTATCGGGTTTGACGTGTCGGAATTCCTCGTGCACCAGGGCGTGTCCACCAGCCTGGACCGCGAGGCGTTCTGGAAAGAGTGGGGCATCGACACCCAGCTTGAAGCCCGCGGCGGTGTGGCCGGGATCAAGCCCGAGTGCCATGCGCCGGCGCGTGAAGTGTTCCTGCTGCAGCGCAAGACGTCCAAGGTCGGCGACGGCCTGGGCAAGACCACCGGCTGGATTCATCGCACCGGCCTGAAGAACAAACAGGTGCAGATGCTCAACAGCGTCGAGTACCTGAAGATCGATGACGAAGGCCTGCATATCCGCATTGGCGCCGAGGGTGAACCGCAGGTGCTGGCGGTGGACAATATCGTCATCTGTGCCGGCCAGGACCCGCTGCGGGAACTGCAGGATGGCCTGGTCGCAGCCGGGCAGAACGTGCACCTGATCGGCGGTGCGGACGTGGCGGCCGAGCTGGATGCCAAGCGCGCCATCAACCAGGGTTCGCGCCTGGCGGCCGAGCTGTAAACACGCAAAAGGGGCGGTGGTAGACTACCGCCCCTTTTCTTGTGCAGAACCGCCCTTATGGGTCCTTTCGACTGGCTTCCCCACGCGCCCCTTGAACCCCTGAAGCTGGACTGGATGGGGCCGGTGGAAGTCGCCGTGCTGCGCCTGGATCGCATCGACCCGCTGATCAGCGGCAACAAGTGGTTCAAGCTCACCGAACACCTGGCGCAAGGCCGGGCGGCGGGTGCCAGCGGGATCATCAGCCTGGGCGGGGCTTACTCCAATCATTTGCATGCACTGGCGGCGGCCGGGAAACGCTTCGGCTTTCCTACCGTTGGCTTGCTGCGTGGCCATCCACAAGACACGCCCACGGTGCTCGACCTCAAGGCCTTCGGCATGCAGCTGCATTGGCTGGGGTATGGCGGCTATCGCGCGCGCAATGAGCCGGACTTCTGGCTGCCCTGGCGCAAGCAGTACCCGCATCTGCACCCGGTGCCTGAAGGCGGTGGTGGATTGGCCGGTGCCTTGGGCTGCGGGGTGCTGGTCAGTCAGGCGCAGGCGCAGTTAGGCGGCCTGGGCTGGGCGGACTATCACGGTTGGTGGCTGGCAGCAGGCACCGGCACCACGCTGGCGGGATTGGTGCTGGCCGAGGCGGGCGCGCATCCGGTGTATGGCGCGCTGGCGGTGCCCGACGACCATGGGGTAGCGCAGCAGGTACACACGCTTGTGCAGGAGGGTTATGAATTGCTGGAGGCCAGCCGGGGCGGCTTTGCCAAGGTTGATCCCGAGTTGCTGGCCTTTATCGACACCACCGAGCAAGCCTGTGGCCTGCCCCTGGAGCCGCTGTACACCGGCAAGGCGTTATTGGCATTGAAGCAGCAGATTGAAGCCGGGAGATTTTCCCCCGGCACCCGCCTGATCTTCGTCCACACCGGTGGCCTGCAGGGCCGCCGGGGATTCCCTGTAGGAGCTGTCGAGCTTTAGCGAGGCTGCGATGCAGGCGCTGCGGTCTGGCAGGTACTGCGCGGTGATCCCATCGCAGCCTCGCTGGGGCTCGACAGCTCCCACGGTTACTGAAGGTTCCCTCTCTTGCCGGGCATCATCCGCAACGCAGTGTTGTCGCGCAGCACATAGTGATGGGCCAACCCGGCCAACGCATGCAGCCCGATCAGCCAGTAACCGACCTTGCCGAACAGCACATGCCAGCTTTCAATCTCCTTGGCCAACGCCTTGTTTTCGGCAATCAGCGGTGGCAGCTCGATGCCGTAGAACATCACCGAATGTCCCTCGGCGCTGACGATCAGCCAGCCGGCGATGGGCATGCCGATCATCAAGGCATACAGCGCCATGTGCATCAGGGTAGCCAGGAAGGATTGCCATTGCGGCGGGGCCGGCACGATCTTCGGCGCCACCCCCAGGCTGCGGGCGAACAACCGTAGCCATACCAGCACAAACACCGTCAGGCCGAACATGAAGTGCATTTCCACGATCAACGTACGTGCGCCGCTGCCTTTGGGAAACTGCCCGCGTAACTCAATGCAGGCGTAGACCACCGCCAGCAGCACCACCATCAGCCAGTGCAACGCAATCGACATGGTGCTGTAACGCGTATCGGAATTTTTCCAGGGCATCGCTTTCTTCCTCACTCATCAGGGCAAACCTCCGTTCTTTGCGACGGAGTCCTTTCAATGTAAGCCTGTTTTACGAGGTTTGCCCGTGAGAGGAGGGTGTATAGGCGATCTTTTGATCTCGATCAGTTGCCCTGCGGCATTTCACCCCGTGCCAGGCGCTGGTTGATGTCGGCGATCACCGCAGGCAGGTCGGTGATGGTGTCGATCATGTAGTGCGGGCGCGAGCCTTCGAACATGGCCTCGATGCGCGTGCGTTCGCTGGCGAGTGTGCCGGCGTCCAGGGCGCGGAACTGCTCGTAGGTCAGGCCCAGGGCGTTGCCCGAACAGGTCAGCGCCACGGTCCACATTCCGGCGCGACGGCCTTCGAGAATGCCCGGCACGGTGTCGTCGATCTTCACGCAGGCCGCGACATCATCAATTCCGAGGGCGATCACGTTGGCCAGGGCCTGGGCTGGCCATGGGCGGCCGTTGGGTACTTCGTCGGTGGCGACCACGTGGTCGGCGACGTAGCCGTTGGTGGCGGCCAGTTCGACGACTTTGTCCATCACCTGCTTGGGGTAGCCGGAGCACGAGCCGATCTTGATCCCTTGCTTGCGCAGGTTGGCGATGGTCTCCAGGGCGCCGGGGATCAACGCCGAGTGCTCGGCGATTTTCTCGATCTGCAGCGGCATGAAGCGCTGGTAGATGGCGGTCACGTCATCGTCAGTCGGTGTGCGGCCAAAGGCCTTGCGATAGCGCTCGGCCACTTGCGGCTGGTCACACAAGGTGCGGATGTGGTCCCACTTGCCCATGCCCATCGGGCCACGGGCTTCTTCGATGGAAACCTGCACGTCGAATTCAGCGAAGGCTTCGACAAAAATCTGCGTGGGGGCGAACGAGCCGAAATCGACCACGGTACCGGCCCAGTCGAGGATCGCGGCTTGAAGCTGGGTGGGGTTTGCGTAGTTCATGGTTCAGATCCTGTTTAAAGGGGATTTATGTAGGCGTGCGCTTGCTCGCGAAGGTCGTTAACGATGACGCTGGCATGCTGGATGAGCGCGGCGCCCTCGGGTTTTTCGCGAGCAAGCTCGCTCCTACAGGGGGCAATTCAGTCTTATATGTCGAGCACGTTCATTTCTTGCAGCACCTCGGCCACCGCGGCGACGGCGGCTTGCATCTCGGCCTGATTTACATGGCCGATGCAGCCCACGCGGAAGGTTTCCACCTGGGTCAATTTGCCCGGATACAGAATGAAACCCTTGGCCTTGACCCGTTCGTAAAACTCTTTGAACTGGTAGCGCGGATCTTTCGGCGCATGGAAGGTAACGATGATCGGCGCCTGGATCGCGGCAGGCAGAAAGCTGCGCAGGCCCAGCTCGGCCATGCCGTCCAGCAGCGCCTGGCAGTTGTTGGCGTAGCGCTGGTGCCGGGCGGGCAGGCCGCCTTCTTCGTTGTATTGCAGCAGCGCTTCGTGCAGCGCAGCCACCACGTGGGTTGGCGGAGTGAAGCGCCACTGGCCGGTCTTGGCCATGTAGCTGTGCTGGTCGAACAGGTCCATCGCCAGGGAATGGCTGTTGCCTTGGGCAGCGGCCAGCGCCTGCTTTTCAGCGAACACAAAACCCATCCCCGGTACGCCTTCCAGGCACTTGCCGGAGGCGGCGATCAGTGCGTCGAATGGCACCTCGCGGGCGTCGATCGGCAGCGCGCCGAAGGAACTCATGGCGTCGATGATCAGGCGCTTGCCGTGGCGGGCGATAACCTGGGCGATCTCGGGCAGCGGGTTGAGAATCCCGGTGCTGGTTTCGCAATGGATCAGTGCGACGTGGGTGATGCCCTTGTCGGCGTGCAACAGGCGGTCGACGTCGGCGGCGGTGGTGGGTTCGTCTTCGGCGGTTTCAAAGGTACTGAACTCGCGGCCGAGCACTTCGCAAATCTTCGCCAGGCGTTTGCCGTAGGCGCCGTTGATCAGCACCAGCACCTTGCCGTCCCGTGGCACGAGGGTGCCGATGGCCGCTTCCACGGCAAAGGTGCCGCTGCCTTGCAACGGCACGCAATGGTGGCTGGCGGTGCCGTTGACGATCACCAGCAGCTGCTCGCAGAGGCTGGCGGTCAGTTGGTTGAAGCGGTCATCCCATGAACCCCAGTCGACCATCATGGCCTGGCGGGTGCGGGCCGAGGTGGTCAAGGGCCCGGGGGTCAGCAGGATCGGCGCGGCAGTGCTCATTCGTGTGTCCTCACAAAACAATGGGATGAACTTACGGCGCCTAAATTGCAGTTTGGCTTGTCATCAATCAAATTGTTTGTTGTTATGCGAGCTATCAGTGAGGCCGATAGCTATGAACCTGTTTCAACTGCGTGCGTTTGATGCGGTGGCCCGCGAGGGCAGTTTTACCCGGGCGGCCGAGCGCCTGTTCATCAGCCAGCCGGCGGTGACCGGGCATATCAAGGCGCTGGAGGAGCACTACCAGATTGCCCTGCTGCGGCGTACCGCGCGGCGGGTGGAGTTGACCGAGGAGGGCACCAAGCTGGCGGCGATCACCCGGGCGATCTTCGGCCTGGTGGAGGAGGCGCAGACCTTGCTGGAGGCCAACCGGCAACTGCTCACCGGGCGCCTGGAAGTGGCGGCGGACGGGCCGCACATGGTCATGCCGATGTTGGCCAGCCTGCGGCAGCGGTATCCGGGGATCACCGTCAATTTGCGCCTGGGCAACGCTCAGGAAACCCTCTCGGCGCTGTTGTCGGAACGCGCCGATGTGGCGGTGTTGACGGAGGTGGAGCCGCGCAAGGGTTTGCATTTGCAGCCGTTGATCGAGTCCCGGATTTGCGCGTTGGTGCCTGCCGGCCATCCGTGGTTGGCGGAGCCTGCGGGGATTCGGTTGGAGCAGTTGGATCAGGTGATCATGGTGTTGCGTGAGCCCAGCTCAATCACCCGGCGCACCTTTGACGATGCCTGCGCCCAGGCCGGGGTGCAGCCTAAGGTGTTGCTGGAGCTGGACAGCCGTGAGGCGGTGACGGAAGCAGTGGCGGCGGAATTGGGGGTTGGGGTGGTGTCGTCGATGGAGGTCAGTCGGGACCCGCGGGTGCATGCGATTCCGATCCAGGGTGAGGGGCTGGTGAACCGGCATGTGATCGGGTGCATGGAGCGGCGGCGGGAGTTGCGGTTGATTCAGGCGTTTTTCGAGTTGGCGCCTTAGAGGGTGTTGGCTCAAGGTCTAGTTGGCCCCTTCGCGAGCGAGCCCGCTCCCACATTCCATCGGTAGAACTCGGTCAACTGTGGGAGCGGGCCTGCTCGCGAAGGGGCCCTCAAATTCACCGCAAACTCTCCCGCACAATCTCCAGAAAAGTCGCCACCACCCGCCGCGAACTCTGCTCTTTCAAACACACCAGGGTTTCCTTCATCCGCTGCGTACAGTCACGGATCGGCATCGCATACACCCGCGAATCGGCCCCAAACTCCGCAGCCGACACCACCCCCACGCCAATCCCCACCACCACCGCCTCCCGCGCGGCTTCGCGGCCTTCCACCTGGATCGCCGGGCGAATCCGCAGCCCGGCCTGGTGCATTTCCTGCTCCAGGGTCTGGCGGGTCACCGAGCCGATTTCCCGCAACACCAGCGGCGTATCGTCCAGGTCCGCCAGGCAGATCGACTCACGGCCCGCCCACGGGTGGTTGCGGGCGACAAACGCGAGCAACTGATCATCGGGCAAGCGCAGTGACAGCAGTCGCTCGTCGTCCACGTCTCGCCCCAGCAGCGCGAGGTCGGCCTGGTAGTTGTAGAGGCGAAACAGCGATTCATCGGTGTTGCCGGTTTCGATCTTCACGCTGATGCCCGGGTACAGCTGGCAAAAGCGCGCGATCTGCGGCAGTACATGCACGGGCGCATCCACCGCGAGTGTCAGGGTGCCGGTTTGCAAGGCCCGGGAATCCTGCAACAGTTCTTCGGCCTCCGCCGCGACCGCAAACAGGCGCTGGGTGATGCTCAACAGGCGCTCGCCAAGGTCGGTCAACCGCACCGAGCGTTTGTTGCGATGAAACAGCAGCACGCCGAAGCGTTCTTCGAGCTTGCGCACCTGGTCGGAAATGGCCGGCTGGCTGAGGAACAAGCGCTCGGCGGCGTGGGTAAAGCTGCCGTGTACGGCCACCGCATGGAAGGCTTTGAGTTGGGCGTGGGACACCGACATCGCGAATCCTCTTACAAGCTCAGCTTATATTTGAAATACGATAAATCGATTTTACCTATTAGTCAGCCATTGCTTTGATAGCCCCAGTCGCCGTGGGTCGAGTCCTACACCTTCGGCGGCCATGGGTCTTCTGCGTGCTTACCAGCGGGACTCATCTGACCAATACCGCGCCCCTCCAAGCGCCGGTACTGCAGTGCTCAACAATAAAAATACAGGCGTTTGCTTTTCATTCTGCCGGCACACTCACACCCGAGGTCAGAACCACCATGAATACTCCCTTGAGTCACATCAAGCGTTGGCGCGTGCAGATTTTTGCCATCACCTGGCTGGCGTACGCGGCCTTCTACTTCACCCGCAAAGCGTTTTCGGTGGCCAAACTGGGGATCGTCGATGACCCGAGTTTCCCGCTGGACAAGATGATGATGGCCAACCTGGATGGCATCTACCTCGCGGCCTACGCCGTTGGCCAGTTCACCTGGGGCATGCTCGCCGACCGTTTCGGGCCACGTGTGGTGGTACTCGGCGGGTTGCTGATTTCCGCCGCCGCCGCCCTGGTGATGGGCACGTTTGCCACCTTGCCGATCTTTGTCACGTGCATGTTGATCCAGGGCCTGGCCCAGTCCACCGGCTGGTCCGGGCTGTGCAAGAACCTTGGCAGTTTCTTCCCGGCGCAGCAGCGTGGCCGGGTGCTGGGCTTGTGGAGTTCGTGCTACGCCTTTGGTGGCCTGGTGGCGTCGCCGTTTGCCGGATGGTGGGCGTATACGCTGATCGGCACCTGGCATGCGGCATTTATCTCCAGTGCGGCTGTGGTCTTTGTGGTCGCGGTGCTGTTTTTCATTTTTCAGCGCAACACGCCACAGGATGTGGGCTTGCCGGCAGTGGAGCCGGAGCCGGAACAGACGGCTGCTGAAAAGAACGCCAGTATGCTGGAGCCGCTGCGTGCCATTTTGCGCAACCGTACGGTGTTGACCCTGGGGCTGGCGTACTTTCTGTTGAAACCGGCGCGTTACGCGATCCTGTTGTGGGGGCCGGTGATTGTGTATGAGCAGATGCCGTCGGTGGGCAAGGTCGGTGCGGCGATTGTGCCCACGGCGTTCGAGCTGGCGGGGTTGCTGGGGCCGATCATGATCGGCATGGCGTCCGACAAACTGTTCGGCGCCCGGCGCATGCCGGCCTGTGTCCTCAGCCTGTTGGCGCTGACCGTGGCCCTGGCGTTGTTCATGGGCGCCTTGCACACCGGCAGTGTGGCGCTGGTGATGGCGCTGCTGTTTGTGATGGGCCTGACCCTGTACGGGCCGGACTCGATGATCAGCAGCACCGCCGCCATCGACTTTGGTACCGCCAAGGCCGGCGCGACGGCGGCGGGGTTCGTCAACGGCTGCGGTTCGGTGGGGGCGATCCTTGGCGGCTTGCTGCCGGGCTACTTCGACACGGTCACGGTGTTCATTGTGTTTGCCGGTGCCGCGCTGTTTTCCTCGCTGGTGTTGATGCCGTACTGGAACGCCAGGCCCGCGGTGCTGGCGCAGGTGGGCGACTTCGTGCCCGACCGTGAGCGCGCCATCAATCCCTTGCGGACCTGAGGGGCATGGCCGGTTTTTTGGTGGATTAGAGTGTTTCAGCGCTATAAACTCTGCCCCCAAAGCGCCGGCCAGTAGACGTCTCGGCGCGATGGACAGAAGAGAGTGAGTCATGGGCGCACAGTGGAAAGTCAAACATAAAGAAGCGGCATCCAATGCCAAGGGCAAGATCTTCGGCAAGTTGGTGAAAGAGATCACCATTGCTGCCCGCAACGGTGCCGACACTGCCACCAACGCACATTTGCGCCTGGTGGTGGAGCAGGCCAAAAAGGCCTCGATGCCCAAGGAAACCCTGGAACGCGCGATCAAGAAAGGCGCCGGTCTGCTCGGTGAGACCGTGCAATACCACCGCGTGACCTACGAAGGTTTTGCCCCGCACCAGGTGCCGCTGATCGTTGAATGCGTGACCGACAACATCAACCGCACCGTGGCGGAAATCCGTGTGGCGTTCCGCAAGGGGCAGCTGGGTGCTTCGGGCTCTGTGGCCTGGGACTTCAACCATGTGGGCCTGATCGAAGCTTCTCCGGACAGCCCGGACGCCGATCCGGAAATGGCCGCGATTGAAGCCGGTGCCCAGGATTTCGAAGAAGGCGAAGAAGAGGGCACCACCCTGTTCATCACCGAGACCACCGACCTGGACGCCGTGCAGAAAGCCTTGCCGGAGCAGGGTTTCACCGTGTTGTCGGCCAAGCTGGGTTACATCGCGAAGAACCCGGTAAGCGGTTTGAGCGATGAGCAGATGGCTGAAGTCGAAGCCTTCCTGGAAGGCTTGGACAACCATGACGACGTGCAGGACATGTTCGTCGGGTTGGCGGGTTAATTCGAATCGGATGTGAACTCGGTCCAAATGTGGGAGCGGGCTTGCTCGCGAATACGGTGTACCAGCCAAGCATGTATTGACTGACACACCGCATTCGCGAGCAAGCCCGCTCCCACATGGGTTTAGCGGAGTTTGGAAGACTGCAACAAGCTTGTGATTTCCTCGAACTCGGGCCGGGCCAGCACATCCGGCTGGCAGCAGTTATCCCGCAAGGCTTCCAGTGCCACGTGCTTTTCCTCGCTTAACCCCGTATCAATCCTTTCCAGCAACTCCCCCAGCAACACGCCGAACGCGCGCACTTCTATACGCTGCAACGCGCGGGTTTCCTGGCTGTCGACCGTGGCGTGAAACGACGCGGCACCAAAGTCCCCCAGTAAACATGCACCGGCTTCATTCCACAGAATGTTATGGCCGTACAGGTCGCCGTGGGTGATGCCTTGCGCGTGCAGGTGCGCCGCCACCGAAGCGATGCCTCGTGCCATGCGCAGCGCCACGTCCGCACTGAAACGGGTGGTGGGCTCGTAGATATCCCGGGTGCACGACGCCAGGCTCGGCAGGGCCGCGAGGTTGCGGTAGCTCGGTTCGATCAGTTGCATCACCAGCGCCGCCTGGCCTTCCGGGTGGTCGACGACACGGCCTTCTACCTTGATCAGGTTGGCATGCAGTCCGGCAGCGATGCAGGCGTGCATTTCGTGCAGGGGCGAGCCGTCGCTGGTAATGCTGCCTTTATAGAGTTTGACCGCGACCGCCTTGGCCGGCGCGGTTGGCGGGGTCCAGAACGCTTTGCGGATGATCCCGGAAGCGCCTTCCCCCAGCACTTCGCCCAATTCCAGCTCGGACCAGGGAATGTTTGGCGTCGCGTCATGTCGGGCCTCTTCCACGGCCATCTCTACCGGGTTGCCGGCGTAGGCCAGCCAGGTCAGGCTCGGCAAGGTCAGCAGCCAGTCGGGCAGACGGGTCAGGCGGTTGGAGGCGATGCGGATCAGTTCGAGGTTTTTGCACTGGGCCAGGCTTGGCGGCAACTGCTCCAGCTGGTTGCCGGCCAGCATCAGCTTTTGCAGCAAGGGCCGTTCACCCAGCTCGCTCGGCAACTGGCTGATACGGTTATCGGTGAGGATCAGCCAGCGCAGCAGTGGCGGTAGCGATGCGGCCGGGACGCTGCTGATCTGGTTCGACTTGAAGCCGATCATGCTCAACTGCGCGCATTGGCCCAGGCATTCCGGCACTTCGGTAAAGGCGTTTTCCGAACAGAACAGCACGCGCAAATGCGGCAGGCGGTGCAGGTCGTCCGGCAGGCTGCTCAGGGCATTGCCGGTAAGGTTGAGGATTTCCAGGGAGTCAGCCAGGTCGAAGATCTCCCGGGGGAACTCGGTCAGCCCGCAGCGCAGGTCCAGGCGTTTGATGCCGGCCAATTGGCCGGCCTTGAGTTGGGCAAGGGTATCCATGAACGGCGTGTCACTCGGCAATAGGGGCGTGAATGGCGCTCATGATAGCGGGTTGCGGCCCGATCTTCTGCAACTGCCCCAGGCGGCTGGCGGTGCGGGCCAAGTCGATGGCCTGGCCGCTGAGGGATTGTTCCAGCGGCTGCTCGCCGATCAGCACCAGGTGTTTGTCCTGGTCGTAGAGCACGTCTACCAGGTTGATGAACCGTTGCTGGGTGGCAATCGGGCACTCCGCCAGATGCGGCAGGCCATCGATGATCCAATGGTCATAGTCGCGGCACAGTTGCAGGTAGTCCATGACCGCGGTCGGTTGTTCGCACAGATCGCTGAAGGTGAAGGCGATGCTGCGGCCCTGATGCCAGCGGGCAGTCAACTGCCGGGCTCCGACGGTCAGGCTGATGGGGGCGTGATCCGCTGAGAGCAACCCCAAGGCCTCGCGTTGCACGGAAGTGCCCGGCCAGACGAACTGCCCAGCGGTGAAACGCTGATCGCCATGGGCCTGGGCCAGGCCGCGATAATCCTGGGGCGCGCTGACTTCCATCACGTCCATGCGCGCACTGATCAGCTCAATTACCGGCTTGAATCGCTGGTGGTACAACGGATTCGGCAACAACCCGGCAGGCGGGTAATTGGAGGTCACCAGTACCCACACTCCGCGCCGGAACAGCGCCTTGAACAGGCGGCTGATCAGCATCGCGTCGCCGATGTCGTGCACATGAAACTCGTCGAAGCACAGCACGCGGCAGCCATCGAGCAGCTCGTCCAGGGTTACGCCCAGGGCATCGCGCTGCTGGCGATGGGTAAACATCCCCTGGTGCAGTCGGGCGAAAAAGTCGTGGAAGTGCACGCGCTGCTTCTCGGCCATCGGCAGTGCCTGGAAAAACCCGTCCAGCAGCCAGCTTTTGCCCCGGCCCACGGCGCCGTGCAGGTACAGGCTGCGGGTGGGACGCCCGGCCAGCAGGTGCGCGGTTTGTCGGGCCATGGCCTCGATGACCTGCAACTGGCTGGGGCTGAGGGTGTAGCCCTGTTGACGGGCCTTGCCTTGAAAAAAAGCCGCGATGCCGGGGTCGGTGTCGGTCGCCGCAGGTTTACCCAGCAACCGTTTGAGCAGGGGCGGTAAAGCAGCCAATGTCAGTCACTCTGTATGTCGGTGGTCGCTCACTTTAGAGCGCCGGTTGCGGTTTGACCAATAGAGAAGCACACCGCCAGCTATCTGGAAAAGGCATGGCTGGATCGGATCCAAACGGATGACCTGACTGGCGGATTCTCTTCAAGTGACTAACCTCATACACAGTAGTCACCCCTGTATAAGGATTTGGGGCCGTGAAGGGACAGGCAGTCTTGGCAATCATGAGCGCGATGCTCTGCAACACGGTGAATGGTGCACAGCTCCAGGTTGAGGTGCGTATCGACGTGCAGCGGGGGTGCCAGTTGGTCGGCACCACGCGTGAGGCCGGCATCGAGCAGCTCGGTGTGCTGGATTTTGGCAGCGGCGCCCGCCTGGATGACCCGGCAGGCCCGTTGAGTGCAGCGTTGATCAGCCAGCGCCAGCCACGCCTGGAGTGCAACCCGGACACGCCGTATCAGATGCGTGTCGACGGCGGCCTGCATGGCGGCGTCGGAGAAGTGCGTTACCTGGGCGCCGCCGCCCCTTCGATCAAACCCATTCCCTACCGAATTTATGCCGACGCCGCGCGCCGCATCCCTTTGGCCGTGGACGTGCCGGTGAGCGGCCGCGTGCCCGACTCCGGCACGGTGGACTTGCCACTTTACGGACGCATCGAGCCGCTCAAGGAAATCCCGGCGGTGGGGCGTTATTCCGACCTGCTCAAAGTGACGGTGACATGGTAAGCCGCGCCCTGGCCTGCATCGCGCTGGGCGGCCTGTTGCTGCTGGCCGAGGACGCCCAGGCGGCGGTGGCCGGGCAGATTCATGCACGGCTGGTGATCACCGCCAGTTGCCAGGTAAGCAAGGGCACCGAAAGCGCGCCGGTGAGCCCGGATGGCGGCTCGGCCTTGCTGGACTTCGGCAGCCACGGGCCCACCTGGGACAAGGGTCTGGGCGCCGGCATCAGCGATGGCGACAAGGCCGCGCTGGCGGTGTCCTGCAACCCTTCGGTGGTGAGCAGTTTCACCGTGACCATCGACGGTGGCGCCCATGGCGATGGCGTCACCCGGCGCCTGAGCAATGGCCGGCAAACCATACCGTATCGGCTGTCGGCCGACCCCGCAGGCCGGAGCACCTACAGCATCGGCCAGCAACGCAATTTCGTCGTGACCCAGGGCACACAGGTACCAATCCCGGTATTCGGCTCGGTGGTGGCGAATACCAGGGCCCTACCGGCCGGCATCTACACAGACACCCTGACGGTGACTCTGGATTGGTAAACCATGAGGATGGACATCATGCATGCACTTGTATCGAAAGCAGTTTTTCCATTAGTCGCACTGGTGTGGGTGTCGGGCGCCCAGGCGGCGACCACGGTCACCGGGCAGATCAGCTCCACGTTGATCCTGACCAACAGTTGCCTGGTCAACGGCGTGGGCGGCACCACCGGTTTGAACTTCGGTACGATCAATTTCGGCACCACCAACAGCCAGTTCACCACCCAGTCCGGGCAAGTGCTGGGCGGCGGCGGGGGTGCGTTGTCGATCCAGTGCTCGTCGGGCACCTCGCCGGTGATCACCGTGGGCGCCGGCTCCCATGACGGCCAGTCCACCGGCGGCACCCGGGCGCTGTACGACGGCGTTGCCAACTATGTGCCGTATGACTTCTACACCGACACCGGGCATTCGACGCTCCTGGCGATCAACGGAACCATCAACGTAGGCGCGAGCACGGGCGTTGCGCAAACCGTGAATATCTACGGCCAGGCCGTGGGCAAGGCGGGGCTGCCGGCCGGTACCTATACCGATACGGTGTCCGTGCAACTGACGTTCTAGTGCCATGAAACGGGCCTGCTGGGCGGCGCTGGCGGTCATCGCAGGTTGGGGGATGCCGTTGTCGTTGCTGGCGGTGACCACCCAGACCATCCAGGTCAGCGCGACGATTGCCGCAGGCTGCCTGGTGGTGGGCGGTGGCACGAATTACGGCAGCCTGGCGTTCGGCAGCTATTCATCGTTGTCCACCAGCACGGTGTCGGTGGCGCTGAGCGGCGGGGTGACGCTGCAGTGCACGCCGGGAGTCACCTTGAACATGACCGTGGATGGTGGCTTGCACAACGTCAGTGGCCGGCGCATGCAGCTCAACAGCGGCAGTGCCCAAGTGGCGTATCAGCTGTTTCGGGACGCGGCGTTCAGTCAGAGCCTGGGGATCAGCCAAAGCGTCAGCGTGGCCTATAGCAATGCAAACACTATCACCCTGCCGATTTACGGCCGGGTGGTGTTACCGGGTAACCAGCCTGGGGGGACGTACAGCGACGTGCTGCAGGTGCAGCTGTCCTGGTAAGGCGATTGGCATGAGGAGTGAAATCTATGTGTGCAGCTTCCCGGCGGTATTGGGTCGCGGGTTTTATCGGCTTGTTGGCATTGGGCGCCGGGCAGGTCCAGGCCGCCAGCTCGGTGCTGATCTGGCCCATCGATCCGGTGCTGGAAGCCGATCAACAGGCCAGTGCCTTGTGGTTGGAGAACCGCGGTACAGAGACCGCCAACCTGCAGATCCGGGTATTTGCCTGGAGCCAGGGCGGTTTCGACGAGCAATACCAGAACCAGCGCGACGTGATCGGCAGCCCGCCGGTGGCGAAGATCGAGCCGGGGCAGAAGCAACTGGTGCGCCTGACCCGCACCCGCGAAGTACCGCCGGGCCAGGAGCTGGCGTATCGGATCATCATCGACGAAATTCCTGGCGCCGTTCCTGAAACACCTGCCGCCGATGGCAAGACGGCCGCCGCAATCCGCTTTCAAATGCGCTATTCGGTGCCCTTGTTCGCCTACGGCGCAGGCCTGTGGAGCAAGGACGACGCGACCCGCCAGCGCGACCCCAAGGGCGCGGGCAAACCTGACCTGAGCTGGAAGAAGGTCACGGTGGGCGGGCGCAACTATGTGGAGATGCGCAACCAGGGCGCGGTGCATGCGCGGCTCACCGATGTGGCGTTCAAGCAGGGCGGGCAAACCCGGCCGCTGGTGGACGGCTTGCTGGGCTATGTACTGCCGGGCGCAACCATGCGCTGGCCGGTGCCGGAAGGTGTCGCGGGCGACCAGCCGTTGCAGGTACGGGTCAATGGCGCAACGCAACTGGAGAACCTTGCACCGGGACGCTGACGCAATGGAATAGGGCATGGAGTCGCCCTGGGTCTTAACGGATGGAGATGTCCATTGATGGACACAATGCCTTGGTGAGCCAAGATCGGGCTCGTAGTCGATGGCGAACGGTGTGGGTGATGGGAGGCCTGTCTGGCCTGGCGCTTGCGCCGCTTTGCATGGCCGCGCCGCTGCCGCCGCCCCCCAGCAACATGGAGGCTGTTGCCGATGCACAGTTGTTCCTCGAACTGGTGGTCAACCAATTGGACACCGGCCGGGTGGTCGCCGTGGATCAACGCGCCGGCGGCTTGTTTTTGCCGGCGGCGACCTTGCGGGATATCGGCATGAAACTGCCGGCCGGCATCACCACCGAGGTCGCACTGGACCACGTGCCCGACCTGCACACCGATTACGACAGCCAGGGCCAGCGCCTCATGCTGACGGTACCGCCGGCATGGTTGCCGGTGCAGTTCATCGGCAACCGCGATAACTACCCTCGCACCCAGGCACTCACCAGTTTTGGTGCGTTGCTCAACTACGACGCCTACTTGAATGACACCGATGATGCGGGCACTTACCTGGGCATCTTCAACGAAGTGCGGCTGTTCGACACGTGGGGCACGCTGTCCAATACCGGCCAGTACCGCACCACCTTTGGCGGCCAGACCAGCGGCAGTACCCTGGACAATGGCTACCGGCGCTATGACACCACCTGGCGCTTTTCCGACGATGAACGCCTGCTGACCTACGAGGCGGGCGACGTGATCAGCGGCGCGTTGCCGTGGAGCAGTTCGGTGCGCCTGGGCGGGGTGCAAGTGTCGCGAGACTTCGGTGTACGCCCGGACCTGGTGACTTACCCCTTGCCACAATTTGCCGGCGAGGCGGCGGTGCCGTCGTCGGTGGACCTGTTTATCAACGGCTACAAATCCAGCAGTGCCGACCTGCAGCCGGGCCCTTACACCCTGACCAACGTGCCGTTTATCAACGGTGCCGGCGAAGCCGTGGTGGTCACCACCGATGCGTTGGGTCGGCAGGTTTCAACCACGGTGCCGTTCTACGTCACCAGTACGTTATTGCAAAAAGGCCTGTCGGACTTTTCGGTAGCGGCCGGTAATTTGCGCCGGGACTATACCCTTCGGGATTTTGGCTACGGCGCCGGTGTGGCCAGCGGCACGTTTCGTTACGGGGTATCGGACTACTTCACCCTGGAAAGCCATGCCGAAGCCGCAGGCGACCTGACCTTGGGCGGACTCGGCGGCAACGTGCGGCTGGGCAACTTCGGGGTGCTCAACACAGCCCTCAGCCAAAGCCAGTTTGACGGCGAGACCGGCCAGCAACTGAGCTTCGGTTATCAATACAGCAACCAGCGCTACAGCCTGTCTTACCAACGGGTAGAGCGTCGCGACCAGTACGCCGACCTGACCCTGGTCGACACCCCTTATGCGAGCCTCAGCAAACGCAGCGAGCAGGTGACCCTGAGCCTGAACCTCAACGATTTCGGCAGCATCGGTGCCGGCTATTTCGATGTGCAGGCGGCCGATGACTCCCGCACCCGGCTGATGAATCTCACCTGGAGCAAACAGCTGTGGCGCAACACCAGTTTCTACCTGTCGGCCAACCGCGAGGTCGGTGACAGCAACTGGGCCATGCAGGCGCAGTTGGTCATCCCGTTCGACATCTACGGCAGCCTGGCACTGAGCAACGAGCGCAGCCAGGCGGGCGAGAGTCGCCAGCGGGTCAACTATAGCCGGGCGGTGCCGTCCGAAGGCGGCGTGGGCTACAACCTGGGGTATGCCAGTGGCGACGGCCCGGCCTATCGCCAGGCCGACCTGACCTGGCGCATGCAGTCGGTGCAATTGCAGGCGGGCGTCTATGGCAGCAGCGACGCCGAGACCCGCTGGGCGGATGCCAGCGGCTCGTTGGTGTGGATGGACAAGCAAGTGTTCGCGGCTAATCGGGTGAATGACGCGTTTGTGGTGGTGAGCACCGATGGTTATGCCGGGGTGCCGGTGCTTTACGAAAACCAGCTAGTGGGTGAAACCGATCGCAACGGGCATCTGCTGGTGCCGTGGAGCAGTGCTTATTACCGCGGCAAATATGAAATCGACCCGCTGAACCTGCCGGTCACCGTGCAGACGCCGAATGTCGAGCAGCGGGTGGCGGTGCGTCGCGGCAGCGGCTATTTGCTGGAATTCCCGGTGCGCCGGGTGATCGCGGCCAGTATCACCCTGGTGGATGCCCGGCATCAGGAGCTGCCCCTGGGCAGCCAGGTGCGTCACGAGCAAACCGGCGCGCGGGCGGTGGTGGGTTGGGACGGCCTGGTGTACCTGGAGAACCTGGCGGCCCACAACACCTTGCAAGTCACTGTGGGTGAGGGCCGTACCTGCCAGGCAACGTTCGATCTGGATATCAACGAAGCACAGGTGCCGCTGCTCGGGCCGCTGGTTTGCCAATGAGATAAGGAGTGTGGGTGTGCGGGGCAAGGAATGCATAGTGGGGCTGCTGGTGCTGGTGCTGGTGCTGGCGGGGCTGGGCTTTTCGACACAGGTGATGGCCGCGTGCTCGGTGCCGGGAACCACCTCGCCGGCCGGCTTTGGCTCGATCAGTTCGATGACGGTGCGCACCGCTCCCCAGACCAGTTCCACCACCAATGCCGGCTTGAATTGTGGGGCCACGCTGATCTCGTTGCTGGCAGCCAATGATCACTTCTATGCAACCATCACGTCGGCCACCAGCGGCATGGTCGGCCCCACTGGGGATATCATCAGCTATACGATCTACGGCAATAACAGCACCAGTTACCCGATCACCCGTGGTACCCAATTCGATTTCGGTGCTACCGGCATCGCCCAAAGCCTGGGGCTGGTATCCGGGCCGGGCACGAAAACCGTGCCGCTTTATCTGAGTTCCATCATCGGCAGCAATGTGGCGGCCGGCCTTTACACTGAGACACTAAGCATTGCCTGGACCTGGAATTATTGCTCGGTCCTCGGTGTGGGTTCTCTCTGTGTCATACGGGACACCGGCAGTGGCACGGCTTCCCTGACCGTCAGCATGACCGTGGCCAACGACTGCACAATCTCTGCACCCAACATCGCCTTCGGCAGTGCGCCGGTAGTCAGTGGTTTTTCCAGCGTGAACGGGCAGGCCACCATTGCCTGCACCAAGGGCAGCGCCTACACCGTGGGCATCAGCGACGGCCAGAACCCGGTGAATGTGGGTGGGCAGCGGCGGATGGTTTCTGGCAGCAATTTCCTGAATTACGACATTTTCAAAAGCGCCACCACCACCCGCTGGGGCAGCGTGAGCACCGCCCGGCGCGCCAGCTCCACGGCTGAGGTGAATCCCGGGAATGGCTTGGGTACCGGTAGCCAGGTGTTCAACTACAACGCCGCGATCTATACCAACCAGACCACACCGCCGGCCGGCACCTACGTCGATAACGTGGTGCTGGATGTGGCCTTCTAGAACCGCATCGTCTGCTTGAGCATCTGCGTGGTCGACGGGTCTTGCGGGCTGACCATCGCATAGTTGTAGCCCGCGCCCGACCAGTATTCGGCCTGCAGACCGTCAGCACTGCGGCTGCCACGGGGCAGGAATTTGTTTTCCGGGCCTGGCGGACGGATATAGAAACTGATGCGTCGCCCTTGGGGGTCTTCATACAGCACCATGGCCGCAGCACCTTGTTCGGTGCTGAGCAGGCGCCCGCTGACCGCCTTGAACCCGGCCTGGCTCAGGTCTGGCAGGCGGTAGGCCTGGTTGAAGTAACGGTCGAGCCAGCCTTGCATGTCGCCACCGCTCTGCACGTGGTAGTCGGCGGGCAAGATGCCGTCCTGGGCAAACAGGCGGTAGGCCTGCATCGCGTCGCTCATGGGCGCCATGCTCTCGAGAAGGGTGGCCTGGCGGGCCTGCCAGCCACCGAGGCCGCCGACACTGACGGCAATCAACAGCATGGCGGCGGTTGCGAGATGGCGGCGTGACTGGCGTTTGACCCGCTGACGAATCAGGGCCGGGTCCAGCTCGGGGTTGGCCGGCTGTTGCAGCACGCCGCTCAAGGACGCCCGCAGGTGCTGCGCGTCCTGTTGCCAGGCGTGCACCTGGGCGGCGACGTCCGGGTGGGCTGCCAGCCAGGTTTCGAGCTGGCGGCGGTCAGCGTCCAGGAGCTGGTGATCGACGTAGGCATGCAAATCGCGTTCGCTGGGAGGCAGGCTGATCATTTGAGTATCCGCAGGGCAGGGCTGGTGATTTCGCCGTCGCTGAGCTGGCGCAGGGCCTGGCGCGCACGGGACAGGCGAGACATCACGGTGCCCAGGGGCACCTCAAGGATGTCGGCGACTTCTTTGTAGCTCAAGCCTTCCACCGAGACCCACAGCAACAGGGCACGTTGCTCGGTGTTCAATTTATCGAAGGCTTGCAGGGTCGATTGCGCGATGACGGTGCGCTCGACCGACGGCTGCGAATCATCGCGGCCGGTGAAAAATTCCAACATGCGCGTGTACCGCCGGGAACGCCGATGGGCATCGAGAAACTGCCGGTAGAGGATCGAGAACAGCCAGGCGCGCAAGTCGCCTTCGAGGCGTTTGTCGGCCCAACTGATGATTGCGCGCTCAAGGCTTGCCTGCACCAGGTCGTCGGCGCTGCTGGTGTTACGCGTCAGGGACACGGCAAAACGCCGCAACCTGGGGATGAGTTCACGTAACTGTTCGTCGAGTTCGTGCATGGGGTTCTGGCTAGTCACTACGCTGGGACTAGGAAGACGTCCGGCGTTGAAGGTTATTCCAGGCCGATAAAAATAAACAGCAGGCCAGGGAATAGAGTGCGCTGGCGTTCGTCCCAAGTGTTCCGACCTTATGTTTCACCCACTCAAGGCCCCTGGCCCTGGAGTTATTTCATGGTAGATCACTCATCACCGCCCCGTCCGCCGCTGAGCACCGCAAGCCTGATAATTCGGTTGGCCAGCATCGGCGTGGTGGTTGCGGTTGTGGCCGGCGCGTTTGCCTACGTCAACGGTAGTCTCGACCCACAGCGGTTGCGCCCCAAAACCTTGGTCAACGCCCTGGAGACCAACAACGGTTTGCACCCTGGCTACCGTCGCAACCATGCCAAAGGCGTGTGCGTGGCCGGTTATTTCGAGAGCAGCCCCGAGGCGCGGCAGTACTCCAGTGCCCAGGTATTCAGCGAAGCGCGCACCCCGGTGATCGGGCGCTTTGCGCTGCCCAGCGGTAACCCGTATGCGCCGGACAGCAGCGTGCCGATCCGCAGTTTTGCCCTGCAATTCAGCTTGGCCAACGGCCAGCAATGGCGCACCGGGATGAACAGCATGCCGGTGTTCCCGGTGGGCACGCCTGAAGCCTTCTTTGAGATGCTCAAGGCTGGCGCACCTGACCCGGCCACTGGCAAGCCGAACCCGGCAGGTATGCCGGCGTTTTTCGCGGCGCACCCCGAGACCGCGCCCTTCCTGGCCTGGGTCAAGACCGCCAAGCCTTCCGCCAGCTACGCCACTGAGACCTATAACGGCATCAACGCGTTTTACCTGGTAAACGCCAGCGGCCAACGCCAGGCCGTGCGCTGGGGCGTCGTGCCCCAAAGCCAGGATGCTGCCGGGGCCACGGCGCCCGCCGGCAGCGACTTCCTCGAAAAAGACCTGGCCCAGCGCCTGGTGGCCGGGCCGTTGCGCTGGCAGTTGAACCTCACCCTGGCCAACCCGGGCGACCCGGGCGACCCGGTGGATGACGCCAGCAAGACCTGGACCGGTGAGCACAAGGTGCTGAATGCCGGGACCCTGGTGCTGGAAAGCAGCCAGCCGCAAATGGACGGCGATTGCCGCGATATCAACTTTGATCCACTGGTTCTGCCGAGCGGCATCGAAGCCTCGAATGACCCACTGCTGGCCGCCCGTTCGGCGGCGTACGCCAGTTCCTACCTGCGTCGCACCAGCGAAGTCAGCCAGTTGCACAGCGCCCCTAAGGAGTCGAAGCCATGAATGCCCAACCCCGGTTTTTCGCTCCACTGGCGCGGCTGCTGCATTGGCTGATGGCGTTGATGATCATCGCCATGCTGTTTATCGGCGCGGGCATGGTGGCCTCGGTATCGGAACGCCACGAGTGGCTGATCCACCTGCACAAGCCGTTGGGGATTGCGATCCTGGCACTGGTGATCGTGCGCCTGGTGGTGCGGTTTTCCACCCGTCAGCCGCCGCTTCCGGCGGACTTGCCGCTGTGGCAAGCGTTGGCGGCCAAGGCCTCCCACGTGGTGCTGTATGCGTTGATGCTGGTGCTGCCGCTGCTGGGTTGGGCGATGATTTCTGCGGCCGGCGATCCGGTGATGCTCAGCAGTTCGGTGCAGTTGCCGGCGCTGGTGGGGGCGAATGCGCCACTGTTTGCGGTGTTGCGCAAGGCTCACGGTTATCTGGCGTATTTGCTGTTTCTGACGGTGCTGTTGCACCTGGCGGCGGCGCTGTTCCACGGTTTGATCCGGCGTGACGGCGTGCTGCAAAGCATGACCGGGACCAAGGACTGAGGCCTTGCCCGGCGACGGCTGCCGTGGTGCAGCCGTCGCCGGGGAGGGTGGATTCCTAGCGCAGTACGCCGACGATATCCGCCACGCTGCTCAACACATCCTTGCCCAGCTGCATCGAGCGTTTGCCCGACCAGCCAGTGTGCGGGTTGGGCGCGTCGTCGTTGTCCTTGAAGGGCATTTCCAGGGTCAGGGACAGGCAATCGAACTTCTCACCAACGCTGTTGCACGCCAAGGTCATGTTGGCTTCGCCCGGCAGGTCGCGGGTGTAGCCGTGCACGGTCTGGAAGTCGCGGGTGAGGCCACTCAAGTGGCTGCGGAAGTGTTTCTCCAACTGCTCGATACGCGGTGTGTAGCCGGGGTTGCCTTCACAACCGGCGGTGAACACGTAGGGAATTTCCTCGTCGCCGTGGATATCCAGGAACAGGTCGACGCCGTATTTTTCCATTTGCTGCTGCACGAACAGCACTTCCGGGCTGATCTCCTGGCTCGCACTCTGCCAGGCGCGGTTGAGGTCCTGGCCCATGGCGTTGGTGCGCAGATGCCCATGGAAGGCGCCATCAGGGTTCATGTTCGGCACCAGGTACAGGTCGGCAGCGGCCAGGAGTTTTTTCAGCTCGGCGTCACCGTCCTGCTGCAGGCGTTCGATGATGCCTTCCATAAACCATTCGGCCATGTGCTCGCCGGGGTGCTGCTGGGCGATGATCCAGACCTTGCGCTTGCCGGCTTCGCCTTTGCCACGGCGCAGCAGTTGGATATCCCGGCCTTCGACACTTTTGCCGGTGGCCAGCAATTGCGTGCCGGCGCGGTTCAGCGCCTGGTCGATCAGCCAGTCGTGGCGCTCGCGGCTATAGGGTTCGAAGTAGGCGAACCAGGCTTGTTTTTCACGGGTTTCGAGGGTGATGTGCAGCGTCTCGCCGTCAAAGCGGGTGGGCACCCGAAACCAGTTGATATGGTCGTAGGACGCCACGGCGTTGTAGCCGCTCCAGGCATGCTTGTAGGAAGAATGGCCCGCGTTGCTCAGGCGGAAAGTGTGGGTGTGCCCCACGTGCATGCCCTCGGCCTTGAAGTGGAACCACTGGAAGTGTTGGCTGCGCGTATCGGGCTTGATGGCCAGCAGCAACTGGTGGGCATCACTGGCGTCGAGTACCTGGATATTGCCGCTGTCGAAGTCGGTGCTGATCTTGATAGAGGTCAAGGCCACGGTCATAGTCTGGTTGCCTGAATATGAGTGTTGTGGCGGGCATTTTACACCGGAGCGGGGTAAAGCCTGGATGCAATTTTTGCAGCGTAAAGAGGGGGCGTCCTCCTTGACGCCGCAGCAGCTTAGAATCTATGAGATTGATTCTCAAGTGCTATTTTGGGAAGAACCGGCCTAGAGCGCTCGATCGACTTTCTTTTGGCGATAGTCTTTTGCTACCATGCGCGCCATCAAGCAACACACAGTCTTCATTAGCCTGAAGCCACGCCAGGAAAAACTGGCAAAAAAAAGACCCGGCCAAAGAGCCGGGTCAAAAACCGTGATTAGCCTGATGAGGAGATATTCCAAGAGTCCGACCTAAGGTCTCTTGGTCTATCGACTGATCTCGCGATCAGCTGGGTCCAATAATAATCATTATCATTTGCAAGTCAAATGTTTTTATCCCTCGGATAGAAATATTTTTCCTTCCCGCCTGTTACATCCTGGCCGACTGTTCGGTGTCCCTTGCCGAAACCCGCAGCGACCGCTCCACCATCACCTTCGCCATATCAATCAAATAGACCACTGAAAATGCCAGGTCCCGGCTATTGCCGTGGGCGCTGTTCGCCGATTCGTACGCGGTGGCCGCCGCGCTGCGCAGCAGGTCGGAAGCGTGGACCAGGGCTTCTTCGTCGCTGATGCCGGGCTTGACCTCGAACAAGGTGTCGTCAACGGAGGGTGGCGTACCCTCCTCTTTCAGGTAATAGTCCAGCGCGCGTTGGGCGGCGCCACTGCTGCGCATGAACAGCAGCTCGTCTTCATCGCAGATTTCGGGCAGGGAATACGGGATTGTCGTCATAAAGGTCGGTGCTCTGGGTGGATGTCGAAAGCCTGCCACCGATATTAGTACTAATCGTATTTATGGCGTTTTATTGATTACTACAAACTGTTTATTGTCGTTGGGAGTACACAACGTATTGTCAGGCCCCATGGATAAGTGGATAGCGCTGGTCAAGGCCAGCATGAAAGACCTCAAGGTCACACAGGATCAACTGGCGTCGCGCCTGGGCATGTCCCAGGGCGGGGTCGGCCATTGGCTGAACAAGCGTCGGGTGCCGAGCCTGGCCGACATGAACCGGGTGATGCAGGAGCTCGGCCTCGATGACCTCGAGGTGGCGCTGGTGATTCGCGAAAAAGCGGTTGCGCCATCTCCTGAGGAACTGGAACTGACGCCGCACTACAACCCGAATTACCGTTATCCGGTGAGCGAAGGGAAGGGAGGGTACCCATTGCAGGAAGAACCTCGGCCATATGGCGCGACTCGTTTCCAGATGAGCGACTACCACGCCCGTGGCAAGGCATTCTGGATGCGGGTGATTGGGGATGCCATGGCTGCCCCCAGCGGCTTGAGCATCACCGAGGGCATGATGGTTCTGGTGGACCCGGCCATCAAGGCCGAGCCCGGCAAACTGGTGGTGGCCCAATGGGCATTCAATCCCCAGGCGACCTTGCGCAAACTGGTGAAGCAAAGCGGCCAGCTTTACCTGGTACCGCTCAACCCGACCTACCCGAAAATGCTCTTCAGCGAAGAATGCCGGATCATCGGCGTGGTGGTGCAGGCGGTCACGAGGTGTTAGCTCGCGGCTTCCAGCTCCACCAATGCGCTGCCTTCACCGACCATTTCCCCTTCCTGGCAGTACAGCGCCTTGACCACCCCGGCATGGGGCGCGCGGATGCTGTGTTCCATCTTCATGGCTTCCAGCACCACCAGTTGCGTACCGGCTTCAACCGATTGCCCAACCTCCACCAGCACCCGCACGATGCTGCCATTCATCGGCGCGGTCAGGCCGCCCTGATGGGACTGGCTGGCGTCCACGGCGGCAATCGGGTCGAACAGGCTGACGCTATGCACCTCGCCATCCCAACGCAAAAACACACTGCCACCCTCGCGTACCGCCAGATGGGCGCGGCGCACGCCTTGCTGGTCGACCAGCAACTGCTCGCCACGCACCTGTGGCGGGTTAACGCCGGCTTGCAGCGTCACCAGCCGATCCTGGCCGTTGCAGCTCAAATGCAGGGAAACCTCGGCCGGCAAGCCGGCGCGAAAGCCGCGCGTGTCTGCCCAAGGCGAACTGGAATCACTGCTCGGTTGGGTCTGCATGAACGTCTGGCCGGCGGCCTGCCAGAACTCATCGCTCAGATCGCCTGGCGCAGGTAGCAGCTCACCCTGATAACGCGGGATAAATCCGGTATCCAGCTCGGCAGCCGCAAACGCCGGATGGCCGATGATGCGCCGCAAAAAGCCCAGGTTGGTCTTCAGGCCACCCACGGCAAACTCATCGAGCATACTCAGCAGCCGCAGGCGCGCCTGCTCGCGGTCCTCGCCCCAGGCAATCAGCTTGCCCAGCATCGGGTCGTAGAACGGTGAGACGCTGTCGCCTTGCTCGACACCGCTGTCCACCCGGCGCCCCGGCCCTGGCGTGGATTCGCGGTACAGCGCCAGGTGCCCGGTGGCCGGCAGGAAATCATTGGCCGGGTCTTCGGCGTACAAACGTACTTCAATCGCATGCCCCTGCAGCGGCACTTGCTCCTGAGTCATCGGCAGTGGCTCGCCCTGAGCCACACGGATCTGCCAGGCCACCAGGTCCAGGCCGGTGATGGCTTCGGTTACCGGGTGTTCCACCTGCAGCCGGGTGTTCATTTCCATGAAGAAAAACTCGCCCCGGGCATCCAGCAGAAACTCTACCGTGCCCGCGCCCACGTAACCGATGGCCTGTGCGGCACGCACCGCTGCTTCGCCCATGGCTTTGCGCTGCTCGGCACTCAGGCCCGGCGCGGGGGCTTCTTCGACGACTTTTTGATGGCGGCGCTGGATCGAACAATCGCGCTCGTTGAGGTACAGGCAATGGCCGTGCTGGTCGGCGAACACCTGGATTTCCACATGGCGTGGCTTGAGCAGGTATTTCTCCACCAGCATCTGCGCGTTGCCGAAGGATGAAAGCGCTTCACGCTGTGCGGAGGCCAACGCTTCGGCCAACTGGCTGACGTCCTCGACCACTTTCATACCCTTGCCGCCACCGCCTGCCGTGGCCTTGAGCAGCACCGGGTAACCGATGCGCTCGGCCGCCTGGCGGAAGGTCTCCAGGTCCTGGGCGTCACCGTGGTAACCGGGCACCAACGGCACGCCAGCGGTTTCCATCAGCGCCTTGGCCGCAGATTTGCTGCCCATGGCATCAATGGCCGAGGCGGGCGGGCCGAGGAAGATTAACCCGGCCGCTTCAATCGCGCGGGCAAACCCGGCGTTCTCGGAAAGAAACCCATAACCCGGGTGAATCGCCTGGGCACCGCTGGCTTTGGCCGCGGCGATCAATTTGTCGATTTGCAGGTAACTGTCGGCGGCCTTGCTGCCGCCCAGGTCCACACGAATATCCGCCTCGCGGGCATGCCGCGCGTCGCGGTCCGTGGCGCTGTGCACGGCCACAGTGCTCAAACCCATGGCCTTGGCGGTGCGCATCACCCGGCAGGCGATTTCGCCGCGATTGGCCACCAATACAGTGGTAAGCGTCTTCATGAACGCGGCTCCTGAGGCTGCCAGTTGGGCGCGCGTTTTTGCAGAAAGGCGCGCAAGCCTTCCTGGCCTTCGGCGCTGACGCGGATCCGGGCGATGGAGTTTTCGCAATAGCGACGCAGCGCGGGCGTCAGCGCCCCGTGGCCGACTTCCCGTAGCAGGTCCTTGCTGGCGCGCATGGCTGCCGGGCTGTTGAGCAGCAGGTTGGTAATCCACACTTCGACGTGGATGTCCAAATCATCAGCGGGATAACTTTCCGCCAGCAAACCGATTTCCCGCGCCCGCTGACCGCCAAAGCGATCCGCCGTCAGGGCATAGCGGCGGGCAGCCCGCTCACCGATCGCCTGCACCACGAATGGGCTGATCACCGCCGGCGCCAGGCCAATGCGTACTTCCGAGAGGCAGAACTGCGCATCATCGGCACCAATCGCCATGTCGCAGCAACTGATCAACCCAAGGGCACCGCCGTAGGCCGCGCCCTGAACCACCGCCAGCGTCGGGATCTTCAGCTTGGCGAGGTTGTACATCAGCTCCGCCAGTTCACGGGCATCGTCCAGGTTGGTGTGGTAATCCAGCTCGGCCGACTGCTGCATCCAGGCCAGGTCGGCACCGGCGCTGAAGTGTTTGCCGCGCCCACGCAGTACCAGGAACCGCAGGGCCGGGTCGCCTTGTACCTGGTCCAGGGCAATGATCAATTCGCGGATCATTTCGGCGTTGAACGCGTTGTTCTTGGCTTCACGACTGAGCCACAGGGTGGCAAAGCCACGGGGGTCGGTGATCAGTTCGAGGGTGTTGAAATCGGTCATGGGGTGCAGCTCCATTTACATGCGGAACACGCCGAAGCGGCTCGGCTCGATGGGGGCGTTCAGCGAAGCGGACAAGGCCAGGGCCAGCACGTCGCGGGTCTGCAACGGGTCGATGACGCCGTCGTCCCACAGCCGTGCGCTGGAGTAGTAGGGGTGGCCCTGGGTTTCGTACTGGTCGAGGATCGGCTGCTTGATCGCGGCTTCCTCGTCGCTGCTGAAACCCTGGCCCGCGCGCTCGGCCTGCTCACGCTTGACCTGTACCAGCACGCCGGCCGCCTGCTCGGCGCCCATCACGCCGATGCGTGCGTTGGGCCACATCCACAAGAAACGCGGGTCATAGGCACGGCCACACATGCCGTAGTTACCGGCGCCGAAGCTGCCGCCGATGATCACGGTGAACTTCGGCACCTTGGCGCACGCCACCGCCGTCACCAGCTTGGCACCGTGCTTGGCGATGCCGCCGGCTTCGTACTTCTGGCCGACCATAAACCCGGTGATGTTTTGCAGGAACAACAGTGGAATCCCGCGCTGGCAGGCCAGCTCGATAAAGTGCGCACCTTTCTGCGCAGCTTCGGCGAAGAGGATGCCGTTGTTGGCCAGGATCGCAATCGGGTAGCCGTGCAGGTGCGCAAAGCCGCACACCAGAGTGGTGCCGAACAGTGCCTTGAACTCATCGAACACCGAGCCGTCCACCAGCCGCGCGATCACCTCGCGCACGTCGAACGGTTGCTTGGCGTCGGCCGGGATCACGCCGTACAGCTCTTCGCTGCTATAAAGCGGTGCCAGCGGCGTGCGTTGTTGCAATTGCCCCAGCTTGCGCCAGTTGAGGTTGGCCACACTGCGCCGGGCCAGGGCCAGCGCATGTTCGTCGCTGTCGGCATAGTGGTCGGCGACGCCGGAAATCTTGCAGTGCACATCGGCACCGCCCAGGTCTTCGGCGCTGACCACTTCACCGGTCGCCGCCTTCACCAGCGGCGGGCCGGCGAGGAAGATGGTGGCTTGCTGGCGCACCATGATTGCTTCGTCCGCCATGGCCGGCACATAGGCGCCACCGGCGGTGCAGGAGCCCATCACCACGGCGATCTGCGGAATGCCCTGGGCGCTCATGTTGGCCTGGTTGAAGAAGATCCGCCCGAAGTGTTCGCGGTCCGGGAACACTTCGTCCTGGCGCGGCAGGTTGGCGCCGCCGGAGTCCACCAGGTAGATGCACGGCAGGCGGTTCTGTTCGGCGATGGTCTGGGCGCGCAGGTGTTTTTTGACTGTCAGCGGGTAGTACGAACCGCCTTTCACCGTGGCGTCATTGGCGACGATCATGCACTCGACGCCTTCCACCCGACCAATCCCGGCAATCACCCCGGCCGCCGGCACGTCTTCGCCATACACCTGGTAAGCGGCCAGTTGGCTGAGTTCAAGGAACGGCGAGCCAGGATCGAGCAAGCGATTGATCCGCTCGCGCGGCAACAGTTTGCCTCGGGATGTATGCCGCTCCTGAGCCTTGGCGCCGCCGCCTTGCTGCACTTGGGCGAGCAGCGTATGCAGGGCGTCGACCTGTTGGAGCATCGCCGCGCTGTTGGCGGCGAATTCCGCCGAGCGCGGGTTGAGCTGGGTGTGCAGGGTAGCCATGGTGCGCGCTCCGTTCAGCGGGTTTCGTTAAACAGTTCGCGACCGATCAACATGCGCCGGATCTCACTGGTGCCGGCACCGATTTCATACAGCTTGGCGTCACGCAGCAGACGGCCCGCCGGGAATTCATTGATATAGCCATTGCCGCCGAGAATCTGGATCGCGTCGAGGGCCATCTGGGTAGCACGTTCGGCGCTGTACAGGATCACCCCGGCGGCATCCTTGCGCGTGGTTTCGCCGCGCTCGCAGGCCTGGGCCACCGCGTACAGGTAGGCGCGGCTGGCGTTGAGTTGGGTATACATGTCGGCGACCTTGCCCTGGATCAGCTGGAACTCGCCGATGCTCTGGCCGAACTGCTTGCGGTCGTGGATGTAGGGCACGATCAGGTCCATGCAGGCCTGCATGATTCCGGTCGGGCCCCCGGAGAGCACCACGCGTTCGTAATCAAGGCCGCTCATCAGCACTTTCACGCCGCCATTCAATGCGCCGAGGATGTTTTCTTCCGGCACTTCGACGTCATCGAAAAACAGCTCGCAGGTGTTGGAGCCGCGCATGCCGAGCTTGTCGAACTTGTTGCTGCGGCTGAAGCCTTTCGAGTCGCGCTCGACGATAAACGCGGTGATGCCGTGGGCACCTTTTTCGAGGTCAGTCTTGGCGTAGATCACGTAGGTGTTGGCGTCGGGGCCGTTGGTGATCCAGGTCTTGCTGCCGTTGAGCACATACACACTGCCGCGTTTATCGGCGCGCAGCTTCATGGAGACCACGTCGGAACCGGCGTTCGGTTCGCTCATCGCCAGGGCGCCAACGTTCTCGCCGCTGATCAGCTTGGGCAGGTACTTGAGTTTTTGCTCGTGGGTGCCGTTGCGGTTGATCTGGTTGACACAGAGGTTGGAGTGCGCGCCGTAGGACAACGCCACCGAAGCCGAACCCCGGCTGATCTCTTCCATCGCCACCACGTGGGCCAGGTAGCCCAGGCCGGCGCCGCCGTATTCTTCCGGTACGGTGATGCCCAGCAGGCCCATGTCGCCGAACTTGCGCCACATGTCGGCGGGGAACAGGTTGTCGATATCGATCTGCGCAGCCCGTGGCGCCAGCTCCTTGGCCACGAAGGACTGCACCTGGTCGCGCAGCATGTCGATGGTTTCACCGAGGGCGAAGTTCAGGGAGGGGTAACTCATGGACGGGCACCTTCTAGCGTTGTTTTTGTGTGGCCAATGCGCCGGGTAGGGCGATCACCTTTACGTTAACGTAAACTTGCGTTGCAGGCCTGTCAATCGTAGTTTACGTTTACGTCAACCTACAAAAAAGACAACAGGGGTCGTTATGGTTCAATCGAATCTGAGCTACAGCCGTGGCTCTCAAGACAAGGCCTTGCTGGCCATGACTATCGGCCAAGCCTTTGATCAAACGGTTTCGCGCTACCCCGACGGCGAAGCGTTGGTCGTGGCCCATCAACAGCGTCGCTACACCTGGCGGCAACTGGCAGAGACGGTTGATTTGCATGCACGTGCGTTCCTGGCCATGGGGATGCAAACCGGCGACCGCCTGGGCATCTGGGCCCCGAATTGCGCCGAGTGGTGCATCAGCCAGATCGCCAGCGCCAAGCTCGGCGTGATTCTGGTCAACATCAACCCGGCGTATCGCAGCAGTGAACTGGAGTACGTACTCAAGCAATCCGGTTGCCAGTGGCTGGTGTGCGCCGGGTCGTTCAAGACCTCCGATTACCACGGCATGCTGCAGGAATTGAAGCCCGACCTGCGCGGCATCGTCAGCCTGGATCCCAGCCCGCCCCCGGGGTTCACGCCCTGGTCGCAATTGGCGGCGCTCGGCGCAGGCATTCCGCCCGAGCAACTGCAAACCCGCCAGGCCAGCCTGCACTTCGATCAACCCGTCAACATTCAGTACACCTCCGGCACCACCGGCTTTCCCAAAGGCGCCACCCTCAGTCACCACAACATCCTCAATAACGGCTACATGGTTGGCGAAAGCCTGGGATTGACCGCGCAAGACCGCCTGGTGATCTCGGTGCCGCTGTATCACTGCTTTGGCATGGTGATGGGCAACCTGGGCTGTATCACCCATGGCACCACAATGATCTATCCGAATGACGGTTTCGACCCGCTGCTGACCCTGAGCGCCGTTGCTGAAGAACGGGCCACGGGGCTTTACGGCGTGCCCACCATGTTTATCGCCATGCTTGATCACCCGCGCCGCGCTGAATTCGACCTGTCGCACCTGCGCACCGGGATCATGGCCGGCGCCACCTGCCCGATCGAAGTGATGCGCCGGGTCATCAGCGAGATGCACATGAGTGAGGTGCAGATTGCCTATGGGATGACTGAAACCAGCCCGGTGTCGTTGCAGACCGGGCCGGATGACGACCTAGAGCGGCGGGTGACCACCGTCGGTCGTACCCAGCCACAGCTGGAAAGCAAGATCATCGACGAGGCGGGTAACACGGTTGCGCGGGGCCAGATAGGTGAGCTGTGTACTCGTGGCTACAGTGTGATGCTGGGTTACTGGAACAATCCTGACAGCACTCGTGAGGCTATCGACGAGGCGGGCTGGATGCACACCGGCGACCTGGCGACCATGGATGAACATGGGTATGTGTGCATCGCCGGGCGTAATAAGGACATGATCATTCGTGGTGGCGAGAACGTGTACCCGCGGGAGTTGGAGGAGTTTTTCTTTACTCATCCGGCGGTGGCGGATGTGCAGGTGATCGGGATTCCGGATGAGCGTTATGGTGAGGCGATTGTGGCATGGATCAAGTTTCATCCGGGGCATGTGGCTAATGAGCTTGAGCTGCAGACGTGGTGCAAGGGGCGGATTGCGCACTTCAAGATGCCCAAGCATTTTAAATTTGTGGATGAGTTTCCGATGACGGTGACGGGGAAGATTCAGAAGTTTCGGATGCGGGAAATTATGATTGAGGAGTTGGGGAGGGGGTGAGGGGGCTCTGGGTGTATATCCGTTATTTAGGTAACGGCTACTTATGGTTCCGCTCTTACAGCGGCTCACTTTGGAAAAGCCCCAAAGTAAGCAAAGGGCTCTGCCCCGCCTGTCGGCACCTCGCCTAGGCTCGGTGTTCCCTCACTCCGGCACCGCGAAGCGGGCCGCCGCGACGGGCCATCCATGGCCCGGCGCGGCTAAACCGGCGTCCTGCCGGTTTACCCGCTCCGCAATACCTGCGTTCGGCCTCGGGCTTATTGGGGCAGTCAGATCAAGATCAAAAGCAAAAGCAAAAGCACAGCGGCCTCCCGGCCGGCTTGAGTGTTAACAGCCAAAGCAAAAACCAGAGCGAAAACAGATCTGCTTTTCTGTGGGAGCGGGCTTGCTCGCGAAAAACCTGAGAGCGCCGCGTTCATCCAGAATGCCCACGTCATCGTTAACGACCTTCGCGAGCAAGCCCGCTCCCACATTTGGACCGTGCCCGCTTTAGATTTTGATTTTGCTTTTAACACTCAAGCCGGCCGGTAGGCCGCTGTGCTGTTGATCTGCTTTTGATCTTGATCTTAGGCGCCCCGTTAAACCACGCTGGCCGAACGCAGGCTTTGGAGCGTGGGTAACCTGGCAGGACGCCAGGTTAGCCGTCCTGGGCCAGGGATGGCCCATGACGGCGGCCCACGGTCCAAAGCCGGAGTGAGGGCACACCGAGCCTAGGCGAGGTGCCGAGTGGTGGGGCAAGAGCGTTTTGCTTACTTTTGCGCTTTTCAAAAGTGAGCCGCTGTAAGAGCGGAACCCATTTCAGCCATCACCCAAAAAACGGATATACACCCAAATCACCTTCCCCGAGAAAGCACAAAGGGGACCCGAAGGTCCCCTTTAATTTGTCGTTGCGTGCTCTTTTTTATTATTGAGGGGCGGTCTGTTGTTGTTTTTGGCAACCGTGGCCCTTTACCGCTGTTTTTGGCGACCCCCATCCGGGGTCAAGAGCAAACGTATTTTTTTGAGCGCTGATCTGCTTCTTCGCACGCGATCCAACCAGAGGGTAGCTACCTGAAGGTAGTTTTTTGTTCTTCTCTATCCGGTTGCGGGTTTCGGCTAGCCGTACCCTGCGAAGCACATCTTCTCCAAAAAAATCTGTTAGCTGCGTCTCTGCCGTGTTGTTTTTGTTATGTCAGAGTCGTTACGTCTTATTTTTATTAGGTTTGGTGCTTTTTATTCTTGTTATGCAATAGAGATAGCAGAAGCCGTGCCAACTTTTTAAAGTCCTTTAAAATCAATGGCTTAATTTTTTGGTGAGAAATTTCCTTCAGGAAATGCGACAAGATATGTTCCCGTGTTACCCGATGTGTAGCCGCGAGGTAACACATCGTCACAGGCGCGCTACTCAACCCGCGCTGCGAGCCTTCGCCACACGCGAACCCGTGGGGCGCCCGAGGACCGTACAAATCTGCTGGCCCGCCAGAATCAGCTTGTCCATGTCGATACCCGTCTCGATGCCCAGGCCATTGAGCAGGTACAGCACATCTTCGGTCGCGACGTTACCGCTGGCACCCTTGGCATAGGGGCACCCGCCGAGGCCCGCAATAGAGCTGTCGAACACCTGGATACCTTCCTCCAGGCTGGCGTAGATATTGGCAATGGCCTGGCCATAGGTGTCATGGAAGTGACCGGCCAGCTTGTCCCGTGGCACCTGCGCGCCGACCACCTCGAACATCCGCCGCGTGGCGCCTGCGGTGCCCGTGCCGATCGTATCGCCCAGGGACACTTCATAGCAGCCCATGGCAAACAGCTCGCGAGCGACTACCGCGACGTGTTCCGGTGCGACCTGACCTTCATAGGGGCAACCCAACACACACGACACATAACCCCGCACGCTCACGCCATGCTGCCTGGCCGCGTCCATGATCGGCACGAAGCGCTCCAGGCTTTCACTGATGGAGCAGTTGATATTGCGCTGGGAAAACGCCTCGGACGCCGCCGCAAACACCGCGACTTCCTTAACGCCCGCCGCCAGCGCATCTTCAAAACCCCGCAGGTTCGGCGCCAGTGCGCCATAGGTCACGCCCGGCTTGCGCTGGATCTGCGCAAACACCTCGGCCGACCCGGCCATCTGCGGCACCCACTTGGGCGACACAAAACTGCCGACTTCGATGTAACCCAGGCCGGCGGCGCTCAGGGCGTCCACCAATTGCACCTTGTCGGCGACGCTGATGGGTTGCGCTTCATTCTGCAGGCCGTCGCGCGGACCGACTTCCACCAGGCGCACATGAGAGGGAAGGGACATGGCAGCTACCTTTTATGAATGGCCAACCTGGCCCTGAATGGTCTGTTCCAGCGCCTGGGTGCAACGCTCTTCGGCGGTGTCCAGTTCCAGCTTCATCTGTTCGATGTCCAGCAACTGTTGCTCCAGCTGCTCGCGGCGCTCGGCGATTTTCGCCAGCATGCTGTGCAGCTGTTTCTGGTTGCCGCTGGTGGGGTCGTAGAGTTCGATCAGCTCCCGGCACTCGGCCAGGGAGAAGCCGATGCGCTTGCCCCGCAGGATCAACTTCAGGCTGACCTTGTCCCGGGGCGAATAAATGCGCTCCTGGCCCCGGCGTTCCGGGGACAGCAGGCCTTGTTCTTCATAGAAGCGAATGGCGCGGGTGGTGATGTCGAGCTCGCGGGCGAGGTCGGAGATGCTGTAGGTCGTGCTCATGGGGGCGCTCAAGGAGTGTCTTGAGCGTTAAGCTAATGGCTGGTTGACGTTAACGTCAAGCGCATTACCCACTGCAGGAGCGAGCTTGCTCGCGAAAAACGCTAACGATAACGCGGGCTGTCTGGTTCAACGCGGCGCTCTCGGGTTTTTCGCGAGCAAGCTCGCTCCTACAGTTTATCCAGCTTCTTCTCATGGGCCGTCACTTGCTGGCATAACTCGATCATTTGCTCGCGCATCCAGCGGTTGGCCGGGTCCTGGTCGGTGCTTTCGTGCCAGTACAGGTGGGTTTCCACCATGGGCACATCATTCACCGGCAGGTTGAACCAGTGCAGTTCATGGCGCCGGGCAAAGCGCTCCGGCACGGTCATCACCATGTCGGTCTGCTGCAACACTTGCGAGGCCATCAGGTAGTGCTGGGAGCGCAGGGCGATCTTGCGCTGCAGGCCCATCTTGCCCAGCGCCAGGTCGACGTGGCCCAGGCCGTTGCGCCGGCTGGAGATATGAATGTGGGTCAGCGACAGGTAGTCATCCAGCGTGAGCTTGTCCTTGCCCGCCATCGGATGCCCCTTGCGCATGGCGCACACGTAGCGGTCTTCCATCAGCTTTACATGGCGCACTTGCGGGTCGGTGTTGAGCGGCGCATCCACCGCAAAGTCCAGGCGACCGGCCGCCAGTTCCTTGGTGGTTTCCCGGCGTTTGGACAGAAAGCTCTCGATCACTACCGTCGGCGCCAGGCGGCGCAAACGCTGGAACAGTGCGGGCAAGATCACCGCTTCGGTGAGGTCGGTCATGCTGATGCGGTAGGTCTTGGCGGCCTGTTGCGGGTTGAAAATCCGGCTTTCCTGCACCGATACCCGCAGCAGCGACAGGGCATTACGCACCGGGCCGATGATGTTCTGGGCCATGGGCGTGGGCACCATGCCTTGGGCGGTACGCACGAACAGCGGGTCGTTGAACGTCTCCCGCAGGCGGGCCAGAGCGTTCGACACCGCCGGCTGGGTAATCCCGACAATCTGCCCGGCACGGGTCAGGTTGGCTTCGGTGTAGATCGCGTCAAAGACGATGAAGAGGTTGAGGTCGACCTTGCTCAAATTCATTTCGCTGCGCTCTTATTGTTAGGTGTCCATACGCCGATCATATATCGGTGATGAATGTTAATACACGCCGAGAATAGGCTAGGTAAATTATCAACGCTGTTCTAGCATCGATTCATGACCTCAACAACCTCCATTGAGAAGGTGCTGCCCATGGATTTCGCCTATTCGCCCAAGGTTCAGGAACTGCGTGAACGCGTCACCGCGTTCATGGACGCTTACGTTTACCCGGCCGAGCCTGTATTCGAACGCCAGGTTGCCGAAGGTGACCGCTGGCAGCCCACCGCGATCATGGAAGAGTTGAAAGCCAAGGCTAAAGCCGAAGGCCTGTGGAACCTGTTCCTGCCGGAGTCCGAACTGGGCGCAGGGCTGACCAACCTGGAATACGCCCCCCTGGCGGAAATCATGGGCCGCTCCTTGCTGGGGCCCGAGCCGTTCAACTGCTCGGCCCCGGATACCGGCAACATGGAAGTGCTGGTGCGCTACGCCAACGAAGAACAGAAACAGCGCTGGTTGGAGCCCTTGCTGCGTGGCGAGATCCGCTCGGCATTCGCCATGACCGAGCCGGACGTGGCGTCCTCCGATGCCACCAACATGGCGGCCCGTGCGGTACGTGACGGCGACGAGTGGGTGATCAATGGTAAAAAATGGTGGACCTCCGGCGCCTGCGACCCGCGTTGCAAGATCCTGATCTTCATGGGCCTGAGCAACCCGGATGCGCCGCGCCACCAGCAGCACTCGATGATCCTGGTACCGGTGGATGCACCGGGTGTGAAAATCGTGCGCCCGCTGCCGGTGTTCGGCTACGACGACGCGCCCCATGGCCACGCGGAAGTGCACTTCGAAAACGTCCGGGTGCCGTACGAAAACGTCCTGCTGGGCGAAGGCCGGGGCTTTGAAATCGCACAAGGTCGGCTTGGCCCTGGCCGTATCCACCACTGCATGCGCTCCATCGGCATGGCCGAACGCGCGCTGGAATTGATGTGCAAGCGTTCCGTCAGCCGCACCGCTTTCGGCAAACCGCTGGCTCGTCTGGGGGGCAATATCGACAAGATCGCCGACTCGCGGATGGAAATCGACATGGCGCGCCTGCTGACCCTGAAAGCCGCCTATATGATGGACACCGTGGGCAACAAGGTCGCGAAAAGCGAAATCGCCCAGATCAAGGTAGTGGCGCCGAACGTGGCGTTGAAGGTGATCGACCGTGCGATCCAGATCCACGGTGGCGCCGGCGTCTCCAACGACTTCCCGCTGGCCTACATGTACGCCATGCAGCGCACCCTGCGCCTGGCCGACGGCCCGGACGAAGTGCACCGCGCGGCGATCGGCAAGTTCGAAATCGGCAAGTATGTGCCACGGGAGATGATGCGCAGCGGCCAGTAACACCGAGGCGTCTTCATCGCAGGCAAGCCAGCTCCCACAGGGGAATGCAGTCACTGTGGGAGCCGGGCTTGCCCGCGATGAGGCCAGTTGATCGTGCCCACGCTCTACGTGGGAATGCTGCCCCGGACGCTCCGCGTCCTCAATACACCCAAACCTCCACCCGCCGATTCTTGATCCGTCCCTCATCCGCCGTATTCGCCGCTACCGGCATCTGCGCGCCAAATCCGCGAATATCCCTCAGCACCACGCCGCTCTTGACCAACTCCCGCCGCACCGCCATCGCCCGCAACTTCGACAATAGCGCCGCCCGTTGCGCATCACTCTTGGCATCCCCAAACCCCACCAGCGTCACCTGCTTGTCCAGCTTGCCGTGGCGCTTTATATAAGCCACCACCCGCACCAAGTCCTGGCGCGCCTTGTTGTCGAGGCTGGCGCTGCCTTCCTCAAACCGGAAATTCACGGTCAGCCGCTGCGCCTGCCGGGCAATCGCCTGGTAATCCTCGGGCATCGGCGCTCGCGGTTCCACGGTCATGGCCTGTACCTGTTGGGCGATAAAGCCGTTGGCGGCCACAATCGCCTGGCCCTTGCTGCTTTGCGCAAAGTCCACCAAGGCCTTGGCCCAGGGGTTGTGCCCAGCCGGCGGCAGATAGAAAAACAACCGGCGTGACAGCGGGTAATCCTCGGTGGCAATCAGGCTGTTCGACGGCAGCATGGGCTGTGAGTCGCCATCGACAATGGCGACTGCCTTGGCCTGGCGCACATAAGGCAAGCCAATAAAACCGATCCCCTGCGGGTCATGGCTGACGGCATCCGACAACGCCTCGCTGGACTCGAACCGCTTGGCGCTGCCATCCAATGCTTTGCCGCGACGGCTGAGCACCAGCTCCTTGAAGGTATCGTAGGTGCCGGACTGATCATCTCGCGCGTACAGGTGAATCTGGCCGCCGATGCCGCCAATTTGCTCCCAGGTCGAAACCTCGCCGCTGAAAATCTGCGCCAGTTGCTCGGTGTTCAACGTACCCAACGGGTTGCGCGGGTTGAGGATGATCGCCAGGCCATCAATGGCGATGACTTGTTCAGCATCCGGGCTCTTCAGGTCGCCGAGGGATTCCAGGTCCACCAATTCACTGTCCTTGATCGGCCGGGAAGACGCCGCAAGGTCGGCGCTGGCTTTTTTCAGTGCACTAAAGCCGGTGCTGGAACCATGGGCGGCCACTTCCACCGTCACCCGCTGGCCCTGGCGAGTCTTGCCGATGATGTGTTGTTCGTTGGCTTGGTCCGATGGCTCGCTGTGCACCGCTTGCAACCCCTGTTGCTCCATCAGCCCCTTGACCAGCGCCGGACCAAGCGCCGCGCCGATGGTGTTGGAACCCTGGATGCGCAAGGCCGGGCCATATTCGGGGAAGGGCAGTGGGGTGGAAAAAGCGGCGAGGGGAAATGCGCTGAACAGTGCCAGCAGGGATAGAACGCGCAGCATCATGCCGGCACCTTCTCAAGCCAAAGGGAGTGCCGCGAGATTAAGTCAGAGAGGTTTCAGCAATATGACCGGCATCACGCCGTCAAAAAGTGTGGGAGCGGGCTTGCTCGCGAATACGGTGTGTCAGTCGACGTATCCGGTGACTGACACACCGTATTCGCGAGCAAGCCCGCTCCCACATTTAACGGCGCTGCTGTTAAGAAATCAGCTCAGTTCCAGCCAGATCGGCGCATGATCGGAGGGTTTTTCCATGCCACGCAGGTCGTAATCCACACCGGCATCCTTCACCCGGGGCAGCAGCCCTTGGGAGGCCAGGATCACGTCGATCCGCAGCCCGCGCTTTGGCTCGTCTTCAAAACCACGGCTGCGGTAATCGAACCAGCTGAAGCGGTCCGCCACGTCCGGGTTGAGGTGACGGAAGCTGTCCACCAGGCCCCAGTTCTTCAGGCGCGCCATCCACTCGCGTTCTTCCGGCAGGAAGCTGCATTTGCCGGTTTTCAACCAGCGCTTGGCGTTGTCGGCGCCGATACCGATGTCGCAGTCTTCCGGGGAAATGTTCACGTCGCCCATCACCACCACGGCCTGGTCATTGCTGAACTGCGACTCCAGCAAGGTTTGCAGGTCCTCGTAGAAGCGCTGCTTGGCCGGGAACTTGGTGGGGTGGTCGCGGCTTTCGCCCTGTGGGAAATAGCCGTTCATGATGGTAATCGGGTTGCCATTGGCGTCGGCGAAGGTGCCCCAGATAAAGCGGCGCTGGGCGTCTTCTTCGTCACTGGCAAAGCCTTTGTGCAGCGCCAGCGGTTCCTGGCGCGAGAGCAGGGCGACACCGTAGTGGCCTTTCTGCCCGTGGTAATACACGTGATAGCCCAGGGCCTTGATCTCATCCAGCGGGAACTGGTCGTCGTGGACCTTGGTTTCCTGCAGGCCGATCACGTCCGGCTGATGTTTCTCGATCAGTGCCGCCAGCTGATGAGGGCGGGCACGCAGCCCGTTGATATTGAAAGACACGATTTTCATGGTCGGCGGTCCAGTCTGGCAAAAGGGCGATGCTAGCCGACAATGCAGGACGGGAGCCAGTCTTGTAGCCGCTGCCGAGGCACAAGGCTGCGTTGGGCTGCGAAGCGACGCCCGGTGGCTACACTGAACGAAACAGTGCCGCAGACGTTCGTAATAACAAGAGCGCAACCTTTTGAGTCAGCGCCCAGGGGAGATTCACTGTTATGCCTGACACCTCGACTGCCATCGCCCAGATCCACATGCTCGACAGCGGCTATTCTCGCGAAGCCCGTTCGCTGTTGTACCAGGCCTATCGCCATGAGCCGACGTTCGCCTATATCTTCGAAGCCGAACGTCCCGGCTACGAACAGCGAGTCCGCGCTACGGTGCGTGAACTGGTCAAGCAACACTTCTTCCAGAAACTGCCGGCCATTGGCCTGTTGGTCAACGACCGGCTGATCGGCATCGCCCTGATCGCGCCACCGACACGCCGCCTGGGCATCACCGAAAGCTGGGCCTGGCAGTTACGGATGTGGCTGAGCACCGGTGTGCGCGGCACCCGGCGCTACCTGGAATACCATCAGGCGGTGCTGGCGTGCCTGCCCTCGGATTCGGTGCATGTGCTGCCGTTGCTGGGGATTCACCCGCAATTCCAGGGCAAACACTACGGTGAGCAATTGCTGGAAGCGGTGCACAACTGGTGCGCCGAAGACCCGCATTCCTCTGGCGTGGTGCTGGATACGGGGAATTCTCGCTATCTGGAGTTCTATAAGCGCCAGGGCTACGAAGAGATTGGCGAGGTGGCTGTAGGACCTGTTCTGGAACACGTGTTCTTTCACGCAAATCCGCAGGTGTTACAGGCTGCAACGGTTTGAGACAGAATTATTCAGACAAATCCGGGTTCTAACCCGCTCCCAAGCTCGTGTAGCATCCCGGCCTATGAAGTTTCCAGGAAGATTTACCAGCGGCTTGATTCTGCTGTTCACGAGCTGCGGCGCCTTGGCGCAAAGCGAATTGGATGTGCGCATCAAGCCTTCAAACGACGCGTTGAAAGCCAACATCGAAGGCTATATCGGCGGGGTCGGCGATCGTGACGAAGAAGCCCTGCTGCGGTTCAGCCGTGGCGCCGAGGAGCAGGCCCGCAAGGCTGCCCAGGCGTTGGGCTACTATCAACCGCAGATTGCCAGCGATGTGAAGGGCGGCAAGAACCCGCGCCTGATCCTCACCATCGACCCCGGCGAACCGGTGCATTTGCGCAATGTGACGATTCGGGTCGATGGCCAGGCCGCCGACCTCAAAGCCTTTCGCGTGCCCGCCAGCGACCAACTCAAATCCGGCGCCGTGCTCAACCACGGCAACTACGAAGACGCCAAGCGCGTCATCCAGAACCAGGCGTCACGCTACGGCTTTTTCAGCGGGCGCTTTACCAGCCAGAAACTCTCGGTCGACCCCAAGGCGGGCGTGGCCGATATCGAACTCATTTATGACAGCGGCCCACGCTACACCTTGGGCAAGGTCAGCTTTGCCGGCGACACGCCGTTTGATGAAGACTTGCTGCAACGCATGGTGCCGTTCAAGAGCGGCGCGCCTTACGACTCCGAACTGATCGCCGAACTCAACCAGAACCTGCAATCCAGCGGCTTTTTCGAGGGCGTGCGGGTGGACGCTGCCCCGGCCGCCTCGACCAATGACGTGATCCCGGTGGCCGTGCAACTCGAAACCCGCAAGCCCCGCACCATGGGCCTGGGCCTTGGCTACTCGACCGACGTCGGTCCACGGGGCAAGGCCAACTGGACGCGCCACTGGGTCAACCCCCAGGGCCACAGTTATGGCTGGGAAGCCGAATTGTCGGCGCCCCGGCAGAACGTCGGGCTGTGGTACGACATTCCCATGGACCCGCCGCTCACCGACAAACTGCGTTTCGCCGGCGGCTACCAGAATGAAGAAATCGCCAACACCGACACCCTGAGTAAACTGCTCACCCTCGGCCCCGAGTGGCACAGCAAGTTGCCCAGCGGCTGGACGCGGGTGATCTCGCTCAAATGGCAGCGCGAAGAATATCGCCTGGGCAACGACTCGGGCCTGAGTACGCTGCTGATGCCGGGCATCAGTTACTCCTACCTGCGCAGCGACAACCGCATCGACCCGCACAACGGCTATCGCCTGCTGTTCGACGCGAAGGTCGCCAAGGAAGGCCTGGGTTCCGACACCAACCTGCTTTACGGCACGGCGACAATCAAGGGCTTGACCACCCTGTGGGACAACCACCGTTTCCTGGCCCGGGCGCAGTTTGGCGGCAGTGCCACCAACGGCTACAAATCCGTGCCGCCGTCGTTGCGGTTTTTTGCCGGTGGTGACCAGAGCGTACGGGGTTACGAGTACCAGACCCTGTCCCCGGAAAACGACCGTGGCGACCGCATTGGGGGCCGCTACATGGTGGCCCTTAGCGCCGAGTATCAATATTCCATCGCCGAAAAATGGCGGATCGCGACCTTTATCGACCAAGGCAACTCGTTCAACACCCTGGAAATGCCGAGCCTGAAAACCGGTGTGGGTGTGGGCGTGCGCTGGGTGTCGCCGGTCGGCCCGATCCGCCTCGACCTGGCCCATGCCCTCGAAGATCCGGGCGGCATTCGTTTGCACTTTTCCATGGGGCCTGAGCTGTGATGCGTGGTTTGAAAATAGCGGGGCTGGCCATTCTGGCGGTCCTCGTGGTGATCGTGCTGGCACTGTGGACGGTGCTGGGCACCCAAGCCGGCAGCCGTTGGGTGCTGGGCCAGGTGCCGGGTTTGACCCTGGAGAATTTCCAGGGTCGCCTTGGCGGGCAGTGGAGTGCCGACCACCTGTTGTGGCAGCAAGACAGCAGCCGCGTGGAGCTGCAGGCACCGAAGTTCGACTGGTCGCCGGCCTGTTTGATGCGCATGACCTTGTGCATCAACCAGCTGGATGTGGAGCAGGTGAACCTGCAATTTCCGCCCAGCACCGAAGAAAGCAGCGGCCCGATTACTCTGCCGGACCTGAAACTGCCAGTCGCCATTCAGTTGGGCGACATCCGCATCGGCAGCCTGCTGTTCAATGGCAGCGAAGAGCTTCAGGGCCTGCAACTGGCGGCGCACTGGACCACCGCCGGGATGCAGATCGACTCGGTGCACCTGCAACGGGACGGTTTGGTCCTTGACCTGTCCGGCCTGCTGCAACCCACCGGCAATTGGCCGCTGGCCGCCAGCGGCAACCTGAGCCTGCCTTACGCGCCGGGCGGTGCGCCTTGGACGCTGGCGCTCAAGGTCGATGGTGATTTGCTCAAGACCCTCAAGCTCGACGCCGACAGCAGCGGCTACCTGCCGGCCAAACTCAGCGGCGAACTGCAACCGCTGGTGGAAAACCTGCCGGCGCAGCTGCGCATCACCGCCGACGGCTTCAAACCCAGCGCCGATCTGCCCGATACCCTGCAACTCAATCAGCTGGACCTGACCGCCAAGGGCGACCTGAGCAACGGTTACCAACTGCTCGGCAAAGCCGTCCTGCCGGCGGAAAAAGGTCCGGTGGACCTGCTGCTGCAAGGCAAGGTCGACGCCAAGGGCGCGCAGATCGCCGGGCTGGACCTGAATGCCGGCGACAAGCAAAGCCTAAAGCTCAGTGCCAATCTGGACTGGCAGCAAGGCTTCAGCGCCGACGCGAAAATCGACTGGCTGGATTTCCCCTGGCATCGCCTGTACCCGGTGATCGACGAACCCCAAGTCGCCTTGCGTACCTTCAATGGCGAAGTCTCCTACAAGGACGGCAACTACCTGGGCAACTTCAAGGCCGACCTCGACGGCCCGGCGGGCAAGTTCAGCCTGGCCAGCCCGTTCAGCGGCGACCTCAAGCAAGTGTTCCTCCCCGAGCTGAAACTCGCCGCCGGCCAGGGCAAGGCCGAAGGCTACCTGAACCTGCAATTTGCCGATGGCATCGCCTGGGATACTGCGCTGGACCTGTCGGCCATCAATCCGGCGTACTGGGTCGCGGAACTGCCGGGTACTCTGGCCGGCCCGTTGCGCAGCAAGGGTGAAATCAAGAACGAGCAACTCAAGCTCAATGCCGACCTCGACCTCAAGGGCCGTTTGCGCGGCCAACCCGCCGTGCTTCAGGCCAAAGCCGAAGGCGCAGGCGAGCAGTGGACCCTCGGTGCCCTCGACATCCGCCTCGGCGACAACCGCATCTATGGCAGCGGCAGCCTGCAACAACGGCTGGCTGGGCAGATCGACATCAAACTGACGCGCCTCGCCCAACTCTGGCCGCAACTGCGCGGGCAGATGAACGGCCGCCTCGACGTCGCCGGCACCCTGCACGCCCCCCAAGGCAAGCTCAACCTGGTGGGTCAACAACTGGCCTTTGAAGACAATCGTCTGCAAAACCTGACCCTGGACGCAAACCTCGATACCGCCCAGCGCGCCAGAATCGACTTGAAGGGCAGTGGCATCCAGGCCGGTGAAACCCAGCTCGGCACCTTCACCGCCAGCGCCCAGGGCGATATCAAGAGCCAGAAAGTCCAGCTCGACCTGGCCGGCCCCTTGCTCAAGCTGGCCCTGGCCCTGGACGGCAATCTCGACAAAGGCAACTGGCGCGGGCGCCTGGCCAGCGGCGATGTGCAAGCCGGTGGCCAGGACTGGAAGCTGCAAGCACCGGCGAAAATCGAACGCCTGGCCGACGGCAAGCTGACCTTTGCTGCCCATTGCTGGGTCTCCGGCCCGGCGAGCCTGTGCGGCGAAGACCAGCGCCTGATGCCTGAGCCGAAGCTGCGTTACCACCTCAAGCAGTTCCCCATCGACAGCCTGGCCCAGTGGTTGCCCAAGGATTTCGCCTGGCAGGGCAAGCTCAATGCCGACGTACAGCTTGACCTGCCGGCCAGCGGCCCTAAAGGCGTGGTTTCGGTGGATGCCAGCGGCGGCACCCTGCGGGTCAAGGACAAGGATCAGTGGCTGGATTTTCCGTACGACACGCTGAAGCTGGAAACCACCCTCAACCCCACGCGCATCGACACCCAGCTCAACTTCCGTGGTGGCAAGCTCGGCGAGTTGCTGTTGCAGGCGCAGATCAATCCGCTGGCGAAGAACAAACCGGTCACCGGCAATTTCAGCCTGACCGGCCTCGATCTCGCCGTCGCCCGACCCTTTGTACCCATGGTCGAGAAACTCAACGGCAAGCTCAACGGTAACGGGCGAATCGGCGGCAGCCTGCTGGCGCCTCAGGTCAACGGCAGCGTCAACCTGGTCGGCGGCGAAATCTCCGGCCCGGAACTGCCCACCAGTTTCGAAGGCCTGAATATCCAGGCGGTGATTGCCGGCGAAAGCGTGCAACTCAGCGGCGGATGGCGCAGCGGCAAGGCCGGGCAGGGCACTATCAAGGGCCAGATCGATTGGGGCCAGGCCCTGGCGGTGGACATCGCCCTGCAAGGCACGCAACTGCCGGTTACTGTGGAGCCGTACGCGGCCCTGGAAGTGGAACCCGACCTGAAAATCAGCATGAAGAACGACAAGCTGGCGATCTCCGGCAAGGTGCAAATTCCCAGGGGCGAGATCACTGTGCGCGAACTGCCGCCGTCGACGGTCAAGGTCTCGGATGACACGGTGATCGTCGGCAGCCAGACCGAAGAGGGCAAACCGCCGATGGCCATGGCGATGGACATCGACGTGGAGGTCGGCAAGGACAAGCTGAGCTTCGCCGGGTTTGGCCTCACCGCCAACCTGCAAGGCCACGTGCACATCGGCGACAACATGGACACCCGTGGCGAACTGTGGCTCAACGACGGTCGCTACCGCGCCTATGGCCAGCGCCTCACAGTGCGTCGTGCGCGGCTACTGTTCGCCGGGCCGCTTGACCAGCCGTTCCTGGATATCGAAGCGGTGCGGATAACCACCGAGCCGTCCCGGACCGTCACCGCGGGTATTCGTCTGAGCGGCAGTGCCGAGCAGCCGACGACGCAAATCTTCTCGGAGCCGGCCATGGCCCAGGAAGATGCCTTGTCGTACCTGGTGTTGGGGCGATCACGCACCACCAACGGTGAGGACAACAACATGCTGGCAGAAGCGGCGCTGGGTCTTGGTTTGATGGGCAGTGCCGGGGTCACTTCGGACATCGCCAAGAACCTGGGCATCCAGGACTTTGAACTGGACACCCAGGGCAGCGGCACCAATACCGCCGTGGTGGCCAGCGGCAAGATTTCGGAGAAGCTCAGCCTGCGTTATGGCGTCGGGGTTTTTGAACCGGCCAACACCATTGCCTTGCGCTACCTGCTGAGCAAGAAGGTGTACCTGGAAGTGGCCAGTGGCGTCGCCAGCTCCCTGGATATTTTCTACAAGCGCGATTTCTGATCCGTACACGTTAAGGGTGGGAGCCCGGCTCCCACCCTTTATCGGCTAATTACCAAGCAACCTAACTATTCGTTTGACATTCGCTGCCTAGGCAGTAACATCGTGTCACACATTCACTGCTTAGGCAGTTAATAGGCTGGTCACGATGAAGCACTTCACCCCCGAAAACTTTCACAACTGCCACCTCGGCTTGCTGCTGGGCCGGGCTGCGCTGCTTAAAGACAAGATCATCGACACCCACATGGAACCCCACGGTATCACCGCCGCGCAGTTCAAGGTGTTGATCATCATGGCCCAGTACGGCGTCGACACCCCGGCCGAACTGTGCCGCAACCTGTCCCTGGACAGCGGCTCCATGACCCGCATGCTCGACCGCCTGGAACAGAAGGACCTGCTGGCGCGCAAGCGCTCCGAGCAGGACCGGCGCCAGGTGCAGTTGGTGCTGACCGCGGAAGGCCAGCGCGTGGCCGACATGCTGCCGCACATCGGTGCCCAGGCCTTGAACCAACTGGCAGGCGCGCTGGAGCCGGGTGAATTGCAAACCCTGGAAAAAATCTTGAAGAAAATTCTGATAGCTGCGGGTGACCCCATCACCATTCAGCGGGTAGGTGGTGCATGAACAATCGCTCCTTGCGTGCCGGCCTCAGCCTTGTGCTGGTGGCCATGACTATGGCCGGTTGTGCCAATTTCAGTGGCTTGAACACAGAAGGCAAACGCCTCGAAGCCAATAACCTGCAAACCGGCAAATCCCTCAGCGGCGTGACCCTGTCCACCGCCGCCTGGCCGACTGCCGACTGGTGGAAGGGCCTTGGTGACCCTCAGCTCGACGGCCTGATCCAGGAAGCCCTGCAGAACAGCCCCGACATGCAAGTGGCCAGCGCCCGTGCCCACCAGGCCGAAGCAGCAGCCTATGCCGCCGACGCCGATCGCATGCCGACCCTGGATGCCAGCGCCGGGGTCAGCCGTTCGCGCCTGGCCAAGGACCAGGACCCGCGGGGCGAGGGCGATGCCTACGCCACCGTGCGCAACATCGGTGCCAGCTTCAATTACAACTTCGACCTGTGGGGCGGCCAGCGTGCCGCCTGGGAAGCCGCGCTGGGCCAGGCCCGCGCCGCCGAAGTCGACCAACAGGCCGCGCGCCTGACCCTCGCAGCCAACGTCGCCAAGGCCTATAGCGACCTGGGCCAGGCCCATATCGTGCGCGACCTGGCCAACGATGACCTCAAACGCACCCGGCAAATGCTCGAACTGGGCCAGCGTCGCCTGAACTCCGGGATCGACAGCCAGTATCAGTACCAGCAAACCGAGAGCCTGGAAGCCAGCTCCCAGTCGCAACTGATCGATGCGGAAAAACAACTGCAGAGCGCCAAGATCGCCCTCGCCGTGTTGCTCGGCAAAGGCCCGGACCGTGGCAGCGAACTGGTGCGCCCCAACGTGCTCAAGCCCAGCGCGGTTGCCGTGCCTTCGGTGTTGCCTGCCGAGCTGGTGGGCCGTCGTCCGGACCTGATCGCCGCACGCTGGCGTGTCGAGGCTGCAAGCAAGAACATCGATGCCAGCAAGACCCGTTTCTACCCCAACCTCAACCTGAGCGCGAGCGCCGGGGCCGAGTCGTTGCTGGGGGATGCGATGTTTGGTTCGGCCAGCCGCTTCTTCAGCATAGCGCCGACCCTCTCGCTGCCGATCTTCGACGGCGGCCGCCTGCGCGCCGACCTCGACGCTCGCGACGCCGACTACGACCTGGCCGTGGCCCAGTACAACAAAACCCTGGTGCAAGCCTTGGGCGATATCGGCAACACACTTTCGCAATTGCGCGAGACCGGCCGGCAGATCCAGGCCCAGCAACACGCCGCTGACATTGCCCAGCAGTCCTACGACACCGGCGTCCAGCGGTACAGCTCAGGTATCGGTAATTACCTGGACGTGCTCAGCATCGAACAGCAATTACTCCAGGCCCAACGCCAGTTGGCCACCCTGAATGCCGAGCAAATCGATCTTTCGATTCAACTGATGCAGGCCCTGGGCGGCGGTTTCCACGCCGATAACGTGGCCTCGACCACCCCAGCCACGCGCACTGAATAATTCAAGGTACTTGTCATGGCCACTGCCGAAACCAGCAACAACGCTCCTGAAACAAAAAAGCCTGAACAACCGTCCACCAGCAACCCGCGCAAACGCAAAGTCATGCTGTTTGTCCTGGCGTTGATCGTCATCCTCGGCGCCCTGGGCGTGTGGGGTTGGTACGAACTGTATGGCCGCTTCAGCGAAAGCACCGACGACGCCTACGTCAACGGCAACGTGGTGGAAATCACCCCGCTGGTCACCGGCACCGTGGTGAGCATCGGGGCCGACGACGGCGACCTGGTCCATGAAGGCCAGGTGTTGATCAACTTCGACCCCAATGACGCGGCCGTCGGCCTGCAAAGTGCCCAGGCCAACCTGGCCCGCACCGTGCGCCAGGTGCGTGGCTTGTACAGCAACGTCGATGGCATGAAGGCCCAGGTGCTGGCGCAACAAGCCAACGTGCAAAAGGCCCAGGACAACTACAACCGACGCAAGAACCTCGCCGCTGGCGGCGCGATTTCCCAGGAAGAACTGTCCCACGCCCGTGACGACCTGACCTCGGCGCAAAACGCCTTGGCCAACGTGCAGCAACAGTTCAAGACCAGCAGCGCCCTGGTGGATGACACCGTGATTTCGTCCCACCCGGACGTGCAGGCTGCCGCCGCGCAGTTGCGCCAGGCTTACCTGACCAACGCCCGCAGCACCCTGATCGCACCGGTGACCGGCTATGTGGCCAAACGTACCGTGCAACTGGGCCAGCGGGTTCAGCCGGGCACTGCGTTGATGGCCGTGATTCCGCTGGATCAGCTGTGGATCGACGCCAACTTCAAGGAAACCCAACTGCGGGATATGCGTATCGGCCAGCCGGTGGACATCGAATCTGACATCTACGGCAGCGACGTGAAGTTCAGCGGCACCGTGGACAGCCTCGGCGCGGGCACCGGCAGTGCGTTTGCCTTGCTGCCGGCGCAGAACGCCACCGGTAACTGGATCAAGATCGTGCAACGGGTGCCGGTGCGTATCCATGTGAACGCCGAAGAGTTGGCCAAGCACCCGCTGCGTGTGGGCTTGTCCACCGTGGTCAACGTCGACCTGCACGACCAGAGTGGCCCGGTACTGGCCCAGCAGGCCCCGCAAAAGGCCTCGTTCAGCACCAACGTCTACGACCGCCAACTGGCCGAAGCTGACGCCATGATCACTCAGTTGATTCATGACAACAGCGTCGCCGCTCCAAAGGCTGCGCAACGCTAATGAGCAATAACGCCTCGTTCACGCCGCCCAGCTTGCTGATGGCCACCATCGGCTTGTCCCTGGCGACCTTTATGCAGGTGCTCGACACCACCATTGCCAACGTGGCGTTGCCGACGATTTCCGGCAACCTCGGCGTGAGTTCGGAGCAGGGCACCTGGGTCATCACCTCGTTTGCGGTGAGCAACGCCATTGCGCTGCCGCTGACCGGCTGGCTGAGCCGTCGCTTCGGCGAGGTGAAGCTGTTTCTGTGGGCCACCATCCTGTTTGTGCTGGCCTCGTTTCTCTGCGGTATCTCCACCTCGATGCCTGAGCTGATCGGCTTTCGGGTGCTGCAAGGCCTGGTGGCCGGCCCGCTGTACCCGATGACCCAGACGCTGCTCATCGCGGTCTATCCCCCCGCCAGGCGCGGCATGGCCCTGGCGTTGCTGGCGATGGTCACGGTGGTGGCGCCGATTGCCGGGCCGATCCTCGGCGGCTGGATTACCGACAGCTACAGCTGGCCGTGGATCTTCTTTATCAACGTCCCCATCGGCATCTTTGCGGTGATGGTGGTGCGTTCGCAGCTGAAGAAACGCCCGGTGGTCACCAGCTACCAGCCGATGGACTACGTCGGTTTGCTGAGCCTGATCGTGGGCGTCGGCGCCTTGCAGATCATCCTCGACAAGGGCAACGACCTGGACTGGTTCGAGTCGAACTTCATCATCATCGGCGCGGTGATCTCGGCGATTGCCCTGGCGGTGTTCGTGATCTGGGAAATGACCGACGAGCACCCGGTGGTCAACCTGCGGCTGTTTGCCTACCGCAACTTTCGCATCGGCACGATTGTGTTGGTGCTCGGGTACGCGGGCTTCTTCGGGATCAACCTGATCCTGCCGCAATGGCTGCAAACCCAGATGGGCTACACCGCGACCTGGGCGGGCCTGGCGGTGGCGCCGATCGGGATTCTGCCAGTGTTGATGTCGCCGTTTGTGGGCAAGTATGCGCACAAGTTCGACCTGCGCTTGCTGGCTGGCCTGGCGTTCCTGGCGATTGGCTTGAGTTGCTTCATGCGGGCTGGCTTCACCAATGAAGTCGACTTCACGCACATCGCCCTGGTGCAGCTGTTCATGGGTATCGGCGTGGCGTTGTTCTTCATGCCGACCTTGAGCATCCTGATGTCCGACCTGCCACCGGCGCAAATCGCCGACGGCGCGGGCCTGGCGACCTTCCTGCGGACTCTGGGCGGCAGCTTTGCGGCCTCGTTGACCACCTGGATCTGGATTCGCCGGGCGGACCAGCACCATGCCTACATGAGCGAAAACATGACCACCTACGACTCGGCCACCCGGGACGCCTTACAGGCGCTCGGCGGGGCAGGGCACAAGGCGTACGCGCAGCTTGATCAGATACTGACGAGCCAGGCGTACATGATGTCCACCGTGGATTACTTCACGTTGCTGGGGTGGATGTTCATGGCGTTGATCGTGATTGTATGGCTGGCGAAACCGCCGTTTGCGGCGAAGGCCGGGCCGGAGGCTTCGGGCCACTAAGCCTCAATCCATGATCGTTCCCACGCTCCGCGTGGGAACGCCGCTTTGATGATCGTTCCCACGCTCTGCGTGGGAACGCCGCTCTGGACGCTCTGCGTCCGCTTTTGAAGGTCGTGACGCAGAGCCTCACAGGATGCATTCCCACGCAGAGCGTGGGAACGATCTGGGTCAAGCGCCGGGCAGTGCCAACTGCGGGTTGACGAAGTCAAACGCCGCCAGTTGAAACCCTTGCTCATCCACCTGCAACGCCCACCCTTGCTTGTCCCAATCCCCCAGCACAATGCGCTTGGCCGCTTGCTCGCCAATCTGCAGCTTGTGAATCGCCGGGCGGTGGGTGTGGCCATGCACCAACGTACGCACGCCGAACTGCTGCATCACCCTCGGCACTTCCTCAGGCGTCACATCGACAATATCGTTGGCCTTCATCCGCACCTGGGCGCTGCTTTCGCTGCGCAGCTTGCGCGCCAGCTTGTGCCGCGTGCCCAAGGGCAGGTGGCGCAGGATGAACAGGGTGATGGGGTTACGCAGGATGCGCCGCAGCTTCATATAGCCAAGGTCGCGGGTACACAGGCTGTCGCCGTGCATCAACAGCACGGGCTCGCCGTAAAACTGCACCACACTCGGGTCCTTGAGCAAGGTTGCGCCTGCGGCTTTGCAGAACGCCTTGCCGATCAGGAAATCCCGATTGCCATGCATGATGAATATCTGGGTGCCGCTGTCGCTCAGCTCGCGCAGAGCCTGGCAAATCGAACGCTGGAAGGGCGTCATCCCATCGTCGCCAATCCAGGCTTCGAAGAAGTCCCCCAGAATGTACAACGCCTGGGCGGAACGGGCGCGGCCGTTCAGTAAATCCAGAAACGCCCGGGTTATGTCCGGGCGCTCCTCTTCCAGATGCAAATCTGAAATCAGCAATATCACTCAACGATCTCGGCTTTCTCGACGATAACGTCTTCTACCGGTACGTCCTGGTGACCTGCCTTGCCGGTGGTTTGCACACCCTTGATCTTGTCGACAACGTCCTGGCCTGCGGTGACTTTACCGAATACCGCGTAGCCCCAGCCCTGCACGTTCTTGCCGCTGTGGTTCAGGAAGGTGTTGTCGGCGACGTTGATGAAGAACTGCGCGGAGGCCGAATGCGGCTCCATGGTACGGGCCATGGCGACGGTGTACTTGTCGTTGGAAAGGCCGTTGTCCGCTTCGTTCTGGATGCTTGGACGCTTGTCTTTCTTTTCTTTCATGCCCGGCTCGAAACCGCCGCCCTGGACCATGAAGTTGCCGATGACACGGTGGAAAACAGTGTTTTCGTAGTGGCCGGCTTTAACGTACTCGATGAAGTTGGCGACGGTGATCGGCGCTTTCTCGGCGTTCAGCTCGATGACGATGTCACCGTGGTTGGTGGTCAGTTTGACTTGAGTCATGTTCACTACTCTTTCAAGGAATTCGTGGGTTTGGGCGTTTTGCGCCTTACCTGCTTGGCAAAAACGGCAGCCAAGGCGCGCAGTTTAGCGTGACCTGCGGGAATTTCGAGGTGGTTTTTTACCGCCCATGCAATAAATGCAGCAGTTTTTGGCCACGCTCTGTCAGGGCCTTGACAGCATCGGCTATGATAAGCCCTTTGTTTGTCGGCCTCACCCGGCCAAGTACTTCGTCTGTTCAAGGATCCTATGAGCAAGCCCACTGTCGACCCTACCTCGAATTCCAAGGCCGGACCTGCCGTCCCGGTCAATTTCCTGCGCCCGATCATCCAGGCGGACCTGGATTCGGGCAAGCACACGCAGATCGTCACCCGCTTCCCGCCTGAGCCCAACGGTTACCTGCACATCGGCCACGCCAAGTCGATCTGTGTGAACTTCGGCCTGGCCCAGGAGTTCGGTGGCGTCACGCACCTGCGTTTCGACGACACCAACCCGGCCAAGGAAGACCAGGAATACATCGACGCCATCGAAAGCGACATCAAGTGGCTGGGCTTCGAATGGTCTGGTGAAGTGCGCTATGCCTCCAAGTATTTCGACCAGTTGTTCGACTGGGCCGTCGAGTTGATCAAGGCCGGCAAGGCCTACGTCGACGACCTGACCCCGGAGCAAGCCAAGGAATACCGTGGCACCCTGACCGAGCCGGGCAAGAACAGCCCGTTCCGCGACCGTTCGGTGGAAGAAAACCTGGACTGGTTCAACCGCATGCGCGCCGGCGAGTTCCCGGACGGCGCCCGTGTACTGCGGGCCAAGATCGACATGGCCTCGCCGAACATGAACCTGCGCGACCCGATCATGTACCGCATCCGCCACGCCCATCACCACCAGACCGGTGACAAGTGGTGCATCTACCCGAACTACGACTTCACCCACGGCCAGTCGGACGCCATCGAAGGCATCACCCACTCCATCTGCACCCTGGAGTTCGAAAGCCACCGTCCGCTGTACGAATGGTTCCTGGACAGCCTGCCGGTACCGGCGCACCCGCGTCAGTACGAGTTCAGCCGCCTGAACCTGAACTACACCATCACCAGCAAGCGCAAGCTCAAGCAGCTGGTTGATGAAAAGCACGTGTTCGGCTGGGACGACCCGCGCATGTCGACGCTGTCGGGCTTCCGCCGTCGTGGCTACACCCCGGCGTCGATCCGCAATTTCTGCGAGATGGTCGGCACCAACCGCTCCGACGGCGTAGTCGACTACGGCATGCTCGAGTTCAGCATCCGTCAGGACCTCGACGCGAACGCCCCGCGCGCCATGTGCGTGCTGCGTCCGTTGAAAGTCGTGATCACCAACTACCCGGAAGGCCAGGTCGAAAACCTCGAACTGCCGCGTCATCCGCAGAAAGAAGAACTCGGCGTGCGCAAGCTGCCGTTCGCCCGTGAAATCTACATCGACCGCGATGACTTCATGGAAGAGCCGCCAAAAGGCTACAAGCGCCTGGAGCCGAACGGCGAAGTGCGCCTTCGCGGCAGCTACGTGATCCGTGCCGACGAAGCGATCAAGGACGCCGATGGCAACATCGTCGAACTGCGTTGCTCCTACGACCCGGAAACCCTGGGCAAGAACCCGGAAGGCCGCAAGGTCAAGGGCGTGGTCCACTGGGTGCCGGCCGCGGCCAGCATCGAGTGCGAAGTGCGCCTGTACGATCGCCTGTTCCGCTCGCCGAATCCTGAAAAGGCCGAGGACAGCGCCAGCTTCCTGGACAACATCAACCCTGACTCCCTGCAAGTACTCACTGGTTGTCGTGCCGAGCCATCGCTTGGCGACGCACAGCCGGAAGACCGTTTCCAGTTCGAGCGCGAAGGTTACTTCTGCGCGGATATCAAGGACTCGAAACCCGGTGCTCCGGTATTCAACCGTACCGTGACCTTGCGTGATTCGTGGGGCCAGTGATTCTGTTTTAAGGAACTGTCGTGCTAACGATTTACAACACACTCAGCAAGACCAAAGAAGTCTTCAAGCCGCTGGATGGCAACAAGGTGCGCATGTACGTGTGCGGCATGACCGTGTACGACTACTGCCACATCGGCCACGGCCGCAGCATGGTGGCCTTCGACCTGGTGACCCGCTGGTTGCGTTTCAGTGGTTATGACCTGACGTATGTGCGCAACATCACCGACATCGACGACAAGATCATCAATCGCGCCAACGAAAACGGCGATTCGTTCGACGCGCTGACCGAGCGCATGATTGCTGCGATGCACGAGGACGAGGCGCGCCTCAACATCCTCAAGCCGGACATGGAGCCGCGCGCCACGGACCATATCCCGGGCATGCACGCGATGATCCAGACCCTTATCGACAAGGGATACGCCTACGCCCCGGGCAATGGCGACGTGTACTACCGTGTCGCCAAGTTCATGGGCTACGGCAAGCTGTCGCGCAAGAAAATCGAAGACCTGCGCATTGGTGCACGGATCGAAGTCGACGAAGCCAAGCAAGACCCGCTGGACTTCGTGCTGTGGAAAGGCACCAAGCCCGGCGAGCCGAGCTGGGAGTCGCCATGGGGCGCCGGGCGTCCGGGCTGGCACATCGAATGCTCGGTAATGTCCACCTGCTGCCTGGGCGAGACCTTCGACATTCATGGCGGCGGCAGCGACCTTGAGTTCCCGCACCACGAAAACGAAATCGCCCAAAGCGAAGCGGCCACCGGCAAGACCTACGCCAATGCCTGGATGCACTGCGGCATGATTCGCATCAATGGCGAGAAGATGTCCAAGTCCTTGAACAACTTCTTCACCATTCGCGACGTGCTGGAAAAGTATCACCCGGAAGTGGTGCGGTACCTGTTGGTGTCCAGCCATTACCGCAGCGCGATCAACTACTCGGAAGACAACCTCAAGGATGCCAAAGGCGCCCTGGAGCGTTTCTACCACGCGTTGAAAGGCCTGCCCTCCGTGGCGCCTGCGGGCGGCGAAGCGTTTGTTGCGCGGTTTACCGAAGTAATGAACGACGACTTCGGTACGCCGGAAGCCTGCGCGGTGCTGTTTGAAATGGTGCGCGAGATCAACCGCCTGCGCGAGAGCGATCTCGACGCAGCGGCGGGGCTTGCCGCACGTTTGAAAGAGCTGGCAAGCGTGCTGGGCGTGCTGCAGATGGAAGCCGATGACTTCCTGCAGGCAGGCGCTGAAGGGCGTGTGGACGCCGCTGAAGTTGATGCGCTGATTCAGGCACGTTTGACTGCCCGGGCCAACAAGGACTGGGCGGAGTCTGACCGTATCCGTGACCAACTGACCGTGATGGGTGTGGTGTTGGAAGACGGGAAGGGCGGGACGACGTGGCGGTTGGCTGATCAGGCTTGATGAGTGAATGCTGAATAAAAAACGCCCCGACTGGTTCGGGGCTGTTTTTTTGCCTATCTATCCGTTATTCGGGTGGCGATTCTTACAGCATGTCTTGGACGGGACACCTGTGCGGGGACATGGTTGACACATCGAGGGGCGAGCAAGCCATCTCAAGATCAAGCGCAGAGCTGCTTAATGTGGGAGCGGGCTTGCTCGCGAAGAACATGAGGGCGCCGCGTTGAATCAGGACGCCCACGTCATCGTTAACGACCTTCGCGAGCAAGCCCGCTCCCACATTTAAACCGTGCCCGCTTCTGATTTTGCTGTTGCTTCACCACACTCAAGCCGGCCGGTAGGCCGCTGTGCTCTTGATCTGCTTTTGATCTTGATCTTAGGCGCCCCGTTAAACCACGCTGGCCGCAGTGAGGGCACGCCGAGCCTAAGCGAAGTGCCGAGTGGTGGGGCAAGAGCGTTATCGATTGTTTCCATGCTCCGCGTGGGAATGCCGCCCCGGACGCTCTGCGTCCCGCCATCAATGCGAGGTTGAAGTTCTGCACGAGTTGATGCGGGGCGTCACGGTATGCATTCCTACGCAGAGCATGGGAACAATCAAACGTCCAGGTGATCATCTTTGGGACTTTCCGGGTAAGCGCTGCCACCACCACTTCAAGTCACGTTTGACAGGAAGTGCTAACGCATGCAGGAAAAGACACATAAATGCGAGCCAACCAACAGACTCGTAGTTATTAATGATTTCCGGGTGATGTCCGAAGTATAAGAAATTATCAAATTTAACGATATTCATATGTGCTCTCATAAAAAACATATTTACCACAAGCCCTATAAAAAATTTGGTGTATCCGAGGGTTTTACTGGAGAGTACCACTTTAAGGTAGTGCGCAAATAAAATCCCAAGTAACGAAAATATAAGAAAACTAAAAGTAATCACTTTTTATCTCTTGAAAAAGCTGTTCTGGCGTTATGTTGTCTAATATCGTCTTAAATGCCAATGAAGTTGGTTGTCCCACTCATGTCTTGTTCGTGCTGATATGCCTGAATAAACGCTAGGTATCTGGTTCGAATACATGTCTTGTAAGGATATAGACAGAACCAAATATCAAAAGAGCCATATGCCATGCTTGTTCCTGTTTGCCATAACCTATCGCAGAGGATGCAGAGTGAAGAAAGCCAGTCGTATCGGATTGGGGCTGTCACAAGGTTGTGTTCATTTTCATCTTTATCGATTGTTCCCACGCTTCGCGTGGGAATGTCGCCCCGGACGCTCTGCGTCCCGCCGCCAATGTGAGGTTGAAGTTCTGCACGAGTTGATGCGGGGCGTCACGGTATGCATTCCTACGCAGAGCATGGGAACAATCAAACGTCCAGGTGATCATCTTTGGGGCTCTCCGGGTAAGCGCTGCCACCACCACTTCAAGTCACGTTTGACGGGAAGTGCTAAGGCATGCAGGAAAAGACAGATAAATGCGAGCCAACCAACCGACTCGTAGTTATTAATGATTTCCGGGTGATGTCCGAAGTACAAAAAATTATCAAATTTAACGATGTCCATGTGTACGCTCATAAAAAGCATGTTTACCCCCAGGCCTAGCAGGAGCTTGGTGTAACCAATGCTTTTGCTGGAAAGAATCACTTTGAGGCTGTACGCAAATAGAATGCCGAATACCGAAAAAATCAAGAAAGCTAAAATAATCAATTTTTTGTCTCTTGATACGAATTTTTTAGCGTTAAGACGTCTGCAACTGCTTCAAATGCCAATGAAGTTGGACCCAATGGTCTTGTATGCTCGTATTTTGTCCGTATTGAGATACCTAAATAAACGCCAGGCATCTGGTTTTAATACACGTCTTGTAACGCCGTAGACAGAAAGCCCAATATCAACAGAGCCATATGCCATGTTTGCATCACGCTCGCCATCTACCATCGTAGATGACGCCGAGTGATACCCCTTGCGTAGAGGGTCACTCGTATCGGATTTTCCGTCACTAGGAATGTCCAAGCAATCTAAGTTTTTGTTTTCTGAATTTTAGTTCGTTATTAAGTATTTCTTTGGGGGCGTTTCCACCACCAATTCAAGTCGCGTTTAACTGGGAGTGCTAATGTATGTAGTAGGAAGCACACGAGAGCAAACCAGCCGATGAGAGGGTAAGTGTTGATGAGTTCTGGGCAAGTCCCAAAGTATAAATATTTGTCGAGTTTGACGGCCTCTAGGTGTGTGATCATAAGAAATATATTTATCGCGAATCCAAGTAGGAATTTTGTGTGGCTGAGGTCTTTATTGGAGATGATCACTTTCATGCAGTAAGCGAATACCAATCCCAAGATTGAAAATGTCGGATAAGCCCATACGATCATCTTTGTGACTCGTCATATATCTGCTTTAGTGTCAGGCCGTCTATCGCCGCCTCAGCTGCTAGTGAAACAGGGTGCATGGTTTTATATGCTCGTACGCGGTCTGTGTTTAGATATCTGAATAAGCGCCAGGCATCAGGTTTTAGTACGTGCCTCACGACGCTGTAGGTAGACAGCCCAATATCAACAGCGCCATAGGCCATGTTTGCTTCTCGCTCATCATATCCGATAGCGGATGCTGCAGACTTATAAGCGCTGCGAACTGGGCCAACGGCATCTGATTGTCCGGTCATCAGATTGTGTCCACTTTCGTAGACATTATTTGCACCATGGGCCATCAAGGGTATACCTGCAATCAGGCAAAGAGTACCAACTGACGCGTAGCAAATTCCAGCGCCTGTCGCTACTTGAAGTGCACCCGCGACTACACCTATTCCTTTTTGGCCAATCTCAATTGACTGATTTATGAGATTGCGCTGCTCTGTCTTTATCTCCATCAACCCTTGCGCAATAGTCTTCTTACCTTGTCAACATCCCTGACAATACTGCGCGCGTAATAAGCAACCTCCCGGTTGAATATGGACCGTGTAATTCCATCCTTGAGATGCCGCGCACTGATCGCACAGGCGTGATTTGTCAGCTTTGCTGCGGCTTGACTGACTTCCCACAGTTCATGAAACGTTGGCGTTGATGGTTCTTGATTTAGTTTCATAGATCGGTCTCGGGCCATGAACTGTAGCCACTGGTGCCGGCCAGATGGTGAGTCCAGATGATTTCCCGATACCGGATGGAGAGATGCTCTTGTGCATCTATATCGTGCATCAGTACCGCGTGGGGCACGTCAAGGGAAAGGTCCGCGATGATGCAACCCCGTAGGTCGACGGTGTAGTACTTCTGGTGTTGGCCAAACTGAGAAATACGGTAGAAATGGATGATGCAGTTAAGCTCTTCTCTTTTGGAAAGTGCCACCGCCAACAGAGGTGAAGCTTTATCGACGTTTTTTGTAATGACCACTGGCCCATGAGTCGCAGCTCTGACATTCCCTTCATTGAGCATGTTGTGGTTATAGGACATCACCATTATTTCGTCGCGATGCCCTTCCTGGCATTTGTTGCCGATAGAGTCTTGTGTAGAGCAGCCTGCGGAAATAAGACCCTGGCTTTTTCCGTTGATAGTCATGTAACCGTGGTTAGCCATAAAGAAGCATCCTGATCTATTGGTTTTCAGAATACAAAAAATGGCAAATAGGAAATATCGGAAGATTCTCTTTGAAGTGTGTGAGCAATATGTAGGATTATTCTCTAATGGAGGGGCGGGTCTAGTTGAAATCGAATAGATCCACCCCGTTGTGTTTTTTCCTCTTTAACGTAGTTGGTTGTGTGGTGCATCGTATTGATCAAGGGTGCTATCGACCAATAACTGAATCCCCTCCAACATCCGGCAAATCCCCAACGCGACACTCCGGGACGGCCCATCGATTTCAAATGCCAGATTCGTAGCTAACACCTGCACCGACGCCAAGTCCTCCGATGCATTGACCAACAACGTCTCCGCGTCCAACCCTTCACGCACGACAAAAAGCCTGGAGCTCTCGTCAGGCGAATCAGGTTCAGAAGAGGGATTCAGATAATGATTAATCGCCCGATGAGTAGCCGCGTGAAGCGAGGGTGAATCGAGTGGCGGGTTTGGACTGTCTTTGATCATGACGACGCTCCTAGAGTAATGGAGCCGCCACCCATCGCTGCGAAACGACAATCGGGTGGCAGCTGTACGCAGGTTCGCAGACCGGGACTCTAGGCACCCGGCATACCCGAAGGTATCCCGCGCACAGCCGCCATAACATCAGGCATAAAAAAGCGCCCGCTATCTTGTGGTGGACGCTGTGCGTCTAGAGTTTACCCGGGCTGCGAAACCCGGTCGCTGAATTTGCAGCGACCACCGAAGAGTAGGGAGCCATCTTCTGAGCGACAACCCTAAAAAGCTGTCGGAAATTTCCGGGTGTTAACCCGCGACCATCAGCGCTTGCCACTCACCTCATACCGGCTTTGAACAAACCCGTTATCCGATGCATACGTGCCGATATGCCGAAGTTCATGCCCACTGCCCAACTGGCTGAACAAGGGAATTCCCTGGCCCAGCACAACTGGAATACGGGTGATGATCATCTCGTCGATCAAACCCGCCTCAAGAAACTGCTGAATCGTCTGGCCTCCGTCGATATACAGGTGTTTCATCCCGCGCTCGGCTAACTCGGCCACGAGGGCGGTCACATCCTGGCTCACGACCTCAACCTTGCTCTTCAAATGCTCAGGTAGCTCAAGCGACTGATGAGAGAGCGCAAACACCGGAAAACCCTCATAGGGCCACTCCGGAAAGGACAACACTTTTTCCAGGGTCTTGCGGCCCATCACCAGCGCATCCACGGTGGTGATGAAGTGTTCATAGGTCACGCCGTTCAATTCGGCGCCTTCGTACTCAGGGCGATGAAGCCACTCGATATCACCGTCTGGCCGGGCGATAAAGCCGTCGACGCTGGCTGCGATAAAGACCGAACATTTGCTATCCATGGGGCGTGAAACTCCTTTTCTGTGTGCTTGAAAATACCGACTGTCATGGGGCAGTAACGCTAATGTTAATTTAATCTTCCGGTGCAATAAGCGAGTATTACCAAAAATAACCACGGGTTGCCTGGCGGACGCTGGCATCCCTTTTTGTAGTGCGAGGATCTATGCGCCGTTGGTTAATCCGCTACCGTTACGCGATCATTTTCTGGCTGTGCTTCGGGGTTTTCCGTACGTCCCTGGCCGATTGGAACCCCATTCCATCCGGCTCCATGCGCCCGACATTGCTTGAAGGTGATGTGGTGCTGGTCAATCGCGTGGCGTATGACCTCAAGTTGCCCCTCACCGATATTTCCCTGGCCAAACTGGATAACCCCCAGCGCGGCGATGTCGTCACGTTCTCTTCGCCCAAGGACGGCACGCGCTTGATCAAACGCATTGTCGGCATCCCCGGCGATACCCTGGAAATGCGCGACGAGGTGTTGTGGGTCAACGGTACGCCGGCCACCTACAGTAATGGGCAGGACATCAGCGAGCCCATCGCTCCGGGCCACACGGTCCCGGGGATAAAGCTGACCGAGCGTGCGAACAACAGCCAGCGCACGATTCAGTTCATGCCGACGGTACGGGCGTTACGCGATTTCGGCCCGGTGGTGGTGCCTGCCGACAGTTACTTCATGCTGGGCGACAATCGCGACAACAGCGATGACTCTCGCTATATCGGGTTCGTGCCGCGTCGGCTGTTGATCGGGCATGCGCACCATATCCTGGCGTCAGCGCAGATCCTGAACCATTGGATGCCACGATTGGGTCGATTTGGCGCGCCGATACTCTAGTGGGCTGATCATGGGAAATTGCACCTCACTTGACCAAGCGTTTGCATTCCACTTGACCACCTGTTTGCATCGGATTTGACCAGCCGTTTGCATTGGATTTGACCACCCAAAGCACGCAGTGGTGGAAAGCTAAAAAAGCGATGTGGGTGGCACCTTTTGAGGCTCGCCGTCAACGATGCACATCCATCCCCAGGTTCTGAGTGCTGACGTTTTGTGGAACTCTTTCACTAAGTCCCCCGCGATCTCGCCGACGTCGTCTCGCAAGGCAAACTGCGGACGCATCGCGTACATGACGTCCAATCCCATATCGCCGGCTAGAAGCTTGCACATCAATCTGGTGCGTAGCTTCCAAGGAAGGCTCTTTCCACGTCGTTCCGGATGATGGAAGACCATGGCGTTCAGATGAGCTGACGCGTGAATGTAGTCAGTGCTACTCATCCAAACCTCTAAGTGGGCAGGTACACCAAGGGGCAACACATTGAAGACTAGCCAGTCGATCAAGACCACTGCGACCCCGCGTGCTTGTAGCTCCATGGCGAGCATCAAAAGCACTTTGTGCAACGAATCTGCTGCTTTGATAGCCAAGGCACGACGGCCCATCTGATCTGCTTCCATCACTATGGCTACCAGCGCCGCTAGGCTATCTAAACTCGCCCTGCGCTCAAGCTTTTCTAGCAGGTTTTGAGTGACCAATTCGCGCTGTAAATTGCCCCACGCCGTGTCGCTGGCGGTTCGGAACAACACCCCCTGTACTTCGGCATTCAACGTTCCAAAAAAATGGTCGAAATCGATTTCCTCTTGCTTGATGCTTAGCTTGAGCAGTGTCCATAACGGATGATTCAGATCGCGAGAAGATCCCGGTGCCTGAAGCTCTACCTTGGCCAAGGTCTTGGCCTTGGGCGATACCGTTTTTTGCTCGTACCTTGACCACTTGCTTCGGTAATGCCGAATCGTGCCATTGCTATTCCTTCGAAACGAATCCGCTTCGAAATGCAGCTCAAGCGCGTAGGCCGTTTTGAGACCTGTCCGCTGCCTCAGCCCCTCGAACCAATAGCCCACGGCGAGCATTTCCACAGTGTTACTGCGGGGGTTGGTATTTTCCGGTACTTGTTCGCGCACATTATCTGCGAAATCCGAATAAATTTTCGCAATTCGTTTGAAGTCAGTCACTTACAAATTTCCAGCTAATGTTTGTACCGTAAAAAATGTAGAAGCCTTACGGCTGGAGTGCAAGAACGTCGTTTATTACTATTAACTGTGACCAAACCGGACATTAAGTGCGATGCGCGAGCCTCTTGAAATCCACAACCTGGCATCCGAATTAGAGCTTGATCTCAAAGATCGATATGGCCTGATGGTGGGAGGCAGTGCGTTGTGGAGAGAGCTGGGATACGCCTCGTATGACGCGTTCCGAAAAGCCAAGCAGCGTGGAACTATCGAAGTGCCACTTTTTGAAGTGCCTAGTCGTCGAGGCTTTTTCGCCCTGTCCAAAGAAGTCGCCTGCTGGATAGCCACGCATCGCTGCGCTAGACAGCAAGCCGTATAAATCAAACAAATAGGAGTTTCACAATGAGCCCAGGCTAGGAGTTAGCCGGTGGAATTGGGACACAAAAAAGCCCAGGGGTGGAGCCCTAGGCTTTTTTGATGGTGTTAGGTTTTGAGCCCTACGCACCACCATTCTGTGTTCCCTCCCGTTCGACGTCAAGTCGGCCACCTTCCGTTTGTCTGCAATATTCACACGGCGCGATTTGTGAGGCTTCGACACGCCTATCGCGAGGAGGACACATGAGGCTGCCAGTACAATCGCAGCGCGAGGTGCTGCGTCTCGCATGCGACGCCAGCTTGTCAAACAGATCAATCGGTCGCTTGGCCAAAGTTTCCCATAATACAGTTCGCACTATGCGCGATCAGTTGAAGTTGTGCGGACAAACCTGGGAACAGCTGCGACACCTGGACGATAAAGCGCTTGCGGAATGCCTACATACTCAGCGCAGGCCCACAGCGCAGAGAAAAGTGTACCCATCTTGGGTCGCCATTCACGAACAACTGAAACTGCCAGACATCACCCTTGAATTGCTTTGGCAAGAGTTTCGGGAAACGGAGCCAGATGGCCCCTCATACGCCCAATTTACAAGGGTTTATCGTGAGTGGCTGAATAAGCAAAAGCTAAGCATGAGGCAGATCCACCTTCCCGGCGACAAGTGCTTCGTGGACTTCTGCGGACGGACTATGCCTGTGACAAACCCGGACACAGGAGAAATTGCCCAGGCTCAGGTATTCGTGGCTACGCTAGGAGCTTCCGGCTACATATTCGCCACGGCAGTGGACAATCAGACGACGCCGAATTGGCTCAGGTGCAATGTTCTGGCGCTTGAGTATTTCGACGGGGTTCCACGCTTCATTGTCCCCGACAACTTGAAATCGGCGATCACAAAAAACACTCGGGATCAGGTCGTTCTGAACCGTGCATACTCCGAGCTTTCCGAGCACTACGGATTCAAGATATTTCCGGCCAGGCCTCGCAAACCGAAAGACAAATCGCTAGGTGAAATTGCTGTGCAAATCGTACAGCGGTTTGTGCTGGCAAGGCTGAGAACCAGGACATTCTTCTCGCTGGAAGAGCTAAACGAACAGATTGGATACTGGGTCGATCAGCTCAACAACCGGGTGACTCGAACGTACCCTAAGAGCAGGGCCACTCGGTATCTTGAACTCGACTACCCCGCGCTCGGCTCTCTCCCAGAACAGCGGTACAGCTACAGTCAGTGGGTCTACCAGATTCGCGTGGGCACTGACTACCACGTCGCATTTGAAGATCACAGCTACTCAGTCCCCTATCACTTTGCGAACCTGCTAGTTGATTTGCGCGTGCGCGACGATTGGCTGGACATCGTGTACCAGCGCCGCGTCATAGCCTCGCATAAGGTCAACAGACAACGAGGATTCAGCACTTTGAGCGAGCACTTGGCACCCAACCATAGTCGGTACCAAGACTCGCAACCAGACGCACTGATGGCCTGGGCTGAATCTATAGGCCAGGAGACGTTGCGGTACGTGAAAGACAATCTCGCTCTGCGCCGAGACTTTGCGACTGGCATGAAGGCAGTCATAGGCTTGAAGCAAGATGTACGCAAAGGGGACATCTCCGCCTCCCGGCTGGAATCAGCCTGTGCGTATGCTAATAACCTGAACATCCTCAGTTCAGAGCGCCTGCGGGCAATCATTCGTAACGAGTCCGATCTGCGGCCCAGCCCCCAACGATCCGCCCCTTTGGTCGAACACGCCAACATTCGTGGCGCCGAATATTACGCAACACAAGGAGATGAGCCGCTATGAAACCGGTATTCAACACTGTTCAGAATTTGGTGAGCCTTGGGCTGCACGGCATGGCCGTGGCTTACGAGCGTCAACTGGAAACCCCGGCATTATTGAAAGAGGCGTTCGACACAAGGCTCGGATTGATGGTTGACGCCGAAAACAGCGAACGAGAAAGCAGGAAGATTGCGCGTCTGTTGAAAGCTGCAAGGCTTCGTGAGAGCGAGGCCACGATGGACACGATTGAATTCAAATCATCCCGTGGCCTAGACCGGAATACCGTAATGGCTCTCGGGGAGTGCGACTGGTTGATACGGCGGCAGAACGTAATCATAACGGGGGCAACTGGCACCGGAAAGACTTGGCTGGCTTGTGCCCTGGCGAACCAAGCCTGCCGCCTTGGACGACCAACGCTGTATCGCACAGCAACCAAACTCTTTGAAGAAATCTCCCTGTCTTACGCGGATCACACCATGCCGAAACTACGACGGCAATTGATTCGCGCAGAGCTGCTGGTCATCGACGACTTGGGCATAGGCGGCATCGATGCTCAGCTCGGCCCGTTTCTGCTAGACGTAATTGATCAGCAGTCACAAAATGGTTCATTGCTGATCACTAGCCAGTATCCGAAAGAAAAATGGTATGACTTATTTTCCGACCCCACAATCGCGGACGCGATTCTCGACAGAATCGTTCACAAATCCCACTTCATCGAGTTGAAAGGTGACTCAATGCGTAGGGTGAAAAGCCGCCGACGCGCTTGAAGGACACTGTTCGCGCCTGGGCTGGTCAGGTCGAATGCAATTGGTCACGTCGAATGCAAACGGGTGGTCAAGTGCAATGCAATCTTCTGAATTCAGAGCACTTTTGGCGTGTTCCGTAAAGGCTCAATCATTTTGGGGTGCTTACGAGCCAACGCCACTGAAGCGACGCTGTCAGAAGGGATCGGGGCCACCCTCGACGCCGGTAAACGTGATCTCAGGAGGTACGCCTGTTCGCTGCCACCCGAATTGATAATGCAGCCACTGATACGCACCTTCTTGGCGGTCAGCTACGAGCAACAGCGTCCATCCGACCCGGAGCAGCAGATTGGCATTTTCTTCATTGCGGGTGCTGATCAGTTGAGTTGTCTTGTCGATGCTCATCAGATGGCCTTCAAGCTGGGATGATCTCGATACGATAGCTCAAGCAGCCACTCATCTCGACCATAGGGCGTTGGGGGTATCCACGCCCATGAATGAAGAGTCGGCAGTTCTCGTCTCAAAGTTGACAGCGGTCACAGATAGAAATCGGAGAATAGCGGGCACTCTTGCATGGGAAGTGTCGCTAACAGCATTCCTTTAAATCCTGCGCAACCTTATTTACGCCCGATCAGCGTCGCGAAAGCTTGGTGAGAATTCATGTAAGCCTCATCGCAGAAGGGCTACACTAACCGAGTTGTATCTTTATGTTACGAAGCAAGAAGTCGGTCAAAATCCGACGCGGTCGCGCCACTGTGATCGGCTCCACGCCGAAAGCCAGACCTTTCTTCGACCCTCCTCACCATTACCGGGACGCGAAATCCCAAGAGGTACTCATGGCTTATACCGCTACTACTGATACAGACATCTCCATCCCGACGATCCCTCTTGGCGAAGTGCTTCCGTGGGCGATCTTCGGTGGGCTGTTGCTGATGTTGGCAATCTACTTTGTCGGTGCCGAACAAGGTGCTACTGCGATTTTCTCCGGTGCCTACGTTCATGAGTTCGTGCACGACGGTCGTCATCTTCTGGGTTTCCCCTGCCACTGATTATTTGAGGTCTTTCACATGACTGGTCGTTTACTCGTCAGGGGCATGCTCGTCGGTCTGATTGCGGGCCTGCTGGCATTCGGGTTCGCCAAGGTGTTCGGTGAGCCGCAAGTGGACAAGGCGATTGCCTTCGAAGAAAGCATGGCGCACATGCACGGTGACGCCGACGAAGAGGAAGAACTGGTGAGCCGCGACATGCAAGGCAGCGTGGGGCTACTGACCGGCGTCGTCGTTTACAGCGTATCGCTGGGCGGCATTTTCTCGCTTGTATTCGCCTACGCGCTGGGCCGAATTGGTCGCATTGGCCCTCGTGGGCTCGCGGCGCTACTGGCACTGGCCGCGTTCGTGGTGGTGTTCCTGATCCCGGGCCTGAAATATCCACCGAACCCGCCATCCGTGGGTAACCCGGACACCATCGGGCTGCGCACCCAGCTGTTCTTCCTGATCATGTTGGTGTCGTTGATCGCTGCCGTGATTTCGGTCAATGTCGGACGCAAGCTGATGGCCCGAAACGGCACTTGGAGTGGCGCCATCAGTGGGGTCGCGCTTTATCTGGTGATCGTCTCGGTCGCCGCGTACCTGTTTCCGACCATCAATGAGGTGCCGGAGAACTTCTCTGCCGTACTGTTGTGGAAATTCCGTACAGCGTCGTTGGGCATTCAGGTCGTACTCTGGACGAGCCTGGGTCTGATTTTCGGCAAAGTGGCCGAGCATGCGCTTTACCCCTCCCTACAGGCTTCTCGCGTTTAAGCCAGCGGTCACGTCGGTAGCGGAGCGTTGATTATTCCGTTACCGACGTGGCGGCAGATCCTTTGTAACATCCAAGTCCCCGAACCTGCGCACGTAACGGCTCAAACCGTGCTATGTGTGGCGAGGTTGCGGTATTGCCCTTTGAAGTACAGCAACGGCTGTCCCGCAGTAGCTTGTTGCAGGTTCATCGCTTTCACTTCACCAATCACGATCACGTGATCACCTGCCACGTGCTCTGCGTGAATTTCGCAATCCAGCCAGTGCAAACTGCCAGCGATGATCGGATTACCCAGAGGCGATTCCTGCCAGTCCACCCCGAGCCATTTGTCCGTACCCCGCCGAGCGAACTGGTTGGAAATATCCACCTGCTCGCCCGACAGGATATTGACTGCGAATCGTCCTGCCCGGCGAATCCTGGGATAGCTCGCCGAACTGGACATGACGCTGAATGACACCAGTGGCGGACTCATCGACACGCTGTAGAACGACTGACAGGTGAAGCCAATCGGCTCGCCATCAACGTGCGATGAAATAACCGTAATACCCGATGCGTAGTGCCCGAGCGCTTCGCGAAAGCCCAAGGGCTCGATTGATTGACCAGGAAGTGACATCGCTCAACGCCCGTTCGAAAGTTCTCTGCGCACGATCTCTGCGCCGGCATTCAACGCGTTCAACTTGCCGCTGGCCACTCGACGAGGCAACGGCGCCATGCCGCAGTTGGTGCAGGGATAGAGTTTGTCCGCATCGACGAACTGGAGTGCCTTGCGCAGGGTATTGGCAACTTCTTCAGGCGTTTCAATAGCATGGTTAGCCACGTCGATTGCACCGACCATTACTTTCTTGCCGCGAATGAGTTCGATCAGATCCATCGGCACATGGGAGTTGTGACACTCCAGAGAGACGATATCGATGCTGGACTTTTGCAGCTTCGGAAACGCTTCTTCGTATTGTCGCCACTCCGAGCCCAGCGTCTTCTTCCAGTCGGTATTCGCCTTGATGCCGTAGCCGTAGCAGATGTGCACGGCGGTTTCGCATTTAAGTCCTTCAATGGCCCTTTCAAGGGTGGCAACACCCCAGTCATTGACCTCATCGAAAAACACGTTAAATGCAGGTTCATCGAACTGAATGATGTCGACTCCGGCAGCCTCCAGCTCTTTGGCCTCCTGGTTGAGGATCTTGGCGAATTCCCAAGCCAGTTTTTCACGGCTCTTGTAATGAGCGTCGTAAAGGGTGTCGATCATCGTCATCGGCCCTGGCAGAGCCCACTTGATAGGCTGCCCAGTTTGCTGACGCAGGAATTTTGCGTCTTCAACGAACACAGGCTTTTTCCGAGCAACGGCGCCCACCACTGTCGGCACGCTCGCGTCGTAACGATCACGAATCCTGACCGTTTCGCGCTTCTCGAAATCAACGCCGTCGAGGTGCTCAATGAAAGTCGTCACGAAATGCTGGCGAGTCTGCTCACCGTCACTGACGATATCGATGCCGGCCAGCTGTTGTTCATGCAGAGAAAGGCGCAACGCGTCTTGCTTACCCTCGACCAGCTCATCGTCCTGCAGTTTCCAGGGTGACCAAAGTGTCTCGGGTTGGGCCAGCCAGGAAGGTTTGGGCAAGCTACCAGCCGTCGACGTGGGCAACAGTTTTTTCATGGGGGATAACCTTAATGTTCTAAATAATCAGAAAGCGCAGCTAACGGACCATTGCTCAAGCACGGCTTGATAGGGCTTGATGAATTGTTCTTCGGCAAACTTGCCTTGCTCGACTGCCAGCCGACTACGCTCTTCTCGGTCATACACGATGCGAGTCAGCGAGTAATCCTGGTTCTTCAGACTAGGCTGATAGGATTTTCCAGCCGCCGAATTCGCGTTGTAGATCTCAGGCCGGTAGATTTTCTGGAAGGTGTCCATGGTGCTGATGGTGCCAATCAGTTCCAGATTGGTGTAGTCACCCAGCAGATCACCCGAGAAGTAAAAGGCCAATGGTGCGGCGCTGTTGGGCGGCATGAAGTAACGAACCTGCAAGCCCATCTTCTTAAAATACTCGTCGGTCAACGAGTACGCGTCCTGCTCGTACTCAAAGCCCAGCACAGGATGCTGGTTCTCGGTTCGATGGTAGGTTCTGGTGCTCGACACACTGAGGCAGATCACAGGCGGCTTGGCAAAATGCTCTTTGTAGGCACTTGAATTGACGAACGACTTGAACAGCTTGCCGTGCAAATCGCCAAAATCTTCTGGCGTGCTGAAACCGGCCTGGTTCTTGTTGTGCTCCAGCAAGCGCACGCTGAAATCGTAGTCCCGCACGTAGGACGAGAAGTTGTTGCCCACGATGCCGTTGATACGCTCGCCGGTTTTTTGATCAACAATCGTCGTTTTCAGCACCTCAATCAGCGGTATGGTGTGGTCTCGACTTTCAGCATCGATATTCATTTCAGCGGAAATGATATCCAACTTGACCGTGTAACGATCCCCCTTAGGGTTATCCCAATGCGCCAGAGCGTTGAAGCGGTTATCAATCATCTTGAGCGTGTTGCGCAAATTCTCCTCACGGCTCGCACCTCTGGCCAGATTGGCGAAGTTGGTCGTGATCCGAGTATTGTCGGAAGGAGTGTAATGCTCATCAAAGCTGATGCTGTTGATGGAAAAAGTGAATTCTTTGTTCATCGTGCCTGACACCCTGTTCGTCGCGCCAGACCTGAATTTGCTGATTGCCTTTCAGATGTGGCCATCGTTCCGTTTTCTCACGCCACAGCCTTTAAATCGCCGGTCGTGAAGAGCTGGGCGCATTTTATGCGGGGTGCCTGTATGAATAAAAACGAATTGATTTCAATAAAGTATTAGGAACGCTCATGATTGCGCAGCGGAGCGGCGCCAAGGGGATTGTGGAATCTCAGTCTGGGGTTACCGCTGCGTTTGCCGAGAGGAATCGCTGTAATCCCTCTTTTCGATAACCTTGAAAAATATCGCTGCGTACCAGAATGTCCTGGGCTCGTACGTAAAAGTATTCGTGCTCGGCAATGGTGACCCGGCCATACCTGCGTGCAACCTTGTAGCGGGTTCGCCTGACTGATTCGATGACCGGAGGCGCTATCGACTGCTTCTGCGGCATCGAGCCGTTACTTTCCTGGCTCAGTGCCTGCCGTGAGTTCGACGTCAATCGGATGTCCCTCTGGTCTGGCTAGCGTCAGCTTCAAACCACCGTGGCCAGGAGCTGCTGTGACGGCTGCCCTGTTCAACGCAAGGAATCAGTCGATCCGTGAGAATCTGAATTTGGCGAACCGATTTGGCAGTCCGGTACTTCACGCTGTGGATGCACTCGCGATCCCCAAACTCGCACCTGTTGAGGTGAGTGCCGCCGCAGGGGCCATTGGACAAGCCTTTCGGGCATGTCTCAGGGCAGATATACAGCGTGTCCTCTAGTCGACACTGCCCACAAGTGTCGCAGCCTACCAACGGGCGTTTTAGGCTCCGCTCCAACTGGCGCAGTAAAGACGCCCCTCTGTATGACGACCATACCGGGCGGCGGACGGCCCACCCCAAAGCCTTGCCGAGCAATTTGGTGCGGCTGAACAGACTCGAATGAAAGCCCGCCAACACGTGATAGCGCAGCGTTTCTTTCGACGTCGCCTTTACGCTGGACTCACCCAGATACCAGCTTGCTCCAGGCGGATTGAATGTGACTGCCAACTGGCCTGGCGGCTGCCAGCTGTCCGCCCAGGCTGCTGACCAGTGTTCCAGCGAGCCGATGTTCTTCTCCCAAATGGCAATTCTCTGCTCCAGAGCCTCAAGCTCTTGCGCGGTATGGATGCCAGACAGATGAATTCCCGCATACCCCATCAATCGCAAGCCAACGATCTGGAGGGCCAGGCGATCCGTGCAGCGTGACCGAGCATGCTCCTTGGAAACAGCTGCTTCAGCCGCAAGTACACCAAGCATTGGAGGGCTGACCACGATGCCTGGCACACTTTTCAGCAAGGATGCGCGCTTCTCGGTTAGCCCCATCACGCAAGCCAGCAGAGGCTTGGCCGTTTTCTGCCTGGTCATCCAAGTAATCGCCTCGATATGCTTCTTGGCATCGAAACCCAACTGGAGTGTGAGAAAATCTGCACCGGCAGCAAGCTTCTTATGCGCTTTGAGATACTGGGCGCAGCCTTCCTCTTCTCGATATTTAAATGGATTGAGTGCAGCCCCCAACAGCCAGTCCGGGCGAGCCGCGCGTGCGATTTGCAAGGCAGGCACCGACTCCAGATAACGCACCGGGTGCTGGCCGGGCTGATGACCTGGCAACCGGTCGCCACTGATGAGCAAGAGCTGATTTACACCCAGGCGATCCATTCTGTCCAACTCAGACAACAGGTCGGAACGCTCACGGTCTTTGCCAGAAAAGTGGATGAGTGCTGGAGTTGGCCCCTTGAGGGCAGCGCATGCATCTACGGGAGCAATATCGAATTTGCCACCGACGCGATCTGCGACAGCAGGAACGAGCGGCCATTCGTGAAGGCGCGATTGCTCCATCAGCGCTTCAAAAGCGGTAAAGCGCTCCGACGAAGGTTTGGGCACATACTCAACGACGCACGTAAACACGCCATCTAGCAGCGCCTTTTTCAACACACTCATTTTTTATCCGTATCGACGGGATCTGAACACTCAGCCGGGCATCCTCATCGCTTCCAACCACAAAATAAAGTGAGGAGTTTTCCTCATGCCTATGAGTACGGTTTCTCGAAGATCACGACTGAGCTGAACTGTCTTCGTCCTCATCCCCGTAATACTTCACGCCGATCCGGATGATGTCTCGCCCCTGATCCTTGCGATGGTGATTTGTGTCTCGCAACGAGTAGATGCAGCCGCAGTACTCTTGCTGATAGAAACGCTCGCGCTTGCTGATCTCGATCATTCGTGTCGAGCCACCACCCTTGCGCCAGTTGTAGTCCCAGTAGGTGACACCGGGGTATTTCTGCGCGCTGCGAATGCCGCTGTCCGTGATCTGCTTCATGTCTTTCCAGCGGGAAATACCCAGCGAGCTGCTGATCGTGCTGAAGCCGTGCTCGAAAGCATAAAGCGCCGTCCGTTCGAAGCGCATATCGAAGCACATGGTGCAGCGCACACCGCGTTCCGGTTCATGCTCCATGCCCTTGGCACGCGCAAACCAGTTATCGGTGTCGTAGTCGGCATCGACAAACGGCACGTTATGGTCTTCGGCAAAACGGATGTTTTCATCCTTGCGCAGCAGGTATTCGCGCTCAGGGTGAATGTTCGGGTTGTAGAAAAAGATCGTGTAGTCGATCCCCGACGCCGTGATCGCCTCCATCACCTCTCCCGAGCATGGCGCGCAGCAGGAGTGCAGGAGCAGTTTGTCGGCGCCGTTGGGCAGGGTGAGCAGGGGGCGCTTTACTGCTGTCATCGCGAACGTCCCTCGCTTATCTCCGCGCCAGCTATGCGTCCAATGTGGGGAAATTCGAAGGTTTGGGCCAAAGCCATCAGTGTGTTTCCAATCCGTTTATCTAGTAGACCAATTGTCGGCGCTTGATCTATGGTGAGACAAACTAATTTTATTGCTCACAAACTCAAATTTTATTCATAGTCATGATCGATATTCGTCATCTTAAAACCGTACAAGCCATGCGGGACACCAGCAGTCTGGTGGAAACGGCTGAGCGTCTGAACCTGACCCAGTCAGCCATTTCCCACCAGCTCAAAGAGCTGGAAGAACGGATGGGGATGACGCTTTTTACTCGTAAATCAAAGCCGATGCGCTTCACCAGCGCAGGCCTGAGATTGCTGAGATTGGCCGACGAAGTGCTGCCATTGCTGCGCGAAGCCGAGCGTGATTTCAGCCGGTTAGCAGGTGGTTCGGCTGGGCGGTTGCATCTCGCGATCGAGTGCCACAGCTGCTTCCAGTGGCTGATGCCAGCCATTGACGCTTTCAGGACATCATGGCCGGAGGTCGAGATGGATCTGGCATCCGGATTCTCGTTCGCACCGCTACCTGCCTTGGCCCGTGGAGATCTGGATTTAGTCGTGACGTCCGATCCGATCAACCTGAACGGGATCACCTATGTGCCGCTGTTCACCTATGAAGCATTGCTGGCTGTGGACAATCACCATCCGTTGGTGGAGAAGAGCGTCATCGAGCCAAAAGACTTGAAGCCACTCACGCTGATCACCTATCCAATCGAACGAGACAGGCTCGATATCTTCACCCGTTTTCTTGATCCCGCCGATATAGAACCGCTCAACGTTCGAACTTCCGAGATGACGGTGATGATGATGCAATTGGTGGCTTCCGGCAGAGGCGTTTGCTGCCTGCCCAACTGGGCGCTTCACGAATACACCTCGCGCGGATATGTCACTGCCCGGCGCCTGGGTAACAAGGGGTTGTTTCCCACGCTTTTCGCGGCAGTGCGCTCAGACATGCTGGCTACGCCTTATATGAGCGATTTTCTGCTGACTGCGAAAGACACGTCCTTCTCAACGCTCGCGGGGATCAGTGCGGTTCGGGAATAGTGGGATACAACCAAGGCTGGAAACAAAAGGGTATCTGGGGCATGGCCTGGATACGCTGATGCATCGGGGTTTCTCATCATTCAGGTGTCAGCAATGGGTCGATTTCTGCGGGTCAAGGCATACGCGTGCGCTGGTCAAATAGGATGCAAACAACTGGTCAAGTCGAGTGCAAATGGGTGGTCAAATCCATGCAATTACGCAGATCACGCGTTTGCGCTGAGCGCCCGCAGTGCAAACCCCGCAATGCGCTCCAGTTGCTCAACCGTTGCGCCGCCCTTGCTGGCGACTTTCATGCCGCTGAGGGTGGCCATCAGAAAATCACACGCGCCCGGCAGGTTGGTGTCGGCGGCCAATTCGCCTTGTTCCTGCGCACGCTCAAGGGTCTGTTCGAATGCATTGCGCAAGCGGTCGGCGCTGTGGGCGGTGAGTTGATTGATTTCTTCATCACCCATGCCGAACTCGCAGATGGCATTGACCCCCATGCAACCCGCGGTTCCTTCCCGCAGGGCGCGGGTGGCGAAGGATTGCAGGGTGTCGTGCAGTGCCTGCAACGGCGTCGGGCCCTGGTTCAGGCGCTCGATCAAATCATCGACGCCGGTGCGCTGATACTCGGCCATCGCCAGCAGGTACAACTGGCGTTTGTCGCCAAAGGTGTTGTACATGCTCTGGCGGCTCAGTCCCATGGCCTGCATCAGTTCTTCAGTCGAGGCCGCGGCAAACCCCTTGTCGCAGAAAACCCGAATGGCCTCGCGCAGCACCTGGTCGCGGTCGAATGCTCTGGGTCTTGCCATGGTTACCTCGGGGGAAATTGCAGGTGATGGATCAGGCCAGGTAACCACCGTCGATGGTCATGCTGGCGCCGGTGACAAATGCCGCGTCTTCGGACGCAAGATAAGCAACCATACCGGCAACATCATCGGCGGTGCCCACGCGGCCCAAGGGGATCAGGCTTTTGATCATGTCCGCATGGGGCCCATCTGCCGGGTTCATGTCGGTGCTGGTCGGGCCCGGCTGCACGTTGTTGACGGTGATGCCGCGCGGGGCGAAATCAATCGCCAGGCCGCGGATCATACCGGCGATCGCCGACTTCGTCATGCTGTAGACGCTGGAGCCCGGGAAGCCCGAACGTTGAGCGACCACGCTGCCGACGGTGATGATCCGGTCACCCTTGTGCATCACCGCCGAGCTCGCCTTGGCCGCCGCAAACGTGGCCCGCACGTTGACCGCAAACATCCGGTCGAAGTCTTCCAGGCTGAAGGTGTCGACGGTGCCCATCAGCAGGATCCCGGCGTTGTTCACCAGGATATTCAACGCGCCGAAGCGCTCGACGGTGGTCGCGACCGCCCGTTCTATCGCCACCACATCAGCGCTGTCGGCCTGAATCGCCAAGGCTTTTCCGCCCTTGCTTTCGATCAGGCCAACCAGCGCTTGCGCCTTGTCGGCAGAAGAGGAATAGGTAAACGCGACCGCTGCACCTTCAGCAGAAAGCCGACGGACGATGGCTTCGCCAATACCGCGGGAACCGCCGGTGACCAAGGCGACTTTTTGGTTAAAGCGAGGGGTGTGAGCTGTCATGGGAAGGCCTGAGGTTTAGTGGATTAAATAATCCACTAAACCGTATCAGCCTGGAAATGCTTAGCCAAGCTATTTTTGGATTAATTAATCTTTAACTGCCGGGCGTGCTCTCGAATCCGTGATCAGCGGTCGGTCATTTCAGGTCGCTATAGGTCAACCTGAACTCCGACAGCGCCGGGTGCTCGGTTTTCCACTGGCGGCCATACGCCTTGGCTGTTTCCATTTCTTCGGCAGTCAGCGTGCTGTCCAGCTGTTGCAGGTAGCCTGCGGCATCGGCATGCCGTGGGTTTTGCCGGGTACTGTCCATGACCAGCCAGTAGAGCCCATAGGCGTGGATTTTGTTCTCGGGGTAGTGATAGCGGTTGGTGCCACTTTCATCGATATCGAACCCACCGAGTGCGCCGGCATAGGTCATGACGCCATCGAGGTCATTCAGCGCCAGCCGTTTTTCCAGGTGGATGCGTTGGTAGGAGAGGTTGCGGTAATAGGTCTGCATGTTGGCCAGCCACTTCATCGCCGGCGGGAAGCCCTTGAAGGCTGCGTACCTGAGCATGGAGTCACGGTTGTCACTGGCTTCCGGGTTTTTGTCGTACAGCAGCGCCGCAATGTAATAGGCCTCGGCACAGCCTGCATCGCCTGCCTTTCTCAGCCACGAGCGGTCTTTGGTCAATTCATACAGCTGCAGCATCGCCTCGCCGTCGCCAGCATCGGCACGCGCCTGGGCGAGGGTCTTGGCCTTGGCCAGGTTGGTTTCGCCACCCAGGCGCATCAGGGCGTACACATGATCCTGGGCGGCGGCCAGGCGGTACCACGCCTTGGCCTCGGGGCCGACACTGCCGACCCGGCGCCGGATGGCTTCGCCCAGGGCGTATTGGGATGGGGCATCGCCGGCCGAGGCGGAGATGGTCAAATGGGTTTCGCACTCTTCGAATTCACCGAGTTGATACAACTCGAGACCCCGCTGCTTGGCTGCCTGTTGCTGGCTCGTCAAGTGTGAAATCAGCGCGTTCAGCGAGTTGAGCAAATCAAACAGCGTGGTCAGTGCATCGGAATGGGTATACATGGTCATTACCTGTATCGGGAAGGTAGGTTGTCCGATAAAGGTAAGTAGAGTGGAAAGGGGTGGGGTGACAGATAATTATCGGCATTTTCAGCTATCGCTGTCGTTCCGACGGCTACTGACCTCAGCCGGCACATCGTCCCCGGCCATACGCTTGCGAAACAACGCGGTCCTGGCCAGCAACAAGGTGGTCACCGGTACCGTGATCGACAGCAGGATCGGAATCAACCAACCGTGCAACACCGGCCCGGACTTGAGCACCGAAAAGTAGACAATCGACGCCAACGCCACACACCACGCACCCAATGTCGAGGCCAATGCCGGCGGGTGCATGCGCTGGAAAAAGTCCTTCATCCGCAACAGCCCAATCGCGCCAATCAGCGCAAACAGGCTGCTAAGCACCAATAACACCGCGACGATCACTTCAACCCACAGCGGCAACACACCAACATTGATCATTCGATCACCTCCCCACGCAGCAGGAATTTCGCCAGGGCAAACGACCCCACAAAGCCAAACAGCGCAATCAACAATGCCGCTTCAAAATAAGTGTCACTGGCATACCGAATGCCCAGCACCAGCATCATCAACATCGCCAGGATGTACAGGTAGTCCAGCGCCAGGACCCGGTCCTGGGCCGACGGGCCTTTGAACAGGCGCACCAGGGTCAGCACCATGGCCAGGGAAAACAGGAACAGGCTGAACAGGATCGCATTGGAGAGCAGGGCGCTCATTCGAAGATCTCCATCAGGGGCCGTTCGTAGGCGTGTTTGAAGTGCTCGATAAACTGCGCTTCGTCATCCAGGTCGAACACGTGGATCAGCAGGATGCTGCGGTCCAGGGCCAGTTCCGACCACACGGTGCCCGGCGTCACGCTGGTAATCATCGCCAGCACGGCCAGGCCGTTTGCATCCCGCAGGTCCAGCGGGATCTTGATAAAGCGCGAACGCGGCGGGCGCGAGCCGCAGGTCAGGATGCCCCAGGCCACGGCAAGGTTGGAGATGATCACGTCACGCCCTACCAGGAAGAACAAACGGATGATCACCCCCGGGCGGCGGATGCGGATCGGCAACGGGCGCAATGGCGCCATCATCAGCGGTGCGGCAAAACCGAGAATCGCACCCAGCAGCAGGTTGCCGGGGCTGACGGACAGGTTCAACACCAGCCACAACAACCACAGTGCCAACGATAGCCACGGGGCAGGGAACAGACGCTTCATGGCTGCATCTCCAATGCGGCGGCCTTGGCTTCAGGGCTTGGCACCGGCCGCGTCGCCATGACCGCCATCACATAATGCTCCGGGTTGTTCAGGCTTTCGGCGGCGGCCTGGGTGTAGCGCATCAGCGGCTCTGCCTTGAAGGTCAGGGCGATGCTCAGGCCCAGCAGGAAGAAAATCGGCACACACTCGAAGCGGCGCAACAGCGGCGACGGGCGTTCTTCCGGGGTCCAGAAGCGCTGGATGCCAAGGCGGGCGAAGGCGATCAGCGAGGCCAGGCCGGAGAAGATCAACAGCGCCACCAGGCCCCACGCCGCCGGGCGTACCGGTTCGTCGATGGCGTTGCCCAGGCCCATCGGGTTGATCAACGCGCTGAGAAGGCTGAGCTTGCCGATAAACCCGGACAGCGGCGGCATGCCGATGATCAGCAGGGCACAGGCGATAAAGCTCAGGCCGAGGAAGGCCACCGTCCAGGGAATGACCTGGCCTACGACGGCTTTCTGCTCATCGTCGAGGTTGGTGCCGGGCGGTGGATGCAAGGATTCCATGGCCTTGGGCAGGGCTTCGATTTCGTCGTCCAGGGGCATGTCGTTGGCCGAGCGCGAACGCTCGATCAGCTCGGCCAGCAGGAACAGTGCGCTCAGCGCCAGGGTGGAACTGACCAGGTAAAACAGCGCCCCGGCCGTCAGGCTTGGCTGGGCAAACCCCACCGCCGACAGCAGGATCCCGGCGGACACCAGAATGCTCAGGCTGGCCATGCGTTCCAGGCGTTGCGCGGCGATCATCGCCAGCGCCGCGCAGACGATGGTCGCCATGCCGCCGTAGATCAGCCAGTCGCCGCCAAACAGCGCCGAGGCCCCGGCCTGGCCGGAGAACAGCAGGTTCCACAGGCGCAGCACGGTGTACACGCCGACCTTGGTCATGATCGCAAACATCGCCGCCACCGGCGCACTCGCCGAGGAGTAGGCGGGTGCCAGCCAGAAGTTCAGCGGCCACATGCCGGCCTTGGCCAGGAAGGCGACGGCGAGGATACCTGCACCGGCGTGCAGCAGGCCGCGATCGGCCTCCGGTACCAACGGGATTTTCAGGGCCAGGTCGGCAAAGTTCAGGGTGCCGGTGACGCCGTAGATCAGCGCCGCGCCAATCAGGAACAAGGTCGAAGCCAGCAGGTTGATCGAAATGTAATGCAGCCCCGATGACACCCGCGCCCGACCGGAGCCGTGGAGCATCAAGCCGTAGGACGCCGCCAGCAGCACCTCGAAAAACACGAACAGGTTGAACAGGTCGGCGGTCAGGAAGGCGCCATACAGGCCCATCAACTGAATCTGGAACAGTGCATGGAAGCTGGTGCCGGCACGGTCCCAACGGGCCATGGCAAACAACAGCGCGCTGACGCCGATGATCCCGGTGAGCACCAGCATCATCGCCGACAGTTGGTCCACCACCAGCACGATGCCGAATGGCACCTGCCAGTTGCCCGGCAGGTACACGCCGATGGAGCCGGGGCCGCCTTTCTGGGTCCAGTACAGCAACAGCACGGCGATGCCGAGGCCGACCATGCTGGAGAACAGGTTGATCCGTGCCTTGAGCGGGCGGTGTTTCTCGCCGAGCATCAGCATCAGCGCGGCGGTCAGCAACGGCAGCAGGATCGGTGCGATGATCAGTTGATTCATCCAGCTCATTCCTTGGGCTCCCGGCCGTCCACATGGTCAGTGCCGGTCAGGCCCCGGGACGCCAGCAGCACCACCAGGAACAGCGCGGTCATGGCGAAGCTGATCACGATCGCCGTCAGCACCAGGGCCTGGGGCAGCGGGTCGGTGTAGTTGAGCAAGTCTTGCGGCACGCCGTCCTTGATGATTGGCTCTTTACCGATAAACAGGCTGCCCATGCTGAAGATGAACAGGTTGACCCCGTAGGAGAGCAGGCACAGGCCCATCACCACCTGGAACGTCCGTGGCCGCAGGATCAGCCAGACGCCGGAGGCCGCCAGGACCCCAATGGCAATTGCGATGACTTCTTCCATCAGGCGGCTCCTCCTTGGCTGGCAACGGCTTTCGCCTGGTTGCTGGGTTTATGGGCACGCACCGATTGGTGGCCCAGGGCGGTAAGCATCAGCAAGGTCGAGCCGACCACCATGGCGTATACGCCGACGTCAAAGAACAGCGCGCTGGCGACGTGGATGTCCCCCAGCACCGGCAGGCTGAAGTGCCAGGTGTGGGTGGTGAGGAACGGGTAGCCGGCAAACAGTGCGCCAAGCCCGGTCAACGTTGCCGACAGCAAGCCAAAGCCCATCCAGCGCATCGGCCGCAGGCTCATCTGCGCCTCGACCCACTGGGTACCGGCGACCATGTATTGCAGGATGAACGCGACGGACATCACCAGCCCGGCGACAAACCCGCCGCCCGGTTGGTTGTGGCCACGCATGAACAAATAGAACGAGACAACCAGGGCAATCGGCAGCAGCAGGCGCACCAGCACGGCCGGCACCATCATGAAGCCCAGGGCGGTGTCGCTGGCCTGGCGCGGGTTGACCAGGTCGGTGGCTACATCGGGTGCGAGCTGGCGCTGCTGCGCGGGCAGCTCCATGCTTTCTTTCGAAGGGCGGAAGCGGCGCAGCAGGGCGTAGACGGTCAGCGCCACGGCACCGAGCACGGTAATTTCTCCCAGAGTGTCGAACCCGCGGAAGTCCACCAGCATCACGTTTACCACATTGCTGCCACCGCCTTCGGGCAGGGCGCGGCTGAGGTAGAACGAGGAGATGTCGTTGGGAGTCTGGCGAGTCAGCATCGCGTACGAGAGCAGCGCCATGCCGCCGCCGACCACGGTAGACAACAGCAAGTCACGCAGGCGGCGGACGCGTGCCTTGCGCAACGAGCTGGGCAGTGGCGAAACTTCTTCGATCCGCCGTGGCAGCCAGCGCAGGCCCAGCAGGATCAGCACGGTGGTGACCACTTCCACCACCAGTTGGGTCAGCGCCAGGTCCGGCGCGGAGAACCAGACGAAAGTCACGCAGGTCATCAGGCCGCACACGCTGACCATGGTCAGGGCCGCCAGCCGGTGGTACTTGGCTTGCCAGGCGGCGCCCAGGGCACAGGCGATCGCCAGCAGCCACAGGGTGACGAACACGATGGAACCCGGGATCTTCGGCCGGTCGCCCCAACTGATACCGCTGTAGAGCATCGGGATCAACCCGGCGATCACCGCCGCCAGCACCAGCAGGAACAACTGGGTTTGCAGGCGCTTGGTGCTGATGCGTTTTTCGATCTTGCGCACCCCGCGCATCATCACCACCAGGCAGCGCTCGAAGCCGCGCTTGCCGTTGAAGTAGCTGATGATCGGCGGATATTTGAAGCGGCCCAACTTGAGTTGTTTGCGCAGTAGCAGATAGAGCACGACACCGCCGGACATGGCCACCAGGCTCATGATCATCGGCGCGTTCCAGCCATGCCAGATGGCGAGGCTGTACTCCGGCAGCTCGCCGCCGACCACCGGCAAGGCGGCAGCGGCGAGGATCGAACCGACCACCTGGGCGGGGAAAATCCCCACCAGCAGGCAGGTAAACACCAGCAACTCCACCGGCGCGCGCATCCAGCGTGGTGGCTCGTGCGGAGTGTGAGGCAGGTTGGTGGCTTTAGGGCCGAAGAACACATCCACGGTAAAGCGCAGGGCATAGGCCACGCTGAAGGTACCGGCGATAGTCGCGATGACCGGCAGGGCGATTTCCACCCAGGCAGTGGCGGAGATAAACACGGTTTCGGCGAAGAACATTTCCTTGGACAGGAAGCCGTTGAGCAGCGGTACGCCGGCCATGGACGCACTGGCGACCATCGCCAGCGTCGCGGTAAACGGAATCAGCTTCACCAGGCCGCTGAGCTTGCGAATGTCACGGGTGCCGCTTTCGTGGTCGATGATCCCCGCTGCCATGAACAGCGATGCCTTGAAGGTGGCGTGGTTGAGGATATGGAACACCGCGGCGACGGCGGCCAGCGGGCTGTTGAGGCCCAGCAGCAAGGTGATCAGCCCGAGGTGGCTGATGGTGGAGTAGGCCAAAAGGCCCTTGAGATCGTTCTGGAACATGGCGCAATAAGCGCCGAGCAGCAGGGTAATGGCGCCGGCACCGCCGACAATCCAGAACCACTCTTCGCTGCCGGACAACGACGGCCACAGGCGGGCCAGCAGGAACACGCCGGCCTTCACCATCGTCGCCGAGTGCAGGTAGGCCGACACCGGCGTCGGTGCAGCCATGGCGTGGGGCAGCCAGAAGTGGAAGGGGAATTGCGCGCTTTTGCTCAGCGCGCCGATCAGCACCAGGGCGAGCATGATCGGGTACAGCGAATGGGCACGGATCTGATCACCGGCAGCCAGGACCTGGTCCAGGTCGTAGCTGCCGACGATATGCCCGAGCAGCATCACCCCTGCCAGCAGGCACAAGCCGCCTGCGCCGGTGACCATCAGCGCCATATAGGCGCCACGCCGGGCATCGGCGCGGTGGTGCCAGTAGCCGATCAACAGGAACGAGAACAGGCTGGTGAGTTCCCAGAAAAACACGATCTGGATCAGGTTGCCGGAAATCACCAGGCCAAGCATGGCGCCCATAAACGCCAGGAAAAATGCGAAGAAACGCGGCACCGGGTCTTCCGGCGACATGTAATAACGGGCGTACAGCGACACCAACGTCCCGATGCCCAGTACAAGCATCGAGAACAACCAGGCAAAACCGTCCATGCGCAATACGAAGTTCAGCCCGAGGCTGGGCAACCACATGAATTCTTCACGTATCACGCCACCATGGGCGATCTGGGGGTAGAGCAGGGCGACTTGAACCGTCCCGACCAGGGCAACGAGGCCGGCCAGCAGGGACTCTGTATTACGTGCGTTGTGCGGCAGCAAGGCCGCGAGACAGCTGCCGATAAAGGGCAGAAGCAGTAGAACTATCAGGGACATAGGCTTCTAATCTGCGGGAGTTTGGGATGCATCATACGTGCCGGAATCTTGATCACCAAACGGCAAGATGTGGCAGGATCCTACAAGGTAGGCTGAAAAAGACTGTTTGGCATTGTTTCAATGCCTGTATTCAGGGCAGGTATGCTGTTAACAGGTTTTTTTCAGCCTGTTGCATAAGGACGTGTGATGACCCAGCGATTGCTACACCTTGACCATGTCGCCTACAGCCTGCCGGACGGACGCATGCTGTTTGACAACCTGAACAATGCCTTCAGCGCCCGGGCGACCGGCCTCGTGGGGGCCAATGGCACTGGCAAGTCCTTGTTGGGCGCAATGCTCGCGGGCACCTTGCAGCCCACCCGCGGGCATGTGCGCCGTGAGGGCAGTGTATACGCGGTGACGCAACTGCTGGAGCCAGAGCGCTATCCCACCGTAGCGGCGCTGGCAGGTGTCGACCAAGTGCTGGCGGCGTTGGCGCGTATCACCGAGGGCAGTCTGGACGAGCACGACCATGCACTGGCGGTCGATCAATGGGATTGCGCGCCGCGACTGGCGGCGGCCCTGGAACACATCGGTCTGGGGCACTTGGCTGCCGACTCGCCTACCGCGGCCCTCAGTGGGGGCGAACGCCAGCGTGTCGCCTTGCTGGGCGCCTGGTTGTCCAGGGCAGACTGGTTGATCCTCGATGAGCCCAGCAACCACCTGGACATTGATCAGCAACACAAGCTTGCCCAGCAGATTGATCGCTGGTCCGGCGGCCTGGTGCTGATCAGCCATGATCGTGGATTGCTGGAGCACATGGACGAGATTGTCGAACTGTCGCCCAAGGGCTTGGCGGTGTACGGCGGTAATTACAGCCACTATGCGGCGACACGGGAGCAGGAGCAGCAAGCGTTCCAGTCGGCGTTGCAGGGGGAGCGCGCGCACGCCAGACGTGAGCAGCGTGAAGCGGTCATCCAGATGGAGCGTCAGCAGCGCCGCAATGCCCGGGGCGACCGCCAGGCCCGGGATGGCAATCAGACCAAACTGATCACCAACGCCCAGAAAGAGCGCAGTGAAAACAGCCAGGGCAAGTTGCGCCTCAATCAGCAGCTGGCGCGTGAGCAGCAACAGCAGCGGATCGCCGAGGCGCGTGCACGATGTGCGCCCGAGATCCAGCGCATGATGCTGTCGCCGGAAAGCGTGGTGCCCCAGGGCAAGCTGGTGTTGCAACTCAACGAGGTGGTGCTGCCGTTTGGCAGCCGCGCACCGATCAATCTCACCCTGACCGGCCCGATGCGCATGGCGATCCTGGGGGCCAATGGCAGTGGCAAGTCGACCCTGCTGCGGGTGATTGCCGGCCAGTTGCCGGTGGCTGACGGTGAGTTGGCGCGCAGTTGTCATATTGGCTGGCTGGACCAACACGCCGGGCTGGAGCACCCCCAACGCACGGCGGTGCAATGGCTCTACGAAAGTAATCCGCTATTGCCGCAAAGCGAAGCGCGTACCCGGCTGGCGCAAATGGGCATTGATGCTGACCGCGCGATGCTCGACACCTGCCAACTGAGCGGTGGCGAGCGCCTGAAAATTGCCCTGGCCGCGCAGCTCTACGCCCAACGTCCGCCGCAATTGCTGTTGTTGGACGAACCCGATAACCATCTGGACTTGCCCAGCCGGATTGCCCTGGAGCAAATGCTCAATCAATACCAGGGTGCATTGATCGTGGTGTCCCATGACGAGGCGTTTCTGCAAGCCATTAACCTGGACGGCGAGTTGCGCCTCTGAGGTGTCTAACCCTGCTTTTCGTGTTCCAGTTCGATCTGGGGCTCGGCGAGCCGCTGCCGACGGGTTTTCATTTCGCTGACAATCACCGCCGCCACAATCAACGCTGCGCCCACCATGGCAATCGGCGGGAAGCGCTCGCCGGCAATCCGCCCGACCACGCCGGCCCACACCGGCTCCCCGGCATAAATCAGCGTGGCGCGAGTCGGTGAGACGCTTTTCTGCGCCCAGTTCATCGCCACCTGAATCACCGCGCTGGTCAGCCCCAGGCCCACCGCGCTGAACAGCAGCAACCAGGAAAACGCCGGCAGCGCCTCGCCCATCGGCACCACCATCAGGAACGACAGCACTGAAGCCGTGGCCAATTGCACCACCGTCACCCGACGTACATCCACCTGCCCGGCAAAGGCGCTGATCAGGATGATCTCGGCGGCAATCGCCACCGCACCGATCAGCGTGGCGATTTCACCGGGACTGAAATTCAGTGATGCCCCGGCCGGGCCGGTCAACAGCATCAGCCCGGTAAACGCGAGCATGATGCCGATGCTCGGCATCAACCCCGGCCGCCGTCCCAGTACCAGCCATTGCAGCAGCGGCACGAACGGCACATACAGCGCGGTGATAAACGCCGACTGGCTGCTCAGGATCGTCTGCAAGCCAATGGTCTGCAAACCGTAGCCAAACATGATCGTCACACCGATAAAGCACCCGGCCTTCAACTCAAACAGCGTCAGGCCTCGCAGGCTGCGCAATGAAAACGCCCCGACGATCACAGCCGCCGCCGCAAACCGCAGGCCGACAAAAAACATCGGGCCGCTCACGGCCATGGCGTGCTGCACCAGCAAAAAGGTGCCGCCCCAAAACATGGTGATCACCACCAATACACATTCGGCTTTGCTGAAACGGGAAAACAACGGGGAGGTGGTCATGGCGGCTCGGTCTTGCACAGTAGGGGCGCGGACCGCACAATGCGCCGCAAGCTGGGCAGTATACTGCGCAACCCCACCCTGTGAGCAATATAGTGCACAAAGAAAATCCACAACGGGCCTCGGTCCTGCAACACGTCAGCCAGAACGTTCGGCGTTTGCGCCATGCGGCCGAATTGAGCCAGACGGCGTTGTCCGAAAAGTCCGGCGTCAGCCGGCGCATGCTGGTGGCGATCGAGGCGGGGGAGAAGAACGTCAGCCTGTCGACCCTCGATCGGGTGGCCGAAGCCCTGGACGTGGCCTTCAGCGACCTGATCCAGGCCCCGGATGCCCCCGACCACAGCCGTATCAACGAACTGGCCTGGGCCGGTGAGATCGCCGGCAGCAAAGCCGTGCTGCTGGCCAAAGCCACCGCTCGCCGCGAGGTGGAGCTATGGGAGATGCGCCTGGAGCCCGGTGATCGCTACATGCCCGAGCCGGACCCCGACGGCTGGAGCGTGCAGCTGTTCGTGTTCGAAGGCACGCTGACGCTGGTGCTGGGTGATGAGGAAAAACACGTCGCCACCGGTGAGTTCCTGATGTTCGCCAGCCGCCAGCTTCACGCCTATCGCAATGACGGCGACGTGGCGGTGCGGTTTGTGCGCAACGTGGTGATCTAACTGTTGGCAGCGCAACAGTGGTTGGACACTTTGCTAGTTTGAACCGCTGACGACTTCCCCGTTTTACAAGCAACCCTCTGATTTTATTGAGCATTGGATTCAGGCACGACTCCTGCAATTACCCCAGTATCTCTCTGGAGCCTGGAGTCGGCCCATGTCAGCCCAACCCCTGCAACCTGCTCACATCATTCGCTCAGACGCCGAAGCCATTGCCGTTGCCACCGAGTTGGCCAAGCGTTTCGCCGTCGAAGCCGGTGTGCGTGACCGCGAACGACGCCTGCCGGTGGCCGAACTGGATGAATTCTCCGCCAGCGGCCTGTGGGGCATCACCATTCCCAGGGCCTACGGTGGCGCCGGGGTGTCCTATGTGACGGTGGCCGAGGTGATCAAGCTGATCTCCGCCGCCGACCCGTCCCTGGGGCAAATTCCGCAGAACCACCTGGGCGTTGTCGACATTCTCCTGCAAACCGCCAGCGAGGAACAAAAGCAGCACTACTTCGCCAAGGTCTTGCAGGGCTACCGTTTCGGCAACGCCTTCTCCGAAGCCAAGAGCAAGAACGCCGGCACCTTTGATACGCAAGTGCGCTTTGACGGTGACAGTGCGTACGTCAATGGCGAGAAGTTCTACTGCACGGGTGCGCTGTTCGCCCATATCGTGCCGACCGTGGGCGTCAACGAAAAAGACCAGGCGTTCATCGCCTTTGTCGAACGGGACGCGCCGGGCCTGCAAGTGATCGACAGCTGGGACGGCTTCGGCCAGCGCACCACCGCCAGCGGCGGCGTGACCCTCGACGGTGTGAAGGTGCCGCTGAGTGCGGTGATCCCCGCCCACCAGGCCTTCGACCAACCCACCGCCAACGGCCCGATTTCCCAGATCATCCAGGCAGCGGTGGACACCGGTATCGCCCTTGGCGCGCTGGAACAAGCAAAAATCCATGCACGCCAGGCCCGGCCCTGGATCGACAGCCAGCAGGATCACGGCTGGCAAGACCCGTTCACCATCGCCGCCATCGGCGACCTGGAATGGCGGGTCCACGGCACCGAAGCGATCCTCGCCAAGGCCGGCCTTGCCGTCGACCAGGCCCTGGCCAACCCCAACGAAGACACCGTGGCCAATGCCTCGCTGGTGGTCGCCCAGGCCAAGGTGTTGTCAGCCGAAACCGCGTTGCTCGCCAGCAGCAAACTCTTCGAACTGGCCGGCACCCGCTCGGTATCCGGCAAGCACAACCTCGACCGCTTCTGGCGCAACGCACGTACCCACACCCTGCACGACCCGGCCCGCTGGAAATACCACCTGATCGGCAACTTTGTGCTCAACGGCGTCAAGCCTGCACGCCATGCCTGGAACTGAGGAGCTGCATCCATGACCGCACTGAATCAGGCGCGCCAACTGCTGGAAAGCACCCGGCGCTTTGTCGAGAAAAGTGATGACCCCTACGTGATCAGCCGCTTCGGCGATTTGCAGATTCGCGTGGAGGTCGCGGCCGCTTTGTTCGAGCGTGCCGAAACCCACCCCAGCCCGGTTGCCCTCACCGAAGCGCAGATCGCGGCCGCCGAAGCCCTTATTGCCGCCAGCAACGCCGAATTCGAACTCACCGGCCAGCGCACCGCACTGCCACCCACCCTTGATGATCCCTTGCGCTGGAAATACCAGATTGTCGGCAACTACCACCTCAACGGTGTCGCCCCCCGGAGTACTGTTTAATGCCTCGTGAAATCCGCTTGAATGCCTTCGACATGAACTGTGTCGGCCACCAGTCGCCAGGCCTGTGGGCGCACCCGCGTGACCGCTCGTGGCAGTACAAGGACCTGGAGTACTGGACCGACCTGGCGAAAATCCTCGAGCGCGGCAAGTTCGACGGCCTGTTTATCGCCGATGTGCTGGGTATCTACGACGTCTACAACGGCAACGGTGACGCGGCGATTCGCCAGGCCACCCAAGTGCCGGTCAACGACCCGCTGTCGCTGATCGCCCCCATGGCGCTGGTCACCGAACACCTGGGCTTTGGCCTGACGGCTTCACTGTCCTTCGAACACCCGTATCCGTTCGCCCGGCGCCTTTCCACCCTCGACCACCTGACCAAGGGCCGCGTCGGCTGGAACATCGTCACCTCGTATCTGGAAAGCGGCGCGAAGAACCTCGGCCAGAAAGCCCAGACCGAACACGATGCGCGCTACGACTACGCCGAGGAATACCTGGAGGTTTGCTACAAACTCTGGGAAGGCAGTTGGGAAGAGGGCGCCGTGTTGCGCGACCGCGAGCGGCGGATCTTCAGTGACCCGAGCAAAATCCACGAGATCCGTCACGTCGGCAAACACTTCCAGGTGCCCGGCATTCACCTGTGCGAGCCTTCGCCACAACGCACGCCGGTGCTTTACCAGGCCGGCGCTTCCAGCCGAGGCAAACAGTTCGCCGCCGAGCAGGCCGAGTGCGTGTTTGTCGCCGCGCCGTCGAAAGTGCTGCTGAAGAAAACCGTTGCTGACATCCGTCGGCGTGCGGCTGAGGCAGGCCGTGATCCGAAGAAAATCCTGATCTTCAACCTGCAGACGGTGATCGTTGGCGAAACCGACGCCAAGGCCAAGGCCAAGTTCGAGGAATACAAATCCTACGTCAGCTACGAAGGCGCAATGGCCCTGATCTCCGGCTGGACCGGTATCGATTTCAGCCAGTTCAAGCCTGATGAACCCCTCAAACATGTGCACACCAACGCCATTCAATCGGCGGTGGAAGCGTTCTCCACCGCCGACCCGAACAAGGTCTGGACCCCGAACGAACTGGCAGACTGGGTCGGCATCGGTGGCTTTGGCCCGTTGTTTGTCGGCGGCCCGGAAACCGTGGCCGATCTGTTGCAGGAATGGGTTGAGGAGACCGATGTGGACGGCTTCAACCTGGCCTATGCACTGACCCACGAGACCTTTATCGACGCGGTCGAGCTGCTGGTGCCGGAGCTGCAGAAGCGTGGCGTGTACAAGACTGAATACGCCCAGGGCACCCTGCGAGAGAAATTGTTTGGAGACGGCGCGCGCTTGGCGGACAACCATCCCGGGGCCAGCTATCGTGACCTTGGTCCCTTGCGCAAGACAAACGTCGCGTAGCAGCTGTCGAGCCTTGGCGAGGCTGCGTCAGCGGCCTGCCTGACACACCGCAAACGCAACCTCGCCAAGGCTCGGCAGCTGCTACGTGAGTCAACCCGGCCAGCGGACCACCGCATGCTTGTTTCACCAATAGGAGCATCACCCTATGAGCGTGCATGAACTCGAACTTCCGCTGGATGTGGAATGGCCCGCCGAACGGGTCACGGTGCTGCCCGAGGCGTTGGCGCAATTGCGCCATTGGGCACAAGTGACCCCGTTGCACAGCGCCCTGCGCCACAAGCGTGACGGCCAGTGGTACGCCTGGCGCTGGATTGATGCGCTGCGAGATGTCGAGCGCCTGGCTGATGGCTTGCGTCAGCAGGGCTTTACCGAACAGTCGCGGCTGGCCCTCAGCGGTGCCTTCGAACCCGGTCTGTTACTGCTGGCCCTGGCCGCCCAGGTAATCGGTGGCCAGATCCTGACCCTGGCGGATGACCTGAAGCCTGCTGCCTTGCAGCAACAGGTGTGGCGCATCCGGCCTACCCATGCGTATGTCCCTGGGTTTCAACCGTTGGCGGTGGTGCAACGGATCGACCCCGTGGACACTTCACAACGGCTCTGCCGCTGGTGGCAGCCTTCCGGCAAGACCGAATTGTGGAGCGAAGAGAGTACCCATTGGCAAGGTGGCCTGGCGGCGGTGCTTGAGCAATGGCTGAAGAGCGGCCAAAGCCTGGGCTTTCCACAGTCGAGCTGAACTAGGCGTCCCCTGTCGATGTGCTGGATACTGCACGGGGCGATGTTTACCACAACCATTCAGGCAGACAGTAAGGGCGCAATTTCATGAGTGAAACCGAACGCGGACAGGCGACGAGCGCCATTCGCAACGCCGATGTGCTGATTGTCGGCGGCGGCCTGAGCGGGACGATGCTGGCGGTGCAGTTGCTGCGCCTGCCGGGCAAGCGGCAGATTCTGGTGATCGAGCCGCGCCAGGAACTGGGGCGCGGCGAGGCCTACAGTGCGGTAGAGCTTGGGCACACCTTGAACGGCAACGCCGCCCGCATGAGCGTCGACCCGGACAATGCCGATGACCTGACCCAGTGGCTGACCGCCTACATCGCCGACGGCGGTTGGCCCGAGTCGGATCAACAGCACGTGCCCATCAGTGAACTGTTCCCGCCCCGTGGGATTTTTGGCTTGTACGCGCAACAACGGCTGGCGGAGGCCAAGGCGTTATCGGCGTCGACCGTCGAGCATGTCCGCGCCGAAGTGGTAGACCTTGAGGTGGACGAACATTCCACGCTGTTGACCTTGAGCGACGGCCAGCAACTGCGCGGTACGTTTGCCGTATTAGCCACCGGCATGTTCCCGGCAGCGCGTACACCACAGACCGAATCCAGCGGCTTGAATGCGGCAGCGGTCGACCCGTGGGATGTGCAGGCCATGACCCAACTGGACCCGCAAGCCACGGTGCTGATCATTGGTTCCGGGCTGACCATGGTGGACGCCGTGGTGTCCCTGGAACAGGCCGGTCATCGCGGGCCCATCGAGATTTTTTCGCGCCACGGCCTGCTGCCCCACGTGCGCCGGCAGCCACCGGCCTGGGTCGACTTTCTGGGGGAAGACCACAGCCTGCGCAGTCCTCGGCAATTGCTGCGGGAAGTACGCCGCCAATGCAAGCTGGCGCTGGAGCAGGGAATCGACTGGCAAGCGCCGCTGGACACCGTGCGCGCCCATATCGGGCGTTTGTGGAGCCAGGCCAGCGAGGCCGAGAAACGCCAGTTCGTGCGGCATATTCGGCCCTGGTGGGAAAGCCATCACCACCGCTCGCCGCCCTTGAGTGCCGAGTTGGTGGCGCGGTTGCACGGGGAAGGGCGGTTGCGGATTCGGGCAGCTTCGTACAAGGGGCTGGTGCCGTCGCAGGGTGATGTCACGATTCGCCTGCGTCCTCGTGGCGAACAGGCCATCGTTCAGGTGTCGGGGGCTGCGTTGATCAACTCCAGCGGGATTGAATACGACTGGCGGCGCGTGGCCCGGCCGTTGCCCCGGCAACTGCTCAAGCGTGGGTTGATTCAGCCCGGGCCGCTGGCGTTGGGGATTGCGGCGGATGTGTCGGGGGCGGTGCTGGATGCCAACGGGCAGGTGAGCCCGCGACTGTTTGCCATGGGCCCACCGTTGCGCGGGATGTGGTGGGAAAGTACCGCAGTGACGGATGTGGCGATTCAGGCCAAGGCACTCGCCGCAAGGTTGGCACGCATCTAATAATGTGGGAGCGGGCTTGCTCGCGAAGGCGGTGGATCAGTCGACTGATAGGTTGACGGACACTCCGTATTCGCGAGCAAGCCCGCTCCCACATTTTGATCTTCATTCGCCTTTGGGCCGATTCAGGAACCGACCTTCACAAACCCCGGCTTCAACCCAAACACCTCCACCCCCTGCGCCGTCGACTGCCCGGTTGTCACGGTCACCCGCTCCACTGGCTTGTCCATCGCGGCCCGATATTCCACCGTCATCACACCGTCCCCGCGACTGATTGCCTGGGCCGGTACGACAATCGCCTGGTCATTGTTGTAGGTCACGATGGTCAACCGCGCACTCATCCCCAACCTTACCCGTTGCAACTGTTGCGGGGTCAGCTTGGGAATCGACAGGGTGACCGGAAATTGCGCGCTGCCCTGGCTGTCGCTGGCAATCGCCAAGCCACTGACCACGCTGACCGACCCCGTCAGCCGTTCCCCGTCAAACCCGTCGCCCAGCACCTCCACCGCCTGCCCCTGGTGCAACTGGTTGATATCCAGCTCCGAGACCTTGGCGACGATTTTCAGCTTCTCGATATTCGCCAGTCCAAACAGCACCTGACCCTGGCTGACCTTGCTCCCGGCCTGCACCGGCGCGTTAGTGTTCCCGCCGCCCTGGGCCGATGAGTTACTGCCCGGCGCCGGCACTACGATGCCGGAGAACGGTGCCTTGACCTCCTTGCCATCAAGCAAGGTGCGCAGTGCTTCATATTTCACCGTGGCATTAGTCAGCTCCATATCGGCGATCTGCCGGTATTCGCCCTTGCCTTGTTCAATCGCCTGTTGCAGTTCGCTGCGGGCCGCTATCAGGTCGAGTTGTTGCTGGGTGGCCTGTTGCTTCAGGTCGTCGAGTTCGTTGCGCGGGATGATGCCGCGCTTGAACAGGTTTTCGCTTTCGGTGAGTTTGCGCTGGGTATTGCTGGCGGTCATTTCGGCGGTGCGCAGGCCGCGCCGGGCGCGACCGACTTGCTGGCCGCTGTCCCAGTCCTGCATTTCCTGCACGGTGCGCCGGGCCTTGAGCTGGGCGGAGAGGGCGTCGCGCAGTTGCACTTCGAGGGTGGCCGGGTCCATGCGCAGCAGCACCTGGCCGGCCTCCACCCGTTGGCCCTGTTCCACCAGGTTGGCCTGCACGTTGCCGTCGAACGGCGCGGTGAGGGTGAAGGTGGTGTCAGGCTCGATCTTGCCCACCAGGCCGATCTGATGCACCAGTGGGTCGACCTTCACCTCCAGCCATTGTTCGGCGTTGCCGGGTTGATTGGCGGCCGGGCTTTGACGGCTGAGCAGCGTGATGCCGACAGCGGCCACCAGCACAATCAACACGGCACCCAACAGGCGCTTCTGATTAGTAGTCATTGAGGGCGATTTCCCAGCTTTCCAGCGTCATGCCCAGGGTCAAGTCGAGCTGAGTCTGGGCGTTCAAATAGGCAATCAGCGCATTGAGCCGTGAGTTCTCGGCGTTGCGCAGGTCGGTTTCGAAACTCAATACCTGGAAGTTCGTGGAGCGCCCGGCGCTGAGTTTTTCCCGCTCGATTTCGATCTTGCGCCTGGACAGCTCCACCGCCCGCTGGGAAATTTCATACTGGCGCCAGCGGGTGCCCAGGTCGCGCACCACATCGTTGACGCTGCGCTCCAGTTGCTGGCGGGCGTCGGCGATGATGATCTCCTGGTTTTCCACATCGACCCGCGCGTGCACCTCGGCCTGGCGGGTGCTGATATCCCCGATGGGAATCTGCACCTGCACGCCGGCGTAACTGTCCCAGCGCCGGTTATTCGAAGAGCCGTTGTCGTTGTCGGTGGCGGCCCGAATCTGGTTGGCGCCGGCCACCAGGTCCACCTGCCAGCGACCGGAGTCCTTGGCGATCACCAGGTTGAGGTCGGCCTGCTGGCTGCCGAGCAGGGTGGCGAGGTATTCCGGCTGCTGGTTCTGCGCCAGGATGAAGGCCTGGCGTTTATCGATGTCCATGGGTTTGGCTTCCAGGGCCTCGGTGGCGCGGATCGGCGTCGACAGGTCAAGGGCCAGCAGGCGCAGCAGGGCCAGGCGGCTGGTGTCCAGTTGGTTCTGGGCTTCTTCCACCCCCAGTTGCTGGGTGGCGATATCGGCTTCGGTCTGCACGATCTCGAACTCGGCCATGCGTCCGGCACTGATCAGCGCCTTGTTCACTTCCAGCAAGGTGCCGGAGCGCTTGAGGGCATCCTGCACGATGGTCAGCTGTTCCTGGGCCCGCAGCAATTCGCGGTAGGTGGCGATGATGTTGCTGATGGTCTGCGCCACGTTGGCCTTGAGGTTCAGGCGGTTGGCCTGCTCCGACAGGCGGGACAGGCGCAGCGGGGCGGTGGTGGCGTCCCAGCCGGCACCGCGCATCAGAGGCTGGATCACTGACAGGTCGAGGCCGTCGCTGCGGTAACGCCCGGCGCGATCGGCGTTGTTCAGTTGCTGGGTCCAGTTCATGCTCAGGCGTGTGCCGTACTCACCGAGCAAGGTGGCATTGGGCGCCAGGTTGGCGTTGCGGGCGCTGTCGTCGGTGCCCTTGGTGGCGCGGTAGTAGCTGTTCAGGGTCAGCTTGGGGTTGAACGTGTCTTCGGCCACCCGCAGGTCGAATTTCTGCGCCACCCGTTGCAGGTACGCGCTGCGAATCGCCGGGTTGTTGCGCAGGCCCAGGTACACCGCGTCGCCCAGGGTCAGGGTGGTGGACTGGGCATTCAACGACACGCCGCGGTCATAGCCGCTGCGGGTGGTGCTGGGCGCCGACGGGCGAATCACCACGTCGGCGGCCACGCTGTGCAGGCTCACCAGGGCGGTCAACAACAGCAGCCGTTTATTCATCGCGCAGGGCCTCCACCGGCTGCAGACGCGAGGCCGACACGGCCGGATAGATCCCGAAAAACAGCCCCACCAGCAAGGTGCTACCGACCCCGAGCGGCAGCGCGGCAACCGCCAGGGAAAACTGCCAGCCGGACATCCAGGCATACAGATAGGCGGCAGTCATGCCCACGACCGCGCCGCATAACGCGCCGACAGCGGTCAGGGTGACGGCCTCCAGCAGGAACAGGTTGCGAATGTCCCGCTGGCGCGCACCGAGTGCCATGCGGATCCCGATTTCCCGACGCCGCTCCGAGACGTTCATCAGCATCACGTTCATCACCCCCACGCCGCCGCCCACCAGGGAAATCGCGCCCAGGGCCAGCAGCAGATAAGCGAAGGTACGGCTTTGGCGGGTCATGCCGTCGATCATTTGCTGGGGCACCTGGATGTCGACATCGTGGTCGGTGAGCTGGGTTCGCAACGCCACGGCTGCATCCCGGGCGACACGCTCCATGTCCTGGCCGGGAGTGGCGCGGATTACCACATTGCCGATTTGCGGGCTGAAGTAGATCCGGCGCATGCCCGGGGCTGGGACGAACAGCGATTCGTTGGCCTGTACAGGGATCAGCATGGCCCGGGGCTGGTTTTGAAGAATGCCCACCACCAGGTACAGGTAGTCATTGATGCGCACCCGGTCCCCCAGTTGCAGCGGGTCGCCGGGAGCACTCAGGGCCTGGACGACCTGTTCGCCGACGACCGCGTAGGTTTCCCCCGCGTCGAAGGTCGACAGGAAACGCCCCTCGCGCACCGACAGGCGCATGGCGTCCTTGAGGTCTGGCGTACTGCCGACAAAGCTGCCATTGAAGGTGCGGCCATGGAACACCACCGGGCCGCTGAACATCGAAATCGCGCCAATATGGGCGATGCCGGGCACGCTGCGGCGCACCGCCTCCAGGTCCAGGCTGGCCGGCATAGGGGCAATGCTGGCGCCCTTGGGCGGGAACTGTGCCACCAGCGTGTCAGTGCCCATGTCCTTGAAAATCATCGCCGCGTCTTCGGCGGCGTTGTGCCCGATATTGATCAGCGCCACTACCGAGGAACTGCCGATGACGATGCCCAGCAAAGCCAGGATCGAGCGCTTGCCCAGGGTGCGCAGGCTGACAAATGCCTCATGCAGCAATTGGCTCAGGCTTTGTTCGACCCGCAGGCTCATAGGCGCCGGGCCTCTTGCACCACGCCATTGCGCACCAGGATCTGGCGGTTCAGGCGTTCGGCAATGTGCGGGTCATGCGTGACGATGATCAGCGTCACCTGCTGCTCGCGGTTGAGCGCCAGCAACAGGTCCATGATCTCCTGGGCGGTGGTGCTGTCGAGGTTGCCGGTGGGCTCGTCGGCAAGGATCACCGAGGGGTTGCCGACTAACGCGCGGGCGATGGCGACCCGTTGGCGTTGGCCGCCGGAAAGGTCGGCCGGGCGATGGTGGGCGCGCTCGGCCAGGCCCACCTGGTGGAGCATGCGCATTGCCTGTTCCAGCGAGTCATGGCGTGACACGCCGCGATAGCTCAGGGGCAGGGCGACGTTGTCCAGGGCACTGAGGCGTGGCAGCAGGTTGAAGCTTTGAAAGACGAAACCGATCTGCTGATTGCGGATCGACGCCAGTTGATCGGGGCTGGCGCTGAAAATGTCATGGCCGGCAAAACGGTACTGGCCGCAGTCGGGCAGGTCGAGCAGGCCGAGAATATTGAGCAGGGTGCTTTTGCCGGAGCCGGATGCGCCGAGGATGCCGCAGCTGTCACCGGTTTCGATGGCCAGGCATACATCATTGAGAATCGACAGGTGCTGGCCGGCCAGCTGATAGCTTTTGCCGATGCCTTGCAGGGAAATGAAGCCTGAGTGCGCGGGGATATCTGTCATCATGACTACGCCTGCAGCCTCGACAGTGCCGTGCTTCCCCCGAAAATTCTTGTAACAAGTTCAGGGGCTGCCTGGTACACGTCACGGACTGGTTTTATTTCTTGTTTTTAAAATATTGTTTGAATACTAACCGCGATCCCGCCGTTCCGCCAGCCATGGATATAGAGCGGTTTTACCCCTTGAAACGATTCTTCTACGAGGCATTTCAGGCGCCTGAAAAGTCCATCAGCTACCCTGAATGAGCCCGGCTCTGTTGGGTTTGGATAGTATGGCGCAGTGTCACTACTTGCTTTCAGGCAGCGGCCCCGGTATAAAAAATCAAATTAATTTTTAAAACAATATTTCCGCAGTGGAACCCCACCCCCTATGGTCGCGAAGAAACTCAGCGCTCCAAACGTTACCAAGACTCGATTGCTGGATGCGACAGAGGCTCTTTTCATCAAATACGGCTATGACGCCGTTTTGTTGCGGCAGATTACCGAGAGGGCCCAGGTCAATCTCGCTGCGGTGAATTACCACTTCGGGGACAAGGATTCCCTGATGAAGACCCTGCTGATGCAGCGCCTGGAGCCGCTCAACGAGCAGCGCCTGGAATTGCTGGCAAGGTGCGAGGCCGAATCCGATGGCCCGCTGGACTGCGACACCTTGCTGGGTGTGCTGTTCGCCCCGGCCATGGGCCTGGAGCGCAGCGATCCGGCCAGTGGGGAAGGGCGTTCCTTCATCCGTTTCCTGGGACGGGTATACAGCGACACCTCGCCGTTTATCCAGGAATACCTCAAGGTGCATTACCAGCCGGTGTTCCAACGCTTTTTTGAAGCGTTCGCCCTGGCATTGCCAGACCTGCCGCGCAACGAACTGGGGGTTCGCTTGCAATTTGCCCTCAAGGCAATCTCCGGGGTGATGGCCGGTACCGAGCTGCGCTTGCTGATGAACTCCATGAGCCTGGGACGCCCGGCTACGGATGCCGAGGTCATGGCCAAGCTGATTACCCTGGTGTCGGCAGCGATTCGTGTGCCGCAGCAAAGCCCTGAAGCCGAAACGGCCCTGGCGCGGGTGCTCGATACCCAGCGCGCGATACGTGAACAAGCGGCGTCGCCTGTCAACAAGGTTGCTCGCTGACCCCTCAAGACCGGCTCGCAATGAGCCGGTTTGCTTCGGCTCCTCTCTCCAGAAACCGTGTAAACACTCAAATCCCGGGCAAAAAAAACCCGCTGGGGCGGCGGGTTTTTAACTACAGCGTTTGTAACGGATGAGGCTTCACACTACGTTCCCAGATGTGAATAAAACGTGAAAAATATGTAAGAGAAAGTGTGAAGTCTATTGGCTTGTGTATACCCGACAAATGGCGGTCAGCGCTGACCGTGAACCCGGCCAATAAAGTCCAAAAGGTACTCACTCACCCGCTCCGGCGCATCCTCCATCAGAAAGTGCCCGGCGTTTTCCACCACCTGCAGCACAGCCCCACGAATGTCGTTTTGCAGGCGATGTGCATACGCCAGCGGCTGCCATTCATCTTCAGCGCCCCACAAAATCTGCACCGGCAAATCAATGCCCGGCAGGCGCTCCGCAAAATCGGCGGTATACCGCGAGTCGTAATGCGCCACCTGATGCTGGTAGAACGCCGGCTGACCGATCACGCCACTGATCGGCGCCAGGTATTCCTCCAGCAGCGCGCCCTGCATCACGCTCTTGTCGAATACGGCCATGGCCAGTTGTCGGATCATCAACGCCCGGTGTTCGTCGGGCGCCATGCGCGCATGTTCGGCAAATCGCTGATGAATCCCGCGCCAGGTGGGCGATGGCCACGAGTCATAGCTGGGTGCGTCGGCAATCGTCAATGAGTGCACCCGCTGCGGATGGTCAAGGGCGAACAGCAGCGCGTTGACGCCGCCGATGTCATGGCCCACCAGGTGCACCCGCTCAAGCCCCCAGTGGTCCAGCAGATCGCCGATCAAGCGGCTTTGTGCGGCCACCGAAGTATCGGCCTGGAGTGGACGCTCTGAAGCGCCAAAACCCAACAGGTCGAACAAATGGACCTGCATGCCGGCGGCAGTCAGGTGCGGGACCACATTACGCCAGATGATGGAATGGGCGGGCGTGCCGTGCAGCAACAGCACCGGCAGCCCTTCACCATGGCGGCCAGTGGCGATGCGCCAACCGTTGATCAGTGCGGTTTCGTTAAGCAGGGCAGTCATGACAGATCCTCGCGGTGAATGAAGGCTTTACCCTAAAGCCCGGCTGGTCATGACACCAATGACAACTTACTCTCTACCTATCCTGTTTTTGTCATAGGTGTTGATCATGAACCAGCGACTGCCCATTGATGTGCTGCGTGCCCTGCAAACCGTGGTTGAAACCGGCAGTGTCACCCGTGCGGCCGAGCGCCTGAACCTCAGCCAGTCGGCGGTCAGCTGGAAGATCAAGCGCCTGGAGAAACAACTCGAACGGCCATTGATCCAGCGCGAGGGCCAGCGCCTGGTGGCCAGCGATGACGGCGCGCAGCTGCTGGTCCACGCCCGGCGCATCATCGAGGCCCACGACGCAGCGTTGGCGCATTTCAATCCGGTGCAGTTGCAAGGCTCCATCCGCCTGGGCGCCACCGAACAGGTGCCGATGGCCGAGCTGTCGAACTTGCTCGGCCAGTTTTCCCGGCAACACCGCCAACTGGATGTGCGGATTGTGGTGGAACAGAGCCACGTACTTCGCCAGGCCCTGGTGGACCGCGAGCTGGACCTGGCGCTGCACCAGGATTTCATCCCGCGTATCGAAGCGCGGGACCAGGTGCTGTGGACCGAACAGGTGCACTGGTGCGCCCGGCCCGGCTGGCAGGCAGCGCCTGACGAAAGCGTGCGGCTGATCACCTTCGGCCCCGGCTGTTTTTACCGGCAACTGGCCCAGGAGCGCCTGAGCGCCTTGGGCATTCGCTGGCAGGTGGTGGTGGAGTGTGGGTCGGTGGAGGGTGTGGTATCGGCCATCGCCGCCGGGTTGGGCATCGGCCTGCTCAGCAGTGACCATCTCGACAAGCGCGTGGAAGTGTATCGCCCTTTCGAGCAGCAGATGCCGCTGCCCGAAGTGGCGAATGTGTTGCGCTTTGCCGAGGACAGCCCCGAGCCCCGGTTACAGGCGTTGCAGCAACTGTTGGTACAGGCGCTGCACCGGGGCTGATCAGATTTTCCAGTGGCTGGCGCTCTTGGCCAGGCGCTGGCGCATGCCATCAATGTTCGCCGCCAGTTGCAGGGTCAGTAACCGGTAGCCATCCAGAGCGTTGACCACCGGCACTTCAAAGGTCTGCTCGTGGGTTGGCGTGTTGCTCGGCCGTTCCAGCCGGTCGGTGGCCCCGGATTGCAGTGCCCGCGCCATCCCGATCAACTGCACCCGGATCTGCCGATGCTCGGCCTTCAAGGCCACTTGCATACGCGCCAGGGCTTCCTTGTCCCGTGGGTCGGGCCGGGTGTTGCCGAGGATCTCCAGGGTGCTGATGCACATCCGCAAATGCCGCTGCAGGGTGTCCAGCTCGGTCATGGAAATCCGCACTTCCTTGGACACCGACGGCATCAACGAACGCAGTTGCAGCATCGCGGCGTTCAGGCGATTCAGCAGCTTGAGGTGTTCATCGTCGGTAACCGATTGGCCGCTGATGATCCGGCTATAAATTGCCGCGCAATCGCGCAAGGCACTGGCCAGGTTGTAGCGCCAGGAATACACCGCATACAGCGGCAGGGCGAAGGAAAACGCCAGGGCCAGGACGATGCCGATCAGGATGTCGACCGTGCGCCACAGCCCGTCCGATATCGGATTATCGCCATGGCCCGCGACGATAAATACGGTGATGGCCGACAGCAACGCGATGTATCCGCCCTTGCCGATGGCGTGATAGGAAAAGAACCCGCACACCACCGACATCAGCAAATAGGTCAACAGCGGCTGCCCCAGATACGCCTGTTGCAGCACCAGCAGCAAACCGACGCTGGCGCCGATCAACGTGCCGTATGCACGCTCGACGGCTTTCTTGCCGATATTGCCGTGATGCTGCAAACCGCCGATCACGATCAACATCGTCACCGAGGCCCACTCACCGTGGGGCAGGTTGATGCCGGTGGTCAGCAGGATCGTGGCCAGCAACCCAATGGAAACCCGTACCGCGTGGATCAATTTGGCGTGACGGTAGCGCCGATACGGGTCCAGCAACGGACGCAGCAAGCGGCGGGCGAAGAGAGGGAGATTCATTGGTATCAGGGTAACCTCGTTGTTCAGGCTTCACTCAGTTCCAATGTGGGAGCGGGCTTGCTCGCGAAGGCGGCGTGTCAGTCAATACATCCGGCGACTGAACCACCGCTTTCGCGAGCAAGCCCGCTCCCACATTTTTAGATCGGTGTCGGGCTCAGAAAATATAGTCAGTGGTCAGAAAGCTCGACGTGCGCTCCTGCAGGATATCGCTGACCAGTTCCTTGTTGCTCGCCTGGAACTTGGTCGCCACCAGGGTACGGATCGAAAACACCCGCAGCGCATCATGCACCGACAGCGTGCCCTCGGCCGAGTTCTTGCGCCCGTTGAACGGGAAACTGTCCGGCCCGCGCTGGCACTGGGCATTGATATTGATCCGGCCCACCTGGTTGGCGAACGCGTCCACCAGGCGCCCGACTTCCCTCGGGCTGGTGCCGAAGATACTCAGTTGCTGGCCGAAGTCCGATTCCAGTACGTAGTCGATCACCGTCTCCAGGTCGCGGTAAGGCACGATCGGCACCACCGGGCCAAACTGCTCCTCGTGGTACACACGCATCTGCGGGTTCACCGGGTACAGCACCGCCGGGTAGAAAAACGAACCACGGCTGGCGCCGCCATTTTCGTTCACCACCTTGGCGCCATGGGCCAGTGCGTCGGTGACCAGGCCGCCGAGGTAATCGACCTTGCCCTGCTCGGGCAGCGGCGTCAGCGACACACCGTCTTCCCACGGCATGCCAGGCTTGAGGGTCGCCAGCTTGCGGTTGAATTTCTCGATAAAGCTGTCGACCACGTCTTCATGCACAAACAGGATCTTCAACGCGGTGCAACGCTGGCCGTTGAACGAGAGCGAACCGGTGACGGCTTCGTTGACCGCATTGTCCAGGTCGACCTGCGGCAGCACGATCCCAGGGTTCTTCGCATCCAGGCCCAGCGCCGCGCGTAGGCGGTGGGGTTTCGGGTGCAGTTTCTTCAAGTCACTGGCGGCCTTGTTGGTGCCGATAAACGCAAAGATATCGATCTTGCCGCTGGCCATCAGCGCGCTGACGGTCTCGCGGCCGCTGCCGTAGATCACATTGATCACGCCGGCCGGGAAGCTGTCACGGAACGCCTCCAGCAATGGACGGATCAGCAGCACGCCGAGCTTGGCCGGCTTGAACACCACGGTATTGCCCATGATCAGCGCCGGGATCAGCGTGGTGAAGGTCTCATTCAGCGGGTAGTTGTAGGGGCCCATGCACAGCGCCACGCCCAGCGGTACACGACGGATTTGCCCGAGGGTGTCCTGTTCCAGCTCGAAGCGGCTGGAGCGGCGGTCGAGTTCCTTGAGGGCATTGATGGTGTCGGTGATGTAGTCGCAGGTGCGGTCGAACTCTTTCTGCGAGTCCTTGAGGTTCTTGCCGATCTCCCACATCAGCAACTTGACCACCGCGTCCCGCTGTTCACGCATGCGCCGCAAAAACGCTTCGACGTGCTGGATGCGATCCACCACACGCATGGTCGGCCACGCGCCCTGGCCACGGTCGTAGGCGGCCACGGCAGCGTCGAGGGCGGTCAAGGCGGTATCGGCGTCCAGCAGGGGGTGCTGCCGATGATCACCGGCGTCTCACCGTCGGTGCCGCGCAACTGCACCGGGCTGCGTACTTCGGCCAAGGGGCCGTTCCACACATGCAACTGGCCGCCGACCAGGTAATCACGTTGTTCAATGGGCGCCGCGAGCCGGAATTGCTCGGGAATCTCGGCGGCAGTGGGAAACAGCTGGGCGAGCAGGTTGTCGGTGGTCATGTCGCTACCCCTGGAATGGTTGCAAAACGTGACTAGAGATTCACCCATCAACGGCCCGTGTGGCAAGGGCTAGACGCATTAACCCGCGAACCTTGGAAAACCTTGAGCACAACCGTGAGCTCGCCGGGTAAACTGCGCGGCTTTCTTGAAGGAGTTCACATGAGTCAGTACCAGCCGGGCATTCTTGCCGCACCGGTGCCGTTGCAGGCACGCCATCTGTTTTTTGCCATTGAGTCGCTGGATGCCGTGCCTGCCGCACTGGATGTGCTGGTGCAGTTGGTGGACGCCAGTGCGGTGGTCGGTTTTGGTGAGCCGCTGGTCAATGCCCTTGGCGCCCGGATTGACGGGTTGCGGGCGTTCCCTCATGTGAGCGGGCCGGGGGCGGAGAATCCATCGACCCAGCAAGCGCTGTGGGTCTGGTTGCACGGTGTGGATCGTGGTGAGCTGCTGTTGCGCAGCCGGGCGTTCGAGAAGGCCCTGGCGCCGGGGTTTGGTCTGGTGCAGATGACCGAGGGGTTTCGCTACAAGACCGGGTTTGACCTGACCGACTATGAGGATGGCACTGAGAATCCGCATGATGATGCGGCGGTGGATGCGGCGGTGGCGCAGGGTGGTGCGAGCTTTGCGGCGATCCAGCAGTGGCAGCATGATCTGGATGGGTTTGCGGCGTTGCCGGCTCTGGAGCGGGATCACATTATTGGTCGGCGTCATGGTGATAACGAGGAGCTGGAGGACGCGCCGGAGTCGGCGCACACCAAGCGTACGGCCCAGGAGAGTTTTACCCCGGAGGCGTTTGTGGTGCGGCGGTCGATGCCTTGGGCCGAGAATGGTCAGGCGGGGTTGATGTTCCTGGCGTTTGGGCATTCGTTTGATGCGTTTGAAGCGCAACTGCGGCGGATGAGTGGGCTTGAGGATGGGATTGTTGATGGGTTGTATCGCATTAGTAAGCCGTTGACTGGGGGGTATTACTGGTGTCCGCCGGTGCTTGATGGGCGGGTGGATTTGAGCTTGGTGCGCTGAGGGTTTTGTTTTGGGGGCATATCCGTTATTTAGGTAACGGCCACCTATGGTTTCGCTCTTACAGCGAGTCACTTTGCAAAAGCGGCAAAGTAACCAAAACGCTCTGCCCCGCCTGTCGGCACCTCGCTAGGGCTCGGTGTTCCCTCACTCCGGCATTGCTCCGCGGGCCGCCGCGACGGGCCATCCATGGCCCGGCGCGGCTAAACCGGCGTCCTGCCGGTTTACCCGCTCCGCAATACCTGCGTTCGGCCTCGGGCTTATTGGGGCAGTCAGATCAAGATCAAAAGCAAAAGCACAGCGGCCTCCCGGCCGGCTTGAGTGTTAAAAGCCAGATCAAAAGCCAGAGCGAAAACAAATCTGCTTTTCTGTGGGAGCGGGCTTGCTCGCGAAAAACCTGAGAGCGCCGCGTTCATCCAGAATGCCCGCGTCTTCGTTAACTACCTTCGCGAGCAAGCCCGCTCCCACATTTGGACCGTGCCCGCTTTAGATTTTGATTTTGCTTTTAACACTCAAGCCGGCCGGGAGGCCGCTGTGCTCTTGCTTTTGATCTTGATCTTGATCTTGATCTTAGGCGCCCCGTTAAACCACGCTGGCCGAACGCAGGCTTTGGAGCGTGGGTAACCCGGCAGGACGCCGGGTTAGCCGTCCTGGGCCAGGGATGGCCCATGACGGCGGCCCACGGTCCAAAGCCGGAGTGAGGGCACTCCGAGCCTAAGCGAGGAGCCGAGTGGTGGGGCAAGAGCGTTTTGCTTACTTTTGCGCTCTTCAAAAGTGAGCCGCTGTAAGAGCGGAACCCATTTCAGCCGTTACCCAAATAATGGATATGCCCCCGATCCAAATCCCCCCCCAAACAACGCCGACAACTATAAACCCCCAACACAACCGGCTTTTTCCGAGCCCCACGCTCAACCCAGGTCGGCGCAAAAAACCGATACCCCTGGCCCATCGCGGTCGCGATATAGACCGCATCATCATCCCCCAACGCCCGGCGGATCGCCTTGATCTGCGCCCGCAGGTTGCACTCTTCCACCACCAACCGTGGCCAGGCGATGTCCAGCAATTGGGTCTTCTCCATCAGCTCACCAGGCCGCGAAGCGAGGGCAATCAGCAACGTCAGGGCTCGACTCCCCAAACTCACCGGCTCACCGTTTTTCAGCAGCAGATGACGCCTGGGCAGCAGTCGATAAGGCCCAAAGTGAATTTCAAAAGCGCTGTCTTCAAGAGGGCTGCGTTGTGAATACGTCATGTGATTAACCTTTGTGCATGTTCAAAAACACAACCCCGCGCGGCTCCCTTCGCGCAAGGCTGCAAGGGAAGGTCAGGTGTTGATCGCCGGGATCGGATCTTCCGGATAATCACCCGGCTCCGTAGGCCCGCCAGTCAAACCATATTGTTTGAGCACCGGCACAAGCTCGCCGTAGAACGCGTCCTGCGCCTTGCCGTGAGCATCGGCCAGGGCGAAGGGCAGAAAGGCGCTGCCGATCCCGCCGAGAATCGCCGTAGCCCCGCCAAGGATGCCGCTGATGGTCCCGGCCACCGCGCCGATTTCCGTCGCACCGTACAACCCGGCCCCGGCCTCCACCAGCCCGGCCACCGCCGCACCCGTGCCCAGCACACCGGTGGCCACCGAGAAACTGCCGCTCAGGTAATCACCTTTCTTCAACGAGTCGACACCGCCAATCACCCCGATGACACCGCCGATAATCCCGCCCGCCGAGCCGATAATCTTGCCGGCCGCACCGAGGTTGGCGATTTGCTGCGGACTCAGCGGACCCTTGCCCACCGGCACCTTGCCGGGGAAGTCACCGATGGTGCCGCCATCCGGGCGGTTGACCCAGGTGATGCCGTAACCCGCTTCCTTGGCGTATTTGGTACCGCCCTCCATCAACAGCCCGGCAAATTGCAGCCCGGCGGATACCCGGTTCGCGTCCGCCACCGGCGTGTTGCTGCCGCTGGCGGAACGGGCCATCAGTACGCCGCTCATCAACACCGCACTGCCGATGTGCAGCAGGCCTTGCTTGAACGCCGGGCTGACGTCGCCGAACTTCATGCCTTCGATGGCCTTGGGCAGTGCGTCCGCAATCTTGTCGCCCTGACGCCCGATGTCCCACACCGAACGCAGCATCGACACCACTTGCGCCGGGTCGATCTTGCCGCCGTCCGAGGTGACAAACATCTCTGGATCTTTTTGCTGGGCGTCGTTGATCGCGGCAGTGACCTTGGCTTCGTCGAAGTTGCCCTTGCCGTCCCCCAGGGTGATGTTCAGGGTGTCGGTGGTGGCGCCGCCGAGCAGGGCGTCGCCAAGCGCTTCGTTGAAATTCACCTGCAAGGTGGCGGCGTCATCCGCCGAGGCTTTGTCGCCGAGGAAGGCCTGGGCCGAGGCGGTGCTGGCGGCGAAGCTGCTGGCGGCCACGGTCGGGTCCATGCCGCCGGCCACCGCGTCGGTAAAGGCCTTGCCGGTCACCAGTTGGTTTTTGTAGTACTGCTGGATGTTGTCACTTTGCCCGGCCTTGGCGGCGATGCCGGTCAGGTCCACATGGCCGTTGCCCCCCAGCGCCAGGTTGGCGATGGTCGTATCGTTGGCCGCGTTTTGCAGGCCTATGCCCATGTCGATCTGCTTGCCGTTCTGGTCCTTGGCGTTGAGGTTGTCGTTAAGGTTTTTGCCGGTCTCGATGTCGTCGGTGTAGTAGTTCTGCATCGCGACTTTCATCGTCGGGTTGCTGTCGACGATGTCGGCCAGTGCCGGGCCGCGATTGTTTTGCAGGAAGCCTTGCACATCCGGGTCGGCCGAGAGGGTTTCGATGCCGCTTTGCAGCTGCGCCTTGATCTTGTCTTCGTTGGGGTTGAGGCCGTAATGGGGCGAGGTGTACTTGTCCATCAGCCCGGCGTGGGGCACGTAGTCGCTCACCAGCAGGCGGGTTTGCGCGTCGGTGAGTTGCACCAGCACTGCGGCTTTTTGCTCGCCGCTGTAGTTCTGCGGGTTGGCCAGGATATCGGCGGTCAGGCCCGAGGTGTCGACGCCGGCGACGGCATCACGGGTGGCGGCGCCGTCGAGGAAGGTCAGGGTGTCGCTGTCGGTTTTCGGCGCCTGTTTTTCCAGCCAGGCGCCGATGTTGTCGCGGGTGCCGATGCCGTCCGACTTGCCGGTGGCCGGGTTGTCGCCACCGGTTTCCAGGGCATGGAACATCCCGGGTCTGGACCACATGGCCGCCGCGCCGGTCAGCTCGGTACTCAGCGCCGAATCGCTGCCCAAGGCTTGCAGGTTGTCGGTGCGCAGCATGCCGTCGTTGCTGCGCTGGTTGGCGTCACCGGGGCGCATCGCTGAACCGGCGCCGGCGGCCAGGCTCTCGTTGGCCATCAGGATTGCCGCCGACTTGGCATTGGCCTTGGCCAGGTCGCCGGGGTGGCTGCCGAGGAAGCTGCCATAGGATTTCGACGCAGCGCCGAGGTCCTTGCCGGCGTTGTCGATGAAATGGTCGACGTCCGAATGGGTGATCACGTTGTCGGCCTTGCCACGCCCGCCTGTGTCCAGCGCGGCCATCAGGCTCGGGCTGCTGGCGACGTACTTGAGCACGGCCTGGGCCTCGGGCGGCAGGGTCGTGGGCGGGTTGGCGAAGTCGATCGGCGCACCGTGCAGGCCCCAGGCATCCCAGTTTTGCGAGAGCAATTGCGCGGCCGCCTTGGGCCGATTCAGGTCCAGTTCTTCCTTGGTCGGCGTGCCGCTGGTGTTGCCGGTGATGGTGTCCCAGTCCTTGGCGCCGGATACGCCGAACGACGAGGTGTCGATCCAGGACGTGTCCGAGGCGCCCGCGGCGCCGGTGCTGCCGGCATACAGTTTGGCCACCTGGTCGTACAGCGCGGGAGTGATGTCCTGGGACACGATCACTTTGTCGCCCGAAGCCGTGGTATAGCGAATCAGACCCGGGCCGACTTCTTCGGGTGGGCCGATATTCGCGGCGGGGTCCATGGTTTCGGTGGGGCCGGCCAGGCGATAGCCCTCGGCCTGGCTGGCGTTGATCGCGAACAGCTTGGCCGAATCGCCGCTGACCTGGGCGAACAGCGCGGGTGTTTCCTTCTGGCTGACCACGATTTTGTCGCCGGCACTGGTCTCGTAGCGGATCAGTCCCGGGCCCAATTCCGTGGTACTGCCGATCGCCTTGTAGTTGCCCAAGCCGGGCGCCACGGTGCTGGCGTCGGCCTCCTTGTAGCCGGCGCTTTTGCTGTCAGCCAGGTTCTTCTCAAGGGTCGCATCGCTTTGCTGTGCGTTGTACTGGTTGACCAATTGCTCAAACAGCCTGGGGTTGTCGATCTGCTTGAGGGTCACCGGTTTGTCGCTGCCCAGCGGGGTGTAGGTGATGCTGTTGTTCACCGGTGCCTGAACGTTCTGGTACGGCAGCGGGATGGACGGGCCGCGGATTTTCGAGGGGTCGAATACCGGCCGGTCGACCGCCGTGAACAGGGCTTTTTCAAATGTGCTCCGGGAGCCATCCGGGCCCTTGTTATCGGCAGGATCAAGGCCATTCGGGATCGCAGTCATAGATCACCTGGAAGTTGTCTTATATCAATCGATATTTAGTGCAAGTGCACTAACTGGGGCGGGCGAAAGTTGCGAAGTGTTATTGAGCAGGCCCGCGCCGAGCTATCAAACGCGATGATCAAGTCGCTTTTGTTACAAATGGCAATATCTGCAAAGTTGGGCAATTGGCTATTAGTTAAAAGTGTGAAGTTGTCTGCGTTATTTTCAGGAATCGTTGGGTAGTCAACGTTTTTGCCCAGGCGTTATTGGCCTCTACATTGTTCAAAACCGTTCATCTTTAAGCGAAAGACCCCGTAATCATTGGGTTTCGTCATGTATTGGATTTTCAACAAAAGTTCCGCGCCTGCCTGGGGATGAGATTTTCTCAACGGCAGGTTGAGCGGGATTTTTCACAGCCCCCATCCTGAACGTTTCACAAGCTTTCACAGCGAAGGCGTTTTATTCGTGAGTAGTATGGTTCCCATGCAAACCGACAGCTGCATTGCCAACTCACTGTCTGACGCGGGGAGTTCGGTTCGGTTTGCATGCTGCTTAACTTCCCTATCGATGCAAGGAGATTGAACATGGCTACTACTCCACCAGTAAGTGCAGGCGGCGCCGACGACGCTATCGCGAAGATGGAAGCAACTTTCAACATGGCCATCGAGAAGTCGGCCAAGATCACCGAGATCAGCACCGCGAAAAAAGCAGAGCTCGACGCCACCAAACAGCGTCCGCAGAACTGATTCGCCATACGGGCGGCGCCGGCGCTGCCCGTATACCTGCCTGACCCCGTTGCACCGTTGTTGATCGGCACAGGTGTGGTTGCTGCCTGTGATTCTCAAGGGGGCAAACCCAACCATGACAGCCTTGATTTCCCTGGGCCTGCCCGCCGCGAACGGCGCGCCGACCCTGCTCGTGACCCACGGTTTGCACCAGGGCAGTTCCCTGATGCTCGACCAGCCGGTCTACACCCTTGGCGCTGCCCTGGCAGCCGACCTTCAGCTCAGCGATCCCGGAATCGCCGAACTGCATCTGCGCCTGCGTTTTGAAAGTGCACAGGTGGCCGTCGAAGCCCTTGGCGGTGATGTCCTGATCACTGGCACTGCCGGTGATATCCGTATCCCCCAAGGCAGCGGCCATCGCGCGCGGCTGCCGCTGCAACTGCGCATCGGCACGGCGGGTGTGAGCCTGGCGCTGCCGGGCAGCCCTGAAAAACCGCCGGTAGCCACACGCACCTTCACCCCGTGGATCATTGCCAGCGCCTTGCTGTTTGTGTGCGCCGGTGCCTTGGCCTTTCGCAACGATCCACCGCAAGCGCAGGCCGTACAGTCGGTCGCCGAAAAAGCCGTGGTCAAGCCTTCCCGGGCCGAGGCCAAGGCCTGGTTCGAAGGGCAATTGCAGGCCGCCCACCTGGACGCGGTGAAGGTCAACGACATCGACGGCCAGCTCAACGCCATCGGCTCCTTCGAGCGTGCACAAAAGCCTCAGTGGATCGCCCTGCAACAAGCCTTCGACCAGCGTTATGGCCAGCAGATCGTGCTCAACCCGCGGGTCGCGGTGCGTGCGGATGCGGCCCGGCCCCGGGTGCGTTTTCAAGCCGTGTGGTTCGGCACCCACCCCTATGTGATCAACGACAGCGGCAAGCGCCTGTACCCCGGCGCGGCCCTGGCCGACAACTGGGTACTGGAACGCATCGAGAACAATCAGGTGATCCTCGCCCGTGGCGAAGAACGCTTCACCTTCACCCTATGACGCTGCTTTTTTCAGCTAAGGCCCCGGGATGAAAGTCGAACCCCGTCCGTTGATTCCCAGTGATGTGCGCAGCGCGCCGGTGGAGGCGATCCGCCCGGTCAATTCGCGCCAGGCCACCGCCTTCGAGGCCGTGCTGAAAACCCGCAAGGTCCAGTCCCGCCGCTCCCTGCGCAGTGACCTGGAAGAACTCACCAGCGCCGCCGGCGTCGACTCGCTGCTGTTCGGCAGTGCACGGTCCCTGGAGTTGCTGGATCACGTGATGCAGCACCTGTTGCCGAACCTCGACGCCGAGCCGGAGATCAAGGCGCTGGCCCATGACCTGATCAGCGAGGAAATCGAGATGCGCCGCACCCTCGAACAACAACGCTCGGAGGTCCAGGCCTGATGTCCCGGAATAACGACGACGCGGTGCAATTGCTCAAGGGCATTGGCGAGCTGTACCGGCGCAACGGCCAGTCCCAGCGTGCGCTGGTGATGTTGCTGATTGCCGTGAGCGTGGCGCCCGACGACGGCCTGCTGCTGCGCTCGCTGGTGCTGGCGTTTACCGACAGCGGCGACTTTACCCGCGCACTCGCGGCCCTGGACCGCCTGGTGGCGCTGGAAGGCGAGTCCGCCAGCCTGTTGCTGCTACGCGCCCGGGCGCTGTGGTACGGCGAACGCAAGGACGAAGCGCGCCAGTGCTTCAAACGCTACCTGGCTGCACGGAGAGTGGCGCCATGAACCTGCTCAATCGCCTGAACGGCATCGCGCGCATGGCCGCCCAGCGTACCGACGTGATCATCGTCGCGTTCATGCTGATGGCGATTGTGATGATGATCATCCCGCTGCCCACCTACCTGGTGGACATGCTGATCGGCCTGAACATCGCCCTGAGCATCCTGATCCTGATCGTGGCTTTCTACATCGGCCACTCGGTGGAATTCTCGGCGCTGCCGCCGCTGATTCTGCTCAGCACCCTGTTTCGCCTGTCGCTGTCCATCACCACCACGCGCTTGATTCTGCTGCACGGCGACGCCGGCCACATCGTCAAGGCCTTCGGCGACTTCGTGATTGCCGGCCAGGTGGTGGTGGGCATGGTGGTGTTCCTGATCATCACCGTGGCGCAGTTCGTGGTGATCACCAAGGGCGCCGAGCGGGTCGCGGAAGTGGCGGCGCGCTTCACCCTGGACGCGATGCCCGGCAAACAGATGAGCATCGACAACGACCTGCGCAACGGCGATATCGACCAGGCCGAAGCCCGGCGCCGGCGCTCTCGCCTGGAGCGCGAGAGCCAGATGTTCGGCGCGATGGACGGGGCGATGAAGTTCGTCAAAGGCGATGCGATTGCCGGGTTGGTGATCCTCGCGGTGAACCTGCTGGGCGGCATGCTGATCGGCATGATCGAGCGCGACATGACCTTCGGCGCGGCGGTGCACACCTATTCGCTGCTGACCGTAGGCGACGGTTTGATCGCACAGATCCCGGCGCTGCTGATCTCGGTAGCGGCGGGCACCGTGGTGACTCGGGTCAACAGCGACGGTGAGTCGGGTGACCTCGGCAGCGAGATTCTCAAGCAGTTGGGGGCCAGCTACCGGGCCCTTGGTCTGACCGCATTGATCATGGTCGGCGTCAGCGTGATCCCGGGTTTTCCGACCTGGGTGTTCCTCGGGTTGTCGCTGGTGTTCGGCGGCGCGGCCTTCGTGATGTACCGCCGTCATACCCGTGAACACCAGGTGGAACCCGAGGCGCTGATCGAGACCCTGGAACCGGTGGTGGAAGTGCAGGCCGAGCAGGATTACGGCGTGGCCCCCGACACGCGGGTGCTGCTGACCCTCGGCAGCGCCTTGGCCCTCAGCGCACCGCGCCAGCTGTTGAGCCAGCGCATCGAAGCGCTGTGTCACGACATTCGCAGCGACCTCGGCGTCGACATGCCGGTGCCGGGCATTCACATGGACGCCAAGGCCACGCCGGGCAGCTTCCGGGTGTCCCTGGAAGGCGTGCCGGTCAGCGAAGGCGAGATGCCGATCAACTGCCTGTTGTTGCAGGACGATCCGGTGCACGTGCAACTGCTGGACATCGCCACCCTGCAAGCCGATTCGCCCCTCAATGGCCGCGCCGCACACTGGATCGAGCGCCAGCACGAAGACGCGTTGCGCACCGCCGGCATCGGTTTCCTGCTACCGGATGAGGTGCTGCGCGGCGTGCTGGAGCGCAGCCTGCGCCGCTATGCCGCGGACTTCCTTGGCATTCAGGAAACCCGCCTGCTGCTTGAACGCACCGAAGCCACCTACGGCGAACTGGTCAAGGAAGCCTTGCGCCTGGTGCCGTTGCAGCGGGTGGCCGAGACCCTGCGCCTGCTGGTGGGAGAGGGCGTGTCGATCCGCAATCAACGGGCCTTGCTCGAAGCCATGGTGGAGTGGGGCGCCCGGGAAACCGACGCCGGCCGCCTCGCCGAACACCTGCGTGCCGCGTTGGCGCGGCAGATCAGCCATCAATATGCCGACCGCAATCGGGTGATTGGTGCCCTGGTATTGGCGCCGGGCTTGGAAGACCAACTGCGCGCGTCCCTGCGTCGCCAGGAGCCCAGCCGCGAAGTGATCCCGGAAGAGGTCAACCGCGCCTTGCTCGCCCAACTGCGCCAGGCCTGCGACAAAACCGTCGAGGCCAACAGCGCGGTGTTGCTGGTGCATCCGGAATTGCGCCGCAGCCTGCGCCGCTTGGTGCTGCGCGGTGAACTGGAGCTGGCGGTGCTGTCGTTTCGCGAGCTGGCCACTGAATACAACCTGCAAGCGCTGGTGACTATCAGCCTCACCGATACCTCCAACCGCCGTGCACCTGCCGCGGCTTCCGTCACTTCCCTGGCGTCTGCCTCATGATTCGTTTTTCTCTGTTGTTGCTGACGTTGGCGTCGTTTTTGTGCAGCGCCCAGGACATTGCCAATGGGGCCCAAGGCTCCATCAGCCTCGCCTCCGGTGAAGGCCGAATCCTGCATTTTGTCGCCCCGGTGGAGTCGGTGCTGGTGGCCGAACCGGGGATTGCCGACCTGCAAGTGGTGTCGCCCGGTGTGATCTATATCTTCGGCAAGGCCCCGGGCAATACCAGCCTGATAGCCCTGGGCAGCGACGGCAAACAGCTCGCCAGCCTGTCCCTGGCCGTCAGCAGCGCCACCCAGGCGGTGACCGCGCCGATGCAGGAATTGCATCCCGGCAATGGCGCGCAGATCAGCGGCGCCGGCAACCGCTTGATCGCCAAGGGCACGGTGCGCAGCGTGGGCGAGGCGACGGATTTGAATGCCTTGCTCAACCCCCAGGGCCAGGGTTTTCAGAGCGCGGTCAACACCACTGAATATGCCGGTGCGGCCCAGGTCAATTTGCGCGTGCGGTTCGCTGAAGTGTCCCGCTCGGAGCTGTTGCACTACGGCGTGAACTGGAACGCCATGTTCAGCAACGGCACGTTTTCCTTCGGCCTGATCACCGGTGGGCCGCTGGCAGCGGCGACCGCGGGTGGCTTGGCGGCGGCGGGCAGCGGTTCGGGCAACACCAATATCGACGGCATGCTCGACGCGTTGCAGGCCAACGGGATTCTGCAAATTCTGGCCGAGCCGAATATCACCGCCATGACCGGACAGACCGCGAGCTTCCTGGCGGGCGGCGAAGTGGCGATTCCGGTGCCGGTGAATCGGGACCTGGTGGGGATCGAATACAAGTCGTTCGGCGTGTCGCTGCTGTTCAACCCGACGCTGCTGCCCAACGGCCGGATCGCCCTGCAAGTGCGTCCGGAGGTCAGCAGTGTGGTGAGTGGCGGAACGGTGGATTTCGGCAATTTCCATGTGCCGTCGTTCAGCGTGCGCCGCGCCGATACGCGGGTGGAAGTGGGCAGCGGGCAGACGTTTGCGATTGCCGGGCTGTTCCAGCGTGAGAGCAGCCAGGACATCGAGAAGCTGCCGTTGCTGGGTGACTTGCCGATTCTGGGCAACCTGTTTCGCTCCAAGCGCTTCCAGCGCAATGAAACCGAGTTGGTGATTTTGATCACGCCGTACCTGGTGGAGCCGGTACGCAGTCGCACCCTGGCCACGCCGCTGGATGCGCAGCCTGCCACCGCCGCAGCGGCGGGGCCACGCAGTGGTGGGGCGTTCGGTTTTTACATGAATTGATGAGGGGGCATGTCATGAAAGTTTCGCGTTTGTTGATGTGTTTGCCCCTGTTGGTGGTGGGGTGCAAGACGCATCTGGCGCCGGTGTATTACTCACCGCAATATCAGGCGGACGGGTTGCCGAGCCAGTGCCAGCAGCCGCCGGCCAAGGATGAGATTGGGCTGGATGAGGATTTCAAGGCGACCTTGCCGTTGGGCTGTGCCAACAATTTGAATTTGATGCAGATGGTGGAGCAGCGGCAGGATTTGAATCAGGGGCGGGCCACCGGGCCGGCGATGGCGGCGCCGGTTGGGCGGGCGGCGCAGGTGTATATCGAGGGGTTTGATCGGGAGCAGTTGCAGCGGCGTCAGGCTCAGCAAGAGGCCAAGGCGGGCGCTCCGGGAGCGGAGCAATGAACCCCACGCTGATCGTTCCCACGCTCTGCGTGGGAATGCCGCCCCGGACGCTCCGCGTCCCGCGATGGATGCAAGGTGACGCGGAGCGTCACAGGATGCATTCCCACGCAGAGCGTGGGAACGATCAGTCAGTGCGTGTCCACCAGCCCCAATTCACGCGCTTGCGCAATCGGATCGCTGATGGCTTTGATGCGGTTGGCTTCGGTGATCAGACGTGCGCGCTCAGCGGCCGGAATATCGTCCAGCGGCAAGCTGGCCACTCGTTGTTCGTATCCCGCCAATACCAGCACCAACAATTCATTTCGCTGATGCCGTGGCAACGCGCGGGGCGATTGGGTGACGGGGGCGATGGTGTCCAATGCCTGTTGCGCCTGGCCGCCAAGGGCGTAGGCCAGGGCCAGGTTGCAGCGGCTGTCGAGGTCGTCGGGTTGCAGACCCAGGCTTTTGGCGAAGGCGGTTTGTGCCGTCACCGCCTGGCCGTTCAGCACGTGGGCGATGCCCAATCGGGTGTACGCGACCGGCGACTGGCTGGCCTCTGCGGCTTGCCCCAGGGCCGTCACGGCGCGTTGGGTTTTGCCCAGTCGCAGTTGCGCGGTGCCCAGGCCCAGCAAGGCGTCGGCGTTGTGCGCCTGGAGGCCGAGGGCTTGTTGGAAGGCGCGTTCGGCACCAGGCGCGTCGTTGCCGTCGAGCCGCGCCTGGCCGAGTTTGAGCCACAAATCGATGCCGGCGCCCGGTTGCTGGGCCGCCCGTTCGTACAGCGCCGCCGCGCTGGCGTAGTCGCCGCGTTGGTTCAGATCGTTGGCCAGCTTTACCGAGCGATCGGTATCGCTCGGTGCAGTACTGGAACAGGCGGCCAGCAACAGGCTGCCGGCAAGCAAAAAGTGTTTGGTCATCGTCACAACTCGTTGGGCGAAGGCGGACGTCATGTAAGCATATTTTCCATGGCGCTCCTATGTCTGTCGGTGCTGTTTGGCGCCTCGATTGCCCACGCCGATGAAGAGCCCGAATGGTTTGCCAAACCCTACGCCTACGTACTGGTGGATCAGGACGTGCGCGCGGCCCTCGAAGAATTCGGCCACAACCTCGACATCCCGCTGGTGCTCTCGGACAAGGTGCGTGGCAAGGCCCGCAGCACCATGCGCGCCGCCACCGCCGGGGAGTTTTTGCAGACGCTGTGCAGCACCAACGGCCTGACCTGGTACTTCGACGGCAACCTGCTGTACCTCAATGCCAGCGACGAAATCACCACCAAGCTGTTCAAGGCCAACGCCCTGAACCTGGACCAGTTGCAGGCCTATCTGAACAACCTCGATGTGTTCGGCCAACAGTTGTCGATGCGCAACGGCCCCGAGGGCGATGAAGTCTTTGTATCCGGGCCGCCGCCGTACCTGGCGCTGGTTCAGCAGCATGTGGATCACCTGCAACCCAAGGCCGCGGCGCCCGTCGTGGCGCGCGAGCACGGCGTGCGGGTGTTTCGCGGTGCCCAGGTGAGCACCGAAACCCCTTGATTCACCCCAACCCCAGTAAAGGAGCATGACCATGTCCGTAACCGCCGTAGACAGCAACCTCGCCCCCGGTGGCGCCAGCCCTGAAGCCAAGTTCAACGCCGCGGTGGATAACGCCAAGAGCGCCGACAAACCGGAGATGACCGACGCCGAATTCACCGATGCCCTGATCACCCAGGCGGTCACCATCGGCGGTCAATTCATCATCATGCCCAAGGCGCAGGAAATGCTGAATGACGCCATGTCCGATGACGACGAAGAGTAGGGAGCACCCATGACCATCATTCTCGCTGCCAGCGCCACGGCCTTGCCGCCGTCCGCCGGCGCGGGGCCCGCCGGGGCCTCGCAGAATCTGTTCGAGCACATGGCCAATACGGCCAAGGGCATGCCCGAGGGCGCCAGCCCCCATCAGATCGGCTCGGGCCTGATGGAGCGCCTGAACAGTTTTATCGACCGCTCCCGGACCTTTTCCGAGCGCGCCGATTTACTTACCAATAACCCGTCGGCGCCGCCCCAAGTGGCCGCTGCGGATATTCGCACCACGGGTGCCTCGCCCACTGCAGAACCTGGCAAGAAAGTCGCCGAGCAGCAGGTCGACCAGATCGTCCATTCACTGGGCAAGATGTTCGACTACTCCATCGAAACCCAGATGGTGGTGCGCGGTGCGACGCAGATTTCCGGGTCCGCCAACACGCTGCTCAAGGGTCAATAACGCCATGCCAAGCCCGAATCATGCCCTGCGCCTGCTGCTGATCGGCCTGCTCGCCAGCCTCTTGCAGGCCTGCGACATGGACCTCTACACCAACCTCAGCGAGCGCGACGCCAACGCCATGGTCGCGGTGCTGCTGCGCGACGGCATCCCGGCGACGCGCAAGGTGCAGGACAACGGCCAGTTGAAAGTGGTGGTCGACGAACAACGCTTCGCCGAAGCCATGACCCTGCTGGACAACGCCGGCCTGCCGCAGCAGAGCTTTTCCAACATGGGCGAGGTGTTCAAGGGCAACGGCCTGGTGTCGTCGCCGGTGCAGGAGCGGGCGCAGATGATCTATGCCTTGAGCGAAGAACTGTCCCACTCGGTGTCGCAGATCGACGGCATCGTCTCGGCGCGGGTGCATGTGGTGCTGCCGGACAATGACCTGCTCAAGCGAGTGATCTCGCCCTCGTCGGCCTCGGTACTGGTGCGCTACGACCCGGGCACCGATATCAATACCCTGATCCCGCAGATCAAGACCCTGGTGGCCAACGGTATTTCCGGCCTGAGCTACGACGGCGTTTCGGTGACGGCGATCAAGGCCGCCGTGTCCATCAGCCAGAACCCGGCGCAACCGCGATTGGCGCGCTTCATGGGCCTGTGGCTGTTGGAAGACAACCTCAACCAGGCACGGTTGCTGGTCGGCGGTTTGCTGCTGCTCGCCCTCGGCGCGTGTGGCGTGTTGGCCCGTCAGCACTGGGCGCGGCGCCAGTCCCAGGCGTTGTATGTGCTCAAGGAGGGTGAATGAGCCTGGTTGAACGTTGGCAGGGCCTGATCGCCCAGCCGTTGCAGTTTGTGCGCGAGCAAAGCCTCGGCGAGTGTTTCGGCGAAGGCCTGCCGGTCGAGGTGCTGCAAGCCTTGCACGGGCATCCGCGTTTTCGGTCGCGCCTGGAGCAGTTGCTGGCCAGCCATTATCAGCTGGCGCCGCTGGCGCATCTGGTCACGCCACCCGCCGCCGATTTGCCGGTGTTGCTGCTGAACCCGGGGCAATTTGAGCGATTGCCCAGGCTGTGTGGCGCGATCTGGCATGCCTCGACCCTGAGCCGGGAGATCCGCCGCGAAGTGGTCAATGAATTGCGCGAAGGCCTCGGTCAGGAAGCCTTTGCCCTGGCCCTGGCGAACCGGCAGTTGGGCGGCGCGGCCGACCTGCTGCGGGAGCCCGCCGAGTTGATCGACGCTATCGACCGCGATGGCCTCACCTGTGTCGCCGCCTGGCTGCAGGCCCAGCCCGCCGAGTTGCAGGGCTGGTTGCCCCTGCGTTTTGTCGCCCCCAAGGGTTATAGCGGGCGCTTGCCCCGCGACCTGGAAATTGTCCAGACCGTCGCTGCCCGGTTGCTCTCGGAGGAGATTGCCCATGAGTGAATTACCCAGCCGTCCCGCCGCGCGGATTTTGCGCGCCGATGAAGCGGCGTTGTGGACCGATGGTTTCGCCTTCGTGCAAGCCGCCAAGGAACACGCCGAGCAGATCAAGGCCGACAGTGACCAGTGGCTGCACAGCGCCCGTGCCGAAGGCTTTGAGAGCGCCCGCCGGGAAGGCGCCGAACAGGTCGCGCAGCTGCTGCTGGAAACCCAGGCCCAGGTCCAGCACTACCTGGCCGGGCTTGAAGCTTCGCTGGCGGACCTGGCCCTGGGCATCGTGCGTGAAGTACTCGGCGAGCTGGACGACACCGACCGGGTGGTGCGCTGCACGCGGCAGGCGTTGAGCGCGTTTCGTCAGGGCCAGGCGCTGACCTTGTGGGTGCCAGCGGCCGAAGTGAATGCCCTGCGCCAACAGTTGCTGAAGGACGGCATTGCCGTGGAGGCCGATGCGCAATTGAGCCCCGGCCAGGCCCGCCTCAGCAGCCCGGCGGGCTCGGTTGAGTTGGGGCTGGAAGCGCAGCTGCAAACCCTGCGCCGCAGCCTGCTGCCCTTTGCCGAAGAGGGCGTGGCATGAACCTCAATCAACTGCTGCCGCGCCTGACCGATCGCCTGTCTCAGGCCCGTTTGCGTCCGATGCAAGGCACGGTGCTGAGTATTCGCGGGGTGTTGCTGCGGGCCAGCGTGGCGGGGGCGAGCATCGGCGAGCTGTGTCATTTGCGCGATCCGGTGAGTGGCCGCAGCCTTAGTGCCGAAGTGATTGGGTTTGATGGTGATGAAGCGATCCTGTCGCCCATCGGCTCCATGGAAGGCCTGTCGACCCGCACGCAAATCATCGCCACCGGCGAAAGCCTCGGTGTGGCGGTAGGCGATGCGCAACTGGGGCGGGTGATCAGCCCCATGGGCGAGTTTCTTGATGGTGACGGTGTACCGCCGACCTTGAACTTGCAGACTTACCCCTTGCACGCCGAGCCGCCGGCGCCGTTCTCACGGCAACTGATCGTACGCTCCATGGCGTTGGGCATTCGCTCCATCGATGGTTTGCTGACCCTTGCCCAGGGCCAGCGCATGGGCATCTTTGGCGAACCCGGGGTGGGCAAATCCTCATTGTTGGCGAGCATCATCCGCAACAGTGAAGCCGATGTGATTGTCATCGGCCTGATCGGCGAGCGGGGCAGGGAAGTGCGCGAACTGCTGGACGTGCAACTGGACGCCCAGGCCCGCGCGCGGACCGTTGCGGTAGTCGCCACCTCCGACCGCCCGGCGGCCGAGCGAGTACGTGCGGCGTTTGTCGCCACCACCCTGGCCGAGTACCACCGCGACCAGGGCCGCAACGTACTGCTGCTGATGGACAGCCTCACGCGGTTCGCCCGGGCCCAGCGCGAAATTGGCTTGGCGGTGGGTGAGCCACCGACACGTCGCGGCTATCCACCGTCGTTTTTCGCCACCTTACCCAAGTTGCTGGAGCGTGCCGGCCCGGGGCCCACCGGCAGCATCACCGCGCTTTACACCGTGCTCACCGAAGGCGACGCCGCCAGCGATCCGGTGGCCGAGGAAGCGCGTTCGATCCTCGACGGGCACATCGCCCTCAGCGCCGAACTGGCCCAGCGCAACTACTTTCCGGCGGTGGACGTGCTGCGCAGTCGCAGCCGGTTGATGGAGCAGGTGGCGGGTGACGAACACAAGCGCCTGGCAATGCGCATCCGTGAATTGATGGCGCGCTACGGCGAAATCGAAATGCTGATCCGCGTCGGCGAGTACTCCGCCGGCAGCGACCCCCTGGCCGACGAAGCGATCGCCCGCCATGCCGCGATCGAAGCCTTCCTGCGCCAAAACGCCGACGAACCCAGCAGCCCCGAACACACCTTGATCCGCATGCGCCAGGTGCTCGCATGAACCCGAAAGCGCAGCAAGATCCAGCGTGGGAGCTGTCGAGCTTCAGCGATGCTGCGATGGCGTCAGCACAGCCAACATCAATGCTGCCTGACCCTCCGCTATCGCAGCCTCGCCGGGGCTCGACAGCTCCTACATTTGATCTTCATGCACTCCTTGATTCGCATGCGCCAGGTGCTGGCATGAGCTTGAAAGCACAGCAAGATCCAGCGTGGGAGCTGTCGAGCTTCAGCGAGGCTGCGATGGCGTCAGCACAGCCAATATCAATGTTGCCTGACCCACCGCTATCGCAGCCTCGCCGGGGCTCGACAGCTCCTACATTTGATCTTCATGCACTCCTTGATTCGCATGCGCCAGGTGGTGGCATGAACCCGAAAGCACAGCAAGATCCAGCGTGGGAGCTGTCGAGCTTCAGCGAGGCTGCGATGGCGTCAGCACAGCCGACATCAATGCTGCCAGACCCACCGCTATCGCAGCCTCGCCGGGGCTCGACAGCTCCCACATTTGATCTTCATGCACTCCTTGATTCGCATGCGCCAGGTGCTGGCATGAGCCTGAAAGCACAGCAAGATCCAGCGTGGGAGCTGTCGAGCTTCAGCGAGGCTGCGATGGCGTCAGCACAGCCAACATCAATGTTGCCTGACCCACCGCTTTCGCAGACTCGCCGGGGCTCGACAGCTCCCACATTTGATCTTCATGCACTCCTTGATCCGTATGCGCCAGGTGCTGGCATGAATCCGAAAGCACAGCGCGATCCAGCGTGGGAGCTGTCGAGCTTCAGCGAGGCTGCGATGGCGTCAGCACAGCCAACATCAATGCTGCCTGACCCACCGCTATCGCAGCCTCGCCGGGGCTCGACAGCTCCTACATTCGATCTTCATGCACTCCTTGATTCGCATGCGCCAGGTGCTGGCATGAACCCGAAAGCACAGCAAGATCCAGCGTGGGAGCTGTCGAGCTTTAGCGAGGCTGCGATGGCGTCAGCACAGCCGACATCGATGTTGCAGCGTTGCCGGGACTCTACAGCTCCCACATTCGATCTTCATGCACTCAGTGAGTGCGCTGTTGGTATGACGATGGAGAAAAGAACCGATGAAGACTGAACAACTGCGCACCCTGCAAACCCTGCGGGTGCTGCGGGAACAGCGGGCAGCGAGCCAGTTGGCGGCGCAGCAGCAGCGCTGCGCGCAAACCCACGGCGCCCTGACTGATGCCAAGGAGCAATTGCGCCTGCACCGTGAAGCCGTTGCCCGTGAAGCCGGCGAGATTTACGCCTCACTCACAGAGGGCTTGTCGGTGGCCAGTTGGCAAGCGGCCCAGGATCGCCTGCGAGGCTTGTCCGACGATGAGCGCTTGCTTGAAGGCGACGTCAGCCAAGTCTCCAGCACCCTGCAAACCCAGGAGCGCGAGCGTGAGCTGTTTCGCCAGGAACGCCTGAGCCGCCAGCGTCAGTCCGACGCCTGGCAAAGCCTGTTGGACGGGCGTGAAAGCAGCGAACGAGTGGCCGGCGAGCTGCGTGAAGAACAAGGGCTCGGCACATGATCGTCGCCCTTGCCGACCCGCTGGGCCCTTGGCTCGAACACCACGACCCGGCGCTGCTCACCGTGCATAACCAACTGCACCGCCGGCGCCATGCGTGGCAGGGCCGCTGCGCCGGGCAGGACTTGAGCGTCGCCTGGGCCGCCGATCCTCAGCCACTGAAAAACCCCCGGGATGTGCAACTGCTGCTCGGGCAATCACCGGTGCGCCTGCGACTTTCGGCTGCCGCCCTGGAACAGGTACTGGTGCCGCTGGCGTTGCAGTTTGACGCGCAGGTGCTGCCGTCATTGCCGCGCTCGCTGTTGCTGGAGCTGGCTGTGCTGGATCTGATCGAGCGCCTGGAGCCGTTGCTCGGCCACCCCGTGCAGTTGCTCGAAGCCAGTGACGAGGCGCGGTCTTACCCCGTGCACCTGGCGCTGACATTGACCTTCGGCAACACCCCGCCAATGGCCGCTCAGCTTGACCTGAGCGAAAGCGCTGCGTTCCTGGTGGCGCAGTTGCTGGAGCAACACGGTCAGGTCCAGGCTGACCCGTTACCCGCACTGCGCCAGACACTCTCGGTGCTTACCGGGCAGCAATGGCTGAGCCTCGGTGAGTTGCGCAGCCTGCAGCCCGGCGATGTGCTGATGCTCGAAGCCGGCAGCGGCCTGCTGCTGGACCTTGAGGGCCGCCTGCAAGCCCGCTGCCGGCGTGACGGCTCATCGCTGCAGCTACAGGAACCTTTGAAATCGCCCCTTTTGGACATGGAGAACACAATGACTGATGTCGATGCCGCCGCAGCTCTGGACGATTTGCCCCTCAAGCTGGTATGCCAGGTCGGCAGCCTGGAACTGACCCTGGCGCAGTTGCGGGAGCTGGGGGCGGGCAGCTTGCTGCAGTTGAACACGCCAACGGTGGATGGCGTGGACCTGATGGTCAACGGCCGCCGCGTCGGCCAGGGCCAACTGGTGAAGATCGGTGATGGCCTGGGTGTGCGCCTGCTGAGTTTCGCCACCCCATGACCGGTTATCAGCCGAACCTGATCGAGATCATCCTGGTGGTTGCCACCATCGGGTTGATCCCGCTGGCGGTGGTGACCCTCACCGGCTTCATGAAAATCTCGGTGGTGCTGTTCCTGATCCGCAACGCCCTGGGCGTGCAGCAAACGCCGCCGAACCTGGTGCTGTACGGCATCGCGCTGATTCTCTCGGTGTACGTGACTACGCCGTTGATTGGCGACATGTACCGCCAGGTGGAAGGGCGCGACCTGAACATCGAGCACGTCGAGCAACTCAAGGACCTCGGCGACGCCTTGCGCCCGCCGCTGCAGGCGCACCTGGCGCGCTTTGCCAACGAGTCCGAGCGCGGCTTTTTCGTGCAGGCCACCGAGACCATCTGGTCGCCGGAAGCCCGTGCCGACCTGCGGGATGACGACCTGGTGGTGCTGATCCCGGCGTTTGTCAGTTCGGAGCTGACCCGGGCCTTCGAGATCGGGTTCCTGCTGTACATCCCGTTCCTGGTGGTGGATTTGCTGGTGTCCAACGTGCTGATGGCGATGGGCATGTCGATGGTCTCGCCGAACCTGATTTCGATCCCGCTGAAAATCTTCCTGTTCGTGTCATTGAGCGGCTGGTCGCGCCTGATGCACGGTTTGATTCTGAGTTACGGCTGAGGCACGACCCATGGGCCAGGACGTTTTCCTGTCATTGATGAAACAGGCACTGATGACCGTGCTGATGCTCTCTGCGCCGGCGCTGGGGGTAGCGATTATCGTCGGCTTGAGCGTGGGCCTGTTCCAGGCGCTGACCCAGATTCAGGACCAGACCTTGCCCCAGGTAGTGAAGCTGGTGGCGGTGCTGCTGACCATCGTGTTCCTGGGGCCGGTGCTGGCGGGGCAAGTGGCGGAACTCGGCAGCCAGGTGCTGGACAACTTCCCGCTGTGGACGCGCTGACCCCCCATGGATGCCAGCCTTACCGCACAGTTTCTCGAAGTCGCCTACCCGGTGATCAGCTCGGCCTCGCTGGCCGCCTGCCGGGCCATGGGCGTGGTGGTGATCACCCCGGCGTTCAACCGCCTCGGGCTCACCGGGATGATTCGCGGCTGCGTGGCCGTGGCGATTTCGATCCCGATGTTCATGCCGGTATTCGACGCCATGACCTCGATGCCCAACCACGGCAGCCTGTTTATCGCCGGGTTGCTGATCAAGGAATTCCTGATCGGCATCCTGATCGGCCTGTTGTTCGGCATACCGTTCTGGGCGGCGGAAGTGGCGGGGGAGTTGATCGACCTGCAGCGTGGCTCGACCATGGCGCAACTGGTGGACCCGTTGTCTACCGGGGAATCAAGTGTGATGTCCACGTTGCTGACGGTGATGTTGATCACGCTGTTCTTCATGTCCGGCGGTTTTATCCTGATGGTCGACGGCTATTACCACAGCTACCAGCTCTGGCCGGTGACCGCGTTTACCCCGGTATTTGCCAGCTCGGCGTTGCTGGCGGTGCTGTCGATCCTTGACCAGATCATGCGCGTCGGGGTGCTGATGGTCTCGCCGCTGATCATCTCGCTGCTGGTCACCGACTTGATGCTCGCGTACCTGTCGCGCATGGCGCCGAACCTGCACATTTTTGACCTGTCGTTGCCGGTGAAAAACCTGTTTTTCTCGATCCTGATGGTGATCTACATCGGCTTCCTGATTCCATTGATGCTGGACCAACTGGCAGAGTTTCGCGGCACCGTAGAATTGCTGAAAACCCTGGCGGGCATGGAGTAAGGCATGGGCGATACCAGCGAAGAAAAATCCCAACCGGCCACGGACAAAAAGCTCAAGGACGCGCGCAAGAAGGGCCAGGTCGCCAAGAGCCAGGACCTGGTCTCGGGCATGGTCATCCTGTTTTGCACCCTGTGCATTTCCATCCTCGCACCTCGGGCCCAGGCCCAGGTCACCGCGCTGATCGACCTGACCGCGCAGATCTACATCGAACCCTTCGCCACGGTGTGGCCACGGGTGCTGGACCATGCCGAGCAACTGGTGATCGGCATCACCCTGCCGGTGATGGCCGTGACCACCGGGGTGGTGATCCTGACCAATATCATCACCATGCGCGGCTTTGTGTTTTCCGTGGAGCCGATCAAGCCGGAGTTCAAGCGCATCAACCCGGCGGAAGGCTTCAAGAAGCTGTTCGCCTTGCGCAATTTTGTGGAATTCATCAAGGGCCTGATCAAGGTACATGTGCTGGCCGTGGCGTTCTACGTGGTGGGGCGGCACGCGTTGCAGGCATTGATGGAGTCTTCGCGGTGCGGCGCCGGGTGTATCGAATCGACGTTTTTTCTGGTGCTCAAACCGCTGGTGTTTACCGTACTCGCCGCTTTCATCCTGGTGGGCGGGGTGGACGTGTTGATGCAACGCTGGCTGTTCGGCCGCGACATGAAAATGACCCGTAGCGAGACCAAGCGCGAGCGCAAGGACATTGACGGCGACCCGCTGATCAAGAGCGAGCGCCGGCGCCAGCGCCAGGAGATGCAGGCGTTGGCCACCAAGCTGGGGTTGGGTCGGGCGTCGATGATGATCGGCACCACCGACGGCTGGGTGATTGGCGTGCGCTATGTGCGTGGAGAAACGCCGGTGCCGGTGGTGGTGTGCCGGGCGTCGCCGGAGGAGGCGTTGGGGATGTTGCAGGAGGCGTTCGACCTGGGCATCCCGCAGGCACCGGACAAAAACCTGGCGCAGGCGATTGCCAGGAAGACCGTACCGGGAGACCCGGTACCGGATGCGTCGTTTCAGGCGGTGGCGGACTGGTTGGTGGCGGCACGGTTGATCTGAGGCCGGCGGGCAGCGCTGGAACCGAAGCAGACCGCTGCGCCACAGAGCAACAGTCTGCCGCTACTCCGTTTTCCGACGGCATGCAGGGCAGGTATGTCGAACAGACCAGGAAAATTCAATCATGACGCTAACCCATTCATTCAGTACGCCTCACACACAGCACTCGTATCTCAACGGTCACTCCCAGCACGCGCATCGCCCCTCTGGCAACGCCTATGCCCGGCATTCAGACGCGGCCCTGGCCCTGGCGTTTGACAAGAACTTCGATGCCTTCAGGCCGTCGGGTTCAAGCAATGCGACACAAGGAAAAATTCGTGAGGTTGCCGAGCGGCCACTAACGGGATACCCACAACGGGATAACCTGACGATGCTGGCCAGGGAAGTACTCAAGCGCGATAACGTGATGAGTGAGCTGGACTCGGTGGACCACGGCGGTCATCGGGACGGCATTATTGGCCGGTATAATCCGAAGAACGCTGCCAACAAGTTATCGGACTGCCCGCCGCCTGACCCTTGCTACTCGAAACCCTGCCGCCCGCAACCTGGCAGGCCAAAGCCATGCGGTTCTTCGCCGTTCAATATTTATAGCAGTATGTCGGACTCCAGCGTGGCGCTGGCGTTTGGCAATAACTACAAGGAGTTCGGCAACCCGCAAAGAAATGGTGTGGCAGACCTTGGGCAGATCTTCAAAATGGCGGGGCGCGAGATGAGCGGCAACTGGGCGCAGGACAACATGACGTTGCTTGCCCGGGAAATCGTCAAGCGGCCTCATGTGAGCCATGCATTGGATTCCATCGATGACAACGGCAGGCAGGACGGCATTATCGGTTATCGCAATGCACAGCTGGCATCCGCTCACCTGGCGCGCCGCTGAGCACACCACCCTGATCCTGAACCCTGTGGGGCCGGTCGGCCACACAGGGTTTCTACGGGGTGCCGGGGCACTCAGGGCTTGTCTACATCGTGATACTCACCGCCATATCCATCCCCCACCCGCCAAATGATGTCGTGGTTTTCATTGGTCCATTCCGACGGTTTCAGCGAGTACTTGTAGTCCTCTGAGTTACGGTTATTTCCGTCGCCGATAAAGTCCGGATGGTCCCGCCGATGGTCGCCACCACGAATACTCGAGCGGGCATCCCACTCTTCCTTGCGGAAATCAAAAATACTCTGGTCCTGCGGCGCATCCCGCTGGCCCCAGTCGGACAGGTAGGTCTGCAACCACACATACGCCTCATCCCCGTTGGGCTTGAGCAACCCGTCCTGCTTGAAGTCCTGGATCTGATTCCAGTTCTGCATCGAGATTTTGTGCAGTTTGTGGGACTGCACCGTGCTCAGGATCGCTCCGACAAACGACAACGCCCCGGAGATCAAAAAGCCCACCGGCCCCAGGAACGGAATGATCCGCCCGGTTACCCCCAGGGTGGTGAGTACGCCGCCGCCAGCCGCCACCAGGCTGCTGACGCCACCGGCCATGGACAGTGAGCCGGAGGCGATTTTTACCGGGTCTTTCTCACGCACGCCGTCACGCAAGGTAAACGCCGCCTGGACCACACTGATCACGCCGCCCGCCACGTCGGTGGCCATGCCGATCACCTTGATCGCGCTGCTGGCGAACTTCGCGCCAAAGCCTGCACCGGCCACGCCACCGCGGCTGGCGATGCCTTTTTCGATGCCTTCCTGGACCTTCTTCGCGCCTTCGTCGCTCCAGCCGCCGCTGTTGAGGGCCTTGCCCACGTCCTTGCCGTCGTCCATGGCCTGATCGACGATCTCGAAGTACTTCTTCTGGACCGCCTCGGCGTCCTTGGGCAGCGCGTGGTAACCCTCGCCGGGCTTGGCCCACAGGTCGGGCAGGGAACGGTCGAAGCCCATCAGTTTGTAGGCGTTGGTGCCGCGCAACTTGTCATAGACCTTCAAGCCCAGCGTGGCGAAGTGTGAGCCGGTGCCGAGGAAGCCAAGGAAGTCGTTGGCGATGCCCAGGCGCTTCATCGGCGTGTCGGCGAGCTTGCCGCCCTGGCCTGCGAGTTGGTAGACGATCCGGCCCATCCCGATCGCGCCGCCCACCGAGCCGAGTACGCCGTTGTCCTTGAGGAAGTTGAGGTTCTTCACGAAGGCACTGCGGTTCTCTTCGCTGAGGCCCGGCATGATTTCCTTGCTCACCGCCTTGTCGATGTCGCTGAAGCTGATCACGCCGTTTTTCTGCCAGGTATCGCCGAGGGAAATCATCGCCTTGCCGAAGTCGGCGGCGGCGTTTTTGTCCTTGAGCAACTGGTCGACGAACTTCGAATACACCCCCAGCGCCTGTCGCGGCAGACCGTCGGCGCCGCCCTTGAGCATCGACAGGATCGCCATCGTGTTGTCGGTGGTGGCCAGGGCGGTGTTGTCGTCGGAGATTTTGGTCGGGTCGTCCATCAGCTTTTCAACGGCGTCGGTGTAGCCGTCGATCTGCAGGTTTTGCAGGAAGTTGTCGGCCTTGGCCGGGTCGATATCGGCCAGGGCGGTGTACGCGGTCTGGATTTCCTGGGTCGCCAGTTCGGTCTTGCCGCTGTCCTGCAAGGACTTGATGTACTTGGTGAAATTCTCCGAGGAGGTGCTGTCGATCAGTTTCTGCCGGGTCTCGTCGACCTTGGCCTGGCCGCCGTCGACCTTACCCAGCGCCGCGTCGTGATTGGCCTTGATGTCGTGCTGGATGGTCGAGTCGCCGAGCAGGTCGTTGAGGGTCTGGTCGATGGCCTTGGTGTCGAAGATGTTGTCGCGCACGTCCCGCGAGGTCACGTCGATGGGCGTTGTGGCGATGCCCTGGTTGCCGAAGCCGTGCTCGGGGATGATCGACATGCCATTGTCGGCCATGCTTCGGGCTTCCACCGCCCGCAGGAACTTGGCGCGTGGGTCGTCCTTGCCGATGCTGCCGTCCTTGACCCCGGCGCGGTAGCTGTCCACCAGGGTTTTCATCGACAGGTCCTGCACCGACAGCGGGTTGCCGCTTTCATCTTTCTCGGTGGTGGTCAGGTTGTCGACGGACACATCCTTGAGGGGCGGCAGGCCGTTGTCGGTGCGCAGCTTGTCGACGTCGGTGGTCTGCGCGGCGATGTCGCTGCGGTAGCTGGAAATCTGCTCGAACAGCTGTGGGTTGCTGTCTTCCGACACCACGATTTTCTCTTCGCTGCCCCCCGGCTTGTGCTGAGTGAAGGCGATCAGGCCGGGGCCATAATCACCGGCGCCGCCGACGCTCATGATGTCTTCGGTGGAGGGCAGGTACGCATCCGGAGCGGCGAGGGTGTAGCCGTCGCCCTTGGCCTTTTCGATGCCGGCCAGGGTTTGGCCCTGGGTGGTGTAGGTGGCAAAGGCTTCGGGGGTGATGTCCTTGGACACCACCAGCAATTTGCCGTCGGCCTGGTTGACCACGAGAATGCCGTCCATGGGCGTGTCGACCTTGCTGATGTCCCCCAGCTTCAGGCTGGCTTCGTCCTTGCGCAGCAGTGCCTGGCCGGGCAGGGACTGGGCGTTCTTGATGTAGTCGAAGGCCTGCGAACCCTCGCTGGCGTGCACGGCGTGGAGGAAGTTGTAGAAGGTGCCGCCCGCGTTGGGGTTGGGGTTGCTGAGGTCGGCACCGGGCTGCGGCAGGTCGGCTTCGGACTTGCTGATCGCGTACTTGTGGCCCTGGTGTTCGAACAGAATCACCCCGGCGCTGCTGTCTTCGGACACCACCTTCAACTGACTGAAATCGAGGTCTCCCGGCAGGCTGGTGACTTCTTCATAACCCTTGGCTTTGCCGTCATTGAGCGCCTCCTTGGTCACCCCGGCCTGGGTGTAGGTGCTGAAGGCCTGGGGCGTGAGCAATTCGGAGATGACCAGGGTCTGGCCGTTTTCCAGGGTCACTTTGAGGACGCCGTCTTCGGCCTTGCCCACGGATTTGATATTGGCCAGGCGTACGCCGTCGCCGTCCTCGCGCAGCAGTTGCTGGTCGGGGTTCTTCAGGCTTTCGACGATGGCCTTGCCGGCGGGGGTACCCTGGGTTTCGGCCAGGGTCTGGAGGAAGGTGTACAGCGGCGTGCCTTCGTCGGGACCGCCCTGGTTGACGGGGGCCACGGCATGGCCGAAGCGCAGGTTTTTCAGCACGTCGAACCCGTCCTGGGCGTTCGCCGCACCCTCGGCACTGATCTTGTATTTGACGCCGTCCTGTTCGAAGTAGATCACCCCGGCGTCTTTGTCCTGGGAGATGACCTTGAGCTTGTCGATGTCGAGCTTGGCCGGGAGGGCGGTGACTTCCTTGTAGTCCTCGGGCTTAAGGGTTTTGTCGCCCGGCCCGGTGCTGGCAAGGATTTTGGCTTTGTTCAGGACGGCGTCGAAAACCCGCTGGGGAGCGTTGGGTTGATCGACGCGGGGGGAGGCGGATTTTTCGGGACGGGTGATCATTGGTTCAGTCCATGTGAGGGGCGCACGAGGACTCGATACTAGGGGCTGCAAGTGGGTAAAAGCGGGTTTGTTGGCAACAAGTCACAAGCTTTCACGGGTGTGAATTCGCGGAAATGTCCTCGACGCCTCCCAGCGTCTCCATCGCAGTGGGCAATGCATCCCGACATCAGGTCCAGGTCACCACCACTTCCATCTTCCCTGTTCTTTCAGCGTCGCAATGATGGCTTCGCGTTTGTGCCGGATCTCAAGCATTTTCTGGCGCATTTCCCGGCAGCGGTTGCTGTTTAGGATCAGCAAGCCCACGAGTGGGCCAAGAAGGGCCATGGAGTAGAGGTAGGTGTTGGGGCGGTAGGTGATGGCAGGGAGCGATATCAGCAGGCAGATAAGATAAACCCCTATATGTATCCAGACCCAATGAGTTCGCCCGGCCAACACCTGCGCCTTGGCGAGAGAAAACACCACGCTCAACGCCAACGCTCCGAAAAAAACGCTTTTGGTGACCACGTCTATTTGGAGTCCGGAGAGATAACTTACTGCCACCAAGAGAGCGGCCATCGCAATCGAAAAACAACCAGCAAGAAGATCTCCCCCTATGACCGGCATGTAACGCTTTAGCAGAGGGCGCGGGTCTTCAATGTAAAAAGCCGAGTAATAAAGATCTTTCCCGCTCATTGTTTTCCAGTTTTTTAAGTCGCCACTCAGGTTGTCCTGGGGGGCTGTCTTTTTATGCTTGTTCACTGGCTCACCTCTTCATAGATACCAATAGCCAGTGTCTTGACGTTTCCTGACATGGCGCTGCTGGTGAAACCCAGCGTTGCTGCCAAGGCATCTCTGATGTGGTTGGTGGTCGCTTTCTGCATTTGTGTTGCACTGATGCGCTTGGTGGCCGCACCGGAAGCCTGTTTTAACTTGAGTAGCTTCGGTGTCAGGCGCGGGTCCCTGATCTTGAGCAGCTCATCATTCAGCTTCGCTCGTTCTTGACGGTTAAGTCCTCTCAGCACTTGTCGTAAGGGCTTGCCGGTTACTTTTGTGGTCGTATTGATCGCTTTTATCGTGGTCAACGTTGAGGTCGCGATGCCCAGCAAGGCAACGCTGTCCAATAAAACCATTACGGCCCGATACCAGGCTTCGTTGTCCAGGTAGTCATAAGCTGCAGGAAGCGCAACTTCAAATCCAGTTCGAAGCACTCCCGCAACGCACTGCGCGATACTCGCTGTTGCAGCCGCTTTCCCAATAAACGTAATCACCGCACTGGTCCCGGCCGTAAATGGCATCAGCGCAATCCCACTTGAAATCACCACCCAGCTCAGTATCGCCCCCGTGCACGTCACTGCAGTATTCAACGCTTCGGCCACCCGTTTCGACTCCCGAGGTTCGTGGGCCAGCATCCGCTTGAACTCTGAAGGCCCCACATACCTGGGCGCCTCGCGCAACACCACCTTCTTGGGCACCACGCTGCAAATCGGCTGGAATTCGCGCAGGGTCACTACGTTGAACTGCTCATCGATGTACACCACGCCGGCGCCGATCAGCGCCGGATCGCTGTCGATGGCGAAGAACAACCGGTGCAGGTCGAGGCTGCTTTCAATCCGTTGGCGGGTGGTGAGATGGGCTGAAGGGAATCCGTCTTTCAGCAGGGAAGCAGCCATTCCTTAACTCCTGGAGTTTGCGAGAGCCGAGAGAGTAGAGAGGGCGTGGCGCACATGAATGTAGGAGCGTTCGCTTTTTCAAGACAGGCACTTCCCGATCCCGCTTGGGCGTCTTGTGAGCACCACGCCGCATAAGGAAGAGTGCGCCCCTCGCCACTACCGGCGAAAACCAACACAGGGAGTAAGCATGGCCACTGATATGTTTTTGAAACTGGGCGATATCAAGGGCGAGTCGCGGGACCAGAGCCATCGCGACGAGATCGATATCGCCAGCTGGGCATGGGGTTTGTCCCAGGAGGGTTCCATGCATGCCGGCACGGGTGGTGGGGCGGGGAAGGTCAGCATTGCCAACCTGAACCTCAAGAAAGCGCTGGATAAATCCAGCCCCAATCTGATGATGGCATGTGCCAGTGGCAAGCATTATCCGGAGGCGCGTCTGGTGGTGCGCAAGGCGGGCGGCCCAAGCGCAGTGGAGTATTTGATCATCACCTTGAAGGAGGTGCTGGTGTGCGGCTACGACATCCGTACTGAAGATGACAGTGAACGACTTCAGGAAAACATCGCTCTGAATTTTGCCAGCGTGGAAGTCAGCTACCAGGCGCAAAAGGCCGACGGTGCCAAGGAAGGCGGCCCGGTGAAGTTTGGTTGGAACATCCGGCAGAACGTCAAGATTTGAGGGGTGAAGCAGGCATGAACTGCTTTAGGTCAGGACGACCCTCTATTTTCCTCGGACCTTGTGCTATTGGGATGAACACAATCGCGCGCAGTCGTCGACGAGACTCTCCAAAAAACGCCGGGATCCGTGAGCAAGCGTGGGAAGTACCGATTGTTTCAGCCTGACCTTGCGCGCCCTACTGGATATCTTGACCGAGCGCTTTAGTCACGCAACAGGCCAGCTACTGCGCGACATACGTAGCTCTGTATTTTAGCTGCGCCAGAGAGGAACGAGACCCTCGTCAATCACCCAGTGAGGTTGGCCGGGCTGGATACAGACGCCACCGAGCCAGCGTTCCTGGCTGGCATGGTCCGGCCAGTAAGCCTTGCCGTTCAGAACCTGACGACCCAACGCAGTCAACGCCAACAAACCTTGAGGCCACGGCAGTTGAGTCTCGGACTCGATCAACAGTGGATTATCGCCATCAATCAGTGGCCGCATCAGCGCATGGAACATCATGTCCCCCAGGTACGGCAGCGGTTCGCGCTTGCCCATCAACTCGGCAAACACCCTGCCAAACGGCACAGGCCCGGCCTCATCCACGTAGTGCAGGGAAAGGCGCTCGGTCAGTGACAAACCGTCCCGCACACCCGGTAACTCCTGCAACTGTCGGCGCAATGCCGGGGCCAAAAAGGGCAGGGCTGTGTGGTTGTCCCGGGCCAGTTCCGCCAGCTTGATCGGCGAACTGTCGCAGTACGCCAGCCAGGCCTGCCGCGCCAGCTTCAGCATGTCCTCATCGACCCGCCGACGCTGTGGCCACAGCCACGCCAATACTTCAGGCGCCAGTTGGCCAATGCCGATAAAGCGTTGCACGCCGGGGATACGGTCGACCTCGATCAGCTCGAGCTTTTCAGGCAAACGCTCAAGCCCCGCCAGCGCCCGAATCAGGAACAATTGGTCGTAAGCATCCGCCTCACACCACAACACGCTATGACCGGCGTTGCCCAGTTGTTCCAGATGCTTGTATTCGTCTGCATGCCGGCGGGTCACTTCGGCCTCGTCCATTGCAAACACCTGGCTGATATAGCGGCTGCGAACGACCTGGTATTGCTCGGCTGGCAGGTCCTGGACCGGGCCCATGCACAGCGGATCAATCAGCATCCGAAAGTGCCCCTTGAACCCCGCCACGCCCAGGCTGTGGGCAATGTCACTGCCGCAGCGCCAGTGGGTGGTGCGGGCTTCATCGCTGGCTTCGAAACCCGGGTGGCGGGCGGCAAAATCCACTGCATCGACGTGCGCTTTAAGCTTGGGCCAGCTGGGGAACCCGAGTTCCTTGGCGATCAGCCATTGAGCCTCGGATAAGGTGGGAGTAACGGCGGCATCGGCGCTTTTCAGGCGGCGCAACAGCTCCTTGGCGCGCTTGCGTTGCTGCTCAAGGTTGATACGGCCGTTAGTGGACGAGAATGCTTGCGACATACGATCTCCTTGCACAAACCTTGTCCGCTTTAAGGTTGGGAGTCGTAGAAATGTGATATTCAGTCAAGGTCTTGGGCGCAGCCCTTTCCGCGGAGGGTGGCGTAGATGGCGCCATGCGGGAAATATAGGCAGTGCAATGATTGATTGCAAGCCGCCCGGCGTTGAGCGCCGGTGTGTGCACAGGAGACGTTCATGAAAGTTGGTGTGATTTCCGATACCCATGGCTTGCTCCGCGCCGAGGCCCTGGCGGCCCTGGAAGGCTGCGAGCAGATTGTTCACGCCGGGGATATTGGCAGCCCGGAAATTCTTGAGCTGCTGGCCTCGATTGCGCCGTTGCATGTGGTGCGCGGCAATAACGACCTGGATGCAGCCTGGGCAGAGCACCTGGCGGACCGCCTGGATTTCGAGCTGAATGGCTGGCGGGCGCTGCTGGTGCATGACATCGCCGATGTGCCGAAGGCGCTGGAGCCGGGCATCCGGCTGGTGATTACCGGACACTCTCACAAGCCTCTGATTGAGTGGCGCGGCGACCGGCTTTTTCTCAACCCCGGCAGTGCAGGGCGGCGGCGCTTCAAATTGCCGGTGACCCTGGCGCTGCTTGAGGTGCAGGAGAAATCCCTCAAGCCGCGGCTGGTGTCGCTTGAGCCCAAGCGCTGAAGCATTTGTGGCCAGGGGGCTTGTTGTGGCGAGGGAGCTTGCTCCCGCTGGGCTGCGAAGCGGCCCCAATAAAGCCACTGTGATACATCTGAAAAAACACCGTTAATTTCTTGGGGCTGCTGCGCAGCCCAGCGGGAGCAAGCTCCCTCGCCACTGGGGACGTGCCCTGTCTTACCATTGCGTCTAAATCAGGAACAGGGATCATCAAGTCCATGAGCGTATTAGTAGAAACCCGGGCGCTCACGCGTATGGACGAGCGCCGTCAGCTTCAACTGCTGCAGCCCACGAACTTCCAACTGCACCCTGCCGATCGCATCTCTATTACCGGCTCATCCGGCTCCGGCAAAAGCGTATTCCTGCGGGCACTTGCCTTGCTCGACGCGCCCAGCTCAGGGGAAATCCTCTGGCACGGCCAACCCATCGCCAACGCGCAAATCCCGCAGTACCGCAGCCGTATCAGCTATCTCTCCCAGCGCCCGGCGCTGATCGAAGGCTCGGTGGAAGACAACCTGCGTTTCCCCTACAGCCTCAAGGCCTTGCACCACCTCAGTTTCGATGCGGAGGCCGTCAAGGCACTGCTGGCCCACGCGGGGAAAGAACCGGGCTTCCTGGCAAAAAACGCCGGGGACTTGTCCGGCGGTGAGTCCCAGGTGGTTTCGCTGATCCGTACCCTGCAACTCAATCCCGATGTGTTGCTGCTGGACGAACCCACCGCCGCTCTCGACCCGGCGTCATCCCGGGAAGTCGAGGCGCTGATCAACGCCTGGGTCGAAGCGGATCACGACCACGCCTATATCTGGGTGTCCCACGACCTTGAGCAGGCACAACGCATGAGCACCACCCGCCTGCATATGGACGCCGGCGTGCTGACGGGGGGCGTGCAGCCATGAATTATCACGACCTCACGGCACTGGACATGGCCATCGCCGCCTCGCTGATCCTGATCAACGGCGCGCTGTCACTGCTGTTGCGTTTGGGCCTGGAACGTCAGCTGTTCTGGGCTGCCGTGCGCACGGTGGTGCAGTTGCTGGCGATTGGTTACCTGTTGGGTTGGGTGTTCGAGTTCGCCTACTGGTACGTGGTGTTGCCGCTGATGTGCCTGATGACCCTGATCGCCGGGCTCTCGGCCGCCGGGCGCGGCAAGCTTACCTATGCGGGCCAGCGGGCCGACAGCATTGTGTCGGTGTGGGGCAGTTCGTGGTTGGTGACGGCTGTCGGCTTGTTCGCGATCATTCGGATTCACCCGTGGTACGAGCCGCAGTATGCGATTCCGATCCTCGGGATGATTCTTGGTAATACCCTCACTGGTGTGTCTCTGGGGATTGAGCGCATGACCCAGGAGCTGACCTCGGGGCGCAACACCATCGAGATGGTCCTGGCTCTGGGTGGTTCACGCTGGGAGGCGGCGCAGGATGCGATTCGCCAGGCGGTCAGGGCGGGCATGATTCCGACGTTGAACCAGATGACGGTGGTGGGGATAGTCAGCCTGCCGGGGATGATGACGGGTCAGGTGCTGGCGGGAGAAAGCCCGGTGGACGCGGTGCGTTATCAGATCGTGATTATGTTTTTGATCGCTGCGGCGTCGGCGCTGGGCACGGTAGGTGCGGTGTTGCTTACCTACCGGCGGTTGTTTTCTCCGGGGCATCGGTTTTTGCGCTATCGGCTTGAGGAGCGGGTGTGACCCTGAGGGGGGTAGGTATTTTTGTTGGCTCTACTGTGTACATATCCGTTGCTGCGGTAACGGCTACTTATGGTTCCGCTCTTACAGCGGCTCACTTTGGAAAAGCCTGTACGGACCGGACACATGGTTGACGGATGTACGGGGACATGGTGGACACTTTTCGGCGAGCCAACTTCGCCGGAAATCCATCATGCCCTGGGACACGAGAGACGCCATGAGCCTGAAAGAAGAGTTCGTTGCCTTAGCCCGGCAACCCGGCAGTAATAAACGAGAGCTGTGTCGACGATTCGGGATCAGCCCCCAAACGGCGTATAAGTGGCTCAAACGCTACGAGGCCCAAGGCCGGTCGGGGCTGCAAGAGATGTCCCGCAAACCTATCACCAGCCCCAAGCTGACCGACCCTGCTCTAGAAACGGCGGTCATAGCGCTCAGGCAAGACCATCCCGCATGGGGTGGGCGCACGATCAGCAGCATTTTGAAAAAGCAGATTGCTCCCAGCACCGTCACCAATGTCCTGCATCGGCACGGGATGATTAAGCCTGCGCAGAAGGAACAATTGGCGAAGCTGAGGTTTGAGCACGATGCGCCTAACGATCTTTGGCAGATGGACTTCAAAGGGCATTTCCCGACGCAACAAGGCCGATGCCACCCCCTGACGTTGCTGGACGATCACTCGCGATTCAATTTGGCTATTCAAGCGTGTGATAACGAGCGTGGGGTTACGGTGAAGGAGAAGATGATCGAGGTATTCCAGCGTTTCGGATTACCGGCTCGCATCAACGTTGATAACGGCCCGCCATGGGGCTCTCCCCGCAACCCTGGAGAAATTACTGAGTTGAGTATCTGGTTGATTCGCTTAGGAATTCGGATCAGTTTCAGCCGCCCTTACCATCCGCAAACCAATGGAAAGATTGAGCGTTTCCATCGATCACTCAAGGCCGAAGTGCTTGATGGGCGCCAGTTTTCCACGATCAAGGAGGCTCAAACAGCGTTTGATCGATGGCGCGAGGTTTATAACCTGCAACGCCCCCATCAAGCATTGGACTACAAGGTGCCGATGGACCGGTATCGGGCCAGCCCCTGGGCTTATCCGCAGCAACTGCCAGAGTTTGAATACGGACCGGACGACCTATTGGCTAAGGTTTATGACAGTCGATTCCGCTTTCAGAAACGTTATTTCAGTATCGCCAAAGGCCTGGCTGGGCAGCACATCGCGATACGCCCAAAGCCTGAAAGTGAGGGGCTATTTGACGTCTACTTCTGCCATCACTTTTTGCGGACCATAGACGTGAATAAGCCTGATTACGGACCATAATGTGTCAACCATGTCCCCGCACATGTGTCCACCATGTGTCCGGTCCGTACAAACAGCGCAAAAGTAAGCAAAACGCTCTTGCCCCACCACTCGGCTCCTCGCCTAGGCTCGGCGTTCCCTCACTCCGGCATTGCTCCGCGGGCCGCCGCGCCGGGCCATCCATGGCCCGGCGCGGCTAAACCGGCGTCCTGCCGGTTTACCCGCTCCGCAATACCTGCGTTCGGCCTCGGGCTTATTGGGGCAGTCAGATCAAAATCAAAAGCAAAAGCACAGCGGCCTCCCGGCCGGCTTGAGTGTTAAAAGCCAGATCAAAAGCCAGAGCGAAAACAAATCTGCTTTTCTGTGGGAGCGGGCTTGCTCGCGAAAAACCTGAGGTCGCCGCGTTCATTCAGAATGCCCGCGTCATCGTTAACGACCTTCGCGAGCAAGCCCGCTCCCACATTTGGACCGTGCCCGCTTTAGCTTTTGATTTGGCTTTTGCTTCACCACACTCAAGCCGGCCGGTAGGCCGCTGTGCTTTTGCTTTTGATCTTGATCTTAGGCGCCCCGTTAAACCACGCTGGCCGAACGCAGGCTTTGGAGCGTGGGTAACCTGGCAGGACGCCAGGTTAGCCGTCCTGGGCCAGGGATGGCCCATGACGGCGGCCCACGGTCCAAAGCCGGAGTGAGGGCACACCGAGCCTAAGCGAGGTGCCGAGTGGTGGGGCAAGAGCGTTTTGCTTACTTTTGCGCTGTTCAAAAGTGAGCCGCTGTAAGAGCCATCCCTTTCAAGGTCTTGGTTTAAAATCCCCTAACCAATCCAGTCAGGACGACGAAACTATGTGGGAAAAGGTTTTAGAACGGTTTGAAAAACAGGCGCCGGCCAGCGTCATGACCAAGTTGATATTAGAGCAGGCAGTAGATGCCGCTTGGGTTGACAAGGTGTTCGATGATCACCGCCAACGGCAGTACTCACGTGAGCTTTTGTTTTCAACCGTTGTGGAGCTGATGTCCCTTGTTTCATTGGGCTTGAGGCCGTCGTTACACGCGGCGGCGCGCAAGATGGAGGGCCTTTCGGTCAGTGTTTCGGCACTCTATGACAAGATCAAGCGAACCGAACCCGAGCTGCTTCGCGCCCTCATTTCGGGCAGTGCCGAGCGTTTGATACCAACCGTCGAAACGCTCGGCCATTCATCGATCCTGCCCGGCTGGCAGTTGCGTATTGTGGATGGCAACCACTTGCCGGCCACTGAAAAACGTCTAGGCGCTCTGCGCAATGAGCGCGGCGCAGCGCGCCCAGGATTTTCAGTAGTTGCCTACGATCCGGACCTGGATTTAGTCGTTGATCTTCAGCCGTGGGAAGATGCCTACGCCAGTGAGCGAGTCAGTGTTTTACCGCTACTGGCCCGCGCATGCGCGGGCCAGTTGTGGATGGCTGACCGGCTCTATTGCACGCTGCCCGTCCTGCAAGCCTGCGAGGACACGGGGGCTTCGTTCATCGTTCGCCAACCCAGCAAGCATCCACGCCTGGTCCAGGAAAGTCAGTGGCAAGACTCAGGGACGGTCGATAGCGGAACCGTTCGCGAACAAATCATCGAAGTTAAGGGTGGCCGCCGCTGGCGACGTGTTGAGTTGAGCCTGCAAACGGCGAATGACTCAGGTGATTTGGTGATGTGGTTCTGGAGCAATTTGCCCGACACCATCGGTGCCCGGCAGATAGCCGATTTATACCGTCATCGCTGGAGTATCGAGGGAATGTTTCAGCGCCTTGAGTCGGTACTGGACAGTGAAATTACAGGCCTTGGCAGCCCGAAAGCCGCGCTATTGGGCTTTGCCTCGGCGGTCCTGGCTTACAACGTTTTGTCGGTTCTCAAGCGTAGCGTTGAGCAGGCGCACCGCGAAACGCAGCCAGAGGGTTGGGAGGTTTCGATTTTCCATTTGGCGGTGCATGTTCGCAGTGATTATCAAGGCTTGCAGATCGCATTGCCTGCGGAAAATTTCCCTCTTGAAAAGACTCCGCAAGGGCTGGCAGAGCGATTGCTGGCCCTGGCAAGGATGATCAAACCTAAGTCCGTAGCAAAAAGCCCTCGTGGCCCCAAAGTAGCCAAGCCCAAGGAGTGGCTGGAAGGTAAGGCGGCACGGGCGCATGTCTCAACAGCTAGGGTGCTTAAGGCGGCTAAGTCGGATAAACGTACTTAAACATGGCCTTAAACGGGCTTTTAAACGCAGACCTTGAAAGGGATGGCTGTAAGAGCGGAACCCTAGGCGGCCGTTACCCAAATAACGGATATACACCCAGTTCAGTCACCCACACCGAAATCCAGCATCACCTTCATCGCCCGGCTCTTGTCCGCCGCCAGTTCAAACGCCTTCACCGCCTCGCTGAACGGCACGGTGTGGGAGATCACCGGACGCACATCAATCACCTGGCGATTCAGCAAATCCACCGCCTGAGCAAACTCCGAGTGGAAGCGGAAGGTACCCCGCAAGTCGATCTCACGGCTCACCAGCATATTCAGCGGCAGCGAAACTTCACCGCCCAAACCGACCGTCACCAGCACGCTGCGCGGGGCCATGCACTCCAAGCCGTTGCGCAGGGCCTGGGCGCTGCCGGAGACTTCGAACATCACGTCGAAGTAGCCTTTTTCGGCGGTATAGCGCTTCAACGCGTCGGCGTCTTCCGCCAGGTTATGGGTACGGCTGGCACCCATTTTCTCGGCGCAGGCCAACGGCCCGGCGGCCAAGTCCACGGCGACGATTTCTCCCGCACCCGCGGCCCGCAGGCTGCCGATCAACAGGTTGCCGATAGGGCCGCAGCCGGTCACCAGCACCCGCTTGCCGAAGATCGCTCCGGCGCGCTGGATCGCATGCAAACCCACAGACAAGGGTTCGGCCATCGCACCTTCGGCAAGGCTGACGTGATCGGCCAACAGATGCGCCTGGTGCGTCTCGATCACCAGGGACTGTTGAAACGCGCCTTGCACATGGGGGAAGGGCATTGCACTGCCGTAAAAGCGCATGTTCAGGCAATGGTTCGGCAGCCCTTGATGGCAATAACGGCAACCCCCGCAAGGCCGCGATGGCGAGACCGACAAACGTTGGCCCACTTTGAACGGCCCGTCCTCACGGCCCACGGCATCAATCACCGCCGACACTTCATGGCCCAGCACCATCGGCTCGCGCAGGCGCACAGTGCCGAAGCCGCCGTGCTGGTAGTAGTGCAGGTCCGAGCCGCAAATTCCGCCCCGGGCAATGCGCACCCGCAACTGGTCGGGGGCGAGCGCCACGGGTTCGGTTTGCGGTTCTACCCGCAGGTCTTTCGAGGCATGGCAGACAATCGCGTGCATGAAATTCTCCGGGTTACAGCGAGGCGGTGATGCCACCGTCCACGTACAGGATATGACCGTTAACGAAACTCGCCGCATCGCTGGCAAGGAACACGGCCGCGCCCGCCAGTTCGGCGACGTCACCCCAGCGCCGGCTCGGCGTGCGTTGCACCAGCCAGTCGCTGAACTCGGGGTTGGCCACCAGGTTGGCGTTCAGTTCGGTCTTGAAATAGCCGGGGCCGATGCCATTGACCGTCAGCCCGTGCGGGCCCCAATCGATGGCCATGCCTTTGGTGAGCATCTTCAGCGCGCCTTTGCTGGCGGCATACGGGGCGATGCCCGGGCGGCCCAGTTCGCTCTGTACCGAGCAGATATTGATGATGCGCCCACGCTTGCGCGGAATCATCGCGCGGGCCACGGCCTGGCCGACAAGGAACGCGCTGTCGAGGTTGGTGCTCATCAATTCGCGCCAGTGGGTTTCGCTGTAATCCTCAAGTGGTCCGCGCCGCTGCATGCCGGCGTTGTTCACGAGGATGTCCAGCGGGCCCAGGCGCTCTTCGATATCTGCCACGGCGGCCATTACCGCTGCGCCGTCGGTGACGTCGAACCCCTGGGTATGGACTTCCAGGCCTTCCGCCGCCAGCAACGCGGCACTGTCGCGCAAGGTGCTGTGATTACGCCCGTTGAGCACCACCCGCGCGCCGGCCTGGGCCAGGCCACGGGCGATGGCCAGACCGATACCGGCGCTGGAGCCGGTGATCAAGGCCAGGCGGCCATCGAGGCGGAAGCTGTCTAAAACGCTTTGCATGGATCAATCTCCGGAGGCTGCGACAGGTGATCAACACTAACAATCCGAGTGCGAGGTGCCGTCCTTATTGTGATAGACCAAACCCTGTCATATCGTGCATGACGGACCTAACTTCACCGCAGCCAGGGTTCAGCGTCCAATTTTCATTTGTGATCCCGTGATCAAAAACTGTAATAACCGGAGCCTCCTGATGGAACTCAAGCACCTGCGCGCCTTTGTCGTGCTCGCCCAGGAACTGCATTTCGGCCGGGCGGCCGCGCAGCTGTCGATCGTGCAACCGGCGCTGAGCATGCAGATCAAGCTGCTCGAAAGCGGCCTGGGTGTGCGGCTGCTCGACCGCAACCGGCACTCGGTGACGCTGACTGAAGCCGGGCGGGTGTTTCTCCCCGAGGCCCAGGCCACCCTGCACCAGGCCACTCGCGCCGCCGATGCCGCCCGTGCTTCAAGTCGTGGGGAAATCGGCCGGGTGCGCCTGGGATTTGTCTCGTCGGTGTTGCCGGAATTGCTGCCGGGGTTGATTCGCGCGGTGCATCAGCGCTATCCGCGAATTGAGCTGGAACTCAAGGACATGCCTGGCCCCGATCAGGCGGCGGCGCTGAAAAACGGTCAGTTGGATTTCGGCCTGATGCGTTTGCCGGCGGCCTATCCCGGCGTGCAGACCCGCGCGGTGCTGCAGGAAAGCTTTGTGGTTGCCTTGCCCATCGATCATCCGTTGGCGGCACAGACAGCCATTCAGCCGGCTGACTTGCTCAAGGTACCGGTGTTTATCCTGGCCCGACGGTATGCCCCGGGGTTCTACGACGAGTTCGTTCAGGCCGTGGGTGTGTCCCTGGAAATCGCCTCTGAACTCGGCGAATTCACCACCATGCTGGCGCTGGTCTCGGCCGGTTTGGGTGTGGGGGTGTTGCCGCAGCAGGCGGCCCGGGCGTTGCCGGCCAATTGTGTATCCAGGCACCTGGAGTTGGGAGCGTTCCGGGCCAGGACCGGCCTGGCCTGGACCGAACTCGACAGCGCAGTGAAAACCACCGTGTTCAACCTGATCGGCGAGTTGTTCGGTGAATGATTGTTTCATCCGGTGAAATGCTGGATTGTAAAAACTGGCTATTCTGCTACCTGCCGTAGCGGCGGAAGATAGCGCCATCGACACGATCACCGGGTCGAGTCCCTGGCACATCGCGGAGCCTGTCATGATCAAACTGTACCGTTACCCCTTGTCTGGCCATTCCCACCGGGTCGAGCTGATGCTGTCGCTGCTGGGCGTGCCCGCCGAGCTGGTGTTGGTGGACCTGAAGCAAGGCGCCCACAAAACCTCCGAGTTCCTGACCACCCTCAACAGCTTCGGCCAGGTGCCGGTGATCGATGACCACGGTGTGGTGCTGGCGGATTCCAACGCGATCCTGGCGTACCTCGCCGGTAAGTACGGCAACACCCAGTGGCTGCCGACCGAGCCTTTGGCGTTGGCCCGAGTGCAGCGTTGGCTCTCGGCAGCGGCGGGGCCGCTGCACACCGGTCCGGCCGCGGCTCGATTGATCACCGTGTTCGGTGCCGCACTGGATGCCGAGGCGACCATCAGCCGCTCCCATGGGTTCCTCAACGTGGTGGAGCAACAGTTGCGGCAGAGCCGTTTTCTCACCGGTGACCTGCCGACGATTGCCGATATCGCGCACTACACCTACATCGCCCATGCGCCGGAAGGGAATGTCTCGCTGGCCGACTATCCGCAGGTTCGCGCCTGGCTGGGCAGTATCGAGGCGCTGCCGGGGTTTGTGGGTATGCAACGCACCGCTGTGGGCCTGGCGAAGGCTTGAAGATTTTGTGGCGAGGGAGCTTGCTCCCGCTGGACCGGGCTGGCGCTCCAGTGCGCGGCGCTCCCAGCATTTTGGGGCCGCTACGCAGCCCAGCGGGAGCAAGCTCCCTCGCCACCACCGCTCCCAAGCCACTGGTTTGGTGGGCTACATTCGATTAAGGGGGCTCATGGACCGTTTCCAGGAAATGCAGATTTTCCTCGCAGTCGCCGAAGAACAGGGCTTTGCCGCGGCGGCCCGGCGCCTGAAAATCTCGCCCCCCAGCGTGACCCGCGCCATTGCCGCGATGGAAGCGCGTATCGGCACGCAGTTGCTCTCGCGCACCACCCGCAGCCTGCACCTGAGCGAGGCTGGCCAGCGTTACCTGGACGATTGCCGGCGCATCCTCGCCGAACTGACCGAGGCCGAAGAGGCAGCGGCCGGCAGCTTCTCGATCCCGTGGGGGCACCTGACGGTCACCGCGCCCGTGTTGTTCGGTGAGTTGTTCGTCGCGCCGATCCTGGGGGAGTACCTGGACCAGTTTGCTCAGGTCAGCATCAACGCCTTGCTGGTGGACCGTGTGGTCAATATGACCGACGAAGGCGTCGACGTGGCCGTGCGCATCGGGCATTTGCAGGAAACCGGCCAGCAGGCGATCAAGGTCGGCGAAGTGCGCCGCGTGGTATGCGCCGCGCCGGCTTACCTTGAGCGGCACGGTCGGCCACAGCACCCCGGGCAACTGCGGGAGGCGAAGATTGTCACCTCGTCCTCCAGCCAGTTGGTCAGCGAATGGCAGTTCATGGAAGGCGGCCAGCCTTTGAACGTGGCCGTTGAGCCACGCTTGGTGGTCACGGCCAACAACGCCGCCATCAACCTGGCGCGCCTGGGCTGGGGCGTCACGCGGGTGCTGTCTTATCAGGTGGCCAGCGATGTGCGTGCAGGCGCACTGGAGATCATCCTGCAAGACTTCGAGCCGCCTGCGTTGCCGATCCATGTGGTGTTCCAGAACAGCGCCCGGGTACCGGCGAAGGTCAACACGTTCGTGGATTTTTTGGTCAGCCGGCTGGGGCAGGATGCTGCGCTTAACCCGTCGATGCCGCGGCCGGCCTGATGGACCGCTATCGCGACATGCAGATTTTCCAGACGCTGTCCCGGCAGCCGAGCCTGGCTGCGGCTGCCCGCTGCCTGGGCATCTCGGGGCCCACTGTGATCCGCGCGATTGACCGGCTGGAGACGCGCTTGCGGGTGCAGTTACTGGAGCGCAACACCCGGGGCATTCGCCTCACCGAAGCCGGGGCGAGGTTTATGGCGGACTGTTCACGCATCCTTGATGGCGTGAGCGCCGCCGAAGCGTCTGCCCAGGGTGCGCATGCGCAGGCCGAGGGGAATCTGCGGGTGTTTTTTCCGTTTCTGTTCAGCCGGTATGTGATGGCGCCGCTGTTGGCCGACTACCTGGAGCGCTATCCCGGAGTGCGGATGTTTGCCCATTACCACGACCATTATCCGAACCTGAATGAAGACGGCCTGGACGTGGCGATCCTGGTGGGAGAACTGCCCGGGTCATCCCTGATTGCGCGGCCTGTGGGCCACGTGCACAACATTGTGTGCGCCAGCCCTGGCTACCTGGAAACCCATGGCGAGCCACTGCAACCCGAAGCGCTCAAGCAGCATCGACTGGTCGCCAGCCAGGCCTATTCGGACGGGGTGCAATGGGATTTTCAGGCCTCCAGCATCAAGGCCCGCGCGCGCCTCGGTTGCACCACGGTGCAGGGCGCAATCAATGCGGCGGTGCAGGGCGCAGGGTTGATCCGGTGCTTGAGTTATCCGGTCCACGAGCACTTGGCGAGCGGCCAATTGCGTCGGGTATTGCAGGCCCATGAACCGCCGCCGCTGCCGGTGCATGTGGTCTACCGCGAAGGGCGCAACGCTTCGATGCGGGTGCGCAGTTTTGTTGATTTTACGGTGGCGGCATTGCGTGAACATCCGGCGTTTCATCCACAGAGGGCTTGATCATGAACCACCAGGACGCGTCCCCCGTCTCGCCATGGCATGCCGGCGAGCGGCAATTGCAGCAAAGTGCCGGCGTGGCTGAGCGCATGGAGGTGATCGGCGCCAAGGTCATACGGGATCACTTGCCGGAGCAGCATCGGGCGTTTTATGCGTTGTTGCTCTATCTGGTGGTGGGCGCCGTGGATGATCAGGGGCTTCCGTGGGCCACGCTGCTGGAGGGCGCGCCGGGGTTTGTGTACTCGCCCGACCCCTACAGCTTGCGTATCGACAGCCTGCCTGCGGTGGCTGATCCCGCCGGGGCGGGGCTGAAGAAAGGTGCGGCGGTGGGGCTGTTGGGCATTGATCTGAATACGCGGCGGCGCAACCGTATGAATGGGGTTGTGGGGACGGCTGGCGCTGATGGTTTTGCGGTGGACGTGGTGCACACTTTTGGCAATTGTCCGAAGTACATCCAGTTGCGTGCGGTGGACCCGGGTGCTCGGGGGCAGCGTTCTGCTGAAAGTGCGGTGCAGCGCGCCAACGCGCTCGATGAGTCTGCCCGGGCGCTGATTCGTAGCGCGGATACGTTCTTCGTCGCCAGTTATGTGGACCTGGAGGGTGATGCGGCCAAGCGTTCGGTGGACGTTTCGCACCGGGGTGGCGACCGTGGGTTTGTGCGGGTGGACGGGGACGTGCTGACGATTCCCGATTTTACCGGCAACTCGTTTTTCAACACCTTGGGCAATTTGCAGCTCAACCCGGTTGCCGGGTTGTTGTTTGTGGATTTTGCTACGGGTGATGTGTTGCAGGTTGCCGGGCGGGCCGAGGTGATCCTTGAAGGGCCTGAGGTGACGGGGTTCCAGGGCGCCGAACGGTTGTGGCGGGTGACCGTGGAGCATTTGGTTCGGCGGGAGGCAGCGCTGGCGCTGCGTTGGCAGTTCGAAGCGTTTTCTCCCTACAGCCTGTCATTGGGGCCATGGAGGGTCTGAGGGGCGCTGTCGAGCACACTCGTGCGACTGAGTTAAAACTCAATTGCGCGGGAGGCGGTGTTTGGTGCCGGGGAATGACGCAATACTCCGTCGGGATTTTGCCTGCCCAATGATGGGCTGTCCCGAGGTTTTCCGATGAATGCACCAAGCCGCCTTGCGCTGCTGATCACCGCCACTGCTGCCCTGAGCGCCTGTGGCGAATCCTCCAAACTGCCGTTTCAGGCCGGGGTGGGGCCGAGCCCGCAACTGCCCGAAGCCACCGAATCGCTGATCCCGACACTCAAGGTATCCAAGGCCGTTGGTTGGCCAGGCGATGCCCAACCGACGGCGCCGGAGGGGTTTGCGGTGACGGCGTTGGCCGAGAACCTTGACCATCCACGTTGGGTGTACACCTTGCCCAATGGCGACGTATTGGTCGCCGAGAGTAACCATCCGCCCATGTCTGAAGGCGCCACGGATGGCGGCACCGGCTTGCTTGCCTGGGCGCGTCGTGCGGCGATGGGGTTTGTGATGGGGCGGGTGGGGGCCGACACGCCGAGCGCAGACCGAATCACGCTGCTGCGGGACGCTGATGGTGATGGGCATGCCGAGGTGAAGAGCGTGTTTCTCAGTGGGCTGACGTCGCCGTTTGGCATGGCGCTGGTGGGTGATGCCTTGTATATCGGCAATGCCGATGCGGTGGTCAAGGTGCCTTATGTTCCGGGCCAGACTCACATCGATGCCACGCCGGTGAAGGTCACCGATCTGCCGGCCGGGATCAATCATCACTGGACCAAGAACGTTCTGGCCAATCCTGAGGGCACCAAGCTTTATGTGACCGTGGGGTCCAACAGCAATGTGGGTGAGAACGGGCTTGCAGCCGAGGACGGGCGTGCGGCGATCTGGGAGTTGGATCTTGCCAGTGGGCAGAAGCGTCTGTTCGCCAGTGGGTTGCGCAATCCCAATGGGCTGGCGTGGAAGCCTGGTTCCTCGCAACTGTGGACGGTGGTGAATGAGCGCGATGAGATCGGCAGTGATCTGGTGCCGGATTACCTGACTTCGGTGCGGGAGGGCGCTTTTTACGGGTGGCCTTGGAGTTATTACGGGGATCATGTTGATACGCGGGTGCAGCCGCTGCGTCCGGACAAGGTTGCCCAAGCTATTGCGCCAGACTACGCGTTGGGGACTCACGTGGCGCCGTTGGGGCTGACCTTTTCGGATGCGCGGGGGATGCCGGCGGGATTCGCCGATGGGGTGTTTGTGGGGGAGCATGGGTCTTGGAACCGTAACCCGCAGGCGGGGTACAAGGTGGTGTTTGTTCCGTTCCGGGATGGCAAGCCTTCGGGTCAGCCTGTTGACTTTTTGACTGGGTTTTTGAACGGCGATGGGGAGGCTCAGGGTAGGCCGGTGGGTGTGACGCTGGACGGGCAGGGGGCGTTGCTGGTGGCGGATGATGTGGGGAACAAGGTGTGGCGCGTGGCGTGGGTGAGGCCTTAGGGGGGTGGCTGATGTTGGGGGTATATCCGTTATTTAGGTAACGGCCGCCTATGGTTCCGCTCTTACAGCGGCTCACTTTTGAAGAGCGCAAAAGTAAGCAAAACGCTCTTGCCCCACCACTCGGCACCTCGCCTAGGCTCGGTGTGCCCTCACTCCGGCTTTGGACCGTGGGCCGCCGTCATGGGCCATCCCTGGCCCAGGACGGCTAACCTGGCGTCCTGCCAGGTTACCCACGCTCCAAAGCCTGCGTTCGGCCAGCGTGGTTTAACGGGGCGCCTAAGATCAAGATCAAAAGCAGATCAACAGCACAGCGGCCTCCCGGCCGGCTTGAGTGTTGAAGAGCAAAATCAAAAGCTAAAGCGGGCACGGTCCAAAAAATGTGGGAGCGGGCTTGCTCGCGAAGGTCGTTAACGATGACGTGGGCATTCTGGATGAACGCGGCGCTCTCAGGTTTTTCGCGAGCAAGCCCGCTCCCACAGAAAAGCAGAGCTGCATCAGCTTCAGATTTGGCTTTCGCTCTGGATTTTGTCTTTGCTTTTAACACTCAAGCCGGCCGGGAGGCCGCTGTGCTTTTGCTTTTGATCTTGATCTGACTGCCCCAATAAGCCCGAGGCCGAACGCAGGTATTGCGGAGCGGGTAAACCGGCAGGACGCCGGTTTAGCCGCGCCGGGCCATGGATGGCCCGTCGCGGCGGCCCGCGGAGCAATGCCGGAGTGAGGGAACACCGAGCCTAGGCGAGGTGCCGACAGGCGGGGCAGAGCCCTTTGCTTACTTTGGGGCTTTTCCAAAGTGAGCCGCTGTAAGAGCGGAACCATAAGCGGCCGTTACGGAAGAAACGGATATGCCCCCAACCCCAACCCCAACCCCCGCGGAACCCAATTCCCACCCCCCACCCAACGCCGTATACAAATTCACCTCCGCCACCAACTGCGCCAACCGATCCACAATCAACGCCTGCTGCGAACTGAACAACGACCGCTGCGCATCCAGAAACACCAGATTACTGTCCACCCCACTGCGATACCGGTGCTGCGCCAGGTCGTAATACTTCTGGTTGGCCCGCACAAAATCCCGCTGCGCCGCCAGTTGCTCGTTATACGTCTGGCGCGCCGCCAACCCGTTCGAGACCTCCTGAAACGCCGTCTGAATCGACTTCTCATACTGCGCAACAAAGATGTTCTTCTGAATCTTCGCGTAATCCAGACTCGCCCTCAGACTCCCCGCATTAAAGATCGGCAGGTTGATCTGCGGCTGAAACGCCCAACTCCCCGAGCCCCCCTGGAACAATCCCGACAAATCCTTGCTGGAGGTCCCCGCATTGGCCGTCAGCGTAACCGAAGGAAAAAACGCCGCCCGCGCCGCGCCAATATTGGCGTTGGCCGCCTGCAACTGATATTCGGCCTGAACAATATCCGGCCGCCGTTGCAGCAGGTCCGAGGGCAACCCGGCCGGCACGCGCGCCACCAGGTCGGCGGACAGCGGCTGTGCCGGCAAAGAATCCGGCACCGGCCCGCCCACCAGCAACGCCAGGCTGTTGAGGTCCTGGGCCACCTGGCGCTGGTAGCGGGCAATGCTTGCTCGCGTGCTCTCGACGCTGGTCTGAGCCTGGATCACATCGATCGACGTCGCCTTGCCCGCCGTTTTGCTGCGCGACGTCAGGCGCAGACTGTGCTCGTCCGAGGCCAGCGTCTGCTGGGCCAGGGCCAGCAGTTCCTGGTCGGCGCGCCAGGTCAGGTAGGCGTTGGCCACGTTGGCCACCAGGCTCAGTTGCGCACTGCGCCGGGCTTCTTCAGTGGCCAGGTATTGCAGCATCGCCTGTTCACTGAGGCTGCGCACGCGGCCGAAAAAATCCAGCTCATAAGCACTCACGCCCAGCGTTGCAGAGTAGGTGGAGGTGATCGCAGACTTGCCGGTACTGGTGGCGCGCCGTGGGACTTTCTGCCGGTTTTCGGCACCTGTGGCAGACACCGCCGGGAACAGGTCCGCGCGCTGGATGCGGTATTGCGCCTGGAACGCTTCGACATTCAGCGCCGCCACCCGCAGGTCACGGTTATTCACCAGTGCCTGGCCAATCAACTGCCGCATCACCGGGTCACGGAACAACTGTTGCCAGTCGGGCCCGGCGGCTGATGGGCCTACCTTGTCCGCGTTGTACACCGGGTATTGTGCCGGCGTTGGCGCCTCGGGCCGCTGATAGTCCGGGATCAGCGAACACCCACCAAGCACACACGCCACGCCGAGCATCAGATTTTTCATCACGCGCCAACCATCCACTTGGCCAGGCCATGGCGGCCACTCACGCCCAGTTTGGCCGCCGCGCGCTTGAGGTAGGTTTCGATGGAGCTGTTTTTCACGCTGAGTTTCTCGGCCATCTGCGGCACGGTTCCGCCGGTCAACAGTCCCAGGCACACCTCTTGCTCCCGCGCCGATAAGGTGATGTCACTGAGTGACAGGCGTTTGTAGAATTCGCGCTGCAATTGCGACTGCTCCAACAGGGTTTTAGAGGGCTCGGGAGCCGCCAGCGGCGCCTGTCGATTGATCTGCGCGTGGCGCTCGATCAAGGGCAGCAAGGTTTCCGAAAGGCTCTTGAGAAACGACAACTCCGCCAGGGAAAAGGCGCGCTGGGTATGGGGCCGATAGAACGAAATCACACAACGTCGATTGGCCTGGCGCGAGACCAGGTTGCACTGATGAGAGGTGCCGCGGATGTGGGTACTGTTGGCCTTGGCATTCATCTGGATCAACAGCGGGTCGTTCATGCCGAGCATTTTTTTCAGCAGCGGATGATCGTCTCGATGATGCAGGGTGCGCGGTGGCGGCAAGTCCTGTTTCAACCCATCGCTGCCGAGTAACGTGATGTCGAGCACGCAGGCCTGGTGCTCGTCGAGGGTCCATTCACTGAGGTCCACCAGGTGAACCGGTATCAACTTGTTGACCAGTTGCAGCATGTTCGCTGCGAAGTATTCAGTGCCTGTGCTTGAAATCAATTCCCCCAACTCGAAATAAAAATGCGGACTTTCCATATTCCGAATACTGCTGGTCAGACTCATAGCCATCTCATCCTTGATGTCGAAAACCGTCAACGGTTGCCCCCGTTCGTCTGCAGGCCTCCCGTTCTCCTTGAACCTGGGTCGGTGCTCGAGGCTTCATTTAGCCACGGGGATTTGTCCTACGTATGCAGCGGAAACGAGGGACACAACGTGCCATAAAAAACGCGCCATTATTTCGTCATTTCTGACGGACAAATAAGGTGGGGCCGTACAGGAAGGGTGTTTTAGAGTTTATTAACTAGTTGATATAGAACGTTTTTATTTGTTTTCTTGAAAAAGCTTGGCTGTCAGGCAGCGGCCAGGGATAGCCAATGTCCTACACCCATTTAATCGATTCAGCACTGAACCATCGGCCAACCCCGGCGCGGTATCCGGCTGTCCGGGTTTCGGGTGACATACGGCCCTCTGGGGCGATGCTTAAATCCCATTGATTTCGCCTCAATGGGGCGTTGTGCGCCTTATCGACACCTCACATGAGAAGGATCTTATGACGTATTTCCCTCTGACCGCCGCCCAGCGGGATATCTGGCTGGACCAACTGCGCCTCGGCGACTCGCCGCTGTACAACATCGGCGGTTATGTCGACCTCACAGGCCCGGTGAATCCCGCATTGATCCAGCGCGCCATTGAGCATCTGGTGGCCAAGCACGACGCGTTGCGTACGGTGTTGCAGGTGGCCGCCGATGGCTTGCCCCGGCAGGCGTTTGCCGAGGCGATGGTGGTATCGGTGCCGCAGCATGACGTCTCGCGGCAGCCGGACCCCGAGGCGGCGGCCGAGGCCTTGCTGCAGGCGCAAATGGCCCGGGCCTATGGGCTGGTCGACGAGCCGTTGTTCCGCTTCTTCCTGGTCAAGCTCGATGAGCAGCATTACCGCCTCGGCACCCAGGCCCATCACCTGATTCTCGATGGCTGGGGTTTCGGCCAGATGCTGCAATCCCTCGCGGGTATCTACAGCGCCCTGGAGCAGGGCCGGCAACCGGATCTGTCGGCGCCGTCCTATGTCGACTTCATCGACAACGATGAACGCTATCGTGAGTCGGCCCGTTACGCCCGGGACCGCAGCTACTGGCTGGACAAATATCAGGCGCTGCCCGAGCCGCTGCTGAGCCCCCGTTACCCTGCCAGGGGCCAGGCACCGAGCAACACCTACGTGGCTCCCTTTCCGGCAAAGCTGCTCAACCGCATGGCCCGCATGGCGAACCACTACGAGGCATCGGCATTCCATGTGTTGTTGGCTGCGATGTACCTCTACTTCAGCCGCACCGGCCAGCGTCAGGAATGGGTGGTGGGGCTGCCGATTCTCAACCGTTCCAATGCGCGCTTTCGTTCGACCCTGGGACTGTTCACTCAGGTCAGTGCCGTGCGCTTGCAGTTTTGCGACGACCTGCCGTTCAGCGCGTTAGTGCGTGGCGTACGCGACCAACTCAAGCAGGATTTTCGGCATCAGCGCTTTCCCCTGAGCGAGATGAATCGCGAGCTGGGTTTGCTGCGCGCCGACCGTGGCCAGCTGTTCGACCTGTCGGTGTCCTATGAACAGGACGACCATGAATTTCGCTACGGCCAGGCATCGGCCCGGGCGATCAAAGTCTCCAATCACCATGAGCCATTGCCGCTTGCGATCCACCTGCGCAGCAATCGCTACCACGACACGGCGTGCCTGCACTGCGTCTATAACGAGGCGTATTTCCAGCAACACGAGGTGCAGGCCCTGGCGGAACGTCTGGTGTATCTGCTGGAACAGGGCCTGGAAAATACGGCGCTGGCCCTGGCTGATTTTTCATTGATCACGCCTGAGGAAACTGCGCAGTTACAACGCTGGAATGCCACCGCCCACGCGTACCCGGCCGCGCAAACCCTGCACGGGCGCATCGAAACCCAGGCCGCGTTCGCCCCGCATGCGGTAGCCGCGGTATACCAGGGCCAGCGACTGACCTACGCCGAGTTGAATCAACGGGCCAATGCCCTGGCGCATCAGCTGTTGGTGCTTGGGGTAAAGCCTGACGACCGGGTGGCCATCGTCGCCCGGCGTGGCCTGGAAACGCTGGTGGGGTTGCTGGGCGTTCTCAAGTCCGGTGGTTGCTATGTGCCGGTGGACCCGGCCCATCCTGCCGAACGCCTGAACTACCTGCTCGATGACAGCGCGCCGGTGGCGGTGCTGACGCAGACGGATTTGCTCGAACGCTTGCCGGTATTGAGCGTGCCGGTGATCAATCTGGACCACGCCACGGCGCAGTTGGCGAGCAACCCACAAGTAGCGATGACACCCGCCAATCTTGCCTATGTGATCTACACCTCGGGCTCCACCGGCCTGCCCAAGGGCGTGATGGTAGAACACCACACCGTGGCCAATCTGGTGGGCTGGCATTGCCAGGCCTTCGACTTGCACGCGGGCAGCCACACCGCCAGCGTTGCCGGTTTCGGGTTTGACGCCATGGCCTGGGAAGTCTGGCCGGCGTTGTGCGTGGGGGCGACCTTGCACTTGCCGCCAGCCCACGAGGGTGCCGAAGACATCGACGCGCTGCTGGACTGGTGGCGCGCTCAACCGCTGGACGTGTGCTTCCTGCCCACGCCGGTGGCCGAGTACGCCTTCAGCCAGAACATCGAACACCCGACCTTGCGCACCTTGCTGATCGGTGGCGACCGCCTGCGCCAGTTCAACAAGGCACGCAGTTTCGCTGTGATCAACAACTACGGTCCCACTGAAGCCACCGTAGTTGCCACCTCTGGCCTGGTTGAGGTCGGGCAGCCGCTGCATATCGGCAAGCCCATCGCTAACGCCACGGTCTACCTGCTGGATGAGCAGCAGCGGCCGGTACCCATCGGCATCGCGGGCGAGTTGTACGTCGGCGGTAAAGGCGTGGCGCGCGGCTATTTGAACCGTCCGGAAATGACCGCCGAGCGTTTCCTTGATGATCCCTTCAATCCGGGCCGCATGTACCGCACCGGCGACCTGGGGCGCTGGCTGCCGGACGGCAATCTCGAATACCTGGGGCGCAACGACGACCAGGTGAAAATCCGTGGCGTGCGTATCGAACTGGGCGAAATCGAATCCGCCCTGGCGGGTTATGAGGGTGTCACTGAAGCGGTGGTCCTGGTGCGTGATGGGCATTTATTGGCCTGGTACACCGAGCATGCGCTGGTAGCGATTGAACAGCTTCGTGCCCATCTCAGGCCACGCTTGCCGGATTACATGGTGCCGCAGGCCTACGTAAAACTCGACGCGTTGCCCCTGACCGCCAACGGCAAGCTCGACCGCAAGGCCTTGCCGGCACCCGGTGCCGATGCGTTTGTCAGCCGCCTCTACGAAGCTCCCCAAGGCGCCACGGAAATTACTCTGGCGCAGATCTGGGCCGAGGTGCTGCATGTCGAGCAGGTGGGGCGGCATGATCACTTCTTTGAGTTGGGTGGCCATTCGTTATTGGCGGTGCAACTGGTACAGCGCATGCGTCAGGCCGGGTTGCAGGCGGATGTTCAGGTGCTGTTCGGTCAACCGACATTGGCCGCGCTGGCGGCAGCGGTCGGCCAGGGCACCGAGCTTGAGGTGCCGGCCAACCGCGTTCCTGCAGATTGCACATTGATTACCCCGGACCTGCTGATACTGGCCGAGCTGGACCCGCCGACGATCGAGCGCATCGTCGCCGCCATCCCCGGCGGCGCCGCCAATGTGCAGGAGATCTATCCGCTGGCGCCGTTGCAGGAAGGCCTGCTCTATCACCACATCACTGACGAGCGCGATCCGTACCAGCAACACGCGATGTTCAGCTTTGCTTGCCGTGAACAGCTGGATGCCTTCGCCCGGGCACTGCAACAGGTGATCGACCGCCATGACATCCTGCGCACCAGCCTGGCGTGGGATGCCATCGAGCAACCGATGCAAGTGGTGTGGCGCAAGGCGCTTCTGGACGTGGAACCGGTGGCCCTTCAGGGGGATTCAATCCTCGAACAGCTGCGTGAACGCCAGCGCCCACTGGACTTGCGCAAGGCGCCGCTGATGGCCCTGGATTACGCCGAAGACCCGCAGAACCGCCGCTGGGTGGGCATGTTGCGTTTCCATCATCTGGTGAACGACGCCACATCGACTCAGGTACTGATGGCGGAAATCCAGGCACATCTGCTCGGCCAGCAACAGCAACTGCCGGAGCCGGTGCCCTATCGCAATGTGGTCGCCCAGACCCGTTCACCGCAGCGTCAGGCCGCACACGAAGCGTTCTTCCGCGAGCGGCTGGCGGATGTCGACGAGCCGACCCTGGCCTTTGGTTTACAGGAGCGCCAGGCGGATCGCCACGCGACCGAGGAGGCCGATGTGCTGCTCTCCGACGCACTCGTTCAGCGGCTGCGGGAGCAGGCGCGCACCCTGGGTGTCAGTGCGGCGAGCCTGTTTCATCTGGCCTGGGCCCAGGTGCTGGGGCGCGTCTCGGGCCGTGACGATGTGGTCTTCGGCACGGTGCTGCTGGGACGTTTGCAAGCAGGTGAGGGCGCCGACCGTGCCCTGGGCATGTTCATCAACACCTTGCCGCTGCGGGTACGCCTGGCCGGGTCGACGGTGCGTGAGGCGATCAAGCAGACGCAGCAGCAACTCAGCGCCTTACTCGCCCATGAGCAAGCCTCGCTGGCGTTGGCCCAGCGTTGCAGCGGCGTCACGCCCTTGTTCAACAGCCTGCTGAATTACCGACATGCCTCGGCCGAGGAACTCCAGGCGCTGCAGCCCGGCATCGAATTGCTCAGCAGCGAAGACATCCTCAGCTACCCGCTGATGCTCACGGTGGACGATCTGCCCAGCGGTTTCCGGCTCAAGGCCAAGGCGCCCCGCAAGGTCGGTGCCCAGCGCCTGCTGGACTACCTCGGCACGGTGCTGACGGGATTGGTGGAGACGCCTGAAGCGCGGTTGTTCGACGTGGAGGTGTTGCCCGCGACCGAACTGCAACAGCAACTGGTGGACTTCAACGCCAGCGAAACCGACTACCCCGTGGACCTGACCGTCCACGCCCTGTTCGAAGCCCATGCCCGTCACACCCCCCATACAGTGGCGGTGCAGGCCGGTGAGCAACAGCTGACTTATCGCCAACTCAACCAGCGCGCCAACCGTCTGGCCTATCACCTGCGCGAGCGCGGGGTGCAGCCGGATTCGCGGGTGGCCCTGTGCGTCGAGCGCGGGTTGGACCTGATGGTGGGCTTGCTGGCCATCCTCAAGGCGGGCGGCGCCTATGTGCCGCTGGACCCGGGCTACCCCCGCGAGCGTCTCGCCTACATGCTGCAAGACAGCGCGCCGGTGGCGTTGCTGGTACACGGCGCGACCCGCGATTTGCCGGGGGAAGTGTCGATACCGGTGATCGACTTCGACCACTGCGCCTGGCAGCACGCGCCCGAAGGTAATCCGCTGGTGCCGGGGTTGAGCGTCGGCAACCTGGCGTACGTGATGTACACCTCCGGCTCCACCGGCACGCCCAAGGGCGTGATGATCGAACACCGCGGCCTGGGCAACTTGATGCACTGGGGTTCGCAACTGTGCCCGAATGCCGAGGGGGGCGCGTTGTTGCAGCGGGCGCCGTTCAGTTTTGACGGTTCGGTGTGGGAGCTGTTCTGGCCGCTGACCAATGGCATGCGCCTGGTCCTGGCGCGGCCCGATGGGCACCGTGAACCGGCGTACCTGGCGCAGGTGATTCGTGAGCAACAGATCAGCGTGATCAAGTTTGTGCCGGCGATGTTGCAGCAGTTTCTGGAGCTGGAGGAGTCCGCTGACTGCACCAGCCTTACCGACGTCCTATGCGGCGGCGGCGAGTTGACCGAGGCCTTGGCTCGTGGGGTTCAGGCACGGTTGCCCGGGGTGCGTTTGCACAACGTGTATGGGCCGACCGAGGCGACGGTGGACAGCAGCGCCTGGACCCTCGAACCGGGTGCGCCGGTGCCTGCGTTGCAGTTGCCGATTGGGCGGGCGATCAGCAATACCCGGTTGTATGTGCTGGACGAGCATGACCGGCCGGTGCCGCTGGGGTGCAGTGGGCAGTTGCACATCGGCGGGGTGGGGGTGGCTCGCGGGTATCTGGGGTTGGCGCAGATGACGGCGGAGCGGTTTATCGATAGCCCGTTTGTGGTGGGGGATCGGTTGTATCGCACTGGGGACCTGGTGCGGTATTTGCCGGATGGGAATCTGGAGTTTCTGGGGCGTAACGACTTCCAGGTGAAGCTGCGCGGGGTGCGGCTGGAGCTGGGGGAGGTTGAGGCGCGGTTGGGTGCGCATCCTGCGTTGCGGGAGGTGGCGGTGTTGATTCGGGATGAGCGGTTGGTGGCGTATTTCACCGTGCGTGATGCGGTGCCGGGGCTTGAGGCGTTGCGCAGTTACATGGTGGAGGGGTTGCCTGAGTACATGGTGCCTTCGGCGTTTGTGCACATGGAGGCGTGGCCGCTTAATCCGGCGGGGAAGCTGGACCGCAAGGGGTTGCCGGAGCCTGGGGTGGAGGCGGTTTTGAGTCGTGCCTATGAACCGCCTCGGGGGGAGGTGGAGACGGTGATTGCGGGGGTTTGGGCGGAGGTGTTGAAGCTGGATCGGGTGGGGCGCCAGGATCACTTTTTTGAGTTGGGAGGGCATTCGTTGTTGGCCGTGGGGGTGGTGGCGCGGATGCGTAAGGCGGGGTTGGAGGTGGATGCGCGCTCGTTGTTCAGTCAGCCGACGGTGGTGGGGTTGGCGGGGGTGGTTGGGAGGCGGGTGGAGCGGGTGGAGGTGGTGCCTGCTTTGGGGATTCCGCAGTTGGGGCGTAGACGTAGGATTTGAGTGGTGGTGTGGTGTGTATATCCGTTATTTAGGTAACGGCCACCTATGGTTCCGCTCTTACAGCGGCTCACTTTGGAAAAGCCCCAAAGTAAGCAAAGGGCTCTGCCCCGCCTGTCGGCGCCTCGCTGGGGCTCGGCGTTCCCTCACTCCGGCATTGCTCCGCGGGCCGCCGCGACGGGCCATCCATGGCCCGGCGCGGCTAAACCGGCGTCCTGCCGGTTTACCCGCTCCGCAATACCTGCGTTCGGCCTCGGGCTTATTGGGGCAGTCAGATCAAAATCAAAAGCAAAAGCACAGCGGCCTACCGGCCGGCTTGAGTGTTAAAAGCCAGATCAAAAGCCAGAGCGAAAACAGATCTGCTTTTCTGTGGGAGCGGGCTTGCTCGCGAAAAACCTGAGGGCGCCGCGTTCATCCAGAATGCCCGCGTCATCGTTAACGACCTTCGCGAGCAAGCCCGCTCCCACATTTGGACCGTACCCGCTTTAGATTTTGATTTTGCTTTTAACACTCAAGCCGGCCGGGAGGCCGCTGTGCTTTTGCTTTTGATCTTGATCTTAGGCGCCCCGTTAAACCACGCTGGCCGAACGCAGGCTTTGGAGCGTGGGTAACCTGGCAGGACGCCAGGTTAGCCGTCCTGGGCCAGGGATGGCCCATGACGGCGGCCCACGCTCCAAAGCCGGAGTGAGGGCACACCGAGCCTAGGCGAGGTGCCGAGTGGTGGGGCAAGAGCGTTTTGCTTACTTTTGCGCTGTTCAAAAGTGAGCCGCTGTAAGAGCGGAACCAATACAAGCCATCACCCAAATAACGGATATGCCCCCCCTCCAACCCACTCCAACAAATACGAAAGTTCCCCCAAGCCAGCCGCTTTGTCCCCGCTTCCCATGTCACCCCCCACCCCCCGAATCCTCTAATTTCCAAACCCTGCGGGAAGCCACCCGATCCTCGACCGCGCCCGCGCTTTAACCCGGGCCTCCCAGGCACTTACGCGACAGCTGAAAACGGACTTTCTCCTCAACCGTATCCGACTCAAAAAAGCAGGTTACCCCATGCAGTTCAGCAAACTACTGGCAGCTCTTTCCACCCACCCGATCCGCCTGCAAATGGACGAAGGCGACCTGATCATCCTGGGTGACGACGACGCGCTGGATGACGCCCTATGGGACCAACTGATCGCCCACAAACCCCAACTGCTCGACCTCGTCGCCCAACACGGCGGCGACTGGCTCAGCCCGGCTTATCGCATCACCCCGGACATGCTGCCCCTGGTCAACCTCGACCAACCCGCCATCGACCGCATCGTCGCCAGCATCCCCGGCGGCGCGGCGAATGTGCAAGACATCTACCCCCTGGCGCCACTCCAGGAAGGCATGCTCTACCACCACCTGTCAGCCCACCAGGGCGACCCCTACGTGCTGCACGCCCAGTTCGTGTTCGACAGCCGCGCCCGTCTTGAAACCTTCGCCCAGGCCCTGCAATGGGTCATCGACCGCCACGACATCCTGCGCACCTCGATGGCCTGGGAACGCCTCGACGAACCCCTGCAAGTGGTCTGGCGCAAAGCCTCCCTGGTCTGCGAAGAAGCCCGCCTCGATGGCGATGCAATGACCCAACTGCAAGCCCTCTACGACGCCCGCAACTACCGCATGGACCTCGGCCAGGCACCGCTGCTGCGCCTGGTGTTCGCCGAAGACCCGCGCAATCAGCGCGTGGTGGCCATGCTGCTGTTTCATCACACCATCCTCGACCACACCGCCCTCGACGTAGTGCGCCGCGAGATCCAGCTGCACCTCGCCGGCCAGACCGAACAGGCCGGCGCTCCGGTACCGTTTCGCAACTACATCGCCCAGGTCCGCCACGGCGTCAGCGAACAGGCTCACGAAGCGTTCTTCCGCGAAATGCTCGCCGACATCGATGAACCCACCCTGCCGTTCGGCCTCCAGGATGTGCAGGGTGACGGCCATGGCATCGACGAAACCCGAATCACCGTCGACAGCGATCTAAGTCGCCGTCTACGGGCCCAGGCCAGGCCGTTGGGTGTCAGCCCCGCCAGCGTGATGCACCTGGCACTGGCCCAGGTGCTGGGCAAGGTCTCCGCCCGCGAGTCCGTGGTATTTGGCAGCGTGATGCTCGGCCGCATGGGCGCGGGCGAAGGCTCCGATCAGGCCCTGGGCATGTTCATCAACACCCTGCCGCTACGGGTGGACGTGGGCGAGCAAAGCGTGCGCGACGGGGTGCAAACCACCCACAAACGCCTGACCGAATTGCTCAACCACGAACACGCCTCCCTGGCCCTGGCCCAGCGTTGCAGCGGTGTGGCCGCACCCACGCCGTTGTTCAGTGCAATCCTCAACTACCGTCACAGCGATGCCTCGGACACCCAGGCGGTGATCGATATCGCTGAAGGCATCCAGGTGCTGGGCGCCGAAGAGCGCACCAACTACCCGCTGACGGTCAACGTTGATGACCTGGGCGAGGGCTTTGCCTTTACCGTGATGGTGGACGCCTCCATCGGCGCGGCGCGCATTGCCGATTACCTGCACACCGCCCTGGACAACCTGGTGCTGGCCCTGGAGCAAACACCAGACGCACCGTTGCACAGTCTGGGCATCCTGCCTGCCGCCGAACGCCAACATCTGCTGCACAGCCTTAACGCCAGCACCCAGCACTACGCCGATTCAGCCCTGATCCACCAGCAAGTCGAAGCCCACGCCGCCAGCCATCCAGAGGCCGTCGCGCTGCGCTTTGAACACCAACATCTGAGCTACCGCGAGCTGAACGAACGCGCCAACCAGGTCGCGCACTGCCTGCTCAAGCATGGCATTCGCCCCGACGACCGGGTGGCGATCTGCGTCGAGCGCGGCCTGGAAATGATCATCGGCCTGCTGGGGATCCTCAAGTCCGGTGCGGGCTACGTACCAATCGATCCGGCCTACCCCCAGGAGCGCATCGCCTACACCCTGCAAGACAGCGCGCCGCTGGCAGTGCTGGTGCAGGACAACACCCGTCATCTGGTGGGCGACGTCACGTCGATCGACCTCAACAGTCTGCAACACGAGCCCATCGTTAACCCCAACGTTGCGATCAGCTCGTCCAGCCTCGCCTATGTGATCTACACCTCCGGCTCCACCGGCTTGCCCAAGGGGGTGATGATCGAACACCGCAACGTCGCGCGGTTGTTCAGTGCCACCGAGCACTGGTTCAAGTTCAACGCCAATGACACCTGGGCGCTGTTCCACTCGTTTGCCTTTGACTTCTCCGTGTGGGAAATCTGGGGCGCGCTGATGCACGGCGGGCAGTTGCTGGTGGTGCCGCAGCTGGTCAGCCGTTCACCGGACGAGTGTTATGCACTGTTGTGTGAAGCCGGTGTCAGCATTCTCAACCAGACGCCGAGCGCGTTCCGCCAATTGATCGCGGCACAGGGCCGCAGCCAGCAGCTGCACTCGCTGCGTCAGGTCATCTTCGGCGGTGAAGCGCTGGAACCCGGGATTCTCAAGCCGTGGTACGCCCGGGTGACCAACGCCGGGACCCGCCTGGTCAATATGTACGGCATCACCGAAACCACCGTGCACGTGACCTATCGTGCCCTGGAGGCGGCGGACGCGCAGCTGGTGGGCGTGAGCCCGATTGGCGTGCGCATTCCCGACTTGCAACTGTATGTGCTGGACGCCCGCCGCGAACCGGTGCCGAGCGGTGTGGTCGGCGAGTTGTACGTCGGCGGTGCCGGGGTGGCGCGGGGGTATCTCAACCGTGATGAGCTGACCGCCGAACGCTTTCTGGCGGACCCCGTCACCGGCCTGCGCCTGTACAAGACCGGAGACCTCGGCCGGTTGCTGGCCGACGGCAGTGTCGAGTACCTGGGGCGCAACGATGACCAGGTGAAGATTCGCGGTTTCCGTATCGAACTGGGGGAAATCGAAGCACGCCTGGCGACCTATGAAGGCGTGCGTGAGGCCGTGGTGATCGCCCGCGAAGACGAGCCGGGCGACAAGCGTCTGGTGGCCTACGTGATTGCCCAGCCGGACCACGCGCCCACCGCCGCTGAGCTGCGGGACCACCTGCTGCTGTCCCTGGCCGAATACATGGTGCCCAGCGCCTTCGTGCTGTTGGATACGTTCCCGCTCACCACCAACGGCAAGCTCGACCGCAAGGCCTTGCCGGCACCCGATGCCGACGCCCTGGCCCGTCGTGGTTATGACGCGCCACAAGGCGCGGTGGAAACCGCGATTGCCAGCCTCTGGCAAGACCTGCTGAAGATCGACCGGGTCGGGCGCCAGGACAACTTTTTCGAACTGGGTGGCCATTCCTTGCTGGCGGTCAAACTGATCGAGCGCATGCGCCAGCTGGAGTTGAGCGCCGATGTGCGGGTGCTGTTCGGCCAGCCGACCTTGGCTGCGCTGGCCGCTGCGGTGGGCGGGCAGCAGGAAGTGCAGGTCCCGGCCAACCTGATCAGCGAAGCGACCCGGCACATCACGCCCGATATGCTGCCGCTGGTGGACCTCGACCAGCAGGCCATCGACCATATCGTCGCCAGCGTGCCCGGCGGTATCGGTAACGTGCAGGACATCTACGGTCTGGCCCCGTTGCAGGCCGGCATCCTCTATCACCACCTGGCGACCACCGAGGGCGATCCCTACGTGTTGCAGGTGCAGTTCAGCTTCAGCGGCCATGAGCCGGTCGAGGCGTTTATCCGTGCGCTGCAAAGCGTGATCGAGCGCAACGATATTCTGCGCACCGGCATCATGTGGGAAGGCCTGGACGAGCCGGTGCAAGTGGTCCTGCGCCAGGCACTGCTGGTGGTTGAGCAGGTCGACGTGGATCCACACAGCGAGGTTCTGGCACAACTGCAAGCACGCTTCGACCCACGCCACTATCGCCTCGACCTCTCCCGCGCCTCGCTGATGCGCTTTGCCTACGCCGAGGATCAGGGCCGTCATGTCGGCATCCTGCTGCTGCACCACATCCTGCTGGACCACACCGCGTTGCAGGTGCTGGTGGAAGAAATGAGCGCCAGCCTCGCAGGCGAAACCGGCCTGCTGCCGGACGCCGTGCAATACCGCCATTACGTGGCCCAGGCGCGCCTCGGTGTGAGCGCTGCGCAGCATGAAGCGTTCTTCAGTGAGATGCTCGGCGATATCGACGAGCCGACCCTGGCCTTCGGTTTGCACGATGTGAATCGCGACGGCAGCGGTGTGCGTGAAGCGCACTTGCCAGTGGACCCGGCCCTCAGCCTCGGCCTGCGGGAGCAAGCCCGGCAGCTCGGCGTCAGCGCCGCCAGCCTGGTGCACCTGGCATGGGCGCAAGTCCTCGGCCAGGTATCGGGCCAGGACGAGGTGGTATTTGGCACGGTATTGCTGGGCCGTATGCAAGGCGGGGAGGGTGCCGACCGGGCGCTGGGGATGTTCATCAATACCTTGCCGCTGCGGGTCAGCGTCGGCGCGGTGGGGGTGCAGGCCGGCGTACGCGCCACCCACGCGCGGCTCGCGCAGTTGCTGGGGCACGAGCATGCGTCCTTGTCCCTGGCCCAGCGTTGCAGTGGCGTGTCCGGCGCGCTGCCGCTGTTCAGCACCTTGCTCAACTATCGCCACAGTGCCCCGGGCGAAGCGCCAGGCGCCAGCCCGTTCGCCGACGCCGGGATCGAAATCCTCAGCTCCGAGGAACGCAGCAACTACCCGCTGGTGCTGAACGTCGACGACCTCGGTGTGGATTTTGCGCTGACGGTGCAAGGCGTAGCCGAAGTGGATGTGCAACGTGTCGGCGACTACATGCTCAGTGCCTTGCGCAACCTGGTGACGGCGCTGCAACAGGCGCCGACTACTGCGCTGCATCAAGTGTCGATCCTGCCGCCTGCCGAGCGGCAACAAGTGCTCGTGGGTTTCAACGCCACCGCCCGCGACTACCCGGCCGGGGAAACCGTTCACGCTCTCTTCGAAGCCCAGGCCCTGGCCAGCCCGGACGCCGTGGCGGTGGTGCACGGCCATGCGTCACTGGGTTACCGCGATCTCAACCTGCGGGCCAATCGCCTGGCCCACTATTTGATCGATCAAGGCGTAAAGCCGGGGGACAGCGTGGTCATCGCGCTGCCACGCTCCATCGACTTGTTGGTGAGCCAGTTGGCGATCCTCAAGTGTGCGGCGGTCTATGTGCCGCTGGACGTCAATGCGCCTGAAGAGCGCCAGGCATTTATGGTGCAGGACAGCCATGCCAAACACGTGCTGAATGACCTCGCTGCGCTGAACCTCGGGACGCAGCCTGGGCATAACCCGAACCTTGCCCAGTCGGCGGAAAGCGTGGCGTACATCATGTACACCTCCGGCTCCACCGGGGCACCGAAAGGTGTGCAGGTGCCCCATCGCGCGGTCACCCGGCTGGTGATCAACAATGGCTATGCCGACTTCAACTCGCGTGACCGTGTGGCCTTCGCCTCGAACCCGGCGTTCGACGCCAGCACCCTCGACGTGTGGGCGCCGCTGCTCAATGGCGGCTGTGTGGTGGTGGTCGAACACGCCACCTTGCTGTCCCAGGCTGCTTTCGCCGCCCTGCTGCAGGAGCAGTCCGTCAGCGTTCTGTGGATGACGGCGGGGCTGTTCCACCAATACGCCGATGGGTTGATGCCGATGTTCCGCCAGCTGCGCTACCTGATCGTCGGCGGCGATGTGCTCGACCCGCAGGTGATCGGCCGGGTGCTTAAGCACGGCGCGCCGCAGCATCTGTTGAATGGCTACGGCCCCACCGAAGCCACCACGTTTTCCACCACCTTCGAGATCACGTCAGTGGGTGAGGGCGGTATTCCGATTGGCCGACCCATTGGCAACAGCCGTGCCTACGTGCTGGATGCGCGGCAGCAGCCGGTGCCGCTGGGCGTCGTCGGCGAGCTGTACATCGGTGGCGCGGGCGTGGCCAAGGGGTACCTGAACCAGCCGCAACTGACCGCCGAGAAGTTTATCGTCGACCCGTTCGGCGACGGCCTGCTGTACCGCACCGGCGACCTGGCGAGTTGGCAGGCGGACGGCACCTTGCTGTACCAGGGCCGTAACGACCATCAGCTGAAACTCCGGGGTTTCCGTATCGAACCCGGCGAAATCGAAAGTTGCCTGGCCAGCTATTCCGGCGTGAAAGACACGGTGGTGCTGGCCCGCGAAGATGAACCCGGCGACAAGCGCCTGGTGGCTTACTACACCGCCCAGGCGCCGTTGAGCATTGAAGCGTTGCGTGCGCACCTGCAAAGCCGGCTGCCGGACTACATGGTGCCGTCGGCCTATGTCTGGCTGGAACTGTTGCCGCTGACCGCGAATGGCAAGCTGGACCGCAAGGGCCTGCCGGCGCCGGATCAGGCGTCGCTGCTCAGCCGTGGTTTCGAAGCCCCCGAGGGCGAGGTGGAAACGCTGCTGGCGCAGATCTGGCAGGACGTCTTGAAGGTCGAACGGGTCGGGCGCTTTGATCACTTCTTTGAACTCGGCGGCCATTCATTGCTGGCGGTCAGCCTGATCGAACGCATGCGCCAGGCTGGCCTGAGCGCCGATGTGCGGGTGCTGTTCAACCAGCCAAGCCTGGCGGCGCTGGCGGCCGCAGTGGGCAGTGGCCGGGAGATCGTGGTACCGGCCAACGGCATTGCGCCGGATTGCCAGCGCATCACGCCGTCGATGCTGACCCTGGTCACGCTGGATCAAGCGGCCATCGACCGCATTGTGGCCATGGTGCCCGGCGGTGCGGCCAACGTGCAGGACATCTACCCACTGGCCCCGTTGCAGGAAGGCATTCTTTACCACCACATCAGCGCTGAACAGGGCGACCCGTACCTGCTGCAATCGCGCATGGCGTTTGACAGCGTTGAGCGTTTGCAGGCCTTTATGGGCGCGCTGCAAAAGGTCGTGGCGCGCCACGATATCCTGCGCACCGGCGTGGTGTGGGAAGGCTTGGACAGCCCGGTGCAAGTGGTGTGGCGTCATGCCGAGTTGGTCGTACAGCACATCCCGCTGGACCCGGCCGATGGCGACGTGATTGAACAGCTGCACGCACGCTTCGATGCCCGCCACTATCGCCTGGACATCACCCAGGCACCGCTGTTGCGCATGGTGTATGCGCGGGACCCGGCCAACCAACGGGTCGCGGCGATCCTCCTGTTCCATCACCTGGCGCTGGACCACACTGCCATGGAAGTGGTCGGCCAGGAAATGCGTGCATTTCTGTTCAACCAGGCCGATGACTTGCCGGTCGCGGCACCGTTCCGCAACTACGTGGCCCAGGCCCGCCTGGGTGTCAGCGCCCAGGAGCACGAGCAGTTCTTCCGTGGAATGCTCGCCGACATCGACGAGCCCACGCTGCCCTTTGGCGTGCAGGATGTGCAGGGCGATGGCCGGGATATCGAAGAGGCCGAACTGCCCGTCGATGCAGGGTTGGCGCTGCGGATTCGTGAACAGGCGCGGCAACTGGGGGTCAGCGCTGCGAGCCTGATGCACTTGGCCTGGGGCCAGGTGCTCGGCCTCGCGTCGGGCCGTCAGGACGTGGTATTCGGCACCGTATTAATGGGCCGCATGCAAGCCGGCGAAGGCGCCGACCGGGCGCTGGGCATGTTCATCAACACCTTGCCGCTGCGGGTGGATGTGGGCGCCAGCGCGGTTCGTGCCGGGGTCAAGGCGACTCATGCCCGGCTCAGTGCCTTGCTGGGCCATGAGCATGCATCCCTGGCGCTGGCCCAGCGGTGCAGCGGCGTGCCGACCTCGATGCCGTTGTTCAGTGCCTTGCTCAACTACCGCCACAGCACCCCGGGCGAAATGGCCCGCGACGGCCACGGCATCTGGGAAGGCGTGCAGTTGCTGGGCGGCGAAGAACGCAGCAATTACCCGCTGACCCTGAGCGTGGACGACCTGGGCACAGGCTTCGGCCTGACGGTGCTGGCCCTGGAGTCCATCGGTGCGCAACGCCTGTGTGACTACATGCACAGCGCGCTGGAACAGTTGGTGGACGCTCTTGAACAAACGCCGGAAACGCCGCTGAACCAGTTGCCGGTACTGCCTGCTGCCGAGCGCGAAAAACTCCTGCGTACCTTCAACGCCACCGCCCGTGATTACCCTCAAGGGCACACCCTGCACGCGGCTTTTGAAGCCCAGGCCGAGCGCCTGCCGCAGGCGATTGCGGTGAGCCAGGATGGCCAGCACCTGACGTATCAACAGCTCAACCAACGTGCCAATCAGCTGGCTCATCACCTGCTGGCGTTGGGCGTGCAGCCCGACGACCGCGTGGCGATCTGCTGCCGACGCGGCCCGCAGATGCTGGTGGGCCTGCTGGCGATTCTCAAGTCGGGTGCGGCCTACGTCCCGGTAGACCCGGCTTACCCGGCCGAGCGCATCGCTTACCTGCTGCAAGACAGCGCACCGGTCGCGGTACTGGCCGAGGAGAGCACCCGTGGCGTGCTCGGTGAGGTGGCCATCGTCGACCTGCATGGCGCGTATTCCGGTGAGACTAATCCCCAGATCGCCAGCCTGACCCCGGCGAACCTCGCCTACGTGATCTACACCTCCGGCTCCACCGGCCAGCCCAAAGGGGTGATGGTGGAACACCGCACTGTGGAAAACCTGGTGCACTGGCACTGCGAAGCCTTTGACCTGCACGCCCATAGCCACACCAGCAGCGTGGCCGGGTTCGGCTTTGATGCCATGGCCTGGGAAGTCTGGCCGGCGTTGTGCGTAGGGGCGACCCTGCACCTGCCACCGGCCCAGGTGGGCAATGAAAACATCGACGAACTACTGGCCTGGTGGCTGGCGCAACCGCTGGAGGTGAGCTTCCTGCCCACGCCGGTGGCTGAGTACGCCTTCAGCCAGGAGCTTGAACACCCAAGCCTACGCACCCTGTTGATCGGCGGTGATCGCCTGCGCCAGTTCAATCAGGAGCGCCGTTTCGCGGTGATCAACAACTACGGCCCGACCGAAGCCACGGTGGTCGCCACCTCTGGCCCCGTGCACACCGGTCAGCCGCTGCATATCGGCAAGCCGATGACCAATGCCACGGTGTACCTGCTTGATGAGCAACAGCGTCCGGTGTCGGTGGGTGTGGCAGGCGAGTTGTACGTGGGCGGTCGCGGTGTGGCCCGTGGGTATTTGAATCGCCCGGACTTGACCGCCCAACGCTTCCTCGATGACCCGTTCAACCCGGGCCGCATGTACCGCACCGGCGACCTGGCGCGCTGGCTGCCGGATGGGAATATTGAATACTTGGGCCGCAACGACGACCAGGTAAAAGTCCGGGGTGTGCGCATCGAGCTGGGGGAAATCGAAACCCGCCTGGCCGCCGTCGATGGCGTCAAGGAAGCCGTGGTGCTGGTGCGCGACGGCCGCTTGGTCGCCTGGTTCACCGAACAAAAACCGCTGGATATCGAAACCCTGCGCGCCGAGCTGCACAGCCAACTGCCCGAGGCCATGGTGCCGGTGGCTTACGTGAAGCTCGACAGCTGGCCTCTGACCGCCAACGGCAAGCTCGACCGCAAGGCCCTGCCGGCGCCGGATCAGGCCGCCATGCTCAGCCGTGAATACGAAGCGCCGCAAGGCGAGGTCGAAACCACCCTGGCGCGGATCTGGGCCGAGGTGTTGCAGGTGGAGCAAGTGGGCCGCCATGACCATTTCTTTGAGCTGGGTGGCCATTCATTGCTGGCGGTGAGTCTGATCGAGCGCATGCGCCAGGTCGGCCTGAGCGCCGATGTGCGGGTGCTGTTCAGTCAGCCGACATTGGCCGCATTGGCGGCGGCGGTGGGCAGTGGCCGGGAAGTGGTGGTGCCGGTCAATCGCATCGCTGCCGATTGCCAGCGCATCACGCCTTCGATGCTGTCCCTGGTGGAGCTGGATCAGCCGACCATCGACCTGATCGTCGCCAGCGTGCCAGGTGGCGCCGCCAATGTGCAGGACATCTACCCGCTGGCGCCGTTGCAGGAAGGCATTCTTTACCACTACCTCACGGCGGAGCAGGGCGATCCGTACCTGCTGCAATCGCACCTGGCATTCGATACCCAGGCGCGCCTGGACAGTTTCGCCCAGGCCTTGCAGCAGGTGATCGACCGCCACGATATCCTGCGTACCGGCGTGGTCTGGGAAGGCTTGGCGCAGCCGGTGCAAGTGGTATGGCGCAAGGCTCGATTGAAGGTTGAAGCGCTGCATCTGGACGGTGATGTGCTGGCCGGCCTGCATCAGCGTTTCGACGCCCGGCGCTACCGGCTGGACATCGCCCAGGCGCCGCTGATCCGCCTGATGTACGCCAACGACCCGGTCAATCAGCGGGTGGTGGCGGTGCTGCTGTATCACCACATCGTGCTCGACCACACCGCGTTCGACGTGGTGCTGCGGGAAATGCAAGGCTACCTGCTGGGGCACACCGCACCGCAGGCCGCGCCAATGCCTTATCGCAATTACGTGGCGCAGGCGCGACTGGGTGTCAGCGAGCAGGAGCATGAAGGGTTCTTCCGCGAGATGCTCGGCGATATCCATGAGCCGACGCTGCCGTTTGGCTTGCAGGATGTGCAGGGTGATGGTCGGGATATCGAAGCGTTCACGCATCACCTGGACGCGGCTGTCAGCCGTCGCTTGCGGGCCCAGGCGCGCCTGCTGGGCGTGAGCACCGCGAGCCTGTTCCACCTCGCATGGGCACAGGTGTTGGCGGTGACGTCGGGCAAGCCGAACGTGGTGTTTGGCACGGTGCTGGTCGGCCGGATGCAGGGCGGCGAGGGTGCGGACCGGGCCCTTGGCGTGTTCATCAATACTCTGCCGTTGCGTCTGGATATCGACGGGCAAGGCGTGCGCGACAGCGTGCGCAGCACCCATGCCCGGCTCACCGCGCTGCTGGGGCATGAACATGCCTCCCTGGCCCTGGCCCAACGTTGCAGCGGGGTGGCGGCGCCGCTGCCGCTGTTCAGCTCGATGCTCAATTATCGCCACCGGGGCGGCGCCACCCGTTCACAGGACGCGCAGCACGCCTGGGAAGGCATGCAGACCCTGACTAATGACGGGCGCACCAACTATCCGTTGACCCTGAACGTCGATGACCTGGGTGACGGTTATGACTTCACCGCGTTGACCCCGGCCCAGGTGGGCGCACAACGGGTCTGCGGTTATATGCAGATGGCGTTGACCCAGTTGGTGAATGCCCTGGAGCACGCCCCGCACCAGGCCCTTGATCGCCTGCCGATCCTGGGGGATGCAGAGCGTCAGCAACTGCTGTTTGATTTCAATGCCACCGAGGTTGATTACGACCTCGCGCAGACCCTGCACGGTCTTTTCGAGGCCCAGGTCGAGCGCACGCCGGATGCATTGGCGGTGAAGGACGGTGAGCAATGCCTGACCTATGCCGAGCTGAACCAGCGCGCCAACCAACTGGCGCATCACCTGCGTGAACTGGGCGTGCAGCCGGATTCGCGGGTGGCGATTTGCGTCGAGCGTGGTCTGGAGATGGTCATTGGTCTGTTTGCGATCCTCAAGGCCGGTGGTGGTTATGTGCCGCTGGACCCGGCATACCCGCTGGATCGCCTGGCCTACATGCTGCAAGACAGCCAGCCCGCGGCGCTGCTGGTGCAGGGCGCTACCCGTTCGTTGCTGGGCGACGTGACGGTGCCGGTGGTGGGTCTCGACCAGAACACCTGGTCGCACCAGCCGGTGTCCAACCCACAGGTTCCCGGCTTGAACGCGCAGCACCAGGCCTACGTGATCTATACATCCGGCTCCACCGGCCAGCCCAAGGGCGTGATCAACGAGCATGCCGGTGTGGTCAACCGCCTGCTGTGGATGCAGGACGCCTACGGCCTGAACGCCACTGACGCGGTACTGCAGAAAACCCCGTTCAGCTTCGATGTGTCGGTATGGGAGTTCTTCTGGCCGCTGTTCACCGGTGCCCGGTTGGTCATGGCACGCCCCGGCGGGCACAAGGACCCGGCTTACCTGTGCGAGGTGATCCAAGCCGAACGGATCACCACCTTGCACTTTGTGCCGTCGATGCTCGATGTGTTCCTGGCCCACGGTGATGTCAGCCAGAGTGCAGGGCTGCTGCGGGTGATGTGCAGCGGCGAAGCCTTGCCCGGCAGCCTGGTGCGGCGTTTCAAGCAGCAATTGCCCGGCATCGGCTTGTACAACCTCTATGGCCCGACGGAAGCCGCGGTGGACGTGACCGCCTGGAACTGCGCCAGGCCCGTGGTGCCGGACAACACGCCTATCGGCAAGCCGATTGCCAACACCCGCATGTACTTGCTGGATGCCCGGTTGCAACCGGTGCCGCTGGGCGTGGTGGGTGAGCTGTTTATCGCCGGTGTGCAAGTGGCTCGCGGCTACCTGCACCGTCCCGAACTGACGGCCGAGCGCTTCCTCAAGGACCCGTTCAACCCAGGCCGGATGTACCGCACCGGTGACGTCGGGCGCTACCTGCCGGACGGCAATATCGAGTACCTGGGCCGTAATGACGACCAGGTGAAAATCCGTGGCCTGCGCATCGAGCTGGGGGAAATCCAGGCGCGGCTGACCGAGTACCCACAGGTGAAGGAAGCGGCGGTGTTGGCCCGGGACGAACGCCTGGTGGCGTACTACACCGGCGTGCCAGCCGATATCGAACAGTTGCGGGCGCACCTGCTGGCGCGCTTGCCGGACTTCATGGTGCCTGCGGTATTCGTGCATCTGGACGCTCTGCCCCTGAGCCCCAATGGCAAGCTCGACCGCAAGGCCTTGCCGACGCCGGGTGTGGAATCACTGATCGTGCGCGAGTACGAAGCCCCGGTGGGCGATACCGAAATCACCCTGGCGCGGCTGTGGGCCGAGCTGCTGAAGGTAGAGCGGGTAGGGCGTCACGACAACTTTTTCGAGCTGGGCGGGCACTCGTTGCTGGCCGTCAGCTTGATCGGACGCTTGCGTCAGGAAGGCATGGAAGCCGATGTGCGGGGCCTGTTCGAACAGCCGACCCTGGCCGGCTACGCCGCAATTACCGAACGAATGGAGATCGTCCTGTGAGCATCATCGAACTGTTGGCGACACTCAAGGCCAAGGATGTGCAACTGGCGCTCAAGGGCGATCAGTTGTCGGTGCAAGGCAACAAACAGGCCCTGAGCGACGCGGCATTGGTGGCCTCGCTGCGGGAACACAAGCCGGCGCTGATCGAGCTGATCAAGGCGGGGGAATACTCGGCCACCAAGGCTGGTGAGGTACAGGTCCCGGCCAATGGTATTGCGCCGGGCGCTACCTCGATTACCCCGCTGATGCTGACCCTGTCGACCCTCAGCCAGGCGTCCATCGACCGCATCCTCGAGACCGTCGAGGGTGGCGTCGCCAACGTACAGGACATCTACCCGCTGGCACCGTTGCAGGAGGGCATCCTCTACCACCATGTGAGTGCCGAGCACGGCGACCCGTACATCATGCAGTCGCTGTTTGCCTTCGACAGCCTTGAGCGTTTCGAGGGGTTTGCCCAGGCCTTGCAACAGGTGATCGACCGTCACGACATCCTGCGGACCGGCGTGGTGTGGGAAGGCCTGGAAGAACCGTCGCAAGTGGTCTGGCGCACGGCGCGCCTGCCGGTGCAGGCGATTGAACTGGACCCGGCAGACGGCGATATCGCCGCCCAGTTGCATCGCCTGTTCGATGGCCGCCATTACCGCATGGACGTGACCCGCGCGCCGCTGCTGCGCCTGGTGCGGGCCTGGGATGAAGCCGGCCAGCGCGTGGTGGCCATGCTGTTGTTCCACCACATGGCACTGGACCACAGCGCCCTGGAAGTGGTCTGCCACGAGATGCAAGCCTGCCTGCTGGGCAGGGCGGGGGAACTGGGCCAGGCGGTGCCATTTCGCAACTATGTCGCCCAGGCGCGCCTGGGCATCAGCGAGCAGGAGCACGAAGGGTTCTTCCGGCAGATGCTCGGCGACATCAGCGAACCCACCTTGCCCTACGGCCTGCAGGATGTGCAGGGCGATGGCGATAACATTCAGGAGATCAGCCTGCCGCTGGCCCCGGAGCTGAGCCGGCGCTTGCGCGCCCAGGCCCGGCAGTTGGGCGTCAGCGCCGCGAGCCTGTTCCACATGGGCTGGGCCCAGGTTCTGGGAGTGCTGGCGGGCAAGGAGCAGGTGGTGTTCGGTACGGTGCTGATGGGCCGTATGCAGGGCAGCCACGACACTGACCGTGCCCTGGGGATCTTTATCAACACCTTGCCATTGCGGGTGGATGTGGGTGCCGAAGACGTGCGCACCGGAGTCAAGGCGACCCATGCCCGCCTGACCACCCTGCTGCGTCACGAACACGCGGCGCTGGCCCTGGCCCAGCGCTGCAGTGGCGTAGTGGCGCCGACGCCGCTGTTCAGCGCGTTGCTCAACTACCGCCATAGCGCAGGTGGCGCGAGCGCCGAAGCGGTCTCGGCCTGGCAGGGTATTCAAGCGTTGCGCTCCGAGGAACGCACCAACTACCCGTTGACCCTGAGCGTCGACGACCTGGGCGAAGACTTCAGCCTGAGCCTGTTGGCCAGCGCCCAGGTTGATCCGCAGCGGGTGTGCGCTTATCTGCAAACTGCCCTGGGGAACCTGGTACAGGCGCTGGAACAGGCACCCGAAACACCCTTGAATCGCTTGTCGGTGCTGCCCGAGGCTGAGCAGCGGCAGCTGCTGGAGCAGTTCAACGCGACAGCCATCGACTTCCCCCAAGGTACTACCCTGCACGGGCGTATCGAGGCCCAAACCCTGCTGACTCCGGACGCGGTGGCTGCCGTGTATCAAGGCCGCCAGCTGACCTACGCCGAGTTGAATCAACAAGCCAACCTGCTGGCCCATCACCTGCTGGCGTTGGGGGTAAAACCCGACGACCGCGTGGCCATCGTCGCCCGGCGCGGGCTGGACACCCTGGCCGGATTGCTGGCGATCCTCAAGGCCGGTGCCTGCTATGTACCGGTGGACCCGTCGCACCCGGCCGAGCGCCTGAGCTACCTGCTCAGCGACAGCGCCCCGGTCGCGGTGCTGACGCAACACGCCCTGCTGGAGCGCCTGCCTGCACTCGACGTGCCGGTGATCAACCTGGACCGTTTTACCTGGCATCACCATACGGCCAGCAACCCGCACGTCGCTGTCACACCGTCCCACCTGGCCTACGTGATCTACACCTCCGGCTCCACCGGCCTGCCCAAAGGTGTGATGGTGGAACACCACACCGTGGCCAACCTGGTGGACTGGCATTGCACCGCGTTTGACCTGTGCGCCGGCCGACATACTGCCAGCGTTGCCGGTTTTGGCTTTGATGCGATGGCCTGGGAAGTCTGGCCGGCCCTGTGTGTGGGCGCGACCTTGCACCTGCCGCCGGCCCACGACGGCGCGGAAGATATCGACGCGCTGCTGGACTGGTGGTGCGCGCGACCGCTGGACGTGTGTTTCCTGCCCACGCCGGTGGCCGAATATGCCTTAAGCCAGAACATCGAACACCCGAGCCTGCGCACCTTGCTGATTGGCGGCGACCGCCTGCGCCAGTTCACCCGCGCCCAGCGTTTCGAGGTGATCAACAACTACGGCCCCACCGAAGCCACGGTGGTCGCCACCTCCGGGCGAATTGAACCCGGGCAGCCACTGCACATTGGCAAACCCATCGCCAATGCCCGGGTTTACCTGTTGGACGAACTGCAGCGCCCGGTGCCCATGGGCGTTGCCGGTGAACTGTATGTGGGCGGCAAGGGCGTGGCGCGGGGTTATCTGAACCGTCCGCAAATGACTGCCGAACGCTTTCTGGATGACCCATTCAATCCGGGCCGTATGTACCGCACCGGCGACCTCGCGCGTTGGTTGCCGGACGGGAATATCGAGTACCTGGGCCGCAACGACGACCAGGTGAAAATCCGTGGGGTGCGCATCGAGCTGGGGGAAATCGAAACCCGCCTCAACCAACTGCCTGGCCTTCAGGAAGTGGTGGTGCTGGCCCGTGAAGACCAGCCCGGCCAGCCCCGGCTGGTGGCTTACTTCACCGAAAACCCGCAGTTCGATCCCCTCGATGTGGGCGATATTCGCGCGCATCTGGTGGCGCACCTGCCGGACTACATGGTCCCGGTGGCTTACGTAAAACTCGATGCATTGCCCCTGACCGCCAACGGCAAGCTGGACCGCAAGGCCCTGCCAAAACCGGACCTGGCCGCCGTCTTCACTCGCGAGTACGAGGCGCCTCATGGCGATATCGAAACCGTCCTCGCGCAGATCTGGGCCGACGTGCTGCAAGTGGAACGTGTTGGGCGCCAGGATCATTTCTTTGAGTTGGGCGGCCATTCGTTGCTGGCCATGCGCATGGTGTCCCAGGTTCGTCAGCGCCTTGGGGTTGATCTGGCGCTGGGGGAGTTGTTCGCCAATGCCGAACTGGCGGCCGTGGCGCAGGTGCTTGCCCAGGCGGGGCGCAGCACCTTGCCGGATATTCTGCCGGCGGCGCGGGACACGGAGTTGCCGTTGTCGTTTGCCCAGCAACGCCTGTGGTTTCTGGCGCTGATGGAAGGTGCCAACACCGCCTACAACATTCCTATCGGCCTGCGCTTGCGTGGGCAGTTGCACGTCGATGCGTTGCAACGGGCCCTGGCGCGGATTGTTGCGCGGCATGAAACCTTGCGCAGCCGGTTCGCCCAGCAGGATGACGACGCCCAGGTGCTGATCGTGCCGCCTGAAGAGGTGATGCCCCTGCAAGTGCAGGACCTGCGCCGCCACCCCGAAGCACAGCAGGTGCTGGACGCCTTGGTCCAGGGCGAAGCCTCGGCGCCTTTCGATTTGCAGCGCGGCCCGTTGTTGCGCGGGCGCCTGGTGATCATGGCCGATGATCATCACGTGTTGCTGCTGACCCTCCACCACATCGTGTCCGATGGCTGGTCCATGGGCGTGCTGACCCGTGAACTGATGGCGCTGTATCAGGCCTTCAGTCGCGGTGAGGCTGATCCCTTGCCGCCATTGCCGATCCAGTACAGCGACTTCGCCGTGTGGCAGCGCCTGTGGCTCAGCGGTGAAGTGTTGCATCGCCAGAGCAGCTATTGGCAGCAAACCCTGGCCGGTGCGCCGGCGTTGCTGATGTTGCCGACCGACCGTCCACGCCCGGCCCAGCAGGACTACGCCGGCAGCAGCGTCGACGTGCATCTGGATGAGCGCCTGACCGCCGGGCTCAAGGCCCTCAGCCAGCGCCACGGCACCACGCTGTACATGGTGATGATGACGGCGTGGGCCTCGTTGCTCGCGCGCTTGGCCGGGCAGGAGGAAGTGGTGATTGGCTCGCCCGTCGCCAACCGCCAGCGGGCCGAGGTGGAAGGCTTGATCGGGCTGTTCGTCAACACCCTGGCGGTGCGCATTGATACCTCGGGCGAGCTGAGCGCCGAGGCGCTGCTGGCGCGGGTCAAGGGGCTGGCCCTGGACGCCCAGGCTCATCAGGATCTGCCGTTTGAGCAGGTGGTGGAAATCACCCGGCCATTGCGCAGCCTGGCTCATAGCCCGCTGTTCCAGACAATGTTGACCTGGCAGGACAGTGACGCGCCGGTACTGGCCCTCGGCGACCTGAGCCTTGAAGGCATTGTGGAGGACAGTCACTTTGCCAAGTTCGATCTGTCCCTGAACCTCGGCGAGACCCGGGGCGAAATTCGCGGCACCCTGGAATACGCCATCGCGTTGTTCGACGAGTCGACCCTGCAACGTTATGTCGGCTATTTCACCCGCGTGCTGCAGGCCATGGTGGATAACGATCAGGCGGTGCTGGAACAGGCTGACTTGCTGGACGATCAAGAGCGCCAGCATCTGCTGTTCGACTTCAACGACACCGCCGTGGGTTACAACCTCGACCAGACGCTGCACGGTATGTTCGAAGCCCAGGTGGCGAGAACGCCGGATGCGCTGGCGGTGAAGGCAGGCTCGGAGTGCCTGAGCTATCGCGAGCTGAACGAACGGGCCAATCAGTTGGCGCACCATCTGCGGGAGCTGGGTGTGCAGCCGGACTCGCGGGTGGCGATTTGCGTCGAGCGCGGCCTGGAGATGGTCATTGGCCTGTTCGCAATCCTCAAGGCGGGCGGCGGTTATGTGCCGCTGGACCCGGCGTATCCGCTGGAACGTATCGCCTACATGCTCAAGGACAGCGCACCGGCCGCCGTGCTGGTACAGGGCGAAACCCGTGCGCTGCTGGGCGACGTCACGGTGCCGGTGGTGGACCTGGACCGGAACACCTGGCAGCACCAATCAACGTTCAACCCACGAGTGGATGGGCTGACCGCGCAGCATCAGGCCTACGTGATCTACACCTCGGGTTCCACCGGCCAACCGAAAGGCGTGATCAACGAGCACGCGGGTGTGGTCAACCGCCTGCTGTGGATGCAGGACGAGTACGGGCTGACTGCCCAGGACAGGGTGTTGCAGAAAACCCCGTTCAGCTTCGATGTGTCGGTGTGGGAGTTTTTCTGGCCGCTGTTCACCGGCGCCCGGTTGGTGATGGCGCGCCCTGGCGGGCATAAAGACCCGGCCTACCTGTGTGATGTGATCGAGGCCGAGCAGATCACCACGCTGCACTTTGTGCCTTCGATGCTGGACGTGTTCCTGGCCCACGGCGATGTCAGCCAGAGCGCCGGGCTGGCGCGGGTGATGTGCAGCGGTGAAGCGCTCCCCGGCAGCCTGGTGCGCCGTTTCAAGCAGCAGTTGCCGGGCATCGGTTTGTACAACCTCTACGGCCCGACGGAAGCGGCGGTGGACGTGACGGCGTGGGATTGCGCCGGCCCCGTCACGCCGGACAACACCCCCATCGGCAAGCCGATTGCCAACACCCGCATGTACCTGCTGGACGGGCAGTTGCAGCCGGTGCCATTGGGCGTGGTGGGCGAGTTGTTCATCGGTGGCGTGCAAGTGGCGCGGGGTTACTTGCACCGTCCTGAGCTGACGGCCGAACGCTTCCTCAAGGACCCGTTCAGTGACGGCCGGATGTATCGCACCGGCGACGTCGGGCGCTACCTGCCGGACGGCACTATCGAGTATTTGGGCCGCAACGATGACCAGGTGAAAATCCGTGGGCTGCGCATCGAGCTGGGTGAAATTCAGGCGCGACTGCTGCAATACCCGCAGATCAACGAAGCCGCCGTGGTCGCCCGCGATTCACGGCTGGTGGCTTACTACACCGGCACGCAGGCCGACATCGACGCCCTGCGCAGCCATCTGCTGGAGCAGTTGCCGGACTACATGGTGCCGGCGACCTTCATGCACCTCGAGGCCTTGCCCCTGAGTCCCAACGGCAAGCTCGACCGCAAGGCATTGCCGGTACCGGGCCTGGAATCGGTGATCGCGCGGGAATACGTCGCGCCTGTGGGTGAGACCGAAATCACCCTAGCCGGCCTCTGGGCTGATTTGCTCAAGGTGGAGCGGGTCGGTCGGCATGACAATTTCTTCGAGCTGGGCGGCCACTCGCTGCTGGCCGCCAGCCTGATCGGCCGCATGCGTCGCGTCGGGTTGTCGGCGGATGTGAAAGTGTTGTTTGGTCAGCCCACCCTTGCAGCCTTGGCGGCTGCCGTGGGTGGTGGTCGCGAAGTGGTGGTGCCGGCCAATGGGATTGCTGCGGATTGCACGCGGATCACCCCGGACATGCTCCCGCTGATGAACCTGGAGCAGGCTGTCATCGACCGCCTTGTCGCGAGCATTCCCGGCGGCGCGGCCAACGTGCAGGACATCTACCCGTTGGCACCATTGCAGGCCGGGATCCTGTATCACCATCGCGCCGTGCAACAGGGTGACGCGTACCTGTTACAGGCGCAGTTTGCCTTCGCCAGCGTCGAGCGCCTTGAAGCGTTTGCCCAGGCGTTGCAAGCGGTGATCGAGCGGCAGGACATCCTGCGCTCGTCGATGCACTGGGACGGGCTGGAAGAACCGGTGCAAGTGGTGTGGCGCCGGGCGTCGTTGCAGGTCGAGGCGATTCAGGCGACGGGCGATGTGCTGGAGCACTTGCAGGCGCGCTTCCATCAGCACCGCCTGGACCTGGGGCAGGCACCGTTGATGCGCCTGGTGTACGCCGAAGACCCGGCCAACCAACGGGTGGTTGCGTTGTTGCTGTTCCATCATCTGGTGATGGACCACGTGGCGCTGGAAGTCCTGCAGCACGAGATGCAAGCCTGTCTGTTGGGCCGTCGCGAGCAGTTGGGTGCGGCGGTGCCGTATCGCAACTATGTGGCGCAGACGCGCTTGGGCATGCGTGAGGACGAGCACGAAGCATTCTTCCGCGAGATGCTCGGGGAGATTGATGAGCCGACGCTGGCGTTGAATGCACCGGGTGAAGCGCAACAGGCGCGCCTGAGTGTTGACCCACTGTTGAACGGGCGCCTGCGCACCCTGGCGCGTCATCTTGGGGTAAGTGCCGCTAGCCTGATGCACTTGGCTTGGGCGCAGGTATTGGGCAAGGTTTCCGGCCGTGAACAGGTGGTGTTCGGCACCGTATTGCTGGGTCGGTTGCAAGGCGGTGAAGGCGCCGAGCGCGCATTGGGCGTGTTCATCAATACCTTGCCGCTACGGGTCGACCTGGGTGAGCGCACGGTGCACGCGGCGCTGATGGCGACCCATGCCAGCCTGACCCAACTGCTCAGTCACGAGCATGCGCCACTGGCCTTGGCCCAACGTTGCAGCGGGTTGCCGGCCAATACGCCGCTGTTCAGCGTGCTGTTCAACTATCGCCACAGTGCGCCGCACGCCGGTGGGGTGGCTGAAGCCTGGCAGGGCATGCACGTGCTGAAGGCCGAGGAACGCACCAACTTTGCCCTGTCCCTGAGTGTCGATGACCTGGGTGACGGGTTTAGCTTTGATGTCATGGGGCAGGGCGCGCCACGCCTCTGTGAGTACCTGCATGTCGCCCTGGAACACCTGGTGCAGGCCCTGGAGCAAAATGCAGCGGGCCCAATCAGCCAACTGTCGATTCTGCCGCCGGCGGAGCGTGAAAAGCTGCGGGTGGGGTTCAACGCCACCCAACGGGAGTTCCCTCGCGAACATACCGTGCAGCGCCTGTTCGAAGCCCAGGCCCAGGCGCGCCCGAACGCCATCGCTGTGGCGCATGGCGAGGACAGCCTGAGTTACGGCGCGCTGAACACCCGCGCCAACCAACTGGCCCATCACCTGCGCACCTTGGGCGTGCAGCCTGGCGACCATGTGGCGATCCTGCTGCCGCGCTCGATTGACCTGGTGCTCAGTCAACTGGCAATCCTGAAATGCGCGGCGGCCTACGTGCCGCTGGACATCAACGCCCCGGCCGAGCGCCAGGCCTTTATGGTGCAGGACAGCGGCGCGGTCTGGCTGTTGACCCACAGCAGCGAGTCCGTCAAGTACCCGACCCGACGCATCGACCTCGACACCCTGGCGCTGGACCCGCAACCGAGCCACAACCCGGACCTGTCGCAGTCCTCGGAGCGGGTGGCGTACATCATGTACACCTCCGGCTCCACCGGCACCCCCAAAGGCGTGCTGGTGCCGCACCGGGGCATCACGCGGCTGGTGATCAACAACGGCTATGCCGATTTCAGCGCCCATGATCGCGTGGTGTTCGCCTCCAACCCGGCGTTCGACGCGAGCACCATGGACGTGTGGGGGCCGCTGCTGAACGGCGGCCAGGTGCTGGTGATCGACCATGCCACCTTGCTCGACCGGGGGGCATTTGGCCGAGTATTGAAGGCGGGCGGGGCGACGATCCTGTTCGTCACCACCGCGCTGTTCAACCAGTACGTGCAGCTGATTCCCGACGCGTTGGCCGGGCTGCGCATCCTGTTGTGCGGCGGCGAGCGAGCGGACCCGGCGGCGTTCCGCAGCCTGCTGGCCCGGGCGCCGACGCTACGCTTGGTGCATTGCTACGGCCCGACGGAAACCACCACCTACGCCACCACCTATGAGGTGCAGGCGATCGCCGCCGATGCTGAAAGCGTGCCGATCGGCAGGCCGATTTCCAACACGCAAATCCACTTGCTGGATGCGCACTTGCAGCCGGTGCCGCTGGGTGTGGTCGGGGAAATCTGCATTGGCGGGCACGGCGTGGCCAAGGGGTATCTGAACCGGCCGGAGCTGACGGCTGAAAAATTTGTCGATGATCCATTTGGCGATGGTTTGCTGTACCGCACCGGCGACCTTGGGCGCTGGTCGGCGGACGGGCTGCTGGAGTGCATCGGTCGTAATGACGACCAGGTGAAGATCCGTGGCTTCCGCATCGAGTTGGGTGAAATCGAAGCGCGCCTGGCGACCTGCAACGGGATCAAGGATGTGGTGGTGCTTGCGCGGGAAGATGCGCCTGGCGATAAGCGCCTGGTGGCGTACTACACCGGCGAGCCGCTCGCCATCGACGTGCTGCGCAGTCATCTGCTGCAGCATTTGCCGGACTACATGGTGCCGTCGGCCTATGTGCCACTGGAAAAAATGCCCCTGACGGCCAACGGCAAAGTCGACCGCAAGGCCCTGCCGGTGCCTGCGATGGAAGCGCTGGTAAGCCGCGTGTTTGAAGCCCCGGCCAATGAGCTGGAACAGACCCTGGCCCGCCTCTGGGCCGAGGTGTTGAGGCTGGAGCAGGTCGGTCGGCACGACAGTTTCTTCGAACTGGGCGGCCACTCGTTGCTGGCGATCCGGCTGGTCAACCTGATGGAAGAGGCGGGGCTTGAGGTGTCGTTGGCCGAGCTGTTCCAGCACGCCAGCGTCGCTTCGGTCGCCTCGATGCTCGGTCAACGCACGACGCGGGAGGCCGACAGCTCGCTGATCACCGTGCGCGCCAGCGGCAGCCAGCCGCCATTGTTCCTGGTGCATGAATTCAGCGGCATGGACGTGTATTTCCCGGCGCTGGGCCGGCATCTGCCGGGGGATTACCCGATCTACGGCTTGCCCGGTGCGCCCCTCGGTGAACCGCAGTTGCAGACCATGGAAGGCCTGGCGGCGCGGCTGGTGGGGATCATTCGGTCGGTGCAACCCCATGGGCCGTATCGGCTGGCGGGTTGGTCGTTTGGTGGGGTGTTGGCTTATGAAGTGGCGATGCAACTGCAGGGCCTGGACGAGCCGGTGGCGTTCCTCGGGTTGATCGACAGCTACGTGCCGCGCATGACCGACCAGGGCAAGGCGCGCTGGGCTGGGCCGGATGCCCTCAAGCGGCATTTGCTGTTGCAGTGCACGGCGTATTGGAAGGCACAGGGAGGTGTGGATGAGTTGGCGAGCCTTGAGCAACTGGAAGCGCAGATTGGACAGCTGGACTTTGCTGGTTTGCTGCAACGCTGCCGCGATCGGCATTTGTTGTACGCGCAGATGGCGGCGGCTTCGGACGCGGACCTGTTGAGTTTTATCGAGCGGGAAGTCGGGCATGGGCATGCGCTGGCGCATTACAGCCTGTTCCCGATGCCGTTGGCGGTGCACCTGTTCAGCGCCGCAGAGCGGCCGACGGAGCTGTCGCGACGCAGCCTGGATTTGGGTTGGGATGAAGCGTTGGCCCCTGGGCAACTGCGCCAGGTTGAAGTGCCGGGGGATCACCAGAGCATGATGCAGGCACCGCATATCCAGGCGTTGGGGCAGGCGTTGGGTGAGGCTCTGGCGTTGAGCGAGGCGCCGAGTGTTCCGGTGCATCAGCCGTTGTTGCGGATCCAGAGCGGACGCGCCGGGCATGCGCCGATTTTCTGCGTGCCGGGGGCGGGGGATAGCGTGACCGGGTTTGTGGGGTTGACCGAGGCGCTGGGCCGGGACTGGCCGATCTTCGGCTTGCAGCCCCGCGGGCTGGATGGGGAAGCGGTGCCGCACAGCCAGGTTGAGGCGGCGGCGCGCTGTTATTTGCAGGCCCTGGAACAGGAATGTCCTTCGGGGCCGGTGCATCTGGTTGGGCATTCGTTTGGCGGCTGGGTGGTGTTTGAAATGGCCGCGCGGTTGCAGGCCCAGGGGCGTGAGGTGGCGTCGTTGACCTTGATCGACAGCGAGGCGCCAGGGGGCAATGGGGTGGTGGGTCGGCCCTATACCACGACGGCGGCGTTGTTGCGGCTGATTGAGTCGATGCAGGTGGCTTCGGGTAAGTCCCTGGGGATTGATGCGGTGGATTTTGCCGGGCGCGATGAGGTGGCCCAGCGGCGGTTGTTGCATGGGGGGATGGTGGGGGTTGGGTTGTTGCCTGCGCGGTCTTCGGTGGAGGCGATGGATGGGCCGGCGCGCACGTATGCGTCGGCGTTGCGTACGGTTTATCGGCCTGCCCGGCGGTATGAGGGGGTGGTGCGGTTGGTGTTGGCGGAGGACCCGACCCTGGATGCGGCGGGGAATCAGCGGGAGCAAGGGTTGATGGTTGAGGGGTGGCGCGGGTGCGTGGGGGTGTTGGAGGTTTGGTATGGGCCGGGGAATCATTTTTCGCTACTCAAGGCGCCCAACGTCTTTAGTTTGGCGGCTTGGTGGCGGGATGGGGTTGTGGTTGGGGAGCGGGTTTCGTGAGTGTACATATCCATTTCTGCAGTAACGGCCACTTAGTGTCCCGCACTTACAGCGGGTCATTTTGGGCAACCTTCTGTAGGAGCGAGCTTGCTCGCGAAAAACCTGAGGGCGCCGCGTTCATTCAGGACGCCAACGTCATCGTTAACGACCTTCGCGAGCAAGCCCGCTCCCACATTTGGACCGTGCCCGCTTCAGCTTTCGATCTTAGGCGCCCCGTTAAACCACGCTGGCCGCTGTAAGAGCGGAACCCATATCAGCCGTTACCCAAAAAACGGATATGCACTCCGAGCCAAAAGCCGGACCCATTTCAACACCTCTTATGGTCATTTATGGAAAAGTCAAAGTATCGAAAAGCAGGATTGGCCCTGGTGTTGACCGTCGCAGCGGGCCTGATCATCTACACCGTGCAGGCCCCGGCAGACGCGCCGCAATACCTGACCGCCACCGCCGAACGCAGTGACATCGAAAACGCCGTCCTGGCCACCGGTTTGCTCGAAGGCGTCAAGCAGGTCGACGTCGGTGCCCAAGTCTCCGGCCAGCTCAAATCCTTGAAGGTAAAGGTCGGCGACAAGGTCAAGAAGGGCCAATGGCTCGCCGAAATCGACCCGTTGATCCTGCAAAACACCCTGCGCAAAGCCCAGGTCGACGAAGAAAACCTTCAGGCCCAACGCCGCGCCACCGCGGCGCAACTCAAGGAAACCAAATCCGTCTACGAACGCTATCAGGGCCTGCAAGAGGACGAATCCGTGTCCCGCCAGGACTTCGAAACCGCCGAATCCAACTACGAGGTACAGCGCGCCAACCTGATGTCCCTCGACGCCCAGATCAAAAGCGCCCACATCCAGATCGACACCGCCAAGATCAACCTGGCCTACACCCGCATCGTCGCGCCAATCGACGGCGACGTGGTGGGCATCGTCACCCAGGAAGGCCAGACCGTGATCGCCAGCCAACTGGCGCCGGTCCTGCTCAAGCTCGCCGACCTGGACACCATGACCGTCAAGGCCCAGGTCTCCGAGGCCGACGTGATCCACATCAGCCCCGGCCAACAGGTGTATTTCACCATCCTCGGCGAGGCTGACAAGCGCTACTACGCCAAACTGCGCGGCACTGAACCCGCCCCGCAAAACTTCCTCGAAACCCAGACCGCCGGCACCCCGAAGCAAAACACCGCGGTGTTCTATAACGCGCTGTTCGACGTACCCAACCCCGACCACCGCCTGCGCATCGCCATGACCGCCCAGGTGCGGATCGTGCTCGACACCGCCAAGGCCGCACTGACTGTGCCGGTGGCCGCACTCGGTCCGCGCAATGCCGACGGCAGCTTCCCGGTGCGGGTGCTGGACGCCAAGGGCAAGGCCAACACGCGACAGGTGAAGACCGGCATCAACAATAACGTCAAGGTGCAGATCCTTGATGGCCTGGCCGAAGGCGACAAGGTGGTGATCGGTGATCCATCGCCCGCCGTGGCGGGGGGCTGATTGATGACTCAGCCACTGTTGGAACTTAAAGGCATCGTCCGCAGTTTCATGGCCGGTGACCGCGAGTTCATTGCCCTCAAGGGCATCGACCTGACCATCCATGCCGGAGAAATGGTCGCGATCACCGGGGCCTCGGGTTCGGGTAAATCGACCCTGATGAACATCCTCGGCGGCCTCGACTACGCCACCGCCGGCAGCTACAAGATCAATGGCATCGAAACCCGCACCCTGGGGGATGAGCAACTGGCCGAACTGCGCCGCGACTACTTCGGTTTTATCTTTCAGCGTTACCACTTGCTGGCGCACTTGAGCGCGTTGCATAACGTGGAAATGCCGGCGATTTATGCCGGTACGCCGGAAACCGCCAGGCATAGTCGGGCCGGGGAGTTGCTGACGCGACTGGGTTTGTCGGGGCATTTGACCCATCGGCCGAGCCAGCTATCCGGCGGCCAGCAACAGCGGGTGAGTATCGCCAGGGCCTTGATGAATGGCGGGGAAGTGATCCTCGCCGACGAACCCACCGGCGCCCTCGACACCCATAGCGGCAAGGAAGTGATGCGCATCCTGGCCGAGCTGCACGCCGCCGGGCACACGGTGATCATCGTCACCCATGACCCGAAAGTCGCGGCCAATGCCCAGCGGATCATTGAGGTGCGCGATGGCGAGATCGTCAGTGACCGCGACAATGAGAGCGTCGGCCTCGACTTGCCCACCGAAGCGCCCATCGAGCCCAAGCGCAGCGGTGCACGCAAGTTGGTGGCGAGCCTCGGGCTGTTCAAGGAAGCTTTCAACATGGCCTGGGTGGCGCTGATTTCCCATCGCATGCGCACCTTGCTGACCATGCTCGGCATCGTCATCGGCATCACCTCGGTGGTGTCGATCTCGGCCATTGGCGAAGGTGCCAAGCGCTATGTGCTCAAGGACATCCAGGCCATTGGCAGCAACACCATCGACATCTTTCCCGGCAAGAGTTTCGGTGACAGCCGCGCCTCGGCCATCGAGACATTGTTGCCGTCGGATGTGGAGGCGCTGAACCAGCTGTATTACGTCGACAGCGCCACGCCGGTGGTGGGGCGCAACCTGTTGTTGCGCTACCGCAACATCGACCTGGATGCCCAGGTCAATGGTGTCAGCGACCGCTACTTCCAGGTCAAGGGCCTGAAGCTCGAAGCCGGGATTACCTTCAGCGAAAGCGACGCCCGGCGCCAGGCCCAGGTGGTGGTGATCGACCACAACACGCGCCATCGGTTGTTCGGGCCCGGGGTGGATCCGTTGGGCCAGGTGATCCTGGTGGGCAACCTGCCCTGCACGGTGATCGGGGTGACGGCGGACAACAAAAACATGTTTGCCGCCAGCAAGGCGCTGAACGTGTGGGTGCCGTATGAGACGGCGGCGGGGCGGCTGTTGGGCCAGCGCCATCTGGACAACATCACTGTGCGGATCAAGGACGGTCAGCCGAGCAAGGTGGTGGAAGAGAACGTCACCAAGCTGATGTTGCAACGCCACGGCACCAAGGATTTCTTTACCAACAACCTCGACAGCATCATGCAGACGGTGCAGAAAACCAGCCGCTCCCTGGCGTTGCTGCTGTCGTTGATCGCGGTGATTTCGTTGCTGGTGGGGGGCATCGGGGTGATGAATATCATGCTGGTGTCGGTGACCGAGCGCACCCGCGAGATCGGGATTCGCATGGCCGTGGGCGCGCGGCAATCGGATATTCGCCAGCAGTTCCTGGTGGAAGCGGTGATGGTCTGCCTGATTGGCGGGATGATCGGCATCTCGCTGTCATTCGCCATTGGCTATCTGTTTTCGTTGTTTGTGAAAGAGTGGGAAATGGTGTTTTCCCTGGGGTCGGTGGTGACGGCGTTTGCGTGTTCGACGCTGATCGGGATTGTGTTCGGGTTTGTGCCGGCGAGGAATGCGGCGCGGCTGGATCCGATTGAAGCCCTGGCCCGGGATTAAGCCGGGTAGAGATCAACATTTGGGAGCGGGCTTGCTCGCGAATGCGGTGGATCAGTCACACATGTATTGACTGACACACCGCATTCGCGAGCAAGCCCGCTCCCACATTTGTCCTGCGGTGTTCTAGAGCGTTGCGTTTTCTTCTGTGGCGTACATCCACCGCATCAACGAATGCCGGCCACTGATGCCCATCTTGATCGCCGCCCGCTTGAGGTAGCTCTCGATGGTGTTGACCTTCAACGCCAACTGCTCCGCCAGTTCCGGCGCGGTACGCCCGGCCAGCAACCCCACGCACACCTCCAGCTCACGGCTGGACAGGGCCAGCCCCGATTGCGCGAGGCGTTCTTCGAAGCGCCGGCGCAAGGTGTCGATGCCTGGTTGCTGCGGCGCTTCACTGTCCGGGCTGCTGGGTTGCAGGGCGCTGATGTGCTTTTCAACCATCGGCAGCAGCAAGGAGGAGAAGTCCTGCAGGATGATCCGTTCCTGCTGGGAAAAGCTTTCGGAGGGGTTCGAGCGATACACCGAGAGCACGTAGCTGACGTCATCCTTGCGCCGGGTCAGGTGCAGTTGGGCGGCGGCCTGGGCCTCTTCCTGCCCTGGCAGCGGGTCGGTGTACACCGGGCTGATCCCCGTCATTCGCGAACTGCCGCCCTTGCGCGGTGAACTCACAGGCATTTGGGTGATGTGCGTGGCATCGACCGCCAGTTGGGTGAGGATCAGGTCATGCAGCATGCGCGGGAAATGTCGGCTGCCGGTGCTGGCGATGACTTTGCCAATGTGGGGGAACAGGTGTGAGTTCATCATTTCATCCATGAGTTTCAATGAGGGCGGCGTACAGGGCAGTGATCTCCATGACTGCCGCCTCGTATGCTAGTACAGGCTTTCGCAAACGGGCCAATGAATGGATCAAATTTTTTGCGGTGCAGGGCTCAACGGGAAAAGCCCGACCTTTTCAGGCCGGGCTATTGGTAAACGTCGCGCCTGGTTGTGAATTTACCTCAAGCGTGATGAACGTTTTGCTGCACAACCCTGGATTTCGGTTTCGGGGCACAGGCGTGCAGTGCCTGCTCAACGTCCGCCAACAGATCGGCGACATCCTCAAGGCCCGCCGAGAGCCGCACCAGCCCCTCGGAAATCCCGTGGTGGGCGCGTTGTTCCGGGGTGTAGGTGGAGTGGGTCATGCTGGCCGGGTGCTGGGCCAGTGACTCGGCGTCCCCCAGGCTCACCGCCCGGGTGAACAGCTTGAGGGCATTCATGAAACGCCGGCCCATCTCGATGCCGCCCTTGAGTTCAAACGCGATCATGCCGCCGGATTGTTTCATCTGCCGGGCGGCCAATTCGTATTGGGGGAAGGAGCGCAAGCCGGGGTAGGTCACCCATTCCACCAAGGGATGGGCCTGCAAGGCTTCGGCGATAGTCAGGGCGTTGCTGCAATGGCGGTCCATGCGCAGAGCCAGGGTCTTGAGGCCGCGCATCAGCAGGGCGGCATCCTGAGGCGACATCACCGCGCCGGTCAGGTCCTTGAGCCCTTGCAGGCGAATGCGCTGGGCCAGGGCCTGGCTGCTGACAGCGATGCCGACGGTGATATCGCCGTGGCCGCTGAGGTATTTCGTCGCCGAGTGCACCACCACGTCGGCACCCATTTCCAGCGGGCGTTGCAGGTAGGGTGTGCAGTAGGTGTTGTCCACCACCACGGTGATGCCGGGTTGTTGGTGGGCGATTTCGGCGACGGCGGCGATGTCCACCAGTTGCAGGTTGGGGTTGGCTGGGGTCTCGAAATAGATCATGCGCGTGGCCGGGTTGATGGCCTCGCGCAGGGCGGCCAGGTCGGTGAGGTCGACGTGGCGCACCTTGATGCCGAATTCGCCGATGCCGTGATGCAGCAGGGCGAAGGTGCAGCCGTAGAGGGTCTGGCTGACGATGATTTCGTCACCGGGGCGCAACAGGGTCCAGAACGTCGCGGCAATCGCGCCCATGCCGGAGCTGAAGGCCACGGCGGCTTCGCCGTTTTCCAGGGTGGCCATGCGCGCTTCCAGCAGGGCCAGGGTGGGGTTGGAGATGCGGGTGTAGAAGTGCCCGCTCTCTTCCCCGGCAAAGCAGGCGGCGCCGTATTCGGCGGTGGGGAAGGCGAAGGTGGCCGATAGATAGATGGGCGGCACGAGGGCGCCGTGGTGGTCTTGAGGGTCGTAGCCGTGGTGGATGGCACGGGTGGAAAAGCCGAACGTATTGTGTTTATTTTTCATGGTCGGACGCTCCTTATTTCCTACAATGCTATGCTTATAACTGCGGCCGAATGTTCCATAGTTTGCTGGGAAAACCCGGTAGATTGGGATGAAAAACAATAAAAATGACGTTTTGAGGCAAGATATGCCTATTCATCTGGATCGGACTGACAAGGCGCTTTTAAACGCCTTGCAGGGCAATGCGCGGTTGACGGTGGCGGAGTTGGCGGAGCGGGTGTCGCTGACCACTTCGCCGTGTTGGCGGCGGGTGAAGAACCTCGAGGACAGCGGGGTGATCGGGGGGTATCAGGCGATCCTGTCGCCCAAGGCGCTCGGGTATGGGGTGACGGCGTTTGTCAGCATCATGATGGACACGCACTCGCGCGAGGTGGCTCGGGCGTTTGAGCAAAGGTTGCTGGAGATTCCCGAGATTGTGGCGTGTCATAACGTTTCGGGGCGGTATGATTTTTTGTTGGAAGTGGTGGCGAAGGATCTGGAGTCGTTTGGGGAGTTTGCGCGGGAAGTGTTGCAGGGGTTGCCGTGTGTTAAGGAGATTTATTCGAGTTTTTCTTATAAGTCGGTGCGGCCGTTGCGGGTGATTCCGCTTCCTGAGTGATTGACGGTGTACATATCCGTTGCTTCGGTAACGGCCACTTATGGTTCCGCTCTTACAGCGGGTCACTTTTGGCAAACGCCCCAAAAGTAACCAAAAGGTCTTTGCCCCACCACTCGGTGCCTCGCTTAGGCTCGGCATGCCCGCACTCCGGCCCGGTTCCGCGGGCCGCCGCGACGGGCCATCCATGGCCCGGCGCGGCTAAATCGGCTTCCCTGCCGATTTACCCGCTCCACCGTGCCTGCTTGCGGCCATCGTGGTTGACGGGGCCCGCAGATCAAAATCAAAAGCAGATCAAAAGCAGAGCACAGCGGCCTCCCGGCCGGCTTGAGTGTTAAAAGCCAGATCAAAAGCCAGAGCGAAAACAAATCTGCTTTTCTGTGGGAGCGGGCTTGCTCGCGAAAAACCTGAGAGCGCCGCGTTCATCCAGAATGCCCACGTCATCGTTAACGACCTTCGCGAGCAAGCCCGCTCCCACATTTTTGACCGTGCCCGCTTTAGATTTTGATTTGGCTTTTGCTCTTCAACACTCAAGCCGGCCGGGAGGCCGCTGTGCTTTTGCTTTTGATCTTGATCTTAGGCGCCCCGTTAAACCACGCTGGCCGAACGCAGGCTTTGGAGCGTGGGTAACCTGGCAGGACGCCAGGTTAGCCGTCCTGGGCCAGGGATGGCCCATGACGGCGGCCCACGGTCCAAAGCCGGAGTGAGGGCACACCGAGCCTAGGCGAGGTGCCGAGTGGTGGGGCAAGAGCGTTTTGCTTACTTTTGCGCTGTTTGTACGGACCGGACACATGGTTGACGGGTGTGCGGGGACATGGTGGACACTTTTCGGCGAGCTAACTTCGCCGGAAAACCATCATGCCCTGGGACACGAGAGATGCCATGAGCCTGAAAGAAGAGTTTGTCGCCTTGGCGCGGCAACCCGGCAGTAATAAACGAGAACTGTGTCGACGATTCGGTATCAGCCCCCAAACGGCGTACAAGTGGCTCGATCGCTACGAGACGCAAGGCCGGTCGGGGCTGCAAGAGAAGTCCCGCAAACCTCTCACCAGCCCCAAGCTGACCAACACCGCTCTAGAGACGGCGGTCATAGCGCTCAGGCAAGACCATCCAGCCTGGGGTGGGCGCACGATCAGCAGCATTTTGAAAAAACAAATCGCTCCCAGCACCGTTACTAATGTTCTGCACCGACACGGGCTGATTCAGCCTGCTCAGAAGGAACAAGCGGCAAAGTTGAGATTTGAACACGATGCGCCTAACGATCTTTGGCAGATGGACTTCAAAGGGCATTTCCCGACGCAACAAGGCCGATGCCATCCCCTGACCCTGCTGGACGACCACTCGCGATTCAACCTGGCGATTCAGGCTTGTGATAACGAGCGTGGGACCACGGTGAAAGAGAAAATGATTGAAGTGTTCCAGCGCTTCGGATTACCGGCTCGCATCAACGTCGATAACGGCCCGCCCTGGGGCTCGCCGCGCAACCCTGGCGAAATCACCGAGCTGAGTATCTGGTTGATTCGCTTAGGAATTCGGATCAGCTTCAGCCGTCCTTACCACCCCCAAACCAATGGAAAGATTGAGCGTTTCCATCGGTCACTCAAGGCCGAAGTGCTTAATGGGCGTCAGTTTTCCACGATCAAGGAAGCTCAAACAGCGTTTGATCAATGGCGTGAGATTTATAACTTGCAACGGCCTCATCAAGCGTTGGGCTACAAGGTGCCGATGGACCGGTATCGAGCCAGCCCATGGGCTTATCCGCAGCAGTTATCGGAGTTTGAATACGGACCGGACGACGTATTGGCCAAGGCTTATAACAGCCGATTCCGCTTTCAGAAACGCTATTTCAGCATAGCTAAGGGGCTGGCTGGGCATCACCTTGCCATACGTCCTAATCCTGAAAGTGATGGGCTTTTTGACGTCTACTTTTGCCATCACTTCCTACGAACAATCGACGTGAGCAAGCCAGACTATGGTCCATAATGTGTCAACCATGTCCCCGCACATGTGTCCACCATGTGTCCGGTCCGTACACGCTGTTCAAAAGTGAGCCGCTGTAAGAGCGGAACCCATTTCAGCCATCACCCAAAAAACGGATATGTACACCACCCAAAGCGGCATACATCTGGAACTGATCGACACCAACCCAACCCGCGTCCCACCCCTGGCCAACGCCCCGCTGGCCGCCACCGCACAGATGGGCAAACTCAAGGGCTCGGCCCGTGACGACGCCGCTGCCACCGGCGCCCGCGCCTAGGGCCGCCGAGTGCCTGTTGCTTGACCTGGGCGTGGGCGTGGGCGCCATGGGTGCGACCGCCATCAGTAATCGTTTGGTGGTTTCGCATCGAGCGGCTTGCAACAAATAAAATTCAGGCTAATATGACCCGGGTAAAACAATATATTCCGGGTAAAAGTCATGAGCGCATCACACTGCACCGCCTTCCTTGGCCACCAACGCGTGGCCGCCGGCTCTTATGCCGACGTCGCCAAAAACCTGAAAAGTCTCGACCTGTCGACCGGCAGTTTGTTGGTGTTTGATGACGCCAGCGGTGTTCAAGTCGACTATCCCTGGCCCGCGGGTTATACGCCCCAACAACCGGCAGCCACGGTGACGGAGGCCGAAGTGCCAGTGTCACCTACCGTAGGCCGACCGAAGCTGGGCGTGGTCGCCCGTGAAGTGACCCTGCTGCCACGGCATTGGGAATGGCTGGGGCAACAACGCGGCGGCGCCTCGGCGGCCTTGCGCCGGCTGGTGGACGAAGCGCGCAACGCCCATGCCGAGCACGATGAGCAACGCCAGGCCAAGGAATCCAGCTATCGTTTCATGAGCGCCCTGGGCGGCGACTTGCCGGGTTTCGAAGAGGCCTCGCGGGCGTTGTTTGCCCAGGACGGCGCTGACTTTTCCAACAAGATTGCGCACTGGCCGGTGGATGTGAAGTTGTACCTGGCCTGGTTATCACGCAACGCTTTCCCTGCCTAATTGCATTGAGATCCGAACCTCCATGGAAGTCACCCAGCAACGACCGTTGTGGCAGATCTATCTGATCTTTCTGGCACCCATGGTGCTGTCCAATTTCCTCCAGAGCTTTTCCGGCACGCTGAACGGTATCTACGTCGGGCAGATGCTCGGTACCCAGGCGTTGGCGGCGGTGTCGGGGATGTTCCCCATTGTGTTTTTCTTTATCGCCCTGGTGATCGGCCTGGGGGCCGGCGCTTCGGTGCTGATCGGCCAGGCGTGGGGCGCGCAGGAAACCTCGATGGTCAAGTCGATCACCGGCGCCACCCTGACCCTTGGCGCCCTGATCGGGGTGATCGCGGCGGTGCTGGGCAGCGTGTTTGCGCGCCCGGCGATGCAGGCGCTGGGCACACCGGTGGATGTGCTGGATGACGCGGTGGGTTATGCGCAGATGATGATGCTGATCATGCCGCTGCTGCTGGTGTTCATCCTGTTCACCCAACTGCTGCGGGGCGTGAGTGACACGGTGTCGCCGTTGCTGGCGCTGGTGGTGTCGACCACCGTGGGCCTGGTGCTGACTCCGGCACTGATCAAGGGCTGGCTGGGTTTGCCGCCAATGGGTATTCAGAGCGCGGTGGTGGCGGGGCTGGTGGGTAATGCCCTGGCGATGACGTTTCTGGTGTTGCGGCTGCGGCATAAAAAACACGTGATGGCGCCGGATCGCGAGTTGATGGCGGCGTTGCGGCTGGACCGGGTGATTTTGGGCAAGGTGCTGCGTATTGGTCTGCCGACCGGGTTGCAGATGGTGGTGTTGTCGTTGTCGGAGTTGGTGATTCTGGCGCTGGTCAACAGCCATGGTTCCCAGGCGACGGCGGCGTATGGGGCGGTGACGCAGATCGTCAACTATGTGCAGTTTCCGGCGTTGTCGATTGCGATCACGGCGTCGATTCTTGGGGCGCAGGCGATCGGGGCGGGGCGATTGGAGCGGATTGGGCCGATCCTGCGAACGGGGATTTTGATCAACCTGTGCCTGACGGGTGGGTTGATTGTGTTGGGGTATGGGTTGTCGCACTGGCTGTTGGGGTTGTTCATTACCGACGTGGATGCGCGGGTCAAGGCTGAGCATCTGTTGCATATCATGCTCTGGAGCATTTTGGTGTTTGGGTTCCAGGCGGTGGTGGGCGGGATCATGCGGGCCAGCGGGGTGGTGCTGGTGCCGGTGGGGATTTCGATCGTGTGCGTGTTGGGGGTGGAGTTGCCGGTGGCTTATCTGCTGAATGCGCGGTTTGGGTTGGAGGGGGTTTGGATGGCGTTTCCGGTGACGTATCTGGCGATGCTGGGGTTGCAGACGGCGTATTACCGGTTGGTTTGGCGGCATAAGCAGATTAAGCGGTTGGTGTGAGGTTTTTTGGGGGGGGGGGGCGGGGAGTACATATCCGTTATTTAGGTAACGGCCGCTTATGGTTTCGCTCTTACAGCGAGTCACTTTGCAAAAGCGGCAAAGTAACCAAAACGCTCTGCCCCGCCTGTCGGCGCCTCGCTGTGGCTCGGCGTTCCCTCACTCCGGCATTGCTCCGCGGGCCGCCGCGACGGGCCATCCATGGCCCGGCGCGGCTAAACCGGCGTCCTGCCGGTTTACCCGCTCCGCAATACCTGCGTTCGGCCTCGGGCTTATTGGGGCAGTCAGATCAAAATCAAAAGCAGATCAAGGGCACAGCGGCCTCCCGGCCGGCTTGAGTGTTAAAAGCAAAAGCAAAAACCAGAGCGAAAACAGATCTGCTTTTCTGTGGGAGCGGGCTTGCTCGCGAAAAACCTGAGAGCGCCGCGTTCATCCAGAATGCCCGCGTCATCGTTAACGACCTTCGCGAGCAAGCCCGCTCCCACATTTGGACCGTGCCCGCTTTAGCTTTTGATTTTGCTTTTCAACACTCAAGCCGGCCGGGAGGCCGCTGTGCTTTTGATCTTGATTTTGATCTTAGGCGCCCCGTTAAACCACGCTGGCCGAACGCAGGCTTTGGAGCGTGGGTAACCTGGCAGGACGCCAGGTTAGCCGTCCTGGGCCAGGGATGGCCCATGACGGCGGCCCACGGTCCAAAGCCGGAGTGAGGGCACTCCGAGCCTAGGCGAGGAGCCGAGTGGTGGGGCAAGAGCGTTTTGCTTACTTTTGCGCTGTTTGTACGGACCGGACACATGGTGGACACATGTGCGGGGACATGGTTGACACATTATGGTCCGTAATCAGGCTTATTCACGTCTATGGTCCGCAAAAAGTGATGGCAGAAGTAGACGTCAAATAGCCCCTCACTTTCAGGCTTTGGGCGTATCGCGATGTGCTGCCCAGCCAGGCCTTTGGCGATACTGAAATAACGTTTCTGAAAGCGGAATCGACTGTCATAAACCTTAGCCAATAGGTCGTCCGGTCCGTATTCAAACTCTGGCAGTTGCTGCGGATAAGCCCAGGGGCTGGCCCGATACCGGTCCATCGGCACCTTGTAGTCCAATGCTTGATGGGGGCGTTGCAGGTTATAAACCTCGCGCCATCGATCAAACGCTGTTTGAGCCTCCTTGATCGTGGAAAACTGGCGCCCATCAAGCACTTCGGCCTTGAGTGATCGATGGAAACGCTCAATCTTTCCATTGGTTTGCGGATGGTAAGGGCGGCTGAAACTGATCCGAATTCCTAAGCGAATCAACCAGATACTCAACTCAGTAATTTCTCCAGGGTTGCGGGGAGAGCCCCATGGCGGGCCGTTATCAACGTTGATGCGAGCCGGTAATCCGAAACGCTGGAATACCTCGATCATCTTCTCCTTCACCGTAACCCCACGCTCGTTATCACACGCTTGAATAGCCAAATTGAATCGCGAGTGATCGTCCAGCAACGTCAGGGGGTGGCATCGGCCTTGTTGCGTCGGGAAATGCCCTTTGAAGTCCATCTGCCAAAGATCGTTAGGCGCATCGTGCTCAAACCTCAGCTTCGCCAATTGTTCCTTCTGCGCAGGCTTAATCATCCCGTGCCGATGCAGGACATTGGTGACGGTGCTGGGAGCAATCTGCTTTTTCAAAATGCTGCTGATCGTGCGCCCACCCCATGCGGGATGGTCTTGCCTGAGCGCTATGACCGCCGTTTCTAGAGCAGGGTCGGTCAGCTTGGGGCTGGTGATAGGTTTGCGGGACATCTCTTGCAGCCCCGACCGGCCTTGGGCCTCGTAGCGTTTGAGCCACTTATACGCCGTTTGGGGGCTGATCCCGAATCGTCGACACAGCTCTCGTTTATTACTGCCGGGTTGCCGGGCTAAGGCAACGAACTCTTCTTTCAGGCTCATGGCGTCTCTCGTGTCCCAGGGCATGATGGATTTCCGGCGAAGTTGGCTCGCCGAAAAGTGTCCACCATGTCCCCGTACATCCGTCAACCATGTGTCCGGTCCGTACACGCTGTTCAAAAGTGAGCCGCTGTAAGAGCGGAACCATAAGCAGCCGTTACCTAAACAACGGATATGTACCCCGACCTACCCCCCGCCGCAACTCCTTGGCGAAATAACGACTCGGCACCTCACCCAACACTCGCTTGAACACCGTAGCAAACGCACTCGGGCTGCTATACCCCAAATCCAGCGCCACCCTGGTCACCGGTTCCCCATTGCCCAGCCGCACAATCCCCGCCAGCAGGCAGGCTTGCTGGCGCCACTGCAGGTAACTGACACCCGTGGCCTGACGAAAATGCCGGGTAAACGTCCGGCGACTCATCCCCGCGCCGAACGCCATGGCATCAATGCTGACCTCCAACGAAGGCCCCGCCAGGAACTCTTCGCAGGCCTTCGCCAATCGCGGTTCGGCAGGCAACGGCGCACAAAGCGGCAACAGCGGCATCTGGGCAATCTCATGCAGCAGCAAGCCCATCAGATAACTATCGCGACCCCCCATCGCATAACGCGCAGGCACCTCCACGGCCTTTTCCAGCAACTGCCCAAGCAACGGCGACACATCCAGTACCTGGCACGTTTGCGGCAACTCCAGCCTTCGCGCCGCCTGCGGGCGAATGTAGGTGTTGAGCATCGTCACCGACCCCCGCATCAGCATGGCGTGGGACACATGCGGCGGCACCCAGATCGCGCGGCGGGGCGGCACCACCCAGTTGCCGGTAGCGGTGTAGACCGTGATGACACCCCGGCTGGCATACGCAAACTGCCCGCGCGGGTGCGCGTGGTCGGGGAACAGTTCACCGTCGGCATAGTCGATGGCGGTCACGACCACGTCACGTGGGGTGTTTTCGTAGGGATGAATATCGGGCATGGCCTGATTCTAGCCTTTGTTGACCCACAAACGCAGGCGGGCCATCGCAGTTTGCGAAAAAATCTGCCGGATGCACGGCCTCTTGTCGTGCCAACCCGCAAATGGACCCGTCACCATGAAACACAAACACCTGTTATTGGCCGTCCTGGTGACGGCCGTGTGGGGATTCAACTTCCCCATCACCAAACTGGGCCTGGCCGAGATCAACCCCCTGTTGCTCACGGCACTGCGTTTCACCCTGGCCGCGTTGCCCTGGGTGTTTCTGGTGAAACGACCCCAGGTTGCCGTGAAGTGGCTGGCGGCCTACGGCTTGATCTTCGGGGTGGCGATGTGGGCCTTGATCAACCTCGGGATCGCCATGGGCGTGCCTCCCGGCAGCGCGTCTCTGCTGATCCAGTTCAGCGCATTTTTCACCCTGGGCTGGGGCGTGCTGCTGTTTCGTGAAAGCCTGTCCCTGCCGCAATTGATCAGCGTGGCGCTGGCGGCCATGGGCTTGGTGGGCATGCTGTTGAGTGTGCAGGGCACGGCCACGATGCTGGGGTTTGCCCTGGTGCTGTTCAGCGCGTTGGCCTGGAGCATCGGCAATATCATCATCAAGGTCTCCGGGGTGCGGGAGATCTTTGCCTTCGTGGTCTGGGCCAGCCTGTTTGCACCGTTGCCGCTGGTGCTGTTGACGTGGCTGCTGGACGGCCCGCAAGCCTTTATCGCGTTGCCGGGGCAGTTGAACGGCGTGGCGTTGTTCTCGCTGGCGTTCCAGGTGTATGGCGCGACGCACTTCTGCTATTGGGGCTGGAACCTGTTGTTGCGCGAGTACCCGGTTTCCCGGGTGGCGCCCCTGTCACTGCTGATCCCGGTGTTTGGTATCGTCAGCTCGATGCTGATTCTGGGGGAGCGCCCCGGGGTTTCGCAGTGGCAGGCCATGGGCTTGATTCTGTTGGCCTTGATCGTGGGAATGAAGAAGGCACGCCCGTTGTGGGTCAGGCAGGGCGGTCACGCTTAAGCAGCCCATACAGCGCGCTGTCCGAGATCTCATCGCCCACCACCCAACGCTCGCGCAACAGGCCTTCGCGCACAAAACCCAGGCGCTCAAGCAATTTTGCGGAGCCCAGGTTGCGTGGGTCGATATCGGCTTCAAGGCGGCGCAGCCCGACGGTGTTGAAGCCGTGGTCGATCACGGCGTGGGCGGCTTCGCTCATGTAGCCCTTGCCCCAGTGCTGGCGGTTCAGGGTGAAGCCGATTTCGGCCCGACCACATTGCTCATCCACATTGAACAGGTCGCAACTGCCGATCACCTCGCCGGTGGCCAGCAACTCCACCATACACACCAGGTCTTCACCGGCAATCGAGGCTTCCATCAATTGGCCGAAGCGTTCAACGGCCTGCTCGGCGCGGGTCATGGTGGGAAAGGAAAAGTAGCGCATGGCCTCGGGGTCGGACCAGATGGCAAACAGCGCGCGCCAATCATCCTGATGGGGCGGGCGCAGGCCCAGGCGCTGGGTGGTGAGGAGTACGGGGGCGAAAAAGGGCAGGGTCATAAAGTGGTCGTCCGTGAAAGTCACGGGGGAATGCTGCCGGGATTGGGCGGGTTGTACAAGGGTCAGAGAAAGAGGACGACGGGAAGCAATTGCTCCACTTAATAGGAAGCATTACTATTCACGCCCCGCCTCCCCAGTGCACCCTGATGACTCCTCAGCCGCCCCGCAGAACAGGCTTTTTCGAGCACTACGAAGAGTTGATCGGGACCTGGACGCGCCGCCTGAGAAACCGTCAGCAGGCCGAGGACCTGGCCCACGACACCTTTGTGCGGGTGCTTGAGTCCAAATCCAGCGCAGTTGAGCAACCTCGCGCCTATCTGCATCAAACGGCGCGCAATATCGCAGTTGACGCCTATCGTCGCGAAGACCGTCGGGAGGCGCTGACGCTGGAGGCCTTTGATCAGCGTTCGCCCCACAGTGGCGACCCGGAGCATTTCATGCACGCGATCCAGTTGGCGGACTCCATCGAGCGAGCCTTGGCCGAGCTGCCGCTTAATTGCCGCAAGATTTTCATCTGGCAAAAGATCGAAGGCCTGACCCAGCAGGAAATCGCCGAGCGCCTGGGCCTGTCTAAAAACATGGTGGAAAAGTATATGATCCGCACCCTGCGGCATCTACGTGACCGCCTGGACGCGATGGCGCCATGACCAATGCCCGCTTTGAAACAGGACCTTCCATGATGGATACCCGTGAGTGTGCCTGCGGCAGTGCGACGGCCCGCGATGAAGCAGCGCAATGGTTTGTACGTGTGCAGGACGGCCCGTTGAGCGTCGAAGAACGCGAGCGTTTTGATGCCTGGCGTGCTGAGCATGCCGAACACCAGTACGAGTTCGATGTGCTGCAAGGCTTGTGGAGTGCCACTGACCTGGTGCCAAAGGCGCGCTTGCAAGCGCTGTGCGATTCCCCGGAACCGCGTGCGAAGCGCCGGCCCGTGCTGCGTTATGCAGTGGCGGCGAGTGTGCTGGCGGTGGCCCTGGGCCTTGGGTTGTTCAGTGGCCTGGATCATCCGGCGCCGTACAACGCCGAATTCAGCACCGCGCTGGGGGAGCGCCGGCAGGTGGCGCTCCCCGACGGTTCGCTGATGGATTTGAACAGCCGCAGTGTGGTGGCGGTGCACTACGTAAAAGGCCAGCGCGGTATCGAACTCAAGCAGGGCGAGGCGATGTTCAGTGTCGAGCATGACACCAGCCGGCCCTTTGTGGTGTCGGCCGGGGCAGGGCAGGTGACGGTCACCGGTACGCGTTTCGACGTGCGCCGCGATGACGACCAGACCCGTGTGGTGGTCGAGGCCGGTACGGTCAAGGTACAAGGACGCCAATCCGAGGCCGTCGTGATGCTGACGGCCGGCCGGGGCACCCATGTGGATACCCAAGGCCAGGTGGCGGCTGCCTACGCCGTCAACCCCGAAGAACTGACGGCCTGGCGCACCGGCAAGCTGGTGTTCAACAACGCCACCCTTGGCGAAGTGGCCCGGGAAGTTTCACGTTACCGCGAGCAACCGTTGCGGGTCAGCGCACCAGCGGTGAGCAACCTGCGCTTGACCAGCGTGTTCAAATCCACCGACACCGACGCTTTGCTCAAGGCCTTGCCGCACATTCTTCCGGTGGCCTTGCGCACCTTGCCGGACGGTAGCCAGGAAATAATTTCACGATAGATTCAGGTTTTTTCCGAGTTCTTCGTCTTCTTGTGCAACTGCAACTGGTTTGCATTAACAGCCGCACTCTCTTGCGATCACAGGACTCCGTTCGACGTGAAAAAACTCGCCGTGAAAAACAATAAATCATCCCGTTGGGCACCCCTCGCCCTGGCGCTGGCCGTCAGCGCCGCACTGCCGGCCGCCTATGCTGACGACACGATTCATATCCAGGCTCAGTCCCTGGGTTCGGCATTGAGCCAGCTGGGTCAGCAGACGTCGCTGCAAGTGTTCTTCAGCCCCGACATGGTGGCCGGCAAACAAGCCCCGGCCGTCGACGGCAAGCTGTCGCCAGAACAAGCCCTGCGCCAATTGCTGCAAGGCAGCGGCCTGGATTACCAGATCGACGCCGGCTCCGTGACCTTACGCCCGCTGGGCAAAGGCACCGGCGAAGCCGGTTCGCCGCTGGAGCTGGGTGCCACCGACATCAAGGTCGTGGGCGACTGGCTGGGCGACGCGAATGCCGAAGTGGTGCAGAACCACCCCGGCGCGCGCACCGTGGTCCGTCGTGAGGCCATGGTGGAGCAGGGCGCGATGAGCGTCGGCGATGTGCTGCGGCGCATTCCCGGGGTGCAGGTGCAGGAGGCCAACGGCACCGGCGGCAGTGATATTTCCCTCAACGTCGGCGTGCGCGGCCTGACCTCACGCCTGTCGCCACGCTCCACGGTATTGATCGACGGCGTACCGGCGGCCTTTGCCCCCTACGGTCAACCGCAGTTGTCGATGGCGCCGATTTCCTCGGGCAACCTCGACAGCATCGACGTGGTACGCGGCGCGGGCTCCGTGCGTTATGGGCCACAGAACGTTGGTGGCGTGATCAACTTCGTGACTCGCGCCATCCCGGAAAAATTCTCCGGTGAAGTCGGCACCACCCTGGAAACGGCAGCCCACGGCGGCTGGAAGCATATTGAAAACGCTTTCATCGGTGGCACCGCCGACAACGGTATCGGCGCTGCGTTGCTGTATTCCGGGACTAAGGGCGATGGTTACCGCGACCGCAACAACGACAACGACATCGACGACGTGATCTTCAAGACGCACTGGGCGCCGACCGATCAAGACGATTTCTCGCTGAACTTCCACTACTACGACGCCAGCGCCGACATGCCCGGCGGCCTGACCCAGAAGCAGTACGACGCCAACCCGTATCAGTCGGTGCGTGACTGGGACAACTTCAGCGGTCGGCGCAAGGACATGTCCTTCAAGTACATCCGGCAGATCGACGACCGTACCCAGGCTGAAGTGCTGACGTATTACTCCGACAGTTTCCGCGGCAGCAACATTGCCAACCGCGACCTGAAAACCCTGGGTTCCTACCCGCGCACCTACTACACCTTCGGCATCGAGCCGCGGGTGTCCCACGTGTTTGACCTGGGGCCGAGTACCCAGGAAGTCAGCGTCGGTTATCGCTACCTCAAGGAAGGCATGCATGAGCAGGCCACCAGCCTGGCGCTGGTCAATAACGTGCCGACGCCGGTAGGCCAGAATGACGGCCACGTGTACCAGGACCGTACCGGCGGCACCGAGGCCAACTCGTTCTACATCGATAACAAGATTGATATCGGCAAGTGGACCGTTACCCCGGGCATTCGCTTTGAGCAGATCCGTACCGAATGGCACGACCGTCCGGTAGTCGCCCTGAATGGCACGACGGTCCAGGAGAAACGCCGCGAGATTCACAACAACGAACCGCTGCCGGCCCTGAGCGTGATGTACCACGTCTCCGATGCCTGGAAACTGTTCGCCAACTACGAAACGTCCTTCGGCAGCCTGCAGTACTTCCAGCTGGGCCAGGGCGGTAACGGCGACCAGACCGCGAACGGCCTGAACCCGGAAAAAGCCAAGACCTACGAGATCGGTACCCGTTACAACGACAACGTCTGGGGCGGTGAAGTGACGTTGTTCTACATCGACTTCTCGGACGAGCTGCAATACGTCAGCAACGATGTGGGCTGGACCAACCTCGGTGCCACCAAGCACGAAGGCATCGAAGCGTCGGCCCATTACGACCTGTCGAACCTGGACCCGCGCCTGGACGGCCTGACCGCCAACGCCGGCTTCACCTACACCAAGGCCACCTCCGAAGGCGACGTTGCCTTCAAGGGCCGCGACTTGCCGCTGTACTCCCGTGAAGTGGCCACCTTGGGGCTGCGTTACGACATCAACCACTGGACCCACAACCTGGACGTCTACGCCCAGTCCGGCCAGCGTGCGCCGGGTACCGGCACGACTTACATCACTCAGCCGACCGCCGATGGCCAGTACGGGGACATTCCCGGCTATGTCTCGGTGAACGTGCGCAGCGGCTATGACTTCGGCGCGCAGCTGTCGAACCTGAAGCTGGGCGTCGGGGTTAAAAACGTCTTCAACCAGGAGCACTACACCCGCTCCAGCGACAACAACTCCGGGATCTACCTGGGCCAGCCGCGCACGTTCTTTGTGCAGGCCAGCGTCGGATTTTGACCCGCCGTTGATTCAGCGGTCGCAGCCTGTTCCGGCAGTGTCGGCACGGGCTGCGACCTTTCCTCGCTTTCACCGGAACTGAATCCGACCGTTCGGCCACACAGGTTTGCCCACTTTTCACTCAGTGCCTGGACGATCATTCCGTCGTGGTGCTCTGGGGGATAAGGCGCTCCCTGAAAACCAGCCGAACAGGAGATACCTATGTCGGTATCCGTGTCCAATCAGACCACTGCCTCAATTCACAACCACACTGCGCCTCCGTGCCGCCCCTGTTTCGTTAAACCGCCAAAACCGAACCCAGGAGCGTGCCGGCCAGGTATCGGCAGGCCACCGACGCCGGACCCGGAACCGTGCCGCCCAGGTATCGTTAAACCGCCAAAGCCGAACCCTGGGTATTGCGGCCCGGTCCCCGTCAGGCCACCGTTGCCGGATCCAGAGCCGTGCCGACCCGGTATCGGCAAACCGCCAAAGCCGGACCCAGGAGCCTGCCGGCCAGGTATCGGCAAGCCACCGATGCCGGACCCGGAGCCGTGCCGGCCATGTATCGGCAAACCGCCAAAGCCGAACCCTGGGTATTGCGGCCCGGTCTCCGGCAGGCCGGATCCGCTGTATGCAGGCAAGACTAACGAAGAGTTGGCCAAGCATCTTCTGGACAATTTCGATAGTTTTGGCGGACGGGGGGCTCAATACGTCACGCCGAAAAACCTGGAGAACATGGCGGGCAGACCGTTGACGGGTCACGCCGCCACCGACCATAACATCCGCGCGGCCAGGGAAATCCTGAAACGACCGGGACTGGTAGACGCCCTTGACCGTCACAGTTCCACGGGGCAGTTGGATGGGTTGATCGACAAGTTGAAAATTACCATGATCATCAACTCGACAAACCCTTTCAAATACCACGACGACAAGCAACTTGCCCAAGCCATGCTTGAACGGTTTGGCGATTTGAAAAGTGGCTTTTGGAACCCCGCGATAGAAATCGATGGGTTGCGTCGACGTGCTGCGAAGCCTCTGACCGGTCGCCCGCAGACGGACGCACTCATTCAACTGGCGAGGGAAATCACCCAGCGCTCCGATTTGCTCCAAAAAATGGATAACACTGGCAGTCGTCCCCACGATGGCAGGATCCACAAGGACGCGTTGGACTGGTTGTCTCGCTAAACCCGTCACGGCCTGATCGCGCTGCGAATGCTTCGTGGCGTGATGACTTGTCCTGATCAATCCGCTGCGCTCACTTTCTCAGCAGGGCTTAGACATGACGTCAACGTCGTTTGGGTCACGCAATCCCGGCCCCCCGCCAGCCTCCAATCCGCCGGCGGGTCGTGATGTTTTGCCGCAGGGTATAAATCGCGAGCAGGGTGCCGAGGCCCGGCGAGTGAAGAACTTCACCGGGCAGCACACGTTTCAGGCTCCGGCTGCCGATGATTTCATCAAGGGTATGCTGCCCGATGGTCAGTTGCCTGCCGCTGACAATTCTGCATTACGCCAGTTTTGCGCAGCGATGGGGTCGGTGGTCGGCACGATCAAAGGCCTTTGGCAGGAAACGAAACCGGCTTCCCGGAAAGCCAACTGATTTTCGCTTTTTACATGTTGTCATTGGAACGCTTCGCTACGGCGGAACCATTGTCTGCAGGGCACCACACACCTTTGGCTTGTTAATCGCACGAGCGATACGGCCGTTACCGGGGTGATGTCCAGGCAAGCGTGGATCTAAAATTGGTGGAGATGAATCATGAGAATTGATCGCGGATCAGGCTACCTGCAGCCCGGTGGTACAGGCCCACTTGATGTGACGGCGGGTGAGGGGGGGCGTACCGCTAAGGCGGCTTCAATCGAACCTGGTGATGCTGGCCGGCAAGCCCATCATCAACCTGGCGCTACGGCTGTTCGGTCTTCCGGTTACAGGCCACCTTTGCGGTCGGCCAGGCCCTATGAGGTGGTGCCGCATCATCGTACGCTTCAAAACGGTGTTGCCCCGCGCGCCGGGTCACCGAATCCCAACCTTCAGTTGCCAGACAGCGAGTTGGTGAAAGCGCTGAACGTCAGTTTTCCCATGCTGAAAGAACTCCATGAAAAGTGACGGATTAACGCTGTCTTCGCTGCAACGAATCGCCGGCAAAAAAATCGGCGATAACCAGAAGTTCGACAGTGCGATTTTGCTGGCCAAGGCACTGGTCCAGCGCCCGCGCCTGATCGATGCGATTACCGATCAGGACGGCTACATCACCCGGGAAAGTCTTTCGAAGGCTGAAAGTGTGGTGTTCGGCAACAGCGATCCCAGTGCCTTCAGCCCGGACCCTTTCCACGCCAAGAGCAACGCCGAGCTTGTCCAGGTATTCAAGGCGATGTTCACCGAGTTGCGTGACAGATCCCGGGACCGTAAGGGCTTCTTTGAATACATCGGCTACGTCAACATCGAGTTGCTGGTGGCCATGAGCAAGGACCCGGACGAACTCGACAGCCAGGGTGAACCCGTCCTGGACCCCACCACGGGGCTGGCGCGAAAAAAATATGATGAGCAGCAGGTGTATATGGCGAAGAATATTGTGGATCGCCCCGGGCTATTGCAGTCCCTGGAAAACGCCCACGGCACTGGTCGGCGTATTTTTGGCGGCCATCACCAGGAGGGTTGGCTCAGTAACAAAACCCTTGATCGTTGGCTCGAGCACAATAAAACCCGATAGCCCGGGTAACGCCTCTACGAATGAGGCGTTATGGGGTTACCCGTCAAACCCGCAATATTTTCCCACTGATCGCCACACCGATCAGCAGCACGGCAATCAGCACAAAGGCCGTGCTCAGGCTGCTGCCATGGGCGATAAAGCCAATCACCGCAGGGCCGGCGAGAATGCCGGTGTAACCCAGGGTGGTGATGGCGGGCACGGCAATGTGTTCCGGCATGACGGTCTGTTTGCCGACGGCGGTGTACAACACCGGTACGATGTTCGAACACCCGGCACCCACCAATGCATACCCCAGCAGAGCGGTTTCCCACGCCGGGAAGAGTGTCGCCAGCAGCATGCCGGCGGCGGCGAGGGCGCCGCCGAATACAATCACTCGGGTTGCCCCAAGGTGGCGAACAATCCTGTCGCCGGTAAGGCGTCCGACGGTCATCGTCAAGGCAAAGGCTGCGTAACCGAGGCCTGCATAAGCTTCGTCAAGGCCGCGCTCGGCGCTCAGGAATACCGCGCTCCAGTCCAGCACGGCGCCTTCGGCAAGAAACACGATGCAGCACAGGCAGCCAATAAACAGCACCACGCCGTGGGGTATGGCAAAGGCCGGCCCGGAGCTTTCACTGCCGTAAGGCAGCAAGTGCGGCCCGGCTTTGAGCAAGGCCACCGCGATGACCACGATCACGGCGAGGGTGGCCTGCAATGGCGACAAGCCCAGCCCCAGCAACCCGCTGACCCCTGCCGCGCCGACAATCCCGCCCAGGCTGAACAGCCCGTGAAAGCCCGACATCATGGTCTTGCCGCTGGCCCGTTCGACCATCACCGCTTGCAGGTTGACCGTGGAGTCCACCGTGCCGAGGCCGGCGCCAAACACGAACAGCGCGGCCACCAACAGCGGAATCGAAGTGACCGTTGCCAGCATCGGCAGGCCCAGGCAAATCAGAAGGGTCCCGCCGGTGGCCACTCGCCGGATGCCGTAGCGTGAGGCCAGCGCCCCTGCGACCGGCATTGCGATCATCGACCCCACGCCGAGGCACAGCAGCAACAGGCCCAGGGTGCCCTCGTTGAGTTGGGCGCGGGCCTTGGCATAAGGCACCAGTGGTGCCCAGGCGGCGATGCCGAAACCGGCGATAAAAAACGCGATGCGGGTGGACATTTGTTCCAGCCGCCCGGGTACCACGGGCGCTGGGGTGCTGATGGCGGTCATGAAAAATCCTTGGTTTTGCGTTCAACGAACGATGTGCAGCGCAACATCCTTGCACATCAGGCCGTATCGAGCGAGCCGGGTTCCCTTGGTGTGCCTGAACACGGGGCAACAATTTTTTCTGGATCATGGAACGCGATTGGCCTTTCCAACCACTATCAGCCTGTAGGACGAGTAATCGTCTGATGTGCGAGGTGGTCTGGAAGGTGTGTAATCCCCGCGAGAACTGGCGAACCCCGGGATTCTTGCGGTGGATTACCACCTTCCAGGCCGATCCTCTCACTTCAGCAGCCGGGCCAATTCGGCATCCCGCACCTGTAGCACCTCAAACAAGCCCAGGGCTTTCAGGGCGGGCAGGGCTTGCAGCATGTCCTGTTCGGCCAGTAATCGCTGTTCATCCGGGGTGGCCGGATCGCACCAGGTTCTGGCGTTGACAAGGAATGCCCCCACCGTGCCCTTACGCACTGTCACACCATTGAACTGGCCTTGGTCGAGATGATCGGGAAGCAAGTCTTCTGCACGCATGACGGAGTCCTCAATGAATGAATCCGCAGTCTAGGCGCGCACATGTGGCTACACTGCCTTATTCGGGTCATTCAATGCGGTAAAGCTGCCATATGTCGTCCACCCTCGTTGCACCTCAACTTGCTAACGCAGTCGGCGGTCCCTTGCTGGTGGCAACGTTGCGCAGCAGCCCCGTCGAACGCAGCACCGCGCCCCATCAGCATGCCCGGGGGCAATTGCTCGGGGCCCAGCGCGGGTTGCTCTCGGTGCAGGCGGCGCACCAGCATTGGGTGGTGCCGGCCACTCACGCGGTGTGGATTGCCCCCGGTTGTTCCCACGCCTTGCGTTCACACGGGCCGTTTGATGGCTGGAGTGTGTATGTCGACCCTCGGGCGTGTGCTGGTCTGCCGCAACAGACGTGTGTTATCGCCACGTCGGCCTTGTTACTGGAGGCTGTCAGACGCGCGGCAACCTGGAGCCAGACGCTGCTCCAGCCGACACAGGCCCGGATTGCCCAGGTGATCCTTGATGAAATCGCCGGCTTGCCCCAGGAACCGTTCGGCTTGCCGCTGCCCCAGGACCCGCGCTTGCTGCGCATCGCCCAGGCGCTGGCCGATAACCCCGACGACAACCGCCTGCTGGAACAATGGGCGCAGTGGGCCGGAGTCTCTGCCCGCACACTGGCCCGGCGGTTTGTCGCCGAGACCGGGTTCACCTTCAGCCAATGGCGCCAGCGCGCGCGATTGTTGCGCGCGTTGGAGTTGCTGGCGGCGCATGCACCGGTCACTCGGGTTGCGCTGGATCTGGGTTATGAAAACGTCAGTGCCTTTATTGCCATGTTCCGGCGCACATTCGGAACGACGCCGGGGCGCTACTTCATGGATGGCGCAACCGACTACGGGCATACACCGCCACAATCACGAAACACCCCATAGGCAGCAAATAAGCCAGCGCCACCGTGCTGTTATCCGCCACCTTGCCCATCAAGTAGGGCATCAGCGCACCGCCGACAATCGCCATGATCATGAACGAACTGCCGCGCTTGGTATGCGGCCCAAGGTTTTTCACGCCCATGGCAAACAGCGTCGGGAACATGATCGACATGAAGAAGAACACCGCAATCAGCGCGATCACCGAGAGGCCTTCGACGCCAATCACTACCAGCGCACACAAGGCGATATTGATCAGCGCATACATCAGCAGCAGCTTCTGCGCGCTGACCCGTCCCATCAACCAGGTGCTGAAAAAGCGCCCGAACATGAAGGCCAGCATCGCGATCGACAGCAGGTAAGCCGCTTGCTGACTGCCCATCTGTGCCCAGTGTTCGGTGACGTAGTTGATGAAAAATGCACCGACTCCGACCTGGGCCGCCACATAGAAAAACTGCGTGATCACCCCACCGACGAATTCCGGATATTGCCACAGCCCCTTGCCGGCTACCGGTTGCAGTGCTTGCTCCTGGGCGCGCAGATCCGGCAGCGGCGTGCGGGCGATCAACAGCGCCACCAGCAACACCAGAACGGCGATCACTACATAGGTGGTTTGCAACGAATTCATGTCCGACGCCGGCGTACTGCCGGCGCTGAAAAACATCGCGCCACCAATCAGCGGCCCGAAGAACTGACCAAGGCCATTGAAGGATTGCGCCAGGTTCAACCGCCGTTCGGCGCCCTGGGGTTCGCCCAGTACCGTGGCATACGGGTTGGCAGCAGTCTCCAGGCAGCCCAGGCCGCAGGCGATGACGAACAGCGCGAACAGGAAGAACGGAAAACTCGCTGCCGCTGCCGCCGGCATGAACAGCAACGCGCCCGCCGCATACAGGCACAAGCCCAACAGGATCCCGGCCTTGTAGCCGTGGCGGTCCATCAGTAGCCCCGCCGGCAGGGCGATCAGGAAGTACGCGCCGAAATATGCACCTTGCAACAGCCCGGACTGGGCCTTGCTGACGTGCAGGACTTCCTGGAAATGCTTGTTCAGGACGTCCAGCAAACCGTAGGACAAGCCCCAGAGGAAGAACAGGCTGGTCACCAGCATCAGCGCCCAGCGATAGGTCGGCACCGCGCGGGTGCCAGGCAGGTGTGTGTCTTTGCTTAACATGACGCTTCTCCTGTTGTTTTTATGGGATCAAGGCGTGCGATGCAGCGGGTACTACGGTTGATTGGTGAGGCTGAAAATCTGCGTCAGCGGCTGCCATTTGCCGCCAGGATCAGTCCATGGCGTGGGCACCTGGAAACGCCACATCAGGGTTTCCCAGGCTTGCACTTCAGGGTTGGCGCGTGCGGCGTGGTCCAACCCGTCGAAGCTGAACCCGGCCGCAGTGTCCATGACCATGAACAGCCGTGTGCCCAGGCGCCAGATCTGCATCTCCACGATGTGCTGGCTGCGCAGATGTTCGGCCACGGCGGGCCAGATGCGTTGATGCAACTGCTGGTACTCGACGATCAATGCCTCGTCGTCGACCAGGTCCAGGGCCAGGCAGTAACGTTGGCCGCTCATGTCAGCGCCCGGTCCAAATGGGTGTAGCCACCGTCCACCACCAGCCATTGCCCGGTGGTGTGAGACGCGCGAGGTGAGAGCAGGAACAACACGCTGTCGGCAATTTCCTCGGGGGTGGTCATCCGTTTGCCCAAGGGGATTTTTTCGACGATGGCGGCGAGCTTGGCTTCGGGGTTATCGAAGCCATCAATCCAGCGTTGGTACAACGGTGTCAGCACCTCGGCAGGCACCACCGCATTGACGCGGATGCCGAACTCCAGCAAGGACGCCGCCCATTCCCGGGTCAGCGACAGCTGCGCACCTTTGGCGGCGGTATAACCGCTGGTGCCTCCCTGGCCGGTGAGGGCCGTCTTGGAGCTGATATTCACGATCGCCCCGCGACTGGCCTTGAGGGCGTCGAGGCACAAATGGGTCATCAAGTAGTAGTGAATCAGGTTCTTTTCCAGGGACTCGACGAAGGCGGCACGCCCGGCGTCCAGCCCCACACCGTCGTTGACCCCGGCGTTGTTCACCAGGCCGTCGATGCGCCCGAAGCGTTGCAACACCTCGTTGACGGCCGCGCGGCAGGCGTCTTCATCGCGCAACTCGACGCGGATAAAGTGGCTTTGGCCTTGCTGTTCAAGCTCAGCCGCGAAGGCCGGCGACAACGGTTGATGACCGAAAATCACCGGGATCGCGCCTTCGGCAATCAGCCCCAGGGAGATGGCGGCGCCAATCCCCGAGCCACCGCCGGTGACGATGATCACGCGGTCCTGCAAATGCAGATTCATAGGCAGTTTCCTTAAAGGTGATAGACCCGCTGGGCGGTGCCGCCCCAGATGGCCTGCTGTTCATTGGGCGACAGCTGGCCGAGGGTCTGTTGCAGCAATTGGCAGGTGCTCTGGTATTCGCCAGCCAGCAGGCACACCGGCCAGTCCGAGCCGAACATCAAGCGCTCGGCGCCGAACAGTTCCAGTGCCAGTTCGATGTAAGGGCGCAATGCACGCGCGTTGCGCTGGTCGGCCCCGGCTTCGGTGAGCAGGCCCGACAGCTTGCAGCTGACGTGGGGCAGGGCGGCCAGGGGCGCCAGGTGTTCGGCCCAAGCGGCCGGGCCGTTGGCGATGTCGGGTTTGCCGAGGTGATCCAGTACCAGGTGATGCTGGTCGTGGCGCTGGCACAGGGCGGTGGCGGCGTCGAGGTCGGCGCAGCGGATCAGCACCTCATAGACGTAGCCTTGTTGTTGCAGGTGCTGCAGGCCACGGGAGAATCCCGGGTCAGCCATGAAACTGGCGGGTGTAGGTTCGTCTTGAATCTGATGGCGAAAGCCTTTCAGTTTCGGTGCGCCTTGCCACTGTTCCAGGTGATATTCCAGAGTTGGGTCGCACAGGTCGACCCAGCCGACGACGCCGAATATCCACGGGTGCTGCCGCGCCATTTCCAGCAGCGCGTCGGTTTCCTGCTCGCCGGCGCGGGCCTGCACGGCAATGCAGCCGTCCAGGCCGGCAGCGTCGAGCAACGGCCGCAAATTCTGTGGGAGAAAGTCCCGCCGCAGGTCAGCCTCAGCCGCACCGATCCACGGATAATCAGCGGCCCGGTAGCGCCAGAAATGCTGGTGCGCATCGAGCCTCAAAGGTGATGGGGACGACATTATTATTGTGCTCCGTCCATTCAAATGTGTGCTTCAGGTCACGGCCGGTGGCGGAATTGCTCCCGGGACGCGGCTTTCATCTGGATTGAGAACCCTGGCGCCTTGGGCGGCAGATAGGCCGCGCCGCGCACCACGCAAGGTTCCTCGAAATGCTCGTGCAAGTGGTCGACATACTCGATCACCCGGCCTTCGTGAGTGCCGGCGATGCACAAGTAATCGATCATCGACAAATGCTGCACGTACTCGCAAAGCCCTACGCCACCAGCATGGGGGCAAACCGGCAGGCCATATTTGGCCGCCATCAGCATCACTGCCAGTACCTCGTTCACCCCACCCAGGCGGCAGGCGTCAATCTGCACCACATCGATGGCTTCGCGCATGATCAACTGCTTGAACATGATCCGGTTCTGGCACATCTCACCGGTGGCGACCTTGACCGGCGCCACACCCAGGCGAATCTTGCGATGGCCTTCGATATCGTCGGGGCTGGTGGGCTCTTCGATAAACCACGGCTTGGCAAACGCCAACTCGCGCACCCAATCGATGGCGGTGTCGACTTCCCACACCTGGTTCGCATCGATCATCAGTTGGCGGTCCGGGCCCAGTACTTCGCGGGCGATGCGCACGCGGCGCAGGTCGTCCTGCAAGTCGTGGCCGACCTTGAGCTTGACGTGGTTGAACCCGGCATCCACCGCTTCCTGGCACAGCCTGCGCAGCTTCTCGTCGCCATAACCGAGCCAGCCGGCCGAGGTGGTGTAGCAGGGGTAGCCATTGGCTTGCAGGTCGGCCATGCGTTCAGCCTTGCCTTCGGCGCGTTGGCGCAGCAAGGCCAGGGCTTCGCTGGAGGTGATGCAGTCGGTGATGTAGCGGAAGTCGATGCACCGCACCAGCTGTTCCGGACTCATGTCGGCCACCAGGCGCCACAGGGGTTTGCCTTCGGCCTTGGCCCACAAATCCCACGCGGCGTTGACGATCGCGCCGGTGGCCAGGTGGATGGCGCCCTTGTCCGGGCCGATCCAGCGCAACTGGCTGTCGCTGGTGACATGCCGCCAGAAACGGCCCATGTCTTCGGCGATCCATTCCAGGGTCAAGCCCACCAGCAGCGGTTGCATGGCCTGGATCGCCGCGCAGCAAATCTCGTTGCCACGGCCGATGGTGAAGGTCAGGCCATGGCCTTCAAGGGCCGGGTTGTCGGTCTGCAAAATCACATAGGCGGCCGAGTAGTCCGGGTCCGGGTTCATGGCATCGGAACCGTCCAGGGACTGGGACGTAGGAAAGCGGATATCTTCGACGCGAATCGCGGTAATGGTGGTCATGAACGGCTCCTTGGTTCTTGTCAGGCGTCGACCGTGGTCTGGTTCTGTTCCCCAAGGCCTTCGATGCCCAGGCGAATCTTTTGCCCTGGCTTGAGGTAGACCGGCGTGGGCTTGATCCCCAGGCCGACACCGGGCGGGGTGCCGGTGGAAATCACATCCCCCGGTTGCAGGCTCATGAACTGGCTGAGGTAGCTGATCAGTTTGGGAATCTGGAAAATCATCGTGCGGGTGTTGCCGTTCTGGTAACGATGGCCGTCGACTTCCAGCCAGATCGACAGTTGGTGCGGGTCGGCGATTTCATCCCGGCTGACCAGCCACGGGCCCAGCGGGCCGAAGGTGTCGCAGCCTTTGCCCTTGTCCCAGGTGCCGCCGCGTTCCAGCTGGAATTCGCGTTCGGAGACATCGTTGATCACGCAGTAGCCGGCCACGTGCTGCATGGCCTGGCGTTCGTCGATGTAACGACCGCCCTGGCCGATCACCACCCCCAGTTCGACTTCCCAGTCGGTCTTGGTGGAGTGGCGGGGGATTTCGATATTGTCGTTGGGGCCGACGATGGCGCTGGTCCATTTGTTGAAGATGATCGGTTCGTCAGGGATGGGGGCGCCGGTTTCGGCGGCGTGATCGGCGTAGTTCAGGCCGATACAGATGAATTTTCCTACTTGGCCGACACAGGCACCCAAACGCGGATTGCCCGGTACCAAGGGCAGGCTCGCGGGGTCGAGTTCTTGCAGGCGAGCGAGGTTTTGCGGGAGCAGGGCGTCACCGGCGACATCGCTGATGTGAGCGGACAAATCACGCAGACGTCCATCAGCGTCCAGCAGGGCCGGGCGTTCCTGACCTTTTTCACCATAGCGCAGCAGTTTCATGAGCAATCCTCTTATTGGAAGTGGGCGGTCAGTTGCTCCAGCCGCCGTCAATGACCTGGGTGGTGCCGGTGGTAAAGGCGCTGGCATCGGAGCCAAGGTATAGCGCCAACTGGGCAATTTCCTGGGGCGTACCCAGGCGTCCCATCGGCTGGCGGGCGGTGAAGGCGGCGTATACCTCATCCTGCTGGCGGCCTTCACGGCTGGCTTGTTCGATGATGCGTTGCTGCAGCGAAGGCGACTCTACGGTGCCGGGGCAAATGGCGTTGCAGCGAATGCGTTGGGTGACAAAATCTGCCGCGACGGATTTGGTCAGGCCGATGACGGCGGCCTTGCTGGCGCAGTAGGCAAAGCGGTTGGGCACGCCCTTGAGGCTGGAGGCCACCGACGACATATTGATGATCGAACCGCCGCCCGCCGCCAGCATCCCCGGTAGAAATGCGCGGATCATGCGGTACATGGCGGTGACGTTCAGGTCCAGGGCAAACGTCCAGTCGCTTTCCGCGCATTCAAGAATATTGCCGGCGTGCACCACGCCTGCGCAGTTGAACAGCACATCGAGCGGGCCGATCTCGGCAGCAAGGCGTTGAATAGCACTGGCGTCGGTGACGTCGAGCAAGACCGTTTGCGCGCCCGACAAGTCAGCGAGCGCCTGTTGATTGATGTCGGCTGCAATCACTTCGGCGCCGGCCGCCAGATAGGCTTCGGCGCTGGCGCGGCCAATGCCCTGGGCGGCGGCGGTGATCAGCACGCGTTTACCGGTGAGGTCCATGACAGACTCCCTTGATTGTTATTATTGGCTCAATGGTCAGGCCATTGAGGGCGTGAAACGCCTGCATCTGCGGCATAGCGAACCGTGGTGGGTTTGCTATGATCAGCACACTGGAAACGATCCAATGGTCAGGCCATTGATCCAATTTTTAGCATGGGTCTTTGCGGTCAACAAGCGGCTTTTTTGCGGATTGATCACCTGGACCGTGCCGTGCATGAATCGAGCTGAGCCTAGATGCCATTTCAAGTGATTGATAACCAACGTCTTTATCGACAGATTGCCGACCAGTTGCGGGCGTTGATCGACAGCGGAGAATTTCCGCCGGGCAGTCGTCTACCGGCTGAACGCGAGCTGGCCAAGCTGCTGGGCGTGAGCCGCGCCTCCGTTCGCGAAGCGATGATTGCCCTGGAGGTGATCGGCCTGGTGGACGTGCGGGTGGGTAACGGCGTGCTGGTGTGTGAACCGGTGCAACCGAAAGTCAGCCAGGAACCGGTAATGGCCCAGGCCACCCGGGACCAATGGAAAGAGTTCGACCCGGAACTCAACCTGCATGTGGATTTCAACGCCGAGATTCCGCCGTTTTCCCTGCTCCAGGCCCGGCGCCTGATTGAGCCGGAAGCCGCCGCCCTGGCGGCCAAACACGCCACTGACGAGGAACTCGCGGGTATCCGTGAGGCCTTCGAGCGCAACGTGCAGGACAATCGCGAAGGCTCCCACACCCACCCGGGCGATCGCCTGTTTCACATCCGTATCGCCCAGGCCTCGGGCAATCCGGCCTATGCGCTGATGATTGCGCACCTGCTGGGGCATCGGTACGGCAGCATGTTCCAGCGGTTACAGGCGCATTACACCTCGGACGACATGCCCCATCGCTCGGAAGACGAGCACCGCAAGATCCTCGATGCACTGGAGCAACGGGACGCGGAGGGCGCGCGACAGGCCATGCGCAAGCACCTGGAAGAGGTGGTACGGATCTTTATGCGGACGGCGCAATGACCCTGTTCTACGACGCCCGCGGGAATATCTACGGGGTGGTAAGCCCGGCGCAGTTACGCAGCAAGGGTATCGACGTGCCGGACCGTGCCGACTTGGCCGCTGGCACCCGAGGTGCCTGGGCATCGGCGGCGATTGCTGCCGAGTGCGGTTGGGGTACTTTGCCGCGCCCGGCAGAGGCCAAGGCGCATCGTTGTGACGGTTTGTTGGTGGGGCCGTTTCAGGCAGCGCCGCCCTTTGACCTGTTGATCGTTAACACGGATGGCTCCCTGGCGGAACGCAGTGGCAACGGCCTGACGATTTTTGCGCAGTCGTTGACCGACCAGGGATTGATGGCGCAAGGCTGCGAACTGCGGGTGCATCACGACAAGACGGATGCGCTGTCGCCAGTGGTTACACGGGTTGAGCCTGCGGAGTATGAACAGGTGCAGGGCTTCTGGCTGGCGTTGGGGCGTCCCGAGTTCGGGCCTGTGGCGGTAGGGGCTGTTGGCGTTGGCTTGGTCTCGCTTGAGGGAACCGAGGTGAGCCATGTTTTGCCACTGGCTGCACTTAATCCTGAGTGGCGCCACAGCCAGTTTGTACGGGTGGGCAACCCTCATTGTGTGACGTTGGTACAGGAAGCGTCGGCGTTACCGGACAACGCGCAGATGCATCGGCCAGCGTTGTTCGATCCGCTGAGGGCGATTGCCTTTGCGCCACCTGTCGGGGCCGGACAGCCTTGTATTTCCGGGATCAACCTGCAATGGGTCGCCCGGGATTCAGGTAACCGTGTGATCGCGCGGGTGTTCGAACGTGGTGAGGGGCCGACGGCGTCCTCCGGGACCAGCGCAAGCGCCGTGGCTTGCGCCGCGTGGTCTGTAGGATGGGTGACGGCGGGCGAGGTGGCGGTGGTGATGCCGGGCGGTACTGCACCGGTGCGGTTGCAAACAGAGGCGGGTGAGTTGCTGAGCGTTAGCCTGTTCGGGACTGCGCGGCTGCAGGAAGTTTGAAAAACGGAGTGGCTGGCTTAATTATCTTTGTCAGTTGCTTCTCTATAAATAAGCGGTCTTGGTGAATGGCGGCGTAAGAGTATTCCTGTTAGTGAGTAATGGCTGTTTAACTGCATTTCTGTAATTGATAAAAGACCCTTCCAATATCGATGTACGAATCTTCTTTTTTATTTTGAAGCGGCCGAATTTCGCCTGAAATCGCTAGTATTCCTGGGGTTCAGGCACTTTTTATCGGCTTCGAATTGAGTGGTGTTCTCTGCGTTTTGTGGAGGAGCTATTTCAGCTCGACAATGAATGGCGGGTAACAACGGATGTTCAACACGCTTGTTTCGTCACGCTTCAAACTGATCGTCGCAGGAATAAAACAGGAACTTGAGGTGCTGGCGTTTAAAGGCAGCGAAAGTATCGATCGGCCTTTTTTCATTGAAGTGCAGTGGGTCAGTGAAAACCCCGGCCTTGATCTGGAGAAGCTGCTTCACCAACCGGCCTATCTGGATTTTGGTGAGCCGGGTGAAGGCCTTCACGGGCAGATCTATGCCATTGGCCGGGAAGACCCAGGCCGGCGGCTGACCCGCTATAACCTGACCCTTGCTCCGCGTTTGGCGTATCTGGCCCATCGTTGCGACCAGCGGATTTTCCAGCAGCGCAGCGTGCCGCAGATCATCGCGGCGGTGCTTGAGCAGCACGGTATTTTCGCCGATGCCTATGCCTTTGAATTGGGGCCGGTGGTGTACCCGCCACGTACGTTCTGTGTGCAATACGCGGAAACCGATCTGCATTTTATCCAGCGGCTGTGCGAGGAAGAGGGCATTCACTACCACTTTCGCCACAGTACGGACGGCCATGTACTGGTGCTTGGTGATGATCAGACGGTGTTTCGTCGTTTGCCGGCGCAGCACTTTTGTGCGGCCGGTGGCCCAACTGCCGAGGCACTGGTGATCCAGCGTTTTGATGTGCGCTTGGCCACGCGCAGCACTCAGGTTGTCCGGCGTGACTATGACTTCGAACATCCGTCGTTGCGCCTGCAGGAGCAGGTCGGTTCCTCGCCTGTACTTGAAGACTATCAATATCCAGCGGGGTTTACGGGGCACCTGCGAGGTTCGCAGTTGGCCCGACGGAGCCTGGAACGTCATCAGCGGGACCGTCATCGGGCGTTGGGCCGCAGTGATCAGCCGGCTTTGCGCAGTGGGCATTTCCTGGAGCTGCGCGACCATCCGGACCTCTCCTGCAATGACTTGTGGTTGATCACCAGCGTGCGCCACGAAGGCTATCAGCCGCAGGTGCTGGAAGAGGCGGTGGTGGATGCCGAGGCATTCCAAGGCTATCGCAATCGATTTACCGCAACGCCTTGGCGCGCCGCTTACCGCCCACCGCTCACGCACCCCAAACCGCGTATCAGCGGCTGTCAGACCGCAACGGTCACTGGCCCCGTGGGTGAGGACGTGCATTGCGACGCACACGGGCGGGTAAAAATTCGCTTTCACTGGGACCGCCTGGACAAGAACGACGACAAGAGCAGCTGTTGGGTGCGGGTGGCAACCGGTTGGGCGGGCGACAGCTTTGGCGCGGTGATGATCCCGCGCGTGGGCATGGAGGTCTTGGTGACGTTCCTGGAGGGCGACCCGGACCGGCCAGTGATCAACGGTTGCCTGCCTAACACGTTGCAACCGGTCGCCTATCCGTTGCCGCAACACAAGACCCGTAGCGTTCTGCGCAGCCGCAGTTCGCCGGGCGGGGCGGGGGCCAACGAGCTGCACCTCGAGGACCGTAGCGGCCACGAGCTCATCTACCTGCGCGCCCAACGCGACCTGGAGCAGCAGGTCGGCCACGACAGTCGGCTGGAGGTCGTGGGCGAACGTCGGGAAACCATCCACGGCTTGAGTACGACCACCCTGGGAGACGAGGAACATCGCAGCATCGCCGGCGACCGCAAGGTTCGGCTTGGGGCTGATGATCACTTGCACGTGCAGGGCAACAGCCAGACCCATGTCGGCCAGACCCTGGTGATCGAAGCGGGGCAACAGGTCCATCTGAAGGCCGGTGCCAACCTGGTTATCGATGCCGGTGCGCAGTTGAGCTTCAAGGCCGGTGGTGAGCATTTGCTGATTCAGGCCGGAGGGATTTTCAGCAGTCGGCCCATCACGCTGGGCGGTGTGCCTGCCGGGACTCGAACAGCCAGCCCAGTTGGACCGGGTGACGTGGCTGCTGCGTCCGCATTTGCAGCGGATGGGCCGAAGGTTTCGGTTATCCAAGGCGCAGTCATGGAGCTGGCCAGAAGACTGGATGCGGACTTCTGTCCAGTGTGCGAGCGCTGCCGTGAAGGCCTGTGCGAATCCACCGGGAGGGCGGCTTGATGGAGAACGCGCTTGGCCAGTGGATGGCTGAACAGCAGCAGGCAGGGCGCCGGCTGTGCCTGGTTCTACAGGGTGAAAGCGATGCGCTTGGGGTACTGCTGGCGACACGCACGGTCGCTGAGTATCGCAGCCTCTATGGTGACACCGTCGCAACGGAAATGGCGGCGGATGGGCCGATGCTCCTGTTGCTCGACCATGTCAACGAGCCCGGATTGGTGGGTTTGTTGCAAAACCCTCAGCGTCATTGGGGCTGGTTGGGCAGCCTGCCGGGTGATGATTTATCGGGTGTTAGCCGGCACTGGCGCGACAGGTTGGTAGTGGGAGCGGCGGGCAGTCAGGCGCTGTACCGCTTCCACGATAACCGCACCTTGGCGCGGGCGTTGGTTCACCTGCCTGCTCGGGACTGGCCTGTTTTTCTCGGGCCGCTGATCAGCGTGTGTTACTGGCAGGGTGAGCGTTGGAGCTGTGTCGATAACCCGGCTCCTGGGGCGTATCCGGTACCCGATCCTGCGCCGTGGCTGGAGGTGCCGAACCCACAGGCGGGCGCGATTCTGCAGGCCAATATCCTGCGTTATCTGCTGGCTGAGTACAGCGAGGCGCTCAGTCAACTGGCTGAATTTCAGGACCCGAGAGTCTGGCTGGAACAGGTGCTGGAACAAGCGCGGGCTTGGCAATGGGAGAGGCCGGAACAGCTGGAGTTTTTGGTGGTGCGGCGGTTGGTGGAAGCCACGGGGGATGTGTTTATTCGATGGCAGCCGATGCGTGGGGAAGTGCCGGAGGATCATTTTCAGCGGGTGGTTGGGGAGTGGCGTCGGGTGGAGCGGGAGCAGCAGGATGCGTAGAGGATTTATGTTGAGCGTGTGGCGAGGGTTGCTCGTGTGTGGCGTGTTGGCTGCGTCTGGTTGTGCGATGAAACCGGCGGACAGTTTCACCCTGGAAGTCGATTTGCCGGCGAATTTTCGCTTCAAGAGTGATGCGGCTTATCGGCCGGCAACGGGTGAGACCTGCACCCTGCCCAAACGACGGGGCAAGCGGCCGGAGGACAAGGTTTTTGACACCCTTGGGAAGCCAGTGGCCAATCGGGTGAGCTTTGAAGTACCGCTGACGGAGACGGTGGATGGGTGCCCGTTGGTGTTGCGCAGTATTACGTTTGATATGTACGCGAAGTGGGGGGAGCGGTCGGCGGATGTCGGGGGGGATTTCGCAATTATTAATGTGCGGGATCGGTTGGAAGACGGTATGGCCGGAATGCCTGAGTCGGGTGTTCAGGAGTTACAGGGGCGGTGTCAGTGGTTTTTCAGGACGATCGGACCGCTGCATGCGATCAGGAAAATCCTTATGTGTAATTCGTTGGACGCCATTGGACAGTCGAGTAAGTCACGAGCAGGAGGCTTTGCACAACGGGATCAGTTAGAGGGGAAAACACTGAGGATGGTGCTGGCAGTGGCAAACGAGGAACTACCCGCTGTAGACGACAACTGGGTTGCCGTTCCGGGAGGCTGGAGACGCTGTATGGGGGAAAGCTTGGACGATGTGTTTGCGTATTGCCGTGGGAATACTACTGATTTCAAAGCTATCAAAATGCCGGATGGACGCGTATGCGACGTCTATCCAACGTGTACAGAATAGGAAGCTTATTCATGAAACAGGATGCATGGAAGCAACCGTTTTTTAGCGACAAGGCACCTGCTTGTTCGTTAAGAGGACATTGGGCAAGTTTCTGCCTAGTAGATGAGTTTGGGGACGGAAAGGCCTACGGCGGTCTGCCTTACACATTGTATGACAGCGCGGGGCGTGAGTACTTCGGTCGTTTGGATGGTGAGGGCTTTGCCAGGCGAGATGATTTTTACTGTGGTCCGCTCGTCATTAAGTTGGATGAACGCTACTCCGGTTCAGAAAAGCCTTATACCGATTTGATGACGCGTCTGGCTTACAAGCTACCCATCACCGAGCTCCAGGTTCGTGCGGAACAAACCCGCTTTCTCCGGGCCGATGGCCAGCGTATCGAACGAAGCCTTTCGAAGAATCAGACGGACCTGTTCTATCAGGTCGAAGTACGTGATCTGGTCCGATACGCCGCTCACTTGCCACGCATCGTATCCCGTACTCATCGACCCCCGCGACATGCACTAAAAATGATGGCCGACCTTGGATTCGGGCCACCCCAGCCGACGTTGGTTGGTGTCGTTTTATTTCCCAACCGGCACACAGTACTTGAGGTTCGCCCATTGCGAGCACTGCGCCCTATGCTGTCCACCGAGGATCAATTCTGTGCGTTGAACCTCTATCAGTTGGCACTTATGTCCACGTTGAGCTATTGCGATTTTGGACAGGAGCCCCCAGCAAAACCCATAGACCAAGTCAGCTTTCAACGGGACCCTAGCGTCGGTCATTTCTTTGCCGACAGACTATCGGGCTATCAGGAACCCTGGAAGGTCGATGCTAAGCAAGTACAACACTTTTATCCGTTATTGGAAGAGGTACCGTATTCCCTGCGCTTCGAAATTTTGCCCTTCGATCCTGAGTTATATCAGCAAAATCGCTCCGAGTTGGGTGAAGAGCAGGAGCATCCAGCACGCCTGCACTTTTTCGACGACGAAAAGGATGGCACTGATACCCAGGCATTTATCAGTCATCACGATGAAGTGATCATTATTGCCGTAAGGGGCACGGCCAGCGGAGTCGACATACTGAGGGATGCAAATGCCCATCAAGTGAATTTCATTGACGGTGTCGGCAAGGCTCATGAAGGCTTTTACCAGGCTTATCAAGCCATGCATGATTTTGTACGGCGCTACCTTGACCAATTTTATACAGGGCAGCGCATTGTGATTTGCGGGCACAGCCTCGGCGGTGCGATTGCCTTGTTACTGGCTGAGGGATTACGTCGAACCGAAGATACCCACTACAACATCCTCCTATACACCTACGGAGCCCCCCGAGCTGCCGACTCCGAATTCACCGACGGCGCCTCGGCTCTGGTGCATCACCGGATCGTCAACCACAACGACCCTGTCCCGAGTGTTCCCGCACCCTGGATGAACACTACCGCCAAACTCTGGATCCCTGGCGCCGTAGTGCTATTCAGCAATCCTGCGCCCGGGGGCCTGCTGTTTGCCTTGGGCCTGGTACGGCTGACCGGCAACCCTTACCAGCACCACGGCGCGCAGCAGCACTTCATGCCGATACTGCTACCGGACGGTACACAGTCCTCCGTCTTGTGGACCCCTGGCTGTGAATCCATTGAGGACGCGGCCTGCAAACGCGCATTGAGGCTCAATGGCGATATGCCGGATCGCGCCAACCTGATCAAACAGCTTATTCAGAGTACCCATCACTCCATGGTCGTCAGCTACATCCCCGCCGCCTGGGCCACGTTGCGCCGTTGGCAGCAAACCCTGGACACCCATGGCACCCTCGTAACTGCCCGTGAATTTGAACTGATCGACAAAGCCTTGTTCACCATGCAGCACCAGATACGGGAACAACGAAAAAGGCTGGATCTGCATCGTCCTGCCAACCAGCGTGGCTACGAACACCACGACCCTTTGAGCCAGGAAGTCGACCGGCTGAAGGACAGTCGCGACCGCCTGGCAACCCTCCGCTGGCGCCACCTCCAGGCCCGCGACGTCTATGGCAGCCACGCTTCATCCCCAACCCTGCAATCCAGCCTGAAACGCTGGTTCACCCACCCGCAAAACCGCGAACTCACCCAAGTGGCGAGTATCCCGCCACAACCGGATGACGGCTGGGGAAAGCCGCAAACCCTCGACATCGACTCAATCACATGAGCCTACAAAAACTCCACCTGCGCCGGCCGGCGTTTCATCAACACCTTGCCTCCACGAATCGAATACAACGGCAATCCCTGGCTGCGAATCACTTCATAGTCGCTGTCCGCAGACAGAATCAACAGGTTCGCCGGACGCCCTGGCTCCAGGCCATAACGATCCCCCAGGGCCATGGCCTTGGCGCTGTTATCGGTGACGAGGTCGAGGGCGCTTTGCAGGGTGCGGTAGCCAAGCATGTGGCAGATATGCAGCCCTGCTTCCAGCACCCGCAAAATATTGCCGTTACCCAGTGGATACCAAGGGTCGACGATGGAGTCCTGGCCGAAGCAGACGTTCATGCCGGCCTCCAGCAGTTCGTTGACCCGGGTCACGCCGCGGCGTTTGGGGAAGGTGTCGAAGCGGCCCTGCAGGTGGATGCTTTCGGTAGGGCAGGAGACAAAGCTGATGCCCGAGTGCCCCAGCAGGCGGAAGAGCTTGGCGCAGTAGGCATTGTCGTAAGAGCCCATGGCCGTGGTGTGGCTGGCGGTCACGCGGGCGCCCATGTCGCGGCTGCGGGCCTCTTCGGCCAGCACTTCGAGGAAGCGCGAGTGTGGGTCATCGGTTTCGTCGCAGTGCACGTCTACCAGGCAACCGGTGCGCTCGGCCAGGTCCATCAGAAACTTCACCGAACTCACTCCCTGGTCGCGGGTGTATTCAAAGTGCGGGATGCCCCCGATCACGTCGGCGCCCAGGCGAATGGCTTCTTCCATCAACTCGCGGCCATTGCGGTAGGACTCGATGCCTTCCTGGGGGAAGGCGACGATTTGCAGATCGATCAGGTGGCCGCTTTCCTCGCGCACTTCGAGCATGGCCTTGAGCGCGGTGAGGTCCGGGTCAGTGACGTCGACGTGGGTGCGCACATGCTGGATGCCATGGGCGGCCAGGGTCTGGATGGTTTTTTTGGCACGGGTCTTGGTGTCTTCCTGGGTGATGGTGGCCTTGCGTTCACCCCAGCACTCGATGCCTTCAAACAGTGTGCCGCTCATGTTCCAACGCGGCTCGCCGGCGGTCAGGGTGGCGTCGAGGTGAATGTGCGGCTCGACGAAGGGCGGTACCACCAGGTTGCCGGCGGCGTCCAGGTCGTCGGGGCCTGTTATGGGAGCCGCGCCTTGTTGGGTGATGCTGGCGATCCGGCCGTGTTCCAGGTGCAGATCATGCAGGCCTTCACGGTTGCGCAGGCGGGCGTTGATGATGTGCATGGGCAAGTTCCTCTTGGCAAAAAACAGTCAGGCAGACAGCCGCCAGATCATCAGCGCGATGCCGATGTCCAGGCGGTCATAAGCATTGTCCAGCGTCAGCCCGCACAGGGCTTCGATGCGCTGGACGCGGTGCGTCAGGGTGTTACGGTGAACCGCCAGCCGCTGGGCGGCGGCCACAAGGTTACCATTCTCGTGGAACCAGGCCTCCAGGGTCGGCATCAGGCTTGGGCCGTGGTGCAGGTCGTGCCGCAGCAGCGGCCCCAGGCGTTCGTTGAGAAACTGGTCGAGCAGGGCGCGATCACGTACGCCGCTGAGCAATTTGAGTACCCCCAACTCGTCGTAGACACACAGCCCGGCGCGCTCACTGAACCGTCGTGCAGCGGCCAACGCCTGGCGCGCCTCGTCCAGGGCCTGAGCCAGTCGCGCGGGAGGCTGCGCGGCAGCACTCAGGCCGATAAACAGTTTCAACGGTGCCAGGCGCAGGTTCAGTGCTTTCAACCAACCGGCCAACAACTGGCGGTTGGCCAATGCCGCACCCGCGTCCATCGCCGGCAACAGCAACGTCCATTGTCCGGCACGCCCCAGCACAGGCAAACGCGAGGAGTGCTGCGCCGAAAACTGGCGCAAACGTCGGGAAATGGCATCGTGCTGACGGGCAAGCTGTGCCTCCACCTCCGGCGCTTCACCTTGGGCAAACAGCGCGTCGCTGCCGTCCAGTTGCAGCTGGACGAGCTGCCAGTGTCCGGCCAACGGCATGCCCAACTGCGCGGCGCGGTGCAACAGCAAATCCAGGGATTGGTAATCACCGGCCAGCAGGCGTTCCAATACATCATGTCGCGAGCGCCCCAGCTGTTGCGACTGGATCAACGCCGAGCCGATGGCCTGGGTCACCAGCACCATCTTCAACGAGTACGGCTGTTCGATCAGCGGCATGCCCGCCTCTTGCGCCGCTTCCAGCAAACGCTGGGGAATTGCCTGGATATAGTCCGGCCCCGTGAGGATCACCAGGCCGGCGACCTGGCGCTGACAGGCTTCGTCCAGCAACACCAGCAGGTTGGCCTCGTCCCGCGGGTGATTGATGCCGGTGACAAACACCAGTTCGCCGCCCAACACCCATTCTGCAATGCCGCTGTTTTCTGCGACATAGGGCCAGCGCACCGTGTTCTCCAGGCCGGCTTCCCCGGCCCGCAGGCACATCGACTCAAGGCCAGGCAAGGCCAGCACATCGGCTATCGTCAGGCTCATGCCCGCACGTCAGCCAAGGGCGCCCGCACCCGTAGCACACTGGTCAGCACGATGTAGGTCAGCGACGCCGCCACAATCCCCACTAACGGCGCCACCCAAGGTGAGTGAAACGCCAGCACCGTACCCACGGCGTAAGCGATCAGCCCCGGCCAGTTGAAAGCCGGCAGGCGCGTATCAGCCAGGCGCGGATAGTGGCCGCGATAGCGATAGAAGAAGTCCGCCATGATCACCCCGCCAATCGGTGGGATTACCGTGCCCAGCAGGATCAGGTAGGGCACCAGCATGTCGTACATGCCCAGCAGTGCCAGCAGGGTGCCGATCACCGCGCCGGCCAGGGTCACCGTTTTGCGGCGCTTGGTGCGCAGCAGGTTGCAGCCGGCAACGGCGAAGTTGTAGATGGTGTTGTCCTGGGTGCTCCAGATATTCAGCAGCAACATTGCCATGGCTGCCATGGCAAAGCCTTGCAGCAGCAACACTTCGACCACGTCGGGCTGTTGGTAGACGATGGCGCCGTAGGCCCCAATCAACACCATCAAGCCGTTGCCGATAAAGAAGCCGATCAGGCTGGCGAGCACCGCGACCTTGGCCGAGCGCGAGAACCGCGTCCAGTTGGTGGCCTGGGTCGCGCCGCTGACGAAGGTGCCGAACACCAGCGTGATGGCGGTGGACATGTCCAGTTCACCGGTAGGTACCACGGCCAGCAGCCCTTCCAACCCGCCGACTTTTACCGTGGCGACCCACATCGACAGACACAGCAAAATGCCCATGGCCGGCACGGCGATGTAGGACAGAATCTCCAACCCGCGATAGCCCACGTAGGCCGTCGCGCAGAACACCATGCCGAACAGCACCATCAACCCCAGTACGCTGCCCTGGCTCAACTCGAAATACTTGCCCAGCACCACAGCAGCGGTGGCGGTGCCCCAGGCGTACCAGCCGATCTGGGTGAAACCGAGGATCAAGTCGCTCAACTTGCTCCCCACTTCACCGAAGCAGAAGCGCCCCATCAGCACCGAGTTCAAACCGCTCTTGAACGCGATGTAACCCAAGCCTGCGGCGTAGATACCCAACAGCAGGTTACCCAGGGCCACGACGCCGAGCATCTGGGTAAAGCTGAAGGCCACCCCCAGCTTGCCGCCGGCGAACATGGTCGCGGTAAAAAAGGTGAAGCCCAGCAATACCATGGCGGTGGAGGCCAGGCCTTTGCGGGCATGCATGGGCACCTCGCTGAGAGGGTAGTCATTGCCCGGTTCGTTCTGCGTCATATGCCGTTCTCCCTGAATGAGTGACGCAGGCCTATTGCACCCGTCGTGCCAAGTGCAAGGCAGTGACGGGCGCACGGTCAGTACTGTGCAGGTTGCACAGTATTTATAGTCAAACAGGGGCAGCGGGCAGGAGGGATTGGTCTTTTTGCCCAGTCAGGCGCGAAAGCAGTGCAGGGGTGATACAAATTGGATCACCGGTTATTCAATCGAACAGGGTGTGAGTGATCTCCCCGCGATGAAAGGCGAAGGCGGCCTCAAGGTCGCTTTCAATCGTGCGGCCCCGGGACAACGGGGGCAGGTCGTCGAGGCTGAAGAACCCGACTTCCGTGGTTTCGAAACCGGCCATGGGCGCCAGTTGATCGACCCGTTCGCACAGAAAGTAGAGTTTGTAGAAGTCGCGGATATCCGGCCGGTACAAGCCTTTGGCCTTGTGGGTGACGCTGTACAGCGCCCGGGCGGTGACCGTCAGCCCGGCCTCTTCGCGGATTTCCTTGACGATGTTTTCAGCCGCCGACAGGCCAATATCCGCATAACCACCAGGCAAGGCCCAGCAGCCATCCGTCAGCTCTCGCACCAACAGGATCCGGTCGCCGTCAATCACCGCGCCCCGCACATCAATCATCGGCGTTGAATAGCGCTTGGCAAAATCCGGCACCAGGCCGGTGATGCGCTCCAGCGGCACTTCGCCCAATTGCGCCAGCATGCTGTGGGCGATCTGCGCGATTTCCTCAAGGCGCTCGCGCTCGAAGTCATCGGTGCAGAAATGCAGCCCCGTGGAGGCCAATGCTTGCAGGCGCTTGGCTTGGGCCAGCCAGGTGTTTTCCATGGGAGCTCCTTCAGTGCGACGCGGTGAGGTCTTTTTGCATGTAAACCCGGCGCAGGCCGTTTTCCTCGGCGCGATGGGTTTCCACATAGCCTTTGCGGGTGTACAGCGCGATGTTTTCGCTCATCGCCTCATTCGTGTAGAGACGGATGGCGCCCTGCCTGGCTTGGCTTTCCGTGAACGCCAGCAATAAACGGCCATAACCCAAACCCTGGGCGCCGGGATCGACGGCCAGGTTGTCCAGCAGCAGGTACTTCTCGTGATGGATCAGCACGACAAAGCCGTGCACCTGGCCTGCGTGCTCCAGCACATGCACGCGTCCGGCTGCAACTTGCTGGCGATAGTCATCCAGCATCGGCCCTGGCTTGCGCCCGATTCGTTCGATGTACGGGGAGTAGGCGGCGCGGACGATGGCCTCGATGGCGGAGGTATCGTCGACGGTGGCGGGGCGGATAAGGGGTGGCATCGCAGCGTGCGCCTTCTGTGCAAGAGGCCCTGACTGTAAGGGACTCACCGGCATAAAAAAACCACCGCAAGGGTGGTTTTTTACATCGCCGGCTTACTCGCCGCGATAGATGCAGCCGCTGGTGCAGGTCTCATGGATGCGAATCGCGCTGAGTTCCGGCAACAACGGTTTCAGTTCATTCCAGATCCACTTGGCCAGCACTTCGCTGGTGGGGTTTTCAAGGCCCGGAATGTCATTGAGGTAGTTGTGGTCGAGGCGCTCGTAGAGCGGCTTGAAAATCGCCTTGATCTCCGAGAAGTCACGGATCCAGCCGGTATGCGGGTCGAGGTCGCCGCTGAGGTGGATCGCCACCTTGAACGAATGGCCATGCAGGCGCCCGCATTTGTGGCCTTCCGGAACGTGGGGCAGGCGGTGGGCGGACTCGAAGGTAAACTCTTTGAAGATTTCCACTGGGTTTTTCAGCTCGGTGAGGTGTCTGGCAGGCGGCGAGTTTAACAGTTTGTCGCGGCCGCGCGCATACCGCGTAGCAACTGTCGAGCCTTGGCGAGGCTGCGTTTGCGGTTTGTCTGGCAAACCGAGGGGCTGCCGACGCAGCCTCGCTTGGGCTCGACAGCTGCTACGGAGAGGGCGCTAGAGGGCCAGCAGGCGTTCGCCCAATTGGCCGGTGTCGGCGAGTTGCAGAAACTCGTCCCCCAGCCGCTGGCTTTCGCTCATCGCGGTTTGCCAGTACTTGTTGCGGCCCGGGTCGTCGCCCATGAAGCGCTTGAAGTCGCTGCGGTCTGGCAGTTTGCCGTGGGGCAGGCGGGCCAGGTATTCCTTCGACGGTGCCAGCAGTAATACATCCTGCAGTCCCTGTTGATTCGCGCGGCGCCACGGCAAGCCCTTGTCGAACCAGCCGGGGATGACCCGGTCGGTGAAATGCGGGTACAGCACGATGTCATCGCCGTGGTAGGGCAGGTCGAGGTGATAGTCCAGCAAGCCGCCATCGCGATAGGTGCCAGCACCGGCGCCCGGCAGGTCGCGCACGCCTTGCATCACCATGGGGATCGAACCCGACGCCAGCAACGCCTGGCGCAGGTTGCCCAGTTCCAGATTCAGGAACCTCGAGGGGAAATCCTTGAGCGCATGCAGTGGAGGCGCCTGGCGTGGGTCGTGGACGATCAGCCGTTCGAAGTGCCGGGACAGCCGCGCACGGCCCCTCAGGTTGTCGGCGATCACCGATGACAGCCCCAGACCAAGGCGACCGCGATGATCGTCCGCCAGCAGGCCGTGGCTTTTGACCACCATGATATTCAGCCGGTAGTTCGGGTTATCAAGCACCCGGGCATCACGGCCGGCCAGCAAATCATCGAGCATGCGCACGCAACTCTGGCTGACTTCGGCCATGGTCACGCCTTTGGCAAAGCGCTGTTCGTTGTACAGCCGGCCCAGGTCGAGCAGGCCTTGCACCGGGTCGGGCAGACACGCACTGGCAAACCGCCAGGAGCCAATCGAGGCGCCGATCAGCGAGCGTTCCCGTGGCGCGCGTGGCAGCCAGTCGCCGAACAGCGCCAGGTCCAGACCTTGGATGCCGAGGGCCTTGGGGCCGCCAGCGGCGCCGGGAAGAATGCCGACATCCGCAGGCGCAAGCCCCTGCTCACGAATGCGTGCGAAGGCGCGTTTACCGGCCTTGAGGGTCAAGGCGGGGAACTTCATGTGGATAGCAGTCATACCGGTCTCATTTACCGCGAGCAGGGCATTATAGAAAATCTTGCGCGGTTGCAGGCAAAGGTATTGCGCAGAATTGCCATGGTGGCAATTCAGTTTCAGTTAAGTTGGGTCCAGTACCGTGAGCCCCGTAGGCAAAATATCCTGAAACGGAGACTCACCATGAAAACCCTCACAGCCTTGATCGCCAGCAGTATCATCGCCCTCACCGCTGGCGTCGCCCAGGCTCGCGACCTGGGGCCGGACGAAGCACTGAAGTTGCGCGACGCTGGTACCATTGTGTCTTTCGAGAAGCTCAATGCTATCGCACTGGCCAAACATCCCAATGCCACCGTGCATGAAACCGAGCTTGAAGAGGAATACGGCAAGTACCTTTATCAGGTTGAACTGCGCGATGCCCAGGGCGTTGAGTGGGACCTGGAACTGGACGCCGTCACCGGCGCCGTCCTCAAGGATCATCAGGATACGTAATGAAGGTAAATCTACGCACCAGCGTTCAAGTGGCGCTGGTGCTCCTGGCATTTTGCTCTGGCCTGGCCGCTCGGGATCTGGGCCAGGATGAAGCGCTGCGCCTGCGCCAGAAGGGCGTGATCGCGCCGCTTGAGCATCTGCTGGGCCCGGCATTCGAGCGCTACCCGGGCGCCAAACTGCTGGATGCCGAGCTTGAAGAGCACGAGGATCGCCCTGTGCGGTTTATCTATGAAATCGAACTGTTGACGGTGGAAGGCGTGGTGCGCGAGATCGAACTCGACGCCAACACCGGTCAACTGCTCAAAGACAAGGAAGACGACTGATGCGCCTGCTTCTGGTGGAAGACCACGTACCCCTGGCCGATGAGCTGATGGCCGGGCTCAATCGCCAGGGCTATGCCGTGGACTGGCTGGCAGACGGGCGCGACGCGGTGTATCAGGGGCGCAGCGAACCCTACGACCTGATCATTCTTGACCTCGGCCTGCCGGGTTTGCCCGGGCTTGAAGTGTTGACGCAGTGGCGTGCCGCCGGCCTGGCCACACCGGTGCTGATCCTCACCGCTCGCGACTCGTGGGCCGAGCGTATCGAAGGGCTCAAGGCGGGCGCCGACGATTACCTGAGCAAACCCTTTCACCCCGAAGAGCTGCACCTGCGTGTTCAGGCCTTGCTGCGCCGTTCCCATGGCCAGGCCAATCAGCCCACCTTGCAGGCTGCCGGTTTGCACCTGGATGAGGGCCGCCAGTGTGTGATGCGCGATGGCGAGGAGATCCAACTGACGGCCGCCGAGTTTCGGCTGCTGCGCTATTTCATGCTGCACCCCGAACAAATCCTTTCGAAAAGCCATTTGGCCGAACATTTATATGATGGCGAGACTGAGCGTGATTCCAATGTGCTGGAGGTCCACGTCAATCACCTGCGCCGCAAGTTGGGCCGCAGCGTGATCGAGACCCGGCGCGGCCAGGGTTACCGTTTCGGCGCCAGCCCTGCATGAAGTCGATCCAGCGGCGCCTGAGCCTTGGGCTGATCAGCGTAATGGTGATCGTCGGTCTGGTGCTGGCGCAGACCAGCCTGTGGCTGTTCGAAATGGGCCTGCAACGCTACCTGGAATCGGGCTTGCGCAACGACAGCGAAAACCTGTTGGTGGCGTTGGTGCGCGGGCCCATGGGCGTGCAGCTGGATGAACAGCGGCTGTCTCCCGCCTATCAACGGCCGTTTTCCGGGCACTATTTCCGTATCGATTTCGCCGACACCCATTGGCGTTCCCGCTCGTTATGGGACCAGGAACTGCCACAACTTCCCCAAGCCGGGCTCAAGGGCAACCTGCAATTGGGGCCGGAAGGCCAGCAGTTGCTGGTACTGCGTTCGGACTACAAGCGTTTTGGCCAATCGATTTCCATCAGCGTGGCCCAGGACTACACCCCGGTCAGGGAAAGCTTTCGCCTGATGCGCCAGATTGGTCTGGTGCTGGGACTGGCGGCGCTGTTGCTGATCCTGCTCCTGCAACGGGTCACCGTGCGTCGCGCCTTGCGCCCGCTGGAGACCGCACGCAACCAGATCGCGCAACTGCAGCAGGGGCAGCGCTCGCAACTGGACACCCAGGTGCCAGTAGAGCTGGAACCGCTGGTGGCGCAGATCAACCACTTGCTGGCCCACACCGAAGACAGCCTCAAACGTTCGCGCAATGCCCTGGGCAATCTTGGCCATGCCTTGAAAACCCCACTGGCGGTGTTGCTGAGCGTGGCATCCAGCGAACAACTCAAGGACCATCCGCAACTGAGCAAGCTGCTGCGCGAACAGCTGGAGCAGGTGCAACAACGGCTTAATCGCGAACTCAATCGTGCGCGCCTGGCCGGCGAGACGCTGCCCGGCGCCCTGTTTGACTGCGATGGCGAATTGCCTGGCTTGCTGGCGACCCTGAACATGATCCATGGCGAACACCTGGATTTGAGTTACCGCGTACCACCTGGTTTGCAGTTGCCGTGGGACCGCGAAGACCTGCTGGAGTTGTTGGGCAACCTGCTGGACAACGCCTGTAAATGGGCGGACGCGGAGATTGTGTTGAGCATCGGCGAAACCCCGGAAGGCTTTCGGCTGGTGGTGGAAGATGACGGGCCGGGGATTCCCGAGAGCCAGCGCGACCAGGTGTTCAGCCGAGGCACACGGTTGGATGAGCAGACTGACGGCCACGGCCTTGGGCTGGGGATCGTGCGGGATATCGTCGACGTGTGGGGCGGGGTGCTTCTGTTGCAGGAGAGCGAGCTGGGCGGGTTAAAGGTCGTTATCGACCTGCCACGCCGCCATTGAAAACAAACCGTAGCAGCTGTCGAGCCTTGGCGAGGCTGCGTTGGCGGTGTGTCAGGTATACCGCCAACGCAGCCTCGCCGAGGCTCGACAGCTGCTACGGATACTCGGGCTTGTCGCCAGAGTATCCCGCGGCTCATCAAACCTTGAACTGATCCATCAAGCTCTGCTGCTGATTCGCCAAGCTGTTCAACGCCTGGCTGACCCGCGCCGACTCATTCGCCTGCTCGGACAACGACTCCGTCACATCGCGAATCGTCGCCACATTGTTGTTGATCTCTTCGGCCACCGCGCTTTGCTCTTCGGCGGCGCTGGCAATCTGCAGGTTCATGTCGCTGATCACCGTCACCGCATCGCCGATCTGGCGCAAGGCGGTCACGGCCTGGCCCACTTGTTCGACGCTGCCCTGGGCCTGGCGATGGCTGTTGCTCATGGAGCCGACAACTTCCTGAGTACCGCTTTGCAGTTGCTCGATTACCAGGCGGGTTTCTTCAACCGACTCCTGGGTACGTTGCGCCAGGTTGCGCACTTCATCGGCGACCACCGCAAAACCGCGACCGGCTTCACCCGCACGGGCGGCTTCGATGGCGGCGTTCAGCGCCAGCAGGTTAGTCTGCTCGGCAATCGCACGAATCACTTCCAGTACTGAACCGATCTTCTCGCTGTTGGCGGCCAGGCCTTCTACCTGGGTCATTGCGGTGCTCATGTCCGCGGCTAAGTGGCCGATGCTGGTGGTGGTGCGGTCGATCACGGTCAAGCCTTCACGGGTGGCCTGATCGGCATCGCGGGCGGCCTGGGCGGCTTGTGCTGCACTGCGGGCAACGTCCTGAGCGGTGGCGCTCATCTCGTGGGAGGCGGTGGCCACCTGGTCGACCTGGCGGTATTGCTGCTCCATGCCGGCACTGGTCTCAGTGGCAATCGCCGCCGACTGGTCGGCCGTGCCACGGGCGTCCTGCACCGAGCGTTTGACCTGGGCAATGATCGGCTGCAGCTTGTCGAGGAAACGGTTGAACCAGCCGGCCAGCTCGCCGAGTTCGTCATGCTTGTCGTAGGCCAGGCGCCGGGTCAGGTCGCCTTCGCCACTGGCGATGTCTTCCAGCATGCGCGCCACGCCGAGGATCGGCCGGGTTACGCTGCGGGCCATCAGCCACACCAGCAACAGGCCGATTATTGCTGCCAGCAGGCCCAGGCTCAGTTCCAGCAGGGTGCCTTTGGCGTTGTCGGCATCCAGTTTGGACTTCAGGGCTTCAGCCGGGGCCACCAGGACTTTTTCCGGTACATCCAGCAAAACGCCCCACGGCTTGCCATCAGGGATCGGCTGGAATGGCGCCAGCACCTTGAGTTGATGGTCGGTGCGCACGCTGCGGGTCTGGGTGCTGGTGGAAAGCGAACTGATCAACTGCGCGCCGTTGGCCGTGTCGACGGCGTCCAGGCGCTGGCTGAGTTTGCCGGCGTCCGGGCTGTAGCCGGCCAGCAGGCCTACCGGGCTGATGATGCTGACGCTGGTCTGGCCGTCATAGAGTTTCTGGCTGGCGCCCTGGCTGACGGCTTGCAGGCTGTTGAGGTTGATGTCCACCGACAGCGAGGCGATGACTTTGCCGTTGACCATCAGCGGGAAGACGATGCTGGTCATCAGCACCTTTTGTCCGTCGATCACATAGAAGTAGGGTTCGATCACGCACGGCTTGAGGGTGGTACGCGGGCAGGTGAACCAGGCGTTGGCTTTTTCGCCGCTGGGTCCGACGCTGGTGTCGGACATGTCGCTTTCGGGCAGCGACATCGACGTCAGCTTGCCGGCAGTCGGCTGCGACCAGTACAGCGCAAAACGGCCTTTGTCGTTGCTGCCCAGCTCTTGCTGGTTGGCGAACAACTCGTCCTTGCCATCCAGTGCGTTGGCCTCGAACACCAAGGACAAGCCCAGCAGTTCCGGATTGGCTTGCAGCGCGGCCTTGACCTGGCGGGTCAGGTCTTCGCGCAGGTCGAAGGCATCCAGGAAGCGTTTCTCGGCCTGTTCGCGCAGGAACAGCACCTGCCGGGAAAAGCCGTGGCCGTATTGATAGGCGTCCATGAACTGCTGGCGAATGCCCAATGCCTGGACTTCACCCTGGGCTTCAATGCGCGCCTGGGCGGCTTCGTCGAGCATTTCCATACTGGAAGCTTTCACCAGGTCGGAGCTCTGCGCCATGCGGTACAGCGAGAGACCTACCAGCAAGGTCACGATGCCCAGCAGGCAAAGACCTGCCAGCAGGGTAATTTTCCATTGAATGGACAGCTGTCTGAGCGACATGGAGCCTTCCTTAACTTTCGATACGACAGAGACGATCTGCCTGTATCGGCCGCTGGAGAATTTTCTTTATTCAAACGATCAATTTAAACTCGTTTGCGACGCCGTTCTTTGACATGCCCGCCCACCTGCTGCAAAGTGCGCGCCCTCTAATAAAACTCCCTTAAAACCTGGTTTGCGGCAGCCGTTCCCGACAGCAGCCCGGGCAGGTGTGTGCTTTTTTTAGTTTTTCTGTCTTGAGGTAACGATGATTAATGCAGTAATCGCCGCGGTCGGCACGATGCTGGTGCTCAGCCTGTCCCGCGTGCATGTGGTGATCGCGATCATTGTCGGCGCCCTGGTGGGTGGCCTGACCGGCGGCCTGGGCATCGATGCAACGCTCAAGGCGTTCAACAGCGGGCTGGGTGGCGGTGCGACGGTGGCGTTGTCCTACGCGTTGCTTGGCGCGTTCGCCGTGGCGATTGCCAAATCCGGCCTGGCCCATGCGCTGGCGGACAAGGCCCTGTTGCTGGTGGATCGCCAGGAAGCCACGGGCGGCAGTCACGTCAAATGGCTGTTGATCGGCCTGCTCTGGGTAGTCGCGATTGCCTCGCAAAACATCCTGCCGATCCACATCGCGTTTATCCCGTTGCTGGTACCGCCGCTTTTATACGTGCTGACCAAGCTGCAGCTGGACCGTCGGCTGATCGCCTGCGTCATGACCTTCGGCCTGATCACGCCCTACATGTTTCTGCCGGTGGGCTTCGGCAATATCTTCCTGAATCAGATCCTGCTGGCCAACGTGGCCAAGAGCGGCGTCGACATCAGCCACGTCAACGTCACCCATGCCATGGGCCTCCCGGCGCTGGGCATGGTGGTCGGCCTGCTGGTGGCGGTGTTTATCAGCTACCGCAAGAAGCGCGTGTACGACCTGGAGAAAATCGAGCGGGTCGAGCAGGTGGCGGTGCAATACAACCCGCTGACCCTGTTGGTGGCCGGCCTGGCGATTGCGGCTGCGTTCATTATCCAGCTGTGGCTGGACTCGATGATCATCGGCGCCCTGGCCGGGTTCCTGATCTTTTCGGTGTCGGGCATCGTGCGCTGGCGCGACACCGATGACCTGTTCACCGAAGGCATGAAGATGATGGCGATGATCGGCTTCATCATGATCGCCTCGTCGGGCTTTGCCGAAGTGCTCAAGGCCACCGGCGAAGTGCAGACACTGGTGCAAGCCTCGGCGGCGTTTATCGGCCATAGCCGCGGTGTGGGCGCACTGCTGATGCTGCTGGTGGGGCTGCTGGTGACCATGGGTATCGGCTCGTCGTTTTCCACGGTGCCGATCCTCGCGGCGATCTTTGTGCCGCTGTGCGTACAGCTGGGCTTCAGCCCGCTGGCCATCGTGTGCATCGTCGGCACGGCCGGGGCATTGGGTGATGCCGGCTCACCGGCGTCGGACTCCACCCTGGGCCCGACTTCGGGTTTGAACATCGACGGCCAGCATCACCATATCTGGGACACCGTGGTGCCGACGTTCCTGCACTACAACATTCCGCTGCTGGCGTTTGGCTGGTTTGCCGCGATGACGCTCTGACGGGATTGTCCTACAGATTTATTGTAACTAGCCGTTAACCTCTTAAGTTGTCCCTTAAGAGAGAAGAGCCATGCGTCTGAGTCTAAAGGCCAAAGTACTGTCCCTTGGTGTCCTGCCCGTGTTGTTGTTTGCCGTGATCATCAGCCTGACCACGGTCTGGATCCTCCGGGAGCAGGCTCGTAACGAGGTTGAAGAAACCCGTCAGAACCTGCTCAACGACGCCAAGACCACCTTGCGCGGTTACGTCGAGGTGGCCATGACCACCATCAAGCCGCTGTACGACGCTGCCGCCCAGGGCGACACGGCGGCGCGGGCACAGGTGGTCAAGCTGCTGTCCAACACCAGCTACGGCAAGGACGGTTATTTCTTCGGCTACGACTCCGAGACCATTCGCCTGTTCAAGGGCAACAGCCCGGACGGCGTCGGCAAAAGCTTCAAGGACAACCGCGACCCGAATGGCGTCTACGTCAACCGCGACCTGGTGAAGGTCGGCAAGGACGGCACCCACTACCTGCAATACAGCTCGACGCAGCCCGGCCAGACCGAACTGGTGCCCAAGCTCGGCTACACCGAATACCTGCCCAAATGGGACATGGTGATCGGTACGTCGGTGAACCTGGACGGTATCGATGCACAGGTTGCCGAGGTTCAGGCCAAGGTCGAGAAGCGCATGGAAGGCGTGGTGCTGAGTATTATCGGGATCGCCGTGGTGGTGCTGCTGGTGATCGCCGCCGTGGGCATGCTGGTGGCCAATACCATCCTGCGGCCGTTGCACCTGATGAAGATCAACCTCGACGACATCGCGGCCGGTGAGGGTGACCTGACTCGCCGCCTGGCCATCACCAGCCAGGACGAGCTGGGGGAACTGGCCGGTTCGTTCAACCGCTTTGTCGACAAGATCCACGGCCTGGTGCGGCAGATTACCGAGATGACCTCCCAGCTTACCGGCCTGGTGAGTCAGGTGGCCGAGCAAGCCAATCGCTCGGAAAAAGCCATGGAGCGCCAGCGTCACGAGACGGACCAGGTGGCTACCGCGATCAACGAAATGTCTTCTGCTGCCCACGAAGTAGCGCGCAGTGCTCAAGGCGCAGCGGTGGCGGCACAGCAAACTGACGCCGAAGGCCAGGCTGCGAAAAAAGTCGTGGACGGCAGCATCGCGCAGATTCACGCGCTGGTGAACGACATCCGCAGCAGCGGCGTGTCCCTGGACAGCTTGCAGCAGGACGTGTCGTCGATTGTCAGCGTGCTTGGCGTGATCCGCTCGATTGCCGAGCAGACCAACTTGCTCGCCCTCAACGCCGCCATTGAAGCCGCGCGGGCAGGGGAGGCCGGTCGTGGTTTTGCCGTGGTCGCCGACGAAGTACGGGCGCTGGCCAGCCGCACCCAGCAAAGCACCCAGGAAATCCAGGGCATGATCGACCGCCTGCAAAAAGGCACCGAGGCCGCCGTGGAATCCATGCGCCGCTCCAGCGATGCCGGCGACGGCACGTCCGCCCAGGCCAACGAAGCCGGTGCGTCCCTGGACACCATGGCGCAGTTGATCGGCACCATCAACTCGATGAACGCGCAGATCGCCAGCGCGGCGGAAGAACAAACCGCCGTGGCCGAAGAGATCAACCGCAGCGTGCATCAGATTGCGGTGGCGGTGGACAGCGTGGCCGATGAAACCCAACAGGGCGCCCAGACCTCCCGCAGCCTGGCGGACCTGGGGCAGCGGTTGGGGCAGTTGGTGGGGCAGTTCAGGATTTGATTGCAGATTTACCGCCACTGCTGAAGATGCCGTAGCAGCTGTCGAGCTCAAGCGAGGCTGCGTCGGCTCAACTTGATCTTGTGCCTGGCTCTATAACGACGGCGTGGCCAACGCAGCCTCGCTTGAGCTCGACAGCTGCTACGGGAGGCAAGCTTCTTCAACCTGGCAAGATTATCTTCTCCAGAAACGCAAAACGGCGCCCTAAGGCGCCGTTTTGCTTGCTGCGTTTAACTAAGCGATCAACCCGCCATCACCGCATGCTGCACCAGGGTGAGCAACGGTTGTGGGTACACACCCAGGAAGAACGCCAGCAGGGCGATTGCCAGCAGCATCACGCCACCCGCTTTCTGTTCCCAGTGCAACTCGGCGTCCACACGGCGCAGGTTTGGCTCGATCAGGTACAAGGTCACCATCACGCGCAGGTAGTAGAAAACGCCGATGGCGCTGCCCAGTACCAGGGAAGCAACCAGCCACCATTCGTGCGCTTCAACACCGGTCGCCACGATGTAGAACTTGCCGATGAAGCCAGCGGTCAGCGGGATACCGGCCAGGGACAGCATCATCACGGTCAGCACGGCAGTCAGGTACGGACGGCGCCAGAACAGGCCGCGGTATTCGTACAGGGCGTCCGCGTCACGGCCTTTGTAAGGCGAGGACATCAGGGTGATCACGCCGAAGGCACCGAGGCTGGTGATCACGTAGGTGACCAGGTACACGCCGATGGCTTCCATCGCCAGGCCCTTGCTCGCCACCAGGGCGATCAGCAGGTAACCGAAGTGCGCGATGGACGAATAACCCAGCAGACGCTTGAGGTTGTTCTGGGTCAGCGCCAGCAGGTTACCGAACAGGATCGAGGCGATGGCGATGATGGTCAGCACGTTGCTGAGTACACCGGTGTTGGCCGCTGGGGAGATCTGGAACAGACGCACCATCACCGCAAACACCGCGACTTTCGACGCGGTCGCCAGGAACGCGGCTACCGGCGCCGGGGCGCCTTCGTACACGTCCGGGGTCCACAGGTGGAATGGCACCAGCGACAGTTTGAACGCCAGGCCGATCAGCATCATGGCCAGGCCCAGCTGGGCGATTGGCGCAGGGCTGCCGGAAGCTGCCAAGGCGTGGCCGATACCGCTGAAGCTCAGGCTGCCGGCTTCTGCGTAGAGCAGGGCCATACCGAACAACAGGAACGCGGAACCTGCAGCCGACAGCACCATGTACTTGATGCCGGCTTCCAGGGAGCGCTTGTTGAAGAAGGCATACGCCACCAGGCCGTAGACCGGGATCGACAGCAGTTCCAGGCCGATGAACAAGCCGGCCAGGTGCTGCGCGCTGACCAGCACGATACCGCCGGTTGCAGCCAGCAGGATCAGCAGGTACAGCTCTTCGCGGTTGCCCGGATAACCCGTGCCGCCTTCGCCGAGGTAGGCGTGGGCGAGGGTAACGCAGGCCAGGGTGGCCACGAGGATCAACGCGATATACAGCAGCGCGAAGTCATCGACCATCAACAGCGGCGTGACCGCCAGCGGTGCGACCTTGAGTGCCGGGATAATCGACAGCAAGGCCAGGTTCAAACCTGCCACGGAAATCAGGAAGGTCTGTGAGTGGTTGCGGCGCCATGCGATCGCCAGCATCACCACCACAACGGTGAGGCTGGAGATCAGCAGCGGCGCAAGCGCGATAAAGTGTTGGATCGTGAATTCCATAGCGCTCTTACCGGGCCGAAGCGAGTTGAGTGAAGGCGGTGCTGAACCATTGCTGCACGCCATGCATCGTTGCGGCAGAGGTATCCAGGAACGGTTGCGGGTACACGCCGATAAAGATCAGCAGTACCGCAAGGCCGAGCACCATGATCAGTTCGCGACCGTCCATGCCGTGCAGCACGGTGTCGGACTTGGCCGGACCGAAGTACGCGCGGTGGATCATGATCAGCGAGTAGACCGAACCGAACACCAGGCCTGAAGTCGCGATCGCACTGATCCACGGTGTATGCACGAAGGCACCCATCAGGATCAGGAACTCGCCGATGAAGTTACCGGTACCCGGCAAGCCCAGGGACGCGGCGGCGAAGAACAGGCTGATGGCCGGCAGGTAGGCGATACGCGACCACACGCCACCCATCTCACGCATGTCACGGGTGTGCAGGCGCTCGTACAGCTGGCCACTGAGGATAAACAGTGCCGCTGCCGACACACCGTGCGCCAGCATCTGGATCACCGCGCCTTGCAGCGCCAGTTGGCTGCCGGAGTAGATGCCGATCAGTACGAAGCCCATGTGGGAAACGGACGAGAAGGCAATCAGACGCTTGATGTCGGTTTGGGCGAAGGCCAGGAACGCACCGTAGAAGATCCCGATCAGACCGAGGGTCATGGCGATCGGCGCGAACTCGGCCGAGGCATTCGGGAACAGCGGCAGGGCGAAACGCAGCAGGCCGTAGGCCGCCGTCTTCAACAGGATACCGGCCAGGTCCACAGAACCTGCGGTCGGCGCCTGGGCGTGAGCGTCAGGCAACCAGGAGTGGAACGGCACCACCGGCAGCTTCACCGCGAACGCGATGAAGAAGCCCAGCATCAGGATGTACTCGGTGGTCAGGGACATCTTGGTTTTCAACAGATCGGCGTAGTTGAACGTGATCACGCCCGTGCTGTTGAAGTTGACCAGTACCAGACCCAGGATCGCCACCAACATGATCAGGCCGGAAGCCTGGGTGAAGATGAAGAACTTGGTCGCCGCGTAGATCCGGGTTTTCTTGCCGTCCGAAGAACTGTGACCCCAGAGCGCGATGAGGAAGTACATCGGCACCAGCATCATTTCCCAGAAGAAGAAGAACATGAACAGGTCGAGGGCGAGGAACACGCCGACAACACCGCCCAGGATCCACATCAGGTTCAGGTGGAAGAAGCCCACGTGACGCTGAATTTCTTTCCAGGAGCAGAGTACCGAGAGGATACCCAGCAGGCCGGTCAGCAGGATCATCAACAGTGACAGGCCGTCGAGGGCCAGGTGCACGTTGATGCCGAAGCGCTGGATCCACACGTGCTTGAATTCAAGCGCGAAGGTTGGATCGACACCCGGTGCCGGAGCAAATGAATAGTCACCGTGGGCCCACAGCCAGAGGCCGAGCGCGAGTTCCAGGGACATGGTCAGCAACGCAATCCAGCGGGGGAGGGTGGCGCCGAAGCGTTCACCCATCCAGCAGAGCAGGCCGCCGATAAAAGGGATCAGGATTAGCCAGGGCAGAATCATGACGGGCTCGTTTCCTTTCGCAAGTTCGCAAAGTTCGCAATGTGCATAGTCAGACCGCGACCACGATGATGGCGCCGATTACCAGGACGGCACCGGCCGCCATGGAAGCTGCATACCAGCGCAATTGGCCAGTCTCGCTGCGGCTCAGGGCGGTGTGACCGGCCTTGGCGGCGCGCGGGATCAAACCGATGGTCTGGTCGAGCGGGTCTTTGCGCAGAACGTGGCTGATCGCAAGGTACGGCTTGACGAACAGTTTGTCGTAGATCCAGTCGAAGCCCCAGGCAGCGAACCACCAGGCCGAAAGGAAGCGGCCAATGCCACTGTTGGCGATGGCGGTGACGAAGCGGCGCTTGCCGAGGAACAGCAGGGCGGCCAACAGGATGCCGGCGATGGCGATGGCACCCGAGGCGATTTCCAGGCTGTGCTTGGCTGCACCACCGGCATGGCCGGCACTTTCCGGCAGAACACCGGCCAGTGGCGGGGTGATCATGGCACCGACGAAGGTCGACAGGATGATCAGCACCGACAGTGGCAACCAGTGGGAAATGCCGTGGCCTGCATGGGCTTCAGTCTTGGCTTCACCGTGGAACGTGATGAAGATCAGGCGGAAGGTGTACAGCGAGGTCATGAACGCACCCACCAGGCCGGCATACAGCAGGCCGTGGTTACCGCTGGCAAAGGCTTCCCAGAGGATTTCGTCTTTGGAGTAGAAACCTGCGGTCACCAGTGGCAGGGCCGACAAGGCCGCGCCGCCGACGATGAAGCTGGCGTAGGCCAACGGCAGTTTCTTCCACAGGCCGCCCATCTTGAAGATGTTCTGCTCGTGGTGGCAGGCAACGATCACCGCACCGGAAGCAAGGAACAGCAGGGCCTTGAAGAAGGCATGGGTCATCAGGTGGAAGATCGCGCCGTCCCAGGCACCGACGCCCAGGGCCAGGAACATGTAGCCGATCTGGCTCATGGTCGAGTAGGCGAGGATACGCTTGATGTCGGTCTGAACCAGGGCCGCGAAGCCGGCCAGTACCAGGGTCACGCCACCCACCAGGCCCACCAGATGCAGAATCTCTGGCGCCAGGGTGAACAGGCCGTGGGTACGGGCAATCAGGTAGACACCGGCGGTCACCATGGTGGCGGCGTGAATCAGTGCCGAAACAGGGGTAGGACCGGCCATCGCATCCGCCAGCCAGGTTTGCAGCGGCAGTTGCGCGGATTTACCGACAGCGCCGCCCAGCAGCATCAGGGTCGCCAGGGTGATCCAGAAGTCGCCGACCTGGAATTTCTGCGGTGCCAGCACCAGCAGTTCCTGGATGTTCAGCGTGCCCACCTGTTGGAACAGGATGAACAGGCCGATGGCCATGAACACGTCGCCGATCCGGGTCACGATAAAGGCTTTGAGTGCGGCGTTACCGTTGTTGCGGTTGCTGTAGTAGAAACCGATCAACAGGTACGAGCACAGGCCCACGCCTTCCCAGCCGAAGTACAGGAACAACAGGTTATCGCCCAGCACCAGGAACAGCATGCTCGCGATAAACAGGTTGGTGTAGGCGAAGAAGCGCGAGTAACCCGCTTCACCGCGCATGTACCAGGACGCGAACAGGTGGATCAGGAAGCCCACACCCACCACCACGCCGAGCATGGTGATCGACAGGCCGTCGACGTAGAGGGCGAAGTTGGGCTTGAAGCCCTCCACCGACATCCACTGCCACAGCACCAGGGTGTAGTGGCCGCCTTCAGGCGGTGCGACGTTGAATTGCCAGATGACGTAGGCGGCGACAATTGCCGACAGGCCAATGGAACCCACGCCCACCAGGGCCGAGAGGTTTTCCGACCAGCGTCCACGGGAGAACGACAGCAGCAGGAAACCGATCAGGGGAAATACGAAAGTCAGAAAGATCATGTTCATCCGCGCATCTCACTGGCAGCGTCGATATCAAGCGTGTGGAAGCGACGATACAGTTGCAGCAGGATCGCCAGGCCAATACTGGCCTCGGCGGCTGCCAGGCTGATCACCAGGATGAACATCACTTGTCCATCCGGCTGGCCCCAACGGCTACCGGCCACGATGAACGCGAGTGCCGCGGCGTTCATCATGATTTCCAGGCTCATCAACACGAACAGAATGTTGCGGCGAACCATCAGGCCGACCAGGCCAAGGCAGAACAGGATGCCGGCGACCGCCAGACCATGCTCCAAAGGGATAGCAGGCATCGTCATTGCTCCTTGGCTTCGTTGCGGCCCAAGTGGAAGGCGGTGATGGCTGCAGCGAGCAGCAGCATCGAAGCCAGTTCGACCACCAGCAGGTACGGGCCAAACAGGCTGATGCCCACGGCTTTCGCGTCTACGGTGGTGTGGCCGATGGCCTGGCCGCTCTGGTGAGCGAACAGCACATACAGCAGTTCAGCCAGCAGCAGGGCTGCCAGGATCACCGGGCCGAGCCAGATGCCGGGCTTGAGCCAGACGCGTTCCTGGGCGACCGAGGCCGGCCCCAGGTTGAGCATCATCACCACAAACACGAACAGCACCATGATGGCGCCGGCGTAGGCGATCACTTCCAGCACACCGGCGAACGGTGCGCCGAGGCTGAAGAAGGTCATGGCCACGGCGATCAGCGAAATGATCAGGTAGAGCAGGGCGTGCACGGGGTTAGTGTTGGTGATCACGCGAAGCGTGGACACCACTGCAATACCCGATGCGAAATAGAAAGCGAATTCCATCTTTCTTCCTTAAGGCAGCAAGCTCTTCACGTTGATCGGCTCGGCTTCGTTTTGTGCGGCGCCTTTCGGCTTACCGGCAACGGCCATACCTGCAACACGATAGAAGTTGTAATCAGGGTTTTTACCGGGACCAGAGATCAGCAGATCTTCTTTCTCGTACACCAGGTCCTGACGTTTGAACTCGGCCATCTCGAAATCCGGTGTCAGCTGGATCGCGGTGGTCGGGCAAGCTTCCTCGCAGAGGCCGCAGAAAATGCAGCGCGAGAAGTTGATGCGGAAGAAGTCCGGGTACCAGCGACCGTCTTCGGTTTCAGCTTTCTGCAGCGAGATGCAACCTACCGGGCACGCTACGGCGCACAGGTTGCAGGCCACGCAGCGCTCTTCGCCGTCGGGGTCGCGGGTCAGGACAATGCGGCCGCGATAACGCGGCGGCAGGTACACCGCCTCTTCCGGGTATTGCAGGGTGTCGCGTTTGCGAAAGCCGTGACCGAACACCATCACCAGGCTTCGCAACTGGGTACCGGTACCCTTAACGATGTCGCCAATATATTTGAACATGGGTCAAATCCTCACTGAACCGCGCCCGCTGGCGTGTTCAACAACACAACGGCAGCAGTCACCAGCAAATTGATCAGGGTCAGCGGCAGGCAGAATCGCCAGCTGAAATCCATCACCTGGTCATACCGTGGACGCGGGATGGAAGCGCGCAGCAGGATGAACAACATGATGAAGAACGCGGTCTTCAGGAAGAACCAGAAGAACGCCAGCTGCGGCAGGATGCCGAACGGACCGTGCCAGCCGCCGAAGAACAGCGTGACCAGCAGGGCCGAGATCAAGATGATGCCGATGTACTCACCTACGAAGAACATGCCCCATTTCATGCCGGCGTATTCAATGTGGTAACCGTCGGCCAGTTCCTGCTCCGCTTCCGGCTGGTCGAACGGGTGACGGTGAGTCACGGCGACGCCAGCGATGAAGAAGGTACAGAAGCCGAAGAACTGCGGAATGATGAACCACAGGTTCTGCGCCTGGTACTCGACGATGTCGCGCATGTTGAACGAGCCCACCTGCACCACGATGCCCATCAGCGCGAGGCCCATGAACACTTCGTAGGAGACGGTCTGGGCCGAGGCCCGCAAGCTGCCCAGGAGGGCGAATTTGTTGTTGCTCGACCAACCGGCAAACAGCACCGCGTAGACCGACAGGCCGGCCATGGCGAAGAAGAACAGCAAGCCGATGTTCAGGTCCGCCACGCCCCAGGTCGGGGTGATCGGGATGATTGCGAAGGCAATCAGCAAGGCGCTCATGGCCACGACCGGTGCCAGGGTGAAGATCACCTTGTCGGCAAACGGTGGTGTCCAGTCTTCCTTGAAGAACATTTTCAGCATGTCGGCGGCGATCTGGAACATACCAAACGGGCCAACGCGGTTCGGACCGTAACGGTCCTGCCACCAGCCCAGCAGGCGACGTTCGACGAAGCTGAGCAAGGCGCCCGCCACGACCACGGCCAACAGGATCACGATGGCCTTGACCACCGCGATGATCACGTCGATCACTTCAGGGGTGAACCAGGTCATTGAGCTGCCTCCTGCAGACCGTCAACGGTGAGGCCGAAGATCGCCGGAGGAATCCCCGCGAGGCCTTTTGGCAATGCAACCAGGCCAGCACCCAACTCTTCGTTGATGCGCAGTGGCAGACGCAGGGTCTTGCCGGCGACGTTCAAGCTGAGCAGGGCACCGTCATTGACGCCCAGGCGATCGGCTTCGGACTTGGCAACAGACACGTAGGCTTGAGGGATGCGCTCTTGTACCGGCGCGGCCTTGGAAGAAGTTTCTTCGCTGCCGAACAGGTGGAAGAACGGCACAACCTGCCAAGTGCCCTGGGCCGGGTTGAACGGGCGCGGAACACTGGTGAACCAGTTCAGCGAGTCACCGGTGCTTTCGATCAGGCGGGTGCCCGGGTCGCCAGCGCGGATGTGACCACCGACTTCGTCCTGGAACTTGTTCCAGGCTTGCGGCGAGTTCCAGCCCGGCGACCAGGCAAATGGCACCTGCTGACGTGGCTCGACCGAACCCGAGTAACCTTCCATGGAGAAGGCGAACGCGGTGTCGATGTCTTGTGGCGTACGTGGCTCATGCACGCTGATGTCAGCACGCATGGCGGTACGGCCGGAGTAACGCAGCGGTTCACGGGCGAGTTTCATGCCCTTGATACGGAACGAGGCAGACGGTGCAGCGTCGACGATGCGCGCCAGTTGCGGTGCGGCTGCGGCTGTGGCGGCAGTCACGTGGTCGAGCTGGGTCCAGTCGATCGGCTGGTTCAGCAGGGTGGCGCGCAGGGCATGCAGCCAGCGCCAGCCTTCGTGAACCAGGATGCTGGCGTCCATGTACTTCGGATCGAACACCTGGAAGAAGCGCTGGGCGCGGCCTTCCTGGCTGACCAGGGTACCGTCGCCTTCAGCAAAGCTGGCGGCGGGCAGTACCAGGTGGGCGCGGTCGCTGGTGGCGGTTTTCTGGTGGTCCGCAACGATCACCACTTTGGCCGCGTTCAGCGCTGCGTCGACCTTGGCCGAATCAGTGCGGGTGTACAGGTCGTTTTCCAGCACCACGATCGCGTCGGCACTGCCGTCGGTCACGGCTTGCAGAGCGGCGTCGAGGGACTCGCCACCGAGCATGGCCAGGCCAAGGCTGTTGGCTTCCGGCACGATCAGGCTGATGGAACCGTTCTTCTCGCGCAGCTTCAAGGCTTTGGCAATGTTGGCAGCGGCTTCGATCAGCGCCTTGGAACCCAACGAGGTACCGGCAATGATCAATGGACGCTTGGCGGCCAGCAGGGCGTCGGCGATGCGCTGGGCCAGTTCAACGGCTTCAGCGTCCAGGCCTTCAACGGCAGGCGCGCTGGCGTCGAGGGCGTGGGCCACGGCGAAACCGATGCGGGCCAGGTCGTCAGGCGCGGCGTGTACGCATTCTTCAGCGATGTCGTCGAGCTTGGTCTCAGCCAGGGATGCAATAAACAGCGGGTTCAGCGCGTGCTGGCCGATGTTTTTCACCGCAGCGTCGAGCCAAGGCTGGACGCGCATGGCGTCGGCCATGTCTTCGGCCTTGCCTTTTACCGACTGGCGCAGGGACAGGGCGACACGGGCAGCCGTCTGGGTCAGGTCTTCACCGAGGACGAAGATCGCGTCGTGGTCTTCGATGTCGCGCATGTTCGGAACCGGCAGCGGGCTGTCGTTCAGAACTTGCAGCACGAGGCGGATACGCTCCAGCTCACCGGCTTCGATACCCGAGTAGAAGTGTTCGGCGCCTACCAGCTCGCGCAACGCATAGTTGCTTTCGAGGCTGGCGCGGGGCGAACCGATACCGACGATGTTGCGACCGCGTAGCAGGTCGGCGGCTTTATCCAGTGCTTCGTCGAGGCTCAACTTGGCGCCGTCGGCCAGCAGTGGCTGACGTGGGCGGTCTTCGCGGTTGACGTAGCCATAGCCGAAACGGCCACGGTCGCACAGGAAGTACTGGTTGACCGAACCGTTGAAGCGGTTTTCGATCCGACGCAATTCGCCGTAGCGCTCACCCGGGGAGATGTTGCAACCGCTGGAGCAGCCATGGCAGATGCTCGGCGAGAACTGCATGTCCCACTTGCGGTTGTAGCGCTCGGAGTGAGTCTTGTCGGTGAACACACCGGTCGGGCAGACCTCGGTGAGGTTGCCGGAGAACTCGCTTTCGAGGGTGCCGTCTTCAACGCGACCGAAGTACACGTTGTCGTGGGCGCCGAACACACCGAGGTCGGTGCCGCCGGCGTAGTCCTTATAGAAGCGCACGCAGCGGTAGCAAGCGATGCAGCGGTTCATCTCGTGGGAGATGAACGGGCCCAGTTGCTGGTTCTGGTGAGTACGCTTGGTGAAGCGATACCGGCGCTCGTTGTGGCCGGTCATCACGGTCATGTCTTGCAGGTGGCAGTGGCCGCCTTCCTCACACACAGGGCAGTCGTGCGGGTGGTTGGTCATCAGCCATTCGACGACGCTGGCGCGAAATACTTTCGCTTCCTCGTCTTCGATGGAAATCCAGCTGCCGTCGGTGGCAGGGGTCATGCAGGACATCACGATACGACCACGGGTGTCGTTCTCGTCGGTGTACTGCTTGACCGCGCACTGGCGGCAAGCGCCAACGCTGCCAAGGGCGGGGTGCCAGCAGAAATATGGAATGTCGAGGCCTAGCGACAGACACGCCTGTAACAGGTTGTCTGCCCCATCGACTTCGAGCTCTTTGCCGTCTACGTGGATAGTGGCCATGGTTCAAAGTTCTTCGTTGGCCCGGTGTCAGCGGGCGTGGCTAATGGAATCTTGTTATTCATGTGCATCAACACAGCCATGAAGGCGTCAGCACATGAGAAGGCGAAGGGCACGGACCCTTCGCCTTGTTAAGCGTTACGCGCCGACTACAATCGGCCTTGCCAGAGGCGGGACGGCGGCGCTGGTAGGCGCGATGCCGGCTTCGAACTCCGAGCGGAAGTATTTGATCGCGCTGCCCAATGGCTCCACGGCGCCCGGTGCGTGAGCACAGAAGGTCTTGCCTGGGCCGAGGAAACCGACCAGACCCAGCAGGGTCTCGATGTCACCCTCACGGCCTTCGCCGTTTTCCAGGGCCATCAGCAGCTTGACGCTCCACGGCAAACCGTCGCGGCACGGGGTGCAGAAGCCACAGGATTCACGGGAGAAGAACTGCTCCATGTTGCGCAGCAACGACACCATGTTCACGGTGTTGTCCACGGCCATGGCCAGGCCGGTCCCCATACGGGTGCCCACCTTGCCGATGCCGCCAGCGTACATTTGTGCGTCGAGGTGCTCAGGCAGCAGGAAGCCGGTACCGGCGCCACCTGGCTGCCAGGCCTTGAGGGTGTAGCCGTCGCGCATGCCGCCGGCGTAGTCCTCGAACAGCTCCCGTGCGGTCACGCCGAAAGGCAGTTCCCACAGGCCCGGGTTCTTGACCTTGCCGGAGAAGCCCATGAGCTTGGTGCCCATGTCTTCGCTGCCTTCGCGGGCCAACGATTTGTACCACTCCACGCCGTCGCCGATGATTGCCGGCACGTTGCACAGGGTCTCAACGTTGTTCACGCACGTCGGCTTGCCCCACACGCCCACGGCGGCAGGGAAGGGCGGCTTGGAACGCGGGTTGGCGCGGCGGCCTTCGAGGGAGTTGATCAGTGCGGTTTCTTCACCGCAGATATAACGCCCGGCACCGGTGTGCACGAACAGTTCGAAGTCGAAACCCGAACCGAGGATGTTCTTGCCCAAGAGGCCGGCTGCCTTGGCTTCTTCCACGGCACGGTTCAGGTGCTTGGCAGCGGTGGTGTACTCGCCACGCAGGAAGATGTAGCCGCGGTAGGTCTTCAGCGCGCGTGCGCTGATCAGCATGCCTTCGATCAGCAGATGGGGCAGTTGCTCCATCAGCATGCGGTCTTTCCAGGTGTTCGGCTCCATTTCATCCGCGTTGCACAGCAGGTAGCGGATGTTGATGGATTCGTCTTTCGGCATCAGGCCCCACTTAACCCCGGTGGGGAAGCCTGCACCGCCGCGGCCTTTGAGGCCTGCGTCTTTCACGGTCTGGACGATGTCGTCCTGGGCCATGTCGGCAAAGGATTTGCGCGCGGCCGCGTAACCGTTCTTGGCCTGGTACTCGTCGAGCCAAACGGCTTCGCCGTCGTCACGCAGGCGCCAGGTCAGCGGGTGAGTCTCAGCCGTGCGCTTGATGCGGTTGGCTGGACCGAAGGAAGTCAGGGTCATGGGTAGCCCTCGAGCAATTGGGTGACGCCGGCAGGCTGCACGTCACCGAATGTGTCGTCGTCGATCATCAACGCCGGCGCCTTGTCACAGTTGCCCAGGCAGCACACTGGCAGCAGCGTGAAGCGGCCGTCCGGAGTGGTTTGGCCCAGGCCGATGCCCAGCTTGCTCTGGATTTCGCTGACCACGGACTCGTGGCCACCGATGTAGCAGACCATGCTGTCGCACACGCGAATGATGTGGCGGCCAACCGGCTGGCGGAAGATCTGGCTGTAGAACGTCGCCACGCCTTCAACGTCGCTGGCGGGGATGCCGAGGATCTCGCCGATGGCGTAGAGGGCGCCGTCCGGCACCCAGCCACGTTCCTTCTGGACGATCTTCAAGGCTTCGATCGACGCCGCGCGCGGGTCTTCGTAGTGATGCAGCTCGTGCTCGATGGCCGAGCGCTCGGTTTCACTCAAGGTGAAACGGTCTGTCTGGATAAGCGTGCTATTCATGCTTAGCGGTCCACGTCGGCCATAACGAAATCGATACTACCCAGGTACGCAATCAAGTCCGCGACCATTTCACCTTTGATCACCGAAGGGATCTGCTGCAGGTGCGGGAAGCTTGGCGTACGAATCCGGGTGCGGTAGCTCATGGTGCCGCCATCGCTCGTCAGGTAATAACTGTTGATACCCTTGGTCGCTTCGATCATCTGGAAGGATTCGTTGGCCGGCATCACCGGGCCCCACGAAACTTGCAGGAAGTGCGTGATCAGGGTTTCGATGTGTTGCAGCGTGCGCTCTTTCGGCGGCGGCGTGGTCAGCGGGTGATCCGCCTTGTACGGGCCTTCCGGCATGTTGCGCATGCACTGTTCGATGATCTTCAGGCTCTGGCGCATTTCTTCGACGCGCACGATGCAGCGGTCGTAGGCATCGCCGTTGGCCGCCAGCGGGACTTCGAATTCGAAGTTCTGGTAGCCGGAATACGGGCGCGCTTTACGCAGGTCGAAATCGCAACCGGTGGAACGCAGGCCAGCACCGGTGACGCCCCATTCCAGGGCCTCTTTGGTGTTGTACTGGGCGACGCCGATGGTCCGGCCCTTGAGGATGCTGTTGTCCAGGGCGGCTTTCTGGTACTCGTCCAGACGCTTGGGCATCCAGTCGATGAATTCCTTGACCAGGCGTTCCCAGCCACGCGGCAGGTCGTGGGCGACACCGCCGATGCGGTACCAGGCCGGGTGCAGGCGGAAGCCGGTGATGGCTTCGATGACCTTGTAGGCGCGCTGACGGTCGGTGAAGGTGAAGAACACCGGGGTCATGGCGCCGACGTCCTGGATATAGGTACCCAGGAACAGCAGGTGGCTGGTGATCCGGAAGAACTCGGCCATCATGATGCGGATGGTGTCGACCTTGTCCGGCACCTTGATGCCGGCCAGCTTCTCGACCGAGAGCACGTACGGCAGGTTGTTCATCACGCCGCCGAGGTAGTCGATACGGTCGGTGTACGGGATGAAGCTGTGCCACGACTGACGCTCGGCCATCTTCTCGGCACCACGGTGGTGGTAGCCGATGTCAGGCACGCAGTCGACGATTTCTTCGCCGTCCAGTTGCAGGATGATGCGGAAGGCACCGTGAGCCGAAGGGTGGTTCGGGCCCAGGTTGAGGAACATGTAGTCCTCGTTGGTGCCGGAGCGCTTCATGCCCCAGTCTTCCGGACGGAAGCGTGCAGCCTCTTCTTCAAGCTGCTGCTTGGCGAGGGTCAGGCTGAAGGGATCGAATTCGGTGGCGCGGGCAGGGAAGTCCTTGCGCAGCGGGTGACCTTCCCAGGTCGGCGGCATCATGATGCGCGTCAGGTGCGGGTGGCCCGGGAAGTCGATGCCGAACATGTCCCACACTTCACGCTCGTACCAGTTGGCGTTGGGCCAGATACCGGTCACGGTCGGAACGCTCAGGTCGCTCTCGGAGAGGGCCACCTTGATCATCACGTCGCTGTTACGTTCCAGGGACATCAGGTGGTAGAACACGGTGAAATCGGCGCCGCTCGGCAGTCCCTGGCGCTTGGTGCGCAGGCGCTCGTCCACGCCATGCAGGTCATAGAGCATGACGTACGGCTTGGGCAGGTTGCGCAGGAAGCTCAGGACTTCGACGAGCCTGGCACGCGCCACCCACAGCACCGGCATACCGGTGCGTGTGGCCTGGGTGGTGAAGGCGTCAGGGCCAAAACGGTTATTGAGTTCGACGACCACATCCTGGTCGTCTGCCTTATAAGGCGGGATGTACAGAGCACTGCCTGTAGTCATGGTTTTTTATCGCTTTCGGTCAACGTAAAGAATGAAGCCAGGTTTTCGTTCTATAAAAGAAGCGGTTCTGGATCAGACTTCGTCGGGGCTGCGCAGGTTGGTTACCTGAATACGCTGTTCGCGGCGCTGTTCCTTTTGTGACGGCATCTCGGCGCGGTATACGCCTTGATCTCCGACAACCCAGGAAAGTGGGCGACGCTCCTTGCCAATCGATTCCTGCAACAGCATCAAGCCTTGCAGAAATGCTTCAGGGCGGGGCGGGCAGCCAGGCACGTAGACGTCCACGGGCAGGAACTTGTCCACCCCCTGAACCACGGAGTAGATGTCGTACATGCCACCGGAGTTGGCGCACGAACCCATGGAGATAACCCACTTTGGTTCGAGCATTTGCTCGTAGAGACGCTGAATGATCGGCGCCATCTTGATAAAGCAGGTACCGGCGATAACCATGAAATCCGCCTGACGCGGCGATGCCCGGATAACTTCGGCGCCAAAGCGCGCGATGTCGTGGGGCGCCGTGAAGGCGGTGGTCATTTCCACGTAGCAGCAGGACAGACCGAAGTTGTACGGCCACAGGGAGTTCTTACGTCCCCAGTTGACCGCGCCACTCAGCACGTCTTCCAGCTTGCCCATGTAGATGTTTTTGTGGACTTGGTCTTCTAACGGATCGGAAACGGTTTCCCGTTCGCCGATGGGGTACTGCTCGTTAGGAGCATCCGGGTCGATCCTGGTGAGATTGTATTGCATCGCCAAAGCCTCATTGTTTCAGCTTCGCTTGCCGCTTACGACGAGCTTCCGGAGCCCAGTCAAGGGCGCCCACTCGGAATAGGTAGACAAGGCCTGCCAACAGAATTGCTATGAAAACGAGGGCTTCGACGAATCCGGTCCAGCCGCTTTCGCGGACGGACACAGACCAGGCAAAGAGAAAAAGGGCTTCGATATCGAAGATCACGAAGAGCATCGCGACCAGATAGAATTTGGCTGAGAGCCGCAAGCGGGCGCCACCTGTAGGCAGCATGCCGGATTCGAACGGTTCATTTTTGCTGCGGCCCCAGGCTTTTGACCCGAGGAGGCTGGAGACACCGAGCATGAAGGCGCAGAGGCCGACAACACCGAGGAGGAAAATGGCAAAGCCCCAGTTGTGGGCCATGAGTCCTGTCGCTTCGGTCATGCTGGAAATCCTTAACAGAGAGCAAAGGTCTCTGAGCTCGAAAAAGTAACGATGCAGTGACGATATGTCGCAGCGCAATCAATCGCGGTGATTTTATGGCTAAACACCGGGCAAGTAAAATTCCTATAGCGAAATTATTCGATGGAATAAGGACATAGTGCACCTTCTTGGGGCTGTAGCCCTTGTGGGGCGGGCATTAGCGCGCATTTAATGAATTGTGTTTTGTTTAACTGGTAACGAAGTTTTCATGCTCTAAATGATAATGAATATTGTTTGCGTGGGTTTTAAACAACTGTTCGGCGTTTAGCGGGGGAAGTTGCTATTACTTGTGCGGGCGGCGCAAGTTGGTAAAGCGGATCTTTTAACTGACTTTGGCGACGCGGATACCGCTCTGGATCAATGTTTGGTCCAAAAAGGCGCGAAAGCGACCTCGGCGAGGCGTGGGGCGTTTGCGGTCTGTGATACGGCGAAACAGGATTTAGATAGCCTTTTGCTTGATGTTCGTTAATGTGTCGGAAAAATTACACAGCGTTGAGGGCGTTAGCCCAACGAGTGCGTCAATTTCCGCCGATGTTCATTGAGGAGCTACACGTGATCTGGTTTCTTGAAGGTCAATCCAGCCAGCGCGACATTATTATAGGTGCGCGTGAAGCATTACCGGCGGGTGTCAGGGTCTTCGCCTCCCATCGCCAGGATCGGCCCGAGATCACAGGGCAGGCCGACGTCGCCTTTCAAGAGCCTCAAGATAACCAGGAACGTATCGACTGGGTGATTGAGACGGCCCTTGAGCACCGTATCCAAGTCATTCTCGCGGGACGTATTGGCAGCCAGTACGAGGCGGCCCGCGAGCGATTCGAGGCTGCCGGCTTGCGGCTTGTCACCGGCGGCATGTCCATGGAGACCTTTGACAAGGTGGACGATAAAAGCCAGTTCACCGCTGAGGCCGAGCGTGCGGGGCTCGCTTGCACGCCGGCGATTACAGTCACAAATGCCCAGGAACTGGCGGCGGCCTACGAGGTGCTGTCGGCGCAGGGCGAGGTTTGCATCAAGCCTGTGGTCGGCATCTACGGGCAGGGGTTCTGGCGGTTCAAGGCGGATGTCGACCCGTTTCGCTGTTTGCAAAACCCGGATGCGCGGGAAATCGATTTCGACACTTACCTGAAGATTTACCGGTCGGGCGCAGAGCGTGCGCCGATGCTGGTCATGCCTTATCTCGCCGGCAGCGAATGTTCGGTCGACATGGTGTGCGAAGCGGGCACACCCGTGGCATTCGTGGGCAGGAGGAAGCAGGGCGTTCACCAGACATTCGAGCGCGAATCAGCGGCGGTGGAGTTGGCCCTCAAGGCTGCGGCGCATTTCAAGTGCGATGGCTTGGTGAACGTGCAGACGCGGGACGACCTTGAAGGCGTTCCCTATCTGCTGGAGATCAATCCGCGCTACTCCGGCGGTATCGGCTATACGCGCGCGACCGGGGTAAACCTGGCCGGAATTTTCGCCACTCGTCGGCTGGGTTTGCCGGAGCCGGTGAGTCAATGGGCCGAAGGCGTACGCGTGAAGCCCATTACGGTCGCCGTACTCGCCTCTAATTGATATCAACGCGCCACAGAAAGAGTGAATGATTGTGTCTGTCTTGACATAATCACCCTCACATCGATCAGGGAAGGTTAGGATGAAGGCGCTTACGCCCGGAGCAAACACCGCTATTTCAGGTGTAAAGACTGCATGGACACTCGACTCCGGTAACGCCACCGCCTTCGGTGAGTACGCTGCTGTCGCATTGCTCCCGGTGACCGAGAAGCGCCTGCCAACAGGCGATCCGGCGCTGTTTCAAATCACCCAGAAGTGGATGGAGTGGAGCGGCAAGCAAGCCTCGATCGGTTGTTCCCTTGATTTGTCCGCGTTGCCCGGCGGCAGTGAAGGGGTGTTGCTGGTCGTTTACACCTTTGGCGCAGCAGGCCCTGTCAGTGAACTCAAAGAGTTGCGTCTTCAGGTCGACAATCAGGTCGAGTTGCACCTGGATTTGCGTAACAACGGCGAATCGGCCATTGTTATCGGCGAGTTTTACAAGCGTAACGATCAGTGGAAGTTCCGCGCGCTCGCCGAAGGTTCCGCCTATGGCCTCGCCGCGATGGGGCGCCGCATGGGCATCAGCATCGATGACGCACACCCAAACCGTCGCCCTTATTCCGGCGATTCTCCCAGAAACCGTGGTTCTGCAACGGGCACCGGTTTTGCCGTTTCACCCAGTCACGTAATGACATGTGCCCACGTAATCGAGGGCATGCAGGAACTGCACATTTCTTCTTTTGCCGGCCGTTACCGCGCTGAAGTGGTCGTGGTCGATCAACGTAACGATATCGCGCTGTTGCGGGTCCAGGACTGCCCGACGTTATCGCCCGTGCTCTTCAAGGACGGTGCCGGTTGTGCGCTGGGCGAATCAGTGATTGCACTGGGCTTTCCAATGGCGGGCCTGGCCGGAGGCGGTGTGCATGTCACCCAGGGAGGCGTGTCGAGTTTGTTCGGGCTGCACAACGATTCCAGTTTGCTGCAATTCACCGCCGCGATTCAGCCCGGGTCCAGTGGCAGCCCGTTGTTTGATACCAGCGGCGGGGTTATCGCCATGGTGACGTCCACCTTGCCGGACGCGCAAAACATGAACTTTGCCGTCAAGGCAGGCCTGCTCCTGGCCTTCCTGGATGCCTGCCAGGTGTCACCTTCCAAATCCCCAACGGGCCGAATGTATTCAACCTCGGAAATGGCCCGTGAAGCTCAATCCTCGCTTTGGCGGATTGAAGCCAGAAACCCGTAGAGGCACCCGGTTTGAAGAAAAAGTGAGGGGCATCGCACTCACTAAACGCCTCTTTTAGGAATGTCGTACATGGAATCCGCAGCACTAAAAACATCGACACGCCGACTCAGCGCGCAGCTCAAGCGCGGGTTGATGGAGGTTGATATAGACCAGTCGGCCTTTGAACCCGAATCACTATTCGGATTCGCGGAACGCCGCAACCCAAAGCGCGCGTTCCTGTTTGTATCGCGGGTGCTGGGCAAGCATATCCCTGTGCGCCCATCGGCCATGCAGGCCAGTTACGCAAGCCTCGCCGCGAAGATTCCCGCAGATTTGCCCGGGCCGGTGCTGGTGATCGGCATGGCCGAGACCGCCGTGGGCCTGGGCGCCGGCGTGCACCGCATGTACAGCAAGACCCGCCAGGACACCGTCTATCTGGTGAGCACCCGGCATCCGGTGGGGGATGAAATGTTCGCCCGCTTCGAAGAGGAGCACAGCCACGCCAGCGCGCACTTGATCCATCAGCCAACCGATCCCACTATCCGCGAACTGATGCATCAGGCGCGTTCTCTGGTGCTGGTGGACGACGAGGCCTCAACCGGCAAGACGTTTATCAATCTGCACCGGGCGCTTATCGAGGCCGGGCTGAGCAAGGTCGAGCGGGTGGTGACGTGCGTGCTTACCGATTGGTCCCAAGGGGCCGTGCGCAAGGTTCTGGGCGAGACGGCCGATGAGGTGTCGCTGCTTCAGGGCACGTACCGCTTCCTTGAAGATGTGAGCGCGCCGCTGCCGCACATGCCGGATGTCGGGGCGGTGGCGGTGGGCGACTGGCCGATTGATCCGCGCAACGATTGGGGGCGTCTGGGCGTTTGTCATGTGGATGACACGCTTGCAACGGATATTCAGGTGAAGCCGGGCGAACGGATTCTCGTGGTAGGCACCGGGGAATTCGTGTGGCGCCCGTTCCTGTTGGCCGAGCGCCTTGAACAGGCGGGGGGCGACGTTCATTTCAGCTCCACCACCCGCTCGCCGATTGCCCTGGGGCATGAGATCGGCCACGCGTTGTCGTTCTCCGACAACTATGGTCTGGGCATCCCCAATTTTCTTTACAACGTGCGGCCGGGCCAATTCGACCGGGTGTTGATCTGTAGCGAAACACCTGCCCAGGCGGTTCCGCAATCGTTGATAGATGCATTGAACGCAGAGGTCATCGTCGATGAGCAGTAAGCGCCCCCTGATCCTCATAGACCTGGATGACACGTTGTTCCAGACGGCTCGCAAGATGCCCGAAGGCAGTGCCCGGCATACGGCGACGCTGGATGTCGATGGGCAGCCCAACGGTTACATGAGTGCAGTGCAGAAAAGTTTTGTGGAGTGGCTGCTGGAATCGGCCGATGTGGTTCCGGTCACCGCGCGCAGCGTGGAAGCCTACAGCCGCGTGCAATTGCCCTTTGTCGCAGGGGCAGTGTGCTCCCACGGTGGGGTGATTCTTCAGCCCGACGGGACGTTGGACCGGGATTGGCATGGGCAGATGACTGAGGTGCTCGCCGCCTATCAAAGCCGATTGCCTGCGCTCAGCGCGGCAACCTTGGCGATCGGCGAGGAAATGGGCTTTTCCCTGCGCGGCTGGGTGGTCGAAGAGCAAGGCCTGCTCAACTACGTCGTGACCAAGCACAACGAGTCCGACGACTCGGTGCTGCAGAAGGTACTGGCAGAAGTGCAGGCCCGCGGCCTTGTGGAAGGCATGCATATTCACGGCAACGGTAACAACCTCGCGTTCCTGCCCAATGGCCTGGCCAAGCACCATGCGGTCCAGGAACTGCTGCGTCGAGACCGTGCCACTCACGGCGAACGCCCGGTGTTGGGGTTTGGCGACAGCGTGACTGACCTGGGTTTTATGAACGAATGCAACTTCTGGGCAACGCCGGCCAATAGCCAACTGGCAAAAGTCGTGGAGGCGATGATCCATGCGTGATGCCTTCGCCCATTTGACCACGGTCGGTAGCGGGAGCTACCAGGCCGAAGACGTGCTGTTCCTGCTGCAGCCCGTCGAGATTGAAGTGACGGATGTCCATGAGAAAGAGCGCCTGATCCAGACCAGACAAAAGCATTACTCGGAGATGATCAGCCAGGAGTCGGCGCCTACCGAGGTGCACAAAGAGCTGTACCAGCGGGCGATGCAGCAAAACGCGGGCAGGATGGCCAGTGACGTTCAGTCCTTGGCCCTGGCCCTGGACCAGGCTTGCAAGGGGCCATCGATTGCGCTCGTGTCGTTCGTTCGCGCGGGCCTTCCCTTGGGCGTGCTGCTGCGCCGTGCTCTGCTGGATCTGGGGCGTGATGCCCATCATTACGGCATCAGTATCGTGCGTGACCGTGGCATCGACAAAGTTGCCCTGGAGGCCGTGATCGCCGCTCATGGCGCCGAAAACATCGTGTTTGTGGATGGTTGGACCGGAAAGGGCGCAATCTCCGGCGAAATCCAGCGCAGCCTCAACGGCGATGCGCGGTTCCCGGAGCAGCCACGCCTTGTGGTACTCGCCGATCCATGCGGGCGCGCCTGGCTGGCGGCGTCCGCTGAAGACTGGGTGATTCCATCGGGCATCCTGGGCGCCACGGTTTCCGGTCTGGTCTCGCGCTCCATCTGGCCCGCCGAGGGTGGGCTGCATGGGTGCGTGGTCTACGACCACCTGAATGAGCACGATGTGACCCGCGACTTTGTGAACCAGATCGAGGCCGCGCGCCGGGCATTGCCTGCCGTCGCGCCAGCGTCTGCATGGACGCAAGCGCAGCGCACTGAGTTGCAGTCGGCGGCGCTGGACGTGATCGACGTCATTGCCAAGCGTTTTGGCATTACCAATTTGAACCGGGTAAAGCCGGGTATCGCCGAGGCTACCCGCGCCGTATTGCGCCGAGTGCCGGACCAGGTGCTGGTGCGTGATCGCAGCGATCCGGACGTCCAACTGCTGATGCACCTGACCGAACGGGCCGGTGTGACGGTTGAGGAAGTGGGGGCCGCCCTTGGCCCCTACCGTGCAGTGACCGTCATCCGGAGCTTGAGCTGATGAAAAAAATATCGCCTTACGCCCTGGGTGCCACGCTCTATATGCCGGCCACCCGTGAGGACATTCTCGAGGTAGTGTTTCGCAAGAAGCTGCCTCAACTGCGCTCTATGGTGGTGTGTCTTGAGGACGCGGTTGCCGAAATCGACGTCGACACCGCCCTGCGCAACCTGCATCGGTTGTTGAGCGCCATTGAGCAGCAGGGCGGCCGGTCGGAAGACGGGCCGATGCTGTTTGTGCGCCCGCGCGACTGGCAGATGGCGGCGGTGCTGAACGATTGGCCGCTGATGGCTCATGTCGACGGCTTTGTCGTGCCCAAATTGAGCCTGTCCAACCTGCGTGCGTGGGAGTTGGCGGTTACCAACCCGCAGATGCTGCTGATGCCGACCCTGGAAACCCGGGAAGTCTTCAATCCGCAGGCAATGGTCGAGCTGGGGACGGCGCTCAACGAAACACTGGCGCAGCGCATCATCGCGCTGCGCATCGGCGGCAATGACTTGCTGGGTTGCCTGGGGTTGAGGCGTAACCCGGACATGACGCTGTACAACACACCCATGGGGTATGTGATCCCGATGTTGGCCGGCGTCATGGGCTCCCAAGGGTTTGCCCTGACGGCGCCGGTGTTCGAGCAACTGGCCACACCGCACCTGCTGCTGGAAGAGCTGGGCCTTGATATTGCTCATGGTTTGGTGGGTAAGACGGCGATTCACCCGAGCCAGATCAACACTATCCAGGACAGCCTGCGCGTCAGTGTTGAGGATTTAAATTGTGCCAAATTAATGCTGAACGAGATCGCGCCCGCTGTTTTCAAACACAATGACGCGATGTGCGAACCAGCGACTCATCTCAAATGGGCGACCAATATCCTTGAGCGTGCCAAATGGCATGGCGTCAGGCATGTGGAGACCAGCCACACCGAACAACCGATTCGTCTCGCCGAGGCCGGCCGATGACTCAGGGCATACCTGCTTTTGTCCTGAAACCAATGGCCGCCTGCGTGGCTGAAGACAACAACCGTACACACCAGAAAACGACGATTAACAAGGAGCGTACCGATGGCCCTGACTCTGACTAAAAACCAAACAATCTCCCTGGAAAAAACCGCGGGCGGTGGCGGCCTTACAGCGATCAGCCTCGGACTGGGCTGGGATCCGGAGAAAGCCGGATTCCTGGGGCGGTTGATGGGCAACAGCGGTGAGATCGACCTGGATGCCTCCTGCATCCTTTTTGATGCAGACCTTCAGCCAGTGGACCTGGTGTGGTTCCGCCAATTGCAATCGCGCGACGGCTCGATCAAGCATTCCGGCGACAACCGTACCGGCGAAGGCGATGGCGACGATGAAACCATCAACGTTGACCTGCAGCGCCTGCCGGCCACGGTCAAATCGCTGGTGTTCACCGTGAACAGTTTCACGGGGCAAAACTTCGAAAAAATTGCCAACGCCTACTGCCGTATCGTCAACGCGAGCAACAAGACCGAACTGGCGCGCTTCAATCTGTCCGAGAAGGGCAGTCATACCGGTGTGGTCATGGCAAGCCTGGTGCGCGAAGCCGGCGGCTGGGAATTCAAGGCTATCGGTCAAGTCACCAACGGCCGCACAGCTGACGACCTGGTCAACCTGGCCATCCAGGCAGTACGGTCATGACGACCTTGGGGCCAGGCGCAAACGCGCCGGTCGCCACCGGCCAGGTACGGGTGGATATCAGCTACTCGGCCATTCCGGGCGCTGATATCGACGTGTCTGCGTTTGTCCTTGGGGCCGCTGGAAAAGTCCGTGGCGACACCGATATGTGTTTCTACGGGCAGACCAATGTGCTGGGTGGCGCGGTGCAAATGACCGAGTCCTCGGCCGGTAGCGCAGTGTTCACCCTTGACCTGTCGCGCCTTGAGGCGGCAGTCGAGAAAGTCGCGTTGACCGCAACGATCTATGAGAACAAGGCCAGCTTCGACCGCGTTTCTCATCTCGCGCTGACTGTTTCCGGCGGCATTGAGGCGCAGATACCTACCGCAGGCATGAAAGAAACCGCACTGATCCTGGGTGAGTTCTATCGTCGCCAGGGTGAGTGGAAGTTTCGCTGTGTAGCCCAGGGTTTTGCAGGTGGCCTGGAGCCGTTGGCCCAGCACTTTGGTGTTGAAGTCGCGGCGCCTGCACCCGCGGCTCCAACTCCAGCGCCAGCACCCGTGCCTGCTCCGGCAGCGGCGCCGAAGCCATCGGTCAGCCTCAGCAAAATTACCCTCGACAAGACTCGCTCGTCCATCAGCCTGGAAAAAACCGCTGACGGCTTTGGCGAAATCAAGGTCAACCTGAACTGGAACAAAGGCAAGGGGGGCGGCGGTTTCTTCTCGCGTAACAACGCCATTGACCTGGATGTCGGGTGCCTTTACGAGTTGCAGGACGGTTCCAAGGGCGTCGTTCAGGCGCTGGGCAATTGCTTCGGCGAGCTGGATTACGACCCCTACATTCAACTCAAAGGTGATGACCGTACCGGCGCCGTCAGCGATGGCGAATGGCTGCACATCAACGGTAAGCACTGGAGCGAGATTCGACGGGTCCTGGTGTTCGCCTTCATTTATGAAGGCGCCCCGAACTGGCGGGAAACCGATGGCGTGGTGACTATCCATGTCCCGGGTCAACCACCTATCGAGGTTCGCCTGAATGAAGAAGGTGGTCGCCTGGGTATGTGTGCAATCGCCCTGCTGGAAAACGTCGGTGGCAGCGTCAAGGTGAGCCGCCGCGTTGACTTCCACAAGGGTCATTCGCTGATGGACAAGGCTTACGGCTGGGGTATGCGCTGGGCGGCAGGTTCCAAGTAACCCGGTTATCCAATTGCAATTGAATACGGCGGGCCAGACCGGCCCGCCCTTGAGGTGAACAACATGTTGTCATGGCTGAAAACGAATGCGGCGCTGGCCCGCGAGAAGTTGACCACCGAGGTGAGCAAGTTCAAGAACAGGGAGTTCATGGAAGCTGTCGCCAACAGCTGCGCTATGGTCGCGGCGGCCGATGGTGAAGTCACCTCCGCAGAAAAAACCAAGATGGCGGGGTTCATCAGCAACTCGCCCGAACTGAAAGTGTTCAACCTGACCGACGTCATCAAGGTCTTCAACGACGCGTGTGCCAAGTTCGAATTCGACTTCCAGATCGGTCAGGCCGAAGCCCTGAAAAACATCAGCAAGATCAAAGGCAAGGACGGGGCCGGTCGTTTGCTCGTTCGTGTCGCTTGTGCCATTGGCGCGTCGGACGGTGATTTCGACGAAAAAGAAAAAGCCGTTTGCCGCCTGATTTGTCTCGAGCTGGGTCTCCCCCCAGCTGACTTTGAACTCTAAAGGAACATTACTGTGGAAGTTAGCCACCTGGGTTTCCCCCCGCTGACCATTGCCGTGTTTGTAGCATTGGCGATTGGCGCGATGGTACTCGACATGTTTACCCACCGTGGCGACCAGCCCATCAGCCTGGCGCGTGCGTCGGCCTGGTCGATATTCTGGATTCTCATCTCGTTCGCTTTTGCAGGATTCCTGTACGTCGAGCACGGTTCTGAAGTCGCCACGCTGTTCATCACCGGCTATGCCCTTGAAAAAGTGCTGAGCGTGGACAACCTGTTCGTGTTCATGGCGATCTTTGCCTGGTTCAAGGTGCCCAATGGTCTGCGTCACCGCGTACTGTACTGGGGCATCCTCGGCGCGATCGTGTTCCGCCTGATCTTCGTTGCCATTGGTACCGGACTGTTGGCCCTGGGGCCGTGGGTCGAAGTGGTCTTCGCCCTCATCGTCGGCTGGACTGCCGTCATGATGCTGCGCAGCGGCGGCGATGACGAAGAAGAAGAGGATTACTCCCAACACATCGCTTACCGTTTCGCCAAGAAACTGTTCCCGGTGTGGCCGAAACTGCACGGTCATGCGTTCTTTGTACGTCGCAAGACCCTGGAAGCCGAACTGACCAAACCGGAAAACGCCGGGATGTCGTTGGCCGCCAAAGGCGGTTTGTTCGCGACCCCGCTGTTCCTCTGCCTGGTGGTGATGGAAGTCTCCGACGTGCTGTTTGCGTTTGACTCTGTACCGGCAGTTATCGCGGTGAGCCGTGAGCCATTGATCGTGTTCTCGGCAATGCTCTTCGCCATTCTCGGCCTGCGGACCATGTACTTCGTGCTGGAAGCCTTGAAGCGCTACCTGGTTCACCTGGAAAAAGCGGTCATCGCACTGCTGTTCTTCATTGCCGTAAAACTTGGCTTGAATGCGACAGACCATATTTTCCATCACGGCTACAACATTGATCCGAACACCAGCTTGATCATTGTTGTCGTTGTACTGGCCATCGGTATTTTTGCCAGCGTGATCTTCCCCCAAAAGGAAGAAGTCGAAGTCGAAAAATCGTAATTTCAAACAGATTACCCACAAGGAGTTGTACTCATGGCACTGACCCTTCAAAAAGGCGGCAACCTGTCTCTTTCGAAGACCGACCCGACACTGACCAAGATTCTGATCGGTCTGGGCTGGGATCCGCGCGCGACTGACGGGACTGAGTTTGACTTGGACGCCAGCGCATTCCTGCTGGGTGCCAACGGCAAAGTACGCAGCGATGCCGACTTTATTTTCTACAACCAGCTCAAAAGCGCTGACGGTTCCATCGAGCACACTGGCGACAACCGCACCGGTGCCGGCGATGGCGACGATGAAGTGTTGAAAGTTGATCTGAGCCGCGTTCCTGCGGATATCGACAAGATCGCGTTCACCGTCACGATTCACGATGCAGACGCTCGCAAGCAGAATTTCGGTCAGGTCGGCGGCTCGTTCATTCGCGTCGTAAACGAGATCAGCGGTGCTGAAATTGTTCGTTATGACCTTGCTGAAGATGCCTCTACCGAAACCGCGATGATCTTTGCCGAGCTTTACCGTAACAACGGCGAGTGGAAATTCCGCGCCGTTGGTTCGGGCTTCGCAGGTGGCCTGAAAGCAGTGGCCAACTCGTACGGCATGAGCTTCTAACCCCCACGTCCAGAACAAGGAAATTAATCATGGCTGTAAGTCTTTCCAAAGGCGGCAACGTATCGCTGTCCAAAGAAGCCCCCGGGTTGACCGAAGTAGTTGTAGGTCTGGGCTGGGACCCTCGTGTCACGGACGGCACCGAGTTCGACCTCGATGCATCGGTTTTCGTCGTAGGTGAAAACGGCAAGGTGCTCGACGACAACAGCTTCATTTTCTACAACAACAAGAAGTCGGCTGACGGTTCCGTCGAGCACATGGGCGATAACCGCTCCGGTGCCGGCGAAGGCGACGATGAGCAAGTGACCGTAAAACTGACTTCCCTGGCCCCGCTGGTGAAGAAGCTGGTATTTGCCGTCACCATTCACGACTCCGAAACCCGCAAACAGACCTTCGGTCAGGTTGCCAACAGCTTCATTCGTGTGGTGAACAAGGCTGACGGTAAAGAGCTGGCGCGTTTCGACTTGAGCGAAGACGCTTCGACTGAGACGGCGATGATCTTCGGCGAGCTTTATCGCAGCGGCGAAGAGTTCAAGTTCAAGGCGATCGGTCAGGGTTTTGCTGGTGGCCTGAAGCCTCTGGCTGAAGCCCATGGCGTTAGCATTGGCTAACCCATCGGGTTAATAAAAAGCCCCGTCTTTCGAGCGGGGCTTTTTCTTGTCTGCCGTTTAAGCAATCAGGACTGGGGTCAACTAACGACCGTCTGATGACGCCGCTTCAGGCGGCGCTTGATGAACACCGCTACGACAATAAGCACCAGTGCAATGAGGCTCAGGAACACCGTATTGAACAGCGGGAAGGGTTCTTCACGGCTGTTGGTCGCTTCAATGTCGGTGACGTTCGGGAACACCGACAATATCTTGATACGCCACCCGTAGTACCGAATGAGCGCCAGTTGTTCAGCGTTGCGAGAGTAACCCTGGGCCTTGGCCTGAATGTCCGCAGAGTCGAACTTGAAATACCACGGGAACGACCAGCCGGTGTCTTCATTGCGGTAGACCATGACGTCTTTGGTGTCAGGGTGCTCGGTGTTGATGAAGTAAACGTCTCGGGTCGGGCCATCAGCCGGGTTCTCGGCATTGATCACGCCATCGTGATCGACCCGCTTGACCTCGCCTCCGGTGATCAGCACCACCTCGTGTTGAGGGAGGACGTAGAAAAGCCCCAGCGCGCCGGCGCTGACGATAAGCAGCGCTGCACCCAGAATTACGCCTTTGAGCAACTTCATACCTTCACTCCATTCTATAAGGTGGCAATTTTGCCCGTTTTCTTCGCCGGTGGGCATGTTTAGTTGGTCGTCACTCAGCGTTGCAGGGCGCGCAGAGTGGCGTATCTGCCTGCCCAGTGCCGTTTGACGGCGGTCATGCCGTGCAGGATAAAACTGTTGCAAAAAAAAACGCCCCGAACCAGTCGGGGCGTCAGATCGTGCGGCACTGCGGTTAGGTCTTCCTTGGGGCCGCAGTGGCCGTGTACTCAGTACTTAGTGGAACTGCTCTTCTTCGGTCGAACCGGTCAGCGCAGTCACGGACGAGGTGCCGCCCTGGATCACGGTGGTCATGTCGTCGAAGTAACCGGTGCCCACTTCCTGCTGGTGCGCCACAAAGGTGTAACCCTTGGCGGCGTCAGCGAATTCCTGCTCCTGCAGCTTCACGTAGGCAGTCATGTCGTTACGGGCGTAGTCATGCGCCAGGTTGAACATGCTGTGCCACATGTTGTGAATGCCGGCCAGGGTGATGAATTGGTGCTTGTAGCCCATGGCAGACAGTTCGCGCTGGAACTTGGCGATGGTCGCGTCGTCCAGGTTCTTCTTCCAGTTGAAAGAAGGCGAGCAGTTGTAGGACAGCAGTTGGTCCGGGTATTCCTTCTTGATGGCTTCGGCAAAGCGGCGAGCTTCGTCCAGGTCCGGCTTGGCAGTTTCGCACCAGATCAGGTCGGCGTACGGCGCGTAGGCCAGGCCGCGAGCGATCGCCTGGTCGAGGCCGGCGCGCACTTTATAGAAGCCTTCCTGGGTACGTTCGCCAGTCACGAACGGCTGGTCGTACGGGTCGCAATCCGAGGTCAGCAGGTCAGCCGCGTTGGCATCGGTACGGGCCAGGATGATGGTCGGAGTGCCAGCAACGTCAGCAGCCAGACGAGCAGCCGTCAGCTTTTGAACAGCTTCCTGGGTTGGAACCAGTACCTTGCCGCCCATGTGGCCGCATTTCTTCACCGATGCAAGCTGGTCTTCGAAGTGAACGCCGGCAGCACCTGCCTCGATCATGCTTTTCATCAGCTCGTAGGCGTTCAGTACGCCGCCGAAACCTGCTTCAGCGTCTGCAACGATCGGAGCGAAGTAGTCGATGTAGCCTTCGTCGCCCGGGCCTTTACCGGCTTTCCACTGGATCTGGTCGGCGCGGCGGAACGAGTTGTTGATGCGCTTGACCACGGTTGGCACGGAGTCCACCGGGTACAGCGATTGGTCGGGGTACATGGATTCAGCGGAGTTGTTGTCCGCTGCCACTTGCCAGCCGGACAGGTAGATCGCCTGGATACCGGCTTTTACCTGTTGAACCGCTTGGCCCCCGGTCAGGGCACCCATGCAGTTGACGAAATCTTTCTCTGGGCGGAAGGACGGCTTGGCCCCCTGGGTGACCAGCTTCCACAGCTTCTCGGCGCCGAGTTTTGCAAAAGTGTGCTCAGGTTGAACCGAGCCACGCAGGCGGACGACGTCAGCAGCGGAATAAGCGCGGGTCACGCCTTTCCAGCGTGGGTTTTCAGCCCAATCTTTTTCAAGGGCTGCAATTTGCTGTTCGCGTGTCAGTGCCATGGGGAAAAACCTCGTCGCATAGGTCTAGGTGGAAAATTCCATTTGCCAGCCGCGCAATCGTTGCGTGGGAATGGCTGCTCGCTGACCAGAAGCTTAGGCGGTCAAGTCAGGCTTGGCGGGGAAGGCGACGGGATGAACGAGTATCGAGCGGGGGAGTTGAGCAGGTAAGGGCGAACTGCGAACGGTCTTCAGGCATCGTGGGCCTTTGTACGATCCATCAGTGTGTTGCCGGGTTACCTGGTTAGCTTCCGTCCCTCGGGACAACTTCGTTCCAGTCGCAACCTCGTCAAACACACCTTGTGGGCGGTACAGACACGAATCGGCTCAGGTGGGTAGCTTAGAGCGACGATCCGAAGGCCCTTGCCAGGGCCCCTGATTAGCGGGAGCGAGGCCATCATGCCCATGCTTTTTTGGATCGTCAAATGTTTTGTAGTGCTTTTTTTCAAGCACTACATCTTTAGTCTAATACGACTTGCCAGTCAGTTTTTGGTGCTTCAGTTCAGGGTCTCGACTTTGACCCGCAAGGTCAGGTCATCACGCCCCTGAGTAGAGTAGCTGCGGGTTGTAGTGGTTTTGTCGGCCTGGGTCTGGCGATTGACCCCGGCCAGAGTGATCCACTCGCCCAAGCGTCCGCTGACGGTTGTGTCGGTACTTTGTACGTTCACTACATCGGGACGTTCCTGGCTCATGCGGTCACGATTGGTACTGATGCTCAGGTGAACGGTCTCACCGGTGACGCTGGCGGTGACGTAGAAGCCCTGAGTCACGTTGCGATACTGCGTCTGGTTCTGCGGGCGGCCGTAGGCATCAGGCTGGGTGGTGGTGAGCGGCACGCTCTGGCCGACCTGGATCAACGCGGGCACGCCTTCGCTGGCCTGGATTTGCTGGATCCCACCGTCGCGGCTCTCGGTGCTGTAGGTGATGATCTGAGTTTGATTGTTGCCGTTGCTTTGCTGGTTGTTCTCGTTGGTGTCGACGGTGATCAGCAGGCGTTTGGAAGGCGTGTCCAGTTGCGCAAGCAAGGCGCGCAGGCCCTGGATCTTGTCGGGTTCGGCATTCACGATCAGTTGGTTGCCGTAGGCGCTGACGGTGCCGTCCTTGCCGATAAAGTTCTGCGCGACGGGCAACAGGTCAGCGCTGGTGCGGTTACTCAGGGGCACGACTTCGGTGGCGGCCATCACCGAGAAGCTGGTGGCCAGGAGCAAAGTGGTGAGCAGGGTGCGTAGGGACATGTCCGTTATCTCTGCGAGTCATTAGGCTTGATAGTGCCAGTTTGTCGGCCTGGTGGGGTGCAAGTTGAATCCTAGACGGTAAAAGGCCCTGGCATCGGTGGATGGCAGGGCCTTTTGAGGTGTTGCTGATGGCGCCTTCGCGAGCAAGCCCGCTCCCACATTCGATCCAGTACATCCTTGGAATGCGATCAAATGTGGGAGCGGGCTTGCTCGCGAAGGGCGCGGCGCGGTCTCGGATCAGCCCTCGCGCACCATATCAACGTGAGGAATCCCGACTTCCAGGAACTCATCGCTGACAATCTTGAAGCCCAGGCGCTCATAAAACGGCGCGGCGTGGACCTGTGCACTGAGGATCTGCCGGGTCTGGCCGCGTTTCTCGGCCTCGCCAATCACGGCTTCCATCAGCTTGTCGCCGACCTTCAGGCCGCGCCAGTCCTTGAGGACCGACACACGCCCGATCTCACCGGTAGGCAGCAGGCGGGCGGTGCCGATGGGGAAGTCGCCTTCGAACGCCAGGAAATGCACGGCACCCGCGTCGTCAGCATCCCATTCCAGCTCCGGTGGAACCGATTGTTCAGCGATAAATACCGCTTCACGAATGCGCCGTATCTCGGCGATATCCTTTTGCCAGTCCGCGACACTTACGTGAATTCTATTCATCGGCAAACCCCAGGCTCCCTTGCTTGACCAGTTCCCACAGCAGGGCGCAGCCATCTTCGTCCGCCAGCCATGGGCCGAGATTGTCGATGTGCAGTGCGTCGGCGGCGCACACCAGCTTCAGCAGTTCCCGCAGCTTGCCCGGCAACAGGCGGCTCTGGCCGCTGGCGAACAGCAGCAGGTCGTCGTCCACTTCGGACCAGGCCAGGCGTGCGCTTGGGTTGCGGATCAGCACGGCGCCGTCTTGCAGGCTGCCCAGCAGGTCTTCTTCTTCCACTTCCGGGCCGGCGACCAGTTCCGGGTAGCGCGGCTCGGTCATGAACTGGCCGAACCAGGTCAGCAGCATGCGCTCGTCGCTCATGTGTTCGGCCAGCAGGCTCTTCAGGCGGTCGAGGGCGTCGGCCTGGATCTGGTGCGGGTCGCTGACCGGCTGGGCGTCGGCGTCGGTGTAGCGCTCTTCGTCAGTCAGGTACTGGCTGAGGAAGTCGGTGAAGTGGGTCAGCACTTCAGCCGCGCTCGGGGCGCGGAAGCCTACGGAGTACGTCATGCAGTCATCCACGGCCACACCGCAGTGGGCCAGGCGTGGCGGCAGGTAGAGCATGTCGCCCGGTTCCAGCACCCATTCGGCGATTTCTTCGAATTCGGCGAGGATGCGCAGGTCGGCGTGCTGCAGCAGCGGGCTTTCGGAGTTGCACATCTGGCCGATCTTCCAGTTGCGCTTGCCGGAACCTTGCAGCAGGAACACGTCGTAGTTGTCGAAGTGCGGGCCCACGCTGCCACCCGGGGCGGCGTAGCTGATCATCACATCATCGATGCGCCAGCTCGGCAGGAAACGGAAGTTTTCCAGCAGTTCAGCCACTTCCGGCACGAACTGGTCGACGGCCTGCACCAGCAGGGTCCACTCACGCTCGGGCAGGGTGCTGAAGGCATCTTCGGCGAAAGGGCCGCGACGCAACTCCCACGGGCGTTCGCCGTGTTCGATGATCAGGCGCGACTCGACTTCTTCTTCCAGCGCCAGGCCGGCCAGTTCGTCGGCGTCGATCGGGCTTTCGAAATCAGGAATGGCCTGGCGGATCAGCAGCGGTTTTTTCTGCCAGTAGTCGCGCAGAAACTCGCGTGCCGTGATGCCGCCCAGAAGTTGAAGAGGAATATCAGGATTCATGTGTAACCTATTGAAAAAAAGCACTTTTCAGACGGGAATAAAAACGCCCGGCGCTGCCGGGCGTCTCAAAGGGTCAAGCAGCTATCAGATGCGTTTGGCTTGGGCCACAGCGTTGCCGATGTAGTTAGCCGGGGTGAGCAGTTTCAGCTCAGCCTTGGCGGCGGCTGGCATGTCCAGGCCGTCGATGAAAGTTTGCAACGCTTCAGAGGTGATGCCCTTGCCGCGGGTCAGCTCTTTGAGCTTCTCGTACGGGTTTTCGATGTTGTAGCGGCGCATCACGGTCTGGATCGGCTCGGCCAAAACTTCCCAGCAAGCGTCCAGGTCAGCGGCGATCTTCTGCGCGTTGAGCTCCAGTTTGCTGATGCCTTTGAGGCTGGCTTCGTACGCGATCACGCTGTGAGCAAAGCCCACGCCGAGGTTGCGCAGTACGGTGGAGTCGGTCAGGTCGCGCTGCCAGCGGGAGATCGGCAACTTGCTGGCCAGGTGCTGGAACAGGGCGTTGGCGATCCCGAGGTTGCCTTCGGAGTTTTCGAAGTCGATCGGGTTGACCTTGTGCGGCATGGTCGACGAACCGATTTCACCGGCGATGGTGCGCTGCTTGAAGTAGCCCAGGGAGATGTAGCCCCAGATATCGCGATCGAAGTCGATCAGGATGGTGTTGAAGCGCGCAATGGCGTCGAACAGCTCGGCGATGTAGTCGTGGGGTTCGATCTGCGTGGTGTACGGGTTGAAGCCCAGGCCCAGCTCGTCTTCGATGAAGGCGCGGGCGTTTTCTTCCCAGTCGATCTCAGGGTAGGCCGACAGGTGGGCGTTGTAGTTGCCTACGGCGCCGTTGATCTTGCCCAGCAGCGGCACGGCGGCCACTTGAGCGATCTGGCGCTCCAGGCGGTACACCACGTTGGCCAGTTCTTTGCCCAACGTGGTCGGCGAAGCCGGCTGGCCGTGGGTGCGCGACAGCATCGGTACGTCGGCGAAACGGATCGCCAGTTCGCGGATAGCGTCGGCAGTCTGGCGCATCAGTGGCAGCATCACGTCATCACGGCCTTCGCGCAGCATCAGGGCGTGGGACAGGTTGTTGATGTCCTCGCTGGTGCAGGCAAAGTGGATGAACTCGCTGACTTTGGCCAGTTCCGGCAGCTTGGCCGCTTGCTCTTTGAGCAGGTACTCGATGGCTTTTACGTCGTGGTTGGTGGTGCGCTCGATCTCTTTGACGCGCTCGGCGTGCTCCAGAGCGAAGTTTTCCGCCAGGGCGTTCAGCACCGCGTTGGCTTCGGCGGAGAACGCCGGCACTTCGCTGATGCCAGGGTGAGCGGCCAGGCGCTGGAGCCAGCGCACTTCAACCAGAACACGAGCACGGATCAAACCGTATTCGCTGAAAATAGGGCGCAGGGCCTGGGTTTTGCCGGCGTAGCGGCCGTCAACAGGGGAAACCGCAGTGAGCGAAGAAAGCTGCATGGGGTGTTCTCGGACAGTCGGGCAACGAAATGGGGCGCGTATCATACATGAAAAAATCCGCCGGTCCGTTGCCAACTGACCGGCGTATTACGCGTGGGGCTATAAAAAAATCGGTTGCTGCGACTTATTCGTTGCGCATCAACGGGTAAAGCTCTTTCAGTAATTTGCGACGGCTAATTACCAACTGCCAGCGATGACCGCCCAACTGGCGCCACAACCGCGCCGAACGAATACCGGCCAGCAGCAGGGCACGGATTTTCGAGGCGTTGTTCGGTTGTTGCAGGTTGCGCATGTCACCGTGCACCTGGATCCGCTGGCGCAAGGTGCTCAGGGTGTCCTGGTACAGCGCGCCACAGGCGGCGATCACGTTTTCGTGGGCCGGGCCGAAATGTTCGACCTGAGACTGAATCTGCGGCAGGCGCTTGCCGATGGTTTCCAGCAAATCATCGCGCTTGGCCAATTGACGCTCGAGGCCAAGCATCGACAGCGCGTAGCGCAGCGGCTCGCGCTGCAAGGTGCTCGGGTCGCGCTCCAGGGCGCCGACCAGCGCGCGATAACCTTCACGCAGGGCCAGGTCGTCGCCGCCGTACACTTCGAGGGTGTCCTTCGGGTCGCGGATCAGCAGGCTGCCGAGCATGCAGGTCAGGCCTGCCTCGGTGACCTGGCCGGTCTTGGCGATCTTGTCCACCAGCACCGCGGCGAGAAACACGCCGCCCAGTGCCGTCAATTGCTCCTGGGTCGGGCTCATGCCTGGCTGCTCCAGGGTTCGGCAACTTCGATCACGCCGCCCCCCAGGCAAATCTCTCCGTCGTAGAATACTACTGATTGGCCCGGCGTTACGGCGCGCTGCGGGTCGTCGAAGGTGGCGCGATAGCCGCTGGCGGTTTTTTCCAGGGTGCAGGGCTGATCGCTCTGGCGATAGCGAACCTTGGCGGTCAGGCGGCGCGGGCTGCTGAGGTCCACCGGGTTGACCCAGTAGATGTCCGAAGCGAGCAGGGCGCGGGAGAACAGCCATGGGTGGTCATTACCCTGGCCCACGATCAACTCGTTGTGCTCCAGGTCCTTGACCAACACATACCACGGCTCTTCGCCCGCGTCTTTCAGGCCGCCGATGCCGAGGCCCTGGCGCTGGCCGATGGTGTGGTACATCAAGCCGTGGTGACGGCCGATGATCTCGCCTTCGGTGGTCTTGATCTCGCCCGGTTGCGCCGGCAGGTACTGCTTGAGGAAGTCGCTGAAACGGCGCTCGCCGATAAAGCAGATTCCGGTGGAATCCTTCTTCTTGGCGGTGGCCAGGCCGTGTTTCTCGGCAATGGCGCGTACTTCGGGCTTTTCCAACTCGCCCACCGGGAACAGGGTCTTGGCGATCTGTTCGCCGCCGACGGCGTGCAGGAAGTAGCTCTGGTCCTTGTTGGCGTCCAGGCCCTTGAGCAGTTCGGTGCGGCCATCGATGTCGCGACGGCGCACGTAGTGGCCAGTGGCAATCAGGTCGGCGCCAAGGATCATCGCGTAGTCGAGGAACGCTTTGAACTTGATCTCGCGGTTACACAGGATGTCCGGGTTCGGCGTGCGACCGGCCTTGTATTCGGCCAGGAAGTGCTCGAACACGTTGTCCCAGTACTCGGCGGCGAAGTTCGCGGTGTGCAGCTTGATGCCGATTTTGTCACAGACGGCCTGGGCATCCGCCAGGTCGTCCATGGCGGTGCAATATTCCGTTCCATCGTCTTCTTCCCAGTTCTTCATGAACAGGCCTTCCACCTCATAACCCTGCTCCATGAGCAGAACGGCGGAAACGGAAGAATCCACGCCGCCGGACATACCGACGATGACGCGCTTCTTTTGTGTGTCAGAAGGGGCTGGATCACGCATAGGATTTCAACGGGAGTCTTTAAAAAGGACGCGATTCTAGCAGGCTCGCGTCTGCAAGGCTAAAGAGAAGGGCGGATCAATTCGAGGCTGTGGCGTTGGCCGGCCAGATAATCGTCGATGCAGCGGATAATCAGCTCGCTGCGCCAGTCTTCGCGCAGGGTTATCAATTCGTCGCGAGTCAGCCAGCGAGCGCGCACGATACCTTCGTCCAGCGGGTAGTCCGGGTGATGTTTCAGGGCCTTGGCGGTGAAGCACACGCGCTGATAGGTCACGCCATTGCTGGGAGCGGTGTACAGGTAAATCCCGACAATCCCGGTGGCTTCGACGTCCCAGCCGGTTTCTTCGAGGGTTTCGCGCACGGCGGCCTCGGTCAGGGTTTCATTCGGGTCGAGGTGGCCGGCGGGCTGGTTCAGCACGGCGCGGCCGCCCTTGAGCTCTTCGACCATCAGGAAGCGGCCGTTGTCTTCGACGATGGTGGCGACGGTGATGTGAGGTAGCCAAGTCATAAAGTGCCTCGATTCAAGGTGTAACGCTGTGTTCAGGCGCGATTGCATTCAGTGTGGGAGCGGGCTTGTTCGCGAATACGGCGTGTCAGTTAAAGAGATATTGACTGACCCACTGCTTTCGCGAGCAAGCCCGCTCCCACATTTTGATTGGGTTTCTTCAATAAAAGCGCCATGTCCAGAAACAGAAACCCCGGCACAGGGCCGGGGCTTCTTTGCATCCTTACAACCTTACACCAGCGCAGCGATTGCCGCGTTGAGGGTGGCGCTTGGGCGCATGGCCTTGCTGGTCAGCTCGGCGTTCGGTGCGTAGTAGCCACCGATGTCCACTGGCTTGCCCTGGACGGCGTTGAGCTCGGCAACAATGCTTGCCTCGTTCGCAGTCAGGGTCTTGGCCAGTTCGCCAAACTGCGCTTGCAGTGCAGTGTCTTCGGTCTGGGCGGCCAGGGCTTGAGCCCAGTACAGCGCCAGGTAGAAGTGGCTGCCGCGGTTGTCGATGTTGCCGACTTTGCGCGATGGCGACTTGTTGTTGTCGAGGAACTGGCCGGTGGCCTGGTCCAGGGTCTTGGACAGTACCAGGGCTTTCGGGTTGTTGTAGTTCACACCCAAATGCTCGAGGGACGCGGCCAGGGCCAGGAACTCACCCAGGGAATCCCAGCGCAGGAAGTTTTCTTCAACCAGTTGCTGTACGTGCTTCGGAGCCGAACCGCCGGCGCCGGTTTCGAACAGGCCGCCACCGTTCATCAGCGGCACGATCGACAGCATCTTCGCGCTGGTACCCAGTTCCATGATCGGGAACAGGTCAGTCAGGTAGTCGCGCAATACGTTGCCGGTCACCGAGATGGTGTCCAGGCCCTTGCGGGTGCGCTCCAGGGTGAACTTCATCGCGTCGACCGGCGCCATGATGCGGATGTCCAGGCCTTCGGTGTTGTGGTCTTTCAGGTAAGCCTGAACTTTCTCGACCACGACGCCATCGTGTGCGCGCTGTGGGTCCAGCCAGAAAATGGCCGGGGTGTTGCTGGCGCGGGCACGGTTGACGGCCAGTTTGACCCAGTCCTGGACCGGCGCGTCTTTGGTCTGGCACATGCGGAAGATGTCGCCGGCTTCAACAGCCTGTTCCATCAGCAGGTTGCCCTTGCTGTCGGTGACGCGGACTACGCCGTCAGCCTTGATCTGGAAGGTCTTGTCGTGAGAACCGTACTCTTCGGCTTTTTTCGCCATCAGGCCAACGTTTGGCACGCTGCCCATGGTGGTTGGGTCGAAGGCGCCGTTGGCCTTGCAGTCTTCGATCACTGCCTGGTAGATGGTGGCGTAGCAGCGATCCGGGATCACAGCCTTGGTGTCGTGCAGCTGGCCGTCGGTGCCCCACATTTTGCCGGAGTCACGGATCATGGCAGGCATCGAGGCGTCGACGATGACGTCGCTCGGCACGTGCAGGTTGGTGATGCCTTTGTCGGAGTTGACCATCGCCAGGGAAGGGCGAGCGGCGTATACCGCCTGGATGTCGGCTTCGATCTGCGCTTGCTGATCGGCCGGCAGGGCCTTGATGCGAGCGTACAGGTCGCCGATGCCGTTGTTCAGGTTGAAGCCGATCTGCTCCAGCACCACAGCGTGCTTGGCCAGTGCGTCTTTATAGAACTCGGCAACGATCTGGCCGAACATGATCGGATCGGAGACCTTCATCATGGTGGCTTTCAGGTGAACCGACAGCAGTACGCCTTGTTTCTTGGCGTCTTCGATTTCAGCGGCGATGAAGCTGCGCAGGGCTTTTTTGCTCAGCACGGCACTGTCGATGATCTCGCCAGCCTGTACGCTGGTTTTTTCTTTCAGGACGGTAGCGGTACCGTCCTTGGCGATCAGCTCGATCTTGACGGCATCAGCGCCTTCGATCTGTACGGCTTTCTCGCTGCCGTAGAAGTCGCCGTTGCTCATGTGGGCAACGTGGGACTTGGAGTCGGCAGCCCAGGCGCCCATTTTGTGCGGGTGCTTGCGTGCGTAGTTCTTGACCGACAGCGGTGCGCGGCGATCGGAGTTGCCTTCGCGCAGTACCGGGTTCACGGCGCTGCCCTTGACCTTGTCGTAACGTGCACGGGTTTCTTTTTCCGCGTCGGTGGTTACGGTTTCCGGGTAGTCCGGCAGGTCGAAGCCCTGGGCTTGCAGTTCCTTGATGGCGGCCTGCAGCTGAGGGGTCGAAGCGCTGATGTTCGGCAGCTTGATGATGTTGGCTTCAGGGGTTACGGCCAGGTCGCCCAGTTCGGCGAGGTGGTCCGGCACGGCCTTGGCGCCCAGTTGCTCGGGGAAGCTTGCGAGGATGCGCGCGGCCAGGGAAATGTCGCGGGTTTCCACGGCAATATCAGCGGAAGCGGTGAAGGCCTCTACGATAGGCAGCAGTGAATAGGTGGCGAGGGCTGGTGCTTCGTCGGTGAAGGTGTAGATGATCTTCGAGCGGGTGGGCATATTCGGATTAACTCTCTTCTTTGCTGAAAGCATGCGCAGAAACTCGAGATGCGCCGGGTAAAGCGCGTTCGTTCAAAGTCATCCATGAGCGAAATGTCGAAGTTTCTTCGCGGTGATGTTGGGTTGCATCAGTCGAGCGTCAAGCGGGTGAGCTACTGTAGTAGCTCGGCTTTTCTGGCGGAGGGCGTCTGTCTAGAGCGGTCGGCCGTCGTGACTCTTTGGTCAGCGGCGGCATTATACATAGGTCGCTATGCTTACGCCGAGCCTTCATACAAAAGGTGTGTCGTCCATTGGTCTAAAGGTCGCAGGCAGCGGGTTACGCCTAAAGTCGCATGATGTGCTCAAGATTGGCGCTTTTCCCTTTGCTTTCAAGCTTGTAGGCCGCTAAATGTGCTGTTTTCGACGCAAATGTGCAGGGCCTGAGGTTTCAGTCCTCATTTATCTGGAGTAGGCTCGAACGCAGCCAGATGTTTAATCCATAGATGGAGTTCAGCATGGGATACAAGAAGATTCAGGTTCCGGCAGTCGGCGACAAAATCACCGTCAATGCAGACCATTCTCTCAATGTTCCTGACAACCCGATCATTCCTTTTATTGAGGGTGACGGTATTGGCGTCGACATCAGCCCGGTGATGATCAAGGTTGTCGATGCAGCTGTTAACAAGGCTTATGGCGGCAAGCGCAAGATCTCCTGGATGGAGGTTTATGCCGGCGAAAAGGCCACTCAAGTTTACGACCAGGACACCTGGCTGCCCCAGGAAACCCTGGATGCGGTCAAGGATTACGTGGTTTCCATCAAGGGCCCGCTGACCACTCCGGTCGGTGGCGGCATCCGTTCGCTGAACGTGGCCCTGCGCCAACAGCTCGACCTTTATGTGTGCCTGCGCCCGGTGCGCTGGTTCGAAGGCGTGCCAAGCCCGGTCAAGAAGCCCGGCGATGTGGACATGACCATCTTCCGCGAGAACTCCGAGGATATTTACGCCGGAATCGAGTGGAAAGCCGGGTCCCCGGAGGCCATCAAGGTCATCAAGTTCCTGAAAGAAGAGATGGGTGTCACCAAGATCCGTTTCGACCAGAACTGTGGGATCGGCATCAAGCCGGTGTCCCTGGAAGGCACCAAGCGCCTGGCGCGCAAAGCTCTGCAATATGTTGTGGATAACGACCGCGACTCGCTGACCATCGTGCATAAAGGCAACATCATGAAGTTCACCGAAGGTGCCTTCAAGGAATGGGCCTACGAAGTGGCGGCCGAAGAGTTCGGCGCGACCCTGCTGGATGGCGGGCCGTGGATGCAATTCAAGAACCCGCGCACCGGCAAGAATGTGGTGGTCAAGGATGCGATTGCCGACGCGATGCTCCAGCAGATCCTGCTGCGCCCGGCGGAATATGACGTGATCGCCACCCTTAACCTTAACGGTGACTATCTGTCCGACGCCCTGGCGGCGGAAGTCGGCGGTATCGGTATTGCGCCGGGTGCCAACCTGTCCGACACCGTGGCCATGTTCGAAGCCACCCACGGTACCGCGCCGAAGTATGCCGGCAAGGACCAGGTCAACCCGGGTTCGCTGATCCTGTCGGCGGAAATGATGCTGCGTCACATGGGCTGGACCGAAGCGGCGGACCTGATCATCAAGGGCACCAATGGCGCCATTTCGGCCAAGACGGTGACCTATGACTTCCATCGCTTGATGGACGGCGCCAAGTTGCTGTCGTCGTCGGCGTTCGGGGATGCGCTGATTTCGCATATGTAGGCTTGTAAGCAGGCATAAAAAAACCGGCCCTGATGGCCGGTTTTTTTTAGCACGTTTGCTCGGCGGCGGATCAGGCCGACTGTTCTTGTGATTGTTGAGCGACGATTCCTATAGCTGTGCTGGCGCTGGCTGCCGCGCTGATATTCACCGCGTGCAAGCCTTTGGGTCCTTGAATGATATCGAAGAGAACCGGTTGCCCTGCCTTTAGTGTCTTGTAGCCATCCATTTGGATGGCGGAGTAATGCGCAAATAGGTCGTCAGTCTTGTCGTCTTCGTTGATGAAGCCGTAACCCTTGGCATTGTTGAACCACTTGACCTTACCGCTCGCCATGCCCATATCCCTCTGCACCAGACTCCATCACTGGAGTATCATCCAGTTTATCCGTCCTAACCCGAATAAATAAGGTTGACTGCGCGGACCTTTTTTACCCACTGTGGGTTCTATTGGTTGTAACACTGATTTGCCGATAGTCAAGGCGACCAGTCGGTCAGAGTTGAAAATCTGACAGGTCGCCCCCACCACTGTATTTGAACCACTGACGAACCTTTCTTTCCATGCATGCAATCAGCCAGATTCGACTAACATTCAATCAGGATCGCCCGACTCTCCATAAGGATCATCCGGATGGTCAAGAAGACGACGACGGTTCTGCAGGCATTGCTGTCCAGGAGGCCAAGCCTGCTTTACAGGCGCCGCCGATGTACAAGGTGGTTTTGTTCAATGATGACTACACACCGATGGATTTCGTCGTCGAAGTGCTCGAGGTGTTTTTTAACCTGAACCGCGAGTTGGCGACCAAGGTAATGCTGGCCGTTCACACAGAAGGACGGGCAGTATGTGGAGTGTTTACCCGCGACATCGCCGAGACAAAGGCCATGCAGGTCAACCAGTACGCCAGGGAAAGCCAGCATCCGCTACTCTGTGAAATCGAGAAGGACGGTTAACTCCGACCACTTGGGTATGAGGTGAAGCTATGTTAAACCGCGAGCTCGAAGTCACCCTCAATCTTGCCTTCAAGGAGGCCCGTTCGAAGCGTCATGAATTCATGACCGTCGAGCACCTGCTGCTGGCACTTTTGGATAACGAAGCTGCCGCCACCGTACTGCGTGCGTGTGGTGCCAATCTCGACAAACTCAAGCATGACCTGCAGGAGTTTATCGACTCCACCACGCCGTTGATCCCCGTTCATGACGAGGACCGCGAGACCCAACCTACCCTGGGCTTCCAGCGGGTACTGCAGCGTGCCGTTTTCCACGTACAGAGCTCCGGCAAGCGCGAAGTCACAGGGGCCAATGTGCTCGTGGCGATCTTCAGCGAGCAGGAAAGCCAGGCCGTATTCCTGCTAAAGCAGCAAAGCGTTGCCCGTATTGATGTCGTCAACTACATCGCCCATGGCATTTCCAAAGTGCCAGGGCATGGCGATCACTCAGAAGGTGAGCAGGATATGCAGGATGACGAGGGCGGTGAGTCTTCTTCTTCGAGCAACCCGCTGGATGCCTATGCCAGCAACCTCAACGAACTGGCGCGCCAAGGGCGGATCGATCCGCTGGTAGGGCGTGAGCTGGAAGTTGAGCGCGTGGCGCAGATCCTGGCGCGTCGTCGCAAAAACAACCCGCTGTTGGTCGGTGAGGCAGGCGTGGGTAAAACCGCGATAGCCGAAGGCCTGGCCAAACGCATTGTTGATAACCAGGTGCCAGACCTGCTGGCCAACAGCGTCGTCTACTCCCTTGACCTGGGCGCGTTACTCGCCGGGACCAAGTACCGTGGTGACTTCGAGAAGCGCTTCAAGGCGCTGCTCGGCGAGCTGAAAAAACGCCCGCAGGCGATCCTGTTCATTGACGAAATCCACACCATCATCGGTGCCGGTGCAGCTTCCGGTGGGGTGATGGATGCCTCGAACCTGCTCAAGCCGCTGCTGTCTTCGGGTGATATCCGTTGCATCGGTTCGACCACGTTCCAGGAATTCCGCGGGATCTTCGAAAAAGACCGTGCCCTGGCGCGCCGCTTCCAGAAAGTGGATGTGTCCGAGCCGTCGGTTGAGGACACCATCGGCATCCTGCGTGGGCTCAAGGGGCGTTTCGAAGCGCACCATGGCATCGAGTACACCGATGAGGCGCTGCGTGCAGCTGCCGAGCTGGCGTCGCGTTACATCAATGACCGGCACATGCCGGACAAGGCTATCGACGTGATCGACGAGGCGGGTGCCTACCAGCGCCTGCAGCCGGTGGAGAAGCGTGTGAAACGCATCGACGTGCCTCAGGTCGAGGACATCGTGGCGAAGATCGCGCGTATTCCACCTAAACACGTCAACACCTCCGACAGGGAGCTGCTGCGTAACCTGGAGCGCGACCTCAAGCTGACCGTGTTTGGTCAGGATGCGGCCATCGATTCGCTGTCCACCGCGATCAAGCTGTCCCGTGCGGGCCTCAAGTCGCCGGACAAGCCGGTCGGTTCGTTCCTGTTCGCCGGGCCTACCGGTGTCGGCAAGACCGAAGCGGCGCGGCAGTTGGCCAAAGCTATGGGTATCGAGCTGGTGCGTTTCGACATGTCCGAGTACATGGAGCGTCACACCGTGTCGCGCCTGATCGGTGCGCCTCCGGGCTATGTCGGCTTCGACCAGGGCGGCCTGTTGACCGAGGCGATCACCAAGCAGCCACATTGCGTACTGCTGCTCGATGAAATCGAGAAGGCGCACCCGGAAGTCTTCAACCTGCTGTTGCAGGTGATGGACCACGGTACCCTGACCGACAACAACGGGCGCAAGGCGGACTTCCGCAACGTGATCGTGATCATGACCACCAACGCCGGTGCCGAAACGGCCGCGCGGGCTTCCATTGGCTTTACTCATCAGGATCACTCTTCCGACGCCATGGAAGTGATCAAGAAGAGCTTCACGCCGGAATTCCGCAACCGTCTGGACACCATTATCCAGTTTGGTCGCCTCAGCCATGAGGTCATCAAAAGCGTGGTGGACAAGTTCCTCACCGAGCTTCAGGCGCAGTTGGAAGACAAGCGCGTGCAGCTGGAAGTGACGGACGCGGCGCGCAACTGGCTGGCGGAAGGTGGCTACGACGCGGCAATGGGCGCTCGCCCAATGGCTCGCCTGATCCAGGACAAGATCAAGCGCCCACTGGCGGAAGAGATCCTGTTCGGCGAACTGGCAGACCACGGTGGCGTGGTGCATATCGATCTGAAGGACGGCGAGCTGACCTTCGACTTCGAGACCACGGCTGAAATGGCCTGATAGCTGACGCAACAAAACAAAAAGGCGCCGAGAGGCGCCTTTTTGCTGTCTTGAAACCGATGCAGATCAAATGTGGGAGCGGGCTTGCTCGCGAATGCGGTGTGCCAGTCGACACAGTCAGTGACTGATACGCCGCATTCGCGAGCAAGCCCGCTCCCACAAGGGATTTCTGGCTTCAGGTAAATCGCGCGCGCACAAAAACGCCCGGCATAACCGGGCGTCTTGTATTGACTTGATTAACGGGCGCGGTAAGTGATGCGCCCTTTACTCAGGTCATAGGGCGTCAGTTCGACGCGCACTTTGTCACCGGTAAGAATACGGATGTAATTCTTGCGCATCTTGCCGGAGATATGCGCGGTTACGACGTGCCCATTTTCCAACTCCACACGAAACATGGTGTTGGGCAGGGTGTCGACGACAGTGCCTTCCATTTCGAAGCTGTCTTCTTTCGACATGCAGTAAAGCCCTCGGTATCCAGTGAATGGCCCGGTGCAACTGCGCCAGGCAAAAGCGGCGTGCATTGTGCCCGAAAAAGGGTGTTTAAGCCAAGAGGTTCTAGTTCAAGGTGACCCATCTTTGGTTAATTAACAGCTCAATGGGCCGATATTGGGTCTTGTAGTTCATCTTTTTGCAGTTTTTTATCCAGTATCCGAGGTACACCGCCTCCAATTCCATGCGCAAGGCTTCGCCGATTTGCCACAGGATCGCAAAGCGTCCCAGGCTGCGCCGCTCTTCGGCGGGCTCATAAAAGGTGTAGACCGCCGACAGGCCATTGGGCAGCAGGTCAGTGACGGCTACGGCGACCAGGCGTCCTTCAAGGCGGAACTCGTAGAAGCGCGAGAAGGGCAGGTCGCGCACCAGGAAGGTGGAAAACTGGTCACGACTGGGTGGGAACATGTCGCCATCGGCATGGCGCTGTTCGATGTAGCGTTGGTAGAGGTCGAAATATTCTTCACTGAAGCCCGGTTTGGCAGCGGTGACGGTCAGGTCGGCATTGCGCTTGAGGATGCGTTTCTGATTGCGGTCCGGCAGGAACTGCGCCACCGGGATACGCGCCGGTACGCAGGCGTTGCAATTCTGGCAGTGCGGCCGGTAGAGGTGGTCGCCGCTGCGCCGGAAGCCCATTTCCGACAAATCGGCATACACATGCACGTCCATCGGCTGGCTGGGGTCGAGGAACAGCGTAGTGGCCTGCTCATCGGGCAGATAGCTGCATGAGTGGGGTTGAGTGGCATAAAACTTCAAACGCGCCAGCTCGGTCATGATCAACCCTCGGATAAGCTTTGAAATAAGTGTAAGCCAGGTGCGGGAAAGTCGCCTAGGAAACCCATGGCGCAGAGCTGGTTTGGTCCAAATGGTCGCGCAGGTAGTTGGCAAAGTCGCTGCGAGGAATGGCGCGGGCGCCGAGGCTGTGCAGGTGGTCGGTGGGCATCTGGCAGTCGATCAGTACAAAGCCCCATGCCTGCAATTGCCTGACCAGGGTGGCAAAGCCGAATTTCGAGGCGTTGTCGGCGCGACTGAACATGGATTCGCCGAAGAACAACTGGCCCATCGCCAAGCCATACAGGCCGCCGACCAGTTCGCCTTGATCCCACACCTCCACCGAGTGCGCATAGCCGCGCTGGTGCAGTTGCAGGTAGGCGCTCTGCATGGCTTCGGTGATCCAGGTGCCGTCGGCATAACTGCGCGGTGCGGCACATGCCTGAATGACGGCGGCGAAATCCTGATCGAAGGTCGCCGTGTAACGCTGCTGGCGCAACAGTTTGCCGAGGCTGCGGGACACATGCAGTTCGTCGGGGAACAGCACGGTGCGTGGGTCGGGTGACCACCAGAGGATGGGCTGGCCTTCCGAGAACCAGGGAAAGCAGCCGTGGCGATAGGCCTGGATCAAGCGGTCGGCCGACAGGTCGCCACCGGCGGCGAGCAGGCCATTGGGTTCGCGCATGGCCTTGGCCAGCGGTGGAAACGTCAGGGTGTTGCGTTGTAACCAGGTCAGCATGGCATCCAGGCTTACGGAAGGGGAGGGCGGTAACGGCGATGTTGCCCGTTGCAAGAGCTGTGATTATTGTCGACGAAACGCTCTGGGGCTACCCCGAACATGGGATCGGTGCAGATAAGCATGAACGGGTGTTGCTGCAACTCTATGCCGGGGGCGTGGTCGTAATCGCGTACGTCGGTCGGCAAGCTAGCCTGGATTGGCAAAAACAGCTCATAAGCCTTTGTCAGCAAAGACAATGCATGCTCAAATTGAACGTTATGAAACCGGAGACTGGCTATGCTGTGTAACGTAGGGCCAAGTGCGTGGCATAGCGCACACAAACCCGTACAATGCGGCCATTCAGGCGTTATCGCCGTTTCATGAATCAGTTGCAGAGTGTTAAAAGTAGCTTCACTGACACTCGTTCATTTTTTACCTGCTCGGATTGAGCAGTATTGCAGTCATTCAATAGATGGACGCGCTAAAGGCGCAGGAAAAGACCCGTTTTGAAGAAATCCGCCGCAACACCTAAAGCCGCAGTCGTGCCCGCCTGGCGCCAGCACCTGCACTATCGACTCAAGGAAGGTGCACTGATCGCCATCGGCGCTTTGTGCCTGTTCCTGATGATGGCCTTGCTCACTTATGGCAAGGATGATCCAGGCTGGAGCCACAACAGCAAGATCGAAGACGTGCAGAACTTCGGTGGTCCTGCCGGTTCCTACAGTGCCGATATCCTGTTCATGGTGCTGGGTTATTTCGCCTATATCTTCCCGTTGCTGCTGGCCATCAAGACCTGGCAGATCTTCCGCCAGCGTCATGAACCGTGGCAGTGGAGTGGCTGGCTGTTCTCCTGGCGCCTGATCGGCCTGGTGTTCCTGGTCCTCTCGGGCGCGGCCCTGGCCCATATCCATTTTCACGCACCTACCGGCTTGCCGGCCGGTGCCGGCGGCGCACTGGGCGAAAGCCTCGGCGACCTGGCCCGCAGGACCCTGAACATCCAGGGCAGCACCCTGATGTTCATCGCGTTGTTCCTGTTTGGCCTCACCGTGTTTACTGACCTGTCCTGGTTCAAGGTCATGGACGTTACCGGCAAGATCACCCTCGACCTGCTGGAACTGTTCCAGGGCGCCGCCAATCGCTGGTGGTCGGCCCGAGTTGACCGCAAGCGCATGGTTGCGCAACTGCGTGAGGTCGATACCCGCGTCAACGAGGTGGTGGCTCCGAGCACGCCGGACCGGCGTGAGCAAGCCAAGGTCAAGGAACGCCTGATCGAACGCGAACAGGCCCTGACCAAGCACATGTCGGACCGCGAGAAGCAGGTACCGCCGGTGATTGCACCTGCGCCGCCGAAGGCCCCCGAGCCAAGCCATCGCGTGCAGAAAGAGAAACAGGCGCCGTTGTTTGTCGACAGCGCCGTGGAAGGCACCTTGCCGCCGATCTCTATTCTCGACCCGGCGGAAAAGAAACAGCTCAACTATTCCCCTGAATCCCTGGCGGCCGTCGGCCACCTGCTGGAAATCAAGCTCAAGGAATTCGGCGTCGAAGTCTCGGTGGATTCGATCCACCCGGGCCCGGTGATTACCCGCTACGAAATCCAGCCGGCTGCCGGCGTGAAGGTCAGCCGCATTTCCAACCTGGCCAAGGATCTGGCGCGTTCGCTGGCGGTGACCAGCGTGCGGGTGGTGGAAGTGATTCCGGGCAAGACCACCGTCGGTATCGAGATTCCCAACGAAGACCGGCAGATCGTGCGCTTCTCCGAAGTGCTGTCGACCCCGGAATACGACAACTTCAAATCGCCGGTGACATTGGCCCTGGGCCACGACATCGGCGGCAAGCCGGTGATCACCGACCTGGCTAAAATGCCGCACTTGCTGGTCGCCGGTACCACCGGTTCCGGTAAGTCGGTGGGTGTGAACGCGATGATCCTGTCGATCCTGTTCAAGTCTGGCCCGGAAGACGCCAAGCTGATCATGATCGACCCGAAAATGCTCGAGCTGTCGATCTACGAAGGCATTCCGCACCTGCTGTGCCCGGTAGTGACCGACATGAAGGACGCCGCCAACGCCCTGCGCTGGAGCGTCGCCGAGATGGAGCGCCGCTACAAGCTGATGGCGAAGATGGGCGTACGTAACCTGTCGGGCTTCAACGCCAAGGTCAAGGAAGCCCAGGACGCCGGCACGCCGCTGACCGACCCGCTGTACAAGCGCGAAAGCATTCACGACGAAGCGCCGCTGTTGACCAAGCTGCCGACCATCGTGGTGGTGGTCGACGAATTTGCCGACATGATGATGATCGTCGGCAAGAAGGTCGAAGAGCTGATCGCCCGTATCGCCCAGAAGGCGCGGGCCGCCGGTATCCACTTGATCCTGGCGACCCAGCGTCCGTCGGTGGACGTGATCACCGGTCTGATCAAGGCCAACATCCCGACTCGCATGGCGTTCCAGGTATCGAGCAAGATCGACTCCCGGACCATCATCGACCAAGGCGGCGCCGAGCAGCTGCTGGGCCACGGTGACATGCTCTACATGCCGCCGGGCACCAGCCTGCCGATCCGCGTTCACGGCGCCTTCGTCTCCGACGATGAAGTGCACCGTGTGGTGGAAGCCTGGAAGCTGCGCGGTGCGCCGGAATACAACGACGACATCCTTGCGGGCGTCGAAGAGGCCGGCAGCGGCTTCGACGGTGGCAGCAGTGGTGGCGACGACGATGCCGAGACCGATGCGCTTTACGACGAAGCGGTGCAGTTCGTGCTTGAGAGCCGCCGCGCCTCCATCTCTGCCGTACAGCGCAAGCTGAAGATTGGCTACAACCGCGCTGCCCGCATGATCGAAGCCATGGAAATGGCCGGCGTGGTCACCTCGATGAACACCAACGGCTCGCGCGAAGTGATTGCGCCAGCGCAGATGCGTGACTGATTACGTGCCGCGTGGCAACACGCGGCACGCCTTGCAAACGAATCTAAGAGGACTCCCATGCGTCTTATCCGCATGCTGTTGTTGCCTGCATTGGCCCTGACTGCTGTTTCGGCTCATGCTGACCCGGCTTCCGTCGCCAGCCTGAAAAACCTGTTGGACAAATCCCAGACCCTGACCGCGCGCTTCTCCCAGCTCACGCTGGATGCCGGTGGCACCCAATTGCAGGAAACCGCCGGCGAGATGGCTGTGCAGCGCCCAGGACTGTTCTACTGGCACACGGAAGGCAAAGCCGAGCAGACCATCGTCTCGGACGGCCAAAAAGTCACCCTGTGGGACCCGGACCTGGAGCAGGCGACCATCAAGAAGCTCGACCCGCGCCTGAACCAGACGCCAGCGCTGTTGCTGTCAGGCGATGTGTCGAAAATCAACGACAGCTTCGACATTACCTCCAAGCAGACCAGCAACGTGATTGAGTTCACCCTTAGGCCGAAATCCAAGGACACGCTCTTTGACACGCTGTCCCTGTCGTTTGGCAACGGCGTGATCAACAACATGCGCCTGGTTGACAGCGTCGGCCAGCGCACCGATATCCTGTTCTCCGGGGTCAAGGCCAACCAGCCGGTACCGGCATCCAAGTTCAAGTTCGACATCCCGAAGGGTGCCGACGTGATCCAGGAATAAACTGCCCAGAGGTTTCAAACGCTGCCCATGGACCTGTTTCGAAGTGACCCGATTGCTCAGCCTCTGGCGGCGCGCCTGCGTTCGACCAACCTGGACGAGTACGTCGGGCAGGAACACCTGCTCGCTCGCGGCAAGCCTTTGCGCGAAGCCCTGGAGCAGGGTGCGCTGCACTCGATGATTTTCTGGGGGCCGCCGGGCGTGGGTAAAACCACCCTGGCGCGGCTCCTGGCGAAAGTCTCGGATGCCCACTTCGAAACGGTTTCGGCGGTGCTGGCCGGGGTCAAGGAAATCCGCCAGGCGGTGGAAGTCGCCAAGCAGCAGGCCGGGCAATACGGCAAGCGCACCATCCTGTTCGTCGACGAAGTGCATCGCTTCAACAAGTCGCAGCAGGATGCGTTCTTGCCGTATGTCGAAGACGGCACGCTGATCTTTATTGGCGCCACCACTGAAAACCCGTCCTTTGAACTGAACAACGCTTTGCTGTCCCGGGCGCGTGTCTATGTGCTTAAGAGCCTCGATGAAGCCGCGATGCAGAAGCTGTTGCAGCGCGCGCTGAATGAAGACAAGGGCCTGGGCAAGCGCCAACTGAGTGTCAGCGAGGAAGGCTTCAAGATTCTGCTGACTGCGGCTGACGGCGATGGTCGACGTTTTCTCAATCTGCTGGAGAACGCGTCCGACCTGGCCGAGGATGGCAGCGAAATCGGTGTCGACTTGCTGCAAAGCCTGCTGGGCGACACCCGTCGGCGTTTCGACAAGGGTGGGGAGGCGTTCTACGACCAGATTTCCGCGTTGCACAAGTCAGTGCGTGGCTCCAATCCCGACGGCGCGCTGTATTGGTTTGCGCGGATGATCGACGGCGGTTGCGACCCGCTGTACCTGGCCCGGCGCGTGGTGCGCATGGCCAGTGAAGACATCGGCAATGCCGACCCGCGCGCGCTGAGCCTGTGCCTGGCCGCCTGGGAAGTGCAGGAACGCCTGGGCAGCCCGGAAGGCGAGTTGGCGGTGGCCCAGGCCATCACCTATCTGGCCTGTGCGCCGAAAAGCAACGCGGTGTACATGGGCTTCAAGTCCGCCCTGCGTGCTGCCGCCGAGCATGGTTCCCTGGAAGTGCCGCTGCACCTGCGCAATGCGCCGACCAAGCTGATGAAGCAGCTGGGTTATGGCGATGAATACCGTTACGCCCATGATGAGCCGGACGCCTATGCGGCTGGCGAAGATTACTTCCCGGATGACCTTGCGCCGCAGCCGTTCTACCAGCCGGTGCCCCGCGGCCTGGAACTGAAGATCGGCGAAAAGCTCAATCACCTCGCCCAACTTGACCGGCTTAGCCCGAAACAGCGGAGAAAGTAGTGCTTAGAACGATTCTTGCCGTGTCCGTGGCCGGCATCGCTGGTACATTATTGCGTTTCGCCACCAGCACCTGGGTCAGCGCCAATTGGCCGAAGCATTTTTATGCGGCGACCCTGGCGGTCAATCTGGTGGGCTGTTTGATCATCGGCTTGTTGTACGGGTGGTTTCTGATTCGTCCGGAAGTGCCGATTGAGATTCGGGCCGGCTTGATTGTCGGCTTTGTAGGCGGTCTGACGACCTTTTCATCCTTTTCACTGGACACGCTGCGCCTGCTGGAAAGCGGGCAGGCACCGGTCGCCTTCGGGTACCTGGCCATCAGCGTGTTCGGCGGGCTGCTCGCCACCTGGGCTGGCCTGTCCTTGACCAAACTTTGATAAACGAGAGACCGACATGCTCGATTCCAAACTGTTACGTAGCAACCTTCAGGACGTAGCGGACCGCCTGGCATCCCGTGGCTTCAGCCTGGATGTTGCGCGCATCGAAGCGCTGGAAGAACAGCGCAAGACCGTCCAGACCCGCACCGAAGCACTGCAGGCTGAGCGTAATGCGCGTTCCAAATCCATCGGTCAGGCCAAGCAACGCGGCGAAGACATCGCGCCGTTGATGGCGGACGTCGAGCGTATGGCTGGCGAGTTGGCTTCCGGCAAAGTCGAACTGGACGCGATCCAGACTGAACTGGACTCGATCCTGCTGGGTATCCCGAACCTGCCACACGAATCCGTGCCGATTGGCGAAGACGAAGACGGCAACGTCGAAGTCCGTCGCTGGGGCACGCCAAAAACCTTCGATTTCGAGATCAAGGACCACGTCGCCCTGGGCGAATTGACCGGTGGCCTGGACTTCGAGACAGCGGCCAAAATGTCCGGCGCGCGCTTTGCCTTGCTGCGCGGCCCGATCGCGCGCATGCACCGTGCCCTGGCGCAGTTCATGATCAACCTGCACACCGGCGAACACGGCTACGAAGAGGCTTACACCCCGTACCTGGTTCAGGCGCCGGCGCTGATGGGCACCAGCCAGCTGCCGAAGTTCGAGGAAGACCTGTTCAAGATCAGCCGCGATGGCGAAGCCGATCTGTACCTGATCCCGACCGCCGAAGTGTCGCTGACCAACATCGTGGCCGGGGAAATCCTCGACGCCAAGCAACTGCCGCTCAAGTTTGTCGCCCACTCGCCGTGCTTCCGCAGCGAAGCCGGTGCATCGGGCCGCGACACCCGCGGCATGATCCGCCAGCACCAGTTCGACAAGGTCGAGATGGTGCAGGTTGTCGAGCCGTCGACCTCCATGGAAGCCTTGGAAGGCCTGACCGCCAACGCCGAACGCGTCTTGCAACTGCTGGAACTGCCGTACCGCGTTCTGGCCCTGTGCACCGGCGACATGGGTTTCAGCGCCGTGAAGACTTACGACCTGGAAGTGTGGGTGCCGAGCCAGGACAAATACCGCGAGATTTCGTCGTGCTCCAACTGCGGTGATTTCCAGGCCCGTCGCATGCAGGCGCGTTTCCGTAACCCGGAAACCGGCAAGCCTGAGCTGGTCCACACCCTCAACGGCTCGGGCCTGGCGGTAGGCCGTACCTTGGTGGCGGTGCTGGAAAACTACCAGCAGGCTGACGGTTCGATCCGCGTACCTGAGGTGCTCAAGCCTTACATGGCGGGCGTTGAGGTCATCGGCTAAATGGAATTTCTGCCGCTGTTTCATAACCTGCGCGGCAGTCGTGTGTTGGTCGTCGGTGGCGGGGAGATTGCCTTGCGCAAATCCCGGCTGCTGGCCGACGCCGGCGCGTTGTTGCGGGTGGTTGCTCCCCAGATTGAAGACCAGTTGCGTGAACTGGTGCAGGGCAGTGGCGGTGAACTGATTTTGCGCGGTTATCAGGAGGCCGACCTCGACGGCTGCACACTGATCATCGCCGCGACCGACGACGAGCCGCTGAACGCGCAAGTGTCCAGCGATGCCCGGCGCCGTTGCGTACCGGTCAATGTGGTGGATGCGCCAGCCTTGTGCAGCGTGATCTTCCCGGCGATTGTCGACCGTTCGCCCTTGGTGATCGCAGTGTCCAGCGGCGGCGATGCGCCGGTGCTGGCACGCTTGATTCGCGCCAAGCTGGAAACCTGGATTCCGTCGACTTATGGCCAATTGGCCGGGTTGGCGGCGCGGTTTCGTAGCCAGGTCAAAGGTTTGTTTCCGGATGTGCAGCAACGTCGCGCGTTCTGGGAAGAGGTCTTTCAGGGCCCGATTGCTGATCGGCAACTGGCCGGGCAGGGCGATGAAGCCGAGCGTTTGCTGGTGGCGAAAATCAACGGCGCGCCGCCGCACGCACCGGGCGAAGTCTACCTGGTGGGCGCCGGCCCGGGTGATCCTGACCTGCTGACCTTCCGCGCGCTGCGCTTGATGCAACAGGCCGATGTGGTGCTGTACGACCGTTTGGTGGCGCCGGCGATTCTTGAGCTGTGCCGTCGCGATGCCGAGCGGGTCTACGTCGGCAAGCGTCGCGCCGACCATGCGGTGCCGCAAGACCAGATCAACCAGCAGCTGGTGGACCTGGCCAAGCAAGGCAAGCGCGTGCTGCGGCTCAAGGGTGGCGATCCGTTCATCTTCGGGCGTGGTGGTGAAGAGATTGAAGAGCTGGCGGCCCATGGCATCCCTTTCCAGGTGGTGCCAGGTATTACGGCGGCCAGTGGTTGCGCGGCGTATGCCGGTATTCCGCTGACCCACCGCGACTATGCGCAATCGGTTCGTTTCATTACCGGGCACTTGAAGGACGGGACGTCGGACCTGCCATGGAGTGACCTGGTGGGGCCTTCGCAAACCCTGGTGTTCTACATGGGGTTGATCGGGTTGCCGATCATCTGCGAACAACTGATCCAGCATGGCCGCTCGGCGGATACGCCGGCGGCGTTGATCCAGCAAGGCACTACGTCCAACCAGCGGGTGTTTACCGGCACCCTGGCTGACCTGCCACGCATGGTGGCGGAGCATGAAGTTCATGCGCCGACACTGGTGATTGTGGGAGAAGTGGTGCTGTTGCGTGAGAAGCTGAAGTGGTTTGAAGGCGCTCAGTCGCAAGTCTGATAACCGCGACAGATGTTCAACTGTAGGAGCGAGCTTGCTCGCGAAAAACTCAAGGTCACCGCGTTCATTCAGCATGAGCGCGTTATCGTTGACGACCTTCGCGAGCAAGCTTGCTCCTACAGGGCTTGGATCAACTCCAAATCCCTTTCCCGCTCAACCGCTCCCGGTCGTGCTCCGCCTCAAACGTCTGCAACGGCCCCTTCGGCACAATCCCCGTCGGATTAATCGTGCGGTGACTGGCGTAGTAATGCCCCTTGATGTGGGCAAAATCCACCGTCTCGGCAATCCCCGGCCACTGATACAGCTCCCTTAGCCAGTTCGACAAATTCGGATAATCCGCAATCCGTCGCAGGTTGCATTTGAAGTGGCTGTAATACACCGCATCAAAGCGAATCGCTGTGGTGAAAAGCCTTACATCGGCTTCGGTCAGGTATTCCCCCGCCAAGTAACGATGCTTACCCAAGTGCTGTTCAAGGTGATCCAGTTCGGCAAACACATCATCAAATGCGGCTTCATAGGCCTTTTGCGACGTGGCAAAGCCTGCGCGGTATACACCGTTGTTCACGGCGGGATAGATCCGGTCGTTCAGTGCATCGATGGTCGAGCGCTGGGCCTCGGGATAGAAATCCAGTTGATTGCCGGTCAGTTCATTAAACGCACTGTTGAACATGCGAATAATCTCCGCCGATTCATTGCTGACAATCCGCTTGAGCTTCTTGTCCCACAACACCGGTACCGTGACGCGCCCGGTGTAGTTGGCGGTGTCGGCGGTGTAGCGTTGGTGCATGTAGGTGAAGTCGTCGAGTTTGTCGCCGCTGGAGCCGTGGGCCTTGTCGAATGTCCAGCCGTTCTCGAGCATTAACCAACTGACCACGGACACATCAATCAGGCTTTCCAGGCCTTTCAGCTTGCGCAGGATCAATGTGCGATGTGCCCAAGGGCAGGCGAGGGAGACGTACAGATGGTAGCGGCCGGCTTCGGCCGCGAAACCGCCTTCGCCGGTCGGGCCGGGCTCGCCATCGGCGGTCACCCAGTGACGGCGTTGCGCCTGCTCCCGTTGGAAGGCGCCGTCTGCGCTACTTTCGTACCACTGGTCATGCCAGCGTCCTTCGATCAGCAAACCCATGACTGACTCCTTGGCTAATAAGCGTAGGAGTGCAGTCTAAAGGTCTGAGTTCGAACAAAAAGCGCAAAGGCTGGGGGTTAATGATCGACTAAATCGATTTGTCCCGGGCGTCCCAGTACTGCTGGGCCAATTCAAACGCTTGCTCCCGCGGGTGGCCGAGGCCGCGCAAGGCCAGCGCCATGGTGGCGATCAATGCCAGTTGCGGGTAGCTGTCCTGCACGTCGCCGCGCCATAACGCCTTGAGGTGCTCGGGCTCCAGGGCCGCCGGTTTGACGTGGCGCTGGGCGGAGAGGGCTGGCCACTCCTCATCCCAGCTTTCGCCGCCGGTGGTGCCGTACAGGTGGCTGATGGTGTCCGGGTTGATCTCGATCTCGCCGCCGTCGCCCTTGACCACAATGGTGTTGTCGCCGAGCAAGCCGCTGGCATCGCGGTGCACGCCCTGGTAGCCGGGGTGGAAGATGCTTTGCAAGCCGCAGCGGGCGCTCAACGGATTGAGGATGCGCGCCAGGGAGTGGATCGGCGAACGCAGACCCAGGGTGTTGCGCAGGTCGATCATGCGCTGCAGTTGCGGCGCCCAATCCCCCAGGGGAATAAATGCCAGGTTGCCCTGCTCAAGGGCGGCCTCGACCTGTTGCCAGTTGCGGCACAACGGAATCTGCAAGCCTTCCAGCAATTGCTCGGTATAGAGCCGGCCCGCCGTATGCGCGCCGCCGCCGTGCATCAAGATGCGCACACCGTTCTGCGCCAGGCACTTGGCCGCCAACAAGTACCACGGCAGGTGGCGTTTTTTACCGGCATAGGTAGGCCAGTCGACATCCACATCGAGTGACGGTGCATTCAAGCGTTCGCGCACCGCTTCGGTGAAGCCAGCGAGTTCTTCCGGGCTTTCTTCCTTGTGCCGCAACAGCATCAGGAAGGCGCCGAGCTGGGTGTCTTCGACCTTCTCGTCCAGCAGCATGCCCATGGCTTCCCGGGCTTCCTCACGGGTGAGGTTGCGGGCGCCGCGCTTGCCTTTGCCAAGGATGCGCACGAACGGTGCGAACGGGTGCTCGGCAGGGGTTTCAGTGATCAACGGGGCAAAATCAGTCATAAGCAATTCGTCGGCCTGGGCAGGCCCGCCAGCTTGGCGGCGAGTTTGGCGGGAGTGCCTTTGAACAGTCGGTTGAGGTGCAGGCTGTTGCCCTTTTCCGGGCCCAGCTTCAAGGCGGTGTATTTGATCAGCGGGCGAGTGGCGGGCGACAGCTGGAATTCGCTGTAGAAACCCCGCAGCAGTTCGAGGATCTCCCAGTGTTCCGGGGTCAGCGCCAGGTCTTCTGCGGTGGCGAGGGCGTTGGCCACGTCGCTGGACCACGCGTTCAGGTCGACGAGGTAGCCGTCCTTGTCCAGTTCGAGAGTGCGTTCGCCTACGGTCAGGGTGTTCATAGCCAGGTGTTGACCTTGTCGTAATCGAGCGACAGCTGGACGAAGGCCGGGTAATCGACACTGGCGACCCAGGCAGGCACCGCAAGATTGCGCGCCTGGCCGTCTTCGGCCAGCACAAACACCTTCAAACCCTTGGCTTGCAGGGCCTGGAAGGGCGTACTGGCGGCTTGCAGGGCGTAGGCGCCGTCGCCACACAGCAGGATCGCATCCTGGGCGCCACAGAGGCGCAGGCAGCTGTCCAGCCGGCTATCGGTAAACGGGGAGTGGGATACCACATGCAAAGTCGACATCAGAGGGTAATCACCTGGTCGTAACGGTCAATCATTAGTGAGATCTGTTCACTGCTCAGCGGCTGCGCGTTGCCGGAGGCGGTCAGGCCACGCTCGGTGAGGCTATGGCTGCAGGCAAACACATCCTCAACCCCAAACAACTCCAACGCCTGGAGGTTGGCGCTGAGGTCTTTCTGTTGCACGGCCTTGGCGTCCTGGCTTGCGGCCAGTTGAAACACGCCGTCGTCCAGAAACAACAGGCCAATCGGCAAATCAAACGCGCCGCCAGCCAACACGATATCCAGCGCTTCGCGGGCACTGGGGCCGGACCATGGCGCCTGTCGGCTGATCACCAGCAAGGATTTCGACATGTCACGGCCCTCCGAAGCAGATCAAACGGTCAGCGGCCTGGGCGGCGTCATGCAGTTGCCCAAGCCCGGACAATGCCCAAGGCGCCTCCAGGTTCACCGCGCTGCGTTGATAGCGGGTGGCCTCTTCGGCATTCAGCACCCCACGGCGCAGGGCCGCGGCGATGCACACCACGCCATCAAGCTGATACTCGCTGACAAACTCGCGCCACTGACGGGCGATATCCTGCTCGTCCTGCGGCGCAACAATGTTGGTGGACGCGCTGTAGACGCCATCCTGATAAAAAAACAGCCGCACAATTTCATGCCCGCCGGCCAGCGCCGCCTGAGCGAACAGCAAGGCACGGCGCGAGGAGGGCGCATGGGCGGCGGAAAAAAGCGCAATCGCGAACTTCATGGAACACTCTGAAGGCAAAACCTGTGGCAATGATAAAGCCGCAGGCAACAAAAAGCCCGCCGAAGCGGGCTTTTTACATGGGGCTACGATCAGTCGTCGCGGCTCATGATGCCGAAGATCTGCAACAGGCTGATAAACAGGTTGTAGATCGATACATACAGGCTGATGGTGGCCATGATGTAGTTACGCTCGCCACCCTGGATGATCGCGCTGGTCTGGAACAGGATGCAGGCCGAGGAGAACAGCACGAAACCGGCGCTGATCGCCAATTGCAGGCCGCTGATCTGGAAGAACATGCCCGCCAGTACGGCAGCCAGCAACACGAAGAAACCGGCGGTGATGAAACCACCCAGGAAGCTCATGTCCTTGCGGGAGATCAGCACGTAAGCCGACAGACCGCCAAATACCAGGGCAGTCATGGCAAATGCCGAGCTGACCACTTCCGCGCCGCCGGCCATGCCGAGGTAACGGTTAAGGATCGGGCCGAGGATGAAGCCCATGAAACCGGTCAAGGCAAACGCCGACACCAGGCCCCAGGCCGAGTCGCGCAGCTTGTTGGTCAGGAAGAACAGACCATAGAAGCCGATCAACACGACGAAGATATTCGGGTAGCCGACCCGCATTTGCTGGGCCACGAAGGCCATCACGCCGCTGAACGCGAGGGTGAGAGCAAGCAAGCCGTACGTATTGCGCAGGACGCGGCTAACTTCTAGCTGCTCAGCCTGCGCGTTTCCATTCACTGCGTAATTTTGTTCGCGCATGGCGACACTCCTTCAGTTTTGAAACATTCAGTCGCAAGGATCATAACAGACGCTCTGTAACAAGCGATGGCGAGAGTTTGACAGTGTGTTTCATTCGGGTATTATGGCGCCCGCTGAGACAGGATGGGCTATGCTAATCCTGTGTTGCATAAGGGAAATTGGCAGAGTGGTTGAATGCACCGGTCTTGAAAACCGGCGAACGTTAATAGCGTTCCCAGGGTTCGAATCCCTGGTTTCCCGCCAAGATTGACTCAAAAGCCCCGCTAATGCGGGGCTTTTGCGTTTCTGGGATTCAGGAATATTGGCAGTGAAACATCTGATCGTTTTCCCATCATTTCAGGCAGTTTCCGCAACTCTGCAAAAAGTGGGAGTCAACGGGTAGGTTTCACGATCTCACCCCCGCGCCGATAACCGTCTCGGTTATCAGTTCACGCTGGAGAAGTCAGGCGCCCAAGCCGGGCGCGCTGACTGGCGTGATTCGTTACTGAGAAAAGGGCGTAATTACAGGTGGAAGTCGCCCGCAGCCTCCGGCTGGTAAAGCACTTTCTTGATCTCAATCCGGCGGGTCCGATCAGCAATTCGCCAGTCGATGGCGTCTCCCTCCTGATAGCCAAGGATGGCGGCGCCTAGGTCGGAATACACGGAATGCTTTCCTGCGTTGCTGTCCGCGTCTTCAGGGTAGACCAAGGCCACTTCGAACTCTTCATCGTCCAGTTGCAGCAACGCCCTGGAATTCATCGTGATGACATTGCACGCCACCTCCTGCGGCTTGACGACAATGGCTCGCTCGAGCTCATGTTCAAGTTCAACAACCGCCGGGCCTTGCTCGAACGCGATTAGATCCTCTAGCCTGGCCTTGTCGATTTCAGTGATGTAGATCCTGGTGGAGTCGCCACCGGCGCCTTCGCGCAAGAACTGGAGGTAGCGCGCCGCGGTCATGGAAAATGACTTCAATGTCGGCGTTTCGCTCTCAAGCATGAAGCCGCTGCGCAGAAAGGCTTTCAGCGAGCGCGAGTTGTCCGGGTGAATCTTGGCGATGAGCTTCTCGGCCCGCATGTCGAGGAAGGCCAGTTTCATGCCTTCGCGGATCGTGCTGGCGCCAAGGTTTCGACCCCATTTGTCGCTGTCTCCGATGACCAGGACTATCTCGCAATTTGAGCCTGTCTTGATGAGACGGACAAAGCCCACCGGGGCGTCATGCCGGTCATAGGCCATAAAGAATCTGCCGCCCCGGTTGAATAGATGAGTCAGGATCGGCAGCTGAGTCCGATCAATGACTTGCTCAATGGAGCGGGAGACATGACGCGAATCGCTCAGATAGCAGGTGATGCGCTCATCCTCTAACCAATCCACCAACTTTAGCGCGTGCGCCCGAGTAATTTCAGGGCACAGCGAAATGAAAGGCTTGTTCATCTTAACCACACTTATTTGTAAAGGATTGAAGCCCTTCATGGATATGTCATGGCGGTTCTTCGGCAACCGGATATTTTAAGACATACTGCGAGTAATGGCGAACATGCCAGAGAGTTCCAAGAAACCATCGCTTGCTGAACCTGAACCTGGCTTCATCTGCAACCTGAGATTGCAGAGCAAGCCTTGCTATTGCTGGTGTGCGGCTGTCAGTCCTTCTCGATGCCACGGATTCAGTCAGGGGCTGCTACGTGCCTGCCGCCTCTGGCGCCGTCGGCGTGGTTCATGGCACTCATCGAGCCCAACTTGACCCCGCGCATGCTCAAAGAGTTATCGCACTGCGGGCTTGCCAGGCCTATGTCAGGGCTATTGCGCATTGAAGCCCGGTACGATTCAGGGCATCTGAAGTAACAGCGACAGACAATATTGCTTAGTTAGCTTTCGTCCGAACTTAGACTTGCAAAGAAGATGCAGCCAATTAACCGAGCAAACAAGGTCAAAGTGCCTTCGAGGCACGGATCGTCAAACAGCATGGGTCTTGAGTCCAGCGCGCAAAGAGCACCGTAAAGCCGTCCGTCAGGAAGGAAGATAGGGGTACCTGCATAGCTTTCTATTGCGTATCGCTTGACTACGGGGCGATTTGAGTACCTGCCGTCTTCACTGATTTTTGGAATAAAGAGTGTTTTGGGGTCCTTTCGGAGTTCGCTGCAAAGCGTGATCTCCAACTCTAAAGTATCTCCACACTCTATACCCAGGTGGATGGGGTCGTAAGCTGAGCAAACTATCCAGTCCGTTTCGGTGAATTTAGCAATTCCGGCAAATCGCATCCCTGTCAGGCGCGTAATAAGCTGCAAGATAGCGCTTGTGGCCTCGAGTTCTGCTATTGCTGAGCGTTCATCTGTGCTCAGCACAGAGTGCAAGGCGATCTCATGAGCGTCCATTTTTATCCTCTGCTATCTGTAACTGAGCGGGTGATCGGGCTTTATGAATTTGTGTGATGAATCTGGCAGGGCGCTTGATCCAGCATCTACGTCTTGAATCGGAGAACCAAGTCGTTCAAGTTGACTGCCAATCGTGACAGTTCATTGCTCGCAGTCAGCGTCTGTCGAGTACCCTCACTGCTCTGAATGGCCAGGTCGCGAATGCTAATCAAGCTCCGGTCAACGTCACGTGCTACGTGAGCTTGTTCTTCGGAGGCAGTTGCAATCTGGATATTGCGGTCATTGATTTCGAGCACTGAATCTATGATTTGTCGAAGCGATTGGCCTGCCTGCTCTGCCGTATCTCGCGTGCTGTAAACCTCAGACGTGCTCTTCTGCATCGATGCTACTGCGGCAGACGAACCGGCTTGAATCGTCGAAATCATCTGTTCAATTTCTTGAGTCGAAGTTTGGGTCCGGTGCGCCAACGCTCGAACTTCATCTGCGACCACCGCAAAGCCACGGCCTTGTTCTCCTGCACGCGCGGCTTCAATGGCAGCGTTCAAAGCCAACAGGTTGGTTTGTTCGGCAATCGCCCTGATGACGCTTAGAACTTTGCTAATGTCTTGAGCCTGGCCCGCGAGCTCTTTTACTTGATCTGAGGAAACCTCGACTAGTCCAGTAAGGCCTCGCATGGCGTTAAGCGTTTCAGTTACTTTTTTGTTGCCGAGATCTGCTGCCAAGCTCGACTGCATGGCTGCTTCAGAGGTGGAGTTGGCATTCCGGGCTACCTCTTCAACAGCAGTGCTCATCTCGGTGACCGCTGTGGCAGCTTGCTCTATCTCGCTGTTTTGCTGTTGTAATGTGCGATCAGCACTTTCTGTGATAGAGGTCATTTCGACGGCTGCAGTACTCAGTTGAGCTGACGCGCCTGAGATTTCCAATATCGTGTTCCTGAGGTTCTTCTGCATCAAATTAAGCGCGTGCATTAAGCGTGATGCCTCATCTGAGCCAGTGACATCAAGATCATGGGTAAGGTCGCCTGCCGCTATACCCTCTGCCAATTTCAGAGATGAGCTGATAGGACTCACAATGCTCTTGGTAAATAAAGTAGCCAGGAGAAGGGTGAGCGCAAATGCAACCACCAGTACGGCTATGAGTACGTTTACGCTATGGGCATATACGTCCGCCGCCTCCTGACCAGACACCACTGCCTGGCGTGCATTTTGCTCACGCAGGATTGTCAGTTGCTCTTGATAGGCGCTTGCTCGTTGCGCCTGTTCCGTATTGGCAAAAGCCACCGCTTGCTCATGATCAGATAAATCCAATGCAAGTACTTTTTTGAGCCCCTCAATATAGGTGTTCATCACTTGGCTTGCCTTTTCAAATTGAATTTGATCTTGCTCGCCAGATATCAATTTTTCACGATAAAACTCTGTCTTTGACTGAAGTGTCCGTATGGCCTCTTCAACTTTTGACAGGGATGCATCATGCACATCTTTGGTGGTACTTGAGAGCATGCGGATGCTCTCCAGGCGGGCATGAAGAAGGGCGATTTGAATGTCGTCAATTACCTGGATGCTGGGCAGGGAGTTTTGCTCGATATCCTGCTCTGAAGTACGTAAGTGGCCGATTTGTAAATAAGAAAAGCCTGCCAGGCTGATCAGCAACAGGGTGATTAGACCAAAACAGATGAAGGCTCTGCGTGCGATATTCATGGATCTTAATTTCATATAGGCCTCCGAGGGCCGAGGTGTCAGGGGAGGGAGCCCGTTACGTCAATTTGTTGATCGCGTGCATGGGAAGCCTTTGATCTCGATCGCAGCTTGGTGGTTGGGTGTGGGTTAAGGAATACAAAAAAATGAATCAAGATAATAGGCGCGCTAAATAATTGCGCGCTTGGCTTATTGATTGAGGGTGTGCCTGACTACGGCAAGCCACGAGCCCGGTCCGGCGTCAGCACTGATGGGTGCCGCTGGTCGACATCCCCAAACGCAGCGCACACAGGGGTCGTGGCCGAGAGAAGCGTCTAGATCAAGGGTTTTAGAGTCATCCAGGGTTGCCACCTGTGATTTTGGCGACTACCCTGAGAATGTATGAATTGTTACGAACAATTTCGGTGGTGACCGTTTTCAGGTCACACTACTTCAGGATGAGGAACGAAAAATGTTTTCACACGAAGGTCCCGCAATAGAGCTGTTGCTGTTCGTTATTGGCTTGTCTGGCCTGCTCATGGTCGTGTGGTTTATTCACCACCAATACGAACGCATAACTGGGAAAGGCGTAAAAAAACAACAAAGTCGTAACGAAGGGCGCTTGATGTAAGCGGGCGGCCTGTTTATCCAACCGAGCCAGCCGTTCCCGGCTGGCTCAAATGTAAAAATTTTTATCTGCCCTCTTGAAAATTTTCCCGGCGAACATAAATTTTCATCACGCGACGCCGAATGCGGGTCGCGCACTTAATCACTTGGATTTAATCAGGAGATTTTGAGATGGCTACTACCCTTTCGTTGGCCCCTTTGTTCCGTCAATCCGTGGGCTTCGATCGCTTCAATGACCTGTTTGAGTCGGCGCTTCGCAGCGAGGCTCCGAACACTTATCCGCCTCATAATGTGGAAAAGCACGGTGATGACGAATATCGCATTGTCATTGCAGTCGCTGGGCTTACTGAAGCGGATCTGGATATTCAGGTCGAGAAGGGCGTTTTGACAGTCGTTGGCGACAAGCGCGAAACCGAGAAAGCAGTCACTTATCTGCACCAGGGCATCGCGCAACGAGCATTTCGGCTGTCGTTCCGGCTGGCCGATCATATCGAGGTGCGCGGTGCTTCGATGAACAACGGGCTGTTAAGCATCGACTTGCTGCGCGTGGTTCCTGAAGAGGCCAAGCCCAAGCGCATCACGATTGGCAGCGGGAAAGAGCCCGAACTGCGTCAGGTTAGTTTGCAATAAGTCAGCGGTAACAAAAAAGGCGCTCTTGGTAGCGCCTTTTTTGTGTGTGTGGAATCAAAATGCCTGCCGAACAATACCTGGCCACGCAGAGTACCCGGTCGATCCATCGCCCGGGCACGCCTGCCTGTTTAGAAGATATTCAACGGATACTCGGTAATCAGCCGCGTCTGCACCAGATGCCCACCGGTGGATGCATCACCATCGTGCCAAGCTTCCCGTAGCCGAAAGGACAGTTTCTTGGCCGGGCCACTCTGCACCACGTATTTCACTTCGGCGTCGGTTTCGTGTTCCTGGTCGTTGGCACCATAGAATCCGGTGTAGGCCGAATTGCCGGGGGTATGCGTACCGTCGATGCCGGAACCGCGAATATGACGGGCCATGAAGCTCAGGCCGGGGGCGCCAAAGGTGCTCATGTCCAGGTCATAACGCATCTGCCAGGACTTCTCGCCCGGGCCGTTGAAGTCGGAGTACTGCACGGAGTCGGCGAGGTTGATCGAGTTGCCGTAGCGGCCGGCACCGACGCCGGCATTGGTCTCCCCAAAGCCGACATAGTCGAACGGCTCGTCACCATGAACCTTCTGTCCGGCCAGGGTGAAGGTTTGCGCACCCAGGGTGTAGGCCGCCGCCAGCGAGGCGGCGGTGGTGTCGATGGTCCCGGCCTTGGCGCTGCCGTCGTCCAGTGTGCGATAGAGGTTGAAGTCCAGCGCGACGGACTGGTCATCGGTCAGTGGATGAACAAGGTTCAAGTTGACGTAGTACTGGTTCCAGACGTCTTCCAGGTGCGCTCCGTACAGCGACGCGGTGAATTCCTTGCTGAACTGGTACTTGCCCCCCGCGAAGCTGGCCGACGACGCAGCCACGCCTGCATAGCTGGCGAGAATGTCGCCGCTGCGCGAGGTGGTGGTGGTACCGGTGCCGGAGGTGTAATGGCCGGCCTCCAGGTTCAGGCCGGTGATTTCATGACTGTCGATCTGGAAGCCTGTTGCGGTCTGTGGCATCAGGTAGTTATCGGCGGTGGCGAACACCGGCGATGTAGGCTGCAGGTCGCCGACCTTGAGCGTGGTATTGGAAATACGGAACTTGACGTCACCGCCAGTCTTCGCGAAGCCATGATCCGGATTGCCATTGGCGTCGGACGGAATGTTCGGGCCACCGGCACGGTCGGTGTCCCCGTCGATGCGCAACGCCAGGTCGGCAAACGCATCAATGCCGATGCCAACGGTGCCTTGAGTGAAACCCGAGCTGTAGGTCGCCATCAGCGCCTGGCTCCAGTCACGGGTGTGGGCGCCGTTGCCGTTCTGGTTCCAGAACAGGTTGCGGTTGAGGATATTCAAGCTGCTGTCGGCGACAAAGCCCTTGGAGTCGGACTGATCGCTGGCATAGCTCATGGCCGGCAAGGCAAAAGCCAGCGCCACGGCCAAAGTATTGAGCTGAAGTAACGGTTGACGTTTTTTCATTATATTTTGCTCCTGTGCACGAGTTCGTGTGGGAGCATTAAGGCGACAGCCCAGGCCATCAACAAATGAAACTGGATGAAGGTTTTGATATCCCCTTTTACCGAATTCCAGGCAAAGAAAAGCCCGCGATGGGGAGTGCGGGCTTAAAGGTGTTCACTTAGGAGCTGGGGTAACCATAAGCGCTCGACTGTGAAAGGGATGTGAAAGGTTGTTGGGTGCGTAGCGTGTTTATCACTATTGATCCTCCCCCCGCACGATCCTTCCCGCCTTCACCTCATCCGCGTACCCGCTGAGCTTTTCCTGCTGAGCCGCGAGCAGTGCACCCATCTTCATCAGGGCGACAGCTTCGTCGGGTGATTTGGCGCCCCCTGCGATAGTGGCCAGCTCATTGACCGACCAGGCGATGATGGCCGTCGCATCTTCGAGGTCGTAGAACAGTTCCTGCTGTGCGGTCCTTGGGCCGTCGAGCATTTCCATCAGTTCTGCCATTTACCCGTGCTCTCCAAAGAAGTGGTTCAGTGCGTTCCGCTCAGACACTGTTGCGCCAATCCTCCTGTAACTCGGAAGACACGGCAATCGCGATTTTCCCTTGAATGCCGTTGTTGGGGCTTTCAAGGCGGGAGTGGGCGAGTGGGATGTCGGCAAGGCAATAGACCGCGCCAACGTGTGGCCGCAGGTGACCGTTGGCTATCAGTGCGCCCATTTCATCCAGCTTGCCGCGGTTCTGTCGTGTGAAAACGAAGTGATAACTCGCGTTTTTGCCCCAGGCCTGAACCAGGTTTTGGGGGTGTGCTGTGTCCACAATCGAGACCACGCGACCCAGTTGCGCAAGGGCGTCCGGGCTGCGCGACAACGTGTTGCCGCCGATGGTATCGAACACCACATCGACTCCACGGCCAGCCGTTTCTCGCTGGATGGCGTCGACGTAATCTTCCTTTTCGTAGTCGATGATTACATCAGCCCCCATGCTTTGTGCGAACTCAGCGTTGACTCCGCGCACGGTCGTGAATACGTTGGCGCCGATGGCTTTTGCCAACTGGATCGCCACGTGGCCGACGCCTCCCGCACCGCCGTGCACCAGGATGCTTTCTCCCACTTTGAGTGCCGCACGCACCACCAATGCTTCCCAGGCGGTCCCGCCGACCAGGCTCAGGCTTGCTGCTTGAAGATGACTCAGGGAAGGGGGCTTCTTCCCGATAATGCTTTCGTGCGCCACGTGGTACTCGGCATAACTGCCGGGTCCGTCAAATATTTGCGGGGTGTACCAGACTTCGTCTCCTGGCGCGAAGGACGTCACCCCCGGCCCGACTTCCTCAACAACACCCGATACGTCATGCCCGGTAATCGCCGGTAGCGGCACCAGGTCAGCGTAGTCGCCACGCCGGACCTGGTAATCCAGCGGGTTGATGGAGGTTGCGTGTACGCGAACCAGGACTTGCCCCGTGTGCGGAACGGGCTTGGGAACGTCGCGAAGTTCGAATGATTCCGGGCCGCCAAATGAATTGAGTATCAACGCCTTCATTGCATTTCCTCGTTTCGATAAAAAGGGATATCGCGAAATCTCGATATCCCGTGGCAAAAAAACTACAAATCTTGCCCTATGATCTCGGCAAGCCTGCGGATGGTGGCTTCATTGCGCTTGTAGTAGGTCCACTGGCCGATGCGCCGGACTTCCACCAGGCCAACCCGTTGCAGGGTTGCAAGGTAACCGGACACCGTCGACTGTGACAGTCCGATGCCTTCTTGGATGCTGCTGACGCACACGCCCACCGAGTGAACGTCCCCTTCATCTTGTGCAGGGAAGTTCTTTTCGGGGTCCTTCAAACCTTTCAGGATTTCGAGGCGTGTCTGGTTTGAGAGGGCTTTGAATATTTCGAGTAAGTCCATGGCGCGATCATATCGAGAATTATCGATATGTCAATGTGTGTCAGATATAAAGGGTAGTCAGTTTCAGGCCTCACCGTAGGCGGCGACCAAGGATCTGTCGCGCTGCGGGCCTCTGAGCTATAACAGTGTAAAAGCACAAAAAACAAACGTGTTTCCGGGCTATTTTCAGGAGAGAACTCATGAGTGCCATGGACGCGGGGCAAGTGGTACCTGGCTACGTAACCTTCGTCGGGCGTGAGGCATCGTGGGCCGGACGCCAGTTCATGAGCTTCAGCTATAGCGTCAATGGGCAGCACTTTCACAAGTCTCTCAACGAGACGGTTGACGCTTGGTCAACGACGGCGCTTCGTAAAGCCTCGTATGGCTTGCGAGTGGGAGACCCGGTGTCTGTCTGGTGTTCTCTCACCGACCCCGAGGTGTGTTGCATTGGCGAAAAACCAGCAGAGAAACCCGCGATCCTGCGGTGGATAGAGTCTCTCGGAGCGTTAGGGCCGTTATGAAATTGATCCCCACCGTTCGTCCATCGGCCGGCACTCGCGACACCGCATCGTTTCTCATGTTCAAGCACGGACATCCCGCGCGCCAGAACGGAGAGCCAGCATGGAAATTAACGAGAAGGCCCCTGGAAACGTATCCCAGCAGGGCGTAACGCGCGGTACAGACAATGAAACCGGGCATGATCCTCGGCGCGATCAACCTGAAGCGCCTCTACCGCCGGACGATGATGCCCCTCTGGAGGAGGATATGTCGGATGTGGATGCCGCTGATTCTGTTGCGAGTGAACACCCCGATAACTGACGCATCCGAACAAGCCCGACGCGCACTGCGCCGGGCTTTTCGGTGTCGAGCGGCGATTACGGCATCAGCACCGAATCAACCACATGAATCACGCCGTTGGACTGCATCACATCCGCAATGCTGATGCTGGCCTTGCCACCCTTGGCATCCACCACCCACAGCTTGCCGTCGTGCAGCTTGATCGTCAGCGATTCCCCCTGCACGGTTTTCAACATCACCATGCCGCCGTTCTTCTTGGCGTCGGCCATCAGTTGCGCAGAGGTATGGGTGCCAGGCACCACGTGGTAGGTCAGGATTTTCGTCAAGTCAGCTTTGTGCTCAGGTTTCACCAGCGTATCCACGGTGCCTGCGGGGAGTTTGGCGAAGGCTTCGTTGGTCGGTGCGAATACGGTGAACGGGCCTTTGCTGTTCAGGGTATCAACCAGTCCGGCTGCCTTGACCGCCGCCACCAGAGTCGTGTGATCCTTTGAGTTGACGGCATTTTCGACGATGGTTTTCGTCGGATACATCGCCGCACCGCCCACCATCACAGTGTCGGCTGCAACGCTGAGGGTGGTTGTGATGGAGAGGATCGTGAAGCAGGCGACGGCAGCAATTTTTTTGTAGAAAGCATGCATGATGTATCTCCTTGGTTCTTGTTCCCCCGGTTGAGGGTATTGAATCTACGTACCAAGGAGCAAAGTGGATGCATGTCTCGAAAAATTATTCGTTTGGGCGTCCCGTCGCACTTTTTCCCGTTCTCCTGCTCTATCTCTGTCCCGACCACACTAATTTCCGGCGTGGACAGAAGACCCAGACCTGGTGCCGATGGATTGCACGTTACCTGTTGTTATCACTCGATGGATGCGCCAGCCGCTGTGGCTGGCTGCGGTTTTGATGCTTTGCGCCAACGGTTGCAGCCAGCAGCAGGGGCGCGATATTGCCCAGCAGTTCAGCAACGGCAAGCCCGACGAGTTCTTCCAGACCAGCGTTGATCGCATGGCCACCCTGAGCATGCGCGATAACCTGCAAAGCCTGTATTTGCTGATGAGCAAACTCTACCTGCGCAACCCTAACCAGTGGCGTCAATCGGGTTACACAGACGCTGTGACCGCCGCCCGGCAAATCCGCCAGGCCATCGAACTTCGCCAACCGCTGCCCGCCCTGGGGGATCGCCGCGACCTGGCCGCATTGAGCTACTCCCTGAGCCCGGAGTTTCGCGGCGACCGGGTGGGCGCCTTCATCTACGCGATCGGCAGCATGCTGGTGACGGCCCACGGCGGGCGCACCGAGTTTTATATAACGGACTCGATCAACCCCCAATTCGTCAGCAATGCCGCGCGCAATATCGAGAAGGCCACCTGGCTGCTCAGTCAGCGCCAGGATGCCAATGGCTCGCTGTTGCTGTTCTCCAACGAGATCTCGGAGGCGGGTAGCAACCTGAGTTTCGCCGTCGAATTCGGCAAGATCGTCGCGCGCCTCGACCTGTTGACCCAGATGCTCGACGAACGCTACCGGCGCATCGGTCTCAACTATGCGCAAAGCCTGCTGCTGATGAATTTCCTGCCGGTGCAGTAACCGGCTGGCGCCCTCAGCGCCGCCCCGTCCGTGTGCTCACATCCACCCACACCGCCAGCACCAGGATGCTGCCCTTGACGATCATCTGCCAGTAGCTGTCCACATCCAGCATCGACATGCCGTTGTCCAGGCTGCTGATCACCAGCGCACCGAGCAGGGCGCCGTACACCGTGCCCGAACCGCCGCGCATCGACGTACCGCCGATAAAGCACGCCGCGATGGCATCCAGTTCCCCCATGTTGCCTGCCGAGGGTGAACCCGCCGCCAGGCGCGCGGTGTTGACCAGCCCGGCGAGGGCGCACATCACGCCCATGATCCCGAAGATCCACAGCTTGACCGCCTGCACATTGATCCCCGACAGGCGCGTGGCTTCCATGTTGCTGCCCACCGAATAGATGCGGCGCCCGAACACGGTCTGGCTGGTGACGTAACTGAACACCCCCAGCAGCACCAGCAGAAGCAGCACCGGCACGGGAATCCCGTCGTAACTGTTGAGGGTGTAGACGAAACCGGCCAGCACGAAACCGATCAGCATCACGCGCACGCTGTCCCGCAGCATCGACGGCAGTGCCAACCCGTGCAGGGCGCGGTTGTGGCGTTGGCGCCAGGTCAGGAACACCGTCAGCCCGAACAGCAATACGCCGAGAATCACCCCGACCACCGTCGGCAGATAGCCCTGGCCGATGTACACCAGTTCCGGTGACACCGGCGCAATCGTGGTACCGCCGGTAATGCCCAGCAGCACCCCGCGAAACGCGAGCATGCCGCCCAGCCCGACAATGAACGAGGGGATGCGCAGGTACGCGGTCATGTAGCCGTTGCCCAGGCCAATCAACAAGCCGCAGAGGGCGACAATGGCCAGGTTCAGCGGCAGGGGAATGTGATAAACCACATCCAGAATCGCCGCGACGCCGCCGAGCAAACCGAGCATCGAGCCCACCGACAGGTCGATCTCGCCGCTGATGATCACCAGCACCATGCCGCACGCCAGAATGCCGGTGATGGACATCTGCCGCAGCAGGTTCGACAGGTTGCGCGGGGTCAGGAAACCGCCTTCGGTCTGCCAGCTGAAAAACACCCAGATCAGCACCACGGCGATCAACAGGGCGAGCATTTTGTAGCGGGTGAAGAGCTGTTTGACCTGGTTCATTTACGCGGACTTCCGATCATTATTATTGTCATGCCCGTTTGGTTGGCTGAGGGCGGCGGCGAGTACCTGTTCCTGGGTCAGGCCCTGGTTGATGAAGTCGCCACGCAACTGGCCTTCGCCGATCACCAGCACCCGGTCAGACACGCCCAGTACTTCGGCCAACTCCGAGGACACCATGATAATCGACACGCCTTCGGCCGCCAGTGCGCCCATCAATTTATAGATCTCATATTTGGCACCCACATCCACGCCACGGGTGGGTTCGTCGAGAATCAGCACCCGGGGTTTGGTCAGCAGCATCTTGGCCAATACGGCTTTCTGCTGGTTGCCACCGGAAAGGCTGGTGATCGGCAGGAACGGGTTCGCTGTCTTCAGGTGCATGCGTTTGATTTCCTGCTCGACGCTGCCCAGTTCCGCCTCGGCATCGATGCGCGTCAGGTGCGAGAAACTGTCGAGCACCGCCAGGGTGATGTTTTGCCCAACGCCCAGGTCCGGCACGATGCCTTGGCGTTTGCGGTCTTCCGGGACCATGCACAGCCCGGCGCGGATCGACTTCAGTGGCGTGCGCGTATCAATGGGTTTGCCGTCCAGCCACACCTCGCCTTCGTAGCGCCCGGGATAGCTGCCGAACAGCGCCGACACCAGCTCCGTACGGCCCGCGCCCACCAGCCCGGCGATGCCGAGGATTTCGCCACGGCGCAGGCTGAACGAGACATCATCCACGCGCTTGCGGCCCGGGTTATCGACGTCGTAGCAGGTGATGTGGCGCGCCTCGAACAGCACCTCGCCCACCGTGTGGGGTTCGGTGGGGTAGAGGTTGCTCATCTCACGGCCGACCATCTGCGTGATGATGCGCGACACGTCCATGTCGGCCATGGCCGTGGTCGCGATGTGTTTGCCGTCGCGGATCACCGCGATGGTGTCGCAGATGGCCGAGACTTCATCGAGCTTGTGGGAGATGTACACGCAGGCGACGCCCTTGGCCTTGAGCCCACGGATGATGTCAAGCAGCACCTCGATTTCCGAGCGGGTCAGCGCCGAGGAGGGTTCGTCGAGGATCAGCAGGCGCGCTTTCTTGTTCAGGGCCTTGGCGATTTCCACCAGTTGCTGGTAACCGCCGCCGTACTGCGAAACCGGCAGGGCGACGTTCATGTCCGGCACTTTCAATTCACGCATCAGGGCTTCGGCGCGGTGCATCATGGCGGGGTAGTTCATGCGCCCGCCGGGCAGTGTCAACTCGTGGCCCATGAAGATGTTTTCGGCCACCGAGAGGTCGGGCACCAGGGTCAGTTCCTGGTGGATGATCACGATGCCGCAGGCTTCGGTTTCGGCGATGGAATGGGCGCGCAGCGGCTGGCCGTCCCAGATGATTTCACCGTCCCAGGTGCCATGGGGATACACCGCCGACAACACCTTCATCAGGGTCGATTTACCGGCGCCGTTCTCGCCGCACAACCCCACGCACTCCCCGGGTTTCACCTTGATGTCGATGCCATTCAGGGCTTTGACGCCACCGAAGGTTTTGACGATGTTGTTCATTTCCAGCAAGTAATCGGACATGGCGGGCACTCATTCCACAGCGAAAAGGCAGGAGCGGCCTCAAACCGCCCCTGCAGTGAGCCGTACGCTTACTGCCCGGCGATTTGCGCTTTGGTGTAGAACCCGTCTTCTTCCAGCACATTGACGTTGTCTTTGGTCAATGCGGTAGGCTTGAGCAGGATGCTCGACACCTGTTTGCTGCCGTTGTCGTACTGCGAGTTGTAGGCCGGTTTCTCGTCACGCACCAGTTGCACCGAGAGCTTGGCCGCCTCTGTCGCCAGCAGCTTCAAGGGTTTGTAGACGGTCATGGTCTGGGTGCCGGCGATCACGCGCTTGATCGCGGCGAGGTCGGCGTCTTGCCCCGAGACCGGCACCTTGCCCGCGAGTTTTTGTGCCGCCAGGGCCTGGATCGCGCCGCCCGCGGTGGCGTCATTGGAGGCGACGATGCCGTCGATTTTATTGCTGTTGGCGGTCAGGGCGTTTTCGACAATGCTCAGGGCTTCGGTGGGGTTCCATTCCTTGACCCATTGCTGGCCGACAATCTTGATATCGCCCTTGTCGATCGAAGGCTGCAGCACCTTCATCTGGCCCTGGCGCAGGATCTTCGCGTTGTTGTCGGTCGGCGCACCGCCCAGCAGGAAGTAATTGCCTTTAGGCTGCGCGTTCAACACGCCCTGGGCCTGCATCTCGCCGACCTTTTCGTTATCGAAGGAGATGTAGGCGTCGATATCGGCATTCAAAATCAGCCGGTCATAGGACAGCACTTTCACCCCGGCTTTCTTGGCTTCGGCCACCACGTTATTCAGCACCGTGGCATTGAACGGCACGATCACAATCACGTCGACGCCCCGGGAGATCAGGTTTTCGATCTGCGAGATCTGCCGCTGTTCGTTGGCGTCCGCCGATTGCACATAGACCTTGGCCCCCAGTTGTTCGGCGGCGGCGGTGAAGTAATCACGGTCGCGGGCCCAGCGCTCAAGACGCAGGTCGTCGATGGAAAAGCCGATTTTCGGATGGGCCGCGTCGGCCATGACCGAGTTGGAAAGCAGTGCCAGAACGCTGGTGATCAAGACGGTTTTCAGGTGTTTCATGATGGTGAGTCCCTTTTATTGTTGTTTAGACGCACTGCTGGACCTGGAGCGTAGCGGTCATGGGTAGATAAAGCGATTCACCACGCCTTCGAGCATCTCCTGGCGGCCGCTTACCGCTTGAGGGTTGAGTTGGTGGCTGAAGGCATGCTCGGCCAGCGATTCCAGGCTGAAGTCACCGCCGAGTACGGCGCGCCCGAACGATTGGTCCCAGCCGGCATAACGCTGGGCCTTGAACTGCTCGAGGGCATCGTTCTGGACCATGGCGGCTGCGCGTTCCAGGGACAGCGCCAGCACGTCCATGGCGGCCACGTGGCCATGGAACAGGTCAACTTCATCCAGGCTTTGGCGGCGCACTTTAGAATCGAAGTTGTAGCCGCCGCCTTTGAAACCACCGGCCTTGAGTACCTCGTAAGTGACCAGGGTCAGCTCTTCGACGCTGTTGGGGAACTGGTCGGTGTCCCAGCCGTTCTGTGGGTCGCCGCGGTTGGCGTCGATGCTGCCGAAAATCCCCAGGGACGCGGCGGTGGCGATCTCATGGTGAAAGCTGTGGCCGGCGAGGGTGGCGTGGTTGGCCTCGATGTTGACCTTGATCTCCTTCTCCAGCCCGAACTGATGCAGGAAGCCAAACACGGTGGCGCTGTCATAGTCATATTGGTGCTTGGTGGGCTCCTGTGGCTTGGGCTCGATAAACAGCTCGCCGGTGAAACCGATCTTGTATTTGTGCTCGACCACCATGCGCATGAAACGCCCGAGTTGCTCGCGCTCGCGCTTGAGGTCGGTATTGAGCAGGGTCTCGTAGCCTTCGCGGCCGCCCCACAGCACATAGCTGGAACCCTTGAGACGGTGGGTGGCATTCATCGCGCTGAACACCTGGGCCGCCGCATAGGCAAACACCTCGGGGTTGGGATTGCTCGCGGCACCAGCGGCAAAGCGCGGGTTGCTGAAGCAGTTGGCCGTGCCCCACAGCAGCTGGATGCCGGTCTCTTCCTGATGGCGTTCGAGTTCGTCGACCATTTGCTCGAAGTGGTTGCGGTACTCCGCCAGGCTTGCGCCTTCGGGGGCGACATCGGTGTCGTGGAAGCTGTAGTAGTCGATGCCCAGCTTGGAGAAAAACTCGAACGCCGCCTCGGCTTTCCCGCGCGCCACCTGCATGGCTTCCCCCGGTTGCTGCCAGGGCCGCTGGAAGGTGCCGGAGCCGAACATGTCACTGCCGGGCCAGACGAAGTTGTGCCAATAACATGCGGCCATCCGCAGGTGCTCGCGCATCGGTTTGCCGAGGATCAGCTTGTTTGCATCGTAGTGCCGGAAGGCCAGGGGAGAGTCGCTATTGGGGCCTTCATAGAGGATTTTTTCGACAGCAGGAAAGTAGGGCATCGCCAGATCCTTGTTGTTATGAGTGCACGTTAACCTTGCCTCGATACTAGCAACGGCCCCTGGCCAAGCGATTATGAAAATCACCAGAGCCGGGTTCGATTTTGAGTAGTTTTGGCGCATAGTTGATCGACACCTCCCATGGAGCCGTCCCTGTGAAAACCGTCCCGCCAGTGCACCGGATTGCCCTGCTGTTCAACGGCAACAAGATCTACGACCGCGGCATCATCACCGGGATCGGCAACTACCTGAGCAGTACGCGGGTGTCGTGGGATTTGTTTCTGGAGGAGGACTTCGTCTGCCGTCTCAAGGGCATCGAGCGCTGGCATGGCGACGGGATCATTGCCGACTTCGACGACCCGGCGATGGGCCCGGCGTTGGCGGGTGTGCATGTGCCGGTGGTGGCGGTGGGCGGGTCTTATGAGGATGAGCGGGCTTACCCACGGCATATTCCGTACGTGGCCACCGATAATTTCGCCCTGATCAAGCTGGCGTATGAACACCTGATCGAAGCCGGGTTGACGCGCTTTGCCTGTTTCAGCCTGCCTGAAGCCGATATCAACCGTTGGGCCCAGGAGCGCGAAAAAGCCTTCCGCCGTTTGCTGGAGCGCGATGGCCTGCCGGTGGAGGTGTATCGCGGGCTGGGCACCAGCGCACCGCTGTGGGACTCGGCGGTGGAGCAGCAGATCGCCTGGTTGCACAGCTTGCCCAAGCCCATCGGCATCATTGCAGTCAGCGACGCCCGGGCCCGGCAGTTGCTGCAAGCCTGCCTCACCGCCGGCATCCCGGTGCCGGAGCAAGTGGCATTGATCGGCATCGACAACGACCCGCTGACCCGCACCCTGACCCGCGTACCACTGAGTTCGGTGATTCAGGGCACCGAAAAAATGGGCCGCACCGCCGCGCGCCTGCTGCACCAGATGTTGCATGGCATGCCCTCGGCAGGCAGCCAGATCCTGGTGCCGCCGGAAGCGGTCAACGTGCAGACCTCAAGCCTGCACCAACCCCTCGGCCATCCTTACGTGATGCAAGCGCTGCACTTCATTCGCCAGTACGCCTGCCAGGGCATCAAGACCGCCCAGGTCGCCAACTACGTCGGTGTGTCGCGGTCGTCCCTGGAAGCGCATTTTCGCAGCGAACTGAACCGCAGCGTTCACGACGAAATCCTGCGCTTCAAGCTCGCGGCGGCGGTTGCGAGCCTGGAAAATACCGGGGCCGGCATTGCTGATATTGCCTACGACTGCGGGTTCAAATCGGCGCAGTACCTGCACACGGTGTTCAAGCGCGAGTTCGGGTGTACGCCGAGGGAGTATCAGGTGGGGCAGCTCGAACGCGATTCGAGCGATGTCATTTCTTTGTCGCCTTGAGTGCCTATTTTGTCCTGAGCCTTGCTCCAGAACCTCAAGGGATTGAATCGTCTTATGCCGACTCTTACACGCAGAAAGTTGCTGCAGGCAGCTGCCATCGGATCCGCCTACACCCTGTTGCCCGACTCCATTCGCCAGGCCCTGGCGATCCCCGCCAACAACCGCACCGGCACCCTCATGGACGTCGAACACGTGGTGATCCTGATGCAGGAAAACCGCTCATTCGATCACTACTTCGGCACCTTGCCCGGCGTGCGCGGGTTCAGCGACCGCTTCACCATTCCGCTGCCGGGCGGGCATCGGGTGTGGGAGCAGCAGGGCGTCGGGCGGCGGATTTTGCCCTATCACCTGGACAGTTCCCGTGGCAACGCACAGCGGGTCAGCGGCACGCCGCATTCCTGGGTCGATGAGCACGCCGCGTGGGGCAGTGGCCGGATGAATGCCTGGCCGACGTACAAGACGCCCACCTCGATGGGCTACTACCGCGAGCAGGAAGTGCCGTTCCAGTTCGCCCTGGCCAACACCTTTACCGTGTGCGATGCCTACCACTGTTCGGTGCACGCCGGCACCAATCCCAATCGGCTGTTCCACTGGACCGGCACCAACGGCCCCACGGGCGCGAATGTGGCGGCGGTGGTCAATGAATGGGACGGCCCCGGCGCGGTGGGCGTGGGCTACACCTGGAAAACCTATCCCGAGCGCCTGGAAGAAGCGGGCGTGAGCTGGAAGGTTTACCAGTACCTGCCGGATAACTTTGGCGACAACCCCTTGGCCGGATTTCGCCAGTTTCGTGCAGCCAGCGTCGCGGCCGGCAACCCCGCCGTGCCACCGAAAGACTTCAAGGATTTTGTGCCCTACAGCGATCAACTGAACGCCCGCGTGCCGTTGTACAAGGGCAACGGCAACACACTCCCGGCCGTCAGCGGCAGCGACCTGGAAGCGATCATCCAGGGCTTTCGCAAAGACGTGAACGACGGGCGCCTGCCTCAGGTCAGCTGGCTGGTGGCCCCGGCCGATTACTCCGAACACCCCGGGCCTTCCAGCCCGGTGCAGGGTGGCTGGTTCACCCAGGAAATCCTCAAGGCGTTGACCGCCAACCCGGACGTTTGGAGCAAGACCGTGTTGCTGGTCAACTACGATGAAAACGACGGTTTCTTCGACCACGTGCCATCGCCATCGGCCCCATCCAAACGTCTGGACGGCAGCTTTGCCGGCAAGTCCACAGTGAAGTTCGACAGTGAGATCTTCACCCACCCGGCGCCACCCGGCACGACTCAGCAACCCGCACCCGACGGCGGCGTGTACGGGCCCGGCCCGCGAGTGCCGATGCTGGTGCTGTCACCGTGGAGCCGTGGTGGTTGGGTCAACTCCCAGGCGTTTGATCACACCTCCGTGCTGCAATTCCTGGAAAAGCGTTTCCACGTACGCGAGCCCAATATCAGCGCCTGGCGCCGTGCCGTCTGCGGCGACCTCACCTCAGCCTTCAACTTCGTCAACCCCAACACCGAGACCCTGCCGCCGCTGCACACCATCAGCCGCCAGGCCGCCGACTCCCTGCGTCAACGCCAGGAGCAGTTGCCCCAGGTCGCCCTGCCAACCGTGGGTCAGCAACAGGCACCGTTCCAGGCGCGAATGGCGCGCCCATCCCGAGCGCTGCCGTACCAGTTGAACGTCGAAAGCTCGGTTGATCGTCGCGCCAGCTCAGTGAGCCTCGACTTCTTCAACAATGGCGAACAAGGCGTGGTGTTCCACGTCTACGACCGCCTGCACCTGGACGAGGTACCTCGCCGCTACACGGTAGAGGCCGGCAAACACCTCAGCGACACCTGGCAAGTCGCGGGCGCCTACAAGCTTTGGCTGTTGGGACCGAATGGCTTCCACCGTTCGTTCAAAGGGCATTTGCAGCGTCGCGAGCCGGAGTTATCCCTGGCGTATCACGGCGATACCTTGCTGCTGACCCTGGCCAACCCCGGCAAGCGTGCTGCCTCGGTGACCATCGAGCGTTGCCCTTACACCAAACAGGGGCCTTGGCTGCTGGAGATTGCGGGCGGCAGTACGGTGCAACGCACGTTCTCCTGCCAGCCGAATGGGGGCTGGTATGACTTCAAGCTACGTGACGAGCATGGCTGGGTGCGACGAGTGGCGGGGCGCATCGAGACGGGGGCGCATAGCATCAGTGATCCGTTGATGGGTAAGCGCGGGTAGGGGCTTGGTTCATAGGCGCGTGGTCTCGTTACGCTTGAAACGGAGTGCCAATACCTGCGTTGCCAAATAGGAACGCTGGGGTGTCGTTGCTGAACTTGTCACCGAGAACAGGTTTAGCACTTCACCTTGTAATTCCAATGAACCACAAAGGCTGCTTACGCTTGATTCCTGCGTTTGTGCGGCGGTGAGGCTCACCGATTGCAGCGCCAGCTTGCTCGCAAGTGCGTTGATATCGGTGAAGCCGGACACCTCAACATGACTACCCGATGTGGAAAGCCGCCCACGGACGTGACCCGACCGCCGCTGGCTGGAAGCATGCACACTCAGTTCAAGTATCGTCCCATTGTCAGCCACCCATGTGCCGTTCAACGCGTTCTCAATCGGTAGTGTCTCCAGGGGCGGCGTACTCGGATCATCAGGCGATGCCGTATCCACTCGCCGATAAGTAAGCTTGTCAACGTAAGTCCCCTGTCCCGCAAGCCCGGGAAAGTCACTGCTTGCTACCAACACGTGCGATAGCTGCAGCTTGTCTCCTGCGGGTGTAACACTCATCTGCCCGCTTAGTCCTGAACACCAATTCCAGCTCGGATCCGCCGGATCATCGCCGATGGAGTGCCACTCGATAGCCAATGTCACCGGCTGACTTAGAGCGGGGGTAGCAGGCTCGTTCAGTTGAAAACCTGTCACTTCGTACTTGCCTGTTGAGCCGGTCGAAGACTGATAGGTGCCGCGAATCCGATTGCCCGTCACCGCCAGGGTCATGACTGATCCATATTCATTTTTCCAGGTGCCTGCCACCGATTTATGCTCGGCGGAGGGGACTTCAATCGTCGGGCCAGGAAGTATGACCTTTGTGTTCGCCACCGGGCGGGGGCCTGGGTTGAACGGACGTGACGACGAGCGGGTAATGATCTGCGGCCCACCTGGGCGATTGAACAACCAGATTCCGGTGGGGGCGAGTGAGTAAACCTCATGCCCGCATTGCACCACCTGATATTCATAAACGGTGTAGCAGTGCTCCATGACCAGTGATCCCACCAGCACAAGGTCAGGCAGGCCCAGCGGCGCAAACTGCGGGACGGTCTGCCCCTTTTGTGGGCCTTCTTCAACCAGCAGGCTATACAGGTCAGCACCCAAGGTGATTTCACCCTCGGCAAATCCCAACACAACATCAGGTCGTGCGCCGCGAGCGATAAGCGCCAGGGTTTGTCCCATGATCGCGTCATCGCCCTTGAATTGCGACGATCCTGAGTCCAGGGCAAAGCTCAAGTTGTTCGCCAGCGTTTCACCGCCCACCGAGTAGGACTTCAGTTCGGTAGACCAGATGTATTCCACACCCGGCAATCTGCTATAGACGGACCAAGGAAGAAACAACCCCGGGCCCCGGGTTTTGGAGGCGTCGATAGCACCCATCTGGCACGTACCGCTGCGATCTGAGGGGTTCCAGTCAAACGCTACGTAGGGATGCGTCGGATCGAGTCGACCACTGCTGATCAGATCCTGGAACATAAATGAGCTTCGTCCTTCAATGTAGGCGCTGCTGCACGGCAGGCCGATACCGCCATCCCAATCCAGCTGCTTGAACGAGTCACCGTCATAGTCGGTTGCCAGAAACAGCTTGATCGGCTGTGCACTTCCTGAAGGGACGGTTAGCACGTCCGAAGCGCTTTCAACCTGCATCGTGCCCCAGGGGCCAAAGCTATAGGGGCGTTGCAGGCAGTCGGTAAATGCAAAGGTGCTGGAAGCCCGGTGGTCAAACCGGCCTGCGGCAAAATGAACGCATTTATCAGTTGGGCAAAGTGTTGAAGTCACCCAACTGATATTGGTGCCTGAGTCGATTGCCAGCTTCAACGGTTGACCAGGGCTGCCCAGTGCGATTGTTGAATACCATGGTGAGGCCCCGTTGTTCTGGAAGGGGCCCCGTTGCATTGGAAATACCAGCCCATTGGCCGGCGATTGTGTGTCCATGATGAATTCCGTTTCTGGGGTGATGTACAGCGACATCACTCAGTAGTAAAGCTTCCCGGTTGTCCGGGAAGCTGATGCCAACGGCATGCATTCAAACCGACTTGTCTCGAGGCTGATGTCGGGCTGCTTCTTGCTGTCTTGTCCGAAACGGCGGCGACGGTTGGCGGTTTATTGCAAGGCCCTGCCTTCGGTCTCCGGAATAAATGCCACTAACATCACGGTAATCAGCATGAAGGCGTTGATGAGGGTGGTCGTAACATTGAAAGACGCGCCATAAGCCACCAGTGCACCGATCAGCGAGGGCGCCAGGACGTTGGCTACCCGCTGGGCGAAAATCGCCCAGCCGTAACCAATGGTGCGTAGTGGCGTAGGGTACAGTTCGGCGATCCAGGTGCCCCAGACACCCCAGGCGCCAAGGCTGAAAAAAGCCAGGGCAAAGTTGCTCAGGTAGAGCATTTCCAGGGTGTGTGCGTTGGCAAAGCCGTAGCCGGCAACCACTGAGGCTCCGATAAAGCCGATGATGATTTTCTTGCGCCCGAAACGATGGGTCAGGAAGGACGCGGCGACGTAACTGGGGATCATGCACAGCGCCGACAGTGCAATGAAGCCGTAGCTTTGCGGCAAGCTCAGACCGCGTTGCTGCAATAGGGTCGGTAGCCAGGTCTGCAATCCCCAATAACCCCATGAGAACGTGAAGTTGACGAGGATTTGCAGGGCGCTGACTTTGAGCATGGCGCCTGCAAACAAATCGCGCTGGCAGCCTCGGGTGCTCTGGTCGACTTGCAGCTGGCAACTTTCAGCTATTTGCACGGCGCCGCGACTCAGTCGCTGGATCACCCTCTTGGCCTGCGCTTGCCTTCCCACACTCGCCAGCCAATAAGGCGATTCCGGAACCCAGAGCGCCACCACCAGCGCCCAGAGGCTTCCCATGGAACTCAGCACGATAATCGCGCGCCAGCCCCAGGGCATCAGCCATACCGTGGCTCCCAGCGCCAGCAACATCCCGATCGGCCAGCCCGAGGCAAGGTACACCGTGAGCGCGCCGCGATGGCGCACCGGCAGCAGTTCCTGATAGTGGGCAAAGGTGACGACCATCATCCCCACTGCCGCTACGCCCGACAGCAGCCGCAGCACATAAAGGCTGAGGTAGTTCGGGGCGAACGCACTGGCCAGCGAAATCACGCCGTAGATCGTCAGGCTCCAGAGAATCGCGCGTTTGCGTCCAATTCGTTCGGCGACTTTGCCCCAGGCCAATGACCCCAGCAGCATGCCGATGAACATGGCACTGATCAGATTGCCGACCGCGAGCGCGTCGAGGGTCAGGTCTTCTGCTATCAGCGGCGCGGTGTAGACGATGATCATCATCTCCCACGCCTCGATGGCAAATACAAAGAACAACGCGAGGCAGCATTTGAGGTGCTCGCGAGTCAAGGGAACATCTCTGAACACATCGCCCACCTGCTGGATGGACGCGTTGCTGCCCGGCGAGGGCGTCTCGGTGACGTTGCTCGTGCTCATGGAAGATCATCCAAGTGAGGGAGGGTTATGCCTTGACCCGATTGCCGATCGGCACCGGCCCCTGGAACAGGCCGAAGGCCTTGATCTCGGTTTCCGGTGGCGGTTCACAACTGCCGACCCGGCTGGGTGACCAGCCGAAGCGCCGTTTCATGCCGGCCATGGCCTCGGCCATCTTGAAGGCCGCAACCACGGGGTCGATTACCGGTACGCCGACTTCCCGCTGCACCTGCTCAAAGAAGCCGAACTCGATGGTGCAGCCGAGCACGATGGCTTCGGCTCCGTCCTCTTCGACGGCCAGCATGGCTTGTTCGATGATTCGACTGCGGGTGAGGGCGGGGTCCTTCTGGAATTCATCAACCCCCATGCCCAGTGGTCTCATCGATGCCAGCCGGTCCGCCGCGCCGTAGCTGCGGACCCGTTCATGCATCTGCTCTATCCACTTGTTGCGCCCGACGATGATCGAGAACCGGTTGGCCAGATGCTCGACCACTTGCAGGCTTGCCTGGCAAGGGGCGACAACGATCGTCTCGCCGGAGATTTCCCGGGCATCTTCCAGCGCGGGATCGTAGAAGCAGCCGATCACCAGCGCATCAATGTTCTGTTGTCCGCAGTCGCGGGCGATACGGAGGGTGCGTTCATAAGTGAGTGCTTCGTACGCCCGATATTCCAGATGAGTCGGGCTGTGCGCCATGTCAAAGGACACGACTTCGATGTGCGTCGATGGTTGCTTGATGCCGTGCAGCAGGTCGGCGATGGGGGCGTCGAATGTGGGGCAGCCAATCGGGTTCAGCCAGCGCACTGTTACGGGTACGTCCTGTGGCTGGGGAGCGGGTGTTGTAGTGTGCATGCAATAGTCCTCGGAAATCTTCGCAAGCGCGATTAGAAGAACTTCACCAGTGCCATGGTCAGTTCATTGGCACGGGTCAGGTTGGCGCTGCGGTAGTACTCGAAGTTCATGTTGGCGGAGAGGTAGACCCCCTGTTGGGCAAACCCGGTATAGGTCATGGACGGGCCGATCTTTGCAACGCGTGACTCGGCGAAGTCCGACGCGGCTTTATTGTTGATGTGATAGACGTGATGCACGCCCAACCACAGGTCGTCGGTGACGAGGTACCCGGCGGCAACATTCGCCAGCCACAAGCTGACCCCGCCGCGCAGGCGCTTGGGGTTGTCGGTGCCGAGGTCGGTGGTATTGCGATTGCGCGCGGCGTAATGGATGCCCGCCGGGGTAAAGGTCGCGGCAAAGTTCCCGACGCGCACGTAATTGGCGAGGCTGAAACTCACTGCGTATCGATTGGCAAAGGCGCCGTAGCCGGCGATGTCGTCGTTGCCATTGGGGAACTCGACCATCAGGGTCGGGTTGGTCCAGAACGTGGTGTAGTCAGCAGAGCCGGGTTCGCTGGTGGGCTCCACCACGTTGTAGTAGTAGGCAAAGCCCAGGTTGGGTGAAGCAACGCCCCAGGGGCTGGTGTCCCGTGCGCCATTGGTGCTGGCGTAACCGGGGACGGCGCCCACCCAGAACTGCAACTGATCACGGGTGGTGTCGGTAAAGCCCGTCTCGGAGAAGTACGCCAGCACCGTATTGCCACCGGCACGGACGTTACCGTCTGCCGTGCGATTGAACACCGGGAATGACTCCAGTGCCCATTTGCCCGGGATGCCCGGCTGGCCAAAACCAATGAACTGCTCGGCGTTGGCTGATGCGCTGAATCCCAAAACCAAGGCAAGCGCGGGCAACACCCAAGGACGTGATGGGGTGTACGGTTTCATATCAGTTCTCGCTTTTTTGTTGTTGTTCTTAAGTACTGAGGGCTGGTGCGCTCGGCGTAATCGCCGTCAGCAGCTCCTGTGGTTCAAATCTGCACGCCGTATATCGTTCTGGCCGTTTCGGTATCGACATAGCCGTTCTTCAGGTCATCCAGCACGGCTTGTCGGTTGCGCTCAAAGGGCGACCCGTAACCACCACCGGCTCCGGTGCGCACGCGTACCAGATCGCCTGCGTCGAGGCTGATGCTGCTGGCTATGGCATAACGCTGTTGTGTGCCGTCGCAGCGGGTGACTTCGACATAGTTGGGCGTGCCGTCCAGGCCTTGCTCAAGCCCCCACGGTGGTATGACGGCACGGGTGTAGCCGCAGGTCAGGAAGCTGGCATCCGAGCGAATGCGGTAGTCGATGAGCAGGCCTCGCCCGCCGCGGAACTGGCCGTGGCCACCGGGCTCGTCATTGAGTTCCATACGCTCGACGTACAGGCCATAGCGGGCTTCGCACACCTCAACCGGGCAGTTGTAGGTTTCTCCGTGCAGGCCCGAGTACACCGCGTTGTTGCCGTCGCGGCCGGGTTCGGCCCCCCAGCCGCCAATCTCGGGCTCCACCAGGGTGAATACGCGCCCGGTATCGGGATGCACACCGCCGATGATGGTGGCGCACACCGAGGCAAAATTGCCGGCGGGCAAGCGATCGGGAAACCGCTGGGCCAGGCAGCGCAGGATCAGGTCGTGCACGCGGATCAGGTTCTCGAAATAGAACCCCTCGGCTGCGGGAGGCTGGGCATCAAACAGCGACCCGGGCCGGGTCAATACCCGGAGGGGGCGGAAGGTGCCTCCATTGGTGACGCCTTGTGGCGCGGTCAGGGCCTTGAAGGCCATCTGCGCCGCCACCACTGCGCCATCTCGGCTAAGGTTGGTGGGCCCGTTACATTGGTCAGGGTTGTTGCGCAGGTCGATGATCAGCTCGCGTTCGGATATCTGAATCGACACATTGAAGAGGCTGCCGTCGTCCTGCACTTCCTCTTGGTGAAGGTGGGTGGCAGGCAAGTCGCGCAGTGCGCGCAAGGAGATCTTTTCGCCCAGGCTCATAAATTCCTGCATGGCCGTGAGGAATACCTCGATCCCGTACTTCGCGCTCAGTGCCTGCAGGCGCAGGGCGCCACTGCGTACTGCGGCGACACCTGCCCATAAATCCCCTTCCATGAAATCCGGCATGCGGGTATTGCAGCGCAGGATCTGCAGCACTGAACGAATCGGCTGGCCCCGACTGATGAGTTTGACCGAGGCCAGGCGCAGGCCTTCCTGGAAAATCTCGGTTGCCTCCGTCGACAACGAACCCGGGACCATGCCGCTGATGTCGTTCCAGTGGGCGATGTTGGCGGTCCAGGCCAGTAAACGACCCTCGGCGAACACCGGCATCGCCAGCACCACATCGTTGAGGTGGGTGACGCCGCCACTGTGGGGATCATTGGTGATGAATACGTCACCGTCCTCGATCTCCCCGGGGGTGGGGTGCTGAATCAGAATCTGCTTGACGGCTTTGTCGAGCACACCGACAAACGCTGGAATACCCGCGCCCGAGCTGGCGATTTCGCCATGGGCATCGGTGATGCCGGTGCCCATGTCCAGAACCTCATAGATCACCGGGCTCATGGCAGCCTTGCGCATCGCCTCGAACATTTCATCGGCGATCGCCTGTAGCGAGTTCTGGATGATATCCAGGGTAAATATATCGATTTTGCTCATGGGGGCTGCTCCTTCAGGCGCCGAGGGTGATATGCAGGTTGCCGAGGCGGTCGACGAGTACCTGATTGCCGGGATGGACCACGACGGTGGAACCGGCATCCTCGATGATGGCTGGGCCGCTGAAACTCATCTGCGGCTCCAGGCGGGCGTAGTCGTAGATGGCCGTGTCGTGGATGCCTTCGAGGGCGAAATCCACCGGGCGTTGGCCTTTGTGGGCCTCTGCCAGCGTGCGACCGGTGACGGGCAGGGCTTGCAGGTTCAATTTGCCAATCTGCGCGACGGCCACCAGATGGAAACCGACAATTTCCAACGGCGCCTGTAGGCGGTAGGAGTACTGCTGCTCGTAGAGATCGTGGAAACGTCGGGCTATCGCCGGCCAATGCTCCGAGAGGGATTCTTCATGATCCAAGGCGACCTCGACGGCGTGCTCCTGGTTCTGGTAACGCAGCTTGCAGGACACCTGCAAGTCGACCTGATCCGGAGCAATGGCTTCGTCGACAAACTGCACCCGGGCGTTGTGCATCAGGTCCTGGAGAAATAGCTGGGTAAGTGCGAGTTCGCCTTCGCGTTCGGTTTCGACAAAGCGATTGATGAACAGGTCGCGGCGCAGGTCGGACATGGTCATGCCCCACGCGGAGAACACGGATGCACCTCGGGGCACAATGACTTTCTTGACCCCAAGCTCCTGAGCCAAGGCGACAGCATGCATGGCTCCGCCGCCGCCAAAGGCGATCAGGGTCAACTCCCGGGGATCGTGGCCACGACTCAACGACACCAGTTTCAATGCGTTGACCATGTTGTCGTTGGCGATCCGAATGATGCCGCGGGCGATCTCATTGGCGGGTAGCTTCAGGCGTTCGCTCAGTGGGTCGAAGGCCTGCTCGACAGCCGCCATATCCGCGGCCAGCTCGCCACCGCAGAAGTAGCCGGGGTTGATCCGGCCCAGGGCCAGGTTGGCATCCGTCGTGGTGACCTGCGTACCGCCGTTGCCATAGGCCGCAGGGCCGGGCAGGGCTCCGGCAGACTCTGGGCCGACGTGCAGTTTGTCGAATTCGTCGACCCAGGCAATGGAACCACCGCCATTACCGATTTCCACCAGGTCTACCACCGGTACCATGATCGGGTAGCCCGCATTGAGCCGATTGCGTTCAATCCAGTAGTCGGTTTTGATCGATACTTGGCCGTTACGCACCAGCGAGCATTTTGCGGTGGTACCGCCGATGTCCAATGCCAGCAGGTTCGGCTCGTCAAGCAGGCGCCCGAGCTCGGCGGCGGCCCAGAAGCCGCTGGCAGGCCCCGACTCGACCATGGTGATGGGAATGTCCCGGGCATGGGTCACACTGTCGACGCCGCAGTTGGACTGCATGATGTACAGCGGTGCCTTGTAGCCACCTTCGCGCAGGCCGGTCTCCAGGTTATCGAGGTAGCGTGCGGCGATGGGTTGGACGTAGGCCGAGAGCACTGTGGTACTGGAGCGTTCGTATTCGCGCCACTCGCGAGTGATCTGGTGTGAGGCAACGACCGAGACCTCGGGCCACAGCCGCTGTACTTCTTTCAGTACCGCCTGCTCATGGACCGGGTTGGCGTAGGCGTGCAACAGGCAGATGGCAATGGCTTGCACCCCGTCGGCGCGAAACGCATCGAGTATGTCCACCAGGCCTGAAAGATCCAGCGGTTCACGCTCGCTGCCGTCGGTATGCAGGCGACCACCTACCTCACGCCTCAGGTAGCGAGCCACGAAGGGCGCTGGCTTGACCCATTTCAAGTTGAAGTAGTCCGGGCGATTGGCCCGGGCAATCTCGAGGATGTCGCGAAAGCCCTGGGTGGTGATCAAGGCCGTCTTCACGCCTCGACGCTCGGTCAAGGCGTTGATGACCACCGTGGTGCCGTGGGCGAGGAAGTCGACGGTTTCCAGTGCAATGTCCGCTTTCTGGATGACATTGAGCACACCCTTGGCGAAGTTCGGCGGTGTGGTATCGACCTTGGCGGTGCGAATGATGTGTTGGCCGGTGGCCGGGTCGCTTTCGAAATAGACCAGGTCGGTAAATGTCCCACCGACATCGGTCGCTACACGCACAGTTTTACTGTCCATACCCACAGGGCATCTCCTGATGTGATTGTTGTTATCGGAGCTGGCAGAGCGTTGGGGCGCTCGCTGTTTAGACGGATGCTAGAGGGCGGTGAGCGGGGGTACTACCTGCGGCACGGGTAGTTCATGGGGCGATTTTCACAGCGCCTACCCGAATGGGTAGGCGGGTGGGCTCAGAGAGAGGAATCAAGAACGCCGAGGCGCAACGCTGCACTGATGGCGGCCGTGCGATTGTCTACCGAGAGTTTGGCGAAGATGTGTTTAAGATGAAATTTCACGGTGTTTTCAGAGATGTTCAACGCTTGCGCGATCGTCTTGTTTGGCTGGCCGCTGACGAGCAAGGTGAGGATTTGTGTCTCCTTGGCGCTGAATGGCATACGGGCGCGCACCGGGTGTGCCCGCCAGCCTCGCAGCCGCGTAAGGATGGCTGCCTGACCAGGAAGGGTTTCAGGGCAGGCTTCGAGCGCCGGCAGCAGACTTGGCCCCACTTCCAGCAGCAGGCCCGGCAAGATCTGTTGAGGTATCGATGCCAGGATCGGTGTCAGATCCTTGGTTTCCAGCGTTGACAGGCCTTTGCCATAGGCGACTAACGCCAGCAGTTGCAGGCGCCACGCAGGGAGGCACAAACCTTTGTCTTGCAGCACTTTGCCTTCTTGATGCAAGCGGGTCAGCGCGGCGACGGAACGGCCCGAGGCCAGTTGCAGGCGGGCCAGTGCCAAGGTGGCGGCTTCATGGTTGCGCCAGTCGTCACGGTTACCTGCAATGCCTTCAAGGTCGACCTGCAATGCCTCCTCGCGAGCCTTGACCAGGGAGCCGCACTGCACCAGCAAATCGACCCGCCATGCATTGACCAATCGTGTCAGCCGCAGCCATTCACGGGTGCCCGCCAACTGTGCCACCTGTTCCAGTTCACGCAGCGCCACCTGCATGCCTTGACTGCGCAGTGTTGTGCGCCACGCGATTTCGGCTGTTGTGGCGGCGATATCCAACCAGCCATCCGTCTGTTCGAGGGATGCCCAGCCGTCCCGCCACCAGGTTGTTGCCTCGGACCATGCACCTTGCCAGTAACAGTGTTGCGCCTTGAGGCAGCCGACTAGCGCGTTGACTGAGCTTTCACGGCCAAACTGATCGCTTGAAATGGCCAGCGCCTCGTCGACCATGCGACTCGACTGAGTAATGTTGCCCATCAAGGAAAGTACTTGCGCCTCATGAATACGGCAGTAATTTTCACCGCGCGGAATGTCGACCAGGCGCATCTTGATGTGGGCTGTGCGGATGATTTGCAGCGCAAGGGGCAGTTCGCCGCGAGTCATGGCGTTCAGGGCCTCTACACAGGCAAGGGTTGCCTGGGCCAGGACTTCGTCGCCCTGCAACTGTACTGGGTCGAACGGACTTGCATGGTTTTCTGCAAAGCGATCGACGTAGGCGTTGGCCAACGTTTGAATGACCTGGAAGTCTCGCTTCAGGCGCCTGTCGTCCTGGATGACGCCTTGCGCCAGCTGTAGCAGTTGAGTGGCTAACCTGTGGTCTCCAAGCTTGGCGTGCAGGTACGCTTGGAGCAGCAAAAGGTCAGGCTCGCTGCGCCGAGTTGGCTCATCGAACTGCTGCAACAGGCTTTGTGCATAGCGGATCCCATGCCTCAGCACAGACTCCCATCCCCCTGCACGCACCACCATATTCACCGCCAGCGCCGTGTCGCTGGCACGTAACGCATGTGACACCGCCTGGGTCCAGTCCTTTTCCTGCGCCAACCATTGGGCCGCAGCGCGGTGAATGCGCTGGGCGTTTTTGGCGTCACACCGCTTGCTCAGGAAATCCCGTAGCAGACGGTGGTAGCGGAACCACTGACGCTTGGTGTCCAGCGGGACCAACAGGGCGTCAAGGTGGCTTAATTGTGCAAGCAACTGCGTACTGTCGGTGCGCTCGCGTATCGCGTCAGCGAACCCTGCGTTGAAACGCTCCAGCAATGCGGTATCCATCAGGAAGGATTGACACGCTGGTGGCAAGCGTCCCACGACTTGTTCCGTCAGGTAGGCGGCGATATCGGTAACGTGCCCGGAAAACTCGTTCAGGTGGTACAGCGAGCCGTCTCCACTGGCTCGCCACAGCCGTGCCAGTTGCACAGCCACGGGCCAGCCTTCGGTTGTTTCATGCAGGTGACGCAGGTCTGACGATGAGAGATCGGGCCCCAGGATCGCGTTGGTTTCGCTCGTTGAAAGTGTCAATTCGCGAGCGGTCACCTCGTGCACCCAGCCCATGGTTTTCCAGCGCGCCAAGGGCCATTGGGGACGAGTACGGCTGGCCACCACCCATTGCAGCCAGGGGGCAGCTTGTTCCAGCAGTGCTTGTACAATCGGATCGAGGTGCTCGTTGGCGGCTGTGTGGTAGTCATCGAGCAGTAGGGTGATGGAGCGGTTCTCCCGCGCCATGGCATGAAGCAAGGCACTGATGGTGCGTTGTGGTTGCGCATCCAGGGATTGAGCCTCTGCCAGCCGTGGCAGGTGCCCGAGATCAAGGCCTGCGTGGTCAAGCGCCAGAATCAGATAGGCCAGGAAACGGTTGGGTTCTGCGTCTGCTTCATCCAGCGATAGCCAGGCAACGGTTGCCTGTGGAGAGGTGCGCAGTAGTTCCTGTCTCCACTGCATCAACAGGGTTGTTTTGCCGTATCCGGGGGGCGCCACAAGGAGAATCAATGGCCCTTCAATCCTCGTCTTTAATGATGCCAACAAGTCTTGCCGGGGCGTTGAGGTGAGTAACGTCAGCGGCGGTGTCAGTTTGCCGATCCAACGCCAGGTGTACTGGGAGTTACGGGAAGGGTCATGAGTCACGGCAGAAAGGCTCGTGTCGATGGGGTGTGTCTGAACGCTTTATCAGTAATAGGACAGTAACGTTGAGATGATGAGTAACGGAATGTTTAGATGGTGTCGCACGTTGGTGCTGTGACAGGAGACAGCGCCACTAAGGCCCTGTGAGATTTCGTAAGCCCTTTCCCTGTTTTCCGTAGGAGCAGGGCTTTCTCTCCATGCAGTGCTTGAAACAACACCGCCCTCGGCCATAGCCTCACGTTTTTCCTGAAACTGAGGCCCGGCATTGGGTAAGCGAAAAACGGTATGGCCCACGGAGCGGGAAGTTCGACTGCGCTTTATCCTGCTGGCAATCATTGAAACCGCCTCCAATCGAGGCGTTCCCATTGAGCGACTTTTGCTTTCGTACATTCTGCTGCGCAACAAGCCAACCCAGGAGCAGTTGTGGGAGGCCATCAGCGACTGCCTGCTCCTTGATGAGATGAACGGCTTCCGATTTGAACCCGGGTCGGAAGCCGATCGGTTGATGCGCAAAATCAGCAGTGAAACCGATCAGGCCTGACGAGCCACCAAGCCCGGCGTACGCGGCGGCACCAAGCGCTTGCTCCCTGTCGACTCATACGCCGACGCCAATCGCAGCAACGCCGAATCATCATAAGCCCGCCCGGCAAAGGTCAGCCCCACCGGCATGCCGATGTCCGCCATGACACCCATGGGCACTGTCACCGTCGGCACGCCCAAATGGCGGATGGCGAGGTTGCCGTTGGCCACCCATACACCGTTGCTCCACGCGATATCCGCCGACGCCGGATTCACATCCGCATCCGCCGGGCCTACGTCGGCGACGGTCGGAAAAATCACCGCATCCAACCCCAACTTATCCATCCAGTCTTCAAGGTCGATGCGCCGTGTCTGTTCCAGGCCGCGCAGGCCATCGGGCACGGTGCTGATCTTGTCCCACGGCGTGATGCCGCGCTCGGCCATGCGCACGTATTCGTCCATGCCGGCGGCCAGATCGTCTTCGCGGTTGGGCAGGGTGCCGGGGTCGTGGGGGAAGATGTTCGGGCCGTCGACATCGGCCAGGCGGTTCAACGCAGGGTCGTTGTTGGCGCGCAGAAAATCATCGAACGCCCAGGCCGACAGTTCCCACAATTCGTCGTGGAGGAATTCTTTCGACACCAGGCCTCGGGTAAACACTTTCGGTGCGCCCGGGCGATCGCCTTCGCAATTGGAAACCAGCGGGAAATCCACCTCCACCACTTCTGCACCGGCCGATTCGAGTGCCTTGCGCGCGGCTTCCCAGAGCTCGATCACCGAGGCGCGGGTGTTGATGCGCTGGCCGGTGGGGCCACCGATTCCCGGGTCGTCGCTGGTACCGGCCTCGGGGTCGGCATTGATGTACATGCGTGGCACGCCGAAGCGTTTGCCGACGAGTGCATCGCCGGTCGCGGCCAGGGCGCCGTAGGATTCGGGGCGAACCGAAGCGACGCTGGGGATCGGTACCCAGGGTTGCATCCGCCACAGGTCGCCGCGTGTGTCGGGGTCTTGCGCCACGACCACGTCGAGCACTTCAAGCAGGTCGGCCATGGTTCGCGCGTAGGGCACGACCACGTCCATGGTCGGGGTCAGCGGCCAGTTGCCGCGTACCGAGATCACGCCCCGGGACGGGGTGTAGGCACACAGGCCATTGTTGGACGCCGGGCCGCGCCCGCTGGACCAGGTCTCCTCCGCCAGGCCAAATGCCGCGAAGCTGGCCGCAGTGGCCGTGCCGGCGCCGTTGGAGGAGCCCGAGGCGAACGGTGCGGTCAGGTAGTCGGCGTTGTACGGGCTCTCGGCCCGGCCATACACACCGCGCTGCATGCCGCCGTTGGCCATGGGTGGCATGTTGGTCTTGCCCAGGCAAATGGCGCCGGCGGCCCGTAGCCGCTCAATGGTGAACGCATCGCGATACGCGGTCAGGTTGGCAAAAGCCGGGCTGCCGGAGGCGGCCGTGAGCCCCTTGACCAGGTAGCTGTCCTTGGCGGTATAGGGAATGCCGTCGAGCGGGCCCAGGGTTTTGCCGCTGGCCCGGCGTGCATCGCAAGCGCGGGCTTCCTCCAGCGCTTCAGGATTGCGCACCACCACGGCGTTGAGGGCGGTGGCGGTGTTGGGGGCGTCGTAGGCGTCGATCCTGGCGAGGTAGGCCTCTACCAGTTCAACCGCCGTGGTCTGGCCGGATTCGAGCGCAGCGCGCAACTGGGCAATGGAAACTTCGGTTACTTCGATCACGTGGTTATCGCCGGTGCAGAAAAGGGGAGGGGTTGAGTGCTGACTCAATCCATTCAGTGAAAGTAGCTTACTGATAGATTTTTCATAGCGCCAGAGAATGGCATCCCTTACTGTGGCCCCTCAATTTCCTTATTGATAACGGTGCGGTTTATGTCCGATGAAGTGCGGCTTGTCGTCATCATCAATACCCAGCCTGGGCGGGGGGCGGACCAGTTGGCCGCGTTTGCCAGACTGGGGCCGCTCGTGCGGGCCGAAGCGGGTTGCATCCAGTACGACCTGCATCCGGTTGAGGGCAACAGCGACAGTTTTGTGCTGATCGAAACGTGGGCTTCAAAGGCGGCGCTCAAGGACCACCACGCGACCCCTCACATGCTGGAAGCCGCCAAGCACAACCCGACATTCCGTGCGGGCCCCTCCAACGTATTGGTGCTGGAACCCGCGATTCAGACGTCCTGACTTCAACCCGGCCGCTCAAGGGTTTATCATTGCCCCTTCATTTTTTGCTGCCCGGAAAGATTTCGATGTTGTTTACAAGGACTGTCATGGCGAGCGCACTGCTCGCCGTTCTGGCTACTCCGGCTCACGCGTCCAACCTGGACTTGACCTACGAGGCACCGATCCTCAGCGCTGTCCCCCTCACGCCGCAGGCTGAGCCCAAGCCGCGCTTCCCGGTCAAAAGCGTTGCGCCGGTGACCGTGGAAAACAGCTGCACCGGCCGCGAGTGCACCTACGAAGGCGACATCAGCCTGCCCCGTGAGGAGCAGACTGTGCGGCGGTTTTCCATCGGTATTCAATAAAACCAACGGGCGCCTCAGACAATCTCGTACGAATCCTCGACCGAGGATTGAGCCGGCGGATGCAGGTATAAGCCAGATCCTTTCGTTATTAGACAGACGCCGCTCGCGCATCCGATGCTGAGCCCCTCTCGATCAGGGGCTTTCCATGACCACTCCACGCCAACTGAAACTGGGCGCGTTCATGCGCCCGGTCAGCATCCACACCGGCGCCTGGCGCTATCCCGGCGCTTACCGTGACGCCAACTTCAACTTCACGCACCTCAAGGCTTTTGCCCAAACCCTGGAGAAGGCGCGTTTCGATGCCTTCTTCATGGCCGACCACCTGGCCTTGCTCAACATGCCCATCGACGCGTTGAAGCGCAGCCACACCGCCACGTCATTCGAACCGTTCACCTTGTTGTCGGCCCTGAGCCAGGCCACCGAGCACATCGGCCTGGTGGCCACGGCCTCGACCACCTACGACGAACCGTTCCACATCGCCCGTCGTTTCGCGTCCCTGGATCACCTGAGCAACGGTCGCGCCGGCTGGAACATCGTCACCACCGCCAACCCGGATGCCGCGCAGAATTTCGGCCTGGAACAGGCCTATGCTCACGACGAGCGCTACGCCCGTGCGCGGGAGTTCTACGATGTGGTGACCGGGCTCTGGGACAGTTGGGCCGATGATGCCTTCATCCGCGATGCCGACAGCGGCGTGTACTTCGACCCCGACAAGCTGCACACCCTCAACCATCACGGTCGCTACCTCAACGTGCGCGGCCCGCTGCACATTGCGCGGCCAGTACAGGGTTGGCCGGTGATCGTGCAGGCCGGTGCCTCGGAGCCAGGCCGGCAATTGGCGGCGGAAACCGCCGAGGTGATTTTTGTCGCGCCGGGCACCCTGGAAGAGGGGCGCAAGTTCTATGGGGATATCAAGCGCCGAATGCTGGCGGTCGGTCGGCATCCCGACCACCTGAAGATTCTGCCCGGGGCGTTTGTGGTGGTCGGCGATACGCTGGAAGACGCCCGGCGGATTCGTGCGCACCTCGACAGCCTGGTGCATTACGAAAGCGCGATTGCCTCGCTGTCGATAGCGCTGGGTACCGACGCGACGAAGTTTGATCCCGACCAATACCTCCCGGCGATTCCCCAAACCAATGCCAGTCAAAGCTCTCGCGAGCGAGTACTGGCGCTGGCTGATCGCGAGCAGTTGACGGTGCGCCAGTTGGCTCAGCGCCTCGGCGGGTATGCCGGCCTGTCGTTTGTCGGCACGGCCCACAGCATTGCCGACGAGATGCAGCAGTGGCTGGAAGAAGAGGGCAGCGATGGCTTCAACATAATGTTCCCGTGGCTGCCCGGCGGGCTTGATGATTTTGTCGCCAAGGTAGTGCCCGAGTTGCAGGGGCGCGGGATCTTCCGGCGGGAGTATGAAGGCTCTACCCTGCGGGAAAACCTCGGATTGCCGCGTCCGGCGAACCGGTATTTTCACGCTGGTTAGATCGTTTATTTCCTTCTGATTGGAGCCCATTCCCCAATCGCATATCCATCACGCCGGTTCGGCCCTGATAACGGAGCGGGTCGGCGTGATCGCTTCATTAACGCTGTCATCACGGAATTATCGGCTGTCTCGCTCCGATAAACCCCCATGCAACGTCCATTTCTGCTGCTGGGCCAGCGCCTTGCGCCGTTGCGCCGCATCTCTAGAATCGGCCCCAGAACTTACTCATTTCCTGTCGATTACGGAGTTTCGAACATGATGAACGCCATGCAGATGCCAATGAACAACGCGATGCCAATGATGCCGATGATGGGCATGCCGATGATGATGGCCACCATGACCTGCACGATGACCGACGAGGCCATGATGTGCACCATGAAGCCGGCCGCCGGCATGGACATGGCGATGTTCAAGAACAACGCCGAAATGATGGCGATGATGATGAACTGCGGCATGCCGATGATGATGCAGTGCGCCAACATGTCGATGATGTGCATGTCGCAGGACGGCATGGCGATGATGAACAGCATGTCGACCATGAACATGCCGATGATGATGCCGATGGGCATGCCTATGCCGATGATGAAGTGCGTCATGGAATGCAAGATGGAAGCCGACTGCATGACCTGCACCATGATGCCGATGCCAGGCATGAGCATGGACATGATGAACAACTGCTGCATGCTGATGATGAAGATGATGAGCGACTGCGCCATGCCGATGATGATGAGCTGCAACGGCATGCCGATGATGTGCTGCACCTGCTGATTCGTTTGGCGTGAAATCAAAAAGCCCCGGCGAGTGCCGGGGCTTTTTGCGTTTCAGTCCAGGCGTTCCGGGTAGGTGATTACCAGGAACGCCACCGCCTCACTGTCTGCGGGGTTGCGGTAGCGGTGGGGCTGGTCGGCGTAGAACAGGATCGAATCACCGGTGGACAGCAGGTAGCGTTCGTCGTTGACGCTCACTTCCAGCACGCCCTGGGCCACCACCAGGTTTTCCTGGATGCCTGGCCCGTGACCTTCTGAAATCTCCTCGCCGAGTGCCTTCAGGCGTATCTCGTAGAACTCCGACTGGCGCGCCATATCGTAGGGAAACAGCGCACGGCTGATAAAGCTGCCGTCGGCACTCACCAAGCGTTTGCTCTGTTGCGCCGGCAGCAGTTCAACCCCTTCGAACGCACGGTTTTCCAGGAAGGCGGCCACCGAGACTTTCAAGCCCTTGGCAATTTTGCACAGCACTTTGATCGACGGCACGCTGCGCCCGGATTCAATCTGCGCCAGCATCGCGCGGCTCACGCCGCAGTTGCGCGCCAGGGCGTCCAGTGACAGGTAGCGTTTACTGCGCAGGCGTTGCAGGTTCTGCGCGACGCATTGGCCGATGGCGTCATCGTCGCCGCTGTTGCAATCCTTGGGTTTGGAGGGGAGGTCGGGCACTTCGGGAATCGCGTGCAGGAAATTCATGGCCTCACGCCCGGCGGGTATCGCTGGACGTGGTGACGTGTGCGGTAAACACCGCGATCCCGGCCCGCGCCGCGTACATCGCCCACATCAGTTCAGCCGCTGCGCGAGCCTGGCGGCGTTTGCGGTGGAGGGTGAAATCGATGACGGTGGCGGATGTTTGCATGACGTAAATCTCTGGGGACTCAATGGCCCTACAGTAATCCGTGGCGCTTATTTCCATAAATACTGAGTTTGCATTTGGTAATTCGATTTTGGACTTAACGCCGATTGGCGCCTGTACGTCCATCAGTGGTGACCCGCCGGGCTTCACAGGCTTCCCACCACAGACCTTGTGCCGGACCGAGCCCGTCGCAAAAACGAATTCCAAGGATTTGCCCCCATGCCCCCCGCGTTTCCGTTCCCCGCACGAAAAGCCTGGCCCTTGCTGGGTTTTGGCGCTGCCCTGAGTTTCAGCCCGGTCACCCAGGCCGACGACACGCTGCAACTGGCTCCCGTCGAAGTCAGCAGCGCCGAACTCAGCGCCGATGAACTGGCCCTGGTCCAGCTCAAGAGCGTACCCGGCGCCACCAACTACATCGACATGGGCAGCGTCGACCAGGGGCGCGTGAGCACCAACGAGGACGTGTTCAAGTACCAGGCCGGCGTGTACGCCAAGGCCGCGAACAACGAAGGGGTGAAACTTTCCATCCGTGGCTCGGGCATCAACCGTGGCCCTGGTGCCCACGCGTCGGGCCTGTACGAAACCTTCGACGGCCTGCCGCTGACCGGCCCGGGCGGCACGCCCTACGAACTCAAGGACCCGTTGTGGCTCAGCCGGGTTGAAGTGCTGCGCGGCGCCAATGGTTTTGACCAGGGCGCATTGGCCCTGGGCGGTGCGGTCAACTACGTCACCCGCACCGGCTACGACGCCCCAAAATTGCAAGTGCGCTACGAAGCGGGCAGCCATGGCTACGCCCAACGGGAAATCAGCTCGGGGCAGGTGCTGGGGGATGCCGACTACTTCATCAGCCTCACCGATTCGAACTACGACGGCTTCCAGAACCACAGCGCCGGCAGCGGCAAAGGCATGGCCGCCAACTTTGGCTACCGCTTCAACCCCGACCTGGAAACCCGCTTCTACTTCCGCTACCGCGAAACCGACAACGATTCCCCGGGCAAGCTGACCCGCGACCAGATCAGCCACGACCCACGCGCCGCCGCCAGCCTCAACCTGACGCGGGATTCCAAGCGCCTGCAACCGGGCTCGACCTGGATTGCCAACAAAACCACCCTGCACCTGGACGACAACGCCCGGGTCGAGGTCGGGCTGGCGTATCACGACTACCCGATGGACCTGCGCGAGGGCACCAACCGTCTCAAGGTCGCCTACACCGACGTCAGCGGCACCGTGAACTACATCCGACAGGACACGTTGTTCGGGCGCGACAGCAAGACCACTATCGGTTTGCGCACGACTCAGGCGATGCCTAACAACGGCGGCTCGGAATTCGTACGGATTCCAGTCGGCAATACGGCGGGCTACGCGCCCGGCACCAAGACCCGCGACTACAGCTACCTGGGGTCCGACAGCGTGCTGCATATCGGCAACGACCTGGAGCTGGTGCCGGACCTTTGGCTGACCACCGGTCTGGCGGCAATCTATACCCGCCGCGAAACCGAAGTCAGCTACCCGCAAACCCACACGCCGGTCAGCCAGCACGATTGGGATTACGCGCCACGGGTTGGCTTGCGTTATGACTTCAGCCCGCAACTGCAGGTGTACGGCAACCTGAGCCGCTCGGTTGAGCCGCCTCATGCGTGGTCGATGATCTGGGGTTCCAACAAGTATTTCCCGGCGAACAGCGGCCCGGCGAGCGGGCTGCAGCGCGAAGGCGTGAAGCTGAAAAACCAGACCGCAACCACCCTGGAAGTCGGCGGGCGCGGTGAAGAGTGGTTCGGCCAGTGGGACCTGGCGCTGTACCGTTCCGAGGTGCGCCACGAACTGCTCAGCGTCGAAACCCAGGCCGCGACCTCCACCACCTCTGCAATCATCGCCGAGTCCAACGCCAGCCCCACGGTGCACCAAGGCGTGGAACTGAGCCTGATCAGCCCGCTGTGGGACGGCGGCCGCACCGGCCAGTTAACCCTGCGCCAGGCCTACACCTACAGCGACTTCCACTACCGCAACGACGACCGCTTCGGCGACAACACCTTGCCCGGCATCCCCGAGCACTACTACCAGGCGCAGTTGCGCTACAGCCATCCCAGCGGTTTCTACACCAGCCTCAGCGGCGAGCATTCGTCGCGGGTGGCGGTGGACTACGCCAATTCCTACTACGCGGCGGCCTACACGCTGCTCGGCGCGACGGTCGGGTATGACGCGCCGAAGCACGACTGGCAAGCCTGGGTCGACCTGCGCAACCTGACCAACCAGCGCTACGCCAATACGGTCACGCCGGGTTATGACGACAAGGGGCTGGACGTGGCGCGGTCCACGCCGGGAGATGGCATGGGCGTGTACACCGGGGTTTCCTGGAGCTGGCGTTAAATTAAGCCGAGCGAAGATCACCTGTGGGAGCTGTCGAGCTTTAGCGAGGCTGCGAAGGCGGTGGCACAACCGATCAACAGGTTGCCTGACACACCGCTATCGCAGCCTCGCTAAAGCTCGACAGCTCCCACACGGGTTCTATTTTACGGGCAGATTTTTTTGATTTTACCGCTGGTTTTTTTGTAACAATTGCGTGTATAAGATAAAGCCTGCTCAACTGAAAGATAACGCTTGAAGAGCAGTTAGTTCCCCGAGCCACCGGCGTGGGGCACTTAAGCGAGTACGCACATGGAATGTCGCCGTACCCGCAAAAAAACAGTTGTCCGGCACTGCACAGTGTTCACCGGGTAACTGCCAGCAATCGACTTGATAGTGTTGTTATTCCATCTGTCGGGATCCATTGCGCCTGTTTTATCCCTTTAAACTTAATTAATCTGTTGTAAATGGAGTTCTACCATGCAAAGGAAAGCACCGTTCAAATACCTGGCATTGTTGTGGGTGCCGCTGATGGCAGGCTGTATCAGCACCCAGCCTTCACGTTCACCGGAGCGCGCCGTCCAGGCGCCGCTCGAACAGGCCGTCACGGTCGATAATTGTTCCCAGGGTTGCCCGTCCGGCGGTGGGCCGCTGACGTTGAATCGCCAGGCCTACACCCTCAATAACAATGCGTCGACCAAGTTCGCCAATTGGGTGGCTTACCGGATCACCAAGTCCACACCGGCCAGCGGGCGCCCGCGAAACTGGCAGACGGATCCGGACATTCCGGCGGGTGAAACCCTTGACCCTGTTGACTATAACGGCGCCAACGTGGCGCTGAAGGTCGACCGTGGGCACCAGGCGAACCTGGCGTCGATGGCGGGTGTTTCCGATTGGCAGACTCTCAATTACCTGTCCAATATCACCCCGCAAAAGTCCGATTTGAACCAGGGCCCGTGGGCACGTCTGGAGGATCAGGAGCGCAACCTGAGCCAGGACGCCGCAGTGGATGAGGTGTACGTGATGACCGGCCCGCTGTATGAGAAATTCATCGGCACCCTGCCGGGGACCAACAAGGTCCACACGATTCCCAGCGGTTACTGGAAGATTGTTTCCGTCGGCAAATCGCCGCAAGACGGACTTTATGCCTCGTTCATCATGAATCAGGAAACCCCCAAGGGTGCGAACTTCTGTGACTATCGTGCGACAGTCGAACAGATTGAACAGCGTTCCGGGCTGACATTCTGGAGTGAGTTGCCCCAAGCGGTACAAACTGCACTTAAGTCTAAGCAAGGGCAACTTCCGCAGAGGATTGGTTGCAAGTAACCGCCGCACACTAGACGTTCGTCATCAATTGTCATGCGTCCATTAAGTTGGCAGGTACGCCAGTGCCTGTCGACTATTGCGCGTTCTAACTAAGTGCGGTGTTAATCCATCAGTTAAAAGGTAGTTGTTATCTACCTGCATCCCGCTCACCCCACATCACCCTTGACCGCTTCGGTCGGTGAGCCCCTTGCTCACCCTCCGTTTTGCTGTCATCGTTCGCGCAATTGGTAATCTTTCTTGTTTGAGAAATTTTTGCGCATGCATGACTTTCCTGTAGCTGAGGGTGATACAGCCCGTCGCCAGCAGACCATCGCCACCCTCTACAGCGACCACCATTCTTGGTTGCACGGTTGGCTGCGCAAGAAACTCGGCTGCTCCCAACATGCCGCCGACCTGGCCCACGACGCCTTTATCCGCATTCTGCTGCTGGCCGAACCCCATACCATCAAGGAACCAAGGGCTTTCCTGGCGACGACGGCCGGGCGCTTGATGATTGACGGCGCGCGTCGGCGGCGGATCGAGAAGGCCTACATGGAAGCCCTGGCGATTCAGAGCGAGGACGCCGGTATGCCGGATCCGGCGGCGATTCATGTGGCACTCCAGGCTCTGGAACGGATCGCCGAAATGCTCACCGGCTTGCCTGCCAAGGCTCGCGAGGCGTTCCTGCTCAGCCGCCTCGACGGGCTGACCTACAGCGAAATCGCCGCACAATTGCAGGTGTCCCCCAGCACCGTGAAGAACTACATCTCCAGCGCGCTGGTGCACTGCTATCACACCCTGCACGGGGCGGACCCGCTGTCGTGAGTGCCGAGCAGATCATCATTGAGGCCGCCCGCTGGCTGACGTTGTTGCACGACGATCACGTGACCGAGGCCGACCGCGCCGCATTCGATGTTTGGTGCCAGGCCGACCCACGGCATGCCGTCGCCATCGAGCGCATGCGCAGCCTGTGGGGCAGCCTCGACGCATTGCCCGCCGCCCCGGCGCGCCTTGCCCTGAACCGCGCGTTTGCCCCGCAAAAACCAAGGTTTGCCGCCCGTGGTACTCAGGCCGTCGCGCTGTTGGGTGTGTTGCTGTGCGGCTGGGCGGGAATGGAGCGGATGCCGGTGTGGATGGCCGACCAGCGCACCAGCATCGGCGAACGGCGTCAGGTGGCACTGACCGACGGCAGCCAGGTGCAGCTCAACAGCAACTCGGCGCTGGACGTGAAGTTCGACGGCCACCAACGGGTGATCGAACTGTTACAGGGCGAGATGTGGGTCGAGGTGGCCAAGGACGCGCAACGGCCGTTCGTGGTGCATACCGACCAGGGCACGGCCACGGCGTTGGGCACGCGGTTCCTGGTGCGCAAGGCCGAGAACGGCTCGACCGTAGTCACCGTGATCGAATCCACCGTGGCCGTCAAAGGCGATAGTGCAGGCGACGTGAAAGTGCCGGCAGGGCAGAAGTCCACACTCAAGGACGGACACGCCAGCGACCCGCAACCCATCGGCAATGCCGACCCGGACGCCTGGACCCGCGGCCTGCTCAAGGTCGACGACCAACCCCTGAGCGAGGTGCTGCAAACCCTCGCCGGTTATCGGCACGGGCTGGTGCGCTTTGATCCGCAGGCGCTGCAAGGGATGCGCGTGTCGGGAGTATTCAAGCTCGACGACACCGGCGCGGCCCTGGCTTCACTGGCAGATAACCTGCCGATCAAGGTCGAGTACTTCACCGATTTGGTGGTGGTGATCAAGCCTCGGTAAAAAGTCTGAATAAAAACTGCTCTCATTCATACCCGATTTTCCGACATGGCCGTCATGACTAATAGAACCCCCATTTCCCAGGACTTCTCATGTCGCGCCTTGCTCGTCCCTTACAGCCACTGGCCCTTTCAGTGGCGATGGCTTTTGCCGCCGTACCCCTGCTGACCGTTCAAGCGTCCTTCGCGGCTGAAAGCGCCGCGTTTTCCATTCCGGCCGGTGACCTGAGCCAGGCCCTCAACAGCCTCGCCGAACAGGCGGGCTTGGTATTGGCCTTTGATTCGAGCCTGACCCGCGGCAAACGCAGCAATGGCCTGAACGGGCAGTACAGCACCGACGCCGCCCTGGCCCAATTGTTGGCCGGCAGCGGCCTGCAAGCCCTGAAGATTGCCGACGACCGCTACCGCCTTGAAGCCATCCCGCAAGCCGACGGCGCCATGGAGTTGCAGGCCACCACCATCAGCGGCGCGTACCAGTCGGAAAGCCCCACCGGCCCGGTGTCTGGCTATGTGGCCACCCGCAGCCTGTCGGGCACCAAGACCGACACCGCGCTGATCGAAACCCCGCAGTCGATCTCCGTGGTCACCAAAGACCAGATGCGCGCGCAGAACGCCGAGAGCCTCAACCAGATCCTGCGCTACAGCGCCGCCGTGATCCCGGAAACCCGAGGTTCCACTGCCTCACGCCTCGACCAGTTGACCATCCGTGGCTTCGCCCCGGCGACCTACCTCGACGGCCTGCGCATGCCTTCGAGCCGGGATGCCTTGCCGCAAAAAGACGCCTTTGACCTGGAGCGCGTCGAAGTGCTGCGCGGGCCGGCGTCGGTGCTGTACGGGCAGGGCACCCCCAGCGGTGTGATCAATATGGTCAGCAAGCGCCCGCTGGACACGCCATTCCATGAAGTCGGCGTCGAGTACGGCACCTTCAACAAGAAGCGCACCACCTTTGACCTGAGCGGCCCGCTGGACGATCAAGGCGTGTATTCCTACCGTGTCGCCGGCCTGTTCGACGATGCCGACGGCCAGATCGACCACACCGAAACCCGTCGCCAATCCCTGTCCACCGCCTTCACCTGGCGCCCGGACGACAACACGTCGCTGACCTTGCTCGGGCATTTCCAGAAGGATCCCAAGGGCGCGTCCTACGGTTCGATGCCGGCCTGGGGCTCGGTGCTGCACAGCCCAACCGGGCGCAAGATCGACGTGGATTTCTACGACGGCGAGAAAAGCTTCGAGAAGAGCGACCGTGAGTATTACTCCATCGGCTACGCCTTCGAGCATCACTTCAACGATGTCTGGACCGTGCGCCAGAACGCGCGCTACCTGCGCAGCGAAGGGCAGTACCGCAGCCTCTACAGCAACTACCTGGAGAGCGATTACCGCACCATCCGGCGCTCGACCACCGCCAGCGACGTGAACATCGACGCCTACGCCCTCGACAACCAGTTGCAGGCCAAATTCGACACCGGCCCGCTGCAGCACACCGTGCTGATGGGCGCCGATTACCAGAACACCAGCACCGACACCAAATCGGGCAGCGGCGTGTACACCGCAGGCCCTACGCTGGATATTTTCGACCCGGTCTACGGCGCGGCCGTGCCGGTACCGGCCTTCACCAGCGACGCCACCTCGCGCAGCGAGCAAACTGGCGTGTACCTGCAAGAGCAGATGAAGTGGGACAAGTGGGTGTTGTTGATGGGCGGGCGTTATGACTGGGCCAGCACCGACAACAGCACCCTGGCCATGACGACTCAGAAGAAGACCAAATCCAGCCAGGACAGCAAAGCCTTCACTGGCCGCCTGGGCCTGGTCTACCTGTTCGATAATGGCTTGGCGCCGTATGTCAGCTATTCGGAATCCTTCCAGCCGCAATCCGGCACGGGCTATGGCGGCTCAACGTTCCAACCGACTGAAGGCAAGCAGACCGAAATCGGCATCAAGTACCAGCCACCGGGCAGCAACAGCTTCATCACCGCCGCTATTTTCGACCTGCGCCAGACCAACGTGCCGACACTGGATCCGGACGCTTCCCACCTGTGCAACGGCTCGCGCTGCCAGATCCAGGACGGTGAAGTGCAATCCCGTGGGTTTGAACTCGAAGGCAAGGCCAGCCTGAACGACAACCTGGATATCACGGCGGCCTACGCCTACCTGGATAACCGCATCAGCAAGTCCAACAACACCGTGCGTTATGCGCCCATCAGTGACATCGGTGTCGGTCCGGCGGTGGCTGCCGAAGGCACTACTACCTACGCCGTACCACGTCATACCGCGTCGGCCTGGGCGGATTACACCCTGCACGACGGCACGCTGAAGGGCTTCGGCGTGGGGGCCGGTGCGCGGTATGTCGGTTCGTCATGGGGCGATACCGCCAACACCTTGAAGGTGCCGGGCTACACCTTGTTCGATGCAGCGGTGCACTACGACATCCCGCACATCAATCGCCAGGGTGACAACCTGCGCCTGGCAGTGAATGCCACCAACCTGGCGAATAAAGAGTACGTCGCGTCCTGCTATTCCTACTCGTGGTGCTGGTATGGCTCACAGCGCACCGTGCAGGCCAGCGCGACCTACCAGTGGTAAACACCCACCTACTGTAGGAGCGAGCTTGCTCGCGAAGAACCTGAGAGCAGCGCGCTAAGCCAGGCACGCTGCGTTATCGTTAACGATTTTCGCGAGCAAGCTCGCTCCTACAGTGATCGTCGTTATTTTTAGGAGGATGGCCTTTTAACATTGCGGCCCACTCTTTATCATCCGCCCCCAGCAACTCCGGCCATGGAGACGCTCCATTCACTAAGGAAGTCGTAATGCACATTGGAAAAATGCTGGGGTTGGCCCTGATCATGTTGTCGATGGGCGGCTGCGCCAGCTTCACGAAGGACGAAGTCGCACCTGTCACGCTGCCATCGAAGGCCAGCTACGCCAACAAACCGAACGTCTACGTAGACTTCAAGTTCTACCAGGGCGAGCCGACAAACGCCGCCGCTACGGAATTTCCACAAGCGCGGGACATGCTCAAGCCACAGCTGCAGAAAGTCCTGACCGACTCCGGTCTGTTTGGCCGTGTGACCCTGGATGAGTTCCAGAAACAGCCCGGCGATTACAGCCTGCGCCTGAAGGTCTACAACCATCCACCGGGTGGCGGCCAACTGGCACTGGCGTTTATCAGCGGCTTTACCTTCACCATCATCCCGGCGCTGGGGACTGATCAGTACACCATGAAGCTGGAGTCGGTGGACCCGCAAGGCCAGGCGCTGAGCACCGGCACCAACCACGACTCGATCAATACCTGGATGGGCATCTGGTTTATCCCGTTGATGGCCAACACGCCGAAAGAGGCGGTGACCGATACCTTCACCCGTCAGGTCAATGCCCTGCTCAAGCAAATGGTCGACGGCAATAACCTGAAGTATTCGGCACTGGATGCCGGCGTGCCACGGGCGTGACACGTAACTGAAGGTTTGAAACAGCTGCGAGGGCAGGGTGACCCGCCCTCGCAGCCTGGGCCTTACTTAAGCGCCTTGATGAACAGCGGGTCGCTGTACAACGACTTGAGCAAATCCCGCACCATCGGGTTGTAGGCGTTGGCGGCATTCGGGATCGCAATGAACCCGAAGAACGAACTGGACCAGGTGTGATTCACTTCCTTGGTCGCGTCGTACACCACGTCATTGCCCTTGAGCAGCGTAAACCGCGCGGCCAGCGTGCCGTTGCCGGAGCCCATACCTGCCGACAGCGAATTCTTCACCACCAACACTTGCAGATGTCGTTCTGCTTGCGGGTTCAGCAGGCCTGCCAATTGCAGTTCCTGGGTGATTGCAGCCTGGATATGCGCCGGGATGCTGCCACTGGGCGAGCGGATCGGGTTGGCACGTACGGACAACGAGCCTTCGCCCGATGCGGCCGTCACCTGGGCATTGCTGACGGGTTGCAGCGGCGCTGCTTGCTTGAGGACCTGGACGTTATCGAAGTTCGGCTCGTATTGCGTCATGGTGACGCCGCAACCTTGCAACAGCAGCGCGAGCAATGGGGTCAACAGTAGAAGCTTTTTCACGGCGTTTCCTTGCGTGAGTGTGGGAGAGCGCGGGGATTATCGTCAGACGCTGGCCTATCGGCAACAAATAGTGGCAAAAGGCCTTAAGGCATGCGTGGCTTCTTGGCTCCGTTACCTGCCGGAAAAATCATCGAGAAGGCAATTTGCTGGCCCCTTTGTAACAAAATTCTCGCCAAAATCACTTTTATTTTCAGGTGGTTAGGCGGGATGCAAATGCGCAATATTGGAATCATGCTGATCGCCTGCTCCCTGGCGGGTGGGGCGGTTTCGGTTGAGGCACGGGAGTTGCGGGACAACGACAAGTACATGTGCAGTTGGGGTGCTGGCACCGCCGCCCGGGCCCAGGAATTGAAGCTGTCGGGCGTCTCGTTGTACGCCGCGCGGCAGAAGCTGAAGACCTACCAGTTCAAGAAACCCTGGATGCACATGATGGCCATGGGCATCACCGAGCAGACCTACGACAGCCGCTCGCGGGTCAAGCCCGAGGTGATTCGCCAGAGTTTTTATCAGGACTGTTTGCGCTACAAGCTGGCGCGTAAATAACCCCTATTTATTCAGCAGCAATTGGAGCCTTGAGAACGACTGATCGTAGTTGGGCTCCCACGGAAAGCGCCCTTGTTTGTCCGGCCAGACCATTTGCAACGCAGGGAAATCAGCTTTGATCGAGGCGTAGAACCAGCCGGCATAACCGAGGTACTCGCGGTAATGCCTGCGGTCTACAGGAATGAAGGCGATGCGCATGCCTTCGGCAATATCGTCATAGGGCTTGTAGGTTTCATAGGCGGTTTTTGCACCGGCAAAGCGGATCGCGGCGATGTTCAGCAACTGCTGGGCAACCTGCGGGGGCAGCCCGAATACGATGATTTCCGGTTGGCCGAAGTTGGCGTAGAACCCCAGGGAGTAGGCGAACGACGGCTCACCGTCTTCGGCCCGCACATGCACATGGTGCCAGCCGATCTTCTTGATATCCGCCAACACCTTCTCGTCATATTCCGAATCTGCCTTGGGCAACTGGAATCCCGGAAGCGGGGCCTTGGCTGAAGTGTTCATCGAGAACAATGAGGCGGCGAAGAGGGCGACGGCGCGAATGATGTTCATCAGAGTCCTTTCTGCGGGATCAGTGGTTGAAAGCGCGATGAGGCTAGCAGTGTTGGGTTCGCTCGGCAAAGTGACCGATGCACCGCCCAGTACAAAATCTGCGTAAGCCTGTCCAACTTCGCCCCGGAGCCAGTCCGCATACTGGCCCCAGGTAACCGAAGAGGCACATGCCATGACCCGCTACGTCATCACTCCCAACGAAATCCCCTCCCTCGCCATCCACGGCGACGACGCTCGCTTCCCGCTGCGCCGGGTGTTCTGTGTCGGGCGCAACTACAGCGAACATGCCCGCGAAATGGGCCACGACCCCGACCGCGAGCCGCCGTTCTTTTTCATGAAACCGGCGGATGCCGTGGTGCCTGCCGAGGGCGTTATCGCCTATCCACCATTGACCGCCGACCTGCACCATGAAGTCGAGTTGGTGGTGGCCATCGGCAAGGGCGGCGTGGACATCGCCCCGGAAGACGCGTTTGCGCATATCTGGGGTTACGGTTTGGGCATCGACCTGACCCGCCGCGACCTCCAGGCCCAGGCGAAAAAGCTGTCGCGGCCTTGGGAATGGGCCAAGGCCTTCGATGAATCGGCACCCTGCACTGCGTTGCAGCCGGTGAGCGCCGTTGGCCATCCGGGCAGCGGGCGTATCTGGCTCAAGGTCAATGGCGAGCAACGCCAAGTGGGCGACCTGGCTGACCAGATCTGGTCAGTCAGCGAGGTGATCAGCCATGCGTCCAAATCCGTGGCGCTGAAAGCCGGCGACCTGATTTTCACCGGCACCCCGGCGGGCGTTGGCGCCTTGCAACCGGGCGATGTGGTGACCGCCGGGATCGACGGCCTGGCCGAGCTGAGCTTCACCCTCAGCCAGGGTTGACGCTACAGTGGTGCCCAGGCTCTCCGGGAAATACGTATGCCAGGCACCCGCATCACCACCTATGGCATGGAACAACGCAGCGACCGCTCCGACTTCTACATCCGCGACAAGCGGGGCAGGGCGGCGCTGACCAGTCCCCATCGCCACGAATATTTCCAGATCCAGATCAACCTGGGCGGCGACACCGTGCAGCACATCGGCGGCGCGGTGCGCCCGTTCCCGAAAAAGGCCCTGGCCTTTATCCTGCCCCATCGCCTGCATGTGATTCCCCATCCCGAAGACGGCGACTTCATGCTGATCAATTTCAGCCAGGGCTTTTTCCTGCCGCAACTGACCTGCGACCCGCTGGACCTCGAAGACATTCCCATCAGCCAGGCCCCGGAACTGTCGCCGTTCCGCTTCCAGGAACAGCTGGATTTCATTCTTGAAGACGCGGCATTCGACGAAGTCAAAACCTGGCTGGAACACATGCGCACTCTGGACGCCCACCGCAGCTTCGGCGCACGGGAGCGGCTCAAGGGTTACCTGTTCCAACTGATCGGGTTGGTGTGCCAACAGTACGCCGAACCGCTCCAGGCATTCGCCGCCAACAACGCCACCCGGCGTGGTCGCAAGGACGCACTGGCCCGTGTGCAAGCCTACATTCGTGAGCATTTGCACGAGCCATCGCTGAACCTGACCGATGCCGCGGCGGCTGCGTTCCTGTCGCCCAATTACCTGACCCACCTGCTGCGCAAGGAAACCGGTAAACCCTTCTCCCAACTGGTGCTCGACCGGCGCATGCAACTGGCGCGCACGCTGCTGCTCAACAGCCCGCAGATGATCGGCGCGATTGCGCACCGTTGCGGGTTTACCGACGAGGCGTATTTTTCCCGGTGTTTCCGCAAGGCCCACGGGCTGGCGCCGGGGCAGTTCAGGCGGCGTGAGCAGGATTGACGCGCAAACCGGGTGCGTGTTTTACAAATCCACCACAATCGATGTGTTTCAATTTACATACAATTGAGCGTCTCATTGGGAGGCGGTGCACATGGCTACGGTTTTACGGTTGGCAACCCCGGACGATATCAATGCGATTTTCGACATTCGCACCGCTGTGGTGCAGAACCACCTGAGCCGCGAACAGATGGCTGAGCTGGGCATTACCCCGCAGGTGGTCGCCGAGAGCATGCGTGAAGCGCCCTGTGTGTGGCTTGCCGAAATGGACGGCACGCCTGTGGCGTTTTCAATGGTGGATGTGGCCGAAGGCGAGGTGTTCGCGCTGTTTGTGATGCCCTCCCACGAGAACCTCGGGTTGGGTCGCCAATTGATGGCGGTGGCCGAGGCGGCGCTGTTCGAACGCCACGACACGCTGTTCCTGATCACCGATGGGCGGGATCACATCAGGGCTAATGGCTTTTACCAGCGGCTTGGCTGGTCGATGGTCGACACGGCCGAAGGCGACGACGTTCGCTATCAGAAACACAAGGTGCAATGAGTGTATGAGTCATCCGGAACCCCCTCAATCCCACGCCTTCCGCTATTTTTTCATCGGGATTGTGTGCTTGGCGGTGATGTTGGGGACCTATTTCGTTCGGCTCAATGCCCAGGTTGACCGACAGCGGGAAGAAGCGGCGGAGCGCCTGGCGTTATGCCGTCAGGCGGCCAGCGTTTCGCGCCCTACGCCCCAGGACGACCTTGTGCTGGTGGATCCCTGCAAACACTTGATGGAACATTACTTGAAAAAGCCCACGCATTTTTAATCAATAACCTTATTTTTATCGCGGAATTAAACCGAGCAAGTGTGTTTAATTCATATCGTCTTTGCACCAAAAAGTGGCACTTTCAATAATCGGATCCATTAAAAATGTGTGGTTATTGAATGACTTAGCGCTGTTTTAATCCGACGAAAGGTTGAAAATTATCTTGTTACAAGTTTTGCCGCTGGGTAATATAGCCGGGCGTTCACCTCCCACGGTTTATGCATTTTTAAATCCCAAGTTTCCATCAGCTACTTGGGATTTTTTTTGCCCGCGATTTGAGCGTTGTATCAATCCTCTACGTCGGCAAACTCTGCGCGCATCCGCCCATTGCGCTTGGCCTGGTACAGCAATTTGTCGACAGCTTCGACAAAAGCCAACGCTGCGCTGCCCGGCTTTACCGTGCAAGTGCCTACGCCCAGGCTCAACGTCAGCAAGTTCGACACCGCCGAGTGCCCGTGCTCAATCTGCTGCTGGCGGATCAGGTGCAGGCAGCGTTCGGCCACGCGCCGGGCGGACTCGGCATCGGTTTCCGGCAGCAACCACACAAACTCCTCGCCGCCGAAGCGCGCAATGAAGTCCCGTGGCCGATTGGCCGCCCGGGAGAGCGTGCTCGCCACTTGTTTAAGGCATTCATCACCCTTGATATGCCCGTAGAGGTCGTTGTACTGCTTGAAATAGTCGATATCCAGCAGGATCAACGACAGCGGCAATTGGCTGCGTTGGGCACTGGCCCATTCCCGTGCCAGCACGGTGTCGAACATGCGCCGGTTGGCGATGCCGGTCAGGCCGTCCTGGAACGAATATTCCTCCAGCTGTTTTTGCAGGCGGATCAGGTGTTCTTCGGTCTTCTTGCGCTCGCTGATATCGAACATGAAGCCGATCAGCGCCTGCACTTCGCCGTCCTTGCGCTCCACGTGCACCACGTCGCGTATCCACACGTACTCACCGCTGGCAGTCAGCGCGCGGTAATCGGCTTCATGATCGACCCCGGCGCGGGACTGGGAGACGCAGAAGTTGACCACGTATTCGCGGTCATCCGGGTGCATGCGTTCCACCCAGTCGTCCACGGTGGCCCAGCTCTTCGGGGTCCAGCCCAGCAGCGCCTCGATTTGCGGGCCGATGTAGCTGAAGGTCATGGTTGCCCAGTCGATACGCCAGGGGATGGCATTGGTGGATTCGAGCAACGTCTTGTACACGGCACTGTCGGGTTCGATCAGAGGTTCGATGCTCATGGAGGAGGCTCTTGAGGGCGGTAAAAAAACCATAGCATCTGGCCATCATCGCCAGGAATCAAGCGCTTCGCGCAGCATCGGATGAGAGGTGTCGGTGTGGTTTTTCTGGCGTCAGCCGGCCAGCGATTTCAGGCAAATTGAGCACCAAGTATCACTTTTGACTGAATTCCCCGGCAGGTTGAAAAAGCTCATCTACCCTGGACGGATCACGTCCACCGAGTCTGGTCCAGCGAAGGGTGCCCGCATGGTCTCGATAGCCGAGTTTCGCCACATCATGGAGTCCGGTTTCCTGCCGCTCGCCTGTGACTGTTCATTGAACAGCGATGGTTCTCTGCGCATCAATATCTTCGACCCGGCGTCCGGGCGCGTCGACCTGCTGCTGACCCGCGTGTCTCCCCAGGGTCTGGACAGCATCCGTTCCATCTCAAACCTGATTGGCGAACTGCGCACCGAGATCAAGGCCGGGCGCAGAGGGTTTGCGGCATTCGGTTAGAGGCTCAAGAGACCGCTTGTGCCGAGGGTGCGGTCACCACCCCGTAACCGCGCCAGCAGCAATGATCTCGGTGCCCCGGCAGGAATACGCAGCCGCCAAGGTTCAAGAGCAGGACAGCGGCAACCAGCAGTGAAATTCGACGAGACATGGTGATTTCCTCAAGGTAGTGAACGTTGAAAATCAACAGGCATGCCTGCTGATTGCCAACGGTTAGTCCTTGAACGCGTCCGCCTGGCCAAATCCGTCGGCGCTTTTTGCATATTTCATCAAACCCCCGCAAACCCTGGGCAATACTGGCCCTGTCTACCGTCCTGAACGGTCGCGAAAAAAGTTGATGTTGACGCGACGGATTATTCAGACACTCGCCGTTCAACCCTACAGCTGCGATCACTGGCGATCGCCGATGAAGGAGTTGTCATGAGACTTGCACGACCGCTGGCCAAATTACGTTACGCCCTGTTGATCCCACTGGCGCTGGCCGCCCTGGTCAGCACGCCGACCTTTGCCCAGACCGAAGTGATCATCCGTGAAGCGCCACCGCCGATGCGCGTCGAGGCCGTTCCCGTCGAGCGCCCGGGTTATGTGTGGGACCGCGGGCACTGGCGTTACGAAGGGCGCGGATATGCCTGGGTGCCGGGCCACTGGCAGCCGGTGATGCGCAACGCTCGTTGGGAACCGGGTCATTGGGAGTCGCGCGGCCCCAACTGGTACTGGAGAGAAGGGCATTGGATCCGCTGACCCTCCCGTCACCCTGACCCTTAGCCACCGGACCGAGACTTGCCCTATTGAAAGACACTGATCCGGACGTTGAGCTGTTGGCCCGCATCGGTAACAACGAACCGGCGGCCATCAACGAAATGGTGACGCGCAAACTCCCGCGTTTGCTCGCGCTCGCCAGTCGGATCCTCGGGGATGCCGACGAGGCCAGGGACGTGGCCCAGGAAAGCTTTCTGCGGATCTGGCGCCAGGCTGCGAGCTGGCGCAGTGGCGAAGCGCGTTTCGACACCTGGTTGCACCGCGTGGCGCTCAACCTGTGCCATGACCATTTGCGTCGGCGCAAGGAGCGCCCGTTGCACGACGAGGCGGCCATGAGCGAAGTGATCGACACGGCGCCTGCGGCCGATGAACAGCTGGAAGCCGCCGCCCGCAGTGAGCACATGGCGGCGGCGCTGGCGTCACTGCCTGATCGCCAGCGCGAGGCGATTGTGTTGCAGTACTACCAAGAGCTGTCGAATATCGACGCCGCGGCGCTGATGAACATCAGCGTCGAGGCACTGGAGAGCTTGCTGTCACGGGCCCGGCGCAACCTGCGCAGTTACCTTGACGACACACCCGGGCCCGCCCGCCCAGGAAGGGGGAAACCATGACGCCTGAACGATTTGCCCAACTGGCCGAGGCTTACGGCGGCCACCTGCACCGTTGGCCCCGTGCCGAACAGGCGCAGGCCCAGGCACTGCTGGACGCAGGCGATGCCGGCGCACTCGAGGTGCTGCACCAGGCGCGATGGCTCGATGGCCAGTTGGATGCCTACCAACTGGCGCCCGTCGACCCGGCGCTGGCGCGGCAGATTCGCCAGTCGTTCCCCCAGCGCCAATCCTTTTGGGCACGCTACGCCGGCTGGCTATCGCCCGCCGGCTTCGTCGGCGTGGGCATCGCCGGGATTGCCGCCGGCATCCTGGTAGCGTCCTTGAGCGTACCGTTGCCCACACTCGGTCCTGAAGTACTGCCCAGTGTCTTCGACCAGGGCGACGCCGACGTCGTCTTCACCGTCAACGCCGAGGAAAGCGAGCAATGACCCCGTCACCCAAGTACCTGAAGCCGCTGCTGGTTGTGTCGGTGTTGTTCAACGTGTTTTTGATCGGCGGTGTCGGCGGTGGCCTGTACCACTGGCTGGCGAATACCAAGCCCGCCGAAGCGGTGGTGAACCAGCATGGCCTGCGCCAGGCGATGGTCAAGCTGCCGCCGGAACGGCGCAAGGAACTGCGCCAGTTGTTGCGCCAGAACCGCGCCGACAGCCAGCCGCTGGTACTTGCCGGGCGCGAGGCGCGACTGGACGTGATCAAACAACTGGAGGCGCCGACCCTGGACCGTGCGGCGTTGGTGACGGATCTGAGCAAGGCCCGGGAGGCGGACATGGCGCTCCGGGCGCTGGTGGACAACACCCTGGCGCAGTTCGCCAGCACCTTGCCCCGGGATGAGCGTCAGCGGTTGGTGGAAGCGCTGTATTTGAAAGGGCAGGCGAAGGGCAAGGCCGGGCAGAAGTAACTGAGACGAAGGAGCGGACACCGCTCCTCAACTTCCCGGCATAAGTTTAAGGCAGTGAGTATTTCATTGAAGCGAACGACGTCGCCAGAGTTCTGTAAATGAGCTCATCACTGCTATCAATGAATGTGTCGTCATTTGCATCTTGCGCAGCTAAAATTTTGCGATAGCGCCCTTGGGGGTCACGGTCGGTAGCGGTGACGATTGCGTCGGGATTGTTAAAGTCGATATTGTTGTCCTTGAAGTGATACATGAGGACATCGGTTGGGGCGGTGTCAGAAAACATTATCAAAATTCGAGTGAACTTTTGAACGTGATTTTCACGGTAATTGGAGGGCTTTAAGCTTTTGATCTGCTTGATAATATTGGCCGCCAAAATGTAATAGGACCTGTCGTCATCATCCTGAATGTTATCTTCGGTGACATCTTCTGGCCAAGTAGCAGTGTCATAGTCCCAGCCCAGTGTAGAGGACGAAATAATCACATCGTACGTGGGCGAATAGAGGTCGTCGTTGCCTTCTTTATAGCGTGACATAACGACTTCTGGAGCCCCGGCGCCATCGGTGTCTCTGAACTCATAAAGTTGTCTGTTTTTCATGGGAACTCCTTGTTATCGGATCAGGCTTTGATATTCATCACTGACGAAAATAGGCCATCAGTCCCTATGTATCTACTGTCATAGTTGACAGGTGTCTACTTATCCAGTGAACCTCTCTTAGAGTGGTTTTCCCGGCGGTATTTTGCCCAGGTATGGGCGACAACGACGGATGGAGAGGTTGTATTTGAAGGGACAGACACAGGGCAAGGCGGCCAGAAATAACTGAGACGAGCGACGGATTTTCCCGGTTGGCCGCGTTTAACCCGGGTAAGCCCGCCACTCAGGCGACGGCTAGTCTCATTGGGGAACCGTGCCATGTCCCGCATATTCAAGGCCACGCTGGCCGCCACGTTGATGGCGGCGGCGTTGTCCGGTTGTATTGTTGAACCTGCTCATCCGCGGCGCCCGCCGCCGTTGGTTGAGGTCGTGCCGGTAGCACCTGCGCCAGGGTATCAGTGGGTGCGGGGGCACTATCGCTGGGGGAACGGGCAGTGGCTGTGGGTGCCGGGGCATTGGCGCTACTGATCCACCACACGTTCAACGGCGACACCGAAACCCTGTGGGAGCTGGATTGCCTGCGATGGCATCGCCTTGGTCTGACCGACAGACCGAGGCGCCTGCATCGCGGGCAAGCCCGGCTCCCACATGAGCTCCCTGCGGAACTGAATGTATGAAGATCGTTCCCACGCTCTGCGTGGGAATGCCGCTCCGGACGCTCTGCGTCCAGTTGGCGAAGCAAGGTTCAAGTCTTGCGCAGTGGTGACGCGGAGCGTCACAGGATGCGTTCCCACGCAGAGCGTGGGAACGAGCATTAATCACCGGATGGTATCGCCTTGGTCTGACTGACAGACCGAGGCGCCTGCATCGCGGGCACGCCCGGCTCCCACATGAGCTCCCTGCGGAACTGAATGTATGAAGATCGTTCCCACGCTCTGCGTGGGAATGCCGCTCCGGACGCTCTGCGTCCAGTTGGCGATGCAAGGTTCAAGTCTTGCGCAGTGGTGACGCGGAGCGTCACGGGATGCGTTCCCACGCAGAGCGTGGGAACGAGCATTAATCACCGGATGGCATCGCCTGGGTCTGACTGACAGACCGAGGCGCCTGCATCGCGGGCAAGCCCGGCTCCCACATGAGCTCCCTGCGGAACTGAATGTATGAAGATCGTTCCCACGCTCTGCGTGGGAATGCCGCTCCGGACGCTCTGCGTCCAGTTGGCGATGCAAGGTTCAAGTCTTGCGCAGTGGTGACGCGGAGCGTCACGGGATGCGTTCCCACGCAGAGCGTGGGAACGAGCATTAATCACCGGATGGCATCGCCTGGGTCTGACTGACAGACCGAGGCGCCTGCATCGCGGGCAAGCCCGGCTCCCACATGAGCTCCCTGCGGAACTGAATGTATGAAGATCGTTCCCACGCTCTGCGTAGGAATGCCGCCCCGGACGCTCTGCGTCCAGTTGGCGATGCAAGGTTCAAGTCTTGCGCAGTGGTGACGCGGAGCGTCACAGGATGCGTTCCCACGCAGAGCGTGGGAACGAGCATTAATCACCGGATGGCATCGCCTGGTTCTGACTGACGGACCGAGGCGCCTGCATCGCGGGCACGCCCGGCTCCCACATGAGCTCCCTGCGGAACTGAATGTATCGGAGTACCACAAAGGTTTTGCTTCAAACTCCCATGAGCAAAATCAAGGTGAATATTTTGTCCAGTATTAACAACGCTCAACCTTCACAAGCCGGTATGGCCCAGTCCAATTCTTTCGACGCGATCGCTGCTTTCGGGGGCGGTCAGGATGATGACCAGCAGGAGCAGGTCCGAGCGAAACGGCCCAACGCCGAATCCGCTGAAACGACTGGGCGACCTCAGATCAACTACTGACGGATAGTCTGCTCGCCCGTGAGCGGCATGTCCTGTTATTGGCAAGCGTCATGCCAGGGGCTCTGTCAGGACTTTCCTGAACGTCTCCACCAACGGCCGCAAATTGATCCGATGCCACGCCGCCCACAGCGGCGTGGTGTAGGTCAGCCACGGCAGTTCCCGCAGCACCACGCCCGGCGGTGCATTGCGGCTCAAGCCCTTTTGCACCATCGCGACACCTAACCCCGACGCCACCAACCCCAACGCGGTAAACGGCTCGCTGGCTTCCATCGGAATCTGCGGGGTGAAACCTGCGCGAATGCACGCGGCAACAAAGTCATCCGCCGGGTTTGCCCCGGGTTTGCGTTGCACGCCAATCCATTGCTGGTCGGCCAGATGCTCAGGCAGCAATTCGCTGACGCTGGCCAGCGGATGCTGCTCGGGTAGCGCCAGCAGCATCGGGTCGTCCAGCACTTGCAGGGCGATCAGGTCCGGGTCATCCGCCGCCGGTGGCTCGCCCACCAGGGCGATATCGAGGCTGCGTTGGCGCAGGCCTTCCAGCTGTTCGGCAGAGGGCAGGTTGTACAGCGCGATATGCACGTTGGGCCGTGCGTCGCGCAAGACTTTCAAGGCATTCGGCAGCACGCCCGCGTGCATCGCGTTTTCGATGTAGCCGATGCACAGCCCGCCTTCTTCGCCTTTGCCCAAGCGCCGGCCCAGGGATTCCAGGCGGTTGGCGTGGGTCAGCAGGGCCTTGGTTTCTGCGAGGAACGTCTGGCCGTCGCGGGTCAGGCGGATGCGCTGTTGGCTGCGCTCGAACAAGGTCAGGCCCAGGCGTTCTTCCAGTTGCGCGATCTGCCGGCTCAGGGGCGATTGGGAGATGTGCAACCGTTCGGCAGCACGCCCCACGTGTTCTTCTTCAGCGACTACAACGAAGTAACGCAATTGACGGAAGTCGATCATGTCAGACCTTAAGGGACTCAAGTTGGTCGCAGTATGTCTTGGACGGTCCGATCTCTGCAATCTAGGATCTGCTCAACGGTCAACACAGCGACCTTGAACAATCTTGAGGATTTACCCCATGAGCTTGAAAGACAAACTCCCCGGCGTGCTGGGTTTTGGCACCGCCCCATTGGGCAACATGTTCCGCGCCATCCCGGAAGAAGAGGCGCAAGCCACCGTTGAAGCGGCCTGGAACCAGGGCGTGCGCTACTTCGACACTGCACCGTTCTACGGTTCGGGCCTCTCGGAAATCCGCCTGGGCCAGGCCCTGTCGAAGTACAACCGTGACGACTATGTACTCAGCACCAAGGTCGGCCGCCTGATTCTCGATGAAGTGGAAGAAAGCGCCCGCGACCTCGGCGAGAAAAGCGGTGTGTTCGAACACGGCCGGCCGAACAAGATGGTCAACGACTACAGCGCCGACGCCACCCTGCGTTCCATCGAAGACAGCCTCAATCGCCTGCAAACCGACCGCCTGGATATCGTGTGGATTCACGACATTGCCCAGGACTTCTACGGTGACCAATGGCTGGATTATTTCAACCAGGCGCGCACCGGTGCCTTCAAAGTGCTGACCCGCCTGCGTGAAGAAGGTGTGATCAAGGCCTGGGGCCTGGGCGTCAACCGTGTCGAGCCTTGCGAGTTGACCCTGGACCTGACCGAAGCCCAGCCCGACGGCTTCCTGCTCGCCGGTCGCTACACCTTGCTCGACCACGAACGTGCCTTGCAGCGCCTGATGGACGCGGCCCTGGCGCAGAACGTCGAAATCGTGGTCGGCGGCCCGTACAGCTCCGGCATCCTGGCGGGCGGTGCGCATTTTGAGTACCAGAAAGCCAGCCCGACGATCATCAGCAAAGTCGAGCAGATCAAGGCGATTGCCGCTGCTCATGGCGTCAGTGTGAAAGCCGCTGCACTGCAATTCTCCCTGGCCCATCCGGCAGTAGCGGCAGTGATTCCGGGTGCCAGTCGTCCGGGTCGAATGGCTGAAGACGTCGCGGCGTTGTCAGAGAAGATTCCCGCAGCCTTTTGGCAGGCCCTGCGCGACGCCCGATTGATTTCGGCCCGTGCACCGCTGCCGCTCTAACCACAGGAACGCGAACATGAAAATTGATATCAGTGGCAAAGTCGCAATCGTCAGTGGCAGCACCGCCGGGATCGGCCTGGGCATCAGCCAGGCCCTGGCGCAATCCGGCGCCACGGTGGTGGTGATCGGGCGTGAATCGAGCAAGGTCGACGAGGCGCTGGCGACGATTCGCCAGGCAGTCCCCGGCGCTGAGCTGCGTGGCCTGGTGGCAGACCTGGGCACGGCCGAGGGCGCGGAAAAACTGTTCGCCGCCGAGCCGCGGGCCGACATCCTGGTGAACAACCTCGGGATCTTCAACGACGTCGATTTCTTCGACGCCCCCGACAGTGAGTGGACGCGTTTCTACGAGGTCAATGTGATCTCCGGCGTGCGTTTGTCGCGGCACTACACGCCGGGCATGGTCGAGAAGGGCTGGGGACGGGTGATCTTTGTGTCGTCGGAATCGGGCGTGGCGACGCCGGCCGACATGATCAACTACGGCGTCACCAAAAGCGCCAACCTGGCAGTGTCCCATGGCCTGGCCAAACGCCTGGCGGGCACCGGGGTAACGGTCAATGCAATCCTGCCGGGGCCGACCTTTACCGATGGCCTGGAGAACATGCTCAAGGACGCCGTGGCCAAGTCCGGGCGCAGTGCACGGGACGAGGCGGATGTGTTTGTGCGCAATGCGCGGCCAACGTCGATCATCCAGCGCGCAGCGAATGTGGATGAAGTGGCGAATCTGGTGGCGTACATTGCTTCACCGTTATCGTCTGCAACCACCGGTGCCGCGTTGCGGGTCGACGGCGGTGTTGTCGACAGCATGGCGATCTGATTTTTTCTTGAATGGTTTGGAGTGTTAGTCGTGGCAAAAGCATCTGCTGTTATTGAAATCCCGGTTTCGGCCGAACAGGTTTGGCAATTGGTCGGAGGCTTCAACTCGCTGCCGGACTGGCTGCCCTTTATCGTCAAGAGCGAGCCGAGTGAAGGCGGGCGTGTGCGTCATCTGCAAACGGCCGATGGTGGTGTGGTGGTGGAGCGGCTGCAACGCTTTGATAACGCGGCGCGTACTTATAGTTACTCCATCAGCGAGTCGCCGTTTCCGGTGAGTGAGTATCTGGCGACGTTGAAGGTTGAGGCGTTGACGGACAGCACCGCCAAGGTCACCTGGTCGGGTGTGTTTACCCCGGTGGCGGGTGTGACGGATGCAGCGGTGGAGGAGTTGTTTACCGGTGTCTACAGCGGCGGGCTGGAAGCATTGCGTGGCAATTTCCCAGGCTGAATGAAGATCAAATGTGGGAGCGGGCTTGCTCGCGAATGCGGTGGATCAGTGCCAGATGGGTTGACTGACACTCCGCATTCGCGAGCAAGCCCGCTCCCACATTGGTTTTGTGGTGTTCTTCAGGCTCAGGCTTCAGGCATCAGCTGCTGGCGGCATTCGAGGATCAGCTTCGCGCCGCCACTTTCGCTGCTGCCCACTTCCAGTTTGAACCCGTGCAGGTTGATGATCGCCGCCACAATCGACAGCCCCAACCCAAACCCGCCTTGCTGTTGATTGCCTTCGTCCACTCGATAAAAACGCTGGAACACTGCCGCACGTTCCGCCGCCGGAATCCCGGGCCCGGAGTCGAGCACTTCGATGCGGGTGCTGCCGGCATCGTTCACGCCTCGCAGGATCACTTCGCCGCCCGGCGGGGTGAATTTGATCGAGTTGCTCAGCAGGTTGGCCAGGGCTTCGAACAGCAAGGCGCGATCGCCGGTGATCCACGGTAACGAGGCCGGCACTTGCAGCAGCAGTTCCATCTGGCCTTCTTCTGCCAGGGGCAGGTAGAAGTCGTGGAGTTCCTGCAGCAAGGGCAGGGGATCAAGCACCAGGAAGCCCGAGCGGCGCTGATGGTCCTCCAGTTCGGAAATCCGCAGCAAGCCACGGAAGCGCGCCATCAAGGTGTCGGTTTCGGCGATGGCCGCGTCCAGTTGCAGGGCGTGGGGCGCGTCCTCATCGGCCTGCTGCTGGATCCGGTACAGCTGCGCCCGCAGGCGGGTCAGCGGGGTGCGCAGGTCGTGGGCGATGTTGTCGCACACGCCCTTGACCTCGTTCATCAGCTTCTCGATGCGGTCGAGCATCGCGTTGACGATGGCCGCCAGCATGTCCAGTTCGTCGCGTCGGTCAGACAACGGCAAGCGGTGGGTCAGGTCGCCGGCCACGATGGCTTCGGCGCTCGCCTGGATCCCGCGAATCCGCCGCAGCGGGCGCCGTCGCAGCAGGTGCCAGCCAGCCGCGCCGGGAATGATCGTCAGGGTGATGCCCCACAGCAAGGCGTGCAGGATGATCCGCGTCACGCCGAACAGCGAGCCGTTGGCGCGAACCAGAATCAGCCAGCGGCCATCTTCGGTGTGGGTGGCCACGGCGTCGCAGCTGTCGCGGGGCAGTTTCGGGTCATCGGAATTGATGCAGTTGGCCAGGGCATGGATGTGCCCGTCCATCGGCAGGTCCGGCGGTATCACACGGATCGGGCCGCTGATGGGGTTGAACTGGTTGTCGAACAGCCCGTATGCATCAACGCCTTTCATGTCGAAGGTCATGCTGGTGGTCAGGGCTTCCACCAGTTCTTCGCCGTCAAACCGCTGGAACAAATGCTGGCGCTGCATCAGGGAGTGGCGCGAGAGGTCGCCCAGGTAACCGGAGACCTCGTAGTAGAGCACACCCATGAGGATGCAGCTCCAGGCCACGAACAACGAACTGTAGAGCGCCAGCAGTCGGCTGCTGGAAGAGCGCCAGCCTTTAGAGGGGTTCAGCAATGACATACCCGGAACCTCGTACCGTGCGGATCAGCGGCGTGAGGCCCGGCGGGTCGATTTTTTTGCGCAGGCGACCGATGTGCACATCGATCAGGTTGGTGCCCGGGTCGAAGTGATAACCCCAGACTTCCTCGAAGATCATCATCCGCGAGAGGATTTGCCCGGTGTTGCGCATCAGGAATTCCAGCAGTTTGTATTCCGTCGGCAACAGGCTCAGGGGCTGGTCGGCGCGGCTGGCCTCGCGGCTGATCAGGTTCAGTTCCAGATCCGCTACGCGCAAGGCAGTTTCGAACTCCTTGACCGTGCTTTTGCGCCGCAGCAGCACTTCGACGCGGGCGGCCATTTCGTCGGAGGCGAACGGCTTGGTCAGGTAGTCATCACCACCGGCACGCAGGCCGCGTACCCGTTCATCCACGTCGGAGAGGGCGCTGATCATCAGGATCGGTGTGGATACGCCGATGGTGCGCAGGGTGGTGACGATGGCCAGGCCATCCAGTTCCGGGAGCATGCGGTCGAGGGTGATCAAGTCGTAATCACCGCTGACGGCACGGACCAGGCCTTCGCGGCCATTGTCTACCCAATCTACGTCCAGTCCATGGCTACTCAGCTCGGCAACGATCTCCCGGGCCGTTACGGCGTCGTCCTCGATGGTCAAAATGCGGGTCATAAGGATTACCTGGTGAGCGATTCACACTGAAGTGCGGGCATTTTGCCAAGAAATGATAGCCCGCTTCCTAAATAAAAATTTATGTAGGCACAAACGACACAATTCACCTTACCCCGCTGAATCTGAACGAATGCTGTGTGTGTAGGAATTTTTGCGGTCCATGGCGCGTGCATGGGTTATTTCCTACGAGGAATGCATAACGCCCGCCGCTCCAGGCTATTTCTTGCAAGTTGCATGGTTCAAATTAGTTCAAATTACTTAACTCATTGAAATATATAGGCTTTTAATTTCAATACATCTGGCACGTTGCCTGCACTGTCCCTTTTGAGACTTGTAACACTATTTTTCATGCCTGGAGCAAAACAACAATGATTACATCCTCATCCACGCTGCAAGAGTCGAGCACGCTCTCCGGGGTTTCCTGGGGCGCGATCTTTGCCGGGGCCGCTGCTGCGGCTGCACTGTCCTTGATCCTGGTACTGCTGGGCTTCGGCCTGGGCTTTTCGGCGGTGTCGCCGTGGGCCGACAGTGGGATCAGCGCCAAAGGGCTTGGCATTTCCACCATTGTCTGGCTGGCGGTTACGCAAATCATCGCGTCGGGGATGGGCGGTTACATCGCCGGTCGCCTGCGGGTGAAATGGGCCAATATGCACGGCGATGAGGTGTACTTTCGCGACACCGCCCATGGCTTCCTGGCCTGGGCCGTGGCGACACTGGTGACGGCGGTGCTGATCGTCGGTTCGGTCAGCAGTGTGGTCAGCGGTGGTGTGAAGGCCGGTGCCAGTGTGGCATCGGGTGCCGTCAGTGGCATGAGCCAGGTGGCTGGCGCTGCCTCCAAGGGTGAAGACTTCGGCTACTACGTCGACAGTCTGTTCCGTGATGATCGCCCGGCAGCCGTCAGTGATGACGCGGTGCACGGTGTGGTCGCCCGCATCTTCGCTCGCACCGTGAGCAACAATGGTCAGCTGGCACCTGAAGATCGTGCGTACCTTGCACAGTTGATCAGCCAGCGTACCAACCTCAGCCAGGCCGACGCCGAGGCGCGTGTTGACCAGGTCTACGGCCAGGCTCAAAAAGCCCTGGATGACGCCAAGTTGAAAGCCAAGCAGGCTGCGGACACGGCTGCGAAAGTAGCGGCCTACACCTCGCTGTGGACGTTCGTGGCGCTGTTGATCGGTGCGTTTTTTGCCAGCCTCGCTGCAACCTTCGGCGGTCGTCGCCGGGATGCCGTGGTGTACCTGGAAACCACTCCCCACACCACTTCCGTTCGTTAATTCAAGGAGAACCTCATGCGCTCATTACTGCTGTTTTTCCTCGGTGTGCCTATCCCGGTCATCATCCTGATCGCGATCTTCATGCACTGATCCTGTTGCCTGTTTGATCCAAGCCGCGCCTGCTCCAGCAGGCGCGGCTTTTTGTTGCCTTCAGTGAGGTAGCCACGCTAGCGAATTGGAGGTGAAAGTCACCTGCACGCTTGGTGGGGGTGTCAACTACAGGAAAAGTTGGGCCGGTACGTCGTTTTGTTTTATGAGTCGTTTTTTTATTTCTAAATTAACTAAGTTGCTGGTATTTATGACAGTTACAGGTTGGTGCAGAGAATGGTTCTATCAGCTATGTAAGTTCGGACTTTACAATAGTTGTATCGCCTTGCCGCTGCGTAGATTGAGGATTAATTTCATGACGAAAGACACGATGCTTGGTGCGGAAGACAATAGCTTTTCGACGGATTCGGAGGGCTTGAAAGACGTCGTCGTCCATTACCGCGGGGAAGAAACTACCAATCCGGAGTTTTATGGTGGCGCACGTTTGCAATGGACTATTGCAGGCGGGAAAATCAGAATTCAAACAGTATGGTACGGAATTACAAGAAAAAATGTAGAAGGTGGTAATAATGCGAACGTTATTGTCTATTTCAATGGAACAAAGTATTGGGAAATAGACAAAGCGCGGCAAGATGGTCAATGGCATGAGTGGATAAATTGGACGGAGATGCCGTATTCCGGCTCTCTTAAAGTGGAGGTGGAGTTTATATTTGATAAATCAGGCAATGACCCGCGCAGAAGTGCGGTATTCACTATTTAAATCGAGCCAGCAGGTTGCGGTCGCCCAGGTTGAGGGCGATAGCGTCAGTGATCATCGCCGGTGGCCTACCGCCTCATGCGCAAAACTCAAAGCTGACAAAAATCTAATGTGGGAGCGGGCTTGCTCGCGAAAGCGGTGTGTCAGTCGCCAGATATACTGGCTGACACACTGCCTTCGCGAGCAAGCCCGCTCCCACATTTAGACCTCATTCAGCCTGACCCACCGCTCTTCCCGAGCCGCCACCCGAATCGCCGTGGCCAACCTCTCAACCTCCCAAGCCGCTGCAAAATCCGTCCCGTCGCTGCCCTTGCCGGCCAACGCCATCACCAACTCATGCACCTCCAGTGTCTTCAACTCGTTGTACCCCAACTGATGCCCCGGCGCCGGGCTGAACGCCGCATACCCCGGCAGCGAAGGCCCCGCCAGCAACCGCTGAAACCCCTCCTGCCCAACCCGAAACAGCTGCAATTCATTCAACCGTTCCTGATCAAACAACAACGTGCCCCGCGTGCCACTGATCTCAAAGCTCAGGTGATTCTTATACCCATGCTTCAGCCAACTGCTGCTCACCGTCCCCCGCGCACCATTGGCAAACCGCAATAACGCATGCACCTGATCATCCACCGCAATCTCCCGCAGTGCTTCACTCCCCGCCGTAGCAGGCCGTTGCCCATGCACCGTTTGCGTATCGGCGCACACACTCAGCACATCCCCCACCAGGTACCGCGCCATGGACAGCAAGTGACTGCCCAAATCCGCCAACGCGCCGCCGGCATGCCCCACGTCACAGCGCCAAGACCAAGGCGATGCCGCGTCAGCCATGAAATCCTCGCTGAATTCCCCCTGAAAACTGATGATCTCTCCCAACTCCCCACTGGCGATCAACTGCCGGGCCAGGCCAATCATCGGGTTGTGCTGATAGTTGTAGCCGACCCGCGTCACCACCCCGGCCTTGCTCGCCGCATCACGCATCGCGGCCGCCTGCTCCAGGCTCACCGCCAGCGGCTTCTCGCAATACACCGCCTTGCCCGCCGCCAGCGCAGCCATGGCCATCGGGAAGTGCAAATGGTTAGGGGTAGTAATGGCGACGACATCGACCTTGGGATCGTCGATCAACTGCTGCCAGTCGCCATGGGCCTGGGCAAACCCCCAGTCCGCGGCGCAGCGTGTCGCGCGTTCGGTATCGGCATCGGCCAGGGCGGCCAGTCTGAGCTTCACCGGCAGTTCAAACACCGCCCGTGCGTTATTGAATGCCAGAGCGTGGGCACGCCCCATAAAGCCTGTGCCAATCAGGCCGATTCCGAGTTCGCGCATAGCCGGGTTCCTTCGAATTATTGTTTTGAGAAGGCTATTTATGGAATAAATATTCCCAAAACTCAATACATAGAATAAAAATTCATTCTCGACGACCACACTTCACCCCGTGGCGAGGGAGCTTGCTCCCGCTGGGCTGCGCAGCGGCCCCCAAAAAGCGTGGGAGCGCTGCGCACTCCAGCGGGAGCAAGCTCCCTCGCCACAACAGCCTCCCTCCACGATCACCGCTGCTGATAGCGCTACATTCAGCACTGGCTCAAACCCCTCTCCAGTTAACAAAACATAACGTAGCGCCGATTGTCAGACGATTCCAAAGCCCGCTAGGATGGCCCAGCTTGCCCAAGGCGCTCTAGATTGCAGGTTTCAGGGCTCCCCACGGCAAGACGACCTAACAATAATAAATGGGAGAAAGGTCTATGAGTGAGCCTGTCATGGGTGTGGTGTTTTTCCGCCCGAAGGCCACGCGCAGGGTCGCATTGCTGGCCACAGCGCTCTCGTTGCTGGGGGGTGTCGCGTTGTCGACACCGGCCCACGCCGCCACTGAAACCACCGCCGCAGCGGTGTTTGCCATTGATTCCCCCAAGGCTGCCAAAAGCCTGATGATCGACGTGGTGCACGCAGGCAAACGCCTGGTCGCGGTCGGTGATCGCGGGCACATCCTCTATTCCGACGACCAGGGCGCCACCTGGACTCAAGCCAAAGTCCCCACCCGGCAACTGCTGACCGCCGTATTTTTCGCCGACGACCAACACGGCTGGGCGGTGGGCCATGACGCACAGATCCTCGCCACCACCGATGGCGGCGTGACCTGGACTCAACAATTCCAGGACTTGAAGCGCGAAGCGCCGCTGCTCGACGTGTGGTTCAAGGACGCCAGCAATGGCTTTGCCGTGGGCGCCTACGGTGCGCTGATCGAAACCACCGACGGCGGCAAGACCTGGGACGACGTCAGCGACCGCCTCGACAACGAAGACCAGTTCCACCTCAACGCCATCGCCCAGGTGAAAGACGCCGGGCTGTTTATCGTCGGTGAGCAGGGCAGCATGTTCCGCTCCCATGACGAGGGGCAAACCTGGGAAAAGCTCGAAGGCCCCTACGAGGGCTCGCTGTTCGGCGTGATCGGCACCGCCCAGGCGCAGACCCTGTTGGCTTACGGCCTGCGCGGCAACCTGTTTCGCTCCACGGATTTTGGCAGCACCTGGGAACCGGTGGAGCTGAACGCCACCCGTGGCGCGCTGGAGTTCGGTTTATCGGGCGCGACCCTGCTGGACGACGGTTCCATCGTGGTGGTGGGCAATGGCGGCAGCGTGGTGGTCAGCCACGATGACGGCCTGACCTTCAGCGTATTCAATCGCCCGGACCGCATTTCGCTGTCGGCGGTCACGGCGGCGGGCAACGGCAACTTGATTCTGGCGGGGCAGGGCGGCGTTCGCGTGGCCAGTCCAACCGGCGCCGAGCCGACAAAACAATAAGAAGGCGGGGACACCATGAGCAGTCATCACAACGACAAGGCCACGTTTCTCGAGCGCCTGATTTTCAACAACCGCCCGGCAGTGATCACGATCTGCCTGCTGGTGAGTATTTTCCTGTTCTGGCAGGCGACGTTGATTCGCCCGTCCACCAGCTTCGAAAAAATGATCCCCCTCAAGCACCCCTTCATCGAGAAGATGATGGAGCACCGCAACGACCTGGCGAACCTGGGCAACACGGTGCGCATCTCGGTGGAAGCCAAGGACGGCGACATCTTCACGAAGGAGTACATGGAGACCCTGCGCCAGATCAACGACGAGGTGTTCTACATCTCCGGCGTCGACCGCTCCGGGCTCAAGTCCCTGTGGAGTCCCAGCGTGCGCTGGACCGAGGTCACCGAGGAAGGTTTTGCCGGCGGTGAAGTGATCCCGCAGAGCTACAACGGCTCACCGGAAAGCCTCGATCAGTTGCGCAACAACGTGCTCAAGTCCGGGCAGGTCGGGCGGCTGGTGGCCAACGATTTCAAATCGAGCATCGTCGATATCCCACTGCTGGAGTCCTACCCGGACCCGCAAGACCAGGGCAAGCTGCTGGCCCTGGACTATCGCAAGTTCTCCCATGAACTCGAAGACAAGATCCGCGACAAGTTCGAAGCCCAGAACCCCAACGTCAAGATCCACATCGTCGGGTTTGCCAAGAAGGTCGGCGACCTGATCGACGGCCTGGTGATGGTGGTGATGTTCTTCGGTATCGCCTTCGTCATCACTCTGGTGCTGCTGCTGTGGTTTACCAACTGCCTGCGCAGTACCGTCGCGGTGTTGAGCACCACGCTGGTGGCGGTTATCTGGCAACTTGGATTGATGCATGCCCTGGGTTTTGGGCTGGATCCCTACTCGATGCTGGTGCCGTTCCTGATCTTCGCCATTGGTATTTCTCACGGTGTACAGAAGATCAACGGCATCGCTCTGCAATCCAGTGACGCCGACAACGCCCTGACCGCCGCCCGGCGGACGTTTCGCCAGTTGTTCCTGCCGGGAATGATCGCGATCCTCGCCGATGCGGTCGGCTTTATCACCCTGCTGATCATCGACATCGGCGTGATCCGCGAACTGGCCATCGGCGCCTCGGTGGGTGTAGCGGTGATCGTGTTCACCAACCTGATCCTGCTGCCGGTGGCGATCTCCTACGTCGGCATCAGCAAACGCGCCATCGAGCGCAGCAAGAAAGATGCACACCGCGAACACCCGTTCTGGCGCCTGCTGTCGAAATTCGCCAGCCCCAAAGTCGCGCCGGTATCGATTGCGTTGGCATTGGTCGCCTTCGGTGGCGGCCTCTGGTACAGCCAGAACCTGAAGATCGGCGACCTCGACCAGGGCGCGCCGGAACTGCGCCCGGACTCGCGCTACAACAAGGACAACAACTTCATCATCAACAACTACTCCACCAGCTCCGATGTGCTGGTGGTGATGGTCAAGACGCCGCCGGAAGGCTGCTCGCGTTATGAAGCCATGGCGCCCATCGACCAGTTGATGTGGAAGATGCAGAACACCGAAGGCGTGCAGTCGGCCATCTCGTTGGTGACCGTGTCCAAGCAGATGATCAAGGGCATGAACGAGGGCAACCTGAAATGGGAAACCCTGTCGCGTAACCCGGATGTGCTGAACAACTCCATCGCCCGTGCCGATGGCCTGTACAACAACAATTGCTCCCTGGCGCCGGTGCTGGTGTTCCTCAACGACCACAAGGCCGAAACCCTCGACCGCGCAGTGCATGCGGTGCAGGACTTCGCCAAGGAGAACAACAAGGAGGGCCTGGAATTCATCCTCGCCGCCGGTAACGCCGGGATCGAGGCGGCCACCAACGAGGTGATCAAGGAGTCCGAGCTGACCATCCTGATCCTGGTGTACCTGTGCGTGGCCACCATGTGCATGATCACCTTCCGCTCCTGGGCGGCGACCCTGTGCATCGTGCTGCCGCTGGTGCTGACTTCGGTGCTGGGCAACGCGCTGATGGCGTTCATGGGCATCGGCGTCAAGGTTGCGACCTTGCCAGTGGTGGCCCTGGGCGTGGGGATTGGCGTGGACTACGGCATCTACATCTACAGCCGCCTGGAGAGTTTCCTGCGGGCCGGTTTGCCGTTGCAGGAAGCCTATTACCAGACGCTCAAGTCCACCGGTAAAGCCGTGCTGTTCACCGGCCTGTGCCTGGCGATCGGCGTGGCGACGTGGATCTTCTCGGCCATCAAGTTCCAGGCCGACATGGGCCTGATGCTGACCTTCATGCTGCTGTGGAACATGTTCGGCGCGCTGTGGCTGCTGCCGGCGCTGGCACGCTTCCTGATCAAGCCCGAGAAGCTGGCGGGGCAGAAGGGCAATTCGTTGTTCGCTCACTGATTCATCGCGGTCTGCCAAAACGCCGTGGCCTGTGCCACGGCGTTTTGCATTGCGCGGGCTTAGGTCGATGCAACGATTTGACCTATCATGGGGTCTTTCCTCTTGATGATTGATGGTTATGACTGCCGACACCGCTACCTTGCTCAATGCTTTTGAAGACTGCCAGATGGTTGAAATCGACGGCATGCACACCTTCGATTTCAGCCTGGATGACCAGAAGTTACTGATCATCTGCATGGACGGTCGTGACAAGAAGCTCTGGAGATTCAGCCTGGAGCAAGTCAAGGCGGCGACCTTTGATCAAACCCTGCAAAGCTGGACCCTTACCGATGACAAGGGCGAACACCGCCTGGTCTGCATGAGCGGCGTCACCGGCAACAATAATGACGAGGATGAAGCGGATGATGATGCGTAAATTCTGGCCCCTGCTGATGGCCGGCAGCGTAGGCGCGATGTCGGTCCAGGCCGCGCCGGTGGACACCTATGAATTGCTCGTTGGCAGCTACACCGCCGGCACCAGCGAAGGTATCTACCGTTTGCAGTTCGACAGCCGTACCGGGCAGTTCAGCGGCCAGCCGGTGCTCGCCGCCAAGGCGGCCAACCCGTCGTGGCTGACCCTGTCCAAAGACCAGAAGCACCTGTTTGTGGTCAACGAAAACGGCCCAGGCCAAAAAGACCCGGTGGGGCGCGTCAGCAGCTACAGCATCGACCCGAAGAACCATCAACTGACCCTGATCAACCAGGTGCAGAGCCTGGGCAACGAGCCGACCCATTCCAGCCTGGCCAGTGACGGGCGCTACCTGTTCGTGGCCAACTATTCGGTGCTGGAAGATCCGGGCGGCAGCCTCGCGGTGTTGCCGGTAGACGCTGAAGGCAAGCTGTCGCCGCCGGTGCAGTTGAGCGGGCACCCGGCCAGCCGGGTCAACCCGGAGCGTCAGGCCTCCAATCACGTGCATTCGGTGGTGTCTTCGCCGGACGGCAAATACGTGTTTGTGCAAGACCTGGGGGCGGACAAGATCTTTGCCTACCACTACGATCCCAAGGCCAACCATGAATTGCCGCTGACCCCGGCCGATCCTGCGTTCGTGCAATTGCCACCTGGCAGTGGCCCGCGGCACTTGCTGTTCACCGCAGACGGCAAGCACGCCTGGCTGACCACCGAGATGAGCGCGCAAGTGGCGGTGTTTGACTACCACGATGGCAAGCTGACCCAGAAGCAACTGGTCAACTTTGCGGACGGCCAGCCGGTGTCCGACAAGGCCGGCGCCGCGCTGCATGCCTCAAGCGATGGCAAGTTCCTCTACGTGAGCAACCGTGGCACCGCCAACCAGATGCTGGTGCTTGCCATCGACCCGGCCACCGCGCAGTTGAAAGAGATCCAGCGCCGCTCGGTGGAAGGTGATCATCCCCGGGAGTTCACCCTGGACCCCAGCGGCAAGTTCCTGCTGATCGCCAACCAGAAGAGCAACGAGATTGTGGTCGTCGAGCGCGACCCCAAAACCGGTCTTTTGGGCAAAACCGTGCAGAAACTGGCGATTGATGCCCCCAGCGACCTCAAGTTCCTGGTGCGACAATAAGCCACAGGCCCCGCCGTGCGGGGCCTGACTGGTTGTATTAATACTATTAATAGCGGCTAGTGTTTCAATGAATTTCTAAGGCTAACCCCTCGGGCGTAAGTTTGGTTCCAAGGCCAACACAGGCCACCAAGCCAACCGAACACAAGGGTTACCGACATGAACTTCAATCTTTTCTCGATCATCGCCGCTTCCGCTGTTTCCGCCACCGTAGCGTTGCCAGCCAGCGCCAGTGTTGAAATCAGCAGCAAAAAAACCAGCACCAGCGCCTACACCCAGAAATACCTGCAACAAAGCGCCAACTTCTACGCAGCGCTGGACCACAAAATCCAGAACTGATCTTGAAGCTGATGAAGATCAAATGTGGGAGCGGGCTTGCTCGCGAAAGCGCCGGGTCAGGCTATACATGGGCTGACTGATACACCGCCTTCGCGAGCAAGCCCGCTCCCACATTTTGTTCTGCGACAGTCTCAGGGTTTTGCCATTACGGCGATGAACAGCGGCGATTCCAGGAAGCGCTGCAACCAGTTCTGCAACCGCGGATAGGGCGCCCGTCCAAACCACTCCCGATCCACATGCGCAAACTGCCGCACAAACGGCGCCAGCGCCACATCCGCCAGGCTCAAGTGCCCGGCCAGCAAATACTCGCGCTGCGCCAGCAACCCCTCCAGCTTCGACAAAAACACCTCACCCTCGGCCCGATAATGCTCCATCGGCTGCTCCGGATAGCGCTCGGCATACTTGTATCGATCCAATTGATATTTGAAGCCCTGATCATTCTCTTCAATCAGCGCCTGCGTCGCTCCATCATCCTCAAGCAACCATCCCTCAGGATCGTTTTGCGCCAGGGCCCAGCCCATGATCGCCAGGCTTTCATCGATCACCCGGCCATCCACGCTCAGCACCGGCACCGTGCCCTTGGGTGACAACGCCAGCATCTCAGCCGGCTTGGCCTTGAGGCTGACCTCGATGATCTGCACCGCCACCCCCGAATACCGCAAGGCCATCCGCGCCCGCATCGCGTACGGGCAACGGCGGAACGAATACAACACCCCTTCGCTCACTTGACCTCCAGGGTGCTCAAGCCATTGCCCTGGCGCTTGACCTGAATCTGCACCGGAATCCGCTCGTGCATTTCCTGCACATGGGAAATCACCGCCACCTTGCGGCCCTGGGCCTGCAAGCCGTCGAGGGCGTCCATTGCCAGTTGCAGCGACTCGGGATCGAGGCTGCCAAAGCCTTCGTCGATAAACAGCGACTCAATCTTCAACGTACTCGACGCCATCGACGCCAAGCCCAAGGCCAGGGCCAGGGAGACGAGGAATGTCTCGCCTCCCGACAACGAATGCACCGAGCGCAGTTCGTCGCCCATTTCCGTGTCGAGCACCAGCAGGCCGAGCATGCTCCCGCCGCGTTTGAGGCGGTAACGGCGTACCAGTTGGCGCAGTTGCACGTTGGCGTGGTGCACCAGCAGGTCGAGGTTGTAGGCCTGGGCGATCTTGCGGAAGGTATCGCCGGTGGCCGAGCCGATCAGCGCATTCAGGCGTGCCCAGCGTTGCCATTCTTCGTAGGCCTTGGCGATCTCGGCCGCCAGGGCCTGGTTGGCATCCTGGCGGCGCTGGTCGTCGGCTTGTTGGGCACGCAGTTCGGCGCAGTGTTTTTCGCCAATGATCAGCGCGGCATTGAGTTCGGCCAGGGCGCTGTCCAGTTGCTCGGCGTCGAGGTTGCCGTTGTGCAGTGCCTGGTGATCCTTGAGCCGCTGTTCGCGCTCTTGCAGCAACACCTTGGCCTGCTCGATGGCTTTTTCGCTGTGTTGCAGTTGCTGGCGTAGCTCGGCCACCTGCGGCTCATCGAAGGCCACCAAGCGGGCCAGGCCTTCGTCATCGAGTTCCGGGTGCAACGCGCGCCAGTCGCTCAGGCGCGTAGTGAGGGCCGCGTGTTCGGTTTCCAGGGACTGTTGACGTTCTTGCAGCGATTTGAGGTCGGCGGCCAGTTGGATCAACTGGTTGCGGGTGTCCTGCAACTGTTGGTTGGCCTCGGCTTCATGCTGCCGCGCCTGGTCGACGGCCAGGTCCAATTGCTGTTGCCAGTGTTCAGCGCTGGAGTTTTCGCCCAGCAGGCCGGCGAGTTTTTCCTCGGCGGCGTGTTGCAGGGCGCTCTGTTCGGCGAGCTGTTTTTGCAAGGTTTCCAACTGCTGCTGACGATGCTGCTGGCGGTCCTGTTCTTTCTCGATGGCTTGCTGGCGCTGTAGCTGCTCTGCCAGTTCTTCCTTTTGGTTATCGAGCTGTTCCAGGCGTTGGCTGACCTGCTGGTCGAGCAGCATGAAGGTCGCCGCCGGTTCGCTGCGCAGGCCATCGAGGGTCTCGGTGGGCAGCAGGCTGGCAAAGGCGTTGAGTTCTTCGTCCAGGCGTTCGCGGTCGTTGGACAGTTCCCGCTGCTGGTCTATCAGCAATTGGCGCGCCTGTTGGCTGGCGTCCTGGGCGGCTTGCAGTTGTTGCTGCATACGCCCGGCGTTCTGTTGCAGATTGAGCAGGGCACCCTGGCGTTGTTCATCCTGGGCGAGGCTTTGGCTCAGTTGGCTCAGTTGCTGGGCGAGCCAGGCATCACGCTTGGCCACGTCCTGGTTGAACAGCGAGGCGGACAGAGGATGGGCTTCAATGCTTGGCAGCAAGGCCTGCAACTGGCTGGCGAGTTGCTCCTGCTGTTGCAGGAACTCCTTCTGCTGGGCAATCAAACCGCCCACTTCGCCACGCAGGTCAGTGAGTTTTTCCTTGAGCACATCCACGGCTTGCTGCGCGTTGGCTTCTTCGCTTTCGTCGTGGCGGGTCAGGCTTTGCAGCATCGCTTCGGGCTGGTGATACGGGTGCTCAACGCTGCCGCAGACCGGGCATGGTTGGTCATCCTGAAGCTGGCCGCGCAATTCCTCGACACTGGCACTGCGGGCCAAACGCTGGCGCTCCAGCAGTTGCTTGGTGACGGTCAGGGTCTGCTCGGCGACGGCCAGCTCGGCCTTGGCTTGCAGGCCGCTCTGGTTCAACAGTTCACGTTGTTGCTGGGCGAGGGTTTGCTTTTGCGTCAGGGCCTGGCTTTGAGTGTCCAGTTGCTGATGGCTGTCCCACAGCCGCGCCAAATCTTCAAACGCGCGATGTTGCTTGCGGTTGTCCTGGAGCAGGCTGCCGAGCAACTGGATTTGTTCGGCCACTGCATGGGGTTCGGCGCCGGCTTCGTGGTACAGCAGGTCAAGGGCTTCGCGTTGCTCGGTCCACTTCTGGCCGAGGCGGGTGGCGCGCTCTTCCAGTTGGGGCAGTTCTTCAGTGCCTTTTTTAAGGCGACCGCCGATGACCATCAACTGCTGCAGACGCTCGCGCTGGTAGGTCCATGCCTCACTCAACGGCGCGAGGGCGGCGCTGCGTTCAAGTTCTGCAGCCAACCGATTCAGGCGCTCGGCGACAGTTTTTTGCTTGTCGAGCAAGCCTGTCAACGCAGCCTGACCTTCCACACAGGCGGCTTCGCCCAGCTGTTTTTCTTCGCTGCGCTTGGCCAGCTCACGGGTCAAGTGGGCGAGGGTGGTTTGCTCCTCGAAAGCCTGGCGCAGCAGCGGCACGGCATCGGCTTGTTGTTTCAGGGCGAGGGCGAGGGCGGCGTGCACCTCAGTCTGCTGCTGTTGCAGTTGGGTCTGGCGGGTGTGCAGTGCGGTTTGTTGCTCAAGGTGCTGCTGGATCTGCGCAGCGAGGGGCTGCAACTGCGTGGTCAGTTCAGCCTGGCGGGCGAAGTGATGACGTTGCGGCGCCAGTTGTTCCAGGCGGCTGAGGTCCAGGCGTTGCGGGCCCTGGCTTTCCCAGTGTTGCTGGGCCTGGTGCAGTTGCTCGACCGCGCCTTGTTGGCGCTCCTGCCATTCCCGCAGTTCCTTGAGCCAGGTGTGCTGCAGCTCAAGCTGTTTGAGTTGCGCTTGCTGGGTCTTGAGCTGCTGCTGGGCGGCAGCCAGCTGTGCGTCCAGCTCGGCGCGGGCCTCAGGGGCCAGCGGGGTGACGCCGGTGGCCTGGTCTTGCAGGTGTTTGTGGGCGTCCCGGGCGTCCTTGGCCTTATCGAAGGCGCGGCGGCCGAGTTGGGTGTAGAGCGCGGTGTCGGTGAGCTTTTCCAGCAGTTCGCTGCGCTCGTTGTCGTTGGCCTTGAGGAACGCACTGAACTCACTTTGCGCCAGCAACACGGCGCGGGTGAACTGCTCGAAGTTCAAGCCCAGGGCCAGTTCCAGCTGGGTCTTGTATTCGGTTTTCTGGCTGGCCAGCAGTTGCTCGCTGTCGAGGTCGATCAGGCTTTGGCGACTGGCTTGCAGCTTGCCGCTGGCCTTGTCCCGGGCGCGGTTGGCTTCCCAGCGAGCGCGGTAGCGACGGCCACTGACCCCGACAAAATCCACTTCGGCATAACCGCCGCCCGTGCCCCGACGTATCAGGGTGCGTGGGTCACCGATGGAAATATCGGTGTCGGCATCCGGCATCTTCGCCTGGCCGGTATCCCCCAGGCGCGGCACGGCGCCAAACAGCGCCAGGCACAACGCATCAAGCAAGGTACTTTTACCGGCACCCGTGGGCCCGGTAATCGCGAACAACCCGGCGCTGGCCAGGGGCTCGGCGGTAAAGTCGATTTCAAACGGTCCCGCCAGGGAGGCGAGGTTTTTCAGGCGAATCGCGAGGATCTTCATGGCTGTTCGCCCTCCTGTTGCACTTCCTGAAGCAGCACGGCGAAGTCCTTCAGAGTCTGTTCGTCCACTTCACTGCCGTAGCTTTCCTGCCAGGCGCGGCTGAACAATTCCTGGGGTGTGAGCTGGTCGAGCTCGATCAGGCGGTCTTCCTGATTGTCTTCGCGGCTGCCCGCGCCTGCGTATTCAGCGGCGATGCGCACCAGGCGCACGGCCTTGCCTTGCAGGGCGTTTTCCACTTGCTGGCGCAGGTCGGGTTGCGGCTCGTCGAGGCGCACCCGCACTTCCAGCCAGGGTTGGCGCTGGGTTTCGGCCAGCAGGTCGATGTCGGGCAGCTCGGCCAGTTGCTTGAGGATATCGGCCAGGGGCGCGGCTTCCAGGCGTTGCAGGTTGACCGAGCGCGGGATCAGGCGGGATTCGACGCTGACCAGGGTTTCGCCGTCCAGTTGCACGTCGAGGATCTGGTGCTGGTAGCCGATTTCCGAAAACGACAGTGGAATCGGCGAGCCACAGTAGCGAATACGCTCCTCGCCATTCACCCGCTGGGGTTTGTGCAAATGGCCGAGGGCCACGTAGCTGACGCTGGCATCAAACAGGCTGGCGGGCAGCGCTTCGGCATTGCCGATGATCAGGCTGCGCTCGGAATCTTCCGACACCGAACCGCCAGCCATGTGCGCATGGCTGATGGCAACCAGCGCCTGGCCCGGCTGGCGTTTGGCGTTGGCGGCGGCGATGAGCCACTCATGAACCTGGCCGATGCCCCGCAGGTAATCGTCCCCCAACTGCGCGCCGGTCACTTCGGCCGGGCGCAGGAACGGCAGGGCCAGGCACCAGCCGGCGATTTCACCGTCGGCGCCGGGCAATGGAATCAGCAGGCGTTCGACATCTAACTGCCCATCATCCAGCCACAGCACCCGGCCCAGGGCGTGGGTGCGCAGGCGGCGCATCAACGGCGCCGGCAGTTCGATGCGCGAGCCGGAGTCGTGGTTGCCGGCGATCATCACGATGGTCAGCGCCGGGTTTTGCTCGTGGGCGCTGATGATGAAGTCATACAGCCGCTCCTGGGCCTTGAGCGGCGGGTTGACCGTATCGAAAATATCGCCGGCGATCAGCAGCACATCCGGGCGGTGCAAGCCCAACTGGCCCAGCAGCCAGTCGAGGAAGCAGGCGTGTTCAAAGTCGCGTTCCTGGCCGTGCAGGTTTTGCCCAAGGTGCCAGTCGGAGGTGTGAAACAGACGCAAGGCGATCTCCGTAAAAAAGAGGGTGACCGCTCAAGACAGGGTGGCGGTACGCAGAGCCGCCAATTCTACTGTGCTAATGAACCTATTGCGCGTACGCCCTGCTTTTTGTGGCGAGGGAGCTTGCTGTGGTGAAGGAGACTGCTGGTGAAAGGAGCTTGCTGTGGCGAGGGAGCTTGCTCCCGCTGGGCTGCGAAGCAGCCCCAAAACAGGCAAATGCGCTTCTTCCTGGAAAACCGCATCAGCCGGATAAGGGCCGCTTCGCGCCCCAGCGGGAGCAAGCTCCCTCGCCACAGCAATCTCCTTCGCCACAGCAAGCGGTCTCACACTCATTGAGGTGTCTGGCGAAGTTAAACGTCGCGCATCAAAAGGCCGAAGCGCAGATCCATCTCCGCCGGGATCGGCAGATACACCGTATGGCCGTCGCCCGGCGCCACTTCGATAGCCTCGCCCTTGGCGTTGTGCAGCGTGGCCAGGTCAAAGTGGAAATTCCCCGCCGGGGTCATCAGTTCCAGGTGATTACCCACGGCAAACCGGTTCTTCACCTTGACCTCGGCCAGTTCGCCGCGCCGTTCACCGGTGAGCTCGCCGACGAACTGCTGACGTTCAGACACCGAGCTGCCGTTCTGATAGTTCTGGTATTCATCGTGCACGTGGCGGCGCAGGAAACCTTCGGTGTAGCCGCGCTGGGCCAGGGATTCCAGGTTGGTCATCAAGCCCCGGTCAAACTCGCGCCCGGCCACGGCATCGTCGATGGCTTGGCGATACACCTGGGTGGTGCGGGCGCAGTAGAAGTGGGATTTGGTGCGGCCTTCGATCTTCAGCGAATGCACGCCCATGCGCGTCAGCCGCTCGACGTGCTGCACCGCCCGCAGGTCCTTGGCGTTCATGATGTAGGTGCCGTGCTCGTCTTCGAAGGCGGGCATCTGCTCGTCGGGGCGGTTGGCCTCCTGCAACAGGAACACCTGGTCGGTGGGCGCGCCGAGGCCCAGGGTCGGCTCGGGTGCGTACTGCTGGACGATGTCGCCGACGGCGTTTTCCACCGCCGGCGTCGCTTGGTATTTCCAGCGGCAGGCGTTGGTGCAGGTGCCTTGGTTGGCATCGCGTTTGTTCATGTAGCCCGACAGCAGGCAGCGCCCGGAATAGGCCATGCACAGCGCGCCGTGCACAAATACTTCCAGCTCCATGGCGGGGACTTGCTGACGGATTTCCTCGATCTCTTCCAGCGACAGCTCCCGGGACAGGATGATCCGGCAGATGCCTTGGGCCTGCCAGAACTCGACGCTGGCCCAGTTCACCGTATTGGCCTGTACCGACAGGTGGATCGGCATGTGTGGGAAGTGTCGGCGCACCAGCATGATCAGGCCAGGGTCGGACATGATCAGCGCATCCGGGCCCATGGCGATCACCGGGGCGAGGTCCTTGAGGAAGGTTTTCAGCTTGGCGTTGTGGGGCGCGATATTCACCACCACGTAGAAGCGCTTGCCCTGGGCCTGGGCTTCCTGAATCCCGAGGGCGAGGTTGGCGTGGTCGAACTCGTTATTGCGCACCCGCAGGCTGTAGCGCGGTTGCCCGGCGTAGACGGCATCGGCGCCGTAGGCAAAGGCATAACGCATGTTTTTCAGGGTGCCGGCGGGGGCGAGCAGTTCGGGGGCGATAACGGGGGGCATGGGTTCAGGTCGCAAAAGGGCGGCAGGGTAGCGGTGCCTGCCGCAACGTTTATTGATCCAGATCTAAGAAGTAGGGCACTCGCAGGATTTGCAGCGGACTAAGCATCAGGGTGCACATGAGTGTCCTGCGTTTTTTGAGATGGATCGGCCATGAATCAGACCAACCTGCAATTCAAAACCCTGCTGTTACTGCTCGTCCTGGTGACCATCGCGTTTATCTGGATTCTGCTGCCGTTTTACGGTGCGGTGTTCTGGGCGGTGATCCTGGGGATCATCTTTGCGCCGATGCAACGGCGCTTCCAGCAACGATTTGGCTGGAACCGCAACTTCACTTCACTGGCAACCCTGATGGTGTGCCTGGTGATCGCGATTCTGCCGGTGATTATCACCAGTGCCTTGCTGGTGCAGGAGGGCGCCACGCTTTACAAGAACGTCGAGAGCGGCAAGCTCGACGTTGCCGGGTATATCGAGCAGTTCAAGAACTTCCTGCCGCCGTACTTCCAGCACCTGCTGGACCGCTTCGGCATGGGCAACCTGGAAGGCTTGCGGGAGAAAATCGTCAAGAGCGCGATGCAGGGCAGCCAGTTTTTTGCGACCCAGGCGTTCAGCTTTGGCCAGGGCACGTTTGATTTCCTGGTGAGCTTTTTCATCATGCTGTACTTGCTGTTCTTCCTGCTGCGCGATGGTCCCGAGCTGGTGCGCAAGGTGCGCACCGCGGTGCCGCTGGCCGAACCGCAAAAACGTCGCCTGCAACTGAAGTTCAACCGGGTGGTTCGGGCTACGGTGAAAGGCAACGTGCTGGTGGCGGTCACGCAAGGTGCGTTGGGTGGCCTGATCTTCTGGTTCCTGGACATTCCCAGCGCGTTGCTCTGGGCGGTGTTGATGGCGTTTCTGTCGCTGCTGCCAGCGGTGGGCGCGGGGATTGTGTGGGGCCCGGTGGCGGCGTATTTCCTGCTGAGCGGGGCGATCTGGCAGGGCGTGGTGCTTGGGCTGTTCGGGGTGTTTGTGATCGGTCTGGTGGACAATGTGCTGAGGCCCATCCTGGTGGGCAAGGACACCCGTATGCCGGATTACCTGATCCTTATCTCAACCTTGGGCGGCCTGTCGATCTTTGGCCTGAACGGGTTTGTCATCGGCCCGTTGATTGCTGCGTTGTTCATGTCCAGTTGGGCGCTGTTTGTCGAAACCAAACCGCGGATTCAATTGCCTTAGGCATGAAAACAATGGGCCATTCTGACCGACAGGGCCTGGGCGGCTGGCAACGAGGTGAGTGGGCCGCTGACGGGTTCGCCATCGCGTACCAGGTACCAGCAGGCGAGCAGACCCAGCTCCCGAAGAGGGGCGGGAACGGCACTGCCGATGACGGACATGATTTGAATAGTGGGCATGACGACCTCCAATAAGTTATGGAGGTGACATTACGGGGTGCAGACCTTAAGTGAAAATTAACCCGCTCGATAGTCGACATCACTGTTATCGAGCGATCAATCAGTCGACAACCTGGTCAAGCATGTGCACCACTTCCTGTTCACTGAGCAGGCCCTTGCGCACCAGGTTTTCCGTCAGCAAGGACAGGAACTTGGCGTTGCGATGGCCTTCCAGGGCCTTGAGTTCGGTCAGTACGCTGTAGACCTTGCTGGAGGTGCAGAGGCCGGCGGTGCGATGGGGGTTTTGCGTGGGCATGGTCAATCGTCCTTGTTGTTATTGACTGGACAGTGTTGATAGTGGAGGCCTTTTAAGACACAAACATGACAGCGCAGACCCGGTTCGGGCAAGCGTCTATTGAGATCAATGATGTGGGATTTGGCCACAGCCATTGTCCTTATAACGACCTTTGCGAGATTTATTCAGACCAACAGGCCAAAAAAAGGCCCCGCTTTTAGGGCGGAGCCTGTTCGTGTGTGTGTCAGTTCATGCTTACCAACCGCGACCGTAATAGCCGTGTGGAGGGCCGTAGTAGCCACGCGGTGGGCCGTAATAGACCGGTGCCGGGCGGTAATAAACCCGTTGCTGCACATACACCGGCGGTGGCGGTGCGTAGTAGACCGGCGGCGGAGCGGCATACACCGGCTGCGGCTGGACGTACACCGGCTGTTGCACATACACCGGTTGCTGCTGGCTGGCGACAATCGAGCCGCCTACCACTGCACCGACTACAGCTCCCAGTGCAAGCGGGGCACCCCAACCACCACCGTGGGCGGAGGCCTGTCCTGCTATAGCGAGTGCACCGATAAGCAAGGCGATCTTGGGGAGTTTACGAATCATGGTCATTCCTCGGTTAGCCCCTGCGCTTGTGGTCTGCAATCAATAGACTCAAGGATTGTCGCGGGGATACTTTTAAGACAGCGTATTTCTGAAAAACAGCACAGCCGATAGGTAAAGGTTGTGTAAGGTCTGTATCGGCTGGCTTACACGAGCGGCCGGGCACAGTGCGTATGATTAACCACGACCCGCCGGCGCGGGTATTCCGTCTATCCGAAATCGCCTCTGGAATGGCTTCAAGGAGTTACCGATGCAGATGAACCCCAACAAGGACACCCAGCTGTGCATGTCACTGTCGGCACGCCCCGGGAACTTTGGCCTGCGCTTTCATAACCATCTGTACGAACAGTTGGGGCTGAATTTCTATTACAAGGCCTTCAGCAGCCAGGACTTGCCGGGCGCCGTGGGTGGCATACGTGCGTTGGGCATTCGTGGGTGTGGCGTGTCGATGCCGTTCAAGGAGGCGTGCATTGCCTTGGTGGACGAGTTGGATGCTTCAGCGCAGGCCATTGCGTCGATCAACACCATCGTCAACACCAACGGCCATCTGAAGGCTTACAACACCGATTACATCGCTATTGAGCAACTGCTGAAGAAGCATGCAGTGCCCAAGGACTCGACCTTTGCCTTGCGCGGCAGTGGCGGCATGGCCAAGGCCGTGGCCAGTGCATTGCGCGATGGTGGTTACGCCAAGGGCGTGATTGTGGCGCGTAATGAAGTGGCGGGCCCGGCGCTGGCCCGGAGCCTGGGTTATGAATGGCAGGCGGAGTTGGGGGCTTTACGTCCGCAGATGCTGATCAACGTCACGCCGGTCGGCATGACGGGCGGGGCGGAAGCGGAGCAGTTGGCCTTTGAGGCCGACGCGATTGATGCGGCCGAGACGGTATTCGATGTGGTGGCGATTCCCTCGGAAACGCCACTGATCCTGCGGGGCCGCGCTCAGGGCAAACGCGTGATCACCGGTTTGGAAGTGATCGCCATCCAGGCCTTGGAGCAGTTTGTGCTGTACACCGGCGTACGGCCGACGGATGAGCAGTTTCAGGCGGCGGTGGCGTTTGCCCGAAGCTGAGCATCACCGCTGACATTTGTGGCGAGGGAGCTTGCTCCCGCTGGGTTGCGCAGCAGCCCCAAGAAAATGGGAGCGCTACGCACTCCAGCGGGAGCAAGCTCCCTCGCCACAGCAAGCTCCCTCGCCACTGCAAGCTTCCTTGCCACTAAAGCTCACTCACCACAAACATTACTCCAGCCGTGAAAGGCGCTCTTCCAGCGCCGCAATCCGCGCTTCCAGCTCTTCGATACGCTCCAGGGAAACCCCGCTTCCCGCACCACGCTCCACCGGATTGCCACGGGCCGCCAGGATCGCTTCGATATCCGCCGGGTCGCCCAGGGCATGCATGTACCGGTCTTCCCGCTGCCCCGACTGACGCGGTACCAACAACGCCAACCCTCGGGCAATCAGGCGTTCCAGTTGGTGCACAACCTGCTCGGTGTCTTCAAATTCATGCATGCGCCCGCTGCGGGTCAGCAGTTCGTTGACCGTCTGCGGCCCCCGCAGGAACAGCAAGCCACTGAGAATCACCTGGGCCGGCACCAGCTCCAGCGCCTTGTCCACCCGATGCTCCCAGCGATCGGCGCGGCTGCCCATCACCAGCCGGGTAAACCCGCGACCCTCCAGGGCCCGCAGGCTCTGGCCGACCTGGCCCTGGCTGAGGTTCATCACCGGTTCGCGGCTGGTTTTCTGGTTGCAGGCGATCACCAGCGCGTTGAGGGTCAACGGGTAGGTTTCAGGGCTGGTGGCCTGTTTCTCGATCAGGCAGCCCAGGATGCGGATTTCCGTGCTGTTCAGGCGCGGCTCTTCGGAAGTGGTGTCGTGCTCGGTGGTCATCGCGCTTTCCCTAATGCAGTGAGCCCACTAGCCTAATCCTGAAAAAATAAAAGACAAGCGGCGCCGGCGGCCAGCATGTCTATAATCGCGGCTGTTTCAAACCCTGCCACAACTGTCGAGACTGTCATGACTATTTCCCTGTACGCCGCTTCCCTCCCGGTCTTCAAGCAAATGCTCAACGCCCTGAGCGATGTGCTGAACAAGGCCGAAGCCCACGCCACCGCCAAGAACATCGACCCGAACGCCTTCCTGCAAGCGCGCCTGTACCCGGATATGTTCCCGCTGGTGCGTCAGGTGCAGATCGCTGTCGACTTCGCCAAAGGCGTTTCTGCCCGCCTGGCTGAAATCGAAGTTCCGAAATACGACGACACAGAAGTCACCTTCGCCGACCTGCAAGCGCTGATCGCCAAGGTCCTGGCGTTTATCGACACCATCACCCCGGCCCAGGTCGACGGTAAAGAAGGCATCGAAATCATCACCCGCCCTGGCACGCCGAAAGAGAAGCGCTTCAGCGGCCAGTCGTACCTGCTGAGCTACGGCCTGCCGCAGTTCTTCTTCCACGTCACCACCGCTTACGCCTTGTTGCGTCACAACGGTGTGGAAGTGGGCAAGCGCGACTACATGGGCGCGTTCTAAGCCTTCAGGCATAAAAAAGCCCGGGGCGGTTCATTTGCGAACCGCCCCGGGCTTTTTTGTGCGCGTGAGGTTTACGCGGTCTGTTCTTCTTTGCCCAGGCACGCGGCAGCGGTGAACAGCACGTCGGTGGACGAGTTCAGCGCGGTTTCCGCCGAGTCCTGCAACACGCCGATGATGAAGCCCACGGCCACCACCTGCATGGCGATTTCGCTGGGAATGCCGAACAGGCTGCACGCCAGCGGGACCAACAGCAGCGAACCCCCGGCAACCCCCGACGCGCCGCAGGCACACACCGCAGCGACCACACTGAGCAACACGGCGGTGGGGATGTCCACGGCAATGCCCAGGGTGTGCACGGCGGCCAGGGTCAGTACGGTGATGGTGATGGCCGCGCCGGCCATATTGATGGTGGCACCCAGCGGAATCGACACCGAGTAGGTGTCTTCATGCAGGCCCAGGCGTTTGCTCAACGCCAGGTTGACCGGAATGTTGGCCGCCGAACTGCGGGTGAAAAACGCGGTGATACCACTTTTCCGCAGGCACATCAGCACCAGCGGGTACGGGTTGCGGCGCAGCTTCCAGAACACGATGGCCGGGTTGATCACCAACGCGACGAACAGCATGCAGCCGATCAACACCAGCAGCAGGTGCGCATAGCCCAACAGGGCGCCGAAGCCGGACGTGGCGAGGGTCGAGGCCACCAGGCCGAAGATCCCCAGGGGCGCGAAGCGGATCACCATGCGCACGATCAGCGTAATGCCATTGGACAGGTCCCCCAGCACGGTACGGGTGGTGTCGCTGGCATGGCGGATCGCTATGCCCATGCCGATGGCCCAGGCGAGGACGCCGATGAAGTTGGCGTTCATCAGCGCGCTGACCGGGTTGTCCACCACGCTGAGCAACAGGCTTTGCAGCACCTCGCCGATGCCGCCGGGGGCGCTGACAGTCAGGTCGTGAGTGGCCAGTACCAGCGAGGAGGGGAACAGCATGCTGGCGATCACCGCCACCACGGCAGCAGCAAAAGTGCCCAGCAGGTACAGGAACAGGATCGGCCTGATATGGGTTTCCTGGCCATGCTTGTGGTTGGCAATCGAAGCCATCACCAGCACAAACACCAGGATGGGCGCGACGGCCTTGAGCGCCGAGACAAAGACCTTGCCGATAAACCCGGTGGCTTGTGCGACGTCGGGTAACAGCAGGGCCAACAGGATACCGGCGATCAGGCCGATGATGATTTGGGTGACCAGGCTGATAGACATCAGGCGTTGAAAGAGGGAAGGGGCAGCAGTCATAAAAGGGTTGTCTCTAGTTTTTTTAATAGATGCAGCTAGGCAGCATGAATCTGGCAGGGGCGAAGTCTAACATCTGTAGGAAACGTCTAATCCGGGTGCGGCGTTCCGTCGCCACGATGGGACACATTCTGTTAACATTGCCCATCCTCTTATCTCTTCTCTATCAGCGGGCCCTCCGGGCTGTCGTTGATGTCGCTGTTTTCTGGAGTTTTTGATGTTGTTTCCGATCCTGCTGTTGTCGGCGGCCGGTTTTACCGTACTGACCACAGAGTTCATCATCGTCGGCCTGTTGCCTTCCATTGCCCGGGACCTCGACGTGAGCGTGTCCCAGGCCGGGCTGCTGGTGACGTTGTTCGCCTTCACCGTGGCGGCGTTTGGCCCGTTCCTGACCGCGTATTTCGCGCGGTTCGAGCGCAAGCGGCTGTTTATCACGATCCTGATCATGTTCGGCCTGGCCAACACTCTGGCGGCTATGGCCTCGAATATCTGGGTCATGTCCCTGGCCCGGTTGATCCCGGCGCTGGGGCTGCCGGTGTTCTGGGCCCTGGCCAGCGAGACGGCGGTGGACATCGTCGGGCCGGATTTCGCCGGCCGCGCGATTGAAAAGATCGGCTTCGGCATCGTATGTGCCACAGTCTTCGGGATTCCGGTGGGCACGCTGATTTCCGATATGTTCGGCTGGCGCACCGCCTTCGGCATTCTTGCGGTGGTGGCGTTTGCCAAGGCCTTGCTGCTGTTTATCTACCTGCCGAAGACCCGCGCAAAGAACGACCAGGTCAGCTTGCGCTCGCAGTTCAAGATCTTGCGCAGCCCGCTGATGCAGGGCCATATCCTGCTGTCGATCCTGGTGTTCAGCGGCATGTTCACCGCCTATACGTACCTGGCGGACATCCTTGAGCGCCTGGCGGGTTTCGACGGCACGGTAGTGGGTTGGTGCCTGATGGGCTTTGGCGCGGTCGGCCTGATCGGCAACTCCTTGGGCGGGCGCATGGTCGACCGGCATCCGCTGATTGCGTCGATGCTGTTCTGCGGCTTCATGATCGCCGGCATGGTGGCGCTGGTGCCCGCCATTCATTCCACCATCGGATTGGCGGCGGCGATGGCCGTATGGGGCGTGACCCAGGCGGCATTGTTTTTGGTCAGTCATGTGCGGCTGATGAAGGCCGCGCCTCATGCACCGGCCTTTGCCGCCTCGCTGAACATCGCCGGGGCCAACCTGGGGATTGGCCTGGGGGCGTTGGTGGGCGGTCACGTGATCGACACCCTGGGCCTTGGCAGCCTCGGCTTTGCGGCGGCCGGTTTTATTCTGCTGTCGATCCTGCTGGCGCTGTGGCTGATGACTGCCAAGACCCGCGCCGTCTGCGCCTGAGTCCTCAGGGCAGGGCCGTAAACAGCTCCCGTCTTGCACCTTCGGTAATCGCCACGATGCCGGGGTGCTTGACCTTGCGCTCTACCGAGATCGCATAAAACGACTCGGTCACCGCATCCGTCTGGCCGATCAGCACCACGCCATATTGGCGTTCCACCTCATCGGCAATCACGCTGGGCGCGATAAAAATCCCGCTGCCGGATTGGCCAAAGGCCTGCATCAACGCGCTGTCGTCAAACTCCCCGACAATCCGTGGCTGGATCTGCTGCTCGGCAAACCAGCGCAGCAAACGGCTGCGCACTACTGTCTCGGCGCCCGGAATCAACAGCGGCGCACCCTGCAGGCATTGTGGGAAATCGCCGCGATGCTGGTCAGCCAAGGCCTGGGTCGCGAAAAAACTGATCCCGCATTCCCCCAGCTTCTGGCTGTAGCCCTTGATGTCCAGGTGCGGGGGCATCGGGCTGTCGGAGATCACCAGGTCCAGGCGCTGGATCGCCAGGTCTGCCAGCAAGCGTTCGAGTTTGTCTTCACGGCAGGTAATGCGGATCGGCTCGCTCAATTCCATGGTTGGCGCAATCAGCCGGTAGACGATGGACTTGGGCACCACATCCGCCACGCCGACCCGGAACACAATCTGCTGCTCGTTGGGCTGGGTGCGCAGCATCGCCTCCAGCTCATTGCCCAGCTGGAACATCTGCTCGGCATAGGGCAGGGCCTGGCGCCCGGCTTCCGTGAGTTCCAGCTGGCGTCCGACCTTTTGAAACAACGCCACGCCAAAAGTCTGCTCCAGCAGGCTGATCTGCCCGCTGATGGTTTGCGGCGTGAGGTTCAGTTGCTCGCAGGCGCGCACGATGCTGCCGGTCTTGGCGACGACCCAGAAGTAGTGCAGTTGTCGGTAATTGAGCATGGCGGCCAACACTTCGTGAAAACCGAAGTATAAATGAAAAAAATACGAATTTTACTGAAGTGTTCATCTGCATAGAATGCGTCGCTATCGAGGGGCCACTACTTGGACCCAACGGTTCTAACGAGGAACGCATCATGAAACTCAAATCTCTGGGCGCAACGGCGTTACTTGGGCTTTCATTAGTCATGCTCAGTGGCTGTGACCAAGCGGAAAAAAGCGCGCAACAACTGCTGGGTAAAGCCTCCGAGTCCGCCAAACAAGTGATTGACGACACTCATCAGGCCGCCGAGCAGGCGTTGAGTGACGCGACCAAAGGCTTGATTGCTCCGCCGGAGCGCAAGCAGGACAACGAGGGACAGGAAGACAACACGCCTGAGTCCACCTCCCAAGAAACCTGATACCCGCACATCACACCAGGACTGAACTATGGAATACCTCTTACAACTGGCCGCCAGCCCGACCGCGTGGATCGCACTGGCTACCCTGATCGTCATGGAGATCGTGCTGGGGATCGATAACCTGATCTTTATCTCGATCCTCACCAACAAGTTGCCGGTGCAACACCGGGCCAAGGCCCGCCGCATCGGCATCAGCATGGCATTGATCCTGCGTCTGGGCCTGTTGAGCACCATTGCCTTTATCGTGCAGTTGACTGAGCCGGTCATCGATATCCTGGGGCAGTCGTTCTCCTGGAAGGACATGATCCTGATCGCCGGTGGCCTGTTCCTGGTGTGGAAGGCGACCACCGAGATCCATCACAGCATGGACCCTGAGAAGGAGCATGTGGACAGCGGCACACCGAGCGTAAGCCTGGGCTTCGCTTCGGCGATTGGCCAGATTCTGTTGCTGGACCTGGTGTTCTCCATCGACAGCATCATCACCGCCGTGGGCATGACCGAGCACTTGCCGATCATGATCATTGCCGTGGTGGTCTCGGTCATCGTGATGCTGGTGGCGGCCGAGCCGTTGGCCAAGTTCATCAACGAGAACCCGACGATTGTGATGTTGGCCTTGGGCTTCCTCATCATGATCGGTATGACGTTGATTGCCGAAGGTTTCGGCGCCCATGTGCCAAAAGGCTATGTGTACGCGGCCATGGCGTTCTCGGCGGCTATCGAGTGTCTGAACATGATGCGACGCAACCGGCATAAACGGCTTGCTGCCAAACACTAAGGGCTGAACATAAAGGCCGACTGCATGCAGTCGGCCTTTTGCTGTCTGCTAGAATCCGCCCACTTGACGCCTTGAGGGATACCCATGAACGAGCCGATTCGCCTGACCCAATACAGCCACGGTGCTGGTTGCGGTTGCAAGATCTCACCTCAGGTACTGGAAGTGATCCTCGCCGGCAGTGGCGCACAGAACCTCGACCCCAAGCTCTGGGTAGGCAACGCTTCGCGCGATGACGCGGCGGTGTATGCCATCGACGACGAGCGCGGCGTGGTGTCTACCACCGATTTTTTCATGCCGATTGTCGATGATCCCTTCGACTTCGGCCGTATTGCCGCCACCAACGCCATCAGCGATATCTACGCCATGGGTGGCGATCCATTGATGGCCATCGCGATTCTCGGCTGGCCGGTCAACGTGCTGGCCCCGGAAATTGCCCGGGAAGTGATTCGCGGCGGTCGCTCCGTGTGTGACGCTGCCGGGATTCCCCTGGCCGGTGGCCACTCCATCGACGCCCCCGAGCCGATCTTCGGCCTGGCCGTCACCGGGCTGGTGGAAAAACGCCATATGAAGCGCAACGACACCGCCACCGCCGGTTGTCAGCTGTACCTGACCAAACCCTTGGGTATCGGCATCCTCACCACCGCCGAAAAGAAGGGCAAGTTGCGCGAGGCTGATATCGGCCTGGCCCGTGACTGGATGTGCACCCTCAACAAACCCGGCAGCCGTTTTGGCAAGCTGGCCGGTGTCACGGCCATGACCGACGTCACCGGTTTCGGCCTGTTGGGCCACCTGGTGGAAATGGCCGACGGCAGCAATGTGACTGCCCGCATCGAATACGAAAAAGTCCCACGCCTGCCCGGGGTTGAGTACTACCTGGAGCAGGGCTGCGTGCCTGGCGGCACCTTGCGCAACTTCGACAGCTACGCCAGCAAGCTGGGGCGCCTGAACGAACTGCACAAGCGCGTGCTGTGCGACCCGCAAACCAGCGGCGGCCTGCTGGTGGCGGTCACGCCTGAAGGCAATGCCGAATTCCTTGCCGTGGCGGCGGAACTGGGCCTGAACCTTGAGCCGATCGGCGAACTGGTTGAGCGACAGACCAACGCGGTAGAGGTGTTCTGATGCCCATCGACATCACCGATTACCGCGATATCTTTCTCAACGACCGGCCGATGATGGATACCCGCGCGCCGATCGAGTTCACCAAGGGCGCGTTCCCCGGGGTGATCAACCTGCCGTTGATGACCGACGACGAGCGCGAACGGGTGGGCACCTGTTACAAGCAGCAAGGCCAGCAGGCGGCCATTGTTCTCGGTCACGAACTGGTGTCCGGGGCGATCAAGGCCGAACGTATCGAACACTGGGCGCGCTTCGCCCAGGCCAATCCTGATGGCTTGCTGTACTGCTTTCGCGGCGGGATGCGTTCGCAGATTGCCCAGCAATGGTTGAAAACCGAGGCGGGTATCGACTATCCGCGAGTGGGCGGTGGCTACAAAGCCATGCGAACCTTCCTGCTCGACACCGTTGAAAGCGCCACCGCGCAATGCGACTTCGTGTTGCTGGGCGGCATGACCGGCACCGGCAAGACCGAAGTGCTCGGCCAGTTGAACAACGCCCTGGACCTGGAAGGCCACGCCAACCATCGCGGTTCCAGCTTCGGCAAGCGCGCCACGGCGCAACCCTCCAACATCGACTTCGAAAACCGCCTGGCGGTGGACCTGCTGAAAAAGCGTGCCGCCGGTATTGAGCAGTTCGTGGTCGAGGATGAGAGCCGGATGATCGGCAGTTGCGCCCTGCCATTACCCTTGCACAAGGGCATGCAGGGCTTTCCGATGGTCTGGCTGGAAGACAGCGTTGAAGGCCGCGTGGAGCGCATCCTGAAGGATTACGTGGTGGACCTTTGCGCCGAATTTGTCACGGTGTTTGGCGAGACTGGCCAGGACTTGTTTGCCGAACGCCTGACCCAGAGCCTGGGCAATATCCACAAGCGCCTGGGCGGCGAGCGGTTTGCGCGGTTGTACGCGATCATGCAGGACGCCTTGGCGGAGCAAGCTCGCAGCGGTGCGGTGGAGTTGCACCGTGGCTGGATTGAGGGGTTGTTGCGTGAGTATTACGACCCGATGTACGCCTTTCAGCGGGAAAGCAAAGGTGCGCGCATCGAGTTTGCGGGAGAGCAAGCGGCGGTGGTGGAGTATTTCCGGGACAGGCTCGCTCGGCGTAAGTAATTGATTGAGTTGGCCGGCCCTTTCGCGAGCAAGCCCGCTCCCACATTCGACCGCATTCCTACAGGATAAACGCGGTCGAATGAGGGAGCGGGCTTGCTCGCGAAGAGGCCCTCAAACTCACCCAATCACTACAGGATAAACGCCCCGATCAGCCCACACACCACCCCCATCAGCATGGTCAGCCCGGCCACAGTCACCAGCACCCGCGCGTCGAAGTCCTTGCGCAGCATCAGCAGCGACGGCAGGCTCACGCTCGGCAGGGTCATCAGCAAGGCCACGGCCGGGCCGGTACCCATGCCGAGGGTCATCATGGTCTGCACAATCGGAATTTCGGCGGCAGTCGGAATCACGAACAACGTGCCGACAATCGCCAGCGGCACCAGCCATACCAGGCTGTTGGCCATGGCGCCGTCAACATGGGGAAACAGCCAGACCCGCGCCGCGCCGAGGATCAGCACGGCCAGGATGTACACCGGAATCGTGCTCCAGAACAGCTGCCACAGGGTGCGCAGCCAGCGGCTCAGGAACGGTTCGGTTTCGGTAAGGCTGGCTTGGGCCACGGCGTCCAGCGCCGCTTCCGGCACCTGCTCCGGCCGCGCGATGCGTTGCGCCACCAGCGACACACCCACCACCAGCACGATCCCGGCCACCAACCGCAGGGCGGTAAAGCCCCAGCCCAGCACAAAACCCATGAACACCAGCGTCGCCGGGTTCAACACGGGGTTGGCAATCCAGAACGCCAGCGCCGCGCCCACCGACACCTTCTGCCGACGCATACCGGCGGTCACTGGGGCGGCGCAGCAACTGCACATCATCCCTGGCAAGGCGAAGAGCCCGCCACGCAGGGTGGAACCCAGGCCGGCGCGACCAAACAGGCGCAACAGCCAGTCTCGCGGGATCAGCACTTGCAGCAATGAGCCAAGAATGACCGCCAGTACAGCGGCTTTCCAGATCGCCAGGAAATACACCTGGGCGTAGGCCAACGCAGCGGCCAGTGGCGCGCTTTGCTGGTCGTTGAGAATCGACGCGCCGATGCTGTGATTATCTGCCGCAATAAACGCCTTGGCGTAGTAGGGCGACCACTTCACGTAGTAGAGGCCGATGCAGGCTACCAGCAGGAACAGCGCTGGTTTCCACCAGAAGGACCAGCCCCGGGCAGGCTGGGTGGAGGAGAGGTTGGACATGTGGATGATCCGCAGCTGAGTCAATAGCGCAGCATCATACGCTGTGGCACTCAGATATCGGCGCTAACCTGCGTTGCATCCGGGCAACTCTGCTCGCCGTTATCCAGCCCTTGCTTGTAATTGCGGCTCAGCAGCGTGGCCTTGCCGTTGTGCCAGGTCAGCGTCAGCACGTACAAGGTGTCGAAATCAGTGCCGGACCAATCGTCGGTAATCACATGTTTTTCGCCTACCGCTTCACTGGCCACCTTGTTGATCAACTCCGGCAGGTAGCCGTGGGACCAGGCGGTGTAGATCACGGCGTTGTGGTACTTGTCTTCCACCAGCTCATCGGCGAGGGCGCTGGTGTCATTGGCCGAGAAGTTGATGTTCACCGGCAACCCGAGCTTGATGGCGCTGGGGCTGATGGTCATCAGTGGGCGAATGTAGCTGTAGGAGTTGTCTTTCTCGCCTTCCTCGACGTTGCGGGTCGGGTTGGCGGCAAACACAAAGTCAGCCTTGCCGAATTTTTCCGGCAGGACGCTGGCCAGGTTCATCGCGCGGTTCAAACCCTGGCAATTGAGCTGGCCGAGGCCGCCGGCGGGTTTTTCGGCATGGCGCAGGAACACCAGGGTTTGCACGCCGTCGACCTGCTGGGCGCGGCTGATTCTGGATTCGAGGGTCAGGCCGACTGCGGCGCCTACCAGTAATACCGGCAGCAGGATGTAGGAGTAGCGTTTCAGGCGTTTCGCAAGGCACAGAGGCTTGATAGTCATTGAGGCTCGAGTCTTCGTGCAGCGGGTTAAGGCGGACAAGCCAGGTGTTCCGTGTCGTGAAAGTGGCTTCCTTGGGGTCGCACTTAAGAGTGCAACCGGGCACTTTGGTTCGTTACAGGTGGACAATGGGGCGGCATCCCTGCCGAGTGCAGGAGATTAACCGGCGGATGTTGCGGATTTAAGTCGGGTGCGCGCCGACGGTTCAGCCACTATTATCAGGGTTTTAACTGGGCTTTTGCGATGAACTCACTGACAGACTTTCCCATCACCGCCAAATGGCCGGCCCGGCATCCTGAGCGCCTGCAGCTCTATTCCTTGCCGACGCCCAACGGGGTGAAGGTGTCGATCATGCTGGAGGAGCTCGGGTTGCCTTACGAGGCGCACAAAGTCAGCTTCGAGACCCAGGACCAGCTCAGCGCCGAATTCATGTCGTTGAACCCCAACAACAAGATCCCGGCGATCATCGACCCCAATGGCCCCGGCGGCCAGGCGCTGGGCTTGTTCGAGTCGGGCGCGATCCTGATCTACCTTGCCGAAAAGAGCGGCGAGTTGCTGCCCGAAGACCCGGCAATGCGTTACGAGACGATCCAGTGGCTGATGTTCCAGATGGCCGGCATCGGGCCGATGTTTGGCCAGGTGGGGTTCTTCAACAAATTCGCCGGCGCGGCCTACGAGGACAAACGCCCGCGTGACCGCTACGTCGCCGAGGCGCGCCGCTTGCTGGAAGTGCTGGAAAAGCGCCTGCTGGGGCGCACCTGGATCATGGGCGACGAGTACAGCATTGCCGACATCGCCACCTTTCCGTGGGTGCGCAACCTGATTGGTTTCTACGAGTCCGGCGACCTGGTCGGCATTACCGACTTCCCGAACGTGCTGCGGGCGCTGGACGGATTCGTCGCCCGGCCTGCGGTGATCCGTGGCTTGAACATCCCAGCTTAAGGACCTGCATGCCTTCCTTCGACTTCAAACAGCTCGACGTCTTCAGCAACGTGGCCTTAAAGGGCAACCCGCTGGCGGTGGTGCTGGGCGCCGACAGCCTGAGCGACCAGCAAATGGCGGATTTCGCCAACTGGACCAACCTCAGTGAGACCACGTTTTTGCTCAAGCCCCGTGATCCACGGGCGGACTACCGCGTAAGAATCTTCACCACCCTGCAGGAACTGCCGTTTGCCGGCCATCCGACCCTCGGCAGTTGCCATGCCTGGCTGCAGGCCGGCGGCCAACCAGCAGGGGAGGAGATCATCCAGGAATGTGAGATCGGCCTGGTGCGCATCCGCCGCCAGGGAGATGAACTGGCGTTTATTGCGCCACCACTGCAGCGCTCCGGACCGCTGGAGTGCGAGTTGGTTGAGCGCGTGCGGCGGGGATTGGGCCTTGAACCCGGGGCGATTGTGCGTAGCCAGTGGGTGGATAACGGCGCAGGTTGGCTGGCGGTCATGCTGGAGGATCGCGAGCAGGTACTGGCGCTGCATCCGGATTACGCGCAGTTGCAGGGTCTGGCCGTGGGCGTGATCGCTCCGTGGAACCCCGGGCGGGACGGTGACGAGGCGCAATTTGAAGTGCGGGCCTTCATTGCCGGCGACGGTGCCCCGGAAGACCCGGCCACCGGCAGCTTGAACGCCGGTGTCGCCCAGTGGTTGCTCGGCGAAGGCCTGGCGCCCAGCCGCTATGTGGTCAGCCAGGGCACCGCCATGGGCCGCGCCGGGCGAATCCGCGTCGAACAGAGCGGCGAGGAAATCTGGGTCGGCGGTGCGGTGGCCGTTTGCATTGACGGGCGTGTACAGCTCTAGATCAATGCAATTGTTACCTGGCCTGCAATAAACTGTTCCGCACTTGGCGTTTGTACTCTGCGGTGTACGAGGCATAAGCTTTCGCCCCAATGTTTTTTTCGTCCTGCCTTTTTCAGGAGCATCAATGTCCAGCCAGTTCCCCGAAGCCCGTCCACGCCGCCTGCGCCGCTCTGCGGAGTTGCGTGGCTTGTTCCAGGAAAGCGAATTCACCCTCAATGACCTGGTGCTGCCGATCTTCGTTGAAGAAGAAATCGACGACTTCGTGCCGATCACCAGCATGCCCGGGGTGCAGCGCATTCCTGAGTCGAAGCTGGCGGGTGAGATCGAGCGCTATGCAAAAGCCGGGATCAAGTCGGTGATGACCTTCGGTGTGTCCCATCACCTCGACGCCTCCGGCAGCGACACCTGGCAAGAACGTGGCCTGGTCTCGCGCATGTCCTCGATCATCAAGGAAGCGGTGCCGGAAATGATCGTGATGTCCGACACCTGCTTCTGCGAGTACACCGACCACGGCCATTGCGGCGTGATGCACGGCGCTGAGGTCGACAATGACCGCACCCTGGTCAACCTCGGCAAACAAGCCGTGGCCGCCGCCCGCGCCGGTGCCGATGTGATTGCGCCATCCGCTGCAATGGACGGACAGGTCCAGGCCATTCGCCGCGCGCTGGATGAAGCAGGCTTCAGCCATATTCCGATCATGGCCTATTCCACCAAGTTTGCCTCGGCCCTCTACGGCCCGTTCCGCGAAGCCGGGGGGAGCGCGCTCAAGGGCGACCGCAAGAGCTACCAGATGAACCCGATGAACCGCCGCGAAGCGGTGCGTGAATCGTTGTTGGATGAACAGGAGGGCGCGGATGCGCTGATGGTCAAGCCGGCCGGCGCGTACCTGGACATCATCCGCGACATTCGCGAAGCCTCGCGTTTGCCGGTGGCGGCGTACCAGGTCAGCGGCGAGTACGCGATGATCAAGTTCGGTGCCCAGGCGGGCGCGATCGATGAAGCCCGCGTGGTGCGGGAAACCCTGGGGTCGATCAAGCGCGCTGGGGCGGACTTGATCTTCACCTACTTTGCGATGGACCTGGCACTCGCCGGGATCTGAGTTACTCAAGGCCTGGTGGTCAAGGGCGTGTGCGGCGGCCAATGTCTGGGCCGCCGCGCGTGCCAGTCAGAAGTTAATGCTGCTGGCTATATCCTTGAGGGCTATAAAACGCCGACCGGTAATGCCCTCATCGAAGCGCTTCAGTTCGCGCAAAAAACGTTTATTCAGCTCATCCAGTTCGGCGATTCCAAAGCCGTACCACGTGTCATGCAAATGCTGAGTGCCCTGGGGTGGGCCAAAGTACATTTTAAAACAGAGGCGGTTGCGCAGCGTGTCGCCAAACGTCACCAACTTTCGTCTATTGATCGGTGGAATGGTTTTGCTGGACGGCGCAGGCACGCGAAGTCTTAACGGGAAGATATTCTGCTGGTAATGACCCATTGCTCCATGATCTGCCGAATGTGCAACCGTGACATCCCAGATGAAATAAGCGATTGCCCTGGCGAATGTATCGCCTTCTCTCAGGCGCTGGTGTGCCGGGAAACCAGTCACCCAAGCGGCGATGGCATCGCTCCAGTAAGTTATAACGGGATCGTCAACGTCGATGTAAGAGGTCGCCGCACTTACAAAGTCAAATATTACGTCGTAATAGCCCCTGATGAAGTCGTCAAAGTCTGACCATATTTTTTCCGGAACCAGAGGGAACGTGTAGGGTGGATAGCTACTATTGCCTTCAATCCCGGAAAAGGCATCGGTCATCAGCCCCGTCCATCCGCGACCTTCATCAATAACCGGAACATTTCCCCATCCAGGATACGGTGTATAGGGCAGGAACTGATTGTTATGAGCGACGGAGTACGGTTGTAACGACACGGCTTGATTAATTGCCAGTTGAATTCTGGTGTGGGGAGCCAACAGCTTAAAGAGCAAATGCTCCTTGGGCAGCGCCGTTAAACTGATGGCGCTGATGGTATCCACCGGGAAGTGCAGCCGGGGATGAGTCAACAAGGTGGTCAAACACAGGGCGCCTTGCAGTACAAAATATTTGGCCAGTTCCCAGGCGTTTTTGTCGTCTGGCGTTAATACCAGACCATTTGTTTTTATGGCCAGCACAGTGCCGGAGTTGTTGCTGTCACGCTTGAATAACGTCAGGCTGGGCGCCGAATGAATGCCGTGCAGGGGGTCCCAGCGGTTCATGCTCACTGTGTCGATTTTCAGATATTTAGGTTCGCCGTGACTATCAAACAAATCGTCGGAATTCAGTAGTCCTGGGAATTCGCGGGCATCCTCCGTGTGCACCGGAGTCAGCAATTTGCTCAGGGTTCCATAAAATAATTGTTGCGCAAACAGTAAGTCGGAAACCGGCCGTAGCTTGTAATCACCCGCAAGCATCTTCAAGAGTATTTTGACGCGGCCGACCTTCAAGGTTTTAAGGTAGTGGGATACCACATCGATGCGAAAGTCATCGATCTGAGCCTTGGGGACTCTTTTTATCATGGCCGGCAACTCACCGGCCAAGGTGTTGGCTTTCGGCCATGGGCCCTGCATTCCGTATAAATAGTCGTCGGCGGTGTAACCCTGAAGCGGTCCCGCCCATTCCGCATAATGTTCGACTGACATAAACAATCTCCTTTTTACGAGAGTGAAGATTGGTTAGCGGTCGCAATACCTGAACAAATACGCCGTCACTGATAAATACCTTTTGGTCATCCAGGGGCTGCGTCAGCGCTTCGAACAGGGACGTCAGCGTCGCCCGAATATCAGTTAAACGTGAAAAAAAACCTGCCACAACTGTGATAGTTGACAGGTTATATTTTTTTGCAGATGTGCTACGTGATGCTGGATAGCGCGCTGGAGCCAGGAGGCCGTTGAACGAGGTCGGCGAACCCCGGTTAGACTTACCGGTCGATATCTGCCAAGACTGGCCCATCGTCACCCAAGGAAGCCCCATGCATTCATCCCGCCTGATCCTGTGCCTCACCACCTTGCTGGTGCTGGCCGGCTGCTCCAGCCAGCGCACCCAGCAATTGCCCGAGCGCAGAGAAGCTGAGGTAAAGGCGCAGATCGTGCGGCTAATGCCGGCCAGCGTGCCGGATCGTGGCGGCTGGGCCCAGGACATCTACACCGCCTTCAACACGCAGAAAATCTACCCCAGCACGGAAAACATCTGCGCGGTATTGGCCGTGACCGAGCAGGAGTCCACCTATCAGGTCGACCCGCCGGTACCGAGCATGGGCAAGATCGCCCAGGACGAAATCCTGCGCCGCGCCGCTAAAGTCCATGTGCCGGCGGTGCTGGTGCGCACGGCGCTGCAACTGCGCTCGCCCACCGGCAAGTCCTACGCCGAGCGCTTGAGCGCTGCGCGCACCGAGCGGGACTTGAGTGGAATCTTTGACGACTTCATCAGTGTCGTGCCCTTGGGCAACACCCTGTTTGGCGGCTTCAACCCGGTGCATACCGCCGGCCCGATGCAGGTCAGCATCGACTTCGCACAGAAGCAGGCCCGGGATTATCCCTACACCGTGGACGGCAGCATCCGTAGGGAAGTGTTTACCCGCCGCGGCGGCATGTACTTTGGCATCACCCATTTGCTGGGCTACCCGGTGAATTACGACCAGATGCTGTACCGCTTCGCCGATTTCAATGCGGGTTGGTACGCCAGCCGCAATGCGGCATTCCAGGCGGCGGTCAGCCGGGTCTCGGGGACCACGCTGGCGCTGGACGGCGACTTGATCAACTACGGCTCGTTCCTGCCAGGCACCACCGAGCTGGCAGTGCGCTCACTGGGCAAGGCGCTGGACATGCGCAACCCGAGCATCCGCAGTCAGTTGGAGCAGGGTGAGCGCCTGGATTTTGAAGACACCACCCTGTACCAGCGTGTGTTCGCCCTGGCCGACAAGGCCGCCGGCAAACCGGTGCCGCGAGCCATCTTGCCGGGCATCGTGCTGAAAAGCCCGAAGATCACCCGCAACCTCACCACCGCCTGGTTCGCCAAGCGCGTGGATGAGCGTTATCAGCGTTGCATGAAGCGTTAGGGGCGACGCTTGACCAACTTGCGCCACAGCCACACCCACAGCCACAACACCGGGAAGGCCAGGATCACGAACGGCAATACGTAGCTGGCGCGCTCCAGGGCGTCGGCGGTGCCGTCCACCAGGTTTTCGCCCAGGTTGCTGAACATGCGGCTCAGGCGTGACTGCTGTTGCAGTCCGTCGGAGGTGCTGAAATTCAGGGTCACGCGGTTGGTGTCCAGGCGACGCTTTTGGCCTGCGGCGGCCTGGGCCAGCTCCTGCAGGTCGTTTTCGATATTCGCCTGCTCCTTGCTCAAGGTGATCAGGTCGCCCACGGTGATGTCCTTGCGCTTGGCCAGTTCATCCAGGCGCTGCTGCTGGGCCAGCAAGCGCTCCTGACGACGCTGCACATCGGCGACGGCATCGGCCAGGTCTTCGGCGGTAGTGATCCGCTGCCCCAGCTTGCCGCCTTCGGCCGCCATGGTCACCAACGGTTCAACGCCGGCAGGTGCAATGCGTAGCACCATCTGGCCGCCGTCGCTGTCTTGCTTGATACCGAGAATATTGCACGGGCCGAACCGCGCCGACTCGCAGGCCTCGCGGGTGGCCTGCATGCGCGGTGCAAGCAGGGCGACGGGCAGCGACAGGCTCAGCTCATGCTCGTAGGCCAGTTGCGCCCCGGCCTTGCCTTGTTCGCCGCTGATGACGGTGGCTTCGGAATGGTCTTTGGGCGAGCAGCCGGTCAAGACCAGCAGCATCAGCAGGAGAGAGGTTTTGCCGTCCGGGTGGCGCATTACAGTTCCTTGGGGTGTGCAAAAGTGGCGATTAAACCGGGTCCGGCGGATTAACGCAAAGCATCGTGGAGGATTTGCAGCGCTGATCTTGATAGTCGTCGCCCAAGGGCTGGGGTACACCTCAAGGCTCATTCCAGGGAAGAATCCGCCATGACCGCCCATGTTGTCCCCGAAGGTTTTGTCCCGTTGTCTCGCAGCAGCCCTTTGCTAGACCTGCTGGGCCCGGTGTACTGCCGTGGTGAAGGAGTGCAGTTGGAGATTGGCCTGCGTGCGGACAACCGCCACGCCAATGGGCGCGGCACCGTGCATGGCGGCGTGTTGGCCACCCTGGCGGATGTGGGGATGGGCTACGCGATGGCGTTTTCCAGCGAGCCACCGCTACCGTTGATTACCGCGAGCATGACCCTCGACTACCTGGGAGCAGTGCAAGTGGGGGAGTGGATCGAGGTGCGCTTGGAACACCACAAGCGTGGGCGGCAGATGGCATTTGCCACGGTCAGCGTTCAGGTGGGGGAGAAGGTGGTAGTGCGGGCAAGTGCGGTGTTTGCGGTGCCCCAGGGGCGGGACTGACTGAGCGCAGTCCTGTGGCGAGGGGGCTTGTCCCCCGTTGGGCCGCGCAGCGGCCCCTAAAACCCGCGATGAAGTTCTACCTGAAACACCGAGGTCAATGTACTGGGGCTGCTGCGCAGGCCAACGGGGGACAAGCCCCCTCGCCACAGCCGGGCTCGTCCATGTTGCTCGTTAAATCAGCTGCGCTCGAGCGCCAGTGCTACACCCTGACCGCCACCAATGCACAGTGTGGCCAAACCTTTCTTGGCGTCGCGCTTGATCATTTCATGCAGCAGGGTCACCAGCACGCGGCAGCCTGATGCACCAATCGGGTGGCCGATGGCAATCGCGCCGCCGTTGACGTTGACCTTCGCCGCGTCCCATTCCAGCTCTTTGCCCACCGCCAGTGACTGCGCGGCGAAGGCTTCGTTGGCTTCGATCAGGTCCAGGTCGCCCAGGCTCCAGCCGGCTTTGTCCAGGCAGCGGCGGGTGGCCGATACCGGGCCAATGCCCATGATCGCGGGATCGACGCCGGCGTTGGCGTAGCTGGCAATACGGGCCAGCACTGGCAAGCCGAGCGCTTTGGCTTTATCTGCGCTCATCAGTAGCACGGCAGCCGCGCCGTCGTTGAGGCTGGACGCATTGCCGGCGGTGACGGTGCCGTCTTTCTTGAAGGCCGGCTTGAGCTTGGCCAGGGATTCGGCGGTGGTGCCGGCGCGTGGCTGTTCGTCCACCGCAAAGGCCACTGGATCGCCCTTGCGCTGGGGAATCAGGATCGGCGTGATCTCATCGTTGAAACGCCCGGCTTCAATGGCCGCGGTGGCTTTTTGCTGGGAGGCGGCGGCGAAGGCGTCCTGGGCTTCACGGCTGATGCCGTACTTGTCCACCAAGTTCTCGGCGGTGATGCCCATGTGGTAGTCGTTGAACGCATCCCACAGGCCGTCGGTGATCATGCTGTCGATCATTTTCGCGTGGCCCATGCGCAGGCCGGTGCGGGCGGCCGGCAATACGTACGGGGCCAGGCTCATGTTCTCCATGCCGCCGGCGATGATCACCTCGGCGTCACCGCAACGGATCGCTTGCGCGCCAAGGTGCAGGGCCTTGAGGCCCGAGCCGCAGACCTTGTTCAGGGTCAGGGCCGGTACGGCGTGGGGCAGGCCGGCAAGGATCGAGGCCTGGCGGGCCGGGTTCTGGCCGCTGCCGGCGGTGAGCACCTGGCCAAGGATCACTTCATCCACCAGCGCTGGGTCGATGCCGGTTTGCTCCAGCAGGCGACGGATCACCGCAGCCCCCAGCTCCGGGGCCGGGATGCTTGCCAGCGAACCTTGGAAGCTGCCCACGGCGGTGCGGGTGGCAGCAACAATCACGACGTCTTGCATGGAATCTGTCCTCACTGGAAGTGCATTTCTGGAACGTGGTCCGGGACGATCAGTTTACCGGCTGTCTTGCTGACGATCTCTTCAACACTGACGCCAGGTGCGCGTTCCTTGAGGACAAAAGCGCCATTTTCGATTTCCAGGTAAGCCAGGTCCGTCAGCACACGCTTGATGCAGTTGGCGCCGGTCAGCGGCAGGCTGCATTGGCTCAGCAACTTGGATTCACCGTCCTTGGACGCGTGGGTCATGATCACGATGATGTTCTCCGCCCCGGCCACCAGGTCCATTGCGCCGCCCATGCCCTTGACCAGCTTGCCGGGGATCATCCACGAGGCGATGTTGCCTTGCACGTCGACTTCAAACGCGCCAAGCACGGTCAGGTCGACGTGGCCGCCGCGAATCATCGCGAAGGATTCGGCCGAGGAGAATATCGATGCGCCAATGCGCGCGGTGACGGTCTGTTTGCCGGCGTTGATCATGTCGGCATCGATGGTTTCTTCTGTCGGAAACGGGCCCATGCCCAGCAGGCCGTTTTCCGACTGCAGCATCACTTCCATGCCCTCGGGGATATAGTTGGCCACCAGGGTCGGGATGCCGATGCCGAGGTTGACGTAGAAACCGTCCTGCATTTCGCGGGCGACGCGTTGAGCCATTTGTTCGCGGGTAAGAGCCATTGTTTGTCTCCTTATTATTTGGGCTGGTGGATTATTTGCGGAGGGTGCGCTGTTCGATGCGCTTCTCGAAGGTGCCGCAAATGATCCGGTCGACGTAGATCCCTGGGGTATGGATATGCGCCGGGTCCAGCTCGCCCGGTTCGACGATTTCTTCGACTTCGACCACGGTGATCTTGCCGGCGGTGGCGGCCAGCGGGTTGAAGTTCTGGGCGGTGTGGCGGTAGATCACGTTGCCGAAGTGGTCGGCTTTCCAGCCTTTGACGATGGCGAAGTCGCCGGTGATGGATTCTTCCATCAGGTACGGGCGACCGTTGAATTCGCGGGTTTCCTTGCCTTCAGCGACGGGTGTGCCGACGCCGGTGGCGGTGAAGAACGCCGGGATGCCGGCACCGCCTGCGCGCAGTTTTTCGGCGAGGGTGCCTTGGGGCGTCAGGACCACTTCGATTTCGCCGCTGAGCAGTTGCTTCTCGAACAGCGCGTTTTCACCGACGTAGGACGCGAAGACCTTACTGATCTGCTTGCCTTCCAGCAGCAGGCCCAGGCCAAAGCCGTCGACGCCGCAGTTATTGGAGACCACGGTCAGGTTACGGGTGCCTTTGCGCTTGATTTCGGCAATGAGGTTTTCCGGGATGCCGCACAGGCCAAAGCCTCCGGCCAGCACCGTCATGCCATCTTCCAGGCCTGCCAGCGCCTCTTCATAGGACGCTACGCGTTTATCAAAACCTGCCATATGCACCTCTTTTATTGTTTGTGGGCCAGCCATATGAACCGAGTGTTGCGCCGACGGATTGATTTGTTAAGTTGTTTTTTAAGGTTGATTGATTTAAAAAACAGCATAGTCGCTAGCCATCGGGAGAAGCTTCATGACAGTTAAACAGATGCGCGCCTTTCTTGCCGTGGCCCAGACCCTAAGCTTTGCGGCGGCCTGTGAGCGTTTGCATCTTTCCCAGTCGGCCTTGAGCCTGACCATAAAAGGTCTGGAGGAAGGCCTCGGCGGGCGCTTGTTCAGCCGCAATACCCGCAATGTCGCGCTGACTCCCGAAGGAGAATCGCTACTGCCCCTGGCCCGGCGCCTGATCGCCGATTGGGACAATGCCGAGGATGAGTTGCGCCAGCGTTTCACCTTGCAGCGCGGGCGGGTGACGGTGGCAGCGATGCCGTCGTTTGCCGGGAACCTACTGCCGCCGATCCTGAAGATTTTTCGGGCGCGCTATCCCCAGGTCAACGTGACGGTGAATGACGTGATCAACGAGCAGGTGCTGGAAATGGTCCGGGATCGCCAGGTGGAGCTTGGCGTGGCGTTTGAGCCTACGGAAAGCTCGTCGCTGGTGTTCACCCCGCTGTATGTGGACCGCTTTGTCGCGGTAGTGCCCGGTGACTCGGCGTTGGCGCGCCGGTCCGATATCGACTGGCACACCCTGCTGGAACAACCCTTCATCACCTTGCAGCGACCGTCCACGGTGCGGGTGATGCTGGAAGAACACCTGAAAGCGCTGGACATGAAGCTGCCGGTCGCCCTGGAGAGCCATCAACTGGCGACGGTGGGCAAGATGGTTGCCAGTGGCTTGGGCGTCAGTGCGGTGCCGGCGTTGTGCGCGCGACAAATGCAGGAGGCAGGCGCCCATTGCATCACCTTGAGCGATCCGGTGATTGAACGGCCGATTGGTGTATTGACCAAGCCGGGGCACGAACTTTCGGCAGCGGCCCAGGCCATGTTTGATATTTTTTGCGATGAAGCGGGGAAGGGGCGTTTTCCGGCGTTGTTGCAATAACAGCCGGCAATAAAAAAGCCTGCTCGTTCAAGCGAGCAGGCTTAAGTGATCAGTGCGTAGTTATCAGCAGTATCTGTCGATTACCTTAACTTGCGAATGGCCTTTAAGGTTCTGCCACTCGGTATTAAGTGTATGAAAGACCTGCTCGATAAAGTTGCGATCAGCGGCGGCTTTCTTGCCGACATAACCCTGGCCGCGGCGGTACATCTTCAGGCGCGCTGCCAGTTCACGGTTATTCCTGTCGAACTCTTCTTCCACGGTATGGGGCGCCAGGCAGTCAATATGGACCTGGCCCGATTTACCAATCCAGAGGATATGGTCGTCGAGCGTGTCTTTCTGCGCTGCGAACATCTCAGCCAATTCATCGATAGTTGGTTGGTTGTTCAGATTCATGTGTAAGCCCCTTGACCAGTTGGCGATCTTTAGTTGATCCATTAAAACTACTAAGTTGTCTCCGGCTCAGAAAACCGGGCGTCAGCGACTGTCTGCCGAATACGGGCAGGGTCTTGAACCGATGCATGTAGTCTTGCTGATGAACTGCTACGCAATGGTTTCATAACGAAGACAAGCAGCGTTTGAGCTCCTTGTACCGATCCTTTCGGGCCGGTCAGCTTCATCAATCTGCCTTGTGGGCAGTGCACATCCGGAAAAAACAGCTCGGCGGTCAGACGAGCTTGTTCAAAACGCTTGTTACCAACGCTCCCGATCCGGGAGACGCTTGAATCATGCAATTACAAAATGGTTACGTCAACGATTATGTAGTGATTATTTTCGAGCACTACATAAATCCCCGTGGGACGGGGATGAGAGCTGAATGCGTGACTTGGGCGTCATTTTTTGTGCGGGTGAGTCTAGGGTTTGGCAACGCTTTTGTGGCGAGGGAGCTTGCTCCCGCTGGGGTGCGAAGCGCCCCCGTCAGGCTGACTGCGGTTTTTCAGGAATAATTCGGTTGCCGGTTTTAGGGCCGCTGCGCAGCCCAGCGGGAGCAAGCTCCCTCGCCACAGAAAAGCAGGATTGGGTTATCCCAGACGTTCTGCCAACAACGGCAGCAGGCGCTCGCAGGAGGCTTCGATCTTGAGTTGCAGCAACTCATCGCCCCGTGTCTTGCCCAGATTGATGGCAATCACAGGCTTGCCCTGCTCAACCATCGCCTTGCACAACCGAAACGCTGAATACGCCATCAACGACGAACCCACCACCAGCAAGCCTTCCGCTTCATCCACGGCTGCCATCGCCTTGGCGGCGGTGCCCTGGGCGACGTTCTCACCGAAAAACACCACATCCGGCTTCAACCGTTGCCCGCCACAATGGGGGCAGCGGGGCACCTGGAAGCGTCCTTCAAAGGCCGGGTCCAGCAGGGTGTCACCGTCCGGTGCCTGAACCGCGTCCACCCCCGCCAGGTACGGATTCTCGGCTTCCATCTGGCGTTGGATCAGATCCCGTTCGCTGGTCTGCTGGCAATCCAGGCACAGCACCCGGTGCAGGCTGCCGTGGAGTTCGATCACATCATGGCTGCCGGCCTGGTCGTGCAGGGTGTCGACGTTCTGGGTGATCAGCCCGGTAATGCGCTGGCGTTGCTGCAGAGTGGCCAGGGCGATATGCGCCGCGTTCGGCTGCGCGACACGCACTCTCGGCCAGCCGAGCATCGCCCGGGCCCAGTAGCGACGGCGTGCCTCCGGGCTTGCGAGGAACTCCTGGTACATCATCGGCGCCTTGCCCCGGCGCACGCCTTCGCTGTCGCGATAATCGGGAATCCCCGAAGAGGTGCTGATACCCGCACCGGTCAGCACCAGGAAGCGCCGTTCGGCCATGGCCCGGTGCAGGTTGTCGAGCTGGTTATCGACTTGATGTTGCAGGGTATCGAGCATGGGTTCCCCAATGATTATTCGCCGCGAATGTATTGCTCCAGCTGTTTGATCAGATCGGCCTGTTCGGCAATCGCTTCCTTGACCAGGTCGCCGATGGACAGCAGGCCAAGCAACTCGCCGTTCTCCACCACAGGCAGGTGCCGCAGATGTCGGTCAGTCATGATCGTCATGCAAGTCTCGACAGTCTGGTGAGTGTCGACGGTGATCACCGGTGAATTCATGATCTCGTGGGCTTTGGTCTTCACCGAAGACAATCCATGGAGGATGACCTTACGGGCATAGTCTCGTTCACTGATGATGCCCACCACCTTCCCGTCCTGGAGCACTGGCAAGGCCCCGACGTTTTTCGAAGCCATCACGATCAAGGCCTCAAATACCGTATGGTCGTGGGGGATGGTGTGGACTTGATGGTTTTGCTGGTCTTTGGACTTCAGCACTTGGGCAACGGTTTTCATGGAGGCCACTCCGGTGTTGTTATTGTTGGGAGGTTAGCAGGCCCTACAGAATCCTGGATGGCCTGCAGCAGGGCAAGGTCCAAAGCGGCATACATCCCGTCGAAAAACGTCATTGTCGCGATTTTTTAGTGCTTCTCAGCCTTTGTTTGCCGGTTTCGCCGCCCGCTTCGGGCTGGTGGCCGTCTTGCGCTTGGCCGGTTTGCGTTTGTTTTTCCACGGTGTAGCGCCACGTCCTGCCGGGCTGGCCGGACCGCTGATGGTCAGGCGCATGCCGGTGCAGCGGGTGACTTGCTTGCTCATCCACGCCGCCTGTTTGGCGACGAACTCTTCCAGGCTCATCTCTCCGCTTTGCACCATGTCCAGTGCCTGCTCCCAGATGGCCGTAGTGCCGGGGTCGGCGATTGCCCGTGGCACTGCATCGATCAGGCTGAACGCGGCAGGCGTTGCCGACAGCGCCTTGCCGTTTTTCACCAGGTAACCGCGATCCAGCAGGCCCTGGATGATCCCGGCGCGGGTGGCTTCGGTGCCGATCCCGGTGGTGTCCTTGAGCTTTTGCTTGAGCAGCGGATCTTCCACCAGCTTGGCGACGTTTTTCATCGCCTTGATCAGGTCGCCTTCGGTGAAGGGCTTGGGCGGCTGGGTCCACAGGTCCTTGAGGTTGACCTTGGCCACCGCGTAATCCTGACCTTGAACCAGTTTTGGCAAGGACTGCGGCGCAGGTGCTTCACGGCCCTTGGCCGGCGCCAATGCTTCCGGCAATGCGCGTTTCCAGCCAGGCTCGACGATGACTTTACCAACTGCCCGCAGGGCTTCACCGGCGCAGTCGAAGTCTGCCTGGGTGCGGTCGTATTCGTGATTGGGCAGGAACTGCGCGAGATAGCGGGCGCGAATCAGGGTGTATACCGCGCGATGCTTGCCGGTCAGTTGCCCGACATCCTTGCCGGCGCCGGTGGGAATAATGCCGTGGTGCGCGCTGACCTTGGCGTCGTTCCAGGCCCGTGAGCGGCGTTGTGGGTCCATGTGCGGCATCAATGCGTTCACTGCCGGATCGGCCCGCCCCAGCGCCGCGAGAATTTTCGGCGCGTCGCCGTGCTGGCTAAGGGGCAGGTAGCCGCAATCGCTGCGCGGGTAGGTAATCACTTTGTGGGTTTCGTAGAGCGACTGCGCAACATCCAGGGTTTCCTGGGCGCCGAGGCCGAGTTTCTTCGAGCAGATTTCCTGCAAGGTGCCGAGGTCGAAGGGCAGGGGCGCCACGTCGCGCATCCGCTCGGTACGCAGTTTGACCAGTCGCGCACTGGCGGCGTTGCTCATGGCGTTGGCCGCGTCCCGGGCAAGCTCCGGATTGAGGCAACGGCCCTGATCGTCACAGGCATCTTCGGTCGCACGCCATTGTGCGGTAAAGGTGATGTTGTCGTGGAGCAAATCCACATCGATGGCCCAATAGGCAACAGGTACAAAGTCGGCAATGCTGCGGTCCCGGTCTACCACCAGGCGCAGGGTCGGGGTTTGCACACGCCCAACCGGCAACACGCCCTGATAGCCGGACTGTTGGCCCAGCAGGGTAAACAGGCGGCTCATGTTCATCCCGATCAGCCAGTCGGCGCGGGAGCGGCCGAGGGCCGAATGGTAGAGGCTGAAGGTTTCAGCACCGGGCTTCAATGAGGCCAGGGCCTTGCGGATGGATGCGTCATCGAGTGCCGAGAGCCACAGCCGCTGGATGGGACCGCGATAACGGCAATGCTCCACCAGCTCCCGGGCGATCATCTCGCCTTCGCGGTCGGCATCGGTGGCGATCACCAGTTCCTGGGCTTCCCCCAGCAGGCGCTTGACTGCCTTGAACTGGCTGGCGGTCTTGGGCTTGACCAGCATCTTCCACTTCTCGGGAATGATTGGCAGGTCGGCCAGCACCCAGCGCTTGTACTTGGCGTCGTAGCTGTCGGGCGGGGCGGTTTCCAGCAGGTGGCCGATGCACCAGGTCACGGTAACGCCTGAACCCAGCCAACAACCGTCGCCACGCCGAGTCGCGCCGAGCACGGCGGCGATATCCTTGGCCTGGGACGGTTTTTCACAGAGGAACAGCCGCATGGTCACCACATTCGTTACGAAATTGAATGGGGAGCAGGATGGGCAATAAATCAGAATTGGGCAACTTTTATCTGGATGGATATACAGCAATTTGTGTGTCTGGTGCTAAACCCAATGTGGGAGCGGGCTTGCTCGCGAAAGCGGTGTATCAGTCAACCTATCCGGCGACTGACACTCCGCTTTCGCGAGCAAGCCCGCTCCCACACTGAATCTCCAGTGTCAGCCGGATCGACGTTTAGTTATTGTCGATATCCACGTTCTTGGTTTCTTTCAGGCAAATCAGCCCCACGATCAGGCTCACTCCGGTAATCACCACCGGGTACCACAAGCCATAGAAGATATCCCCGGTGTACACCACCAGCGCAAACGACACCGTCGGCAGGAACCCACCAAACCAGCCGTTACCAATGTGGTAAGGCAGCGACAACGAGGTGTAGCGGATACGCGTCGGGAACAGCTCCACCATCAGCGCCGCCAGCGGGCCGTAGCACATGGCGGCGATCAGGATCAGCGCGACGATCAGCACCACCACCATGGTTTTGTTGACTTGCGCCACGTCAGCCGACTGCGGATAACCCGCCAGCGTCACCGCGCCTTTCAGGGCGGCTTCGTCGTAACCATCGATACGCACATCACCCACGCTCACCTGCACCGCACTGCCGGCCGGGGCGGCCGCGCTTTCGTACGGCAGGCCCTGTTTCACCAGGAACGTCTTGACCTTGTCGCACGGACTGTCAAACCGCGCCTTGCCCACCGGGTCGAACTGGAAGGTGCAGGTGGCTGGGTCCGCCAACACCGTGATCGGTGACTGGCGGCTCGCATGGTCCATCGCCGGGTTGGTGTAGTGGGCCAGGCCTTTGAAGATCGGGAAGTACAGCGCGGTGGCCAGCAGCAGGCCGACCATCAACACCGGCTTGCGCCCCAGCTTGTCCGAGAGCCAGCCGAAGAAGATGAAGAACGGCGCGCCAATCACCACGCTGATGATCAGCAGCATGTTGGCCAGTGCCGGGTCCATCTTCAGAAACTGCGTGAGGAAGAACAGCACATAAAACTGCGCGGCATAGAACGTCACCGCTTGCCCGGCGTTGATGCTGAACAGCGCAATCAGCACGATCTTGAGGTTTTCCCATTTGCCGAACGACTCGCGGATCGGCGCCTTGCTGGCCTTGCCTTCCTCTTTCATTTTCAGGAACGCCGGCGACTCGTGCAGGCTCAGGCGGATCCAGGTGGAGATGCCCAACAGCACGATCGACAGCAGGAACGGCAGGCGCCAGCCCCACACTTCAAACTGGTCGCCGGTGAAGTAACGGCACGCCAGCACCACCAGCAGCGACAGCAACAGGCCGAGGGTAGCGGTGGATTGAATCCAGCTGGTGTGGAAGCCACGTTTGCCCGCCGGTGCATGCTCGGCCACGTAAGTGGCTGCGCCGCCGTACTCGCCGCCCAGCGCCAGGCCCTGGAGCATGCGCAGTGCCACGAGGATGATCGGTGCGGCGATGCCGATGCTTGAATAGGTCGGTAGCAGGCCCACGCAGAAGGTTGCCAGGCCCATCAGGACGATGGTGGCGAGGAAGGTGTACTTGCGGCCGATCATGTCCCCCAGCCGACCGAACACCAGGGCGCCGAACGGGCGCACCACAAAGCCGGCCGCGAAGGCCATCAGGGCGAAGATAAACGCCGTGGTGTCGTTGACCCCGGCAAAGAACTGCTTGCTGATCACCGCCGCGAGGGCGCCGTAGAGGAAAAAGTCATACCACTCGAACACCGTCCCGAGGGAGGAGGCGAAGATGACTTTCTGCGTGTCGTTGCTCGAGCGTGCGCCGAGTGCCGGGTCCAGGGGTTGAGCGTGTTCTGACATTGGGTAGCCCTCACAGTGATTATTTATTGTTGTTCCACTGTCGGCGCCAGTTTCAGCGCCGCTATTCCACTGTAGGAGCGAGCTTGCTCGCGAAAAACGTCAACGATAACGCGTGCATTCTGGATTAACGCGGTGTCTTTGCGTTCTTCGCGAGCAAGCCCGCTCCCACAGGTCTAGCCGGTAAGGTAAGTTCAAGCCGGTAAGGTCAGTTCTTTCTCCGGGGCGAGGCTCCTTGTGTTCGGCGAAAGGATAAGCTGCGCGGCTTTTTCCGCGATCATCAGCGTGGGTGAGCAGGTGTTGCCGGAAGTAATGCGTGGCATGACTGACGCGTCGGCGATGCGCAGGCCCGGAACGCCGTGCACCCGCAGTTGCGCGTCGACCACGGCGTCCTTGTCGCTGCCCATGCGGCAGGTGCCCACCGGATGGAAAATCGTGGTGCCGATGCGGGCGGCGGCCTCTTGCAGTTGTTCGTCGGTTTGCAGTGCTTCGCCGGGCAGGTATTCCACCGGGTTGAATTGCTTCAGGGCCGGCGCCGAAACGATCCGACGGGTCAGGCGAATGGCGTCGGCGGCCACCCGCAGGTCTTCCGGGTGGCTGAGGTAGTTGGGGCGGATCAACGGCGCGTCTGCCGGGTTGGCCGAGCGAATGTCGATGCGGCCACGGCTTTGCGGGCGCAGGTCACACACCGAGGCGGTGAAGGCCGGAAAGGCGTGCAGCGGTTCGCCGAAGCGCTCCAGGGACAGCGGTTGCACGTGGTATTCGAGGTTGGCCGACGTCTGTTCCGGCCCCGAGCGGGCGAACGCGCCCAACTGGCTGGGGGCCATGGACAGCGGGCCGCTGCGGTCGTACAGGTAGCGCAGGCCCATGCCCATCTTGCCCAGCACGGTGCCCGCAATCTGGTTAAGGGTGCGGGCGTTTTCCAGCTTGTAGATCAGGCGCAGTTGCAGGTGATCCTGCAGGTTGCCCCCGACGCCGGACAACTCGTGCAGCACCTCGATACCCAAGGGCTTGAGCACGCTGGAAGGGCCGATGCCGGAGCGTTGCAGGATGCCGGGCGAACCGACGGATCCCGCGCACAGGATGATTTCCTTGCGCGCCCGCCATGTGACGGCCTGGCCTTGCTGGCGAGCAACCACTGAGGTGGCGCGACCGTTCTCCAGCAACACGCGGTCGACTTCAACCTCCGTCATCACCGTCAGGTTGGGCCGCTGGCGGATCGGTTTGAGAAAAGCCTTGGCCGCATTCCAGCGCACCCCGGATTTCTGATTGACCTGGAAATAGCCGCAGCCTTCGTTGTCGCCCTGGTTGAAGTCGCTGATGCTCTCGATACCACTCTGCTGCGCTGCATCGCGAAACGCGTCGAGGATCGGCCAGTGCAGGCGCTGTTGTTCTACCCGCCACTCTCCGCCATCGCTGTGGAATTCCGAGGCGCCGGCAAAATGGTTTTCGCTTTGCTTGAACAGTGGCAGCACATCTTTCCAGGCCCAGCCGGGATTGTCCTCGGCCCAGCCGTCGTAATCCCGGGCCTGGCCGCGCATGTAGATCATGCCGTTGATCGACGAACAACCGCCCAGCACCTTGCCCCGTGGATAGCTCAGCGCACGGCCTTGCAAGCCTTCCTGGGCTTCGGTCTTGAAGCACCAGTCGGTGCGTGGGTTGCCGATGCAGAACAGGTAGCCGACGGGAATATGGATCCAGGGATAATTATCGCGACCGCCGGCTTCAAGCAGCAGCACGCGATGGGCAGGGTTGGCAGACAGTCGATTCGCCAGCAGGCAGCCTGCGGGGCCGGCGCCTACCACCACGTAATCGTATTCAGCAGCTGCAGAATGCATCTGTGACCTCGCTTGTTTTTCTTATTGGCTCCATCCTAGTTGTTAGTTTTCGTCTTAAAAATGTTAGTTTTTACCCAGCTGCTGTGCGTTTTTAGACAGCGATGCTTTCAAGGTGGAGAGCGGAGGCGATATGTTCGACTGGAATGATCTGCGGTTCTTTCTCGAGTTACAGCGTAGCGGACGCCTGCTCACGGCGGCGCAACGTTTGAAAACTACTCACGCCACTGTGGCCCGGCACATCGAGGCCATCGAGAAAAGCCTCGGCACCGCGCTGTTCGTGCAGCACGCACAGGGCTACGAACTCACGCCTTCCGGCGAAGCCCTGCTCAAACACGCCGAAGCCATGGAAAACGTGGCACTGCTGGCCGAAGAAGAACTGACCCATTCCGCCGCGCCCCTGGGCAAGATTCGCCTGGGCGTGGCTGAAGGTCTGGGGGTGATGTTTCTCGCCAGTCGCATGGGCGGCCTGTTCGAACGCTACCCCGGCCTGGAAGTGGAACTGCTGGCGGTGCCGCGCTTCGTCAGCATCCTCAACCGCGAAGCGGAAATCAGCATCCACCTCGAACGCCCCAGCGTCGACCAACTGGTGACCCGCAAACTCACCGACTACCGCCTGGCGCTCTACGCCAGCCGCAGCTACCTGGACCGTACGCCACCGATTGAAAAGCGTGAGGATTTGGCCGTCCACGCCTGGATCGATTACGTCGACGATTTGCTGTTCAGCCAGGAACTGAAATTCCTCAGCAGCTTCTGCCGCAACCCCAAAGTGGTGTTCCACAGCACCAGCGTAATCGCCCAACACCAGGCCGCGCGCTCGGGGTTGGGGATTGCCGTATTACCATGCTTCATGGCCGCGAGCGACCCGGACCTGGTGCCGCTGCTGCCGGGGGAGAGCATCCAGCGCAGCTACTGGATCAGCTCCCGGCGCGAGTTGCACAAGTCGGTAAGGTTGCGGGTGTTGTGGGATTACCTGGTGGAACTGTGCGCGCGGGAGCAAGGGGTTTTGTTGGGGGAGGGTTAGAGCTTCACCACCTGATGCACCTGCTCACCACAGGCCCGGATCTCATTGATCATCTTTTCAAACGGCGCGCTGACAATTTCATCGTGGGTCAGCCAGCGTATCTTCTGCACCAAGAGGTAGTGATAACGCCATTCATCCTTGACGCGTTCACCCGTCAGGTCCAGGTCGTACCACGGCGAGTGCACCTGGCAGGCCTTGATGTCCTTGTCGATCTGGCCACCCGACAGTGCGATGGTGTAATCCAGCGTCTCGGGGTTGCCTATGTACAAGTCGGCCAGTTGCCCGTTGCGGCGATAGTTGAGCAGCCCGTCCCATTTTTCCTGCAGCAAGGCATCGTTGTAGACGTGGTCGTTGCCCAGCGGCTCCAGGGGCCGCATGTCCGTCAGGGTGGCGCTGACCTTGTAGCTGGCCGGGATCAAAAAGGCCGTGTCGGGGCGCTCGACCTGGCAGTCGGTGATCTGTTTGCCAAAGTTGTCGCAGATGTTCTGGTCGCTGGCGGTGGAGCCTTGCTGGCGGTCGGCGAGGCTCAGTTGCATCAGCGGCATACCGCGAAAATCAACGGTGGCCGAGACGCGGGCGGTGCCCTGGGCGTCGAAGCGTTCCTGCTTGTCGAGGATCAATGTGGTGGCGGCAGGTTGCAGCGGAATGTGTTCTTCACGTACCTGGCCCTCGGCATTGGTCACCAGCACCCAGCGGTCCTGGATATCGGGCAGGGTCTGGCCTGGGGCGAAGACTGGGTTGGTCGGGTCCAGCCACCACACCTGGCCATCGACTTCGGCGCGGACAATGGCGTGGTTCGGCGCGCCGGTGCCGGGAATCAGCAGCGGGTTGACCACATCACCACGGCTGACCCAGGCGGGTTCGGCCTTGATTCCGCTGGCCTTGAGCATGGCCGCGAGCAGCGTCGAAAGGTCTTTGCAGTCGCCGTAGCCGTGCTGTTCGATCTCCGCCAGGTTGAAGGGTACATAGCCGCGATCCGAGGCGCGCCAATCGCCCAGGTAACGGTAGTGGTCGTTGATGTGCTGCATCAGGCCGGCCACTTGCTGCGCCGGCGGCAGGCCGCGAACGGCGGCCACGGCGGCGGCGCCCTGGGGCGGCAGCTTGGCGCTGAGGATCTGGTTGTAGCGTTCGGCGAAGTTGCCGAAGTACTGCTGGCGGTCCAGGGAGCTGCCGACTTCGATGCGCGGGGCGTGGCGAATGTAGGCGTTGGCGGATTCGTTGATGTAGCTGAGGTAGGTCGGAGCCTTTTGCACCACGTCCAGAGTCTTGCGATTGGCCGATGGGGTAATGCTGAAACCCTCCATCAGTTCGCTGCGCCACTCGATGGGCCGCTCGGCGGTGAAGCGTGCCTTGAAGTGGTCGCGCCGTGCGGCGCTGGGGCCGAACTGCAAGGCGTAGTAGAACTCGGTCATCAGCGGTTTGGCGGGATAATGTTCGCGCACCGTGTAGCGGATTTGCGTGCCGACCCGCAGGTTGGGGAATGCCAGCGAGGTCTGTTTTTCCCGGGAGAATCCCTGGTCAGGATTGGGGGCGGTGCGGGTGTCGATTTGTGCCTGATCCAGCGGCACCGGTTTGCCGCCGGGCTGGGTGGACTCGGCCTTGACCAGTTCAAAGCCGTCCTCTTCCTGATAGCTGAAGTCGATCCGCGAGAGCATTTCCCGGCCACTCGGCTTGAGGATGGTGTAGTGGTAGCGCGTGGTGCAGTCGACGCTGGCGTCGCGGTTGAAGTGGCAATGCAGCTCGGTGTCACTGGCCAGCGGGGCTTCGGCCATCGGTTGCAGGGCGGCAAACGCGCTGTGGCTGGCAAGCCCCCAGCTGATGCAGATCAGGGGACGGTAAAACGAAAAACGGTGCATGGGCGCCTCAGGTGGAACATTGACACAAGTACCCTAGGGGTACCGAGAAGGCGCCGGATGATAATGGATCGCAACACGAATGCCTAGCATTGTCGGACAATTATTTTCGCTGAAAGGCCCGAGATAGAGCCTTCGTTAATGTTTTAAAGATTATTTTGTGAGCTCAAACTCGACACTTCCCAGTCGTTCGCCGTTCACCAGCACGTGCACCGCGTGCTTGCCGGGATAGTGCTTGCGCGTGGTCAATTCACGAATATGTTGGCCACGGCTGATGGCGTGATGTTCCCCGGCGCCCAGGGTAAACGCCTTGAGCTTGAACACCTTGGACGCACTGTGACCGGCGCTTTTCACATAGTCGATGGCGTAGTCGACCACCAACTTTTGTGGGTGGTTGGCGATGGATTCCAGGCTGAAGGACAGGTTGATCCGGTCCCCCAGGTTAATCACCGCCGGTTCGACTTTCAGCTGATGGAGCTTCACCTCGGCCTTGGCCCCGGCGCCCATGATCGTCAGCGCCCGGGTGTTGCCTTGCTTGATCAAACTGCGCAAGGCGTGGCGGGCGATCCAGGCGGTGTGGGGATTGTCCAGAGACCAGCCTTCGATCAAGGTCAGCACCCAGTCGGGATGGTCCTTGGTGATGTCGTTGAGGTGGTTGACCACCGACTTGCGCACGTAGAGGCTGCTGTCGGCCTTGAGGTTATCGAGGATCGAGGCGCACAGGTTCGGGTCGGCCTGCACCTCGGCCAGGCGGAACGACCATGGCAGCCGTGGCCGTGAACCTTCACTGGCGAGGCGTCGTACGTGTTCGTTGTCATCCAGCGACCACTGTTGCATCACCGCCAGGGTGCGCTTGAAATCCTTCAGCAGGAAATACCGCACGGCAAACTCGGCAGAGCCGAAAGTGGTGAAGTACTTGAGCGCCGCCATGGAGCGCTTGAAATCATCGCCGCCGTAGCTGGCAACGTAGTGGGGCAGGGACAGGCTGACAAACGCACTGTTCAGGCGGGGCGCGAGGGCATACAGCAACTTCAGCGTCTGGGGGTAATCCAGCGGGATCAAGGCGTGCAGGCTTTCGCTGACCCGCGCCATGCGCTGCATCACCGACAAGTCCGCGAGCCCGGCCTTGGCGTGTTTGAGAAAGCCCTTGGCGTCGAATGCCGGGTACACCGCAGTCATTTCAGTGGCGATGTGTTGCAGGCGTTCGGCGTTGAAGATTTCCTTCAGGGCCGGGGCGCTTTGGTCGGTCATGGGCACGTCCGCAGATGAATTTAGCCATCAGATTACATGCAAAACCCCATATCGCACGCCCCACATCGTAGCAGCTGTCGAGCCTTGGCGAGGCTGCGTCAGCGGTGTATCAGACACACCGCGAACGCAGCCTCGCCAAGGCTCGACAGCTGCTACGGGGAGAGGTTGAGGGGTTAGAGGTGCCAGCGATATTCCCGCGCATGAATTTCCAGCGGAATCACGGCGTGCAGGCATTTGGCGTTGAAGATTTCCTCCAGGACCGGGGGGCTTTGGTCGGTCATGGGCACGTCCGCAGATGAAGTTGGCCATCAGATTACATGCAAAACCCCATATCACAGGCCCCACGTCGTAGCAGCTGTCGAGCCTTGGCGAGGCTGCGTCTGCGGTGTGTCTGATACACCGCGGACGCAGCCTCGCCAAGGCTCGACAGCTGCTACGGGGAGAGGTGGAGGGGTTAGAGGTACCAGCGATATTCCCGCGCATGAATTTCCAGCGGAATCACGGCATTCGGCGTTGAGGATTTCCTTTAGGGCCGGTGCGCTTTGGTCGGTCATGGGCACGTCCGCAGATGAAATTGACCATCAGAGTACATGCAAAACCCCATATCGCACGCCCCACGTCGTAGCAGCTGTCGAGCCTTGGCGAGGCTGCGTTGGCGGTGTGTCTGATAGACCGCGAACGCAGCCTCGCCAAGGCTCGACAGCTGCTACGGGGAGAGGTGGAGGGGTTAGAGGTACCAGCGATATTCCCGCGCATGAATTTCCAGCGGAATCACGGCATTCGGCGTTGAGGATTTCCTTCAGGGCCGGTGCGCTTTGGTCGGTCATGGGCACGTCCGCAGATGAAGTTAGCCATCAGAGTACATGCAAAACCCCATATCGCACGCCCCACGTCGTAGCAGCTGTCGAGCCCAGGCGAGGCTGCGTTGGCGGTGTGTCTGATACACCGCTGACGCAGCCTCGCCTGGGCTCGACAGCTGCTACGGGGAGAGGTTGAGGGTTAGAGGTACCAGCGATATTCCCGCGCATGAATTTCCTGCTGGAATGCCAGGTGGTCCTGACGTTTGTTTTCGCAATATACGTCGACAAACTCGGCGCCCAGGCCTTCGCGCAATGCCGGCTGATGTTGCATGGCGCGCACTGCTTCGAGCATCTCCAGGGGGAAATCCGTGCCGCTGGTGCGGTCTTCGTTCAGCGGGGCGATGGGTTCTTTGGCCGCCTCAAGACCGTGTTCAAGCCCTACCAGAATCGCCGCCAGCACCAGGTACGGATTGGCATCGGCACTCGCCAGGCGATGTTCGATGCGCAGGTTGCGCGGGTCGGATTCAGGGATTCGCACACATGCGTCGCGATCCTCGTAACCCCAGCACGCGCGGGTTGCCGCGTTGACCGTGCCGCCGAGCCGGCGGAAGGCGTTGTGGTTGGGCGAGAAGATCGGCATGCAATGGGGCAGCAGTTCCAGGCAGCCGGCCACGGCGTGGCGCAGCGGTTGCTGCTGATGGGCCGCCAGCAGGTTATTGCCCGCCGCGTCGTACAGGCTGACATGCACATGCATGCCGCTGCCGGGATGTTGCAGGTAGGGCTTGGCCATGAAGCTGGCGCGGTAGCCGTGCTTGAGGGCCACGCCTCGGGTGCTGCGGCAGAACAGGGCGGCCCAGTCGGCCGCGCGCAGGCCGTCTTCCAGATGACCGAAATTGATTTCGAACTGGCCGGGGCCGAGTTCGGCGGTGATCACCGTGATGTCGATGCCCTGGGCCTTGGCGGTCTCGACCATGTCGTCCAGTACCGGGGCGAAACGCGACAGGCGCTCGATATGTAGGTTGGGCTGGTCGTCGGCGTCATCGCTCAGCGGGTCACGGGCGAATTGCGGCAGGCCATCGCTGAGCTTTTTATCGAACAGGTAGAACTCCAGCTCAAACGCCACCACCGGGTGAATGCCTTTGTGGTGCAGGCGCTCCAGCACCTTGGCCAGCACTTCCCGGGGTTCGAATTCGATGGGCGCTTCGGTGCCGTCGGAGGTGATCAGCATCTGCCCAAGCGGCTGCGCTTCCCAGCTCACCGGCTTGAGGGTGCCGGGCACCAGGCGGCGGTTGGCGTCGGGGTCACCGTCGTGAAAGCAGTAGTCGCCGATCTTGAACAAACCGCCCTGGGCACCCAGCAGTACTGCGTTCTGCGGCAGTTTCAACGGGCTGCCGGCGGCGACCTTTTCCAGCATGTCCACCGGGTAGCGCTTGCCGTAGAAATGCCCGGGAATGTCCAGGGCAATCAGGTCGACATAACGCACATCGGGATGGTTCTGGCGAAAGGTCCGGACTTCGGCCAGCAGCGTGGAGGAATGGCTTTTCACGGGTGACGCTCCTTGGTGTGCCTTCAGTTGTAGACCCACAGCACACGGGCTGGCAGGTCTGTCAGGTTGCCGTAGCGGCAGTGGGCGAAACTGGCCAGGTGGAAGCTGTCACCCGGGCGCAAGGTGACCGAGTCGGCCTCGCCCTCGACCCATAGTGTCAACTCGCCTTCCAGCACATAACCGGCCTGTTCGGCGCGGTCGCTCATGGTGTGTTCGCCACTGTTGGCGCCGGGGGCCAATAGACTGTCGAGCATCGAGAACGCGCCGTGCATGCTCGGCGACACCAGGATGTCGGTGATGCCGTTGGCGTAATACACCGTGCGCCGTTCATTGGGGCGCGTGACCCAGTTCACGGCCTTCGGTTTGGACAAACTGTAGAAGTAGGTGGTGGGCACACCGAGGGCATGGCTGATGGCGGTCAGATCGGCCACGGTAGGGCGCGACAGGCCACGTTCAACCTGGGACAGAAAGCCCACGGAACGCTCGATCTTTTGCGCGAGTTGCGCCAGGGTGAGCTTCTTGTGCTTGCGCAGGTCGTGGATCAGGATCGCCAAGGCGTCGAGTTCTTCTTGCTTGTCCATAGGCGCGTCATGAAATTCTTATCAGGAAATTTCATGAAAAATTACAGGATTAATTTCATGGAGGCAATGGGTATGGAGTTGGTGGATCATGATCGTTCCCACGCTCTGCGTGGGAATGCATCGTGTGACGCTCCGCGTCACCCTGGCGCCGGACTTGAAAGCGTGTATGAAGGGGACGCGGAGCGTCCGGAGCGGCGTTCCCACGCAGAGCGTGGGAACGATCATTCAAAACCCGGACAGGCTCACATCATCACGATGCCCCAGCAGCTCGGCCACCACCGACGTCGGCGACTTGTGCTTGTAGGTGTTGTAGTTGTTAACCGAGTCCTGGAACAGCTGGCGGGTGAACGCGACGCGGCTTTCCAGGCTGGCAATGTCCGCAGCGGGTGACGAGGCGTTTTGCGCCGCCGCCAGTTGTTGCTCGGCTTCTTTGAATTGGCCGAAGGCTTTTTTGCAACGATCGAGCAGCGCCACCAGTTCCCGGTAGGTGCCGAACACGTAAAGCGCGAGCAAGGTGACAATAGTCACGAAAATGATGATGACGTGGGTACCAGTCATTGGACTTCCTGGGCAGCTGGAAAAAAGAACCAATCTTATCTGATTAATTGCCGCCTCGGTCGTTGGCCGTCCATCCATCCGCCGCTTCAATCACTGCGCTGAATGATTCTTCACGGCTGCGGTCCGAATCTTTACGCGTCATTCATTGAAGGAAGTGCCCATGAAGTCCAAATCCCTTGTTGCCTGCCTGCTGGTTGCCGCGAGCCTGTCCGCCGCGAGTCTCACCGTCCAGGCCGCAGATACCCCGCAAAAAACCGTGCAGCCTTCAAACATCAATACCCGCGACCTCAAGACGGGAGACCGTGCGCCAGACATTCTGATGCGTAAGGAGTCGGCCATTGCCGACTGGAAGAAACGTGGCCTGAAGCAGCCGGAAGAAGACAGCCAGTGGGCCCGTGTAAACGACAAGTACGTGTTGCTCAAAACCACCAACGGTACGATTCTCGACATCACACCGGTTAAAAAATAAACCGTTCAGCGGGATGAGCGACCGCGTCCTCATCCCGCTGCATTTGATTTTTGCATAAATGCATAAATCAGCCTTTATTTCGTCTCATCTTGCGTTAAGGTACATCCGCTTGCGGGTCGCAATGGCCTCGTTACCTTGATCAAAATGAGAGCAGGATGCTTGCCACAATAAGAAACTACCCACGTACCGTGAATCTGCTGCTGTCGGCCACGCTGATCCTTACGCTGGCCAAAGCCATCACGTTTCCGTACCTCGTGATCTACCTCACCAACCACTTCGCCCTCGATATCAGCCAGGTCGGCCTGGTGATCGGCAGCTCATTGATCGTCGGTTCGTTGCTGAGTGTGTACGGCGGTTTCCTGGTAGACCGCATCAGCAGCTATCGGCTGTTGCTCAGCCTGAGCGTAGTGTTTGCCCTGGGGTTTATCGGCACGGTACTCGCCCCGGAAATCTGGTCGTTCTACAGCTGCCTGATCCTGATCAACCTGGCGTACGCGGTGATCGATATCGCGATCAAGTCCGGGTTTGCCAGCCTGTTGCCGGAAGATCAACGCAGCGAAGCGTTTTCCATCAAGTACACCCTGACCAATATCGGTTATGCCGTAGGGCCGTTTTTTGGCGCGATGATAGCCAAGCTCGATATCAGCTTGCCGTTTATCTTGTCGGCTGTTCTGGGCCTCGGATTTTTCCTGCTGTATTGGCGTTGGGGCGACCGCACGTTGGCCACCGTCGACACCACGCAAAAGCCGGTGTCATTCCTCGCCGTGGGCCGCGTGTTGCTGCGGGATCATCGGCTGGTGTGCTTCACCCTCGGCGGCCTGCTCAGTGCCGTGGTATTCGGCCAGTTCACCGCGTACCTCTCGCAATACCTGGTGACCACCACCACGGCTGAATACACCTACACCATCATCAGCGCGGTCCTCACCACCAACGCGGTGTTGGTGATCGCGCTGCAATACGCGATTGGCCGGCGGATTTCCCACCGTCATTTGAGCCAGTGGCTGATCTTCGGCCTGGGCATGTTCATGCTGGGAGTGATGGGTTTTGCTCTGGCGAGCAACGTGTGGTGGTGGATAGTGGCGATGGCGATTTTCACCGTGGGTGAAATCGTGGTGTTCCCGGCCGAGTACATGTTTATCGACCGCATCGCCCCGGACCATCTGCGGGGGATGTATTACGGCGCGCAAAACCTGTCCAACCTCGGCGCTGCCCTGGGGCCGGTGCTGTGCGGGCTGGTACTGGCCAGCCTGCCGGCCCACTACATGTTCTACATGTTGGCAGCGTTTATCGTCGGGGGAGGGGGTGTTCTATTTTGTCGGTGCGTCGTTGAAGGCACGCTAGCTACTGTAGGAGCGAGCTTGCTCGCGAAAAACGCCCAGGCACCGCGTTCATTCAGGCGTGGCGCGTTATCGTTAACGACCTTCGCGAGCAAGCTCGCTCCTACAAAGGGCGTAGCGGCAGGTCATCCAGCCTGAGTTTGCCAACGGTGTTGCTCTGCAATTCGTAACGCAACTCGTCGACCATCTTTTCCACTTCCTGCGGGGTCTGCAGCTTGTTGACGCTGATCCCGGTGACCACCAGGTCCACCCGGCCGCTTTCGGCATCGAAGACTTTGAGGGTCAACGAGGCGTCACGGCACAGGGTGAACTCGCAGGTCAGGGGCGACAGAGCCTCTTCGATGCAGTTGCGCAGTTGGGAGAGCGTAAACATTAGGGCGCTCCTCAGCGACGACGCAGCAACAGGCCCAGCAGCAGGCCGACACCGGCGACGATCGCTACGGTAGCCAAGGGTTTTTGCTTGGCAAAGTCGCCAACGGTGTCCAGCGCGTCACCGTAGGTTTGCTGCAATTGGCCAGCGGCCTGGCGGGCCACACCTTCGGCCTGGAGACGTTCGTCACCGGTCAGATCACCCAGAAAACCTTGAGCCTTGCCGGCCACTTTCTCGACGGCGCCTTTGACTTGTTCGCTTTTCATGATGGATTCCTTAAAGGGCATGACATCTCGACAGCACAGGACCCAAAGCCCTGTGCCCACCCTTCAAGGTTAAGCAGTGCATCCCCGCGCAATAAGGCGAATTTGCACCGGTCGCACTAGTGCATTTGCACTCTATTTCGGCTTTTTAACCCGCAATTCACCGGCAAACAGCCCGCGCTCACGGGCCCAGACGATGGCTGCACTACGGCTATGCACCCCCAGTTTGGAGTACACCGTGGCCACATGATTACGCACGGTGTTGGGCGCCAGTTTCAGGCGCGAGGCGATTTCCTTGTCGGCCAGGCCTTCGCAAATCAGCCCCAGTACATCGCGCTCCCGGGCGGTCAGGTCGGTGAAGGAAATGTTCGGTACATTGGGGCTGTTGACGCTCTTGGCATTGGCCAGTTTTTCAATCAGCGTCTGGCTGAACCATGAGGCGTCCTGCATCACTTCCTCGATAGCGGCCACCAGTTCCAGTTCGGAGCGCTTGCGTTCGGTGATGTTCATCAGCACCAGCAAATAGCAGGGCACGTCCTGGATGCTGACGGTGTCGGCAGACAGCACGCAGTCGATCAGCTCATTGCCTTTCTTGCGGATCTTCAGGTCGAGGCCGTCGAGGTTGCCGGCTTTTTCCAGGGTGGTGAACAGTTGCGTGCAGGCCTGGGGGCTGTCGATAAAGTCGATGTCTTCGATGGATTTGCCGATCAGCTCTTCACTGGTATAGCCGGTGATGGTCATGAAGGCTTCGTTGATATCCACCACCTGGCGGTTGGCGGCGTTGCACACCAGGGTCGGCACCGGCGTCAGTCGGAACGACTTGGCGAAGCGTTCCTCGCTCTGGCGCAGGGCGGTTTCGGCTTTACGGCGGGGCTCCAGGTCGGTGAAGGAAAACAGCATGCAGTCTTCCTCATTCATGTCCAGCGGCTGACCGGCCACGATCACCAGTTTGCTGCCGCCTTCGGGCAGTTTCAGTTCGGCTTGCATCTGCGGAATGGTCGCGCCTTCGCCCAGGCGCTTGACGGCGAGGTCCTTGTTTTCGGCTTGTTCCAGCACGTCCAGTTCATACACCGAGTGGCCGATCACCTGGTCGCGGTTGTAGCCGGTCATCTCCAGGAAGCCCTGGTTGACCTTGATATAGCGCAGGTCGCTCAGGCGGCAAATCACCGCCGGCGCCGGGTTGGCGTTAAAGGTTTTTTCAAAGCGCTGTTCGGCGCTGGCCCATTCGGTGGCGTCGCTCAGGATCAACACCAGCAGCTCCGGCTCGCCGGACGCGTCGTCGAGCACCAGGCTGCGCAGGCGGTGCACCCAGGTCTTTTCCTCGTCGCCGGCAGACGTGACTTCCACCACCACATCGCTGAACTCTTCACCGTCCGCCACCCGGCTTAACGGGTAATTCTCAAGCGCCAGGGGATGGTTGTTGCGATACCGCAAGGCAAAGCGCGCGGCGTATTCCTTGGTGTTGGCACCCAGGTCTTCGACGTTATCCACGCCATGCATCAGCAGCGCGGCTTCATTGGCCCAGAGGATGGTCTGGTCGGCCTCGGCGAGGATCACCCCATCGGACAAGCCGGAGATGATCTGCTGCAGTTGACGGCGGTTGGTTTCTTTGGCGAGGACGGCCTGGCTCATGGTTTCTCCTGGGGTAGGTCGCATGAGAAGTACGACACCTGAGGCTCAGGATAGTGCAGAGAAAGTGCACAGCGCGGGGTGCGAATGCACCAGTGCGCCTAGTGCAATTGTGCCGAGACCGAAGGGTAGGTGCCTCGCCAAACTGGCCACCTACCCACTGTTCAAAGGATTTAACATGACCACTGTCTATGAAACCAACCGTTCGCTGTTTCGAGTTTCCTGGGGCTCGGTGTTGGCCGGTAGTGCAATTGCCCTGGTGACCTACCTGGTGTTGAGCGTACTCGGTACCGCGATTGGTGCCAGTGCAGTCAACCCGATGGCAGCCGGTAACCCGCTGAGCGGTTTTGGTACCGGTGCCGGGATCTGGCTGTTCGTCTCGACGTTGCTGGCCATCGGTGCCGGTGCATTCGTGGCCGGGCGCACCGCACCGGATCGCGGCGGCCTGCATGGCGTGCTGAGCTGGACCATCACCACCTTGTTGACCACCTGGCTGCTCGCCGCGCTGGCCACCAGCGTTGTCGGTGCCGCGGGTAACGTCGTCGGTAAAGGCTTGTCGGCGGCCGGTAGCGGTATCGCCGCCGTGGCGCCGGGCATCAGCGACAGCGTCAAGCAGCAACTGAATGAGCAGGGCATCAAGCTGGACTGGAACAGCCTGCAAGGCCAGCTCGACACGTTGCTCAAGCAGAGCGGCAAGCCTGAACTGGACCCTGCCAACGTCGAGCAAAAAGCCGATCAAGCCACTGCGGATGGCAAGCAATCGGCCAACGATGCGGCGACCAACCCAGCCCAGGCGGGTGATGAACTGAAGCAGTGGTTCGAGCGCGTCAAGGCGTCCGGTGAGCCCGCGTTGAATGCAGCAGACAAGCAGGCGCTGGTTAACATCGTTGCTGCGCGTACCGGCAAGAGCCAGGCTGAAGCCACCCAGATCGTTGACAACTATGCCCAGGCCTACCAGCAGGCCGTGCAGAAGGTTGACGAGCTGAAGCAACAGGCTGAACAGAAAGCCCGTGAAGCCGGTGAAGTGGCGGCCAAGCAACTGTCCCGCGCAGCGTGGAGCACCTTGTTGATGTTGCTGCTGGGTGCGGCGTTGAGCTTCGGTGTAGGTCGCCTGGCGATCACTACACGTCGGGTGCCATTGGCCTGATCATGATGTGAGGGGCTGGATGTGGCGAGGGCACAAGCTCCCTCGCCACAGGAATAGTCCAGCTTGCCCCTCTGCATCAACCCCGCCGAACGAGTAAACTGCCCGCCTTTTTATCCTCACGATGAAACGGTGGGCTTTTGAACGCAGTAAAAACCACAGGGCTGTTGCTACTCGCCGCCTTACTGGCGGGATGCGGAACCTCGCCGCCCCGCACTCCCAACGACATCTGCGGTATCTTCCGCGAAAAGGACGACTGGTACGACGCCGCCAAGGTGACCCAGGCGCGCTGGGGCGTGCCGATCCAGGTGCCGTTCGCGATCATGTATCAAGAGTCCGGCTTCCGCCAGGACGCCAAGACCCCGCGCAAATACCTGTTATGGATCATCCCCTGGGGCCGCGTGTCCACCGCCTCCGGCTACGCCCAGGCCAAGGATGAAGTGTGGAGCGACTACCAGAAAAGCACCGGCCGTACGGGCGCCAGTCGCGAGGACTTTGACGACGCCATCGATTTTGTCGGCTGGTACATGGACAAGACCTACACCATCAACGGCGTGTACAAATACGACGCCTACGGCCAATACCTGAACTACCACGAAGGCTGGGGCGGGTATCGTCAGCGCACCTATGCGAGCAAAGCCTGGCTGATGCCGGTTGCGGGCAAGGTGCAGGCACGCTCGCAGATGTATGCGGCGCAATATGCGGGCTGCAAGAATGATCTGGGACGGGGGTTCTGGAGTCGGTTTTGGCATTGGCTGTGAGTGCACGGGCATTCCTTTGCCCGGCATAAGAGCGCGTGGCTAAACGGCTAACCATCCCACCAATGGCACCACCATCAAGGTGCTCAACGCCATTGAGAGTACGTTGCCGATGTAAGGATGGACGTGCGGTGGTAACCGTCCTGCAATGGCGCAGGCCAGTGGCGGCGCGATCAACGCGCCGAGCAACGCACTTGATCCCATCACCACCCAGCTGCCGCCATGGGTCAACACCGCTGCCGGGACCACCGACACCAGCGGAACATACGTGGGATACCAACCGCGTTTGATCCACTGATGTCGCCAGATCACCACGCCCAGCGCAGACGTCAGCGCTTGCGCACCGATCAGATGCACTATCAGACCAGATCCATAGGCCGGGCTCATCGGGTTCAGCGCATAAGCCAGTAACACGCCAGCCAATAAGCCAAGGCTGGCCAGCTCATTGCCGAAGAAGGGCGCTTCGGAAAAGTCCGCCAACACCCTTCGCACGCTCCACATCGCGCCATAGGTCGGTGGCTTCAAGGGCGCAGGCTTTATCGGGGCTATATAGTCGCTGCGTACCAAAATCGGCACACGACGGCACAACACAAACGCAATCACACTACCAACCGCCATCCCCAGTACGTTTCCGATTACCACCGGCAAGCCCAGCGGCAGGCAGATGTAGTTGACGATCAACAAACACATCGGTGTAACCAGCAACGCCCCCAGCACTGCGCCATTGAGCGTTACTTTCCAGCCGCCGCCGAACATCAGCACCATGGCCGCCGGCAGTGAAACAAATGCTGCAAACGTCGGTTGCCAAGTGCTAGCGGTCACGGTCCATCCCCATAACGCATTACTCAGCAATAAACCGAGTAATGAGCTGGTCACCAACCACGGCCACAGCCCGGTGCCATACGAAATGGCAAAGCCTTGCCAGCGCTTGCCGGTACGGCTTGCCCACCACGCCAGGTACGCGCCGCCCAGCAGGCCGATTGAGGCCAGTTCATGTTTGTAGAACGCGACTTCGCTGATATCACCCAGCACCCAGCGCAGCCAGGCGATGGGGTGAGGAAGGCTGGTCACCATGTCGGCATAGCCCGGCCAAGGGTAAGTAAGGGCTATCCATAGGATCAGCAATGCACTGGCAACGCCCAGGGCGATGACTGTTTTATCGGTTCGGGAGTGGTGTAGGCACGGTTTTTCTAAAAGGGTTTCCATCATGCGCCCTCCGATTAGCGTGGCAGGGCGCGATGTTGGGTATACCCGAGCATTTGGTCATAAAGATCCACACGCCGGTCCCGCTGCAAGTCGTTGAGGCTGTTCCAGATAGGTGCACTGCGAGCGCTGGTGAGGTCAACATCGGCAAATAGGATCTCCTGCCGATTCGCCGAAGCCACCGCGCCGATGGGCCAGCCGTTGGTTCCGGCAATCAGCGAACACCCGAGGTAACGCGCATCGCGTTCCTCGCCGATACGGCTGGCGGCGGCGATAAACACGTTGTTGACGTGGGCTGCGGTCATCGTGAGGTACGACGCCATGCACTTCCCCGCGTCGTCGAACAACGGAGGCGGAGTCCATACCCAGTTGTTGAGACTGCAAATAATATCGGCGCCTTGCTGGCTGAGGATGCGCGGCACCTCAGGGAACCAGATGTCCCAGCAGATCAGCAGGCCTATGCGGCCTATGGGTGTTTCAAATACGGGGAACCCTACATCGCCGGGACTGAACCAGAGCTTTTCCAGGTTCCACAAATGGGCCTTGCGGTACTTGCCGATAAAACCCTCCGGTCCCAGCAGTACCGCGGTGTTGAACAGCTGCATGCCGGAGATTTCGCTGAGGCCTGCCACCAGATACACCTGATGCTTACAGGCAAAATCCATCCAGGCTTGCACACTCGGCCCGCCCGGAATGGCCTCGGCGTGATCAAATGCATCCTGACGGCTGGAGAAGAAATAGCCGCAGTTCGAGAGCTCTGGCAGCACGATTAGATTGGCTCCGCCGCCCACCGCTTCCGTTGCCAGCTCAAGGCTATGACGCAGGTTACGCTCCCGGTTTTCCATTCCCACTTGGGGGTCGAACTGAATGACAGCTATGCGAACAGGGCTTGTTGGATCGCTCATTGCGGGTGACCTCTTATTTTTATGCAACCAAGGGTGGTTGTTTTTTTATAAGAGGTGAAATGATGAACGAGGTTAAGTCAGTTGCTTCCGCTCGGGTTGTAGGTCAGTTCCGGTTGAGTAGTTTGCTGGACGTATGGGGATCGTTCCCTCGCTCTGCGCGGGAACGATCAATATCCTTAACGCGGTTGTAAACAATCCACCGCCCGGTCAACCATCACGCGTGCCATATCCACCAAGTGCATGACTGAAACTACTAGTGCCCGAGACGTGCCATCCAACTGGTCGCCGGCTTGTTGTGCGGTGACTGATGCACAGTGCAACAAGCTGCTGGTATGGGTGAGGGCGCTTTCAAAACTGGTATCGGGATCAACGGCAAATAGCGCTGGTTCTTCTGTAACAATCTTGCTCATGGTTAAACTCCTAATCGACGTTAGAGAGCCAACACCATCGCTACTAAACGGGGTGGTGGCCGCACGCAGGTTAGTAGACCGGTGATTAGGACCCGGCGCACCCGAAGGTGCCCTACGCACGGCCACCATAACGCAGGGCCGAAAAAAAGCGCCTTGCAGAAGGGGGCGCCTTGCGCCTAATCACATAGCGGGCTACTAAACCCGATCACTGAATTGGTAGTGACCGCTTGAGACTAGCCATGTGATTTGGACGGCACAAGGGGGAAGAATTTTCTAGGAAGCTTCCTGCAAAGGAAAGGGAAATGTCACTGATTTGGTCTTCCATGGACTTGTAGTTGCCAGGAGTCACGGATCCATATCGGCACTCCTTATCCTGAAAACGTAAACTGTCGCCCGTTTTTGGCCATTACCTGAATTATCGCAAAGGGTGGCTGGCTATTATCAATCAACCTACACCGGCTGCTGTGGCAACGAGAGAACACGATGAACAACGAACTGGAAATCACCGACATCCGCCTCGGTGACGGTAAAACCGTGGTCAAAGGCGCCCTGATCACCACGCAATACACCGGCACCCTCGAAGACGGCACGGTGTTCGATTCTTCATGGGAGCGGGGCAAGCCGTTTCAATGCGTGATCGGTACCGGTCGCGTGATCAAAGGCTGGGACCAGGGGCTGATGGGCATGAAAGTCGGCGGCATTCGCACGTTGTTTGTGCCGGCGCACCTGGCCTACGGCGAGCGCTCGATGGGCGCGCATATCACGCCCAACAGTAATCTGCGCTTTGAAATTGAGTTGTTGGAAGTACTGACACGCGACGATTGAGAAGGGATGAACATGGATGTTGTTGGCACGATGGCCTTGCCCCGCAATTCGATAGCGGGCATCCGGGTGGTTGAACTGACGGTTGAGGATGAGGCCGAGCTGCAGCGCTTTTTCGAAGCAGCCCCGGAATATTTTCTCGCAGTCAACGGTGAGCCAGCCACACCCACGGAGGCTCGGGATGAGTTGACTCTTCAACTGCCCGACACCTGGAGCTACACGCGGATGTATTGGATTGGCTATCGCAATGCCGAAGGGCAGCTGGTTGCGGTGGTGAATGTGGCGTCTGACCTGCTGGCGGTTGGGGTGTGGCATATCGGGTTGCTGTTGGTGGCCACGCCGTTGCACGGCACCGGGTTTGCGCGGCAGTTGCATGCTGATTTCCAGGAATGGGTAGTCCGCCTGGGCGCACGTTGGTTGCGGCTGACGGTGGTGGTGGGGAACGTCAAGGCCGAGCGGTTCTGGCCCCGCCTTGGGTATGTTCAGGTGCGGACTCGGGATGGGATCGAGATGGGGCGGCAGGTGAATCGGGTTTCCATTCAGGTGAAGGCGTTGGCGGGTGGGGCGATCCATGAGTATTTGGCGCTGGTGGAGCGTGATCGACCGTCCTTTGCGTAGCAGCTGTCGAGCCTGGGCGAGGCTGCGTTCGGCGCGACTCGGTGCAGTGCCTGGCTTGATGATCGCAGTGTGGCCGACGCAGCCTCGCTTGGGCTCGACAGCTGCTACGGGGGTGGCGGCGCTTACCTGAACCCTCCCTGAAGAATATTCCTAACCCCATCGGGTAAGCTTTCCTACGGTTTACTCTCCTTAAATCGGAGCGTAAGCTTTGCGCGTTTTCATCAATAGCGGAGACCCTCAGTGGGTACTTGTTCGAGTGACAGTCGTCGGCCGGTCTCGATAACCGGCACATACTTGGCAAGGTAACGCGCATTTTTCCGATGCCGTTGTCTCGCCCGGAAGCGAGAAGCGGCATCCCGGTAGCGGCCAGTCCTGGCCCGATCCCGATTTCCCTCTCATCGACGCTGACCCGTACGTGATGCCTTGCATCGCGGTACTACGGACGCGCCTGTCGTTTGCGACGGGCGGGCCTGTCCTGTCGTGCCCGTGACCCAATCACGGCCCAGGATGGTCGTACCTGCCCGAAGGTTTCCTCGCCTAAGTTTGGCTGGCAATGAACAGGGAAGACTGACTATGCAAGCAATCAACAACATCAACCTCAACTCGCTGGTCGACACACTAGTCAGCCTCACCGCGGCCTTTATCCTTGGAGGGCTGATCGGCTTCGAACGTCAGTACCGCCAGCGCACGGCGGGGTTGCGTACCAACGTGCTGGTGGCGGTGGGCGCGGCGATTTTCGTCGACATGGCCAACCGTCTGGGCGGCGCCGAAGGGGCGGTGCGGGTCGTGGCCTATGTGGTCTCGGGCATCGGTTTTCTCGGCGCCGGCGTGATCATGCGTGAAGAGGGCAACGTGCGCGGTTTGAACACCGCAGCCACCCTTTGGGCATCGGCGGCGGTGGGCGCCTGTGCCGGTGCCGACCTGATCCTCGAAGCGTTGCTGGGTACGCTGTTTGTGCTGGCGGCCAACACGTTGCTGCGGCCGATCGTCAATAACATCAACCGCCAGCCACTGGACGTGGTGTCGGCCGAGGTGACCAACATCCTCTATGTGGTGGCCCGTCGTACCCAGCAAAAAGCAGTACTGGCCTTGCTCGAAGCCGAACTTGCACGCTGCAACTACCCGGCCAGTGATGTGGACGTACGCCCCTTTGGTCCTGATGAGGTGGAAATCGAGGCGATGCTGGCCGTGACCTCGGTAGACGGTGATGAACTGGACGCCCTGGTGGCGCGCATTTCCACCTCGACCCTGGTGGTACAGGCGTTCTGGAGCCCGAGTACCACCGACTAGACGACCCCCGCTCCCCGGAACCCCACTGTTTACTATGCTTCTAGCGAGGAAAAGTCCTACACGCGGCTGGGACTATCCCTTCAGGTGACGCGTCATTCCATTGGTAAGGTTGCGCGCTTGCGACTAGCCAGGCACGCAGGTGCGGCCACCCATGGCTATGCGCTGTTCAAATGGAGGGACCCGACTGCTTCTTGTAGGAATGTTCAGAGCCGCTCGTCGGAACTGTCATTTCTCACAGGTAGATAGGTCCCGTGTGATGTGCAACGGTACTGAATCCTCCCAGGGGAGCCTTATGAGCAAAGCTTTAATAGTGGATGACCACCCATTTATCCGCGCAACCGTCCGGTACCTGTTGAAGCAGGAAGGCTTCGACACGATCTTCGAGGCCGGCAACGGTGCCGATGCGATGCAGATCGCCCGGGAAGAACGCCCCGAACTGATCATCCTCGACCTGGCGATGCCGAAGTTGGGTGGCCTGGAGGTGATCAGCCGGATCAAGGCACTGGGCTTGCCTTGCAAGATCCTGGTGCTGACGTCCTATCTGGCGGTGTTCTTTTCTACCCGCTGCATGCGTGCCGGCGCGATGGGCTTTGTGGCCAAGACTGGCGAGCTGGATGAACTGCAAAAAGCCATCAAGGCCGTGATGTCCAATTACAGCTGCTTTCCCAGCCTGCCCACCAGCTCGGTGCGCCGGGACGATTTGCAGTCCACCGAACAGGACTTGGTGGCAGAGCTTTCCGACCGTGAATTGACCGTGTTGCAGAAGTTGGCGCTGGGGCTTGGCAACAAGGAAATAGCCGAGGACATGTTGCTCAGCCACAAGACCATCAGTACCTACAAAACCCGTTTGAAGGAGAAGCTGCGCATGTCGTCGGTGGTGCATTTGTCCAAATTCGCCCAGCGCAACCATCTGATCTGAAATGACCAGGTTCCGGGCCTTGTGGCTCAGTGCGTGGGTGCTGCTGGGCGTGCTCTACACGCAAGCCCCGGCCCTGGGGGAGCCGCGCACCCTGTACCTGCTGGGGCACTCCATTCTCGAGACCCCGGCGGTGGGGTTGCCCGAGGCGGACTGGCGCTGGCTGCGGGAGCGCCGCCGTTTGTTGATGGGGATCTCGAGCCCCGATTACGCACCGTTTGAGTTGAGCAGCAACGATGAGCTCGAGGGGATTACGGCAGATTACGCCGCACTGATAGCCGACGCGCTGAACATCACGGTGGAAGTCCGTCGCTACGACAGTCGGGATGAGGTCATCACGGCACTCAAGCGCGGTGAGGTGGATTTTTTGGGGTCAGCCAACGGCTACGAGGCGGCAGACCCGCAACTGGTGCTGTCGCGCTCCTATGCCATGGATCAACCGACCCTGGTCACCCGCACGGGCGAGAGCCAGGCCCTGAGTGCCGACCTGGCCGGCAAGCGGGTGGCCATGTTCTATCACTATATGCAGCCTGAGGCGGTACAGGCGTTCTACCCTCATGCCCGGTTACAGCTTTTTCCTTCGACCTTCGAGGCCATCGGCGCTGTTGCATTCGGCCAGGCGGATGTTTACCTCGGCGATGCAATCAGCGCCCACTACCTGATCAACAGGAACCACCTGAACAACGTTCGAATGGCTGATTTCTCGTCACTTGAAGTCAATCCGTTTGCGTTTGCATTTTCTCGCAACAACACGCGCTTGCTGCCGATCATCAATGCGGCGCTCGCCGCGATTCCGGTCAGTGAGCAGATGGAAATCCTGCGACGCTGGAGTGCCGGAAATCTTGGGTTCCTGGGGGCGGACCGGTTGCGCTTGAGTGCCAGTGAGCAGCGCTGGCTGGAGAAGAACCCCCGGATAAAGGTCGCGATCCTCGACAAGTTCCTGCCGGTTTCATTTATCAACAAGCAGGGCGCGTTTGAAGGATTGAGCGCCGAGGTGCTGGCCCGTATCAGCTTGCGCACCGGGTTGAAATTTGACGTGGTCCCGGGCACCTCGATGCCCCAGCAGATTGACAAGGTCAGCACCGGCGGTGCGGACCTGATCGCTGTGGTCACGCCCAGCGTTGAGCGCACGGACAAGGTGCGTATTACCCGGCCTTACCTGACCAATCCGTTTGTGCTGGTCAGTCGCATGGATGACCGCAGCCCCCTCACCCTGGAAGACATGGCCGGCAAGCGCCTGGCACTGATCGGCGGCAATAGCCTGCAAGAGTGGATTGCCCAGGCCTATCCCACCATCAAGTTTGTGGACGTCGACAACCCCGAGCACGGCATGGCGCTGGTGGCCAGCGGCGGCGCCGATGCGGCCGTCAATACGTTGATCAGTGCGCGCTACATGATTGCCCGCGATTACCGTGACCGCTTGCGGGTCACCAGCACGGTCGGGTCCGAGCCGGCTCGCATAGCCTTTGGGGTCAACCGCAGCCAACTGGAGTTGTATTCGATCCTCGACAAGGCATTGCTGAGTATCACGCCCCAGGAGATGGATGAATTGGCCGGCCACTGGCGTAGTGAGGTATTGGTTGAAGACAGCTACTGGGCGCGGCACCGCACCGTCATCATTCAAGGCTTCAGCCTGGCGGCGCTGCTGCTGCTGATCACCCTCGGCTGGGCGATTTACCTGCGCAGCCTGATACGCAAACGGGTGCAGGCCGAGCGTGCCCTGAGCGACCAGATGCGTTTTATGAGTGCGCTGATCGACGGCACGCCCCATCCGATTTACGTGCGTGATCGCTTGGGCCGGCTGATGGCGTGCAACAGCGCCTACCTTGATGTGTTTGGTTTCAAGCTGGAGGAGGTGGTCGGCAAGACCGTGGTCGAGACTGACACGGGCAACCGTCCCCAGGCCCAGTCTTTCCATGAAGACTACCTGCGTTTGATGGAGCGGGGCGAGCCGCAGATTCATGACCGGGTACTCAAAGTGCCCGATGGCTCGGTGCTGACGATCTACCACTGGATGCTGCCGTACCGCGACGGTGATGAGCGGGTAGTAGGCATGATCGCCGGCTGGGTGGACGTCAGTGAAAGGCAGCACCTGCTCGGCCAGCTGCGGGAGGCCAAGGAGGATGCCGACGCCGCCAATCGCGCCAAGACCACCTTCCTCGCGACCATGAGCCATGAGATACGCACCCCCATGAACGCCGTGATTGGCATGATCGAATTGGCCTTGAAAGCCGCCGAACAGGACCGGGCCGACCGCGATGCGTTGGAGGTGGCCGCCGATGCGTCGCGAGGCATGCTGGAGTTGATCGGCGATATCCTGGACATCGCACGGATTGAGTCGGGTCACCTGTCCCTGGCGTTGCAGCCGTCAAACCTGCACGCGTTGCTGGCGTCCGTAGCGCGGGTCTTCGATGGGCTGGCGCGGGCCAAGGGCCTGGTATTGAAAGTGGAGCTCGACCCGCTGATTGATCGATGGGTGCTGGTGGACCCGATGCGTTTCAAGCAGGTGGTGTCGAACCTGCTGAGCAATGCGATCAAGTTCACGCCCCATGGCCAGGTAAGGCTTGGAGCGTCCGGTTCGTCGGCGATTGCCAACGGGTACCTGAACCTCAGGCTGTGGGTGGAAGACACCGGCATCGGCATCAGTGTCGAAGACCAGAAACGCCTGTTCAACCCGTTTATCCAGGGCACGAACACTGAGCAATCGGCGCGCAGCGGTTCGGGTCTGGGCCTGGTCATCAGCCGCAACCTCTGCGAGATGATGGGTGGGCAACTGCAATTAAGCAGCTTGTTGGGGCAGGGCACCCGGGTGGACGTCACCCTGGCGTTGGCCGTCGCCGACGCCACCCGCGTGCCGGCCGTCTCCGTTGCCCTGGAAACTTCGCCGGCCCACGCATTGAGCATTCTGGTGGTGGATGACTACCCGGCCAACCGGCTGCTGCTGGCCCGGCAATTGAGCTTTCTGGGGCACCGAATCACCACCGCCGAAGATGGCGTCCAGGGGCTTGAGCTGTGGCTGTCCGGACGTTTTGATGGGGTGATTACCGACTGCAATATGCCATTCAAGGACGGTTACGAGCTGGCGCGGGATATCCGCACCCTGGAGCGTGAGCGCGGCCTGGCGCCTTGCCTGTTGCTGGGGTTCACCGCCAACGCCCAGCCCGAGGAAGCCGAACGTTGCCGACAGGCGGGAATGGATGGCTGCCTGTTCAAGCCCACCGGGCTTGAGGACCTGCATGCGGCCCTGATGTCGCGCACAGCCACGCCCTCGGTGGCCCCGGTCAGCGTGGACGAGTTGTCGCCAGACTTTGATTTGCGCGACCTGGAGAAGCTGACCGGAGGGGATGTCGACGCAGTAAAAGAACTGCTGGTGCCATTGCTCGACAGCCTTGAGGCTGACCATGGGCAGTTGGTGGCCCTGCAACACAAGGCCGACTTTGCAGGCCTGCATGACCTGGCCCATCGAACCAAAGGCGGCGCGCGCATGGTCAAGGCCCAGGCATTGATGGAGTGCTGCGAAGTATTGGAAAACGTCTGTGAACGGCAAGCGCGTAACGAGTTGGCCACTGCTATCGACGGCATGGATGAAGCGCTCGCTCACCTGCATCACGGGTTGTCGGTTTATTGCAATCAGACTTGACTGGTGAGGGCCTTCATTCCAGCTGTTTGAGACAACTCCTACGTGAAGGTGGAACAATCCTTATTTAGTCTTCGGAATATGTCTGGAAAATAGGCCGCCCAGTCCCTCACGAGCGCTCCTTGCTCAGGTGATCGCCATGCCAAACAAAGCACTGACCCTCCTGATCGCCGATGAACAGCACCTGCAACGGCTGTACATCGAAAAAATGCTCAACCAATTGGGCTACTACCGCATCGTCCCGGTGCAGACCTTCGAAGAAGTGCTGATCCTCACGGCCATCCCGACCGCGCCGTTCGACGTGCTGATCATCAATGCCGGGTTGGCGGCCAGCGAGGGCGGGGTACTGGCCTACCAGGAACAGCATCCTCAGATTCGCCATGTGCTGGTCTACGACATCCGCGACCTGGGCACGCCGGCCGCCACACCGACACTGCTGATGCGCCTGCCGGGTGCGCCGGACAGCGTCAACCTCGAACACTTCATGGACATCATCGACCCACCGCCAATCACCAGTGGGCTGCGGGTGTTGCCGTGGCTGCGAGAATTATCCCGCAGCCCTGTGGCTTAGTCCCAGTTCGGCGCGATGCCCTTGGGGCTGGTCAGCCGATGGCCACGCTCCAGGCCGGCGATCTGCGCCATCTCGGCGTCGCTCAAGGTCAGCTCCAGCGCCTTGAGGTTGCTGGCCAGATTGGCGCGCTTGGTCGACGAAGGGATCACCGCATAGCCCAGCTGCATGGCCCAGGCCAGGGTCACTTGCGCCGGGGTTGCCTGATGCCGTTCGGCGATCTGCTGGATCACCGGGTCCTTCAGCACTTCACCGTAGGCCAGGGTCATGTACGAAGTGACCTGGATGCCATGGGCCTTGGCAAAATCCGCCACGGTACGGTTTTGCAGGTACGGGTGCAGCTCCACCTGGTTAGTCGCGATGTGCTCGGCACCGACGGCGGCAATTGCCTGCTTCATCAGGTCGACGGTGAAGTTGGAGATGCCGATCTGGCGGGTCAGGCCCTGACGCTTGGCTTCCAGCAACTGGCCCATGAACTCGGCGACCGGCACCTGGTCTTGTGGCGATGGCCAGTGGATCAGGGTCAGGTCCAGGTAATCGGTCTGGAGCTTGCGCAGGCTCTCCTTGAGGCTGGGAATCAGCTGGCCTTCGGCGAAGTTGGCGATCCAGATCTTGCTGGTGATAAACAGCTCGTCCCGCGGGATGCCGCTGTCGGCGATGGCCTGGCCGACGTCGGCTTCGTTTTCATAGATTTGCGCAGTGTCGATGACGCGGTAGCCCAGCTCCAGGCCGGTGCTGACGGAGTCGATGACGACCTGGCCTTGCAGGCGGAACGTACCGAGGCCGAATGCGGGAATAGACATGAGTGACTCCTGAAGTGATGTGAACAATGGAGTCGAGTATCGGCTCCTCGTTCCTTCAGAAAAACCGCTGAATCCGAAAAGGACTCTTTACTAAAAGTCATGAGTGGTCGGCGGGTTCCGTCCGGGTCCTGCTGGGCCAGCAGGGGGGCCAGCGCGTCCCACTCGAAGCGGTAGCGTTCGTGGTTTTCATTGCTCAGGTGCTGTAGGCGACCATAGGCGTCGTAGCCAAACTCGACGCTATGGCCGAGGGCGTATAGTGCAAGCGGGTGATGCGCTGGGGGCGATCAGTATGACAGTACCTATGTTTCGCTTATTCCTCGTCGACATCGTTCTCATCAATAAGGCCTTGAACAAATCTGAGAAAATTTGAACATACAAATTTTTCGGATTTAGCATGGTTTTCTTCAGGGCTGAGGGCGCTATCAAAAGTATCTGTTGTGAAATAGCTGATGGCCCCGGTATCGAGATTCAGGCAAAAAAAGTTGCCGCCCCAATCGTTCGCGAAAGGTAGGAGGTTTTTGGGAATGACATTTTTTTAAGCATTAACTGATAAGTGGATAGTATTGTTGATTCGCCATTCGAAACGGGCTTGAAGGTGGACACTTCCACTGGATCATCAAGGTCCTTGGTTCGCCAATACGTTCGTTCGGGGGTGCCGCCGTTATACTTAAAGTAGTGATTTCGGAAGGGCGTCGGCAATTTTTTGCCGATAACAGACTCCAAGTGGTCTAAATCTGCTGAAGTGATAGCTGAGCTATGGCCTGAGAATTTGTTTTCAATCATCGTTTCACTTGCTCGTTAAGGTTCATGACTCATACCTAGCCTGAGTGTTGGGTGAATTTTTTGTTAGTTTTAACGAGCTGCAATGCTTGCTGTTTTGGTTTGAGGGTAAGCTCTTATTAGTTAAGGCTATCTAGGAGTTTGGCAATTTCATTCTTATCTTTCTCGTATGGCGGCTTCCAATATACTATTTCATTTTCGATCCATTTGTCATAACGATCAGTGCCAAGTTTTTCGAGTAGGCTGTGGTTTAAAGTTTTTCTTGCAGCAGCCAGTTTGTCGAGAATTGCTTCCTCTCTAAAAAATAGTAACAATGCAAGTGCGGTGGTTTCTTTGTCTTCGAATCCAGATCCTATTTTATCAATGGTGACCACTACCTTATTCAGGTGGGTTAGGATATTTTTAAGTTCTGAAACTTCTATCTTGCATTGTTCGTTCATTTTATGGGCACCGCTTGTTGAAGGAGGTCGTTTTTTTATCTAGTTTAATGTCGCCTTTTATTTTGTATTCTTCAACGCCTAAGTTGTTTTTTCTGAATTCTACTCTTCCAGCATCTATGTCGAAGTCAATATGGTTTCGGGCATGATGTGGTTTTATTTTGAATTTTTCAGCTGCGTCGGCCATGCTTAATGGCTTTCCTTTGGCTCTGGTAGCAAATACTGAATTTTGGTCGCCGGCCTTAATCACCATGCTATTTTGTATTCCCTCTAGTCCTTGGTTGCTGGTGTAATGCCGTAAACGAATAGTTTCGAGGCCAAGCGGATCAACCCACTTCGCCGCATTCGGAGCGTATTGATAAAGATTGATTCCTCCTGCCAACCCAATCGGATCCGGCTGGGTAAACCTCCCCACATCCGGATCAAAAAACCTGAAGGTGTTGTAGTGCAGCCCCGTTTCGCGGTCAAGGTACTGCCCTTGAAAACGCAGGTTCTGCTCATTTCCAACCCGCTGATCATGCCACTCGTCCCGCGGCTTACCCCAGGCCAGGTACTCGCTGTGCCACACGGTGTTGCCATCGCTGTCGGTGAGTTGCTCCGGCAGCCCAGCCAGGTTGGTGTGGAAGTAGAAGATCGCCTCGCTGCCCGGTTTGCCGTCAATGCGCGCCAAGGGTTCGTAGCTGCCCGGATCGGCATACACGTACAGGCTTGGCCGGCCATCCTGTACCTCTTCGAGCATTCGCAAGCCTTGCCAATGAAACAGGGTACGGTTGTTCGGTTCGCTGGCGTCGCCGTTGTACACCTGTTTGCTGATGCGCCGCCCCAGCGGGTCGTAGTTGAACACAATGCGCTGGGCCATTGATCCCTGCTGCTGGTGGATACAGATCAGTCTGTGCTCGGCGTCATACTCGAAACGCTGGATGCGGCTGCTGCCAATGCGCTTTTCGCTCAGCCGTCCAAAGCGGTCATAGCGATAACGCTTGTCCTGATACACGTGCACCCGGTTGTGCTTGATCAGGCCGTTGACCCGGTAGCCATCGAACAGGTTGCCGGCCGCGTCGTAGTTGAGGCTCTCGATATGCTGGCCCCTGTGCACACTCTGGATCTGCTCGACGGGGTTGTAGCCGTATCTGGCGTTACCTTGATAGGACTTGCCTGAAGCTTGGTTGTGAAATCGCCCAATCAGGCTGTCGTCATTGGCCGCTGTGCTCGGGCGGTTAGCACCTGGGCGCTGGGTCTGGGTCAGTATCTCGGCCACCAGATTGTCACTGGCGTCGTACTGGTAGTCCTTCTGCAACAACGGCAGCACCTCGCGGGCAACCTGCTGGTAGTGCAGCGCCTTCTGGCTGAGGCGACCGTTGCGGTCGTAGCGGGTGCGGGTAAGCAGAGCGCCCTGAGTGCGCAGCACTTCGTCGTGCAGTGCGTCGCGCTCGAAGTCGCTGATCACCCGGCCATCAAGGTTGAGCTGGTGCAGGTGGCCGCTGCCGTAGTAAAGGTGGTTGAGCTGGCGCTGATCGGGCAGGGTCAGGGTTTCAAGATTGCCTAGCTCGTTGTAGCTGTACTGCAGCAAGCCGGCGCTGTTGGTCTCGCTGAGCAGTTGGCCAAGGGCGTCGTAGCTGTAATTGAGCCGCTGCTCCTCGCCCTGATTGTCGATAAAACTGATCGCCAGCAGGTTGTCGGCCTTGTCATAGGCATATTCGGTGACGCCATCGTCGGTGCGTTTACGGACCAAGCGGCCGACGGCGTCGCGTTCAAAATGATGCTCCAGCGGGGTGTGCGGTTCGGCGCTGTCCTTGCCGTCCAGATCAGGCTCCGCGAGCGGCGCGGGCACATGGCAGATGCCGGTGACGTCGCCCAACGGGTTGTACTGGTAAATGCGTCCGCTGCCATCCAGGTCCTGCTGGGCCAACAGGCGGTCCAGCGCGTCCCACTCGAAGCGGTAGCGTTCGTGGTTTTCATTGCTCAGGTGCTGTAGGCGACCATAGGCGTCGTAGCCAAACTCGACGCTATGGCCGAGGGCCTCAACCCGCTGGATCAGTCGGCCACTGCGGTCGTAACGCAGGCGAGTGATGCGCTGGGCCGGGTCGGTGTAGGCGATGAGCTGGCCGGCGGCGTCGATGTCATAGCGGTCGATTCGGCCGTCCGGGCGCTGGCTTTCGATCAGATAACCACGGGCGTCGTAGCGGTAATGAGTGTGCTCGCCACGCGCGTTGATGGCTTCGCTGAGCAGGCCTCGCCGGTCATAGCGGTAGTGGGTCTCGGCGTTGGAGCAGTCGCGGTAGCTGAGTAACTGTCCATGGACGTTCCAGCGCAGGTACTTGTGCTTGTCCAGCGGGTCGGTGATGCAATCGGCTTGGCCCTGGGCGTTGTACCGGTAGTGGGTCTTTCTACCGAGGGGGTCTTGCTCCCAAAGCAGATTGCCCTGGCTGTCATAGCCGAAGCGTTGGGTGCGCCCGGCGCCATCGGTGACGCTCAGGGGTAACGCCCAGTGACGGGTGTAGCGGATCCGTTCGCAGCGGCCCAACGGGTCGCGGGTTTCGATCAGGCGGCCGAGTTCGTCGTAGCCGTATTGCCATTCGCCGCCTTGCGGGTCGATGCTCTTGAGCAGTTGGCCACTGAGCACATCTTCCTGCCAACAGTGGCCCATGGGGTCGATGTGTTTGTAGATCTCGTAGAAGGGCCCCCAGTAGTAATGGTCCTGGCGACCGAGGCTGTCGGTGACCCGGGTCTCGCCTTTTTCCAGGTCATACTCGAAGCGATAGTCCTCGCCATCACTGCCCCAATGGCGGATGACTCGCCATTCGTGGTCAGGCTGAGGTTCGAGCAGGGGCGGAAATTTGCAGAGGCTGCCGTCTGCGCGCACCGATTGAGGACGTTGTGCAGGAACTTCGAAGCGTTGCCATTGATACTGCCGAATCGCACCGCTGGGTAAGGTGTGGCTGTCGAGGTAACCTTGCGCCGTGTAGGTGAAGCTACGCAGGACTTGGTCGGTGGCATTGAGCACGTCTTGCAGCTGGCCGCTTTGGGTGTAGCGGTAACTGGCAAGGACTTCGGTGTGTTCGATCTGCGGATTATCGCCAAGCCTGATGTAGAGTCGGTCCACCTGGCTGACCCGCTTCGGGTGCTGGGTGTCATAGCTCAGCCGAACGGTGGTTTTGCTCAAATCGTCGCATACGTAGTGCAGCCGGCCTGTTTGATCGTAGAGAAGCCCCAACGTATTCAGGTTGCGATCACCGAGCCGGGCCAGGCGTGAGCGTTTCGGGTTGTGCGGGTCGGTCTGGAAGACCTGGTAGAGGCCGGTGTAGATGTCCTCGACCTCGGTCTGCCCGTCCTCCAATTGAAAGAACGCCAACCCATCGAGCACGCTGACGAAGGCATCACCTGCCTGTAACCGACCCAGTTCCAGGCGGGTGCCTTCTTCGTCGACATAGATCCACAATTCGCCACCCTCGGGATGAGGCACGCGCAGGATTTCCACTTCATAGGGTACGCTCCAGCCCATGCCGAACAGGCCGTCGCGGCGCAGGTCGTTGCTGTCGTAACCTCTGGCCCATTCGATGGGAAGCAGGCCCGGCAAGGTGAAGTCGAGGTCTTCGGGGCCTCCAAGAATTTTGCCGCCGGTTGAGACAAACACAGGGTTGCCCTTGCATCCCCCAATGCGCCACCACGGTTTGGGGCTACCTTTCGGTCGCGGCCGAAGCTTGATTTTGCGCGAGATCAACATACCGGCCACCATGCCGGTGAACTGCGCAATCTTGCTTTTGCCATTGCGGATATCCCGCACGGTCAGTGGCTCGCCACCTATGCGAACGTTAGGAGAAACATTGGCATCGCTGTCGATGGCAGCATCGCACGTGGTCTTGTCGCCAGCTCGTGCTGCGGGCTGCCCGTTGATGAAAACCTTGCTGGAGCCTTGCGCGATGTAGGTATCGGGCATGGGCGGATGGCGTTCGCAGGTGACCTTATCCTGCTCCGCCGGCTCCGTTCCTGGGGCTGCTGGTGTCGTGACGGGCGGATTGAAGATGTCGTCGATCGCCATCCCCAGTCCGAGCACAGGTAAGAGTATGGGAACGGCGCTCATCGCCATTGCGCCGATATTCTCCAGAAATGACGGCGCTGCCTCCTCTTCGGAAGCGTTCGCACCGTCACCTCCCGAGCGGCGCCCTGCAGCCCGGGCAGCGGGCTTTCCGTTGACGTGGGTATTTTGTGAACCGCTTTCAATCTTGCCGAATGGCTCTGCCGGGAACGCCCAGTTGGCGAGAGAATCACACCCGTCGGTGATGGCTTCACCGATGCTCCTATCGCCTACGGGAATCATGCTTGCACCGCCTACCAGGGCTCCAGCAATCACAGGGACAAGCACCGCTGCCGCACCGCCCGTGCCCACCACCGCGACAACGGTGCCAGCGATAGCCGCTGCAACCAGAGCGGTAGCGGCGGCGTAGACAACCGCTTCGGCCAATGCACTCATCAGCTCGGCAGCCAGTGGTGGGTGAAGGATCGCGTCTCCTTCCCTGGCGGCGTGTACGTTCTGCGCCATTTGGTGTGTGCTCCTTGCTGAACTGGCGTATATGCAAATGGGGTGAGTGGCCTGATCAGGCAAAAAGCAGGCTGTCTTTGATCGCGCGCCAATGGTTGATATCCGCTTCGGTCAGTGCGCTGTGCTTGCTGTAGTTCAGGACCAACAGGCGTTGTTGCCCGGGCAGTTGGCAGGCCAACTGGAGCTGGTACATAGGCTGATTTGCGTGGGTGAACTGGAGGGCTGCTTCACGGCCTTCGACTTGTTTGTCTTTCCCAATAAAAACGGTCACGGCACCAGTACAGGTCAACGCAGTGAGCCGTTTGTGCAGCAGATCAAGTTGAAAAGCGTAGGCCTCATCTAACGTCTGCTGAGCAGGCAATGCGCTGCGGGCAATGACCAAGGTGGTTTGCCGCTCGCGAAATTGCAGCATGTTCAATGTCGTGTCTTCAGGCATTTCATCGCCGAGGTCGACGGTGAGATCCTGGGTCAGGTATTCGGCCATTCAGGCGTTCCTTGTTTGGAGAAATGCAGGTCAGTCATCAACGGGCTCAGTCCTGCTGAAAGTGGCTATCGGCTTCGTCTTGGAGCGCACTGGCATCTTGCCCGTCAGCGGTAACGGCCGCGGTGCCGCCTTCCACATTGAGATCCAGCATGCCGTCGGGGGTGTTGATCTGGCCGGACTTCAGGCCGGTGATATTGAAGTTCTCGCACGTGATATTCAGCGTGCCGTTGGCCTGCAACTCGATCACTGTCTTGCCGCATTTCAGGCGTAACGCGCTGCCCACTTCGACGGTGTATTCGTTAGCGACGGAGTCACGTTTGCTGCCGCCCACTTTCAACGTGTCATTGGCCTTCACCACCCGCATGCGCGTACGGCCCACGGTGATGGTTTCGTCCTGGCCGACCTGGCTGCTTCGGTCAGCGCCAATCGATTGGGTCTGATTGTTCTTGACCACGGTGTTCTGGTCTTTCTGGGCATGGATAAACACTTCCTCCTGGCCCAGCTCATCCTCAAAACGCAGTTCATTGAAGCCTTCGCCCTTATGGGTTCGGCTCTTGATGGTCATTCGTGTCTTGTGTTTGGGCAGCGGGTAGGGCGGCAGGTTGGTCTGCCGGTATGCGGTCCCCGTGGCGATCGGCTGGTCGGGATCACCGTCCAGATAGCTGATCACCAGCTCCTGCCCCACACGGGGGATTGCCATGGAGCCCCAGGTCGCCCCGGCCCAGCCCTGGGTGACGCGAATCCAGCACGAGCTGTAGTCGTTGTTTTTGTCCGAGCGGTCCCACGGAAACTGCACCTTGACCCGGCCCCATTCATCGCAATAGATCTCCTCGCCCGGTGGCCCGACCACCGTGGCGATCTGCGGGCCATCGATGCAGGGTTTGTCACATAGCGGGGCTTTCCAGTCGGAGGTCCAGCGGATAGCGCTGGCTTTCATTTCATAGGACGTACCCTGGCCGCTACCAAAGGCTTCTTCCTGCAAGCTTGTGTGCTGCTTGCCTTCGTGCTTGATGGCGATGGTGCGCCAGCGGTCGTTGAAGTCTTCGCGGGGATGCTCGTTCAGGTCGAAGGCTAACCCGGGTTGCAGGCGTGCATCGTCGCCTTCCAGGTGCGCCAACTTGGCGTCGTTGCGTAGGGCCGTCAGGCGCGTCTTGGTGAAGGGCTTGCCGGCGATGTCGCGCTTGTAGCGGCCGGGGTAGTCATAGCGCTCGTAATCCTTGTGTTGGTTGTTCAGATCCTGGTCGCCGGTGGCGGTGTGCTGCTGGTTGTAGCGCGGATGGGTGAAGGTGTAGTCACGCTGCACCTGCACGGCGGTGCGTACCTGTTCGGTGTAGTGGAAGCGGTTTAGCGCCGGTTCCGCCGAATCACCGCCGGCCATCGGTTGGTAGATCACCGGGCAATCGGTGTGGGTGCCGATGGTGCCCAGCCCGCCCACGCGGTCGGTAAGGACCAGGGTGTGGCCGTCGGCGCGGTGTTCGAAGGTGTAGAGCAGGCCTTCTTCAGCGGCCAGGCGGGCGATGAAGTCGAGGTCGGTTTCGCCGGCTTGTACGCAGTATTCGCGGGGTTGGTGGTCGAAGCAGATTTCGCTGCGCAGGTCGGTCAGCTTTTGCTCGGCCAGCATGCTGGTGATGATGTCGGGTACGGTCTGGCCCTGGAAGATGCGCCAGTTGGAACGCAATTCGAAACGCTTCAGCGTCGGCTCGACCACGGCGGTGTAGCGGGTACGGCGAAAGCCGGTGTCGCCTTGCTGGAACAGGCTGACCAACCCGTGGACGTAGCGCACAGGCATATCGTCGCGCCAAATGGTGAACACGGCAGCCAGGTCGAGCATGCGATAGAAGTCGATGGCGGGGTGATGGCTGACCAGTTCCAGCGTGAGTTTGAAAGGCTGGGACAGGCCTTCTTCGAGAGTGAAAGAAACCACCTCGAAGGGATCGCCCCGCAGCGGTTCGAAGGTGTAGCGCAGGTCGCTTTGACGGGGCATGAAACCTCCTTGCGGTGAAACCGGGTTAGTTGATCAACCAGCTGGCATCGCCGTTTTCCAGGATGCCCTCGTGGTCGGTGGTGTCACCAACGCGGGCCACGGCTTTGCCGTTGATGACCATTGAGGGCGAGCCGCTGATGATCACGGCACCGCAGCCGAGTGTGTCGCCGACGCGGGCGATCGCGCGGCCGTTGACGGTGACGTTGCGCGTGCCGCTTTTGACGGTGGTAGGGCCACATAAAGGGCAATCATGGTCGTGTCCGACCAGAACGACGGCGGGCATAGAACCTCCTGATAAATATTGAGTCAGTGAACATTCCGCCGCCTGGGCGGCGGAACGAGTGGGTCAGCGGTTAAGTCGGTTTACGCCAGTCATCCGAGCCTTCGGTCGTTGCTACGACGTGGAGCCACTCGATCTTGCGATAGGCCAGGCTGGTCTTGATCAACTGGGTGTAGTTGGCGTTGCCGCTGTCCTGGGCGTGGGGCAACACGGTGTGCATATCCACGACAGTGGCGTCGGTCAGGGTTGTGGTGAAGAAGTGTTCCTGCTTGCCGTCCACCGAAGTGCGGTACCACTTGATCTCAACGGTCGGCAGCATTTCTCCCTGTGCCAGTGCCTGGTAGAGCATGGGCGAGGCTTTGTTCAGGGCGCTGGTGAAGGTCAGCGGTTTATGCACGCGCTGGCCCGACGGCTGGCCGCTTTGCGGGTCGGTGGGGGTGAAAATCGTGTGGTCGATTTCCTGGGCGAGGATTTCGTCTTCATGGCCTTCCACATAGGCGTTGCCCACCGAGTCAGCGGTGAACGCGCCCTTGGTGATGTGGCCCTGGTTTTTGCCGTGGATGCTGATGTACGCGGGTGTTGGCATGACAAGCTCCTTGTCGCGATCAAATGAACGACCCCGTAAGGTCGCGGGTTCTGGCCAAATGGCCATGGCTTTGCAGGCGCTCGGGGTGAGCACGCTGAAAATCGGTTACAGGTTGAGAATCCGCTCCAGGGACGCCAGCACTTCCTGAGTCATGGCGTTCAGGCGGATCGAGTAGATTGTGTAGGCGGCCGTCAGAACGACGGCAGCCAGAGCCCATGGTGTCCACAACGGCCAGGCGCGTTTGATCCGGTAGTTGCGCGGCGCGACGTTTTTCAGCGGATCAGTCAGGCGTTTTGGCGTCTCGCCACGCAGCGGGCGCAACAGGCCGTGCAGCTGGTTGATGATCTTCTGTATTTCGTCATCGCCCTTGGTATGAGCGCCGTATTTGCCCTTGAGGCCGGAGATCAGGCACTGGTACATGAACTCCAGCACATGCTGGTACCGGGCCGCTTCGGGAATCATGTTGTTCATGATGGTGAAGAACCTCTCGCCGCCTCGGGTTTCCCCATGGAACTGGCTGAGCAATGAGCGTTCACTCCAACTGGAGAGCCTGCCCCAGGTGGTCGCCATGACCACCTCGTCCAACAACAGGCACAGGCTGTAGGAGTAGGCCTTGAGCATGCCGGCGTCGTAGTCCAGGTGGCTGACTTCTTCCATGATCGTGGTGATCTGGTTGCTGACGCTTCGGTACAGCGCGGGCACATCGTCGTGCTGGTCCAGGCGACGCAGGCGGATCACCAGGCCAATCAGCGGCGTGGCGGCGTCACATAGCGGGTTCCAGGCCAGGCCGCGCATGTCGAATTCGGGGTCTGCGAGCAAGGGTTCAGGTTTGGGCTTGGCCTGTTCCTCTACAGGGTCGGACTCTTTGCTGCGGGTGGCCTGTTGCAGATAGCTGAATACCAGGTTGCTGTCATCTGCTGGGGGCGTGGTGTTGGTGGGCATGGACTCACTCATCTTTTTCACTCCTGATCGCCCAGAACTGCAACTCCAGCTCCGGGAATTCGCCGGCGATATGGAAACCAAACCCGCTGCCACTGCTCAGACTGGGCCACGCGGGATGGTGACGGTCGAGTTCGAAGTAGCTGAAGCCGGCATGGAATGGCAGGTGCCGCGGTGCGACGGGTAGCGGCAGCAGCGGAATGCCCGGCAGTTGCAGGCTGACCAGTTGCTCCAGGCCTTCAGCAGAGCTGATCTTGATCTGCTTGGGCAGTTGCTGACGCAGGGTCTCCGCTGGCAGTTCGGCGCGCACGGCCAGGATGAATTCGGCGTTGTCCAGCAGATGCTTGTCGTCCAACGCAGCGGTGCGTACGCCGTATTGCTGCACGACGATCGGCAGCGACACTGCACGCGGTTGCAGCACGGTGCCCAGGGCACGGCGCAGGGTGTGTTCCAGGAGCTGGAAGGACTCGCGCAAGTTATCGTGCTGGTAGGCCGGGTATTCCTGGGGCAGGTGGCCTTCATCGGTAAAGGTCACCAGTTCGCCGCAGGCCTGGGCCAATGCGACGTACAGCCGTTCGGGGTGAACCTGGCGTTGACGAGCCAAATGCTGGAACAGCGGGAACAAGCGATTGAGGGTTTGCAGCAGGTTGAAGTCGGTGACATCGGCCACCCCAGACTGCCCCGGCGAGCCGATACGCTTAGCCAGGTTCTTGGCCCGCTCGCGCATCAGCCCGGCCACTTCACCCAGATAGCGATGTAATGCCGGTACCGCTTGCAGGGACAGGCTGGTGGGGTAGAAGTGTTCGTCCATCACCAGGCTGCCGTCCGGGCGCTTGTCTTTGATTCTGCCCAAGGCGATGCCGGTAAAGGCGCTGCGGTCGCTGCGTTCGAGCATCAGTTGCAGGTTGGGCACGGCCAGGTCCATGCCCACCTGATCGCCGTCATCACTGTGGATGTCGCGGATTTCCTCACGGCGAGCGATGTAGCGGCTGTTGCCGTATTGGTCGGCCCAGCGCACCTCGAGGGCACCATTGGACCGCAGCGGCAGGACCAGATAGACGACCTGGTTGACTGCACTGCTGTCGGCAATTTCCAAAGGTGCAGGCGGTGCCAGATCGTGAGGAATGTCAAAGACACTGCCATCGGGCATGATCCCGCGTGCCTGGGTAATGGCGACCTTGCCGAAGCTCAAATACTCGGTGTTCAACACCAGTTCGCTGAAGCCGTAGAGGGCATCGTTCAGGCTGTGCACACGCTGATGCACGGCTGCTTCGGCGGCGCGGGCCTGCTGCTGGAAGTGCTGAGGTTTGACGAACAAACCTTCATGCCAGATGACGGGGTTGCGTGAACTCATCGGTAATTACTCTGTGCAAAAACGGTTGAAAATGACGTCATCGGGTTTCTGTTTTGAGGCTGACCTGATCGGCGTCCAACTGCACCAGCACGGCGTATTGCCGGCCCTTGGGCTCAACCCGCAGATGCTGTTTCCACTGGCCGACATCGGCGCTGTGGTAGTTGGCGATCACCGCGATAAATCGGGTGTCTTCATCCAGGGCGCGCAGGTCGACGAACTTGAATTGGCCAGGTTGGAGCAGGTAGTCGTCGGCGCGAATGTAGGTGCTGCCCAAGGTCTTTTTCAGGTCCTCGGCGATGGCTTGGGGACTTGCGTTGACCAGCAGCGAATCGTCGGTCAGCTGCAATACCTTGAAGGCGATCGGCGTGGCGACGTGCTGCAGCGTCGGGTGGCCCCAAGGTGTGGTCAGGCTGACCCCCTGGGCGTCGTAGTCGCCCAGCAGCGTGTCTTCGAGGGGCGACATCGGCTCTACGGGCGCGGGCTCCAAGCTCAGCGGTGACTGGGCCGGTACGTTTTCATAAAGATGGTTGAGCAGGGTTTGCACTTTGTCGGTCAGTGCTTGCGGGCTGGTCGCCTGAACGTTGAGGGTGTAGGGCGAGCGGCTCGTCTCTTCATCCGGTGCGGTGCCGGTGCTGATCAGACGCGGATTGACGTGATCGCTGGCGTGCAGGCTCAGGGAGTAGCGACTGGGCTGATCATCGGGGCCGCCGACCGGGATCGACGGGGTCCAGATCACCTGGCCGATTTTTCCGAGCATGGTGCAGCCGGCGAGGGCCAGGCAGGCCAGCAACAAGGTGCCCAGGCGCAGGCTGCTGAACAGGCTGACGCTGCGCTTGGGGGCTGCCGCGCAAATCTCGCCCAGCGGCTTTGGTGGCTCCACTGCAGTCATCGCTCGCAGCGGATCACCTTGTTCCGCCAAGTCCACGGGCTGGCACAGGCGTTCGAATTCCGGGCAAGTAGCAGGCCGCGGATCGGGCAGGGGCGGACTCGGCAAATCCTCCAGGTGCCAGGCTTGCATACCTTCGGGGTGACCGCTGAACAGCTCATCGAGCGAATGCTGACCCGGTGCGTGCTCACCCAGTTGCACCGCGACCCGATACGCACCAATCTGCAATAGGTCGCCATCATTCAGGCTCACCGCAACGTTACGGCCCAACGGCAAATCATGACCATTGGCGTACGTGCTGCCACTGCGATCGATCACACAGAAGCGCCCTTCGACGACGCGGATTTCGCAGTGGTTGGGCTGCACGCTGTTGTGGCGGTCCTCCAGGCGCCAGTCCGCCGCGGCACTGCCGATGCTGCCACCTTGTGGGCCAAACCGGTGAAGGGGCAGATACCCGTGCAGCAACTGCGCAGGATTGTTGATAACCAAGGTCAGCTTCATGCGCGCCCCCGAATCCGCACCACGGCGGGATAACGTTGTCCCTGATGTTCGATGAAGCTGGTCCAGCCCAGGTGGGTGCCGCTGTCGCGTTGCAGGTTGAACGGCGGTACGTCCTCTTCACGCAGCCCTAATTCCAGGTCGTAGGCGGTGACGTCACGCAGCAGAAAGTCCATCAATTGGCGCAGCCGCCCGAACTGCTCGCCGCTGGGCAAAAACTGCCGAAAGCGTGCCTGGGTCAGGTTGGGAATCACCAGGGTGAACTTGCTGGCGCGGGTCTTGCTGCGGTCGCCCACCACAAAGTCGCTGCCCAGTGTGCCGTTGGCCTTGCCCAGCGCCAGCCGTTGGCGCTGCGGCAAACTCACCGAACGTGCCTCGAATTCGCGGATGTGCACGCCGTGCAGGTCGAAGCAGTGTTCGACAATGCCGGACACCACCGAAGGCGAACGGCTGCGACTGGCGATCAAGCCGGCAAAGCTCAACAGACGGCCCCAAGGCAGCGGTGTCGCGCCGCGCAGGTCGTTGTCGTTCAACCCGATCAGGGAAAACACATAGCGCGAAAAACGGTCGCTGGCCTCGGCCTGAAAGCGAATGTAGTAGCGGTACTTGCGCCAGCTGTGGTGCAGCAGGGTCAGCAAGCGATGATTGAAAAAGTCCATGAACGCCGGGCGAATCCCACGCTCCTGGGCCTGCTCGTAGGCCAGGCGATCCAGGTAGTAGCCGGGCAGGGGCGAGTCGGTGCCGTGCAGGCCAAAGAAGCTGGTCTGCAAGCGATAGCGCACCTCTTCGCGGTCCTCTTCCACGCGCGCGGCCAGCACCACGTCGGAGGCCGGAAAGCCTAGCCCCGCATGGCTTTGCAGGCGTACGCGGCGGCGCGCTGCCTCGCTCAAGGGTTGCGCTTCCAGGTCATCGCCATGCAAGGCGTGCAGATGCTCCAGCAGACGGTGAAACGAGTAGTTCCGCGCGTCGGCCAGCAGCACGTCGGCTAGATCACGGGTTGTCTGCCGGTCAACAGTGGCCATTCGTAACACTCGTTGTTGGTGGTATTGATCACTTCCAGGCGATGGAAGGAATTGATGCTCGCGTACAGGGCGAAGAAGTGCGAAAGCACACTGCCGAACAGGTACAGCTCGCCCTCGCACAGGAAGGCGTTCTGGTCCAGCTGCAAACGGGTCTGCAAGCCGCGCACCGGCTGGCCTTTCATCAGCCAGTCGATAGGGGTGGTCACGGCCTTGTGGATACCGTTCAGGCGTTTGCGGGTGGCGCGGGCCTGTTGCAGGTCGTGCAAGGCGGCAAAGTCATAGGCGCGGATCACCGCCTTGAGCGGCTCGGCCGACAGCAACGACAGGTAGTTCAGCGACAGGTTGGAAATCAGCGTCCAGTGCAGGCTGCTGTCCAGCACGGGCCGGTAGCTCCGAGTGGGCGCGATCAGATTGGTGTAGGTGGCAAACGACGGCGTGATCTCAGTGGACAGCGACACATCCCCAACGCCCAGCAACTGCGGCAGGTCGCGGTTACTGCACGTTAACTCGATGGACGCCGCCTCATGTTCGCCGATGTACAGGCTTTCATCGCCGCGTACAAAGGCGATGCGATGACGCAAGCCCTCGCGCCCGTGGGATTCCTCGATATGCGTGCGGAAATACAGCGCCGTTCGGCCCCGTGCGTGTTCGATCTCATGCTGGAACGACTCGAACGGGGTAAAGCGCCGTAACGGATCGCCTTTACGTTCCTTGTCGGCAGCATCCCAACCCGCCACGTGGTCGACACTGAAAATTTCGTAGGCGTCGGGGCGGTTGCCGCTGGGGCTGATACGCCGTTCCAGGCTGCGTCCGTCCAGCGCGATGGGGTTGGCATCGTGGCGGAACAGGTTGACCGCCGGCGCGCAGTACAGGTGCAGGTCGCTGGTGCGTAGCCGGATATCAGGCGGCATGGGCCGGGTGAACTGAAACTCGAAACGCAGGGTGGTGGCGCTGACGTGCGGCCAAACAGGCGCCAGACGGTTCAGGCTGAAAAAGTGGAAACGCTGCGGGAATACAAAGTATTCCTGCAGGATCCGGTAGCCATCGAACACATTGCGCGGGTAGGGCAGCAGGGCCTCTTCGGGGGTGAAACCGGGGAATCCGATATCCTTGGCCGACAGCCGATAGCTTTGTTTATTTATATGCAGCGTCACGCTGTCCAGGTAATGGGCGAGCCACAGGTACAAGGTCAGTGCGGTGGCGTTATCTCCACCCAGATGAAAATCCAGCTGATCGCAGGCCATGCTGGTGAGCGGTTGCTCGGTCAACACCTTGAGGTCGATGCGCATCACCGAGGCCTCACGGCTGTGGGCGTCGCTGACGTCCTGCAAGGCCAGCGGATACAGGTTGACGTCAGTGCAGGTGCGAAACTGGCAGGACACGCCATTCACCGAATTGGCGAACAACGGCGTGCCTTTGGGTATCACCTGGCGTTGGCTGATTGCATTGGGCAAGGGTGTAAAGCGGATGATGGTCGCACTGGGCAACGGCCGAAGGTAGTTGGGCCAGAGCATCTGCAACAGCGGATGGGTCAGCTCCGGCAGATCATCCTCGATCTTCAATCCCAGCTTGGCGGTGAGGAAGGCAAAGCCCTCCAACAGGCGTTCCACGTCCGGGTCGCCAGCCTGATCGCCGAGAAACTGCGCCAGTTGCGGGTTGTCCTCGGCAAACTCGCGGCCGAGTTCGCGCAGGTAGCGCAACTCCTCGGCAAAGCGTTGTTTCAAGTCCATCGCATCCTCATCTCACGCGGGTGTAGCCGTCGCGGCCATGCATGGCCACCGCGATCTGCACCTGTTCTTCCTTGTGGTTGACCCGCACCTGGCAATCGAGCTGAAAATTGAGCTCCAACGGCAGGTCCGGGTCGGGCTGATAGCGCACGCCAGTCACGTTGATACGCGGTTCAAACGCTTCAACAGAGCGCCGGATATCGGCGCTGATGGCCACCACCAAATCACTGCTGGCCTGGGTGACCCCGTTGAAGTCACGCAGGCCCAGTTCAGGGCTGCTTTGCGAGCAGCCCTGGCGTGAGTTGAGCACCTGTTCCAGATGGCGTTTGATTGCCTCGACACGCCGGCGTACCTGCTCATCCGCGCTGCCTGAGTGGTAGCGCGGTGCATCGGGTTTGAGGCGTTCGAATAGGCTGGCGCCGCCCACTTATTGGGTGTCCAGCCGACCGACCAGCGAGATCTCGAAGTTGGCGCCCATGTACTTGAAGTGCGGGCGCACTGCCAACGACACCTGGTACCAGCCCGGATTGCCCGCCACGTCCTGAACTTCAATTGTTGCGGCGCGCAAGGGGCGACGGCTGCGTACGTCGGTCGACGGGTTTTCCTGGTCGGCGATGTACTGCTTGAGCCAGGTGTTCAGCTCGCGCTCCAGGTCCTGGCGTTCTTTCCAACTGCCGATCTGTTCGCGTTGCAGCACCTTGATGTAGTGGGCCAGGCGATTGACGATAAACAGGTACGGCAATTGGGTGCCGAGCTTGTAATTGGTCTGGGCTTCCTGGCCCTCGCGGGTCTTGGGAAAATTCTTGGGTTTTTGCACCGAATTGGCGGAGAAGAACGCCGCGTTGTCGCTGTCCTTGCGCATGGTCAGGGGAATGAAGCCGGCTTCGGCCAGTTCGAATTCCTTGCGGTCGGAGATCAGCACCTCGGTAGGGATTTTCGCCTGCAACTGGCCGAGAGATTCATACAAGTGCACCGGCAAGTCGTCCACCGCGCCGCCGGATTGCGGGCCGATGATATTCGGGCACCAGCGGTAGCGGGCGAAGCTGTCGGTGATGCGCGAAGCCATCAGGAACGCGGTGTTGCCCCACAGGTAGTTGTCGTGGTTGCCGTCGACGGTTTCGTCATAACCGAAGCTGCGCGTGGAATTGTCTTCGGTACTGTACGGCGTACGCAGCAGGAAGCGCGGCAGGGTCAGGGCCAGATGGCGGGCGTCTTCGGATTCGCGCAGGCCGCGCCATTTGGTATGGCGTGGGCCGTCAAAGATGTCGCTGATTTCCTTGAGGTCAGGCAGGCCATGGAAGCCTTCCAGGTTGAATAGCTCCGGGCCAGCTGCGGAGACAAACGGGGCATGGGACATGGCGCCAATGGAGGCCACATAGCTGAGCAACTTGATGTCCGGTGAGCTGGGGCCGAAGGTGTAGTTGCCGACAATGGCACCCACCGGCTCGCCACCAAATTGGCCGTAGCCTGCGGTGTAGACGTGCTTGTACAAGCCGCTGCGGGTGATGTCGCCTGCGTTGTCAAAGTCGTCCAGCAGTTCTTCTTTGGTGACATGCAGCATTTCCAGCTTGATGTTCTCGCGAAAATCCGTGCGGTCCACCAGCAACTTCAGCCCACGCCATGACGACTCCAGTTGCTGGAACTGGGGCTGATGCAGGATCACGTCCATCTGCTTGCTCAAGGCGCGGTCGATTTCGGCAATCATCTGGTCAACGCGGTGCTTGTTGACCGGCTGTTGGTGATCGCCGCTTTGCAGGATCTCGCTGATGAACGCAGCCACACCTTGGCGGGCGACGGCATAGCCTTCCTGGGAAGGGCGAATGGTGGTGTTGGCCAGCAGTTGGTCGAGCAACGACGGCGGTTCGTCAGCCACCAATACTTGGGCGACGGCGCTTTCCATAGGCATGGGGAGTACTCCGTTGAGAAGGGCGTTCAAATCAGTTGTTTGGCGCGTCGAGCACCAGGTTCAGTTCACTGGCCAGGCGTTGACGGGCGGTTTCATCGGTCAGCAGGTTTTGCAGGTGTTTGCGAAAGGCCGGGACATTGCCCATCGGGCCTTTGAGGGCAACTAAGGCTTCGCGCAGCTCCAGCAACTTGTTCAGTTCCGGCACTTGGCGGGCGACGGCGTCGGGACCAAAGTCGTTAATGTTTTTGAATTGAAGTTGCACATTCAAATCGGTGTCGTGGTCGTTGTTGAGGACGGACGGAACCGCCATGTCCAGAGCAACTTCGGCTTTGGTCAGTACTTCATTGAACGTGTCTTTGTCGATGCGAACAGCTTGCCGGTCTTCCAGTGCGGTAAGTTCGCCGTGGCCTTTGAAGTCACCCGTAACCAACAGTTTCAAGGGAAGCTCTACTTCGGCTTGTTGGTCGCCCGTGGCGGGGACGTACTTGATGTTGATGCGCTCTTTGGGCGCGACAGAGCCTTGAGTTTTCGACATGGGGAAAATCCTCTCGTAAGGTCGGCGTATTAGAAACAGCTGTTTCAATGTTTGTCATGTAGGACGACATGGACGTGATTCGTGGGTCTTGGATGTAGGAAATTGCGTTGCGGTTAGTGTTGCTAATTTTCCTACATTTGCCGTGGACACTTCTGAAAGATGCCTCTTTTTATTCGTGGTTTAGTTGTGTGTTGCTCGTCTTTTACTTGCGCTATCCATTGCGTGCGGGTGACGCTTTGCAAGTTAATTGATTTAACTATCGGTCTAAACAACGTTAGTTCGAAAGTTGAGGAATGTCCGGTTCGGATTTCGGCGAGGCATATCAGGAGGCGTTGATGCACAACGGATGGCGAGGATGGAAATGGGGGCTCTGCCTGACGGCGATGGCCGTAATGGACGCGCAAGCAGCGAAACAAGATTGCCCTTCCATCGTCTCGCCCTTGAAGCGTTTGGAGTGCTTTGACTCGGCTGCCGGCACGCCCATTCATCAGCCGCCTTTGCCGCCACGCGCCCTGGGCCGGGTACTGCCGATTGTCGACCTGGTCCAGCGCAATGAAGCCCAGCGTCCACCCGAAGACCAGCGTTTCCTGCTGTCGTCATTCCCGGAGCCGGACAACGACCAGCAACACCGCCTGGTGATCTCGGCCCCGGCCTTGGGGGCGCTGCCGCCTCGGCCTTACCTGGCTATCAGCTGCGAATCAAGAATCTCCCGCCTGCAACTGGTGCTGGATGAACCGGCCAAGCCGAACAAAATCCGCATCCAACTGTTCAAGGACGAGCGCCCGGTCTCCGACGCCTATCAGTGGCAGGTGCTGGATGACGCCGGCCTGGTGGTGGATGCCGGGCGCGGGCTACAAGCCATCGCCTTGCTGCGCAACATGGGCGGCGGCCAGCGCTTGCGACTGGAGAGCGATTATCCCCGGTTGCACGGCCTGGTATTCGACGCTGAAGGGCTGGGTGAACTGATCGAGCAGGAGCGCCAGGTATGTCGTTGGTGATCGACGTTCCGGCGGACGCCGTCAAGCAGCTGCTGACCCCCATCGACCCTGGGCAGCCCGCTGGGTATTTCGATGTGGAGGATGAAACCTACCAGTCCATCGACCAGGAAATGGTCAAGCTCGGCGGCCTGCGTGAAGGCGATATCGACTGGCCGTATATCGACGAAGCCTCTCGCCAATACCTGGCGATTCAATGCAAGCACTGGCGTATCCTCGGCCATCTGCACGTGGTGTGGCTGCGCACCCGGCAATGGGCGCGCTGGGCCGATGCCTTGGGTTTGTTGGCCGGCATGGTTGAACTGTATTGGGACAGTGCCTACCCCAAGCCCGGCCCCACCGGCTACCTGAACAAGCGCAAGCAAGTGCAGCGCCTGCTGGGCGACCTCGGGCAGGTGTTGCCAACCCTGGAACGCAGCAGTTTCGAACCGGCCTATCAAGCCGCGGCGAAACTGGCCCTGGCCAATCTGCAACGGTGTGCTGAAAGCGCCAAGCTCGACTCGGCAACGCTGGACGCGTTGCAACGCCAACTGGACAAATACAGCGAACCGGTCGCTGCCACTGAGCCCGCCCGTGCGGCCACCTCCCGCGGCGTGCTGGAGTCGGCCTTTTTCACCAGCCCCAAGCCGCAAGCGCCGAGCAATGAGCGCGAACAACGCCGCACCGTGTTGAACATGGCGGAGCAGATCAACCAGCAAGATCCCTACGATCCCACTGGCTACCAACTGCGACGCTTCGGCTTGTGGTCGCACCTGCGCACTGCGCCTCCCATCACCCGCGACCGCCGTACTGAATTGATCGTCGTGCCCAAGGATATCGTCGACGGCTACCACGACGCGCTGAACCACAACGCCATTGAGCCGAATCTGCTGCTGCGTATCGAAAAAAGTGTCTGCGCCTCGCCGTACTGGCTGCGCGGCAGCTACCTGGCCGCCCAGGTCGCCGCGCGCCTGGCAATGGAGGAGGTGGCTGTCGCCATTCGCCAGACCTGTGAGCGGTTTGTCTGCCGCCTGCCCGCCCTGTTGGAACTGTGTTTCAGCGACGGCACGCCGTTCGTGGATGCACAAACCCAGGCCTGGATCACCGGCGCTGATCAGGCGCAAGCCACCGGCAGCCCCGTGCAGGAATACGCCGGCCTGCGTGACGAACTGACCACCCAACTCAATACCGAAGGCGTGGAGGTGGTGCTGCTGCGTCTGCAGGACCTGCACGCCACCCACGACGCCCCGCGCCAGCGCAGCTACGCCACGGTGATTGCCGCCGACCTGCTGGCATCGCGTGGGTTGTCGTGGCTGGCGGACGACCTGTACGCCAGCGTTGCACGGCTGATGCGCGATACCACGGCGCAGGGATGGGAGCCGGAGCTGTACCGGAAAGTGGCGGCCATTATCAGTGAGAGTAAGGATTAACCTGCATGGCCCGTCAAAGCGACTTGCGCTTCACCTTCGAACCGCTGCGGGGCGATTCCTTCGAGGTGGTTTCGTTCACCCTCGAAGAAGGCCTTTCCCGGCCGTTCAAACTTGAACTGGAGCTGGTCAGTCAGCACCCGGCCATCGACTTCTACCGCATGCTCGACCTGGCTGGACTGTTCACCATTTGGCGGGGCGACACGCCTGTGCGCTACGTCCACGGTTTGGTCAGCCTGTTCCAGCAGGGTGACACCGGCTTTCGCCGTACCCGCTACACCGCCGTGGTCGAGCCGACGCTGAAGCGTTTCGACCTGCGCTCCAACTGGCGGATCTTCCAGGGCCAGACCGTACCCGACATCATCACCAGCATGCTGGCCGAACAAAAGCTGACCGACCTGCGCAGCGAAATCTGCTTCGACCACCAACCCCGCGAATACTGCGTACAGGCCGGCGAAACCGACCTCGATTTCATCGCCCGCCTGGCCGCCGAAGAGGGACTGCTCTACACCTTCGAACACCGCGCCGACGGCCACACCCTTGTGCTCACAGACCGCGTTGGTGGCCTCGGCACCATCGGCACCCACACCGACTGCCCGGTGGTCTACCAACCGATGGCCGGCGGTGATTCGGCGGAACCGGCGCTGAACCGCTTCCACTACACCGAACAGGTACGCACCGCCGTGCAGGTGCAGCGCGACTACACCTTCACCCATCCGCGCTACAACCAGCAGCACACTGCGACGGGTGATCAAGACCTGAACAAACAGCACAAGGACTACGAGCGCTACGACTACCCCGGCCGCTACAAGCGTGATATCGCCGGCAAGCCCTTCACCAAGACGCGCCTGGCCGCGCTGCGCAACGACGCCAAGCTGGCGCACCTGGAAGGCGACGATGCACGCCTGCAACCGGGGTTAGCCTTCGACCTGAACGAGCACCCCCGCGAGGACTTCAACGACCGCTGGCGCACCATCGCCATCAAGCACGAAGGCAAGCAGCACACCAGCTTGCAGGAAGAAGCGTTCGGCAGCAGCCACGGTACGTCTTATGAGCTGAAGGCCAGCGCCATTCGTTGGACCTCTGACTGGAAAGCGCCACTTCGCGCAAAACCCTGCATCGACGGCCCACAGATCGCCACGGTGGTGGGCCCTCCCGGCGAGGAGATCTATTGCGATGAATGGGGCCGGGTCAAGGTGCAGTTTCCGTGGGATCGCTCGGACAAAAACAACGACTACAGCTCGTGCTGGATCCGCGTGACCCAAGGCTGGGCCGGGGCGACATGGGGCTCCATGGCCATCCCGCGTGTGGGGCAGGAGTTGGTGATCAGCTATCTGGACGGGGATCCCGACCAGCCGATCGCCACGGGGACCGCGTACCGCCAGACCAACCTGCCACCCTATGAGCTGCCCAAGCTCAACGCCGTAGCGACGACCAAAAGTCGCGAGTTCAAGGGCACACGAGCCAACGAGTTGCGCATCGACGACACCACCGCGCAAATCAGCGCGGCGCTGATGAGTGATCACGAACACAGTGCGCTGCATCTGGGCTACCTCACTCATCCACGCCACTACGGAGGGGGGCGGCCGAGGGGAGAGGGTTTTGAACTGCGTACGGACGGTCACGGCGCGTTGCGTGCAGCAAAAGGTTTATTGCTGACCGCTGAAGCTCAACTGAAGGCCGGTGCCGGTCAGCTCGATCGCCAGCAAGTGATCGAGGTGCTGCAAACCGCCCTGACATTGGCCAGACAGCTGGGCACGGCTGCCGAGGATGCCCAAGGCATTATCCAGGATTCTCAGCCACAAAAATTCCTGACCGATGCAGTGAATGCGTTGGGCCATGGCAGCAATGATCAAGCCGAGGGCACCGGCCATGGGGCACTCCCCATCATCGCGCTGAGTGGGCCTGCCGGGATCGCTGCCGCCACGTCCCGCAGTGTCGTCATGGGCGCAGGTGAGCATATCGACAGCGTGGCCCAACACAACCAGCAACTCACCGCCGGCCAAAAAGTGGTGATCAATGCGGGCGACGAAATCGGCCTGTTTGCCCAGGGCGGCGACATGCGCCATATCGCCCACAACGGCCAACTGCTGTTGCAGGCCCAGCACAACAGCATCCATGTGCAAGCGGACCAAAGCGTGGAAATCAGCGCCAGCCAGCAACACGTGCTGGTGGCCGCCGACAAGCACATCACCCTGTTGTGCGGCGGGGCGTATATCAAGATGCAGGGCGGCAATATCGAACTGGGGATGCCTGGTGATTTCACGGTCAAGGCTGCCAACAAGTACTTCCTTGACCCAGGCCATGCAGCAGCAGAACTCAACAGTTGGCCCAGTACCTCATTCAACGAACGCTTCCAGACCTTCTTCACCGACGGGAACCCCATCCGCGACCGCGCCTATGCCTTGGTGCGCAAGGACGGCGCACGTTTCGAAGGCCGCACTGATGCGCAAGGCTTCGTCACCCTGCAACAGGGCATGACGCTGGAAGGGCTTGTATTGGAATGGCTGGATAACGGAGACCCCGCATGACCGACAACCCATCGGCGCCTCGTGTGGCGCCCATGACCTATAACGCTCGGGGTAATCCCGTGCATACCTGGACGATGACGCCTAGCAGCATGACGGACGCGGTGCACTGCATATTGCCGCCGGATGGAATTTTGCCGGTGATATTCGTGCCGGGGATTATGGGGTCGAATTTAAAGAGTAAGTCTGAAAACCTTGAAGTTTCAGGCGTCCCAGTCTGGAGGTTGGATGCCGGATTCTTGGGTAAAAATATGTGGCTGGCCACAAACTGGATTCGAAAGTCAGCGGGTGTTAGGCAGAAAAAGCTTCACCCGCTTCGGACTGATGTTGATAACCAAGGTGCTGTGCCCAAACGATCAGCGGGCACGGTCTTGGTGCCGCCCGGGCGGGACAAGAAAGAATCAACTCTGGCACTGACCAAGCGCTACATAGAACGCGGTTGGGGCGAAGTCAGCGAAACTAGCTATCACGCTTTCCTTCTTTGGCTGGAAGATACCCTGAACAGCGAATTTCTGCCTCACCAATGGCCACAGTTCGACATCCTGCCGGAGCACTTACATACCGTCGCGGTCGAGCCTGGGCCGACTCACATCACTCGGTTAAAACCCGCAATACCCATCGCCATGCCAGGGCTGGGTGCCACCCTGGCCAGTCAGTTGCCGTCGATTGTGTCGGATGAGCTGGTAGCGCGAGGTGGTTACCGCATGCCGGTGCATGCGTGTGGGTATAACTGGTTGGACTCCAATGAGCAGGCAGCGTTAAGGCTGGCTGAGCGCATTGACGAATTGATGCGTCAATACGGTCGCAACTGTCAGCAGGTGATTCTGGTCACCCACTCCATGGGCGGCTTGGTGGCCCGGCGGTGTGCGCAGTTGCCCGGTATGGCCGCCAAAATCGCCGGTGTTGTGCATGGGGTGATGCCCGCCACGGGTGCACCTGTGGCGTATCGCCGTTGCAAGGTCGGTATGAGCGACGAAGATCCGATTGCCGGCGCAGTGATTGGCCCGACTGGCCAGGAAGTAACCGCCGTTTTTGCGCAGGCGCCTGGTGCCTTGCAATTGCTGCCTACCCAGGATTACGCCCCCGGCTGGCTGAGGTTGATCGACGACAAAGGCGTTTCGGCGATGCCGCGCCAACCCGTAAAAGATCCTTATGAAGAGATCTATTTACGCCGCGACCGTTGGTGGGGGTTATTGCGCGAAGAATGGCTGGCGCCCAAGGATGGTGATGCGATTACGTGGAAAGATTTCGCCGAGAACATCGGGAGTGCAAAGGAGTTTCACCAGGATATCGCTGGCTCATATCACCCTCAAACCTATGTCTACTACGGCAGCGAAGACAAGCATCCCAGCTTCGAGTCCATCACCTGGCAAATGACGCGCGGCGCTAACGTCAATGGCCCTCATGGTTCACGCCCGGATAGCTTCACGGTTTCAAATCTGCAGATGCATCAGGTCAGGGATGATGGTCGCAGCCCTGTGTATGTCGGCGGCCATGAGCAACCCATACCCTCCCTGCGTGGTGATCCTAATGCCCCCGTTAAAACGGTGCAGACCAGCTATTGGGAGCTGCATTGCAAAATGCAGAACGGCTCTGGCGATGGCACCGTACCGGTCAGTTCTGGCAGCGCGCCGATAAAGCAGGCGCGCAATGGTGGTGTCCGCCAGCAAATCAAGGCACCCGGTTTTGATCATGAAGCGTCCTACGCCAACCCGCTAACGCAGCAGTTCACCCTCTATTCACTCATCAAAATTGCGGCAAGTGCCAAGAGGCCCCTATGCGTCGGCTGACCATTTTTTTTGTCTGCCTGGTGCTGGGGTCCCTCACTGCCTGTAGCACCTTCAAACAACCCAGTGAACAGGAGAAACGAAACGTGAGCGATATGACTACCCATATGCGCACCTGGGCGTTGGGCCGTGGCTTGATCGACTTGCCCGCGAACTGGAGCGGTGGCGGGGATGTGAAGCTTTTCTATGGGCTGGGTGCCGATCACTCGTCCGTTGAAGTGCGTGTGTTGGGCGAAGGCGTAACGCAGGCGCGATTTGATGCCGCGCTAAATGAGCGGTCACATCGAATCGCTGCGTTCAAAAACTATAAGCAGTCTGATGTATCCATGTTGGTTTCGGCGGTACGGATCTCACCGCAAACTGTAACGCTGCAGTACTTCAAGCAAGCGTCACGCCGTCAAACCTTCGTTCACGAGTTTCACCTGCTGGTAGACGACACCTACGTCATGCTCCGCGCTGATTCCTACGATGGTGAAACCGCCCCGGTTGAGGCACGCCTTTTAAAACTCTCCAAAGAAATCTTCAAAGTTACTGCACCGCAGAACGCAGGTGCGGGCTTCGCCTTGGGGCCCATCGTAATCAGAAGTCATCACGATCAGGAAATCGCGACATTTAATTTTCGGCCACCAGCTTCGGATGTATCGCTGGAGGTCTACGTCAATGCGCTTTCGCCAGGAGAGAGTGAGCGCTTGCTAGCCCGCACCAAAGAAACAACCAGGATTTTTCTTGCCGACGATTACGACAGCTTGCGAGCAGGCACTACGAATATTGCGAGTATGCGAGCCGAGGAGCTTTTGATTGGCTTCAGTGATGACACCCATCGTCAACTGCTATTCCTCGCCGAAAACTACCGTGAAGCGCGCTCATTAAGTAGCCCCTTCATGAGTTTCAGCCTGTCAGCAGGGGGGTTAAAAGTAGGCCAAAGAACCCTGATGTCGAAGTCGATCTTGTCCGTTGGACATTGCCGGCGTTCGCCACCAAAGGCTACGACCTGCCGCTCTGGCAACAACCGGCCACGCCAGAGCCCGTCAACCCTTCCCTTACCGACTACGAAGCCATGGCCGTGTGGGACGCGATCCTCAAATCCGTGCGCATCCGCTACGGCGCGGTCGCGGCAAAACCGGATCCGTGGTTCAACCCTCGCGGGCCTAGCCCCGAAGAAGCGGCCGAAAGCAAACGCATCCTCGATGAGTTCATCGCCAGCTTTACGGAGCGCAAGCCATGACCATGGAAAGAGCGATAGCGAGGGCAATCATGTTCACCCTGTCTGTGGGCAACGGACTCTACAAATACGCTAGGAGCGATTCATGAAGACGGTCTGGAGTTACCTCAAACGCTGGGGCCTGCCGGTACTGCGTCAGTTCAACCAGGCGGTGCCTGTATTGGTGCTGCTGGGCATGGTGTTTTTATTGATCGCCATCTGGTGGCTGGGTCCACAGTGGACTTGGCGCGAGCATCAGCCGCTGAGTGAATGGGCGATGCGCATCTCGGCCAGCGTCGGGGTGCTGGTGGTGCCGTTGCTGATCTGGGCATGGCGGGTGCGTGATCGTTATCAGCGGCTGCAGGTCGAGCGCCAACATGAAGCCGCGGTGCAAGCCGACCCCAGCCTGCCCTACATCGAGGCGCAGGAACGCGCTCTGGACCGCAGCCTGGGCAATTTGCTGAACAATATGGAGCGCCGCCGTTCGCTCTATCAACTGCCGTGGTACCTGGTGCTGGGTGAGGAGAATGCCGGCAAGACCAGCCTGATCACCCGCTCCAACCAGAGCTTTGCCTTGTCCCATGTGACCAAGGCCGGGGTCAGGGCGCACCAGGAAGAGCAACTGGCTTATCCCGTGGACTGGTGGATTGGTGATGAGGCGGTATTGATCGACCCGCCGGGGGAGTTTCTCAGCCACCCGGAGCCAACGGCTGATAGCGTTGAGCAGCAGGGCAAGGTCAAACCGGTATTGCCCGCTGGCACCCACCCACGCCTATGGCGGCACCTGCTCGACTGGCTGGCGCGCAATCGCAGCCGCCGGGCACTCAATGGGGTTGTGTTGGTGATCGATGTGCAGGCCTTGCTGGCGCAACGTCCCGAACAACGCAAGGCCCACGCCAACCTGCTGCGCACCCGACTGTATGAACTGACGCGGCAGTTGGGTACGCGCTTGCCGGTGTACGTGACGCTGAGCAAGTTCGACCTGCTGGAAGGCTTCGAAGAATTCTTCGCCCGGTTGACGCGTAGTGGGCGTGAAGACCTGCTGGGCTTCACCTTCAGCCTTGACGCGGTGGATGATTTCGATGCGTGGCTGGCGGAGCTGACCCACCAATACCAAACCTTTGTCGCCTGCCTCAGTGAGCAGATTTTCGACGGCGTCAGGACGTCATCTGCACTGACCGAACGCGATCGTTTACAGGCCCTGGTGCACCAGATGGCTGGCCTACGCCCGGCACTCTTTGGTTTTCTGGGTGAAATGCTCGGCAGTGATCGTTTCACCACCCCCGCGCTGGTGCGCGGGCTGTATTTCTCCTCGGTCTTACAGCAGGGCACCCTGAGCAATGCCTTCGTCAAAGAAGCGGGGCAGGCCTATCAACTGCCGCCACCGCCGCCCGAGGTCAAGCCGACCGGTGGCACGGTGATCTACTTTGCACAGCAACTGTTCCAACGAGTGATCTACCCCGAAGCGGGCCTGGCGGGTGACAACATCAAGGTCGCTCGCAACAAGCGGCGGCTGCTGATCGCTGGTTTCAGCGTCGCCTCCCTGGGCTGCCTGGTGGTCATCGGGACCTGGCAGTTTTACTTCAACATCAACCGCGACAAGGCGGCCAGCGTCTTGGCCAAGAGCCAGGACTTCAGTGGGCGGGACATAGACGCCAGGGTCGACACTACTGGTCGCAACCTGCTGGTTCCCCTGGACCAGATCCGCGATGCGGTGCTGGTCTACGGCGACTACCGCGAAGCCTGGCCGCTGCTCTCGGACATGGGCCTGTATCAGGGGCGGGCGATTGGCCCGACGGTGGATGAAGCCTATCTGAATCTGCTGTCCAAACGCTTCCTGCCGGCGATAGCCAGCGGGGTGCTGGACGCTATCAACGCCGCGCCCGCCGGCAGCAATCAGCAACTGACGGCCTTGCGCGTATACCGCATGCTCGAAGAACGGCAAAACCGCCGCCCGGCGATTGTCGAAGAGTGGGTCGCCAAACAGTGGCAGCGGGCCTATCCGGGCCAAGGCCAGTTGCAGGCCGACTTGATGGGGCACCTGGGCTACGCGCTGAAATACGCCGACGCCGATCTGCCGCACTACCGGGAGCGCATTACTCAGGTGCAACAGCAATTGCGCCAGTTGCCCATGGCCGAACGGGTCTACATGAGCTTGAAACAGGACGCTCTGGAGCGATTGCACCGTCCGCTGGACTTGCGCAACGAGATAGGTCCAGCGTTCGATATCGTCTACCGCCCGCTGAGCACCGATCAAGAGGGCAGCGGCTTGTTGCTGGCGCCGCTGCTCACTGCCAAGGGCTTCAAGGACTACTTCGAGCCCGGCACTGAGGGCATCATTGAACTGGCGATGATCGACCAGTGGGTGCTCGGCGAACGGCAACGTCTGGACTACTCCGACGAAGACCGCAAAGTGTTGACCCAACGCATTCGTGCCTTGTACAGCGCCGATTATGTGGACAGCTGGCGGCGTGCACTGAATCAGTTTGCGGTCACTGACTTCGACGACCTCAGCCACGGCGTGGCCGTGTTGGAACAAGTCACTGGCCCCGCCGCGCCATTGCGGCGTTTGCTGGAAACCCTGCGTGATAACAGCGTGATCTACCCGGCGATTCCATTGGCCGAAGGGCAGGCACCGCTTACGTTGGACAAGGTGTCGGACGGCCAGCGACAAGCCGCTGGCATCCGGCGCGCGTTCTCCAGCCTGGCGGAACTGGTCACCGCGCGAGGCGAGCAGCCGTCCTATTACGAAGAAACCCTGCGTTCAGTCAGCGCCGTCTACGACTACGCCAAAGCCGTGCACGACAATCCCGACCCCGGCAAGGCAGCGCTGAAAACCGTACTCAACCGCTTTTCCCTGGGCGGTGTTGACCCCATCGCCAACCTGCAACGCGTCGCTGTGGGCCTGCCTGAACCACTGAACCAGCAGGTCAAAAAACTGGCCGACCAGACTTCGCAGGTACTGGTGATCGGCGCCTTGCGCGAGCTGGAAAAACGCTGGGACAGCGAAATCTACAGCTTCTACCGCGACCGCCTGGCAGGCCGCTACCCGTTCAAGGCCAGCGGCGAGGACGCCTCGTTGGAAGACTTCGAAGCCTTCTTCGGTCCACAGGGGCGCCTGCAGCAGTTTCACGATCAATACCTGAACGTGTTCCTCAAGGACAACCTCGATGCGCTGTACTCCGACAGCCTTGGCGGCTACCTGGTGCGCAGCGACGTGCTGGAACAGCTCAAAAAGGCCGAGCGTATCCGCGACACCTTCTTCAACCATCGCGGCCACCTGGCGGTGCAGCTGACCATCGAACCCCTGGCCCTCAGCGCCACCCGCCTGAGCAGCATGCTCAGCGTCGACGGCCAACTGATTCCTTACCAGCACGGCGCGCCGCAACGCACGGGGCTGGTATGGCCCAATAGCCTGGGCAACACCAATGGCAGCCAATTGACCCTGGTACACAGCACGGGCAACACCGCCAGCATGAGCTATCGCGGGCCATGGTCGTTGTTCCGGCTGCTCAGCCGCGGGCATCTCAATGGCAGGACGGACACCAGCGTGGACCTGACCTTTGCGGTGGCCGACGGGTTGATGCGTTATCGGATTGGGGCGCAGAAGGCTAACAACCCGATTACCCACCGCAGTTTTGAAGGGTTTGTGTTGCCCAGGACGTTGCTGGAGGAGCGTCGATCACAGAAAACCACTCACCAGGTTGAGGGTGTCGCCGTGACAGCGTTCAACGATGAGCATCAATGAATCAGCGCGTGCTGGACGTGAAGTAACCACAAGTGAGATAGGACTGTTTACATGGCGATCAAGCTACAAATGTTGACTGAAGATCCAAAAGAAATTGAGTTGATTGAGCGTTACTGGGCAGTCGATGAGTCAGGGCAATACCTCGAAAAAGTCAGTGCTCTGGGGGGCGTTATTGAAATGGCGCCGGGCGTCACACTGGCCAGCTTCATCAGGCAACGTTGCAATGCGTTCGATGAAAACCAGGTCTGTCCCAAGTGTGCAGAACTGATTGAAATCAGAAACCGCTCCGAGGCCAAGAAGGTCCCTCAGTGGCGCACTAAACTGTGTACGCGCTGCCAGGAAGACCAGGATGCGATGGTGCTCAAAGCTGAAAAGGCGAAAGCCGCAGAGCTTGAACGGCGGTTGGCCGACTATGCCCGCCAGCAGTCAACTCGGACGGTGGACTACTCAGAGATACCGGATAATCAGGCGCTCCTGCTGTTGGCACTCGACAGGGCCATTACACCGAGATTGACCAATGGCGGCTTCACCGTAGGTGACTGCCGAGGGCTTGCGCCTCGGTACGTCGGTGATTTTGTGCAGCAATTGCGTGAGGCGGGACTGATCCTTGAAGACCCCGCCAAGGCCAGGCCGGGCACCTACTATTGGCAGGGCGATGAGATTTGGATGTTGAGGGAGCAAGTCGTCTATCGTTTGGCTCCAGATACCGCATCCAGGGGTGCGGACGAGATCATTCGTAGCCTGTCGGACAGGGTGTACACCGATGCTGAAGGGCTTTTCAACCTGTGGCTTGACTACTCGGTTGCTGATGTCATGCGCTATTTGGATACCCAGTGCGAGCTCTATCACCATGATCTGTCAGGCCAAGAGCTGGAGGAGATCAAAAGTACGATGCGCTCAGCATTGGAAACCTACAGCGTTTCACAACTGTGGTCGGTGGCGTGGAAGGTCGTCAGGGATGCCGCAAGTTTAGCCAATCGCGAGTACTACAACCGTCCTAAAGCGGCGGCGACCATTCCCGGGAAGATTCGGCGGAACCTGGAGAAGGTGCAGCGAGAGTCGATTGAGCTCAAGGCATGGAGCCGACCGGAGCAACATCCCGCGGGCACTTTGGGAATGGTGCTGGGTGAGATTTTGGGCGTTGATGAAAACACCTCGGGCGCCAGGGTCTCCTCCCTTGTTGGCTGGCTCACCGGACAGGCCTGTTCAGCCAGTGTCGAAGCAGAGCTTCACGAGCCGGTGCGAGAGCTGATGACCATAGCATTGGCTCACGACGTCGGCTCCTCAGTGATGCTGCGGTTCGCGGAGTTGATTCGTGCTGGCCACGACATTGGTTTTGCGATTGAGGAAATTGGTGAGGCGCTTCGGTCGTGAATTATTCAGCCAGTTTTTTGAATTGCCTCGCCAACTCCAACACGACTCGGCCGCTATTCGCAGTGGGCACCAAATGGGTAAACGGAATATCGATCATCCGGTTCTCCCGCACCGCCCGCAAACGCGACAGCACCGGGTCGGTGGTCAGCAACTGACGTTTGCGGCTGGCCGGTGACCACAGCGCATCCGCCAGCAAAATTACATCCGGATCACTCATCAGCAGGGTTTCGCTGCTCACGGTGACGCGGTATTGGTTGATCCCGGCGAATAAATTGCGCGCACCAGCAGCCGCCACCAACGTGGTGACGAACCCACGCCGGCCTTCGCTGTCCAGCCCGTTGACCTCACTGTCCAGGTAGAACACCGACAGCGGTTTACCTTCGCCCGCCAGGGCCTGGGCACTGGCCAGGTCGGCGTCCATGGCATCGCTCAACGCCCGTGCCCGTTGCTGTTTGTGCACCAGGGCGCCGAGGGTAAACAGGTCGTTGCGAATATGCCCGAAGTAATCCAGCGAGTGCCCGTCGCACGCCGACTCCAGCAAGTACGACCCAACCCCGTTGCCTGCCAACCCTGTGCGGGAAGTAATGCCGGCGCCAAAGGCAGTGGCGAATCCACCGACCACCAGATCCGGTTTCTGCGCATAGAGCACTTCGCTGGACGGGTACTTGGACGCAATCACCGGCACGCCGAAATACTCGCCGTGTCGGTGGGCCACACCGTTGTCATCCAGATACGCCACGCCCACCAATGCCGTACCGACATCCAGCGCCAATAACAGGTCGGCCGCATGCTGGTTGAGGGCCACGATGCGCGAGGGCGGTGAGTGGGTGGCCGTCCAGTCCTGGTTGCAGTTGCGATAACGGTCCGCCAGCGCCAACGATGGGCAGAGCAGGGCGCCCAACAGCAACCACGACGCTTTCATGGGCGCTCCTTGATCAGCAAATCCTCGACGACTTCGCCGCCCACCAGGTGCACTTCCACCAGCCGTTGCACATCTGCGTTGCTGTGCACGCCGTACCAGCACGTGTCCGGGTACACCGTCACAATCGGGCCCAGGTTGCACGGGAACTGGCAGTGGGTGCGGGTCAACAGCACGCCGCCAGGTTTTTCGATGCGATCGTGTGCCAGCAGGTGGCGGCGCAGGGTTTTCCATAATTGCAGCGCGCCACGCTGGGTGCAGCGCGGGCCGGTGCACAGGAACACGTGACGGGCGTGGTCAGGCACATGGGACCAGTCCGGATGAGTTTCCACGGGCGTACTCATCAGAAGCGATACGTGTAGCGTACTTCGGAGGTGAACGGCCGCCCGAGGTTGTCGACGTTGCTGGCGCGGCTGGTGACGTAATCGCGGTCGAACAGGTTCTCTACCAGCAGGCTGACGCGGTGTTGGTGGGCGTTGTCGAGGTAGCGATAGGCGTCGGCGTCGACCACGGTGTAGTTGCCGTACTCGACCTTTTTCGAGCTGACAATATCGCCGATGTAACGCACGGCAGTACCGACGCCCCATAGGCGGTCCACCGATTCATAGCCGACCCGCGAGCGGGCGAAGAAGCCGGGAATATCGTTGAGGGTGACACCCGCGCGGGACTCGGTGAGGTTGCGGGTCATGTCGGCCTGCACGCTCCATTGCTCGTTTAGTTGCAGCTTGGCGTCGGCCTCGAAACCGCGCATCTGGATCTGCCCCTGGCCGTTGACCCACTGGATATCGTCCAGGGTGATCAGGTCGGTGATCTTGCGCTTGAACAGCGTCACGCTGGCGCTGAAGTCCCGCGCCAGCAGGCTGCCCTTATAGTCGATGCCCAGTTCGGCGTTGCGGCTCTTCTCCGGCTTGAGGTTGCGGTTGCCTTTCTCATCGTCTTCGTTGACGAACAGTTGCTCGGCATTCGGCAGTTTGTAGGCGGTGCCGTATTGGCCGCGCAGGGCCCAGTTGTCGTTGAGGTCGTAGAGCGAAGTAAGCATGCCGACGGTGGCGCTGTCGCCGCCGCTCATGGCTTCGTGGCGTACGCCGATGCTCGGGTGCCAGTTCGGCAACGCCTCGATAGTCGGGCGCAGTTGGGTGTACAGCGCGTGGGCCTGGGCCTTGTTGTCGTCGATGATCAATACATCGTCCTGGCCCTTGAACCACTGGTTGTCGGAACCGAATACCAGCACATGCTCACCGGGCAACACGGCCTTGCCTTCGGCCTGCACGCCCCAGTCGGTGAAGCCCCAGTAGTCGTTGTGGTTGATGACCTTGGTGCCGCCGCCTTCGACATTGTTGAGACGGGTGAAGCGCGTGTCCCAATCGTTGATATGCCCTTTGACGAAGTAGCTCAGGCGCTCGTTGATGGTTTGCTCGAAGGTCGCCGTAGCGATTTGTTGTACGCGGTCGTTGGTGGTCTTGTGGTTGTCCACCGGGCGGGCGAAATCGAGGTTGGCGTCGGCGTATTGGTAAAACAGTTCCAGGCGCGTGTCATCGCCAAACGACTGGATCGCCTTGGTGCCGAAGGTGGTGACTTCGTAGGAGCGCTTCTTGTCGGTGACATTTTTCATGTCGCGGTTGCGAAACGGCTGGTAGCCCTCGGAGGCGTTGCGGCTGACGTAGGCCAGCAAGCCGAGGTCGCCAAATCCGTTATTGAAAATCTTCTCGACCCGGGCGTCGCCGGTGGTGCCGCCGAAGGTGTCGGCACCCAGGTTCACCTCGCCGGACGCCTCGCGGGTTTGCGGGCTGCGGGTGACGATGTTGATCACCCCCGACACCGCCTGGGTGCCGAACAGCAGGCTCTGGCCACCCTTGAGCACTTCGATGCGCTCGATGGCGTTGGCGGGCAGGGTGTCCAGGTACAGGCCGCCGTACAGGCGGTTGTTCAGGCGCACGCCGTCCAGCAGGATCAGCGTGTCGTCGTTGCGCCCACCCAGCAGGGAATAAGTGCCGTAGTCGAACGGGCCATTCTTGGGTGCCACGTACAGGCCGGGGATGAACATCTGCATCACGCGCGACACATCGGCGGCGGGGCCGGCGCGTTCAATCTGTTCGCGGGTGACGATCTCAACCTTGCTGCCGTACTGGGCCATATCGGCCACGGTGGTAGACTCCACCGACGGTGCGGAAACGTTGAGTTGCTTGAGTTCCAGGGTGTTGTCGTCGGCCAGCAGCAGGGGGCTGAACAGGCAGCCGAACAACAGGCCGGGCACAGGAGTCTTGAAAGGTCGAATCATAGTCTTCTCGGAAAAGTATCTTTCGCGAAAAGCACGCACGAGTAGGCACCGAGCACACGCCAATACCGGCCCATGCCCGCCCACCGCAGGATTTTGCCAAACAGAATTCCAGGCCGGTCTCCGGGCTCACGCGTATGGACGCCTTCACCTTCCCATGGCGCGCAGGCCACAGTGGTGTGTCGAAGGGGTCACGCGTCTACCGTTGCGGGGGCAGCACCGGACTGGCTCAAAAAAAGAGCGGCACCGGTTTCCCGTTTCACCCCAAGCACGGCGGCAGGGGGCACCTGAAACAGGCCGGCATCTGAACATTCGAAAGACCGTTCGTCAACTTGGCGGGGACTTTTCCGGTGGCTGCATGGGAAGCGACTGACGGATATTGCCAGAAAATTCCCACAGGAGTACAAATGTACTCCATGACGACTCTAACGCCCCGCCGTACCGCCATCCTGACCTTTATCCGCGACCGTATCGCGCAGCAAGGCCAGTCTCCCAGCCTCGCCGAGATCGCCGAGGCGTTCGGCTTTGCCTCCCGCAGCGTGGCGCGCAAGCATGTGCTGGCGCTGACCGAGGGCGGTTTTATCGAGGTCAACCCCAACCAGGCGCGCGGCATTCGCCTGCTCAATCAGCCGGCGCGGCCGGAGCTGCTGGACATCCCGGTACTCGGCCGGGTGGCCGCCGGCTTGCCCATCGGCGCTGACGCTGAGGTGCACAACCGCCTCTTACTCGACCCGGCCATGTTCGCGAAAACCCCGGATTACCTGCTGCGGGTGCAGGGCGATTCGATGATCGAAGACGGCATCCTCGATGGCGACCTGGTGGGCGTACGTCGCAGTGCCGAGGCCTTGAACGGGCAGATCGTGGTGGCGCGCCTGGACGGTGAAGTCACCATCAAGCGCTTCGAACACGTCGGCGAGCGCGTGCGCCTGCTGCCGCGCAACCCCGCTTATCAACCCATCGTGGTGCGGCCCGATCAGGACCTGGCCATCGAAGGGGTGTTCTGCGGTTTGGTGAGGCAAGGCTGATGGGCGCCGTCGTTGCACTGGACTCGCTGTTCAATGGCGGCCGGGTCTGGAAAGGCCGGCCCGCCGCGCCGCCCGCCAGCGTCCATCCCACCGGGCTTGCGGCCCTGGATGCGGTGCTGCCCAGCGGTGGCTGGCCGGAAGCGGCGTTGAGCGAAATCCTGATGGCGAAGGAGGGCGTGGGCGAGTTGCAACTGGTGTGGCCGACCCTGGCGCGGTTGTCGGCGGCCGGCGAGCGCATCGTACTGGTGGCGCCGCCTTACACGCCGTACCCCCACGCCTGGCAAAACGCCGGGGTGGATGTACGCCAGCTTTCCGTGATCCAGGCCGATGAACGTGACGCCCTGTGGGCCGTTGAGCAATGCCTGCGCTCCGGCAGTTGTGGCGCGGTGCTGTGCTGGCCGCGCAAGGCCGATGACCGCGCCTTGCGCCGCTTGCAGGTGGCGGCGGAAACCGGCCAGACCCTGGCCTTTGCCTGGCGCTCCTTGAACGAGGCTATCAACCCGTCACCGGCCGCGTTGCGCCTGGCGGTGGAGGCGAGCCCTGCGCAAGTGCGGGTGCTCAAGTGCCGGGGCGGCCTGGCCCATCCCGCGCCCATTGCGCTTGGGCACTGAGGTTGGCATGCGCTGGGTGTGTATTGTCTTCCCGCAATTGGCGCTGGACGGGGTGCTGCGTCTGCGCCCCGAACCGGATCAGGCGTTGGCCCTGTTGGCCGGCACGCCGCAGCGGCGGGTGCTGCAAACCGTCAATGAGGCCGCGCGCAAACTCGGCCTGCGCCCGGGCCAATCCCTGACGGCAGCCCATGCCTTGACCAAGGCCTTTGCCTGCGCCGAATACGAGCCGGCACAGATCGAATACTGGCAGCAATTTCTCGCCGCCTGGGCCTACCGTTTCAGCTCCCAGGTCAGCCTGTATTACCCACGAGCGTTGTTGTTCGAGATCGAGTCGAGCCTGGGCCTGTTCGGGCCCTGGCCGTTGCTCGAAGCGCGCTTGCGCAAGGAACTGACTGACCTGGGGTTTCGTCATCGCATCATCGCCGCGCCGAACCCGGCGGCGGCGCGGATTCTGGCGAATGCCTACGACGGCCTGGCCGTGGCCGATGAGCACAGCCTGCAACAAGCCCTGGCGCCGATCCCCATCGATCGCGCCGGCCTCGACCCACACGCCGCCACCGCGTTGTCGCGTATGGGCCTGCGCACCCTGGCCCAGGTGCAGGCATTGCCCCGGCATACCCTGGCCCGGCGTTTCGACGCGGCGCTACTCAAGCACCTCGATGCATTGTGCGGGCAACGGCCCTTGGCCCTGGCGTTCTACCAACCGCCGGACCAGTTCGATGTGCGCATCGAGCTGAATTTTGATGTGCTGTCCCACCAGGCTTTGCTGTTTCCCTTGCGCCGTTTGACCGGCGATTTATCGGCGTTCCTGTGTGGCCGCGACAGTGGCGTGCAGCGCTTTGACCTGCACCTGGAGCACGCCGCAGAACCCGACACCGTCATCAAAGTCGGCCTGCTCAGCGCCGAGCGTGACGCAGCGATGCTGTTCGAACTGGCCCGCGGCCGCCTGGAGCAGGTGCAAGTCACCTCGCCGGTGCGTGGCTTTCGCCTGGTGGCCCAGGACCTGCCGGTGTTTGTGCCCCAGCGCCAGGACCTGTTCGACGAGCGCCCGCAACAAACCCTGCCGTGGGAACAACTGCGCGAACGCCTGCGGGCGCGGTTGGGGGACGAAGCGGTGCAAGGCCTGCGCTTTCACGCCGACCACCGCCCCGAATGCGCCTGGCAACCCGGTGCTGATCTTCGCCCGTGCTCACCCTCAAACAACGTGCAACGCCCGGGCTGGTTGTTGCATGAACCGACGCCCCTGGCCGAGCAAGGTCTGCACATCCTGATGGGCCCGGAGCGCATCGAATCCGGCTGGTGGGATGGCGCCGATGTGCGCCGCGATTATTACCTGGTGCGCACTCGTGCCGGCCAGCAAGGCTGGGCCTACCGCACCGTGGGCGAAAGCGGCACGCTGTGGCTGCAAGGCTGGTTCGCATGAAGTACGCGGAGCTGCATTGCCTGTCCAACTTCAGTTTCCAGCGTGGCGCCTCCAGTGCCCGCGAACTGTTCGAACGGGCCAAGCAGCAGGGCTACGCAGCGCTGGCGATCACCGATGAATGCACCTTGTCGGGTATCGTGCGTGCCTGGCAGGCGGCCAAGGCAGTCGAGTTGCCGCTGATTATCGGCAGCGAGATGCGCCTGGAAAATGGCCCGAAGCTGGTACTGCTGGTGGAGAACCTGGAGGGCTATCAGCACCTGTGCCGGCTGATCACCATCGCCCGCCGCCGTGCGGAAAAAGGTCACTACCGCCTGCTGCAGGAAGACTTCGCATCCGTGCAAGGTTTGCTGGCGTTATGGATGGTCGAAGACACCGACACCCAAGCCCATATCCAATGGCTGCGCAGCACATTTACCGATCGCCTGTGGCTGGCGGTGGAGCTGCATTGCGGCCAGAACGATGCCCGCCACCTTGAGCAACGTTTGAACCTGGCCGCCAGCCTGCACCTGCCGGCCGTGGCCTGCGGCGATGTGCATATGCATGTGCGTGGCCGCCGTGCCCTGCAAGACACCATGACCGCAATCCGTCATCACGTCCCGGTGGCCGAAGCCGGTGCGCGCCTGCATCCCAATGGCGAACGGCACTTGCGCAGCCTCGATGCACTGGCCGCGCTGTACCCGGCGCACTTGCTGGAAGAGTCCCTGAATATCGCCCGGCGTTGCACCTTCGACCTCGGCCAACTGCGCTATCAATACCCGAGGGAACTGGTGCCCGAAGGGCAAACGCCTGAGAGCTGGTTGCGCACCTTGACCGAAGAGGGCATTGCCCAGCGTTGGCCGCACGGCGTGGACGCCAAGACCCTTGGGCAGATCAACGATGAGCTGAAGCTGATCACCGAGCTGGGCTACGAAAGCTACTTCCTCACCGTGCACGACATTGTGCGCTTCGCCCGCAGCCGTTCGATCCTGTGCCAGGGCCGCGGTTCGGCGGCCAACTCGGCGGTGTGTTTTGCCCTGGGCATCACCGAGATCAACCCGAGCCTGATGAACATGTTGTTCGAGCGCTTCCTGTCCCGGGAACGCAACGAGCCGCCGGACATCGACGTGGACTTCGAACACGAACGCCGCGAAGAAGTGCTGCAATACGTGTTCCAACGCTACGGCCGCACCCGCGCCGCATTGACGGCGGTGGTCAGCAGTTACCACGGCGCCGGCGCGGTGCGGGACGTGGCCAAGGCCCTCGGGCTGCCGCCGGATCAGGTCAACGCCCTGGCCGACTGTTGCGGGCGCTGGAGTGATGAGGCGCCGCCCCTGGAACGCCTGCGCGAAGGTGGCTTCGACCCCGACAGCCCGGTGCTGCGCCGGGTGCTGACCTTGACCCAACAACTGATCGGCTTCCCCCGGCACCTGTCCCAACACCCCGGCGGCTTCGTGATTTCCGAACACCCGCTGGACACTCTGGTGCCGGTAGAAAATGCCGCCATGGCCGATCGCACCATTATCCAGTGGGACAAGGACGACCTCGACGCCGTGGGCCTGCTCAAGGTGGATATCCTCGCGCTGGGCATGCTCAGTGCGATTCGCCGCTGCTTCGACCTGCTGCGCCGCCATCGCAACCTGGACCTGAGCCTGGCCACGGTGCCCAAGGAAGACGCGGCGACCTACGCGATGATCAGCAAGGCCGACACCATTGGTGTGTTCCAGATTGAATCGCGGGCGCAGATGTCGATGTTGCCCCGTCTGCGGCCGAAAGCGTTCTACGACCTGGTGATCGAGGTCGCCATCGTGCGGCCCGGGCCGATTCAGGGCGGTATGGTGCATCCGTACTTGCGGCGACGTAACAAGGAAGAGCCCGAAACCTACCCGTCGCCGAAACTGGAAAGCGTGCTCAAACGCACCCTGGGCATCCCGCTGTTCCAGGAACAAGTCATGCAGATCGCCATGGTCGCCGCCGATTACACCCCCGGCGAAGCCGACCAACTGCGCCGCTCCATGGCCGCCTGGAAACGCCACGGCGGCCTCGAACCTCACCAGCAGCGCCTGCGCACCGGCATGCTGAAAAACGGCTACACCGAAGCCTTCGCCGCGCAGATCTTCGAGCAGATCAAGGGCTTTGGCAGCTACGGTTTTCCCGAGTCCCACGCCGCCAGTTTCGCCTTGCTGACCTACGCCAGTTGCTGGCTCAAATGCCATGAACCGGCAGCGTTTGCCTGCGCGCTGATCAACAGCTGGCCCATGGGTTTCTACAGCCCGGACCAGATCCTGCAGGACGCCCGCCGCCATCATTTGCAGATCCGCCCGGTGGATGTGCAAGCCAGTGACTGGGATTGCAGCCTTGAGCCGATCGAAGGCCAGCAACCGGCGATTCGTATGGGCTTGCGCATGATCTCCGGGTTTCGCGAAGAAGATGGCCGACGCATCGAAACCGCGCGTCAGGCACGGGCGTTTTTCGATATTGCCGACCTGGGCGAACGTGCCCATTTGGACACCCGTGCCCAGGAACTGCTGGCGGATGCCGGTGCCTTGCGCGGCCTGGCCGGGCATCGGCACCGGGCGCGCTGGGAGGTGGCCGGGGTGCAGAAGCAACTGGGCCTGTTTGCCGGTGTGGCCAGCCCCGAAGAAGCGGTGGTGGAACTGCCGCAACCGACAGTGGGCGAAGACCTGTATGCCGACTACGCCAGCGTCGGTACTACCCTGGGTCCACATCCCCTGGCACTGTTGCGCGATGAACTGCGCGCACGACGCTGCCGCAGCTCCAAAGAGTTGCTGCTGGTTGAGCATGGGCGCAACGTCAGCGTCGCCGGCCTGGTCACCGGTCGACAGCGCCCGGGCACGGCCAGTGGCGTTACCTTCGTCACCCTGGAAGATGAGTTCGGCAATATCAACGTGGTGGTCTGGCGCGATTTGGCCGAGCGGCAGCGCCAGGCGTTGGTGGGTTCGCGGTTGCTTAAAGTGGATGGGCGCTGGGAGGCAGTGGGGGAGGTTCGGCACCTGATCGCCGGGCGCCTGACCGACCTGACCCCATTGCTGTCGGGCATCAGTGTGCGCAGCCGGGATTTTCGCTGAGCCGGCTCTTGCTCCTTGATACCGGCATAAGCAATATGCGATGAAACCAACCGCCGCTGTCGGGCTCAAAGTGTTCATCGCCGCCCACCTTTATCTTTTTGCCGAGCCGACTGATGCAGTTTTTATCCGATACCCATGGCTGTGATGGCTGGGCTGGGGAAATGGCCCAGAGGATTCGCGCATTCGACTGGTCCACTACCGACCTCGGCCCCATTGGCGCCTGGCCCTCCAGCCTGACCAGTGCCGTGCAACTGATGCTGGCATCGCCCATCCCTATGGTCATGCTGTGGGGACGGGCGGGTTACATGATCTACAACGACAGCTATTCGGTGTTTGCCGGCGGTCGCCACCCGTATCTGTTGGGGGCGCCGGTAGAACTGGGCTGGCCGGAAGTCGCCGACTTCAACCGCAATGTGGTCGACACCTGCCTGGCCGGCGGCACCTTGTCCTATCGCAACTTGCCCCTGGAGCTGTTGCGCGACGGCCGCCCGGAACAAGTGTGGATGGACCTGTATTACAGCCCCGTGGCCGGTGACGATCAGCAACCGGCCGGGGTCCTGGCGATTGTGGTGGAGACCACTGAACACATGATCTCCGAGCGCTTGCGCCAGGAACTTACCCACAACCTGGAGCAGCGTGTCGCCGCCGAAGTGCAGGCCCGTTCTGCCGCCGAAGAACAGCTGCGTCAATCACAGAAGCTGGAAGCCATTGGCGGCCTGACCGGGGGCGTGGCCCACGACTTCAATAATCTGCTGCAAGTGGTCTCCGGCAATCTGCACCTGCTGGCCCGGCATGAACCGGACAACCTCCAGGTGCAGCGCCGCGTCAGCGCCGCCATCGCGGCCGTGGAGCGCGGGGCCAAACTGACCTCGCAACTGCTGGCGTTCGCCCGTCGCCAGCCGCTGTCACCAGCGGTGTACAACCCACTGCGCATCTATGAAGGCCTGGGTGAGTTGCTGCAGCGGGCGTTGGGAGAAACCATCCACATTGATGTGCAACTGCCCCAGAATCCGTGGTGCATTAACGTCGACCGCAACCAACTGGAAAACGCACTGCTCAACCTGGCGATCAACGCCCGGGATGCCATGAAAGGCGAGGGCGTGATTCGGATCACCGGCGAAAACATCATCCTCAACCCCCGGACTGCGCCGGCAAAAGCATCAACCCCGGTGAATATGTGCGCCTGGCCGTCGCCGACAGCGGCGTCGGCATGTCACCGACGATCCTGGCACGGGCCTTCGAACCGTTTTTCACCACCAAGCCGAATGGGCACGGTACCGGCCTGGGCCTGAGCATGGTGTTCGGGTTCGTGCGCCAGAGTGGCGGGCATGTGGAGGTCGAGAGCGAGGAGGGCAGTGGCACCGTGGTGCAGATGTATTTCCCGCGCAACCTTGGAGAGCCGGAAAACCACGATACGCCCCTCGAGCCTGCACAACACAGCGGCGGCCAGGAGACCATCCTGGTGGTGGAAGACAACGAAGGCGTACGTGCGGCCGCGGTGGAACTGCTCGAACAATCCGGCTACACCGTGCTCACCGCCGAAGACGGCGACCGGGCCATGCTGATGCTCCAGGCCGGCCTGCAACCGGACCTGATTTTTACCGACGTCGTGATGCCGGGCCGGGTCAAAAGCACCGACCTGGCCAAGTGGGCGCGAGAGCAAGTGCCGGCGATAGCGGTGCTGTTTACCTCCGGGCATACCCGCGACATCCTTTCCAGCAACCACCTGCTGGGCAACGACATCCACCTGCTGAGCAAACCCTATGGCCCGGATGAATTGGCGCAACGGGTGCGCTCGGTGCTGACCTCCCGAATGATGTGACGGATGGAGATCTAACCCGCAAAGCCAATCCACTGTAGGAGCTGGCTTGCCTGCGATGGCGGTCTATCAGACCCCCATCTGGCAACGGACACACCGCCATCGCGGGCAAGCCCGGCTCCCACAGTGGATCTTCACTGCCTTGAACACACCGATAAGGTTACCCATGACTTCCCAGCGCAATCTTCCCCCAGACACCTCACTCACCACCCAACGCCCAGGCTTCGTGCGGGTGCGGGGTGCCCGGGAACACAACCTGCGCAACGTCGACGTGGACATCCCCCGTGATGCCCTGGTGGTGTTCACCGGCGTGTCAGGCTCCGGCAAGTCCTCGCTGGCATTCTCCACCGTCTACGCCGAAGCCCAGCGCCGCTACTTCGAATCCGTCGCGCCCTATGCCCGTCGCCTGATCGACCAGGTCGGCGTGCCCGACGTCGACTCCATCGAAGGCCTGCCACCCGCCGTGGCCCTGCAACAGCAGCGCGGCACCCCCAGCACACGGTCCTCAGTGGGCAGCGTCACCACCTTGTCCAGCCTGATCCGTATGCTCTACTCCCGCGCCGGCAGCTACCCGGCAGGGCAACCGATGCTCTACGCCGAAGACTTTTCCCCCAACCTGCCCCAAGGCGCGTGCCCGCAATGCCACGGCCTGGGCCGGGAGTACGAAGTGACCGAAGCGCTGATGGTGCCCGATCCGTCCCTCACCATTCGCCAACGCGCCGTGGCGTCCTGGCCGCTGGCGTGGCAAGGGCAGAACCAGCGCGACATCCTCGTCACCCTCGGCTACGACGTCGACATCCCGTGGCGCGACCTGCCGAAAAAGCAGCGCGACTGGATCCTCTTCACCGAAGAAACCCCCACCGTCCCGGTGTACGCCGGCTTCACACCTGCCCAAACCCGCGACGCCCTCAAACGCAAACTCGAACCCAGCTACCAGGGCACCTTCACCGGTGCCCGACGCTACATCCTGCACACGTTCACCCACTCCCAAAGCGCCCTGATGAAAAAGCGTGTTTCGCAATTCATGCAAGGCAGCCCATGCCCGCAGTGCGAAGGCAAGCGCCTGAACAAGGCCGCGCTGTCGGTGAAATTTGCCGGCGTGGACATTGGCGAGCTGTCGCAAATGTCCCTGCTGCAACTCGCCGAGCTCCTGCGCCCGGTGGCTGAAGGGCAGGGCGATAAAAAGCTCTCCGTGGAAAAACGCCTGGCCGCCCAACGCATCGCCCAGGACCTGCTCGAACGCGTCAGCACCCTGACCGACCTCGGCCTCGGCTACCTGGCCCTTGAGCGCAGCACACCAACCCTGTCCTCCGGTGAACTGCAACGCCTGCGCCTGGCCACCCAGCTGGGCTCGCAACTGTTCGGCGTGATCTACGTACTCGACGAACCCTCCGCCGGCCTGCACCCTGCCGACGGCGAAGCCCTGTTCGCCGCCCTCGACCGCCTGAAGGCCGCCGGCAACTCGCTGTTCGTGGTGGAACACGACCTGGAAACCATGCGCCGCGCCGACTGGCTGATCGACGTCGGCCCGGCTGCCGGCGAACACGGCGGCCAGGTCTTGTACAGCGGCCCACCCGCCGGCCTCGCACAGATCGAAGCCTCGCAAACCCGCGAATACCTGTTCGCCGAAAAGCGCCCCGTCAGCCAACCACCGCGCCAACCCACCGGCTGGCTGAGCCTGGAAGGCGTCACGCGCAACAACCTCAACGACCTCAGCGTGGACTTTCCACTCGGGTGCTTCACCGCCGTCACCGGCATCTCCGGCTCGGGCAAATCCAGCCTCGTCAGCCAGGCGCTATTGGAACTGGTAGGCGCAGGCCTGGGCCGCGTCGTGGAAACCGAAGACGAACCCAGCCTCGAAGACGACGCCCCACAAACCAGCGGCGGCCGCATCAGTGGCGGGCTGGAACACATCCGCCGCCTGGTCCAGGTGGACCAAAAACCCATCGGCCGCACACCGCGTTCCAACCTCGCGACCTACACCGGGCTGTTCGACAACGTGCGCAAACTGTTCGCCGCCACACCCGCAGCGAAAAAGCGCCATTTCGATGCCGGGCAATTCTCTTTCAACGTCGCCAAAGGCCGCTGCCCGAACTGCGAAGGCGAGGGTTTTGTCAGCGTTGAGTTGCTGTTCATGCCCAGCGTGTACGCGCCGTGCCCGACGTGCCACGGCGCGCGGTACAACCCGGAAACGTTAGCGATCAAGTGGGAAGGCCTGACCATCGCCCAGGTGCTTGGGCTGACGGTTGAACAGGCGGTAGAGGTATTTGCCGAAGAGCCGGGTGTGCTGCGCTCGCTGCAAGTGCTGCGGGATATTGGCTTGGGTTATTTGCGCCTTGGCCAGCCGGCGACCGAGTTGTCGGGCGGGGAGGCGCAGCGGATCAAGCTGGCGACCGAGCTGCAGCGTAATGCGCGGGGCGCGACGTTGTATGTGCTGGATGAGCCGACGACCGGGCTGCATCCGCGGGATGTGGATCGGTTGTTGAGCCAGTTGAACCACCTGGTAGAGGCGGGGCATACGGTGATTGTGGTGGAGCATGAAATGCGTGTGGTGGCGCAGAGTGATTGGGTGATTGATATTGGGCCGGGGGCCGGGGATCGAGGCGGGAAGGTGGTGGTGAGTGGCACGCCGCAGAAGGTGGCGAAGAGCAAGAGCAGCCGGACGGCGCCGTTTTTGGGGCGCGAGTTGGGCTGAGTTTTGCTCGACGTGGGCCATGTTCGCCGGCAGCTTCGTGATTGCCCGAGCGTTCGGTAGACTGCCCCGATTTTTTCTGATTTCCCCATCTTGTGAATAAATGGCCCTATGAGATGCGTCGAAAATGGATCTTTTATCGATCCATTTCTCTTCTTATAGTCGGCCAACGCCCCAAGCAGTTAACAGCGGTCATTAGTTCAGCTGTGGGGTTAGGTTTCTCATTTGCGGAAGTTGATATGAATTATAAAAACGGCTCTATCAGTATCGGGGTGGCTGCACTTTTAGTGCTGTCAGTTCTGCGTTTATCCACTAACCAACCCCCAACCCGGGAAGAGTTTGTAAAGTATCCATCTCTCCGACAGAAGTGGTTCACGATATGCGACGCTCGCAGCAACCTTGCCGAGCTCAATGATGAAGGCTGCAAGCATTTACGCGAATGGCAGGCGGCCACCAAATTTCCCGTACTGGACAATTTGATGAATCAAAACCTGGGTAAATAGCTAGATGCCATATGACTTTTTCAGTTGGCTGGAGCATCCAGCTGGAATCCGGAAGTCATCATCGCCCCCTACCTGCGCCCCTCAATGCTGCGCACCAACGCCCCAAAAAGCTCACCCCGCGGCATCTCGCTCATGGGAATATTCGCCTTCTCGAACCACTCCCGATCCGCCTCAGGATGCGGGCCACTCAGAACCACTACACCCTTTTCATAGGTGTAACGCGCTGCCGCCACATCACCATTCCGGTAGGTCGCAATGGTTGAAGAAGGCAAGGTCGCGTCAGGCTTGGGAAAGTAAGGCCCATCCTGATAAAAGACGCTATCGGCTTTCCCATCCCACACAACGTTCACCGCCGCGTCCGCAATGCCCGCGACCTCAAACCCAGGCCTGCCCGCCTCTGAATCAAGGTCGTAGGGTATCAGGCCAAAATTGCTGTCATCGGCCAGATAAGCGCCCATACACAGCCCCAGGTAGCGCCCACCCTGGGCGACAAAGTCACGAATGGCTTGCACCCGCGCATCCCCCAAACTATCAAGCGCCGCAGGGATGTCCTGGCCGCCGCCGGGTTGAACGTAGAGGTCGTAACGAGCGAGGCTTTGCGGCGTGATGTCGATCGATTCATCTGCACCAACAAAGTCGATCTGCGCATTCGGGCGGACGCGCAGCAGGGCTGTTTTAACCTTCTCTGAACATTCCTCGCAGCCGGCGGGGCCTCGGTAGATCGCGACATGGGTGATGGGGGTTGCGGCTTGCATCGAGTAAGGAAACAGCGTGAAAAACGCAAAAAACGTTGCGGCGATGGCATGCAGATTCATGGTTGTAGGGCCGTCTTAAAGCTGATTGGGTCCGATCGGACTTTGTGAGTCAAAGCCTAAAGCTAATAGCCACGTGAAGGCGTGAACATTTGTAAATCGGCCAGTGTTGCTTGGCGCAACATTTTCCAGGCTGGCCCAATACATCGGCTACGGATGTGTTTGGAGAAGGGCTATGCAAAGTGCAGTAACGCCGGATGGGTTGGCGTTGTTCGCTGCTTTTGTCCGATTGCTGCCATTGGTGACTGGCTGCAATCGGCCAGAAGCGGCCTCTGGCGGTCGCAGAAAGTCCCTTCAGCCGTGTGCGGCCAGGTCAGCGTATATGTCGAGACTGACAGCTCGGTGGTGGACGCATGGCTTAGCGTGCCGTTCGCTGTTCTTTACCCAACTCGTGAGCAATGAACCGGCCCGCCGTCTGTGCGGCGTCGATTAGCCGTTTGCGGGGCATGCCGTTACACGCCGCGGACGATAGCCCGCGCAGGGTAATCGAAAGGTAGTCAGTGAGGCATTGGGCTTTTTCGGGCAGTGTCAGATCAAGATAATTCCGAATCGCCTTGACGCCTCCGTCCGCCAGAGTTTGCGCCATCTGGCGGGCTACTTCGTCGTCCGCACGCGTGCCCTCGGTGACCATGCAACCGCGCAACACACTGTCGTTTCCATACTGCTTCGCTGCCGCGACCAACAAGGCGGCGAGTGCTTCAGGCACTGGTCGGTCCGGCGCCAGCAGTTTGTCCAGCGGCAAAGCATGCTCGCGGATGTAGCGCAGCATGGCCTTCTCGAATAACTCAGCCTTGCTGCCATACGCGGCGTAAAAGCTGGGCGGCTTGATATCCATGGCCTCGACGAGATCCGTGAGGCTCACCGCGTCGAAGCCGTGTTCGTGGAACATGGCTTGGGCAATGGCGACACCAGCCTCTCTATCGAAAGCAGGGCGGCGTTGGCGAATTTTGTCAGTCATGATGATCTCGTTGGTGTGCTCGTGATTGTAGCGACCGCTATATCCTGGGGCAACTGCGCTGAGCTGAACGGCGGGATTATATAGCAACTACTAAATAGCTTGCGGCCTTCGCGAACGCTATGTAGTGTGCGCTATATAAATTCATTCGCCCTCAACACATACGGGAGTATCAGCATGCAGTTTCAAGACAAAGTCGTTCTCGTCACCGGAGGGTCCTCGGGATTGGGCCTTTCCATCGCCCAAGAGCTGGCAGGGCAAGGGGCCACGGTGGTGATTACCGGGCGTCGGCAGGAGCAATTGGAGGAGGCTTTATCGAAGCTCGGGGACCAGGCCAGCGCGGTGGTCGCGGACGTCTCGGTGATAGCCGATCTCGCTGTGCTATTTGACGTAATCAAGACTCGTCATGGTCGAATCGATGTGCTGGTCGCCAACGCCGGTATGGGTGAAATCGCTCCGCTTGGCAGCATCACCGAGGCCTATTTCGACCGAGTATTCAGCACCAACGTCAAGGGTGTGACCTTCACCGTTCAGGGCGCACTGCCTCTCATGGGCGAAGGCAGCAGCATTGTTATCATTGGTTCTACTGCCTCCATTGATCCCGGCCCCGGCCTCAGCGTGTACGGCGCCACCAAAGCAGCATTGCGCACGCTGGTCAGAAGCTGGACGCTCGATATCAAAGGCAGAGGGGTGCGCATCAACCTCCTGAGCCCGGGCCCTGTGGATACCCCGTCACTACGTCATATGCTAGCGGAACACGCTGAGGCCGTGATTGAGTCCCTGAGTGAGAAGAGCACCATCGGACGTATCGGTCAGGCCCATGAGATTGGCGCTGCCGTGGCCTTCCTGGCCAGTGATGCAGCCAGCTACGTCAACGGCGTCGAACTGTTCGCGGATGGCGGGGCTTCGCAGTGTTAGATCACTGGATGGCTGCGGAGCCTGAGGTTTACCGCAAGTGTTGATTCCGTTTCGGCGCCAGCCACAAGACTGACAACTCGCTTATCAAAATCATTGCTCGTCAGACGCCAAATTGGATTATCGCCAAGGTCGTTTGCCGAGCGCATCAAATGTATGGCCGCCGCTATACATCCTTCCTTTGTGGGCTGAAGCCTAGGAGAGAGTCATGACTAACTCACCAGAAATCCTCGCACGTCTTGACGCCGAGAGCGCCATTCATCGTCTTCACGCTACCTACATCCATCGTCTTGACAGCGGAGATTTCGCGGGTGTGGCCGAAGTGCTTCAGCATGCGGTGATTCATGTGCTAGGCACTGAGGCCTCCACGGTTGAGGGGTTGCTGGGTTTTTTCGAGGCGGGTCTTCAGGTACACGCCGACGGTACGCCGCGCACTTGGCATTCGATCACCAACGTACTGATTGACGTCGCGCCTTCGGGCGATAAAGCGAGTTCTGAGAGTTACTACACCGTGCATCAGCAGCTCGACGGATTCCCATTGCAACCTATCTGCGCCGGCAAGTACCTCGACCAATTCGAGCTGCAGGATGGGGCGTGGCGTTTCACTCGTCGTGAGGTGACTTTGCGTTTTGCAGGCGACCTTCAGCACCACGTTAAAGGTGTTCAAAGTGATGCGGTCGCCCAAACCGCCTGACAGAACAAACAGGCTCTACGCTCAACTCGCGAGAGGGTTCGGGTGTGGGGCTCTGACTCTTCGAGTTGGCACCCCGCAGCCTTGCAAACTAAAGAAAGAGCATCTTGAAATTCCAAGGACTACCACGATGACTATCAAACGACAGGCGCTCATCACCGGCGCCAATAAAGGCATTGGGCTGGCGATTGCCAAGGGACTTGCCGAGGCAGGGTTCTTTGTTTGGATCGGTGCACGCGATCAGCACCGAGGCGAGCAGGCCGTCGCCCAGTTACGTGATGCCGGGCTCGATGCAGGCCTCTTGGAACTGGACGTTGCGGTCGAAGACAGTGTGTACCGAGCCGCAGCGATGCTGTCTGAGCAAATAGGTGCACTTGATGTCCTGATCAACAATGCCGGGATTGCGGTCGACATGACCAAGGCACCCAGTGAGGTGCGAATGCAGGACATGAAAGCTGTTTACGAGGTCAATCTGTTTGGTCCGGTGCGCGTCACCCAAGCTTTCCTGCCCTTGCTGAAAAATGCCGCCCACGCCCGGATCGTCATGATGAGCAGCGGCGTCGGTTCGCTCACGTTGATAACAGATCCGACATCGATCTATTCGACCGTCAACCTTCTCGATTACACCTCGTCAAAAGTGGCACTGAATGCCGTAACGGTCTCCTTTGCGAAAGAGCTTGAGCCGCTGGGAATCAAAGTGAATGCCGTCGAGCCTGGGCATGTGCGGACCGATCTTAATGGCAACTCGGGCGTATTGACGCCGGAAGAAGGGGCACAAATAGTCATCAAGATGTCGCTGCTGGGTCCCGATGGTCCAACCGGTGGCTTTTTTGGAAGTCACGGTAGACAGCCCTGGTAGTCAGATGAAAGCCAGCCGCGCGCGATGCCCAAGGGATTCGACTGTCCGCTGCTGGCCGAAAGTGGTCATCGACAGCTTTTCGTTGCTCACGCTGCACAACGCATTCACAAGAAATCACTGACCTGGAACGGTTTATCAGTCGCGAAAATCGATTCATAGAAGGTCGATGACTCAGCTCTTGCAGAGTAACGCTTCAACTACAACGCCAAACGCTGACGAATGTTCACGGCGATTGGGGTAGTAGAGATGGTAACCGGCAAAGGGTTGGCACCAATCTTCCAACACCCGCACAAGGCTACCGTCGGCAAGCTCCTTCGCCACCATGTCCTCTGGCAGGAAGGCCAAGCCACATCCCGCCACGGCCGCACGCAAAACTGGCACGCTGCTGTTGAATGTCCATTGGCCTTCGACGCGGGCCTTGAGTTCGTGGCCATCCTTTTCGAAATCCCATTGCATCAGGCTGCCGTGAGTCGGCAGGCGCAGGTTGATGCAGTTGTGCGCCGCCAGATCTCTCGGTTCCATCGGGTAAGGCCGCTGCTGGAAATACTGCGGTGAGCCGACAACGGCAATGCGTAACGATGGCCCGATCGGCACGGCGATCATGTCCTTGGCCACCTGATCACCCAGTCGAACACCAGCGTCATAGCGCTGCGCGACGATGTCGGCGAGGGCGTAATCGACGGTGATTTCGACCTTGATGTCCGGGTAGTCGGGCAGCACCTTCAGCAGCTTCGGCCAGAGAATATTGTTCGCCGCATGCTCGGACGCCTGAATCCGCACATTGCCGGCGGGGGGGTCGCGAAACTCGCTGACTGCCGCCAGTTCCAGTTCAATTTCTTCAAAGCGCGGCGCCATCGCTTGATACAGGCGTTGGCCCGCCTCCGTTGGTGAAACACTGCGTGTAGTCCGCGTCAGCAAGCGCACGCCCAGCCGGGTTTCCAGTGCCCGCAGAGTGTGGCTCAGCGCTGACTGCGAAACGCCCAGTTGCGCGGCAGCACGGGTAAAACTGCCTTCGCGGGTGATGACCACGAAGGCTTGCAGGTCGTTGAGATTGGGGCGGGACATTTGATGAAAACCTCTCATGAGGAGCGCGTGATTATTCCATGAAAGCAGGTCGCGCACGGATGCGCGACCCTTGGTGCGCTGATCACAAGGTGCGTGAGTAAAAATCCGTCAGTTTGCCGATCGCCGCATCGACATAACGCGGCACCCAGTAGGTTTCAATGTGGGTGGCGCCATCGAGGATGAGCACTTCCTTGTCGGTGGTGCCGGTGGCTTTGGGGAACGCATCCTGAGTCATGTACAGGCTGTCGGCCTTGCTGCCGGCGATCATCAGCAACGGTTGATTGATCAACTCGATATGGTCGGTGGCGTCGAAACGCATCAGGTCAATAAGGCTGCTGGTGGTGTATTTGAAGGTCGAGTTCGGGTGCGCGTGGGTTTTCCAGTAGTACTCATAACCTTGGCGATACAGTTCGAAAGGCAGTTTGGCAATCTGCTCATCGGTGAGGTTGGCATCCCCCGAATACAGCACCGCGCCCCGCGCTGCTTCTTGCGCGCGGGCTGCTGATGCCTGTTGCAAACGTTGCTGGATGCTGTCCATTTGCGAGTCGTTGTAACCGTTGCGGCGTACTCGACCCGAGTTGAACATGCTCACCGTCGCCAGGGATTTGAAGCGTTTGTCGGTTTGCGCCGCCGCCAACGAATAACCACCGCCGCCACAAATGCCGAGCAGGCCCAGACGATTGTCATCCACGCCAGCGAACTGGCTGATGAAATCGGCCATGCCGTGAATGTCTTCGATGCGATACGCCGGTTTATCGATGCTGCGCGGCTGACCACCGCTGGCGCCCTGATAGGCCGCATCGGCCGTGATGGTGATGTAGCCCTGTTCGGCGAGGCGCTGGGCATACAGACCGGCGACTTGCTCTTTTACGCCGCCATTCGGATGCGCAATCACCACGGTCGGGTAGGTCTTCTTCGCGTCGTAGTTGGCAGGAGTGTAGACGTTGGCGGCGATGTCCAGACCGTTGAGCTTATAGCTGACCGGGTGGATGTTGACCTTGCCCGGTTCGTTGCGGGTGATCGCGCCGTCGTAGGCGAGGGTGAACGGGTTCTTTTTGTAGTCAGCGGCCAAGGCTTCGCCTGCCGAGAGGCCGACCAATGCCGACATGAACGTGGCTTTGAGGGTGTTCTTCACGTGAAGCTCCTGAGCAAAAAAGGGCAGCAGTTGCAAAAGTGTTTGGGTCAGTCCAGCTGTTTTTCTTTGAGGAACTGCGCGACCAGGTCAGCGATCTGCACGTTGTTCAGATCCGACATGGGGAAATGGGTATTGCCGTGAATGCCAATTTCCGGCAGGTGTATCAGTCGCACATCACCGCCATGGCGATTGACCGCGTCACGCCAGAGCCGGGCCATTTTCAGACGTGCGCGCCAACTGTCCTGAGCGGGCAGATCGACTGCCTGTTCCGGGATGTTGTCGCCGTACAGGATCAGAATTGGAATGCGCGTCAATGCCATGAATTGCTCCATCGGCACCGCTGCGCCTTGCACCGTGTCGAACGCGCTGGGGATCGGCGCCGGCACTTCACCGTCAGCAAACACGAAACTGCTGCCCGGCTCGAACGCCACGATGGCTTTGACCTTGTCGTTCTTGATCGCCGTCAACCAGCCCGGCCCGCCACCCTGAGAATGCGTAAACAGGATGCCGGGGCCGATTTTGTCGAACAGCGCCGACACACCATCGGAGACCACGCCCATGTCAAACGGCCCGGTGTTCGGCGTCATTGCCCTGAAAAACTGCTCACGAGTCTGGGCGTCCTGTGCCACTTGCACGCCGTTGAAGTAGCGGGGCCAAAGACCGATGCGGAACTGGTTGAACCACAGTTGTTCGTCCGGCACTGGCTTGATGGTGGTCTCGACCATGCTGCGCCCGGCATCACCACGCCGGGGCTGATCGATCAGATAGACGCCGTAGTGGCGGCGCAGAAAGATGTTCTGAAAACCCTCGCGACCATCGGCGGTGGTTTCCCAGGTCTTGGAAAACTGACCTGCGCCGTGCCACATGACGATGGGCAGTTTTCGCGCGTCTACCGGGATTTGATAGAAGGCGTAGGCGTGGTCACCGTGGTATGTCTGGCCGTTGAGCGTCATCGGTTGGCGCGGGTTGAAGGTGCCCGGTGCCGTGGTCATCGTTCCGCCGGCGGCGAAGCTGCCTTGTTTCTGGATCAGCAGCGGGCCTTCGGAGTGGTTCGCGCAGGCCGCCAACAGGCTCAACAGCGTGACGCTCAGCAAATGTTTTGCAGTTCTCATATCATTTCCTCGACGACGTGAGGGCTTGGGCCAGCGCTGCGTTGGCCCGCTCGGCAGTCTGTGCATCGCCATGCTTTTTCAGCAGCTCGGTGACTTGGTGCAACTGTGCCGCGCTGAGACCGACGCGCAGGCTCGCCGCCATGTGCGAGCGCAACTGAGGCTCGACCCCCGGCGTCGCTGCCAGCGCACCGACAGTCGCCAGTTCGCGACTTTGCCAGTCGAGGTTGTCGCGCTCGAAGATGTCGCCGAACAGGTGGGTTTGCAGGAAGCGGTTGATCACTGGGGCGAACTCGAACACCGGGCCTTTGACCGGGGCGCCGGAGATCTTGGTTTGATTCGCCGTGCCCGCGGCCAGCAGCTCATCCCCGACCGGAATCGCCCGGCTCGGCTCACGCCCCGGCGCATCGTCAAGGCCGCGTTGTTTGCGCGCCTGCACCACGGCCATCAATTCATTCAAGGCGTTGAGGCTGCGCGGGAAGCCGACGTAGGCGTAGAGCTGCACGAGAACCTCGCGGGTTTCGCTAATGGTCAGGCCGGCATCAAGCCCTTGGTTGAGCGCCGTGTTGAGGTTGGGCATGTCGCTGGTCGCCATGAACGCCGCGATCAGTGGAATGGCTTGTTGCTGGCTCGACAAGCTGGCTGCGCTGTCGGGTGTGCTGGTCATGGTGGGCGAAGCCTCGGCTGCTTGAGTGGTGACGCTGAACATCGCCCCGACGCTCAGGCAGAGCGCCATGAGTGTGGGGAGGGCAGTGCTGTTGCGAGTGTCAGTGATCATCGTGAAGGCTCCATCCATTGCGGGACGCTGCGGTGTCGCTGGATCGTAAGGAGGATGGTTGTGGCGATTAACCCCGAAATAGCGCATGGACTCCTGAGCAGAACTCATGAGTCGACGTTGCAATAACTGCTGGAATCCCGGTGCTGGCCTTTTGTTACGGGGCCTTGAGGTTGCGTGGGGGGGTGCCGCGAACGTGCCGGTCGAGCAGCTTCGACACATTCCGTAACTTTATTGGCCGGCGTATTGCGCCTCCGAGACCTGCTCCGCCCAAGTGACGGTCTTGCCGTCCTCGGCTTCAGCGATGGCGATGTGGGTCATGCCGTTGCTGGCCGTGGCGCCGTGCCAGTGACGGGTGTTCGGTGGAATCCAGACACTGTCGCCCGGACGGATTTCCTGACGCGCGCCACCCTCTTGCTGCACATAGCCGACGCCGGCAGTGACGATCAGCGTTTGCCCCAGCGGATGGGTGTGCCACGCCGTGCGTGCGCCCGGCTCGAAGGTCACTGTGCCGCCGCCGATGCGCGCCGGCGGTTCACCTTTGAAAAGGCCATCAACGCGTACCGTGCCGGTAAAGTTTTGCGCCGCGCCTTTGACCGAGGGTTGCGAGCCGTTCGGCGTAATGCGGATTTCGCTGGCGGCCTGGGACTCTGCCGCCATCAGTGACAAAGCAACGAGTGGCGCAATCAATCGGTTCATCGGATTAGTTCTCCGGTCAGACAGGGAAAGCGACGCCGCACATGGCGTCGCATAGGGCAGACTCAGAGTCCGGTCATTTTCAGTGCCGACTCCGGCAGACGTTCGCCGTGCACGCGAATCTGCGCCATCTGTTCGTTGATCACGCGCAGATCGTCGCCGGTCAATTGCAGCTCGACCGCGCCCAGGTTTTCTTTCAGGCGATGCTGTTTGGTCGTGCCCGGTATCGGCACAATCCACGGTTTCTGTGCAAGCAACCAGGCCAGTGCCACTTGCGCCGGCGTGGCGTGTTTGCGTTGCGCGACGGCTTTCACCACATCGACCAACGCCAGATTGGCCCTGCGCGCTTCAGGGGAAAAGCGCGGGACGAAATTGCGGAAATCGCTCGCGTCGAACTGCGTGTTCTCGTCGATCTGACCGGTGAGGAAACCGGCGCCCAGCGGGCTGAACGGTACGAAGCCGATCCCCAGTTCTTCCAGCACGGCTAGCAGTTCCAGCTCCGGGCCACGCCAGAAGAGCGAATATTCGCTTTGCACTGCCGTGACCGGTTGCACCTTGTGGGCCCGGCGAATGGTTTCCACACCCGCCTCAGAAAGGCCGAAATGCTTGACCTTGCCCTCGGCGATCAGATCCTTGACGGTGCCTGCCACGTCTTCGATGGGCACCTGAGGATCAACCCGGTGCTGATAAAACAGGTCGATGCAATCGGTACGCAGACGCTTCAACGCCGTTTCGGCCACGGCGCGTATATGCTCCGGGCGGCTGTTGGTGCCGCCGCCACGTGCGCCGGTGATCAGGTCGATATCGAAGCCGAACTTGGTGGCGATGACGACCTGCTCGCGGATCGGCTGCAAGGCCTCGCCCAGCAGCTCTTCATTGGCGAACGGGCCATACGCTTCAGCGGTGTCGAACAAGGTGACGCCTTGCTCGTGGGCCGAACGAATCAGCTTGATCATGCTGGCTTGGTCGGCTGCCGGCCCGTAGGCCGACGTCATGCTCATGCAGCCAAGACCCAAGGCGGACACTTCCAGGCCATTGCCCAACGTGCGGATTTTCATGAAGTTACTCCGTACAGAATTCGATTAATACGTGAGAGGGTGATCGTTAAGCCAGCCGTTCACGCGTTCCATGGTCTTGCGCTCCTGCTCACCCTCCATCACAAAACCTTCCAGCACTTTGGCCTTCGGCGCGTGCTTGACCAGCACACTGCGGCTGTTGCCCAGGCCATATCCACCATGGGTGTTGAAGGGGATGAGGGTCTTGCCGGTCAGATCGTGGGCGCTGAGGAATGCGCGCACGATCGGCGGGGCGGTTTCACCCCAGATCGGAAAGCCGAGATAGATCGTGTCGTAGTCGCTGAGGGCGTGAACCGTGTTTTGCAGCTCGGGTTCGAAGCCACTGTCACGTTCCTGGCGCGCCTGTTCCACGGTTTGCAGATAGTCCTCGGGATAGGCGTGGGCGGGGCGAATCTCGAACAGATCGGCACCCAGTCCACGCTGGATCAGCCCAGCGACCACGCGGGTATTGCCCGAGCGCGAGAAATACGCGACCAGAATCCGCGAGCCCGAACGCGGTATTTCACTGGCGCCTTGCGTGTCAGCGAGCGACAGCAGCGGAGCGCTGGCCAGTGCGGTGATCACCATGCGCCGCAGCGGATCGTGATCGTTACTCATCGGCCGACGCGCGCCTTGAGGGCCTCGGGATAGCGCTCGCCTTCGATGCGGATCTGCGCCAACGCCGTATCAATGGCCTTGAGTTCGGCGGCGTCGAGGGTGATGTCCGCGCCGCCGAGGTTTTCTTCCAGGCGATGCAGTTTGGTCGTGCCCGGAATCGGCACAATCCACGGTGCCTGCGCGAGCAGCCAGGCCAGCGCGATCTGGGCCGGTGTCGCTTGTTTCTGCGCAGCAATCTGGCGGATCAACACCACCAGACCCTGATTTGCCTGCAGCGCCGACTGGCTGAAACGCGGGACGATGCTGCGGAAGTCGTCACTGCCATAAGTGGCCTCGGCCGACACCGTGCCGGTGAGAAAGCCTTTGCCCAATGGACTGAACGGTACAAAGCCGATGCCCAGCTCCCAAAGGGTCGGCAAGATTTCCAGCTCAGGCTCGCGCCACCACAGCGAGTATTCGCTTTGCAGCGCCGTGACCGGCTGTACCGCATGGGCGCGACGAATGGTTTGCGCGCCTGCCTCCGACAGGCCGAAGTGCTTGACCTTGCCTTCGCCAATCAAGTCCTTCACTACGCCGGCGACGTCTTCGATCGGCACGTCCGGATCAACGCGGTGTTGGTAGAGCAAATCGATGTAATCGGTCTTCAGTCGACGCAACGAACCCTCGACGGCTATTCGAATACGTTCGGGCCGGCTGTCCAGAGTCTGCTTTGTATTGTCGGCGCCGACGGCGAAGCCGAATTTTGTCGCGATCACGACCTGGTCGCGAACTGGCGCCAGCGCCTCGCCGACTACTTGCTCATTGATATAGGGGCCGTAGAATTCGGCGGTATCGAAGAACGTGACGCCTCGTTCAACGGCTGAGCGGATCAGTGCGATGGCTTGTTCGGTATCCGTGGCCGGGCCATAGCCATGGCTCAGACCCATGCAGCCGAGGCCGAGGGCGGATACTTCAAGTGAACTGTTGCCGAGTGTGCGTTTGTGCATGTTGATCTCCCGTTGGGCGTGGGGAGGACAGTAAGCGCGCTAACGACTGAGGACTAGACGGGTAAATCGGCAAGGCTTCATGAGATTTGCTCATCAGTCCCGAAAGAGAGGAGCTGGCGAAGCTGGCAGTATCAGCCCCAAGGAGGGGAGATCAAGGTTGATCCAGACGCGGCCATTTTGCATGTGAAACAGCAGGATCAGTCATGTGATTGCCCTTATCGGCTCGTACTGCCCGCCTTCAATCGTCAATTGGCCTGGTTCCAACCGGGACGTGCTTAACCACCATTAGCCCGGTTGAACTGCCAACGTGTGGAACGACCCGCTGTGCCGGTAAGTCTACCTGTATCTACTCATGGGTAAGGTACAGCGCAATGGATAAGACAATCACCGTCGATCAACTAGAGACAACCGACCTTGGATCAATCAACGAAATATGGCTTGGCGAGACGCATACCCAGCTATGCCTATGGCGTGGCGAACAGGTCTTCACCCACGAGATGATGAGCGAGGGCACCCACGATCAGAATGTCCAACGCCTGTGCTTGCAGTTGGTCAACCCTGACGATCAAACCGCCGTAGCCAGCGTTGAGGTAATTGTGCGCGAACGGCTGAAAAAAATGGGGAAGGAGGGCGAGTTTTACCCCGCAGAGGAGGCTGATACTCATCAATAAGAAGAGGGGTATCGGTCATTCAGGGGGAGTTGGTCCAAGGCCTGTTGTCGCTTGGAGGCGTATCTTTCGATGAGGATCCTGGAACGCTTAGAGTGACTCACTCAATTCAGTAACCCCATGGAGCAGCCAACGGGTTATGGATATCGAATTTCGCGGTAGTGGCATGCGTGATAACCCGTCTGTGGGTACATGAATCGCCCCTGATTTCATAGGCGCATTATGGATTCAATCGGTTTGTGTAGCCATCCAGGTCAAAAAATCATGGAGCTGAGTCGTAAATTTCTTTGGCTTGGCATCCGGGTTCCTTGCCTGGGACAAGAAAAAAGAGATCTGCATTTTCATACTCGGGTAATGCTGAACAAACTGCTCGACAAGCTCTTCCAGTGTTTGCGGCCACATCAGGTCCTGTTCAGAGCGAAGCAGTTGAGTTGACCGGATGAGTTTGCGCGAAGCTTCTCGCTGCAAGCGCAGCGATTGCGTCGGTGTGGTCGCCTGGTCGATAAGGTCGGCATACCGGGTCAGTACGGATTCAAAGTCACCATTCACGGCAATGGCGATATCGCGCGACGGCTTGAACCGGTCGAAGCGTTGGGTCAGATCATTGCCCCATAAGCAACGACAGTGATGCTTGAGCCAATACCCCCAGCTCAATCGATTGTCAGGTGTCAATACTTCAGCACGACTACCGATATCGAAATCGATCTTGGTGACTTCGGCATGCCGACTTTCCAGCGTGCGCCTTTTCGACTCCAGCATTTCCAGATCCTGCGAGGTAGGAGGGCTATGCAGAATAAGGGTTAGGTCAAGGTCAGAAACCCCCGGCACGGCGTCGCCTCTCGCGACACTGCCATAAAGATAAATCCCATCCAGCAAAGGTTCCGGCCGCGCGAGCGTCATGCAAACGTCCGTCAGCAAAGCCTGAAACTGTGGCTGCGTCTCGACGTTGGACACGGTGAGGATATAACCGTCCGCATCAGTGCCACGAGGTTGGAGTCGTTCCATGAAGCCGTCCGTGAGTGGTGCTCAGTAAAAATCGGGGTCAACCCCCATCAAGACGTGCGCCGGCCTTCCAGGCTGGAAAACACATACATACCCGCCAGCATCGCCACTACAAAGATGAGAATTTGCCAGTGCCCGGTAAACAGAATGGCGACCGCAGGCCCAGGGCAGATGCCGGCAATTCCCCAGCCAATACCGAACACCACGCTGCCCCCTATCAAGCGTATGTCCAACGCCCTGCTCACAGGCAACTGCATGGGGGCCGCGAGCAAGGATTGTTTGTGCTTGCGCGCCCAATTCATAGGGATCACTGCCACGGCGATGGCCCCGACCATCACCAAGGCGAGTGACGGGTCCCAGGCCCCCGCCACGTCGAGAAACGCCAACACCTTGGCGGGGTTGGCCATGCCGGCCAGGAGCAGGCCCAGGCCAAAGATCAGCCCGGCGAGAAATGCGCTCAGCTTGGTCATCATCTTCAAACCCCCAGCACATGGCGGATGAGGTACACCGTTGCAAAGCCCGCGGTCATAAAGCACACGGTCGCCACCAGGGAGCGGGGTGACAATCGAGAGATCCCACACACACCGTGACCACTGGTACAGCCGGAGCCGTACCGAGTTCCCAAGCCAACGAGCAACCCCGCCATCACCAAGGCCGGCCACTGTGCCGTGATCTCGATCTGTGGCAAGACGCTAAACAGCCCCCACAGCAATGGCGCAATCACCAGGCCAAGCAGAAACAACGCTTTCTCGCCCCAGCCCTCACTGCCAAACCGCATCACGCTACCCAGCAAGCCGCTGATACCTGCGACTCGGCCATTTGCGAGAACAAACACGCTGACGGACAGCCCGATCAAGGCGCCTCCGCCTGATGAAGCCCAAGGCGTGAAGTTGATCCAATCAATGCTCATTTTGCAGTTCCTGCACAGGAGAGTGGGTGAGGGCTGTTGATCAGCGAAGCATCATAACCATCCGCGCGGGTCTGGGTCTGTGCAAGTCAGATTTTGCTGCCGCCCCCCATGGAATGGTGACGCCCTGCTTCCAGTACTAAAGGAGGTGTCAATGCCCGCTAAAGGACCATTTCGGTCTGACGCCATAGGTTTAGGCTCAGCCTTGTGATCGTCAACGATGACAACAAGACGCGCCGCATCACCTGCGAGATGAGTAGAAAACCTCACTGACTCCCGTGTCTCCATAATAAAAAGAGGATTTATCATGAGTAGCACCTTCTTCATTCCTTCCGTGAACATGATGGGCATTGGCAGCCTCGACGAGGCGATGCTCGCAATCCGCAAGTACGGGTTCCGCAAAGCCTTGATCGTCACCGATGCCGGCCTGGCCAAAGCCGGCGTGGCGGCCAAGGTTGCCGGCCTGTTGGCCCAGCAAGACATCGACTCCACCCTGTTTGACGGCGCCAAACCGAATCCTACCGTCAGCAACGTGGAGAAGGGCCTTGAACTGCTGGCCCGCAGCGACTGTGATTTCATTATTTCCCTGGGCGGCGGTTCACCCCACGACTGCGCCAAGGGCATTGCCCTGTGCGCCGCCAACGGCGGGCACATCAGTGATTACGAAGGCGTGGACCAATCCGCCAAGCCACAAATGCCCCTGATCGCCATCAACACCACCGCCGGCACGGCGAGTGAAATGACCCGTTTCTGCATCATCACCGACGAAGTCCGCCATGTGAAAATGGCCATCGTCGACCGCAACGTCACACCCCTGTTATCCGTCAACGACCCTTCGCTGATGGCCGCCATGCCCAAAGGCCTGACCGCCGCCACCGGCATGGACGCACTGACCCACGCCGTCGAAGCCTACGTGTCGACCGCGGCCACGCCCATCACCGATGCCTGCGCACTCAAAGCCATCGAACTGATCTCGGCCAACCTGCGCACCGCCGTTGCCCAGGGTGACAACATGACCGCCCGGGAAAACATGGCCTACGCGCAATTCCTTGCCGGCATGGCCTTCAACAATGCTTCGCTGGGGTATGTACACGCCATGGCGCACCAACTGGGCGGGTTCTACGACCTGCCTCACGGCGTGTGCAACGCGATCCTGCTGCCCCATGTGTCGAGCTTCAACGCCAGCGTATGCCCGGCCCGGTTTAAGGATATCGCCCATGCGATGGGGGTTGAGACTCAGCAGCTGGATGCGGAGAAGGGGGCTGCGGCGGCTATCACGGCCATCCGTAAACTGTCTGCGGATGTGGGGATTCCGAGCGGGCTCGTCGAATTGGGTGTGAAGGCTGACGATATTCCGACCCTGGCAACCAACGCCATGAAAGACGCCTGCGGCTTTACCAATCCACGTCCTGCCAATCAGGATGAGATCGAGCAGATTTTTCATACGGCGATGTGATTGATGTGAAGTGATGCTGGAGAGAACGCCCCGCCTTTGGTTGAAGTGCGGGGTGTTTTGGTTTTGTTCGCCGATAGGGTTGGAGTGGCTCACTGGCTGGCCGGCGGGCTGTCACGAGGGGCTACTGTCGGCGCAAAAGCGGCCCGATGCGGCAGTCAAACTTGATGGCTTCCTGGTGTCATCCGCAACGCTGAAACCTCACTCCAGCGGCAGGGGGCGATCAGTGATGACGTGCTTCATCACCAATGTCGATGTCAAACGCTGTACGTTCGGTAACCTCGACAGTTCTTCGTCGTATAGTTTTTGAAATGCAGGAAGATCTGCTGTTACCACCATCAGCAGGTAATCAGGATCGCCAAAGAGTCTCTGCGCTTGGGTGATATGAGGAATACGCGGTAAAGCATCTTCAAAATCCGCTACAGCCTTTTGGTGTCCCTCTCGAAGCGTCACGAATACCAAGGAAGAGAAATTGAGTCCTATCTCAGTTGCGGACAGTTGAGCTCGATAACCCTTGATCACTCCCGCATCTTCCATCGCCCTAACGCGTCGATGGCATGGAGACAAACTGAGACCCACGCGGTCGGCCAGCTCTGTCAGCGACTGACGACCATCCTGCTGCAGCTGCGCAAGAATCTTCCTGTCAATACGGTCCATCAAGAAAAACCTCCTAATCTAGTCAGCTTCTGTAGGCAACTTCGAAAGATAATACCACTTCGCTTTCATTATCCTTCTATCACAGTTTTTCAGGGTCGAGCTTCGCTCTGGATTGATGGAAAAGGAGGATTTGACCGTGGCTATTTCTCTGGTTATGGCGTTTTGGGCCGTATCATTTTTGTTTGTTATCACGCCTGGGGTCGACTGGGCCTACGCGATATCGGCAGGTTTACGAGGCCGTGTCCTACCCGCCGTAGCCGGCATGCTTTCCGGGCACTGTGTAGCCACGCTGATCGTCGCTGCAGGCGTGGGCGGGGTGCTGGTAAAAATACCCTATGCATTGCTGACATTAACGCTGATGGGGGCGGCCTATCTCTTATGGCTCGGCTTCAATATGTTGCTCAAGCCTTCGTTGCCTGCTCAAGGAAAATCCCATGATGACAGTGGCTGGATGGCCTGGGCAATAAAAGGATTGTGTGTCAGCGGTCTCAACCCGAAAGTTCTCTTGTTGTTCCTGGCGCTGCTACCCCAGTTCACTGATGTCTCAGCTGCATGGCCAGTATGGGCTCAGATTGTCGCGTTAGGTCTGATTCACGGTTTCAGTTGCGGCGTCGTCTATCTCGCGGTCGGTTATGGCGCTGGAGAGGTGCTTGCTTCACGTCCAGCAGCGGCTATCAACGTAAGCCGGATATCTGGCGCCGCGATGATCGTAATCGCTGTGGTTCTTGCTGCCGAACGGCTGTTCATTTGAAGTGAGGAAACGATATGTCTGACCAAAATAACGCTCCGTACACCAGTCCTCGTCGCAGCAGGGTACGAATTCCACACTTACGGGATATGAAGGCACGAGGTCAGAAATGGGCCATGTTGACTGCTTATGACATGTACGCCGCGTCAGTCTTTGAGGCGGCAGGAATTCCGGTGTTGCTCGTAGGCGACTCCGCAGCCAACAACGTGTTTGGACATAACTCGACGTTAGCAGTAACAGTTGACGAGATGCTTCCTCTTGTCAGGGCGGTTTCGAGTGCTACCGAACGGGTGTTGGTCATTGCGGATTTACCTTTTGGCTCTTATCAGGGATCGCCTGAGCAATGTTTCCAGACCGCAGTGCGCTTCATGAAGGAAGGCGGCGCTCATGCCGTAAAGCTCGAAGGTGGGACCGAGATGCTTGCGCAGGTGGAGAAGTTGGTAGCCGCAGGCATACCGGTTATGGCCCATATCGGTTTCACCCCACAGGCAGAACATCAACTAGGCGGATACCGCATTCAGGGCAAAGGCCGAGATGCGCAGCAGTTGATCGACTTGAGCGTGGCCTTCGAGCGTGCTGGCGCGTTTGGCCTGCTGATCGAGATGGTGCCAGGCGATGTAGCAACGAGGATAACCGACACAGTCTCCATTCCTACCGTCGGAATAGGTGCTGGTAGTGGTTGCGACGCTCAGGTGCTTGTCTGGCAGGACATGGTGGGACTACGCAATGGTCAGCTGCCGCGATTCGTCAAACAATATGCGGATATGAGGACGGTGATGAGTGACGCCGCTCACGCCTTTGCCAAAGACGTCGAATCGGGCTTATTCCCAGGGCCAGATCATACTTTCTAGATCATCGGAGATAGCAATGAACGCACTACGCCAGAAGGCAATTGAAGGACTTGAGGAAGGCGATACTTTTGAAATCAGACGCACTTTTTCGGATGCTGAAATCGTTCAATTTGAAGCGCTATCCCGCGACCACAACCCAGTGCATTCCGACACTTTGTACGCAGAAGCCAAAGGTTTTAATAGCGTCATCGCTCATGGCTTGTTGACTGCAACATTGGTCACCGAGATCGGAGGGCAGTTGGGCTGGCTAGCCACCACAATGAGCTTTAGCTTTAAGCGCCCCGTTTATGCGGGGGACGAGTTGACCTGCGTGTGGAAAATTGTGGCGATCGACGACCGAAATCGAGCGCAAGCCGAGGTGATCATAAACGACAGCTCAGGTCAGGCCGTATTGCTCGCGGAAACTACAGGGCTTATTCCCAATGAAACCGAGAAAAAACTACTCGGGGAATCACGGAGCAGCATAAAACCTCTTGCAGATAAATGACGAATGCATCGCTTAATGATGCTCATTTTTCGACCGGGAATGGAAATGCGAGACGCGGGTTTTCTCGCTCTAGCTGCTTTTGTTGGTGGCGCATCGGGAGTATTGCTGACCTATAAAATATCGCTTTTGGTGGGATTGCCCTTCGCACTATGCGCAACCCTAATGCTCCATCTCACTTGGCGGACGCAAAGTTTCGCTCCCCGACCGCCGCGTAAGTCGGGTCTATAGTTTGACCGTATTAGTAGGCCTTCTGAGTGGCGCTTTAAAAGACTGTACGGGCTACCGGGTGTTCGGCAAGTAGGAGGATGACTGCGTTGAGGTGATCTTGGAACCTGGATCCGCAACGGGGGCAAGAGGGGATTCATGAATGATGAGGCGAGGCGGTATGTCCTATTTTGGCCTTGAGTAAAGTCCGTGGAGGGTAACACTTGAGGCAAAAAGGAATGTCGGCTTCTGGCCAAAAGCCGGCATTCAGCATAGCCGGAGAAAAGCAGTGCCTTGGCACGTGTGCCGTCGCTGAGCCGCTGTAGATGCCTACAACACCCCAGCGGCTAATCGATTGCGTGCACTGAACGGTAAGTGCTATTGGACTACGTCTGATTTCAGCTACACGGCACCTCCCGATCCATCAGTTTCCCCATCAACAGCACCCCCAACTCACTGAGCTGGTGAATAGCCAACGCCACATCACGGTCTTTCCCGCTCAAATCCTCCGACAGATCAAGCAGCAACGCGCTGACCGAGGCAAAGGTTTCATAGCTATTGGTGATCAAACTTTCACTGCTGGCATCTGCAGCCACACTGAACAGCGCACCTGACGGCGGGGCGGTTTTGGCGGAGGAGGGATTGAGATAGTGATCCAAGGCACGGTGCGCGGCTTGGTTGAGTTTCAAATCGGGAGTTCCCGGAGGATTCGGCGTTACCTTGAACATCGTTAAGTTCCTTGCTCGGGCTTCCACCCCTTTGCTACTAAACGAGGGGGTGGCAGCTGTACGCAGGTTAGTAGACCGGGGGAACCTAACAAAAACCGGCGCGCCCGAGGGCGCCCTACGCACAGCCACCATCAAACACAGACAAGGACGTCCGACAGATGAAGCTCATGCACACGTTAGGTTAAACCTCGGGCTACTAAACCCGATCACTGAGTTTTCAGCGACCGAGCAACCTTAGAGACGCCCACCCAGGTGCACAAGCCGGCGGATTCTGACGCAACTGTAGGCAATGGAGCAAGGCGCCGTGCTCACTGCCCCAAGCCACGGGACTGAAATCCATCAGTCCCGTTTTTCTTTCTCAGGCCGGTTGCGCCGCCAGGCTATTACTCACCTTGCGCCCCAACACCAGCACCGTCACAAACCCAGCGCCCACCAACGCGGTCGCCAAACTCAACAGCACCGACGTCCCCATCTTGTCGACAATCTGCCCGCCAAAGAACGAGCCCACGGCAATGATCACCTGGAACAACGCGACGAACAGCGGCATGCCACGTTCCACATCCTTGGGCGCCACCACGAACATCCAGATGCTTGCGCAGGCCGGGAAGGCGCCGAAGGCGAAGCCCCACAGTGCGATCAGCATCACGGCGCCGCTCATGCCGGTGGCGAAGTAGGGGAACAGGGCGGTGCTGGTGCCGATCATCAGGGCCACCAGCAGCAGGGTGTGGCGCACGCTGCGGTTGGCGGCGAAGCCGGCGAAGACGTTGCCCATTACGCCGGCCACGCCGTAGAGCAGCAGCAGGGAGCCAATGGTCGGGCCGTCGAAGCCGGAGCTGTTTTTGAAGAACGGGGCGACGTAGGTGTAGGCGGCAAAGTGCGCCAGGCCGATCAGCAGCACGGCGATCAAGCCGACCCGGGCTTGTGGGTTGATGAACAGGGCCGGCAGGTCGGCGATGCGGATGGCTTTTTCCGGTTCGAGGCGCGGCAGCAGGAACATCTGTGCCAACAGTACTGGGATGCCCACCAGCGCGGTGACGAGGAAGGTCATGCGCCAGCCCATCAGGCCGCTCAGCCAGGTGCCGACGGGCACGCCTAGGACGGTGGCCAGGGTCACGCCCATCATGATGATCGAGGTGGCCTTCGCTACGCCTACACCCTTGGGCGCCAGGCGGCCGCTGAGGGCGATGGCCGTGGCCCAGAAGCCGCCAATGCTGATGCCCAGCAGTACGCGGCCGAACAGCAGCAGGCTGAAGTCGCTGGCGTAGGCCACCACCATGTTGGCGATGATCATGATCAGGGTCAGGCCGATCAGCAGGTAGCGGCGGTCCATGGCGCCAATGCCCACCGACAGCAACGGGGCGGCGAGGGCGGCCATGATGCCGGGCAGGGTGACCATCAGGCCGGCGTGGCCGGCGCTGATGCCGAGGTCGGCGGCGACGTCGTTGAGTACGCCTACTGGCAGGAATTCGCTGGTGACCAGGGCGAAGGCGCCCACGGCAACCGAGAGAATCGCCAGCCACTGCTGCAGGACGGTTTGTTGATTATGTTCGGGGAGGCCGCTAGGGGCCCGGCTTGCGCTTGGCATGGTGTCGGGTTCCGGGAGGATATTTCGCCTGAGGACAGACGGGAGGGAGAAAGTGGAGGCGATTATAGGAATGGGTTTTGGTAAGCCAATAGGCGACCGGTTCGATAGTAATCATCAGTCTCGTTGATAAGACGGCCTGAGTAGAGCGGTCGCTTCTGTGTCGACCGCGAGTTCCCAGTGGGCCAGTGAGGGGACTGCTGCGCAGTCCGACGGGAGCAAGCTCCCTCGCCACAGGTTATTGGGTGACCCTCTCGCGTTGGTGTTCAGGCGTGGGTTTAGGGTAATGCTTTCTCCACTAAGGCTGAACCCTTAGCGCCCGGATGATGAACGCATGCAGGCTGTTCACCGCTTTGGAGCTTCGAGAGGCCCGGCTGCGCAAAATCGAAACGTCCATGGGTTCAATGGCTGCCAAACCGTGCTCCTCACCCAAGACTTGTAGCGATGGCTGCACGGTGCATTGGGTGATCGCGGCAATTGCGAGGCCACCTTCGACAGCAGCCACCTGGCCGGCAAGGCTGGAGCTGTTGTAGACCACCTTGAATTCGCGGCCCTGTTGGGTCAGTGAGTTCACCGCATACCGCCGCGCCAGGCTTGCGCTTTCATAGACGGCGATGGGGAGCGGGTCGCGTCGCCACAGTTCGAACTGCGGGGAGCCGACCCAGACCATGGGTTCCTTGAACAGAAAGGTACCGCTCTGGGGCGAGTCCCTGGACACCAGCGCCAGGTCAAGGTCGCCGCTGCGCAACTGCGGGATCAGCGTGGTCGACTGTTCACAGGTCAGTTCGATTTCCACGCCTGCGTAGCGCGGCGAATAACGCTTGAGCAGCGGTGTGAGGTACCTGGCCGCGTAGTCTTCCGCGACGCCAAGGCGGATGCGCCCGGTCAGCTCTTCACCGTGGAACGCCGCCTGGGTTTCAGCGTGCAGGGCGAGCATGCGGCGGGCGTAGCCCAGCAGTGTCTGGCCGTCGGCGGTCAGTTGCAGGTGCCGGGGGCCTCGACTCAACAATTGCCGTCCAAGGGCGGCCTCGAGTTTTTTCATCTGCATGCTGACGGCGGACTGCGAGCGGTTGACCTCATGGGCGGCGCCCGACAAGGAGCCGGCATCCACCACGGCCACAAAGCATTTGAGCCAATCGAGTTGCAAGTCACTGGCCGGCATTGCGCTTACCTTTATTCGTTAATCGAATGTCTGTGACGTGAATTATGCGCTTTTCATGACTGTTTGTTCACCCGCAAGATTCTGGCCTGGCTCACACCTACTGGATCGGATCATGCCCTTTGATACCTGGCTGCTTTACCTGGCTACCTGCTTCGGCATCGCGGTGGTGCCGGGGCCCAATGCGTTGTTGGCGCTGACCCACGGCGCGCTTCACGGCAATCGGAAGACGCTGTTCACCATCACCGGTGGCGTGCTCGGTTTTGCCATCGTGCTGTCGCTTTGCGCCTTGGGGTTGGGGGCGCTGATCCAGGCGTCGGCCAGTTGGTTTTTTGCGTTGAAGGTGGCCGGCGGGCTGTACCTGATCTGGCTGGGCTTCGGGCTGTGGCGGGCGGCACCGGTCAGCCTTGAGGCGACCGGCGCAACCAGCTCGCGGAGCTGGTCGCTGTTCCGTCAGGGGCTGGTATCGGCGATTTCAAACCCCAAGGCCTTGTTGCTGTTTACGGCGTTTATTCCACCTTTCCTGGATTCCCACCGCAGCATCATCGCGCAGACGATCACCATCGCGCTGACTTACGCCGTGGTGGAGTTCATCGTTGAATACCTGGTGGCGAGCGCTGCGCACCGGGTCCGGCCTTGGCTGGCTCGAACCGGGCGTCGGTTCAATAAAGTCTGTGGCGGGTTCTTCGTACTGTTTGGGCTGGCCCTGCCTATCCATGCCTGAGGGCACATGCCCACCCCATCAAGGGTGCTCGATCACCATCACCGCGGTGGTATCCGCTTCAAGCGCTTCAAACACATGGGGCGCATTCGCCAGGTAGCTGATGTAGTCGCCAGCGTAGAGCAGCACGGGTTCATTGGCCGGGCCGATATTCGCGCTGCCGCTGCACAGCACCACATGCTCGACGGTGCCGGCCGGGTGCGGCTGTGACAGGCGCACCTCACCAGGCTGGACCTTCAGCCGGTAGATATCGCGCCGCACCCCCGCCGGGCAATCGGCAAGCAGTGTCGCCGCATAGTTGGCGGTTTCGGCATAGGTGGTCATGCCTTCGTTGGCACGAATCACCCGCAGGTTTTGCTGGGGCTGTTCGAAGAACCGGGTGACTTGCAACCCCATCGCCATGGCCAGTGACCACAAGGTTTCGATGCTGGGATTGCCAATGCCGGATTCCAGTTGGGACAAGGTCGACTTCGCCACGCTCGCGCGTTTCGCCAATTCGGTCAACGAGAGCCCGGCAGCCAGACGTTCGCGCTTGATAGACAGGGCCAGCAGATCAATTCGACTCGGATTGTTGCTGAACAGGTTGTTCGTTATGTCGTTCATTTGTTTTATAGATCATCCTAAAATGGGTTGACGCTCTGTTACACCTTGTTCAGTATAGTGGTCATTAGTTCATTATAAAGTTCGTATTGCCGAACCCTGGCCAGCAAACAGGTGGCTTAGGTTACGGCAATGCCTGCCGCAAGGAAGCAGTGTGTGATGAAGTCGCAAGCCCGTGGAACGCTCGAAATGATTTCGGCCATGGTGATCTCCGGCACGGTGGGCTGGTTTGTCATCATGTCGGGCCAGAGTCCCGAGGCCGTCGTGTTCTGGCGCTGCCTGTTCGGCGCCATGGCGATGCTGGTGGCGTGCCTGGCGCTCGGCGTGCTGCGGCGTTCCCGGATCACTGCGCGGCAATTCATCCTGGTGTGCCTGGGCGGGGTGGCGTTGATCCTCAACTGGGTGTTGCTGTTCAGCGCTTACCGTTATTCCTCCATCGCCATCGCGACGGTGGTCTACCACATTCAGCCTTTCATGCTGGTGGGCCTGGGTGTGCTGTTCTTTGCCGAACGCCTGAATGCCGCCAAGGTTGGCTGGCTGCTGGTGGCCTTCGCCGGCCTGATGCTGATCGTGTCCGCCAAGGGCAGCGGCCAGGCCACCGGCGCCGATTACCTGCTGGGTGTTTGCCTGGCCCTGGCTTCGGCCTTCTTCTACGCCGTGGCCGCGGCGATCACCAAGCGACTCAAGGATTTGCCCGCGCATCTGATCGTGCTGATCCAGATGGTGGTGGGCGTCCTGGTGCTGGCGCCGTTCGTGGATTTCTCCACGGTGGACGCGATCGATGGGGCCTGGACGTACCTGATCATCATTGGCGTGGTTCACACGGGGCTCATGTCGACCCTGCTGTACAGCGCCATTCAAAAAATTCCCACGGCATTGGTGGGGGCGCTGTCGTTCATCTATCCGATCGTTGCCATCGTGGTCGATTGGGTGGCCTTCGCCCATCCACTCGGCGTGCTGCAGGTGGTGGGCGCGGCCGCCATCCTGCTGGCGGCGGCCGGCATGAACTTCGGCTGGTCGCTGGGCAAGGCGAGGTGCCAGGAAGTGACTTAGGGCCTGGCGCGACATCGCAGGCCGTCTGAACCATCGTTGAATCAAGGGAGTTGATCGTGACTGTGATCCTGTGTGGCCTGGGAGGCTGTCTTCCGCCTCAGATAATTGACAATCAGCAGATTTCCGACGGGCTCGATACCACTCCCGAGTGGATCGAATCGCGCACAGGGATCCGTGAACGAAGGATGGTCAGTGACGGTTTGAGCGTACGCGACCTGGCGATCAAAGCCGGTGCCCGGGCGCTCGCTTCGGCGGGTGGGCGGGCGGTGCAAGCCGTGGTGGTCGCGACCACCTCCCCAGACCGCATCTGCCCGGCGGTGGCGCCGGAAGTGGCGTCGGCACTGGGCCTGGGTGATATCGCCGCCTATGACATGACCTCCGCCTGCAGCGGTTTCGTCTACGGGCTGGCGACCGCTTCCGGGCTGATCGCCGCGGGCATTGCCGACAGTGTGTTGTTGATCGGCGCGGAAGCGTTCACCACCTTCGTCAACCCGGAGGACCGCGCCACCCGGCCGATCTTCGGTGACGGTGCCGGGGCGGTAGTGCTGCGCCGTGGCGAACCGGACGAGGACGGCGCACTGGGTTGCTTCGACCTGGGCAGTGACGGCGCGCGTTCGGACTTGCTGGCGATTCCGGCGGGCGGCTCGCGCCAGCGTTCAGCCAGCGTCGGGCTGGGCCATGGCACGGTAGCGCCGAGCGAGTTCTACCTGCACATGGACGGCCGCGCGGTCTACGAACAAGCCGTCGCCCGCATGTCTACCTCGGCCCAAAGCGTGCTGGACCGTACGCAATGGTCGATGGACCAGGTGGACTGGTTCGTCGGTCACCAGGCCAATGTGCGCATCCTGCAATCCGTGGCCTTCGAGCTGGGCCTGCCTGCCGAAAAGGTCGCGGCGAATATCCAGCGCCTGGGCAACACCCTGACCGCCTCCATTCCGCTGCTGCTCAATGACCTCGCCCTGAGCGGCGACCTGCAGGCCGGCCAGCGGGTACTGGTGAGTGCATTCGGTGCGGGGCTTTCGTGGGGTTCTACCGTGCTGCGCTGGCCGCAACTGACCACCCGCAACAGTGAGTGGCAAGACTGATTCAGATTTTTCCCAACCTACAGTTCCACACAACAGGAGTCATGTGATGACCGTAAGTAACGAAGCAATCGCCCAAGCCATTTCCGCGCGTTTCAACATCGAAGAAAGCCGTATCGTTCCCGAGGCCTCCCTCGAAGACCTGGGTTTCGACTCGCTGTCGCAGGTCGACCTGGCCCAGTTGCTGAGAAAGAAACTCGGCGTGCAAATCAGTGATGCACAGCTCTCGGACGTCGCCACGGTCGGTGACGTTCTGGCGCTGGCCAACGGTAAGGCGTGATGGGCGCCGAGGCTGTGGTGGTGACCGGCATCGGCCTGGTCACGCCGGCCGGCATTGGCATCGAGGCGAACTGGCGGCGGGTGTTGGCAGGTGAAGCCACCGCCGCGCCAGACAAGACCCTTGAAGCGTTGCCGGTGGGGATCTCTTGCCGAGTACCGAGTATCGACAGCGCGCTGCTGGGGGTGAAAAGCCCCTGGCAGTGGGACCGTTACGCGCAGTTCGCGCTGCTGGCGGCGCGCCAGGCCCTGGAGGATGCGGGGCTCGAAGCGGGCAACTGGAAAGACGAGAGTCGCGTGGCCGTCATCATCGGTTCGGGCGCGGGAGGCACCGCCACCCTGGAGCAACAGCACGCCGTGCTGCTTGCCGAAGGTGCCGATGATATTTCCTCGCTGACCCTGCCCATGGGCCTGCTGAATATGGCTGCCGGCCAGGTGGCCATTGAGCTGGGCGCACGCGGCCCGTGCCTGGCGCCGTGTTCGGCCTGTGCTTCCGGCGCTTCGGCGCTGGGCATGGCCAAGGACCTGATCAACCGTGGGGTTTGCGACATTGTAGTGGCCGGCGGTGCAGAAGCCCCGATTACTCCGCTGTATGTCGCGGCGTTTGCGAAGATGCGGGCGTTGTCGCGCAACACTGACGCGGGCGGCGCATCGCGCCCGTTCGATGTGGCGCGGGACGGCTTCGTCATCGGCGAAGGCGCGGGGATATTCGTGCTCGAGTCCGAGGCGCATGCCAAGGCCCGTGGTGCGCGGAGCAGGGGGCGCCTGCTCGGCTACGGTGCTTCCGCCGACGCTCACCACGTGACGACGCCTCACCCTCAAGGGCTCGGTGCGCGGTTGGCGATGCAAGGTGCGCTGCGTGATGCAGGCATCGAGGCGGGCGCTGTGGATTACGTCAACGCCCACGGCACTTCGACGCCGGGTAACGACGTGACCGAGTCGAAGGCCATCGCCGAGCTGTTCGGGCCGCAGATTCTGGTCAGCTCGACCAAGGGCGTTACCGGGCATCTGCTGGGCGCTGCCGGTGCCATTGAGGCGGCTTACACCTTGCTCGCCCTTGAGCACGGGCAAGTACCGCCGACGGCCAACTTGCGCAACCCCGACCCGCTGATCGCGGTTGACCTGGTCCAGGGCCAGGCCCGCACCCAACCGATCAAGGTGGCGCTTTCCAATTCGTTCGGATTTGGCGGCCAGAACGTCTCACTGGTGTTCGCCGCCTGAGACGCTGCCGCTCACTGCACAGGACATGTCATGACTGATTCAAGCATCCCGGGCGCTGACGCCCTGAAAGCGCGCGATGAACTGCGCGACGTGCTGTTCGCTGGCACGTTTGAAAGCCATCACCAGAGTATCCGCGAGGTACTGCTCGACCCGATCTTCGACCCGCAGTCGGGCCTGAACATGGAGCAGGCCGGGCGGCTGGCCTATGCCCGCAGCCGTCATGTGCATGGGGCGCTGGAACGCCCGCTGGAGATTCTCGCCAACCCGCGCCGGCTGTTTGCCCTGGCCGAATGGCCGAGCCTGCTGGACGTCGCCAGCTTCTCGTTGCTGATGGTCCACTACAACCTGTGCCTGGGCACGGTGTTCGACCATGCCCGGGACCGTTCCGACATTGCCGACCTCACCGAGGCACTGGACGGCCTGACCTCGTTCGGGCCCTACATGGCCACCGAACTGGGCTTTGGCAACAACGTCGCGGCGTTGCAGACCGAGGCCGTGTACGACCGGCAGAGCCAGACCTTCACGCTCAATACGCCGAGTGTGAGTGCGCAGAAGTACATGTCTTACAGCGGGTTTGGCGACATTCCGAAAGTCGCCACGGTGATGGCGCGGCTGAAGATCGAGGGCAAGGACTACGGCGTATTCCCTTTCCTGGTCCGGCTGTCGACCGAAGCCGGCCTGTGCCCGGGTATCCGCGCCGCGCTGTGCCCGGAGAAACCGGTGCAAGGGCTGGATAACGGCCTGACCTGGTTCGACAACGTGCGGGTGCCACGCAGCAGCTTGTTGCACGGTGACATGGGCCACTTCGCGGAAGACGGCCACTTTGTGGTCGGCGCGGGCAATGCGCGGTCGCGTTTCCTGCGGGCGATGTCGCGGATCGTGCCGGGCCGTATGTGTGTGGCCAGTGCCGCGCAGGGTGCAAGCCGTGCCAGCTTGTACATCGCGTTGCGCTACGGCCAGCAGCGCCTGACCAACGCGCCGGGCACCAATGACATGCCGGTCATCGAGTACCGTAGCTACCAGGTGCCGCTGTTCTCGGCGCTGGCCAGCACCTACGCGATGACCCTGCTGCTCAACGAGGCCAAGGCACGTTTCCTGGCCAACACGGCTGAGCCGGCGGCCGATGTCGTCAGCCTGATCAATATCACCAAGGCACTCGCGACGTGGGATGCCAGCGCCGTGATTGCCGAGTGCCGCGAACGCTGCGGTGCCCAGGGTATTTTCAGCGCCAACCGCATCGCCGATTACGGTTCGCTGCTGCAAGGCCTGGTGACCGCTGAAGGCGACAACCTGGTGCTGCTCGCAACGGTGGCTGGCCAGTTGTTGGCCCAGGTCTGGCAAGGGCCGGAGCCGTTGCGCCCTGTGCGTGCACGGCGCCTGGCGGAGCCGGAGTGGTTGATCGCGGCGATTGCCTTCCGCGAGCACCAACTGTGGCTGACGATTCGCGAGGAGATGAACACCGACGAGCGCGGCTATTTCGAGGTGTGGAACGACGCCATGAACCCGGGCCTGGAACTCGCGCGCCTGCGGGGTGAGCGTCTTGCCCTGGAACAACTCTGGAGTGCCTCGCTGCATGCACAACAGGACGAGGCCAAGGCGGCGCTCAATTGCCTGGCATCGCTCTACGGGCTCAACCTGCTGCGCCGCGATGCGGCCTGGTACCTGGCCCATGAGCTGATCGATGCCGGCCAGGCCCTGTCGTTGCCGGGGCGGATCGACCAGCAGTGCGTGGCCCTGCGCCCGCATGTGTCGATGCTGATCGACGGCTTCGGCCTGTCGCCTGAACTGCTGCGTGCGCCAATCGCCCAGGACGACTACATCCAGGCGTTCTGCAAACAGGTGAATGCCAATGTCGACTGATAACGCCAGCGCGCTCGCTGCGCGCCCAGCCACTTCGGAGAGCCCAATGTCCGTGCACGTTTATCAATGCCCCGTCCGCTGGTCTGACATGGACGTTTATGGGGTGGTCAACAATGTCTCATTCCTGCGCCTGCTGGAGGAGGCGCGGGTCGACTTTATCTGGCGCCTGGGTGCCGAGCAGGGTGACGCGTTCTTCAGTGGCGGCTCGGTGGTGGTCAGGCATGCGATCGAGTACAAGCGCCCGCTGGTGCACCGTCACGAACCTGTGGCGATTCATATGTGGGTGTCGGAGGTCCGCGCGGCGGCGGTGACCATCGAGTATGAAGTGCGCGATGGCGAGACCTTGTGCGCACTGGCATCGACCACCATGGCACCGTTCAACTACGAAGGGCGTTACCCACGGACCATGAGTGACGAGGAGAGCGCGTTTTTCGAGCGCTTCCTCAACCCGCGCAAGGCCGTGTCATGCGCCTGCTGAGGGTCGGTGCAGCGGGGCGCGAGCGTCCCTGCGCCGTCGCGGTCGATGGCTCGGTGCGTGACTTGAGCGCCTGGGTCGACGACTGGGCCGGGGCGTCCCTGGCGATTCCGGTGGTCGCGGAACTGGCTCGGCGTTTCACCCAGGGCTGGGCGTCGCTGCCCCTGGTGCACACCGAGCATGAACGCATCGGCCCGGCGCTGCGCCCGGGGCAGATCCTGTCGATCGGCCTGAACTATCACCGGCATGCCCGTGAGGCGGGCATGCCGGTGCCGGATGAGCCCATTGTGTCGAGCAAGTCTGTGCACGCGTTGGGCGGCCCCTTCGATGAGTTGGTGCTGCCTCTGGACGGCGACAAGACCGACTGGGAGGTGGAGCTGGGTGTGGTGATTGGGCGTCGGGTCCAGTATCTGCCCACGCCGGCCGACGCCGCCGCCTGCATTCTCGGTTATTGCACCGCCAATGACTTGTCTGAGCGCGGTTGGTTGCTGGAGCGGGGCGGGCAATGGATCAAGGGCAAGTCATTCGATGGCTTTGCGCCGTTGGGCCCTTACCTGGTGACGGCCGAAGAGGTGCCGTCGCCCCAAGAGCTGGAGTTGATCTGCCGGGTCAATGGCGAGGTCATGCAGCACGACAACAGCCAGGACATGATCTTCGACGTGCACCACCTGGTTCACTACCTCAGCCGCTTCATGACCCTGCACCCTGGCGACGTGATCCTCACCGGCAGCCCGGGTGGCATGGCCCTGGGGCGCCCGGACCAGCCGTTTCTGCGGGAGGGCGATGTGGTGGAGGCCGAAGTGGTTGGCCTGGGTGCCCAGCGCCAGGTATGCCGCAGGTTCGATGGACGCTGACACGCTAATAAGGAAATGACATGACAGTTCCCGCCCAGGCTTTTTTCCGCACGGCGTTGCGCGAGGCGCCGGCCGAGTTGATCGAGGCCCTTGCCGCACGCTTCGCCGAACGCTTTTCCACCGCCACCGCTGTGCGCGAGCAGCACGGCCGTGACGAGTCGGCCTATGTCGACGCACCGTTGCCCCAGGCCGTGGTGTTCGCCCAGGGTACCGACGACATCGTTGACACGGTGCGCCTGGTCGCCGCCCACCGCGTGCCCTTGATTGCCTACGGTGCCGGCTCGTCGGTCGAAGGCCACCTGTTGGCCGTGCAGGGCGGTATCAGCCTTGACCTGAGTCAGATGAACCAGATTCTGGCGATCCATGCCGAAGACATGACCGTCACCGTGCAGCCGGGGGTTACCCGTCGCCAACTCGAAGAAGCCCTGAAGGGCACCGGGCTGTTCTTCCCCATCGACCCGGGCGCCGACGCCTCCATCGGTGGCATGTGCGCCACCAGCGCCAGCGGTACCAATGCAGTGCGTTACGGCACGATGAAAGAAAACGTGCTGGCGCTGCAGGTGGTAACCGCGTGCGGCGAGGTGATCCGCACCGGTACCCGGGCGAAGAAAAGCAGTGCCGGCTACGACCTCACTCACCTGATGGTCGGCAGCGAAGGCACCCTGGGCGTCATCAGTGAAATCACCTTGCGCCTGCACCCGGTGCCGGAGTCGATCTGTGCCGCGGTGTGCTCGTTCGACAGCATCGACCAGGCGGTGAACGTGGCGATCCAGGTGATCCAGTCCGGGATCGCCGTGGCGCGCATCGAATTGATCGACGCCAACACCGTGCGCATGGTCAATGTGCACAGCAAGCTGGAATTGCCCCAGGCGCCGATGTTGCTGATGGAGTTCCATGGCAGTGAGCTGGGTGTGCGCGAGCAGGCCCAGGCCGTGGAGGCGATCGCCAGTGACTGGGGCGGCCAAGCGTTTCAGTGGGCCACCAGCGTGGAGGACCGGCGGCGGCTCTGGACGGCGCGGCACCATGCCTATTTTGCGGCGATTCAGTCGCGCCCCGGTTGCCGGGCGATCAGCACCGACACCTGCGTGCCGATCAGCCGCCTCGCCGAGTGCCTGCTGGAGTCCATTGCCGAAGTCGATGCGACCGGCATGCCGTATTTCCTGGTGGGGCATGTGGGTGACGGGAATTTCCACTTCGGCTACCTGGTCGACCCTGAAGACCCCGAGCAATGGGCGCTGGCCGAGTCCCTGAACGATCGCCTGGTGGCCCGCGCCATCCGCCTCGCCGGCACCTGCACCGGCGAGCATGGTGTTGGCCTGCACAAGCAGGGGTACCTGCTCGACCAGGCGGGCGAGGGCGCGGTGGAGATGATGCGCGCGATCAAGCGCACGCTGGACCCGGACAATATTCTCAACCCCGGAAAGATCTTTTCCTTCGACAAACCTGCCAGGGAGGCACGCCCATGAACACTGCATCTAACGCACCCGGCGCCAATATGCGCACGGTATTGGTCACCGGAGGCTCTCGCGGGCTTGGCGCGGCGGTGGTCGCAGACCTCGCGGCGCGGGGCCTGAACGTGTGTTTCACGTACCTCAATAGCGACGAGCAGGCGCAACAGTTGGCGGCGTCGCTGGGAGCGGACAAGGTGTTGCCGGTGCGCGCCGACGGGCGTGACGCGAGTGCCATTGCGCAGGCGGTCAAGCAGTGCGTCGCGCATTTTGGCGGCCTCGACGGATTGGTCAATAACGCCGGTATTACCCGCGACCGCGGTGCACTGGCGATGAGCGCCGAGCATTGGCACGACGTGATCGGCGGCAACCTCGACAGTGCGTTCTACGCCTGCAAGGCGGTATTGCCGCTGTTCGTCGAGCAGGGCCATGGTGTGGTGGTGAACATGGCCTCGATTTCCGGGCTGGTCGGCGTCGCGGGCCAGGCCAACTATTGCGCGAGCAAGGCCGGGCTGATCGGCATGACACGCTCGATGGCGGTCGAGTTCGGCGCGCGTGGCGTGCGGATCAATGCCGTGGCGCCGGGCTTCATCGACACAGACATGACCCGCAAGCTCAACGAGCGGCGCGTAGCCGAGATGGAAAACCGCATCCCCATGCGTCGCTTCGGCACCCCGCAGGAGGTGGCCAAGGTGGTGGCGTTCATGCTCTCGGATGATGCCGCCTACATCACCGGCCAGGTCATGGTCGTGGACGGTGGCCTGGTGACCTGAGCGGTCTGGCGGCCCCGGTACTTTGCCTTTTCGGAGCAGATCGACATGACAAGGGATGCCAGGCTGGGGGGCGTGCGCCAGGTGGTTGCGCTGTTGCGCTGGAACGCCATGGTCATGGTGGTCCAGGCCAACTGCGGGCAGGCCCCGTGACCGGGGCCGTGTTCCACTTCTATTATTATTCGCTGTGGGTGCTCTGGCGGGCGCTGTCCTATGACCTTGAAGGATGGCGCAGCCTGCTGGTGGCGACGCATCTGGTTCAACAACATTGCCTGGGGCTATTTTGCGGGCCGCTATGATTCCTTTTTGCCATCCATCATGATCGGGCTATGATCGGCGGATCCGAACCAGACGCTTCACAGACCTATGCCCGTTGACCTGCAAGCCCTCTATCCCAAACTGATCCACTTGATGCTGGATACGGTGTTCGTGGTCGACAGTGAAAACCAGATAGTTTTTGTGAGTGATGCCTGCGAAGCGCTGCTCGGTTACCGCGCCGACGAACTGACCGGCAGCCTGATCACCGACTATATGCACCCCGAAGACCTGGCACGCACCCGCGCCTCCATTGTCCGGGTCATGAATGGCAAGCCCCACGTCGACTTCCGCAACCGTTACCTGCGCAAGGATGGCAGCGTGGTGCACATTTTGTGGGCGGCCTTCTGGTCTGAAGAAGTGGGCGCGCGGATCGGTGTCGCGCGTGACGTCACCGCGCTCACGCAGGCTGAGGATGAACTGCGCTTTCTCGCCCATCATGATTCGTTGACGGCCCTTACCAACCGGTCGCTGTTCAATGACCGGCTGGACGCGGCCCTGCAAGCGGCCCAGCGACACAACAGCACGCTGGCGCTGCTGTTTCTGGACGTCAATGACTTCAAGTGCATCAACGATGTGCATGGCCATGCCGTGGGCGATCGCGTGCTCTGCGTGATTGCACGGCGGCTGGAAGGCTGTGTGCGTGGCAGCGACCTGGTGGCGCGAATGGGCGGCGATGAATTCACGGTGTTGCTGACGGACATCCAGTCGGAGGACGCCGTTTCCGCAAAAGTCGCGCAGATACTCGCCGTCATGGCCGAGCCGCTGAGCGCTGAGTTTGGCGCGGTGAAAATGCCGTCCTGCAGTATTGGCGTGGCGTTTTATCCCGCGGACGGGAAAGACGCCGACACCCTGCTCAGCCATGCGGACGGCGAGATGTACCGGGTAAAAAGAAATCGGTTTGCAGGTGAGTGATCTGGGGCAGGCCTCTACTGATGAAACCTGCGCCCCAGCGCATCCAGCCGCACCGCAATCGGCGGCAAGCGCTCGCTGCTCCTGGCCAGGGTCTCCACATCCTGCGCGGTGTTCTGCGCAATGCTCTGCACTGATTGCAGCCGTCCCACAATCTCCACATTCGCCGTGGATTGCTCACGGGTGGTCGACACAATTCGGCCATTGAGCTGATCAATCTGCGAAATATCATTGCCCACCGCTCGCAGCATCTCCACCGCCAGCTGGCTGTCTTCCACGCAGCGTTCCACCCCTTGGCGGCTGTCGTGCATGGCTTCAACCGCTTGCCGGCTGCCGTGTTGCAAGCCTTCAATAATCGTCTTGATCTCCTGGGTCGACACCGCCGTGCGCTGCGCCAGGCTGCGTACCTCATCGGCGACCACGGCAAACCCGCGTCCTTGCTCACCGGCGCGGGCGGCTTCGATGGCGGCGTTGAGGGCCAGCAGGTTGGTCTGGTTGGCGATGCTGCTGATGACTTCCAGCACCGAGCCGATCTGTTCGGCTTGCACGGCCAGCCCCTCGACCGTCTGGTTAGTGTCGTGGAGGCGGGTGGCGAGCTGGGTGATTTCCTGCTGGGCGCGACCGACGCTTTCCTGGCCACGGATGATTTGCTGGCTGGCTTGGCCCGCGTGGTCGACGGCCTGTTCGACGTGCACGGCGATGTGGCCCATGGCGTCTTCCATGCGCTGCATGGAATCGGTCATTTGCGCGATTTCCGCCAGTTGATGGCGCGCGCCTTTTTCCAGGGTGCCGCTGGCATGGGCCAGTTCCTGGCCGAGTTGGCCGAGGCCGTGGGAGTCACGGGCGACGCCGTCGATCAGGCCGGTGATCTGGGTCAGAAAGTGGTCGAAGCGCGTAGCGAGTGACACGTGGACTTTTTCCGGGCTGCCCTTGACGGCCTCACCGCTGAACTGGGTGGTGACGGCGAGCATCTTTTCGAGCATCTCCTGACTTTCTACCGCCTCTTTCTGGCTGTGAACCGCGAGGTAGAGCAGGGCGACCGTCTCCATCACCACGTAGAACGCGTGGACGAAAATCATGCTCCAGCCCCCGTGATGTTCCATCACAAATACCGGGAAACCCTGATGCTGCAAGGCATGGAATACCACGTGGTGCACCGCGATGGTCACGGCGGCCACCAGGATGGGCAGCCAGTCGCGGTAGAAGGTCAGCACCGCCAGCAGCGCGAAGATGCCGAAGTGCGATTCGATGACACCCTCGGCCTGGTTGATGTGCAACGCGGCCATCACCATCAGGCCAACGCCCAGCGCGCAGCGCATCAGGCGAGTGCCGCCGATGACGCGATAGGCCAGGGTAAGCACCACGCTGGTGCCGCCCCCGATGATGAGCGCTTGCAGCAGCGTGTCGTGCCAGAACGCCAGGCCCAGGGAAAACAGGGCCATCAGCCAGAGCAGGGCGAGCATGATGCGGTCGGCTTTGCGGTAGTGCTCGATGAAACGGGCTTGCGCGGGCATTCACTCGTACTCCATGTGGTCTGGCCAGGATCAGGCAAGCATGCGACGTGCCACACGCGCATGCGGGGGAGCGAATCAGCTGAAAGGGAGCTCGAATTGATTGATGCCAGGAGGTTATCGGCATCGGTGGGAGGGCCTTTAGAGGGGATAACGGTCAAAAGCGGTACTTATCGGGCAACAGATTCAGCCGATATCGACATTCATGGATATATCCCAGGTGCCGGCACCGTTTTTAGCCAGGCCGATCATCATCAGGCCGAGCCACTCGAGCGTCTGGGCCATCTGCAGGCCGCCGACATCCAACGGACGCAGACCGAGACTCTCAAGGAAGGTCGAGACGCGCGCCTTGGCGTCTGCATCGTCCGCCGCGATGAACGCATCGAGGCGTTTATCCTTGGCCAGTACGTGGCCGAAGAGGGTGTTGAACGCCTTGACGACCTGCGCGCTGGCCGGGGCGAGCATGACGATGTCGCCCGCCGGAATCTTGAGGAACAGGGCATTCTCTCGAAGGCGCCCAACCCCGATGACCGGCGCAAGGATTTTTATGGGTTGACGGAGAAAGGCATAGACCTCATTCCGATCCTGCTGAACATCGTTTTGTGGAGCGCGAAGCACGATTCGCAATCGTACGTGCGCCCGGACTCAACGCTCTTTGAGCAGTTGAGCCAAAACCCCGCACAGGTGATCGAAGAGGTGAAAGCGCTATTGCGTGAGGGCGGATGCATCTTTCCAGCGGGTAACGAATGAGCCGGCTGCGAGCGGGTATCGTTGCAGCCGCAGGCAGCCCGTCAGACTTTCACGCAGGGCGGCAAACTCGGTTGGTGTCTCGGGAGGGCGGACACCCAAACTGGCGACTGTACTCTCGGCTGAATTGCGATGGGCTTTCGTAGCCCACTCGATAACAGGCACTTGCCACATCCAGTCCTTCGACGAGCATCAGACGGCGGGCTTCTTGCAGACGGAGTTGTTTCTGATACTGCAACGGACTCATGGCTGTCACCGCCTTAAAGCGATGATGCAATGTAGAGCTGCCCAAATTGGCTACCCGGGCGAGTTCTTCGATGCGTAAGGGTTGGGTGTAATGGTTATTCAACCAATCGATTGCCCGGGTTACCCGACGCGTTTGCGAATCACCGAGGGCAAGCTCATACAGGCGGCGTCCGTGCACGCCCCGCAGGAGGCGGTAATACAGCTCTCGCAGGGCGAGCGGAGCCAGCATGCCGATGTCCTTCGGCGTCTCCAGCAGCCGTACCAGGCGAAGTATTGTTTCCAGCAGCGGCACGTCGACTTTTTCAAGGAAAAGGCCAAGCTCCGGCTCGTCCGGCACGCCCGTTGGGGGCGCATCGGCGATGACCTGAGCGATTTCCGTGGCCTCGAAATCAAAACGGATACACAGGTAGGGCGCCTCCGGACTGGCCATCAGCACGCGACCGGAAACCGGAAGTGTCACCGATACCACCAGGTAATTGAGCGGGTCGTACAGATAACGGTCGTCACTCAGGCCGACTTCTTTCTGCCCCTGCACGATCAGGCAAAGTGCCGGCTTATGGACGGTATGGATAATTTCCGAGGGCGCGTCCAGGCGAATGACCTGCAGGGGCGCTATCGCGGTTTCATAGATCCCGGGCGCCGTAAACCGTTGCGTCAGCAGGCGAATCAGCTCATCACGGTAGATGGCTGTGTTTTGAAGGATGAAAGCATCGTGCTGTTCCATTTCAAGGCTCTCACACGTATTCATGAGCGTCTGCCTGGGGGGGCCAGGCACTCTTGTTTTTACCACGAGCCCGTCGTAACGCCCAGTCGCCAGAAGCGTGTGACGGATGAATCCATCCGCGGTGCCTCATATGCCTGTGTAACGATCTTGCCGAAAATTGGCGTGCGCCGGGTTCGCGCATGCACCGGATGCTGGAGAGGTGCACAGACACGAATAGGCAAAAGTTGCGCAGGTTTTGGCACGCGTCGATCAGGCCCGTACCCTTAATCTTTTCGACGTACCCCGCAGCAACGCCCGCGCTATCGGCGGTCGATGCTGAACTTCAATGCATACAGCAGGAGCTACGGATATGTCGAACATTCAAAATAAAGTCGTCCTGATTACCGGTGCAAGCAGCGGTATTGGCGAAGCGGCCGCCAGGTTGATCGCCGCCAAAGGCGCACGGGTGGTACTCGGTGCCCGCCGTACCGAGCGGCTGGACAAACTGGTGCGCGAGATCCAGGCCGAAGGCGGCTCGGCAAGTGCCAGCGCACTGGACGTTACGGACCTGGAGTCCATGCAGGCGTTCGTGGCGTTCGCCAAGGCGCAACATGGAAAGGTCGACGTGATCATCAACAACGCGGGCGTGATGCCTTTGTCTCCCTTGGCCTCGTTGAAGGTCAACGAGTGGAACCAGATGCTCGATGTCAACGTTCGCGGGGTGCTGCACGGTATTGCCGCCGTCTTGCCGGGCATGGAAGCGCAAGGGTTCGGCCAGGTCATCAATATTTCATCGATCGGCGGTCTTGCGGTCTCTCCGACAGCTGCGGTGTACTGCGCGACCAAATTCGCAGTCAGGGCAATCTCGGATGGCCTGCGACAGGAAACGGACAAGATCCGGGTCACCGTGGTGTGCCCGGGCGTCGTCGAGTCCGAACTGGCCGATACGATTTCCGATGAGGGGGCCCGCGAGGTAATGAAAGCCTTTCGGCGTGTGGCTATCAACGCAGACGCCATTGCGCGAGCGCTCGCCTATGCCATCGAACAGCCCGACGATGTGGATGTGAGTGAGATTGTGGTTCGTCCGACCGCCAGCCCACACTGAGCCGTTCGGATGGATGGCATGCTTGAGTTCGCAGGCAGTCGTTCATGAACGGCTGCTCTCGTCCGATTGCGGCACGTCACGAATGGCAGCTAATGGCGAAAGTGGCATTTGAAACAGCCCAGCCCCGCGTTGGGCTAGTTGCCTCGCAGCTCAGTCACCTTCCTGGTTTCGAGCTATTGCGATGCCTTGCGACAATGCCTGCATGACATTCGCCGCCATTTCCTCAGTACTGTTCAACCCGTCCACTCTGACAATCGGTACTGTTTGCTGCGACATCCAGCGCTCGTGCCACGCCCTGTTGCGTCCGGCAAAGGTCGGGTCGTCGTACTGGGATGCCCATTTCCGAAAGGCCTCATGTATTTCATACATGTCGCCACCTGGCGCGATTCGATCTCCGAAGAGCGCCTTTTCACGTGCAGCCAGGCGTTCAAGACGAACCGGGGTAGGCGTTGCCACAAACACAATCAGGTCGGCGTCGTTGATCAGTGCCTCTCCCCAGCCCATACAAGAGCCGGTGAGTATCCAACCGCCATCACCGAAGCGTTGCTGAATCAGGGCCACGCGCTCATCGGGCGGGCGCTTGGTTGTAAAAGGAGGGTTGGTGGGCAACCAATAGAAGTCATCGACATCAAGATGGCGAAGGCTGAGCAAAGAGGCGAGGGTACGGCCCAAGGTGGTCACGCCTGCACATGAGGCGCCTGTGATGTAGATCCGCAAGGGTTTCCTCCATGAGTGTCCGTCGGTCCTAGCGCTGCTGAAGCGCTATTTTCAGCCCCAGCCCCATAAACAACGTACCGATGATTTTTCCCTCCCAGCGGCGCAGCCTTGAAAGGCCCACCATCCATTTGCTCAACGGACGAATAGAGACCGAGATGAGCGTGGTGTACACCGCACTGAGCCCCGAAAAGATCAACCCCAGCACTGCGAATTGAGCCAGGGAAGAGCCCGATTCCGGGTGAATGAATTGCGGCAGGAACGCCAGGAAGAAAATCGCGGTTTTCGGGTTCAGCACTTCGGCAACCACCGCCTGGAAATACGCCTGGGTCGAGGTCACCGTGGGCAGGTCTTTACGCGTGGTTGCGCCAGGCTTGGCCATAAACGCGCGTATGCCCAGGTAGATCAGGTAACAGGCGCCGACGATTTTGACCACGTTAAACGCCACGGCCGAGGTCATCAGGATGGCGGACAGGCCCAACGCGGCACACAACGTATGGATAAGGTCACCCGAGGCCACCCCCAGCCCGGTGGCAATGCCGACCTTGCGGCCACCTTGCAGGGTGCGCGTGATCACCAGCAACACGGCTGGGCCGGGGATTAGAAACAGACCGATTACAACGGCTATGTACGTCAGGATGGGGGCCAGTTCGAACATCGTGCGTCATCTCGGAATTGGAAGCGTCCTACAGTTATCCTCATCCAGGGCATTAAAGCAATCCAGGTGATCTGCCTGTTTTCAACCTTCAGGTGGCCGCAGGCAAGGACTACGGGTATGACTGCGACCGGTCAACAAAGCTCTTCGCTGACCGCGTCGGCCCACATCGCACCCGGCACTGCCGCTGCCGAGTCAACCCGCGCGATCTCAACCAGGCAGCGCTCCATCGTACTGTCACGCAGATGCTCCTGGAAGATGCACAGGCACTGCGCAAACAGTACCAAGGTGGAATTGATGAAAACGCGCGCGTTATCGAAATCATGGTTGAAGTAAACGACCTCGCGGCTGCGACGATCGATGGCCAAAACGTCTCCCGAGCCATTTTGGCCAAGCGGGAAATAGTCTTCGCTAATCCCGTAAACCATCAGCCGGTGGGCAATTTGCGATGAGCTGTAGGCTTCAAAACTCAGGAAGGGCGCCGCATCGCGCGGCAGCCCCTGTTTGACGAGGAGCTCCGCGTCTTGTGGTGCAAGGGAACAGACCTGGCCAGCCTCGTAGACAACAAATTCGTCCAGACCCAGGTCCGGTTCCAACGGGACGCGCGGCTGCGACGATATAAATCGTGCCTTGAAGTCAAACCCGGTCATGTTCTTCACTTCGCGAACGCATATTCACCACCCTGTTCCAGCGCCTTGCGATACGCAGGCCGCTCCTGAAAGCGTTGCACCCACGCCGCCACATTCGGGTACGCCTGCAACTTGCCCTGGGCCCTGGCGATTTCGCCGATGAAGCTCATCTGGATATCTGCGCCAGTCAATTCGTCACCCACCAGGTACGGCGTCAGCCCCAGTGCGTTGTCCAGATAACCCAGGTAGTTCGCGACCTCGGATTCGATACGTGGATGCAAGGGCGCACCCGCATCACCCAAGCGGCCAACGTAGAGGTTGAGCATCAGCGGCAGCATGGCCGACCCTTCGGCGAAGTGCAGCCACTGCACGTATTCGTCATAGGTGGCCGTGGCAGGATCCGGTTGCAGGCGGCCGTGGCCGTGGCGGCGAATCAGGTAGTCGATGATCGCGCCGGACTCGATCACTACGTGGGGGCCGTCTTGAATCACCGGTGATTTGCCCAGGGCATTGATGGCCTTGAGTTCAGGTGGCGCAAGATTGGTTTTCGGGTCGCGCTGGTAGCGCTTGAGCTCGTAAGGCAGGCCGAGTTCTTCGAGCAGCCACAGGATGCGTTGCGAACGGGAGTTGTTGAGGTGGTGAACAATGATCATGGTGGCTCCGCTGGGCGAGAATAGGGACGTATAGGGACAGACCGCTGTGGCGCTGTGGAGTGCCGTGAATTAAATGTGCTTCGATAAAGGCATGAAAGATGGATAATCACCGCGGCAAGCACTGATTACAAACCGGATAAACCACATGAATCGTCAAAAGAAACTACAGCAGCTGTTCAAGGCCAAGGCCAAAAAGGCCAGCGCCAAATTGGCACCCGCCCGCAAGGACAAGTACATCAGTAAAGCAGACCGATTGAAACTGGCTGCTGAATCCGCTGATGAGCCAGCTGTTTCTTCTGAGAGTTGATCCAGAAGGCCTAAGCATCATCCGATAGGGAATCGACGGAAAAACCATGAACACTGCTCAACTTGCGATTCAGCACTACATACTCGCCAAGGACGGCAACCGTCCGCATTTGCTCAGCCGGGCGTTTGTTCCGGAGGCGACCCTGGACATGGTGGTGCGCACCGGTTCCATCTCGTTCCCGCCCCACGTTGAAGGGGTTGCCGGCATCGGCGATGTGCTGGTACGGCGATTCGGGCAGACCTTTGAAAACGTCTATACGTTTTGCCTGGGGCAGCCGCCTGAGGATGGGGCCAAAACCTATGAGTGCAAGTGGCTGGTGGGCATGTCCGACAAAAACTCCGGCGAAGCCCGGGTGGGGTGCGGGGTGTATGAATGGCAGTTCAGCGCAGAATCGGGGCTTGTTGAAAAGCTCACCATCACTATCGAGCATATGAAGACGCTGCCCGCTGCGGATTTGGGGAGCGTCATGAAGTGGGTGTCAGGTCTGAGTTACCCATGGTGCAACTCGGAAGCAGCAGTGAGCGATGCTCCCGATATTGACGCGATGGGCGAGGTGATCCAGTACCTCACTGTCTGACGGCGACTCAATGCGCATCAACGGCACCAGCAACACGGCCACAACAAAACACACAGTGATGATCACGAGCGCGTCTTCGCTGCAGGCTTGGCGGCTGAAACGGGCTTGCCAGCCCTTGGATCAACGGGTTTTGAAGTGACAGCCAGCGCTGTTATCGGTTGTACGGTGAGTTCGACACCGATTGCGGTCATCAGCTTCCTTATGGTCTCAAATCGCGTTTTCGAGCCGGCTTTCAGCACCTTATAAAGGCTTTCACGATTGACCCCCGCATCCTTGGCGACCTTATTTACGCCTTTGGCTTTTGCGACCTCGGCCAACGCATGAATAAGGCCCTCGGTATCACCGGTTTTCAGACTTTCAGCCAAATAGGCCGCCATTGCTTCCGGGCTATCGAGAAAGCGCGAGGCTTCGTAATGAGTCGTACCCGTCGTGTCGAGGCTGAGGATTGGCATCTCTTCGGGATTGAATTTATCGCTCATATCATTTACCTCTCAGGCCAGCGAGTATTGCTTTAGCTTTTTGTATGCCCCGTTTTTGATCCGTTTTATCGCTCCCGCTGAGCATCAAGTACTCTGCGATTCCCGAGCGCACATAGTAAATTCTGTAGCCCGGGCCAACAAAAACACGCATTTCGCTCATCCCATCGCCAACCGATTCGCAATCACCAAAGTTGCCCGCTCCGGCACGATCCAGTCGGGTCAGAATTGCCGCTTTTCCCTGAGTGTCCTTCACACGTTTAAGCCAGCTCTCGAACTCGGGTGTTTGGTGGATCTCGTATATTTTTTTCTTGTTGATCATAGTTCCATTTGTAGCTAGATGGCTACATCTTGTCGACGCGAGGTTGAGTACAGGTAAAGGGGTATTCAGCGCCTGGGCAACCTTAGAGAGGTGCCTCCCAGATGCACAAGCTGGCAAATTCCGACGCGACTGTAGGCAATGGAGCCGGGTGCTGTACTCACAGCCTCAAACGTTGTGACAAGTCCTCTCTAATGCGCATCCGCCGTCGGCTGCTTCGGCGGTTGCACCTTGCGCATCAACGGCACCAGCAATACGGCGACAACAAAGCACACCATGATCATCAGGAACGCATCCGCATAGGTCAGCGTCTGCGCCTCGCGCCAGGTCAGTGCCCACAGCTGATGCAGCGCAAACTGGCTCGCGTCCAGGCTGTTTTGTCCAAGCAACTGGGCATTCCCTGAAAGCTGGTCAAGCCAGACATTCATCGACTCGTTCCGGATGTTCAGGTGCTCGGCCAGGCGCAGGAAGTGCAGGTTGGTTCGGTCGTTGAGCACCGTGGCGCAGGCGGCGATGCCGATGGCGCCGCCGAGGTTGCGCATCAGGTTGAAAAGCCCCGAGGCGAGTTTCAGTCGGTCGGGGGCCAGTGCGCCGAGGGTCAGGGTGACCACGGGCGGCACCGCCATTTGTTGGGCAAACCCGCGTATGGCTTGGGGCAGCAGCAGTTCCTTGGCGCCCCAGTCGTGGGTGATGGGGGAGAAGTCCCACATCGACAGGGCGAACAACGACAACCCGAACATTAAAATCCAGCGCAGGTCGAAGCGGTTGGCCAGCATCGCGTACACCGGGATCGCCAGCAACTGGAACACCCCCGTGGAAAACACCGCCAGGCCGATATCCAGTGAGCCATACCCGCGCACCCGCCCGAGAAACAGCGGCGTGAGGTAAATGGTGGCGAAGATGCCGATGCCGGTGATAAATGAAAACAGACAGCCCAGGGCGAAGTTTCTATCCCGAAGCGCGCGCAGGTCGACAATCGGCTCCTTGATCTCCAGGCAGCGCCAGATAAACAGCCCGCCGCTGATGGCGGCGATCCAGGCGGTGGTGGAAATGGTGCTGTCGCTGAACCAGTTCCAGCGCGGGCCTTCTTCCAGGGTGTATTCCAGGCAGCCAAGAAACACCGCCATCAACGCCATGCCGATATAGTCCGCACCCTTGAGCAGCGACGGGTTGGGGCGGTCGACCTTGACCAGCATCGGCACGGCAAAGGTCACGAACAGGCCGGGCACCAGGTTGATGTAGAACAGCCAGTGCCAGGAGGAAATGTCGGTGATCCAGCCGCCCACGGCCGGGCCCAGTGTGGGCGCCAGGGACGCAATCGCGCCGATGGTGGACGCGGCGATCACCCGTTGCTTGCCGTTGAAGTACATGAACGCGGTGGTGAACACCAGCGGGATCATCGAGCCCCCCAGAAACCCCTGCAAGGCGCGAAACGCGATCATGCTCTGGATGTTCCAGGCCATCGCGCACAACAGGCTGGTCAAGGTAAACCCAGCCGCTGAGGCCGCGAACAGCCAGCGTGTGCTCATCACCCGGGAGAGCCAGCCCGACATGGGGATCACGATGATTTCCGCGATCAGGTAGGCGGTCTGCACCCACGCCGTATCGTCCGCACCGGCAGACAGCCCGCCGCCGATGTCCTTGAGGGAGGCGGAGACGATCTGAATATCGATCAAGGCGATAAACATGCCCACGCACATGGTGGCGAAGGCCGCGACCTTTTGCGCGGTGCTGAGGGCGGGCAACGGGCTGTTCATAGCTGGGCCTTGAGGTCGCTGGCCTGGTCCTCGAACGCTTCATCGGTATTGACCTTCGCCATCACCGACAAGCCCGGGCGCAGGGCGCCGAAGTCGGCGTCGGTGCTGTCGAGCCGCACGCGCACCGGCACACGCTGCACGATCTTGGTGAAGTTGCCGGTGGCGTTTTCCGGCGGCAATACACTGAATTGCGCACCGGTGGCAGGGGCCAGGCTCTCGATATGGCCGTGGAATTCGCGGCCCGGGAGGATGTCGGCGCGGATGCTCACGCGTTGCCCAATCTGCAGGCGGCCGAGTTGGTCTTCCTTGAAGTTGGCGTCCACCCACAATCCCTTCGCAGGCACCACCGAGATCAGTTGGCTGCCGGCCGCGGCGTAGGCGCCGACCCTGGCGCGGCGGTTGCCCACATAGCCGTCCACCGGGGCCCGCAGCTCGGTGTAGCTGATGTTCAACTGTGCCTGGTCACGTTCGGCTTGGGCCTGTTGCAACGCGGCGCGGGCCTGGTCGCGCTGGGTTTCAATCACATCGATTTGCCGGCGCGCCGCCATCAGCCCGGCTTGCGCTCGGGAGTGGTCGGCGCGGGCGGTCTTCCACACGGCGCTGACCCGTTGCGCGCTTTCCACCGACACGGCCTGGCTGCGCACCAGGTTCTGGTAGCGGGTCTGATCGTCGCTGGCCCGCTGCGCTTCGGCGTCGGTGGCGTCGATCTGCGCCTTGGCCTGGTTGATCACGGCCAGTTGCAGTTGTTCGGTGGCGTCGAGGTTGGCGAGGGCGGCCTGTTGCGCGGCCACGGCGCCGTCGGCTTTGGCCAGGGCGGTGCGGTAGTCGCGGACATCGATGCGGGCCAGCACGTCGCCGGCGCGTACGAACTGGTTGTCCTGCACGGCCACTTCGCTGATATAGCCCTGCACTTTGGCGCTGATCACCGTTACGTCTGCACCCACGTAGGCGTCATCGGTGTCTTCGATAAACCGGCTGACCAGCCACCAGTGGCTGGCGTACCAGACGCCGCCCACCACGGCCAGGGTCAGCAGCCCCAGGCGCAGGGCCTGTTTGCGCCGGGAAGTTGTTGTGGGTTCGGGCACAGCGCTGACTTGAGCGTCCATGGCGAAATGACCTCGTTAGGTTTGAATGGGGAAATGAAAGCCCCGTTGGCTTGTTACTGAATATTACATGCGTAATATGTCATGGTGAGTTTCATAATGAAAGTCACTCGATGGAAGTTATTTCTGCATCAAGGCAAGGGCAGGAGCGGCGTATTGATCGAGGAAATGCAAAAAGCCCTGAGATTCAGGGCTTTTTCAAAGGAGCGTGTTTATGGGTGCCGTAGCAACGGATCGCCAGTCTCAAGACACCGTTATTTCTTCCCCGACGCGGGCCTTCGTGCGTGTCGCCCGCAGTGCCATGACCAGCGCCAACATCGGTGCCAGGGTAAACAGCGCGAATATCCAGCGTGCCGCATTGGCGACGCCGATATCCCCCGGCACGTCATTGATGCCCGCCATGTTCGAGATCACCCCCGCCAATGCTGCGCCCATGGCCATGGCGAACAGTTGCAAGGTGGTGATCGACGATGCAGCCGTATCCTTATCCTGCTCCGACGCCACTTGCAGGATGCGCGTCAGCAGATGCGGCCAGCCCAGGCCGATGCCGAAACCCACCAGGAACAGCCCGAGGCAAATAGGCGCCAACAGTGCCCAGTCCCCGTGACCGGCGATTGGCGTGATGATTGCCAGCATCACCAGCCCGGCCACGATAAACAGCGGCCCCGCGATAATGGCGCGGTGTGGACCACGGCCGGTCCAGCCAGAGCTGAGGATTTCCGAGACGGTCCAACCGGCCGCCATCAACGCCGCCATATAACCGGCGACCAAGGGTGACTGGCCATGCAGGTGCTGTAGAAAATACGGCATGAAAATCTCGCTGCTCATGCCGATCACCAACAAGCACGTGGTCGCATACAGTGCGCAGAGCGGGGTGCTGAATTTCAGTGCATCCCGGGGCAGAAGGCGGACCGTGGCGTTGGATTCCTTGCGGATCAGCAGCCACACCAGCACCGCACAGGTCGCGATGCCCAGCAGGTTCCAGCTCGGCAGCGACGAGACGCTGCCCGCACACACCGCCAACACCGCGCCAGCCAACAGCACCAACTGCGGCACCGGCAAGCGAGCCGTGGCCGTCGCTGCGGTATCGCGTGGCGGCAGCGCACGGCTGGTGAGCACCATGTACGCCAGGCTCACCGGTACCATCGAGCCGAAGGCGAAACGCCAGGCGTCCATTTCCGCAAACACGCCACCCACCGCTGGCCCGACGAGCGTGGCCACGCCCCACATGCCCGATACCAAGGCCATTGCCCGAGGCCACAGCCGTTCTTCGAACACCAGCTGGATCATCGAGTAACACAGCGCCAACAAAACCCCACCACCCAGGCCCTGGATAAAGCGCCCCGCCAGCATCACCGGCATGCTCGGCGCCAATGCACAGATCAGCACACCCACCATGAACACCAGCGTGGCCACGGCATACGCCTGCCGTGGTCCGGTACGTTGCAACAGCTTGGAGGTGAGGGCCGAGCCGAGGATCGAGGCCACCACATACAAGGTGGTACTCCAGGCATAGAGCTCAAGGCCGCCGATTTCTGCGACCACCGACGGCAGGATGGTGGTGGCGATGTAGGTGTTGGTGGCATACAGCGCAATGCCGCCTGAAAGCGCGATGGAGCGGGTGGCGTTTTTGCCCCGGAGCAACTCGCCCCAACTGCTGTCTTGGGTTTGCATCAACGATTCCTTGTAATGCGTTCGCGGTGTAGGCGCCGGCGAATGGTATGGGCGTCATGGTTGGCGTTAATTAACCAAGTTATTGCTTGTTATATTGGAGTGAGGCGGATTGTTTTGCAAGAAGCGCCTTCTCAGGGGTGAGCTGCTATTGGAGCCGAAGCGTGTCCCAAGGCTGACAGCACGTCACACCGTCAATTTCCGGCTGAACTTGGTTTCCATCACGATAGGGTCTTTGTACATGGCTTACGCGCCCCGGGGTGAGCCCCTTTATTGTTGTAGGTTCATTATGGCTTGGCGAAATGCCGGGCGGCACCCTGCGGATTGTTGGGATTTGCGGTTTTTAAGGGCGTATGAGGGGAGTGGGCCGTACATCTGCTGGGTGAGGTCATCAGGCTTTCGCCTGCAATCATTTCGCGCCAGACTCATGGGCATTCATCGCCCCAGGGTAGCCAGCATGATTTCCCATGTGTTTTTAGGTACAGGTGATTTTGATCGAGCCTTTGCTTTCTATTCGAAGCTGATGGCTGAATTGGGCCTCACGTTGAAATTCTGTGATGCGGACAAACCGTGGGCTGGCTGGGTTTCCAAAACTGCACCTCGGCCAATCTTCGTCATCGGCGCGCCGTTTGATGGCAACCCCAATGCACCCGGGAATGGGCAGATGGTGGCGTTACTTGCGCCCAGTCGGGAAGCGGTCGATAGAAGCCATGCGACAGCGTTGGCGCTCGGCGGGATGTGTGAGGGAGAGCCTGGATTAAGGCCTCACTATCACCCCGACTATTACGGGGCGTATTTTCGGGACCTGGATGGCAACAAGCTTTGCGTGTGCTGCCATGATCCGGTGCCAGGTTATCCTCGCCTCTCACTTTGAGAAGCGCGTTGCCGACGTTGCCTTGTTCATCTTCAGGTAAAAGTCTTCGCCTTTCGCCTGAAGGCAGAGGTAGATCGACCTCCACCTGTGAGCAAACTCGGAAACCTATATCTGGAAGTACAAGCCGGCGGATGGAGCAAGGCGCCTCACGGCTTGCTATAGGCCATGTACTCATTCTGCAAGACGATATGATCCGCCACGTACTTCGCATCGTGCCAAACCCCATAGATGAACGAAGACGCGCGGTTCACCAGGTTGGGCAAACCCAGGAAGTAAATCCCGCTCTCCGCCGAAATCCCGCGTTTATGGAAAGGCTCACCTTTCTCGTCAAACGCATTCACCTTCAGCCAACTGAAATCGAAGCTGAAACCGGTGGCCCACAGAATCGTGGTCACACCGGCCTCAGCCAAATCCAGGCTCAGGACCGGATTCACCAGGCACTCCGGATCAGCCAGCAACTCCCACGCTTCAGGCTCCGGCGCAAACGGCAGCCCGTTCTGCTCGATATAAGCGTCGGCGTCCCGCAGCACGTCAAAATAAGCGCGATCACCTTCCGCCACGTTAGCTGCCAGGCCGGGCTCAAACTCCATCACGCCTTCATTCCACGACCGGGTCACGCCCACCAGCGTGATGCCCATGTGCGCCAGGCGGCGGAAGTCGACGGTCTTGCCGCCTTCATAGCCACTGACGGCAAACGCCACATGCTTCTTCTTCGGCTGGATTTTGACTTCATCCCACAAGCCCAGCGCGCCCAGCCACCAGCAGTAATCCCGACCACGATACGAGCGAGGAGGGCGATAGTGTTCGCCCACCGAGAGGTAGACGGTCTTGCCGGCTTTTTGCAGTTCCTCGGCAATTTGTGAACCCGATGCGCCGGCGCCCACCACCAACACAGCCCCCTCGGCCAACTGGCCGGGATTCTTGTAGGCCGAAGAATGCAGCTGTTGAACCGTGGCGTGTGCGGGCACCAAATTCGGGATGGACGGACGTTGAAACGGACCCGTCGCCGCCACCACGTTCGCGGCCTCGATCACACCCGCCGAGGTGGTCACCTTGAACCCGGGGCGACCCACGTGGCGTTCCACTTGCTGCACTTCAACCCCGGTGCGCACCGGTGCCTTCAGCATGTTCACGTACTCTTCAAAGTACGCCGCCATGCGCTCTTTCGGCGGGAAGCTCTCGGGGGAAATGCCTTCGAATTTCATGCCGGGAAAACGGTCGTGCCAGGCCGGGCCGTTGGCGACCAGCGAGTCCCAGCGCTCCGACCGCCAGCGCTCGGCGATGCGGTTGCGCTCCAGCACGATGTGCGGCACGCCCATGAGTGACAGATGCTCGCTCATGGCGACCCCCGCCTGGCCTGCGCCCACCACCAGGGTGTTGATTTTTTCAACTGACATGTGAGCTTCCTAAAGATAAGCGACCATCGACAGGTGCCAGTGTGATCAAGCGCCAGCCAACCGGAAATTATGCTTTTTGAACGTAGAGGTTAGGCAAAACCAAAGCCCTTCAATCGGCCTGCAGCAGCTCGGCCACCGCCGTCAGGGCCAGGCGGTAACCCAGCGCGCCGAGGCCTGCGATCACGCCGGTGGCGGCCTTGGACACATAGGAGTGATGCCGGAAAGCCTCGCGCTTCCAGATGTTGCTCATGTGGGCTTCGATGATCGGGCCGTCGAACGCCAGCAGTGCATCGAGGATCGGCACCGAGCTGTAGGTCAGGCCGGCGGCGTTGATGATGATCGCGTCGGCACTCAGCCGGGCTTCCTGAATCCAGTCCACCAGCACGCCTTCGTGGTTGCTCTGGCGAAATTCCAGGCTCAGGCCCAACGCGGTAGCGTGGCGTTGGCAGCGCGCTTCGATGCTGGCGAAGCTTTCGCTGCCGTAGGTGCCGTTCTTGTCCAGCCCGTACAGGTTGGCGTTGGGGCCGTTGAGGAAATACACAGTGCGGGGCATGGGCAACTCCAGGTGGCTCATGGTTGCTGGCTTGGGTTCCAGTCATCCGGCACCACCGCGATGACATCGATTTCCATCAACCACTCCGGCTGGCCCAGCCCTGAAATCACCAGGCCGGTGGAGATCGGGAAGACGCCCTTGAGCCATTTGCCGACCTCCTGGTACACCGGCTCGCGGTAGCGCGGGTCGATCAGGTAGGTGGTGGTCTTCACGATGTGCGACAGGTCGGAACCGGCTTCTTCAAGCAGCAGCTTGACGTTTTTCATCGCTTGCTCGGCCTGCGCGCGCGGGTCGCCGAGGCCGATCAGGTTGCCCTCGAAATCGGTGCCGATCTGGCCGCGTACATAAATGGTGTTGCCAGCGCGCACGGCCTGGCACAGGTCGTTGTCCAGCGCCTGGTTTGGGTAGGTCTGCTTGGTGTTGAACATGCGAATACGGGTATGGGTGGGCATTGCGGGTAACTCACGGGGGCGGAATAAATCCAGCTTCACATTGGCCCCGCCCGCGCGAAACCAGCATTTGCGCGAGGTAGTGCTTAGGCAAAACCGAAGCGCTGTACCCAGGCCTGAGCGTTAGGTCGAAACAGCACCCGGCATGAACCATGCAACGGTGTGGTTGAGGCAGTCGACGCCAGCTTGGCGTCAGCGTATTGATGATGTGGAGGCGTGATGCTCAGTCGTATTACCCAGCGCCAACTGGAATATTTCGTGGCTTCCGGTGAGGCAGGCAGCATCAGTGCCGCGTCTGAACGCATTCATGTGTCGTCGCCGTCGATCTCGGCGGCGATCACCCATATGGAGGCCGAGCTGGGCATCCAGTTGTTTGTGCGGCATCACGCCCAAGGCATTTCCCTCACGCCGGTGGGGCGCCAGGTGATGCAAGAGGCCAAGCTGATCCTGGAGCAGATGAGCAACCTCTACACCATTGCTTCCGAGTCGTTGAACACTGTGCGTGGTCCGCTGCGGGTGGGTTGCCTGGAGTGGCTGGCGCCGATGATCACCCCCGAGCTGGTGTTTGGGTTTGGCCGTGCGTTTCCGGGTGTACGCCTCACGCAAGTGGAGGGCAACCACGAGGAAATGCTGGAAAAACTGCGCAGCGCCGAGATCGATATCGCCCTGACCTACGACCTGGTGACCAGTGACGACATCGACTTCCAACCACTGGCGCAATTGCCGCCGTATGTGATGGTGGGTGAGTACCACCCGCTGGCGAGTCTGTCGGCGGTGAGCATGCTCGACCTTGAGGATTACCCGGTGGTGCTGCTGGACACGCCCTGGAGCCGGGAGTATTTCCTCAGCTTCTTTATGCAGGCGGGTACCACGCCGAACATCATCATGCGCTCCAGCAACCTTGAAACCGTGCGCTCGATGGTTGCCAATGGCATCGGCTATTCCTTCGCAAATGCCCGGCCCAAAGCCAATCTCTCCCAGGACGGCAAGCGCCTGATCCGCTTGCGCTTGTCCGGCCCGCACCGGCCCATGCAGCTGGGCTATGCCACGGCGAGCAATACCCAATTGTCCCGTGTGGTGTCGGCGTTTGCCGAGCGTTGCCGCATGTTCGTTTCGGACCAGTACATCCCGGGCATGGCGGCCCCGAGCTTTTTTGATGCCCATGCGGTGCGCACGCTTGACGGTGTGGGCTGAGCCGCCTGTTTTGATCGTTCCCACGCTCAGCGTGGGAATGCCGCCTCGGGCGCTCTGCGTCCAGCTGGCGATGCAAGGTTCAGGTCTTGCGCGGTGGTGACGCGGAGCGTCACGGGATGCATTCCCACGCAGAGCGCGGGAACAATCAGCCTGGGAACGTGTTTGCATTGCACCAAAAGGTTGCGCTGGCTGCCGTGCGGTCGCGGCATCGCACCAATACGAGACAGGCTGTTTTGACTGTCCAGTCGTAACCCAGGGAACGGTGACGCTGCGTAGGTTCTCCCTACCCAATAGGCCGGCTTTTACGAATTGACCCCAAGGGCCTCTCGCCACGAATCTCAGTCCATCGGTGCAGATCAGGGTTCGACCTTCACGTTGAGCATTCGGTGGGCATTTTCATTTTTTTGTCGAGCACAGTGACGATGACTTTCAACTGGAATTACATGTTTGGTTTGCTGGCCGATGCCGAGTTCTGGCGGGCGACATGGACGGTCATCCAGCTCAGTTCGTTGACCTGGGTCCTGAGTATCGCACTGGGTTTCCTGCTGGCCCTGGCCAAGCAATCCAAACATGCGCTGATCAGCCTGCCGGCGCGTGGCTACATTTGGTTGTTCCGCAGCCTGCCGTTGCTGGTGCTGCTGATCTTCATCTACAACCTGCCGCAAGCGATTCCCGCCACTTCAGTGATGCTGGCGGACCCATTCTGGGCCGGCCTGCTGGCCCTGGTGATCTGCGAAACCGCCTATGTCGCGGAGATTCACCGGGGCGGCCTGCTGTCGATTCCCAAAGGGCAGGGCGAGGCCGCCCGGGCACTGGGGCTGAAGTTCTTCGGGATCCAGTGGCGGGTAGTGATCCCGCAGGCATTGCGGGTGGCGCTGCCGTCCCTGGCCAACGAATACATCTCCATCGTCAAGCTCACTTCATTGGTGTCAGTGATCTCGCTGACCGAAATCCTGATGGTCGGCCAGCGGCTTTACTCGCAGAACTTCCTGGTGATCGAGACGATGGCGGCGGTGGCGTTTTTCTACGTGTTCATCGTTACGGTGTTCGACTTCCTGCTCAAACGCCTCGAGCGTTTTCTCGACGTCAACCAACGCAACGTTTCCCGGGTTCCCGACGCCGAAGTGCTGGCGTTGGCGACCCAACAGCGTGTGGCCCTGCAGCGCCCGGTCAGCACCGAAGGCCCGGCGCTACGGGCTTCGCGGCTGCATAAAGCCTACAACGATGTCGAGGTGCTGGGCTCGGTCAACCTGCAGATCCAGCCCGGTGAAGTGGTGTCGGTGATCGGGCCTTCGGGCTCCGGCAAAACCACGCTGATCCGCCTGCTCAATGGCCTTGAGCAACTGGATAACGGCGAGATCCAGATCAACGGCCAGCCCTTCATCCACCTGAACAAAGTCGGTGCGCAAAAGCCGCAGTACGTGGAGCACGCCGAGCACCGCCTGAACATCGGCATGGTGTTCCAAAGCTTCAACCTGTTCCCGCATTTGAGCGTGCTCGACAACCTGCTGATGGCGCCGAAGTACCACCGCCTCGGGCGCGTCGAAGAGCTGAAGCAACAGGCCTACGCGCTGCTGCACAAGGTCGGCATGCTCGACCACGCCTGGAAGTATCCGCACCAGCTTTCCGGTGGCCAGCAGCAACGCGTGGCCATCGCCCGCGCCCTGATGATGCGCCCGCAAATCATGCTGTTTGACGAGCCCACCTCGGCCCTCGACCCGGAAAAAGTCAACGAAGTACTGCAAGTCATCGAAGCCCTGGCCCAGGAGGGCATCACCATGGTCATCGTGACCCATGAGATGAATTTCGCATTCAAGGTCTCCGACCGCATCGTGTTCATGGAGAAGGGCCGGGTGGTGTGCGATGACACGCCGCACGCATTGCGCAGCGGCGAAAACCCACGCGTGGAGGCGTTCCTCAAGGACGTCTCGCTGGCGTGACCCCTCAACGTTCGAACAACAAGAGAGCCACAACATGATCGAGCAAGCGCAAATTGAACAATTTCACCGGGACGGCTTTCTGGTGGTGCAAGACGTGCTGTCGGCTGAAGAAGTCGCCGCGTTGCAGCACGACTTCGACCAGTGGGTAGAAGACAGCCGCAGCCACGACCAGGGCTGGGGTGAAACGGTGGACGGTCGTGCGCGTTTCGACCTGGAGGGCGACCACCGTGCGGATCATCCCTCGTTGCGCCGGGTGAGTTCGCCCACTGAGATCTCGCCTGCCTACCAGCGCGTGGCGTTGCAATCGCGGATGGCGACGATCTCTGCGCAATTGATCGGAGGCGGTGGTGCACGCTTTCATCACAGCAAGATCAACTCGAAATTGCCCCACACCGCGACGCAAGTGAAGTGGCACCAGGACTTCCTGTTCACGCCCCACAGTAACGACGACATCGTCACCGCCTTGCTGATGGTCAGCGAAGTCACGCCGCAGAACGGCCCGCTGAATGTGATCCCCGGCAGCCACAAGGGCCCGCTGTGGTCCCACTGGCACGACCAGCGTTTCACCGGCGCGGTGGACGACACGGTAGTCGACGATCTGTGCCAGAACCCGGTGGCCTGTTATGGCCCCGCCGGTTCTGTGTGCTTCATGCACACCCGTCTTTTGCATGCTTCAAGCCCTAACGAGACCGAACTGCCGCGCACCCTGTTCATCAGCGTCTACGCCGCTGAAGACGCGCTGCCATTCGGCGAAAACCCGCTGCCCAGCGCACACGCCGGCTTGATGGTAGCCGGTGAAGAAAGTGGCCTGGTGCGTTCCACGGAAAACCGCATGCGCTTGCCGCAGAAGCCCCGTGGCGCCTCTTTCTTTGTGCAACAGGCTGGCCAGGACTCCGTCACTGCCTAACCTCCTTCTCACCTTGCAGGGTACTACCATGACAGCGTTTCACTCGATTGCTCGCCCTATTGCCGTGTGCCTGCTGGGCGCTGCGGTTGCAATGACGTCGTTGGCGGCTTCGGCCTTCCAGAAAGACGGGAAGATTGTCGCCGGTTCCGATGTGACCTTCTTTCCCTATGAGTACATGGATAACAACAAGCCCGCCGGCTTTGATATTGAATTCATGGACGGCCTGGCCAAGACCATGGGCCGCACCGTCGAGACCCTCGACACGCGCTTTCCCAACCTGATCACCGGCTTGCAGGCGGGGCGTTTCGATGTGACCAACTCGTCCATGTACATCACCGCCGAACGGGTGAAAGTCATCGACATGATTCCTTATCTCAAAAGCGGCGAGTCGATCCTTACCCTCAAGGGCAGCGACTTCCAGCCCAAGACCCCGGAAGAGTTCTGCGGCCACAAGATCGGTTCCATGGGCGCCACGTCCTGGCTGGCGCAGATGCACAAGCTGTCGGATGAGTACTGTGTGAAGAAAGGCCTGAAGCCGATCGCGATCAGCGAATACAGCACCGACCCGCAAACCACCCAAGCCTTGTTGGCCCATGCGGTTGAAGCGCAGATCACTGACGCGGCCGTTGCCCGTGGCGCGGTCGAGAAACTCGGCGGCCGTGTGGTGATTTCTTCCGACACCTTGATCTACCCGGTGCTGAACGGCTTCGGCGTGAAGAAAGGCAACGATGAGGTCAAGAACGCCTTGATCGAAGGCATCAAGAAGTTCAGCGCCACCCCTGAATACGCGGCCTTGCTCAAGAAATACAACTTCCAGGCGCCTACCGATGCCGACATCGCCGAGCTGATGCCGAAGTCCTGACCCAACACTGTTCACTTAAGGAACACACCCTACCTGTGGCGAGCGAGCTTGCTCGCGTTGGACTGCGTAGCAGTCCTGCTTTTTGGGCCGCTTCGCAGCCCAGCGCGAGCAAGCTCGCTCGCCACAGATTATGGGGTACTGGCCCTGCGGAGAAAGCTACATGGCGTTATCACATGAAGAGCAAACGCGCATCGACCTGGCGGCGACCTTCCGCATCGTTGCGCACCTGGGCATGCATGAGGCGGTGGCCAACCATTTCAGCGCGGCGGTGTCGGCGGATGGCAAACAATTTTTGCTCAACCCGAAGTGGAAGCACTTCTCGCGTATCCGCGCCAGTGACTTGTTGTTGCTGAATGCCGACGATGCGTCCGGCGCTGACCATCCGGACGTGGACGCCACTGCCTGGTCGATCCATGGGCAGATTCACCGCTTGCTGCCGCAAACCCGCGCCGTGCTGCACCTGCACCCGGTCTACACCACGGCCGTCGCTTGCCTGGCCAAGCCGCACATCCCGGCGATCGACCAGAACACCGCGCGCTATTTCAATCGTGTGGCGGTGGACGAACTGTACGGCGGCATGGCCGACACCGAGGCCGAAGGCGAGCGCCTGGCCGGGTTGCTGGACGGTAAACGCCGCCTGCTCATGGGCAACCATGGAGTGATGGTCACGGCCGCTTCCATCGGTGAGGCATTCGACGATATCTGGACCCTGGAACGCGCCTGCCAGATCCTGGTGACGGCCTGGTCTACCGGCCAACCGCTGCGGATACTGTCTGACGAAGTGGCCGAGAAAACAGCGCGGGGTTGGGAGGGCATCACGGACTTCTCGCAGCAGCATTTTGAAGAAATGAAGCAACTGATGATCGATGCCGATCCTTCGTTGCTCGACTGATTTGATCCCTCACAGGCAGGATTTCCCATGACCTTTTCGGTTGTCGCCCGCTGTGCCGAAACCGGCCAGCTGGGTATCGCTATCAGCTCGTCGAGCATTGCCGTGGGCGCACGTTGCCCGTGGCTGCGCGCGGGTGTGGGCGCGGTGGCGTCGCAGAACATCACCTTGCCGGCACTCGGCCCCCAGACCCTGGACCTGCTGGCCCAAGGCATGGCGCCAAGTGACGCACTGGCCGCGGTACTCACACCGCAAAACCACAGCGAATATCGCCAGGTGACCGCGATTGATAACGCCGGCAGAACCGCGCACTTCAGTGGCACGCAAACCCTGGGCATCCACCATGCGCTCAGCGGTGAACAATGTGTGGCAGCAGGAAACATGCTGGCGAATACCGATGTGATCGAAGCCATGGTGCGCGCCTTCGAAGACACGCCCGGCCACCTCGCCGACCGACTGCTTGCCGCCATGCAGGCAGGTATGGCCGGAGGCGGCGAAGCGGGGCCGGTGCATTCAGCCGCAATGGTGGTGGTCGGTGATCACCTGTGGCCCATCGTCAACCTGCGGGTGGACTGGGCCGACGTGGACCCGATCGGCGCCCTCGAGCCACTCTGGCAGGCCTATCGCGGGCAAATGCAGGACTACATCGAGCGCGCCATCAACCCGCAAAGCGCGCCGGGCTACGCGGTGCCGGGAGATGATCGATGAGCCGCAGTCGTGACCTGCTGGCGCAACGGGTCAGCGCCGCGAATCGAACCTGGCGCCGGACCAAGGGCACAAGCCTGACGAGTTCATCAGCGTTGCGCAGCCTGAGCCCTGTGACCGGAGGCTGGAGAGGGTGTTGGTGATTGCCAGTCGGCAATCCTGATTCAGCAAGCACTCACCCTGTGGCGAGGGAGCTTGCTGTGGCGAGGGAGCTTGCTCCCGCTGGGCTGCGAAGCGGCCCCAAGAAAAAGCGGGAGCGCTGCGCACTCCAGCGGGAGCAAGCTCCCTCGCCACAGCAAGCTCCCTAGCCACAGGTTGTCGTCTGCCCTCACGCTTGCGGTATTGGTCAGACGGTTACCGTTCTGCCACCGGCGCTGAGTGCTTTCGCCCCATTTTCGCGCACGGCACCGCGTTTTTTGAACGACGCCCCGCATATCTGCGGGCCTGCCACCAGCGGTCCGTTTCTTGCTTGAGCCAGCTTAATCAATGACATGGCACTTTGCCGTCAGTCATTTCAACGCTTGATTCGCGGTCGATGCGAGTGGTTCTAGGAGTTGTCGGACATGCAAAGTATTTTGTCGCCAGGAATCCGCCTGCTCGGACGTTTTGGATTCGCGCGCAAGTTCCAGATCCTGTTTTTCCTGTTCATGCTGCCCCTGGCGGGCAGCTTGTGGATGATCGCGCAGGAGTACCGCACCAAGCAGACGGTGATTTCCAATGAGCAATCCGGCGTGCGCGAACTGTTGGCCCTGGATGCCCTGGACGCCCAGCTGACCGCCCAGCGCAACCTGGCCGCACGCTGGAAAGCCGCCGACATCCTCCACGACCAGACCCCCGCCGCCAAAGCCGCAATGACGGCCGTGGACACCAATTTCCCGCTGATCCTGCAAAGCGTGCAGGCCTTGGGTGAGGCTCTGAAAGCCCAGAACGCCAGTGCTGATACCCTCGCACGCTTCGAAGCACTAAAAGCTTCGGTCACCGGCATGGACTCCCAAGCCCTGCGCACCGTGGGGTGGTGGCCGGACGGCTACGACCGCTTCACGTCTGCATTGAGCGCGATGCAAACCCTGCGCGAGCAGATCACCATGGACACCGGTTTGATCCTCGACCCGTGGCTTGAAACCTATTTGCTGATGCAGATTTCCACCCAGCAAACACCTGATCTGATCGAGCGTATCGGGCGCATGGCGAGCGTCGGGCAGTCGTCCATCGCATCGGGGCAGTTCACCCTGCAAAGCCGTTTGCAGATGCGTGATTTGCGCGGGCGCATCGGCGATGCCCGGGACCAGTTGGTCAAGGCCGCCGCGTCCCTGAAGGCCAAGCAATACCCTGGGCTGCAACCCTGGATCGCGCAATACGACGACAGCGTGCAACTGTTGGACCGCGAGCTGAAAGCCCTGGACGAGGGCGTGTTCGGCGGCACCATCAAGGTCGATACCAGCGGCTTTGAACGCAGTGTCGATGGCATGCTCGGTACCCTGGGCGCGTTGCGTAGCCAATCGCTGACCTCGCTGGACGCGCGCCTGGTTTACTACCGGAACAGCTCGCTCAAGCAGTTCATCCCGGTGGCGGTGACGTTCAGCGTGCTGGCGCTGGCGGCCCTGTACCTGTTCGTGTGCTTGCAGGCATCGATCCGCCGCAGCGCCAGCGGCATCACTACGCTTGCCGAATCCCTGCGTGACGGCAATCTGTGCGTGGAAGTGGCGGTGGAAGGGCGTGACGAACTGGCCGCCATCAGCACCGCGCTCAACGTCGCCGTGGTGCAGTTGCGCACCAGCCTGTTGGGGGTTAACCACGAAACGCAGCAGCTCGGCTCTGCGGTGCTGACCCTCAATTCGCAATCGGGCAGCACGCTCACCGAAGTGGAAGACCAGCAACAGCAAATCAGCCAGATTGCCGCCGCCGCCACGCAGTTGGCCGCGACCTCCATGGGCGTCGCCAAAAGCTGCGAGCAGGCCTCCGGCAGCGCGCAGAAAACCCGGCAGATTGCCGAGGACAGCAGCCGCGACAGCCAGCGCACCACTGCCAGTATCCAGCAACTCAATCAGCGCCTGACCGACACCTCCGACGCGCTGGAACGCGTCAGCCAGCAGGGCCAGCAGATCCAGTCGGTGGTCGACACCATTCGCGGCATCGCCGAGCAGACCAACCTGCTGGCGCTGAACGCCGCCATCGAGGCTGCGCGGGCCGGTGAGCAGGGCCGGGGTTTTGCGGTGGTGGCCGATGAGGTGCGCAGCCTCTCGCAACGGACCCAGGCTTCCACGGCGCAGATCGCCGGCACGGTCGACAGCTTGCGCGCGACGGTGAGCCAGGCGGTCACGCTGATGGGCGCGGCCTGTGAGCAGGCGGTGACCGACGCCGAGTCCGTCACGGGCTTGGGCCATCGGTTGGGCGAGATCGCCAGCGCGGTGCAGAGCGTCACTGACACCCTGGCGCAGATCGCCACGGCGGTTGAGGAACAGGCGGCGACAGCGGATGAAGTGAGCGGCAATATCCAGCAGGTTGATCAGGCCGCAGGGCGCTTGCTCGATGGCGCGCGGGCGGTGAATCAGGCGGCGGATGTGTTGAGCAAGGGCAGTCGGGCATTGAGCGATAACACGGCGCGGTTCCAGCTGGGTTGAGGGTGTGTTGGCGGGGCAAATTGTGGTATTCAGCTCCCTACAGTCCAGCAAGGAACGCAGATGAATTTCTTCAAGAAACTCTTCGGGGCACGCAACACGCCTGAAACCCAGGCGCCCGAGCCCGTGTCATCACCCGAAACCGCCGCACAAAAGCTCAATTACGATGACCTGACCGAAGCAGAAGCGGCGAATCACGCCGCGTGCATGGCCAGTGCGCAATGCCTGGATCGCCATTGGCAATCGGTAGGTACTGTCGAGCGGGACGTGCTCTCGTACATCATCAGCCCGAGTTTCAGCGGTGGGCCTGATTGGCCGTCGACCCGCCAGGCGTACCGGGTGGTACGCCGGGACAATGCCATCGTGCTCGCCACGGACGGCATGTCAGACCCTTTCGATGATGCCGAGGGCTTGGGCAATGGCTTCGAAATGGAGCTGTTCCTGGAAACGTCGGATATCCCCGAACATGCCCGGGGTGTGTCAGGGGAGATTGATCCTTTAAGGCAGAGCTGGGCGTTTGAGCTGATCGAGCACGTCGCTAAAACCGTGGCGAACGCGGGCGGCATTACCCATCAACTGGACCGCCACGGTGTGTTGTCCCTGGAGCTGCCGGGGTTCAGCCAGTCGCACCACATGAGCGATCAACTGCCGCCTCTGTTCGTCACCGAGGACGATGCCACGGGCGTACTGTTGGGCGGCCCTGATCCGGACTTCCCGACCCGCCTGGACGACATGCCGCTGTCCCCGGTCAGGCTGGTTCCCGTGGTATTGATCACCGCGTCCGAGCTGGAATACGTGCGCACCGGTGGGCGCGAAGCACGGGAAGATCTGGTCAGCCGCCTGAAGGCTGCTGGCGTCGGGCACACCAGCAGCCTTCGTCGGGCCAGCGTGATATGAGGCCGGAACAAGCGCTCTCCAATTCGACGAGCCAGAGACCTTTTCAATGATCTCCGATCCGTTCCGTATTCCAACCGATGCTGAAATCGAGAAGGCCGCGAGCAACCTGAACTTCCCGTTCCCTGCGGCCTACATCGAGTTCCTCAAGGGCGGCAGCGATGTGGCCAATGCGACGTTCGAGCCGGCCGTGATCCTGCCGGGCACGAGCCATCTCGACTTGTTCGAAATAGCCCAGGTTGCCTGGAACCAAATGGGGGTGCCAAAGGAGTGGCTGCCGTTCATTGAAGAAAATGGCGACTACTTCTGCGTGTCGCAGACAGGGCAGGTTCGGTATTGGTCGCACAATGGCCCGACGAATGAGCGCTGGCCGAATTTTTCGGCGTGGTTTCAGCAGGTGTGTGTGGCATGTGAGTAAGCGGGCAGCTTTCGACGGGTGAATGGAATGCTCTATCATGAGTGTTAACTCATAAATGATTGCCTGCCCGGGAAGCAATGCCATGAGAGACCTGCCACCCACCTCGACATTGCGCGCCTTTGAGGTTGCGACTCGGCACACCACGTTCACCTCTGCTTCGCAAGAGCTGCACGTCACTCAAAGTGCCGTCAGCCATCAACTCAAGCACCTCGAAGAACTCTGGGGATTGCAGCTGTTCCAGCGGGGCAAGTCACTCAGCCTGACACCTGCCGGCGCAGCCCTTGCGCCCATCGTGCGCGAGTTCTTCATGAACCTTGAGGCCACCCTCGCGGACCTGCGGGAGCAAAAGGGCAGGGTGCGGCTCAAGGTCAGCACCACCTATTCCTTCGCGCTGAAATGGCTGCTGCCACGTTTGCCAAGCCTGGCCCAGCGGCATCCGGAAATACTGGTCACGCTGGACTCCAGCGACAAGATCATCAACTTCTCCAGTGCGGAGGCTGATGTTGCGATCCGCTTGGGCAATGGGAATTACCCGGCGCTTTACTCGGAGTTCCTGTTCCGCGAGCAGATTTTTCCGGTGGCCAGTCCCGATCTGTTGAAGCGCTTTGGCCGGCCAAACACGCCAGCCGAATTGCTGCGCTATCCCTTGCTGATGCGCGACGGCGCCGACCTGGTGCCGAAGTGGGAAGTGTGGTTCCAGCACGTCGGGCTGGCGATTTCGCCACTCAATGAGAGTGTCAGGTTTCCGGACACCAACATGACGATCGAGGCCGCCTTGCTCGGCCAGGGCATCGCATTGGCGCGCAGTGGGCATGTGGAATCAGAGTTGAGTGACGGCAGCCTGGTCAAGCTGTTCGATGTGCCGTTCCCATCCCCGGTCGCCTATTATTTTGTGTGCCCCAAAGGGCTCGAATCCCAGCCTCACATCGTCAGCTTTCGTGATTGGTTGATGCAGGAGGCGGTAAACGCCGGACTCGCCTACGAATAAAGCATGAGGCTTTGCTCATTCTTCAATGAGCAGACTTCGTTTCAGTTAACGCGCCGGTTTGCTTAGGATGGGCGCATGCCTTATCACATCATTCTCCTGGTCCTGTTCGCCGCCTTACTGCACGCCAGTTGGAATGCGCTGCTGCGTGGCGGCGCCGACCGGCTCTGGTCGATGACGGTGATGTGCCTGGCAGTTGCCATCGCCAGTGGCGCAATCGCGTTGTTCCTGGAGCCGCCCGCGCCTGCCAGCTGGTTTTACGTGGTGCTGTCAGCGGTGCTGCATGTGGGCTACAACCTCTTCCTGGTGCGCAGCTACAAGGTGGGCGACCTGGGGCAAACCTATCCGATTTCACGGGGCTCCTCGCCGGTGCTGATCACCGTTGGCGCCGCGGTGTTTGCCGGGGAGAGCGTTTCGGCCAGCTCGCTGCTGGGCATTGCCCTGGTGTCTGGCGGGATTATTTCACTGGCGTTCAGGGGCCGCCGCCTGGCCGTTCCCAGCCTGCCCTACGCCCTGGGCACCGGGTGTTTCATTGCCGCTTACAGCGTGACAGATGGGATAGGTGCGCGCCTGTCCGGTGCCCCGATGGCCTACACGGTCTGGATGTGCGCCCTGTGGGGCGTGTTGATGCCGGCGGTCTATATCGGCCTGCGCGGGGCAAAGAGTTTGTTCAGCGTGCGCCCCGGATTTTTCACGGCATTTGGCGGCGGGCTGGTGTCGCTCCTGGCCTACGGAATCATCATCTACGCCATGGCCGGTGCACCCATGGGCGCGGTGTCGGCGTTGCGCGAAACCAGCGTGTTGTTCGCGGCGCTGATTGGCTATTTCTTCCTCGGCGAGACATTGACGGTGCGCAAGGTATTGGCGTGCGTGGTGATTGCCATCGGCACCGTGCTCATCGGCTGAGAACAGATAACGCATTTCCCACCATCACATGAAGGTTCGCTCAATGGATACCGTCCCGCAGGCACCGCTGATTCTGATAACGGGTGGAAGCCGTGGCGTTGGCGCCGCCACCGCGCGGCTGGCTGCCGCACAAGGTTATGACGTGGCGATCAGCTTCGTTTCCGACGAGTCTGCTGCCCTCGCGGTAGTGGCGGATGTAGAAGCAGCGGGGCGCCGGGCGTTGGCCGTGCGTGCAGACAGTGCAGACCCGGAGCAGGTCGTTCAGTTATTTGCCGCGATAGATCGGGCGTTCGGGCGCATTGATGTACTGGTTAACAACGCCGGGATCAACGCGTTGCAGTCCCGGGTCGAGGACCTGGCGTTCGAGCGCATGCAGCGGATTTTCGCGGTCAATGCGATCGGGCCGATGCTGTGTGCCCAGCAAGCGGTGAAGCGCATGTCGTTTCGTCACGAGGGGCGGGGCGGTTCTGTGATCAATATCTCGTCGGCCTCCGCACGGCTTGGCAGCCCCAACGAATACGTCGACTACGCCGCATCGAAAGGCGCGCTTGAGACCTTCACCATCGGGTTTGCCAAGGAAGTTGCCCGGGAGGGAATACGCGTCAACTGCATCCGCCCCGGGCATATCTACACCGACATTCACGCCAGCGGCGGAGAGCCGGGGCGGGTTGATCGCGTCAAAGACTCGATCCCCATGGGGCGGGGCGGTCAGCCTGAGGAAGTGGCCAGGGCGATCCTGTGGCTGGCAGGCGCCGAGGCGTCCTTCATCACGGGTACGTTCCTGGATGTCACCGGCGGTAAATGAGCAGCAGGGCGTGGCTCCGAGGCTCCCCTCGGTAGGCCACGCCCGACCTGCTTGCGCCGGGTCAGCTGTTGAGCTTGATCTGCTCCTTCGCCAGCTTCACCACATTCTCCAGGGTAAAGCCGAACTGGGCCTGCAACTTGGCCAACGGTGCCGAGGCGCCAAAGCTGTTCATCACCACCTTGGCCCCGGTTTGCCCGACGTAGCGGTCCCAACCCAACGGGCCGGCCTGTTCCACCACCAGGCGTGCCTTCACCGTTGGCGGTAGCACGCTGTCGCGGTAGGCCTGGTCCTGTTCTTCGAACAGTTCCCAGCTCGGCATCGACACCACTTGCGCCGCCACGCCTTCAGCCTTCAGTTGCTCATAGGCCTCCACCGCCAGGCTGACTTCACTGCCGGTGGCCATCAGGATCACCTGGGGCTTCTCGGCGCCGGCCAGCACATAAGCACCACGGGACGTGCCCGAGGCTGCGGCGTATTTCGTGCGATCCAGGGTCGGCAGATTCTGCCGCGACAGGACCACGCAGGTCGGCCGGTGGGTCTGGGCCAGGGCGATCTTCCAGGCTTCTAGGGTTTCATTTGCGTCGCCTGGGCGCAGGGTCAGCAAACCCGGGGTGGCCCGCAATTGGGTCAGGTGTTCGATGGGCTGGTGAGTGGGGCCGTCTTCGCCGACACCAATCGAGTCATGGGTAAACACGAACACCACCGGCAGCTCCATGATCGCCGCGAGGCGAATCGGCGGCTTCATGTAGTCGCTGAACACCAGGAAGGTCGAGGTGTAGGGCCGCAGGTACGACAGCGCCATGCCGTTGGCAATCGCGCCCATGGCATGTTCACGAATACCGAAGTGCAGGTTGCGCCCGCCGTAGTTCTCGGCGCTGAAGCGCCCGGCGTCGTCGAACGTCAGGTTGGTCTTGGTGGACGGCGACAAGTCTGCCGAGCCGCCCAGCAGCCACGGGATCTGTTTCGCAAACGCATTCAATACTTCGCCACCGGCGGCACGGCTGGCGACGCCCTTGGCATCCGCGGCGAAGCTCGGCAGTTGCTCCTGCCAATGCTCGGGCATCTCGCCGGCACGCATGCGGCGCAGCTCATCGGCCAGTTCCGGCTCGTACTGTTCGAGGTGGGCCAGGGTTTCGGTCCATTGCTCATACAGCGGCTGGCTGCGCTTGAGCAGCGCATCCCGCAGGACCGTACGCGCTTCCTCCGGCACCAGGAAGCTTGAGTCTTCAGGCCAGCCGTAAGTGGCTTTGGTCAGGCGGATTTCTTCTTCGCCCAAGGGTTCGCCATGGGCCGACGCGGTGTTGTGCTTGTGGGGCGAGCCATAGCCGATCACGCTGTCGACCACGATCAGCGTCGGTGCCCCAGTGTTTTTCTGGAACGTGCTCAGCGCGTCGCTCAGGGCCAGCAGGTTGTTCGCATCGGTGACGTGCAAGGTGTGCCAGCCATAGGCCTGGAAACGCTTGATCACGTCTTCGCTGAAGGCCAGTTCGGTATGACCTTCAATGCTGATGGTGTTGTTATCGTAGATCCAACACAGGTTATCCAGCTTCAAGTGCCCGGCGATGGACGCGGCCTCGCTGCTGATGCCTTCCATCATGTCGCCGTCGCCGCACAGGGTGTAGACGTTGTAGTCGAACAGCACCTGGCCGTCGCGGTTGAAACGCTTGGCCAGCCAACGCTCAGCCATGGCCATGCCGACGCTGTTGGCGCACCCCTGGCCGAGAGGCCCGGTGGTGGTTTCCACGCCAGTGGTCATGCGGTATTCGGGGTGGCCGGGAGTTTTGGAACTCATCTGCCGGAACTGCTTGATGTCGTCCAGGCTGATGGCCGGCTGGCCGGAGCGCTTGCCGTGGGCGTCAATCTCCACCACCCCCGCCAGGTGCAACAGTGAATACAACAGCATCGAGGCATGGCCCACCGACAATACAAAACGGTCACGGTTAGGCCAGTCGGGGTGCTCGGGGTGATAACGCAGGAAGCGGCTCCACAAGGTGTAACCGACGGGCGCCAGGCCCATGGGCGTGCCGGGGTGGCCGGAGTTGGCCTTCTGCACGGCGTCCATGGCGAGGGTACGAATAGTATTGATGCACTGGGTGTCGACAGCGTTGGCAGCGTGATTCATGGAACCTGTTCTCCATCGGGTGACGATCTACAGTGGAGGGCAGCCTGCGCCAAAGGTTTTATGAAATCGTCTGCCCAGCGACGAACGGGGACGCAAACGCGACAGGTTGATCTCAGACATGACAAGAGGCTGCTGGATGGGCTAGGTTCAGGGTGTCAATCATCGATCAATGTGCGGAGGTACTCCATGCCAGTGAAACACGACCTGTATCAGGACCTGGGTTTGAGCAAGGAAGCTATTCATGAACGCAGGGCGAGCGATAACCGATTGGATTCGCTGCTCAACCAATACGAGAGTGCCGACAAGGCGGTGGTGCAGGCTGAGTCGTCCACCTCGGGGGCCAGTGATGATGAGTTGAAAAAACTGAAGGAAAAGCGCTTGGCGATCAAGGATGAGATTTCCAGCAGACTCCCGGGCCTTGCGTCTCAGGCAGGCAAGGGCTGATTCGACCACGCTGTGCCATGGGCTTGCCGTTCAGTGCAGGCCCATCCATCCATTCGGCAAGGTTGTTTGCTGCAATGTATTCGGGTGAACAGCCGGGACCCTGATGAGGGGCAAATCTCTCAAAAAAACCACCTATACGTGCCGTCGGCGTGCAGTGAATGCATGCGTTAGGTCTACTATGGGGTGTGGTCTGTCACCCTGGTGTGAACGATCGCACAGGTATGGGTGGGTGCGACGTTGCTGCTCAACCTGAGTGGCGGTTTGAGCGCACAGGCCGTTGACATGCCGCAGGGAGAGTGGCGATGACGCGCGACAAAGCATGGACCGCGCTGGGCGGCATGGTGGGCTGTCTGGAACCGGCAGCCACCGTCTCCGCAGCAGAGCAAGTCACCCATATACAGCTCAAGTCTATTTTCGATTCCTCCGGCACCGGTCTGGCGCTGGTGGCGCTGGACGGTCGCTGGCTGCGGGCAAATGGCGTCACCTGCCGCTTGCTGGGCTACAGCGAGGCGCAACTGCAAGCCACCACCTTCCTGGCCCTGACTCATCCTGATGACCGGGAGGTGGGAATAAGCCTTATCGATGAATTGAAGCGCGGTACGAGGCCCAGTGCGACGATGCATAAGCGCTACCTTCGCCGCGACGGGCAGGTGGTGTGGGTGCGACTGACTGTCGGGCTGGTGCGCGACGAAGAGGGTCAGCCTTCCTGCTTCGTGTCCCAGCTGGAAGACATCACCGAGAACTGGCAGCTGCGTGAAACCCTGATGGGGAGCGAGCTGAAATTCCTGTCCCTGGCGGAAAGCTCCCCCAACGTCATTGTTCGCTATGACCGCGATCTACTGCGCACCTATGTCAATCCGACATTCTTGCTGCTCACCGGCTTGTCTTTTCACGACGCCATTGGTGTTGCCCCCAATGAGGAGTCCGCCGACTACCTGCGCCAGCTGCGCCAGGTGGTGGCCACCGGTGAGCCGGCTCAATTCCTGAACAGTTGGGCGGTCGAGCAGAATGGCGAGTGGGTAACGTGCGTGGTCAGCCTGACGGCGGAGCGCAATAATGCCGGTGAAGTGATTGGGGTGTCGGCCCTGGCCCACGACATTACTCAGTTGCGTAAGCATCAGGACCTCGAAGAGGCCCGGCTGCATATCTTCGAAAAAATGGCCAGCGACGCGCCGCTGGATGAAACCCTTGGCCTGCTGGTTGGGTATCTGAAGCTGGCCTTGCCCAATCGTGCTTGCAGCGTGATGCTGCTGGATCCTCAAACCCTGACACTGACGCCCTGCACAGGCCCCGGCCTGCGGGATGAATGGCCCCCGACCCCGGGGCAATATGCCTCTTGGTCCGAGCCGATCATGGATACGCAAGGCCGAGTCCTGGGGGCTTTTGTGGTGGCCAACCCACAAGGCGTGCTTCCAGACGACAGTGACATCCAGCGCGTGCGCCAGACCTGTCACATTGCCGCGATTGCCATCGAACGCTGGCGCTCCGAATCACTGCTCAAGCATCGCGAACGACGTTACCGGGATATTTTTGACCATACCCTGGACATGCTCTGCCTGCTCGAGGTAACCGAGGTTGACCGCCTGCGCTGCGTCGAGGTCAATCCCGCCTTGCTGCGCGCCCTGGGCAAACCCCACGGCGATGTCATTGGCCAGACGCTTGAGCGTGTGTTCGACCGGCTGAGCGCCGGTAAAGTCCAGGATTTGTGCCAGCGATGCCTGGCCGCCGGGCGAGCGATGGAGTCCGAGGATACGGTGGTGCTGCGGGACGAAGTCCGTAATTTGCACTTCACCCTGATTCCGGTCGCCGACCCGGAGGGCATGGGCCAGCGCATTCTGGTGATCAGCCGCGACATTACGCTTTCCTCAAAGGCCCGCCAGAAAGAACTTGAACGGCAGCACGATATCAGTGCCCTGGTGGAAAACAGCCCGGATGCCATTGTTCGTGTGAGCGCCCAAGGCAAAGTGCTTTACGTCAATGCCCAACTGAAAAAGTGGGTGGGCAGCGCCTGGCCGGACCTGCCGGGAAAATCCATAGGCGCCATGGCCCCCCTCAATGCCCAGTCCCAGCTTTTTTGCGAGTTGGTGGCCCAGGTGGTCAACGATAACAAGGCGGCAGAGCAGGAATTTATGTTGGCGGGTTTGAAAGGCGCGCCCAAGGTGGTGCTGATCCACTTTGTGCCCGAGGTCGATGGCAGGCGGGTGGTCAGTGTGCTGGCGGTAGGGCGCGATATTTCCAAGTTGCGTGCCGCCGAGCGGCGCCTGGCCAATTCCAACGCGCAATTGCGCGACCTGTCGACCCGCCGGGAAACCGCGCGGGAAGAGGAGCGCAAGTTGATCGCCAGGGAGATTCATGACGAACTGGGCCAGCATCTGACGGCGTTGCGTATGGGGATCTCACTGTTGAGGTTTCAATTCGGCGCTACCACACCCGAACTCACCCCTCAGGTGGAGCGGTTGATGGCCCTGACTGACAAGACGATCCAAGTGGTGCGTGATGTTTCTACCAGCCTGCGGCCTTCAGCCCTGAACCTGGGGCTGGTCTCGGGCCTTGAATGGCTGACCACTGAGTTTGTCAACTTGACCCGCACACCCTGCCTGCTGCACTTGCCCTTGAGCCCCATGACACTGCCCGACGCCCAGATTACCGCCGCGTTCCGTATCGTGCAGGAATCACTGACCAACATTGCCCGCTACGCGCAGGCAACGCAGGTCAGTGTCACCCTGGCGCCGCAGGACGGGCATTGGTTGCTGGAAGTCCAGGACAACGGCGTCGGCTTCGAGCCCGACGCGGTCGGCCGGCAAACCCTCGGACTGGCCGGGATGCGTGAGCGCGGCCTGATGCTGGGCGGCAAGGTCATTATCTTCAGTCACCCCGGACAAGGCACCACCGTCCAGGCGTTCATTCCCATGCAGGAGACAGGTTCATGATTCGCATGTTGATCGCCGATGACCACACCATCATGCGTGAAGGGCTCAAGCAGCTGTTCACGCTGGTCGCGGACCTGCAGGTAGTGGCCGAGGCCGAGAGTGGCGCGCAAGTGATCGAGTTGCTGCGCCAGGTGGAGATTGACCTGCTGTTGCTGGACATGAACATGCCGGGCATCAGCGGTGAAATCCTGATTGCCAGGTTGCACGCACAGTACCCGAAGCTGCCCATCCTGGTGTTGAGCATGCACAACGAAATTCACATCGCGCAACGGGCACTGCGCGCTGGCGCACTGGGTTACCTGACCAAGGACAGTGATCCCGAGACCTTGCTGGCCGCCATCCGGCGAGTGATCGGCGGCCAACGTTACCTGGACGCCGGCCTGGCGGAACAGATCGCTCTGCAAAGCAGTGGGTTGAAGCAACAGACCTATGTCGAGAGCTTGTCTGATCGCGAGTTCCAGATACTGCGATTGCTTGCCCACGGCATGAGCGTTAACCAGATCGCCGAGCAGTTGGTCATCAGCAACAAGACCGTGAGCACCCATAAAACGCGGTTGATGGAAAAGATGGGCTTTGTTTCCACGGCCGACATTGTGCGTTTCGCCATGACCTTGGGTATTTCCTGAGTTCGGCGCCGGGGTAGGGATTTTCCTACGCGGGCTCCCGGTATCCCTACCCCAGAATAGGGATGCTCCGATGGTTGGGGTGCCATTATTGCGCCAGTATCTCCCTCAAGCAGTCGAACCGCTGGTTAACCGGCGACGGGCTGCCCTGACCGGGAGAGAGACCGTGAACGAACAGACCCCACCCCCTTCAGCTGTGTTGACACTGTTTCCTGCGGTGTTCTCTGGCCTGCTCGGCAGCTTTTCGATCATGTACAGCAAGGGTTTTGATGGCTGGGCAATAGTGGCGGGCGGCGTGCTGTTGCTGGTGTGTATCAGCCTGGGAGGGTGGGCAAACAGCCGCCTCCAGGCGCACTGGCGCAGCGTCCAGCATCAGCTCCAGGAGGCGGCCGCAGTGCCGGCAGTGGCCGCCGACACGGGGCTGTCCGAGGTGTGTCTCAACGTGCTGCCGGTGTGGTCCAGGCAGATAGAGGCCGCCCGCCAGATCAGCGAAACGGCCATCCTCAAACTCAGCGAACGCTTTGCCACCCTGTCTTCCAACATCAGCCACAGCGTTTCCAGCAGTGGTGGCCAGGATGCATCCCAGCAATTGGTCGACCTGCTCGAAGTCGGCCAGCGTGATCTCAACTCCATTGTCCTGGCCCTGCGTGCGGCGCTCTGCAACAAAGAGAACGAGTTGAAGGAGGTCATGCTGCTCTCGGGGTTTACCGAGCAGCTCGAGCAAATGGCCAAGTACGTCGGTGACATCGCCAGCCAGACCAACCTGCTTGCCCTCAATGCCGCCATTGAAGCCGCTCGTGCCGGTGAGGCCGGCCGAGGGTTCGCAGTGGTGGCCGATGAGGTGCGCAAGCTCTCCAGCATGTCCGGTGAGACCGGCCGCAAAATCAGCGAAACGGTCATCACCGTGAATGCCGCGATTGCCCGGACTGTGCAGATGTCGCGGCATCACGCCGAACAAGACACCTTGACCCTGGCGGACTCGGAGCGGGTGGTATCCCAGGTCATTGAGAGTTTTGGCGCAAACGCTCAGACCATCGTGCGCAACAGCCACGACCTGCAACAGCAGAGCGCGAGTGTGGCTGACGAGATTGCCCAAGTGCTGGTTGCCCTGCAGTTCCAGGACCGGGTCAGCCAGATGTTGACCCTGATCACTCACGACCAAGGCCGCTTGCAACAGCAGTTGGGTGAGCACCATGAGGGGGGCGTGGTCACCCCGCTGACCGGCGACCGCTGGCTGCATGAGCTGTCAACCGCCTACACCATGCCGGAACAGCACGCTATCCATGGTGGCAAGCCGCTTTCCAAGGCTGACACCAGCGACATCACCTTTTTCTAGAGGAGCTTTTCCAATGAGCAAAACCATTCTGATTGTCGACGACTCCGCTTCCATACGGCAGGTGGTGAGCATCACGCTCAAAGGCGCGGGCTATGACGTGATTGAAGGCTGTGATGGCAAAGACGCGCTGAGCAAACTGGATGGACGCAAAATCCATCTGATTGTCAGTGACGTGAACATGCCCAACATGGACGGCTTCACCTTCGTCAAGGCGGCCAAGCTGCTGCCGGCCTACAAGTTCACGCCGGTGATCATGCTCACCACCGAAGCCAGTGACGCCATGAAGCAGCAAGGCCAGGCCACCGGCGCCAAGGCATGGATGGTCAAGCCTTTTCAGCCGGCGCAGATGTTGAACGCCGTCTCCAAGTTAATCCTGCCTTAGTGTTGGCCAGCGTTGGCTGGCCAGGAGGTTTTCCATGAGAAGTACACCCCCGATGTTACGTCGAATCCAGGTCATGGAAGGCCCGCTGACCATCTATACCGCCGCCGAACAAAAAGACGTGTTGCTGGCCTTGTTTCCCTTGGCTCATGAGGTCGAGCTGGATTTGTCCAGCGTCGATGAACTGGACAGTGCCGGGCTGCAATTGCTGATTCTGGTCAAGCGTGAGGCCCTGAAGGAAGGCACACAGCTGGTGTTGAGCAACCCCAGCCCCACTGTGGTCGAGGCATTACGCCTGACCGGGCTGGACGACTACTTTGACCGGGCACCGGCCACCTTGTCGGCGGGGGTATGACCCCATGGCGCAGCCGATGAACATGGATGATGTGCTACAGACTTTTATTGCTGAAAGTCGCGAGCTTTTGTTGCAGATGGAGGATGCGCTGCTGCAAATAGAGAAGTCGCCCCACGACCTCGATACCATCAATGCGTTGTTTCGCGTCGCCCACACCATCAAGGGCTCAGCCGGCCTGTTTGGCCTGATGCCGATTGTTGAATTTACCCATGTCGCCGAGAGCGTCCTGGATCGGGTGCGCAGCCTGGAAGTGCGTGTCGACGAAGCCTTGAGTGCCTTGTTTCTTGAAGCGCGTGACCATATCAGCCAACTGATCGATCTGTTGGCCGAAGACGGCAACCTGGATCGATTGGATGAGCCCCTTCAGGTTCAGGGCGACGGGCTGGTAGGGCGCCTCGCCCTGTACCTGGATACGCCGCTCTCCGGTGCGCCGCAAATTCCTCAGGACACCCCCGCTGACAGCCAGCTTCTTGCCCCCGGGCATTGGCACCTGTCGTTGCGCTTCGGGCCTGATGTGTTGCGCAGCGGCATGGACCCGTTGGCGTTTCTGCGCTACCTGGGCACCCTGGGGCATTTGCACCACACCATCACCCTGTTTGACCAACTACCACCCTTGGCGGCCATGGACCCGGAAACCAATTACCTGGGGTTTGAGCTCGCGTTGGTCAGCGATGCCTCCCGGGAGGTCATCGACGGTGCTTTTGATTTTGTGCGTGAAGACGCCCAGGTGCTGATCCTGGAGCCCGACGCCAGCCCCCAGGCGTGCCGGACGCAGATTGATGCGCTGCCGGAAGAAAATGCGGACCTGCTGGAGCTGTTTGTCCGTTGTGGCACCTTGAGCGAATCCCAGGCTTTGCTGGTTGCGCAGGAAGGCGAGCCATCGCTTTCGGTGGACGTATTGCCGGAAACGATGGCCCCCTTGCAGAAGGCGGTAAAGAGCCAGGCCACTAACGAAGGTAACCTGATTCGAGTCGATGCCGCCAAGCTGGATCAGCTGATTAACCTGGTGGGCGAGCTGATCATTGCCGGTGCCGGTGCCAACCTGGTGGCGGTGCGCAGCGGCATTGGCGAAATGATCGAGGCCACCAGCCTGTTGTCGCGGCTGGTGGAGGAAGTCCGTGATTCTGCCCTGACCCTGCGCATGGTGCAGATCGGCGCGACGTTCACGCGCTTCCAGCGGGTGGTGCGCGATGTCTCCAAGGAACTGGGCAAGGACATCGTGCTGCACATCGGCGGTGGCGAGACCGAGTTGGATAAAACCGTGGTCGAGCGTATTGGCGACCCGCTGACCCACCTGGTGCGAAATGCCATGGACCATGGCATCGAAGCGGCCTCCCTACGCCTCCAGCGGGGCAAGCCGGCCCAGGGCACGGTGAGCCTGAATGCCTATCACGAGTCCGGCAGCATCGTCATCGAGGTATCCGACGACGGCGGCGGCCTGCGCAAGGACAAGATTCTCGCCAAGGCCCGTGACCGAGGGTTGGTAGGGGACGGCCAGGTACTGGCGGACAAAGACATTCTGAACCTGATTTTCGAACCGGGCTTTTCCACCGCCGACCAGGTCAGCAACCTGTCCGGCCGCGGTGTGGGCATGGACGTGGTGAAACGCAATATCACGGCGCTGCGGGGCAGCGTGAGCCTGGAAAGTGAAGAAGGCCTGGGCACCACCGTACGGATTCGTCTACCGCTGACCCTGGCCATCATCGACGGCTTTCTGATTGGCGTCGGCAAAGCCTCCTATGTGGTTCCGCTGAACATGGTGGAGGAGTGCATCGAGCTGGTGACCCAGCCAGGTGCCGATACCGGCTACCTGGACTTGCGGGGAGATGTGCTGCCCATCCTGCGGTTACGCGAGATGTTTGAGGTGGATGAGCCGCGGGGCAGCCGCGAAAACGTGGTTGTCGTGCAATACGCCGGCTTGCGCGCCGGGCTGGTGGTGGATCGCTTGCTGGGTGAGTTTCAAACCGTGATCAAGCCATTGGGCAAGGTGTTTGGTGATGCCCACGGATTGGGAGGCTTCACGATCCTGGGCAGCGGTGCTGTTGCGCTGATTCTGGATATTCCCAATTTGCTGGGGCACGTCGCCAGGGAATCGGCCAACCGTTCGACTCAAAGTCCTTTACTGACTCAATGAAGCGTCATCAGGAGTTACTTGCCATGACCGTAATCAAAAATATTGTATTGCTGGTTTGCGCGGCGATTGTCGGGGTTATCGTGTTGTGTACCACCAGCCTCTACCTGGCAGGTCAGATCAACACTACCGCCAGCTACGCCAACCTCAACACGGTGCCCAGCCTGCTGGAAATCGATCACGCCGCAGAAGCCTTCACGGCGCTTCATGCCTTGCAATGGCAGCGCCTGGGCGGCGTCGAGAAAAACACGCTGCCCAGTTACGCCGATGGGGTGGCCGCCAACTTCAGCACGATTGGCAAGGCGCTGGATCACTATCAGAGCGAGCTGATCTCAGATCAGCACGATGCCGCATTGTTGACTCAACTGCGCGCCAAGATGGCAGAGTTCGCAACCCTTCAAGCCCGTTTCGACAAGTTGAGCGACAACGGTGACCTGGCTTCCGCCAGGGAGGCGACCGAGTCCAGCCAACCGTTGCAGAATGCAGTCCTGGCGGCCATTGCCGATGTGCGCCAGTACAACCTTGAGCTGGGCCGCAAAGCCCAGGTACTGGCCACCAGCACCGAATCCAACGCCCGCTACCTGTTACTGCTGGTCAGCGGCTTGACGGTGTTGGCCACCGCGCTGATCGGGGCATTCCTGGGACGTAACCTGATGCGCCAGCTGGGCGGTGAACCGGCCGATGTGCGTGTGTTTGCAGCACGCTTGTCCGCCGGCGAACTGGATGCAAAGGCCACACTCAGAGCCGGTGATACCACCAGCCTGATGGCCTCCATGCAACAACTGGGCACGACCTTGCATGAGCTGGTTGTAGAAACGAACCGCATGTCCAGTGAGCACGACAAGGGCGAAATTGACGCACAGATTGATGCCAGCCAGTTCAATGGCAGCTACCGGTCCATGGCCGAGGGCATCAATAACATGGTCAATGGCCATATCGCAGTGAAGAAAAAAGCCATGGCCTGTATCCGCTCCTTTGGTGAGGGGGATTTGGCGGCGCCGCTGGAGCGTTTCCCGGGCAAAAAAGCGTTTATCAACGAGAACATTGAGCTGCTGCGCACCAATATTCTGGCCCTGATCAATGAAATGAAGCACATGTCCGTCGAGCACGAACAAGGTGACATTGATGTCATGATTGATGTTGCCCGCTTCTCCGGTTCGTACCGGGATATCGGCCAGGGCATCAATGACATGGTCAGCGGGCATATCAGCGTGAAGAAAAAGGCGATGGCCTGCATCCGGTCATTCGGGGAAGGCGATTTGTCGGCGCCGCTGGAGCGTTTCCCGGGCAAAAAAGCCTTTATCAACGAAAACATCGAGCAACTGCGGGCCAATATCCTGGCCCTGGTCGAAGACACACGCCAGATCAGCGAAAGCGCCATGATCGGCAAGCTGGACACCCGGCCTGACAGCACCCGTCACCAGGGCGATTTCCGGCGGATTATCCTGGGGATCAATGGCTCCCTGGACGCGATCATCGAGCCGATTACCGAGGCCATGGATATCTTGTCGGCGATTGCTGGCGGCGACCTGACCCGAACCATCACCGGTGACTATCAGGGCAAGTTCCTGGAGCTTAAGAACTCGGTCAACGGCACCGTGGAAAAACTTTCGGAGATCATTGGCGAGGTGCGTAGCTCTGCCGATTCACTGTCCAGTGCCTCCGAGGAGATCTCCGCTACTGCACAAAGCATGAGCCAGTCGGCTTCCGAGCAGGCGGCGTCGGTGGAGCAGACATCCGCGTCTATGGAGCAGATGTCGGCTTCCATTGCCCAGAACACCGAGAACGCCAAAGTGACTGATGGTATGGCCGGCAAGGCCAACAAAGAGGCGACAGAAGGCGGGCGGGCGGTCAAGGACACCGTGGCAGCGATGAAGACCATCGCGGAAAAAATCGGCATTGTCGATTCCATCGCCTATCAGACCAACCTGTTGGCACTCAACGCTGCCATTGAAGCGGCCCGGGCCGGCGAGCATGGCAAAGGCTTTGCGGTGGTGGCCGCCGAAGTCCGCAAACTGGCCGAGCGCAGCCAGATTGCCGCCCAGGAAATCAGTGAAGTGGCCAAGAGCAGCGTGGCCCTGGCTGAGCGGGCCGGGAACCTGCTGGATGAGATTGTGCCCTCGATTGCCAAGACCTCCGATCTGGTCCAGGAAATTGCCGCGGCGTCCGAGGAGCAGTCCATCGGGTCGGAGCAAATCAATGGTGCGATGTCGCAGATGAGTCAGCTGACCCAGCAGAACGCCTCCGCCTCCGAAGAGCTGGCGGCCACGGCCGAGGAAATGAGTGGCCAGGCCGAGCAACTGCAAGAGCTGATGGGCTTCTTCACCGTGCAGAGCAAGCGCCAGGGGCGGGCATTGTCATCGCCGGTACATGCGCGTGCGACGTTGATGCCTGAGCACGAGGCCAATCTGGTGGAGGGCGGCTTTGTCCGCTTCGGGAGTTGAGCCATGTCCGCCTCCGCCGTTCAGCCAAGTGCATTCGAGCCGGCGTTACCGGCTGATGAGCCGTTGCAGTACCTGACCTTCCTCGCCGCTCACGAAATGTTTGCGGTCAACACCCTGAGTGTTCGCGAAATCATCGAATACAACCAGGTGACGGCGGTGCCGATGATGCCCGTGTTTATGCGGGGGGTGATCAACCTGCGTGGCTCGGTCGTCCCGGTGGTGGACTTGAGGGCCCGCTTTGGCAAGGGCTCCACGGTCCTGGGCAGCCGCACCTGCATTGTGATTCTGGACGCGGCCAGCGAGGGCGAGGCACAGGTACTGGGAGTGGTGGTGGACTCGGTCAGCGAGGTGATCGAGATCCTGGATGCCGATATCAAGCCCGCGCCTGCCTTCGGTAATCGTATCCGGACCGATTTCATAAAAGGCATGACCAAGGTGCGTGGCGAATTTGTCACGCTGCTGCAAATAGAGCAGGTGCTGTGTGTCGAAGAAATGGCAGGCCTGATGTGAGCCGCCGCGCAGTGACTCCTGCTGATTGCCGACCCTCGACACGTGACCAACAAGCCAACCATCCGAGGTGAATCATGGGCCCATCCGTCAGTACCACCGTCCCGAACCCGAGCCAATACCTCACCTTTGAACTGGGGGATGAAATGTTTGCTGTGGGGACGCTCAATGTGCGGGAAATCATCGAGTACGGGCCAATTACCAGCGTGCCGTTGTTGCCTGCCAGTATTCGCGGGGTGATCAACCTGCGAGGTGCGGCGGTTCCCGTGCTGGACCTCGGCGTGCGCTTTCGCGGTGAGCGCACGGTACAAACGTCGAGGACGTGCTTTGTGATTCTGGAAGTGCAGGCGAACGCACAGCGCAAGCCCGTGGGAATCATCGTCGATGCCGTCAGCGAGGTGCTGGAGATTGCCGATCAGGACATCGAGCCGTCGCTGAATTTCGGCACCGATGTGCGAGCCGATTTCCTGTTGGGCATTGGCAAGCTGGACAGTGGGTTTGTGTTGCTGTTGGACATTGGTCAAGTGCTCTCCTTTGAACAGATCGATGCTCTGGCTTCACTCGCCCCCAGTGGCTTATTAACGGATTGAAGACGACGGTGGATGCACCCTATGAACGTAATTCTTTCCGACGCTGAGTTTCTGCAGTTTCGCAGCCTGATTCATGAGATCGCCGGCATCAGCATGTCCGATGCCAAGAAGCAGTTGGTGAGTGGGCGCCTGTCCAAACGGTTGCAAATCTTCAAGCTCAACACCTATGGCGCTTACTACAAGGTGCTGATGAAAGACCGCGCCGAGCTGCAGGTGGCGGTTGATTTGCTGACCACCAACGAAACCTACTTTTTTCGTGAGCCCAAGCATTTCGACTTTCTGCGGGATGTGGCGCTTCCCGAACTGCGTGGCAGCGGGCCGCTGCGTGTCTGGAGTGGGGCCTGTTCCACCGGCGAAGAACCTTACACCCTGGCCATGGTCCTGGCCGACAGCCTGGTGGGCCGGCCCTGGGAAATTGTCGCCTCGGACATCAGCAGCCGGGTGCTGGACAAAGCCCGGCAGGGGCGTTACCCACTGGACGGGATTCGCGGGATTCCCGAGGCGTTGCTCAAGAAGTACTGCCTCAAGGGCGTGGGTTCAAACCATGGTTGCTTCATGGTCGAGCCGGCATTGGCCTCGCGGATTGACTTCCAGTCGATCAATCTGAACAACCCGCTACCAAAGCTGGGCCTGTTTGATGTGATCTTCCTGCGCAACGTGATGATCTATTTTGACAACGAGACCAAGGTGCAGGTGGTCAAACGCCTGTTGAGTCACCTCAAGCCTGGTGGCTACTTCATGGTCAGTCATTCGGAGAGTCTCAATGGCATTACCGATGAGTTGCGGCTGATCAAGCCTTCGATCTACCGGAGGCCCCATGCCTGAAGAGCAGCTATTCCGTGAGCGCTTCCTGAATCCCGGCGAATTGTTCTTCGGGGCCGGGTCCGGCCGATTGCGCACGGTGCTGGGATCCTGTGTCGCACTGGTGTTCTGGCACCCGCGCCGGTTGTTGGGGGGCATGTGTCATTACCTGCTGCCCCAGCGCCCGCTGAAGGACCGGCGCGAACTGGACGGCCGTTACGGCAACGAGGCATTTGAACTCATGTTGCTACGGATAAAGGCCCTCAAGGCCCGGCCCGGGGAATTCCGCATTAGCGTGTTTGGTGGCGGGAATATGTTTCCCGGCCTGGCGCGTGCCGATAACCACTATGTCGGGCAGCGTAACGTCGAGCAGGCCAGACAGTTGCTCGATGCCCATCATCTGCATTGCCACAACTTTCATGTGGAGGGCGTGGGATATCGAACGGTGGTGTTCGACCTGGCCACTGGAGACATTGAACTCAAATACCTGGCCCTGGATCGGGTCTCTGGATGCTCTCGAGGAGCGCGCGCGATATGAGCCGTATCAAAGTGCTGATCATTGATGATTCCGCCGTGGTGCGCCAGGTACTGACCGCGACGCTTGGCCAGGACCCGGCGATCGAAGTCATCGGCGCGGCCGCAGACCCGGTGTTTGCCATGGACAAGATGAACAAGCAGTGGCCGGACGTGATCGTGCTGGACGTGGAAATGCCGCGGATGGATGGCATCACTTTCCTGAAAAAACTGATGGCCGAGCGGCCCACGCCGGTGGTGATCTGTTCGACGCTGACCGAGAAAGGTGCGGCCACCACCATGCAGGCGCTGGCCGCCGGCGCGGTGAGTATTGTCACCAAGCCGCAACTCAACTTGCGCCAGTTTCTGACCGACAGTTCCGACGAATTGGCCGGTGCGGTCAAAGCGGCCGCCAAAGCCAATATGAAACGCATGGTGCCTGCGCCTGAACGGGTACCCGTCAGGTTGAATGCCGACGTGATTCTGCCTCCGGGCACCCAGGCCATGGCGCGTACCACTGAAAACATCGTCGCCATTGGTACCTCAACGGGGGGTACTCAGGCCCTGGAACTGGTGCTGACTGCGCTACCCAGGGTTTGCCCGGGGATTGTGATCGTGCAGCACATGCCTGAGCACTTCACCGCAGCCTTTGCCGAGCGGCTCAACCGACTGTGTGAGATCGAGGTGCGAGAGGCGAAAAATGGCGACAGGGTCATGCCGGGCCGCGCCTTGATAGCGCCCGGCGGCAGGCACATGTTGCTCAAGCGCAGTGGTGCCCAGTACCAGGTGGAAATTGTCGACGGGCCGCCGGTCAGCCGTCACCGGCCTTCCGTCGATGTGCTGTTTCGTTCCACCGCCCGCAGTGCCGGGTGTAATGCCTTGGGGATCATCATGACGGGCATGGGGGATGACGGTGCCCGTGGCCTGAAGGAAATGCACGACAGCGGTGCGCGAACCATTGGCCAGGACGAAGAGTCTTGCGTGGTGTATGGCATGCCCAAGGAGGCGTTCAAGCTGGGGGCCGTGGAGCGTGAGCTTCCCCTGGAGCAGATTTCAGCAGCGATCCTGCAGGCGGCGCATCAACGGCGCTGAGATTTGTTCAGAATTGCCCGAAAGACAGCAGCACCGCCGCTGCCTATCATGCCAATCGTTCGCCCGGCACTGGGGCTCTTAGACGGCGCATGGAATGCGCTGTGGCCGGGCGAACTCTTTCTTTCAAGCCAGCAGCGCGCGGGTGCATTCATCAATCGAGCGCTGCTGGGTTTCCCCGTATAACTTCAGCTCATCAATGGTCTGGCGGCCCAGGGCTTTTTCAAACTCGGCCTGGTTGGAGTTGGCGGCGTAGTGGCTCTGCGCCGCGTCCCCCAGGTTCGACTGGAAAATCCCCGCCGCACTCACGGGCAGAAAATCCTCGTACACCAGCGGTTCCACGTCCACGTGGCCGGCGGCGATCAGTTCGTCCAGGGTTTTAACTTTGTCCTGGGCGGCCAAGCCTTTCTCGGTCACGAAATAGCGGAAGTACGCCAGCTCCTGTTCGCGCATCTCGCGGTGATTGTCGGGGAACGCCTGGAAGTGTTGCTCCATCAATTCGGTATAGCGCCCGGCATTGGCCTCATTCGGAAACGCGCCCAATTCATCCCGCGCAGCATTCAGCAGTTGGTCATACAGCGCGCGGCCCTTGGGGGTCAGCGCCACGCCACGTTGTTCGATTTCGCCGAATCGTGCGCTGTGGCTGCCCTTGGCGTCGGTAAAGGCGATTGCCTCGTCGAGTGCCTTGAAGCTGGTCTGGCGCAGCAGGATCGGGCACTGGCGGCGGGGCGGGCCTTCGATCACGGCCTTGGGGGTGATGCCTTTGCCGGGCATCGCGGCCTGCACCTGGTCGATGTCCAGGGTGCGCGGCGTCAGGTGGTTGATGTGCGGGCCCTTGAAGGCCACCACGTCGGCGATCAGCCGGTGCTGGTCGCTCAGTTGCTGGTATTGCGCGGCGGTGACGGTGGCGGTGTGGTGCCAGCGGAAGGTTTCCAGGGCTTGCTGGATAAACGCTTCGGCGTGGGTGGCGTCGAGGCCGCCGTCGACTTCCGCCTGTTGGATCAGCTCAAGGGCGCGGGGAGTGAAAATCGAGCGCTTGGCCAGGGCTGACTCGGCGAATGCGCGCAGTTCAGGGTTTTCGATCAGTTCCAGGCGCAGCAGGGAAGTGAACACCCGGAACGGGCTGGTTTGCAGGGCGCTTTCATGCACGGCGCGAAAGGCCGTGGAGTGCACCGGTACCCCGGCGGGCGTGAGGTCGTAATAGCCCACCGGCTGCATGCCCATCACCGCGAACAGGCGGCTGATGGTAGCTAACTCTTCAGCGGTGCCCAGGCGGATGGCGCCGTGGCGCTCCATGTCCAGGCGCTGGATTTCCCCGGTGCGCTGCAGTTGGTGCGCCAGCCCGGCGTCGGTGTTGAGCACGCGGGCGTTGGTCTCGGCCACCAGTTCCATCAGCGCGCCATACAACGGCACTTCATCGCGGTACATGTCGGACATGGCTTTGGAGAAGCCTTTGCGAATGTCGTCAGGGCTGACATGGCGGGCGGTGGGCATAGAAAAATTCCTGGCGGCTGTCGAGGTGAACTACACGGTTGCCTGATTTTGTTGGGCCCGCCATTGCCTTGCAAACGAAGATTCCTCTGGACTTCATTCTGCAAATGAATGAGCTGGATGTTATTAGCTTCACGTGCATCTCAGCGCCGATGGGCTCTACACTGGCCGTCACCTCTGAACGCGACGGAAGACTCGATGACGGCACAGCCTGCGACGAACATTCTGAACACGATTGAAGGCCAGCGCCTGGCCAAGGACGACGCCGAGCGCTGGCGTGACTGGGGCCCTTACCTGAGCGAGCGGCAATGGGGCACGGTGCGCGAAGACTACAGTGCCGACGGCGATGCCTGGCGCTACTTCCCCCACGAACACGCCCGCAGCCGCGCCTACCGCTGGGGTGAGGATGGCCTGGCGGGCTTCAGCGACAAGGCCCAGCGCTGGTGCCTGGGCCTGGCGCTGTGGAACGAGCACGACGCGATCATCAAAGAGCGGCTGTTCGGCCTGAACAACGCCGAGGGCAACCACGGCGAAGACGTCAAGGAACTGTACTTTTTCGTCGATGGCGTGCCGAGCCATGCCTACATGCGCATGCTCTACAAGTACCCCCACGCGGCTTTTCCCTACGACGATCTGATCGCCGAAAACGCCCGGCGTGGCCTGGGGGATGCCGAATACGAAATCCTCGATACCGGGGTTTTCGAAGACAACCGCTACTGCGACGTCACGGTGGAATACGCCAAGCACCAGCCCGATGACGTGTTCATGCGCATCACCGTGCACAACCGATCGGACCAGCCCACACGCTTGCAGGTGTTGCCGCACCTGTGGGCGCGCAACGACTGGAGTTGGACCCACGATGCCCCCAAGCCTGAATTGCGCCTGGAGGGCGAACAGGTGGTGGCGCGGCACCATGAATTGTTTGATCGCCACCTGAGTGCCTGGGGCCAGGACGGTGTGGAATGGTTGTTCTGCGAGAACGAAACCAACTTCCCCAAGCTGGACGGGCAACCTGGGCCGGGGCCGTTCAAGGACGGGATCAACGACTATGTGACCACGGGTTCGGAAGCAGCGATTCGCCGGGACTCGGGCACCAAGGTGGCCGCGCGTTTCATCCTCGAACTGGCGGGCCAGGAAAGCAAAACCCTGTACTTGCGCTTCGCCCCGGCGCAGGCACCGTGGATCAATGCGCGCAAGCTGTTCGAAGAACGCCGTCAGGAGACCGATGATTTCTATGCGGCGCTGCAGCAGGGCATCGCCGATGAAGACGCGCGCAACGTGCAGCGCCAGGCCCTGGCGGGGTTGCTGTGGTCGAAGCAGCTGTATTACTTCGACGTGAATCAATGGCTCGACGGCGACCCGGCCCAGCCCGCGCCGCCGCCCGAGCGTTTGCATATCCGTAATACCCATTGGCGGCACTTGTCGAATTTCGACATTCTCTCGATGCCCGACACCTGGGAATATCCGTGGTACGCCTCGTGGGACCAGGGTTTCCAGGCCGTGGCGTTTGCCCTGATGGATCCGGGTTACGCCAAGCAGCAACTGCTGTTGTTGGTGAAAGACCGCTTCATGCACCCCAACGGCCAGTTGCCGGCCTACGAGTGGCGTTTCGACGACGCCAACCCGCCGGTGCATGCCTGGGCCAGTTGGCGGGTGTATCAGCAGGACAAGGCGCTGAACGGCGTGGGCGACATGGATTTCCTGGAGCGGATCTTCCACAAGCTGCTGCTGAATTTTTCCTGGTGGGTTAACCGTAAGGACGCCGAGGGCCGCAACCTGTTTCAGGGCGGGTTTCTCGGGCTGGACAACATTGCGCTGTTCGATCGCTCGGCTGATTTGCCGCCGGGTTATCAGTTGGACCAGGCGGACGGCACGGCGTGGGTAGCGGCGTATGCGCTGGACCTGATGCGTATCGGTCTGGAGTTGGCCAAGCGCAATGTCGTGTATGTGGATATCGCGGTGAAGTTCTTTGAGCACTTCCTGTATATCGCCGGGGCGATCAACCGCGTTGACGATGGCGCCGAAGGCTTGTGGGATGAGCAGGATCAGTTTTTCTATGACGTGCTGCATCGTCCGGGCGGTGAAAGTGAGGCGGTGCGGCTGCGCTCTATTGTCGGCCTGATGCCGCTGTTTGCGGTGCTGGTGTTGGAGCAGCGTGAGCATGAAGGGCTGGAGGGTTTGCGCGAGCGATTGCTGGGGTTTATGAAGCATCGGCCGGACCTGGCCAAGTTGGTGTCGCGCTGGAACGAGCCGGGGCAGGGGAATCGGCTGTTGCTGGCGTTGTTGCGGGGTGAGCGGACCAAGGATTTGCTGCGGCGCATGCTGGATGAGTCTGAGTTTCTCTCGACGTTTGGTGTGCGGTCGCTGTCGAAAGCGTTTGCCGAGGAGCCGCTGGCGCTGAAGATGAATGGCAATACGCTGTGTGCCCGTTATGAGCCGGCAGAGTCGGATTCGCGGTTGTACGGGGGTAACTCCAACTGGCGTGGGCCGTTGTGGATGCCGGTCAATTACATGCTGATTGAGTCGTTGCGGGAGTTCCATCGGTACTACGCAAATAATTTCTCTGTGGAGTATCCGGCAGGGAGTGGGTATCTGGCGTCGTTGGAGGAGGTTGCCGATGGGCTCAGTCAGCGGTTGACGCGTTTGTTTCTGAGGGATGAGAACGGTTCGAGGCCGTCAATGGTCGGGTATGCGCAGTTGGAGGCGGATCCGGCCAGTCGCGATCTGGTGTTGTTTCATGAGTACTTTCATGGCGAGACCGGGCGGGGGTTGGGGGCTTCGCATCAGACGGGTTGGAGTGCGTTGGTGGCGCTGTTATTGCAGCCCCTGTAGGAGCGAGCTTGCTCGCGAAGGTGGTTAACGATGACGTTGGCATCCTGATTCAACCCGGCGCCCTCAGGCTTTTCGCGAGCAAGCTCGCTCCTACAGGGTGCAATATTTCCATGAGTGGTAACGATCAGAATCGGGTAAATTCGTCGCCCCTCATACAAGGATGTAGACAATGGCGAAGGTCGTTGCGCGATTCCGCAGTACGACTCTTTTGAGTGCGTTGCTGATCACCACCAGTATTTTCATGACGTCCCTTTATCCCCGGGCAGGTGCTGCGGCACCGATGATGATGCATTGCAGTGATTGCAAGAAAGGCGAAACGTTTGACGCGACCCAGTGGTTCAGCAATGGGATGTATCGCCTTGAAACGGATCTCATCCCCAACCCGATGATCACGATGATCCGCAGAAAACCGGTGGTCTTCACTGCCAAGGATAACGATCAGTTGATGGAGGCTGCGCTACGAGGTGTGGGTAATGCCGGTGGCGAGTCGCAGGATGTGATCGCGCTTGAGGCGCAGTGGCCCGTGCTGACCCGCCGCGTGCGCTACTCGTACAGCGTGTTTGTGGCTCCGGATGTGCCGCGGGATCTTTACGATATGTATGTGCAGGTAGGCCGCAAAAAATTCCTGGTCATGATTGGTCTGGACGTGAACACCGGCGAAATAACCGCAGAGTACGAGGGGCGAGAGATTCGTGTGGGGGATACCAACGACCCGCAGTACCTGGAGACCTTTGACGAGTTGGACGATGCGGGAACCCGCTAGGCGTTTGCTTTGCCCCTGAAACGAAAAATCCCGCCATTGGCGGGATTTTTCGTTTTAACGCGGGCTTGATCAGGCCGGGAACAGCTCGCTCAATTTCATGGCCAGCATCATGTCGCCTTCAGTGCGCAGTTTGCCGCCCATGAATGCCTGCATGCCGTCGGTTTCGCCGCTGACGATGCCTTTCATGGTTTCGCCGTCCATCACCAGGGTGACTTGGGCGTCCGGGTTTTCACCTTCCAGCAGTTCACAGGTTTTGTTTTTCACGACCAGCGAGAAGTTCTGGGTGTCGTCGATACGGAAACCGAACACCAGGTCCAGGCCGTCGGCAGCGGCTGGGTTGAACTTGGCTTTCATTGCTTCTACGGCTTTAGCTACGTCAGTCATGGTTTCGATCCTTTTATGGTGAGTCCAGTGACCTTGGGGTCACGGTTGGCCGCAATTCATCGGAAGGTGATGAGCTGCGGCGCCTTCAACAGTTGCAAGTGGGTATGGCTGTTGAAGGAAGCCAGTGCCACCTCGCGACCACGGAATTTCAGTTGGTTGAGCGAGGTGTTAACAATTTGCCAGTTCAGTTCGAAGGCCTGCGCAGCAGGCATTCGGGTAATCAGGTGGAGCAGGGCAGTGATGGTGCCGCCGGAGGTAAACACGGCGATTTTGTCACTGTTGTCGGCGGCTTCAAGGAGCCGTTGCAGGCCACCCTGGACACGTTCGACAAACCCCAGCCAGCTTTCCAGTCCCGGCGGGTCGTAGGTGCCGGCCAGCCAGCGTTCGACAATCAGGGAAAAGATGCGCTGGAACTCGCCACGGTTTTGCGCGGCGTTGCGCAATATGTGCAGGGCTTCAGGTTCACTGTGCAGCAGGTCCGGGAGCAGGGCGCGGATGATCGCCTCGGCGTCGAACTCGTTGAACGCGCTGTCGATTTCCAGCGTGGGTACCGGCAGGCCGAGGGCGCTGTATTGTTCGAAGGCGGCGGTGGCGGTGTGCTGCTGGCGGCGCAGGTCACCCGACACGCAACGGTCGAAGCTCAGGCCCAGTTCCGCCAGGTGGCGGCCCAGCACTTGCGCCTGTTGCACACCGATGGGCGACAGCACGTCGTAGTCGTCTGCACCGAAGGAGGCCTGGCCATGTCGAATCAGGTAAATGCTGCCCACGTCCGTTTTCCCGGTACGTTGAAAGTCTGGCGAGGTTATGAGGATGCCGGGAAGCTGTCAATGAAAAAACATACGCTTGTTTTAAAAGCTCGTTAGAGGCCCGCTGCTGGCGGTTTGATCACTGGCCCCATGGCGGTGGCGTCGGTATGCTTGGGCAATCCGCGCCTGGCGCACTGCACTTGTAAGGAGTCACATGGATTTTCTGGCCGAGTACGCTACTTTCCTGGCTAAAACCGTCACCCTGGTCGTCGCCATCCTGGTGGTGCTGATCAGTTTTGCCGCGCTGCGCAGCAAGGGCCGCCGTAAAGCTGCCGGCCAGTTGCAGGTCAGCAAGCTCAATGATTTCTACAAAGGCCTGCGTGAGCGCCTGGAGCAGACCTTGCTCGACAAGGACCAGCTCAAGGCCCTGCGCAAGTCCGAAAGCAAAACCGAAAAGAAAAAAGGCAAGAAGAAACCCGAAGCCAAGCCTCGGGTATTCGTGCTGGATTTCGACGGCGACATCAAGGCCTCGGCCACTGAAAGCCTGCGCCATGAAATCACCGCACTGCTGAGCCTGGCCACGCCCAAGGACGAAGTGGTACTGCGCCTCGAAAGCGGCGGCGGCATGGTCCACAGCTACGGCCTGGCGTCGTCGCAACTGGCGCGTATCCGCGAGGCGGGCGTGCCGTTGACCGTGTGCATCGACAAGGTCGCGGCCAGCGGCGGCTACATGATGGCGTGCATCGGCGAGAAGATCATCAGCGCACCGTTTGCCATCCTCGGTTCGATTGGCGTGGTGGCGCAGTTGCCTAACGTCAACCGCCTGCTGAAGAAGCACGACATTGACTTCGAAGTGCTGACCGCCGGCGAATACAAACGCACCCTGACGGTGTTTGGCGAAAACACCGAGAAGGGCCGCGAGAAGTTCCAGGAAGACCTGGACATCACCCATCAACTGTTCAAGAACTTCGTATCGCGCTATCGCCCGCAGTTGGCCATTGATGATGTGGCCACCGGTGAAGTCTGGCTGGGCGTCGCGGCGCTGGACAAGCAACTGGTAGACCAGTTGCAAACCAGCGACGAATACCTGGCGACCAAGGCCAAGACCGCCGAGGTGTTCCACCTGCACTATGCCGAGCGTAAAAGCCTGCAGGAGCGGGTGGGCCTGGCGGCCAGCGGTTCGGTAGACCGCGTGTTGCTGACCTGGTGGAGCCGCCTGACCCAGCAGCGTTTCTGGTAGTACCTTGTAGGAGCGAGCTTGCTCGCGAAAAACCTGAGAGCGCCGCGGGGAGCCAGGCTCCCCGCGTTATCGTTAACGTCCATCGCGAGCAAGCTCGCTCCTACAGTTGGGTATCGGTGCAGCGGGGATCGGGTTCTTCATCAACATCCCCACCACCAACGCCCCCAGCAAACCCAACAACCCCGCCACCCACAACACCACGCTGAACCCGCCGACAAACGCCTGCCGCGCCAGTGGCTGCACCATCTCTCGTGCTGTTTCAGGCAGCAACGCCATGGCCGCCGGCATATCGCCTGCCACTACCCGTGAAGCAATCCCCGCCACCTGTTCCTGCCACTGGGAGCCGATGCTCGTGTGCAGCAACTGTTCGCTATGGCTGCTCAACAACGCCCCATACACCCCAATCGCCAACATGATCGCGCTGAAGCGCATGGTAGTGCTCATACCCGACGCCATTCCCGCGCGGTCCCGTGGCACGCAGGCCATGATGTTTTTCTGGGTGTCACCATTGAGCAACCCGGCGCCGGCCCCCGTGACCGCTATGGCCAGGGCGAACGGCAGATAACCGCCGACATTCACCGCCCAGGCACTCAGCAGGTTGCCGCCACCCACCAACGCCAGCCCCGTCGCCATCATCGTTGCCGGGGCAAAACGGCTGGCCAGGCGGGCGCCAATTCGCGGGCAGATCAACATGGTCAAGGCAAACGGCAACATGCCCAGCCCCGAGGCGATGGCGGAGAACCCCAGGCCGTTTTGCAGGTAGAACGGCAGCAACGTCATCATCACCTGGGCGCAGCCGGCGTAGGCGAACATCCCCAGCAGTGCGCCGATGAAGCGCGGGTGTTTGAATAACTGCAGGTCCACCATGGGCCGCTGTTGCAGGCGTTCGGCGAGTACAAACAAACCCAACAACGCCGCACCGCCCAGCAGCCGCGCGTAAGTCAGCGGGTTGTCCCAGCCGATGCGATTGGCTTCGATCAGGCCCCAGATCAAACACAGCAGGCTGGCGCTGAACGCCAGGCTGCCCCAGGGATCGAGCCGGGCGGACTGGGCGTCGCGAGACTCCGGAATCGCGCGCAGCACCAACCCCATCAACACCAGGCCTACCGGCAAATTGAGATAGAAAATCCAGCGCCAGCCCAGGTACTGGGTGATCAAGCCGCCGAGGGTCGGCGCGGCGGTCATCGCCACGCCCATGCACGCGCCCCAGAAGGCCCAGGCCTTGGCGCGCTCCACTTCGTCATGAAACGTATGGCCGATGGAAGCCAGGGCCGAGGTCAGCAGCAGCGCCGCACCGACACCTTTGACGGCGCGGGCGATATCCAGGAACAACGCATTCGGCGCCGCGCCGCAGCCAATGGACGCGAGGATGAAAATACTCAGGCCCCAGATCAGGGTCTTCTTGCGCCCGAAGCGGTCGGCAATGCTCCCGGCCGGCAATAACAGGGCGGCGAAGGCCAGCATGTAGGCGCTGACCACCCATTCGATATCGGCAAAATTCGCCCCCAGGTCCCGGGCGATGCTCGGCAGGGTGACGGCGACGATATTGGTGTCGAGCACGATCAGTGAACACACCCCGGAGGCAGTCAGCAGCGTGACACGTGGGCTGACCTTACTCATGGTTGCACCGAAGCCACCGCCGCCAGGGCGATTTCATCATCGTGGGCCGGGGTGTCTGCGCTGATGCCGATGGCGCCCACTACCTGGCCTTCGAGGATGATGGGCTGAGCGCCTTTCATCATCAGCAGGCCGGCGGTGACGGCTGCCTGGCGCCCGCCGTTGATGACGTTTTCCAGATCGGCCGACGGCCGTTTGAACAGCGCCGAGGTACGGGCCTTGCCTTGGGCCAACTCAATTCCGGCAACCACCGGAGCGCCGTCCATGCGGGTGGTGAGGATCGGCCAGCCGCCATCGTCGACAATCGCCAGCGCGCAGGGCCAGCCTTTTTCAGCGGCGGCTTTACGGGCCTGCGTGGCGATTTGCTGGGCGGTGGCCAGGGTCAGTATTGCCTTGTGGGCAATGGTGGCGGGTGGTTGGGCGGCCATTGCCGAGGGCAGGGCGGCCAGCGCTGCGAGTGCCAGTACCAGGGATTTGACTAACATGGGGGTGCCTCTCTACTGTGAGCGTGCGCCCAGCTTAGTCCCGCCGAGTCCTGGCTTTATTAGGCGTGACAGTGATCTTCATTACCTTTGAGCTAATCCTGCGATGGAAATACGTCATTTCCGCTACTTTCTGGCGGTTGCCCGGCAACGCAATTTCACTCGGGCCGCCGAGCAGTTGGGCATCGCCCCGCCGACCCTGAGCCGGCAGATCCAGGACATGGAAAACACCCTCGGTACGCGCTTGTTTATCCGCCAGCAGCGCGAAGTCAGCCTCACCGAAGCGGGAGCGGCGCTGTTGATCGAGGCTGAGGCCACGGTGCGTCAGTTCGAATTCGCCCAGCGCAATGCCCAGCGCGCCGGGCGCGGAGAGATTGGTCACATTGAATTGGGGTACGTTGCGTCGGCGGTCTATTCAGGCCTGTTGCAGCGTCAGGTGCAGTCGTTCTGTGGGGACTTCCCCGATGTGAGCCTGAGCGTGCGCGAAAGCCCGATGGCGACGTTGCCGGGGCTGGTCGCAGAGGGGCGCTTCGATATTGGCTATATCCGCTCGCCGATGACATTACCTGAGGGCGTCGAGGCGGTGCGTTTGAACAGCGAAGGGTTTGTGCTGGCGTTGCCGCAGGATTCCTGGCTGCTGGGATTAAAGGCCATCAGTTGCGAGCACCTGCAAAACGAGACCTTTATCTTGCCCGAGCAGATCAGCGGCACGTTGCAGGTGGCCGCGCAGGGTGGTTATGCGCCTCGGCTGGGGCCGCAGCCGGGCGGGTTGGTGGCGGTGATTGCGTTAGTGTCACTGGGGCAGGGCGTGGCGGTGGTGCCGGCGTCGGTGGTGGGGCATGTGAGCTTGCCGAACGTGGCGTACCGCACGATTGAAGGCAGTGAGGCGTCGTCGTGGTTGTCGCTGATTCACCGGCGCTTTGAAAAGGCGCCGGCAGTGGCGCGGTACATCGAGCAAGTCAAACAAACCCCAAACCGCCCGTAGCAGCTGTCGAGCCTTGGCGAGGCTGCGTGGCTGCGTGGCGGTGTGTCTGATGTACCGCTACGCAGCCTCGCTAGGGCTCGACAGCTGCTACGGGGGGGGTGATGGTGGGGTTAGATCAGGCGGGGTTGAACCGAATCCGCCAGTCGCGTCAGTATCAAGCAGCACGATACCGCTCCGGCATCCAGCACTCCCAGCGAGCGCTCGCCCAGGCGGCTGGCGCGGCCGATTTTTGCCACCAGGTCCTTGGTGGAATCCCGCCCCCGCGACGCGGCACTTTTCATCGCGTCCAGCGCCTCACTGAACGACGCTCCCGACCCATTGGCCTGTTCAAACGCTTCCACCGCCGGAATCAAGGTGTCCATCAAACACTTGTCACCCACGCCGGCGTCGGTGATGTCCTGCAACGAGGTCAACCCGCCCCGCAGTAAATGGGCAAAGGTCGCCGCGTCAATCTCTTCGCGGCCCCGCACCTCATCCGCCATGCCGATAAACAGGCTGCCATACAGCGGCCCCATGGAGCCGCCGATGCCTTCCATCAGGCTCAGCGTCAACTCGTCCAGCGCTTCGGCCAGGGTCAACTGACGGCCTTCAATGGTGCGCCCGCAATGGGCGAACCCCTTGGCCATGTTGATGCCGTGGTCGCCATCGCCAATGGCGCCGTCGACTTCGCTCAGGTATTCGCGGTTGGCAACGATCACGCTCACCAGGTCGGCGACGATGGCGCTGCCGTCGTGGGTGGAGAAATGCTGGCTCATGGTTCAGTCCGCCTGGGTCATGCCGATGGAACGGCAGGGTTGGTCGATCAGGGTTTTCAGCTCGGCGTCCAGGCCCAGCAAGGTCAAAGTCACGCCCATCATTTCCAGGGAGGTGAAGTAGTTGCCCACGTAGCAGCGGTGAATCTTCAAGCCCCTGGCCTGCAGTTGACGCTCAACCTCGGCGTAGAAAATGTACAGCTCCATCACCGGCGTCGCGCCCAGGCCCGAGACCAGCACCACCACGCTGTCATCCTGGCTGAAGTCGCGGTCGGCGAGGATCGGCGCGAGCATGCGCGCGGCCATGGCTTCGGCGGATTCGATGGCGATCACTTCGATGCCCGGCTCGCCGTGGTGGCCGATGCCCAATTCCATCTGCCCGTCGGGAATCTGGAAGTTCGGCTTGCCCACCGCCGCGATGGTGCAGGGGGTGAGGCCGATGCCGATGGAGCGGCAGTTGTCGACGGCCTTCTGGGCGACACGAATCACCCCGTCCAGATCGTAATGCTGGGCAGCGGCAGCACCGCCGACCTTCCACATGAAGATCTCGCCTGCCACCCCGCGACGCTTGGCGATGTCGGCCTTGGGCGCCGAGGCCACGTCGTCGTTGGCGACCACGGTGCGAATTTGCATGTCCTTGCTGGCGGCCATTTTCATTGCCAGCTTCACGTTCATGTTGTCGCCGGCGTAGTTGCCGTACAGGCATGCCACGCCCGCGCCGTGATCGGCGGCGCGGAAGGCGTCGAAGAAGCTTTTGGCGGTGGGCGAGGAGAAGATTTCGCCGACGGCCACGGCGTCTACCAGGCCGGGGCCGACGTAGCCGAGGAAGGCCGGTTCATGGCCGGAACCGCCGCCGGTCACGATGCCCACGCGGCCTTGTGGCGACGGCTTGGCCTTGCCGATCACCCGTGGATTGGTTTCGTATTGGCGCAGCTCGGGGTGCGCGACCAAGATGCCCCGCAGCATGTCTTCGACCACCTGATCCGGATCGTTTATCACTCGATTCATAACGCGGTTTCCTATTTTTGTTTTAATCAACTGTAGGAGCGAGCTTGCTCGCGAAAAACCAGAGAGCGCCGCGTTGATTCAGGACGCGAGCATTATCGTTAACGACTTTCGCGAGCAAGCTCGCGCCTACAGTAAAAGCGGTTTTGGCGTGTTTCAGGGTTCCAGTACGACTTTAAGCGACTTGTCCCCGCGTTCCATCACCGCAAACGCTTCCTTGAAGTCTGCCAGGGCAAATTTGTGGGTCACCACATCGCGCATGTCGATTTTGCGGTTGCCGATAAAGTCGATGGCGCGCGGGTACATATACGGACCCAGGTGGGAGCCCAGCACGTCCAGTTCCTTGCGGTCGCCGATGATCGACCAGTCCACCGTGGCCTCGTCGTTGAACACGCTGAACTCCACAAAACGCCCCAGTTTGCGCAGCATCGCCAGGCCCTGGTTCACCGCCTTGTGGTGCCCGGTGGCCTCGATGTAAATGTCGCAACCGTAGCCATCGGTGATTTCGCGAATCTTCGCCATCACGTCGACTTCGGCCGGGTTCCACACTTCGTCCGCACCCATGCGCAGGGCGAGGGCGGCGCGCTCGGGTTTCATGTCGAGCACGATGAGTTTTTTCGGGTTGCGCATGCGCACCGCGCCGATGATCCCCAGGCCCAACGTACCGGCGCCGGCCACCACCACGATGTCGTCGAAATCCACATTCGCCCGCTCCGCTGCGTGCAGCGAGCAGGCCAGGGGTTCAATCAGGATGGCTTCGTCCGGGGCAATCGAGTCCGGCACTTTGTGGATGATGCCTTCCTTGGTGAAGATCATGTACTGGGCCATGGCGCCTTGGACGTTGTTCTGGAAACCGTACAGGTCGTGTTTCTGGCACATCCAGTACTGGCCGTGGTTGCAGAAGCGGCAGCCCCAGCACGGCACGATCTGCTCGGAAATCACCCGGTCGCCGACCTTCACCCCACGCTTCTCCGCGCCTGGGCCAAGGGCAACCACGCGGCACACGAACTCGTGGCCGGGAATCATCGGCGGCTTCACGTAGCGCGGCTGCTCGGCGTCGCCCCAGAACGACGGCGCGCCGCGATAAGTCTTGATGTCGCCCATGCAGATGCCGCACAGCTCGACCTTGGTCAGGATCTCGTCGGGCCCGGGCGTTGGTACGTCGACGGTCTCCAGGCGGTAGTCTTCGGGGCCATGGCAGACCACAGCCTGCATGGTTTTCGGAATGACGGGTGACAGTTGCTCGGGCGTGCGTTCGGTAACGGTAGACATGACGATAAACCTCACGACAAAAGATGAATTACTGGATGCTGTAGCCGCCGTCGATCACCACGTTTTCGCCGGTGATCATCTGCGCGGCGTCGCTGAGCAGGTACAACGCCAGCCCGGCGATTTCTTCCGGCTGGGCAAAGCGGCCCGCCGGGATCTGCAATTTGGCCCGTTCCCCCAGCTCGCCGGCCCAGGCCTTTTTGCCCAGGGCGGTTTCTACGATGGTCGGGGAGATGGCGTTGACGTTGATGTGGGGCGCCCATTCCATGGCGAGCACCTTGGTCATGCCAACCACGGCGGCCTTGCTGGCGCAGTAGGCGACGTGACGGTCCAGGCCGATCACCGCCGCTTGGGAGGCGAGGTTGACGATGCGCCCGCTGCCCTGGGCCAGCATGTGTTTGGCGCAGGCCCGGGCCACGAAAAAGCTGGCCTTGAGGTTGATGTCGAGGGTGGTGTCCCAGGCGTTTTCGCTGACGTCCAGGGCCTTGTCCAGCAGGGCCACGCCGGCGCTGTTGACCAGGTAATCCAGGCGTTTGAAGTGATCGAATACGTAATCGACGGTGCTGTGCACCTGGTCGAGTTGGCGCAGGTCCACGGCGATGCCGATATTCCCGGCGCCGAGGCTGGCGGCGACTTCGACCACGACCGGGTCGCGGTCGAGCAGGGCCACGCGCGCGCCGCGTTCCACCAACAGGCTGGCACAAGCCAGACCGATCCCGGCGGCCCCGCCGGTGATCACGGCGCAGCGGCCGGTGAGGTCGAAGGCTTGATTCCAGAATCCAGACATGAACATGACTCCTCTTGCTGACAATGATCGTTCCCACGCTCTGCGTGGGAATGCCGTCCTGGACGCTCTGCGTCCGCCGTTGTGACGCGGAGCGTCACCGTATGCATTCCCACGCGGAGCGTGGGAACGATCAGTGAGTTACTTGCTGCCGCTGACCTGCTGATACAGCGCATCCGCATTCGCATTGGTCACCGGCACCCACGGCAGGATGTAGTTCTTGGCGGTGCCGTCACCCCATTTCACATCCTTGCCATAGCGTTCCCAGATCACCGACTGCGGCTTGTAATCCTTGCCGGCCAGCGCCCGCAGCGCCACATCCAGCGCGCCTTGGGATTGCGCCTGGGCGTCTTGCAGGAAGGTGGTCACCTCATCTTTCTTCGCGGCCTGGATCGCATCCGGCATGCCATCGATGGAGGTCACCGGTACCTCCTTGGAGGTCAGCCCATGGGACTTCAATGCCTGCACCGCGCCGAGGGCCATGTCATCGTTTTGCGCGATTACCCCGTTGATGCCTTTCGGGTGGGCGTTCAGCCAGTCTTCCGTCAGGGCCAGGGCCTGGGCGCGGTCCCAGTTGGCGGTTTTCTTCTCGATGATCTTGATGTCCGGGTGCTTGCCCAGCACTTCCAGCTCGCCCTTTTCGCGATCGATCTGTGCCGACTGGCCAATCGGGCCCTGGATGATCACGACGTTGCCTTTGCCCTTGAGCTTGTCGACCATGGCCTGGGCCTGGAGCCGGCCGCCTTCCACGTCGTCGTTGCCGACATAAGGCACGTTGGCGTCGGCCACCTTGGTGTTGGAGGCGATCACCACCACGTCATTGCTCATGGCAGCCTTCACGGTGCCGACGCCGGCCTTGGTGTCGATCGGTACAAACAGGATCGCGTCGTAGTGCTGGGTCACCATGTTTTCAATCTGGTTGTTCTGGGTCAGGGCGTCGTAGTTGCCGTCGAACACAGTCAGTTGCACGGTGCCGTCCTTGACCGCCGGGTGTTCCTTCAGCTCGCGCACCCAGTTCTGCATGAACTGGCCCTTGAGGCCGTATACCGCGGCGCCGATCTTGTAGGTCTTGCCATCGGCCGCGAGGGCAATGCTGCTGGCGAGCAGGGAGAGTGCCGCGACGGCGGCCAGGGAAATACCAACTTTCATGATGAGAACTCCGCTTATTGTTGTAGGTCGTTCAGTTCGGTTTCGAGGAAAAGCGACTAGCGTTTTTTCTTGCGCCACACATCAATCAATACTGCGAACACGATGATCAGGCCCTTGGCGACCTGCTGGTAATAGGAGGACACGCCGAGCAGGTTCAGGCCGTTGTTGATCACGCCGATCAGCAGTGCACCAAACAGCGTGCCGACAATCGTGCCGGTGCCGCCCGACAGGCTGGTGCCGCCGATCACCACCGCGGCAATCGCGTCCAGTTCATAAGAAGTACCCGCCTGGGGCAGGGCGGAGGTGGTGCGCGCCGACAGCACCACACCGGTCAGCCCGGCGAGCAAGCCCGAAACCACGTACACCGAAAACATCACCTTGCGCACGCCGATCCCGGAGGTGCGCGCGCTCTTCTCGTTGCCGCCCACCGCGTACACATAGCGGCCGTAGGTGGTGTAGCGCAGCACCATCCAGAAGATCAGCGCGACCACGGCGAAGATCACGATGGGCACGCCAATCGGGCCGATCTTGCCGATACCCAGCGCCAGGTACGCGTCGGGCAGGTCGGTGATCGGGCTGCCGTCGTTGAGGATGAAGGTCATGCCCCGGGCAATGCTCAACATGCCCAAGGTCGCGACAAAGGGCGGGATCGACAGGTTGGCGACCATAAAGCCGTTCACCACCCCGAGCATCGCCCCGGCGAACATCCCGGCGCTGACCGCCGCCAGCACGCCATACCCCTGGGTCGCGACCATGGCGCTGCACAACCCGGCAAACGCCAGGATCGAGCCCACTGACAGGTCGATGCCCTTGGTCAGGATCACGTAGGTCATGCCCACGGCGAGAATTCCGTTGATCGAGGTCTGGCGCAGGATGTCCATCCAGTTGCGCCAGGTCATGAAGTATTCGCTGGCGAAGGCCATCACCAGGCACAGCAGGATGAACACCAGCGGCAGGCCGAAGCGGTCGAGGGACAAGCGCAGGCGGCTGCGGGGTGCGGTCGTGACGGGGGCGGCTGCAGGTGTAGAAAGTGATTTGGCATTCATGAGGCAAGACTCAACAAGGCTTCCTGGGAAAGGGCGGTATCGCTGCTGATGGTCACCAGCCTTCCGCCTTTGAACACGGCAATACGGTCACTCAGGTGCAGCAATTCCGGGGCTTCGGACGACACCACAATCGCCGCGCCACCGGCGCGCACGAACTGGTCCAGCAGGTGATAGATCTCCTGCTTGGCGCCTTCGTCGATGCCTCGGGTCGGCTCGTCGCACAGCAGGCAGATCGGCTGGGTCGACAGGCATTTGGCGAGCACCACTTTTTGCTGGTTGCCGCCGCTCATGGATTCCACCGGCAGGTCCAGGGAAGTGGTCTTGATCTGCAGACGCTTGACCATGTCCTGGGCCAGCTGGTTTTCCTTGCGCGCGTTAATCAGCGACCAGCTCGACAGCTGCTTGTAGGCCGACAATGCAATGTTCGAGAGGATGCTGCCGCTGAGCACCAGGCCGCTATCTTTGCGGTCTTCGGTGACCAGCGACATGCCGGCCTGGATCGTTGCCTTGGGCAGGCCGATGGGTATCGGTTTGCCTTGCAGGGTCACGCTGCCGGAGTCCGGAGTGGTCAGGCCGTAGATGCAGTTGAGGAATTCACTGCGGCCCGATCCCATCAGTCCATAGATGCCGAGGATTTCGCCCTGGCGCAGTTGCAGGCTGATGTCCTGGAACTCGCCGGCGCGGCTCAGACTGTCGACATCCAGGCAGCATTCGGCAGCGCATTCGCGGCCCACCTTGTGGTCGATGCGGGTGAGCTCCTGGCCGACGATGCCGCGCACCAGGTGGGCGCGGTCGATATCCGTCATGCGCCCGGTCTCAACGAAAGCGCCGTCACGAAAGATGCTGTAGTCGTCGGCAATTTGCGCCAGTTCGCTGAGACGATGCGACACGTAGATGATGCCGGCACCACGGGCGGTGAGGCGGCGGATTGCCTTGAACAGGGTTTCGGCCTCGCGCTCGCCGATGGCCGAGGTGGGCTCGTCCATGATCATCACCTGGCAGTCGTGGCTGAACGCCTTGGCGATCTCCACCAGCTGGATCTGCGCCACGCTCAAGCGATGCATGGGGCTGGTGGCGTCGACGTCGAACTCCAGGCCTTCCAGCAGTTCGCGAGTGCGCCGGTTGAGCTCCTTGCTGTCGACGATGCAGCCGGCGCGGCGCGGTTCGCGGCCCAGCCAGATGTTTTCGGCGACGGTCATGTAGGGGATGGGTTCCAGTTCCTGGGTGATCATCGCGATCCCCGCCGCCAATGCTTCGCTGGGGCGGTTGAACTGAACGGGTGAGCCATTGAGCAGGATGGTACCGGCGTCACGTTGGGTGATGCCCATGAGGATGCTCAGGAAAGTCGACTTGCCTGCGCCATTACCGCCACACAGGGCGTGGACGCTGCCGGCCCGCAGAGAGAGGCGCCCCTCACGCAGGGCAGGGATCCCGGCGTAAGCCTTGGCGACGTGTTCAGCCTGGAGCAGTAATGGCGTGGCCATCGGCGTGTCCTCGTGCTGTGAATTCTTATTAGGTCGCACAGTCATGTTTCGCTGTGATCATATGTGTATCAAATGAAATTCTGATCAGTCAATCTCTTTCACTGAAAAGTTGTAAATGGGCGGATTTGCGCAAAGTGCACCGGTTTAGAGGGCTTTGACTGCAAGGTCAGCTAAATCCTGCTTGACAGGGCGCCTGGAATGTTCGAGAAATGACTGAGCGAAATTTCATTGAGTGATCATATGATCATTCGAAAGTACCCAAAACGGCAGCGGAGCCAAACGCCATGAACACACCTTTCCCGGTGGCTATCGGATGCGATGAAGCGGGTTATGAGCTCAAAGAACTGTTGAAGCGCCATATCGAGGCGCTGGGTTACCCGGTGACTGACTTCGGTACCCACTCCACGGCGCCGGTGCTGTACCCGGACATCGCCCTGGCGGTGGCCACGGCGATCAATGCCGGTGAGCAGCGGCTGGGGGTGCTGGTGTGCGGCACCGGCATCGGCATGGCCATCTCGGCCAACAAAGTCCTGGGGATTCGTGCGGCCCAGGCCCACGACACCTATTCGGCGGAGCGGGCGCGCAAGAGCAACGATGCGCAGATCCTGTCCATCGGTGCACGGGTGATCGGCGCGGAACTGGCCAAGAGCATCGTCAAGTCGTTCCTGGAGTCGGAGTTCGAAGCGGCGCGTTCCGGGGCCAAGGTCGACCGCATCAACGCGATCGAGCGTGACGGGCATCAGTAGTGGACGGAACAGGGCAAGAGTCGGGAGAATGCGCCTTTGACACCGAAACGGAAGCCCGTGCCCATGAGTGACAGTACCCAGCGCATCGCCAGCGACATCGACCTGATGACCGAAGTGGCGATGCTCTATTACCTTGAGAACGTCACTCAGGAAGCCATCGCCAAGCGCTTCGACCTGTCCCGGGCAAAAGTCAGCCGCCTGCTCAAACGCGCACGGGATGAAGGGATTGTCGAGGTGCGGGTGTTGCAGCACCCAGCGATGAACAATGAGCTGGAACAGGCGCTGGTGGATCGCTTCCAGCTGGACCGCGCCTTGATCGCGGTCGACCACAGCGACCCCGACACCCAGCGCTCGGCGGTTGCGAGCCTGGTGGCCAACTACCTGAACAAAACCCTCAGCGACGGCATGATCGTCGCGGTCGGCATGGGGCGTAACGTCGGTGCGGTGGCCGACAACGTGTTCCTGCCGGTGACCCGCAACTGCACGTTTGTGTGCGCTATTGGCGGTTCGCTCAAGGCGGGCGAATACATGAACCCTGACCACATCTGCCGGCGCCTGGCCCTGCGCTTTGGCGGCGAAAGTGAAAGCCTGTACGCCCCGGCGCTGGTGGCCAATCCGGAACTGCGGGGCGTGCTGATCAGCAACGACACCGTACGTTCCACCCTCGACCGCGCCCGCCGTGCCGACATGGCGTTGATCGGCATCGGCGACATGAGTGAAAACAGCAATATGGTGCGCATGGGTTGGTTCTCACCCCAGGAAATCGCCCAGGCGCGGTTGTCCGGCACGGTGGGCGACATGATGGGCTATGACTTCATCGACATTCATGGCCAGCCGGCGGTCAACGCGATCCAAGGGCGGGTGATCGGGTTGACGGTGCAGGAGCTGTTCCGCATTCCTGATGTGGTGGCGATTGCCAGTGAAAATACCAAAGCGGCGGCGACGTTGGGGGCCTTGCGGTCGGGGGTGATCAACACCCTGGCGACCACGGTGACCAATGCCCATACCATCCTCGCGCTGGATGATGCGACGCGTAAAAGCTGACACCCCGATAGCCCAGCCCCTGAACATCACCTGTGGGAGCTGTCGAGCCTTGGCGAGGCTGCGATGCAGGCGCCTCGGTGTTTCAGTTACACCGCGGTGATGCCATCGCAGCCTCGCCAAGGCTCGACAGCTCCTACGCTGAGTCCGCATTGCAGCCTCGCCAAGGCTCGACAGCTCCTACGCTGAGTTCGCGTTTCGGCAGCAGATGAGCACCCACCGCCTTGGACAGTAACCCCGCCTTGAAGTACCCATACAAAAGGAATGGAATAAGGGTTATTACCAAACTCGAGTAGCCAAACCTGACGTCTTCGTCGAGGATGAATCGTCGCCTCGTCCCGCTCCCAGTGGGCCGTGGCATAGGGAGCATTACCCAGTCGGAAAAGGAAGATCCGCATGAACGAAGACCAGATCAATGTGCTTTGGAGCTTGTTCGGATTTATCGGCCTGAAGTGGGGCACTGCCGCTGATTGCGGGATGTCGCAGCAGCAGTTTCAACAGGCGCTGCAATGGCAGATGCAACGTGACCCGGCCTACACGGGTTATTACCGAGACACCATTGCCGAATACCAGGCGCTCCTCCGGCAATACGGTCAACCCTCACTCGCCCTCGCGGCACTGATTACTCAAAACCCTTACTCACCCAGCAACCCTTCGGCGGTGGCGAACTTTGTGTTGCTTGAGTTCATGCGCTGGAATATCGCGTTTGGCGGGTTCAAGGCGTTCGGCTACATGAACTACAACGGCTGGATGGGCGGTGGCTCGTTCCTGCAACAGCCGCCGCCTTATCGCGCGCTCAACATCCCGGTGCAGAACCTGCCGGTAGGAGGCGACCATGGCCAAGGTGCGTAACGAATCAGCCAATATCGTTATCGTCGGCTCCGGCGTGGCCGGCAGCCTGATGGCGAGCCTGTGTGCAAGCCTCGACGGCGTCGTCATCCTGGAAACCGGGCCGAGCATTCCCATGGCGGATCCCGGCTGGTGGTTTCACCAGGTGGCGCGGGGCGGCGGTACCGCCAATACACCCTACGCGGCTTATTACGATCAGGCTGCGGACTTTGATGCGACCGGCGCCAACCCCTGGAACATCCAGGGTGGCAGGATCTTTGGCGCCGGCGGCACCATGCTGCATTGGGGCGGATGGGTGCCGCGCTTTAAGCCTGAAGACTTCGCGCTGCACACCAACACCGGGCAAGGGATCGACTGGCCCTTCGGCTACAACCAATTGGAGCCCTTCTACAATCAGGCCGAGCAGTATCTGGGCGCCAGCGGTGACTCCAGTGACAACAACCCGCCCCGTAGCCAACCCTATCCTTACGGCGCTGCGCCCTATCCGATCTCGGCGGGGCCTTTCATCCAGGCGTTCCGTCAATTGAATATCGACTATGGTCATTTGCCGGTGGCGCGCTACGGGCAGGCGAATGATAAGGGTGGACCTTGCCGCACCACCGGCACCTGCGACTACTGTCCGGTCGCCGGCCGCTTCACCGGTGATCAGCCGCTGGCCCTGCTTGCCGGCAACCCCAATGTGAGCCTGCGCCTGGGAGCGGCAGTCACGGCGATCCGCATGCTTAGCAAGCAACAGGTGGCGGGCGTTACCTACACCGACCTGACTTCGGGTGACACCGTGGAGCTGGATGCCCAAAACGTGATCCTGTGCAACGGTGCTTTCGAGATTCCCAAGTTGCTCCAGGCGTCCACGTCGAATTTTTGGCCCAACGGCATCGGCAATGACAACGACCTGGTTGGCCGTTTTGTCAGTGCAACTCAATTTTTCTATGCCTCGGGCACCGCGCCTAATCCACAGGCATTCGAGGAGGAGCTGGGTTTTCCCAGTCTGTATTCGCGCACGTACGATTCACCTGAATGCCAGAAGTACGGCAAGTTTTTCATCTCGATGAACTATGAAACGCCCAACATCGACCTGGGCCTGCTGATGGCCCAGGGGCAAAGCATCAGTCAGATTCAGGCGGCTTGCACCGCGCCTGCGAAGTTTCAGCTGTATGGCAACTTATCGGCGATCCCGCAATACAACAACCGGGTCACCTGCGCACCGGGCACTACGCGTTTCGGCTTGCCGCGCACCCTGATCAATACCCCCGACCCGCTGTTCAATCCCGCGGCGGCGCAGAAGTATGTGGGCATTCTTGAAAACGTCCTATTGAAAATGGGGTGCAGCGGTGTGAATTCGGGCACCTACCCGCAGCGGGGCGATCATGTGGCGTGCACCACCCGTATGGCCAACAGTGCGAGCGACGGCGTGGTCAGTCCCGAGTTGCAGGTGTTTGGCGTCGATAACCTGTATGTCGTCAGCAACAGCGTCATGCCCACACTACCCGCCGCCAACCCGACACTGACCCTGGTGGCTTTGGTGATGAGGGCAATGGGTAGCGACACCGCACTGGCGCACCTGACAAAAAAAGCTGCGCCCCCAACGGCTTGACAGACAGGAGTCTGAGCATGACCGGATCATTGAATTTTCACGTCATCATTCCTGACAACAGCGAGCAACAAGGCAAGAACTTCTACGCCGCGCTGTTCCCCGAGTGGCACTTTCGGCATCAGCCGCCGAATGTTTTCTGGGAGATAACCGGGGCGGACGGGCAGACGCCGCAGACGGCCTACCTGGCGATCATGTCGGGCCCTGGCGCGCCCGGCAGCCCGGTGCAGTACTACACCGTCACAGGCATCGACGCTTATCTGCAAAAAGCGATTTCCCTGGGCGCACCCGTGGTGGTCGATAAAACACCGGTACCGGGCGTGGGCTATTTCGCCGAGTTGCGCGACCCGCTGGGCAATGCCTTCGGCTTCTGGGAGAACGACCCCAGCGTGAGCTAGTGCTTTCCATCCCTGTCAGCAAGGAGCTTGATCATGTGGCAGTTCCAGAGCATCGAAAACCCGTCCGGCGCGTCGTTGTGGTTCAGCGATGGTGAGCCGCTGGAGGTGCCTCGCGGCGGCAAAGGCGTGTCCAGTCGCTTGATCGTGGAGGGCCAGGGCTTCCTTGACGTGACGGATTTCCAGAATGGCTTTCCCAATGGGCCGGTCATGGACATGGTCAATCTCAATGGCCAGGTATTCAACTACACCCCCAACCCCAGCGTGGACCTCACGCTGAGCTTGCCCGGCAATGGAACCTTCAGCGCTACCCAGGTCAGCAAGGGCATCACGTTGTCCGGCCAGTTGAAACCCTTGCCGGTGATTTCTGCAGCTGACGTCAATGACTTCAATCAAATGATCGAGGACAACTACGTTCCCTACCAGAACATCCCCGATGCGCCCGGTAAAACCACTGCGCAGATTGCCGCGTTGGGGCTGCAGTTGTTCCCGTTCACGCCCTACAGCTTTCAACTCGCGATGGCGGTATATGACTGGACGACAGCCTCGTTTACCCGCGTGGTTCTGATGAAGATATTTGAGTACACCAGCATAGGCTCGGCGCCTTATCCCCTCGATCAGGCAAGCATTGCTGCGGCGATCTGGGAGTCCAACTGGGGTACCTATACGCCACAAAATGTGGACTACATGAACTCATTCATGATGGTGCCGGCCAATTCGCTGCAAAACGTCCAGAACCAGCTAGCGCAGGTGGCGCCGGCCTTGCAGACCTTCAGTGACGTCGAGAACCGCCTGCTATGCGCGGCGTTCCAGTCCTTGCCACGCACCAGCATTGTCAGTGAGCCCCAGTTGTTCAGCGGGCAAGTGGATATTTCCCAATTGGGCACCGAGCATTTCGGCATCGAATTCCTGCAATGCCCACTCAACGATGGCCCTGTGGGCACGCCTTTGCAGATTCCGCTGGAGGTTGCGCTGGACACGTATATCCAGGTCGGCCAGGTCATTACCAGCAAGATGGTCTGGAGCTTCGGCAGTTCGCTGGAGGAAGCGATGCAGTACCAGAACGGTATCGTCCTGACGGCCAATCCGCCCAACGACGCCTGGGTTTGGGACACGGTCAGCTACATCACCGCACTGTCGGATGACCCGACTAAAATTGAATACACCTTTGCCCCGGGCAGTTCTTTCGAGGTGCTGGCCGTTGCGCAAACCACCGTGCAGGGCAAGCAGGTCTGGAGCATTACCTTGCAGCCGCTGGTTTGAAGCGAGGGGCAGGGCTGCCCTGATCTTGCGCTGGACCAACCCATATCAACTGTGGGAGCTGTCGAGCCCTGGCGAGGCTGCGATGGCGTCACTGCGGTACAACTGGAGTACCGAGTTGCCTGTATCGCGGGCAAGCCCGGCTCCCACAGTTGACTGGCTCAGGGCTTCCACACCTGCACATCCTGCGCATCCACCGCCTTGGGCAACAATCCCGCCTTGAAGAACGCATCCGCAATCTTCTGCTGTTCACCCAACTGATCCAGCGTCACCGGCTGCACCTGATAACTGCGATGGGCGTTGGCCGCCTCGACAGTTGCCACATCCAGATTGCCCCACAACGGGCCCAACACTTTCGCCGCATCACCCGGGTGGCTTTTCACCCACTCGCCAGCCTGGTGCAATTGCTCGTACACCAGTTTCAACACCTCTGGATGCGCCTTGGCGTAGGGCGTGCCCGTCAGGTAGTAGCGCTTGTAGCTGGCAAGCCCGGTACCGTCCGCGAGGGTACGGGTCGGCAGTTGGCGCTGCACGCTGCTGAGGAAGGGTTCCCAGGTGACCCACGCATCAACCTTGTTGTTCTCAAACGCCGCGCGACCGTCGGCGGGCGTCAGGTACGCCGGCTCGATATCGGAGAAGGCCAGGCCTGCCTTGTTCAGGGCGGCGATCAGCAGGTAGTGAGTACCGGCAGCCTTGGTCACCGCGATTTTCTTGCCTTTCAAGTCCGCCAGTTGCTGGATCGGCGAGTCCTTGCGCACCACGATCGCCTGGGCTTGGGGCGAGGGCGCTTCCTGGGCGAAGTACGTGAGCTTGGCCTGCGCGGCCTGGGCGAAGATCGGTACGGTGTCGGCCACGTCAGCGCTGATATCCACGTTACCGACGTTCAGCGCTTCCAGCAGTGGCAGGCCACTGGGAAACTCGTGCCAGGTGACGTCGATGCCGTCGGCCTTGAGGGCTTTTTCCAGGGTGCCCTGGGTTTTCAGCAAGGTGATCAGGGTCGAGGATTTCTGGTAACCGATGCGCACGGTTTCCTGGGCTTGAGTGCTTAGGGCAGTGCAGAGGCCCAGCGTGGCCAAGCCAGTGATGAAAAAACGATGCAGCGAAAACAGGGGCATGTCGTGCTCGACTCTTAATGGATTAAGGTCAGCTTATTGTTCTAAAAAATATTCGATAAATAATTTTTCGGTCTTAGCTTAGGGCTTTATCGGATGCGATCTTCACGGCCTTTCAGCGTCAGGATGAAGGAGGGCGGTATGCAGTTGTATGTTGTTCGTCACGGCGAAACGGATGCCAATGCCGAAGGGCGTTACCAGGGCTCGCTGGACATTGATCTCAACGAACGGGGCGTGCTCCAGGCGCAGGAATTGCGGGTAAGGTTGCCTGGGCATATCGACACGGTCATTGTCTCGCCACTGCGCAGGGCTCAGCAAACGGCGGCGATAGTGTTTGCCGATGAAGGGCTGGAACTGCGAACGCTGGAGGCGTTTCGTGAGCGCGGCGTGGGGGTGTTTGAGGGACTGACCCAGGCGGAAGCGGCGCAGCGGTATCCCGAACTGTGGACGCAGAATATTACCCGGCAATGGGAGCGGGCGCCCACGGACGGTGAGTCAATCTCGCAGTTCGTCGAGCGTATCCGGGGCGGATTGAATCAGTTGCTGGTGAACCATGGGCAACAGGTGGTGGTGCTGGTTGCCCATGGGGTTGTCGCCAAGGCGATTCGCGCATTGGTTCGCGATGATTTCTCAGACTTCTTCGACTGGCAGCTGCGCAATGGCGAAGTGCTGAGTCTCAACATAAACGCAGAGCCCAATGTGGCGAGGGAGCTTGCTCCCGTTGGGGTGCGCAGCGCCCCCTGGTAGGCCGCTGCGGTCTTTCAGGATGGGCCGGTCAATGCTTTTGGGGTTGCTGCGCAACCCAGCGGGAGCAAGCTCCCTCGCCACAGTGTTGGTGTGAGTCCTGTCTACAGGGGAGCGTTCAACGCCTGCGCAAAAGCCTGGGGCGTAGGGCTTTCCGGCCAGGTCGGAACGCCCTCCGCCAGCGTTATCCACGGTTGCTTGTGCCGCAGCCAAATATGCGCCACCGGCTGCACGGACGGGCTCTCATCCAGCGTCCCGACCCGCAGCACAACCAACCCCGGCGCGGCCGTCGTGGTGTTGCAGATCCGCGTATGGCACACCCCGCACAACCGATGCTCCGAACGCTGTCCGTCAACGTCATAGGCATATTCCGTCAGCGAACCTTCAACCCGCAGCGCATCCGCCGGCAACAGCGCATGCAGGGCAAACGCGCTGCCGCTCCAGGTCTGGCAGTGGCGGCAATGGCAGGCATACACCGCCAGCGGCGCGTCGGTATCGAGGGTGTAGGTCACGCGGGCGCAGCGACATTGGCCGGTGAGTGTCATCAAAAACGATCCTGTGCAAAGTGAGGGCGAAAGCCCCATCGGTTATGCTCGCCAGCATGCCGCAGCCTCCGAACAAAGAACATCCGCCAAAACTGCCCAGCGGCTCACAGGAAATGTATGAACGCCCCGCAACTCCAATGGGAAACCCAGCGCGCCTTCCTCGCCGTGTTGCGCACCGGCAGCCTGTCGGGCGCAGCCCGTTTGCTGGGGATCGCCCAGGCCACCGCGCGGCGACGGATCGAGGCCCTGGAGCAGAGCGTCGGGGTCAGCCTGTTTATCCGATCACCCGCCGGGCTATTGCCCACCGACACGGCCAAGGACCTGATCAGCCATGTTGAAGCGATGGCCGTTGCCGCCAACGCCTTTAACCGCGCAGCCTCGGCTGACACGACGCTCGCCGAGGGCACTGTGCGGCTCACCAGCGGCAAGCTGCTGGGCGTTGAAGTGCTGCCGCCAATGTTGCGCAGCCTGCGCCGTGATCATCCGCAATTAGCCATCGAGCTGAGCGTATCCAATCGACTGCAGGCGCTTGCCCGGCAAGAGGCTGACGTCGCCGTACGCATCCGTCGCCCGGTCGAATCCACCGTGGTCGCACGCAAGGTCGGCGACCTGCAAGTCGGGCTGTACGCCGCGCCAGAATTGCTGGCAGAGCAGGGCAAGCCGGACACCGTTGCGCAATTGCACGGCTATCCGCTGATCGGGCCGGACCGCAACTTGCTGGAGATCGAATTCCTGGGTGAGCGCGGTTTCGACTGTTCGGCACCCACTACAGTGATTCGCACCGACGATCACCTCGCGCAGTTGGCCGCGTTGCGTGCGGGACTGGGGATCGGCGTGTGTTCAGCCCAGGTGGCACAACGTCACGGGCTGGTGCGGGTGTTGCCCGCGCAAGTGGATTTCAAGGTTGACGTGTGGATCGCCATGCACCAGGACATGCGCAAGGTCCCGCGCATCGCCGTGGTGTTCGATGGATTGGGCGAGGCCCTGACGGCCTTCCTTCACCCGCGATAACGCAGCGCGTCCACCAACAGCGCAAATGCGGGTGAAGCCTGGCGGCCGCCATGACCCATATCGCGATTAACGAAATGCTCGACGGCAAGGTGGTGGACTGGATGGAGCAGGTCAGCGACGCTCAGTACTCGACCGCGCAATAACACCTGAACGCTGCTCCTCCTCGCGCAACTGGGCGCTCATGGTGTCGCAACTGTGCGTCCACGCCCTCAGCCATTCAGGCATCGCGGGTGATACCTCGGCCAATCCCAGCTCCCGCACAAAATCTGCGGCGGGGAGGGTGCCCTTGGCCGAGCGAAACAGCCCGCGCATCACCACCACGCCGACCACGCGGCCCCGGCTGACGAAGCGGTGCTCCATCACGCTCCATTTATGATCCCAGCCCAGAATCCGGGTGTGGATTTCAAATGCTTCGAACAGCTTCAGTTCCCGTCGGAACTTGCCCCAGGTGTCACCGACAACCGGCAGCGCCTTATTGCGCAAAGCTACGCGAAATGCGCCGCTGCGCAGCACGAAATCCATGCGCCCGACATCGGCCAGGGTGAAATACCGGCCGTTGGTGACGTGCCGGTTGAGGTCAAGGTCCAGCGGCCAGACACGCATCCGTACAACGGTGGTGGCCAGGCCATCGACGGGCTTGCGCCAGGGGCGCCGAAACAGCATGAGCAGTAAGCGAAACCAGAGATTCATGAATTAGCCGAGCAGTGATTGAAGCTCGCACTGTAGTGCGGAGGAATCAGGTAAGGTAGGTGCGCAAATGACTTATTTCATGCGAAAAGCGCAATCTGGAATGTTTATGCACATTACCCTGCTCCTGGCTGATCGGTGTTCGGCTGCCAGCGCCACGCTCGCCCTTGAGATGCTGAGTGCGGCCAATCTGTTTGCCGAGGGCAAGCAGCCCTTTGAAGTGGTCGTCGTTTCGCTCGACGGTAAGCTCGTCAACGCTTGGGGCGGGCAGTGCTTGCAGGTTGATCGTTCGATGGCACAAGTGGGGCACACCGATCTGGTGCTGATACCGGGGTTTCTGTTCACTTTGAAAGAGGCCTTGCCGGCGTTTCCTGCCTACGGTGCATGGCTGCGCAAGCAGCACGCGCAAGGCGCGGTGGTTGCATCAATGTGCACCGCCGCGTTCATGCTTGCCGAGAACGGCCTGCTGGACGGGTTACACGCCACCACTCACTGGGCTTTTGCCGAACTCTTTGCCCGGCGTTACCCCGGGGTGACGTTGCAGGAGACGCAGATCCTCTGTGAAGAAAACCGGGTGATCACCAGCGGCGGGGCGAGTGCCGCGATGGACCTGCTGTTGCACCTGATACGCCGCTTCGGCACACCGGAGTTGGCGCACACCTGTAGCAAGTACCTGCTGATCGACAACGTGCGCAGCGAGCAATCCATCTATGTCATGTGGTCATCGCCTAAAAACCACGGCGACGGAGATATTTTGCGGGTGCAGCATTGGTTGGAGCAGCACTTTGCACAAGCCGTTGTAATCGATGACCTGGCTCAGCGCTTTGGTTTTGGTGTTCGCAATTTCAAGCGGCGCTTCAAGGAGGCCACCGGCTATACACCCATTGCCTACCTGCAAACCCTGCGTTTGGAGCGGGCCAAGCTACTGCTGGAAACCACCCGTATGACGCTGGACAGCATCACCTACGCCGTAGGCTATGAGGACAGCAATTCCTTCCGCCGCTTATTTGAGCAGCGGGTGGGTGTGTTGCCGGTGGCCTATCGCAAGAAATTCCAGCCCGCCCTCAACTGAGTCAGCGCCGCAATTGCGGTTCGCCTTCAATGCAATTCACCAAAAACTCCATCACCACCTTCACCGAAGGCGAGCGGCGCATATCCGGATACACCGTCAGCCAGATATCGCGAACCGGGCCTTCGGTGTTCGTTGCCAGGCGCACCAATACCGCGTCGTGATCTCCCACCAGCGTGGGCAACACCACCGCACCCACCTGGCACCGGGCGGCCATTTGCTGGGTGATCAGGTCGCTGGCGGCGAAGGCAATCGTGCGGTTGCCGCGCACCTGATGCATCCACGCCTGCTGGGGCAGGTGGTCGCGGGTGGCGTCATAGGCAATGAATGTCCACTGCTCAGCGGGCAGTTGTTTGAGCTGGGGCGTGGCATAGAGGCCGAAGCGCACGGCGCCGACCTTTCTGCGTACCAGCGCTTCCTCATCGGGACGCACCGTGCGCAGGGCAATGTCGGCTTCGCCTTTGTCGAGGGCGGCAAGCGTTGTCGAGGACATCAACACGAGATTCAGTTTGGGGTACTGCGCCCTGAAGCGTGCGACATGGGGCGCGATACAGTGGATGGCAATCGACGGCGGGCAACTGACCCGCACGGTGCCGGCCACCTCGATGGAGGCTACGCGGGACAGGCGCATCACTTCGGTGGCCATCTCGCCCATGCCTGCTGCCATCTTCGCCAATGCCAGGCCTTCCTCGGTCAGCGGTCGGCTGCGGGGCAGGCGATCCACCAACTTTACGGCGAGGGCTTTTTCCAGGGCATCGACGCGGCGGCCAACCGTGGCGTGTTCCACCTGCAGCTCGCGGGCGGCAGCCGACAGTGACTGGGTGCGCGCGAGCACGGTGAAGAAATACAGGTCCTGCCAGTCGAACATCGGGTTATTTCCGCACGGAGGGTGGGAGGTATTGGGGAATTCTCGTACAGAGTGGCGGCTTTTACCATGGCGTATTACCACCGCAAACGGAGTTGTCCCGTGATGAAAGCCCTCACCCTTGAAACCTACGGCGGCCCTGAGGTCGTTCAACTGCGCCTTGATGTGCCCAAACCCCAAGTGACCGCCGGCCATGTACTGGTCAAGGTGGCCTGTGCCGGGATCAATTTCATGGATGTTCACACCCGCCAGGGCAAGTACGCCAAGTCGGTGACCTACCCGGTACGGCTGCCGTGCACCCTGGGTATGGAAGGGGCGGGTGTGGTGGTGGCGGTGGGCGAGGGTGTGAGCCATTTGGCGCCGGGTGATCGGGTGGCCTGGTGCATTGCCTGGGGCGCGTTCGCTGAATACGCCAACGTACCCGCCGCGCGAGTGGCGCAAATTCCCAATGCGATAGGCTTCGATCAGGCGGCTGCGGCGATGTTCCAGGGCTGCACGGCTCACTACCTGATTGAAGATGTTGCGCGGTTGCAGACGGGCAACCGTTGCTTGATCCACGCGGCGTCCGGCAGCATTGGCCAGTTGCTTGTGCAAATGGCCCATCGGCTCGGTGCCACGGTGTTCACCACCGGCAGCAGCACTGAAAAATGTGCGATTGCCCTTCAGCGGGGTGCTGATCACGCTTGGCCATACGACGGGTTTGCCGAGCGAGTCTTGCAGGTTACGCAGGGGCGGGGTGTGGACGTGGTGTTCGATTCGGTGGGCAAGGCCACCTTGCGCGAGAGCTTCAGGGCGTGCCGCACGCGGGGGTTGATCGTCAATTACGGCAACGTCTCCGGTTCGATCACTGATCTGGACCCGATGGAGTTGGGGGAAGCCGGTTCACTGTTCCTGACTCGCCCACGGCTCAACGACCACATGGCCGACGGCCCGACCGTACAACGGCGTGCCAATGCGGTGTTTGCAGCGATGCTCGAAGGTTCGCTGACGGTGGATATCGAAGGGCATTACGCGCTGGAAGAGGTGCATCAGGTGCACGCGCGGATTGAAGCCAGGCAGCAGATTGGCAAGGCGGTGGTGTGGCTGGATTGATCAGTCTTTCTGCCCCGGCCCCGGCTTGGGTTCTCCGAAGCTGGCGATGAATTCATCGAGGATGCGTTTGCTTTCGGCCGCCTCTTCGGGGCGAGGCCCGCGGGGGTTGAACCAAGGATCCGGCTTAGGCGCGACCGCGCCGTAGCGGATGCGCACGGACTTGAGGATCGCGTCCCAGACGGCCATGGCTTCGTAGTCGGTGAGTGAGGGGTTGACGGGCTCTGGCGTGGCGGGCTGTTGCCAGAGCGGCAGTTCGTAGCCTTTGTTGGCGAACTCGGGAAGGGTCCAGCGCACCAGATCTTCGGGTTCATTGGGATCAATGGGGCCTGCTTTCATGCCGCCGGCTGAAAGACGGACACTCATTGCTGGGCGACTCAGAGACGGATTGTCGCGATAGTTTTCGCTGACGAAGAGTATTTGACGGTGAGTGTCGTCACTGAAACCGATCAGGGACTCTTCGGCTTGCATGTCGGCCAGAGTGATTTTTCCCGCCCGCAAATTTTCATAATCGCCCGCGAGGAATATTTGCGTGTCTTTTTGCGTGCGAACATGCAAACGCTCTTCATCATCCGGTGATAACGCATTGATGTAGACCTCCAGCGATACGTCAGACGCAGGGGGGCTGAAATCGAAGCTGGCGATTTCCTGATCGTGATGACTTCGGATCACGACGGGGCCCAAGGCGAAGCCCGCACCTGCGTTCTGCGGTGCAGTAACTTTGAAGATTTCTTTGGAGAGTTTTAAAAGGCGTGCTTCAACCGGGGCGGTGTTGCCGTTGTAAGACTGAGCGCGGAGCATGACGTAGGCGTCATCAACCAGCAGATGAAATTCGTGCACGAAAGTATCCGGAAGTTCGGTGCTCTCGAAATACTGAAATGTCGCACTTTGCGGTGATACTTTTTCCGCAGACATCAACATGGGCCTATCCGCCAGCTTGTAGTTTTTTACCATCGCGATTCGACGCGCCCTTTCCTCCAGCGCAGCATCGAACCGCTCCTGAATAACGCCCTCCCCCAACACACGCACTTCAACGGATGAGTGGTCAGCCCCTAACCCGTAATACAGCTTCACATCGCCGCCCCCACTCCAATTAGCGGGCAAATCAATTAGCCCACGGCCCAGCGCCCAGGTGCGCATATGGGTAGTCATTTCGCTCACGTTGTGTTTCTCCTGTTCGCTGGGTTGTTTGAAAACTGCACATCCGGTGATAGAACCCAGCACCAGACACGCCAAAAAAAGAGTCAGCTGACGCATAGGGGCCTCTTGGCTTTTGCCGCGATTTTGATGAGTGAGTAGAGGGTGAAGTGCTGCGCTAACGGGTTAGCGTAGGAGGCTTCATGATCGAAGCCGGGCGCCTTGATTTGCTGGCGGACTTCGCCATTACGCGCACGTTTTATCGGCGCGCTGCCCGAACTTACCGGGACAGTGCCGTCACCGGAGCCGTCCTGCATCTGGCAATGCAATTCCCAGTAACTGGTCTGCACGGTTTTGATCGGCGCATCGGGATCGCCACGCAGCGGCGGCACTGCTTCGGCTCGCCCACCCACATACACAGGGCTGCGTCCGTCATCGCGCACCTCATGCATCTGCAGGCTGGACACCGTGAAGGCGTCGGGCCTTGAGGCGTGAGGGCCATTGAGGCGAGACCCGCGCTGCATTTGCCAGGTGATAGACTCGAAACTGCGGTGTTTATCGTCACTGCCGTAGTAGACGTAGGTTTGGGGGTGATAGGAGCCGCTAATATCATGATGAAAGACTTTTGCTTTTTTAATGTTGTCTGCAAACGTTTCCCACGTAATCGCATCACCATCCTTCGGTGCCAACCACTCTTCACGCAGCAATCCCCACCAACGGTCGCGCCGTAAATAGATCTCTTCATAAGGATCTTTTACGGGTTGGCGCGGCATGGCCGAAACGCCTTTATCGTCGACCAGCCTCAGCCAGCCTGGGGTGTAATCTTGTGTGGGCAATAACTGCAAGGCACCGGGCGCTTGCGCAAAAACGGCGGTAACTTCCTGCCCGGTCGGGCCAATCACTGCACCTGCAATCGGATCTTCGTCGCTCATGCCAACCTTGCAACGGCGATAAGCAACAGGTGCCCCAGTGGCGGGCATTACCCCATGTACGACACCGGCAATTTTGGCGGCCATACCCGGCAACTGCGCACACCTCCGGGCCACCAAGCCACCCATGGAGTGGGTGACCAGAATCACCTGCTGACAGTTGCGGCCATATTGGTGCATCAGTTCATCAATCCGCCCGGCCAGCCTTAATGCAGCCTGCTCGTTTGAATCCAACCAGTTATAACCACACGCATGCACCGGCATTCGATAACCCGCTCGTGCCACCAGCTCATCCGACACAATCGACGGCAACTGACTGGCCAGGGTGGCACCCAGCCCTGGCATGCCAATGGGGATTTCGGGCTTTAACCGGGTGATATGCGTCGGCCCAGGTTCGACAGCAACGGTATGCAGGTGCTCCGGCCGGATGTCGAACTGTGGCCATTGGTGAGGCAAAAACCCGCTGTTCAGAGCCTCTTCCAGCCAAAGAAGAAACGCGTGATAGCTGGTTTCACTGACCTCGCCCCAACCGCGCTCTTCATAGCGTTTTTTCAGGGCCAGAACGGTCTTTTTCCTGTCCAGCCCTGGCTGCGCCAACACCGTACCGGCAACCCGTTCAGGCACCGCACCCTGGTTGTCGACTTCCACCCGGGCCGGGTGCAACAGTTTTTGCCGGATACCGGCTTTTTTGTTAATCCAGTTCAAGGCCAACCACATGTTTTTGCCCATGAACCCCGCATCCAGGCGCCATACGGGAACGGCCTTTTCCTTTTTATTCCGTTTATCAGGCTTACTCTTCAAATTCGACCCCATAATCCCCGGCACAAAAATCACCGGTAGAATCCCGTCCGGCGGCAATATGCACTGCACCGGGTCGGTGATATGGCTGGGTGTCAGGGTCCAGGTGTGCACGGGGTTGCCTCGAGCGTTGTAGCTCATGGGGGCAACGCGAGGCGCCGAGGGCTTATCGGTCATGGGGGGTCTCCGTTTTCAAGCCATTCGAGCGTCACGCCCCGTATCAGCCAAAATGGCGCTCGAAGCAGGCCGGTCCGCAGTGCAGGACACTTTAGGCAGGCATGACTTGAGTCTCAATCACGCGTCGACAATCAAGAGCGGTCCTACATTTTGGTTGTAATAATCTGTCGGATATACCGCGCCATTGAGGCTGACAGGCACCGTCGCTAGCGCGTGATCCTCAATAACTGCAGACGAAAAAAAGCCGGCTGATCAGGCCGGCTTGGGGTGAACCGCAAGCAGCAGCGGTTATGCGCGGTTTTCCATCAGGCGGTCTGCACCACCTTCAGCTACACGGTTGCCTTGAAGACGCTCAGCGCCACCTTCAGCTACACGGTTTTCTTGAAGACGGTCTGCACCACCTTCCGCTACACGACGTTCCAGCAATCGATCAGAGCCGCCTTCCGCCACACGACGTTCCAGCAAACGGTCAGAACCACCCTCAGCCACGCGGCTGTCCATCAGGCGATCCGCGCCGCCTTCAGCGAGGGCAGGTTGGGTAAAGGCGCTTACAGCAAGTACCGAGAAAGCGAGGCTAAGCAAGAGTTGGCGTTTCATGAGGGTGTGCTCCGGGATGTCATTGGTTGGTATGGATGCGATGTTACGCGGTGGATTTTTTTAGAGAACTTCATTGGGCTGATGGTGACTATCGACGCCAGCGATGGCCCGTTTTCGCGGGCCATCGCGCCGACTATCACGGCATTTCAGGCAGTTCCTGAGGGCGCAGGTCGAACACCAGCACCTCGGCGTTCTCGCCATGGCTCAGGTGAATTTCCCGCTCGTCGCGCACTCGGGCACCGTCGCCTTCGTGCAAGCGTTGGCCGTTGACTTCAACGCTGCCCCGCGCCACATGGATGTAGGCGTAGCGCTCCGGGGCCAGTGGCAGGCTGGCGGTTTCAAAGCCGTTGAACAGCCCGGCATACACCCGCGCATCCTGGCGCACGCCAAGGGAGCCGTCGGTGCCTTCCGGCGAGATGATCAACTGCAACCGGCCGCGTTTTTGCGCCTCGGTGAAGTGCTCCTGCTGATAGCGCGGTTCAGCGCCCGCCACCTGCGGCACGATCCAGATTTGCAGGAAGTGCACGCCCTGGGTGTGGCTGTGGTTGAACTCGCTGTGGGCCACGCCGCTGCCGGCGCTCATCAGTTGCACATCGCCGGGGCGAATCACCGAACCAGTGCCCAGGGTGTCCTTGTGTTCCAGGGCGCCTTCGAGCACATAGGAGAAAATCTCCATGTCGCGGTGCGGGTGTTGGCCGAAGCCCTTGCCGGCGGCAACCCGGTCATCGTTGATCACCAGCAGGTCGGAAAAACCCTGTTCCTTGGGGTTCCAGTAGTTGGCGAACGAGAAGGTGTGGAACGACTTCAACCAACCGTGATTGGCGGCGCCGCGTTCCGAGGCTTTGCGAAGGGTCAGCATGGGGTGTTCTCCTCAAGGGAAGCTTGGCTGCGAGATGCAGAGGCTTCGGTGTGAGAAGAAGGTTACTGGTTAGCGAAAGGTTGATTAAGAAGCTGAAATCGGAATGACTGTCCTGTGTGAGTTGACAGTGAGCGGCGTGCCATAATGCTCCAGCTCATCTCTCTCAACGGACAATTCCTGACAATGAAAACCGTGGCCATGGCGCTGTTTCCCGACTTCCTTCTGCTCGACATGGCCGGGCCACTGGAAGTGTTCTCCATTGCCAATCGTTACCTGGAGCCGTCAGCCCACTATCAGGTCCTGACCATCGGTACCGAGCCCGGGGCGCTGCGGGCCTCCAATGGCGTGGTGGTGCACCCCGACCTGCAACTGGATCAGGCCCTTGAGGCTTATGACTTGCTGTTGGTCCCGGGCGGCCCCGGCGCCTATAACGAATGCCATCCCGCGCTGTTGCCATGGCTCAGGACAGCTGCGCCCCGCGCCCGGCGATTCGGCTCCATCTGCACCGGCGCTTTTGTGCTGGGGTACGCGGGGTTGCTGGACGGCCAGCGCGTGACCACTCACTGGCATTACACCGAACGGCTGATCAAGGCCTTTCCCAAGGCAGTGGTCGAGACCGACCGGATCTACCTGCAAGACGGTCGGCTTATCACCTCTGGCGGTGTGACGGCGGGCATCGACCTGGCGCTGTCCATTGTGGCCCAGGACCACGGCAAGCAGGTGGCCGTCGATGTGGCCAAGGTATTGTTGGTGGTGATGAAGCGCCAGGGCGGTCAAGCCCAGTTCAGCCCGATGACCGCAGCCGTGGCCCCTCAGGAAACCGCGATTACCCGGGTGCAGACCCAGGTGCTGGAGCGGCTGGACCAGGCCTTTACCATCGAGTCCATGGCGCAGTTGGCCGGCATGAGCACGCGGCACTTTGCGCGGGTGTTCGCCAAGGAAGTGCAGATGACCCCGATGGCTTTCCTGCAAGGCGCCCGCATCGATCGCGCCCGGCACTTGCTGGAAAGCACCGACCTGCCGCTCAAGACCGTAGCGTTTCACGCCGGGTTTGGCAGCGTGCGGCATATGCGGTCTCTGTTCAGTGAAAAACTCGGCTTGAACCCGACCCAGTACCGCCAGCAATTCAGCTGATGTCCGTCTGGCGCACCTGAATGTCCGTGTGGATCCCTGTGCCAGCATTGTCCTGTCACCGGTAGCTGGCAAGATAGCGGTCAGTCTCATGGAAAAGGATGCGCAGGCGCCCAAGGCCGGGTGTTTCAGCGCTTTGACGAGCATGAACAGCCTTCATACGATTGAACCGGAATGCGCAGTGCGCTTCGGCCCCTTCACCTTTTACCCCCAGCAGCGCCTGGTGTGCGAAGAGGGCCGGCCGCTGCCGTTGGGCGGGCGCGCCCTGGACATTCTTGGGGTGTTGGTGGAGCAGGCCGGGCAGTTTGTCGACAAGGCATCCTTGATCGCACGGGTGTGGCCGAACAGTGTGGTGGAGGAGAACAACCTGCGGGTGCACATCGCGGCCTTGCGCCGTGCCCTGGCCGATGGCGAGGACGGGCGGCGCTATATCATCAACCTGCCGCAACGCGGTTATTGTTTTGTCGCGACGCAGCCGACGCAGTCAGCACCTGCGCAGCCTCTGCCTCAGCATAATCTGCCGGCGCGCCTGGTCCCGGTGTTCGGCCTGGACCCGCTGGCCCATGCCCTTGCCCGGCGTTTGCCGGGGCAAACGCTGATGACCCTCACCGGGTGCGCCGGTATTGGCAAAACCACCCTGGCCCTCTACCTGGCTGCACAGGTGCTGCCGCGTTATCGCGACGGAGTGTGGCGCGTGGAGTTGGCCGGTATCAGTCGGTTATCGGACGTGGTCCGTCAATTGTGCAGGGTGCTCGGGATTGAGGTTGAACCGGGCGGCACGCTGCATGGCTTTTGCCGACAACTGGCGTCACGGCACTTGCTGCTGGTGCTTGATGGGTGTGAACAGGCATTGGCCGCTTGCCGCAACCTGGTATTGGCTCTACGGGGCATGGCGCCCCAGGTAACGCTGCTGGTGAGTAGCCGCGAAGCCCTGAATATTCCCGGCGAATGGGCCCAGCGCGTACCCGCGTTGGCATTGCCGCCGTTGTCGGCATTGGCGGACGTCGAGCAGACGCTGGCTTCGCCTGCGGTGCAGCTATTTGTCAGCCGGGCCCAGGCCAGTCAGCAGGGCTTTGAGTTACGCAGGCAAGACCTGGCGCCTCTGCGGGATATCTGCCGGCGCCTCGACGGTATTCCGTTGGCGCTGGAGCTGGCGGCAGCCCAGGTCGACGCCCTTGGGGTCAAGAGCCTGCAAGCGCAGTTGGTAAACGGCTTGCAAGTGCTGACTCGCGGGCGGCGAACGGCGGTAGAGCGCCATCAATCCATGAGCGCGGCGCTGGACTGGACCTATGATCGCTTGAGCCTGCCGGAGCGCTGGCTGTTCCTCCAACTGGGCCTGTTCAAGATGGCGGTGACCGTGCCGACGCTGGGCGCGCTGGTTGCCGGCACTGAGCTGGAACACGCCGACCTGTCTTACCTGCTGGCACGCTTGGTGGCGACTTCGCTGCTGACCGTCGAACCCGGTCCCGGTCTTCGGCGTTATCGTTTGCTCAATAGCGTGCGTGCCTACGCGTTGGCCCGCTTGGGTGACCCGGCCCAGGTGATGCTGTTGCAACAAGGTTACGAGCTCGAGCCGTTCTCAGGCCGGCAGCGGGTGGTGCAGTTCGTCGAGCAAGCGGCGCACGCTCACTAGGTCCGGCGTGGAAAATCCTTCAGTGAAGCGCCCATACACCCCTTGTAAAAGCTCGCGTGCGGCAGCGTGTCGACCTTCGCGCTGCCATAGCCGGGCAAGGGACAGGGCGCAACGCAGTTCCCAGGCCAAGGCTGCTTGCTGACGAGCCAGCCCCAACGCTTCCAGCAGCAATTTTTCAGCCGCTTGCGCCGCGAGCGGGTCAGGGCGCAGCAGCAGGGATTCGGCCCGCGCCCGCAGGATTTCTGCGGTGCACCAACCGGCATTGCCCTGCCTGGCTCGTTCGAAGCTGGCCTCATCCACCTCCCTTGTGCGCAGGGTCGCAACGATGTCCTTGATCAGGCCAAGGCCGTCGACATCGCCCTCGGGCACCCCTGCGTCCAATGCCAGGGCGTAATGCCTGGCCCAGGTGTCGAATAGCAACACCGAGTGCTTCTGTGCCTGCTGTGACAACAGCTCCAGCATTGACCTTGCCGTCGTGTCGTCGCCGTTGTAGTGGGCGATGACGACGCCCGAGAGGGCAAGTGTGTAGCAGATCGAGGTGCCGTGATTGATTTGCAGCGCCAGCTCCAGCGCCTGTCGGGCGGTGCGCCAGGCGCGCTCCGGGAAACCCTGTAGCCAGAGGATGCGCGCCAGCACCGTCAGCGACGCCACGCTCTGGTCGTATTGCACGCCAAATCCATGGGTAAACCGATTGAGGTGGCCGCTGTGGGCCATGCGCTGCATCACCTGTTCGGCGTTGTGCCGGGCCAGGGCCTGGTTACCGGCGAAATGTTGCGCCAGTACCCGCAGGCGCTGTGCGCTCAAGTCCAGCAGCGGTTGGGCGTTGGGGTCCAGGCGGTCGAAATGCAGGCTTTGGCGCAGGGCCTGGCGGTAGTTGCCGTTGCACAGGTTGACGGCCATATGGCCGGACACTGCCCTGAGCTGGCCGGCGATATCGTGGCTGGCTTCGGCCAGTTGCCGTGCCTGCTCAAAGGCATTGATGGTCTGCGGGGTTGCGCCCTGGGTGTGATAGGAAAAGCTGCCCAGGGCCAATTGCAGTTGCAGGTGCAAGTGTGGGCAGGGTGCTGCCGATTGCTGAAGCAAGGCCAGGGCCTTGCCCACATACAAACCGTGCTCGGTGAGCAGCGACAGCTCCTGCCACAGCGGCATTGCACTGACCGTCAGGCGGATCGCCAGCAACGGCGCGCCTTCCTCGCGCAACCCCCAGTCGAGAGCGGCACGCACGTCTTCGCGACAGGCTGCATAACGGTCGAGCCATTGCTGGGTGGGCACTCGTTCCCAATCGGCTTGCGCTTGATTCATCAGCGTCAGGCAGCGGGCGGCGTGTCGCTCACGGCTGGCCTCCAGTTCGCAGGCGCTACTGAGTTTCTCCAGGGCATAGGTCCGGGTGATGTCCAGCAGCCGATAGGCCACCTCTTCGTCACCCACTTCAACGTTGAGCAGGGACTTGGCCACCAACTGCGTGATCGAGCCCAGCACCTCCATCGGCGCAATGTGCTCACCGGCTATGACCGCCGCCGCCGATTCCAGGGTGAAACTACCCCGGAACACCGCAAGGCGCCGCAGGCACACCTGCTCGCAAGTGGTCAGCAGATCGAAGCTCCACTCCAGGGTGGCGCGCAGCGTTTGGTGCCGGGGCAGGGCGCTGCGTCGACCACGGGTCAACAGGCGAAAATTGTCCTCCATCTGCACCAGCAAGCCCTTCAGGCCAAAGCGTTCGATTTGCGCTGCCACCAGTTCGATCGCCAAGGGAATACCGTCCAGGCGTCGGCAAATATCGATGGCCAGGGGCAGCTCGGCGTCACTCAGTTCAAAGCCGTCCCAGCGCGACAGCGCCCGCTCCACCAGCAATTGCAGCGCGGGGTACGCCATGGCTTCGGCGCGGCCGCCAGTGGCCGGCGGGCACGCCAAAGGCTCCAGGCGCTGCACGAACTCGCCCTCGGCGCGCAGCGCTTCGCGGCTGGTGGTCAGAATGTGCAACTGAGGGGCATGGCGCAGCAGGGTTTCGCTGATCAGTGCAATGTCGTCGAGCAGGTGCTCACAGTTGTCGATCACCAGCAGCATCTGGCGCTCGCGCAACAGGCCGGCGAGACCGGTCAAGGGTTCGTGACTCGGTGGCGTAAGCTCCAGCAGGGCGGCGAGGTTGGGCACGATCATCGAGGGCTGGCTCAGGGGCGCCAGGTCCAGCAGACGGATGCCGTCGCGGTAACGTCCGATCAGCAGTTCGGCCACTCGCAGGGCGACGGTGGTCTTACCGATACCCCCTGCACCCGTGAGGGTGATGAAACGGTGGTGAGGCAGCTGTTGCACCAGGCTTTCGATCAGAGCCTGGCGCCCCAGCATCCGCGTGCGGCGCAGCGGCAAGTTGTGCCCTGGATAGGGCGAAGTGGCGTCGCCCTCCAACGTTGTGGGGTCGACACTCAGCGGGGCAACAAAACTGTAGCCACGCTGGGCCACCGTGACGATATAGCGCTGCCCGGCCTGGCCGTCGCCGAGCGCCTTGCGCAGGGCTGCCATGTGCACCCGCAGGTTGCCATCCTCCACCACCGTCCTGGGCCAGACCCGGGCGATCAGCTCCTGCTTGCTCACCACCTGGCCGGCGTGCTCCAGCAAAATCAGCAGGATATCCACCGCCCGCCGGCCCAGGCGCAACGGCTGGCCACCCTCCAGCACCACGCGCTGGCGCGGGTGAATCCGGTAGGGGCCGAAATGCATGGCCTGGTCGTGGGGGTTGCTCATGCGCGGGCTCTGGGGTGGGGTCTGTGGTGCATATTCCAGAGGTTTGCGCCCGGGTGCAATCACCACTAGGCGGCGATCACGCGAAGTTGGTGGTTACGCCAGGTCATGGGGTTCACGCCTTCACTGCGGCTGAAAATATGGCAGAAGTGTGCCTGGTCGCAGAACCCGCATTCCTGGCTGATCTGAGTCAGGCTCAAGGCGGAGCTGACGATCAGTTCCTTGGCCCGCTGGATGCGTTGTTGGCGAATCCACTCCTGGGGAGACAGGCCCGTACTGCATTTAAAGGCACGAGAGAAATGGCTGCGGGACAGTGCGCATGCCCGCGCCAGTTCGGTGACTTCCAGACTTTCTCCCAGGTTCGCCAGGATCAACTGCTTGACCATGCGTTCGCGGCGGGCACACAGGCCGCCGGTGGCGGATGGGCGCGAGTGCGGGGCAGGTGCGACGTGCTCGAGTCGGGCCATGACAGATTCCGTGGTCGATGGGAGCGTTCCCGGTGAATGAAAATCCAGTGTAGACCGCCGTATTTTTCGCTGCGGCCTGTCTGGCTGGCGAGTTAATCGTTGTTAATTTCGCCAGGTGCCTGCGCAAAAAAGACAGCACAGGGATGCAATTGCAGCGGCCTTGAACGTGGTTAGCTGACGGGGTGCTCACCTCCCGGGAAACCCTATGAATCGCAACGACTTGCGCCGCGTCGACATGAACCTGCTGGTGATTTTCGAGGCCCTGATGTTCGAAAAGAACCTGACCCGGGTTGCCGAAAAACTCTTCATGGGCCAGCCGGCCGTGAGTGCGGCCCTGGGCCGGTTGCGCGACCTGTTCGATGACCCGCTGCTGCTGCGCAATGGTCGCGGCATGGAGCCCACGCCACGGGCCGTGGCGATCCTCAAGGAGTTGCAACCGGCGATGGACATCATTTCCGGCGCGGTCAGCCGCGCCAAGGACTTCGACCCTTCCACCAGTTGCGCGGTGTTTCGCATCGGGCTCTCGGACGACGCCGAGTTCGGGTTGTTTCCACCGTTGCTCAGCCAGCTGCGCGAAGAGGCGCCGCGGATCATCGTGGTGGTGCGGCGCGCGAACTACTTGCTGATGTCGGCATTGTTGGCCAGTGGCGAGATCTCCGTGGGGGTCAGCTACACCACCGAGCTGCCGGCCAATGCCAAGCGCAAGAAGCTGAGGGACATTCCTTGCAAGGTCCTGCGGGGCGACGACCGGCCGGAGCCGTTGACCCTGGATGACTACTGTTCGCGGCCCCATGCCATGGTTTCGTTTTCCGGTGATCTGAGCGGCAATATCGACCTGGACCTGGCGCGCATCGGTCGGGCCCGCCGAGTGGTGTTGGCGGTGCCGCAATTCAGTGGGTTGCGGGACCTGTTGGCCGGCAGCGAGATGATTGCGACGGTGCCCGATTATGCCGCCTGCGCGTTGACCCAAGGCAGCGGCTTACGGGCCGAGGACCCGCCGTTCCCCATCGATGCCGCAGAGCTGTCGATGGTGTGGAGCGGGGTGCACGACAACGACCCGGCGGAGCGCTGGTTGCGATCGCGGATTGGCGAACACATGTCCCGGGCGCTCTAACAGAGCACGTACATCCAATTTTTCCGCTACGTGACACCCCACACTGCGGCCATCGCTCACGTATGAAGGGGAGGGGCACGATGGACTCAGCAACGCAACAAGGCGGCCCGGACGAGGTGGTCACCCTGGTGGTCAAACACCGCATCAAGCCCGGCCACGAAGCCGACTATGAAGCTTGGCTGCGGCGCATCGTGCGTATCGCCGGCGAACGTCCGGGCCATCTCGGCGTTGACGTGGTGCGCACCCGGCAGGGCGGCCTGGCGCTGTTCACCTGCGTGCTGCGTTACCGCTCCACCGATGACCTGGAACGCTGGCTCGAGTCGCCGCAGCGCCTGGAGCTGATCAACGAAGCGGCGCCGATGCTGGCCGACGGCGACCAGACTGAAGTCGGCGCGGTCAACGAGTTCTGGTTTTCGCCCCTGGCCGATGCCGCCGCCAAGCCGCCGCGCTGGAAGCAGGCGGTGGTCACGCTGCTGGTGATCCTGCCGCTGACCTTGCTGGTGCCGATCATCTGGGGCCCGGTACTGCGGCTGCATCCGTTCCTGTCCAACTACATCGTCGCCACCTTCCTGGTCACCGTGACCATCGTTGTCCTGGTGGTTTATCTGCTGATGCCGGCGGCCACCCGCCTGTTCGCGCCCTGGCTTGAAGCCTCTGTAAAGGAAACCCTATGAACGCCGACCTGATTCTGTTCAATGGCCAGTTCCACACCGTGGACCGTGAAAATCCCCGCGCCACGGCAGTCGCCATTCACCAGGGACGCTTCGTCGCGGTGGGCACCGACGGCGAAGCCATGGGCCTGCGCGGCAGTGGCACCCAGGTCATCGACCTCAAAGGCCGCACCGTCATCCCTGGCCTCAACGACTCGCACCTGCACCTGATCCGTGGCGGGCTGAACTACAACCTCGAACTGCGCTGGGAAGGCGTGCCATCCCTGGCCGATGCCCTGCGCATGCTCAAGGACCAGGCCGACCGCACGCCCACGCCGCAGTGGGTGCGGGTGGTGGGCGGCTGGAACGAATTCCAGTTCGCCGAAAAACGCATGCCCACCCTCGACGAACTCAACCAGGCCGCACCCGACACGCCGGTGTTCGTGCTGCACCTGTATGACCGCGCCTTGCTCAACCGCGCCGCCCTGCGCGTGGCCGGCTACACCAAGGACACGCCAAACCCGCCCGGCGGCGAGATCGTACGCGACCACAACGGCAACCCCACCGGCATGCTGGTGGCCAAGCCCAACGCGATGATTCTCTACTCGACCCTGGCCAAGGGCCCGAAACTGCCCCTGGAATACCAGGTCAATTCCACCCGCCAGTTCATGCGCGAACTCAACCGCCTGGGACTGACCAGTGCCATCGACGCCGGCGGCGGTTTCCAGAACTACCCCGACGATTACGCAGTGATCGAGCAGTTGGCCAAGGACCAGCAACTGACCGTGCGCATCGCCTACAACCTGTTCACTCAGAAGCCCAAGGAAGAACTCAACGACTTCAAGAACTGGACCGGCAGCGTGACCCTGCACCAGGGCGACGACTACCTGCGCCACAACGGCGCCGGCGAGATGCTGGTGTTCTCGGCGGCCGACTTCGAAGACTTCCTCGAACCCCGCCCGGACCTGCCGCTGACCATGGAGCAGGAGCTGGAGCCGGTGGTGCGCCACTTGGTGGAACAGCGCTGGCCGTTCCGTCTGCACGCCACCTATAACGAATCGATCTCGCGGATGCTCGACGTGTTCGAGAAGGTCAACCGCGACATCCCGTTCAACGGCCTGCCGTGGTTCTTCGACCACGCCGAAACCATCACCCCGCAGAACATCGAGCGGGTGCGGGCGCTGGGCGGCGGTATCGCGATCCAGGATCGCATGGCGTTCCAGGGCGAGTACTTTGTGGAGCGCTATGGCGCCAAGGCCGCCGAGGCCACACCGCCGATCAAGCGCATGCTCGCTGAGGGCGTGCCGGTGGGCGCTGGCACCGACGCCACCCGGGTGTCGAGTTACAACCCCTGGACCTCGCTGTACTGGATGGTCAGCGGTCGCACCGTGGGCGGGCTGGAGTTGCACGCCGAAGGTTTGCCCCGGCTGACCGCTCTGGAACTGTTCACCCACGGCAGCGCCTGGTTCTCCTCCGAACAGGGCAAGAAAGGCCAGATCAAGGTCGGCCAATTGGCGGACGTGGCGGCCCTGTCGGCGGATTTCTTCAGTGTCGACGAGGAAGCCATCAAGTGGATCGAGTCGGTGCTCACCGTGGTCGGCGGCAAGGTGGTCTACGGCGCCGGCGACTTTGAAGATTTCGCACCGCCTCGGGTGCCCGTGCTGCCGGACTGGTCGCCGGTGGCCAAAGTGCCGGGCCACTGGCGCCCGACTGCACCGCTGCAGGCCCAGGTGCACCAGTGCAGCGGCCCCTGTGGCGTGCATTCCCATAGCCATGAACGGGCGCGTCTTTCGAACGTGCCGGTCAGCGACTTCCAGGGTTTCTGGGGCGCGTTTGGCTGCTCGTGTTTTGCCTTCTGAATCTAACCCCAAAGGAGTGTTCCCATGACTTACAAACGCCTGAACAAAGATGACGCCGTGGTCCTGCTGGTGGATCACCAGACCGGCCTGATCTCGCTGGTGCAGGACTTCTCGCCCAACGAGTTCAAGAACAACGTGCTGGCCCTGGCGGACCTGGCCAAGTTCTTCAAACTGCCGACCATCCTCACCACCAGCTTCGAAAGCGGCCCCAACGGCCCGATGGTGCCGGAGTTGAAAGAGCTGTTCCCGGACGCGCCATACATCCCGCGTCCTGGCCAGATCAATGCCTGGGACAACGAAGATTTCGTCAAGGCGGTAAAAGCCACCGGGCGCAAGCAACTGATCATTGCCGGTGTGGTGACGGATGTCTGCGTGACCTTCCCGACGCTGTCGGCCCTGGCTGAAGGCTTTGAAGTGTTCGTGGTGACCGATGCGTCGGGCACCTTCAACGAAACCGTGCAACAGGCCGCCTGGGCGCGGATGACGGCTGCTGGTGCGCAGTTGGTGAACTGGTTCTCGGTGGCGTGTGAACTGCAGGTCGACTGGCGCAATGACATGGAAGGCCTGGCCAACCTGCTGTCGCCGCGCATTCCCAACTATCGCAACCTGATGAACAGCTACTCGGCGCTGACGGCCAAGTAACCTCACCTGACGATCGTTCCCACGCTCCGCGTGGGAATGCATCCCGTGACGCTCCGCGTCGCCCTTGCGCAAACGGGACGCGGAGCGTCCAAGGCGGCGTCCCCACGCAGAGCGTGGGAACGATCAGTTGTGGTGTGGCGACTGACCGGCTATAAAACAGCCCGGCGTCCATCGAGAAGCGACAATGAACCCCTTCGAAGACATGCGCCTGTTTTGCCAGGTCATGGAATCCGGCAGCTTCACCGCCGCCGCCGAACACCTCGGCCTGTCCAAGCAATTTGTCAGCCGCCGCCTGATCCAGCTGGAAGAGCGCCTCGGCGTACGCCTGCTCAACCGCTCCACGCGCCGCCTGGATGTCACGCCCCTGGGCCAGAGTTACTACGAATCCGCCCTGCGCCTGCTCAGTGAAGTCGAGCAAGTGGAGCAGGGTATCTCCGGGCAAAACACCGACCCCCGCGGCACCATTCGCTTGAGCGCGCCGTTGTCGTTTGCCATGGCTCATTTAGGCAGCCTGTTACCGCTGTTTTTGCAGCGCCATCCCCACGTGTCGGTGGAAGTCGACCTCAGCGACCGGCCCGTCGACCTGATCAGCGAAGGCTACGACCTGGTGCTGCGCATCGGCACCCTGGAAGACTCGACCCTGATCGCCCGGCGCATCGCCAGTGTGCAGCGCGTCTACTGCGCCAGCCCCGACTACCTCACGCGACGTGGCACCCCGCAAACCCCGGAAGACCTGGCCGAGCACGAGTGCTTGCCGTACGGCCATAGTCGCCAGGTGCAATGGCGCTTTATGGTCAAGGGCAAGCCGTTGGTAATGAATGTCAGCGGGCGCATGCGCGTGAACAACGGTGAGTTGCTGCGGGACTCGGCAATCGCCGGGTTGGGCATTACTTACCTGCCCACCTTCATCGTCGCCGAGGCCCTGAAAGATGGGCGGCTGGTCACCGTGTTGGAAGACTTTGCCCCTGAAGCCCTGGCCCTGTCGGCGGTGTTCCCCCAGCATCGGCAAAACTCACGGCCGGTGCAGGCGTTGATTGAGTTCTTGCGTGAACAGCACATTTAACTGTCACTGATCGTCAAAGCTTGTTATTCCGAAACTTCCTACATTTTATTTTTTTTCTGGCGGATATATTTCGTGCGCTTGACTGATCAGGCGCATCAAGTACTGGATGCTTCGTTAAATAAAAAATAGATAAGTGAAGAGGTTATTTTGAAAAAGCTAATTCCTCCGATTTTGTTGTGCGGCGCTTTGGCAGCGTTCTCCATGCCTGCAGCCGCCTCGCTGCAGTTGAATCCCGTTGCCAACGCGCAGCCACCCGTAAAAAAGTTTTTTGATGTGAGCTGTGATGCAAGTTATGGAGGTGATGAGTTAACCTATCGCCATGGGATGTGGGGTAAACCAAAGTTTAAGGGGAATGCCCGCGGGAATATTTTACAATGGGCGAACGGGCAGCGTGAGGTACACGTAACATCCTATAATATTGTGAAAAGTCCTTGGGTGGATGGTGCCGGTAATAAGGCGAACTTGAATCTCCTATGGAATGGCACTAAATCCAAGTCGCAGGGCGATAATTTAAAGCAATATCTTTGGGGTAATGACACTCAGAACCATATCGAGGTTTCGATCTCGGCAGGAAATACTAAGGATTTGATTCTTCCGAAAGTCCAGTTTATTTTCGATAAGCCAGGCAAAGATGTGCGTTGCGAGGCAACCATTACATAATTTGCCTTTCTTGAAGTGTGTGCCAGACCTTTTTAGTTTGCGTTACACAGCGGGTATTCACCATGACGCTCGCCTATATGCGGGCGTTATATTTTTGAACTGATTGATAAGTGTGCGGCGCTGAGTGTCCAGTCATGAACGACGGAGTTTGCAGTGCGCAGTTTATTTCACTGCGTGGGGTCACTAAACGTTATCAACTGCCTGGCCAGTCTTTTGATGTGCTTAAAGACATTTCTTTGTTCATTGATAAAAAAGAAAGTTGCGCAATCCTTGGCGAGTCTGGTTCCGGAAAAAGTACCTTACTTAATATCCTTGGCCTGTTGGATTTACCCGACAGCGGCCACTACCATTTCGCCGGCCACGATGTGTTTTCCGCCTGCCCGGATGAATTGGCAGCCCTGCGCAACCGACAGATTGGTTTTGTCTTCCAGAACTTCAACTTGATTGCGCGCATGACCGCACTTGAAAACGTCGCCTTGCCCCTGAGTTATCGCGGCGTTGGCCGCCGTGAAGCCCGGCAACGGGCCGAAGCGATGCTGGCACAGGTCGGGCTGGCCGACCGTGCCGCCCATCGCCCGGCGGATTTATCCGGTGGCCAGCGCCAGCGGGTAGCCATCGCGCGCGCCTTGGTGGGCGAGCCTTCGTTGATCCTCGCCGATGAGCCTACTGGCAACCTCGATCACGCCACAGCCGCCGACATCATGGACCTGCTGCTGTCGCTCAACCGCGAACGCGGGACCACCCTGGTAGTGGTTACCCATGATCCCGCCATCGCCTGCCGTCTTGACCGGCAGATCCATGTGATGGACGCCACCGTTCAGGAGATCGAGCGATGCCCTGCTTGAACCGCTGCGCAAGGTTGGGCTTCGCCGACCTGGTTCAGGATGCCGCCTTCAGCCTGCGCGCCCTGGGCAAACGTTCGATCCTGGCACTGCTGGGTATCGTCATGGGCAGTGCGTCGGTCATCGCCTTGGTCAATATCGGCAACAACGCCGCGCAGGAGGTTGAAGCGATCTTCAAGGGCATGGGGGTCGATACCATGGTCGTGCGCTTTTCCGGTACGTCTGCGGCAGCGTCGGGCATGCACGTTGACAGTGATGAACTGCGCGCGAGGATTCCCCAACTGCGCCACATCGCGCCTATCGCGCAAACCGGAGTGTCGTTGGTATTCAAGGGGCATACCGTCGATGCGACGCTGGTGGGCAGCACCGCCCAATTGCCTGACGCCATCGGGCTGGAACTGAGTGCCGGGCGTTTCCTGTCTGACTTCGACCAGCGAGCGACCCATGCGGTGGTCGGGTACCCGTTGGCCCAGTCTCTGGCCGCAGGTGGCAGCCCGGTGCAGGTGGGCGACCGCCTGCGAGTCAACGATTACCTGTATCAGGTGGTGGGTATTTTGCAGGATCGGCCCGATGGGATGATGGCTCCCGTCCGGGCCGGTGCGTCGTTGTTCATTCCCCTTGAAGGCATGCGACGCGTTGATCCGCGAGCGCAGTGGGATGAGGTGATTCTTCGTGCCGCGCCCGACCAGGACATGACCGTGCTGTCGGCGGCCGTGCGCAGTGCATTTGAGCCGATTGCCGCTGGGCAGGACATCCACATCATGATTGCCCAGCAAATGATCGAGGGCATGTCTCGCCAGAATCGCACCTTCAGCTTTTTGCTGATGGCGCTTGCCGGTATCTCGTTGGTGAGCGGCGGTGTCGGGGTGATGAATGTGATGCTGGCGAATGTCGCCCAGCGGCGCCGGGAAATCGGTGTGCGCCTGGCGCTGGGCGCCCGTCGCCGTGATATTCGCCACTTGTTTTTGCTGGAGGCTATCGCGCTGACGGCGGTGGGGGCGGCCGTGGGGGCGCTGCTGGGGTGTCTGTGTGCCTGGGGTTATTCGAGCCTGTCCGGTTGGCGCTTTTCCCTGGCGCCGTCGTCTCTGGTTCTGGGTGTCGGCAGTACACTGCTGGTTGGCTTGTTTTTCGGCTTGTATCCCGCCATGGCTGGTGCCCGGTTGCAACCGGTGGAGGCCTTGCGTGAAGAGTAGGTGGCGCCTCGTACTCGGCATGCTCGCCGGCGTGTTGAGCCCTGCAAGCTACGCAACCCTGACGATGCACGATCAGGCTTCAATGCCGACCATGACCGCTACTGTCAGCGCGTCCCTGCGCGAACAGTTGACCCACCTGACCCTGGGGGATGCGATTTACCTGGGCTTGCGCAATAACCCGAGCATTCGCAGCGCCTACCTGCAACGCATCACGCAGAAGTTCGACCTGCGCGTGGCAGAAGACACCTTCAGGCCCAAGCTGTCGCTCAAGAGCAGCTATATGAATACCCAAGGCAGCAATGACCGAACCCGCGACGTCGAGCTGTCTCCCACCGCCAACCTGCTCGGCGAATACGGCACCCGCCTGAGCCTGGGCTGGGCCCGGCAGATACATGCCTCAGACAGCGCTGCCGGGTTGCGCCGGGACGGCCTGGACCTGGCGGTGATTCAACCCTTGCTGCGTGGCGCAGGCCGAGAAGTCACCACCGCCCCCTTGCGCATGGCGCGGCTGGCCGAACAAGCCGAGCGCTTGAACCTCAAGGCTGCAGTCTCGCGTACGGTGGCCGAGATCAGTACGGCCTACCGAGACTTGCTGCGGGCCCAGGAGCAATTGAGCATTGTCGAGGAGGCACTCGTACGCGCTGAGTCACTCCTGGCGGTGAACCAGGCGCTGATCCAGGCAGGCCGCATGGCCGAGTTTGAGATCGTGCAGACCCAGGCCGACATTGCCGCTCAGCAATTGGGGGTTGAGGAGGCGCGTAACGAGCTGGACAACAGTCGCCTGGCCTTGTTGCGAATGCTGGCTCTGGACCTGTCCCTGGCGGTGCGCGCCACGGAAGTGCTGGAGGCTTCCCACCTGAGCATCGACCGCCGCGACGCCTTGCGCCTGGCACAGGCACAACAACCGGAATATTTGTCCACCTTGCTGCAAAGCCAGCAGGCCGAGTTGAACCTGATTGTCGCCAGGGACCAGTCGCGCTGGGATCTGTCGCTGGTGGCCGGGGCCAATCAGATGACCGACCGCTACGACGATGGTGTCGGGTCTGGGCGTCGCTGGGAGCGCTATGCCGGCGTGCAGTTGGAGATTCCCATTGGCGATCGCAGTACACGTCAGGCCGAGGTGCGGGCGCGGGTCAACCAACAGACGCTGGAAATCGCCCAGGCCGAAACGCGCCAGGCATTGGAAAACGACGTGACCACGGTGGTACGCGAACTGGGCACCCTGTGGCGTCAGTACGAGATCGCGCAACGCTCGGCGCAGTTGTCCCAGCGCAAGCTGGACATCGAGCGCGAGAAACTCGCGGCCGGACGTTCCAGCAACTTTCAGGTCATCAGTTTTGAAAGCGACTTGCGCCATGCACAAAGTACCCGGCTGGGTGCGCTGATTGCCTATCTGAATGCCCAGACCCGTCTGCAACTGACACTCGGCATGATCTTGGAGAGCTGGGAGATTGCCCTTAATGATCACTAAGCAAAACCTCATGCGGCGCACTCTGGCGGGTTGCGCGGTCGTGCTGGCGACGGTGGCCGGCAGCCTGCTACTCGGCGCTGGCACCTCTTCCATTGAGGATGTTCCACAGCCAATCTGGCTGGCTGTAGAGCCTGCTCCGCTGGTGCAGCAGATTGCGCTGGTGGGCAGGATCGAGCCCCATCACACCCTGGTGGTAACAGCGCCGTTTGACGGCAATGTGCGGGTCCGGCAGGTAGAGGAGGGCCAGCAAGTCAGCACTGGGCAGGTCTTGCTGACGATGGACCCGGCGCAGGCCGAGATGCAGTTGCGCGAGGCCTTGGCCGTGCAACTCAAGGCGCGACGTGCCGTGCAGGTGCTGGATGACTGGGAAAACGATGTCACCGTCGTGCGTGCGCGGCGGGCAGTGCGGACCGCGCAGATGCTGATGAGCAACTTGAGCCACAAGCTGGAGGAAAGCAGCCACCTCTTTGATCGGGGGATCATTGCCCGCAACGAACTGGATGACCTCAAGCAGCAGGTGCAGATGCAACAACAAGAGCTGGTCGCCGCACAAAGTGAATTGAAGCAAGTGCTGGAACAGGGCATGGGGGATCATCGGCAACTCGCCGAGATGGAGTTGACCAATGCCACGGTCAAGTACGAAGCGTTGCACACGCTGCTGGCTGGCCGCGAGGTGCGGGCACCATTCGACGGCGTAGTGATGCCACTGGCTCTTGCGCAAGGCGTTGAAGGCGGTGGGGCTGCAACCGTGCAGGCCGGTACTAAAGTAACCCAGGGGCAGGCGTTGTTTCGGTTGGCCACGGTCGAGCAGTTGAAGGTCGTGGCAAGGGTCTCCGAGCTGGACGTCAATCAGCTGCGTATTGGGCAGGCGGTAGAAATTCTCGGAGACGGTTTCGCGGGTGAGCGTTTGAGCGGTTCAGTGTTAGCGGTCAATAGCTTGGCCCTGGCCGATGAGGGGACCGCCAGGTTTACGGTGACGCTCTCGATCAGCCAACTCACGCCCGAGCAGTTACAGCGTGTACGCCTGGGCATGAGCGCGCGTTTGACCATTGTCACCTACAGCAATGATCAGGCGATGGTGGTTCCCCCGGGCGCTATCCGGCAGCAGGGCGAAACGCTGGTAGTGAGTTATCGCAAGGACCTGTCGCAGCCGGAGGAAAGCCTGGTGGTCACCACCGGGCAAGCCACCGTGCAAGGGGTTGAGGTGTTCGGGCTGCCGCCGGGCTTGGTGCGCGTTTCGAAATTGCTCAACGAATCGTAGGAGCGAGCTTGCTCGCGAAAAACTTGAGAGCGACGCTGGGTCCCAGGTACCCAACGTCATGCTTAACGACCCTTCAGATCACATAAAAGCCATGGGTGCCGTCGCGGGCCAACTGATCCACCAGGCCGAACTCCCAATCCAGATAGGCCTGCATGGCTTCCCTCGGGTTGTCGGTGCCTTCGTACGGGCGGCGGTAGCGGTCGATGCGCGGTGAAGCGAGCCGGGTTTCGCCTTCCTCCAGGGGCCGTTGCGCAGCGATCCAGCGGGTGGTGCCGCCCTCCAGCAGGAACACCGGCTTGCCGGTCAGCGCTTCGACTTCCGCGACCGCGAGGCGCGCCAGTTGGCTGCTGCCGCAGGTCAACACGTAGCGTTCGGCAGCAGGCACCTTGCGCAAGGCTTCGGGCAACTGCCCACGCAACGCCCACCAGGCCCCGGGGATATGGCGCTTGACGTAGTTGGCGCTGGCGGTGAAATCGAGTACCGCGGTGTCGCCATGGGCCTGCCATTCGGCGAGGGTGTGCGGGCTGATCAGTTCGGCCTGTTGCGGTGCCGGGACGGGAGCGACCCACGCACCCTGTTCGCTGAAATGCGCAGGTTGCAGGTCATCCAGCACATACACGTCCCAACCCAGCTGTGCGAGCCAGGACGCAGACATATTGGCCCGCACGCCGTCGTCATCCGCCAGTACCAACCGGGCGCCGCGCACGCTGGCGACGTGATCGGTTTCCTGCACCAACTGGCCGCCCGGCGTGGAGCGCGAGCCGGGCAGATGGCCGGCGGCGAATTCTTCCGGGGTGCGTACGTCGAACAGGTAAGTGGTGCGCGCCGCTTCCTGCTGCCAGCGTTGCAGGTCGGCGAGGGTGGCGCGACCTACGCGGGCCTTGTCGGCGACTTGGCGGGCGTCCTTGCTGGCGATCTGGCGGTGTTCTTCCGAGGTTGGCGCAAAGCGTCGAGCCTGACCGTGTTGCAGCTTCTGCCCGGCGAGGGTCCAGCCGATGGTGCCGTTGCGCAAGGCAGACACCGGGTTGGCGATGCCCGCATTGATCAGCGACTGCGTGCCGATGATGCTGCGGGTACGCCCGGCGCAATTGACGATGATGCGGGTGGCCGGGTCGGGCGCCAGCTCACGGGCGCGCAGTACCAGTTCGGCGCCGGGCACGCTGATGCCGGTGGGAATGCTCATGGTCTGGTATTCATCAAAGCGCCGGGCGTCGAGCACTACCACGTCGGCGTTGCTGTCGAGCAAGGCCTGCACTTCTTCAGCCGCGAGGGACGGCGTGTGGCGCTGGCTTTCCACCAGTTCACCAAAGGCTTTACTCGGTACGTTGACGTCGATAAACAGCTCGCCACCGGCGTTGCGCCAACCGTCCAGGCCGCCTTCCAGCAGGCTGACCTCGGTATAGCCGAGGGCCTGCAAGCGCTGGGCGGCAATCTGCGCCAGGCCTTCACCGTTGTCGTAGACCGTCACCTGAGTGTCCCGGCGCGGGATGCGCGAGTACACCTCCAGTTCCAGTTTCGACAGTGGGATATTCGCGGCGAACAGCGGGTGGGATTCGGCGAAAGGTGCTTCCTCGCGCACATCCACAAGGGCGACTTCTTCATGGTCCAGCAGGGCCTGACGGATCTGGGCGAAGCTGCGGTTCGATGCAGTACTCATGGGGCAGGGCTCTCGTTGGACAAGGCGTCTTTGGACAAATCCCAGATGTTCGGGAGAAAGGCGTTGGAATAACCGGAGATAAACAGTTTCTCGCTGCCGTCTGGCTGGTAGACGGCACGGCGTACGGCACCGATGTTGGCGCCGTAGACATGAATACTGATGGACACCTGGTCGCTGAACGCATTGCTGACTTGATGGATATCACCGATCTTTGGCGACACCGCTTCCACCTGGCCGGGCGCAAGCTGGATGCGCCTGCCATCGGCGACCAACGCGCCTTCAGCGTTACGCTTAAAACCCTGGGAATACTCGGAGCCCCGCAGCATGCCGATCAGCCCCCACACGCGATGGTCATGGATCGGCGTAGTTTGCCCCGGACCCCAGACAAAACTGACGATGCTGAAGCGCTGACGCGAATCGGCGTGCAGCAGGAACTGCTGGTAGCGCTCGGGGTCGGGTTGGGCAAATTCGTCCGGCAGCCAGTCATCATGGCTGACCAGTTGCGCCAGCAGCTTGCCGCCGCGGTGCAGCACGTCGCCTTCGCGAGGGTTGCCGTCGATCAATTCCGCCAGGGCGCCAATGAATGCTCTGAGTCTCTCCGGGTGTCGGGCCTGGGTCATGACAATTCCATCGTGGGTGGTTCAGGGTGATGGCTTTATCTAAGCATAATGTTTGAGCTTAATATGCTGTCTTTTAATGATTAGGTTATAGCTGAAAGTAATTTAGAACCGGCCTGAGGCGCGTGGGTTGTTATCGATCAGCCCCGTGGCCTATCCAGCTACCGGTAATGGAACTATGCTTTTCACACATCTTAATGACTGTTCTCTATGTGCGGCCCAAATGAAAATTGACGATATCGATGCGTTTGTCGAAGTGATTCGTTGCCAGTCCATCAGCCATGCCGCCGAGTCGTTGCAACTGACCCAGCCGGCCATCACCCGTCGCGTGCAGAACTTCGAGCAGGCGCTGGGGGTGGAGTTGTTCGACCGCAACACCAAGCCGCTCAAGCCGACCTTGATCGGTACGCGGGTGTATGAGCAGTGCCGTTCGATCCTTCGGGAAATGGACGCCCTGCGCGAACTGGTGGCCACCGACGCGCCGCCCACTGGTGTTCTGCGCCTGGGCGTGCCGCAGACCATCGGCGATGTGGTGCTGCTGGATGCCCTCAAGCACCTGCGCAGTGAGTTTCCCGAGCTGCGGGCGCAGGTTGCTACCGGTTGGGGAAGCCAACTGGTGGGCAAGATCGAGCGTGGTGAGCTGGACGCGGCGGCGGCGCTGTTTCCGGCGGGCAAGATATTCCCGGATAGTATCGTCGGCGAGTCTATGGGCAAGGTGGAATTGGTGGTGGTTTGTGGCAAGGGCCAACTGCCCAAGAAGCCCTGCAAGTTGGCGGACGTGTACCAGAACGGCTGGATTCTCAACCCCGATGGCTGCGGGTTTCGCGCGGGGTTGCAGCGTACCTTGTCGGACCAGGGTCTGGCGTTGCGGGTCAATCTGGAGACCTTTGGCACTGAGTTGCAACTGGGGTTGGTGGCTGACGGCCTGGGCCTTGGCCTGGTGCCACGGCCGTTGCTGGAGCGCAGTGCTCATCGCGAGCAGTTGGCGGTCATGCCGTTGAAGGATTTCAAGCCGGTGATGGATCTTTGGCTGATCTACCCGCATTTCCTTGGCAACCTGCAAGGGCCGGTGGATGCGTTTGGCAGGCTGGTGGCGGGGTCGTTGCACAAGGCTCGTCATGTGGCTTGAGACTGTATCTGTAGCTAGGGGAGGGGGGGCATATCCGTTGCTGCGGTAACGGCGGCTTATGGTTCCGCTCTTACAGCGGCTCACTTTTGAAGAGCGCAAAAGTAAGCAAAACGCTCTTGCCCCACCACTCGGCACCTCGCCTAGGCTCGGTGTGCCCTCACTCCGGCTTTGGAGCGTGGGCCGCCGTCATGGGCCATCCCTGGCCCAGGACGGCTAACCTGGCGTCCTGCCAGGTTACCCACGCTCCAAAGCCTGCGTTCGGCCAGCGTGGTTTAACGGGGCGCCTAAGATCAAGATCAAAAGCAGATCAAAAGCAAGAGCACAGCGGCCTCCCGGCCGGCTTGAGTGTTGAAGAGCAAAATCAAAAGCTAAAGCGGGCACGGTCCAAAAAATGTGGGAGCGGGCTTGCTCGCGAAGGTCGTTAACGATGACGCGGGCATCCTGAATGAACGCGGCGCTCTCAGGTTTTTCGCGAGCAAGCCCGCTCCCACAGAAAAGCAGCTCTGTTTTCGCTCTGGTCTTTGCTTTTGCTTTTAACACTCAAGCCGGCCGGGAGGCCGCTGTGCTCTGCTTTTGATCTGCTTTTGATTTTGATCTGCGGGCCCCGTCAACCACGATGGCCGCAAGTAGGCACGGTGGAGCGGGTAAATCGGCAGGGATGCCGATTTAGCCGCGCCGGGCCATGGATGGCCCGTCGCGGCGGCCCGCGGAATCGGGCCGGAGTGCGGGCATGCCGAGCCTAGGCGAGGCACCGAGTGGTGGGGCAAAGACCTTTTGGTTACTTTTGGGGCGTTTGCCAAAAGTGACCCGCTGTAAGAGCGGAACCATAGGTGGCCGTTACCTAAATAACGGATATGTACTCGGTCCACATCCAAATCGCCCGCCAAGCCCCGAAGTCGTTGTGTTTTACCCTGGTCTGAGGTCTCATTGGAACCAGCAAAAATCGCACGTAAGGAACAGCACTTGATACGGGAAGAACTGGCGCAATACGGCGGTATCACCGTCATGATTCCGGCCGCAGTGGTGATCGCCGTCTGGCTCTGGTACTCCCGGCCCCAGGCGGTCAAGTGGTGGCTGATGACAATCGCCTGCACCTATTCCATCGTCGCGTTCAGCAAATTGTTGTTCAAGGGCTGGGGCGTGTCGCTCCAACACCTCGATATCGCCGTGCTCAGCGGCCACGCCATGAATACCTCGTTGATGGTCCCTGTGGCGATCAGCCTGGTAGCCCGCCGCATCAACCCCGATTGGCGCTGGCCAGCGGCTATCTGCGGGCTGTTGATCACCGCCTGGTTCAGCGCTTTTTGCGTCGCGCCCTACATTCACCCGCTCAACGAAGCGCTGGCCGGTGGCTTCCTGGGTGGGATGGCGGCGATCGCTTTTCTATGGCGACTTGAGGTGGTTGAGGTGCGGGTTTCCCCATCCCTGATCGGTGGGGGAATGGTGATTCTGTTGCTCAGTGCGATGGCACCCAAGTACAACGCCGAGAAACTGCTCAACCATGTCGCCGTGGCGGTTTCAGGGGCTGATGAGGCCCATCAGGAGCCTTCCTGGCGCGCCTCATCCATGCCGATGAACGCCGAGTAAGTAGCCAGGTCCAGGGCCAGGTTACTCTCCACCAGCAGCTCCAGCAGTACCGTCTGGCAATTGAAGCGCCGGGCATCGCCACGGCGCTGAGCGCGCTTCATTTGCTTGAACAACGTATCGGTGATGTCCTGCGGTGAGTTGTCTCGCAAGCGATCCAGCCAGTGGGACAGCACCTGGGTGTTGCGTGCGTATTGCTCCGCCGGCAGCTGTTCGTTGGGCGCCAGGCCCACAAACCCTTCAAACGCGTTCGTCAGCCTTTTCAAGGCGTACGCACGTTTCAGGTCCTCATAAATGCTCATGGCCGCTCCTCGGTGCAGGAGATGTTGGCCAGTAACTCGGCGGTCTTTATTTGCATCAGGTGGCTGTCGCCGCGACTCTCCACACACAGGCAAATGGACAGGGGATTGCTCACCTGCAACTTGAAGCGCCAGTCGGCAAAGACCATTGAAAGCCCGCTACAGGATTCATCGCTGTCCAGTGAGTTGCTGGCGTATAACACCTGCATGCGTTCTACAACAGTGGTTGAACTATTAACCTTGACGTGGATGTTCCCCGAAGAAGGAAACAGGCCGATACGCTCTACCAATAGCTTTGAACTTTTCATGGCCGTCCCTCGCTGTTTATTCAGGTATTACTTTATTCTGAAGAGGCGAAAAAGTAAGGGGATGTTATTTTTAGTCTGCTAGTAAGTTGGATGTTATTTTTCGTCTGATTAAGTAGGTTGTCAGCAAGTCAACTGGACTCGGCTGATTTCCGCTAATGGCAAATTGATTCGCTGTTCCCGTTGCAGGAAGTTCATCAGCAACACCACCCGTTCTTCTCCGTCCATGGCCAGGAAGACGGCCTCAAGTTCGGCAAACGGCCCTTCGTTGATGCGCACGCTTTCGCCCGGCTGCAACAGGGTTGCCACAACGCCCTGATGGTCTCGCTCCTGCAGCTCATCCACCAGCGCGTCGCTGATGGGCAGCGGATGTGCGCCGAATGCCACGACCCGCGACACCCCGCGAGTCGAGCGCAGGGAGCTCCAGCTGTCCTGCAGGCTCATTTGAATAAACAGATAACCGGGAAACAGCGATTCACGCGTGGTCCTGCGCTGGCCCTTCAACAGCCGTTCGCGTTTATAGGTAGAGCGAAAACAGGTATAGCCCTGGCGCTGAAGATGTTCCTCGGCGCGCTCGTCCTGCCGGGATTTGCACTGGACCAGGTACCAGGCTTTGTTGGCATTTGCGCTCATGGAACTTCCTCTGTCTATATATAACGAAACTCGGCGGTCATGTAATTTAAAGCCGGCGCACGCTGCAAAGTCATGAATGTTATAAATCGTCGGGCTAGTGCGAGTGTTGTTATTTTTCGTCTGGAGATAATGTTGGTGAAGTGGGGGTTCCATGGTAATAAATACTGCCGCGAAGTTGCGAAGTTGATGTGATGGCTTCGTGGGGTAATGGATGGCCCGGGGAATAGTGTCTTGTTTAAAAGAGTGTTGATTGTCTGTATTGGCAATATTTGTCGTAGTCCCACCGCGGAAAGCCTGTTGCGTGGCGCACTGAGTCGCTGCGATATCAAGGTCAGTTCTGCGGGCATTGCCGCGTTGGTCGGCAAGCCGATTGAAACCACCGCGCGTGCGGTACTCGAGGCCCATGGTCATCCAGTTATTGAGCACCAGGCCGTCCAGCTGGAGCCACAGGCGATCAGTGAAGCCGACCTGATCCTGGTGATGGAGCGACAGCACATCAATGCCGTACTCAGCATGGCGCCCGAGGCGCGAGGCAAGGTCTTGCTGCTGGGGAAGTGGCAAAACGAGCGAGAGATCAGCGACCCCTACCGGCAAGGGAAAGCTGCTTTTGTGCACGCTTATGCGTTGATCGAAGAAGCCGTAAACGCATGGGCGCAGCGTCTCGCACGCTGATCGCCATGACTTTTTGAATCGAAATAAAGGCTAAGAATCCGACTTATGCAGCAAGCGCCAGCAGTCACCGTACGGGAAGACGATAACGAGGAGATTGATCTCCTCGGTCTGTTTGGAACACTGATCGACCACAAATGGTTGATCGCCGCGGTTACCGGCGCCTTTATGCTCACAGGCGCCGCGTATGCGGTGTTGGCGACCCCGGTCTATCAGGCGAATGCCCTGCTGCAGGTCGAAGCGAAAAAGAACGACTTGCTGGGCTTTTCGGACATCGGCGGCATGCTCGGCAAGGAGTCGCCTTCGGCCACCGAGATCGAGTTGATCCAGTCGCGGTATGTGATTGGCAAAACCGTCGACAACCTGAAACTCGATATCGTCGTACAGCCGATGTACTTCCCGGTGGTCGGTGAGTTCCTCGCGCGCCGCTTCCAGAAGACTAACCCCGGTGCAATCGCCGAGCCCTTGCTGGGCCTGGACAGTTTCGCCTGGGGCGGCGAGTCGCTGAAGATTTTCAAGCTGGACCTGCCCGACGGGCAACTGGGCAAGAAACTGACCCTGACCGTAGGTGAACATGATCATTTCACCTTGGTGGATGAAGATGATCAGGTGTTGGCGGCTGGCCAAGTCGGGCAACTGATCGAGCAAAATGGCGTCGCGTTCCAGATTGAAGAACTGCGTGCCAAACCCGGCACGCGTTTCCGAGTGATCCGCAATGCGCGCCTGACCAGCATCCTCGACTACCAAGAGAACCTGGATGTGGTCGAGCGGGGGAAAGAGTCGGGCATGATCGGCCTGGCGCTGGAAAGCACCGACCCGGACCAGGCGATCAAAATCCTCAATCAGATCGCGGCCATCTACGTGCGGCAAAACGTCGAGCGCACCTCGGCTGAGGCGGCGCAAAGCCTGGCGTTCCTCAAGGAGCAACTGCCGGAGGTCAAGAAGGACCTGGAAAAAGCCGGCAAGGCCTTGAATGAATACCAGACCCGCAGCAAGTCGGTGGACATCACCCTGGAAACCAAGGCGATTCTCGACCAGATCGTGGGGCTCGATACCAGCATCTCCGAGCTGAAGTTGCAGCAGGCCGAGATGGACCGCAAGTTCACCCGCCAGCATCCCGCGTATCGCGCGTTGCTGACCCAGATTGGCGAGTTGACCAGCAAGCAGCAAAGCCTGGCGAGCCGGGTAGAAGGCCTGCCCTCGACCCAGCAGGAGCTGTTGAGCCTGACCCGGGATGTCGAGGTCGGCACGGCCATCTATACCCAACTGCTGAACAAGTCCCAGGAACTGGATGTGATGCGCGCGGGGACCGTGGGCAACGTGCGCCTGATCGACACCGCAGACGTCAATTACTTCAAGCCGATCAAGCCGAAAAAGATCCTGATTGTGCTGATCGCGACGCTGTTGGGCGGCTTCCTGGCGGTGGCGCTGGTGCTGCTGCGCAAGGCGCTGAATCGTGGCCTGGAAAGCCCGGAAGCCATCGAGCAACTCGGGTTGCCGGTGTATGCGTCGATTCCATACAGCCCGTTGCAAAAGGTTGAAGAAGACAAAATCACCCGCGGTCGTGGACGTACCAATGCAGAGTCGTCATTGCTGGCCATCAGTCACCCCACGGACCTGGCGGTGGAGGCCTTGCGCAGTTTGCGCACCAGCCTGCACTTCGCGATGCTCGAGGCGCCGAATAACCGCATCATGATCTCCGGGCCCAGCCCCGAGGTAGGCAAGACTTTCGTCTCGGTCAACCTGGCGGCGGTGATCGCGCAAACCGGGCAGCGCGTCTTGTTGATTGATGTGGATATGCGCCGTGGCTACCTGCACAAGGTGTTGGGTGTGCCGGCCAAGGATGGGCTTTCCGACATCCTCTCCAACCAATGCACCCTTGAGTCCGCCATTCACAAAACCGGCATTGAAAACCTCGACATCATCAGCCGCGGGCAGATACCGCCCAATCCTTCCGAGCTGTTGATGCATCGCAACCTGACCGAATTGTTGTCGCAAGTCAGCGAACGCTATGACCTGGTGATTCTGGATACGCCGCCGCTATTGGCCGTGACCGACGCGGCGATCGTGGGAAGGCAGTCGGGGACCAACCTGATCGTCACGCGCTATGGCCTGAACCCGGCAAAAGAGATCGAACACACCATTCGCCGGTTTGCCCAGAACGGCATCGTGCTCAGGGGCGCGATCTTCAACGGCGTTGAAAAGAAAGCCTCGGCCAAATATGGCTATGGCAACTACGGGTATTACCAGTACGAGTACCAGGCTGATCGGAGCTGAGTCACCACTGTAATTGCAGGATAGCGGTTACGTTCTCAGGAAATGAACGAAAAATCCTGGGGCGGTAGCGTGCCAAATTCAAATCAGCATAAAGAATACCCAGCCATGTTTTACCTGTTATCCCTTATCGCGCTGTCAGCGGGTTTGCTCGCGGCGAAAAATCCAAAATACTCAATGGTAGTGTTTGGGATAATGCTGGCTGTTATTCCCACGGGTAACTCCTACAGCGAAATAATCTCGCTCAAAGGCCTCTACTTCTTTGACTTTTACATCGTCGGTGGGCTGGGGGCACTGCTGGTCAGGCAGGTGGTTTCGCAGAGGAATCAACTGACAGCGCCAGGCGGTCTGTTGTTTGGCTGTGGCCTGTATCTGGTATTACTCGCGTGCGGTTTGCTGGAGTCTTCGAACAAGTACCTGTTGAAAGATGTCCGGCCTTTCATAATGATCCTGTCGTTTATCGTGCTCTCGAATATCGCGACCCTTGCCGCGAAAACCCTGAAGCTGCAAACAGTGCTGTTGCTATTGATCGCGATGACGGCATTTAACGTGCTGGATATCGCCTGGTTGCGGTTGGGCCTGTACAAATTTCAAGACGTTTACTATGAAGAAAACGCCTACCGGTATCTGGATGGCGGTACGTACGCCGCCGTGGCATACCTGATTTATTACTTCATAGACCCACGGCTGTTTGAACAGCGAAAAAAGCTCGCCAGAATTTGCCTGGCCACCTCATTCATCTGTCTGTTTATCGCCAATTCGCGCTTCATCTTTGTGTCGGTGTTTGCGGCGATCATCATTCACCAATACACAAAGCCGGCCCGCATGATCGGGGTCGCCCTGGCCGGGGCCGTTGTACTGATGGCGTTTATCGGCGTCAGCAACATGATCGGCGCTGACCGAATCAATGACGGTTTGTCGTCTGAAGGCATGGCCGCTCAACTGGGCACTCGTTTCAGCCCCGCGCTGGAACTGATCCGGGGCATGAACCCGCTGCACTACTTTGTCGGATTGGGCGCGGGAACGCCGTTCGAAATTCCGTGGTTTGAATACCGTGGCCTCGATGACAAGAACTCGAATATCGACAGTGCCTACTTAACGTACTTCGTTAAGTACGGGCTGATCGGCTTGTACCTGTTGTACGTGTTCATTACCTCGATTACCCAGCACATGAACAGCCGGGTGGCGGTCTCGATCGCTGTGTTTTTGGGCGTGATGTTCGTTGTGTCGGCCACGCCTTATCAGCCGTACGCCATCGGGATCGCTTATGGCGCCATCGTCCTGCGCGTTTGTGCGGAACACACGGCGAGGCAACGTAAAAAGCTGCTCAAGCCGGGCTTGCCGCTGATAACCATGCCCTTACAGGTGAAAGCCGGATGAACAGCACAGTGTTGAAAAAATTCGTCTCCAGTACGGCCTGGAGTTTCATCTCTGCCGTCGCCACCAAAGTCTCGGTGGTGATCACCGGCATCCTGGTGGCCCGGGTATTGGGCGCCCAATCCTTTGGTGAGTACGGGTTGATCCAAAGCGCGATTGTGATGCTGGCCAACGTCGCCGCCCAAGCCACCACCACGGCAACGGCCAAGCATATCGGGGAGTTCAAAGAGAGCAGCCCCGAGAAAACCGGCCGGGGCATCGCCCTGACGCTGACATTTTCGGTGTTTTTCAGCGCGATGATCATCGGGACAGCGCTGTTTTTCCCGCACTTCTTTTCCAGCGTTATCTTGGGCGCAGACAGCCTGAGCGCGGCGTCGCTGATTGTATTGAGCACCATCACCTTCATCATTCTGTCGGGGTGGACCCAAGGTTGCCTGACCGGGTGGGGGCAATACCGGTCGATTGCGACGATCAACGGAATCATCGCGATGGTCGCGATCCCGGCGACGTATTTCCTGACCATCCAGTTCCGGCTCAACGGCGCGCTGCTGGGGTTGGCCGGTTCCCAATTGCTGATCGTGTTTTTCAGCGCACTGGCCTGCTGGAAAATACTCAAGGCCCGGAACACCGCGCTGAGCTTCACAGGCGCAATGACTGAAAAGCATGCCGTGTTGTCGGTGGGCCTGCCGGTATTGCTGACGGGGTTGATGGTCGCCCCAATGAACTGGTTCGCCAACAAGCTGTTGGCAGAAACAACTAACGGTCTTGCCGCGCTAGGCATGTACGCCGCCGCCATGCAATGGAACGCGATCTTTTCACATGTTTCCGTGGTGTTGGGCTCTGTACTGGTGCCGATGCTGGCTGCAGCGCTGGGCGGTAAAAACCGCAAGCTGGACGCCTTGAACTTTCTGTCAGGCTGGTTAGTAGTATTAGTGATCATACAGCCGGTGATCATGTTTCCCGAGTTGCTGGCCAAACTCTATGGCAGCAGTTTCCTCGGGCGGGATTTTGAAGTCACGTTGGTGCTGGTAATCCTCGGGTCTTTACTCAGTGCATTCAAGTCCGGCATCTCAAGAAAGATGATCGTGATGAACCTGGCCTGGTTCAGCGTCATGAGCAACATTCTATGGGGCCTGCTGTTTATCGCCGGCGCGTTATGGCTCAGGGAGGAGGGCGCAATCGGGATTGCCAAGGCATTCATTGGTTCGCAGTTCATCCACTTCCTGCTGGGCCTGCCTTATTTTGTTTATAAGAAAATACTGCCTTTGGAACTGCTTATTTCTCCCAGGATCCTGATCCTGTGGACATTGCCTTTTATCAGTTTCATAGCCAGCGCCTACGTTGAAAGTGTCCTGTATCGATTGATGATTATGGCGACGATATTTATCTACATTCTCGCAACGACGTTTGCCTTGAATACCGTGTTTAATGACCCCGTGGAAAATGGAAGCCCAGCATGAATGTCAGTAAAGTTTATATCCGGGGTGCATACGGTCCGGGTAACTTGGGTGATGACGTATTAATGCTATGCGTGATCAATATTCTGAAAAAGCGCTTTAAAGAATCGGATATTGCGGTGGGTGTCGATCATCCGGAGATCGCCAGGAACTTCAACCCGCGCATCAAGTGGCTGCATATCAAGGAACCGGTCAAGGCTGACCTGGTGGTGTTGGGCGGCGGCGGCCAGTTCTTCTCGTTCATCCCGCCGGCCAAAGAAGTCACCGCCACCACCGGGCGATTGGCGAAGGTCTACAAGAGCATCAAGGCTCAAACCGACCTGAAGTCCACGCTGTTACGCCTGTATGTCGGGCTGCGTGGCGGTGTCGACAAGATCTATTTCCACCAGCGTCTGGCGGCGTTCTGTATCGGCCTGGGCCCGTTTGATGGCGGCGGCAAGTTGCTGACCCGCGCCGTCAGCGTGATCAATCGCTGTGACTACATTTCCGTGCGGGACGGTACCAGCCAGCAGCATTGCAATACCTTCGGAAAGAAAGACGTGGAGGTGTACACCGACCCAAGCCTGCTTTCCGACCTCTGGATCTCCAGCAAAGACCTGGAAATCGGCAGCCTCAAGAAGGGCAAGTACCTGTCCTTTATCCTGCGCGACTGGCCCCACGATGCGAACGGGCAACAGTTCATCAAGGCGATGGTTCAGGCCGCTGATGAATTGGCCAAGCGAGGCGAGCAGGTGCGCCTAGTCTCGCTCTACAAAGAGCGTGACCAGCACCTGATCGACAAGTACGACACCTTCGAGTGGTTGTGCTGGGACGCCGCCGGCGATACCCCTGAAACCTTCATGGCGAAACTCATCGTTGAGTCCGACGTGATCATCAGCGCACGGGCCCACGGCGTACTCCTGCCGGCTTCCCTGGGTTTCCCGACCATCGCCGTTGAGATCGAAAACAAGCTGAAAAAAGTCCATGAAATGCTCCCGCACGGCACGAAGCTGGTCAGCGTCCCGGACCCCGACGTGATCATCACGACCATCAGCGAATTCCGCCAATCGAAAGCGCAAATGGCCGAGCACCTCAAGCAGGAAATTGCCCAGCGATCTTCCCTTGCGCAAAAAGCGGTCGACGATTTTTTGAAATGGGTCGATGGAAAATAAAGTGGAGGGGGCAATCGACGTGAAAAAGACAGCCTCGACGCTACTCACTTTGGCGTTCTCTCTGCAGGTGGCCGCGAGCGGCGCATCAGAGGCCAGCGACCGCTGCGAGCAACGCATCAAAAACATCTATCCGTCACTTCCGGATGTGTCGCAGGTGCTCGACGGTACTCAGGCGCAGAACAGCATCAAGGGCCGCGCCAATTTAACCAACAAAACCTACAGCCAGAAAATCAAGGACATCGCCGTGCATTTTCCCGCCGGCTCGTACGACCCGGGCTCGATGGTTCGGCTCGGATTGCCCTACGGCGGAATCGAATTCAAATCCCCGCTCCCGCAACCGGGCAGGGAGTGCCTGGTGCTGACGTACGAGTTGAAGTTCGACCAGAATTTCAATTTTGTAAAAGGCGGCAAGCTCCCTGGCCTCTACGGCGGCACCGGCAATACCGGCGGGAAAATACCCAACGGGCATGACGGCTTTTCCACGCGCTATATCTGGAAAGAGAAGGGCGCCGGTGCGATCTATGCCTATTTGCCCACCAGTAAAACCTGGGGCACGGCAGTCGGCCTGGGTTCCTGGATCTTTACGGTCGGGCAGTGGCACAGGTTGGAGCAACTGGTGAAGTTGAATACACCGGGGCAGGCCGATGGCGTGATTTCCATCTGGTACGACAAAAAGCTGGTGCACTCCGAAACCGGACTGACGTTTAGAGACACCCCGGACATCACCATCGATGGCCTGCTGTTTTCCACGTTCTTCGGTGGGAATAACCCGTCGTTCGCCACGCCGGTCAGCACCAATATCCGCTTCAGGAATTTTGTGATGAGTTCCCAGCGCGTGACTGATGCATCAGGGCAGGGTGACTAAGTGAAGAACCTGAAACTGAATATCAAGAAGGCCGCTGTTGCGCTGTTTAATTCGCTGCTCAGCCTGGCGTTGTTTTTCAACCTGAGGCGTTCACTGCTCAGGCTGACCGGATGCCAGGTGGGCGCGAAAACTACGGTTCACCGCAAGGTGGTTTTTTTTACCTTCGGCAACTTCTCCATCGGGAAAAACTGCACAGTCAATTACGACTGCTACCTGGACAACCGGGCCGGGATTCAGATTGGGGATAACGTCAATATTTCCCACAACGCCAGGATTTATACCCTGGGTCACGATATTGATGACCCGATGAGTTGCCTGGTGGGCAAACCCGTAGTGATCGAAGACAACGCCTGGATCTTTCCCAATGTGATGGTGATGCCAGGCGTCACCATCGGAAAAGGCGCCGTGGTTTATCCAGGCAGTGTGGTCACGCGCAACGTTGAAGCGTACTCAATTGTGGGCGGCAACCCGGCCAAACATCTTCGCTTCAGGAATAAAAATATTCTGTACAGCGCCGACTTTCCGATTTGGTTTGCCGTGTAAGCATCTCACTGGCTCCACTTTTATTTATGCAGGATTCTGACGTGAAATCATTAATGATCGCATGGATTGGCTATCAACGACGCGCCGATACCATGAAGCAATATTGGGCCTATGACATTCTGCACTTGCCCAACCAGTTCAAGAAGAAATCGGCGCGTCCACTGGACTACTTGATCAAGTCGTTTAAAACCATCAAGACGCTGTTGGCCGGTTCTCCGGAAGTACTGTGGGTGCAGTTGCCGCCGAGTCCGGTATTGCATATAGCACTGGCCTACAAGTTTATATTCAACCGGCGCTTGAAGATTATCGCTGATGCCCACAACAGCTTGTTGCGCAAACAGTGGATAGGCTTTCCGGGCACTGTATCCCTGTTGAATAGAATCGACGCAGTGGTCGTGCATAACTTTAAAGTCAAAGAAGAACTGGCAGGCCTTGGCGTCAAGGAAACCAATATCTTTATCCTGGAAGACTTGCCCTGTGACTTCCCGGCGGCGCCCGCCACTGAGCGCGAGAGGCCCTATGTGCTGTTTCCGTGCTCTTTTGATATCGATGAGCCCATAGAGATCGTGATCAACGCCGCCCGGGAAATGCCGGATGTTGACTTCCTGATCACTGGCAAGCACCAGGGCAAGTTGTCCGAAGAACTCGTGGTGTCACTTCCCGCGAACATCAAGCTGACCGGTTTCCTCAGCAAAGCGACGTTCGAACAGTTGCTGTGCAACGCGAATGTGGTGCTCGGCCTGACCACCCGCGACAACGTGCAGTTGAGCGTGGCCAACGAAGCGGTCAGCGCCGGCAGGCCGATGGCGCTCTCGAATACCACGGTACTGCGCTCGCTGTTTTCCGAAGCCGCAGTGTTCGTAGACACCCTGAACCCGCTGTCGATAAAGGCCGGCGTCGCGCAGCTCATCGCCAATCAAGAAATCTATAAAGAGAAATCAGCCTTGCTCAAAGCCAAGCGAATAGCCCGCTGGAAAGGCCAGGCACAACAGTTAAGAACTGCCGCCACTATTTAATGATGTCTATTACACCTGACAGGAAGGGAACCGTCATGAGTCAATCAAGTGATGTTTTATTGATTTGTTCTGGAGGTGGGCACTGGGTGCAAATGAGCAAGTTGCTGCCGGCCTTCGACGGTCAGAAAGTTACCATCGCCACCGTGGATATCAGCATTGGCTCGCAGTATCCAGCCCATGCCTTTGCGCAAGTCCCGGACTTTAATCGCAGTGAGCCGATGAAGATCATCAAGGGCTTTTGCCAGATTTTTGCGATCGTCTACCGCAGCAAGGCCAGGTACGTGATCTCCACCGGCGCCGCTCCAGGTTTGCTGGGATTGGTCGCTGGAAAACTCATGGGGAAAAAGACCCTGTGGATTGACAGCATCGCCAACCCCAAGAAGCTCTCGTTGTCCGGCCGCATCGCTGTGTATTTTGTCGATGAGTTACTGACCCAGTGGCCCTCGCTTTCGCAAAACAGCCGCGCCCAATATAAAGGGAGGATTGTATAAATGATATTTTGCAGCGTTGGCACTCAAGCACCCTTTGAAAGAATGCTCGGCTACTTACATGAGTGGAGTCATGCAAACCCGCAGGTTCCGATTGTTGCCCAAGTGGGCAATAACGAAAATGACCTGGGCGGTATCACGGCGTACAAGACCATCGCCGAGCCGCTGTTTTCCAAGAACTTCAATGCATCCAAGGTGATCGTTTCCCATGCGGGCATGGGCAATATCATTCGCTCCCTTGAGTTGGGGAAACCCATCGTTATCGTCCCGCGCGACAGCCGACGGGGTGAACACATCAATAATCACCAGTACGACACCGCCGAGAACTTTTCAGATATTCCGTCGGTGTTTATCGCCCACGATAAAGACGGCTTCTTTTCGGCGATTGATTCGGCACTTAACTACAGCAGCTCGGAAAGTCCATTGGACTTTACCGAAAGAGACCGTTTGATCAGTTATGTGAAGTCATTCACCTCCTAAGTTTCGGCTGTTGGTCGACACGCCCCCATTACGTTTAATCATCGAGTAATCGCTATGATTCCAGTGATATTGTCTGGCGGCTCAGGCACGCGCCTGTGGCCGCTATCTAGAGCACTTAAGCCAAAGCAGTTTATAGCGCTGCACGGTGACTTGAGTTTGTTTCAAGCCACGTTGGACCGCATCAAGCACCTGTCGATAGAGGGCGAGAACGTCAGCCCACCGATCATTGTGTGCAACGAAGAACACCGTTTCATCGTGGCCGAGCAAAGTCGATCGCTGGACTTGATACCCCAGAAAATCCTTCTTGAACCCACGGCCCGGAATACCGCTCCGGCGATTGCCGCCGCGACGTTGTCAGCCCTGCAAGACGGCGATGATCCGATCCTGCTGGTGTTGGCGGCAGACCATGTGATCGGCGATACCGGCGCCTTTAATGCGGCCTTGACGCTGGCCACGGTGGAGGTCAACAAGGGCAAGATCGTCACGTTCGGCGTGGTGCCCACCAAGCCCGAGACCGGCTACGGCTACATTCGTACTCACACCGCTGCGCTCGACGGCGCCGCACATGTCGAGGCCTTTGTCGAAAAGCCCGATCTTGAGACCGCACAAAGCTACCTGGCCCAAGGCAACTACTTCTGGAACAGCGGCATGTTCATGTTCCGCGCTTCCGTGATGAAGGCTGAGCTGGAGCGCTTGAGCCCGGAGATCATGGTGGCCGCGGAACTGTCCCTCTCCAATGCGGCCTACGACCAGGATTTCACCCGGCTCAACCAGGTGGATTTCGTGAACGCGCCCAACGTGTCGATTGACTACGCGGTGATGGAAAAAACCGACATCGCGTCGGTGGTCATCCTCAACTCTCCATGGAGCGACCTGGGTGCCTGGGATTCCGTGTGGGAAGCGGGCCTCAAGGACCAGAACCAGAACTGCACCCAAGGCGATGTGCTGCTGCAAGACGTGACCAACAGTTATGTGCACGCCAGCCACCGCCTGGTCACCGTTGCCGGGATCAATGATGTGGTGGTGGTCGAGACCGCCGACGCGATCCTGGTGACCACCAAGGACCATGCGCAAGACGTCAAGAAAATCGTCACCCAGCTCACAAAAAACCACCGGATCGAGAGCGCCAGTCACCGCGAAGTCTATCGGCCGTGGGGCAAATATGACTCGGTGGACCAGGGCTATCGCTACCAGGTGAAGCGGATCACGGTTAAGCCGGGCCACAAGCTGTCGGTGCAGCTCCACCACCATCGGGCCGAGCACTGGATCGTGGTGTCCGGCACGGCGAATGTGCAGATCGCCGACAAGCAGGTGCTGCTCACCGAGAACCAATCCACCTACATCCCCATTGGCGTTGTGCACTCCCTGGAAAACCCGGGACGCATCCCGCTGGAGCTGATTGAAGTGCAGTCCGGCTCCTACCTGGGTGAAGACGACATCATCCGCTTTGAAGACCGCTATGGCCGCCTCGAGCTTGTTTAAAGGACTATTGAAATGAACGTAACTGTATTTGGAATCGGCTATGTGGGCCTGGTGCAAGCGGCGGTGCTGGCTGATGCGGGGCATGAAGTCTGCTGTGTCGACATTGACGCCACCAAAGTCGAGAACCTCAAGAGCGGGATCATTCCGATCTATGAGCCGGGGCTGAGTGCGCTGGTGCAGAAGAACCATGATGCCGGGCGCTTGCAGTTCACCACCGACGCGGCGCAAGGCGTGCGGCATGGTGAGGTGCAATTCATCGCCGTGGGCACGCCGCCGGATGACGATGGCAGCGCTGACATCAAGTACGTGCTCTCCGTTGCCGCGACCATCGCGCTCAACATGACCGAGCCGAAGATTATCGTGAACAAGTCCACGGTACCGGTGGGGACCGCGGATAAAGTCCAGGCGAAGGTGTCCGAGGTGTTGGCGTCCCGGGGGCTTGAGGTGGCGTTTCAGGTGATCTCGAATCCTGAGTTCCTGAAGGAAGGTTCGGCAGTCGCCGACTGCACTCGTCCCGACCGAATCATCATCGGCAGTGACAGCAGCTACGCCGTGGAGCGCATGCGGGAACTGTATGAACCGTTCAACCGCAACCACGAAAAAATCATCACGATGGACATCCGCAGTGCCGAGCTGACCAAGTACGCAGCCAACTGCCTGCTGGCCACCAAGATTTCCTTCATGAATGAAATGGCCAACTTCGCCGAACGATTGGGCGCAGACATTGAAGCCGTTCGTAAAGGCATTGGCTCTGACCCTCGGATCGGCTACGACTTTATCTACCCTGGCTGCGGTTATGGCGGCTCGTGCTTCCCGAAAGACGTACAGGCCCTGGAGCGCACCGCGTCGTCGATTGGCTATCAGGCAACGCTGTTGTCGGCCGTCGAGGAAGTCAACAAGCGCCAGAAGCAGCACCTGTTCGGGCATATCCACCATCACTTCGGTGGGCAACTGGAGGGCAAGACCTTTGCGATCTGGGGCCTGGCCTTCAAACCCAATACCGACGACATGCGCGAAGCTTCCAGCCGCGTGCTGATCGAACAATTGCGCAGCGTGGGCGCCAGGGTTCAAGCCTTCGACCCGGAAGCGATGGCCGAGACTCAGCGCATTTACGGCATGAACGAAGACTTGCTGCTCATGGGGACCAAAGAGGCCGCGCTGCAAGGTGCCGATGCCTTGGTGATTGTGACGGAGTGGCGTGAGTTCAAAGCCCCGGACCTGGACTTGATTAAAGAAAAACTGAGCACGCCTGTGATCTTTGATGGCCGCAATATATTCGATCCGCAGCGGATGAAAGCCAACGGTTTTGACTATTACGGTATTGGTCGCGGGTTATCAGTACGGCCAGTCGTTTAAACCTGACGATTATTAACATGGGTGGTTTGAGCTATCCACAAGTGAGATGATTTCGAGGAGGCTAAGTGCGTGATCCAACAGGATCTTTGTACAGTTTGCATAGCCTGTTTATCTCCGTTCCATCACTACGCCCTTATTTGCAAAGTTTGATAAGGGGTAAATATCGAGAAGGAGTCTGATATGAGGAAATTACTGTTGGCCGGCTTGCTGGCTTTCACAAGTACTGCGGCACTGGCGGCGGGTGAAGTCGCTGGCGCTGCGGTGAGCGAGGCCGCCGGCGCAGGTGAGTCCCTGTCGTTGAGCACCCCGCTCGTGGGCGGCGTGACCCTCGGTGAAGGGGTTGGGGTCGGCACGGCGGTTGTCGGCGCTGCGGCAGCCGCTTCCAACTCGGGTGGCAGTTCCAATGGCGGTACAGCCGGCACCGGCGGTACCACCGGCACAGGCGGTACTACCGGTACCAACTAATCCCTCGTAAACCCTGTTGTACAAGATCACTCAGAACTTTCTGGGTGATCTTTTTTAGACTCGTCCTCGACTAGCGTAGTGCCATTATGATTTCTAGGTTACCTGTTCTTTTGCTGGCAAGTATCAGCTTGCACGGCTGCATGTTTTCGCCTGGTCAACACATGGACACCAGTCAAATGTCCAGTGAGGGCTCTCCTGAAAGTACCCGGGTGGAGTTGATTCCGATCACGCCGAAGTTGATCGCCATGGATGCCGCCACGCACGTTCGTGAATCGGTACCTGCTGAGTTGCTGGCGTATGTTCCGGGTGGCTATCGGGTCGGCGCCAACGACCTGTTGTTTATCACGGTCTGGGATCACCCCGAGTTGACGGCACCGTCCGGGCCGCAACAGCAGATCGACGCCAACGGTCGCTTGGTTCGTCCCGACGGCACGCTGTTTTATCCGTATATCGGCAACGTGCCGGTGGCCGGTAAAACCATCGAAGAATTACGCGCCTTTATCGCCGGGCGACTGTCGCAGTTTATTGAAAGCCCTCAGGTCGACGTCAGCGTCCTGCGGTTTGCCAGCCAGACCGTGGTGGTGACCGGTGCGGTGATCAAAGCCGGCCAACAGCCGATCACTACCACGCCCTTGAGTGCCGTTGAAGCCATTGGCGCCGCCGGCATCGACCCGACAAATGCCGACCTGTCGGGCCTGACACTCACCCGCGACGGGCGTGAATACAGGCTGGACCTGGACAGCCTGAATCGCCAGGGCTCGCAACTGCAGGGCCTTTACCTCAAGGGCGGCGACCGGCTCTATTTGCCCTATAACGACCAGAAACGTGTGTACCTCATGGGCGAAGTCAATCAGCCCCGGGCCCTGAGTTTCAAGGGCAAGGCGATCAACCTGACCGATGCCCTGGGCACGGTGGGTGGCTTGAACCAGACCACCTCCAATGGCAATGCGGTCTACGTGATTCGCGGTGTGGACAACCTGGAAGCCGAGCCGGCCAAGGTGTTTCAGCTCGATGCCCAATCACCGTCCGCGCTGGTACTGGCCACCCGGTTCGACTTGCAGCCCCAAGACGTCGTGTACGTCGGGCCGGCTGGCGTGACGCGCTGGAACCGCCTGATCAGCCAACTGCTGCCAACCGCCAGTGCCATCGGGCTCGGTGCCCGTTCGTTTAATGACCTCAGCGAAGCCAACAGCAGATAAGGCTCAAGCCCCCCGTGAACATTTTGCCTACCTGCGCCTGTCTGTCGATGGCGCTCTTGTTGAGCGGGTGTAACCCGTTGATGAGGGCGTCCTGGTACACCCTCGAAACCTCCGTCAGCGGCCCGGCCCCCATCAATGTGACCCGTGCCCAGGTCGACGCCGTGCCGTACCCGCAGATCCTGGTCACCACCGCTGTCAGTGAGGGGGTGATGGCCAGGGCACGGCGTCGGGGCGACCTGGAATTCTGGGTCGCTTCCGGCAAGCAAGTGGTGATGATGCGTGACGGCCTGGTGGTACGCACCGTCGGGCTGGGGGTTTCCCTGGACGGCACTCGCTTCAGTGGCGAGTCACCGTTCAAGCGCGGCCTCCAGCATCTGCCCGATGGCTACACCAGCACACGCTGGATCGACGTCTACGACGGCAACCGAATCGGCGTCGCGGTCAACAGCCGTTTCAGCACCCACGACGTCGAGACCCTCCGCATTCTGGACAAGGATCATGCCGTGCTGCGCATCGACGAGCAGGTGGATGTTCCCACCTTGAATTTCCGCGCCACCAACCATTATTGGGTCGACCCGCAGGATGGTTTCATCCTGCGCAGCGAGCAGCATTTGACGCCTCGGTTGTCCCTGAACATCGTGCAATTGCGTCCTGATCGGGAGGCTGCCCGGTGAAGCGTTTGAATTTTTTATGGCTGGGCCTGTTGTTGATCGGCCCCGGCGCGGGCCAGGCAGCTGTCACGGTCAGCGGCGATGTACGCAGCCCTGGCGCCTATGCCGTCAAACCGGGGGCGCGCTTGCTGGACGTGATTCGCGTGGCGCAACCGAATGCCGAAAGCTACTGGTTGGGTGCCGCGTGGTTGCACCAGTCGTTGATGGAGCCGCAGGCGCGTTTGAAGGCCGGGGTTTTGTTCGATTTGAAACTGCTGCAACGGGGAGCCTTGCTGGACGACCGGCGCTCGCGAGCGGACTTGAGTGCGCGTCTGTATCGGCAGGTCGAGCAGTTGCCGGTCACCGGCCGCCAGGTGGCGCTGCTGGACCCGATCGCCGTGGAGGCGGGCTTCGCGCGCAACGCATTGCTGAATGATGGCGACCAGCTTGTTTACCCCGTAAGACCGTCCACGGTGGAAGTGCTCGGGGCCGTTTCGCAGGCCTGTGATCTGCCGTACCGCCCCATGCGGGAGGTCGGGGATTATGTTCGCGATTGCACCGTCCTCGACGACGCCGAGCGCGATGGCCTGTGGTTGATCCAGCCCGACGGCCAGGTACGACGGGTGGGCGTGGCAGCGTGGAATCGGGAGGACGGCATCGTGGCCGCGCCCGGCAGCCGGATCCTGGTGCCGGTGCGCAGCGATGACCTTGAGACGCCGACCCCTGATCTCAACCAACAACTGGCCGAGTTTTTTGCCACTCAACCGTTGGCTGAGGTGAACCCTTGAATTTACGTTTTGCTGCCGTATTGCTTCTGCCCTGCGGACTGGTTCACGGAGAACCCCGTTACACCCAAAATGACTTTGGCGGCGTGGGCCTGCTCCAGACCCCCACCGCACGCATGGCCCCGGCGGGCGAGTTGAGCGCCAACGCCAACCGCACCGATCCTTACTCGCGCTACAGTTTTTCCTTGCAGCCGTTCGACTGGCTGGAAGGCTCGTTTCGTTACACCGCCATCAGCAACCGCAGGTACGGCGCCGAGGCGTTGAGCGGAAGCCAGAGCTTCAAAGACAAGGCCATCGACTTCAAGGCGCGGCTTTGGGAGGAAAGCCACTGGGCGCCCCAACTGGCCTTCGGCGCCCGAGACATCGGGGGTACCGGCTTGTTTTCCAGCGAATACTTCGTCGCCAACAAGCGTTACGGCAACCTGGACTTCAGCCTCGGCATCGCCTGGGGCTACCTGGGTAATCGGGGCGATTTCGGTAACCCGCTGTCGGTGTTCGGCAGCAAGTTCAACGACCGGCCTAAGAGCACTGCGGTCGTCGCCAGGGCAGGGGATGTGAACTCCAATGCCTACTTCAGGGGGCGTCCTTCGTTGTTTGGCGGGATCGCCTATCAAACGCCCTGGGAACCCCTGAGCCTGAAGCTCGAATACGAAGGCAACGACTACAAGCACGAGCCGTTGGACAACCCGATCAAACAGGATTCGCCGGTGAATATCGGCGTGGTCTACAAGCTGGCCGACAGCGTCGATCTGAGCGCGGCCTGGGAGCGCGGGAATACCGCGATGTTTGGCATCACCCTGCACACCAACTTTGTCAGCCGCAAGGCACCGGTGAAGACGTACGACCCTCCCGCCGAACCATTGCCGACGCGCATGCCGACGACCTCAACCGACCAGGTTGACTGGGCCAATGTATCCGATCGCTTGCAGCAGAATGCCGGCTACAAAGTGGTACGCATCGCCCAGCGCGGTTCCGAGCTGATGGTGTATGGCGAGCAACAACGCTACTTCTATTCAGCCAAGGCCGTGGGGCGCGCCAGTCGGATTCTCGACAACAGCGTCAATCAGGATATCGATTGGTTCACCCTGGTGAACAAGCGGTACGACATGCCCATCGAAGAAACCAGCGTGCCCCGTGACACCTTCCGCGCGGTGGTCAACAACGACCAGCCGTTGAAGGACCTGCACCGTACCACCGAGGTCAACCCGGCGATTGCCCACCGGGAAACCACGCTCTACACCGGTAAACGTCAGCCGTTCAGCTACGGGCTTGGCCTGGGTTATAAACAGAACATCGGCGGCCCCGACGGGTTGCTCTATCAGTTCACCGCCGACGCCGACGCGGAGTACCGGTTTACCCGCAACACCTGGTGGAGCGGCTTGGTCAGCGCCAACCTGCTGAACAACTACGACAAGTTCACCTACGACGCGCCAAGCGGGTTGCCGCGGGTGCGCACCGACCTGCGCCAGTACATGACGACGTCCGATGTGACGATGCCGACGTTCCAGTTCAACCATGCGGCGCGGCTGGATCGCGACCTGTATGGCATGGTCTACGGCGGTTACCTGGAGTCGATGTACGCCGGGGTGGGCGGCGAGATGCTGTTCCGGCCGGCGGGCAAACACTGGTCGGTGGGGGCGGACCTGAACTTCGTGCGCCAGCGTGATTTCAACCAGGGGTTCGGCCTGCGGGATTACCAGACCATCACCGGGCATGTCACCAGCTACACGCAGCTGCCGTATGACACCTTGGCCGCCGTCAGTGTGGGGCGTTACCTGGCACGGGACTGGGGCACCACCGTCGACATCTCGCGGCAGTTCAAGAACGGCGTGAAGTTTGGTGGCTGGGTCACGCTGACCACGGCTTCGAAGGAAGAATACGGCGAGGGCAGCTTCGACAAGGGCATCTACATTTCCGTCCCGTTCGACGAGTTGATGAGCACCTCGACCATGCGTCGCGCCAATGTCGTATGGGCACCCCTGACCCGGGATGGCGGCGCACGCCTGAACCGCGGGTATTCACTGCAAACCATGACCGATGGGCGTGACAGCGAGCTGTTCTACAACAACTTCGAGAAGATCACTGAGTGATGCAGCGGCGTCTCCCGACACGGTAACTCACGGCCCGGTGCTCAATGCGCCGGGCGGTGAGCAAACCGCAACAGTAAAGCGCCAGGTGCAATGCCGGCGCGCGACTTTTCCCTGATATTCCTCTCTGATTTCAATACGACTGGCTTGGGCCTGGATGCCCAGGCGTTGCTGTGGGCGGTAGCTTTGCGTGGGGCGGGGAAGATGAGGGGGAGGGGCCGATAGCGCCCCTAAGGGCGCCTGGTGCCCCGCGCCGCCGGTGGGGCGGTGCGGGGAAGGGAGGGTTCAGTAGATGTCTTTCGAGAGCAGGGTAAACGGCGTCTTGAACAGGATCTTGATGTCCAGCCACAGCGACCAGTTGTTGATATAGCGCAGGTCGATATCGACCCGTTGCTGCATCTTCTCCAGGGTCTCGGTTTCGCCCCGGCAGCCATTGACCTGGGCTAGGCCGGTGATGCCGGGCTTGATGCGATGCCGCGCCATGTACGCGCGAATCTTGCCCGAGTAATAGTCGTTGTGGGCCACCGCATGGGGGCGTGGCCCCACCAGTGCCATGTGCCCTTGCAGCACGTTGAACAGCTGCGGCAATTCGTCGATGGAGGTACGGCGGATAAAGCGCCCTACGGGGGTTATGCGGGAGTCGTTGCGGCTGGCCTGGCGCACTTCCTGGTCGTCATGCACGCGCATTGAGCGAAACTTCCAGACCTTGATCACCTCGCCATTCCAGCCATGCCGATCCTGCTTGAAAATCACCGGGCCGGGGGAGGTCAGCTTGATCAGCAGGGCGAACAGCAACAACAAAGGGCTGAGCAGCACAATCGCCAACAGCGCCAGGCTCTTGTCCAGCAGTGACTTGCTCAGTGCCGCCGTGGGGCGACTGGTCAGCGGGCTTTCATTGAGGAAGATCGCAGGTAGGCCGTCTACCTCGGCCACGCTGTGATTGAGCAGCAGCATGTTGTTGAGGTCGGGCACCCAAATCACGTCCACGCTGATCTCCAGCAGGTTGAGGTACAGCGCCTCGATGTGCGTGGCTTCCTGGAGGGAGTGGGTGATGTACAGCCGGCGTATACCGTGCGCTCGGATCAATGAGGGAAGGTCCGGCAAGTCGCCGAGAATCTGCGGTTGAGTGCTGCCCTGGGGGGACGCGGTGTTGGGCCCGACAAGGCCGACTAAGGGTGAGCGTTTTTGCCTGGCAAGCGTATTGGCCAAGTCGGTCGCTAGTTTACCCGTGCCAATAATCAGTGATTTCTGGCGCTCGTGAAGTTGCCGATGGTAGTACCTGGACAGACTGTGAATCGGAATGTAGCAGAGTGCTAGTATTGGATAGCTCACTGCTGCCCAGAGTAGCAGGATCTCCAAGGGAAACAGCGAGCTGGCATTACAGGCAATGCCAACCGCCGATAATATGCCCAAGGTCAATAACCAGCCGGTGAATAACCGTCCGAGCCCTACAAAAAAATCATCTTTTTTGCTATAGACGTCACATAACATGTAAGCGGGGATAGAGGCCAGTATTGTAATGGCCGCCAATATCCGGTAGTGGGATTCCAATTGTCCGGTCTTGAACAGTACCAGTGAAAACAAAAGTACAACGACCACACTCAAGGCAATTGCCCACTGCCCCCAAAAGGTCAGACCCTTGGGTGTAAGGTTACGATGCATTCTTCTGTTATTAAGCATACTTCTGCTCCCTGTGGTATCCACTCACGTACTGGCAGGTTAAAGCGAGGCGTGGTTTTAATGACTATCAAATGGCAGGCGCACGCGTAGGCGTGCGTATTGATAGTAATAAATGGCAGGGAGCAATGGCTGACGACTTATAACGCGGTCATGTTGTTATAAAATGGCAGATATAACGAGGTTTTAATAGGCAGGGTGAATTGTAGTTTTTATGAAATAATTATTGTTCGGCGACGTTATTGCGGTTGCTCAACGGGCTTTTTATTTTTTGTGTGAGGCAATAACCGCGATTGCGCACCGCCCGGAACAAGCGCTCGCCATCGTTGACACGTTTGAACTTGTCCTGCAGCCGGCTAAGGCACATTTCAAGCCCGCGATAAAGGTCCGGCTCGCGCCCGATGTTGCGAATAAGTTCTTCCTTGCTCACCACACGTTCTTCATGGTGCAGCATTTTTTTAATCAGCGCCGACTCAATGGTGGTCAACGAAATTCGTAGCCCGCCTTTGACCAGTGCTCGGTCTTGCTGGGTAAGTAGCCATACATCAGGCGTGCGTAATGTGGGTGTTGCGTTAACAGTTTCGGTCGGAGTGTTATTAAGGCTCGGGTGTGGGATGTCTGATTTTAGTGCAGTGATGTTCGGATTTTTTGAGGCGTCGTAAAGTTTTCGGGTCAGTCGGTTGCTGGCCTCGTAGAGTCTTTTGGCAGCCACATAGTTGCTGAGCCAGAGATTAAAGTTCTGCTCACTGGTGACGGCATAAGAACTGGTCGAAGCGTCCGATGTTTTTTCTGCCGTTTCGATCAGCGGGCCGCTGTCGACGTCGTAATGTAAAAATGCCACATTCGGCGTGAAATCGTGCAGTGCGATTGACGGGTATGTCGATGTAAATGTGTGTTTCTTGAGAGAACTCATGGCATTCACCGATTCCAGGAAAGTACGGGGGTTCATAAACTATCAGCAGGGGAGAAGTAGGGGCCCTGAAAATAGTCAAAAGGCAAGCGTCTGGCGAGAAGTGCGCTGTCGGCGTGCTCGACGTTGTCGGCGATGAACGAGACCCGGGACGTGCTCATCACCTCCAGCATCTGGTCGTAAAGCCGGTCGAACAGGCCCGAACGGGTGTTCAGACTGAGCCTGAGGGCCGAGTCTGGAAAAGGCATTTTTATATAGTCATAAAGACTCAAGTCGAGCAGCAGGTCCGCTTTTTTTGTATCGAGTGTGTAATTGTTATAGGCAAGTTTCAGGCTGCTTCGGTCTTTCAGGCTATAGAGCTGGCGGATCATGTTACGGCGCTCCACCGGACCCGGTAGAGTATCCAGCGTGTTTTCGACGCTGACGATGAGTTGTTGTTTGTGTTTTTCCAAGGTGTTGGACGTGCTGACAATCTCCTTGAGCAGGTCCTCATTCATCAATAATGACTGCTCGATTCGGAGAAACTTATGGAGCCCCGCACTTTTATCCACATGCAAACGTTTTCTTTCTTGAACGAACGAACTCGGCTTGGTGTATTGCAGGGCTTCACGGTAGGCGCCTTTAAGTTGTTCGGAATAAAAGGGGCGCGCATCAGCGGGCAAATTATCGAGAACATACCCGGCGTGAACCCGGATCTCGCTGCCCCATAGTGTGCAACTTCGTTCAAGTATCGCTTGTCGCGAAAATGTAAAGTCGACTGACTCCACAAGCAATAAATTTCCGCTATTCACGGTTTGGCCGCTCCCTGGCGGGTTGAATGTGATTAACCGAAGCCAGGCCTCTGCTTAGTTTGTAGCCGTAACCCCGGATGCTTTGAATAATATTACTTCCATAGTGCGACTTTATTTTGCCGCGCAAACGGCTGATTGATTTTTCGAGTGCCCTGGAATCATAAAATCGGGCATTAAGCCCCATTACCACGGCAATTTCATCATGGCTGAGCAATCGATTATGAATGAGCGCTTCGAGGACTTTCATTTCAACGAAGGAGATTTCGAGTTTTTTGCCTCCTCCGTAGATGCACATGCGGTCCTGGTCGAGTAGCAAATCAGTATTACTTAGCCAGTATGTCTCGCTGAGGAACGCGGCGAACAGGGCAAGTTTTTTCTCGGGCGAGCTCTCGACGACCTTTATGCAGTAGTCGGCGCCTGCGAGATAATATTTGGTTTTGCTTAGTGTGGTGGCGAAGGTGACAACCAGGAAAATCGTGCTGCCAGGATTTTCGGATCTGGTTTTTTTAATGATGTCCAGCGTTTGGGTGCTGGCAGAGGGGGTGTCGATCTCTATGATGATGGCACGGTAATGTCCATGGCTTTCACAGGGACCAATTAGTTGGCCGTAGGAGCGTGTATCGACTTTTAGATTTTTCGGTACAGTACGAACTATAAGCTCGCTGAAGTCCTCGGATTTCGATGGGGTCCGTGCAATAGCGAGGACGTTGGAAAAATGCATCACGTTGCTCCCTTTTCCGGCATGCGAGGCCGTCAATTCAATCGCTGCAGGCGTTTAGATGTTAATCGAATTGAATACGCCAAAACGTGACAAATTTTAACATTCGCCACGTTATTTGCAGGGGATAAGGCGGATTTCAGGCGGGTGTTGAACGCGGGTTTCTGGGCGGGAGTACTCATATGCTAGTGCAAATTTTTTAGTGTGCGATAAGTATTTTAGGCAGGTTGATATTTTTTGGCTGGAATGATTTAACCCTTCTAGTCCTTAAGCTCTAAAAATGCTTATACGTGACTATTTATAATAATCCAGCAAGGCGATAGCGGGGGTTGTGTGCTGGGAGATGCTCGCGCGGTCGGCGAGGTAGCGCGCCGGGGGTTGGCCGATGGCCTTGCGGAACATGGTGATAAAGCCGCTGGCGTTTTCATAGCCGAGGTCCAGCGCTACGGTCTGCACGCTTTCGCCTTTCGCCAGGCGCTGCAGTGACAGGATCACATGCAGCTGCCGGCGCCAGCGGCCGAAACTCAGGCCAATCTCCTCCAGCAACAACCGCGTCATGCTGCGTTCGCTCATGCCGATGCGCACCGCCCATTCGCCCAGGGTGGCCTTGTCGCTGGGGTTGGCCAGCAAACTGTCGGCCAGGCGCCGTAGCCGAATGTCCCGTGGCATGGGCAAGTGCAGGGCTTCAATCGGTGCCAGCGCCAGTTCGTCCAGCAACGTGGCCACCAATCGGCCCTGTGCACCCTCGGTGTCGTACAGCGGCGGGAAGCTGACAGCTTTGCTGATCAATTCGTGTAACAGCGGCGATACCGCCAGCGTGCAGCATTGCTGTGGCAGGGCGCCGGCAGCGTCTGGGTCGACCAGCAGGCAGTACACATCTGCAGCCCCGGAACCGCGCGCGGCGTGGGAAAGTCCGCCGGGAATCCATAGTGCGCACTGGGGTGGCACGATCCAGATACCTTGTTCGATGACGCAATGAATCACCCCGCGCAACGTGTACATCAACTGGCCTTTGCGGTGCTGGTGCGGCGCGTGCTCCCAGTTGGCGGAGGTGCTGGAGGCGCTCACCGCGACCACGGCGCGGGGAATCGCATCGGCAAGGGCTGGACGCAATGGGTCACGGGTTTCGAGGCGGTGGTTGTACATGGTTGTGTGCGTCGTGGCTGGATTGCGAAACATTCTGGCCATTCTGTGCAATGGCGTCCAGTGATGGCGTGGCTATTATGAGAAACATTCTCGTTAAAGGTGCTTCCCATGCAACTCGACAGTTCTACATTTCCCGTGGTGAAAATTGTTTTCGACGCCCCCAGCGACACGCCACCGCAAGACACCTTCGTGGCGTTCGAGGCCTTGTTGCAGCGCGAAGAACCCTTCGTACTGCTGCATGAAAAAGCCGTGGACGAAAGCACCCACGAGCACTCCCACGAAGAGCGCAAACAAGCGTCTATCTGGATGAAGAAGAACAAGGTGGCCCTGCGTGCTTTCGTCAAAGGCATGATTCAGGTAGAGCCCAGTGCGGCCAAACGCCTGGCGCTCAAGCCGTTTGCGGTGATGTTTGGCAAGGCGTGGGGCTACCCGTTGCTGGTAGTCGAATCCACGGATCAGGCCTGGGCATTGGCGCGAGACGTGCTGGACACCCAGGTGTCGGACGTGGCGCACTTTTGAGTGGAGGGGGGTGTTGCAGAGCTTTTTTTGTTTTCGGTGGCGTTCAAGGGCGCGCATGGCGGGCTGGAAAAACATCAAACGTAGGAGCTGTCGAGCTTCAGCGAGGCTGCGAAAGCGGTGGGTCAGCCGACCTCAATGTCGCAGAACTGACGCCATCGCAGCCTCGCTAAAGCTCGACAGCTCCCACAAGTGTCCAGGGTTTTCCGGCAGCCATTCGGGTTGACTGGACAAACCTCAGACGTTACCCGGCTTCTTGAACAGATCAACCATCAGCAACAACGCACCCAAAGTGATCGCGATATCCGCAAGATTGAATACGCCTGTATGCAGCGAGCCGACATTCACCACCATGTAATCGACGACATGGCCGTCACGAAAGACCCGGTCGATCAAATTCCCGGCGCCGCCCAGGGCAATCAAAAAAAGCGGCGCGGCTTTGGGCAGGGAATGGTTCCAATTCTTCCAGGCCCAATAACCGGCCCAACACACTACGGCGGCCACACCGACGATAAAGATCAGTTGCTTGACCCGGGTTGGCAAACCAGCGCCGAGGCTGAGGAATGCGCCCGGGTTCAGGCTCAGTTCCAACGCCATGTTCACCGGGCTTGAACCGAATCGGAACGTCGTGGCTTGCAGCGAAAATAGCGCCAGCAGTTTGATCAACTGGTCCAGGGCGATAAAGGCAATGCCCATCAGCACAGCAAAGCTTCGTCCTCTCAAAGCGTCCTGCATCTTCAACGTTCCACTCCTTCGTGTGTTTTCGCCTGAACCGGCGGCGGCCAGAAGATATCGCACGGCCTGCGCAGCGTCCATCTTTACACCAGCAGCCTGCCTGGCCCCGGCGTTTCAGGTATCCTCCGCGCCCCGCTCAACAACTATTCCCAAACCATGCCAGAACACAACATGCAGGCCCTCCTGGAGTCGATCCTCGAGGAAGTTCGTCCACTGATCGGCCTCGGCAAGGTCGCCGATTACATCCCCGCATTGGCCGACGTACCGGCGCAGCAACTGGGCATTGCCGTGTATGGCAATGACGGCTCGTTCTACTGCGCGGGTGATGCTCACACCTTGTTCTCCATACAGAGCATCTCCAAGGTGTTCAGCCTGGTGCAGGCCATCGACCATGGCGGCGAAAGCATCTGGGAGCGCCTGGGCCACGAACCGTCGGGGCAGCCGTTCAATTCCATGGTGCAGCTGGAGTTTGAGCGCGGCCGGCCACGCAACCCGTTTATCAATGCCGGTGCGCTGGTGATCTGCGACATCAACCAGTCGCGCTTTGCCGTGCCGATCCTGTCCATGCGCGACTTCGTGCGGCGGCTGTCGGGCAATCCGCAGATTCTGGTCAACAGTGTCGTGGCTGAATCCGAAGCTCAGCACGGTGCGCGCAATGCGGCGATGGCGTACCTGATGAAGTCGTTCGGCAACTTCCACAACGATGTGGATGCGGTGCTGCACAGCTACTTCAACTACTGCGCGTTGCAGATGAGCTGCCTGGATCTGGCCAAGGCGTTTTGCTTCCTGGCGAATGAAGGCGTGTGCACCCACAGCGGCGAGCAGATTCTGACGGCGCGCCAGACCAAGCAAGTGAACTCGATCATGGCCACCAGCGGGCTGTATGACGAGGCGGGAAACTTTGCTTATCGCGTTGGCTTGCCGGGCAAGAGCGGGGTAGGCGGCGGAATTCTCGCGGTGGTGCCGGGGCAGTTTACGGTGTGCGTGTGGTCACCGGAGCTGAATGCGGCGGGCAATTCCCTGGCGGGGATGAAGGCGTTGGAGTTGTTGAGCGAGCGTATCGGATGGTCGGTTTTTTGAAGAGACTTGGTCGCTCCCACGCTCTGCGTGGGAGCGCTGCCCTGGACGCTCTGCGTCTGCCTTTGTGACGCGGAGCGTCACAGTCTGCATTCCCACGCGGAGCGTGGGAACGAGCTAACGGTAGCTCGGCGGGTTCCGGTGTTTGGGGTTGGGCGTCAGGTTTCAGATAGTCGTGGATGGCGCGGTAAGCGGCTTCTTGAAGCCGGTCGGCATGATTTGGGGGATTGGGGGCTGTCTTTAATCATGGTGAAACTCCGTCGATAAGTGGAGCCACCACCGTTCGCGGTCAAACGAGGAGGGTGGCAGCTGTACGCGGGTTGACCGACCGGTTATCAACGAACCCGGCATACCCGAAGGTATCCCGCGTACAGCCGCCGCGACACGATACCTCAGGCATTAAAAAAACGCCTGGAATAGGTGTGGGCGTTGCAGTCGTCGATTGGTCGGACGGTCAAATCCGGTCGCTGAATTGGCAGCGGCTGCGGGAGGTTAGTCAGCCCGGGTCCGACCGACAACCTGAAACAGTTGTCGGAAAAATCCGAGCACGTCTCCCTCAGTCAGAGACGGTCCATGTTGCCCAGATGAGGGCGCCGGTCTCCTGACGAAACGCGGCGCCTTCGAATTGTTTATTGATCGCTCCCACGCTCTGCGTGGGAGAGCAGCCCTGGACGCTCTGCGTCTGCCTTTGTGACGCGGAGCGTCACCGTAGGCATTCCCACGCGGAGCGTGGGAACGAGCTTAAAATCCGAGCACGTCTCCCTGTCGAGGAGGGTGCTGATACTATCGACGCAATCCCCCATCAGTCAGAGACAATCCATGTTGGCTAATCGCGTGGTCCAGGCCGCCGCCAAGTCGGTGCTGCAGCAGCTCGTTACGCGAATCACGCCACAGTCAACTGAAGCGTCCATTGCCGAAATGGCGACGCAGATGCTTGCGGATTCCGGCTATCCGGAGACCTGGTATTACGACTGCCCGGCCTTCGTGTTGCTGGGTTCGCGCAGTGTGGTTTCGGTGTCGGGACGCGACTATCGGCCCAGTGACGAAGCGGTTGGTTTACACAATCTGATCACGGTGGATTTGAGCCCGAGAGCAGGCAATGTGTGGGGCGACTGTGCCCGCTCTTTCTATGTGGAGGAGGGCGTGTGCCGGGCGGTGCCGGTGGGGGCCGAGTTCAGCAGGGGTTATGAAGTCGAGCACCTGCTGCACGCGATGATGCGCACATTCGTCCGGCCTGAAACCACGTTCAACGATCTCCACGCGTTCGCCAATGACCTGATCGCATCCGAGGGTTTCGAGAACCTCGATTTCGCTGGCAACGTTGGTCACAGCATCTGCGAACAGCGTGACCAGCGGCTCTACATTGAGGCGGGAAATCACCGGCGTCTTGAGGAAGTGGCGTGCTTTACCTTCGAGCCGCATATTCGCGAGCGGCGCGGTCGTTGGGGTTATAAGCACGAAAATATCTATTTCTTCGGCGACGAGGGTGAGGTTTGCGAGCTTTGACGAGGGCGCCGGTCTCCTGACGAAGCGCGGCGCCTTTGAGTTTTTCGCGAGCAAGCTCGCTCCTACAGGGAGAGGCGATCCAGCAGGCTGTACCACGCCACGCCCGCGCCGATGTAGAAGCGTTGCAAGCCATGCATCGGCAACCGTTGCAAAGGTGTCACCGGGTACGCAAATGCTGAACGGCTGTCACACAAGCGCCCCGCCAGTTGCTGGCCCAGGCTGGTACACAACGCAATCCCGCGCCCGTTGCAACCCAGCGCCAGGGTCAAGCCGGGTGCGGGTTCGTGGACGTGGGGCATAAAGTCCCGGGTGATCGCGATCCGTCCTGCCCAGCGGTACTCGAAATCCAGCTTGCCCAACTGCGGAAACAACAACGCCAGGGAGCGTTCCAGGTGCGCAAAATCCGTTGGCCCGGTGGGATCTTCGAACAACCCGCGCCCGCCCATCAGCAGGCGGCCATGGGCATCCTTGCGGAAGTACAGCAGCAGGCGTTGGGCGGTGGAGACGGTTTCCTGCCCGGGCAAAATGCTCTCGGCGGCAGGCCCGCTCAATGGCCGGGTAGCGACGATAAAGCTGTTGGCCGCGAGCACACTCTGGGCCATGCCGGGCCACAAGTCGCCGCTGTAGCCGTTGGTGACCAGCACCACTTGGCCGGCAGACACCTGCGCGCCGCTGGCGGTTTGCAACTTCCAGCCAGCCCCCGCCTGTTGCATCGCGGTCACGGCGCTTTGCCCGTGGATGCGTACGCCCGCCGCCTGGGCTGCACGCACCAGGCCGCGCGCATAGGCCAGGGGTTGGATGGCGCCAGCGCGGCCGTCCAGCCAGCCGCCGGCAAACGCCTGGCTGCCCATGCGGGTGGACACCGCGCGGGCATCGAGGCGCTGCACCGGTACCCCGCGGCGCTCCCATTGTTCGGCCCGGGCATGCAGGCCCGCCACGCCTTTTTCGGAATAGGAAACTTGCATCCAGCCTTTGCGTGTGGGGGCGCAGTCGATGCCATGGCGCTCGATCAGGTTGAACACCAGGTCCGCCGAGTGGGACACGGTATGGATCAGCGGTTCGGCGCGCTCGGCACCGTATCTCTGCACCAGTTGATCCGGGTCGTATTTGAGCGTCGGGTTGACTTGCCCGCCATTGCGCCCGGACGCGCCCCAGCCGGGCTCGTTGGCCTCCAGCACGCACACGCTCACGCCGCGCTCCGCCAGGTGCAGGGCCGTGGACAAACCGGTATACCCAGCGCCGACGATGGCCACGTCCACCTTCAGTGACTCAGCCAGCGCGGGTGTCGGCGGTGCAGCGGGCGCGGTCGCGGCCCAGAGTGACTTCATGACAGGCTCCGGGTGTTGGCGGTTGGATGCAGCACGCGGCGCAGGAAGTCCTGGGTGCGCGGCTGTTGCGGGTTGCCCAGCACCTGCTCGGCCGGCCCGCTCTCTACGATGTAGCCGCCGTGCAGGAAGCACACGCGGTCGGCCACTTCCCGGGCAAAGCCCATTTCGTGGGTCACCACGATCATGGTCATGCCTTCATCGGCCAGGGTGCGCATCACCTCCAGCACATCGCCCACCAGTTCCGGGTCGAGGGCCGAGGTGGGTTCGTCGAACAGCATGGCGTCGGGTTTCATCGCCAGTGCGCGGGCGATGGCCACCCGCTGTTGCTGGCCGCCGGAGAGTTGTTCCGGGTAGGCATCGGCCTTGGCCGACAGGCCGACTTTATCCAGCAGCGCCAGGGCTTCCTCCCGGGCCTGTTTCAGTGGTTCGCCTTTGACGTACACCGGGCCTTCCATCACGTTTTCCAGCACGGTGCGATGGGGGAACAGGTTGAAGCGCTGGAACACCATGCCCATGCGGCTGCGCAGGGCATGCACGGTCTTGCTGCTGCGTTGCACGGTTTCACCGAATACGCGGATGGTGCCGCCGTCGTAGGCTTCCAGGGCGTTGATGCAGCGCAGCAGGGTGGATTTGCCCGAGCCGGACGGGCCGATCAGGCACACCACTTCGCCCTTGGCCACGTCCAGGTCGACGCCGTGCAGCACGCGATGGGTGCCGTAGTGTTTTTGCAGTTGGCGAATCTCGATCATGCTTTTTTCCTCCGGCCCAGGTGCTGTTCCATGCGGCGCAGGCCATACACCAGCGGCAGGCTCATCAGCAGGTAGAGCAAGGCGACCAGGGTGTAGACAGTCATGTTCTGGAAGGTGGACGAGGCGATCAGTTGGCCCTGGCGCGTCATCTCGGCGACGGTGATGGTGGACACCAGCGACGAGTCCTTGAGCATCATCACCAGGGTGTTGCCGTAGGGCGGCAAGGCGATGCGAAAGGCCTGGGGCAGGATCACCCGGCGCATCATCAGCACCGAGCGCATCCCCAGGGCTTCGGCGGCTTCACGCTGGCCCTGTTCGACGGCGATGATGCCGGTACGGAAGTTCTCCGCCTGGTACGCCGAGTAGGCGATGCCCATGCCGATCACGCCCGCCTGGAACGCGCTGAGGTGCACGCCCATGTCCGGCAACACGAAGTAGATATAGAACAGTTGCACGATGATCGGCAGGCCGCGAATCACGTTGATCACGGTGCTCGCCGCCCACGACAGCGCACGGATCGGCGACAGCTTGAGCAACGCCAACACCAGGCCGATGGCGCTGCTGAGCAGGAACGACAACACTGTGATCTGGATCGTTACCCAGGCGCCTTGAAGCAGGATCGGCAGGAAGTCACGGGCGTTTTGCAGGAATTCAGCCGGGTTCATGGTTGCACCTGGGCATCAAGTCCCCACTTCTTGAGGATCGCGTCCAGGGTGCCGTCAGCCTTGATGCTGGCGATGGCCTGGTTCAGGCGCGCGAGGGTTTCGCTGTCGCCCTTGCGCACCACCAGGCACACCTCACCGACGTTGACCGGCTTGTAGTCGGCGGCGAGTTTCACGCCTTTGAACAGTTTCTGGCGGATCTGGTAGGCCACCACCGGCTGGTCACCCACGGCGGCCTTGATGCGGCCGAGGCTCAGGTCGCGGACCATTTCGCCGATGGAATCGTAGGTGCGGATTTCCTTGAAGATCCCCAGCTTGTTGAGCATGTCGTAGAAGATCGTGCCGGCTTGTACGCCGACCACTTGGTCCTTCAAGGAACTGAGGTCGGTATAGGTCGCGTTGTCGTCGGCACTCACGATCAGGCCCTCGCCGTAGGCGTACACCGGCGCGCTGAAGTCCACCACCTGGGCACGCTCCGGGGTCTTGAGCATGCCGGCGGCGATGAAGTCGAGCTTGCCGGAAGTCAGGGACGGAATCAGTGCGGCAAAGTTGGTCTGCTCAATTTCACTGGTGAAGCCACCGGCCTTGCCCACGGCATTGGCGACATCGACCATCACGCCCTGGATGCTGTTGCTCTTGATGTCGAGGAAGGTGAACGGCGAACCGCTGGCCGTTGCACCGACTTTGTACGAGGCCGCACCGGCGGCGTGCACGGTTGCTACGCAAAAGGTGGCGCAAATACCGAAGGCGAGGCGGCGAAACAAGGGCGAAAGACTGTTCATCGGGTTACTCCAGAAGGAAAACGGATCGTCAGTACCGCAAGCGGTTGGAAAGCAAACCGCAAGCTCTATGCCATTTCGATTCAATAAAATCGTTAAGCGGTATAGAAAATCGACAAAATGAACCATTCGTATCGGTATGCGATTTTAAGTAGTCGAATTTGGCAGTTTGGTGTAGAAATATCGCTACGCTTGATCGACCTGACCGCGAGTTCGCCATGTCTGAAGAACGCAACAGCTTGCACAACCAATCCCTGGAAAAAGGCCTGTCGGTGCTCAAGGCATTCAGCGCACAGCGCCGCAGCATGAGCCTTGCAGAGGTGGCCGAGGCCGCCGGCATGACCAAAAGCTCGGCCCAGCGCATGGTGTTTACCCTGGAGAGCCTGGGTTACCTTCGGAAACACTCGCGCACGCGCCATTACCAACTCACACCGCGGGTGCTGGAGTTGGGCTTCAGTTATCTGGATGCGCATTCGTTGATTGAGGTGGCCAACCCGTTCCTCTCGGAATTGACCCGGCTGACCGGAGAAACCTCGTGCCTGACCGAGCCTGCGGGTTACGACATGACCTATATCGCGCGGTTTGTCAGCTCAGGCTTTGTGCCGGTACACATGCCGATTGGCTCGCGGGTGCCGATGTACTGCACGGCGTCGGGCCGGGCGTATTTGAGTGCGTTGCCGCAGGATGAGGCGTTGGTGCTGATTGAGAACAGCCAGCGGGTGGCGCATACCAGCCAGACGTTGACCGAGGTCGACAGGATCATGGCGTCGTTGCAGCAGGTGCGCGAACAGGGCTATGCGGTGAATGGCCAGGAGCTGTTCCTGGGCGACATGACCATCGGCGCGCCGGTGTTGGGGGCGAATGGCCGGCCGGTAGCGGCGGTGCATGTGGTGGCGCCCACCAGTCGGTGGAGCAGGGCGGATGCGGAGAAGCAGTTGGCGCCGGCGTTGTTGCAGTGTTCAAGGGCGTTGAGCAATTCGGCGCGCAATCTGGAGTAACCCGCTCTCAAGAACACAGCAAATCCAATGTGGGAGCGGGCTTGCTCGCGAATGCGGTGTATCAGTCGCCAGATGCAGTGACTGGCACACCGCATTCGCGAGCAAGCCCGCTCCCACATTTTGATCTTCATCATTCTTTGAGATTGGTGTGAGCCCCAACAAAAAATGCGCCCCTTCGGGCGCATTTTTTTGTTCGGTCAACTATCGCCTATCAGGCAATCGCATCCCAGGCACGGTCACCGTTCTCGTCTTTGATCCGAGTCGGCAAGCCCATCACGTCCAGCGCTTTCAGGAACGGCTCAGCCGGCAGTTCCTCGACGTTGGCCATGTGCTTCACATCCCACTCGCCACGGGCAACCAGCAGCGCTGCGGCTACAGGCGGTACGCCAGCGGTATAGGAGATGCCCTGGCTGTCGGTCTCGGCGAAGGCTTCTTCGTGGCAGGCCACGTTGTAGATGAACAGCTCGCGTGGCTGGCCATCCTTGGTGCCCTTGACCAGGTCGCCGATGCAGGTCTTGCCGGTGTAGCCCGGTGCCAGCGACGACGGGTCAGGCAGCACGGCCTTGACCAGTTTCAGCGGCACGACTTCCAGGCCTTCGGCGGTGGTGACCGGTTTTTCGGAGAGCAGGCCGAGGTTTTTCAGCACGGTGAACACGTTGATGTAGTGTTCGCCGAAGCTCATCCAGAAACGCACATTGGGCACGTCGAGGTTTTTCGACAGCGAGTGCACTTCATCGTGGCCGGTCAGGTACAGGTTCTGCGAACCGACCACAGGCAGGTCGTCGGTACGTTTGACTTCGAACATGGTGTTGCTGGTCCACTGGCTGTTCTGCCAGCTCCACACCTGTCCGGTGAATTCGCGGAAGTTGATTTCCGGGTCGAAATTGGTGGCGAAATATTTGCCGTGGGAGCCGGCATTGACGTCGAGAATGTCGATCGAATCAATGCGGTCGAAATGCTTTTGCTGCGCCAGCGCGGCATACGCGTTGACGACACCCGGGTCGAAGCCCACGCCAAGAATGGCCGTGATGTTCTTCTGTTTGCACTCTTCCAGGTGGTTCCACTCGTAGTTGCCGTACCACGGCGGGGTCTCGCAGACCTTGCCCGGCTCTTCGTGGATGGCGGTGTCGAGGTACGCCACGCCCGTGTCGATGCAGGCACGCAGTACCGACATGTTGAGGAACGCGGAACCGACGTTGATGACGATCTGCGATTCGGTTTCGCGGATCAGTGCCTTGGTCGCTTCCACGTCCAAAGCGTTCAGCGCAAAGGCTTGAATCTCGGCGGGTACCTTAAGGCTACCCTTGGCCTTGACGCTGTCGATGATGGCCTGGCATTTGGAGATGTTGCGCGACGCGATAGCAATACGACCGAGTTCGTCGTTGTGCTGCGCGCACTTGTGGGCCACCACCTTGGCGACACCTCCTGCACCAATGATAAGAACGTTCTTTTTCAATTGCTTTATCTCTCCTTTATCTGTCCGCTTTACGAAAGGCTGGACAGGTAGTCGTCGTAACCAAATTCACGAACCACTTCGACTGTACCGTCGAGTTGTTTCACTACGATGGACGGCATTTTCAGGCCGTTGAACCAGTTTTTCTTGACCATGGTGTAGCCTGCCGTGTCGATGAACGACAGTCGATCGCCGATGGCCAGCGGCTGATCAAATTGATACTCACCGAAGATGTCCCCGGCCAGGCACGACTTGCCGCACACCATGTAGGTGTGTTCGCCATTGCTCGGCGCCAGTTTGGCGTTTAGGCGATAGATCAGCAGGTCCAGCAGGTGGGCCTCGATGGAGCTGTCTACCACGGCGAGGTTCTTGCCGTTGTAGAGGGTGTCGAGCACGGTCACTTCCAGGGAGGCGCTGTTGGTGATCGCGGCTTCGCCGGGTTCCAGGTACACCTGCACGTCATACTTCTGCGAGAACGCCTTGAGGCGCTGGCAGAAGGCGTCGATGGCATAGCCTTCACCGGTGAAGTGGATGCCGCCGCCGAGGCTGACCCAGTTGACCTTGTGCAGCAGCGCGCCGAAGCGTTCTTCGATGGTGTTGAGCATCTGGTCGAACAGGTTGAAGTCACCGTTCTCGCAGTTGTTGTGGAACATGAAACCGGAGATCTGCTCGATCACACCTTCGATCTTCACCGGGTCCCACTCGCCCAAACGGCTGAACGGGCGCGCCGGGTCGGCCAGCAGGTAGTCGGAGCTGCTCACCTGCGGGTTGACGCGCAGGCCGCGGGTCTTGCCTTCGCTGCGTTCGGCAAAGCGCTGCAGCTGGCTGATGGAGTTGAAGATGATCTTGTCGCAGTTATCCAGCATCTCTTCGATTTCATCGTCGGCCCAGGCCACGCTGTAGGCGTGGGCTTCACCTTCGAACTTCTGGCGACCCAGCTTCAGCTCGTACAGCGACGACGAGGTGGTGCCGTCCATGTATTCCTGCATCAGGTCGAACACCGACCAGGTGGCGAAACACTTGAGGGCCAGCAGAGCCTTGGCGCCGGACTGTTCGCGCACGTAGGCGATCTTCTGCATGTTGACCAGAAGCTTCTGTTTGTCGATGAGGTAGTACGGCGTTTTGATCATTTTCAGAGCCTGCGGCGGTGCCTGCCAAAAAAGGACACGCATTGTGCCCGCACTTGGGACAGATCGAAAGGTTAGTCAGCGGAATTTGCTGGCCCGGTTATAAGCTGGCCTGTGAATATGACAGCCCGTAGGTATGATGAGCCGCTTTGATAACGCATCCCGGCTTTGGCGACGAGAGGTGAGAATGGACGCATGGACGCTGCACTGGCTGGAAGCTTCGGGGGGCCTGGCGCAATTTCGCGCTGAGCTGATCCGTGAATGTGAAGTCGCCTACGAGGCCATTGCGCAGATGATGCCGCCGCCGCGCCTGGACATTCTGATCCAGCGATTGCCGGGGGAGACACTTCCCGAGCTGGGCCTGGTGGGCCGTGCTTATCGCGGCACCCTGTTCAGCATGACCCTTGACCCCGACAACCCGAATTTCCTCGCCAGCCTGCAAAGGGGTGCATTGCGCCGGCACGTGGTGCATGAAGTGCACCATTGCCTGCGCATGGCGGGCCCGGGTTATGGCTGGACGCTGGGGGAGGCGATGATCAGTGAAGGCCTGGCCGGGCAGTTTGTGCGACGGGTGCTGGGCAGTGAGCCGGAGTTGTGGGAGCGGGCGCTTGCCCCCCAGGAACTGCTGAGTGCCCCGGTAGACCGCCAGCTTCTCGAAGCCACGTATTACGATCACAGCGAATGGTTCTTTGGTACCGGCGCGCGGCCAAAGTGGCTGGGGTACACGCTGGGCTACCAGATGGTGGAAGCCTGGCTGGCAAAACAGGGCGACGTGGACGCTGCCACATGGGTCAACGTGCCCGCCCAGGACATACTCGCCAACGCCGCCAAAGAGGGGCTGGTGGCCTGACGCTGAAACACAAAACCACCAAACAACCCCCATCCCCTGTGGGAGCCGTCGAGCTTCAGCGAGGCCGCGAAGGCGGCGGCACAGCCGATAACCAGATTGCCTGAGACCCCGCTATCGCAGCTTCGCCAAAGCGGTGATCGTTCCCACGCTCTGCGTGGGAATGCCGCCTCGGACGCTCTGCGTCCATCGGGCGATGCAAGGTTCAAGTCTTGCGCAGTGGTGACGCGGAGCGTCACGGGATGCATTCCCACGCAGAGCGTGGGAACGATCAGCGTGGGAACAAAAACGCATCCACACTGACATCAAACCGTCATCTCCCCATCGCCTGACTGCCACATTCCCCCGTTACTGTCCTCGCCAATGAGATCGATCTCAAGCGAGTGGCAATGACTGATTTGAAAGACGTAGCGCGGTTGGCCGGCGTTTCCCGCGCCACCGCCGCCCGCACCTTTGCCTCCCCGGAACAAGTGCGCCCGGCCACCCGTGAGCAGGTATTCGCCGCCGCCCGCGAGCTGGGTTTCAGGCCGAACCTGCTGGGCCGCCAATTGCGCCTGCAAACCACCAACCTGATCGGCGTGGTGGTGCCCAACCTGCTTAACCCGGTGTTCGCCGAGCAGTTCCAGGCCATGGAGCGCGCGGCACGTCTGCGTGGCTATAACCTGTTGCTGGCGACCACCGACTACAGCGCCGAGCGCGAAAGCAGCGTGGTGGAAGAACTGCTGCGCCAGCGCGTCGATGGCCTGGTGCTGACCGTTACCGACGCCGAAAGCAACAGCGTGCTCCACAGCCTGGCCACGGAAGAAACGCCGTTCGTGCTGGCCTACCACCAACCCGACAACCCCAACTACAGCGCCGTCTCCGTGGACAACCGCGCCGGCATGGCCCTCGCGACCCGTTATCTGCTGGAAGCGGGCCATCGCCGGATCGCCATGGTCGCCGGCCCCGCGTTGCAGTCCGACCGCGCCCGCCTGCGCTACGCCGGGTATTGCGATGCCATGGGCGAGTACGGCCTCGATAGCCAACCGGTGATCGAAATGCCGGCCCACACCCAAGCTGAATTCGCCGCCATCGAACCCTTCCTGCAAGGCCCGCAGGCCCCCACAGCGTTGGTGTGTTCCAACGATTTTCTCGCCATCAGCCTGATCGCCGAACTGCGCCGCCACGGCTGGAACGTGCCCGAGCAACTCTCGGTGATGGGGTTTGACGGTATTTCCCTGGGCACCCAGATGCACCCGACGCTGTGCAGCGTGGTGCAGCCCATCGCGCTGTTGGCCAGCACCGTGATCGACCAACTGCTGGCGCAAATCGCCGGCAACGCTCCGACTTCCCACTGCCTGCCGTGCCATGTCCGGCCGGGCGAAAGTACTCAACCCCATAAAGGAGACGCTTGATGAGCATGCTCAGTAAAACCCTGGCGGCATTGCTGCTGTGCGGCACGGCCAGCCTGGCCCAGGCCGCGGACACCGCGATTTGCTACAACTGCCCGCCAGACTGGGCGGACTGGGGCACGCAACTCAAGGCCATCGCGGCGACCACCGGCGTGCAGGTGCCGCTGGATAACAAGAACTCCGGCCAGTCCCTGGCGCAGTTGGTGGCCGAGAAAGCCGCGCCGGTGGCCGATGTTGTCTACTACGGCGTGACGTTCGGCCTGCAAGCGCAGAAGGCCGACGTGGTGGAGGGCTATAAACCCAAAGGCTGGGAGCAGATTCCCGCCGGCCTGAAAGACCCGGACGGCCAGTGGTTCGCGATTCACTCCGGCACCCTGGGCATCATGGTCAACGTCGATGCCCTGGGCGGGCTGCCGGTGCCGCAAAGCTGGGCCGACCTGCTCAAGCCTGAGTACAAAGGCATGGTCGGCTACCTCGACCCGTCCAGCGCTTTCGTCGGCTACGTCTCGGCGGTGGCGATCAACCGCGCCATGGGCGGTGACCTCGATAACTTCGCGCCGGCCATCGACTACTTCCAGAAGCTGGCGAAAAACGCCCCCATCGTGCCCAAGCAAACTGCCTATGCGCGGGTGCTCTCCGGCGAGTTGCCGATCCTGGTGGACTACGACTTCAACGCCTACCGCGCCCGCTACAAGGACAACGCCAATGTCGCCTTCGTGATTCCCAAGGAAGGCAGCATCAGCGTGCCGTACGTGATGAGCCTGGTGGCGAACGCACCGCATCGCGCCAACGGTGAAAAGGTCCTGGACTTCGTTCTGTCCGATGCGGGCCAGGCGCTCTGGGCCAAGGCCTACCTGCGCCCGGTCCGGCCCGTGCAGATGCCGGCGGACGTCGCCGCGCAGTTTCTGCCGGACAGCGACTACGCCCGGGCCGGCGTGGTGGATTACCAAAAAATGGCCGCCGTGCAGGAAGCCTTCGCCGCGCGTTACCTGAGTGAGGTCAAGTAAGTGAAGGCACTCTTGCGGCCAAATCCCGCCTGGGCACTGGCCCCGGCGTTTGCGGTGCTGCTCGCGTTCTGGTTGTTGCCGCTGGCGCACCTGATGGTACTGGGCGGTGAAAGCCGCGACAGCCACGGCAGCGGTTACTGGCAAGTGCTGAGCAGCGCGCAATACCTGGGCAGCCTGGCGCAAACCTGCGTGCTCGCGGTGCTGGTGACGTTGGTGGCGCTGCTGGTGGGCGGCATCGCCGGTGTGTTTCTCGCCCGCCAGCAATTTTTCGGGCGTTCGGCGCTGGTGGCGTTGTTGACGTTTCCCCTGGCGTTCCCCGGTGTGGTGGTGGGCTTCCTGGTGATCCTGCTGGCGGGCCGACAAGGCTTGTTCGCCGCACTCGGGCTTCAGTTGGCCGGCGAGCGCTGGATCTTTGCCTATTCATTGGCAGGGTTGTTTGTCGGCTACCTGTACTTCTCGATTCCACGGGTGATCCTCACGGTGATGGCGGCGTGTGAAAGCCTCGACCGCAGCCTCGAGGAAGCCGCCCATTCACTGGGGGCCGGGCATTGGCGGGTGGTGTGCGACGTGATCGTGCCGGGCCTGGCGCCGGCCCTGGCATCCTGCGGGGCGATCTGTTTTGCCACGTCCATGGGCGCCTTCGGCACGGCGTTCACCCTGGGCACGCGGCTGAACGTGACGCCCGTCGCTATCTATAACGTGTTCACCAACTACGCCAACTTTGCGGTAGCCGCAGCACTCTCGGTGGTGCTCGGCGCGGTGACCTGGGCCGTGCTGTTGTTGACGCGGCGCCTGGTGAAAAACGCGGGGACGGTCCTGTGAAGCGCTCATCGCTGTTTGTCATCCAGTTGCTGTTTACCTTGCTGGTCTGCGCCTTCATGTTGGTGCCGGTATTGATGTCATTGCTGGCGGGGCTGACGCGTAATTTCTTCGTCGGCCTGTCCAGCGGCCTGACGTTCGACTGGTTGATTCAGGTATGGCAGGCCTACTCGCCGACGGTCTGGCTCTCGCTGCAACTGGCCCTGGCCTGTGCGGTGTGTGTCTGTGTGATCGGCGTGCCGGCGGCGTACGCCTTGGTGCGGATGAACAACCGCTTCAGTCGCGCCTTCGAGGAATTGATGGTGCTGCCGGTGGCCATGCCCGGCCTGGCCAGTGCCCTGGCGTTGTTGCTGACCTACGGCCAGTTCGGCGGGTTTCGCAGCAGTTGGTTGTTCATCCTGGTGGGGCATGTGTTGTTCACCTTGCCGTTCCTAGTGCGCCCGGTGATGGCGGTGATGCAACGCCAGCAACTGCCGGTTCTGGAAGAGGCCGCCGCCAGTTTGGGCGCAGGCCCCGTTCGGCGCTTTTTCAGTGTGGTAGTGCCTAATTGCCGGGCGGGGATTCTCGCCGGGGTGCTGATGGTCGTCACCCTGTCCCTGGGCGAGTTCAACCTGACCTGGATGCTCCACACGCCGATGACCAAGACCTTGCCCGTCGGCCTCGCTGACAGCTATGCCTCGGCCCGCCTGGAAATCGCCAGCGCCTACACCCTTATCTTTTTGCTGATGATCGTGCCGCTGCTGATTGCGTTGCAGGCCATCAGCGCTCGTCTGTCCCGTGGAGAGCGTCGATGACCGCTATCACCATTCGCCTGAAGGGTTGCCGCAAGGCATTCGCCGACGGCACCGTTGCCGTGCAGAACCTCGACCTGACCATCGAGGGCGGCGAAACCCTGGCCATTCTCGGCCCGTCCGGTTGCGGAAAAACCACTACCTTGCGTTTGATCGCCGGCCTTGAGCGTCCCGATGCAGGTCAGGTTTTTTTCGGTGACACCGACGTCACGCGCCTGCCCATCGAGCGCCGTGATGTGGGCATGGTGTTCCAGAATTACGCGTTGTTTCCCAACCTGGATGTGGCCGGCAATATCGTCTACGGCCTGAAAATCCGTGGCGTCGCGCCGGCAGAGCGCAACAAGCGCTGTGACGAACTGCTGGAGCTGGTGGGCCTGCAGAACCATGGCAAGCGCAGCATCCATGAACTGTCGGGCGGCCAGCGCCAGCGTGTGGCTTTGGCGCGCGCGTTGGCGCCTCGGCCCAAAGTGCTGTTGCTGGATGAACCGTTGGCCGCCCTCGATGCACAGTTGCGTGAGCGCCTGCGCAGTGAGCTGGATCAGCTATTGCGCGGCCTTGGCATCACCTCGGTGTTCGTCACCCACGATCAGGGCGAAGCCATGGCCCTGGGAGATCGCATCCTCGTGATGGAGCAGGGGCGTATCGCGCAACTGGCCAGCCCGCGGGAGATCTACCAGCAGCCGGCCAACGCGTTTGTTGCAGGCTTTGTGGGCAACCTGAATGCCTTTTCGGTGGTGGATCGCACGGCCCATGGCTTGAAAGTGTGCGGCGGCGAACTGCCGTGGCACGAGCCTCATCTGCCGGCCACCGTGTATTGCCGCCCCGAGCACCTGCGGGTGATGGAGAGCGAAGGGCACCTGCACGGGCATTTGCTGGCGCAGTTTTTCCAGGGCGCGCAAAGCCGCCTGCTGGTGGATGTCGGCGGCCCGCAACCGTTGCTGGTGGACAGCAGCGACAACCAGCTTCATGCCGTCGGCGCGCCGATTGCCCTGGCCATCGCCCCACACAAGCTGTTCACCCTGCATGCCTGACTTCAGAGAGCCTATTTTGAACCGTCCGTTTCTTGTTGCGCAGATCAGCGATCTGCACCTTAAAGCCGGCCAGCGCCTGACCTACGGCGTGGTCGATACCCTCGGTGCATTGCGCCGTGCCGTCGACCACCTGAATGCCAGTTACCCACGGCCCGATATCGTGGTGATCAGCGGCGACCTGGTGGACTTTGGTCGCGCCGATGAATACGCCGTGCTGCACCCCGAGCTGGCCCGTTTGCAGATGCCTTGCTACCTGGTGCCGGGCAATCACGATAACCGCCAGCATTTGCTCGACGCCTTTGGTGATCACCGCTATTTGCCGGCGAGCGCCGACGGCCCGCTGGACTGGGTGGTGGACGACTACCCGGTGCGACTGATCGGCCTGGATTCGACGATCCCCGATGCCCATGGCGGCCAGCTGCTGGACAGCCAATTGCAGTGGCTTGATGAGCAACTGGCGCTGCAGCCGCACGTGCCGACTCTGTTGATCTTGCATCACCCGCCGTTTATCAGCGGCATCGGCCATATGGACCGTGAGCCGTTCCGTAATGCTGCCGCGCTGGAAAAGGTCATTGCCCGTCACCCCCAGGTGGAACGCCTGTTGTGCGGGCATTTGCACCGGCCGATGCAACGCCGTTTCGGCGGCAGTGTGAGCTGCGTATGCCCGGGCACGTCCCATCAAATCGTGCTGGATCTACAGGAGGCTGCTCCGGCGCATTTCAACCTGGAACCGGCGGGTTACCTTTTGCACCGCTGGGATGAACAGCAAGGGTTGATCAGCCACAACGGCGTATTCGGGGACTACCCGGGGCCGTATCCGTTTTATGACGCTCATGGATTGATTGACTGAAGTTTCCCGGAGGTCCATCTCGCCCAACTTAATACCCGAGCACTTCTGAACAGTTATTAACGCACCGGCCAACCGAAGTTTGGCCGAGTGCTTCCTGCTGCCTTTTTTATGCGCCCGCAACAGTGATTGCGCGCCGGAGTTCGTCCTGATGAAAGCCACACTACATGTACTAAGCGTATTGACCGGCGGCCTGGGCATGGCCCTGAGCCCCTTGGCCTCTGCTGATTTCCTGGGGGACAGCAAAGCCAACTTGAGCATGCGTAACTTCTACTTCAACAACGACAACCGCGACGGCGCCGCTGCACCGTCGAAGACCGAAGAGTGGGGCCAGGCGTTCATCCTCAACTACCAGTCGGGCTTCACCGACGGCACCCTCGGCTTTGGCCTGGACGCCATCGGCATGCTCGGCGTGACCCTCGACAGCAGCGCGGCGAAGCATGTCGGCAGCTCGATGATCCCCACCGATGATGGCAAGGCCGCGGACGATTGGGCCCGTGGCGGGGTGACCGCGAAGGCGCGCTTTGCCAAGACCGAACTGCGCTACGGTTACCTGCGGCCGAACCTGCCGATCCTGGTGAGCAACGACGGCCGGCTGTTGCCGCAGTCGTTTGAAGGCGGGCAAGTCACCAGCAACGACATCGACAACCTGACCCTGATTGGCGGCCAGCTTGAGCATACGACGGGCCGCGGTTCCAGCGACGCCAGCGGCCTGGCGGTGGCCGGCGCGACCCAGGAAAGCAACAAGTTCACCTACGGCGGCGCCGACTACAACCTGACCAAGAACCTCTTGGTGCAGTACTACTACGCCAACCTTGAAGACTATTACCAACAGCACTTCGCCGGCCTGGTGCACGTATTGCCGATGGGCGACTACGGCTCGCTGAAAACCGACTTGCGTTACTTCAAGACCACCTCCGACGGCAAGAACGCAAGTGCCGCCGGGCGTGCCGATGGCTATAAGTTTGGCGGCTATACCAAAGGTGGAACCGGGGAGATCGATAACGACACCTGGAGCGCCGCGTTCATCTATTCCCTGGGGCCCCATGCGATCACGGCGGGCTACCAACGCGTGTCCGACGACAGCAACTTCGCCCAACTCAACCAGGGCGGCCTGGTGGGCAAGGGCGAGGCGGGCCCGAGTCTATACCTGTACACCGACCGAACCATCCAGACCTTCATCCAGGCCGGTGAGCGTACCGCTTTTGCCCAATACGCCTACGACTTTGCGGCGTTGGGCGTACCCGGCTTGAAGGCCTCGGTGATGTACCTCAAGGGCGACCATATCCTCACCACCAGCGGTAGCGATGGCAGCGAGTGGGAGCGGGATATTTCGCTGGATTATGTGGTGCAGAGCGGCACGTTCAAGAACGTCGGGTTCGGCTGGCGCAACGGCATGTCCCGCAGCGACGTGGCACGGGACCAGGACCAGAACCGGGTGTTTGTGAACTACTCGATTCCGTTGATGTAAATCCTGAAGTCCATGCACCAGCCCTTGCGGCGAGGGCTGGTGCGTTTATAGCGACTTCATGTGCGTTGCATGCTCATCCTGTATCGACTCAAAACCGCAGCGCAAATAAAAGGCGGCGCCCTCGTGGGTGTCGGTAGACAGGCGCACAACACGGAACTGCTGCGCAGCGCGTTCCAGCAATTGGCCCACTAACGCCTTGCCTACATGCCGTTCCCTCGAAGCCCGTGCGACGTACACCCGGCGTAGCCTGCCAACGTCGGGCCCGGCGTAAGGGTCACGGGACAAACCGCCAACGGCGATCAATTGCCCGCTATTGAAAACGCCCAAAAGACATTCGCCTGGCTGGTCGAACCGGTTGGAGCCGCTGTGCCACTCTGCGACGAGTCGCGTGAGAAACCTGAATCCTTCGGCGACGGCTTCTGCTTCCAGTATCAGGATCTCTTCGGGCAACGCCGAGAGGGTGCGTATCGACAAACCGTCCTCTGATTCAGCCACTGCGATTCTCCAGACCCAGCCAAGCGGCCTTGGAGTCAACGCAGGAATGTTTCTGCTTGCCAGGCAAGAGCGGCGTATCGAGTGTGGCGATCGCTATCGAGACCCAGTCTGGGTAAACCCCATTGGCATCTGACCAGAACAGCGACGAGCCGCAGCGTGAACAAAACTCACGAAACACGCCCTCGGACGATTCGTAAGCCTTGAGCGTTTGCAGCGAAGACTCGATGTGCACCGACGATTTCGGAGCACTCGCGTATGTCGCAAATGCGGCGCCATGACTCTTCTGGCATTTTTTGCAGTGGCAATGCGTCACGGCTTTCAGCGGTGTTGATACTCGGTAGCTGACCGCGCCGCACAGGCAGCTACCCTGGTGAAGTCCTTCCATGTTGATTCAATCCCAAGCGCAATGGAGTGACTATACCGCCCTCCCATGAGCCTTGAGCAAGTCCGGTATCACGTATTGGTCTTCACTAGTATGGGTAGCCACCGCGCACCGAAACAGACGCCGCCAGCTATTTCAGTGAAAAGCAAAACGAAGGCCCACCCACCCACTCCCGCCCGTAGCAGCTGTCGAGCCCCCGCGAGGCTGCGTCGGCAGCACCTGCGCTTTCGTGCCAGGCATCGTATCGAGTCGCGCCCAACGCAGCCTCGCTGGGGCTCGACAGCTGCTACGTGCAACGTGCTACGTGCATACGTGCATACGCGCGTGGAGCTCTTGGAGCTTGGAGTGTGGAGCGTGAGCGCCGCGCGATCATTCAAGCCGGGGCGGTGCATTTCATCATGAATGGAACTTGTGATCATCTGGAATAAAATGAGTTTGTCTCACTATCACTCGGTCCCGACAATAGCTCCCATACACACACATTGGAGCTTTACGTCATGGCTGTTGCCCATTCCCTTGGATTCCCGCGCATTGGTCGCGATCGTGAACTGAAAAAAGCGCAGGAAGCGTTTTGGAAGGGTGAACTCGATGAGGCCGGCCTGCGCGCCGTAGGTCGTGAGCTGCGCAAGACGCACTGGGACCTGCAAAAGAAAGCCGGCATCGAGTTGCTGCCCGCCGGTGACTTCGCCTGGTACGACCAGGTACTGACTCACTCGCTGATGTTCGGCGTGATCCCTGAGCGTTTCCGCCCGGCCGATGGCAAAGCCACCCTGCACACCCTGTTCGGCATGGCCCGTGGCGTCAGCGACAACTGCTGCGGCGGTGCCCACGCCCAGGAAATGACCAAGTGGTTCGACACCAACTATCACTACCTGGTCCCTGAATTCAGCGCCGACCAGCAGTTCCAGCTGGGTTGGGATCAACTGTTCGACGAGGTCAAGGAAGCCCGTGACCTCGGCCACACCGTCAAGCCGGTGGTCATCGGCCCCCTGACTTACCTGTGGCTGGGCAAGGCCAAGGGCGGCGATTTCGACAAGCTCGACCTGCTGGACCGCCTGCTGCCGCTGTACGGCCAGATCTTCCAGCGCCTGGCGGACCTGGGCGTGGAGTGGGTGCAGATCGACGAGCCGATCCTGGTGCTGGACCTGCCGCAGGAGTGGAAAAATGCCTTTGAGCGTGCCTACAACCTGATCCAGCGTGACCCGCTGAAGAAGCTGGTGGCCACCTACTTTGGCGGCCTGGAAGAGAACCTCGGCCTGGCAGCCAACCTGCCGGTGGACGGCCTGCACATCGACCTGGTGCGTGCACCGGATCAGTACCCGACCATCCTTGATCGCCTGCCTGCCTATAAGGTGCTGTCCCTGGGTGTGGTCAACGGCCGTAACGTGTGGCGCTGCGACCTGGAAAAAGCCCTGGCCACCTTGCAGCATGCTCATGAGCGTCTGGGTGATCGCCTGTGGGTGGCGCCGTCTTGCTCCCTGCTGCACAGCCCGGTGGACCTGGGGCGTGAAGACAAGCTGGATGCCGAGCTGAAAAGCTGGCTGGCGTTTGCCGTACAGAAGTGCGAAGAAGTGGCGGTGCTGGCTCAGGCCGTGAATCAACCTGAAGCGCCAAACGTGATCGCCGCCCTGGCTGAAAGCCGCGCCGTGCAAGCTGCCCGTGCCGCTTCCCCGCGTATCCACAAGCCCGCAGTGCAAGCCCGCGTGGCGGCGATCACCGCCAAGGACAGCCAGCGTCACTCGCTGTTTGCCCAGCGTATCGAGAAACAACGGGCCGGCCTCAACCTGCCGCTGTTCCCGACCACCACCATCGGTTCGTTCCCGCAAACCGCCTCGATCCGCCTGGCCCGACAGTCGTACAAGGCCGGCAAGTTGAGCGAAGCCGAATACGTCGAAGCCATGCACAGCGAGATCCGTCACGCGGTGGAAGTGCAGGAAAACCTTGGCCTGGACGTACTGGTGCACGGTGAGGCCGAACGCAACGACATGGTCGAATACTTCGCCGAGCAGTTGGACGGTTATGTATTTACCCGTTTTGGCTGGGTGCAGAGCTACGGTTCCCGTTGCGTGAAACCGGCGGTGATTTTCGGTGACCTGAGCCGTCCAAAAGCCATGACCGTGGAGTGGATCCGCTACGCCCAAGGCCTGACCAACAAGGTGATGAAGGGCATGCTGACCGGCCCGGTGACCATGCTGATGTGGTCGTTCCCCCGTGAAGACGTGAGCCGCGAAGAACAGGCGCGCCAACTGGCCCTGGCGATTCGTGACGAAGTGGTGGACCTGGAAGCCGCCGGCATCAAGATCGTCCAGATCGACGAAGCCGCATTCCGTGAAGGCCTGCCGTTGCGCCGGGCGCAGTGGAAGGAATACCTGGATTGGGCCACTGAAGTGTTCCGCCTGTGCGCCTCCGGCGTGCGTGACGAAACCCAGATTCACACCCACATGTGCTACAGCGAGTTCAACGATGTGATCGAGTCCATCGCGGCGATGGATGCCGACGTGATCACCATCGAAACCTCGCGCTCGGACATGGAACTGCTGGAAGCATTCGAAGCCTTCGCTTACCCGAACGACATCGGCCCGGGCGTGTACGACATCCACTCGCCACGGGTGCCGGATGCCTCGGAAATGGCCAACCTGCTGCGCAAGGCGGCCAAGCGTATCCCGGCGGAGCGCCTGTGGGTCAACCCGGATTGCGGTTTGAAAACCCGTGGCTGGCCGGAGACGGAAGCGGCGCTGATTCACATGGTGACTGCGGCGCGTCAACTGCGGGCCGAACTGGCCTGATCCAAACACCCGGAATCACACGCCGGGTGAAGATCAAAAATGTGGGAGCGGGCTTGCTCGCGAATACGGGGTGTCAGTCACTGAAGATGTTGACTGACCCACCGCATTCGCGAGCAAGCCCGCTCCCACATTGGCTCTGCGGCGTTATCAAAATCATGAAATTGCCAGCATCACCCCGCGCAGACTAGAATGCGATCAATTCTTAATTACGCCGGAGCCCCACCGCCCGGCGCGCCCCGGTGATCGGCATGTCGTCTCCCCTCAATCTGCATATCCAGGACCTGTACTGCGAACACCATGGATGGTTGCACCGTTGGCTGGACCGCAAGCTGGGCAATGCCAGCGATGCCGCAGACCTGGCCCATGACACGTTCATGCGCCTGCTCACCCGGCAAACCAGCACCCACCTGGGCACCGAACCACGGGCATTGCTGACCCATATCGCCAAGGGCCTGATGATCGACAGCTGGCGCCGCCAGGAAGTGGAACGCGCCTACCTGGAAACCATCGCCCACCTGCCCGAGCAACAGGTGCCTTCACCGGAAACCCGCTGGCTGATCCTCGAAGCGCTGTACCGCATTGAGGCAATGCTGCGGGATCTGCCGGAAAAAACCCGCCAGGCCTTCCTGATGTCGCAGATCGACGGCCTGACCTATCAACAGATTGCCGATGCTTTGGGTGTGTCGCTGATTTCAGTCAAACGCTACATGCGCGATGCCTTCCTGGCCTGCCTGAGCGTGGCATGAGCCAGGCGATTGATCCGCTGATCCTCGGTGAAGCCGCCGACTGGATGGTGCAGTTGCAGTCCGGCAGCGCCACCGATGAAGACCGCCGCGCCATCGCCCAATGGCAGGGCCGCAGCGCCCAGCACGCCCAGGCCTGGCAACGGGCGCAGGCCGTTCTGGGGGACTTCAACAGCGTGCCTGCGGCGATTGCCGGCGATACCTTAAAACGCATCGGGCGCAAAAAATCCCTTGGCCGACGCCAGGCGCTCGGGTTGTTGCTGGCGGCGGGCCCGGCGGCCTGGCTGGCGTATCGGCAGGTGCCGTGGCAGCAGTGGACCGCCGACCAGCACACGGCCATCGGCGAACAAAAGAACCTCACCTTGCCCGACGGCACACGCCTGCTGATCAACACCGGCAGCTCGCTGAATATCGCGTTCTCCGATCAGGTGCGGCGCATCGAGTTGCTCAAGGGCGAAGTGTTGATCACCACCGCCAAGGACTCGGCCCAACGTCCGTTTATCGTCCAGACCCGCCACGGCACCGCCCGCGCCTTGGGCACGCGGTTCAGCGTGCGGGTGGGTGAGCAGGCAAGTCGAGTGGCCGTGACCGAAGGCGCGGTGGAATTGCTGGCGGAGCATGCCCGCCAGGGTGTGATCGTCAAGGCGGGGGAGCAGGGCGCCTTCAGTGCGGACCGTGTGGCGGCTGTCGAGCCCTTGGATGTCAGCGCCCTGACCTGGGAAAACGGCATGCTGCTGGCCCAGCACATGCGCCTGGCGGATTTGCTGGATGAGCTGGGGCGTTATCGCGCCGGCGTGTTGCGTTGTCACGACTCGGTGGCCAACCTCACGGTATCGGGCGCGTTTTCCCTGCGGGATACCGATGCCAGCCTGCATCTGTTGCAGGAAACCCTGCCGGTCAAGGTCAGCAGCCTCACCGGGTATTGGGTGACGGTCGAACCGCGCTGAATTTTTTTCAACATTCGCTGATACCTTTTTCGTTGTCGCCCGGTGTAGGGGAGAACCCTCAACCTTGCTCCGCGCCGACAGGAATGCCCATGACCGCCAGACCGCTCCCGTACTGCCCCCGTCCGTTGAAGGCACTGAGCCTGGCGGTCGCCCTTGCTGCCATCGCGCCATTGCAGAACGCCCAGGCAGAAGAAGCTGCGCCAAGCAGTGCGGCGCGAAGCTATACCCTCGCGCCGGGGCCGTTGGGGAATGTGCTGGCACAGTTTGCGGCGTTGTCCGGGGTGCCGTTGTCGTTCGATTCCACGTTGCTCAACGATCAACAAAGCCCGGGGTTGCAAGGCAGTTACAGCGCGCAATCGGGCTTTGCCCAGTTGCTGCAAGGCAGTGGCTATACCCTGCAAGGCACCAGCGCCAATGGCTACACCGTGGTGCCCCAGGCCAGCGGCGATACGTTGGAACTGGGCGCCACCACCATTAGCGGCGAGGCGAGCGGCGCCCAGGCGGACACCTATGCGGGCGGCCAGGTGGCACGCTCGGCGCGCCTGGGCGTATTGGGCAACCGGTCCATCAGTGACGTGCCATTCAGCGTAGTCAGCTACACCTCGAAAACCATCGCCGACCAACAGGCGCGGACCGTGGGCGATGTGTTGCTCAACGACGCATCGGTGCGCCAGTCGTCCGGGTTCGGCAACTTCTCCCAGGTGTTCACCATTCGCGGCCTGCCGCTGAGCACCGATGACATTGCATTCAACGGCCTGTACGGCGTGCTGCCCCGGCAGATCATCACCACTGAAGCCCTGGAGCGGGTGGAGCTGTTCAAGGGCCCCAACGCCTTCGTCAACGGCGTATCGCCTTCGGGCAGCGGGATTGGCGGCAGCGTCAACCTGGTGCCCAAGCGCGCCGAAGACACGCCGACCCGCAGCGTGACGCTCGACTACGCCAGCGACAGCCAGACCGGCGGCCACATCGACCTCGGCCAGCGCTTCGGTGAAGACAATCGCTTCGGCGCCCGGGTCAACCTGGCCCGGCACGGCGGCGAAACCGCCGTGGATGACGAAAACAAAAGTTCGCAGTTGATCGCCGTTGCCCTGGATTATCGCGGCGATCGTTTGCGGGTCTCCACCGATTTTGGCTACCAGAAAGAGCGTATCAATAACGGCCGCTCGGTGGTTTACCTGACCGGCACCAAAGTGCCCAGCCCGCCGTCGGCCAAGGACAACTACGCCCAGGACTGGAGCTGGTCGGAGCTGGAAGACACCTATGGCATGGTCAACGCCGAATATGACTTGAACGATAACTGGACCGCCTACGCCGCGGGTGGCGCCAAGCACACCCGGGAGAACGGCCAGTATTCGTCGCTGTATGTCGGCAACGATGGCAGCGCCAAGGTGGGCTTCCTGTATTCGCCCCATGACGAAGACAACAAAAGCGCCATGGCCGGCTTGAACGGGCACTTCGCGACGGGCCCGGTGACCCATCAGATGAACTTCGGGCTGTCGGGGATCTGGGGCGAGCAGCGCTCGTCTTACGAGGCGATCCTGCAGGCCAACCGTCAACCCGGCAACCTGTATAACCCGACGCAGACACCGCGGCCGACCAACACCTATTTCGGCAGCGATATCCACGACCCGCGTGTCGTCGGCAAGAACCGCATCAAGAGTGCGGCGGTGTCCGACACCCTGGGCTTTTTGGATGATCGGGTGCTGTTGACCCTGGGTGTACGGCGCCAGACGATCGAGGTGGACAGCTGGAACACCGCCACGGGCGCGCGCGGTACCCCGTACTCCGAGTCCATTACCACGCCCGTCTATGGCCTGGTGATCAAGCCGTGGGAGCACGTGTCGTTCTACGCCAACCGCATCGAAGGTCTGGCTCAAGGCCCGACGGCGCCACTCACTAACGTCACCAACCCCGGCGAAGTCTTCCCGCCCAAGCGCAGCAAACAGACGGAAGCCGGGGTCAAGCTGGACTGGGAAAACTATGGCGCTACGCTGGGCGTGTACCGCATCGAACAGCCGAACAACGCGACCACCCGATTCCCGGGCCAGAGGCTCGATACCTTCACCGTCGACGGCGAACAGATCAACAAAGGCGTAGAACTCAACGTGTTCGGCGAACCCATCGACGGCCTGCGTCTGCTGGCCGGTGCCACCTGGATGGACACCGAACAGAAGAGCACCTCCAACGGCGCCACCGACGGCAACCGCGCTGCCGGTGTGCCGCGCTTTCAGTACAACGTGGGTGCGGATTGGGATGTGCCGGGCATCCAGGGGGCGGCGGTCAGCGCACGGATGCTGCGCACGGGTGGCGAATACGTCAACGCCGCCAACAGCCTGAGCATCCCGGCCTGGACCCGTGTCGACCTGGGCGCGCGGTATGGTTTCAAAGCGGATGACAAATACATCACCCTGCGCGCCAACGTCGAGAACGTGGCGAACAAGGCGTATTGGTCGTCGGCGTCGACGGCGAATAACTACCTGACCCAGGGTGAGCCGCGGACCGTGAAATTGTCGGCGACGGTGGATTTCTGAGCCTGGGAAAACCTATCGGTTCAATGAACAACCTGTGGCGAGGGAGCTTGCTCCCGCTGGGCTGCGAAGCAGCCCCAAAAAAAGGACACGGTGTTCTTTCAGGTGGATCTCGATTGCCTTATTGGGGCCGCTTCGCGACCCAGCGGGAGCAAGCTCCCTCGCCACAACAAGCTCAAATGCCCCGTGGGCAACCCGCAGTCACCTCAATCCGGTCAAAGCCCCTGAGGCGTTACAGCATCACCGAGATCACCCCCTTAAACCTGGGCAAGGCGTAGGATCACCCACACTACCTGTGTACGGTGCAAACACTCAGACACCTTCCGAAACTTTATAGGTGTTGTTTAAAGTGATGATGAACTGTGTGGCGTGAGCGAGGAGAGGCTTGTGACGACTATCGAAAATGGAGCGCTGGCGGTTATCGAGTTCTGGAAGCAAGCGGGGCCCAAGCTCTGGTTTGCCAAGGACGAGGCATTTGACCGGCGTTTTCGCGAGGCTTTCTACACCGTGCATTTGCAGGCGGCCCGGCGCGAACTGGAGAGCTGGATGCAATCACCTGAAGGCGCGCTGGCGTTGCTGTTGCTGCTGGACCAGTTCCCGCGCAATACCTTCCGGGGCACGGCGCATATGTTCGCCACCGACCCGCTCGCGCGCCTGTATGCGCGGCAGATGGTAGAGGCGGGGATGGACATGTTGATCGAAACCCCGTTGCGGGCGTTTTGTTATTTGCCTTTCGAGCATTCTGAAGACCCCGAGGATCAACAGCGGTCGCTGGCCCTGAACAAGGACCTCGATGCCAATACCTATCGCTGGGCCAAGGAGCACGCCCGCATCATCGAGCGGTTCGGGCGCTTTCCTCATCGTAATGAGGTGTTGGCCAGGGTCACGACAGAGGAAGAGCGGGCGTTCCTGGAGGACGGTGGCTTTTCGGGCTAGGCCTCGGGTTCAGCAACAAAGTCTCTGACGCCCGCCTGACGAAAACGTCGAACGCCCTTGAGGTCAATCGCCCAACGCAGCGCTTCAGTCGCCGACGGACGTTCGCCTTGAGTAATCGCTGTCTCATCGGTGGTCAGTCTGCCAAGGTAGCCCTGCTTGCCGCCGCGTTCGCTCCAGTAGTGGGTGTGGCTGAGCCAGGACCTGGCGAGCCAGCCTTTCCATTTGCCCACGGTGACCGGCAGGTCCAGCACGCCGGGGCCCATCACCGGGCTGACCGGGCCGCCGACGATGTCGCCAAACAGGCCCAGGGGCGCGGGGAAGTAGAGGTTGGTCCAGCGGGTCACGGCGAAGGCCGCGGCATGGTGCAAGTACAGGGGTGAAAATGGGCGACCGCCCACGGTGAACGGAAGCCGACCACTGTAGCCGTAGCCCTTTTCGTCGAGTGTCGGCGGGCACGCAGGGACTTCGCGGCGTTCGATGCGGCGCTGGAAGTCGCTTACGCTGCGGCCCAGCAACAGGCTGGCGTGGGCCATCGGGCTGCCGAGGGTGACCAGGTCGGTGATGCGCCACGGGTTGCCGAGGTTGCGTTGTTCGATAAAGGCTTGGGCCTGCTGCTCGCGAAACCTGAGAAGGCTTTGAAGGCGGCCATCGAGGGCGTTCCCGGCCTTTGGCAACGTGTCCTGCACCACCGGTTGCAGGCGCTCGTGGTTGGCGTAGCGGGCGGCGAGTTCCGGGTTGTTGGGGTGCAACTGGTCGTGATGTTCATGCCACAGGTAGCCGACGATGTCGTAGGCAATCACGCTGCCCAGGCTGTGGCCGACGACGATGATGCGGTCGTAATCGCCCTTGTCGTGCAGGGCGCGCAGCAGGTCGACGCCGTCGGCGCGGATCTGTTCGCGCACCACCACGTTCTGCGGGTTGGGGCTCAGGTAGCGGGCGGCGTCGCCAAGGTACGACAGCGCCGAGTACTTCAGGGCCAGGCCGATCACCGCCAGCAGCACCGGGATCAGGGCAAAGGGGTTGTCGCTGTGGGGAAACCGGCCATACAGCGTCGCCAGGGTGCCGCTGACCAGCAGCCCAAGCAGGATCAGCAAGGTCCAGCGGGTGGCGCGCCAGATCGGCACGATGGCCGTGGGAATATCTCGGCGCGGGCGTTTGAAAATGTCCCAGAGCCAACCGAGCAGATGCCCGACCTTGGTGCCCTGCATCTTGTGGGCCCAGTAGTACTCATAGAAATCGGTGCTGTTGCGGCCCGCCGACTTCAACACGCGCAAGTCGAAGTTGCGCGAAAACCGGTCGGGTTTGCTCCAGTAGAAAGGCGTCGCTTCGGGGGTGTCCGTCGGGATCACCGCTTCCACGAAGCCGCGCAGGGTATCCATCGGGCGCTGCTCGCCGATTCCGTGGATGACGACTACCGCTTGTTTCATCTGTTGATCGTTCCTTGATCTGTTTTCGGGGGCGTTACGGGCGGGGTGCAAGGGGCCATAGTATTGCCATTATCGATGGTATTCCAGCCAGGAATGCCCCCATAAAAACCGCGCATTTTATTTGCGCGGCGCGATCTCGTAGTGTGGTGCTCCCACCAAGGAGATGTCGCCGTGAACCATCGCCCCCTGAGCCTGTACGTTGACGCCCACTTCACCAGTCCCTACGCGATGTCGGCGTTCGTGACCCTGCGGGAAAAGGGCCTTGAATTTGAACTGCTCACCCTGAACCTCGACACGGCCGAGAACCAGACCGAAGCGTTCGCTCAGTTGTCACTGACTGGGCGCGTACCGACCCTGGTGCAGGGTGAGTTTGCGCTGTCCGAGTCGTCGGCGATTACCGAGTACCTGGAGGATGTGTTCCCGCAGGTACCGGTGTACCCGGCCGAACCCCGCCAGCGGGCGAGGGCGCGGCAGGTGCAGGCGTGGTTGCGCAGTGACTTGATGCCGATTCGGCAGGAGCGTTCGACCCTGGTGGTGTTCTACGGGCTCAAGGGCGAAACGCTGTCACCAGTTGCCGAAGCGGCGGCCCACAAGCTGATCAGCGCGGCACAGGCGCTGTTGGCCGACGGCCGCGAGTACCTGTTCGGCGCGTGGTCGATTGCCGACGTGGACCTGGCGGTGATGCTCAACCGGCTGATCCTCAACGGTGACAGCGTGCCCGCCAACCTGGTGGCCTACGCCCAGCACCAATGGCAACGGCCTTCGGTCCAGGAATGGGTCAAGCAGGCACGACCGTCGTTGTAGTCACCTTCTCAATTACTAAGTGAATCCTGGTCCATGAATATACTGTCGAGTGACTCCCGCCTGCCGTTGTATCAACGTTTTCGGGATCATCTGATTGAGCAGATTGCCAACAATCACTGGCGTGCCGGTGCGGCCATTCCTCCCGAAGCGGTGCTGTCCACCCAGTACCAACTGTCCACCGGCACCGTGCGTAAAGCGATCGAGGCATTGGTCGGTGAAGGCATTCTGGAGCGTCAGCAAGGCCGGGGTACGTTTGTGCGCCGTCCGAAGTTTCAGTCGTCGTTGTTCCGGTGTTTCCGCTTCCAGGGCCCGGGCGGCGAATGCCAGTTGCCCCAGAGCCGGATCCTGTCGGTCAAGCCGGTAAAGGCGCCGTTGTCGGTGAGTGAGGTGCTGGGGTTGGCGCCGGATGCGCCGGTGATTTGTATTGTGCGGGTGCACGTACTCGACACGGGGCCAGTGCTGGCCGAGGAAATCTGGTTGCCCCGCGCGCGTTTCCAGGCACTGCTGGACGTGGACCTGACCCGGCAGGGCTTGTTGCTGTACCCGACCTACGAAGAAGTCTGCGGGCAAGTGGTGGCGTCTGCCGAAGAGGCCCTCACCGCCGAGTCCATCGATGACGTATGGGCGCGCTGGCTGCAGGTGCCGGTGGGCAGCCCGGTGATGGTGATCGAACGGCTGGCCCGGGATTACGCCGGCCAACCCCTGGAGTTGCGACGCGGTCGTGGCCACGCCGAACATTTCCGTTACCGCGTGGATATTCGCTGAACGGGTAGCGCGGCGCTATTCGGCTTCCAGCAGCACCAACCAGGTTTGTACCACCCGGCGGTCAAGGTCTTCCCAGTCGGCCATGCCCAGCACCCGGGTGGTGTTCAAACCGCGCAAGTAACCGCGTAGTTGCTGGGCGATGGCGTGGATCACTTCAGGTTCTGCGGCGTTATCCAGCAGCACGTCCTCATAATCGACCAGGTAATCGGCAACCCGCTCGCGAAACTCCGGCAGCACGGCTTCACGGATGCGATCGAAGGTTTTCTGGTGGGGCTTCATAGGCGTTCCTTATCGTTTTGTGTGAGGCGGCCTGCACGACACTATTGCTCTAGATAATAGTCACCATCAAGTATTGCGAGTTCTGTTTTTCTGAAAAAGGAGGACAATTGCCATCATTGAACATGATGTGTAAGGACGCTGCGATGAGGACTTTTACCGGATGGGCGCTGATGGCGCTGCTGATGAGCTCAATGGTTGGCTCTGCGTCGGCCGGGGGCCTTCAAGCCAGCCACCTGGCGCCAATCGTCGCCAGCCCGGTGGGTTTGCAGCATTCGCAGACGGTCGGCGTACTTTACAGCGACAACACCCTCGACAACCTGCAGTACCTGGGGCGCTATCACGACATGGCGCTCAATGGTGCCAAGGGCCAACTGGACGAGCAGATCCGCCAGGCCTTCGTCGACAGCTCCGACCCGGACCTGGCGATTGACTGGCTGATGACGTCGTTGCGGCACACCTTTGCTTCAGTCACCCGTTACGACAACCTGGATGCGCTGTTGCAGGCCCACCCGGATGTGGTGGTGATGCTCGACACCTACAACCAGTTGCTGACTCAGCACAATGACCTGGTGGAGGCGCGGTTCGTGGCCAAATTCTATGACCTTGACCTGCAATACATCGCTAAAGCCGAGGGCTCGATGCAAATGCACTTGCCTAATGTGTGGGTACATGACAAAACGGCGCCCCAGATCGCTGCACAGATTGGGCAGCAGCGCGACGTTCAGCTGAATGCGTTGAAACAGTTCGATGCCTCGCTCAAAGCGCTCGTCGCCGCAGGCTAACGCCCACTTCGTTTATTTTTCAGGAATTTCTATGCGCTTGTTGTTCGTGCCAGCGATGGCTTCTGCTGCTTTATTGATGACGGGCTGCGCGTCTGCCCCCAACGCACCGACCCTGACGCTGCAAACCAGCAAGTCTCCCGATGCGTATGTTGAGTGCGTGGTGCCCAAGTTCGAGAAGAACGGCATGACCTCCACGGTCACGCAGAACTCTCGGCATGCGCGGATCGTGGTGAGCAGCAAGATCGCCGCCGACAACATTCTGGAAGTCTACAAATCCCAGGATGGCGGCAAGGTGTTTTTGTATGAGCGCAAACCGTTGGCGTCGGCGTTCAAGCCGTCGCGGTTCGAGCATGCGGCGCAGGATTGCCTGTAACCGACTGGCGCCGGTCTGTCGGCTGGCGGGGATTTAATGTTGGAGCTGTCGAGCCCCAACAGTTGATCTTTATTGGTTTGAGCGAGTCAGTCAGCTTGGTTTTGGCTCACTGCTGAAGGTATCGACCGCCTTCACCAAGCCCTTGGCCGCCAACGCCACCAACTCACCGCCTTTTTGCGGAGTCGCCAGCGCCGGGTCCGAACCCATGCGCCCATCCGGGAAACGTGCGCGGAAGTCGCGGGCTTCGCGGATCGGGCCGGTGTTGGCGATTTGCGGCGAGTAGTCAGCCGACTTGATCGAATCCGGGTAGGCCCATTGGGTCACTGCAATCTCCGACGGCGTGGCATGGCTGCCATGGCCCACCGGGAACTGCTGGTGCGCCAGCTCACTCACGCCTTCCAGGTCCCACCAGTTGCACAGTTTCAGCGCATAGCCTGACGGGCGCCCGCTGAAGCTGGCTTCGGCATACAGCTCGGAGAACGCCGCTTCGATCGAGGCGATATTGCCGCCGTGGCCGTTGAGGAACAGGATTTTCTCGAAGCCATGACCCGCCAACGAACGCACCCAATCGCCAATCGCCGCGATAAAGGTCGAGGGGCGCAGGGAGATGGTGCCGGGGAAACCCAGGTGGTGTTGCGCCATGCCGATATTGAAGGTCGGGCCGATCAGGATGTCGGCGTTCTTTTGCGCTTCATGGGCGATGATTTCCGGGCACATCCAGTCGGTGCCCAGCAGGCCGGTGGGGCCGTGTTGCTCATTGGAGCCGATGGGAATCACGATGCTGCGGCTGCGTTCCAGAAACTGGCCAATCTCGATCCAGGTGGATTGATGTAAAAGCATCTCAGGTTCTCTCTCTCATCAAGCCCAGGAACACGGTGGAGTTCCTGGTGGCGTGTGCCGCATGGTGCACGGCAACGGCCAGCCCATCAACCGCCTTTGACCGTGCCGGCACTCGCCATCTGGCGTGGCTTGCAGTTCAGGTACGCCGAGGACTTCAGCCAGCGCTGGTCGGGGTACCAGGAAAACATGAACTGGCCATCCTTGAGTTTATCCACCACCTGGCGCGCCACTTGCGGGCGCACGGCCGGGCAACCCTGGCTGCGGCCGATGCGGCCTTCACGCTTGCTCCACAAGGGGCTCACGTAGTCGGCGGCATGAATCACGATGGCACGGTCCCGCGCACGGTCATTGAAACCCGGTTCCAGGCCGTCCATGCGCAACGAGTAGCCATGGGCGCCTTCGTAGCTCTCCTGGGTGCGGAACAGCCCGATACTCGATTGGTAGCTGCCTTCACGGTTGGAGAACTGGGTGGCGAAGTTTTCTCCGGATTTTTGCCCGTGGGCCACCAAATCCCGCAGCACTAATGTCTTCTTGCGCAGGTCGAAGATCCATAGACGACGAGCGGTCGAAGGTTGGGAATAGTCGATAACGGCCAGCCGGTCGGACTGTTCGATGCCATTGCCCACCGCGCATTGCATGGCGCTCAAGGCTCTTTTCAATACGTCGGGGTTGAGTTCTGGAGCGGCGTGGGCGAGGCTGCTATACAGAGTAAGAGGTTTACCCGTGTCTGCGAGCGCAACGGTGCTCAGCGAGGCAAAGGTAGAGATGATCAGGCCGAGTCGGCAGCAAAAGGTCAGCATGTATAAAGCATCTCCGCCGTGGATGGGAGCTAAGCGATTGTTCAAAAAACACGCATGTTTCTTGAGCATTTGCCTGCTCGTTGCACCGCTGGTCGCGACAGCCGAAGACCTGTTGGTGGTCTCGCCGGCCCCGGTGCAACTGGCGCTCTCGCAATTGTCGACGGTTTGCCCAGGCCTTGCCGGGCAAATCGATGCGCCTTCCCAGGCGCGCCTGCAGGCTTTTTATCAGCAGCAGGGCGACGTGGTGCTCTGGTCCGAGGGCGAACGCCGCAGCGCGTTGCAAGCCCAACTGCTGATGCTGGCCGATGACGGCCTCGACCCCGATCACTATAGACTGCCGCCGGTCGAAGCCACGGATAACGTGCTGTGCAGCGACATCGGCACCAGCCAGCAGTACTTGCAAGCCCTGCAGGACCTGCATTTCGGTCGCTTGCAGCAGTCGAGCTTCGAGCCTGTCTGGCATTCGCAACCGCCGGCCCTTGACCCCGACACCCAACTGCTGGCGCTGGCCGGGCCCGGTTTGCAGGACATCGCCCAAGCCTTCGACCAGGCCCGCCCAAGCGCGCCGTTGTACCTCAGCCTGCGCAGCGCCTATGCCGCCTTGCGCCAACAGCCGTTGCAGCATTGGGACGCGGTGGCCAGCGGCCCGCTGTTACGTCCGGGCATGGACGATTCGCGGGTGCCGCAACTGGCGCGGCGGATGGTCAATGGCGGCTACCTGGCCAGCCCTTCTTCGGGGACGCAGTACCGGGGCGAGTTGGTTAACGCGGTCAAGACCTTCCAGCAAAGCCATTCCCTGCAAGCCGACGGCGTGATCGGCCCCGGCACCGTCACCGAACTGAACATCAGCCCGGCGATTCGCCGCGAACAACTGCGCATCAACCTTGAGCGGTTTCGCTGGTTGTCCCGGGACATGGAGCCCGACGGTGTGCTGGTAAACGTTGCGGCGGCGCAACTGAGCTTCTACCAAGGCGGTGTGCCCGTGTGGCAAACCCGCCTGCAAGTCGGCCGCGCCGACCGCCAGACGCCGTTGCTGAAGTCGCGCATTACCCGGCTGACCCTGAACCCCACCTGGACTATCCCGCCCACCATCATGCGCGAGGACAAGCTGCCGGCGATCCGCCTGAACCCCGAATACCTGCGCCAACAGAACCTGCAAGTGCTCGACAGCCAGGGCAACCCACTGGCGCCGGAGCAGGTCGACTGGTCGCACCCCGGCAACATCCTGCTGCGCCAGGGCGCCGGCCCGCGCAACCCGCTGGGCCGGATCGTGCTGCGTTTTCCCAACCCGTATTCGGTGTACCTGCACGACACACCGAGCCAACCGCTGTTCTCCAAGGGCCCGCGGGCCTTCAGTTCGGGGTGTGTGAGGGTTGAGCAGCCACTGCTGCTGCGGGACTTGCTGGTGAGCCCGGCAGAGAAGATCCGCACCGAAGAACTGCTGGCGACGGACATCACCCATGAGTTCCGGCTCGCGACGCCAGTACCCGTGTTGTTGGGGTACTGGACGGTGCAGGTCGATGGCCAGGGCGCGTTGCTGTACGCGCCGGATATTTACGGGCGGGATCCGGTGTTGATGAAAGCGATGGAGAGTGCGCTCTAAGCCCTTAGCTGCGGGTTGATCATCGTCAGCACCTGATCGGGCGACAAGTGCGCGGTATCGACAGTAAAGGGCGGCTCGGCCCATGGCTCATATTCATGGGCCAGGACAGACTGCCAACTGGGTGGCGCAAGCCCTGGAATGTCGCTGGTGCGTGATTCCACGCGGCGTTGATGTTCCGGCGTATCGGAGCAAATCACCTGAATATTCACCAGCGGCTTACCCGCGCGCAGAGCGGTGTCGCGCCACGCCTGACGACTTTCAGCCACCGGGTTCACGCAGTCAGCGACAACCGTGTGGCCCAGCAGAAGGTTGCTCAACGCCAGCGCATTGGCCACCTGATAGCCGCTGCTGCCCACGCCTTGCTCCAGTACCCCGGCATCCCGGATGGCCTGCTCGATGGTATCGATGCGCAGGTAAACGGCACCGGTCTGGGCAGCAAGGGCCTTGGCAATCGTGGTCTTCCCGGTGCCGGGCAGGCCGCTGAACACAATAAGCATCGTCGATCCTTCGAATGAGTGGCAGGCCAGTCTAACGGGTGACTCACTTCAAATAACAGGCGCTGATCCAGTCCGAAGGTTTGGGCGAGAGCTGTTCGGCCACCGGCAAATACCGCGCGTCCAACTGCGCTGCCAGCCAGTACAGGGTATTGCTGCTCTTGGGGTTCCACTCGCCGCTGTAGCCCGGTTCGCCGATGCGGACGCGGTCCCTGTCGAACTGCACGTGGGTGTTCACGAATTCTTCGTGGCTGCGCTGGCCTTTGGCATACGGTGCGAGCCAGTCCAGTGCTTCGCTCAGCGAGCCGCCGTGGGGCGCGGTGAAGTCCAGCCAGTTGCCGCCAATGCCGTAGGGCTTGGCCGCCAGCGCCGCCTGCACCAGCGGCTCCAGGTCGTAGACCACGTAGTGCAGGGCGTCACGGTCGTGGAAGTCGGTCACCGAACCGTCGGGCAGCACGTTGTCGGTGATCTGTTGCTGGAACAGCTTGAAGGCCTCTTCCAGCATCTCGCGGTCGCCCAATGCGGCGGCGGCTACTGTCACCAGCTTCACGCGATGACTCTGCCAGTTATTGGTGTTGGTGGCCTTCTTGGCGCCGTGGAACTGCTTGATGCGTTCGATATAGCCATTGCCCAGGTTGGTCAGCAACGCGCGGGTGGCGTCGCGGGTCTGGGGGCGCAGATCGCTGGCGGTGAGGGCGTAGGCGTTCATCAGCATATCGAGGTTGGTTTCGTCGATCGGGTTGAAGTCCGGCTGATAGGTGCTGGCCCACGCGCTGAGGTAGTCATCCACTTGCTTGAGATAGCGCGTGTCGCGGCTCAGGCGCCAGGCCAGGGCAGCCTGGCGCATCACTGGCCAATCCTTCTCGGCGGCGATGCTTTGCTCGCGAATGCCGTGGTTGGGCAGCGTGCCTTCGGTGTGCAGATGGGGCAGGGCGTCGGGCTGGTCACCGAGGTGGCGCTGGGCGGCGGCCAGGAGCGATTTGGAGGTCGGATTTGAGGTGGCGGGCTGGCAGGCAATCAGCACCGTGGGCGCGGCAAAGGCGGCTTGGGCGAACGAGGCGAGCAGCGCGGCCAGGGCCACGTTTTTCAGAGGGCGTTGTAGCATGCTGTTCCTCAGGGATGGGTTGACCCGGGTGGGGCAAAGTCACGCTACCATGCCCGTGATGGGTATTTGATGAAATACCCGCCAGCCCTCTATCCTTGCAGGGCTTGCCCGGTCTAGAAAAGGACGCCCCATGACCTTGCAGTTCGTGAAGATGCACGCCCACGGTGATGACTTCATCGTGATCGACCGACGCGGCCAGGATGACCCGATCACCGCACACATCGCCCGCCGCCTGGGGGACCGTCATCGCGGCATCGGTTTCAATCAATTGGCCGTGGTGCTCGATTGCGCCGACGCCGCTGCCCGCATCACATTCTGGAACCCCAACGGCACCCCGCTCGACACCTGCGGCAGCGCCACCCGTGGAGTGGCGGACATGCTGATGCGCGAAGCCGGCACCGCCACCATCGTGCTGCGAACCAACCGGGGGCTGCTGACCTGCGTGCGCGAATCGGGGCAACGGGTGTCGGTGGACATGGGGCGGCCTTCACTGGGCTGGGAAGACATTCCGCTGGCGCAAGCGATGGACACCGAACGCTTGCCGCTGGAGGGCGCCCCGGCGGCCTGCAGCATGGGCAACCCGCATTGCACCTTCTTCGTCGACGACCTTGCGGCGGTCGATATCGCGACGCTTGGGCCGTCGCTGGAAACCCACCCGCTGTTCCCCAGCAAGACCAACGTGCATTTCGTGCAAGTGCTGGACCGCAGCCATATCCGTCTGCGCATCTGGGAACGGGGCGGCGGCATCCCGCAGGGCTCGGGCTCGTGCTGTTGTGGTGCGGTGGTCAACGGGATTCGTCGTGGGCTGCTGGATGACACCGTCGACGTGCAATGCGATGGCGGTACCGTGACGGTGCAGTGGGACGGGCACGGCGGCGTGGTGTTGACGGGGGCTGTGCAAACCGTTGTTCACGGCACGGTGGCTGCCGCACTCATGGGTGGCGCAATGGAAAGTGCACACTGAAGGTGGTGCCCTGGTCCGGGCTTGAGCTCACCGAAACGCCTCCATCATGGGCCTTGGCGATTTCCCGCACGATAAACAGCCCCAGGCCAACGCTACGCACCTCACTGTCCTGCTCCGTGCCTCGCGTCATGGGTTCAAACAAGCCAGCCATCAACGCTTCGGGAATGGCCGGGCCGTGGTTATGCACCGAGAGCCGGCTCTCTTGCGCGTCCTGGTGCGAGGTGACGGTAATCGGCTGTTGCAGATCGCCGTACGCCACGCTGTTGGCCACCAGGTTGCCGATGATCTGTTGGATGCGGTCGGCATCCAGGAACGTGCGGGCGCTGCCCGTGGCGTGATGTTCGAGGATCGCCTTGGGGAAGGCCACCCGCAACTCGTCGAGACTGTCACGGGTGACGGTGTGCAGGTCGAGTGCTACGGGGTTGATGCCAATGCCCTGGCCGACTCGGGCCTGAGTGAAGTCCAGCAAGTCGGCGATCATCCGCTGCGCCCGTTCGGTGGACAGGCCGATATGCCCCAGGAGTTGGCGCTCCTTGGGGCTTCGCTCGCCACGGGCGAGGAACTCCGAGGCCATCTTGATCGCGGTAAGCGGGTTCTTCAGGTCATGGCTGACAATCGCGACCATCTGCTCGGCAAACAGCGCCCGGCGCTGGGCGATTTCATAGGCGCTGCTCAGTTCGGCCTGGGCCTGCTGCAGCGCGACTTCAGTGGCGGTCTTTTCCTGCAACAAGGCTTCAGCCAGTTTGCGGGCATTGAGCAGTTCACGCTCGTACTTGTCGCGGTCGGTGGTGCCGAAGAGGGCCAGTTCGTTATAGGCAATGCCGGCATGTTCGTACCTGACGCCGTTGAGCAATACCGTGACGGTGCGTCGGTCACGGTGCAGCAGGTCGAGTTTTACTTCAGCGATGGAGCCCTGCATTTTCATCAGCGGCCCCAGGTGCGTCTGATGGAAGATCCGCCCGCCCATCGTCAGCAAGTTCTGAAACCGCCGTTCTTTCAACTCATCGACGCTGAAGCCGGTCCAGTCGCTGAAGCACTGGTTGGCCTGCACGATGGTGCCGTCTTCCCGGGTAACCACCAAGGCGCAGGGCGCGCCGTCGAACAAACGTTGAGGATCCGGCAACGACAGGTTATCGACTGGCATCGGCACCTACCCATGGCAACAGGAAACTGTCCATGGCCGCTGAGCAGGCCCCAGGTGCACTCATGTGCGGGCAATGCCCCACGTTATCGACCAGGCAATACGTGCTGGCGGGCAACGCCGCGTGCAGGTATTCACCCACGCAGACCGGTGCGATCAAGTCGTCGGTGGATTGCAGAATCAGGGTGGGGGTCATCAGGCCGGCGATGTCCTGGCGATTGTCCGACAGGAACGTCACCCGTGCGAAGCGCTTGGCGATGTCGGGCTCGGTGCGGCAGAAGCTGTTGGTCAGTTCTTCGCCGAGGGCCGGTTGCCCGGGCGCGCCCATGATCACCGGGGCCATGGTGCTGGACCAGCCGAGGTAATTGCTGTCGAGGGTATCGAGCAATGAATGGATATCCTCGAGGGTGAACCCGCCCGTGTAGGCACCGGAATCGATATAGCAGGGCGAAGGGCCGATCATCACATGGGCGGCGATTTTTCCGGGGGCCTGGCGATCGGCCAGGGCGCCGATCATGGCGCTGACGGAGTGCCCCACCAGCACCACCGGGCCCACGGCGTATTCATCAATGACCTCACCCAGATCATGGGCGTAGCCGGCCAGTGAGCTGTATTTTTCGCTGTCGTACGCGCTCAGGTCAGACTGGCCAGCTCCCACCAGGTCATACAGCACCACACGGAAGCGCCCGGTGAAGTGAGGAAACAGGTAATTCCACATGGTTTGATCACACCCGAAACCATGGGAAAAAACCAGGGTCGTGGGACCGCTGCCATACACCCTGACGTTGTTGCGCTGCTGAAGGTCCATGGCGTTCTCGTGTAGGGCGTGTGTGGGGGTGATGTGAGTCTAAATAGTCGGTGGCGTTGGGTCACCTGTTTATAGCGTCGATAGGGTAAAGTCGGCCGATTCAGGATGAAACTTCAGGTAACAAAACATGATGGTGTTCCTACGGCAATGTGTCTTGGGCTTGCTGCTGATCGTTTCCGGTACGCAGGTGTGGGCCGATACCGTTCCCCCGGCGCCGGTCACGGTTGCGCTGGACCAGCGCGTGATCGACCTGACCCACACCCTCGACGCGGCCACTCAATCGCGCATGACCACGCAACTTGCCGGCCTGGAACAACGCAAGGGCGCCCAGGTGGCAGTGATGCTGCTGCCAAGCACCCAGGGCGTGGGCATTGAGGACTTCGCCAACCAACTGTTCCGTGCCTGGAAACTGGGGCGCAAGGACGTCAACGACGGCATCCTGCTGCTGGTGGCGAAGGACGATCGTAAGGTGCGTATCGAAGTCGGTTACGGCCTGGAGGGCGTGGTCACCGACCTGCTGGCCCACCGCATTATCGAAGAACACATCACCCCGGCCTTTCGCCAGGGCGATTACGCCGGCGGCGTGCAACAGGCGGTGGACGACCTGACGCTGTTGGTGGACGGCGGCAACTTGCCCGAGGTGGCCAAGGCCGGCTTTCCGCCTGAAGCGTATGCGGTGCTCCTGGCATTCATGTTTGGCGGGGTGGTCGGGGTATTGATGGGCGCCGAAAAACTCCCTTGGCGCCGGGCCCTGATGGCGGTGGTCGGTGTCACCGTGGTGCTGGTCGCGGTGGCGGGCGGCAAGGACTGGCCGGTCTATTTGCTGTTGCTGCCCCTGTGCATGTTGATCGGTGGGGCTACTTTCGGCGCGTTGTGGCAGGCGAGGGCGGCGTTTTACACGGTGCTGGTGCTGTTGGGCTACATCGCCGGCGTGCTGCTGACCGATAACTTCGTACGCGAGATATCCTTGATCCACTGGCTGGCTTATCCATTCGCAGGGTTGCTGGTCCTGGGCCTGTATCTCGGCCTGTTCCTGGTGATGAAGAGCATGTGGCAAGAGAGCCAGGTTGGCTTTATCGTGCGGCTGGTGGCGGTGCTGGTGGTGTACGGAGTCGCTGGGGCATTGATTGATAAGAGCGCCACGGGGTGGCTGCTGGCGTTTCCCTTCGCTTCGTTCGCGGCGCTGTTCATCTTTGCCCATGGTATCAGCGGCGGGTCGGGGTCGGGGTCTGGTGGGGGCTCCAGCTCCTCCGGTTCGAGTTCCAGTTCCAGCAGCAGCTCTTCGGGGGGTGGCGGCTCCAGCGGTGGGGGTGGGGCGTCGGGGAGTTGGTAAGACTCCCCCGGAAGCTAGGCGGGCTTGTAGGCAATCCAACCCTTGAAACTGAAGCCCGCGTAGAACAGTTCCACACCTTCAAAGCCTGCCTCCCGTAGCAGCGCTTCATCGTCTTCGGGCGACAGCACCGGCAAGTGGCTGCTGATGGCGGCAATCGCCCGCTGCGCATCTTCAGGCGGCACGCCGGAATCCACCGCATAGGCGGCATAACGCTTCAGCCAGCGTGCTTTTTCCTCTGGCGAGGATTGGGGGAAGCTGTGATGCGCCGCAATCAAAGGCGCGCCTGGCGACAAGCGCCGCCACAGTTCTTTCAGGGTTTGCAGACGCTCTTCGGCCGGGATGAAGTGCAAGGTCAGCAAGGACGTCGCAGCATCAAACGGCCCCTCGGGCGCGGTATCGATATAGCCTTCATGCAACTGCACCCGGGCCATCAGCGGACCCAAGGTGGTCTCGGCCAGCTTCAGCATCTCGGCAGACGGGTCCACCCCCACAAACTGCCACTCGGGCTGACTGTCGGCAAACTTCTTCAACTCCAGGCCGCCGCCTGCGCCGAGTACCAATACCTTGCCGGTGGCTGGGACAGTTTCGCGCAGCAGCAGCGTGGTCATGCGCTGCAGGGACTCGAAACCCGGCACCAGCCTCACCGGGCCTTCGGCGTAACGGGCAACAGCGTCGGGGTCTGAAAACCAGGTCATTGCTGGCTCCTGTTGGCGGGGGAAGCGATAACCCTACTGGGGCGAATTCAGGCTGGCAATTGCAGAGATGTGCAGTTGTGTTAAAACGTTGCCTTTGCTGATTTTGAGAGTACCCCTCGAATGCTCCCCGACATGCTTATCCGCGATGCACGGCCTGAAGACGCGTTATGCGTTGGTGTGCTGGGCATGCAGGTTTTTCTCGATACTTACGCCACCGAAGGCATTCGCGACTCAATCGCCGCCGAGGCGCTGCACGCGTTTTCGCCCCAGACGATTTCCGCGCTGATCGCCCAGCCGGGCACGGCCATCATCGTCGCTGAAGCCAACGGGCATCTGGTGGGGTTTGCCCAGGTGGCGATGGACACCGGCCATGCGCTGATCTCAACCCCGAAGGCGGCGGAGTTGCAGCGGCTCTACATCCAGGAACGGTTTACCGGGCTCGGACTCGGCTACCGTTTGCTGCAAGCGGCTGAACAGCGCGCAGGGCAGGGTGGCGCTTCTTTGTTGTGGGCGACGGTGTGGGTCGGCAATGAGCGGGCGCTGGGGTTTTATCCGCGCCGTGGTTATGAGCTGCTGGGGGCGCCGACTTACACTTTTCAGAATGAGAGCCATGAAAATCGGCTGTTTGGTAAAAGACTTCAGTCTTAACGCGTGAGCAATTGCACTTAAGAAAATCGAAATGATGTCGATATGATGCCATCGCTCACAAGGACCGTTTATCCGATGAAAGTGTTAAAGCTCGCCGTTGCCTGTGTATTCCCGCTGCTCGGCGCCTGTTCCGACTACCACTACAAGAACTACCAAGGCGATTGGGCCCCGGAAAAAATGCAACCGGTCGACCTCTCCGACAACCACCCGAATGCAGCGCTGGTGTACTTCGAAACGTTCCGGGTACGTGAACTGGGCGTGCCGTTTCACCGCTTGGTGTTGGCCACGGAAGTAGACGGCGTTGCGCTCCCGGGCGCCGGTCGACGTTCAATCCTTGATGTGTCCGGTGAACAGGCGCTCAAGTTGGCTCCGGGCAAGCATTCATTGCGCTGGTGCAACGTGTCGATGAACGCCTTGGGCACCGGCGGCGCCTTCTGCAACAAAGGCGCCGATGATGTGGTGTTTGCCGGGGGCCAGCGGTATGTCGTGACCTTCCGCATGACCGCCAGCACCAAGGGCTACCCGGGTGCCTACAGCGTGGAGTACCGCACGTACTCGACGATCAAGAACCTGGACACTCAGGAAGTCATTTTCCCGTTGGAAGGACAGGGTGATGGCTGAGCGCCTCGCACTGGAGAAGTTGGCTTATCTGGAGTTCCTGCGCCTTCTTGAGGCGAGTCATTTTGAACCGCAGCGCACCGGCCAAGCGTTCTACAACCACTTCAACTTGCACCGGCTTTCGGATCAACAAGCGCTGGCTGGGTTGTATGCGGCGGATGGGCGTCAGGCGATAAAGCTGATTGAGCGTATGTTCGACATCGAGTGAAGTAAGTTCCTCAGAGCATTTTGCTCAGGAACACCCGGCTGCTGCCTTCCGGGTCGCAAGGGATTTCACCAAACCGCACCCAGCCATTCTTCTCGTAAAACTCCGGGGCCTGGAAACTGAGGGTGTACAGCATCGCCGAGCGGCAGCCACGGTGACGGGCTTCGTCTTCGAATGCTTTCAGCAGCGTTGTGCCCAGGCCTGAGCCACGCAGGGCCTCGGGCAGATGAAACAGGTCGAGAAAGGCCATGCCGAGGCTGGTTTTGCCGGTGATGCCGCCGAGGGTTTCACCGGTGTCGGGATGCTTGATCAGCACCGTCAACGGACGTCGGTCATTGGACCCGGTGACGTGCTCGTTGAAGGCGGCGAGGCCGCTGCCCAGGAGCTGCTCGGCTTTGGCGTCTGGCTGGTCGCCGACCTCAATCAGATGCGGCTTCATAGATCCATCACCATCTCATGCCACGCCATCCCCCCATGGTCCGACGCCGACGGCTGCACATAGCGGTAGCCCATACGCTTATACAGCTCCACATGACGGTCCTTGCACATCAGGTGAATGGTCTTCTTGCCCATCGCCTGCATGCGCTGGATAAACGTCTCCATCAACTGCGTCGAATAACCCTTGCCCTGATGAGCCGGGTCAACCACCACCGACATGATCACCACATTCGGCGCATCGGCTGAATGCCCGACCAACTCCTTGAAGGCCTCATCCGACATCACCACTTCATCGGCGCAACCGCAGTTGATGAAACCGACCACAACACCATCCGCCTCCAGGATCAGAAAGCCTTGCGGGTACAGCGCAATGCGCGTGGCGATCTTTTCCAGGGTCGCGGCTTCGTCGCCTTCGTAGGCGGTGATTTCGATTTCGTAGCAACGGTTGGCGTCGGCGGGGTTGGCGTTACGGAAGGTGAGGGCGGGCATTGGGTTACCGAAGAAGTTGAACGACGGCCCCCATGATAAAGAAAGAACACCCCGACAGCACCGCCGAACACAAAACCCACCCACACCCCCGCCCCCCCCTGTGGGAGCCGTCGAGCTTTAGCGAGGCCGCGATGGCGGCCTCCCTGACACCACCCAGACTCGCCAAGCCCTATAACTGGAAAACCCGCCAATGCGGGTTTTCTCAATGCTGGAAATAAATCAGCTGGCTACAGGTGCATGCATCCCACGCCGCTCAATCACCCCAAACACATCCGCCACATCCTGGACCAGGATTCGAGCGGTTTCGGCGACGGTATTGATGTCTTGTTCGCCGTAATCAGACACGTTGGAACAGGCCATCAGGTGCAGGTATTTGAGGGCTGCGTTGAGGCGTTCACTGATGCAGGCATGGAGATCGCAGAGAGGTGCGTCGCTGTCGATGAGCAGGACGGGGGATTCGGTGGCGGTTTGGGACATGGGGGTGAAGCGGTGGGGCGTGTGTTGAGTAGTCATAAGGTTCGATTCTATTTAGGAAAATGAACTGCCACCTTTCTGCTGCGAAACAAAATGGGTGGCAACTGTGCGCGGGTTCGCAGACCAGGAAGAATCACCCCCGGCAGACCCGAAGGTCTCCCACGCACAGCCGCCATAAAGCTAGACGCAGGCGGGAGCCGCCTGAGGGTCTGATGACTGTGCAGGTTGATTCTATTTTGGTAGGGCTGCGAAACCCTGTCGCTGACCGATGCCGGCGACGGGGCGAACTATAAGCGGCAGTTTTGTTAACTGCAACCAAGCAGCTGTCGAGACCCTTTTGAGTATCCCCGATCATTTCACCCTGGGAATCCTCCTACGAATGCCTCGGAAAGTCTCACCTGAGCAAGGTCATAACAGCGTGATTTGATCCCCGTCTTTTCAGACAGGGATCGTTGCGCATGACGGACGCGCTTTGGGCTGCCCGCGAGGGTGATGCACTGCTGCACAGCTCAATGCTGGCGGATGTGTTGGGCGGCGTGCTGGAGATTGCGGCTAACGTGGCCGTGACTGCATTGGCGACCGCTGCCGTCGTTGCGGCCACGGGTATTACCGTGGCGACCGGCGGCCTCGGCTGTATTGTCCTCGGCGCCGTCGTTGGTCTAGTGGTCGGCCTTGGGATGAACAAGACCGGCGCCGATAAAAGTCTCTCACGATTGTGTGAGTCTTTCGCCGATGCGCTGTTCCCGCCTGTCATCGACGCCTTCATCAGCAGTGGTTCGCCGGACGTATTCATCAACGGCAAACCCGCCGCTCGGGCTGCCGGGAAAATGGCTTGCGTCGTGACGCAGGCCAGTGACGCCCCGACCTATCTGGATATCGCCGAAGGATTCTTCTCTCAGCTATGGCGCCCTACCGTGGCGACCCCGGTGGCGGGTGCCGTGCCTTGTCCGGCAGACAAAATCGACTGCCATAAACACCCTTCGATGCCGGAGCAGTATTTGGCCGAGGGTTCCAGCAGCGTCTTCATCAACGGGCAGCCCGCCGTTCGCAGCGGCGACCGTAGTACCTGCGAGGCCAAGGTTGGGGCGGTGACAGGGCTGATTTCGCCGAACGTTTTTATCGGTGGTGCGCCCGTGGTGGCGCGTGAAATTCGCAGCGGCAAGACACCCGGTGTAGGGCTCGCGGTTACAACGCTGATGACATTGCGCGGCGGCGGCTCCAGGTTCTTCAGCCATTTGCCATGCATGGCCGTGGGCGGGTTGGTGTCGTGGGGCACCAGCCAAGTGACCAATGCGCTGTCGTCGGCGATTGTCGCTTCGCCCAATCCCGTGCACAGCGCGACGGGCGCGAAGATTCTCGACGGCGAAGATGACCTGGATTTCTCGTTGCCGGGCTTGTTACCCATCGAATGGCAACGCTATTACTGCAGCCGTGATGAGCGTCGCGACGGATTGTTTGGCGCCAGTTGGAGTGTGACCTACGAGGTCTTCGTCGAGATCTGCAACTACCCGGGCGGCGGTGAGCAACTGATCTACACCGACGAGCAGGCCCGGCGAATCGACATGGGCGTCATTCCCATGGGCGCAGCTGCGTTCAGTGCGGGCGAAGGGTTGAGCGTGCGGCGCAACACCAACGGCCAATTGCTGATTGAAAGTGTCGACGGGGTGTATCGGTTATTTGAACCCTCGCCGGACAACGCCTCACGGTTGCGCCTTAGCCAATTGGGCGATCGCAACGACAACCGGATCTACCTTGACTACAACGCAAGCGGGCGGCTGTTGGCGTTGCGAAATACCTTTGACCTTGTCCGTATCGAACTCGGCTACAGCCGCCAATGGCCAGGGCGCGTGGAGCAGATCGAACGGCTGTACCCGGATCAAACCCGCGAAGTGCTGGTCAGCTATCGCTACGATGCCGCTGGGGACTTGGCCGAGGTCCGTGGTGCCACAGGGCATGTTCAGCGTCGCTTTGCCTATAACACTGGCCGGCGCATGGTTGAGCACCAATTGCCTGCGGGCCTGCGTTGTTATTATCAATGGGGCTGCGTGGAGGATGCCGAATGGCGCATTGTCCGGCACTGGACCGACGAAGGTGACCACTACCAGTTCGACTATGACCTGCAAGCCGGAACCACCCGGATTATCGATGGTTTGCAGCGTGTCAGTACACGCAGGTGGAACCCGCAATACCAGATCACCGAGTGCACCGACAACCTCGGACAAACCTGGCAGTTTGAATGGAACGATGAGCGCCAATTGCTGGGCGCCATCGACCCTCAGGGCGGGAAGTGGACGTTCAGCTATGACGAGTCGGGCAACCTTTGTTCCACAGAGGACCCACTGGGCCGCATCGACTCCACGCTGTGGCTGGAGCACTGGTCGCTGCCTCTCGTAGAAACCGATGCCGCCGGGCAGGCCTGGCATTATCAGTACGACCAACGCGGCAATTGCATAAGAGCAATCGATCCGCTCGGCCAGGCCACCGCTTATCGCTACGATGCCTTCGGCCAGGCGGTGGAAATCACCGATGCCAGCGGCAAGCGCAAAGTCCTGCGCTGGAATGAATTCGGCCAGGTGATCCATCACACCGATTGTTCAGGCTACCCCACGTATTTTGAGTATGACCCGCGTGGCCATTTGCGCACTGTCATCGACGCCGAGGGTGAGCGCGTCCACTATTCGTACGACCCCCAAGGGCGGCTGCTGAAAGTCGAGTTCCCCAAAGACCGGACGGAGTGCTATCAGCGAGATCCCAGCGGACAGTTGGTGGCTTACACCGATGCAGCGGGTAGTACCACGCGCTATCAGTACGGGCGTCGTGGCCATGTACTCCAGCGTATAGATGCCCATGGTCGGAAAATTGGATTTCGTTACGACGCCTATGGCCGCCTGCGCACCCTGACCAATGAAAACGGCGAGCACTACCGTTTTGCCTGGGATGACGGCGACCGCCTGAGTGAACAGCGCGACCTGGACGGCAGCGCCCGGCGATACGCCTATGACGCACTGGACAATGTGACAGTGGTCGAACACGTCCCGTCGCCTGGCAGCGATGAGTCGACAGCCATTATCCATCGACTGGAGCGCGATGCTGTTGGCCGTCTGAAGGTGAAAACCACGGATGATGGCGTTACCGAATACACCCACAACCTGCTCGACCGACTGACCGCTATCACCTTCACCGACAACGAAGGTCACGGCCAGGCATTGAGCTTTGCCTACGACCCACTCGGCCAGCTACTCACTGAACAAAGTACGGCCGGCCGTCTGAATCATCACTACGACGAACTCGGTCACCTGACTCAGTCCGAGCTGCCCGATGGTCGCTGGCTCAACCGCCTGTATTACGGCAGCGGGCATGTGCACCAGATCAATCTTGATGGCGTGGTGATCAGTGATTTTGAACGCGACCGCCTGCACCGCGAAGTGTTGCGTACCCAAGGCCAAATCAGCACCCGAACCGGTTACGACCGTGGCGGGCGCGTGCGCTCACGGCTGCGCAGCCCCAAAAGCCAGCCCGTGCAACTGCCGGCCGCACAGCAAAAGCATTTTGATTATGACCTCGTCGACGATCTGGTTGAACGGGCCGAAACCGATACGCCTGCCCGGCGCGAACAACGCCAACGGCTGCACTACGACGCTACTGGTCGGATCATCGCCAGCCAGGACAGCGTCCAGGGGCTGCAAGAGACCTTCGCCTACGACGCCGCCGCCAACTTGCTTGACGGCCCACACGCCCCTGGTGGTTGGGTGCGGCACAACAGGTTATTGACCTATCAGGACAAACGTTATCGCTACGATGGCTTTGGCCGGCTGATCGAAAAGCGCAGTGCCTTGCGTGGGTGGCAACGCTTTGCGTATGACGCCGAGCACCGGTTGATTGAAGTGCACAGCCAACAGGGCGAGCGGGAAACGGTCGTAAAAATGACCTATGACCCGTTGGGGCGACGAATTGCGAAGACCGAACGGGACGGCAACGGATATTTGCTGGGAGAAACCCGCTTCGTCTGGGATGGCCTGCGCTTGCTGCAGGAGCATAAGCATAGCCAGACCAGCCTTTATATCTATGACGGTGACGGCTATGAGCCGCTGGCCCGCGTGGATGGCACGGGGGAATACCAGCAAGTTCGCTACTATCACAACGACCTTAACGGGTTGCCTGAGCAACTGACCGAAGCGGATGGCCAGACGGTATGGCAGGCGCGGTATCAGGTGTGGGGGAACACGGTTGAGGAGGTGCGTGAGCCTTACTACATTGAAGAGCAGAACCTGCGGTTTCAGGGGCAGTACCTGGACCGGGAGACCGGGCTGCACTACAACACGTTTCGGTTTTATGATCCGGATGTGGGGCGGTTTACGACGCCGGATCCGATTGGGTTGGTGGGTGGGATCAATCTTTATCGATACGCACCTAATCCGATTGGATGGGCTGATCCATGGGGCTGGGCTTTCGCCGGAATTGACTTTACGGGTAGTAGTGACCTCTTTCCTGCAACAGGCACACAGAAAAATAGCGTGATTATAAAAATGCAGGGCGCAAGAGGACGCGATTTCACTCAAGCGTTCAACATAGCTGGAGTTTCTAAAAAAGCAGCGGCGGGTTACACCTGGCATCACGTTGATGACTTTAATCCGAAGACTGGCACCACAACCATGCAGCTGGTTAAGACTATTGCGCAAGAAGCCACTTTTCCCCATAGCGGCTCAGTGGCGCAGTATGAAAAACACTTTAAGGTCAGATACGAAAGCGTGGAATCAGTCTTGATATCGTCCAAGAAGGGTTGGCTAGTCAATAGTATTCCTAAGGCTAAAATTGGGCGCTGCTCATAAGCGGAGGTTGGTGATGATGGAAAACAAATTCTCAAATAGCGAACGAACTATGACGCTCGCAGACTTGGAAGCATTGGAATCTGCTATCGGAGCGAGGCTTCCGCGCTCTTTCCGAGAGCATTACACCAAGTACAACGGGGGCGTCCCTGAGCGGGCATATTGGGTGAGTGGCGAGCGGGATGAACCGTTGGAGGTAGCAGCCTTCAAATCAATCTCGGATGCTCCATCTAACCTGTTGCTCACCTATCAAACCATGGTGAAGAAGCAAGTTATTCCTTGTCATCTGCTTCCATTTGCGAACGATTGGGGAGGGAGTTTTTTTTGCCTTAACGTCGATTCTGGCTCCGTTAGCTACTTTACGACGGATAACTTTCGCAGTGAGTTAAGCATGCAAGAAAATCAAGCTGAAGCGGAAGAAATTATCTGCACAAATTTCGTTCGATTCGTTCAGGGCCTTGTGGGCGAAGCGGATTGAACGTTGGGAAAAGATCGTAGATCGGTTCATCAGGTGCTCAAACGTGAGTTAGATCTAGAATATGAAACCTCGTTAGTTATGCGTGTTGTAAGGAGGTCGGCTAATTCTTGTGTGAATCCTGAGTGTCGAGCAATAACTAGTGGTCCGGCTGCTGAACCATAAGCAGGAATGGGTCACTCCGAAAGCAAACGGCAAGTTTAGAACGACGGCAATGGCTGGCTCCACCACCATCCAGTCGTAGGTGGAAACCTACAGCTGGTGGGTTACGAGGATCACAGAAATCGTCATGGCGATTACCACCCTAAAGGCCACAACGGAAAGCGAATTGGCGGTAGAAAAACGTGGGTCGGCGGTTCGCCGTGTAGATAGGGAGTTTCTGATGAAAAAGATTCAAGGTATCGCTAGCCTCTTCGAAACCGTCAACGTTCTCGCAGGTAACGACTGGATATATACAAATCTTGAAAAATGGGAGCAGCGGCCTGACCAAGCGGTGTTCTATCACATCACCGAAGAAGAGATTGACGTACTCGAAGAAGAGTATGGAACGGTAGAAAATACTGTCGGGGAACCCATTCCCCGATCATTGGAGCAGGAAGACATCGAGACGTGGCTCGACGTGCAAACTCTCCAAGCTATATCTCAGATTATCCAGAAGAACATCGAGGTACTCGACCAAGGGATCCTGATTAAAGCGGTCAATCACTATCGTGAATACGACGACTTTATGGAGCTCTGATTGCCCCTCCCAAAAAAATGGATGCGCGGACCAGGCGATATGCTTCCTTTGCTCACAATTCGAAGGGCAGGCTCGCAATCCAGAAAACCCGCTATCGCGGGTTTTCTAAAAAATCAAAAATTAATCAGCAAACCCTGGGGGCCTCAAACCCCACCCACCAACTTCCCACTGTCCAACCGGCGCTTATACGCACTGTCCCGACTCGCCAACCAGAAATACAGCGGCGACGTCACCACCAACCCCACCAACCAGGACAAATCCGCCCCGTTGATGTGTGCCGAAATCGGCCCGACATACAGCGGCGTATTCATAAACGGAATCTGCACCACAATCCCCACCGCATACGCCACCAGCGCCTGAGGGTTGTACCGCCCGTAAATCCCGCCATCCACGCGGAAGATCGAACCGATGTCGTACTTGCCCTTATGGATCGCATAGAAGTCGATCAGGTTGATCGCCGTCCACGGCACCAGTACCACCAGCAGCACCAACACCATGTCCACGAAGTGCCCGATAAAATCCTTCGACGCAAACACCGCCGCAATCGAACACGCCGCCAACACCAGTACCGAGATCACGGCACGCGCCTTGGCGGTGGGGATCCAGCGGTAGGCAAAGGTCTGTACCAGGGTGATCAATGACAGCACCGCACCGTACAGGTTAAGCGCGTTGTGGCTGATCACGCTGAGCAGGAACAGCAACAGCATCAGCGGGCCAATGGAGCCGGTCGCCAGTTTGACCGCGTCCATGGTGTCCATGCCCACCGGCGTTGCCAGTACCGCAACCGCACCAAAGATGAACGACAGGCTGGAACCGAGCACGGTGCCCAAATAGGTGGTCCAGAAGGTCGACGCCACCGGCACATCCGCCGGCAGGTAGCGGGAGTAGTCAGACACGTACGGCGCAAACGCGATCTGCCACAGCGCGGCCAGCGACACGGTGGCCAGCCAGCCGGAGATGTTGAAGTTGCCGCGTGTCAGGAAGTCGGCCGTCTGCACATGGGTGAAGATGTAGCCGAAACCCAGCACGATGCCCGCGCCCAGCACCCAGGTGCCGATGCGGTTGAGCACGTGGATGAAGCGGTAGCCGATGATGCCGATGATGCCCGAGCCGATGGCGCCGATGACGATGCCCACTGGCACCGGGATCGCATCGACTACGCCGTGCAGGGATTTGCCCGCCAGTACGATGTTGGAGGCGAAGAAGCCGATGTACATCACGCCGGCGATTACCACCACCAGCAGCGCACCGAGGGAGCCGAACTGGGCGCGGCTCTGGATCATTTGCGGGATGCCCATTTGCGGGCCTTGGGCCGAGTGCAGCGCCATCAGTACGCCGCCGACGAGGTGGCCGACGAGGATGGCGATGATGCCCCACACCAGGTTCAGGCCGAACAGTTGCACGGCCAGCGCGCCGGTGACGATGGGCAACGGCGCGATGTTGCCGCCGAACCACAGGGTGAACAGGTCTCTTACCTTTCCGTGGCGATCTTCCGGGGGCACGTATCCAATCGTGTGTTTTTCGATAAGCGGGGCGGAGGATGTTGCAGTGGTAACCATGACGAGCTCCAAGGCAAGGTGAGTACGTTGACGTACTTCGCTGGGCGGCGCGTGTGCGTCGCTTTTGTTGTTGGAGTGATCATGTGCAATGGTCACGGGTAGGTAAATTAGTAAGTTTGTTGCTATAGACCTTAAAAATAATATCTCGCGGCGATTTTCGCTCCGGTATGTTGCATGGACTTGTTTGGGGCGAAATCCCACGTTTCTGGAGGTCCCGATGGCTGCCTATAATTTGCGCCAGCTCAAATATTTTGTAACCACCGCCGAGTGCGGCAGCGTGGCAGAGGCTTCGCGCAAGCTCTATATCGCGCAACCGTCGGTGTCGACCGCCATCAAGCAGTTGGAAGACAGCTTTGGCGTGCAGCTGTTTATCCGCCATCACGCCCAAGGCGTGTCGCTGACCCCCAGTGGTGCACGGTTCTACCGCAAGGCCCTGGAGCTGCTGCGGGTCGCCCATGAATTCGAGCAGAACGCTCTGGCAGACAACGACGTGGTGGCCGGGCAGATCGATATCGGGTGTTTCGAGACGGTGGCGCCGCTGTATTTGCCGCGTTTGATTGCAGGCTTCAAGCAGCGCTGGCCGGGGGTGGAAATCCGCCTGCGGGACGGTGAGCAGCAGGAGCTGGTGCAGGCGCTGACTGCCGGCAGTATCGACGTGGCGATGCTGTTTGAGCATGACCTGGGCAGCGCCATCGAGACCACGCCGCTGATGCCGCCGCAGCAGCCCTATGCGTTGTTGCCGGCGGATCACCGGTTTGCGCAGCAGGCCAAGGTGTCGTTGGCGGATTTGGTGTTGGAACCGATGATTCTGCTGGATGTGCTGCCGAGCCGGACGTACTTCGTGAGCATCTTTGAGGAGCGTGGGCTGACGCCGAATATTGTCTTCAGTTCGCCGTCGATCGAGATGGTGCGCGGGATGGTGGGGCGCGGGTTTGGCTTTTCGATTCTGGTGACCAAGCCGTTTTCGCTGTACTCCTATGACGGGCAGAAGCTGGTGTGTGTGCCGTTGGCGGAGACGGTGACGGGGTCGGGGTTGTCGGCGGTGTGGTTGCGGCGGGCGCCGTTGACCAAGCCGGTGCAGTTGTTTGTGGAGTATTGCCGGGAAGAGCTGGCTCAGCTATTGAGTTAGACACAGAACTAAAATGTGGGAGCGGGCTTGCTCGCGAAAGCGGTGGATCAGTCCATACATCGGGTGACTGCCACACCGCATTCGCGAGCAAGCCCGCTCCCACATTTGGCCCGCGTTTCAGGCGCGAATCGAGTCGAGCATGCGCAACAACATGGCGTCGCAACCCTTCAGTTGCTCCACACTCACAAACTCATCCGGCTTATGCCCCTGGTCCATGCTCCCAGGCCCGCACACCACGGTGGGAATGCCGGCTGCATCAAACAACCCACCCTCGGTCCCGAACGCGACGGTGCCAAATTCCCGCGAGCCGCAAAACGCCGCAATCAGCTCTGCCGCCTGGCTACGCTGATCAGTGGCCAGCCCCGGGTACGCCGACAATTCACTGAAGCGAATCGCACTCTGCCGGCTCACCGCTTGCATACGCGGCAACACCTGCTGCATTGCATACGCCTGCAGTTCCTCAGCCACTTCACCCGGGTCCATCGAGGGCAGGGCGCGCACTTCAAAGTCGAAGCGGCAATCAGCCGGGACGATATTCAGCGCCTTGCCCCCGGAAATCACCCCGGTTTGCACGGTGCTGAACGGCGGGTCAAAGCGCTCGTCCTGATGCACCTTGAGGCGCTGGCCAATCCGCCCCAGCTCACCAATCAACTCCGCCGCGTACTCGATTGCATTCACGCCCTGAGGCGCATACGCCGAATGGCACGCCTCGCCATGCACTTCGCAGCGCATGGCGAGCTTGCCTTTATGGCCCAGCACCGGCTTCAGCTCGGTGGGCTCGCCGATAATGCACAGCAGCGGTTTCACCGGCCATTGCTCCAGCACCTTGAGCAGCGAGCGCACCCCAAGGCAGCCGACTTCCTCGTCATAGGACAAGGCGATATGCACCGGCATCCGCAGGTCTGCGTTCACCAGCGACGGCACCAGCGCCAGCACGCAGGCGATGTAGCCCTTCATGTCCGCCGTGCCCCGGCCAAACAGCTTGCCGTCGCACTCGGTCAATTCAAACGGCGGCAACGTCCACGGCTGGCCATCCACCGGCACCACGTCGGTGTGCCCCGACAGCACAATCCCGGGCACTTGCGCCGGGCCGATGGTGGCGAACAGATTGGCTTTGCTGCGCTCATCGTTGTAGATCAGCTCGCTGGCGACGCCGAACCCCGCCAGGTAGTCGCGTACGTACTCGATCAATTGCAGGTTGGACTCGCGGCTGGTGGTATCAAACCCCACCAGCGTCTGCAGCAATTCGCGGCTGTTGCTCATCGGTCGTCTCCGGCCACGCCGTAGCCCGGTGAACGGTCCGGGGCCAGGGCGCGGTCAATGTAGTCCTGCACCTGCGGGCGGTAGGCGTCCCACAACTTCTGCAGTTCGCCAATCGGGTTCTCATCGGCCCAATCCACCCGCAGGTTGATGATCGGCCAGGTCAGTTCACCCACCACTACCACGGCTGCCGAATGCACCGGGCCGGCTTCGCCACCGGCGGCGATGGCTGCGTGCATCGCCGCCAGCAGGCGATCAGTGAGTTGGCCTTCGCCCTGTTCAAATGCGGTGACCATGGCTTGGATCACCGAGCGGTCCGCGAGCATATTGCCGGCGGCGACGCACTGTTCACCCGACACCGCGTTATGGGTGCCGAGGGTTTCGCTGCCGCTGAAATGCACGGTGCGCCCCAGGTGATCAATCGCCGTCAGTTGCCGGTATTGGCTGTAGCCGTTGCGGGTGAGCGCCTTGTCCACCGCGTCGGCAGGGGCCAGGCCTTGCTCCAGCAGGTCGAGTACATCCGGGCCCAGGGCCGGTAGGGTGATGTTCTGGGTCGAGACCGCACCCACGCCGGGCCGCAGCCAGGGGCAGCGGGCGCCTACGGCGATGCTTGAGGAGCTGATGGCAATGCCCATCTGGCCGGTTTCCGCGCAGCGGGCGACGATTGAAAAGGTCATGAGCGACTCCTTATTCGGGGATGACGGCGATCACATCAATTTCCATCAACCACTGTGGCTGGCCCAGGGCCGAAACCACCAACCCGGTGGAGATCGGGAACACGCCCTTGAGCCACTTGCCGACTTCCTGGTACACCGGCTCGCGGTAGCGCGGGTCGATCAGGTAGGTGGTGGTCTTGACGATGTGGCTCAGGTCGCTGCCGGCTTCTTCCAGCAGTTGCTTGACGTTGCGCATGGCCTGTTCGGCCTGGGCGCGCGGGTCGCCGAGGCCCACCAGCTTGCCGTCGAAATCGGTGCCCACCTGGCCCCGCACATACACCGTGTTGCCGGCGCGTACGGCCTGGCACAGGTCATTGTCCAGGCTCTGGTTGGGGTAGGTTTCCTTGGTGTTGAACATGCGGATGCGAGTGTGAGTAGGCATCAAAAAAACTCCAGAAAAAAGTGATCAGGCGCTGACAGGTGAGGTGTGAGCAACCGGCGCGGATTCGCGGTACTCAAGGTATTGACGCTGGATGGCGATATGGTCGGCCACGTATTTGGCGTCATGCCACACGCCCCAGATAAACGACGAACCCCGGCGCGACTGCCATGGCAAACCGAGGAAGTAGATTCCCGACTCGCTGGCCACGCCGCGCTGGTGCTGCGGCTTGCCGGCGGCGTCAAATGCGTCGACCTTCAGCCAGCTGTAATCCACGGCAAAGCCGGTAGCCCAGATGATTGAGGTAATACCGGCCTTGGCCAGGTCCAGTTCCAGAATCGGCTGCTTGATGCACTCGGCATCGGGAAACACGCGGCGTGCTTCGGGCTCTGGCGGCAGGTCGAGGCCGTTGCGTTCGATGTAGGCATCCGCCGCATCCAGCAGGGCCAGGTAGTTCTCATCACCGCGGGCCAGGTTTTCCACCAGGTTGGGCTGGAAGCGGGCGACGCTGCCGTCGAAGGATTGGGTCAGGCCGACCAGGGTCATGCCTTGCTGGGCCAGCTCGCGGAAATCGATGGTCTTGCCGCCGTGGGCGCCGCTCACCGCAATGGTCACGTGCTCGCGGCCGGGCTTCATCGCGGCCTGGTCCCACTCGCCCAGCACCCCCAGCCACCAGCAGAAATCGCGGTTGCGATAGGCCCGCGGTGGGCGGTCGTGGGCACCGACCGACAGGTACACCTGGCGCCCGGAGCGTTGCAGTTCATCGGCGATCTGCACCCCGGAGGACCCGGCGCCCACCACCAGCACGGCGCCAGCCGGCAGTTGCGCGGGGTTGCGGTAGTCGGCGGAGTGGATCTGGTGCAGCGCGCTGTCTTGAGGGGCAATCGCCGGAATCACCGGCTTCTGGAACGGCCCGGTCGCCGCCACCACGCGGTTGGCTTCGATCACGCCTTCGCTGGTGTGAATGGTGAAGCCTGGACGACCGACATTGCGCACCACGGAGGTCACGTCCACGCCGGTGCGAATCGGTGCATTGAACTTGCGTGCATAGGCTTCGAAGTAGTCCGCCACGCGTTCTTTTGGCGCAAAGCCATCGGGGGCGACAGTATCGAAGGCCAGGCCCGGAAAACGGTCATGCCAGGCCGGGCCGTTGGCGACCAGCGAGTCCCAGCGGCCGGTGCGCCAGCGCTCCGCGATACGGCTGCGCTCCAGCACCAGGTGCGGCACGCCTTGTTTGCTCAGGTGCTCGCTCATGGCGACGCCAGCCTGACCGGCTCCCACTACCAGCGTGTCTATTTTTGTTATTGCTTGAGTCATGTGTCTGTCCTTGCGTAATGCAGTTGGATTCAGCTTGGGCATGGCTTCAAGGCTAGGGGGAGGGCGGTTTTTAATAAAATATTATTAAGCTGGGAAGTGAGCATAAATATCGGATGCAGGCTCACCCTATCGGGTGATTTCGAGGATGGGGCGGGTGTGTAACCATCCTGGCAGTTCTTTCAGCGAGTGTTTGAAGTGGAAAACGACCGGCTTTCTTCTGCGCAATGGTTCGAACAGATGGCCCGGGTGACCGACAGCATCGGGCAATCGGGGTTCGCCGCGATCCTGTTCGAGGCCCTCGGCTATCTCCATCCGATCCAGGCCACCACGCTGTATTTCTACCCGCGTGGCGGCATGCCCAGCGCGTTGTTCGAGCTGGAAGGGCCATGGTTGCCACAAGGCAATGTGCGCCAATACCTGTCGGGGTTTTATTTACTCGACCCGTTTTATGGGGCCTGCGTGGAAGGCGTCAGCTCCGGGTGTTATGACCTGGCCGACGTCGCCCCCGATCACTTCGAACTCAGCGAGTACTTCCAGTCGTTTTACCGCCACTCCCATCTGGAGGATGAGCTGAACTACATCCTGCAGTCGAGCAACGGCTCGAGCCTGGCGGTGTCACTGGCCTTTACGCAAAAGCTCGACGCCGCCACCACCCAGCAATTCAAGCGCATCGCCCCGTGGGTGCTGGCCGTGCTGGGCAAGCATTTCGTTGGCCTGGATGCCCAGGGTGCACGTTTCGAAAACCTGCTGGAGCAGCGCATTCACTCGGCGTTGAACAACTTCGGCTCGTCGATATTGACCGAGCGTGAATGCCGGATCGCCCAACTGATCCTGCGTGGGCATTCCACCCGCTCGTTGGCCGAGCGCCTCGACGTCTCGGAAGACACCATCAAGTCCCACCGCAAACACATCTACACCAAGCTCGATATCGGCGCGCAATCGGAACTGTTTGCCTTGTTTATCGACTCGTTGGCAGAAGCCCAGGGCGTGCTGAGCAAAGACCCCCTCGAAAGCTACATGAGCAAGCACCGCTGAGCGGCGTTGCTCGCCCTTGCGTCACTACTAATAAGAGAGAAATACCATGAACGTACCCGTCCAACTGAACCGCCTGACCGAGGACTACCAGAAGTCGGATGCGGCCCACCACATCCATGCCTTTGTCGATCAAAAAGCGCTGAATGCCGAAGGCCCGCGGGTGATGGTGCGCGGTGAGGGCCTTTACCTGTGGGACAGCGAAGGCAAGCGTTACCTGGACGGCATGTCGGGCCTGTGGTGCACCCAGCTGGGCTATGGCCGCAGGGATTTGACCGCTGCCGCTGCCTCGCAGATGGATCAGTTGGCGTACTACAACATGTTCTTTCACACCACCCACCCGGCGGTGATTGAGCTGTCGGAGTTGCTCTTCAGCCTGTTGCCGGGCCACTACAGCCACGTGATCTACACCAACTCCGGCTCCGAGGCCAACGAAGTACTGATCCGTACCGTGCGCCGCTACTGGCAGGTGGTGGGTCAGCCGCAGAAAAAAATCATGATCGGCCGCTGGAACGGCTATCACGGCTCCACCCTGGCGGCGTCTGCCCTGGGCGGCATGAAGTTCATGCACGAGATGGGCGGCCTGATTCCCGACGTTGCACACATTGACGAACCTTATTGGTACGCCCATGGTGGCGAGCTGACGCCGGCCGAGTTTGGCCGCCGCTGCGCCTTGCAGCTGGAAGAAAAAATCCTCGAACTGGGGGCTGAAAACGTTGCCGGGTTTATCGCTGAACCGTTCCAGGGCGCGGGCGGCATGATCTTCCCCCCGGAAAGCTACTGGCCCGAGATCCAGCGCATTTGCCGTCAATACGATGTGCTGCTGTGCGCCGATGAGGTGATTGGTGGCTTTGGCCGTACTGGCGAGTGGTTCGCCCATCAACACTTCGGTTTTGAGCCGGACACCTTGTCCATCGCCAAGGGCCTGACCTCCGGTTACCTGCCGATGGGCGGCCTGGTGCTGAGCAAGCGCATTGCCGATGCGCTGGTGGAACACGGCGGCGTGTTCGCCCACGGGCTGACCTATTCCGGGCACCCGGTGGCGGCGGCGGTGGCGCTGGCCAACCTCAAGGCGCTACGGGATGAAGGCATCGTGCGCCAAGTGAAGGACGACACCGGGCCGTACCTGCAAAAAATCCTCCATGAAGTGTTCGGCAATCACCCGATGATCGGCGAGATCCAGGGCACGGGCCTGCTTGCGGCCTTGCAGTTCGCTGAAGACAAGAGCACGCGCAAACGCTTCGACAATGAAAACGACCTGGCCTGGCAGTGCCGTACCTTCGGTTTTGAAGAGGGCGTGATCATTCGCTCGACGCTCGGCCGCATGATCATGGCGCCGGCACTGGTGGCCACGCGCACTGAGCTGGACGAGCTGGTTGAAAAGACCCGCATCGCCGTCGATCGCACCGCACGGATCGCGGGAAAACTCTGAAGTGACCTGCGCGCCGCCCCAAGTGAGGGGTGGTGCGCAATCTCCATCAGGCAACGCTTGAACGGCATCGATGCCATCGAATGCCGCGACGCCCTGCATCCCCATTTCCAGGAGTCACCCATGAATACAATAACAAACGTGACCGCGACGCCCGCTCATCAACCCTCACCCAAAACCGCTTCGTCCCGCCGGTTCCGTCAGCCGCTCGGCCTGGTCGGGTTGGTGCTATTCGGCCTGGCGTACATGGTGCCGCTGGCAGTGTTTACCACCTATGGCCTGGTGACCCAAATGACCAAGGGCCACTTGCCAACCGCCTACATGCTGACCCTCGCCGCAATGCTGCTGACGGCCTACAGCTATGGACGCATGGTGCAGGCGCACCCGTTTTCAGGCTCGGTCTACTCCTATACCCGCAAAGCGTTTGGCGCTTACTTCGGCTTCATCGCCGGGTGGACCCTATTGCTGGACTACATCTTCTTGCCACTGCTCAGCTATTTGCTGATCGGTATCTACATGTCTGAATACTTCCCCGCAGTGCCCACCGCCGTGTGGGTGCTCGGCTCGATTGCCCTGGTGACGGTACTTAACCTGGTGGGCATCGAGTCCATCACCCGGGTCAACTGGATACTCATCGTCGCCCAGTTGGTGTTCATCGTGGTGTTCGTAGCGTTATCGGTGCACACCCTCAGCGAGCAGTCCGCACCGGTGTCGCTGCTTGCGCCGTTCCACCACGAAGGCTTCAGCGCGCCGCTGATCATGGCGGGTGCCGCGGTGTTGTGCCTGTCCTTTCTCGGCTTTGATGCGGTGTCGACCATGGCCGAGGAAACCCCCAACCCACGCCGCACCATCCCGTTGGCGATCATGGTGGTGTCGCTGTTCGGCGGCCTGCTGTTCCTGCTGGTTTCGTATTTCGCGCAAATGGTGTTCCCGGAATGGAACAGCTTCGTCGACCCGGATTCCGCGTCGGTGGATGTGATGCGCCGGGTAGGCGGCGAACTGCTGGTGACTGCCTTTACCGCGACCTATGTCGCCGGTTGCTTCGCCTCGGCGATGGTCTCCCAGGCCAGCGTGTCGCGGGTCTTGTTCGCCATGGGACGTGACGGCGCGTTGCCCCGCGTGCTCGGCAAGCTGGTGACGAAAAAGCGCGTGCCCGCCACGGCCATCGTGCTGGTCAGCCTGTTCTCACTGATTGCCTTGTTCATCACGCTGGATACCGTCGCCAACATGATCAGCTTCGGTGCGCTGTTTGCGTTCTCGGCGGTGAACCTGGCGGTGATCAAGCATTACGTGGTCGACCAGAAGTTACGCGGCACGAAGAACTACCTGCTGTACGCCGTTGTGCCGGGGCTGGGATTCCTCAGCACGATCTGGCTGTGGACCAGCTTGTCCAGCCTGTCATTCACCATCGGCCTGTGCTGGATGGGGCTTGGCCTCATCTGTTTGCTGGGTATCACGCGGGGGTTGAGCGTGAAGATGCCTGAGCTACAGATCGCCGAGTGAGTCCTCTGTTTCTCTATCGCCATTCATTGGGAGTACAACGTGTTTGACCTTAATTACTGGCAACAGCGTGTTGCCCGCCAGACGTTCATCAACTCCGCCCTGATCGGTGGCCGCTCAGTGAGTGCGGAGTCCGGGGCCACCTTCGATGCGATCAACCCGGCCACCCAGCAACTGCTAACGCGGGTGGCGGCCTGCGGTGACGCAGAGGTTGACCTGGCTGTGCGCAGCGCTCGTCAGGCCTTCGATACGGGCCCCTGGCGACGGATGCCGCCGGTGGAGCGCAAGAAAATTTTGATCAGGCTCTCCGAGTTACTGATGACCCACCGCGAAGAGCTGGCGCTGCTCGATTCGCTGAACATGGGCAAGCCGGTGATGGATGCCTACAACGTCGACGTGCCCGGCGCCGCCAATGTGTTTGCCTGGTACGGTGAAGCCCTCGACAAGCTCTACGATCAAGTCGCGCCCACCGCTCACAACGCGTTGGCAACCATCACGCGTGAAGCACTGGGGGTGATCGCGGCGGTGGTGCCGTGGAACTTCCCGCTTGATATGGCCGCCTGGAAACTCGCACCGGCATTGGCGGCCGGTAATAGCGTGGTGTTGAAGCCCGCTGAGCAGTCGCCATTTTCTGCCCTGCGCCTGGCCCAACTTGCGCTGGAAGCGGGTATCCCGGAAGGCGTGTTGAATGTGGTGCCCGGCCTCGGCGAAAGTGCCGGCAAGGCGCTGGGGCTGCACAACGATGTGGATTGCCTGGTGTTCACCGGCTCCACTCAGGTGGGCAAGTACTTCATGCAGTATTCCGCCCAGTCCAATCTTAAGCAGGTGTGGCTGGAATGTGGTGGCAAAAGCCCGAACCTGGTGTTTGACGACTGCCAGGACCTGGACCTCGCTGCGGAGAAGGCCGCCTTCGGCATCTTTTTCAACCAGGGCGAAGTGTGCTCGGCCAACTCCCGTCTCTACGTGCAACGCTCCATCCATGATGAATTCATCGAGCGCCTGATTGCCAAATCGCGCGCCTGGATGCCGGGTGATCCGCTGGACCCTGGCAGTGCAGCCGGTGCAATCGTCGACAGTGAGCAAACCGCGCGCATCATGAACGCCATCAGTCAGGCCAACGGGGAGGGCGCCAGGCTGTTGTGCGGTGGCGAACAGTTGATCATCAATGGTTCAGCAAACTTCATCCAGCCAACCATTTTTGCCGGTGTGACCCACGACATGGCCCTGTCCCGTGATGAAGTGTTCGGCCCGGTGCTTGCGGTGAGCGCCTTCGACACGGAAGCGCAGGCGATCCAGCAGGCCAATGACAGTGTCTACGGCCTGGCGGCCTCGGTATGGAGTGATGACCTCAACCGTGCGCACCGTGTGGCCCGAGCCCTGAATGCCGGAACGGTTTCGGTCAACACCATCGACGCCCTGGATGTGGCGGTGCCTTTCGGTGGCGGCAAGCAATCCGGGTTCGGGCGTGATCTGTCGCTGCATGCTTTTGACAAGTACACACAACTGAAAACCACCTGGTTTCAGCTGCGTTAACTCAAGCAGTCGTCCGGTCGTGTATTTATGCGTGCGCGACCGGCACAAGTGCAGGCAAACTCAGCGCGAACTCAGAGGGTTTTGAACACCATGGTCACTCTTCGCGTAATGAGCGCCGCCGACTACGACGCCGTGCTTGAACTGATGCAGAACACGCCTGGCATCTCCCTACGCGACGCCGACTCCCGCGAGGCCACCGCGCGTTACCTGGAGCGCAATCCCGGCATGAGTTTCGTGGCCGAGATCGACGGTGTGCTGGGTGGGTGCGTGATGTGCGGGCACGATGGCCGGCGCGGTTATTTGCAGCATCTGCTGGTGCTGCCTGAGTATCGTCGCCAGGGCATTGCGAACGCGCTGGTAGAGCGCTGCCTCACCAGCCTTGCGCAGTTGGGCATTCGTAAATGCCACCTGGATGTGTTCAAGACCAATGACAGCGCCGCCCGTTATTGGCAGGGCCAGGGCTGGCAACTGAGGACCGATATTGACCGCTATTCGTTTACCCGACCGGGTGACGAGAACGCCTGACGTCCATGGAGGGACAAATGCTCGAGATACGACGCGCCACGCTGGAAGATGCACAGACAGCCTTCGACATTCGCCTGTTGGCCATACGCAGCCAATGCATCGGCGCCTACACGTCCGAGCAGATGATGGTGTGGACCCGGGGCGCCGCTGAGGACGGTTACGACACGCTGATGGACAAGCATTTTTACCTGGGCTGCGTGAACGGTGAACCTGTGGCCACGGGGATGCTGGATTTGGCGAACAACGAAATCGGTGCGCTGTTTGTGTTGCCCGGGTTTACCGGACGCGGGATTGGCAAGCAGGTGTTGGTGTATCTGGAGGTGTTGGCGCAGGAATTGGGGATTGAAGAAGTGATCCTGGACGCGACGTTGAACGCAGCGGATTTTTATCGGCGGTGTGGGTATGTGGGCGATGAGCAGGCAATCTACCATTCGCCATCGGGGTTGCAGTTGGCCTGTATTCCTATGCGCAAACACCTGCGCCGTTTGCGCTGACACGGAAAAAAACTGTGGTGAGGGCGCTTGCTGTGGCGAGGGAGCTTGCTCCCGCTGGGTCGCGAAGCGGCCCCAATAAAGCTATCGCAATCTGACTGAAAGAACTCGCTGACCTTTTTGGGGCTGCTGCGCAGCCCAGCGGGAGCAAGCTCCCTCGCCACAGGTCATGTGTGGTCTTGGGTATTGAACTCCGTACGCAAACACCTGATCACCTCGCTCACCGAAGCGCCTTGAACCACCGGCGGCGTAGGACTCTCACCAAACTCCCGCCAGATAAAAAGCGTCAGCTCTGCACCGTCGGTTGCCTTCTGCTGCGTCCCGAAATGCTGCAACACCCGATAGCGCTCATCCTGCCAGAACAGCGCTTCAACCCACCCATACACCGGTATGAAATGAAAGTGCAGCGGGAAGCCCGGCATATGCCCGAACCGGCTGATGTAAAGCCACTTGGGTTTCAGTTGCGCTTCCATCACTCGCTGGATGTTGGCCAGCAACCCGCCCAGCTCCGCGAGCGCCGCATCGGGCATGTCAGCCAGGGAGTGTATAGGCGCCTTGGCACCCAGCATCAGGTAGCCCGGCAGCGTGGACGACAGGTGATGATTGAGCAGCCAATGCTCGGTCTCATGCACAACAAAGGATGGATCGATCTTCATCGACGGGCTTCCATGCGAAGAGGGTTGGCAGGATACCAAGAGTTGTTGCCCTGTATCCCGCAAATGCAGCGGATCTGTCTCTATCGCGGCATTCACCTTATCGGTACGGTTCATCTACACGTATTCAATGCCGAGAAAACCATGGACCTGACCGCAATCCCCTTTGGCACCACCGACTGGTCGACCCTCGAACCCGTGCTGCACCCCGGCGAAACCGGCAGCGCGTATTGGCGCACCTGTCAGTTCGGCTCAACCCGCGTGCGCATGGTCGAATACAGCGCCGGTTATCTCGCTGACCACTGGTGTTGGCGCGGGCATATCCTGCTGTGCCTGGAAGGTGAGTTGCACACCGAGCTGGAGGATGGCCGGCAGTTCACGCTGACTGCCGGGATGAGTTATCAGGTGGGCAATGACATGGAAGGGCATCGTTCCTCCACCGCCATTGGGGCGAAGTTGTTTGTCGTTGATTGACTCGTTAAGTACGAAGTACCCAACGATTACGGGCGGCTTTCGTTGGCGGCACGATGCACAAAAAATGAGGCGATAAAGATGAAGACCGCCGCCAGGAACAATCCCATTCCGAAGCGCAGGCCACCTTTAACGATTGTATCGAGCAGGTCTAATGCGCTATTCGACGCGTCGATTTTGTGTTTGGCCATATTGCATCCGGCTTTATGCGTAGTCAGCAGTTCGCAGTCGATTTCCTCGAGAGTGCGACCAGTAACGGCTTCGATGTTGAACTTGTCGGCGTAGGCACTCAGTTCTTTTTCGTAAAGAGTCGGTCCGGTTTGTGATATTCCGACCAAGGCAATACCAAAGGCCAATATGGAAGCCTTAAATAGCGCTGAGTAGACCTCCTTGCTGAAGACCCTTTCCAGAACGCCTTCTGCTACGGGGGCGGGACGCGACGTAGGGGCCGCTGGGATTGGAGCAGGCATTTGAGGAGTAACAGGTGCGACAGAGGGCGCGTGTTGTAGATATCGTTCTATTACGTTTATCAGTTCCTCGTGGATCGCCGCCCGGCTGCGTACTCGTACGGTGTCGAAAATCGAAAAAAAGATGGCTGCACCAACGACGAAGAACGCGAGTCCGGCGGACCAGAAACCATCAGGCCAATGGAACACGTCATTGAGTTTGGTCAGACTCAAGGCCGTCATCAGGGTAACCAGCGCCAGCAGAAAGTTGCCACGCTCGGTTAGCTTCGCGTTGGTGTTTTTCAGGACGAGTTGATAGGCCTTCAACTCGGCTTGCGTTTTCGGCTGCTGGGTTAGTGTATCGGCCAGAACCTGGAAGCCTTTCTCCAGTAGGCGGGCTTCCTGACGAGTCAGTTCGTCCCAGTATTTCTCAGCGTTACCCAGTCGCAGGCCTATGTGGCGGAAAGTAAAATAGGTGGCGACCATATGGGCTTTGCGTTCGCTGACGTAGGCGTTTTTCAGTTTGTGCAGCACATCCATGTTTTATCTCACGGTCAAAAAGGCCCGTTAGCGTACAAGGAGTGGTGGCTCAATGACAGTATTTCGGATTTGCCTGGAGTATCTCTTTCCGTTGAGTCGTTCGACGCGCCGACGATGCAGGTCAACCCTTGCGATAAACCCCCGCCAACTCCCGCGCCAAGCCAATGAAATTCTGCAACGGCGCCGACGGATTGAACGCGCGCCGCACCAGGGTGATCGGCGCCAATAATCGTGGCCGCGCATCGCTGATTCGGCAATACACGACGCTCTCGCGGTGCACATCGCGCATCGACGCGGGCACCACGGAGATGCCTTCACCGGCGGCCACCAGGCTGACGTTGGTCAGCATGCGCTCCACTTCAAAGGCAATCTTCGGTTCGAAGCCGGCGTTCTGGCAGGCCTTGATCAGGTTGGCGTACATCCCCGGCGCGCCGGGGCGGCGGACCAGGATGAAGCGTTCGTCCTTGAGGTCGGCCATGGTGATTTTTGGCTCGGCGCCCTTGAGCAGCGCATGCCCGACGGGCAAGGTCAGCAGCATTTCTTCGTTGAGCAGGCGGTGGAAGGTCAGGCTCTGGTGGTCGCCCACCGGGGCGCGGAGGATGCCGATATCGATGCGTTTTTCGATGGTGTCTTCAGTGACTTCCCGAGCGCTGCCTTCGTTGATCGAGAGTTCCACGCCCGGGTAGTGCTCGCGGTAGGCGCGGATGATGCGCGGGATCAGTGGATGGGCAGCGGCGGAGCTGGTGAAGGCGATGACCAGTGTGCCCTCGATGCCCTGGGCGGCGCGGGCGGCCTTGAGGGAGCCTTGTTCGACGCGGGCGAGGATGGCCCGCGCTTCATCGAGAAATACCAGGCCGCCGGCAGTCAGGTCGACGCCCTTGGGGTGGCGCTTGAACAGGTCGAACCCCAGCTCTTGTTCCAGGGCACGAATCTGTTGACTGAGGGGCGGTTGTTGCATGTTCAGGCGGGCGGCAGCGCGGGTGAAATGTCGCTCTTCGGCCACCATGATGAAATAACGTAAATGGCGAAGTTCCATGGTGGTATATCCCGTGACAAGACTTTATTATTTGTGGCCAGAATGCGCCTTGGCGACCAATATGCCGAAAGTGGCCTGATCCGACAATAACAATAAATAAAAAGACCCTGGAGCATTGATGTCAGCCCGATTTTCCACTAACGCCACTTTGCCTATTTTGATTGCCATTGCACTTGGCATGGTGTTGGGGTTGTTTTATCCGGGCGTTGCGGTCGAGATGAAACTGCTCAGTGACACTTTTATAAAAGTGGTCGGGTTACTGATGCCGTTTCTGTTGTTTGTGCTGGTGTCGACCGGTGTCGCAGGTATCAAGCGCGAGCCCCACCATCGGCATGTAGTGGGGCGGATCGTGGTGTATTTCCAGCTGATGTCCCTGGCCGCATTGGTGTTGGGAATGTCGACGGGGTGGCTGTTCAGCCTGGATCACACGGCGGTGGCTAACCTGGACTTTGACCATCTGACGCCGCCTGTTGCGCCGGAAAAGCTCTTGCATGAACTGTCCGCGACCTCGATTTCATCCAGCCTTTACAGGGTTTTTACCCAGAGTCTGGTGCTTCAGGTGATGCTGGTGGCGGTGCTGTGCGGGTTGGTGCTGGGGCGTGGCGGTAGGGTTGGCAACCGCTGCCTCGGCTGGCTGGAAGCAGCAGTCGCCGGACTGTTCTTGCTGTTGCGCTTTATCTTGAAATTTGCAACGCTCGCGGCTTTTGGGGCGATGGCATTTGTGGTGGGGAAGTACGGTGTAAGTTCTGTTTTGCCGCTGTTGAAGTTTATTGTGGTTATTTATCTGGCTTGCGCGATTTTCGTCATTTTAGTTTTTGCGACGATTGCGCGCCTGGTTGGATTTAAATTGACGCGGCTAATTGTTTACTTGAAAGAAGAGTTATTGTTGGTGACGTTTACCGGTTCGTCGGTTGCCGCACTTCCCGGTTGTGTCAGCAAACTTGAAGCGCTGGGCTGTGATCGCCAGTTAGTACGGTTGGTACTCACCACCGGCTATACGTTCAACTTGGCTGGCACCAATATTTACCTGACCACAGCCATCATGTTTCTGGCGCATTTGGCTGGGGTCGAGATTGCGGTCCCCGAGTTGCTGGCGGTGCTGGTGATCTGCCTGTTCACCTCGCTGGGGTCTACCAGTGTGGCGGGCTCGGCGCTGTTTACCCTGATTGCTACCTTGAACATCCTGCAACTGGTGCCGCTGGAAGGGGTGGGGTTGTTGTTGGGGGTGGAGCGGCTGATGAAGTGTCGGTCGTTGACCAATGTGTTGGGCAATTGCGTGGCGTGCCTGGCGATATGCGGGTGGCAGAAGGCGATTGATCGTGAGGTGTTGAAGCGAGAATTGAGTCACTGAGCGGAACACCACTTCCAGACCCCAACTCGGTCAAATGTGGGAGCGGGCTTGCTCGCGAAGGCGGTGTGACAGTCACCCTATGTATTGACTGATTCACCGCCTTCGCGAGCAAGCCCGCTCCCACATTTAGATTGCATTTCAGCCCTTGGCGTTGAGTAACTTGTCGAACGCCTTGTCCAGGTTACCTTCAGCACCTTTCAGCTTCTCACGACGCTCCTTCAACCAGCTCTGGTCCGCGTCGAGGTTCTTGCGCGCCTCCACCAGCATCCGCTTGACCTCTTCCGGCTGCGGCCCACCCGTGCCTTTACGGGTTTTGACCATCGTCGTCGGCGACAGCGCCGCACGGAAACCCGCTTCATCCAGCGGCAAGGTATTCGGCGTCCATTTGTATTTGTCTGCCGCCTGGGTGTACAGCTTCTGCGCGTCGGCATACCGGAAGGTCTTTGGCGTGGTGCCGTTGCTGCGCGCCTCGGTGACGATCAGCGACGCGAAGCTGTGCCCAATGCGGAACGGCACCTTGAACTGGCGCTCCAGGGTGTCAGCCAGCTCCATCGAAGTGGTCCACTCCGACTCCAGCTCATCCAGCGCACGCTGCGGATTGATTTGTAGCGCATCCAGCACCGCGTCCATGCTCTTGAACATTTCGTCGGTGGACTGGAACAGCCCCAGTGAATCAAACGCGAACTTGTAGTCGGTCATGCCGGTGGTGACGTTGTGCGCGCGCAAGGTCACGGTCTGCGCCAGGCCGACCACGTCCGAGGCTGATTCCCGAGTGCGCATCAACAACCCCGGGTTGCGTTTTTGCGGCATCGCGCTGCTGGTGTAGGTGGACTCTTCGTCCAGCAACAGCCAAGGGCGGATCTGATGGTATTGGGTGTGGATATCACCAATCATCGCGCCGATGCGAATCGCCGAAGATGCCGCGAGGTTGGCCGCTTCGATCGGGATGTCATAGGTCGATACCTGACTCGAGTCCAGGGAGTTTTCCCGCACGCCGTCAAAGCCCAGCAGTTCAGCCAGGCGTTCACGGTTCAGCGGGTAAGCGGAATTCGCCAGCACGGCGGTGCCCATCGGGCTCAGGTTGAGGCGGGTGTAGAGTTCGCGAATACGCTGGCCGTCGCGATCAAAAGCGGCTTCAAACGCCAGCAGGTAGTGCGCATAGCTGATGGGCATGGCCTGCACGCCGTTGGTGTAGGCAGGTACCAGGGTGTCGACGTTCTTCTCGGCGATGTTAAGGATACGTTGGCGAGTGGCGTTCAGTGCGTCGCTGTAGGCCAGCACCTGTGAGCGCAGTTTGGCCAGGCGGTAGGTGGCGAGCATGTCCTGGCGGCTGCGGCCGGAGTGGATCAGGGAGGCTTCAGGACCGATCTTGTCGGTCATGATTTTTTCCAGTTGCAGTACATCTTCCGGGCGCTTGCCATCGGGCTGGTCGGCCTGGTCGATGGCAAAGCGCACGCCGCCGGCGATCTTGTGGCCCATGTCCGGCTTGACGATGCCTTCTTCGGTGAGCATCACGATCGAGGCTTTGTTGATGCGGTTCAGCCAGGCGAACTGGGTTTGGGTCGGGTCGCCCTTGGCCTTGTGGGCGCTTTGCGAGGAGCCCGGCGTGGCGCCGACTTTGGCCGCCTGGGCCGCGCATTCTTCGGTGGTTTTGCAGGGCAACGCGCCGGTGTCGGCGGCGTAGGCGCCGTAACTGCTGAACAGGGCAAAGGCGACGGCCAGGTGGATCAGGCTTTTATGGGTATTCATGTGCAACGCTCCGGGAAAAATCACAGCAAGGGCAGGGTGTAGCTGACGATAAAGCGGTTCTGGTCGATATCGCTGCCGCTGCCATTGCTGCGATACGTGCCATTGCGCCATTTCACTTCAAGGTTCTTCAGGGCACCGCTCTGGAACACATAGCCGATATCGGTGTTGCGCTCCCACTCGGTACCTTCCAGGGTGCGCGTACGCACGAAGTTGTCACCCTTGAGGTAGCGGGTCATGAAGGTCAGGCCGGGGATGCCGAGGGCGGCGAAGTCATAGTCGTAGCGGGCCTGCCAGGATTTTTCCTCGGGGTTGGCAAAGTCCGGCGAGATCATCACGTAGTTGACGAGGTAGGAGTCGGTGCCGTCCAGGTGCGGGAAGCCGGTGGTGCCTTTCATGCGCTGGTAGGCGGCGCCGAACGAGTGGCCGTGGAGGCTGTAGGTGAACTTGGCGCCGAAGGCCTGGTTGTCGATGTTGCTGTTGCCTTCCTTGCTGGAGTCGGCGTAACGCAGGTCGGTCTTGAACGACTGCGCGTCGCCCAATGGCAGGGTGTGGACCAGGTTGAAGATGTGTTGCTTGTAGTTGTTCTCGAGGTTGGCGTAGTGGTAGCCCGTGACGAAGGTTTTGGTCCAGGCGTAGCTGGCACTGGCGAAGTCGAATTTATCGCTGGGCACGGCGCCCTTGATGCCTTTGCCGTCGACTTCGATGTCTGCATGGCCGCTGTCGTTACGCAGGGTGTTGCTGGTCAGGCGCCCGGCATCGAAGGTCAGGCCGGCAATGTCCTGGCTGGTCAGTTGCGTGCCGCGAAAAGTCTGGGGCAGCAGCCGGCCGTCGTTGGGCAGTACGGTGGGCAGCTTGGGGATCAGCGTGCCGAATTTAAGTACGCTTTTGGAGATGCGTGCCTTGGCGGTGGCACCCATTCGGCTGTAGCTGTCCGGTGCGCCATCCTCGCCGACGGGGAGCAGGCCGCTGTTTTGGCGGTCGGGGCTTGAGTCGAGTTTCAGGCCTTGCAGGCCGATGGCATCGATGCCAAATCCCACCAGGCCTTCGGTGTAACCCGACTGGTAATTGAGGATCAGCCCTTGGGCCCACTCATCCCGTTTGGACTGGCTGGCGTTGGGCTGGCGGTAATCGCTGTTGAAGTAGAAGTTGCGAAATTCGAGGTCGGCCTTGCTGTCTTCAAAAAAGTCAGCTTCGGCAAAGGTTGGGAAGGCGAGGGTCAAACCGAGGGTGGCCGAAGTCAAGCCCAGGGTAATGGGGGATTTTTTCATTGTTATTCCCGTTGTCTGCTGCTTATTTTTAGAATTATCTGGCCGGACGGCGACAGGGAGACGCGTCCGGCTTGCGCAGGCTAACGAGTTGTTTTGCAGATTGAAAATATATAGAAAGTGTTGAGGCGAGACGAAAAAAGTATCAGAAGGGTGCGCTCGATTTCTCAAACACTGAAAGGCCAATGTGGGAGCGGGCTTGCTCGCGAAAGCGGTGGATCAGTCAATACATCCGGTGAGTGTTACACCGCATTCGCGAGCAAGCCCGCTCCCACACAAGCCCGCTCCCACATTTTGATCTGCGCTTTAGTGCATCTTGCTGTGATCCATGGTTTCCGTCTCATTCAACGCACGGGCTTCGGCCTTCACTTCGATCAACTGTTTTTCACCCTTGGCATTTTCAACGGTGACGGTCAGCGGCACCTGGTCGCCTTTCTTGATCTGGGCGGTCAGGTCGATCAGCATCACGTGATAGCCGTCCGGGTCGAGCTTCACTGCCTTGCCGGCGGGCAGCGCAACCGAATCCACCGGGCCCATGCGCATCACGTCGTCCTTCATGGTCATCTCATGGATCTGCACGGTTTTGGCGACCGGCGACGCCACGCTGAGCAGTTTGCTGTCGCTGTCGGCGGTGACGGTCATGAACGCGCCGCTGGACGGCTGGCCCGGTACCGAGGCGCGTACCCAGGCGTCGGTGACCACTGCCTGTGCGCTGGCGTGTGCGGCGAGGCCCAGCAGGGAAAGACCGAGGGCGAAGCGTTTGAGGTGTTGAACGGCAGTCATTAGCAGACCTCCATGACGGTGAGCAGGTCTTCTGCGCACTCTTTGGCGTTAAGCGAGGCCGACAGGCCCAGGCGCAGGGTGCCTCGGGTGTCGAACACAAAGCTGGTGGCGGTGTGGGAGAGGGTGTAGCTGTCGCCGGCGGGGATCTTTTCATAAAAGATCCCGAATTCCTTGGCAGCCACGGCGATTTCTTCCGGTGTGCCATACAGCGCTTCGAAACTCGGGTCGAAGGCCTTGACGTAGGCGTCGAGAATCTCGGGTGTGTCGCGTTCCGGATCGAGGGTGATAAACACCACCTGCATGATCTTGCCGTCGCGGCCCATCAGTTTTTTCGCCTGGGCCATGCGCGCCAGGGTGGTCGGGCACACGGCCGGGCACTGGGTGAAGCCGAAGAACACCACCGGCATCAAGCCGCGGAAGGAACTCAAGGTGACGGTTTCGCCGTCAGTGTTCTTGAGCTTGAAGGTACGGCCCATGATCTTGTCGCTCAGATCCTTGCCGTACTTGAAGTTCAGTTTCGGGCTGTTGTCACAGCCGGCCAGCAGGCCCAGGCCCAGCAATCCCATGCCGGAGAGGACTTTGCGGCGGGTGAATAACGTACTCATCAACTGTGCATCCTGTGAAGCGCCTGGGTACCACGAAGCGTTAAATCAGGCGAGGAGAGCGTGGCATTCTAACAACCCGAGCCTCTGGGCGTAATCTGCGACGTTCTGTCACAGGCCCTGCCGGGCAAGACCAAATGTAGGAGCTGTCGAGCTTTAGCGAGGCTGCGATGCAGGCGCCACGGTCTTGCAGGGGCACCGAGGCGATCCATTCGCAGCCTCGCTAAAGCTCGACAGCTCCTACAGGGGGAATGGTAAAGTCGCCGCCATGAAATTCTCCCGCCCGGACCGTTCACTCATTGCCTGGACCCTGTATTTTTGCGTCCTGTTCAATGTGTTCGTCTGCGGTTTGGGCCATGGGCAGATGATGGGCCTGGAGCTCAACGGCCTGGGCGGTCAGTTCTGCTCAAGCCTGGGCACCAAAGCGCCGGCCTCGGACGCCGGCCTGGGTAATCCGACGGCCAGCAGTTGGTCGAACTTCTTCGCCTGCCCGGTGTGCTCCGCCGTGACCCTGGGCATCGTCTTCCTGTTTTGCCTGGCCTGGTTGTTGGGCCTGGGGCAAAAGCCGCGCCCGGCCCATGAGCAGCGTAACAAGGCGCCTCCGCGGTATTCCTGGCCCTCGGCCAACCCTCGCGCTTCCCCTGCATTCTGACGTGTGCCTTGGGCTTCCTGTTACCAGGAGGCGTTCTATCGTCACGAGTGTGAGTGCGTTCCATGAGCTCTATCCTGCCTTCCGGCGCTGCCCGCCTGGTCAGCAAGGCGTCGCGCCGTCCGCCCCGCGGCGACGTGTTGCTACCGTCTGTCGAATACCCGAGTAACGCCCGCTGTTTCGTCCACCTGGATGCACGGTTGCTGCCGTATTGGCACACCTTGTTCGACATCTGCCCCGGTCTGCTCAAGCTCGACCCGCCGGAGGGCTTGAACCTGTTTCGCAGTTTCATGACCTGGGCTTACCGCAATCGTCCCTCCCTGGATTGGACCTACCATGTAAACGTGTGCCGTTGGTTGCTCGGTTCGGTGTATCGCACGCAGATCGATGAAGAACCCATCGAAGCGTTCATGACGGCGGCGGCAGCCCGTTGGGTCAGCGATGACACCAGCCAGGCCCGGGGCCTGGTCCTGGCCTGGCAAGGTTCATCCCTGCAAGTGGTGGACTGGAAGCAGGGCAGCGGCGTACCGCTGCAGAACTTGCCGCCGCTGCCCGGAGATTTCGCCTGGTGCGCGCTGGATAGCCAGGGAAGGTTCAGCGGGTGGTTGCCGGTGCCTTGAGGTTCCGCTCGATCCACTGGGCAACAACGGTTACCGGATCTAAAAGTTTGCCTTGTGTAAGTTAAAGCGCTCACCGTATTATCCAAGTACATTCTTGGTTATATGCCAAGAGCCTGATTTGCCCTACAGCAGACAAGGAGGTTTGGATGAGCGTCGAGCTATGGTTGCCGGGAGGTACCGCAGGGCTGTTCCTTATCACTCAGGCCCTGGGTTTGAGTGTCTGGCTGACCCTCGCCGTGGTCAACAATTTGCAGGCCTTTCGCAGCTCGGTCGGTGCGGTGGGCGCGACCATGGCCATGGCGCCACTGCACCAGGCTCCGGCCATCGACATACCCCTGTTAAGGCGCGCTGTGCGTTCCCACCACTTGCATCAATTGGCACTGCTGAGTGTGTTGGCGCTGCAAGTGATCGCGGCAGTGGCGGCATGGACCGGCAGTTACCAGTTGGTCCTCGGTGATGGCCTCTCGGCCGCGCGGCCATGGCTCAATCTCGCCCTCAGCGGCTTCTCGGCTTTCGTTTTCGCGATGCTGCTGGGTGGCTTGTGGTTTGGCTACTGGATTCGCCAGGAGGGCTTGCAACTGACGCACTTGGTGCTGGCGATCTGGGCACTGTCGGCGTTCGCTCTGTTCAACCTGCAATGGGCCTGACTTCGGCATGAGGCTGCGATGGACTGCGCAGCAATGGTGAGTCCTGAACCGTTGGTGTATCCGGGACACTGCGGCGCAGGAATTGCGGTTGCTGCGCAGCCCATCACAGCCTCTTTCTTACGGGTGGCGGGGCTGAATGCTGTAGGCGCAGCGTCGATCCCCAGAGATCAAATGCTCGCAGCGTTCCACCACATTCTCATCGCCCAGCGCAGCCTGGAAAATCTGCAACTCCGAACGGCAGAAACCCTGGCATTTGCGGGCGGCCACGCAGATCGGGCAGTGGTTTTCCACCAGTAGCCAGCCATCGTCCAGCGGCTCCATCTGCGCCATGTACCCGGCGCGCTCACGAATCTGCACCAGGATCGCGACTTTCTCCTGCAAGCTCGATGCGGCGGAGCAGGCCTGGATGTATTCGTGCTTGGCGGTCGCCTCCATGCTGGCGATGACTTTCTCCACGCCTTCACTGCCAAAAATCCCTTCGATGGACTCGATCAGGTGCAAGGTCAGAACGCTATGGGAATCGGGGAATTTGCTCTGGGCGGTCTCGGTCAGGGTCCACTTCAAGGATGGCCGACCGGCACCCGAGATGGGGGCTGATACGCCGACGATCAACTCCGCGACCTGCAACTTCTGGATTTGCTGGCGGGCGGCTTCGGAGGTGATGTCCAACAGTGCAGCCAGGTCCGTGGTTTTCAGTGGGCCACGGGTCTTTAGCAGGAACAGGATGCGGTCCCCGGTGGATGCCTGGCTGTCGTCGGTGGGTGTGGTGTTCATAGATCGGGAATAACCATGGAAGTGACCGGCTCATTTGACCACAGCACGCATGTTGAGGCACCCCTTGATGCGCCTGAAGGTACGGTTCCAGTGGATTTGTATCGAAAGCATTCTGCTGGCCCATCACGCATTTTTCCCTCGCTACTATCGGCCGCCTGCCCAACCCACGAGGGAAAAGGAATGAGTGAGACCCCCGATAGCTTGAACACACCACCCGAGGGATACAGCGACTGGCTGTCCGATCTCAAGAGTCGAATCCACCGCGCCCAGCAACGCGCCACCCTGGCGGTAAACCGCGAGCTGGTGTTGCTGTATTGGCAAATCGGCCAGGATATTTTGACCCGGCAAGCGCGGCAGGGCTGGGGGAGCAAGGTGATTGAGCGGCTGGCGCAGGATTTGCGTTCAGCATTTCCGGAGATGAAGGGTTTTTCGCCGCGCAACCTGAAGTACATGCGCGCATTTGCGGAGGCGTGGCCGGACGGGGAATTTGTGCAAGGGGTGCTTGCACAATTGCCGTGGTATCACCAACTGGCGTTGCTGGACAAGTTGCCCGGCCCAGAAACCCGTCGCTGGTACGCCGCTCAGGCCATCGAACACAACTGGTCGCGCAACGTCCTGGTGATGCAAATCGAAGGTCGCCTGCTGGAGCGCAGCGGCAATGCGGTCAGCAACTTCGAGGGACTGCTGCCCAAAGCCCAATCCGACCTGGCTCGGGAATCACTTAAAGATCCTTACCGTTTCGACTTCCTGGGCCTGTCCCTTGACGCGCAGGAGCGTGAAATCGAAAACGCCCTGGTCAAACATGTCACCGATTTTCTGCTGGAGCTGGGCGCCGGTTTTGCCTTCGTGGGACGGCAAGTATTGCTGGACGTAGGGGGCGAGGAGTTTTTCGTCGACCTGCTGTTTTATCACCTCAAGCTGAGGTGCTACGTGGTGATCGAACTCAAGGCCGGTAAATTCAAACCCGACCATCTGGGGCAGTTGGGCTTTTACCTCGCGGCGGTAGACGCCCAGCTCAAGCACCCGCAGGACAGCCCCACCATCGGCCTGCTGCTGTGCAAGAGCAAGAACGAAGTAGTGGCCGAATACGCTCTGCGTGACAGCTCCCGCCCTATTGGGGTTGCCGAATATCAACTGGTGGAATCCCTGCCGGCAGAGCTGCAAACCAGCCTGCCCAGCATCGAACAGATTGAGCGTGAACTGGCAAGTGATCGACCCTCCATGGCCAGTGCTTCGTAGTACTGTGCCGACAGGCTGGACATTGGCAATCGCGTCGGCACAATAAGCGCCTTGAAAGGAACTCACCCAAGGAAAGCCATGGCCCGCCGTATTCATTCTGCCTACCCAATGTTGTTGCTCGCTGGCGCGCTGATAGGCGCTGCGATGCCTGCCAGTGGCGCGTCCTTCGATTGTAAAAAGGCCTCCACCACGGTGGAAAAGGCCATTTGCGCCAGCCCTGAATTAAGCGAACTCGACACTACGCTGGGCGTTTACTACAGCCAGGCAATGGCCAAACTGGCACCCGACCAGCGCGACGAATTGCGCCGTGGCCAGCGCACGTGGTTGCAGACTCGCAACGCGTGTGCCGGTACCCCGGAACAATTGCCCGGCTGCCTGCAATCCCAACTGAGCCAGAGAGTGGTCGAGGTGGGTACGATCACCCACAAGGACACGGCAGCCGTTGACGCAATCATCGCCAGTATTCCGTACCATCCGGCCCAGGCAGCAGAAGGGCTTCGGCGCTACCCGATGAACGATCTGGCCGCCGCCTGGCTTGTCTACCTGCAGCGTTTTGAGCCTGACAGTGGCGTGACGGAGAATGAGGCCGAAGAGAATCGCAAGCAGGTTCTCGTAGCACTCAAGGAAGACAGTTTTCCCTGGTCGATCTGGCAGGACCTGCAGAATGATCCTGCTGTCAGCCGTGACCGGGTGATGTTGACCTTGCTGCGCATGATGATCGAGCGCCAACAGTATGAGATGTACGCCGACCAACGCCCGTATGTGCACTGTTTTGTTTTTAGCCGGCAGGGCGAGGTTGCGTATGAGTCGTTCGGGTCGTTGTACGGCTCCACCCGCGACAGCTTTGCGCCGATCTGTGCCCCACAAGGTGATCTGTTTGCTCAGCCGGCATGGAAGCGGCTGGAAGACAGTTTGACCGAGCCTTTGTCCACGGCCTCGCAGAACGAGGGCACGATCCGCTTCGCCAGCTATGCCGACTGGAACGCTCTTTCGCTCAAGGCCACCGCGTCACCTCGGCTGTTCCTCCAGCCAGGCGCCGCAGGGAAAGGCCAGGATCCTGAATTGACCCTGCGTAACTGGGGCGCCGATAAGCAATGGCCCGCCAAGGAACGCCAGCAGGCGCTGGCAGCCATCGAGCCGGCGCGCCAAGCGACGAGCGACTGGCTGCAACGTGAGCGCGGCTTCTCTGCAGTTGATGCCCGGCAAGCGTCTCGGGAAATCGTTCGGCAGTGGTTGAACTTGCGCCTGGACTTTATCGGTGGCCCGAGCGAGCTCTAGTTTCTCAACTTCCCGATGCAGGCGCGGGTTTCTTGTCGCTCTTGATGGACGGGTGCTGGGTCGAGGAGCCTTTGTGGCGCGTGCTCTTCACGCTTTTTGACGGCGCGGGCGCTTTGGTCTCAGTGTCCTTGCTGCCACTGCTGTCGGCCCCGGATGGGCTGCTGGGATAGGTGCCTGGCGGCAGTGCCGAGCCTGGCACGCTGTTGCCGCTCAAGGCAGGCGTCTCGGGTGCGGTGTTGTCGCCGAAGGCCGCGTAGGCGGGTGCATACAGTACAAGCGTCAAGCTGGCGGCAAGTACGATCCTTTGGGAAATGCTGGTCTTCATGACTCAATCCCTCTTGGCGATGGGGACCGAAGCCCGGAACACATCCAGGCTTCGGCGACGCCTCAATCAAGACTTCTTGGAGCCTGGGGCGTGGCTGTGAGCCCCGCCTTTTTTGCCCGCTTCAGAAGCCTTCTCGCGGTCATTGGCGAAGTTGCCGCCTGAACCCTGGCCGCCGCTTTTACGGTTTGTGTCTTTCTGGTCTTTGTGACCAGCACCTGGGGTGGTTTTTCCACTATTAGCCATTTTGAAAACCCTCAATGATGAGCGAATCAATGGTGTTGCCTAATTGGGAATCCTCCAGCCAAATCAAAGTTTGAAATAGTTTCCAGGCATGCGACGAATGGACATCAAGCGGCCATTGGCTTCGCGCCGGGTGCTTTCTTGTGCGCGGCTTTCATCGCTTCCATCTCCGCGCCCAGCTCTTCCAGCAAGGCCTTGCCCAACAGCTTCCTGGCCTGCGGGAACATCTCGCTTTCCTCTTCCTCGATATGGTGCTCCAACAGTTCCTTGACGACTTTCACCCGGCCGGAAAACTCGGTGGTGGAGGGCGAAGTCTGCTTCAGGTCTGGCAGGACGAGGGAGTCGACGGTGCGATGTTCTTCCTTGGCTTCGTGGTACATGATTTCCTGATCCTTGCCCCCGGCCTTGCGAAAAGCCGGATAGAGAATTTCTTCCTCAAGGCGGGTATGAAGGCTGATTTCCATCTCCAGCTTCGCCAGCAGCTCAGTGCGCTTCTTGACGCCGCGCTCCGTAGACTCACTCAGTTGGTTCAGGATGGCTTTGACGCGTTCGTGGTCGGCCTTGAGAAGATCAATGGCATTCATGGGTGACACCTCACGGGTAGCGAAAGGGCGGGTCGAATTGCCCGCCTGTGCACACCTCTACAGCATGAGTTGTACCAACTTGAACTGAATATTTATTTTATTAAAAATCAATCGGTTATATCGAATAAATAGCGGCGTTGGTCGTGCAGGTTGCACGGTCAGGTGGCGGTTGGCATGCATTAAACAATGCCTAGCCGCCGCTGACTTTCCAGTGCTTGATGTCGTCGGCAAACACGATCTGCTCGACCTCATGGGCAATCCCGTAGGCCAGTGACTCGTGGGCGGCGATGACTTTTTCCTCGGCCGACAGGCACTTGAAAATATCCAGGTGCGTATCGGCGTTGGCGGTTTCCAGTTCGTAGATTTTCACGTAGCGCGCCAGGTCGTTGTCCAGGCTCGAGAGGTATTCGCGCAGACGCTGGTGATCGACGGAGCTCTGGTTGAAGTACCAGTTCATCGGGTGGATCAAAAAGCGGGAGTGGGGCGTGGTGATTCGGCGACCGGCGGCCAGGAACATGATGATGCCCATGGACTCGATGTTGCCTGCATTGATCGCACACAGCGGCACCGGCAGGGACTTGAGGAAGGTGTAGAGGGTAAAGCCGAAATTGGTGCTGCCACCGGTGGTCGACAGGTTCAACAGCAACGAACTGGCGCCTTGCTCGATGGCGTCCAGGCAGCAATCCCGAAAGCGCTCGGTGGTGCCCTGATCGATCTGGCAGTGAAAGTGGATGATGTGCTCGGTCATCCTGGGCCTCCGTGGGGTGAGAGGTGACGTGCAGTTGAGTCTAGAAGGTTACGGCGCATGTGCCGCAACCGTTGGGCGAGAGCCATCCGCTGCAATTTTAATGAACCCTCGGGCGTGTTGCTTGACCTAACGCATACGACCTCAGGAGGATGAATCATGCAAATCGAATATGTCTGGATTGGCTTGGCGGTGATTCTGGTGCTGCTGGAACTGTGGGCGATCAATAGCGTGCTGCGCAGTGGCAGTGGCTGGGAAACCAAGGGTTTATGGTTGGTGGTACTGATCTTCATGCCGCTGTTGGGGCTGATCCTCTGGGCGCTGTTTGGGCCCAAGGGTGTGAACCGCGCGACACACGCCGCCGAGCACGGCAAAAGCTAAGACAGAATCGAAAAAGAACAGGCGCCCTAGGGCGCCTGTTTGCATTGGCTGGCGTCAAGCCGCCAGGGTTTTGGCAATCGCTTCGTTGAACGCCGGCAAATCATCAGGCGTGCGCGAGGTGATCAAGGTCCAGCCATTGGCCGGGCATTCTTTCACCTGCGCATCCACCCAGTCGGCCGCGCCGGCATTGACCAGGTCGGCACGCACGCTCTTGTAGGAGGTGAGGGTCTTGCCGCCGATCACGCCGGCATCGATCAGGGCCCAAGGGCCGTGGCAGATGGCGGCGACAGTTTTCCCGGCCTTGACGAAATCATTGATCAGCCGCAAGGCATCCGCGTCCTGACGCAGGGTGTCGGCGTTGACGGTGCCTCCTGGGATGACCAGTGCATCAAAATCACTGCCGTGCAGATCCGAAAGCTTGGCATCGGACTCCACTGTCCTGTCTTTCTCGGTGTCCTGGAGAAAGGTCTGGGTGCTGCCACCTTTGCTGGAGCCGTGGGTCACCGTGGCACCAAAGCCACGCAGGGCTTCCAGCGGCTTGAGCAGCTCGTCGCGCTCGATGCCAGTGTTGGAGGTGATGATCAGAATCTTCTTGCCGTACAGTTGCGAACTCATGGTCGAGTGTCTCCTGAGTGGGTAGATATTAATTGGCGTGCTTGGACTGCAGCTCCTTGGCCATCTTCAGATGGGTTTCGAGCGTCGGCAGCGTCTTCTCGGCGAAAGCCTTGAGTTCGGCGTCGTCCGAGGACGCGGCTTCTTTTTTGAACAGCGCCACGGTGTCTTCGTGGGCCTTCACCTGGTTGTTGGCGTAAGCCTTGTCGAAAGACTCATCACGAATCTCCAGGATCATTTTCTTGGCCTTGTCGGTCAGGCTGGCGTCGTCCGGCACCTTGATGTCGAGCTTCGTCGCCAGGGCGGTCAGCTCCTGGTTGGCCTTGGTATGGTCGGTGATCATGTGCTGGGCAAACGCCTTGATATCGGCGGCGCCGCTCTTTTCCAACGCCAGTTTGCCAGCCTCAACTTCGGTAATTCCGCCTTGGGCGGCGGCGTCCACGAAGTCGTTGGAGGAGGACGCCATGGCCACGCCAATCGAGCCTGCGGCCAGCGCGAAGGTCAGTCCCATTTGTTTCATCAGCAAGTGCTTCATGATGCTTCTCCTGAAGAGTGGCGCGATGCCGTTACCTGACTGTTGAGCGGGTGCCTGAGCAAAAGGTTTAAATTAATTTGCGCTTATTTCTCCGGGCCGCAGCCCACGCAATTTCCTTGAACTATCAAAAAACCATGGGCTCTGCTGCATAGCGGCTCCGCGCTGGAGCGTGATCTTTTAACAGCAGGAGAATCACCATGGGCACTGAAAAAAAACCCGACAAAACCCCCAATGCAATCAGCTCCGAACAGGCGCAGAAAGGCCGCCAGCTTGACGAGAAGGACAGTTCCTTGCAGCGCCCGAATCCCAAGACTGAAACCGTTGATAAGGTGATCACGCCGACGTCCATCAAGGACACACAACGGCAAACCGACCAGATCAACGAGCAAGCCGCCAAGGCCGAGCGCAAGCTGGGCCAGTGAATAACGGAGGCAGCCATGGGCCGATCCATCAGCGCCGGTGAGCTGGGTATTGAGCTCACACCCGGCGATGACAACGCCTTGTTCAAGTGGTTTATCGCCAGCTTCTTGATGGGCAAGCGCATTCAGGCGCAGATTGCGGCCCAGGCCTATCAGGTGATTGTGGTGAAGCATGGCCGGGACACGCCGCGCAAACTGCAACACTGCACCTCCCGTGAGTTGGTGGCCATGCTCGGCGAGGCGCATTACGTGCGTTACGACGAAAGCACCGCGCAACGCCTGCTGGACCTCAGCAGCAAGTTGAACGCGGAGTACGCGGGCAAGATCAGCCACATACACAACGCCAGTGCCGACCGCGCGGAGTTTGAAAAACGCTTGAACGCGTTCGAGGGCGTCGGGCCGAAGACGGTGGAGATTTTCATGAGGGATGCAGCGTCGGTGTTGTTCTGATGCCGATTTTTCTAGGGTGTGCCGGTTGGAGCCTGCCTCGAGAGCAATGGCCTCGATTTCCTCGGCAGGGCACCCATCTGCAACGTTATGCCGCGTGCTTGAATGCGGTTGAAATCAACAGCTCTTTCTATCGTCCCCATCGCCCGCAAACCTATGAGCGATGGGCGCAGTCGGTGCCGCGTGGTTTTGGTTTTTCGGTCAAGGTGCCTCGACTGATAACCCATGAGTTGCGTCTGCATGACTGTGATAAGGCGCTGGATGAATTCCTCTCACAGTGCCTGCAGTTGGGTGATCGCCTGGGCTGCCTGCTGGTGCAATTACCGCCTTCATTGAACTATGAGGCAGCCATCGCTGCCGGTTTCTTCACGGCCTTGCGCCAGCGCTTCGCCGGCAATGTGGTGCTGGAGCCGCGGCATGCCAGTTGGGTGCAGGCCGAAGGCATGTTGCAGGAGTATCAAATAGGCCGGGTGGCCGCCGACCCGCCGGTGATTGCTGAAGGTGACGTACCGAGAGGTTGGCAGGGCGTGCGTTATTGGCGCCTGCACGGTTCGCCGCGTATCTATCACAGCGCCTACGAAATGGATCGACTGCACGCCTTGGGTGAGGCGATGCAAAGATCGTCAACCGAGGGCGTTCCCACCTGGTGCATTTTTGACAACACCGCCAGTGGCCATGCGGTTGCGGATGCCCTCAGCCTTCAAGCCTTGCTTGGTGGAAGGCATGAATGTGGTCAATGATTTGCGCTGACGCCTCGATGATTGCGGTACGGGTGTTGCCCGCAATGTGTGGCGTCAATATCGCGTTGGCAATACCCGTCAAAGGCGATTCGAACTGATCTTTTTCCCTGGCGAAGGTATCGATGGCGACCCCCTTGATATTGCCGGGAAAGCGCGTCATGAAGCTTGCCAGTTGGCCCTCGTCGACGATGCCGCCACGGGCTGTATTGATCAGGATCGAACCCGGTTTCATCCGTGTGAATGCACTGCTGTCGAACAAGCCCTTGGTCTGCGGGGTAAGCGGCGTGTGAATGGACACGACGTCGGCCTCACCCAGCAATTCGCCGAGTGTGGCGCGCCATTGCAGGCCCAGGTAAGCGGCGGCTTGCCGGGTGAATCGTTCGGAGCCCGTGGCGATCACGTGCATACCCAAGGCTTGGGCTTTATGGGCGAGCGCCTGGGCGATCCTGCCGGTGCCCACCAGCCCCAGCGTCAACTCGGCGATTTGCAACGCGGGCGCGAGCAGGCCTTTCGACCACTGGCCTTGATGGGTTTGGGTGTTGTAGAGGTTAAGGTCCCGAGACAGGAACAGGGTTTGTGCCAGCACATACTCCGCCACGGCGGTTGCGTTGGAGCCCGGGGTATTGAGCACGGCCACGCCATGCTCGGCGGCGGCCTGCAAGTCGATATGGTTGAGCCCGACTCCAGCCTGGGCGATTGCCTGCAACGGGCGGCTTAGATGAGGCGAGGCCGCGGCGTTGATCAGTGCAGCGCCCAAGGGGATGTTTAAGCGGGTCTTGAGGACGCTGTAGCCCCCGGCGTTGACCACGGTGCTGATCAGCGAAGGTGTGTCGTGGCAGTTGATATCCACGAACTGAATCCGCCCGGCGTACTGTTTTTTGATGCTTTGCTGGTCGGCGAAGTAGTGCAGGTTGAGGGTGATTTCCAACCCATATGCCAGGCACCGTTCGATTTCATCATGGAGCAGTGGAGGGTTGGGAGCATCCAGAATCAGCACGGGAAACGCCATGGGAATATTCCTCTGCACAGGCTATCGGGCCTGGCCTGTCATGGGACGGCTTGTCAGGCATCCACTTGCAACACCTCCAGCCCCTGGCATTCATAAGCCTCGACGCTGCCCGGCGGCACATGCCACTCGGTAATCAGGGTATGGATGCGGCTGCACGGAGCCACCACAAATGGCTCCACGGCGCCCAGTTTGTCGGCCAAGGTGACGGCCACCACGTGGGAGGCGCTGTCGAGCATAGCTTGTTTTACTGCTACCTCCTCAAAGTGCAGCGAGCTGATGCCGACCTGTGGATGCAGGGCGCACACACCCGTGAACAGCAGGTCGGCCTTGATGCCCTGGATCAGCCGCAACGCCTCGTGCCCGCTGGCCGCCATGGTCACCGGGTTGAGTTGGCCACCGGCGAGGATCACCGTCACATTGGGGTGCTCGGACAACGCGATGGCAATCATCGGTGAGTGGGTGACGGCGGTCAGCTTGATGGAATGCGGCAAGGACTGAGCGATTTGCAGGGTGGTGGTACCGGAGTCGAACAGCACGATCTGGCCGTCTTCCACGCGATCAGCGGCGAGTTGCGCCAGGTGGCGTTTGGTCGCGGTGGTTTCGCCGAAACGCGTGAAGAAGTCCTTGCCCGTGTCCTTTGGTCGCGGCAGGGCGCCGCCATGCACGCGTTGCAGCAAACCGGCAGAGGCGAGTTCGCCGAGGTCGCGGCGAATGGTGTCCTGGGAAACGGCGAAATGTTCCACCAGTTCCGAGGCGGTGACCTTGCCGTCGCGCTCCAGCAGCAACAGGATTTTTTGTTTGCGCAGGGAGGGCAGGTCGACGGCGGCGTGGGTGTTGTGCATTTTTATGCTCGTTAATGCGTGTTTGTGCGAGATTAATCAGCATCAGGCGCAAACGCAATGGCTGTGCCCCTCCGACGTCCTGTCGAATGTGCTGAAAATCATGACCAAACCACGCAGGGTCATGAGCGTGCTCGCTATCAAGTGCCGTGGTTTCTGTCAGCGAGGTGATGCAGGCGTTTTAGCTGCCGTGAAGCTTTCCAACAGAGCATTACTGAGCAAAAAAATCGTAAAAAAATAAAAAGAGTTGTCCACGGAAACCGTGGGTATCTCTGTGGATAACTTCCCTTGAGCCCGGCGGGTATGGCGATTTAACCTGCGGTTAATATTTGATCAGTCGCTGTTTATGGCCAGTATGGGCAGGCTTTGCGCCTTGACAGGCACCGGCGAAACCGGTGCCGAAATGCAGATTTACGAGTCGTTAGGACGCCCGGTAGAGGGACCGGCCACCTGGGTTGGGCGCTTCGATTGCATCAGGCTATCCAAGGCCTGGCGGTAGGTGCGCCCAGCCAGCCGCATGCTGTCGTTATGAGTAGCGCCGGGCACCAGCAACAGGTGTTTGGGCTCTTGTGCCGCGTCAAACAGTTGCTGGCTGAAGCGCGGTGGTACGAAGGCGTCGGCGAGTCCGTGAACCACCAGCAGCGGCATGTGGATATCGGCGATCTTGTCGATCGAATCAAACTTCTGCGACAGCAACCAGCGCACCGGCAGGGAGGTCTTGGCCACCGCCGTGGCGACGTCCGCCAGTGACGTGAACGTGGACTCGATCACCAGCCCGCGCACCGGCGGCGGCACATGATTATCCGCTGCCTGTTTGCCCAGTTCCGCCGCGAGGTCGATGGCCACTGCGCCACCCAGGGAGTGCCCGTATATGAGGCGTTTGGCGGGGTCGGGTTGCAGCACCTGAAAGCGCTCCCAGGCGATGCGCGCATCTTCGTACACGCTGGCTTCCGAAGGCAGGTCGCCCTGGCTCTGGCCGAAGCCGCGGTAGTCGATGGCCAGTACCGAGAAACCCAGGGCCCGCAGTTGCTCAATGCGAAACAGCTGGCCGGTGAGGTTCCAGCGCACGCCGTGCAGATAGAGAATCGCCGGTGCGTCCTTCTGTGCAGCGGGCCACCACCAGCCGTGAATATTTTGCCCGGACTTGAAACTTGCGGGTTTCAGGTCGAACTCCTGCACATCACGCGGCAACCCGCTGTACCAACTGGCTGTGCCCGGCTCGACGCGAAACAGCAGTTCGCGCTCCTTGTGTTGCAGCACCGCGCACCCCACGGGCAGGCCGATGATCAAGGCTGCCATGCACAGCAGGGGAAACCAGCGCAGGCCGAGGCGGGACAGTAAACGTGAAGACATGAAGGTTCCAGGACAGAGGCTAAGCACGGTTTTTAACAGATGCCTTGGCCCCGCAGGAAATATTTAGACAGTCGTCACCGGGCATTGCTTGCAAAGTATTACAGGTGTCCCTCCAGTACCGAGAAGAAGTGTCCGGGTAATGGCGAGGGATTGTCGGTGCTCCAATTGAGGTAGAGCCCGATGGTGGAAGGCGAGACGGAGAGGGGAACAAACACCACCTTGTCACCGGTGATCGAACGGGCAATCGACTCTGGTACCAGTGCCACCCCAAACCCGCACGCCACCAAGCCAATCAGGGTGTGCAATTGATCGGCTTCCTGGACCACGCGCGGATAGAAGCCTGCGGCCTCGCACAATGAGATCAACTGGTGGTGATAGCCGCTGCCCAATACCTGTGGGGTGAACACAAAGTCGGCATCGGCGAAATCCTTCAGCTCGATAGCGGCGTTGCCGGCATCGGGATGGTCCACGGGCAGCGCCATCAGGATCGGTTCATCCAGCAGTAGCCGGGACTCGATGTGATCCGCCTGACCCGGCAGATAACGCAAAAAGGCGATATCGGCATCACCCGTTATCAGGGCCTTGGCCTGGCTGGCGGAGGGCATTTCCTTGATCACCAGCTGTACCTCGGGAAACGCCAGGCGAAACTGCTTGAGGGCATCCAGCAGCCAGGGATAACCGGCAATCGACACCGAGGTGATGGTGAGGGTGCCGGCGACCCCCTGGGACACCTGCCGGGCGTGTTCGACGCCTTGCTGCAATTGCCCGAGGACGGAGTAAGCCGTCTGAAGAAACGCTGCCCCGGCCGGCAGCAGCTGCACTCCGCGCCGGTCCCGCTGCAGCAGGGAAAACCCCATCTTCTGCTCCAGGCGATTGATCGCCTGGCTCAACGCCGGCTGCGCCATATGCAGGCGCAGCGCGGCCTTGTGAAAGTGCAGCTCTTCGGCGACGGCAATGAACTGGCGCAGTAGGCGGGTTTCGATCATCTCGGCTGTTCCTTCAGGTGAGCGGCCTGCGTGGCCTGATACGCGGTGGGTATCAAAATCGCTGTTTTTCAGTATTAAACAGTGCGGTTGCGAGTTGTTAGGGTGGAGCGCCTATGAGGAGAACGCAACGATGGACTTTACAGGTAAAACTGCAATTGTGACCGGTGCCGCCCGAGGCTTGGGCTTCAGCTATGCGCGTGAGTTGGCGCGCCTCGGCGCGCAGGTGGTGCTCAGTGATATCGGCGCGGACGCCCTCGGTGATGGTGGGGACCCGCAGGTGGTCCAGGCGGCTGCGTTGGCGCTTCAACGTGAAGGTCTGCAGGTGGTTAGCCACGCGGGTGACCTGTCTGCTGAAGCCGGCTGCCAGGAACTGATCGAGTGCGCCATCATCCATTTCGGGCAGCTCGATATCCTGATCCACAATGCCGGCTGGGTCGGCTATCAGCCGATCAAAGCCGCCGACGCGGCGTTCATCCGGCGGGCAATGGACATCAATGTCTACGCGCCGATCTGGCTGTGCAAACACGCCTGGCGGCACCTCCAGCAATCCACCGCACCGCGCGTCGTGCTGACCACCTCCGACCGTGCGATGTACACGCACTATGCCCAGCCGGGACTGGTTGCCTACAGCGCCGGCAAGATGGCGCAACTGGGGATCATGAATGCGTTGAGTGGCGAAGGGGCCGAGGATGGAATTCTGGTCAATGCCATCTCGCCGGTCGCCAAGACCCGCATGTGGGGCGTGAGCGGCGAACCGGACAACCTCAAGCCGGAGTGGGTAACCCCCGGGGTGATCTTCCTGGCCTCGGCATCGTGCCAGGACAGCGGCTACATCCTGCGGGCCAGTAACGGCCAGTTCACCGCCACACGTTTCGCTGAGAACCCACATGTCGAATATCCAGTTGACCTGGCGCGGGTCCAAGCCTCGGATGCTACGCAAGTCGCCGCATCATGGGAGGCCATCAAGGAGTGTTGACGGTCACGCAAGATAAAGCGTCAGCCCTTGGGCCTCATAGGGTTGCAGCAGTGCTTGCGGCGTACTGGCCAATGCGACGATCGCGCTGACCTGTGCCAGCTCCACCACCTGGTAGGGCGATGCGGTATTGAGCTTTTCCGAGGTGGCCAGCACGATGGTTTCAGCCGCGGCGTGGCACAACGCGCGCTTGACCACCGCCTCTTCATAATCGCCGGTAGACAGCCCGGCACTCGGGTGCACGCTGCACACCCCCATGAAATACAGGTCGGCGTTTACCCGGCCGATGGCCTCCAGCGTGGCCGCGCCAACCCCCACCAATGAGTGGCGAAACAGCCGGCCGCCGAGCATGATCACTTCAATCTGCGGATGATCCACCAGCGCCATGGCAATCGATGGGCTGTGGGTGACCACGGTGGCGTTCAGGCCCGCTGGCAAGTGATGGGCCAGTTGCAGGCATGTGGTTCCGCCGTCGATAAACACTACTTGGCCGGGCTGCACAAGTTGCGCCGCCGTACGGCCAATGGCGATTTTTTCCTTGGGCACCAAGTGTTCCCGTACCGAAAAATCTGCCATCGCGGGCGAAGCCGGCAAGGCGCCGCCGTGCACCCGCAGCAGCAAACCGTCCTTGGCCATTTCCCGCAGGTCGCGGCGAATCGTGTCCTCGGAAACCTCCAATGCCTGGCTCAACTCCTTGGCAATCAGCCGGCCGTCGCGGTGCAGCTTGTCCAGCAGGTGTTGTTTGCGTTGTTGGGTGAGCATCGATTGCTTCCTGCATGTTTTTTCTTGACTGTGCACGATTTTGCACGACATGCTGAATAACACAAGACAAAAAGGCCCCGCCATGGAAAACAGCCCCGTTCGTATTCACGCTGAAGAACTGCTCTCGGATAATTGGTATGTGCTGAAAAAGTACACCTTTGACCTGCGCCGCCGGGACGGCAGCTGGCAGTCCCAGACCCGCGAGATCTATGACCGAGGCAATGGCGCGACGATCCTGCTGTACAACCGCGAACGGCGGACGGTGTTGCTGATTCGCCAGTTCCGCATGCCTACCTACGTCAATGGCTACCACGGTTACCTGATTGAGTCCGCCGCCGGCTTGCTGGACAACGCCAGCCCCGAGGAGCGTATTCGCCTGGAGGCGGAAGAAGAGACGGGCTACCGGGTGGGTCATGTAGAAAAGATCTACTCGGCCTTTATGAGCCCGGGCTCGGTGACGGAGCGCATTCACTTTTTTATCGGCGAATATCAGCCGGGTGATCGGGTCAGTGATGGCGGCGGGCTGGAAGATGAGGGCGAGGATATCGAGGTGCTGGAGCTGGGGTTTGAGGCGGCCCTGGCCATGGTAGACAGTGCCGAGATCGTCGACGGCAAGACCATCATGCTGTTGCAGTATCTTGAATTGCGGATGTTGAAAGAGGGCTGGTGAATCGCGCCGGGTGGCTGGTCGTTGATGGCGTGGGCTCACGGTACGAAAAAAGCACGTAGTTCGGTGGTGCCGACGTTTGCCCTGCGGCTGAGTACTGCTACGTTGTTTGATCCTTCGTTCGTGCTTGCCGACTATTTGAACGAGTGCGCGGTGCCTGCGTATGAGGTGAGTCAGCGTGATTGCTTGCAGGCCATTGAGCAGCGGGTGGTGGCGTTTTTTTGGGGGGGTATATCCGTTATTTAGGTAACGGCGGCTTATGGTTCCGCTCTTACAGCCATCCCTTTCAAGGTCTTGGTTTAAAATCCCCTAACCAATCCAGTCAGGACGACGAAACTATGTGGGAAAAGGTTTTAGAACGGTTTGAAAAACAGGCGCCGGCCAGCGTCATGACCAAGTTGATATTAGAGCAGGCAGTAGATGCCGCTTGGGTTGACAAGGTGTTCGATGATCACCGCCAACGGCAGTACTCACGTGAGCTTTTGTTTTCAACCGTTGTTGAGCTGATGTCCCTTGTTTCATTGGGCTTGAGGCCGTCGTTACACGCGGCGGCGCGCAAGATGGAGGGCCTTTCGGTCAGTGTTTCGGCACTCTATGACAAGATCAAGCGAACCGAACCCGAGCTGCTTCGCGCCCTCATTTCGGGCAGTGCCGAGCGTTTGATACCGACCGTCGAAACGCTCGGCCATTCATCGATCCTGCCTGGCTGGCAGTTGCGTATTGTGGATGGCAACCACTTGCCGGCCACTGAAAAACGTCTAGGCGCTCTGCGCAATGAGCGCGGCGCAGCGCGCCCAGGATTTTCAGTAGTTGCCTACGATCCGGACCTGGATTTAGTCGTTGATCTTCAGCCGTGGGAAGATGCCTACGCCAGTGAGCGAGTCAGTGTTTTACCGCTGCTGGCCCGCGCATGCGCGGGCCAGTTGTGGATGGCTGACCGGCTCTATTGCACGCTGCCCGTCCTGCAAGCCTGCGAGGACACGGGGGCTTCGTTCATCGTTCGCCAACCCAGCAAGCATCCACGCCTGGTCCAGGAAAGTGAGTGGCAAGACTCAGGGACGGTCGATAGCGGAACCGTTCGCGAACAAATCATCGAAGTGAAGGGTGGCCGCCGCTGGCGACGTGTTGAGTTGAGCCTGCAAACGGCGAATGACTCAGGTGATTTGGTGATGTGGTTCTGGAGCAATTTGCCCGACACCATCGGTGCCCGGCAGATAGCCGATTTATACCGTCATCGCTGGAGTATCGAGGGAATGTTTCAGCGCCTTGAGTCGGTACTGGACAGTGAAATTACAGGCCTTGGCAGCCCGAAAGCCGCGCTATTGGGCTTTGCCTCGGCGGTCCTGGCTTACAACGTTTTGTCGGTTCTCAAGCGTAGCGTTGAGCAGGCGCACCGCGAAACGCAGCCAGAGGGTTGGGAGGTTTCGATTTTCCATTTGGCGGTGCATGTTCGCAGTGATTATCAAGGCTTGCAGATCGCATTGCCTGCGGAAAATTTCCCTCTTGAAAAGACTCCGCAAGGGCTGGCAGAGCGATTGCTGGCCCTGGCAAGGATGATCAAACCTAAGTCCGTAGCCAAAAGCCCTCGTGGCCCCAAAGTAGCCAAGCCCAAGGAGTGGCTGGAAGGTAAGGCGGCACGGGTGCATGTCTCAACAGCTAGGGTGCTTAAGGCGGCTAAGTCGGATAAACGTACTTAAACATGGCCTTAAACGGACTTTTAAACGCAGACCTTGAAAGGGATGGCTCTTACAGCGGCTCACTTTGGAAAAGCCCCAAAGTAAGCAAAGGGCTCTGCCCCGCCTGTCGGCACCTCGCTAGGGCTCGGTGTTCCCTCACTCCGGCATTGCTCCGCGGGCCGCCGCGACGGGCCATCCATGGCCCGGCGCGGCTAAACCGGCGTCCTGCCGGTTTACCCGCTCCGCACTGCCTGCGTTCGGCCTCGGGCTTATTGGGGCAGTCAGATCAAAATCAAAAGCAAAAGCACAGCGGCCTCCCGGCCGGCTTGAGTGTTAAAAGCCAGATCAAAAGCAAAAGCAAAAACCAGAGCGAAAACAAAGCTGCTTTTCTGTGGGAGCGGGCTTGCTCGCGAAAAACCTGAGAGCGCCGCGTTCATCCAGAATGCCAGCGTCATCGTTAACGACCTTCGCGAGCAAGCCCGCTCCCACATTTGGACCGTGCCCGCTTTAGATTTTGATTTGGCTTTTGCTCTTCAACACTCAAGCCGGCCGGTAGGCCGCTGTGCTTTTGCTTTTGATCTTGATCTTAGGCGCCCCGTTAAACCACGCTGGCCGAACGCAGGCTTTGGAGCGTGGGTAACCTGGCAGGACGCCAGGTTAGCCGTCCTGGGCCAGGGATGGCCCATGACGGCGGCCCACGGTCCAAAGCCGGAGTGAGGGCACACCGAGCCTGGGCGAGGTGCCGAGTGGTGGGGCAAGAGCGTTTTGCTTACTTTTGCGCTCTTCAAAAGTGAGCCGCTGTAAGAGCGGAACCATAGGCGGCCGTTACATAAATAACGGATATACCCCCAATCCCCAACACACTCACCCCAATTTCACGTTCATGGTAATCCGCGCGGTAAACACCAATTTCCCCTCCGCATCCAGCATCTCAACCGGCACCACCTTGTCACCCGCCGTTTGCCAGTCAATCCCCTCACCACTGGCCGTCGCCGTCACGCTGCTCTTGGCCTTGGCCAGATACTCCACCGTCATCCCCTTGGGAATCCAACGCGCACCCGCCGGCACAGAAACGTCCGTCATGGTACCCGCCGCCAACTCCGCTGCGTTGCACATGGCAATCGCATGCACCGTACCCAGGTGGTTGGTAATGGCCTTGCTGAACGGCACTTCCACCGAAGCAAACCCCGGACGCAATTGGGTCATCAATGGATTGATCGTGCTGAAGTAGGGCGCCATCTGGCACGCCAGTTTGCTGAACGCTTCGGGACCGACACTGTTGAACATGCTCAAAGCCTGACTCATGGTGCTGCCTCGCTGAATAAATGGAATTCACGGAATACTGTTCCGTTACAGAATAATGTTCTGTAACGGAACAGTATTCTGCCCATGGGAAATCTGTCAAGCTGCCCGGGCTTGTTCTTCTTCACTGACTGAGTTCGTGTTCAGCATGCAAACCCCGGATCTGCTCCAGCGTTGCTTCCCTGGTCGAAGGGCCGAATTGAAGCGCGATATCTTTAAGGCCGCCCTCGACCTGTTCAACGAACAGGGCCTTGAAGCCACCACCATCGAGATGATCCGCGCACGCTGCGACACCAGCGTCGGCGCGATCTATCACCACTTCGGCAACAAGGAAGGCCTGGTCGCCGCACTGTTTTTTACCGCGCTGGAAGACCAGGCCGAATTGCGTGGGCGTTATCTTGAATCGGCCGAAACGGCGAAGGAGGGTGTGTACGCGCTGGTTCACAGCTATGTCGATTGGGTGGACAGCGAACCGCAATGGGCGCGTTTCCAGTACCACGCGCATTTCGCCGTGACCAAGGGGCCATTCGCCGCCGAGCTGGAAAGCCGCAACCAGGCGCGCAATGCAGTGCTGAAGGAGTGGATGGGGCTACCTGGGCGTGCTGATCAGCTGAATCAGGTACCGGCCGAGCTGCTGCCGGCTCTGATCATCGGCCAGGCCGATACCTACTGCCGCGCCTGGCTGGCCGGGCGGGCGATCAGCAGCCCGCGGCTCTATCGCGAGACCCTGGCCGAGGCCGCGTGGCGTTCGGTGGGCGGCGCCTAGGGCGCCGAAGGCATCACGCGCACGGCACCGGCGTCATCGCGACCTGGTAGCGCTCATCAAAATCATCCGCCAACTGCGCCAGCGTGACCTCGCCCAAACGCTGCAGGAGCAACGCCTGGGCGTCATCAAAGGCCTGGTTCAGCGCCGCGTTGACGGCCTGTTCCACCAGGCATTGAGGGTGATCGGTGGACAAGCCGACGGCAAAGATCGACGACGTGCCGAGGGCGTTGTGGATGTCCAGCAACGTGATCTCACTCAAGGGTTTGCCCAGGCTCCAGCCGCCTTGATGGCCTTTTTCCGAACGCACATAACCCTTCTCCTTGAGCAGGCCCAGGGTGCGGCGCACCACCACCGCGTTGGTGCCGAGCATTTGCGCGATGGTCTCCGAGGTGGCGCGTTCCTCGTGGCGGCCCATGTGGATCAGCACGTGGAGCATGCGCGAAAGTCGGGTGTCGTTTCTCATCTGCAAACCTCTGGATTTCCTGCCCGAAAGTATCGTTCGTAACGATTGGAGTTGCGAGACGCTTGACGAGGTATTTTTACGTAACTTATGGTGTGTCGTGAGTGCCCGGCAACCGATGCAAGGGCCACCAGAGAGGTCATCTTCATGGTTTACGACGTGATTATCGTAGGCGGCAGCTACGCCGGAATGTCTGCCGGGCTGCAGTTGGCGCGAGCTCGGCGCAAAGTGCTGGTGATTGATGCCGGGCAGCGACGCAACCGGTTTGCGGCCACCTCCCACGGTTTTCTCAGCCAGGATGGCCAGCCGCCGGAGCTGATCGCTGCCGAAGGGCGAGGGCAGTTGATGGAGTATTCGACGGTGACCTGGGTGCAGGACACGGCCCTTGAAGCGATTCAAAACCAGGACGGTTTCGTGGTGCAAACCCGCTGCAGCGGTGGGTTCAACGCTAAGCGCCTGATTCTTGCCACCGGCGTGGTGGATGAGTTGCCCGAGGTCGAGGGGCTGAAAGAACGTTGGGGCAAGCAGGTGTTCCATTGCCCGTATTGCCACGGCTATGAACTGGATCAAGGCCGCATCGGCGTGCTGGCGACGTCACCGCTGGCGATGCATCACGCCATGATGCTGCCGGACTGGGGCACCACCACGCTGTTTACCAACGGCGTCTTTGTGCCGGATGCCGAACAGCAGGCGCAACTGGATCGGCGCGGGGTCAGCGTCGAAAGCCAGGCGGTGCGGAGGATTGTCGGTGAGCGGGTGGATGTTGAATTGGCAGACGGCCGGGTGATCGCCCTGGACGGTATGTTCACCCTGTCCCGAACGCACATGGCCAGCCCGTTGGCCGAGCAGTTGGGGTGTGAGTTTGTCGAAGGGCCGACCGGACCTTACCTGCTGACCAACGAAACGCGCCAGACCACAGTGCCCGGCGTGTTTGCCTGTGGTGATGCCAACCTGGCCGGCGGCTCGGTAGCGCTGGCAGTGGGCGAGGGCGTGCGCGCCGGGGTGGGCGCGCACTTTTCGATGATCTTCAGCTGAGGTCAGCGCACCAGGCACGGCCGCTTGTTATCGAACGTCCAGCCCGGAATCATGAACTGCATCGCCACGCTGTCATTACGCGCCCCCAGGCCCATGCCTTTGTACAGTTCGTGGGCGTGGGCCACGGCGTCCATGTCGATGTCCACGCCCAGGCCCGGTTTGGCCGGCACCTTGATATGCCCGTCGACGATCTTCAATGGAGCCTTGGTCAACCGCTGGCCGTCCTGCCAGATCCAGTGGGTGTCGATAGCGGTAATTTCCCCCGGCGCGGCGGCGGCCACCTGGGTGAACATCGCCAGGGAAATATCGAAGTGATTATTGGAGTGCGAGCCCCAGGTCAGGCCCCATTCGTGGCACATCTGCGCCACGCGCACCGAGCCTTGCATGGTCCAGAAGTGTGGATCGGCCAGTGGAATGTCCACGGATTGCAACTGGATCGCGTGACCCATTTCGCGCCAGTCGGTGGCGATCATATTGGTGGCGGTCGGCAGCCCGGTGGCACGGCGGAATTCGGCCATGACTTCACGCCCGGAGTAACCGTTTTCCGCACCGCAAGGGTCTTCGGCGTAGGCGAGTACGTGATGCTGGTCGCGGCACAGGGCGATGGCTTCTTTCAGCGACCAGGCGCCGTTGGGATCCAGGGTGATGCGCGCATCGGGGAAGCGTTCGGCCAGCGCCGTCACTGCTTCGATTTCTTCGGCGCCGCGCAGGACACCGCCCTTGAGCTTGAAGTCATTGAAACCGTATTGCGCCTTGGCCGCCTCCGCCAGACGCACGATGGCTTCAGGGGTCATGGCCTGTTCGTGACGCAGGCGGAACCAGTCTTCGGCATGGTCTTCACTGCGATAGGCCAGGTCGGTTTGCTGGCGATCACCGATGTAGAACAGGTAGCCCAGCATCTTCACCGCATCGCGCTGCTGGCCTTCACCCAAGAGGGCAGCGACCGGGACTTCGAGGAATTGGCCGAGCAAATCCAGGAGCGCGGCTTCCATCGCCGTGACGGCATGGATGGTGATGCGCAGGTCAAACGTCTGCAAACCCCGGCCCGCCGAATCCCGCGCGGCGAAGGTCTGGCGCATGGCATTGAGGATGCTCTGGTACTGGCCGATGGGCTTGCCGATCACCAGGCTGCGGGCGTCTTCCAGGGTCTCGCGGATACGTTCTCCACCCGGTACTTCACCCACACCGGTACGGCCGGCGCTGTCGGTAAGGATCACGATATTGCGCGTGAAAAACGGCCCGTGGGCGCCGCTGAGGTTGAGCAGCATGCTGTCGTGGCCGGCCACCGGGATGACTTGCAGCCCGGTAACGACCGGGGCGCCGTTGGCGTGGTGTTGATGTTCTGTGTTCATCGTGTAGTCCTTATTTGCTCAAGACGGGGGCGGGTTGCAGCACGCTGCGGGTGGACGGGCCGGGCAAGGTCCTGGCGAAAAACACCAGGATCGCCGCAAGGATCGAAGTGCCCGCCAGGCCATACAAGCCGCCCTGGATCGAGCCGGTGGTCTGCTCCAGAAATCCAAAGGTGGTGGGCGCGACAAACCCGCCGAGGTTGCCGATGGAGTTGATCAGTGCAATCACTGCCGCCGCGATCCGTGCATCCAGGTAACCCTGGGGAATCGGCCAGAACAGCGAGGACGCCGACTTGAAGCCGATCGCCGCAAAGCAGATCGCGATAAAGGCAAAGATCGGCCCGCCGGTGGTGGACAGGAACATCCCGACGGCAGCGATCAGCAGTGCCGAAGCGACCCACGCTTGCTGGAACTTGAACTTGCCCGCCAATGCGGCGAAGGCGTACATCGCGATGATGGAAATCAACCACGGTATCGAGTTGTAAAAACCCACCTGAATGTCGCTCAGATCACCCATCTTTTTGATGATGCTCGGCAGCCAGAAAGTGGCAGCGTAGATGGTGAGCTGGATGCAGAAGTACAAGGCGCAGAACAGCATGATCTGGCGGTCCTTGAGCAGCGTGCCCAAGGTCGGCTTGACCGTGGTGGCGGCATCACGCTCGCGTTGTTCGCGGTCGATTTCGCCCACCAGCGCGTCCTTTTCTTCAAGGCTGAGCCACTTGGCGTCGTGGGGCTTGGAGTCGAGCCAGAACCACACGAAAAAGCACAGCAGCACCGAGGCCATGCCTTCGATGATGTACATCCACTGCCAGCCGTGCAGGCCCAGCCCAGTGATTTGCAACAGCACGCCGGACAAGGGGCCGGAGATCAGCGAGGCGAGGGCCGAGCCGCTGAGGAAAATCGCAATCGCCTTGCCGCGTTCGACACCGGGCAACCAGCGGGTGAAGTAGTAGATCACCCCGGGGAAGAAGCCGGCTTCGGCCACGCCCAGCAGGAAGCGCAGGATGTAGAAGTGGGTTTCGTTCTGGATAAAGGCCATCAACGTCGCGGTGATGCCCCAGGTGAACATGATGCGGGTCAGCCAGATGCGTGCGCCGACTTTTTGCAGAAGCATGTTGGACGGTACTTCGAACAGCGCGTAGCCGATGAAAAACAACCCGGCGCCGAAGCCGTAGGCGGCCGCACCAATGCCCAGGTCGTGTTCCATATGGGTACGCACAAAGCCGATGTTGACGCGGTCGATGTAGTTGACGATGAACATGATCACGAAGAGCGGGAGCACGTGGCTCTTCACTTTCTTGATCGCGCGGGCCAGGACCGGGTCGGTGGCAGGCGCAGCTGTCGCAGGGCTGGAAGGGGTCACGAGGTCAAACTCCCACTGATTATTGTTGTGCGGGGACGTGTTTGGGTTACCAGAGATGTCTGACAACTTGATAGACATCATACAACTGCATTTTCAGAGATGGCAACCCTTTGTAGGAGCGAGCTTGCTCGCGAAAATCTTCAATGAATACGCGGTATTCTTGAATGTTTGCGGTGCTGCAGGTTTTTTCGTGAGCAAGCTCGCTCCTACAGGTATTTGTTTGTTGTCATACAAGTTGCGGCTTGTAAGAATGCTAGTATTGCCAGGCGCCCCAGAACGGAATTCCTGATGCAAAACCCCACCTCGGCACCTCATCGCAAGCGCTCCCCGGGCCTTGCCCACGACATCGTCACCGCATTAACCCAGCAGATTCTCCTGGGGCAGATGGCGCCGGGTGAGAAGCTGCCATCCGAGTCCGCTATCGTGGGTGAGTACGGTGTCAGCCGCACGGTGGTACGCGAAGCGCTCTCCAAATTGCAGGCTGCCGGGCTGGTGGAAACCCGCCACGGTGTCGGCACCTTTGTGCTGGAGCGCGACGAACGCCAGGGCCTGCACCTGACCCACGACACCGCGGCCAGCGTGCGCGGCATTCTTGAGCTGCGCATGGGCCTGGAAACCCAGGCAGCGGCGTTGGCAGCCCTGCGCCGTACCGACGAACAACTGCAGCAGATGCGCCAGGCACTGGATGATTACCAGGACTCACTGGCCAATAACGACAGCGCCGTTGAGCCCGATGTGCGTTTTCACCGCCTGATCGCCCAGGCCACCGGCAACACCTATTTCACTGACGTGATTTATCACCTGGGCAACTCGGTAATCCCGCGCACCAGGATCAATGCCGAGGAACGCGGCGACGCGGACCTGATGGCGCTGGGGCGCCTGGCGAACCTTGAGCACGAGGCGATCCTGAAAGCCATTCGCCGCCAGGACCCGGACGCGGCCCGGGCCGCCATGCTGTTGCACTTGAGCAACAGCCTGGAGCGGATGACGGGGGAGTAGACAGCGCTATTTGCTGTCCAGGAAGTCCAGCAGCGCGGCATTGAACAGTGCCGGATCCTGCAGGAACGCGAAGTGACTGGTGTTCGGCAGAATCAGCAGGCCCGCCCCCGGAATGGTCGCCGCGATGTATTCGGTGTGTTCACGCTTGATCGCCTCATCGTGGTCGCCGTCGACAATCAGAATCGGGGTCTTGATGGACGCCAGTTGGGCATCGGTCCAGTTGGGTTGGCTGGCCCACATATGGCTGATCTGCTCGACGAAGGCGTCGTACTGTTTCGGCGTCGGCGAGTGCTTGGCGTACTCCTGGCCGGCGCGTTCGATGAAGGCGGCGAAGGTCGGGTTTTTCTCTACGCCATCCTTGACCCCGGACGTCTGGGTGTTGGCGGCAAAGGCGAACACCTTGCCGATACGGTCGGGGTGGCGCAGGGCGAGATCAAGACCGATGATTGCGCCGTCGCTCCAGCCGACGATATCGGCACGGGGGATTTTCAGGCTGTCGAGTACGGCGACCACATCATCGGCCATCAAGTCGTAACCGAAGGGTTTCTCGTCCCGGGAACTGCGCCCGTGGCCACGGCTGTCGAGGCTGATGACCGTGTGTTTGGCGGCCAGCGCCTTGACCTGATTGCCCCAGTAATCGGAATTGGACAGGCCGCCGTGCAGCAGGATCACCGGCGAACCATGCCCGGTCTTGGTGTAGTAGACCTTGATGCCGTTGACGGCGGCATAGCCGGTTTTGGCCCCCGCAATCGGCGCCGGAGTGGGCGGAAGGGTTTCCCAGCGTTCCGCGGCCTGAGCCCCGGAGAAGGACAGCAGCAGGCAGGCAGCTGCCAATAAGCGACGTGACATGGCGATTCCTTTTTAGTGAGCAGGTTGAGGTCATCCGGACAGATGTGCGCTCGACTCTAGCACCGCGCCTACCTTGGGAAACACGCATTTTTTCCTATCAAAAACGCCCTTTGGAAAGAGAAAAATACAGTTATATCAATGGAATAAATTTGTCTTTTGCAGGGGGTGGGCTAAAGGTTTCAACTGGTGGTTTTTTCGGTCATTCCCGGCAGGGGCATTTTCTTCAATACCGTGATCCGTCTTCCCCTTAAGGTTCAGCTCGTACCCGCACAACAAAAAGGAACTGCAATGAGCTTGATCATTTCCATGGCCGCCTTCGCCCTGGCCACGTCCATCACCCCGGGACCGGTGAATGTGGTGGCCCTCAGTTCAGGCGCGCGTTTTGGGTTTGCCGCCAGCCAGAAGCATGTGGCCGGGGCCGCGCTGGGGTTCACCTTGCTGCTGGTGCTGATTGGCCTGGGGCTGCATGAGGTGCTGGTGCGCTGGCCGCTGCTGACCCAACTGATTCAATGGGGCGGGGTGGCGTTCCTGTTGTACATGGCCTGGAAACTGGCAGTGGACGATGGACACCTGGAAGCCGATGGCACGGCCACGGCGCCCTCGATGCTGTATGGCGCGATCATGCAGTGGCTCAACCCCAAGGCCTGGTTGGCGTGTGTGGCGGGCATGGGCTTGTTCGTGGCCGATGGCGATGCGCAGCAAGTCTGGCTGTTCGCGGTGCTCTATCTGGTGATTTGCTACCTGTCGGTGGCGTGCTGGGCCTATGCCGGCACATTTTTGCGGCGCTACCTGAATAATCCGCAGGGCGTGCGCCTGTTCAATCGCTCGATGGCGGCGTTGCTGGTGGCCAGCGTAGGATATTTACTGCTCGCCTGAATCAGCCGCGATACTGCCCGGGCGTTGCCGCCAGATGCTGTTTGAACGTGCGCTGGAAATGCGCCTGATCAGAAAAACCGGACGCCAGTGCGACGTCTGCGATCAACTGGCCGTTGCGCAACTGGGTGCGGGCAAACTGAATACGGCGATTGACCAGAAACGCGTGGGGCGTCATGCCGTAATACTGCTTGAACGCACGAATCAGGTACGACGGCGACAGCTCAGCCGCCTGGCAAATGTCTTCGAGTTTCAGGGCCTCGGTGCAATGTTCGCGGATATAGTCGGCGGCGCGCTCCAGCTTGTGATTGACCTCGCGCACCGGAGTTGTCGACGGGTTGAGGCGTTGCTGTACCTCGGTGAAAAAACTCACCACCGCACTCTGCTTGTGCAAGTGTTCGGCGTGGTTGTCCACCAGCACCTCATACAGCTCGTTCAGCCCGCTGTACAGCGCGACATCCGTGGTGTGGGTGGCGGTGAACGGACGAAAGTCCTGGTCCTTGCTGAAACCCAGCTGGTGCTGCAGGTCGGTCAGCCAGGCCGTATCGATATACAGCATGTGATAGGACCAGGGCAGATCTTCAATGGGGTTGCAGGCGTGGACATCCCCGGGGTTCATCAAGACCACGGTGCCGGCGCTGATCTTGAAAGTCGATGCCCCATGGATGTACAGGCTCTGCCCGGAAGTGATCGCACCGATGGAAAAGTGCTCGTGGGCGTGGCGGGTGTAGCAAACCTTTCGCCCATCGGCGATGGTGCGAGCCTCAATGAACGGCAGGCGTTCATCTCTCCAGAAGGAAGGGGCAGTCGGTTCGAGGGGCGATCGCATCACTACAAGTCTCACCGGGAAACAATGAAGTGAATAATTACACAGAAACCGGCCTGTAACGTTTCATTTCATGGTTTCGGGCTCCATTCTGCGCAGGAAACCGACCCGCGAGTCCGTGCCGCTGATGGCGTCTGCCAGGGACAGGGGTTGCTTCGCTGCGGCTCGCGCCTCATCGGCGCCTACCAGCAAGTGCTGGTCAATCACGATGCTGGCAATGGCCAGGCTGCGGGGTGAGGTGAAGGTGTTGGGCACCTCAGGGCGCGGCCCATACACTGCAGGCAATTCGGCAAAACGTTGGGCAATGACCGTCGCGTGTTGCTGCCCGTTGGGTGTGGTGCCGAGTGCGTACGCTGACCAATCAATCGGCAGCGGGCTGCCTTGGGTATTACCGGTGCGCAGGGCCTGCTCGAACGTTTGAAGGGTCAGGCCCGGTAGCGGGGCAACCTTCAGTTGTTTTGGGAGAAACTCGTAGAAGCGTTTGTCGCGCGCGTACCGACACAACACCAACACACCGAATCGCCCGACGCCTGGGGGCTGCCCGTCAGCGCTGGTGCGCGGTGTTTGCAGGCGATGGAATTCCAGGCTGCCATATTCCATGCCTTCTCGGCTAAGCAGGGGCAGTTGTGACATCCAATACATGATCGACTGCAGCAGCGCTGCGCGCACCGCCGTGTAGCGCTTCTCGAACTCGGCGGCGAAGGTGGAATGGATCGACCCCAACTCATCGAACCGTAACGCCATGCTGGAGAAATCAACGTCCTTGAGCGTCGAGCGCCATTGCGTTGTGCCCTTTACCAGCTTGCCTGCCATGTGCAACTGAACCAGCGAAACGACGGCGTTGCCGGCGATGCCCGGCTCTGGGCGGGTACCAGGCCTGGCCTGCCACTGCATGACCAATCGCTCCAGGTCGGTGTTGCCGGCAAACACCCGTTGAAGGTCCTGCAAGGCCATCTCATACAGGCTGATATGCCCGTTCTTCAGCAACTCGGAACTGACCTGCAACAGATTGATTTGCTCGTTCAACGCGGCAATGGCGCGATTCTTTTCGGCGGTATCGCGGGCACCGGCGCTTTTGGCCAGCACCCCGTTGGCCACGGCCCAGTCGGTAATCGGCAGGCTGCCTCGGCGGACCCGGCGGGAAGGAATGATGAAGTAGATCATTGTCATGAAGTCAGTGAAGCGCATGGCCCGTGACGCACCCGGTGTTTCTGCTTCGATCAGGTCCACGTATTGCTTGAAATGCACCCAGGTATGAGAGCTCATGTACGACACCTCATCAGGGATGTCCCGCACCAGGAATTCCGGGGCGATGCCCGCCAGCAACAGGTGCGCGGCCATTGGGACGGCGCTGCTGCGCAGGACCTTGAACTGGACCATGGCTTCTACGCCGTTACGGACTTCTTGGAAGGTCAGGCCCCAGTTATAGGAATCGGTCAGGTCATAGCCGGCGACAGTGGCCCGCCGCGTACCGGCATTCGCGTCCAGGCTGAGAATCAGTGCGGCAAACAACAGTGCGTTGCGGCTGGCACGGGTGTTCGCAGCGCTGGCGTGTTCTCCGTACCAGCCCACGGTTTCGGACAGCCGCGCGGCCAGTGCCTGGGCCGGGGGCGACGCCAATAGTTGGTGCAGCAGCAGATCAGCCTCGGCGCGCACCTGGTCACGGTTTTTTTCGCCGACGATCGTTTCGCTCAGGTAGTCGAACAGTCTTATGTCCGGGTTGGGCAGGAAGGCGGCGACGGTCTGCAGCACTTGCGTGCGTTGCGCCGCCAGCAGTGGCATCACCTGCAATGCCCGCCAGTAGTTGCCGTGCCGGGGCGGCTTGAGTATCGCAATGCCCAGCAGGCGTTCGGTGATGTGCGCTTCGTCGCGGGTGGCCGGTATTGCCATCTGGTACAGCTTAAGTAACTGTCGCAAGCTGACTTGACCATCGGTGCTGATGCGTCCGCCGGACTGGCGGGCCAGCTCCAGCAAGGGCTCGGCCATCGGGGTCAGGCCTGAAAGGGGCGTGTCGGTACGGGTGAGTACCTTGGGGGTGTCGTCCAGCGCAAAACCGCTGAGGTCGCCGCCCGCGTTCAGTATGTATACCCCGGCCGGGTTGAACTGGTGGCTGGCGCTCACGCGTTGAAAGGCCGCTTCCTGGCGCAGGCCGGCGAGCAATTGCGCGCCTTTGTCGATCAACCCGAAAAAGGGCGAGTCCAGGGCCAGGCTGAAGGTCATGTCCAGGGTGCTGTTGAGCTGTGTATCGAGGGTGATCGACTTGAGTGCTGCCCGCATGGTGTAGCGGTCGTTGAGCACCGCGATATGCCGCGTGTGTTTGCTGACGGCCATCAATGAGTGCGCTGCCGAGCTGACATAGGGAAACGTGGCAGCCGTGGTGGCGCGTAGCTGTTCGATCAAAGCCAGGGCTTCCTCTGCGCTGGCGGGCCGGGGCAGCCGATAGACCGTCATCAGCGCGGCCAGGGTGAGGCTGGCGTCCGGCAATATGTCGGTATGGGCGAGATTGGCCAGGCGCTCGAGTTCGTCCCATTGCTGGTTCAGCGGCGAGTTGTTGGAGCGATCCAGGGGCCAGCTGTTGACCTCTCGGTCGTCGGTCACGCCAATCACTGCTTTTTGCTCGACGGAGTAGCGGTAGGTGGTTACTGCGCCTTGACTCGACAGGTTGAGGCTCGCGAATTCTTCCCCTTGCGTCACGGCGTCAAGCAGCTGTGCCGCGTACTTTAACGTGCTCGACAGCATCGAGTCTGAGTCCAGGCTGCATCGCTGCAGGTAGAGCTGGAGCCAGTCGAAAGGCGGGCTGCCGTTTGTGCTTTGCCCCAGGAGCGTCTGCAGCGCGTCGGCCAGTTGCTGGTAATCGCGCTGCTCCTCGGTCAGGCGCTTGCGCAGGGTTGATTTGAGGCGCCCGCTTTCATCGACACCGGGCAGCGTGTCAAGGGTGTGGATCTCCTCGAGAATCACCTGGGCCTGCAAATGATTGGTCGGTACCGGGTAGCCGTAGAACGGCAATACCAGGTTCAGCGGCAATTTTCGCGAATGAGGCTCGACGGGGTTTTCCATGAACGGCAAGCCGGCGTTGACCGTGTCGATAATCTGCACCACCTCCAGGATCGGATTCGCGACGCGCCACCAGTCCGAGTCTTTGTCCAGGGTGAAGGTGTACGGTTTTCTGACTGTGCCTTCCAGGATCGTGGCCTGCAAATCGCCGCCCCGAAACACCAGGCTTGCCAGTTCCAGGTCATGGCGTGAGGCCCACTCACGGAAGGCTGGGCGGCCGATGGCATCGCAGAAGAGCCGCGCCCACTGACCGAGCAGGGTGTGTTCAGGCACGCTGACCAGAATGGGTTCGGTTGCCGGCGCGGTGCCCTGTGCAACCAGGCTGATCAACCCGGCGATCAGCTCGGCGATCAGCGTTTGGTCATCCTTGAGGCGCAATGCCTGGCGCTTGATCAGGTCCAGGGCGGAGGGAGAAATATTTTTCAACAGGTGGGACAGAAAGGGTAAGTCATCCATGGCGTTCAGGCTCTGTGCAAGGTCGCCCACATGCTATGGGCGACCGGAGCCTGCATCGTCGGATGGGCCGGGCAAGAACAAAAGACGTACCTTCCTGATGGGATGTAGCCCGAATCGACTGCCGGTGCAGGCGCTACGGCAGTCTGGCGTTTGGGCTCAAAAATCCCAGCGGGTCGCCAATTGCAGGCTGCGCGGTTCGCCGTAGAAGCCGGTGCCGAAGTTGCCCAGGCCGGTGTAGTACTTTTTATCGAACAGGTTCTTCACGTTCAACGTGGTGCTCAGGTGCTCGTTGAAGCGGTAGCGCGCCATGACGTCCACCAGGAAGTAGCTGTCCTGGGTGATACGTGAGTTGTGGCCGAAATTCACCGAGTCGTTGGGGTCCGGCTGGAACACATTGCCGAAGAACTCGCTCTGCCAATTCACGCCGCCACCCACGGTCAGGTTCTCCAGGGCGCCGGGCAGGCGATAGGTGTTGAACAACCGGACCACTTGCTGGGGCGAGGTGGTTTGCAGCACGGAACCGTAGACGTAATCGCCGTTGGCATCGCGGGAGTGCTGGTAGGTGTAGCCCGCCGAGACGTTCCAGCCGTCCAGCACTTCACCGGCCAGTTCGACTTCAAAGCCCTTGGTGGTGGCGCCGGCAATCGGTCGATACACCGAGTCGGTCTCAAACCCGGAAACGTACTGCGCAACGTTGTCCTGTTCGATGCGGAATGCGGCAAAGCTGGCGTTCAGGCGGCCGTCGAAAAATGCTGCCTTGAGCCCGGCTTCGTAGGTGTCGCCTTCAATCGGATCGAGCAATTTGCGGTCGGCGTCCTTGCTGTTTTGTGGTTTGTAGATCTTGGTGTAGCTGGTGTAGACCGACCAGATGTCATTGAGGTCGTAGACGATCCCGGCATAGGGCGTGACCACCCCCGACTGGCGATAGGTCATGCGGTTGTCGGCCCTGGTCGGGTCGTAGAAGTCGGTGTTGTCGGTGCCGCTGAAGTTGCTGACGCGGGTGCCAAGGATCACCGACAAGTCATCGGTGGGCTTCAAGCGCGTGGCCAGGTACGCGCCGGTCTGGCGTTGCACGATGTCGTTCTGGCCGCTGCGGGGAATGTCGGGTTTCGGGTATTCGCCGCGCCAGTCATAAATGCTGCCGCCCACGGGCGGGTAGACCGAGCCGTACACCGGCACGTCCTGTTTGGAGCGGGTCGCCATGAAGCCCATGATCAATTCATGCTCGCGCCCGAACAGGCTGAAGGGCCCATTGAGGTTGATGTCCAGGGTGTTTTGCACCTGGTCACCCTTGTACTTGCCCATGAACATGTACATCCCGTCACCCGTGACTGGGTCCGGGTTGCCGCCGCTGGCGGAGGCGAGCAGGGTGTCGTGCTGGCTGCGCTTGCGGTCGAGGCTGACTTTCAGCGACCAGTCGTTCGCGAGCTTTTGTTGCACCGAGGCGAACAGGGTCTGGTTCTGGAAGTCGCGGCGGCTCCAGTCGGCGGCCGGGTTGAAGGACCGCGAGAAGTCGGTGCGTGAACCGTTGCTGAAGTACATCGGGAAGCCGGTCCAGCTGGCGCCACGGGAGCGGGTGTCCTGCTGGTCGATGCCGAAGGTCAGCAGGGTGTCCGGCGTCAGGTCCGCTTCGAGAATGCCGTAGGCGATGTCCTTGGTGTTCTGGTAGTGGTCCAGGTACGACTGGCGATCCTGATATACCCCGACGAAACGCCCGCGCACGTTGCCGGAGTCGGTCAGTGGCCCGGAAATATCGCCTTCGGTGCGGTAGTTGTCCCACGAGCCGAACGTCTGCGTGACCGACGCCTTGAAGTCCCGGGTAGGCTTTTTGCGAATCAGGTTGACCGTGGCCGAGGGGTCACCGGAGCCAGACATCAAGCCCGCCGAACCCTTGATGATTTCCAGGCGGTCATACACCGCCATGTCGGTGCTGGTGGTGCCGTAGTCATACACGCCGTCGTAGGTGGAGTTGACCCCGTCATACTGGAAATTGGTGATCGGCAGGCCGCGGCTGGAAAACTCCCAGCGCTCGCTGTCGTAGTTCTGCACGCTCACGCCCGGTGCACGGCGCAGGGTGTCGGCGATGCTGGTGGAGCCCTGGTCGTCCATTTGCTGGCGGGTGATCACCGTTACCGACTGCGGCGTCTCGCGCATCGACAGCGCCAGGCCGGTGGCCGAAGCCATGGCGCCGGTGGTGTAGGAGTGAGTGTCTTCGGTGGTGGCGCCGAGGCCTTCGCCGGAGATGGTGGTGGCGCCCAGTTCCAGGGCGCCGGTATTGGCCGGAATCAACTCCAGCACGTAGCCGTTGTTGCCCTGGGGCAGGGCCTGCAAGCCGCTGCCCTGTAACAGGCGCTGCAAACCGCTGGCCGGGGTGTAGCTGCCGTTGAGGCCCGGGCTGGTTTTGCCGCTGGCCAGGCTGTTGTGGCCGGCGATAAAGATCCCGGACTGCTCGGCGAAGCTGTTCAGCACGTTGATCAGAGAACCCGCGGCGATGGTGTAGTGGCGGGCCGTTTCCTGAGTCGACGGCGACTCGGCGGCTTGCGCGTCGAGCGCGCCCAGGCACAGCAAGGTAGCGGTAACGGCCAGCGCCAGCGGGCGCAAAGTGAAGCGAGCGGGTTGCGACATGAACATTCCCTTTGGATCAAATCGATCGGCGAATTAAAAGCATCTGCAGGGTTAACCGAACGAGTTTTGAAAAAGGGAACTGACGGCTGAAAGTTTTTATGCGCCTGTGTGTTTGGGCCTGACCGTGACCCACCACGGCATGAGTGTGTCGACCTTAATCGGCAACGCGGCCTGTAGCAGGCGCAGTGCGTGGTCGCTGTCTTTGAGGGGAAACGATCCCATTACCGGCAATTGCGCCACTGCCGGATCACAGCCCAGGTGGCCGGGGCGATAACGGTTGAGCTCGGCGACCAGTTGGCCAAGCGGCAGATTGTCGGCCAGCAGCACGCCACGGCTCCAGGCCTCACGGGTGGCGGATGCGGGTGAGTCAAGGTTGAACCCGTCGCGGGTGAAAGCCACTTGTTGCCCGGCCTCGATGATTCGTTGTTGCCGGCTGGCGGCGGTGCGCACTTCAACCCGGCCTTCAAACACATTGAGCACGGTGCTGTCGCCGTCCTGCAACACGCTGAAGCGGGTGCCGAGTGCCCGCAGGCGACCCTGTTCAGTCTCCACCAGAAACGGGCGGTTCGGGTCCTTGGCGGTCTCGATCAGCACTTCGCCAAAGCGCAGGTGCAGCAAGCGCTGGACCCGGTCAAAACGTACATCCAGGGCGCTCAAGGCGTTCAGCCACAGGCGGCTGCCATCGTCCAGCAGCGCTTCGCGGGTTTCGCCGCTGGCGGTTGCGTAATCCGCGCTCCAGCCTCCCACCAATCGGGGCAGGGCAGTGTTGCGCCAAGTGCCCCAGGCCAGGGTGGAACCGGCACATAGCACCAGCAGGGTCTTGAGGGTTTGGCGCCGGGAGCTGCGCAGGGCGCGACTGGCACCCTGGGGTTGCTCGGTCAGCGGGGCAAAGCGTTGGCTGACCCGCTCCACATAACCCCAGGCAGCCTGGTGTTCCGGACTTTGCCCGAGCCATGCCTGCCAGTGCTGGGCAGCCTCTGGCTGATCCTGCAGGCGTATGTACCACTGGGCCGCTTGCTCAAGGCTGGCATGGCTGAGTTTTCCGGGGCTGTTCACTCCACGAGCATCCCGTCCAGTTCGGCTTCCAGCACCGCGCAATGCAGCAGCGCCTGGGCCAGGTATTTTTTCACCATCCGTTCGCCCACGCCGAGCTGCTCGCCGATCTGCTTGTAGGGCATGCCGTGCAACTGTGTCAGTAAAAACGCTTCGCGCACCTTGTGGGGCAGGCGGGCGAGCATGGCGTCCACTTCGTAGAGGGTTTCGACGATGATCGCCCGCTGCTCCGGCGACGGTTGCAGCGCTTGCGGCCGCTCCGCCAGGCTTTGCAGCCAGGCTTGCTCCAGTTGGCGACGGCGCCAATGGTCGATGCACAGGCCCCGGGCGATGGTGGCCAGGTAGGAGCGCTCGCGCGTCTCATCGGCTTCGGCGGGCGGGCGCTTGAGTACCCGAATAAAGGTGTCATGGGCCAGGTCCGCCGCGTCCCAGCGATTGCTCAGGCGCCTGCGCAGCAGCCCCAGCAGCCAGGAATGGTGATTGCCGTAAAGGTCGCTGAACGAGGTGGGCGAGGTCGACACAGTATCCATGTGGCGTGGAAGCCTTGGCGTAAATAAGAATTGGTCGCGATTAAACCAAAGGGCCGGGCACTGCGCAAATGATATTGGTTTGCTTTTGGGCAAGAAGGACCTGAGCCCCCCCGTAGCAGCTGTCGAGCCCCAGCGAGGCTGCGTCAGGCGCGCCTCGGTGCAATGCCTGGCTCGATAACACGGTTGCGGCCAACGCAGCCTCGCTGGGGCTCGACAGCTGCTACGGGGGTTCTGTTACTAGGGGCTGGGCACCAGGAACGCGGCCTCCAGCAGTTGCCGGGTGTAGGCATGCTGGGGGTTGGCGAAGATCGCGGGTGCATCTCCCTGTTCAACCGCCTGCCCGTGCTTGACCACCATCAACTGGTGACTCAAGGCCTTGACCACCGCCAGGTCGTGGCTGATGAACAGGTAGGTCAGGTTGTACTTGGCTTGCAGGTTGCGCAGCAGTTCCACCACCTGGCGTTGCACCGTGCGGTCGAGGGCCGAGGTCGGTTCATCCAGCAAAATCAGCCGGGGCTTGAGCACCAGCGCACGGGCGATTGCGATGCGCTGGCGTTGCCCACCGGAGAATTCGTGGGGGTAGCGATTGCGGGTTTCCGGGTCCAGGCCCACTTCCTTGAGCGCGGCGATAATCGCGGCTTCCTGCTCGGCGGCAGTCCCCATCTTGTGGATACGCAGGCCTTCGCCGACGATCTCGCTCACGCACATGCGCGGGCTCAGGCTGCCGAACGGATCCTGGAACACCACCTGCATTTCCCGGCGCAGCGGACGCACCTGTTGTTGGCTCAGCTTATCCATCTGATGGCCTTCGAAGCGGATGCTGCCCTTGCTCGCAATCAGCCGCAAAATTGCCAGGCCCAGGGTGGATTTGCCCGAACCGCTTTCACCCACGATGCCCAGCGTCTGGCCCTGGGGCAGGCTGAAGTTGATGCCATCCACCGCCTTGACGTAATCGACGGTGTTGCGCAGGAAGCCTTTCTTGATCGGGAACCAGACTTTCAGGTTGTCGACTTCCAGCAGCGGAGGGCCAATTTCATGGGTGGCAGGGCCGCCGCTGGGCTCGGCTGCCAGCAGCTCCTGGGTGTACGGATGCTGCGGCGACTGGAACAGGGTTTCGCACTCGGCCTGCTCGACGATGCAGCCCTTTTGCATCACGCATACCCGGTGGGCAATGCGCCTGACCAGGTTCAAGTCATGGCTGATCAAGAGCAAGGCCATGCCCAGGCGCGCCTGCAATTCCTTGAGCAGCTCCAGGATCTTCAACTGCACGGTGACGTCGAGGGCCGTGGTCGGTTCGTCGGCAATCAGCAGCTCCGGCTCATTGGCCAGGGCCATGGCGATCATCACCCGCTGGCGCTGGCCGCCGGACAGCTCGTGGGGCAGGGCCTTGAGACGCTTGTGGGGCTCGGGGATGCCTACCAGTTCCAGCAGCTCCAGGGTGCGTTTGGTGGCGACCTTGCCGGTCAAGCCCTTATGCAGGCCGAGCACTTCGTTGATCTGCTTCTCGATGGAGTGCAGCGGGTTCAGCGAGGTCATCGGCTCCTGGAAGATCATCGCAATCCGGTTGCCGCGGATATGCCGGATGGTCTTTTCTTTCAGGGTCAGCAAATCGTGGTTGGCGTACTGGATCGTCCCCGACGGGTGACGCGCCAGCGGGTAGGGCAGCAGGCGCAGGATCGAGTGCGCCGTGACCGACTTGCCCGAGCCGCTTTCGCCCACGAGGGCCAGGGTTTCGCCGCGCTTGATATCGAAGCTGACGTTGTTCACCACACGCTGGTGGGTGTTGCCTACGACGAACTCGACGGAGAGGTCGCGGACTTCGATCAGATTGTCCTGATTCATCTCATTTCCTCGGGTCGAAGGCATCGCGAGCGGACTCGCCGATAAACACCAGCAGACTCAACATGATCGCCAGTACGGCAAAGGCACTCATGCCCAGCCACGGCGCCTGCAGGTTGGATTTGCCCTGGGCCACCAGCTCACCCAGGGACGGCGAGCCGGCCGGCAGGCCAAAGCCCAGGAAGTCCAGCGCAGTGAGGGTGCCGATGGCGCCGGTCAGGATGAACGGCATGAAGGTCATGGTGGAGACCATGGCGTTGGGCAGGATATGGCGGAACATGATCGCGCCGTTCTGCATCCCCAGCGCCCGCGCCGCCCGCACGTATTCCAGGTTACGCCCGCGCAGGAATTCGGCGCGCACCACGTCCACCAGGCTCATCCAGGAAAACAACAGCATGATCCCCAGCAGCCACCAGAAATTGGGCTGCACGAAACTGGCGAGGATGATCAGCAAATACAGCACCGGCAAGCCCGACCAGATCTCCAGGAAGCGCTGCCCGGCCAGGTCGACCCAACCGCCGTAGAAACCCTGCAAGGCGCCGGCGATCACGCCGATGATCGAACTGAGTACGGTCAGCGTCAGGGCAAACAGCACGGAAATCCTGAACCCGTAGATCACCCGCGCCAGCACATCGCGGCCCTGGTCATCGGTGCCCAGCAGGTTGTCCCGTGACGGCGGGGCCGGGGCCGGAACTTTCAGGTCGTAGTTGATGCTCTGGTAGCTGTACGGAATCGGCGCCCACAAGGTCCAGGCATCCTTGGCCTTGAGCAGCTCCTGGATATACGGGCTCTTGTAGTTGGCTTCCAGCGGGAATTCGCCGCCGAAGGTGGTCTCGGGGTAGCGCTTGAGCGCCGGGAAATACCAGTCGCCGTCGTAATGCACCGCCAGCGGCTTGTCGTTGGCGATCAGCTCGGCGCCCAGGCTCAGGCCGAACAGGATCAGGAACAGCCACAGCGACCACCAGCCACGCTTGTTGGCCTTGAAACGCTCGAACCGGCGACGATTGAGGGGGGATAGATTCATCTCAATGCTCCCGGCTGGCGAAGTCGATGCGCGGATCGACCAAGGTGTAGGTGAGGTCGCCGATGAGTTTCACCACCAATCCCAGCAGGGTGAAGATAAACAACGTGCCAAACACCACCGGATAGTCGCGGTTGATCGCCGCTTCAAAGCTCATCAGGCCCAGGCCGTCGAGAGAGAAGATCACTTCCACCAGCAACGAGCCGGTAAAGAAGATGCCGATAAAGGCCGACGGGAAGCCGGCAATCACCAGCAGCATTGCGTTGCGGAACACGTGGCCGTAGAGCACGCGGTGATTGGTCAGGCCCTTGGCCTTGGCGGTGACCACGTATTGCTTGTTGATCTCGTCGAGGAAGCTGTTTTTGGTGAGCAGGGTCATGGTCGCGAAGTTGCCGATCACCAACGCCGTTACGGGTAGGGCGAGGTGCCAGAAGTAATCGAGGATCTTGCCGCCCCAGCTCAATTCATCAAAGTTGTTGGAGGTGAGCCCGCGTAACGGAAACCAGTCGAAGTAACTGCCGCCGGCGAACACCACGATCAGCAGGATCGCAAACAGGAACGCCGGGATCGCGTAGCCGACGATGATCGCCGAACTGGTCCACACGTCAAAATGGCTGCCGTGCCGCGTAGCCTTGGCGATCCCCAGCGGGATCGACACCAGGTACATGATCAGGGTGCTCCATAACCCGAGGGAGATGGACACCGGCATCTTTTCCTTGATCAAGTCGATGACCTTGGCGTCACGGAAAAAGCTGTCGCCAAAATCCAGCCGGGCGTAGTTCTTGATCATGATCCACAAGCGTTCCGGCGCCGACTTGTCGAAGCCGTACATCTTCTCGATTTCCTTCACCAACGCCGGGTCCAGGCCCTGGGCGCCGCGATAGCTGGAGCCGGCCACCGAGACTTCGGCACCGCCACCGGCAATCCGGCTGGTGGCACCTTCAAAGCCTTCGAGCTTGGCGATCATCTGTTCCACCGGGCCACCGGGCGCAGCCTGGATGATCACAAAGTTGATCAGCAAAATGCCGAACAGGGTCGGGATGATCAGCAGCAGTCGACGAACAATATAGGCCAGCATCTCAGTCGCCCCCGCTCGCCGGATCGGCAGTCTGGTTGGTGTCCACGGTTATTGCCGGCTTGGCGTCGGGTTTGCTCCACCAGGTGGCGGTGCCGACGTCATAGCGTGGTGAGACCTTCGGATGGCCGAGGTGGTCCCAATACGCCACGCGGAAAGTCTTGATGTGCCAGTTGGGGATCACGTAGTAGCCAAACTGCAGCACGCGGTCCAGAGCCTTGGCGTGGGCCACCAAGCTCTTGCGCGAGTCGGAGTCGATGAGCTCTTCCACCAGTTGGTCGATGGCCGGGTCTTTCAGGCCGATGTAGTTGCGGCTGCCGGGCTTGTCGGCGCTGGACGACTTCCAGAACTCGCGCTGTTCGTTACCCGGCGAGGAGGACTGCGGGAAGCTGCCCACCACCATGTCGAAATCCCGCGAGCGGATACGGTTGATGTACTGCGAGATGTCGACCCGGCGAATCACCAGGTCGATCCCCAAATCCGCCAGGTTGCGCTTGAACGGCAACAGGATGCGTTCGAACTCGGTCTGGGCCAGCAGGAACTCGATGGTCACCGGTTTGCCGGTGGTGTCCACCATCTTGTCGTCGACGATCTTCCAGCCGGCCTCTTGCAGCAGTTGATAGGCCTCGCGCTGCTGGGTGCGGATCATGCCGCTGGCGTCGGTCTTGGCAGGCTCGAAGGCTTCGGTGAATACCTGGGGCGGGATCCTGTCCCGTAGCGGTTCCAGAATTGCCAGCTCAGCCGGGCCGGGCAGGCCGGTAGCGGCCATCTCGGAGTTTTCGAAATAGCTGCGGCTGCGGGTGTAGGCGCCGTTGAACAGTTGCTTGTTGCTCCATTCAAAGTCCAGCAGCAGGCTGATGGCCTTGCGTACCCGTACGTCCTGGAACATCGGTTTACGGATGTTGAACACGAAGCCCTGCATGCCGGTGGGGTTGCCGTTGGGAATTTCTTCCTTGATCAGGTGGCCCTGGGCAACGGCGGGGGTGTTGTAGGCGTTGGCCCAGTTTTTCGCGCTGATTTCCAGCCAGTAATCGAATTGTCCGGCCTTGAGTGCTTCGAGGGCCACGGTGTTGTCGCGGTAATAATCGGTGACGCGGTAATCGAAGTTGTAGAAACCCTTGTTGATCGGCAGGTCCTTGGCCCAGTAGTCCTTGACCCGCTCGTAGCGGACCGAACGCCCGGCCTTGACCTCCGCCACCTTGTACGGGCCGCTGCCCAACGGAATCTCCAGGTTGCCCTTGGAGAAGTCGCGGCCCTCCCAGTAATGCTTGGGCAATACCGTCAGTTGCCCGAGGATCAGCGGCAGTTCGCGGTTGTTGGTGCGCTTGAACTTGAACAGCACCCGCAGCGGGTCCTCGGCGACCACTTCGTCGACGTCGGCGTAGTAGGTCTTGTAGATCGGCGAGCCGTCCTTCACCAGCGTCTGGAAGCTGAACACCACGTCTTCGGCGCGGATCGGGTGGCCGTCGTGAAAGCGCGCTTCGGGGCGAATGTAGAAGCGTACCCAACTGTTGTCCGGGGCCTTTTCGATCTTGCCGGCCACCAGACCGTATTCGGTGATGGGTTCGTCCAGGCTTTGCTGGGCGAGGGTGTCGTAGATCAGGCCGATATTGTCTGCCGGCACGCCCTTGCTGATGAACGGGTTGAGGCTGTCGAAGCCGCCCATGCTGGACTCGCGAAAGGTACCGCCCTTGGGTGCGTCGGGATTTACATAATCGACATGCTTGAAGTCGGCGGGGTACTTGGGGGGTTCGTTATAGAGGGTCAGGGCATGCTGTGGGGCCGCAGTGGCCGCGCCGCACAACAACAGGCTGCCAAGGATCGCAGTACGCAAAGGCATCATTGGGCTTTCTCCGAAGCTTTCAGCCACCATGCGCTCAGGCCCAGGCTGTAGGGCGGCGTGGTGACGAAGGCGAACCGGTTGCGGTACGCCAGGCGATGATAGTTGAGGTACCAGTTGGGAATACTGTAGTGCTGCCACAGCAGGACGCGGTCGAGCGCTCGCCCGGCTGCCAATTGTTCTTCGCGGGTTTGCGCCGCCAGCAACTGTTCCAGCAGATGGTCGACCACCGGGTTGGCGATGCCTGCGTAATTCTTGCTGCCCTTGATCCCCACCTGGCTGGAGTGGAAGTACTGCCACTGCTCAAGGCCGGGGCTGAGGGTCTGGTTGAGGGTCATCAGAATCATGTCGAAGTCGAACTGATCGAGGCGTTGTTTGTACTGTGCGCGGTCTACCGTGCGCAAGCGGGCATCGACGCCGATGCTTGTCAGGTTTTCGACATAAGGCTGCAGGATGCGCTCCAGGTTCGGATTCACCAGCAGGATTTCCAGGCGCAGCGGCTGCCCGTCACGGTTGAGTAAACGCTGCCCGGACAGCTTCCAGCCGGCTTCGGCGAGCAACGCGAGGGCGCGGCGCATGGTGTCCCGAGGGATGCCGCGACCGTCGGTCTGAGGCAGGCTGAAGGCCTGGGTAAACAGGTTGGCCGGCAGTTGATCGCGATAGGGCGAGAGCATCAGCCATTCATGGCCGGTGGGCACGCCGGTGGCGGAGAATTCGCTGTTGGGGTAGTAGCTGAGGGTGCGTTTATAGGCGCCGCTGAACAGGGTGCGGTTGGTCCACTCGAAATCGAACATCAGCCCCAAGGCTTCGCGCACCTTGGCCTCGCTGAAGGCCGGGCGCCGGCTGTTCATGAACAGGCCCTGGCTCTGGGTCGGGATCTGGTGGGCGATCTGCGCCTTGATCACATCACCGCGGTTGACCGCCGGGAAGTTGTAGCCGTTGGCCCAGTTCTTCGCCTGGTGCTCGATATAGATATCGAACTCGCCGGCCTTGAAGGCTTCGAAGGCCACGTCGCTGTCGCGGTAGAACTCCACCTCGACCTTGTCGTAGTTATAGAAACCACGGTTGACCGCCAGGTCCTTGCCCCAGTAATCCTTGATCCGTTCGAACACCAGTTGCCGCCCCGGCGTCACCTTGCTGATGCGGTAAGGCCCGCTGCCCAGCGGCGGCTCGAAGGTGGTGGCCTTGAAGTCACGGTTTTTCCAGTAGTGCTGGGGCAACACTGGCAGCTCCCCCAGGCGCAGGATCAGCAACGGGTTGCCGGCGCGCTTGAACACAAAGCGAATGCGGTGCCGGTTAAGAATGTCGACCCGGGCCACTTCCTGCAGGTTGGTGCGGTATTGCGGGTGGCCTTCGGTCAGTAGCGTGCGATAGGAAAACGCCACGTCGTAGGCCGTGATCGGCTTGCCATCGTGGAAGCGCGCTTCGGGGCGCAGGTTGAACACCACCCAGCTGCGGTCCTCGCTGTACTCCACCGATTGGGCAATCAGGCCGTAGCTGGAAGTCGGTTCATCGCCGGAAGGGGCGTACTGGCCGGTACCGACCATCAACGGCTCGTTCAGCTCGTTGACCCCGTATTGCAGGAAGTTGGCGGTGGAAACCGGGCTGGAACCCTTGAAGGTATAAGGGTTGAGCGTATCGAAGGTGCCAAACGCCATGACCCGCAAAGTGCCGCCCTTGGGCGCTGCGGGGTTTACCCAGTCGAAGTGGGTGAATTTGGCCGGGTACTTGAGCGTGCCGAACTGCGCATAACCGTGGCTCTCGGTGACGGTCGCGTTCGCGGAAAAGCTCAAGGCCAGACTTATTAGTAGAAGGAGGGGACGCTTCAAGTCAGAGATCCGATCCAGGCGGCTTGGGCTTTATGAACCGTACAGTAACAGCTTGTTCCGATTGGAAAAAGGCTGGTGAAGCGGCGGGGATTGAGGCGCGGTGAAACCTGTAGGAGCGAGCTTGCTCGCGAAGGACGCCAACGATAACGCTGGCATTCCGAATTAACGCGGTGTCCTTGCGTTTTTCGCGAGCAAGCTCGCTCCTACGGGGTTTGCGGTGTTATCTAGGCCCGGAAACCACCAGCATCTGCCCTGGCTTCAGCGCCTGGCCAGTGCGCGGGTTCCAGCGCTTGAGATGTTGCATCTCGACGTTGAAGCGCTTGGCGACGATGTACAGCGAGTCGCCTTTCTTGACCTTGTACTGCACCGGCTTCTTGCCGCCGGCCTTGGCCACCAGTTTGCGGGTGTCCTGCATGACCAGGGTCTGGCCGACCTTGAGCGCCTGGCCATTGAGCTGGTTCCAGCGCTGCAGGTCATGCACATCAACCTTGTTGGCCTTGGCAATCAGGGTCAGGTTGTCGCCGCTGCGAACCTTGTAGCTACGGGTGCGACCGGCCACAGCCTTGTGTTCAACTTCGTCGAACACCTGCTTTTTCGGGCGCATGCTCAGTAATTCTTCGGGCTTCATCGCCGAAAGGCTGCTGGCCAGCAACTGCGCCTTGGAAGTCGGCACCAGCAAATGCTGCGGGCCATCCAACGTGGTACGTTGCTTCAGGGCGGGGTTGAGCTGGAACAGTTCGTCTTCGTCGATCTCGGCCAGCGCGGCAACCCGTGACAGGTCCATGCTCTGCTTGACTTCGACCACTTCGAAATACGGCGTGTTGGCAATCGGGCTCAGGTTGACGCCGTAGGCTTCGGGAGCCAGCACCACCTGGGACAGCGCCAGGAACTTGGGCACGTAGTCCTTGGTTTCCTGGGGCAGTGGCAGGTTCCAGTAGTCTGTCGGCAAGCCGAGCTTTTCGTTGCGCTCGATGGCCCGGCTGACGGTACCTTCGCCCGCGTTGTAGGCCGCCAACGCCAGCAACCAGTCACCGTTGAACATGTCATGCAGACGCGTCAGGTAGTCCAGGGCGGCGGTGGTGGAGGCGGTGATGTCGCGGCGGCCGTCGTAGGCGCGGGTCTGACGCAGGTTGAAGTAGCGCCCGGTGGAGGGAATGAATTGCCACAGGCCCACCGCATCGCTGCGCGAATAAGCCATTGGGTTGTAGGCACTTTCAATCACTGGCAGCAGCGCCAGCTCCAGAGGCATGTTGCGTTCTTCAAGGCGTTCGACGATGTAATGAATGTAGAGACTGCCGCGTTCGCCGGCGTTCTCAAGGAAGGAAGGGTTGCTGGCAAACCACAATCGTTGCTGTTCAATGCGCGGGTTGACGCCTAACCCGTCCTGCAATTGAAAGCCCCGGCGCATGCGTTCCCAGACATCCTGGGGCACTTCCGGGCTTGGCTTCTCTGATAGCCAAATGGGTTTTTGCTTGATCTTGGCGGTAAGGTTTGGCTTGGGTTGCACGGTGGATTGTGCGGCAAAATGGGTCGATTGGCAGCCCGCCAGAGTAGCGGACACAGCCACCGCCACGGCTTGAGCCAGGCGGGTCAATGCGTCTGAATGGTTGGTTTTACGAATAGATGACGACATTGGCTGGAAGTAAGTTCCGGGCAAAAATGTCGGGCGATTCTAGAAAGCGCTTTGGTTCCGGTCAACCATTCAGAAATTACGTATCAGAATCCTTCCACTTAGAACGTATCTTTCCACGACCTCAAGCTAGCAAATACCTCACTCCCGGCCTGGTTATCCCGGCCATTCCGTTCGTCCGCTTTTTCTTTAACGGATGTTTCAGAGGTCCGCAGAAAGGGGTTGGTGAGTTTTTCCAGGGCCAGGGTTGAGGGCAATGTGATCTGGCCGTTCGCCCGCAGTTGCCGCACGTTCTCCGCCCGTTCGGCGATATCCGCGTTATGCGGTTCCACGGCCTGGGCGAATTTCAGGTTACTTTGTGTGTATTCATGGGTGCAGTACACCAGCGTGTCGGCCGGCAGGGCCGCCAGGCGTTCCAGGGAGGTGTGCATTTGCTGCGGGGTGCCTTCGAACAGCCGGCCACAACCGGCGGCGAACAGGGTGTCGCCACAGAACAGCACGCCCTCGTGATAAAAGGCGATATGGCCCAGGGTGTGCCCGGGAACGGCAAACACCTCGAAGTCCCAGCCCAGCACGTTGATGCGGTCGTTGTCCTGGAGGGCGACGTCCCGCGCCGGGATTTTTTCGTTCGCCGGGCCGTAGACCGTGGCGCCTGAAACACTTTTAAGTTGTTCGACGCCGCCGACATGATCATGGTGATGGTGAGTCACCAGGATGTCGCTGAGAGTCCAGTCGGGGTGCTGCTGGAGCCAGGCCAGCACGGGCGCGGCATCACCGGGATCGACCACCGCGCAGCGCTTGTTCGGCTGATCCTGTAACAACCAGATGTAGTTATCGGTGAAGGCGGGCAGGGCACTGATCTGTATCATTCTTTGATTCGCCAAGCTGAACACATTGGTGCATCTTAGAGCTTCTTGGCGAGTTGGAGAATGCAATGACTGATAAAGCGTTCGCCCAGGCCGATCCCGAGTGGCTGGCACTGATCAGTGCCGCCCGTGAATGGCTGTCCGGGCCTGTCGGGCAATTTTTACTGGATGAAGAACGGCGCATGCTCGAAGACGAGCTGGGTCGGTTCTTTGGTGGCTACCTGGTGCATTACGGTCCCTCGGCGCAAACCCCGCCGTCGGCACCCCAGGTGCAACGCAATGTGCGCCTGGGTGCGCCGTTGCCGGGTGTCGAGATTGTCTGCGAGGAGCAAGCCTGGCCGTTGAGCGAGCATGCGGCCGACGTGGTGGTGTTGCAGCATGGCCTGGATTTCTGCCTGTCGCCCCATGGCTTGCTGCGCGAAGCCGCCAGCAGCGTGCGCCCAGGTGGCCATTTGCTGATCATCGGCATCAACCCCTGGAGCAGCTGGGGCTTGCGGCACGTATTCGCCCATGATGCCTTGCGCAAGGCACGCTGCATCTCGCCCTCGCGCGTCGGTGACTGGTTGAACCTGCTGGGCTTTGCGCTGGAGAAACGCCGCTTCGGGTGCTATCGTCCGCCGCTTGCGTCCGCCAAGTGGCAGGGCCGGTTGGCCGGCTGGGAGCGCAGGGCCGGAGCCTGGCAATTGTCTGGCGGTGGTTTCTACTTGTTGGTGGCGCGCAAGATCGTCGTGGGCCTGCGCCCGGTGCGCCAGGTACGCCGCGAACCGATGGGCAAGCTGGTACCGATGCCGATGGCCAAGGTCAATCGCAAGCAGAGCGAGCAGTAAAAAACCTTTTTTGATTTCAGGTCGAGTCTCTCGACCTCGGGCCTTTGTCGGTCGATTATCGGCAACCCGCTTTGATGGATCCCGCTTTAATGGACAGTGAAATGACCGATACCGTAGAACTCTTCACCGATGGCGCCTGCAAGGGCAACCCGGGCCCCGGCGGATGGGGCGCCTTGCTGGTGTGCAAAGGCGTGGAGAAGGAACTGTGGGGCGGCGAAGCCAACACCACCAACAATCGCATGGAGCTGATGGGGGCGATTCGCGGCCTGGAAGAGCTCAAGCGTCGTTGCGACGTGTTACTGGTGACCGACTCCCAGTACGTGATGAAGGGCATCAACGAGTGGATGGTCAACTGGAAGAAGCGCGGCTGGAAGACTGCGGCCAAGGAACCGGTGAAAAACGCCGACCTGTGGCAGTTGCTCGATGAGCAATGCAATCGCCACAACATCACCTGGAAGTGGGTGCGCGGGCACATCGGCCATCCCGGCAACGAGCGGGCCGACCAGTTGGCCAATCGCGGCGTGGATGAAGTGCGCGGCTACAAGCAGAGCTGATGCCGGTTCACGTGTTAAGATCCCGCCCTTTGAAATGTACCAAACCGTTGAGAGCTGAACCCTGATGGCCATCCGATCTGTTGTACTCGATACCGAAACCACCGGCATGCCGGTGACCGACGGCCACCGGATCATTGAAATCGGCTGCGTCGAACTGATGGGCCGTCGCCTCACCGGCCGGCATTTCCACGTCTACCTGCAACCGGATCGCGAAAGTGATGAAGGCGCCATCGGCGTCCACGGCATCACCAACGAATTCCTGGTAGGCAAGCCGCGGTTTGCCGAAGTGGCCGATGAGTTCTTCGAGTTCATCAACGGCGCACAGCTGATCATCCATAACGCGGCGTTCGACGTTGGCTTCATCAACAACGAATTCGCACTGATGGGCGCGACCGACCGGGCGGATATCACCCAGCACTGCTCTATCCTCGACACCTTGATGATGGCCCGTGAGCGTCACCCGGGCCAGCGCAACAGCCTCGATGCCTTGTGCAAACGCTATGGCGTCGACAACTCCGGCCGTGAACTCCACGGCGCCTTGCTCGACTCCGAGATTCTCGCCGACGTTTACCTGACCATGACCGGCGGCCAGACCAGCCTGTCCCTGGCCGGTAACGCTTCGGACGGCAATGGTTCGGCAGAAGGCTCGGGCAATCGCCCTTCGGAAATCCGCCGCCTGCCGGCGGATCGCCGGCCCACCACGATTATTCGTGCCAGCGAGCAGGACATGGCCGAACACGCGGCCCGTCTTGAGGCAATCGCCAAGTCCGCCGGCGCACCCGCGTTGTGGACCCAATTGACCCAGCAATAACGACGCCTGAACATCCTGTAGGAGCGAGCTTGCTCGCGAAAAACCTGAGACCGCCGTTGGGTGTCAGGTTTCCCGCGTCATTGTTAACGACCTTCGCGAGCAACCTCGCTCCTGCCGGTAAGCTCGCCGGCTTCACCCAAGCGCCAATCCCTGGCTGGCCCTGATCAAGTCATAAGCCTTGCGTGCAATCGGGTTCGCCGTGTTCGGGCGAATCCACAGGTAATACGTGACCTCCGGCATTCTCGGCAGCCCGTCGTTCTCTCCCAATACCCGCATGTCCGGCCCGAGCATTTCCATGCTCCGTGGGGTCACGCCGAGCCCTGCGCGGGTTGCCGCCTTGATCCCGATCAGGTTCGACGCCAGGTACGCCTGCCTCCACGGTATGTTCGCCCGTTCCAGCGCCTCCAGGGCATAGCGCCGATAGATGCTCGGCTCATCCACCAGAATCAACGGCAGCGGTTCGCTCGGCGAGTGAATGTATTGCGCCGAACAGATCCACCACACCGGCGAGGTACGCAGCGCAAAGCCTTCCAGGTTGGCGTCGGCGCGGGTGGAAATCACCATGTCCACCTTGCCCCGATGCAAGTCATCCATCAGGAACGGGCTGCGGCCCACGTCGATTTCCAGGCGCAGGCGCGGTGCCGAGCGGGCGATGTGGCTGAGGATCGGCGGCAGGATGGTGTCGGCGATGTCGTGGGGCGAGCCGATGCGCAGCACGCCGCTGAGGCTGCTTTCCCGCAGGGAGTTAAGTGCATCGTCATTCAGCGACAGCATCTGCCGCGCATGCCGCAACAACTGCATTCCAGGTTCTGTCAGCTGCTTTTGCCGGCCACGTTTTTCAAACAGGCTGACGCCTACTTGCTGTTCGAGGCGCTGCATATGCTGGGTGACGGAAGATTGCGTGCGTGCCAGGTGGGTGCCGGCTTCGGCAAAACTGTGGTGGTCGACCACGGCGATAAAGGTGCGGAGCAGTTCGAGATCGAGGGTCGACATGGCCATTCCAGGGCGTTTTTTATATCAAGGGTGCGAAGATAAACATTACATATGTTTATGTGTTGTGGCGTCGAATTTTTACAGAGGCCAATGATTGCGAGTATATGGCCAAAAGCGAGGTCGTCCATTTACGGGAAGTTATAACGATATTAGATATTTGAATTTCCGTTACCCCGGCACTCTCCCTAGCATGCCCCCACATCAGGTCGGGGTACGCCGACCGCTAATGAGGGGAGTTCCATGGGTTTTGTGCGCGCGGCGGTAAAACGAAGGTTGCCTGTGGTCCTGGGCGCATTGATCGCCCTGGGCGGCAGCGCGGTGGTGCAGGCCGACGCGACCCTGGACAAGATCCAGCAGCGCCATGTGCTGGTGGTCGGCGTGCTGCTGTCCGGCGGGCCGTTTGGCGGCATCGACCCCACCACTCAGAAGCCCAAGGGTTTGAACGTTGACCTGGCCAACGAGCTGGGCCGGCAGTTGGGCGCCGAGGTGCAACTGGTACCGGTATTGCCGGCCAATCGCGTGCAGTTCCTGCAGCAGGGCAAGGTCGACCTGCTGATCGCCAATATGGAGTGGACCTCCGAGCGCGGCGAAATCCTCGGTTTCGTACCGACGCCGTTCTACAGGATCGGCGGCACCGCAGCGGTACTCAAGGACAGCAAGATCACCCACTGGGAAGACCTCAAAGGCCAGCCGGTGTGCACCTCCCAGGGCAGCAGCTACGTCAAGCCGCTGACCGAGCTGGGCGCACAGATCAAAGGCTTCAAGAGCTCCTCCGAATCCCTGCTGGCCCTGCGCGGCAACAACTGCGTCGCGGCGGTGCATGACTCCACCCTGATCAACCCGCTGATCAACGACAGCGCCGAATGGAAGGACTACCGCGCCATCAGCCCCGAGCTGAACCCGGCGCCGTCGGTGATCTGGACTCGTCGCGGCGAGAACGACACCCAGGCCAAGCTCGACCCGATCATCAAGGAACTGCACCGCAGCGGCTGGCTCATCGACGCCCAGACCCGCAACCACATCACCCCGGCGTCCCCGGCGCTGGTGGAGTTGCAGAAACAGTTCAAGGGCGCCTGACACATGACATTGAAAACCCTGACTGCCTTGGGCCTGGCGCTGTGCGCAAGCCTGGCCCACGCTGACGCAACCCTCGACAAAATCCAGCAACGCCACGCCATCAGTGTCGGCGTGATCCTCAGCGGCCCGCCGTTCGGCACCCTCGACCCCAAGACCGGCGAACACCTGGGCTACAACGTCGAGCTGGCCAAGGGCCTCGGCCAGGCGCTGGGTGTGGAGACCAAGACCGTCTCGGTACTGGCGCCCAACCGCGTGCAGTTCCTGCAACAAGGCAAGGTCGATGTGCTGATCGCCAACATGCAGTACACCGACGAGCGCGCCGAGATTCTCGACTACGTGCCCACGCCCTATGAAGAAGTCGGCGGCGCAGCGTTGATTCGCAAAGGCGCCGGTATCACCCAGTGGGCCGACCTCAAGGACAAGCCGGTGTGCGTGTCCCAGGGCAGTAACTTCATCAAGCCGTTGCAGGAAACCTACGGCGCGCAGATCAAGGCGTTCCGCAGCCAGTCCGAATCCCTGCTGTCGCTGCGCGGCAATGGCTGCGTGGCGGCGGTGCACGTCAGCCCGACCATGCACGCGCTGCTGGAGGATGCCGAATGGTCCGGCTACGAGATTCCGTTGCCGGGGGATTTGATCCCGTCCAAATCCGTGATCTGGATCCGCAAGGGCGAGCACGACACCCAGGCCAAGCTTGACGCCATCGTGCGCGACTGGCATCGCAGCGGCTGGTTGATCGCCCTCGGCGAACGCACCGGCATGGCCCCGTCGCAGGCCCTGCGTAATCTGCACGAGCAGTACAGTCATGAGTGAAACGCTCTTCGCCACCCTGCAGCAATTGCTCGGCGCCGCCCATGTGCAGCGCAGTGAAGACGCTCCCCAGTACCTTACCGACAAACAGGGCCGCTACACCGGCCAGGTGATCGCTGTGGTGCACCCAGCCAACACTGAGGAAGTCGCCGCCGTGGTGCGCGCCTGCGTGGCCCTGGAAGCGCCCATCGTGGTTCAGGGTGGCAACACCGGGCTGATGGCAGGCGCGACGCCGGACGCCAGTGGTCGTGCGGTATTGCTGTTGCTCGACCGCATGAACCGGGTACGCGTGATCGATACCGACAACGACACCCTGACCGTCGAAGCCGGCTGCATCCTGCAAAACATCCAGGACGTGGCCCGGGAAGCCGATCGCCTGTTTCCGCTGAGCCTGGGCGCCGAAGGCAGTTGCACCATTGGCGGCAACCTCGGGACCAATGCCGGCGGCACGGCGGTGCTGCGCTATGGCAACACCCGCGAGCTGACCCTGGGCCTGGAAGTGGTCACTGCCGAAGGCGAAATCTGGAACGGCCTGCGCGGTCTGCGCAAGGACAACACCGGCTACGACTTGCGGGATTTGTACGTGGGCAGCGAAGGCACCCTCGGCATTATCACCGCCGCGACCCTGAAGCTGTTCCCGCTGCCCAAGGCCCAGGCCACTGCGCTGCTGGCCTTTGATGAGTTGGCTCAGGCCGTCGCTTTTCTGTCCCATGCCCGCGCCGGTTTTGGCGCAAATCTCACGGCATTCGAGCTGCTCAGCGCCGATTGCCTGGCGCTGTTGCGCGAGCAGTTTCCCGAAGGCCCGCAACCGTTCCTCAAGGCCAGCCAACCCTGGTTCGCTTTGCTGGAACTCTCGGATAACCACGGCGAAACCCACGCCCGCGAAGCCTTCGAAAACGTCCTCGGTGAAGCCTTCGAGCAGTCATTGCTGGCCGACGCACTGATCGCCGAGAGCCTGGCGCAGAGCGAAGCCCTGTGGCTGCTGCGAGAGAACATGAGCGAGGCGCAGAAGCGCGCCGGGCGCAATATGAAGCACGACATCTCGGTGCCTATCTCGCAAATCGTCGCCTTCGTCGCCCATACCGATGCGCTGTTGCAGGTGCATTTTCCCGGCGTTCGCAACTTCACGTTCGGGCACCTGGGGGACGGCAACCTGCATTACAACGTGGCCCATCCGCTGGGTTCCACGGTGGACGAGCACATGCGCAACTACGCCGAACTGAGCTTGCTGGTGCATGACAGTGCCCATGCTCACGGCGGCTCCATCAGTGCCGAGCACGGAATCGGCCAGCGCAAGGTCGGCATGCTGGGCCGCTACAAAAGCCCGGTGGAGCTGGACCTGATGCGCCGCATCAAGAAGGCCCTCGACCCGAAAAACCTGCTCAACCCCGGCAAAGTCCTGGAGGTGCGGCCATGACGGTTCGTCTGTCGAAGCGAGTGCAGCGGGTGTCGCTGTCGGCCAACGCGGCGGCCAAGTCCCGTGCCACGGAACTGCGCGATGCGGGCCGCGACATTCTGGACCTGACCACCGGTGAGCCAGACTTCGACACCCCGGAGCACATTAAACAAGCCGCCTACGCGGCCATCGCTGCGGGCGCCACCAAATACACGCCAACACCTGGTGTGAAAGCCTTGCGCGTTGCGGTGCAGCGCAAGCTGGCCGAAGAAAACCACCTGGACTATTCGCTGCCGAATATCGTGATCGCCAACGGCGCGAAACAGATCATCTTCAACGCCTTCGCCGCCACCCTCGACGACGGCGATCAAGTGCTGGTGCCGACGCCGTACTGGCCGTCCTTCCCTGACAGCGTGCGGTTCAACGGTGGCGAACCGGTGTTTATCGAGTGCGGGCTGGAGCAGGGCTGCAAGCTGCTGCCGGACCAGCTGGAACAGCACATCAATCAACGCACCCGCTGGCTGATCCTCAACGGCCCGGGCAACCCGAGCGGTGCCGTGTACAGCGAGGCTGAATTACAGGCGCTGGCCGAGGTGCTGCATCGCCATCCCCAGGTGCTGGTGCTGCTGGATGAACTCTACGAACACATTCGTTTCGACGGCCGCCCGGCCCAGAGCCTGCTGAACGTCGCACCGGATTTGCAGGACCGTTGCCTGCTGGTGGGCGGCGTGTCCAAGACCTACGCCATGACCGGATGGCGCATCGGTTTTGGCGCCGGGCCGCAGACCCTGACCAACGCCATGGCGGTGGTGCAATCGCAATCCACCTCCGGCGCTTCTTCCGTGGGTCAAGCCGCTGCATTGGCCGCGTTCACCGGCGGGCTGGGCTTTTTGGCCGAACAAGTGGCGGCTTATCAGCTGCGCCGGGACCTGCTGATGATGGCCCTCGGCACCGTCGACGGCCTGGAAGTGCTCGAACCTCAGGGCGGCTTTTTCGTGTTCGTGCGCTGCGCCGGTTTGCTTGGTCGCTATCGCCCGGACGGTCAACAGCTGAACGACGACAGCGATGTTGTCGAGTACTTGCTGGAGGAGGGCGTGGCCGGTGTAGCCGGCAGCGCCTACGGCCTGTCGCCGTGGTTTCGCCTGTCCATCGCTACGGCGACCGACAGCGTGGACGAAGCCGGCCGCCGTATCGCTGCCGCCTGCGGCAAGCTGCGGGGCGCCGAATGAGTCATTGGCTGGAGATTTTTGTGCATTGGGCCGCCGGTATCGGCCTCAACTACAGCTTCCTGCTGGATGCCTATCAGCGCGGCACCCTGGAGCAGGGCGCGCTGACCACCGTGCTGTTGTGCCTGTTCACCATCGTCGGCAGCCTGCTGGCGGGGATCAGCCTCGCGGCGCTGCTGACTTCGGGCAATCCGTGGCTGGCCAAGCCGGCGCGGGTGTTTATCGAAGTGACCCGCAACACGCCTACGCTGGTTCAGCTGTACTGCGCATTCCTGGTGTTGAACATGCTGCTGACCCAGGCTGTCGGTGCGGCTAACCCGCTGACGCCGTTTGCCTGGGTGGTGATCGTGATCTCGTTGCACAAGGGCGCGTTCCACGCCGAAGCCCTGCGCGCCGGCATTGAGGCGGTACCTTCCGTGACCCTGGAAGCCGCCAGCTCCCTGGCCTTCAGCAGCCGGCAACTGCTGTGGAACGTGCAGTTGCCGTTGGCCCTGCGCTTCGCCTTGCCGTCGCTGATCAACAACCTGATTGACCTGGTGAAAATGACTGCCGTGGCCTCAGCCATCGCCGTGGGCGATATCACCTACGCCTCGATCATGATCTGGACCCAGAGCGACAACGTGCTGGAGCTGATGATTCTGATCCTGAGCTTTTTCGGCTTGCTGAGTTTTACCGTCAATTGTGTGGGGCGCTGGCTGGAAGCGCGCCTGAGGATGCCCGGCTATGGCCATTGATTCATTCCCGGTGCTGTCGGCGTTGCTGCAATGGTCGCCGGCGCTGGTCAGCGGTTTCGGCCAGAACATCCTGATCAGCCTGGTGGCGATTGGTCTCGGCTCGCTGCTGGGCCTGATAGTGGGCGCGTTGGCCCTGTCGCCATTGCGCCTGCTGCGCTTGCCGGCACGAGTCTGGGTGCAGATTTTCCGCAATGCGCCGTGGCTGGTGCTGATCTATTTCACCACCTACGTGTTTCCGTTCGAGATCCATATTGGCAGCAGCTATGTGTCGTTCCCGGACTGGGTCAAGGTGACCATCGGCCTGGCGTTGCCCGCCAGCGCGAACGTGGCGGAGATCTTTCGCGGCGCCATCGGCTCGATCCCCAGCACCCAATGGGAAGCGGCGCGGTCACTTGCATTTACCCGTGGCCAGATCTTCCGCTCGATCATCCTGCCCCAATGCTTCAAGCGCATGTTGCCGCCGTGGATGAACCTCTACGCGGTGGTCACCATGGGCACCGCCCTGGCTTCGCTGGTGGGCGTGCACGACGTGATCGACACCGCACAGATCGCCAGCAACACCGTGAACATGACCGGCTTTACCGTGGTGATCTACCTGAGCCTGCTGGTGCTGTTCTTCGCCTACTGCTACCCGATTTCCCGTTTGACCCAACGCCTGGAGCGCCGTTATGCCTTCTATTGAACCCCTGGTCAGCCTGCGGGACTTGCAGCTGTCGTTCGGTGACAACCGGGTGCTCAAGGGCATCGACCTCGACGTGCATCGCGGCCAGGCGGTGTCGATCATCGGCCCGTCGGGCTCGGGCAAGTCGACCATCCTGCGTTGCATCACCGGGCTGTTGCAGCCCCAGCGCGGCACCATCCGCGTGGGCGAGACCCGGGTCGACACGCTGACCCAGGAAGCCCAGCGCATCGAGTTGCGCAAGCGCGTCGGGTTTGTGTTCCAGCAATACAACCTGTTCCCGCATCTGTCCGTGCTGGAAAACCTGGTGATCGCCCCGCGCAAGGTGCTTGGCCGTCACCGCGCCGAGGCAGAGAAGGACGCCCGGGCGCTGTTGGCCAAAGTGCGCATGGAGCACAAGGCCGATGCCTATCCCGGCCAGTTGTCCGGCGGCCAGCAGCAGCGGGTGGCGATTGCCCGGGCGTTGGCGATGCGCCCCGAGCTGATCCTGTTCGATGAAGTGACCTCGGCCCTGGACCCGGAAACCGTCGGCGAAGTGCTGACGGTGATTCGCGAGCTGACCGAAGAAGGCATGACCTGCGTGCTGGTAACCCATGAAATGCGTTTCGCCGAAGAGATCAGCGACATCGTCTACTTCACCGAAAACGGCGTGATCGTCGAGCACGGCAGCGCCGAGCAGATCTTCCAGCGCCCCACCAGTGAACGCACCCAGGAATTCCTGCGCCATGCCTTGGGCGATCCCGGCCGCCGGCCACCCACCGCCAACGATCCGTACCTGTTGACCAACCTGAGCCGCTACACCCTGTCTGTCTAACAAGAGGAACCTCGTCATGAGTACCGCAAACCGTGCCGCCGTTATCGAAGACTTCCTGCAGCAGATCCGTGTTATCAACCAGCGTGGCGTAGACCGCGCGGCCCTGGTGGAAATTGTCGGGCTGCTGGAAACCCTGGCCGAGCGCCGGGACCTGTTCAACTTCAACGAATTCCCCGCGCCAGTACCGGGGCAGGGCAGCACCGCGTTCCGCTATCGCCTGAATGACGACGGCGACACGCCGACCCTGTACCTGAATTCGCTGCTGCCGGGCAAAAGCACCCTTCCTCACAACCACGAAACCTGGGCGATCATCACTGCCGTTGAAGGCCAGGAAATCAATTACGTGTATGGCCGCAACGATGAAGGGCGTGAGGAAGGCTTCACCACCCTGACCCTTGAGAAAGAAGTCGTCGTGCAGCCGGGCACCTCTATCTCGTTTCTCGGTGAAGACCTGCACGGGATTCGCGTTGAGGGTGAGCAGGCGACCTTGCATTTCCACCTGTACGGCCTGCCGCTGGAATCCCTTAACGGCCGTTATGGCGTTGAAGCAGACGGCCGGATCCTCAACTACAACGCCTCGCAGATGGCCCCTTCAATCCGGGCCTATTCCTGAGCACAACACACATCAACTGTGGGAGCGGGCTTGCTCGCGAATGCGGTGGGTCAGAAACGCATTCATTGGCTGACACACCCCATTCGCGAGCAAGCCCGCTCCCACAATTGGATCAGCGTTCATCCAGGGTTTTTTATGATTGATCTGTATTACTGGCCTACGGGCAATGGCCTGAAAGTCGGCATCCTGCTGGAAGAGCTGGAGGCGGAGTACCGCCTGATTCTGGTCAACATCCGCGAAGGCGCGCAGAAGCAGGAAAGCTTCCAGCGCATCAGTGCGAATGGGCGGATTCCGGCGATTGTCGATCACAGCCTTGAAGCACCCCTGAGCCTGTTCGAATCCGGGGCAATCCTGAATTACCTGGCGGACAAAGCGGGGCGCTTCCTGCCGCCCGCCGGCACCGCCGAGCGCCAGAAGGTCCAGGAATGGCTGTTCTGGCAGGTGGGGCATATCACCCCGTACCTGAGCCAGTTGCAGCTGTTCAAGGAGAAGGCCCCGGAGCCGATTCCCTTTGCCCTGGATTTGCTGAATACCGAAGCCACGCGCCTATATCGGGTGCTGGAGCAACGCCTGGCCGAGGTGCCGTATGTGGCAGGCGAATACTCGGTGGCCGACATGGCGATCTTCCCGTGGATCCAGCCCCTGCGCCAAGGCCAGGACCAGGCGGACTACCCGAACATCCAGGCCTGGCGTTTGCGCATCAAGGCGCGCCCGGCGGTCCAGCGGGCTTATGCCAAGGGACGCGAAGTCGCCGCCGGCGAGCGTTCACTGGCCTTGCAGTAACTCATCTTTTTTTGCGGGACTTCCATGAGCCAGACCATCACACCCGGGCAATTGCAACAATGGCTGTTCGACGGCCAGGAAATCGCCCTGTTCGACGTACGCGAGCACGGCCAGTACGGCGAGGCCCATCTGTTCCACGGGGTAAACCTGCCCTATAGCCGCCTGGAGCTGGAGGTGCAGCGCCTGGCCCCCAACCCTCAGGTGCGCCTGGTGATTTACGACCAGGACGGCGGTGATGTGGCGGCGCGCACGGCGCTGCGCTTGCAGACGCTGGGCTACCGGCAGGTGCATGTACTGGAAGGGGGGGCTGACGGTTGGCAGGCTGCCGGCCTGCAGCTGTTTGCCGGGGTGCATGTACCGTCAAAGGCTTTTGGCGAGTTGGTGGAAGAAGCCAGCCACACGCCCCACGTCTCCGCGCAGCAACTGGCGGAGTGGCAAGCCAAGGGCGAGCCGCTGGTGGTGTTGGACGGCCGACCGTTCGATGAATACCGCAAGATGACCATTCCTGGCTCCATCTGCTGCCCCAACGGTGAGCTGGGTTACCGCGTGCACGACCTGGTGCCGGATGAGACGACGCCGATCGTGGTCAATTGCGCCGGCCGTACCCGCAGCATTATCGGTGCCCAGACGTTGATCAACCTCGGTGTGAAGAACCCGGTTTATGCGTTGGAAAACGGTACTCAAGGTTGGTACTTGGCGGATTTTAAACTGGAGCATGGCAGTACCCGGCGTTATGCCGATCAGGTCTCGACGGATCTGGCCCAACAGCGTGAGGCTGCCCGGCAACTGGCGGAGCGGGCAGGGGTGGTCAGTGTCGAGGCGGAGCTGGTTCGGCAATGGGCGGCGGATCCGGCCCGCAGCCTGTTCCTGTGTGATGTGCGCACCGCTGAAGAATTTGCCGCCGGCAGTTTGCCGGGGGCGCAGCATACGCCAGGCGGGCAGTTGATTCAGTCCACCGACCTGTACATTGGCGTGCGTCAGGCGCGGGTGGTGCTGTTGGACAGCGACGGCGTGCGTGCGCCGATTGTTGCCAGTTGGCTGCGCCAGTTGGGGCATGAGGCGTATGTGCTGGAGGGTGGAATCCACAGTGGATTGGCGCTGGAGGTAAAGGGGACTGTCCCCTTTGAAGCGCTGGAGGTAAAGGGGACTGTCCCCTTTGAAGCGCTGCTGGTGATATCGGTGCAGGCACTGGCTGACGCGTTGAAGGATGGCGCCGTGGACCTGGTGGACCTGCGCCCGAGCATGACCCACCGCAAGGGCCGAATTGCCGGTTCGCGCTGGTCGATCCGTTCCCGGTTGACCGCCGGTGCGCGCCCGTTGGTGCTGCTGGCGGATGATCCGGCGCTGGCTGCTTTTGCTGCGCTGGGGATGGGCGACGATGTGCGCTTGCTCGACGGCGGCTATGCCGCATGGGTGGCGGCGGGTTTGCCGGTGATCGAGGACGCGCAGACACCTCCCGACAATCAATGCATCGACTTTTTGTTCTTTACCCACGACCGCCACAGCGGCAACAAGGACGCCGCCCGCCAGTACCTGGCTTGGGAAATCGGCCTGCTGGCACAGATGAGCGAAGCGGAAATCGCCAGTCTCAAACCGTTGTTGCCCGCGTCACGGGTGCGTACCCGGTTGATTCATGCGGCGCGTACCGAAGGGGGCAACGGTGGTCGGGCGGTCAACATACCGATCACCCGCCTGAGCACCGTGCTGTTCGACAACCTGGCCCAGATGCGTGACGCCCGCTCCCGACGCGACAGTGAGCGGGTCCTGAGTTACGGCGCACGCGGGAATCCCACCGCTTTTGCCCTTGAAGACTTGGTCACCGAGCTGGAGGGTGGCTATCGCACACGGCTGTATGGCACGGGGCTCGCCGCAGCGGCGCAGACGTTTCTGGCCTACCTGCGGCCCGGCGACCATGTGTTGATCACCGACGCCGTGTATTCGCCGGTGCGCAAACTGGCCCGGGAGTTCCTCCAGCCATTCGGCATCGAAGTCAGCTACTTCAGCCCGGACGGCAGCGGTCTGGAAGCGCAACTGCAAGCCAACACCAAAATGGTCTATGCAGAAGTCCCCGGTTCGCTGTTGTATGAACTGTGCGACCTGCCCGCGATAGCCGCACTGTGCAAGCCGCGCGGAATCTTGCTGGCGGTGGACAATACCTGGGGCGCGGCCTACCTGTACCGTCCGCTGGCGTTGGGCGCCGATATCTCCATTATGGCCCTGACCAAATACCTCGGCGGCCACAGTGACGTGATGATGGGCAGCGTCTGTACTACCGAAGCCGCATGGCCAGCCCTGGCGAAAATCAGCGATACCTTTGGCAATGCGGTGAGCGCCGACGACGCCTACCTGATCCTGCGTGGTGCCCGCACCCTGGCTTCCCGGCTGGACGTGCACGAGCGCCAGGCACTGGCGATTGCCCAATGGTTGCAGGTGCAGCCGCAGGTCAAGCGGGTGTTTCATCCGGCCTTGCCCGAGCATCCGGGGCATGCGCTGTGGAAGCGTGATTTCAGCGGAAGCAATGGCCTGCTTTCGTTCGAACTCAATAACGCCGATGCAGGCTATGTGGAGCGTTTTATCGACGGCCTGCAGCTGTTTGGCCTGGGCGCCTCCTGGGGCGGTTATGAAAGCCTGGTCACCCTGGCCGACACTCAGGATCGCCGGAGTGCCGCTGACCGTGGATTGAACCCGGTGGTGCGCCTGCATGTGGGGCTGGAGGATGTGGAGGCGTTGATCGAGGATCTGCAGCGCGGGTTCGTGGCGGCGGGGCGGTGAGCCTCGCACCATGACAATTTGCGTCCGACCATAGGTGCCCATCGAACTTTGTGTTTAACTTCGGCACCTGAAATTCGTTTCACTACCACCACTAGAAGGATTCCGTTCATGGCTCAAGTTACCCTCCGAGGCAACCCTGTCCAGGTCGAAGGCGATTTGCCGAAAGTCGGCGCCAAGGCGCCAGACTTCACCCTGACTGCTGGCGATCTGTCCGACGCGACCCTGGCGACCTTTGCCGGCAAGCGCAAAGTGCTGAACATCTTCCCAAGCGTTGATACCCCGACCTGCGCCACTTCGGTTCGCAAGTTCAACGCCCAGGTCAACGACGTGAATAACACCGTGGTGTTGTGCATCTCCACTGACCTGCCATTCGCCCAAGCGCGTTTCTGCGGTGCCGAAGGCCTGGAAAACGTGAAGAACCTGTCGGACTTCCGTGAGGCTGCATTCGCTGTCGACTACGGTGTTGCGATTGCCGATGGCCCGCTCAAAGGCCTGACCGCCCGCGCTGTCGTCGTGCTGGACGAGAACGACAACGTGCTGCACAGCGAACTGGTCAGCGAAATCGGCCAAGAGCCAAACTACGAAGCAGCCCTGGCTGTTTTGAAGTAACTGTAACTACGCGTGACTGTCGTTTTGCAGTAACACGTATGATGCAGTATTGCGGCCTGGCCTAGTCCAGGCCGTTTTTATTTGTGCTTCAGACGCTTAGCCGGATAGCCAATGGACTAAGCCAAGAAGTTAAAAGTTGTAAGTCCAAGGTAAATAGCCGGTAAAGGCGCTTTTCTTAACGCGCCCCAGTGCTTATCTTTCAGCCTCCCGAAGAAGAAGCTCTCGCACCCAATGGTTGATCACTCCATGCAATCCACCCCTCGTCACTCCCGCCGCTGGCTGTTCGGCCTGCTCGTGCTGCTGGTTATTGCCGGCCTGTGCTGGAAGTTCTGGCCCGGCAGCCACAAAGACAGCGCCGAGAATAAGCCCGCCGGGCATGCCGGCAAGTCGGGCATGATGCGCCCGGGGTTTGGTGGGTCTACTGGCCCGGTGCCGGTGCGTGTAGCGCCTGCGGTGCAGGGGGAGTTCCCGGTGTACTACAAGGCACTGGGCACGGTCACGGCATTGAACACCATCAATGTGCGCAGCCGGGTAGGGGGAGAGCTGGTCAAGATCGCCTTTGAAGAGGGGCAGATGGTCAAGGCCGGTGACTTGCTGGCGGAAATCGACCCGCGCAGTTACCAGAATGCCTTGCTTCAGGCCCAGGGCACGTTGCTGCAGAACCAGGCCCAGTTGAAAAATGCCCAGGTCGACGTGCAGCGTTATCGCGACCTGTATGCCCAGGACAGTATCGCCAAGCAGACCCTGGACACCGCCGAAGCGCTGGTGTTGCAGTACCAGGGCACGGTCAAGACCAACCAGGGCGCGGTGGATGACGCCAAGCTCAACCTCGAATTCACCAAGATCCGCGCCCCGATCACCGGGCGTGTCGGCCTGCGCCAGGTAGACGTAGGCAACCTTGTCGCCGCCAACGACACCACCTTCCTGGCAGTGATTACCCAGACCCAACCCATCAGCGTGGCCTTCACGTTGCCGGAAAACACCCTGGAAACCGTGCTGGCCCGCTATCACGCCGGCAACAAGCTGCCGGTAGAAGCCTGGGACCGTGGCGATGTGGCGCTGAAAGCCAGCGGCGTGTTGCAGAGCCTGGACAACCAGATCGACGTCACCACCGGTACCCTCAAATTCAAGGCGCGGTTCGATAACAAGGACCAGGCGCTGTTCCCCAACCAGTTCGTGAATGTGCACCTGCTGGCCGACACTCTGCATAACGTGGTGCTGGCGCCGTCGGCGGCGATTCAGTTCGGTAACAATGGCACCTTCGTCTACGTGCTCGATGGCGACAAGAAGGTCAAGGTACGTCCGCTGGTGATCGGTGACTCCGACGGCAACAACACCGTGATCAAACAAGGCCTGGCCGCCGGCGACCGCGTCGTACTGGAAGGCACCGACCGCCTGAAGGACGGCAGCGATATCGAAGTGGTCAACGACAGCACTGAAGTGCCGACCACGCCGACCGAACACCTCCAGGGCCAGCCGGCAGCCAAAACGCAGCAAGGCCCGGCTGATGCCGGCAAGGCGCAAAAGGGCGGCGCATGAACCTCTCGCGGCTGTTCATCCTTCGCCCGGTAGCCACTACCCTGAGCATGCTGGCCATTGTTCTGGCCGGTGCGATTGCCTATCGCCTGTTGCCGGTCTCGGCCCTGCCTCAGGTCGATTACCCGACCATCCGGGTGATGACCCTGTACCCCGGCGCCAGCCCGGACGTGATGACCAGCGCGGTGACGGCGCCCCTGGAGCGTCAGTTCGGGCAGATGCCCGGCCTGACCCAGATGGCGTCCACCAGCTCCGGCGGCGCCTCGGTGCTGACCCTGCGTTTCAACCTCGACATCAACATGGATGTCGCCGAGCAACAGGTGCAGGCCGCGATCAACGCCGCCACCAACCTGCTGCCCAAGGATTTGCCGGCACCGCCGGTGTACAACAAGGTCAACCCGGCGGACACCCCGGTGCTGACCCTGGCCATCACCTCCAAGACCATGTTGCTGCCCAAGCTCAACGACCTGGTCGACACGCGCATGGCGCAGAAAATCGCGCAGATCAGCGGCGTCGGCATGGTCAGCATCGCCGGTGGCCAGCGCCAGGCGGTGCGGATCAAGGTCAACCCGGAAGCCCTGGCGGCCAACGGCCTGAACCTGTCGGATGTGCGCACACTGATCGCGGCCTCCAACGTCAACCAGCCCAAGGGTAACTTCGACGGCCCTACGCGGGTGTCGATGCTCGACGCCAACGACCAGTTGGTCTCGCCCAAGGAATACGCCGAGCTGATCCTCGCCTACAATAACGGCGCGCCGTTGCGGCTCAAGGACGTGGCGCAGATCGTCGACGGCGCCGAGAACGAACGCCTCGCGGCCTGGGCCAATGAAAACCAGGCGGTTCTGCTGAATATCCAGCGCCAGCCCGGGGCCAACGTCATCGAAGTGGTGGACCGGATCAAGGCATTGTTGCCGAGCATCACCGACAACCTGCCGGCGGGCCTGGACGTGACGGTGCTTACCGACCGGACCCAAACCATCCGTGCCTCGGTCCGTGACGTACAACACGAATTGCTGATCGCCATTGCCCTGGTGGTGATGGTGACGTTCCTGTTCCTGCGCCGTTTCAGCGCCACCATCATTCCGTCCATCGCCGTGCCACTGTCCCTGGTGGGCACCTTTGGGGTGATGTACCTCGCCGGCTTCTCCATCAATAACCTGACGCTGATGGCCCTGACCATTGCCACCGGTTTTGTGGTGGACGACGCCATCGTGATGCTGGAGAACATTTCCCGCTATATCGAGGAAGGCGAGACGCCCATGGCCGCCGCGCTCAAGGGCGCCAAACAGATCGGTTTCACCCTGATTTCCCTGACCCTGTCGCTGATTGCCGTATTGATCCCGTTGCTGTTCATGGCCGACGTGGTGGGGCGCTTGTTCCGTGAGTTCGCCATCACCCTGGCGGTGGCGATCCTGATTTCCCTGGTGGTGTCCCTGACCCTGACGCCGATGATGTGCGCGCGTTTGCTCAAGCGCGAACCCAAGGAAGAAGAGCAGGGCCGTTTCTACAAGGCCAGCGGCGCCTGGATCGACTGGTTGATCGAAGCCTACGGGCGCAAGTTGCAGTGGGTGCTCAAGCACCAGCCGCTGACCCTGCTGGTGGCCATCGCCACCCTGGGCCTGACCGTGGTGCTGTACCTGGTGGTGCCCAAGGGCTTCTTCCCGGTGCAGGACACCGGGGTGATCCAGGGCATTTCCGAAGCGCCGCAGTCGATCTCCTTTGCGGCCATGAGCCAGCGCCAGCAGGAACTGGCAAAGATCATCCTCGAAGACCCGTCGGTGGAGAGCCTGTCGTCCTATATCGGGGTGGACGGTGATAACGCCACCCTCAACAGCGGCCGCCTGCTGATCAACCTCAAGCCCCACGGCGAACGGGACCTCAGCGCGGCACAGATCATCACGCGCCTGCAACCGCAATTGGACAAGCTGGTGGGTATCCGCCTGTTCATGCAGCCGGTGCAGGACCTGACCATTGAAGACCGCGTCAGCCGCACCCAGTACCAGTTCAGCATGTCCTCACCGGACGCCGAGTTGCTGGCGCTGTGGAGTGACAAGCTGGTGCACGCCCTCAGCCAGTTGCCGGAACTGTCCGACGTCGCCAGCGACCTGCAGGACAAAGGCTTGCAGGTGTACCTGGTGATCGACCGCGACGCCGCGTCGCGCCTTGGTGTGTCGGTATCGACCATCACGGATGCACTGTACGACGCGTTTGGCCAGCGACAGATTTCCACCATCTACACCCAGGCCAGCCAGTACCGTGTGGTGTTGCAGGCGCAATCCGGTGAAACCCTCGGCCCGGACGCCCTGAACCAGATCCACGTGAAAACCACCGACGGCGGCCAGGTACGGCTGTCGAGCCTGGCCCACGTGGAACAGCGTCAGGCTCAGTTGGCGATTGCGCATATCGGCCAGTTCCCGGCGGTGATGATGTCGTTCAACCTGGCCCCCGGCGTAGCGCTGGGCAAGGGTGTGGAACTGATCAACCAGGCGCAGAAAGACATCGGCATGCCCGTCGGCGTGCAGACTCAATTCCAGGGCGCGGCCCAGGCGTTCGAGGCTTCGCTGTCGAGTACCTTGCTGCTGATCCTGGCGGCGGTGGTGACCATGTACATCGTGCTGGGCGTGCTCTACGAGAGCTACATCCACCCGATCACCATTCTCTCGACCTTGCCCTCGGCAGCGGTGGGGGCCTTGCTGGCCTTGCTGCTCAGTGGCAATGACCTGGGGATGATTGCGATCATCGGCATCATCCTGTTGATCGGTATCGTGAAGAAGAACGCGATCATGATGATCGACTTCGCCCTCGACGCTGAGCGCAACCAGGGCCTGGACCCGCAAACTGCGATCTACCAGGCGGCGCTGTTGCGCTTCCGGCCGATCCTGATGACCACCCTGGCGGCGCTGTTCGGTGCCGTGCCGTTGATGCTCGCCACCGGTTCCGGTGCGGAGCTGCGTCAGCCCCTGGGCCTGGTGATGGTCGGCGGGCTGCTGGTGAGCCAGGTGTTGACCCTGTTTACCACCCCGGTGATCTACCTGTATTTCGACCGCCTTGGCCGTCGCTGGCGCAAAGAGCCCGTGCGCCTGGAGCCGGTTGAGCCATGAACCTGTCCGGACCTTTCATTCGCCGGCCGGTCGCGACCATGCTGCTGAGCCTGGCGATCATGTTGCTGGGCGGCGTCAGCTTCAACCTGCTGCCGGTGTCGCCATTGCCGCAGATCGACTTTCCGGTGATCGTGGTGTCGGCCAGCCTGCCGGGGGCCAGCCCCGAGGTGATGGCGTCGACGGTGGCCACGCCGCTGGAGCGCTCCTTCGGCGCGATTGCCGGCATTACCACCATGAGCAGTTCGTCGAGCCAGGGTTCGACTCGGGTGATCCTGGCGTTCGACTCCAATCGCGACATCAACGGCGCGGCGCGGGAAGTGCAGGCGGCCATCAACGCCTCGCGTAACCTGCTGCCCAGCGGCATGCGCAGCATGCCCACCTACAAGAAGATCAACCCGTCCCAGGCGCCCATCATGGTGCTGTCCCTGACCTCGGACGTGTTGCCCAAGGGCCAGCTGTACGACCTGGCCTCGACCATCCTGTCCCAGAGCCTGTCCCAGGTGCCGGGGGTGGGTGAAGTGCAGATCGGCGGCAGCTCCTTGCCCGCCGTGCGGATCGAACTCGAACCCAAGGCCCTCGACCAGTACGGCGTGGCCCTGGACGATGTGCGTAACACCATCGCCAATGCCAACGTGCGCCGGCCCAAGGGTTCGCTGGAAGACAGCCAGCGCAACTGGCAGATCCAGGCCAACGACCAGCTGGAAAAGGCCAAGGACTACGAACCGCTGCTGATTCGCTACCAGAACGGCGCGGCCTTGCGCCTGGGGGATGTGGCGAAGATCAGCGACGGCGTCGAGGACCGCTACAACAGCGGCTTCTTCAACAACGACTCGGCGGTGCTGCTGGTGATCAACCGGCAGTCCGGCGCCAACATCATCGAGACCGTGAAGCAGATCAAGGCGCAATTGCCGGCCTTGCAGGCGGTATTGCCGTCCAGCGTCAAGCTGAACCTGGCCATGGACCGTTCGCCGGTGATCACCGCCACCTTGCACGAAGCCGAGATGACGTTGCTGATTGCCGTGGCCCTGGTGATCCTGGTGGTGTACCTGTTCCTCGGTAACTTCCGTGCATCGCTGATTCCCACCCTGGCGGTGCCGGTGTCGCTGGTGGGTACGTTTGCGGTGATGTACCTGTTCGGCTTTTCCCTGAACAACCTGTCGCTGATGGCGCTGATCCTCGCCACCGGCCTGGTGGTGGACGATGCTATCGTGGTGCTGGAGAACATTTCCCGGCACATCGACGAAGGCGTGCCGCCGATGAAGGCGGCGTACCTGGGGGCCCAGGAAGTCGGCTTCACCTTGCTGTCGATGAACGTCTCGCTGGTGGCGGTGTTCCTGTCGATCCTGTTTATGGGCGGGATCGTCACCAGCCTGTTCCGCGAGTTTTCCATCACCCTGGCGGCGGCGATCATCGTCTCGCTGGTGGTGTCGCTGACCCTGACCCCGATGCTCTGCGCCCGCTGGCTCAAGCCCCATGTCAAAGGCCAGGAGACAGGCTTGCAGCGCTGGAGCCAGAAGATCAACGACCGCATGGTGGCCGGCTACGCCCGCAGCCTGGACTGGGTGCTGCGCCACAAGCGCCTGACGCTGCTCAGCCTGTTGGTGACCATTGGTGTCAACGTCGCGCTGTATGTGGTGGTGCCGAAAACCTTCATGCCCCAACAGGACACCGGACAACTGATCGGCTTTGTGCGCGGCGATGACGGGCTGTCATTTACCGTGATGCAGCCGAAGATGGAAATCTTCCGCAAGGCGGTCCTGCAGGATCCCGCCGTATTGAGCGTGGCGGGCTTTATTGGCGGCAACAGCGGCACCAACAACGCGGTGATGCTGGTGCGGCTCAAGCCTATCAGCGAACGCAAGATTTCCGCCCAGGCGGTGATCGAGCGCATGCGCAAGAACGTGCCACTGGTGCCCGGTGGGCGCCTGATGCTGATGGCTGACCAGGACCTGCAATTTGGCGGCGGTCGCGACCAGACCACCTCGCAGTATTCCTACATCCTGCAAAGCGGCGACCTCGCGGCCCTGCGTCTGTGGTACCCGAAAGTGGTCGCCGCGCTGCGTGAGCTGCCGGAACTGACCGCCATCGATGCCCGTGAAGGGCGCGGCGCGGCCCAGGTGACGCTGATTGTCGACCGCGACCAGGCCAAGCGCCTGGGCATTGATATGGACATGGTCACCGCCGTGCTCAACAACGCCTACAGCCAGCGGCAGATTTCCACCATCTACGACAGCCTTAACCAGTATCAGGTGGTGATGGAGGTCAATCCGAAGTACGCCCAGGACCCGATCACCCTGAATCAGATGCAGGTGATCACGTCCACCGGTGCCCGCGTCCCGCTGTCGGCGATCGCCCACTATGAGAACAGCCTGGCGGACGACCGGGTCAGCCATGAAGGCCAGTTTGCCTCGGAGAATATTGCGTTCGATATGTCACCCGGGGTCACGGTGGAGCAGGGCACGGCCGCCATCGAGCGGGCGATTGCCAAGGTCGGCCTGCCTGAAGATGTGATCGCGAAGATGGCCGGTACGGCCGACGCTTTTGCCGCCACCCAGAAAGGCCAGCCGTTCATGATCCTCGGTGCGCTGGTGGCGGTGTACCTGGTACTGGGGATTCTGTACGAGAGCTACATTCACCCGCTGACGATTCTGTCGACCTTGCCGTCGGCCGGGGTGGGCGCCTTGCTCTCGATCTATCTGCTGGGGGGCGAGTTCAGCCTGATCTCGCTGCTGGGGCTGTTCCTGCTGATCGGGGTGGTGAAGAAAAACGCGATCCTGATGATCGACCTTGCGTTGCAACTGGAGCGCAAGGACGGCATGACCCCGCTGGAATCGATTCGCGCCGCCTGCCTCGTGCGGCTGCGCCCGATCCTGATGACCACCCTGGCGGCGATTCTGGGTGCCGTGCCGTTGCTGCTCAGTAGTGCCGAAGGCGCGGAAATGCGCCAGCCCCTGGGCCTGACGATTATCGGCGGGCTGGTGTTCAGCCAGATCCTGACCCTCTACACCACGCCTGTGGTTTACCTTTATCTCGACCGCCTGCGCCACCGTTTCAACGGCTGGCGCGGAGTGCGTACCGATGCTGCCCTGGACACTGCGCTATGACCGATTCAACGCGTTCCCCTGTAGGCGCGAGCTTGCTCGCGAAGGGCGACAACGATAACGCTGGCATCCTGAATGAACCTGGTGTTCTCAGGCTTTTCGCGAGCAAGCTCGCGCCTACAGTGGGCCTCGTGCTGATGCTCAGCGCCTGTGCCGTGGGCCCGGATTACAAACGTCCCGAATTGACCGAACCGGCCCAGTACAAGGAAGCCCAGGGCTGGCGCCAGGCCGCGCCCAGCGATTCGTTGGCCCGAGGGGCCTGGTGGGAGCTGTACGGCGACAAACAACTCAATGAGCTGGTAGAAAAACTCAACAGCTCCAACCAGACCGTGGCCCAGGCCGAGGCGCGTTATCGCCAGGCGGCATCCCAGGTGCGCAGTGCCCGTGGGGCGTTCTTCCCGACCGTCGACCTGAGTGCCGGGAAAACCCGTGCCAGCCAGGGCACCGGCAGCAGTAACGCGAGCCTGAGCAGCTCCAGCAGCGGTATCCGCGACACCTTGAACGCCCAGTTGGGCGTGAGTTGGGAAGCCGATATCTGGGGCAAATTGCGCCGGGGCCTGGAAGCCAATGAAGCCAGCGCCGAAGCCAGCGCAGCGGACCTCGCGGCGATGCGCCTGAGCCAGCAATCGGAGCTGGTACAGGATTACCTGCAACTGCGGGTCATGGACGAACAGACCCGTCTGCTGCAAGCCACGGTGGACACCTACCAACGCTCCCTGCAAATGACCCAGAACCAATACCGCGCCGGTGTCTCGGGCAAGGACGCCATCGCCCAGGCCCAGACCCAGCTGAAAAGCACCCAGGCCAGCATGATCGACCTGATCTGGCAGCGGGCGCAGCTGGAAAACGCAATTGCCGTGCTGATCGGTGTGCCGCCGGCCAACTTCAACCTGGCGGTGAGCAAAGACATTCCGGCGCTGCCGCAGATTCCGGTGAGCCTGCCGTCGCAACTGCTGGAACGCCGACCGGATATCGCCCAGGCTGAGCGCTCGGTGATTGCGGCCAACGCCAATATCGGCGTGGCCAAGACCGCCTACTACCCGGACCTGACCCTGAGCCTGGCCGGCGGCTATTCCAGCAGCACCTACGCCGACTGGATCAGCCTGCCGAACCGCTTCTGGTCGGTGGGACCGAAACTCGCCATGACCCTGTTTGACGGCGGCCAGCGTTCGGCGGAAGTCGACCGGGCCGAAGCGTCCTATGACGAAACCGTGGCCAAGTATCGCCAGACCGTACTCGATGGTTTCCGCGAAGTGGAAAACTACATGGTCCAGCTCAAGGTCCTGGAGGACGAGGCAGTTGTCAGCAACGAAGCCCTCGACGCAGCCCGAGAATCCCTACGCCTGACCCAGAACCAGTACAAGGCCGGTCTGATCGCTTATCTCGATGTGGTCACCGTGCAAGCGACGGCCCTGAGCAACGAGCGCACGGTGCTGACCCTGCTGCAAACCCGTTTGGTTGCCAGCGTGCAACTGATCGCCGCGCTGGGCGGTGGTTGGGATGGGCAGATGCAGCTGAGCGACAAGAAGTAAACACCGATCCTGCAGGTGTGCTGGCTTGTGTGGGAGCGGGCTTGCTCGCGAAAACGGTGGGTCAGTCAACGATGTATCAACTGACCCGCCGCTTTCGCGAGCAACCCCGCTCCCACAAGGGTTTTACGGTGCTTTTGAGCCAGTAGATTGGCGTCAAATTCTGAATGATGGCTATACGATAATATTTCAGGTGTACAAGAATTAATCTCGCTACAATCCCCGACTTTTCACCCTGGCACGGAGGCCGTTTGGCCCATTGGTCACGAGAAGTCCCATGCTCACCGGTAGTTATTCCCCCGCCCTGGTCCTGATTTCCCTGTTCGTTGCGATACTCGCGTCCTATACCGCGCTGGACCTGACCGGCCGTATTGCCACGGCCAAAGGCCGCGCCGTATACCTGTGGATGGTCGGCGGTGCGCTGGCAATGGGTGTGGGCATCTGGTCGATGCACTTTATCGGCATGCTTGCCTTTCGCTTGCCCATCCGTCTGGGCTATGACATCGACATCACGGCGCTGTCATTGCTGATCGCAGTTCTTTCCAGTGGTTTTGCCTTGTGGCTGGTCAGCCAGCCGCGCTTGCCCGCCTGGCAGCTGGCGTTTGGCGCGCTGATCATGGGTGCCGGCATCAGCGCCATGCATTACACCGGCATGGCCGCGATGCGCATGACGCCCGGCATCGACTACGACCCTACGCTGTTCACCGCCTCCCTGTTGATTGCAGTGGGTGCTTCGGCGGCGGCCTTGTGGATCGCCTTCAATCTGCGGCGCAACACACCTTACGTGCGTTTGGCCCGGGGCGGGGCGGCGATAGTGATGGGCGTGGCCATTGTCGGCATGCACTACACCGGCATGGCCGCTGCGCGTTTCGCCGATGGCAGTTTTTGCGGCGCAGCCCTGACAGGCCTCAGCGGCAAGGGCCTGGATAACCTGGTGCTGGTGACCACCCTGGCGGTGCTGATCATTGCGCTGCTGACCTCGCTGGCCGATGCGCGCCTGGAAGCCCGCACCGCCGTGCTGGCCGACTCCCTGACCCAGGCCAACCACGAACTCACTCACTTGGCCCTGCACGACATGCTCACCGGCTTGCCCAACCGCACCTTGCTCGCCGACCGGATTCAACAGGCGATACAGCGGGTGAACGAGGAGGGTGGTTGCTTCGCGCTGATGTTTATCGACCTGGATGGTTTCAAACCGGTGAACGATGCCTTCGGTCACCATATGGGCGACCAGTTGTTGCAAGAGGTCGGCCTGCGCCTGCGGGAAGACTTGCGCAGCCAGGACACCTTGGCCCGCATCGGCGGTGACGAGTTTGTCTTGCTGGTGCAGTTGACCCAGCCCGAGGACGCGCTGCGCCTGGCCGAGCGCCAGGTGGGCTTGATCAACCAGTCGTTCCACGTGGCCGAGCACGAGCTGAAGATCTCCGCCAGCATCGGTATCGCGCTGTTCCCCGGCAACGGCGCCACGCCCCAGGAACTGCTGATGAACGCCGACGCGGCGATGTATCACGCCAAGGGCATGGGCAAGAACGGCTACAGCTTTTTCGATGTGTCGATGAACACCAATGCGCGCAAACAACTGCAACTGCTGCAGGATTTGCGCAATGCCGTGGAACACGAACAGTTCCGGCTCTATTACCAGCCCAAGTTCGACGCCCTCAGCGGCCGCCCGGTCGGTGCCGAGGCGCTGCTGCGCTGGGAACACCCGCAAGAAGGCCTGCTGCTGCCGGACAAGTTTATCGAGCTGGCGGAAAAGACCGGGCTGATCATCCCCATCGGCGACTGGGTGCTCAATGAAGCCTGCCGCCAGATGCAGGTGTGGTACGCCCAGGGCTATCAGGACTGGCGCATCGCCGTGAATCTGTCGGCGTTGCAGTTCTGCCATGCCGGGCTGGTCAAGAGTGTCGCCAATGCCCTGGAGCGCCACCGGTTGCCGGCCAACAGCCTGACCCTGGAAATCACCGAGACCACCGCCATGAGCGATGCCGATGCGAGCATGACGGTGTTGCAGAAGCTCTCGGACATGGGCGTCGACCTGTCCATCGACGACTTCGGCACCGGCTATTCGAGCCTGATGTACCTCAAGCGCCTGCCGGCCAATGAACTGAAAATCGACCGTGGGTTTGTACGCGACCTGGAGCACGACAGTGATGATGCCGCCATCGTCTCGGCGATCGTCGCCCTCGGCCAGGCCCTGGGCTTGCGGATCGTTGCCGAAGGGGTGGAGACCGATGTACAGCAGCGTTTCCTGACGCGTTTGGGTTGCGATTCCCTGCAAGGTTATCTGCTGGGCCACCCGCTGCCGGCGGACAAGTTCATGATGGACATTGAAAAAGCCAGCGCCGAGGTGGTCGGCCCCACTCCTTGAGTGGCGCGCAGACCTGTTAATTCTGACAGTAGCGACCGTGATACAGCGCGTATAGAGTCGATTCCAGGAAGCTGACTTGGGAGCCGAACGACATGGCATCGCGCATGACCGGTGTTTTCACACCCACAGGTTCGATGCTCGAGCCCCGTTATTTCCACAACGCTGTGCGCATCGCCGACCTGGGTGTACTGGTCATCGCCGGGGAAGGCACCCTCGAGGCTTTGGGCTCGCGTTTCGACCAAGTGGCGCCTGGCACACGCGGTTGCGCATCCACCACCCGCACCATGGCCAGCGCGGAGTTCTACCACCAAGCGTCAGGGCAATGGTCGACGGCTGCGCCGCTTCCATTTCCCCGCAGTGCCAGTGGTGCTGTGGTTTTGCAGTCGGGCATTGTGCTGTTGACGGCTGGAAGCGAGTCCGGCCAGTCGATCAGCGATGTGCAGTTGTATAACGTCTCAACCCATCGCTGGACGCCAACGGGGGCCTTGCACACGCCGCGCTTCGGCCATACCAGCACGCTGTTGGCGTAAGGAAACGTCTTGGTGGTCGGCGGCAATAATCTGCAGTCAGGCGCCGGGCAGGTGCAAGACAGCGTTGAATGCTACGACCCGCTCACCGGCCGTTGGCAGCGTAAAGCCTGGCTCCCCGTGGATGCCATGAATCACACCGCAACGCTGCTGCCGACGGGAGAGGTGCTGGTGGTCGGAGGCTATTCCGGCATGCAGAACACCACGCTGCCCCGGGCCTTTCTGTACGACCCCACCAGCCGCCGCTGGACTGAACGGCGACCTTTGCCCGCTCCCCGTATGCAGCACACAGCTACCTTGTTGGCCGACGGTCGGGTGTTGATCTGCGGCGGTGCTGATGAACCTTTCGGCCCGGCGCAAGACCTGGCCTTTATCTACGACCCGGTCCTGAACAGCTGGGACCGGACACTGATGTGTGTCCCGCGCAAAGACCATAGCGCGACCCGTTTAGCGACGGGAGAAGTCCTGGTGGTGGGCGCCAGCAGCCTTTCCCAACCCGAACAGGCGGCGACGGCTGAGCTGTACGACCCACGGTCCGCACAATGGTCGCTGACCGCGCCGCTCCAGCCCGGGCGTTTCGGGCATGGCGCGTGCTGCCTTTCGACGGGGCAGGTGCTGATCGCGGGTGGTTCGAGGGCCACCCCGCATCCGGCGCCTCTGGCCAATGCCGAGCTTTTTACGTTGGCGTGATCGACAGCGTCTCCCCGGGTTGACCTGAGCCCATGCAAAACCTGGCGGTCGCAGGTAGTATTGGATCCAACAGCTCACGTTGAATCAGGAGACCTTACACATGGACAAAGTCGTCATCATCACCGGTGGCAGCCGTGGGATCGGCGCCGCCACGGCGTTGCTGGCCGCTGCCCAGGGCTATCGTATCTGCATCAACTACCAGGCTGATGAAGACGCTGCTCACCGGGTGCTTGAGCAAGTGCGCGCCCTCGGCGCACAGGCCATTGCGGTGCGGGCCGATGTCAGCATCGAAGACGAAGTGATTGGCCTGTTCCACCGTGTGGATACCGAGCTGGGCCGGGTGACGGCACTGGTGAACAACGCCGGTACCGTGGGGCACAAATCGCGGGTCGATGAAATGTCCGAGTTCCGTATCCTGAAGACGCTCAGGACCAATGTGTTGGGGCCGATCCTCTGCGCCAAGCACGCGCTGCTGCGCATGTCGCCCAAACATGGCGGGCAGGGCGGCAGCATCGTCAACGTGTCGTCGGCCGCCGCGCGTCTGGGGTCGCCGGGGGAGTATGTGGATTACGCCGCGTCCAAGGGCGCATTGGACACCTTCACCCTCGGGCTTTCCAAGGAAGTCGCGGGTGAGGGGATCCGGGTCAATGGCGTGCGTCCAGGTTTCATCTTCACTGATTTCCACGCGCTGAGCGGCGATCCTGACCGGGTAAGCAAGCTGGAACCGGGGATTCCCATGGCCCGTGGCGGGCGTGCCGAAGAAGTGGCGGAAGGGATTATCTGGCTGCTGTCGGACAAGGCGTCCTATGCGACAGGAACCTTTATTGATCTGGCGGGCGGTCGATAACGTCATAGCGCCCGTTCGGGCGTCATCGCGGGCAAGCCCGGCTCCCACAGAGATACGCGATCAATTGTGGGCGCCGGGCTTGCCCGCGACGAGGTCAGTTGTCGTCACACAGCCTGTCAAAACGAACGCACAATCTTCCCCAGCGTCTCCATGGCCCTCTCACACGACTCGTCCCACGGGCTGCCGTAATTCAAACGAATGCAGTTCCTGAAGCGCTGTGTCGGCGAAAAAATCGGCCCCGGCGCGATGCTGATGCCCTGGGCCAGGGCCATCTGGAACAACTTCAACGAGTCGGTCTGCTCCGGCAATTCCAGCCACAGGAAGTAACCGCCGGCGGGCTGGCTGACCCGTGTCTGCGCCGGGAAGTAACGGGCGATGGCCGCGAGCATGGCGCTCTGCTGCTCTTCCAGCGCATAGCGCAGCTTGCGCAGGTGCCGATCGTAGCCGCCGTGTTGCAGGTAATCGGCAATCGCCGCCTGGGCCGGCATCGACGCACACAGTGACGTCATCAGCTTCAGCCGCTCGATCTTCTGCGCATAACGCCCGGCAGCCACCCAGCCAATGCGGTAACCCGGGGCCAGGCTTTTGGCGAACGAGCCGCAATGCATCACCAGGCCTTCGGTGTCGAACGCCTTGGCCGGTTTCGGCGCTTGTTGGCCGTAGTACAACTCGGCGTACACGTCGTCTTCAATCAGCGGCACCTGGTGGCTGCGCAGCAACTCCACCAACTCCTGCTTCTTGGCCTCGGGCATGGTCGCGCCCATCGGGTTCTGGAAACTGGTCATGCACCAGCAGGCCTTGATCGGGTAACGCTCCAGGCTTTGCGCCAGCACCTTGAGGTCAATGCCATCGCGAGGGTGCACGGGGATTTCCACCGCCTTGAGCTTAAGGCGTTCGAGGATTTGCAGGCTGGCATAAAACGCCGGGGCTTCGATGGCGACCAGGTCGCCCGGTTCGGTCACGGCTTGCAGGCACAGGTTAAGCGCCTCGAGCGCACCGTTGGTGATCAACAGTTCTTCCATCGGCAGCATCAGCCCGCCAACCATGTAGCGCAGGGCGATTTGCCGACGTAGTTGCGGGTTGCCCGGCGACATGTCAGTGACCACCATCCGCGGGTCCATTTCCCGGCTGGCGCTGGCCAGGGAGCGGGCCAGGCGTGGCAAGGGGAACAGCGTCGGGCTGGGGAAGGCCGAGCCGAAGGGCACGGTTTGCGGGTCTTTGATGGAGTCGAGTACCGAGAACACCAATTCGCTGACGTCCACCTCCGTGGATTCGTGCACATGGGCGCTCACCACCGGCTCGGAGAACGGGCTCGGCGCATGGGTGTTGACGAAGTACCCGGAGCGCGGCCGGGCGCGTATCAGCCCGCGACGTTCCAGCAGGTAGTAGGCCTGGAACACCGTGGACGGGCTGACCCCGTAGGTCTGGCTGGCGTAGCGCACCGAAGGCACGCGCTGGCCGGGGCCGAGGACGCCGGAGCGAATCAGTTCTGCGATGTCGTCGGCGAATTTTTCGTAGCGTTTCATTGAGTCTCAGTGCTTTGAACAGATTTTGCTGGTTGAACACAGATCTAATGTGGGAGCTGGCAAGCCAGCTCCCACATTAGATCTCCAGTGTTGCTGAAAGCTCGGGCTCAGCGATTCAATGGCGCCACAAACCGGCTATCCGCCGCGCTGTAAATCCACGGTTCATCCACGTCCGTGACCTTGAAGCGAATGGTCTGGGAGCTGCTGGCCGGCTTGTCTGCCGTCATCGCCACCGACACCGGCACATCGGTAATTTCCCCCGGCGCCAGGCGGATGTCGGTCTTGCCCTGCAACTGGAAGCCATCGCCGTCCACCAGTTCCAGACGATAATCCTGGCGTTGCTGGGTCTTGTTGATGACCTTGAGGCTGTAGATGTTCTCGATCAAGCCTTCACTGTTTTCGCGAAACATCCCACGGTCCTTGGTCACGTCCAGCGACACCATCGGGCGCGCCACCAGGGCCACCACCAGCGCGCCGATCATCACCAGCAGCACGGCACTGTAGCCGATCAGCCGTGGCCTGAGCAGATGGGTCTTGCCACCTTGCAACTGATGCTCCGAGGTATAGCTGACCAGGCCGCGGGCATAGCCCATTTTATCCATGATCGAATCACAGGCATCGATACACGCGGCGCAGCCGATGCATTCCATTTGCAGGCCGTCACGGATGTCGATGCCGGTGGGGCACACCTGCACGCACAGCTGGCAGTCGATGCAGTCACCCAGGCCCACGTCCGCCGGTTGCACGTCACGTTTGCGCGGGCCACGGTTTTCGCCACGGGCCACGTCGTAGGAAATGGTCAGGGTGTCTTTGTCGAACATCACACTCTGGAACCGCGCATACGGGCACATGTGCATACACACCGCTTCCCGCAGCCAGCCGGCGTTGATGTAGGTAGCGCCGGTAAAAAACAGCACCCAGAACAGGCTGACGCCACCCATTTGCCAGGTCAGCAGTTCTTCGGCCAGCGGCCGGATCGGCGTGAAGTAGCCGACAAACGTCAGCCCGGTCAGCACGCTGATACCCAGCCACAGCGTGTGCTTGGCCGACCGCCGAGCCAGCTTGTTCAAGCCCCAGGGCGCGGCCTGCAGCTTGATGCGCTGGTTTCGCTCGCCTTCGGTGACCTTTTCGCACCACATGAACAGCCAGGTAAACGAGCTTTGCGGGCAGGTATAACCGCACCACACTCGCCCTGCGAACACGGTGATCGCGAACAGGCCGAATGCGCAGATGATCAACAGCGCCGACAGCAGGATGAAATCCTGGGGCCAGAACGTGGCACCAAAGATGTGGAATTTGCTTTCAGCCAGGTCCCACAGTACCGCTTGCCGGCCGCCCCAGTTCAGCCACACGGTGCCGAAAAACGCCAGGAACAGAAAGCCTGCGCCCACCACGCGCAAGGTGCGGAACAGGCCGGTAAAACTGCGGGTATGAATCAGGTTGTCGCTGGATTTGGCCTTCATCTTCTTTGGATGCGCAGGCTCAAACACTTCTACGGTTCGGACGGGGATTCTATCGCTCATGGTCTTTCGCTCATCAGCCTCCATCAGGCAGATGAACTATGAACGGCGCTCTGTTTGCATAACAGACTCAGGTAGGGCGATAAAAAGCGGATCAGATGGGCCGGCAGTGCCACCCTGCGACAATGTGCTGCACCCTATGGCGCGTGGGGTGCAGCGCTTTTCAGGCAGTGATGATCCAGGTCAATCAAATCACCGAATCACCGTCGGTAGCCTTTAAATGCTTACGACCGTCGGTGGCACCTGCGACGGTCAATGCGTCGGCTTCTGCTTCGGTGATGTAGATCCGTTCGCCGTTCAACTCCACGGCCGACATGGCCTTGGCGCTGTCGGTAATCACGGTGACATCGGTGGCGGCGAGGCGTTCTTCTGCGGCGTTTTTGTCGACCTTGAAGTAACAGGTCTGGTTTTCGATACGTACGGGCATGGTGTTGTCCTTTTCCAGGGGTACTGAACGTTAGGCGTTGCCCTTGGATAAATGGTTCTGCGCAACTGACTGACGGTCCGCGCTGTCCATCTCGTATCTACCCATGAAAAGGACACGTCCATGGACGCGTGGTGGCATGAAGTCTGGCAAACCCTGCAAACGGAATTTGCCGACATCGGCGATGCCCGGCAACTGACACAAGTCACGGTGCGGTTGCTGATCGCGGCGATTCTCGGCGGCATCCTCGGCTTTGAGCGCGAACATAAAGGCAAGGCGGCCGGGGTGCGCACCCATATGTTGGTGGCCATAGGCGCCGCGCTGTTCGTACTGGTGCCGAGCATGTCGGGCTCCCAGGCCGACGCCATGAGCCGCGTGCTGCAAGGCGTGATCGCGGGCATCGGGTTTCTGGGTGCCGGAACTATCCTCAAGGGCAAGGAAGATGAAGAGGGCCACGTCAAAGGCCTGACCACCGCCGCTGGCCTGTGGATGACCGCCGCCATTGGCGTGGCGGCGGGGATGGGGCGCGAGTCCACTGCGGTGCTGAGTACGGTGCTGGCGTTGATGGTGTTCAGTGTGATGCCGAGGATTGTCAGGATGCTGGAAAAGGATTAGCTGGCGCCTGGCCATACATCGATTTTGCTCTTACTCAGGCGGGATCCGATGTCGATGAAGGTTTTGGCCGTTCTCTCACAGCCCCGGGCGCGGTGATGCAACTTGCTCATGGATTGCTGCCAGTCTGATATCGCGCTCCAGAGCGCTGTGTCGTTGTCGGGATCGATAGTGGCGATCATACAGATCAGGTCAAAACGTCTCTTTTCGTTCTCTTGTCTTGCGCTTTTGATCAGGTCAACTGTAACGGCCTTCAGCCTCGAGTTGATGCTGTCTTCCTTCAACTGCATGCCCATTTCCACGAGGGTTCTGGCATACGCTTTGGCCTCGGGCGCGCACAACAGTGCGGTGATCTTTTCGCGGGTCAACAAATCGCCGAGCTTTTTTAAGGCCTTGGTGCTGCTTGCAGCATTGGGATGGCGCAACAGTTGGTCAATGTTGTCCTTGGTCAGCAGGGCTTTGAGGTCGGTAAGGATTTGCCCGGTCCGGGCCCCGATGGGTGGCTGTTCATTTAGCAGGAGTGGGTTGTGGGCAGGCGGTTCGCTATGGATCGTGGACATGAGGCTTCCTCGCGTTCTAGTGATGTAAACGCTACATCCCGGGAACGTGGACGTGCGTTTGCGCGGGAGTAAGTCTCAGGGGGGCAGGTGGGCGCTTGCTCTAAGAGCCATCTTTGTTTCGGGTGGGAAGCTTCGGTTTTGACGATCGACATTGGACCGTCAAAACCTGAGCGGTACCGATTCGATTCAGACAATCACCGGCGGCATTGTCGTCGGCGGTTCCTCCACGGGTGGTGGCTGAGTGCCAGGTGGCTCCTGCTCGGGAACCGGGTCGGGTTCGGTCGGCGGCAATGTCGGCTTATCTATATTGGGATCAGGCGTTTCAGCTGGAATAGGGATATTCATCGGTGTGGCCTCCTTTGTGCTTTGCTCTACCGGTGGACAACCGCCCGGTGGATTTGATTCCCCGCCCGATGGCGTCATATCCACCTGAACTTTTCAATCGCCAGCATGCTCGGAACCTATACGGCCCTGCTCAGGGAGAGCACTGCCGTTTCAGAATTTGGATCAAGCGCAAGAGCGTCCACTGGGCGTTAAGGGGAGATGCTCGATGACTGCTGAAACACTGACCCAAGATGATTCAACCTCCACATTACCGCTGTCCCAGGCACTGTTGCTGCCAAGGATTGCGATTGAAAGCACCACGCCGGTGATCGATGGCGGTGAGTTTGCGGTCAAGGCTGTGGTTGGCCAGCGTGTACAGGTTGCCAGCAAGGTTTTTGCCGACGGCCATGACAAACTCGCGGTGATGATCCGTTGGCGCCCGCTGAGTGAAGAAAGCTGGCACAGCGTGGTGATGACCGATGTCGGCAACAACGGCTGGGAAGGCGCGTTCACCGTCACGGCCCAGGGCCCGCATGAGTATTGCATTGAGGCCTGGATCGACACATTCGCCAGCTTCCGCTACGAATTAAGCAAGAAACACGAGGCCGGGGTACCGGTCAGCCTGGAGTTGCAGGAAGGCCGCAGCCAGGTCCTGCAAGCCGCCGAACGCAGTGACAACGAACTGCGCGACCGCCTGATGCTACTGCACCACGAACTCTCCGGCCTGCTGGAAACCGAGCAAGTCGCGCTGTTTCTGCACGAAGACAGTGCACACCTGATGACCCAGGCCGATCATCGCGCCTATTTGAGCATCAGCCCGGTATACCCGATTGACGTGGAACGCGAAGCCGCGCAATTCGCCAGTTGGTACGAGCTATTTCCGCGCTCGATCACCGACGATCCGGCGCGCCACGGCACTTTTAACGACGTGCACTCACGTTTGTCGATGATCCATGACATGGGTTTTGACGTGCTGTACTTCCCGCCGATCCACCCCATCGGCCGTAGCCATCGCAAGGGCAAGAACAATTCCCTGACCGCCGGGCCCGATGATCCGGGTAGCCCGTATGCCATCGGCAGCGAAGAGGGCGGCCACGAGGCGATCCACTCGCAGCTCGGCACCCGAGAAGACTTCCGCAACCTGGTCAAGGCCGCCGCCGATCATGGCCTGGAGATTGCCCTGGATTTCGCGATCCAGTGCTCCCAGGACCATCCGTGGCTCAAGCAGCATCCGGGCTGGTTCAACTGGCGACCCGACGGCACGATCAAATACGCCGAGAACCCGCCGAAAAAATACCAGGACATCGTCAACGTCGACTTCTATGCGGCGGATGCGATTCCCAGCCTGTGGATCGAGTTGCGTGACATCGTGGTCGGTTGGGTGGAAGAGGGCGTGAAGACCTTTCGCGTCGATAATCCCCACACCAAGCCGCTGCCGTTCTGGCAATGGCTGATCAGCGACGTGCGCTCCAGGTACCCGGAAGTGATCTTCCTTGCCGAAGCTTTCACCACCCCGGCGATGATGGCGCGCCTGGGCAAGGTCGGTTACTCCCAGAGCTACACCTACTTCACCTGGCGCAATACCAAGGCCGAGTTGAGCGAGTACCTGAGCCAGTTGAACGAGTCGCCGTGGCGCGAGTGCTTCCGGCCGAACTTCTTCGTCAATACGCCAGACATCAACCCGGGCTTCCTGCATGAATCCGGCCGCGCGGGTTTCTTGATCCGTGCCGCGCTGGCCACCATGGGCTCGGGCCTGTGGGGCATGTATTCCGGCTTTGAGCTGTGCGAAGCGGCCCCGGTGCCGGGCAAGGAAGAGTACCTGGACTCGGAAAAGTACGAGATCCGCCCGCGAGACTTCACGGCGCCTGGCAACATCATTGCCGAGATCGCCCAGCTCAACCGCATCCGCCGGCAAAACCCGGCTTTGCAGACGCACCTCGGGCTGAAACTCTACAACGCGTGGAACGACAACATCCTGTACTTCGGCAAACGCAGCGAGGACGGCAGCAACTTCATTCTGGTGGCCGTGAGTCTCGACCCGTTCAACGCCCAGGAGGCCAATTTCGAGTTGCCGCTGTGGGAGATGGGCCTGCCGGACGACGCCCAGACCCAGGGTGAAGACCTGATGACCGGCCACCGCTGGACGTGGTACGGCAAGACCCAGTGGATGCGCATCGAACCGTGGCATCAGCCGTTTGGCATCTGGCGCATTACCGTTTCCTGAATCGACACCGATCTCCAAACCACTGGAGATCAAAGGTGGGAGCGGGCTTGCTCGCGAAAGCGGAGTGTCAGTCTCCGAATCGGTCCACTGATATACCGCTTTCGCGAGCAAGCCCGCTCCCACATTGACCGAGTTCCTTCAGGCAGAATTTTTCGAATTTCCAGGAGTTTCCAATGGCGAAGAAACCCAAGGCTGCCACCTTTATCAAAGACCCGCTCTGGTACAAGGACGCGGTGATTTATCAGGTTCACGTCAAATCCTATTTCGACTCCAACAACGACGGCATCGGTGACTTTCCCGGGCTGATCGCCAAGCTTGACTACATCGCCGACCTCGGTGTGAACACCATCTGGCTGCTGCCGTTCTACCCCTCGCCACGCCGTGACGATGGTTACGACATCGCCGAATACCGTGGCGTGCACAGCGACTACGGGACCATGGCCGACGCCAAGCGCTTTATCGCTGAAGCCCATAAACGCGGGCTGCGGGTGATCACCGAACTAGTGATCAACCACACCTCGGACCAGCACCCCTGGTTCCAGCGCGCACGCAAGGCCAAGCCGGGTTCGGCAGCGCGGGACTTCTACGTGTGGTCCGATGACGACCAGAAATACGACGGCACCCGCATCATTTTCCTCGACACCGAAAAGTCCAACTGGACCTGGGACCCGGTCGCCGGCCAATACTTCTGGCACCGCTTTTACTCCCACCAGCCGGACCTCAACTTTGACAACCCGCAGGTCATGAAAGCCGTCCTGTCGGTGATGCGTTACTGGCTCGACATGGGCATCGACGGCCTGCGCCTGGACGCCATCCCGTACCTGATCGAACGCGACGGCACCAACAACGAAAACCTCCCGGAAACCCACGACCTGCTCAAGCAGATCCGCGCCGAGATCGACGCCAACTACCCCGACCGCATGCTCCTGGCCGAAGCCAACCAATGGCCGGAAGACACCCAGCTGTACTTCGGGGACAAAAAGGGCGATGACGGCGACGAATGCCACATGGCGTTCCACTTCCCGCTGATGCCGCGCATGTACATGGCGCTGGCCCAGGAAGACCGGTTTCCGATCACCGACATCCTGCGCCAGACTCCGGAGATCCCGGCCAATTGCCAATGGGCAATCTTCCTGCGCAACCACGATGAACTGACCCTGGAAATGGTCACCGACAAAGAGCGCGACTACCTCTGGAACTACTACGCCGCCGACCGCCGTGCGCGCATCAACCTGGGGATTCGCCGGCGCCTGGCGCCGCTGATGGAGCGTGACCGCCGCCGCATCGAGTTGCTCAACAGCCTGCTGCTGTCGATGCCGGGCACGCCGACCCTGTACTACGGCGATGAAATCGGCATGGGCGACAACATCTACCTGGGTGACCGTGACGGCGTGCGTACGCCGATGCAATGGTCCATCGACCGCAACGGCGGCTTCTCCCGCGCCGACCCGGCCAGCCTGGTACTGCCGCCGATCATGGACCCGCAATACGGCTACCAATCGGTCAACGTCGAAACCCAGACCCAGGACCCGCACTCGTTGCTGAACTGGACCCGACGCATGCTCGCCGTGCGTAAACAGTCCAAGGCTTTCGGTCGCGGCAGCCTGAAAATGCTCTCGCCCACCAACCGCCGCATCCTGGCGTATACCCGCGAATTCGTGGGCGAGGACGGCAAAAATGAAATCATCCTGTGCGTGGCCAACGTTTCCCGCAGCGCCCAGGCCGCCGAACTCGATCTTTCAGCGTTTGCCGGCATGGTCCCGGTGGAGATGCTCGGCGGCAACGCCTTCCCGCCCATTGGCCAGCTGAATTTCCTGCTGACTCTGGCGCCGTACGGCTTCTATTGGTTCGTGCTTGCGGCGGAAAACCAGATGCCAAGCTGGCACGTGGAGCCGGCGCAAAGCATCCCGGACTTCACCACCCTGGTGCTTAAGAAACGCATGGAAGAACTGCTCGAAGCACCGTGCCGCACCACCCTGGAACAAAATGCCTTGCCGGCGTGGCTGCCCAAGCGCCGCTGGTTTGCCAGCAAGGACACGGCAATCGACGCTGTGCACATCGCTTACGGCGTGCGCTTTGGCGACCCGCAGCACCCGGTGTTGCTCAGTGAAATCGAAGTCACCAGCGCCGGGCAGGTCAGCCGCTATCAGTTGCCATTCGGCTTCCTCGGCGAAGACCAGTTCACCAGCGCCTTGCCGCAACAACTGGCGCTTGCCCGAGTACGGCGAGTGCGTCAGGTGGGTTTGGTGACTGATGCCTTCAGCCTCGACACCTATATCCGCGGCGTGATCCAGGGTCTCCAGGCCAAAACCGTCCTCGACTCCACCGATGGCGAGATTCGCTTCGAGCCCACGGCGCAGCTGGCCAAGCTGGAATTGAACGACGAGTCGGAAGTGCGCTACCTCGCCGCCGAACAGTCCAACAGCTCAGTGGTGGTGGGCGGCAGCCTGGTGCTCAAGTTGATCCGTAAAGTCAGCGCCGGGGTTCACCCGGAACTGGAAATGGGCGCCTACCTGACCGAGGCCGGCTACGAACATATCTCGCCGCTGCTGGGTTCGGTGATTCGCCATGATGCCGATGGCCAGGACAACCTGCTGATGATTGCCCAGGGTTACCTCAGCAACCAGGGCGACGCCTGGGGCTGGACCCAGAACAACCTGGAACGGGCGATTCGCGATGAACTGGCGGAAGCCATCTCCGAACAGGAACAGCATTACAACGCCCTCGGTGAGCTGGCGGATTTTGCCGGCTTGCTCGGCCAGCGCCTCGGTGAAATGCACCAGGTGCTGGCAGCACCTACCACCAACAAGGCCTTCAAGCCTGAGGTTACGTCCCTCAAGGACACCCAGGGCTGGGCCAAGCATGTAGGCGCACAAATCGACCGCGCGTTGCAGTTGCTCAAGCAGCATCAAACCAAGTTGAACCCTGCCGATCAGGCGTTGGTCAGTGCTTTACTGGATCAGAAAAAGGCCATCGCCAGTTACGTTCAGGACCTGGCGAAAGCCACGGTGGGCGGGTTGCGTATTCGCGTGCACGGCGACCTGCACCTGGGCCAGGTACTGGTGGTGAAGGGTGATGCCTACCTGATTGACTTCGAGGGCGAGCCGGCGCGGCCGCTGCCTGAACGTCGCGGCAAACACAGCCCGTACAAGGATGTGAGCGGGGTGCTACGGTCGTTTGATTACGCGGCGGCCATGGCGGTGAATGTGCAAGGCGTCGACCAGTCACCTGAAGCCAATGCATCCCGGCAGCGGGTGGCGGATCGCTACTTGCATGAGGCCAAACAGGCATTTATCCAGGCCTATCACGCTGCCACGACTACACTGGCCCATGACTGGCAGGATGCCAAAGGCCAAGACGCAGCGCTGGCGTTGTTCAGCCTGGAGAAGGCTGCGTACGAAGTGGCCTACGAAGCAGAGAATCGTCCCAGCTGGTTGCCAGTGCCGTTGCAAGGTTTGCACGGGCTGCTTAGCGGGCTGAAACCATTATCGAAAACTGCACGCGGTGGGGAGTCGTCATGAGTTTTACAAGCAAAGAACCGCTGCAGGAAAAGTTGAGTGTGATGCCCAAGCCTGCTGATATCGAAGCCCTGGTACGGGCCGAACACCATGATCCATTCTCGATCCTGGGCCCCCACGATGACGAGCAGGGCGGCCAGTTCATTCGCGCCTTCCTGCCGGAAGCCTTGAGTGTCCAGGTGCTGGCCCGTGACAGCGGCGAGCACATTGGCAGCCTCGATGCGACCCAGGTGCCCGGCTTGTTTGTCGGCCATTTCGGCACTCGCCAGGCGTATCTGCTGAAGATCCAGTGGGCCGGTGGCGAGCAGATCACCGAAGACCCCTACAGCTTCAGCCAGTTGCTGTTGGGCGAGATGGATTTGTACTTGTTCGCCGAAGGCAATCACCGCGACCTGAGCAGTTGCCTCGGCGCACAAGTGACCAGTGTCGACGGCGTCGAGGGTGTGCGCTTTGCGGTGTGGGCACCGAATGCCCGCCGGGTATCGGTGGTGGGCGACTTCAACATCTGGGACGGGCGCCGTCATCCGATGCGCCTGCGTCATCCGTCCGGGGTCTGGGAAATTTTCATCCCGCGCCTGCAACCGGGCGCCGCCTACAAGTATGAAATTCTGGGTGCCCACGGGATCCTGCCGCTCAAGGCCGACCCCATGGCCCTGGCCACGCAGTTGCCGCCGGATACCGCGTCCAAAGTTGCTCCGCCGTTGCAAGTCGACTGGCAGGACCATGACTGGATGCAATCGCGCGGCGAGCGGCAAAAGCCCAGCGCGCCGCTGTCGATCTACGAGTTGCATGCCGGTTCCTGGCAGTGCGAACTGGACGAAGTTGGCGAAGTATCCCGCCAGTACAGCTGGCGCGAGCTGACCGAGCGCTTGATTCCGTATGTGCAGCAACTGGGCTTCACCCATATCGAACTGATGCCGATCATGGAGCATCCGTTTGGCGGTTCCTGGGGTTATCAGGCGCTGTCGCAGTTTGCGCCCACGGCGCGTTTCGGCTCGCCGGAGGATTTCGCGTACTTCGTCAATGCCTGCCATCAGGCCGACATCGGTGTGATCCTCGATTGGGTGCCGGCGCATTTCCCCACCGATACCCATGGCCTGGCGCAATTCGACGGCACCGCGCTGTACGAATACGCCAACCCGCTGGAAGGCTTTCACCAGGATTGGGACACCCTGATCTACAACCTCGGGCGCACCGAAGTCCATGGCTTCATGCTGGCGTCGGCGTTGCACTGGCTCAAGCATTTCCATATCGACGGCCTGCGGGTGGATGCCGTGGCGTCGATGCTGTATCGCGACTATTCGCGCAAGGCCGGTGAATGGGTGCCGAACCGCCACGGCGGTCGTGAAAACCTCGAAGCTATCGACTTCCTGCGTCACCTCAACGACGTGGTGGCCCTGGAAGCCCCAGGCGCACTGGTGATCGCCGAAGAATCCACCGCATGGCCCGGCGTGAGCCAGCCGACCCAACAGGGCGGCCTGGGGTTCAACTACAAGTGGAACATGGGCTGGATGCACGACTCGCTGCACTACATCCAGCAAGACCCGGTGTACCGTGCCCATCACCATAACGAGCTGAGTTTCGGTTTGGTGTATGCGTGGTCCGAGCGTTTTATCCTGCCGATTTCCCACGATGAAGTGGTGCACGGCAAACACTCGCTGATCGACAAGATGCCCGGCGACCGCTGGCAGAAGTTTGCCAACCTGCGGGCTTACCTGAGCTTCATGTGGATGCACCCGGGCAAGAAGCTGCTGTTCATGGGCTGCGAGTTCGGCCAGTGGCGCGAGTGGAACCACGATCAGCAACTGGACTGGTACCTGCTGCAATACCCCGAACACCGGGGCGTGCAGAAACTGGTGGGCGACCTCAACCGCCTGTACCGCGAAGAGCCGGCGCTGCACGACCAGGACGACGCACCACAGGGCTTCCAGTGGCTGATCGGCGACGATGCGATCAACAGCGTCTATGCCTGGCTGCGCTGGAGCAAGGACGGCAGGCCGGTGCTGGTGGTGGCCAACTTCACCCCGGTGCCGCGCGAGGCCTACAAGGTCGGCGTGCCGTTTGCCGGGCGCTGGAGCGAGGTGATCAACAGCGATGCCGACACCTACGCCGGTTCCAACTTCGGCAACGGTGGCGGAGCGTTTACGGAGGAAGAGCCCAAGCATGGGCAGCCGTTGTCCCTCTCGTTGAACCTGCCGCCATTGGGCGTGCTGATCCTGCGACCGGACGCCTGACAAGCCTCTTGTAGGAGCGAGCTTGCTCGCGAAGATCGTTAACGATAACGCGGCTAATCTGGATGAGCGCGGTGTCTTGATGTTTTTCGCGAGCAAGCTCGCTCCTACAGGTTAAAAGTCGACCCTTATGCCAATGGTGCCCTTGCGCCCATTCAGCTGATTACTGTCCAGATTGCCGTTGTACCCCACCTCGCCATACACACTGACCGTGCTCGATACCTGCATCGTTGCCCCGGCGCTGACGTCCAGCGTGGTGGATTTCTGTTCGGTATGGATGTTCGTACTGTCATTGAACGTGATGGTGTTATTCCCGGCGCTGGCGTGCCACACGTTGGTACGTACGTAAGGCAGCAGGGGCATGCCGCTCACGCTGTAGCTGCCCTTGAGGCGAACACCGAGACGGGTGACGACGTTAGTGTCGGCGCTGAATGACACATCTGAAATCCCGTCATTCTGGCTGTCCAGATAGCTTCGATCGACGATCACCTGGGCCTGCGGCTCAACCTCCCACTGTTCAGACACCGCAAACGGCATTCCGACCTCCACAGACCCCAGCACGTTGTGGCCTTTGGTTGGGAGTTTGACGCCCCGGTCGGATTCGCTGTGGCCATCGAACCGTGTACCCATCAGCACGAAATCGATATAAGCGCGGTTGGCGCCGATGAGTGTCCAATACGCGCCCAGGCTGTCACCGCGCAGGGTGGTGTTGCCGGCGTCCTTGCCCTGAAAACCGCCATTGAAGCCCGCCACATTGCCGGTCAGGCGGCTGTGGCCGACAAAGAAGCCGAAGCGTTGGGTCAGGCCAGCGTCGTTGGTCCAGGCATACAGGTCAGTGCCAACCTGGAAACCGGACAGAGAACTGTCCAGCGACGGGCTGACGGTGCCGGCGAATGATTGCCGCGTGCTACTGCCATACACCCGGCCCCAACCGGCCGCTAAAGCGCCAGGTTGGCGTTGCAGGCTTTGGTCGCCCATGCGTTCGTGGTAGGTGCCCAGCATGCCCTGGACCATCTGCTGCACGGCGGGAAACAGCACGGCATACACCGGGACTTCCGGGCGATAGATCGGTATGGGGTCTTCGCCCGGGAAGATCCCCGGGAGCTCTGGCGTGCCATCGGCAGGAACGGGGGGCAAGATGCCCACCGGGTTTTCAGGATTACCTGGATTACCGGGATTCCCAGGATTCCCAGGATTCTCAGGTTCGCCAGGGTTGGGCAGCGGCGGCGCCACCACCGAGGACCGCAGGAACCAGTTTTGCCCGGTGCCCGGCGTTACGCCACCTTTGAACAGATAGTACTCGTAGGCGCCAGCGGAAACAGCGCCACCGCGCAGGGTAAAAGCGAGGTCGCTGCTGGTTGCACCGTTAAGTGCTTCAACCACCTGGATGCCGTTCTGCAGCGTCATGGCGCCGGGCCCGGCAAGGTTGGTGACGGTGATGGTGGTGCCACCTTGCAGCGTGCCCTGGCTGACTACCAGCTTGTCACTGGCCGAGCCGTCGGCGCCGAGTACCGATTGCAGCGCGAGTTCGCCACCATTGCCGGTGTAGTTGCCGTTGACGGTCAGGCTGTCGGTGGCGCTGGAACTGGCGGTGGTCATGTCAATCAGGCCGCCGTTGTTCAAGTTGGCTTGTTGCCCGGCCGTGAAGGGGCTGATGCTGCCCTGTGTTACCTGCAGGGCGGCGCTGCCAAAAATATTCAGGGTGCCGGTGGCCGTAGCGCTGTCACCGAGCTTGAAGTCGCCGCCCAGGGTCAGGCGCGAATTGTTGTCCAGGTTGACGGTTTCCCAGTTGACATAGCGGGTTGGCGTGGCGGATCGGGTGTTGTCGAAGGTCAGGGTGTCATTACCCAAACCACCCTCCAGAAGTGGTGTGGAGGCCAGGGTGGTTTCGGTCAGGTTGAGCAGGAAACCCTTGTCAGCGCCGTCGCCCATGAGGATTTCCTTATGGATCAGACCGCCGCCTTCCCAAGTGAACTCATCGTTGCCAAAGCTGGCGAGGATCTGCCCACCTATCTCGCCGCCGCTGACGTTGATGATGTCGTTGCCGCCGCTGACGCTGATATTGCCACCGACGGTTCCTCCGGAAACCAGGATGGTATCGTTTCCGAAGCCGGTGACCAGATTGCCAAAGATTTCTCCACCCCTCAGGTCGAACAGGTTGTTGTCGAGCTTCATGTCGACCCGCCCGATGCTGCCACCGGTCATCAGCGCAATATCGCCGTCCTCAAACGCACCGATGATCTTTCCGCTGCTCATGGTGAACTCGTCATGGCCGTCGCCCTGAGCCAGCGAGGCGACGGTGCCACCGCTCTGGAAGTACTGGTCAACCCCGTCACCCTGGGAGATTGCACCGGAGCTGCCCCCGCTGATTTGCGCAATATCACCGCCCGCGCCTTGCGTCACCGTGCCGGAAATATTGCCATTGAACAGCTGGAAAATATTTCTTCCGTCACCTTGGTTGATCGCGCCATTGATCGCGCCGGAATCCATCGTGACCCGATCATCTCCCGCACCATAAGTCACGTTACCGACAATGATGCCGGTACCGCCGAGGGGGAACTCCAGGACGTTGCTTCCTTGTAAATCCGTCAGCGCGCCAGCACTGCCATCGCTGCACAGGGTGGTGTCGTTGCCTGCGGTTATGACCAGCGTACAGGCGGCGTGCGCGGGGAGGGGCCAATTGAGCAACAGCGTCGTCACGCTGCAGACGCTCAGATACGTCACTGATGAAAACCGTGTGCTCATGATTCGCCCTCCCTGCAAGCCGGTGTTCCAAGCTAGCCACACAGAGAGAGCGTTCGCTACTGTCAGAAGTTACAGGTATAGACGAGTGGGTGCGCCTACAAAAATACAATCTCATAGGGTTCACGCATGCGCTCCAGCAGCACCTGCGCCAGGATCGGCGCCAGGCCGATTTCCGGGTCGCCCGCCAATTGGCTGGCATAGGCGTGGGCGGCGTGCAGCTTGCGGGCGACGCTCCAGGTGTCGAGCCGCACCTTGCGTGCGCGCTGCCAGGGGATGGCGGCGGTTTCCCGAAGCGGCCAATGCCACGCCCAGATCGGCAGTTCGTGCAGGCGCACGCCCTTGACTGCGCAGGCTTTGGCAGCGGCGCGGCCGACGGCGTCATGGTCGTCATTGCCGTCGTTGCGCCAGGTGGTGAACACCACGTCGCCGGGTTGCAGGTAGCGCGCGATGAACTGGCTCATCTGCTGCTCGCGCGCGGCCAGTGCGTTGTCGGCAAAGCCGCCACGAATCCACTTCAGGCTGTGCAGTGGCACACCCAGGCGGCGCAGGGCTTCGACACTTTCCTGAGGTCGCACCACGCTCAAGCGTTTGGCCGGCCACACGCTGGACCCCGGGTGGCTGGCGCTGCCGTCGGTAATCGAGATCAGTTGCAGAGGATATTCAAGGGTGCTGAGCAATTGCAGCAGACCGCCACAGGCGATCACTTCGTCGCCGGGATGCGGGGCGATGACCACCACGCGAGCGCCGGCGGGCACCAGGGTTGCGGGATTGATGGCAGGGATTTGCGCGAGTTGCGGGGCGCTGTTCCAGATTTGCGCGGGGCCCCGGCGGTTGTCACTTAACGGTGCAGGCTTCATGGGTGTCACGTCCTTGTTCATCGGTGGTGCAGGCCGTACCCCGTTGACGGGACGGCTCTTGTGGTACGCGAGCGTCATCCAATGCACGCTCGCGGCGCGACGGCGTTCCAACCCTGGATTGCCGTGCAAGGAATAGTGATGATAGTTATGAATCGCCGCTTTAACACCGCCGGGTGTCGCAATTTTTTCAGGACGCTTGCATCAGGCTCTTCAGGTAGTCACCGAAACCACCCTGTGCGCGGCAGTCCAGTCTGGCACTGGTAATCACCTGGGGCGAGTGGCTCCAGGCGATGGAAGCCCCGCAGCGCTCCAGCTGGCGCACCAGTTCCACGTCTTCATGGCAGGGCAGGGGCTCGAAACCGCCGGCCCGCACGTAGGCGCCGGCACTGACGCCCAGGTTGGCGCCGTGGATATGCCGATGCCCGTCTCGGGCCTCATAGGCCTGGAGATAGCGGATTTGCGCCGCCGGGTCGAAGCCTTCGCTCCAGGCATCCACCGTCACCGTGCCGCAGACCGCGTCCACACCCAGGGCCAGTTGCGCCACCAGCCAGTCGGGGGCCACACGGCTGTCGGCGTCGGTGCAGGAAATCCAGCGCGCGCCGTTGTTGAGCAAGTGCCGCGCACCTACGCCGCGCACGTGGCCCACGTTACGCGCTTGCACTTCCAGGGTTTGTACCTGGTATTCGCGGGCGATCATCGCGCTGCGATCGCTGCAACTGTCGAGCACCGCCAGAATCTGCACCTCTTCACCCAGCAGGCCTGGATGACTGGCCGCGACCATTGCGGCTTTCAGGCATTCAGGCAGCAGTTTTTCTTCGTTATGCACGGGTATCAGGATGCCGATCATCGCAGTCCCTCCAGGGTAGCGACCGTAGTGCCGTCCCGGCTCCACAGGTCCAGTAGAAAATCGCTTTCGTGATGCTGCACCATGTGTGGCATGTCGAGTCGCTGGGCGAGGCGCGCGTGCACCTGTTCGGCGGTCTGCGGGCAACCGTCGATGGGCGGGCGCCAATGACAGGCGAGGATTTGTCCGTCAGGCGTCAGGCAGGCGAGGGCGCGATCGATCAGCCCATCGAAGTCCTTCGGGTCCAGGTAGTAACACAGCTCGCTGAGCACGATCAGCTCGAAGGTCTCGCTGGGCCATTGCTCCGGCAGCCGGCTCTGCTGCACGGTGGCGTGGCTGAAGCCGCGCAGTCGCGCCTGTGCCAGGCTGACCGCTGCTTGCGCCGTGTCACAGCACAGCAGGCGGTCACAGCGCGGGGCCAGCTCGAAGCTCAGCTCACCGTTGGCGCAGCCAGGCTCGAAAACCGAGGCGTAGCGGGGCCGGGTCAACAGTGCCAGGGTCAGGGCCCGCTTGCGCCGCTCGTACCAGCGTTGGCGAAAGGCCCATGGGTCGTCGTTGCCGGCAAACAGCTCGTCGAAGTAGGGGGTGGCGACGCTCATACAAACACCACTTCAAAAGGTTGCAACAGGCGTTCCAGCACAAAGGGCGCGAGCACCGGCGGCAGGCCGATCTGCGGGTCGCCTTCCAACTGGCTGGCGAAGGCGTGGATGGCGTGCCGTTTACGGGCCACAGCTTCAGGTGTCAGGAGGATTTTGCGAGCACGATCCCAGGGCACCTGGCTGTCTTCCGGGGTTGCCCAATGCCAGGTCCACACGGGCAGCTCGAGCAAAGTTGCACCCACCGCCCGGGTCGCCTTGGCACTGGCACGGCCCACGGCCTCGTGGTCGCAATGGCCGTCTTCGCGCCAGGTGGTGAAGACCACGTCGCCGGGCTTGAGGTAACGCTCGATGAAGCGGCTCAGGTCTTCTTCTCCTGCGGCGACCTGGCTGTCGCTAAACCCGGCCCGCAACCATTTCAGGCTGTGCAACGGCAACCCCAGTCGGTGCAGGGCCTGCGCCGACTCTTGCGGCCGCACCACGCTCAGGCGTTCCACCGGCCAGCGGCGTGAGCCGGGATGACTGGCGCTGCCGTCGGTGACGGAGATCAGCAGAATAGGGCGATCCAGCGCGGCAAGGCCTTGCAACAGGCCGCCGCAGCCAAGGACTTCGTCGTCCGGATGTGGCGCGATGATCACGGCGCGGCTGCCTTCAGGCACCAGTTCGGCAATGTCCACGCAAGGCAGCTCGGCCAGGCGCGACGAGCTTTGCCACAAATGCAAGGGCGTGCCTTGGCCGACGATTGGATTGATCTTCATAGTTCCCATCTCCCTGGGCGCTCATCGGCGACTTGTTGACCAAGGGCGGCCAGGTCGCGCTCGGCATGACTTTGCCGCAGGTACACCGGTAAGTCGGCCATCAACTGCGCAAAATGCGGGTCCTTGCAATACGGGCCTGCGCCCAGTGCTCGGCCGACATGGTGAAGCACCTGGTCGACGGTTTCTTCGATACAGGCCCGTGCCTGTTGTGCCAGCAGCCGGGCATCGGCCTTGGGCTGCCGGTCAATGTGGGTGGCGCTGTCGCGCAGCACACAGGCCGCGCTGTGCAAGGCACTGTCGACGCTGCCAAGGTGCGCCAGGGCATGGGGCTCCGCGCGTTTTGCGCACTGCTCACGCAAGGCCTCGGCTAGGCGTTGTGCCGCGCCGTACCAGCAGGCGGCGATGCCGATGCCGCCTTGCCAGAAGCCCGGGCGCGCCAAATAGTCCCCAGGCTTGCCGATGGCCAGGCCAACGGCGTCCTGGAAAAGCACTTCAATACTCCCCGTAGCGGCCATGCCCACGGCCGCCCAGCCCTCATCGGTGACGGTTACGCCGGGCTGGTGCATTTCCACTGCAACCAGTTGCTGGCGATCCTCTTCATCCCACGCCGTGAGCAAGCCGTGGCTGACCACCGCCGCGCCCGAGCACCAGGCCTTGCGGCCCTCCAGCCGCACACGTTTGCCGTCACGCCGGATCCGCACCTTGGCGGTGGGCGGTTCGGCCGCCCACATGCCCCACGTGCTGCCAACCGGCGGCAAGGGGCTGTCGAGTTCAGCGATGATCGCCAGGGCGTCTGTGTGGCCTTCAAACAACTTGCACAACCGCAGGTCATGGCCGGCGACTTGCGCCAGCCGGCTGAAGCGTTCCAACGTTTGCCCGCTGCCCGGCAAGGGCAACTGGTCCAGGCCTTCCTCCACCAAAGCCCTCAGCGCAGCGCCGAGGGCCTGGGTGTCCGGGTAATCCCGGTAGCCGCGAAGAAACTCATGCAAGGCCATGTCACACCTCGTCCTCATGCTGCAATTCAAACAGCAGCAGCGAACGCCCGGTGACGGCGTATTCGTGATCGAAATCGAAGCGCTCCTGGCCCCGCACCGCTGGCTGGTTGGTGTCGAGCATGCACGTCCAGAAGCCGCCATCCGGCACCGGTGGCAGGCGGAAATTGACCATGTCGTGGTGCGCGTTAACCACCAGCAACAAGGTGGCATCGGCGCCTGGGCGGCGAATCCCGGTTTCCTGGGCGCGGCCATCCATCAACATGCCGAGGCAGCGGCCGTGGCTGTCCTGCCATTGCTCGATGGTCATTTCATCACCGCTCGGCGCGAGCCAGGTGACGTCCTTGACGCCGATGTCTTCGTTGTAGTCGCCCACCAGGAAGCGTCCGCGCCGCAGGATCGGGTACGCCAGGCGCAGCTTGATCAGGCGCTTGACGAACTTGAGCAGGGCCTTGCCGTCTTCATCCAGTTCCCAGTTGATCCAGCCGATTTCGCTGTCCTGGCAATAGGCATTGTTATTGCCGTGCTGGGTGCGGGCGAACTCGTCACCGGCCACCAGCATCGGCGTGCCCTGGGCCAGCAGCAACGTCGCGAAGAAGTTACGCATCTGGCGCAGGCGCAGCGCGTTGATTTCCGGGTCGTCGGTGGGGCCTTCGACGCCGTGGTTCCACGACAGGTTGTTGTTGCTGCCGTCCTGGTTGTTTTCGTCGTTGGCTTCGTTGTGCTTGTCGTTGTAGGACACCAGGTCGTGAAGGGTGAAACCGTCGTGGGCGGTGATGAAGTTCACCGAGCTGTACGGCCGGCGACCCCGCTGGTTGAACATCTCGCCCGAAGCCGTCATGCGCCCGGCGAAGTCCGCCAGTTGGCCGTCGTCGCCTTTCCAGAACGAACGGACGGTATCGCGGAAGCGGTCGTTCCATTCCACCCAGCCCGGCGGGAAGCCGCCGACCTGATAGCCACCGGGGCCGCAGTCCCACGGCTCGGCAATCATTTTCACCTGGCGCAGCACCGGGTCCTGGCGGCAGGCCACGAGGAAACTGTGGCGCTCGTCGAAACCGTCGCGGTAGCGGCCAAGGATGGTTGCCAGGTCGAAGCGGAAACCGTCGACGTGCATCTCGGTGGCCCAGTAACGCAACGAGTCCGTGACCATTTGCAGCACGCACGGGTGGCTCAGGTCGAGGGTGTTGCCGGTGCCGGAATCGTTGATGTAGAAGCGCTTATCATCGGGCATCAGGCGGTAGTACGAGGCGTTGTCGATGCCGCGCATGGACAGCGTCGGGCCTTGCTCGTTGCCTTCGGCGGTGTGGTTGTAGACCACGTCCAGAATCACTTCCAGCTTGGCTTCATGCAGGTGCGCAACCATCTCCTTGAACTCGGCGATCTTGCCGCTGGCCAGGTAGCGCGGGTCCGGGGCAAAGAACGCAATGCTGTTATACCCCCAGTAGTTGGTCATGCCTTTTTGCAGCAGGTGCTGGTCGTTGACGAAGGCGTGCACCGGCAGCAGTTCCACCGACGACACCCCCAACTGGCGAATGTGCTTGAGCACATCGTCCACCATCAGCCCGGCGCAGGTACCGCGCACTTCTTCAGGCACCGAAGGGTGGCGCATGGTGATGCCGCGCAAGTGGGTTTCATAAATGATCGTGCGGTCCCACGGCGTGCGCACCGGCTGGTCGTTGCCCCAGGTGTGGGCCGGGTCGATGACTTTGCACTTGGGCACGAAGGGCGCGCTGTCGCGTTCGTCGAAACTGAGGTCGGCGTCCGGATGGCCGATGGTGTAGCCAAACAGGGCTTCCGACCATTTAAGTTCGCCCACCAACTGCTTGGCATAGGGGTCGATCAGCAATTTGTTGTGGTTGAAGCGATGACCGTTGGCCGGGTCATATGGACCATACACGCGATAGCCGTAGATCAGCCCCGGATGGGCGTCGGGCAAGTAGCCGTGGAAGGTCTCGTCGGTGTATTCGGGGAGCTCGATACGCTCCAGCTCGACTTCGCCGCTGTCGTCGAAGATGCACAGTTCGACTTTGGTGGCGTTGGCCGAGAACAGCGCGAAGTTGACCCCCAGACCGTCCCAGGTCGCACCGAGAGGGAAGGGCAAACCTTCACGAATCCGCGACGGCTCGTGTTCCGGCGTCGAGTTGGGCTTGTTGGGTTTGCTCATTGAGATGCTCCTGCAAAAGGGTTTTTCCGGGCCGAACGGGGCCTTGCCGGCGTGAAGCCGGAGAGAAATCGGTGGTTGGATAGCCTCCTGCGGTGCGGGCGCACGCGCAGGAGGATCTTCGGGTCAGGGTGCCTTGGGCTTCTTCGCAGCAGGTTTCTTCGCTGCTGGCGCAGCGCTTGGCTTGGCTGCCGGCTTGGGCGCTGGCGCTGGGGGCTTGGCTTTAGGCTTGGGCTTGGCGGCGGCCTTTGGCGCCTTGGAGGGCGTCAATGCTTCGGCTTCCGCCAGTTTGCGCGCCATCTCCCAGTGTCGCGCGTCCTCGCCGTGGGGTTTGCCTTCCGACTCCCAGATCTGATGCGCCAGTTCGCGTATGCGTTTGTCTTCAGTACTCATCGCAATGCTCCTCACAGAAAATTTCAGCTTTCTTGATCATCAGGATTGATAAAGACATTGACCGGGAAGTCCCCCAGGGCAGCGCTGATCATGAGCTCCTTGTTTGGTGTGACTGCGCCTGTTCGGAAAAGTCCCTTCCAATTTTGAGTTGGTGCGGCGAACGGTAAAAGGACCCGGGTATCGCCCCAAATTTGCGCGTTGATCAGCGGGGATACACCGTTTCCAAGCAGCCGATGAGGCCAGCGCGGCACCACCACCAGCAGTTGTTTGCCCTGGTATTCCCGGTAGAAAGCGACCACCCGTTCGGCGTGTTCGCCCACCACTTCCAGAGGCTCGTAGGTGCCCTGGCGAAACAGCTGTGGATGCGCCTTGCGCAACCCCAGGACCTGGCTGATCAACGCCTGTTTTATACGCCCGTCATGCCAGTGGAACACCAGCTCACCGATGTCCGGCGGCGTGTGCAGCCCCTGTTGCCGTGCGGGATAGTCCACCGGCCGGCGGTTATCAGGGTCTACCAGAGTGAAGTCCCAGAACTCATCCCCCTGATACAGGTCCGGCACGCCCGGCACGCTGAGGCGAAGCAAGGATTGCGCCAGTCCGTTGAGCGCGCCCGCCGGGGCGATGGCCTGGGCGGCTTCGCCGATGGCGTCGCGCAGTGCCTTGCCGGAATCATCCAGCAGCAGCCGAGACAGGAACGCTTCGACCCCTTGTTCGTACAACTCGTTGGGGGCGCTCCAGCTGCTGTTCAGCTTGGCCTCGCGCAGGGCCTTTTGTTGCCATTGCCAGAGGCGCTGGTGATAGTCCGCCAGGCCCTCGGTATCGTCACGATGCAGGTCCAGGGGCCAACTGCCCAACAGCACCTGATAGAGGATCAACTCATCACCCGCCGACGGGGTGCTGGCATCGCTGCGCAGGCGGGCGGCGAGGGGGCGCCATTGCTCCACCTGTTCGGCATACCACTCGGCGCATTCGCTGAGCACGGCCAGGCGCGCACGGGTATCTTCGCCGCGCTTGTGGTCGTGGGTGGCAGTGGCCAACAGGTTGTCTGGGAAGGTGCGCAGGCGTTGCTGATTCACTGCATGGAAATCTTCCAGCGGTGCGCTGAACTGTTCGGTGCTGAAGCCCACGTCGTTGCGCGACAGCAATACGCCCGAGCGATAGAACGCGGTGTCTTCCACGGCCTTGGCCGCTGCCGGCGAGGTCAGTTGCTGGAAGCGCACGCAGGCGTGCTTGAGCATCTTGCGTTCGCGGCCCAAGGGGCGGTCGCGCCAGGGTTGGCCGCCGAGCCATTTTTCCAGGTAGTCGAGCACCGGCCAGTCGCCTTCGCTCAAGGTACTGCGGGCGCCGGCCAGGGCTTGCAGGAAAAACACGTCATCCAGTTCGCTGCGGCCCCGGGCGCTGATGTAGGTGCGGTACACCGGGAAGTGCACGATCAGTTCCTGCAACGCGCGGCGAATCGCACCCAGGGTCAGGTCGCGGCTCATCACATCGTCCCGGGCCACTTGCAGCAGGGCTCGGGCCACGCTTTCAAAGTCGCCGGCCAGGGAGCCATTGAGGATCTGCTGGCGGGCCAGCCAGGCTTCTTCGATAAACGACGACGGGCGTTCGGTGTGGCGCGTCCATAACTCGGCCAGGGGCTCGAAGCCATCGGGGTCGTGTTGCAGCAACGACAGCTGGTTCATGAATTCGTAGCCGGTGGTGCCGTCCACTTGCCAGTCTTCGCGCAGGGTTTCGCCTTCGCCGAGGATCTTCTCGACGAAAATCGGCAAGTGCCGCCCACCGGCCAGGGAGTCCACCCGACGGCGCAGTTTGCGGCAGTAACCGCGCGGGTCGGCGAGGCCGTCGATATGGTCGATGCGCAGGCCATCGATCAGGCCTTCGCTGATCAACTGGAAGATCTTGCCGTGGGTCGCTTCGAACACCGCGCTGCGCTCAACCCGCAGGCCGCCCAGCTCGTTGACGTCGAAGAAGCGCCGCCAGTTGATATCGTCCGCCGCCGTGCGCCAGCTGGCGAGGCGGTAGCTTTGTTGTTCCAGCAGGTTGTGCAGGCGGGCAAACCCTTCGGGCTGGCGCGCGTCATAGCGGCTGAGGTTATCTTCGATGGCCTTCAAGGTTTGCGGATCGCGGGCAGCTTCGACCAACTCCTGTTTCAGCGCAGTGGCCTGGAGGTAGGCGTCTGGCTGGTGAGCCAGGCCGCTGAAGCGGTCAGCCAGCATTTTGATCGGCAGCAGTTCGCCGTAATCTCTTGGGCAGATCGGAAAGCGATGTTCGTAATGCTCGACGTAGAAGCTGCCGTGCTGCGGGTCGAAACGCAGCGGCAAGGCGCCGGTTTGCAGGGCTTCGCCGTAGTCGCTGCCGAGGAACGGCATCAGCAATTGGCCCTTGAGCAGCGGGTCTGGCGAGTGCCATTGAATGTCGAAGAACTCGCTGTAGGGACTCAGGCGGCCCCATTCCAGCAGGTCCAGCCACCACAGGTTATCGGCGCCGCCGACGGCCATATGGTTGGAGACGATATCGAGGATCAGCCCCATGTCATGTTCGCGCAGCGCTGCTACCAGCCGGCGCAGCGCCGGTTCGCCGCCCAGTTCGGGATTGACGGTGGTGGGATCGACCACGTCATAGCCGTGCATGGAGCCGGCACGGGCACTCAGCAGCGGTGACGCATAGAGATGGCTGATGCCCAGCTCGGCGAAGTACGGCACCAGTGGCACGGCGTCGTCGAGGGTGAAGCCCTTATGAAATTGCAGGCGCTGGGTGGCCCGTAGTGTTAATGGCTTCATCGGTCACGCTCGTAGGCCTGGATGCGCGCCACGGCCAGCAGTTCAAGGCGGCGGGCGGCGTTTTCATCATCGAGCAGGGTGGCTGCATCCCCCGCCAGGCGGCGGCGCCAGTTCGGATGGGTGTCGGTGGTGCCGGGCAGGTTGGATTGCTCTTCAACGCCCAGGGCATCCTCCAGCGGCAGCAAAACCAATGGCGCACGGGTGTGGCCCAGGTAGCGCACGCTGGCGTCGATGACGTGGTCGGTTTCGTTGCGCACTTCATCGGTGAAGTTCTGCGGGTCCTGGCTCAAGGCCTGGCGCAGCGCCTGGCGTTCCCGCAGGCGGTGTTCGCTCCATTGTTCGACGGTGGGAGCGTCGATCAGCCCCAACTGGATATTCCAGTCGATATCGCGGCTGTGCCACCAGCCGTTGAGGGTTGGCAGGTCGTGGGTGCTGGTGGTGGCCAGCGCGTTGTCCGGCCAATCCAGAATCGGCTTGAACTGGCCGTCGTGGCCTTGCTCGAACAGCAGCACACGCATGCCAAGGATCGAGCGGGCGATGAGTTTTTCCCGCAGGCCGTCGGGTACGGTGCCGAGGTCTTCGCCGAGGACGATCGCCTGATGGCGGCTCGACTCCAGCGCCAATAAGCGCAGCATGTCGTCCACCGGGTAATACAGGTACGCCCCTTCACGCGGCGAGGCATCCATCGGGATCACCCACAGGCGTTGCAGGCCCATCACATGGTCGATGCGCAAGCCGCCGGCATGGGCGAAATTGGCCCGCAGCATTTCGATGAACGCGCGAAAGCCATTGCGTTTCAGGCCTTCGGGAGAGAACGCGGAAATACCCCAGCCCTGGCCGGCGCGGTTGAGGATGTCCGGTGGCGCGCCCACGGTGAGTTCCGCCAACAGTTCATCCTGGCGGCTCCAGGCCTGGCTGCCGCCGCCGTCGGCGCCCACCGCCAGGTCGGCGATCAAACCCACGCCCATGCCGCTGCCGCGGGCCGCTTGTTGTGCGCGCTCCAGGCAGCGGGCGATCAACCATTGGCTGAAAGCGTAGAAGCCGATTTCATCCCGATTGGCTTCGGCAAACTGCACCAGCGCCGGGCTTTGCGGGCTCTGCCAGTCCTCGGGCCAGTGACGCCAGTCGAGGCTTTCGCCATCGGCCGCACGTTTGGCTTGTACCGCTTCAAAGCGGCAGTGATTTTCCAGGGCTTCACCGCCGGCCTGACGGAAGCTCAGGAAGTCGGCGTGTTGCGGGTGGTCGCCCCGGCGGAAGTCTTCATACAGCGTGCGCATGAGGCGCTGCTTGGCTTTGGCCGCGGCCGGCCAATCGATCAGTGATTGCTGCTCAAGGTCATGCAGTTCATCGGCCAGGCCGCTGGCTTCGATGGCGATTTGCACCGCGCGCTCACCGAGGATGCAGCCGGGGGACGCGTACAAGCTGTTGAGGAACAGGCGACTGGACGGGGAATACGGGCTGAAGCGTTCGGTGTCGGCGCTGAACATCGCGTGCATCGGGCTGATGGCCAGGGCATCGGCGCCGCGTTCGGCGGCGGCGCGGGCCAGTTGCTCCAGGGCCTGGGTGTCGCCGAAGCCACCGTCGCCGCTGCGGCGCAGGGAATACAGTTGGGCGCTCAGGCCCCAGGCGCGGGCGGTCTCGGTGTCGACCGCTTCAGCAACGGTGTAGCAATGCGTCGGTGCCACGGCCAGGGTGAAATGCTGGTCGTCGATATGCACGTGTTGGTAGCCCACCGGAATCGATCCGGGCAACACCGCATTATCGTCCAGGCGCAGGTCAAGCACGCTGTCGTCTTCGAGGTGAATCTGGCATGGCGTACCGGGGGCGAAGTAGCGCGCCAGGTCGAGGCCCGCGCCGCTGTCGGCGGTCATCAGGGGCGGCAGGTGCTTGTCTTGTTGCACGCGTTCCAGGTCTTGCAGGCTGGCTTCGATCTCGGCGTCGTTGTCGGCCGGGTGGCCCAGGCCTTTGAGCACGGCGCGCAGGGCGTCGGCTTTAACATGTTGCGGGCGGCCATTCGCGTCGATCCAATCGACGGCCAGGCCCGCTCGGCTGGCGAGTATTTCCAATTGCGCGTCGCTCAAGGGTGCTCTCCAACAGGGGAATGGGTGAGGCTGACGCGGGCGCTGAAGGGGGCCAATTGTTCGGCCCCGCTGGCCTGCGTCACAAATAGGAGGTGCTCGGCGGCCGGGTAGTTCAGAGAATCGGCGCTCAGGTTGAGGTCGATTTGCAGCAGGCTACCGTCGCCCAGGCGCCAGCGCGCCGTGACTGCGCCCGCTCCGAGCACTTGCGCACCCAGGGCCACGCTGCCCGGCAGGTGCGGCACGATATGCTGGTGGCGCAGGCTCAGTAGCTGGCGGTAGAGCTGCGAGTCGCCGCAGTCGGCGAGGGCGGGCGCGGAGCGGCGGAAGGTTTGCAGGGAGTTGGGGTCGGGAATCCGCTCGCGGCGTTCGGGGTCGCTGAACGCGGCGAAGTCGGCAAACTCGTTACGCCGGCCTTCGCGCACCGCCTCGGCCAGTTCGCCGTGGTGGTCGGTGAAAAACAGGAACGGCTCCTCAGCGTTGACTTCATCGCCCATGAACATCAACGGGATCATCGGCGACATCAGCAACAAGGTCGTCGCAGCACTCAATGCCTGGGGTGAACACAGTTGATGCAGGCGCTCGCCCAGAGCGCGGTTGCCGATCTGGTCATGGTTCTGCAGGAACAGCACAAAGGCGCTGGGCGGCAGGTGGCCGCTGGGCTCGCCGCGTGCGTGGCCATGGCGCGTGGTGTGGCCCTGGTAGATAAAACCTTCACTCAGGCAGCGGGCCAGTTTGCCGGTGGGTTCTTCGGCGAAGTCGGTGTAGTAGGCGTCGGTTTCGCCGGTGAGCAGCACGTGCAGCGCGTTGTGGCCGTCATCGTTCCACTGCGCATCGAAACCGCGCTCCAGCAGGCTGGCCTGATTGAATTCGTTTTCCAGCACCAGCCACACATGGCGGCCGGTGTCGACTTGCTGGCGTACTTTTTGCGCCAGCTCCTCAAGAAACTCAGGATCGTTGATGGCGTGCACGGCGTCCAGGCGCAGGCCGTCGAAGCGGTATTCCAGCAGCCACATCAGGGCGTTGTCGATGAAGAAATCCCGGACTTCCCGGCGGTCAAAGTCGATGCCGGCACCCCAGGGCGTGTGCACGTCTTCGCGAAAGAAGCCTTTGGCGTAGGTGCCGAGGTAGTTGCCGTCGGGGCCGAAGTGGTTGTAGACCACATCAAGGATCACCGCGAGGCCATGGTGGTGCGCACTGTCGATCAACTGTTTCAGTTGCTCGGGCGAACCGTAGGAAGATTGGGGGGCGTAGGGCAGGACACCGTCGTAGCCCCAGTTACGTTCGCCGGGGAACTGCGCGATGGGCATCAATTCGATGGCGGTGACGCCCAGTTCGGCGAGGCGCGGCAGTTGTTTTTCGACCTCGGCGTAGCCCCCCAGTACGCCCACGTGCAACTCGTAGATCACCGCTTCGTGCCAGGGCCGGCCTTGCCAGTGGCTTTGGCGCCATTGATAGGCCAGCGGGTCGACCACCACGCTGAAGCCGTGAACGTCCGTGGCCTGTGCCCGGGAAGCCGGGTCGGGAACGTCCTGTTCGCCGTCGATGTTGTAGCGGTAGCGTGTGCCCGGTGGGCATTGCAGCTGCACCACAAACCAACCATCGGCCTGAGGCAGCATCGCTACCGATTTACCTTCTTCAAATTCAACGCTGACATAAAACGCGTCTGGCGCCCACAAGGCGAAGCGGGTGTATTCCGCATCCAGCATGATCGCGCCGTGGGGCCAGGTTTCCAGAGTCCGTGACGGCATCTATGAAGACCTCTTTTTTACTGTTTCCCCGATCTTCCCAGCGCTTTCGCTACCAGTTGCTCATAAAGTTCGGCATAGGGTTCCACTGCCTGGCACCAGTTGAACGGTGCGGCCATGGCCCGGCAACGCATGGCGTTGAGCAAGCCTGGGAAGGCGAAAACCTTGAACGCGCGGCTCAGGGCCGCTTTGTAGCTTTCGACAGTGGATTCGTTAAACAGGAAGCCGGTGACGCCATTCTCGATGGTGTCGGCCAGGCCGCCAGTGTTGCGGGCAACCGGCAACGAGCCGAAGCGCTGGGCGTACATCTGGCTCAGGCCGCAGGGTTCGTAGCGGGACGGCATCAACAGGAAGTCGCTGCCGGCAAACATGCGCCGGGCGTCGGTCTCGTTGAAGCCGATGCGCACGCCGATCTGGCCGGGAAAGCGCAGGGCCAGGGCACGCATGGCTTGCTCTTCTTCCGGCTCGCCACGACCGATGATCGCGATCTGGCCGCCGTTTTCGACGATAAAACTGGAGACCGCTTCGGTCAGGTCCAGGCCTTTCTGGTAGACCAGTCGCGATACCACGGCGAACAGCGGGCCGGTGGAGTCATCCAGACCGAACAGGTTGCGTACATGGGCGGCGTTCTGTGCCTTGCCTTCCCAGTCACCGATGTTGAAGGGGTGAGTCAGGTGCGGGTCGGTGGACGATTCCCAGCTTTCATCAATGCCGTTGGGAATACCGCTGAGCAGGCCTTGCTGGGTCTTGCTGGCGAGGAAGCCGTCCAGACCGCAGCCGAATTCGGGGGTGGTGATTTCCTGGGCGTAGGTCGCGCTGACCGTGGTGATGTGGCTGGAATACGCCATGCCGGCCTTCAGGAAGGACAGCTTGCCGTAGAACTCCATGCCTTCCTGTTGCAAGGCGTGTTCGGGAATCCCCAGTTCCGGGCACGAGGCCAGGCTGACCACACCCTGGTAGGCCAGGTTATGAATGGTGAACAACGTCGGGGTGCGTGACCCACGCCAGTGCATATAGGCTGGCGCCAGGCCGGCGGGCCAGTCATGGGCGTGCACCAGGTCCGGGCACCAGTGGATTTGCGCCAGGTTGGCGGCAATATCGGCGGCGGCCAGGCCCAGGCGGGCGAAGCGGATATGGTTGTCGGGCCAGTCACGACCGTTGTTGGCGCCGTAGGGCGTGCCTTCGCGCTCATAGAGCTCGGGGCAGATCAGCACGTAGATGACCAGGCCGTCCTTGAGGTCCATGCGCCCGATCTTGCACGGTGGCAATGCCGCGTGGCCGCCCAGCTCACCGATGATATGGATAGGGTTGTCGCTGTCCAGCACCTGCGGGTAGCCAGGGATCAGCACGCGCACATCGTGCAGGTGCGCCATGGCGCGGGGCAGGGCGGCGGACACGTCGCCCAGGCCGCCGGTTTTCACCAGGTCGGCAATTTCGGACGTGACAAACAGCACTTTTTTGCGATTGGGATTGACACGTGGTACTGGCCGCACCGCGTTGGGAAGGTCAACCAAAGAGGTCGGCCCGCCAACCGGCTGACTAAAACGCTCTCCCTGAGTATCTACAGCGGCACTGATCATGGTTCTCTCCCGTATTTTGGTCGGCTGATGGCATATGGCAATCAGCGAAGGTTGACCGCATCCTGCGGCCAGGCGCACAAGCGCTACACAGACTGGCAAGGCTTATGCCAGTTGTGCTGGAGTCTTAAATAGAGTGGATGGGCGGGCATTCGGTATGAACCGTCAGCGCTCGCCTTACCTTAAACCTGACCTGTGGCAGAGTTGGAAAGTTTCGATTTTTTGCGGGGTTTTTGTTTTGGATCGGACCCATCGGTCATGAGTCTAGGACAGATCCCAGAGCCTGTGGGGTCTGTAGGGTATTTTTGTAGGACAAATTTTTTTCATGAGCGCCGGTAGCAGCTGTCGAGCCCCGGCGAGGCTGCGTCGGGCGCGCTCCGGTTCAAGATCGGCAGTGCGCCCGACGCAGCCTCGCTGGGGCTCGACAGCTGCTACGCGGGGGGAGTGGGAGGTGAAAGGTGTGCACTAGCTTAGTGCGCGAAGGGGCACTCCTTTGGCCCACGCTTGGATGTCTTCGATCATTTGCTGGTAGAACTGGCGGTAGTTCTGCTCGCTGACGTACCCCACATGAGGCGTGGCCAAGACGTTGGGCAAACGGCGGAACGGGTGTTCGGCCGGCAGCGGCTCCTGGGCGTATACGTCCAGTGCCGCGCCCGCCAGGCGGCCACCGGCCAGGGCTTCAATCAAGGCCGCTTCGTCGACAATCGGCCCGCGGGCCGTGTTCACCAGATGCGCTGTAGGTTTCATCCAGCCCAGCGCCTCGGCGTCCACCAGCCAGCGGCTGCGGTCGCTGAGCACCAGGTGAATCGACAACACATCCGCCTGCTCGAACAGCTCGCGCTTGCTGACCCAGGTCACGCCGGCTTCGGCGGCGCGTTCCGGTGTCAGGTTTTCGCTCCAGGCAATCACGCGCATGCCGAAGGCCTGGCCAAATTTGGCGACCTTCTGGCCAATGCTGCCCAGGCCGAGAATCCCCAGGGTCTTGCCGTGCAGATCACCGCCCAGGCCCACCTGCCAACCGCCGGCGCGCAGGGAATTGGCTTCGGCCAGCAGGTTACGGGTGGACGCCATGATCAGCGCCCAGGTCAGTTCCGGAGCGGCGTGCTTGTAGCTGTCGGTGCCGCACACCTGGATGCCCAAGGCCTTGGCTGCGGGGATGTCGAGGGCGGCGTTGCGCATGCCGCCGGTGACCAGCAACTTCAGCTTGGGCAAACCTTGCAGGAGGGCCTGATCGAAAGTGGTGCGCTCGCGCATCACGCAAATCACCTCGAAGCCCTGCAAGCGTTCGATCAGCGTGGCGGTGTCCGCCGGGTAGTCGTGGAGGAAGTGCACCTGGCCGACCGACGCCAGGACTGACCAGTCCACGACGCCACGGGCCACATTCTGCCAATCATCTATCACTGCGATCTGTACCGACATGCACGCGTGCCTCGAAAAAGGTTGGATTAGAGGGCGTTCAGCCCTTGCAACAGCGCCTTGTGAAACTGTGCCGGTTCTTCCATTTGCGGGGCATGGCCCAGACCCGGGAATTCCACCAGGGTGGCGTGGGGAATCAGCTTGGCCACTTGCTTGCCCAGCACCGCGTAGTTGCCGATCTTCGCCTTGACCGCCGGGGGCGCCAGGTCTTTGCCAATGGCGGTGTTGTCGGATGTGCCGATCAACAGCAGGGTGGGCATCTGCAGGTCCTTGAACTCGTAGTACACCGGTTGGGTGAAGATCATGTCGTAAATCAGCGCCGAGTTCCACGCCACCTGGGTGTGGCCGGGGCCTTTGTTCATGCCGGCGAGCATATCGACCCAGCGGTCGTATTCAGGCTTCCAGCGGCCGACGTAGTAGGTGTCGAGCTCGTACTTGCGGATGCCTTCGGCGGTCAGTTTCAACTCGCGCTCGTACCACTGGTCCACGCTGCGGTAGGGCACGCCAATGGCCTTCCAGTCTTCCAGGCCGATAGGGTTCACCAGTGCCAGCTGTTCGGTTTGCTGCGGATAGAGCAGGGCGTAGCGCGTCGCAAGCATGCCGCCGGTGGAATGGCCGAGGAGGGTGGCTTTCTGAATGCCGAGTTTTTCCAGGAGTTGGTGGGTGTTGATCGCCAGTTGCTGGAAGCTGTACTGGTAATTGTCCGGCTTGCTGGAGGTGCAGAACCCGACCTGGTCAGGGGCGATCACTCGGTAGCCGGCGTCGCTCAGGGCCTTGATCGAATCCTCCCAGGTGGCGCCGCAGAAATTCTTGCCGTGCATCAGCACGATGCTGCGCCCGTTGGCCTTGCCCTTGGCCGGCACGTCCATGTAGCCCATCTGCAGGGATTTGCCCTGGGACTGGAAGGTGAAGTGTTCCACCGGGTAAGGGTATTTGAAACCTTGCAGTTCGGGGCCGTAGATCGGGCCCTCGGTGGCGGCGAATGCGGGAAGGGCGCTGCCGAGCAGCAGGCTCGCGACGCAGAGTGAGCGGATTTTGGACATGGGTACAGGCTCCGGGAACAGTGCCCGGATGCTGTGGCGAGGGGATTAACGGGAGATTAAATCCAGTGCAGGGTGAGCATGGCCAATACCCCGTAGCGCGCCCCTTTGGCCAGGCTCACCAGCAGCAGGAAACGCCAGAACGGCTCGCGCATGACCCCGGCCACCAGCGTCAGCGGATCGCCGATGATGGGCACCCAACTGAGCAACAATGACCAATGGCCCCAACGTTGATAGTGGGTACGGGCCTTTTCCAGATGCTTCGGACTCACCGGGAACCAGCGCCGTTCCTTGAACCGCTCCACCGAGCGGCCCAGCAGCCAATTGACTACCGAGCCCACTACGTTGCCAACCGTTGCTACCCCGAGCAGCAGCCACAGGCTGTAACGCCCGCTGATCAACAGCCCCACCAGCACCGCCTCTGATTGCATCGGCAACAGCGTGGCGGCGCCGAAGGCGGCGAAAAACAGTCCCAGGTAACCGGCAAGCATCAATCAGCGTGCCGGATAGTCAGCCACTACCACGTCTTTGCCATCGCGAGTCAGGCCGATGACCTGATAGGCATCACTGCTGCCGTCCATCTCCATGCCCGGCGAGCCTAACGGCATGCCCGGTGCGGCAATGCCCAGCAGGTCGTCGCGCTTGCGCAGGGCCAACACCTGATCGGCGGGCACATGGCCTTCAACGAACTTGCCGTCGATCACCCCGGTATGGCACGACGCCAGGCGCGGTGCCACGCCCAGGCGTTGCTTGACCTCGCTCATGTTGGTTTCCACGTGGTCGTTGACCTTGAAGCCGTTGCTTTCCAGGTGGGCAATCCACTTTTTGCAGCAACCGCAGTTGGCATCGCGGTGCACATCAATCGGGATCAGCTCGGCAGCCTGGGCCAGGGGGCTGATGAGCAGGGCCGACAGCACGGCCAGTCGCAGGGTAGTTTTCATCATCATCTCGTCAGATAAAGGGCAACAGCCGGGCATTCTCCGCGCTTTTTACAAAAGGGTTTCCCGGGAGTGTTACGAGGTTTTACGAAACGCCGACAGCACCAGAATAACGGCCTGGTGCTGTCGGAAAACTGAGAGGGAGATGACGGTTTTGTCAGGAAGACGGGGATTCCAGGCGCTGCTTGAGCTGGTCAAGGGCTTGGTTGGACAGGGCGATCATGCGCTCATGCAGGGTGGTCAGTTGCAGTTCGGTTTCATAGGTAAGCACACGGGTAAACAAAGTGCCGTCGCCTTGGGCCTGCAAGAAATAGTGAATGCAGCCGTCGACTGCCAGGGAAGTAAATGCGGTCTTGAACTCCCGCGGTGGCTGCGCAACCTGCACGCGATAGCTCATGGGTACCTGCACACCCAGCAGGTCGATAGTCTCGGTAAAACGGTGGCCAGTGGGCAATGAGCCTGTGGTGCCGGTGTCAGCGCCCAGGGATGTCGGATGCCATTCATGCCAGCGATCCGGTTGGGTGACATAGTCGTAAACGGCTTCGATAGGGGCCTGGATATAGCGTTCCTGACTGATCCGCTCCAGACGGATCGGGTGCTCAACTGCGTGCATGACACACCTCCTGTGTGGCGGAGCGAACTGTCAGAATAGTCCGGCTCCCGCGCATTGCACGGGAGCTTTCAGGCTATTTTTTCAACGCACCTTGAAGCGACCCATCAATGCAATAACCCGGCCATTGGCATCCAGCAGGCTCTGGGTGTTGTGCTCCGTGGCGTGGCCGCTTTGCACCAGTTCTTCAACCATATGGCGGATGTGCACCATGCTGCGGTTGATTTCCTCGGTCACCGCGCTTTGCTGTTCGGCGGCGGTGGCGATCTGGGTGCTGAGGTTGTTGATATGGCTGACGGAGCCGGCCATCTCGTCCAACCCTGTGTTGACCCTTGCCGTGGCGTCAGCGGCAGACTGGCAGCTGGCCTGGGTGGCTTCCATGGCCGTCACCGAAGAACTCACGCCCGTGGTCAGGCGCGCCAGCATTTCATTGATCTGCGAAGTGCTGGCCTGGGTACGGGCAGCGAGGGCGCGGACTTCGTCGGCCACCACCGCAAACCCGCGGCCTTGTTCGCCGGCCCGGGCGGCTTCGATGGCCGCGTTGAGTGCCAGCAGGTTGGTCTGGCCGGCGATGGCGCCGATCACGCCGAGGGTTTCGGTGATGCGCGCGGCATCCTGGCGCATGTTTTCCACGGTGTGGGTGGCGCTGGAAACTTCGCCGATCAACGCGCTGACGCTGCGGGACGCTTCCCCGACCACCACTCGCGAACGGTCGGCGTGCTCGTTGGCGCGCTGGGTGAACGCAGCAGTTTCGGCGGCGTTCTCGGCCACGGTATCGGCGGTAGAGCTCATCTCGGTGATGGCGGTGACGGTCTGGTCGGTTTCCGAGGCATGTCGCACCAGGATCTGGTTGGTCTGGGCCGAGGTCTGCTGCAACTGCGCCAGGCTCGACGACATGGCGCCGGTCGCCTGGGTCACTTCACCGATCATGTTCTGCAGGTAGACGATAAAGCGGTTCACCGAATGGCCAATCGCGCCCAGTTCGTCCTCGGCACGAATGGTGATGCGCCGGGTCAGGTCGGCGTCGCCGTTGGACAGCGCGTCGATATTGGTCTTCAGCGCAGTCATCCGGTGTACCAACTGGCGGATGGCGTACACCTGCAACAGCACCAGCAGCAGAATCATCGGGATTTGCAACATCGCCAGCGTACCCAGCACATCATCACGTTGGGCGGTGATCAGCGAAGTCGGCAGCGCAGTAGCGAGGAACCACGGCGTGCCCTCAATCGGGCGCATGAAGAAGGTGCTGGCCACGCCCTGGTTGTCGAACTCACTGCGCTGCAGGGATTGGTCGCGATGGGCGAGGCCGGCGCTGACCTGGGCGGCAAAGGCCGAAGTGCCGGCCAGTTCGCTGATGTTTTTCAACACCACCGGGCCGCTGATGCGCGTGCTGTTGCTGATGATCTTGCCGTCGCCTTCGACAATCAGCATTTGCGCGCCAAGGTCTTTTTCCTTGCCGGCCACCAAGTCGTTGAAGAAGCCCAGGGTCACGTCGATGGTGGCGACGCCATACGCGGCGCCGTCACGCTGGATCGCCATGGCGCAGTTGGTGCGCGGCTCCTGGCTGGCGTCATCCTTGTAGGCCGCTGCCCAGGCGCACTGGCCGCGCGGCGAGGCGAGGCCGCCTTTGTACCAGCTCTGGTCGTAGTAGTTGGGGGCCGCGTCGCTGTTCCAGAACGTATTGACCGCCAGCTTGCCCGAGGCATCGCGGTGCCAGAAGGTGCTGTGCTTGTTGCGTCCCGGCGTGCGCTGGTTGGGCAGGGGCCAGATGCCGCCGCCGAACACTTTCAATTCGCCGTACTGGTCCACCAGGCCGGGCAGCACCTTGTCGATGGCGTCGCTGTCCAGCAGCGGGATGGTTTGGGTGATGCTGCGTTGCTGGGCCTGAACCTTGTTCAGCTCGCCCTGGATCTGCTCGGCCACTTCGGCAATGCGATTGAGGGCCACCTGTTCTTCGGTGTGGCGCAGCTTGGGGGCCACCAACTGTCCGATGCCCACGACCGTCAGGACGAATAACAACAGGACGAACAGCACCAGAAACAGGGTGTAGCGGGCTTGGATAGAGCGCAATGAGGGCATGGGGTCGTCCTTACGAAGCGTTATTGTGCGACGCGGCTTTGTTAGAGCTTCGAAGGGCTATCGGCTTGGGAAGGGCGAGCTTGAGGCACTGTCGTGCAAGAAAATCCAGGGCAAGGATTTAAGGAGCGGAACTGGCGAGCCAGCCCCGGTCCAGCGTGGCAGGATTATTTGTCCAGCATCTGCATAACCGCTTCCGGGTAACGCAGCCCTGCCGTTGCATTGGCCGGGAAGATCGCCTCCAGCGCCGCCAGCTCGGCCGGGCTGAGCTTGACCTCCAATGCCGCGACGTTCTCTTCCAGGTACTTGCGTTGCTTGGTCCCCGGGATCGGGATCAGGTAATCCCCTTGCGCCAGCACCCAGGCCAACGCCAGTTGCCCGGCCGTCACGCCCTTGTCGGCAGCCAGGGCTTGTACCTGGTCCACCAGCAGCAGGTTCTTCGCAAAGTTCTCGCCCTGGAAACGCGGGCTGAAGCGGCGGTAATCATCCGCCGAAAAATCATCCGGACTTTTCAGTGCGCCGGTCAGGAAGCCACGACCCAGCGGGCTGTAAGGCACAAATGCGATCCCCAGGCGTTGGCAGGCGGCGAGGCAACCGTTGTCTTCCTGATCACGGCTCCACAGCGAATATTCGCTTTGCAGGGCGCTGATGGGATGCACCTTATGAGCGCGCTCGAGGGTGGCCGCCGAGGCCTCACTCAGGCCCAGGTAACGCACCTTGCCTTGCTTGACCAACTCGGCCATGGCGCCGACGGTTTCTTCAATCGCCACTTCAGGGTCGATGCGGTGCTGGTAGTAGAGGTCCAGGGTTTCCACGCCGAGGCGTTTCAGGGTGCCGTCGATGGCGTCGCGAATGTACTCGGGACGGCCATTCACCCCACGCAGCGCGGGGTTCGCCGGGTCACGCACGATGCCGAACTTGCTGGCGAGAAACACCTGGTCGCGCTTGCCGGCGATGGCTTTACCAATCAGTTCTTCGTTGGTATGGGGGCCGTACATGTCGGCGGTGTCCAGCAGGTTGATCCCCAGTTCCAGGGCGCGGTGCAGAGTGGCGATGGCTTCGGTGGTGTCGGTGCCGGTGGTGTAGAAATCGGTCATGCCCATGCAGCCGAGGCCGATGGCGGACACCTGGGGACCGTTTTTACCGAGTTGACGTGTGTGCATGGGTCCAGCTCCTGTGTGGGAAGGGCTCCATTGTTGCCCTCGACAAAAGCGGGATAAACCGGCTAAAACCACTATCACTATTATGAAATTCTAAATAATCCCTGAAGGAAACCGGCCCGTGGACCGTTTTAATGCGATGCGAGTGTTCGTGCGGATTGTCGAACTGGGCGGGTTTGCCAAGGCGGCTGACAGCCTGCAACTGCCGCGCGCCTCGGTCACCATCCTGATCAAGCAACTGGAGGCGCATCTGGGGGTGCAGCTGTTGCAGCGCACCACGCGCCAGGTCAGCCCGACCCTGGACGGTGCCGCCTACTACCAACGTTGCGTGAGCCTGCTGGCGGACCTTGAGGAAACCGAGGCGGTATTCTCCACCAGCCGACGAAACCCGCGCGGCACGCTGCGTATCGATATGCCGTCCGGGATCGGGCGCTTTCTGGTGATTCCGGCAATGCCCGAGTTCACCACACGTTACCCGCAGATTGATCTGGAAATTGGCCTCAACGACCGCCCGGTGGACCTGATCCGCGAAGGCGTTGACTGCGTGTTGCGCGGCGGCCTGGCGCTGGATGAGTCACTGGTGGCCCGGCCGCTGGCAATGATGGATCAAGTGACCTGCGCCAGTCCCGGGTACTTGCAGCAGTTCGGTATGCCATCGACGCTGGATGACCTGGCAGGCCATCAAGTCGTGGAATATTTCTCCAGCACCAGCGGCAAGCGTTATGGCCTGGAGTTTCAGATCGGCAACGATATCCGTTTGATCGACCTGCCCAAGCAAGTAGCGGTCAACAGTGCCGACGGCTACCTGGCGGCCTGTGAAGCGGGTTACGGCCTGGTGCAGACGCCGTACTACCACGCCGTTCGCCAGTTGGAAGCGGGCACGCTGGTGGAGGTGCTGGCGCATGAGCCGCCGCCGAAGTTGCCGCTCACTGCGTTGTACCCGCCCCATCGGCAACTGTCGCAACGGGTGCGGGTATTTGTCGATTGGCTGGTGGAGCTTTGCGCCCGGCCGGGCAACGGGTTGCAGCGTCAGCCTTGAGCCTTGCGGTAGGCGCCGGGCTGGATCCCGGTGACTTTATGGAAGGCGCGGGTAAAGGCGGCGACCGATTGATAACCCACGGCAAGGGATACGTCCGCCACCGTCTGGTCTTGCTTGAACAGCTGGCAGGCGTGGCGCACGCGCATCATCAACAGCACTTGCCCCGGCGACTGGCCGCAGAGTTCATTGAAACGCTTGAAGAACGCCGACCGCGACAAGCCCGTGCAGGCCGCCATGCTTTCCAGGGTCCAGGGATCGGCGGGGCGTGCAATCAACTGTTCCAGCAGGTTGGCAAACGCCGGTTGCCGGGCCAGCGCCGCGAGCCCGCCGAGGTCGGAGTTGTCCAGCACCTGTTGGCGCAGCACGTACAGAAACAGCAGGTGGCACAGGCGCTCCAGCAAGGCGGGCGAGGGCGCCGGCGTGCGCTCGCATTCCTGCAGGATCAATTCGAACAGGTTGCGCGCGGCGGTCAGCGAAGGGTCACCGGCCCGCAGGATGATCCAGGCGGGCAGGGTGTCGACAATCATCGCCGACAGCCCGGACTGGAAATGAAAGAACCCGCACACCAAACCCACGCCGTCACTCGCCTGGTTGTCCAGCGGCACCATTGGCTTGCGCGGGCATTCCTGGGCGCCGGCGGCAGTGCCATCGCTGGACAAGCGGTAGGCCAGGTCCCGCAGCAGGAAAACCGCATCGCCGTTGTTCAGTGGGTAAGGGGTCGGGTCGCCATCGATGTGCATCCAGCACTGCCCTTGCACCACCAGGTGAAAACTCGCGCTCGCCAGGCCGTGGGTGCTGGCGTGCCAGTCGCCGCAGTAACGCCCGACGTGAAACAGACTGGTGTTGAGTTCGAGGCTATCTAATAACCAATCGACGAGGGAACTGGACGAATTCATCTAACGGAAAGACTCTAGAGCAAGTAATCGCTACTTTAGACTATTGAGCGGATTTTTTATAACCAACAGACTTGGTACACGATTCCATGAGGAGACCACTCCATGTCCCGCGTACCGATGCTAACCCTGGAAACCGCCCCTGAAGCGGCCAAGCCCTTTCTGGAAAACGCCCTGAAGGGTTCCGGGTTCATTCCCAATCTGTTGGCGGTGCTGGCCAATGCCCCGGCGGCACTGGAAACCTACATCACCGTGTCGGGCCTGAACGCCAAGTCCGACCTGAGCCTGGCCGACCGTGAAGTGGTGCAACTGATTGCCGCCACCAACCATGGTTGCGATTTCTGCGTCGCCGGGCACACTGCCGTAGCGCGCAACAAGGCCAAGCTGCCGGAAGACGTGATCGACGCCCTGCGCCAGCGTGGCGAACTGCCCAACGAGCGTTATGAGACACTGGCCGCGTTCACCCGTGAAGTGATCGCCACCCGCGGTGATGTCAGCGACGCCGGCTACGCCGCATTCCGTGAGGCGGGCTACACCGACGGTCATGCGCTTGAGGTTATTCTGGGCGTCAGCCTGGCCACCCTGTGCAATTTCGCCAACGTGTTTGCGCGCACGCCGCTCAACCCGGAGCTGGCGCAGTACCGTTGGGAAAAACCGGCAAGCTGAAGGCGCGCAAGCGTTCGCGATGGTAAACATGCTGTAACAAGGAGAAACATGAATGCTTGACCCAATCTTGAGCCGTTGGCTCGATGTTCAAGCGCAGGCCCTGGATGTGGGCAGTTGCGATCCGCAGGAAGTGCTGCCACGGCTGGCAGAGGCCAATGTATTACGTATCGGTGTGCCCAAGGACCTTGGCGGCCTGGGCGGCGATGTCACGGGCGCGATTGAGGCGATTGCCGATGTGGCCAGTCACTCCCTGGCCTCGGCGTTTGTGTGCTGGGGCCAACGTTCGTTTATCGAATATCTGCTGCAAAGCCCGAATCAGCGCCTGCGTGAGCAACTGCTGCCGGATCTGCTGAGCGGCAAGCTGGCCGGGGCCACCGGGCTGTCCAATGCGATGAAATTCTTGTCGGGTATCGAGTCGCTGCAAATCAGCGCCGAGCCGACCGATGACGGCTGGAACCTCAATGGCCGCCTGCACTGGGTGACCAACCTGCGCAAGAACGGGTTTGTGGTGGCTGCCGCTATCGAGCATGCCCAGGGCGGCGCGCCGTTTATCCTGGCGATCCCTGATTCGGTGTCCGGTCTGCAACGTTCCCGTGACCTGGAACTGTTGGGCCTGCAATCGAGCAACACCGCAGCCCTCGGCTTTGAAGCGGTGGAGCTGAGCCGCGACTGGTTGCTGCATGACGATGCCCGCAAATTCCTGCCGGCCGTGCGCCCGGCGTTTCTCGGTTTGCAATGCGGCATGTCCATCGGCCTGGCGCGACGCTCGCTGGCGGAAGTGGCTAATCATTTGGGTTCCAGCCGCACCGTATTGCGTGAAGAGCTGGAAGTGCTGCGCACCTCGCTGGAACAGGCGGTCAACGACCTCAAGAAAGGCTTGCTGAGCGGCCGCTTCGGTACCGAGCCGGTACCGTTATTCCGCCTGCGCATTGCCCTTGCGGAAATTGCTGCCAGCGCTGTCCAACTGGAACTGCAAGCCAGTGGCGGCAAGGCCTACCTGACCGCCCACGGCAGCGGCTTTGCCCGGCGCTGGCGCGAGTCGGCGTTTGTGCCGATCGTGACCCCGAGCCTGGTGCAGTTGCGCACCGAGTTGAACCGTCAGGCCAATCTATGAGCCAGGCGGTATTGCACGCCCAGGGAATTTGCCTGGGCTATGGGGGCAATTCGGTGCTGGAAGGGTTCGATCTGCAGTTGCAACCCGGCGAAGTGGTGTCGATCCTCGGCCCCAGCGGTGTTGGCAAGTCCAGCCTGCTGCGGGTGCTCGCCGGTTTGCAGGCGCCCCAGGGCGGCAGCATCCGCCTGCTGGGCGAACCGTTGAATGGCCCCCATCCGCGGGTGGCGGTAGCGTTCCAGGACCCCAGCCTGTTGCCGTGGCTTAGCCTGGAAAAGAACGTCGCCTTCGGCTTGGATTTTGCCCGCCAGCCGCATCTCAGCCCTGAAGAGCGTCGCAGCCGGGTCGACCACGCGATCCACGCCGTAGGCCTGGAACACGCCCGTCAGCAATTCCCGGCGGCGTTGTCCGGCGGCATGGCCCAGCGCACTGCACTGGCCCGCTGCCTGGCCCGCCAGCCGCAGGTCTTGCTGCTGGACGAACCCTTCGGCGCCCTGGATGAAGTGACCCGTGCCGATATGCAGCACCTGCTGCTCAAGGTCAATCGCGAGCAAGGCTCGGCCGCGGTGCTGATCACCCATGACATCGACGAAGCGCTGCTGTTGTCCGACCGGATTCTGCTACTGGGTAACCGCCCGGCGCGGACCCTCGGCGAATGGCGCATCGACCTGCCGCAACCGCGGGAAGAACAGGTGGAAGCCATCGGCACCCTGCGCATCGACATTCTCAAAACCCTACGGCGGGCGAGCCGCACCGAACCCCAACCCCCTGAACTGCTGGAGCCCTGCCATGTGTCTGGATGACCTCACTCACTCGCGCCGTGACTTTCTCAAACTCTCGGCCGTGCTCAGTGCCGCCGGTGCCTTGCCGCTGCTGAGCAGCTTGCAGGCCCGCGCGGCCAGTGAGCCGGACGCACCGGTACGCATCGGCTACCTGCCGATCACCGACGCCACGCCGCTGCTGGTGGCCCACAACAACGGCCTGTTCGAAGCCGAAGGCATCAAGGCCGAGCGCCCGGTGTTGCTGCGCAGTTGGGCCCAGGTGATCGAGGCATTTATCTCCGGCCAGGTCAACGTGATTCACCTGCTGTCGCCGATGACCGTGTGGGCGCGTTACGGCAGCAAGGTCCCGGCCAAGGTCGTGGCCTGGAACCACGTGGGCGGCTCGGGTTTGACCGTGTCCCCGGGCATTACCGATGTGAAGCAACTGGGCGGCAAGTCGGTGGCGATTCCGTTCTGGTACTCGATCCACAACGTGGTGGTGCAGCAGCTGTTCCGTGACAACGGCCTGACCCCGGTGACGCGTGCGGCGGGTAGCGCAATTGCCGCCAACGAGGTCAACCTGATCGTATTGCCGCCCTCGGACATGCCGCCGGCCCTGGCCAGCAAACGCATCGACGGCTACATCGTCGCCGAGCCGTTCAACGCCCTGGCGGAAAACCTCAACGTGGGCCGGGTGCAGCGCTTTACCGGCGACGTGTGGCGCAACCATGCGTGCTGCGTGGTGTTCATGCACGAGCATGACCTGACCAACCGCCCGGAATGGTCGCAGAAGGTGGTGAATGCGATCGTCAAGGCCCAGGTCTGGACGCGCGACAACCGTGAAGAGGCGGTGAAGCTGCTGTCCAAGGACGGCGAGAACCGCTACACGCCGCATGCCGAACCGGTACTGCGTAAAGTCCTGGCGCCGGCTGCCAGCGACCGTGCGGCATACCTGGCTGACGGCGCGATCCAGCACGCCAACTGGGACGAGCACCGTATCGACTTCCAGCCGTATCCATTCCCCAGCTACACCGAGGAACTGGTGCGTCGCCTGAAAGACACGCTGATCGAGGGCGACAAGAAATTCCTCGCCGACCTGGACCCGGCGTTTGTCGCCAAAGACCTGGTGGATGACCGCTTCGTGCGTAACGCCATTGCGGCGGTGGGCGGCATGAAGACCTTCGGCTTGCCGGAAGGCTTCGAGCGGCACGAGGAGATTGGCGTTTGAATAACGGCAAAACCTTGGGCTTGCCGGGCTGGTTGCTTGGCTTGAGTGGGCTGGCGGGATTGTTGTTGCTCTGGTGGCTAGGGGTGAAAGTGTTTGGCAGTGCGGACGGTTTGTCTGCGCGGTTTTCGCTGTCGGCGACCCTCGCCAGCCTGTGGGAATTGCTGGGGCGCAGCGAGCTGTACCTGAACATCGCCGTGAGTCTGAAGCGGATCTTCGTCGGGCTGTTCCTGGCGTTGCTGATTGGCGTGCCGTTGGGCTTGCTGGTGGGCAGTTCGCGCAAACTGGAGGCGGCGACTACGCCGGCTTTCCAGTTTCTGCGGATGATCTCGCCGTTGTCGTGGATGCCCATCGTGGTGATGTTGATGGGCGTGGGCGACCAGCCGATCTACTTCCTGCTGGCGTTCGCGGCGGTGTGGCCGATTCTGCTGAATACGGCGGCGGGTGTGCGTCAGCTTGATCCGCGCTGGCTGCAACTGAGCAAGAGCCTGAGCGCCACGCGCTGGGAAACCTTGCGCCGGGTGATTATTCCCGGGGTGATGGGGCACGTGCTGACCGGCGTGCGCCTGGCTATCGGGATCCTGTGGATCGTGCTGGTGCCGTGCGAGATGCTCGGGGTCAGTGCCGGGCTGGGTTATTACATCCTCGACACTCGCGACCGGCTGGCCTACTCGGAGCTGATGGCGATGGTGCTGCTGATCGGCTTGTTGGGCTTTGCCCTGGATGCGTTTGCGCGCTGGTTGCATCAGCGCTGGGTGCATGGAGGGTGAACACCTCATGCAAAGGCTCGGAGGTTTTCCGGGCCTTTGCGATGTGCTCAGGGTTTCACGTAGATGCGCAGGTCGCCTGGAATATCGTTGGGCTGTAATGGCCGGTTCGGGTCTGGCGCAGGGTTTTTTGCTTTAAGCCCGATGCTGCTGTGGGTCATGTTCTTGTTGTCAAAAACCCCGATGCCGATGCTTTCCGTCAGTTCCGCCAGGCCCGGAACACCTTCGGAGGTGTTCATGTGCGCGCTCCCCACTAACGCGACCCACTTTTCGGTGCCCGAGTTTGCCTGGATGGTTTCCGCAGCGTAGTAGTTGAACTCCTTGAGCCGCTTTTCAGAGTTGACGCCAGTCCGGGTGCGATCACGGGATTTGTCGTGTCTATGTCGCGTCAGATAATAGTGATCGAGGGGTAAAAGCTCTATTCCATTGTCTTCAAATTTTTTCTTGAGTTGCTCCAGTGTTGGATTCGTGCGGCGAGTGTTGCTGTTTCCGAGCATTCCGATTCCATCATCAACGGGGCCACCGATGTAGTCGATATACCCTTCGAAGTAGACTTTTTTGACACCCTGGCTTTTTAGCGTATCGACGTTGTCGAACAGCATTTTAAAGCTGGCCATCTGCGAGTGAGACTCTCCAAACACCACGCCGTTTGATGCTTTCAATGCCTTTGTGATCAGATCGGCTGCGGGGATCGGTACGGGAACATCGGGGATTGTAGGGCGCGGCGGAAGGCCTCCGTCTTTTATCGCATCGTAATAATCCTCCATTTCCACCCGAAACTTATCCAGCGTTGCCTGGCGCATGTCGGATTTGAAATGGGATGATTCGAGCCTTCCTTTCAAACTTTCCACGTATTGGCCCTCGGGTAACGGCTTCCTGATTGGAGGTGGGCGGTTGACGGTGTTTATCGGGTTAAACCGGTGAGTGCTCTTGCTCGTAGAGGCATAGGCGTTGGGGGAGGGCTCCAGCGTATCAGCGCTACTGAACGCTTGAAGGGGGCTGCCGTATGGCTGGTGCTTTTGTGCGTCGAAAGCGTACCACTTGCCCTTGATCTGCACCGCGCTGCCCTCGACCGTCTGCTCGCCCATCTGGAATGAGCCGGTAGCGGCTGCGTCATATCGATTACCGGCGGCGGCGAGCTCCCGACTGTTTGCAGTGCCCTTGAGTGTTTTTAAACTCTGGGTGGCTGCGCTTGCGCCGTTGATAGCAAGTTTTCCGGCGCCGACTGCCAAGTCGCCAAGACCGCTCAGCGGATTGAGTTCCGAGAGTGCGGTAACCCCGAAAATCTTGCTCAGCTTGAGGGCTTTGCTGGCCGCGCTGCTGACAGTGCTCAGGGTTTTCCCGACCTTCGCGGCGACGCCCGCACCTGCCGTGAGTAAGCCAAACGCATCAAATGCCAGGTCAGAGAACCCGTCTTTATAGTTTCCGTTGCTCAGGTTGACGATGGCTGACCTGAGCGGAATAAGGTCGAGGAAAAAGTTGCCGATGGTGTCGGCGACGGCCCTTCTATGCTCATCCGGGGTGGTTCCGGCGGCGCGTTGTTTAATCGTATCGAGGTCAAGGCCCTCGACGATTGAATCCGCGAGGTACTCCGCCCGGAAATTCCTGAACAGGTTGGGATTGGATCCCTCCAGCGGGTTCTCTTGCTTTACATAGTCGCGCTTGGAACCGAAGGTGGAGAACTCTTCTATTCGGGTTACTTCGTTGGCGATCTTCTGGTCCTGGCGCGTGATGATGGCGTTGCTGACTTTTCTGATGCTGCCTTTTTCGGTATCGAACTCATAGGTGGACGGCTTGTTCTGGTGTTTTGTGGTTACCAGAATTTTTTTGCTTGTATGGAAGAGGGTTTCTCCTGCGAATGGGGTCCAGCTGATTCTGTAGGAGTTTTCTTTGTAGAAGTTCAGCTTTCCTAGCCGCAGGTTTTCTTTGTCCTCCGGTGGAAGGTTGGCGAGGGCATTCAAGATGGAATATTTCTTGACGGTTTTATAGTCGCTTATGGTCTGGCTTATGGCGTTGTCAAAGGTGCCGGGGACGTTGAAGCCGGGGCCCTGGGTAAAGGCAGCGAAAGCGTCAAGGTCGATACTGTGCGTTCCCGGTTTGAGCGCCCAGTCTGATGCCGTTATTTTCTCGCCCTGCATCGTCAGGTCCAGCATGGAATAAGGGCCGCGAACGGGGATCGTCTTGTTGGCGGTTTTGTTGGGCTTGAGCAACACCTTTTCTTCAAAAGGTACGCCCTCGCCAAATTTTTCCTTGAGCGCGTCCAGCGCCATCTGCTTACGGCTGGGCATCGGGGCATCAAGCAGGGCGGAGGCGTGTTTCAGCTTGCCCAACTGATAGTTGAACGCGTCCATGGCGGAATCAATGTCTGCTTTTTCGTAAAGCCTGTCGTCTTTCGCCTCAAGCACCCCATTGGCCACGGCCCAATCCAACAGCGCTGCAGTTTGCGCTGACTCGGGAGCGGCACCACTTGAGTCGGCGGCGATCATCACCTCGGCAAAGCTCATGTTCGCGACGCTTCCGGGGGACTTGGCTTCGACAGCCGCTGCCGCGATGCACAAGTTGGCCCAGGCCTGGCTGCCGTATACCACACTGTCGGGAATATCCTTGATCAGCAACTGCGGCGCCGCCCGCATCAACAGCAGGTGGGTACCCAGCGAGGCGTGGGCAGGTGAGGTTTTACCGGTATCAATCAAGTGCTGGTGCAGGCCGGCGACAATCGCCGAGGTGGGTTTGCCCCAATATTGTTTATGTGACAGGTCGAATCCGGCCACCTTGTTGCGATGCGGTTGGGTGATGGACTCGTGATCCAGAGCGAGATTGATGGCTGCCAGTACGTGATCATTCACACTGCTATCAGTAGAAATGCTCTCCAGCTTGTTCTGCAAGGCCTCTCCCAACGCTTGGCCGCGGGGGGAGCCGATGAGGGCTTCCAGGGCTTTGACCGGATCGCTTGAGGCTTCGGCGGAGAGCGGCAGGTTGCTGTTCAGAAACTCCAGGAGTCCCCGCTGCTGGCTTGCTTGCTGAAAACTACCGACATGCTCTCTGGCGGCTGTCAGCAATTCGCTTTGCTGATGTGTGCTCAAGGGCAGGGGCCAAGACAAGCCACCGCCCAGATTTCCCCATGGATGGGGGTGTGAGCGTGCAAGCGATGCCCGCGCCAGGGTCAGCAGTTCGTCATGGGTGGTTGGCTCGGGCAGGCCATTAGCCTTGAGAAAGTTCGCAAGGCTGACGGCGTTAGCACTATTGGGGGTGTACGACGCGTTGGGGGCGAGGTCCATCAGCCGGCTTGCCAGCGCAGACTGCACTGCCAAAAAAGGCGCGTTTGGCGCTACCACCGTGGCGACATCAGTGAGCTGCTGCGCCAGTGTCTGCCAGTTTTTTCGGTCAGCCAGCGCGGTCTTCAGGGCTTTCGGGCCATCGGGGGGCGGTGGGTCAGCCGCGGGATCCTCAACGTCCGTTGCGCGTTGCAATGTTTCATCGGAATAAGGCGGAATATCGGGGTGTGGTATCGGAGGTGGGGCAGGTGGCGGATAAGTAGTGGAGGAAAGAACAGAGTTGCTGACTATTGAGGTCATCGTGAACACCTTGAGGCACGCTCATTAGGGATGCGCCTTTCAGGAAAACCTCCCTGCTTCCTGGACGCTCTTCCTGAGTGTCGGAAACAGGGGTGGCGGCTCCGCCTGGACAGTGTTCAAGTTGTCAGAAAATGTACGAATGACGATCAGCGATGGTAATACCCTGGTCCGCCGTCGTAGTAGCGATGGTCATGCCAACCGCCGCCGCCGTGGGGGAAAATAATGCAGCCGCTCATGCTCAACATGATCAACAAGGGAATCAGCAGTGTGATTCGACGAAGCATTTCAAAATCCTCTAGGGTACTCACAGGTTCAATCAGGCGTTGGGCAAGCCAAAGTTTTTCATCGCCTGTAACATGAGACCCCGCCGACCCCAATCCATCCCCGCCAATGGGTATGTGCTTGGTGTGGCAGTCGATACAAAGTGGATACAATTTTTTAGCTTCAGGAACCCGTCATGACCCAAAAGCAACGTTTGAAATACTCGATTCTGATTTCCCTGGTGGTACTGGGGACGATGTTTGGCCTGTCCTACCTGCAGAACAACGGGGTCATCAGCGAAAAGACGTTCCAGTACATCGCGATTGCCGTAGCGGTCACTGTGGTGGTAATCAACGGTGTGATGCGCCGCAAGGTCAAGCCTAACCTCTGAGTCAGGCCCGGCCTTCCAGGACTTTGGCAGCCTGCTCGTGCAGGCTGTAGCTCTTGTCGGCGTTCAGGGTGATCACGCCTTCGGTGCACAGGCGCTTGAGCACCTCCCGCACGCTGAGAAACGACAACGGAATGCCCAGCTCCAGCAAATGGCTGTGCACGCCCCGCACGCCGAGGGTGCGCTGGTTGTCGGCGGCCGTCAGCAGGGCGTCGATGACCTTCAGCCGGATCAGGCTGGTGCGCAGGCCAAAACACTTGAGCAAATGACGAATGCGCTGGTTGCCATGTTCCGGCGCTTTGCCGAACGCCTGGGTTCCGGTGCCAAAGCCTCCGTCATGCATGGATGAGTGTCCTTCCGTGGGCAGTTGCGGGTTGTACATGCAAAAACTCCTTATCAGAGCCTGATCAGGAAAATGATGGCGCTCTTAGTTAATAAGACGTACGAGCAGCCGAAATCATGAAGCGCGGGATGTAGAAATTTTGTCGGTAACATCCTGGAGACATATCGACATGTCCGAATAAACATCTGCGGCTGCTAAATTATTCGCGGTTTTTACGTCTTAACTGAGGTGTTGGCGAAGCTGTCCCTCGTCACGGTGTTTTTAATTTGGCTGTGGAGTCTGCGTGATTATTTCCAACGGGTTGTTCAGGGTGTGCGTGGTTGGGGCGTTGCTGGGTCTGAGTGTTTCGGCCACGGCGCGGGTGCAGGAGCAACAGACCACCGCGGAGATTCGGCGTACCAGCTTTGGTGTCCCGCATATCCGGGCCAACGATGAGCGTGGGCTGGGGTTTGGCATCGGTTATGCCTATGCCCAGGACAACCTGTGCCTGTTGGCCAATGAAGTGGTGACCGTCAACGGCGAGCGCGCCAAGTACTTTGGCCCCGAGCAGGCAACCCAGGAAGGGCGCAATAACCTGACCAACGACGTGTTCTTCACGTGGCTGAACACACCCGAGGCCGTTGCGGCATTCTGGAAGGCGCAACCCCCGGCGATGCAGCAGCGCATCGAAGGGTATGTTGCCGGCTACAACCGTTACCTCAAGGAGCGGACCGCCCAAGGCTTGCCGGCGCAGTGCCAGGCGGCCTGGGTACGGCCGATCACGGCAGAAGACCTGGTCAAGGTGACCCGCCGGTTGCTGGTGGAAGGTGGCGTCGGGCAGTTTGCCGAAGCGGTGGTGGGCGCCACGCCGCCCAATGCCGTGGCGCAGGTGGATGCCAAGGCATTTGAGGTCGCAGCCGCCAATCAACAGCGTTTCGCCCTGGACCGTGGCAGCAACGCCGTCGCCGTCGGCCGTGACCGTTCGTTCAATGGTCGCGGCATGTTGCTGGCCAACCCGCATTTTCCCTGGGTCGGCGGCATGCGTTTCTACGAGATGCACCTGACCATTCCCGGCCAGCTGGATGTGATGGGCGCCGCCTTGCCGGGCCTGCCGGTGATCAACATCGGCTTCAACCAGCATGTGGCCTGGACGCATACCGTTGATACCTCCAAGCACTTCACGCTGTACCGCCTGACCCTGGACCCGAAAGACCCGACCCGCTATCTGCTGGACGGCAAATCCTTGCCCATGGATAAAACCAGCATCAAGGTGACAGTCAAAGCCGCCGACGGCAGCACCAAGGAACAGTCCCGCACGGTCTACAGCTCGCAGTTCGGCCCGGTGGTGCAATGGCCGGGCAAGCTCGACTGGGACAACAAATATGCTTTCAGCCTGCGAGACGCCAACCTGGGCAACGACCGCGTTCTGCAACAGTGGTACGCGATGAACCGCGCCGCCAACCTCAAGGAGCTGCAAGACTCGGTGCACACCCTGCAAGGTATCCCGTGGGTCAACACCCTGGCGGCGGACGACCAGGGCCAGAGCCTGTACATGAACCTGTCGGTGGTACCGAACGTCAGCGCGAAAAAACTTGCGCAGTGCAGCGATCCCCGGGTTGGCCTGCAATTCATCATGCTCGACGGCTCCCGCAGCGCCTGCGCCTGGGACATAGACCCGCGTGCCGCCCAGGCCGGAATCTTCCCGGCCGATCAACTGCCGCAACTGCAGCGCACCGACTACGTGCAGCACTCCAATGACTCGGCGTGGATGGCCAACCCCAAGGCGCCGCTGACCGGGTTCTCGCCGGTGATCAGCCAGGAGAAAATCGGCCTGGGCCCACGTGCCCGTTTCGCCTTGCAGCGCTTGCAGGCGCTCGACAAGCAACCGATCAAGGCCACCGACTTGCAGAACATGGTCATGGACAACCAGGTGTACCTTGCCAGCCAAGTCATGCCGGACCTGCTCAAGTACTGCGCGGGGGCCGACGCGGCCGTGAAGTCCGTGTGCGACAGCCTCAAAAGCTGGGACCAGCGCGCCAACCTCGACAGCGGCGTGGGCCTGGTGCACTTCATCAACCTGGCGGAGCAACTGGCACAAGCACCCGATGCATGGAAAGTGGGGTTTGACCCGGCACAACCACTGACCACACCTCGTGGGCTGGCGATTGAACGCGCAGGCGTGGCCAAGGCGCTGCATGAGGCGATGCTTGCCTCAGCCGCCGACGTTGCCAAACGCGGGCTGACCGCCGACAGCCGCTGGGGTGACATCCAGGTCTCGGGCCAGACCCCGATCCACGGCGGGCCGCAAGAGCTCGGCGTTTACAACGCCATGCAAAGCGTGCCAAGGGCTGATGGCAAGCGCGAAGTGGTCAGCGGCAGCAGCTACTTGCAGATCGTGACCTTCGACGAGAAGGGCCCCAATGCCGAAGGCGTGCTGGCGTTCTCTTTGTCCAGCGACCCGGCGTCGAAATACTACAAGGACCAGACCCAGGCGTTCTCCGAGAAAAAACTCAGCCCACTGCCGTTTACCGAACAGCAGATCAAGGCGGACCCGCAGTACCAATTGCAGGTTATCCGTGACAAGGAAGAAGCCGGGCGGTAGGGTAGCCAACCGGGAAACGAAGCCCCTTGAGAGAATATTTTTTGAAATCAAGGGGTTGCAAGCCCTGGCAAATGAGTACATAATTGCGCCCATCGAACGCACTGAAGCATTAAAAACTTCAATGTTTTCAATGAGATAGAGTAGAGGCAAGCTTCACATAGCCCACTCAAGTTTGTATGCGGTGAATGTCGGTTGTAAGGCATTGATCGTTTGAGGCCGAGTAGCAAAATGGTTATGCAGCGGATTGCAAATCCGCCTACGCCGGTTCGATTCCGACCTCGGCCTCCACTCTTAAAGCCCCGTAGATCAATGATCTACGGGGTTTTTTATTGCCTGTGATTTGAGAAGTGTTCCGCAACTTTTGGGATGTGTTCCGCAACCCTACTCATTTTTGATCGCAATGAGGGGGCAGAACAGTGCCAGGGGAGTGTGTGGTTGGCCTGTTATTTCGTGGGGTTAACGATCTCACCGACGCGCCGATAGACCTTCTTTGTCATCTCCTCAGTGGAGTGGCCGAGCAGCCGACTTGCATGCGCAAGTTCTATCTCGCTGGCGGCTTTGGGGCGGATGTCTTTGAACTGAAACTGACGGATTAGTACAGCCAGGGCGAGATCGCCATCGGCACCGGCCTTGATGGCTGCTTTATCCCGGGCTTCATCCCAGCGGTTGCGTAGCATCTGCTGGCTCATCCGAAGGCCGGACGCGTTTGTGATAAGCGTCGAGGTCTTAATCCCATTTAACGATCTGCGTTCGAGCAGGTTATCTAGGAATAGACTAAGCGCTGATTGTTCGCCGGCATCGTCCAGGCGAATACGCAGAAGTTTGCCGCCCTTGCCCTGGCGAACCCCTACGAAGCCGTTGGCCAGATCGGTAGTTGCCACTTTCAGCACATCGGCAGGGCGCTGGCCGGTCAGGTAGGCAAGGTCCATGGCATCCTTTAGTTCCTGCACTGCCTCTCCATATACTGCATTCCAAACCACTTCGCCGGCATAGTAGTCCCGTGGTTTTTCCTTGTTTCGGCGTACGCCGAAGCAAGGGTTGGCATTGTTGGTAAGTCCCCACTCGCGCGCGATCGTGAACATGTGTGACAACAGTGCGATTTCTCGGTTGGCCCTGACCTTGGCGGTTCTGGCATCTCGATATTGGGCAACTACCTGGGGAGTGATTGAGTCAAGAGGCGCGTTATCAAATGCCTTCCGTAGCTGTTTCAGTTCCTTCCGGTTGTCGGACTGTGTCCGTATTGATTTGGTCGGGATGATCTTTTTTTCGTACTTGTCGAACAGCGCACCCATTAGATGATTGGGCTTTAGTGGTTCGCGGCGTTCCAGTCGAGCCCACTCGACCTTCGCCGCGTCCAGATCACTGCCCAGCGGTATTTCTTTTCGGTTGCCATCGGCATCCCTGCCGTTGTAGTAGAACGAGGTCCACACGGTGCCGCTTTTACGCTTGCGGGTGCGCCGTATCATTCGAGGCGGAAGGTCGCGATTGGCTATGCTTTTCTGGCGCATCAGTCAGCTCACGTTCGCTAGGTCGAGCGACCAGGTTTCAGTTACGGCGTTGACCCCAGAAGGTTTGACGCCTGCGAGTTTCAGTCGGGCGTAAACCCGACCCACTATTGGGCGGCGAGCGCCTGTCAGAACAAACTCCCAGCGATTTTCTGTCAGCCATAGAATTTGTTTGGACGGGATCTGATATCCGGTGATGGTCGCCAACTCTTCGTCGGCGAGGGTTTCGCTTTGGAATTCCATCATGCGGCTCTCCCGATCAAGTCTGTCGGCCCATAACTTCGGCGTGTGTTCTCCTTAGGAGGCAACTCGATAGTGGCAGGAGCATGCGTATACCCCACGGCAGGCTGCGCGAGCGGGCGTTCCTGAGCGTTTAGCGTTGCATCAGCGAGCGCTGCCCCGCGCAGCTTTTCGTGGGGTATAAGTGCTTCTGTGGTGGTGCTGGAAGAGGCAATATTGCCTGCTGCTGCGCAGCAGAGACTGTTTGTTTCCAGCGTGTCGACACTCACGGGAGTGCGGAGCAAAGCGGGCGGGGCGCTGTTGTTGTTCTGGTGGTTCTTCATGCCGCTTTCCTCCGGTGTTCGATAGCGAGTTGGTCCATCAGGCGCTGGTGGTAGGTGTCACGGGCTTCTACCGCAGGCCATGCGCGGATGGTTTCAACCAAGGGTTCGATGCCGACCAAGCAATCCCAGATAGCCGGATCGGTTGGCATGAGGTCGCGGCGCTCGGTGGCCAGCGCAATCAGGTCAGCCTGGTGTATGCATGCGGGTAGATCGAGTGCCAGGTCGAAGCGCTCACAGACGCGCCCCCACACGACGTCCTCAAATCCTCGGTAGTCTGGCATCGACTGTTTGAGTGGCCGGGCCATATCACCCAGGTACGCCTCGGTCGCATCGTGGAGCAGGGCCGCCAACTTGTGTTCTTCCGGCACCAGCTCGGCGACGATGCAGCTGTGTTGTGCCACGCTGTAAAACTCGCGGGTGTGGCCGTTGAACCGACACAGGTGGGCCAACGAGTGCGATATGTCCCGTGGGTCGATCATGTCGGCGTCTGGCTCGTACAGGTTGAAGTGCTTGCCGGTGAAGGTGAGGATGAAGTTCATGCTGCATCCTCCAACGTGAACGGATCCATCAGGGCAGCCATGCTCAGAGCCTTGTCGCGTAAGGCAAGTGCTTGCGTAGCCTGGCTCTCGGATCTGACTGCTCGGAAGGTGTCAGCCGCAAGCTTGAGCTTTTCGGCGATGGTTAAAAGGGTGAGTCGATCTTGTGGTTGAAGATCCAAGATAAGTTGCAGGCGCTGGCATCGTTCGGTGACTTGCTCAAGTTCGGTAGCGCTTGCTGACTCGCCCTGGTCCATCCCTTCCATACAGCCCTGAGCGTGGCCATCCTCATAGCCCTCAACTCGACCATCCGTTAAGCCGCCCTTGTAGCCGACCCAATAGAGGATCCCAAGCGCGATAACGATGCTGATCAGTGCGTATATTTGAATTGCAGTCATGTGGTGTGCTCCTGGTGTTGTTGGCTGGTGGTGGCAGCCGTTGGGGTTACTGGCCTTGCTCGGTTGAGTCGGTTTCTGGACGCGGCATGTCTTCATCTGCTCGGTAAGCGCGGATGTCGATCAAGGCGGCTACGTGTTTGATGTGGGCGTACCTCAATGCCTTAGCGCTGTGGTCCAGAGTGGTCACCGGCAGTTGGATGCGACCGGCGTTGATCGCCTCGATGAATGTCTTTTCATTAAGGTTTTTGAAGTAGTGCACGCGCAGCTTTTCCAGTGGGATAAGCACGTCCCCGAAGAGTTTATGCAGCATCTCGACGGTCGCGCTATCTGGCGCGGGTTGCAGCCGCAGCGGTGTTTGACTGTTGTTGCTCATGGGTCTCGGCCTCCTTGCGTTTGAGTCGTGATGGATGGTTCCAGGCATTCAGGCAATGACGCTTGGTCAGCTCCCGCAGATGCTCCGGCACTTCGAGGAGCGCGGCGTTGCGCTCCTCGCGTGTGCGCATGGCGACGATCTGCCGGGCGTATTCCCTAGGCCACGTCACGGTTGTCTGCCGGGATGGATGGCAGTTCGAGCCCCAGTTGCTCGGCGAGCCAGGGCATGCCGGCTTGCCGGACCTTGGTCGATTGGCTGTACTGCATGCCGGAAGTCTCGTGGTACCAGTTGCCATTCTTGACTCGCAGGTACTCGCGGTCCCGCACCGGGAAGGCCGGTAGGTTGCGGTCGTTGAGCAGGCCCTTGTCACGCATGAGCGCGATCAGCTTGGGGCGGGTGAGGCTGAAGTATTTAGCAGCTTTTTCCAGGCTACGTTCCATCTCGGCCTCCTACGCTGCATGCGCGGCAGGTGTAGCTGCTGCGGCCAAATGGTTGATGGATTCAACGACCATGCCGTACAACTCGACATCAGTCCCGTACACGGTGAAGCACTTGGTGCGCGGCGATTTCACGCCGATGCCCATGATGGTGGTGATGCCGGAGCGGGGTTTGTTGCGGTGAATTGCCAGGTAAATGGGCAGCTCGAATCCCAGGTCGAGATTGATCGCGCCGCCGGTACGCACCAGCTCGAACACTTGCTGCTTGTGTTCAACATCAAACTCACCATAGCGACGGTTTGAGTGGAGAGCAGGCAGTGATTCAGGCAGGGCGGTGGGATCGACCGGACCGTTGGCTATTTCTTCGATGAAGTCGGCAAGCTTGAGGTGCATGTTTTTGCTGTTGGTCAGGGTCAGCGTGTGGCGTTCGCTGCCCAGCTCAACGGTGAAGTGCGTGCCCGCTTTGCTACGTTCAACTTTCAGGCGGAAAGCCAGCACATCACGCCGTGGTGTGGTGCGCAAAGTGTGGTTGAAAGTCTCGCTGAGGTTGACCTGGGCATGCAGCAGGGCAAGGGTACGGTTGTCGAGTTTGAACTTGCTCATGCTGCGTGCCCTCCGCCATTCGGATCGAACGGTGCGGGGGCGGCGCGCTTTTTCAGCTTGGGTTTGGACGCGATGAACGTGCAGCCGCAATCTTGCGCCAGGCGGCGAATCTCGAAGATGCGGAGGGGGTCGGCAGCGGCCGGGTGGACGTGCAGGGTTGCTATGGTGTGCATTATAGGAATCACTCTGTGGTGGAGAGAGTGAAAATATTAACCCTATAGGTTATTTTTGCAAGAAAAAACAACCATAAGGGTGTTTATGTGTCTGGGGCTGTTCATCTGGATGATCGATTGATGTCCACATTTGAACCGAGGTGTTGTAAATTCAATGGTCATAAGACCAGCTCTCGTTAGGGGCGGTGAGCGCATGTGCTAGCGCTTCAATTAATAGCTAGGAATTTATAAAATCATGGAGAAACGATGCGTCTAATACCGTCGGATCCAGATGTTGAGACATTGGTCTCGCGTATTAATAGCGGTGAAGTTGATCTGCAACCTGACTTCCAGCGTGGAGAAGTTTGGTCTAAAAGCAAAAAGCAGAGGCTAATTGATAGTATATTGCGTGACTGGCACGTTCCTCCAATTCACGTTATTGAAGATAATTATACTGGAAGGCTTGAAGTTTTAGATGGGCAGCAGCGATTGGCTGCAATACGGGATTTTGTTGCTGGGGATTTTACTCTTGATGGTAACTTGGATCCTGTGGATTCGGACTTAGTCGATATACATGGTTTGAAGTATAACGATTTGCCTCATTTTTATAGGCGGCGATTCAATCATTTTTCAATTCGTCTATTTCGAGTTGTTGAATATAAGGCTGGTGAGCCAGGCGAACTTTTTTTCAGGCTAAATCAGCCTACTAGTTTGACCGGAGCTGAGCAGCGAAACGCTTTTTATGGTCCTATAAGATCGCAAGTTAAGAATCTTGTTGTAAGACTTGAAGATAGCAACTTGGATAAGAGGTTTTTAGGGTTTTCTAACTCAAGAATGGCATATGACGATGTTTTGTCTAGAGTGGCATTCACCATTGATCGTGGAAGTCTTGAGGTAAAGATAACCTCTGGTGATCTTGCGGAGCTCTACAGGTCTGAGGAACCGTTGGGTTATAGGGCGATTAGTTGTGTTGAGCGTGTTATAGATTTGTTTTCAGAAGTTGAGAGGAGGAATTATCCACCGATCCGTTTTAATAAGGCTACGTTGGCTACATGGATGATATTTATAGCTAGGTGTCTGATTAATGATGTGCAATGGATGAAGGCGGATACTCTTCTTGATTTTATGCATTACTTTGAAATGAGATCAAAATCTTTTGACTACCCGGAAGGGGAGGTTCTTGGTGAGCTAAGCTCTGAGCATTTATTTTATTTGTTCCATAGTCGCAGTAGCTCTAGAGTCTCTGATGTTTCATCAGTAATGATTAGGGATGCTGTAGTTTGGCTTCTATTTGTAGACTATGTTTATAGAACAAGATTGCCACAAAACTTTTATTTTTTTGATCTCGATGGTTTGATGGAATGCTTTGTCTCCCGAGGAAGTGGGCGGAACTTTGAAGATGACGACATGATCGCTAGAAATTTAATCAGTTTTGGCTGGGGGCGGATATAGTGACGCTAAGGAAGGCGAAAGTAGAAGATCATTGGCGACACACTTTTTCTCGGAACTATCCGACTCAGTTGCACTCGGTGAAGATTGAGGGTTTGTTGTGCCTTGAAGATGTTGAAATTGTTATTCCCAAAGGTATTTGCGCAATAGTTGGCGGTAACGGTGTAGGAAAATCCGCACTACTTGCAGCAATTACCGAGTTGCTGGGGAATGCAGAATTTTATCACGGGATAGGTCACAAAATGCGGCTGACCGGTAGTGTATTGGAGGCCGCAGTATTAGACAAAGGGGATGCCAAAAAGCTTACGACGATTACTGGAGTTGAGGGTGTTAGATGCCCTGGACCAGATAGATTTGATTCAAGGGTACACTGGATTGAACCTGCCTACATTGTAAACTTAACCCAGAAGCAACTAAGTCTTGATGCGGCTTTCAATGAATTGTTGGAGCCGCTGAGTCCGCTAGAGCTTACTGGTGAAGATTGTCAGATATTATGGTATATTTTAGGGAAGAAGATAGATTATTGCTGTATATATGAAGTGACAGAATATAGTGATCTCGATCCTTTTCCATATTTCATCTTGGAGTCTGGAGGGGTGCGTTACGGAAGCGAGCTTATGGGTTACGGTGAGCTTTCACTTCTTTCTATTTACTGGAAGTTAAGAACTGTTGAAAAAAATGAAGTGCTGATACTAGAGGAGCCTGAAGCTCACGTATCTCCAAGGTCGCAGCGGGCTTTAATGGATGTTATTGCTAAGGTGTGCGATGAAAAAGGTTTGACAGTTATTTTAACTACTCATTCTCCAGCGGTTATTGCAAACTTGCCTCAGCGCAATTTAATTTTGCTAACTAAAAATGGAGGTCGAACAGAAGTAAATATCGGTGCAAGTAAAACTCAGGTAAATGATTTGTTGGGCGCTGTGAGTTTAAAGAGTGGTCTGATTTTAGTTGAGGATCGAGCTGCTGTTCAATTTCTTATCTCTCTTCTTAGAGAGTTGAACTTGGAGCTTTTGTCGCAAGTGGATATTGTAAACGCTGGTTCTGCTTCCAATATTGAATCTGCGCTAAATATGTTGCCTAAAGCTACCGGGGGGTGGCTAACAGTAATCGGCGCATTTGATGGTGATATGAGAGCTACTACAGATGCCGGTAGATTCAATTGGAGTCATATATTTTTGCCTGGACAGTTGGCGCCAGAAAAAATTCTTCAATCAAACTTGTTGGCTCTGGCCGAAGGAACGCAGTTACTTGCTGATGAACTCCACAGAGCGGTTGGGGTCGTTCGTCATGCATTAGATGCGGTTGATGGATATGATGCCCACGACTGGTTTACTCAGCTTCCTAAGGCATTAGGCTGCGAGCATGGCAGTTTAATGGATGCACTCGTTAGGATATGGCTGGCACATAACCGAGAGCTGGCCGCGGCTTTTGTTAGAGAGCTTGTTAAACTGATGAATCTTAAATGAGTGTTAGGGTTGTATGCATAAATTTTCCCATGCATACAACCTATAGGTCTGAAATCTTCCATCGTGCTCGACCGCAAATGGTCCATTCTTCAGTGAGTCGAATAATGCGTTCTGGCCAATCCGGATTCAACGCGTATAGAAAAATTTCATTGCCTTCCTGCTTAAGCTGTTTGAGCGTAGCAGCTTGATCACGGCTTCGTTTAGCTGCAACAAAATGGCCACTGTGAGATTCAAGAGATGGGTCAATTACGATTTTGTCGCCCTCCTGAAACTTGGGTTCCATACTTATTCCCTCTACCCGTAGAATAAACGCTCTGGGACCAACGGGCCCCGGCGCGTCAATCCATTCTTCGGCGTCGCGAGGGTCAAAAGCTTCAGTGGCTTCACACCAAGTCCCTGCTGCGATTGAGCCAATCACCGGTAGCTTGCGACCAGCATATCCAATCACTGACCCATTATTGAAAGTGGTCAAGCCATAGGGTACGTCTAGCGTCCCATTAGGCAGCTGCAGGGCATTCTCGATTTCTCTAGCAATTTGGTCACCAATTCCCTTTGTAGGATTTTTCCCGCCAAAAGCACTGACTTGGGCAGGCGCTTTTCCTAGCAAATCGGCGATTTCGATGAGGCGCAGCTTCCTATCGCTCAAGATGCGTCGGAAATTTTGGAGTCTAGTGTCGGATATTCTCATTTCACTATTTTGGGTAGGTTAACCCAGAAGGTGAATGTCCTTGTAGGTATTGTAAAAAATAACCCCAAAGGTTAAATTGTGGTTGGAGGTATCTATGAAATTACGCGACTACATTAGCTCCTTGGACCCCAGTTCTCTCGCCGACTACGCCAGCCGTTGCCGCATCGCGGTGAGTTACCTAAAGCTTCACGTCAAGTACGCGAGTAAGGACCCTAGCGTCTCTTTGATCAAATCTCTCACTCGTGAGAGTGATGGTTCTGTGTCGCTCACAGAGGTACTCGAGCATTTTGGTATTCAATAGAAAGTTTCAAGCGCACTCAAATGTGTAGAAAAAAGGCGACCCAAGGGCCGCCCAGTTCCTCCCGGCACACACCACCACAGTGCTGTCGGGTCGCGATAAAGAGTTGCGGGCACACCACATGCAAACCGCTTCTCTTTACCGCGCTACCAAGACACGGATGTCTTGGGTTGCTGCCTTTTCCACCACAGATTAGGCAGCTGTTGCGCCAGAGGTGAGCAACGGATTGTTCGCCTCGGCACGGTGCCGGTTCGATCCCTAGATCTAGCCGGCGTTTTGGGCCCTTTCAAGCCACGCGGCAAATGTACCACCACTGCATGTCGCGGGGCACTGGCAACCTTGTAGGAATAATGCCATGAGCCGAATAGCTTTAAGCTGTGTTGATCGAGCGCAAAGGGAAGTCCTGACGCTCGAATTAGCCCTGTACCACGCCGCACGGGACTATCCCGGCGGTGCCGCCGCAATCGCCGCCACCACAGGCCGTAATGCCACCACGCTGCAGCACAAGCTGTCTCCCACCCATCCGTCTCACACCGTGAACATTCAGGAGTTCGGCGAGATCCTCGAACTGACCAAGGATCGCCGCATTCTTGATGCGGTGCATGCCCTGGTCGGCGATACCACATGGCAGGAGCTGGCTGAAACCTATACCAGTGACATGCCCGAGACCCTCACCACGGGTATTGCCTCGTACTTCCGGCAGGTGGCTGATTTGGCGGATACGTGGGCCAAGAGCATTGGCGACGGTGTCGTCAGCGATCAGGAACTGGCCGAGATTCGCCTGCAGGTGTTTCGCGGTATTCAGGGGCTGTTGGGGATGCTCAACCGGGCCACATACGTCAACCAGACCACGCGGGGTACTGACCGTGGCTGACGTTATCGATTTTGCCAACGACCTGGTGCAAGAGCGGATGGATCAGGCGCTTGCAGCACGCAATGCGAATAAAACGGCTACCGCTGCACATTCGTTCATGTTCTGCGAAAGCTGCGATACGCCGATCCCGCTAGCACGCCGTATTGCGATCCCTGGTTGCACCCAGTGTGTGACATGCCAGTCCATCGACGAAGCCAGGAAGGCCCGCCATGCTCGATGAGGTACTCAATCAATTCTCTGATTACGGCTTGGAGCCTGATCAACCCTTGGTGTTCGGCAAGCTAACCCGTTGCAAAACCACCCAGGACAAGGGCAAGGAAAAAAACGGCTGGTACGTGGTCCACGAGCATCTCACCGAGAAGAACGGAACGTTGATCTTCGGCAGCTTCGGTGATTGGCGGTCCGGTGAGTCTCAGAAGATCAAGGTCAAGGCCGGACGTATGAGCCCTGAGGAGCGCGAGGTCATGCGCGCTCGCCAGGAAGAGGCGAAGCGCAAGGCTGCCGAGGTCGCGGCGAATGCCTCACGTCGAGCGGCCAGCCGTGCATCGGCTCTGTTCAAGCGCATGCCCGAAAAGGGTAAGAGTGCCTACCTGGATCGAAAGCAGATCGTCGGCTTCAAGGTTCGCTATGCGCCACGTACCGGCGCGTTTTTGGTGCCTATGTGCAACGTGCGCGACCAGATCGTCGGCCTGCAGGTGATCTTCCCGGCAAAGCAGGAAGACACCGGGCGTGACAAGGCCTACTGGCCCTACGGCATGTCGAAAGAGGGTGCCTTCCACTTGATCGGCCCGCACCCTGAACCGGGTGAGCCAGTGCTGGTGTGTGAGGGTTACGCCACGGGCGCCAGCCTGCACATGGCGACTTCGCTGACGGTCGCCATCGCCTTCGATGCGGGTAACCTGTTGCCAGTCTCCAAGGCTATGCGCGAGCGCTTCCCGGGCTGCCCGCTGATCATATGTCGCGATGATGACTGGAAGACCAAACGCCCCAACGGCGAGCCTTGGAACCCCGGCGAAGAGAAGGCCAGCAACGCCGCACTGATCGTCGGTGGCCAGGTAGTCGCCCCCGTCTTCTCCGGCGAGCGTGAAATCAAGTGGACCGATTTCAACGACCTGCACATCGCCGAAGGATTGGAGGCTGTCCGCCGCCAGGTGCTGGCGGTGGTAAAGCCTCCAGCAGCTGGTGGTTGGAAGGACCAGCTTGCTCGTACCGAAAACGGCTCCCTGATCGCGCACATGCAAAACGTCGAGCTGATCCTGGGCAATGACGAACGCTGGGCCGGTGTCATCGGCTACAGCGTGTTCAGCTCCAAGATCGTCAAGCTGCGGTCAGCTCCTTTTGGCGGTGGTGCCGGTGATTGGGCCGACATTGATGACATGCGAGTGATGAAGTGGCTCGCGCAGCAGTACAACCTTCGGGTCAAGGCGTCTCATGTAATCGAGGCGGTCAGCGTTGTTGCCCACGACCATTCCTTTCACCCGGTGCGCGAGTACCTGGAGAAACTAAAATGGGACCGCGTGCCCCGGCTGGAAACCTGGCTGACCGATGTGCTGGGCGTCCAGCCTACGGAGTACTCGGCCAAGGTCGGAAAGCGCTGGCCGATCTCGGCTGTTGCTCGTGTGATGCGCCCGGGATGCAAGGCCGACTCGGTGATGATCCTCGAAGGCGGGCAGGGTGAAGGCAAGTCCACCGCCATGGGCGTCCTCGGCGGCGAGTGGTTTATGGACACGCCCTTTGCCCTCGGCGACAAGGACAGCTTCCAGGCCATTCGTGGCAAGTGGATAGTCGAGCTGGGGGAGTTGGACAGCTTCAACAAGGCTGAAAGCACCAAGGCCAAGCAGTTTTTTTCCGCGTCCACCGACACCTACCGCGAGAGCTACGGCCGCAGAACGAACGACGTGCCACGCCAGTGTGTGTTCGTGGGTACTACCAACCAAGAGGAATACCTTAAGGACGCCACAGGCAACCGTCGTTACTGGCCAGTGTTCTGTAACAAGGTCGATCTGGAGAAACTGCGCGAGATCCGTGACCAGCTTTGGGCTGAGGCGCTGTTCTGCTTTGAGGCGGGCGATATCTGGTGGGTGACCAAGGATGAAACCCGGATGTTCACGGAGGCCCAGGACGAACGCTTTGTGGTTGATGAGTGGGAAGGCCCGATTCTGACCTGGTTGGAGGAGTCGCAGATCGGCGAAACCGCCACCGGCAACGAGATCCTGAGCCAAGCGCTGAAGCTGGACTTCGGTCATTGGGGCAAGCCCGAACAGATGCGGGTCGGGGCGATCATGCACCGGCTGGGCTGGCGGAAGCGTCGCATGCCGGCATTGCCGAAAAGCGGGGTACGCCCCTGGGCCTATGAAAAACCTGCGGGTTGGGGGCGTATGTCTCCATTGCAGCAGTCGGTGATAGAGGAGCCTTGCTTCGATGATTAAACGAATCGACGAGATGCTCAAGCTGTGGGCGCAGGATCTGCATTCGCCTTTGCCGGACAACACTGGCGGGCCGAGTGGCGGCAACATGATCGCTATGCTGATGGAGTGCAAGGGTGAGCTGATACGCGGCACTCGCGGCAGCCGGGTGCTGCTGGATGAATCGGTGGATATCGAGCTGATCGTCAAGAAGCACCTGCCGCCCCGTCTTGCCCTGGTCGTTTGGGAGCACTACTGCAACCATGAAAGCTTTCTCTCGCAGAAGCTGTTGCACTGCGCCTGCAGCTCAAGAACCTATTACATGCGACTCCATGACGCCCATGTGTTCATCCAAGGGATGCTGATGGGGAAAGCTGCATGACCCTCGGCGTCACTTCGCGTGCCTCTGTCCTACTGTCCGGCCTTGTCCGACTCGCATTTAGCGCAGTTGGACAGGCGCAGGCCGCGCCGTTGCTGGGCTGTCCTACCGTCCAACCTTCACCCGCCCCACGTACACATGAGCATAGCGGGCACGTAGTCGCGCCCATGGCGCGCACGCGTGCTTTTAGCTTTCTCTCTATACACAAGAGAAAGTTAAATAAGGTAGGACAGTTGGGCGAAGCCCCGAATTTAGGCGCCTGTAGCTGTCCTACTTCGATTCTGAATAGTGGGACAGGCAGGACAGGGCACCAGAAGCGATAGCCGATTGAATGCGTTGTCCCTGTGTTGCACCTGCGTCATACCTGTATTGCACCCGTATTGCGCCATGGCATTAAAACTCGCTTGCTGCCAGTAAAATCCACCTGTAAAAAGTACCCATCTTCGATAGGTGCGACCGTAAGCAGCGGGACTCACCACCACACTAAACCCGGCCATTGCGCCGGGTTTTTGCGTTTATGGGGTAGGGCGATGACGAACGAGCAGCAAGCGCTTATTGATATGCCGATATGGATGGTGATCGTGCTGTCCCTGGTCGGGGGCATATCCGGCGAAGCATGGCGGGCCGACAAAGCGGGGGTAAGTGGCTGGTCCTTGATTCGCCGCTTGCTCCTTCGGTCCGGGGCATGCGTGGTCTGCGGGCTTTCCACCATGATGTTGCTGCACGCTTCAGGCATGTCGGTCCTGGCGGCGGGGAGCATCGGATGCCTCACCGCGATGGCTGGTGCCGATGTCGCCATCGGGCTGTATGAACGCTGGGCCGCCAAGCGGTTGGGCGTGTGCGATGTGCCGACCTCGGGAAGTGGTCAGGCTTAATTCGCTGGAGGCCACGTAATACGTGGCTTGTAGCGTAATGCGTCAAAATGGTGCGCCGAAAAGTCGCCGGGGACCCTGGGAGCATCCGAGGGACACGGGGCATGAAACCCGCGGGAAAGCGTTAGCGAATGGGCTGCCAGCTTACTGAAATTCAATCCATTGAAATTGAAAGGTTTCCATTGAAAAGCCGTTGAAAAGGAGGGCTTATGACGGATCCATTGTTCCTGTCTAAAAGCGCTTTCGCGGTTCGCATCGGCAGGACGCCGAGCTACATCACTTGGCTCAAAGGCAACAACCGCCTGGTGCTGTCGCCGGATGGAAAGATGGTCGATGTGCTGGCAACCGAAGCGCTGATCCTCGAAACCGCCGACCCCAGCAAGGCCGCTGTCGCCGCTCGACACCAACAAGACCGGATTCAGCGTGACGTTTACAGTCAACTGTCCCCCCAGGTCGAGCCGACTAACACGGCTGCGCCGCAGCAGCCCATCACCGTCAAGGGCCACGACTTCCAAAAGGCTCGCGCCATGCGCGAATACAACCTGGCGCAGCTGGCCGAGATCGAGCTGCACAAGGCGCAGGGCTCACTGGTCGCCAGGGATGCCGTCGAGCAGGGTGCTTACAACGCCGGGCGCCATCTGCGGGACCAGTTGTTCGGCCTACTCCCCCAGCTGTCCCACAAGTTGGCAGTGATGACCGATCCCTGGGATATCGAGAAACACCTGACGGCGACACTCCGTAAATCACTGGAAGAGGCTGAGCGCATGTCCTCGTCCGACCTTGAACGAGCAATGACGACGGGCTGACCTATGACCACGGAATTTCCTGACGGTGACCGTGCGTACCGTGAGGCGTATTTCCGTGGGCTAAGACCCGACCCAGATCTCTGGATCGACGAGTGGGCCGACGAATACATGCGCATCCCGCGAGACACGGGCGCGCCTGAGCCCGGCCAGTATCGGACCGAACGGACGCCGTACGCACGCGAACCCATGCGCTGCCTGTCGCCGGCCCACCCGTGCCGGCGAGTGGTCACCATGGTGGCTTCGCAGCTGATGAAAACGCAGATCGCCTTGAACTGGATGGGCGGCCTGATTCACATGGCACCATCCAACATTCTGGCGCTGTTGCCCAGCCTGAGCCTGTCCAAGCGGGTCTCCGGGCGGATCAGCAAGACGATCAAGGCCACCCCGGAACTGGCGAAGCGTGTAGCGGCCAGTCGCTCGCGGGATGCCCGTAACACCATGGACACCAAAGAGTTCGAGGGCGGCGCCTTGTACGTCACCACGGCGGGCTCGGCAGCCAACCTATCCGAGCTGTCGGCACGATACATCTATGGCGATGAGGTCGACCGTTGGGAAAACGATGTCGGCCAGGAAGGCGACCCCGTCGTGCTGGCCGAAACACGGGCTACAAACTTCGGGCGCAACGCCAAGATCTACTTCTCCAGCTCGCCCACGTACAAGGGCGCTTCGCGGATCTCGGACCTGTTCGAGTCCAGCGACCAGCGTTACTACTACGTGCCATGCCCCACCTGCGGGCATATGCAGGTGCTGGAGTGGGAGCGGCTGCTCTACAGCAAGGATTACAAGACGGTTCACTACCAGTGCGCCGCGCCTGAATGTGACGTCCTGATCGAGGAGCATCACAAGACCGACATGCTCGCCCGTGGCGAGTGGCGTGCCCATGGCGGCGGCGATGGCAAGACGGTGGGCTTCCACCTCAACGCGCTGTACTCGCCTATTGGCTGGAAGGACTGGCCCTCGCTTGCCGAGGAGTTCGAAGACGCCAAGAAGGCCCAGGCCAAGGGCGACATGGGTCTGATGCAGGTGTTCTATAACACCCGCCTCGCCAAGGTCTGGGACAGCGCGCAAGAGCAGACCAAGGCCGACGTGCTGGTCGCTCGGGCGCGGCTGGAGACCTACACCCTCGGCAGCATGCCGGTGGGCGTGCTGATGCTGACCGGTGCCGTCGACGTCCAGGCCAACCGCCTGGAACTGATGGTTATGGGCTTCGGTGTCGGCATGGAACGCTGGGTGGTCGACCACCAGGTGATCTGGGGCGACCCTGCCGATGAACGCACCTGGGCGGTGTTGGACGAAAAACTCAAGGTTCGATATCGGCATCCGTGCGGTGTCGCGTTAGCGATCCTTGCGACGGGCGTCGACTCCGGCGGTCACCACACCGACGAGGTGTACCAGTTCTGCCGTGTGCGGCGCTGGCGCAACATCTTCGCCATTAAGGGCGCGAGCAAGCCCGGCAAACCGGTGATTGCTCAACGACCGTCCATGGTCGATGTGACATGGAAGGGTCAGACCGAACGTGGCGGCGCCGAGCTGTGGTTTGTCGGTACCGACACCGCGAAGGACTGGATCTACAACCGCTACGCCTTCGAGGACGGCCCCGGTTCGTTGCACTTTGCCAACGATCTGCCGGACGAGTTCTTCGCCCAGTGCGTGGCCGAGCGCAAGGTTGCCCGATACGTCAAAGGCTACAAGCGTATCGAGTGGGTCAAGGGTAAGGCTGAGCGCAACGAGGCGCTCGACCTGATGGTGTATTGCCTGGCGATGGCGCATTACCTCGGCATCAACCGGTACCAGGAACACGACTGGGAGCGGGTGCGACAGGCGCTGGCTCAGTCCGGTTTGTTCGACGATGTGTTGGGCGTCAAGCCCGTGCAGGGCGAGCGCGTCAACGCTGACGAAACACCGGCACCGGCACCAGTAGCGGCGCGTCAGTCGCTCCCCGCACCGCCACCTGCTGCATCTGTCGCCCAACCGCGACCCGCTGCACCCCCACAACGCCGCAGCTCCACCAGCGGTTACCTGAAGAGACGCTGATATGTCGTTTACCCCGAAGCACCTCGAAGCCATCGAGCGCGCCATTGCACGCGGTGAAAAGACCGTGCGCTACAGCGACCGCACGGTTGAGTACCGCTCTATCGACGAACTTCTCAAGGCCCGCGACGAGATCCGCACGTCGCTGAGCCAAGCCGCTGGGCCGCGCTCTCGCGTGATCCGGCTTACCCACGGAGGCAAGGGAATCTAATGGCCCGACATTATCCGACGCTGACCCGTAACGGATTCTTGCTGCCGTCGAACATCAAGGCCAGTTACGAAGGCGCCGGTGAGGGCCGACGTTCGGCCAGTTGGGAAGCCACGGACAACGGCATCAATAGCATCAACACCCCGGCCCTGCGCAATCTACGTGCGCGTTCGCGGGCGGCGGTGCGCAATGACCCGTACGCGTTCAACGTCATCGACAAACGCGTAAGCAACCTGATCGGCACCGGCATCACGCCCAGGCCGACCACGGACGACGCCGAGCTGCGCAAGCTCAAGCAGCAGCTGTGGGATGACTGGGTGGATGAGGCGGATGCCGATGAGCTGACCGACTTCTACGGCATGCAGGCCCTGGTGGCGCGCACCGTCGAAACGGCCGGTGAATGCTTTGTGCGATTGCGACCCCGCAGCCCGAGCGAAGGGTTGGCAGTACCGCTGCAGCTGCAGGCGCTGGCGCCTGAATTTGTCCCTCACGATAAATTTGAGATGGCCAAAAACGGCAACGTGATCCGCGCCGGGATCGAGTTCAACCCGGCGGGCAAGCGTGTGGCGTATTACATGTACCTATCGCATCCACGCGACTCGTCGTCGTTGAACGCTGGCTACAACCAGTTGGTGCGCGTACCGGCAACACAGGTGCTGCATATCTTCGAACCGATGGAGCCCGGGCAGTTGCGCGGCGTCCCACGTTTGGCCCCGGTGCTGAAGCGCCTGCGCAGCTTGGATAACTACGACGACGCGGTGCTGTTCCGGCAGGAAGTGGCGAACCTGTTCGCGGGCTTCATCAAGCGCCCGGCACCGGAGGCTACGCAGCAGCCTCGTGATCCCGTTACTGGCATGCCATTGAACGTTGACCGCGACGGCTTCACGCCGATGGTCGCCTTGGAGCCCGGCACCATGCAGGAGCTGGGGCCAGGTGAAGAGGTGGAGTTCTCCAAGCCACCGGATGCCGGCAACAACTACCCGGACTTTATGCGGCAGCAGTTGATGGCGGCGGCGGCGGGTTCGGGCACTCCGTACGAGATCCTTACCGGCGACATGCGCGAGGTCAACGACCGGGCGCTTCGGGTGGTGCTCAACGAGTTCCGGCGGCGTCTGGAGCAACTGCAGTTCGGCGTTTATGTGCATCAGTTGTGTCGCCCGGTGCGGGCTGCCTGGATGGACATGGCGGTGTTGTCCGGTGCCCTGGTGCTACCGGACTACGCGCAACGTCGACGCGAATATCTGCGTACACGTTGGGTGCCGCAGGGTTGGGCTTACATCCAACCAGTGCAGGACGTACAGGCGCGGCGGATGGAAGTGCAGGCTGGCTTTGGCTCGCGCAGTGAGATGTGTCTGCGCAACGGCTACGACGCCGAAACCATCGACGCTGAAAACGCTGCCGACCTCGCCAGGTCCACGGCCCTAGGCCTCAACTACACGACTCTTGATGCCATCGAGCCTATTGATGACAAGGAATTACCATGAGTAAAAAAGCCAAGCCCCGCGTTTATGACAAGGCGGGCAAGCAGGTCAAGGTCGCCGATAAAAGCTGGTACACCCTCCAGGCCAGCGGCGAAGCCGACCAACGCAACATCGAAATCTTCGTCTACGGCGAGATCGGTGCCTGGGGCGTCACCGCCAATCAGTTCGTGCAGGATCTGCGCGCCATGGATGACGGTGTGTCGCCAGTGATCGTTGCGTTCAACAGCATCGGCGGAGACCTGTTCGACGGCCTGGCGATCCACAACACACTGTCGCGCCTGGGCGAGCGTTGCACGGGGCGCGTTGATGCCCTGGCGGCGAGCGCGGCCAGTGTCGCGGTGTGCGGCGCTCACCGAGTGGTGATCGCGGCTAATGCCATGCTGATGATCCACAACCCATACACCTACGCCGGTGGTGATGCCGAAGACTTTCGCCGTGTCGCGGACGTGCTGGACCAAACCCTGGAAGCGATCATCGCGGCTTACAAAGCGAAGGCGCCGGACATCGACGAAGCCGAGCTGCGGCGCATGGTCAACGCTGAAACATGGCTCACGGCCAATGAAGCGGTGGCGCTGGGTCTGGCGGATGAAGTCGGCGACGGCCTCAAGGTCAGCGCCTGTCTCGGCCAGGGCAGCGTGTTGCAGCGCTTCCAGCATGCGCCGCCTGAACTGCTCGCCCAGTTGGACGAAGAGCCTGAAGCCGAACCGCCTGAGCCTGATCCTGCCCCTGTGCTGGACGCGGCCAAGTTGGCTCTGATGGTCACCCAGGGATGTGCAGCGGCCGGCATCAGCAACCTGGTGGACCCGATACTCGCAGCGACCAAGCTGGAAAGCGAAGCCGTGGTACAGGCAGCGCTGACTAAAGCCAAATCCCTACACGGACTGTGTGTAGCAGCACGATTGCCAGAGCTGACCGGCGAGTTCATCAGCGCAGGTCTCGACGAAGCGGCAGTCCGCGCGCGGTTGTTCGACAAACTGGTGAGCAGCGGCGGCACCTTTGAAATCAACAACAGCCTGCCGCTGGACGATGACCCAGCCGCAACGATCAAGGCCAAACAGGTCGACACTCACTCAATCTGGGCCACCCGTCAGGCGGCGCAGAACGGTAACTCGAAAGGAGCAAGAGCATGAAAATCGAATCGATGCACGCAGGCGAGTTCCTGCTGTCTGAAGGCGCTGGCAACATTTCCCGCGAAGCGATCAACGTCGCCGCTGGTGCTGCCTTGGAGCCTGGTCAGATTCTTGGCCTGGTCACCCTTACCAGCGAGTTCGCCCCATATAAGCCGACCGCCGAAGACGGTACCGAAAACGCCATTGCCATCCTCTACGGTCCGCTGGGCGAGTCGGATGTGCCACGTCGCGGGCGTGCCATCGTGCGCCTGGCCGAGGTCAGTGAGGCGCATTTGACCGGCCTTGATCCTGCTGCTGAAAAGGCCCTGGCTACCCATTTCGTGATCGTCCGCTAAGACGCTCACCCTTTTTATCCATCCCGCTGCGTGCGGGATTTTTCGTTTCTGGAGAGTACCCCATGGCCGATATCGCCATTTTTGAAGACGATGCGTTCAGCGTTTCCTCGTTGACCGCTGCAATCAATGACCAGGAATACCTGCCGGGCCGTATCAGCAGCCTCGGGCTGTTCCGCGAAGAAGGCATCAGCACCCTGACCGTGCAGATCGAGAAGGACGGCGACACCCTGGCCTTGGTGCCAGCCGGTGAACGTGGCACCTCGGGCCTGGTGGTTGGCGGGGCCAAGCGTCAGATGATTCCCTTCAACACTGTGCACTTGCCCGAACGCTTTACCATCAAGGCGGATGAGATCCAGGGCATCCGAGCTTTTGGCTCGCGCACTGAGCTGCAGTCCGTGCAGGATGTGGTCAACAAGCGCTTGGCGAAGGCCCGTCGTCAGTTGGACGCCACTCATGAATTCCATCGCATGGGCGCCCTGAATGGGCAAATCCTGGACGCTGATGGCAAGACCTCGCTGCTGGATATCTACAAGACGTTCGGCGTGGTTCGTAAGAAGCTGCCGATGGGCTTGGGCAACCCGGACACTGAGCTGCGTGTCCGTGCCGGTGAAGCACTTGATATGCAAGAGGAAGCTCTGGGCAGCATCACCAGCACCGGCTCCCGCGCCTTCTGCGGCAAAAATTTCTGGAACAAGCTGATCGTCCACAAGTCGGTCAAAGAGACCTACCTCAACACCATGCAGGCCGCCTCCCTGCGTGGCGATGCCCGTGAGAGCTTCGAGTTTGGCGGGATCGTCTGGGAGCGCTATCGCGGCAAGGTTGCGGGAGTTTCTTTTGTCCATGACGACAAGGCGCTGCTGATCCCTGAAGGCGTCCCGGATCTGTACATCTCGTCCTTTGCACCGGCCGACTATATGGAAACGGTCAATACCCAGGGCATCCCGTACTACAGCAAGATCGAGCCGCTGCCGTTCAACAAGGGCGTGGCCGGTGAAGCTCAGTCTAACCCGCTGCACCTGTGCACGCGGCCCCTGGCGCAGATCCTGCTGGAGCTCTGACCGTGAGCTTTCGCGACCTGGTCGCCGAAGTCGACGCGGTGGTGTTCGAAACACTGGGCGATACCGCACGGATCGAGGGGCGCGAACAACCAGTGCTAGGCATGTTCGCTGCACCCTGGTTACAGCCCAAGCTCGGCAAGCTGAACACTGGCTTGCGCGAGCCTCGGTTTGAGATCCGCGTCTCTGATTCGGAGGGTCTTGTACGAGGGCTGTTGGTTAGCGTCGATTTGCCTGCCTTGGATGGCGGCGGCGATTATGACCTGCTGCAGTTGGAGCCGAGTGGTGACGGTCTGGTGGCCCTGATCTTGAGGTTACGCCCATGAGTGTCGGTAGCTACTACAAGCCCTCCGCTGGCGGCGGGATGATATCTATCCAGTCCTCGGCCGCAGATCTCCAGGCGTTTCAGGACTTCGCCAAGTTGGTGCCCAAGGCAGCAGCTACGGCGCAACGTCGAGCGATCAACAAGACTCTGGGGTGGTTGCGCACGCACATCGCCCGGGCAGTCAGTCGCCAGGAGCGCATTGCTGTTGCGGCGGTGCGTCAGCGGTTGCGCAGTTACCCGGTGTCCGGCGGAGCTGCGAGCGGCAAGCTGTGGTTTGGTTTGAACGCCATTGAGTCCAGCCGAATCGGACGAGCGCGGCAGACCGGCAGCGGTGTTTCAGTTGCCGGGCGGCGGTACCAGGGCGCGTTCCTGAAAAAGGTCTACGGCAACAAAGCAGACATCTGGATTCGTACTGCGAGCAAGCATTTCAACGCAGACGATTATCCCGACAGCACGGTGTCACCCGGTCGAGGGCCAGGTTCAGGGTGGGTTGCGGAAAACGGCAGCCGCTTCCCGCTGGCCAAGGCCAAAGTGTCTCTGGAGCAGGCCCGTCCGCACTTTGAAAGCTGGGTACAAAAGGCCGATGAACGCTTGCTGGAGATCCTAAAACAGGAACTTAACTTTGAGCTGCAGAAGTACCTCAAGAGGATCGGGTAATGGCTGACGAACCTTTCAGCTTGGATCAGCTATACCAAGCGGTCGAGCAACACCTAGTGCGGCATCTGCCAGGCGTTCAGACAGTAAGGGCCTGGCCGAACATCCAGGACCGCATTGCCCTGCCGGCGGTGTTTTTGGAGCTGGCCGAGATTGAACCAGGCACCGACATCGGCACGGGTGAAACCACGTTGGTGTGCAAGTTCGAGGCGCGGATTATTGTTGACCCGATCCCTCTCCAGCATCAGCAACAGGCGGTGCAGTTGGTCACTCAGCTTGCTGTTTTACTGAGGGCTCAGACCTGGGGGCTTGAGGTCGAGCCGGCAGAGTTCGTTCAGGCACTACAGGATTGGACCCAGCCAGCGTTGGATGGTTACACCGTATGGCTGGTGGAATGGACGCAGCAAGTGTACCTCGGCCCTGAAGAATGGCCTTGGCCCGATCAGCCGCCTGGCATGCTGTTGTTTGGCTTCAACAACGATGTCAAAGAGGACTTTGTGCCTGCGGGGGACATGTGAGCGGCTATGCCAGCGCCCAGCATGACCGCATGCTCGCCGGGGTGGTGAAGGATTGTTATGTGGTGGCACTCGACTTGACCGCCTCGCCGCCGGTGTGTCGGGTGTCGGATGGCGACTGGGTTAGCGCCTGGGTACGTTGGCACAGTATCGCAGCCGGCAAGGCTAGGCACTGGCGGGCACCGTCTATGGGCGAGCAGGGGGCGTTGGTCAGTGCCAGCGGTGACGTGGCTCAAGGCACATTTATCCCAGGTTTGTATGGTAATGCCGGCCCCCCGCCGGATAACCGCGATCATGTGGAAGTCTGGCGGTTTGATGACGGCGGTTCGCTGATCTACGACTGGCAAGCCAAGAGCTACAGCATCACTCTGCCCAGCGGCACGGTGACGATCAAAGTCGCCAGTACTGAGGCGGTTATCACAGACAGCGCCGTGAATGTGACCACCGGCAACATCAATCTGAAGGCGGCGGTGACCATCGACGGCGCGTTACACGTCACGAAGGGAATCACCAGTGCCGGCGCGATCATTGACGCTGGTGGTAACAGCAATCACCACACCCATTAATTTCAACCCACAAACAGCCCGCCCAGCGCGGGCTTTTTCATATCTGGAGTCTGCCTTATGAGTAAGTCTAGAACTGATGGCGATTCTGCCGAGACCATTGTGGTTTCGGGAGTGAAGCCGGCGCCGCTGGGGTTTTCCGTTACTGCTAGCGCGGTTGAGTCCATCGGGCCAGCGCGTGTTTTTCGCGACAAGGTTTTCACCTCGCGGACATTGATCCTACCCGGCGGCGGGACACTTGCTGTTGTTGAAGGTCGCGTTACCGCATGTGGCGATGATCAATTTGCGTTCTTGAAAGCGCATCCAGATTTGGAGCAATTGAAGGAGTAATCACAATGATCGGAATGGACCGCCATACCGGCCAGCCCATATCCGGCATCGCGCACTTGCGCCAATGCATTCCAGACATTTTGGGCACACCACTGGGCAGTCGTCGCCATCGGCCTGAATACGGCAGCAAGCTGCGACGGTTTGTTGACTTGCCCGTTACAGAGGGTTGGAAAAGCGCCGTTCAAGCCGAAGTCGCTCGCGCCTTGGGGCGCTGGGAACCGCGCTTGAAGCTGGACCAGGTGCGCGTCCTTTCCGTTATCGGCGGGCAAATCAACCTGAAGATCGTCGGGCAGTACCTGGGCGACGGCGTCACGCTGGAGGTGGCTGTATGAGTATCGTGGATCTGTCGTCATTGCCGGCGCCGACCGTGTTGGAGCCGCTGGACTTCGAAGCGGTTTATCAGGAGGGGCTCGGGGTTTTTCGCGGGTACATGGGCAGCAACTGGACTGCCGCCCTTGAAAGTGATCCGGTGGTTAAGGTGCTGGAGGTTGGTGCTTACATCAAGGTCGGCAACCGCGCCCGGGTCAATGACGCCGGCAAAGCGTTGTTGTTGGCGCACGCCATACGCGGCGACCTTGATCACCTGGGGGCCAACGTCAATCTGAAGCGCCTAGTCATTCAGGCCGAGGATCTGCTGGCGGTACCACCGGTGCCGGAGGTTAAGGAGGATGACGCCGCGTTTCGTGAGCGCATCCAGTTGGCCTATGAGGGCTTGACCACGGCCGGTCCGCGTAACAGCTACATCCTGCATGCGCGCAACGCCTCGGGGCTGGTGGCGGATGCCACAGCCGAAAGCCCGGCGCCTTGTCACGTCACGGTCACGGTGCTGGGGTTGGACGGGGCAGGCGAGGCCTCCCCTGAGTTGCTGGCTACAGTAGCCACCGCGCTGAATGACGACGACGTGCGGCCAGTAGGGGATCGGGTGACGGTGCAAAGCGCCCAGGTGATCCGCTACAAAATTGAAGCGATCCTGCACATGACCAGCGCTGGTCCGGAAGCGGATGCCAGTTTGTCCGAGGCGAAAAGTCGGTTGGCGGCTTGGATCAATCCGCGCAAACGGCTGGGCATTGAGGTGGCACGGTCCGGCGTAGACGCTCAGTTGCACGTTGCCGGCGTTTCCCGGGTTGAACTAGTCGGCTGGCAGGACTTGGCACCGACCAAGGCTCAGGCGGCGTACTGTACGGGCTACGCCGTGACGGTGGCGGGTTGACATGAAAAGCCTATTGCCGATCAACAGCACGCAACTGGAACGGGCCATGGAGGCGGCGTTTTTCGATAAGACGATTGTCCCGCTGCGCGACCTCTACAACGCTGACACCTGCCCGGCGCACTTGCTGCACCAATTGGCCTGGGCCTGGTCGGTGGACCGCTGGGACAACAAATGGTCGGAAGCGGTTAAGCGCTCCGCTATCCGCTCGGCGTTCTACGTTCATGCTCACAAGGGCACTATCGGCGCGTTGCGTCGGGTGGTTGAACCGCTCGGGTATTTGATCGAAGTGCTGGAGTGGTGGCAGACCGTGCCAGAGGGCGTGCCCGGGACATTTGCCTTGAAGGTTGGGGTGCTGGAGACAGGCATCACCGAGGAAATGTACGAAGAGCTGACCTGGCTCATAGATGACGCCAAGCCGGTCAGTCGGCACATGACGGGGTTGGCGATCAGCCTGGAAAGCACCGGCACGGTATACATCGGCGTCAGCGTTTACGAAGGCGACGAACTCAGCGTTTACCCACCGACTCAGCGCGACATCGATGTCATCGGCTACTTTGCCGTCGGTGGCCGAGAACATCATATCGACACGATGGACATCTACTCATGACTGACCAAAACAGCCAGTTTTTTGCAATTCTCACCGCTGTGGGTGAAGCCAAACAGGCAAACGCAGACGCGCTAGGTGTGCCTTGGACGTTCTCTCAAATGGGCGTGGGTGATGCCAACGGCACTGACCCTATGCCGAGTCGTACGCAAACGAAACTCATCAATGAGCGCCGACGAGCGCCGCTGAACCAGGTCAAGGTTGATCCGAAAAATGCCAGCGTCATCATCGCCGAGCAGATCATCCCGGAAAATATCGGTGGTTGGTGGATTCGGGAAATTGGTCTGTATGACGCGGCCGGTGATCTGGTAGCTATCGCAAACTGCGCTCCAACATTTAAGCCGCTGCTCAGCCAGGGCTCGGGTCGTACGCAAGTTATTCGGATCAACCTGATCGTCAGCAGTACGTCGAACATTGAGTTGAAAATTGATCCTTCGGTTGTCCTGGCAACGCGGGAATATGTGGACACTTGGTTTCTCAACGTGTTGCCGGACACTAGGCCAGATGGCAGGTACACGCGGGTAAACATCAACAAACGCGGCATCGTCGTTAGCGGCGATAACCCTTCGACGTTTCAAGAGATGGGGCTCATTGGCGGTACCTTGTTAGATTCCATCAACATGGCCGATGCTAAAGCCATCTACATTCAGCCTGTGGGTTCGCCGTCCTGGGCAAGCGGCCTCATCGCTGGGAGCAACGGAGGCGAGAAAGGCGGGCTTGGTTTTACCGGAAGTTACAACACCATCACCTCGATGTTCATGGGGCTCGGCTCTACGCCCTGGGCGAGTGGCAATGGTATTCGAGTCACCTCCAACGGGGTCGATATAACTGGTCCGATCACCGGCGTCGGCTCGGGCCTGACCGGGCTCAAGTTTTCAGCCTTAACGGGAACCCCCAACTCGCTGGCAGGGTACGGAGTTCCGTTTACGAGTCAGGTCGAGGCTGAAACCGGAGCCGACACCAACAAGCCAATGAACGCTTTGCGGGTCTTTCAAGCCATTGCAGCAAAGGTGATTCAGGCCACTGAAAGCACACTCGGAATTGCGCGTATCGCCACCAAAACTTTGGTCGACGCAGGTGACGATGACAGCACCATCGTGACGCCGAAGAAACAACGCTGGGGCTTTAGGATCCTGATCGGTCGGGTCGGCTACATCGTCTTTCCGACTTGGCTGAAAGGCTGGATTGTTCAATGGAACGTGGGGGTTTCGCTCACGGGGTCAGCGATCAACACCACCTACTTCCCTATCCCATTCCCAACGGATGTTGGCGCTGTAGTCGTAGGTGCGTACAACAACAACGCTTCAGGCGACTACAGCGTTCGCCTGAGCGACGGCGTGGGCGGTGCAAGCGGCGCCGTGTATGCAGACCGCTTTACGACCTTCAACACCGGCGTAACGGGCTCGGCGGGGTTGAGTTATATCGCGGTAGGTACTTGAGGGGAAAACATGAACTACGCAACTTTTCACGCTGACGGAACGCTTCATCAACGCCTGATCAAGGGCACTCATGAAATCCCGAAAGGCGCCGTCGAAGTTGATGACGCCCTATGGTTAAGGCTCATCCGTGAAAACGATGGCATCTGGTCGATTGATGCTGACGGGAAGATCACTAAGCAAGTGTTGCCCTCAGTCCCTCAGACGCGCGAAGACATCGAGCGCCTGCGGCTTGCGGCTTATGCTGAGCCTGTTGTGGGATCTGACCGTTACTTCGCCGAAGCCAACCGTATGCAGGTCATGGGTGAGGCTGGCTGGGAGGCAGTGAGAGACGCCGGCATTGCTCGCTTCAACGAAATCCAAAAGCGCTTTCCGTGGACTGAGGAAGCTTCATAAGCCTGAGTCTTAACCCTTCAAGATTTTCTATAACTGATGTGAACCCCTAACCCCTCCTTGGGGTTTTTTTATGTCTGGAGATTGAACGTTATGAGTTTCTTCCACGGCGTCACCACGACTTCGGTTGATACCGGCGCACGCACCATCTCGCTGCCGTCGTCTTCCATTATCGGGCTGTGCGACACCTTCACCCCGGGCGAGCTGGGCGGCGGCACTGCCAAAGCCGGCGAGTTGAAGCTGATCACCACCGAGCGCGAAGCCATTGCCGCGTTCGGTGCTAATTCGGCGATCACCAAGGCTTGTAAAGCGATCTATACCAAGGCCAAGGCGGTAATCGTCGCTATCGGCGTACCGAAGCTGGAAGACGCGGCGCTGCAAACCTCGGCGATTATCGGCGGTGTTTTGGCATCGGGTCAGCGCACCGGCCTGCAAGCGTTGCTTGACGGCAAAAGCCTGTTCAACGCACAGCCGCGGTTGTTGATTGCACCGGGTCACACGGCTACTCAGGCGGTGGCCACCGCGCTTGATGGACTGGCGCAGAAACTGCGGGCTATCGGCATTCTTGATGGGCCTCGCACCACCGACGAGGCTGCCATGCTTTACGCCGATAACTTCGGCAGTCGCAACCTGTTCATGGTTGACCCCGGTGTTCAGTACTGGGACACCGAACTAAGCAAGACCGTCGACGCCCCGGGTTCAGCCTGGGCGGCGGGGTTGTTCGCCTGGACCGATGCGGAATACGGCTTCTGGGCCTCGCCGTCTAACAAGGAGTTCACCGGCATTACCGGCACGACCCGGGCTGTGGAGTATTTGGACGGTGACGCGACATGCCGTGCCAACCTGCTGAACAACGCCAATATCGCGACGATCATCCGCGATGACGGCTATCGCCTGTGGGGTAACCGCACCCTGTCGAGCGATCCGAAATGGGCGTTCGTTACCCGCGTTCGTACCCTGTTTATCCTCATGGATGCGGTGCAGGCCGGCCACAAGTGGGCGGTAGACCGCTCGATCACCAAGACTTACGTCAAGGATGTGACGGACGGCCTGGAAGCGTTCATGCGCGACCTGAAAGCCCAGGGCGCAATTATCAACTTCGAAGTGTTCCCGGACACCGAGCTGAACACGGCCAGCCAAATTGCCCAGGGCAAGGTTTATTGGCGCATCCGGTTCACCGACGTGCCGCCGGCCGAAAACCCGAATTTCCTTTTCGAAGTCACCGATCAGTGGATGACCGAAGTTCTTGAAGCAGCCTAAGGGGCACCGTCAATGATTCCTCAAACTTTGTTTAACACGAACCTGTTTGTCGACGGCGTGAACTTCGCCGGCGACGTGCCTAGCCTGACGCTGCCCAAGCTGACCAGCAAAACCGATGAATATCGGGCAGGCGGCATGGCCGGTGCCATTGAGATGGACCAAGGCCTGGAGAAAATGGAGGCGTCCTTTGTTACCAAGGGCGTGCGCCGTGAGTCGCTGAAGTACTTCGGCCTGGCCGATGGCACCGCTTTTAACGCGACGTTCCGGGGCGCCTTCAGGGGGCAGAAAGGGGCTGTGACGGCCGTTGTCGCCACCTTGCGCGGTCGTCTCAAAGAGGTCGACCTGGGCGACTGGAAAGCCGGTGATCCGGCCGAGATTAAATACGCCATCGCGGTCGCTTACTACAAGCTCGAAATCGACGGGCGCCTCATGTACGAAATCGACATGGTCGCCGGCGTGCAGGTGATCGACGGCAAAGACCAACTCCTCGAAGTGCGCAACGCGCTCGGCCTGTAAGGAATAGATCCAGATGAATCAAGCAACTGCTAAGAAAGTACCAGCCTGGCTGTCGCTCAGCGCGCTCGCTGCGGTCGTTACGCTAACGCGGCCAAGCAATGCCAACGGCGTGCTGGTCGAGACATTTACCTTGCGTGCCCCGGCCGTGCGCGAAGTGCGGGCAGCCGATAAGGCGTCGAATGGCGACGAGGAACAGCGTGAGCTGATGCTGTTCGCTGGCTTGGCCGATGTGGGCGTTAAGGATCTTGAAGGCCTCAAGCTTGTGGACTATCGCCGTGTTCAAGCCGCTTATTCGCATCTGGTACCCGATACAGACTACACGGCGGTGATGCCATCGTGGCTGTCGGTCACCACCGATCAGGCCCTGGTTTCGCTTTCCTGCCCTAGTGAAATCAACGGGGTGTCGGTTGATAAATTGGCCCTGCGCTCCCCGACAGTGGGCGATGTGCGCGCGGCGAATCGTGATGCTGCCGGTGATGACGAACAGCGCGAGCTGGTGTTATTTGCGGCGCTGGCCGGTGCGCCGGTCGCGGATCTGGAGGGCCTGAAACTGGTGGATTTTAACCGCTTGCAGGCCGGCTATTTTCGTATGGACCAAGACGACGGGCTTTGATCCGGGCGTCATAAAAATGGCCGCGAAACGTCTGGCGGCGGAAACAGGATTTTCCGCCGCCGAGATTCAGTCAATGCCGTTTGCTGAGATGGTGTGGTGGCTCACGGATTGAGCTGCCGTCGGTAAGGCTGCGCAAATGGGGGCCAAGACATGGCTAACAAACTCGCCCTCGGGCTAGTGATTGGCGGCGCCGTCAGCTCGACGGTCGGCGCTGCATTCAAGGACGTTACGGGGCGAATCAAGCGCCTTGAGGCGGAAGGCAAAAAATCGCGTGTTCTGCAAAGTGCTATCGGCGACACGATTCGCCTGCGCGATGAGTGGAAGAAAGCCCACGATAGCGGTTCAGCAGGGGCTTCAAAGCTGCTGGGCCGGTTGAACTCCAACCTCGACAGTTTGAAAAAGCAGGGGATCGAGGTTGGCCGTTTGGAGAAGGCCTATCGGTCTATGGGGCAAGCGGCCAACAAAGCCGAGCTTAAAGCCAAGGGGCATCAGCAGCTTGATGCGGGTAAAGCTGGCATGAAAAGCGCTGTCGGCGCCGCTGTCGTGGGTGTCGGTGTTCTGGCTGTACCGACGAAGGTCAGCGCGGACTTTGGCGCCATTGTTCGTGACATCGCGATCAAGGCCGGCATTGCCAACAAGCCTCAAGAAAAGGAGATGTCGCGCAAGATCATCGACACTTCGCGTGACACCGGCATGGCGCGCAACGACGTGGCCGACGTGGTCAACCAGTTGGTTGGCGCCGGTATGGAGTTGAGCAAGGCCCTGGAATATGCGCCGGTCGCGGCCAAGTTTGTCGTGGGCCAGGGATCAAACGGTGTCGACACGGCGAAGATGATCAATGCCCTGGGGCAAAACGCCAAGATCACCGACCCCAAGCAGATGCAGCAGGCGCTGGAAGCAATTGCCTACCAAGGTCAGGCGGGCAGCTTCGAAGCGGCTGACATGGCTAAATGGTTCCCTGAACTGTTGGCCAACATGGGCAGCCTGGGCATCACTGGCATGGATGCGGTGACGCAGTTGGGGGCCATGCTGCAAGTGCAGATGAAGTCTGCCGGCGGCGCTGATGAGGCGGCCAACAACCTCAAAAACTGGATGGGAAAAATCGGCTCAGGCGAGACCGTCAAGGCGTATGCCAAGGCCGGTATCGACTACAAGGGCTCGATGCAGACCGGTTTGCAGAACGGTATGTCAACGCTGGAAACCAGCATGGCGTTGGCTCAGAAGTACATTCAAGCCACTGATCCCAAGCGTGCGGCAGCAATGGCCGAGGCGACGTCAAAAATCAGCAAGGAATCCGACCCGGAGAAAGCCAAGGCCATGATGGCCTCGCTGGAGGAATCCTTGCGCACTGGCGACCTGTTCGCTGACATGCAGGTGAAGGCCGCGCTGTCTGCCTACATGCAGAACAAGGCGCTGTACAGCCAGCTTAAAAACGATTCGCGCGATGCCACTGGCATCCTCGACAAAAACCTCAGCGAGCGGCGTGAGGCGTCGTCGCAGAAGTGGGCCGAGATGGCTCAGTCGATGGATGACGCCATGCGCAGCGTGGGGGACGCCCTGCGCCCAGTCACGGATACCGTGGCGGAAACGCTGACCCGAGTCACCAAGGGCATTACCTCGCTGTCTGACAGCGCGCCAGGGGTGGTGACGGGCATCGCGGCGGTTGGTGGCGGGTTGATTGCGCTCAAAGGCCTGTTTAGCTCGTTCAAAATCGCCAAAGGATTGCTCAACGTCGCGCGGGGCTCGTTGGGCGGCAAGTCCGGCGAAGTGCAAAAAGTCTTTGTGACCAACGCCGAGGACGGTAAGGGTGGCGGCGATGATGCCGAGCCCAAGGGCAAGGCCGGCAAAGCGCTGTCGTTGGTCGAGACCGGGCTCAAGGCGGTAGCGGCCTTTAAGGGCCAGCCTGTCGATGGCGACGACGAAGCGGATGGCGATGATGATAAGAAGCCCGGAAAATTCAACCTGATCGCGACTGGCCTCAAAGTGGTTTCGCTAGCTAAAGACGCTGTGTCTGGCGACGACGGCGGCGCGGGTGGTGATTCCGGGGCGGGTGACGACAGCGTTAAGAAGGTTTTCGTCGTTAACGCGAGTGCAATGGGAGGGGCCTCTGGAGGGCCAGGCGAAGCACGCCGGCGTGGTCGAGGTTCAAGGCGTAACCCCTCGCGCCGTCGGCCAACGCCACCTCGGGCGGGTGGTCCGCCACGACCTCCGGTCCCACGTCCGCCAGTGCCACGGCCTCCGGTGCCGGTCCCACGGCCACCTGTGCCAATCCCGCGCCCGCCGATTCCACCGGTACCGGTGCCTAGCGGCGCGATGGCCAGGCTTGGCGGGGTAGTGCAAGCAGTCGGTAAGATCGGCAAAGCCGCCAAGATGATACCCGGGGGCTCGCTGATGGAGGCCGGCGCCATGGCCTTCGACACCTATGAAAACGCCAAGACCAAGGACGAACAAGCCGAGGGTTATGGTGCGGCCGCCGGAAATCTTGCCGGCACTATGGCCGGCGCTGCGGCAGGGGCCGCTATTGGCTCAGTGGTGCCGATCATCGGCACCGCTATCGGCGGGCTGGTGGGCGCTTATTTGGGCAGCATGGGGGGCTCTGCGCTGGGCGGCGCAGCGGGTAAGTCGTGGTTTGGGGGGGATGACGAAAAGCCCGCTCCACCGGTAACGCCGTTGCTGATGGCGCCTCGGCCGGGGCCAGCTATTCCAAGCCTGGCCACTATGGGTAAGTCATTCAACGGCGCGAACGGCTCAGGTTCGCTGCTGATGGCTACGGCACCTCAGGTGCCGGCGATGGGGGATGCGGCTCGCTCCCTGGCAGTGTCTGCGCCGACCAAGTCGGCCGCTGTGGCAATTCAGCCGAAAGAGATGGAGAAGCCTGCACCGGCCAAAGTGGATCAGAAGTTTGAATATTCACTGAGCATGCCGGTAACAGTGCAAGGGGATGTGAAAGACCCGCAGCGCCTGGCGCAAGACCTCATGCCGCACATGCGCTTAATGATGGCGGATGCGGCGAAACAAAACGCTGCGAAGCTATACGACGAACCGCACCTGTAAGGAGGGCTCCATGGCTTACATGGAACAATTGCTGTCGGGCCTCAAGTACCTGGTCGAAGCTGGGGAGGCTGGACGGCGCAGTGCCGACGGCATGCTGGGGCCGGTCAACAGCGCAATTTCGGAATTAACCGGCGCCGCGTCCGAGCTGGAAAATATCCCGTTCGTGGGGCCGAGTGTCGGCGCCAAGCTACAGCGGGTAATGCGTGGCGTGGATGCAGCACAGTCCAAGGTCGGCCAGGTAGTAGCCGTGTACGGCCGTGCAACTCGGGCGGCCACCGAGGTGCAGGAGCGAATGGGTGCGCTGAAGGAACAGGCGGGCAAGGCTGCAACGGCGATCAACAAGATAGCCGGAAACGTCAGCCCGTCGCTGGCCAACATCGTGCCCACCAGTGCGTTTGCCACGGATGCCACCCCGGCGCCGGAAGCGGTAAAGCCGTTCCCGCACTTGCTGATTATCCAGCCGCGTGATCCCAAGGAGCAGCCCTACTACTTCAATCTGGACACGGCGGCCTTCGATGAACTTAGCCGTTCGACCGAATTCCGCTGGGCCTCACAAGAGCGCCTGTCGCGCCGCCCGGCGCAGCAGGCCGTAGGCATGGGAGACGAAAAGTTAACGCTCAAAGGGACGATTTACCCGGGCTTCAAGGGCGGGCTTAAGCAGCTCGACACGTTGCGCAGCATTGGGGCCAGGCTTCAGCCGTTGAGCCTGACCACGGGCTATGGCGATGTGATTGGCACCTGGTGCCTTAAAAGCATCAACGAGGAACAGGGCGCGCTATTGCACGGTGGGATTCCGCGTAAACAAGGGTTCAGTCTGGAGTTTGTGCGCTATGGCGACGACATGCAGAACGTCTGACGGGGACATGCTCGATGTCATTTGCCATAACGTTTATGGCCATCTGAACGGCAGCACCGAGGCGGTGCTGGACGCCAATCAGGGGCTGGCGGATGAGCCCCAGCCCTACCGAGCCGGTGTGGTGATCTACCTGCCGGATCTGCCGAGCCCGACCGGGGAGGGCGTCAGCTTGTGGGATTGACCTCGGGCGCTCCCGGCGCCGGCTGCCCGTCGCGTTACGCGTAACGACTATTTGTTTTTTACCCGCCATGCGCGGGCTTTTTTTGGACAAAATCCATGACCCCTATGTTTAGAATCGTGGCTGATGGAGCCGATGTTACGGCCAAAATCAATGACCGATTGTTGTTGCTTCGCACCTCTGACAAGCCCGGGATGGAGTCCGACGAGTTTGAGTTGCGCATTGATGACCGGGACGGCCAGGTGGTGCTGCCTCGGCGTGGCAGCTCTATCGAGATCTACCTGGGCTATGCCGAAACGTCCTTAGTGCGCTTGGGGCGTTACGCGGTGGATACGGTCGAAGTGTCGGGGCCGCCGGATACGATAGTGATTAAGGGCAAGGCCAGCGACATGCGCGGCAGTGGCAAGACCATCCGTAGCGGAAGTTGGGAGGATGTGCCGCTGTCGAAGATCGTGGCCGATATCGCGGCTCGCAATGGCTGGCAAGCGGTGTGCCCGGTGGCTACGAAAGTCGCCCGGGTGGACCAGCTCAACGAGTCCGATTTTAATTTCATTACGCGCCTGGCCAAGCAATACGACTGCACGGCCAAGGTGGCCGACGGCAAGCTGTTGGTGATGCCGCGTCAGGGTGGTCAGACAGCCAGCGGCAAGGCGTTTGGCGCGATTACCCTGACACGTAGCGACCTCAGCCGTTGGCAATTCAGCCTTGGGGATCGCAATTCGCACAAGGCCGTGGCGACCAAGCACCAGAACAAGAAGGACGGCAAGCTGGCAGTGGTCACCGTGGACAACGACGACGCCCCGGATGGCTTGCCGGCGGTGCATACCGATCGGCATATCTACCCGAACAAGACCGCCGCCGAGGCTGCCGCCAAAGCTCGGTTGGCGGCGTTCAATCGCTCGACCGCCGACGTGCGCTTCGAGATGCCTGGCCGGACAGATATTTTTGCAGAGCGCCTGATCAACGCCCTGGGCTTCAAGGTCGGCCTTGATGGTGAGTATTTGGCGGACTCGGTGGAGCAGGTGTTCACCCAATCCGGCTGGTCGACCACTGTTGAGTGCAATGCCGGCAAGAAGGGCAAATCCAAGGGCAAGGCAAAGAAAGCTAAACCCCCGCTCAAGGTCGTGAACGTGAACGCGCCTTAAAGCATACATCGCCGCCTCAGGGCGGTTTTTTTATATCTGGAGTTTGTATGTCCGTCACCGAACAACAGCTGCAACGCATCATGCCGAACGCCCGCCGCCATGCGGGCGTTTTTGTATCTGCCCTCAATACGGCGATGGTCAATCGGCAAATCAACACACCGAAGCGTCAGGCTGTGTTCCTGGCCCAGGTCGGTCATGAGTCGGGTCAACTGCAGTACGTCCGCGAGCTGGGGGGTGATCAGTACCTGAGCAAATACGACACCGGCAACCTGGCTACGAAGCTCGGTAATACCCCGGAAGCCGATGGTGATGGTCAGCGCTACCGTGGCCGTGGACTGATCCAGATCACCGGCCACGACAACTATCTGCGCTGCAGCCTGGCACTGTTCGGTGATGAGCGATTGCTGCGCACCCCCGAGCTGCTCGAGCAGCCGCAATGGGCAGCAGAGTCGGCGGCGTGGTTCTGGTCCGTGAATGGGCTGAATGCGCTCGCGGATCAAGACCAGTTCAACACCATCACCCGCCGGATCAATGGGGGCCTCAATGGCCTGGAGGATCGGCTGCAGCTGTGGGCCAGGGCGAGGGCGGTGCTATGCGTTTCCTCGATCTGATCCCCGCGCAGTTCCGTATCGCTGCCGTCGGCGTGCTGTTGTTGATGGTGATTGCCGGATCTGCTGCGTTGGCCTGGACAGCCCAGGACTGGCGTTATGGCCGCGAGCTGGAGCGCCAGGCCCGGCTGCAGGCGGACACCCTTAACGAGTTATCCCAAGCGTCTGCCGCCGTGCAGCGTACCGAGCAGGACAAGCGCCTGGCTCTGGAACAGCGTCTGCAGAACAAAGACGAAACCCACTACAAGGAATTGACCGATGAGCAAACCAAGCAGGCTCGTCTGCGTGATCGCCTGGCTACTGCTGATCTGCGGCTGTCAGTCGTACTCGCCGCCACCGAAACCGCCGGCAGCTGTTCAATGTCAGCTACCACCGCCACCGGCCGCGTGGTTCATGGCACCACTAGAGCCCAACTTGACCCAGCGCATGCTCAACGAATTATTGGAATCACCGATACCGGCGACCAAGGATTGATCGCCCTGCGGGCCTGTCAGGCCTACGCGAAAGAAATTTCTACACCGAAGTAAAAGGAGCGGCCGGGCAGGATGCGTCAACATCCAACCCGGCCACCTTCCCCGCAGAACGTCCCTGCAAGTCCAGCCAAAGCTCCTGCTTCGTGCACAAAGCGGAGCGAGCCTATAACTGTTTATCCATACAGAAAAGGTCTTGCTTTCATAAGTCCACACCCATCATCCCCTGGATGGGCGGCAAACGCCGCCTGGCCGGCCGCCTTATCCCACTCTTCCCACCTCTCGAATGCTATGTCGAAGTTTTTGCAGGCTCCACAATCTACTTCCTGCGCCCCCTGGCAGCGCCGGTTGAAGTCTTGAACGACATCAACGGCGACCTGGCGACACTGTACCGCTTCGTGCAGAACCACCTGGAAGAATTTGTGCGCCAGGTCAAATGGGCGCTCAGTTCTAGCAAGGTGTTCGAGTTGCAGAAGATGTCCCTCCCTGAAACTCTCACAGATATCCAGTGCGCCGTTTGCTTTTTTTTCCTTCAGCATCATGCCTGTCTTGCCAGGTCATGGGGAGTCGATTGGTACCGCCACAACGAGTTTTGCGACCCACCTTTCGCACATAAGAAAATATGTGCGCAGTTCGTCTTTTCTGACAGGTTCTGAAATTCGAATCAAGGGCGCTCTCAAACGCTATGTTTCTCAACTCAAACACATTTTGCTTGCGTCAAAATTTATTGCTGCGGAGCTTTCATCCCACTGGTGCTTCCCGGTTAGATCTACAAAGCTATCATGAAACTTGCAAGAGCCAATGCAACGAAAAGGTGGATTTTTTGGGGGGGAGGGCGGTGATTTGTTCAGCCTAGAGAAGATGAATAAGATTTTTTTGTAAAAAAAATGCCTACGTCTTGTGTGTGTCACTAAAAGCAGTTTCACTAGGAGTATTTGAAGCAATATGCCGATTTCCGTTAGCCAAGGAGCATGGATGCATGCCAATAGCTTATGATTTAACTCAACTGGACGCTCATTCATTTGAGCATATGATTAATTTTCTCGCGCTCAAAGTGCTAGGGCAGGGGGTGACAGGATTTTCGCAAGGAGCGGACGGAGGTAGGGATGGTTATTTAATCGGTGAAGCGCCATACCCTACATCAACTGATCGTTGGCATGGCAAGTGGTTCATACAGTGCAAATTTCACAAGCCGCATTTATCCAAGAATCCTCAAGCATGGTTGATTAACGAAGTTAAGAAGGAAATAGAGGCTTTTGAGAATTCGGAAGATCGGTCTGTTCCAGATATCTGGATCATAGCAACGAATATAGAGCCTTCTGGGAACTCTAGAACAGGTGCTTATGACTCGATAAAGAAGTTGGTGGGGGAATACTTTGGGGCGGAATTTAAGTTTGATGTTTGGGGCGGACGAAAGGTTTTAGATTTTCTTGCGGACAACCCATCCGCCGCCTCTTATTATGGGCACTTTTTAACTCCTGGAAACGTTTTAACAGCTCTTTATGAACAGATAGGTGACTCCGTTGCTCAGATTAAAACTATAATAAATTGCTTAATTTTAGATCAGTTTAATGATCAGATTTATACAAAGCTTGAGCAAGCTGGATCTTTGGTTGTTCGTCCTAAAATTCATGAACTATTCGTTGATCTACCTGTATATTGTGGTTTTAGTGATATTGAATTAGATATAATGGAGACGCTGGTTGCAACTTCGGCGAATGCTCATAGACCAACAGTATGGAAATCCTTTGGAGAAGGCTGGAGGGATTGGGCTAACGTACCGAAACGTGCCAGAGTTATCGTGCTTAAGGGAGGGCCTGGGCAGGGTAAGTCGACAGCTGGGCAGTTTTACTCCCAAGTTCAAAGGGCTGCTCTAATTCTTGAGCCCGATGCTCCTTTAGTGATGCCAGATGTCCTAGAGATTGCAAGCGAGTTTATAGCTAGAGCCGATCAGTTAAACTTTAAGCCTACTATTCCTCGGATTCCTGTAAGTGTTGAGTTGAAGGATTTCGCCACCTGGTATGGTGCTCGAAAGGCCAGCGAGTCGAAAGGCGTGATTGCCTACTTGTGCGAAAAGTTGACTCAGAAAATAGATCAGAAAGTTGAGGGGGGGACTCTGAAGCGTGCTTTTGCGTTACGGAGTTGGTTCTTTAACTTTGATGGTCTTGATGAGGTTCCTAATGATGTAAAGGATGATGTGGCATATGAGATTACTCGACTGGTGAATACAATTCTGCCTGAGTTAGATGCGGATGTACTTGTCCTGTGCACCACGCGCCCTCAGGGATACTCTGGACAGTTTGAGCAACTAAGAGCTTCCATGCTTGAACTTACTACTCTCCCCCCGATTGTAGCTTTAAAGTGTGCGGAAGGAGTTATTAGGTTTGGCCGTACTGAGAAGGAAAGCGCTGATGCTGTTGAAACTCTAAATTCAGCTATGGCATCTCCTCAAGTTCGTGAGTTAATGACTACTCCTCTCCAATCACACATCATGGCCGTGGTTGTTCGTGATGGAGGGCGACCGCCTGAGAAAAGATGGGAGCTATTTGATAACTTTTATCAGATCATGAAAAGGCGTGAAAGTTTAAAAAACTTTCCTGATGTTAGAATATCTCAACTGCTCAGAGAAAATAGCACTTTATTGAAGGCTATTCATGCACGGCTCGGCGTGATGCTACATGCCCGTGCAGAAACAAGCCAAGGCGCGGACACTACTCTGGAAAGATCCGAGTTTTGTGAGCTCGCAAGGCAAACTACTGAGCGATACGTTGAGGAAAATGTCGACGATCTGGTGGAGACTTTAATGGAGGCTACTGTAGAGAGGCTAGTATTTGTTAATACGCCTGAAAGTAGTACTACCTTGAGGTTTGATATACGCCAGCTTCAAGAGTTTTTTGCGGGTGAGTTTGTTTACTCAAACGTGGATCCGTCTATTTTACGTGCTCGCTTAGAAGTTATTGGCGGGGATTCGCACTGGCGGGAGGTAATGCATTTTACGATCAGTGCATTAGTGGTAAATATGCGGCCTACAGAGTTGGCTATCGCGCTAGAAGTTATTTGTGCTATAGATGACAGCGACGCCTCTCATCATATAAGAATACTTAGGAGGAGAATGGGGGTAGGCGCACTCTTGGCTTTACGTTTGCTAAGTGAGGGTGTTCTTGAACAAGACAAGCTAGTGAGATCGAAGTTCAAAGAGGCTCTTTCGCCGATATATGCAATGTTGGATTCTGAAGTATTGGGTGATATAGCATCTATTTTTCATTCAAACTCAATTTCCTTTTTGTTAAATTGCATGATAGATGCGCTCTTTGAGTATAGCGAGCCGGAGCAAATAGGCGCCGCTGTAGTTTTGGCAATGAGACTTCCTGATACTCACCTTAGAAAGGTTGATGTTAGCTCTAAAATATTTGGTAGTTCTTCGTTGTACATACAACGAATTTTCAGATCCCTTTTGTCACATCATTATCGGCTTCAAAGGGGAGGAGGTATCGAGTCGAGCGATTGGTTTTTGGAAGGCGCTGTGAAGCTAATTATGCTTGAGAATCCAAAAGGCTATGATTTGGAGAGTGCTGTAAGATATATTAGGCTATCTCGTCGCGTAGGCGAAAGGCTAGCTGGTTTTGGATTGACCGCGGATGAAGTTAAACTATTTTCAGTCCTGCTCGAGGCAGATGAAGGTTACGAAGACCTTAGGAAGCAAGGGTTTGAAAGGGCTGGGTTAACACTTGCCGCTCGCAAGTACAATTGGCACTCTAAGACTTATCCAGATTTATTTGAATTTGATACAAGTGCTGTTGCTACCAAGTCTCCGGTACTATTGATGGTGGCTGCTGTGGTGGAGTTTTCAAAGAAGCAACGTATAGAAGATTTGCGTAAGGTTTTAGTGGCGCATTTAGAATATTCTTTGGGGGAAGACTTTTTGTCTGCTCATACTCAAGCTTTGCTCCCTATAAGATTTGAGTTTGCGTCGTTTGAATCGCAAATTTTGCGGCTTGACCAAATTGATCAAGGTACTTTAGATGAAGTACTTAAGGCCGAAGAGTCAGAAATCTTAGATTTACCTCGTTTACATTTAATACTTGATGTGGGCAATATTGATAGTTGGCATAAAGTAAAGGAGATATCTTTGTTTCATCCTGAGCTTGCTATATCGATGTGGTTGCAGTCATCATACTTTTCTCGAATGGAATTAGTTGTAGATTCCGAGCCTGCCCGGTTGTTCTTTTATGAGCTCGCTAAGCTTAATCCTAAAGTTATGCTCATGCACTTTAGCTCCTGGGGATATGTTTTTGAATTCTTACCAGAATATGAGTTGGAGCTTCGATCCATCTTCTTGACGCACGTCGGACTCTATAGGCCTCATTTTGAACGTTCTGAGAATAAGCCTTTTGTTATAAGGTTGCCTGAGGAGTTGGAGTTTTTACCACTGGTAGCTCAGGAGGCACTTACTAAAAGAGAGCTAATGCCTTATTCTAATGCTAGTGAATTTTGTATTGAAGATATGTTCAAAGAATATGGCATAGATGATGGTGTTTTAGAATCAATCTATAGAGGTTCGGAGTACTCCATTAAAATTCGGGCCGCAGCTTTTAGTTGTTATATGGCTCGTGCTGAGGATGAAGGCAATACAGTGGAGCACGATTTTTTCATAAATGGATTAGATAAGCTGGCCGTTGAGTTTTCCGAACAGGTATTACCTGGTTGGTATTTGGGAAGTTTAATATTTGCACTCGAGTGTTTTGATCAGCAGAAGCTTTCCGTAATGGAGTTTGTTGGTAAGATTTTGTATGGTTATAGAGAAAATTACGGCGCCCGCGTGTCGCTGCAGGAATTGCTTTCAAAATGGCGAGAACGCTCTAATGCCCCGGTTAACTCGCGGGGACTTTTGTCTAATTGGCTGAATGAATGAACTATCATTCCTGCACGAGGAGTAGAAATTACTATTTAGAAAAGTGTGGGGTTTGAGAGGCAAAGTCGGAATGGCCTGTGATATACAGGCCAGTTCAGACAATAATGGACGTGCTCAGTTGTATGGATGTGATGCCGGCGCCCTTTAGGTCTAAATAGCTGGAAGCAATCTACAGAGTTTGATGCGAAAAGCTGACGACATTGAGAACCTGAGCGCTCTCTATCACAGGCTATTTCGTCGGACTTTGGCCAGGCCTTGTTTAATGTGCCCAGCGTTTTCACCAATTATAAATAGGGCTCCGCGCACGTTGTTAGAAGTTTCAATAAATCCTTGGTTCTCGATTTGAAGTGTCAATTCCATTAGTCCCGCTTCTAGTGCCAGTTGATTCTCATAAATTCTTTCGAGCAAATCACTAAGCGAATATTCTTTGGACATGTGCGCAGCTCCATTAGGGGAGAATTAGTATAGCGTATGGCGTGCTAAGTGCTTAGGAACCGTTGGGAGCGCAAAACCTGATGCATCGCGATGTGTAGTGGTCAACTCATCCCGCACACGGTTTTGAGTTTCTCTTCCGTTTTCGCTGGAGCCAATCCATCGTTAAATTGATGAGGTCGGATCCAGTTGTAGTGATACATCAGGTACTGGCTAATGTCTCTCTGAGCCTGGTGGCCGGTCATGTAGCCAGTGGTTGGTATCCACTCTGTTTTTCAAGCTGCGAAAAACCCGCTCCATCGGCGCATTATCCCAGCAGTTTCCTCGGCGGCTCATACTCTGACGTATGCGATAACGTCACAGCCGCTGGCGAAAGTTGCGGCTCCCATATTGCGATCCCTGGTCTGAGTGAAATAGCAGGCCTTGCGGCTTGCCACGCTGCTCGTAAGCCACGTCCAACGCCTTGATCACCAAGTCTGCATCCGGCTTTTCTGATAACGCCCAGCCCACCACTCGGCGAGCGTAAAGATCCATGACAACCGCAAGGTAGTGCCATTTCCCCTGTGCCCAGATGTAGGTGATGTCGCCGTACCAGACCTGTTTGGGCGCTTCGACAACAAATTCGCGGTTCAATATATTTGGGATATCCGGCCGCTCGACTGTCGCCTTTTTATAGGCGTGTGATCCTGGATGCTTGCTGACCAACTCCAGCTCACGCATCAGCCTGCGTACCTTAAACCGTCCAATTTGCTCACCTTCTTCTTGCATCATCAACGTGATGCTTCGACTGCCGGGAGCACTTCGGCCCTGGGTGAACAACTCGCTCACTCGGCTACGCAGCCTGAGCCGCTCAACATCTGGTGTTCGCCGCCTTAGACGATGCGCGTAGTACCCCGAACGAGCGACCTCAAACGCCTCGCACAAGCAGTCAACAGGCTCATGGACGCTTAGCTGATTGATCAGCGCGTACGCTCGAGATCTTCCGACATCAAGAGCGCGGTAGCCTTTTTTAATATTGATTTCTCGCGCTCGAGGCGAGCAATCCGAGCTTCCAACTCCTGGATTTTTTGCTGCTCTGGTGTCAGGGCCTTGCTCTGGGGCGTGACGCCGGTGCGCTCTTGCTGAAGCTGGTCGACCCAGCGGCGCAGCGCCGACTCCCCAACACTCAGTGAACGACTGGCTTCGATGAAGCTGTAGTTTTGCTTGAGCACGAGGTCGGCAGCTTCGCGTTTGAATTCAGCCGTAAAGGAGCGGCGTTATTTGGTCATCTGACACCTCGATCTGGCGAGTATTCTCGCCTAAATGGGTGTCCGGTTTCATTAGACCACTACATTGGGGGTGTGGTAGATAGGTGAAAAGAGCACGATGCCTATCTAAGCGTCTTTTCAAAATCACCATCTATGACCGAGTTCGGCTTACGACTTTCGAAGTAGAAAAAATTGAGAGGGGTATGCCATAGCTATGTAAAAACGATTGGCGTCGATTGCATTTCTGTACTATAGCTTTATGGACCAGGCACCTCCTAATTTTTACTCGCATGCTAGCAGGTTGACTGGCAACTAAAATCTTCCGTCGGTCAATAACTCGAGTGAGAATGAAAATGGCAGAGAAAAAGACTGTGGTTCTTTTGTCTGGAGGCTTAGATTCAGTTGTGCTCGCGCACAAATTGAAAAAGGAAAAATACGCGGTTCGGGCGATTACTGTGAACACTGGTTTTTTGTCCAATAACTATGAGATTGCTTGTGCTAAAGCAGCCGCTTTGGATTTAGATATTCCAATTGAAGTTTTATCGGCACCAGGGTTGTCTGATCTAGTCGCTGGGTTTTATCCTCCAGGTGTTCTACCGATGATTGATTGGGACAAAAGTCGTCCTCTTGATCCTGTACCAAATTCTGCCTATGTTTCGGGGTTTTATATTCTCGCGGCTATTGCAAGTTTTTATGCTCAGCTTCTTGGGGCATCTACTGTACAAGTTGCCGTGATTAAAGAGCAGGTTAAGTCTCGTAAAGGGTTTAATTCTTTTTTCTCTAAGTGGGGTGAAGTTGTAAGTTCACTGAATGCTAATAGCAAGGTTGAGTTGGTTGCTCCTTTTTCTGGTCTTGAAAAATCTGAAGTCGTCAAACTCGGGAAAAAACTTGGTGTTGACTTTACAAAGACGTGGAGTTGCTATGGTGATGGCAGGTTTCATTGTGGCGTTTGTGCCGGCTGTATCTCGCGGAAAACTGCTTTTGTAGAAAGTAAAATAAAAGATAGTACCTCATACCTGGAATGATATCTTGGGGGCGGGTTTTTAAAGCGTAAATATTAAAAGTGGAAGGCTCTGGTTGAAGACGAGGTCATGGTGTAAGTGCCATGACCGAAGCAACTAGTGATTAGCTGACCGTCACCAGAGCTTCTTTGTTATCGCTCAATATTGAAAGGCATGGTTGCGCTGCTACCATCACCGATGGTGTGGGTATGAAGGGAAGCACGCTGTAAATTTTCTACAAGGCAGTAAGCTTTCAGCGAATCATCCAAGCTGGCTGGGGCGTTGGTGAGTGACTGCATCCAAATCATCAACGGACACGGTAGGGAGGGTCGATGCTGCGGTAATAGACTGATTTTCGAGCCATAGCAGTCGGGAGTTATAGGCTGAGTGTGGTATATCGGCTAATCCGTCTCACCCTCACTCGATCTGGTCTTGGAACGCAAATGAAATGGAAGAGCAGAAGCATCAGAGAACTCGCTCACATGGTTTGTGGAGACACTGATTATTTTCTTTATCGTTCAAGTAGTTACATTACTGAGTTCTTTCAAGACTGTGACTTAGATTATGCACACGACGGTTCAACCCGGTGGGCGTGGGTTGCTAGCAGGCTTGAGGAGGTGCTGGCTCAGCCGCATCCCGCGTCTTCGGTACCGCCTGATGCTTTCCTCCGAATCATCCGCGCAACTATAGACAAGGGTGATGCGCAGGACGGCGATCCGGACAGGAGCAAAGCACTTATAACGCTTAACGCTGTGTTGGCGCGCGAAGGCTGGGAAGCGTTCTACGACGAGCACGACATAGGCCAATTGCGGCACATCGCCACGAACACTATTGCGCAGATGGCAAACCCTCATCGTCCCCTGACACCAGCGGAGGTGGAGCGCCGAGAGCTGCTCACTAAGTACCTCGACAAGTCCTCCGAAGATGAGCTGATCGAAGAAGTGTTATTGCCTCTGTTCCGTCAACTTGGCTTTCATCGCATCACGGCAGCCGGTCACAAAGACAAGTCATTGGAGTATGGCAAGGACGTGTGGATGAAATACACGCTGCCGACCCTTCATGTCCTCTACTTCGGCATCCAAGTTAAGAAGGGCAAATTGGATTCAGCAGGAGTTGGAAAAACTGGTTCAGCAAATGTTGCGGAAATTCACAATCAGGTGAACATGATGCTCGGACACGAGATTTTCGACTCGGAGGTGAATCGGCGAGTGCTGGTTGACCATGCGTTTATCGTCGCAGGCGGTGAAATTACAAAGCAGGCAAGGAACTGGCTGGGTAACAAACTGGATGCCTCGAAGCGTTCTCAGATCCTGTTTATGGACAGGAATGACATCCTCGACTTGTTCATCGTTACGAACCTGCCGTTGCCAAAGAATGCACTGTCGCCTAAGGAGGTAAAAGACCCCTTCGACGACATACCGTTCTAGCGAGCGTCCGTGTACGTGGTCGGGAAGCGACACCGACCACGGATTGACGGTTGGTGGCCGATAGTTGCCCGTTCTGCCCTTAGTGTGGATGGCTGTCTCAGGGTATTGGTGAAGTGACAACGACGATGGAGGGCAGCGAAGATTTGGTGCCAAAATCAGTTCCGCAATGAAAAATCAACGTCGCGTAAAATAAGGTCTTCGGCCGTTTTGATGCGTCACAAATGCGGAAAGATAATTTTATTAACTGATTGAAATTTATGACTTTATTTGTGGATTGCAAATCCGCCTACGCCGGTTCGATTCCGACCTCGGCCTCCACTCTTAGAAACCCCGTAGATTAACGTCTACGGGGTTTTTTATTGGGCGCTGGAAAAGGTACGCGTACCAGAAACGTTGCCCGCAGTAGGCGCAGTGCCCGCCGTACTTCAGGCACACTTGCTCGCGCTCAGCTTTCTTCAAGCGCATAAGGTTGCTTGCCGCTGTAGCGGCTGACTTTGGGGGAGAGAGGGCGAATAAATATTTGTGGCGTGGTATTTCGTTCAGATTCGTACAAGTCGCATAATCGCCGCCTAAATATCAGGGCGATGCAGATGAGACGAAGAGGCAAGGTTTTCCGGGATTGGGCGGATCCTTCGCTTCACACTCGGTCCGTGGACGAGCGGCAGGCCGACGGTACCCTGTTAAACGTTCAAGTCCGCATGTCACTTCTTGGAAGGACGGAGTTGTTCATAGGTGTTTACAGGGCGGATGAGAAGATGCTTTTTGAGGAGGCACCTGAATCGCTGCCCGGCGAAACCATGACGGAGGCTTTGGCGAGGGGGCTTGATTTGGCGAGGCTGAAAGCCCCGAGTGCTATCCGGACAATTACCAACTCGAAGCCCGAGAAGCTTCCCCGAGCGGGCTCAAATCAAGCGAAGCGGTAGCTCGTCTACGCTACGGAACGTTTGGCATCAACGCTTTGTCCTCAGTTAGACGGGTACAACACGGAATTTCCGGCTAGACCTGTCGCAAGGCGAATGTATGAGCGGATTAGATGACTTCAGGTTCAAATCTCACCAGCTCTTAGTCGAACTCGACGCAGCCACCAGCAAAATGATGATGATGGTTTCCGCAAAGGAAGTAGCGGGGGCTGACTGGGACGCCGCGACCCTACGCCATCACGATGCCTTCGAGGCTTGGAACTCTTTCCTCAACTCCCCCGAAAGACCTTTGGATAAACCGGTGCCGCCGACTCACTAGCGCTCGCTTGCAGATCATGGGCATTCACAACCTTCATGCCGAGGCATTCGGCGATCAGGATTCCGGGTAAAGGCGGGTAAAGGGGACTGATTTATTTTATTTCAAGTCGTTCAGCCCCCATGCTTTTTGTTTTAGTGCGGTTTTAAACAATCCAACGCCTGATCTGCCAACGTCCTAGCCATGTCTATCAGGTGAACGGTGGAACACGCCATGCCCCGGTTTTCTCCTGTTGATCCCTGCACAGCACCTTCAGCCGTTGCGGCTGCACAGCGCAGCAATTCAGAGATTTGGGCGATTGCGTCTTCAAAGCTGACGTCTTGGTGAACGGTAAATATTGGGTGGGAGGCGGGATCGGGTTGGAGGTAGTGACTCAAGGCGCGATCAAAAGCTTCGCGGTCCCGGGTGGTACGAGGTGGGTCTGGAACGATCTTGTCCATGCATAAGCTCCTACTGGTGGTGAGCCATCCTGGTGTCGGTCTCACTCGACAAAAGGTGGCAGCTATGTGCAGGGTGAGAAAACCGGACAGTAGGACTCCGGCCAGACCGAAGTCTGCCCGCACACAGCCGCCATAGAGCATGCTACAGACGGTCGTGGCGCTTGGCGCCTACTGGTTCCGGATTCTCACACCCGGTCGCTGATATGCAGCGACGGAGCGAAGACTAGCCAGTGATTCCAGCGGCCACAAGGCCAAAAGATTCTCTAGGAAACGTCCCGCAAGTTAAAGCGATTTGCCTTGCTGGCCCTTAAAAAACCGAGAAGATTTTAAACAGAGGAGGCAAGGTCAAGGAGACGGATTTATCTGATTACGTCCCCGACTCTAAATAGCCCCGCAGATTAACGTCTACGGGGTTTTTATTGCCTGTTGGAAAGTGTAATGGACGAAAAAAAGCCCGCAATCACGGGCCTTTCTCATTGCATCCCAACTTACTTGAACAGGCCGCCAATGGCGTTGATCGCATCCGCAGCCTTGTTCACGTTTTGCTGGCGTTGGGGATTGGTATCCACCTGCGCCTGAGCGTTGTAGGTGCTGTTGCTGCAGCTTTTGTTGGTTTGAGTCAGCGCTGCCTGGAACGCGGTCGCGCGCAGGGTATCGCCCTTGGCATTGGCCGCGTTGATATTCGTCTGCAGGTCGCGGATCTGTTGCTGGCAGGAGGCGTTATTGGCGTTGACGGTGTTGTTGCTGTTGCTGGCGCCACCCAGGGCAGCTGACAGGGCGCCCGTGAGGGCAGTCAGGTCGGCGGCTTGGGCGGTGAGGGTGAACAGGCTGAACAGGGCGGCGGCGGGTGCGAGTTTGGAAAAGCGCATGGCAAACCTCAATGTTTTATTGCCTGCGCACATCCGGGGGCCCGAGCAAGCGCAGAACAATATCCGTATAGAAGTGAGCGCTCGGGTGCTGCGAAATATATTTGGTCAGTTTTTGACCTTCAATAGCGAAACGCCATAAATGTGAGTTGTTTCACGTTGTTTCTCGCAGATTGGTGGGCTACGACGGCGGGCGTTTACTTGAGACGAAGTACCTGAATGGCTACGCACTGTGCTGCTTCACTTGGCGCAGTACCCACCCGACAGCCGCGTCAGCAGCGTCAATGCAACGATTGCCCAGCCAAAGTTGAGTGCGACAAACATCCATTCAGGTGGATTTGCACCGAGGAAAAGCATCGAAGTAATGGTTAAAAAAACCACCAATACACCAAGAGGAAGCCAGTACCAAAGATTCGCCTGGCACTGAGACTCTTCTGTCTTCAACGGGTTATCTTCAGGGAGCGTCATGTTCGTTCGGCCTCGGTAACCTGCTGCGTCCTTGCCGGTGTTGAGCTCAAGAACGCTATCCTGAGCAATGGGTGTAGACGGTGCAAGGATAGCGAGGCTTCATTACGCTCTGCATCCTGAAAAGGGGCGGGTGGTCAAGGTAAGGCCGCCCGCCACTGACGTCACGTGAAGGTAGATGAAGCTTGCCGGGTAGCCGCTGCCGGACCTGACGTGCGCACACAATAGGCAGCCCCCGAATGAATGGACCCTCGTCCTGCACATAAGCGTATGGTAGGTGTTAAACACGCGTATTGAGGTACCCACCATGGACGATCGGCTCGGCACCCGCCTGAAAGAAGAACGCAAGGTCCTGGGGCTTTCCCAACAGGAGTTCGGCGCGATTGGCGGTGTCGCTGCGAATGCCCAGGTGCATTACGAAAGCGGTGCTCGACTGCCCAAGTCCGATTACCTGATAGCTATCCGGCGCAAAGGCGTGGACATACTTTACGTGCTGACGGGGGAGCGGGCGGTTATCAATCTGGACACGCTCAGCGACAAGGAAACGTTGATCATCAACCATTACCGCACGCTGGACGGGATGGATCAGGATGCGATTGCGCAGATCACTTCCTCGTTGTCTGACAGCTAGCAACGAGGAAGTCCCGGATTTGCTTTGCGCCAGGCTAGAAGCTGTCGGTCGTCCTGAAGTTGCCGCCGCCTGTACTGCCTGACGACGGAAGGCTGATGGTGTTGTTATTGCTGTTGCTGTCGACGGTGATGACACCGTAGCTGATAGGGCTGATCGATGCGCTGACATAGCCCCGCGTCGAGCCGGCGGCTACCTGGCTGCGGCGCACGATTTTAAGGCCCCGGCCAAGCACATCCACCACTTGCCCAAGTGTCACGTCCTGCGTCATGTAGCCGGCTACCAGCCGCTCGAAGTCTGTCGACAGGTCAAAGTAAACATCGCGACCGGTAAAGTCATCGGTGCGAACTCTACGCTCCAGATCTTTGGCGCGCTGGTAGTCGCTCTTATACAGCTTGATTGCATCCTCGGCCTCCGCCAACTTCTGTAACACCATTACCAAGCGCAGATGCGAAGTTTGCAGTCGCTCCACGATCAGGTCGTCAGCCGCGTCCGGAGTCTGGCTGGCGAGGTCAATCAATTCGCCGATGCTGCGGGTTTTCAATTGGTCAGTGAGCAACTGCCGAGCACGCTGGTACTGCGGGTCTTCGTTGCGCAAGTAGCTACCGAGCTTTTCCTGGATAGCATTCGCCTGGCGCTTGGCGTTGTCGATCACCTGTTGCAGGGCGTCGAGCTCGGGTTGTATTGAGGCCTGCCCGAGTTGGTCTCGTGCCTGAGTCAGTTGCGCATCGACACTTGTGCTCAGGTTGCTGATCAGATCGCTGCGTTCGGCCTGCAAGGCTTCGTTTCGCTCATCAAGGGCGATCAGGCTAAGCTCGTTTTTGCGGTTGGCGAGGTAATTCACCTTGGTGGCCAGCCAGTTGTCCATCCAGCGGTTCAGTCGATTTCGCCGGTATTGGTCGGTGCCGAAAGCGTGCCCGCGCAGGTAGACGTAGACCAGGTTCGTATCATAGCCACGGCGCTTCAGCGCGCACTCCTGGCGCAGTTCCTCATAACCGCTGATGTGTTCGCGGTGGGCGGCTTGGGCCAGGTCCAGTTGCTCGACCTGCCGCGCATAGTCCGGGTTCAGCTCCAGAGAGAGCCGGGCTTGCTGGTCAAGAGAGTCGGCCCGTGCTTGTAGCTTTTCCTTGCTGGCCAGCGCCCGGGCCACGTCGTGCTCAGCCTCACGCAGCTCCCGGTGGAGCAAGTCCTGAGACTGTTGGCGCATTTTCAGGGCGGAGGCAACTTGCACGTTCTGCGTGTCGCCCAGTTGCAGGTGCAGGGCGGCGATGTGGCCCAGGCGCAGTGTCAGATCCTGCTCCAGCGCCAGTTGCTCGGCGAGCAGTTCAGACAGTTGTCGCTCGGCCGTACGAATCCTCAGCTCGGCGTTGCGGGAGTTACGTTCGGTGATGCCGATCAGGGTGTCAGGCGTCATGTCTTCACCACTCCAATATCGTTTCGAGCGGGTCGGTGGTCCGTTGGCTCAAATAGGTGACTTCCATTCTGCCCGCCGGCTTGCGGCCGATCACGCGGTGGGTCAGGTGGCCGTCGTCGAGTTTGTCGGCCTTGACCTTCAGGTATTCGGCCTGCGGCACCCGCACAGCGAACTGGCTGGCCCAGGCGCCGGTGCCGGTCTCAGTGCTGACGGTGGGCAGCAACACCGGCCTGTCCGACAGGTCGACGGCTTCAACAACCAAATACCAGCTCTTGCCCTGGGTCGAACCAGGATTGGAATTACACAGCGCCTTGTCGTAGCAGCGCTCGACACCAGACGGTGTGCCGGGCCGGTCAACAACCCGGATGGTTACCTCCTTGGGGATCAGTTCGGTGTTGGCACGCAGGGCCCTGATTTGGCCGCCGGCTTTTTCGATCTCGAATTTCCCGATGAGGTCTTTGATCATGACCAATTCGGCCTGCATGCCAAGCGTCGCTTTGCTGTCGGCGGCGGGCAGGTGAATGTCGGCGACCTTGCGGGTCAACTCGTTGAGCTGGTCGGTCATCGGCTGGACCGCCTTGACCTTGGCCAAAAACGCTTCCAGCACGGCAATCTGTTCGTTGGCGTAATCGACCCCCGAGGTATCGACCATGGCCAAGGCATGTTCGGCCTTGGTGTTCAGGCGGGGCAGGGCACTGAACACATCGCTTCCCTCAAGATAGGCCGGATCCTGTTGCACGGCGCTCAGGCGAGCCTTCAGGTTGGCGATGTCTGACTGTTTCTGTGCCACGTTCGTCTCAACGGCGATGGCCGCTCGTTGAGCCTCTTGGATTTCGTGCCTGGCAACCATCACACGGCTGCATTGCACCACCAGCAAGGTGACCGCGATGAGCTGAATGACGAGTATGCCGCGATGGCGCTTGAGCAGTACCTTGCTCCAGAACCGGTCAAGCGCACTCAGTTCCGGGGCCTCGAACACCAGGCGTTTGGAAAAGAATTCGCGCACGCCCTGGTCGATCTGCGCTTCGGTGAATTGAATGCCGTTGTTCTGGTAATACTCACGGATGCGCGCCGCCACTTCGGCACGGCGTTGAGGCAGGCTCAGGTCCTTTTCCACGGCCATCTGCTGGTGGCGCAGTTGATCCACCAGCGCCATCGCGCCCAGTTGCTCGGAGAGGAGAATGTCGCTCATCAAGCGGCCTTGGTCAGCAATGCGGCGAACTTGCGTTTGGCCTCTTCGACGGCTTCGGCGATGTCACGGGACGCGTTGCTGGATTCAGCGCGGTAGGTTTCCGTCAGGCCGTGCATGTCCGTCTGGAAGCTCAGGGTGGCGTCGGCCAGGGCGCGCACCGAGTCGACCTTGATCGTGGTGCCGTAGCTGGCCTGGACCGCCGCTTCCAGTTGCGTGTTGCCGGTGCTGCCCAGGGCTTCAAGGCCCTTGCTGATGCCGTCGGTGGTGGCATTCAGTGTGTTGGTGGCTTCGGCCAGGCCGCTGTTGCTGGTGAACGACACGGCGAGGCCGGTCAACACCACTTCGTTGGTGGAGAAGAACGAGACCATGCGCTGGTACTGGCGCTCCTTGATCACATGCACCTGGTTGATCCGGGCGAAGACCATTTCGGCCGTGTTGTAGCCGACCTTGAGGTCGTCGGCAATGTCTTTGACGATCTGATAGCGCTTGTCTTCGTCCTGCAGGGCGCGTACGGCTTCGTCGCGGCGCAGCTCCAGGGCTGCGCGCTCGGCCGGCGCCAGGGTTTCGGCAGCCGTGACTTGGGCGTTGGCCTCGTTCAAGGCCTGGGTCCGCTGCTCCAGCACCCGGCCGGCCGTGGCGAGCACTTGCTGGGCATCGACCTCGGCGGCTTTCATGGCCATGCGGAAGTCCAGGTAGGCCTCCAGAATCACGGTTTCTCGGGCGATCTGGTCATTGGCCGACTTGCACACCTGCAGGTATTTTTCACGGATCTCGCTGAAGCGGCTGGGGATCGAGCCACGACGCAGGTTCATCCAGCTCAGCTTGAGTTTTTCCAGCGTATCCAGGCGCCCGTCATCCATCCAGCCGGCCATGGCGGCCGCGTCTTCGCGGATCGAGGTGAAGCTTTGGGTGATGTCCATGAAGCGTGTGGAGATATCCATCCCGGCGATCTGTTCGCGAACCACGCTGTTGAAGGTGGTCGACTGTTGCAGCACGGCAGCGATAGCGGTGACTTTGGCGGTGTCGTACTGGGCCACGCGGTCCAGCAATACCAGGACCGGTGCATCTGGAACCGGCTGCAGAAGATTGATGCCCAGGGTCCGCAGGCCCGTCAGCGCGCGGTCGAGGTAGTTGCTCATCGAGTGTCCTTTCAGGATGTGTTCGGCACAGGTGCAGAGAAGTGCGCAAGTATACCGATCAATGAAGGCAAACCAATGGCAGTTTGGTGGGAAGGCGCTTGCTGGCAGGCCTGACGAAGTGTATGCCTGTATCTCCCCGTAGCTGTACGGGGCGCAGGCTGGCGCAACGTTCTACTGTCACGGCCACAGTACTCGTTCGGATGTCGCGCCATGCTTATGTCTTCAAGCCTATTGTCAGCCTTTGCGCTGTTCGCCTTTGTGTCCTCAATCACCCCTGGCCCCAATAACACCATGTTGCTGGCGTCGGGGGTGAACTTCGGTTTTGTCCGCTCGATTCCCCATGCACTGGGCATCAGCATTGGCTTCATGTTGTTGGTGATCGCGGTGGGCTTGGGGCTGGGGGAAGTGTTCAAGGCGTTGCCGTGGGCCTATACCGTATTGCGCTATGTGGGGGCGGCGTATTTGCTGTACCTGGCGTGGAAGATTGCAACCTCCAGCGCGATGTCCGATGACACCGATGACAAGCGCAAACCCATGACCTTTCTCGGCGCGGCGGCGTTTCAGTGGGTGAACCCCAAGGCCTGGGTCATGGCGCTGGGTGCTATCACCACCTATACGCCTGCCGACGGTTATGTCACCAATGTGCTGTTGATTGCGGCGGTGTTTGCCCTGGTGAACCTGCCCAGTGTTTGTGTGTGGGCCGGCTGTGGCAGCGGCTTGCGCAATGTGTTGCGCGAGCCGCGTTGGTTGCGGCTGTTCAACTGGTCGATGGCGGGATTATTGGTGCTGTCGTTGTATCCGATGTTTTTTGCCGGCTGAAACTCCCTCTGACGTCAGGCGAGGGGAGGGATCCTAGACCGGTGAGATGGTGGCAAGCAGACCAATCGCAATGGTCAGCGCAAGAAAACCGAACAGGAAAAATGCCATCTTAGCCATAAGGCCTCCGAAATGAACGGGCCGGCAGGACGGTTCCTGTCGGGCTCCACGGGCGTGTCGGGAGTGGGTGTATTGTCAGGGCTGGACGGGTTTCGATACAGGGTCAGATGCACAAGAAAAAAGCGTATCAGATGCTCCCCGGCGTCGCAGGTGCCGGAAAACGGGGGGCGCTGGTTTTCAGGGATCAGGCGATAAATAGCGGCTCAGTTCGGTCAAGGAACTAACCTTTTGTGCGGGGTATCGTATTCACCATCCCACACAGGAGGTTTTTCATGAGCATTGGGGCGAGGTTAAAGGCAGAACGTGCCAGGCTTGGCTATTCTCAAGCGGCGCTGGGCAAGGTCGGAGGCGTTGAGACCAATGCCCAGGGGCGTTATGAAAACGGCGTGCGTTTTCCACGGGCAGATTACCTGGCGGCGGTTGCCAAGGTCGGTGTCGATGTGTTGTTTGTCATCACCGGCAATCGCGCCGACGATGGCAACACCGCTTCAGCCAAGGCGGCCGAGGCATTGGACAGCGCCACCGAGTGCCTGGAGAAGGCAAAAGAGTTGATTCACTGAAGCGGTTTGCATCGGGGCGAGTGGGCAAATGGGCAAAACGTTGGCTGCGCTGTCGTTTTTGATGACCCTGGTTTGGGTTTCAGTGGTCATTGCGGTAATGACTTATCTTTCCTGATGCGCCTGGTGGCGAGTGCGGCCGTTGCACAAGCGGCCGGCGCTGCTATTGCCCACCACCGCTGCCGAAATCTGTAGATCACTGATCTGGCGAGCTTTTTTGTTTGCCGGGGAGCGGCCTGTTTGTTTGAAAAAGCCCGCGCCCGACCTTGCATCGAGGGGGCTGGATCTATATATTCCCTAGCCTGCTGCAACGCTCAAGGGCTTTTGAAGCTGCTTGGCTCGCTGTATAGCGCTACCGCCCGAATGGCGAAACTGGTAGACGCATGGGACTTAAAATCCCCCGCTCGTAAGGGCGTGCCGGTTCGATTCCGGCTTCGGGCACCACAATATTCAAGGACTTGCGTGATTTATCAGGCAGGTCCTTTTTTGTTTCCGCTCTGCAATTTCAAATGTTGCTCCGCAACTCACTTGGTTGGCGGATGCCCAGTCAGGCTTTTTACTGAGGTTATTAGTCTGATTCGAACACGATGGATCTTAGGTAAACTCAAGGATGTAGTAGATGCGTAATACCTGGTTGCTGCTGTTTGTTTCGTCCATCGCCCTTGCTGGTTGTGGCGGGATCCCCTCTGTTCCCTATGTCGATCCGCCTCAGTCCGACAATACGGCCCGAGTTCGTGTGATCACCAATTCCAATGTGTTTGGCGACAGCGTAACTGGCAGCTGTGCCCCGGATACTCGCCACAAAATGGCTGAAGCGGGTCGCTTCTCAGAGGACGGACAGCCGAGCATTAACTACCCTCAGTACCCACTTAAGCCGGCCAATCTTGGAATGCCGGGAAGGGTTTCACCCAAACTTCAGCAGTACATCGGAGCCGTTCGGATGGCCGAAGGCTTGTACACCGAGATGGTGGCTGAGTACCGCGTTAAAACAGATGCACCCTTCCAGGTTGCGACATTAGGCGCGTCGGCCGGCAGCTACGGTAGCACTTACGCTATGTGCCCAGGCCAGGCGAAAGTATTCGATTTGAAGCCCGGAAAAGACTACGAGGTTCTGGTGGGACTCAGCAGCGCACCCAACGCGGATGGAAATGCGGTGATTGTGTGCATGTTTGGCGTGGTCGAGCTTATCTCTGTTCCTAACCTGCCGATTGCATGGCCGAAAAAACTCGGGGGCACGCTGTCGCCACAGAAGCTTTGCAAGGGTTAAGTAGCACGGCTCATATTTTTTACTTGGTTTCCACATCTGAGCCCAGCGCGATTGCTGGGCTTTTTCGTTTTTGGCGCCAGAAATAAGAAGCCCGGCGCTGGGCCGGGCTTCGAGGTAATAGCGTCTGAAACTAACGATGCTTGTTCTTGTGTTTATGCTTGTTCTTGCCATTGTGCTTCTTGCCATCAGATCGATGATTGCTCTCATCGTCCGCCAGGTTGTTTCCTAGCGCGCCACCCGCGGCGCCGCCGAGACCTGCACCGATCGTCGAGCCCGTGGAGCCGCCGAGGCGATTACCAATAAGTGACCCGCCAGCTGATCCGATACCGCCACCTAACGCGGCTTCCGCTCTGTTGCCTCTTTGAGCGCCGACAGCACTGCCGGCAGCACCCCCTACGCCTGCGCCTACCGCCGCGCCCGTTGAGCCGCCGAGCTGTTGACCTACGATATTGCCAAGTGCACCACCAACGCCGCCTCCAAGAGCGGCTGTGCCATCTCCGGCTGCCATCGAGCCTTGCGAAATGAGGACACCCAGAACCAGGGCGGGTAGTGTCATTTTCATTTTTTGAACCTCTATGGGTTGTCAGCAGGCGCTCACGGTTTAAAGCACGCCTGGCATTAGGACTGGAGCGAAAGTTTGAAGTTCTCTAAGGGCAGTGCCCGCAGGCGAATGGTTGTAACAAGATATGCCGTGTTGGGTCTGGCTGCAGTTGGCAGGTACAGGACTGACAATATGACGGGAAGCTGGCAAGCATCATAGGGATGGTTACGCTAGGGTGCAGATTCAGCGGTGATTCTGCCGACATGGCGCTTATGTCGGCCGGCCTAGCATGAGGAGATCCTATGTCCACTTCCAAGCTCACTTCACGGGTTTTCAGCACGCCCCGTCACACGACGCATTATGTAGAGCAGGGGCCTGCCGATGGCCCATTGATGATGTTCCTGCACGGTTGGCCTGAGCTCAGTTTGATCTGGCGTGCGCAGCTGGAAGCGTTCGCAGCTAAAGGCTGGCACTGCGTCGCACCCGACATGCGCGGCTATGGTGGCTCCTCTGCGCCTGCCGCGATCGATGCGTACACGATTGAAAACATCGTGGCAGACATGGCAGAGCTTCATGACCACCTCGGTGGAATGCCCGCAATCTGGGTGGGGCACGACTGGGGCAGCGTTGTGGCGGGTGAGTTGGTCGCTCATGAACCTCAGCGCAGCCGTGGCGTGGTGCTGATTTCGGTCCCGTACTTCCCCTCCACGAACGCGCTGCCGACGCTGGTGCCGCTGGTAGACCGAGGGATTTATCCGGCGGACCAGTATCCAGACGGTCAATGGGACTATTACCGCTACTACAACACGCACTTTGCGTCCGCCGTCGCAGATCTTGATGCGGACAAAGCAGCCTCGCTGGCGTCGATTTATCGGCGAGGCGACCCAGCGAGCATCGGCAAGGTTGCATCCAATGCCGAAGTGACCAGCAAAGGCGGGCGGTTTGGCGAAGCGCACCGGGCGCCACCCACCCGACCAGACCCCGCGCTCTGGCCCGAGGCGGACTTCGCTGTGTTGGTGCGGACTTTCGAAGAGCAGGGTTTTGGCGCGCCCTGCGCGTGGTACCTGAACGACGATGCCAATATCGAGTACGCCCACCGAGCGCCCAACGGTGGACGCCTGTCATTGCCCGTACTGTTTGTGAACGGCGATTACGACCAGATGAATACCATCAAGGGCAATCGGTTGGGCGATCCAATGCGTGCGGCCTGCGCAGATCTCAGCGTGACAAGCGTGTCCGGCGGGCATTGGCTGCCAGTGGAGTGCAAGACGGAACTCGTTGAGGCCATCAGTACCTGGCTACAAAGTAGAGAACTCGGTAGTTGATCGTTATTTAGCGTCTTTGAGATCGCTCTACCTCTGCTTATATTGCCCGGGTTGTTCGCGATGGCTGGCGGAACGTATGATCGCCACGAGTGCCCTAATCCGGGCGCTGAGACTCACACCCTTTGAAGGACATGAGCATGGAAAAGCACTTCGGTAATTCAGGCCTGTTCAAGGCTGCTTCGTATCACTGCAACACGCTCCTGGGCAGCGGCATCGCTCGCTGGGAGCTGAAAAATATTGCGTTGAATACGAAGGAGTTTTTGATATGTCCAAAGAACTACTCGGAGTTTCTGCTCTAGGGTTGATGGTGCTCGGTGAGTTTTGTGCAATCTACAGTGAGGTGGTAACCGCCAAGCTTGCCCAGACAGGTCATGAGTCATGGGAAGGGTTCGTCATTCCCGTTGTGATCATGTGTTTTGCCGGGCTTTGCCTGCTGGGTGCATATTGGCTGGGGTACATGGCTGTCGGTGATATCTGGATCGTCACCGTGGTCTCAGTCACCTCTTTGTTGCTGCTTGAGCCCGTGGTGGTCTGGTCGTTGTTTCATGAAGCACCAGGGCGTGGTGCACTCATCGGGTTCGTCCTGGGAGCCTTGGGCATGCTTTCCACTGTACTGCTTTAACTCAGCCCCTGGCCTGGCGAACAAACGCTGGGTCAGATCCCCCCCAGTGGTTTTCTTCAACTGTTCCAGCAGGTGCCCCCATGCAAAGTTCTCCTCCTGAAGGCTTACCCACCTATCGGATTCTGACAGGCAAGGACGATGCCTCCTTCTGTCACCGAGTCTCTGAAGCCCTTGCTCTGGGCTACCAGCTTTATGGTTCGCCAGCGGCAACTTTTAACGGCGAATACGTTGTCGTGGCACAGGCCGTCGTTTGGAATCCCGATAACTAGCCCGTCTCAGTGAGCGACGCGCGAGGTGGAGTCACGACGACTCAGCCATGAACAGGGACGGACATTGCCGGTGATCAATTCAGCCTTGCGGGTATGGTGCGCAGTCAGTGTGCTGTGCATCGCCTCGTTTACCATGGTGACTTCCGAGTTCGCCCCCATTGGTTTGCTGTCGCAAATATCTGCCGACCTGGATCAAGCCCCCTCTACCGTCGGGCTGACCGTAACGCTATACGCCTGGATCGGGGCGGCCAGCGGCTTGCTATCCAACTGGTTGAACCGCCGGGTTCCCCGCAAGGCGCTGCTGATTGCGTTGATGTTGATACTGGCCTTATCAAACGGCCTGGCAGCGTTTTCCCCTGAGTTTTCCTCTCTGCTCGGTGCCCGCGCCGTCGGCGCATTGGCCCATGGCGTGTTCTGGGCCATCGTGGCAGCCACCGCCGCGCATATTGTGCCGTCGTACCGCGTGGGGCTGGCCACCTCGATTGTGCTGGGCGGCATCACGATCGCCACGGTCATGGGCGTACCGCTGATTAATCTGGTGGGCCAATACGATGGTTGGCGCACGGCCTTTATGTGCCTGGCCGTGATGTGTCTCGCCAGCGCCGGTGCGATGGCCCTGGTGCTGCCTTCCCTGCATATTCCCTCACTGGCCAAAGGTCTGGGCTTTGCGGTGGTGCTGCGGCGCAAGGACCTGATGATCACCTACGTCATCACCGGCCTGACGGCGGCCGCGCATTTTGGCGCCTACACCTTTGTCGAACCGTTTATAGGCCAGGTACCCGGCATTACTTCGTATTTGATTGCTGTATTGCTGTTTGCTTTCGGCGCCGCAGGTTTTCTGGGCAACCTGCTGAGCGCGCTGTTTATTGATCGCTACTTGAAGGCGTTCATTTTGCTGGCGCTGGTTGCGATGGCATTGGCGTTGGTGACCTTGGGTATCTACGGTCCGCTGCTGGGGCTCGCACCCGTGGTGACGTTACTGGTGATCTGGGGCGTGGCCATTTCCGCTTTGTTTACCGGCCTGCAGACGTGGGTCTTGAGGATCGCCGGAGATCACATGGTACCGGCGACTGCTCTCCATACCGCCGTGCTGAACAGTGCAATCGGGCTGGGTGTGATTATCGGAGGGAGCGCGTTGGATGTGGCCGGTTTCAAGGGGGCGATGCTGTCGGCCGGCGTGGTGATTGTTCCGGCTATTGTCCTGATGATTGCAGCAGGGCTGCGCGCTCGGGCAGCTCCCGTTTTGTCGTAGCCTGAAATTTCGGGCGCTATAAAGACCGCAGCGCGTTAAAGTAATCGGCCTTTTGAGACGCAGCATAGCGTCGGATGATTAGCCTCACTTCGCACACCAGAACGTCAACGGAACTGCGTTTATGAAATACAGCTGGATCGCACTTGTCTTACTGCTTTGCGCCTGCACGAGCGGCCCCAACCACCAGGAGCAAATGGTAGAGAAGCGCTTATGGGAATATCAGTTGCTCACTCACCTCAACCACTTCAAGTCCTATCCCGAAGAGGCTCGCCTGCAAAGGCTGACCGGCATGGTCAGAGTGGCCTTTGTCGTCGACGCCAAAGGCAACCTGATACGCCACAAAATTGTCAGCCATACAGGCTCGGATCTTTTCGTCGGGGCTGTGGAGGCGTTGATTCCGGCGGCGTCGCCAGTGCCTGCGCCGCCGCCCTCCATGCTGCGTAAAGGCGAAATCGAAGTGGTGGCGCCCTTTGTATTCTGCATCGAGCAGGGCGCTTGCACCGGCTCACCGCCGCAGCGAATTTAGCGAAAATCGGTGGACAAATAACAGGCAAAGAAAAGCCCGCGATGGGGAACGCGGGCTTAAAGGTTTTCACCAGGAGCTGAGATGACCATAGGCGCCTGGGTGTGAAAGGTGTGTGAAAGAACAGCGCATCGCACCGCCAGTTGGACATTTCCGAGCCCCGGCGTTTGCCGGGGCTTTTTCGTATACGGCGTCCAACGCCTCACGGGAACAAGTATTCAAAAACGCAGTCATAGCGATGTGCCATCTCGGCAGGTCAGAAAGGAATCAATTGATGTCTATCATGGGTAAAGCTTCGTTCGCTGTTATCGCGTCGTTGTTGATCGGTGCAATGGCCCCGTCAGTTCAGGCGGCGAGTCCGGCGCGGTGGGGGGAATTCGGTGCGTCGGTCGGTAACAAACTCACCGCGAGCAGTTCGGGCGCAGGTGGCGAATATTTCCTGCACCCGTCGGACATTTCGGTAGGTGACATTCAGGACATGCGCGACTTGCTCAAGCGCAATGACAGCGAAATCCAAAGCCTGGAAAGCAAGCTGGACGGCCAGGCACGCGCCCTTGAAGACCTGAAGAAAAACACCGGCTCAAGTTCCAGCTCCAGTGACGGCCAACTGTCGGAGCTCAAGCGCACCGTATCCGATCAGAAAAACACCATCGACAAACTCAAGAGCGAGATTGAAGACCTGAAGCGCAATTCAAGTTCCAGCTCAAATTCTAGCTCCAGCGAACTGTCCAGCCTCAAAAGCACCGTCAGTGATCAGAAGCGCAGCCTTGAAGACCTCAAGCGCAGTGTCGACAACCTCAGCAGCAAGGTGAAGTAAAAGCCCATCAGCCGTATTGGCGCAGAAAGGCTGGGCAAGGTGTCTACCGTTACTGTGCTTTTTACCGGCCCAAACGGTGGGACATGACCACCATCGGGATCGCAGTGATGTCGGTGCTGAATGGGATTTCTGCCAGGCGTTCAAAGCCGCAGCGCTGATAAAACCGTTGTGCGCTTTCGTTGGTGTTGAGTACTTCGAGCCACAGCAGCGGTTGCTGGTGGGTGCGTGCAAGCTGGTGCACATGGTCCAACAACTGCTGCCCGTGGCCTTTGCCGGCCTCGGACTTCAGGAAGTAGATTTTTTGCAGCTCTGCGCCCGTTTCCTCGCTGCCTGGGATCGCCCGGTTCCAGTTGATTTTGGCGAACCCAACGGCGCGTGCCTGCTCATCCCGGGCGAGTAACCAGCAATGCGCGGCGGGACGCTCAAGGGTGTCTTGCAGCGATTCGGGAGAGAAGTCCTTGTCCAGGAAATCCTGCATCCCCGCCGGGCTCCAGATGGCCGAGAAGTGCTCGGTGTAGGTCTCGATGCCAATGTCACGCAGCACCGCAATATCGCTGACCGTCGCCTGTTTGATATTGATCATCTTCCCTGCTCCATAAAGCGCACGCCTGTGCGACGCCCGGTAGGTTACACCGCTTTACCCGGGTGTATGGTAGACCGGGCGAACACCGGATTATCTCTGGAGAGAGAGGTGACTATGAGCACGCCCATGCTGAACAAACTGCATCTCAATGGCTATGACATCGTGCAGGTCAACAGTGGCCCGTGGCGGGTCTGTACCAAGGCCGACCGCCTGGCATCCTTCGGCTCCCGTGAGCAGGCACTGGCCTACGTCGCTGCGCTGCCGGGGTACAAGGCGAGGTCGAGGCCGGTGGCCAATGATGCTTGAACCTCAAAAGCCTCGGTCAGTCCGGGGCTTTTTATTGGGTCTCCCTTGAGCAATACATAAACGGTGGCGAGGGAGCTTGCTCCCGCTGGAGTGCGAAGCGCTCCCAGGATTTTGGGGCCGCTGCGCAGCCCAACGGGAGCAAGCCCCCTCGCCACATAGAGGATAGGGTGCGATGATTCGAAGCTGATTAGCCCCTAGGAACCGGTCATGTCCCTGGCAACCTTATTTCTGTTCGTCATGATGAGCGCCGCGATTATCGCGATTCCTGGCCCGACGGTTTTGCTGGCCCTGCAAAACGGTTCGCGCCACGGTTTGCGGGCGGCGTTCTGGGGCATGGCCGGAGCGGTGTTGGCGGACGCGTTGCTGGTAACGGCGGTGGCTTGCGGCCTGGGGCTGTTGCTGGCGGCCAGCGAAGGGTTGTTTCAGGCACTGAAATGGATCGGTTCGGCGTACCTCATCTGGATCGGCTGGCAGATGCTGCGCGCACCCCAAGCCGCGTTGCCCACCGTGGGCGAAGGTAAAGACAACGGCACCCGCACAGCGAGTATTTTCACCCGCAGTTTCCTCGTGGCGATTTCCAATCCCAAGGCGTTGTTGTTCATGTCGGCGTTCCTGCCGCAATTCGTCGACAGCACCCAAGCGCAACTGCCGCAGTACGCGTGCCTGCTGCTGGCGCTGTGTGTGCTGAATGTCAGCATCATGATGTTCTATGCGGTGTGTGGGGCACGCCTGCTCAGTCGCCTGCGGCCCGCACACTTGCAGCACTTCAACCGTGGGGCGGGTGGGTTGTTGATGACAATGGGCGTGCTGTTGGCCGCCTATCGTCGTGCCCCGGCTGCTTGAGCTAGACGAATGGCTGGCCGCTGAACCCGCGTGGCAGGCGCTGACGGCCTGGGAGGTCAGTCAGGCGCTGTGTCCAGGCGCTGCGCCAGTCACCGGCGACATGTTCCGCTTTAGATCTGCGTGCAGCACGTCGGGCGGCGTTGCGTTGGGTGCGGCGGGCTTCCTTGAAGGCTTCGGTGTTACGGCAGGTACGGCATTTGACTCGCTTCAGTTCGGTGCTGGAAGGGAGGTTATTGCCGTGATGACCGCAGGCAAGGTGGCCGGCGACTTTGAAGTGAATGACCATTTAAGCGTCTCCTTCTGGGGGGATGCGTCGCATCGGCAAGCTGTTGATGCGCGCGGGCAGGGCGGCCAGCCGTTGGCTTACTTCACCGCTCTGTCCTTTATGACAGTTCGCGGCCCCATGCGTTCGTTTGAGGGGATTTCGCGGCAGTCGACACCCATAACGCCTGCTGCTGTTCGTGACGCACTCGCTCGTTTACTCTCCAGGCACACACACAATGTGAATGGAGTGGAAGATGAGTCATCAAGAGTCCCAGGAAGGCGGCTGCCGTTGTGATCGGGTGCGGTTTATCGTGACCGAAAAACCACTGATCACCATGGCGTGTCATTGCACCGGTTGCCAGAAGATGTCGTCCAGCGCGTTCTCCTTGAGCGCGCTGATCCCCGCCAGCGGATTTACCATCACCCAGGGCAACCCGGTGATCGGCGGGTTGCATGGCGTAGACCGCCATTACTGCTGCCCGCACTGCATGAGTTGGATGTTCTCCCGCCCGAATGGCGTCGAGGACCTGATCAACCTGCGGCCCACCATGTTTGATGATGTCAGCGGCTATGTGCCATTCATTGAAACCTGGACCAGTGAAAAGCTGCCGTGGGCGTCCACGCCGGCGCAGCACAGCTTTGCGCAGCTCCCGGAGCGGGAGGATTTTCCCGCGCTGATTCAGGCGTACGCCGAATACAGCGCCGGTTGAACTAGTCCATCAGCGCCAGCAGGTCGGTGTCGCCCACGTCGCGCCCGGCCTGGGTCAGCAGCGTGGTCACCTGGCCCCGGTGGTGGGTCTGGTGATTGAAGAAGTGCACGAGTAACGCATGAAAATTCTTGTGCATGGCCGTACCTGCCATGTTGCGGTAGGCCAGTGGCTGGTCCAGCTCCGGCTCGCTGATGGATTGCGTCCAGTCGATGATGATCTGGTCGAGCCAGGCGCGATGGGCCGACAGTTCACGGATATTGGCGAAGGCCAGTTGATCCAGGCGTGGCGGCAATGCCAAGGCGCTTAATGGCGTCAGCGCGGCAAAGCCTGCCGGATGCTCGGCGAAACGCTTGAGCCAGACGCGGTCACCCAGGGCGAGGTGGTTCAGCGTGCCAAGGATCGAGCCGAAGAATGCACCACGGTCGGCTATCAGATCCGCGTCGCTCAGGCCGCCGGCCGCCTCGTACACCTTGCGGTTCATCCACTGGTTGTAGGTCGCCATCAAGGCAATCTGCTCGGTACGGGTCACGTGGGGCTTCCTCGATAGGCGGGTGGCACCATCATAAAGCGCGCCTGTCGGGCGGTCATGGTGTTCTGGCGCAGCCGGTCTATTGTTGTTGATCTGGAACTCTGCGCCCTGGGAGGGTGACACCATGAATACCGGCGATCTACTGGAACAATTGCTGCGCGCGGGCCAAGGCTCTACGAGCCAACAGGGCGGCTCTGCACCGGCGTCTCAGGGCGGGCTGGGTGGCTTGGGCGGGCTGCTTGGCGGTTTGCTGGGCGGCCGTGGTGCTTCGGCTTCAGGCGGTGGCGGCCTCGGTGGTTTGCTCGGTGGACTGGGCGGCATGCTCGGCGGAACCCGCACCGCGCCCCAAGCGCGCACCGGCGGCACCAACTACGCGGCGCTGGCGTCCCTGGGCATGATGGCGTTCCAGGCGTATCAGGCGTGGCAGCGGCAACAGGCGTCGGCGCCGCAGGCGGCGTTGCAAACGGTTGATCAATTGTCTGGGGCGCAAGTCGAAGAGCACAGCCACGCCGTGCTGCGCGCATTGATCGCGGCGGCCAAGGCAGATGGCGAGATTGATGAGCGCGAGCAGCAAATGATCTCGGCCGAGATCGGCAAGCACACCGATGATCCCCAATTGCAGGCGTGGCTGGATGCCGAGGTGGCCAAGCCGCTGAATGCGGCGGATTTTGCCGAGTTTGCCGGGGACCCGGCGGTGGCGGCCGAGGTGTACCTGGTCAGTGTGCTGCTGGTGGATGACCAGCAGGACGCGGAGCGCAGTTATCTGGATGAGCTGGCGGGGCAGTTGAAGATTGATCCAGAGTTGCAGGTGCACCTGGAGCAGCAGGCCAAAGGACAGGTTTAAATCGCTATTTACGGTCATACCAAGCCTGTGGCGAGGGAGCTTGCTGTGGCGAGGGAGCTTGCTCCCGCTGGGCTGCGTAGCGGCCCCGGCATCTTTGGGAGCGCTTCGCACTCCAGCGGGAGCAAGCTCCCTCGCCACATGTTGATCATCGTCTGCGGATTAGAACCGCAACGTGGCCCCCGTCGTGAGCCACTGATGTTGATCCCCGATCAAACTGCGCCCTACCACCAGGTCCACATCCACATTCTTGCCGATGTGTAGCCTTGGCCCCGCCTGCCACGCCTGGTCGCCACCTTGCTGGCCGTAACGTTCGGCGATCAGCGTCAGCGAGTCCATCACGCTGTATTCAAACCCGGTGCCCCAGGCCGGCCGATGAGTCTGGTCGCCGTCGTTGTAGGCATGGCTCCAACCCGCGTTGAAGTTCAGCCGCAGGGCTTCCATGGGCTGCCAGGTGAAGGGTACGTTCAAGTCCGCGCCATCAAACGAATGCTGACGGTTCAATGCGTAATGCACGCCGGCAGACGCGGCCAGTTCCAGGCCCAGGTCTTCCCGGGTCCACAGCTGGGCCTTGAGCTGCGGGTTCACCTGGGTTTCCCCATCGCCTTCATGGTTGGCCCGTGACACGGCGGCGGTCCATTGCAACCAGGGAATGGCAGCGGCGGTGCAAGCGGGCGAAAGGGTTTCGCTGTGGGTGGAGCCGTCGTGTCGATTGGCGGTGAACCAGGCGTCGACATTGCATTCGCCCGGGGCATTGATCGCGCCATCATCGACCACGTAGGAGCCGCCGGCCGCATTGGCATTCGACATCAGGCTGAGCACCAGCACGATGCCCGCCGTCACACCGACGAAAATCAGGTTGCGCCGCACCGCCCGACGCTTGGAGGCGGACAGGGGATGAAAGGTTACGTGGGTGCTGCGGTTGCGGTATTTGGCGAAACCGTCAGGGGTGTGCTTCTTGTACATGGTGAACCTCGATCAACAGCCGGTGGCGTGTCCCGACCGGACTTGGCAGGGACGCGCCGTGATTCAAATGGAAAAAGGTGTGCAACGAGATGCGGCTACAACTGGGTTCTTCGTTCATGTCCGGATGCTCCAATAAGGGTTGATTCAGCTGTCTACGGTCAGCACATGGATGCCACAGGCCTTGGCCTGGCTCACCAGTTCCGAGGTGTCGTCGCCGCCGGGCAGCGCGATGATCACGTCGGGGCGGCTGTCCGTGAGCATGAACTGGTTGCGGTGACGCTCGGCTTGCTTGCCATGGCGTTGCCAGTTGGGTGGGTAACGCACCACATCCACCCCCGTTTCCCGGGCCCAGTCCTCCACGTCGCTGCCCAGGAACTGACTGCCGCCGTGGATCAACACCTGCACCGGGCGCAGGCGGTGATAGGCATCCAGCACCTGGCGGGACATTTTTGTATCGGCGTAATGACGACCTGCACAGATCAAGACGCGCATGGTGATGTTTCCTTGTATTGCGTATTGCCATTTATCGACGCGGGCGCAGCAAGCGGATGCATGTGCTGTTCAAGCTGCTGGAGAAACCCAGCATGAAGCGCATTTCCACGGCACTGAGCACGTTGCGCGCGTAGAGCCGCACGCCCAGCACCATCACCGCCTTGGCGGCCTGGGCGAGGGCGAATACCAATACGGCGCGTGCGGCGTTGTCGAGGTAGCTCATGAGTGTTTTCATCGCCTCTCTCCATCAAAGGCTGCGGTTACTGCAGGAGCGAGCTTGCTCGCGAAAAAACCGAGAGCACTGCGTTTAGCCAGGGAACCCGCGTTATCGCTAACGACCTTCGCGAGCAAGCTCGCCCCTACAGAGAGCCGCTCAGTACCACTGCTTGAAGCGGCGGATGTAGAGGGTTTTCATCAGTTGAGCCACGCAGCAGTAGGCGACCAGAGTGCCCACCAGCCATGGGAAGTACGCCAGCGGCAGCGGCTCCAGGCCCACCATCGCGCCCAGCGGCGAGAACGGTACGTAGATGCCCAGCGCGATCACGATGCAGGTCATCATCATCACCGGCCATGCGGCGTTGCTCTGGAAGAACGGGATCTTGCGGGTGCGCAGCATATGCACCACCAAGGTTTGCGAGAGCAGCCCCTCGATGAACCAGCCGGACTGGAACAGGGTCTGCATTTCCACGCTGTTGGCCGAGAACACGTACCACATCAGGGCAAAGGTGGTCATGTCGAAGATCGACGAGGTCGGCCCGATCCAGATCATGAAGCGGCCAATGTTTTTCGCGTCCCACTTGCGTGGCTTGGCCAGGTATTCCTTGTCCATCTTGTCCCACGGCAAGGCCAGCTGGGAGATGTCGTACATCAGGTTTTGCAGCAGCAGGTGAATCGACAGCATTGGCAGGAACGGGATGAACGCACTGGCCACCAGCACCGAGAACACGTTGCCGAAGTTGGAGCTGGCGGTCATGTTCAGGTACTTCATGATATTGCCGAAGGTCTCGCGGCCTTTCAGCACGCCTTCTTCCAGCACCATCAGGCTCTTTTCCAGCAGGATGATGTCGGCGGATTCCTTGGCAATGTCCGTCGCGCTGTCCACCGAGATACCCACGTCGGCATCCCGCAGGGCCGGTGCATCGTTGATGCCGTCGCCGAGGAAACCCACGGTGTGGCCGTTGGACTGCAAGGTCTTCAGTACTCGCGATTTCTGCAGTGGCGTCAGCTTGGCGAAGACGGTGCGTTCCTCAACCCGCAGCTTGAGGGTAGCGTCGTCCATCGCTTCGATTTCCACACCCAGCAACGGTACGCCAGGCTCCAGACCGACCTGACGGCAGATCTTGCTGGTGACGATGGCGTTGTCGCCGGTGAGCACTTTGACCGCCACGCCAATTTCGCGCAGGGCAGCAATCGCCGGGCCCGCGGTTTCCTTTGGCGGATCGAGGAAGGTCAGGAAGCCACGGATCACCAGGTTGCGTTCATCGGTTGTGGTGTACTGCTTGCGTGCGACGGCCTTGGGAATATTGCGGGTGGCCAGCACCAGCACCCGGAAGCCGTCCTCGTTGTAGTCCTGGGCAATCGCCAGCAACTCGTTGCGACGACGATCATCCAGCTCGACGGCAACGTCACCTTCCATCACGTGGGTGGAAATGCTCAGCATCTCCTCGACCGCGCCCTTGCACACCAACAGGTGATCGTTTTGCGCGTCCTTGACCACAATCGACAGGCGACGGCGGATAAAGTCGAACGGCAGTTCATCCACCTTGCTGTAGGCGAACGGTATCTGGAACTTCGGGTTCTGCTCCGAGAACTGGACGACCGCCTGATCCATCAGGTTCTTCATGCCGCTTTGGTGATGGCTGTTGAGCCAGGCCAGGGTCAGCACCGAATCATCACGGTTGCCGAAGGCGTTGACGTGGTGCTCGAGGATGATCTTGTCCTGGGTCAGGGTTCCGGTCTTGTCGGTGCACAGCACGTCCATCGAACCGAAGTTCTGGATTGCGTTGAGGCGCTTGACCACCACCTTGCGCTTGGCCATGGCGGTTGCGCCCTTGGCCAGGTTGGCGCTGACGATCATCGGCAGCATTTCCGGGGTCAGGCCTACTGCGACCGCCAGGGCGAACAGCAAGGCATCGCTCCAGTCACCTTTGGAGAAACCGTTGAGGAAGAACACGATCGGCGTCATCACCAGCATGAAGCGGATCAACAGCCAGCTGACGCTGTTCACTCCACGGTCAAACGCGGTTTGCACCCGGGAGCCGACAATCGCCTTGGCCAGGGAGCCAAAGTAGGTGCGCGGGCCGGTGGCAACCACCACGGCTTGCGCCCGGCCACTGACCACGTTGGTGCCCATGAAGCAGATGTTCGGCAGGTCCAGCAGGTTGCCCTGGTCGGCCGCCGTGGAAGTGGCGGATTTTTGCGTGACGTCCCCGAGGGTGTCGTACTTCTCCACCGGCAAGGCTTCGCCGGTGAGCACGGCCTGGCTGATGAACAGGTCGCGGGACTCGATCAGGCGGATGTCGGCCGGGATCATGTCGCCGGCAGACAGTTGCACGATGTCGCCAGCCACCAGGTCGCGCATCGGCACTTCCCGCAGGGTCGGCTTGGAGCCTACCTGCTCGCGGCGCAACACGGTGGCGGTGGTGCGCACCATGGCCTTCAAGGCCTCGGCGGACTTGGCCGAACGGTGTTCCTGCCAGAACCGCAGCAGGCTGCTGAGCATGACCATGGTCATGATAATGATGACTTTGGTCAGGTCGGCTTCTTCACCTTCCTGCAACGGCAGCCAATAGTCAGTGACGAAGCTGATGGCGCCGAGGGTCAGCAGCACATAGATGAACGGGTTGTTCAGGGCCTGGAGGAATTGCACGATGGCGTGAGGCGGCTTGTCGTGGGCCACCTCGTTGTAGCCTTCACGTTGCAGGCGAGCAGAGGCATCCAGTTCGGTCAGGCCATCCTTGGTTGCCCGGACATTGGCGAGGGTTGCCGAGAGGCCGTTCTGGGCTTCGCGGGCAGCACGCATCGACAGTTTGGTGTCGGTGTCTGTGCCGTTTTTCTTGTGCAGTTTCGGGTTTTTTACTGCGCTCATTGTGTGTACTCCTGTCGCCAATTTTTCGACAAAACATACCCGGTACTTACCTGATGACAGGCGAGCGAAAGCATGCCGAGTCGCTGACTGCGCGATCGGTTTAAATAAAGTGTTGGGTAACTTTCTACAGGCCCGCTAACAGCGCGTTAGTTAACTAGCGCGCAGCGGGCTACTACTGGCTTCGTCCATAGAGAACTCCAGCTAAACAATTAACGGATCATCAGGAAGTTGCTGTTTCCAGCCGGCTTACGCCGCGCGAGCGTCCACGTAGAGGCTCAGCATCAGGCTCGCTTGCGCGACCAGGCTGGAAACGTCCCGTCTCTGTGGGTCTTGAGGGTCGGCGTGGTCCCATTGCTGGACCAGGTGGCCGGTGGTAGGGCAGATATGCCAGTGCGCCCGGGGAGCGGGGCACACGCGGGGGGAAGAGGTAGCAAAGGCGCTGCGGGTAGGGGAAAAGCCTACGGGCTCGCGGCACAATTTGGCACGCAGGGCCGCAGCCAGCGTACGCAGGTCAGGCAAAACAATCAGTTGAAAGGTCATAACACACCTCGGGACCGGACTGGCATCCGGTGAGGCAGTTACGTTGGAGCGTCAGGCTCTAGCGCAGCTTACTCGGCCGGAAAGGCGAGTCCCGTCATTTTTTCTGGGTTTGGCGCCCGATTTGCCGCATTCACGGTGATCGGACAGCGACTAGATACTGTGTCCATTGGCTTCTTTTGTGAGGTTGAAAAATGGCCCTGAGTTGCAGGCACGGGGAATTTACTCAGGCAGTTGCCGGATGTCAACGGTTAATGACTTAATTTGTTACTGGTTCAGAGTTTGTTCAGATAGATGGTGGGTGGGAAGTTGGTGTTGTAAGTGTATTTGTTGATAAAGATTTTTGTCTGATGGATAGAGGGATGTACATATCCGTTATTTAGGTGATGGCTGATATGGGTTCCGCTCTTACAGCGGCTCACTTTTGAAGAGCGTGTACGGACCGGACACATGGTTGACGGGTGTGCGGGGACATGGTGGACACTTTTCGGCGAGCTAACTTCGCCGGAAAACCATCATGCCCTGGGACACGAGAGATGCCATGAGCCTGAAAGAAGAGTTTGTCGCCTTGGCGCGGCAACCCGGCAGTAATAAACGAGAACTGTGTCGACGATTCGGTATCAGCCCCCAAACGGCGTACAAGTGGCTCGATCGCTACGAGACGCAAGGCCGGTCGGGGCTGCAAGAGAAGTCCCGCAAACCTCTCACCAGCCCCAAGCTGACCAACACCGCTCTAGAGACGGCGGTCATAGCGCTCAGGCAAGACCATCCAGCCTGGGGTGGGCGCACGATCAGCAGCATTTTGAAAAAACAAATCGCTCCCAGCACCGTTACTAATGTTCTGCACCGACACGGGCTGATTCAGCCTGCTCAGAAGGAACAAGCGGCAAAGTTGAGATTTGAACACGATGCGCCTAACGATCTTTGGCAGATGGACTTCAAAGGGCATTTCCCGACGCAACAAGGCCGATGCCATCCCCTGACCCTGCTGGACGACCACTCGCGATTCAACCTGGCGATTCAGGCTTGTGATAACGAGCGTGGGACCACGGTGAAAGAGAAAATGATTGAAGTGTTCCAGCGCTTCGGATTACCGGCTCGCATCAACGTCGATAACGGCCCGCCCTGGGGCTCGCCGCGCAACCCTGGCGAAATCACCGAGCTGAGTATCTGGTTGATTCGCTTAGGAATTCGGATCAGCTTCAGCCGTCCTTACCACCCCCAAACCAATGGAAAGATTGAGCGTTTCCATCGGTCACTCAAGGCCGAAGTGCTTAATGGGCGTCAGTTTTCCACGATCAAGGAAGCTCAAACAGCGTTTGATCAATGGCGTGAGATTTATAACTTGCAACGGCCTCATCAAGCGTTGGGCTACAAGGTGCCGATGGACCGGTATCGAGCCAGCCCATGGGCTTATCCGCAGCAGTTATCGGAGTTTGAATACGGACCGGACGACGTATTGGCCAAGGCTTATAACAGCCGATTCCGCTTTCAGAAACGCTATTTCAGCATAGCTAAGGGGCTGGCTGGGCATCACCTTGCCATACGTCCTAATCCTGAAAGTGATGGGCTTTTTGACGTCTACTTTTGCCATCACTTCCTACGAACAATCGACGTGAGCAAGCCAGACTATGGTCCATAATGTGTCAACCATGTCCCCGCACATGTGTCCACCATGTGTCCGGTCCGTACAAAGAGCGCAAAAGTAAGCAAAACGCTCTTGCCCCACCACTCGGCACCTCGCCTGGGCTCGGTGTGCCCTCACTCCGGCTTTGGACCGTGGGCCGCCGTCATGGGCCATCCCTGGCCCAGGACGGCTAACCTGGCGTCCTGCCAGGTTACCCACGCTCCAAAGCCTGCGTTCGGCCAGCGTGGTTTAACGGGGCGCCTAAGATCAAAATCAAGATCAAAAGCAAGAGCACAGCGGCCTCCCGGCCGGCTTGAGTGTTGAAGAGCAAAATCAAAAGCTAAAGCGGGCACGGTCCAAAAAATGTGGGAGCGGGCTTGCTCGCGAAGGTCGTTAACGATGACGCGGGCATTCTGGATGAACGCGGCGCTCTCAGGTTTTTCGCGAGCAAGCCCGCTCCCACAGAAAAGCAGATCTGTTTTCGCTCTGGTCTTTGCTTTTGCTTTTAACACTCAAGCCGGCCGGTAGGCCGCTGTGCTCTTGCTTTTGATTTTGATCTGACTGCCCCAATAAGCCCGAGGCCGAACGCAGGTATTGCGGAGCGGGTAAACCGGCAGGACGCCGGTTTAGCCGCGCCGGGCCATGGATGGCCCGTCGCGGCGGCCCGCGGAGCAATGCCGGAGTGAGGGAACACCGAGCCTAGGCGAGGTGCCGACAGGCGGGGCAGAGCCCTTTGCTTACTTTGGGGCTTTTCCAAAGTGAGCCGCTGTAAGAGCGGAACCATAGGCGGCCGTTACCTAAATAACGGATATGTACTCAATCCCCCTCAAATCGCCCGCAAAGCCAGAACCGCCAGATACAGCAGCACCACACCGCAAGCGCCATAGCTAACTCTCTGCCACATAGGCGACGCATTCTGGCGCAACAGGTTGACCAACGCCGCAATCAAAAAGCACGAAAGCACCGAAGCCACCATGAACCCCGCAAAAAACATCAGCGTCTGCCCATGGCTCGGCGTCGCCCCGACTATCCCCGACAGCGCGCTGCCCAAGGCCCCCCAATAGACAATGTTCTTCGGATTGGCCAGAGAAATCGCGGCTCCCACCATCAGCGCATTCTGCCCGGACCTGGCCGGCGCACTGTCGGATTCCGGCAGCCGCCAGGCATCCATCAAGCTACGCACCCCGAGCCACGCCAGATACAACCCACACACCGCCGTCAGCGGCACCCGCACCGACTCATGCTGGACCAACAACGCCATGCCCGTCAGCCCGATCACCGCCCACACCGCATCGCCCACCAGCGAGCCAACCTGCACCAACAACGCAGGCGTAAACCCTTGCAACAACCCACGGCGCAGGGTTTCCGCCAGCACCGCCCCCGGAGACAGGCAAAACACAAACCCAAACACCAGCGCCGAAAAAAAGATCGTCAACATGCGCAACACCCATGTAGGAGCGAGCTTGCTCGCGAAGAAATCACAGACACCGCAGAGCACCAGGCTGCCCGCGTCATCGTTAACGACTTTCGCAAGCAAGCTGGCTCCTACAGTGAATGCCGGCATTTTAGGGAAGGGCGCGTAAGTCGTCTTGAACCAGATTGCGCGTTTCAGCCCTTGAGCACGCTTTGATAGCGCCCCGGCGTAATGCCGTAGGCCGCACGAAAATGCCGGTTCAGATGGCTCTGGTCAGCAAATCCCAGGGCGTGAGCCACCTGCGACGCAGCAACGCCTGAGCGCAACAGCCCCTTGGCGCGCCGGGTGCGCAGTTGCATCGCCCACTGGCGCGGACTCAGCCCGGTTTCTTTCTGAAAGGCCCGCAGCAGATGGAATTTCGACAGGCCCAACTCATCACCCAGGGTATCGAGGGCCACGGCCTGATGCAGGTTTTCAGCCAGCAATTCCTGGGCCTTGATCACCACCCCGCGACCCACCGCCGTGCTGCCGGGCAACCGCACGCCACTGCAATTGACCACCTCACCCAGCAGCACCACCAAGGCGTCCTCACTTAGCGCTCTGGTCAGCGGATCGGCACTCAACGAACCCTCAATCGCACCGGCCAGTTTCATCGCCAGTTCCGGCTGGAAGCACAGCGAACGGTCGAATTCCAGGTGTGCCAGACCCAGGTCAGCCGCCAATTGATCGGCAGCCGCATACAGGCTGACAAACCGCCACGGCTGCCCCTCGGCCGCGCCGCCGCCCTGAATCTGCCCCGGGTTGTACAAGGTGATACTGCCGGGGCCGGCCTCGAAGGTGCGGCGGTCCAGCCACACCTGTTCCTCGCCGAGCAGGTTGACGCCGATCACGCATTCATCATGGCTGTGGCGGGCAAATGTCAGGCCGGTGCAGGCGGTGCTGCTGACTTCGTAGTTGCCCAGCCAGGCGTGCTGCATGGAACTCATTGAGGGTGCTCGCGGGGACGGTTACCCGCGAGCATACGCCGGAGAAGGGCTTCAGATCGACTCGTCGACAGGCTCTGCGGTTATAGCGCGGCGATGCGATCAAGCTCGGCCTTGAGTTCAACGGGACTCAGGCTGGCGAACGGAATCTCGAAAAAAGCCCGGCAGCGCCGTTCAATGATTTCCAGCGTGGCGCGGAACGCGGCGTCGACCTGGGCTTCATCGCCTTGAACATCCGATGGGTCCTCCAACCCCCAATGTGCCTTGATGGCCGGGCCGAAATACACCGGGCAGGCTTCTCCGGCGGCCTTGTCGCACACGGTGATGACGACGTCCGGCGGGCTGCCTTCAAAGGCGTCGTTGCCCTTGCTGTACAAACCTTCGGTGCTGATGCCTGCGGCCTTCAGGGTGGTCAGGCTGCGGGGCAGCACCTGGCCCTTGGGAAAACTCCCGGAGCTGATGGCCTGGAAACCTTGCGGCGCCAGATGGTTGAACAAGGCTTCCGAGAGAATGCTGCGGCAGCTGTTGGCGGTGCACATGAACAGAACTTTCATCAAGCGGACTCCGTCAGAAACTCAGGCGCAGGGCGAGGGCGGCGAGGGTGATCAACAGCACCGGCAAGGTCAGCACGATCCCGACCTTGAAGTAGTAACCCCAGGTGATGCTGATGCCTTTGCGCGCCAGGATGTGCAGCCAGAGCAAGGTCGCCAGGCTACCGATGGGGGTGATTTTCGGGCCGAGGTCGCTGCCGATCACGTTGGCGTAGATCATCGCGTCCTTGACCACGCCTACCGCGTGGCTGGCTTCGATGGAAAGCGCACCGATCAGCACGGTCGGCAGGTTGTTCATTGCCGAAGACAACAGGGCAGTGAGTACACCGGTGCCCAATGCCGCGCCCCACACGCCGTAACCGGCGAAGGTGTCGAGCCAGGTCGCGAGGTAGTTGGTCAGCCCGGCGTTGCGCAGGCCGTAGACCACCAGGTACATGCCCAGGGAGAAGATCACGATCTGCCAGGGCGCTTCCTTCAGCACCTTGCGCGTGGAAATCTTGTGGCCCTTGGCGGCGATCACCAGCAGCAAGGTGGCGCAGGCGGCGGAAATCGCACTGATGGGAATGCCCAGCGGTTCCAGGGCAAAACAGCCCACCAGCAGAATGCCCAGTACCCACCAGCCGGCGAGAAACGTTGCACGGTCGTGGATCGCGCTGGCAGGGTCGTCGAGGTCGGCCGGGTCGTAGGTTTGCGGAATATCGCGGCGGAAAAACCACATCAATACCGCGAGGGTCGCGGCGACGCTCACCAGGTTCACCGGAACCATCACGGCGGCGTATTCGTTGAAGCCGATCTTGAAGTAGTCGGCCGATACGATGTTCACCAGGTTGGAGACCACCAGTGGCAGGCTCGCGGTGTCGGCGATAAACCCGGCGCCCATGACGAACGCCAGGGTCGCCGCCGGAGAGAAGCGCAACGCCAACAGCATCGACATCACGATGGGCGTGAGGATCAGCGCCGCGCCGTCGTTGGCGAACAACGCCGACACCAGCGCGCCCAGCAGCACCATATACGCGAACAACCGCCGGCCGCGTCCACGGCCCCAGCGCGCCACATGCAAGGCGGCCCAGGCAAAAAAGCCCGCCTCATCCAGCAACAGGCTGATGACGATCAGCGCGACGAACGTCCCGGTGGCGTTCCAGATGATGTGCCACACCACCGGAATATCCGCCAGGCTGATAACCCCACACGCCAGGGCCAGGATTGCGCCCATCGTGGCGCTCCAGCCCACGCCCAGGCCCTTGGGCTGCCAGATGACCAGGATGATGGTGAACAGAAAGATAGCAACGGCAACAAGCATGAAAAGCTCTCCGCAGGATCAGCAGCAGGCGCTGGCCCGTTGTGGTCGGTCGCCCATGGTGTCCAGACGCTGGGCGTCTGTGTTTAACCAGGCTTGGTTGGCTTGCAGGGTGACGTCGAGCACCGCCGTCACCCACTCAGGTAATACAGGATTGAGGCGGTAATAAATCCACTGGCCCTGGCGACGGTCCAGCAATAACCCGCAACTGCGCAGTTGCGCCAGGTGGCGGGATATTTTCGGCTGACTGTCGTCCAGAGCATGGATCAACTCGCACACACAAAGTTCGCCTTCACGCAGGATCAACAACGTCATCCGAGCGCGGGTGGCGTCGGCCAGGCATTTGAAGACGTTGGGTGGGGAGAAGAGATCTGACATGGTCAGCGGCCTTATACATATGAAAATACGAATATACGTATTTCCATATATGTCGGTCAAATTCTGTTTCGATTGACCTGCGTCAACGGCCGGGCAATCGACGACAAGTGGTTGAAATTAAACTGAAACACAAATGTCCTAAAGTCCCTGCCCATTGGTGATGAAGGAAGAAAACGTGTGACCCGTGCCACTCGCAACCTGCGCAAGACCCTTGATTCCGTCGCGGACAATAACGAAACCGCGGCCTTTGACCTGATGCGCGCCGTCGAAAAGCTCAGCGATGAAGTGCTGCGCCAGCGTCTGCTCAATACCATCCACCGGCTCAACCAGGACGCCCACGAACTGCGCGAAGCCCGGGACGCGGTGGAGCGGGTGTCGGTCAAACTGGCTTGAGCACGATCGTTCAAGACAATCCCTGATACCGCTGGCATGCTTGTCGACTGACTGTCGATGAGCCTGTTGTGTATGCCTAACGCTCTGCCTCTGAACGCCTTTTCCCGTGGCGCGATTGCGATCATTCCATTGTCCCTGGCCTGTGCGCCCTGGGGATTGCTGGCCGGTTCCACCGCAATTGATGCCCAATTCACGCCGCTGGAAGCCCAAGGGCTGTCGACCATTGTGTTTGCCGGTGCCGCCCAACTGGTGGCCATCGGTATGGTCAAGAGCGGCGCCAGCCTGATTTCGATCCTGCTGACTACCTTGCTGCTGACCTCTCAGCATTTGCTCTACGGCATGCACATGCGTCCCACGCTGTCGCCGCTCAAACCACGGTGGCGCATGAGCCTGGGCTTTTTGCTGACCGACGAATTCTTCGCCCTGGTCAGCCAATATGACCGCCAGACCTTCAACCGCTGGTACGCCCTGGGCGTCGGCCTGACGTTCTATATCATCTGGAACGTCTTTACCTTCGCCGGCATCGTGCTCGGCAAAAGCATTCCCGGGCTGGATCAGCTGGGTCTGGAATTCTCGATTGCCGCGACGTTTATCGCCCTGATCACCCCGGTGGTACGCGACGTGCCGACCATCGTCTGCGTCGCCGTGTCGTTGCTGTGCTCGGTATGGCTGAGCTACCTGCATTGGGAGTCGGCGGTGGTGGTGTCCGGTGTGCTGGGGATGAGCGCAGGGTTTGCCTGCAAGCGGTTGGGAGTAGGGCAGCAATGATCTTCGTGATGATTTTTGGCATGGGCCTGATCGTGTTTCTCAACCGCTACCTGTTTCTCGAGCCGCGCCTGCCGGTGCGCCTCAATCGCGGAGCGCGGGAGTTTCTCGGGTTTGCCGTACCGGGGATGCTCACCGCCATCTGTGGACCGATCATTTTTCTGGCTGACCACACGCTCAACCTGAGCCTGGGCAACCCTTACCTGCTGGCCGGGGTGTGCGCTGTGGCGTTGATGTTCTGGACCCGCAGCGTGCTGATCACCGTATTGCTGAGCATGGCGCTGTTCTATCTGTTCCGCTGGCTGCTCTAACCCGCAACCCCCCCCCGTAGCAGCTGTCGAGCCCCAGCGAGGCTGCGTTGGCTGCACCTCCATTACCAAGCCAGGCGCTGAACCGAGGCGCGCCTGACGCAGCCTCGCTGGGGCTCGACAGCTGCTACGGGGGCGCAAAACCAAGCAAAAAAAAAGCCTGCGGGAGGGCAGGCTGGAAGGGAGACTTCTTAAAAATGAGCCTGCCGACTATAGGCGGCAAGGTCTCCCTTCACAGTGAAACAAAGTTCATGAATCTGTCAGCTACTCAGCAACCGGGCTGGCGGGTTTCTTGTTGGCTTTGGCCTCGGCCGCCAGGCATTCCAGGGCGAACTGCTCGGTGTAGGTCATCTGGATCGGGGTGCTTTCGCCCTTGACGGTGCGCTCGCCGTCCAGGATGTAGCGGATGCGCTTGTCGGTCACGCCGATGCGTTTGGCGATCCACGAAGGCGTTTGGCCGATGCGGCTGATCAGCTTGTCGGCGTAGTCGGTGGAGGGGTTGTAGCGCTCGGCGTTGGGTGTCATGGGGGTTCCGGGTAAAAGCGGGTTCGTAAGTAGGCGGCAGGGTGACGCAATAATCCTTCGGTGTCGCCTGCTAATGGTACAGTCGCGTTTTTTCCAAGGAAGCTTCGGTATGCGGATGGTGGTAATTGGCGCTTTGGTACTGGCATCGCTGGCCGGTTGCGCGGGCTCGAAGATGAAACAGGCGCGTACCGGTACGCCCTATAAAACCCTGGCCTCGGACAAGGCCCCGCTGGTGGTTGCCCAATGCATCCAGTTCGGCTGGCAGGACGAAGCGGTATTCGGCGTCGACGCCGGTGGCTTTATGGAGCCTGCACAGGCCGGTGGCTTCACCATCTACACCACGGCAGGTGATTACTTTGTCGACGTGCGCAGCGCCGGCGCGGGTGCCAGCGTGAACTATTACGCTGCCCAGGATGACTACCCGGCCAAGCGTCGCCTCGCCGCACTGGCGACTTGTCTCTAATCCGTTGCGTTAGAAAAGTTCAGAAATGCCCTGCGGACAGCTTCGCGGGCATTGTTTTAGTATTTTCCTGCTCGCCTGGCGTGACGGCTCTTTACCGGTACATGGACGTCGAGGCCGGAGCGCCGGGCGGGCAACTCGTTTCTAGCGTGGCATATACCCCAGGTGCCAGCGCCGGGGAATCTTCAGCGACACCAGCCCCAACAGCGCCGACAGCAACCCGCTGACCAACAGCGCACGAATCCCCATGTGATGCTCCAGCAATGCACCGATCACCGCACCGGCAAACATCCCGGCCCAGGGGATCAGTTGCACGCGCCAGCCATTGCGGCGTTCACCCAGCATCCAGCGGCCCAGCCCGCGACCAAATCGCGACAGCGCCCCCGTGACATAAGTAAGCCCCACCGGTAATCCGTTCACCTCTTCGACGGCAGCATTCAGCATGCCCATGGCGATGATTGCCGCCAGCAATGACGGCAGTTGATCGTCGAACGGCCAGGCCGCGGCCCCGCACAGCAGGGTCGCAATGCATAGCAACAAAGGCAGGGCATGGCGCCGGCTGATGCGGCTGACCATCACGCCCAATGCATTGCCGGCGATAAACGTCGCCACCAGCAGCGTCAGGCGCGCGGTGAGGCCCAGGTCGCCCTCACTGATCGCCACGGCGAGGCGCGTGGTGTTGCCGCTCATGAACGAGACAAAATCCCCGCTGGCCATGAAGCCGATGGCGTCGGTCATGCCCGCCAGCACGGAAAGGCTGGCCACCAGCATCAGCCCGACACGCCCGCGCCATTTGTGACGATGCAATAAGGCGGCGTTGGTGTAGGGCTTCAAGGATGAAGGCAGCATGGGGCCGGGTTCCTCGGTGAGATTATCCGGCCACTACCGTAGGACGCTTTGCGTTCGGCTGCAATGACTTGGGGCACTCACAGGCGTTCGGCCAGTTGCTCCAGGAACATCGCCAACCCCACTTCCTCGGCTTTCAGGCCTTTGCGTACCCGTGGCTTGGGCAGCTTTGCCAGCTCGCCCAGGCTGAAGTGCTCCAGCACAGCCGGGTGGATATAGCACTTGCGGCACACCGCCGGGGTGTTGCCCAGTTGCTTGGCGACGTTCTTGACCATCTCCACCACATGCTTCTTGGCGTCGGATTCCGGCTGCCATTCAAGCTCGCGCAATACCGCCAACGCCAGGGCCGTGCCGGCCCAGGTGCGGTAATCCTTGGCGGTAAAATCCGCGCCGGTGAGGCTGTGCAGGTAGGCATTCACGTCGGTGGAACTGACCGTATGGCGCTCGCCGTTCTCGTCCAGGTACTGGAACAGGTTCTGCCCCGGCAATTCCAGGCAACGCTTGATCACCGTGGCCAGGCGCCGGTCCTTGACGGTGATCTGGTGCTCGATGCCGCTCTTGCCGCGAAACTGGAACAGGATCTCGCTGCCCTTGATGTCCACATGTCGGGTGCGCAGGGTCGTCAGGCCGTAGGAACGATTGTCCCGAGCATACTGAGTGTTGCCGACGCGGATCAGGGTGGCGTCGAGCAGCATCACCACCGTTGCCAGCACCTTCTCCCGATTGAACCCGGGTGCCGCGATCTGCGCTTCCAACTGTTTGCGCAATTTGGGCAGCGCGCTGCCGAACTGTTGCAGACGGGAATATTTGTCGGTGTCACGCACTTCGCGCCAGCGCGGGTGGTAACGGTACTGCTTGCGGCCCCGGGCATCACGGCCGGTCGCTTGCAGGTGGCCGCGCGGGTCGGCGCAGATCCACACATCGGTATAGGCCGGCGGCACCGCGAGGGCGTTGATGCGCTTGATTTCGTCGGCATCGGTTATGCGTGAGCCGTCGGCCTTGAAGTACTGGAACTTGCCCCGCAGCTTTTTCCGGGAGATCCCGGGCTGGGTATCGTCGACGTAATGCAGGTCGCGGGGCAGGTCGGCAAGCAACGCAGGATCGGGCATGGCGCAAATTCCTTGGCAGGTATTTCTGATTGACCGCAGGGTTTTGCGGTCGTGCCAACAAGTTTGCCCCCCCGTAGCAGCTGTCGAGCCCCAGCGAGGCTGCGTTGGCAGCACCTCCATTACCAGCCAGGCGCTCAACCGAGGCGCGCCTGACGCAGCCTCGCTGGGGCTCGACAGCTGCTACGGGACGGGGTGTCGGGGAGTCAGGCCAGTACCGCCACCGCCTTGATTTGCGCCCACAGCGTCTGGCCGGGATGCAGTTGCAACTGGTCCCGTGAGTAGCGGGTGATGCGCGCCAGCAGTGGCGTGCCGGCGGCATCGAGGCTCACCAGCACATGGGCCGCGTTGTCCGCCGGGATTTCCTGGGTCACCGTCACCGGCAGGCGATTGAGGATGCTGCTGTGTTCCTCGGCCTGCCGGCTGAGGCTGACGTCCCGCGCCTGGATCTTGAAACGCAACGGTTTGCCCAACGCCAGCGGTGCATGAGCCACGCGCATCTGCAATTGGCTCGCGGGCAGTTGCAGGGTCAGCAACTGGTAGTGGGCGTCGTAGGCGCAAACCGTCCCGTTGATCACCACGCCGGCGTCGTCGCCCAAGGCCATGGGCAGGTCCAGACGGGCCAGGGTTTCGCCGATGGGACCGCTGGCCAGGGCCTTGCCGTCGCTGAGCAATACGATGTGATCAGCCAGGCGCGCCACTTCGTCCTGGGCATGGCTGACGTACAGCACCGGGATCTCGAGCTCGTCGTGCAAACGTTCAAGGTACGGCAGGATTTCGCTTTTGCGTTTGCTGTCCAGCGCCGCCAGCGGTTCGTCCATCAGCAGCAGGCTCGGGCTGGTGAGCAGGGCGCGGGCGATGCCGACGCGCTGGCGTTCACCGCCGGAAAGGTGCTGCGGATGGCGGTCCAGCAAGTGGCCGATGCCCAGCAGCTCGGTGGCCTGGTCCAGCTCCACGCGGCGCTGTTGGCGCGGGATGCGCTTGAGGCCGAATTCCAGGTTGGCCAGCACCGACAAATGCGGGAACAGGCTGGCTTCTTGAAACACGTAGCCCAGGGCCCGCTTGTGGGGTGGCACGAACACCCCTTTGCGGCTGTCTTGCCAGACTTCGTCGTTGATCCGCACGAAGCCCTCTTCGGCCCGTTCCAGCCCGGCGATGCAGCGCAGGCAGGTGGTCTTGCCGGAGCCGGAATGACCGTACAGCGCCGTCACCCCGCGACCGGGCAGTTGCAGGTCAACGTCCAGGGCAAACCCGGAATACTTCAGTTGCAGGCGCACCTCGATCATCGACATCAGCTCCAGCCCGCTTTGGTTTTACGGCTGGAGTAGAGCGCCAGCAACACCAGGAAAGAAAACACCACCATCGAGCCGGCCAGCCAGTGGGCCTGGGCATATTCCATGGCTTCGACGTGGTCGTAGATCTGCACCGAGACCACCCGGGTCTTGTCTGGAATATTGCCGCCGATCATCAGCACCACGCCGAACTCGCCGACGGTGTGGGCAAAACCGAGAATCGATGCCGTGATAAACCCCGGGCGCGCCAGGGGCAGGATCACCGTGAAAAATGTATCCCAGGGATTGGCCCGCAAGGTAGCGGCCACTTCCAGCGGTCGGGTGCCGATGGCGGAGAAGGCGTTTTGCAACGGCTGCACCACAAACGGCATGGAATAGATCACCGAGCCAATCACCAGCCCGGCGAAGCTGAAGGTCAGGGTGCCCAGGCCCAGCCATTGGGTGAACTGGCCGAAGTAGCCGTTGGGGCCCATGGTCAACAGCAGGTAGAAGCCGATCACCGTGGGTGGCAGCACCAACGGCAAGGCCACCACCGCGCCAATGGGGCCGCGCCACCAGGAGCGGGTGCGCGACAGCCACAGGGCGATCGGAGTGCCGATGATCAGCAGGATCACCGTGGTCAGGGACGCCAGCTTCACGGTCAACCAGATCGCGGAAAAATCGGCACTCGACAGCGGCATTTACAGTTCGTACCCGTAGGACTTGATGACCGCGGCGGCTTTCGGACCTTTCAGGTATTCAACCAGGGCCTTGGCAGCGGCGCTGTCCTTGCCCTTGTTGAGGATCACCGCATCCTGCTTGATCGGGTCATGCATCGACGACGGCACGATCCAGGCGGAACCGCTGGTGACTTTGCCGTCCTTGTAAATCTGCGACAGCGCTACAAAACCCAGCTCGGCATTGCCGGTGGACACGAACTGATAGGCCTGGGTGATGTTCTGGCCTTCCACGATCTTGTCCTTGACCTTTTCGGTCAAGCCTTCCTTCGCCAGTACCTGGGTGGCGGCCAGGCCGTAAGGCGCGGCTTTCGGGTTGGCGATGGACAGGTGCTTGAATTCATTTTTCTTCAACACTTCGCCTTTGGCATCCACGTAGCCCTCCTTGGCGGACCACAGCGCCAGGGTGCCTACCGCGTAGGTGAAGCGCGAGCCCTTGACGGTATCGCCTTCGGCTTCGAGTTTCTGCGGGGTGGTGTCGTCGGCGCTGAGGAACACCTCAAACGGCGCGCCGTTCTTGATCTGGGTGTAGAACTGGCCGGTGGCACCGTAGGCGGCGACCAGCTTGTGGCCGGTGTCTTTTTCAAAGTCGGCGGCAATTGCCTGAATCGGTGCGGTGAAGTTGGCGGCCACGGCCACCTGGACTTCATCAGCATTCGCCGAGGACAAGGCAAACGCGGCGATCAGGGTAGCGAGGGCCGTGGGGGCCAGGCGTGAGGCGCGAATCATCATCAAGAAGCTCCTTGGGGGATTACCGACTTTGCGGCTTGTTATAGGCAGAAGGGCGTACCGCTATGTAGGGGAATATATAGCGGTTGGCCACTGCCGGTACAGTGCAAAGTTGTCCCGGGAGTTCAGGTTCAGCGTCGGCCGAGTTTTTCCAGAGTCTGTGCGGCCAGCTCCAGCGTCAGGTCATAAGTGGAGATGTCCTTGCCTAGGCGCAACGCCTGGCCCGACCACAAGTTACTGAAGCCGGCTTCATCCTTGGCTTTGAGTGGCATCAACGCACCGCCAGACAACGGAAACGCAGGTGCTCTTGGGTTGATCGCGCCCAGTTCACGCATCACCCGGTTAATGATGCCCCGCGCCGGGCGTCCGGTGAACAGGTTGGTCAGCGCGGTTTCACTGGCCTGGGCATTGCGCAAGGCGTGGTGATGGGACTTCGAGACGGTGGCCTCGGGGGTAAACAGGTAAGCGGTGCCGATCTGTACCGCCGACGCGCCGAGGGCGAAGGCCGCGACGATGCCCCGCGCATCCCCGATGCCGCCGGCCGCAATCACCGGCACACTCACGGCGTCGACGATCTGCGGCACCAGCGCCAGGGTGCCGATCTGGCTATTCAGGTCGTCGCTGAGGAACATCCCGCGATGGCCGCCGGCTTCGAAACCCATGGCGATGATTGCGTCGCAGCCGTGCTGTTCCAGCCAGATGGCTTCTTCCACCGTGGTGGCCGACGACAGCACTTTCGCCCCGGTGGCCTTGACCCGGTCCAGCAGGGATTTTTCCGGCAGGCCGAAGTGAAAACTCACCACTTCCGGGCGGAATTCTTCGACCACTTTGCAGGCAGCGTCGTTGAACGGCGCACGGTTGGAGACGGGCGTCGGTGCATCAAAGTCGGCGCCGAGTTCGCGGTAGTAAGTCTCCAGCAGGTTCTTCCACTGAAGGTCGCGATCAGCGTCTGGCGCCGGTGGCTGATGGCAGAAGAAATTCACGTTCAGCGGCCGCGAGCTGGCCTGGCGAATGATGGTGAGTGCTTCGCGCAACTGTTCGATGCTCAGGGTTGCCGCCGGCATCGAACCCAGGGCGCCGGCCTGGTTGGCGGCAATCACCATGGCCGTGGTCGTGGCATTCGCCATGGGCGCCTGGATGATCGGCAACTCAATGCCCAGCAGGTCAAGAATTCGGGTGTCTGGCCAGGTGCTCATGGGACGCTTCTCCAACGGTGGAATGCTGTGCCGTCGTTTTAGCAGGGCCATGCAGCAACAGGCCAGTCTGTTTTATTCACTGGACGAATCCAGTGTTTCATGGGCGCGCATCAGTCGATGGCGTGGCCCAGTACCGCATGAATCCGCTGGGCAATATGCGCGGCGTGGGTTTCCAGGGCGAAGTGGCCGGTGTCGAGCAATTCCACCACGGCGTTAGCGTTATCGCGTTTATAGGCATGGGCGCCCGGCGGGATGAAGAACGGATCGTTCTGGCCCCAGATCACCAGCGCCGGCACTTGCGTGGCCTTGAAAAAACCCTGGAACGCCGGGTACAGCGTCAGGTTGTTGCGGTAGTCGAGGAACAGGTCCAACTGGATTTCGTCATTGCCGGGCCGCTGCATCAGGAGCACATCGAGCATGTAGGACTCGGGCGCAACCAGCTCGGGCTGCGGGACGCCGTGCAGATACTGATAGCGCGTACCTTCCAGGCTGATGACGGCGCTGCGAATCACCTCGCGATTGGCTGGGCTCGGCTCGGCCCAATAGGCGCGGATCGGATCCCAGGCGTCACCCAAACCTTCCAGGTAGGCATTGCCATTTTGCGATATCAGCGCGCTGACCCGTTCCGGGTGCGCCACTGCCAGGCGCAGGCCCACTGGTGCGCCGTAGTCGAACACGTAGAGGGCATAACGGCTGAGCTGCAGGGCGTCGACGAAATGGCCGACGGTAATCGCCAGGTTATCGAAGCTGTAGTGGTAATGACGTTCGGCAGGCACTTCGGTGAAGCCGAAACCCGGCAGGTCGGGGGCGATGACCCGGTAGCGGGTGGCGAGCAGCGGGATCAGGTCGCGGTACATATGGGACGAGCTGGGAAAACCGTGCAGCAGCAACAGCACGGGCGCAGACGGGTCGCCGGCTTCGCGGTAGAACACGCGAACGCCATCGGCATCAACATGCTGGTAGCGCACAACGGGGGCTGAAATCGACATGATCGGAATCCTCTGTGTAACTGGATAAGTTGATTTGTTGGGTTACTGGTTTCGCAGGCTGCGCTCGAAAAAGTAACCTGTCAAATTAATTTAATAGGTTACCTATAGATGTGTTTAGTAACTATCCAAAAGCAATATCAGCGGTTACGATGTCGCGGACTTGAAGAGGACTCGCCATGACCGCCATCACACCATCCCCGATGGAACCCTACGTGCTAGCCGACCATCCGGTGTTGGACATGCTCAACACCCGGGCGAATGTCGACGGTGTGCCCTTTGAATTCTGGCAAGGCGATGCCGATGTGCAGCGCTGGCTGGTGCGACTGGGCTGGTGCGAAGAGGGCGCAGCGCCGGTATTCGAGGAGGGCGCTTTGCTGGGCGCGGCGCGGGGGCTGCGGGAAGTGATTCGCTTGTTGCTGGAGCAGCGCAAGGCTGGGCAGCAGGGTGATCCTGCGGCACTGAATGCATTTTTGCGCAAGGCCGTCAGCCATCCGCAGCTGGCTTGGCCGGCGCCTGGGGAGTTGCGCCTGGAGCGCCAGCGCAAACAGCAAACCGCTGAGCAGTTCCTGGCGCCAATCGCCGAAGCGGCGGCGACGTTGCTGGTGGAAGGGGATTTTGGTTTGATCCGTACCTGCGAACATCCCGAGTGCGTGCTGTGGTTCTACGACCGGACCAAGGGCCACAAGCGCCGCTGGTGCAGCATGGCGCTGTGTGGTAACCGGCATAAGGTGGCCGAGTTTCGCAAGCGCAAACTCTTGTAGCCTTCTTCAGGATTCTGCCGGGCTTTCGCGCGCCAGCAGCTGCCGTTTGCGCTCCACGCCCCAGCGATAGCCCGAAAGGTCGCCGTTGCTGCGCACCACGCGATGGCAGGGAATCGCCACGGCCAGGTTGTTGGCACCACACGCCTGGGCCACGGCGCGATAGGCCGTCGGGGCGCCGATGCGCTGGGCAATCTCGGCGTAGCTGGCAGTGCAACCCACCGGAATTTCCCGCAAGGCCTGCCAGACCCGTTCCTGAAACGCAGTGCCGCGCAAGTCCAGGGGCAAGTCCAGGCCCAGGGCCGGCGCCTCGATAAAGCCCACCACTTGGGCGATCAGTTGTTCGAAGTCGTGATCGGCGCCCAGCAGATTGGCGCGGGGAAACTGGTCCTGCAGGTCGCGCACCAGTTTGTCCGGGTCATCCCCCAGCAGGATCGCGCACACACCGCGATTGCTCTGCGCCACCAGAATTGCGCCCAACGAGCATTGGCCGACGGCAAACCGGATATCCGTATTGGTGCCACCGGCTTTGTAGTCGCCAGGCTTCATGCCGAGCAACTGGTCGGCGGCCTCATAAAAGCGGCTGTTGGAATTGAAGCCGGCGTCGTACAGCGCATCGGTCACCGAATGATGGCCCTTGAGCCCGTCGCGGACCTTGCGCGAGCGATGGGCGCTGGCGTAGCGCTTGGGTGTGAGGCCGGTCACCGCCTTGAACACCCGATGGAAATGAAACGGGCTCAAACCGGCGAGGGTGGCCAGGTCTTCAAGGGCCGGCAGGGTTTCAGCCTGTTCGATGTGCCGGCAGGCGGCTGCCACCAGTTGCGCGTGGCGTGCGGCGACCTGGGTCTGGTCTCCCGAATAGCGCTTGTTGGGTCGGTAGCCCGCGGCTTCGGCCTGTTGCGGGGTGTCGAAGAACTCGACATTCTCCGGGCGCGGCCGCCGCGCGGAACTGCTGGGGCGGCAGTACACACCGGTGGTTTTCACGCCATAGACGAAGGTCAGGTCGGCCTTGGCGTCGCGGGCGACGATGGCGGCCCAGCGTGGGTCTTGTTCGGTGGCGTGGCGCGCGGTCATGGTGGTGGCTCCTGGTTGAAGAATGCCAGGTTAGTCCCCGGGGGCATTCGCAACACTCCGATGCTTGCGGTCAAATTCACCCGGCCGTGCGAAACGTCAGGTTGATGCGCTGCGGCCCCATGACCGGATGCGTGCCGGGCTTGATCGGCATCACGCCGTGAAAGCGCAGGCGATCCACACCGCCCCATACCACCACATCGCCATGGAACAGCGAGACTTTTTGCGCCTTGTCGCCTCGCTCATGGCCGCCGAACAGAAAGATCGCCGGCAAACCCAGTGACACGGAGACCACTGGCGCGGCGTAGCGGCGCTCGTTCTTGTCCTGATGCAGGGACATTTTCGCGCCTGGCACATAGCGGTTGATCAGGCAGGCATCCGGTTCGAAATCCTCGAAACCCGTGTCTGCCGCCGCCATGACCGCCAATTGGCGTAGCGCCTCGGGCATGGCTGGCCAGGGTTGCTGGTTGTTGGGGTCAATCCCAGAGTAGCGATAGCCAGTGGGGTCGGTTGTCCAGCCCAACTCACCGCAACTGCTCAAGGCGGCGGACATGGTAAAGCCCCCCGGCGTGACCATTTGCCGGAACGGCGATTGAGCCAGGACCCGCCGCAGCTCCGGCAGCAAACGCTCGACCCAGGGTAAGGCGTAGCCTCTGAGAACGTAGGATTGTTCACCGATTTGTTCGCGTCCCGGGGGCTGCTGCAAGGCCTCGTCGGCAAACAAATCGGCGGTTGCTCCGGGATCGGTCTTACTGCGCATCGTGAAAAATCACTCCCAAGGTATGCCGCGTACCACTGTGCAGAACACTGACCCCATGGCGCAAGGTCACCCGATGAAACCCCCTCACGCTGGGCATGGGTCGCTGATTGACCGCGAAGATCACGGCGTCGCCCCTGTTCAGCGGTACGACCTGAGCCCGGGATTGCATGCGTGGTCGCTGTTCGGTCAGCACCAGTTCGCCGCCACGGAAGTCTTCTCCCGGCTGCGACAACAGGATGGCCACTTGTAAGGGAAACACATGTTCGCCGTACAGATCCTGGTGCAGGCAGTTGTAGTCGCCGGGGCCGTATTGCAGCAATAACGGGGTAGGGCGCTGTTGCCCTGCGGCGTGGCATCGGGCAATGAAGTCAGCATGGTGTGCCGGGTAGGTGATCGGCAGGTTCATCTGTTCGTTCCAGCGATTGGCCAGGGGCGCCAGGTATTGATACAGCTGCTCACGCAACTCGCTGACCCGGGTGGGCAGCGGATAGCGGAAATATTTGTACTCGCCCCGACCAAAGCCGTGCCTGGCCATCAGCACATGGGAGCGAAACCGCTCATGGTGCGGGTAATGGTTGCAGAGCTGCGCACACTCTTGCTGGCCCAGCAGCGCTGGAATGATTGCGTTGCCCTGTTGATCGAGGTCTTGCTCGATTGCACGCCAATCCAGCTTGGCCAAGCGTTCTTGCAGTGAGGTAGAAGGCATCGGCGAGTTCCTGTGGCAGCGGAAAAAGGCTGCCAGTCTAGGAAGTCGCCAGCGTTACGACACTCCGATGCTTGCGCTCGAATTACAGGGCCTTGCTCACATTGATATCGGTGATTTCATCGCTGGCATCGTGCATTTTCGCCAGCGCCGCCTTGGCTTCCTCGATGCTGCCTGCCTTCAATTGGGCGAATTCGAAGCGGCGCTCACCGTTGAGTTTGTACTTGATCACATATTTGGTGGTAGTCACGGGCATTCCTGTCAGCTGAGTTTCGAATTGGTGCGACGCACGATGCGGATCTTGTGGGACAAGGTCGGCTTTTTGGTCACGCTGATGGCGCGGCGGGTCACCACGTCCAGGGTAATGTTCCAGAAGCCTGTGCTCGGCGCGGTGATTTTTGCCGGGAACTTGTCGAATGCGCCGCCGTGGTAAGTGTGGCGGCCACCGTTCTTGAAACTGCGAAAGTTCGCGTCGCTCATCAGGCGGATGTTGCACGTTTGCGAACATTCAATGACGACAATGTCTCCTTCATTGAGGTGTTCGCGCTGGTGGATGAATTTCATGAGGTGTCTCCAGAAGGGCTTTTTCTGAAAAATCAGAACGATACGTAGGATAAGATGGAGTTTATCAGCCCCAGCACGTTTATTATCGGACCGTCGTCGACGAGTTCGACAATTTAAAACAGTTATTTACCGAGTTATCAGGGATAAATCCTACATTGACGGGAGAAAAATACCTTTCCCGCTGTCGTAGGGTCTTTATCGGAGGTTTTTTATGAAGTGGAGTGTGTTGGTTCTGGCCTTGGCGTTGGGTGGATGTGCTTCGGTGGCGGATATCAAGCAGACCCCACCGACGCTGGCAGTGATCTCCGGGAAAAAACCGCAGGAATATGCGGCGTGTATCGTCCAGAAACTGTCGAAAACCCGTAGGCCATCGCAGATCGAGCCCCACAAGGATGGCGTTCAGGTGATCGTTCCGCAGAAGTTTTCTGCTGATCCGTCGGCCATTTTTGAAATTGAAGAGCGCTCCAGCGGTAGCAGCATCAAACTCTACGAGAGCATGTCCAATGTGCCTATCCGTCCGGGCGACGTGAAGGCCGCAGGGGAGGCTTGCATTTCCGGCTGAGTCTGTCAGCCGCTCACTTTTGAATCCGATCAAGTAACCCGACCTGCCAGTGCAGTGTCGGGTTTTTTGTGTGGAATTTTCAGTGCGTAGCCCTATTCCTTCGGTGCGGGGTGTTGTGGCTATCGAATCATTACCCTACCATTTGTAGGCTTATGCCTAATTCGCCTAAGCATATAACTATAAAAATGGAGTCGTGATGATGTCTCTGGAACGAGTTCTGATGGGTAGCGCGCTGCTGCTGATGCTGGGCAATGCCCACGCGCTAGAGGGGAAGAACGTATTTACGCAAGGTGGTTCGCAGCCGGGAGCTGCGCCGTGCGTAGCCTGTCACGGAGCGGATGGGCTGGGGCTGGCAGCGGCCGGCTTTCCGCGCCTGGCCGGTTTGCCGGCGGGGTATTTGCGCAAGCAACTGGAGGATTTTAAAAGCGGCGCCCGTACTAGTCCGGTGATGCAACCGCTGGCCAACGCCCTGACGGAAGAGGAAATCAACGCTGTGACCCGGGAACTGGCGGCAATGCCTGCGCCGGTGGCCGTTTCGGTGCACCGCAGCGAGATGCCAACCGAAGCTGCGCAAAAGATTGCCCTGCAAGGGGCGTGGGAGCGCCAGATTCCGGCCTGCGTCAGCTGTCATGGCCCGGGCGGTGCGGGTGTCGGCAACGCATTTCCGCCGCTTGCCGGGCAATCCGCGGCCTACCTGGCGGCACAGTTGAATGCCTGGCGCAGTGGCACGCGCCATAACGATCCGAACGATTTGATGGGCCATATCGCCAAATCCCTCAGCGCTGAGGAAGTGCAGGCCGTGGCCACCTATTTTGCGTCGCTGAGCAGCCAGGAGGCCAAGCCATGAAGCTTTTCTTATTGGCAGCCCTCGCCAGCGTGCCTGTCCATGCTGCCACCATCGCCATGGAAGATCAGTCACAGTTGCAGCCCACCGCCAGTCCGACGGCTGCCGCGCAGTTCCAGCCGCCGCAAGAGAGCGAGTTGCCGGATAATGCCTACGGCAAGCTGGTGAAGCAGGGCTACGCCCTGTTTGTCGACACCAGGCGCCTGGCGCCACAATTTGTCGGCAATGGCCTCAATTGCAGTAATTGCCACCTGGACCAGGGCCGCCTGGCGAATTCCGCGCCGCTGTGGGGCGCGTACCCGATGTACCCGGCGTATCGAAAAAAGAACGACAAGGTCAATACCTTCGCCGAGCGCTTGCAGGGCTGTTTCCAGTTCAGCATGAATGGCGGCACGCCACCGGCTGCAGACAGCCCGGAAATTACTGCGCTGTCGGTGTATGCCTACTGGCTGTCGAGCAAGGCGCCGTTGGGCGTCGAGTTGCCGGGGCGGGGGTATCCGGAGGTGCCGGCACCCGCCAAGGGGTACGACCTGGCCCAGGGCGCGGAGGTCTATAAGGGCCAATGCGCGGTGTGCCATGGCGCCGAAGGCCAGGGCCAGAAAGTCGGTGACAGCTACGTGATGCCGCCGCTGTGGGGTAAAGACTCCTACAACTGGGGCGCTGGGATGCACCGTATCAATACGGCAGCGTCCTTCATCAAGCACAACATGCCTCTGGGCAAGGGAGGTAGCCTGAGCGACCAGCAAGCCTGGGACGTGGCGGCCTACGTCAACCGCCACGAGCGACCTCAGGACCCGCGCCTGGTGGAAGGCTCAGTGGAGAAAACCCGGGTGAAGTTCCACGCCAATGACGGCGTCAATCTTTACGGGCAAACGGTGGATGGCGTACTGATTGGCCAAGGCATCCGTTAAACTGTCGATCACCCACAAAAAATGCCGCTGAATCAGCGGCATTGTCTTTTCGGAAATTTATTCATGAAGCGTGAGCAAGTCAGAGAACAACATGCAGGGGGGCATATTTCTGCGACCCATGTGATTCAAAATCCCGCGGATACCGGCGAGTGGATCGTGTTCTTCAAAAAGAGCGGCGGTCGCAGCTATTTCCTGGTGGATGACCAGGATGAAGTCGAATCCTTTTCTCGCCTGGACGACTTGATCGAGACCATTCGCGGCCTGGGCATCAAGTTCGCCGAAATTCACATGTAATTACTTGCAAACTACCGTCACGCTGCGGGTCTTGTAGTTGCCGACATCCTTGCCCAGGGTCTTGTCGCTTTCTTTCAGGGCCGGTGTGCCTTCGGTACCGACGATCCGATAACCGGTGCCCGCGCAGGACGCATCAGCCTTTTCATAGCAACTGGCCCAGGAGTTGGCTTCGCCGGAGCAATCAATGGCCAGGCCTTGTTCGCCGTTTTTCAGGACGGTGTCGGAAGTGGTGGTGCAGCCACCGGTAAGCGCCAGTACCGCAATCAGTGCCAGGATCTTGTTCATGTAGGAGTCGTCATTAGGGTGTTGGAGGGGAAGCGCTGACACTGTCGTGGGGCGTTTCAGGCGAGATTATAGCGAACCGCCATCAAGGTACAGACAAACACAAAAAAGCCCCGATAAACGAGGCTTGATTGGCATTGCTGCGGGTATTACTTGGTCTTGGGACGTTTGCTCGACGCGTGGCCTGCTTCATCTACGAACACTTCGGCCACGGCACAGGCTTGAGCTTCGGTCGCGAATGCCCCGGCAACGCTGTCGCCGTGGAAGTTGATCAAGTGCCAGCCATCTGCTCGCTTGGTGATCAGGTAGCCGTTCACGCCTTTTGGTTCTGACATCTATCAATCTCGTTGTCTGGTTCAAGGCGGTAATGATAGCGCCAAACGGCACGGGGCGGCGCAAGTTGTTGCAGGTCAGTGCCGATCGCCATAAAGCGTGCTAAAAAGGTTTAAGCCCTTTGAGTGACGGGCGCAAGCCGACGATTTCTAACAGCGGCGAAGGCACTAGATTGAATGCCGGCGGAACTTACGCCGACATTTTTTCTCTATGTTGACATCGCGGCGCCAGCAGGACCCATTGTAAGGTGACTGCGGCCTGATTAGACTGCGCCGAATTTCGTACGCACAGCCCTTTGTAAGGACTCATATGATCAAGAAATGCTTGTTCCCAGCAGCCGGTTACGGCACTCGCTTCCTGCCAGCGACCAAGGCCATGCCCAAAGAAATGCTGCCGGTGGTGAACAAGCCACTGATCCAGTACGGCGTGGAAGAAGCACTGGATGCCGGCCTGAACGAAATCTCGATCGTGACCGGCCGTGGCAAACGCGCCCTGGAAGACCACTTCGACATCAGCTACGAGCTGGAAAACCAGATCAAGGGCACCGACAAGGAAAAATACCTGGTCGGCATCCGTAAACTGCTCGACGAGTGCTCGTTCTCCTACACCCGTCAGACCCAAATGAAAGGCCTGGGTCACGCGATCCTGACCGGTCGCCCGCTGATCGGTGACGAACCTTTCGCCGTGGTACTGGCGGATGACCTGTGTGTAAACCTGGAAGGCGACGGCGTCCTGACCCAGATGGTCAAGTTGTACCAGAAGTACCGTTGCACCATCGTCGCGGTTCAAGAGGTTGATCCTCAGGAAACCAACAAGTACGGCGTGATCGCCGGCGACGATATCGGTGATGGCCTGATCCGCGTACGTGACATGGTTGAAAAACCGGCGCCGGAAGATGCTCCGTCGAACCTGGCAATCATCGGTCGCTACATCCTGACTCCGGATATCTTCAAGCTGATCGAAGAAACCGAGCCGGGCAAGGGTGGCGAGATCCAGATCACCGACGCCCTGCTGAAGCAGGCAAAAGACGGTTGCGTGATTGCCTACAAGTTCAAAGGTCGTCGTTTTGACTGCGGTGGCGCTGAAGGCTACATCGAAGCAACCAACTTCTGCTACGAGCACTTCTACAAGACTGGCAAGGCTTACTGATTCACGGTTGCCTGCTTGATCTGGGAAAGCCACCTTCGGGTGGCTTTTTCGTTTTTCGGCCCCATGTAAGCAGGTATGCTGTTGTCCTGCCGAGGAGAGTGAAATGGCCTACGATTTTGACCTTTATGTAATTGGTGCCGGTTCCGGCGGTGTGCGCGCTGCACGATTCGCCGCAGGTTTTGGCGCCAAGGTGGCAGTGGCTGAAAGCCGCTACCTGGGCGGTACCTGTGTGAACGTGGGCTGTGTGCCGAAGAAGCTGTTGGTGTACGGCGCGCATTTCGCCGAAGACTTCGAGCAGGCCAGCGGTTTTGGCTGGTCCCTGGGTGAAGCAAACTTCGATTGGGCGACCCTGATCGCCAACAAGGATCGCGAGATCAACCGCCTCAATGGCATCTACCGCAACCTGCTGGTCAACAGCGGCGTGACCCTGCATGAAGGCCATGCGCGGTTGGTGGACCCGCATCAGGTGGAAATCAACGGTGAGCGCTTCACCGCCAAGCACATTCTGGTGGCCACCGGTGGCTGGCCGCAGATCCCGGAAATCCCGGGGCGCGAGCACGCCATTGGCTCCAATGAGGCGTTCTTCCTCAAAGAGTTGCCCAAGCGTGTGCTGGTGGTCGGGGGCGGTTATATCGCTGTCGAGTTTGCCGGGATTTTCCATGGCCTGGGCGCAAAGACCTCTCTGCTGTATCGCAGCGACTTGTTCTTGCGCGGTTTTGACGGTTCGGTGCGCACACACTTGAAAGAAGAGCTGACCAAGCGTGGCCTGGATCTGCAATTCAATGCCGACATCGAGCGCATCGACAAGCAGGCCGACGGTAGTCTGAAAGCCACCTTGAAAGACGGCCGCGTGCTGGAAGCCGACTGTGTGTTCTACGCCACTGGCCGACGCCCGATGCTCGATAACCTGGGGCTGGAAAACACCGGCGTCAAGTTGGACAAGCGCGGCTTTGTCGAAGTGGATGATCTGTACCAGACTGCCGAACCGTCGATCCTGGCGATTGGCGATGTGATCGGTCGTGTGCAGCTGACGCCGGTAGCGCTGGCTGAAGGCATGGCCGTTGCACGCCGCCTGTTCAAGCCTGAGCAATATCGCCCGGTGGATTACGCGATGATCCCGACGGCGGTGTTCAGCCTGCCAAATATCGGCACCGTGGGCCTGAGCGAAGAGCAGGCCCGTGCAGACGGCCACAAGGTGCAGGTTTTCGAAAGCCGCTTCCGGCCGATGAAACTGACCCTGACTGAGTGCCAGGAAAAGACCCTGATGAAGCTGGTGGTCGACGCCGAGACCGACAAGGTCCTGGGTTGCCACATGGTCGGCCCGGACGCCGGGGAGATCGTGCAGGGCCTGGCGATCGCACTCAAGGCGGGCGCGACCAAGCAGCATTTCGATGAGACCATCGGCGTGCACCCTACGGCGGCGGAAGAGTTCGTCACCATGCGCACGCCGGTGGCGCAGTAGTCAGCCCTCGGTAGTTGCCTCTGGCGCCGTCGCAACGACGGCCGCCAGGCGCAACGCCTCGATGCTGGCCTGGGCTTTGACCAGGTCCAACTCCAGGATTTTGTTGGTCTGCTGATGCTCGGCCAGCGCTTCCTGGCGCGTCTGACTTTCCAGCAGTGCAACCCGCAAGCGTTCCTGCAGCAGGGTGCGTTCGCTGTCGATCAAGCTCACCTGTTCGCTAAGCTGGCGCTGCTGATCGCGGTCCTGGCGGGCCTGTTCCTGCAGTGCGCTCAATTCCTTCACCGTCACTCGATGTTCAATCAGCAGGCGCTCGTTATCGCGATGCAGCTGGGTGATCTCGTCCTGGCGCACCATCGCGCTCTGCTGAGCCTGCCGCAGCTCGGCCTGTACCTGCTGCAACTGACCCTCATGGCGGCGCTGTTCCTGCTCACGCTGATCCTTGATTGCGTTGCGGTAATGCTCGAGAGCATCCCGGGCATGCAGGTGCTTTTCTTCCAGTGAGCGAATCTGCTCGTCCTTGTCGTTGATCCGCAGCTCGTAATCGCTGCACGCCTGGCTCAGCCCGGCGTTGCGGGTTTGCTCGGTTTGCAGGCTGGAGCGGGTGCTTTGCAGCGCCGCACTTTCGTCCGCCAGGGCGGCTGCCTGGATATCGAATTGTTGCTTGAGTTGGCTGTGGGCGGCTTCCAGCTCCTCGACCTGGGCGAGCAGGGCGGTTTTCTGTTGCTGGAACTGCGCCAGGGCCAGGTCGATAGGCTCCTGGGCCTTTTCCTTAAGGCGCTGAGCCAGCCGTGCCACCAGTTCGCCAAGCTCGTCGTCGATGGGCGCTTCGGTGATGGTCTGACGGGTTTCGCTTTCGTCCAGCTCCTTCAAATAGCGGTGAATCGTGGTTTTCGAGCCGGTATTGCCCATCTCAATGCGTACTGCATCGATGCTTGGGTTTTCGCCGCGGGCGAGGATCGCCAAGCGTGCCGTTTGAACTACTGCTTTATTGATGCCGCCGCGAGCCATGGAGTCTCCGTCGATTTAGTACTGTGGTACGTAGTATGTATATACGTACTATATCACGATTATATTTAGGCTCAAATTGATGATTTAACAGATGGGATATTGGCGTATTATCCCGTGTGATCAAGGTTTTGAAGTGGACAGCGCCCAATGGCAGTACAGGTATGAGTGAACTGGACCGTTATCTGAATGCGGCCACCCGCGATAACACCCGCCGCAGTTATCGAGCGGCAATCGAGCATTTCGAGGTGAATTGGGGTGGATTCCTGCCGGCCACCAGCGACAGCGTGGCGCGCTACCTGGTGGCCCATGCGGGCGTGTTGTCGGTCAACACGTTGAAGCTGCGCTTGTCGGCCTTGGCTCAGTGGCATACCAGCCAGGGTTTTCCTGATCCGACCAAGGCGCCGGTGGTGCGTAAAGTCCTGAAAGGGATTCGCGCCGTGCACCCGGCTCAGGAAAAACAGGCCGAGCCATTGCAGCTCCAGCACCTGGAGCAGGTGATCCAGTTTCTCGACCAGGAAGGCCGCGACGCCCGAAGCGCAGAAGACCATCCCCGCTGGCTGCGTGCCAAACGTGACGCCGCATTGATCCTGCTGGGTTTCTGGCGCGGCTTTCGCAGTGATGAGCTGTGCCGGTTGAATATCGAGCACGTGCAGGCAGTACCCGGTTCGGGCATTACCCTGTATTTGCCGCGCAGTAAAAGCGATCGGGAGAACCTGGGTCGCACATACCAGACGCCGGCATTGCTGCGCCTGTGCCCGGTCCAGGCCTACAGCGAGTGGCTCAGTGCTTCGGCGCTGGTGCGCGGCCCGGTATTTCGCGGCATAGACCGCTGGGGCAACCTGGGCGAGGAGGGCTTGCACCCCAACAGCGTGATCCCGCTATTGCGCCAGGCCCTGGAGCGCGCCGGCATTGCAGCGGATCAATACACCAGCCACTCACTGCGCCGGGGCTTTGCCACCTGGGCCCATCGCAGTGGCTGGGACTTGAAGTCGTTGATGACTTACGTCGGCTGGAAAGACATGAAATCTGCCATGCGCTATGTTGAAGCGACACCCTTTCTCGGCATGGCCCGCGCATCCCTCGAGTGATTGAAGGTTTCTTCTATTAATACCGTCCGTTGATAGTGAAAACCAATCGTCAGCATCAGGTTTGCCAATGAGCCATCGGCCGGGAGAGTGGGTAGGATTCACCTCATCAACTTACTAAGCCCTTTTACAAACCTGACGGAGAGTCAACGATGCCTATCATCAACAGCCAAGTAAAACCGTTCAAAGCTACCGCCTACAAAAACGGCAACTTCGTAGACGTGACTGATGCTGACCTGAAAGGCAAATGGTCTGTCGTCTTCTTCTACCCAGCCGACTTCACCTTCGTCTGCCCAACCGAACTGGAAGACCTGGCTGACAACTACGCCGAATTCCAGAAACTGGGCGTTGAAATCTACAGCGTTTCTACAGACACCCACTTTGCCCACGCTGCCTGGCACAACACTTCGCCAGCCATCGGCAAAATCCAGTACACCATGATCGGCGACCCGACCCTGACCATCTCCCGCAACTTCGACGTACTGATCGAAGAAGCTGGCCTGGCAGACCGTGGCACCTTCGTGATCAACCCGGAAGGCCAGATCAAAATCGTTGAGCTGAACGATGGCGGCGTTGGCCGTGACGCTTCCGAGCTGCTGCGCAAGATCAAGGCTGCTCAGTACGTTGCTGCTCACCCAGGCGAAGTGTGCCCAGCCAAGTGGAAAGAAGGCGAGGCCACCCTGGCTCCGTCCCTGGACCTGGTCGGCAAGATCTAAGTCTGTGAAGCACCAAGGGCGGGTTACCGCACCTAAGTAAGCTGCATCCGCCCTCAAAACGCCCGGGCGAGATTCGCTCGGGCGTTTTTTTGTCTGCAATAAACCGAATTAATAGGAAATCGCCCGTATGTTGGACGCCAATCTTAAAGCTCAGTTGAAGTCATACCTGGAACGGGTCACCCAGCCGATCGAGATCGTCGCCTCACTCGACGACGGTGCGAAATCCGAGGAAATGCTTGCCTTGTTGCAGGACGTAGCCAGTCTCTCGACGCTGATTACCCTGCAAAGCGATGGCAACGATGCGCGCAAGCCTTCGTTCTCCATCAACCGCCCGGGTGCCGATATCAGCCTGCGTTTCGCCGGCATCCCAATGGGTCATGAATTCACTTCGCTGGTGTTGGCGCTGCTGCAAGTCGGCGGCCACCCATCGAAGGCCAGTGTCGAAGTGATTGAACAGATTCGCGCCCTTAAAGGCGAGTTCAGCTTCGAGACTTACTTCTCGCTGTCGTGCCAGAACTGCCCGGATGTAGTCCAGGCGCTGAACCTGATGGCGGTAATGAACCCGAACATTCGCCACGTCGCCATCGACGGTGCGTTGTTCCAGGCCGAAGTCGATGATCGTCAGATCATGGCTGTGCCGAGTGTTTACCTGAACGGTGTGAACTTCGGCCAGGGCCGTATGGGCCTGGAAGAGATCCTCGCCAAGCTCGACACCAGCGGCATTGAAAAACAAGCCGAGAAAATCAGCGCCAAAGACGCCTTTGACGTGCTGGTCGTCGGTGGTGGCCCAGCTGGCGCAGCTGCAGCGATCTACGCGGCCCGTAAAGGCATTCGTACCGGTGTAGCCGCTGAGCGTTTTGGTGGCCAGGTGCTGGACACCATGGCGATCGAGAACTTTATCTCGGTGCAGGAAACCGAAGGGCCGAAACTGGCCAGTGCTCTTGAAGAACACGTCAAGCAGTACGACGTGGACATCATGAACCTGCAACGCGCCAACGCGCTGATCCCGGCCAAGAACGCGGGTGAGCTGCACGAAATCCGTTTCGAAAGCGGTGCGACCCTGAAGTCCAAGACCGTGATCCTGGCCACCGGCGCCCGCTGGCGTGAAATGGGTGTGCCGGGCGAGCAGGAATACAAGGCCAAGGGCGTGTGCTTCTGCCCGCACTGCGATGGTCCATTGTTCAAAGGCAAGCGCGTGGCGGTGATCGGCGGCGGTAACTCCGGCGTTGAAGCGGCCATCGACCTGGCCGGTATCGTCAGCCACGTGACCTTGCTGGAGTTCGACAGCAAGCTGCGCGCCGATGCTGTGTTGCAGCGCAAGTTGTACAGCCTGCCTAACGTTGACGTGATCACCAGCGCGCTCACCAGTGAAGTCAAAGGTGACGGTCAGAAGGTTACCGGCCTGGCGTACAAGGACCGTGACAGTGGCGAGTTCAAGACCGTTGACCTGGAAGGTATCTTTGTCCAGATCGGCTTGCTGCCCAACACCGACTGGCTCAAAGGCACCGTCGAGTTGTCGCCCCGTGGCGAGATCATTGTTGATGCCCGTGGCGAGACTTCACTGCCAGGTATCTTCGCCGCTGGCGACGTCACTACTGTGCCGTACAAGCAGATCGTGATCGCCGTGGGCGAGGGCGCCAAGGCCTCCCTGAGTGCTTTCGATCACCTGATCCGCAGCTAAGCTGCCGGCCCTGAAACGAAAAACCCCATGAGTGATCATGGGGTTTTTTTTGTTACAGCGGCGTTGGCTGAATGATTTCAACCCAGTACCCATCCGGGTCTTTCACGAAGGCCAGGCTTTTCATGCGGCCATCACTCAAACGCTTCTGGAAGTCGCAGCCCAGTTCTTCAAAGCGTGCGCAGGCAGCGACAATGTCCGGCACCGAGATGCAGATATGACCAAAGCCGCGCGGGTCAGTGTTGCCGTTGTGATAGGCAAAGTCCGCGTCGTTTTCGGTGCCGTGGTTGTGAGTCAATTCCAGGATGCCCGGAATCGACTTCATCCACTGGGTGCGCGCGGCAGCGTCGGCCGGGATCTGGGCCTTGTCCACCAGGGCCAGGAAGTACAGGCTGAATTCGGCTTCCGGAAAGTCACGTTTTTCAACCAGCGAAAAACCCAGTACGCGGGTGTAGAAATCCAGCGACTTGGTGATGTCCTTGACCCGCAACATGGTGTGGTTGAACACGAAGTTCGTGGTGGCGGTGTCAGGTTGGGCGGTTACGCCCGGGAATGTGTTCAGTTCGTGCAGGCTCATGGGCCCTCCAGTGAAGAATGGGGCAAACGCAGCTCTAGTTCGAGCGATCCCTTGGCTTGCGGCTGGCATCCGTGCAGCCGGTCCATGATACGCAGCCCTGCCGGATGCGCCAAATGAAAAAGGTCACGCAGCCCTTGCGAGCAGCGGGTGCAGAGGCCCAAACTTTGTGGCTTGAACCTTGAGTGTTTTTCGCAATGATCGGATTTCGCGCACCGCTGTTAAGTACCCTGGGCCTGTTGTTGGGCAGCACTGCTGCATGGGCGGCTGACCCGGAAATTCATTGGCCCAGTGGCTGGCAGGTGGAGGAGGTGGTGCCCGACGATCAGGCTCCGGCGCAACCGTCGGCGGTGTCCCGTCAACGTGCGATCAAGAATGATGAAAATGGCGCGACCTTGATGGTCATGGAGTTGACAGGCACTCCGATCGAAACGGGGCATACGGTCAATCTTCAAGGTGTGCTGCTGGAAATGCGCAAGTCCATCCAGAAGGACTTTGCCCAAGGCGGTTATCAAAGTGTGTGCACCAAGATGCACCCCACAACATTGAGCCGCCTTGAGGCGTTGGAAACTACTTGTGTAATCACCGAGAACGGTCGGCATGTGCTGTCGCAAACCCTGGTGGGAGCGGTCGACACCGATAAGGCCTATGTATTTTCATACGCAGGCCAGGCCCAGGCTTACGAATCAAGCAAGGATGAAGTCAGTTCGGTGCGTGAAAGCCTGAAACTTTGAGCGCTGTAGGCAAAGCAGAAAATTAGTCGATTTGCACAAAGTGAAATGTTTTTTAAAGTTCGTTTTTGAAAGAGCCAGGGGCCTGTTTTGTTTCAATATCGATGCCTGTAAGCAAAAAAAGCCCTGCATGTGCAGGGCTTTTCTTAGTGCGTTTGTACTAGCTGCAAAGCATTAGCCGCGAAGCCAGGAATCTACAGTGGCCGCGCCGTATTGTTCTTTCCATGCCTTCAGGCCGCGGTGGTTGCCGCCCTTGGTTTCGATCAGTTCGCCAGTGTGCGGGTTGTGGTAAACCTTGACCACACGTGCACGGCGCTGTTTTGGTGCGGTTGCGACGGAAGCGCCGGACTTGCTCGGGTTAGGATCCAGGATGGAGATGATGTCGCGCAGGCTTTTGCCGTAGGTTTTCATCAGCCCTTGCAGCTTTTCTTCGAATTCGATTTCTTTCTTCAGGCCAGCGTCGTTCTTCAGGGATTCCAGCTGGGCAAGCTGCTCTTGAAGGGCTTTTTCTGCTGCGCGAAATTCGGCGAGTCTGGACAAAATCTATACTCCAATAGTGTATTTGGCTGATATCTACTGCAAACAAAGCGATAAGCCAAGAGCCTTAAGGCGACTCAATGAAAGTGGCCTTCCTGCCAATTCAGCACAGGCAGGAAAAATTGTAGTAGTTAATCAGCCATGAGTAAATCATGTCTTTTGTATAAATAACAATATTTCCGTCGAAGTGGGTGGCTATTCAATGGCTGTTCAGGAATCTAATGAACTCATCGCAAGGTACTGGCTTGCCAAACAGGTAGCCCTGCAAGAAATCAACACCTTGAGCGGCAAGATATTCGGATTGTTCTGGTGTTTCTACACCTTCGGCAACGATACCCAAATCGAGCTTGGCGGACAGTTCAATGATGCTGTCGAGTATATGCCGCGAGAGTGCATCAACACCGATCATCGCGACGAAGCTCTGATCTATCTTCAAGTAATCGACATTGAAGTTGCGTAAATAACCCAGGCTCGAGTGGCCGGTGCCGAAGTCGTCGATCGCAATCATTACCCCCATTTCGTGCAGCGCCTGGAACAACTGGCGGGTGATATCCGTGGGTTCGATCAACTCTCGCTCGGTCAATTCCAGTACCAGAATCACCTTGCCCGGCGGGAAGGCCGCGAGGAATTCCCGGCAGTCTTCCACCAGTTCCAGGTCGTGACAATGGCGGGCGGTGATGTTGATCCCGACATGAAATCCATCCGCGAACTGCTCGGCGTGGGGCGCCAGTTGCAGTGCGGTCCGGCGCATCAAGGCGCGGGTCATTGGCACGATCAGGCCGGAATGCTCGGCCAGGGGAATGAACAGGTCGGGGCGCACCAGGCCTTCCTTAGGGTGATTCCAGCGCATCAGCACTTCACAGCCGGCCCACTGGCGAATGTCCTGGCCACGTACCACCGGCTGGTAATAGGGCACGAATTCATTGGCACCCAAGGCACGTTGCAGCTCGTGAGTCGGCGCCGATGAGCGCTTTTGCAGCCAGTGGGCGAGGATGCCCGCCAACACGCCGAAAAACACCACCAGAACGAACAGTGCAGGATACCGCGCTTGCATGTAGCGCCAGGTTTCGCCCTCCGGCATCCCCGCTTCCACGCTGTAGGTATACCGCTCGGAATCGAGATGATGGTGCGCCACAGGAAATGTCGGCAACGCTTCGCTGTGCACCTTGCCATCCGACGCCAGCCAGTAAGGCCCCACCTGCAACACCAGGTCGGCATACCGGCTGATCAGGCGCAGCGCGTTGGTCAAGTGATAGCCATCAACGGAGGCAAAGGCACCCCGGTCGCCCTCGGTGAGGCGATACACCAGCAATGCGGTATCAGGTGTCACCGGGTTGCCTTTCATCAGCCAAAGGCGGCCGTCGACGTAGTCTTCAGGGTTGACCGGCGACTGGTAGTTGCCACCGAACAACGAGCTGCAATAGATGTTTCTCTGCCAGGACAAGGTCGTGGCGCGCACAAAAGGCCGGCGGGTGACTTGTTCCCGTAGCGCCAATTGTGTCGGGTTATCACACTCATGCCCAGCCAGGGGCAGCAGGGTTTGGGCGGCGAGGGCGGTGTTATCGAGCATCAGGTCAAACTGGCGCACGGCTTCCTGGGCGGTTTGCGCGGTGCTGTGCTCCAGCGTGCGCCCGGCTTGCCAGTACAGGATCAGCACACCCAGCAGAATTGGCAGCGCGCCACTGAGCAGGGTGATGAGGAGGCGGGTGCTCGCTTTTCGTGGGCCTTTGACGGTCAGTGGCATTTGTGCAGCCTGTAGCGGGAAGGGTCAATAAGACGCTCAAATGCGGTCGGGACGTCCAACAAAGCGTATTGGTATTGGCCATGATAGATGGCGGCACGCGACCCTGCATGCTCAATCAAGCGGCAAGCCTGTGGCCAGTTCAATAAACGCCAGGGTCGCCGGCGAGGACTGCCGTCGATCCAGGACCGCCAGCCCCACCTGGCGTTTCACGGCAGGCTTGAGCGGTTTGATCAGGTAGTCCGGCTCGGTGGATTCAGGCAGCGACGACTCGGCGACAATGGTCACGCCGTCACCCCGGCGCACGGTGTCCAGGGTGCTGAGCAATTGTGAGCAGCGGTAACGCACATCCGGCTGCAGCCCGGCACCGACGAACAGCCTTGAGACCAGTTCGGATGACCCGGCCTGGGTCAGGATGAAGGGCTCGCCGCATAGCGCCTTGAGGCTGACACTCGGCTGCGCGCCCAGGTGATGTCCCGCTGGCAACAGCGCGACCAACTGATCCTCGATCAGCGGGAACGTATCGAAGCGCTCTTCAGGCAACACCACAAACCCGACGTCGACGCGCCGCTCTTCCAGCCACTGCATCACCTGCCGATCGGGGCCTTCGTCGACGTGTACCTCGATGCCCGGATGCAGCTCGCGAAAGCGTTGCAAAATCTTCGGCAACAGACGAATCGATGAAGTCGGCCCGAACGAACCGATGCGCAGCGTGCCGCGCTTCATCCCGCGGGCATCGGCGGCTTCCTGTTGCAGTGTATTGGCCAGCCCGAGCATGGCCCGGGCGCGCAGCAGCAGTTGTTGGCCGATATCGCTGAGTTCGACTTGAGACTGATGGCGGCGGATCAACTCCACACCCAATTCCTGTTCCAGGGATTTGATCGCATGGGACACCGCTGACTGGCTGATGCCCAGGCGATTGGCGGCGCTGGTGAAGCCTTGCAGCTCGGCCACCAGGGAAAAGATTTCCAGTTGGGTAAGGGTCATGAGTATTTACTCATTTTACGATGACAAGGGATTAGCCAAACAATATGCCAACCCTGTGTTTTTTGAGTGGAAATCTGATGACCCCGACCTCTGACCGTCTCACGTATTTGAAATTGGCGGCCGTGACCATGATCTGGGGCGGCACCTTCGTGGCCGGGCGCTATCTGGCCGCAGGCCCGGACCCGCTGCTGGCGGCGACCGTTCGTTTTGTGCTGGCCAGCGTCGCCTTATTGGTATTCCTGGGTGTCGCGCGCATTCGCCTGGTGCGCCCGACCAACCCACAGCTGGCGCAACTGACCGTGCTCGGCTTTTTCGGGATCTTTTTCTACAACCTGTGCTTTTTTTATGGCCTGCATTACATCAACGCATCCCGGGCGTCGCTGATCGTGGCGCTGAACCCGGCGGTGATTGGCCTGGCTTCCTGGCTACTGTTCAAGGAGCGCCTGGGCCAGGTGAAACTGTTGGGTATCGCGCTGTGCCTGGGTGGCGCGGGGCTGGTGATCGCCAGCCGCAACCCGCAGCTGTTGCAGGGCGGCGCGCATGCCTGGATCGGTGATCTGTTGATCTTTGGCTGCGTGGTGGGCTGGGGCGTGTACTCGCTGTTCTCCCGCAGCCTTAACCAAAGCCTGGGGCCGTTGCAAACCGTGACCTGGTCGATCCTGTTGGGCACGCTGATGCTGACGATCACCACGCTGGTGACGGGGCGGTTGAGCGTGGCGGCGTTGGGCGCGATTGATCTGCCCCAACTGACGAGCTTGTTGTACCTCGGCGTGCTGGGCTCGGCGCTGGCCTACATCGGTTACTACGATGGCTTGCGTCGCATCGGCGCCACACGCGCGGGTGTGTTCATCGCCCTCAATCCGCTGACGGCGGTGATCTGCGGTGCATTGCTGCTGGGCGAGCACGTCACCGCGCCGATGCTGCTGGGCGGGGCAGTGATCCTGCTGGGCATCTACCTGTGCAACAAACCCCTTGCGCGGCCCAGGGCAATGGGGATTTGATAAGAGTACGGACAAATGCGGTTACGCTGTGTAGAATCGATTTACGCATACAAGAATAAGGACTTGCGCTAACGCAAGCCTCGCCCGTAAGAGACTGATGCAACCATGAAGCTACTCGGGTCCCCCCTCATCTTTGGTGACTTCCTCGCCCGCAGCGTGCGGGGTATCTCCTGTGCGCCACCCGCCGACCTCATCCTTGCTCGCAAATAAACATTTGTAATTACAAGAATGATGAGGCACCGAAAATGGCAGACCTATACGAAAACCCAATGGGCCTGATGGGCTTCGAATTCATCGAATTCGCATCGCCAACCCCGGGCACCCTGGAGCCGATCTTCGAGATCATGGGCTTCACCAAAGTCGCGACCCACCGTTCCAAGAACGTGCACCTGTTCCGTCAGGGCGAGATCAACCTGATCCTCAACAACGAACCCAACAGCATCGCCTCCTACTTTGCGGCCGAGCACGGCCCGTCGGTGTGCGGCATGGCGTTTCGCGTCAAGGACTCGCAGCAGGCCTACAACCGGGCCCTGGAACTGGGCGCCCAGCCGATCCATATCGAAACCGGCCCGATGGAGCTGAACCTGCCGGCGATCAAGGGCATTGGCGGCGCGCCGCTGTACCTGATCGACCGCTTCGGCGAAGGCAGCTCGATCTATGACATCGACTTCGTGTACCTCGAAGGCGTTGAGCGCAACCCGGTGGGCGCCGGCCTCAAAGTCATCGACCACCTGACCCACAACGTGTACCGCGGCCGCATGGCCTACTGGGCGAATTTCTACGAGAAGCTGTTCAACTTCCGTGAAGCGCGCTACTTCGATATCAAGGGCGAATACACCGGCCTGACCTCCAAGGCCATGAGCGCCCCGGACGGCATGATCCGCATCCCGCTGAACGAAGAGTCGTCCAAGGGCGCCGGGCAGATCGAAGAGTTCCTGATGCAGTTCAACGGCGAGGGCATCCAGCACGTAGCCTTCCTCACCGATGACCTGGTCAAGACCTGGGATGCGCTGAAGAAGATCGGCATGCGCTTCATGACCGCGCCGCCAGACACCTACTACGAAATGCTCGAAGGCCGCCTGCCAAACCACGGCGAGCCGGTGGACCAGTTGCAAGCGCGGGGCATCCTGCTGGACGGTTCGTCGGTGGCGGGCGACAAGCGCCTGCTGCTGCAGATCTTCTCGGAAACCCTGATGGGCCCGGTGTTCTTCGAGTTCATCCAACGCAAGGGTGATGACGGTTTCGGCGAAGGTAACTTCAAGGCCCTGTTCGAATCCATCGAACGCGACCAGGTGCGTCGTGGTGTGCTCACCGCTGACTGATCGTTGATGTAAAAAATCCCGGTCGTGGGTATCCGCGACCGGGATTTTTTTCGCCTGGAATCAGGCTTTACGTTGGCGAACCAAGTGCTTGAAACCTTCGTATACCAGCACCATCACGGCCAGCCAGATCGGCAGATAGGTCAGCCATTCCCCCTCCTTGATGCTTTCTCCCAGCAACAAGGCGACCCCGAGCAGCAGCACCGGCTCCACATAGCTGAGCAGCCCGAACAGGCTGAACGCCAACATGCGGCTGGCAATGATGTAGCACACCAGTGCCGAGGCACTGATCAAGCCCAGCATCGGGATCAAGACGTACAAGCCCTTGTGGGCATCAAGCACGGCAAACCCCTGTTCGCCGCTTTGCACGAACCACAACGCCACCGGCAACATCAGCGCCATGTCGAACCACAGCCCGCCCAGGTGGTCGGTCTTCAGGCGTTTGCGCACGATGAAGTAGATCGGGTAGCCGATGATCACCACTAGCGTGGCCCAGGAGAAACCACCGACCTGATACAACTCGTTCAGCACGCCGACGCCGGCAAAAAACACCGCGACTTTTTGCAGGCGTGACAATTGTTCGCCATACACCAAGCGCCCGGTCAGCACCATGGTCAGCGGCAGCAGGAAATACCCCAGGGACACATCCAGGCTACGGCCGTTGAGCGGTGCCCACATGAACAACCAGAGTTGCACCCCAAGCAACGCTGAAGACACCAGCATTCCGCCGATCAATCCGGGTTTGGCCGCCACCAGCCGAACCAATTCCCACACTCGCCGCCACTCGCCGCTGACGATCATGAACACGGTCATGCAGGGCATGGTCAGCAGCATCCGCCAGCCGAAGATCTCCAGGCCGCTCAAGGGCGTCAGCAGCGACGTGAAGTAATACATCACGGCAAACAACACCGAGGCCAAGACCGATAACACAACACCTTTAGACACACTGTCCTCGCGAAAACCGATTCATACAAAAGAAGGGAGATTTCAGGGAGGGAATATAGTGCTTTTGAGGTGAGATGTTTGCTCTGTTTTGGGGCAATTTTACGGGAGGATTTCTCGGATCCTCCCGTAAAGTGTGTTTATGGCCGGGCAATGCGTCCCGAGACAAAGTGGCTGACGTCATTGAACCCTGGCGTCGAGGCATGACCCGGGGTGACCAGCGAATCGATGAAGGCTTCATCTTCCGCCGTGATCTTCACCTCCAGCGCGCCGGTGTAGGCATCCCACTGCGCCTCGGTGCGCGGCCCGACAATCGCCGAGCTGACCGCCGAGTTGTTCAGCACCCAGGCTATCGCAAACTCGACAATCCCCACGCCACGGCCCTGGGTGTATTGCTGGATCTGCTGGGCGATGCGCAGGGATTCAACGCGCCATTCGGTTTCCAGGATGCGCTTGTCCTGGCGCCCGGCGCGGCTGCCGGCTTCAGGCGTTACGTCCGGCGCATATTTGCCGCTGAGCACGCCACGGGCCAGCGGGCTGTAAGGCACCACACCCAGGCCATAGGCGGCGGCTGCGGTGATCTGCTCCGCCTCGGCCTGGCGGTTGACGATGTTGTACAGCGGCTGGCTGATGATCGGCTTGTCCACCCCCAGGCGCTCGGCCACGCGGATCACTTCGGCGATCCGCCAGCCGCGGTAGTTGGACAAGCCCCAATGGCGGATCTTGCCCTCGCGGATCAAATCGCCAATCGCCGAAACCGTGACTTCCAGCGGCGTGTTGTGGTCTTCACGATGCAGGTAATAGATGTCCAGGTAATCGGTGTCGAGGCGCGTCAGGCTGGCTTCCAGCGCGTTGAAAATCCGCTTGCGGCTCAGGCCGCTGCGGTTCGGCAGCCCATCCACCGGGCCGATGCCGACCTTCGAGGCCAGCACCCAATCCTGGCGTTGGCGGGCGATGGCTTCACCGACGATTTCTTCGGAGCGCCCGCCGGTGTAGACGTCGGCGGTGTCGATAAAGTTGATGCCTTGATCCCAGGCCTTGTCGATGATGCGCAGCGAGTCCTCGGTGTTGGTCTGCTCGCCAAACATCATGCTGCCCAGGGTCAGTGCGCTGACCTTCAACCCGGACTGGCCCAGTGTGCGGTAAATCATCGTGAACACCTCATAAGGGGGAGACAGTCCCTATCCAATACCAGACAGCAAGGCTCTGGAACAAGCCCTGGGACGGTTATTGCGGTAATAGTTCGGCGCAACGCAACTGCAGGAAGCGGTGCAGTACCTTGACCCGTTCCGACACTTGCAGCCGATGCGGGCACATCAGGTTGAACGGCGTCGGCTCGCCTTGCCAATCGGTGAGCAACGGCACCAGGCGCCCGGCCTTGATGTCGCGGGCTATATCCAGTCGCGCTTTATAAGCAACGCCATGGCCGGCCAATGCCCAACGCCGCACGATCTCGCCGTCATCGCTCAGGTAGTCGCCGCTGACCTCTACTTCCTGCAGCAGCTCACCCTGGCGAAAGTACCAGGTGTTGTTCGCGCGACCCTGGCGCATGTAGCGCAGCGTGCTGTGTTGCGCCAGGTCCTGGGGCATGCGGGGCGTACCGTGGCGCGCAAGGTAGTCGGGGCTGGCACACGCCACACGTGTGTGATCGGGCACCACCGGCAGCGCCACCAGGCTGGAGTCCCTTGGCACGCCGAAGCGCAGGGCGATGTCGACGGTTTCGCGAAACAGGTCGGCATTGCTGTCGTTGAGCAGCAATTGCAGGCGAACGTTCGGGTGCTCGAGCTTGAACTCATCCAGCCAGCCCAGCAGCACATTGCGCCCGAAATCCGAGGGCGCGGCCAATTGCAGCAAACCACTGAGGCTTTGGCCTTGTTGCTTGATCGCCTGTTCGCCTTCGGACAACGCCTCCAGGGCCACCCGCACGCTGTCCAGGTAGCGCCGGCCTTCTTCGGTCAGGCGCATGCTGCGGGTGGAGCGCGCCAGCAGCCGCATGCCCAGGCGGGTTTCCAGGCGCTTGAGGGCAATGCTGGCGGCCGCCGGGGTCAGGCTGAGGCTACGGGCGGCGGCGGATAGGCTGCCGGTGTCGGCGGTGCGCACGAACACTTCAAGGTCGAGGATTGAGCTCATCTGTAAAAATCCTTTAAAGATCTTGTCGTTTTACCGGGATTTTTCAACGATTGCCAAGCTGGGAAGATGAAACCTCATTTCTCAATCAGGTAGTTCTTCATGACTTCTCCCCTCAGCGGCAAAACCATCATCGTCATCGGCGGTAGCAGCGGCATTGGCGCGGCCGTGGCCAAGCAGGCCGTAGCACGCGGTGCCCACGTGGTGCTGGCGGGGCGGCGCTTGTCTTCAGCCGTGGAGAACGGTGTGCGCAGCGAGCAGGTCGACGTGACCGACGCGGCCTCGTTGCAGCGCTTGTTCGAAACCGTGGGGCCGTTTGATCATCTGGTCTACACGGCAGGGCCGGCGGTACAGGCCAAGCCCTTGATCGAGACGGACCTGGCCCTGGCGCAAGACAACTTCAACGTGAAGCTCTGGGGTTCGCTGCGGGCGATCCAGTCGGCACTGCCTTTTCTCGACGAGCGCGGCAGCATCACGCTGACCTCGGGTCAACTGGGGCGCAAAACCGTGGCAGGGCAGTTCATCAAGACCGGGATCAACGCGGCCACTGAAGCCCTGGGCAAACAGTTGGCCAAAGAGCTGGCACCTCGTCGAGTGAATGTGGTCAGTCCGGGCGTGATCGACACCGAGGCGTATGCCGGGTTGTCCGAGGAGCAGCGGCTGGCGATGTTTGCCAAGGCGGGCGGGGCGTTGCCAGTGGGGCGAGTGGGGCAGGCCGAAGAAGTGGCTGCGGGGTATGTGCTGGCGATGGAGAACGGGTTTATCACCGCAAGCGTGATTGATGTCGACGGCGGTGGTTTGTTGTAAACAGCCATCAGACTGTGGGAGCGAGCCAGCTCGCCCCCACACTACCGGTGTTACACCTTCAGGGTGCGCGTCATCCGCAACGCCAACACACTGCCCGCGACAATCACCGCCGCCAGCAGGTACAACGCCAGGTCCGTAGACCCAGTGGCATCCTTCACAAACCCGACGATATACGGGCTGAGGAAACCCGCCATCTGGCCCATGGAGTTGATCAACGCTAGGCCACCCGCCGCAGCACCTGCGCTGAGCAGGGCGGTGGGCACCGGCCAGAACATCGGCAGGCCGGTGAGGGCGCCCATGGTGGCGATGGTCAGGCCAAGGATCGCAATGGCTGGCGTGGTTGCAAAGTTCACCGCAATCACCAGCCCGATGGCGCCCATCAACATCGGCACCACCAAATGCCAGCGCCGCTCTTTGCGCAGGTCGGCAGAACGGCCCACCAGCAACATGAACACCGCCGCCAGCAGGTACGGGATCGCACTGAGCCAGCCAATCACCAGGTTATCGCTGAAGCCCATGTTCTTGATGATCGACGGCAGCCAGAAGTTAATGGCGTACACACCGCTCTGGATGCAGAAGTAGATCAGCCCGAATGCCCAGATGGCCGGGTTCTTGAACACTTCCAGCAGCGAGTCGCTGGTGGTCTTCGGTTTGTTGGCCAGGTCGGTGGCCTGGTCGGCTTCCAGCACGGCACGCTCATGGGGCGTGAGCCACTTGGCATTGGCGAAGCTGTCGCTGAGCAGGAAGTAGGCGAGGGCGCCGAGGATCACTGTCGGTACGCCTTGCAGCAGGAACATCCACTGCCAGCCCGCAAGCCCGCCCTGGCCGGCGGCGAAGTGGTTGAGGATCCAGCCGGAGAACGGGCTGCCCAGCAGGCCGGACACCGGAATTGCCGACATGAACAGCGCCATGATCCGCCCACGGCGGAAGGTCGGGAACCACTGCGAGAGGTACAGCACCACGCCCGGGAAGAACCCGGCTTCAGCGGCGCCGGTCAGCAGGCGCAAGCCGTAGAAATGGGTCGGCGTGGTGACGAACAGCAGGCAGGTGGACAGGGTGCCCCAGACGATCATCATCAGTGCAATCCAGCGCCGTGGACCGAATTTGGTCAACGCCAGGTTGCTCGGTACGCCGCACAGCACGTAGCCGATAAAGAAAATCCCGGCACCGAGGCCGTATACGGTCTCGCTGAACTTCAGGGCGTCGAGCATTTGCAACTTGGCAAAGCCGACGTTGACGCGGTCGAGGTAGTTGAACAGGTAGCAGATGAAAATGAAGGGGATCAGGCGCAGGGTAATGCGCTTGTATACGGCGTTTTTATCGTCATCGGTGGCCTGGGTAACAGCGGCGCTCTGTGACATGGCAGTCTCTCTTTATTATGATTTTTTGCGATGCGAGGGTAACGTTGATCGCCCAACGAGTCTCGGCCACCTCAAGGGGTGATGTCTTTGTGCTCGCGCACAGTCATGCACCCTTTGCGCTGTGCCTATGAACAACCCACTTTCCAGGAATTTAGCCCCATGTTCGAGCTGGATCATGACTTGGCGCAGGATATCGTCAATCGCACCATGGCGATCCTGCCCTATAACGTCAACGTCATGGACAGCCAGGGCCTGATCCTCGGCAGCGGTGAGCCCGAACGTATCAACACCCGCCATGAAGGCGCACAACTGGTGCTGGCGAATGTGCGCGTGGTGGAGATCGACAGCCAGACCGCCAAGCACCTCAAGGGTGTGCAACCCGGGATCAACCTGCCGCTGCTGCACGATCAGCGCCTGATCGGGGTACTGGGCATTACCGGCGAGCCGGAGCTGCTGCGCACCTATGCGCAACTGGTGCGCATGACCGCCGAAATGCTGGTCAGCCAGCGCCACCAGCAGGCCGAGCAGCAATGGCGCCGCCAGCGTTGCGATGACCTGCTGGCGCTGCTGCTGGCCGAGACCGGCGACTCGCCGCGGCTGGTGGATGAAGCGCAGCAACTGGGCCTCAAGCCACAGCTGGCGCGCACGCCCTACCTGTTTGAACTGGGCAGCGGCCAGTCGGCGGAGGCCTTGAGTGCCTGGCTGACCTCGCGTTACCCGGACAGTTGGTGCGTCAGCTCCGCGCAGTTTTCCCTGCTGTGGTGCCGACCGGCGTCGGTGCCAGTCGACAACCCGCGCTTGCTGGAAAAACTCGACAGCCTGGGCTGGAACATCCTGCGGGTTGCCGTCGGCGGCCAAGCAGATGGCCTGGCCGGGCTGCGCCGTTGCTACCGGCGAGTCGGTGATCTGCTTGCCTATGGCCGCGATGTGTTGCCCGAATCGCGGCTGCTGACCCTCAACCGCTACCGCCTGCCGGTGATGCTCTGGCGCCACCGCAACGACGACGCCCTCGACGAACTGCTCAACCCGTTGCGCAAGGTGCTGGCCAAGGACAGTAACGGCCAGTTGCAGGCGACCCTGCGCAGTTGGTGCGATCACGACGGCCAAAGCCAGGCCTGCGCCGACGCCTTGGGCATTCACCGCAACAGCCTGCGCTATCGCATGGAGCGCATCGCCGAGCTGAGCGGCGTCGACCCGCTGACCCTCGACGGCATGCTCGCGTTGTACCTGGGCGTGCAGCTGCTGCCGCAGGCTTTGTCCAAATGAACAACAAACCCCAGCCACTCTTGTGCAATGGACAGGCGTTATTGCCGGTGCCAACTGGCAGCATGGGCGTTATAAAAACCGGAGAAAGCCCATGAAAATCATCATCGCCCCCGACTCGTTCAAGGACAGCCTGAGTGCTGAAGGCGTGGCGAATGCCATTGCCGAGGGGTTGGCCAGCGTGTGGCCCGACGCCGAGCTGATCAAGTGCCCGATGGCGGACGGTGGTGAGGGCACGGTGGAGTCGGTACTCGCCGCCTGCCAGGGCGAGTTGCGCACCACCCGTGTGCAAGGGCCGTTGGGCGGCAGCATCGACGCACATTGGGGCTGGTTGGCCGAGAGCCACACCGCAATCATCGAAATGGCGGAAGCCAGCGGTCTGCAACGGGTGCCGCCGGGGAAACGTGATGCGTGTTCCAGCAGCACCTTCGGTACCGGCGAACTGATTCGTGCCGCCCTGGATGCGGGCGCCCAACGCATCATCCTGGCCATCGGCGGCAGCGCCACCAACGACGGCGGCGCCGGGGCGATGCTCGCCCTGGGTGTGCAGCTGTTTGATGCCCAGGGTGCAGCATTGCCTCTCGGCGGCCTGGCGCTGGCCAAGCTGTCGCGCATCAGCCTTGAGCAACTGGACCCACGCCTGGCCCAGGTGCGCTTCGAAATTGCCGCCGACGTGAACAACCCACTGTGCGGCCCCCACGGTGCCTCGGCGATTTTCGGCCCGCAAAAAGGCGCCAATCCCCAGCAAGTCGAGCAACTGGATGCCGCCCTCGGCCATTTCGCCGATCACTGCGCCAAGGTCTTGCCCAAAGATGTACGCGACGAACCCGGCAGCGGCGCCGCCGGTGGCTTGGGTTTTGCCGCCAAGGCGTTCCTTGGCGCACAGTTTCGTGCGGGTGTTGAAGTGGTCGCAGAGCTTGTTGGGCTTGAGCAAGCCGTGCGTGGCGCCGACCTGGTGATCACCGGCGAAGGCAGGTTCGACGCCCAGACCCTGCGCGGCAAGACCCCGTTTGGAGTGGCGCGGATCGCCAGGCAGCACAACGTGCCGGTGATCGTGATCGCCGGCACCCTGGGTGATGGCTATGAGCAGATGTACGCCCACGGTGTGGATGCCGCGTTCGCCTTGCCGTCCGGCCCGACTACCCTGGAACAGGCCTGCAGCGAGGCGCCGCGCCTGTTGCGCGAGCGTGCGTCGGACATCGCCCGGGTTTGGAAACTGGTTGCTGCGCGGCCCCGGTAATTGCGGTGCTGGGCTCGCCATTCTGAGGCTTTGCCGCCTACACTGGCCCGCCATGTGTTTTCAAAGGATGAAACACCATGCACACACCTGAACCCAAAATCGTGATCACGCGCTTCACCGAGGCCCACCTTGAAGGCGTCACTGCGCTCTACAACGATCCGGCTGTCTGCCGTCAGGTGCTGCAAATGCCTTTCCAATCGGTTGAAGCCTGGCGCGCACGCCTGGCACCCGGGGATGAACGGCGGCTACAACTGGTGGCCGTGCATGCGGGTGAGGTGATCGGCAACCTGGGGCTTGAGCAATATTCCCGTGTGCGCCGCAGCCATGTCGGCTCATTCGGCATGGGCGTGGCCACCGCTTGGCAGGGCAAGGGCGTGGGCTCCCGGCTGCTGAGTGCGGCGCTGGAGGTGGCGGATAACTGGATGAACCTGCACCGGGTGGAACTGACGGTGTATGCCGACAACGAAGCCGCCCACCGCCTGTACCACAAGTTCGGCTTCGAGACCGAAGGCCGGCTGCGGGATTACGCCGTGCGTGACGGCGCATTCGTCGACACCCTGACCATGGCGCGCATCCGCCAGCCTGCCTAGTCGTCCTGCAAGGCAAACGCCACCGCAGCCTGCGCATGCAGCTCGGTGGTGTCCAGCAGTGGCAGGTCGCTGTGCTGCGGCTTGATCAACAGACTGATTTCCGTGCAGCCAAGGATGATGGCCTGGGCGCCACGCGTCGCCAGGGACTCGATCACCCGTTGGTACACCTCACGCGATGCGTCGCTGATCACCCCGACACACAACTCTTCATAGATGATCCGGTGCACGGCCTGGCGCTCTTCCGCGTCCGGTACCAGCACGGTCAGCCCTTGGGCGGCCAGGCGCGACTTGAGAAACTCCTGCTCCATGGTAAATGCGGTGCCCAGCAGGCCCACGGTCAGGGTGCCGGCCTCCACGGCCGCTGCGCCAGCGGCGTCTGCAATATGCAGAAACGGTATCGACACTGCCGCTTCAATGCGCGGCGCCACCAGGTGCATGGTGTTGGTACACAGCACGATGCATTCGGCGCCACCGGCTTGCAGGCGGCGAGCGGCGTCTTCGAGGATCAGCGCCGCGTCATCCCAGCGCCCGGCGTGCTGGGCCTGCTCCACCGGGCCGAAGTCGACGCTGTACATCAACAGTTGTGCCGAACGCAGGGGGCCGAGCTGGTCGCGCACACTTTGGTTGATGATGCGGTAATACTCGGCGCTGGACTCCCAGCTCATGCCGCCGATAAGGCCGATGGTGCGCATGCGATGCTCCTGAATTGGACGGGCGAGGGCACCACATTACCCAAGCGCCGCGCTTTAGTCATACGCCAGCGTGCGGCATCTGCCATGATCAAGGCTCGCAACATGGGTCACCCAAGGAACACGGCAATGGACGATGTACAACAACTGGGCGAGATGCTGCGTCATTACGCCGACAGCGAAGCCCACAAGAAGCAGCAGTTCGAAGTGCAGTCGGCCCATTGGGCGCAGAAGATCGGCGAGTTGTTCGACCAGATCGAGCAGTGGCTGGAACCGGTGAAGACCGTCGGCTTGCTGGAAGTGCAGCGCGAAGCGTACGTGGCTTCCGGCCCCAGCGTGCCGGTAGAGACCTCCACCTTCAAGACCGAGAAACTGACCATCCATATCGCCGGCAAACCGGTGGAGTTCGTGCCGGATGTGATGGGCGCCGGCGGTTTGATTTCGTTGTCGGTGATGGGCTTGACCGCTGCCCGCTACGGCAGCATTTCCCTGGTGTTGCTGCCAGGGAAAAACGACTGGTTGTGGAAGAAAACCAACGGCCTGAAAGACCCGGACACCTTTGGCTTCGATGCCAACTTCCTGGCGTTGCAGTTGCAGAGCCTGATTCCCCGCGAACGCGGCTAGTCGCTCAATGTGGTGCTTGTGTGGGAGCGGGCTTGCTCGCGAAAGCGGTGTGTCAGTCGCTGTATATGTTGACTGAACCACCGCATTCGCGAGCAAGCCCGCTCCCACAATCAGATCTCTATATTGCCCCAGTCCTGCTTTGTTTCCTCAGGCGCCACCGCGTTGACCCGCTTGCCCGTTGCCAACTCCACCCTTCGCGCCACCTCCGGGTCATCGGCAAACGGCATCAGGCTCGCCTCATCCAGGCTTTCCTTCGACTGGCCCCGCAAGCAATATTCCACTGCACCATACAGGCCGATCACCGCTGCCAGGTTCAGCGCTATCTCCCACATCAGGCGATCTGCGCGTCAAGCTGCGCCACCTTCAGGTCCGCCACGCGCACCGTGCGCCAGGTGTTGTACGCCATCAGCAACATACCGCTGAGGAAGAACACCCCGCCGACAAAACGCACCACAAACCCCGGATGGCTGGCCTGCAAGGCTTCCACAAAGGAATAGGTGAGGGTGCCGTCATCGTTCACCGCGCGCCACATCAAGCCCTGCGTGATGCCGTTGACCCACATCGACGCGATGTACAGCACCGTGCCAATGGTTGCCAGCCAGAAGTGCATATTGATCAGCCCCACGCTGTGCATCTGCGCGCGCCCGAAGATTTTCGGGATCATGTGGTACAGCGAGCCAAACGTGATCATCGCCACCCAGCCCAGGGCGCCGGCGTGGACGTGGCCGATGGTCCAGTCGGTGTAGTGGGACAGGGCGTTGACGGTCTTGATCGCCATCATCGGCCCTTCAAACGTCGACATCCCGTAGAACGCCAGCGACAGCACCAGGAAACGCAGGATCGGGTCGGTGCGCAATTTATGCCAGGCCCCGGAGAGCGTCATCATGCCGTTGATCATCCCGCCCCAGCTCGGCGCCAGCAGGATCAGCGACATCGCCATGCCCAGGGACTGCGCCCAGTCCGGCAGGGCGGTGTAGTGCAAGTGGTGCGGGCCGGCCCAGATGTACAAGGTGATCAACGCCCAGAAGTGCACGATGGACAGGCGATAGGAATACACCGGCCGCCCGACTTGCTTGGGCACGAAGTAATACATCATCCCCAGGAAGCCGGTGGTCAGAAAAAAGCCGACCGCGTTGTGCCCGTACCACCACTGCACCATGGCGTCGGTGGCGCCGGAGTACACCGGATAGGACTTGAACCAGTCCACCGGGATCGACAGGTGATTGACCACGTGCAGCATCGCGATCACTACGATAAACGCCCCGAAGAACCAGTTGCCGACGTAGATATGCTGGGTCTTGCGCTGCACCACGGTGGTGAAAAACACGATGGCATAGGCGACCCAGACCACCGTCATCCACACGGCGCCGGTGAACTCGATTTCGGCGTATTCCTTGGTGGTGGTGTAGCCCAGGGGCAGGCTGACCAACATGATCACGATCACCGACTGCCAGCCCCAGAAGGTGAAGGCGGCGAGCTGGTCCGAGTACAGCCGCACCTGGCAGGTGCGCTGTACTGCGTAGTAGCTGGCGGCGAATTGCGCGCTGCCGGCAAAGCCGAAAATCACCAGGCTGGTGTGCAGCGGGCGCAGGCGGCCGAAGGTGGTCCAAGGCAGGTCGAGGTTCATTTCCGGCCAGACCAGTTGCGAGGCGATCCACACGCCCATGGCCATGCCGACCACGCCCCAAACGATGGTTGCAATGACGAATTGACGCACGACCTTGTAGTTGTAGGCCTGTGCGGTTGATGGTGGTTGCATGCTTAGTCCTCCCACGGTTCCAAGTGGGCGGCACTGTAGGAAGTATGGGCAGAACAATACAGACTCAGACCCGGGTCATTAATACGGATCAGCCACTCACCTGCGTTTTTCGCCGGTTACCCCGTCAAGAAATCGCTTTCTGCCACTGCCCGACGGATTCCGCGCTGATACTCACCCCGCCACACACAATCACCACCACATCCTCAACCCCGGCAATCGCCCCATGCTCCAGATAAGCCACCGCCAACGAAACCCCACATGCCGGTTCCACCAACTGCCTTAAATCATCGGCATAGCGCGCCACCCCCATCATCGCCTCGGCATCACTCAACACCACGCACTGATGGGCAAACCTGCCGATGTGCTCAACCGGCCAAGCCGCCACCTGGGTCGCCGCCAACGACTTGGCCACGGTATCGATCTTCGCCAGGCGTACTGGTTTTCCAGCCTCCACAGCCGCAGCAAACGACGCTGCGCCTGCCGTTTCACAGGCAATCACCTTGCAGTCGAACCGACCATGGCGCTCCAGCCCCGTCAGTACGCCCGCAAGCAATCCACCGCCACCCACGGAGGTCACGATGGCGCCCACCTGAGGGCAGTCCTCAAGAATTTCATCGATCATGCGGCTGTGACCTTCCCACAACAGCGGGTGATCAAAGGCCGGCACGTACAGCGCGTCCGGTGCTTCGGAAAGTTGCAGCGCCAGCTCGTTGGATTGATCCCACAGATCACCGTGCACCACCACCTCGGCCCCGGCCTGGCGGATGCGCGCGCGGGTCGCTTCGGGGGTGGTGGTCGGCACCACGATCCGCGCCTGCAATCCCAGGCCCCGCGCTGCAAAAGCCGTCGCCAGCCCGGCATTGCCGCCGGAGGGGCACACTACCGTGGTCTTGCCCTGGCTGGCCGCGTAGGCACACAGCGTGGTCATCCCGCGCAACTTGAACGAGCCGCAGGGTTGCAGGTTCTCCAGCTTCAGCCAGATGCGGCGGGTAGCGGTGGACAAGCCGGGGTGCAGGATCAATGGGGTGCGGATCGGCAGCATTTCACAACTTCCTTATTGGTTGGGCTGCCATCCTACCTCAGCTTGTGACTGCCACCAGCGGTTCGGCCGGTGTCTTGCGGCGTGTCACATGGCTGATGCCCATGATGATCAGCGGCGTAAACAAGGCGATGTAAGCGTTGTCGATGCCCCACGGATTACCGGCGAGGAACCAGCCCACGGTCGCGAGCAACGAGGCAATGATGCTCAGGAACGCACCGGCCGCCGTGCCGAATTTCGGCGCGTAGAACACCATCAACACCAGCACCGCCAGGGAGGCGCGCAACGCCTTGCCGAGGAAGGCGATCATCAGCACCTTGTCCGACGTCAGCGCCAGGGCAATCGGCAACAGGCCGACGGCGATGGTCGCCAGGCGCACGAAGCGTAGGGACTTGGCGTCGCTTTTTTCCGGGTTGAACCACGGCTCGTAGAAGTCCCGCAGCAACAACGTCGCCGAGCCCATGCTCACTGCCGAGATGGTGCCGAACAGCGAGCCGGCCAGGCCCGCGACTACCAGCCCGGCCGTCAGTTGGTCCATGCTGGCGATCAGGGTAGGGAAGGCTTGCAGCGAATCGACGTTGGGGAACAATACTGCGCTGCACATCCCGATCAATGCCGCGCCGATGCCGAACGGCACCATCAGCACCGCCACGTAGAAACATGCGCGTTGGGCCTTGCCTGCATGGCTGACGGTGTTCACCGCCTGGATCACGTATTGGGTGGAGAAGATCGAGCCGATACCGGCGATCATCCAGGCGACGATCTGGCCCCAGCCGACGGTGGTCCAGTCAAACATGCTGGCCGGCAATTGCGCCTGCAACTGGCCGATACCGCCCACTTGCTTCAAGCCAAACCACAGGGCCAGGCCGACGCCCAGGTATTTCAAGGCGGCGTGGACGAAGTTGGTGTAGATCACCGAGCGCATGCCGCCGATGCTGACGTACGCCACCGAGACCACGCCGACGATCACGATCGCCAGGGTTCGGTCCACTTGCATCACGCTGGCCAATACGGCGCCGCCGCTGGCGTAGATCGAGACGGCGACGATTTCCAGGGCAAAGATGGTGATGATCGAGGTGGCGAAGCGGGTGCGTTGGCCGTAGTTGCGCGCGAGTACGCCGGAGATGGTGTTGTCGCCCAGGTCCTTGTACTTTCGGGCCAGTAGCCAGGCGAAGAGTACGAAGCCGAGGGCCAGGGCGAACAGGTTCCATGCGGCGGAGATGCCTACCTTGAAACCGGTTTGGGCGGTGCCGATGCTGACTGCGGTGCCGATAAATTCCGAGAGCATGAGGAAGCCGATCAGGAACGCCGGGAAGTGGCCACCGCCGGTGGTGTAGTTGTTGGCGCTGCGGGAGTGGCGGCGAACGCCGTAGCTGATCAGTGCCAGGCTCAGCATGTAGATGCCGGTGATGGACAGCACGATCCAGGAGGAGTGGGTGGGCATTTTTTATACTCTTTAGGTATTTTTGTAATTGTGGGTAGTTTCCTCTGGCGCGTTTGCTTTCGTCTAATATCGAGGGGGTATGGTTTGATACTTGGTGGGTATTTATGGGGGGGGGTGAGTACATATCCGTTATTTAGGTAACGGCCACCTATGGTTTCGCTCTTACAGCGACTCACTTTGGAAAAGCCCCAAAGTAAGCAAAGGGCTCTGCCCCGCCTGTCGGCACCTCGCCTAGGCTCGGTGTTCCCTCACTCCGGCATTGCTCCGCGGGCCGCCGCGACGGGCCATCCATGGCCCGGCGCGGCTAAACCGGCGTCCTGCCGGTTTACCCGCTCCGCAATACCTGCGTTCGGCCTCGGGCTTATTGGGGCAGTCAGATCAAAATCAAAAGCAAAAGCACAGCGGCCTCCCGGCCGGCTTGAGTGTTAAAAGCCAGATCAAAAGCCAGAGCGAAAACAAATCTGCTTTTCTGTGGGAGCGGGCTTGCTCGCGAAAAACCTGAGAGCGCCGCGTTCATCCAGAATGCCCGCGTCATCGTTAACGACCTTCGCGAGCAAGCCCGCTCCCACATTTTTTGGACCGTGCCCGCTTTAGCTTTTGATTGTGCTCTTCAACACTCAAGCCGGCCGGTAGGCCGCTGTGCTCTTGCTTTTGATCTGGCTTTTGATCTTGATCTTAGGCGCCCCGTTAAACCACGCTGGCCGAACGCAGGCTTTGGAGCGTGGGTAACCTGGCAGGACGCCAGGTTAGCCGTCCTGGGCCAGGGATGGCCCATGACGGCGGCCCGCGGAGCAATGCCGGAGTGAGGGCACACCGAGCCTAGGCGAGGTGCCGAGTGGTGGGGCAAGAGCGTTTTGCTTACTTTTGCGCTCTTCAAAAGTGAGCCGCTGTAAGAGCGGAACCATAAGCCGCCGTTACCCAAATAACGGATATACCCCCAACCAACCTCACACCCAGCAAGGCTGTCGGCGATATCCACCGCCCACTCCAAAAAAGCCAAATTGACGGCTTGTCCACTACTGGATATGTTGTCTGAATGAAAAAACACACCCCCGAACAAACGGCCTTGATCAGCCAACTCGAACAAATTGCCGAAGGCCTGAGCAAAACGTTCAGCCCGTTTTGCGAGGTCGTACTCCACGACCTGCGCGACCCGCAGCACGCAATCATGGCCATCCACAACAACCTCTCCGGACGCCAACCGGGTGACCCGGCTACCGAGCTGGGCCTGGCGCGGATCGCCGATCCCGAATACCCACAGGTGATCGCCAATTACCAGAACCAGTTCGCCGACGGCCGCCAGGTCAAGAGCACCTCCATCGGCATCAAGGACTCCACCGGCAAGTACGTGGCGGCCTTGTGCATGAACGTCGACCTCTCGCTGTTCCGGGGGCTGCAGGGCATGCTGGAACAATTCGGCTCGGTCAGCGGCGACCGGCTTGCCGAGTCCCTCGACCCGTCCGGCGCGGATGCCATTCGCGCGCGTATCGACCAGTTCGCCGCACGCCTTGCAACCACCCCGCGAGCTCTCAAAGCGGCCGACCGGCGCTTGCTGATGCAAGAGCTGAAAGAGGCGGGCGTGATGGACATCCGGCGTGCCATGGAAACAGTCGCCTCGCACCTTGGGGTTTCGCGGGCGGCGGTCTACACCTACGCCAAATGACCTACGCCGACTGTGCCACGGCCTCGATTTCAATCAGATAGCCGTGGTGCAATTCCGGCACCGGCACCACCGCGCGGGCAGGGCGGTGATCCCCCAGTGCAGCGGCGTACAAACGGTCAAATTCAGGCCAGTGCTTCACGCCCACCACATACACGGTGACTTTCACCAGGTCTGCAGGTGAGCCGCCTGCCGCCTTCAAGATCGCCAACAGATTGTCCAGGGCCACTTGAGCCTGTTCGGCAAACGAAGCCTCGAGGTTATGACGCCCGCCAGGGCTCACCGGCAATTGCCCGGAGATGTACAGCGTGCCCTGATGACTCACGGCCTGGGAGTAGTGACCGGCAGGCGTCGAGGCTGCGGGGGTGTGGATGATGTTCATTGTGGAGTGCTCAGCAGCGTCGCATAGGTTTGGAGGTCGACGTTGCCGCCGGTCACGATAATGCCCACGCGTTGGCCCCGGAACTGATGCTTGAGGCTTCGCAGGGCCGCCAGACCAAGGCAGCCGGTGGGTTCCACGACCATTTTCATGCGCTGCATGAAGAACTTCATCGAACCCACCAACTCGGCATCGGAGACGGTGAGGATGTCGGTGACCTGCTCGCGAATGATCGGAAAGGTGTGATTACCCAGATGCTGGGTCTGGGCGCCATCGGCGATGGTAGCGGGCGTGTCGATGTGCACGATGCTGCCGGTCTGGAAGGAACGCTGGCCGTCATTCCCGGCTTCGGGCTCGACCCCGTACAACAGGCAATCGGGCGACAGCGCACGGGTCGCCAACGCCGTGCCGGAGAGCATGCCGCCACCGCCCAGGCCGACGAACAGCGCGTCCAGCGGGCCGGTGAATTCCAGCAGCTCCTTGGCGGCGGTGCCCTGGCCGGCCAGCACGTCCGGGTGGTCGTAGGAGGGGATCAAGGTCATGCCGTGTTGCTCAGCCAGGGTGCGGCCGATCTGCTCGCGGTCTTCGGTGATGCGGTCGTAGAACACCACACTTGCGCCATATTCCCGGGTAGCGGCGACCTTGGCGGCCGGGGCGTCGGTGGGCATGACGATGGTTGCCGGCATCTGCAACAACCGTGCGGCCAGCGCGATGCCTTGCGCGTGATTGCCCGAAGAAAACGCCACTACCCCGGCCTTGCGCTGCTGTTCATCAAAACGCGACAGCGCATTGAAGGCGCCGCGAAACTTGAACGAGCCGGTGCGTTGCAGGTTTTCACACTTGATAAACACCTGGGCGCCGGTCTCGGCATCGAGGGTACGAGAGGTGTACACCGGAGTGTGGTTGGCGAAGCCCTCCAGGCGTTCGGCGGCGTTGATCACGTCTTGGTACGAAGACAGTTGCATGGAAGGGGCCTCTCGAGCGTATTGACTGGATAAAATATCCATATCTATACAAACTGTAAAGATGCATTTCATGCTAGCGTTTCGGGCTTCGCTGATCTGTAGAGGGCTCGACATTGATTCGACTCACCGATTACATCGCTGACTTTTCCCGTTCGCCGCTGGCGCCCTGGGCTGATCTTGCACCCTGGGAACTGGTCACCCAAGCGCCTGGCATCGTGCGTCAGTTGCTGGCGGGGCTTTCTGATGACGACTATGAAATTCATGACGAGATTGCGGTGCACCGTACTGCGGTAGTTGAAGCCGGCGCTGTTTTAAAAGCCCCGCTGATCATCGGCGCCCACTGTTTTATCGCCGCCGGTGCTTACCTTCGCGGTGGTTGTTGGGTGGATGAATATTGCATTTTTGGGCCTGGTGCGGAGCTCAAGACATCCTTTGTTTTCAGCGGCAGCAAGTTGGCGCACTTCAATTTTGTCGGTGATTCGGTGCTGGGTCGCGGGGTTAATCTGGAGGCTGGGAGCATCGTCGCCAATTACCGGAACGAGCGTGACGACAAGCAGGTGCAGGTGCGCGTTGACGGGCAGTTGCAGGGTACTGGGTGTGACAAGTTTGGCGCGTTGCTGGGGGATCAGTGTCGGGTCGGTGCCAATGGGGTGTTGGCACCGGGGGCGGTGCTTGCGGCGGGGAGTGTGGTCAGGCGGGGGGAGGTTTTTGATTGTGAGGGGTAGGCGGGAGTGTACATATCCGTTTCTTCGGTAACGGCCGCTTATGGTTCCGCTCTTACAGCGGGTCACTTTTGGCAAACGCCCCAAAAGTAACCAAAAGGTCTTTGCCCCACCACTCGGTGCCTCGCCTAGGCTCGGCATGCCCGCACTCCGGCCCGCTTCCGCGGGCCGCCGCGACGGGCCATCCATGGCCCGGCGCGGCTAAATCGGCTTCCCTGCCGATTTACCCGCTCCACCGTGCCTACTTGCGGCCATCGTGGTTGACGGGGCCCGCAGATCAAAATCAAAAGCAGATCAAAAGCAAAGCACAGCGGCCTACCGGCCGGCTTGAGTGTTAAGAGCAAAAGCAAAGACCAGAGCGAAAACAGAGCTGCTTTTCTGTGGGAGCGGGCTTGCTCGCGAAAAACCTGAGAGCGCCGCGTTCATCCAGAATGCCCGCGTCATCGTTAACGACCTTCGCGAGCAAGCCCGCTCCCACATTTTTTGGACCGTGCTCGCTTTAGCTTTTGATTGTGCTCTTCAACACTCAAGCCGGCCGGGAGGCCGCTGTGCTCTTGCTCTTGCTTTTGATCTTGATCTTAGGCGCCCCGTTAAACCACGCTGGCCGAACGCAGGCTTTGGAGCGTGGGTAACCTGGCAGGACGCCAGGTTAGCCGTCCTGGGCCAGGGATGGCCCATGACGGCGGCCCACGGTCCAAAGCCGGAGTGAGGGCACACCGAGCCTAGGCGAGGTGCCGAGTGGTGGGGCAAGAGCGTTTTGCTTACTTTTGCGCTCTTCAAAAGTGAGCCGCTGTAAGAGCGGAACCAACAGTGGCCGTTACCTAAACAACGGATATACACCCAACCCCCCAAATAACGGATACGCCCCCACCAGCTACTGCAAGTTGACGAACAACCCCCCATCCACCAGCAACGAAGCCCCGGTCACATACCGCGCCATATCCGAAGCAAGAAAAACTATGGGCCCTGCCACATCGTCAGGTTCACCCAGGCGCCCCAGCGGCGTGCGCGAAGTCATGTACGCCAGCTTCTCCTCATCCGCCAAATCCTCCTTGTTGATGTCGGTAGCAATCGTCCCCGGCAACACCGAATTACAGCGAATCCCATAAGGCCCCAGCGCAATCGCACAGGACTGCATCAACGAATGCAGCCCGGCCTTGGTCGGCGTGTAGTGCGTCTGCATCCCGCCGCCCACCAACGCACTGATGGAACTGACGGCGATGATCGCGCCTCCTTTGCCCTGGTTTTTCATCTGGTTCGCCGCAGCCTGCACGGCGAAGTAGGCGCCGTTTAGGTTGGTGTTGACCGTCTTCAGGTACACCTCGCGCGGCATGTCGAGGAACGAGTGGAACGGACAGATCCCGGCGTTGTTGACGAACACATCTACACTGCCGAATGCCTTGAGCGCGCCGGCCACCAGTTTGTCGCCGGTGTCCGGATCAGCCGCATCGCCGCCCACCTCCACCGCTTGGCCGCCGAACGCTTTAATTTCCTCGATCAACGAAAACGCCGCCTCAGTGCCCTGGCCACTGCCGCTGTGGCCGATGACCACACGGGCACCCTGGCGTGCACATTCCCGGGCGGCGGCGCGGCCGATTCCACGGGAGGCGCCAGTAATAATCACGGTTTTGTCTGCAAGTAACATAAGTGAACTCCTGAAAAAAAAACGGCCTCAGCCGAGATAGTTGCCGTAACCGACCATGGCAATGGCACCGAGAATCACCGCGATACCCGCGACCAATACGCCTTTGTTGGTGGCGCTGGTGCCCTGCCATTCGCGGAAATACAGGCCCCAGCAGTTGGACACGATGATGATGAAAGACATGTGCAACACCCACGAACTGGCGTCGTTCTGCAGGCGGCTTTCGCCCATGCCGTAGAAGAAAAACTGCAGAAACCACAGGGTGCCGGCACACGCCACCAGCAGGTAGTTACCGAGCAGTGGCGTACTGCGGTCGGTGTAGTTGTGGAACGTACGGTTGCGCCAGTTCAGCCACAGGCACCAGAGGCCGTTGGTGGTCAGGCCACCCCACATGATCACCATGAAGGTCACGTTGTTCTGGAACAGGCTATTGGCACCGTGCTCCACGGCCGCTGCGGCCAAGGGGCGACCGGCGGAAATGCCGTAGCTGAAGCATGCGCTCAAGACCCCGGAGATCACCGCCACCAGCATGCCCTTGGCCACCGAGAACTCGCTGATGCTGGCAAACTTCACCGCCTCCGGCACTTCACGTTCCTTGATCAACCCGGCCTTGCCGCACACCGCGATGCCCACCAGTGAAACCGCTACACCCCACAGCACCCAATGCCCGCCTTGAGACGCGAGCATCGAGGTCAAGGTGCCTTCGGTGGCGTCGGTGAACAGGTCGCGGTACAGCGCCGGCATCAAGGCGCCGAGGGCCGACGTCAGGCCCAGTACCAGTGACATGCCCAGGGACAGCCCGAGGTAGCGCATGGTCAGGCCGAAGGTCAGCCCGCCGATGCCCCAGAGTACGCCGAACAGGTAGGTCCAGAGCAGGGTGCTGCTCTCGGCCTGGCGCAGGATGTCGACCCAACCGGGCACGGTCAGCTGCGCGGCAATCAGCGGCACGATCAGCCATGACACCAGGCCACCGGTGATCCAATAGCTTTCCCAGGCCCAGCCACGGACCTTCTTGTAAGGGATGTAGAAACTGCCGGAGGCGAAGCCGCCGATGAAGTGCAGAATCACACCGAAGAGAATGATTTCCACGTAGTCGAATCCTTTTTTATTGTTGTGGTAGCACGCTGTTTCAGCCTGGGGTGAGGCTGAACATCGGGATTAAATCCACGCTGACGGGCGAGGCGTCCGGATGGCTGGGCATGATGTCTTGCATGTACTGCCACCACCGTTGCATCAGCGCGGTGCTCGGCAACGCGTCGAGGCCGTGCTGGTCTTCGTGAGTCATCACGGCGAACAAGGCGTTGCTGGCCTCGTCGAGGAAGATCCGGTAGTCCACCACCCCGGCATCGCGCAGGGCCTGGGCCAGTTCGGGCCAGATCTCGTCATGGCGTCGACGGTACTCGGCGTGCTGGCCGGGGTTGAGGTTCATGCGAAAGGCTCGGGTCTGCATCACTGGCCTCCGTGGGGTGGCGTGGGGCTGTAGATGCGCACCGCGTTGTGCAGGAAGAACTTGCCCTGTACGTCCTCGGATTTACTCGCCATGCAGGCTTTCACCAGGCCCAGGGTGGCGGCGAAATTGGCCAGGTGATCGCTGTTGGGCCAGTCGCTGCCGAAGAAGCAACGGTCTTCGCCAAAGGCTTCGCACAGCACGGCCAGGCGGTCGTTGTAGAACGCCGGGTCGGTGATCAATCCACGTGGACCGACTTGAGGGATTTCTGCAAGTTTGGCGAACACATTGGGCCGCTCTGCCAGGCGCATCAGGTCAGCGTGATACGCCGATTCTTCACCGGCGGGCACGCTGGCATTGGGCAGGTGGTCGACGATGATACGCAGCTCGGGCAAGGCGTCGCTCAGGTGCAGCAGCCCTTTGATCAGGCGCGGATTGGGGTTGGCGCTGTCCAGACCACGCCCGCATTCAGCAAGCCGGCGCAGGCCATCGATGAATCCGGGGCGCGCCTGGTCCTCAAGCAAATCGCGGTCCCACAGGTTGCCGTAGCGCAAACCGAGGAACAGCGGCTCATCGGCCAAGGCATCCAGATCAGCCGAAAAGTCGCCGTGCAGCGGGTCCAGGTTGCCGACGAAACCGAGCATGCGCGGGTCGCTGCGCAAGGTCTCCAGCAACCAGCGGTTATCGTCGCGCCACGGGCTGGCTTCAACGGCAATGGCGCCGATCACGTTATGTTCGCCTGCCAGCGCCCAATAGTCCGCCGGCAAATGCGCGGCATACAGCGCGTTGCCGGGCTCTGGCCAGGGAATGCCCTGGGGGCGGCGCGGGTCGAACAGGTGCAAATGGCTGTCGATGATCGGGCCGCTGTAAGGGGTAAGAAGCATTGCGCAATCCTTCGGAACAATGGATAGGGAAGGGCCCGCACGCTACCGCGCCAGGGCCCGTTGCACCACCTCAGCCCTGCAGGTACACCGCATGGGTGTGGGTGTACTCGTACAAGCCGTGCTTGCCATCGGCGCCGCCGATTCCGGATTTGCGCACGCCGGCATGGAAGCCTTGCATCGCCTCGAAGTTCTCGCGGTTGACGTAGGTTTCGCCGAACGACAATTCGCGCACCGCCTGCATCGCCTTGCCCAGGTCACGGGTGTAGATCGAGGAGGTCAGGCCGTAGTCGCAGTCGTTGGCCATGGCAATGGCTTCATCCAGGTCGTCGACAATCTGGATCGGCAGCACCGGACCAAAAATTTCTTCGCGCATGATTTCCATGTCGGCGTGGCAACCGGCCAATACCGTCGGCTGGAAGTGAAACCCCTGGCCCAGATCGGCGATCTGTCCACCGGTGACCAGCGATGCACCCTGGCTCAAGGCGGTGCGTACCTTGCGATTGACGCTGTCCAGGCCTTGGCGGTTGATCAGCGGGCCCATCTCCACATCGGCCTGGGCGATGGGGTCGCCGTAGCGGGTGGCGGCCATCGCGGCGCTGATGCGGTCGATAAACTGGTCGGCCACCTTGCGCTCCACGTACACCCGTTCGGCGCAGTTGCACACCTGGCCGCTGTTGATGATCCGCGAGTCGCGAATGGCGTTTACCGCGAGGTCCAGGTCGGCATCGGCGAGGACGATGGCAGGCGCCTTGCCGCCCAGCTCCAGGTTGAGCTTGGTGATATTCGGTGCCGCAGCAGCCATGATCCGCGAGCCGGTGGTGACGCTGCCGGTGAAGCTGATCATGTCCACGCCCTTATGGGCGGTGAGGGCGCCACCGACGCGGCCATCGCCGCAGACCACATTGAATACCCCGGCCGGCAGGTCGGTCTCGGCCACCAGTTTGGCGAACTCGAAGCAGTTGTTCGGCGTTTCTTCGCTGGGTTTGATCACGATGGTGTTGCCGGTGAGCAACGCCGGGGCCATCTTGCGGGCGATCAAAAAGAACGGGAAATTCCACGGCAGGATACCGGCCACCACCCCCAGAGGTTTGCGGAACAGAAAGATGTTTTCGTTGGGGCGGTCACTGGTGATGATCTCGCCTTCAATGCGGCGCGCCCACTCGGCCATGTAGTCGAGGTAGTCGGCGGTGAAGTTGACTTCCACTTCCGCCAGGCCGCTGACCTTGCCTTGCTCCAGGGTAATAGTGCGCGCCAGGTGGGCGACGTTTTCCCGCAGCTTGGCGGCGATGCGGCGCAAGTGACCGGCGCGTTCGATCGCCGGTTTGCGCGCCCAGTCTTTTTGCGCATGACGTGCGGCAGCCAAGGCTTGGTCGACGTCTTCGGAGGTGGACGCCGGGACCTTCGACAGCAGGGCGCCGGTAGCCGGGTTCAACACATCCAGGTGCGCATCGCTGGAGGTAAAGCAGCCGTTGATGAAGTTCTGGTAGACCGGTACGGATGACATGCTTGGCTCCTCAGTAAGTACGTGACGGTGCTTTGGCGTCGGCGGCGGGGCGATAGCGGGCCAGGGTCGCCATGGCACCCTGGCGCAGCAAGCTGATGTCGATGGCCACCGCAATGAACTGGCAGCCCCAGGCTTGATAACGGCGAGCGTCGTCTTCGTTGGGGGCGAGAATGCCGCAGGCCTTGCCGGCCGCCAGCGTGGCGTTGACCGCGTGCTGGATGCGTTCCTGCACCTCGGGGTGCCCGGGATTGCCAGCGTGACCGAGGCCGATGGACAGGTCGGCGGGGCCGATAAATACCGCGTCCACGCCTTCCACCGCCGCAATTGCCGCGACGTTTTCAACGCCCAGGCGCGACTCCACCTGCACGATCAGGCACAGCTGTTCATGGGCAGTATTGAGGTAGTCGGCCACGCCGTCCCAGCGGGTGGCGCGGGTCAAGCCGCCGCCTACGCCACGAATACCGTGGGGCGGGTAACGCATGGCCCGCACCAGGGCCTGGGCTTGCTCGGCGGTTTCGACCATCGGGATCATCAGCGTTTGCGCACCCACGTCCAGCAGTTGCTTGATCAGGTTGGCGTCGCTGCTTACCGCACGCACCACCGGCGCAGTGGCGTAGGGCGCCACGGCCTGGAGCTGGTTGAGCACGCTGGGCACGGTGTTGGGGGCGTGTTCGCCGTCAATCAGCATCCAGTCGTAACCGGTGCTGGCGACGATCTCGGCGGCGTAGGCGGTGGCGAAGCCGGCCCAGATCCCGTATTGCGCGGCGTCTTTACGCAGCGCGGCCTTGAAAGCGTTGTGGGGCATGTTCATGGCAGGAGTCCTCAGCGGTTATACGGACGATGCAGTTGGCAATCGGGGTTGAGGTCCACGCCAAACCCGGGCTTGTCGAGCACCGACAGGCGCATGCGGCCATTCACCGGCACCGGCTCACCGAGCAGTTGCGGGTGGAACATCGGCACCACCTCATCGGCCTTGGGCGCCATCATCAGGAACTCGGCGAACGGGCTGTTATGGCGGGTGGCGACGAAGTGGTAGCTGTAGACCGACGAGCCGTGAGGCACCACCAGCGCATTATGGGCGTCGGCCAGGGCCGAGATTTTCACCAGCTCGGTGAGGCCGCCGCACCAGCCCACATCCGGCTGGATAATGTCGCAGCAACCCATCTCCAGCAGCATGCGAAAGCCCCAACGGGTAGCCTCGTGTTCGCCGGTGGTGACCAACATGCCTTTGGGCACGTTGTTGCGCAGGGCGGCATAGCCCCAGTAGTCGTCGGGCGACAGCGCTTCTTCAATCCATTTCAGGCCGTATTCATGGGCGCCGATCGCCAGTTTGGTGGCGTAGTTCAGGTCCAGGCTCATCCAGCAATCGAGCATCAGCCAGAAGTCCGGGCCGACCCGCTCGCGCATGGTCGCCAGTTCCTCGAGGTTTTTGCGCAGGCCTTCTTCGCCTTCCGATGGGCTGTAGTGCAAGGGCATCTTGCCGCCGATAAAGCCCATCTTCTGTGCGAGGTCGGGGCGGGCGCCGGTGGCGTAGAACTGCAACTCGTCACGCACCGCGCCGCCGAGCAACTGGTGCACCGGTTCCTGGCGGATCTTGCCGAGCAGGTCCCACAGCGCCAGGTCGACACCGGAGATCGTGTTGATCACCAGGCCCTTGCGGCCGTAGTACAGGGTGGACTGGTACATCTGGTCCCAGATTTTTTCGATATCGGTCACGTGGGCGCCTTCCAGGAAGCGCGCCAGGTGCTTCTCGACGATATACGCGGCGGGCTCGCCACCGGTGGTCACGGCGAACCCGACGGTGCCGTCGCTGGCCTCGATTTCCACCACGAGTGTGCCGAGTACGTTGATCCCGAAACTGCGGCGGCTCTGGCGGTATTCGGGGTATTTGCTCATGGGGGTACTGATGTGATCGTCGATCCAGTGGCCGTCTGCCTGGTCGTGGTAGTCCGCGCCGCCGCCGCGCAGCACAAAGGCGCGGACGTGCTTGATAGTGAGGTTGCCCATGGTGTGACTCCTTGATTAAACAGTGGCCGGCGTGTTCGTCGCTTTTTGGCCTGGGGAATGGATACCGAGTACCAGCAACGCTGCGAGTACGGTGGTGGCGGACAGCAGGTAAAGGCCGGCTGCAGGGGAGTGAAAGGCGGTTTCTGCCCAGTTCTTCAGCACCGGGGCGATAAACCCGCCGAGGGCGCCGAAGGAGTTGATCAGGGCAATGCTGGCCGCCGCTGCGCTGCCGGCCAGGTAGCTGGAAGGGAAGGTCCAGAACACCGGTTGCACGGCGATAAAGCCCGAGGCGGCAAAGCACAGCGCGAGCATGCCCAGCAGCGGGTTGGCGAAGGTCACTGAGCAGGCGATTCCGGCGGCGGCCATCAAGAGGGTCAGGGATGCGGTTTTGCGGCGCTCGCCGGTGCGGTCGGAGTAGCCGGGAATCCACCACGCGGCGAACAGCGCGCAGACCCAGGGAATCGCCGAGACCAGGCCCACCATCAAGCCGACCTTGGTCCCCAGCAGCCCGCCGACCTGGGTGGGCAAATAGAACACCACGCCGTACACGCTGGCCTGGATCAGCAAGTAAACCAGGCACAGGTACAGCACGCTGGGCTGGCACAACACCGTGAGCAGGCTGCGGCCGTGGGAGGTTTTTTGCTGGTCTTCGCGGTCCAGCAGGTCCTGGATCTGGCGGCGCTCTGCAACGCTCAGCCATTTGGCATCGGCAGGGCGGTTGTCCAGGTACCAGTAGGCCCAAATGCCAACCGCGGTGGCCATCAGGCCTTCCACCGCGAACAGCCATTGCCAGCCGTGCAACCCGGAGAACCCGTCCAGCTCCAGCAACAGGCCGGACAGCGGGCTGCCGAAGATGAACGCCAAGGGCGCGCCGAAGTAGAAGAAACCCATGGCCTTGCCGCGCACGGCGGAGGGGAACCAGTAGGTGAGGTAGAGGATCACGCCGGGGAAGAATCCGGCTTCGGCCACGCCCAGCAGAAAGCGCAACACGTAGAAGCTGGTTTCGTTGTGGGCAAACATCATGGCGGCGGACACCAGGCCCCAACTGACCATGATCCGGCACATCCACAGGCGGGCACCGACGCGATGCATGATCAGGTTGCTCGGCACTTCCAGCAGCGCATAGCCGACAAAAAACACCCCGGCGCCAAAGGCGAAGGCGGCGTCACTGAGGCCGGTGTCGGCCTGGAAGGCTTGTTTGGCGAACCCGACGTTGGCGCGGTCGAGGAAGGCCATGATGTACATCAACAGCAGGAAGGGCAGTAGCCGCCAGGAAATTTTGGCGAGCAGAGGTGCGGGCAGGGTCTTCATTGTTCAGTCCGGTGTTTTGTTCTTATGGGAAGGACTGTACGGCGCTCAATCCATGCGCTACAAATCGAATCTCGCTTACAACTGATAACCTCAGGGTATCGATAACAAGGATAAAAATGAGTAGTCCGTTGATCTCCCGAAGCCTGTTCAACCGCCTGCGCTACAAGCATCTGCACATGCTGGTGGCCTTGAGTTCCAGCCAGAACCTGCACCGGGCGTCCCAAAGCCTGAACATGTCGCAGCCGGCGGCGACGCGCATGTTGCGCGAGATCGAGGACATGTTTGCCTGTGACCTGTTCGAGCGCCTGCCCCGGGGTATGCGCCCGACGGCGCTGGGCAAGGAGTTGATCCGCTTTGCCGAGTCGGCGCTGAGTGGCCTCGACCGTTGCGCCGAAGACCTGATGGCGCGTCAACAGGGCGGTTATGGCTACTTGTCGATTGGCACCATCATGGGCGCGGCCCCGGACCTGGTGATGGACTCCATTGCCCAGATCAAGACTCTCAATCCCCAACTGCGCATTCGCATCATGGGCGACACCAGCGACCAGGTGATCCAGTTGCTGGAACAAGGCCGCATCGACCTGGCCATCGCCCGGCGCAATGCCGCCACCGACAGCGAGCATTACACCTTCGAACCCTTGGGTAACGAGCGTTTGTTGGTGGTGGTGCACGCCGGCCATCCCCTGGCCCAGCGTGATGACCTGGCGCTGACGGAGCTGGTCAGCGACTGGCCGTGGATCCTGCAACCGGAAACCAGCCCGGCGCGCATCGGCTTCGACGAAGCGCTGCAACGCCTTGCGTTACCGCAGCCGGCAGACATCATCGAATGCAGCTCGGTGTATTCCATGCAGCAACTGATTCAACTGACCGACGCAATCATGGTGCTCTCGGAAAGCGCCCTGCGGGATTACCTGAAAATGGGCCTGGTGGTCGCACTGCCGGTGGCGCTGGAGGTGCAGCTCGCACCGTTCGGCATGCTGCTGCGCCGGGGTGACCCGGTGAGTCGCGAACTGGGGATGTTTATCGACATGCTCAGGCAAAAGGCCGCGATGCTTTAAACATCCTGTGCAAAAGAACGTGGTATGCCGGCGGGATATTAAATAGAATGAATCTCATTTGAGACTGACTCGCGCCGCGCAGGTTACTTGCCATGAATGATGCTGTATTGCCGACGCACCTCACTGAACCGAGTCTTCACAGCTTGTACCGCGACCACCGCAGCTGGCTGGAAAGCTGGTTGCGCCGCCGTCTGGGCAACGCGTGGGATGCCGCCGACCTGAGCCAGGACACGTTCCTGCGGGTGCTGGCCAGCGCCCAGCCGATTGCGCAATTGCAGGAACCCCGGGCGTATCTGGTGACGGTGGGCAAGCGGTTGCTGGTGAATTTTCATCAGCGGCGCAGCCTGGAGCAGGCGTATCTCAACGCATTGATGCACTTGCCGCAGGATTGCGTGCCGTCACCGGAACAGCGCTGGCTGCTGCTGGAAACCCTGCAAGCCCTGGATGAGTTGCTCGATGGTTTGCCACCGGTGGTGCGCCGCGCGTTTCTCTGGAGCCAGCTGGAGGGCCTGGGCTATCGCGAGATTGCCGAGCGGCTGAAGGTGTCCGAGCGTACGGTCAAGCGCTACATGGCCCAGGCCTATGAGCATTGCCTGCTGGTGGAACTGTGAGCCGCACCGCGCCGGATCTTGCCCGTGCGGCGGCACAGTGGCTGGCGTTGCTGGAATCCGGCAGCGCCACCGAGCGTGATCATGCCAGCCTGCAGCAGTGGCGTGACAGCCATCCTCAACACGAACAGATCTGGCAAAAAGCCCAGTTACTGCGCCAGCGTTTTACCGACTTGCCTCCGGCATTGGCCATGGCCAGCCTCGATCGCCCGCAACCGGGGCGGCGTGCGGTGCTCAAGCGTGCGTTGGGCGTGGCGGCCTTGGTGCCGGCCGCGTGGTTGCTTAGCCGGCAATTGCCGATCGATGCATGGCGCGCCGACCTGCACACCGCCACTGGCGAACGTAAGCGTGTGGCGCTGGCGGATGGCAGCAGCCTGCAACTCAACACTGCCAGTGCGGTGGATGTGGATACGGCCCGGCGCCGTGTGACGCTGGTGGAAGGGGAGATGGCGTTGACCGTGCCGGGGGCCGGTGTGCTGACGGTGCAGACGCGTTATGGCCAGGTGATCGTCAGCCAGGCTGACGTGTGTGTGCGGCAGCTGTCATCCGGGTGTTTGGTGTCGGTGCTCAAGGGCGTAGTGCAGGTGCAGGACCTGCGCGGGCAGATGGCGACATTGCAAGGTGGGCAGCAGGCCCGGTTGCAGGAATCCGGGATGGGCGCTGCGGTGGCGTTTGATGCGTTGCAACTGGGTTGGCGCGACGGTGTGCTGACGGCGCAGAACCAGCTGTTGGGTGATTTTTTGCGGGAGTTGGAGCGGTATCGACCGGGTGTGCTGCGTTGGGACCCGAGCCTTGAAGCGCTGCGGGTCACGGGGAGTTTTCAGTTGGCGGACACGGATCGCATTCTTGCGTTGCTGGCGTCGACGATGCCGCTGCAAGTGCAGTCCCGTACGCAGTATTGGGTGACGTTGACGCCGCGTAAATCGGCTGCTTGATGCGATCCTTGTGGGAGCGGGCTTGCTCGCGAAGAACCTGAGAGCGCCGCGTTGAATCAGGATGCCCGCGTCATCGTTGACGACCTTCGCGAGCAAGCCCGCTCCCACATTTGAACCGTGCCCGCTTTAGCTCTTGATTTTGGGCGGCCTCAACACGTGCCTTTCAGATCACATGCGCCCGCTGCAGCTCAGTCAGCGCCAGTGCCTTGAGCCGCGCCAACAGCGGATCCCGCCGATCCCGCGGATGCACCAGCTCCACCGCCAGCTCCTGGCGAATGCTGCTGGGCCGGTTATCCATCACCAACACCCGGTCACTCAGGTACAGCGCCTCGTCCACATCGTGAGTCACCAGCAGCAGGGCGATTCCATGATGCTCAGCCAATTGCAGCAGCAAATCCTGCAGCTTCATGCGGGTAAACGCATCCACCGCACTGAACGGTTCGTCCAGCAACAACACTTGCGGCCTTGAATACAACCCGCGAGCAATCGCCACCCGTTGCGCCATCCCGCCAGACAATGCCTTGGGCAACGCCTGGCCAAATCCTGTAAGCCCCACTTCATCGATCAACTGCGCAACCCAGGCCCTGTCATAGCCGTCGTCATCGCTGAAACCGATGTTTTGCTCCACCGTCAGCCAGGGCATCAGGCGCGGCTCCTGGAAGACAAAAGCGACCTCACCACCGCCTTGCAGCAGTTCCCCCTGATAGTCCTTTTCCAGCCCGGCGACGATCCGCAGCAAGGTGCTTTTGCCACAGCCGCTGGGGCCCAGCAAGCTCACCGCTTCCCGGGGTTGCAGGGCCAAGTGGACGTTGGCCAGTACGGTGGTCGCGCCGAAGCTCTTACGCTCGACGCGAATATCCAATAGCGCTTCACTCATGTTCAATGCTCCGGACCTTGGCCGTTGAAGGTATCGCGCCAGACCAGGCAGCGTTTTTCCAGGGCAGCCAACAGGCCGTCGCTGACCTTGCCCAGCAGCGCCAGCACGATGATCGCCGCCAGCACAATGTCAGGCCGCGAGGTTTCCCGGCCATCGCTGAGCAGGTAACCCAGGCCCTTGGTGGCGGCGATCAACTCGGCCGCCACCAGGAACATCCACGCCAGGCTCAAGCCGCTGCGCAGGCCGGTGAACAAACCGGGCAGGGCGGCGGGCAACAGGATGCGACGCACCAGGCGCGTACGGCTGAAGCCATACATCTGCCCGACTTCCACCAGCTTGCGGTCGATGTCGCGTATCGCCGCAACGCCATTGAGGTACACCGGGAAGAACGCGCCGATGGCAATCAGCACGATCTTCGAGGTCTCATCAATGCCCAGCCACAGCAGCAACAGCGGCACCCAGGCCAGGCTCGGGATCGAGCGCAGGCCGGCGAAGGTCGGCTCAAGATACGCCTCGGCTTCGCGGCTCAAGCCGACCCAGGCGGCAAACACCAACGCCAGGCTGGCACCAATGGAGAACCCCAGCAGCACCCGCAACAGGCTGGCGCTGATGTGTTTCCACAGCGCGCCTTCGGCGAGGTCGGTGAGGGTCACGGCGATCTCGCTGGGGGCCGGCATCTGGTAGGACGGCAGCCAGCCGATGCGCACCACCACCTCGAGGATCACCAGGATCAGCACCGGCAACGCCAGGCCCTTGAGTCGCCTTGGCCAGGCGCTGCGCTGCGCGGTGACGGAGGGCGCAAGCGCGACGGGCAGGGTTTCGCTTTTGCTGCTCATGACGCTCCCCTTATGGACGAGGCAAGGCCTGGCCGAAGCTTGGGTCGATCAACTGGTCGATCACCTGATCCACATTCACCCCACGGCGCACCAGTTCTTCCGACACCAAAATCGGCGCGGCAGCCTTGGACGACACCACGTCCTGGGCCGTGAGCAATGGGCTGCTCAGGTCGGTACGGGACAATTGCAGCTTGGCCACGTCGAGGGGCAGGCCGGACTCGTCGGCCAGCAGCTTGGCGAATTCATCTGGGTGCTTGACCGCCCAGTTGCGAGCTTTTTCATAGGCGCCGAGCACCTTGGCGATGGTCTGTGGATGCTCCTTTGCGTATTTGTCGGTCACGCTGACCACGCCGTAGCTGTTGAAGTCCTTGTTGCGGTACAGCAGGCGCGAGCCCGCCTGGATTTCGCTGGCGGCCATGTGCGGATCGAGACCGGCCCAGGCATCCACATCACCTTTCTCCAGGGCGGTACGGCCATCCGGGTGTTGCAGGTGCACCAACTCCACGTCGTCTTTGCTCAGGCCGGCTTTCTGCAGGCTGCGCAGGGTGAACAGGTACGGGTCGGTGCCTTTGGTGGCGGCGATTTTCTTGCCCTTGAGGTCGGTGACGCTCTTGAACGTCGAGTCCTTGCGCACCACCAGTGCGGTCCATTCAGCGCGGCTGTACACATACACCGACTTGATCGGGCTGCCATTGGCCCGGCTGAGCACCGCCGACAGGCTGGCGGACGAGGCGAAGTCGACGCCGCCGCTGTTGAGGTATTCCAGGGAACGGTTGCTGCCCTGGCTCAACACCCAGCCGACCTTGGTGTTTGGCAGTGCTTCTTCGAGCCAGCCGAAGTGTTTGAGCACCAGGCTCACCGGGGAGTAATAGGCGTAGTCCAGATTGACTTGCGCAGGGTCGGTTTCCGCTGCATGAGCGAGCGGTTGCAGGCTGAGGGCGAGGGCACAGGCGCCCAACAGGGTGTTGACGAAGGGTTTCATGGAACAGCTCCGGACAAGGCGGGAAAGAGAAGGCTTTTCTTATATTCAGAAAATTCATATGGCATGTTCCATCATGCGTTATAGGAATATGCAGTCTCTGTGCCAGCGTCTTTCGTGCCGCCGGGCAACCCCCACGTAGCAGCTGTCGAGCCCAAGCGAGGCTGCGTCAGCGGTCTGTCTGACACACCGCGGACGCAGCCTCGCTCAGGCTCGACAGCTGCTACGTGGGGGAGGGGTTGGGAGTGGGGAGGCGGGCACTTTGTTGAATCACTGTTGGCTGTGCAACAGCTTGCATATGTTTTTATGGAATAAATAAAGAGTTATATATTCCTTTTGTTGGTTTCACGAATAGGGCACTTTGAGTGCCTGCGCATTCGTGCGGATTGACCCAACAGACCAAAGGAAAGCCGACATGACCATTAAAGCGATCAACGTGCGCAACCAGTTCAAAGGCGTGATCAAGGAAATCCTGATCGGCGAAGTGGTGTCCGAGATCGACGTCCAAACCGCGTCGGGGATCGTGACGTCGGTGATTACCACCCGCTCGGTGCGTGACCTGGAATTGAAAGTGGGCAGTGAAGTGATTGCCTTTGTGAAGTCGACCGAAGTCTCTATTGCCAAGTTGTGACTGCAATCCAGTTGTGAACCCAATCCAAAGGTGGGAGCGGGCTTGCTCGCGAAGGCGGTGTGACAGTCAACATCTACAGTGACTGATCCACCGCTTTCGCGAGCAAGCCCGCTCCCACATTTTGTTTTGCATACAGCCGTTGGAGGGTTAGTTGAGCCGAGGCCCGCCTCCCGATGGCCGTGACCCCGGCTTCTCATCCGAGGCTTCCGGCAGTGCCTTGGGCGTTTCGCTTGGGTCCTTGTAGTCCTTGTGTAAATCCCCATCCAGCCGGTTGCTCGACGAGCCGCCACTTTGGGGTGTCGAGTCGAAATGCTCCCACTCCGATTGCTGGAAGCGGAACAGGCTGTCATCGGTCGGCGTGTCGCGGCCGTGGTAGTGGTGGATTTCGTAGTGGGCGTATTCGACCTTGTCCGCCCAGTTGTCCTGCAACAAGCCGTCGCCGGCCAGGTCGCGGTACCAGTCGTTTTCCTTCTCGGTGGCCTTCTGTTTTTTGTTGTGGTCGACGAAGTAGCCGATGATCCCGCCCACCACCGCCAACACCACGCCCACCAGGAACAGCGGCCCGGTCAGCGCTGCCGCCGTGCCTGCGCCAAACAGCGCCGCCGCCCCCAATACACCCGCCGACGCGCCGAACGCACCGCCCGCCACTTGCAAGCCACCTGCGGCCTGAGCCAACGGGTCTTTGCTGTCCACGCCGCTTTTGATCGCCAGGGCGCCGAGCACAATGTCGGCAAAACCACCGGCAATGTCCGTCGCCGGGCCTAACACCTTGATCACGGAACCGGCGATTTTCGCCGATTGGGAGGCGCCAAGCTTGGCCGCACCGGCGGCCTTGAGGCCGTCATCCAGGTGAGTGGCGAGGCCCTCGGTGGCTTCCGTCACCGCCTTGTCGCCCTCGCCAAACAGCTTGGCGACGCCGTCGTACTGGCTGTCGGGAACTGCGTCCAGGGCGGCGGCGATCTCTTTGCTGACCTTTGAGTCGATTTCGCTGGGCTTGCTGAAGTCGATGACTTTGCCGGCCGCACCTTCCTTGCCCCAGATTTCCGGCAGGGTCTTGTCCAGGCCGAGGAAGTCCACCAGGCCGCCCTTGCCCAGGGCTTCGCCGATCTTGTCGCCGAGCTTGACGAAGTGGCTGGCGCCGCCGGCAAAACTCAGGAAGTCCTTGGCGATGGTCATGCGTTGGGCCGGGGTTTCGCCGAGCTTGCCGCCTTTGCCCACCAGTTGGTAAATCCCCGAGAACAGGCTGACGCCGGCGCCCATCGAACCGAGGATGCCTTTGCTGTTGAGGGTGTTGAACACTTCGCCGAGCATGCCGCGATCCGCCACTGGGATGTACGGTTTGCTCAGGGCGGTTTTCACGTCGGCTTCGCTGATGGTGCCGCTGTTCTTGTAGACGTCGCCGAGTTCTTCCAGGGCCTTGGTCACGGCCGAGGATTTCTCCTTGCCCTCCAGGCCCTCGTTGAGGAATTTCTCCAGCACTTCCTGGCTGCGGCGCGGCAGGTCCAGCAGGTTGCCCTTGAGCACGCCCTTGAGCAGGCCGAACAGGTCCTTGGTGGCCAGTTCCTTGTTTTCGTCGGAGATCTTGCTCGGGTCCGACAGGATCTCGTTAAGGTCGGTGGTGAGACCGTCGGCCTGGATGTTCTGCGCGGCCTTGGTGGCTGCTTCCGGGTCGAACAGCGACAGCGAGGTCAGGGTATTGCTCAGGTCTTGCTGGGCTTCGTGGCTCTTGCCCTGTTTTTGCAGGTCCTTGAGGTACAGCACGTAGTCGGGGTTGCTGGTCAGGTCGAGGAGCTTCTGCTTGATCTCGTCCTTGTTGGGCAGGTGGCTGATGGCGTCGTCCATCTTGGACTTGTAGTCGGCCTGCACGGTCGGGTCTTTGAACAGCTCGCCGATCTGCTCCTGCACCGCCTTGCCGTCGATGATGTCGTGCATGTCGGCGGAGGTGAGTTCGGTCTGCTTGTCATCGAACTCGCGCCAGGTGGTGTTGAACGGGCGCTTGGATTCTTCGTAGCCGGTGATGCCATGGCCGTTCTGGTAGGCGGCCTGGGCTTCCAGGGCGCGGACCAGTTTGGCCCGTGGGTCGTCCTTGGGAATCGAGCCGTCCTTGACGCCGGCGCGGTAGGTGTCGATCAGTTCGGTGGTGGCCAGTTCGCTGACGCTCTGGGTCGGCGACTTGTCGTCGTCCTTGTCGGCATGCACGCCGGTGTCGAGGTTGAGCACGTCCAGCTCATCGTTGCTCGGCAGGTTGTACTTGGCGCGGGTCTCGTCGACGGTGCCGGCGCTCCAGGCTTCCCACTTGGCAACCACTTCGTCGTAGAGCTGCGGGCTGAGTTCCTTGGAGACGATGACCTTGCCTTCGCTGGTTTCATAGCGGATCAGGCCGTCCCCCAGCTCGTCGGGGGAGCCGAAGGTGATGTCGGTGTTTTTCAGGAAGTCATTCGGCCCGGCGAGTTTGTAGCCGGCGTCTTCGCTGCTGTGGATCTTGCTCCAGGTGTCCTGGGCGGTGGCCACGCTCTTGAACAGTTCCGGGCTGACGTCGGCCGATACGACGACCTTGGTGCCGTCGTGGGTTTCATAGGTCAGCACGTTGCCTTGCTGGCCTTCGATCCAGCCGAAGCCCTTGTAGTCATTCAGTTCCGGCGCCTTGGTGTTGGCGTCCGCCAGGCTCGAGCCGTCGTTGAGCGCGGACTCCACGGCGGCCTTTTTGTCGGGGTTGGTGTAGACCTCATGCAGGCCCGCCAGATAGTCGAACAGCTTGGGGTTGTCGTCGCGGGCCACGACCATTTTCTGGCCATTGCTTTCAAAGCGGATCAGGCCGGGACCGACTTCATCCTTGGGGCCGACGGTGGTGCCGGCGTAGGGCGGCCACACTTCGTTGTCGCTGGCGCGTTTGTAGCCGGCGTCTTCGCTGCTGCCCAGGCCGGTGAAGCTTTCATAGGCTTCCTTGGCTTTCTGGAAGGCCTCGGGGTTGTCGCGCTGGCTGATGACGAACTTGTTGCCGTCCTGGGTTTCGTAGCGAATCACGCCGGGGCCGGTTTCGTCGGGCGGGCCGAGGGATTTGTAGTCGCCGAGTTTTTCCGGGGCCGTAGCATCGCCACCCAGGCGCTGGTAGCCGGCGGCTTCGCTGGCGTTGACGCCGGACAGTGCCTTGAAGTCGGCACTGACTTGCTTGAACAGCTCGGGGCTGTCTTTTTCGCTGACGATGACTTTCTTGCCATCCTGGGTTTCATAACGGATCAGGCCGGGGCCGGCTTCATCTGCCGGGCCGATGGCCTTGTAGTCACCCAGGCTCGCCGGCGGTGCGGCGTCCTTGTCGGCCAGTTCATAGCCTTGTTCCTTGCTGGCTGCGAGCCCTTGCGCGGTTTTGTCGCCGGCCTCGACCTTCTTGTTGTTGGCGCTGTTCTTGAGCAGCACGTGGAACGCCGCGCCGGACTTGGGCGGTGTGAGAGGAAGGGCTTTGGGGTCGGTCGAGCGGTTGAGCGGCTGGGTCGTCATGCCATGGAACTCCTGCTGTTACCGGTGGGACGAATCGGCAAAAACAGTAACAGCAGGGGTTCGGCGGTCGTTGCGAAAAGTTGTGAATTGCGCCTTAACGGTGACGCAGGCTGCGTTCCAGGCGGGCAATGCCTTCTTCCAGCATGGCCCGCGGGCAGCCGAAGTTCAGGCGCACGAACTGCTGGCTGTCATCGCCGAATTCCAGGCCGGCGCTGAGGCCGACTTTCGCCTGGTCGAGGAAGAACTGTTGCGGGTCGTCCAGGCCCAGGGCGCTGCAATCCAGCCAGGCCAGATAGGTGCCTTGGGGGGCATGCATCACCACGCCAGGCAGGCGGGTTTGCACGGCGTTCAGCAGGTAATCGCGGTTGGCTTGCAGATAGGCCACCAGCGCTTGCAGCCAGTCGCCGCAGTCGCTGTAGGCTGCGCGGGTGGCTTCCAGGCCCAGCGGGCTGACACTGTCGACCATGCCGCAGCGGGCGTGATTGAAGCGCTCGCGGATCTCGGGGTTCTGGATCACCGCAAAGCAGGTCTTCAACCCAGCGACGTTGTACGCCTTGCTCGCCGACATCAGGGTGATGGTGCGCTGGGCGATTTCCGGGCTGAGGCTGGCGGTGGGGATATGCCGGCGGCCGTCAAAACACAGCTCGGCGTGGATTTCATCGGAGACGATCAACGTGCCCTGGTCCAGGCAGGCGGTGGCCACGGCCAGCAGTTCTTCGCGGGGGAACACCTTGCCTATCGGGTTGTGCGGGTTGCTCAACAGCAGCGCGCCGGCACCTTTGAGTGCCTCACGCATCGCTGGCAACGGCGTGAGGTACTCGCCCTCGGCGCTCAACTCAAACGGCACTTCGATCTTTGGCAGGTTCCAGTGGGCAGGGGCCAGGCGAATCGGGCGGTAGTTGGGGGTTTGCAACACCACCGGTTGCCCAGGCTGCACAAACGCGTGCAACGCCATGTTGAAACCAGGCTCGACACCCGGCAAAAACAGCAGCTCATCCGGCTGTACGCGCCAGGCGTACTTGGCCCACAAATCGGCGACGATCGCCTCACGCACGCCATCGCAGGCCACGCTGTAGCCGAGAATCTGCTGACCCAGGCGCTCGTGCAGCGCTTGAAGCACGGCCGGTGGCGCGGCGATGTCCATGTCGGCAATCCACATCGGCAGAACGTCTTGCGGGTAACGACTCCACTTGGTGCTGCCGGTGCCGAGGCGGGAGTGGATCGTGTCGAAATCAAAGCTCATGGGTGGCTCGTGTCAGGGAGGCGGGCGTGGAAATGGCGCTGATTCTAGCGCCATTAATTTTACGCGCCAGAGCTGATTGCCGCTTGGACTCCCGCTTGCCGGTAAAAAGCCCCGGACAACTGCTGTTGAGCCTGTTCCACGCTGCGTTGCACGGCGGCTTCGCCACGGACCATGGCGCCCAGGTAGGCGAACTCCACCGTGCGGATGCCCACGGTGCCGAGGATCGCCTGCAGGTAGGGCGTGAGGAAGTCGGGTTCACGGTTCTTTCGCGAACTTCCGGAACTCACCAGCACAAAGGTTGGCCGGTCCTGGAGCAGGGCGACTTTTTCAAACTGCGGGTTGACGGTGAAGCTGCGATGGATACGCACCACATGATCGATCCAGCACTTAAGCGCTGCCGGCACCGTGAAGTTGTGCACCGGGGTGCAGATAATCAGCAGGTCACAAGCCTCAAGCTCGACGATCAGTTGCTCGGACAGCGCCGTTGCCGCCCCACTGAGCCCGCCGGGCGTGGTCAATGCGTTGGCGTATTCCCGGGTCAACGGTGGCAGGGCCTGGCCGCCGTAGTCGCGCTCGACCACTTCGGCCTCGGGCGCCTGTTCACGGAGCAGGGCGCGGGCCAGGCGGAAGGTCTGGGCCGCCTTGCCGTGGGGGCTGAAACTCAGCAGCAGGGCGCGGGTCATTGGCTCAGATCCTGAGAAAAGTGCATCCCCAGCGGCAGCAGGCCCTGGCGGAAATAGAAGCGCTGGGCCAGGGCCATGTGCATGCCGGTGTCCAGCACCAGATAGCGATAACCCAGGCGGCGGGTGTGCTGGCGTACCTGATCCAGCAGTCGTTCGCCCAGGCGCCGGCGTTGCAGGGACGCGTCCACTACCAGGTCATCGACGTAGATAAAGCGGCCATACAGCAGGTTTTCCGTCAGGCGGTAACCGGCCAGGCCCAGCACCTGGCCGTTTTCCCGGGCGGCCAGCAGGCGGTAGCCGTTTTCCCGCTGGCGCTGGATCTGCTGGGCAAAGGCGTGCGGGTCTTCCAGTTTTGGCCGCAGTTGCTGCATGACGGCAAAACAGGCCAGGCAGTCGGCGTGGCTTTCTATGTGCACAAACTCAACAGCGTCATTCATGGTTGCCGTGCTCCATGTGCGCTTTTACGGCGGCAGGGACTTTGCGAAAGCTGATGGCGACGCGGTTCAGGGCGTTCATCAGGGCGATAGCCAGGGTCAGGTCGGCAATTTCCTTGTCATCGAACAGGGCCGTGGCCTCGGCATAGTGTTCGTCCGGCACCTCGGTGTGTGCGACCTGGGTGACCGACTCGGCCCACGCTAACGCAGCACATTCACGCGGAGTGAACAACGGCAAGGCTTCGCGCCATGCGGCCAGCAGCATCAGCTTTTCCAGGCTCACGCCCTGTTTGAGCAGGTCGCGGGAATGAGAGTCCAGGCAGTAGGCGCAACCGTTGAGTTGGGAAACCCGCAGGTACACCAGGTCAATCAACTCCTTCTCCAGGCCGCAGCCGTGGATGTAGCTGTGCACCGAACCAAGGGCCTTGTAGCCTGCAGGCGCTGCCTGGGCGTAGTCGAGACGGTGTTGCATGCTGTGTTCCTTGCTGTGGTGAGGTGATGCCGTCAGTTTGGCGGCCTGGTCGCCGGCTCAATAGGGCCAAGAATGGACAAGCGGGTTGGGACAAGATCAGACTCCAGCGCTGATTCACTGTGAGCCGGATAACGATGTCGTCACTGCCCAAATACCAGGAGATTTACCGGCGCTTTCGCCAGGCCATTGATCAGGGCCAATTGCGTCCTGGCGAACGGGTGCCGTCGGTGCGCAGCCTGGCCCAGGAGTTGAAGGTGGCCAGGGGCACGGTGGAGGCGGCCTACCAGTTGCTGGTCAGCGAGGGGTTCTTCCTGGCGCGCGGGCAAGCGGGAACGGTGGTGGCCGAGGCGCTGCCGCAGCGGTCGATCAAGTCGCTGGCGGTCGAATCGCAGCCCTTGGCGCCGACCTCTGCGCCGCGCCTGTTGCAACTGGGCTTGCCGGCGCTCGATAGCTTTCCGCGCAAGTTATGGGCGCGCCTGGTCACCCGGCAGGTCCGGCGTGTCGACGTCAACAGCCTGGCCATGGGTGACGTGCGGGGTGCCCGGTCGCTGCGTGTGGCGATTGCTCAATACCTGGCGCTGTACCGTGGTGTGGAGTGCTCGCCGGAGCAGGTGTTCGTGTGTGCCGGTTATTCGGCGTGCCTCGCGCTGGTGTGTGATGCGTTGCAGATGGCAGGCCAGCAGTGCTGGTTCGAAGACCCGGGCTATTTGCATGCGCGGCAGTTGTTGCTCCACCTGGAGGTGAAGTTGGTGCCGGTACCGGTCGACCGTGACGGGCTCGATGTCGAGGAGGGCGTACGACGTGCTCCAAAGGCGCGGCTGGCGATTGTCACGCCGGCTCACCAAAGCCCGTTGGGTGTCGCCCTCAGTGCCACCCGGCGCCGTAGCCTGCTCGACTGGGCGCAGACCCATGGCGGCTGGTTGGTGGAGGACGACTACGACAGTGAGTTTCGTTACAAGGGCCAGCCCTTGGCGGCGCTCAAAAGCCAGGACACGGCGGACCGGGTGATTTACTCGGGCAGCTTCAGCAAGATGCTGTTCCCGGGTTTGCGGCTGGGCTATCTGGTGGTGCCGCAGGCGTTGCTCCCGGCCTTTGAGGCCAGCGCCCGCATCCTGCAAAACCGCAGTGCCGAGTTGCTGCAAGCCACCACCGCCGACTTTCTCGACCAGGGCCATTTCACCCGCCACCTGAAAAAAATGCGTCAGCTCTATACCCAGCGGCGCGGCTTTCTGGTGGATGCGCTGAACAGTCATTGCGGGGCGTTTTTGCAGGTCGATGAACAGTCCGGCGGGATCAATTTGCTGGCGCGGTTGCGGGTGGAGGTCTCTGATCAGGCAGTTGCGTCCCAGGCCGCCGACGCGGGGCTGGGGATTCAGGCACTGTCTGTCTGGAGCATCGAGACGGGGCGCCAGCAAGGCCTGTTGATGGGCTTCACCAACCTGGCGACGCGCCAGCATGCCCTGGAGGCGGCGTTGCTGTTGCGGGAGGTCATCAGGGGGGCTTTATGAAGGCTGGTTGAACATCTTCATTCGCCACATCCGCTCCGAGCTTCTACCCTGAAGGCATAGCCCCCAGGACGCCAAGCGCTCATGTACAAAGACCTGAAGTTCCCGGTTCTGATCGTACACCGCGACATCAAGGCCGACACCGTTGCCGGCGACCGCGTCCGGGGCATTGCCCGGGAGCTGGAACAGGAGGGCTTCAGTATCTTTTCGGCGGTGGACTACGCCGAGGGCCGCCTGGTGGCTTCGACCCATCACGGCCTGGCCTGCATGCTGATCGCCGCCGAGGGCGCCGGGGAAAATACCCACCTGATGCAAAACATGGTGGAGCTGATCCGCCTGGCGCGGGTGCGGGCGCCGAACCTGCCGATCTTTGCCTTGGGTGAGCAAGTCACCCTGGAAAACGCCCCGGCCGACGCCATGAGCGAACTCAACCAATTGCGGGGCATTCTTTACCTGTTTGAAGACACCGTGCCGTTTCTCGCGCGGCAAGTCGCACGGGCCGCGCGGGCTTACCTGGATGGCCTGTTGCCGCCATTCTTCAAGGCTCTGGTGCAGCACACGGCAGATTCCAATTACTCCTGGCACACCCCCGGCCATGGCGGTGGCGTGGCCTATCGCAAAAGCCCGGTGGGGCAGGCGTTTCATCAGTTCTTCGGGGAAAATACCCTGCGTTCGGACTTGTCAGTGTCGGTGCCGGAGCTGGGCTCGCTGCTGGACCACACCGGCCCGCTGGCCGAAGCCGAGGCCCGGGCGGCGCGCAACTTCGGCGCGGATCATACGTACTTCGTGATCAATGGCACGTCCACCGCCAACAAGATCGTCTGGCACTCCATGGTTGGCCGGGATGACCTGGTGCTGGTGGACCGCAACTGCCACAAGTCGGTGCTGCATTCGATCATCATGACCGGCGCCATTCCGTTGTACCTGTGCCCGGAGCGCAATGAACTGGGAATAATCGGGCCGATTCCCCTGAGCGAGTTCAGCCCCGAATCGATCCGCGCGAAAATCGACGCCAGCCCGTTGACCCGAGGGCGACCGGCCAAGGTCAAGCTGGCAGTGGTCACTAATTCCACCTACGACGGCCTGTGCTACAACGCCGAGTTGATCAAGCAGCAACTGGGCAACAGTGTCGAGGTGCTGCACTTTGACGAGGCGTGGTACGCCTACGCGGCGTTTCATGAGTTCTTCGCCGGGCGCTACGGCATGGGCACGTCGCGCACGGCCGACAGCCCGCTGGTGTTCACCACACACTCCACCCACAAGCTGCTGGCGGCGTTCAGCCAGGCGTCGATGATCCATGTGCAGGATGGCGGTGTGCGCAAGCTCGACCGCGATCGCTTCAACGAAGCGTTCATGATGCATATTTCCACCTCGCCGCAGTACAGCATCATTGCCTCCCTGGATGTGGCCTCGGCGATGATGGAAGGCCCGGCGGGGCGCTCGTTGCTGCAAGAGATGTTTGACGAGGCCCTGAGCTTTCGTCGCGCCTTGGCCAACCTGCGCCAGCACATTGCCGCTGAAGACTGGTGGTTCTCCATCTGGCAGCCGCCGCTGGTGGCGGGCATCGACCGGGTGGTGACGGCGGACTGGCTGCTGCAACCCCAGGCCGACTGGCATGGCTTTGGTGATATCGCCGAAGACTATGTGTTGCTGGACCCGATCAAAGTCACCCTGGTGATGCCCGGCCTGAACGCCGGCGGGGCCTTGAGCGAGTGCGGAATCCCCGCTGCGGTGGTCAGTAAATTCCTCTGGGAACGTGGGCTGGTGGTGGAAAAGACCGGGCTGTATTCGTTCCTCGTGCTGTTTTCCATGGGCATCACCAAAGGCAAGTGGAGTACCCTGCTCACCGAATTGCTGGAATTCAAGCGCAGTTATGACGCCAACGTGAGCCTTGCTGTCTGTTTGCCATCGGTGTTTCAGCAGGGCCCGGTGCGGTATCAAGGGCTGGGGTTGAAGGACTTGTGTGACCAGTTGCACAGCTGTTACCGCAGTAATGCGACGGCCAAGCACTTGAAGCGGATGTACACGGTCTTGCCGGAAATCGCCATGAAACCGGCCGATGCCTACGACCTGTTGGTCAAGGGCGAAGTCGAGGCGGTGTCCATCGACGCTTTGCCAGGACGCGTTGCAGCGGTCATGCTGGTGCCTTACCCGCCGGGTATTCCGTTGATCATGCCGGGTGAGCGGTTCACCGAATCGACTCGCTCGATCATTGATTACCTGGCGTTTGCCAGGACGTTCGACAGTAGTTTTCCCGGCTTTGTCGCCGATGTTCATGGACTGCAACACGAAGATGACGGCAATGGTCGCTGTTACACCGTCGATTGCATCAAGGGTTAAGAATGTTTATGCAAGCTGTAATGAACCCGAAGTACCCGGGTCTCAGTGTCCGTGTGGCTGATGAGGGATTTGACGCCTACGTGTGGGGTAACGACTTCAGCTTTGAGGTCAACGCCTACGGTGTGCCGGAAATGGGCAAGCGCGTCGATCAGTGGGCGGTGGAGCGTATCGTGCCGTACCGCAAATGCTACGGCATCGACCCCGAGGAATTCGCCAGCTTCCGCGACGCGGCCGACAGTGCCGTGTTCATGGCGTACCTGGATGACCGGCCCGTTGGGCACATCGTGGTCAGCACCAACTGGAACGGCTTTGCCCATGTGGACGAGCTGGCGGTGGTATTGCCGGCGCGGCGCCACGGGGTGGCCAAGGCATTGCTGGACGTGGCGCAGTTCTGGAGCCGCAAGAAGAACCTGCCGGGGATGATGCTGGAGACCCAGAACAACAACCTCGGTGCCTGCCGGCTGTATGAGCGCTGCGGGTATGTGATGGGTGGAATCGACCACCTGCGCTATCGCGGGATTGATCCGCAGACCCGTGAAGTGGCGATATTCTGGTATCGGTTGTTCAAGACAGAACTGGAAGCGGTCTGAGCTTCACCGAACAACTGTAGGAGCTGTCGGGTCCTGGCGAGGCTGCGATAGCGGTGTGTCAGGCGCCCTCTTTATCGACCATGCCGCCGTCTTCGCAGCCTCGCTAAGGCTCGACAGCTCCCACATTTGATTTGAGCAACCCGAGTGGTTGCGATCAAACACACAACTCCCATACTTCCCCCGATCCCCTGTAGGAGCTGTCGAGCCCTGGCGAGGCTGCGATAGCGGTGTGTCAGGCAACCTCTCTATCGACTGTGCCGCCGCCTTCGCAGCCTCGCTAAAGCTCGACAGCTCCCACATTCGATTTGTGCAACCCGAGTACTTGCGACCGAACACACAACTCCCATACTCCCCCCGATCCCCTGTAGGAGCTGTCGAGCCCTGGCGAGGCTGCGATAGCGGTGTATCAGGCAACCTCTTTATCGCTGTGCCGCCGCCTTCGCAGCCTCGCTAAAGCTCGACAGCTCCCACATTCGATTTGAGCAACCCGAGTGGTTGCGACCAAACACACAACTCCCATACTTCCCCCGATCCCCTATAGGAGCTGTCGAGCCCCGGCGAGGCTGCGATAGCGGTGTGTCAGGCAACCTCTTTATCGCTGTGCCGCCGTCTTCGCAGCCTCGCTAAAGCTCGACAGCTCCCACATTTGATTTGAGCAACCCGAGTGGTTGCGATCAAACACACAACTCCCATACTTCCCCCGATCCCCTGTAGGAGCTGTCGAGCCCCGGCGAGGCTGCGATAGCGGTGTATCAGGCAACCTCTTTATCGCTGTGCCGCCGCCTTCGCAGCCTCGCTAAAGCTCGACAGCTCCCACATTTGATTTGAGCAACCCGAGTGGTTGCGATCAAACACACAACTCCCATACTTCCCCCGATCCCCTGTAGGAGCTGTCGAGCCCTGGCGAGGCTGCGATAGCGGTGTGTCAGGCAACCTCTCTATCGACTGTGCTGCCGCCTTCGCAGCCTCGCTAAAGCTCGACAGCTCCCACATTTGATTTGCGCAACCCGAGTAGTTGTGATCAAACACAAAACTCCCAGGCTTCCTCCGCCCCCTGTAGGAGCTGTCGAGCCCCGGCGAGGCTGCGATAGCGGTGTGTCAGGCAACCTCTCTATCGACTGTGCCGCCGCCTTCGCAGCCTCGCTAAAGCTCGACAGCTCCCACATTCGATTTGAGCAACCCGAGTGGTTGCGACCAAACACACAACTCCCAGACTTCCCCCGATCCCCTGTAGGAGCTGTCGAGCCCCGGCGAGGCTGCGATAGCGGTGTGTCAGGCGACCTCTTTATCGACCATGCCGCCGCCATCGCAGCCTCGCCAGGGCTCGGCAGCTCCTACATTCAAGGCAGTGTGCTTGTCAGCAGGCTTTCAGCCTTATCGGTGACGATCTCCAGCAACGCATTCAAGGCGGGCGATGCTTCGCTGTCCTTCAGGGTCAACGCATACAAGGTCACCCCAATCGGTGGTGACAACGGGCACGCATCCAGCCCGGCTTCCCGTGCGCCGGTGGCGGTGAACGGGTCGACAATCGCCAGGCCTTCACCGGCTTCAACCATGCTGCGCATCATCTGGTACGTCTGCACCCGCGTCTGTACCACCGGCAGCGGGCGCAGGGCTTGCAGCTTGCTGTCCAGCAGGCGGCTCAGCGGGTCCTGGCCTTCAAGGCCGATCATCGACTGCCCGGCCAGTTCCTGTAGCGCGATGTACTTCTGGCGAGGCTTCAGCCAGCCATGGGGCGCGAGCAATTGCAGCTTGCCGTGGGCCAGTGGCTTGCTGTGGATCTGCGGATGTTCCGGGTCGTGCAGGCTAAGGCCGAGGTCGGCTTCGTGCAGCAGCAGGCTTTTGACGATGTCACGGGTTGAGTGGCTGGAGAGGTTGCACGGCGTGTCTTGAAAGCGTCGCCGCAGCACGGCAATCGCCTGGGGCAGCAGTTGATTGGCCAGCGGCGGGGTGCACAGCGCGCGCAAGGGCGGGGCATGGTGGTGCTTCAGGCTGCTGGCCAGGCGTTGCACCGGCTCAAGGGCCGCATAGAGGTGGGCGATTTCGCCCTGCAGCTCGAGGGTTTCCCGGGTGGCCTGCAAGCGTCCGCGGACACTGGCGAACAGCATGAAACCCAATTGCAGCTCGGCGTCTTTGAGCGTCGCGTCCACATCGGCCACGGGCAGTTGCAACCATTCGGCGGCGGTGCCGAGGTGTCCGGTCTGTAAAATCGCTTGAATGACTTCGATATGACGTAAACGCATGGCCGGAGTCTATGTTCAGCGCGACGTGGATTCAATGGCTCAGGCCCGGGCGCGGAAAAAAGACCCGCCACGGCAGCGCCCCAACTAGACTTGCACGATCAAGTCCCTTGGCGCCTGCAACCAGCAGGTCATACAAAGGGCGTATTAACCAAAGGACGCACGGGGGAGCCTTATCGATGCTTGGTAAAACAGACACGCGCGGGTTTTCGTTGTGGGACCTGCTGGTGGTGGTGCTGGTGGTCGGCGTGCTGGCGTTTGCGGTGGGGCCGCGGATCTTCGGCGACGTGACTCAGTCGGAAATCGCCACGGCCAAGGTCCAGTTGAAAGAGCTGGGCAAGGCGGTCGAGCAGTTTCATCAGGATGTAGGGCGTTATCCTACCGACGACGAGGGTCTGGCGGTGTTGACGGTGCAGCCAGCGGGGGAAGGGAAGTGGCGGGGGCCCTATCTCAAGGATCAGGACATGCTGACAGACCCTTGGGGCGTGGCCTATCAGTACCACTATCCTCCCAGCCAGGCCAAAACCCACTTTGATCTGTTCTCGTTCGGCAAGGACCGGACACTGGGAGGCGTCGGCGATAATGTTGATATCGCCTATGGGGAATAAGGTCTTATGAAGCGTGGATCGTTGCGGATTCGCGGGTGATGATAGTGCCCGACTGAATCAGCCTGAAGTCATCGCCATCCAGTTTTTCTACGCGGTCGCCAATGGCCAGCTTGTAGGTGGTGGTGGGCGCCGATCCAGCCAGGCCGTCGAGGGGCGGGTTGGATTCCTGGAACTCATGCACCGAATAAACGCGACCTTCCGCGTCTCTGGCATGGAACTGTCCGACAAGTACTGCTGCCATCTGTTTAGAACCTCTGGAGATAAACACTCGATTTGCGGTTCTGTAGACCGTAGGAGAGCGGGGTAGTTTACCTATGGAAAAAAAATACTATTCGTTGACTTTTTCAGACATTACTTACAAGTCCATTTGCGTTGTGAACATCCTTGGGTTTGCAAAAACGCGCTGGTGATAGCGTCGCGCAGGCTCTATAACTACATGCTCCTTAAGTCAGAAATCGGGAAACCCCAATGAGCAAGGTCTACACGATCGCCGTACTGGTCGGCAGCTTGAGAAAAGAGTCGATCAACCGCAAGGTCGCCCTGGCATTGGCCGAGTTGGCGCCCGCCAACCTCAAGTTGAACATTGTCGAAATTGGCGATTTGCCGCTCTACAACGAGGACATCGACGGTGCTGCACCGCCGGCAGCCTACAGTACTTTCCGTCAACACGTGCGTTCATCCGACGCGGTGCTGTTTGTGACCCCCGAATACAACCGCTCCGTGCCGGGTGCATTGAAGAATGCGATTGACGTTGGTTCACGTCCTTATGGCCAAAGTGTATTCAGCGGCAAACCGGGTGCGGTGATCAGTGTGTCCCCTGGCGCCATCGGCGGTTTTGGGGCCAATCACCATTTGCGCCAGTCCCTGGTGTTCCTCGATGTGCCGTGCATGCAACAGCCGGAAGCCTACCTGGGCGGCGCGGGCAGTGTGTTCGACGAGTCGGGGAAGGTGTCGGAAAAGACCAAGCCGTTTTTGCAGGCGTTTATTGATGCCTACGGCAAGTGGGTGGAAAAGCAAAGCGCATAAGTAACCTGTAGGAGCGAGCTTGCTCGCGAAGAACGTCCAAGCAACGCGAGCTTTCAAATAGCCCGCGTCATCGTTAACGATCTTCGCGAGCAAGCTCGCTCCTACAGTGGCGGGACTTATCTGAGCCAGTTGGTTTTCGCCAACTCGATCACTTCATCACCACGTCCGCTCATCACCGCCTTGAGCATGTACAGGCTGAAGCCCTTGGCCTGTTCCAGCTTGATGCTGGGCGGCATCACCAGTTCCTGAGTGGCGGTGACTACGTCCACCAGCACCGGGCCGTCATGGGCCAGGGCGCGGCGCAGGGCCGGTTCGAGGTCTTCGGACTGTTCGACGCGAATGCCGAGGATGCCCATAGCGTTGGACATGGCGGCAAAGTCCGGATTCTTCAGCTCGGTGCCGGTGTCCAGGTAGCCCGCCGCTTTCATCTCCATGGCGACAAAGCCCAGGGACGAGTTGTTGAACACCACCAGTTTCACCGGCAGGTTCAACTGCGCCAGGCTGATGAAGTCGCCCATCAGCATGGTAAAGCCACCGTCGCCAGACATCGAAATCACCTGGCGCCCGGGAAACGCGGCTTGGGCGCCGATGGCCTGGGGCATGGCGTTGGCCATCGAGCCGTGGTTGAACGAGCCGATCAACCGGCGCTTGCCGTTCATTTTCAAGTAACGCGCCGCCCAGACGGTCGGCGAGCCAACGTCGGCGGTGAAGATCGCATCGTCGTCCGCCAGCTCACTGAGCAGGCGCGCGACGTATTGCGGATGAATCGGCCGGTCGGCCTTTGACGGTTCCGCCAGGTCATCCAAGCCTTGGCGCGCTTTCTCATAATGCTTGAGCGACGTTTCGAGGAAGCTGCGATCCGTCTTGCGGGTCAGGCGCGGCAGCAGCGCTTGAATCGTTTCGCTGACGTCGGCAGCAATCCCCAAGTCCAGCGTGGCACGCCGGCCCAGTGCCTGCGGGTTGCGGTCGACTTGGATGATCTTCGCGTCGGTCGGGTAGAACTGGCGATACGGGAAGTCGGTGCCGAGCATGATCAGCGTGTCGCAGTTGAGCATGGCGTGGTAACCGGAGCTGAAGCCGATCAGGCCGGTCATGCCGACGTCGAACGGGTTGTCCCACTCCACATGCTCTTTGCCACGCAGGGCGTGAACCACCGGTGCACCGAGGGCGTCGGCCAGGGCTACCACTTCATCGTGGGCGCCGGCACAGCCGCTGCCGCACAGCAGGGTGACTTTGCCGCTGTGTTCGAGGATGTCGGTAAGGCGTTGCAGGTCCTGTTCTGCCGGCAGGGTGCGCGGCGCCAGCAGGGCCGGCCACGGTTTGAACTTGTCTTCCACTTCCAGCAACGACACATCGCCAGGAATCACCACCACCGCCACGCCGCGATTGAGAATCGCCGAGCGCATGGCGCGGTGCAGCACGTGGGGCATCTGCTCGGGGTTGGTCACCAGCTCGATAAAGTGACTGCACTCCTTGAACAGTTCCTGGGGATGGGTTTCCTGAAAGTAGTTCAGGCCGATCTCGGTGGAGGGGATCTGTGCGGCGATGGCCAGTACCGGCACATGGTTGCGATGACAGTCGAACAGGCCATTGATCAAGTGCAGGTTGCCGGGGCCGCAGCTGCCGGCGCATACGGTCAGTTCCCCGGTGGCCGCCGCTTCGGCACCGGCGGCAAACGCAGCCACTTCTTCGTGGCGCACATGCATCCACTCGATGCTGTCCATGGTGCGCAGGGAGTCGGTCAGGCCGTTGAGGCTGTCGCCGGTCAGGCCCCAGATGCGCTTGATGCCCGCCTGTTCAAGGGTGGTCGCCAATTGCTGGGCCAGGGTGATTTTCGCCATGAAGAACTCCAATCGTCAGTGAGTGTAAAAAGCTGCTGATCAGTAAAGGACAGTTCCATGGCGCTGAATGCTCCCCGCTCAATATGAAGAATTGGTCATCGCGGCGCGATATTGGCGGGTGCGCCGGGCGATAAACAGTTGGTCTTTTATCAACGCCAGCAGCGGCGCCACCCCGGGTTTCGGCTGGCGGCCACGGCTCAGGCGGCGAAGCTGATAGCGCACCACGGCCATGTTCGCCAGGCTGGCCAGGGGTTTGCGCTTCCAGCGGATCGGCGGCAGCTGCGGATTGAGATCGCGGCCAGCGCGCCACTGCTTGATCAGGTGCGGCTCCAGGGTCAGGGCGGTGGCGATCCCGGCCATGGCGATGCCGCTGTCCAGTACTTGCTGGACGATTGGCAAACGGCGGATACCGCCGGTGACCATCACCGGCATGCTGGCGACTTTCGCCAGGTCGCTGGCCATCTCGATGAAATAGGCTTCGCGGGCCAAGGTGCGTCCGTCGCGAGCCTCGCCTTGCATGGCCGGGGCTTCGTAGCTGCCGCCGGACAACTCCAGCAGGTCGATGGCCAGCGGGTTGAGCAACTCGACCACGGCGCGGGCGTCGGCGGCGTCAAACCCGCCACGCTGGAAGTCGGCGGAGTTGAGTTTTACCGCCACGCAGAAGTCCGGGCTCACGGCGGCGCGCACGGCCTTGACCACCTCCAGCAGCAGCCGCGCGCGGGTTTTCCACGCTACCGCCCCAGCGGTCTGTGCGCTGGTTGCTCAAGGGCGAGAGAAACTGGCTGATCAGGTAGCCGTGGGCCGCATGGATCTGCGCACCGCTGAAACCGGCTTTTTCGGCGAGACGCGCGCTGGTGGCGAAGCGCGAGATGACGTCCTGTATATCCTCCTCGGTCATCGCCTTGGGTTGGGCGAACATCTTCGAGAAGCCACCGAGGTCGAGGGGAACGGCCGAGGGCGCCAGTGCTGGCTGGCCGAGGTTGGCCATGGTTTGCCGGCCCGGATGGTTGAGCTGTACCCAGAATTGCGCACCCTTGGCGCGGCCAATCGCGGCCCATTGGCGAAACTTGTCCAGGTGACGTTCGTCCTCCAGCACCACGCCGCCGGGGCCGGTCATGGCGTGGCGGTCGATCATCACGTTGCCGGTCAGGATCAGGCCGGGTTCGCCTTCGGCCCAGGCTTGATACAGGCGCATCAACGCCTCGGAAGGCGCCTGGTGTGCATCCGCCATGTTCTCTTCCATCGCCGCCTTGGCGATGCGGTTACTGATGAGCTGGCCGTTGGGCAATTGCAACGCTTCAAAGGGCGACATGCTTGACTCCTCACAATGGGAGCGCTCAGGCTAAGCTTAAAGGTCACTTTAAGGTCAATGGGGGCGGCGATGAATATTGGTGAACTGGCGGAACGCAGTGGGCTGGCCGCTTCGAAGATCCGCTATTACGAGGCCCAGGGGCTCATCCGGGTTGAGCGGCAAGGCAACGGGTACCGTCGTTATTCGATGCAGACACTGCAGGCGCTGCAATTGATCCAGGGCGCGCAGCGGGCGGGTTTCAGCTTGCAGGAATTGAAGGCGCTGATGCCGGACGACACACCGAGTGAGACCAAGCGGGCGCAGATTGTCTTCAGGCTGGAGCACAAGATTGTGCAGATAGAAGAGCTTCAGGCGCGTATGGACCAAAGCAAGGCAGAGTTACGCGCAGTGATCGCAACGATACAGGCGCACCCGGAAGGCACGTCCTGCACTCAGGCGCAGGACAAAGTCTGGGCCTCAATCGAGGCGCATAAAAAAACGCCGCGCATCTGACGACACGCGGCGTTTTTCTGACCGGAAATTAAGCCTTAGGCTTGAATGACCGGGATGTTGGCGTTTGCAGCAGCTTCACGGAACTCGGCGATCTGGTCAAAACTCAGGTAGCGATACACGTCGCTGGCCATGGTGTTGATCTTCGCGGCGTATTCCATGTACTCCTCGACGGTCGGCAGGCGACCCAGGATGGAAGCCACCGACGCCAGCTCAGCCGAAGCCAGGTAGACGTTTGCGCCGTCACCCAGACGGTTCGGGAAGTTACGGGTCGACGTCGACACAACGGTCGAGTTCGGCTCTACACGTGCCTGGTTACCCATGCACAGCGAGCAGCCCGGCATTTCCATGCGCGCGCCAGCCTTGCCGTAGATGCCGTAGTAGCCTTCTTCGGTCAGTTGGTGAGCGTCCATCTTGGTCGGCGGCGACAGCCACAGACGGGTTGGCAGCTGACCCTTGACCTGATCCAGCAGTTTACCGGCAGCGCGGAAGTGACCGATGTTGGTCATGCACGAGCCGATGAACACTTCGTCGATCTTCTCGCCAGCAACGCTGGACAGCAGACGGGCGTCGTCCGGATCGTTTGGCGCACAGAGCACAGGCTCCTTGATGTCGGCCAGGTCGATCTCGATGATTTCAGCGTATTCGGCGTCGGCGTCGGCAACCATCAGCTCAGGGTTGGCAACCCAGGCTTCCATCGCTTGGGCGCGACGTTCCAGGGTACGCGCATCGCCGTAGCCTTCACCGATCATCCAGCGCAGCAGGGTGATGTTGGAGTTCAGGTACTCGGTGATGGATTCTTTCGACAGCTTGATGGTGCAACCGGCAGCCGAACGTTCAGCCGAGGCGTCGGACAGCTCGAAGGCTTGTTCGATGCTCAGGTTGTCCAGGCCTTCGATTTCCAGGATGCGGCCGGAGAACGCGTTCTTCTTGCCTTTCTTCTCTACGGTCAGCAGGCCAGCCTGGATCGCGTAGTAAGGAATGGCGTGAACCAGGTCACGCAGGGTGATGCCAGGCTGCATTTCGCCTTTGAAACGCACCAGGATCGATTCCGGCATGTCCAGTGGCATAACGCCAGTGGCTGCGGCGAACGCTACCAGGCCGGAACCGGCCGGGAACGAAATGCCCATTGGGAAACGGGTGTGGGAGTCACCACCGGTACCGACGGTGTCCGGCAGCAGCATACGGTTCAGCCAGCTGTGGATGATGCCGTCGCCTGGACGCAGCGATACACCGCCACGGGTCATGATGAAGTCAGGCAGGGTGTGGTGGGTGGTCACGTCGATCGGCTTTGGATAGGCCGCGGTATGGCAGAACGACTGCATTACCAGATCGGTCGAGAAGCCCAGGCACGCCAGGTCTTTCAGTTCGTCACGGGTCATAGGACCGGTGGTGTCCTGGGAGCCGACGGTGGTCATCTTCGGTTCGCAGTAGGTGCCTGGACGAACGCCAGCCACGCCGCAGGCCTTGCCGACCATTTTCTGCGCCAGGGTGTAGCCCTTGTCGCTTTCAGCCGGGGCTTCCGGCAGCTTGAACAGGGTCGAAGGCGGCAGACCCAGCTCGGCGCGAGCCTTCTCGGTCAGGCCACGGCCGATGATCAGCGGGATACGACCGCCGGCACGGACTTCGTCCAACAGCACCGGGGTCTTCATTTCGAAGGTGGTCAGGACTTCATCGCTGTTGTGCTTGGTGACTTTGCCAGCATGCGGGTAGAGGTCGATCACGTCGCCCATGTTCATGTTGGTGACGTCGAATTCGATTGGCAGTGCGCCGGCATCTTCCATGGTGTTGTAGAAGATGGGAGCGATCTTGCTGCCGAAGCAGAAACCGCCAGCGCGCTTGTTCGGCACATAAGGAACGTCGTCGCCGAAGAACCACAGCACGGAGTTGGTAGCCGATTTACGCGACGAACCGGTACCGACCACGTCACCGACGTAGGCGATCGGGAAGCCTTGGCTGCGCATTTCTTCGATCTGCTTCATCGGGCCGGTTTTGCCTTGCTCATCCGGCACGATGCCTTCACGGGCCATTTTCAGCATGGCCAGGGCGTGCAGCGGGATGTCAGGACGGGACCAGGCGTCCGGAGCAGGGGACAGGTCGTCGGTGTTGGTTTCGCCCGTCACCTTGAACACGCGCAGGCTGATCTTGTCGGCCAGGGTCGGGCGGTTCTTGAACCACTCGCCGTCGGCCCAGGACTGGATCACGTCTTTGGCGTGCTGGTTGCCGTTCTTGGCTTTTTCCGCGACGTCGTGGAAGGCGTCGAACATCAGCAGGGTGTGCTTGAGTTGGGCGGCTGCGACGGGAGCCAGGGTGGCGTCGTCCAGCAGCTCGACCAGGGTCACGATGTTGTAGCCGCCTTGCATGGTGCCGAGCAGTTCAACAGCGCGTTTCTTGTCGATCAGAGGGGAAGTGGCTTCGCCCTTGGCCAGGGCAGACAGGAAACCGGCCTTGACGTAGGCAGCTTCGTCAACGCCTGGTGGAATGCGGTTGGTGATCAGGTCAACGAGGAATTCTTCTTCGCCAGCCGGGGGATTTTTCAGCAGCTCGACCAGGCCTGCGGTTTGTTCGGCGTTAAGCGGCTGGGGAACGATACCCAGGGCTGCACGCTCTTCGATATGTTTGCGGTAGGCTTCAAGCACAGTTATTACCCTCATCAGTGGTCCCACGGGACGCTCATCCAGAAATGCACGGCACGCATGCGCTCAGGGGCTTTTTGGGCCGTAGAGCCAGCGCTGCCGGCAATCCTCACAGAAGCTGCTTTCAAAGTTTTACGCCTGCAGAACGGAGCTGATGAGGGTTGGCGCTGGCTATTTACCGGGTAAATAACCATCGCCAACACCGTTCTTTAGGAACGACTGTGCTCGTGACGCTTTGAAAACAGCTTCCAACGGATTATTGGCGCCTTACAAGGCCGGGTGATTCTACGGCAAAAAATTTCTAAACGTAAGTTGCCTTGCCAAGTTTGCAGGGTGATCAACCTTAGACAAAGGGCTAACATGTGTAACTGTTTCGCTGATTTGTGCGTTGTCGATCATGTCTAATCAAACCATCAAGACCCCCTGCGTAGGCCTGTGCTCCACGGTTTACGGCGATCTTGTGTGCCGGGGGTGTAAGCGGTTTCACCATGAGGTGATTCAGTGGAACGGGTATAACGAGGAAGAAAAGCGTGCGGTCTGGCTGCGGCTGGAGCAGTTGTTGGTGCAGGTGATGGCCGGGAAGCTTGAGGTGTTTGACCCGAAAATGCTGCGGGGGCAGTTGGAGCAGCGCAAGATTCGGTTTGTGCCGCATCAGTCGGAGTACTGCTGGGCGTATCAGTTGATTGCCCGGGGGGCTCGGGTGATCAGCAATCTTGAGGCTTATGGGATGGTGTTGATGCCGGAGTTTCGGGATTGGGGGTTGCCTGAGTTGCGGGATGCGATTGATCGGGAGTTTTTTATTTTGTCCGAGGCGCATTATCAGCGGTATATCGCGCCGGGGTTTCTCAGGGATGCGTTTGGGGGGTGATTGAGTACATATCCGTTATTTGGGTAACGGCGGCTTATGGTTCCGCTCTTACAGCGGCTCACTTTGGAAAAGCCCCAAAGTAAGCAAAGGGCTCTGCCCCGCCTGTCGGCACCTCGCCTAGGCTCGGTGTTCCCTCACTCCGGCATTGCTCCGCGGGCCGCCGCGACGGGCCATCCATGGCCCGGCGCGGCTAAACCGGCGTCCTGCCGGTTTACCCGCTCCGCAATACCTGCGTTCGGCCTCGGGCTTATTGGGGCAGTCAGATCAAGATCAAAAGCAAAAGCACAGCGGCCTACCGGCCGGCTTGAGTGTTAAAAGCCAGATCAAAAGCCAGAGCGAAAGCAAAGCTGCTTTTCTGTGGGAGCGGGCTTGCTCGCGAAAAACCTGAGAGCGCCGCGTTCATCCAGAATGCCCACGTCATCGTTAACGACCTTCGCGAGCAAGCCCGCTCCCACATTTAGACCGTGCCCGCTTTAGCTTTTGATTTGGCTTTTGCTCTTCAACACTCAAGCCGGCCGGTAGGCCGCTGTGCTCTTGCTTTTGATCTGGCTTTTGATCTTGATCTTAGGCGCCCCGTTAAACCACGCTGGCCGAACGCAGGCTTTGGAGCGTGGGTAACCTGGCAGGACGCCAGGTTAGCCGTCCTGGGCCAAGGATGGCCCATGACGGCGGCCCACGGTCCAAAGCCGGAGTGAGGGCACTCCGAGCCTAGGCGAGGAGCCGAGTGGTGGGGCAAGAGCCTTTTGGTTACTTTTGGGCTCCTTTCAAAAGTGACCCGCTGTAAGAGCGGAACCAATACAAGCCATCACCCAAAAACGGATATACCCCCAAAAAGAAGCATCACCCATTAGCCAGCTCTTCCAGATGATCCATCAACTCCTGCGGCTTAAGCACCAACACATCACTGTCCACCGCATCCAGCACCACCTCCGCCGTATTCCCGATCAACGCCCCGGTAATCCCCGTACGCGCCACGGTACCGATTATGGTCACCGCCGCCTGCCACTTATGCACCGCATGAGGAATCAACACATCCGCCGGCCCTTCCTCGATATGCAGATGCGTGTCGTCAATATCAAACTCCGCCTGAAACGCCTTGCACTGCTCACGATACCGCGCCTCGATCGTCTCCTTGAGCTGAAACACCGGATCCGCCGCCGACAACATCGGCGACGGATGCGCACTGATCACATGCAACTGCGCCTTGGCCAGGCTCGCGATATCAAACCCGTGATCAATGATCGAGTTATGCAGCGCCTGGTGCTCGGCATCAGAATTGCCCACATCGATGGCCGCCAAAATCACCCCGCCCGCCCACGGCGTGGACGTCTTCACCAACAGCACCGGAGTAGGGCAGTAGCGCATCAGCTTCCAGTCCGCAGGCGTCAACAGCGCTTTTTTCAGCGGGCTATCAGCAAAGTGCTGCTTGACCACCAACCCACACCCCTCTGCCTGCTGCACATCGATGATGGTTTCATGCAGGCTGTCATTCCACGCCTGTTCGGTGGTGACGCTGTAACCATCCTCCTGCAAACCGGCCTTCAGCAGGCTCAACATCGCCGAATGCTCATGCCGCTTGTCACACACCAACAAATGCAAATGGGCCCCGGTGACACCGGCAATCAGCTTGGCGCGCTTGAGGGCCAGGCTTTCCGAATGCTCGGGCTCGATGACCACCAGGATGCTACGGATGGCTTGCATGGTCGGGTTCTCCAAAAAGTGTGGGCGTGGAACAACTATAGTTGCTGCTCGGCACACGTCATGTTGATGCACATCAAGCCCGGTGGCTGGCGGTCTGCGGCGCGGTCGGTATAATCGCCGGCCTTTTGTGACTCTTTGCCCGTGAGCCCGATGAACCTGCCAGAAATCCACGAATTCCTCGGTTGCCGCACCCCCGACGGCTGGGTCCAGGCCGCGTTGGCCGACCAGGAAACCTTGCTGATCGACCACAAGAACTGCGAATTCAAGGCCGCCAGCACCGCCTTGAGCCTGATCGCCAAGTACCATTCCCACGTCGACCTGATCAACCTGATGTCACGCCTGGCCCGGGAAGAACTGGTGCACCACGAGCAAGTCATGCGCCTGATGAAGAAGCGCAAGATCGAGCTGCGCCAGCTGTCCGCCGGCCGCTACGCTTCGGGTTTGCGCAAAGTGGTGCGCAGCCATGAACCGGTCAAACTGGTGGATACCCTGGTGGTCGGCGCGTTTATCGAAGCCCGCAGTTGCGAGCGTTTCGAAGCACTGGTGCCGCATTTGGACGAAGAACTCGGCAAGTTCTACTTCGGCCTGTTGAAAAGCGAGGCCCGGCATTTCCAGGGTTACCTGAAACTGGCTTACCAGTACGGCGACGCCAAGGACATTGCCCAGGTCATCGACCGCGTGCGCGCCGCCGAGCAGGAGCTGATCGAGTCACCGGACGTCGAGTTCCGCTTTCACAGTGGCGTGCCAGCCTGACGCAATCGCTGCACCGATCAGCGCGGTGATCCCGACGAGTATCAGGATCACCGTCTGCGTCCCCAGCGGCGCCGCCAGCAAAGCAATCAACAACCCGGCCAGTGGCTGCGAAAGGTTGTTAAGCAAGGTCAACACACCCACCGTCTTGCCAAAGTCCTGAACCGGGATTATCCGCTGGCGGGTGCTGCGGATGTACACGTTGAACATCTTGTCGAAGCCGGTCAGCAGCAGGAAACCCACGGCATAAGCCCACACATTCGGGCTGATGGCCGTGATCAACGCTCCCACGGCAATCATCGAATACGACAAACCGCCCAGCACCTTGAGCGGCAGGGAAGCGCGCGCCAGATAGAACAGAATGGCGATGGTCACCACGGCGCCCGCCGCCTGCAGCCCGGCGTAGGTGTCCTTGCCGGCGGCGTATTGACCGATGACCATGGCGGCCGACGTGGCCAGGGTGACGCCGATGATCAGGTTCACGCCCACCGCCAGTGCGATGATCTTCTTCAGCTCCGGCAGGTCGCGGATATGCCCGAAGGCAATGCGCAGTGGTCGCAGCCAGATGTCATGGTGCTGCTCGAAGGTCTCCAGGTTGACCGTGGTGTTGCGCTGCCAGATCAGCATCGCCAGGTCTGCCAGCAGGAACAGCCCGGCAATCCCCAGCACGACCCAATGCCAGGCCCAGACTTCCAGCATCAGCGCCGCCACCAAGGGGCCCAGCACCAACCCGGTCTGGTCGGCAATCTGCGAGTAGGACAAGGTCTTGGCGTAGGTGTAGTGCTTGAAAATATGCGGCAACAGTACTTCCCGGGCCATGATGCCCTGGGTGGTCAACACGCCGCACAGCGCCGAAAGCATGACAATCCAGTAAATCCCATCGAACATTCCATACAGCAGCACCGCCGCCACACACGCCAGCGCCCGGTACACCTGGCTGATATGCAGGACGCGCACGGCGGGATATTTGTCGCACAACGCCCCGCACACCGGGAACGACAGGTAACGCGGCAAGGATTCGACAAAAAACGCCAGGCCCGCCCAGGACACACTGTTAGTGGTCTGGAACACGATCAACGGCACGATGAACAACAGAATCTGGTCGGCCAGGCGTGACAGAAACAGTGAAATGAAGAAAGCCAGGTAATCCTTGCGCATCGTGTGCTCGTGTCCTTGAGTCAAATCGTCGTCAGTAGCCGGAGCCGGATGTATCCGTGAGATTGTGGCGCTCATCGCCCTTGAGCGGCGGGTTGAATACGCTGACCAGCACCAGGTCCTGATCCTTTCCGCCCCTTAGATAATGGCAGTCGTGTTGGTCCAGCGCATAGATATCGCCGGGGCGGATCGGGTAGACATTGCCGTCCATATCTTCGACCTCACCCTCACCGGCGATGCAGTAGCAAGCCTCCAGATGATTACGGTATTGCAGCAGCGACTCAGTGCCGGCGCGCACGACGGTGTGGCAGACGGTATAACCCATCCCGTCCTTTTCCGTCAGCAGCCGATGGCTGGTGCCGGCGCCCCATTCGACAAAGTGCGCGGTGTTTTCTATGTCTGATTTATGACGAACGAACATGATCCTCTCCCGCTATGTAGGTGAAGGGCCATGATTCTCTTGTGCGTGTGGCGTTGTCATCAGCGACACTTCCGAAAAGCGTGTGGGGCGCGCCTGTCGGACGGTGCCGAGTTAAAGACTGCGGTGAAACTGTTAAAAACTCTTAAAAGCATGAAGCTTCGTCGGCCAGTGATGGCCAGCTGCTTTAGTCTGCCTGCTTGCCCCCTATAATGCCCACACTTCAACCCGCGCGTGCACTGGAATTTTATGGATAACTTGGGTCTCGGCAAGGTCTTGCTCGTGGAGGACGATCAGAAGCTGGCAGGGCTGATCGCCCATTTCCTGTCCCAGCATGGCTTCGAGGTGCTGGCCGTGCACCGTGGCGACCTGGCGCTGGCGGCCTTCCTGGAGTTCAAGCCCAAGATTGTCGTGCTCGACCTGATGCTGCCCGGTCAGAGCGGCCTGCATGTGTGTCGCGAAATTCGCAATGTGTCCGACACGCCGATCGTGATCCTCACCGCCAAGGAAGACGACCTGGACCATATCCTCGGCCTGGAGTCCGGCGCCGACGACTATGTGATCAAGCCGATCAAACCGCCCGTGCTGCTGGCCCGCCTGCGTGCCCTGCAACGCCGGCAGACGCCGGAACCCACGGTGCGTGGCGCCCTTGAGTTCGGCCGGCTGACCATCGATCGCAGTTGCCGGGTGGTAAGCCTGGGCGGCGAGAAGATCGACCTGACCACCATGGAATTCGAACTGCTGTGGTTGCTGGCCAGCGCCGCCGGGAAAATCCTCTCCCGCGATGACATCCTCAACCGCATGCGCGGGATTGCCTTTGACGGGCTCAATCGCAGCGTCGACGTGTACATCAGCAAGCTGCGCGGCAAGCTCAATGACAACCCCCGGGAACCGGTGTGCATCAAGACTATCTGGGGCAAGGGTTACCTGTTCAATCCGTTCGCCTGGGAGATTTAGATGTTAAGGCTGTTTCTGCGTCTGTATATCATCCTGGCCATTGGATTGGCGGGGGCGATCTGGCTGGTGAACTACACCTTCGATGAGCTGCTGCCGGAGGCCAACGAAACCTACAACCGCGAAGCCCTGCGCGGCCCGGCCTATGGGCTGCTGGAACAATTGCGGCCAGTGACCGGTGAAGCGCGGGCCGCACGCCTGGCGGAGTTGCAACCGCACTATGGGCTGCGCCTGGCGCTGGTGCAGCAGGACACGCTGAAACTGACCAAACGCGAACAGCAACTGCTGGCCGGTGGCGAGTTGGTGGTGCGCGGTGATTTCATGGAGTTCATCGCCAACATCGACGGCGGCAAGCAGTTGCTGGAAATCAAACTGCCGGAAGAGCCCAAGTGGCTCTACCTGTGGGCATATGGCTTCCTTGGCGCGTGCCTGGCGATCGTGCTGTATTTCTGGGTACGCCCGCATTGGCGCGACCTGGAGCACATTCGTCTGGCAGCCCAGCGCTTTGGTGACAACGACCTGGGCTCGCGCATCCTGCTGCCGCGCCGCTCCACCGTGCGTGAGCTGGCGGGGCACTTCAACCAGATGGCCGAGCGCATCGAAAGCCTGATCGCCAATCAGCGCGAGCTGACCAACGCGGTCTCCCACGAACTGCGCACACCGATTGCGCGGCTGTCGTTTGAACTCGACCAGCTCAAGCAACAGGCCGACCCACGGGAGAGCCGCGCGCTGATCGCCGACATGTACGCCGACCTCGGCGAGCTGGAAGAAATGGTCTCGGAACTGTTGACCTACGCCAGCCTGGAACGCGGCGCCACGCAGATCACTCGGGAAAGCATCGAGGCCCACAGCTGGCTCGACAGCGTCATCGGCAGCGTCGCCCTGGAGGCCGAGGCGGCGGGGGTGCAGTTGCTGCTGCGCACCTGTGAAGTCGATTACATCCGCATCGAGCCGCGCTTTATGGCGCGGGCGGTGATCAACCTGTTGCGCAATGCGATTCGCTACGCCGACCGGCGTGTGGAAGTGTCGCTGGTGAAGTTTGGTGCCGGCTATGAAGTGCGGGTGAATGACGATGGGCCAGGGGTGCCGATGGAAGGGCGGGCGAAGATTTTCGAACCGTTCCTGCGCCTGGACGCCAGCCGCGACCGCCGCACCGGTGGTTTTGGCCTCGGCCTGGCGCTGGTGCAGCGGGTGAGCCAGTGGCATGGCGGGCAGGTTGAAGTGCTGGATTCGGAGTGGGGCGGGGCGTCGTTTCGGATGACCTGGGCGTATGTCGAGTAATCATCCAGGCGCCATGGAGATCAACTGTGGGAGCGGGCTTGCTCGCGAAGGCGGTGTTTCAGTCAATGTATCCGGCGACTGATCCACCGCCTTCGCGAGCAAGCCCGCTCCCACATTTTGATTGGGTTACAAAGTTAGAACGTGTACTCGAGCATCCCCATCACCGACGTCTGCAACCGCCGCACCACAATCGCTCTGGAGGCCGAGGCGGCCGGGGGTGCCGATGGAAGGGCGGGCGAAGATCTTCGAACCGTTCCTGCGCCTGGACGCCAGCGGCGACCGCCGCACTGGTGGTTTTGGCCTCGGCCTGGCGCTGGTGCAGCGGGTGAGCCAGTGGCATGGCGGGCAGGTTGAAGTGCTGGATTCGGAGTGGGGCGGGGTGTCGTTTCGGATGACCTGGGCGTATGTCGAGTAATCACTGAACCGATCGTTCCCACGCTCTGCGTGGGAATGCCTGCCGTGACGCTCCGCGTCACCCATGCGCAGGACTTAGCCTTGCATCGACGGCGGGACGCGGAGCGTCCCAATAGGCATTCCCACGCAGAGCGTGGGAACGATCGCCTTAGAACGTATACTCGAGCATCCCCATCACTGACGTCTGCAACCGCCGCTCCACAATCGGGCTCTGCCCGGCCTTATCCGCCAGGTATTGCACATCCAGCAGCGTCGAAAACTGGGTGTGCTCACTGATCGGCAAACTCCACACCAGGTTCATCCCGTTGCTGATATTGCCGCCGCTGGCCTTGTAGGCCTTGAAGCGGCTGCGTGCGGCCTGGCCGGTGGTGACGCCGTACCAGGTCTGCAGGTAGTTGCTGTCGCCAAAATGGCTGCTGAGGCTGGCGTCCAGCGAACCGTAGTCGCCGTCATACAGGTTGGTGCCCAGGCTCAGCTCCAGATGGGTGAAGGCCTTGCCGGAATCCTTGTGGTCATCTTCTTCGAGCGCATGTTCCAGGGTGGCGCCGACAATCACACCGCCCAGGTTATAGCTGCCACTGACGCCCACTTGAGCGCGGGTCTTGATTTCGCCCATGCCCTTGAGTTTCTTCGAGCCCGGTCGACCGCTCTTACTTTCATCCTTGCGATTGCCACTGGCGCCGACGTAGGCGCTGAAGCTCGCCCCGCCGCCTTCATAACCCCAGCCCAGGCCCTTGTCGGTGTCGAGGAAAACGCCCCACGGGCTGACGATGGCCGCCCCCAGCACCGGCGTGGTCACCCGCTCGTCGCTGCCGCTGTAGCGGGGCAGGTTGGCCGCGCCGGCCTTGAGGGTGTATTCCCAGTCGTCAGCCAGCAGGGTGTCGGCGCTGGCCAGCAGGCACAGCGACGTCAGGGACAGGCACAGGTGTTTTGAACGCATGATGGTCTTCATGTGAGGTCAGAGACTCAAGGGGTTGTGGGGAGAATCGGTACGTTTGAACTGGTAGCCGGAGGCACTCAGGCCATTGATCTGGCGGCTCACGGTGTCCCCCAGGCCATAGCCGTTGCCGGCCAGTACCGCGTGGGCGTTGTCCACGGGCAGCAGGATGTAGTCGGTCAGCGGCTCGTCATGCAGTTGGCCGCGAATCACCAGAAAGCCGTTTTCCAGGCGCACGCTGATGCCGCTCAAGGGCGCGTCGGGTTCGTGGGTGTTGAGCACTTGATAGGTGCCGATGGTGTCGGCCCACGCAGTGCTCAGTGGGGTCTGTTCGATGCGTTCGCCCACGGGCACACGCTGGCCGTGGCTGCGGGCGGTGAGCATCTGGCGGCCTTGCACCGTCACCACATCCAACTGCACGCGGCCCAGTTCACCCAGGTCCTTGAGCCAGAAACCGAGGAATTTCTGCTGCGCCCGCAGCCAGCCCTGGCCGTCACGCAGCAGTTCGAAACGGGTGTCGGCCAACTCGCCATACAACTGACCGTTTTCGTCCTTGATACGGAAAATGCCCCAGGCCGTGGCATAGAAACCGGCCAGGCGCTTGCGGTCGATGGCGGCGGGCACCTGGCGGATCTTCAGGCCGTGGGCCGGCTGTTGGCAGTCGTCGGAACACACCGGGTCGCCGGTCTGGGCCTGAAGCATCAGGCGCAGGGTGTCGGTGGTCAGGGACGCCACCATCTCTTCGGCGCTGCTGTCGTTGGCCATCACAATAACGGCCAGTTGCTGGTCCGGCAGCATCGTCAGTTGTGCGGCGAAATCATCCCCGCCACCGCTGTGCTGGAAGGTGCGTATACCGGGTCCGACCGGCTCATCACCACAGGGCGCGAGAAACCACCCCAGGCCCATCTGGCAGTCGAAGTCCAGGGCATTCCCGGTATTTTGCTGGGTGAACATTTCGTCAATCGACTGGCTGCTCACCACCTGTTTGTCTTTGTAGCGGCCTCGGGCAAAGAGCATGCGCACGTAGTGGCTGAGGTCTTTGGGGCTGGCCCACAAGCCAGCGGCGGCGAGGTCACGCACCTGGGCGTCGGGGCTGACGGTGCCGTTTTCATAACCCAAGGCCCGAAAGCTCAGTTGCGCGCCGGTGCCGACGAAGCTCGACTGGTTCATCTCCAGGGGCTTGAGCAGGCTGCCTTGCAGGCGGTTTTCAAAGTCTTGCCCGCTGCTGCGCTCAATGGCGGCCCCGACCAGGGCGTAGCCGAGGTTGGAATACGCCACTTGGGTGCCCGGCGGAGTGCTCAGCCAAACGCCCGAAATACGCATCGGCATCTGGCCCATGGCAAAGGTGTTGCGCACATCCCGCAGGTGTTCACTGGGCAGGCCCGACTGGTGGCTGAGCAGGCGGCGCAGGGTGATGTCGCGGTCGGCGGCGGCCTGGTCGGAATGAAAGCGCGAGCGTACGTAAAACTCCCGCAGGGTGTCCTGGATCGGGGCGTCTAGGGCCAAGCGCTGTTGCTCCACCAGTTGCAGGGCTGCGGTGGCGGTGAGCAGTTTGGAGAGGGCGCCGGCGCGGAATGCGGTGTTGGGGGTCACCGGTTTGCCGAGGGCTTTGTCGGCAACGCCGAAGCCGTGGGCCCAGATCAGTTCCTGGCCATTGACCAGGGCGATGGACAGGCCGGGTATGTTTTGCCTGGCCATTTCAACGGGGATGCGTTTTTGCAGGTAGCGGATGATTGCGCTGTAGTCGCCCTTGGGGATAGGCGGCGGGGCCGGCGGTTGGCCGTGGCAGCCGAGACTGCCCAGCAGGAAACCCAGCAGCGGAATACTGCGCAATGTGCGAAACATGAGGAGCACCCGAGGGGTGGTTTGGATGCTCGAATGCTAGGGGCGGGCCGTCCATGAGTCTTTGTGAGCTTTGTCGGGAAACTGTCAAAGACTGTTAAAGGGGGGGGGCGCCCCGAGCGGGCTCGCTTCATTGCCGCAGCTCCAGCATCAGCTATACCTAATGCTCAGCGCTTCCTCAACGTCAGCCAAGGAGTATCGCGATGAAACTGGGAATAATGATCAGCACTGTGTGTATTGCCACGATCGGGGTGATGGGGTGTTCCAGCAAGGTGACGCAGCCGGACGAATACTCCGGGTTTCTCTCCGACTACAGCAACCTCAAGGAAGCCAAGTCGCCCTCGGGCGCGCAGGTAATGCGTTGGGTGGACCCCAACCTGAGTCTGAGCCGCTATAACGCGGTGTACATCGAGCCCACCCAGTTCTACCCCAAGCCGCAAGCCAGCACCAAGATCCCTGAAAGCACCCTGCAGGGCATCAGCACCTACTACAGCCAGGCGCTCAAGCGCGAACTGGAAAAGTCCTTGCCTCTGGCCGACGGACCCGGCCCGGGCGTGATAGTGGTGCGTGCGGCGATCACTGCCGTCAGCAGCAAGACCGAAAGTCTCAAGGCCTATGAGTACATTCCTGTCGCCCTGGTGGTCGCCACGGTCAGCACGGGCGCCGGGCTTCGTGACCAGGAAACCACCTTGGGCACCGAAGCCCAATTCCTCGATGGTGCCAGTGGCAAGGTGGTCGCCCAAGTCGTGCGCAAAGGCACCGGTAAGCCGTTGGCAAACGAATCCCAGGTCATGAAAGCCGATGACGTGAAAAGCGTCATCGACGGCTGGGCGTCGGACCTGCATCAATCGTTTTTGAAGCTTAAAAAGGGCTAAGCCTCAAACGCTGCATGACTTGAGCAGGTGCTATTTGATCGGTGTGAGCGGTGGCTGCTTCCATTGCCCGTTACCCACTTCAGGCTTGGGCAGGTAAATGCGCAATAGGGCATAGAACGGCCCGGGTGGTGCTGGCAGCCAGTTGCTTTGTTCCGCCTTCGGTGGCTCGTGGTGCGCGACCAACAGCGTCAGGCCGCCATCGGCGTCGAGCTTGAAGTTGGGCAACATCCCCGACGTGAGCAGGTAGCGCTTCTTCAGATTGGGGGTCAGCAGGTTGGTCTTGGCGTTGTACATGGTCAGTGACCAGAATGCGTCGGCGGGCGGCAACTGGTCCTTGGCAAAGTGCAGGGTGTAGCTGTGGCGTGCGCCGTTGGCGGGTTTGCCTTCGCTGTCCACGGAGTAGCGCAGGTAAGCCGTTTCATCGCCGGAGTTGCCAAACAGGTGCAGGTTGGCGCCAGCGTAACGGTACAGGTAGTTGTTTTGAAGGTGGTCGCGGTTGCCGAACAGGTCTGCGCTGGATACTTGATGGGTATCGATCTTGTCTTTTTTGAAGGCTGCATACTCGGCTTTGCCGTCGGCGATGCCGTCATCCAGCGCTTTGCGTTGCTCAACCGTCAGGGCCTTGAGGTCGAACGGTTTGCCCGCCTCGACGCCGATTCTGGCAAAGCGCGCGAGCAGGTCTTTCTCACTGTCTTGTGGTGCTGCGTAGGCCAGCATGAAGTTCAGATAGCGGAACAGATGCACGCTGTCGCTCATGTTAGGCGTAGGCTTGGGCCAGGCAATTTTAGGCGGCTTGATGGGTTTGGGCTGGTTCACGTAGCTGCTCAGGGTCTGGACCTTATAGCCGCTCTGGATCTGTTTTACCTTACCCAGGTCCTTTTCATCGAACAATTGCGTGCGGTAAAGGGCGTAGGCGATGTTGCTTTCGCTGTACACGACGCGGTCGATATCGGTTGGCTGCTGGCCTTTCCAACCTGGGCCGACGACCATGTAGTGGCCACCATTGTTGCCGGTGCTACGGGTGCCCAGGTAGCCGAAGTTCTGCGTATAGAGGTCGATCAGCTGCACGGCGTAGTAGCGGTTGTCTTCGATCCTGGGCAGGGTCAACACCACTGGCTCGGCCCGCAGATCGAGCCAGACAAAGGAGTTGGGTGTGTCCGGATTGGGGGTGGGGATGGCTGTATCTTTAGGGGTTATCGCTTGCGCAGTGTTGCCGATATGGTTGAACGGCGCCTTGAAGTTCGGCCCGGCTTTGTCAACGGCCTGGCTGTAGAGAGTCTTGTACATCTCCACCACTGGGAAGCCATAAAGGTAGGCTTCTTTGGCAATGGCCCGTGCTTCACTCGGCGTGGCGGTGAAATCGGCCCAGGCGCCGGTACTCATGAGAATCGAGAGGCTCGCCAACAGCAGGCGCGTCGATGTTCGAATCATGTTGTTGCGTCCTTACTGAATCAGTCGGATGTCGTCGAGTTTTCAGCTGTTATCAAAGCAGGCTTCGGTGGGCGCGTACAGTCGCAACTGGCTGAACGTTTGCGTGTCAGGCAGAGTTTGCACTCAGTTGCTCAGGAAGTCTTTTGGCACGTGAGGTTCAACGCAAAGATCTATCGATCAGTCGACATCAACGAGATGAAAGTGCCGCCTGTGGAAGGCGGCAGTGGGGGGAGTCAAGGCAGCATGGATTTGACTTTGTCACGCAACTGATCAATCGAGAACGGTTTGCCAATCACCTGGGTGCCAGCCGGTACACCGATGTTCTCGGCATAACCACTGGCAAACAGAATCGGCAGGGCCGGTCTCAGTTCGCGGGCCTTGGCGGCCAGGTCCACGCCACTCATTCCCGGCAGGCCGTGGTCGGTCATCATCAGGTCGATGGTGTGGGCGGTATCTTTGATGATATCCAGGGCGATTTCAGCGTCTGCCGCTTCAAGCACCTGGAACTCCAGCTCTTCGAGGACATCGACGATCAACATACGCACGATGGCATCGTCTTCGACTACTAGGATGGTGGAGGCTGAGGCGGACATAGTGAGGGTTCCCGAGAAGTTGAGGGGGCAGGTCTTGAGCAGTCGAAAGACCATCCTCTAATGAGTCGCGTCAATCTCGGCAAGTTCCCGAAACAGGGTCGGCATTGTGCCGGGATTGAGTGGAAATGTCCCGTTCGAGGAAGCGACGCGCAGGAGCGTCAGGTCATCAATGCCACTATGGCCAGCAGAAAAATAGCGCTCAGGCGCAACTTTGGGGCAAACTCCCCGTTTTTCCGTATTTGGCCAAGGCATGCCCATGACTCCCGCGTCGTCTGTCGATGAGAAAAGCTTCCGTAAATTGCTGGGTCGCAACGTAGCGCTGCCGCTGAGTGTTGGCGTGCTCAGCGCGGTGTTTTTCGTCGTTCTGATCACTTACCTGTTGTCGGTGATTCAGTGGGTTGAGCACACTGACCGGGTGATCAACAATCTCAACGAAACCTCGAAACTGACGGTGGACCTGGAAACCGGCATGCGCGGTTTCCTGATCACCGGCGATGAGCACTTCCTCGACCCGTATGAAGTGGCCAAGCCGCGGATCATTTCGGACTTGCGCAATTTGCAGGCACTGGTGGCGGACAATCCAGAGCAGGTGGACCGGCTCAAGCGCCTGGAGTCGTTGCAAGTGGCGTGGAACACCTATGCCCAGTCGATGATTGATATGCAGCGCCAAAGCGGTGATTTTCGCACCGCGGTGAAAGCCGGGCGTGGCAAAAGCCTGACGGACGAAATTCGCAAGGAGTACGACCGGGCGGTGGCGATGGAGCAACAATTCCGCATCACCCGGAATGAAGACGTTACCCGCACCACGATCATCAGCGTCACCTTGTACCTGGTGTTTGTGCTCGGCCTGAGCGGCTTCCTTGCTTATGTCGGTCGGAAGAATTTGCTCGAACTTTCAAATAGTTACAGCGAAAACCTCATGTCACAGCAGAGGATCGCCAAGCGCCTGGAGCAGCAAGCCTGGCTGCGCAACGGCCAGACCGAACTGGCCGAGCAGGTTCTTGGCCAACTCACGTTGAACCTGCTGGGTCGCAACATTTTGCAGTTCTTCGCCCAGTACATGGGCTCGGCGGTGGCGGCGCTGTACGTGCGTGAAGAGCACGGCGGCCTTACACGCGTGGCCACTTATGGCTTCTCCCGGGAGCAGGAGCAGCAGGAACAGTCGATCTATAACGATGAAGGTATCGTCGGCCAGTCTGCCCGTCAGGATCGCCTGATTCGCCTGGACGATGTGCCGGTGGACTACTTCAAAGTCAGTTCCGGCCTCGGCGAAGGTTCGACCCGCAGTGTGATGGTGGTACCGACCAGCGACGATGGCCGGGTCAACGGGGTGATCGAGCTGGGGTTCCTGCGTGCACTGGAAGACCGTGATGTCGAACTGCTGGAGTTGATTGCCGGCAATATCGGCACCTCCATCGAAGCTGCCCGTTATCGCCAGCGCCTGCAGGAAGTGCTGGCCGAAACCCAACAGCTTAATGAAGAGCTGCAAGTGCAGCAGGAAGAGCTCAAGACCGCCAACGAAGAGCTGGAAGAACAGTCGCGCATCCTCAAGGAGTCCCAGGCCCACCTGGAAACCCAACAGGCGGAGCTGGAACAGACCAACGAACAGTTGGCCGAGCAGACCCAGACCCTGGCCGAGCAGCGCGATGCCATGGATCAGAAAAACGTGGAACTCAACCGCGTACAGGTCGAGCTGGAAGAGCGTGCCGACGAGTTGCAGCGCTCCAGCAAGTACAAGTCCGAGTTCCTCGCCAACATGTCCCACGAGCTGCGCACGCCGCTGAACAGCTCGTTGATCCTCGCCAAGTTGCTGGCGGAGAACCCCCAGGAAAACCTCAGCGCGGAACAGGTCAAGTTCGCCGAGTCGATCTACTCGGCCGGCAACGACCTGCTCAACCTGATCAATGACATCCTCGACATCTCCAAAGTCGAAGCCGGCAAGCTGGAAATGCGTCCGGAGAACACCAGCGTTGCGCGCCTGGTGGATGGCCTGCGCGGCATGTTCGAGCCGCTGGCAGCCGACCGCAAACTCGGGTTCCAGGTGGAGGTGCAGGAAGGCTCGCCGCACATGCTGTTCACCGACCGCCAGCGCCTGGAGCAGATTCTGAAGAACCTGCTGTCCAACGCGATCAAGTTCACCGAGAAAGGCGAGGTCAGCCTGTCGGTATCCCGGGCGCCGGGCGAAGGCATCGCCTTCACCGTGCGCGACTCGGGGATTGGCATCGCCCCGGACCAGCAGGAAAGCATTTTCGAGGCCTTCCGCCAGGCCGATGGCACCACCAACCGCCGTTACGGCGGCACGGGCCTGGGCCTGTCGATTTCCCGGGACCTGGCGAACCTGCTGGGCGGCTATATCAGCGTCACCAGCGAACCCGGCCAGGGCAGTATCTTTACCCTGGTGGTGCCCGAGCACTATGTAGAGCGTGACGAAGACACTCCGGCGCTGGAACAGCCGCGTGCGGTAGTCCCTGTGCCTGCACCGGCGCCGATCAAGGTTTCGCCGATGCCGATCGCCCACGAAGCGCAGATTCCGCGCTTTATCGATGACCGCGACAAGGCCCCGTTCGCCACGCGTTGCATCCTGGTGGTGGAAGATGAGCCGAACTTCGCCCGCATCCTCTTCGACCTCGCCCATGAACTGGGTTACCACTGCCTGGTGGCCCATGGCGCGGATGAAGGCTACGGCCTGGCGGAACAGTACATTCCCGACGCGATCCTGCTGGACATGCGCCTGCCGGACCATTCCGGCCTGACCGTGCTGCAACGCCTCAAGGAACACGCCGGTACCCGCCACATCCCGGTGCACGTGATTTCCGTGGAAGACCGCGTCGAAGCCGCCATGCACATGGGCGCCGTGGGCTACGCAGTCAAGCCGACCACCCGCGAAGAGCTCAAGGACGTGTTCGCCCGCCTGGAAGCCAAGCTGACGCAGAAGGTCAAGCGTGTGCTGCTGGTGGAAGACGATGACCTTCAGCGTGACAGCATTGCGCGCCTGATCGGCGACGATGACATCGAGATCACCGCCGTAGGCTTCGCACAGGAGGCATTGGACCTGCTGCGCAGCCACATCTATGACTGCATGATCATCGACCTCAAGCTGCCGGACATGCTCGGTAATGAGCTGCTCAAGCGCATGTCCACCGAGGATATCTGCTCGTTCCCGCCGGTGATCGTCTACACCGGGCGCAACCTGACCCGTGACGAAGAGGCCGAACTGCGCAAGTATTCGCGCTCGATCATCATCAAGGGCGCACGCTCTCCCGAGCGTTTGCTGGACGAGGTCACACTCTTTCTGCACAAAGTCGAATCCCAGCTGTCCCATGAACGCCAGACAATGCTCAGGACCGCCCGCAGCCGCGACAAGGTTTTCGAAGGGCGCAAGATCCTGCTGGTGGATGACGATGTGCGCAATATCTTCGCCCTGACCAGTGCCCTGGAGCACAAGGGCGCGATTGTCGTGATCGGCCGTAATGGCCGCGAGGCGATCGAGAAACTCAATGAAGTCGATGACATCGACCTGGTGCTGATGGATGTGATGATGCCGGAGATGGACGGGTACGAGGCCACTGCCTTGATCCGCCAGGACCCGCGCTGGCGCAAGCTGCCGATCATCGCGGTGACGGCCAAGGCCATGAAGGACGATCAGGAGCGTTGCCTGGCGGCAGGCTCCAACGATTACCTGGCCAAGCCTATCGACCTGGACCGGTTGTTTTCATTGATTCGCGTGTGGCTACCCAAGATGGAACGGATTTAATTGGAAAGAAGCACTGACATCGAATTGCGCTTGCTGATTGAGGCCATTTACCTCAAGTACAGCTATGACTTTCGTGATTACTCCGGGGCCTCGGTCAAGCGCCGCGTGACCCATGCGCTGCGCCAGTTCGACTGCGCCACCATTTCGGCCTTGCAGGAACGGGTGCTGCATGACCCAACGGCGTTCATGCAGTTGCTGCAGTTCTTGACGATTCCGGTCAGTGAGATGTTTCGCGACCCCTCGCACTTCCTGGCAATTCGCCAGGAAGTGGTGCCGCTGCTCAAGACCTACCCGTCGATCAAGATCTGGATCGCCGGCTGCAGCACCGGGGAGGAGGTGTACTCCATGGCCATCCTGCTGCGTGAGGAAGGCCTGCTGGAACGCACCATCATTTACGCCACCGACATCAATCCCCGGTCCCTGGAAAAAGCCAAGCAGGGGATTTTTTCCCTTGAGAACATCCGCGCCTATACCCACAACTACCAGCAGGCCGGTGGCCAGCGTTCGTTTGCCGATTACTACACCGCGGCTTACGATCATGCGATTTTCGACAAGACCCTGCGGGAGAACGTGACGTTTGCCGATCACAGCCTGGCGACGGATAGCGTATTCTCAGAAACTCAATTAATTTCGTGTCGTAATGTACTGATTTACTTCAATAAAAAGTTGCAGGACAGGGCGTTTGGGTTGTTTCATGAGTCGCTGTGTCATCGCGGCTTCCTGGTGCTGGGCAGCAAGGAAACCCTGGATTTTTCCGGCTACAGCAAACAGTTCGAACCCTTGGTCAAGCAAGAACGGATCTACCGAAAATTATGAATGAAGCTGCTGCCAGCCCGGTATCCGGGATCGAAGCTATTGTGATCGGCGCTTCCGCAGGCGGTGTCGAGGCGTTGCTGGGCATTTTTGGTGAATTGCCGGCGAACTTCGGCCTGCCGATCATCACGGTGCTGCACCTGCCGGACGAACGCCGCAGCCAGTTGGCGGAAGTGTTCGACCGTCGCGTTTCGATGAAGGTAGTTGAAGCGCGCGACAAGGAAGTGATCCAGCCCGGTACCCTGTATTTTGCCGGCCCCGGTTATCACCTGTCGGTAGAGCACGACCGTAGCCTGTCACTGAGCCAGGAGGACCGCGTGCACCATTCCAGGCCAGCTATTGACTACCTGTTCGAGTCGGCGGCCGATGCGTACGGCGCTGGCCTGATGGCGATCCTGCTGACGGGCGCCAACCAGGACGGCGCCCGTGGCCTGGCCCATGTCAAACAGTGCGGTGGCGTGACGGTGGTCCAGGATCCCGACGAGGCGCGGGTCGCCATCATGCCCCGGGCCGCCCTGGCGCTGCATACACCTGACCATATTCTTCCCTTGAGCCGCATCGGCACCTTGCTGGCTTCCCTGGAATCCTCCCCATGTTAAGTACTGTCCAGGCCAAACTGCTGATCGTCGACGATCTGCCGGAAAACCTGCTGGCCCTTGAAGCGCTGATCAAGCGCGAGGACCGCCAGGTCTACAAGGCATTGAGCGCCGACGAGGCCTTGTCGCTGCTGCTGGAGCACGAGTTCGCGATGGCCATTCTCGACGTGCAGATGCCCGGCATGAACGGCTTTGAGCTGGCCGAGCTGATGCGCGGCACCGAAAAGACCAAGAACATCCCTATCGTGTTTGTCAGCGCCGCCGGTCGTGAGCTCAACTACGCGTTCAAGGGCTACGAAAGCGGCGCCGTGGACTTCCTGCACAAGCCGCTGGATATCCATGCGGTCAAGAGCAAGGTCAATGTGTTCGTCGACCTGTATCGCCAGAGCAAGGCGATGAAGCAGCAGGTTGAAGCCCTGGAGCAAAGCCGCCGCGAGCAGGAAGCCTTGCTTACGCGCTTGCAGGCCACCCAGGCGGAACTGGAGCAGGCCGTGCGTATGCGCGATGACTTCATGTCGATTGTTGCCCATGAAGTGCGCACGCCCCTCAACGGGCTGATCCTGGAAACCCAATTGCGCAAGATGCACCTGGCCCGGGACAACGCCGCGGCCTTTACCATGGACAAGATGCACGCCATGGTCGACCGCGACGAGCGGCAGATCCAGAGCCTGATCCGCTTGATCGAAGACATGCTTGACGTGTCACGCATCCGCACCGGCAAGCTGTCGATTCGCCCCGGCCGCTTTGACCTGACGCAACTGGTGCACAACCTGCTGGAGAATTTCGCGCCGCAAGTGGCAGCGGCCGAGTCTTCGGTTAAGTGGGTCCAGGAAGGGCCGGTGGAGGGCAACTGGGATGAGTTCCGTATCGAGCAGGTGGTGTCCAACCTGCTGACCAACGCTTTGCGCTACGGGGCCAAGAGCCCGGTGGAAGTGCGGGTGTACGCCGAGCATGGCGAAGCACGGGTGGAGGTACGCGACCACGGGATCGGCATCAGCGAAGACAACCAGAAGCGGATTTTCCAGCAGTTTGAACGGGTGTCGGCCAACCACGCCGTGGCGGGCCTGGGCCTGGGGCTGTTTATCTCCGAGCAGATTATCGCGGCCCACGGCGGTACTATCGAAGTCGAAAGCCGGATAGGCGAGGGCGCCTTGTTCCGCGTCTGCCTGCCGCTGGCGCCTGCGCCAGGAAATCAATCGTGAATCCGACGCAACCTCTGCGTGACCCCATGGTCGTATCAGCAGCAATTGACCGGACAAAGGCTTCCCATGAGTGAAGATGCACAAGATGTTGTACTGATCGTCGAAGACGACGAATCGATTATGTTTGTGTTGGGCGAGTACCTGTCGGGGCTTGGGTACCGGGTGTTGAAGGCGATTGACGGTGAGCAGGCGTTCGAAATCCTCGCCACCAAGCCGCACCTGGACCTGATGGTCACCGACTATCGCCTGCCAGGCGGTATTTCCGGCGTGCAGATCGCCGAGCCTGCCATCAAGCTGCGACCGGAATTGAAGGTGATCTTTATCAGCGGTTACCCGCAGGAGATCCTCGACTGCAACAGCCCGATCACGCGCAATGCGCCGATCCTGGCCAAGCCGTTTGACCTGGATACGTTGCAGGAACATATCCAGCGCTTGCTGGCTTAACGCCTTGTGAAGAGGGAGCGCACTCCCTCTTCAAGCCTTGATCATCTCCCTCACCGTTGCCGTCAACAAATCAAAGGTGAATGGCTTGGTGATCATCTGCATGCCCGGGTCCAGAAAGCCGCCCCGCACCGCCGCATGTTCTGCATAGCCAGTGATAAACAATACCTTTAAGTCCGGTCGCACCTGCCGCCCGATTTCCGCCAGTTGCCGGCCGTTCATACCGGGCAGGCCCACGTCGCTGATCAGCAGGTCAATCCGCTGGCTGGACTCGATGATCGGCATGGCACTGTCGGCGTCACCCGCTTCGACGAAGGCATAGCCCAGCTCGCTCAATACGGCGCTGACCAGCACCCGCACGGCCGGGTCGTCTTCGACGATCAGCACCGTCTCGCCAGCGTTGGCGAACGGCAGCAGTGCCGGATTGAGCGGTTCATCTGCAATGACCTCGCCGACATACCGTGGCAGGAACAGGCTGACGGTAGTGCCTTGGCCCACCACGCTGTGGATCGACACATGCCCATGGGACTGGCGCGCAAACCCGTAAATCATCGACAACCCCAGCCCGGTGCCCTGGCCGATGGGTTTGGTGGTAAAGAACGGGTCAAATGCGCGGCTGATCACGCTCTCGGGCATGCCGCAGCCGGTGTCGCTGACGCTCAGTTCCACATAGTCGCCAGGGGTGAGGGTGCCGTAGGCTGCGGTAAACACACTGTCCAGGTGGCGGTTGGTGGTTTCCACCACCAGTTTGCCGCCGTTGGGCATTGCATCCCGGGCATTGATGGCCAGGTTGAGCAGGGCGCTTTCCAGTTGATTGGGGTCGACCTCGGCGGTCCATAACTGTTCGGTCAGACGAATGTCCAGGGTGATGCTTTCGTTGAGGCTGCGTTGCAGCAGCTCACCCATCGAACTCACTAATTGATTGATCTGTACCGGTTTTGAATCCAATGACTGGCGACGGGAAAACGCCAGCAAGCGGTGGGTCAGGGCTGCCGCGCGGTTGGCTGAAGTGACACCCAGGTCGATCAGGCTGTCGAGGTCTTCAGTGCGGCCCCGGGCGACGCGCCTTCGCAGCAGTTCGAGACTGCCGATAATCCCGGTCAGCATGTTGTTGAAGTCATGGGCGATGCCGCCGGTCAATTGGCCGACGGCTTCCATTTTCTGTGACTGGCGCAACGCTTCTTCGTTATTGCGCAGTTGAGCCGTGCGTTCTTCCACTTGTTGCTCAAGGGTTTCCAGGGTGCGTTGCAGGCGCTGCTCGCTCTGGCTCAGTTCGATCAAACGGTCGCGGGCCTCGTACTGCCGGCGGCGCCCGCGCAGCGCCGTGGTCACGAGACTGATCAAGGTGATCGGATGGAAGGGCCGCTCGAGGAACGTCACGTTGCCCAGTAACTTGCTCAAGTGTGAGGAGCCGTTCTGTTCGCTGCCACCATGGTGCGTCATCAGCACAATCGGCAGGTCTGACCACGCCGGTTGTTGATGCAGGTGCGTGAGCAGCGGCTCCAGGTCAATACCGCGCATGGCTTCAGCGGCAACGATCAGCAGCCCGGCGCCGCGCTCCAGCTCTTCGCAGAGCATCTGCAAATGGTTGGCGATGATGCCGCTGAAACCGGCCTCATTGAGCATCATCAATGCCAGGGAGCTGTCGCGGCCCAAGGGCGCCAGGATGATCGCCCGTTCGGAAATGGCCGACGCTCCACTCATGAACTTTCATCCTTGAGCAGCGGGTTACCGGTACCCATGTACGTCGGCACGCCGCGCAACACACCCTGGAACGTATCCAGAGGTTCACCGATGGTCATGCCCTTGCTGCCGATACGGTATTCGCGAATCGTCGATTCATGTGTGCCGGTGCGTTTCTTGATGATCGAGATAGCCCGGCGGACCTTGCCGAGGGCTTCGAAGTAGCGCAGCAGGATGACGGTGTCGGCCAGGTAAGTGATGTCCACCGGCGCCTGCATGTCCCCCACCAGGCCGTGCTGGGCGACGGTCATGAAGGTCGCGGCGCCACGGCGGTTGAGGTACAGCAGCAGCTCGTGCATGTGCAGGATCAGCGCGTTCTCTTCCGGCATCGCGGCCTGGTAGCCGTTGACGCTGTCGATCACGACAGTCTTGATCCCGCGCTCGTCCACGCAGCGGCGTACCCGGTGGGAGAACTCGCCAGGGGAAAGCTCGGCGGCGTCCACTTGTTCGATCAGCAGATTGCCGGTGGCTTGCAGGGCGTCCAGGTCGATGCCCATGTTGCGCATGCGCTCGAACAGCAGGCCCAGCTCTTCATCAAAAATGAACAGCGCGGCTTTTTCGCCACGGGCGACTGCCGCTGCGGCGAAGATCATCGAGATCAGCGATTTGCCGGTACCGGCCGGGCCCAGGATCAACGTGCTGGAACCGGTCTCGATCCCGCCGCCCAGCAATGCATCCATCTCGCGGATGCCGCTGGTCAAGGTCTGGCGGTTGTAGCCACCACGGTGCTCGGCCGCCACCAGACGCGGGAACACATGCACGCCGCCTTCCATGATGGTGAAGTCGTGGAAGCCACCGCGGTACTTCTGGCCACGATACTTCACAATCCGCACGCGGCGGCGTTCGGCGCCGTAGTTGGGAGTCAGTTCTTCCAGGCGAATCACGCCGTGGGCCACGCTGTGTACGGTTTTGTCGAGGGATTCGGTGGTCAGGTCATCCAGCAACAACACGGTGGCGTCGTAACGCACGAAGTAGTGCTTGATTGCCAGGATCTGCCGGCGATAGCGCAGAGAGCTTTGCGCCAGCAGGCGGATCTCAGAAAGGCTGTCGATGACGACGCGGGTCGGTTTGACCCGTTCCACCACTTCGAAGATCTGGCGAGTGGCTTCGCCCAGCTCAAGGTCCGAGGAGTACAGCAGGCTTTGCTGGTGCTCGGCGTTGAGCAGGCTTTCCGGCGGGGTCAATTCAAAGATATGAATGTGTTCGTCCAGGTCCCAGCCATGGGACTTGGCACCCTGACGCAACTCGCGCTCGGTTTCCGACAGGGTGATGTACAGCGATCGTTCGCCGTTTTTTGCCCCAGCCTGGAGAAAATGCAGGGCCACGGTGGTTTTACCGGTGCCGGGTTCACCTTCCAGCAGGAACAAATGGCTACGGGAAAGCCCCCCGGCAAGAATGTCGTCCAGACCTTCAATACCGGTGGCCGCCTTTGCTGTGAACAGCTCTTTGGATGTAGACAAGAAGTGCCCTCGGGTCACAAATAAGTAGTCGGCAGCCCCGTCTGGGGCGCGCCATATTTACTTGACCGTAGCGGTGTGTGGCGGTTCAACGTTTTGTATCAATTGCAGCTTCTTGCTGTACCTACAGCCCTTGTTGCAACGCGGGATCGTCCGGATTTTGCTGTTCCAACTGGGCCAGCAACACCTGCACATTCTGCAGCTGGCCGGTTTCCTTCCAGTAATTCACCAGCAAGACCCGCGCCTTGCGGTTGGCCGGGTTGCGCTGAATGATCTCTTCCAGCTGGCGCTGGGCGGCTTCCAGCTCTTGCTGGGCGTGGAGGGTGGTGGCCAGGTCGTAGCGGTAATCCTGATTGTTCGGTTCCAGCTCCACCGCCCGGGACAGGCTGAGCAACGCAAACGCCCGCTCGCCGTGGTGCAGCAGCCACATGCCGAGGGCGTGTTGCAGATAGGCCGAATCGGGGTGGGCCTGCAACTGCTTGGCCAGGAGCTGGCGGGACTCGTCAACCTTGCCCTGTTTGTCCAGCAGTTCGATTTGCGCGACCACCGCTTGCAGGTTATCCGGTTGCAGGCGCATCGCCTGTTCCAAGGCATTTTGAGCATCGGGCAGCAGCGCACTGTGAATGTACAGGCGTGCCAGCTGAATCCAGCCTTCGGGGCTTTCGGGTTGGCCCTTGAGCAACTTCACGTATTCGTCGAGTACCTGCTGCAACGGGCCGAAGTACAGGCCCAGGGTGTCGGGAGACAGCCCCAGCAAGGCATTGGCCGCCGCAAACCGGACGCTTTGCTCCGGGTCATCCAGCAATGGACCAAGCAACAAGGTGCGCTGGCCGCTGGGCACCAGGCCGACAATGCTGTGAATCGCCGCCTCGCGCACCATGGGGGCGTCATGGGTGAGGTCCTTGTCTGCCAGTTTCAGGGCCTGGGGGCTGGGGTAGTTGGGCAGTTCGGCATGCAGGGCGGCACGGCGTACATCGGAGAGGTCCGGGCGGCCCAGCTGTTGATACAGCACACGGGCGGCACCGGGTTCGCCGTTGTGCGCCTGTTTCAACGCTTTGGCGTAACCGTGGGCGATGGCCGGCGGCACCACCACCGGGGGCGTACGGGTGAAATACCAGGTGATCAGCACAATAAACAACAGGGCGCACAGGCCGATGATGGAGTAACGGCGTGACTTTGACATGCAGGCGTCCGAAAGCTTGGCAGCTAGTGCAAAGCCATCAGCTTCGGTCAGGTCACTGCGAGTGTCAAACCCGCATCACGTCAGTACGAATTCAATGGGCTCAAGAGCCGGCGGCAGCTCGGTTTCGCCGAGGGCCGCGAGAATCTCGCGCTCTAGGGTGCGGAGGATGGCGTTGCAGGGCAGGTCGTTTTCGTCGAAGCCGAAGGGGTCTTCGAGGTCGTCGCCGATTTCATCCAGGCCGAAGAAGGTGTAGCTGACGATCGCGGTAAACACCGGCGTCAGCCAGCCCAGCGGCTCGGCCATGGCGAAGGGCAGCAGAATGCAGAACAGGTAGATGGTGCGGTGCAGCAGCAGGGTATAGGGGAAGGGCAGCGGGGTGTGTTTGATCCGCTCGCACGAGGCCTGGACCTGGCTCAGGCCGTATAGCCGGGTTTCGAGTTGGGTGTAGCGCCAGTCGCTGATGTGGCCTTGTTCGGCGAGGTTCGAGCAGCGGGCGCCGAGGTCTTGCAGGATGCTGTCGGGGAGGTTGGGGTGGCTGGGTTTGGGGTTGGCCCACGGTTTGATCGCCTGGGCTTCGTCTTCCAGGCGCAGGCGGGCGATCAGGCCGTGGGCGAAGCCGCACAGGGCGCGTAGTACGGCTTCTCGGTCGGTGGGGGTGAGGATTTGGGTTTCGCGGATCAGTGAGCGTATTTCGATGATCATCTGGCCCAGTTGTTTGCGGCCTTCCCACCAGCGGTCGTAGCAGGCGTTGTTGCGAAAGCTCATGAAGATCGACAGGGACAGGCCGAGGAGGGTGAAGGGTGTGGCGTTGACCTTGGAGAAGTAGGCCGGGTGTAGGGTTTCTACCAGCACGATGACGGAGGCCAGCAGGGTGACCAGCAGGCTGCGCAGGGCGATGCGCTTGGCGATTGAGCCTTTGAGGGAGAACAGGATGCCGAGCAGGTTGGGTTTGGGACGGACGATCATGGGCGGGCTTCTTGGGTGGCGCAGGCTGTCAGGGTAGAAGCATGTTTGCGTTGCGTCCAATTGCTTGGGCTGACTGGGTGATTGGTGGGGTCTATCGTTGGGGGCTTTGGGTGTACATATCCGTTATTTAGGTAACGGCGGCTTATGGTTCCGCTCTTACAGCGGCTCACTTTGGAAAAGCCCCAAAGTAAGCAAAGGGCTCTGCCCCGCCTGTCGGCACCTCGCCTAGGCTCGGTGTTCCCTCACTCCGGCATTGCTCCGCGGGCCGCCGCGACGGGCCATCCATGGCCCGGCGCGGCTAAACCGGCGTCCTGCCGGTTTACCCGCTCCGCAATACCTGCGTTCGGCCTCGGGCTTATTGGGGCAGTCAGATCAAGATCAAAAGCAAGAGCACAGCGGCCTCCCGGCCGGCTTGAGTGTTAAAAGCAAAGACAAAATCCAGAGCGAAAGCAGATCTGCTTTTCTGTGGGAGCGGGCTTGCTCGCGAAAAACCTGAGAGCGCCGCGTTCATCCAGAATGCCCGCGTCATCGTTAACGACCTTCGCGAGCAAGCCCGCTCCCACATTTTTTGGACCGTGCCCGCTTTAGATTTTGATTTTGCTTTTAACACTCAAGCCGGCCGGTAGGCCGCTGTGCTCTTGATCTGCTTTTGATCTTGATCTTAGGCGCCCCGTTAAACCACGCTGGCCGAACGCAGGCTTTGGAGCGTGGGTAACCTGGCAGGACGCCAGGTTAGCCGTCCTGGGCCAGGGATGGCCCATGACGGCGGCCCACGGTCCAAAGCCGGAGTGAGGGCACACCGAGCCCAGGCGAGGTGCCGAGTGGTGGGGCAAGAGCGTTTTGCTTACTTTTGCGCTCTTCAAAAGTGAGCCGCTGTAAGAGCGGAACCAATATCAGCCGTTACCTAAATAACGGATATACACACACAACCCAAAAAAAGCCCCCCATTGGCCAAACCAGTCAACCAAGTTGAAAGCTTTGACCATTGCCCACCCACCGCTCTAGAGCGACTATTTCACCGGTCTACGTACCCATCCTGAAAACAAAAAAACACACAGGGATTTGAAGCGATGCGTGATTACTCGGCTGCCACCACCCAGTTCAACTACCAACACACCGTCGACGCCGCCCTGTCGGGCACTCTGCAGGCCCTCAACGCCTGCGTCGAATGCTGCGACCGCCACGCCTTACCCGGCCGCATCGCGCTGTTCTGGGAAGGCAAGGACGGCCGCAGCGCCACGTCCACCTTCACCCAATTACAAGACCAGGCCGCACGCTTCGCCAACTTCCTCCTGGCCCAGGGCGTCAATCGCGGCGACAAGGTAGCAGGCCTCCTGCCACGCACCGCCGAGTTACTGATAGTGGTACTCGCCACCTGGCGCATCGGCGCGGTCTATCAGCCGCTGTTCACCGCCTTCGGCCCCAAAGCCATCGAACACCGCCTCAACAGCTCCGGCGCCGCGCTGGTGGTGACCGACGCGGTAAACCGCCCCAAACTCAATGAAGTGGCCGACTGCCCAACCATCGTCACCGTCGCCGGGCCCAACGGCGAAGGCATCGTGCGCGGCGATTTCAGCTTCTGGGCCGAACTGCCCAACTATTCCAACCTCTGCGAGCCCGTATTGCTGGGCGCCGACGACCCGTTCCTGCTGATGTTCACCTCCGGCACCACCGGCCCGTCGAAATCCCTGGCAGTACCGCTCAAGGCAATCGTGGCGTTCCAGAGCTACACCCGCGACGCCGTCGACCTGCGCCCCGAAGACGCATTCTGGAACGTCGCCGATCCGGGCTGGGCCTACGGCATCTATTTCGGCGTGACCGGCCCCTTGTCCATGGGCCATCCGATCACCTTCTACGACGGCCCGTTCACCCTCGAAAGCACCTGCCGCGTCATCAACAAATACGGGATCACCAACCTCACCGGATCGCCCACGGCCTATCGCCTGCTGATTGCCGGCGGCGAGCAGTTCGCCCAGTCGATCAAGGGCAAGCTGCGCATTGTCAGCAGCGCCGGCGAGCCCTTGAACCCGGAAGTGATCCGCTGGTTCGCCGATAACCTCGGCGTGACCATCCACGACCACTACGGCCAGACCGAATTGGGCATGGTGCTGTGCAACCACCACGGCCTGGAACACCCGGTGCACGTGGGCTCTGCCGGCTTTGCCTCGCCAGGCCACCGCATCGTGGTGCTGGATGACAACCATCAGGAGTTGCCAGCCGGCCAACCGGGCATCCTCGCCATCGACCGTGAACAATCGCCGATGTGCTGGTTCGCCGGCTACGACGGGGTCAAGACCAAGGCTTTCGTCGGCAAGTACTACCTCAGCGGCGACACCGTGGAGCTTAACCCCGACGGCAGCATCAGCTTTGTCGGGCGCAGTGACGATGTGATCACCACCTCCGGCTACCGCGTTGGCCCCTTCGATGTGGAAAGTGCGTTGATCGAGCACCCGGCGGTGGTGGAAGCCGCGGTTGTGGGCAAGCCATGCCCGGAACGCACCGAGATCGTCAAAGCCTTTGTGGTGCTCAGCGAGCAATACCGTGCCGAGCCGGCCCTGGCCGAGGAGCTGCGCCTGCACGTACGCAAGCGCCTGGCGGCGCACTCGTACCCACGGGAAATCGAATTTGTCAGCGAGCTGCCCAAGACCCCGAGCGGCAAGCTGCAACGCTTCATTTTGCGTAATCAGGAAATTGCCAAGGCCCAGGCGGCCACGGCGTGACCCATTCTTCAAGGAAACAATGATGCAGATTGAGAACAAGGTTTTTCTGGTCAGCGGCGGCGCTTCAGGCCTCGGCGCGGCAACGGCCGAGATGCTCGTAGCGGCCGGTGCCAAAGTGATGCTGGTGGATTTGAACGCTGACGCCGTCGCGGCCCAGGCGCAAAAGCTCGGCGAGCAAGCCCGCAGCGTGGTCGCGGATATCAGCCAGGAAGCCGCCGCCGAAGCGGCGGTGCAGGCCACGGTTGCGGCCTTTGGTGGTTTGCACGGATTGGTCAACTGCGCCGGTGTGGTTCGCGGCGAGAAAATCCTTGGCAAGAATGGCCCCCACGTTCTGGCCAACTTCGCCCAGGTGATCAACGTCAATCTGATCGGCAGTTTCAACCTGCTGCGCCTGGCGGCGGCGGCTATCGCTGAAACCGAGGCCAATGCCGATGGCGAGCGCGGTGTGATCATCAACACGGCGTCGGTGGCGGCGTTTGACGGCCAGATCGGCCAGGCGGCGTATGCCGCCTCCAAGGGCGCGATCGCCAGCCTGACTCTGCCTGCCGCCCGTGAGCTGGCGCGCTACGGGATTCGGGTGATGACCATTGCTCCCGGCATTTTTGAAACACCGATGATGGCCGGCATGACCCCGGAAGTACGCGAGTCCCTCGCCGCCGGCGTGCCATTCCCGCCGCGCCTGGGCAAGCCAGGCGAGTACGCCGCGCTGGTGCGGCATATCATTGAAAACAGCATGCTCAACGGCGAGGTGATCCGTCTCGACGGTGCCTTGCGCATGGCAGCCAAATAAGGAGATTTTCATGACTGATCCCATCGTTATTGTCAGCGCAGTACGCACCCCAATGGGCGGGTTCCAGGGCGATCTCAAAGGCCTGACTGCCCCGCAACTGGGGGCTGCGGCCATTCGTGCGGCGGTCGAGCGCGCCGGTATTGCGTCCGATGCCGTGGATGAAGTGCTGTTCGGCTGCGTACTGCCCGCCGGCCTCGGCCAGGCACCTGCGCGTCAGGCGGCGCTGGGGGCAGGCCTGGATAAATCCACCCGCTGCACCACCCTCAACAAGATGTGCGGCTCGGGCATGGAAGCCACGATCCTGGCCCATGACTCGTTGCTGGCGGGCAGCGTGGACGTGGTCATCGCCGGTGGCATGGAGAGCATGTCCAACGCGCCGTACCTGCTGGACCGCGCCCGCAGCGGTTACCGCATGGGCCACGGCCGGGTGCTCGACCACATGTTCCTCGACGGCCTTGAGGACGCCTACGACAAGGGCCGCTTGATGGGCACCTTTGCCGAAGACTGCGCCGAGCACAACGGCTTTTCCCGTGAAGCCCAGGACGCGTTTGCCATTGCTTCCCTGACCCGTGCGCAACAGGCGATCACCGACGGTAACTTCATCGCCGAAATCGTCCCGGTGCAGGTCACCGTGGGCAAGGAACAGAAAACCATCACCCACGACGAACAGCCGCCAAAAGCCAAGCTGGACAAGATCGCCACCTTGAAGCCGGCCTTCCGCGAAGGCGGTACGGTGACGGCGGCCAACTCCAGTTCGATTTCCGATGGCGCGGCAGCGTTGCTGCTGATGCGCGAGTCTGAAGCGCATCAGCGCGGGCTCAAGCCGCTGGCGGTGATCCATGGCCACGCGGCGTTTGCCGATGAGCCTGGCCTGTTCCCGGTCGCGCCGGTGGGGGCGATCCGCAAGCTGATGAGCAAGACTGGCTGGAACCTCGACGAAGTCGACCTGTTTGAAATCAACGAAGCCTTTGCCGTGGTCAGCCTGGTGACCATGAGCAAGCTGGAGATTCCCCACAGCAAGGTCAATATCCACGGCGGCGCCTGTGCCCTGGGCCATCCGATTGGCGCGTCCGGCGCGCGGATCCTGGTGACCCTGCTCTCGGCCCTGCGCCAGAAAGGCCTCAAGCGCGGCGTTGCGGCGATCTGCATCGGCGGCGGTGAAGCCACGGCCATGGCCGTTGAATGCCTGTATTAAGGAACACCTATGCTCCCGAATGACGAACAACTGCAAATCAGCGAAGCGGCCCGGCAATTTGCCCAGGAACGGCTCAAGCCGTTCGCCGCCGAGTGGGACCGCGAGCATCGCTTTCCCAAGGAAGCCATTGGCGAAATGGCCGAGCTGGGCTTTTTCGGCATGCTGGTCCCGGAACAGTGGGGCGGTTGCGACACCGGCTACCTGGCCTACGCCATGGCCCTGGAAGAGATCGCCGCTGGCGACGGTGCCTGCTCGACCATCATGAGCGTGCACAACTCGGTGGGCTGTGTGCCGATCCTCAAGTTCGGCAACGACCAACAGCGAGAACAGTTCCTCAAGCCCCTGGCCAGCGGCGCGATGCTCGGGGCGTTTGCCTTGACCGAGCCCCAGGCCGGCTCCGACGCCAGCGGCCTGAAAACCCGCGCCCGTCTGGAGGGCGATCATTACGTGCTCAACGGCTGCAAACAGTTCATCACCTCCGGGCAAAACGCCGGGATCGTGATCGTGTTTGCGGTCACCGATCCAGCTGCCGGCAAGCGCGGTATCAGCGCCTTTATCGTGCCCACCGACTCGCCGGGCTACAGCGTGGCACGGGTCGAGGACAAACTCGGCCAGCATGCCTCCGATACCTGCCAGATCCTGTTTGAAGACTTGAAAGTGCCGGTGGCCAACCGTTTGGGCGAGGAGGGCGAAGGCTACCGGATCGCCCTGGCCAACCTCGAAGGCGGGCGCGTCGGCATTGCTTCGCAGGCGGTGGGCATGGCGCGGGCGGCGTTTGAGGCCGCTCGGGATTACGCCCGCGAGCGGGAAAGCTTCGGCAAGCCGATCATCGAGCACCAGGCCGTGGCCTTCCGCCTGGCAGACATGGCGACCCAAATCGCCGTGGCGCGGCAGATGGTGCATTACGCTGCCGCCCTGCGTGACAGCGGCAAGCCGGCGCTGGTGGAAGCGTCCATGGCCAAGCTGTTTGCTTCGGAAATGGCCGAAAAGGTCTGTTCGGCAGCCTTGCAAACCCTCGGCGGTTACGGTTACCTGAGCGACTTTCCCCTGGAGCGGATCTACCGCGATGTGCGGGTCTGCCAGATTTACGAAGGCACCAGCGATATTCAACGCATGGTCATTTCACGCAATCTCTGAGGAGTATCTATGAGTTACGAAACCATTTTGCTGGACGTGCAGGGCCGTGTCGGGCTGATCACCCTCAACCGCCCGCAAGCGCTGAACGCCTTGAACGCACAGCTGGTCAGTGAGCTGAACCAGGCGCTGGACAGCCTCGAAGCCAACCCGGAAATCGGCTGCATCGTGCTCACCGGCTCGAAAAAGGCCTTTGCCGCCGGCGCCGACATCAAGGAAATGGCGGAGCTGACCTACCCGCAGATCTACCTCGACGACCTGTTCAGCGACAGCGACCGCGTGGCCAACCGCCGCAAGCCGATCATCGCTGCAGTCAACGGCTTCGCCCTCGGTGGCGGCTGTGAACTGGCCTTGATGTGCGACTTCATCCTGGCCGGTGACAACGCCAAGTTTGGCCAGCCGGAAATCAACCTCGGCGTGCTGCCGGGCATGGGCGGCACCCAGCGCCTGACCCGCGCCGTGGGCAAGGCCAAGGCCATGGAAATGTGCCTGACCGGACGCTTTATCGATGCGGTGGAAGCGGAGCGCTGCGGGATTGTTGCGCGGATCGTGCCGGCGGATGAGCTGTTGGACGAAGCATTGAAAGTCGCGACCCTGATCGCCAGCAAGTCAGTGCCCATTAGCATGATGGTCAAGGAAAGCGTCAACCGCGCGTTTGAAGTGAGCCTGTCGGAAGGCGTGCGCTTTGAGCGCCGGGTGTTCCATGCGGCGTTTGCCACGCTGGATCAGAAGGAAGGCATGGCGGCGTTTGTGGCCAAGCGTGCGCCGGAGTTCAAGGACAAATAAACACTGCCGTGAAACGCTGAAGATCAAAAAATGTGGGAGCGGGCTTGCTCGCGAAGGCGGTATTACAGTCACCAGATGCATCGACTGATCCACCGCCTTCGCGAGCAAGCCCGCTCCCACATGGGTTCTGCGAATACCGGTTACAGCGGGTAGTTTTTCAACGCTCTGGCAATCACCATCCGCTGAATCTCGCTGGTGCCCTCGTAAATCTGGGTAATCCGCGCATCCCGGTAGTAACGCTCCACCGGGTAATCCTCCAGATAGCCGTAACCCCCATGAATCTGCATCGCTGAAGAGCAGACCTTCTCGGCCATTTCCGACGCGAACAGTTTGGCCTGGGACGCTTCCGACAGGCACGGCTTGCCCGCACTGCGCAACCGCGCGGCATGCAGGATCAGCAGGCGCGCTGCATTCAGGCGGGTTTGCATGTCGGCCAGCATATTCGCCACGCTCTGATGCTCAATGATCGCCTTGTCGAACTGCACCCGGTCACGGGCGTAGACCAGCGCCGCTTCAAAGGCGGCACGGGCTATACCCAGCGCCTGGGCGGCAATCCCGATGCGCCCGCCTTCGAGGTTGGACAGGGCGATGGCCAGGCCTTTGCCGCGTTCGCCCAGCAGGTTGGCTTCCGGCACCGTGCATTGGTTGAGGGTGACGGCGCAGGTGTCGGAGGCACGAATGCCCATTTTGTGCTCGGTACGGTCCACCACGAAGCCTGGGGTATTGGTGGGCACCAGGAACGCCGAGATGCCTTTCTTGCCCAGGTCCGGGTCGGTCACCGCAAACACGATCGCCAGTTTGGCGCGCTTGCCGTTGCTGACAAACTGCTTGGCGCCGTTGATCACCCACTGGCCGTCCCGCAGTTCGGCGCGGGTGCGCAGGTTGTGCGCTTCGGAACCGGCCTGGGGTTCGGTCAGGCAGAAGCACCCGATGGCCTGGCCGCTGGCCAGGTCCGCCAGCCAGGTTTCCTTTTGTGCTTGTGAGCCGTAGTTGAGGATTGGCCCGCAACCCACTGAATTATGGATACTCATCAGCGCGCCGGTGGCGCCGTCGCCGGCGGAAATCTCTTCCACCGCCAGGGCGTAGGCCACGTAGTCGACGTAAGTGCCGCCCCATTCTTCGGGCACGACCATGCCCAGCAGGCCCAACTCGCCCATCTTGGCGACGAGGGCGTCGTCAATCCAGCCGGCCTTTTCCCAGGCCTGGGCGTGGGGCGCGATTTCGCCACGGGCAAAGTCCCGGGCCATGTCGCGGATCATTACCTGTTCTTCAGTAAATTCAATATCTTGCATGGCTTAGTTCCCGTTCTTGTCGAAGTTGCGGAAGAAGCTTTCGACATGATCAGCCTCCAACGCCTGGAGGGTTGGAGGGTTCCAGCGAGGGGTTTTGTCCTTGTCGATCAGCAGGGCGCGCACGCCTTCGATCAGGTCGCCACGGTCGAACCACTGGCGATCCAGGTGCAACTCCAGGGCAAAGCACTGCTCCAGTGGCAGGTGGCGCCCGCGGCGCAGCATCTGCAGGGTCACGGCCATGGCCAAGGGGGAGCGGGTTTGCATCAGGCTGGCGGTGGTCAGGGCCCAGTCATGGCTGTCGGCGACGGTGACTTGCTGCAATTGCTCGACGATGCTCGGCACATCCGGCAAGGCAAAGAAGTGGTCGATGGCCGGGCGCAGCGCGGCCAGTGGTGCGTCGGGCAATTGCTGCACCGCGAGGCTGGCCAGCACGCCCTGCAGGTCCTTGAGCGGTGAATCGTGCCATGTCAGGCGGTCAAGCCGCTGATCGAGCTCGGTTAACTTGGCGCTGTCGAGGTACCAGTCTGCAAGCCCGCAATACAGGGCGTCGGCCGCGCGAATCTGCACGCCGGTCACGCCAAGGTAGATCCCCAGTTCACCGGGAATACGCGGCAGGAAGTAGCTGCCGCCTACGTCGGGGAAATAACCGATGGCCACTTCAGGCATTGCCAGGCGGCTGCGCTCAGTGACCACCCGCAGGTCGGCGCCCTGTACCAGGCCCATGCCGCCGCCGAGGACGAACCCGTCCATCAGCGCCAGTACCGGCTTGCGATAGTGGTGAATAGCGAGGTCGAGGGCGTATTCCTCGACGAAGAAGTCTTCGTGGAGGGTGTCGCCGCTCTTGAAGCTGTCGTACAGCGAGCGAATATCGCCCCCGGCGCAGAAGGCTTTTTCACCGGCACCGCGCAACACCACGGCATGTACCTCGGGGTCGTTGGCCCAGGCCTGCAAGTGCCGGCTGAGGGTGCGGACCATTTCCAGGGTAATGGCGTTCAGGCCGGCGGGGCGATTGAGGGTCAGGTGGCCTATGTGGTTGCGTACGTGGGCCAGGACCTCGTCGTGCACGACCCCGGCGCTGCTTGCTTCGGATGAAACCTGAGCAGTCATCTCTAACTCCCTGCTTTTATTGTTCTTTATCAAGATGTTCGTAGGCGAACCATCTCGCGATCGTACCAGTGCAAATTTGCCCAGTACAAGTCGGAATCATGCAGGTCGTTTTTGCATTTTTGCCCTAGGGAGGATGCTGGCCCTAGCGTTGGAAAACCGCGCCGATCGTCCGCCGCCGGGCATAGCGTTCGCTGGCCTGGATCAGTTCTTCCAGTTCCTGCGGCGTCACGTCCAGGAACTGCTCGCGCTCGGCCAGGGCCTGTTTGAGGTCTTCGGCGCTGATGCCGGGGTTTTCGATGGCCGTTGGCATGAAGTTCGGCGCAGCCGGCTCGCTGGCTCCTTTGGGGTAACGCGTGCGCGTTGCGTTGTTATACGCCAGTGCGCAGGCCAGCAAGGCAGCGGCGCCCAGCATGACGGCGCCCAGTTCGTGCCAGCCCATGGCAATCGATGCGGGATCAGCCAGCACCAGGCTCATGGCCAGCCCACCTGCCGGCGGGTGCAGGCAGCGCAACCAGCAGATCAGGATGACGGTCATCCCGGCAGCCAGGCATGCGCTGCCTAATGTGCGTCCCAGCACCCGGGCCACCAGCAGCGCAACGACCCCTGCACACAGGTAGCTGCCAATGATCGACCAGGGTTGGGCCAATGCGCCGGAAGACACGGCAAACAGCAGAACCGCCGAGGCCCCCAGCGGGCCCATCAGGTGCAGCGCCACCTCCATACCAAACACCTGGGCGCACACCCAGACACTGAACAGTGTGCCCAATGCCATGCCGATGGCGGCACGACTCCATTCGGCAGGGCGGGTATTGATGGCAGCGGGTAACCAGCGAGCGAGCATTGACGGGCGATCCATAAAAAACGGGCAAAAAAAAGGCTTGTCTGGTTTCCCGGAAAAGCCCTTCAAAACAGTTCCTGCATTTGGGGGAGGAACCTGCGCAGTGTGCCAACCGGACAAGGTTGCTGCCAATGCATATTAATGCAGGTCAAGTGCAGTATTTTTGCAGTAAAGCGTCTCAACCCGCCGGTATCAGGCGGATCGGGGGCGGCAGGGGGCTGCCGATCTTGCCCAGTACCCGATCATTGGTTTCCTCATTGATCAGCAGGTTCTGCACGTTTTCCCGCAGCGAGGGATCGTTGGCCAGAGGCCCCTTGAGTACTACCAGTGCATCGCGCAGTTCCATGAGCCGATCCAGTTTTGGCAGGGGGATATAACCCACATTCACCTGGTCGCGAGTTAACGGCACGACAGTGTCAGAGGCGGCGGGGGCGGGCAATCGATGGTCGGACACAGAACATTCCTCTAAATGAAATAAACGGCAGCGCTAAGTGCTGTTTAAAACGTATTTATTGTTATTGCGGCTGTTTCTTTAATCGGGTACTTCACGATAGATGGCTTGCTATTACGGTCGCCGAATTTCGTACGACAGTAACAGGAAGGCCCTGCACCGCACCTTTGGCACTTCCGGGAATAGTTAGAAGGTATTAAATAAATAACTCACTTTGCAGGTGAGTCTACAGTTGGTGACTTGGAGCGGGAAGGGGGCGTGCATCGGCGCATGCGGATAGACGCGTAGGATCTTTCTCGATAGTTATAATCTGGAAAGTTTCGAAGTTGTATGGGTAAAGAAGTTTCTTACATGCACTTGGATTTATAACTACGGATTGTACTGGCAAGGGATAAGCGGCCCGGGCCGCTTATCCCGTTGGCAGGTATCAAGGTTGCGCGGGTTTGGTCAAATGCAGCAGCACGTAGGGGTTCTTGTCGAACTGGCCGATCAGCACCGGTTCCAACGAGCGAATACGTGGATCGCTCAAGGTCTCGTAGTCCGCCTGGCTCATGATCAGCCAGGCAGGCGCCTGGATCGGCGCCAGTTCGGCGGGCAACTGGGTAAACAACGGCACCTGGTCGCAATCGAGGTTGACCATGAACTTGATGGCTTTCGCGTCCTTGCCCAGCGCGTGCAGCACCAGCGGCGCTCGTTCTTGCTGGATGAGCGTGTGGGCCTGGAGGGTAAAGGTGCGCGTGTCATACAGACGGCGCTCCAGGGGCTCGACCATCACGATATAGGCGAGCCATACCGCGAGTACGGCAGAGAAAGCCGGGGCCAGGTAGCGCAGGCGCCGGTTGAACAGCAGTCCCAGCGCCAGAGTCTGTAGCGCGATCAGCAGCCCGAACACCGGATTGAGACTGCCAATCTGCTCAGGGAAGCGATGACGCGCTACGAACAACCCTGCGATCAGCAGACCCGGAATGACCGTCCACAACGCCAGCATCAGCCAGCGCAACCCGGCGAACAGTTTTCCGCGGGACACCTGGAATGGATACGCGGCAATGATCGCCGCCATGGGCAACATCGGCAGCACATAGCGGGCTTTTTTCGCCTGGGGCACCGAGAGGCCGATCATCACGATCAAGCCAGCGGCCAGGCAGTACAGCACCAGTTTCAGCGCCGGGCCCTTGTCTTCGCGGCCACCGGCAACAATCGCAATCAGCGCCAGTATGGCCAGTGGATAGGCAGGTGCGTAATTGCCCATCGAGCTGGTGAAGTAATACAGCACGCTACCGGAGCCTTCGGTACCGTCCATGCGGCCGAGGAACTGCATGCGGATCACGTCCTGCATGAACGTTTCACCGCCACTGAGCTTGGCCAGCAACAACAACAGGCCTACACACGCCGCCAACAACGCCAGCGCCAACAGGCCAAAACTGAACAACTGCCGCCATTGACGATTGATCAGGTAATAGCTGCACAGCATGCCGGTGGGAATCACCAGGCCGATCGGCCCACGGATCGCAAACCCCAGGATCAGCAGCAGAAACAGCCAATGCAGACGCCGGCAGGCGCCGAAATGGTCGTGGGCATAACCCAGGTAAAACACCGCAAGGGCCACGGCGGCCAGCATCTGGTCGAGGGACACCGCCCGGGTTTCGCTGATGAAGGTACTGCTGAGCAGCATCACCGCGACGCTGAGCAGCGCCCAGCGCCGGGAGTAGGGCGCTGTCAGTCGGTACACCAGCACCACGATCAGCGCTGAAGCGATGGCCGTGGGCAACCAGGCCGTCAGGCTGGTGACCTGCCCCAGGGGCAAGGACAGCAGCCAGGTCAGCAGCGTCGAGGTGGCCAGGTAATCGGCGTAAGGCTGGCCATACGTCGTCGGGAAGAACCCCGGCCCATGGCGCAGCATCTCCTGGGCGAACAGCACGAAGCGCGAGTCAAAGCCGATGATGGCCTGGTTCCAGTTGCCCGCGATAAACAGGATCAGTGCCAGGAGCCCCAGTACCCATGAGTGTCGGCGGATCGTCGGGTTGAGCAGGGGCGGATGAGCTTTGTCCACGTCTTAGGCTTCCTCGGCCTGAGGTGCCCAGTTTTGCTGGGGGATCGGCAACTGGCAGGATTCGCCGCGGCCCATCGGGAAGTACTGGATGCCTTTGCGCGCCAGGCGCTCGCCGTCGTACAGGTTGCGACCGTCGAAGATCACCGGGGTTTTCAGGCGTTGCTGGATCAGGTCGAAGTCCGGTGCCTTGAACTGCTGCCATTCGGTGCAAATGATCAGGGCGTCGGAGCCGCTCAAGGTGGATTCCGGGGTGCCCATCAGCATCAGGCGCGGGTCATCGCCGTAGATACGCTGGGTTTCCTGCATGGCTTCCGGGTCGAACGCGCGCACATTGGCGCCGGCAGCCCACAAGGCTTCCATCAGCACCCGGCTGGGGGCGTCGCGCATGTCGTCGGTGTTGGGTTTGAACGCCAGGCCCCACAAAGCGAAGGTTTTGCCCCGCAGGTCGCCCTTGAAGAACGCGTTGGCACGCTCGAACAGCTTGCTCTTCTGGCGCTGGTTGATGGCTTCCACGGCTTCCAGCAGATCGCTGGAGCAGTTGGCGGCCTTTGCGCTGTGGATCAGGGCGCGCATGTCTTTGGGAAAGCACGAACCGCCGTAACCGCAGCCCGGGTAGATAAAGTGGTAGCCGATACGCGAGTCGGCACCAATGCCCAGGCGCACGGCTTCGATGTCGGCGCCCAGGTGTTCGGCCAGTTCGGCGATCTGGTTGATAAAGCTGATCTTGGTGGCCAGCATGCAGTTGGCGGCGTACTTGGTCAGTTCGGCGCTGCGCAGGTCCATGAAGATGATGCGGTCGTGGTTGCGGTTGAACGGCGCATACAGCTCGCGCATCACCTCGCGCACTTCTTCGCGTTCGCAGCCGATGACGATGCGGTCCGGACGGCGGCAGTCGGCAACGGCCGAGCCTTCCTTGAGGAATTCCGGGTTGGAGACAATATCGAACTCCAGATGGCGGCCGGCAAGGTGCAGGGCCTTTTCCATGTGGGCGCGCAAGGTGTCGCCGGTGCCGACGGGCACGGTGGACTTTTCCACCAGGATCACCGGGTCGATCCGGTGGCGGGCTACCGCATCGCCTACCGACAGCACGTATTTCAGGTCGGCCGAGCCGTCTTCATCCGAAGGCGTGCCCACGGCGATGAACAGCACTTCGCCGTGTTCGACCGCGAGTTTTTCGTCATAGGTAAACGTCAGGCGTCCGCCTTCGAGGTTTTCCTTGACCATCGCCGCCAGGCCTGGCTCGAAAATGCTCACGTGGCCCTGTTGCAGCAACTTGACCTTGTTCTCGTCTACGTCCATGCAGATGACATCGTGACCGACTTCGGCCAATACAGTGGCCTGCACCAGACCGACGTAACCACTACCAAATACACTGATTTTCATGGGGCATTCCTGGGACTTGTGGTGCTAGCACGACGAGAGTTGATAGTCAGGACTCCGAGGATGACCAAGGCCACCCCCGCAGTTTTTGAAAGCGAAAAATGTTCGTTGAACACCGGCAGGCTGGCGGCCAGCAGGTAGACCAACGCGTAGCTGATGCTGAGCAGCGAGTAGGCGCGCCCCAGCGGTAAATCTTTCAGGGCGCCGAGCCAGCAAAGCATCGACAGGGCATAGGCAATGATCGCGAGGATCACCACGCCCAATGCGCCGAGGTCGATGGCGCCGGTGTTGAGTGCTGTCAGCCATTCAGTGGGCAGCGGCAGGCGCGTCATGCTCCAGCGCATGCCCAACTGGGCACCGCTGACCAACGCAACGCTGCCCAGGGCCAGGGCAAAACCGCGAGCGCGACTCATACCTGACGCCCCAGCAGGACCACACCGGCAATCACCAGCAGCACACCGAACCAGTGGCGGCCATCGATGTGTTCATGGAACACAAAGCGCGCCACCAGGGTGACCAGTACAAAGTTGAGGCTGAGCATCGGGTAGGCGATGCCGACTTCCAGGCGTTGCAGCACCAGCAGCCACACCAGCAAACCCAAACCCAGACACACCAGCGCTGACCACAGCCACGGCGAGCGCAGTTTCAACGCCCAGCCATCCGGCTGGTCACGCCAGCCTTCCACGGCAAACTTCTGGGACACCTGGCCCATGCAGGTCAGCAGGCAGGCACCTAACAACAGCAGCAGAGTGGTCATGGCGCGCTCTGCGGGAAGATCAGAATCACGATATTGCCCTGCTCGTAACGCTTGCCGTCTTTGGGCAGCAGGTCCACTTCCTGGCGTTCGTCGTCACCCTTGACCCGCATCACCACGCCCACCGAACCTTGTTTGCGCGCATCGCTCATCCATTGCTGGACGCTGGCGGCATCGATCTTGCGGTAAGCGGTGTCCGGGAAGGCGATGCCGTATTTCACTTCGCCAACGGTGTTGTAGAGCATCACTTCAGGCCGCTGCAGGCGCCACGACAAGGCGGATGCGGCGCCCAGGTCATTGCTCAGCAACGCGGTGGTCGGCTGCAGCTCCTGGAGGTGATCGATGATGAACTGGTCCGGGGTCTTGTTATAAACCACCGAGTGCGGCAACGCGGCCGGCACCAGGGCCACCAGCAACCAACTGCCAATCACCGGCGCGGCCCACATCTGCAACGGGCGGGCGGCTTGCAGCAGGTTGGCAATGATCCAGCCGAACAGAAATACGAACACCAGCACCAGGCTCAGGGTTTCCTGACCGTGCTCATACACCGGCTTCTTCAATTGGAACCAGGTCAGGGCCAGCAGGCCCAGCACGCCGATAATCAGGTTCAGCCAGCCATTGATGCGCAATACGCGGCCACGGGCCTGGCCCAGTTTGTCCGCCAGGGTGTGCCCCATCAGCAAAGCGAGAGGCAGCAGGCACGGCATGATGTAGGACGGCAGTTTGCCCTTGGCCAGGCTGAAGAACGCCAAAGGCATCAGCAACCACAGCAGCAGGAAGGCGATTTTGGTGCTGCGCTTTTCCAGCCACGCCTGTTTCACGGTGGACGGCAGCAACGCCATCCACGGCAGGCTGAACGCGACCAGCAGCGGCAGGTAGTACCAGAACGGTTCGGCATGTTGCGCATCGTCGCCGGCAAAGCGCTGGATGTGCTCGTGCCAGAAGAAGAAGTTCCAGTAATCCGGTTCCTGGGCATGCACCATCAGGGCCCAGGGCAGGCTCACGAGAATCGCCACGGCCACGGCCACCAGGCCATAGGTGAGCAGTTCACGAAAGCGTTTCTGCCAGAGCATGTAGGGCAGGGCGATCAACACCGGCAACAACCAGGCAAGGAACCCCTTGGTCATGAAGCCCATGCCGCAGGCGAACCCGAGCAAGGCCCACGACCACAAGCGGCCACGGCTCGTGGTGCTGTCGAAACAGAACCACAGCGCGGCGCCGGTCAGGTTGACCCAGAAGGTGAACTGCGGATCGAGGTTGGCATAGCCCGCCAGGAACGCGACGCTGACGAAACTCATGTACAGCACGGCGCTGACCAGGCTCTTGCGCGGGTCGTTCCACAACCGCCGGGCCACGCAGTACACCAGCAGGATGCTCAAGCCGGTGCTCAAGGCCGAGGCAAAACGCACGCCGAACAGGTTCTGGCCGAATATCGCCTGGCCCAGCGCGATCATCCAGTAGCCGGCCGCCGGCTTCTCGAAGTAGCGAATCCCCATGAAGTGCGGCGAGGCCCATTTGCCGGTCAGCAGCATTTCCTGGCTGATCTGCGCATAGCGGGTTTCGTCGGGAATCCATAGGCCATGGGTGGCCAACGGGATCAGGTAGAACACCCCGAAAGCCAGCAGGAGCAGGGGCAGGGCCCAGCGCTGGATCATGCCTTTTGCACTCCGAGCCAGCCTTCACGGCCGCTCAGCGCACCGCGCACCAGTTGTTGCTGGGGCAGGGTGCTCAGGTCGGCGGGCAACAGGTCGCCCAACGGTTTGAATTGAATGCCGCGCTGCCCTGCCTGGGCGAGCAACTGGCGAAAATCATTGGCCATCAGAATCCCTTCTACTTCTGCGTGGATCGTATAGACGTTGAGCTTCGACGGCTTGAAGCGGTCGAGGATGTACGCATTGAAATCCTTGGCGGCCACCACCGGGCCCACGACTTCGTCGAAGGTCGGCATGTCTACCGGGATTTGCGGCGTGCCGGCACTGCCATCCGCCAGGGTCGGCCGGAACAGGCTGGTACCACGGCAATCGCTGTTGTAACGGAAGTTGAACGCTTGCTTGGCTTGCACCACGCGCTCATCGGCACGCCAGCCGGCAGCGGCTGAACAGTCGATGGGCTCACCGAGGATGTCGTTCAAGGTGTCGACGCCACGGCGGATCTGTTCGATCAGCTGTGCATCGCTCCAACGCCCGGTGTTGGCTTGCCAGCCATGGTGGTCCCAGGCGTGCAGCCCGACTTCATGCCCGGCAGCCTTGGCCTGGCGCATCAAATGCCCCAGGTCGCGACCGATGGGTTTGCCCGGCCAGGCGGTGCCGGCCAGCAAAATGTCCCAGCCGTACAAACCGGCCGCGTTGGAACGCAGCATCTTCCACAGGAATTGCGGGCGGATCAGCCGCCACAAGTGGCGCCCCATGTTGTCCGGCCCGACGCTGAAGAAGAAGGTCGCCTTGACCCCGGCTTCGTCGAGCGACTCCAACAACCTTGGCACCCCTTCGCGGGTGCCTCGGTAGGTGTCGACGTCGATGCGTAGACCCGCTTGCATCAGCGCTTGTCCGCGATTTCGAGCATGGCTTCACGCAGGAAGAAATCCAGGGTGTTGCCAATGGTTTCGCTCATCTCCACGGTAGGCTCCCAGTTCAGCAGGCGCTTGGCGTTTTCGATGCTTGGCTTGCGGTGAGCCACGTCCTGGTAACCGGTGCCGTAGAACGCCTTGCTCTCTACGTCGCGGAAACCGGCAAACGGAGGGAAGTTGCTGCGCAGCGGGTGAGCTTCGAACTGACGCAGCAGTTCTTCGCCCAACTGGCGGATGCTGGCTTCGTTTTCCGGGTTGCCGATGTTGATGATCTGACCGTTGCAGTTATCGTTGTCGTTATCGATGATGCGGGCCAGGGCTTCGATGCCGTCGGCGATGTCAGTGAAGCAACGCTTCTGCTCGCCACCGTCGAACAGACGGATCGGCGTGCCTTCCACCAGGTTCAGGATCAACTGGGTGATGGCGCGGGAGCTGCCGATACGGGCCGAGTCCAGGCGGTCGAGGCGCGGGCCCATCCAGTTGAATGGACGGAACAGGGTGAACTTCAGGCCTTTGTCGCCGTAGGCCCAGATCACGCGGTCCAGCAGTTGCTTGGAGACCGAGTAGATCCAGCGCTGCTTGTTGACCGGGCCCACCACCAGGTTGGAGGTGTCTTCGTCGAAGTACTGGTCCTGGCACATGCCATACACTTCGGACGTCGACGGGAAGATCACGCGCTTGTTGTACTTCACGCAGTAGCGAACCAGTTTCAGGTTCTCTTCGAAGTCCAGTTCAAAGACGCGCAACGGGTTGCGGGTGTATTCGATCGGAGTGGCGATGGCCACCAGCGGCAGGACCACGTCGCACTTCTTGATGTGGTACTCGATCCACTCGGAGTGAATGCTGATGTCGCCTTCCACGTAGTGGAAATTCGGGTGGCTGCGCAGGCGCTCGATGGCGTCGGAGCCGATGTCCAGGCCGTAGATTTCGTAGCGGTCGTCACGCAGCAGGCGCTCGGACAGGTGGTTACCGATGAAACCGTTCACGCCCAGGATCAGCACGCGGGTGCGGCGTGGCTTGCGGCCGGACTCGGCGCCGCGCAGTACGGAACCGTCCACCAGGCCCAGTTCATCCGCCAGGGACGGGCCGGCCAGGTACAGGCCGTTTTCGTTGCGCTGGCCGAACTTGACCACCAGGGAGTCTTCACCGCAGGCGATGCGCAGCGGGTTGACGCTGATCACACGGCCGGGTGCCAGGCCTTCGTTGCCTTTGACGACTTCAGCGCTCCAGACGATCAGCTTGTGCTCGCCCACGGCGCAGAAGGCGCCCGGGTACGGTTGGGTAACGGCGCGAACCAGGTTGAACAGCTCTTCAGCCGGTTTTTTCCAGTCCAGCTTGCCGTCAGCGGCGGTGCGACGACCGAAGTAGGTGGCTTTGCTTTCGTCCTGGGCGGTTTCAGTCAGCTTGCCTTGAGCCAGTTGCGGCAGGGCGTCGCGCAGCAGGTTGGTGGCGGCGTCACGCAGTTTGGCGTGCAGGGTCAGGCCAGTGTCGGTGCGGTCGATCACGACTTTCTGCTGGGCCAGGATCGCGCCGGCATCGGCACGCTTGACCATGCGGTGCAGGGTCACGCCGGTTTCGGTTTCGCCGTTGACCAGCACCCAGTTGGCCGGTGCGCGGCCACGGTATTGCGGCAGCAGGGAGCCGTGCAGGTTGAACGCGCCTTTCTTGGCGGTGGCCAGCAGGGCTTCGCTCAGCAGGTTGCGGTAGTAGAACGAGAAGATGTAGTCCGGGTTCAGCTTGGCGATGCGCTCGATCCACAGTGGGTGGTTGGCGTCTTCCGGGGCGTGCACCGGGATGCCGTTGCGGGCGCACAGTTGCGCGACGGAACCGTAGAAATTGTTTTCCTTGGGATCATCGGCATGGGTGAACACGGCAGCAATTTCGTAACCCGCACTGAGCAGGGCTTCGATGCCTGCACAGCCAATATCGTGGTAAGCGAAGACAACAGCTTTTGAATTCATGACGAAACCTGATCGGAAGGAGAAGTAGAAGTAGAAGTGTGGGAGGAGGTCAGGCCATCGACCGTGAAGGTCTCGGCCGGCGCTGCCGGTTGGTTGCGCAGCACTTTTTCAATAAAGAACCGTGGGCGGGCCCGCACATCGCTGTACATGCGGCCCAGGTATTCACCCAAGAGGCCCATGCCGATGAACTGGCCACCGGTGAACACGAACAGCACGGCGAACAGCACGAACATGCCGTCACCGGCCCAGCCGGCACCGAAGGCCAGCCGCATCACGATCAATGCGACCGCAAACAGCATGCCGAGGGCCGCCAGGCTGAAACCGACGATGCTCAACAGGCGCAAGGGTGTGGTGGTCATGCAGGTCAGCAGGTCGAACATCAGGCTGATCAGGCGCATCGGGCTGTACTTGGACTCGCCGTGCTCACGCTCGGCGTGGTGCACCAGGATTTCCGTGGTGTGGCGCGCAAAGCTGTTGGCCAGGATCGGGATGAAGGTGCTGCGCTCGCGGCAGGCGAGCATCGCGTCGACGATGGTGCGGCGGTAAGCGCGCAGCATGCAGCCGTAGTCGCTCATGGCCACGCCTGTGGAGCGTTGCACGGCGAGGTTGATCAGGCGCGACGGCCAGCGGCGGAAGGCTGAGTCCTGGCGGTTGTTGCGCACGGTGGCAACCACGTCGTAGCCCAGGGCGGCCTGTTCGACCAAACGCGGGATTTCTTCCGGCGGGTTTTGCAGGTCGGCGTCCAGGGTGATTACGACGTCGCCCCGGCAATGCTCGAAGCCGGCCATGATCGCGGCGTGCTGGCCGTAGTTGCGGTTGAGGATCACCGCCACCACATTGCTGCCTTCGAGGGCGGCGGCGTCTTCCAGCAATTGCGCGGAGTTGTCGCGGCTGCCGTCGTCCACCAGGACGATTTCGTATTCGTAGGCCAGTTGCTTGCAGGCGGCCATGGTGCGGCGCAGCAGTTCAGGCAGGCTTTCTTGTTCGTTGTAGACCGGGATAACGATCGACACGCAATGAATTGGGTAGGGTTTCAAAGATTCATTACCTCGGGGGTTAGAGCAACTTGAAGCGTAAAGACAGCAGTCATCAACAGCCTGGAGAAGCAGGCGCCTGATTAAAAATAACGTGGATTCATGGCATTCATTCGTGAGTCCTGACAGGTGACGGTGGGTCTTCCATGGCTTACGTGAGTAAAGACCAAAACGCCTAAAGGTAAAGCGTAATCAACGAGTTAAGCTGCAAGTTACGGTTTGTTCTCAAGTCGTGCCGCCAAGATTAAGCGCAAAAATGTTCAACGAATATGAAACGCAGATGAAAAAGTCGTTTTTTTGGCAGGTAGACAGCTAGGGTTCAGGTAAACAACATCAATGCGCACAACGCCGTGTTCGCGGTGCGTGGCGGGGCAATGGTCTTTTCCCGCGCACGGGGTCATTCCTGAACAATCTTCTCTGCAATGCCGTGCAAGTGCCGGTAAAGTAAGCCATCTCTTGCCAGGGCAGTCGGATGAATAGCGTGCAGCGTTTGCGGCCAATGTTGATGGTGTTGTTGATGACGGTGGCCTGGGCCACGAGTGTGCGGGCCGATGACGGCGTGGCACTGACGGCCATCGACCAGGTGCCCGATGGCGTAGAAGTGCGGGGTAAACAGGTCGGCGCCTTCACCTGGAGTGATAAACAGGGCAAGAACCTGTTGGTGCTCGCTGAGCAAGTCAGCGAACGCGATGACGATGGCGCACAGTCAGCCTTTGTCTATGCGGCCCAGTACCTGCTCGACGGTGACCGGCCCAAGCGCCTGTGGATGCTCTACGACGACGTGCAGCATTGCGAGTTCGACGCCGGGGCGCACTACAACACCGACGCCACCCGGGTCACCGACCTGCTGGGTGACGGCATCAGCCAGGTGACGGTGGGTTACAGCCGTACCTGCACCAGCGATGTCAGCCCCAATGATTTCAAGCTGATCATGCACATCGGCAAGTCGCAGAAGTACCGCTTGCGCGGCATCGACCGCTATGGCGCGAGCTGGTGGGATGAAGACGCTGGCGCCTTGCAAGGTATGCCGTTGCCCAAGGATTGCAGCATCGCCGCCCAGCAAGCGCTGGTCAGCCAGTACAAGGAGCAGGGCACCGAGCTGCCGCTGCCCGGCTGTTATGGCGACGAGGAGGACTTTGCCAAGGCGCCCAAACCGTACCTGGAGTTCATGCGCCAGCACTGGTTTGCCTTGATGCAGAAGCAGGACACCAACTGGAGCCAGCAGCAGACACCAGCCCCGGCGGAAGACGATCAGGAATAGCCCCATGGATTGACCTGCGCTAGACTCGGCGCTCGCCAATTCACTAAATATGTCGATTAAACAGATGGTTAGTCGACATATTTAATCCAAAGGCTGATTTACCTTGACTGAGTCTATCCGCAACCCGCTGACCCTCTACCTCACCCGCCTGGCACCCTCCAGCCAGCTGACCATGCGCTACGTGCTGCAAGACGCCGCCGACCGCCTGGGCTTTGAAGACATCAACCTCGAAGACATCGACTGGCACCTGTTGCAACCCGAACACGTCATGGCCCTGGTGGCGGCGCTGCGGGAAGACGGTTATGCGCCGAACACCTCCTCGCTGTACGTCAACGCCGTGCGCGGGGTGATGAACGAAGCCTGGCGCATGAGCCTGATCAGTCAGGATCACCTGTTGAAGATGCGCTCGGTCAAGGCCATGGCCGGCACCCGGCTGAGCCAGGGTCGCAACCTGCGGCGCACCTTGATTCGTGAGTTGATGGAGGTCTGCGCCGCCGACCCGCGCCCCCAGGGCCTGCGGGACGCCGCGGTGATCGGGATCCTGTATGGCTCGGGCATGCGCAAGTCGGAGTCGGTGAATATCGAACTGGGCCAGGTCAACTTTGACGAGCGCAGCCTGCAGGTCACCGGCAAGGGCAACAAACAACTGATCAAGTACGCGCCGGCCTGGGCCTTTGCCAAGCTGGAGGCGTGGCTTGAGTTCCGTCGCAGCCAGTTGAAACCCGGTGAGCAGGACGACAGGTTCCTGTTCAACCGCATTCGCCGGGGCAGCCATATCACCCGCGAGCGCATCACCAAACACGCGATTTACTACATCGCCCGCCAGCGCGGCGAGCAAGTCGGCGTGAAGATCATGCCCCATGATTTCCGGCGCTCGTTCATCACCCGGGTGATTGAAGAGTACGACCTGTCCATTGCCCAGAAGCTGGCGCACCACACCAATATCCAGACCACCGCCAACTATGACGTGCGTGACGACAATGAACGGCGGCGGGCGGTGGATCGCTTCGACTTGTAGGCGCTCCTGCAGCTGGCTTAATTCGGTGCCAACTCGGGCTCATTAACCCGCAAACCGTGCCGATAACGCTACTAGTGACGCTCGAACGGTTGGGGCCCCAGCCGGCGGTTCAGGGGATGCAGGCATGACGATTAAATTACGCTTGATGCTGTTGATTGCCACCGGGTTGCTCACCGCTTTGGTCATGAGCCTTGCCGGTTATCTGGGAAATACGCGAATGGCCGAGGCTGTACAGAACAATGAAATGAGCATGACGGTGCTGCGCAACCATATGGAGGCCGACATGATGCACGATGCACTGCGTGCCGACGTGTTGTCGGCCATGCTGGTGGGTCTGGACAAAAGCACCAGCACCAAGGCCGAAGTGACCAGTTCGCTCAAGGAACATGCCGAGCACTTCCGGCAGGTACTGGGGGACAACCTCAAGCTGCCGCTGGACGACACGCTCAGAGCCAGTCTGGAAAAAATCAAACCCAGCCTGGACACCTATATAAGCGCCGGCGAACGCATCGTCGCCCTGGCGTTGGACAACCCCGACGCCGCTCGTAAGGAACTGGACAGCTTCAACGCCGCGTTCAGTCGTTTGGAAGATCAAATGGCAACCTTGAGCGAGCTGATCGAGAACAATACCGAACAGGCTGGTGTGAGTACGCGGCAGACCATCAGTACCGCCAATCTCACCCTGATTGCGGTGCTGGTTGCAGCCCTGCTGCTGCTTTTGGCTCAGGGGCGCTGGGTCATGCTGAGCATCATGGGGCCGCTGCATACCGCCAGCCGTATCGCGGCAAGTATCGCCCGTGGCAACTTGAGCGAGCCGATCGTGGAACCCCGTCGCAAGGACGAAGCCAGTTCATTGATTCGCAGCCTCGCCACCATGCAGCGAGATTTACGCGCAATGATCGAAGTGGTGCGCAGCAACGCCCATGGCGTCAATAGCATGAGTGAACGCTTGAGCCACGGCTGCCATGAAGTCGCTGGCAGCAGTCAGCAGCAAAGCACGGCGGCCAGCACCATGGCGGCAGCGGCCAGTGAAATGACTGCCAGTATTGAGGAAATCACCCGGCACGCCGGGCGCGCCCTGGATATGGCCAACCAGGCTGAAGCCCTGGCCAAGGACGGTGGTCAAGTGATCCACCAAGTGGTGAAAGACATGGATGGCATTGCCCGCTCAGCGCAGCAATCGGCTCAGGTGATTCGCACACTGGACAAGGAGTCCGAGGCGATCTACAGCATTATCCAGGTGATCAAGGGGATCGCTGACCAGACCAACCTGTTGGCCCTGAACGCCGCGATTGAGGCCGCTCGCGCCGGCGAACAGGGGCGTGGTTTTGCGGTGGTCGCCGATGAAGTGCGCAGCCTGGCGGGCCGTACCAGTGCCTCGACCCAGGAAATTGCCAGCATGGTCGGGCGAATCCAGCAGAGCACCCGGGAAGCGGTGACGAGCATGGAGGAGGGCGTCACCCAGGTGGATAAAGGCATGGCGGTCACTGCAGAGGTGGAGCGAGCGATCCGCGACATCCTGCAGGCCACCCTGAAGACGACCGAGTTGGTGAATGACATCTCACGCACCATCGGTGAACAGAGCCTGGCCAGCAACGAGATTTCTCACCAGGTGGAGATGATTGCGGGAATGTCGGAAAACAACAGTCGCATCATTGGTGAAACCGCCTCAACCACCGACGAGCTTGCCGGCTTGGCCGGCAGGTTATCGCAGTCCGTGGATCGCTTCAGCCTGTAGCCCAGGCGACGCTGCACAGACCTTTGTGGAGAAGGGGCGTGCCACGCAAACGTGTCGCCGCCTCACATCCCTGACTGAACTGCATTGCCCACTGCGCAGGGTTCATTGATCGACCATTGCAAAAAAAGATTGAATATTCACACCTAATGTTATTTAAATAACAAAACAAGAGCGCCACGACCTGCCTGGTCGTGCCGTAACAAGGTGGAATAGCAATGGGCAAGATCGCAGTCATCGGCAGCAATATGGTGGATTTGATTACCTATATCGACCGCATGCCGGTCCAGGGCGAAACCCTGGAAGCGCCGGGCTTTGCCCTGGGTTGCGGCGGCAAAGGGGCCAACCAGGCGGTGGCGGCAGCCAAGCTTGGGGCAGATGTGTTGATGCTCAGCAAAGTCGGCGACGACATGTTTGCCGACAACACACTGGCCAACTTCCAGCGTTTTGGTATCGACACCCGTTACGTACAGCGGGTGCCCGGCGTGTCCAGCGGCGTGGCGCCGATTTTCGTGCGGGCCGACTCCCACAACAGCATTTTGATCGTCAAGGGTGCCAATGCGCATTTGCTGCCGGCGGATATCGACGCGGCGGCCGCCGACCTGCGTGAGTGCACGTTGATCGTGCTGCAACTGGAGATCAATCTGCCGACGGTTTACTACGCCATCGAATTCGCTCACCGCCACGGCATCGCCGTGCTGCTCAACCCGGCGCCGGCGTTGGCCGGGTTGAGCGCTGAGCACTTGGCGCAGCTGGATTTCCTGATCCCCAACGAATCGGAACTGGCGTTGATTACCGGCCACGTCGTGGATTCGCCGGACTCGGCCCGCATCGCTGCACGCAGCCTCGTCGCCAGCGGCATTCGCCACGTGATCGTCACCCTCGGTGAACACGGTGCTTTGTACGTGGGCGAGGAGGGCGAATTCGAGGTGCCGGGTCAGCGGGTCGACGCCCGTGACACCACCGGCGCCGGTGACGCCTTTATCGGTTGCTTCGTTCAGCACTGGAGCCGCGACGGCCATATCCGTCATGCCATGGAGCAGGCGGTGGCGTATTCGGCGTGCTCGGTGACGGCGCTGGGCACCCAGACCTCTTATCCCGACAGCGAAGCATTCGCCCGCTTCCAGCAACAGCGCTAACACCCTCTACCCAGCCCGGAGAGCAATAATGAACAAACCTGCGCTGCAACAGACACCCGATGGTTTCTACCTGAACCGCACGCCCTGGTTCGCCTTTATCCTGCTGTGCAGCATCTTTGCCTTGTGGGCGGCTGCGGCGAGCATGAATGACGTGCTGATCGCCCACTTCAAGAAGGCGTTTTTGCTCAGTGATTTCCAGACCGCCTTCGTGCAGTCGGCGTTTTACCTTGGCTACTTCTTTGTTGCGATTCCGGCGGCGATGGTGGTTCGTCGGTTCAGCTACAAGACCACGATCCTGATCGGCCTGCTGCTGTACATGTTCGGCTGCCTGTTGTTTTTCCCGGCCGCGTCCACGGCCAAGTACGGGATGTTTTTGCTGGCGCTGTTCGTGATTGCCGCCGGCCTGTCGTTCCTGGAGACAGCGTGCAACACCTACTCGACGCTGATGGGCCCACGGGAAACCGGGACCCGGCGCTTGAACATCTCCCAGACCTTTCACCCGTTCGGCGCCATGGCCGGGGTTTATGTGGGCAGCTTCGTGATGTTCAAGGACACCGACGCCACCACCCAACAACTGCAGCAGATGAGCGTCTCCGAGGCGGCGGTGCAACAGTTGCAGATGATTCAGTCCACCTTGTTGCCCTACAAGTGGATGATCGCGGTGCTGGTGCTGATGTTTATCCTGATCGCCATTACCAGGTTTCCGGCCTGCAAGGGCAATAAGCCGGCCGACAGCAAGCCCGGGAGCCTGCGTCAAAGCCTGGGGCGGCTATGGCGTAACCCGCGCTTTACCTTTGGCGTACTCGCGCAGTTTCTGTATGTGGGCGCGCAGGTGGGCGTGTGGAGCTTCACCATCCGCCTGGCCATGCAAATGGGCGGCATGAATGAACGCAGTGCTTCATGGTTTCTGCTCACCACGTTTGCCGCCTACTTTGTCGGCAAGATGATCGCCAATTTGCTGATGCGCCGACTGCACCCGGCCAAGGTCCTGGCGATGTACGGCGTGCTGTGCATCGTGCTGCTGGCCTACACCATTCTGGTGCCGAACATCTCGGCGGTGTACGCAGCGGTGGGCGTGAGCATTTTCCTCGGTCCATGCTGGCCGACCATCTACGGCTTGACCATCGATGGCCTGGGCGAGGACACCGGCGTCGGCGGTTCCTTGCTGGTGATGAGTATTGTCGGCGGCGGGGTGATTCCGATCTTCCAGGGCCTGTTGTCCGACGCCAGCGGGGGCAACATGCAGTTGGCCTACAGCGTGCCGTTGCTGTGCTTTATCGTGATCGTGATCTATGCGGTCAAATGCCTGCGCGAGTCAGACACCGTCCCGTTGGGCTCGGCAGCAGCGGTGGCCTCATGAATACGCATATGCCGCTGTATCGCGCGGTGTTTGGCGAGCAGGAAAAGATCCTGTTGCAGTCCGGGGATTTCAAGGTCAGCGCCTGGACGTACCCGTCCGGCGTGCTGGCGGTGAGCCTGGAGAACAGTCGTGGGCGACTGGTGGTTCTGCCTTATCAGGGGCAGATGATCTGGTCGGCACTGTTCGACGGTCGCGACCTGACCATGAGCAACCTGTTTGAACAGCCCCGTCCCAGCCCAACAATCATCGATACCTACGGCTGCTTCATGTTCCACAGCGGCCTGCTGCGCAACGGTTGCCCGGCGCCGGATGATAGCCATGCGTTGCACGGTGAAATGCCCTGCGCGCCCATGGACACGGCGTGGCTGGAAATAGGCGAGGGCTTTGTGCGCCTGGGCGGCTCGTACCAATACGCCAAGGGGTTCGGTGATCGTTACCGGGCGTGCCCCAGCGTGACACTGCGCGCCGATTCGGCCGTGTTCGACATCGACATGGACGTGACCAACCTGGCCAGCAAGCCCATGGACCTGATGTACATGGCCCACATGAACTACGCCTATGTGCCCGGCGGCCGGTTCGTGGAGCCGCTGGGCATGCAGCGCCTGCGCCTGCGTACCAGCGTGCCGGACCACGTCAAGCCAACACCCGACTGGAGCGCCTACATGGCGCAACTGGCCGAGCATCCAGCGCAGTTGGCCTGCCTCGATCAGCCGGCGTTGTACGACCCTGAGATTGTATTTTTCTTCGACGACGTGGGTACCGACGCCACGGGCCACGCGCACTTTCTGCTGGAGCATCGCGATGGCGCGGCGTTCTACACCCGTTACCGTCCCGAACAGTTCGAGCACGCTGCACGCTGGATTCTGCACACGCCGGATCAGCAAGTGGCGGCCTTCGTGCTCCCGTCAACCTGCGAGCCCGAAGGCTATAACGCCGAGAAAGCCAAAGGGCACGTGCGTCAGCTGGCAGCCGGGGCCAGCGCTTCGTTCAGCGTGACCACCGGCTACTTGAATGCGCAGGAGCGGCAGCGGTTGCTGGGTTAAACCAGTAATTGCGCGCCGCTGGCCTGAATGGCGTCCTTGTAGGCGCGGGGGATTTTCTTGTCGCTGACCACGTACTGAAAGTCCCCCAGGGTCGCGAAGTGTGCGGTACGCACCGTGTCGAACTTGCTGAAGTCGGCGAGCAGCACCCGTTGCTGGGCCTGGCGCAGGACCTTTTGCTTGACCTCGACTTCATTGAAGTTGAAGCAGGTCACACCGAACTCCTGGCTGACGCCCGCGGCGGTCACGAAGGCCCACGTCAGGCGCACGCTGTCGAGAATGCTGCTTTCGGCACTGCTTTCAAACACCTGGTTCTTGCGGTGAAAGGTGCCGCCGCATAACACGATGTGGCAGTTGGGCTTGTTCTGCAGCCTGAGCAGCACGTTCAACGAGCTGCACACCGCGGTGAACTCCAGCTCCTCCGGGATGAAATCAATGACAAAGGGCGAGGTAGTGCCGCAGTCGAAAAATACCGTGTCACCGGGTTGTATCAACCGGGCGGCGAGTTTGCCGATGCGGCGCTTTTCCTCGACGTGGCGGGTGTCCTGGTCGGCAACCCGGTACTCGCTGGCCTCACTGGCGACCCGGGTGATATGGCCACCGAGCAGGCGCAAGTGATCGGTGAAGTGGCTCAGGTCCCGGCGCAGGGTCATCTCGGACACGTCCAGCAGCGCGGCCATTTCCCTCAGGTGAATGGCGTTCTGGTCCTGCAAGGCTTGTTGGATAAGCTTGAGTCGCTCGGCTTTTCTACTGTCCACGGGTATTCCAGGGCTTGATTGTTTGTGTTAAATGAGTAACATTAAGTGTGAGTATTGTAACGTATTTTATGTGAGCGCTGTGACAAGCGGTACACGAACATTGGCAACATACAGGCAAGGACTCGTTAAATGAACACTCTTCAACCTGCAGCATTGGCGAAGTATATCGATCACACCTTGCTGGCTCCCGATGCCTCCCGTGAGCAGATCCGCACCTTGTGTGGAGAAGCCCAGGAACATGGCTTTTATTCGGTGTGCGTGAATTCAGGCCAGGTCCCTTACGCGGCGTCGTGTCTGACCGACGATAGCGTGGTGATCTGCGCGGTGGTGGGCTTCCCGCTGGGTGCCGGCCTGAGTGACACCAAGGCATTTGAAGCCCAACGGGCCATTGCCGCCGGGGCAGGGGAGATCGATATGGTGCTCAATATCGGTTGGTTGAAGGAAGGGCTGCTGGACGCGGTGCGCGATGACATTGCACTGGTCCACAAGGCCTGCGGCGCCGTGCCGTTGAAAGTGATCCTGGAAACCTGCCTGCTCGACGACGAACAGAAAGTCCAGGCGTGCGAGATCTGCCGGGATCTGGGCGTGGCGTTCGTCAAGACGTCCACGGGGTTCAGCCGCAGCGGCGCAACGGTCGAAGACGTGGCACTGATGCGCAAAACCGTGGGTGCCGGGGTTGGGGTCAAGGCGTCCGGGGGCGTGCGCGATTATGAGACGGCGATCAAGATGATCAATGCCGGGGCAACACGTCTGGGCAGCAGTTCGGGGATTGCGATTGTGGGCGGCGTGATGACGGCGGCGAGCGGTTATTGATCCACATCGTAATGACTGAAGGCCCGCCTGTAACCTGATCCGCCAACTGCCTTGAACTCTGCCCGGCACCCGCGCTCGCAATAAGTAGGGCGCGGGTTTTGCCGCGTGCCGTGTTCATTCAGTCAAGGGAGCAGACCATGGATACCTACAACATCAACAAGACCGGCACGGGTTGGGCACTGACCAAGCAGGGCTCGGCGCGGCCGTCGAAAACGGCGGAAACCAAAGAGGCGATCGTTGAGTTGGCGAAGGAGTTTCTCAGCGACAAAACGGCGTCGCTGAGGATTCACAGCATGGACGGGCGGATTCAGGAGGAGCGCACGTACCCGCGCAAAGCTGATCCGACACGATCTCCAGGTTAACCGAGTACCAAATGTGGAAGCGGGCTTGCTAGCGAAGGCAGGGGATCAGTCATACATGTAGTGCCTGACACTCCGCTTTCGCGAGCAAGCCCGCTCCCACATTGGATTGGCGTCCTGCCTTAGAGAATCGGTTTGCCACCGGTCACGGCATAGCGTGATCCGGAGATGTAACTCGCCTCATCCGACGCCAGCAGCACATAGATCGGTGCCACCTCCACCGGCTGCCCCGGGCGGCCCAGTGGCGTCTCGCTGCCAAAGCTGTTCACGTCCTCATCGGGCATGGTCGAGACAATCAACGGCGTCCAGATCGGCCCCGGGGCCACGCTGTTCACCCGGATGCCCTTGCTGCCCAAGAGTTGCGCCAGGCCGCCGGTAAAGTTGGCAATCGCGCCCTTGGTGGCGGCATACGCCAGCAACGTGGGCTTGGGCATATCGGAGTTCACCGAACTGGTATTGATGATCGACCCGCCGGCCTTCATATGGGGCAGGGCCGCCTTGCAGATGCGAAACATCGCGGTGATGTTGATATCGAAGGTCTTGACCCATTCTTCGTCGGGAATCTCTTCCAGGGTCTCGTGGGTCATCTGAAACGCTGCGTTATTCACCAGCACATCGATACGCCCGAACTGCTCAACGGTCTGGTCGACAATGGCCTGGCAGGTGGCCTTTTGCGCGAGGTCTCCCGGCAACAGCAGGCACTGGCGGCCGGCTTCTTCCACCCAACGGGCGGTTTCCCTCGCGTCCTCGTGTTCATCCAGGTAGGCGATGGCTACGTCGGCACCTTCACGGGCAAAGGCAATCGCCACGGCGCGGCCGATGCCGCTGTCGGCGCCGGTGATCAGGGCGATCTTGTTGGCCAGGCGGCCGGAGCCGGTGTAGCTCTTTTCACCGCAGTCAGGGTAGGGGTCCATCTTCTTCTGCGAACCGGGAACGGATTGGGCCTGGCTGGCGAAAGGTGGGCGTGGGTAGTCAGTCATCTCAATCTCCATAGATCACAACGGGTTCTATGGATTAGTAATTTTGCGCGCGGCAATAGTTGTAATCGATTCCCGCAAGGCCCGACGAATGGTTTGTGATCAACCGTGCTGGCAGGCATCGCCCAGGCGCGTGTAGTCCAACTCATGGCGCACGCCGTGGCTGTCGATGTAGACCATGTGGCCCTTGACCGGACCGCACTCGGTGGATGATTCGGTACTGACCCGCACCACCTTGGCGATATCCAGGTCCTGAGAGTAGTCGTACGCCTCGCTGGTGGGTGCGCTGGCACTCACAGTGGACACCGGTATTTCGCCCTGGGCGATGGCCAGTGTGCTGAACAGGCCCAGCACGGCAATAAGCAGATAACGCATGAGAACCTCCGGCACCACGAAGGTGGTGGCTTGACTGTGGGGCTCATTCTACAAAGCGCCTGCCGGGGGGATGAACGCCTGCGGGCCAATAGCAGACATCAGCCAAATCGATGTGCGCAGGGGCTTATGTTCATTGCTGGGGCTGCAGGTGCGCCGGCAGGCGCCGCAGCGTCCACCACACGGTGAGCATCGCCGCCACAGCGCTGAGTGCGATGCCGATCAACATCGGCGCCGGTGTGTGGTCGGCGAACAGGCCGGCCAGGGACATGGCCACGGCCGCGGTGATCATCTGGATTGCGCCCAACAATGCCGATGCAGAACCGGCGACGGCGCCGTGATCTTCCAGGGACAACACGCCGGCCGCCGGCAATAGCAGGCCGAGGAAACCAAAGCCGATAAACAGCAGCGCCATCATCAATGGCAGGCTGTTGCCCCACAGTGTGGTAAGGGCGAGCAAGGTCATGACGGTCGCCACGCCGGCCACCGACCAACGAATCAGAGGGGCCAAACCGAAACGGGCACTCAAGCGCGCCGTCAGTTGGCTAAGGGCAAAAAACGACGCTGCGTTGAGGGCAAAGCACAGGCTGAATTGCGTCGGCGTGAGCCCGTAGTACTCGATGTACACGAACGGCGCGCTGCCGATGAACACGAAAAACGTCGCCAGGCCAAAACCGCCCACCACCGACAACCCGGTAAACACCGGATCACGCAGCAACGCGCCGTAGCTGCCGAACGCATTGCCCAGGGTCTTGCCGAGGCGGCGTTCGGCGGGGTGGGTTTCCGGCAGTTGCACGGCGGTCATGATCAGGCACAGCACTGCGGCCACACCCAGCACCAGAAACACTTCGCGCCAGCTCCACACCGCGATGATCAGGCTGCCCGCCAGTGGCGCGAGGATCGGTGAAATACTCACCACCAGCATCAACAACGCCATCAAGCGTGCGGCTTCATGGCCGGTGTACAAGTCACGGACAATTGCCCGGGGAATCACCATCCCGGCGCAGGCGCCAAAGGCCTGCAACGCCCGGAAGCCGATCAGCGCTTCGATGGAGGGGGCGAGGGCGCAACCAATGCTGCCCACGATAAAAATCACCAGGCCGGCATAGATCGGCGGTTTGCGCCCGAACACATCGCTGATCGGGCCGTAGAACAGCTGGCACACACCGATGATCATGAAGAACACCGTCAGGCTCATCTGCACCGCAGCGGGCGAGGCATGCAGGCTTGCACCCAGCGTTGGCAAAGCCGGCAGGTAGATGTCGATGGCAAACGGGCCGACGGCGGTGATCAAGCCCAGCAGCAGGGCGAGGTGGGCGATACTTCGAGACATGGTGATTCCGTACGGCGGTAAAAAAGAGCGGCCAGCTTAGTGATCACCCTCGGTGCATACAAGCCGGTGTTTACAGACTCACTACATAGTTATGAGGGGCTGGGTGTCGCCGATGACCCCTGATCAGGAGGCGAGCGCGTAACCTATTGATTTAACTCAACTAAATATCCATTTAGTCGAGTTAAGTATTTCGTGAGCTCAAGGCTGGGCGAGGGCGCCTGTTCGGCGTTCGCTGATGCGTTCAACCGCCAGCATATGCTCGGTGCCCCATTGGCAAAGAGGCCCCAAGGCCTTGGCCAGGGAACGCCCGAATGGGGTCAGGGAGTATTCGACCTTCGGCGGGATTTCCTTGAAGTCGATGCGATTGATGATTTCATCGCGCTCCAGCTCCTTCAACTGCTGGATCAGCACCTTATCCGTCACGCCGCCAACTGCACGCCGCAGTTCGCCATAACGGTGAACTTCATGGGCCAGGTGGAACAGGACCAAAGGTTTCCATTTCCCGCCAATCACCGCCAGGGCGGCGTCGAGCCCGCAATTAAAGGTGCTATTCGACATGTGTGTGCCCTCAGGCTGGGTACTTACCAAAAGGTGCATACTATTCAAAACAATAGCGCAGATCTACGCTTGAGCCTCAACATTTCTGGGAAACACTCATGAACAGGCTCAACGGAAAAATCGCAGTCGTCACCGGTGGCAACAGCGGGATTGGCTTGGCCAGCGCTATACGTTTTGCGGCCGAAGGTGCGCAGGTCGTTATCGTCGGACGTCGCCAGGAGGAACTGGACAAAGCGTTGGTCCTGATCGGGCATGACGCCGTTGCAATCCAGGGCGACATTTCAAATCTGCAGGATCTGGAGCGGGTATTCGCGCAGATCAAAACAGACAAAGGCCACATTGATGTGTTGTTTGCCAATGCCGGCCTGGGAGATCTGGAACCCATCGGATCGATCACCGAGGAATCATTTGATCGCACATTTGGCGTGAACGTGAAAGGCACGCTGTTTACCGTTCAAAACGCGTTGCCATTGATGAGCGCCGGCGGCTCGATTGTGCTGACAGGTTCGACGACCGCTTCGATGGGCACCGCAGCGTTCAGCGTGTACAGCGCCTCGAAAGGTGCACTGCGAAACTTTGCCAGAAGCTGGGCGCTGGATCTGCAAGGCACGGGTATTCGGGTCAACGTGCTTTCACCTGGGCCAACGACGACACCGGGTTTGGACCGAGCGCTTTCGGGAACCGGCCAGAAGGATGCGATTGTCGATTCGATGGTGACACGTGTGCCGTTGGGTCGTATGGGTTTGCCAGATGAAGTGGCGAATGCGGCATTGTTCCTGGCGTCGGATGAAAGCAGCTTCATGACAGGCAGCGAGATGTTTGTGGATGGTGGTTTCGCTCAGGTGTGATTCAGGGTCATCGGCCAAATCGAGATGGGTTGGGTTTGGCCGATGAGGAGCGTGGTGCGCTGGCTGAAATCTGGTTGGCACTGCCCCTGATAATGAATCATATGATTACGCATAATGTATATTATGTTAAATGATGTGTCATAGCCACAAGTACGCCGCGTACAAAACCTGGGCCAGATGCTCCCAGGTTTTTCTTCAACCGCCGTGTCCCTGCATACCCACTTCACTTCACCTTGCCGTCGCCTCAAGTACCACTTTTGACTTTACTCCAGATCCGCGTACGCACCCGCTCCATCTTCAGTGGCAACGGCTCCAAAGGAAACAGCGTATCCAGCACCGCTTTCGAAGGATAGACACCGGGATTGTCCCTGACCTTTTCATCAACCAGGCTCCGGGCATCCTTGTTGGCGTTGGCGTAACTGAGATAATTGGAGGACTGCGCAATCACTTCCGGGCGCAGCATATAGTCGATGAATGCAAGCCCTTGCTGAGGGTTCGGTGCATCGCTGAGCAGCACCAGGCTTTCGACCCAGACCGGCGCGCCTTCCTTGGGGATGCTGTACTGAATGTTCCTGCCATTGCCGGCGGCGTCAGCAGCTTTCCTGGCGTCCATTACGCCGCCGGCCCATCCCACTACGGCGCAGATATTGCCGTTGGCCAAGTCCGTAATAAACCGTGAAGAATCGAAGTAGCGAATATGCGGGCGCAGCTTCAGCAATAACGCCTGAGCTTTTAAATAGTCATCAGGATTCTGGCTGTTATAGGGCAAGCCCAGGTAATGCAAGGCGATGGGGATGATCTCGCCTGGCGCATCCAGCATGGCCACGCCGCACTCGCCCAGTTTGGAGAGGTTTTCTTCCTTGAAAATCAAATCCCAGGAGTTGACCGGTGCATCGCTGCCCAGGATCGCCCGGACTTTGTCGACGTCATAGCCAATTCCCGTGGTGCCCCACAGGTAAGGTACGGCGTAGCGATTACCCGGGTCGTTGGTTTGCACCTTCGCCAGAATATCCGGATCCAGGTGAGACAGATTGCTCAGTTGCGCGCGATCCAGTTCCTTGAGCACACCGGCCTTGATCAGGTTTGGCAGCAGGTCGCCGGTGGCCACCACCACGTCATAGCCACTGCGCCCGGCCATGAGTTTGCTCTGCATGACCTCGCTGTTATCGAACACGTCATAGGCGGCCTGGGTGCCGGTCTGCGCCTGGAAGTTCTTCAGCGTGTCCGGGGCAATAAAGTCGTACCAGTTGTAGATATTGACTTTCGGTTCTGCGGCTTGAGCGCAAAGCACCAGGCTGCTGAAGACCGCAGCCAGACTCCATTGCATGCATCGAATGACGATCATGAGAACTCCCGATTATTGTTATGAGGGGGGTAAAACGAGATCAGCGAATCAGCCATTCACGGCGCCCGTCGGCGTGTTCCACGGTTTCACCGGGGAGCGTCAGGCGGCGGTCGTTGAGGTAGTGATAATCCGCGCGGGCGGCTTGGACTTGGGTCAGGTCAAGGCTGATCACCTGCCGTGTTTCCTCGCGCCCGGCCTCGAATAGCACACGGCCGAACGGGTCGACCACAGCGCTGCCGCCAGCAAACACCAGGCCGTCATCGCCCTGCCCCACGCGATTGACCATCACGCTGAACACTTGGTTTTCCTGGGCTCGGGCCATGATCGCGGTGCGATGCACCGGGCCGTAAGGGTCCATGTTGCCGTTGGTGATAATGATCAGCTCGGCGCCCAGTTGGGCGAGTGCGCGTGCGGTTTCCGGCAGTTCGATGTCGTAGCAAATCAGAATGCCGATACGCACACCTTTGAATAGCACCGTGCCGAAGCGGTCACCGGGCGTGATGTCGCCCCGCTCCGAGGGCCACAGGTGCGTCTTGCGGTAACCCAATGAGAGTCCATCAGGCGTAATCAGTACCGACGTGTTGTAGAACACGCCCGCATCATTCTCGACCAGGCCGATGACCACCGAAACACCCCGTTCGCGTACTGCCTGTTGCACGGCTTGCAGCGTCGGGCCTTCGAGGGTTTCTGCAACCGTTGCCAGCTGAACACCGGCGACGAAGCCCATCAAATGGGTTTCAGGAAACACCAACAGATCGGTGTCCGCGTCGCAGTGGGCGATGGCTTCCAAGGCGCGCCTGAGGTTATAGGCGGTATCGCCATCGCGACCGGCTAACTGCATGAGTTCAATGTTCATGGCTGATCCTTGCGTATAGTTGAGGCAGTACTGACACCGTGTGTATGCAGGCCTGAAACGATTATGGGCTGTACCTACGTGGCAAAAAATCACTTCGATGGGGTACCCCCGAATGGGTAGTGAGATGAATCTGACGTTGCAGGATGTGGCCTGGCATGACTCGGTCGGCCGGTTGATCGAGACCCTGGACCGCCCGCACTTCTGGCGATCAATGGCGCGTTTGCTCGGCAGATACGTGCCGATGGACACCTGGGTGGTGCTGATCTTCAGCGACGGGAGGCCTCAGGTTCTCGCTGAATCCCAGGATGAAGATGGCAGCAGTGATTCGCTGTTCCAGGACTATCTCAAAGGGCTCTACCTGCTCGATCCCTTTTACCTGGCCAATCGGGAATCGCCGAAAAGTGGGCTGTTCCAACTGGATGATGTCGCCCCGGAATGTTTCGAGCAGACCGATTACTACCAACGCTACTTTCGCCTGAACGTAGTGGCTGACGAGATTCATATAAACGTGCAACTGGACCTTGAGCGGACCCTGAGCCTGTCACTGGGTAGCCACTGCCGCTTCAGCCAGGAGCAAATCGCATTATTGAGGCTGATCCAGCCGTGGGTGGCCGGTTTGATGCGCCAGCGTTGCGTGTTTGAACAGGAACTCAAGAGCACACCGGAACCGGCCCCGGACTGGCAGGAGCGTCTGCAGTCACCCACGCCGCAAATCAGCTCCGCACTGTCGGTCCGCGAAGCAGAGGTTGCCCAATTGATGCTCAGTGGCTGCTCGAACAAAGAGATCGCGCGCAAGCTGGCGATCTCGGCCGAAACCGTGAAGGTGCACCGCCGGCACCTGTACAACAAGCTGGGGATCAAGTCCCAGTCTGAGCTATTCCTGTTGTTTCTCCAGGCTCAGGACTAGGCCTTCAAGGCTGAGGTGCCCAACCGACTTTCGCCATCGCCGCCAACAACTGGTCGGGCTTGAGTGCCAGGGCTGTTCTGCCGCGACCTTGCACGTCTTCGGCGGCCAACATCGCGTTGAGGATCGCCTCCTCCACAGCATCCGCTGCGGCCACGAACAAGGCCGTCATGTAGTCGTTGTTGACCATTTTCAATGGCGTCGTCGCGGGGCCCGGATGCCCCAGATTGGCAACTGGCAGGCCGCTGTTGCCTACCGAAAACGCGATGAAGATATCCCCGCTGTCGTCTTCCGTGCCGCCGCCGACCCGTGCCAATCCGATGCTCGCTCGCTGGGCCAGGCGCGTGCACTGATGAGGCAGCAATGGTGCATCGGTAGCGATCGTGATCACGATGGAACCCATGCCGGGCACGCCAACATTCACCGGGCCATCGTAGGGCGAAGGTATGTCTTTCAATACGCTGCCCACGGGGTAACCCGCGACACGCAATGCACCGCGCGCACCATAGTTGGCCTGCACCAATGCACCGACGGTCCAGCCGCCCTCCTCGCTGCTCAGAACCCGCGATGAGGTGCCAATGCCACCTTTGAACTCATGGCAGATCATCCCGGTGCCGCCGCCGACACAACCTTCCTGCACCGGCCCGGTACGGGCATCGGCCAGGGCGGCCTGGACATGTTCGGCGCTGACGTGTTGGTCCCAGATATCGCTGAGGATGCCGTCGTAGGTTTCCAGCACCACCGGCATGCACCAGTACGTGTGTTGCTTACCCATGTCGCGCTCAGCGGCCACCAGCGCATCGCGAACCACACCGACGCTGTGAGTATTGGTGTAGGCAATCGGCGTGGTCAGCAAACCCGCTTCGCGAATCCATTCAAGGCCGGTGGCGTCACCGTTGCCGTTCAGTACGTGAACGCCGGCAAAACACGGAGCCAAATGGGCCGCAATCGGCCGCGGCTCGATGACGGTCACACCGGTGTGTATCGAGCCATCGCGGCTTTCAGCATTGAGCGTGTGATGCCCCACCCGTACACCGGGCACATCCGTGATGCCGTTGAACACCCCAGGTGTGCCTGTACCGATTGCGATGCCAAGGTCTCGTAAGCGCATGTTTTAACTCTCAATAGTCGAGTGAAGAACGTGCTACGAGTCTAGGTTGGGGACTGTCCGCTGGCGATAACCCCCAATTGTTACCCCGGGGGCGTTAGGTCGGCATCAGACCGCCCAGGCGGGTTAATAGCCGGCCCTCAAAAAAGCTTCGCGATTGTCCAGCTGTCACCACGTTGCTAAACCAACAGCATGGGCTGCTATCGATCGACAGCCTGGTCCAGCAGAAACGAGTTCCCCCACTCCAACGGCCCCAACCCCAAATGCATCGCCACCGTCTGGCCAATATCAGCAAAGCTTTCACGCTCCCCCAACCACCCCGCCGCCACGCCCGCACCATAAGCCAATACAGGCACATACTCGCGGGTGTGATCGCTGCCCGGACGAGAAGGATCGCAACCGTGGTCGGCGCTGATGACCAGCAAAGTCTGCGGGTCCATCAACGCCAATAACTCCGGCAGCCTGCGGTCGAACGCTTCCAGCGCAGCCGCATACCCGGCCAGGTCTCGGCGGTGGCCGTAGAGCATGTCGAAGTCGACGAAGTTGGCAAACACCAGGCTGTTGTCTGGCGCTTCCCTGTAAGCCTTGAGCGTGGCATCGAACAGCGCGTCATTGCCATCGGCCTTGTACAACCGGCTGATGCCGCGGTGCGCAAAAATGTCGCCGATCTTGCCCACCGCATGCACGGTGCCGCCGGCGTCGCAGAGATGATCAAGCAATGTCGCCGATGGCGGTGGCACGGTGTAGTCGCGGCGATTGCCGGTGCGGCGAAACTCACCCGCGTGTTCTCCGGTGAATGGTCGGGCAATGACCCTGCCAACGGTATATTCATCGCACAGGGTGCGCGCGATTTCACACACTCGGTACAACGCCTCAAGCCCGAAATGGCTTTCATGGGCGGCGATCTGCATCACGCTGTCGGCGGAGGTGTAGCAAATCGGCTGCTTGCTGCGGATGTGTGCCTCACCCAACTCGTCCAGCACCGTGGTACCCGAGGCATGGCAGTTGCCCAGGATGCCCGGCAACCCTGCCCGTTCAATCAGGTCGGCCAGCAACTGTGGCGGGAAGGAGTTGACCGGCTTTTCGAAATAACCCCAGTCGAACAACACCGGCACGCCCATCATTTCCCAGTGCCCGGACGGTGTGTCTTTGCCAGACGATTGCTCCCGTGCGTGGCCGAAGGCACCGCTCGGTGCGGCGTCGCCCCAGTTGCCCGGCAACGGTCCGTCGCCACTGGCCGCCGCTGCAGCACCCAATCCCAAGCGTCCCAGATTCGGCAGGGACAACGGCCCCCGGCGCAAGGGTCCATCGGCTTCTCCACGGGCGCACGCCTCGGCGATGTGGCGCAAGGTGTCGGCGCCCGAGTCGCCAAAAAGGGCGGCGTCGGCACTGGCACCGATGCCCAACGAATCCAGCACCAACACGATGGCCTTGCTCATAGTCTTTCCTGGATCAAATTGCGTTCGGCCAGACGTTCACCGCCTAATCGATAGGCTGCGCGCAAGGCGGATGCCCCCTGTTCGGCCTGCTCTGTATTGCGCGCGTGTACCCAGCCCAAGGGCCTTTGCGTGCTCACCTGTTCACCCACAAAGGCCAACTCGCTGAAGCCGACCGACAGGTCCAGCACGTCGTCTGGATGACTGCGCCCGCCGCCCAATGCCACCACCGCCAAGCCCACCGCCCGGGTGTCGATCTCGCTGACGCAGCCCGCCTCCTCGGCCCACACCGGTACCGACACGGCGGCCTTGGGTAAATGCGCATCGGGGTTGTGGGCAAAGCCCTGCGGGCCACCCAGGGCACTGACCATTTGCTCGAAGCGCTGCAAGGCTGCCCCGCTCTGCCACGCTTGAAGCAATTGATCACGGGCCTGAGCCTCATCCCTCGCCAGGCCGGCCATCGTCAGTACCTCGGTCGCCAGGGCCAAGGTCACCGCCCACAGGCGTTCACTGCGCACCTCGCCCTTGAGCAGTGCTACGGCTTCGGCAACCTCCAGGGCATTGCCGGCACTGCGGGCCAGCGGCTGGTTCATGTCGGTGATCAGGGCGCGGGTGTTGACCCCGGCACCGTTGGCCACGGCGACGATGCTCGCGGCCAGCTCGCGCGCCTGTTCGGGCTCGGCCATGAATGCACCGTTGCCGGTCTTCACATCCATGATCAATACGTCGAGGCCGGCGGCGAGTTTCTTGCCGAGGATCGATGCGGTGATCAGATCAATCGACTCGACCGACCCGGTCACATCGCGGATCACGTACAAGCGCTTGTCCGCAGGGGCAAGGTTGGCCGTCTGGCCGATGATGGCGCAACCGACTTCGGCCACCACCGTGCGCAAACGTTCAGGGCTGGGTTGGCAGTCGTAACCGGGGATGCTCTCGAGCTTGTCCAGGGTGCCGCCGGTATGCCCCAGGCCACGCCCGGAAATCATCGGCACATAACAGCCGCAGGCCGCCAGCAAGGGCGCCAGCAGCAAGCTGATCATGTCGCCGACGCCTCCGGTGGAATGCTTGTCCACGACCGGCCCCGGCAGAGCCCAACTCAATACCTGGCCGGAGTCGCGCATCGCCTCGGTCAAGGCAATACGCTCGGCCACGTCCATGCCCTTGATGAACACCGCCATGGCAAACGCCGCCACCTGCCCATCGCTGAGACTGCCGTCGGCAATCCCGGTGACAAACCGTTGAATGTCCGTCGCGTCCAGGGTGTGCCCGTCGCGTTTACGGCGAATCACTTCTTGTGGCAACCACATACTGTGCTCCTTACAGTGAGATGAAAAAGCCGACAATCGCCGCGCTCATCAGATTGGAAAGCGTGCCGCCGATCATCGCCCGCAAGCCCAGCCGCGCCAGTTCTTGGCGGCGTTGCGGGGCGATACCCGTCAGGCCGCCCAGTTGAATGGCAATCGAGGACAGATTGGCAAAGCCGCACAGGGCGAACGTGACGATCACTTGGGTGTGGACCGACAACAGCGGCACACCGGCTTCGGCGGCTTTGGCCGGCGTCAGGTAGTTGGCCAGGTCGGCATAGGCGACGAACTCGTTGAGGACCAGTTTTTCACCGATAAAACCGCCGGCCATGACCGCCTCGTGCCACGGCACCCCGAGCAGAAAAGCGATGGGCGCCAGCACGTGCCCGAGCACCAGTTGCAGGGTCAACTGCGGGTAGCCAAACCAGTTGCCGGCCCAGCCCAGTAGCCCGTTGAACAGGGCGATCAGCGCGATAAACGCCAGCAGCATGGCACCGACGGACAGTGCCAGGCGCAAGCCAACCTGGGCCCCTTCGGCGGCGGCATCGATGATATTGGTGGGGCGATTCTCTGCCTGCCCCAGTTCCTCGATCACCTGTTCGGTGCGGGCTGATTCGGTTTCCGGCTCCATCAGCTTCGCCATCAACAGCGCACCGGGCGCCGACATGAAACACGCCGCGATCAGGTACTTGAGCTCCACCCCCAGCCCGGCGTAACCCAACAGTACCGAGCCGGCCACGGCCGCGAAACCGCCGACCATCACCGCGAATAACTCCGAGCGCGTCAGCTTGGCAATAAAGGGCCGTACCACCAGCGGCACTTCCGACTGACCAATGAAAATCGCCGACGTCACCACCATCGACTCGATGCGGCTGGTGCCCAGCAACAGGCGCAGGGCACCGCCCACCAACCGAATGATCCAGCCCATCACGCCGATGTAATACAGCACCGAGATAAAGCTGCCGAAGAACACGATCATCGGCAATACCCGGATCGCGAATACAAACCCACCGCTGCCGAACACTTCAAACATGTGCGGCGAACTCAGGCCGCCAAACAGAAACTCGATGCCTTTGTTCGCGTAGAGCTGCAGCGAGGCCACCGCCCCCGATAGCGAGGCCAGCACCGTCTGGCCCCAAGGCACGTACAGTGCAAAAGCACCGATCAACACCTGGATCAAAAACGCTACCGAAACGGTGCGCCAGTTGATGGAGCGGCGCTGATGGGATAAAGCAATGGCAATGAGAATAAGGGTCGCTATTCCGACAAGACTGATCATGCAGGCGTCTCAACAATGGACCAAGCGGACGCAGGCCCCAAGGCCTGCCCAGGATTAGAAAGCGTCGAAGGCGCCCGGCAGCAATTGCGCCAGGGTCCAGGTACGCGTGGCGGCAGGGTCACTGCCCTGACAAATCACCACCGCATCCTTGGCCATCAACTCCAGCATCACCTGGCGGCAGGCACCGCAAGGGCTTATCAGTGAAACGTTGGGTGCATAAACCGCCATCGCCTTGAAACTGCCCGGCGCATGGCCCTGGCTGATGGCGCTGAACAAGGCACTGCGCTCGGCACAGTTGGTCAGCCCGTAAGAGATGTTCTCCACGTTGCAACCCTGTACCACCTCGCCGTCGGCGGTCAGCAACGCCGCGCCGACCGGGAAATGGGAGTAAGGCGAGTACGTGCTCTCGGCGGCACGCTTTGCCTGTTCCATCAAACGCTCTTCAATTGTCATGCACAGGGTCATCCCATCTTGTTGCGAGCACGGCCAGGGAGGCCGTGACGCTCTTGTGGTGTTATTTAAATAACAATAGATGTGATTACTCAATCTTTTTTTGCGCAGGTGCACAAAGGTGTCTGGCGGAACGGCCTGAACACTCCCGCCGCACGCGGGATGTGTAGTTTTCACAAGTAATTTCCCCTCTCCCCTAGGTATGCTCCGCGTTTATTGCCGACCACTGATACCGGGATGCCAGCCCAGGCGCAGCTTATGGAGCCGTATCCTCAAGGACGTTTGAACGATGAGTACCCCCGCGCTGGACATCAGCAGCCTGACGCCACTGCCTTACCACCAGCAGGTAGTCGATTACCTGAAAGCCAGTGAACCTGCGGTGTGGAGTTGGGCCTCGTCCCTCGGGGTTCAGCAGGAACATGCCCAGGACATGCGCGCGCAATTGCTGCGAGACACTTACCGCCTGAGCCCCGAGACTCATCCGCAGGCCTATCAGGCTTGCGAGACGGCGTTGCAGTGCTTGCAGATCCAGGCCCCTGCCACGCTTTACCAGGCCGGCGATGGCGCGATGAATGCGAGCCTGTATTACCTGGCTGGCGAAGTGCATGTGGTGTTCTACGGGCCGATCCTTGAACGGCTCGACGCCCAGGAGTTGCTGGCGTTGCTCGGGCATGAGCTGGCCCATTACCGTTTGTGGTCGGAGCACGACGGTGACTTTCTCACCGCCGACCGGATTCTGAATCACGCGATGGCTGACGTGTACACGCCACCCAGCCTGGAACAGACCGCGCGGTTATATAGCCTGCACACCGAAATCTACGCCGACCGCGGTGCGGCGCTGGTGGCCCGTGGGCCAGAAGCGTCCATTACCTCGCTGGTGAAGATTCACACCGGGATTGTCAGTGTCGATGCGGCCAGCTATTTGCAGCAGGCCCGTGAACTGGATGGCAAGGATGCGCAGCTGTCCCAGGGCGTATCGCACCCGGAGGCGTTCCTGCGTTCCCAGGCTGTAGACAGCTGGTGGCAGCAGCTTCCAGAGACGGACGCCTGGCTGCACCGCCGGTTGCGTGGGCCGTTGTCGCTCAGTCGCCTGGATGTGACCGACCAGGTGGAGCTGACCGCCCTCACCCGCGGCTTTATCGCCAGCTTTATCAGTGCGTCGGTGTTGCAGTCGGACGCTGTGCTCAATCAGGTGCGGGGGTTCTTTCCCGACTGGAAGGACACTGAAACGCCCCTGGACCTTGGCACGTTGAATGCCGAACGTATCGACGCGAGCATCCACGAATACCTGCACTTCATCATGCTCGACCTGAGCCTGGTGGACCGCGACCTGCGCGACGACGCTTTAATGCATGCCGCGCGCACCGCGAAGAAGCTCGGCAGCGCCGACGACTTTATCAACGTGCTCAAGCGCGATATCAAATTACCCAAACGTGAGCTCGACCCGATCGTTCGCGCGCTCAAAGCGGAGGTCGACACATGGACCCAATAACCCAACCCGTCACCTTCACTCAATTGCTGCAAAGCCACGATGGCGCTGCTGTGCCCATCGACGATGTGGTGTTCCTCGCGTTGCCGCTGCTGCGCCAGGTGGCGCAATTGCATGAACAGGGGCGTGTTGCCCAGCTCAGTTACCTCAACGTGATGCTGGGGCCGGAGCGCACCCTGCAACTGCGCAACCTCGAGGGCGTGCCGCCGCGCCTGGCGCTGGAGGCGATCAAGCAGGTGCAGCCCAATCCGGAGTCGGCGCTGAATATCGTCGGCACCGTGCGCCTGACCCGGGATTCGGAAAGTGGCGTGGCCATTACCGACCTGCACGTGCAGGAAGACCCGCACCAGGCCATCGACCGCCCGGTGTTCCTCACGGACTTGCACAGCTGGGAGCATCGTCTGGGGCATCACGACGAAATCACCGATATTTTCCAGCTCGGGCAGTTGCTGGCGTGCCTGGCCTGCGGGCTGGATTTTGCCGATATCAATGATGTAAAGACGTTTGCCCGGCACCGGCGCAACCTGTTCCAGCTCAACAGCCGGCTCAACCCGGTGCTGGCCAACCTGATTGTCGAGATGACCGAACTCAACCGGCATGAGCGCGCCACCGATGTCGGTTCCCTGGCCCGGCGCCTGGAGTCCTGGCGCGAGCAGCCGGCCAGCCTGGATGTGGAGCGTGTGCTGGCTCAGGCCGAAGGCCCGGCGTCGCGGCGCACGGTGGTGCTGGAGCACCTGCGCAACCGGCTGTTTGACCTGTCGCGGCGCAATCGCCTGCTGCACTTCCGGCCGACCCAGGCCAACGTCAACCTGACCGTGGCCAGCGTGCCGCTGGTGATGCGGATCGAAAGCATCCGACCTGAATCGCTGTGCACCTGGCAGCCTACCTTCGGTGGTTTCTCCGAGCAGGTGTTGAGCGGCAAGCCGGTTGGCCTGCAGCAATGGCTGCGGTTTGAAGACCAGACCTGGCTGCAGGCGTCCCTGGAACGCATCATTCAGGAAACCCGCCGCGACCGTGCCGAGTTCGGCTTCAGCAACCTGCGTCTGGTAGTCGCGTTCATGCGCTGGCACAACCTCAAGGACACGCCGGAAGAACGCATCGTCACCCCGCTGCTGTGGCTGCCCGTGGAGCTGAGCCGGAAAAAAGGTGTGCGCGACCAGTTCATGTTGCAGTGCGATGAGACCGAGGCCGAATTCAACCCGGTACTGCGTCATCAGTTGCGCCAGCTCTACGATATCCAGTTGCCGGAAACCGTCGACCTGCAAAAAACCTCGCTTGAAGAAATTCACGCGGATATTGCGCGCCAGATCAAACTCACCGAGCCCGGCGTGGAGTTGCGCCTGCAAAGCAAGCCGCAAATCGAACTGATCCACCAGAAGGCAGTGCAGCACCTGCAGCACTTCCAGCGGCGCCGCGCCCGTCAGCGCTCGGCCATGCCGCTGGTAAAGCCGGATTTCAGCTACGACCGCGAAGACTACCGCCCGTTGGGCCTGCAACTGTTCCAGCAAAAAGTCCTGCCCAGCGTATTGCCGCTGCGCATGGCGGTAGGTGGCAAACCTTCGCTGCGCGACCATCATCCACAAATGGTCGCCCGCAGCACTGAAAACAGCACCTACGCTTTGCCCGAGAATCAGGGGCATCGCTACGCCTGGGACATCGACCTGACCCAGGTCACCCTGGCCAACTTCAACTATCGCAAAATGTCGCTGGTGCGCGATTACGCGCAGTTGATCGACGAGCCGGCGCAGAACGAAGCGTTTGACCGGATGTTCTCCATTGAGCCGCGGGAGGTGGAAGTCCAGGCCCCGGACCCGATCCCGCTGCCGGAACAATGGAACGTGGTGGCCGGCGATGCGACGCAGAATGCCGCCGTCAGCCTGGCCCGCACCGGGCGCAATTTCATCATTCAGGGCCCGCCGGGTACCGGCAAGTCCCAGACCATCACCAACCTGATCGCCGACTATGCCGGGCGCGGCCTGCGGGTGCTGTTCGTGTGCGAAAAGCGCGCGGCACTGGATGTGGTGTTCCATCGCCTGCAACAGAGTGAACTGGGTGAGTTGTGCTGCCTGATTCACGATTCCCAGACCGACAAAAAGGCCTTCGTGGGCAACCTGCGCGAATGCTATGAGCGCTGGATAGCCGGCGATGCCCAGTCGTCGCAGTTGCAAGCCCGACGCAGCGCCACACTGGCCACCCTGGGCCAGCAGCTGGGTCTGATCGAGCGCTTTGAACAGGCCATGACCGAGGTGCCGGAAACGCTGGCCTGCTCCGTGCGCGAGCTGGTGCGGCATCTGATCGACCTGCCGGCCGTGGCTACCAAGCTGCCGCCCGAAGTTCTGGAACGCTTGCCCGAATGGCGTCACTGGCAGGCGCAAAGCGAACTGACTGGCCGCCTGTATCAGGCGATCAATGAGCGCTTCGGCCTCGACAGTTTTGCGCGTCACCCTTTCAGCCATCTGGCCTCAAGCCTCATTACCCACGAACATGCCTATGGCCAGCTCAAGGCGTTCCTGGATGAAGCCGGTGGGCTGATGGACAGCGTCGAGCCGTTTCTGGAGTCATCCTCCAGCCTGCTGTCCAGTGACACCCGCCTGGCGGATGCGCGGGTGCTGACCCAGGCAGCCGAACAACTGACCGGCGCCAACCTGGCATCGCACCTCGACCTGTTGGAACCGGGCTCACCCGGTTCCCAGGCGTTGCAGGCCGAACAAGCCGCTTTGCAAACGCTGACCGTGCAACAACGCAACGCCGCTGAAACCACCCGCCATTGGCGCGACAAACTCGCGCCCCAGGACACCCAGGCCGCCCTGGATCTGGTGCAGCGCCTTGAAGGCTCGTTGCTGCGTTGGCTGCAACCGGCCTGGTGGCGGCTGCGCGGCGAGTTGCAACGGCGCTACGACTTCAGCCAGCACGCGGTGCGCCCCAGCTACCGCAGCGTGCTCGATAACCTGGCCAGCGAACACCGCGCCACCGCCGAGTTGCAGGCCGAGCAACAGCGCCTGCAAAGTCACTACGGCATCCAGGACATCGACCAGTTCGTGCAAAACCTGCAAGCCCTGCTCCAGCAACTGAGCACATCACCGCTATTGCGCCAGTGGGTCGAAGGCCTGCGCGGTAACCCGAACGCCCTGCCGGGTGTGCGCCAGGAAGCCAGCCTGCGCCAGCCGGTTGCACGCCTGGCCGAGCTGGTTGCGCAGCACTGCGTGTTCGAACCGGCGCCGAGCCTGGGCGAGTTGGCCGAATATCTGCGCGACCTGCGTGAAGAACTCGAGGAACTGCCCGACACCCTGCCCCTGCTCAATGAGCTGCACCAGGCCGACCCCGTCTGCCTGTTGGCCGTGCAACAGCACGCCTTGGTGCAAAAGGCGCTGGATGGGTTGATTGCCCAGGAAAACCTGACCCGCCTGTATCGTGCCAACCCGCAACTGGCACGCTTCGATGGCCCGGCCTTGAGCCTGGCCGCGCGGCAGGTCAGCCAGGCTGAAAGCAGCCTGCTCAAACACAACGCCCATGTGCTCAGCGCCACGCTGCACCAGCGTTTCCTGGAACACGTGAAGCAATCGGCGATGTCGGTGACTCAGCTGGACGCCCAGGCCCGTGAGTTCAAGAAAGCCTATGCCAAGGGCCGCCGTGAACTGGAACACGAGCTGGGCAAGACCATGCGTTATCGCTCCATCCGTGAAATGGCGAGTGGTGACAGTGGCCGCGTGATCAACGACCTCAAGCCTATCTGGCTGATGAGCCCGCTGTCGGTGTCCGACACGCTGCCGCTGACCCCGGACCTGTTCGACGTGGTGATTTTCGACGAAGCCAGTCAGATCCCCAGCGAAGAAGCCGTGCCGGCCTTGAGTCGTGCGCAACAGGTGATCGTGGTGGGTGACGAGATGCAATTGCCACCCACCAACTTCTTCTCCAGCGCCGGCGAACAGGACGATAACGAACTGATTGCCATGGAGGACGGCGAGCAGATCGCAATCAACCTCGACGCCGACAGCCTGCTGAGCCAGGCCGCGCGTAATTTGCCGGCAACCCTGCTGGCCTGGCACTACCGCAGCCGCCATGAAGCGTTGATCAGCTTCTCCAACGCGGCGTTCTACGAAGGCCGGTTGATCACCATTCCCGACCGGCGTATCGAGCGCCCGGCCCCAGCCCATGCGGCGCTGGACTCCATGGATGCCCAAGCTGTGATTCAGGGCGCCGATACGCTGCTCGACAGCCCGATCAGCTTTCTGAAGATGAGCGATGGCGTCTACCTGAGCCGCAGCAACCTGGCCGAAGCACGCTACATCGCCAACCTGGTGCGTGAGTTGCTGCAACGCGAGACCGGCCTGAGCCTGGGCATTGTGGCCTTCTCCGAAGCCCAGCAAGGCGCCATCGAGCAGGCCCTGGAGGACTTGGCCGCCAGTGACTCAGCCTTTGCCACGCGCCTTGAGCAAGAGTATGTGCGTGAAGACGCCGGGCAGTTCAACGGGCTGTTCGTCAAGAACCTGGAGAACGTCCAGGGGGATGAACGCGACGTGATCATCCTGAGCATCTGCTACGCACCAGGACCGAACGGCAAGATGCTGATGAACTTCGGCCCGATCAACCAGCGCGGCGGGGAAAAACGCCTGAACGTGATCTTCAGCCGCGCACGCAAGCGCATGGCGATTGTCTCCAGCATTGAAGCGGACGCCATCACCAACACCCACAACGACGGTGCCGCGGCACTGCGCGGGTTCCTGCAGTTCGCCCAGGCCAGCGCCAACGGCGACGCGCCGCGATCCCAGGGCATCCTTGCCAACCTCAATCCAGGCGCGAAGCAATCCTTTGCCGTCAGCCTGCCCAAGGACAGCCTGCGCAGCGCCCTCGCCGCCGCGTTGCGTCAACGCGGGCATACGGTGCAGGAATACGTCGGGCGTTCGCAGTTCCGCTGCGACCTGGCGATCAGTGACGCCAGCGGTGAACACTTCAGCCTGGGCGTGCTGCTGGACGGCGATACGGCGGCCGCGACTGACGTGCGTGAGCGTTATATCTTCCGCCCGACCGTGCTGCGCAGCTTCGGCTGGAAGATTATCGATGTGCTCAGCCATGACTGGCTGCGGGCCCCGGAAGAGGTGCTGAATCAGATTGAAGCGCTGCTACGGGGTGAAGAGGCGCCCGCGCTGCCAGAGCCTGAACAGCCAGTGGAACCGGAAACCGTTGAGGTCGAGGCTCCGTCTACCCCGCAAGCACAGACCCCGATGCGTGAGTTCACCTTTGGTGAAGGCAACTCCAACAAGTTCTGGCGTATCGGCGTCACGGAGGCGGACGTGGTGGTGAACTTCGGTCGCATCGGCACCAAGGGCCAGACCTTGATCAAGTCCCTCGACAGCCCCGAGCGCGCAGTGCGCGAAGCGGAAAAGCTGATCGCGGAGAAACTGCGCAAAGGCTATCAAGAGCAGGCGGGGTCAGTCACGCCGGGATGATTCAAGGACGTTATAAATCTCGGAAATGACCTGCTGTGTCGCGCCGTCAATGGTTCCTTCATTACGGCACAACACCCAGCCGTGATCCGCAACCGCTCGCTCGAAGGCCTGGGTACAGGCGATGTGTTCTTCCAGCCTGTGGATCACGGTGCTGCTCAGCCCGCGCCGGCGTGCAGCGGCCCTTGCCCATGAAATATCAGGGTCGGTGACCACCCCGACATGCAGGTCCGGCACTTGCACGTTTCGATCAACGTTCAATTGCAGGATGTCTGCCAGCGGGACGCCACGGCGAAACGCGGCATCCGACGGGTACCAGCGGTCAATCAAGACAATGCTGCCAGCAGGCTGTTGAGTCAGCACGTGCCGGGAAATCCAGGCACGGCTATCGGCGAAGCGCTTACACACCTCCCACTCCAACTCCCGGCTGGGCGTTCTGGCGAGTTGGTTAACCAGGGCCATTGTTTCACTTCGGCAGGGATCGCTTTTTCTCTCGCACAGCCGGATCACCTTTTTGTTGTCCGCCCTCAGTGCTTTGGTAACGGCTTCCAGCAGCGTGGTTTTGCCGGTGCCCTTGGGCCCGTCCATGGAAACAAAGAGTGGACGGTCAGCCGCTTGGCTCAACACGGTTTTTCGATCCGAGTGCGCAGGGTTTCGGCGATCACTTTCGCCAATGCCGATTGATCAAACGGCTTGGGCAAGCGCGTCAATGTGGTTTTGAGGTCCAGGGATATCTCTGCAAATCCAGACGAAAGAATGATGGGAAGCTCGGGGTACAGCGCCTCGATGTTGCCGGCCAACTCAATGCCCGTCATATCCGGCATTGCCATGTCCGTAATGACCAAATCAAAGCGCGTGCCTTGCGCCAGGAACGCCAACGCAGCGTGCCCGTCTGCCGCCGCCACAACATGATGGCCCAGGTCTTCAAGCATGGCTCCCGTGCTGATCAGCACCAGCGGGTCGTCGTCTACCAGCAGAATCTCGAGGTTCTGCTGATGGGGGGCATCGGCTGGGTTTGCAGTGGATGCCATCGCCGCAGACTGCGTGGTATCCATCACCGCCACCGGTAACCAAAGCTCTGCGGTTGTGCCCTCTCCTTCCTTGCTCTTCAGCACAAAGTGGCCGTGTGACTGGGCTGCCAGGCCATGGACCATCGAAAGGCCGAGCCCTGTGCCTTTTCCAGCGCCCTTGGTGGTGAAGAACGGCTCCATGGCCCGCTGCAAGGTCGCGTCATTCATTCCGGGGCCGGTGTCGATGACAGCGATGCAAATCAGCCTTTCCGAGTCATCCGGCCTGCCGGGAAACGAATCCTCCCTTGCCGAAATCAGAATCCTGCCCCGGCCTTCCATGGCGTCCCGGGCGTTGATCACCAGGTTCATGACGGCCATTTCCAGTTGGCTCATGTCGACCAATACCGGCCGCAGGATCAGTGGGAACTGAGTATCGACGCTGATGCCTGCGCCTAACATGCGCGACAGCAGGTCTGACATGTTTCTGATCAGGTCACCCACATCCACTGGTTGCGGATCAAGCTCCTGGCGACGGGCAAAGGCCAGCATCCGCTGAGTCAGCGTCGCACCGCGCTGGGCGCCGGCGATGGCATTATTCAGTAATGAGTAGGTTCTGGAGTCCTGTGGGACACGCTTCTTGGCGAGTTCGAGGCTTCCCAGAATCACCATGAGGAGGTTGTTGAAGTCATGGGCGATACCGCCGGTGAGCTGCCCCAGAGACTCCATTTTCTGGGCCTGGAATAACGCCTCCCGGGTTTCCTTGATCTCCTGTTGAGCCTGAACGCTCTCGGTAACGTCCCGGGTGATTTTCGCGAAACCCACGAGCTCGCCCTGCTCATTCTTTATCGGGTCGATAACGACATGGGCCAGGAACCCCGTGCCGTCTTTGCGCAGGCGCCAACCCTGCCCTTCATACCGACCTTCACGGATAACCGTTTCAAGGGCGCGCTGCGGGACCTTGTTGTCTGCATCCTCACGCTGGAAAAACAGCGAGTAATGCTTGCCGATGACTTCTGCCGGCTCATATCCCTTGATGCGCTGGGCACCGGCGTTCCAGGTGGTGATCACGCCGTTGGGATCGAGCATATAGAGCGCGTAGTCGGTGACGCCTTGTACCAGCAGGCTGAATTGCTGCTCGCTCTGACGCAGGGCCTCCTCCGCAGCCTTGCGCTCGGTCAGGTCCCGTGTGACTTTGGCGAAGCCAATCAGCGTGCCATCGTCGGCGCGTATCGGGTCGATAATCACCAGCGCCCAGAGGCGCGTGCCGTCTGTCCTGATGCGCCAGCCTTCGCCCTCGAAGCGGCCTGACTGTTCGGCGCTTTTGAGCGCTCGGCCGGGCAAGTCCGAGGCCAGATCTTCCGGGGTGTAAAACAGCGAAAAATGCCTGCCCAGTACTTCACTCTGTTCGTACTGCTTGATCTTTTTCGCCCCCGAGTTCCAGCTACGAATCAACCCGTTCGTATCCAGCATGTAAATGGCGTAGTCGACCACTGCGTCGACGAGCAGTCGATAGCGGTCGTCCTGATTGAACGACCCTTGTGCGGGTTGGGATGGCATCAGGAAAGTCTCGGGACAAATGAGTGGCTTGAACCCTCAGTATGTCTAAAACAATCCGCTGCCAACCAGTTTATTCATCTGAACGCCCTTTTTGAGTCAAACACCGCCGTTGCGAGCAAAGCGCGGAATCTGCAACCCCAGGCTTTCCCGCAACGTCGTACCTTCATACGCCGTGCGATACACGCCACGCGCCTGCAACAACGGAATGACCTCCTGGGTGAATCGGTTGAACTGCTGCGGATGGCCGATGTAGATGTTGAAACCATCCACCGCGCGGGCTTCAAACCAGTCAGCCATTTTCCCCGCGACGGTCTCCGCCGACCCGACAAACGCCCCCGGGCGCAACTGGCGCCCAAACTCCACCGCCTGGCGCAACGTAAAGCCTTTGTCCCGTGCCTGGTCAGCAATGCGCTTGGCCGCCGTGAAGAAGCTGCTGCGTGCAGCCTCCAGGCTTTCCTGCGGAAACGGAGCGTCAAGGTCGTACTGGCTGAAATCATGCCAGCCGAAATTGCGCCCGAACTCCTTCAACGCCAGCTCAAAACTGTGGTCGGCCTGGTGGTAGTGCTGCTCGATTTCACGGGCATGCTCATCAGTGTCGCCCACATAAATCTCGGCGCCGGGCATCACCAGCAATTGCTCCGGATCACGGCCATGTTGCAGCGCCCTGCCCTTGATATCCCGGTAGAACGCCTGGCCCTGCTCGATGCTGGCCGCGTGGGTGAAGATCACATCGGCGGTGGCGGCGCCCAGGTCACGGCCTTGTTCCGAATCGCCGGCCTGGAAGATCACCGGTTGGCCTTGGGGTGAGCGCTGGATATTCAGCGGCCCGACCACCGAAAAGTGCTCGCCCTTGTGATTCAGGCTGTGGAGTTTGCTCGGGTCGAGAAATTGGCCGGTGGCCCGGTCACGCACGAAGGCCTCTTCCTCATAGGAGTTCCACAGTCCCTGCACCACCTGGACGTGTTCGGCCGCGCGGCCATAGCGGGTGTCGTAGTCATAATGCTCGTCGCGGCTGTAGTTGCCGGCGGTACCGGCGTCGCCACTGGTGACCACGTTCCAGCCGGCGCGGCCTTTGCTGATCAGGTCGAGTGAGGCCAGGCGCCGCGCGACGTTATAGGGCGAGTTGTAAGAGGTGGTCAGCGTGCCGACCAGGCCCAGGTGCCGGGTGCTTACGGCCAGTGCTGATAACAGTGTCAGCGGCTCCAGCCGATTCAGGTAGTGGGATGGCGAGCCCGGGGTGATGAACTGGCTGTCGACGATAAACATCAGGTCGAACAAGGCCGCCTCGGCCTGACGCGCGATGTCGATGTACCAGTCGACGTTGACGCTGGCATCGGCGGGCAGTTGAGGATCGAGCCATAGATTGTGGCGGCCGGGCCCGCCGCAGCCCATGGTCAGGGCGCCAAGTTTCAGCTGTCTTTTAGTCATGTCTGAGGCGTTCCTTGGAGCATTCAGGGCTGGGTTCTGGCTACGGCTGGCTGCAACGACGCCGCGAAGGAATCGTCGAACAGCCTGGCTGCCGGGTACGACTTGACCAGGCCTTGGCTTGCGAAAAAGTCCACGGTCTTTTGCGCCTCTACAGGTGATTGGGCCGTCAGTGGTTCGACCGTCGTGCGCGCCCGGGCAAACCAGGCACGGGCGATATCTGCATCAGCCCGGGTGCGTTTGGCCCAGGCGTCGGCATAAGCGTCGGTATTGGCCGGGCTTTGGCGCGTCCAGTCACGGGCTTTTTTCAGGCGTTGGAGAAAATCGCTGATTTGCGCACGTTTGCCGTCGACGGCCCGGGTGCTGGCGGCGATGAAGCTCTGGGCCGGGATCAGCCCTTCAGCGGTGGCCAGCACGCGCGCACCTTGGCGTTCCTGTTGGGTGACGTAGGGTTCCCACGTGGCGATGACGTCAACTGAACCGCCTTCCAGTGCATGGGAGGCATCGAGCGCGCTGAGGTAGCGCAACTCCAGGGAGTCTTTTGGCACGCCGGCTTTATCCAGCGCGGTCAGCAGCAGTTGCTGGCTCCAGGAGCCTTTCCAGATGGCGGCGCGCTTGCCTTTCAGGTCGGCAAGGCTGTGGATCGAAGAATCCTTTTTCACCAGGATGGCCACGCCCTCGAGGTTTTGCTGACTGACTGCAATCACCTTGATCGGCGCACCCAGCGCGCCGAGGAACAGCACGGGCGCATCACCGAGCAAGCCGATATCCAGGCTGTTGGTGTTGAGGGCTTCGGCCACCGGTGAGCCGGCGGTGAATTGCTTCCATTCGAGGGTATAGGGCAGATCATCCAGCACCCCTGCAGCTTCCATCACCGCCTGGGCGTTATAGCTTTGGTCACCCACCACCAGGGTTTGCGCGTTCGCGGTCAGGCATAGCAGAGCGGCCATCCCGGCCGCCAGTTTTGTCAGGTAACGCACGTTCGTCTCCAGATGCCTTCTCAAGCATTTAAAGTCGATCCGCGCGTGCGGTCTCGGCAGTGTTTATAGGTAATCCAGCTTGCCTATACGATGCCGCCCTGGATGCAGCGTGTAAAATACTGATTGCGCATAACCTAATTCGATAAAAATGCAAAGAATGCATTTATCGGCGGCAGGCAGGAAATCAGTCAGGCCGCCAGTGTTCGCCTTTTACGTTGCCGATTCCCTTGTAGCCACCGTACCCGTCAGGTACCCAGCCGCCACCGGCATTGTCGCCAGTGCCGATAAAACCGCCCTTGCCATCGGATTCAAGCCCACGGCCACGGTTTTTCCCCGTGCCGATGTACCCGCCACGGCCATCGGATTCGTAGCCACGCTTGCGGTTTTCCCCCGTCCCCTCATAGCCACCCTTGCCATCGGACCTCCAGCTGCCACCCAGTGCGGTGTCTTCACCACGGAAGTAGCCCTTGCCGTCAGACTTGTAGTCTTCGCCATAGGCAGCGCCGTGTCCCGTGTAGCCACCCGAGCCATCCGGGCTGAACCGTTTGCCCAGGTTGTTGCCAGTGCCGGTGAGGCCACCGTCGTCAGCCGGGACAAAGCCCCTGCCAATATTGGTGCCGGTGCCCTTCAGTGACCCGTCTTTTTGCAGTTCGTAATTACCGCCCAGATTTCCCCCGGTGCCCCTTAACCCGCCGTGGCCATCGGCTTCGTAACCGTTACCGGCGTTGGTACCGGTGCCGATGAAACCCTCAGCCGCTTGGGTCGAGGCGCCTACACCCAACAAAATAAGGGTCAGCAGAATGCGAGAAGCTTTATTCATGGTGTATCGACGTCCCTTTCGAGGTTAAAACGCGTTTTATCAAGCGGGCACTTTAACTGCACACCGGTCATTCGGGGTATGCCTGCGTTCTTGATGCCACCGGCGCGAGATAGTCCCGAACCTCACACAACCCCACCCGATAAAGATTCCCTCTATTGGCGGTTACCGCGATCTTGAATTAACGTTCAACCCACCTGACCACCCAGCCAACCCGCGCCCTTCATGGGTCGGCCTGATGCACCGCCAGTCATTGCTCAACCAAACAGTTAACCAACTGATTAATCAGAGTAAATATGAAAGAGCAGCCTCGGCAGCTTGCATCGGCACCGCAACCAGGGGCGCACCTCCACGCCCTTTTTCGACAAACACACCTTCTGGCTCCGCTGAGTCTGCTGTGCATCGCCCTCGCCGGCTGCACCGTCGGGCCGGATTTTGCGCGGCCCGATATGCCGGCGAACGCCGATTACTCGCGGGAAAAGCTCACCTCCACGGCCAAGGCCGACATCGACACCGGTGGCGCGGCGCAGCGGCTGATTGCGGGGATGGATATTCCCGGGCAATGGTGGACGCTGTTCCGCTCACCGGCCCTGAATGCCCTGGTGGAAGAAGCCTTGCGTGCCAACCCGGATGTCACCGCCGCTCAGGCCGCGTTGCGCCAGGCCAATGAGCTGGTCTATGCCGACCAGGCGTCGCTGTTCCCTTCCGTCAGCGGCAATGTGCAAAAAGCCCGCGAAAAAGTCTCGGGCGTCACTTCGGGCCTCCCGGAATCGCCGATTCTCACGGTGAGTTCAGCGTCGCTGAGTGTGTCCTATGCCCCGGACGTGTTCGGCGGCACCCGTCGGCAAATCGAATCCACCTCGGCCCAGGCCGAGTACGAACGCTTCCAGCTGGAAGCGACGTACCTCACCTTGACCTCCAACGTGGTCAATACGGCGGTTAGCCTGGCCTCTGTACGCGATCAAGTCGCCGCCACCGAGGAGATCATCCGGATCCAGAGCGGCCAGCTCGATCTCCTGCAGGCGCAGCGACGGCTGGGGGCCATCGGCGACACCGACGTGCTCACGCAGCAGACCGCACTGGCGCAAACCCGTGCCAGCTTGCCGCCGCTGCAAAAGCAGTTGGCGCAAACCCGCAACCAGTTGATGGCCTACCTCGGGCGGTTTCCCAATCAGGACCGGGACGAGCGCTTCAACCTGGCCTCCTTGCACCTACCGGAAGAACTGCCCCTCAGCCTGCCTTCGGCGATCGTCGGCCAGCGGCCGGATGTGCGTTCTTCCCAGGCGCAACTGCATCAGGCCAGTGCCAACATTGGCGTGGCCGTGGCCAATCAGTTGCCCCAGTTCAGCATTACCGGCTCCGTGGGTTCGACGGTGGCCAGCGGGACCAAGCTGTTTTCGGCGGGCAGTGGCGTCTGGAGCCTGGCCGGGTCGATCACTCAGCCGATCTTTGATGCCGGCGCACTGGAGCATCGCAAACGCGCCGCCGTGGCGGCCTATGACGAGTCGGCAGCCCGCTACCGTGGCACGGTGATCGGCGCATTCCAGGACGTGGCCAACGCGCTGCGGGCGCTGGAAGCCGACGCCGATGCGCTCAACCAGCAGGTGGTGGCCGAGCGCTCGGCCCAAGCCAACCTGGACCTGGTGCAGGCGCAGTTCAAGCTCGGCGCCGTGGCCTACATCAACCTGCTCACGGCCCAGCAAACCTACCAGAACACCGTACTGGCCCGCGTCAAGGCGCAGGCCTCCCGTTACAGCGATACCACTGCGCTCTTCCAGGCATTGGGTGGCGGCTGGTGGAACCGAACCGATGTGGACCCTGCGACCAAGGGCCGGCCTGATCGCTTCGGCCTGCCGTCGTGGAACGAGATCATGCCGGCCAAGAACAAGGCAGCGCCCGCCGATTCGGCACGGTTCAACTGAACTGAACTCTTGAAACAGCGAGAACACCCATGGCTGATGTCATTACCGCTTCTCCCCTGCCACCCGAGCCCGGCGCACCGCGCAAGCGTCGACTGTGGCGGCCGATGCTCATCATGATCGTGGTGGTGCTGGTGATTGTGGCGATCATTGCCGGGGTGAAGTTCGTGCAGATTTCGGCGTTGATCGCCCAGTCAAAAGCGCCTTTGCCCGCCTCCGTGGTCACGGCCATGAAGGTGCCGTTCAGTGACTGGCAACCGAATGTCACCGCCGTGGGCTCAATGAAAGCGGTCCGAGGGGTGGATGTGACCACTGAAGTGGGCGGCATCGTGCGCACCATCGGCTTCACCCCGGGGCAAGAGGTGGCGGCCCAGGCGCTGCTCGTACAGCTGAATGCCGACTCGGACATCGCGCAACTGCACTCCCTTGAAGCCACGGCCGACCTGGCCGTGATCGTGCTCAAGCGTGACAAGGCGCAACTGGCGGTTAACGCCATCTCCCAGGCACAAGTCGACACAGACACTGCGGACCTGAAAGCCAAACTCGCCGCCGCCGAACAACAGCGCGCGCTGGTGGCGAAAAAGACCATTCGTGCACCCTTTGCCGGGCGCATCGGGATCACCAGCGTCAATCCCGGCCAATACCTCAACCCTGGCGACAAGATCGCCACGCTGCAAACCTTCGATCCGATCTACATCGATTTCACGGTACCCCAGACTCAAATGGAGGCCATCGCCATCGGCCAAGGGGTTTCCGTGACGGCCGACGGCCTGTCGAATCAAACCTTCACCGGCAAGATCAGCACCATCGACACCCAGTTCGACTCCACCACACGTAACGTCACGGTGGAAGCCACCGTCGACAACCCCAAGAAAAACCTGGTGCCCGGGATGTTTGCCCGTGCCGTTGTCACCTCCGGTGCCACACAGCGCTACCTCACCGTGCCGCAGACGTCGGTCACCTACAACCCTTACGGCACCACGGTGTTCATCGCCACATCGAGCAAGAACGACAAGGGTGAGGAAACCCTCACGGCGCAACAGACCTTCATCAAGACCGGGCCAACCCGGGGCGATCAGGTGGCGATCCTGTCGGGCGTGAAGGAAGGCGATCTGCTGATCACCAGCGGCCAGATGAAGCTCAAGAATGGCTCGCCGGTGAAGGTCGACAACAGCGCCGCGCCGCTGAACGATCCTGCGCCGACTCCCCAAGAACACTAAAGGTGTCCCATGAAGCTTACCGATACCTTTATTCAGCGGCCGGTCTGGGCGATTGTGGTTTCGCTGTTCATCCTGATCCTGGGGCTGCGCTCGATCTTCGAATTGCCGGTGAACCAATGGCCACGCACCGAAAATACGGTGGTCACCATCACCACCGCTTACTACGGCGCGGACGCGTCCACGGTGGCCGGCTTTATCACCCAGCCGCTTGAATCAGCCATCGCCCAGGCCCAGGGCATCGACTATTTGTCGTCAACCAGCATCACCGGCGTCTCGACGATTACCGCCACGTTGCGGCTGAACTATGAGGCCAGCAAGGCACTGACCGAGATCAATACCCAGGTCAACTCGGTCAAGAACCAACTGCCGGCGCAGTCCCAGGAGCCGGTGCTGACAGTGGCGGTCGGGCAAACCACAGACGCCATGTACCTGGGTTTCTACAGCGACACCCTGCCCACCAATAACATCACCGATTACCTGGTGCGGGTGGTCAAGCCCAAGCTGGATTCGATCCAGGGCGTGCAAACCGCCGAAATCCTCGGCGGGCGCCAGTTCGCCCTGCGCGCCTGGATGGACCCGACCAAACTGGCGGCGCATAACGTGACAGCCCAGGACGTGTCCACCGCCCTGGCCAACAACAACTACCTCTCTGCGGTCGGCTCCACCCGCGGGCAAACGGTGACGGTCGACCTGACAGCCGGGACCGACTTGCACACGGTGGATGAATTCAAGCGGCTGGTGGTCAAGCAGAAAGGCGATGCCCTGGTGTACCTGGAGGACGTGGCCACCGTCACCCTCGGCGCCGAAAGCTATGACAGCAGCGTGGCGTTTTCCGGCAAGCGTTCGGTGTTCATCGGTATCAAGACGGCACCCAATGCCAACATCCTGACGGTCGCCGGCAGCGTGCGCGAGGCCTTCCCCGAGCTGCAATCGCAGTTGCCCACCGGGGTGCGCGGCGAAATCGTGTATGACTCGACGGAGTTCATCAATACCTCGATTTATGAGGTGGTAAAGACCCTTGTCGAGGCGATGATCATTGTGTCGGTGGTGATCTACCTGTTCCTCGGCTCATTCCGCGCGGTAATCGTGCCGTTGGTGGCGATCCCGCTGTCGCTGGTGGGGACCTTCTTTATCATGTACCTGCTGGGGTACTCGATTAACCTGCTGACCCTGCTTGCACTGGTATTGGCCATCGGCCTGGTGGTGGACGACGCGATTATCGTGGTGGAAAACGTCGACCGGCACATCAAGGAAGAAGGCAAAGGGGTGCTGGAGGCTTCGCTGGTTGCCGCGCGGGAACTGGGTGGGCCGATCCTCGCGATGACGGTGGTGTTGATTGCCGCGTACGTGCCCATCGGGCTGCGCAGCGGCCTTACCGGCGCACTGTTCAAGGAGTTCTGTTTCTCGCTGGCGGGTGCCGTGACCGTGTCGGCCGTGGTGGCGTTGACGCTTTCGCCGATGATGACTTCCCGGCTGTTCAAGTCCGGGCAGGAAGAAGGTCGTTTCGCCCGCAAGCTTGATCAGTACTTTGACGGGTTGCGCGGCCGTTACCACCGCGTGCTCTCAGGCGGCCTGAACGTATGGCCGGTGCTGGTGACGTTCGGATTTGTGCTGTTCCTGCTGGTGGCCGCCAGTGGCATGACCGCTAAAAGCGAACTGTCGCCCACCGAGGACCAGGGGCTGGTGTTCATGCAGATCAAAGGCCCGCCGACCGCCTCGCCGCAGCAGATGGAACGGATTGCCGACCAGGCCTTCCAGATCGCCAACAAAGAGCCTGAATACGCGCAGATGTTCCAGCTGACCGGGCTGCCGATCCTCAACCAGGGCCTGGGCGGTGTGCTGCTCAAAAACTGGGGCGACCGCACACGCTCCCAGGCCCAACTGATCCTGGACCTGCAGCAAAAATGGAACCAGGTGCCAGGTGCGACCATCGCGGCCTTCCCATTGCCGTCACTGCCGGGTGCGCAGGGCTTGCCGGTGCAGTTTGTGATCACCACCACCGACTCGGTGGAAAACCTCAATGAAGTCGCCCAGGCCGTGGTGGCCGAGGCGCAGAAACAACAGCTGTTCTATTTCTCCGACATGGACCTGAAACTCGACAAGCCACAAGCCAAGCTGGTGGTGGACCGGGAAAAAATTGCCGCACTGGGCATGACCCAGGCCGACGTCGGTGCGGCGTTGTCCGCCGCTCTGGGCGGCAACTACGTGAACTACTTCTCCACCGCCGGGCGCTCGTACAAAGTCATTCCCCAGGTGTTGCAGGTTGACCGGCTCAACCCGGACCAGATTCTTGATTACTACATTCGCACGCCATCCGGCAGCATGATCCAGGCGCGCACGGTGGCGCATATCGAAACCACGACCCAGCCGGAGTCGATCAACCACTTCCAACAGCTCAACTCGGCGACCCTGTCGGGAGTGAGTGGCGTGGCCCAGGGCGAACTGCTGGCGAAACTGAACACCATCCTGACCAACATTGCGCCGTCGGGCTACACCTCGGACTTCTCCGGTGAATCCCGCCAGTTCATGCAGGAGTCCGGCGGGTTCTTCGGCTTGTTGATGTTCTCGATCCTGATCGTCTACCTGGCCCTGGCGTTCCAGTTCGAGAGCTTCCGCGACCCGATAGTGATCTTGTTCTCGGTGCCCCCTGCTCTATTCGGCGCGCTGGCGTTTATCACCATGGGGTTTGCCTCGATCAACGTGTACACCCAGGTGGGGCTGGTGACGTTGCTGGGGTTGATCACCAAACACGGGATTCTGATCGTGCAGTTTGCCAACGAGTTGCAGCGTGCCGGTCACAGCAAGCGTGAGGCGATAGAAGAAGCGGCTGGCGTGCGTCTGCGCCCGATCCTGATGACCACTGCCGCGATGGTGCTGGGCGTGGTGCCGCTGGTGTGGGCTTCCGGCGCCGGGGCGGCGGGACGGCATGACATGGGGTTGGTGATCTTTGCCGGGTTGTCGATCGGCACCGTGCTGACGCTGTTCATGGTGCCGGCGATGTATATGTTTATAGGTTCCACGCACCATCAGGAGGCGAAGCAACCAGTCCCCGTGTAGGAGCGAGCTTGCTCGCGAAGGACGTTAACGATGACGCGGGCATTCAGAATGAACGCGGCGCCCTCAGGTTCTTCGCGAGCAAGCTCGCTCCTACAGTGGATCAGTGGATCAGATCACTACCCGCAGCGCCAACCCTTCATACGCATCCAGGGTGATGGAGAAATCACCCTCGGGCGTCAGGTCGCCTTCCACCCGCTCATTGATGATGTCCACCACCGGGCCCGGCGCGATATTGGGCAGGTGCAGGGTTTCCGTAATCGGTGTGGAGCCGAAGTTCAGCGCGGTGATCTGGGTACCTTTGCCCGCTGGCAGTTCGTGCACCATGATCAGAAGCCCCGGGTGCTGCACGTCCGGCACCAGGATCTGGCGGCTGGCGGCGATGTCGTAGGCACGCCGCACGGCGAGGATTCTTTGCAACTGGGAGGCAAACGAATCCGGGTCGGCCAATTGGCTGATCAGGCTGCCATACAAGGTTTTCGGACGCGGCATCTGCCCGGCGGATTGCTCCGCCTCCGGATTCAGGTCCACCAGGTCATAGGCACCGCGATGGATCCAGCGTGTGTCGCCATCGAGCATCAAGTGGGCGACCTCCTCCGCGGGTAACGGCAGTGCACCCACCAGGTCCCAGCCCGACAGCGCAAACACCCCCGGTTGCATGGCGTTGTACATCACCAGCAGCAGGTGAATCTGGCGGATCTGTTGGATATCCGCCGGGGTAATCGCTTCAAGGTCGCGAATGCCCAATGCCGCCGTAATGATGCTGGCGGTGGTGCAGGACACCCCGTTGGTCACGAACTTCAGGTTATAGGGGGCGTGTTCGCCGGCCAGGCGTTCGTACATCTGCTCGCGGATGTGCTCGCGCAGGATGCCGCCGGGAAAGGTCTGGCCCTGATACAGGTAGCTGTCATGGGCGTGCAGGGTCCAGAAGTGCACCAGTTCCAGGGTCAGTTCGTCATGGTTCTGCAAGGCATGGATCAGCGAGCCGGGGTCGATGCCCAGGGTGTGCATCTCCCGCAGCATCAGGCGCAGGAACTCGGTATCGCCCATCAATAACGCGTGCTGGTACGCCGGCCGGGTGATGAAGTCGTAGGACAGGTCGGCGCCGCCGTGGGACATGGCGGCGATGTCGTCCACCGTCAGGTTCAGTTCCTGGAAGCTGAAACCGCCTGCCTTGCGAATCGCCCCGCCGAGGATCTGGTTGCCGGTGATGGACAGCGGATGGCTTTCAGACCAGGCGTTGCCTTCGAGTTTGCGCTCCACGCCGAGGAAGCCGTTGGCGTCCAGGCGCAGGATCTTCGCGCCCATCACGTCGATGGCATGCAGGGCATCGCCGATGATCATCTGCTGCGCGGCGAAGGTCGGGTCCAGCCAGTTCAGCGACGGTTGGCCTTCCTTGAAGTAGTGCAGGTAGACCCAGCGCCGGGGTTTGCCATCCACGCCGATCACCACATCGGTCGCGCTCCAGTCGGTTTCCTTGACGCCGGGCTCGAAGAAGATCACCCGTTGCAACTGGCCGACGATGTAGTGTTTGTCCCTGAGCACGTCGACCTGCAGCGGGCTGAGGTTCTGGGCGTCTCGGCCCTCGGGAACCTCGGGGAGCAATGGCCAGTCTTCCTCGCGGATTTCCACCATGTGGTAGAGCCCGGGGTAGTCTTCGTAGGCCATCTCGGCCAGGCGGAAGTCCGCGCCCTTGCCGGTGTGGGACGGGATCACGTCGTCGATGATCACCGCGTTGTGCGCGGCGGCCATGCGGGCCAGGGATTGCAGTTGGGCCTCGGTGCCCAGTTGCGGGTCGATGTCGAAGCTGATGCGGTCAAAATTGCCGTCAATCGTGGGGGTGTGCTCGGTGCCGGAAAGTCCACCCGAGCGCTTCAATGGGCCGTTGTGAATGCCCTGGATGCCGATTTTTGACAGCGCGTGCCATAACGTCTCATCGCCCAGGGCTTCGAGTACGCTGCCGTTTTCACGGGTGATGATGGACGCCGGGTATGCGGTGAACCACACCGACGACAGGGCTGAAGCATCACGGGGCCGGGTATGGGCATACGGCTGTTGCCACAATCTGCCTTGCCCCGAGTAGAGTTTGGCGCGCTGCTTTGCGGCCTGCAGCATCGATTGTTCTACCAGCCAGGCCACATGTTTCTTATCGGCGTCCGTCATAAATCAATCACCTGCACCCATGAAGTAGTCGGTTGCGGTGGCTGCATGTGAACCACCGTTCGTTACTGTATGAGGCCCCGGGCGACGATTCGTTGCATCCGAGATGGCTGCCCTTCCCGGTCTAGACCCAGCCACCGTCCACAATGAAGTTCTGGGCGGTGCACATCGCCGACACATCAGACGCCAGGAACAGCGCCATATTGGCGATATGTTCCGGCTGCACACTGCCCGGCAGGCACTGGCTGCGGGCGATCAGTTCCCGGGCCGCATCATCCACCCACATCGCCAGTTGTTTTTCGGTCATCACCCAGCCTGGCACCAGTGTATTGACCCTGATCCGGCTCGGGCCCAGCTCCCGCGCCAGGGCTCGGGTCATGCCGTGGGCAGCGGCTTTGCTGGCGGCGTAGACCGGGTAGCCGCTGGAAGCCATCATCCAGCCAATGGAGCCCAGGTTGATGATCGACCCACCGCCGGCGGCCTTCATCATCGGCACCACGGCTCGGGCCGCAAAAAATGCGTGCTTCAGGTTGACCGAAATCAGTTGGTCGAACCGTTCTGAATCGATTTCATCCAGGGTGTGCCGAACGTCGTTGGCGGCATTGTTCACCAGCACGTCGATCGGCCCCAGGCTTTGCGCCAGGCACGCTATCGCGGCCTTGTAAGCGATCTCGTCAGTGATATCGCAATGGGCGAATTCAACGGCGTGCCCTTCGGCCGACAGGATGGCCGCCAAGCGGTCGCCCTGCCCTTGCGCCCGGTCCACGAACGCAACCTTGGCACCCTGGCGTGCGAAGGCGCGCACCATGGATTCGCCAATCCCGGAAGCGCCGCCGGAAATCAGCACGGTTTTATCTCGCAGGTCCGGGTACATCGCCTGTGCGCCAGCCTGTTGTTCAGTGTTCATGTGACGGTCACTCCGCTGTATTTAGTCTTATTTTATATTGCAAATTTTGCGATTTTGTCTATATATCAGCACTGCATCTGATCGAAATACAATAAATAGTCGAACTATTTAATCAACAACAATAAAAGGTAGCTCAGTCATGCGGCAATCCCGATTCCTGCTTACCGGCCTCGGCCTTTCGTTGGCAATAGCCAGCGTCGGCGCTCAGGCGGCTGGCCTGTCCAGCGAACACAAACCCTTCGGCAAAACCAATGACGGCACCGCCGTCGAGCAGTACGTGTTGCGCAACAGCCATGGCGTACAAGCCACGGTGATCACCTACGGCGCTGTGTTGCAGTCGCTTAAGGTACCGGACAAACACGGCCAGTTCGCCGACGTGGTGCTGGGCTTCGACAACGTCCAGGGCTATCAGGCCGGCACCGCGTTCTTTGGTGCGACCATCGGGCGTTTTGGCAATCGCCTGGCCAAGGGCGCTTTCGAGCTGGACGGCAAACGCTATCAAGTGCCCCTCAACGACGGGCCGAACTCCCTGCATGGCGGTGCGCAGGGCTTCGACAAGCAGGTGTGGAAAGCCCAGCCAGTCAAGCAAAAGGACTCGGTGGGCGTCACCCTGAGCTACCTGTCGAAGGACGGCGAGATGGGCTTTCCCGGCAACCTGAAAGTCGATGTCACTTATAGCCTCAACGACAAAAACGAGCTGCACATCGACTACAAGGCCACCACCGACAAACCCACCGTGCTGAACCTCACCAACCACAGTTACTTCAACCTCGCTGGCGCCGGTAACGGTGACGTGCTCAAACAGCTGGCCACCTTGCACGCCAGCCATTACACCCCGGTCAACAGCACCTTGATTCCCACCGGCGAACTGGCCCCGGTGGCCGGTACACCGATGGACTTCCTCAAGCCCACCGCCATCGGCCAGCACATCAAGGATGATCATCCCCAGCTGAAATTCGCCGAACCGAAACAAGGCGGCTTTGACTTCAACTGGGTGCTGGATACCCAGGGTGATGTCAGCAAAGTGGCTGCCGAGGTTCACGACCCGCAGTCCGGGCGGCGCTTGCAGCTCTATACCAGTGAGCCCGGCGTACAGTTCTATACCAGCAACTTCCTCGACGGCTCGATCAAGGGCAAGGGCGGCAAACCTTATGCCCACTGGAGCGCGTTCACCCTGGAAACCCAGCATTATCCCGACGGCCCCAACCAGCCGAACTTCCCGTCAACCCGCCTCGATCCCGGCCAGACCTACACCCAAAACACCGTGCTGAAATTCTCCGCCGATTGAACCCGCTTGATCGTTCCCACGCGCTGCGTGGGAGCGATCAGCGTTTGCGCAAGGATCAGCGTTGTTTCATGCGGTCGATCACCACCGCCAGCAGCAGGATCGAGCCGCGGATCACATACTGGTAGAAGGTGTCGATGTTCTTCAGGTTCATCGCGTTCTCGATGATCGCCAGAATCAGCACCCCGGCAATCACGTGGCGAATCATGCCGACCCCGCCGCTCAACGACACCCCGCCCAGCACGCAGGCAGAAATCACCGTCAACTCGAAACCCTGGCCAATCATCGGCTGCCCGGAGGTCATGCGCGAAGCAAGGATCACCCCGGCCAAGGCGCCGATCACTCCGTGCACGGCAAAGATGATGATCTTGGTGCGATCAACGTTCACCCCCGCCAGCAACGCGGCTTCCGGGTTGCCGCCGATGGCCATGGTGTTGCGCCCGTAGGTGGTGTAGTTGAGCAGCCAGCCGAAAAACAGGAAGCACACGATGGTGATCAGGATCGGCACCGGCACCCCGAACAACTGGCCGTTGCCGAAGACGAAGAACCCGTCCTGGGAGACGCCCACCGCCTTGCCATTGGCAAAGATATAGGCCAGGCCGCGCACGATCTGCATGGTCGCCAGCGTGGTGATCAGTGCATTCACCCGCAGTTTGGCGATCACAATCCCGTTGATCAACCCCACCACCAGGCCCATCAGCAGTGCGGCACCGATGCCGAGCAAAACGCTGTCGGTGTCGCGCATCACAATCGCCGCCACGACCCCGGCGCAGGCAATCACCGAGCCCACCGACAGGTCGAAATGCCCAGACGCCAGGCAATACAGCATGGTGCACGCGGCAATCCCGGTGGTGGAGATCGCCAGCCCCAGGCCGCGCATATTGAGTGGCGACAGGAAGTTGTCGATCAGCAAGGTGCAGAGTACGAAGATCCCCACCGCCGCCATCAGCATCGCCCAGTTGTCGAGCAGGCTGCGCAGGTCCAGCGGTTTGCGCGCCGTGGGCACAGCAGTGTTTTGGCTTGTCATAGTCACCTCGTCAGTTCCCCTGGCTCGCGGCGCGTTGGCGCGGCAGGGCCATTTGCAGCAGGTTGGATTCATTGGCGTGTTCGCGGCTCATCTCGCCGCGCATCGCGCCTTCACACAGCACCAGGATGCGATCGGAAATGCCCATCACCTCCATCAGGTCGCTGGACACCACAATCACCGCAATGCCGCGAGCCGCCAGGTCATGGATGATCTGGTAAATCTCGGCCTTGGCGCCGATATCAATGCCCCGGGTGGGCTCGTCCAGCAGCAGGACTTTCATTGGCATCGACAGCCACCGCCCGAGAATCGCCTTTTGCTGATTGCCGCCGGACAGGTACATGATCTTCTGCGCTGCCGTGGGCGTCTTGACCTTCAGCGCCTTGATCTGCGTGGCAGCGTTGTCTTTCTCCCATCCACTGCGCAACAACCAGCCAAAGCGCGAATGGGCACTGCGCGCGCTGATATTGATGTTCTCGGCGACGCTGGACAGCGGCACGATGCCCTCCTTCTTGCGGTCCTCGGGGCACAGCAAAATACCGGCGTCGATGGCGTCACGGGGTGACCGCAGGCGCAGCGCATCGCCGCACAAATCGAGGCTGCCAGCACTGCTGCGTTCAAGGCCTCCCAGCAGCCGCAGCAACTCGGTACGCCCGGCGCCCACCAAACCGAACAGGCCGAGAATCTCGCCCTGATGGGCTTCGAAACTCACCGGTTCGCGCAAGCCGGGGCCCAGCAAGCCATTGACCTTGAGCGCCACCGCGCCCCGCTCGCGGGGCCGGTAGTCGTAGATGTCCTGAATGTCGCGACCGACCATGCAGGTCACCAGTTGATCGTGGGTCAAGCTGCTCATGTCCTCGAACGTGCGCACGTAGCGGCCGTCCTTGAACACCGTCACCGCGTTGCAGATGCGGAACACCTCCTCCATGCGATGGGACACGTACAGCACCACTTTGCCCTCGTCCCGCAGGCGAGCGATGATTGCCATCAGGCGATCGATCTCCCGTGCTGACAGGCTGCTGGTGGGTTCGTCGAACGCAATCACATGGGCGCCACGGGACAACGCCTTGGCGATTTCCACCAACTGGCGCTGGCCCAGGGACAGGCGGCCGACTTTCTCCTGGGGGTCGATTTCATCCGCCAGGCCCTTGAGGCACGCCAATGCCTGCTGGCGCAATGCGCTGCGATTGATCAAACCAAAGCTGGCCGGCAGGTGCCCGAGGAACAGGTTTTCGGCGACGCTCATTTCCGGCACCAGGTGCAGCTCCTGGTGGATCACCGCGACACCGCTGGCGATGCTGTCCGCCGCGCATTTGAAGGCCATGGTGTGCGCGCCGATCTGCACGCTGCCGCTGCTTGGCACATAGGCGCCACCGAGGATTTTCAGCAGCGTGGATTTACCCGCGCCGTTCTCGCCCATCAAGGCGTGAACCTGCCCCGGGTGGGCGCTGAAGCTGATGCCATCCAGCGCCTTGACCCCGGGGAACGTCTTGCCGATATCGTTGAAGCACAGGCTGGCACCGGTGCTGGGGGGGTGTTTCTGTTGCGCGTGCATAACCACCTCGTCACACAGGTCAGGCGGCCCTGTCAGCAGGGCCGCCGGGAAACGTCAGCGGTCTTCAGTTCCACAGACCGATCTTTTCCAGCTCCTGCTTGAAGTTCTCGCGGGTGATCAGCGTCACCTCATCCATCGCGGTGTACTTCGGTGGTTCCTTGCCGGTGGTGACCCACTCGAACATCATGCTTGCGGTGTTGTAACCCTCGATGTGCGGGCTGGGCAGCATGGAGCCGAAGAAGCCGCTGTTGGCTTTCTTCAGTTCGCCGATGGCGTCGGTGCCGTTGATGCCGATACCGATGACATTGGCAGCGGCAAAGCCGGCGCTTTCGGTGGCGCGCACGCCGCCGAGCACGGTGTTGTCGTTCATGCCGCCGATGATCAGGTTTTTCGCGCCGCTGGGCAGTTTCACCAGTGCCGAGTTGGTGGCGTCCATGCTGCCGGGTACGTCGAGGGTCTTGAGGGCAGCGAACAGAATGTGGTCGTCCGGAATACCCGCAGCCTTCAGGGATTTGACCGAGCCGTCGGTGCGTTTTTTGCCGGTGTCGAGTTCGTTGTAGGTGTTGATCACCGCGTAGGTGTCTTTCCAGTCCCAACCGCGCTTTTTCGCTTCAGTGGCCATGGCGCTGCCCTGCTTCTCGCCCACTTCGAAGGCGGCCATGCCCAGGTAAGGCACGTCCTCCATGAAGTTGCCCTTGGCATCCACGAAGCGGTCATCCACGGCGATCACTTTCAAGCCATTGGCTTTGGCCTTGGCCATGATGGCCGGGCCGAGGGACACGTCCGGCGGGCAAATCACAAAGCCCTTGGCGCCGTTGGCCGCGAGGCTGTCGATGGCCGAAAGGGTTTTCTCGCCGTCGGGCACGGCGATCTTGATCACTTCAAAGCCCTTGTCCTTGCCGGCTTTTTCGGCGAAGGCCCATTCGGTCTGGAACCAGGGCTCTTCGGCCTGCTTGACCAGAAAGCCGATTTTCACCGGCTCGGCCGCCAGTAACAGGCTGCTCAGGCTGACGGCCGACACTGCCACAGCGGCGCAGCACAGGGAACGGATACCACGACGACGATTCATAGGGTGACTCCTTGTTGTTGTATTTGAATGCGTTAAACAGCGGTAAAGCCTGTTGGTTATCCTGCAAAGCGGTGACAGGTTTTCCCCGGGACATCGACCTCGATCGCCAGGACCGCGCCGTCCAGCGGGTGATTCAGCGGGCTGGCGGCACTGGTGATGTACAAGGTCTTGAGGTCTGGGCCTGCGAACACGCAACTGGTGGGACGGCTGACCGGCAATTCGATCACCCGGTCGACTTCACCGTCCGGCGTCAGCCGCAGCAGGCAGCTGCCGTCCCAGCGGGCGTTCCAGATATAGCCTTCGGCGTCCATGGCCGATCCGTCCGGGCCACCCCGGGAGTGAGGCCCGAACCAGACCTGCGCGGGTGCGAGCTGGCCCTGTTCATTAATCGGATATTGATAGAGCGTGCCGTCCAGGCTGTCGCCGAAATGCACATGGGTGGCGGCGTCGTTCCAGAGCAAGGTGTTGGGAATGCCCAAGCCTTGCAGCAACGGCGTGACCTGCCCGTCGGCATCGACCCGGAACAGGCCGCCGGAACGCCGCAGCACCGGCAAGTCTTCACCGTGCTCGCCGATGTTGTTCTGCATGGTGCCCAGCCACAGCCGGCCCTGGGCATCGCAACGGGCTTCGTTGGCACGGTTGCCCGGTTGCGGGTCGGCGACGCAGAGCAAGGTCAGGCGTGGATCCCTCGGCGCCGAATCGAGGTCGAGGCGATACACGCCACTGCTCAGGGTCACCAGCGCATCACCGCTGGCGCACGGGATAAAGGCCGAGACGGGCTCAGGCAGTTGCCAGGTGTGCAGTTGCCCGTCTTTCAGGCGTAACGCCTGCTGGCCGATGATATCCACCCAATACAGCGCCTGGCCCTGCTCGTCCCAGAACGGGCCTTCGCCGAGCCGAGCGCGGTGCGGTGTGACGGCATTCCACGACATGAAACCTCCTGCTTTCTTGTTGTTTTCAGGTGGTACGGTTACAGCGCGTCGCGCGACGGCTGCCCATCTACCAGACGCTGAATGCGCAACGGGTTGGCATTCTTCAGCGCGTCGGGGAGCAGGCTATCAGGGTAGTTCTGAAAGCACACCGGTCGCAGGAAACGCTCGATTGCCAGGGTGCCCACCGAGGTGCCACGGGCATCGGAAGTCGCCGGATAAGGCCCGCCGTGGACCATCGCGTCACACACCTCGACGCCGGTGGGATAACCGTTGAGCAGGATGCGGCCGACCTTTTGTTCCAGCAGCGGCGTCAACTCACCAAACTGGATGAAATCCGCCGACTCGCCAATGATCGTCGCCGTCAGTTGGCCATGCAGGCCGTGCAACGCGGCACTCAATTGCGCCTGATCGGCGACTTCCACGAACACGGTGGTGGGGCCGAACACTTCTTCCTGCAGCACTTCATCGCCGTTGATCAGCAGGCTGGCATCCGCTTTGAACAGCTGTGGCTGCGCCTGATTGCCGGCCTGCGCCTGGCCCGCCAAGTGCTCGATTCCGGGATGGGCCAGCAGCGTGTGCAGGCCTTTGCCGTAGCTGTTCAAGGTGCCGGCATTGAGCATGGTTTGCGCGGGCTGGTCGCCGATCAGTTGGGCGACCTGTTGGGTGAAGCCTGTGAACGCTGGCGAGGCAATCCCGATCACCAGGCCCGGGTTCGTGCAGAACTGGCCGCACCCTTGCACCACCGAGGCGACCAGGTCGCGGGCGATGCTGTCTGCCCGGGTTTGCAGGGCTTGGGGCAAGACGATCACCGGGTTGATGCTGGACATCTCGGCGAACACCGGAATCGGTTGCGGACGTGCCGCTGCCATATCACACAGGGCCCGGCCGCCCTTGAGCGAACCGGTGAAACCCACGGCGCGGATCGCCGGGTGCTTGACCAGTGCTTCACCCACCCCGCCGCCGAAGATCATGTTGAACACGCCGTCGGGCATGCCGGTGCTCTGCGCCGCGCGCATGATCGCATCGGCGACCCGCTCGGCAGTGGCCATGTGGCCGCTGTGGGCCTTGAACACCACCGGGCAGCCGGCCGCCAGCGCGGCGGCGGTGTCGCCACCGGCAGTGGAAAAGGCCAAGGGAAAATTACTCGCCCCAAACACCGCGACCGGCCCGAGACCGATGCGGTACTGGCGCAAATCCGGGCGTGGCAAAGGCTGGCGATCCGGCAGCGCAAGATCGATCCGCGCCCCGTAGAAATCACCGCGCCGCAGCACCTTGGCGAACAGCCGCATCTGGCCGCTGGTACGGCCGCGTTCGCCCTGGATACGCCCGGCGGGCAACGCCGTTTCGCGGCAGACCAAGGCGATAAAGTCATCGCCAAGGACGTCCAGCTCATCGGCTATCGCCTCCAGGAATGACGCACGATGCTGCGCGCTCAGGCTGCGATAAACCGGGTAAGCCGCCGCTGCGGCGTTGGCTGCCGCGTCGACTTCCTGCGCCGTTGCCTGGTAGAAATCATAGGGCAACGCTTCGCCGGTAGTGGCATCGACGCTGTGCAGCGTGACGCTGCCGGTGGCGCTGCGCTGGCCGCCGATATAGTTGTGGCCGTAAATCCGGGTCATGCCTGTCTCCTTCAAAGAGTGCCTATGTCGCCAGGGGCGGCGCCGCCATTGGCCACGGCAATGCCGTTGATCAAGGGCGCGCCGAATTCGGCCTGGCTGATTTCAAACACATCGCCTGGCTGGGTACGAATGCCGTCGGCAAACGACAAGGTTGCGGTGCCGAAAAAGTGGATATGCACGTCACCTGGGCGCAGGAACTGGGTGTATTTGAAATGGTGGTATTCAAGGTTCTCGAGGCTGTGGCACATGTTGGCTTCGCCACTGAGGAATTCGTGCTGCCACAGCACCTCGCCGTTGCGCAGGATGCGGCTGGTGCCCGCCAGGTGCTGGGGCAGTTCACCCAGGCGCAACTCGGGACCATAGCTGCAACTGCGCAGTTTGGAGTGGGCCAGGTACAGGTAATTCTTGCGCTCCATCACGTGGTCGGAAAACTCGTTGCCCACCGCGTAGCCCAGGCGATACGGCTTGCTGTCGTGACCAATCACGTACAGCCCGGCAATTTCCGGCTCTTCGCCGGCGTCTTCGGCAAACGCCGGCCACGGGAACGGCTGGCCCGGGCGCACCACGATGCTGCCGTCGCCTTTGTAGAACCACTCCGGTTGCACGCCGGCCTGGCCAGAAGTCGGTTTGCCGCCCTCCACGCCCCATTTGAAGATGCGCATGCTGTCGGTCATCGCACTTTCGTCACTGGCGTTCTGGTGCATCTTGTCCCGCGCCGCCGCACTGCCCAGGTGGGTCAAGCCGGTACCGCTGACCAGCGTGTGCGCCGGGTCTGGATGATCCAGCGGGGGCAGGATCCTGTGCCCGGCCAGCAGTTCGGCGTAGTCGTGGCTCTCGCCCAGGCCGAGGTGATCTATTTGCTGTTGCAAAGTGACGCCGGCCTCGATGGCGGCAAGTGCCAGGTCACGTACCGTGCGTGCGGCGCGCACCTCGCGTACCTGCCCGCCCTCGACCACGCCCACCCGGCGTTCGCCGCTGCTCAATTCAAACTGCACTAAACCCATGAGTCTTCTCCTGATTGCCAATTAAGTACGGGTGGCGCCACGGGCGCTGGCGGCGAACTGGTCCGGCGGCAGTACGTGCTTGCGCTCCAGCAGCCGATAGACCACACCCGTCAGCACCACCCCGAACAGCATCACGCACGCCAGGAAGTACAAGCCCGACGCGAGGTTGCCGGTGTACTCCTTGAGGGCGCCGATCACGAACGGCCCGATGTAGCCGCCGAGGTTGCCCACCGAGTTGATCAAGGCGATGCCCGCCGCCGCACTCGCGCCGGCAAAGAACCGTCCCGGCAAGGTCCAGAACACCGCCGTGCACGAGAACAGCGCGAACGCCACCAGGCACAGCGCTGCCAGTTGCCACAGCGGCACCGTCAGCCACGCGCTGAAGAACAGGCCGATGGCCCCCAGCACGTAAAGCACCGCGAGGTGGCCGTAGCGATCATTCAGGCGGTCGGAACTGCGGGGCACAATCAGCAGACCGATGATCCCGAAGATGTAGGGCACTGCCGACACGAAGCCGGTGGTCAAGTCGCTGCCGCCGAACTGCTTGATCAGGGTCGGCAGCCACAGGCCCAGGCCATAAATGCTCAAGGTCACCGGCAGGTAGAACAGCGCCAGCAGCAACACGCGTTTGTCTTTCAGGGCATGCAGCGGGTTGCCGTGCCGGGTCTGACCATAGGCTTGCAGGTCTTTGGCCAGCTCGCCGGTGAGCCAGTCCTTCTCGGCCTGGTCCATCCATTTGACCTGTTGCGGGCCGTCCGGCAGATAACGCAGCACCGGCCAGGTCAGCAGGATCGCCGGGGTACCGATGACGATGAACAACCACTGCCAGCCGTGCAGGCCGAGAATCCCGTCCATGCCGAGCAAGCCGCCCGCCACGGGGCCGGTGATCATCATGGCGATGGGCTGGGACAGGATGAACAGCCCGAGGATCTTGCCGCGGTGGCGCACCGGGAACCACTGGGTGATGTAGTAGAGGACACCCGGGAAGAACCCGGCTTCGGCGGCGCCCAGCAGAAAGCGCATCACATAGAAACTGTGGGGGCCCTGGACGAATGCCATGCCGATGGTGATGGCGCCCCAGGTGACCATGATCCGCGCGAACCAGCGCCGCGCGCCGAAACGGTCGAGCATCAGGTTGCTGGGGATTTCCAGAAGGAAGTAACCAATAAAGAACAGCCCAGCCCCCAGGCCATAAGCCGCATCGCCGATGCCGACATCCGCGCCCATGTGCAATTTGGCGAAGCCCACGGCCGAGCGATCCACGTAGGCAATCAGGTACAGCAAGATCAGGAAGGGAATCAGTTTCAGCGTGATGCGACGTATCAGCCGCAGTTCCTGGCTCATGTGAGCAGTCTCCGATTGTTATTTTTATAGAGCATTGCGGGTCGCCTCTCGCGGAAATCCGCCAGGGCCAGGCCTCGTTGAATCGGACTATATAGTATTACTATTTAATCAACAACACTTCCAAAGCGTCGAATTTACGCCTATGTTAGGCCAGGATTAGATCAATATAGTCTTACAATAAGAGAGCCGACCATGTCCGAGAAAAAGCCCGTCCTGCGCTCCGCCAGCTGGTTTGGTACCGCCGATAAAAACGGCTTCATGTACCGCAGCTGGATGAAAAATCAGGGGATTGCCGATCATCAGTTCCATGGCAAACCGATCATCGGGATCTGCAATACCTGGTCGGAACTGACGCCCTGCAACGCGCACTTCCGCCAGATTGCCGAGCATGTGAAACGTGGGGTGATTGAAGCGGGCGGCTTTCCCGTGGAGTTTCCGGTGTTCTCCAACGGCGAATCGAACCTGCGCCCCACCGCCATGCTCACCCGCAACCTGGCCAGCATGGACGTGGAGGAAGCCATTCGCGGCAACCCCATCGACGGCGTGGTGCTGTTGACCGGTTGTGACAAGACCACCCCGGCGCTGCTGATGGGCGCTGCCAGTTGCGACGTGCCGGCGATCGTCGTCACCGGCGGGCCGATGCTCAACGGCAAGCACAAGGGCCAGGACATCGGCTCGGGTACCGTGGTGTGGCAGCTCAGCGAACAGGTCAAGGCGGGTACCATTACCCTGGACGATTTCCTCGCGGCCGAAGGCGGCATGTCCCGCTCGGCAGGCACCTGCAACACCATGGGTACCGCCTCGACCATGGCGTGCATGGCCGAAGCCCTGGGCACTTCCCTGCCCCACAACGCGGCGATTCCGGCAGTGGATGCGCGGCGTTATGTACTGGCGCACATGTCGGGCATGCGTGCGGTAGAGATGGTGCGTGAAGACTTGAAGCTGTCGAAGATCCTGACCAAGGAGGCCTTCGAAAACGCGATCCGCGTCAACGCAGCCATTGGCGGCTCGACCAACGCGGTGATTCACCTGAAAGCCATCGCCGGGCGTATCGGCGTCGAGCTCGACCTGGACGACTGGACCCGCATGGGCCGTGGCATGCCGACCATCGTCGACCTGCAGCCGTCCGGGCGCTTCCTGATGGAAGAGTTCTACTACGCCGGCGGCCTGCCGGCGGTGCTGCGCCGCCTCGGTGAAGCCAACCTGATCCCGCATCCGAACGCCCTGACCGTCAACGGCAAGTCCCTGGGGGAAAACACCCGGGAAGCGCCGATCTACGGCCAGGACGAAGTGATCCGTACCCTCGACAACCCGATCCGCGCCGACGGTGGCATTTGTGTGCTGCGGGGCAACCTCGCGCCACTGGGTGCGGTGCTCAAGCCTTCGGCCGCCAGCCCCGAGCTGATGCAGCATCGCGGGCGCGCCGTGGTGTTCGAGAACTTCGACATGTACAAGGAACGCATCAACGACCCGGAGCTGGACGTGGATGCCAACTCGATCCTGGTGATGAAAAACTGCGGGCCCAAGGGTTATCCGGGCATGGCGGAAGTCGGCAACATGGGCTTGCCCGCCAAACTGCTGGCCCAGGGTGTGACCGACATGGTGCGGATTTCCGATGCACGCATGAGCGGTACGGCCTACGGCACCGTGGTGCTGCACGTGGCACCGGAAGCAGCGGCCGGCGGCCCATTGGCCACGGTCAAGGAAGGCGACTGGATCGAGCTGGATTGCGCCAATGGCCGCCTGCACCTGGATATCCCGGACGCCGAACTGGCGGCGCGCATGGCCGACCTTGCGCCGCCCCAACAGCTGATTGTCGGGGGCTACCGTCAGTTGTACATCGACCACGTACTGCAGGCCGACCAGGGCTGCGATTTTGACTTCCTGGTGGGCTGCCGTGGCGCTGAAGTGCCGCGTCATTCCCACTAATTGGGACGGGAGCAGTGCTATGATGCCGCCTATTTCGCCAGAGTAGCCTCCCTGTTATGGATCAGCAGCCGACCAAGCCGCGCAAGAGCATGCACGCCCAAATCGTTCAGGACTTGGGCATGCACATCGTTTCCGGACGCTTCAAGCCGGAAGAACGATTGCCCATGGAGGCGACCTTGTGCGAGGAGTACAAGGTCAGCCGCTCGGTATTGCGTGAGGCGACTCGGGTGCTGAGCGCCAAGGGCCTGGTGATTTCCAAGCCCAAGGTCGGCGCTGTGGTGCGCCCTCGGGTGCAGTGGCACTTGCTGGACCCGGACGTGCTGTCCTGGCTGATGCAGTCGACGCCCCACAGCGAGTTTTTCAACACCCTGGCCGGTGTACGTCGGATCCTCGAGCCGGAAATCGCCGCCATGGCTGCGACCACCGCGACCGACGCCGACATTGCCACCATCGAAAAAGCCTACCTCGGCATGGAAACCGCCAATACCCACGACGCGCTGTTACAGGCCGACCTGGACTTCCACCGCGCAATTGCCGATGCGACCCGCAACGACTTGCTGGCCTACATGTGCAACATGCTGTCGCTGCCACTTCGCGAGTCCATCAACATCACCAACCGTCGCCCCGACATCCAGGGCCTCAGCCTGCCCCGGCACAAGGCGATCCTCACGGCGATCAAGAACCGTGACGCCCTCGGCGCGCGGCATGCCTCCCTGGTGCAACTGGACGATACCCGGGTCGCGCTGGACACCGTGATGAATGTGCTGACGCCGCTGTAGCGCACGGCAACCCACCGTCAAGATCGAGGCAGCCCTTGGATTACTTCGCTGCGTTAACCGCCTTTGTCGAAGCCGCCGAGGGCAATAACTTCTCCCGCGCCGCCGACCGGCTTGGCATCAAGGCTTCCACGGTTTCCCGTTACGTGAAGGACCTTGAACAGGACCTCGGCATCGCCCTGTTCAACCGCTCTACCCGCACGCTGCACCTGACTGAAGGTGGCCAGACGTTTCTGATGCACGCACGCCGGGTACTGGATGAACTCGAACAAGCCAAGGCCGCCACCTCCGCACTGAACGAGCACCCACGGGGCGTACTCAAGCTCAACCTGCCGCCCGCCTTTGCCCGTCACCATATCCTCCCCACGTTGAATACCTTCCTGGCCCGCTACCCGCAGATCAAGCTGGAACTGGTGCTGGACGACAGCCACGTCAACCTGATTCATGCCGGCGCGGACCTGGCGATCCGTATTGGAACCCTGGCGGATTCCACCTTGAAGGCGCGCAAAATCTGCGATGAGCGCTACCGGCTGGTGGCCAGCCCGGGGTTTTGCCGGGAATATCCGGCGCCGTCCGTTCCTTCGGAACTGGCGACGCTGCCGGTGATTCTCGGGCGGGATATCGCGGCGGATATCGCGTTTGCCAACGGGCATGAGGTGTCGCCGCTGGTGCATAAAGACGCTATCCGCATCAACGACCTCGACGCACAGCTGATCGCCGCGCAACAAGGCCTGGGATTTGCCTTGCTGCCCGACTGGCTGGTGGCCAAGGCTGTTGAAGCCGGCGAGCTGGTGGTGTGGTTGCCGGAGTGGACTGTCCGGATCGCCGGCCGCGAACCGGCGGTGTGGTTCGTCTATCCGCCCAAGCGCATCGTGTCTTCCAAAGTGCGGTGCTTCATCGACTTTATCGTCGAGCAGCTAGGCGAAACACCGCACTGGAAACGTCTCAACTGAAGCGGATATCCAGCGACCGCAGATAGGTTTGCAGCCCGGCGTCCTGGATCGGAATCAGGAAAGCTTCCGTGTCGGACTCGTTGAAGTGGGCATGCCAGTAGCCTGGGGGTGTGACGAACGCCAGCCCCGGCGACCAGTCGACCCGCACCGGATTGCGGATTTGGCCATCGGCGTCCAGTTCGGTGCCCACCAGCGAGTAGCAACCCTTTGGGCAATCGATGATGAAATCCAGCGCAATCGATTGGTGCCGGTGAGGCTTTTGAATCGACCCGGCCGGCAGGATGCCGTACATCGCCCACAGCACATGGGTCACGGTCCGGGTCTGCGGAAAGTTGCGATTGCCCAGCAGGATGCTGATACGGCTGCGGTCCTGGGCGCGGGGATCATCGGCGGCTTCGCGCAGTTTTGCGTTGGCCAGTTCTGCGGGATACAGCGTCGGCACGAAGCGATCAGCACTGCGGGTCACGCCCAGGTAACGCAACAGCGGCTCATCGTGGACGTAGTACAGGCGTGCATCCTCAGAAGCACTGAACTGCGCTTGCTGCAGGCCTGGCAGCGCGATGAAGCAGCCTTTGGTCCAGTCGATGCGGTGCTCGCCCTGGACCACACTGCCCTGCCCCGCGATGACATAAAACACCTGTGAAGTGGCGTTGGGTTGTAGGTTAAGCGTGTCGCCTGCGTTCAGGCGAATGAAGTTCGCACACAGCCCCGGCCCGGTCGCCGGGCCTTCGCAGCCCAGTGCCTCGCTGAGGTCCAGCGGGACCACCCGGGACGGGCCGCTGTCATACAGCGACGCCGGAAAGCTGTGGTAGGGTATGCGAGTGATCAGGTTGGCGCTGATGGGGTTGGCGGCCTTGCTGTATTCGAAGTACTCGGCGTCGAGCAGGTGCAGGGGTTGGGTAGCGGTCACATCAGGCTTGAATTCGCTGTTCATTATGATCACCTCAATCTACGGCTGGATTTCGCAACGGCCCGCGGGCGTTGCGGCGGTGAGAGGACTATAGGCATTCGGCGGTGGTGGATTAATCCCTTATGCTGCACAGCAGTTATGCGAAATGGGGCAGGCACGAGCCCGTCCCGGTGTATTGATAGTTCGATCCAGCCAACTATCAAAGTGCCACTTTATAAATCAGTTAAATAGATATACATCAGCGCCCATAAAAAAACCGCCGCAGAGACTGCGGCGGCAAACCAAAGGATGTTGTCGAAGCAGAGCGGCTAAGACAGTTTCAAAACTACAGCAGTGTGCGCTAGAGCCTAGTGAATTTTATTTAACCAACCCTTCACTGGTTCTTTAACTTGGGTTGGCCCCTATATAACTACCGGACAGAGTACGGTTCTCGGAAAACACTAATGGCCGTGACCAATACGAGCCTTCAGCTGCTCAATCAACTGCGGGTCGCGAAGTTCAACGCTGGTTTCCCTACGCAATGCCAACCGCCTGCTCGCAGGCGCCTGGCAAATTTGATAGTAGCTATGAGAGAGCCAATTCCAACTGCCCACTGTGGCGACCTGGTCATCTACCAACAGGATCTTTTCATGAGTACCTTCCGGGAGACGGATGACGCGCTCAGTGCCCAGCGCCCTACGGTAGGCGATGATGAGTCCTGGGTCGCTATTATCAGCATTGGTGTCTCCTTCCCGGTAATAGCCATAGTAAATCGTGACCGCAATGCCGCGTTCTTTCGCAGCTCGAAGCAGATTGAGCGGAGGATGATTCTGTTTATTAGCCTGACGGATCCAAGGCACAACGGCGGTAAAGGAGTGTCGGCTTTGTGAGAGGAGTGTTTCAAATGCGTCAATGTGATCGCAGTCGAAATAGTGCTTTATGCCATTGGATGTAACACTGGCGAACGATGGGCTCTGGTGTTCCATGCTGACGAAAAATGATGCGGAGCAGCTCTTGGCAAGTTTGGCCAGGGACTTGCCTGCTGTCAGCAGCCGTTGCTGATTGCCGACGACAATGAACTGCTGCTTTGCCCGCGACACGGCCACATTCAACAGGTTGGGTTTGTCATTCTGGAACTTGTCGGAGTCCGACCGTTGAAAAATGACCGGCGAGTAAATAATCACCTCAAAACCGACGCCCTGGAATTGATGCACAGAACCAATCTTGAGTGCTTGACGATGGTTGAGTCGCTCACCGTAAGCCTTGATGAGTAGCTGCTTCTGATTGGAGTAAGGCGTGATGATGCCAATGTCTTCGGTCAGGTTGTAGCCGGCGCTCTCCAGCTTATCCAGCAATAAACCAATGGCTTCAACTTCATCCTGATTAGTATTGGGCATTCGGTCTTTGCGACCCTGTACGCCGTAAAACATCAGGTTGAACCCACCCATGTTATCGCAGGCCTTCTGGATGCGCGGCTCGGGGCTGCCGGTGCACACTTGCACCCCGGTGTAGCCGGCGATCTCCATGAACAGCTGCGCGATGGCGGGCTGGCAGCGCCGGTGCTCCTCAAGGACCATACCGTTGCCTGTGTCGTTGATGGCGCCCGTCAGCGTCCCCGCAGCACGGTGGTAAGCAGTGACCAGCATGGGTGAGACTGCCTCGTACAGGCCGTTATCAGCGAAGTACTGATCCTTGAGCTTTCGCGCCATGGCGTGGCCCAGGGTTCGAATCGGTTCGATCTGCAAAGGGTCGCCTACCACGATGGCCCTTTGGCTGCGAGCCAACAGCGGTACGAGGGACTCAGCAGAGATCATTCCCGCCTCATCCACCAGGCTGAGCTGATAAGGGGTAAACCCGTTCAAGTGGTTCAGCTTGTAACCCGCCAGTTTTTGCACGGACGCCAGTGTCGAGGCCATGACCGGATAGGCGAGGGTTATGAGGCAATAGAACTCATCCAGCTTGTCTTTCCATTTGTAGAACCCTGCGTCCTGCTGGCCGTTGAGCAGGTTGCACCACAGAGGCAGCACTTCAGCCAACGCTGTTTTTTTACGTAATAGCGCCTGCCACAGATAATCAATGGCGCTTTCGAACAGCGTCCGTTGCTGCACGATAAAGCGAGTTCGTAACACCTCAATCCAGTCGCCCTCAGGGAACTCGGTGTGCAGGATGTCCCGTGCCGACTTGAACCGCTTCCAGGCATTGATGCCTGCGCTCAGCTCCTCGATTTTCCTGGCAAGTTGTACCAGCGCTTTTTCGCGCTCGGTCCCCGGCGCGCCTGCGGTCAAGGTTTTCAACACTTCCGGGATATCGGATGCCTTGAACAGCTCCCGGCGATTTCTTGCCAGTTCTGCCAGTCGTGTGTGATCAAGGTCAGCCAATTTGTAGGCGGAAAAGTCCGCGGCGTAGGTCTTTTTCAGGTGTTCGTGAACACGAACGTACCTGGCTTTGAACAGCCAGCCCAACAATGGCGCGAACATGCCTGTCGGGTAGTCGGCGAAGTGATGTTCTAGCGTTCCACTTAACTCGCTCTCGACCCAGGCTTGATAGTCGGCCTCGGGGAAAGGCGCGTCGATCAAATGGCCAAAGCTGCGTGCCATCCGCTTCTGCGCCCGGGCATGCACTTCCCTCTCGGCAGACAGGGTGCCTTGCGCGGCGGTGCAGCGTTGCGCCAGAACGTTGATGTCCGTCAGTTGTTCCTGCTCGCGGAGTAACTCAAGTGTCAGGCCAGTGTCGAGTACATCGCGTGTGAGGGCTTCCAGGCGTTCAATGAAGGCCTCGGGCGGCAGCCCCGCAAATGCTGCCTGCGCCTGGTTAAGTGCGTGCTGCAAATGGCTAAACCGAGAAAACCCGTGGTCGATCAACTGCTTGGTTTTGGCGATCTGCGTGGCAAGCTGAAGCTGCTTGTCCTTCTCGTAGGATTGCTCATCCAGTTGTACCAACAAGGCGTTTACGCGCTCGACTTGCGTCGCGACTTGCGCTTTGTCACCTCCAAGGAAGTACAACCATTTGACGTCTTTGAGGCATGAGTCCTTGCGCAGGTCATCAATGACGTTCTCGACGGCTTTTTTCGCCGTGGAGGTCACCACCAGCCCGAGGTTGTGATCATTCCCAGCGATGCAAGCCAGGGCTCGTTCCACGATCTGGCTGGCAATCAGCGACTTGAAAAGCGTGGTTTTCCCCGTCCCTGGCGCGCCTTGCACCGCCAGCAGGGAGGCGCCGCTGGAGACCTGGGCCAGTGTTGCCATTTGGCCACGACCCAGAGGGTACTTGTGCTCAAACAGTCCGTAAGGAAAGCGCGAAAAGGCTGCAGGAGTGGTGCCAATGTTGGCTGAGCGGTTCTCAATATACTGTTGCAACAGGGGTGACGCAGACAGATCTGCCCTTTCGAGCAGAACCTTGTAGTCCTTGAGTTGTTCGTTGGCGTTGTAGTCTGTATTGACTTGCGGGCACACAAGGGCAGTCATCGGGTGTTCCAGAGAAACACCCTTGGCGCCCAAGTCCCTCAGGCGCTGGATGACCCAAGGCAAAAACAGCTTGAACAAGCCAATGAAGTCGTCGCGCTGCTCGCCCATGCAGGCTGCCGCGATGCTCATCATGTGGCGTTCGGCGCCCAACTCTTCGATGTCGACATCCAGATACTCGCGAAACGCCGCAATGTCCGGCGCGACGTCGGCACCTTGCTTCACTGGCACGCATAACTCAAGTTGAGGTTGTGTGTGCCAACTGTCCGGCAATGTGTAGCGGAAGAGCGGTACAAAAAAGGTGCTTTTTCCCTCAACGACGCGCAACAGAGGAAAACCCAGTTGGAGTGGTTCGGCCTGGTCTTGCCCTTGCTCGTTCTGTTTCAAAAACCGTTGTTTCAGATCTTTCGACTGCTGCTCGGAGAGAGAGAAGCTAAAACCGGCGATGTCTTCCTGTACGGTATCTCGGGAAAACCTGATCTGTTGTTCCTGGGAAATATCCAGGCCTTTGACTCGGCTCTTGGCTAATCCTGTTGCGTCGACAAACGCCCGCCAACCGCTGAGCACATCCATGGCTTGCTGCTTTCCTTCCATTGACCCCATCCGATCCTGAAGCGAAGATTGTGCGGGATTCTACACTCCTTACCCAAAAGAGATTTAAATGGCCAATCAAGACCTCGCCTTCACCCCCGACCTCGACCCGGACTCCATCTCCTCAGACGTCATCGGCTTCAACGGCATCCTCGTCTCCACGCAAATCCCCACCCGCGCCGACGGCAGCCTGGAACTGGGCGATATCACCCTGCAAAGCGAATGCACTCTGCAAGCCCTGAAGGTTGCGCTGGAACGCGCCGGCAGTTCGATTGACCGGGTCATGCATTTGACCATCTACCTGACCGACATGGCCGACCGCGCCGCTTTCAATGAAGTCTACAAGCGCTACTTCGCCAAGCCTTGGCCTGTGCGCGCAGCAGTGGGCGTGGCGGCGCTGGCTGTCGAAGGCATGCGGGTGGAAGTCACGGCGATGGCCGCCAAGGGCTGAGCCAAACGCTCTATATCAACCAACGATGATCAAATGTGGGAGCTGTCGAGCCCCAGCGAGGCTGCGATGGGATCGCCTCGGTGTCACTGATTCACCGCGGTGTCTGCATCGAGGGCAAGCCCGGCTCCCACCGTTGAGTGCATTCCAATTTGGGTGCACACGTAGGGCTTGATAGATGTCGATAGCGCATTTCACAGCTACAATGCCCGCCTCCGTGACAAGCCTGACTAAAAAAACTATGTCCTTGCCCAAGCATCACCTGGAATTGCTCAGCCCTGCGCGCGATGTTGCCATCGCCCGCGAGGCCATTCTGCATGGCGCCGACGCCGTGTACATCGGCGGCCCGAGTTTCGGCGCGCGCCATAACGCCTGTAACGACGTGAGCGATATCGCGCAGTTGGTGGAGTTCGCCCGGCGCTACCATGCGCGGGTGTTCACCACCATCAACACGATCCTGCACGACAACGAGCTGGAGCCGGCGCGCAAGCTGATCCACGAGCTTTACGATGCCGGCGTCGACGCGCTGATCGTCCAGGACCTGGGGGTGATGGAGCTGGATATCCCGCCCATCGAGCTGCACGCCAGCACCCAGACCGACATCCGCACCCTGGGCCGGGCCAAATTTCTCGACCAGGCCGGTTTTTCGCAGTTGGTATTGGCCCGTGAGCTGAACCTGCAGGAAATCCGGGCGATTGCCGATGAAACCGATGCCGCCATCGAGTTCTTCATCCACGGCGCCTTGTGCGTGGCCTTCTCCGGCCAGTGCAACATCTCCCACGCCCAGAATGGCCGCAGCGCCAACCGTGGCGATTGCTCCCAGGCCTGCCGCCTGCCCTACACCTTGAAAGATGATCAGGGCCGTGTGGTTGCCTTTGAAAAGCACCTGTTGTCGATGAAAGACAACAACCAGAGCGCCAACCTGCGCGCCTTGGTGGATGCCGGCGTGCGTTCGTTCAAGATCGAAGGCCGCTACAAGGACATGGGCTATGTGAAGAACATCACCGCCTATTACCGTCAGCGCCTGGACGAGATTCTCGAAGACCGTCCGGACCTGGCTCGCGCCTCCAGCGGCCGCACCGCGCATTTCTTCCTGCCGGACCCGGAAAAGACCTTCCACCGTGGCAGCACCGACTACTTCGTCACCGACCGCAAGGTCGACATCGGCGCCTTCGACACCCCAACCTTTACCGGCCTGCCGGTGGGTGTGGTGGAAAAAGCCGGCAAGCGTGACTTGCAAGTGGTCACCCATGAGCCGCTGTCCAACGGCGACGGCCTCAATGTGCTGATCAAGCGTGAAGTGGTAGGTTTCCGCGCCAACATCGCCGAGCCAAAAGGTGAGTTCGAAGAAGACGGCGAGAAGCGCTACCGCTACCGCGTCGAGCCCAACGAGATGCCGGCCGGCCTGCATCAGTTGCGCCCGAATCATCCGCTGAACCGCAACCTGGACCATAACTGGCAACAGGCGCTGCTCAAGACTTCCGCCGAGCGCCGTATCGGTGTGTCGTGGAACGCCCGCCTGCAGGAAGACCGCCTGGAACTGACCGTCACCAGCGAAGAAGGTATCAGCGCCAGCGTCGCCCTGCCCGGGCCGTTTGGCGTGGCCAACAAGCCGGAACAGGCGCTGGAAACCCTGCGCGACCTGCTGGGCCAACTGGGCACCACCCAGTACCACGCCACCGCGATCGAGCTGGATGCGCCGCAGGCGTTTTTCATCCCGAACTCGCAGCTCAAGGCCTTGCGCCGTGAAGTGATCGAGGCGCTGACCGAGGCGCGTATCCAGGCACACCCACGGGGCGGCCGCAAGGCGGAAACCACGCCGCCGCCGGTGTACCCGGAATCGCACCTGTCGTTCCTGGCCAACGTCTACAACCAGAAGGCTCGCGACTTCTATCACCGCCATGGCGTGCAACTGATCGACGCGGCGTACGAAGCCCACGAAGAAACCGGCGAAGTGCCGGTGATGATCACCAAGCACTGCCTGCGTTTCTCGTTCAACCTGTGCCCCAAACAGGCCAAGGGTGTGACCGGGGTGAAGACCAAGGTCGCGCCGATGCAGTTGATCCACGGCGACGAAGTGCTGACGCTGAAGTTCGACTGCAAGCCTTGCGAGATGCACGTGATCGGCAAAATCAAGGGCCACATCCTCGGCCTGCCGCAACCGGGCAGCGTGGTGGGCTATATCAGCCCGGACGACCTGCTCAAGACCATCCCGCGCGGCGCACATTGAGTCGCCGGTGAGCGTCATGCTACGGCGTGACGCTCACCACTGTGTTCGAGCGCCACCACCAACCCCGCTGCAACCCCGCCGCCGCGAGCAAAATCGCCGCCACGCCCAGCCATTGCAACCAGCCCAGGCGATGCCCAAAGGCAATCCAGTCGACAAAGATTGCCGCAATCGGGTAGATAAACGACAGCGCGCCGGTGATTGCCGTCGGTAACTTCTGGATCGCGCCATACAGCAACACGTACATCAAGCCGGTATGCACCACGCCTAGGGTCAGCAATGCCGCCCAAGCGTCCATCGAGGCAGACAGGCTGTGCCACTGCATCAGCGGTGCCAGCAGCAAGGCGCCCGTGGTCACCTGGATCAACGCCATCAAATGCGGCGGCACTTCCTTCAAGCGCTTGATGATCAGCGCCGCAATCGCATACAGAAATGCCGCGCCCAGCGCCAACGCCACACCCATCAAATAGTCATCCCCGGTGTTTTGCTGACTGCCATGGGCGGTGACAATCGCGAGCATTCCCACGAACGCCACGCTCAACCAGGCAAGCTTTTGCACGGTGATTTTCTCCCCCAGGAACACCGCCGCCAGCATCACCAGCATGAACGGCTGGACGTTATACACCGCCGTGCTGATGGAGATGGACGCCCTGGCGTAGGACTCGAACAGCAGCAACCAATTGCCCACAATCGCCACGCCGCTGAGCATCGCCAGCCCGAGCTTGGTGCAGTTCAGCAAGTCCAGGCGCAGATAACCCAACAACCCGCACACCACCAGCAACGTCAGCGCGCCGATCACGCAGCGCCAGAACACCACTTCGACCACCGGCACACCCGACACCAGTACGAACCAGCCGATGGTGCCGGAGATGAGCATGGCGGCGACCATTTCCCATGAACCGCGACGTATGGATTTGTCCATGATTGAGCTCCTCAAGTGAGGCTCAATTATGGCAATCTGGCCGGTAGCGACTCCAGATTCTAAATAAGGCGAACCTCGCATTTCGCCTATTCTTATTAGGCAAACCTGAGCAATCGCTTTCGGAGCGACCATGATTGACAGCATTGACCAGCAACTGATCGCCGCGCTGATGGACGATTCGCGCCTGTCCCTCAAGGCCTTGGCGGGCATCACCGGCCTCTCCTCCCCCAGCGTCGGCGAACGGCTGCGGCGCCTGGAAGAGCGCGGCGTCTTGAAGAACTACACCGTGGACATCGACCCCAAGCATTTCGGCTATCTGCTGCAAGCCATCGTGCGCATCCGCCCGCTGCCCGGGAAACTGCAGGAGGTGGAGCGCCAGATCCAGGCGATCCCGGAGTTCACCGAATGCGACAAGGTGACCGGCGATGACTGCTTCATCGCACGCCTGCATGTGCGCACCATGGACCAACTCGACACGCTGCTGGATAAGCTCAACGCGTACGCTGAAACCAACACCGCCATCGTCAAGAAAACCCCGGTAAAACGCCGGCTGCCGCCGCTGGCAGATTCGTGATTTTGAGTCACTGATGCAGTGACGGGATCGCTATTCTGGCAATACGGTGCGGTGTTTATGCTTGATCCACCCATTGGAACGACAGGCGTAAACACCATGTATGTCATCACCGGAATCACAGGCAAAGTCGGCGGCGCCCTCGCGCGGTTTCTGCTCAACGATCGTCAACCCGTGCGCGCAGTCATTCGCGATGCCAGCAAAGGCGCCGAATGGGCCGCCCTCGGTTGCGAGGTCGCCATCGCCAATATGGACGATGCCGCTGCCCTCACCGAAGCGTTCAAGGGCGCCACCGGCGTGTTCATCCTGCCGCCTTCGGATTTCGACCCGGAGCCCGGCTTCCCCGAGGCGCGCAAGGTGATTGCCGCCGTTGCCCAAGCCATCGAGGCGGCGGCACCGCAAAAAGTAGTGTGCCTGTCGACCATTGGCGCCCAGGCCGAACACCTGAACCTGCTGACCCAACGCACCTTGATGGAACAGGCGCTAAGCGCGTTGAACGTGCCAGTGACCTTCCTGCGCCCGGGCTGGTTCATGGAAAACGCCGCCTACGACGTAGCCACCGCCCGCGAACACGGAGTGATCCACAGCTTCCTGCAACCGCTGGATAAGACCGTACCGATGATCGCCACCGCCGACGTCGGCCGCCTCGCCGCGCAACTGTTGCAGCAACACTGGACTGGCCGCCGTGTGGTTGAGCTGGAAGGTCAGAGGGTCAGCCCGAACGACATCGCTCGCACGTTGACCGAAGTGCTTGGTCGTGGTGTGACAGCACAGGTGGTGCCTCGCGATGCGTGGGAGCCGATGTTTCGTGAGCAAGGCGCGCAGAATCCAATGCCGCGCATGCGCATGATTGATGGGTTTAACGAAGGTTGGATCTGCTTTGAGCAGGCGGACGTGGTCAAGGGTGAGACCTCGTTGCTCAAGGTGCTGCGGGAACTGGCTGCCAAAGCCTGATGCCATGGCCTGCGAGCCAGCTCAGTGATTGGGTACATATCCGTTATTTGGGTAACGGCGGCGTATGGTTCCGCTCTTACAGCGGCTCACTTTGGAAAAGCCGGAATGCCGGCCCAGCCCAAAGTAAGCAAAGGGCTCTGCCCCGCCTGTCGGCACCTCGCTGGGGCTCGGCGTTCCCTCACTCCGGCATTGCTCCGCGGGCCGCCGCGACGGGCCATCCATGGCCCGGCGCGGCTAAACCGGCGTCCTGCCGGTTTACCCGCTCCGCAATACCTGCGTTCGGCCTCGGGCTTATTGGGGCAGTCAGATCAAGATCAAAAGCAAAAGCACAGCGGCCTCCCGGCCGGCTTGAGTGTTAAAAGCCAGATCAAAAGCCAGAGCGAAAGCCAAATCTGAAGCTGATGCAGCTCTGCTTTTCTGTGGGAGCGGGCTTGCTCGCGAAAAACCTGAGAGCGCCGCGTTCATTCAGGATGCCCGCGTCATCGTTAACGACCTTCGCGAGCAAGCCCGCTCCCACATTTTTTGGACCGTGCCCGCTTTAGATTTTGATTTTGCTCTTCAACACTCAAGCCGGCCGGGAGGCCGCTGTGCTCTTGATCTGCTTTTGATTTTGATCTTAGGCGCCCCGTTAAACCACGCTGGCCGAACGCAGGCTTTGGAGCGTGGGTAACCTGGCAGGACGCCAGGTTAGCCGTCCTGGGCCAAGGATGGCCCATGACGGCGGCCCACGGTCCAAAGCCGGAGTGAGGGCACACCGAGCCTAGGCGAGGTGCCGAGTGGTGGGGCAAGAGCGTTTTGCTTACTTTTGCGCTCTTCAAAAGTGAGCCGCTGTAAGAGCGGAACCCATATCAGCCGTTACCCAAATAACGGATATACACCCAAAACTTCCCTAATCGTGCAAAGCCTTAGCCGCCCCCAACAACCCCCGAAACTTCAAATAACGCGCCTGCAAAACAGCCTGTTGAGCACCATCCGGAAAAAACCGCGCCTTCACCGGCATCCCCGCCTGCAACAGCGCCCCACCCCGCCCACTCCCCACAAACCCCAACTTCGCCGCCCCAATACACGCCCCCAACTCACTGCCATGCAACGTATAAATCTCCCGCCCAAGAATATTGGCCAGCAACTGCGCCCAATACTCACTGCGCGCCCCACCCCCTACCAACGCACAAGCCCCCACCGAGGCCCCGGCCGACTGCACCGCACTCAGCGCATCCAACAACCCGAACCCCACCCCTTCCATCACCGCATACCCCAACATAGCCGGCGTGCAATCATGCCCCAGGTTCATAAACCCACCCCGCAACAACGGGTCGTTATGGGGCGTACGCTCCCCCGCCAAATACGGCAAAAACAACGGATTGGAAACCGGCACGCCCTGCCCAACCGGCCACTCGGCCTGCACCCGATCCAGCAACGCCTGCTCATCAACCGACCCCGTCAACCGCGTCACCCAACGCAAGCAACTGGCCCCGGCCAGCATCGCCCCCATGGTGTACCAACGCCCAGGCAACGCATGACAAAAACTATGCACCGCACTCGCCGGATTCCCCGCCGAGTGATCAGTAATCGCCACGATGGCCGCACTCGTCCCCAACGTGATAAACGCATCCCCCGCATTCACCGCGCCAATGCCCACCGCCGCCACCGGGTTGTCCCCGCCACCGCCAGCAATCACCAGGCCCTCAGCCAAGCCCAGTCGCCCGGCCGCCGCCGCATTCAAGCAAGCGCTGGCCGCACCGCCTTCCACCAGCCGGGGCATCTGCGCCAACCGCAAACCCGTGGCCTGCAGCATCGGTTCAAACCATACACGGTTGGCTACATCCAGCCACAACGTCCCCGCACCATCAGACACATCACTCACGCGCTCACCACTCAAGCGCAAACGCAGATAGTCCTTGGGCGACAGCACGCAATCAATGGCGCTGAATACCGCCGGCTCATGCTCCTGCAACCACAGCAGCTTGGGCGCCGTGAGACCTGCCATCGGCAAGCTACCGGTGATGTCGGCAAACTCACGGCCCAACGCTTCAGCCTGGACCATGGCACGGGAGTCATCCCAGAGAATCGCCGGGTACAACACCTGGTCGTCTTGCCCCAGCAATACCGCCCCGTGCATCTGCCCGGACAAACCGATGCAGCCGACACGGCCATAGGCATCCGGCTGATCAGTGCGCAGTTGGTCCAGGGCCTTCAGGCACGCTTGCCACCAGTCCTCAGGCGCCTGCTCGGACCAGCCTGTGTGCGGGCGCGAGACCGTCAGCCGCGCCCCCGCATGAGCGAGGACGCGGCCTTGCTCGTCCATCAGGATCGCCTTGAGTTCCGAAGTGCCGAGATCAATGCCAAGGGAAACCGGGTTGTTCATATCAGGGGCAGCCGCATGAATTACGAATCTTCAGGGTGGGCGCGAGCCGCACACTGTGTGTTTTACGCTTGGGCGACGCCATGCGCTCAAGCAGCAGGTTGACCGCACGTGCGCCCAGTTCCTGGACCGGCTGCGCGATCAGGGTCAGGCGCGGCACAAAGAAGTCCGCCCATTCAAAATCATCGAAACCCACCAGGGCCATTTGCCCGGGCACATCAATGCGTGCGTCGCGCAAGGCATGCATCGCGCCGAGGGTCATCAGGTTGTTGCCCGCCATGATCGCCGTGGGCGGTGTGTCCAAGGCCAATAACTGCGCCGTCGCTTGCCGTGCAGGCTCGCTGCTCGACCCACCATTGACCAGCAACTGCGGATCCAACGGTAACCCCGCCGCAAGCAACGCGGCTTGATACCCGGCCACGCGCTCACTGGAAGTGCCCAGCCCCGCCCGCCCGGAAATAAAGCCGATGCGCCGGTGGCCATGCTCGATCAAGTGCGCTACCAAAGCCTGGGTCGACAAGGTGTTTTCCACCCCGACCTGATCAAAGCGATCGCTCATCATCCGGTCCACCAGTACGGCGGGTACTTCATTGGCCTGCAAGTACTCCAGGGCCAGGGAACCGGTAGACGGCGCCAGCAGAATGCCGTCCACCCGCCGATGGTGCAGCGTCGTGACTACGCGCAATTCCTGCTCGGGATCGTCGTGGGTATCGACAAACAGCATCATGTAGCCGTGTTTGGCGCACTCGGTTTCAATCGCGTGCACCGTTTCACTGAAGTAATGGTTGGACAGCGCCGAGATCGCCACGCCAATGGTATTGGTGGTGGACCGGGCCAGGGAGCGCGCCAGCGTGTTGGGGATGTAGCCCAACTGCCGGATCGCGCTCTGCACCGCTTGCACCGTGTCCGGGCTGACCTTGCGGGTGCCGTTCAAGACGTGGGAAACCGTCGACGTCGACACCCCTGCAATTCTTGCCACATCCTCCATGGTTGCCACGGTGCTCACTCCTGCGCGCTTTAATGTTTGCTGGACCAACCGCTGTAGGAACCGACGTTGTCGCGGGTGATCAGTTTTGGCGGCAGCAGGGTAACCGCTTCGGCAGGTTGTTTGTCATTGAGAATGTCATTGCCGACGTTGACAGCCGTCTGGGCCATGGCCCATGGGTCCTGGCTGGCGGAAGCCTGGATCAGGGTGTCGGTCTTCAACGCATTCTCGATATCCGGCGCGCCGTCCACGGAGGTGATGATGATGCCGCTGCGTTTCAGCTGCTTGGCCGCCAGGTCGCTGCCGATGGCTTGCGGGTCGTTGATCGCGAACAGGCCGTCGATTTTCTGGAAGCGCGTGAGGTAGCCCTGCATCACGTTCAGGCCGCCTTCGCGGGAGCCTTTGCCGTCCTGGTCATCAGACAGCACCTTGATATCCGGCGCACTGCCCAGCGCGGCTTTACAGCCTTTGACGCGATCAGTCACGGCGGTGACCTGCGGGCCATTCTGGATAATCACGTTGCCCTTGCCCGAGAGCTTGTCGACGATGAACTGGCAGGCGAGCTTGCCGGCCTCGACGTTGTCGGTCTGCACCGTGGCATTCACGCCCTTCGCATCGACGTCCACCGCCACCACCACGATCCCGGCGTCGCGGGCTTTCTTGATCGCCGAGGCCATGGCCGATGGGTCGACGGCGTTGAGCAGGATCAGATCGACCTTGGACGAGATGAAGTTATCGATCTGCGAGAACTGCTTGCTCAGGTCGTAGTCGGCCGACACCGAGGTGACCTTGACCGCCGGGTTCAACTCCTTGGCCCGGGCCGTGGCACCGTCGGCCAACGTCACGAAATACGGGTTGCCCAGGGAACCCATGCTGATGCCGATGGCTTTCAGTTCACGGGCTTCTACGGCTTGGGACATCAACACGGCAACGCCCAGGGAGGCGACAACAGGAAACATGCGTTTGAAGTTCATGATGACTCTCTTGTGATTGTTGTTTGAGTGAAATCAGGTCCGCGCACCAGACTGGCGATAGCGATCCAGCGCGACGGCGCCAATGATCACGATGCCCTTGATGATGTACTGCCAGATATCCGAGACGCCCAGCAGCACCAGGCCGTTGGTCAATACCGCGATGATCAGCGCACCAATCAGCGTGCCGCCGATGGTGCCGACGCCGCCGGTAAAACTGGTGCCGCCGAGGATCACCGCGGCAATCGCATCCAGCTCATAGGATTGCCCCAGTTGCAGGCCATTGGCGGCGAACAGGCGTGACGCGCTCATCACCGCGCCGAGGCCGGCCAACGCACCGGACATGGCATAGACGAACAGCAGGACTTTCCACACCTTGATCCCCGACAGCCGCGCCGCTTCCGGGTTGCCGCCCACGGAGTAGATCTGCACCCCCATCACCGTGCGCCGCAGGATGAACCACGACAATGCGATGACGGCCACGGCGATGATTACCAGCCAGGGTACGCCCAGCACTGAGTCGTTGCCGATAAAAGCAAATGGCAGGTCGGGGTTGAATACGGTTTTGTCGTCGGCCAACAGGCGAGCCAAACCGCGCATGGCCGTCAGCGCACCCAGGGTGACGATAAACGGCGGCAGGCGCATGAAGGCGATCAGGCCACCGTTGACCAGGCCCAGCAACAGGCCGAAGCCAACCCCGGCGGCAATCCCGAACATGCCGAATTGCGGCGACATCGAGGCTTGCAGCGCGACCACGGCCGAGGCCGCAAGAATCGCCCCCACCGACAGGTCGATGCCCGCCGTGAGGATCACAAAGGTCATGCCCGCCGCCAGCACCACGTTGACCGACGCCTGCTGGGTGATGATCGACAGGTTCTGCACCGTCATGAAGTTTTCGCTGGCGAGGGCAAAGCCCACCAACAGCAGCACCAGCACCGGCAGCATGCCCACCGTGCGCATCAGTTCGCGAATACGCTCAGCCTTGCCGATCGTTGCCACAGTCATGGTGTTGCTCCCGCTCGTGTTTGAATTAGCCATGGGCGGCCACCTGCTCGCTGCCGGTGGCGAGGTCGATAATCGCCTCCTGGGAAATATCCAGGCCCGATGCCCCGCCGACTTCGGCGACCAATTGCCCTTCGCGCATGATCAGCACGCGGTCGCAGGTGCCGATGATTTCCGGCAGCTCGCTGGAGATCACCACGATGCCCACGCCGGCCTTGGCCAGTTGGTTGATGATGCGGTAGATCTCGGATTTGGAGCCGATGTCCACGCCACGAGTCGGTTCATCGAGGATCAGTACGTGGGGCTTGACCTCCAGTAGCCGGGCCAGCAGCACCTTCTGCTGATTGCCGCCGGACAAGCTGCCGACATTGACCTTGCCCGACGCCACGCGGATCGACAGGGACTTGATTGCATCGCGTGCGCGTTGTGCCGCGTGGCCACGGTCGAGCACACCGCCAGCATGGGCATCCGGCACACAGGCACAAACGTTGATGTTGTCGGCCACGCTCATGTCGAGAAACAGGCCCTGGGCCTTGCGGTCTTCGGTGAGGTACACCACGCCGGCACGAATCGCATCCGCCGGATTGCGCAGTTGGGTCACGGTTTTGCCGACCACCTCCAGGGTGCCGGAGGTGCGTGGATCGGCGGCAAAGATCAGCCGTGCCAGTTCGGTACGCCCGGCGCCCACCAGCCCGGCAATGCCTAGCACTTCACCGGCGTGCAGGTCGAAACTGCAATGGCGCACGCGCTTGCCGTCGGCCATGTCACGCACGCGCATCACCACCTGGCCGGGGTCGTAGGCGGCATGTTCCTTCTTGTAGAAACCGGAGAGGTCGCGGCCCACCATCATCTTCACCAGCACCTCGGCCGACAGCACGTCCCGCGCCAGTTCGCCGACGTACTCGCCGTCCCGCAGCACCGAGACCCGATCCGACAGTTCGTAGATTTCGGCCATGCGGTGGCTGATGTAGATGATCGCCAGGCCTTGGCTGCGCAGCTGTTTGATCAGCGCAAACAGGCGGTCGGTCTCGCGAGAGGACAGCGGCGTGGTGGGCTCGTCCATCACCAGGATTTTCGCGCGGGCATGCAGCGCCCGGGCGATTTCCACCAATTGGCGCTCGGCAATCGATAGGCTGGCGACGCGGGTGGTGGGCAGGAACTCCGCGCCGAGCCTTGCCAGCACTTCAGCCACCCCGGCTTCCATGCCCTTGCGGTCGATGGTCCAGCCACGGCGCAGTTCACGGCCCAGGTAAATATTCTCGGCCACCGTGAGGTTCGGGCACAGGCTGAGTTCCTGGTAGATCACGGCAATGCCGAGGGCTTTGGCGGAGGCTGGGTTGTAACTGGCGACGGGCTGGCCATCGATGCGGATGGTGCCGCCGTCATCGGCCTGGTAGGCACCGGAGAGGATCTTCATCAAGGTCGATTTGCCGGCGCCGTTCTCACCCATCAAGGCGTGGATTTCACCGGGGTAGACCTTCAGGCTGACGTTCTTGAGCACCCGCAGACCGTTGAAGGTCTTGCTGATGCCCTGCATTTCAAGCAAGGGTTCAAGGCTCATGACTGAGCTCCTGGTTTTATTATTTTTGTGTTCGGGCGTTTGCCGATTGGTGCCGACTCTAATCAGATATATTTGCTTACGCAAGCGCTTGCGTTAGCCGTTTATCGCTTGATTAAACGTTTCACCTGATGAATAAATGTTCATCAGGCGATCTGGACCGGTGAAGCGCACATAAAATCGCGCCTTTTTTATCGGAATCTATCCAGCTGGGTGTTTTTTCGAAAAAGTCACTGCTTTTGGCCACCGCAAACCCTTTGGTTTGCTGTTTATCTGCTATCGTCCAAAGACATCTCCTCCTCATCGCGTCTGCGCGATCTTCTGTGAGCATGCTCTGCGGCGCTGCGTTTGGGCAGCGTCAGGCCTCAAGCTCACGGAACACTTCATGATGGACAACTCTTCAGTCGACAGCCCGATGGAGCCGCAATCCCGGGCCGAGAAAATCGTCGAATTCAAACGCCAGAAAGCCCTGCTCAAGACCGGCGCGCTGCAAGACGCGATCTTCAACAGCGCCTACTTCTCCAGCATTGCCACCGACGAAAAAGGCGTGATCCAGATCTTCAACGTCGGCGCCGAACGCATGCTCGGCTATGCCGCCGCCGATGTGCTGAACCGCGTCACACCGGCCGACATTTCCGACCCCGCCGAGCTGATCACCCGCGCCGCTGCCCTCAGCCTGGAACTGGACACGCCGATCACGCCCGGCTTCGAAGCCCTGGTGTTCAAGGCCTCCCGGGGTATCGAGGACATCTACGAGCTGACCTATATCCGCAAGGACAACAGTCGCCTGTCGGCAATGGTCTCAGTCACCGCCCTGCGCAACCGCAACGACGCGATCATCGGCTACCTGCTGATCGGCACCGACAACACCGCACGCAAGCAGGAAGAGGCGCAACGCAAAGGCTTTGAGCGTGCCCTCGAAGAGAAGAACCTGGAGCTGGAACATGCCAGCCACATGAAGTCCGAATTCCTCGCCACCATGTCCCACGAGTTGCGCACGCCGCTGAATGCCGTGATCGGTTTTTCCGAAGCCCTCAAGGACGGCCTGGTGGGCGACATGAGCGATATCCAGCGTGAATACATCGGTGACATCTTCACCAGCGGCCAACACTTGCTGTCGCTGATCAACGACATCCTCGACCTGTCCAAGGTCGAGGCCGGGATGATGGACCTGGAACTGGAAGCCGTGGAGTTGGCGGGTTTGTTGGCCAACAGCCTGCTGATCGTGCGGGAAAAGGCCGCGCTGCAACGCATCCAGTTGAAACTTGAATGCCAGGACGACTTCGGCACCCTGGAACTCGATCTGCGCAAGACCAAGCAGATCATCTACAACCTGCTGGCCAATGCGGTGAAGTTCAGCGAGCACGGCGGCTCTGTGACCCTGTCGGTACGCGAGGTGAGTCGTGCACACGTCGGGCAGGTTCCCGGCGACTGGCCCACCTATGGTTTTGCCCTGCAACCCAGCGAGCAGCAACAGTTCCTGGAATTCAGCGTCAGCGACACCGGCATCGGTATCGCCCGGCACGACATGAGCAAGCTGTTCAAGGCTTTCAGCCAGATCGACAGTAGCCTGGCGCGCAAATTCGAAGGCACGGGCCTGGGCCTGGCGATGGTCAAGCAACTGACTGACTTGCACGGCGGCAGTGTCGCCGTGGCCAGCCGCGAAGGTGCCGGCGCGCGATTTGTGGTGTGGCTACCACTGCACCGCGCCGCGGATGCGGAGGCCCCATGGCCGAAATCCTGATCGTCGAAGACAACGAGGCCAACATGCGCCTTGCCCGCCTGCTGCTGGTAAACGCCGGCCACAGCGTGTTGTGGGCGGCCGATGCCGAGACCGGGTTGACCCTGGCCCGGGAAAAACAACCGGCGCTGATCCTGATGGATATCCAGTTGCCCGGCATGGACGGTCTGGCGGCCACGTCGCTGCTCAAGCAGGACCCTCACACCGCCCACATCCCGGTGATCGCCCTGACCGCCATGGCCATGAAGGAAGACCGCGACAAGACCCTGCGGGCCGGCTGCGATGCCTACATCATCAAGCCCCTGCGCTACAAAGAGCTGTACCAGGTAATCGATACGCTGCTGCAAAAAAACATTACGCCTCCGACTTGAGTCCTCTCCATGGCCAGCCAACCCGCAACGCTCTTGATCGTCGATGATGAAATCCAGGTGCGCAAGCTGCTGGAAACCCTGCTGCGTCACGAGGGTTACCAGACCGTGAGTGCCGCCAGTGGTGAAGAAGCCTTGCAGATGGTGGCGCAACGGCCGCCGGACTTGATCCTGCTGGACATCATGATGCCGGGCATGGACGGTTACGAAGTGGCCAACCAGCTCAAGGGCAACCAGGCCACGGCGAACATTCCGATCATCATGCTCTCGGCCCTGAGCGAATCCAGCGCGCGGCTCAGTGGCCTGGAAACCGGTGCTGAAGAATTCATCAGTAAACCGGTGGAACGGGTCGAGTTGTGGCTGCGGGTACGCAACCTGCTGCGGCTCAAGGCCCACGGCGATCAGTTGAAAAACCATAGCCTGTTGTTGGAGCAGCAACTGCAACATCACCAGCGTGAAGCGTCCCGGTTGAATGTGCATGACCTGGCGCGCCTGGAGCTGGAAAAAGCCTTGCACCTGGCCGTCGAGCGCGAAGAGTTCGTGCTGCATTACCAACCCAAGGTCGAGCTGGACAGCGGTCAGGTGTGCGGGCTTGAAGCCTTGTTGCGTTGGGACCGGCCCGAGTACGGTGCGGTGTCTCCGGCGGTGTTTATCCCGATCCTGGAGAGCCTGGGGTTGATCGTGGCGCTCGGGCGTTGGGTGATCGACGACGTGTGCCGCCAGATCGCGACGTGGCAATCCAGCGCGGTGGGTGCGGTGGAAGTGTCGGTCAACGTTTCGGGGCATCAATTGATCGAGGGCGACCTGATTGCCGATATCGCCCAATCACTCGCCAATGCCGGCGTTGAGGCGCATTGGCTGGAGGTTGAACTGACCGAAGGCTCGTTGATGGAGAACACCCAACACACCATCGCCAGCTTGCAACGGCTGCGGGCGATGGGGGTGAAGATCTCCATCGACGATTTCGGTACCGGCTATTCCAGCCTGGCTTACCTGCGGCGGTTCCCGATTGATACGCTGAAAATCGATATTGCGTTTATCCGCGAAGTCACCAGCAACCCCCAGGACGCGGCGATCACCCGCACCATCATCGAACTGGCCCACAGCCTCAAGCTGCGAGTGGTTGCCGAAGGCGTGGAAACCCAGGCACAGCTGGAGTTTCTGCGGGAAGCCGGCTGCGATCAGATCCAGGGGTATCTGTTCAGCCGGCCGCTGCCGATGAAGGAACTGGAGCGCTTGTTGCTGGAAAAACGCGGCCTGGTCAGGCCGCAGCCCCACTGACTTCGAACAGCGCCACCCGATTCTGCAACTTGTTGGCATTGACCTGCACGGTTTTTGCGCTGGTCTGCAACACCCCCACTGTCAGGCGCATTTGCTCCGAGGAATGACTGACCTGCTTGGTGGTCTTGCTGTAGTCGAGGCTGCGGGCGTTGAGCTGCTGGATGATGCTGAACATGCAGTGGTTCTAGATTGAACATTGGCGGGGTTTTTGGGGTATATCCGTTATTTAGGTAACGGCCGCTTATGGTTCCGCTCTTACAGCGGCTCACTTTGGAAAAGCCCCAAAGTAAGCAAAGGGCTCTGCCCCGCCTGTCGGCACCTCGCCTAGGCTCGGTGTTCCCTCACTCCGGCATTGCTCCGCGGGCCGCCGCGACGGGCCATCCATGGCCCGGCGCGGCTAAACCGGCGTCCTGCCGGTTTACCCGCTCCGCAATACCTGCGTTCGGCCTCGGGCTTATTGGGGCAGTCAGATCAAGATCAAAAGCAACAGCACAGCGGCCTCCCGGCCGGCTTGAGTGTTAAAAGCAAAAGCAAAAACCAGAGCGAAAACAAAGCTGCTTTTCTGTGGGAGCGGGCTTGCTCGCGAAAAACCTGAGAGCGCCGCGTTCATCCAGAATGCTCGCGTCATCGTTAACGACCTTCGCGAGCAAGCCCGCTCCCACATTTTTTGGACCGTGCCCGCTTTAGCTTTTGATTTTGCTCTTCAACACTCAAGCCGGCCGGGAGGCCGCTGTGCTCTTGCTGTTGATCTTGATCTTGATCTTAGGCGCCCCGTTAAACCACGCTGGCCGAACGCAGGCTTTGGAGCGTGGGTAACCTGGCAGGACGCCAGGTTAGCCGTCCTGGGCCAGGGATGGCCCATGACGGCGGCCCACGGTCCAAAGCCGGAGTGAGGGCACACCGAGCCTAGGCGAGGTGCCGAGTGGTGGGGCAAGAGCGTTTTGCTTACTTTTGCGCTCTTCAAAAGTGAGCCGCTGTAAGAGCGGAACCATAAGCCGCCGTTACCCAAATAACGGATATGTACTCCCGCCTAAGGATCCAACACCCCCCCGCTGTACCCCTCAGACAACCGCGTCCCGGTAAACTTGGCCACCACCGACCCCTGTGCCACCAACCGCTCCCGATGCCCCGTCACCATCCGCCCGGTCTGCGCCGCATGCAGCACCACTTCAGACGCCGAATCCCCAGGCCGCCGAATAATCCGCGCAAACCGCTCACCCTCTTCCACCTGCTCACCCAACCCTTTTTCAAACACCAACACCCCGGCACACGGCGCCAGAATGGTCTCCATACACCCCATATCCACCACCTGCCCCCGCCACTCGGCAATCACCGGCGCCTCATCAATCACCCCACTGGCACAAAGCCAAGCCCAGATCCCGTCACCATCCCGCCCGGCCAAGGCATCACTCACATCCGCCTGCCCACGCAATTCAATCGTCGCCGCCAACCGCGGCTTCCCGTGATCAATGATCGTCTCTTCAAACGACCCATCACCGCCCTCATCCCAGACAATCACCACATCCACCTGCAACGCCGCCGCCAATACCTGGCCCTCCGGCCAAAAGCTGCGATGGATATACAGATAAGGCAGCGCCTCATCATCGGTGTGCAGATCCAGCACCAACTCCGCATCAGCCGCCAACTGCACCAGACTTTTCTGCCATTGCGCCAGGTTGCTCGCCGGCCGCTCCATGGCCAACGAATGATCAAACGCCCGGTTAAAATTCTGCCCGGTGGCCTCATGAAACCGCCCCAACAACCGCCCCTGGCGAAACTGCCCAATGCCAAACGGATTAGCCTGAGGCACCACCGTCACCGAGCCCTTGAGCTGCCCCCGGTCCTGACACGCCTGCAAACGCGGCAGCAGTTGATGCAACACCAGCATCCCGGCGATTTCATCGGCATGCACCCCCGCTTGCAGGTGCACCCGAGGCCCGCTGCCGTCACCCTCGAAGCGCCAGGCGCCGATGTGCAGGGTGTTCCCGGAATCGCCGGGGACTTGCCACGAAAGGTCTTTTGCCATGCCGTTGCCCTCCTCTTGTTGGTTCTGCAGGTATATATTGAACACACGTTCAACCATCTGGGATGTGCCTGTGACCGAAGACCGTCGCGACCTGCTGATTGCTGCCACCCTCACCAGCCTCGCCCGGGACGGGCATGCCGGCATTTCCGTACGGCGCATCGCCGCTGAAGCCGGGGTTTCGGTGGGATTGCTCAATCACCATTTCGGCAGCATCGATGCATTGATCGCCGAGACCTATCACAAGCTGGCCAGCGAATTGACCACCGCTCTCTGGCAGGAAGTCGACCAGGCCGTGGGCCCAGCAGCGCGCCTGGATGCATTCCTCGCCGGCTCGTTTTCCTCGCGGGTCATGGACCCGAAACTCTTGGGCGTCTGGGTGGTGTTCTGGAGCCTGATCCGCCACTCCCAGCACGTGAATGACTCCCATGAAAAAAGCTACCGCGCCTACCTTGAACTGATCCGCCAACTGCTTGATGACCTGGCCCAAAGCGAAGGCTTCGTGATCCACGACACGCGCCTGGCCGCCATCGGCTTATCGGCGATGCTCGACGGACTCTGGCTTGAGTGGTGCCTCAACCCCGGCACCTTCAGCCCCGGCAACGGGCTGCACATCTGCCGCTGCTGGATACAGGGGCTGCGTCACGGAGCATTCGGCGCCGACCACGTCTTGTGACACGGGGTGCCGGGCGCTGAGCATGGCCAGGGTGCCGCTGACGGCGATCAGCGCGGCGCCGAAAATCAGCGACACGTCCATCAAGGTGCCCCAGATCAGGCTCGACAACAGGAAGGCCCAGATCAACCCGGTGTATTCAAACGGCGCCAGCAGCGTCGCCGTGGCCCGGCGGAAACTCGCAAACAGCAGGAACTGGCCAATCCCGCCCACCAGCCCGGCGCCGAGCATGCCCAGCCACGCTGGGGTCGGCGACGGTGTGTGGGTCCAGGGCAGCGTCACCGCCATGCAGATCACAAACACCACATTGGTGATCAGCATTTGCTCCAGCACCGAGGTGTTGTCGTCCACCTGTCGCAACTGGATATAGGTAAATGCCCAGCACAGTGCGGCGGCCAATGTCAGGCCGATTGGCAGCGGGTCGACCATGCTGCTGGGGCGACAGGCGATCACCACGCCGACAAAGCCGATGATCAGCGAAATCCACTGGCCCCGACTGGCGCGTTCCTTGAGGATCAGCGCCGCCAGCAGCGTGACCATGATCGGCGCGGAAAAATACAGGGTGGTCATTTCCGCCAGGGTCAGGTCCTTGGCGGCGGTGTAGTACAGCAGCCACGCCAGCAGCGACAACAGGCCGCGGATGATCAGCAGCTTGCGGCTGACCGAGTTCCAGGCGCGTTTGAGCAAACCCAGGCGCCCAGCGATCACGCACGCAGCGACCACCACCAGGCTGCGCCAGAACAGGATGGTGAACACTGAATAGTCGGCCACCAGCCATTTGATCCCGGCGTCCTGCAACGCCAGGAACGCATAGGCCAGCGAGCACAGGGCAATCCCTTGCAACGAGCGATCGGTTTTCATCCGGCAGACCTGCGCAACGGTGTGCCCCGCCGCTCGGCGACGGCATACAGGGCTTCAATCAAAAAGGTCAGGCACAGGTAGACCCCGGCCACCAACAGCAGCGGCTGGTAGATCTGCAACGTCTGGGCGCGCACCACGTTGGCGGCGCCGAGCAGGTCGACCACGGCGATGGTTGAAGCCAGTGCGGTGGACTTGAGCAACATCACCGTCTCCCCCGCCAGGGTCGGCAGCAGCAGGCGCATGGCCCGTGGCAAGCGCACCCGCAAGAGGGCCTGGCGCGGCGTCATGCCAAACGCCGAGGCGGCTTCCATCTCACCCTTGGGCACCGCCAGCAGGCCGCCGCGAATCACTTCACCGACGTACGCGCCCACTGACAACACCAGGGCAAACACGATGTACCAGTAACCATCCCGCAGGAACGGCCAGAGGAAACTCCCGCGAATCATCGGGAACTGGGCAAACAGACTGCCCAGGCCGTAGTAGAAAATGTAGATCTGGATCAGCAACGGCGTGCCCCGCAGCACACTGGTATACCCCAGCGCACAGCGGGCCAGCCACTTGCGCCGGGACAGCCGCGCCAGGGCTACCAGCACCGCCAAGGCGAAGCCGAGCACTGCCGAAATCACCAGCAACGACAGGGTCGTCTGCAAACCTTTGGCGATCAGTCCTGCGTAATAACTTATCCACTCAGGCATATGCGGCTCACTCGACAACCGGCATCCAGCGACGAATACGTCGTTCCAGGCGCCCGGACAGGTAGTTGGAGGCCAATGTCACCAGGTAATACAAGGCGGCGGCCGTGAGGTAAAACAACAGGTAATGCCGGGTCGAGCCCGCCGCCTGTTTGGCGGTGTACAGCAGTTCATTGGTGCCCACCACGCTGATCAGTGCGCTGTCCTTGATCAGGTTGATCCACAGGTTGGACATCCCGGCCAGGGCGTACGGCGCCATGATCGGCAGGGTCACCCGACGGAACAGGCCAACGCCGCTCAAGCCAAAGGCCCGCGCCGCTTCGATCTGGCCGTGGGGGATCGCGAGGATCGCCGCGCGGAAAATCTCCGAGGCGTACGCGCCTTGCACCAGCCCGAGTACCAGGACGGCTACCAGCGGGCCGCTGATGTTGAACTGCGCAAACCCCAGCCACAGCATCAGCGCGTTGAGGCCCATGGAGCCTGCGTAATACAGCAGCAGGATCAGCAGCAACTCGGGCACGGCGCGAAAGACTGTGGTGTAACCGCGCATCAGCAGGGCTATCGGGCGCGGTGCACTGAGCTTGGCGCAGGCCACCACCAGGCCGATCAACAGCCCCACCGCAAACGAACCGGCGGAGATCTGCAGGGTCATCCATAGCCCTTTGAGCAGAGCATTGCCCCAGCCTTGCTCGCTGAAGTTGAGTAGATCGAACATCGCTGCTCCCTATTTCGATGACACGCAGTGAACCTGTGGCGAGGGGGCTTGCTGTGGCGAGGGAGCTTGCTCCCGCTGGACTGCGCAGCAGGCCCATTTTTTGGGGGCGCTTCGCACCCCAGCGGGAGCAAGCTCCCTCGCCACAGGCACTCCCTTTCTACCGGGTTAGTTTGTGTAGGGGCTGTCGCAGACTTTGCTCACATAGGCAGGCGTGTCGGCTCTTTTGCACGGGCTGACCGACACCCCAAACACGCTCTGGGACAGGTCGGCGTAGTCCTTGCTCACCAGCAACTCACCAATGGCCTTGTCCAGGCGGGCCTTGAGTTCGGTGTCTTCCTTGCGCAGGCCGGCCCCCACGCCACGGCCGATGATCGGGTCGTAAGGCACTTCGGCGATTTCCGCCAGTCCCTGGGCTTCAGGGGTCTTGACCATCATGGCGATGGCGACACCGTCGGCCATCATCAGGTCGGTGCGCCCGGCAATCAGGTCGGCGTTGGCCGATTCCTGGGTGTCGTAGTACTTCAGGTCAGCAATGTTCTCGTAGTACTTCTTCAGGTAGTTGGCGCTGACGGTGGAGATCTGCACGCCGATGATCTTGCCCTTCAACCCCGCCGGCGTGACCTCGACGGTGGTGCCCTTGGGGCCGGCAATGCCCAGCAGCGAGTCGTAGTAGGCGCGGCTGAAAGCGATCTGTTTTTCGCGCTCTTCGGTGACCGACATCGAGGAAAAAATCACGTCGATTTTCTTCGCCAGCAACGACGGAATAATCCCGTCCCACGCCACTTCCTTGATCTGACATTCAGCCTTCATCAAGCCGCAGAGCTTGTGGATCAGGTCCACCTCAAAGCCGGACCATTCACCGTTGCCACCCTTCACCGTGAACGGTGGATAGGGTTCCGCCGCTACCGCGAACACAATGGGTTTCTCCGCCGCCAACGCCGTACCTGCCGCCAGCATCAACACAGCACTGCTCAACCACTTTGCCAATCGTTTGGATTTCATGATCTTGCCCCGTCTTTTTTTGGAGTTAGCGAGTTTGATGCGCGTTGACGAACTGCCGGCAACGTTCACTGCGTGGGTCGATAAACACTGAGTCCGGCGAGCCGCTTTCCTCGATCAGACCTTGGTGCAAAAACGCGACTTTGGATGACACGTCCCGGGCGAACGCCATTTCATGGGTCACCAGGATCATGGTGCGGCCCTCTTCCGCCAGGGAGCGAATCACCCGCAGCACTTCGCCCACCAGTTCCGGGTCGAGGGCCGAAGTGGGTTCGTCGAACAGCATGACTTTGGGGCGCATGGCCAAGGCGCGGGCGATGGCCACCCGCTGTTGCTGGCCGCCGGAGAGGAACGCCGGGTATTCGTTGCGCTTGGCGGCCAGGCCAACCCGGTCGAGCAAGGCTTCGGCGCGTTCGATGGCTTCGGCGCGGCTTTCGCGCAGCACCTGGATCGGCGCTTCGATAAGGTTTTCCAGGACCGTGCGATGGGGCCACAGGTTGAAATTCTGGAACACCATGCCAAGTGTCGAGCGAATCCGCACCAGCTGTTTGGCGTCGGCCACCAGCGGTGCGCCGGGGCGACCGTAGTTGAGCTTGATGCTTTCGCCGTCGACGTGAATGCTGCCCTGGTCCGGCACTTCGAGCATGTTGATGCAGCGCAGCAAGGTGCTTTTGCCCGAGCCGCTGGCGCCGATCAGCGAGATCACTTCGCCTTCGTGGGCCGTCAGGGAGATGCCCTTGAGCACTTCGATATTGCCGAAGCGTTTGTGCAGGTCGAGCACCTCGATCATCTTCTTCGCCGCAACCGGCTGCACGCTGATGATTTTCGCCGCAGGTTCTATTCGTGGTTCACGGGACAGCTTGGCAACGAAGCGGCTGATGCGTTCACAGGCTTCCGCCAGCCGGGTTTCACCCAGGGTGAACGACAGCCGCACAAAGCCCTGGGCCGGCTCACCGAAGGCAGCGGCATCCAATACGGAAACCCCCGCTTCGCGAAACAGGCGCCAGGCGAAATCCAGGGAGCTGAGGCCGGTGTCCCGCACATCCACCAGCACGAACATGCCGGCTTGCGGAGCGCGTACGTGGATGCCCGGGCAACCGCTGAGACCCGCCACCACCAGGTCACGGCGGCGACGGTAAGTTTCACGCATGCCCTGGGTGACTTCATCGTGGGCCAGCACAGCAGCCGTCGCGGCTTCCATCACAAACCCCGGCAAGCCGTAGAGCATGCTCAACACCAGGGTTTCAGCGTGGGCCACCATGGCAGGTTCCGCCATGATCCAGCCGATGCGCCAGCCGGTCATGGCGTGGGATTTGGACAGGCTGCCAATCACGATGCAGCGCTCGGCCATGCCCGGCAGTGCGGCAAGGCTGTGGTACTCGCCATCGAACACCAGGCTTTCGTAGACCTCGTCCACCACCACCCACAGTTCATGCTCGATCGCCAGGTCGGCAATCGCTTGCAGCTCCTGGGGGTTGAGCACCACGCCAGTGGGGTTGTTGGGGTTGGAAAAGAAAATCGCCCGGGTTCGGGGCGTGATCGCGGCAGCGAGTAACACCGGATCAAGGCGAAAACCCGAGTCGGCCGAACACGGCACTCGCACCAGCGTCGCGCCGCTGGCCTTGAGCGTGGCTTCATAGGTGACGTACATCGGGTCGAGGACAATCACTTCATCACCGGCCTGTAAAAGGCACAGCGAAGTGACGAACAAGGCGTTCTGTGCACCGGCCACGGTGATGACGTTTTCAGCGTTCAGCGGGCGAGCCAGGGATTGGCTGTAGCGGGCGGCGATGGCGTCGCGCAGTGCCGGGCGGCCGGGGATTTCGGTGTAGTGGGTGTCGCCCTGGCGCAGGGCGTCGACGGCGGCGTCGGTGATGAACGAGGGTGTGGCGAAATCCGGATCGCCCACACTCAGGATGATGATGTCTTCGCCTTTGCTGCTGGCCTGGAAGGCGGCGTGGTGAATGTCCCAGGCGGCTACGCCCTGCCCTGCAATTCGCTCAACAAAAGGTGAAAACCGCATGCCAGTGCCTCTCGTTCAATCAGAAAAAGCGCAAGCCCGCCTGTTACCAGGCAGGGGGTGCAGCCAACATAATTGAAACTGAACACTCGTTCAACGGCAAATTTCAGCGGATGTCGTTAACAGCTAAAACAGGTCGTTGTGGTGGTTTGCCCATCAGGTTGCACTGGTGGTCTTGCAGCTCTTCGGCAGATGCCAGGTTCCATTCCTTGAGCGTCAACCGCGTAGTCAACAGCACGAAGTTGCCGTTCGCACCCGGTGTCAGCAGCAAGCTGTAGCTGGCCATGGCGTCGCCCTGGGCCTGCGCGTACTCATTCAAGATCGCCAGCGGGTCGCGCAGGTCGAAGTCCGCTGCCGACAAGGTGCGGGCGCTATAGGTGTGCCCCAGCAGTTTTACCGGAAGGGTTTGCCATTGCTCATTGAGGGTCGCGGCGCGTTCGTTAAGGGCGTTGAACACGTCGGGCCGCAAACAGGCGATATGGATGTGCAGCTGATTTTGCGAGCGGCCATAACGCGAGTTGATCGCCAGCGACACAAAGCGGTCGGCAATCGGCGTTTGCAGGCCGGCGGAGAGAACATCGTGGTTTTTCCAGGCCTGGGCAAAGTAATGCGGCAGCAGGTTTCGGGTCAGCGCGATGTCTTCGATGCCGGTGACTTTATCGGTGGGAATCAGCAAGTCCTGATACGGGCCGTTGAGGTCCTTGAGCAGTGCATAGCCCTTGTCCGGATCGACCTTCAGGCACGGGCTGGGATTGTGGTGCTGGTTCTGATCAGGCACGCATTGGCGGCTGACGATCTGCCACAGCGCATCGGGATTGCCCCGCCACTTCCAGGCGCCCGCCAATGCCACCACACACAACAAACCACCGACAGTCTTGAATACGGTACCGCGCTTCATGCCAAAAACCTCAACGCCAAAGGGATGTCTTCTGTTGTTTTGCAACCGCAGACATCCCTGTCGCAAAGGTTAACGCTGGGCAGGGGCCATGAATTCCGGCCCTACCGGATCTTTTATCGTGCTGGCGAGAATACGGTCGATATGTTGCAGGTCGTCGGCGCTCAGTTGCCAGCCGAATGCGTCCTCGATGCCTTTCAGTTGCTCCGGGCGACGGGCGCCCCACAGCGCAATCGTCGGGCCCTGGTCCAGCACCCAGCGTAATGCCAGGGCCAGCACTGACTTGCCGTGGCATTCGCGGGCATACACGTCCAATGCCGCCACCGCCGCCAGGTATTGCTCAAAGCGCGGCGCCTTGAATTTCGGGTCGAGCTTGCGCACATCATCACCGGTAAAGCGCGTGGCGGCGTGCATGCTGCCGGTCAGCAGGCCCCGGCACAGCGAACCGTAGGCCAATACCACCAAGGCGTTTTGCTTGGCGTACGGCAGGATGTCGCTGTCGATCGCCCGCTCGAACAGGTTGTAGGGTGGCTGCACCGTGTCCAGGTGGGTGTACTGACGGAAGTCATCCATTTGCGCGGGCGAATAGTTGCTCACACCCACGGCGAGGATCTTGCCCTCACGGCGCAGTTTTTCCAGCTCGCAGGCGGTCTCTTCCTGGGCCACCAGCGGGTCAGGCCAGTGAATCTGGTAGAGGTCGATGTAGTCGGTTTCCAGGCGCAGCAGCGAGTCTTCGACTTCCTTGCGGATGCGCTGGGCCGTGGCGTTGCGGCGCACGGTGCCATCGTCCCATTGCAGCCCGGCCTTGGTGGCGATCACAGCGTTGTGGCGCACACCGTGCAGGGCGCGGCCGATGAGTTCTTCAGACAGCCCAAGGCCGTACACCGGCGCGCTGTCGATAAAGTTGATGCCGCTGTCCAGCGCGTGGCGAATGGTCTTGATCGAGACCTCATTGTCGGCACCGCCCCACATCGAGCCGCCCATGGACCAGGTGCCCAGGGCAATCCGCGAAACGGCCTTGTCGATGCCCGGGATCTTGATGGTTTCGATACTCATGAAAAAAGCCTCCGCCAGAAACAATCAGTAAAAAAACGATTACTCTAGATCATCCGAGGTTGAATCGGGCTCAACGGCGCGTGCAACCCAAACCCCCGATTTTCTTGCCTCGTGCGAACTTACTGATGTTCTCGACGGCCAGGCGCAATATGACTGTCGCTATCCGTTCGGCATCGTCCCCTGCCGGTGGGGTTGTAATGCCGAGCTGCCTGGAGTTTTTTGCGGATGCGGTCGTGGTCGTGTTGGAACAACAGACCGAATTGCAGCCAACACAAATCATGACCGATGCCGGTGCCTACAGCGATCACGCTGACCTACATCGATGACGAGTCCAAGCGCCACGCCACCCTCAGGCATCGAGCTTGACCGTTGGTCACTTTGGTCTTCGAATTGTAAGATCTGACCGATTCGCACTTGCTTGTTGTTCTACTTTGTAATGAGGATATTCACTTGTAAAGGACGCATCAATGGATAAGCGAGATACTCCATTCGACAGCATGACCCTGGTTGCGTGCTTGCAGAAACGTGCCGCAGAGTCGCCGGACGATGAAGTTTTTACTTTCCTTGACAGTAATGGGGATTCCGTCGCTCGACTCAGCTTCCGCCAGCTTCATGATCAAGCATGCGCCATTGCTGCCGCTCTACAGACCCACGGCCCGGAAGGGCAGCGGGTACTTTTGCTGTTCGAGCCGGGCCTTGCTTTCATCACGGCCTTCTATGGTTGCCTTTATGCGGGGGCCGTAGCAGTACCGGTATACCCACCAGATCCTCTACGTTTCGAGCGTACGTTACCGCGCCTTCTGACCATCGTCGCCGACTCGATGGCGGCAGTACTCCTGACCAGCACATCTATCTTGGCGCAAGCCAAGCACTTCGCTCGTTTTGCACCAGATCTCGCTAAGCTGCAATGGCTCGCGGTGGAGGAGATCATTGAATCAGGCCAGGCGAACGTTAGGCCAAGCGCAACGATTGCTGCCACCGATATTGCCCTCATCCAATACACATCAGGCTCAACCTCGGCTCCCAAAGGCGTCGTTGTCAGCCACCAGAACTTGCTGATAAACGCGCGAATGATCCAACGGGTCACCCATATGGATAGAGGTCGAGTGATCGCGCTATGGGTGCCTATGTACCATGATCTTGGATTGATGACCGGGGTCATTCTCCCGGTGGTTATCGGCGCTCGTGCCCTGTTGATGTCGCCCCTCGACTTTCTCAAGCGCCCGGTTCTTTGGTTATCGGTAATTGATCGGTACAAGGCGACCGATACGGCAGGTCCGAACTTTGCCCTAGACTTGTGTGTCCAGAAAATCTCTCATGATGACTATCAGGACTGGGACCTGAGCAGTCTGAAGTTCTGTCTTGTTGGCGCAGAGCCTGTGCGGTATGCCAGCGTAGAACGCTTTTTGCACCGGTTCGAGGCCGTCGGCCTGTCGCGCCAATGCATGTTCGCAGGTTATGGCTTGGCGGAGGCGACGGTCGGCGTCAGTTTCGGGTCGATCGGGGCCATCGCGCAAACAGCGTTCGTCGATGTTGACGAACTTGCAAGAAATCACGTTATGGAACTCGATTCGACACATCCCAAGGCCACGCCGTTGGTGACATGCGGCATGCCGCTGGATGCCGTCACTCTCGCAATCGTCAATCCTGAAACCTGTGAACAGGTCGGGGCCGATGAAGTGGGAGAAGTGTGGGTGATCGGACCGCAGGTGGCGTTGGGTTATTGGCAGCTCGAGGTCGATAATGCACGCACGTTCAAGGCTCGTATTGGCCAAGGAGACCATCGCGATTGGCTGCGCACGGGTGATCTGGGTTTCATTAAAGATCAACAACTCTATATCACAGGAAGAATCAAAGATCTGTTGATCATCAGGGGGAAAAATTATTACCCGCAGGATATCGAAAATATCTTGGAGCTCTGCCATCCACGCGTACGCAAGGGCGCGGTGATTGTTTTCACTATTATGCAAGCCGCAACTGAAAGCCTTGTCGTCGCAGCAGAGGTAGACCTGCGCCTGTTGTCGACACCCGTGCAAAAACAGCGAGCCTTTGACGAAATCACCAACGCCATGGTCAAGGCAGTCAGTAAACATCATGGGTTGCCCTTACACAGCGTGAATTTGCTCAAAATCAGGACGATTGATAAGACCTCCAGCGGCAAACTGGCGCGCCAGAGTTGCAAGCAACGTTTTCTGGAGCGGAGGCTGGAGGTTGAGTTTGTTTGGCAAAAGGCAAAGTGTCCTCCGAATGAGCACGCTTCTTTGCCAGAGATGCAGGGAAAGAAGGTCTCGACGTCTAAGTCTTTCCCGGAACGACGGCACACTCTGATCAACTATATTGAAACTGAACTGGCTTCTCTGGTCAGTGTGGCGCAAGCAGCGGATTCAACCTCTTTACATTTAGACGAACTGGGCCTTGATTCTGTTCAGACGATGGAGTTGATGGGGCGCATTGAGCGACATTTGCAGGTGGAGATTCCCGTCTCGAAAATTTTCGGCGCCCGTTCCGTTGAGGAGATTGCCGATGTGCTACTTCAGCTCGTGGTATCGAATGAAGTGTCACATGATCAGCGACAATCATCTGTGGGCCCGGTGCAATCTTCTGTTCGATTGACGCAAGCATTGACATTGCAAGCATTATCTCTGCCGGCGCCTATTTTCTGTGTCTGTGGGCTGGGAGGTATGCCGCATTACCTCTTGCCGCTTTCTAACGCGCTGGCGCACGCCAGGCCATTAATTTTCTTCCAGGCGGTAGGTGTCGATGGCGCAGAGTCACCGCTTGGCTCTGTTGAAGAAATGGCGCAGCGCTATCTGCAGGAAATGAAGGCCATACAACCCTCCGGTCCCTATGTTCTGGCAGGTCACTCATTCGGGGGGCTTGTGATTTACGAAATGGCTCAACGTCTTACCGAGCAAGGTGAGCAGGTTGAAAATTTATTGCTGTTGGATACTACGCTGATCAAAAACAACGATCTTTATTCTAACCGGGAAGCGAACGCCAGCGATCGAACCATGGCAATGTATGAACTTGCTGGAATGCTCAGAAGGTTCTCTGGTAAAAGTTGCGATGAGGATTGGCCTAAACAAATGATCGCCCTGAATCTCGATGAGCAGGCAAACAAACTCGAAGAGGAACTCGGTGATAGCGGTGCGATCGTTCCTGGGTCTGTTATCGACAATATCATCGAGACCTATCTGGTAAGTTTCTCGGCAATGGAGCGCTATAGGCCATTACCCTATGCCGGCCCCATTACCCTCTTTCGTGCCCAAGACATATTTCCCGAGGACTCGCTGCATCCCTCGCGAAAAATCGGTACTTATTTTGGTGATCCTACATTGGGCTGGCAGCGGCTTTGTCCTGCGTTGCGTGTGAGCGTTGTTCGGGGCGATCACTTCACCATCGCTCTGGCGTCAAACGCTACCGAGTTGGCGAGCGCCATATTGTGCACTTTAAATGAATCGACACGTCTGGAAGTCGACCTGAATCAATTGATCTCGGCGAGGTTTGTCCCGACTAAAAGACGAGCAATTGAAGTGTCGCGTCAGGGTGTAACATTTGATCAATACCACCCGGAGGTATTCAACAACCCTTATCCGATTTTTCGTCAGCTGCGAGAACATGCCCCTATCTATCGTGATACTGCAGGGGTTTGGTGGGTGACGCGATACACAGATGTATCCGCAGGGTTACGTGACAAACGGTTCTCCGTGGAGCCCCTGAACGCAACGCAACCCGGGCAAATCAGTTCTGATAGTGTGAGTCCCATACTGGGCGCTGCATCGCTACGCCAAGATGAGACACTCCCCGTCTCGAAAGTCTATAACAACTTCATGGTATTGGTTGACCCTCCTCGACATCAGCACTTGCGTCAGTTTTTTTCACCACTTTTCGAGCATGCGACAATAAAAAGATGGAGGGCGCATATCGACCGAGAGGTTGATTTGCTGATCGCCAATATGCGCCTTCGTCCTGAACCGGATATTGTCCGGGATTTGGCGCTGCCTCTGCCGATCAGGGTTATTTCGAAGATGCTGGGAACGCCGCAGCAAGATGCGTTCGTGCTCGAGTCGTGGGCAAACGACCTCTTTCAGGGAGGCAATCCAGTTCTAGCGGATGCAATTGAACGAATCAACACGAGCGCCCAGGACTTCATGCAATACATAGCCGATCATCTAGGCAGACGCAGGAGGTCGCCGGCCAGAGATGATTTTTTGAGTTTTCTGCTTGAAAAGTATGAAGGACAACCACTCAGCGACGATGAGTTGGCTGCCAACTTTATCTTGTTGTTCGCGGCAGGATTCGAGACCACTGCATCTGTCATAAGCAACAGTGTGCTTGCACTTATGCGTAATCCCGATCAACTGCAGTTGTTACGTGAGCACCCGGAACTGATGGAAAATGCGGTCGAGGAGTTCATACGTTACGAGGGGGCGTTCAGGCTTACCATTCGCACGGCACTGGAAGATGTTGAAATGGGCGATGGGGTGATCCCGCGTGGCGACCAGGTTTATTTCGTGATGTCGGCAGCCAACAGGGACCCGCAAATGTTTGCCGATCCCGACCGGCTGGATGTGATGCGTGACGCGAAGCGCCATGTCGGATTTGGTCATGGCATTCATTACTGTTTGGGTGCGCCTCTGGCACGGTTCGAAATTCAAAGTGCGATCGCGGCACTGATTCGTTATGACTTTGCACCTGTGTCCGGGGCTATTGAATGGAAGGAAAGCATAATGTTTCGCAGCATGGAGCGGTTGCCTATCGTGTTCCGCTAAAGCATAAGCGCACATGAAACCACCGGTTCGCCGTGGCTGGAATCACATTGAACCTGTGCCTGGCCGTGGTCCTCAAACCGGGATAGACCACGGCCTGGTACACGCTCGATGACTTTTATTTTATGGATGGCCGTACTCGGCGCGGTATTGCTCATCCTCGCCCTCACCTCCTCCTATCTGCGCTGGATGCCCGTCACCACCTCGGCTGTCTGCCTGCTGCTGGGTATCTGCATCGGCCCGCTGGGCATGGACCTGCTGCACCTGGACATCAAGGGTTCTGCCCGTTGGATGGAACACCTGACGGAAGTCGCCGTGCTGTTTTCGCTGTTTGTCAGCGGGCTGAAATTGCGCCTGCCCCTCAAGCACCGAACCTGGCGCATTGCGTTTGGGATGGCCGGGCCCGTGATGCTCTTGACCATCCTCGGCACATGCCTGGTGCTGCATTGGCTGCTGGGGTTGTCGTGGGGCGTTTCGCTGTTGGTGGGGGCGATTCTGGCGCCCACCGACCCAGTGCTCGCGGGCCTGGTCCAGGTGAATAACGCTCAGGACTATGACTCGCTGCGTTTCGGCCTCTCGGGCGAGGCCGGACTGAACGACGGCACGGCCTTCCCGTTCGTGATCTTTGCACTGATCTTCATGCAGCACGGCGGCTTTGACGGTGACTGGCTGGGCGGCTGGGTCCTGAAAAACCTGCTCTGGGCCGTACCTGCCGGGCTGCTGGTAGGGTATTGGATGGGCCGGGGCATCGGTCGTATCACCCTGAAAATGCGCATTACCAATGCCGACAGCACACTGTCACCCAATGATTACCTGACGCTGGCCCTGATCGCCCTGGCCTACGTGGTGGCTGAAGCCATCGGCGGCTACGGCTTTTTGTCGGTATTCGCCGCCGGCCTCGGACTGCGCCAGGCCGAGTTCAAGTCCACCGGCAACTCACAAACTCCCGCCGAGCATCTCGCCCAACCCGTGGTAGGCCACATGGAAGTGGAGCCGGAGCATGCGTTGCATGGCGACGTCGGGCAACTCCAAGACACGCAGATCGCCGCCGGGGTGATGATGGGCGACATGCTCGCCTTTGGCGGCCTGGTGGAGCGTTCGATGGAAGTGTTTCTGGTGACCCTGCTGGGGGTGGTGCTGGTCAGCCATTGGGACTGGCGGGCACTGGCGGTGGGCGCGTTGCTGTTTTGCGTGATCCGGCCCCTCAGCGTGCTGTCGATACCCTGGGGCAGCTTGCTCAATGGCCATCAGCGCGGGCTGGTGGGCTGGTTCGGGATTCGCGGGATCGGCAGCATCTACTACCTGTTCTATGCCATCAATCATGGGCTGGTGGGCACCAGCAGCGCGGTGGCAGTGAACCTGACGCTGTCAGTCATTGCCCTGAGCATCGTCGTTCATGGTCTCAGCACGCAGCCGATGCTGGTGTGGTATGAACGACGTGCCCAGGCACAACAATGACGTCTACTCCTGGTTTTCGATATTGCCGACGTCGGCGGCATCATCCAGGTCGTTAAGCGGTACTTCGGCATCATCCATCAATGAACCCGGGTCTTCGTTGCCCGGGTCATTGAGTTCATCGTCTTCATCTATTTCAACTGACATGACCGTCTCCTCTAACCGCCTTGGGTATCGATATCGGCATCGGTTTCAGGCTTGGGCTCGCGCTCGGGCTTGAAGTCAGGACTGTAGTCGTTTTCCTTGGCCTTTGGGTCGCTGGCAGGCTTCGGGTCTTTCGGCGCGTCGGCCGCGGTGCCTGGCGCCGGTTCGCCACCGTCGATGGCAGGATCGTTACGGTTGCTGGTTTGCGGGTCGTTGTCTGTGCTCATGGCTCACCTCTGTTGGAAAACGCAGACTGCGTAAAGGTAAGGTCCTGTGCGGGTGGGTGAAGTTCCAATTGCTTATGAGCCGGGATTGTCCACCTGGATATAGAACGCATAGGCCCCCAGGATTACCCAGAACACCATGAACAGCCACGGCGCGCGCATCGAGAACAACAGCGACTTGCGATAGCCCTTGTGGGACGACTCCATCTCGGAAAACAGCGGCGACTCATCATAGGCCATGCCCATCACCGGCTCGCTGCGCAGCAGTTCGCTCTGCTTGTAGTGCCAGTGATCAATGATGTCGTAGGCCGCCCGAATACCCGGCCAGGCGTTCAGGGAACTGAGGATGCCCAGCAGCGCGAGGAACACCGGCACCACCAGGGTGAACAGCTTGCCCCATTCCGGGTTGAGGTTGCCCATGCCGGAAACGAAGGCGATCACCAGGAACGACTGCGCCGTAAGGTAGGCGTCGGTACGGTTGGCCAGGATGCTGGTTTCGTACTGGATCTCGCGCCGGTAGAAATCGAGACGGTCCTTGGGCGAACCGAAAATCTTCGCGTTGTGTTCGCTGTGGTCGGTCAGGCTCGATTCCGGGGTGTCGGGTGAAATGATTCTGGGCACATCCGTGCTCCGTGCTGGACTGAGACCCTTTAGAAGAATCAGGCCGGCGCGAAGTTCAAGTTTGTTAATGCGCCAATTTGGAGCACGCCCCGCCCCCTGTAGGAGCGAGCTTGCTCGCGAAAGGCGTCAACGATACCGCTGGCATCCTGACTGAACGGGGTGTTCTCGGTTTTTTCGCGAGCAGGCTCGCTCCTACAGGGGTTTCGGCACAGGCATTGCTTTATCCATTCATCTGCCCGGATACAGGAGCAATCGTTACCTCTCGACCCAGAGCCCACCCCAAAAGAAAGTAAGGACCAGGCCTGCTGGCACCATCAGCCACGGGCTCATAAAAAAATGCGTTTTCTAAAGCGGCAGTGCCACCCATCAGCATTTCCCCGGGCACTGACAAGGTACTGGAATGGCTCGATCTTTCTTTGATGAAATGAATGACGCACAAGGCGTTTGCCGTGCGCACTATCAGGAATTCTCCCGCTGGCTGGCCAATACGCCGCCGGAACTGCTGGCCCAGCGCCGCCGTGAAGCCGACCTGCTGTTTCACCGTGCCGGCATCACCTTCACCCTGTATGGCGACGAGCAAGACACCGAGCGCCTGATCCCTTTCGACATCATCCCCCGCAGCATCCCTGCCAGTGAGTGGAGCGTCATCGAACGCGGCTGTATCCAGCGGGTGAATGCGCTGAACATGTTCCTCGCCGACATCTACCACGACCAGCGCATCATCAAGGCCGGGATCATCCCCGCCGAGCAAGTCCTCGGCAACGAGGGTTACCAGAAGGCCATGGTTGGCCTCGACCTGCACCGCGATATCTACTCGCACATCTCCGGGGTCGACCTTGTACGCGACGGCGACGGCACCTACTACGTGCTTGAAGACAACCTGCGCACCCCCAGCGGCGTGAGCTACATGCTCGAAGACCGCAAGATGATGATGCGCCTGTTCCCCGAGGTGTTCGCCAAACAACGCATCGCCCCGGTGGACCACTACCCCAACCTGCTGCTCAAGACTCTGAAAAGCGCCAGCCGGCTGGACAACCCCAATGTGGTGGTGCTGACGCCGGGCCGCTTTAACAGCGCGTTTTTTGAACATGCGTTCCTGGCCCGGGAAATGGGCGTGGAACTGGTGGAAGGCGCCGACCTGTTCGTGCACGACCTCAAGGTATTCATGCGCACCACCGATGGCCCGAAGGCCGTTGATGTGATCTACCGGCGTATCGACGACGCGTTCCTCGACCCGCAAGCCTTCAACCCCGACTCGATGCTCGGCGTGCCCGGCCTGGTCGCGGCCTACTGCGCGGGCAATGTGGTGCTGGCGAATGCCATCGGCACCGGCGTGGCGGATGACAAGTCGATCTACCCCTATGTGCCGGAAATGATCCGGTTCTACCTGGATGAAGAGCCGATCCTGCAAAACGTGCCGACCTTCCAGTGCCGCAAGCCCGATGAACTGTCCCACGTGCTGGCCCACCTGCCGGAACTGGTGGTCAAGGAAACCCAGGGCTCCGGCGGCTACGGCATGCTGGTGGGCCCTGCTTCCAGCGCAGCCGAAATCGAGGACTTCCGGCAACGCATCAAGGCCCGTCCCCACGCCTACATCGCCCAACCGACCCTGAGCCTGTCCACCTGCCCGACCTTTGTCGAAAACGGCATCGCGCCGCGACATATCGACCTGCGGCCCTTTGTGCTCTCGGGCAAGGAAACCCGCCTGGTGCCCGGTGGCTTGACCCGCGTGGCATTGCGCGAAGGCTCATTGATCGTCAACTCGTCGCAAGGCGGCGGAACCAAGGACACCTGGGTGGTGGAGGGCTGAATATGCTGAGTAGAACCGCCGCAGATCTGTATTGGATGTCCCGTTACCTGGAGCGTGCCGAGAACCTGGCCCGCATGCTCGAAGTCAGTTATTCGCTGTCGTTGATGCCCCAGGCCGGGCGCAGTGACGGGCTCGACGAGCTGGCCATGTCGCTGCTCAGCAGCGGCACCCTGGACAGTTACCTGGAACGCCACAAACAGCTGGATGCCGAGCGCATGTTGCACTTCTTCGCCCTCGACGAAGAAAACCCGGCGAGCATCTACAACTGCCTGCGGGCGGCGCGAGGTAATGCCCACGCGGTACGCGGGCGGATCACCGCCGACATGTGGGAAAACCTCAACGCCACCTGGCTGGAAATGCGCAGCATCGCCGCCGGCGGCCTGGCGCGCCATGGCATCAGCCACTTCTGTGACTGGGTGAAGCAGCGCTCGCACCTGTTCCGTGGGGCGACCTCCGGGACGATCATGCGCAATGACGCATATCGGTTTATCCGGCTCGGCACCTTTGTCGAGCGGGCGGATAACACGTTGCGCCTGCTGGATGCGCGGTACGAGATGTTTGGCGAAGAGTCCGAAGAGGTCAGCGACCTTTCCGCACGCGGGTATTACCAGTGGAGTGCGCTGCTGCGGGCGTTGTCGTCGTTCGAGGCGTATACCGAGCTGTACCCGAATGCGTTGAACGCGCGGTCGGTGTCGGAGTTGCTGCTGTTACGCAGCGATGTACCGCGCTCCCTGCATGCGTGTATTGAAGAGTTGAGCCATATCCTGGCGGACCTGCCGGGGAGCTATGGGCGTACGGCCCAGCGTTTGGCGGCAGAGTTTGAAGCGCGGCTGCGGTATACCGGGATTGATGAGATCCTGGAGGATGGTCTGCACAGCCGGCTGACAGAGTTTATCGACACCGTGCGCGAGTTGGCGCGGGCGATTCATAGCTCCTACCTCGAAGTCGTCTGACGTGATCGTTCCCACGCTCCGCGTGGGAATGCATCCGTTGACGCTCCGCGTCACGCCTTCAAAAGCCGACGCAGAGCGCAGGAACGATCATGACGGCTGTGATGTGCGGCTCAATCATATAACTGTCATTTCGGATCATTGATCCGGCCCTGGTGCCGCTCTTATGTTGGTGGGGTGCAACGCCCCGCCCATCATAAGAACAGGTGCCCACCATGTCCGAACAACTGAACCTATCTCCCCAGGCCGCCCACAGCCTCAAACGCTGGCACGCCATGCTCGATGCCGGCGACCTCAAGGCCCTCCCCGAATTGCTCGCCCCCGACGCAGTCTTCCGCTCGCCCATGGCCCACACGCCCTACCCCGGCGCGCCTGTGGTGTCGATGATCCTCAACACCGTGTTCAAGGTCTTTGAAGACTTCACCTACCACCGTGAGCTGGCCACCGCCGACGGCCAAAGCGTGGTGCTGGAGTTCAGCGCGCGGGTCGGTGGCAAACAGCTCAAGGGCATCGACTTGATACGCTTTAACGAACAAGGGCAGATCATCGAGTTTGAAGTGATGATCCGCCCCTTGAGCGGGCTGCAAGCCCTGGGTGAGGAAATGGGCCGGCGCCTGGCGCCCTACCTGGCCAAAGTGTAGGAGCGAGCTTGCTCGCGAAAAATCCGAAGGCGCCGCTCCCATCCAGACAGCACGCGTTATCGTTAACGACCTTCGCGAGCAAGCTCGCTCCTACTGGTTTTTTACCAGCACCGGTTCTGCGCGGTATTGGTCGGGGAACAGTTTTTTCAGCTGTGCCACCTTGGGCAGGTCGTTGATCACGATGTAGGGATACGACGGGTTTTCCGTCAGGAAGTCCTGATGGTAGGACTCTGCCGGGTAGAAGGCCTTGCCCATTTCGATGGTGGTCACGATTGGCTTGTCGAAAGCCTTGGCGGCGTCGAGTTGGGCGATGTAGGCCTGGGCGACTTTTTGCTGTTCGGCGTTCTGGGCAAAGATCGCCGAGCGGTACTGCGTGCCGCTGTCCGGGCCCTGACGGTTGAGCTCCGTGGGGTTGTGGGCCACCGAGAAGTAGATCTGCAGCAGCTTGCCGTAACTGACCTTGCTGGGGTCGTAGGTCACAGCGACGGATTCGGCATGGCCGGTATCGCCGCCGCTGACGCTGTCGTATTGGGCGGTGCTGGCCGAGCCGCCGTCATAGCCGGAGACCGCATTTTTCACCCCTTGCACGTGCTGGAACACGCCCTGCACACCCCAGAAGCAGCCGCCGGCGAACACCGCGGTTTGCAGGTTGTTGGAGTCTGCGGGCAGATCCATGGCCGGTGGTGCAATCACCACCGCGTCGTCGGACGCGCCGAAAGAGAACGCCGAGCTGTGGCCGACAAAGGCGGCGAACGCCAGGGCTGGTAAGTACTTAAGCAGTTTCATCTCAGTCACTCCGAAACATCAGAATAAACGCGGTCAACTGTGGGAGCAGGCAAGCCAGCTCCCACATTGATCGGGTTAGCCATGCAAAATTTCGCTATGGGTTAGCCGAACGTGAAGGCGTAGGCCGCCACTTGCGGATCAAGAAACTCGATGGTGAAGGTCCGATCCTTGACCGCGCCCGGCTGGCGAACAAGCTGGTACAAGCGCTGTTCGGTCACCGTGCCACTGCCATCCGGAGCAACGTCGGTGCCGTGGGCATCCCCCGGCGCCTGGCCGTCAATCGTCACGTTGAAGCGCACCGGCTTGCCGTCGGCGCCAGGCCCCAGCACCAGGTGCAGGTCACGGGCGTGGAAGCGGTAGACGATCTTGCCGTGGGCCGCCGCGAGGGTGGCTTGCTGGCCGCCGACGTTCCACTGGCCTTCCAGGGTCCAGTTGTTCAGCGCGAGATTGCCGGCTGCCGGGTAGTGGGCGACCTTGTCGGTAGCCAACGTGCCCGTGGAGACAAAATGCTCGGCACGCTGGAAGCCCAGGTAGGTTTCCGGCGACTGCACTTCGTTCATGTCCGGTGCGGCCTGGATGCCCTTGGCGTCGGCTTCGATCAAGCCGCCTGCGACTTTGGTGGCACCGGCTTCACGCAGCAGTTGCTGGATAACCCGCTCGGACTCGGCGTAATCACCCTCGCCAAAATGGTGGTAGCGAATCTGGCCCTTGGCGTCGGCAACGTAGTGCGCCGGCCAGTACTGGTTATTGAACGCGCGCCAGATCTTGTAGTTGTTGTCGATGGCCACCGGGTAGGTGATGCCCAGGTCCTTCATGGCCTTGGTGACGTTGTTCACATCACGCTCGAAGGCGAATTCCGGGGCGTGCACACCGATCACCACCAGGCCCTGGTCGCGGTACTTCTCGGCCCAGGCCTTGACGTACGGCAAGGTGCGCAGGCAGTTGATGCAGGAGTAGGTCCAGAAATCCACCAGCACCACTTTGCCCTTCAACGCCTCGGCGGTCAGTGGCTCGGAATTGAGCCATTGCACGGCGCCGTCCAGCGCCGGCAACTGGCCTTCCACCGGCAGCGTGTCGCTGTGGTTGGCAGCCATCATCGCGCCGCCGGCCATCATCGCCCCGCTCTTCTGTTCAGGCTTGGCGCTGAGTTTTTCCACCAGGCTTTGTTCCAGGCCACCGGTCGAGGCCGTCGACAAGCGCGCGAGGATGCCGGTGTCCAGGCCCAGGGCAATCGCCGCCACACCCGCCAGCATCAGCGCACCCAGGCCACGGCGCAGCCATTCACCGGCGCCCAGGGAGCGCTTCATGAAGCCAAAGACTTTACCGCCGACCAGCAGCGCCAAGGCCAGGGAGGTGGCAGCGCCTGCCGCGTAGGCCAGCAAGAGCAAGGTAGTGCCGATACTGGCGCCTTGCAGCGCGGCGCCCGTCAGCACCAGCCCCAGAATGGGCCCGGCGCACGGGGCCCACAGCAGCCCGGTGGCCACGCCGATCAGAAACGAAGCGCCCGGCCGCGGCCGCGAATCGGCCCCGGCGGCTTCCGACAGGCGACTGCCCGCCGCCACCAATGGCCGGGTCAGGCGTTCCGACAGACTGGGCAGCAGCAAGGTCAGCCCGAATAGCGCAACAAACAGCAACGCGAGCCAGCGACCGTACTGATTGACTTGCACCACCCAACCGCCGCCCACCGCCGCGAGCGAGGCGACCAGGGCGAACGTCATCGCCATCCCCAGCAGCAGCGGCAAGCCACTGCGCAAAAACGGCTGCCCGGTGCGAGCGAAGACAAAAGGCAGAACCGGCAGGATGCACGGGCTGACAATCGTCAGCACGCCGCCCAGATACGCGAGAACCAAAAGCCACATGGGGTATTCCCTTATAAGAAGACATTGAATTAAGCCGCGGTGAACGTCATGGCTGCGCCGTTCATGCAATAGCGCAGGCCGGTGGGAGCCGGGCCGTCATCGAACACATGGCCCTGATGACCGCCGCAGCGCCGGCAATGGATTTCCTTGCGTTCCACACCGAAGGAAGTGTCGACGTGGCTGGCCACAGCGTTTTCCAGGGGTTGCCAGAAACTCGGCCAGCCGGTGTGGCTTTCAAATTTGGTGGTTGAGGCATACAGCGGCAATGCGCAACCGGCGCAGGCGAAAATGCCGTTGCGGTGTTCGCTGTTGAGGGCGCTGCTGTAGGGGCGCTCGGTGCCCTGCTCCCGCAGGATCGCGTATTGCTCGGCGGTCAGCAGGCTGCGCCATTCGGCGTCGGTGTGGCTGACGTCGAAGTGTTCGGCGGCTTCGGCTTCGGCAATCAGGGCGGGCCCGGCGTTGATTTTTAGCAGCAGGCCACCGGCGATTACCGCAAGCCCGAGGCCGCCGCCGGCCAGCAGCATTTGTCGACGCGTATACATAACCTTCTCCTCACACAAGTGCTGATGGCTGGCGAACCCCCTATGGCTGACAAACAAACTGTGGCGAGGGAGCTTGCTCCCGCTGGCCTGCGCAGCAGGCCCATCTTTCAGGGCCGCTTCGCGCCCCAGCGGGAGCAAGCTCCCTCGCCACAATGGGGTTGCGTACTTATGCCATTGCGGTGATTGAAGGTTAGGCCCGGTCTGGTCGCGGAATCCTCACGCAGAGTTAAACAATTCGTGATAACTACACTGTTGCAAAACCCGCACAATGCGTGAATCACGAGAAAAGGTTTTGCCAATGGATCAGCCCAAACGTGTCCTGGTGGTCGAGGACGATGCGCATATTGCCGATTTGATCTGCCTGCACCTGCGGGACGAGCAGTTCGAGGTGGTGCACAGCGCCGACGGTAACGAGGCCGTGCAACTGCTGGAACAAGGCGGCTGGGATGCGTTGATCCTCGACCTGATGCTGCCCGGCGTCGACGGCCTGGAGATCTGCCGCCGCGCCCGGGCCATGACACGCTACACGCCGATCATCATCACCAGCGCCCGCTCCAGTGAATTGCACCGCATCCTCGGCCTGGAGCTGGGGGCCGACGACTACCTGTCCAAACCGTTCTCGATGCCCGAACTGGTGGCACGGGTCAAAGCCTTGCTGCGCCGGGTAGATGCCATGGCCCGCAACCTCAAGATGGACGCCGGCAGCCTCGACCTCGGCCAGTTGTTCATCAACCCCCTGACCCGCGAAGCCACCCTGCAAAGCCAGCGCCTGGACCTCACGCCACGGGAGTTCGACCTGCTGTATTTCTTCGCACGCCAGCCGGGCAAAGTGTTCTCGCGCATGGACCTGCTCAACGCCGTGTGGGGCTACAGTCACGAAGGCTACGAGCACACGGTCAACACCCATATCAACCGCCTGCGGGCCAAGGTCGAGACCGACCCGGCCAACCCGGCGCGCATCCTCACGGTGTGGGGCCGTGGCTACAAGTTTGCCGAGCAAGCATCATGAAACTGACCCTCACGCAGCGCCTGTCCCTGGTGTTTGCGCTGTTGCTGCTGATTTGCAGCGGCACCTCGGCCTGGTTGCAAGTGCGCTCCAACCACATGCACGAACTGGAGGTGGTGCAAGGCCTGTCCCGCGACCTCGCGGCACATATCGCCCGTGATACTCAATTGATGGACGCCGACGGCCTCAAGCCCGATGCGGTGCGCAACCTGTTCAGCCAGTTGATGCTGGTGAACCCGAGTGTCGAGGTGTACCTGCTGGACATCAATGGTCGGGTGGTGGGCAATGCCGCGCCCAGCGGGCACCTGCGCCGTGACCAGGTGAACCTGGAACCGATTCGCCGATTCCTCAGCGGCGCCCGGTTGCCGATCGTGGGCGATGACCCACGCAGCGTCGACGGGCTCAAGGTTTTCAGCGCCGCGCCGCTCAAGGTCAATGGCCAGCAAACCGGCTACCTGTACGTGGTGCTGCTGGGCGAGGCCCATGACCTGTTCGACGCCCAGGACGCCACCAGCGTCGCCCTGAATATCGCGCTGTGGTCCATCGCCCTGGTAGCGCTCCTGTGCCTGCTGGCCGGCTTGACCGCCTTCGCCTGGATCACCCGCCCCCTGCGCCTGCTGACCGAGAAAGTCGGCCAGTTCGATATAAACGGCGCGCCAAAAGTCGAGCAGCCCGTGGCCACTGCCCCGTCGAGCCAGGACGAAATCGCCGTGCTCGACCAGGCCTTCAACCAGATGGAAAACCGCCTGGGCGAACAATGGCGTGCCCTCACCCACCAGGACCAGGAACGTCGCGAGATGGTCGCCAATATCTCCCACGACCTGCGCACGCCGCTGGCCTCGCTGCATGGCTACCTGGAAACCCTGTCGCTGAAAGACGCCAGCCTGAGCCCCGAAGACCGTCGGCGTTACCTGGGTATTGCACTGGACCAGAGCCGCAAGGTCGGCGGCCTGGCGCAATCGCTGCTGGAACTGGTGCGCCTGGAGCATGGCTTTGTACAGCCGGTGATCGAGGGCTTTTCCCTGCCGGATTTGGTGCAGGACATCTTCCAGAAATTCGAACTGACCGCCGAGGCGCGCGGCATCACCTTGAGCGCCAGCCTGCCGCCGCAGGTACCGACGGTGTTTGCGGATCTTGGGTTGATTGAACGGGTGCTGACTAATCTGCTGGATAACGCGCTGCGGCACACGCCGGTGAACGGGGATATCCAGGTCACGCTTGCGCCCAAGGGGGATCGGGTTGAAGTGACCGTCAGCGACAGTGGGCCGGGGATTGATGCGGAACTGCGTGAAGGGTTATTCCTGCGGGCGTTTACCATTGGTGGTGCACGACGGGATGGGGGGTTGGGGTTGCGGATTGTGCATCGGATATTGCAGTTGCATGGGCGGGAGATTCGGTTGGTGGAGGTGGCTGGGCGTGGGGCGACGTTTAGGTTTTCTCTGTCGCGCCAAAGTTAAAGCGGCCCAGGCAAGGCCGCTTTCATTTACGTCACAAAGGCGTTAAACACCATGCGGGTAAATATTGATCCCCGGCCGCGACGTATCCAAACGTACCTCTACTCAAAACCACAAACGTGCCAGGGTTCCAACCAGCAGCGCACAGCCAATAAAAGTTGTTTCGCGAGGGAAGTGGCAGATAAACCCGAGCAACATCGCCGCGAGCCATAGAATAGTAAGCATATATGGACGCCCCCCTATTGACTGCATCCATCTGATCGACCCAGAGCCATTCATGAGTGCTTCATTAATATTTAACCGCCAAACATTGCTCACTTCTACGGGATACGTTAGTTCAGCATCATTACTATCGGTTACGGTAATAACAACCGACCCATTTCTATTACCCGTTACTTTGCCCGTAATAGGATCAACCGATGCAATAGACATATTGCTAGAGGAATAACGATAGGGTGGCAGTCCACCGCTAGCAACCCGGGTGCCTGTATTGCCAATAGAGTCTTCACCTGTTCTTGGCCATTCCGGCACTTTCAGAGAGAAACCATTCAACTGCATTTTTGTTTGTTCGATTTCCAACTCGACCCCTGACACGTGCACCGTCAGCCGCAGTGATTCCTGGGGCAATGCACCCTGGCGGGATAGAACGTAATACACCTCTGTGGAGTAACCATTGAAATACTTGAGTATGCTGCCGGATACCATAACGAGCTTCTCACCTTCGGGTGTGGTCGGGAAGTCGCCGACCGGCGCGCCTATCCAACGCTCAATCGGGCCACCCTCCCCTTCGGCCACCAGCATTACCTCCAGACGTGCGCCGTCAGGCCAACTGGCTTGGGCAGGAAACCGTACGGTGACTTCAAACAAGTTGGAGTCCAGATGATCATCGATCAGTTGATCAATGGTCGGTGCTGGCCACCTGACCACATCACCCAGGATCCTCAGGTGGCGGTTATATGAACGTTTTTCAGGAACCCCCTCGCCCTGCAGCAGGTAATAAACATAGGCCGTGCCCTTGGCAAGCGCAGCAACCAAGGCGTTTTCGATATTGAAGTAATAGGCCTTGCCACCTGACAGGTTTTGACTCTCCAGATGCGGCACAGCAACGCCCTCATTGTCGGTGCCCGCCCACACCAGCGTGACGACCGAATACGCACGGGCATCCGCACTGCTGACACGCGCACCCACTCTTACTCCCTGCCCACCCAATTGCTCCAGTTCGATATCCCGCTCAGTCTCGGGGAACGTCAGCCAAGGGGCCTCTGGACGCTCGGTATCGAGGTATACGTCCACCCAGGTTATCGCTGACCAACGCGCCCACTCATCCGGATAATTGCCGGTCGCTCCCTCTACCTGAAAGCCCACAGGAATCGCTTCGCCGTTACCGGCGGCGCCGATGGTTGCGTAGTCGACGGTGAGGTGGATGTCGCTGTTCACCTCCTCAGGCTGGACCCGGTGTTCGATTCGCTCGGAACCCCAGACCAGGATCAGCAGATCATAAGGCGCCATGTTTTCCCAATGCCGACACACGATCTCGACGCCCCGCTCCGCGCGTGCGTCGTCGACGCCATCGATCAGTACATCCAGAGGCAGTTCGTACACCAACCGCTGATGCCCCGGCGTCTCGTCATCAGGATCACGCCCGCCGGGGCGCTGCAGGTTGACCCGTAGCCGCAGGCGCGCGGTTTCGTCGCCATCTTCGCCATTGCGGATGACTTTGGCATACACCGGATCGGCCCACGACTCGAGGATGTGGTCCACCGGTACGATGAACGGGATGCGCGTGAGGTCCTCATCGTCGTCACGGATAAAGTTGCCCGCGACCGGCGACTGCGGGTCGCCCCAGTACAGCTCGAACACCGTGCCTGGCGGCGTGTTTTCCGGACGTGCCATATGCACCAGCAGCGGGTGCTCGATATGCCGCAGGCCGATGCCGCCATCGGCGGCTTCGACATCATCGGGGATGGGGGGCTGAAGCAACGGGATGTCAACGGGAGGCAGGAGGTTGGCAGGTATACGGGGCGTGGTCATCGTTAGGCTCCTCATTGTTGCAAATAAATCTGTCCCGTTTATCGGTCCCGTTTATCCGTAGGCTGCAATAAATGCCCGGTCAACGACGAACAACGTATGTGACGGGAGGGAAAACAATGGCATCGGCCTCTGCCGCATCGGGCCTGAAACCGGCCTTGAACTGCATCGTCAGTCGACCGTGAAATCCGGCGAAAGTGGAATAGTCAACCCTCGCCTCAACTTGACCGGCGTTGAGCCAAAGAGCGTTTACCGCCGCACCGTTGGCACCATCCCAAAACATCACGTTGCGCGGCGAGTTGTCGCTGTTTTGCCCGCTGAAGTGAAGCCATACCGGGTAATTCAGGGTGATAAAAGGCCAGGTGCCAACGCGAACCGTCCCTCCTTCTGTCACAGCGCTCAGGTCTAACACCTTTGTCGTCTGATTGGCCTCGTTGATCTTAATGACAGTTTGTCCAAGCACGTCATCTTCAATCACGTTGTCGATCCGTGTAACCGACACGTACTGGGTTTCCGAAGGCTTAATTTCACCTGCACGAGTCACCTCGTATGTCAGAAGAAACATGCCGCTAGCCGCGTTCCTAATGTTGGCCGCGATGGCTGAAGCCGGAATGGCGAACGTGACTACCCCGTCGGCAAGGCCGTTCTTGGCGGCAATTACGGGTGAATCGGCACCAAAAAGACTCACCATCGTCACCTGGATCCTGTCAGTGGTGTACATGGGCTGGTATCCCACCCTGACCGTGGCCCCGGTCTGAGCATCCAGCGGGCTCAGGAAAACAACTCTTCCTTCACCCGCAGCTTCAGGCATTCGGGGCCGAGGAAATTTCACTGGCGAGGCCGAGCGAAGGATCCTTAGGTGGCGGTTGTATGAACGTTTTTCAGGCAACCCGTCGCCCTGGAGCAGGTAATAAATGTAAGCCGTCCCCCTGGCCAGCGCAGCCACCAGGGCATGGTCGATAGTGAAGTAATAGGCCTTGCCACCTGACAGGTTTTGGCTCTCCAGATGGGGCACTGCAACGCCCTCATTGTCGGTGCCCGCCCACACCAGCGTGACGACCGAATACGCACGGGCATCCGCACTGCTGACACGCGCCCCCACTCTTACTCCCTGCCCGCCCAATTGCTCCAGTTCGATATCCCGCTCGGTCTCGGGGAACGTCAGCCAAGGGGCCTCTGGACGCTCGGTATCGAGGTACACATCCACCCAGGTTATCGCCGACCAACGCGCCCACTCATCCGGATAATTCCCGGTCGGACCCACCACCTGAAACCCCACGGGAATCGCTTCGCCATTGCCGGCGTCGCCGATGGTTGCGTGGTCGACGGTGAGGCGGATGTCGCTGTTCACCTCCTCAGGCTGGACCCGGTGTTCGATCCGCTCGGAGCCCCAGACCAGAATCAGCAGGTCATAAGGCGCCATGTTTTCCCAACGCCGAAACACGATCTCGACGCCCAGCTCCGCGCGTGCGTCGTCAACGCCATCGATCAGCACATCCAGAGGCAGTTCGTACACCAACCGCTGATGCCCCGGCATCTCGTCATCGGGATCACGCCCACCAGGACGCTGCAGGTTGACCCGTAGCCGCAGGCGCGCAGTTTCGTCGCCATCGCCGCCCTTGCGGATGACTTTGGCATACACCGGATCGGCCCACGACTCGAAGATGTTGTCCTCCGGCACGATGAACGGGATGCGCGTCAGGTCCTCATCGTCGTCGCGGATAAAATTACGCGCGACCGGCCACTGCGGGTCGCCCCAGTACAGCTCGAACACCGTGCCTGGCGGCGTGTTTTCCGGACGAGCCATATGCACCAGCAGCGGGTGCTCGATATGCCGCAGGCCGATGCCGCCATCGGCGCCCTCGACATCGTCGGGGATGGGCGGCTGAAGCAATGGAATGTCAACGGGAGGCAGGAGGTCGGCGGATGGGCGATGCAGGGGCATGATGAAAGTCCTTATTGAGTCGCCGTTGGGCGCTGATCCCATCAAATACTTATGGACGCGGCGTGGCTACTGTCAGAATTCACAGGTGGCGACAGGCGGTTTCGGTCTACGTAGTGACTGAAGCAGTAGCAATCTGACGCGGCACCCGAGTCACTCGCGCTTCATGTTTTTTCCAGTTTGATGTCATCGATAAGCAGGGCAAAGGATGGATTTATTGGCGTGATTTCAATGGCGACTCGTGTTGGAGACCCGGAAATGGAAATTGACCCAACTGATCCGTTGGTCCACACAGGATGGAATATTTGATGATTGATGATGTTCAAGTCATTGATAAAAAAACTCGCTTTCCCCTTCGCTTCTCCACTCGCGTCTCCGCTGTAGTTAACCATCAGCCGATAACTGCCGGCGGCCAACGCAAAATAATCCTTGAACAGAAAGGTTGTAACCGGTGAAGCCGGATTCACCTCAGACCGATAAACCGTCCGACCCGAATGCGCGACAATTCCCCCTGGGTGGTTTTCATCCAGCGTGCGCCAGCCATTCATCTGGTAATCATTGAACGTGGTCAAATCGACAAACTTCGAATTGACCACGTAAGTCGCCACGGGAAACAGCACCGCCTGTGCCTTATCGGTACTGGTTTTGTCAAAGCCGATGCGCACTTCAACGCGTAATACAGAGCCTTGTTTGAGCGAGCTGAACCATGTGTGGCGCGGGTCGTACTCATAACCCGCGGCATGACCATTCAGGGCCCCTGACCATGGCTCATGGATGACTTCCCGATTGCTGTTATTCGTCCCAACGTAGGTCAACCAGATACGCTGCCCGTTGGGCGTCTGGAAGGGATAGGCGCCGATGCTCCAGCGCGTCGCCTGGTTGAAATCCGGTACGACCAAGGCAGAGCCGGTGGGTAGCCTGTTGATCAAGGGGATGGGCAATCTGTTGGTTGGAATGGGCGTCACGGCAACCGTCAATGGCTGCGACGCTCGGGTTTCACCGGCGCGGGTTACGCTGTAGGCAAACGTGACGAGCTTGTCGCTGTTGCCAATGTTGGCCGCAATCGCCGCCCGGTGAATGTCGAACTCAAGCACCCCGCCAGTGTCGTTGCCCGGCCGGCTGGGGATCACCGGTGAACCGGCACCGGCGGTGCCTTTCATGGTCACCTGGACCGTGTCGCTGGCACGCATGCCCACGTAGCGCACCACCAGCTGCGTGCCCTCCTGCACATCCAGTGGCGCGAGGGTTGCACTGTCCGATCGAGTGATGGCTGCCCCCAGCAATTTAGGCGCTGGCAACTCCCCCAGACCGCGAAAGATCTGCACCAGGGTGACATGGGAAAACCGGGTCTTTTGCCCGCTGCGCTCCAGGCTGAAAAAAGCCCTCACCCGCTGGTCCAGGTTGGGCATCACGAAGTCACGGGCAATGAGGTGCTCGGTGAACTGCCCGTCCAGGCCGACTTGAACCTTGACGCTGGTGCTCGCCAACGGCCCCATCCAGAAGAGCGTGATCCAATCAGCGCGTTCAGTGTCGGTGAAGGGTGCCGTCACCTTGATGTAATCGCCTATATCGTCGGGAGACAACTGGCCGTTGAATGCGTTTTCTATCGTGGGGGCGTCCATATCACGCACCGGCTCGCCCACTTGCACGGTCAACCGCTCGGACTCCTGAGGAAGCTCCCCCGGTCGGGTGAAGACGTAATACACCTCCACAAGGTATCCATCAAAACGCGTCAGCTGAGTGCCGGGCACCGAAAAGGTCATGTGCCCTGCGGCCGGCGGTGCCTGGGGATCGGTGCGGTACTCGATGGCGTCGTCGGAATGGCAGGTTATCCATACCACTTCAACCTGCCCACCGCCTGACCAACTGGCGCGGGTTGGAAACCTGACGGTGGCGTTCGCCAGGTCGGGCAACAAGAAGTCGCCGGTCTGTTGATCAATCGTCGGCGGTAACCATCGGCTGACCTCGCCGATAACCCGCAGGTGGCGGTTGTAGGAGGGCTTGTCATCCTGCCCGGCACCTTGCAGCAGGTAGTACACAACCGCGCGGCCTTTGGCGTTGGCGGCAATCAGCCCGTGGTCGATCGTAAACTCATAGGAGCCAGCCCCTGACAGGGCTTTGCTCTGGATTCCCGGAACTGCAGCCCCTGCCCCGTCTCTTCCCGCCCACACCAGGGTGACAAGGGAATGGGTGCGAGCGTCTGCCGCGCTTATGCGCACGCCGATTCTTACAGGCCTGCCGTCCAGCTGTGCCAGGTCGATATCGCGATCCGTCACCGGGAATGTCACCCAGGGCGCTTCAAGGCGCTGGATATTCAGGTGCACGTCCACCCAGCTCGTCGCCGACCAGGGTGCCCATTCATCCGGGTAGTTGCCGGTCGGCCCCATGACCTGGAATGCCACGGGAATAGCCTCACCGTTGCCTGCATCGGCGATGGTTGGGTAATCAACGGTCATGCGGATGTCGGTCTTTACCTCGTGAGGCTGCACCCTGCGTTCGATTCGTTGGGAGCCCCAGACAAAAATGATGAGGTCGTAAGCGGCCATGTTCTCCCAGTACCGGAATGTCACCTCAACGCCCCGGAGAGCCCGCTCATCATTCACCCCGTCCAGCAACACGTCCGGTGCCAACTCGAACACCAGGTTCTGATGCCCCGGCGCGTCGATATCAGGATCGCGTCCGCCCGGCCGATGCCGGTTGATACGCAAACGCAAAGGTTGGGTCTTGCGCTCCGTGCCGTTACGGACGACGACGGCATATACAGGGTCGGCCCAGTACTCACCCACACTGTACGCCGGCACAATGAGCGGGATATGGCTGAGCCATTCGTCCCCGTGGCGAATGAAGTTGCTCGCCACGGGCCAGAAAGACGTGCCCCAGTACAGCTCAAACAAAGTGCCCACCGGGCTGTTCTCAGGCCGCGCGACCCACACCACCAGTGAGTGCTCGAGATGCCGCAAGCCGATGCCGCCGTCGGCCTTCTCCACATCGCCCTCGATCGGCGGTTGCAGGCCATAGATTGTTACCGGTGGCAGCAGGTCGTTAGGCAGCGCTGGTTTAGACATGACGAAGCTCCAGGTCGAACTCGTACTCACCCACACTCGGGTAGCCGTTAGGGTCAATCAGGCGCTCAAAACAAAGCTCTGGCTACTGTCAGAATTCACAGGTGGCTAATCGCTACCTGTGAATTCTGACAGTAGCCAGGTGCATTTCAGGGGTGTTTGATATCTCCAAAGGCGCGCCCATTTCGCTCAAGGTGCGCCGTCGCCCGAACAGGAGATTGACCGTGCCCAGCCAAAGCCCCACTGCATCACCCAACCTGTCGCTTGCGCCCGAGGCCCTTGAGCGTCTGGTTATTCCCGGCATGACCCAGAACGTTCCCGGCTATGACGGCGGGTTACCCGAGTGGTTGTTTGCCTCCGGGCTGACGGCACAGGTCAACAACAGTTGGGGTGCCCAGCCAGGGGACATGATCACCGTTGGCGAACAGATAGACCCCATCAATATCCGGGCGATAGCCGTCAAACAACTGGAGCCTGGGGATGAGTTGCAAGGGTATTTTTTCTTTAGCCTGCCGCAAAAAGAGCTGCCCGACGGTGAGTTCAAACTGGGCTACGTGTTGCATCGCGCCGACGGCAGTCGCGCCCAGCATTCCTTGCCGTTGCACGTACTGATCAAAACCGATTTACCCGGCGGACCGGACAGCGGCCAACTGCCGGAAGGACACCCAGCACTCTCATTCAGCCTGTCAGCCCTGCAAATCTACCCACCTGAAGCCGCCCGGGGCGTTATCGCGATCATCGAGCCTTACCCGAACATGCATGCGCAAGACGTCATCCACTTCCAGTGGGGAGGCTTGACCATCTTGCAGCCGGTCGAGGGCGTCGGGCAGCAGACCCACATCTCCATCAGCCATGGGCAGATTGTCGAGGCGGGTGACAGCTATGGCTTGCTGGTCAACTTTTATCCGGTCGACCTGGTCGGCAACCCGTCCGTACAAAGCTCAAGGTACCTGGAGGTGGTTGTCGACCTGGCCGGCGCAAAACCCGATGGCCCGGCCATCATCACCGATGACCCGCTGGGCTACATCGACCCGGACCGGCTCAACGGCGAAAGCCTGCAACTCGAGCTGTACACCACTGCCCAGGTCGGCAAGCCGGGAGACCTGTATGACATCACGTTCCGCGCCTACCCACCATTGGGCGGCGTGGTCACCTACCGGGGGTTCGAAGAAATCGTCAGGGCCGGGGTGCCCGTCAATCACCCGGTGCCCTACAGCGTGGTCCGCGCCGCCGCCGGGGGCAAGATTGAAACCAGCTTCGTCCTGCGCAAGCGCACGGAACCGGCAGACCTGGTGTCGCAAAAAACCTTCGCCCGCGTGAGGGGGTCGGTGGTGCGCCTGGCGGCTGCGTTTTTTGAACGCTACCCAGGGCACGTTGTGGCGCCCATACCCGATTCGGCCATCGTGAGTATCCCCTGGTACCCATGGTGCAAGCCCACAGACAGCATCACCGTGATCCTGCGGTACGTGAAATCGCTCAACGAAACCATTGTGTTCAGCGAGCCGCGTGTAGTGGGCACATCGTGGGTCGATGGCGCGCCCATCAGGCGTTTGATCTATCGCAAGGACCTTGAACGATTCGAGGGTTTCAGCCCGGAGCTTTATTACGTGTATGAGTCCGCGCAGGTCAGGGCTCGCTCCCTGGACTTGAACGAGTCTGTGCGCCAGCGCGTGCAAATCGGCTAATACCATTTGTCGGCACCTGTTAATTCTGACAGTAGCCAACTGTCCACGACCGGTATTTGATAAACCCAAAGCTCAGGAACGGATCCTGTGACGCGTACCCACTGCCTGACCGGAGAACGCCATGCCTACCAAAAAAGCCAAGACATCCGAGGTTAAACCCAAGTTTCTGGATCCACTGTTCATCCCTGGCATGTCACCGGGGGTTGGCAACCACGCTGGCGGGATCCCCAAGCGGTTACTGACCCATGGCCTGACGGTGATCGTGTACAAAAACTGGCCGGCGAAGCCCAAGGACAAAATCCAGGTTGTCTTGATGCCGGGCTTGATCGTCCTGGCCGAACAAACGCTGCTGCCGGGCGATGAAGCGAACGAGAGCTTCGCTTTTGCGATTCCCGACAGTCGCCTGCCCGAAGGAAGCGTGACCCTGGGCTACGTGGTGCATTACGAAGGCGGCCCAGACTCCAACACCTCCAATCCACTGGACGTACTGGTCAAAAGAACCCTCCCGGCAGGTGACGACAAAAATCAAGTTATCCCAGGCCACTCAGAGCTCAACTTCAAGCCTGACTACCTCGAAATCCGAGAGTTTCAATCCTATCGGACCACGGTCACCATCGATCCCTATCCGGAGATGGATGCCGGAGATCTGATAGCACTGAGGTTGGGCGACTACAATGCGCCGCGCCAGCAGGTCTCGGGCGTCGGCAAACAGACAGTGATAGCCCTCTCCCGCGACGGTATCGTCAAGGCCGGTAACGGCAACAACCGTCTGATGAGTTTTAGCGTGGCTGATCTGGTCGGTAACGTTTCCTCACCTCGTTCTCGGCAAATTCCGGTGCTGATAGACCTTGATCGCAACACCTTGGCTCCACCTATTTTCAAAACCCAGGATGTTGCAGGTTTTATTGACCTTGAGCGGCTGGATGGCAAGCCTTTGCACATACAGCTCTTCCTTCCAGACAATCTAGGCCCGGCGGGTTACACCTACCACGTCACCTACCGTGGTTATCCGAAGCTGGGGGGCGTTGTATTGGAGGAAAAGTACATCACCATTGAGAATGCCGGCAGATATGAAAACTTTTTCGTACCCAATGAAAAGGTACGTGCTTGTGCTGGCGGCAGAGTGGAAATCAGCTACCTGCTGCTAAAAACCGGTTTGCCTACGCGGCCTTCGAAATTCGCGACCGCACAGGTGGTGGATGCGATTGTGAAGCTACAAGCACCGTTCTTCCTGAACCACACCAATCATGTGCTCAACCCCATTCCCAAGGATGGCGCTGCCGTGGAGATCCCGTGGTACGCATGGCGCAATCCCACAGACAAAATCGAGTTGATATTTCGTCACGTGTTACCGGGCAGTAATCAGGTCACCTTGTATACCGACCGGTTTACCGTCGGCAATGTGCCGGAAGGCATACCGATCAGGCGCCTGATTCCCTACAGGGAGCTCTTGAGGTTCGACCGCCTGACCCCTGAGCTCTATTACGTCTATGAGCCGGAGCAGTATCTGAACGCCACGGCAGACATAAACGAATCCGACCGCCAGGTAGTCCAGGTTGGCCCACCGGCAGCAGAAGTTTGAACCTGGTTTTTTTGACCCTTAACAGCACCCGTTCGACGGTGGAGGCTGCCCCATGTCTCGTGTACCGGAAGTAGATCCCGAGCACCCGCTCAATGACGAAGAATACGACATGATTGGTCCGGTATTTATCGAAGACCTGTACCCACCGCTCAAGGGCTTTGACGACTATGGCGACTATGACGGCGGCATCGGCCTGCGGCATGTCGAGAACAACCTGAGGGTGACGCTGGTGCTATCGGAGTTGCTGCCGTTAAACACCCAGATCTACCTTTACTGGAGCAATCCCGAGCTACCCGTGGACTATATCCTCATCCGACCTGAGAACCAGGAAAACCGGTTTTTCGAACTGGAAGTCCGTAAAGAGGAGGTCCTGGCGGATTGGGCAGAAGTCTACTGCATCATTCGGCGCCCCAGTAACAACCACTCTAAAACCAAGCCTTTGAGGCTACGAGTCAAGCGTGACCGTCCTGGGGACCCGGATCCGAACCCGGATATCCCCGGCAATCAAGGCCTGGTGTTTACACTGCCCGACGACCTCGCCGCCGGCAGTCATGTGGATCAGGACAGAGCCAATCAAGGTATACGGCTTACCGTGCAGCCCTACGAAAACATGGCTGGGGGTGACACCTGCTTCATTTCCTGGGGGTCCCAGACAGTCTCCTATGTGGTGTCAGAAAAGGAACTTCGACAGTCTTTTGACGTAGTCGTCACCGCCGACGTAATCAGCCACGACGACTACGAAGAGGCGCTGCCGGTGGCGATGCAAATCATCGACATGGGCGGCAACTACCCCGCGCCCAATACCGACGCCAATTGGTCCGAAATCAGTCGGGTCAACGTCAACCTTGGGGTCTACCGGCCGGACGCGCCCTGGCTTAAGCAGCCAGGGGAGATCATTGACATGGATGAGCTCGGCGGAGCGGCGCAATTGATTGAACTGTTGACCGAGGAGCATTTTTTTGAAAGAGGTGACACGGTCAGGTTGCAGTGGCAGGGCCGCGACATACACAACGTACCCTTCTTTCATACCGAAAGCAGATTCGTCGACCGGATAAATCACATTATGCAGTTCGAAATCGAGAACGAGCTGCTCAGAGCCATCTCGGGCGGTATTGCGATCATGTATTACGAGGTATACAAGATCGTGACCGATACCTGGTACCCGTCAAGGAAAGTGCGTGTGCGGGTGATCGGGCGACTGATGGACTGGCCGGCCCCGACCATCGACCAGGCACCTAACGGACAGCTCGCTCCGGACTCAATTGCCGTGATGAGATTCAGTGCACAGGATGGGTGGACACCGGGCACTCGAATTCGCGTCGTTTGGGTCGCCCATTCGGTCAACTTTTCTGAAGAAATATTTTTGGAAGCTATTCCTGAAGACCGCCGATTGAGCTTTCAGGTTTCGAGCGAACAAGTCCGACGCTTTAATACGTTGCCCGTCGAGGTGTATTACGAGCGTATTGATTACACGCCCCATCGTCAGTCGCTGCGAATGCAGCTTCAGGTGGGAGAGCCGGCAAGAACACTGCCCGCTGTAACGGTTGAAAAGACTTTCGGCAACAATCTCGATCCCGCAGATATTGGCACCCACGTGACAGTAACTGTTCCACTCTCGGATAGCGTTGAAGGTGACATCATCACATTAATTTGGAACGGTGATGCCTTGGGTACGTCAGTTGAAGTCAAACTCAGTAAAGAACAAGCAGGAAAGGCACTTCTAGTCCCAATAGAGCGCCGCTTTGTCGATGCCAACATAAATAGGTCGGTGCGGATCATATACGACTTGGCCAGGGCTGATGTCCCCCGGCGCTTTTCACTGATTTACGTTTTAAGGATTCAAACTGTCCCAGGTCAATATGATCTTACAAACTTCACCGGAAGCAATTTAAATGGCTGGGTCCGAGGGCCCGCGCTTAGTGACAATAGAGATATTGCATTCAGAACCTATAGTGGAAACACGGTCTTCCACAACTATACCTATCCTCCCGGCAATAAGGCTGGCGTCATTTTAAGTAAACGATTTAATAATCTGGGGCCAGGGCGTCGATACGAGTTCTCACTGAGAGCTCGAAGATTTGAAAATTGGCACTTTGCACCCAGACTTTCACTCAGTACTTCAGAGAGTGTAATTACTCCGGTGGAGACTCTTTCAACTCCCTATGCATGGGTAGAAATTAGCGGAGAATTCACCGCCAATAACTCTTCGATCACTCTTAATATTAATAGTCACTACCCTACCCATGAGGGTAATGATTATGAAATCGACGACATCCTCTTCCGATCGCTCTAATGATCAATAGGAACTAGCCAACGACCACGCAGCGAATCGTATACATAACCTATAACTTACGCACTTCGCACGCCTCGAAGGGGGCAATCCAGAAAGGAGTCACTGCGATGTCCACAGTCATTACAGACGTACCCCAACCCACTGCTGTATTGGGCAGCCTCGAAGTGCCAGGGATGCTTCCCGCCAATGCCGGCGACGTGGGCGTTGACGGTAGCCTGGGCCTGAGAAATATTCAGACCCCCCAGGTGGTTTACGTGCAAACGTCCTCACGGATGGCCAATGGTGATTTGCTCGAATTGTTCAGCAACGACCCGCTGATACCGGTGGCTCATACCTTTGTCCAGCCCGGTGACCTGCAGCAGGCACGGCTACCGCTGCTGCTTCCGGCGGCCAGCATCAGGCCCCTGTTGATTGACCCACTGGTATGCCGGAACAACCTCACCGGCGAGTCGACCCAGACCTTGCGCCTGCTAGTTGATCTGAACATGCCCGGCGGCCCCGACCCCGATGTTACGAGGCCGGGGCACCAGGGGCTGCGCTTCAAACTGCCCGACGACGTGGTGGTGAGCGGCGTCAGCAACAAGCGGGCCCGCGACGGTATCGAAGTCGAAGTGCTCCACTACCCGTTTATCGCCGCCGGGGACCGCGTGTTGCTGTGCTGGGGTGATCAGCAAGTGACGTATTCGATCAGCGAAAAAGACCTGCGGCGCCCCATCATCCTGGTCGTGCCCTACGAAAAAATCCTCGCCGCTGGCGATAGCGAGCGGGTGACCGTGCAGTTTCAGGTACATGGACACACCGGAAACTATTCCGACCCTTCTGCGCCCTGGTCGGCAGTCAGTGAAGTGAGAGTGTTTGCCCGGGACGACTTCCTGTATGCGCCGTTTATCAATGAGGCCGATCCGCAAACCCGGGTGATCGATCTGGCTAAACTCGGGGGGCAATCGATCACGGCGAATGTCTATGCCGACCCCAACTACTTCTCGCCTAACGACACGCTGGAGTTTTTCTTCCAGGGCACCGATGCCCACGGAAATATCATCAACCACAGCGAGAGAAGGCGGGTGGACCAGAACAACAAATTATTTGAATTCCCGTTAAGCCATGAGCTGATGGCGAAGCTGGTCCAGGGCCACGCCAAGGTGCAATACACCCTTCACAAGTTCGTCGAAGGCATAACCTTTTACTCGATCGCCGACTACGTAACGGTTCAGGGCGCGGTCGAACAGTGGCCTGCGCCGTACATGAACGAAGTGACCCCCTTCTTCGCCCATGTACAACCCGTACCTCTGGACGGCTACGCCTATGTGCCTTATCAGGAAAGCTGGAAACCCACGGACCTGATCACCCTGGTCTGGCTGCTACCCGACCCGGAGAGTGCCGTGGAGTACCGGTTCAGCCGCAGTGCCGGCGAGCGTCCGGAGCACAATGTGCTTGAGTTTCATGTGCCAGGCGCACAAGCCCAGCGTTTTGAGGGACGGCCTTCGGTGATGTACTACGAAGCCACTGATAGCCGCGCCATCCCTCGGCTGCTGGGGCAATCAGCGCGTAAAAGCCTGCTGGTGGGCGAGCGTTGGGCGCCCATGGCGGCCCCCGTGGTGGAAAGAGTTATCGGCCACCGGCTTGACCCGGACCTGGTCCCGGACGGCGTCTGGGTCACCATTCCCAACCCGCCGCTTAACCGGGATATCCGCTTGCACTGGTTCGGCCCGGGTAACCGCATCGAAATGCTTGTACGTGCCAATACCCCAGGCGAGGCACGGGTCAGGGTGCCGGCAAAATTTGTGCTGGATAACCTCAATCACATCGTAAAAGTCTATTGGTTGGTCAACCTGGGCGGGAGACCGCAGCGTTATTCAGGCGTGACGACGGTGCGGATCGCACGCCGGAACACTGTTGGCGATGAGAACCTGCCGAATTGATTGCAGCCCTTAACCGTGGAGGTTTCACCATGTCTCGTGCCCCTGAAAAAAACGCGGACTGCCCAACCGCCAACAATAAACCCCTGCTTGTCATCCATAACCTGGCGCCGGTGATCACGGAAGATGAAGAAGCCACCCAATCTGACGGTGGCCTGGGCCTTCGGCATGTGGAGCATGATGTGAAGCCGACGCTTTACCCGGAGCACAGGTACGCGCTCGGCACCGAGATATTTCTCTATTGGGATAGCCCGATCCCGGAAGATTTCGCGGTCATAAACAGTGGGAACCAGGACCATCTGAGAATTTCCCTCCGAGTGGACAAAAAGAATGTCCTGCCGACGTGGGCTTATCCGTATCTAACCGTTCAGGAACCTCGCCAGGCACCTGTAGAGTCAAATCACCTGAAGGTGCGGATCAAACTGGACCGTCCCGGAGGGCGCGATCCAGACCCGGATACCGTGGGCCATCAGGGCTTCGTATTTAGAATGCCCCCCGACTTGCAGGCGGGCGAGGTGGTGACTCGTCACAGGGCAGTGCTGGGCATCATTCTTGATGTCGAGCCTTACCTCAACATGGCGGAGTTCGATACCTGCAATATCACCTGGGGTTCTCAAGGTTTTTCTCATGTGGTGAGGACGCCTGAGTTGGGCAGACCTCTTTCAATTAAAGTGCCCACGGAGGTCGTCCTGGACGCAGGAAGCAGCCCGCATATCCCGGTATCAATGCAGGTAATCGATGCCGTGGGCAATTACCCGGCAGTGAATATGGACCCTGACTCGGACGCTAATTGGTCACCCATAACGTGGGTTAATGTCGACCTCGACGCCGTACTGAACGAGCCGCCCTCTCTCGAGCGGGAACTGCCATCGGGAACCACCCGGATCGGTGCGCGCGGCGCAGGTAGTCCATGGTCGGCCCCCCAGGTACTGGAGGCGGAAGGGGGCCGTCTGGACCCGAACATCGCCAAGGCCACTGTGGTGTTCACTGCGCCCGCTGGCTGGGATGCACCGATGCAGATGCGCCTGGTATGGGAAGCAGATACAACGATCTACATCCAGGAACACACGCTGGACGAGATTCCGGAAGATCGCACCATCGTGTTGACGGTGGATGGAGCGCAACTCAAAACCCTGGCTAACCAGCTCACCGAACTGTATTACGAACGCATTGAGCCCTTGCCCGCTCATGAGTCCCTTCGCCTGGAATTGCAGGTGGGCGAACCCGTCAGTCGTCTACCCCAGGCGCAGGTTGAGCATGCGCAAGGCGAGCACCAGGTGACGGTCATCGTACCGTTCACCGAGACCGCACCCGGCGACACCGTGACCTTGCAATGGATCGCCAGCCAGTCGAGAACTACCGTAACCACCACTCTGAACGCAGACACGGCCGGCCAGCCGATGCGCGTCACGATATCAGTGGAGGGTCTTCAAATGGCCGAAATCGTGAAGGTGTATTACAGCCTTGATCGAAACGGACAACTCCCGCGTTACTCAAAACTGCAGGTGTGGGAAATGGGGTCATACGGTTAATGGCACTCGCTCGCGATATTCCCTGGGAGAACAGGCCATCACACGCTTGTCTGCACCAACAAAAGTTGTGCAATGTGACGTTGTAGTCCAGGCCCCTGGCGTTCATATTTGGCAGTCATGCACTGCCAATGAGCGACCTCAACCATGCAGCCTCCTGCCAGCTACCTCGTGCCCCTTGCCGCCGCCCTTTGCGCCACCCTCGCCTGCGCCGACAGCCCGGACCCGCTGCTCGCCAAGCGGGTAGATGCAGTGGTCGACAGCGCCATTGCCGACAATCGCCTGGTGGGCACCGTGGTGCTGGTGCTGCGGGACGGGCAGCTGGTGTATCACCGTGCAGCTGGGTTGGCGGACCGCGAAGCCGGGCGCCCGATGACAGAGGACACGATCTTTCGTCTGGCATCGGTCACCAAACCGCTGGTCTCCGCCGCCGCGATGCACCTGGTGGAACAAGGTCGCTTGGGCCTGGACGATCCGGTCAGCCGCTGGCTTCCCGACTTCAATCCCAAGCTGGCGGATGGCACCACCCCGGTGATCACCGTCAGCCAGTTACTTAACCATACGGCTGGCCTGAGCTATGGATTTCTGGAAAGTACCCACGGCCCCTACCGCACCGCCGGGGTTTCCGATGGCTTGGGCGAGCCCGAGATCAGCTTTGACGAGAATTTGAAGCGCATCGCCAGCGTGCCCCTGAGTTACCCGCCGGGCATGGGCTGGCAATACTCGATGGCCACCGATGTGCTGGGTGCGGTGCTGGAAAAGGCGTCGGGCCAGAGCCTGCCGGCCTTGGTCCGCGAGTCAGTCACCGGCCCGCTGGGGCTGAGCGATACCGGGTTTTCCGTGACGGATATAAAACGCCTGTCCGCCGCCTATCAGGATGGATCGCCGCAGCCGCTGCGCATGGTCGACAAGGCCACCATCACCTCGGGCAACAGCACTGCGCTGTTTGATGTGCGGCGAATCCTCGACCCGCATGCCTACCCTTCCGGCGGCGCCGGCATGGCCGGTACGGCAGGTGATATTGCGCGGTTCCTGGAAACCATTCGCCAGGGTGGCGCACCGATACTGTCTGCACACAGCGTGCAGTTGATGGTCACCGATCACGTCGGCGCCAAGGTGCAAACCCAGGACCCGGGTTGGGGCTTCGGTTATGGCTGGGCCGTGCTGAATGACCCCGCGCTGACGGGCACACCGCAATCCCGGGGCACCTTTGAGTGGGGCGGCGCCTACGGTCACAGCTGGTTTGTCGACCCGCTGCAAAAGCTCACGGTGGTTGCACTGACCAATACGGCCTACGAAGGCATGTCCGGTCTGTTCACCCACCAGTTACGGGATGCGGTGTATCCGCCGCAGTGATCGACCACCAGCGCGGCAATAGCTGTCGCACCCGCGCTTCACCAAAGCGGTCATCGATCAGCATCACCACGCCCCGGTCCTGCTGGCTGCGGATTACCCTGCCCGCCGCCTGCACCACTTTCTGAATGCCTGGGTACAAATAGGTGTAGTCGTAGCCGGCACCGAAAATCGCGCCCATCCGCAGTTTGAGTTGCTCGTTCACCGGGTTCAGTTGCGCCAGGCCCAGGGTGGCGATAAACGCGCCGATCAGCCGGCTTCCCGGCAGGTCGATGCCTTCGCCGAAGGCGCCGCCCAGCACGGCAAAACCGATGCCCTGGCTGTGCTGGGTGAACTGGTCGAGAAACCCCTGGCGTTCGGCCTCGGCCATGCCCCGTGACTGCCGCCACAGCGGGATCTGCGGGTGTCGCTCGGCGAGCAATTGCGCCACTTGCTGCAGATAATCGAAGCTGCTGAAGAACGCCAGGTAGTTGCCCGGCTGCTGCGCAAACTGCGCAGCGATCAGCTCGACGATAGGTTCCAGCGACGCTTGGCGATGAACAAACCGGGTGGAGATCCGGTCGACGATATGCACCTGCAACTGCTCGGCCTTGAACGGCGATTCCACATCGACCCAGGCCGTGTCCGGGGGCATCCCCAGCAAGTCCGCGTAGTAATGCCGTGGGCTCAAGGTCGCGGAAAACAGCACGCTGCTGCGGGCCGCCGTCAGCCGGGGCCGAATGAATTCGGCAGGCACCACGTTGCGCAGGCACAGGTTCGAGGAGCTGCGTTTGCCACTGAGTTCGCGCTTGCTGATGTCGAAGATGAAGTGTTCGTTGAACAGTTCGGCGACCTTGGCAAACTGCAAGGCCTCGAAATAGAACGCCTGCAGCTCGCCATTGAGTGCTTCGGGATGGTCGTTGAAGTACTCGCCCATGGCGCTGGTGCACAGGCTCAGGGCGTGCAGCAGTTTGTCGGGCTTCTGGGCATACGCCTGATACGGCGCCACTTGCTCCTTGTGCAAGGCATTCCACTCACGGTTCAGACGTTGCAGGGACTTTTTCAGCGGCTCGGGCGCGATCTCCCGCAGGGTCTTGAGGGTGTACTGGTCGAGGGCCGCGCTGTACATCGAACGGCCGCGCTCCACCAGGTTATGGGCCTCGTCCACCAGCACCGCAACTCGCCACTGGTTGAGTTGAGCCAGGCCGAACAACATGGCGCCAAAATCAAAGTAATAGTTGTAGTCGGCGACCACCACGTCGGTCCAGCGCGCCATTTCCTGGCTCAGGTAATAGGGGCAGACGTCATGGGCCAGGGCAACTTCCCGCAGGTTGCGCTGGTCCAGCAGGCGCACGCGGGATGCGGCTTCGCGGGCAGCCGGCAAGCGGTCGTAAAAGCCCTTGGCCAGTGGGCACGAGTCGCCGTGACAGACTTTGTCGAGATGCTCGCAGGCCTTGTCCCGCGCCACCAGTTCCAGCACCCGCAGCGGCAAATCCGGGCTGCTGTCGTACAGCACTTGCGCGGCATCCAGCGCCAATTTTCGGCCCGGGGTCTTGGCCGTGAGGAAGAACACCTTGTCCAGTTGCTGGGGCGCCAGGGCCTTGAGCATCGGGAAAATGGTGCCGACGGTCTTGCCGATACCGGTGGGCGCCTGGGCCATCAGGCAGCGGCCGGTGCTGACGGCCTTGTAGACGGTTTCCGCGAGGGAACGCTGGCCGGGGCGAAACGCTGCATGAGGAAAGCCCAGGGCCGTTGCTGCGGCGTTGCGCGCTTCGCGCTGGTGCATTTCCTGTTCGGCCCAGCCGAGGAACAGTGCGCATTGTCGGTTGAAGAAAGCCTGCAGCTCAGCCGCCTGAAAGCGTTGGCTAAGCAGCGTTTCGTGCTCGCCAACGATGTCGAAATACACCAGCGCCAGCACAATCTCCGACAACCCGAGCTTCTGGCACATCAACCAGCCGTAGACCTTGACCTGGGCCCAGTGCAGTTGCCGGTGGTTGGCCGGCTGCTTGTCGAGGTCACCGCGATAGGTTTTCACCTCTTCCAGCTGGTTGCGGTCCGGGTCGTAGCCATCCGCCCTGCCCCGGACTTTCAACTGCTGGTATTCACCTTCCAGCGCGACTTCATTCTGGTAGTGGGCGCTGCGCCGCGAAGCCACCGTGCGGTGGCCGACAATCCCTTCCTGGGCGCTGGGAGACGGGGTAAAACGCAGGTCGAGGTCGCCGACCTTGGCGGTGAATTCACACAACGCACGCACCGCGACGCTGTAGCTCAAGCCACCTGCTCCGCCCAGCGCACATAACAGACGGTCACGGGCATCTGGTGTTCGCCGCAGAACTCCAGCCAGCGCAGCTGATTGTCTTGCAGGCGATCGCCGGGGCCTTTGACTTCGATCATGCGGTAGGTTTTTTCTTCGGGCCAGAACTGGATCAGGTCGGGCATGCCGGCGCGGTTGGCGCGGATATCCAGCAGCAGGCGCTCGAACCAATGGCGCAGGTGTGCGGCGGGCAGGCAATCGAGGGCCTGGTCGAGCAGTTCTTCACTGAGCACGTTCCAGAACACGAAGGGCGACTGAATGCCCCATTTGTCCACGTAACGCTGGCGAATGCTGTGCTTGTAGCGCTCATCGTCCAGTTGGCCCAGGCACTCGGCAAACAGCTCGGCGCGGCGCTGATGGAAGTCTTCACTGTGCAGGTCCACGGGACCGCGCTGGAACGGGTGGAAAAACGACCCCGGCAACGGCGCAAAAATCGCCGGCCAGCACAGCAGTCCAAACAACGAGTTGATCAGGGTGTTCTCGACGTAATGCACCGGCGCACCGTGGTCGCTCAAGTGGGCCTGCACGCAATACTCCACCGACATCAGCGGGTCCGGGGCCGGCAGCTCGAGGTCCAGGCGCACGATAGCCCGGGGTTTTACCTTGGGCATCGCCGGCTCGCCGAGTTTGCGCCGCAACCTGGGGATCACACGCAACAGGTGCTGCTGCTCGGCAGCGCTTTCCGGGGCCTGCTGCGCCTCACAGGCCAGCCGCATCGCCTGGGCAAAATCCTCCTGACGCTCCAGCACCCGGATCAGCCGAGCCCGAGCACCGGGATAGGTGCAGCCCCGGTATATCGCCTCGGCCAAAGCCAGCTCGGCACTGCGCTCGCAGTACTGGCCTACTTGAAACAACAGCTTGGCCCGACGCTTTTCCAGCCAGGGGTTGTCGGTGTGCAGGGTGGCGATTTGTTCCAGTACGTCATCCAGTGCCTCGCCCGCTTCAAAAGCCTGTTGGCACTGGTGCAGGAACAGAAAGCCGTGCACGTCGTCACGGCTGCGCAAACCACGGGATTCGGCGCCGAACTCGACCTTTTCGTAAGTAAAAATCCCCAGGTCCGCCAGCACGAACTCCGACCAGTCCTGATAGAGATTGCCGAAGAACATCAGCCGCAGGCGGTCGCACAGGTCCATCACGGTCAGGCTGTAGAGTTGATCGGCCAGGTCCGGGCACCAGTGCTGGAAGTGACGCGGTTCACAAAACTGCGTCGACAGCGACGCCAGCCAATCTGCCTTTTTGGCCCTGGGTTGCTCGATCCAGGGTTTGAACGCCGCCAGGATTTCAGCTTTCTGCAACAGGCCAAACAGTTCGCCAAACGACAACAGGCACTGATCCGTCACCCAGCCCTGCTCCAGCAACGGTATCACCGCCTCGTGCACCGCGCCGATTTCGACATAATTGAGCTTGCCTGCCCGGAAATGCGCGCCCTTGCGCATCACCATGCGCACCAGCAAGGCCTGGGACGATTGCGGCAAGCTGTCAAATTGCTGAATGAAATGCTCTTCGTCCGGGGCCAGTAAATCGGCATAACGCTGCCCCAGCCAATCGAGCACCTGGCGGAAGTTATGCAGGTAATAGAGCGGGTCTTCAAGGGGATTGGACATGTCAGGCACGGGATCAAACACTGGTTATGCATACAGAGTGCCGTCCCTGGCCGGCTGTTGCAATCAGTAATAGATCAAAGGCACACGCAACTTTTTGCGTAATAATGATCAGATGGCTGTCAGCCACATAAAATAGGTTTCCCCCGACCGCTCAGGCGCGGGGTTTTCGAAGGATCAAGGTAAGGGTTATGAGCATGAAGAATTTGGGTCTGGCAGTGGGTATGTTCACGTTGCTGGTATTGGCCGGTTGCTCCACGCAGACCGTGGTGACCTTGCAGAACGGCACCCAATATTTGACCAGGGACGTGCCCAACGCGAAAACGGCCGATGGTTTCTACGAATTCACCGACATTGCCGGCAAGCATATTCGCATCAAGGCCGATGACGTCGCGACCGTGATGAAGGAGAAATAAAAAGTGGGAGCCCGTTGGCTCCCGATCGCCGATCGTTCCCACGTTCTACGTGGGAATGCATCCCGTGACGCTCCGCGTCACCATTGCGCAAGACGTGAACCGTGGGTTGGCAGTTGGACGCAGAGCGTCCGGGGCGGCGTTCCCACGCAGAGCGTGGGAACGATCAATTGGCTCCCACCTTCCTTCGCAATGATCGTTCCCACGTTCCACGTGGGAATGCATCCCGTGACGCTCTGCGTCGCCACTGCGCAAGACGTGAACCGTGGGTTGGCAGTTGGACGCAGAGCGTCCGGGGCGGCGTTCCCACGCAGAGCGTGGGAACGATCAATGCACTGCCCTGAATGATCGTTCCCACGTTCCACGTGGGAATGCATCCCGTGACGCTCCGCGTCAACACTGCGCAAGACGTAAACCGTGGGTTGGCAGTTGGACGCAGAGCGTCCGGGGCGGCGTTCCCACGCAGAGCGTGGGAACGATAAATCGGTAGCGCTACTCAGCTGATGGAAATTCCATCGCCCCAAACCCCGGCGAGCCCAACGCCGACCAGCGTCACCGAATCCGCGCCAAAACTCAGCACAGTGTCGCTCCCCACCACCTTCGCATGGTCACGCCAGTCCGCACTGCCCTCCACGTCCCTGAACACCAGCTTGTCGGTGGACTGGTAACCGATCACTCGGTCCTGCCCAAACTGCCCGCCGAACAGAAAGGTGTTATGCCCGCTGTTGTCGCGGATCGTGTCATTGCCCTTGCCGCCTTCAATAAAGTCCACCCCCTTGCCGCCCTGGATCAGGTCATTACCGTCGCTGCCGATGATGAACGTGTTGCCCTTGTGGGGCTCGGCGTTGCGGTTGAGGTCCTGCACCCAGGTATTGGCCCGTGCCGGGTCCGACAGGTTGGCCACGATAATCGTCGAGTCCCGGCTGGTCAGGTCGTAGAATTTCGAGTCCAGGACACGGGTCAAGCCATCGCCATAGGCCGTGGGTAAATGAGAAAGCCAAGTGGGCACATTGACGATGGAAAACGGCAGGACATTCCACAGCGTCGACGCGTAGTGGTCGTTGAAGTTGACGATATTGTCCGTCGTCGACTCATGGGGCTTGTCGTGCACGCCCAGGGACGAGAAGTTGAACGACGACCCGTCCAGCGCGCGAAACACCGGGTCATTCTCATAACCGATGTTCAACACCTTGTCGCCGCTGCTCTGGGTTGGCGAGGCATACGCCACATAGTTGGAGTCCTTGTAGAACCCCGACCATTTATTACCGCTCAAGTCGGCCATGCTGTTGACCGCCAGGCCACCCAGGCTATGGCCGCTGACCACCACGTCCTTGCCCGTCAACCCATGACTGCCGGCATACGCCGCGACATCCTTGAGCAAGGTGCCAAACGCTTCGCCGGCGTAGTTTTTCGCGTAATCCTTGGGCCCCAGCGCTGCCAGCAAATCACTGACCAGATCGCCAATGGAGTCGGTGATCAGGGTTTCCCGAGGCCCCGAAGTCCCGCGAAAACCAATACCGATTTCCAGCAGCTTGCCGGCGCCATCGTACTTGCCCAGCACCTCCACCTGCGCGGTGGTGTAGCCGGCCTTTTCACCGAAGAACGTGCCCCGGGCATCCACCTTGCCGCCATAGCCCAGGGTACTGGCGCTGATGGGCGTCCAGCCGGCCTTGTTGACCGCCTCGAGGGCGGCCTTTTCCGAGTCCGGGTTCCAGGGAATTCCCGGAATCACCCCTTGTGAATCGGTGCTGCCCAGCAGCGCCCCCACCAGGGTGGCGGGCAGCCCCAGGCCAAAACCGTTGTGCTGATAACCCACGGCAAAGCCGTTGTCCAGGTTGTGATAGGAGTACAGCGTGATCGCCATGGCATCGGCGAACAACGCTTTGGAGCCCTCGGTCCCGAGGTTTTTATAGTCGAAAACACCCATGGTATTGCCTCTCTTTTGTTGGAATTGTCGAGAAAGCCAAATCTGCACAAATGGACGATTGGAACCGGATCAATGTGGGAGCGGGCTTGCTCGCGAAAGCGGTGTGCCAGTCGGTGGATGGGTTGACTGATCCACCGCCTTCGCGAGCAAGCCCGCTCCCACATTTCCAACGGTGGTGTTTAGAAAGCCCAGTCCAGGCTCAAACCCACCCCATGGACTTTCTCTTTGCTGGCCAGCAGGCCGTTGTAATCCAGGTTCACCTTCGCATCCTTGCTCAGCGCCAGGCTGACCCGCGCGCCCACCAATGCCGCATCACGCACCATCGACGAACTCTCCACCGAGAACGACGGGCCGCCCGACGCAAACGCCAGGTGCCGCTCGGAATCAACGCTGCTCAGGTTGTGCTGCCAGCCCAGGGTGCCGGAAAGCTCCAGTTGCTGATGGTCGTTGATATTCAAGGTTTTCAGCGCTCGAGCCCCCAGGGTACTCAACACCACATCGCGGCTGTCATCCCGGCCCTTCAAGGCCGCCGCATCACCCTTCTCGGTAAACCCATCGGCATCCAGATGCACATACGCCAGGTTGGCGAACGGTTCCAGGGCCAGGGGTTGCAGGTTCAAGCGATAGGCCGCTTCGGTAAACACCTGGGTGCTGCGGGCATCCACCTTGGCTTTCTGCTTGCCGGCGACTTCGCCGTATTGCAGCTCGCGTTTCACATCGGCGCGGTGCCAGCTGTAGGTCGCCCCGCCGCTCAAACGCAACGCACCGATTTCATGCCCGGCGTACGCACCCAAGTGATAGCTGTCTACCGATGCCCGGGAATGGGTGTCGCTGCCCATGTTCAGCGACGTGTCGCTGTAGCCCGCTACCAGGCCCACACGGGTGTCGTCATCCAGTGCGCCGTCCACACCCGCCAGCATGCCGCCGATGGAAGTGGTGTAGCCCGCCGTATCGCTGCCGCTGTTGGTCTTGCCCCAGGCGCCCAACGCCTTGACCCAGACGTTGCCACGGCTGTCGACGGTCTGGCTCGATGCGCCCATTGCCCCTTGCTGCAAGCGCTCGCCCACAGCCTCGCGCAGGTAGCGGTTGTCATTGACCAATGCGGTTTCCAGCGCCGGGTAGATTTCCCCGGACAACTGCTGGAACGCACCTTGGGCCGAGGCCGCATTCGGCGCCAGCAACAGGCTTTCATAGACGGCGTTGCCTGCACCCAATTGCTCGGCGGCGGCTGCCACTGAACGTTGGTTCTGGGTGGCGGCCACACTGGCAAAGGTGTTGGCGTTGCGCCCCACATCCAGTTGCACGCCGTTGGCGGCGTAGTTCAAGGTGCCGCCGATAAACAGGTAGTTGGGCAGCACCGAACCGAAGCTGCCGGTGATCCCGCCTGCGGCCTGCAGGATGTTGTATTGGCGACCGATCAGGCTTTCGGCCTGGGTCTGGGTCAGCAGCGTCGGGCTGTTTTCCAGGGCCAGGGTCACCGTGCCGCCGCTGAGGGTGGCCTTGCCACCGGCGACGATGCGGTCACTGCTGGTTTCCGACAGCTCCACCGCGTAAGTGGAGCCCGCTGCAAAGCTCACATCGCCGGCCACGTTCAGCGTGCCGATGGAGTTACCCGGCGCCACGGTACCGCCGCTGTTCGCCGTCAGCGAACCAATGCGCCCTGAACCGCCCACGACACCGCTGTTGCTGACGGTGACGTCGGAAGTGATCGAACCATTGATCGCCAGCAACCCTTGGTTGACCAGGGTCGGGCCGCTGTAGGTGTTGGTGCCGGTCAGCACCAGCGCACCAATGCCCTGCTTGGTCAGGCCGCCATGCCCGGAGATGTTGTTGCTCCACACATCCAGCCCACAATGCACGTCGGTGCACAGGCGCTGGGTCGGTTTGCCGGCATCCACCACGGCGCCAATCCCTGGCAGATCCGCGACGAATTGACCGGAGCCGTAGGCACCGTCGATACGAAACTCGGCCGGGATATCCTCAGCCGTCACAAACATCCCCGGGCCGTTGATGGCCTTGCCCAGGTTGATCATGCCCCAACCGTACAGCGAGTCGATGCCCGGTGCGCCGAGGTCGGTCGCGGTGGTTTTCAGCAGCGTGGAAATCTGGTCGCCACTCATGTATGGAAAGCGCTCCATCAGCACCGCCGCGCTGCCGGCCACATGGGGCGCGGCCATGGAGGTGCCGTTGAAGTTGGCGTAGTCGGTGGTCAGGTTTTCCAGGGTGGTGCCGTTGATCACCGAGCTGTAGATCTTGGTGCCCGGCGCCGCGACGCAGAAACTGGCGGCATAACCGCAACGTGAAGAGAAGGTGCTGATCACGTACGGATCGGAACTGGCGGTGTCGGGGTTCTGTTGCAACGCCGCCACCGACAACCAGTTGGGCGCGATCTCCGGTACGAAGTACGCGAGGCCCGAGATCGCGTCCGGGTTATTGCGGTTGTAGTCGTTGCCGGCGGCAAAGATCGTCAGCACGCCGCTGCGGGCCGCATCGATGGCGCCTTGGTAAGCGCCGCCGGCGATGGTGCCAAGGATCGGCCGGATGTTGTTGAACTGCGCCTGGGCTTCATTGACCGTGAAGTTAGGGAACGCCGGATCGCGCCCGCCCTTGGCGTACTGGTCACCGATACCGATGCCCCAGCTGTTGTTGATGATGCGCGCGCCGCTGGCCACCAAGGCATCCCAACCGGCTTTGTAGACCGCGCCGTCGTTGCCCAGGATGATCCCGTCTTCGGGGCCCGGGTCACCGTTTTCAGCGCTGATGATCTGCGCATCGAACGCCACGCCATGCATCGGCCCGCCGTCGCGGTTACCGGCGGCAATCCCGCCCACGTGGGTGCCGTGATTGCCGAGTTTGCCGTTGGAGCCCAGGGAGGGCGTGCCGTCGTAGCGAAACGCGTCACCGGCCTTCACCGGGATGTACGGGTCGGTGTATTGGCGAATGCCTTCGGTCACGATCGTGACCACTTTGCCGGGGCTGGCGAATTCCGGATGCTGGGCATACACCGGCTGGTCGAAGATCCCCAGCTTCACGCCCTTGCCGGTGTAGCCGGCGGCGTATGCGGCGTCTGCATGCACGGCGCCCAGGCCCCAATCGGCCTTGAATTCATTACTGCGCCAACTGGCAGCATCTCCCAGTTTTCCGCTTTCCACGTAGGGTGCGGCCTGGGCGGTACCCAGGCTGGCCAGGCAACACAGCAACGCGCCGTATGGCACGCAGCTCAAGGCCTTGAGCGGGTAGCCCGGGCCTGTTGGGATGGCGGATTGAAACCCTCGTTTTGTTTTTTTCACGGTGACCTTCCTTAGTTTTTATTGCACTTATATAAATCACGTTTCTCCCAGGCGCCGCCGACCCCATGTGGGAGCGGGCTTGCTCGCGAATGCGGTGTGTCAGTCGACGCACCTGTAACTGAACCACCGCATTCGCGAGCAAGCCCGCTCCCACAGTTGACCTCCTTCGGCCTCAGGATCTTGCTCAGAACTGCCAGTTCAGACTCAACCCCACGCCCTGCACTTTTTCCCGGCCAGCCAACTGGCCCGTGTAGTCGAGGTTGACCCGTGTGCTTTTGCTCAACGCCAGGCTGGCCTGTACACCCACCAGTGCCGCGTCGCGCATCAACGGCGAGCTTTGCACCGCGAACGACGGCCCACCGGCGACAAACGCCAGGTGCTCTTCGGATTCAACGGCACTCAAGCTGTGCTGCCAGCCCAACGAGCCGGAAACGTCCAGTTGCTGGCGGTCATTGAGAGGGAACGTTTTTGCCGCCCGCAGGCCCAGGGTGCTCAGCACTGCATCGCGGCTGTCACTGCCACGCTCAAGTGCAGCGGCGTCGCCTTTCTCGTGAAAGCGTTCACTGTCCAGGTGCACGTAAGCCAGGTTGGCGAACGGCTCCAGCGCCATCGATTGCAGGCTCAAACGGTAGGCCGCTTCGGTAAATACCTGGGCGCTGCGCGCATCCAGCTTGGTCTTCTGCTTGCCGCTGACTTCGCCGTACTGCAAGTCACGTTTCACGTCGCCGCGATGCCAGCTGTAGGCGCCGCCGACGCTCAGGCGCCAGTTGCCCAGCTCATGCCCGGCATAGGCGCCGAGGTGGTAGCTGTCGATGGACGCCGAGGAGTGAGTGCCGCTGCCCATGTTCAGTGAGCTGTCGCTGTAACCGGCCACCAGACCAGCGCGGGTCTGCTCGTCCAGCGCACCGTCGACACCCGCCAGCGTGCCGCCCAGCGAGGTGGTGTAGCCCGCCGTGTCGCTGCGGCTGTCGGTCTTGCCCCAGCTGCCGAGCGCCTTGACCCACACATTGCTTTCACCCGCGACCGGCGTATGGCGCAGGCGCTCACCGACGGCATCACGTAGTTGGCGACTATCGTTGATCAGCATGGTGTCGATGGCCGGATAGATTTCCCCCGACAGTTGCTGGAAGCCCTGTTGCGCGGCGGCCACGGAGTCTGAACGCAGGATGCTTTCGTACACCGGATTGCCCGCGCCCAGTTGCTCGGCAGCCGCCGCCACCGAACGCTGGTTACGGGTGGCGCCGACACTGGCGAAACTCGCATCACTGCGGGCAATGTCCAGCTGCACGCCGTTGGCGGCATAGTCGAGGGTGCCGCCGAGGAACAGGTAGTTGGGCAATACCGCACCGAACTGCCCCTGGATCCCGCCCGCCGCCTGGAGGATGTTGTACTGACGCCCCAGCAGGCTCTCGGCCTGTTGCTGGCTGAGCAAAGTCGGGCTGTTTTCCAGGGCCAGGGTCACCGTGCCGCCGCCGAGGATTGCCTTGCCGGTGGCGACAATCTGGTCGCTGCTGGTGGGGGTGAGTTCGACTGCATAGGTGGAGCCGGCGGCGAGGTTCACGTCCCCAGCCACCTGCAAGGTACCCACGGAGTTGCCCGGCGCCACGGTGCCGCCGCTGTTCACCTGCAACGCCGCGATGCGGCCGGAACCGCCCAGTGTGCCGCTGTCATTAACCGTCACTGCCGACGTCAGTGAGCCATTCACCGCCAGCCGACCGCCATTCACGGTGGTAGGGCCACGGTAGGTGTTATCCCCGCTCAGCACCAGGCTGCCCGCGCCGGATTTGATCAGGCTGCCTTCATAGATACGCTGGGCCGCGGCTGCCGCCCGGGCGGTGCCAACGGCATAGTCCGTCTGGTCCTGCTGACTCGCGCCGGCGCCCACGCCGTTCTCCCAGCCCTTGTCACGCAGGGTTTGCTGCCAGGCCAGGGTTTCGGCGCTGTCTTCGGCCTGACGCTGGATCAGCGCCTTGTCGGAGATCGCATTGCTCCACACATCGCCCTGCCCGGCCGCCAACGTGACATTCATCGGCCCAAGCAATTGCCCGGGCCCGTGCATCGCCCGGCCAAGGTCCGGCACGCCCCAGCCAACTTGCGTGGTCGGTGCATCGGTAACCGCGCCATTGAGTTGAGTGGCGGTGGTCAACAGCACCTGCAAGGCCTGTTCGTTGTTCAGGTACGGGTAGCGTTCCATCACCAGCGCCAGTGCGCCCGTGGCATGGGGCGCCGACATCGAGGTGCCGGACTTTACGCCGTAGCCGCCGTCGGGAATGGTGCTGTTGATCAACGCCCCGGGGGTGGAAATACACCAGTACTTGGCGATGCCGCACTGGTTGTATTTCTGGTTATTCGCCTTGTCCAGGCCCGACACCGCCAGCCAGTGGCCCTCCAGTTCTGGCTGGAAATACGGCAAGGCTGAACGCACGCTGGCGTTGGCGTAGCCGCTGTTCCCGGCACTGAACACGTTGATCACCCCGGCCTTGGCCACATCCGCAGCAGCATCCAGCCAGGTGTTCCGGTTGTAATGCTGGGCATAGGCCGCGTGCAGGTCGCCCAGGGTCTGGTAGCTGACGTCCTTGGGCTGGCTGCCCCAGCTGTTATTGATCGCGCGCACGCCGGAATCCACCAGGGCGCTGTACACCGCCTTGAAGTACTTGGGATCCGGCGTGGGTCCAAACAGGAAGCTGTCATTGGCGTTGGTGTTGCCCACGTAGATCTGCGCGTTGTACGCCACGCCGTGCATGCCCACGCCATCACGGGCCGCACCCATGGTGCCGGTGACGTGGGTGCCGTGGGAGTCGTTGTTGGGGTTGAGCGCGCCGGTGGTGCTGAACGGGCTGCCATCGACGTAGGTGCCGCTGGCGGTGACCGCGTGATAGCGGTCCTTGGAGGCTTCGGGATGGTTGGGGTCGAAACCCGAGTCGAGGGCGCCGATCTTCACGCCACTGCCGGTGATGCCACTCGCGTAGGCCTCGTTGGCTTTCATCCGGTCCAGGCCCCAGTCACTCTGGAACTCGGCGGAGCGCCAACTGGCGGGGTCGCCCGCTTTGCCGGTTTCGAGGTACTGCCCGTGGGCTGCCACGGACAGCAGCAGCAAGGAGCCTGCGGTGAAGGGTTTGAAGCGAGGTGAATCAGTGATCATGAAGAGTCCTTTTTCTTATTGTTGAAATACCTGTGGCGAGGGCGCCTCCTGTGGCCAGGGTGCTGCTATGGCCAGGGAGCTTGCTGTGGCGAGGGAGCTTGCTCCCGCTGGGCTGCGTAGCGGCCCCAAAAATCTTGGGAGCGCTGCGCACTCCAGCGGGAGCAAGCTCCCTCGCCACAGGCGGCGCCCTTGCCACAGCAAGCGCCCTTGCCACAACAAGCTCCCTCACCACCAAAGATCCCTTGCACCAAGTGCTACTCGTCCAGGCATCAGCGGCTCATAGGGCCAAACGCCTCATCCACCTTAGCCAGGTCGGTGTCGCGCAAGTTGCCCGCGTAGTAATGCAATTTGGTCCAGGCCATCAGGTAGTCGTACCGCGCCTGGGCCAGGTCGCGGCGGGTGCTGTACAGCTGCTGCTCGGCGTTCAGCGCATCGAGGTTGACCCGCTCGCCGCCGAGGATGCTTTGCTTGGTGGAGACCACCAGCGCTTCAGCCGAAGTCAGCGCCTTTTGATACGCCCGCAGCTTGCTTACCCCCGACAGACAGGCGCTGAACTGGCGCCGCAGTTCGATCAGGGTTTCGCGGGTCTTGCCTTCCAGTTCGTACTCGGCCTGCTCCATGGCGCGGCTGGCCTGGCGGGTGGACGCCGAGACGCCACCACCGGCATACAACGGCATGCTGACTTCGATGCCGATGGTGTTGGTGTCATAGCGTTGGTTGTAAGTGTTGCCACTGTCGGACTCCTGCTGGCGGGAGCTGGCATAGGCCGTGATGCGTGGCAGGTGCCCTGAGCGGTTGCGCTCCACTTCATAACGCGCCACTTCTACGGACTGGCGTTGCGAGGCCAGGTTGGGGTTGTTGGTCAGCGCCAGTTCGTGCCAGGTGTCGTAGTTGGCCGGGGTCAGGGTGAAGGCGGCAAATCCCGGGTTCAACGGCGCCAGGTCATTGATGTTGACGCTCTGCACACCGATCAGCGCTCCCAGTTCTCGCAGCGAGGCGTCCTGTTCATCCAGCGCCTGGATTTCCTCGGCAGTCGCCAGCTCATAGCGCGATTCCGCTTCCAGGATGTCGGTGCGCGTGCCTTCGCCCTGCTGGAACAAATGCTGGTTCTGCTGGAACTGCTGCTCGTAGGCCTTTTTCTTCGCGCGGGCAATGTCGATCTGGTCCTGGGCGAACAGCGCCTGGGTGTAATAGGTCAGCACCCGCACCAGCAACGCCTGGCTTTTGTCGCGAAAACTCTCGTCGGCAAACAGCGCCTGGGCCACGCCCTTGCGGTAGTTGGCATAGGCTTCGTAGTCGAACAGCGGCTGTTGCAGGGTGAAGGTGGAGCCGTAGCTGTTGTAGTTGCGGTCATCGTGATAATTGCCGCCGCGCCCGTCGGGCAAGGTGGCCTGGGAGTTGTTGCGCCCCTTGTTGTAGTTGTACGACAGCTTGGGCAGCAGACCGGCGCGGCCGATGGTGCGGTTCTCCAGGCCGGCGTCGCGCTCCTTGATGGCGCCGAGGAATACCGGGTCGTTGCGCAGGGCCTGCTCGTAAACATCAAATGGGCCCATGGCGGCCTGGGCGCTGCTGCAGGCGAGTAACAAGGCGATGAACATCGGCTTCATGCTCATTCCTCGGTCAACGCCGAGCCGGCGCGGTCCAGCAGCGGCTTGAACAGGTAATTGAGCAAGGAGCGTTCGCCGGTGCGGATGAACATCTCGGCGGGCATCCCCGGCTTGATCACCAGGCCATGGAGTTTTTCCAGGGCGTTGCTGCTGACGACCGTGCGCAACACGTAGTACGGCATGCCGGTTTTTTCGTCGAGCATCTGGTCGGCGGAGATCAGGCTCACCTCCCCCGGCACTCGCGGCGTGCGGCTCTGGTTGAAGGCGGTGAAGAGGATGTCCACCGGCAAGTGGGCGCCGACCTTGTCCACCAGATGCACCGGCAAGCGCCCTTCCACTTCCAGGCGGGTGTCCTGGGGCACGATTTCCAACAGGGTTTCACCGGCACGCACCACAGCGCCTTCGGTGTGCACGCCCAGGTTGACCGCGATGCCATCGGCAGGCGCATTGATTTCGCTGTGCTGCAGGTCGAAACCGGCGGAGGTCAGTTGCTGCTCCAGGGTCAGGCTGCGCAGTTGCGCATCGGCCAATTGGCTGCGGACTTCCTTCTGATATTCCTCGCTGTGCTGCTGCAACTTGAGGCGCGATTCGAGGATGCCCTGTTCTACCCGGCCGCTTTCGCCGGTGTTCTGCGCCAGGTCCTGTTGCACCTGGGACAGTTGGCGCTGGTACTCCATCAGCCGGTTGCGCGGGATGTAGCCGTTGTCGGCCAGGGGTTGCAGGTTGTTCAGTTGGTCACGCAGGGATTGCGCCTGGGCGGTCAGGTCGCTGCGGGCGCGGCGCATGCCGTTCAGCTGTGCGGTGGCACCTTCGATACTCGCGCGAATCCCGGCCTGTTCCCGGGCAAAGGCTTCGCGGCGGCTGCTGAACAGTTGGCGCTGGCCTTCGAGGACCAATGCCAGGGCTTGATCAGGGTTGGTACTCAGCTCCGCCGGGAAAGTGATGGTCGACTGGTTATCACGCTCGCTCTGCCACCGCGCCACACTGGCCCAGGCCATGCGGTATTGGGCTTGCAGGGAATGCACGTCGGCCTGGTTCTGCGTCTGGTCGAGGCGGAACAGGGGTTGGCCCTGCTTCACCGCCTCGCCTTCCCGCACCAGGATCCGGCTGACCACGCCGGGGCTGAGGGTTTGTACTGCCTTGCGCTTGCCCGACACCACCACCGTGCCTTGCACCGGAATCCCCTGGTCCAGCGGTGCCAGGCTGGCCCACAGGAAAAACCCTCCGGCGCCGACCACCGTCAGCAGCCAGCCCATGCGGGCAAAGAAGCGCGCGTCGTGTTCGGGGTGAGTCTGTTCGTAATCGCGGTTGATTTGAATGCTGTTGTCGCTGCTCATGCGCCTGGATTCCTTCCGGCTTGATACTGACGGCTGAAACTGACCCCAGCCTTTTCTCGCGGTGCTTCCTGCTGGCCGGACAGTGCCCGCAGCACGTCCTGGCTCGGACCAAATGCCTGCAAGCGGCCTTCGTTCAGCACCAGCAGCTTGTCGGCCTGGGCCAACGCCGAGGAACGGTGAGTCACCAGCACCACCGTGCTGCCCTGGGCCTTCATCTGCATGATCGCGCTGGCCAGAGCGGCTTCGCCCACGGTGTCGAGGTTGGAGTTGGGCTCATCGAGTACGATCAGGCGCGGCCCGCCGTACAGCGCACGGGCCAGGGCCACCCGTTGTTTCTGTCCCCCGGACAAGCCGCTGCCCTCGTCACCGAGCACCGTGTCGTAGCCGTGGGGCAAACGCAGGATCAATTCGTGCACGCCCGCTTGTTGGGCGGCCTGCACCACCCGCTCCGGGTCGGCTTCGCGAAAGCGTGCGATGTTGTCGGCAATGCTGCCGCTGAACAGTTCGATGTCCTGAGGCAGGTAGCCAATATGCGGGCCGAGGTCGTCGCGGTCCCAGCGATGAATATCGGCCCCGTCCAGGCGCACGGTGCCCGCCAGGGTTGGCCACACGCCTACCAGTACGCGGGCCAACGTCGATTTGCCGGAGCCGGAAGCCCCCAGCACGCCGAGCACTTCACCGGCCGTCAGGTTAAAGGTGACCTGATGCAGGGTCGGCACACGTCGCCCCGGCGGGCCCGCGCTGACCTGCTCGAAACTCACATTGCCCTGGGGCGCCGGCAAGGCCATCTGCTCGCCCTGGGGCGGAAATTCGCGCATCAGGCTGTCCAGGCGCTGATAAGCCAGCTTGGCCGAACTCCATTGCTTCCACACGGCGATCAACTGGTCGATGGGGCTCAACACCCGGCCCATCAGGATCGAACCGGCGATCATCATCCCCGCCGTCATGTCGCCCTTGATCACCAGCAACGCCCCCAGACCGAGCACCAACGATTGCAGGCACAGGCGCAGGGATTTGCTCAGGGAACTGATGATCGAGCCGGTGTCGCTGGCCTTGTTCTGCAAGCCCAGAAACTGCGAATGCACCTTGAACCAACGCTTGCGCAAAGCGCCGAGCATGCCCATCGCCTGGATGGTTTCGGCGTTGTGCAGGTGGCTGGTGGCCAACTGGGTGGATTGCTGGGAAAACCCGCTGGCTTCACCCAGGGGCTTTTTGGTCAGGTATTCGTTGAGGCACGCCAGGGCAATCAGCAGCACTGCACCGGCGCTGGCCAGGACACCCAGCCAGACGTTGAACAGGAAGATCACAAACAGGTAGATCGGAAACCACGGCGCATCAAAAAACGCGAACAACGCCGGCCCGGTGATGAATTGGCGGATGTGGGTCAAATCCCCCAGGGATTGCCCGCCATGGCCTTCGCCCCGCTGCAGGTTGCGCTCGAAGGCGGCCTTGTACACCCGCAGGTTGAAACGCCGCTCCAACTGGCTGCCGATGCGAATCACGATAAAGCTACGGATCACCTCAAGCACGCCGATAAAGGCGAAGAACCCCACCACCATCAGCGTCAACATCACCAGGGTGGTTTCGTTCTGTGAGGACAGCACGCGGTCGTAGACTTGCAACATATAAATCGACGGCACCAGCATCAATACGTTAATCAATGCCGTGAAGCAGCCAATACTGATCAGAATACTTTTGTAGTCGCCGAGTGCCTTGAACAGTGGTGCAACGGGAGTGGTCTTCGCCATGTTGCCTGATCTTCCCTGAGCCGAATGACGCGCAATAGTTTGCCAGGCGCCCCATTAAGAAGCGGGCAAACATTAAAATCGGGTTATATCGTTATAACGAACTATTAGGGTGCACGTTGTAATATCAATACCGCGCCAGATTTTACGCGGCCTTCATATTCGCCTTCTTTCTGGCGATTCAAATGGGTAATGCCGGTGCCTTCGGCATTCATCAACCAAATACCGTCGGGAGTTGGCGTCCAACTAACAGGGGCTTCACCCAGCCATTGTCCCGCGCACTCCACATCGCCCCCCAGGGCGTTGGCGTGTTCAATCAGATCCAGCGCACACACCTGCTCTTGCTGGTGCAGCGTCCAATGCCCGGCCAACTGCGCGGACGTGGGTAAAACCAGACTGCTTGCCATTGCTGTGGCTCCTGCCGACATAAGCAACGCCTGGACACACCAGGCAACTGTACTGCGAAATAGCGTCATCACCTTCGCCCGTTCAAGGGGTGGATGCAAGGGCAGAAGGCGGCGCGTGTGCGCCACCCTCCTTTACACCTGAATCAAGCCACGATGTCGCTGACCGCTGCCTGGCCAACGGTGGTGACGAGGAAATCCGCCACGCCGTGACCGGAGAAGTCCACTGCCAATGTGCCCAGGTTGGTACCCGAAGCGTAGGACAGCACCGCATCGCCGGCGTGACCGGTAAACGCGTTGACGAAGGTCAGGCCTGCACCTTTGGTAATGCCGGTGAGGTCGATCTTGTCCGAACCCGAGGTGAAGTCGAAGATCTTGTCGGCCGCACCTGGCTTGGAGTCCGAGCTGGCGCCGAACACAAAGGTGTCGTTGCCTGAACCGCCCCACAGCTGGTCTGCACCGCCGCCGCCGTAGATGATGTCGTTGCCGGCACCGCCCTTGAGGACGTTGGCTGCAGCGTTACCGATCAACAGGTCGTTGCCCGAACCGCCGATGGCGTTCTCCACGGTCACGCCCTTGGCGATGGAAACGTTACCCACCAGGCCGCCAACGTCGGAGAACGAGGTCTCATTGAGGTTGATCTTCTGGTTCTGGGTAAAGCCGGAGAAGTCCAGGGTGTCGTTGCCGCCACCGTCCCACACCGAGAACACCAGCTTGTCGGCCGATGAAGTGGCGCTGAGGAAATCACGCCCGGTGTTGGAGTTGAAGCCGTAGGTGGTGTCGCCGGCGCGAGTGTTGTAGTTGGCGCCGTAGAGCTTCTGGATCGCGGCGATGTCGTCGATCAGCGGGCCGGAGGAGTAAGCCTCTACCCCGCCTTTGCTGAAGTTCTGGTTGGTGTTGCTCTCGCTCCAGTAACTCATGACGCTGTAGCCACGCGTGTCCTGTCCATAGTCCGCGTCTTTGTACGAAGGGTTGCCGGTCCCGGCGTTGTAGTCGCCAGGGTGGTCCAGGCCCAGGGTGTGGCCGATTTCGTGGGTCAGGGTCTGCCGGCCATAGTTGTTCAGGTCCGGCGTCTTGTTCGGCGTGTAGCTGTTGTTGGTCAGGTACCAGGAAGTGCCGTCAAGCCCGCTTTCGTTGTACTTGGCGTTGGTGCCTGGCAGGTAGGCAAAGGCCGCCGCGCCGTCCTGGCCGCCGCTGTAGTTGCCGAAGGTCATGTGGAAGTCACCGCCCGAGGCTTTCTCGGTGAAGGTGACATTGGCCACATCAGCCCAGGATTGCATGGCCAGTACAGCCTGTGCTTTCTGCTGGGTGTTGAACTGGCTGAACCCGGTGATCCCATGCTTGTTCATGGTCGCGTTGGAAGCCGAGGTCAGGAAGGTGTAAGTGAGATCGATCTTGCCGTTGCCATCCACGTCCCGGTACGCGGCGTTCTCACGCAGCAGGTGGTCGGCGGCCTGGTCAACGGTGAACGAGGGTTTGCCATTGACCGTGAGGTTGCCGCCACGGTCGTATTGATGGCTAAAGCTATCGATTTGCGTATAGGCGGTACTTGCTTGAGCCGCCGACACAATAGCTTTGTCTTTTACTTTTGACATAAACGTACTTCCTTGTTTGCAAGTGGAACAGTTTTTGTCCGACCGGACTCACTTTGGCGAGTAAGTCCGATCACTCGCCCCTTTTGAAGGCGAAAGAAAACTGACACAACCTGAAATCATTCGTCCAGCGGTTTTTATCCAAGGAAAAAGTTGGGCCGACGAACAAAACCTGCAAACATTGGCAAATAGCGCCTTATAAAAATCCAGCTATTTAAATATTAAATACTCCTAAAGTCATTTAGCCGCGAATGGATCCAAAGTATTGACTGAGGTGCACTAAGAAAGTGTCACCGTGTCATTGTTAGTATTGAATGGCCACTATTTAAGAGTTTGTCCCGTATTACCGGGACAAGACTTAGTTTATTTATCGGTCGCGCCAGCCTGTTTGACGCAATGCCTGCAGGAGCGTTTGCGAATCCAGCCCCGGCACGCGTACCCCGTCGTCGGTGAGCATGTCCTCCCCGGCCACTATCGCATTAATGATCGCTTCCTCGACCGCCTCCGCCGCCGCGCTGAACAAGGGCGAAATGTGGTCGTTATTGACCATTTGCAGCGACGTGCTAAGGGGCAGGCCCTTGCGCCCGTAGTCGGCCACCGGCAAATCCTGATTGCCGGTGGCGAACGCCAGGAACAGGTCCCCGCTGGAGTCCTCGGTGCCACCGCCCGTGCGCGCGATGCCAATGGATGCGCGCTGTGCCAGGCGCTGGCATTGATGTGGCAACAACGGCGCATCGGTGGCGATGATCACCACAATGGAGCCCATGCCGGGGGTTCCGCGATCGGCAAAGGGTGACGGGATGTCCATCAGTTGCCGACCTACGGGGTAGCCGTCCACCCGCAATTCCTGGCGCTTGCCATGGTTGGCCTGTACCAGCACGCCGACTGTCCAGCCACCCTGCTCCCCCGACAGGCGCCGCGAGGCCGTGCCGATCCCGCCCTTGAACTCATGGCAGATCATCCCGGTGCCGCCGCCCACGGCGCCCTCCGCCACCGGCCCGGACTCGGCGTTGGCCAGCGCCTCGCGCACATGCTCCGGGCCGACGTGCTGGCCCCAGATGTCGTTGAGCAAGCCGTCGTAGGTTTCCATCACCACCGGCATGCACCAGTACACCGCCGGGTCTGCCAGGCTTTCACGCTCCAGGGCGATCAGGGTGTCGCGCACAATCCCGATGCTGTGGGTGTTGGTGATCGCCAGTGGCGTGGTCAGCAGGCCCGACTCGGCGATCCACTCAAGCCCCGTGGCGTCGCCATTGCCGTTGAGCGCGTGGTAGCCGGCAAAACATGGCTGATACCGCGCGTCACCGGCCCGGGGCTGGATTGCGGTGACGCCGGTGCGTACCTGTTTGCCGTCGATGCGGGTCTTGATCGTACTGTGGCCGACCCGAACCCCTGGAACGTCGGTGATGGCATTCAGCTCACCGGGCGTGCCCAGTCCCAACGTGATGCCCAATTGACGTGCGCGCATAACCACTCCTTACAGTTTCTGAAACGCCGGACTCAACCGGCCACTGATGCAATACAGGATCACCGACAGTGCCAGCAGGCCGATGATAATCATGATGTCCCGGACCGAAGCGGCCATCGCCAGGGTCACCAACAGGTAACCGGCGCCGAGTACCGCCAGCAAGGCCGGCACTGGCCACAACGGCATGCGATACGGATGCTCGCGGTCACGCAGCAACACCCGGCTCATCAACGCGCTCAACGCCACGATCAGGTACACCAGCATGATCAGCAGCACGCTGAAGGACGTCAGGTCCGCCAGGTTCGAGCTGAAGCTGAGCAATGCCGAAGGGATCGCCAGGAACAGCGTAGCCAACCAGGGTGAATCCCAACGCGGATGGATCCGGGTAAAGAGTTTATTGATGGTCGGCGTCCACAGTGCATCGCGGCCGCTGCTGAACACCACCCGACCGATCTGAATCACGATGGCGACAATCGCATTGAACACTGACAGGAAAATCCCGGCGCTCACCAGCCGCGACAATGTTTCATTGCCGTGGCTGGTCAGCAGGTAGCCGATCGGGTCGGGGCTGCTGATCATCGCGCTGAGGGATGGCGCACCGATCAACAACGCGGTGATGGGCACCAGTTCGATGACCACCACCAGGCCCAGGGACCACAACACCGCCTTGTGCACGCCCTTGCCGCCGCACTTCATGTCTTCGGCCAGCAACACCGCCGGGCCATAGCCATTGAAGGAGAACAAGCCAATGCCCACCGCACCGATCACCAGCGCCCAGGGCGCCAGGTGCAGCACGCCGTTTTCGACGATTTGCGGTTGCAGCAACACGCTGACCGGCTGCACCGGGTTGCCGAAGCCGATAAACACGATTACCAGCAACGCCGCCACTTCCAGCAGCAGGCAGGTCCCGGTGATCCAGGCATTCAGCTTGATATTCAGAATGCCCAGGGCGTAGCTGCACACCACGATCACCAGGGCCACGGTTTGCGAATCGAATTTTGTGCCCAGGGCGTTATTCAGGTACGTCGCCGCGCCGGTGGCCAGCACCGGCGGGATAAACAGCAACATCACCAATACCGTGAGGAACGTCGCATAACCGGCCATGCCGCCGAACACCCGCTTGGCGTACACGTACTCACCGCCGGCACTGTTGTGGGCGCGGCCGAGTTCGGCGTAGCAAAAGGCGAACATCAGCGCGAGCAAGGCGGCCATCACAAAAGCCAGGAACACCCCGCTGCCGGCCTGCTGGATGGCAAAGGGCGCAATCACGAACACGGAACTGGCCGGGGTCACCGCCGAGACGGTAATGGCCACCACGTCGAACACACTCAGGGTGGGTTTCAGCACGCCGTCGGGCGTGGAAGGAGCACTCATATCGTTATCCTCTTGATTGTTCTTGGTTTGAGGCAGAAACGAAAAGGTGAAGCGGCGCGGGGTATGTTCCCCACTGACTGACGGCCAACTTAAACGCTGCGGGTAAGGCGGCCAATTCCCCTATTGGAGTACTCCCCTTGACGGCAACCGGCAAAAGTCGAACCCTTGCGGCCTGAATCCTTTGCGTGGAGCTGCACATGAGCCTGTTCAGGGAGGTCGGCATGCACGCAGGCCTGGGCCGTACCGTCGCCCAGATCGGCACCGGGCGTTTCTGGAAACAACTGGTGCTGTTGTTGCACCAATGCGTGCCCTTCGACAATGCCCTGGCGATCTTCTACCCCACCGACGGCCCGCCCCAGGCGCTGGAGGAGTACGACGCGCAACCGAGCAGCAAGCCGGCGTCGATGCTGGTTTACCTCAATGGTTTGTACTTGCTGGACCCGTTTTTCCAGGCATGTCGCGAGGGGTATGCCAGTGGCGTGTACCGCCTTGAAGAAGTCGCGCCGGATCATTTTCGCCAGAGTGAGTACTTCCTCAATTACTTCCACGACAACGTGCTGGAGGACGAGGTGCAATTCATCCTGCAATTGCCGGGTGCGGGGACGTTGTCGCTGTCGTTGGGGATGCAGCGGTTGTTTACCGGCGAGGAAACCGGGTTGATGACCACGCTGGCGGCCTGGGTGCTGCCGTTGATGCAGCAGCATTGGCAGCAGAGCACCCAGCGGGTGGCCGCGCCTGCCGAGATGGCCAGCCAGATCCGGGATGCGCTGAGTCATTTTGGCTGTGGGGTGTTGTCGGAGCGGGAGTTGGAAATTGCGCGGTTGGTGTTGCGTGGGTTTTCGTCAAAAGCCATGGCAGAACGGCTGAATATCTCGCCGGATACGGTCAAGGTTCATCGTCGGCACCTGTATGCCAAGCTGGATATCTCGTCGCAGCCGGAGTTGTTTTCGTTGTTTATCCAGTCGTTGGGGCATGACTTGGAGAATCCGTAGGTTCGGCGGTGTGGCTACGCAGCCTCGCTAAAGCTCGACAGCTGCTACGGGGGCGAGATCGCGTGAGGCCCTCAAAACCTCCAACCATCCCAAAAGCGAACCACGCCCTACCTCACGTCGTAGCAGCTGTCGAGCCCAAGCGAGGCTGCGTGAGGCCCTCAAAGCCACCAAACATCCCAAAGTGGATAATCATGCACCCGCCTCACCAACCCCGCACGAACCGGGTTACACACCACGTAACGGGCAAAGTCCTTCAGATCCTCCTCACGCCGAACACCCCTATCGTGATACCCCTTCTGCCAAAGCCGCCCCCTGCGCCCAAGCGCACGATTGACCGTCAAGCTGCTACGGGATTTTATCCGACACATCAACTCGGCCAACGACTTGTCACGCAGTTGAACCAGCCAGTGAAGATGATCCGGCATCACCACAAACGCGAGTGAGTTCGCCCATTGATCTTCATGTGCCTGCCGAAATTCCTTTACGAGCAACCGCCCGAGCCGCCAATCACTGAAGATCGGCACACGCCGGTCGACCACAGCGGTCAACAGGTAAACCCCGCCAACCTCTGAGGCCCTTCCAATCCGCAATCGTCCAGACTTGTTTGATACAGGCATTCCTTGCCTCCAAATCAACATTAGGAGGCGAGGAATTTAGAAGGAGCAGCACCTGAAAGCAGTTATTGATGAGCGACCAAATATTGCCAATCAACGCCCGGTACGCTGGAGAATCCATAAGCAAGGGCATGTGAGCGACGCGGCGGGCCGGCCCGCCGGGTCTCAATCACTCTTGAGTGTTCAACAAGTAAATCAGGTCGACTGTGGTTTGCCCCGACAGTGTTAACTGAATACGACCGTTAATGCTGTTATCCCTATCATTTTGGTGATAAGTGACTGTGCCGCTTTGGGTCGGAATTTCTTCTCCACTAGGCCCGGCGTAACTGGCGTAGACATCTCCGTCGCCAATGGTGTATTCGGTCTTTTGGGCATTGGGTTTTATCAATCTGACTTCGATGCCCTCCCTGTTGAAGGGATCTTCCGGGGTTGGATCCGCAAATTCGTTATCTACACCGAAAAAGCGCACCGAGCCGGGTTGGCGATCAAGATAAAGAAACTTTGCCTTGAAATCATGTGGGTCACCGCCGCGGGTAATTTTGCCTTTGAATTCGCCACTGGCTTCGTTCTGCGGAGTCGTTCTTTCAAAGGCTTTTGGCTCATGGGTAGACATGGCTCTCTCCTTGATTGGGTTCGAGCCATATCAATAGCAGCAATTTGACAACATTTAACCTGTCATAAATGACAGTCTAAAAAGCAATGTTTTATCGCGAAATCATCTCTGAAGGATCAACGCCCGGTACGAATGGTGTTCCACACCCGCGTACGAATCCGGTCGATGTTCAGTGGCATTGCTTCCAGTGCGAACAACTTGCCCATCATTTCCGGGATTGGGCAGTCAGGGGCGTCGGCGGGCAAGGCGACGATGTAATGATCGTTCCCACGCTCCGCGTGGGAACGCCGCCCTGGACGCTCCGCGTCCGCTTTTGAAGTCGTGACGCGGAGCGTCACAGGATGCATTCCCACGCGGAGCGTGGGAACGATCATCAACGCCCGGTGCGAATGGTGTTCCACACCCGCGTACGAATCCGGTCGATGTTCAGTGGCATTGCTTCCAGTGCGAACAACTTGCCCATCATTTCCGGGCTTGGGTACTCAGGGGCGTCGGCGGGCAAGGCGACGATGTAATGATCGTTCCCACGCTCCGCGTGGGAACGCCGCCCTGGACGCTCCGCGTCCGCTTTTGAAGTCGTGACGCGGAGCGTCACAGGATGCATTCCCACGCGGAGCGTGGGAACGATCATCAACGCCCGGTACGAATGGTGTTCCACACCCGCGTACGAATCCGGTCGATGTTCAGTGGCATTGCTTCCAGTGCGAACAACTTGCCCATCATTTCCGGGTTTGGGTACTCCGGGGCGTCGGCGGGCATGGCGACCCTGTAATGATCGTTCCCACGCTCTGCGTGGGAATGCCGCCCTGGACGCTCCGCGTCCGCTTTTGAAGTCGTGACGCGGAGCGTCACAGGATGCATTCCCACGCGGAGCGTGGGAACGATCATCAACGCCCGGTACGAATGGTGTTCCACACCCGCGTACGAATCCGGTCGATGTTCAGTGGCATTGCTTCCAATGCGAACAACTTGCCCATCATTTCCGGGCTTGGGTACACCTTGGTGTCGCTCTTGATCGCCGGGTCTACCAGGCTGTCGGCCGCAGCGTTGCCGTTGGCGTAGTGCACGTAGTTGGTAATGCTGGCCATCACTTCCGGGCGCAGCAGGTAGTTCATGAACGCATAGCCGGCTTTTTCATCCGGGGCGTCGGCGGGCATGGCGACCATGTCGAACCAGATGGCGGCGCCTTCCTTAGGAATGTTGTAGCCAATGTTCACGCCGTTCTTGGCTTCCTTGGCGCGGCTTTCGGCCTGGAGGATGTCGCCGGAGAAGCCCACGGCTACGCAGATGTCACCGTTGGCCAGGTCGGCGGTGTATTTCGAGGAGTGGAAGTACGCCACGTACGGCCGTACTTTCATCAGCAGGTCTTCGGCCTTTTTGTAGTCTTCAGCCTTCTTGCTGTGGTGCGGCAGGCCCAGGTAGTTGAGCGCCGCGGGCAGCAGTTCCGGGCCGTTGTCGAGGATCGCTACGCCACACTTCTGCAGCTTTTGCATGTTCTCGGGTTTGAAGATCAGGTCCCATGAATCCACCGGGGCGTTGTCGCCGAGTACCGCCTTGACCTTGTCGATGTTGTAGCCGATGCCAGTGCTGCCCCACAGGTAAGGGAAACCGTGGGCGTTGCCCGGGTCGTTGTTTTCCAGGGCCTTGAGCAGCACCGGGTTGAGGTTCTTCCAGTTGGGCAACTGGCTCTTGTCGAGCTTCTTCAGCGCCCCGCCCTGGATCTGCCGGGCCATGAAGTGGTTGGAGGGGAACACCACGTCGTAGCCGGATTTGCCGGTCATCAACTTGCCGTCGAGGGTTTCGTTGCTGTCGTACACGTCGTAGGTGAAGCCGATCCCGGTTTCTTTCTGGAAATTCTTGGTGGTGTCGGGGGCGATGTAGTCCGACCAGTTGTAGATCTTCACCGTCTCGGCGGCTTGGCTGAGGGTGGCGACGAATACCAGCGGCAACAGGGCAATGGGTCTCATGGTTCGATTTCCTGGCGGTTTTAGGGCTGTTTTTATGGCAGGCGATCAAAGATCAAAGAATCAGAGGATCAATACATAGGTCTTGCGCACGGTTTCCTGGATGTCCCAGATACCGGTGCTGTTGGCCGGCAACATCAGTGCGTCGCCGGCTTCTATGTGGAGCATCTCCCCGTTGTCGGGGGTGAAGGTGCAGCGGCCCTGGATAAAGTGGCAAAACTCCTGGGCTTTGATCTGCCGGCGCCAGCGCCCGGGCGTGCATTCCCAGATGCCGGTTTCGACGCCGTCGCTACGTTCCACGCTCAGGGTCGAGGCCACCGCTACCGGTGTACCAAGCGGCACGGCGACGGGCGAGGAATCCGGCAAATGGGCGCTGAGTGTGTCTTTGAACTGGGTAATGCTCATGTTCATACCTGTGGTGATTAAAACGACTTAGTGCATGAAACCTTCCATGAACCCGGCAACCCCGCTGGCCAGCTTGCGGCGCCAGGGCGCGGTGTTGGGGTTGGCCAACACCTGGTCCTCATGGACAAAACTGCGAATGATCGCGTTGTAGCCCAGCCAGCGGCAGGGTTCGGGTTCCCAGGCCTTGAGCCCGTCCAGCCGGCCCGGCTGGATCACCCATGGCTGCGTGACCAGCGGCGTGTCGAGCCCCAGGATCAAGTCGGCCAAGGTACGGCCGCCCAGGTTGCTGGCCCCTACGCCCTCGCCGCCATAACCACCGGCCAGGGCGATGCCCGCCGCGTGATCGCACAGCATGTGCGGCTTGAAGCGCCGGGACATGCCGAGGTTGCCGCCCCAGGCGTGGGTGATGCGGACTTTCTTGAGCTGCGGGAACAGTTCACCGAACAGGTAGCGGCGCAGTTCGACTTCGCTGTCGGTGAGGTCGAAGTTGTGCCGCAGCTTGCCGGCAAACTGATAACCACCACGGGCGCCGAACACCAGTCGGTTGTCCGCCGAGCGCTGGCCGTAGGTGACCTGACGGCTGCTTTCGCCGAAGGCCTGGCCACGGTTCAGGCCGATTTCGTCCCAGGTGCTGGCGGGTAACGGTTCGGTGGCGACAATCAGGCTTTGTACCGGCAACTGATAGCGGCCCAAAGGCGCCAATGTGGTGGCATACCCTTCCACCGCCGGCACCACCCATGACGCGCGCACTGAGGCGTTAGCGGTGCGCAGGCTGCCGGACTGCCAATGGGTGACGGGGCTGTTTTCGTAGATCGTGACGCCCATTTGCTCCACCACCCGCGCCAGGCCGCGCACCAGCTTGGCCGGGTGAATCGTGGCAACGTGGGGGGCATAGATGCCGCCATAGGGTTTGGCGATGCGGATTTGCTCGGCCAGTTGCTGCGGGCCGAGCCAACGGTAATCGTCGCCGGTCAGGCCCTGAGCGTGGAGCTTGGCCAGGTAGGCCCGCAGGGTGGCTTCCTGTTCGGGATAGCGCGCGGCGCAATACAGCACGCCGCCCTTGCGGTAGTCGCAGTCGATGCCTTCGTGCTGAATCACTTGCGCAACTTCATCGGGAATGGCGTGCAGCAGGTCGAACGAGGCCCGGCGCTGTTCGGGATGCAAGCCGGCCAGCAGGCGGTCTTCCCCCAGCAGGTTACCCATCAGCCAACCGCCGTTACGGCCCGAGGCACCGAACCCGGCGGTTTGTGCCTCGATGATCGCGATTTTCAACTCGGGCGCCTGGCGCTTCAGGTAATACGCGGTCCAGAGCCCGGTGTAACCGGCGCCGATAATGGCCACGTTGACGTCCAGGTCGTGCTCCAGGGACGCACGCGCCACCAGCGGCTCGTCCAGCTGGTCCATCCATAAACTGATATTGCGCCATGCAGGCATGCCAAGCTCCACCACCACACTTCGATGGCAGTGATCCTAGAGCCTGGCCTCAGGGGCTGTCTTGCGCGCGTGCACGCAGAGAAATTTGTTTGACGTAGGCCTTGGGTGACTGGCCGGTGTGCTGGCGGAAGCAGCTGTAGAAGGCCGATGTCGAATTGAAGCCCGCGGCAAACGCCAGTTCGTCGATGCGGATCGGCGGCGTGGCCTTGTCCAGTGCGGCCAGCAAATGCTGGAGGCGCGCCTGGTTGACGTAGCGGTAAAAGCTTTGGCCCAGCACCTGGTTCAGCAGGTAGGAGATCTGGTTGCGGCTGTACCCGCACTCCTTCGCCACCCGTTGCAGGTCCAGCTCGGGGTCCAGATAGGGTTGCTGGCGCTCGAAGTACTGCTGCAGGTCCTTGGCCATGTAACTCAGTTGCTGTGGCGACAGGCCCAGGCGGCTGACGGTGGGGCGCGTGGTCTCGCTGCGGCTGGCAGATTCTTCGTGCACCAGCGAGGCGTATTCGTTGACCCGCCAGATCAGGCCGTCACGTACAGTGATGGCTTCACTGGTGCGAAATGACACCAGGCCCTGGCCGCCGCGCAGGGTGATGCGGTACTGGATGAAGGCGGTGTCGCCGTCGGCGCGGATGCGGTCGGTGTGCTCGATCGCTTCATCCGCTCCACGGGGCATGCTGGCTTGCAGGTACTCGCGCAGATCGTCTGCGCCCACTACCCGGTTCTGGAAGAAATCGTGGTACTGGATGTCCGGGTGGTAGTACGACATCACGCCGTCCAGGTCCCGATGTTTCCAGCACAGATGGTGACGCAGCACTAACTCACCAGTGGCTTGGGTCTGCTGGGAATCATCCGGGATGAAGTCGGGCATGGAGCGCTCTAAGGCTGGGACAGCCTGCGAGCTTGCCCAACTTTCCAGGCGGGTTCAATGGCCATTTGACAGTTATGACTAATGGCCTTTCGCCCATTCCCATGTAGTACATGACCCACATCAAACTTCCTGAAAACAACCGCCGAACGGGCGAAAAAACTCCCCTGTTGGATGCGAACGAATGCTATTTTTAAAGCTCACGACGGCCAGGACCAGTGACGGTCATGGCGCCCCTGCAGCGAGCTAAAGGAAGTGCTCAATGAACAAGGTGGGCAAGATGAACAAAGTGACATTCCCCAACGCCTGCCAGTTGATGCGCTGGCATTTTCATCCACTGGGCTTTGAGGCGAGCATGGATGCTCCCGGCAGCATGATCGCCCGCCTGTTCGACCGCGCCAGCGGAGAAACCCTGATTGCGATTGCAGGCATTCCTTGTGCCACGGTGATGAATGCCGCAGATGTGGAGCGGATCATCGAGGCCGTAGAGGATGAGCTGGAGTCGTTTGTGCCGCCGCTGTCGCTGCGGGCTTGATCTGGCGACACAGGTATCCTGTGGCGAGGGAGCTTGCTCCCGCTGGGCTGCGTAGCAGCCCCAAAATCCTAGGAGCGCTGCGCACTCCAGCGGGAGCAAGCTCCCTCGCCACAGGATTCAACGTCACCCCTCATGATTTGCTGATGCGCTGATCATCAAAAAACGGCTTGTCCCCGGCAACCCGGTCCGAAGCCTTCGGCACATTCACCCCTTGGCCATCCTGCGCCTCGACATACCAGTAGCAATGGCTCACTGCCCGGGTGATCCCCACATACGCCAGGCGCAGCACTTCGTCTTTCTGCGCGCTGTCGTAAGCTTCGGTATCGCCATCCTTGCCCAGGCCCGCCATGCGGTAGACCTGGTTCTTGTAAGGCGAACTGGTCAAGTGCTGGCAGTCGCCCAGCAGGAATACCGCATCCGCTTGCAGGCCCTTGGCGCTGTGATAGGTCAGTTGCTTCAGACGGCGATCGCCATACGGCAAGCTAGAATCCAGATTAACTACGGTCTGAATATGGTTTTGAATCAATGACTTATCGCTGCTTTTTCGATACAGCATTAATATCGAATCACCTTTTTGATAGTGTGCCAGCAATTGCTGGCCCAGCGCCGCATCGTCACGATCACGCACGCTGACGGGCACCAATGGCTTCGGGGTTCCACTGGCCTTGGCTTTCTTGCCGCTGATGGCCGGGGCAGCCCGCACGATGTGTTCGGCAGCGTCGATCACGTGCTGATGGCTGCGGTAGTTCTCGCCCAGCATCACCCGTGTGGTGGTGGGCGACGGGAATTCCTTATTGAATTCCATGAAGTACTTGGGCGAACTGCCGCGCCAGCCATAGATCGACTGCCAGTCATCCCCTACGCACAACAGCGAAGAGCGCTGGGCGCCACGACCTACGTGCATGGCCGGGCCTCGGCTGCGAATTTCCCGCAGGCTGGCGCGGATCCACGAGACGATCTGCGGCGACACGTCCTGGAACTCGTCGATCATCAGGTGCGACATCGGCCGCAGCAGGCCGTCGCTGAGGAGCTTGAGGTTTTCCGGGGTGTTTTCGCCAAACAGCGAGAACATCCGGTTGTAGGTCATGACCGGTGGCGATTGATCCAGCAAGTGGTCTTCCAGAGCTTTCCAGAAAATGCTCAGGGCCTCGAAGTAAAAACGGTCCGGGTCGTCCTTGGCGAAGCTCATCTTGCCCACGGCGGTGGGCACGTCCAGCCCGAGGTTCTCGATAAACCCGGCCGCGGCGACAAAGCTGTCCAGCAGCGGCGCCGAAGCCAGCTCGCCCTTGACCTTGTAATCGAAGCCCGGGCCCGCTGTTGCATCGCCGGCCAGGCTGCTCAGAAGACGCTTGGATGACTCATAGTTATCCAACCATATCAGCGGCTTACGGCAGAAAGCTTGAAACAGGGTGCGCTTTACCGCCCACTCAGCTCGCACGGACAGCTTGGAGCCAGGACGACTGACCTGGGCATTTTCCCGAGGGTCAAAGCCCAGCATTACCCAGGCATCCAACTCGGTAATGTAGCCATGGCAGTGAAACTGCGCACCATTGATATCGAAGGTCTGGCGGTTGGGTTCAATGCCCTTGATCGGCCACGCGCCGGCGCGAAACCACAGGTCTTCGATCACATCACAGAGTTCTTCATCGCGCTTGGCCGCCAGTTCGGTCACCGCCACGCGTTTCTGCACATCCGGATGATCCCGTTCCAGCTCCTTGAGTTGCAGGGCATGGCGCGCCAACGGGGCGATCAGCTCGCGGAAGCGCGCATGACGGCCATGCAACTGGTGGTAGCAGGCATTCAGTTGCTGGCGCTGGGCGTCGTTGATGCGCAATTCAAAGGGATTACTGTCAGCCTCATCAAAGCCCGCTTCGGTGCGCGCGTTGAGGTTCTCAAATGCCTGCAGCCGTTCAAGGCCCGGCAGGCTGCGCACCATCGGCAGAATGCGCGAGTGAAAGGTGCGCACCACGGCTTGCGCCTCTTTCATACCAAGGGGTTGGCCCCACAAGGCGAGAATTTCCATGAGCTTGTTGATGAAGTCCTTTCGCGACTCACGGGTGAAGGTCACCACCGTCATTGAGCTCAGCTCAAAGCCCAGGTAATGGGTCAGCAGCAGGATACGCAGCACCAGCGAGGTCGATTTACCCGCGCCGGCGCCGGCAATCACCGAGGTGGACGGCGTGTCGCTGAAGATCATCTTCCACTGGGCCGCGCTCGGCTGGGCATGGGCGGGCAGCAGGCGCGCCACATCGGCCTTGATGCGTTTTTTCAGCTCGGCGGTCAGCGGCAGGCGCCAGTCGTCGAACAGACTGTCGTCCACACCAGGTGCGGTGTGTTCATCCGGCCGGAAGTCACGAATCAGCAGGACTTGGCGGCCTTCTTCGATGCCATCCGCCTTGCCTTCCTTATAGCCATACTCCACGCCGGCCGTGTGGCCGCTGCGAAAGCCGTCGGCCTGGCCATGCAACCAGGAAAAACGGTGCTGGGCGCGCAGGCGCGTCAGGCCGTGACCGAACAATCGGGCGGCGAGCCGTTTCAACAGGGGCATTTCGGCCAGTGGCCGCAGTTCGGGAGGCAGATCGGGGGTGTGTTGCGGCACGCGGACTCCTGCAATGCGTTAACTCGGACAAGAGCCCTATGGTCGCCGCAAATGCCCCACAGTTCCAGCCAATTGCTTTGCACTCATGCAGTTAGGCGATGAAGTGAAGATAGGTCCTTAGGATCGGCATCGAAGCATTCGATAGGAATCCGGCATTTTTTACGCTTTTTATCGATCTGGCGCTGGCGGATCATGGCTCCCATCCACAGGAGACGATCATGCTTGAACTTCGACCTTTCAATACCCTGGGCGGCGCCAATCACGGTTGGCTGGACGCTCACCACCACTTTTCCTTCGCCGAGTACCACGACCCCAAGCGCATGCACTGGGGCAACCTGCGGGTATGGAACGACGATCTCATTGCACCGGGCACCGGCTTCCCGCAACACGCGCACCGGGACATGGAAATCATCACCTATGTGCGTGAAGGCGCCATCAGCCATGCCGACAACCTGGGCAACAAGGGCCGCACCGAGGCTGGGGATGTCCAGGTGATGAGCGCCGGCACCGGGATTGCCCACAGCGAATACAACCTGGAAGCCACGCCGACCAAGATTTTCCAGATCTGGATTATTCCCAACGAGGCCGGTTTGCCGCCGTCGTGGGGCGCCAAGCCGTTTCCGAAGGGTGACCGCGAAGGTTTTGTGACCTTGGCCAGTGGCAAGGCTGGAGACAGCGAAAGCCTGCGCATTCGTGCGGATGCACGGCTGGTAGCGGCCAATTTGAAAGCGGGTGAAAGTGCCGAGTATCGGCTGGACAGCGGGCGCCGGGCGTACCTGGTGCCGGCCACCGGCGTGATTGAAGTCAACGGCTTGCGTGCACGCGCTCGAGACGGTGTGGCGGTTGAGGATGAGCAGGTATTGCGGGTGACGGCGGTTGAAGACAGCGAGATCGTGTTGGTCGACCTCGCCTGACGCTAAACACCCCTGTAGGAGCGAGCTTGCTCGCGAAAAACTAAAGAGCGCCGCGTGTTTTCAGAAAGCCCGCGTCATCGTTAAAGTCCTTCGCGAGCAAGCTCGCTCCTACAGTAGTTACGGCTCTAGCCAGCCGAGATCGCCCCGTCCACCAACACCTGCGCCTCTTCCACCAGCTGCTTGAGGTGATCCTCGCCAATAAAGCTCTCGGCGTAGATCTTGTAGATGTCCTCAGTCCCCGATGGCCGTGCGGCAAACCAGCCGTTTTCGGTCATGACTTTCAGCCCGCCAATCGCCTGGTCGTTACCCGGCGCATGACTGAGGATCTGCTGGATGCTTTCCCCTGCCAACTGCGTGGACGTCACCTGGTCCGGCGACAGCTTGCCCAGCAGGGCCTTCTGCGCCGGGGTGGCCTTGGCGTCCACACGAATGGCGAACGGTTCGCCCAACGCATCAGTCAGCCCACGATAGATCTGGCTTGGGTCCTGGCCTTTGCGCGCCGTCATTTCGGCTGCCAACAGCGCCGGGATCAAACCGTCCTTGTCGGTGCTCCAGACGCTGCCGTCCTTGCGCAGGAACGACGCACCGGCGCTTTCTTCGCCGCCAAAACCCAACGAACCCTCGAACAGCCCGTCCGCAAACCACTTGAAGCCCACCGGCACTTCGTACAGGCGACGGCCGATGCGCTTGGCCACCCGGTCGATCAGGCCGCTGCTGACCACGGTCTTGCCCACGGCAGCATCAGCACGCCACTCAGGGCGGTTCTGGAACAGGTAATCGATGGACACGGCGAGGTAGTTGTTAGGCGCCAGCAGGCCACCGGATGGCGTCACGATGCCATGGCGGTCGTGGTCCGGGTCGCAGGCGAAGGCCACGTCGAAGCGGTCCTTGAGGCCGATCAAGCCTTGCATGGCGTAGCTGGAGGACGGGTCCATGCGAATCTGGCCGTCCCAGTCGACGCTCATGAAGCGGAACGTGGCGTCGACTTCGGTGTTCACCACGTCCAGGTTCAGGCGGTGGTGCTCGGCAATGGCCGACCAGTAGCGCACCCCTGCTCCGCCCAGCGGATCAACGCCCAGGCGCAGGCCTGAACCGCGGATCGCATCAAAGTCGATGACGTTGACCAGGTCGGCCACATAGGTATTCAGGTAGTCGTGACGATGAGTGGTGTCGGCCTTCAGCGCCTGGGCGTGGGTAATGCGCTTGACCCCGGCCAGTTTGTTGGACAGCAGCTCGTTGGCCTTGGCTTCGATCCACTTGGTGATGTGGGTATCGGCCGGGCCGCCATTCGGCGGGTTGTATTTGTAGCCGCCGCTTTGTGGCGGGTTGTGGGACGGCGTGATCACGATGCCGTCGGCCAGGCCGCTGGTGCGGCCGCGGTTGTAGCAAATAATGGCGTGGGAAATCGCCGGTGTCGGCGTGTACTCGTCGCCCTCGGCCAGCATCACGTGCACGCCATTGGCCGCCAGCACTTCCAGGGCGCTGGCGCCAGCAGGCGTCGATAGTGCGTGGGTGTCCAGGCCGACAAACAGCGGGCCGTTGATGCCTTGGGCCTCACGGTAAAGGCAAATGGCCTGGCTGATGGCAAGCACGTGCCATTCATTGAAGCTCAGGTCGAACGAGCTGCCGCGGTGCCCGGAGGTACCAAAGGCGACGCGCTGGGTGGAGATCGCTGCATCAGGCTGGCCGGTGTAATAGGCCGTTACCAGTCGCGGGATGTCTACCAGCAGTTGAGCTGGTGCCGGCTTGCCCGCAAAAGGACTGAGAGTCATGCATAAACCTCTGAAAGAGAAGGATTCGGAAAAAAGTGCAGTTTACTGAGACTTGGACTGCTCCGCGACGTTATAAATCCTACAACATTCAGTGAAATTTCATTCGACGCCGGTCTGTGCCTGCCTCAACGCCTGGGCCAGCTCATCCAGGGCGTTTTCCAGGCTATGCGCCCCGTCGAAGGTATGGCTCAGCCGCAGGTGCTGGCGGTGCAGGCCGCTGATGCTGAACAGCTCTCCCGGCGCTATCACCACCTGCCGGGTGAGCAGGCGCTGGAACACCTGGCGCATGTCCACCACCGCCGTTGAGCGCAACCAGAAGGTGGCGCCAGCGGCAGGCATTCGGTAGCTCACTTGATCCCCCAGATGCTCTTCCAGGCGCTGGCTCATCAGCCGGGCCTGCTCGTTGAGTTGCGGTCGCAACTCCCGCAGATGCTGGTCGATCCGCCCGCTGAGATAGAGCCGCGCAATCGCCCGCTGGCGGATGGAGGACAGCCGGAATTCGCGCAGCAGGAACTGGCGTTGCAGCTCACTGCTCAAGTGGCGGGACAACAAATAGCCAAACGGCGCTTCGGGCCCAAGCATTTTTTCAAAGGTGGAAAACACCATCAGCCGCTCGGGGTTGGCCAGCTCACGCAAGGCGGTGTTCGGCTGCTCAAAGCCCAACTCGCCATGGCTGTCATTTTCTAACAACCAGCAGTCATGCCGGTTCAGCAACCGTACCAACTGCAGGCGGTCATGGGTGGACAGGACGATGCCGGACGGCAGGCTGACGCCGGAGGAGAGCAGCGCCAGTTGAACCGGCTCATTGCCGAGCATTTGCTCGAGCAGCTCCAGGTTCAGCCCGCCGTCGGCCGTGAACGGCAGTTCCAGGACCTTCACGCCCGCGCCCTGCAACAAGCGCAGGATCAACCAGTCACAGGGCGATTCCACGATGACCGCCGCGCCCTTGAGCCCCAGCACCTCAATCAGGATCTCCAGCACCCCGCGCAGATCGGCACCGATGTACACTTCATCCGCCTGCCAGCAGCGGGTCGGCGACGAGGTATAGCGCGCCGCGAGCGCCGCGCGCAGCTCCCAGACGCCGCACGGCTGCGACCATGGCTGCAGATGACGCGGGTAGTGACGTAACAATTCGCGCTCCAGCAGCAACAGTGCACCGTCCAACGACGCCCCAAGTGCCGGTTCATCGGCGCTGAGCACCCGCATTCCCGGGCGCCGAGCTCCGGCATAGAGGCGCTCCAACAGGTCTCCACCACTGCTGCCTGGCGGTTTATTCAACACCGGCCAGGCGTAGTAGCCCGACTTGGCCACCGAATACACCCGGCCTTCCTTCTCCAGCAGCGAGTAAGCGTATTGAATGGTCGAGATCGACACGTTCAGGCGCTCCGACAATTGCCGCAATGATGGCAACTTTACCCGGGCATCGGTGCCAACCTCGTTGATGAGGTTGATCATGTAGCGATACACCGCCTGGTAGGCGAAGTCGGTTTGCCTGTCGTCCCTGAGGTTCATAGCAGCTCACCCGCCGTCACCCCGTTAACGCCCGATTGCCATGGCAGGCGCGCCTTGCTGCGGGGCTGCGGCCGCGCACGGAACCGCAGTGGCCGGCCGTTTGCGATAGAGGTGCTGCAGCAGGTTGATCGGCAGCCCGCTGATGTCGATAACCCATTGCACCAGCATCTCGGCCACCGGTTTGCCTTGCAGCGCCTTGTGCAGCTCGGGTAGTGCCACCAGCATGCCGGGGTGGCACTGGCGCAAAAAGCTCTCGAGGCGCTCGCCGTGACGAATAAACGGCGAGAACATCAAACAGCTCAGCTGGCTATCATCCAGCCCGAACAGCGCCTGGGCAAAGCTGGCCGACAAGTCGCGGCCATCCGGGGTGGCGGCCTGGGCAATCAAATGCTCGGGAATCTGCTTGCGGCGCATGAACGGCGTGGCCTGCTGCACAAAGCCCGAGGCGCCCTCCTCGTAATTCAGTTCCCTCAGGCACTCGGCCTGCAAGCCCCGTAAATGCGCCATCAGCATCGGGTTTGCGTAGGTCGCGTGGCTGAAATGAAAGCCAAACTCGTCGGGTTTATAGTCCAGGAACTGCCGCAACAACGGGCCGGATGGGTACTCAACCGCTTCCATCAGGTCCGCAATGCAGATATAGGCCATGTGACGGTGGTTATCCTTTTCGGACGTATCGACAGCATCGTAGTGCTCGCCGTAGACGTCGCAGTAATAAGCGTGGCTCCACTCGTCCATGCGCGCAAACAGCCCGCTGAGCATCAGGGGCTGGCGGGCCGGGATCTCTACGCCGGCCGCCAGCGCGGCCTTTTTCAACCACGCCAGGTATTCGCGTTGCTTGCGCGCGGAATCACCACTGACCAATGCATGCACGCCACCATTCCACGTGGTCACGCGCTGGTAAAAGTCGCCAAGGGCCAGATAGGCGTCGTTGCACAGGGTCTGGCGCAGGTCGCCCGAGGTCAGGTGCCCCACCATCAGCATGTTGCGCCGGCTGGTGTCGCGCGCGGTGCCGGAGACCGGCCGCAGGTGGTTGAACGGCAACACTTCGTGGTTTTCCACCATCAGCAGTTCGACACGCGAATCGTCATGCATAAACAGCGCGCTGTAGCCGCGATGCAACGTGTCCAGCGCCGATTGCGTCATGCCGGCATGGCGCAAGGTGGCGACGCGCAATTGAAAGGTCCGCGGCGCCCGGCCCGCGAGTGTCAGTTGTGCCGCCCGCAGCAAGGTCAAGGCGTAGCTGGTGCCGGCACCTGTACCGTGAGCCAGCAGCACCTTGTAATCACCGATCCGCTCCATGCCACCTGCCGCCACCACGATGCGTTGAATTAATAATTGAAGCGAGGTGCGCTCTGTTCGTGAGAAATGCCCTACCAAGCGTTGCAATACTTGTTGATAGACATAGTTCATGGCTTGTTCGTGAATAGCGCTCATAGTTCTACTACCTGAGTTGAAATATCAGTTTCGGGCAACCGTTAACGGGACTTGCCTGACCTGTTGTTTCTGTAGGGGCGTTGCAACCTGTGACTTCAATGAAGATTAGCACCGGGCCATACCTGCAAACGTGCACTTCAGGGCTTCCAGCCCAGTACAAGCGGCACGCTTCGGGGTTCCGAGCTAAGACGGGCGATCCTAGGAATATTCTGACAACTTCCTACTCTGTCCTAACTTACAAATTAAAGAATCTTCCGACATGACCAACTTTAATATAAGTTTTTCGCCTGGTCGGGCATATAGCGCATTATTGGATTTAACGGACGCACGGAGTAATTTCAGATATTCAATCATTGCTCAATCCTTGAGATGAAAGTGACCGGGCAATTATCAGCACTTGCGACGTGATTAACAGATACAGAACGGCGGATAAAACCAGTTCAGATGGGAGCAACCGTGAGGTGTCGAATGTCCAGACACGACAACGCCGCACTGGGATTCAGGGCGGCGTCAGGGGGCAGACGGGTCATTTATCGGGTCGAAACGTTGAAGTCCCGATTCAAGCGGTAAGCAGCTTAAGCCCTGCTAAATGGCGCATTTGCCCCATGCGCCCGGGGGCAGGAATACTCGCTTGAGAATATTCCCACAAATCAAACAGCTTCTACCTGCAAGGCTACACGTTCACGGCACGGGCATTCGTCCATATAACGGTGCGCTTCAACGAACTGGCTGAACGGAAACACCGTGGTCTTCAGCGGTACCAGCACCTTGTCGGCGGTCAGTTGGTTGATGTCACGCAGGGCTCGCTGCAAGGCCACCTGGTCCTGGATGATGCCCAGTTCCGGTTTGCCGGTGAAGTTGCCGATGCAGTGCACAAAGAACTGAATATTCTTCTGGAACGCCGCGCAGGCCGGGAATGGCGTCTGGTTGCCACCTTGCAGGCCGTACAGCACCAGGCTGCCACGGGGCGCCAGCACATCGCCCAGCAGCGACATCTGCGGGCCACCCAAGCCATCGAACACCACGTCAACGCCGCGGTTGTCGGTGAACTTGTTGATTTGCATCAGCAGGTCCTGCTCTTCGGTGACGATGACCTTTTCTGCCCCGAGGGACAGCAGGTATTCGCGCTCATCACTGGTCTTGGTTGCGGCAATCACCCGCACACCCAGGGCTTTGCCCAGCTGCACAAACGATGGGCCGGCACAGTGGCTGGCGTCCGTCACCAGGGCGAACTGCCCGGGTTTGACCCGCGCCAGGTCCATGTACGCAAAGTAGGCAATCAGCAGCGGCGTGTAGTGCACGCTGGCTTCAATCGGGCTCAAGACGTCCGGGTAACGGGTCAAGGCCGAACGGGGCAGGACGATTTGTTCGCCATACACCGGGTAATCATTCGGGCTCTCGGCCGGGAAGCTGGCGACCTTGTCACCCACCGCCAGGTCGTCGACGCCCTCGCCTACGGCCACCACCACACCGGCCATTTCATGGCCCAGGCCTGATGGCAGACGGGCATGGGACGACGCCAGGTTCTGGCGCCACAGAATGTCGTACCAGCTGATGCCAATCGCTTCGACGCGCACCTGCACTTCGCCCGATGCGGGCTTAGCGGCTACATGCTCTTCGCATTTGAGCACCTCGGCCGGACCAAACTTGTGAAAACGGATCGTGCGGGACATCGCAAACCTCGTCAAAGTAACCTCTATTGCCATGAACTCTATCTGGGCTTTCGGAGCAAGGCCACCGGTCGCCATTAATAGTCGACATGTCTGTCATTGATTCCGCACACACGGAAAACGCACCAAGCCATGTAGGAAAACTGAATTAGCCGGTGCAGAGTACCAGCCTTTCCCCGTAAGATTCATGCCGGTCATTGTTCTTATATGACCGCTCCCGTCAAGTTTACTGACGCCGCCTGGGACACAAGATGAACCGTAACGACCTGCGTCGTGTCGACCTCAACCTGTTGATCGTATTCGAAACCTTGATGCATGAGCGCAGTGTGACCCGCGCTGCCGAGAAATTGTTCCTTGGCCAACCGGCCATCAGCGCGGCGTTATCGCGCCTGCGCGGCCTGTTCGACGACCCGTTGTTCGTGCGCACCGGGCGCAGCATGGAGCCTTCGGCCCGTGCGGTAGAAATCTTCGCCCTGCTCTCCCCGGCCCTGGACTCGATTTCCACCGCCGTCAGCCGCGCATCGGAGTTCGACCCGGCCACCAGCACCGCCGTATTCCGCATCGGCCTGTCGGACGACGTCGAATTCGCCCTGCTGCCACTGCTGCTCAAGCGCCTGCGGGCCGAAGCCCCCGGCATCGTGCTGGTGGTGCGCCGCGTCAACTACATCCTGATGCCCGGCCTGCTGGCCTCCGGGGAAATCTCGATCGGCGTGAGCTACACCACCGATTTGCCGGCCAACGCCAAGCGCAAGGTCCTGCGCCGCAGCAAGCCGATGCTGCTGCGGGCCGACAGCATGCCGGGCTCCATGAGCCTGGATGACTTCTGTGCGCGGCCCCATGCCCTGGTGTCGTTCGCCGGGGATTTGAGCGGGTTTCTGGATGAAGAGCTGGAGAAACTGGGCCGCAAGCGCCATGTGGTGCTGGCTGTGCCGCAGTTCAATGGATTGGGGACGTTGCTGGCGGGTACCGATATTGTCGCGACCGTGCCGGACTATGCCGCTGAAGCGTTGACTTCAGCGGGTGGCTTACGGGCTGAAGAGCCGCCGTTGCCAGTGCGGACGTTTGAGTTGCACATGGCGTGGCGTGGGTCACAGGATAATGACCCTGGGGAACGGTGGTTGCGGTCGCGGATTCAGATGTTTTTTGGGGACCCCGATAGCCTGTGATGGAAATCCACTGAAATCCATAAAAGTCCTTTATATCAACGAGTTATTGGTCATTTCAGTCCACTGCCGTCTGTCGAAATCCAGTGGATTCCACGACTCGTGGGGGCATAATTGGGGTCAAATTTCGGTTCCTTAAAAAAGGATGCCCCCACCGATGCCCCCAGATAATGCGGTTGTTTTCAGACGAAAACTCAGCGATGCCTTTATCCGATCGCTGACCGAAACCGGCAAACACGCCGATGGCGAAGTCCCTGGGCTCTACTTGGAAGTAAGGGCGTCGAGCAAGGTCGGCAAATCCCCTTCGAAGGTTTGGCGGTTGAAGTATCGCCTGCATGGCAAGGAAAACCGCTTCTCCATCGGCGCTTACCCCGACATTGGCCTCAAGGAGGCGCGCGACATTGCCCGCGGCGCACGCCGTGACGTGGCTAACCACATCGCTCCGCTCAAGGCCAAAATCGCCAAGATCGAGGCGCAATTGCTCAATGAAGAGCGCACCTTCGCGTACGTGGCCGAGCAATGGTTGGCATTCAAGTCTGCCGAATTGGTGACCAAATCCATCTCGGGCTTTACCGGAGCGCTGAACAACCACATCTTGCCTGCCATTGGCAAAAAACCGATCAGCGAGATCAGATTAGAGCACATCACTACGATCATCACTGAGTTGCGTCGCCGGCGCACCATGGCCATGGCCCGGCGCGTGCGTACCATCATCCGTGCCGTTCTGGGCTTTGCCGAAGGTCGCGGCTGGGTGGAGCGCAATGTGGCGCTCAGTAACATTGAGGAGTTGAAGATTCGCCACATCGTGACCAGTAACCCGGCGATCGAAAGGCCATCCGACTTGGGCAGGTTTCTCCTGCGTCTGGAGGACTGCAGCGACGGCAGCGTTGCCGCGGCAATGCGCCTACTGGTCATATTGCCGGTCCGCCCAGGCGAACTGGTGCAGATGCGCTGGGAAGATGTCGACTTGGTGGGCGCCGATTGGCGCTATGTGGTGAGCAAGACCAAGCATCTGGACAAGAGCAAACACATCGTGCCGTTGCCTGAGCAAGCCTTGGTTCTGTTACGCGAGCTACATAAAATTCGCGTGGTTGATGACGAAGGCAAAGGCTGGGTGTTCGTCTCGCCGGTCTATCCGGGACGCCCCATCAACCCGACCTCCATGCTCAAGTCCTTTCAGCGTATCTGGCCGGAGTACAACATCACTGCCCATGGCTTTCGCGCGACCTACAGAACCATTGCCCATGAGCACTTGGGTATCGATCCAATCGTGCTCGAACTTTCGTTATCTCACCGAATGCCAGGAGCTCTTGGCGCTGTGTATGCGCGCGCGCAACTGCTAGTGCAGCGTCGGGAGGCTGCTCAGCAATGGGCTGACTATTTAGATCAGTTGCGGCAAAACGCTGCGCAAATAACCACAGATTGACGATACAGCGAATACAAATCAGAAGATTGAAGCCGGAAACGAGACTCGCATCTAGCGTCCGACCCATTGGAATCTAAAGGTTGTATTTTCTGCCGAAGCAGAAAAAGACTTAATTCTGGACTTGTTTTTTAGTGTGTCTCAAGAGCAAAAAAAGGGTAATTCTAAGCAGTATTCTACCCATAGCCAATCGGACGACGGATCATCAAGCCTGTGGTGTAAGTCATTAGACCTTCGAAAGAGCCTCACCTTAACGCTGAAAAATGTCTACGGAGGCAAGGGCGATTCAACATCCGCGTCCTGGCGATCAAATGAGGTTAGATCGTGCAGTGTCCAGAAATGTTTGATCAGGCAGCGATAGGAAATCACCCGCGTGTCGAACACCCCCGGCAACGATCTGAATGTCAGTTCAGCCCACCCCAAAAACAACCGGCACCTCATGTCGCCTGCTCAACAATCGCTTCGTTTGGCAGCAGATGCGCATGCAACTGCGCAATATGTTCAGGCCCGATACCGCAGCATCCACCAACAATACTGGCACCCGCCGCTACCCAGGTTCTGGACCAGTGCAGGTAGGACTCAGGGCCCAGGTCGCGGCGAATCTCCAGCAGCGTGCTGTTGGCCTTTGCCCCTGTGCTGACAGGCGGAAACGCGTTTGCGTAAACCCCCAGCTCGATGCTTTGATCGAGGTGCAGAAGGACATCCCGCGCCACCGCCAGCGCCGCCGCCATGACTTCCGGCTGGCTGCAATTGAACAGCACCGCCCTCGCCCCCAATTCGACCGCTACATGTACCGCCTGGGCGACTGACTCCGAGGAACGCAATCGCGGTGGCTCGCCGGCTTCATCAAGCAGCGTGAACGACAGCCAAAGCGGCTTCGATTCTGCGCCAAGCGCCTCGACGACTGCCCGGACTTCAGCGATGGAACTCTGGGTTTCCGCCAGCCACACATCAACGTGCGCCTGCAATCCGGCGATGAGCTCGCGATGGATCACGACCGAACGTTGATGATCAAACAAGTCAGGTCGATAAGACCCGAGCGCCGGCGGCAACGATCCGGCCACCGTGATCGGTTCGGTGCTGCCGGCCGCCGCCTGACGGGCCAGGCGTCCGGCCCGTTCGGCCAGCGCACGGCCCTGCTCGGCAAAGCGCTCATCACCGATGTGAAACGGCACCACCGCGTAACTGTTAGTGGTGACGATTCGCGCACCGGCCTCAATAAATGCCTGATGAGCCTGCAGCACATAGTCAGGCGCCTCGATCAACGCGAGGGCCGACCATTCCGGCTGGCGAAACGGTGCCCCGATACGCTGCAATTCGCGGCCCATGCCACCATCGAGCAAACGCAAGGACGCCTGGCTCATTGGATCGCGCTCACTTTCGGCGCCGAGGCGGCGAGCCATTGATCAACCGTGGCGCTGTTCGCCTGTACCCACGCCTTGGCCGCGACGTCCGCTGGCTGTTTTTCCTTTTCGATCTTCAGGATCAGCTCATTGAGTTGCGCAGGATCGATCGCGACATTACGCAGGAACTCGGCAATTTTCGGTGCGCGTTTCTGCAAGGCAGCGGACGCCAGGATATGCACCTTGGCATCCGGGAAGGCGCAGGTGATCTGACTCTTGTTCAACCAGTCCGGGTCGACGGTCGGACTGATGAATTTCCAGCAACCATCAGCCTTGTACAGCGGGTCATCTTTTTTATTGTCCTGGGCGTAACCGTCGAATGCCGGCTCTTCCAGGCGACGCAGGTCAAAGGCCGAAAAGATCCAGTCCGGGGTGTAGGCATAGAACACCACGCCACGTTGCGCCTTGTAAGCCGAGGCGAGTTTGGCGTAGGTCACCGAGGCTTCGGTGGACACCGACTCGAATTTATCGGCAAACCCGTAATCCTTGGCCTTGATCTGGCCGATGTAAGTCGACTCCCAGCCCGCCGGCCCCACCAGCAACTCCGCCTTACCGCCACCCAGTGGTTCAAAGAGCTTGGCCACTTCAGGTTTTTTCAGGTCGTAGATGGATTTGACCCCGTACTTGTCCTGCAAATAACCGGGAATGTAAAACCCTTGTTCCCCCGCATACGGATGAGTGTTCGGCACCAATGACCGGGTGCCGCCCGTGACGTATTTAGCCCAGGCAGCCGACTGGTTAGGCAGCCAGATATCGGTCAGTACGTCGACCGAGCCGTCGCCTTTGGCGGCTGCGCTGAACAGCACCGCTACATCCCCGGCGAGATACGACACGTCGCCATCCAGTCGGCTTTTGATTACCTCACCAAGGATGTGTTGAATGGCGATAGCCCCCGTCCAGTTCTGCTCGCCAATGACAATTTTGTCCTTGGCGAAGACGGTGGCCGGGAGAATCAAGGAGGCCAGCAATGCGGCCGCACCGAAGGTACGCGACAGATGTGTCTTCACGATAAATCTCTCAGTTAGTTGTGCCGGTGGTCTTGCTTGCGCAAGCTCGATTGAATGATTCGGTCAGGGATCAATGCACACAGGACGATCGCCACGCCGGCGAGCACGCCTTCGCCGCCCTTGATGTTGCGCAGCGCCGTCATCACGTCATAACCCAGGCCGCCGGCGCCGATCAGGGCAGCGACCACCACCATCGACAAGCTCATGACGATGGTCTGGTTGATCCCCAATAACAGCGATCGGCGAGCCAATGGCAGCTGCACCTTGATCAGGGTTTGCCAAGGACTGGCACCGTGTGCCACCGCCGCTTCGACAGCATCCTTCGCAACTTCCTGGATACCCAGCGACGTCAGACGAATCATCGGCGCCAGGGCGAAAATCACGGTCGCGATCACGGCGGGGGTCTTGCCGACAGAAAAGAACGCCACGGCAGGAATCAGGTACACAAACGTCGGCAGGGTCTGCATGACGTCCAGCAGGGGCGTAATTACCCGCCGTAAAAGCGGACGCTTCGCCAGCAGGATGCCGGTGGGTACGCCAATGACCAGGGCAATCAGTACCGAAGAACCGACCAGCGCCAGCGTGGCAATGGTTCGCTCCCAAAAGCCAAACAGGCCGATGTACAACAAGGCTGCGCTGCTGGTCAGTGCCAGCGCCAAGCCAGCTGAACGCCATGCCAGAAACACCAGCGGCAGTGCCGAAACCGGCCATGGCAACCAACCTAGGAGGTTTTCAATGCCTTCGATGACGGTGCGAACGGCAACGATCACGCCGACGAATGCGCCCTCGAACGTCACCTGCGACCAGCCAATGAATTCATCAATGCTCTGTGCCGCCAGCAGCAAGGCCTGGCGATTGGCCGGGAACTGCAGCAGCACACCGGTGGCGTCAGGTGTGACGACGCGCCAGATCACCAATGCCTGACTGACCATCAGCACAGCCGAAGGCAGCGCCCAACCCGATACGTTGCGCTGCACAGGCAGGCGGCTCAACGAGAACGCGGTGAAACGACTGGCCGCGAACACCATCACCGCCGCCAGAATCGCCAGCCATGATGAACTGGCAATGCCCTGGGCCAATGCCGCTAGCGCTGCGAGTTCAACTGCGAAGCCGAGCCAAAACAAACCGCCCTTGCCTCGCGCAGCAAGCGCTGCCGGCCCCAGCAACAATGCCTGCCACCCGCGCAAGCCGGGGCGGACGTGCGGCCCACGAGGAGCGGTTTCGGGGGGCTGAAGGCCAACACTGTCGACGCAGTGCAGGGGTGTAGGGGTTGGACTGAAGTCCCGGAAAAAGTCGGCAACTTCGGCGTCAACCGGATGATCGAGCAACTGTTTGGGCGTGCCCAATTGCACCAGCCGTCCTCGGCGCAGCACTGCGATGCGGTCAGCAAGGCGTATGGCTTCGGCCGGGTCATGCGTGACCAGCAATGTGCTGATACCGCGCTCACGCACCAGTGCCAGGAAATGACTTTGCAGATCGCGTCGAATGGTCGGATCCAGCGCACTGAACGGCTCGTCCATCAGTAGAATGTCGGGATCAGTCACCAATGCGCGTGCCAGGCCAACCCGTTGCTGCATGCCACCGGACAACTCATGGGGATAATGCTCGCCCCACCCCTCCAGACCTACCGCCTGCAACTGCAGAGTAGCCGCCGCATGACGAATCGACTCGGGTTCACCACGCAACTCGAGGGGTAGTGCGACGTTGTCCAGCACCGTACGATGGGGCAACAGGCCAAAATGCTGGAACACCATCCCGATGCGGCGCGATCTCAAGTCACGCAAAGCTTTGTGGCTCAAGCCGCTGATGGCCTGCCCTTCGATCAAGACCTCGCCACTCGAGGGCTCAATCAAGCGATTGATATGCCGCAGCAGCGTGGATTTCCCGCTTCCTGATGTGCCCATCAGGCACAGAACTTCACCGCGGCGCACCTCCAAACTGACATTGCTGACGGCCGGCAGCACTGACGAATCTTTGCGTAGATAGGCTTTGGTGACGTCTCGCAACTCAAGAACAACATCGGCCTCAATGGCATGATCGCTGGAGGGTTGCGCACGCTGTTGAGATGAGTCGATCCGGGCAGTTGCCAAAGAGGTTTGAATAAGTATCACAGGAGCTCCGGGCAAGCGACCCCTGGATGCGGGCAACGCGCTCGCCCCAGAGTAGAAAATTGGCTGAGCCTCAGGTCATGATCCGAACACCGTCGCCTGAAGCAAAAAAAGCGCCGCGCAGGGAGCACAACGCTTTCCAGAGACATAAAGCTAATCGATCTTAAAAAGAACAAATAAATATCTTTTTGGAATTAACTTAAGCCTTCTCGCCCCGGCTATCTGCGTCTGATTATTGAAATCAAAAATAACTAAAAGGTATCAAAAAAACAAAAACAGGTACTTATCGCTATAAAAGTCTCGGTGGTCGCGTTTCTCGATCATCGGCTTTCGGAGGCGTGGCCGTGCTGTCGGCGAGCGGTAGCAGTGGGACAAGGAGTTTGTCTGCAACCTGGTGCAGGGGACTACAACCAGAAAATCGAAGACATCATCGGGGAGCAATGGGGCGATGGGATGGCGGCGGGCTGTTCCGCAGCTGTATTTGTCTTCTTCCTCGTATTTATTATGTTTTGTGAGATACACGCTACTCCTTTGGAAAGGGTTGCCGACGTGTCGGGGAGCATCCGGTAGGCTTGCTCCCTTGTGCCTCCGCCGCGCCTTAGCCCTGGTCGTACTGATGCGGGTCATAAACACTGCTGCGTGCCAAACGTCTACTCAAGCGAACGTCCGGCCCCCCTCCTATCGCCCCCTGGGTGATCAACGCTCGTTCAGGAGGCGATCACGACGGACGCTCACGCCGGGTTTACGCAGCAGTCTTGGAACTTGAAGCGTGTCTGTTCTCGCCGGCAGGCAATGTCGGGTACAGGGTCAAAGTCGAGGTTGAGCATTTTCACCGCTGTGAAGATATCGTAGGCGTAAAGTATGCTAATTGATGCTAGTAGCATGGCACCTATGTCGTTCTGCTGGCCGCGGAACCATATCGAGCGAAGTATTCATAACCTGTCATGCAAGAAGGCATTGAGCCTGTCCTATAGCCTATGGATTTCACTGATTTCTCTTGATCGAAAAACAAAAAAACGAAAGGAAAATAAAAAAAAACGAATCTTTTTTAGATGAAAATAAGATGCGCCCTCTCCACCTCTTTACTCATCCGGTATATTGAATAGAAAAAATGCCCGGTTGGATTGCGTTGTCTTAAGCAGATAGGGTTTGTTCAAGAGGAATTCGAATGAAGAAAAATGATGATTTGAGAATAGCACTGCACTACGCTCTGGTTGATTTAGACAGTGCCCAATCGGAAATAATGAAGCTTGTATGTATTGGCATCCCATTCGATAGCGATGAGTGGCTGAGCGCATTAGACACACATGCCGAGCGGTACAACAAGTTGCAGGCTGTGCTTTCCCAAGCCAATACTCGAAAGCCCAATAAAAATCAAAAAAATAGTTGCCCGCTTCGTTTTTAAAAAATACCGCTCAAACGGATCGATTTGAATTGCATGAATAGGCATAAAGCAATCATCTGAATTTAAGTATCTAGTAAAAAACTCAATGCACCTATATATGAGTCAGCCCGTCTGTCCAGGCGCCACACCCGCTCAATTCGAATAGATAGCACAAAAAACTCGACACAAATCACATTCTAAACCCCATCATCAACATCTGTTGTTTTTATATTTTCGAGTTACGATATTATGAAATTATCGATTCCCCAGCAAACAGATTTAGATGAAAAGCTTAAGGTTATGGATGCTCTGATCAACGAGTGCTATGCGACTCATTTTTCGGCAAGGACTTTAGCGGCCTTGTTGCTCGCACCAAAGGCAGCCCCATTAATTAAAGAAAAAGAGTCTATGGCGGGGCTTAGATTTGCAACGTTTAGCCAGAAGGATTCCAATGCGCTGATAGAAGCTCTCAAGCTTAAGATAGATCTACTGACTATACAGATAAGGCATCTTATCTCATCGCCCTCCGCTGAAAGCCCGCCGCCACCCTACCATTATTACACCAACACTCAACTTTCGATAGTACAACTCAGGCATTGCATAGCCAATAATGCCTCCGCGCTAGAGGAGCTGAAAGCATATCGTCACGTTTATTTCCACGCTCAACAAGCCCGCAGTAAGCAGTAAATCTTCAATAAAAAATTGAAAATCATTTACCTTGATGAATATCTGAAGGTAAAGCATGTAGTGAGTAAGATATCTTTAGCAAACACGGAGCGGAGTCTTGAGAACTACTACTGACCTGTATGTCTTCAATCTCTAAGCTTTAAAGCGCTTTATTTTCAGCGATTAGCATCGTTACCGAAACCATCAGCATCAATATAAGTTCTACAAATGTCATGCTCTCACCTCCGACATTGTCCGTGCCGGTCGAGGAACTATCCCAGCAGCGATGCGTTTTAAGGATGACCACTCATGAGTGCTCCTTAACTAATATGATATATCAGCCTCACCAAGTATAACCCCGATTACTGACTGAGCCCATCTCCTTACGCTGCGCCCATTTCTCGAATGTTTGCTTTCAACTCTTGGAAATCGTATTCGGATAAGCCGACATAGTCGAGCACTTGATGGCTAATGATGTTCCATTCATGGTCCGCAGTTTCTTTGCCCAACACTCGGTAGGACTCGCAAATGTGCTCGGCCATTTTCAGGATAGAGAGCAAGTTCTTAACTTGGTTATGTTGCGCCGAGTCATCGCTGAAGACCGCATAAGCGTTGTGGTGACGGGCGATGGTTGTTGCCATGTGTTCTGGCAAGCGCCACGCTTTGGCCGTGTAGTAACCTACCACCGCATGGTTTGTGTTGAAGGCTTTGTTTTCGACGTCAACCACCCGCTGCTGCTGGTTCACGCCTGCGTACCCCTGTTCCAGAACTGTCATGTAGTTAGGAAATTTCTTATACATCAACGGCACGCCACAATCATGAAACAGCCCGAGTGCGTAAGCCTCGTCTACCGCCTGAGAACCTAGACGTTTGGCCAGCGCTAGACATGTCATGGCTATGTCCTGCGCGGTGTCCCAGAAGCGATTGAGTGTCACGATAGATTCATCGTTCATTCCGCCTCGGATAGAAAGGCCGTTGACCATGTTGATCACCGAACGGCTACCTAGCAGATTTACAGCACGCGGAATCGAAGAAATACGGTTACTCAAACCGAAGTAGCTGGAGTTGACGATCTTCAGCAAGGCTCCGGCAATGCCTGGGTCCTGAGAGATAAGTCGGGCGATCTCCGCAAGATCTGGGTCAGGCATGTACTGCTCGATCTGTAAGTCCACTAAAATTTGTGGCTGCGGCGGCACGATAATTCCCTGCAAGGCTTGCTTGATTTTATCCTCGGAAAACTCTAACTCTGCTGACATATAATTCCTGAATACTTACCAGATACGTAATGGGCGCTTCGCCCTATTGATATTACCCTCGCCGTCATTGGATTGTCAGCGCATTGACTCCAGTCACCACCAAAATTCACGTTCACTTGGCATCCATGCTGTGAGATCGCGACGCAAATCTCTGCCCAGCGCATCAGTGCTGAACAGAGATTCGCGTTCTTTCACTTTACAAGAGGCTTGGCTCTGCCCGAACGCAAGCTCATGCCAAGGGCGAATGCGCGAGCGGCGAACAGCATCATAAATTGGGCGATAACGCCGCTCTACGATTAAGTGCGGCCTGCATCAGCATCAACGCGGTGCTTGTACGTCTAGCGTTCATAGTGCCACTCGCCTTTGCATTGTCCCGCTCGCAGACTCGCTTCCAAGCCTAAATTCATAACTATTCTATTAAAAATCAATAAGATAGTTAAATCTATATCCCTCGGCATATAGACGCTTCAAGCAACTGTCCATAAATTCTGGCTCATCGCGTTTACGCAAAGCAGTCAGGAGAAAATCATGGGACGACTAATTGGCAAAGTGGCGCTGATCACTGGCGGCGCGGGAGGTTGCGGTCTTGCGACTTCTGAACTGTTCGCCCGTGAAGGCGCCAAGGTCGCCATACTCGACCTGCCGCAAAGCGACGGCGTAGCTGTGGCGGAACGCATTAACGCCAGCGGTGGCAATGCCTACTTCATTGCCACCGACGTATCTAACGCCGACCAGGTAGAGACTGCCGTGACGCAGGTCGAGCAACGCTTTGGCCCCATCACGGTATTGATGAACCACGCCGGCACCATCCACGTCGGCCCATTTCTTGAAACCAGCGAGAACGACTGGGATCGGCTGATGGCAATCAACGTCAAGAGTATGTTCCTAGTAACACGAGCGGTGCTGCCAGGAATGATCTCTAGCGGCGGAGGCAGCGTTATTTGTACCTCTTCAATATCTGGCGTGGTCGGCACGCCTATGGAAGTTTTGTATTGCACCACTAAGGGTGCCTGCCACATGTTCGCACGCGCCATCTCGGTTGAGTTCCGCAACCGCAATATCCGCAGCAACGCTGTTTGCCCCGGGTTCATTGGTACCGCCCACGGCCGCCGCGAACTGGACTTGCTACGTGAGCATGGCACCGAAATTTCCAACGCCATGCTGCAAGACATGCAAGGCCGCCTTTGCGACCCCACGGAGGTAGCGGCAGCGGCGCTGTTCCTGGCCAGCGACGATTCCAGTTTCGTCAACGGCACACACCTGTTTGTCGATAACGCCTACACCGCGGCCTGACCGCACCGAGCACGCGTGACCAACTCATAACAACGCGCGGCTTCCAAGCCTGACACTGCCAAAGACAATAACTTAAAACCCCTCTTGGCGAGACGGAGCAACACATGGAAATCGAAAACAGAAGCGTCGAGTTTATTCCAGAGAGCGAGCGTTATGGTTCGGCCAGACGACTGTTTACCATCTGGTGCAGTGCCAACATGCAAGTCACCACAATGGTGATCGGCGCGCTGGGCGTGGTGGCGGGGCTGAATCTTGGTTGGACCTTCATCGGGCTGATCCTAGGCAACCTTATAGGCTCCATTTTCATGGCGGCGCACTCCGCGCAAGGCCCGCATTTGGGGATTCCACAAATGATCCAAAGCCGGGCGCAGTTCGGCGTAATTGGTGCGGGCGTGCCGCTGGCTATAGTGGTGCTGGCCTACATTTTGTTCACAGCAGCCAATGGCGTAGTGATGCGAGATTCCATCAAGGCAGTAGTGCCGGTCTCCGACAACAACGCGATCATACTGTTTAGCATACTCACGCTGATCGTCGGCTTTGTGGGCTATGAGCTGATCCACAGGATCGGTGCCTGGATGAGTGCCATCTCAAGCATCATTTTCGCGATGGCCGCGTACACTGTGCTGCAACACGGTCTGCCGGAAGGTGTATGGCTGCTATCGTCAAACACTTTCAAGTTTGCCATCTTTTGCTTGGTGGTGACGCAAGCCGCTTCGTGGACGCTGGGCTTCGGTCCCTATGTTGCCGATTACTCGCGCTACCTACCAACCTCCATATCCACGCGATCGACGTTCTGGTATAGCTATCTGGGCATAGTGGTAGGTTCCACGCTACTGATGCTGCTAGGCGCGATCATGGCCGCCACCGCAATAGATGTCACCACCGACCCCGGCAGCGCTATCGCGAACTTGTTCCCTGGTTACACGCATCTTGCGTACTACGTGATCATCATCGGGGTGTTAGGGTGGAACGTTATGAATCTGTACAGCTCGTACATGTCCACCACCACAATCTTCACCAGTTTTAACGGCTCGTCTCGAATCAGCCTGTTGACCAAATTTGTCATCATGGCAATCGTCGCCATTATCGTGACCTGGATCGCCATCGCGGCCCAATACAATTTCAGTGCGTACTTCAGCGACATCCTGATCGGCCAAGTGTATGTACTGGTGCCTTGGAGCGCGATCAATCTGGCGGACTATTACCTAATCCGCAAGGGTCGCTACTGCGTGGCAGCGATGTACGACGTCAATGGCATATACGGCAAGGTGAACTGGAATACTTTGAGCATCTACGCCGTCACCGTGGTAGTGCAGATTCCATTCATGGAGCTTTCGTTCTACAAAGGTCCCATTGCAAGTCTTGTCGGTACGGACATTTCGTGGCTACCGGCGCTGGTTATTCCGAGCGTGCTGTATTACCTCGTGAATCGCGGCAAACGACTGCATTTGACGCCGTTTGAAAGCGGCCACTCTTCCGTGCCCAATACTCAACTTAACGGCGCGTAACCATTACAAATGCATCAGGGCACCCGCCAGGAAAAACGACCACGACATATGGCTCGCGGCGCCTGAAATCGCAGTCTTAAGTGGTGCCCACTTGTTTATCGATAACTGCCATGAAACTGCTAGGAGAGTTTACATGGCACTTCCAAGCGCGGGTAATAACGCAACTGGGCGAGAGGTCAGTCTTTTATTCGAGTACAGCTTCACGACGGAGTCCCCCCGCATGGATCAGAGCTCTTCAAAATCAGACAGTCTGACGCTTCTCGCGTGCGAGTGCCCAAGCGGCGTGGAGCACCGCCCACTTCTCGCAGACGTCGACGACCTCCCACGTAAGTACGACCCCGACCATATCAGCGCAAGCTGTACTACACCCGGCGCGACGACATTAACTTAAGGCCAACGCGTGCCGACAGCTGGGCCGAAGCGTGGACCCTGATCGCTATCATCTCAGCGATCACCCGCCCGCCTGAAGGTCAACCACGTCGTTACTTCTGACTGGTCTGTTTATTGCGTATATTTTTGTCATATTCGATGTCAGCGCTAAGAGCATCAAAAATAGCGCAGAACGACCCCATCCTTCCCAATTGCGCACCACGATTGTGCAGAGCTGAACGTTCTAGTGAGTTGGCGCTGTTGATAAAGGAGTTCTGAAATAAATAGCCAAGATGCCCTCACCGTGGCGCAATTGATAACCGCCGTCGGCAGTCCCGATCTAGGGCATAGCCTCTGTGCACTGCTGGACGATGCAGTCAGCTTCGACATGAGTGGCCTTTACCTGTTTCGCTTCGACCAACCCGCGCAATTGCTATACAACGGCTATAAAGGGCAGGTCGCTGCACGCACTCTGGACGCTTACAGCCGTGGTGGCTATCTCCTAGACCCATTCTATGTCGCCAGCATGAACCGTCACCCCGGCGGCCTGTGGCGGATGAGCGAACTGGCGCCGGACAGCTTCTTTTCCTCCGGTTTTGCTATTTGTCCAGACTTGCACCCATGTGTGTCGTCCACCCACGGGACACAGATTGATGAGATCGGCTACATCGTTCATCTGCAGAAACGAACTGCCCTGGTATTCAGCCTGATGAAGGCGCAGGAACACGGCCCCTTCAGCAGCATCGAAGTTGCCCATTTACAACTCCTGACCCCGCTCATCAGCGCGGCTCTGGAACTACATGGCCGCCAGCTGCCTCGCGAGGCGGACCACTCCTATGCGGAAAACCAGCTAGAAAGCGCCTTCGTCGGCGCCCTAAGCCAGCTAACCGAGGCACAGCGCTATGTCGCCAAACTTCTCTTGCAAGGCCATAGCAACGCCTCCATAGCGCGTCAGTTAGACATATCCGAAGGCACGGTGAAGGTGCACAAACACAACCTCTACCAACGATTGGAAATCTCAAGCCACTCGGAGTTGTTCCGCCTTTTCATCAGCTATATCGCTCAAACCCCGCGGTAGGAGATAGAGGTTGCGGCATAGAACTACGAATTGGCGGCATACGCCGCGAATGGCTTTGCCATTGTCATTGCGAAAGTCGGCGATGGTTTTGAGGTCCGGGGCCAAACGCCCCGTTAGCCACATCCACTCGACGTTTCGCTGGGCCTCACGCTCAAGCCAACGGGTGGACTGAATTCAATTGAGGCAGCCGTAGATATAGACCTTCAGTAACACCGGTGGTGCAGATACCTCGAACCGACGAGCCATATCTCCAAGGCGTCGACAGTGTATGAACGCATTTTTAGGTGCCTGCCCTCCTAAGCCCAGTATGTCATGACTGCCGTATGTTCAACCGGTGATTCTCGATGCTCTTTCGCCAGGGCTATGGGTGAACCACTCATTGCGACCGATGCCACGAGGGGCGTGGTTTGACCATAGGCATCAATTTTTGGGCTCACCTAAAGACCCACTGAAATCAGCCGATCTAGTTGTCATTAGAGGGAACCTAACCCTCACCCGTTAGAGGGCAGCTATAGCCCATTTTGTGATCCCTTCGCTCGTTAGTAAGTCACCCACTGCCGCCATCAATAATTTTAGAAGCAGAAATAAAATGATTGAACCCGAACGGATCGTCTCCCTCTCGCGGGAGGTAGAGGCACTGGCAAATCGAGGTGTGAATGATATACACGCGATCACGCGCCAAACTCGGTTGTTAGCAATCAATGCACTCATTGAGGCAGCGCATGCAGGTAAAGCCGGAATGGGATTCTCGGTCGTGGCCGAAGAAGTCAAAAATATTTCAGAGCGTATCTCAAGAATTGCGAGCGGGCTGACCGAGGACCTTAACGTGTCAGTCAACGAGCTGACAGCACTTGGTCGAGGGATGTGCTATGACGTGCGCGGGCAACGCCTAGCTGATTTGTCCTTAAACATGATCGAAATCATTGATCGGAACCTTTACGAGCGTACCTGCGACGTACGCTGGTGGGCAACCGATGCGTCTCTGGTAGATGCGCTAACAAACTGCTCACCAGAAAGCTGCGTTTCTGCCAGCGAACGCCTTGGTATCATCCTCGACAGCTATACCGTGTACCTGGATATTTGGGTCGCTGATAGCAGTGGACGAATCTTAGCTTCGGGTCGCCCTGAAACCTTTGGCAAAGTCGTCGGAGCCAATGTCGCGAAAGAGGCTTGGTTTAAAAACGCGATGCGTCACTCTTCAGGTGATCAGTATTTCGCAGGACAAGTAACTGTCGAGCCGCTTCTTAACGACTCACACACATGCGCATTTAGTGCTGCTGTGCGCAGCAAGGCCGGTAAACAAACTCCTGTGATAGGAGTTATCGGAATTTTTTTCGACTGGCAGAAGCAAGCCGATTCCGTGCTTAAAGGCGTTCGGCTGAGCGAAGACGAACGCCCACGTAGTCGATTGATGATAATCGACCAAAACCATAAGGTAATTGCTAGCTCAGATACGCAAAATCACCTGGGTGAAAGCATTGAATTACAAATTAAAGCGGGCCAATCGAGTGGATTCAGCGTCTTAAGTAAAACCCTCATTCAGGGCTATGCGATAACGCCTGGTTTTGAGACCTATCCGGGTATGGGATGGCTAGGCGTAATTGAACAGCATTTACCCTCCATAGACCCGTAATCCAAGGTTTTCGGAGAGATTCATATGCTGAGCGGTTACTCCTTGTTCGCTGAGCAGATATCTGGGAGGGGTAAATATCTGCACGGTTATTTTCATGTGACGCAGCCTCCCTCTGGTTAGACTGCGCCACGGGCACCAATTGGGCGTCGTTGCTGAGCAACCGAACATCGCAAAACCAGTTAGCCAGGTAATAGGCCTCAGTCTTTGTTGACTTCGGCGTACTGCCGTTCAGTCTCCCCCTTTAAAGCGTTTGCACCCAAATGTTTTCGGTCAATCGAAGGTAACCAGAGTCCATGAGTACCGCCTAAGGCTTTAGATGACTAGCCTAGGCGCACTGATCCAGGCATCGGCCACTTGGTTCATAGCCTTGAAGATTGTCGGCGGGCTCTACCTGATCTGGTTGGGCTTCGGCCTGTGGCGGGCTGCCCCCGTTAGCCTCGATACGACCGGCGCTACCAACTTGCGGGGTTGGTCGCTGTTCCGCCAAGGCCTGGTATCTGCCATTTCAAATCCCAAGGCACTGCTGCTATTCACGGCTTTTATCCCACCATTCCTGGATTCCCACAGGAGCATCATCGCGCAGACGGCTGCCATCGCGCTGACTTATGCCGTCGTAGAGTTCGTCGTTGAGTATCTGGTGGCCAGCGCTGCGCACCGGGTCAGGCCTTAGTTAGCTCGAAGCGGGCGCCGATTCAATAAAGTCTGTGGTGGATTCTTTGTGCTTTTCGGATTGGCCCTACCCATCCATACCTGAAGGCACGACGTCCCGTATCAGACGGGACTCGACCACGAATGTATTAACAGTTGGTGTATGTAGGTTGCGCGTTGAGTCGGTAGCTTCGTCAGTACATTTTTAGCCTTCATCGGCCAGAAGTGCCCAACGCTCGTGATCGCACCATACTCCGGCGATTTGAAGATATCTCGGAGAGAACCCCTCCTTCTGAAATCCGAGACGTTTTATCAGAGCTATTGATCGCACATTTTCAGGTTGAATATTGGCCTCAAGACGGTGAAGACCCAGCTCCTTAAACGCATACTCCGTTGTCAACTCCACCGCCTGGGACATTCTTCCGGTCCCCGCGAAAGAGACCATGCCCCAGTAGCTGAGGTAGGCGTTTTGAAATCCTTTATAGAATATCTGACTTAGATTGGTTACTCCAACAATGCGCCCAGACTCCCTATCGCGGGCCAGTAGACCAACGCTTGACCCCGTGATTTGAGCCGAATACCACTCCTCGAAGCCCGAAGTGGTTGTAAACGGCTGTACCCAGCGGCCATGAAACTCTCGGCTTTCGCGATTCGCTTGTAGGAGCTCGTCGATATCTGTGCGATTTACTCGAGCAAGCTCAATGTTCGATGTTTCCATAATACTTTTGAACCACCAACTTTCGAGGTCTACATAACAGGCAATAGGTGCTGATAACAAGTTAGACAACTTGGTCAGACACCCCGTTTACTGATCATCGGGCCTGCAATAGGCCCTGCGTAGGTCATCAACAAAGGTCTCCCAACAGCAAACCTGTAGGCATCTGTGACGGCAGTGAACCCTCCAACCCTTAACGGCAGAAATGAGCCGTTAAAGACGCCTGTCATAGAATTACGAGCGACATGCAGCAACCTAAAACCGTCAATATAATACGACCTTGAAATGCCTCGTAGATATACTGAAATGCTCAAACACGCATGACACAGGCAGGTTCTCCCCCGTTCTACTGAACGTTGGGCAGTGGAGTCTGTTTAGCTTGTCTTTTGAAACCCTAGGAGTATCAGCCCATATCGAATCGGTCTTGATGGGTTTCAACCAAGACCTGACGCTGGCATTAGGCGCGATCTCGAACGTGCCTCTCGCGAGCCAGCGGTGCGCCAGCAATTGTTGAAGTCTCGCATTGGAGCAACAAAGACGACCACCCTCTACGGATAATACGTTTTGTCCATCAAGGACTAGACATTAGTCACGGGTTTAACGGATAGCAGCCCGCTTTAGGGCTGCCTGGTGCCAGTGATACAGCACTTCCGTAAGGAGACGGGCATGCACAACTCCCCCCATTATCGAAGGTATTTTACCGTCCCATCGAAGCAGCCATACGATGGGCCGGGCTGCTGCGATACAAGCCGATGATCATCTCCGCAATCACTTTGCCGAATTGCCTACCGCAGACGTTGGATTGCCCGCGATGGAGCGAGTGCTGTCTTTACATGGAACGCATCTACGATGGCATCCTGAATACTGAACTTTCGTTCGGTAAGAATGGGATCACCGTTAATGACCCTGACCTGATAAGTTCGCCAGATCTAACCATTCGCCATGTCGATCTGAAACGATGGATGTGCACCCATTATCCCGAGCATCGGCCAGGCTTTCTGTTCAGCCGCAGCGAACGCATGGCACACCCCTTTATCAGTATGGAGACCGGGCAAGCTCTTTTAATGGAGCGGCTAGCTCTCCAGGCCGCACTGGACGGCACCCGTAGTCAGATGCAGGAATTGCAAGTGCGACACCAAGCCCTGCTCAAGCAGTCCACTATTCAAGGAGCTGCCAAACAGTCCGTCATCAGCGATCGAGCAGAGACCACCTATCTGAACATCATCGGCGGGATGGTTACGCTGATGCTCGGACAGTCCCCATCGGGCACGCCTTATTCAGTATTCAAAACCCAGGAGTCGATAGTCACTGCCCTTCTTGCCCATTACAGCGGAACCATGGGCATCACAGAACGAACATTGAATGGCAAGTTTGCCAATGCCAGGAAAAATGTCCATAGCGCGGTACCGTAAAGTTTTCCACCTTGTATATGCAATCTCGGAGATTGCATATGCAATGTATTTTCGCGATCAGATCTATTGAATAGACCTCACACCAACAAACGCCACTGAGCGTTCAGGAGTGACCTCTATGTCGCAAGCACCTGTATTGCCATCGCACGAGCGCCGCATTCTGCGGCTTGATGAAGTCCAGACAAAGTCCGGCTTCAAACGCGCCCACATCTACAACCTTATGAAGAAGCGCCAGTTCCCACAGGCGATTCGCTTGGGCGTGCGCGCGGTGGGTTGGGATTCGGTCGAGATCAACCAATGGATCGAAGAGCGGCTCAACAACCGCACCTGACCCGCTCTCCCTCGAATTCCCCATAACCAGACGGAGAGCGCCATGCAGGTTGTATCCATTATTTCGACAAAAGGCGGCGTTGGTAAAACGACCACGGCCGCCAACCTTGGTGGGCTCGCCGCCGACGCAGGCTTGCGCGTTCTGTTGCTCGACGTCGACGTACAGCCCACGTTGTCGTCCTACTACGAGTTGGCGCACCGTGCACCAGGTGGCATCTACGAGCTATTGGCGTTTAACGAGCGCGACCTTGGTCGACTCGTGTCCCGCACAATCATCACGGGCCTGGACCTTGTGCTCTCGAACGACCATCGAGGCGAGCTGAATACCTTGCTCTTGCATGCTCCAGATGGGCGCCTGCGGCTGCGCCACCTGCTACCAGCGCTGGCACCATTTTATGATCTGGTATTGATCGATACTCAGGGTGCACGGTCGGTGCTATTAGAGATGGCAGTGTTGGCTTCCGACCTGGCACTGTCACCTGTGACTCCGGAAATCCTTGCGGCACGTGAGTTGCGGCGTGGCACGATGCAGTTACTGGAGGAAATCGCACCGTACCGCCACCTCGGCATCGAACCGCCACAGCTGCATCTACTCATAAATCGCGTCCATCCTGTATCCGCTAACGCGCGGCTGATTCAGCAAGCGCTGCGCGACCTGTTCCAAGATCATGCCGGCATTTGCGTGCTAGGCACCGACGTGCCGGCGATCGAAGCTTATCCGCGCGCCGCTACCCGTGGTCTACCGGTGCATCGCGTCGAGCATCGCCAGCCAACGGGCAGAGTTGCACCCGCCGCGCTCGACACCATGCGCGCGCTCGCTGGCGAATTGTTCCCTCAGTGGCAAGACAGGTTTGTGCGTATATCCGGCCATCCATCACGTCTTCTAGAAACTGGGAGCCCGCATGGCGAACGCACGTGAACTAGCCCGAGGCAACAAGCGGCTGCACGCCCTGATCGAGTTTGCGGTGAGCGAGGGTTGGCACGTTAAGCGCACACCTGGCGGACACCTCAAGTTCACGAAGGTCGGCTGCGCCGCCATCTACGCCAGTTCAACCGCAAGCGACCACCGGGCGACACTCAACGCCCGTGCGCAGATCCGCCGCGCCGAGCGCGAGGCCCGAATGGCTCGGGCCGTCAATAGCGAGGGATGCAGCCATGGCTGATATGACTTCCCAGGACATGGCCGGCAGACTGATTGCCGCCGGGTTCGAGCGCAGCGGTCCATCGGCCACGGTCTTGACCGACCCTATTGCCGACACGCCGATGGTAGTAACTCTGGACCAGTTGCGTCCCTACGACCACGACCCGCGCATGAAGCGCAACCCGGCCTATGAAGAAATCAAAGCGTCCATCCGTGAGCGTGGCCTGGATGCGGCGCCAGCTATCACGCGCCGGCCCGGCGACGGGCATTACATCATTCGTAACGGTGGCAATACGCGACTCGCGATCCTGCGTGAACTCTGGACAGAGACGAAGGACGAGCGCTTCTTTCGTATATCGTGCCTGTTCCGCCCCTGGCCCGCGCGAGGGGAAATTGTCGCGCTGACCGGACACCTAGCCGAGAACGAGCTAAGGGGCGGGCTGACCTTCATCGAGCGCGCCTTGGGCATCGAAAAGGCCCGCCAGTTCTATGAAGAGGAAAGCGGCGGCCCGCTGAGTCAGTCTGAATTGGCCCGCCGTCTGACCGCTGACGGCTACCCCGTACAGCAGTCGCATATCAGCCGCATGGCCGACGCGGTACGCTACCTACTGCCTGCTATTCCGACCGTGCTCTATGGAGGCCTGGGACGCCACCAAGTCGAGCGGCTATCGGTTATGCGCAGGGCCTGCGAGCGCACCTGGGAGCATTACGCCAAAGGCCGCTCCCTTCCATTGGACTTCTACAACTTCTTCCAAGAGGTGCTTTCGCAGTTCGACGTCAAGGCGGATGAATTCGCTCCGCAGCGTGTGCAGGACGAACTGATCGGCCAGATGTCAGATCTGCTGGGCGTCAATTACGACGTGCTGGCCTTGGACCTAAACGAATCTGAGAGCCGCCACCGTGCGCTTTTCAGCGATCCGACTCCACCGTCGACACCGTCCGCATTGCCTGAGCCTGGAGCCATCGCGTGTCCACCCGTTGGACCGGCGCCGACCATAGATACGCCTTCGCCAAAAACAACGCGATCTACAAGCGCCCCCCTGACGCTCCAAAATGATACAACCGCTGGCATAACGGCCGCCGGAAATCCTTCGGCAGCACCTGGAGAGCTGGTGCTAGACCATATCGTCTCACCCGCACCAACGACAGAGCGGCTTCAATCCATCCAGCGGATGATCGCGGATCAGTTAGGCGACGCGCTACCGCCAGACTTCTCAGCCAACGTATTAGAGTCCATCCCGGTGCAGGCCGGTGGCCTCTATCCGATCTCCGATATTTGGTACATCGACCCCGGCCTGGACGCGCCTGACCGACTACGCGTCCATATTGCGCAGTTCGCGCGCGAGATCGCCGGAGAGGCCGCCTTGGACGAGCTCATTGAGGAGCGTGCCGACGGCATCGGGTTCGCATGCCGCACCCAGCTCCCCTGCCCGCCTGGACACGCCGTGCTGACGCTGCTGGGATCTCTGGCCGGTCAGCGGCCGGCCGATGCTGACCGCAACGAGCAACTCGTCAACGATCTGCCGACCCTGCTACACGGTCAAGACGATGTCACCAGGCGATTGAGCGATACCGCCCTGGTCAAGCTGTTCCGTTTGCTGCGGCTGGCCCGAAGGTTGCTGGATCTGGAAGCCGGTGCCACAGATCGCGATTCTTGAACGAGGAAAACCAGCATGTCTGCACCACACCCCCTCAACCAAGCGGTCATCGCCCAGGCACTCTACGACCTGCGCAATGGGCAATTGCGTCGCTGCAAATCAATGGGGTTCGGTGAGCAAGAGCTCGACGCGCTTAAACACCCGGTGCTTGTCAGCGTACTGGCAAACGCCAGCGTCGCGTGGTGTTCCGTGACGGTCAATCGCGACGTGCTTCTTCGGCTGCTCAGACAAGCAAAGGACGTGGAGAAGGAAATCGCCACGGTTGATCGCATGCTCAGGCTGGCAGCAAGTACGGAGATGGTGAGCCGCTTCTACGGTCTGACCCATCAGGAGGTCGCCCTTCGCCGCGAAGTCCTTGGCCTGCCCAAGCGCAAGGGGCGCCATGCCGTTTTAGATGAAGCACAGGACACGGAGCTGTGGCGGCAGTGGAAGGCCCTGACCAGCAGCAGAAACGTCAATCTGGAGGACGATACCTCGCTTCTCGATGCGGCCATGGATTTGGCAGAAGCCATGTCACTGCCGCTGTCCGTCGTCTGGGCCGCAATCAAGAAATGGATAGACGAAGGTTTGGGTTGACCCATGATCGTGGAAGAGGCAGCACCGCGAGCACCACGCCAAGGTCCCCTTGCCCTATCCGATTTGTTGGACAGCGCGCTGAAAGACCTCACGACTAAAACCAGCGAGCCCGCGCCTGCGCGTACGTCCGGAGATGGCTTCCTGTTCAGCGGCAATCGGCACGAGAGCACACCACGGCGGCTATTCCTAGATCGAAGGCTGACGCCATTGGAACGCAATGCGTGGCAAGTGTTCCGGATGATGCTCAACGAGGATGGCGTCACCGCGTTCCCCACGTACGAGCAACTTCGGCCATGGCTCGCGTCTACACCCTGTTCCGGACAAGCCTCCCATGAGACCGTGGCACGCGCTTTGACGCTGTTGCGCCTGACACGCTGGTTGAGCCTCGTGCGCAGACGCCGCGACCCCAAAACCGGACGCATCCTCGGCAACCTTTATGTCTTGCACGATGAGTCCTTGACCCCGTTCGAGGCGATGCAGCTTGACGCCGAATACCTGGAACTGGTCTGCCAATCACTGGGCCATTCTGCGAAGGCCGTACAGATGGTAGGACTCAACACACTTAAGGAAATCGCGGAGGACCCGCTGCTGTCGGGCCGCACACTGCCATCGCGGCTGCAGGTGCTTGCCGAACGCTTGGCCCAACAGGGCATCGCTGCCTCTGAGAGTTATCCCAAAGAAGACGCGCCCCATGAATCCGAAGAAGGGGCTCTGAGCCCTCTTCGGAATGGCGAACAGCATTCTTCGGAATCCGAAGCATGGCTGAAAACCCCGCCGGACGGCGCTCTTCGGAGTCCGAAGCAGGACCGTACTCTACGTAGTAAAAGTAATCATGAAGTACGTACCGCGCATGAGCGTGGGCATGCGCGTGCGATACCGGGTGTTCGGATGCCTGATCGCTTCCTCAGCCTTAAGCAAGAGCAGCAGGCCGGCGCGCTGGTGGCGTTACAGCAGGTTGATGCTCCACTGAGGCAAGCCGTGCTGGACGAATGGGCGGATCGCTGTCGAGGCTCAACCATTCGCAACCCAGCAGGTTATTTGTTCGGCATCATCCAGCGCGCCATCCGGGGCGAGTTCAACGCATGGGCCAAGCAAGCCGGTACAGTGCCGCTGACACCTGCCGCCGAGTGCGATGGCCCACCCGCGGCGCCACACGATGGCGTCCCGATCGAGGTAGCTCGCCAGCACATAGAACGGCTGCGCAGCCTTCTGGGCAAGACCTGATTTTCGGGCCGCAAGATCACGAAGTAGATGCCCTCGGTTGTCAGTAGCGGCATCCCCAGGGGATAGACGCACAGACGTGCAGGACGCCGAGCAGATATAAGACAGGCATTGGGCGGCCATGCACTGGATCATATGTGTGCGATCTGTCCTAGGCAAACAGCGCTCCTTGGCGCGCCATGGGGGCTATCCCCTGGGGATAGATCATGCAACTCGTAGCGGCCACACCTTAAACCAGGGATTGGCCAATTTCCGTTTGTTGACTGACGGCCTTCCGCCGAATGCCGATGCTGACCGCTCCTTTTCCCAAAGCGAACGGACACCATGGCAACCAATGACCCTCTGCAACTGAATCTCGGTTCCCTACGCAGTGCGATGTCGCTGACGCTGCACACTCATCACGCTTCCCGCATCTGGCATGGCCGCGCTGCCGCTGAGGGGCGACCGGGCATCGTCGGCCTGAACGGCTACATCGCGGTGATGAACAAGATGAAACGCGGCTCGGAGCAGGACGATCCGTACAGCGACTGGTGGATGCTGCGCATCGAAGAAAAACTCGATCAGACCAAGGCCACGTTGCAATCGTTGCGCGATCATGTGGACCAGGCATTGGCAGGTGTCCCCGCCGGGTTGAGCTTAGGCGAGAACCTCAACGTGCAGCCGGTTAAATTGCCGCTCTTTGTCAACGCCCAGCTCGGCTTTGCTGCGGTCTATCTCGTAGCCGACTATGACGACATCGCTCGCAAGTTGATCCTTGCCCATCACACCGCACTCATTGACCGCAGCACGCTGGAGCGCTGGCTCAACGAGGGCGCACATGCGCTGCGTAGCCTGTTCAGCTTGGCACAGCAATACCGCTATTCGGGCTGCACCCGCGATGATTTCACGGCGAAGAATGCGGCTGCGCTGGTCGCGCTGGAGAAGTTCGGCGAGTTGCCGCAGGACGTACTCGAAGGCACGCGACGCTCGAGGTTCTCGCCGCCAATCGTGCGCCATAGCCTGCAGCAGCGCAGTGAGCGTTCTGCTGCAGCGGTCCTCCCAGACGAAGAAGCCACCATCGCCCGGCCGACTGAGGCCACCACCGACGACGGAGAGTCGGCATGAACGCTCTGGACCGGCAAACGCTCTACTTCCAAAGTTTGCAACAGACTGCCTTCATGAGGCTGGAACACGCGGCCTCTCTAAAAGGCCTTTTAAAGCCTTTTAAAGGTAAGGGAGCACTGGAGACGTGGGCCAGCCAGTGCTTTGCCATGCGCGACGATTTGATCGCCCTGGCGCAGCGGCAGGTGCTGCCCCAGGCATGTGGGCATCCCTTCCACCTGCTGCCCGTTGAGCTGGCCCAGCAGTCCACTGGCGCAGGCACGGCCTTTCTGCGCTGGCGCAGGCCCGACAGATCGGCCATGGGCGTAGCGTTGTGGCAGGAGTTGATCGCCAGCACCAGCACGCCGGTCAATCTGCTGGCCGATCTGCACGCGATCGAGCTTCAGCGCATCACGTTAAACATGCAGATCAGTCTGCTGCACACCCTTGGCAGGCAAGCACAAGAATGCGCCAGCAAGGCCGGCGAAGCGGATGCCGTTTATCTGCGGCGGCTCATGTCCCTTCATGCCGGGATGCACGATCAGTGACTGCGCCCTGCATTCGTGCACGCGCCTGGGGCCGAAGAAGCACGAGCATTTCAACCAACACGGAGATTGCACCATGAGCACGTATTATTCTGGCGAAGGCAACATTGGTTCGCCACCGGAGTACCGCGAATTCGCCAACGGCAACGACGAGCCAAGCCGCCTCCTGCGCCTGAACGTCTATTTCGATAACCCCGTTCCCAAGAAGGACGGATCCTTCGAGGATCGGGGAGGCTTTTGGGCGCCCGTTGAACTCTGGCACCGCGATGCCGAGCACTGGAAGGATCTGTACCAGAAAGGCATGCGCGTTCTAGTTGTCGGCCGCATGGAGCGTGAATCTTGGACTGACAACGAGGATCAGCCACGCGAAACCTGGCAGATCAACGCCCGCAGCGTCGGCATCCTGCCGTACCGCATCGAGTCAGTGGCCCTCAGCCCGAAATCCCAGGAGGCAGAGGCTAAGCCCCAAGCCGCCCAGGATTCGAGTCCGCCGAAAGAGGTCAAGCGCAGGAAGTGAACCTCACGGAGGGCGACGGCAGCAGTTGTTCGCCGCCCTCCACTCACTAACTCACTCACTCGCGAGCTATCCCCTGGGGATCGCTCGATAGCAATCCACCGATCTCCACTCGCACCGGCTAATCGCAGCTTGCGACTCGCACACCTTCGGCCATGTTCGATCCCCATTCAGGCCATGCCATCGTGCAAAGTGGTCGCCACGGCAAGCGGCTTGTTTGCTGCGACACTTTATAACGCTCGGCATCCTCGATTCCAGCAACTCAATCAACCACGCAAATCGAGCGGACGGACATGCGGCTGTTCTTGTGCGAGAAGCCCTCCCAGGGCAAAGATATTGGCCGGATTCTCGGCGCCATGCAGCGCGGCGAGGGCTGCCTCAACGGTTCCTGCGTCACCGTCACCTGGTGCATCGGCCATCTCGTCGAAGCGGCACCACCCGAGGCCTATGACGAACAGCTCAAGCGCTGGTCCATCGAGCAGTTGCCTATCATCCCCGAGCATTGGCGGGTCGAGGTTAAACCGAAGACCGCCACACAATTTAAAGTCGTCAAGGCGCTCCTGGCGAAGGCAACCCAAGTGGTTATTGCCACGGATGCCGACCGCGAGGGCGAGTTGATCGCACGCGAGATCATCGAACTGTGCGGCTACCGTGGTCCCATCGAACGGCTGTGGCTGTCGGCGCTTAACGATGCGTCGATCCGCGCTGCGCTCGGCAAGCTTCGGCCCTCAGCCGCGACGCTGCCGATGTATTACTCGGCGCTGGCGCGCTCGCGCGCCGACTGGCTCGTGGGCATGAACCTCAGCCGGTTATTCACGGTACTGGGGCGCCAGGCTGGCTACGACGGGGTGCTGTCGGTCGGTCGCGTTCAGACCCCGACGCTCAAGCTGGTGGTGGACCGCGACCGAGAGATCGCTGCCTTCGTCTCCGTGCCGTACTGGGCCATCGACGTATCCTTGTCCGCAGGCGGCCAGGCTTTCAGCGCGCAGTGGGTCTCACCCGACACCTGCAGCGACGACAGCGGCCGCTGCTTGCAGCAGCCGAAGGCACAGCAGGCCGCGCAGCAGATCCATGCGGCCGGCAGCGCCGAGGTAGTCTCGGTCGAAACCGAGCGCGTGCGGGAAGGCCCGCCGCTGCCGTTCGATCTAGGTACCTTGCAGGAGGTGTGTTCCAAGCAGCTTGGGCTGGACGTGCAGGAAACTTTGGACATCGCCCAGGCCCTGTACGAAACGCACAAAGCCACTACCTACCCCCGTTCGGATTCTGGCTACCTACCCGAAAGCATGTTCGCCGAGGTGCCCACGGTCCTCGACAGCCTGCTCAAGACAGATGCCTCGTTGCGACTGATCATGGACCATCTCGACCGCTCCGTGCGCTCGCGCGCATGGAACGACGCGAAGGTATCAGCGCACCACGGCATTATCCCAACGCTCGAACCGGCGAACCTTTCGGCTATGAGTGAGAAGGAGCTGGCGGTGTACAGGCTCATCCGGGCGCATTACCTCGCGCAGTTCCTTCCTCACCACGAGTTTGACCGCACCGTGGTGAATTTCTCTTGCGGCCAGCAGCAACTCACTGCAACCGGCAAGCAGGTCGTGATGAAGGGCTGGCGCCTCGTTCTGGCCGAGCCTCAGATAGATGAGAACGGTAATACAGCTGCGCGCAGTCAGGTTTTGCCCGTGCTGCGCGAGGGCCTGGAGTGCCAAGTGGCCGGTATCGATCTGAAGGCGCTAAAGACACTGCCACCGCGACCCTACACGCAGGGCGAGTTGGTCAAGTCCATGAAGGGCGTTGCCAAGCTGGTGTCCGATCCCCGCTTGAAGCAGAAACTCAAGGATACAGTTGGCATTGGCACCGAGGCGACGAGGGCCAACATCATCAGCGGCCTGATCGCACGTGGCTATATCGTGAAAAAGGGGCGCGCGATTCGCGCCTCGGACGCGGCCTTCACCCTCATTGATGCCGTACCTGCGGCGATTGCCGATCCAGGTACTACCGCCGTCTGGGAACAGGCGTTGGATATGATCGAAATCGGGCAGCTAACCTTGGAGGTTTTTATCAGCAAGCAGGCCGCGTGGATTTCACAGTTGATCGCGCAGTACGGTAGCACGCCCCTGCCCATTAAGGTGCCCGAAGGTCCGCCGTGCCCGCAATGCCGCGCATTTACCCGTCAGCGCAGGGGCAAAAATGGCCCGTTCTGGTCGTGTAGTCGCTACCCTGAATGCAAAGGCACGCTGCCAGTCCAGTCCGGTACGTCCAAGTGCGCAGCCTCTCGCCCACGCCGTGGCGGCCGCAAAGGCTCCTGACCGACCCTGTCCCCGTGAGCCGTGCTCGCCTTCGGCGGCATGGCTCGAGTCCCGCACGCCCTGCGGGACACCCAGCGCGCAACGCCTTCTTGATCCATGTGCGCGTCCCGTCCAGCCGCCCGCGGCCTTGGGACCTGAAGGTAACTCTTCCAAAAGTCGCGCCACGCGCGCCTTTCTGATCTGCGTTTCTTCCGCCCATCGCGAAGGGTCTCCCGATGCCTCGCCTACCGCGCGAGCCATCGGGAGACCCTCCGTGGTCAGCGGTATTCGTTGCCGGTGCCCGCCGGCGCAAAAATGGGCTCCCTTTGTGTGCGGATGTGCGCCAGACGATGCCGGCCCCAGCCACGACACGGGCCGGGTGTGATTGCTGAAGCAGGCGGCTCTAGCGACGAGCAAGACTGCCAATCAATCCACGGGTGGCTCTAATCTTACCCAAGCCGAAGGCTCCAGAGTCTTCGGCGCCTTTTTCTCCTCCACGCGAGCGTTCAGGCCACTCAAGCACAAAGGACTAAACGTCTTCGGTATCGATAAAATTGCCGCCCGCTTCGACGTACGCGTTGAAAATTGCATTGCTGGTACCCTGATCGGCGCCATGGCCACAGCCTGTACCGAAATTGCCCGTACCAAAAGCTACCTGCGAAACCTGCAAGCCCGTCTTGCCGAATGAAAGGTATTGCATGTTTGCTCTTTTAATCACACCAGGAGCAGTTCAGCACGCAACCGCAGCAGGTACCTATCGGCGTCCGGGCCGGCCCCAAAACAACGATGTCAGCCGCGGCCACTAGTGCTCATCGAAGAAGCTGTGGGGTGATCGAAAATTAGGCAGGTCGTGGTGGCGTGCGCGTATAGCTTCCCATCGGGGCCGACAATCCGTCCCTCAGCCGTGGCGACCTGGCTTCCGACATGAATCACCCTCCCCTCAGCACGCACCAACGGCACCGCATCGGTCAAGGCACGTACCACATTCAGCTTCAGTTCAAGCGTGGTGTAGCCTTTGCCTACAGCCAGAGTTGTATGCACGGCGCAACCCACTGCCGAGTCCAGTAGCGTTGCGAACCAGCCACCGTGCACCGTGCCCAAAGGATTGTAATGCCTACGCCCGGGCCGCCCCTGAAAGACAGCGACTCCGGGTTCCATGTGAATTGCCACAAAGTCGAGGGTGTCTCCGATAGGGGGAGGTGGCAACTCCCCGGCGAAAATCGCCTCAAATACTTCCATCCCCGTAAGGCTGAAAGCCTGTCCTCTCGGCATCACATCAACTGGCTGAAGACGAGCCCGGACTCTGTGCTCCTCCTCAATCCATTGCGCAACGGTCTGATCAACATCCATCAGCGACTCCCCCCTCAACATACTTGTATATGCAATAGTTGCAGGTACAATATACCGCATGAAGAAACCGATCAAGCCACAAGGATGCACCAACCTTAAGCTTCGCCAGCTCACTCGCATGGTGACGCGCCACTACGACCACTACGTCGCAGAAACCGGGTTGAAAAACACGCAGTACGCGCTGCTATCGTATGTCGTCAGACTAGGCCCAATTCGTCCAAGCGATCTGGCAAAGCGAATGCAGATGGATGCTTCGACTTTAACTAGGAACCTTCAGCCTTTAGCTGCCCAAGGCTTGCTGAAGGTGGGTGCAGGTGATGATTCTCGAAGCCGCCTTGTCGAGGCGACTGAGGCTGGACACGCTAAGCAAGCGGAGGGACAGCGCGCCTGGCGGATCGCCCAAACAGCACTCAACGAGCTATTAGGCATCGAGCGCGTGGCTGAATTGCACAATCTTCTGGATGCCTGCATCCAGTGCCTTGGCGACGATGCGGATGACACACCAGGGTCATGATTTTTCGCGCCCAAGCTTGAACTTGAATGCCCTTGAAAATAAAAAATCCAGAGGTTCTAAATCCATGGCAACTTTTGTCCACTCTTCAATTCAAGTGGCCTGTCAAAAGCACATCCTTCGCTCACCGAAAGGTTCGCCTGCAATTCGACGCCCCCCGATCATTTTATGCAGCGGGCACGGGAGATGACGCATGGAAGCTAAGGGCACACTGGCAGTTGCCGAAGTGCAATTGCCGCCAATTAGCCAGCCACTGACCGGGAGAATTGTGGCACTGCTCGCGGGTTTAGCGGCTATCAGCACGCTGTCCACGAACATCATCCTGCCGGCGTTCCCTGTCATCGGTGAAGACTTGGGGGTAGGCGCTCGCGAGCTCGGCTTGACACTGTCCAGCTTCTTCATCGCCTTCGCACTGGGCCAACTGATAGTCGGGCCACTAGCTGATCGCTACGGGCGCAAGAAGCTGATCCTGGGCGGACTCTCGATCTTCGTTGTGGGCACAGTCATTGGAGGCCTCGCCACCACACTCGATACGCTAATTGCGGGGCGCGTTATTCAGGCATTGGGCGTGTGCGCCACCTCTGTGTTGTCGCGCGCGATCGCAAGGGATCTGTTTGAGGGAGAGGATCTCGCTCGTGCCTTGTCACTGACCATGATCGCCACCGCCGCAGCCCCAGGTTTTTCACCACTGGCCGGGAGCCTACTGTCGGTGATGCTTGGATGGCGGGCGATTTTTATCTTGGTAGGGCTAGCCGCTGTAGCGCTCGCCTTTTTCTATGTGCGCGGCCTTGGTGAAACTCATCCAGCAGACCGACGCGCGCCCCATTCAGCTAAGAGTGTAGTGGTAGCCTATGGGCGGTTGACGCTGGATCGGCGTTTCATCCTACCGGCCCTTTCGATGAGCCTGCTGATGAGCGGACTGTTCGCGTCGTTCGCCGCTGCACCCGCTATTTTGATGAAAGGGATTGGCCTGACGTCATTGCAGACAGGTCTGTACTTCGCCTGCACGGTATTTGTGGTGTTCGCAGCTGGCATGGCGGCCCCGCGCCTGGCGCACCGTTACGGGCCGAGACTCATTACCACACTCGGCATTGCCTGTGCACTGACAGGCGCAGGGCTACTCCTCGCAGGTCCATCAGATCCAAGCCTTGGGTGGTATGCCGTTTCAATGGTCACGTTTCTTTGGGGCATGGGCCTGGCGAACCCACTGGGCACAGCCATCACAATGGGGCCTTTCGGCAAGGAAGCCGGGATGGCTTCCGCCCTGCTGGGCTTTTATTCCATGGGGGCGGCTGCACTAAGTACCTGGCTGGTATCGGTACTAACATTTGCACCGGTCACGGCCCTAGGCAGTGTACAGACGACAACCTGCCTGCTCGCGCTTGCGCTGTTCCTTCTACGGGGACGTCTCACGAAATAAACGCCAAGGTGCTGAGGACCTTGGTTCTCGTTCCCATACAAGCAACAGCGGGAGAATCAGCATACAGATCAAAGGTATCGTGGCGTTGGTGCACAGCACCAACCGTGGCTTGGAGGAGTCTCTTGGCATCATCGAAGGCCCCTCCCCGCAAAGCTGATCTGTTATTGGGGCTTAAGGTGCCATCAAGACTGCGTCGGCATAATCACGCTCACTGAGCCTGGCGCAGCGCTTCGGAGCACGGCAGGGTGAGCGTGACTAATCAGTAAGATGTCTTGGCAGGAGGCCGTAAACTCCGTAGCGAAGCAGAACTCGGTTGTCACTTCGCTGACCTTCTGCCCGACCAAATGCACATCGAGGATTTAGCCTGTTCACGCATCGGCCAGAACTTTAGCGAAACCATCGGTCTCGTGATTGACCTTTGAGCGACCGTTGGCGCCTAACGGGAATCTCCAAATTCTGTCAATTGTTCGGAGCGGGTCGCCCACAGCGTCATGACTGAACGTAACGATTGCACAGAGGCGCTCTTGAGCAGAAACAAGCTCCTGAGGGATTGAATATTAATAGGGGGAACATCGCCCAAGCCCTGCGCGGTTTGCGCCACCCATGCACCATAGCGTGTAGGAAATGAAACGCTGAAGACTTCAGCCGCAAGCGTTTCCTTGGAGCTGAAGTACTTATAGAAGCCTCCATCGGTAAGGCATTATTTAAGCCATAAAGCTGGATATACTCACTTCGGTCACACCAAATTTGATAAAACTTAGGCGCATCTTCCAGAATGTGGGCTCGTGCAATGTTTGCTCGACTACCTTTGTAGCGACTCATCCGCTGCCTCCCGGGCGCTACCAGCTTTCGATCGATATAGTTCTTATCAAAATTTTCGCCCGCGCGCGCCTCCCATTAGCACCCCCGCCTCTACATGTGACTACGATGCGCTTTGACCGGCGGGATTATTCATTGAATCCTCTTCATTTATCCGTCGAACGTGATTAGTTAAGTTTCGCTGTTTGAGTGGTGCGACGGATCTTGAACCAGATGGAATACATCGCGGGCAGGAATACCAGCGTCACAATGGTCCCGACAAACGTGCCTCCGATCAGGGTGTAGGCCAGCGTCCCCCAGAAGACCGAATGGGTCAGCGGGATGAACGCCAGGATTGCCGCCATCGCTGTCAGCAAGACCGGGCGGGCCCGTTGTACGGTGGCTTCGACCACCGCATTAAAAGGGTCCAGCCCTTCTTGTTCGTTGTGGTGGATTTGCCCGATCAGAATCAGCGTATTGCGCATCAGGATGCCTGAGAGGGCGATCAGCCCGACCAGCGCGTTGATACCAAAGGGTTGTTGAAACAGTAACAAGGTCGGCACTACACCAATCAACCCCAGTGGCGAGGTGAGGAACACCATAATCATTGCGGAGATTGAACGGACCTGCAGAATGATGACCAGCAGCGTCATGGCAATCATGATCGGGAACAGCGGCAACATAGCCGCACCGGCCTTGCCCGACTCCTCGATTGCACCCGCTTGCTCGATCCGATAGCCGTCCGGCAGTTTGTCGATGATCGGCTGGAGTTCCTTTACAATCACACTCGACACATCCGGCGGCTGCAGATTCTCGGCAATATCACCGCGTACGGTGATGGTCGGCGTACGGTCACGACGGCGCAGTATCGGATCCTCCATGCGTACGTCGACTTCCCCGACCTGCGACAATGGAATCCGCTGACCCGCCGTGCCGACCAGGGTAAAGCCTTCGATTTTGGCGGGATCAAGACGGATATCACCTGCCGCGCGCCCGACCACCTGCACCGAACGAATGTCCTCGCGCACCGCCGTGATCGGTACGCCCGCCAGCAGGAACTGCAGTTGCTGTGCCACCGCGTTTGACGTCAAACCCACGGCCTGCAAACGATCCTGATCCAGCGTAAAATGCAACGTCGGCGTCAGCGGGCCCCAGTCGGTGTTGACGGTTCTCATCATCGGACTGGCCTGCAACACGTCCTGCACCTGGCTGGCGATTTCGCGAAGTTTCTCCGGGTCAGGCCCCATCACCCGGTAGGCGACCGGGAACGGCGAGTACGGGCCAAACACCAGTTGCGTGACCCTGACCCGCGCTTGCGGCGCAAGGCCTTCGGCAGCCGCCTCGCGCAGACGCACCTTGAGGGTTTCACGAGCCTCCTGGCTGTCCGTCAGCACCACGATTTTGGCGAATGACGGATCCGGCAGTTCCGGTGCCATTGCCAGATAAAAGCGCGGTGCGCCTTGCCCGATGTAAGCCGTGACGATTTTTGCTTCATCCTGCTTTTGTAGCCAAGCTTCTATCTTGGCAGTGGTGGCGCTAGTCTGCTCGATGGAGGTTCCATAGGGCATTTGCACTTCAATCAGCACCTCGGGACGGTCCGAGGTCGGGAAGAACTGCTTCTTGACCAGGCCCATGCCGAGGATCGACACCACAAACAAAACGATGACGGTACCGGCCACCAGCCATTTGCGCGCAATGACCTGCGTCAACAGCCGGCGGAAGCGGTTGTAGTGACGGGTGTTATAGATGGCGGCGTGGCCACCTTCGACTGTCTTGATGTTCGGTAGCATCTTCACGCCCAGGTACGGGGTGAAGACGACGGCCACCACCCAGGAGGCAATGAGCGCGATGCCGACAATCCAGAACATGTTGCTGGTGTACTCGCCGGCGGTCGATTGCGCGAAGCCATTGGGCATAAAGCCGATCGCCGTCACCAGGGTACCGGACAGCATCGGCGCCGCCGTATGACTCCAGGCGTACGCGGACGCCTTGATGCGGTCGTAGCCCTCCTCCATTTTCACCACCATCATTTCGATAGCGATGATGGCGTCGTCCACCAGCAGGCCGAGCGCCAGGATCAACGAGCCGAGGGTAATCCGGTCAAAGTTCTTTCCCGTGGCCTCCATCACCACAAACACCACGGCCAGCGTCAACGGCACAGCGGCCGCCACCACAACGCCGACACGCCAGCCCATGCTGAGAAAGCACACCAGCATCACCACGAGCAGTGCGACGAAGAACTTGACCATGAACTCGCCGACGGCAGAGTCAATATTCACCGCTTGATCGGTGACTTTGGTGAGCGCCATGCCCAGCGGCATGCCCTGGTTGATCTTGACCGTCTCCGCATCCAGCGCCTTGCCGAGGTCCAGCCCGTTCCAGCCCTCGCGCATCACGATCCCCAACAGCAACGCATCTTCACCGTTGTTACGGACGAGAAAGGTTTTGGGATCTTCGTAACCACGTTCGATCGTCGCCACGTCAGAGAGCTTGAGCGTGCGTCCCTGGAGCGTAATAGGCGTGTCGCGAATTTTCTGCAGCTTATCGAAGGCGCCATCCAGGCGCAGGAAGACTTCGGGGCCTTGGGTTTCAATGGAACCTGCGGGCGTGAGCACATTTTGATTGTTCAGCGCGGCAAAAATGTCCTGAGGCGATACGCCCAGGGTGGCCAGGCGATCATGGGAAAACGAGACAAAGATACGTTCGGGCTGCTCCCCGATAATATTGAGCTTCTTCACACCCGGCACATGCAGCAGGCGCTGGCGCAACGACTCGGCATCGCGCACCAACAGGCGCTGTGGCTCCCCTTTGGCCTTCAGGGCAAACAGGGCAAATGTCACGTCCGAGAATTCGTCGTTGACCATCGGCCCGATAACACCCGCTGGGAGTTTGATGGCCTCATCATCGAGCTTTTTACGCGCCTGATAGAACTCCTCCTGTACCTGCGACGGCGGCGTGCTATCGAGCAATGACAGCATCGTGAACGCCAAGCCTGGGCGGGTATAGGTTTCCGAGCGGTCGTACCACTTCAGTTCCTGCAGGCGTTTTTCAAGCGGTTCTGCCACCTGATCCTGCATCTCCTGGGCAGTAGCCCCCGGCCACGCGGTGATGACCGTCAACTGCTTGACCGTAAAGGGAGGATCCTCCGCGCGCCCCAGCTGGAAGAACGACAGGATGCCCGCAACGGCAATCAGGAAGATCAAGAACACCGTGATCGAGCGCTCGCGCACGGCGAGCGCCGAAAGGTTGAAACGACCCTCGCTCATGGATGAGTCCCCGCAACCTTGGCGTCACTTTGTTGAACCAGACGCACCGCTTCGCCATCGAGCAGCAGGTGTGCGCCCAAGGCGACGACAGGCTCGCCTTCCTTGAGGTCGCCTGCGACGCGTGCCGAGTCGTCACTCAAACCCAGGACCTGCACGGGCCGCCAGCTCACTTTCGCCGGTGTACCGACGATGACCCACACCCCCGTCCCCTTGCCGGGGTCATAAACCGCTGCGATGGGTACTTGCAATACCGGGCCCTGCGCCGCGCCGTCTGCGATCCTGAGCGTGACGGTCGAACCCAGTGGTGCATTCGCCAGTGCGCCCTCCAGCACATACCGCGCCTCGAAGGTGCGAGTCATACGGTCCGCCGAGTCCGACAGCAGCCTGAGCCTTGCGGTAACAGCACCGGTGGTGTTGCCATAAAGTGTCGCTTGTGCGGAAGACCCGGCTGCCGGGCGCACGGTCTCGGGCAGGTGCACGATCGCTTCGCGCTGCCCTGCCCTCGCGAGCCGAACCACCGGCTGCCCCGGACTGACGACTTGCCCAGGCTCAGCGAGCGTCTCCACCACGACGCCGTCGGTATCCGCCACCAGCACCGCATAACCCGAAGCATTGCGCGCCACGTCAGCCTGCGCCTGCGCAGAGCCCAGTTGCGCCCTCGCGGTATCCGCCGCCGCTTTAATCTGGTCGTAGGCCGATGCAGAGACCGCGCCTGCTGCGACCAGATCACGGTAGCGCGCTTCGTCATCCGCAGTCTGCTTGGCTCGGGCCCGAGCGGCTGTGACCGACTCTTGCTGTGCCCGCGCCTGTAAACCCAAGTCAATCGGGTCGAGGCGCATGAGCGGCTGGCCACGCTTGACGGTCTGGCCGGTGTCAACCAGACGCTCAAGGATCTTGCCTGGCACCCGAAAGCCCAAATCGCCCTGAGTACGGGCAGCGACCACCCCAGTGAAAGAACGCGAGATATCGGAGGAACCCTGAACCGCTGCCGACCTCACCAGAGGGGCTTGCGTGCGCGGATCTTGAGCGGTGGATGAATCACCACACGCCGTCAGGACGAGAGGCAACAAGCAAGCGGCAATAGGGACAGGTCGAAGCCGGCGCATAGATTCCCTTGATTCAATAATAGGATGGAAATCATATTTTTAGACCTGTGACCATAATTGTCAACGGTCACAATCATGGCGCGTCAACTTGAAAGCGGGAAAAGTGCTTTTCATCGGTCACTCTGCCCCGCGGCTCGATAGTGTCAATTGACAGATTGTGACCATTAAGTAATATGGTCACAACCAACATTCGATTCAAGGAATCTCAATGCCCTCCCTTCACCCCCTCGCTCTTTTGGTGAGCGCCAGCCTGATAGCAGGCTGCGCGGTCGGTCCGGACTATCAGCGTCCTGACGCGCCGCTTTCCGGTGGATATATGGGCCAGGCCGCTGTTGAACAGCGGCCTGTTACGGCGCAGGCGAGTCTTGTCGCGTGGTGGGAAGGCTTTGGTGATCCACAGTTGGCCGACTTCGTCTCTAAAGCCCTTGCGCAGAACCTGGACCTGGCTCAAGCGGCGGCGCGAGTCACACAAGCGCGCGCAGGACTGGGCGCCGCCAATGCTGCTTTACTACCCTCGGGAAACATCAATGGTCAGGCTGCGCGTTCCTATCAGTCAATCGAGACGCCACTCGGCCAAGTGCTGAATTCAACCCCTGGCTTTGATCGATACGGCAGTTCCTACGAGCTCAACCTTGATGCGAGCTGGGAGGTGGATGTGTTTGGCGGCCTGCGACGCGCACGCGAAGCCGCACTGGCCGAGTACCAGGCCTCCGAGGCTGGCGTTGCCGCCACACGCCTGGCCATCGCTGCGCAGACGGCTGATATCTACATCGCGGTCCGTGGATTGCAGGCCCGGCTGGAGATCGCAAACCGACAAGTCAAAACGCAGGAGCAACTGTTGGAAAAAGTCCAACTGCTCTATGGCAAAGGCCTCGCCGCCAGCTATGAGGTTCGCCAGACGGAGGGCGCGCTGTCGCAAGTCCAGGCGACAGTACCGGCCCTGCAAACCGGCCTGGATGCCGCCATGAACGCGCTCGATGTGATCCTCGGCACACCTCCAGGCACGCATCGAACGCAATTGGCGAGCCAGGGCAAGATTCCTCTGGCACCACAATTGAACGGCACTGGAACACCCGCCGATTTACTGCGTCGCCGGCCAGATCTGATTGTGGCTGAGCGCCGCCTCGCGGCCTCCAACGCACGCATTGGTGAAGCCACCGCCGAGTATTACCCGAAGTTTTCACTTGGCGCATTGCTCGGCAGTGCTACGGCTATATCCGGCGGCAACCTGTTTACCGGTGGTGCGAGCCAGTCGGCAGGCGTCTTGGGCCTGCGCTGGAGGCTCTTCGATTTCGGTCGCATAAACGCACAGATTGACCAGGCAAAGGGGCTGGAAGCCGAAGCTCTGGCCGCTTACCGCCAGTCTGTCCTACGCGCCACCGAGGATGTTGAAAACGCCCTCTCCGCCCTGGTGAACCGAGAACTTCAAGCCACCACCCTCACCACAGGCGAGAACGCTCTGACACAGGCCCGCCAATCATCGTTCACAGCCTATGAAAGGGGCGCAGCCAGCCTGATCGATGTTCTGCACGCCGACGAGACCCTGCTGCGGTCTTCCGATGCTCGCGCTCAAGCACGAACAGAATCGGCACGGGCGGCGGTCGCCGCATTCAGAGCACTCGGCGGTGGCTGGCAAGCTCCTGAGCCCCAGCCTGTGGCGACTCGATGATTCAGCCAAGCCTGCTTGCGCAGGGGCGACTGATGACCTTTGGGCACAGCACAGAGCAGCGAGTTGCTGGACCACACAACAGCACTACGCCGGAGAACATTACTATGCAGTCGAGCGAGAATTCCTGGGTACTCATTACCGGCGCATCAAGCGGTTTCGGCAGAGAGTTTGCGCAACAATATGCTGCAGAAGGAAGATCACTGATCCTGGTCGCGCGCAGGCTGAATGAACTTGAAATGCTCGCTGATGAGTTGCGCGCACGTTACGCCGTCGATGTATTGGTGCAACAGGCAGACCTGTCATCCATTAATGTAATTATCGATCTGCATCGGCATCTGCACGATCGCAACATTGTCGTCGACATACTGATCAACAATGCGGGCTATGGCCTACAAGGCGCATTCCTGGACGAACCCCTGGAAAGCTCCCTAGCGATGATTGACTTGGATATCGCCAGTCTGACCGCCATGACTCGTCTTTTTGCTGCAGATATGCGCGCACGGCGCAAAGGGCATATCTTGATGGTTGCCAGTCTGCTGTCTTATCAAGGCGTTAAAAACTTTGCTGTTTACTCCGCCGCCAAAGCTTATGTGCTGAGGTTCTCCGATGCGCTTCATCGCGAACTCAAAGGTGACAGTGTCGTCGTCACTGCGCTTTGCCCTGGCATGTCTGATACAGGCTTTGCATCAAACGCCAAGCAAAAGATCACACCTCTCTTGCGCAGAGTGATGATGCAACCCCAGCCCGTGGTACAAGCAGGAATCCGCGCACTGCAAGCGGGACGAATGAGCGTCGTGCCGGGTTTCGGCAACAAGGCCATCAGCGTCTTGACCTGGGCCACGCCTCGTCGGTTTCACCAGGGGCTTATGGAGCACGTAATGGGCGTCTGAGTGCGTGATAAAACACCGTCTTTCCCAACGGTAACCGTTGGGAGTGCTCTAAGCGACCGGAAGTAAAGCGCGACTCCCGGCCGGTGTGCGGAACAGCGGCCAATCAGAACCGATAACTGACAGAGGCGCCAAAACCGCTCGCGCTGTTTTTATACTTGGAACTGTATGCGCCCCTGGTCGCAGAGACGTGATTGATCTGAACACTCTCCTCCCACAGATAAGAGTAAGCAACATCAATTGTGAAGTTGTTTGCGGGGGTCCAGCCTGCGCCGACGCTGAACACCTTACGATCGCCCGTAGGAATGCGCGGCCCTCGATCGGTGTTATTGGTGGGTGACTGATCCACCGAGAAGCCGGAACGAAGCACCCACTGATCATTTAACTTGTACGCCGCGCCAATCGCGTGAGCCCACGTATCATGCCAGTTCTGTTCTTCGGTGACGGAACCTAGCTGAGCATTCAACAAAGGAGGCAACCCTTTGGTCTCGCTGGTCAATTCCTTGAAGCGACTCCACCGCGTCCAGGTACTCCCAGCGTATAGGGTCCAGTCATCATCGAGTTGATGAGTCAACGACATATCCACGGACTCTGGAGTATCCACCGCCAGCGAAGCATCATAGCTGCGACCACTCACACCCAACACGCTAAAGAGACCATCAGTGACCTTGGTCTTGGCATCCAGACGGTAGCTGACCTTGGAATGGTAAGTCATCCCCAGTCGGGTTCGGTCTGTAGCCTGCACCAAAATACCGACGTTGTAACCCAGAGCCGTGTCATCCCCAGTGCTTTTGAGTTTGCCGTCATTGCGGCCGGGGCTCAGCGGATTGGGCACCATCCCGGACAGCTCGCCGCTGATGCGGTTGATGGTAGGGCCAAACCCGATCGATACTTTATCGTTAAAGGCATAGCTGACCGTGGGCTGAAACGTAAGGGTCGTGACTTCACTCTTGTTGGCATAGTAACGCCCAGCAAAATCGTTGCCGTAATCGGTCATCAGACCAAATGGCACATAGAATCCCACACCGAATGCCCAATGCTCATCAATAGGCTTGACGTAGTACCCCATCGGTACCGTGGTCACTGGCACCATGTCGCCGTCTTCTTGGCCGCCAAATGTGCTGCGCGTCTGGCTTATATCCGACTTCGCGAAAAGCGTCGCGCCGCCCACGCTAACCTGCTCGCTTTTCAAGCGAGCCATACCCGCCGGATTACCGAAAACCGTGCTCGCATCTTCAGCAGAAGAAGAGCGACCGGCAAATCCGGACCCCATCCCGCTGATGCTTTGTTCGTTGAGCGCAAAACCGCTCGCCAGCGCATTGGAAGAAGCAAGTACGACAGCAAGCCCAAGCGGACTTTTGAGGAGGATTTTTTTCATTATTAGCGCTCTTCATTCAACACCGAAAGGAATCAGCAGGAGAGGTTCTGGAAGCGCCCCTTTTAGACTGACACTCCATGCTCATTCAAGTGACGTATTCTGTCAATAGTCACTATTCAGCCGAATCTTTTCTGCACGGTTCAATCCAATGGGTGAGCGCGAGGCTAAAGATGCGTTATTTGGACTTTCACGCAAGGATTGTGAGCGCCGCACAGCCAGCAGTCAGGGCATGAGGCTACGCAGTATCAGGTTCGAGGTGAGGGTCGGGGCTGTTTCAACGAAGTCGAGATTGTATTGAAGCAGCAAAGGGTTGACGAAAGGTCGTAGCGCAAAATGGATGGAGTCTACCGTTTCATCTAACGGGGTCCTGCGTTCGAATTCACCGCTTTCCCGTCCATCACGCACGATTTGCAAAACGAAGCGTTTAATCTGTGCGTCGTACACCTGCGAGCTCGGCCAGTTTTCTGACGCCGAGAACGCAGCGATGTCGTATAGTTTGCGGTCATTAAAGAACAGGCTTACACCTGTAGAGATCAAGGTTCTGACCATGCGCCTAAAGCGCTCCGTCGATGAGATGTCATCGACATTGATGGACTGTTCAACAGCCGCAACGATTTCCGCCAGGCAATTTGCGCAAATGGCTTCGCCTATTGCCTGTTTGGAATCAAAAAATTTGTAGATATAAGCCTTGGAGAATCCGATGGCCTTGGCCAGGTCGGAAACCGTGGTTTTGCTGTAACCGTACTGGCTGAAATGCTCGTTAGCCGCGGCGACAATCTGATCTCGAATGTCATGGTCGGCTGGGCCCCGAATGCCGGGCGAAGAAATTGATGGCTGGTTCATATGTGCAGCTTACGCATCCGCCTCAGGCTTGACAACACGTGACCATTTTGTAATAAGGTCACAGGCGGCATTGAAATGCTTACGCCGCGCAGCCGCATTAGCGCGTGTCGGTTCGAGCCAGGTGACTCATCAGCCGATCCTTCCTTCATTGCGCCACTCACCTCAGTAGCTCCTGTGATTCATCCTCTTTACGGCCTTTACTGGCCGTTTTTTTTAGGCACATACGTGATTGGGTCCATGGACGATACGAGCTGACTTGGAAGGTCAACTCCGCACAGACTGATGCGCCAGACCTGCCGAGAACAGTGGCCTTTCTCAACCTCACGACTGCTTGTGGACCACGAGTTCGTAATCCCTTTCTCTTCAAGCCAGACGCAGCCATCGCCTAAAGCGTTTAACGACAACACTTTAATCTGTCACCGTAGACAAGACTCGATGACATTCACTGTACCTTCGCTGGGCGCGGGTGTCTGCGCTTATAGGGTGCTCTTGTTTGCGATTTAACCCAGGAGTGCCACAGCAATTGCTTGGTGCAAAACGCTGTGCCAAATCGATTGATAAGTCACCAAAGACTACAAGATAACGTTCCCTCAGAAGCCTGAGCCATCGTGTTAGACCTTAGACTGCACCTAGCGAATCTGCCCCTTAATAGGCAGCTATCGTTATGTACGTATCTAACAGTTTTGGGACCACTGGAGGGCAGCTCTAAAGGTCCGCGGAGGCGGCAACACGCAGAAGTGCTTTAACGGCTGATCAACCTCCGATACCGCAGATGGTCATCATAGGCGTTTCAAGTCCTCAACTTCCTCCTCTCTTTCTCGATTATAAATCTACGCTAATTGACCTATTAGCAAGCTTCAAACTGGTTCACTACGGAGCTAGCAGCCCTGCATCGACCAGAGCATCGCCGCGCTTCTTGTTGTGGCCGCCCAGCATATCTTGATTCGCGAGAGTGAAAGGCAAGCCCTTTGCAACATTAGGTCTTCCGCACGAAAGTAGGTGTAGCACTTGAGCGCCTGAGTAGTAGCCATGAATGCTCAGAACTAGGCTCACGGTGTATCACTTTTCCGAAACTTAATTGACCACAACTTTAGGAAACGCCTCCTATGCAGGGGGTGGACTACACCGCGGTCCAACTTTCTGAATTTTCGGGACTTTTCCGATGATTTCAACACCACCTATGCAACTGCTATGGCAGACGCTAGTCGCCATAGACAAAACGGTGCGCGCGAGTCCCCATTGATTACTGCCTCGGGCGCGAGACCCAACCATGCTATACCCATGCCTGCTGACGTTGTCAGCGACATGCCTGGCAACCATCGGTCTTTGAGGTTGCGGCGCAGCTCCCGCTGCGTGATCGAGCCAACTCGCACCGCATCCATCTGCGAGTGACCACCGGCCTGTCCGGTGGTGGATGCTTCGCCTTATCAACCCACAGCGGGGTTACGCACCTCTCCCCGCTTGCGTGGGCCTGGTGTGTCTCCGCTTCATCCCAATGGAGATTCGCCATGACTACCATGTCCAACGAGCAATCGTATTTCGACCTCCACACCTCGGGCATCGGCTACATACAGCGTGTCCGTGAGGTGCCCGTCAGGGGCGGCCGCCGTGCGCAGTCCTTCCTGGCATGCACTATCGCCGCGCTTGTCGGCTCCCCAAGTGCCCCCAGCTACCGCTACTTCGACGTGAAGGTCTCGGGGGCCGAGGCCAAGAAGCTCGTTCAGTGCTACCTCGGCGTTGACGACTCACAGCAGCGTCCGCTGGTACGCTTCCGCCTTGGCGACCTTTGGGGCGATGCGTACATCCGCGAAAAAGGCGAGAACCAAGGCAAGGCCGCCGGGGCCCTCAAGGCACGACTGCTCAAGGCCGAGCTGATCGAGCGGGCCGAACTGGCTTTGATCAAGCAGCACGAGCTGATCACCCGCGGTCTCGGATATCTAAACCGTCCGAAGGACGTCACTCCCAAGAACGGCGATCCGTTCCTGTCTTGCTCCATCGGCGCATTGGCCGGCCCTGTCGATGAGCCAGAGTATCGGTACTTCGACACCATCGTTACGACCCCTGAAGCCGAGCATCTGGTCCGCCGGTGCGTACAGGCCATCGAAGGGGATCGCAAGGTGTTGATCGCCTTCCGTCTCAACGACATGAAGATTGATCCGTACATCCGCACCAAAGGTGAGCGTGCCGGAGAACCGGCCGCGAGCCTGGAATCCACGTTGGTTCACATCGGTCTAATCAAGATCGACGGCACCCAGGTCTATCCGATGAGCCAGGCGCAAGCCAGGGCGACACCGATGGAGGACGCATCTGAGCCGAAAGCCAACAACGTCATCAACGCTCCCGCCGCCGCCTTTTCCGACCAACCTATCGAATCCTTCGAGCGCGAGCCCGAAGGTGAAGTCAAGGAACAGGAACCGGCATTGGTTGCTTCGTTCTGATCTGGCTTGGCCCCTCACGGGGCCTTGTCGTCTCTTATCCCCCCGCCTCCCCCGCGCCACCAGGGCGCTCAGTGTGCCTGCGGTTTTCATCCTCGAGTTCCGCGTCGTCAAGACTGCGCGGTTATTACCTTTCTCACAGGAGAACAATCATGTCCCTGGCATCCCGTTTTGCTCCGCAATCTCCTATCCTACGGTCTGATCGTCCGCTCTCGGACGAGCGTATTCGTGCCATTGCCCCATCGATCTTCGCTGACGCTGCGCATGAGAGCCGGTCGGATAGGTATGCCTACATACCGACCTCGACTGTGCTTGCCAAATTGCGCCAGGAGGGCTTCGAGCCCTTCATGGTGTGCCAGACTCGCGTACGCAACGAGGATCGGCGCGAGTACACCAAGCATCTCATCAGGCTTCGCCATGCAAGCCAGATCAACGGCGACGAGGCCAACGAAGTCATTTTGCTCAACAGCCACGATGGCACGAGCAGCTACCAAATGCTTGCTGGCATGTTCCGGTTCGTCTGTCACAACGGCCTGGTCTGCGGTGACACCACCGCTGACATTCGCGTTCCTCATAAAGGTGACGTAGCAAGCCAGGTGATCGAAGGTGCCTACGAAGTCCTTGAAGGCTTCGAGCGCGTGCAGCACTCGCGAAATGCGATGCGCACCATCACCCTTGATGAGGGCGAAGCGCAAATCTTTGCGCACTCCGCACTCGCTCTCAAATACAAAGACCCAGCCAAGTCCATGCCTGTCACAGAGAGTCAACTACTGGTACCGCGACGCAGGGACGATCGCAAGAACGACCTGTGGGCCGTATTCAACCGCGTCCAGGAGAACCTCGTCAAAGGCGGTCTAAATGGACGGTCGGCTAACGGCCGTAGTCAACGCACCCGCCCGGTGCAAGGAATCGACCAGAACTTGCGCCTGAACCGTGCGTTGTGGCTCCTGGCCGAAGGCATGCGCCAGCTCAAGGCATGAAGCCTCGGGGCCCCGCCACCTCCGGCAGGTGCTCGAATCCGGTCTAGATGTGCTCAACCAAGACGGTAATTTTGTCGAGGTCGCACTGGCCCGGCAATTAGTCGCTGCCTGATCCAGACTCTGTAACTTAACGGCCCTTCGGGGCCGTTTTTTTTCAAACCATGGTCAGCAAATCGGACGCAGCGTGATTCGCATTGTTTGCTGTAGCACACGTTTTTAGCGGTGATGGTGAGGGTTCGATGTTTCAGGACGCCAAGCTATGCCAACCTCTCCACCGTTGTTTCACCATCCCGAACGTCGCCTGCTGGCGGCAGTACTCGGCCTGCTCTGGTCGTTACTGGCTGGCGGCTGCGCGACGACCGTGGCGCAGCACACGCCCGATGCCATCGAGGCCCCCTCATCCGCACTGAAACCCGAGGCGCCGCAGTTCATTCCGGTCGTGCGCTATGGACGCTACACCCTCGTGGAACTCGCTCCCATGGCGGCGCAGCGCGACCTCCTGCTGCAAACCGTCGATGTCTCGATGCCCGTAGAAGCCCGCGCCACGGTCGGCGACGGACTTCGGCACGTACTCAAGCGTAGCGGCTACCAGCTCTGCGAGACGGGGCACGCCGTGATCGAGCTATACACTCTTCCACTGCCGGCGGCTCACCTGAACCTGGGCCCCCTGACTTTGCGCGATGCGCTGCTTACGCTGGCCGGTCCCTCCTGGGAACTGCGTGTGGATGACCGCATACGCCAAGTCTGCTTCGAGAGGGTAAGCAGCGACGCTAACGAGCAGGCGCCCAGACCAACTGCCGCCGATTCGGGACTGGCTTTCCCTTCCGCGGGAGGCCAACCATGAACAACTTCTCACAGACTTCCTGGCGAACGACTACCGTCGTCGCCGTGCAAAGCCTGCTCTGGCTTTGGCTGATTGGTCTGAGCATCCTCGCTGCTCTCAACTATCAAACGATGAACGGCCTGGCCGACCGGCAGTGGGTCGATTCCAGTATGCAGCGCCTCAAAACGCAGATCACTACACTTACCGAGACCACCGATACCTTGCAGCAGCGACCAGCAGCCGCGACCGCCGCCAGTTTGCAAGAAATCCGGCAGGCCCTGGATGCCCGCATCGAACATATCGAGCAGACGCTGTCCGGTCTTGCCTCCATGGGCGATCTTCAGACATTGCGCGCCGAGGTCGAGCAGCTCAAAACACGACAAGCAGCCGAAAAACCGCGCTCGCAGAACAAGCCCGCTGCCGCCAAGCCAGAGCGGATCCCATTACCGTTCCGGATCGTGGGTGCAGAGCTGCGCGCCGGCCAGCGCAGCGTATCCGTCGGCCCTTCTTCGGGAAATTTCACCGCCGACCAAGTGCAGGTACTGCTGCCCGGCGACGGGATAGGTCCCTGGCACTTGCAAACCATCGACGTGAACACCGCCGTGTTTCAGGCCGGCGAGCAGACCCGCCGTATGGCGATTCCCTGACGAAGAGGCCATGCGATGAAACATCATCCCGTTCTCCTCTTCTCGCTGCTGGCGTCGCTGCATCTATCGGTCTCGGCGCAGGAGCCTTTCACAGCGCAGTCCCGCAATGCGCCCAGCCATGAGAGCCCCCTGACCGACCGTTTGCTCGACGACCGCATGGCGCGCGACTGGGGGCTGCAACCGCAGGAATGGGCACGCTACCAGGAGCTGATGAAGGGTCCGCTGGGCATCCAATCGCCCAACGTGGACCCACTGACCGCGTTAGGTATTGAAGCTCGCTCGGACGAAGAACGACGCCGCTACGCGGAGCTGCAAGTACAGACTGAAGCGAGCCGCGTCGAGAAACTGCTCGCCTACCAGCGCGCCTACGACGAAGCCTGGCAGCGGCTGAACCCTGGTATGAAGCGCGTGAACTTGCTCGATGACAAGCCGAGCACCACCGCCATGCGTGGAAGCGGTCGCATAGCAGTGTTCGTCAAAGATGGCTGCGAGGCCTGCGGACAGATTGTGCAGCGTCTGCAAACCTCAGGAGTCGAATTCGACCTGTACATGGTCGGCAGTCGCAAGGACGACGCGCGTATCCGCGACTGGGCCAAGCGCGCCCAGATCGACCCCGCGCGGGTGCGCAACGGCAATATCACGCTCAACCACGACGGCGGTCGCTGGCTGTCGCTGGGTCTGCCCGGCGACCTTCCGGCCGTAGTCCACGAGGTGAATGGCCAATGGCAGCGTCAGCCCTGATCACCATGCCTGCCTCGCGTATGTGGCTCGCGCGGCTACTCACCGTTGCGTTGTTAGCTAGCCCGACACGCGCCCAGGAGTTTCCGCCGCCGGCCTATCAGCTTGCGGCGCAACGTGCGGGCATTCCCTCGACTGTGCTTTACGCCGTCGCATTGCAAGAGAGTGGCATCCAGCGTAACGGTCGCATCGTCCCATGGCCGTGGTCCCTCAACATCGCTGGTCAGTCACACCGCTTCGCTACCCGCACGGATGCTTGTTCCAACTTGCAGCACGCGATGCGCACAACGCCGCATACGCGCATCGACGCAGGTCTGGGCCAGATCAACCTGGGTTATCACAAGCACCGTTTCAACAACACGTGCGACCTCCTTGACCCGTACCTAAACCTCGCGATCGCCGCCGATATTCTGAAGGAGCAACACGTGCCCAGCGAAGACTGGCTGCTCGCGATTGGCCGATACCACCGCCCTGCAGGCGGCGAGCCAGCCGCCCGCTACCGGCGCAGCGTGTCCCACCACCTCACGCGTTTGCAGGGCGCAAGTCCGACCGCCGCGGTGCTCACCACGCGCCGGGAGATCTATCCATGAAGAGATTCCATTTGACCCTCCGGGGCCTGCTCATGCTACCAGTGGCTTTGCCCCTGACCTCCTATGCCGGCGATCAAATGATCGTGGTCGAGGACCGTGGGGCAGCGTCGGCGCTGCCGTACTACGAAGCCCTCAACCTCCAGCCGCGGATCAATAGCGCGGTACGGCCGCCCATCCCAACGATACAGATTCCCGCGGTACCTGCGGACGAGGCCGCGATGCTGCCGGTGCGCAGCACCAAGCTCACTCCCGGTAACGTTTCGCGGCGGGTGATCAAGGCCCCGGGCCTTCGACCTTTCGTGGTCGTCGGCGACGACAAGACTTCCCAGGACTGGCTGCGGCGCCATGCGGCCTCGTTACAGGAGCGCAGTGCGGTCGGCCTAGTGGTCAACGTTGAAACCGTACAGGCCTTGGCGCGGCTGCGCGCACTGGCGCCCGGCGTACCAATGGTACCCGTGACCGGGGACGACCTGGCCGAACGCCTATACCTGCGGCACTACCCGGCACTGATCACGGCCACCGGCATCGAGCAATGAAGCCATGTCGGGGAAACAGCCGGTTGAAGTTCTGCTCCGTCCAGCGGTGGAGCTATATACCGTCGCAGCGTGTGCAGGCGCGGCGTTTCTGTCCCTGGTGGCCCCATGGTCACTCGCGCTAAGTCCAGCTATGGGTATTGGCAGCGCGATGGCATTCGGCGCCTACGGAACCATTCGCTATCGCGACGCCCGCGTGATCCTGCGATATCGGCGCAATATCCGTCGTCTTCCACGCTATGTGATGACCAGCCGCGACGTGCCGGTAAGCCAGCAGCGACTTTTCATCGGTCGGGGGTTTCTTTGGGAACAGAAGCACACCCATCGCCTGATGCAGACATACAGGCCCGAGTTTCGCCGCTACGTCGAACCGACGCCAGCCTATCGGCTGGCGCGGCGTATGGAGCAGCGCTTGGAGTTCGCACCGTTCCCGCTGTCCCGGCTGTCCGCGCTCACAGGTTGGGACGTGCCTTTCAACCCGGTGCGGCCGCTACCGCCCGTGGGCGGCCTACCACGGCTGCATGGCGTAGAACCAGAGGAGGTAGACGTCAGTCTGCCGCTCGGCGAGCGCGTCGGACACTCTTTGGTGCTGGGTACGACACGCGTGGGAAAGACCAGGCTGGCTGAGCTGTTCATCACCCAGGACATCCGCCGCAAGAATGCAGCAGGCGAGCATGAAGTCGTCATTGTCATCGACCCCAAGGGCGATGCGGATCTCTTGAAGCGGATGTACGTGGAAGCCAAGCGTGCAGGCCGCGAGGGCGAGTTTTATGTTTTCCATTTGGGTTGGCCGGAAATTAGTGCCCGCTACAACGCGGTGGGCCGCTTCGGGCGAATCTCGGAGGTCGCCACACGCATAGCGGGACAGCTATCCGGTGAAGGCAACAGCGCGGCGTTCCGTGAGTTCGCCTGGCGCTTCGTGAATATCATCGCGCGAGCGTTAGTGGAGCTTGGACAGCGACCGGACTACATACTGATCCAGCGGCACGTCATCAACATCGATGCGCTGTTCATTGAGTACGCCCAGCATTACTTCGCCAAGACCGAGCCCAAAGCATGGGAGGTGATTGTCCAGATCGAGGCGAAGCTCAACGAGAAAAACATTCCCAGAAACATGATTGGACGCGAGAAGCGCGTGGTGGCGCTAGAGCAGTACCTTTCTCAGGCTCGCAACTACGACCCCGTACTCGACGGTCTGCGCTCGGCGGTCCGGTACGACAAGACTTATTTCGACAAAATCGTCGCATCTCTTCTACCCCTCCTGGAGAAGCTCACCAGCGGCAAGATTGCGCAACTCCTGGCACCTGACTACTCCGACTTGGCCGATCCGAGGCCGATCTTCGATTGGATGCAGATCATCCGCAAACGGGCCATCGTCTACGTGGGCCTGGATGCCCTGTCCGACGCCGAGGTTGCTGCCGCGGTGGGCAACTCCATGTTCTCCGATCTGGTTTCGGTCGCCGGTCACATTTACAAACATGGAATCGAAGACGGACTGCCCGCTGCTTCGGCGGTCGCACGCGTGCCGATCAATGTCCATGCCGACGAGTTCAACGAGTTGATGGGCGATGAATTCATACCGCTCATCAATAAGGGCGGCGGCGCCGGGATGCAAGTCACCGCCTACACGCAGACACTCTCCGACATAGAAGCGCGTATCGGTAATCGCGCCAAGGCCGGTCAGGTAATAGGCAACTTCAACAACCTATTCATGCTCAGGGTCAGGGAGACGGCCACCGCTGAACTCCTGACGCGGCAACTGCCGAAGGTTGAAGTCTATAGCACCACTACCGTCTCGGGTGCGACCGACAGCTCGGATATCCGTGGTTCGACGGATTTCACATCCAACACTCAGGACCGCATCAGCATGTCCAGCGTGCCGATGATCGAGCCCTCCCATGTCGTCAGCTTACCCAAGGGGCAGTGTTTCGCGCTGCTGCAGGGCGGCGAGCTCTGGAAGATCCGAATGCCGCTGCCGGCGCCTGATCCCGATGAGTTCATGCCGCAGGACCTGCAACAACTGGCAGGCTACATGCGCCAGAGTTACACCGATGCGACGCAATGGTGGGAGTCCCCAAGTTCCCCGGCCTTGCAGAATACGGACCTGCCCGACGACCTGCTCAACGACGTCAATATGACCAAGTCTGTCGCGGCCGCCGGCACCAGCGATAGCGCGAATAACGAGGCCTTGCCATGAAAGATCCTGCCTCGACCGCGCAGTGGGAACAGAGCCAGCGCCAAGGTCTGATCTTAAGCACTATTACTCTGCCGTTCAGGCTGCTTGGAGTGCTGATGGGATCGCTGCTGTTTTCTATCGTTGTGGAGTGCGTTGGCATGCATCTGTTCTGGAAAGACCAGGGCTGGCGTCATTCCCAGGAGATGTTGCAGTACGAGTTGAACCACCTGTCCACCCACTTTACGCGCAGCGTGGTCGTACGTGAGCCGGGACGCACGGCTACCCATCTGGTGGATGTAGGTTACGAATGGGCGTTTTTACGCTCAGGATTGCTGGCACGCATGACGCAGACCGCTGAACCTGCGCCCAGCAAGGCACAGCCTCATGATTTCAAGTATTACATCAGCCATGTGTACATCTGGGTGGAGAGCTATCTGATCGCCGCAGCGTTTACGACATTGACGTTCCTAGTTCGCTTGCTGGTGCTGGCACTTACGTTGCCACTGATCTTCACCGCATCATTCGTGGGGTTGATCGATGGCCTCGTGCGGCGAGATGTGCGCCGATTTGGCGCGGGTCGTGAATCAGGATTCATCTATCACCGCGCCAAGGCCAGCTTGATGCCTTTGGCCCTGGTGCCCTGGGTTACGTACCTCGCTCTCCCCATCTCGGTACACCCTCTCATCATTTTGCTGCCCAGTGCCGCAATGCTGGGGATCGCCGTCGGTTTGACCGCGGGCAGTTTTAAGAAATACTTGTGAAACAAACGGTATATATCGGGTCCTGCTGACGTTGGCATGCCGCAGCCATACCCGAACCTTGGCGATATCGGCGTCATATTCCGAGGCGTTCGTCGTGGCCGTGGCGCGCAGTCTGTGCACGCCGGCTCCTTCAACCTTGATGCCTGCCGGGTGAGCCCATTGGGCAACTACCTTATAGATCCCGCTACCCGTAACGCCTCCTCCGGTGATATGGACAGGGATCGAGCAGGCCCGCGAGCCCTGCCTAGGCTAGCGTTTATTGCCTCTTTCCAAGTACTCATGAATTCGCTCGGCAGCGACCAGGTGAAGGGTTAATAGCGGGTCTTGCCAGCCTTCTAACTCCGGCAGGTGCTTAGTGCCGCGCCGACCCTGCAGGTCATCATCCAATCCGGTCGTTCGTAAGTTCTTATTGTTTGCAGCTTGAAAGCATTTTGATCTCCACGATCACACCATTGCTGATCACACAGGAATGGCGCGATGGTGGCTTCAATCTGGCTGCGCGCCGCGCATCGCGGCGTGCCCACTTTTCTCGTGACGGCCCTTCTGATGGGGCAGTCTCCGACGGTGTCGGCCGAATCTCCGGCACTGCGCCAGGAGCTGAGCGCCGCACTGCGCCAGCTCGATGCGCTAGAGCGCACCGTCGCGAACAGCGCCGCACACACACCCATCACACCGGGCGAGCGCTACCACTTCGATCACATGCGTCTCCTGACTGATCTGGCGCGCGTGCGCGCCGGTATTCATGACTACCTCACGCCGTCGCGTGCTCAGCCACGCCCCCCCTGTGAACTGGCCGGCGACTACCGCACCGAGCACGCTGTCGAGTCACCGCCGCCGACGACTATTGAGGGCAACCCATGAACGACGCCCAAGTTTCGGCATTTCAGGCCAACAGCGGCATCCCGCCTTCCGCGATGGCGACCGTCCTGGTCAGCGTCCTGTTTTCGGTCCTGCTCGTCTGGGGCTCCTGGGCCATCCGAATCGCCTACGTGGGATGGTCCGAAAGCCGCCTTAGCCAACGCCAGTTCCTCGGCGTGTGCATTCGCTTCGTCGCGATGTACCTCGTCCTGAGTTTCTTCCTCCTCTCCTAACCTAAAAGGACTGACCATGCAAAGCCGTATCCACGCTTCCCGTTTTGCCCAGTGCGCCACCGTCGCCTTAGGCGCCGCTGCACTGACCGCCCGCTCGTTCGCACAGGGGCTGCCGCAGTTGGAGAACCCGACTCGCGGCACTGGCAATGGCATCATGGAAACCATCCGCAATTACGGTTACGACATCATCATGCTCGTGGCTTTGCTGGTAGTGGCGTCGATGTTCATCGGCGTCTGCTACCACGCCTACGGCACCTACGCGGAAATCCACACTGGCCGCAAGACCTGGGGCCAGTTTGGCCTCACGGTCGCCATCGGGGCTGTTCTGCTCGTGATCGGCATCTGGCTGCTCACCGAAGCCACCGGCATCCTGTGAGCGGGGCTGGCCATGTCCGAGCAGCATGTGCGTGCTGACGGGACGGTGACGTTCCTTCCGCACCGACTCAACCGCCATCCCGTCGTTGTACGCGGCCTGACCGCCGACGAGCTATGGATTTGCTGTGCTCTGTCCGGCGCCGCTGGCCTGCTGGTGGGCGCGCCACTGTGCTGGGTGTTCCGCACGATCGCGCTCGCACCCACGTTCGTCGTCTTGGGCGTGACCCTCGGCGTATTCATCGGCGGCGGCATCCTCCGCCGCCTTAAGCGTGGGCGGCCCGATACCTGGCTGTACCGGCAGTTGCAGTGGCGGATAGCCACGCGACATCCGCTCGCCGCCGGCTGGGTAGGTGGCCACGTGCTGATCTCGCGCTCGGGCTTCTGGTCGACCCGCAGGTCCATGCGCAGGAGCGCGCGATGAGCCGTTTCAAGAACGAGATCACTCACCTTCATGCGCACATCAAGACGCTGCGAGTGGGCGCAGGAGCACTGGCAATCTTCGCCCTGGTCATGGGCGTCGGATGGTGGAATGCGCCGCGCGACCTGACGATCCACATTCCCCCGGACCTGCGTTCGGGCAGCACCCGCAAGTGGTGGGAAGTGCCCCCCGAATCGGTCTATGCCTTTACGTTCTACGTATTCCAGCAGCTTAATCGTTGGCCGACCAATGGCGAAGAAGACTACTTGCGCAACCTGCACGCGCTCTCACCGTACCTCACACCAGCCTGCCACGCTTTTTTGCGTGCCGACCTCGATTACCGGCGCAGCACAGGTGAGTTGCGGCAACGCGTGCGCGGCATCTACGAAATCCCTGGCCGGGGCTATGGCGATGATCCCACCGCCCGCGTGCGAGTGGTCTCCGATCGCGACTGGGTGGTGACGCTGGACATCAGCGCCGACGAGTACTACGGCGCCGAACAGGTCAAGCGCGCTCTGGTTCGCTACCCCATCAAAGTCACACGGGTAGATGTCGATCCCTCGCGCAACCCATTCGGCCTAGCGCTCGATTGCTATGACGGCACGCCTCAGCGCATCAGCGCACCAGAACCGCCCCGTCCAGCGACTGGTGTCCTGCCTGCGCTAGCGCCTCAAGGAGAAACACCATGAAGCACTCTGTACTCGCGCTGCTGGGGCTGCTGGCCGTGGCCACGGCGCCTGTAGTCCAAGCCGTGGAGATTCTGCGCTGGGAACGCATGCCACTGGCGGTGCCGCTGAAGGTTGGCCAGGAGCGCATCGTGTTTATCGACCGGAACGTACGCGTTGGAGTGCCTGCGGACGTAGGGGAGCGACTGCGCGTGCAGAGCGCAGGCGGCGCGGTGTACCTGCGCGCAAACGAGCCGATCGAACCCACGCGACTGCAACTGCAAGACGCCGACACCGGGGCATTGATCCTGCTGGACATTGCTGCCGAGCCCGCCAAGGATGGCGAGCCTGCGCTGGAGCCGGTGCGCATCGTCGAGAACGCTGCTCCCCCCGCGCGCTATGGAGATCAGCCGGCTGGTGTCAACGAGTCTCCAGCAACTGACAGTCACCAGGCGGGCGCGCGCTCAGCCCGGCGCGAAACGCCCATTCCCGTGGTGCTCACGCGCTTTGCAGCGCAGAATCTGTATGCGCCGTTGCGCACCGTCGAACCACTGCCGGGCGTCATGCGGGTCAACCTGCACCGTGACCTGTACCTAGGCACCTTGATGCCGACGCTGCCGGTGCGCGCCACCGCGCTCGCCTCATGGCGGCTGGAAGATCAATGGGTGACGGCCGTGCACGTCAGCAACACCAGCGCCGACTGGATCACGCTCGACCCGCGCGTGCTGCAAGGCGATTTCCTCACCGCCACTTTCCAGCATGACGCCCTCGGCCCGCACGGCACGCCCGAGGACACCACCGTTCTATACCTGGTGACGCGCGGGCATGGGCTCGCGCAGTCGCTTTTGCCCGCCATCCAGCGCTTCGACCCGGCCACACATTTGCCGGAGCCGCAAGCCAACACCGAGGCTTCGAAGGACGGCAAGGAGGCCAGCTATGCGCAGTAACGAACTCCTGAAGTGGCTGATGATTCCTGTGGTCTTGCTGGTGTTGTTCGCATGCATTCGGCTGTTCTCGGTCGGAAAGGCGTCGGCACCCTCCCCGGTCAACATGGGGAGCCAACTCACGCCCGAAGAGATGAAGGCATTGGGCATTGCTGGCGACACTCCGCGCGATACGGTGGCCACTCTCGTCGCTCAGGTAAAGCAACTGCGCACCGAGCTTCAGACCGCGCTATCCGACAACAAGTCCCAGCGCGAGGAGAACCAGCGCCTGCGCCAACGCGAGAACGCGATCGACCAGCGCATCAATTCGGCTCTGGAGGCCGAGCGCTCCAACCTGCGCCGCGACCAGCAGCAAGCCACAAGCGAGCGACAGCAGACTGAAGGTCTGCTCGCGGACTTGCAGCGCCGCCTGGACAGCATCGACGGGCGTGGCGACGGCCACGCCGACCTGCCGGTGGGCCTAGGTCTGCGCGACGGCGACGAGACCGGGATGGAAGGCGGTGTGCGCTGGGTGGAACCGGACGACGCGAAGAAGGCTGAGGGACACGGCTCGTCCAGCAGCGCCATGAGCTTCCCGACGAGCTTCGGACTGGCACAGCGCACGCTAGAAACCACGACGCAAACTGTGGCGAACGCGGGTGAACGCGCCGCCGGCGCCAAGACTGCCAAGGCTGTCTATACGGTGCCGACGAACTCGACGCTCATGGGATCGGTGGCGATGACAGCGCTGATTGGCCGCGTCCCAATCGACGGAACCGTGAACGATCCGTACCCCTTCAAAGTCCTCGTCGGTACCGACAACCTCACCGCCAACGGCATCGACATTCCTGACGTGGCCGGCGCAGTGTTAAGCGGCACGGCTTCGGGGGACTGGACGCTTTCATGCGTGCGCGGCCAGGTGCGCAGCATCACCTTCGTCTTTCATGATGGAACGATCCGCACGATTCCTGAAGATCGCGACGGCAACCAGCAAAACAACCAGCAGCAAAACTCACAAAGTGGTGGCCTGGGCTGGATCAGCGATCCCTACGGCATTCCCTGCGTCAGCGGCGAACGGCGCAGCAATGCTCAGCAGTACCTCGGCTCGCAAGCCCTCATCACTGCGGCCGGTGCCGGCATGGCCTCGCTCGTCAAGAGCGACAGCGGCCAGATGTCCTACGTGGGCTCGAACGGTTCCATTGGCACTGTAGGCATCACCGGTCAGGAAGCGGTCGGCCGGATTCTCTCGGGTGGAGTCCAGGAGATGTCCAACTGGGTCAACAAGCTTTACGGCCAGGCGTTCGCCGCCGTCTATGTCCAGCCCGGCGCCAAGGTCGCCGTGCACCTCGAAAAACCGCTAGCCATCGACTTCGATCCCGAAGGCCGCAAGGTCGATCATCGCATAGGAGAAAGCCATGCTCTCGAGCTTGACTAAAGGCGTTGCGCTCGTTTTTCTGGTCGCGCTGCTGGGCGGCTGCGCCACAAGCAAGGAGGATCTGCTGCCCCACGGTGACCGCTCGATGATGGATATCTGGCAGCAGGAGACTGGCGACGGCGTTGTGGGAGGTACCGGCCAGATGGCGCACCGTCAATTGCTCGATGCGCGTCAGAGCTTGCGCCGGCCGCTGACCCATGGCGATGTGCAGGTCGCGCCTGTTCAGCAGGAGCGCTACACGCGCACCGCGCGCAACGAGATCTATCGCCAGTTCCAGCGCCTGCCCAATCCCGATCTTGTGATGTACGTATATCCACACCTTGCCGGGACCGATCCCGTGCCCGTGCCTGGCTATACCACGGTTTTTCCGCTGTATCAGCGCATCCAGTACGCCATGCCGGGCGAGCGCGTGGAGGACTACTGATGCGCTGGAAGCTTCCCTGGCAGAGACTGGCCGCATCCGGCACGGTCGATGAAGACCAAACGGACGGCTGGCAGAGACATGTCGAGGTTTTACACAACGCCGGCATTCCCGAACCCGGGGCGGTCGAGGGCTACGGACCAGCGACCGTGGCCGATGAGCAGGCGTTGTACAACGTTGCGCCGTCCTTCGTGGAACTGCTTCCCTGGGTGGAATTCCTGCACGAATCGAAATCGATGTTGCTGGAGGACGGGCAATCGGTGGCGGCCTTCTATGAGCTGGTACCGTTGGGCACTGAGGGCCGGGAACCCGACTGGCTTGCGCATGCCCGCGACGCCTTGGAAAATGCGCTACAGGACAGCTTCGATGAACTGGATGACAATCCCTGGGTGCTCCAGCTCTACGTCCAGGACGAACCCAGCTTCGACCAGTACATGCAGACCCTGCGCGACTACGTGCAGCCCCGCGCGCGCGGTACCCCGTTCACCGAGTTCTACATCCGCTTTTTCGGTCACCATCTGCGTGCCGTGGCCAAGCCCGGGGGGCTTTTCGAGGATACGGTGGTCACGCGGCTGCGCTGGCGCGGCCAGACCCGCCGCGTACGCATGGTCGTCTATCGCCGTACCACAGGCCAGGCTAACCGCCGCGGCCAGACGCCGGAACAGATGCTTAATATCGTCTGCGACCGCTTTTGCGGTGGTTTGGCTAACGCTGGCATCCAAGCCCAGCGTATGGACGCGCCGGACGTTCACGACTGGCTGCTGCGCTGGTTCAACCCGCGTCCCGCGCTGCTCGGGCCTGATGTTGAGGACCGCGAGCGCTTCTATGCGCTGGCGCGCTACCCCGACGAGACCGAGCCCGGCGAAATCGAACTGGCGAGTGGGCGGGATTTCAGTCAGCGGCTTTTCTTTGGCCAGCCGCGCTCCGACATAACTCAAGGCAACTGGTATTTCGACGGCATGCCGCACCGCGTGCTGATCACCGATCGGCTGCGCATGCCACCCGGCACGGGGCACCTAACGGGCGAAACTGCCAAGGGCGATGCAATCAATACGCTGTTCGACCAGATGCCCGAAGACACCTTGATGTGTCTTACGATGGTTGCCACGCCGCAGGATGTCCTCGAATCGGATTTGAATCACCTCGCGAAGAAAGCGGTTGGCGAAACCTTAGCATCGGAGCAGACGCTCAGGGACGTGCAGGAGGCCCGCTCCCTGATCGGCAGCGCGCACAAACTCTACCAGGGTGCGCTGACGTTCTACCTGCGCGGGCGTGACGACGCGGAATTGGACCGGCGTGGTTTGGACTTGGCGAACGTGATGCTCAATGCCGGCTTGCAGCCGGTGCGCGAGGACGATGAGGTGGCGCCGCTTAACAGTTACCTGCGCTGGCTGCCCTGCTGCTACAACCCTGCCAAAGATCAGCGCAAGTGGTACACGCAACTGATGTTCGCCCAGCATCTGGCGAACTTGTCGCCCGTTTGGGGACGCGCCAGGGGCACGGGACACCCTGGCATCACGATGTTCAATCGCGGGGGCGGTCCCATCACCTTTGACCCACTCAATCGCCTGGACAGGCAGATGAACGCCCATCTGTTTCTATTTGGGCCCACCGGCTCCGGCAAAAGCGCCACGCTCAACAACTTGCTCAACCAGGTCACTGCGCTCTACCGGCCGCGGCTTTTTATTGTGGAAGCTGGCAACAGCTTCGGCTTGTTCAGCGACTTCGCCAAGCGCTTAGGCCTGACCGTAAATCGGGTCAAGCTGGCCCCTGGCTCGGGGATCAGCCTAGCGCCGTTCGCAGATGCGCGCCGGCTGATTGAAACGCCCAGCGACATGCAGACGCTCGATGCTGATGCGCTGGACGAGGCCCCTACACTGGACGCATCAACCATCGAGGCGGACGAGCAACGCGACGTACTGGGCGAGCTAGAGATCACCGCGAGGTTGATGATCACTGGCGGCGAAGACAAGGAGGAAGCGAGGATGACGCGGGCGGATCGCTCGCTGATCCGCCAATGCATTCTGGATGCAGCCGAGCGCTGCGTCGCCGAGAAACGTACGGTACTCACCCGCGACGTGCGCGACGCCCTTCGCGCCCGCAGCCAGGACCCCACGTTGCCAGAAACACGGCGTGTACGTTTGCTGGAAATGGCCGATGCCATGGATATGTTCTGCCAAGGTACCGACGGCGATATGTTCGATCGGCCCGGCACGCCGTGGCCCGAGGCAGACATCACACTGGTCGATCTAGCGACCTATGCACGCGAGGGCTACAACGCGCAGTTGTCGATCGCGTACATTAGTCTCATCAGCACCGTCAACAACATCGCCGAGCGCGACCAATACCTGGGGCGGCCGATCGTCAACGTCACTGATGAGGGTCACATCATCACGAAGAACCCTCTGCTCGCGCCTTACGTCGTGAAGATCACGAAAATGTGGCGCAAGTTGGGCGCTTGGTTCTGGCTCGCGACGCAGAACATTGACGACTTACCCCGTGCAGCAGAACCCATGCTCAACATGATCGAGTGGTGGGTCTGCCTGAGCATGCCACCGGATGAGGTGGAGAAGATCGCGCGCTTTCGCGAACTCTCGCCCGCGCAGAAGGCACTGATGCTTTCCGCACGTAAAGAGGCCGGCAAGTTTACTGAAGGCGTCATTCTGTCGAAGTCGCTGGAAGTCCTTTTCCGGGCCGTACCACCGAGCCTATACCTCGCGCTCGCCCAAACCGAACCCGAGGAAAAGGCCGAGCGTTACCAGCTCATGCAACAGTTCGGCATCAGCGAATTGGACGCCGCCTTCAAGGTCGCCGAGATGATCGACCAGGCGCGCGGCATCGAGACGCCGGCGCTGGACCTGCCGCTATAACCTCCGGAGAGAGCCATGACCTTTAAACGTCCTTCCATTCCGATGCATGCGTTCCGCCCCGGGCGCTGGCGATCTCGCTGGCCTTGGGCATTGGTCACAGTACTAATGGTGCTGCTGATCTGGCTCGCAGCAAAGTCGCCGGGTGAATACAAGCTGCAAGCTCCCACACCGGTCGGCACTGCTCAGATTGAGGGGCCTCCTTGGCGGATGGGCAACTCCGAGGGCCGTTTCACGCTAACGCTCTATGCGGACCTCGAATGCCCATTTTGCCGGGCCTATTTCCGACAGATCAAGCGCTGGGTGAGCGAGAACAAGGATGTGTCCCTGCAATGGCACCACATGCCACTAACCGCGCATGAGCCTGCTGCATCAGCCGAGGCGCGTCTAGCGGAATGCGCTGCTGAGGCCAACGGGAATGGAGCCTTTTGGCAGGCCATCGAATGGATCTATGCCCATACGCGCGCTGATGGCCAAGGCTTGCCAGACGGCCTACGCTATCCCTATCTCACGCCCGCCATTGAGCAGTGCCTAGCAAGTGCGCGACCGGATGTGGTGATTCGCGCTCAGACCGCCGATGCCATAAAACGCGGGGTAGCCGCCACGCCATCGGTTGGGCTGCAAGATCGCCAGACCAACCATGAGATAATTCTGCAGGGCCCCATAGAGGGTGACGCTCTGCAGTCAGCTATGGACATGCTGTCGACTGACGACCAGGCAGCCCCACCGGTTAAAGCTCCCTCAACTCCAGACGACACCGTCGGCGATATGCCCAAATAGCGCCTCGGTCCGGGCGGGCAAACACAATGTCTATTGTGCCCATTAAGTCTTAAGGTCGTGATCGAAGCGACTGCTGCCGACAATGGTATTAATTGTGTCAAAGACGTGCGGCGCACGCGGCACTCCAATTCCATTGATGCGGACACACTAAGCCGCATGGCCAGTTGGCAATTGCGAAAATATCCAGCGCTGAGAAATCCGCTCCAAACGAAATTGTGAATCCCGAGTATGCCAGCTTGCTTGATGAACTGATCGATGCCAATCGTGAACTTATTGGAGCTGAGCTTCACGGGTAACAGCCCGTCCGGTTCGGACCAAGCACCTTGAAAACTACTGATGGTCATCCCCGTCAAAATCGTTGCTGGAGAAACTGTCATTCTAGCGCTCGGTTTTATCCCACACCGGCACATGCGGCATTTCTACACAGCAGTGCCGAACAATTTCTCAATGGGGACTATCTTGTTCGAGCTGTGCGGAGCTTCTCGCCGAGCAGCGTCATGGATGGATTGTCAAAATGTCTTATTAGAAGCGGTAGTCGTGATTGGGATGAAGGATATTGGGCTTGCCTACGGTCGATTACGCAAGGTGTGTTGGTAGGACACATACTCCGAATATTATTGCTTTCTACAAGTGGTGTTGCTTTACCACTTACGATTTAATTTACTGGCCGGCGTCATTTGGCTATGGTTATCTAAATTTCTTATTTGCTGTAACGTGACGACACATCTAGTAGAGGTTTCACATGTCTAAACTCGCAGAATTCCGCCAGCTCGAAAAACACCTTGCCGAGCAGCTCCAGGCCCTAGAGGCTCTGAAAGGCGATGCTGATTTGAAGAAAGAAATTGAATTCGAAACGAAACTGCGCGATTTGCTCGCTAAATATGGCTACAGCCTGAAAAACGTGATCAACCTGCTTGATCCGCAAGCCGGTCGACGCGCTCCCGTAGCCGAACCTAAAGCAGGCACACGTAAAGCCCGCCAGGTAAAAGTCTATAAGAACCCGCACACCGGCGAGCTCATCGAAACCAAGGGTGGCAATCACAAAGGCTTGAAAGCGTGGAAAGCTGAACACGGTGCTGCCACCGTCGAGTCCTGGCTTTCTAAGTAATTTCTGGTTGAGTAAAAAGGGCCTTTGCTGGCCCTTTTTTGGCTTCGGCATTTGCTACGCTGAAACCGATTCAGCACGCTGACTAGATTGGCCAATTAATACCGTAACACTGAATGCCAACCTGATTTGCGCAAGGTGAGTCGGAAGCAGAATTACATTCCTTTTTTTACTTGGATCATACAAGTTACGCACTGCAGTCCCTCGCACTTTATGACTTTCGACTGCAATATCCCTCTCGCAGCCAAGAACCGCTACACGAATCTGCGCTAAGCACAACACCAATGTTGTACGCCAACGTATGATCCGTCTTCTCGGCTATCAGGTAACTTAGTAGAGCCCAAGGGGACGAGGCCTTTCTTGAAAGGCGACTCGACTCCAGGTTAATGATCAGTCAGATGACTCCCGATTTAAGCCAATGCCGAGGGGTTAAGAGCCGGTCGACTCGATCGTCTACAGAGTAGCGCCGAACAATCGTAAGCGGATGGCGAACACATCTTTACTTCGCTCTCACATCGAACCCCGAGCTGCCTCCCGCGATTAGTACGAGGCGCTTCTGCGGAGACAGTTCCATTCGAGCAATACATCCGTCAGGCGTTTTATTTCAGTTGCGCGAGGTAACGCTCCACTTCCCCGGACAACCAATGTGAGAATTCGCGTTGTTTGTTCTCCGAACTTTCCCTCGGAGGCCACACCAGCCAATAGGGGTAGGCATACGGCGCACTAACGTCGCACAGTTGGACCAGTTCGCCCCGATCGATAGCGTCATGCACCAAGCTGCGCCGCTCCAGCGTGATGCCTTGCCCCAGGCGAACGGCTTCCAACACTAGGTTGGAGTCATTGCTGCACACTCCCTTGCGCTCGTTGCCCATCTCAACACCGGCCAACTCACACCAGGGCAACCAGGACTCAGTGTTGTAGATGATCGTGCTGTCGACGACCTCTTGCGGCGTCTGCGGCAGGCGCCCGCCATTGAAATGAGGGGCGGCAACTACCACGACTTCATCATGAAACAACAGCTTCTGCTCGACGCCCTCCCAATCACCCTTGCCCATGCGGATGCCGATATCCACCGATTCCTGATGCAGGTTGGAAATTGTCAGGCTGGCTTGCAGGCGAATGCTTATATGCGGGTAAAGCTGCTGAAAACTCGGTAAGCGCGGTAATAGCCAGGATCGGCCGAACGAGGGTAAAACTGCCACCACCAACTCCCCCATCTTGGGCTGCGCCTGGATCAATCGGGTGGCTTCGGCGATATCGCCCAGGGCTTTGCGAATCTGCAGCGCATACAGTCGCCCATCTTCACTGACACGCAAGCCCCGCCCTTCGCGCACGAATAGCGTCAACCCCACAATCTGCTCCAGTGCCTTGATCTGCTGGCTGATAGCTGAATGCGTGACGTGCAATTCCATAGCGGCGAGGGTAACGCTTCCCAACCTGGAAGTGGCTTCGAAACTGCGCAGACAGGTCAACGGAGGAAATGCACTCATGTAAGCTAAACTAACCGTTCTTGGTAAAATTTATCGATATTTAGAGGGCGAAATCCACATTAAAGTAACCGAAAATTAACAAACCTACCAGCCGCAGGCGTCTTCCCGTATCACCGTCACCTTGCGAGCAGCGGAGCGTCTTCGATGAAAACCACGATCATGGAACAGAGTCCCTCGCCCGCCCACCTCAACCAAGCTCCGCGGGTATTGCTGACGAAAATGGGCCCTGAATGCCACTCCCTGAAATGGCTGGTGACCAAAGACCAACTACTCTCTTTCTGGCTGGAGCAGCAGGCCTATGTGATCGGGCTGAAAGGCCGCCATTGGATGACGTCCCAAGGCACTGATGTCTGCCTGGAACAAGGGTATTTTACCTGCCTTGCACCGGGCCTGATCCTGTTGCAGGGCGAAGGGGAAATTGCGCTCTACTTGGCCGACAAAGAGACCAGCCCCCGCGCCCGCGGGCTGCTTCATAACCTTTACAAATACTTTAAGCGTCCCCACTGCACTGTGAAAATGACCCTGACGTACATGGAGGCTTCATGAAACTGGTCGGCATGCTGGACTCGCCCTACGTACGCCGCGTAGCAATTTCCCTGGATCTTTACGGCATCGACTTTGAGCATCAGCCACTTTCGGTATTCAGCACCTACGAACACTTCGCCAACATCAACCCGGTGGTAAAGGCGCCCAGCCTGGTGCTGGATGATTCAACTGTGTTGATGGATTCAAGCCTAATTCTCGATTACTTCGAAGCGTTGGCCCCGGCTGATAGAAAGTTGTTGCCACAGCAAGCCGGCGCGCGCGCCCAGGACCTGCAGTTGATTGGTCTCGCCTTGGCCGCCTGTGAAAAAACCGTGCAGATCGTGTACGAACATAACCTGCGCCCCGCCGAAAAACTCCACGAGCCCTGGCTCGACCGTGTAACAGGTCAGTTGCTGGCAGCCTACTCGGCCTTGGAAAAACGCCTGGCCCATGCGCCGGACGAAGCCCTGACCCAAGGTGCCGTCAGCGCTGCAGTGGCCTGGTCTTTCAGCCAGTTCATAGTCGCCTCAGTGGTTAGCGCCGAGGCCTTCCCGCACCTAGAGCGCCACGCCAGGCGACTCGAGGAACACTCGGCCTTCAAGCGACACCCCATTGAATAAATCCCCTAAAACGTACTACGAGCCGGCACCTGCCGGCTCTTCGCTCACATGAACGGCTTGTATTTACACCCTCTTTTTCTCACACACCGCCAATGGTTATAAAATCATGCCGACGCTGGAAGCCCTCGCAGTCAGTTATGACATCTGTCACATCCACCTTGCCAGCGATGAGCAACACCCTCCTGCGTATCTGTGAATGAATCCGCACGCCAAAATCCCGGTACTCTGCTGGACAACCACAATCAGCAAGTGGTGGTGGAATCTGCGGCGGTGCTGATGTACCTGTCGGAAAAACACGTACGCTTTCGCGGCACATCGTCCAAGAAACGGTGGCAGGTGGTGTAATGGCTGATTTGGCAAGTCAGCAGCCTGGGACCGATGGGCGGGCAAAAAATTACCACTTCCATCATCAGGCGCCCCAAGCCGATACGTGCTCGCCTGCGCGCTACCTGAACCAGACTCAAACGTTGTTTGAGGTGTTGGAGCAGGCAATCGCTGGGCTACCGTTCATTTGCGTAGACTTTTCCATCGCCGACATGGCGATTTACACCTCGCTGCGGCTGCACAAACTCTTGCACGTGAGCCTTGGGGTCTAGCGGAACGTTGGGGCGCAGTCTTGGCACGAACATGATTAGAGCTCCAACCGTCAAAATTCCATTCGTGTCTCCCGAGAAGGGCCATGCCCAAAATAAGCCGTGTAACACTTGCTAAAATGGCTCGGCGAAACGAAGCCACAGGCTACTGCCACCTGGACGATAGTTAACCTCGAATGCTGCAGCAACCGGCGTGCCTCCGTTACTCGAAGTTCAAGGTAATAACGCACCGGCGTAGTACCAAGCTGAGCTCTGAACATTCGTTCAATTTGGCGCCTCGACATCTTGACCCAGCCTGCCATCTGTTCAATTTCCAGGGGTTCTTCTAGGTTCGTCTCCATCAACTTGACGATTTCTCTTAAAGGCGCAGCCATCTTGATGTGCTGCGTTGGATTCAGACGCCGATCCCGTGAAGCATCAAACTCCAATATATTGGAAATGCCATCCACTAGACCTGCCCCATTCGACTGGCCAATCCACATCAGTACCATATGCAGCGCGCCACGTGGGCTGGCCGCTGTATACCGGTCACGGTCAACCATAAAGCTTTCACTCGTGACTTGGCTGTGTTGCGCGGTCTCGGCCAGCGCAGGTCGATGTTCCGGGTGAATAGCACAGCGGTAGGCCTTCAGTAGGCCTGCTTGCCCCAGAAACCAGGCGCCATTCCAGAGCCCCGACAGCGCGACGCCCTTCTCGGCGCTTTTTTTAAGCAACGTACTCAATTGCGCATCTGCGCGCAGTGGTGTGCGTAGACCACCACAGACGATCAACAGTTTGAGCTCGTTTAGTGGAAAGGATGAGAGATCCTGATCAGGGCGAATAACGATACCCAAATCGCTCATGACTTCCTGGCCGTCCAGCGTAAACGTGTAAGTCCTGTATGAGTCCGGGCGCAACAAATTCGCGGTTACAAGCGCGTCCAACGCATGGGTAAACGATGGCAGGGAGAAGTAATCAAGGAGAATAAAACCTACTCCCGAACTGGAAAGCTTCGGGGGTTCCTCATCATTGAGGTAGCGGAAATTTTTCCCTTTGTTTGCTCCGCAAAAACATCTCTGATCTATCATCTCAAGCCAACCTTCTTAGAAGCAAAATCGGTCGCTGTCCAAATATCCGCTGGGATCGGCCACGATGACGAAACGAAGATCGCCCCAACACAAGCGTTCGGGGCGATCTGTTCAGGCTGCGGAGATCGATTAGGAAGCGTCGATCCAGATGGTTTTCAGCTCGGTGTATTGGTCATGTGCCCAGATTGACTTATCCCGACCACCGAACCCGGATTCCTTGTAACCACCGAATGGCGTTGACGCGTCGCCCTCGCCAAAGCAGTTCACCGTCACGATGCCGGCACGAATGCCGCGCGACAACTTCAGCGCGTTACGCAGATTGCCGGTATACGCAGAGGCCGCCAGGCCGTAAGCCGTATCGTTGGCCAATTCGATGGCTTCATCGATCGAGCTGAACGTGGTGACGCTGAGGACCGGCCCGAAAATTTCCTCTTGGAACAAACGACTGTCTCGCCCGACTCCATCCAGGATGGTCGGTTCGACGAAGATATCGTCGGTGGTATTGCCCCCCGCCAGCACAACCAGGTTTTCATTCTTCGCATGCTCGATATACGACCGGACTTTCTCAAAATGGACCTTGCTGATCATCGAGCCCAGGCGATTGTCCGGGTCGAGGGGGTCACCCATTTTCCAGTCCTTCAGTTGCACCTGAATCCGCTCGATCAACGCATCCTTGATGTCGGTATGAACGATCAGACGCGAAGACGCCGAGCAGTTTTCGCCCATGTTCCAGAAGGCACCGTTCACGACGTGCTGCGCAACTTGGTCAATGTCCTCGGCATCGTTCATCACCACTGCTGGGTTTTTACCACCGCACTCCAGCACGATGCGCTTGAGGTTCGACTCGCTGGAATACTTGAGGAAGAGCCGCCCGGTGTCTGTTGAGCCCGTAAAGCTGACCATTGCGACATCACCATGCCGGCCCAACGGCTCACCGGCCTCCCTGCCGCTACCAGGCACCACGTTGAACACGCCGGCGGGAATACCGGCCTGGAACGCCAACTCGGCGACACGCAACGCACTCAGCGTGGTTTCCTCAGCCGGCTTGACCACGATTGAGCAACCTGCGGCCAGCGATGGGCCGATTTTCCAGGCCAGCATCAACAGCGGGAAATTCCAAGGCAACACCAGGCCGACGACACCGATAGGCTCACGTACGACCATCGTCACGGCACCCGAACCAACCGGCGCAGTGGCGTCATAGATCTTGTCGATCAGTTCGGCGTGCCAACGCAATGTATTGATCGTTTCCGGCACATCAACGGTCTGGCACTCGCGGATGGGCTTGCCGCTGTCCAGGCTTTCTAGCACGGCTAGTTCGTGCGCGTTGTCTTCCAGTAGCTGGGCAAAACGCTGCAGGATACTTTTACGTGCGGCCGGTGAAAGGCCTTGCCAGCGTGCATCCTCAAACGCTTCCTTGGCCGCGGCCACAGCCTCGTCTACATCCTGAGCATCACACGCGGCAATCTCAGCCAGCACGTTGCCAGTGGCCGGGTTGGTTGTAGTAAAGGTGAGACCGGATTTCGAGGCCCGGAACTGGCCGTTGATAAATGCCTGGGTGCGAAACTCAAGCTTGCCAGCCAACTCACGGTAAGCTTCTTTACTCAGCAAGTCGGCCATTTCATGCTCCTCCAACGATATGCGCAACGTTTTGCTTGAGCGTCTGGATCACCGCCTTGAGCTCATGCTTTTCAGATTCTTCCAACGCCTGCAATGGTGCACGTACGCCACCGCTGCGCAAGCCACTCAGCTCACTGCCATGCTTGATCGATTGCACAAACTTGCCGCCTTCGAGGAAGTCCATCAATGGCAACAGAGCCGCCATGATGCGACGTCCTTTGTCGAAGTCTTTTTCAATCACGCAGGCTTCATACAGCGCGACGTGCTCGCGGGGAATGAAGTTGGATCCGGCACACACCCAGCTACGCGCGCCCCAGGCAAAGAACTCCAGAGCCTGGTCATCCCAACCGCACGAAATCTGGATCGATGGATGGGCGCTGGCCAGGCGATGCAGGCGGTTCATTTCACCCGAACTTTCCTTGATCGCCTCGATATTTTTGCAATGCGAAATCGCCTCGAAGAACTCATCATCCATGGCTACGCCCATACGCGCCGGGTAGTTGTAGAGCATGATCGGGAGGCCGGCAGCCTTGTCCACGGCCAGCACATGCGCGGCGATTTCTTTCTGGGTCGGCAACGCATAAGGCGGCGAACCTACCAGGACCGCGTCCGCCTTGATTGCTTTTGCGTGCTCGGCGAAGTACACCGAATCCTCTGTCCTGATACCGCCGGTGCCGACCACCAGTGGCAAGCGATTTTGTAGGACGCTCTTTGCACGCTCCGCAACGGCCAAGCGTTCTGCAGCCGTATGGGCGTAATACTCGCCCGTGGAGCCGCCAATGATGACGCCATGCACCTTGGACTCGACCAGGTACTCAAGCACTTCATCAAAGGCCGAATAATCTATTTGGCCATCCGAAGAAAGCGGAGTAATTGCGGGGGTAAAGATGCCGTCAAAGTTCATAACCTGTTCTCCAGTGGTTCCAATGTTTAGAGCTAGTGCCTGTAAACAACACACTCAATCGTTCGTTAATCGACACGCCTGCTGATTCAAATCAGCTCTCTCGCCCGGCACGAAACTGCCCCCATTTGAGGTTTGCATTAACGCCCAACGAAAGAAACGGTTCAGGTGGATTACTGTTAGGCCCAGGGGCGTTCAATAGGAAATCAATACGCTCATGACGTTGACCTGCCAGCCAATCGGCAAGTAATTGCCCCGTGACTGTGCCGCGCGTCACACCCAGGCCGTTGCACCCCAGAGCGCCATAAACGTTAGGCGCCAACTCGCCAAAGAAGCCGTTGTGATTGCGGGTCATGGCAAGCGCGCCGCCCCACGTATACTCAAAATTCACAGTGGGTAGCATTGGAAAGCGCTTATCGAACGACGCCCTATGACGTCGTGCGAAGCGGTCGTTATAGCGGCAGTCACTGCGTCCGTTCGGATTGAAACTGAAGCTATTTCTAATGAGTATGCGGTTATCTGGGGTACGCCTCACGGTGGTGCCGAACGGATCCGCCGGGATGGCACCCCAAAAAGGTTTACCGCCCAGCCGTGCCTGCTCTTCTGGCGTCAGTTGGCGAGTGATACTGCCGTAGGTATAGATGGGAAGCATACGGCCCTGAAGAAAACCAAAGCGCATGCCAAAGGAGTTGTTGGCCAGGATCAGCTTGTCGGCGGTGATACTTCCATTGGCATGTTTCAATACGGTTTTTGCACCGTATTCCACCTCCAGGATCGGCGTGCGCTCATACAACGTCACGTTCGCCGGCAAATGATCGGCAAGCCCTTTTACCAACGCCGACGGTTGAAGCAGAACGGCGCCCGGCGTGAATAAGGCCTTGCGGTAAAAGTGCGTGCCTAAATGACTGGGCAACTCATCCTGCTCAATCATTTGATAAGGCTGATCCAACTTATCCAACCCACGCCGATAGGCGTCGAGCACCGCGATACCCCGATCTTCCACCGCGGCCTGGTACTTGCCACAGGCTTTCATCTGACAATCAATCCCGTGTTGATCGACCAGGTCGCGCAGGATGGATTGCCCTGCAAGATTCAGCTTCAGACTGGTCTTGGCGAGGGTGATATCGCCGATGTAATCCTCAGCGCCGATGTCGTGGGGAAGGTCAATGGCAAAGCCAGCGTTTCTGCCGGATGGCCCCAACCCTACCTCTTGCGCCTCAACCAGTACGACCTCGTCGTTCGGGAAATTCAGCGCCAGTTGCCGAGCGGCAGCCAGCCCGGTAAACCCCGCGCCAATAATGACCCAGCGGGCTGTGCGGTGACCCTTGTGGGCAGGTCTGGGTTCACGTGGCCGGCTTAAATGAAACCAGCCACAGCTATTATCATCGGCAGGTAACGAGGTAACTTTCATAATAGTATGACCGTAAAGTTGAACATCCAAGCAAGACCAGCACGCATTTGGCGCAGTTGAGGTGTTAGCTCAATCGCTGATAAAGCGAAACGGTGGGCGCGGTGCTACAGCACACCTAATCTATAAACTTTCCACTCTAGTTTTCTAAACCAGACTCAAAAACCTGCCGCAATGGCGTAGCGTTCCGAGCTGCCGATGTCACTGGAATAATAGTTATCCCTGAATGTCATGGGCGGAAGTCCAAACAAATCCTTGAAGCGCTTATAAAAATGCGGATAACTTACAAAACCAGTCGCCAACGCAACGTCGGTCATTGATCGATTACTTTGAATAATCAATTGACGCGCGCGGGTCAGCCGCAGCTCCAGATAGTATCGATTGGGCGCCGCATTCAAGTAACGCGCAAACCTGCGCTCCAGCTGTCGACGCGATACCCCCACATGGCTAGCGATCTCATCAATCTCCATGGGTTCTTCGATATGAGTTTCCATCAATGAGACCGCTACGTTTAGCGGGCGAGGCACTGGTCTTGTTAAGCCCAAAGAGCTAAGCGGCACATCATCTAATTGCGTTTTTTTGGGTTGGTGCACGCGTTTGATTTCATCCACCAGATCAGCGTCGCGCTGGGAGCTGAGGTCTTGCATGATCGCCAGAATCATATCCATAACGGATGAAGCTCCGGCGCTGGTCGCACGCCGCGAGGTGAAGGTGTAGTCGGCCTCCACAGTTTTCACCTGGGGAAAATACTCGTTGATCAACGCACAGCTATCGGCATGACAGGCGCAGTCCTGATCATCGAGCAAGCCCGCATCAGCCAGATAAAACGCAGCATTCCAGACACCGGCAACGACCCCCCTCCCCCCTGCCGCCTTTTTCAAAGCGCGGCGAATAGTAGGGTGGGTGGACAGTCTTACCCGCTGGCCACCAATGACAACCACCGCATCGTGATTGATTTTTTCAACACTCAAGCGCTCCGAAGACAGCGGAATACCGATATCACTTTCAACCAGTCCCCCCAAGAGCGAATAGGTCGATACTTTATAAAGGGTATTACTGTTGATCAGGTTACCGGTGGCCAGCGCGTCCATCGCTGTTGACAGTGCGGTCAACGAAAAGTGATCCAGCAAAATAAAAGCTACGTGCACTACTTTTTCGTGACCGACCGAGTCCGTGCTTTGCCGAAATCCGATGTTCTGGAACTTCAACGAGCTTTGAAAGGTATCCATCATCTTTGCCACCTGATCACTGGATTACGTAAAACAAACGCAGCCGGTCTCGCAAACGGCCGGCCCTGATAGAGCCGACCGGAGTTTCCTTAAGCGGGGTTATTTCTTAGCCGCGGCACGCGCGTCACTCAACCAGCCATCGTATTGCGCCTGGTGAGCCTTGATCCATTCAGCGGCATGCCGCTTGATGTCTGCCAGTGACTTCTCACCCTTTTGCATGCGCAGGTTTTGTGCGCTTTCGTCATCGGTGCTGATACTGACTTCTGACAGGAATTTACGAGCCACCGGGTTCTCCTCGGCGAACTCTTTATTCATCACTGCGTTGACGGTGTCCACTGGGAAACCAAGGTTTTTGCCTTGATAAAGAGTGTCTTTACTGTCTTTGCCATCGGGCAATGAGGTGAACGGGACTGGCAGCCAAACCACGTCACGCCCTTCCACCAGCACGCTGGAAATCCATTGCGGTACCCAAGTGAAATACAGCACAGGTTTACCTTGCTGGAACCTGGCGATGGTGTCCGCCATCAACGCAAAATAGGAGCCCCGGTTGTCCACCACGGTCGGGCCCAAGCCATATGCTTTCATGTGGTGCTCAACCATCACTTCACAACCCCAGCCCGGGTTGCAGCCGGTGAGGTCCGCCTTGCCATCACCATTGGCGTCGAACAGCTTGGCGATCTCAGGTTTCTTCAAGTCCGAAAGATCCTTGATGTTGTAGGCATCGGCTGTCTTCTTGTCGATCATGTAGCCTTGCAGCACGCCCTTCATGACCTGGCCGACCTTCACCATGGTGTCGTCGCCGCCGGCTTTGTTATAAAAGGCAGCGTGTAGGTTCTCCCATTCATGCACAGTGAAATCTGCGTCACCATAGGATAACGCCAGGAACATCGCGGGATAATCAACTTCCTTAGGTGCTTTAACGTCATAGCCAAGGTCTTTCAGCCCTGCAATCGCCACTTCACCGCGAAAACGCTCTTCGGCAATCGTGGGGAAAATAGGCGTAATAGAAACGCCATCACCTGGTTTATTAGCGTCCGCAGCGAACGCTGCAGAAAAAGCAGTCGCCCCCAATACAGAAGCCATCAGAGTCGCGATAACAGTGTGCTTAAGGTTTGCAAGTTTCATATTTCACCACGCTTGAATTTATAGTAGGTGAGCAGACGAGCTTAATTAGTCACTGGGCGTGCTACGTTCTTTTTCTTCTTAAGTTTCATCACTAGGCCAACCGGCCCGGTCTCGTACCAGCGCTGGCCGGTTGCCAGATCACTGCTGCGCTCACCCATCGCTTGTGTCAAACGATCGAGGAAGACTGCCAGGAGTACCAGACCCGCACCGCCGACGCTGGCCAGCCCCATGTCCAGGCGGCCGATGCCGCTCAACACCATCAGCCCAAGGCCACCAACAGAAATCATAGAGGCCACAACGACCATCGACAGCGATAGCATGAGTGTCTGGTTCAACCCGGCCATCATCGTTGGCGCGGCAAGGGGCAACTGGACCTTCAACAGCATCTGTGTGGCGGTGCAGCCAAAAGCACGTGCGGCTTCGACTTTATCGGCGGGCACCTGGCGGATGCCCAAGTTGGTCAGGCGCACTAGGGGCGCTACTGAGAAAATAATGGTCACGATGACGCCTGGAACGTTCCCGATGCCAAACAACATCACCACCGGCACCAGATAAACAAAAGCAGGCAGTGTCTGCATCGCGTCCAGTACCGGACGCACGATCACTTCTGTTCGGTCGCTACGGGCACATAGGATGCCCAAGGGAATGCCGATAACAGCACAGAAGAGTAATGAGGTTAGGACCAATGCGAGGGTTACCATGGCGTCGGCCCATACACCGATCAAGCCTAAACCCGTCAATGTAGCGATACTGAAGATTGCGATACGCTTACCGCCGATCTGCCAACTGATCAATCCAGCGATAATAATGAAGACCGTGGGCGGTACAGAAAGCAAACCCCACTGAACACCATCAAGCACTTGATCGACCGGCCATCTAATTGATCTGAACACTTCCCGAAAGTTATGCACCAGATAATTAAGCGCCGCCTCTACCCACGCGCCCAGTGGAACGGTGAAACTTTGGAACGGGTCCAAATAATTAAAGTCCGACATGATATTTCCTCACCCTCAGAACTAGAGACCGCTCTGATTATTCAAGTTAGCTATTGTTCAGACAGCTCAGAAGGTGGCCTTGCGAAATCGAGCCTTTATACAAGCCAATTTCGTCTACCACCGGCACAGGCGTGGCGGAAGCCGCGACGATGTGCAGAATTTCTCTGAGCGACGCTTCTGCTTTTAGAGGGGTGTGACGACCAGGCTCATAGACAATGCTGGCGTCCTGTTGAGCAATATCGCCCGCCTTGAGAATTCGGCTAGTGTCGAATCCATTAAAGAAATCGCGCACGTATTTGTTGATGGGGTTACAGAGCAACTCACGAGGCGTGCCAATTTGAACAACCCGACCCGCTTCCATAATTGCAATGCGATGCCCGATTCGTACCGCCTCTTCAATATCGTGGGAAATAAAGATGATGGTGCGGTTTTGCTCGGCCTGCAGCCTGATCAATTCGCCCTGCATTTCGCTACGGATCATGGGGTCGAGTGCCGAAAACGCCTCGTCCATCAACAGGATGGCGGGGTCATTGGCCAAGGCTCTGGCGAGTCCGACACGTTGCTGCATACCGCCGGACAATTGATGGGGGAAGCTGAACTCTTGACCCGCGAGGCCGACCTGCGCCAACGCACCTTTGGCTCGACAATAGCGTTCTTTCTCGGCGATGCCGCTGATTTCCAAGCCGAAGCTAACGTTGTCGATGACGCTCATGTGCGGCATAAGTGCAAAGGATTGAAAGACCATACCCATATCTTTCCTGCGCACTTGCAGAAGGTCTTTATCCGCCAAACCGGTAATTTCTTTGCCATTCAGAAAGATGGAGCCACTGGTGGGCTCAATCAAGCGATTGAACAAGCGGACCATCGTGGATTTGCCGGATCCCGACAAGCCCATGATCACAAAAATCTCACCGCGACGGACTGAGAAATTCGCATCAAAGACGCCAATGGCTTGCCCTGTTTTTTTAAACACCTCGTCTTTGGAGGCCCCATCAGCGAGCATCTTCATTGCGAGGTCCGGCTGCGTGCCGAATACTTTATAGACATTCTTGACGGAAATGATTTCGTCGAAATCAGTCATACCTTGCCCCTTCGTGTTCAGCGCTCTCCGCTTTAAGCGACGCGCAAACGATCGAAATTAGTTTTAAACGGCAGCGGTAATGAATTGAGCGTTTCATGACGAGCTTCCTTTTATTATTTTTTGGTCCCTAGGAATGAGGGATGTTTCAAATCTAGTAGCAACCGCCCCTCAATTCCAACTACATTTACTGAGACAATTGGATAACGTTGGGTTATGAATCGCTCGATGGGTTTTGATTCCGTGCAGACGCACCCTAAGTACGACCCGTTATGTCTCAAAAACGACCCATACATCGCTCATACCGTCTTGCTTCAGTTACCCTCGCGTCGCTTCGCTGGGGAGCGGCTGTGCAAGGAGAACCTAAAAATGTCAAAGCATGTCGACCCTGACAGCATTCTGCTGAACATGCCGTCCTTGAGGGCAGTGAAAGCGTTTGTGGCGGCGGCTAAATACGAAAATTTTACCCTCGGAGCCGAGGCGCTCTGTGTGTCACAAGCGGCTATCAGCCGACAGATTCGCGAGCTTGAGGAGTATCTGGGTGCACAGCTTTTCAGCCGCGTGGGGCGTACGGTGGAGCTGACCCCCGCCGGCGCGGTGTTCTTTGATGCGGCTCATCTCTCGTTCGTGAACATCGCACAGGCCGCTGAGAGAATTCGCAGCAGCCAGCCCTCCAGGAAAATGCTGACCCTCTGCTGTTCGCCCGCCTTTTCTGCACTGTGGCTGTCGTCCCACCTGCCGGAATTCATTGAGCGATGCCCTGACATCGAGCTCAACCTGATCACGACCCAAAACTTCCAGACCATGGAGCCTGGGGTTCAACCGGACGTTTTCATTACCAAAATGGCTCGCATCCGGGATGACTATAAAAGTTATCCGTTGTGCCATGACATCATTTACCCCGTGTGCAGCCCGCAGTTTCTGGAGCAGCACCCAGAAATTTCGAGCATCGAAGGCCTGAGAAACGCGGCCTTACTGAACCTGAGTCCTTACGGACGATCGCAGTTGGCCGAGCATGTCGACTGGGGTGTCTGGTTTGCCTTTCAGTCTATCGACATTGATGATCGCCCTACCGACAGCCCTCAGATCTTCAATGCCAATGACTACAACTTGCTGATCAGCATGGTACTGACCCACCAAGGCGTCGCGCTGGGCTGGAACCATCTGGTGGTCCCGCTGCTGGAGCGCGGCTTGTTGGTGCGCCCCATCGAGCAGCAGGTTCAATTACGCAACAGCTCGCACTACTTGAGCTGTCGGGAGAATGCCGATAACGAAGGCGCGCTGCGTCAGTTTCGTGAATGGATCCTGTCCAAGTTCCCTCGTTGAAGCAGTGTGCCTTGGCATACGAGGCGCTGCTTTAGCTACCGATTTCCCTGTGAGAATGCTGGTGGAACGGTAATCTCACGTTACGTCCTCGTGCAACGACACAATCAGAGTTTAGGCCAATAAAACCCGGTGGTCGTTGTCCTGGCGTTGCTGGGGCTGACCTATGCGCTCCACCACCAATGCAAGCACATCAACGGGTACAATTTTCTGTCGGCACGTGCACCGGCTATGAAAGCATGTCACGCGCCGGCACTGCATTGATCGTGCCCCCCTCCAAAAAAAGAAGTCGTGCGGTGACGCATGCGATTAATTCAATCAATCCATCATGCTGAGCCATTGCGACGCTGGACTCGTGTTCTGAAGCGCTGCGAGTCCAGCTTCGGAGCCCCATTGATAACCTGAAATTATTGTTTGCACACACTAAATGTCGTTTGCGGATCAAGCGGCACGCCCTATAGGCTGTCATCCATCATAAAAATATAAAGTGGCTGCACCCCTTAAGCTGCTTACCGATGCCGAACATCTGCGCCTTATAAAAGTCACCGTCAAGGTGAGCGCTCACGTTAGTTATCCTGGGAGGATAAGATGGATAATAAAGAAACCGTTTTTGACCTGATTGCGCAACGTAAACCATGGCACTCTCTCCCAGGGGCGCTGTACAGCAACGAAGGTGTATATCGCCAGGACCTTGAGCAGATATGGCATAAGGACTGGATCTTCGCCGGGCATACGTTCGAACTGGAAAAGCCTGGCCAATATTTCACGCTGCAAGTGGGTGATTACCCCGTGGCGGTGGTACGCGGCAAAGACGGCCAGGTGCGCGCTTTTCACAATGCCTGCCGCCACCGTGGTGCAAAAATCTGCGAAGCCGACCATGGCAAGGTTGCCAAGATGGTCTGCCCCTACCACAAATGGACCTACGAGCTGGACGGCAACCTGTTGTTCGCCGGGAACATGGGGCAGAGTTTTGACAAGTCTGAATACAACCTCAAAAGCGTCCACTGCGAAATCGTGAACACCTTTATCTATGTGTGTGTCGCGAACAAGGCCCCGGACTTCGAGGCCTTCCGTAATGCCGTCACGCCCTTTCTCACCCCGCATAACCTTGATGACTGCAAAGTGGCCTTCGAGTCTAATATCGTCGAGAAAGGCAACTGGAAACTGGTCTTCGAAAACAACCGTGAGTGCTACCATTGCGACGGTTCCCACCCTGAACTGATGCAATCATTCGTGGACAACCTTTCCGTGGGCGGCACCAGCGGTGATGACGACCCGGAGCTTTCTGCCTACTGGAACAAATGCGAAAAAGCCGGCTTGCCAAGCCGCTTGGTGATGGACATTAAAGGTCAGTTCCGCATAACGCGCATCCCATTGTCCAAGGGCGCAGTGAGCTACACCTTGGACGGCAAACCCGCCGTTACTAGCCGTCTTGATAATTCTGGCGAAGCAGATATTGGCGCATTGCTGTACTTCAACTATCCGTCTACCTGGAACCACTTCCTCGGTGACCACGCCTTGAGCTTCCGAGTGTTGCCGATCAGCGCGACAGAAACGTTGGTGACCACTAAATGGATTGTGCTCAAGACTGCGGTGGAAGGTGTGGACTACGACATTGATCGCCTGACCAAGGTATGGATCGCCACCAACGATCAGGACCGCACTCTGGTGGAAGGCACCCAGTGCGGTGTGACATCACCTACTTACGAGCCAGGCCCGTATTCCGAAACCGCAGAGACCGGCGTCTGCCAATTCGATGATTGGTATTGCGCCACCATGATGGAACGGATCAAAGGGCCTATTTCGTTGAAGTCTGTTGGCTGATGACGATGCTTGACGGGTAAGCCTTTCTACGTGGCAATGTATTGAAAGGCTTATTCGTCTAGTTTTGACCAATCAGGTATCAGCGTGCAGGCGAAAACGATCGCGGCATTAAAGCGCTTTTCTTTGCATGCCTGCTCTCGTAATTCAAATGACCACTTCATGATTAACGTTCAACGACAGTTTCGACGAGCGAGCGTTAATCGGTATTGCGTTTCTGGCGGCCTCATTAACTCTCACCAAAGCGCGCACTAGGTGGGACTAAGGCGAGCGGGGGCTATTACTTCTCGATCGGACCGCCATGCCGTTCACTGCGCATCTGAGCGCCCGTTACGGCTGTCGGCTGTCTATCGAGTGGGCGACCGTTGCTCTATGTATAATGTTTTTACGATGAGCCCCTACCTGATTTCCGGGTTTTGCCATGGCATCTGCTTTTTCCGCTGCCATGCGTATGCTTGATTGCGCTATTAACATCCGGCCAATCATTCTCAAAAAAACCGCTAACCGCTAACCGCTAACCGCTTCCGTCAGGATTCCTGGCCTGTACAGCGCCGGTGGTAGAGCAATAACCGAACCGCTGTGTATGGAGTTAAATCCTACATTGTCTGTGCTCTGCGTCGTCATCGTGTTGAACAGCTGCATGTCTGGAGCAGTTTCTGCGTTATTAAGCTATGGAACAGAAAAGAACGGCCCGCCCCTTACTGCCCCAAGGGGTATTGTAGTGTGCTGGGCGTTTTTTGCTTCATCGTGTTCTTAACCGAAGGCACGATACTGGAACGGGCCGCTGTCTTTTTACTGACTAGCCAGGACATGACCTCCACCCTGGCAGGCTTGGAACATGACTGTTTTGCGGCAGCCATGGCAGTGGGAGGGCTGACTGGGGATGCAATCTCTCGCAGACTTGGCGGCGTGCGTGTGACCGCCTACGGCGGAATTGCCGTCTTGGACCTGCTCGTATCATTCAACTTGAGGGACGGCCCGCATCATTTTTAGGCTATGCGCTGACTGGCTCAGGATGCTCGAAAACAGTTCCTGCGCTGTTTAACGCCATCGACAAACTGAACTGCATACCTCAGAGGTTCAATGTACCGGCGGTTATTTCGATGGGTTATGTAGGCGTCTTGTTAGGGCCCAAAGTGATCAGTTGTTCTGCCCACGAAAGCAGCCCTCTCGCAGCGTTTGAGGGCTTGGTGTTTCTCCAATGATTGTAAGCGCTACCTTTCGCTTTCTGCGCACATGATCCGTCGATGCAGACCTAATGGAACATCCTCTGTCGTGGCGTCATTAATTGCAGCGTCTCTACCTAGCGATTTCCCTCCCCTAGAAAATGCTCGATAAATAGACCCAGGTATTCTCTGGGTAAAAACCTAATAGGTCAGCACAACCTGTGCAGTTACAAAGGCGCTGAGCCCCTCTGCCTGCTCCTGTAGAAAGCGGAGGCATCAACATATTGCGCTAAGGGTGTCTGTTTCCCGCCCCGGAAGGTTCGACAGCCGCCAACTTCTAGATAACCAAAGGTTATCGTTTGCCGGCAGTTAAAGTGATTATACGTGCCGGCTGCGAAATGGTAATTTTCGTCACAGCAGCACATGGTGTTGTTATGGTCACAACGATGATTGCTTCTACTCATCATGGAGAGAAGACACGTGATAAATATAACCAATTTGATAACTCGAACTCCCGCCCTCACCGGTTTGGGTCGCATTTCTTATTTCACTCCTAACAACCTCAAAGTTGTCACTGGGGATGGAACGTCCCTTCTCTAATAAACGCCCTGAATGTCGTTCTGACACAAAAGCGTTTATGTCCTCGTCGTAATTTAAAGACATCGCTACCTCGTTTATCCACACAGTGCCTGCTTTCGCCTGCGAATTGATGCGCCCCTCCATTCAGAGATTAGGCTTACATCGATTATCGCAGTCGCGGCTAACTGTTGTGCAGTTTCCGTCAGTTGAGGAAAAAGTAATGACCGTCGCAATTCCAGCACACATGCATGCCGTTCTGCTCACCGGCCATGGTGGGCCCGATAAACTTGAGTATCACACTGACGTTAAGGTCCCACATCCAGCCAAAGGTGAGGTGCTGGTACGCGTGGCCGCAGCTGCGGTCAACAACACTGACATCAATACCCGCATTGGTTGGTATTCGAAAAAGGTCAGCGTTGACACCGAGGCAGGCAGTACCGGCGGCTTCGGCGAAGTCGACAGCGAGGATGCATCCTGGTCAGGCGTGCCTTTAACGTTCCCGCTGATTCAAGGCGCCGATTGCTGCGGATACATTGTCGCCGTCGGTGAGGGGGTTACGCCAACTCGCATCGGGCAACGCGTTCTGATTCGCAACATGCTCAGAGCCCCGGTTAACCATCAGGATTACCAGTGCTGGACGTACGGCTCAGACTGCAATGGTTCCTTCGCTCAGTACACCGTCGCGCCAGACGCAGATACCTGGTCGGTGAGCAGTGACTGGAGTGACATCGAGCTCGCGTCCATCCCCTGCTCTTATTCAACCGCTGAATTGATGATGCAGCGCTCGGGCGTGAACGCAAATGATGTCGTGTTGATTACGGGCGCCAGTGGTGGGGTCGGTTCTGCTGCCGTCCAGTTGGCTAAATGTAGAAGCGCGCGCGTTATCGCAATTACGTCTAGCAGCAAGCGAGGCCAGGTACTCGAACTGGGTGCGGATGAGGTTATTGACCGGGATGACAACTTGCTTGAGCGCTTGGGTAAAAACAGCGTGACGGTGGTGATTGACCTTGTCGGCGGTAGCGCTTGGCGCCCCCTTCTCGACGTTCTGAAAATAGGCGGACGTTATGCGATATCCGGCGCCATTGCCGGTCCGCTGGTGGAACTTGACTTACGCACTCTGTACTTGAAAGACCTGACTTTCTACGGCTGTACCTGGCAAGACGATAATGTTTTTCAGGCATTGGTTAACTACATCGAGGAAGGCCGCATTCGGCCGCTTGTCAGCAAACATTATTCACTTAGCGATATCGCCCTGGCACAGGAAGATTTTCTAAGTAAAAAACACGTCGGCAAGCTCGTATTGGTGCCCCCACAGGAGCTTCATAATGAAAATTCGTGAAATTGAAGTTTATCAAGTGAATCTACCGTATTCGGGTGGTATTTATAGACTTTCTGGGGGCCGTACTTACACTTCATTCGATGCAACCATCGTATGCATTCGGACCGACACAGGCTTGGAAGGTTGGGGTGAATCGACCCCCTTTGGCCCTAACTACATAGCCGCGCACGCGCTTGGCGTCCGCGCGGGCATTGAGGAAATGGCTGACATGCTGATTGGGCGAGATCCTCGGCAGGTCGATCGCATCAACGACCTCATGGACAGCACCCTCTTGGGCCATCTGCATGCTAAAGCGGCGTTAGACATTGCATGCTGGGATATTTTTGGCAAATCCGTGAACCTACCTGTATGTGAGTTGCTGGGAGGAAGCACCGGACTATCCATGCCGATTGTTGATTCGACCTATGCAGGCGACCCTGAAGACATGCGCCGGCGCATCGATGTCACTCGCAAGCAAGGCTACCTCGGGCACTCGGTCAAGGTCGGCGCAACGCCCGAGGAAGGCGGACCGGCCCTAGATGCTGCACGCATCGAAGCGTCTCTTGCCGACGCGCGTCCCGGTGAGTATTTCATCGTTGATTGCAATGGCGGTCTCACCGTCGAACATGCACTGAGAATGCTAAACCTGCTGCCTTCTGGTCTGGACTTCGTACTTGAGGCACCTTGTGCCACGTGGCATGAACACATGGCTTTGCGAAGGAAAACCAGCATTCCGCTGATTTTGGATGAGCTGGCCACGGATGATGCATCCGTTTTGCAGTTGATCCGCGACGATGCCGCAGATGGAATTGGTATGAAGGTTTCCAAGCAAGGCGGCCTTACTCGCGCAAGGCGCCAGCGAGATATGTGCCTTACAGCCGGGTTGACCATGAGCATTCAGGAGACTGCGGGATCTTACGTGTCTTTTGCTTCGCTGACTCACCTTGCGCAGACCATCCCTCATCGCAACCTGCGCTGCGTCCTGGATCTGCGCGACATGTACACCCCTGTTACCGCGACCCTGGACATTCCAGTGATTGATGGCCGCATCCGCGCGCCCCTGACACCAGGGCTGGGTGTCGAAATCAATCGGGATGTTATCGGTTCTCCGGTAGCTACTTATCGCTGAGTCACGACGTTCACTTACCGCTCGAGAGCACCGGGCGTGTATCCAAGAGGTGTCTGAACAGGGCAGATCCAGCGAACTACCTGCTTGGACATCGACTATCTGCCAAGACCGACCAATAAATAAACTGAACGAAAGGTGGTGAGCATGAAACCTTCTCTAATTGCACGATGGGCAGTGAGCAGCTTAGCCGTACTTAGCATTTTGTCAGCCCATGCGGCGGATACCAGCAAGCCTGGCGCCGGCGTCTCCATTACGCCAATATTTCCGACCATCGCTGAAGAACGATTTCGAGGAGAGATCGCTGTTTTCGGGCTCAAGGAGCTTGGGTACACCGTTAAAGAACCCAAGGAAACAGAGTTTCCCGCGATGTATATCGCATTGGCCTACGGCGATGCCGACTTCACTGTCCATAACTGGAAAGCCTTGCACGCGTCGTTCTACCAGAAAGCTGGAGGTGACGAGAGCATGGAGAAGGTCGGAGAAGTCATGACGGGCGTGCTGCAGGGCTATATGATCGATAAGAAGACTGCTGAGCAATATCACATTAAAGATCTCTCCGACCTCAAACGCCCGGAAATCGCCAAGCTCTTTGATGCCAACGGCGATGGAAAGGCCGACATGACAGCCTGTAACCCCGGATGGGGCTGCGAGCTGATCATCAAGCACCACCTAAAAGCGTATGGCTTAGAAGCGACCGTTAATGAGAACCGCGGATCCTATTTCGCGTTGATGGCCGATACCATCGCGCGCTTCAAGCAAGGCCGACCGGTGCTTTTCTATACATGGGTTCCGCAATGGATTGCCAACGTTCTGGTTGAGGGGCGCGATGTGGTTTGGCTGCCCGTCCCATTCACCTCCCTTCCTGGCGGAGACAACCAACAGGATACCCAGTATGAAGGGAAAAACCTGGGCTTTCCTTTGGACGCCGTGGAAGCGGTCATGAACAGGAAGTTTGCCGCGAACAATCCGGCAGCGAAGAAGTTTCTTTCCGAATATCGCCTCAGCGCCAAGGACGAGAGCGCGCAGAATTACCGGATGCAGCAAGGGGAAAAATCCACAGCAGACATCAAGCGCCACGCTGCCGAGTGGATAGCGCAGAACCGTCAGGCATTCGATGGCTGGTTGCAGGATGCCAGAGCTGCCGCTCAGCAATAACGAATCATGTCTGATCGGCAGGTCCCGCCGCCGCGCATGCAGTCATCCGCTGTTCAATTAACTGCACTCAGGTATAGGCGTAGGCGATGACGACCCTCCGATCAGAAGCTAATGTGGACAGTACTTCCTACAAAGGCTTTATATTGATCATCGTAGCGACGTTCCTTTTTTCGTCACACGATACGATCTCCAAATACCTCACATCGGCCTACCCCGTCCTGCTGATTGTGTGGGCACGCTATGCTGTGCACACCGCACTGATGGCCAGCCTATTTCTACCAAAAGCCGGAACTGCATTGTTCAAGACAGCCAACCTCAAACTGCAGCTCCTACGCGGGGGCTGCCTCGTTGCGACGAGTTTATTTTTCACCTTCAGCCTGCATTACTTACCCTTGGCAGAAGCCACTTCCATCCACTTCCTTGCCCCCCTGTTGGTGATTCTGCTGTCGGTTCTGCTACTGGGAGAGCGGGTATCGGCCCGGCAAATGTGTGCGGCACTGGCGGGATTTGTAGGGACACTTTTCATCGTAAGGCCAGGTGGTGATCTGTTCACTCTGGCAGTGCTCCTACCCTTCTGCTCAGCCCTGTGTTTTGCGCTGTATCAGTTGCTTACCCGCAAACTCAGCGCGTATGACAGCGCGATCACCAGCAATTTCCTGGGCGGATTTTTTGCTGCGGGAGTCACGTCGCTGTTGGTACCCTTCTTCTGGGTTACCCCGACTATGAAGGATGCGATCATGATGGGCGCATTGGGTACCCTTGGCATGATTTCACACCTGTTGTTCTCACAGTCGTTCCGCTACGCAGCGCCGGCGGTCCTAGCGCCGTTCAGTTACTGCCAAATTCTCTTTTCTACAATTATGGGTGCTTTCATTTTTAAGCAAGTCCCGGAATCGCTCAGCCTTTACGGAATGGTGGTTATTGCCATAAGTGGGGCCCTGGCGCTGCTCAAAGGGAGCAAAGCTGCCTGATCAGCACAATAAAACGTTGCATCCGGCGATACTATCCTGAAATAGAATAAATAATATCGAGCCACAACCAATACGTTTATACCCAATTTTATTATAGCGAGATTGTGGGAGTGTTTAATCAGCGCTGTGCCAGCCCTACGCACTCACTGGACCTGAGTATCGTAATGACACAACGGCAATGACACCCGACGGCCTTAATAACGCCACGTTATCCATAGCGCCTTATAAATATTGCTAGATTTGCTATCAGGATGCTTATAGATTTAACGAAGCTCCCCTATAGCGTGTAAAAACAGGTGTTCGACGGGCGCAAACCAATCTTTAATCAAGGCCTACCTAAGTTGCCTGCGCCCGAGATTAATCGATTTAAACGTTATTAACGCTACACGCAAAGAAAAATGTCGCTTGGTCACGCATAGCTTTTTAGCATATTGAATATTGGAATCCGCCATGACAACTTCACCTTTTTCAATTCCAGCCAATGCTCGGCGTATCGACCCGGCCAGACAACGTGCAACTGCACTTAAAAAAGATGGCTCAGTCGATGACAACGACCGCGTCGAGATAGGCCCCACGCCTCTAGCTTTTGCGGAGTGGGAGCGCTTGGGCTTGGAGCCGCCCCATTTGCCGAGCCTGCGCTCATACCGCCTGCAGCGGATAGTTGATCAATTGGTAGCCCGTGACCTGGGCGGCATTCTGTTGTTCGATCCATTGAATATTCGCTACGCGACAGATACTACTAACATGCAACTATGGACGACCCATAACCCCGCGCGGGCATGCTTCATTGCCGCCAGTGGGCATGTAGTTTTGTGGGACTTCCATGGTTGCGATCACCTTTCCGCCCACTTGCCGCTGGTGACTGAATTACGCAGCGGCGCGTCTTTTTTCTTTTTTGAGACTGGCGAACACACTGATCGACACGCTAGGCATTTCGCCGCACAACTCGACGAGTTGCTGCGCCAGCATGCTGGGATTAACCGCCGGCTTGCGGTAGATAGGATCGAAGTTGCTGGCGTGCGCGCATTGGATGCCTTGGCTATCGAAATTTTTAGCGGCCAGGAAGTGACCGAGTTCGCGCGCATGATCAAAGGCCCCGATGAAATCAAGGCGATGCGCTGTGCGGTTGCATCGTGCGAAGCCTCAGTGGCCGAAATGCACCAGGCAATGCGCGGCGGCGTGACCGAAAACGACGTCTGGGCCGCCCTGCATGCCGGGAATATTCGCCGCGGCGGAGAATGGATCGAGACTCGGATCCTCAGTTCCGGTCCTCGCACTAACCCCTGGTTCCAGGAGTCAGGGCCACGGGTGTTGAGTGAGGGCGACCTACTGTCGTTCGACACGGATCTGATCGGTACCTACGGTATGTGTGTGGACATGTCCCGCAGTTGGATTTGCGGAGGTTTGGAGCCCACGGCCGAGCAGAAACGGCTGTATCGAATTGCCCATGACCATGTCGTCTACAACACCGAACTCATCAAGCCGGGGGTCCGTTTTACTGAACTGACCGCCAAGGCTCATAGGCTGCCCGAGGCTTGCCGCGCGCAACGCTACGGTGTGCTGTTTCATGGTGTTGGTCTGTGCGACGAGTACCCCTGCATCCGCTACCCTGAAGACTTGGCATCCTACGGATACGAAGGCGAACTGCAAGCGGGCATGGCCCTCTGCGTCGAAGCCTATGTAGGTGAAGTGGGAGGCCGCGATGGCATCAAGTTGGAGAACCAATTATTAGTCACTGAAACCGGCTATGAACTGCTGACACGTTACCCTTTCGACGATAGCTTTCTGCGGGCATAAAGACAGATGGCATTGTCCAGACTCTCGTTTAACACGCCTCCGCGAGAGAGCCTAGGGACTGATAAAAAACACAGGGATGTGTTCGGGTAACGATGCGGGCGATCACGACCATGCCAATCGCCATCATGAGCTTCTGCTGATGCCTGCCATGATGTCTGGCATCGCAAAAGGCAGATGGACCTTCGTGGAAATCTGCCAGCCTGTGACCCTAGTTGCGTTGCCCAGCGCAATGAACTCATCGGACGTAATGCGAATGCCCAGCGGTGTCAGGCAAAGTGCCGGTGGCAGCGCGACGATTAAGGTCGAGACCAATCCCGCATCGGTGCCATAGCCAAGCAGTGCGACAGCAGGCAACAGGTAAATGTAAGGTGCTATGCCAACTCTCAACGACCCCGGCGTTGATTTGGCAGCGGCGAAGTGCATTGAGGGGGCGATACACAGCGGCCAGCAATGCCTCGGACTTCGAAACCGATGTCGTTAACGTCATGGCCTGCTTGGGCTACTCCATCATTGGCACGATGCACATCTACGATCGACGGCATAACCGGCCTGAGGATTCGCAAACCCACATAGGTAGGTACGCACGTTAACCGTATCTAAGATTAAAAAATCTTTAATCGTGGTTCTCGTTCATGTGGAATAGCATTCGGTCAAACTCAACGAGACTACAGTACCACTGTGTTGCTGGAAGACTTTAGCCTTGACAAGATGGGTGTAAATATCGAAACCGCAGCAAACAAGGGGCTGATAATGCTAATTCAACGGCGAACTCCACGTCGCCTAGCGTTTTTCCTAACGTTGATGCTAGCCAGCTACACATGTGTCGCAGACAGTTATGCATCGGCCTTGTCGAGCAATGCTCAAGTGAAGGCAATTTCCGGCGGCAGTGGAGGATCCCGTGTTACGGTTCGGACAAGAAGCGAACTAGAATATCAACTCTGCCACCAGCATAACGCCAATAATGTATGCAAGGATTCTGAACCGAGAATTATCGAGGTAATCGGTGATATCGACTTCACTAACTCCGAAGGTCAGGAAACATCTACGGGTTGCTATTACGATCCCAAAAACCCACAGAAAGCACTTTTAACGAAGGCCGATCCAGAACATGCATGTGTAGGAAATGGTAACGTCAAACAGCCAATCTCGTTTGATAAAGCTGGTACCCACCCCCTTCTAGTGGGTTCGAATAAAACTATAGTTGGACATGATACTTCGGCAAAACTGACAGGAAAAGGTCTATTGCTGAAGCACGTTGAAAACGTGATTGTTCAAAACCTCACTATAGAAGGCATCAATCCGGCCGTTGTGTGGGCTGGCGACGCCTTGGATCTGAGTGACGTAAAAAGAATTCTTATCGACCACAATCTGTTTAAGATGATAGGACGACAGATGATTGTCGGTCATTTCGGCGAGCAGGACAATATTATAGTCTCAAATAATATTTTTGACGGGTCAACACCGTACTACAAAGAGGGCCATTACTGGAATGTTTTATTCATTGGCACGTCGTCAACGAAAGTTACTATAAGTGGCAATTGGTTTAGAAACTTTTCAGGTAGAGCCCCTGCGCTACATGGGCAGGGATCATTCGTCATAGTTAACAACCTTTATCAGAATGGGGCTGGCAACGCCCTCGAGCTGAATGACAACGTCGACGTTCTTCTGGAGGGTAATGTCTTTGAAAACGTACATCAGCCGATAGCTCGTAAAAGTGGTCTGATATTCGCACTTACTCAGCGCGACGTTACGGGAGATAACAGTTGTAATACGAGGTTAGGCAGACGTTGCGAGGCTAACCAAGTGAATGGCTCAAAACCAGCTCAGGGATTTGAGAGAATGCAAGAAGCCCTGGGTGGCTTCTCTGACTGGAAGATAGGGAACCCACGCCACGTCGACGCTGTTGCTGATACCGTCCGCACGACAGCTGGGCCGCGCTGAGTTAACAGACCCACGGAATCAATGTTGCGTCCTTCTGTTAATTAACTTTTTATCCAGCGGCCACCACAAACTCTAGCAAACAAACTCAAGGTCACGCTGGTGGGGAAACTGGCATGAGTGCTGAAGGTATAAACATTCCTCAACATCCACGCCGTTCGTCCCCCTAGGTGTCATCGTCTTCAATGTACGCACTGAGGCGTGCCCCCTTACCTCCCAGTCTAGAGCTCCACCGAAGAAATTCGCCGAATCATTCAAGAGCTCGAACAGACAACCAGCGCTGGAGTGGAGCAGACGAAAGGCGTCAAAGGGCGCGCGCAAGATTGCATCGATTATGCGGGCATCGTCGCCACCGGCCTGAGAGACACAAAGTAAGAAAGTGAAATAGGTCGTAGGCATGAACACCCATCGCAAGCGCGGCGGGGCAGCAACATACAGGATCGCAAGACATCAACCGCAACGTGATCGATAGCCGCGATGGAAGCACGACGCTGAAGCGAGGAGTCGAGCACCACGAGGTGGCGGTCGATGCGTCGTAGTTTTTGCCGGAAAATCCTACACGGTGGAGGCTCATCTCAGGTTCTAGCCAATACAGCGCTTAGACAACTCCAGAATTCTTTCTAGCGCAGGCAATGGCCAGGCGTGAATTCAGTTAGGCCGGACACGGCAGTCTTCCCGCTCACTCGATAATGATCAGATCAATCATAAAATGCTGGATAGGTTGCTTTCCATGATTGGTTTGATCATTATAATTGCCACACAATAAAAAACGAGATGTCCATCATGCGATTTCGCGGTGTAATTCCAGCCCTCGTCACCCCATTCACGGCTGACCAGCAAGTTGATCTTCCCGGTCTGCGCAAGCTGATCGAAAACCTTATCGAAGCCGGCGTCCACGGCCTGTTCGTGCTGGGCACCAACGGTGAGTTCTTTACCCTTTCGGAAGCGGAAAAGCTGCAGATCGCCGAAACCACGGTGCAGGCTGCCCGCGGCCGTGTGCCGGTAGTGATTGGCACCGGCGCGTTCGCCACCCGCGAAGTGATTGAAATGAACAAAAAAGTGACCGACTTGGGCGCCGACGCCCTTTCGGTCATCACGCCTTACTTCAACGCCGTCAGCCAGGTCGAGCTGACCAAGCATTACGAGGCCATCGCCGACGCCAGCCGCCTGCCGTTGATGATGTACAACATTCCGGCCAAGACCGGCATGTCGATCGGCATCGGCGCCGTGGCCGCCCTGCACCAGCACCCGATGATCAAAGGCATCAAGGACAGCGCCGGCAACTTCGACGCCCTCGTGCAGATGATGAAGTACCGCAGCGACGATTTCGCCGTGTTTGCCGGCACCGATTCGCTTATTTACTGGAACCTGCTGGCCGGCGGCGACGGCGCCATCGCTGCCACCGCCAACGCCGTACCGCACTTGGTGATGCAGATCTGGAATAGCTTCCAGGCAAACGACCACGCCGCCGCCCGCCAGGCCCAGGAGGCCCTGCGGCCCCTGCGCGACGCCTTCGCTATGGGCACTATGCCGTCCGTGCTGAAAGCCGCCACCCAGTTGCTCAACGTACCCGTCGGCCCTTGCCGTGCGCCGGTGCAACCACTGGACGCCGCCGCTTTGCAGAAGCTGGAAGCGCTCCTGGCCGTGTACCGCTGATCAGCCACCCGGAGAGCTCCTATGCCTGTTACTTACCATTTCCAGACCGTCAAGCATCTGATCCACGGCGCGGGTAGCCTGGACCAGCTCAGCGCCAAGCTCGAGCTTCTGGATACCCCGGTCACCCGCGTGATACTGGTAACCCAAAACGCCATGCACCGCCTCGGCGTGACCGAGCGCGTGATTGCCCAGTTGCAAGCCGCCGATATCAGCGTGCACATGCTCGACAATGTCGAGATCGAACCGACCCTCGAGAACATAGAGCGGGTGTTTCGCGAAGACGTAGCCCCCCACGCGCCCGATGCGCTGATCGCCATCGGCGGCGGCAGCGTGCTGGATGCGGCCAAGCTGTTCGCCGTGATGCTCACCAATGACACGCCCCTGCGCAACCTCTTGGGCATCGACAAGGTCAGGTTCCCCGGCAAGCCGATGGTGCTGGTGCCGACCACCTCGGGCACCGGCTCTGAAGTGACGCCCAACGCCATCGTCACCCTGCCCGACGAAGAGCTGAAGATCGGCGTGGTCAGCCGCCACCTGCTGCCGACCCTGGTGCTGCTCGATCCGTTGCTGACCCTCAGCTTGCCCAAGCCGATCACCGCGGCCACGGGCATGGACGCTTTCACCCATTCGCTGGAATCCTTCATTTCCACCAAGGCCAACCCGGTCAGCGATGCCTTTGCGCTCGAATCGATGCGGCTGATCAGCGGCAGTATCGTCACCGCCTATGAGCAACCCGACCACGTCGAAGCGCGCAGCGAGATGCTGCTTGGGTCGATGTACGGCGGCCTGGCGCTGACCGCCGCTGGCACCGCCGCCGTGCACGCCCTAGCCTACCCGTTGGGGGGCAAATTCCACGTCACCCACGGGGTGGCGAACGCCATGCTGCTGCCTCACGTAATGGCCTTCAACCTCGACAGCTGCGCGCCGCGGCTGAAACGAGCGGCGTGCGCCTGCGGTGTCGCTGAGCCATCCGACAGCGATGACGTGGCGGCGCACAAGCTGATCGCGCAAATCAGCCAGTGGACGCAGCGCTTGAACATTCCCCAGGACCTGCGCGCATTCGGCGTGTCTGAAGAGCACCTGGCCGATATGGCGGTGGCAGCGTCCAAGGTCACGCGCTTGATGGCCAATAATCCCAAGCCGCTGACCCTGGCGGAGATCGAACAGCTGTACCGGTGCCTGCTGCCATGAGTACCGTGCTGCTGATCGTCGCCGACGACTTGTCGGGCGCGGCGGATTGCGCGGCGGGCTTTGCTGCCCATGTGTCGACGGTCGTCGCCATGGGGGCGCAGCCGGCGGCGCAAGGCGCGCTGGTGCTGGCGGTGGATCTTGACTCGCGGCGTTTACCGGCCGCGCACGCCGCTGAGCTGCATCGAGCGCTATTGAGCCGCCCAGGGTTTGCTACCTTGGCCTTGTACAAGAAGATCGACTCGACCCTGCGCGGCAATGTCGCCGCCGAAGTGCGCGCCCTGCAGGCCAGCCGCGGCCTGGCGTTGGTGGCGCCGGCGCTGCCCGCCATGGGTCGTACCACTGTGGGCGGGGTGCAACATCTGCACGGCACACCAGTGGACCAGACGGACGTCTGGCGCAACGAGGGCCTGCAAGGCACGGCTGACCTGGTCGCCAGCCTACGTGGCGAGCAACTGCGTTGCGCCACGGTCGACTTGATCACCCTGCGCGACCCGATTGGCTTGGCCGAGTGCCTGGCAAAAGCCTTGATGGACGGCACCCAGGCGCTGGTCTGCGATGCCGAGACCGACGCCGACCTGCGCCAACTGGCCCACTGCTCGGCACCGCTGCGCGACCGCCTGTTCTGGGTCGGCTCGGCGGGCCTGGCGGCGCACCTGCCACAAGCGTTGGCCCTATCACCTGCGCAGAATCCTATCATCACCGCCGGCGGCCCAGTGCTCTGCGTGGTCGGCAGTATGTCGCGGCACTCCCGGGATCAGGCCCACCTGCTGGTCGAAAAAGCAGGCCTGTATCACCTGGAAGTGAGCGCCGCCACCCTGCTCGAGCCTGGACAGCAAGACGCGCGCCGCGGGCTGGCCCTCAAGCTGCTGGGCAGCCTGAGCGAAGGCCGCGATGCGGTGCTGACCTTGTCGCAAACCGCCCGCGATCCCGCCCAGGCCGCTGCACTCAGCCACGCGCTGGCCGCCTGGCTGCAACCGGTCCTGAGTGTCGTCGGCTCGCTGATCGCCACCGGCGGCGAAACTGCCCGCGCCCTGCTCGGCAGCGCCGGTATCGAGCGCCTCGATGTGGCTGGCGAACTGGCGCCCGGCGTGGTGCTGTCGCGCAGCCGCTATCACCACCGCGACCTCAACATCGTTACCAAGGCCGGCGCGTTCGGCCAACCCGACACCTTGCTCCGCGCCTGGCAGCAGCTCCGTGCCCCAGCCGGCAGCGCCCCTAACTACGCAACGTCAGAGGAAATCAATCATGTCTGAACGTCCCGTGATCGGGATCACCATGGGCGATGCCGCCGGTGTGGGTCCGGAAATCATCATGAAGACCCTCGCCCACCAGTCGGTGTACGGCAACTGCCGGCCCCTGGTGATCGGTGATGCCCGCCGCCTCGAAGATGCCAGCCGTATCGTTGGCCAGCAGTTGCGCGTCAACCGCATCGCCAGCCCGGCCGACGCGCGCTTCGAGCACGGCGTGGTGGACTGCATCGACCTCGACCTGATTCCCGCCGACCTGCCCTACGGCAAGCTCTCGGCCGTGGCCGGCGACGCAGCGTTTCGCTTTATCGAGCGCACCGTGCAGTTGACCGAGTCTGGCGAGTTGGATGCCATTTGCACCGCGCCTCTCAACAAGGAAGCGCTGCACGCTGGCGGCCACATCTTTCCGGGCCACACCGAGATGCTCGCGCACCTGCTGGGTATCGAGGAAGTCTCGATGATGCTGATGACCCCAACCCTGCGCGTGATTCACGTGACCACCCACATCGGCATCATTGACGCCATCGCGCGGATCGAGCCAGGCCTGGTCAAGCGCACTATCGAGCGTTGCCACGAAACTCTGCAGCGCGCCGGCATCGACAACCCGCTGATCGCCGTCTGCGGCATCAACCCCCATGCTGGTGAAAACGGCCTGTTCGGCTACGGCGAAGAAGCCACCAAAATCCAGCCCGCCATCGACGAACTGCGCGCCCGCGGTTGGCGCGTCGAGGGCCCGCTGCCCGCCGACACCTTGTTTTTCCGGGCCGGGCGCGGCGACTTCGATGCGGTGGTGGCCATGTATCACGACCAGGGCCATGGCCCGGTCAAAGTCATGGGCCTGGAAGCTGGCGTCAACGTCACCGTCGGCCTGCCGGTAATCCGCACTTCGGTCGACCACGGAACCGCCTTCGATATCGCCGGCAAGGGGATCGCCGATGAACGCAGCCTGATCGAAGCCCTGCGCCAGGCCGTGGAACTGGCCACGCGCAAACGCAAGACCCGCCGCACCCTGGCCGTCTGAGCAAGGCCAGCCTTCATTAACAGCGCGCCACAAAAAAAATAATGGAGCGATAACGATGGAAACATTCAACTCGCAAGAAACCCTGATCATCATCGCCATGGTGGTGGTCTATATCGCCGTCACCACCTGGATGAGCCTGCGCATGCGCAGCCGTACCAGCGAACAGTACATGGTGGCCGGGCGCACCATGCCGGCCTACATCGTCGGCATTCTGATGATGTCCGAGTTCATCGGCGCCAAGTCCACCGTGGGCACCGCCCAGGCCGCATTCGAGAGTGGCTTTGCCGCCTCGTGGTCGGTGATCGCAGCGGCGATCGGCTTTCCCCTCTTCGGCCTGCTGATGGCGCGCAAGCTGTACAGCTCCGGCGAGTTCACTATTTCCGGGTTCATCGCCAAGAAGTACGGGCTCTCCACCAAGCTGGCAGTGTCGATCATCATGATCTACGCCCTGCTGCTGGTGAACGTCGGCAACTATGTGAGCGGCGCCGCGGCCATCGCCACGGTACTGAAGATCAACCTCACCACAGCCGCCTTCATCACCGCGATCATTAGCACCTTGTACTACGTGCTCGGCGGGCTCAAGAGCGTGGCCTATATGAGCGTGCTGCACACTGGGGTGAAGTACGTCGGCGTGATGATCGTGCTTGGTGTGGCGCTGCACATGACCGGTGGCTTTAGCAACGTCGTGGAGCACATGCCCGAGCAGTATTTCACCTGGGACGGTGCCATTGGCGGCTCGAAAATCATGGCGTGGATCATCGGCACCGTGGGTGCAATCTTCTCCACCCAGTTCATCATCCAGGCCATCTCCTCGACCACCAACCCCAACGCCGCGCGCCGCTCCACCTACATCGCCGCGCTGCTGTGCATCCCTATCGCCCTGGCCTTAGGGTTCATCGGGGTCGCCGCCAAGTACCTGCACCCGGAGATGAGCAGCCTGTACGCCCTACCGGTGTTCCTGCAGTCGATGCACCCGGTGCTGGCGGGGGTGGTGACCATCTCCCTGGTAGCCTCGATTTTCGTCAGCGTCAGCACCGTGGCCCTGGCCATCGCCTCGCTGGTGGTGCGGGACTTCTACGTGCCATGGCGCAAACCCAACGTGGACCAGGAGCTCAAGACCACTCGCCTGATCGCGCTGGTGATCGGCTTCGTGCCGCTTTTCTTCGTGTTCTTCGTGCCGGAAATCCTCAACCTGTCGTTCTTCACCCGCGCCCTGCGCTTGTCCATCGCCGTGGTCGCAATGATCGCCATCTACCTGCCGTTCTTTGGCAGCGGCCGGGGCGCCACACTGGGCCTGGTGGCGTCGTCGATCACCACCAGCATCTGGTACCTGCTGAACAACCCCTACGGCATCGATAACATGTACATCGCCCTGGTCACGCCAGCCGTCGTCATCGCCCTGGAACACTTGTTCCCCCGTGCCATCGCCAATCGCCAAGACAAGAAAGAGGTCCCCCATGCCAACCATTGAACAGCGCCAGGACGCCTTCCTGCCGACGCCCTACCCGCAGAACCACGCCGCCAACCTGCATGAGCTCGAAGACGGCACGCTGCTGTGCACCTGGTTCGCCGGCACCCAGGAAGGCATGGCCGACATCTTCGTGCTGCTCTCGCGCCGCGACCCGCGGAGCGAGCAGTGGAGCGAGCCGGAAAAGCTGTCCGAGGATGACACGCGCTCGGAACAGAACCCCATCCTGTTCCAAGCCCCAAACGGGCCGCTCTGGCTGATCTGGACCGCGCAGGTCTCGGGCAATCAGGAAACCGCCATCGTGCGCCGGCGCCTGTCCCGGGACCAAGGCCGCAGCTGGGGGCCGGTCGAGACCCTGTTCGAACAGGCCGGCACCTTCGTGCGCCAGCCGCCCGTGGTACTCGACAACGGCGACTGGCTGTTGCCGGTGTGGTACTGCATTACCCAGCCGGGTGAAAAGTGGATAGGCAACCACGACGTGAGCGCAGTGATGATCTCCACTGATCAGGGCCAACACTGGCAGGCTCATGACGTGCCCCACAGCACCGGCTGCGTGCACATGAACGTGCACCAATTGGAAGACGGCGGCCTGCTCGGCCTGTTCCGCAGCCGCTGGGCCGACGCTGTTTACAGCAGCCGCTCCAGCGACCGTGGCCGCACCTGGAGCGTGCCGCAGCCGACCGAGCTGCCCAACAACAACTCGTCCATTCAGTACGTGCGCATGGCCAGTGGCGAGCTGGCGATCGCCTACAATCCGATCAGCGCGCAAGGCGACCACCCGAGGCGCGCGTCGCTGTACGACGAAATCGAAGACGAAGGCGATGACCGAGTCACACCCGGCGCCAGTGCCGACGGCCGCTGCGCTGTATGGGGCATCCCGCGCGCGCCCATGAGTCTGGCGCTGTCCTGTGACCAAGGTCAGAGCTGGCCGTCGCGTTTGGACATCGAGCAGGGCGATGGCTTCTGCCTCACCAATAACTCCCAGGAAAAGCTCAACCGCGAGTTCTCCTACCCGAGCATCATTCAAGCTCGAGACGGTAGCGTGCATGTCGCGTTCACCTACTTCCGGCAGAAGATCAAGCATGTGCACCTGCCACTCACCGCGCTCCGTTAAGCGCCACCTACGCCGCCGTGCGCAGGCCGGCGGCTTCAGGAGCTTTGGAACATGATGCACAGCAAATCGGCCGTAGTGACCGGAGTCAGCTCCGGCATCGGCCAGGCTATCGCCCAACGCCTGCTCGACCAGGGTTGGCAAGTCCACGGCCTGAGTCGCCGTCCACCCGCCCTCCAACACCCTGCACTGGCCTGGCAGCGCTGCGACCTTGCCGACCTGCAAGACCTCGGCAATGTGCTGCAGCCCCTCGGTCAGGTCGATGCCGTAGTGCACGCCGCCGGCTTTATGCGTACCGCGCCCCTCGGCCAATTGGCCCCCGAAGATGGCCAGGCCATGTGGCAACTGCATGTTGCGGCCGCCAGCCACTTAGTCAACTGCCTGTACCACCGCTTGGTGCCTGGCGCGCGCATCGTCATGATCGGCAGCCGCACCATGCAGGGCGCGTCCGGGCGCAGCCAGTACGCGGCGACCAAGGCCGCGCTGCAGGGCATGGTGCGCTCCTGGGCGCTGGAGCTGGCAGAGCGCGGCATCACCGCCAACCTGGTGGCCCCGGGCGCCACCCAGACACCCATGCTACTGGACCCTGCCCGCCAAGGCACACCGCCCAGGCAGCCGCCCATTGGCCGTTTCGTGCAACCAGAGGAAGTCGCCGGCATGGTCGCCTTCCTACTGGGGCCGGACGCGGGCGCCATGACCGGCCAAAGCCTGGTCATGTGCGGTGGCGCATCGCTGTAGGCAGTTGCACACCGCGCAGGTTTAATGGGATAACCCGTCCCCTTCTGCATTTCCACAAAGGCTGTTCATGAAAGTCGCCAATCGCCGCCAATCCATCCTGGAACTGGTCCTCTCCGGTAAGTCGAACGTTGATGAGCTGTGCGCACAACTCGGGGTTTCCGAAGCGACGGTACGCCGCGACCTGACTGCTCTCGCCGAAGCCGGGCTGATCATCCGCACTTATGGCGGTGCCGCCCATATCGGCATGCGCGAGCCGGAAACCAGCGTGGAAGAACGGCGTGAACAGCACAGCCAGGAAAAAACCGACCTCGCCCACGCCGCGCTGGCGCACATCCAGGACCACGACACGCTGTTCCTAGAAGGCGGCACCACCACCAGCGCCCTCGCCAAATTGCTGCCCCAACGCACCGGCCTGCACGTGATCACCAACAACCTGATGGCGATCGCCGACCTGGCCTTGATTCCCGAGGGGCGGGTGACCATCATCGGTGGAGAGCTGCGCAAGGCCAGCATGTCGACTTACGGCGTAGGCGCGCAGGCGGCGCTGGACCACATCAGCGCCGACAAAGTCTTCCTCAGCGCCGACGGCGTAGTTGCGGATCTGGGGTTGTGCGAAGCGAATGCAGACCAAGCCTATTTCAAGGAAAGCATGCTGGCCCGCGCCGCACACATCTACGTGCTGGCTGACATCACCAAACTGGGGCGTGCTCGCCAGCAACACTGGACGCCCCTGCGCCAGCCATGGACATTGATCACGAATAACACTGCCGACAAGTCGCTGTTGCAGCCGTTTTTGGATGGGCGAGTGGTTACCGTTCAGTTGGTTTAGATCCCTCCCCGCTCGTTCAAGCTCACCCAGGTTCAGCCCAGAAGACGCAAACCGAACCAATATTCGATATGGCAGGTCGTGAACACGCGCTCGGCTACAGCATATGAAACTTCTGCGGCCGCAAGCTCAGGTGCTTTTCCGGAGGGCTGCTGCTCGCTCCGCTGACATCCTGACCTCTCTACGGATTTGGCGAGAACTGCTCTGCGCGAATGGACGCGACCGCCGCGTCGCTTATCAAGCGCTGAATTTTCCAAAATAAATATTGTACGAATCTATTTTGCGCGCTAAGTTAACGCCAGATGGTTAGCGCGCAAAATACTTGCGCGATTTGTATAGTTCACTTGAAAGGCTAGATATGAAGACTCTAAGCAAAACCCTCATCGGCTCTGTCCTAGCTTTGTCGATCGGTAACGTATTCGCTGACCCGGGGGTTGAGCGCAATACACAGGTGTTCCTCGATGCACTGAATTCCGGTGGGGGCAAACCCCTCGAACAGCTTTCGCCAAAAGATGCTCGGGCGGTGCTGACCGGTGCCCAGTCAGGCGTCAAGCTGACTCTACCCAAGGCTGATATCAGCGAGAAAACCATCTCAGTCGACGGCCAAGCCATCAGCCTAACCATCGTGCGTCCGGCTGGCGTGAAAGGGACCTTGCCCGTGTTTATGTTCTTCCACGGCGGTGGCTGGGTGCTCGGAGACTTCCCGACCCACGAGCGTCTGGTGCGCGATCTAGTCGAGGGTTCCGAGGCGGTGGCGGTGTTCGTCAACTACACGCCGTCTCCAGAAGCGCACTACCCGACCGCAATCAATCAAGCCTACGCCGCAACCAAATGGGTGGCTGAGCACGGCAAGGAAATCAACGTCGACGGCAAGCGTCTAGCGGTCGCGGGCAACAGTGTGGGCGGCAACATGGCGGCCGTGGTTAGCCTGATGGCCAAGGACAGAGGCACCCCGGCCATCAGATACCAAGTGCTGCTGTGGCCGGTGACCGATGCCAACTTCGAGACAGCGTCCTACAACCAGTATGCCGAGGGGTATTTCCTAACCAAAAACATGATGAAGTGGTTCTGGAACAACTACACCACCGACCCCAAACAACGTGCCGAGATCTATGCCTCTCCGCTACGCGCGACTACAGAGCAGCTGAAAGGCCTGCCGCCAGCGCTGGTTCAGACCGCCAGTGCGGACGTGCTGCGTGACGAAGGGGAAGCCTACGCCAGCAAGCTGGACCAGGCCGGCGTGCCGGTTACTGCGGTACGCTACAACGGCATGATTCACGATTACGGTCTGCTGAATGTGATTAGCCAAGTACCGGAAGTACGCTCAGCAATGCTGCAGGCCTCGCAAGAGCTCAAGGCGCATTTGAAGTAACCACCGGTCAACGTCCTAACTTGCCAAGACCTGGACGTAGCACGTGGTCCAGTTGGTGTGTTGTTGCAGATAATCAGGGTAAAGAGGGGCTCATGTGTAAGCGTCGTCGCGCACGTTGTATCGAGCCCCTTTCCAAAGGCCTGCACTGTGCAGTCATGTTCGGCGGATGGTCCGAGCTATCCGACATCAGGTGCTTAATCACCAGTTGTCGCGACGTTATTGATCTTGCAGAACGGCAGTGGTGAGCCACATCAGGAACGCGCTGACATTAACCTGCCGCTCCCGCCCTGGTACGCACACCGCAACGTACCGCGGGCCATGTAGGGTTACTTCTGGTCTGTAGGCCACTAATTCTCCACGCCTGAGGCTGTCGGCCACCAGGACATTGCTTGCCAGAACCAGCCCTTGCCCCGCGATTGCGGCGCCTAAAGCAAAATGCTCATCGTCAAACTCACGCATTCGCGCGGCTTCAATCCAGGCTTGGCAACCTGCGGCCGCGCACCAGCTTTCCCAATTGATCGAAAATGCTCCCGGAATTTTCCAGTGCAAGTTGATCAGCTCTACCTGGTTCACATCCAGCGATTCGACCAGACCCGGAGCACCGTAAACAGAGAATTGCTCGTTCATGAGCTCCTGACAGAACAACTTCGGGTCATCGCAGCTGACCGATCGAATAGCAAGATCAATACTGGAATCACGCAAAATATCGACCAGATCGTTACGAGTATCGACCCGAACATTGAATTGCGGGAACCTTCGATAAAACCTGCCTAGCCGTGGAATCAGCCAGGCTGCGGCCAAGCCCGGCGTAGTGGAGATGGTCAGGACTTGGGGAGCAGTGTCCGGATAAAAGGCCTTCAGGCTGCCATGGATGTCTAATAATGCGCGATGAGTCTGGCGATATAGCAACTCGCCCTCTTCGGTGACCACCACACCTTGCCCAAATCGCTTGAATAGCATGGCTCCAAGGCGGGTTTCCAACCCCCTGACCTGGTGGGAAACGGCCGCTGGCGTGACTGAAAGCTCCTCAGCTGCCGCTTTGAAACTACCCAATCGCGCCGCCGCCTCGAAAGTACGCAGCGCGTTAAGAGGAAGAGTTGAAAACACGCACAGTTCCCTAGATGAAATGAATTGATACGTATTCAATTTATCTCATTTTTCATGGTGTGTACGGGTCGGTACCGTCTCGGGTATTCGATCTACTCAACCTTCGGAAAAGATCATGCAAGGTGCTACGCGAAAAATCGTTCAAGCCGTCCTCTATGAATCAATCGCTATTATGGTGCTATCACCCAGCATCTCATTGATATACGACGAGGGATTGGCCCATGCGGGCGTTTTGTCGTTGATGTTGTCTGTAAGCGCGCTGCTTTGGAACGTGCTGTTTAACTACGTTTTTGAATCCTGGGAAGCGCGTCAGCCTCAGAGTGCTCGCACGCTGGGCAGACGCTTGCTTCACTCACTGGGTTTTGAGGGGGGGCTCGTACTAATGCTGGTGCCACTGGTGGCATGGTGGCTGGAGATTTCTTGGTGGGCGGCATTGATCACTGATCTAGGGTTATTTGTTTTTTTCTTCTTCTACGCGCTCGCATTTCAGTGGATCTTCGACAGGGTATTTGATTTACCAAATTCCGCGAAAAGAGCGGTTTAGATTAGCCCATGATCAGCTCGGATGGTCGAGTACCCTACCTGAAGAAGCATTAGGATTTTTTCATGAAAAATGCCATCAAAGCGATTGAGAACTATATCTTTGGCAAGGACGGAAATCGGCCAGACTTGCTGCGGTATGCTTTCAGTCCAGACGCGACTCTGAACATGGAAGTGCAGACAAGTGCCATCCTATTCCCACCCCATGTTCAAGGGCGCAAAGATATTGCTGATGTACTGGTACGCGACTTTAGTCTGCACTACGAGAACGTTTATACCTTCTGCTTCGGAGCACCTCCAAAGCCCGAAACTAGTGATCATAAGTGCAAATGGCTGGTTGGCATGACAACAAAAACGACTGGAGAGCTACGCGTAGGTTGCGGGGCATATCATTGGGTCTTTTCACCGAAAAGTGGCCTTGCCACTCAACTGTCCATAACTATAAAAACCATGCAGGAGTGCCCTCCCCAGTATAGGCGGGAGGTTATGGACTGGCTTCAAGGCCGCAACTATCCATGGTGCACATCTGTCGAAATGCTGGATTCGGCACCGTCGCTCGCGTGCCTCCAGCCCATTCTTGTCTACGTTGCGGATGATCCCCTACCAATGTAAATACACGCGATGGCTGATTGCGGCCCCAATAATTCCGCAGGGGCAGCGACAAAGCCCCTCCCCTAGATGCGCACGCGATGGCGGCGTTACGTCCTAATAAGGCGTCACTGCTCAAGATCCGGCTAATACTGTTCATCGCTTCGACCACCCTGCCCCCAGTGTCTGCGGCTGAAACCCACGTTAGTTATGCACCAACGGGCAGAAGCCTCATACCGTAGGATAAGGGGGTTGACCTTGCCGGTCTTGCCAGGATTCGACGGTGATGGGCTGTAGTGAACACAATGGCACCTGCGCGATCTTCGACTCGCGTTCCAAAGCCGCGGCGCTTGTGTCCAGCACCCTCAGCGGCTTTCCCGACCGGAGTTTGGGCAGATTTTTTAGCCAAAGTGCTCAAGCAAGTCTGGTAATACAGTTATGGTTCAATAAACGGCAGCGGTGCATCAGTAACGCGACGGACCGCGAAAACATTTAAAGTCATCGCCACAAGCGCGTAATAGCCAAAAACTCCGACAAGCTCTACCACAGCGGGCTCGCCGAATGCAGATATTGCTTGTTCGTAAAGCTCTTCATCGATACGACGGCTATCGTAAAGCGTCTTGCCTAACTGAAAGACCAATCGCTCGTCTTCATGAGTGAATGGCGGCTGTACTTGCTGACGCAGAGCCTCGATTACTGCATCGCTCACGCCGGCTGAACGTGCGATTGGCTCATGAATCTGCCACTCGGCCTGCGACTGCCACCACGATGCGGTGAACAGGATCGCCAGCTCCGTCAAGCGCAATTCGAGCCGCGTGCCATAACGACAGAACGCGCCTAGTCGCTGAGCGTGACCAGCCAGCTCAGGGCTATGAATCCAGGCCAGAAACGGACCGTCCAGATTGCCGCGAGGCCCTGCAAGAATATCGTCGAGCACTGCGCGCTGAGCATCATCCATGCAGTCTTCGTTTAAGACATTCAGGCGCGATTGAATAACCATAAGGTATTCCCTCTGAGACTTTAAACGTAACAGTGGCCGTCGGCGATCTTATCCAAGTGATATTCCTCAGCGATTAACCATGGCGTAAGCAGGTTATGATCATCCCTACAATACGTCCATCGTGCCCACATTGAGTAGCACATCAGGTTTTAAGTTGTAGCTGACCGCTTGAGGCTCGCCTGTAGCTTAACGTAGGGTCGACCGAGGTTCTACTCCAGCGTTCGACAACCAACCCGCCCCCCGAAATACCGCTATATCACGAGTCGCCTCCGTGTAGGTGGTTCACTCAGCCGCTCCCGCAAGCGTGTTTGCAACCAGCGACACCCTCTGCGCCGAGTTGTGCTTGGCCATGTCCCAACCCTTATCAGACCGCCACCCAATGCCCTCCTCCCAGGTTTTTAAATTGCTGCTCCGGCAATACATACCCTTTGGGGTTGATTGAGGTTGGCTGCTCGAATTCTTGCAGTAATGCCTTGAAGTCGCGCTTGCGATCTACATCGGGCAACGGAACCGCGCTTAGCAACCGTTTGGTATAGGCATGTTGTGGATTGTGCAGCACTTGGTCACGTGGACCGATTTCAACAATTCGCCCGCCAAACATGACCGCCACCCGGTGGCAAATGCGCTCCACCACCGCCATGTCGTGCGAGATAAACAGATAGCTCAGCCCGTACTGCTTCTGCAGACGCTCCAGCAAGTCCAGGACCTGAGCCTGCACTGATACATCCAGCGCGGATACCGACTCGTCGGCGATGATGACTTTTGGGTTGAGTGCCAAAGCCCGAGCAATACAAATCCGCTGCCGTTGGCCGCCGGAAAACTGATGTGGGTAACGCTGCATGGCGTCAGTTGACAAGCCGACTTGCTGCAGTAGCTCGGCGACCCGCGCCTGACGTGTCGCGTCCGGCAGTTTGTCGTGGATCAAAAGCGGTTCGCCCACCAGCTCGAAAATGGTTTTGCGTGGATTGAGGGCGGCATACGGATCCTGAAAGACCATCTGGATATCGCGTCTTATTGCCTGCAACTCTGCTCCACGTAGACCGTTAAGCTCTTTGCCGGCCAGTTTCACACTGCCCTCGAAGGCAATCATATTCATCAATGCCTTGCCCGTGCTGGACTTGCCACAACCGCTCTCGCCCACCAGCCCTAGTGTTTCGCCCTCGCGCAGCTCGAAATTGATTTTATGCACGGCATGGACTTGCCTGACCTCCTCGAACCAGCCGCCGCGCAGGGCGAAGTTCACACTGAGGTTCTCAACCGTCAGCACTACTGGCCGTTCGTGAAGATCCTCCGCCTTGCCCGCTGAACCCAGAATCGGCACGGCATCCAGCAGTTTGCGGGTGTAAGCGGCTTGGGGCTGTGTGAATAATTGGCGCACAGAGGCCTGCTCTTCGGTACGACCGTTATTCATGACAACGACCTGGTCAGCCATCTCCGCGACCACCCCCATGTCGTGGGTGATCATCAGCAAACTCGTGCCGTAACCCTGTTGCAGTTCGCGCATCAATTCAAGGATCTGTGCCTGGATCGTTACGTCGAGTGCGGTAGTGGGCTCATCCGCAATCAACACCTTGGGCCGACACAGCATGGCCATTGCGATCATGACCCGTTGACGCATACCACCAGACAACTCATGCGGGTATTGCGTAAGACGTTTTTCCACCTGAGGCATGCGAACAGAATCAAGCATCTCTTTAGCCCGGCGAAGTGACGCTTGACGGTCGAGCGGTTCATGACGACGCAGCGTTTCTTCCATTTGCTGCCCGACGGTCATCAACGGATTAAGCGAAGTCATCGGTTCCTGAAAAATCATGCCGATGTGTTTGCCGCGCAGCAATTGCAGGTCACGCTCGGGCAAACTGAGCAGATCGCGATCATCGAAGATGATTGCTCCACGAGGAACGTTTGCAGCCTTGGGCAATAAACCCATAATCGCGAGCGATGACAATGATTTGCCACTGCCCGACTCACCGGCGATGCAGAGCGTCTGCCCTGCGCGCAAGATAAAGCTCAGCTCATCGACGACCCGTCGTGGGCTAGGCCCGTGACCGATCTCAACGCTCAGACGCTCTACCGACAGCACTGTAGGGGAAAGCTGGTCACTCATTGTAAGGCCTCACGCGAACACGATTTTCGGGAAGTAGAAGGAAACGACCCAATTGGGCAGATCGACCACTTCGCTGATGCGTAAATCTCCGCATACAGAGCACAACATGTAGGCCTGCTCGGCCGGCATGTGATGCTCCCGGCATAGCCAGTCGATGGTATTGCTGACCGCTTGCCGGGCTGCCTGCATAAGGTCTGACCCCACACCGGTAAAGGCTTCATAGCCTGCACTGTCAAGGTGGGTGGTCACTGGGCCGGGGGTACTAAATCTGGGGCTGGCCAAGGGGGTGGATTTGATCAGATCGAGTTTGACCACCACATCCATCTGACTTTCGATGGCCGTGCCGCATACTTCGCCATCTCCTTGCGCAGCATGAGTATCACCAATCGACAGCAAAGCGCCGGCGACTTCAACCGGTAGGTACAAAGTGGTACCGGCAGAAAGGTCGCGAATATCCAGGTTCCCACCCACCCGGCGTGGAGGCACCACCGAATGCAGTCCCGCTTCAGCCGGTGCCAAGCCAATGGTGCCGGCAAATGGCTTGAGCGGCACCTTTGCAAAATCACTGAAGGCTGCAGGTGCAAGAGTGTCTTTGTCGTAATGCCAGAGTGTTAGCGCCGGAGTTTGAAACTGGTCCGCGAGCAGGCCAAAACCTGGAATATTCGCTGTCCAGCCAAAGCCGCTGGGTTTAAAGCTGTCGAGAGTGATCTTCAGGATGTCGCCCGGCTCGGCACCTTCGACGAAAATCGGCCCAGTGACCGGATTAATCTGGTCAAACGACATGGTTGCGACGTCATTGACCGTAGAGCGCGGCGTGAAGTAGCCGTTAGATGAATCCAGACATTTGAATTCCAGCATCGCGCCGGGCGCAACGGTCGCGACTGACTTGAAGCTTTTGTCCCAGCCAAAGTGGCTCTGGATGCTGTGGATGGTCTTGACCAGGCAATTCTGGCACATGCAGTGTTCTCCGAAATGGGGCTGACGCGTGATCTTGCGCCGCTGATACAAATAGGGGGACGCTCGCTCAAAACCACCAGACGGACGCCTAGGGTTCAAGATTATTGCGAGCCAGCGCGCCCCGAAAACAGAAGCCGTTTATTTGATCCAGATGTAGTCGTAGTTAACCGGTACATGAACCGGATCTACGTACAGGATGTCTGCGCCGCCCATGCGCGACGAGCGAACACTAAAGCGCTGCTCGTTGAAAACAGGCACCCAGGGCGCGTCGGCCATCACGTCGGTGAAAATTTTCTTCCACAGCTCAATACGTTCTGCCTGCTGTTCCGGCTTGGCCATGCTGTCAGCCTTGGCAGCGGCGGCGTCCAGGCTCTTGTTGCAATAAAGCGACCAGTTCCAGCCACCCTCGACCGCACCACCGCAGCCCAGGATCGGACCATAAAAGTTTGACGGATCGGGGAAGTCCGCGATCCAGGCCATACCTCCGGACCACACCATGGGTGCTTGGTCTTTGGCGCTGCCTGCAGCGATCACGTTGGCTTGTGCCAGAGATTTGATCTGCGCCCTAATTCCTACCTTGGCCAAATCCTGCTGAATCGACTGGGCGATCCTTGGCTGTGGATCGGTGTTCATCACATACAATTCGGTGTTGAAACCATTGGGATGCCCCGCCTCTGCCAATAGCTTTTTTGCTGCTTCAACATCATAGGCGTAGCCCTGATAGGCCTTGTCATAGCCCGGCATTGCCGGTGGCAGAGGCTGATTGGCAGGCACCGCACGACCGTTGATGATCCGCACGATGCGATCTTTATTGATCGCCATGTTCACTGCCTGACGCACCTTCAGGTTATCGAACGGTGGCAACGTGGTTTTCAGCGTCACATAGCCGGTGTGCAACTGATCGCCAGTAACCATCAGGTTTTTGTATTTCGGATCGTTCTTGAATTCAAGGAACTTAGCCGGTGGCACGCCGTCGCCAGCAATGTCCACTTCTCCTTTTTGCAGGCGCAACAGCGCCACCATCGGATCCTGGCCGACCTCAAAAGTTATGGTGTCGATATGCGGCAGACCCACTCGGTAATAGCTGGGATTTTTCTTGAAGACGATTTGCTGGCCGAGCTTCCATTCTGCAAGGCTATAGGCACCAGTGCCGACCGGATGCTTGCCAAAATCGGCACCCCATTTCTCAACTTCCTCCTTGGGCACGATGGACGCAAAGTTGATTGCCATTACATGCAGAAAAGTGGCATTTGGCTGCTTCAGGGTAATCTTGACGGTGTAATCGTCGACGACAACCACACCACTCAAATGCTGATCCTTACTAGCAGCCATGTCGTCATAGCCAACGATAGCGTTGAAAAAACCCGCACCGGGGCTCTGGGTTTTAGGATTGACTGTGCGTTCCAGTGAGTACTTAACGTCGCTCGCTTTGAGCTCGCGCCCGTTGTGAAACTTCACGCCTTTTCTGAGGGTGAAGGTGTAGACGGTGCCATCTTCGGAGATGCTGTATTCTTCGGCCAGATCCTTCACCAACTCGGTGGTACCAGGCTTGTAATCCATCAGCCCGTCGAACAGGCTTTTGATCATCGACCAATTTTGCCAGTCATATCCGATAGCCGGGTCCAGGGTCGCGACATCATTCTGATAAGTGACCACCGCCGCCCCGCCATTTTTGGCTTTAGCGTCAAAGTCGTCTGCCCGAACATTCCCGACAAGCAACGTGGCGGCAACAGCCATGCAAAGTGCGTTACGTTTCATGCTCCAGCCCCTTCTTCATGATTTAGTATTTTTTACATCGATACGCGGGTCGACCCATGGAATGATCAGATCAGCCACCAGATTGCCAAGCACAATGGCCACCGCTGACACAGTGGTCACGCCCACGATTACCGGGATATCTACCTGCTGAATCGCCTGCCAGGCCAGTTGCCCGATACCCGGCCAGCCGAACACTGACTCGACCACCACCAAGCCGCCCATGAAGATGCCAATATCGATGCCGATCATCGGGATCACTGGAATAATTGCATTGGGCAATACGTGCCGCATCACCACACGGATGCGGCTCAAGCCCTTCGCCCGTGCGGTGCGCACGAAGTCCTGATGGAGCACATCGATCATGGACGAACGAACCATGCGCGAGTACCAACCACTGCCGAGGATCCCGAGCGTCAGCGCAGGCAGCATCAAGTGCTCAACTCCGCCATAGCCGCCCAGCGGGAACCAACCCAATTGCACCGAGAAGAAATACAGGAACAGCATGGCAGCGATGAATTGCGGCGCCGAAACGCCGACAAACGACAGCGCCATCAACAGCTTGTCGGCGAAGCTGTCTCGACGCAGGGCTGCAATCACTCCAAGGGTTATTCCAATCAACAATTCGAACCCAATGCCGGCGGCCATCAGCTCCAGCGACGGCCGCAGCCGCGAGCCGATCAACTCGGTCACCGATGTGCGCTGGATGTAGGACCTGCCCAGGTCGCCCCGCAACAAGTCACCCAGATAATTGGCATATTGATGATAGAAAGGCAGGTCGAGCCCAAGCTGTGCACGAATACCGGCGACCACCTCCGGCGTGGCACTGCGGCCGGCAATTTGCCGGGCTGGATCGGCGGGCAGCATGAAGAGCAAAAGGTAGGTGATAAACGTCACCCCCAGTAAAATCATCAGGGAGTAACCTATGCGACGACTGATAAAAGCGAGCATTTAGCTTCTCCCTTGCAATGTGGGATCGAGTTGATCGCGCAAGGCGTCGCCCACCAAGTTGAACGCCAGAGATAAAAGCACGATGGCGATTCCCGGGAAGAACACCAGCCAAGGCGCAGAGGTAAAGTAGGTCTGGCTTTCGAATATAATATTGCCCCAGCTGGGCGTAGGCGGCTGAACCCCAACGCCCAGATACGACAGTGTGGCCTCTAGCAACACCGTGGTCGAAATACCCAGAGTCGCCCACACCAAGATGGTGGGCATCAAATGGGGCAAGAGGTGCGAAAACAGAATGCGCAACGAACTGGCACCGAGCGTGCGCTCGACTGCCACGAAGTCCCGTGCACCCAGAGCAATGGTTTCCGAATAGATGACCCTGGCGATTTGCACCCAATTGACCATGGCGATTACCAACGCAACGATCCAAACGCTGGGCTGGAAAATCGCCGACAGAGCGATTGCCAACAGCAAGGCAGGGAAAGCCATCATTAGGTCGGTAAAACGCATTAGGGCGCTACCGATCCAGCCACGCAGGAAACCCGCAGTCAGCCCAACCAGCGTTCCGATCAACACGGCCATGCCGTTGGCCGCCAGACCGATGAACAGAGACGTGCGCGCGCCATAGACCAATCGGGAGAACAGATCCCTACCCAGCAGATCGGTGCCCAACCAGTAAGGTGCGTCAGGCGCAAGCGGAGCCCCTTCCATCGACAGACCTTCGACAAATTGCTCGGAGGGGTCGTATGGGCTTACCCATGGGGCGAAAATCGCAAGCAGGACAACCAGCGCGATATAAAACAACGACAGCGCAACCGCAGGACGGCGGACCAGACTCCGCAGGATACTCATTTGTAAACTCCGCTTTGCTGAGAATGATCGGCCGCAAGATCCGCACACAATTGGTCGATGCTTCGGTTCAGTTGCATCGACACGCTACGCAGGCGTTCGTATGCGTCGCGTTCGTTGATCTGATGTTCGACCATCAGTCGCGCCAGCGCCTGTGCCAATAACGGTCGCGCGTCCAGTCGCTGTTGAAGGCCACTGATGGTCCGGGCATAAGCGTCGAGCCGCTCATGCAAACCGATCGCCATCATCAAGGTGGTAAAGACCGACCCTTGGGTGATGGGCTTGTTCAAAAGCGCTGTCGCGCCTAGCTCGATGGCGCGCTGAATCTGCGACAGCGTTTCGTGGGGTGTGAGAGCAATGACAGGTACGCCTGCCTGGGTTACCCGCTGCAACAGATTCGGACTCGCAAAATGCTCGAGCTCCACGACGGCGGCGAATACGTCATCTATCGCGTCATTGCGGTCTGCAGACAGTGCGAGCACGGTAATTCCCAACCGCTGTAGGCTTTTTTCCAACTGCGCAAGGGTGCGAGGATCGCAGTCCACCAATAGCAAGCGTCCCCGTTCGAAGTCAGGTCGTTTGAGCAGACTCATTTGACGATCCTCAGGTGGGTTACAGGCGCAAGCGTGCGCAAGCGATGAAATTCACTCAGGTCGGTGGAGGTCAGGTATGGGTCGGCCGGCAACAGCTGGGTTTCACTGTGCAGGATCACAAATTGACCCTGTCTTACCTCGGCGATGTGGCACGGCAGGCTACTGTGATTATTGCGCCCGGATATTTTTAAGCGTCCAGTTACGCTATCCACAGCGGTGGTGTAGAGGTAGTTGCAGATATCGTCTGGATGGTCGCTACCCACTTCATTTAGCGCCTGCGCAAACAGGTGCATAGCGACATAAGAGCCGGTGTAATAATGCGAGCAAGGGCGCTGAGCATGCTCCAGCCATTGGCGTTGAGTGAAGGCACTGTCAACGGCCTCGAAGAACGGGCCGCAAGACAATAGTCGCAAATTACGCACGTCACCGACTTCAACCAGTTCGGCCTCGGTCAGGTTACAACTGAGCACTGGCAGGATCACATTGCGCACGACGCAGGCAGCGTTCAGTTGATGCAAAAACGCATAGGATGATTCGCCTACCAGATTGTTAAGGATAAATGCCGGTTGTTCAGTCAGTAGAAACGGAATCAGGTCACTGAAGTTTGTCGAACCCATGTGAACGTACTTCTCGCCTATCACGGTACCGTTAGCGGCCTGCACTACCTCGCGGGCAATACGGTTACTCTCCCAGCCCCAGACGTAATTCGAACCTAACAACATCACCCGTGTGCCGAAGGCACTTAACGCGTATCGCAAAAGCGGAATCAGCGTTTGATTTGGACAGCCCCCTAGGTACAGAACGTTAGCGCTGCTTTCGAAGCCCTCGTACGGACAGGCGTACCACAGCAGCCCAGCGTTCTGCTCAAGGTCAGGAATAATTTCCTTGCGACTGGCAGACGTCGTGACTCCGAACAAATGCCGAATGCCATTTTTCATCATCGCAACAGCGCCTTCGTTGTACCGCTGCAAAACCCCTTGGGGATTACAGTGAGTCGCCTTGAGCTCAAAGTCGTACTCGCAATGCCGATTGATCTCCTCCAGCGCATGAGTAGCACCCGCGAGACCATGTTGGCCCATACGCTTGTAAGTCCCATCGGTAGAGAACAGTAAACCCACCCCAATCGCGCGTCGCATTTTCCCGACTCCAAAAAAAAGCCCGACCCCCCAGTGAACTGGATAGATCAGGCTTCATCACCTGGCGCTCATGCGCTGAATGTAGACAAGGCTTATCGGTCACGACCGAGCTTGTAGTTGAAACTGCAATGAAAAAAGCATGCCAGTTTTAAAGTGGTTACCTGCAGGGGATTTTGGCTTTCGCCTTTATTGAGCACGCCCCGTAATGAGGCAACGCGTAAATGCCCCGCCCCCCATTCGGGCGATTTTTTTGCGTTTGGAATGAACTGGCGGACGCTCCTAACCGACGAAGAGGCGTTCTAAGATTTGATCGCACGCGCCCGCTAACAACCAAAGCTTATTAGCGCGGTGGTACGACGACGCGAAGGCCATTTGCATGGCGTAGCTGCATAATCAAATTGAAGAGTTCAAGCAGGTGTAACCTGCGCAAAGGGAAGAGCTCCAGAGTGCGATTTACACGGCTTTCAAATATTACAACACCAGAGATGATGGGAGTGAATGGCTATCTCAATTACCACGCGGTACCAGGAAACTTTAAGCTCCGAATGCCATTAACAGAACTGTTGGCCGATTTTGGGGCCAGGCTCTCGAGCGAATTAGCCAGCGCAATCGGCTGCAGTAGTGTCGCTTCGGACTGGTCACACGTCACTGCATACCTAGCCCTTAGAATGCACAACCATACCTAGAGGATCGCTTCGCGTCACGTACTCGAGGCAAAACCCGTGCGTGGCAGTTTCGCCCCTACGGATCAGTGCGGGGATAGGCAGGTAACTTCAACTGCCCTCCCTATCGCGACCACAGGGCATGGAAGCCCTGCGCCAATAAATGCGGCGTGACATAAGGTAGCAACGCTATGAACTACATGCCCTTATTCCTCAGAGCTCCTACATGGGATCTGCTTCGGTTGGAAGACCGATTCTCCCGCTTGGGCGGCGTCGGCCTTCAACCCCAATGCTATTCAAACTCGTGGCGATTCTCCGGGGTAATCAGCTTAAACGGCACCCACACCACCGACGACTCCAGCACTTCGCCGCGCGCAAGACGCAGCGCGGTGTCCACGGCGCCGCTGGCTTGGCCCAATGCATCTTGGAATACGCTGACGGCCATTTTTCCATCGGCCATCAACTTCAAGCCGTCCGGTGTGCCGTCGATGCCACCGACCCAATAGTCCTTGGCCTGCTTGCCAGCTTTTTCCAGGCCCATGATCGCGCCAATCGCCATTTCATCGTTGTTGGCCGCAATAATAGAAAAGTCGACGCCTTGCTTGACCCAGTCGATAACAATGGTAGCCGCCTGGCTGCGCTCCCAGTTGCCGACTTTTTTCTGCACAACCTTCATGTCCGGGTACTTGGCGACGACTTTTTCGACATCCTCGGTTCGCATCAAGGACGAAGCGTTAGCCGGGTCGCCGACCAGAATCGCCACGTTGCCCTTGTAACCAGCACGCCGCGCCAGTTCTTCCATTTGCAACGTGCCAGACTCCAACTCGTTGGAGCCAACAAACGCGGTATACGCCGACCCTTTTTCTGTGTTCGGGCGGTTGACGAATACCAACGGGATCTTTGCGTCCGTGGCAAGCTGTATCATTTGTGCTGCGCTTTTACCGTCGACCATCGCGATGATAATCGCGTCGACCTTGGAGTTAACCAGATTACGGAACTGGCGCATTTGCAATTCGACGTCGTCTTGCCCGTTCTCCATGAAGATGTCGACATTGCGCACACCAGCCTGTTGCTGCACGCCGTTGCGCAGTAGGGTCTGGAAATTATCGTCAAACTTTGCCATCCCCACGCCCAACAAGGGCGTGGCGGCGTAGGCTGGGGCCGGTATCAAGAACGCACCCAGGGCGAGCATTAACCATGCTTTCATTTTCTGACTCCTGAGGCTCAAACGCTGAAGTGATGGAGCAGCTCGCGCTGCACCTTGGCCATGTCGGACACGTCGTGACTGCTGTTGGCCGATTGCTCGGCACCGTCGGCGGTCTGCTGGGCCGAGTCGTTGATCTGGATGACCATGCGACTGGTTTCCTGCACGGTGGCACTCTGCTGCTCAGTGGCGGCGGCGATTTGGATGTTCATGTCGCGAATGCTGCCCACCGCGTCACTCATCGACAGCAGCAGGTCACCAGCACCGGAGGCCAGCAACACGCACTGGCTGGACTGCGCCTGGCTCTCGTTCATCACCTGCACCACCGAGTGAATTTTTTCTTGCATGCGCCCGATCATCTCCTGGATCTCACTGGTGGAGATCTGGGTGCGGCTCGCCAAAGAGCGTACCTCGTCGGCCACCACGGCGAAGCCCCGGCCCTGCTCGCCCGCACGTGCCGCTTCGATCGCCGCATTAAGGGCCAGCAGGTTGGTCTGCTCGGCGATAGTGCGGATGGCGACCACAATGCCCTCGATGTTCTGGCCATACTTCTGCAACTCATCGGTCACTTGCGTGGCTTTGTTCACCTGCTCGGCCTGTTGGCGAATATTGACGATTGTCTCGGCTACGCGCTCCTGCACCTTTTGCGTGAGACTATTGGTATCGTCTACGGCTTTGCGGGTGTCCTGTGCACGCCGAGCCACTTCTTCCACGGTGCTTTCCATCTGCGTCATGGCCGAGGCTGCCGATTGCAGGCGGCCTTTCTGCTCGTCGACGACGCGAGTGGTCTGCTCGCTGTTAAGGGCGTTGTTGCTGGCGGTCACGGCCAGGGCGTCAGCAGAGCTGATCAGCTCGCGGAAGGTTTTTTGCAGGGCGCTGGTCAGCTCGTTCAGGTGACCGCCTAACTCACCAAATTCATCCTTGCGGCTCACGTCAAAACTCACCCGCATGTCACCGGCGGTAAGCTTCTTGAGCACTTCGCGAAAGGCCGCCAGTGGGCGCCGCAGGCTGAAGGCAACCCAGGTGCCAATCAACACCGCCGCTAGCACCGCAAGCACACACGCGATCAACAGCAGGCTGCGGCTGGTGCCGATGGTGGCATTGGCGGAGTCACTGGCCTGGTTGGCGACCGCAAGGGATTGACTGCCGAATTCACCGATTTGGTCCAGGGTAGCTTTCAGGGCTGCGTCCACGGTACTGCGTTGCTGCAACACCTGCGCGGCTAATTTCGCCTCTAGCTGATAGGCTTGGTACAGGCCTTCACGGGCGGTGAGATCCGCCAGCAAGCGATTGACCATCACTCCAGCAATCCGTCCGACTCTAGGGTCGATGGCAGAAAGCGCTTGGGCGCGGGTGCTGATCACTTCGTCTTGCAGGTTGAGCAGGCGCTGTAACTTGTCGATGGCTGGCGTGGCGGCGTGGGCCGACAACCCGTCGTAAGACTTGTTGACTTCCAACAGCAGTTTTTCCGCAGCGGCGACCTGTTGCGCCTCTCCGGCGCTGCGTTCACGGGCGATATAGTCACGCAAATAACTGGTCAGCTGCACCGCCTGCACGCTGCTATAACCTTGCAACTGCCGCGTTAACGCCAGTTGTTGCACGTGTTGCATGTGCGACGCCATCAACGCTTGAGCCTGCTCGGCGTACACCGCCACCTGTTGGCGCTGCTGTGCGAGGCTGGCCCGCAACTTCTCATGGTCCCCGGTATAGGCAGCGGTGTTATCGAGCAGCTTATTGAATTGGGCGACGCTGTCGGTGAACGGCTGTTTACCATCTTCGATCTGCTTAGGGTCCGTGCTGATCTGTATGGCCAACAAGGCCTGGTTAGCGCGCAAAATGTGCACGTACAACTCACTGGCGGCCCTACTCAATGGAGCGGACTCGCCCGTAATGATACTTAAGCGACTGCTGATGGACTGCGTATTTTGATAGCTGATCCCTGCCATGATCAGTATCAACAGCACCAGCACTGCAAAGCCCCCGATCACCCGCTGCAATATGGTCATGGCTACCCCTCTCCAATTTTTATTCGTTGACCTGAGCGATGACCAGGTGTGCACCTACGAGTCTGGGATATTTCGTGGCGCTATTGCCTGTATCGGCGTTGTGGTGCGGAACTTGAAGAGTGTGGGTAGGCACAAATACGGGTAAAAGAATGCCTCGAACACACTCAATACGCTATTTTAAATCTCTGTCACACGAGCCATTTCCCATGCCCGAGCTACTTACTCCATACGATCCAGCACACGCCATGATCGACCCGCAAGCGGTGGCCATCTTTCTCACGGATGCGCTTCAGACGGGTGATGCGGGTTATGTCGGCAAGGTATTAGGCATGGCGGCACACGCCAAGGGCATCGCTGTAATCGCCGATGCAACAGGGCTTACAAACGATCAGTTGGAAGGCTCTTTCAGCGCCGGTGACACCCTGCGCTTGGACACGCTGCTGATGATCGTGCATGCGCTGAGCGTGAAGTTGACCGTTTGCCCTGTCGATTCTGATGAGCCTGCACTCAGTGGCGAAGCACCTGGTTGATGCCCCTGACGATGCGGTGGCTTAGCCGTCGTGTCGGCTGGGGGCCAACAAGCGCAGCGCGTTAGGCTTTGCATCTAAAGGGTATCGGAGCGTAGCCCTGATCAGGGTTTTGGGGAGACCGACTGCGTGCAGGCGGTGGCCATAAAACATTTCCTGCCCTAAAGATGACTTAGGTTTATCGACACGTAGAGCCGTCTTTTGGTTTCAAGGGCCACCCTTTGGCACCGGATGGATACATCGTTAGCGTGCCTGAATTTTTGCCGTTGATTGAGGCCGCTTAGCGGCCTGCGGGGCTGTCAGGTATTTTTAGAGAGGTTGTCAGGCATTTGCCATGTTTCTTGATGCTTGTCAGGCGTTTGTCAGGCCTGATTGATCTCTTCTTCCGCTTCGGCGTCCAGAGCGGTTAATAGAGCCTCAACCGGGTCGTCAGTAAGGGGTTCAGCCAAGGTTTGGCTGGTAGTGTTCTGACGTTACAAACGTGCCGGATGGGTCGCGGTATGAATTTCCTTCAACACCCGGATACTGACCCGGGTGTAAATCTGCGTGGTGTTCAGACCTACATGCCCGAGCATGGCGTGGATGAAACGAACATCAGCGCCGCTCTTCAGCATCAGTGTGGCCATGGTGTGGCGGCTGTAGGCCTCCAGTTTTGCGGGGAAATGGGCTCATGGGCGAGCATCCACATGATGTAGAGGTCGCTCATGAGCTTCAACTATCCAACGGGAAATCCTATACCGTCCCCACTGCTTAGCTCAGCTGGAACCGACTTACAATTGCACTGAGATCTGAAGCCAATCGCGATAGGTCCTGGCTGGCTCCAGTGGTGTGGGCAGCGCCTTGAGCTGACTGAGCGGACAGATCGCGGATATTTACCAAATTGCGATCAACTTCTCGCGCTACGTGCGCCTGCTCTTGCGACGCACTGGCGATAACAAGGTTAAGATCGTTGATTTCGTTTACAGCCGAATTGATTCGGCCCAGCGCCTCATTCGCGCCTTCTGCAATACCAAGAGTTTTGGTTACAAGCTCGGTATTACTAGACATAGAACTGACAGCAAGCTCGGTACCACTTTGAACATTAGTTACCAAGCGCTCAATCTCAGCAGTTGATTGTTGTGTGCGGTGGGCGAGTGCGCGCACCTCATCTGCTACCACTGCGAAGCCTCGACCGGCCTCTCCCGCCCGCGCCGCTTCAATCGCAGCATTCAATGCCAGCAGATTTGTTTGTTCTGCAAGACCCCGAATAACATCTAGAACCTTGCCTATAGCGCGAGATTGTTCCGCCAAGTTACCGAGTAAATTCGAGGTCTTCGCGATATCACCCCCGACATTAGCAACCGCTATGGACGTTTGCCTAACCAATGCCATCCCCTGCTCCGCGGCACCAGTAGCGCTTCCTGAAGAACGAGCCGTATGTTCAGCGTTACGCGCAACCTCTTCCACGGCACTGGTCATTTCATTCACAGCTGTCGCAGCCATATCTAATTCATCATTTTGCCGTTTCATGCTACTGGCACTAACTTCAGTAACAACGGTCAATTTCTCGGCCGCGTCAGAAAGCTGTGCTGATGAATTAAAGATCTGCTGCAGCGTTTGTCTGAGCTGTTGCTGCATTACGCCTACTGCGTACACGACACTGGCTTCATCACCCTTCGCGACGGTGATTGACTTGGTCAGGTCTCCTTGAGCGATGTTGCGAGTGAAATCCGCAACCATGCTAGGTTCACCGCCGATTGACCCGATAATACTCCGCGTGGTCAACAGCGTAATAATAACGCTGAGCACCACAATAAACAGTGTCGTAGCCAGGGCCATCGAGCGAGTGAAATCAGCGCTTGCTAATTGCTCCCTATACCTCTCCCCCGCTTGTTTCTTTCCCAGTTCGCGCATTGAGTGCAGCGTCTTGAAAACTTGCTCTGCAAACGGTTTCACTTCCTCACGGTTAACCTTGGCAGCAGCAGCAATATCACCAGACTCAATAACTGCCGTTTGATTGCGCATGCCGTCACGCATCTTTTCATAATCATTTTTTAGTTTTTCTGCATCATTATTTGAAGACTTTTCGGTTCCTCGCCCTACCAGAGAAGAAACCAAATTATCAATTTGAAGAAATGACGCCTCGTTCTGCTTTTTCCATTCAGGAATCTGTATAGGATCTCCTATTGCAATCATTCGTAAAATATTAATATCCGCCCTCGTGAGCAGGCCATCAATACCATCCACTTTCTCCATATTAGCAAAGTCCTGATTGAACAGTGCACCCGCATTATCAGCCGCCACCTTTATCTGATAGATAAGGTAGGCCGACAACCCAAAGAACGCGGTAATAATAACGAACGTGGAAAGCATCAACCGCCACTTAACGGTCAACCCAGAAAGAACCACATGTTTGCTGTCCACCATGACTTTCTCCTAGCGAAGCATCGATTAGATTTGGAGCTTTTAAAGGTAAAGAGGTGATACCTCTTGTGTCGGCGAACAATGAGCGATCTTTAGCGTAAAAACAATCAATTCGAAAAGAAAAACAAATGAGAGAAAACTATGCGCCAACGCTGGAAAAAGCTTTCAGCTTGCGCGCTTTGTAGTGTGCGCATCTATAGATAAATACGAAAACTTTAGAAAAAAACGAAATTTTTTAAGTGCGTTAAATATGAATTATATCGAAATAAAATTGCACGCACCAAATCCGTGCGCACGCATTAAAATAGTGCAAAATAAATTACCCAGACTGCCTTTACAACGGATCGCAAAAGCGAAAGGATATTGCTGCATGGAAAATTACGTATTAGATTAATTTTAAAAAGGAACCACATGGTTCCAAATCGTCTGATTTAGGGGGCGTAATTATGGGGCACTCGGTTAATTTTCAGGTTGAATTGTTTGCAAAAAAAATGGAAAAAGCTGCTGAGGGTTTGATACGTGAGAGCTTAGTACTAAAAAAACACGGGTTTGGCAGTCTGGGAGATGATGTTTTGTTCCAAGCAGAGAAATTAAAGCTCGCAGTCGCTGAGCTAAGAGATCTAATGAGCGCATAGCCTGTGATGATTCAACAATCAGTGTCTGCAACTGCTCGTAATCCTCGCAGAAGCGGCCGCCCTGTTAAAACGGTGCGGCATCGACTTTTAAGGAGCGTAATGCCTTGTTCTACAAGAGGTTAGACAGGTGAAAACCAATCTATGCCGAATAGCATCAAGCCGTCACGGTATGAAATTTATAATATTGAGTGACCTGATGAGGGGTCGACGAGAGGATTTTCCATCGCTAAAAAATAGTAGAGAGCCCTTCAAGTTATTTTAACGTAACAGAACAACTTCTCTGCTCTACGTAGCGTGCACTACACATAACACAGAAGTGCCACCCTATTCATCCTTTACAGCCCCATCCTAATGCCCTTAGATCACTCATGCTTTTTCCTTTCATGATTCAGCTCTCGGTAGCAGAGGCATGATGATATTGGATTCATAGCACCTTCAATGACACACGTTCTACCCCAACCTGCTCGAACTGACAGCTCGCTACGAGACGGCTGGACGCGTACCTTTAACCAGAATCGACCATCGGCTGCCTTTCCTGGGTGAGCGAAACCGACATTCTCGCCCGACCGCACTCAGGTGGAACGCCTCGACATTGACCCGCGCTTGCACATACCTCGACGTTCAAGTGCAGAGCCAGCGTCCCCAGTATTCATTCGTTAAGCACAGCTTGTGGTAGCGCCCCGCTCCCAGATCATGGCTCGAGCTTCGGCCTCCAAGTCTTCCTTGCAGCGAAAATAGAAAATATACGGGCACACCGCGATGCGCATTGTTTGTTGGACCGTATCTGTTGGCGATTGACTATGGCCCTGAAAAATTTCCGGGGCACACGAGATGCCAGCATTTTCATCCGATCTTATTTCATGCCGGCGAACCCTCGGCCTGGGCGTCGCACTGGCGGCCTCCCTACAGGCATTTAGCCCAGCCTCCTTTGCCACAGATATCGTGGTTGTCACCGACAGTCTTCATCCGGTCAGGCCCATGGGCGGTGAGCGGCTGATTGAGCTGGACGAAGCGTCTCATTTTGAAGCGGAGCTCTCTGCGGCGCTGCCCACCAATCCCGAACAGGCGAGAGAGTTCGCCAAACGTCGGCTGAATCAAGGCGGTACCGACGTTCAGCGCCGCATCGCTTCCGCATATCAGGGTGTTGCCGACGCGTGGAGCATGGGGATCACCAGCATTCCTGCCGTGGTGGTGGACCGACGCTATGTGGTTTACGGCGAGCCGGACGTAGCGCGTGCCGTCGCGCGCATCGAACAGCATCGGGGTATTCAGCCGTGATGCGCACATTCGTACTGCCGCGCCACCTGCGTGTCGCGGTCGCCTCGCTGATGTTGGTCAGCGCCTCGGGAAGCTACGCCCTAAATACTGCGGCCATCCTTGGCTCGGTGGCGTCTCAAGATTGCCTTGAATATCGCGTGGTGGGGATCTGCTACTGGCTCTTCTGCACCGTGACTGGCTGCACAGTGCGCTCGTCCGTCAAGGTGCGCCACTACATCCCCGACGCGGTCGTCTCCAGCTATAGCAACACTGGCGAAAACCCTTGGGTCGAGGTTCGGCCGATGAGCATGCCCAACCCATCGGCCCAGGCGGGCGGTGACGGCACGACGAACGAAGACCACGAAAACAACCTCGCTCGATTCAAGAACGCCGATGTTATTGGCCATCCCGGCGGCACGGTGTTCAATCGCTTCGTTTCGTCATCAGGCTATTTCTGCGAGGGAGCGGGCACCGCATTCATGCCATATCTACTTAGCACCCTGGACACGCTGGCTTGGCGTTACAACGTGCCCGAGATGGCTTACCCGGAGGCGCTGATCCCGGGCATGCGCGAGATCGGCGCACGTTCGACATTAAATCACTGGGGCAATGTCTATCCGCGCGGCGGCTTCCTGAATCAGACGGATGACCATAAGGCTGCTGCCGTGGTGGCACAGCGCGCCGGCGATGTCGTCACGCGCCGTGGTCAGCTCCACGTCTATCAGCCGCTGCTGGCAAACTCGCGACCTGGTTATTGGCCAGCCGGCGCGCTGAAAGAGGGTGATGCCTCGACCGGTAAATGGCAGGAACTTACGCCTGTACTGTTGGCGTCCTGCACGGTTTTCCCACGCAACGGTTTCCTGACACAGGCCCAGCAAGGCGATTACGCCTGGGCCCTATGGCGGCCCTATGCGTGCTGCGAACGCCGGGGCCAGGTATTCCTGGGCAGCGTGGACTTTTATTAAGGATAAGGCGATGAAGCGTCCTGTACTAATAACTCCCCCTATCAAGGCACGCCGCCGGCTGCCCCTCACGGCGCTGGCCGGCGCGCTCGTGCTTAGTTGCGGCCTGGCGTGGGCGCAAACCAGTTTTCAGGTGGACGGCCCCGTCATCGGCGACGAAGTGATGTACTCCATAGGCGGGGGTAGCGCAGTGTCCATGGGACGCGCGGCAGGCATGCGGTCCATCGGAGTCGGTGCAGGCTGGAACAGCAATCTGATCTGTGGCGACATGAGTATCCAGACCACACTGAGGAACCAGCTGAACGGTGTGACCAACGGTTTCCAACAGATCATGGGTAACGTCATCCAGAGCGCTACGAGTGCCGTAGCGTCCCTGCCTGCGTTGATCATCCAGCGCGCCGACCCGGGCCTGTACAACCTGCTTACTAACGGCGTGTTGCAGGCGCGGCTGGATTTCGACCGCTCGAAGCTAACGTGCCGAGCCATGGCCGAGAAGATGGCAGATACAGCAGGCGGACAACTCGGGTGGAGTCAAATGGCGGAAGGCATGGCGCTGCGTGATGCGGTGTCGAGTAAGGACGCCGTCTCGGCTATCGAGCAGGCGGAAACAAACCGCGGCAACGAAGGGGTGCCTTGGCTGGGTGGCAGCAATGCCGGTGGTGCGGGCCAGCCGGGTATCCGAGTGGTCGGCGATGTCACGCGCGCGGGCTACAACTTGATCAATGGTCGCGGCGTAGCCGACATGTCCCCCATTGTACCGACCAGTTGCGAGAGTCTGTCCTGCCAGACCTGGGCCTCGCCGGAACAGGCGGTTCAATGGGCTACGCGTGTCCTAGGTGAGAAAGAGCAACGCACCTGCGACGCCTGCACCAAGACAGAAACAGTGCCCGGCGTAGGACTGACGCCGCTGATTCAGGAGGAGTACGAGGCGAAGCTGGAAGCCTTGCAAGAGCTGATCTCGGGGACGCGCAACACGACGTTTGAGAACCTGCGAGAGGCTGGTAGCACCTCGCTGCCCATTACTCGTGGCGTCATCGAGGCGCTACGTGATGAGCCGGACCAAGACCTGCTGGCGCGACGCTTGGCGTCAGAGGTCGCACTATCGTCGGTGCTGGAGAAGGCATTGCTGCTTCAACGCACGTTGCTGACGGGTAAAAAGGAACCCAACGTAGCGGCCAATCAATTGGCCATCGAGGCCGTAAATCGAGAAAGCGACGCGCTTGATCAGGAGATCCGCAACCTCAAGACCGAACTGGAACTGCGCCGAGAGTTAGCCAACAACTCGCCGATGACCATTATCCAGCGCCACAGCACGCGAGCGGCTGGCTCGCGCGGCATCTATGAGGGCGACCCGGTCCCTGACCGTCTTGACCAGTTGCAGAAGGGCACGCCTGGAGAGCGGCCATGAGCATGGCGTGGCTGCGCTTTTGTTGGCTGTGTAGTCGGCGTGCCGCGAAGACGCTGCTGTGGTCGGTGGTGATCATCGCGATTGCCGTAGGAGCGAACGTCGCCGGCACCTATCTGGTCGGCGGCGTTGCTCGTTGGGAGAAGTGGCTGACCGCTGCTTCGGGGTACTTTCTGGTGTGGCGGCTGTGCCTGTACGGAGCAACGGCCTACGGATGGATATGGATGCGCCACCGGCTGCTGGCGCGCGAGGCCGACGCGCTGGCGCGTCGACGCTTGGTGCGCAGCGAGATCGCCGGCGCTCTCGCCATCGTGGCCCTAGAAATCAGCCTATTGATGCGAGGCTGAGGGGAGAGTTAGGCAATGACGCTTTTCACGACCGACTACCTGGAGTACTACCTCACTCTAGTCTCTTGGATCGTCAATAACGGCATCTGGGCCGTGCTGGTATCCAGCGGGGTATTTGCCCTCCCCTTCATAGCCATTATCTTGCAGGAATGGCTCAAGGCCCGCTCGGAAGGAGCTGACGAAGGCAACAAGGGCATGCTTTCTGCTGCGCGTATCGAGAACCGGGTGTTTGTCGCGATAGTGGTGGTGATGTTCGCCGGCATTCCATTTATGGACGTCGATCTGAACAGCATCCAGTACGACAGCTCACGCTCCACACAGTGCCAGGTGACCGTGCCGCTGCCCGCCGACACCGGCTGGTCGCAGTCCTTCTCGACCCTCAACAACCAAAGCGCCAAGTTACCGGTGTGGTGGGCATTCATGCACGCGCTCGCGCGCGCAGTCACAGGCGCTTCTGTTGCTGCAATACCCTGCGGCACCGATCTGCGGCAGATGCGAATGGAGATCGACGCCACCCGCATCGACGATCCAGTGCTGGCCAAGGAAGTCGCGGACTTTACGCACGACTGCTATGGGCCGGCCCGTGCCAAGTTATTCATGCAACGGCCGCAGCTCGACGAGGCGCACATGCATGATGTCACCTGGATTGGCTCACGCTTCTTCACGGACACGGCTGGCTACTATGACAGCTATCGTTCCAGCACCCCACGCGAGAACTGGCCCTACGACAGCAACCGCGATGCCGGGCTTGCGCAGGTGTCCAGCGGCGGTGGTTATCCCAACTGCCGGCAATGGTGGACTGATGATAGCAACGGCCTGCGGACAAGGCTGTTGGGGCAGGTGAACCCTAGCCTGCTCACGCGCCTGTCGGGCTGGGCAGGGTTCCTCAGCCGTGAAGACGTGGATGATTCGGTAATTAGAGCGATCGCCTCGCCGCAACAACAGAAACTCAATCAGGGCTCGGTCTATTCGGACTACGGCGGACAGATCGAAAAGAGCTTGCCGAATATCGTGACGCGCGCGGCGGGCGATGTGGGAATGGCCGTCGGAGGAATCGCGGCGTTCCCTTCCATGGACGTTGTGCGCCAGGCCCTGCCCATGGTACTAGCGCTTCTCAAGATGGCGTTGGTGATATGCATTCCCCTGGTATTGGTCATAGGTACCTACGACCTCAAGACGGTCGTCATGATCAGCGTCGTGCAGTTCGCGCTGTTCTTCGTCGACTTCTGGTTCCAACTGGCCCGCTGGATCGACAGCACCATCCTCGATGCACTCTATGGATGGGGCTGGGGCTGGAACCGGCCGCATAATAACTTCGACCCGCTAATGGGCTTGAATAATGCCTTTGGCGATGTGCTGCTGAACTTCGTCACTGGGACGATGTTCGTGGTTTTGCCGGCTTTCTGGGTTGCGGCTTTGGGATGGGCCGGCGTCAAAGCCGGGGTGGTTGCTCAGACCCTTACTTTCGGCTCCAAGGATGCTCGTGATAGCGCAGGGGCAGGCGTAAGCAAGGCAGCAGCAAAAACGCTGTGATAACGGGCCAAATCTCAGTTATTAAAGGGATCATTCGGATCATGTGGGTCGATTCGCTGACCATTTGACGAATACAGGCCAAAGCCTGCCTCGCCATTGCGAAGTTCATCCTGTTGCGTGAAGCGGTCGTCTACGGGCGAAGTGCCAGCCAGCCATAAAACTGCCAGCAAGAGCAACGCCGCCAAACAGAAGGCGAAGTAAAGCAGCAGTCCTAGCAAAGATAACTTGACGACCCAAAACACCAAAGTGACACCCGCGACCGGCACACCCTTGGAGGCTAGGCAGTTCGACAGCCTTAGTTCGCCGCGCCGAAAAGCGCACCAACCACGACCAATACTGCGGCCGAGGCGATCTGCTCTGCTGATGCGAGTTGTCGTGCTCATGGTCGTCTCCTGCTACACGAGAATGCCTATTTTAGCTTCATCCAACTCATTCAGCTTGGGGCGTCAGTGTGTTCTCTTACTGCTTTAGGTGGATACTTCACCATCCCATTCCACCGGGCCAGGATCGGGCTGCACGGCCTTGGCATCGTTGACCTGCAAATACTCTACGCCATTGCGCCGAAGCGCATAGCCCCCATAAAGGATCGACCGTAAAATTGATCGCAGGTGTCATGATTTGACCCATTGCAGTGCTCCCGATACGGTGTCCATCTCTCGGACAGCAGGCTTGTGCCATCGCCCAGATTGAAAGCAGTAAGCCGACCATAAATCCGGCCAAGACCTCGCCTCATCTGGGGAATGCGCCTGTTCGTCAGGCGAATCTACGGTAGGCGTTTCAGTCGGTGCTAGGTGCTAGGTGCTAGGTGCTAGGTGCTGGGGCGATGTGGCGGTTCGGGTCTGCGTGAATCATTTTCCACTGAGTTGTGTTGTTGTTTTTGGCAACCACGGGACCTACTCATTGCGGGACACGATCTGTCGGGGCTCTGCTTCTCCAGCCTCGGTGCATACGCGCTCGGGGAGTCTGTTGGAAGACTGGTCTCAGTACGTCGGCTCTATTGGGTTTGGTATTACCGTCACTTCAGGCGGACGTGGTGTTTTGAAATCCAGTCGATCTTAGCCACCCGGAAAAGCCCTTGTTGTTATCACCCTCTTCCATTGCGGCGTAATAGAAAAGACGCAGATGATGATCTTCATCAATAGTCAACTTTGAATACTCGAATGCAACATGCCCCAGTCCCTCAATCCTTAAACGCCGCCATCCGTGATCCGGACCATGAATGTCTTGCTGCTGCCACCCTTTCTTGAAGTCTGGAGAAACTTTTTCCAGATCTTTTATCAGGGCGCAGATATCAGGTTCCTGTGTCGCCTTGACGAAATCTCTCCTGAAGTGAGAAAGCATCTGGAGTGCTTGATCCTCCCAGGGATCGAATAGCTCTTGGGTGAAGGGATCGGCAAACAGCATCCACAACAAATTACGCCGCTCTGGCGCATGTGATGAAAAGCGGAATACCTTGTCGGCAGCCTGGTTCCAAGCCAGCACGTCCCATCGCAGGTTGATTACATAGGCGGGGCGTAACGCCAGATCGCCCATGAGCCGATGGACCACTTGCGGGACGACACACCACGTCTTACCGGGCTCAGCCGGTGGACGCTGTTGAGTAAGAAGGTAGAGATAGCGTCGCTCCGCCGCATCCAGCTTCAGGACCCGAGCAAGGTTGTCCAAAAAAGTCGCTGACACACTGATGTCTCGCCCCTGCTCCAGCCACGTATACCAAGTCAGTCCAACGCCGGCCAATGCTGCCACCTCCTCGCGGCGCAGCTTCGGCGTGCGCCGGCGCGTCCCGGACGGGAGCCCGACTTCCGAGGGCACTAGACGCTCGCGGCGACTGCGCAGGAACTCGGCCAATTCTTTTCTGACACGTTCCATACAGCGAATAGTACTCATCCAATCACTTTTAGTAACAGCATAAAGAGTTAAATTGTAATAGCCAAAAAGGCTGCACACAATCAACTCGGCTCGCCATCTCGGCCGTTCCTGGCCGGCAGTAGACAGCTGCCAAAGCGCTTGTGAGGAGAAAAAATAGGGAGAATGGGCATGTACCAAAGTTTGCTGAGTGAAAAACTGAGTGAATTGAAGGCTTCCGGACAGTACCGGACTTTCGTGACCTTGAATCGGATCCGTGGAAAATATCCGCTGGCGCGGCTCGCAGGCGAAGACAACCGCCCCGTCATCATTTGGTGCAGCAATGACTACCTCGGCATGTCACAACACCCGAGCGTGTGCAAAGCGATGCATGAGGCGATCGAGGCTTATGGAGCCGGCTCGGGCGGTTCGCGCAATATCGGCGGAACTCACGGGCTCTACTGCCAGTTGGAGTGCAGCCTGGCCGACTGGCATGACAAGGAGTCAGCGCTGGTATTTCCGACCGGCTTCAGCTCCAACGATGCAACGTTGCAATGCCTGCTGCGACAGATTCCCGAATGTGTGGTGTTCAGCGATGAAAAGAACCATGCATCCATAATAAACGGCATCTGCGCGACCCGTGCCGAGCGCCAAGTGTTCCGTCACAACGATGTGGCCCACTTGGAAGAGCTGCTGGCGCGCTACCCGCACGAGCGACCGAAGATCGTAGTGTTCGAGTCGATTTATTCGATGGACGGCGATGTGGCCCCCATAGCAGAGATCGTGGCGCTGGCCCGCCGCTACAACGCGCTGACGTACCTGGATGAGGTGCATGCAGTGGGCATGTACGGTCCGCGCGGCACCGGGATGGCGGCGCACTTGGGAGTCGCCGATCAGGTGGACTTGATCCAGGGCACGATGGCCAAAGCGATCGGCGTGATTGGTGGTTACATCGTCGGCGCTCAATGGCTGGTCGATGCCATCCGCTCGTTTGCCGCCGGCTTCATGTTCACCACATCGCTGCCGCCGGCCGTAGCGGCAGCTTGCCTGGCCAGCGTCGAACACCTGAAAGATCAAGCCGCCCAACGTGACCGGCTGCATGCACAAACCCGGCGCTTGCGCCAAGCACTGGCCGAGCGGCGGATTCCCGTGATGGCATGCTCCACCACACACGTGCTGCCGGTGCTGGTCGGCGACGCCAGCAAGTGCAAGGCCGCGGCGGAGCGGCTGCTGCGCGTGCACGGCATCTACCTGCAACCGATCAACTTCCCCTCGGTGGCAGTGGGCACCGAGCGCTTTCGCGTCAACGCCACTCCGAACCACAGCGATGAGCAGATCGACCAACTCGCCGAGGCGCTTGAAGAGGTCTTCGCGCATTTCAACATTCCGCTGCTAGCGCACGGCGTCGCTGACGCCCTGCAGGAGGCGTCGTGAAATGTCGAACGCATCCTGGAAGATTCGCCCGGCCACGTCATCCGATATCGAGGTGCTGGTAGCGCTGCGCACGCATCTGCTCGATGGCGCGTCAGAGGCAAGCTATGCGAGCCGCACGTCCGAGGAACGCTTGCGCTGGAAGGCCGCCTATCGCGACTGGCTGGAGCCAGTGTTAGCAAGCGGCGAGCGCGCGAGAATCGTCGTCGCTGACCGGGACGGCGAAGCCGTGGCCTGCGCCACCGGCCTCATCGATTCACGCCCGCCCGCACCGGACTGCCTGAACGGCTGGTGCGGCTGGATCCAGTCGGTGGTGGTGTCGCCGCCGTGCCGACGCCAGGGTATGGCTGAGCGGTTGATGCGAGAACTGTTGCAGTGGTTCGCCGCGCACGGCGTGACTAAGGTGCTGCTGGAGACCACCCCAGCCGCCGAAGCTTTGTACCGCAAGCTGGGTTTCGTGCGCAGCATGGAAGGACTGCTGAATCTGTCGGGAGGTAGGCCATGAAGCTGCTGATCGTCGGACTGGGCTATGCCGGCAAGCGTTACCAACGAGCCTTCCGCCATCTTGCTGCCAAGCTGGACCTGCCGCTCGACGTAGCTTACGTGGCACGCCAGCAGCGCATCAGCGAAGCCCTGCCCTACTACCCGGACGTCCCTCGCGCGCTGGCCGAATTCCACCCCGACGTGGTGGTGGTCAGCGTCAACGATCATGCGCACGTTGGCATCCTGCGCGACCTGGCCGGCTTCACGGGCTTCGTACTTTGCGAGAAGCCGCTGGCAGTGCCTGGCGACGGCTGGCCCAACGCTTGTGCCGGTCTGGCGAGTGTCCAAGGCTTCGCGTTGGATCTGGTGGAGCGCTACTCAGAGGCCAGCCATCGGCTGAGGGACCGGGTGGCCGAGCAGTCGTGGTCGCTAATCCGCGCCAGCTTCCATTGGGGCAAAGACCGGCTGAACGACTATCGACCCACATGCGGCGTTAGCAGCGAGGTCATCCATGCCCTGGACTTGGTGCAGTGGATTGGCGCGCCTGGCGAAACGTTGCGCCTACGGCAGGCGATCGGCATCAGCTCGGACTTTTCTCTGTCCGGCCCCGATGTTCCGGACACCGTCATGCTCACAGCTACCCTGGGCGAGTCGGTGGTGGCCGGCTACAGCAGCTTCGTCAATATCCAGCGACAGCGCACCGTGGACTTCTCGTTCGCCGATCCAGCCGGCCGGATCTTCCATGCACGCATCGTCTACGACACACCGGCCTGGGACCACGACGAATTGCGCATCTGGACTCGCGACAGCGAGGGGTGCGAGGTGCTGGTGGATGCCTTGCGGACCACCCCGAGCGAAGTCGGACTCGAAACACTGCTCAAGCTGTCGCGCCTGTGCGAGGACGTTACGCGTGTCACTGCACTGGGTGCGTCACCTCGGCAACCCTTTGTCAGCCTTGATGAAGCGATCTGCCTTCAGTCTCTGCTCGACGACATCGGCCAGCAGGTCGGCACGCCGCCGATCGCACGCTATGTACGCGGCGCGGCGCGGTTGCTCATCCCCCGAAGCGCAGACCTTGAGAGCTTGGGCTAAGGCCTAACAACTATTTCAGGAGCAATTTATGTGTGGAATGACCGGCTGGCTTGCGTTCAGCCATGACCTGACGGCGCACCGCGACACTTTGCAACGAATGACCGACACCTTGGCGCCACGCGGCCCCGATGCGCAGGGCATGTGGATCGACGGCCCGATCGGGCTGGGGCACCGGCGTCTGTCGATCATCGATTTAGAGGGCGGCCGCCAACCGATGGTCGCCGAGCATGGTGGTCAGCGTGCCGCCGCGGTCATCAGCTATACGGGAGAGGTCTATAACTTCCAGGAGTTGCGCCGCGAATTGTTGGATCGCCGCCACCACTTCGAGACCCGCAGCGACACCGAGGTAGTGCTGCGCGCTTACCTGGAATGGGGTCCGGCCTTCGTTGAACGGCTCAACGGCATGTACGCCTTCGCCCTCTGGGATCGACTGACGCAGCAACTGCTGCTGGTGCGCGACCGGATGGGCGTGAAGCCGCTGTACTACTTTCAAACCGACGACGGTGTCGTCTTCGGCTCCGAACCCAAGGCCTTGCTCGCCAACCCGAGAGTGCCTCGCAAGGTAACTGCAGATGGTCTGCGCGAAGTGCTGGAGATGGTCAAGACCCCGGGCCACGCAATTTTCGCCGGCATGCGCGAGGTATTGCCGGGCGAACTGGTCAAGATCAGCCGCGCGGGCCTGTCACGCCATCGCTATTGGGCGCTGCAAGCCCATGAGCACGAACACACACTAGAGCAGACCGTAAGCCACACCCGCGAGCTACTGGAAGACATCGTCGAACGGCAGATCGTCGCCGACGTCCCGTTGTGCAGCCTGCTGTCCGGAGGGCTGGATTCCTCGATCATCACCGCCCTGGCGTCCAAGAAGCTGCTAGCCGCAGGCAAGGACAACATCCGCTCGTTCTCAGTGGACTTTGCCGACCACGGCGAAGGCTTCACCGGCGATGCTGTGCGAGGCACCCCCGACGCTCCCTTCGTGCGTGACCTGGTGCGGCGCATCGGTTCTACCCATGGTGAAATCGTGCTGGACAGTCGCGAGCTGGCCGATCCAGCGCTGCGGGCCAAGATCGTTCAGGCGCTGGACCAGCCACCTGCATTCTGGGGCGACATGTGGCCCTCGCTGTACCGCCTGTTCCAGGAGATCCGTCGACATTCGATCGTGGCCTTGTCCGGCGAGTCGGCCGATGAAGTGTTCGGCGGGTACCGCTGGTTCCATGATCCAGAGGCGATCGCTGCTCAGACTTTTCCGTGGCTGACCTCTGCGACTGGCAAGTATTTCGACGGCAAGACGCTGTTTGCGCAAGACCTGCTGGACACCTTGCAGATGGACACATTCCTGCGCGACAGCTACAGCCAGGCGCTAGCCGAGACCCCAGTGCTGTCCGGAGAAGATGCGACCAACCGGCGCATGCGACAAATGAGCTACGTGAATCTGACTCGCTTTGTACAGACGCTGCTCGACCGCAAAGATCGCATGAGCATGGCGGTAGGCCTGGAGGTGCGCGTGCCATTCTGCGACCACCGCTTGGTTGAGTACGCCTTCAACATCCCTTGGGAGATGAAATCCTTCGACGGCAGAGAGAAAAGCATCCTGCGCGCCGCTACGCGTGACCTGTTGCCGGAAAGTATCGCCGAGCGGGTCAAGAGTCCGTACCCCTCGACGCAGGACCCGGCCTATGAACGGGGACTGCGCGAGTCGCTGGCCGCGATCCTGGCCGATCCAGCATCGCCAGTCATGCCGCTGCTCGATCGACAACGTATCGCAAACACCCTTTCCAAGCCCCTTGGGAATCGGTCGCCCATGTACGACCGCATGGGGATGGAACTGGCCATTGGTCTGAATGCTTGGCTCGCCGAATACCGCGTCGAACTTGCTCTTTGATCCATCGCTGTGAAGCGCCTCCACGCTCTTTTCTCTTAGGAGCATCGCAATGTCACGTTCTGCACAATCTCCAGTCTACTTCGTCGCTCTCGGCGCGTTTGCTTTGGGCATGGCGTCGTACGTTACCGCTGGCCTGATCCCCCTGATCGAAACGGCCTTTGCGGTGCCCGTCGCCCTTGCGGCGCAACTGGTGACCGCGTTCACCTTGGCCTACGGTCTGGGCTCGCCACTGTTCGTCGCGCTACTGCCTGCTCATCGGCAACGAGGGGGCTTACTGTTCGCGCTCGGATTGTTCGTGCTCGCCAACGCAGCCAGCGCCTTGGCGACGGATTTCAATGCACTGCTGGTTTTCCGCGCTCTGGCCGGTATCGGCGCCGGCGTCTATCTTGCGATGGGTATTGCCGCCTCCGCGGCGCTATCGCCGTCAGACCAGCGGGGCAAAGCGATCGCAGTGATCATGGGGGGGATGGCCAGTGGCGCCGTGCTGGGTGTGCCGATGAGCCTGCTGTTGGCCGAACGTCTCGGCTGGGCCTCGGCTCTGTGGCTGGTAACAGCCTTGGGTGCTATCTCCCTGGTCGGGCTGGCGCTGCGACTACCCGTGTTTCCAGCCCCAGCAGCCACGCCACTCAGGGCCAAATTGGCTCTATTGACAGATGGTCACGTAGCCCTGCTTCTGTTGGTATCGCTGCTGGCGGCAATCGCGAGCTTGGGTATGTACACCTTCATCTCGCCGTTGCTATCCGAGAGCCAGAGTGCAGCTCGATCAGTGACACCTTATCTGTGGGTATGGGGTGTGGGTGGCGTGATTGGCAGCTTTCTGGTCGGCCCGTTGGTGGATCGCGTCAGGGGTCCGGTATTGACGCTGTGGATCATGATAATCCTGGCTGGGGCGCTGTTTCTGCTTCCAGTTACGGCATCGATGGGTGCTTGGTTGGTGATGCTGCCGATTGCGGCCTGGGGCGCGGTAGGTTGGGCACTGCAGGTACCGCAAAACAACGAGCTGATTAACGCGCGTGAGCGCCAAGGCGACGGTAATCTGGCCGTGGCACTCAACGAATCGGCCTTGTACTTGGGCAGCGCTATCGGGGCCGCCTTAGGCGGGGTGTTGCTGCTCCAGCAGTGGCCTGCGGGTGCGTTGGCTAGCGGTGCGGGCGCAGTGGCCGTGCTCGGTGTTCTGGTGCAATGGCTAAACCTGCGTAGGCTCCCGGAGGCGGCGCACAACCGGGTTAACTCTCATTGAAGGTTGGATGCACCGTGACGTAATGCACCATGATCATTTTCAACCCATGGGTACCACATGTCGCGTCGGCATGACCTCTTCCGTATTGAGTCCTGGAACACAATTGCCAATGCCAGCGATTGGAAGCAAGGTCATGGAAAGTGTAGCTACGAACCATGTCGGCATTGCACCAGAGACGTTTCACACCTTGCGGCAGACCGGAATGGCTTGGGGTATGCCAATTTCCAGGACGCTGTTTAGCGTGAACCCTCAGCAATCCTTTGTGGGAGAGCTTCGGCCCTGTCAGTAGGCCTGAAAAAATCCGTCGGGGATGAAGCCTCTCCCACAAAAGCCTGCCCTCTGAAACAGGTTCATGTCCAAGCACCTGATCATCTACGGACTGTAGTCATCGGGTGTTGGGTAGCTACATAACCGTTTGTAGAGTCAACAAACCAGCCGTGAAATGGAAGTTACCGGCTTGAGTAGTGCGGCTGATTTGGCTACAGGCACGAGCGTGGACCATACGTTTACGACGAACCATCCAGTGATCGTCGACCCGTACAGATCGGACAAGGCCAGCGGCTTTGCGCTTGCAACGTCATCGGCATGCCTGACGGTATCAAGCTTGTTATTCACGTCTTGCCCCGCGAGTCATTAAAGCTCCTGAAGCAAGGAGCGCTGCTGAGAGCAGAGGATTGCAACCTCTTAAAACAAATCAGATTCATAACCTTTTGGCCGAGACGGTGATTTTTGGATTATTAGATATTTGGTAAGGAGCAGGTCATTGATTGAATTGCGACACCTTCGCTGCTTCGGTGTCTTGGCCGAGGAACTACATTTCACACGAGCCGCAGAACGGCTTCATATCGAACAGCCACCTCTGTCCCGGACTATCAAGGAACTTGAGGACGAATTGGGACTGATACTCTTCGATCGCGATCGTAGAGGCACCCGAATGACCGCAGCCGGGGTGGCGTTTTTGCAAGACACTCGCAGACTATTCACCGTCTTGGAACAGGCCCGAGAGAATGCCAAAGCTGTGGCAGCGGGCTTACAAGGTAGCCTGCGCATTGCTATATCCGACGGGGCGTTCGACCAGCGACTTTCCGCTTTCCTGGCGCATTGCCGTGAAAAGGAGCCGGAGATAGAAATAAGGTTAGCGGAGGTCCCTTTGGCGGAGCAGTTGCGCGGACTTCGGTCCGGCGTGTTCACGGCTGGGTTCGCATACACGGCCGAAATCGATGCTGATATTGTTGCTGAGCCGCTTTGGCATGACTCGTTGGTGATTGCGGTACCGGCGCGGCATGAACTGCTCGTTCACAGAGAGGTTCCGCTTCATGAGCTCGGGAACCACCCGCTTGTATTGTGTGACCCTCAAGTGTGCGAGGGCTACTGCCGTGAACTGGCGAGAATTCTTCGACCATTGGAGCGCGAACCCAATGTCGTTGAGCATGTGTCTTCTATGGACATGATGCTGACCCTGGTGGGCGCAGGTTTCGGCCTCGGTTTCACCACGCAGACCAAGTCCGCCTTTTACCAGCGGCCAGATGTCGTCATCCGCCCGCTGGCGTCGGATTCAGCCGTGATCACCACCTACCTACTCCGGCGCGGCGAAGGTAATTTATCGCCTCTACTGGAGCGATTTATCATTCGCCTCCGCGCCCATTTGTGCGATTGACGGACCGCTCACCGGTGTTCCAGCCTTAAGAAAAAGTGCTCGCTCTCCTAGTCGACCGCCTATGGCGTCACGGCATCTACGGTGAACGCCCGCGCAATCCTTCGAGCGGTTCGCAAAGCGCACCGCAAATCCTCTAGTTGTCGATTGGACGAGCTCATGGAGAATGGTTTGGGTCGACTGCTGTTTCGCCGGGTCGAGCTCCCCGTCGGGCAGCTTCTGGCCGCGTGGCCCCACGTTCTATGCCAGCTACCGACGGGCGACGATGTCCCTGCAAATCTGCTGACGCGACTTGTCCGCCAACTCGTCAAATTCGCAGATCGGTAGGTGAAACGTTTTTCAGCAACGCGGTGCGCAGCGCTGGACTCAGTTTCGTCGTTGCCCCAGCGTGCAGCGCGGCCGCTTTGCGCTCCAATATCCGTCCCATCGCCTCCATCTCCAGTCGGACGGGACGCTCCACGGTCTCAACGTGCTGGCGGACGAACGCTTTCAGTTCGGCCGCAAAAGTAAAAGGGTCGCTGATGTAGACGTTGGCAGTGAATCGGCGGACATCTTCTGCGGTGACTTGTAGACGGGGATAAGCGATCAGCTCGGCGGAATGGGAGGTGGTCATCTCCAAGCTAGATGTCAGGCCAAATTCACCTTGGCGACCTATACATCTTTTATCAATTTTGACCGCTTAGCCGCTTTAGAGGATTTCCCTGAGCAAAGAAATCCTAGCGATGCTTGCCGAGGTGAGCCTTCCGCCGATCAATCCAGATAAACGGATTCCACATTGTCACTGGAGCCGCATTTGAAGCCCCGCTATACCAAAAGGTTAAAGGCCAAAGGGCAGAAATGGCAAGGGAATGGGGTGCAAGGGGAAAGGCCCTACCCCAAAAGGCAAAAGGGTCCCTGTCAGCCCACAATCAGGGCATCTATATGCGCTTCCCGTTTCAGCGAAAACAAGCTCCGATTACCACCGCTGCTTCTCAAGCACCCGCCACCGGCCTTGCGAAAGGGCTGACGCGGCCGGAGACGGCAGCGTCCCTGCTCGCCGCCCCGCGCCGACAGAAGTTGTTGGAACACATCTGGCAGCGCACGTCGCTGTCTCGCCAGCAGTTCGACACGCTGTACCGCATGCCCTTGGAGCGCTACGCCGCGCTTGTGCAGCAATTCCCCGCCTCCGAGAGCCATCACCATGCCTACCACGGCGGCATGCTCGACCACGGGCTTGAGATCGTTGCCTACGCGCTCAAACTGCGGCAGTCCTATCTGCTTCCCGCTGGCACAACCCCCGAAGACCAGGCAGCTCAAGCCGAAGCCTGGACAGCCGCCACCGCGTACGCGGCGCTGCTTCACGACATCGGCAAGATCGCGGTTGACCTGCATGTCGAACATGTAGACGGGAGTGTCTGGCATCCCTGGCATGGTCCGCTGAAGCAGCCCTACCGATTTCGCTACCGCGGCGATCGCGAGTACCGTCTGCACGGTGCAGCTACAGGCCTGCTGTACCACCAAGTGCTTGATCGCTTCATCCTTGATTGGCTCAGCGGGTTCCCATCGCTGTGGGCTGCGCTGTTGTATCTCTTGGCCGGACAGTACGAGCATGCCGGGGTTCTTGGAGAACTCGTGGTCAAGGCCGACCGTGCCTCCGTGGCCCAGGAACTGGGAGGTGATCCGGCCAAGGCCATGGCGGCACCGAAACACGCTTTGCAGCGCAAACTGCTGGACGGCCTGCGCTATCTGCTTAAAGAGGAGTTGAAGCTCAATCAGCCTCAAGCATCCGATGGCTGGCTGACGGACGACGCGTTGTGGCTCGTCAGCAAAACTATCTCCGACAAGCTGCGTGCGCACTTGCTGGCGCAGGGCATCGATGGCATTCCTTCGAACAACACTGACGTATTCAATGTATTGCAAGATCACGGTATTCTCCAGGCGACGCCGGAAGGCAAGGCCATCTGGAAAGCCACGGTCACCAGCGAGACCGGCTGGTCGCACAGTTTCACGCTGCTGCGACTAGCCCCCGCACTGATCTGGGAAGCCGCAGAACGACCACCCCCCTTCCGCGGCACCGTGGTCGAAGACGCATCGGGCAGCGAGCCAGTCGAGGACAACGGCGGCTCCCCCGCCGCTTCGCCCGAGTCCCTGGCCCCCCCTTCTTTTGTGAGTCCGGTCTCGGCGGGGAATGCCGCCGCGCCAGTTCAAGTCGATGCGATGGAAGACCTGCTGTCGCTGCTCGGCGACTCACCTACTCAGAACGAACCTTCTGTCGAGGTTACGCCTACTAACCGGCCATCAAGCGAGACGGTCCATGCCACCACGCCGAGACAAACACCCCACCCAGTGGAAGACCCTGCGGCGCGGACACTGCCCTGTGGTCAACACTTCATGGCATGGCTGAAACAGGGAATCGAATCACGCAAGCTGATCATCAACGACGCCAGGGCACTGGTGCATACGGTCGCCGATACTGTTTACCTAGTCAGTCCCGGTGTGTTCCAGCGGTACGCTCAGGAACACCCGCAGATCACGGCTCTGGCCAAGCGGGAAAAAATGCAGGAATGGCAGTGGGTACAGAAGCATTTCGAGAAGCTGATGCTGCACCGCAAACAGGACAGTGGGATCAACATCTGGACCTGCCTGGTCAGCGGGCCACGCAAATCAAGGCGGTTGCACGGCTATCTGTTGCGAGATCCCCATGATCTGTTTAGCGAGGTGCCGCCCAACAACCCATATTTGAGAATATTCCAAGGTCAATACGACACAAGCTCGGATTGTGAAAACAGTCCACATTACTGAGTTATGCCGGGCTTGGGTAACCGGCTGACCTCGAATACGTACCTCTCTTCGCTCTTGAGATAGCGACCTCATCAACCCCTCTCGTTAGAGAGGGGCGAGAGGCTTGCGGGTTTCATCTGCTCCTAGCCACGTGCAAACGGTGGCTGGCTAAGGCCGTACCAGGCGATGACGACGAAGCAGATCAGCGTTACGGAGAAGGCCCACGCACTGCCGAATTGGTCATCCAACCCCCCATTGCAAGAGGCAGGAATGGACCGCCAACTAGTGCCATCACCAAGAAAGAACCCGCTTTCTTGGTTTGCGCCCCCAATCCGCGAATGCCCATGGCGAAAGCGCTGTCGTCATCATCGTTACGTCCTGCAGGAAACTCGTCAAGTCGGCGAATTGGGCCTGCGTAATGTTTGACGCAACGATGCGGTCACCGGACAGAGCTTCAACCTCTGAGCGTTAAGGCTGGCAGGCCAACTTTACTTCCACCAATACTCAACCTGAACACCAACGTTGGATCCGTGCAGCGCATCTCCAAACGCTCCGCTGTCAGAAAGAGCTGACCCCGCAGCCATCAAACTGGCCGCACGCTGGGCGGCTTCGTTCCAACTAGCATAGGTGTAGTAGAGGCGGAACTCTGGTCGCTGCCAAAACCCAGGGCCTGCAGGTGACCACGTTGGTGCAATCGTGAATTTCGTGAGCTTGCGTGTGCCCCCGACAGCATCAATCTGATCATGCCCGATTTCCGTGACAAGCTTGAACTGGTCGGTCAATGCATACGTTGGTCGGACGCCCAAGGATATCCAGTTCTGATCACTACCATTTGCGCGAATGTCTTTCTGGTAAATGGCCTGGATCTGTCCGCCGAAGCGAGGTGTCACTTGCCAATCGAAGTACTCGACGGCTCTCCAGCTTTTGTTGTCCTGATCCAACGCGGTGTTGCCTGTATATCCAAGCGCGCTTCCGGGGCCGCGACCATACTGCAGAGCAAACGTGTTGAGCCCCCCGAGAAACCCTTTCTGTTTGTGTTGCGCACTGATTGCCCAGCCACCATGCATGTCTTCACCACCAGGCTTATCGGTAACGCTAAGGCCGAATTCAAGCGAACCATTGGTGTTTGGCTGAAAGCCTGCAACGTTGAAGTCCTGTCGGGTTACATAGTCTTTCTGGTCTTGATTGTCTTTTCGGGAGAAGACATAGCTGTACTGCAAATCGCCGATGGGCACGCTATCAACGCCAAATCCAGTTCCGCTCTGATTCCAGTAATAGTAATCAGATATATGGATATCATTTCGTTTGTAGTAACGCCGCCCTGCCCAAAACGAACCTCCGTTCAGGGCGGGCATCTTGCTCCACTCCGCATAAAGCTGGCTCATGCGGGCAAAACCGTAATCATCAGAGAACCTCGGCGTATGGCCATATTGATTATAAAGCTGCGCCATACCCTCCACACTGATAGCGGAGCCATCGTCCAACCGTAGGAGATCCTCACGCAGATCCAGTTCGATGTACTGCTCACACTCGTTGCCCAACCGATACTTGGACGGAGCCCCGGGTAACTGGAAGCACGATTGTTTACCGCCCTCCACTGCTCCACCAATACCGCTACGCACATATCCCGTAAAATCCAATGCGCTGGCCGAAAACGGAAGTACTGCAATCGCGAATATCGGCAACACTTTCCCACGATGATTGAACACCTGCATGGTGACTCCACTTTTATTGTTATTGAGCTTTCTTGCAGCCAGCCGACTTCCCATGAGGGCAGTAGCCCCCATGTGAAAACAGTCCGCTTTACTGAGTGATACCGGGTTTGGGTAACCGGCTAACCTGGGACACGTACCGCTGTTCGCTCTTGAGGTAGCGACCTCAGCCCCTCTGGTTAGAGGGGGGGCGATAGCTTATGGGTTTCAGTTGCTCCTAAGCACGGGCAACCGGTGGCTGGCTAAGGCCGTACCAGGCGATGACGACGAAGCAGATCAGCGGTACGGAGAAGGCCCATGCACTGCCGAAGTGGTCAGCCAACGCCCCCATTGCAAGAGGCAGGAATGCACCGCCAACCAGTGCCATCACCAAGAAAGAACCCGCTTTCTTGGTTTGCGTGCCCAATCCGCGAATGCCCATGGCGAAGATCGTTGGGTATAACGTCGACATGAAGAGGTAAATCGCCGCGATGGCTAGGGGAGAGACTTTTGTGATCCCCATCACCGCCACCGCACACAATACGATGCTGACCAGACTATTGAGGATCAACAGCGTGCGCGCTGGAATGTAGCGCATGATCCAGGTACCGGCGAACCGACCAACCATATAAGCCAACATGCCCAACGACAGAAGATAGGCAGCATTCTGGGCGGTCATGCCCGGCCAGTGATCAATCGTGAAGTTGATGAAAAAAGCGCCGATTCCGACATAGCTGCCGACGTAGCAGAACTGGGCAATGAGTGCACCGGTAAAGTTGCGCTTACGCCACAGACTGCTGACCGTATTTACCGACTGTTCTACGGGTATTTGCTCACGAATTTCCGGCAAATGGGCTCGGGCAAAAACCAGGAACATCAGCACGACCACTGCTGCCAAGGCAATGTAGGTTACGGACACTGGCTGAATATCCACACCCGCAATATTGAAGTCAGGCAGGAAAAATACCGATCCACCAATCAAAGGGCCCATAAAAGCGCCGAGACCATTAAATGATTGAGCCAAGGTAAGTCGCTGCTCGGATTTCGCCGGATCCCCAAGGGCTGCCGCGTAAAGGTTTGCGGCGGTTTCCAGGCAAGCCAATCCACAGGCCAAGACAAATAGCGCTATCAGGAAAGGCGCAAAGGTGCCCGCCCATGAGGCTGGAAGAAACAGCAAAGCCCCGGTGGCGAACAATGCCAGGCCCACAAGGATTCCGGCGCGGTAACCAAACCGCTCCATGAACAGTCCGACGGGCAGTGCGACGAAGAAGTACGCGCCGAAATAGGCTGTTTGTACCAGGCCGGATTGGGCCTGAGATATGTGCAGCGTGTCTTGGAAGTGTTTGTTGAGAACATCTAATAATCCGTGGGAGAGCCCCCACATGAAAAATAGGCTGGTCACGAGGATGAAGGCGAATTGATTTGCAGTAACCACACGCGATTTGCGGATCACTGGAGAGCGCTCCAGCGCTTCTGTTCGAGTTGACATGAGCGGTACCTTTTATATGTTTTGTTTTCCGTTCAGTGTGCGATCACCTACGACGGTCGTATTGACCGTCCAGGGAGCGCTGCATGATTCGACTCTAGAATCATGCAAGCATCTTAACCATGCGTTTTAAGGCAAAAAAGACCGAATATAGAAATCTCTTTTCCATCTAGTGAAAAACTGGCTATCACGCACCACTCGTTATGCTGAACATGGCCTCCGTGCTCAACGGAAGAGGCTTCCTAGGACTTGTTCTTCTGGTAAACATCCACAAAAACAGCTGCCAGCAGCACCGCCCCCTTGATCATCTGCTGGTAGTCGACACCAATACCTAGAATGGACATGCCATTGTTGAGCACGCCCATGATGAACGCACCTATCACTACACCGACTACCTTGCCAACACCACCAGATGCCGATGCTCCGCCAATGAATACTGCTGCAATGACATCGAGTTCGAATCCGCTGCCAGCCCTGGGCGTCGCGCTGTTGAGTCGTGCTGCGAAGATCAGCCCCGCTACCGCTGCGAGAACCCCCATGTTCACAAAGGTAAAAAAGGTGACACGTGCGGTGTTGATACCCGATAGCTTGGCAGCCTTGAGGTTGCCCCCCGCTGCATAAACCCACCTTCCAATGACAGTACGGTTCATGAGGAAGGTGTAGAGGCCAATCAACACGCTCATGATGATCAGTACAGAGGGTAATCCGCGATAGGTGGCCAGCATGTAGCAGAAGGCGATGATCAATGCGCCTATAAGCCCATTTTTGAGGACGAAGAGAGCGAGTGGCGTGGGTGCTGTACCCGCTTTGATGATTCTGCGCCGAGCTCTCCACTCCACTATTAGAAAACAAGCTACGACTATTGAGCCAAGGAGAATGGAGGTCACTCGAAGTGTCTGACCCTGGAAGGGATCAGGCAAAAAGCCAGCGCTGAGCGATACAAATTCGGCCGGGAATGGGCCGATTGATTGGCCATCCGAAATGGCAATGGTTGCGCCTCGGAAAATCAGCATGCCTGCGAGCGTGACAATGAAGGATGGCATTCCCCAGAAGGCCACCCAATACCCTTGAGCAGCACCGATCAGCCCCCCGGCCAACAAACACACTAAGGATACAGTGACGAAGTCGAGTCGATACTGGACCATTAGAACAGCAGCGATGGAACCAATTACGCCTACGATTGAACCCACCGATAGATCGATATGACCACACACGATAACCATCAGCATGCCCAGTGCCATCACGACAATGTAGCTGTTCTGGAGCACCAGGTTGGTGAGGTTCAGAGGCTGCAGCAACGCGCCTCCTGTAGCAATCTGAAAGAACACTACGATCACCAGCAGAGAGCTGAGCAGACCGTACTCGCGCGCACCTCGCTTGATTGCGGGCAACATGCTGTTTTTGGAGGCCGCTGGGGCCATGACATCGCTCACTGGATCACCTCATTCTTCATTATTGCGTGCATGATGCGTTCTTGAGAGGCCTCAGCGACGGGGAACTCACCCACAAACCGCCCTTCGTTCATCACGTAAATCCGGTCGCAGGTGCCCAACAGTTCAGGCATTTCCGAGGAAATCATCACAACGCATTTCCCCTGAGACGCAACTTCGTTCACCACACCATAGATCTCGTACTTAGCCCCTACATCAATACCGCGAGTAGGCTCATCAAGGATGAGCACCTCGGGGTTGGAGAACAGCCATTTCGCGAGAACCACTTTCTGTTGGTTGCCGCCTGAAAGGTGCTCCACTGGTTGGCGTAAATCGGGACTGCGAATGCGTAAAGAGTGTCGGTAACCCTCCCCTACCTCAACCTCTTCTGTGTCATTGATAACCCAACGTCGAGCAAGGGACTTGAGGCTCGCCAGACTAATGTTGCGGCCGATGCCATCTCCCAATACCAATCCCGCGCCCTTGCGATCCTCGGTCGCATAGGCCAAACCAACGTCGATGGCTTTGCGCACCGAGCTGACGTCCACTTCACTGCCAGCCAGGCTGACACTGCCGCGAATGTTTCGCCCAAATGCTCGCCCGAATAAACTCATCGCCAACTCGGTACGTCCGGATCCCATGAGACCTGCGATGCCTACCACCTCGCCGCGACGCACATGGAAACTGATATTGCGTATGAGGTCATGGCCAGGGCGCTCTGGGTGTTCAACCGACCAATTGCGCACGTCCAGAAGTACTTCACCCACGTCAGGCGTTCGGCTTGGGTAACGGTCTGCCAGTTCACGGCCAACCATGGCCTGAACTACGCGGTTCTCCGACAAGGCTTGATCGCGACAGTCGATAACATCAACGGTACTTCCGTCGCGGATCACCGTTACCTGATCCGCAACTCGGGCAATCTCATTAAGTTTGTGGGAAATGATGATCGAGGTAATTCCGCGACTTTTAAGCTCGAGCATCAGTTCGAGCAAGCGGTCGCTGTCCCTCTCATGGAGGCTTGCTGTAGGTTCGTCGAGTATCAGTAGTCGCACGTCTTTGGCGAGCGCCTTGGCAATCTCGACAAGTTGCTGTTGACCAATGCCCAGTTCACTGACCAGCATTTGCGGCAAAACGGAAAGTCCCACTTTGTCCAGCAGGGCTTGGGCGCGCTGGTGTGCCATCGTCCAATCAATCACACCATAACGGGCGACTTCATGACCCAGAAAGAGATTCTCAGTAACCGATAGCGTTGGAACCAAGGCCAGTTCCTGATGGATGATGCAGATACCTGAAGCTTCACTATCACGCAGGCCGCTGAATTTGCGCTCTGCACCATCAAAATGAATGACGCCCTCATAACTACCATGCGGATACACGCCACTGAGGATCTTCATCAGCGTGGACTTTCCGGCACCGTTTTCACCGCAGATGGCGTGAATATCACCGCTACGAACCTGCAAATTGACATTGCTCAGTGCCTTGACGGCACCAAAGCTTTTCTTGATACCGCGCATATCGAGAAGTTTGGTTGACATGGTCCCTCTCCGTTCCGGTCGCCGCTGCGATAAATCTCGCAGCGGCTTAAAGCGGCGGCTTTCAGCGCAGGCGGTCTTCGCTGTAATAGCCGGTGTCGATTAAGATCTGTTTCCAGTTCTTAGCATCCACCAGTACGGGGGTGAGCAACTGTGTCGGCACCACCTTGGCACCGTTGTCATAAGATTTGGTATCATTAACTTCGACCTGCCGCTTTTGAAGAGCACCATCCATCATTTCAGATGCGGCCTTTGCCAAAGCACGTGTGTCTTTGAATACTGTCGAGTACTGGTCACCTCGAATGATGGCCTTCACGCTAGGTATCTCGCCGTCCTGGCCGGTCACGACGGGCATAGAGGGCCCACCGTTGCCATACCCAACGCCTCGTAATGACGAAACAACACCCATGGCAATCTGATCATTCATCGCCAACACCGCGTCCAAGTGTGCTTTTCCGTAGAACGCGCTTAGCAGGTTATCCATCCTTGCCTGTGCTTGTGAGCCATCCCAGTTGGGTGTCGCAGCCTGTTCCAAACGAACCTGACCACTGCGAACAACTAATTTGCCGCTATCGATGTACGGTTTGAGAACAGACATGACGCCGTCATAAACCACGTGGGCATTGTTGTCGTCAGTGGAGCCGGCAAACAGTTCGATATTGAACGGCCCCTTGCCATCTTTTAGCCCTAGTGCATCGACGATCGATTGAGCCTGAAGCACCCCGACTTTGTAATTATCGAAGGTGGCGTAATAGTCGAAGTTGGTGGAGTTGCGGATCAAGCGGTCGTAGGAAATGACCGTGATACCTTTTTCCTTGGCTTGTTTGAGCACGTCAGCCATCGTTGTGCCGTCAACCGGTGCGATGATCAAACCTTTGACGCCCTTAACCAGCAGGTTTTCAAGCTGGGAAAGCTGGGTGGGCACCTCATACTGAGCGTATTGAACATCGGTCTGATAGCCGAGCTTTTGCAAAGTCTCAGCCATGCTGTTGCCATCAGACACCCACCGCGCTTCGGTCTTTGAAGGCAGCGCAATACCAATGATGCCCTTGCTGTTTTCATCTTTTTTCGAGCAGCCAACTACCGCCACCGCGACCAGCAAGGTCGCCGCCATCTTTTTCCACGTGCGCATGTTGTCACCTGTTAGGTTGTTGTTTTTGTTCTTTCCAATCCATCAGTGATCTGCCCCCGTTGCAGGGGTAGATCACCACAAGTATTGCTTGATGGGCGATCAGCCCAGTTTCACTTCCTGACCGGACAGTGATGCTGACTCGAACAAGGCTTCGAGGATGAGGTTGATGTTATGAGCCTGGCTGGCCGGAACTTGAGAGGGTGTTCCGTTAAGCAGCGCCTGGACGAATGCCGTTGCCTCACGGTCGAAGTAGACCGGATTACCGATCTCAGCAATCTCTGGGGAATAGACTGTTTTACGGACAGCCCAAATCTCTGGAAAGCTGGTCTCGTTCCAGTGTGTCCAACCTTGCGGATGACCATTTTTGCCGTCGTGATAAAGCTTGTATGACGCTGGCATCGGAGTTGAGTGCATAACGCCATGAGTACCGTAGGCTGTGATGTCCCAAGCTTCCGTCCAAGGCATCGGATCCCACGACGTGAAATCGATTGTCACCATCTTGTCGTCATAGTTGAGGACAGCGGCGGCAGCATCTTCGCGAGCGCTTTCGCTCATTTGGCCCGCAAACTTGGTGATTCGGGCGTTCACAGAGCGTGGCATACCAAAGTGGAGAAGGATGCGGTCTATCGTGTGGCAGCCAATAACATAGAAAGCGCCGCCCAGATCACCCGGTTGCTTCATATGGTTGGTGTCGGCCTCATCATGTGAGCAACCGGCGTGGGCGCGCACTTGCAGCACCTTGCCAAGCTCGCCACTTTGAAGCACCTGCTGCATCTTTTCTACCGACGGCGCGAAGCGCCAGCAGTAACCAACCTGGAATAGGTTGCCGGTACGCTCCACCGCATCAACGATTCTCTGAGTATCCTTCGAACCTCGACCCGCCGGCTTTTCGCAGAGTACAGCCTTGCCTGCTTCGAGCGCCTCTAGTGCCCAATCCGCCATTAGATAGCTCTTGGGATGCACAAGCACAATATGAACATCCGGGTCGGCCAGAATTTCCTCTTTTGTGCGGGCATGCAGACCGAGCGCATCGACAAATGGCTCAAGCAACGGACTGTCATCATACGCTCCGAGAAAGCGAACATTGGCCATACGCTGGAATGCCTTGACCCGGCCCGAGGTATGGGGGTGAGTAATACCAAGACAGGCAACACCCAGTGGTTTGGCTTCAGTGATTTTCTGCGACATTTTGGTCTCCTTTGCTTCGGTGTGGCGCTGGGCGCCACCTCTTCAAACCGGTACTGCGCGGCCGCTGCGGACGGACTCAACCGCGCCTTCAGCAAGCTGCAAAGCCCGCAACCCATCACGGGGAGTGACAGGCATTGCTTTTTCTTTCACCAATGCATCAATGAATGCATCAAGCTCGGACTTATAGGCCTGCTGATAACGCTCAAGGAAGAAGTTCAGCAGAGGCCCATGTGCGTCTGTGAATTCATGATTCGAAATCCGCAGAGAGCTGGCGCGTTGATTGTCTTGTGCAAGCATGCCCTTGGAGCCGAACACCTCAACGCGCTGGTCATAACCGTAGACTGCATGTCGGCAGTTATTGACATGACACTGCGTACCGGAGGCAGTTTTCATCTGCACCATTGCGGTGTCGTAGTCGTCGTATTTAGACAACATCGCCGCATCGACCAGGCGACTTCCCATCGCGATTAGTTCCACCGGTTCCTCACCTAACAACCAGCGCCCGAGATCGAGATCATGGATGGTCATGTCGCGAAATATCCCGCCGCTGTGACGAATATATTCTTCGGGTGCCAGGCCCGGATCACGGCTGGTGATGATGACCTGACGAACGTCGCCGATTGCCCCCGCGTCGATGGCCAGTTTCATCGCCGCAAACGTCGTATCGAAACGGCGATTGAAAGCAAGCATTACGCGCCCTTTCAAACCTTCAATTTCATCGACCGCGGCCTGACTTTTAAGAATATCCAGGTCAATCGGCTTTTCGCACAGCACTGCCTTGCCTTGGCGAACGGCGCGCATCATTAGCTGAATGTGTGTGTCAGTCGGGGTGCCGATAATTATCGCATCCACATCATTGCGATCGATCGCCGCTTCGCAATCTGTCATCGCGTCTGCGCCAAGGGAACCCGCCAACGACTGCGCCGCAGAGGCGTAGGGATCCGCGACAGCAATTAGGCGCGCTGAGGGGTTAGCCGCGACGTTCGCTGCGTGAATCTTACCGATGCGTCCAGCACCAAGGACTGCAATACCGACCATGTTGATCTCCTCGTTTTTATTAAATGTCTGATCGAATATTTAACGGGCCTTAGAAGCGCGCGTTCTGGAATTGCGCCATGGTGCTGTCGAAAGCACGCTTGACTGCGACGTCCAACGGCAGCTTGCGCAACTCTGCGGAAATGACCTCAACGCCCCATGGGCCTCGATAGCCAGTATCGAGTACAGCCTGAACAAAGGCTGGAACATCTAGTTCACCCTCACCACAGCACTTACGATGGTGAGTTGAGTCGTTGAATACATCGCCAATGAGTATGTGGTCGGCATCATCCAACTCAACACCCTTGATCAATTCCAGCGGGATCTTGCTGATTTCATCAAAGCTCATCCCGCCACGTGCAACGTGCCAGGTGTCGATCATTAGCCCGCCATTGGCGCGAACGTCTTTGGTGATGGCAATCCCCTTGTCGATCGAGTTCACACTCGCAAATGGCAAGAATTCAATGGCGACTTCGACGTCGTACTGCTTGGCCTTATCGCAGAGAATCGCAAAACTATCGCGCATGCGGGCAACATCCGGCTCACCCTCCTCGAAGAGCCCTGCCGCACCTTTGAGCTTACGCGCTCCTACTTCAGCGGCGATTTCTAGCAACTCCTTGCACATCCGGTCTGAGGCTTGCCGACGCTCGCCTTCCAGGTGCCAATCGACCAAAAACTCGACTTCAAGGTGCTTCATGCCGTTGTCATTAAAGATGGAGCGAACGGTAGACAGGCCGTGGCGGGCAATCGCATCGATGATGTCGGCATGAACAAGCCCCATGCCACGCCAGCCAGCTTTGGAAGCGGCTTCTGCGCGGGCCTGCAGGGAGAAAGGACTAATTTCACTCGGGGCACCTGGATAGGTATCGCCGGCGATAGTCCAGTAAGACGCAATAAGCTCGATCTGGTTGATATGCATGACAATGAACTCTCAAGCAGTAAGAAACAGGCGACCGGTGGCCGCGTGGGACATGGAAAGACGGGCAAGCGTTAACTCGCACCCGACACGTGTAGAGACGGGGCGGCGGCCGGTGCGTTTGAACTGGGAAGGGGTTGAGAAGTGTGCATGACGATCACCAAGCGCACGCAAATCGGCGAAAGGTGATGGTTTTGAGAACGTGGGGCATGAGATGGATTTCATGGTGAACGTCACTTCTTGTTTTTATGTGATATGAGCCCAGTCTAGTTTCTCTCAACTGACTAAAAAAGACGTATGATCGGGATACTCCTTCCCACAATCCGGGAAAATACCCGATGGATCCGTTCAAAGAGATCGAATTGTTCGTTCAGGTCGCGGAGGCCGGCAGCATCAGCAAAGCCGCCGATCGCATGGGGCTTTCCGTATCAGCGGCGAGCCGGCACCTGATTGCGCTTGAAACCCGATTGGGAGTGCGACTGGTGCAGCGTACGACCCGTCAGCTTTCGCTAACCGAAGTAGGCGCCGAATTTCTTCGGCGCAGTCGGTCGGTTCTGGCAGACCTGCGGGAGGCGGAAAGTGTCGCCAGGGATGCAGTCGTTAAGCCAAGTGGCGTTCTGCGGGTCACCGCCTCGCTGTCCTTTTGCCTGATGCATATCGAACCGTTGCTTCCCGAATTCACTCGTCGCTATCCGGAAATTAGCGTTGATGTGGTGGCGGCCAACCGCTACCTGGACGTGATGGAAAACAACGTCGATGTAGCGATCCGAACACGGCAGTTCGAGGCTGACAACAACCTCACCATTCGCCGCCTGGCGCAAACCCGCAGGATCCTGGCCGCCTCGCCGGCGTACCTGGAGGCTTACGGGATGCCGAATAACCCAATGGATCTCCTGCGCCATAAGATGCTGATCTATGACTACGCGATAAATCCCACTGAATTGCCCTTCCAGCGCCGTGGTGAAACGGTGACGGTAAATGTCCGCTCGTTCATCTCGGCCAACGATGGACAAGTAGTCCTACGGGCCGCCCTTCACGACATGGGCATCCTGGTGCAGCCAAAATACATCCTCTATGAACACCTACAACGTGGAGAGTTAATCGCTGTGCTCGATGACTGGGATCTGCCGAGGCTGACCATGAACATTGCATTCCAGACACGTCGTCATATGCCAGCCAAGGTACGCCTCTTTATTGAAGCCCTGGTGCAGCGCTTCAGAGAGAACGACTACGAGCACCTGTGGACTCGCCAAAGCTGATTATTACGCATATGAAATAAAGATTTTCAGAACAGGCATTTTTTACCAGCGATGGTAAATATAGGCTGATTTCATCGGTTGGGAGGTGCAAGTCCTCCCCTCGCCTTGCTGATGAGACTGTTTATGCACGACACGCAAGCTACTCGGCAACACCTACGCGACCTCGAAGACCGCCGTTATCAGGCAATGCTCGACGGGGATTTCGACACCTTCGCAGCATTGGCGCATCCAAACCTGCGATACACGCACTCAAACGGTGTCGTCGACTCACTGCAGAGCTATCTAGGTAAGTGCAGGGATGGCTATTACTGCTATCTGCACCTCGAACACCCCATCGATAGCATTCAGATCATCGGTGAAGTAGCCCTGATTCACGGTTCGATGTCTGGCGAGCTCATTTCCAACGGCGTACAGAAGCCGCTGCACAACCGCGCTCTGGCCGTCTGGGTGCGCGCAGATCGCGACTGGACATTCATCGCCTATCAGCCCACCCCGATCAAATAACGCCAATTTCCTCCGTTATCTCCCTCACCCGTGAGGGAGGCCTGCCCTTAACAACAACAGGAATCGTACCGTGGCCATTGCAAATTTTACTTACACTGGACTCCCTGCCCGAGTCATCTTCGGTAAAGGCTCTCTGCAACAACTCGAAGCTGAAATCGATCGACTGGGGTCTCGTCGAGCACTGATACTTTCTACCCCCGAGCAACGTAGCCAAGCAGAGCGTATCGCCGATATTCTTGGTTCACGGGCGGCGGGGATCTTCGACAAGGCGGTCATGCATGTTCCCATCGAAACGGCCCGTGAAGCCCGAGCAGTCGCTGAGAAGCTCGGGGCTGACTGCGCCATCGCGATCGGCGGAGGTTCTACGACCGGATTAGGTAAGGCTATCGCCCTTGACTCAGGCTTGCCGATTCTTGCGATTCCCACTACCTATGCGGGCTCAGAGATGACCCCCGTTTACGGTCTGACCGAAAACGGCATAAAAAAGACCGGTAGGGACATCCGCGTGCTGCCTAAAACGGTCATATACGATCCTGAACTCTCCGCCACATTACCAATAGACATGTCTGTCACCAGTGGCATGAATGCGATCGCCCATGCCGCAGAAGGCTTGTATGCGCAGGACGGCAACCCCGTGATGTCATTGGTTGCTGAAGAAGGTATTCGTGCGATGTCCGAAGGACTGGGCCGAATTATCCAAACACCCGAAGATTTGGATGCAAGGGCAGACTGCCTATACGGTGCCTGGCTCTGTAGCACCGTCTTAGGGAACGTGGGTATGGCTCTACATCATAAGCTTTGTCATACCTTGGGGGGCAGCTTCAATCTTCCCCATGCTGCTACGCATACGATTGTACTGCCTCACGCCATCGCCTATAACGCCGAAGCTGCGCCTGACGCAGCCAAGCGAATTATCCGAGCCCTTGGTGGTAAGTCTGAGTCTGCAGGTGGTGCGCTGTATGACTTGGCAAAGTCCTTGGGGGCACCTATGACGCTCAAATCGCTAGGGCTCACCGAAGCAGATCTGGATCGGGCGACTGACATCGCACTCGCCAATCCATACTGGAATCCTCGCCCGATCGAACGTGACGCCATCCGCCATTTGCTCCAAAACGCTTATGAAGGTAATCGCCCTGCGTAAGTGCTGACTGCTGACTCCTTTCCTCTCCCCGACTCGACAACAATGCAGTAATGCAGGTTCGTTCAAGCCGGGGCTTTTTATCTAGTCCAATACCGCTCGTATTCTTTCAGCTTGAAATGTTCCAGAAGGAAATCGATGAAAAGCCGCGTTTTTGCCGGCATGTAACGTCGCTCCTGGAACGCCAAATTGATAGTCAAACGCGGCAGATCCCAATCATCGAGAACAGGTAGCAACCGCCCAGCCACCAAGTCGTCGTAAATGATGTACTTCGGCTGTACCAGTATTCCCGCTCCAGCCAACGCGGCAGCCCGTACAATCTGTCCATCATTAGATTCCATCGAGGGCTGCACTTTAACCGTGACTTTTTCCTCTCCTTTGCTGAATTCCATCAAATGTGGATGGTTAGCATGGCTATAAATCAGCAGGTCATGGTCGTGAAGATCTGTAACCGTTTTGGGCGCACCGTGAGTCGCGAGATAGCTCGGTGAAGCGGCAAGTACCCTGCGGGTTTGCGCCAGTCTCCGAATCGTAATATTGGAATCTGCCTCGAACTCTCTCGTCCGAATGGCAAGGTCGATCTCGCTATCCATGATGTCATAATAGCGGTTTGCTCCTAGAATCTTGATCTTGATCCTTGGGTAGAGACGCTGGAACTCCGGAACCAGTGGTGCAAGGTGAAGCAAAGAAAATGAGACCGTTGCGGTGATGGTTAGCGTACCGGTGGGCTCAACCAGCGCGGCGTTAACAGATGCTTCCGCCTCACCTAATTCCGCCAGCAGACTCTTACACCTCCCATAAAATTCATGACCGGCATTGGTCAACGCAAGCCGTCGCGTATTGCGTTCGATCAGTCGAACCTTTAAACGGTCTTCAAGCGCCGCGAGGTGTCGACTCGCTGCCGCATTGGAAATATCCAATTTTTCGGCAGCCTTGCTCAGCCTACCCAGCTCCGCAGTCTGCACAAAAAGCTCTATTTCTGTGAAGCGATCCACTCGTTTACCTTCTTATTTTTTCATGGGTGAAATGAACAATTTCACCTTGAGTATTTTATTTCACCTCTTGGCACTTTAGCGTAGTCAGACCAGTTCGAGAAACTGACAAGTGATCTGCACGCCCCATCGCCCGTGTGTCCGATTGCACAACAAAAAACGACGCAAAAGGCCCGCCAAATGAAGAATTTAGATGAACACACCATTACCCAAGCGGTATTGACCCGCAATGCCAGTGCCAACGACAGCCGGTTGCGGGAGATCATGACGAGCTTGGTACAGCATCTACACGCGTTTGCCAGAGAAACCCGCCTTACGGAAGAAGAATGGGAGAAAGGCATCGAATTCCTGACAGCGGTTGGCCAGATCTGCACCCCTACCCGCCAGGAATTCATTTTGCTCTCGGATACCCTCGGGCTTTCTACTCTGGTGACAGCCCAAAATCATAAAAAACCCGAAGGCTGCACCGAAGCAACCGTATTCGGGCCCTTCCATGTGCAGGGTGCTCCCCGATTCGATCTCGGCGCTGACATAAGCGATGGATTGCCAGGCGTGCCATGGTTTGTTCGAGGCCAGGTACGAGATATCAATGGCAATCCTGTGCCGCACGCGGTTTTGGAAGTCTGGCAAGCCGACGATGGGGGGTTTTATGATGTACAGAAGTCTGAGCTTGAGGCTGGTGAATACCAAGGCCGCGCGGTGATTCAGGCGGACAGCAAGGGCTATTACCATTTCCGTACGATTGTACCCGAGTGCTATCCCATTCCCCACGATGGCCCGGTGGGCAAGATGCTGGAAGCACTCACCCGCCACCCTTGGCGCCCAGCTCATCTGCACTTCATGATCCTTTCAGATGATCATGAACGCTTGGTTACTCACGTGTTCCGCGAACATGGCGAGTACCTCGAGTCGGACGCAGTATTCGGCGTTCGCTCATCATTAATTGCCGATTGGGTGGAACATAAACCGGGCATTGACCCATATGGCCAACCGATTGATCAGCCCTACTACACGTTGGACTTCGACTTCGTCCTCAACCCACGTGTTCGCTAATCGCTAAAGCGGCATTAGCTACCCCGCCCGCTGTCCATCAGGATAGCGGGCTACTTCTGGAGCTCTAAATGCAATCCGTCAAACATATTGTCATGTGGAACCTGCGTGGCGAAACCGAACATGAGCGCAGTACCAATATTCAGAAACTCAAAAGTGAGTTCGAGGCTATTCGCCATGAAATCCCAGGTCTGAAGATTCTGGAAATCGGCGTCGACATCAGTCAAATCGATTACGCCTGCGACGTCGTTCTCTATTCTGAATTTGAGTCAATCCAGGCCCTTAAGGAATATGCTAATCACCCTGCTCATCTGCGAGTTCGTGAAGCACTTGGCAATCTTCGTACAGACCGCTATCAGGTCGACTATCTGAGCTAAACACTGGTCGGATTGATGGCGAGTTCTTGGGCTTGGGTTATTTTTAGGGAACGCACTGGTAGGGCGGTACATAAAAAACATCGATGCAGCGCCTTTACTTCAACTAGGGCGCCCAAGCGTTCTGCTGATTTTCAATAGGGAAGTCGGCACGGTGGACGACTCGCTATCGTTGATCAGCGACTCATCCATTCAGAACGCGCCTCCCGTCGACGATACGCTTGCTGGCCTGCCACCAAGCGAGACGGTGCATACCACTACGCCGTGACAAACACCCCACCCAGTGGAAGACCCTGCGGCGCGGACACTGCCCTGTGGTCAACACTTCATGGCATGGCTGATACAGGGCATCGAATCACGCAAGCTGATCATCAACGACGCCAGGGCACTGGTACATACGGTCGCCGATACTGTTTACCTGGTCAGGCCGGGCGTCTTCCAGCGGTACGCTCAGGAACACCCGCAGATGACGGCTCTGGCCAAGCGGGAAAAAATGCAGGAATGGCAGTAGGTACAGAAGCATTTCGAGAAGCTGATGCTGCACCGCAAACAGGGCAGTGGGCTCAAAATCTGGACCTGCCTTGTCAGCGGGCCACGCAAATCAAGGCGGTTGCATGGCTATCTGTTGCGAGATCCCAGTGATTTGTTTAGCGAGGTTGCGCCCAACAACCCGTATTTGCGGATATTCCAAGGTCAATACGACACGAGCTCGGATTGTGAAAACAGTCCACTTTACTGAGTCATACCGGGTCTGGGTAACAGGCTGACCTCGAATACGTACCTCTCTTCGCTCTTGAGATAGCGACCTCAGCCCCTCTGATTAGAGGGGGGGCGATAGGCTTATGGGTTTCAGTTGCTCCTAAGCACGGGCAACCGGTGGCTGGCTAAGGCCTTACCATGCAATGACGACGGAGTAGATCAGCGGTACGGAGAAGGCCCACGCACTGGCGAAGTGGTCAGCCAACGCCCCCATTGCAAGAGGCAGGAATGCACCGCCAACCATTGCCATCACCAAGAAAGAACCCGCTGTCTTGGTTTGCCCCCCCAATCCGCGAATGCCCGTGGCGAAAGCACTGACGTCATCATCGTTCAGTCCTGCAGGAAAATCGTCAAGTCAACGAATTGGGCCTGCGTAATGTTTCACGCCACGGAGTCAGTTCTTGCGTCCAATCCTCAATGGACGTATCTGGTTCTCACACGAACTATTATCAATATCGACGGCCCCGTCATCACGGTATCGCGACAGCGCCTAAGGCTGTGATCGCGTGCGTTGCCGATGGGCACAAGACCGCGCTGGGCGCTCATCCAGGCATGTAGCATTTCCATAACCAGGGCGGATTTTTCTTGCCGTATTTGGCGTCTTAAATCAGGAAAGTGTGATGCCCGGGAGGTACGGAGAATTGAGCGATAAGCCACAATGCTGGCAGCCTCCTGCTCGAGAGCGGAAAGCTGCATGGATTGGCGCCATAGCATCAGATGACGTGGGACCTCGGACGAGGTAATTATTAGATTCTCTTTTGTTTTTATTATGTAGATCAGAATTGCCTATGCAGTTTGGCCACCGCATAGCCATGTAAACATGAGATCGCTTTGGGAATACTCACCCACCCTTCCATCAGTCGACGAGCGCTACGGCTCACAACCGCCTTCTCAACGACCCAAGCGCAATCTTGAAACACAGTCTTGGCACCTATGGCTACGCTTCCTTCCGTGTAGCCTATACGCAGCTGACGGTCGCCAATGTCAGGTTTGTACAATTGAGTAGGGCAACCGTATCAGATAAATCACTACCGATGACAATACGGTCGCGGAACATGGTGCACACTAAATCCTTAGAGTCGAGTCAGGTTAGTCCACTGTCGATCAGTCGAAACAGATAAAACACAGCGTGTCTTCCAGGCAAAATCTTCATAGCTGGATCCTCGTAGAGGATTAAGCAGCAGCAGCTGATTTAGGGGATACTAGGCCTATAGCGGCTTTGCTGGCTGAAGAAAAGTCATCGCCTCATCAATGACAGTAGGATGGTCGATCAAGCGATTGTGCCCCAACCCTTCTGTAGTAAAGAGGCGTGCCCCTGGCCACAGCTTTGCAAATCTGGCGCCCTTCTCCCATGGCGTTTCACGGTCATGCAGGTCATGAATAATCAGAGCTGGGCTATCAAGCAACGGCAGTTGTAGAGCAGCGTCGTAATCAGCAAAGCGCCGACCTATCAGCGCATAGAGGTAGTCCTCGAACGGAGCGAACACCTCGTGCGGTATTCCAGCGGCGTCAAACTGCTGAAATACACTCTCTACCGGCGCCACGAACGGCGCTATAAGCACAAAACGCTCTGGCCGCCATTCTTTATCTTGAGCAAAGACAATAGCCGAGGCTCCCAGAGAGTGCCCGATAAAGGCAGCTGGCTTTCCGAAATGGCGTCCAACGCATCGAAGTATCTCGACAAACTGCTGCATGTGGCTGGTTTCTCCGCTGCTTGATCCATGAGCGGGCTGATCAAAACCAACCACTGCGTAGCCCATAGCTCTCAGTGCCGGGACCCAACCATCGAAACGCAACGCGTAACTTGACCATCCATGAGAAAGCAGCACATAGGGCTCACGCGAGGGGTTGCCCCACTGATAGGTGGATACCTTGATCCCGTCAAACGTCAAAGTGCTTGTTTGTACACCCGATGATGTGCTGAGTGCTGATGCTGCCTTTGCACGTCCGGCGGCCTGAGGTGTGATGAACCGTCGCGCAAGGTATCTTCCAGCGATAACTGGTGAAACTTGACAGGCTAGCCTCAAGAGGCACCGCTGAGTCAACATACGAAAATTGCTGTTAAGCTTTTTCACGGATATTCCTCATGTAGATCAGAAGAGCCGCCAGCATTAAAGCAGGCTATCTTGTCAGCGACAAGATAGCCTGGAAGCAATTTATAATTTTCATTAAAAAGAGTTTTTATGCCGAAATCAGATGCCACCCGTTCCTACCACCACGGGAATCTGGCCGCCGTCATACGCCAAGCGGCCTGGGACATTGTCGGAGAGTCAGGGGTGCGAGGCCTTTCCCTGCGAGAATGCGCGCGGCGGGCCAACGTATCTCACTCGGCACCCGCCCATCATTTTGGCTCTATGGATAATCTGCTTTCCGAGGTTGCTGCCGACGGCTATGAACGCATGATTGAAATTGTAAGTGTTGTTCAGTCAGAACTGGCAGACCCGATGATGGGATGTGGGCTGGGATACGTAAAATTCGCGAAAACCTATCCCCATCATTTTCGGCTCATGCTTGGCAGCGAGGGTGCAAACCGCACATTGCCCAGGCTTCTTAAATCCAGCGAAGCCGCTCTTCAACTGCTTCGCCAGACAATTCGCACCGGCTGGGTAGAGCAAAATGGTGTCGAACCTGACCCGGCACTGCTTGAGCTGCGCACCCTCCTTGGCTGGAGCGCGGCCCATGGTTACGCCTTGCTGGCAATAGACAGAAGACCGAATGAGATGGATGCGACCCCACCCGAAGCAGTGTTTAAGCCGCTGGCAAGGTTTCTGCTTATACCGTGACTTTTACGTTCTCAGCACTACAAGCCGGTGTCCTGTCTCATCGAGGCGACTTCGCGATCCCGGTCGTCTTCCAACTCTTGCAGGCGAACCCAAGTAATCCGCAGCATCCCTTAGTGATCATGGGTTGCTCATCAGCATGCGCACATCGTGCGGATTAGTTCAGCGGCCTGCGGCTAACCCTTCCTTGAGTTACACGCCAAGACCGCCATGACGCGGAAGAAAAGCCGCCAATACCTTGAGGGGTGATCCACGTTTTTGGATGCGGAAGGAAGCGCGCTGTAAGGAATTAGCACGACTAGACCGATAATCCCCGAAATCCATTGCAACCACGTAATACATACTGTGGCAGACATCAGGGAAAATACGCTAACGCTGAGGTGGAATGACGGAACATCGCTGCGGCGGTGGGTATGTAGTTGTAAAAGCGGCTCTTGGAATCATGTTTCATGCTCCATCCGCTGAGATGGGCCCTGCCCTGAGGGTATCAAGTTCATTTCCCAGTCCCCTTTCCCGACAAGATCCCCGTGAGGTCGTGCGTGAGGTGGCGATGACCGCCCACTCAATGATCAACACTGCGGGACTCATCAGGATCGGCTTGACATCGCTTTGCCCCACGGCAATCAGCAGCAGCGTGGAGAACAGCGGTGCCAGGTAAGACAAGGCGCCGCAGAGCGGCCGGCGTCAGATGGCGGGCTTCCTTCAGGGCATGGGTTAACGCACTCTGACCGGCGTACCCGGCGCGATGCGCAATATCAATGATCGACAAAGACGTTTGGCGCAGCAGGTCAATGGCCAGATTCAGGCGCAAGTTCGCGATATGCGAGAACGGTGTTGTGCTCCGGTGCTGCCCAAACAGCAGATACAAGCGACGCTCACTGGTGCCTGCATAACGCACAATATCATGCACCATCAGGGCAGTGCCCAGGTGCTGCTCGATGTAGGTCAGCGCGCGAGCAAGAATGAACTGACCGGGATCGCTGCGAGCCACCTCGGGCTCCGATAAAGAACACAATAGCAGTCGGCTCCACGACTCGCCATCTTGAACGAGCCGATCAACCTTGACTTGTTGCTGCTGGCATAATCGAGTAAATGCCGGCCCCCAGGCACATTAAGAGCACACCAACGCCAGAAATGGGATTACGGCGTCAGGGCATCCAATATCTCGAACGTCCTCAGCATTAGAGAACTCTTGCGATCATCCGCATCGATCCCGTCTAGCTCGCCACCGAGCCCATCACTGAGCCCCAATGGAAAGCTTGGCTTTTGAGGAAGGACGATTATAAAAAGAGAATCCTATTGCCGAACGGCACTTTGTTGCCGATCTCGCCAGAGCTTGATGTGCGCTTAGTGAGAGTCTTCACGGGTAATGTGCATTACCCGAACGCTTACAAGCGCGCACCTTAGACACCATGGATACATGCCCTTAGTCTTGGTTTGGAATACATGAAAAACCTCTCTACTTCACCGAAACAGCTTTGGTCAGATTTTGCTGCATATAGGCTAGGAATCGCCTTTGGAAAAGCATTGTGTGTTCATGGGCTGCCTGCTCAGCCTCGTCGGCGTTACGCGCCGCGATAGCCTCGACCATAACATCATGGTCACGCCCCAGGCGCGTGCTGGTGCTGGCGGTACTGATGATGTAATCAAAATGCAGGTGCAGAAGTCGCTGGCCCTCACCCAAGAGTTTCTCGTAGTAATTGATGAAATAGGGGTTTTTACCCGCCTCGGCAATCGCGATGTGAAACGCCTTGTTCGTTTCCGACATGGCCTGAAAGTCACCCGACGTCACAGCGTCGAGATAGGCGGCGTCCGCTGCGCGTATGCGTTTCAGGTCCTCCTCATCGTGCTGGGTCGCGGCCAGACGAGTCACTGCGCGCTGGATCAGATCAAGGGCAGAAACGTAGTTGGGGAAATCCTCGATCTCAAACGGTGTGACCAGCGTGGTGCGGTTGGGCAGGATGGTGACCAGGCCTTCACTGATTAGCCGCGCCAGGGCGTCCCTGACCGGTGAACGGGAAAGACCGAACTGCGCCGCGAGCGACACTTCGTCCAGTGGTGACCCTGGCTTGAGCTTAAGCGTGAGGATTTGTTTGCGAAGTTCCTCGTAGATGTATCGGCCACCATGGCGTTTGGTGCTGGTCTCGGGGGTGTCGTTGCTCATTGGCTCACTCTCAGGGTACTGACGGGTCGTTTGACCGGACGCCAGATTAACACTGGCGCTCGTTCAGTTAAAAACCTTCGCCCCAGGTGTCACTCAGCATAAAGCCCGCGGCCAGTGGGTCATCCGGATCGACGCCAATCTGGTGCATACCGTACACCCAGGCCCGCCCCGTGATGCGCGGCAACACCGCCGCGCGGCCGCCCACTTCAGTCAACCCCAGCAGCTCGACCTTGAATTCGCCACCAATGGTTGAGCGCGAAACCAGTTGGTCGCCCGGCGCCACCTGGCCACGAGCACTCAAGGTCGCCAGGTTGGCCGAACTACCAGTGCCGCAGGGCGAGCGATCGACGCGCCCGGGGGGCAGTGTGGTGCAGGTCTGCCAGGTTGAACCGTCGATGCGGTTACGAAACATCACGTAAGCCACCTCGTTCAAACTCTCTATCAACGGGTGCTGCACCGCGACCTGGCCGTTGATGATCGTTCGCAAGCGCACACCCGCCTCCGCCAGGGCGCGAGCGTGGCCAGGCGCGATGCTCAAGCCGACCTGTTCAACATCGACGAGGGCGTAGTAGACACCGCCAAAGGCAATGTCCACGTTGATCGGGCCGAACTCGTCGGTGTGGATGTGCGCATCCAGATGCTCGACAAACGCCGGCACCATATCCAGTGACACACTCACACAGCGCCCATCTACACATTGCGCCCTGGCAGTGACCAGACCCGCCGGTGTGTCCAGTACCACGGTGGTGAGCGGCTCCTCCATCGGCAGCATCCCCAACTCAAGCAGTGCCGTGACCACGCAGATGCAGTTGCTGCCCGACATTGGATGCGCTTTGTCGGCCTGCAGCACAATAAAGCCCGCCTGGGCCTCCGGACGCGTGGGCGCCAGCAGAAGGTTGACCGACATCTGCAGACACCCACGAGGCTCCAGCATCACCAGGCGACGCAGGCTGTCGTCGACTTCATTGATATGGTTCATCTTGTCGAGCATGGTCTTGCCAGGGATGTCGAGGACGCCACCGGTGATGACTTTGCCGATCTCGCCTTCGCAATGCACATCGACCAGTTGCAGCGTTTTTTTCCAGCGCATGGCGCCCTCCTTTACTTGATGTACCAGCCCCACGGCTGGTCGCTGTCGTAGCGAGTAATCTGTTTGGTTTCCAGGTAATTGTTCAAGCCCCACTCGCCCAACTCACGGCCGATCCCGCTTTGCTTGTAGCCGCCCCAGGGCGCTTCGGTGAAGGTCGGTTGCGAGCAGTTGACCCACACAATCCCGGCGCGCAGACGGCGTGCCACGCGCTCTGCCCGCTCCAGGTCTCTGGACATGACGGCCGCCGCTAGGCCGAAGCGCGAGTCGTTGGCGCTGCGCAAGGCTTCGGCTTCATCGTCGAAGGGGCGCACGCAAACCACCGGGCCAAAGATCTCTTCATTCCAGATCCAGCTGTCGACCGGGACATCCGCGAAGATCGCTGGGGTCAGGAAGTAGCCGGCTTCACAGCCGAGCGGCCGGGTGCCACCGTACAGCAGCGTGGCGCCCTCCTCCTGGCCACGGGCGACGGCTTGCAGGATCTTCTGGTACTGGGTGCTGTTGACCAAGGGCCCGAGCAGCACGCCGTCCTGCATGCCGGGGCCGATGCTGAGCTTACCGGCCTCCTCCACCAGGCGTTTCAACAACGGCTCATACAAGCCGCGCTGCACCAGTACGCGCGAGGTGGCCGAGCACACTTCCCCTTGGTTCCAGAAGATGCCGAACATGATCCACTCGACGGCTGCTTCAAGGTCGCTGTCGTCGAAAATAATGAAGGGGGATTTACCGCCCAGTTCCAGGCTGATGTTCTTGATGTCGCGGGCGGCCGCTTGCATGATTTTGGCGCCGGTTGGCACGCTGCCGGTGAATGCCAGCTTATCGATGCCTGGGTGCTCGCTCAACGGCGCCCCTGCATCCGGCCCGAGCCCCGTGACCACGTTCAACACACCGGCCGGCAGGCAGGCCTCATGGGCGATATGCGCCAGCTCCAGGGCGGTCAACGGCGTCAGCTCCGACGGTTTGAGCACCATGCAACAACCTGCGGCCAACGCCGGAGCCACCTTCCATGCAGCCATCAGCATCGGGAAATTCCAGGGGATGATCGCCCCGGCCACACCCATCGGTTCTTTGCGGGTGACGCAGGTAAAGCGCTCATCGGCCAACTGCACGTTCTGCTCTTGCCGGGTATCCAGTTGTTCGGCGAGTTCGGCGTAAAAATCGAAACAGCCCGCCGTGTCGCCGATATCCCATTGGGCCTCGGGGAACGGTTTGCCGTTATCGTGTACTTCAAGCGTCGCCAATGTGTCCAGGCGCTCACGGATACCGCTGGCGATGCGACGCAGGACAACCGCGCGTTGTGCACCGCTGGTCTGCGGCCATGGCCCCTCGTCGAAGGCCTTACGCGCAGCCTTTACCGCCAGGTCGATATCGGCGGCGGTACCAGCGGCAACCTGCGCCAACACGGCTTCATTGCTCGGGTCGAGGGTCGGGAACGTGCCACCCAGAGCAGGTTTGACCCATTGGCCGTCGATGTACAGATGCTCGTAAGACTTCATGGAAAACCTCAGTTGAACGCAAAGCGCCGGGCGCTGAAGGGGGTCAGGTCTTGGGCCGGTGGGCGGCCGCTGACCAAATCGGCAATCAGGCGCCCGGTGGTGGCGCCCAGTGTCAGCCCAAGCTGGCCGTGGCCGAAGGCCAGGAAGACATTTTTCAAGCGAGCGCTGCGGTCGATCACCGGCTTGGTATCCGGCAGGAACGGCCGATAACCGATGCCGTACTCGACATCGTCGAGTTTCAATTGCGGAAGAATCATGCGTGCCTTTTCCAGAATGATGTCGGCGCGCTTGAAGTTAGGCTCGGCATCCGGCCCGGAGAACTCGATGGTGCCGCCGATCTGCAGCCCACGGGTCATCGGCGCGAAACAGAACCCGCCATCGGCATAGATCACCGAATGACGCACTTCGACCCCCGAATGAGGTAGCAGCACCTGGTAGCCGGCGATGCCAGCCAGGGGGACCGAATCACCAATCTGGGAGAAAAACTGCCGTGAGCCCATACCTGCCGCGATCACCACATGGTCAGCCGGGTAGCGCTCTCCGTTGGCCAAGGTGACGCCACTGGCACAATCAGCGATTTCATCGATACGTTGAACCTGCCCGCGTATACGAACACCGCCTTGTTCAATAAAGCTTTGGGTCAGGGCGGCAATGAACCCCTTGGTGTCACTGACCGCGCGCCAGTCCGGGAACAGCAGGCCGTAGCTGAATTTTCCAGCCAGGGCCGGTTCTAGGTCCGCGATCGCCGCACGGTCCAGCACTTCGGACTTGAAGCCCAGGGAACGCCGCAAGTCTATATGCGGGCCTTCCTGGGCCAGGCCTTCAGGTGTATCAAACACCTCAATGATCGGCCGCTCGCCCATTAGGGATTTATCAGCGCAGCGCGCCAGCAGTGGCGCGTAGTCTTCGTAGACGCGGTGAGTCAGGGTAGCCATTTCATTGGCAATATCGACGATACGCGAATGCCGGGCGCAGGCCACGAAGCGCAGAAACCACGGCAGGATCCCCGGCAACGCGCTGGGCCGCAGTGCCAGTGGGCCCTTCTGGTCCAGCAACCAACCAGGTATCTTTTTCAGGATGCCCGGCTTGGACAGCGGGATGACCTCGCTCACGGCCATTTGCCCGCAGCTCCACTTGGCGGTGCTGTCACCCGGCGCTTGTGGGTCAATCAGCGTGACCCGATAGCCATCGCGTTGCAGGTACAAGGCGCAGCATACCCCGACAATGCCACCGCCAATGACGACCGCCGCTTGGCCCCTGGCGTACGATTGCGTGTTGATCATAAGGCACCTTAATTAGCGCAGAACTCACATGTCTAAATCCGCATCAGCTGTGAGCGCCGATGCGGGTCGATATTAGCCCTGGAGCTTTTCGAATTCGCGGCGGAATTCGGACTTTTCCTCACGGGTCAATGGCAGCAGCGGCATGCGCGCCACACCCACATTGAAGCCGGCGAGCTCACACCCGTACTTGACCTTCTGGATAAACTTGCCGCTTTCCAGGTTATTCATCAGCGGGAACAGCGAGCGCACGATCTGCTGGGCCCCCGCAAGTTGACCACTGACGTAGTTTTCATAGAACGCCACGATCTGCGGCGCCAGGAAATTGGCCGGCGCGCAGATCCAGCTGGTGGCGCCCCACAGGAAAAAGTCCAGGGCCTGGTCATCCGAACCGCACGACAGCTGGATCTTGCCCTTGTAGCGCTCATCAATCTCGATGGCCCGCAGCAAGTTGCCCGCGCTTTCCTTGATGGCAATGACGCGCTCGTGGTCCATCAACGCATCCATGACGCTATAGCCCACCTCCACGTTAGTGCGGATGGGGTAGTTGTACAGCACAATATTCACATCGGGCACCGCATCGAGGATGGCGTTGTAGTGACCGATCAGTTCGTCCTGCGTTGGGATGGCGTAGTACGGCGGCGCGATCAGTAGATTGCTGTAGCCGGTATCCCGAGCCTGCTTGACCTGCTCGATGACTTCGCGGGTACATGAACCATTGGCGCCTGCGATCAACATGACGCGACCATCGGCGACTTCCCGCACAGTGGCCATGACCTGACGACGTTCTTCATTGGTCAGCGCATAGTATTCGCCGGTTGAGCCAAGAGGTACGAGGCCGCCGACGCCCTGCTTGATCTGGTACTCGACCAGGGAGGCCAATACGTCGTAATCGACTGCACCGTTTTTATCGAAGGGAGTAACCAGGGCCGGCATGATGCCATTGAGTTGTTGCATGAGCGTGTCTCCAATGTGTGGATCAGTAGGCGTAGCGTTTGAGCATCCGGGTCTCGACCACTCCGACCAGTCGGGTCAGGGGGAACGCCACCAGGAAATAGATCACCGCCACCGCCGATAAAAACTCCACCGGGCGAGCGGTACTGTTGGAAATGTTTTGCCCCACGAACATCAGGTCAGCGATGCCCACGGATGAAATCAGCGCGCTCTCCTTGAACAAACTGACGACGTTGGAAAGCAGCGGCGGCACGGCCCGCAGCAGCGCTTGCGGGAAGATCACGTAAAACACCTTGTTCCACTTGGCCACACCCAGGGCCGTGCACGCGTCGTGCTGCTCGCTGGGAATGGATTTGAGCGCGCCACGAAAGGTCTCGCTGGTAATGGCGGTCATGTACAGGGTCAGCGCCAGCAGCACCGACACGTAAGGCGGCACCGACAGGCCAAACACCACCGGCAGGCAGAAGAAAATCCAGAACAGTTGGATCAGCAACGGCGTGCCACGAAACAGCTCGACGTAGAGCCCGGTGGGGATGCTGATCCAACGGCTTTTCGACAGGCGCAACAGGCTCAACAGAAACCCGAAGACACTGCCCAGCAGCGCACAACTCACGGTGAACGCTAGGGTCAGCGCAAGCCCTTTGGCCAGGACCTGCCAGTAAGAAAACACCACCATAAAATCCAGTTGCATGACGATCTCCTCAGCGCGCGAGCGCAGCGTCCTGACGGCGTTCGAGCCACTGCACGCATTGCGCGATGGGCAACGACAATGCGAAGTAGATCAAGGCAATCAGCGAGTAGGTTTCCAGCGGCCGATAGGCTTCTGTGGCGATGCTCTTGCCCACATACATCAAGTCGGCGACGGCCACGATGGCGACCAGTGCACTCTGCTGCAGGATCGAGATGCCATTGGTCATCAACACCGGCAAAGCCGTGCGCAGCGCCTGGGGCAGAATCACGTAGAGCGTGCGTTGCCACGGGCGCAGGCCCAGTGCGACGCAGGCATCCAGGTGTTCCCTGGGCACCGCCTGCACACCCGCCCGATAGGCTTCGGCATTAAACGCGGTGAGGTTCAGGCCCAGGGCAAGCACGCCCATGGTGATGGGGTCGATAAACACGTTGAACAGCATCGGCAGGCAGTAGAAAAACCACACGATCTGTAACAGCGCCGGGGTGCAACGGAAGAACTCGATGAACAACTGCGCCGGCCAGCGGATGAAAAACCAGCGGCTGAGCGTCAACAGGCACAGGCCGAAGCCCAACACGAGGCCGACCACATTGGAGATCAAAGCGAGCTGCAAGGTGACTTTCAGGCCATCCCAAAGCGCGCCCCAATTGCCGGTCAGAAAGTGAAAATCAAACTCATAATTCATGTCGGCGAGCCTCAATCCAGGTGCAGGACTTTTTCCAGGAACTCGCGGGTGCGCAGCTCTTTCGGTTTGGTGAAGATCTGCTCCGGCGGGCCTTGCTCGACCACCTTGCCGTTGGCGCAGAAAACCACTCGCGAAGCGATGCTGCGGGCGAAATGCATGTCGTGGGTGACGATGATCATGGCCATTTTTTCTTCGGCCAGTTGCATCATCACGCCCTGCACTTCGGTGACCATTTCCGGGTCGAGCGCCGACGTGACTTCATCGAACAGCATCAACTTGGGTTCGAGCATCAAGGCGCGGGCGATGGCCACACGTTGCTTTTGCCCACCGGAAAGCTGGCTCGGATACACGTTGAGCTTGCTTTCAAGCCCCAGTCGCGCCAGGAACAGGCGCCCCTTTTCCGTGGCCTGAACCTTGGTCAGTCCGTGCACTTTCATCGGCGCAAGAATCAGGTTGCCCAGTACCGACAAGTGCGGGAACAAGGTGTAGTGCTGGAACACCATGCCCACCTGGGCCTGCAACTTCACATCCAAAGGCTTGCCGGCGCCCCTGCCAGAACCGTCGATGTAGGGCCTGCCCTGAAAGGCGATTGTGCCGCCTTGGATGCTCTCCAGCCCCATCATCACCCGCAGCAGCGAGCTTTTGCCGCTGCCGCTCGGACCGATGATCACCAGGCGATCATCCGAACGCATGTCGAGGTTCAAACGGTCCATTACCACCAGGCCTTCGCCGTAGGATTTGTACACGTCACGCAACTGGATAAAGTCGCCCTTGGCCGAATCAAGGGTGAGCGAATCCTGCGGCTGGGTAGCCACCAGATAAGGAGCGGTCATAGCACTGTCTCCAGGAGAACGCTGAATCGAAAGCCGTTCTCGGGATCGTCGGAAAATTACTGAGGGGTTTTGTCGCCGGCGTTGGCGAGCGCAGAGGCCTTGTCCACCAGCGCGGTGATCTCCCCGGACTCTCGACGTTGCGTGAGGTAGATGTTCAGGACCTGAAGGTCCGAAGGCGCAGCGTTGCGCGGCAGACCAAAAGCGACGCCTTGTTTGGCCAGCGCCGGCACGGGCAGTACTTCTTTAGTCCAGTCCGGGTTGGCGATGGCGAACAGGTGATTGGTGTCACTGGCATCGACCAGAATATCCGCACGTTTGGACATCACCGCCAGGCGGGTCTCATCCATACCGGGCAGGCGCATGATCGTGGCGTTTTTGACCACACCGGAAATGGCTTTGTCTGCCGCGGTGCCCGACATCACGGCGATTGAAACGCCGGGTTTGTCGTAGTCGCCGATGGCGTTGCCGGCGCTGGCAAATTTGGGATTGTCTTTGTTAGTCAGCAACGAGATCTGGTAGTCGGTAGCCGGCACCGAGAACGTCACCGCCATGGCGCGTTCGGGTGTCTGGTTGAGGGCCATCGCCAAGTCCCACTTGCCACCTTGCAGGCCAGCCACCAGGTTGTCCCAGTTGGTGTCGACAAACTCGACCTTGACCTTCAGCACCTTCTCGCCGAAGTCCCGGCACAGGTCCACGAAGTACCCACTGTATTGCCCGGAGCGGGCATCACGCATGACGTAGGGTGCAGCCACTGCCGCACCACAGCGCAGCACACCGGCCTTTTGAATGCCTTGCCAAAGCGTTGTATCTGCTGCGTTCGCAGTCGCCTGCGCTAACAACACGCCAAGAAACGTGACACCTACGAACAGTTTGCGCAGGGGAGAAGAAAGGAGCTGTGTCATGTTGACCTCACCGATATTTAATTTTTCTTGGGCAGAAAGGTACAAACGTTCAAGCTATGCGCGCCGTCATGTATGCAGCGCTGTATGCAGATTAGTTTTGGACGAGTTGATGTGTCAACAGGGCTCGTAATTTTTTTGTCATTTGGTGATTGGTGGGCATTGGCATATCGTCGCAGCGAATGCCCTCGAATTAGCCGAGTTGGAAGCTGAATGCCACAGGGGGTTGGACCAAGCCGCCCATTACCTCAGGGACGAGATGCTGCTGCAGGCACTCGACCACGGTGGGAACTCCAACGGAAATGGTGAGTCTCCACACCACCGGCGTGCGTCTGCGCAATTGGCGACTTGAAGCTTGCAAAATTGCTGCTCAAACTTCGAGCGGTGGTCGATCTATGTGTAATTTGGAAGTCGATGCGGTGGACGACTCGCTACCGTAGATCAGCGACTCATCCATTCAGAACGCGCCTCCCTTCGAGGATACGCTTGCTGACCTGCTACCAAGCGAGACAGCGCACACCGCCACGCCGAGACAAACACTCAACCCAGTGGGATCCGCCCGCATAGACACTGTCTTGCGGCCAGCACTTCATGTCATCGCGGAAGCAGGGAATCACGCAAGCTGATCATCAACGACGCGAGGGCACTGGTGCATACGGTCGCCGATACTGTTTACCTGGTCAGCCCCGGCGTCTTCCAGCGATACGCTCAGGAACACCCGCAGATAACGGCTCCGGCCAAGCGGGAAAAAATGCAGGAATGGCAGTGGGTACAGAAGCATTTCGAGAAGCTGATGACAGTGGGCTCAACATCTGGACCTGCTTGGTCAGCGGGCCACGCAAATCAAGGCGCTTGCGTGGCTATCTGTTGCGAGATCCCAGTGATCTGTTTAACGAGGTGCCGCCCAACAACTCGTAGTTGCGCATATTCCAAGGTCAACACGACGCGAGCTCAGATTGATCGTCAGTAGGCCACTGAAGAGACTAAGCATCGCTAGAGCAGCCGAACGAGATCATTGAGCGCGCGAAAGTGGCTCTGCCCACAGGCCAGCCCTTCGTATCGAAGCCATTGGGAGATCTTTGCTCCCCTTGCGACATTCAACGTGCTCAAGCGAAACCAAATCGTAAAATTGTATGTGAAGCTCTAGAGAGTCACTAAAACAGCTAAAAACCTTTGGCTCTCAGGACTGCGATCTCCATCTCAGGCACTTTCAAATACGATATTCAGGAGAAGATAGACTACATCGTCGCGAAATGACAATCGTGCAAATGCGCTGCCTTATTTCCCTGCACAACGGCTCTACAAATCACAAGCCGTGATAATAGCTAGGTAACTCTCATAGAAAAAGTCTACTTCTCATGGTATCTATAGGCCGCTGCCCAAAGGCCATCAGATAATATTTATTAAACAGGTAAAAATCAGTAAAGCCACAAAGATCAGCCACCTCTTTTGGCGAAAGCGAAGAATTATAATCAGCAAGCATCGAATGCGCTTTATCCAGCCTGACCTTGCGGAGATAGGCCATAGGAGTAGTGCCTTTGAACTGTTTAAATCCTAGCTGTAGACTTCGGATACTGACGCCCGAAAAAACCGCCAAATCACTTAAAATCAATGACTTATCATAATTAGCATGTATGTATTCGGCGGTTCTCTTTATGGAATACGGAACCGGTGAGGCTACAGTCTTCGATGACCTTATATTTTTTGAATAATTATTTTCAACATTGTACAGAACAAAGCATATCAAACTCTCTTTCAGGTGAGTTAATACTTTGCTTTCAAGCGACTCTCTGTTTGATCCGGCGCTGATCATCAAGTCAGCGAGCCCTGTCATGAATTTCGCAGCCCCCTCTCCCGCTGCCCTGACAGCAAAATTAACTCTAGACACCGGGGGCTCGCCAATAAGCAGTGTCAAATAACGTACAACATCCTCTTGTGACAAATAAAAAGTTACATATTGTGCGCCCTGCGAATAATTTGAAAAAACGACTTCTCGATGATCCAGAAGGGAGACATTACCAACCTTAGAAAAGATTCGCTGCTTAGGGCTTTCCCATGTAACAGTCCCAGACTGAGGAATTGTAAAGAGAAAACCGTCCGCCCCGGACCTGGCCTCATAACCCCAGCCCGTGCTGCTGGTAGTCAAGCTGACAATGGAGCTCCCGATTTTGCACATTTTAGTCATGCACTCTAACTGCCCACGCGCTCCAGGCCTCACATCCATTTCGAAGCAATAATTATCAAAGTACTTGACAGCCAAAGCTTCACCGGCAAGGTGCGAAGAGGAGAAAATCACATCACTCATAACAATTCACCGATACCTTTATGACCCTGGATGAAAACAATGCTAATAAAGGCAGTTTTAAGTGAGTTACAAAGCGTAATTTTACTAGAAATGTGAATCCGTTCAACGTCGAGAAAAATCATGGCATTGCTCGCCTTTGGCAAGCTTTTGGGTACTACCTGAGCTGCACATCGCCATCCCGTAGTTTTGCGATTTTTAGTGATAACCCTTTGCGCCTTGATGTCTCGCGTCGCTTTCTTTTAGATGGTAATAGTGGCTCCGGCCCCGTCGATCAGCCCTCCCACAGCAGGTTAAACTCCGCCTCTAAAAACTAGCCAGCCACACAGGACTGATCCTAAGCGCAACCTTCCATCATCAAAAACCACACCAGCACCGAGGTTCCCCATGCACGCGCTCTTCGCTCGAAGTCTCAACCTAGCTCATGGCTTCATCAGCGACGCACAGACCCACGCTCATACAACCTCTACATCACGTCGGGGGAAACATGCGTACGTGCAAACCTGACACCAATCTATGTGGTACTACACCAGTATCGAAACAGGTCATTAACAAAATATTTGCCTGCTCCCACTGCCTGCCCCTTCACAGCTGCTTGCTCGAGAATCGACTGACCAAGCCAGACGGGCGAAACACCTCCCCAACGCGCTTTTAAAAGCGATAGACCTACGCAAAACCCCAACTTACTGGAGTCTTGTTCCAATAGTATTTAGCCGTTTCAGGACAAGTCAACTCCTTTTCAATGTCGCTGTGCAGTGCCCTAAAAAGGGACATGGCGGTGTCCCCCATTAAATTGGCATCCAGGCAGACTCCCTGGGCGAATCGATGAAAGAAGCTGGATAAAACGGACATTCCTGCCCGATTTATCCGAACCCACGACCTTTGGTTAGGGCACGACGCCAACAATGAAGCTAAGGCAGACCTAGCCTGAATAACCTGGCAATACGGCCCCCTCTAAACCGGTGCACCCGTTGCCTGGCTCACCTCCTCTATTCACGATGAGGAGCCCCTTCTCCCTCTTCAACGTTATTTGCCCTAGCTTTGCGACGCTCTGAAAAAAGTCGAACCGTCCACTTGAGCAAATTTGCTAATCTTCTAAGCAATCCGCGCAAAGCATGTGTTATCCAGCGGAGAAAGCTGCAGAATAGCTTCGCCACTCTTCTTCTATTTTGTATATCCAGGCGGTCATGCCCAGTTAGCTTTGTACTTGAGTTTGCAACTTTCCCGCCAAGCACGAACGCAATAATGACAAAATAGAATAGTCGATAGTGTTTGTTTTCTTTGATGCTCTCAGACTCCGCTAGCATTTTTTCAACGCTTTTTCTAGCTTGAACAAGCGTTGGAATCACGCATTCTGTTGACAACGCAACAGTGTCCAAAGGCGATGATTTCTCGAAAGCCCCTTCGTTATCGTCTGGAAAAGCTGTGCAGAACTGTGAAGGAGTCGTCTGGCAGACAGCCGACTCTTTAGCCAATTGCCTGACGCCCTGCCCCAAGGACTTAATAGGACATACCTCTTGATTATAATCGTATATCTCCTTGCGTAAGGCGATGACATCCTGCGCAGATAAATTCATTCCTCGTAGAGAGTACATGTCCGTAGAGCTCTGCGGCCCAAAAGTCTTAAATAACTCGGGAGACGTATATTTCAAGTCATAGAGGTCGTGATAAATGTTGCTAGCCCATTTACACGAGACCTTTTCAGGGGTGCCTCTCGACTGGCAATAGGTATCGTAGCGCTTCACTTGGGCCAATAAGAAACCAGCCTGGGACCTCACTACCTCGCCATGTTCCTTTACGCTCTCGAGGGTCGTGCTGGAGTCAGAATCGGCCACGAAGAAAACCGCCGCCGCCAGCGCGGTAGGAAACCAAAGATGATCGTATAACTGCCGAAATCTCTCTCCTAAGTTAAAATTATCATAGATCAGAATGACTAAAGCCCACCCCCAGAGCATTGCCAAAATCAAAACAGGTATAAAGCCAGTTGCCTGACCGAGCGTTCCGGTTCCATCGAGAACATAGCGGCGCGGAATATAATTTATATCAGGGAAAAGTCCAAAATAATTCAACACACCAGGAGCAATAAGAATTATGAAGCCGAACGCCACCCCCTTAATCTTGTGCAACGTGTAAAAGGCCGCAAGCAAAAAGGGGACCAGAAGAACAACGGACACTAGTAGCAAAGCAAATGGAATGGCAAGCGCCTCATCAGGCGACCAATAGCTGTTGATAATTTTCCCTGAGGCATCCCGGACTAAAAAATTCGTCGACATCCAATGGAGCCCATCAAAGGACTGTTCCAAACTATAAGCGCCACCGCGTAAGAACCGGTAATAGGGTTCAAACCATTTCAAGAAAACCTCATACATGCAACACTCCTTGCGCTTAAGAACATCTTGTTCCAAAAATTAATTCACCACGCCAAACTCACTTATGCGCTTTAAGATTACAATTTTTTGTCACGTCTCCACCTGCCCCCTTTATTTGACTTATTTAGCGATCACCTGTTGTGACGGCGGTTGTTAAGCGTCCACGGGCCAAGTGCCGCGACGCACCATCTCTCGGACACGATCAGCCCCGTTGGCTCGCACCAGCAACTCCAATCGGGCTTTCTCGATGTCCTCGGCACTCCATTGGTCGGTCGCCATGGTGGCTTTTTCATGGGACCAACCATTGTCGTAGTGACGCACCACATATCGCTGTTGGTATTCCCACATCGACGTCCCGGGAATCGGCGTAACGATAAACGGGTTGGCATATGCCATGCCGGCGCCCATGAGGTTGACCGCGTAATCAATGGTGCGCTCAATCAGTTCCAGGCTTTCTACAAAAGGCTTTTGCCCAGGCCTGTTGGGAGGATTGACGAACCCCAGCATGAACCCGCCGGTGACCTGAATGCCGTGCTCGGTAAACATCTCTATGAGTTCGAACGTCGAGTGCTGGATCGCGTTAAGTCGGGATTTGTTGGAGTTGAGCAGGCTGTCTTCGTTCGCGCTCTCCACCGCGAGGTAAATGTTGTAGCAGCCATTTTCGGCAATCGACCGAATGAACTCTCTTGCCGTGAGTCCGCCTTTTACCGCCTCGATCACATTGCGATATTGCGGATTTTTGCGCTCCTTCTCATCCATCTGGTCTATGAAGCTTTCGCCCAAATGCAGCAGGATCAGGTTGAAAAGGCTCAACCCGCCTTCCTCGACCCAGGGCAAGTCATATTTTTTCAGGAGCTTGCCAACCTCCATCGCATACAACGGGTCGTGCATCAGGTGATCGTCCTCGATCAGGACTTCGGTGACCCCCTGTTTCACCAGATCGGCCAGGTGCAGGTCAAACCAGTCCAGGCCAAGTGCCCGCCAGGGGCCGTTGATTTTCGGGATGTAGCAGAAGTTACAATTCACGTTGCAGCCAATCGTGGAGAATATCTGCGCCCACGCGCCATGTTTGCGTACTCGCGCACCTGAGGAGTGATAAGGCTGCAGGTAATGGTTCATGTTCAGAAAGCTGAAGTCCGGCAAGGGCATCACTCCGAGCCTCTCTTCGAGGTCCTGCCGCTTGGGGATGATGCTCTGGTAGCTGGATTTCTGGGTGGGCCGGATCAGTTGCGCTCGGCTGTCGCGGTACGCCACCCCAGGTACGGCATTGATGTCTGTCCCTTCGTGAGTCAAGGCGTCGAGCAGCAGCGTAAAGGCCCGGTCAGCTTCATTGATCAGCGCGAAGTCGAAGGCCGAATCCAGCAGTGCATTCTTCCAGTCACCACTGGAGTGAGCGCCGCCAGTGACCAGCACCAAATTGGGGTCGAGAGTTTTTACCATCTCGGCCAACGCCCGTGCATTGCCCCATTGCGCGGTGTAGTTGCACTGGATCCCGACAACATCAGGCTGCGCGGTTTCGATGATCTCGCGTATCTGCGTATCGGTCAGGCCGTAGCGGATCAGATGCCCTTGGTCGACCTTGACCAGGCTGTGCTCCTGGGACCAACCGGCAAACGGCGAATCGATAATCTGCACGTCATAACCGGCACGCCGGGCTACCGTGGCGATGCGCAACAGGCCGATAGGCGTACCGGCACGCTTCATCACTTCGAACGTATCAATGCCGATGCGGGCAAATGCGCTGTCGTGTGACGTGGGCTCGATCAGGCGTGTGTAAGGCGGCACAAACAGCAGCACACGAGGCACCTCACCATTGGCGCGACGGCGGATGCCGGTTCGGCTGTTCAGCAACGATGGCTTTCCCAGATGACTGAGCAAGGGCCGCGTAGGTGCGACCGAAAAACTCGGCCCGTCGCTCTCAATCCTCATGGTTCCCTGCGAAGCTATCAAGTTCATTTCCCTGTCTCCTTACCCGTCGAAATCACCGTGAGGTCGTGCGTGAGCGTGAAGTGGCGATGACCGCCCCCGTAATGATCAACACGGCGGGAATCATCAGGATCGGTTTGGCATCGCTTTGCCCCACGGCAATCAGCAGCAGCGTTGAGAACAGCGGCGCCAGGTAAGACAAGGCGCCCAGCATCGATAGATTTCCGTGCTTGGTCGCGTGGTCCCAGGCGAAGAAAGCCAGGCCCACCGGGCCCAGCCCCAAGGCAATGATCGCCGCCCACTGGCCCGGTTCAGGGCGCACCGTGGTTTCGAACGCCAGATGGCAGAGCCCTCCGGCCACTGCCACCAGCCCACAAATACCCCCGACGATGCTGCTCGGAACATGGCTGAAACGCCGGTTGAACACCGAGTAAATCGCCCAGACCCAGGCACACGCAAAGGCTGCGGCGTAACCGATAACCGGCATCGACGCACTGTCACTCCGGGCCCGCAGTTGCATGATGAAGGCCGTCCCCGCAAGGCCGAGCAACGCGCCCAGCAACTGGCGCTTGCGCAGCGACTCGCCGGTGGCAAAGCTCGACAGCAGTACGATCAGCAGCGGCCACAGGTAGGCAATCAGGCTAGCTTCAGCCGCCGGCGCGGCCTTCAGGGCAAAGAAATACAACGCGTGATAGACGAAGATGCCGGCAAACCCCGTTGCCCACACAGACCAGGGCTGGCGCCAGCTGCTGAACCCGGCAGCGCCACGCAGCCCCAGCATGCACAGGCTGGCCACGAACGCGACCGCGAAGCTCGAAGCCAGCAACTGAAAGGCCGGGATCCCGGCGGTCAAGGTGGTCAGAAGCGCCAGGCACGCCCACAAAAACACAGCAATCACCCCCATCAGCGTCGCACTGGCGGCGCCCTTGGCAAGGGTGATGGATGGGTTGGAATTGCTCATACAAGCCCCGTCTGCGGATAATCCTCAAGCGGGAACAATAGAAAGGTCAGCAAAGCGAGTATTGATCAAGCCCGCCAAAGAATTGTTCGGGACTGCTATTTTCTCAGTGAGCTTGCCCTTGCTTGCGCACCACGGCCGGCGTTACATGGCGGGCTTTCTTCAAGGCATGGGTCAATGCGCTCTGGTCGGCGTAACCGGCGCGATGCGCGATATCAGTGATCGACAAAGACGTCTGGCGCAGCAGGTCGATAGCTAGATTCAGACGCAAGTTCGCAATATGCGAGAACGGCGTAGTGTTCAGGTGCTGCCCAAACAGCACATACAAGCGCCGTTCACTGGTGCCCGCATAACGCGCAATATCATGCACCGACAGGGCGGTGCTCAGGTGCTGTTCGATATAGGCCAGCGCGCGAGCGACAACAAACTGGCCGGGATCGCTGCGCGCAACCTCGGGCTGCAATAACGAACACAACAGCAACCGACTCCAGGACTCGGCCATCGCGGGCGAGCCGACCAACTGTGGCCCGTTGCAGTTGGCGTAATCGAGCAAATGCCGTATATCGGGCCTAACCGCAAAAAAACCCTTGTCCTGGAATAGACCAAGAGTCACAGCCGTGCTCTTTGGCGCCTCGCTATGGTCGATCAAGACGTCCAGCACCAGAAAACTGTTGTGGTTATTGGCCAGGAATGTATGTCGGGAGCCAGCAGCTATCACCACGCCCTGGCTCGCGTCGATCTTGCCACCTCGTCCGTCGACTTCAATCTCCATTGACCCGGATTGGGGAAGCACTATTTGATGAAAGTCGTGTTGGTGAAGCTCAACCTCACCTGAGTAGGAGCGCAACGCCAGGGATAACGATTGGGGGTCGGTAGCGTTCATCCATGACTCTCCATGTGTCGAGGCGTTTATCCTAAGCCACCGATACACTCGAGGGCCAGTACGCTCTCAGCGGAAGTATCATCCAACTTAACCTGCCTAAACGCGTACGCGTTGCTATCGATAACAGGAGGCTATTGCCGCTCTGTTTTCCATCAGCATCAGATAGCAGGCTTCACCGAACCCGATCTGTTCGCTGGCACTTACTTTATGCTGACCACTTAACTGTTTTTGTCTTACGTCTTCCTCGCTTGAGAACTGGCGGCAACGCCTGTCACCTAGATCACGCGTCTTGAACGCTTTTCGGCCACGCTCACCTACCCCATCCCTTGAGCAGGTGTGCGAGGGTCTGTCAGCACTTGATGTTTGTCATCTCTGGATCATAAAAAGCACGCAGGCTTGCTTCAACTTGGTACTTCTGCGTCGCAATTTCTATTTCGTACTTGCCCTCCTTGACCCAATCAGCGCTCACCCCAGCGTCGTTACACACATACCCCATCGCTACGTTGCCACCGATGAAATGACCGTACATGCCGGATGTGGTGCGACCGACGATTTCCCCGTTTCGGAAAATAGGCTCTTCGTGGTAACTGGTCGCCTCAGGGTCCAGGAACTTGAACAACACCATTCGTTTTTTAACGCCCTCGGCCTTCTGTTTGAGCAATGCCTCCTTGCCAATAAAACCGCCCGCCTTATCGAAGTCAGAGGCGAAAGACAGACCGGCCTCCAGGGGCGTGTCCTCCTCCATCACGTCATGACCAAAATGGCGATAACCTTTTTCGATACGCAACGAGTTCAGTGCGTGGTAACCACAAAATTTTAGACCATGCGGTTCACCGGCAGCAACAATCCGGTCGAACACATCAGGGGCAAACTCTGTCGGAATGTAAAGCTCCCAGCCCAGCTCACCAACGTAAGTGATGCGCGAAGCGCGCACTCGCGCGTAGCCCAATTCGATCTCCCGCGAGGTTGCGAACGGAAACCCTTCATTGGAAAGGTCATCGGTGGTAAGCGGTTGCAACAGATTGCGGGCATTGGGGCCCATGATGCTGATTACAGCCATGGACGAAGTGACATCGGTAATCACCACGTTGGCCTGCGCCGGCGTATTGCGGCGCAACCAGTTTAATTCACGGGTCTGTGTCCATGGGCCGGTGACGATCAGGAAAGAATCTTTCTCCAACCGTGTGACGGTCAGGTCCGCTTCGATGCCGCCCCGCTCGTTGAGCCACTGGGTGTAGACGATCTTGCCAGGTTCGACATCGATATTATTACTACAGATTCGGTTCAACACCGACATGGCATCGCGGCCTTGCACCATGATTTTGGCGAAGGAGCTTTGATCGAACAACCCGACGGTCTTGCGCACTGCGAGGTGTTCGGCCGCCGACCAATCGAACCAGTTCTGCTTACCCCAGCTATAACCGTACTCAGGCTTGACGCCTTCAGGGGCGAAAAAGTTTGCGCGTTCCCAGCCAACTACTTCGCCGTAGCAGGCATTTGCTGCGACGAGGCGATCATGGAGAATACTTTTGCGGGCGTTCCGTGCAGTTTCAAACTGACGGAATGGCCAATGCATCGCATACAGCAGACCCAGGCCTTCAGTAGTGCGGTCGTACAGGTATTGTGAGTTGCCCTGAAACGGCATATTGCGCTTGATATCCACGTCCCACAAATCCATCGGCGCATGGCCTTTGGCGATCCACTCGGCCAACACTTTACCGGCGCCACCTGCCGACTGAATCCCGATTGAGTTGAAACCGGCAGCGACAAAGTAGTTGCGCAACTCAGGCGCTTCGCCCAAGTGGTAGCGATCGTCCGGGGTAAAGCTTTCCGGTCCATTGAAGAATACTTGCAGACCGGTTTTCTCCATTGCTGGAATACGGCGGATAGCCGCTTCGAGGTACGGTTCAAGGTGGTCAAGATCAGGCGGCAGCTCATCGAAGCAGAAACTGTCGGGAATGCCTTCATGACCCCAAGGCTTGGCGTTGGGCTCGAACGTACCCACCAGCAATTTGCCGGCATCGGTCTTGAAGTAGTTGTAGTTGTCCAGGTCCCGCAGGGTGGGCAGCATGATGCCGTTGATTTCCGGCATTGGCTCGGTCACAACGTAATAGTGTTCCGCGGCGTGCAGAGGGATGTTGACCCCCGCCTTCTTACCAAAATTGCGCGCCCACATGCCTGCGCAATTGACGACGAACTCCGCATCGATATCGCCTTGGGCAGTGACCACGCCTGCAGCTTTCCCGTCCTTGATCTTGATGTCCAGAACCTGGGTGTTCTCAATGATGCGCGCACCGCCCAGGCGAGCGCCCTTGGCCAGCGCTTGGGTCACATCCACCGGATTCACTACGCCGTCCAGAGGCAGATATACACCTCCCACGATGTCATCGATGTTCAGCAGCGGCCATAAATCTAGCGCTTGCTCAGGATTCACCACCTCGCAAGGGAAGCCGCACAATTTGGCCATTGAGGCACCACGCTTGAGTTCAGTGAAACGCTCCTGGTGAGTAGCGATGCTCAGCGAACCATTGCGAACAAATCCCGTTGCTTGTCCGGTTTCCGCCTCAAGGCCTTCATACAAACCGGCACTGTATTTGGCCAGCATGCTCATGTTGTAAGTGGCTCGCAGAGTTGGCACCAGGCCGGCTGCGTGCCAGGTGGTACCGCAGGTCAGCGTTTTTCGCTCCAGCAATACCACATCTTTGATACCCAATTTGGTCAGGTGATAGGCAACGCTACAACCGATTACCCCACCACCGACGATGACTACGCGAGCTGAACTCGGAATGCTATTGCTCATGTGAAACTCCAAGGCCCGTTGCCAACCCGGCAACCGACTCGACAGTTGGGTTATAAAACGACGGTTTTATTGCCATACACCAGCACGCGGTCTTCAAGATGGTTTCGAAGCCCCCGCGCCAATACAGTCTTCTCGACGTCCTTGCCAAGCCTGACCAAGTCATCGACTGTTTGCTCATGGCTGACCCGGGCAACGTCCTGCTCAATGATCGGCCCCTCATCGAGGTCCTCGGTGACGTAGTGACAAGTCGCGCCGATGAGCTTCACGCCGCGTCGAGAGGCCTGGTGGTAGGGCTTGGCACCGATGAATGACGGTAGAAAGCTGTGGTGGATATTGATGACCTTATGCCGGTATTTTTCGCATAGGTTTTGAGGAAGGATCTGCATGTAGCGCGCCAATACAATGCAGTCGGCGCGATACTCATCGATCAGGCGTTCGGTCCGGGCAAAACCTGCTGACTTGTTGTCCTTATCCACCGGCACGTACTCGAAAGGAATGCCGTACCACTCCACCAGGCTGCGCAAGTCTTCGTGGTTTGAAATTACGCAAGCGATGTCACAGACCAAGTCGCCCGTCTTCCAGCGATCCAGCAGGTCAGTCATGCAGTGCGAACCTTTGCTGCACATCAGCACCACACGTTTGTGCTGATCACTGTCCACCAGCCGCCAGTTCATGTTCATTTCCAGAGCAATCGGCTCAACCTTGCTGCGCAACACCTCCATATCAAAGGGAAGTGAATCGGCGCGCACCACCATGCGACTGAAGAAGCGGTTACTTTCCTCATCGGAAAACTGAGACGCTTCTTCAACCCAACCGCCGTGATTGGCAAACAGCCCGGCTGTGCGAGTAATGATCCCTACACGATCAGGACAATCGAAGGCGAAGGTATAGGTACGCTTTGTACTCATTTCAGGGTCCTCAAGACAATGCAGCTTCAAGCGCCGGGACGGTTTCGAACAGATCGGCAACCAGGCCGTAGTCGGCGATACGGAAAATCGGCGCGTCTTCATCGTTGTTGATTGCAACGATGACTTTGGAATCCTTCATACCCGCCAAATGCTGAATGGCACCTGAAATGCCGACAGCGATATACAGCTGTGGCGCGACGATCTTGCCGGTCTGGCCAACCTGCATGTCATTGGAAACAAACCCGGCATCGACGGCGGCGCGTGATGCGCCGACGGCAGCGCCAAGCGTGTCGGCAACTTTTTCCAACAAGCCGAAATTGGCCCCGCTGCCCATCCCACGACCACCGGCGATGATGATTTTGGCGGAGGTCAACTCGATCCGTTCCGACACGCTGAAGTCCGCGTTGACGAAGGTGGAAAGGCCAGTTTCGTGGGAAAGCGTGAGCGCCTTGACGGCGGCGCTTACCGTGGATTTTTCAGCTGGTGCGAATGCTGTAGTGCGTACCGTCAGCACTTTTACCGGGTCGGCACTTTCAACGGTGGCCAATGCATTACCCGCATAGAACGGACGCACAAAGCGGCTGACCGAGATGATTTCGACGACGTCGCTGATCTGCGCCACGTCCAGCAACGCCGCAACGCGGGGCAGAAGATTTTTGCCATAGGCTGTCGAAGCGGCCAGCACATGGCTGTAGGCCGACGTCGTCACCAATTCAGTGACAAGCGCCGCCACGTTTTCGACACCTTGGTCTGAGTAGGACGGTGCATCCGCAATCAACACTTGGTTGACGCCGGTGTAGCTGGCCATTTCTGCGGCAATGTGAACTGCGTGCTTACCCGCAACCAGCACTTCAACCGAAGAACCAAGGCTTGCAGCAGCGGTCAATGCATTCAAGGTTGCCAGCTTGAGCACGCCATCGTGGTGCTCAGCGATCAACAAAACAGCCATTAGATAACCCCCGCTTCGTTCTTCAGCTTTTGAACCAGTTCGTCAACACTGCTCACGCGAACACCTGCCGTTCGCTCTTGTGGCGCGGTCACCTTGATGACTTTCAGCCGCGCAGTAATGTCGACCCCCAGTTCATGAGCGTCGATAACTTCCAGAGGCTTTTTCTTGGCTTTCATGATGTTCGGTAGCGAGGCGTAGCGTGGTTCGTTCAGGCGCAGATCAGCGGTTATCACAGCCGGCAGACGTAGGCTTCGGGTTTCCATGCCACCGTCGACTTCACGGGCAACATTGACCCATTCCCCGACTACCTGGATGTCCGAGGCGAAAGCGCCTTGAGAGCTGCCCATCAATGCCGACAACATCTGTCCGGTCTGGTTGTTGTCGCCATCAATGGACTGTTTACCCAGCAGAACGATGCCTGGTCCTTCCCGCTTGACCACTTCGTTGAGCAACTTGGCAATGGCCAGCGGTTCAAGATCACTCCCGGATTTGATTAACACGGCACGGTCCGCCCCCATGGCCAGAGCCGTACGTAACTGCTCCTGACATACATCCAACCCTACAGATACAGCAATAATCTCGCTGGCCTGGCCGCGCTCTTTCAACTGCAATGCCGCCTCGACTGCAATTTCACAGAAGGGGTTGATCGACATCTTCATGTTGCTTAACTCGACGTCAGACTCATCCGTCTTGACCCGGACTTTGACGTTAGCGTCCAGAACCCGCTTCACCGCCACCATCACCTTCATATCTACCTCCGAATAAGTCCGTTCCTGCTTCAGAGGGATGCTATAAGTCTGAATAACCCGCTACAAACGATCTATATGTTACTCATGAATAAGCCAGGCTTATTTGTTGGCGCCGGGCAAGAAGAACCCGGCTTGTGCCGGGCTAAAGGTGAACCAATCTTATCTTCATCCACCTCGCACTGACCTTAGGCCATGCGATTGACCATCTCTACATGCTGGTGTAATTCGGACCGCCGCCTTCGGGAGCGCACCAAATAATATTTTGGCTCGGGTCCTTGATATCACAGGTCTTACAATGCAGGCAGTTTTGCGCATTGATCTGCAGATGCTGTTGTCCCGCCACTTCAACTAGTTCGTATACTCCAGCCGGGCAGTAGCGCTGTGCAGGTTCGGCATAGGTCGGCAGGTTGAAAGCGATCGGCAACTGCGCATCTTTGAGCATTAAATGGCATGGCTGATCTTCCTCATGGTTGGTGTTGGAGAGATAAACCGAAGAGGTCTTATCGAAGCTCAGCACATTGTCCGGCTTTGGGTAATCAAGGGTCTTCGCTTGATCGGCGCTGACCATGGTCGCGTAATCGGCGTGCGTGTCACGCAGTGTCCAGGGTGTTCTTCCCTTGAGCAGGTTCAGGTCGAACCACGCATAAGCGGCGCCGCCCAGGCTGCCGAAGCGATGTAATGCGGGGCCGAAATTACGCTGCTGGTGCAGCTCTGCATGGATTGATGACTGTTTGAACCGGGCTGCATACTCCTCGAGATCCTGCCCAACCGCGTCATCGACCAGCAGCGCATCGAAGATTGTCTGCGCGGCAAGCATTCCGGACTTCATTGCGGTATGCGAGCCTTTGATTTTCGCGAAATTCAAAGTACCGGCATCACAACCGATCAATAGGCCACCCGGAAAGTGCATCTTGGGCAATGACTGGAGTCCGCCTTTGGCGATTGCCCGTGCACCGTAGCTAATGCGTGACCCACCCCGCAAGAATTGCTCGTAAAGCGGATGGTGTTTAATTTGCTGCAGTTCGTCGAAGGGAGACAGAAAGGGGTTGCTGTAATTAAGGTCTACGACCTGACCAATTACGACTTGGCGGTTCTCCAGGTGATACATGAACGCACCGCCTTGGGCGCCACTCACGGTCAAAGGCCAGCCTGTACTGTGAATCACCAAGCCCGGAACGTGCTGCTCGGCCGAAATTTCCCAAACCTCCTTGAGACCCAGACCGTAATGCTGAGGATCAGAGTCGGCGTCGAGTTGATATCGTTGAATGAGCTGTTTACCCAAGTGACCTCGGCAACCTTCGGCAAAAACTGTCTGCTTGCCAATCAATTCGATACCCGGAGTGAAACTTCCTTTTCTATCGCCTGCCCGGTCCACACCCATGTCAGCGGTGACCACACCTTTGACGCGCCCCTGCTCGTCATACAGAACCTCAGCAGCGGGAAAGCCGGCAAACAGATCAACGCCCAATGCTTCAGCCTGCTCACCGAGCCAACGGCAAACGTTTCCAAGGCTGACAATGTAGTTACCTTCGTTGTGCATCGTGCGGGGTGCAAAGGCACCCGGTACCCTGATCGAAAAGCGAGATGACGTCAGGTAATAAATCTCGTCCGCACTCACTAGTGTGTGCAGCGGTGCCCCCATTTCACGCCAGTCGGGAAGCAACTCGTTGAGCGCTGAGGGTTCGAAAACCGCGCCGGACATAATATGCGCACCGATCTGCGCGCCCTTTTCCACCAAGCACACAGATAGCTCTCGTCCTGCAGCCATCGCCAATTGTCGCAGGCGAATCGCAGTGGATAACCCTGCAGGCCCACCGCCGACTACAACTACATCGAATTCCATCGCATCGCGTTGCATCGCAGTCTCCACAGGCATTGAATCGTGCCTTTGGAGTCCATGCTACGAGCGACTCTGACCACGTAACAAACGATGTATCCATAACTGATTAATAAGTATGGCTAATTCATTAGCGCAGTTCCGACTCCAGCCAGGTACAAAATGCCTGCGCCGCTGCCGAAAGCGGTTTGCTCAGTGGCTTGAGCAAATAGAATCCCGCCATGCTGTCGATACTCTGGTCCAGCGGAGAAACAAGTTGCCCGCGAAGCCTGGATTTCTCGACCAGTTCCTCATTGAGCAGGCAGACGCCCGCATTCTCGATCGCCATGCTGGCAGCAATGGCATAACTATCAACATAGAAGCGCTGATAGTTCTCGGCCTCGCCCTGGGGATGCGATGCCAACCAATCACTCCAGCCGTTAGGCGTACCTAAAACGTCGATTAGCGCCAAGCTCAGCAGGCCGCCCGCGCTGCGCAATTTGGCCGCAACATCCAATGAGCAGTAAGGCCGCAATTCGGTGGAAAGCAGCTGCTGGATATCGTATTGCTGCCAGTTGCCGGAGCCGTAGCGTATCTCAAGCTCTGCGCTACTTGGCGGTGCATCGGCTTCCCAGTTCACGCCATACATACGCAACGAGATTTGCGGATACAACTCGGCAAATCGCTCCATTCGTGGCGCGAGCCAGAGCTGCGCGAAAGAATTGTTCACGCTGATTTCAAGCACGCCCTGCGCCACTGAACTGAAGATGTTGTTCATACCCTGATGCATATGCCAGAGGCCTTCTCGAACCACCGCCAGGTAAGCTCGGCCCGATACGGTCAGTTGAATCGAACGGGTCTGACGCTGAAAAAGAGGCTTGCCAAGTTTGTGCTCCAGCAACTTGATCTGTTGGCTAACGGCCGACTGACTCATATTCAGCTCGACGGCCGCTGCCGAGAAACTCAGATGACGACCTACCGACTCAAATGTTCGCAGCCAATTCAGTTGAAGGTTGGTCAACGACATGGATATTTACCCCATTAGCCCTACTTATTAATACAGGTCGTATACATCGTTTGTAGTGACTACTCAACCACCATAACATTCATCGCACCTGCCCCGAACGCCGGCAAAATGGACGTCCAGCAAGGCTGGGTTATGTCTAGGGAGGAGCTGGCGGGCTTGAATGCGGGCTTGCCGTGTAGATACCGATCGAAACGTGTTCAGCAAAGATAATTTGTGCCTGCCGTGTATGAATCAAAGGCGAGGTTTGGACGCTTGCATACCGCTTTTCCCGACCGCTGACAGGATAGGACAAGATGAAGATGACTCAACAATTGGATCAAACTCTAAGCCCCCAGATCCATATCATTGATGGCAAGGAGTTCGCTGAAACATTACGCCAGTCAGTTGCCATCGGTGCGCGAGCGTTTCGCGAAAAACGCGGCAGAGCTCCAGGGCTTGCGGTCGTTCTAGTAGGCCAGGATCCTGCGAGTCAGGTCTATGTCAGAACCAAAATGAAAAAAGCGTTGGAGTCCGGTATCGACTCATTTCCACACTTGCTTGACAGCAGTACATCGCAAGCTGATCTACTGCAATTGATTGAAAAGTTGAATAACGATCGTTATGTCCACGGGATCCTGGTGCAGTTGCCACTGCCCGCCCACATCGATGAATCCAAAATCATCACCGCGATCGATCCTGCAAAGGACGTCGATGGTTTTCACCCGATCAATGTTGGGCTCCTCGGCCAGGGCAAAGCGTCACTGGTCCCCTGCACACCGCTGGGTTGCTTGATGATGCTGAAAGATCATCTGGGTAATTTGAGCGGGAAAAAAGCCGTCATCGTTGGTAGGTCCAACATCGTTGGCAAACCGATGGCCAATCTGCTCTTACAAGAAAACTGCACCGTAACGATCGTGCATTCCAGGACCGAAGATCTCTATAGCGAATGCCGGCAGGCAGATATTTTGGTCGTTGCTATGGGTAAAGCCGAGTTCATCAACGCCGGCGCTATTAAACCGGGCGCCGTCGTGATCGACGTAGGTATCAATCGCGTAGACAAAGGTGGACGCTCAGTACTGGTTGGCGACGTCGATTTCGATTCGGTAGGCCCGGTCGCGGGAGCTATCACGCCTGTACCTGGTGGTGTCGGTCCAATGACGGTCGCATGCCTGATGGGTAACACGCTGGCTGCGGCTGAAGCCATTGAAAGGGACAGGGCCGCCCGCTACTGACGTACGAAGGTTGGTAGGACACGCGCGGCCTCATTACGAGGAGCACAAAGCTTCTAACCACACTGTTATCGGCAAAACTTTCGTTGATAGTCTTGGTCGGGCTTGAGACCTGGCCGCTTGCACGCTGGCGGCCTTCTTTTTGCCAGCCACCCGAACCACGCCCATCAACAAATCGAGAACAGTGGCCTAAACCCCGTGTTTCACCCCGTCACCGCCATGTCCGCACGCTTTGAAGCCCAAAGCGTCGACGACGCCATCCACTTCCGGCTCACCGAGCAGCGCAGCGATACGCTCGTGCAGCGCCTTGTCCAGTAACAGCTCAGCAATTTCAACCTCCTGCGATTTGGCGTGTGCTGTGCTAACCGGTAGGTGGGATGTCGCAAAGGCAGGCTAGGTCGCAGATTTTTCCATAGCGCGGTCGCGATCAGGCGGTTTGAATATGTTGAATGTCGGCGTACGGCAGCTTCGCATATTCCGCCTGGCCAATCGCTCATGTCGACCCAGCCGTAGTCAACACCCGGCCGTGCCGGATTAACGCTTCAGCACACCCCGTTTGCATTTCCGTTCAGGAGCGACGTCGACCGCGAGCGACGTTGAACGGCACAGCCATTAGATTGCCGGCTTTCCGGTTTCGACGTCGCTGCCCTCTCGATTAATTCACCGGTAATTTTGTGTCCAAGCAGCAGCCCAACCTAGGCGGTGATGCGCTCACACACCATTTGGGGAACGGAACTGGAGATGCCGGTTGAGACAACCTTAAAGATGACGACGCGTTGAATCTGCTTGCCGCGTGGGGTCTGCAGTTTGGGCTAAACCTCGACACTGCCAGCGCTCAGGTAAACCACTCAGCAACTATCCGCAGTCATCTTTTTTCTCTGCATCAAATGACGCTCAGAGGTATCCGCGTGCTGTTGTTTAAGGCTTTAGATGTGGACGCTGGATTGCGCGTGCGCTGAGCTGAGCCTTTCAAGCATCTGAATGGCGCCTGGAGCTAGCCAGGCAACCGATGACGTCAGGTATGCATCAACCCCCATAAAGCCAAGAGAGGCTCCTCACCCGACTGCACGGAGTGCACGATCGATTGTGGGTTGTAAACCACCCCACCAGGCCCCGGCCGAAACCAGCCGAGGCCCTCCTGGTACCACTCCCCCTCCGACAGCACGAGATAAAACTCCTTGGGAGGATGGTTGTGAAAGGGATAACGGACGCCGGGGGCCATGACCATCAGCCCCAGCGTTATTGAGTCGCATTGAATCCGGCTGCCCTTGCCAATGACCAGTGCGTGCCGGTGCCTATCCACGAAGTAAGCGCCTTCATTCGAGGCGGCTTGCCGCTTGATCCATACCGCATTGGGTAACAGCTGCTCAATGCATTTCACCAGCGCGCCATCCACCAGCGAAGAAGACTTTGCATTTGTCAGGCTATCGACCAGCGAGTCGTGGATACACCGCTCGCCTTCGTCGTTCGCCTGAAAACCTGCATTGATCGATAGTTGCGCGGATTGAACAGATCGCCGACTAGCGGAGATCTCATGCGCCCACTCTTGTGTGCAATGCTCCCCGAGATGCTCAGCAACCCGAACCAAGAGTTGCTGAGCATGTTCAAGCTGCACAGTTTGCTGCCCAAGCGATTCAGAGAAAGCCATGAAACCTCCACCCTCGATGTCTAGATTAAGCAGGTGACCGCGTGGGCGATCAGAGATCGATAACCAAGTCAGACGTTGGCCTACTGCAGCAAAGTAGCCGAAACCCTTTATCAATTTCTCGCTGACGAATGCCGCCATTCGCGTTCATATCGACAGAGCCTTCTAGGATTGCAGTTTTGCATGTCCCACAAATACCTTGGCTGCATGAGCTGGGAACCACAGCTCCCGCACGCTTGGCCGCAGCAAGAATCGTTTCATCGTGGCTCATCTGAAACGTCCTGCCCGACTTTGCCAGCGTGACGGTAAACGCACCAGTCGGCACCATAGAAGGTGCAGCGACGGGCACCACCACTGGACTGGATGGATCACCCAGATCAAAGCTCTCTTGGTGGTAATGCTCCATATTAAAGCCCGCCCCAGCGAGCAGTGCTTGCACGGCATCCATGTAGCCTTTGGGTCCGCAGGTGAAGACCTCGCGCTCTAGAAAGTCCGGCACGGATTGAAGCAGGATCTCTAACGTAAGTCGCCCGACAGGACCAATCCACTCCGGCTCGGTCTCGATCGTTTCGCAAACCGAAAGCACGTGCAGACCGGGCTTGAATGACGCGAGCAACTGAAGCTCTTTCCTAAAAACGATATCAACCGGCGACCGTGCGCTGTGGACGAATGCAATGTCGACATCGGCTGCAAGATCGCAACTTGCACGAGTCATCGACATCAGGGGAGTAACCCCCGATCCGGCAGACAGGTAAAGCAGTTTGCGAGCGTCGCTGCAGGTCGAGGTGAAGGTCCCTGCAGGGCCGTATGCCGTCAGTTGCTCACCCGCATGCAAGTTTTCGTGCAACCAGTTCGACACCAACCCACCCGGTACCCGCTTGACCGTGATCGAAAAGGTAAACGGTCGCGCTGGAGAGGATGAAAGCGTGTAGCAGCGTGAAATCGCCTGGCCGTTGATACTCGGCACAATCGTGATGAACTGACCAGGTTCGAAAGCGAGCACCTGGAAGTCACCACATTGAAAAGTGAAAGTCTTCACGTCGCGGGTTTCGTCCCTGACATCACAACAAATCAGGCTTTTCGGTTCACCACTGCTCCAACCTGTATCGAACGCAGACCATACTTCAACATCAGTGAAGCGAGATCTTTTCAACGGTGCAGAGGCTGTCTGAAAGGTACTCATTACACGTCTCCCATTCAAGCGCTGTGCGCGATGAGGCGTGCGGTGTACCAGCGAGTGAACTGGTGAACGTAGGCTTCAACGAGGTGTGAAAACGGGCCCGGTATGTACGCCGGATCTTGGGTTCCACTGTAGGTAATTTTGACCAGGCCGGCATCTTGCTGGTTGGTCGCGATCCACACTTCAGTCAGCCGTTGCAGGTCGTAGTCTTTACCTTCGACGGCGTCTTTATGCACTAGCCACTTGGATCTCACTAGTGTTTTGCCTGGCGCAAGCGGGATCAGCCACGAAATAACGGCATGGTCGCTCATCACGTGGGTCCACGAGTTATGCGTCCAGAAGTGTGTGTCGCCCAAGTCCGGGCGAACCAACTCACCAAACAGTTTTGTGCACGCGACGCGAGTGTCCAGGGTCTGGGATTCACCATGACCGGAGATCACTAAACGTTGCGCCCGGAATTGAGTGACAGCATCCTCATCCAGATACTCGATAGCATCACAGACCAGTCCCTCGCTTTCCCAACTCTTTTTGGCAATCACGCTTTTGGCCTGGTGAGCTTCGAGCACGCGAAGTGATTCCTCGGTCATGCCTTCCGTACTGCCGGCAAAGTCTTCAGGCAGGAACGAAACATTTAGCTCTGGATGACCCGCTGCGCAGTGATAGCACTCGCGATTGTTCTCTATCACCAACTTCCAATTACCCTCCTCGATAATCTCCGTTTCATAGGCAATCTTGGTGTTGGTCAAATCGTAGGGCGCAAACCGCGGCTCCATGTTCTCAACCAGATAATCGATGTCGGCAGGCGGTTTATCGCTGAGGCAGGCAAGAATATGGGCACCCACGACGCGACAAGCGACAGGAATGAGACTGCGGCACGTGGGATCGAATTCTTTACCCATGTCACGCGTGTGCTTGAGAGACCCGTCGAGGTCGTAGGTCCATTGATGATAAGGGCACACCAGCATCCCAACGGTAGAAAGCCCTGCCTCCTTGAGTCGGGCACCGCGATGACGACAGACATTACGAAATGCCCTGATCTGCTCGTCATCATCTCTCACAAGGATTATCGATGACTTGCCAATGTCGACGGTGGAAACATCTCCGGGTTCCGGGATTTCGGTAGTGACACCGACAACGATCCAGTGCTTGTGAAAAAATATATCCAGGTCATTCTCAAATATATCTTCGCGACCAAATACCTCGCCATCCAAAGCGCTCCATTGAGCGCGTTCCATTACAACGTCAAGATGGCTCTTTTGTTTTAAGTTATTCATAGACACCTCACGAGCAGGCTTTATTGCCAACGATGCGTGAGAGTATCTAAATAGCTATAAACATTGGTCAATGCGGTTTATTGTCAAGCTCTCATGACTCAAAGTTATGAGTCATGCTCCCCTTTAACGAGGTTCGATATCGTCAGCGCGCAGGCATTCCATCAACTGGTCGATAACCGGTGTTTCCGGCCGGCCTGCGGCGAGAAAAATGTAATAAGCATCACTGGGTACCATCACATGACTGGATACACGAACGAGCCGCCCGGACGCCAAGTGGTTCTCCAGCAGCCGCCCCCACCCTAATGCGATGCCGTGTCCCTGAACCGCAGCGAGAATTGCATCGCCGTACATCGCGCAACGCAGGCTGAACTGCAGTTTGGGGGGTATGTATCCCAGCGCGCGAAACCAGGTACTCCACGTCATCCAACCCTCCAGCGTTGCATCGGTATCAATGAGCGGGTTATGGGCAATTTCCTCCAGTGAGGTCGGTGAACAATTGCGAGCCAGCCAAGAGGGAGAACACACCGGAAAAATCTCCTCATCGAACAGCAGAACCGCGGTGCCGTCATCCCATTTGCCGTGACCGAAACGGACCGACAGGTCGGCATCGCGATCGGACGGGGTTGTGAGTCGCAGACGCAACGTGGGTAATTGCTCTCTCAGCAGATGTAATCGCGGCATGATTCGCAAGTTCGAGAAGTCTGCGGTACTCGCCAGTGCGATGGCGTGTTCGCCTTGGCCTTCCGCGTACTTGTCGAACACGCCAGCAATGCGTTGCATCGATACGGACATGGCGTCGTAAAGCGCCATTCCTTCTGTCGTCAACTGATTGGAACGATGAAGGCGATAGAAGAGCTGTGCACCAAATGTGTTTTCAAGGAATTTTACGTGCTTGCTGACCGCCGCCTGAGTCACACCCAACTCTTGTGCCGCAATCGTGAAACTACCGTTACGAGCGACCGCCTCAAATGCTACGAGCGCGTTCATCGACGGGATAATCCGGCGATATCCCTTATGTTGGCGCGTTTTCAACGGCTGATTCATTCAAGCTCCACTGACAAAGCCAAAACCGACGCCTGTAACCCATTTGGTGCCGGTAATACGGCACCTTAAAGCCACCTCTCTAAAGGTACAGGCTAAATCAACTTGAGGTTCGACGTATATCGCGAGTCGAGGGTTTGATGTCACCTTCCAGCGATGCCGCATCCCTGAGGCTGATGCCAGCGATCTCCGGTATCAAGCGACAGCAAACGACAAAGCCAGCGGAAGGCATGCACACTCCGACAGTCATCTCGTTCCTGATTAGGATGGACCGGACCAGCAACTGGCTGCTCGCCATTAGCCGTTTTGAAGCCATCGCCAGCAACGATGAGGATATGAACATCGGTGCTGCCATGGCTCTACAGCAAACCGGCAAAGCCAAAGGCAAGATTTCGGTTTTCGGCGTGGACGGTTTGTCTGATGGCATGATGGCGATCAAGCATGGGTTGCTGATCGCCTCGGCATTCCAGATCTACAACGCCCAGGTGACCAGCACGGTGCAGGCAGCGCTCAAGATGATCAAGGACGAACCGGAGGTCCGGGTACCGTTCCCGTTCATCAAACCTGAGCAGCTTTCAATGTTGAGTAGCGCTCCAAGTAGCAGTGATTGCCTGCTTAGACGATATGCAACGCCCTACCCCTGGTCTCGGCGATGGCATTGTTCAACGCTACCCGGAACAGCTCGACCAGCACATCGATTTCTTCAGCCTGGATAATCAGCGGAGGTAGGAATCGCACAACGGCGCCGTGGCGCCCGCCGAGCTCCAGGATCACGCCCAGACGCAGGCACTGGCGCTGGATAGCTTGGGCGAGTGCTGTATCCCCGGGGGGCACACGGGCATCGCTCGGCGTATCGCTGACAACCTCCACCCCCACCATCAAGCCGCGACCTCGAACCTGACCCAGGCAAGGGTAATCGCTCTGCAACTGATGCAACTGTTCCATCAGGCGTTGCCCCATGACGTCAGCATGCCCTGGCAGGTCTTCATTGATGATATGGCGCAACGTAGCGGCTCCCGCAGCCATCGCCATCTGATTGCCACGAAACGTTCCGGCATGGGCACCGGGTTGCCAAATATCCAGTTCTTCGCGATACACCATCACCGCCAGCGGCAAACCGCCGCCGATGGCTTTGGACAGGACCAGAATGTCCGGTTCAATGTCGGCGTGCTGGAAAGCGAACAGCTTACCGGTGCGCCCAAGGCCGGTCTGTACTTCATCAATGACCAGTGCCACGCCGTGTTTGCGGGTTAATTGACGCAGGCCCTGGAGCCAACGGACTGGTGCCGGGATCACCCCGCCTTCGCCCTGCACTACTTCAACGACTACCGCCGCCGGTGGCAGCACGCCCGACTCCGGGTCGCTCAACAACTGTTCGATAAAGTGCAGTCCGGCATCAATGCCGGCTTCGCCGCCTATGCCAAACGGACAGCGATAGTCATAGGGGTAAGGAAGGAATTGCACGTCGGCCATCAACGAGCCCAGCGCCTGTTTCGGCCCCAGGTTGCCCATCAGACTCAGTGTTCCCAGGGTCATGCCGTGGTAACCGCCGGAGAACGTCAGGATCGGCTTGCGCCCCGTAGCGATCCTCGCCAGCTTCAAGGCAGCCTCGATGCCGTCGGCACCGGTCGGGCCGCAGAACTGGATGCGCGCATGACGCGCGAAGTTTTCCGGCAAGGCGTTGAACAGATCCTCGACGAAACGATCCTTGATCGGTGTCGTCAGGTCTAAGGTGTGCAAGGGCAGGCCGGAATCAAGTGTCTGGCGCATGGCCGCGATGGCCACCGGATGGTTATGGCCCAGCGCCAATGTCCCCGCTCCCGCGAGGCAGTCCATGAACAATTGGCCTTGAGTATCGCGCACATAAACGCCGTGGGCTTCTTGCAAGGCCAACGGAATCCGACGCGGGTAGGAACGGGCATTTGACTCCCGGGCCGCCTGGCGTTGCAGATACGGGTTGGTGCTGAGATCACGCGGCGCTTGTTGGCAAAACTGCTCCAGCGTGAAGATTGCGCTGGAGGATGAAAGGGGCTGGACGCTTTCCATTGTGACTCCGTGACTAACCACTCGATTGTGGGCGATCAGCCCTGCCCTTGTCCCTGCATGGCTTGCCGCAAGCTCAAAGGCCGCATGTCAGTCCAGACCGACTCGATATAGGCCAGGCACTCCTGCTTGCTGCCCTGGTTGCCGGCCGCGCGCCAGCCTTGCGGTATCTCCTTGTAATCCGGCCAGATCGAATACTGTTCCTCGAAGTTGACTACAACCAAAAATCGCGTGTCAGGACTGTCCAGACTCATGTTCCACTCCGTTTCCACTGAAGGTGCGAGTGCTCGTAGGGTAAGCTTCGCGTGCGAGCGGCCGTAGGATAATACAGTTAATAATAATTATCATTAGGTATTGGCGTGATGCGTTTACACGCCCTGCTGTCACAGACAGGGTTCGCCTGCAGGCCCCCGGTTTGTTTATACTGATCGCCACCAGTGATAACGAGTCTCAACAGCAAGCGACTGACTATGCCTCGACCCACAGCCTCCCTGACCAAGTATTGCGCAATGCCGCCTGACGGTGACACTGGGCCCCGAGGATGATCGCCAGCCTCGCCCCGCTGTTCAGCGGCCCGTTGGCGGACTATGGGGAAAACCTGCAACTGGCCAGTGATCAACAGCAGGCAATTGCCGGCTCGCAACTGTTTCAGCCGGACTATTTCGCCGAGTTCATTCGTGAACTGGCAGCCCGCCACGGCAGCGACGATTTCATAGCGCTGACCTCTATCTGGTCGAAATGGTATTTCTGCTTCATAGCACCCGCCGTGGCGGCCAGCTTGCTCTTGCAGCGCGATTTGCCTATCGCCCTGAGCGATGTCGGTGTCACCCTCTCGGCAGCGGGAAAGCCGCTTGGCCTGCACCTGCCCCATGAAGGCAGCGTTCTGCCACCCAGCGCGCCCTTCGCGCGCTTCGACGCCTTGATCGAGCGGCATCTGCAACCGGTGATCGAGGTAATGGCCAGCGTCTCGAAAGCCTCGCCACGACTGTTCTGGAGCAACGCCGGCAACCTCTTCGAATTCGCCACTACCCAAATCGAACTGCATCGATTGGCAACGTTCGATTGCGCAGCCCCGGCCAGAACCGTGCTGGAGAGCCGCCTGCGCCCCGATGGCCGGCGCAATCCGCTGTTCGCCCCGGTGTACTACAAGGACGTCGGCGCTAACGAACCGCAGCGGTTACGCCGTATCTGCTGCATTCGCTACCGCCTGCCCGGCATCGGCTATTGCAGCAGTTGCCCACTCGACCGCGACAAAATACCCGAATAAGCCGCTCCAAGCGGCTACCTGACCAACTGGAAAGGCTTCTCGCTGGTGTGGTCATAGTCCACCAACTGGCCGTAATCAAGCCGGTAGATGCGATCGGCCACGTCGAAGTAGCGGTCATCGTGAGTGATGGCGATGACCGTTTTTCCGGCCGCCTGCAACTCGGGCAGCAGCTCGTGGTAGAACACGTGGCGGAACACCGGGTCCTGGTCCGCCGCCCATTCGTCGAGCAGCAACACCTCGCGTCCCTCCGTCATCAGCAACAGCAGGGCCAGGCGCTTGCGCTGCCCCTGTGAAAGGGCTGTGGTAGACAGGCGTCCATCAACGAACTGCACCTTGTGCGCCAGCCCCAAGCGTTGCAGATAGTGATCGACCCGCTCCTCCAGCCCATCGAGCTGGCCGTTCTCACCGAGCACATCGGCGAACAGATAGAAGTCGGCGAAGATTGCCGCGAAATGCTCGCGGTGCCACTCGCTGTTCGAGACGTCCAGCGTCACGCCATTGAGCGCGACCGTCCCCTCGCCTGGCTGGTAGAGCCCGGTCAGCAATTTGGCCAGGGTCGACTTGCCGCTGCCATTGCCGCCGACGATAAAGATCAGTTCGCCACGGCGAACGTGCAGATCGATGGGCCCCAGCTGGAAGGCGAATTCGTCGCTCTGCCCGGGGTAGTGGTATTGCACGTTGCTCAGGCGCAACTCACGGAAAGGCTCGGCGGCCTTGGGCGGCAAGGTGAAGTGCACCGTCTCGCCCAGGGCCAGGTCATCGATGGCCTGCAAGGCCACATGGCCGCGGATCACCGCCGGGACGGCATCGAGGATCATCGAGATGGGCGTACGCAGGAACATGATCGCCAACACGTAACCCATCACCACCTGCTGGCTCAGCAGCCCGAGGCCCTGACCGAGGAAGAACAGCGTACCGATCAACACGAACACCAGCAGCGACGTCCAGTTCAGGTTGATCGCCCACAGGGTATCGGCGCGTACCGAGGCCTGCAGCGAGGCCTGCGCGATCGGCTCCAGGCGCTGGTTGTACAGCATCTGCCGACGCTCCCGGCTCAAGGCCAGTTCGCAGCGACCGTTAATGGTCGCCTCGAACTGCTCGGTCAACCGGTCGTCCTGCTGCCGCACCTGCTGCATCAGGCGCTTGACCTTGCGCCCGAGCAGCACGTCTATCAGCACGCCGAAGGCGATCACCGCCAGGGTCAGGGCGAAGAAGGGCAGGCTCAGCCAAGCCATGTAAGCCAGGCCAGCCAGCAGCAGCAAGCCGTTGTACAGCGAGATCGGCAATTGCTTGAAGGCCGTGGCCACGGTGGTCACATCCTTGGTCAGCGCGTTGTAGATGCGCGGGCTGCCCAGTCGCTCGATGCGCTCCAGAGCGGTGCCCAACACCTTGCCCACCAAGCGCAGGCGCAACTGATAGACCAGGCGATGGCCAATCTGCACCAGCAGCCACTGGGCCAGGGTGCCGCTGACGAACAGCAGCAACAGCAGGCCGGCGAACAGCGCCAGCGCCTGGCTCAGGTCATCCAGCCCCTGCTCCAGGCTGCGGTTGATATAGCCGATCAGGCCGATGCTGCTGGCCGCACTCAAGGCACTGCACAGCACCGCCAGGAAAATGCGCCAGCGCGCATCATGCAGCAGTTCCTTCAATAACATCATCAGTTCGACACCTTCTCGGCTGGGTGCTGCGGCGCAATGCTTGGCGCTAGCAAGGACATCAGATCCGCACTCAGACGCGGCTCGGCAACGATCGCATGATGGCCGACATCCAGGCTCCAATCATGCAGCGCCTTGCGCGTGTGCGCCTGCCAGGAGGTGCGCAGATCACCGTGGGCATTGCTGCGCCACAACCAGATGGGCACGTCGACCACCGGTAAGGCCTGTTCGTAAAGGCGCGTCTTGATCGCCCGGTAGCGCACCATCACAGCCTGCAACTCGGCATCAGCGCCGTGGGATTGCAGATGCTCACGCACCTCGGCATCGGCCAGCATGCGGGTCACTCCCTCGGCATAATCGCAATCTACCAGTTGCCGGGCCAGACGCTCGCGCAACGTATCGCCAAGCGGCCGTGAACGGCTGCGACACAGGTACACCAAGTCGGCGAGCAACTGGCCACCCTCGTCGCCGTCGCCAGCGAGGCTGCGCTGCGGATCATGATCCACCGCCGCCAAGGCCTTGATGGTAAAACCGGCTGACTGTAGGTGCGCAATCAACAGCAGCGCCAGGCGCGAAGCCAGGCACCAGCCCAGTACCACCAGCGGCCGCTGCTTGAGCGACTCAGGAATGCTCTGCACATAGCGCTGCAGCAGCCTGCCCAGATCCTTGCTTTCCCAACCTTCGCCAAATGCCGCCAAACCATAAACGGCCTGCTGTTCGCCAAGTTGCGCCACCAACGGTCGGTAGTCTTTCAGGTGACCCTCCGCGCCATGTACCAGAAGCAAGGCCGGCGCCCCACCGGCCACGTCGTTCAGCACCTGCCAGCCCTCGCTATTCGCGCCCTGATCGAGGCTCTGCACCAGTTCGCGCACGGTCTGACGCTCGAACAGCAGATTAGTTGGCGGGTTGAGCCCCAATTGTTCGCGAATCAGTGCCACCACTTTGATCGCCGCGAGGGAATGCCCGCCCGTGGCGAAGAAGTTGTCGGTCACGCCGAGATCCTCGACACCCAGCACGCGGCACCAGATTTCCAGCACGGCACTTTCCAGTTCGCCGACCGGGGCCACCCGCGCACCTTGCAGGCGCTGCCGGGCACGCTCCAGCAGCGCCTGCCGATCGAGTTTGCCATTGCTGTTCAGCGGCAGGGCTTTTAGGGCGAAGATGCCGGCGGGCAGCATGTAGTCCGGCAGTTGTTGGGCCAAATCGTCGCGCATCACGTCCGCGGCCCGGCTCTGCCCTGGCTCCTCCACAACGAAGGCCAACAAGCGCTCACCATCAAGCAACACCGCCGCCTGCTCCACACCCGGCAGGTTGCGCAACGCCTGTTCTACCTCCGCCAGTTCCAGACGAAAACCGCGAATCTTCACCTGCTGATCATTGCGCCCGAGAATGCGCAAGGCGCCATCGGCCTGGCGCAACGCCAGATCACCGGTGCGATACAGGCGTGCGCCGGACCGCGGGTCTTGGCCGAATGCCGAACTGCCGACATCCCCCAGGTAGCCACGGCCGACACTGGCCCCGGCCACGCACAACTCGCCGGCCTGCCCGCAAGGCACGGGGCGCTGTTGTTCGTCGAGCAGATAGATGCGGTTGTTGCCGAGCACTTGGTCAAGGGCCGTGCCGCTCGCCCCCTGCTCGCTGTCGATGGCCCGCCAGAGCACGCCAACCGTGGTTTCGCTCGGTCCGTAGTGGTTGTACAGGCGGCAACCAGACCCTGCCGCTGCCAGCCGCGCCAGCAGGCTCTCACCCACCGCTTCGCCGCCAAGCACCAGCACCTGACGCGGCAGCACACCCTCCAGCGGATGCTCGCCGATCAAGGCTTCGAGGTGCGATGGAACGATCTTCAGCACATCCAGCGGATGATCGCGCAGCTCCTCGGCGAAGGCCTGCGCATCGGTGACGCTGGCCTGGCTCAGCAGGTGCACGCAGCCCCCCTGCAGCCAGGCCGGGTACAGCACGGTATTGCCCAGGTCGGCGAGCAGCGACGACACCAGCCCGTACTGACCACCTGCCGGCAAATCCAGCGCGTGAGTGATCTGGCTCGCGTAGTGGCGTAGCTGCCCCTGCTCTATCTGCACCCCCTTGGGCTTGCCGCTGGTGCCCGAGGTGTAAAGCACATAGGCCAGGTGCTGCGGCGCGCTGGCCACAGCCGCAGCGAGTGGTGCAGCGCTGCTGGCCTTCGACCAGGCCAGGCTGGGCACCGCGCAGACAAGGCTCGACTCATCCAGATGCAGCAGAACAGCAGGTTTGGCATCCTCGAGAATGCTGGCCAGACGCAGCGGTGGCAGCGCCGGGTCCAGCGGCAGATAGGCAGCGCCGGCCTTGAAGCAGGCCAGCATGGCGACCAGCATCTGCGCGCCACGCGGCAGCAGCAGCGCCACCACCTGGTCAGGGCCAACGCCGGCCTGCTGCAAACTGCCGGCCACCCGTTCGCTCAGTTCATCCACCTCGGCATAGGACAACAGCTGCCGACCATCGCGCAGCGCCGGGCTGTGCGGCTGGTGGCGCGCGTGGGCACGGAATCGCTCGACGATATCGACGTCCGCTGGCAGTTCCTCGGCAGTCGCTGTGGGCTGCCCCTCCTCCGCCAGCAAGGTATCCAGGCCGTCCAGCGGCGCTTGCGGCGCCTGCAACAGTTGGCCGATCCAGTGCACATAACGGCGTAGTAAGAGCTGCATCTGCTCACGGCGATACAACCCGGTGTCGTACACCAGCGCCAACTGGCCCTGGCCGGATTCATCCAGCAGCCAGTGCAGTTGCAGTTCCACCGGTGTGTCGAAGGACAAGGCCTGCAGCGCCTGTACCTCGGCCAGATGTTGCACGCGAAGCCCGGCCTGATAGCTGGCACGCCACTCCGGCAGCAGCTCGGCCTGGCCGAGGTACTCCTGCCAGAGCACGGCGTTTTCCAGTTGCCGGGCCAGTTGCCGGGCCAGACTGACCCAACTGGCGTGTTCGGACAAATGCACCTGCATGGGCAGCGTTTGCTCGAACAGCCCGTAGGCGCCCTGCAGCTCCTCATAGTCGTCACGCGGGTCGTGCTGCAGGCCCAACTGCGCATGGCGCTGACCGTTCAGGCGGCCGAGCAAGGCGCCCCAGGCTGCCAGGGCGAGAGGTTCGATGGCCAAAGCCTCGCTCCCGGCAAGTGCCTGCACGGCACTGCACAGTGCAGGTTCCAGCGCCTGCTGCACGCAGCCACGGGCACCGATGGCCATGCCATAGCGCTCGATCAGGCGCAGCCCCGGCACCTCCTGCAGGGCCAGGTTGCGCCAGAACTGCGCGCCCTGCTCGGCGTCCTCGTCCAGTTGCAGGCCGGCGATCCACTCGGCGTAATCGCTGTACTGCATCGGCTCGGCCTCCAGTACCGCGCCCTGCCCCAGCAGCTCACGGCGCAGTTGCTCGAGGCTGTGCAGATCCAGCGAGCAGGCCGGCAGCGCCAGCCATAGCTGCTCGTCGCGCCACCAGGCCAGCAGGTCGGGCTGCTGCGCCAGGCACTGGGCCTGGGCGTCGCGCTGCCACGCCGCCTCATCGGTGCCGGCACCCGCCTGGTGCCAGTCCAGGCGCAACTCGCCCGGCTCGACCACGCGCTGGCGCAGGCCAGTGGCGCCGAGCGGGCGCTGATAGCGCAGGCGGAGCGCATCGTGTTGGCCCAAGGCGTCACGCAGACGCTGTTCGACCCGCTCTGGCGCAACACCGGGGAGCGTCATGCGCACCCAGCGGTACGCCTGCGGGTTGGCCTCGGCCAATTGCTTCTGGGCCGGGGAAAGAGGCAGGCCAAGATCCATCATGGTGTCATCTCCAGAGCGTTTTCCTCAGCCGTCGCCGGTGCGGCCGCGACCTGATCGCGGCGATAGATATCGCCCATGGCGACGACGATGCGCCGATCGCCCTCGAAGGGGTCGCGGGCATGGGCGGCGAGCATGTTGTCGAGCATCACCACGTCGCCGCGCTGCCAGTCGAAGCGCACCGCACAACGCTCGTAAGCGGCATTGATCGCCTCGATGGCGGCCTCTTCCAGTTCGCTGCCATCACCGTAGAACACCTGCCGGGGCATGACGCTGTCGCGCCCCTTGAGTAACTGCTCACGGATATCGGCATCGAGAAACGCCGGATGGTAGAGCTGGATCTGGTTGAAGAAGCTGGCATCGCCAGTCAGCGGGTGGAGGATCACCGCCGGACACACCTGGCGCGTGTGCAATTCGTTGGCACCGCGCCACTCGAACTCGATCCCGCCCTCATGGCAGATGCGTTCGGCCTCGGCATGCTCCTCAGTCTGGAAGAAGTGCTGCCAGCTGACATCCAGGCTGGCGCTGAAATTGCGCACGTACATCAGTTGCTTGCAACGCAGCTTGACCTGCAGCCAGGCCGGCAGCTCGCGGTATACCTCACGGCTGTCGACGATGGGCGTGGCCCCGCCGCTGGTGGCCGGCGTCTCGCAATAGAACCACTGCCGGCGCGGCCAGCGATGTTGATGAGCGCTCTCGTTGTGGAACATGATCATGCGGTCCTTCGGATAGGGTGTGGACTTGTAGATCTTGTTGCCGCCCTCTTTCTTCGGCAGATCGCCGTACTGGCCGTACAGCTCCGGGCACAACGCCTGGCAGAACTGCTCGAAGTCCGCCGGGGTCGGCAGATCGAAACCACGGAAGATAATCCCGCCGTGCTCGCGCAGCCAGCTTTCCACCTGCTCGCGATTGCTCTCGGCCCACACGGCGGGGGCCAGCTCGCGCTCGCGCAGTTGCACCAGCAGGGGGAAGCTGGAGCCGGCACGCAACGGCCGGGTTTCGATCGGTGTAACCGCGGCAGCCGGGCCATTCTGGCGCAGCTTGCCGAGCTTGCTCATCTTGCGTTGCAGCGGGTTGTCCGTGGTGGTGGACATGGCAGCGGCCCCCTTGGAAGGCAAAGGTAAGGCATCGATGGGGCTGTCCGGCGCACCCAGCGCAGCATCGAGCAGCGCCAGGAAGCTGTCGCGCAAACGTTCGATGGTGGGTGGGCGGAACAGGCTGGTGCGGTACACCCAGCGCAGGCTGAGGACATCGCCGTCGGCAGTGGCGAACAGCGCCATGTCGAACTTGGAGTGTTGTTGTTCACGGCTCAGAGGCGTGACCTCGAGGTTGCCGAGGCGGCGCGGCTGACGCGGCGTGTTGTCCAGCACGAAAAGGGTCTGCAGCAACGGATGCTGGTTGGCCACACGCGGCAGGTCGAGACATTCCACCACCTGGTCGAACGGTGTGTCCTGCCAGGCGAAGGCATCCAGGCAGATATCGCGCACCAATGCCGCCTGCTCACGGAAGCTGAGCTCCGGTTGCAGGCGAATGCGCAACGCCAGCAGGTTGACGAAGAAGCCGATTAGCGCCTCGGTCGCCGGGTGTTCGCGGTTGGCCACGTCGGTGCCGATGACCAGGTCGCGGCCCTGGGTTTCGCGCTGCAGCACGGCGGCATAGACAGTCAGCAGCAACATGAACAGCGATAAGCCGCTCTCACGCTGTAAGGCCTCCAGGCGTGCCAGCGTTGCCGCTGGCAACTGGAAGTCCAAGGCCGCACCACCACTGTTATCGCGCTCGCCGCGTGGGAAGTCGAACGGCAACGGCACCTGGCTCGGTATGCCGGACAGGGTACGTTGCCAGAACTGCTGGCCCTGGCGCTGACGGGCGCGCAGCGCCGCTGAAACCTGCCAGGCGGCATAGTCGACGTACTGGATCGCCAGTTCGCGCTCCACGGGCAGCCGGCCCTGGCTGTAGGCCTCGTAGCCTTCGACCAGCTCACCGATCAGCACCGAGCCGGACCAGCCGTCGGAGGCGATATGGTGCAGCACCAGTTGCAGCACATGTTCCTGCTCGCCCAGGCGATACAGCACCGCGCGCAGCGGTGCCTCAACGCTCAGATCGAACGGGCGCGCGGCCATCTCATGTTCAGCCTGCGCCCACTGCGCCTGGCTCACGGTCGCCAGTTGCAGCGTCAACGCAAAATCCGCCTGGATGCGCTGGCGCGCCTCGCCCTGCTGCTGATGGTAGGTGGTGCGCAGGATCGCATGGCGCCTTACCACACGCTGCAAGGCCCGCTGCAACGCCTGGGTATCAAGGGCACCCCGAAGGCACACGTTGCTGCTCATGTTGAAGCTGCTGTCGCTCGGCTGCAGTTGCTGCATCAGCCAGACCCGTTGCTGCGCAGGTGACAGCGGCTGGTCGATGTGCTGATCGACCCGCGCGATGTTCAATCCAGCCGGGTCTATGGCGGTGGCCTGGGTTTCCAGGCGCGCCGCCAGCTCCGTCAGCGAAGGCGTCTCGAACAGCCAGCGCAGCGGCACCTCGAAGCCCTGCTCGCGCAGCCGCGAACGCACCTGCGCGGCCATCAGCGAGTGTCCGCCGAGTTGGAAGAAATGCCCATCGAGCGGCACCTGCTCGAGCTGCAGCACCTGGCCCCAGATCTCGCTCAGCAGGGTCTCGCTGGCGCTCATCGGCCGCTGCGCGCTGCCTGCTGCCGCCTGCTGCTGGTTGCGCAACTGCGGCAATTGCTGGCGATCCACCTTGCCATTGCTGTTGAGCGGCAATCCCGGCAGCGCTTGCAGATGAGTTGGCAGCATATACACCGGCAGACGTGCCTGCAGATGTTCACGCAGCTCGTCTGCGCTCGGCTCGCCAGACAGACTGGCAACCCAGAACGCGACCAGGTGCTCACCCTGCACCGCCACCACTGCCTGGGCGACCCCCGGGTGACCGAGCAGCGCCGCCTCGATCTCGCCCAGCTCGATACGGAAGCCGCGCAGCTTGATCTGATCGTCGCTGCGGCCCAGGTAATACAACTGCCCATCGGCCTGCCAGCGGGCCACATCGCCGGTGCGGTACAGGCGCCCGCCAGCGCCGCCGAACGGGTCGGCGATGAAACGCTCGGCGCTCAGCGCCGGCTGCCCGGCATAACCACGGGCCAGTCCAAGGCCTGCGATATACAGCTCGCCGGCACGGCCTGGCGGAACCTCACAGAGGAACTCGTCGAGCACATGGCAGCGCGTGTTGAGCAGCGGACGGCCAATTGGCACCACCGGCTGATGCAGCTCCTCCACCAACGTCTGGGTCGACCAGACGCTGGTTTCGGTCGGCCCGTAGACGTTAATCAGGCAGCCGACGAGCTGCTGCAGCTCGTTGGCCATTTCCGCCGCCAGGGCCTCGCCGCCGGTCAGGGCAACCTGCCCGGCCAGCACCTGGCGATCCCCCTGCAGCAGCATCGCCCAGGTCGCCGGGGTGGCCTGGATCAGTTCCACCGCCCGCTGACGTATCAACTGCGCCAGCAGCAGCGGGTCCTGGCGCTGCTCGTCATCGGCGAGCACCACGCTACCGCCGCGCACCAACGGCAGGCACAGTTCCAGGCCGCTGATATCGAACGTCACGGTGGTCAGCGCCAGGTAGCGCTGCACGCCCTCCAGCGGCAAGGCGCGCTCCATCGCCAGCAGGAAGTTGGCAAAGTTGCCCCGGCTGATCTGCACGCCCTTGGGCTGCCCGGTGGAGCCGGAGGTGTAGAGCGTGTAGGCCAGTTGCTGCAGGTGCCTCGGCAGCGCCGGTGCATCGGCCGGCTGCGCGTGTAACGCCAGGTCCCGCCAGAGCTGGCAGCGCAACGTGGCCGGGGAATGCTCATCCTGACGATCGCACAACAGCAGATGCGGCCGTGCCCGCTGCACGATGGCCGCCTGCCGCGCAGGCGGATGGCTCGGATCGAGCGGCAGGTACTGCGCCCCGGCCTTCTGGATGCCCAGCAGGCAGACCAGCAGGCGCTCGTCGCGCGGCAGGCAGAAGGCGATCGTGGATTCCGCCGTCACACCTTGCGCCAACAACCAATGCGCAAGCTGGTTGGCCTGTGCCTGCAACTGCCCGTAGCTCAGTTGTCGGTCGCGGCAGAACACCGCGGTGCGCTCGGGATGCAAGGCGGCCTGAACCTCGAAGCGGGTCACGAAATCCGCCTCGATGTCCAGCTCGGCAGCTTCGCCCGCGCTGTGCAGGCGTTGTACCGACGGCAGTGGCAGCGCCAGCAGCGGCTGCTGCAGATCGAGATGCGCCAAGCTGGACAGCACGCCCAGGTAATCGTCCACCAGGCACTGAATGCGGGCCGGGTCGAACAGCGCGGTGGCGTACTCGACTATCAATTGGCTGCTGGCCTCATCGCCGCGGCCCTGGCTGAACAGGTTGAAGGTCAGGTCGAACTTGGCGCTGATTGCCCCCTGCGGCAATGCCAGGGGCGCTACCGTGACGCCCGGCAGTTGCAGATTGCGCTCGCCGAGGTGGTCCACCTGGTAGTTGAACATGGCCTGGAACAATGGCGTGCGGTCGAGGCTGCGCTCGACCTCGAGCACGTCGAGCAGGCGCTCGAACGGCAATTGCTCATGGAGCCGGTCATCCGCCAGGCGCTGGCCAAGGCGCTGCAGAAAACGCTCCAGGCTTTCCAGCGCATCAAGCTGCACGCGATACGCCAGGGTGTTGACGAACAGACCGACCAGCGCCTGGCTGTCCGCCGCCTCACGCCCGGACACCGGCAGGCCGATGGCGAAATCGCGGCGCCCGGCGTGTTTCCAGAGCAGCAGTTGCTGCGCGGCGAAATACAGCACGAAGGGGGTCAGCCCAAGCTGCTTGGCACGGGCCGCGATTGCCGAGGTCAGCTCGCCTGGCAACGGGAACTGCTCGCGCGCGCCGGCATACGCCCGCACTGCCGGGCGCGGGCTTTCACTGAGGGCCAGCGGCTCGTCACTCAAGCCCTGCAGGCGCTGCTGCCAGTAATCGAGCAGTACCTGGCCGGCCTCCCCTTCCAGCGCCTGGCGCTGCGCTTCGATCACTTGCAAAAGGCCCGTTCTGGGCGCGGGCTGACGGCCCTCATAGAGGGCAGCCAGATCCTGCACCAGCAGTCCCATGGACCAGCCGTCCACGGCGATATGGTGGGCGTTGAACAGCAGGCGATAGTCGTCTTCAGCGAACTGGAACAAGTCAATGGCCACCAGCGGCCCCTGGGCCAGGTCGAAGACCCGCTGCGCGGCCAGGGCAATCGCTGCCTCACGTGCACCTGCCGGCGATGCGCGCAAATCGTGCAGGGCGAAGCTGGCCTCGGGCGCCTCCACCAGGCGCTGACGCACCTGCCCGTTGTCCTCGAAGAAACGGCAACGCAGGGCTTCATGACGTTCGATCAGGCTCAGACAGGCGCTGCGCAAGCGTGGCACGTGCAATGCACCCTGCAAGACCAGCAGTTGCGTGACGTTGTAGGCAGTGGTGTCGGGTTCGAGCTGCTGCATGAACCACAGCCGCTCCTGGGCATGGGATAGCCGCGCCACGGCACTGGCCAACGCTGGCGACGCCTCTGCCGGCTCGCTGCGGATGGCAGGCGCCGGCTCCAGAGCGGCCGCCAGTTGCCGCGGCCTGGGGTTTTCCAGCAACTGGCGCGGCATCATGCGCAGGTCGGCCTGGCGCAGCCGGGCGATCAGTTGCAGGCTGAGAATCGAATCGCCACCAGCGGCGAAAAAGTCATCGTCCAGCCCCAGTTGCGGCTGGCCCAGCAGTTCGCGGAAGGCCGCCAGAATACTGGCCAGACGCGGCTGCGCGCGGCAGTCGGCACTTGCTGCCATGGCCGCCAGCGTCGGCTGTTCCAGCACGTCGCGCGGCTGCAGCCGGAGCCCTTCGCGCGCGGCGAGGCCGATCAGTTGCAAGCTGAGAATCGAATCGCCGCCGAGGGCGAAGAAATCGTCCTGGCGAGTGACCGCGGCGCAGCCGAGCACCTGGCACCACAGCCGGGCCAGCAATTGCTCGCTGACGCCCTGGGGCGCCTGCCCGCCCTCATCCACCGCTACGTTAGTTTCAGGCTCGGGCAAGGCGCGGCGATCCAGCTTGCCATTGGTGGTCAGCGGCAAGGCGTCCAGGCTCGACCAGTACGCCGGCTGCAGCGGTTCGGGCAGTTGCGCCCGGGCCTGCGCCTGGATGGCGCTCAGTTCGTCCGGGGTCAGGCGCGGCGCGAGATAGGCCACCAGTTGCATGCGCCCCTGAATCTCGCGTGCCAGCACAGCGGCTTCGCGTACCCGCGCTTGCCGGCTCAGCCAGGTACTGACCTCACCGGGCTCGACGCGGAAACCGCGAATCTTCACCTGATCGTCCTGGCGTCCAAGGAACGCCAGACGCCCATGGTGATCCAGGCGTACCCGATCACCGCTGCGGTAGAAACGCCGCCCTGCGTCATCGATGAAGGCGGCGGCAGTGACTTGCGGCTGGCCAAGGTAGCCCAGCGCGACCTGGGGGCCACCGATCAGCAACTCGCCCGCCACGCCGCGCGGCACGGGCTGGCCCGCCGCATCAACGATCCGCAGCTCGGCACCGGCCAATGGCTGGCCCAGCGGCAGGTAAGCGCCCTGCCCGGCCTCCGTCACCTCGCCACAGACCACACCGACGGTGGTTTCCGACGGGCCGTAGTGGTTGAACACGCGCAGCTCCGGCGCCAGTTCGCGGATGCGGGCGAACAGCGCCGCATCGAAGCCTTCACCGCCCAGGATCAGCAACTGCCGCGGCAGTACCCGCCGGGCATCGTCCAGCGCCAGCAGGCCACGCAAATGCGAGGGGGCGATCTTCAGGCAGTCCACGGGATGCTGGGCCAGGAAATCGGCCCAACCTGGTGGATCGAAGGCCAGCGCGGCCTCCGGCAGGATCAGCGGATCACCTGAGTGCAAGGCGGCGAAGACGCAGGTCAGGCCGAGGTCGGCGGCGACCGTGGCCAGGGTCGCCCAACGGCTGCTGGCGCTGGCCTGCAGGCGTTGGCTGACGGCGGAGGCGTAATGCGCCAGGTTGGCATGGCTGACCAGCACGCCTTTGGGCTGGCCGGTGGAGCCCGAGGTGTAGATCAGGTACGCGGCCTGCTCAGGCTGGCTAAGGCTGGGCACAGGCTGACACGGTGCGGGCGCAGCGAGATCGGCGGCGCTCAGTTGCAGACGCGCGACCGCGCCGTTCAGCGCTGGCGCCTCGGCCAGGGTCAGCAGCAGGCTCGCCGCACTGCTTTCAAGCAGTTGCTGCAAGCGCTTCACGGGCTGCGCCGGGTCGAGGAACAGGCAGGTCGCACCACGTTGCCAGCAGGCCAACATTGCCAGCACCTGCTCGGCGCTGCGCGGCATGCACAGGGCGACTACCTGGCCGGGGCCGACGCTCTGCTCGGCCAGGCGCAGCGCCAGTGCCTGTACGGCATTGGCCAGATCGCCGTAGGCCAGCGACTGCCGCGTATCGCACAGGGCGGGTGCTTGCGGCGTGCTCGCGGCCCACTGCTGCACCTGTCGATCCAGCGGCTCAGGGCTGGCGCCCAGCGCGGGGCCATGCAGTTCGCTGCCCGGCGAGGCGAGGCGCAGTGCCGACAACCGCTGCCCGGGATTGACTGATGCCTCCTGCAGGATGGCCTGCAGATCGTCGAGCAGTTGCTCAATGGTGGCCGCCTCGAACAGCTCGTCGCTGTATTCCAGCTCGCAGCGCAGGCGCTGGTCGGCGCAACGCAGCAGACGCAGGGTGAGATCGAAACGGGCATGGCGCTGCGGCGGGTCGAGCACGTCGACGCTTACCCCCGGAAGGCTCAGGGTGCGGCTTTCCGGTAATTCGACCTGCACGAACATGGCCTGGAACAACGGGCTGGAACGCGGCCGGTCGAGGGCTTCGAGGATCTTTTCATACGGCAGGGTCTGCTGGTCGAACGCTGCCGCCACGCTGTCGCGGGTGCGCAGCAGGGCGCTGCGAAAGTCCGGGTCGTCCTCCAGGCGCTGGCGAATCACCAGGGTGTTGAGCAGCGGCCCGATCAGCGGCGCCAGCTCGGGGCGATCGCGTTGCGCCACCGAAGTACCCAGGCACAGGTCACGCTCGCCGCTGTAGCGCGCCAGCAGGCAGGCAAAGGCGGTCAGGCCAAAGATATACAGGGTCACGCCCTGCTCGCGGATGGCCCCATCCACCTGCGCCGACAAGTCAGCTGGCAGTTCGCGCACCCGTACCGCGCCGCTATGGCGGCGCTGGTTCGCGGGCGGACGCGGGTGATCGCAGGGCAAGGCCAGCGCACCGGGCGCATCGGCCAACTGGCTGCACCAGTAATCGAGTTGCTGGCGGCAGGCGTCGCTGGTCAGCCACTCGTGCTCCCAGGCGGCATAGTCGGCGTACTGGATGTCGAGCGGCGGCAATTGGGCTGGCGCGCCCAGGCTCGAGGCACGGTAGCCCTCGGCCAGCTCGCGGGTCAGTTGCTGGGCCGACCACGCGTCGTAGGCGACGTGGTGGATGGTGAAGAACAGCCAGGTGCTGCCCTGCTCGGCATCGCTGAACACGCGCCAGCGCCAGGGCACGTCGCGGCTCAGGTCGAAGGGCTCCGCCAGTTGTCGGGCGTACTCGTCGGCGCACCATTGCTGTGGGTCGGCAAGCGCCTCGCGGGGTAACGGCTCGACCGCCGGCAGGCCCGCCGTCCAGGGCTCGCAGTGCGCCTGCAAGTGGCCTCGGGCATCGGCCACGTAGCGAGTGCGCAGGATCGTGTGCCGCTCCACCAGTTGCTGCATGGCCTGCTGCAGGCACGCCAGATCCAGACGGCCATCGAAGTGCAGCACCGAGCAGAGGTTGTACAGCGCACGGCTGCTCAGGGCCTCGGCCGAGAGAAAACGCAGTTGCGCATGGGCCAGCGGCACCGCTGCACCCACCCTGCCAGCGGCCGGGACGATGGGCAGGCGCCAGCTATCGATGCCCTTCTCGGCCAGGCGCTGACGGAACAGTTGCTTCTTGTCCGCCGGCAGTGAGGCCAGGCGCTGGGCGATCTCGACAAAGGCCTGTTGGTTGGTCGCATTCATCTTCAGTCTTCCATCTCTGCCAGCAAACGCTGCATCTCATCCAGTGCCTGGTCGGTCGAAGGCCGCTGCGGGTTTTCGATCTGTTCGGCCAGGCCGGCAATGGTCGGGTTGTGGAACAGGCTGCGCAGTTCGACCTTGACACCGAAGCGGCTCTCCACCCGGGTCATCAGGCGCATAGCCAGCAGCGAATGGCCACCGAGCTCGAAGAAGCTGGTGAGCACGCCGACCTGCGGCAGATCAAGTAGCTCCTGCCACAGCTCGGCCAGTTCGCGCTCCACCGCCGTACGCGGGGCCACGCCTTGCTCTGCCTGCGCTTGCGGCGCCGGCAGGGCCCTGCGGTCGATCTTGCCGTTGGCATTAAGGGCGAAACGCTGCACCTGGATGAAGCCGGCCGGCACCATGTACGCGGGCAGCAGGCTTTCCAGATGACGGCGCAGCGCCACCTCGTCGACCGGGCTCGCGGCCTGCAGCCAGGCGAACAGGTTGTGGCTGCGCGCATCGAGCATGACCACCGCCTCGTCCACGCCGGGGTAACGGCGCAGCAGCGATTCGATCTCCCCCGGCTCGATGCGGAAACCACGCACCTTGACCTGGAAATCGGCGCGTCCGACATAGGCCAGGCGCCCATCGGTGCGTCGGCGCACCAAGTCGCCGGTGCGGTACATGCGGCTGCCAGGCTCGCTGGCGAACGGATCGGGCAGGTACGCCGCTGCGGTGATCGCCGGCGCCCGCTGGTAACCACGGGTCACCCCGCTGCCGGCGATATACAGCTCGCCGGTGCTGCCCAGCGGCACTGGCCGTAGGCATTCGTCGAGTACGTAGCAACGGGTGTTGAGCAGCGGCATGCCAATATCGGCGACACCGGCCGGTACTTCCCGCAGCGCCTGGGTGGTCGACCAGACGGTGGTTTCCGTCGGGCCATAGGCGTTGATCAGCCTCACCCCCTTGGCCTGCAGCGCACTCACCAGTTCGGCCGGCACTGCTTCGCCGCCGATCAGGCCGCGCAGGACCGGCCAGTCGTCACGCCCGGTTTCCAACAGGATCTGCCAGCCGGCTGGGGTGGCTTGGAACACCGTGGCACGGCGCAGCAGATCGAACAGGCGGTGACCATCGACCACCTGCTCGCGACGCGCCAGGAGGATGCTCGCGCCCTTGAGCAGCGGCAGGAACAGCTCCGGCTTGCACATATCGAAGGCGTAGGTGGTGCTGGCCAGCCAGGCGTCCTCGGCCGTCAGCGGCAACTGGCGGTCGAGGCCGGCAAGCAGGTTGCTCAGGTTGCCACGGGTGACCTGTACGCCCTTCGGTGTGCCGGTGGAGCCCGAGGTGTAGATCACGTAGGCCCGCTGCAGCGGCACCACCGGTAATGCCAGGTCGTGCGCTGGCTGTTCGTCCAGCGGCAGGTGGTCGACGGCCTGGCTGTCGACACTGCCGAGTACGTCGGCGCAGGCCTGCTCACTGAGCACCAGCTGCGGCCGCGCATGCTCGATGATGAAACGCAGCCGTTCGCCCGGTTGCTGCGGATCCAGCGGCAAGTAGGCCGCGCCCGCCTTGTGGATCGCCAGGATGCTGGGCAGCAGCCAGGGGCCACGGGTCAGGCACAGCGCGACCAGATCGTCGCAGCCGACACCCTGGGCGCGCAGCCAGTGGGCCAGGCGGTTGCTCAGGGCATTGAGCTGGGCATAGCTGTAGCGTTGCTCCTGGCAATCCACGGCCAGCGCATCCGGGGTGCGCAGGGCCTGGCGCTCGAAGCGCGCGATCAGATCCTGCGTCTCGCTCAGCGCATGCGCTGGCAGGTTCCACGCACGGCGTGTCAGGGCATGATCGGCATTCGCCAGGTCGATATCCCACAGCCGCGCCTCGGGCCGCGCCAGCATACCGTCGAGCAGGTGACAGTACTCGTCGGCGTAGCGTTGCATGGTGCTGGCGACAAACAGCTCGGTGTTGTACTCCAGCACGCAGTGCCAGGCGCTGCCGTGCTGCTCGATATGCAGGCCGATGTCCACCAGGGCGCTGTCGCTCTCGACATCCAGGCGCTGCGCCGGCAGGCCGGCAAAACCCTGGCCGACCGCCGCCACGTCATCGCGCTGGATCAGGTTGAACAGCGCCTGGAACAGCGGCGTATGGCTGAGATCGCGGCGTACCTGCAAAGCCTCCACCAGCCGTTCGAAGGGCACGTCGCCGTGCTGCTGCGCGGTCAGGTGGGTGGCTTGCAACGCCTGCCAGAACGACGCCACCGATTGCAGTGGGTCGATCTGGCTACGCAGCACCTGGGTGCTGGCGAAATAGCCGATGAGGTTGTCGGTGTGCGCCTGCTGACGCTGCGCCACCGGCAGGCCGATCCACAGCTCGCGCTGCCCCGAATGCCTGGCCAGCAGCACTTTCCATGCTGCCAGCAGAGGCGCGAAGGCGGTCAGGCCATGGCGCTGCGCGGTGCCACGCAGGCGCTCGACCAACTCGACGGGCAACTCGAAACGCAGGCGCCGCCCGTGGTAGCCCTGCTCGGCAGGACGTGGCAGGTCGGTGGGCAGGTCCAGCACCGGCGGTTCGCCGGCCAGGGCCTGCCGCCAGTAGTCCAGCTGCGCTTCAATGCGTGCCTGCCCGGCAGGGGTCTGCCAACTGGCGGCGACATCGCTGAACTGCAGCTGCAGCGGCGCCAACGCCGCCTGGGTTGCGCTCAGCTCGGCCTGGTAAAGACGTTGCAGCTCATCGAAGAAGATCTCCAGCGAGCGGGCGTCGGCGATGATGTGGTGCAAGGTGGCCTGCAGCACGCTCTGGCCTTCGCCCTGATACAGCCGAACCCGCCACAGCGGCGTTGCGCTCAGGTCGAAGGCGCGTTGCGCTTCCTCGCTCAAGGTACGGGCGAAGGCCGGCGAATGCACATCCTGCTGCAAGGGCTCGACGCTGAGCAGCGTGCCGTGCAACTGCACGACCTGCTGCCGCGCGCCTGCTTGCGTCTCGCTGAACACGCTGCGCAGGCTGTGCTGGCGCTCCACCAGTTGTGCCAGCGCGCGTTCCAGGACTTCGGCTTGCAGAGTACCGTGCAGGTGCATGGCCAGTGACAGGTGGTAGGCCTGGGTGTCGCCCTGCAAGCGGTCGAGAAACCACAGCCGCTGCTGGGTGAAGTGCAGCGGCGCCGTCGCCTCGCCGAATGGCCGCAGGATGCTCTCGCCTGCGCCCTCGGCAGTGGCCAGGATGGCCGCCAGTTCACCCAGGGTCGAGCACTCGAACACGCTGCGCAGCGGCAGTTGCCGCTCGTAACGCTCGGCGATGCGCGCCACCAGCCGTGCCGCCAGCAGCGAATGGCCGCCGAGGGCGAAGAAATTGTCGCCTGCGCCAACCGCGTTGCACCCGAGCAGCTCGCACCACAGTTCGGCCAGTTGCGCCTCCCAGGGTTTGCTCAGCTCGCCGTCGCGCTGACCTTCATGTTGGAGTGGAGCCGGCAGCGCCTTGCGCTCGACTTTGCCACTGGGGCTCAGCGGCAAGCTGTCGAGACGCACGAACTGGCTCGGTAGCATGTAATCCGGCAGGTGCTGCGCCAGTTGCACGCGTAGCGCGGCGTCGCCCACGTCAGCACCCGCCGCCTGCGTGACCGAGTAGTAAGCCACCAGGCGCGCGGTGTCGCCGCTGCCGAGCAGCACCACAGCCGCTTCCCGCACCCCGGTGAGCCGCGCCAGCAGGGCCTCGATCTCGCCCAACTCGATACGGAAGCCACGCAGCTTGACCCGGAAATCCAGGCGCCCCTGGTAGTCCAGGCTGCCTTTGGCGTTGCGCCGCACGCGGTCGCCGGTGCGGTACATGCGCGCCCCCGGCACGAAAGGATCGGGCAGGAAGCTCACCGCACTCAGGGCAGGTGCGGCGAAATAGCCACGCCCCAGGTTGGCACCCGCCAGGTACAGCTCGCCGGAAACGCCGGGAGCCACGGGTTGCAAGTCGGCGTCCAACACATAGGCGGCGGTATTGACCACCGGCCGGCCGATCGGCACCTCCACCCCGCCCTTCTCGCCCTGACGCGGCTCGAAGGTGCTGTAGACGGTGGCCTCGGTCGGCCCATAACCGTTGATCACCTGGGCACCACGCTGCTCCATGGCCTCGGCAAGCGCGCACGGCAGGGCCTCGCCACCGGAAATCGCGCGCACGCCCTGCCAACTGCGCCCGGTGTGCGCCACCAACATGCGCCAGGTGGCAGGAGTGGCCTGCATCACCGTCGGCTGGCCGGCCTCGATCAGGCGGTCGAGGGCTTGCGGGTCGCGTGCCTGCTCACGGTCGGCGAGCAGGATCCTGGCCCCGCGACTCAGCGGCAGCAGCAGCTCGACGATGGCGATATCGAAGGTCGCTGTGGTCAGCGCCAGCACCCTGTCCTGCGCCGTCAATGGCAGCACCTGCTGTACGCCGAGCATGAGGTTCATCAGGTTGCCACGGGCGATGGCCACGCCCTTGGGCTGGCCGGTGGAACCCGAGGTATAGAGCACGTAGGCGAGCTGGGCAGGATGCACGCTCGGCGCGCAGTAGGGCTCGGTGGTGGTCAGCGCATCGATATCCAGCAGTTCGACGGCACTGCCCCACTCTGCCAGTTCCGCCAGGGCCTCGGCATTGGTCAGGCACAACCGCGGCTGCGCATGGGCAAGGATGTAACGGCCGCGCTCGGCAGGGGTGTCCTCGGCCAGCGGCACGTAGGCGGCGCCAGCCTTGAGAATGGCTAACATGGCCATGGGCAGCCGCGCATCGCGCGGCAGGCGCAGGGCCACACGATCCTCGGCGCCGACGCCACGGGCCTGCAAGGCAGCGGCCAGGCGTTCGGCCGCCTGGTTCAGTTCGGCATAGCTCAGGTGCCGTTCGCCGGCCTGCACGGCGATGGCCTCAGGCTGCCCGGCGACCTGCCGTGCAAAGGCCTGCAGGATGTCTTCCCGGCCCTCCACAGGCTCACCGTGCAAGCGCGCCAGCGCGCGCTGCTCGGGCGGCCGGGCGAGTTCGCCCAGTACCTGCTGTGGTTGTTCGAGCACGGCATCGAGCAGCGCCAGATACTGCTCGAGCATCGCCTGCGCGGTCTGCTCACGGAACAGCTCGCTGCTGTACTGCAGGCTCAGGGCGATGCCGTGTTCGCTGTCGCGCACGTCCAGATGCAGGTCGCACAGGGCGCTGTCCGGGCGATTGTCGAGCGGCTCGGCGATCAGCTCGGTCAGGTCGAAACGCTCCAGGGCATGGCCCGGGAAGTAGTTGAACATCGCTTGGAACAACGGGTTGTAGCTGACCTGGCGGGCCACGCCGAGCTGTTCGATCAGGTAGTCGAAGGGCAGATCCTGATGCGACTGCACCGCCACAGACAGCGCCTGCAACTCGCGCATCAGTTGCAGCAGGCTGGCCGTGCCGGAAAGCTTCTGGCGATAGACCAGAGTATTGACGAAGCAGCCCACCAGCGGCTGCAACGCCGCGTGATGGCGGTTGGCGGCCGGCACCCCGACGAGGATGTCGTGCTCGCCACTGCGGCTGCGCAGCAGCAGCTGGAAGGCGCAGAGCATGGGGATGAAGTTGCTCCAGCCGTGGCTCGCGCTGAATGCCCGCAGGCGCGCCGCCAGCGCATCCGGCAGGCGTTGCTCGACACGCCCGCCGGCTTGGCTGGCATGGGCCGGCCGAGGGAAGTCCGCGGCCAGTTCGAGCACCGGCAATTCGCCAGACAACTGCTCGTCGCGCCAGTAGGCCAGCTCGTCCTGGCAGGCGGCGCTGTTCATCCACTGGCGTTGCCACAGGGCATAGTCGGCGTACTGCATCGGCGCCTCGGCCAACGCCGGTTTACGCCCCTGGCGCAGCTCGCGGTAATGGCTGCAAAGACCGTCGATGATCAGTTGCAGCGACCAGCCATCGGCGACGATATGGTGGCAATTGAGCGCCAGTACGTGCGCCTGCGGCCCGAGGCGGTACAGGCAGGCACGCAGCAGCGGCGCGCTGTCCAGGGCAAACGGAGTCATCGCGTCCTGGCGTAGCAGGTCGTGCAACTGCGCTTCGCTGACCACCTCGATCAGCGGCAAGGCCAGCTCGGCCTTGGCGAGAATGAGCTGCGAAGGCTCACCGCCGTCGCTGACAAAACGGGTACGCAGGACTTCGTGCTGATCGACCAGGGCCTGCAGAGCTGCCTGCAGGTCAGCAACATGCAGGTCGCCGCTCAGGCGAACCGCGCCGGCCAGGTTGTAGGCCGGGCTTTGCGGCTGCAGTTGCTGGAGGAACCACAGGCGCTGCTGGGCAAACGACAGCGGTAGGGTCTGCGGACGCGGCAGGCGCATCGGCGTGGTTTTCTCGCTGGCCTGCTGTTGTTCCAGCCACTCGGCCATGGCGGCGATGGTCGGGCGCTCGAAGACCACGCGCAGCGGCAGTTCCTTGCCGCTAAGCTTGCCGATCTGGCCGATCAGTTGCGTGGCCAGCAGCGAATGCCCGCCCAGCTCGAAGAAGTGATCCTGAATGCCGACCCGCGCGAGCCCCAGCACGCCCTGCCAGGCCTCGGCCAACTGCGCTTGCAGCTCACTGCTTGGCGCCACGTAGCGCGCCTCGCTCTGCGCGGCGAAGTCGGGCGCCGGCAGGGCTTTGCGGTCGATCTTGCCGTTGGCGTTGAGCGGCATGCGCTCGAGCAGCATGAAAGCGCTGGGCAGCATGTAGGGCGGCAGGTTGGCGGTAACGAACTCGCGCAGCGCCTCGATGGAGGGCTGCGACTCGGCCACCAGGTAGGCGACCAGCACCTTGGCGCGCTGCTGGTCGTCACGGGCCAGCAGCACTGCTTCACGCACGCCGGGGTAACGGGTCAGGCAGGCTTCGATCTCGTCCAGCTCGATACGGTGGCCGCGAATCTTCACCTGGTGGTCGGTACGACCGACGTACTCCAGCTCGCCATTGGCCAGGAAACGCGCCAGATCGCCGGTGCGATACAGGCGGCTGCCGTCGTTGGCGATGGGGTCGGGCAAAAACACCGCCGCCGTGCGTGCCGGGTCGGCCATATAGCCACGGCCAACCCCCACGCCGGCGACGAAGATTTCTCCCACCGCACCGCGCGGCACCGGTTGCAAATCAGTATCGAGCAGGTACAGACGGTTGTTCAGGGTGGCGCGACCAATAGGCACACTGCTGCGAGACTCAGCCAGGCGCTCGGTGAGCGGATGGAAGGCCACGTCGTCGGAGCATTCGGCCGGCCCGTAGGCGTTCATCAGCGGGATGTCGGGGTAGCGCTCGAACCAGCGCCGCGCCACCGCCGGTGGCAGCGCCTCGCCAGTGGCCAATACCCAGCGCAGTGCGGTGCGCTCCAGGCCCGCCTCGAGCAGGCTCTGCATCAGCGACGGCACCGCTTCTAGAATGCTCACGCCATGGCGAGCGATGGCCTCGGCCAGCGCTTCGGGGTTCTGAATCACGCAGTCGCCGAGAATCACCGTGCGCGCCCCCAGCACCAGGCCGGCGAGGGTCTGCCAGACGGAAATGTCGAAGCACTGCGGCGCGCTCTGGGCGATCACGTCATCTTCATTCAAGCCCAGGCCCGGCAACTTGCCAATCATGTTGTTGAGCATGCCGGCATGGGCAACCATCGCCCCCTTGGGCGTGCCGGTGGAGCCCGAGGTGAAGATGCAGTAGGCAAGCGAAAGGCCATGCACGGGGATGTCCAGGTCGGCATCGCTGTAGCCGCTCAGGGCCGCTGGCTCGTAGCGGATCGCCGCCGGCGGCTGCGCCATCTGCTGCAGCGCCTGCTGTGCGAGCTCACCCTGCTCCACGCCATGCAGCAGCAGCGGCGAACGGCTCTGGGTGAGCACTTGGGCCAGGCGTTGCGGCGGATTGCGCGGGTCCAGGGGCAGCCAGCCTGCGCCAGCCTTGAGTGTGGCGAGGATCATTATCACCAGGTCGAGGCCACGCTCGTCGAGCAACGCCAGCAGGTCGCCGTCCTGCACGCCATTGGCGCGCAGATGACGGGCCAGTCGGTTGGCCGCCCGGTTCAACTGATCGAAGCTCAGGCTGTGCTCGCCATGCACCACGGCGATTCGCTCGGGGGTGCGACGCACCTGCTGTTGCAGGCGCTCGACGTACAGCGGCTGCAGTTGCGCCGCGTCCGCCGCCAGGTCACCGCTGGCCCAGGCGTGCTGTTGGGCGATCTCTGCCGCATCGAGCATGGCGATGCGTTGCAACGGGATATCCACCTCGCTGGCCAGACTGTCGCCCATGTTCAGCAGCAGCGTGCGGAAGTGGCGCAGCATCTGCTCGACTTCCTCGCGCAGGAACCAGTCGGTCTGGTAGGTCAACTGCAGGTGCAGGCGCTCGCCGGGCACGATCACCACGGTCACCGGATAGTTGGTGTGGGTGCGGTTGGCCATGTCGCTGATCAGGTAGTCCAACTGGCCCTGGCGCAGGCTGGCGGAGATCGGCGCGTTCTCAAAGACGAACAGGCTCTGGAACAGATCCTGGCGCTGTACCTCGCTCCAGCTCTGGATCTGCGCCAGCGACACGTTTTCATGTTCGCGCAGGCTCAAGTTCTCGGCCTGCAAGGCCTTGAGCCAGGCACCGAGGGGCTGCTGCGGTTGCCAGCTCCAGCGCAGCGGCAGGCTGTTGATGAACAGCCCGACGATGCTCTCCATGCCCTGCATGTGCACCGGGCGCCCGGCCACGGTGACGCCGAACAGCAGGTCACGATTGCCGCTGTAGCGCGCCAGCGCCAAGGCCCAGGCACCCTGCACCAGGGTGTTGAGGGTGATGCCCAGGCCACTGGCGGCCTGCTGCAGGCCCTGCGTCTGCTCGACGCTGAGGTGCTCGACGCAATCCTCCACCGGCTCCGGCGCATCGATCACGCGGCCAGGATGGCCGAAACCGAACTCGGTGGGGGTGTCGAAACCGGCCAGGCGCTGCTGCCAGAAGGCCTGATGATCCTCAGGCTTTTGCTGCTCCAGCCAGCGGATGAAGTCGCGGTACGGGCGCGGCTTGGGCAGCTCCAGACGCCGCCCCTCACGCGCGGCGCGGTAACCGTCGAGAAAGTCCATCATGATGATGGAGAAGCACCAGGCATCCATGAGGATGTGGTGATAGCTGCGCACGAACTGGTAGGTGTCCGGGGCCAGCTTGAACAGGCGCACACGCATCAGCGGTGCCTGGGTGAAATCCAGCCCCTCGCGACGCTCCTCGGCCAGCATATGCTCCAGACGCCCCTGCTGCTCGGCCTCGTCGATATCCGACCAGTCCTCATAGCTGATCGGCAGTTCGACCTGCTTGTGCACCACCTGCATTGGCCGCTTCTGCTGCTTCCAGACGAAGGAGGTGCGCAGCAGCTCGTGGCGCTCCACCACCTGTGCCCAGGCCTGGCGGAACGCCTGCAGATCGAGTTGCGGCAGCACCATCACATGGCGGTACTGCAGCAGGTACATGCCCTTGCCCGGGTGCATCAGGCTGTGAAACAGCAACCCCTGCTGCATAGGAGCCAGGGGATAGATGGCCTCGATATTGCGGGAAAGTGCTTTGACCTTGTCGTTCATGCCGAGGGTCTCCTTGCCATGGGCTGGGGATGTAGGGGCGCCGGGGGTGCTCATTGCAGTTGCTCGAGCAGACCGAGGAATTCGTCGTCGGAAAGCCCCGAGTCGGCAAAGTCGGCAGCAGTGGCGCGACCAACCTCGGGGGCCAGGCAGTGTTCGAGCAGGTCTTCGATACCCTGCTGGAACTGCTTTGCCAGTGCGCCGATCAGGGCCTGCTCATGCACGTGCGGGGCGTAGCGCCATTCGATGTACAACTGGCCCTGGTCGACCAGAGCGGTCACGTCGAGCAGATGTGTGCGACGGGTGTCGGGGGCACGCATGGCCGGGCAAACCGGCTGCGCCAGGCGCCACAGCCGCGAGCCACCCAGCCACTGGTCGACCCGTCCCAGGTAGTTGAAGGTAAGCAGCGAAGCAGCACCAAGCCCGTGCTGTGGATTGAGGCGCAGCAGGCCGTAGCCGATGCCCTGCTCCGGAACACGGCGCAATGCCTCCTTGGCGGCGATGATCGCCTCCTCCGGCTGTTCGGCGGCGCGCACGGCCAACGGGTAGCGGCTGGTGTGCCAACCCACCGAGCGCGACAGATCCGGGCCTTGCTCCCAGCCACTGCGACCGTGGCTTTCCATCTCCAGGGTGACCTGCTCACGCCCCAGCCATTGGCCGATCACGCCAGCCAGTGCCGCGACCAGCAGATCCTGCACCTGGGTGCTGTAGGCCCCATGGCAGTCGCCCAGCAACAAGTCAGTTTTCTCAAGGGACAGTTTCGTTTCCAGCGTGCGGCTTTCGCCATACAAGCTGACATCACGGGCGACCTCGCCCTCCTCGGCCAACTGCGCCTGCCAGTAGCCGAGCTGGGCCAGCACCTCGGGAACATGACGATGACGCTGCAAGGCCTCGCTCCAATGATCGAAGCGAGTGGAAACCGCCGGCAATGAAGCCTGCGGGTCGTGGTACAGGCGTTCCAACTCATCGAGCAGCACCTGCCAGGACACCGCATCGACCAGCAGATGATGTGCCGTGCACAGCAGATGCCCGCTGCCGGTGAAATACACCCATCGGATCAATGGGGCTCGATCCAGTTGCCAGCCCTGCTGCCACTGCAGCAGCAGCGCGTCGTCCAGCGGCTGTTCGACCACCCGCAGCAGCGTGTCGGCCATCGCCGCCGACAGCGGCTGATAGCGTTGCTGGCAGCCCTGCCCGCTCTGCTCGAAGATCAACCGCAGGCTGCTGTGACGCTGCAACAAGATCGCCAGTGCCTGGGCCAGGCGCGCCGGTTCCAGCGGCTGGTGAACGGCCAGCAACAGTGACTGGTTCCAGTACTGTGGCGTGGTCTGCCGCTGGTCGAAGAACCAGGCCTGGATCGGCGTCAGGGCGAACGCGGCGCTCGGCTCGGCGCTATCGACCTTGGCTTGCTCGGCCGCACTGGCGAGGTCCACGGCCTGCTCGGCCCAGCCGCTGACCGAAGGGAACTCGAATATCTGCTTGGGCTTGAGCTGCAGGCCCTGCTGCTTGGCACGGGCGATGATCTGCAGGCTGAGGATCGAGTCGCCACCGACCGCGAAGAAGTTGTCGTCAGCTTTCAGATCAGGCTTTTCCAGAATCTCCCGGGCGATCACCAGCAGCCGCTCGACCCTGGCGCGCTGTGGCGTCTGCGCCACCCGCGCCAGCGCCCGCACGCTGGGCTCGGCGAACAGTTGCTTGGGGGTGAGGGTAATCTGTTGCTGGCGTGCGCGGGCAATGATCTGCAGGCCGAGAATCGAATCGCCGCCATGGGCGAAGAAGTCGTCGTCCGGGCCGATGTTCGGGTGACCCAGCAGTTCACGCCAGATGGCCAGCAAGGCGCTTTCCAATGCATTCAACGGCTGTTCGGTACGCGGCTCAAGATTGCGCGGTGCTTGCTCGGCCAGGTTCAACAACGCCTGACGATCGACCTTGCCATTGGCCAGCAGTGGCATCGCCTCCAGGCAATGCCACTGCGCCGGTAGCATGTAGTCCGGCAGGCGTGCCTGCAACGCGGCCTGAATGTCCGCCAGTGCGCTCGGCCCGGCGACCAGGAAAGCCAACAAGCGGTTGCCGGTCACGGGCGTCGGTGCGTTGAGCACGCGCACGTCATCGACCTGTGGCAGCGCACGCAATTGCGCCGCCACTTCCGAAGGCTCGACGCGGTAGCCGCGAATCTTCACCTGCTCGTCCAGGCGCCCGAGGAACAGCACCCGCCCCAGATGATCGAGGCGTACCCGGTCACCCGTGCGGTAACCCAATGCACCGAAGCGCGCCCGATCGGCCTCGCTGGCACTCAGGTAGCCACGCGCGACGGTCGCGCCCTCGATATACAACTCGCCGCTGACGCCAGCCGGCAGCAATGCGCCATCCGGCCCGCGCACGCTGACTCGCACGTTGCCCAGGGGGCGTCCGAGCGGTGCGTCCCCCTCACCTTCGACGTCGTGAGTCAGCACGCCCACCGTGGTTTCGCTGGGCCCGTAGTGGTTGACGATGCGCAGCTGCGGGCTTAGGGCGCGCACCCGCGCCAGCAGATCGGCGCCCAGGGCTTCGCCACCGAGCACCAGGCACTGGCGCGGCAACAGGCGCTGCGGCTCGCTGGCGACCAGCAGGGCGTTGAGGTGCGAGGGCACGATCTTCAGCATGTCCACCGGCTGCTGCCCGAGCAGCGTCGCCAGCTCCTCGGCATCGAAGGCTAGCGCTTCGTCCAGCAGGCGCAAGCGCCGGCCGCTGAGCAGCGCGCCGAACAAGGCAGTGTGGCCCAGATCCGTGGCGCAACTGGCCAGGCTCGTCAGGCTGGCGTCGGCCCTCAAGCGCAGCCGTGCCAGGCAGGCGCTAACATAGTGAACAAGGTTGCCCTGGGTCACCTCCACACCCTTGGGCCGCCCACTGGAGCCGGAGGTGTAGACCACGTAGGCCGGCAAGTCTGCCGGCAGGTTGGTGCGCAGCGGCGCATCGCTGAACAGCGCCTCGCCCGGCACGGCCAGCCACTGTACCTGCTTCGGTAACCAGCTTGGCCGTTCGCCCTCACCCACATAGACCTTAGGCGTTGCATCCAGGCAGATGTCTTGCAGACGCGACGCGGGCCACTGCGGATCGAGGGCCAGATAGTTTGCGCCGCACTGCCAGGCGGCGAGCATGTGCATCACCAGTTCGCGGCTGCGTGGCAGGCAAAGGGCAACCCTATCACCGCTCGCACTCAGCGAGCCGTGCAGGCGCTCGCCACGGGCGACCACGGCCCTGGCCAGTTCGGCATAACACAGTTGTCCCTGCTGATCCTCCAGGGCGATGGCCTGGGGCTTCTCCATGCAGTGTTTGGCAAAAGCATTCCAGGCGCCCTCTTCCGGGACCGGCAGGCTTTCGCCAGACAACTGCGAACGCTGCTCGAGAGGCAGCCAGTCCAATTCGGCAAACGGCACGTCCGGCTGCTCCATAGCCGCCATGACCAGGGCAATGAACTGCGCCTGAAAACGTTCGGCGCTCTCGCGCCGATACAGCGCCTTGCTGTAACGCCAGCGCCCGACGAACTCGGGCAGGTCATCGATGATCACCAGGTTCAACTCGTGGGCCGCACCACGCTGCTCGCCAATCACGCGTTCGATGTAGCGCTCGAACGGCACGTCACGCTCCTTGTTCAGCGTGAACATGTGCTGGAACACCGGTGCCCGGCCCATCTGCCGAGGCAGATCCAGATGTTTGGCCAGGCGTGCGAAGGGATAGTGACGATGGCGCAAGGTCTGCCGGACAGTGGCAGCCACCTGCTTGGCCCACTCAGCGCTGGACAGGTCAGGACGCAAACGGCAGCGCACCGGCAACGGGTTGACCAGATAGCCCGGCAGTTCAGACTGCTCGCGCTTCAAGCGCCAGCCACTTGGCGTACCGAGAACGAAATCGTCCTGACCCGACAGCATCCCGAGAAACTGCTGGAACAGTGAGAACCAATAGACGTAGGGCGTCACTCCCAGGCTTTTGGCGACCGCACGCAGCCGCTCGCTGTTGTCCGCGCCAAAATGGAACGACAGCTCTCCGCCCTCGAAGCCCTGAATGCTTCCACGGGCGAAGTCGATGGGCAGCTCCAGCGCCGGCGCTTCGGCCAGTTGCGCCTGCCACCAGGTCAGTTCCTCGGCCTCGATCGCCTCGCTGCGCAGGTACAACGCGCTGCCCCAGTTGCGATAGGCCTCGGGGTCGACATCGACAAGCTCGTCACCATCGACGAGGGCGAACAGCTCACTGAACAGCACGTCGAAGGTGGTCAGGTCGGAGGCGATATGGTGGATGCCCAGCAGCACCGTGTACTCGACACGATCACCCAACTGGTTGCTCAACAGCACCAGCCGGCTGATCTCACCGGCAGCCAGATCGAAAGGTTTGTCGGCCAGCTCAATGATACGTTGCTGCACACTGGCCGCATCCGCGTCCTGACAGATTTCGCATTGCAGTGAAGTGGGCTGCGGGCGACTGTCCCACTGCAGCAACTGGCCGTCGCGTTCGACATAGGCACTGCACAAGTGCGGGTAACGCTGCTGCACCGTCTGCCAGGCCCGCTCCAGACGATGCGGCAGATCTGCCCAGAGGTAGTGCGGCCTGATACGCCCGGCCAGGGCGATGTTGTAGGCGCAACTGGCGGGCTCCATACGCTGCAGGAACCACAGGGCCCGCTCGTTATCGTTGAGCGGGCGTGCCTGGAAGTAGTCCGGGTGGCGGGCCAACCAGGGCAGAATTTCAGTACAGCGCGCATGCAGCTCACGCTCCAGCTCGGTACTCAGGGCCTCAGGCAAGCCAGTGGAAATCATCAGGCGGCCTTCGCTCGCGGACATGCGGATACCACGCAGCCAGCAGTCATGCATCAAGCAATCGAGCATGTGTCGTCCTTCATCGTGCGGATTCAAGGTCAGCCACCCTGGCAGTGGCTTCGAGGATTATTCAGCGTCAGATCGCCGACGCGGACTCAGCCATGGCCACCACCACCTTGCGTGCCCCTTGAAAGGTGGAGCGACCATGGGCGACCAGCATGTTGTCGAGCATCAGCACATCACCCGCCTGCCAGGGGAAGCTGATCTGGGTGCGCTGCAGGACATCGCGCACATGCTCCAGCGCCTCCAGCTCGATGGACGAGCCATCACCGTAGAAGACGTTTCGCGGCACGTCCTCCTCGCCGACGATCGACACCAGCGTTTCGCGTAACGCTGCCGGGAGGTTGGAGATGTGGAACAGATGCGCCTGGTTGAACCAGACCCACTCCCCGGTCACCGGGTGCTGCGCGACGGCCTGGCAGACCTGGCGCGTACGCAGCTCGCCGTCGTCCTTCCACTCGAAGTCGATGTGGCTGAGCCGACAGAAGCGCTCGACCTCGCTGCGGTCCTCGGTGCTGAACGCCTGCTGCCAGGAGAGATCCAAACCATTGCCGTAGTTGCGCACGTACATCAGGCGCTTGTCGGCGAAACGCTGGCGGATGGCGGGATCGATGCGCTGATAGATCAGGCGACTGTCGGCGATAGGCGTCTCACCGCCGACCGGCGAGGCCTGGATGCAGTGGAACCAGATTTTCATCGGCCAGTTCAACGAGTATGACTGCTCGTTATGCAGCGGAATGACCTGGTGAGCGGGATATTCGGTCGAGGTATAGACGCGACTGTTGAGTTTGGTGCGTGGCGTGGAGGCGTAGTCGTAGGTCAGCAGCTCGTGATCGAAACTGCGGGCGAAATCCTCGAAGTCATTGGCATCACGGAAGGCGAAATCGCGAAAGAGGATGCCACCGGTGGTCTGCAGGTTGCTGTCGGCGGCATGCCGGATCAGCTGCGCGTGATCACGCCAGGAGTCGCCTGGCACAGGGGCGCGCAACACGAAGGGCAGCGGTCCCTCGACACCCGCCTGAACCTCATCGAGTGAACGGTTTGCACGATTGAGCAAATCGGTAAGCATCTGCGTTCCTTACTGCTACTGACGAGGAGCACAAAATTATCGCAAAACCGACTCATTATCAAACAGGAATTAATACTATTTAAGTATGGCGTCCCGGGCATTCATTGCTGCACACAAGCCGCGAAGCCGCATAGCTCCAGACATTATTTAGCTATCACCTGGGCCGCAGTAACCGCTACTCAGGCTGTCTGGCTCATTTTTCCTGCAGGTTGTAATCGCGTTCGCCGATATGCGACAGCAGCAGGTAGGCCGAACCGATCATGCCTTGCATGGTGTCGGCAAAACGACTGCGGTTGAAATATAGGAACTGATGGTTCTTCACCGCGAACAGGTTCTGCCATTGCGGCGATCGGCGGAAGGCCTCGGTGCCGGCCTCCGAACCGAGCATTTCCTCATAGGTATCGATGATGAAATCACTGTCGAAGTCGCCAATGCGCTCCAGGCTGTAAGGCACGTTCTGACGCGCCTCCTTGAAGGCGGACACGCGCCCTAGGCCGAAGTCGGCGATCACGTCATCCATGCCGGAACGGCCGATCAGTTGAAAACCATCCGGATAGACCTCCAGGGTGGTTACCGTGATACGCCCCGGCTCCTTCACCCGCTTGGCGAATTCGCCGACGATCCATTGGTATTCGTTTAGTAGCTTCTCGTATCGCTGCTGCTTGCCTACCAGTTCGGCCAGCTCTTTGGCGTAAGTCTTGATGTCGGCCTCGCGCGCCGGCAGCAGCACCACAGGGGCAATGCGACTGAGGCGCTCTTTCAGGTCCTGGTGATAGGACAGCCCAATGATCAGGTCAGGCTTGAGCGCTGCGATGGCCTCGAGATCGGGCGACTGGTGCGAACCGACATAGCGAATGCCGGAGACATCGAAGCGCTGCTGAGCACCACGGAACAACACGTCCGACAACAGCTTCTTGCGCCCCGTGGACCCGCAAGGCGTTATGCCCAGCTCGAGCAGTTGAGTGGTCAGGCTAAGGTCATGCAGGGATACCACGCAACGTGGTGCGACTGGCACTTCGACACGGCCGAAGCGGTTCTCGAACACACGGGTTTCGGCGGCGACAGCCTGCATCGAACTCAGGCCCAGTAGTACACAGGCTATCAGGGAAAGGGCTTTGAACTTCGCCATCATCTTCGTCATGTCCTTCAGTGACGACGCGTCAACGGTTGCGTTGCCGCGCCAGCAAAACCAATAGATAAGGCGCACCGATAATCGCCACCACCAGACCGGCCGGCAGTTGCAACGGCGGCAGCAAAGCGCGCCCCAGAGTGTCCCCCAGCAGAACCAGTACGGCCCCAAACAGGGCCGACAGCGGCAACAATGCGCCATGCCGGTCACCGCACAACTGCCGCGCCAAGTGCGGCGCTACCAGGCCCACGAAAGTCATCACGCCGATATTGGCCACCGTTGCCGCGGTCAACGTGACGCTACACAGCAACAGCAAAAGCATTATCACCGGCGCATTCAGGCCGCGACTGAGCGCCACGCTCTCGCCCAACTGCAGTAGGTTGAGCTGGCGATGACAGAACAGCAGGGGCATGCCCGCCACCAGCAGCCAGATCAGCAGGCTCTGCACCTGCGGCCAACCACTGCGATGCAGGCTGCCGCCAAGCCACATCAGCGCCGATTCGACCCGATCGATATTGCCGTAGGTGATCAGCAGATCGGCGACGGCACCGAGCATGGCCGTTAGCCCCACCCCAACCAGAATCAGGCGCAGCGGGGCAATACCACCGCGCCAGGATAGCGCGACTATAAACAGCGCCACCGCCAGACCGCCGAGCAGCGCTGCCAGAGGATAGAGCGGCAGCGGCAAGGCCTGCGGCCACAGCACCAAGATAAGCAACATAGTGACGCTCGCGCCCGCCTCCACCCCGACCAATCCAGGCGCAGCCAGTGGATTGCGCGTCAGTGACTGCATCAACACGCCCGCCAGAGCCATCGCCGCGCCCCCGAGTATCGCCAGCAGAATGCGCGGCAGGCGCAACTCCCATAGCACGCTGGCCGACAGCGCCGTCTTATCGGCGAACAGACTTTGCCAGAGCTGAGCAATGCCCGTCGTGTAGCTGCCTACGCTCGCCGCGTACAGCGTCAGGCCCGTCAGCAACAAGAGCAGCACTAACGCCGCCAACACATCAATGGGTCGGCCGACCCAGGGCAACCCGGGGCAACGCCTTGGCGTGGTCAGCCAGCGACTCACTTGAGCTTCCTCAGTACCAGCGCGACGAATACCGGGCCGCCGATCAGCGCGGTGACGATGCCGGTGTTGAGCTCGTAAGGGCTCACCAAGGTGCGCGCCACGACATCGGCCAGCACCAGCAGCAAGCCTCCCAGCAGCGGCGCGGCCAGCAGCGCCTGCCGCAGGTCGTGGCCAACCAGCAGCCGCGCCGCATGCGGCACTACCAGCCCGACAAAACCGATGGGGCCAGCCAACGCCACCGCGCAACCGGACAGCAGCACCACGGCCGCCAAACTCAACAGCCGCATCCGCAACAGGTTGACGCCCATGCTGGAGGCCACCTGCGCGCCCAGCCGATAGGCATTTAACGCCCGGACATTGATCAGGCAAAGCAACATGCCGACAATCAGGTAAGGCCAGAGCCAGCTTGGCAGGTTTGCCCCGCTGATACCCAGCGAGCCGGTCAGCCAGCGACGCAGGCTGTCCAGCCCCTGCTGATCGAGCAGCAGCAGAATCGCGGTGATGGCGCCGAACAGCGCGGCCATCATCGCTCCGGAAAGCGTGAGGCGTACCGGATTGGGCGTGCGCCCTGCCAGCAGCATAACGCCGATGGCGGCCACCAGAGCGCCGCTGAAGGCAAACAGGGGAATCATGGTCATGTCGTTGCCGGGTAGCACCAGTAAGCCAATGACCACGAACAAGGCCGCACCACTGTTGATGCCGAGGATGCCCGGGTCGGCCAACGGATTGTCGCCCACCGCCTGCATCACCGTGCCGGCCAGACCCAGGCAGGCGCCCACAGCCATCGCCACCCACAGGCGCGGCAGCCGCGACCCGCGGATGACGCTGTGATCAGAATTGCTCGGGTCATACGCCAGCAGCGCCTGCCAGACATCGCTCCAGGGGATCGACTTGGCTCCCACTGCCAGGTGCAGCGTCGACGCCAGACCGATGCCGATCAAGATCGATAACCAGATCGGCCAGCGCCACCCACCCGTCATCGGGCTACCTGGCTGTCGAGCGCCCGCATGCGAGCAGGCGAAGCCGGCACACACAGAGGATCACCGGAATGCGGATCGATGAGAATGTGCGCATCCAGATCGAACACAGCCTTGAGGTTGGCCGGAGTGAAGACGTCGGCAGGGGTTCCCTGGGCGTGTACCTTGCCGTGTCGCAACATCACCAGTTGATCGGCATAGCGCGCGGCCTGGTTGAGGTCATGCAGAACCGCGACCACCGTGCGCCCCTGGTCACGCAGCTCGGCGAGCAGTTCGAGCAAAGCGATCTGATGAGCGATGTCGAGAAAGGTGGTGGGCTCGTCGAGCAGGATGATCGGGGTTTCCTGCGCCAGAGTCATGGCAATCCAGCAGCGCTGTAACTGCCCCCCGGACAGGCTGGTCAGGGTTCGGTCCAGCAACATGTCGACGTCGGCCAGTGCCACGGCACGGTCGATCGCCTGCTGATCGGCGTCACTCCACTGCTGCCACCAGCTTTGCCAGGGATAGCGACCCTGCATGACCAGCTCGCGCACGGTTATCCCGGCAGGCGAAGCGGTGCGTTGCGGCAACAGCGCTATTTGCCTAGCCAGATCACGTCGCGACAGCTGAACGTGTGGCTTTCCCTGCAGCAGTACGTCGCCGCTGGCGGGTCGTAGCATGCGCGCCAGCACGTTCAGCAAGGTGGTCTTGCCACAACCATTGGCACCGATCAATGCGGTGAAGCAGCCCTCGGGAATGGTCAGACTGATGTCATCCAGCACCTTCAATCCGTCGAATTGAAGTTGAAGCCCCATCGCTCTCAACATGCATACACACTCGAATTCGAACCACCGCGCCCGCGCCCGTCTGGCTTAGAGCCAGCACAGCTCGCCAGGGATGCTGGTTCACCGCGAATCTCATCCAGCTTAGGGCGGACATTGCCTATCAGGCAGCGTCCAGGCCTTGAATATTTATACGCAGTAGCTTGCAGTAATATCCTAGTGATGACAATAAAGTGTTAGCTAGTACAAATCTTTCTCATTTAGATGTAGAGTTCGCGCGCTACTGCTGACTGCCACGGCGCACTGGCGTGAAGGATCACAGAATGTCCTCCGCATTGCGCACACATACTAAGAAGACCAGAGGATGTTCCTTCGCCATGCGCCAAGTTACGCACCTAAGCCCCGAACGTTTCACCCGACGCCCAGCCTTCAGCCTTACTGCACTAGCTCTAGCCATGGCAAGCCTGGGCTCAGGTAGTCTGTATGCCGCTGAGACCAACCAGGCACCCACGGCTGCGTCCGTGGAGATTGATGCCATCAACGTTACCGGGCAAAGCGTCGAACAGCCCACCGAGCATGTGGATGGCTATGTCGCCAAACGCAACATGAGCGCTACCAAGACCGATACGCCGATCACCGAGACGCCACAGTCGCTGTCGGTGGTAACGAGCGACGAGATCCGGGACCGCCAGGCGGAAACGCTGGCCCAGGCGCTGAGCTATACGCCAGGGTTCACCGCCAGCGCGACCTCTTTCAACCGCACTGCGGACCGCTTCCGCCTCCGCGGCTTCTCCGTCGAATCCGCCACCGGCGGCTCGCTGCGAGACGGCCTGCGCCTGCAGAACAACTCCTACGACGGCATTCAGGAACCGTATGGCCTGGAGCGCGTCGAGGTCATCCGCGGCGCAGCCTCGGTGCTCTACGGCCAGCTCTCGCCCGGCGGAATGGTAAATGGCGTCAGCAAGCGCCCAACCGAAACGCCGCTTCATGAGCTGCAACTGCAGGCGGGCTCCAATGACCGCAAGCAGCTCGCCGCCGATTTCAGCGGCGCACTGCCCGGTAGCGACACCCTGAGCTATCGCCTGACCCTGCTCAGCCGCAACAGCGACACCCAGCAGGATCATCTCAATGACGACAAGATCTACATCGCCCCGGCGCTGACCTGGCGCCCTGACGAAGACACATCGTTGACCCTGCTGTCCTTCTACCAGAAGACCGATACGCGTTTCCCCGCGCCCCTGCCCTATCAGTTGGTCAAAGGTGTGGGTGACGGCGCCTTCAAAATCGGCCGCCACGACTTTATCGGCGAGCCGGGCTACGACGACATGAATGGCGAGATGTCGGCCCTGGGGTACGAATTCACCCACCACTTCAACGAGCACTTCACGCTTAATCACAAGCTGCGTTACTCCGAGTCCGATGTGAAGTGGAAATACCTGCAAGCTCAGACGTCCGCAGCGGCTATCCGCAATGCTGCCAATACCGGCATCCTTGCACGGCAATACAGTGATCGCCGTGAGCGTGCTCGAACCCTGGGTAGCGATACTAATATCGAATCGAAATGGCAGATCGGCAGCGTCGAGCACACCGTTCTGGTCGGTTTCGACGGCTATGACACTTCCTACGACTCCCATAACTTCCGAGCTGCAGCCCCCAGCCTGGACCTGAGTCGCTACAACTATGGTCAGCCCGTAGTGGTCAACAGAAACCCCGCCCTGGACCGTGGCTCGCAGCTCGATATGCTACAAAAAGGTGCCTATTTCCAGGATCAGATCAAGTTCGACGACAAGTGGGTCCTGCAGCTGGGTGGCCGCCACGACTGGGCTGACCAGCAGCAGACGGCGCATCGCAATGGCGCCAAGGCCAGCCAAAGCGACGAAGCCACCACCTGGCGAGCGGGCCTGGTCTACCTGGCGGACAACGGCCTGGCGCCCTATATCAGCTATAGCGAGTCGTTCTTCCCGGTTTCCGTTGCGCAAGTCACCGGCCAGACCTTCACCCCCACCGAAGGCAAACAGTACGAAGTTGGCGTGCGCTATCAGCCCAAGGACAGCAATATGCTGCTCAGCGCAGCAGTCTACGAGCTGACCCAGACCAACGTGCTCAAGCAGGATCCAGCTACCGACGAGTTCCGCCAAACCGGCGAGGAACGCTCCCGCGGTCTGGAGCTGGAAGCCAAGGCGGATGTCACCCCGGCACTCAGCGTGATCGCCACCTACGCCTATACCGATGCACGCACCACCAAGAGCGCTATCGCCGCCGAAGTGGGTCAACGTACCGACGAAACGCCCTACCACCAGGCAGCCCTGTGGACCCGCTACGACTTCGTCAACTGGGGTATTCCGAAACTGACCGTGGGCGCCGGCGCTCGCTACATGGGTACAACACAGGCCTCGGGTATGGATTCGGCCATGCCAGCCTATACCCTGTTCGACGCCATGGCGCGCTACCAGATCGACGATCACTGGGACGTGACCGTCAACGCCAACAACCTGACCGACAAGCGCTACGCGCAGTGCAGTTTCTCCACCTGTCTCTACGGTGACGAGCGCACCCTGCTGACCTCGGTAAACTTCAACTGGTGAACCTTTAAGGACTAGGAATAGGCACGGCGTGTTGCCTGCATGAAATACCCGCTTAAAAAGCTAGAGCGGGTGCCCACTTAATTTAAGTGCACGCCATGTCTTGGCTTTGCGGGGCTTGGTAGGTGAATTGGCCGGACGGATACGACTGGCCCCCGCCGCCCCCTGCCCCGCACTCATTTTCCAACCGTCAGAAACGGAAAAGCCCGGCGAGCCGGGCTTTCTTAAACCGAACGATGCTTATTTAGCAGCTTTCAGCTTGATCACGTCACCGGATACCGTGGTGGTGTAGCCGTTCAGAACCCAAGCCCAGAACCATTTTTCCTGCACTTGAGTATTGATCAGGGCATCGCCACCTTTAGCCTGGATCGCGGAACTCTGAGCACGAACAAAACGGTCGTTCTGACGAATAGGGATCAGACCGAAAAGCATCAGGCCAGTAGCGCTCGCCTCACTATGACCAACGACAGTGTATTGGGTGCTGTCGTACTGCTGGGTTTTCATCGCCGTGCCTGTGCAACCTGCGAGAACCAAGCCACATGCCGCAGAAGCGATGATTTTGCTAAAAGACTTCACGTAAAAAACTCCCTGGTAAAAGAGCCCAGATCTAATTATCGGGCGTCGAAACTTTACCGTAAGCGGGCAGCGAACACACCTCGGGCCGAACCTAAAACCTTGCAGTATTCTTGGATAACACGCCAAGTGCATCCGATCAGCTGAAATTAACGTGCTGACGGCGACAGTCCCGCCATCTAAATTGCGTTAAGCGGAAGAGACTACTACGTTCAAGGTTTATAGAATCCGAGCTCGTTACCGTATGCGTCCTGGCATCATGTCTTGCGTGATTAAACCGGCTGTTACTTATAGGAAGCAACTGCTCGATTTCACTCGCCCGCTCTGTCGGCAGGCGTATGAGAACATTCTTAAAATAGGCGTACGGATCATGACCATCAGCCGTGCAGACTGGAACCGACTCTTGATCGCTGCCGCCCGTTTTGCCGCTGCATAATGAACCTGCAAAGAGCCAGTTCTTGCGACCAAGAACCCATGGCCGGATCTGGTTCTCTGCCAATTATTATCAATGGGTACGGCCCCGTAATCGAAGTAGCGCGACAGCGCTGCCCAGCGTTTCGTCTCAACAGCTGCGATATCGGTATCGTTAAGGTCATCCAGCAGACCGGCCTGCCCAGGATTAATCTGTTCGCTGCGCTTGGCAAACTTCAAACGCTTGAGTTGTGCGATCTCGTGGCTCAGCTTTTCGATCACCTTCTGATCGCGGTTGATCTTCTCGCTCAACGTTTCAACCGTCTTGGTCATGGTTTCAACCGTATTACCCATGGTCTCGACTTGCGACATTAATTGCGCACCGAATACACGCAGTTGGTCGGCGGTGATTTGATCGAGATTGGGCAAAGAGGTCATACCGTGGATTTTACCAAAGCACGCCATTCTAAATTGCACTTCACCTGACCACCCGCTTGCATTCGACAAGTCTATTGCATTCGATCTGAGCACCGATTGCATCGGAGTTGACTAGCTTGCGTCGCAACCATGATCAGCAACGAATTGCTCATTGCTGCCGGTGGGACAGGCAACCAGCGGACGTCCAGATCAGTGAAAAATCAAGATGAAGATTTTAGCCGTCTGCTTGAAACGCAAGTCTGCGCTGCACTACCCTTACGCGGTAGCTTGCACTCTCAAAAAACCATTAAGGAAGCTGTGGATATGGAACCTGCCCCCCGCATCTCCCTCGCGCCACTGATCACTCTCAACGACGGGGTTCAAATTCCGCAACTGGGCTTCGGTGTATGGAAGCTTGATGATATACAGGCTTACGAGGCTTCCAGAGCCGCGCTGGCTGCCGGTTACCGGCATCTCGATACAGCAATGAGTTACGGTAACGAAGCCGGAGTCGGCCGCGCTGTCGCCGAATGCGAACTCCTCCGCGAGCACATTTTCATCACCACTAAGCTGTGGAATACCGAGCAAGGCTTCGACAGCACCCTACGAGCGTTCGACGCCAGCATGCAGCGCCTGGGGCTTGAAACCCTGGATTTGTACCTTATTCACTGGGCCATCCCAAAGAAAAGCGCATATCGTGATACTTGGAAAGCGTTCGTGCGCTTGAAGCAGGAAGGTCGCGTACGGTCCATTGGTGTATCCAACTTCAATGTCGAGCACCTTGTCCACATTATTGATGACACCGGCGTGGTGCCGTCAGTCAACCAGATCGAAATTCACCCCGATTTTAACCAGGCCAACCTGAGCAAATGGTGCCACGAGCGAGGCATCACAACCGCATCCTGGAGCCCGTTGGGCCAAGGCGGCGATCTGCTGAAAATGCCGTTGTTCGCCGAGATCGCCCAGCGCCATGGCAAGACACCTGCACATGTCATCCTGCGCTGGCACCTGCAAAACGGCCATGTGCCAATCCCGCGCTCAACTAATGCTGAGCGAATGGCGGCCAACCTCAATGTATTTGACTTTGAGCTGAGCAGCCATGAGCTCAAGGCGATTGCACATCTCAAACAAACCGGCCGCCTAGGGCCTGATCCCGAGACAATAGAAATGGGCCTGTGAGTCCTAGTCTCAGATGATGGGGGTAAACCGCCACCTTGGAATCGCGACCGTTCGCAATGGGGCGACTGCCGCCGGTGGCCACAGGCCGTGGCCGCCCCTTTTCTGCTGATCAAGGTTACGAAGTGTGCTGGCCACATCCGATGTAAATGGGTGATCAAGTCAGTACAATTACCCACGCCACTCACAACAGCAAGCAAAGGCATAAATTACTGTTTTTAAAGCAGCGTCATTGCACCGCCAACGCCTACACGCTGCCAATGCAGACGAGCACTAAGGTTTGAAGCTGTTCGGTATCCAACCGCACTTCGCTGCCTTGCCGAGCGCGTGACCAATGGAATTTACCTTGTTCAATCGACGTGCCGCCAACCAGACACCGACACCATCGTGTACCAGCACCTTCGTCCGAGTCGCAAGGTGATTTGCAAACAGATAGGCGCGGTGGCGAGCCAGATGGCGTCAATACGAAACACCACAACAAGTCTCGAAGGAATGCGGCACAGTCAGCAGCGCTATCGGTTGGCCAGTTAACTTTGGCGGTGTCGCACGAGTGCAGAATCTCAAAGCTGATATTCGATGAAGATACAGGGGCCGCTGTCTGCATAGGCAATAGCATGAATGCTGGTTGAAGCGCAGTGCTCTTCTGCGCTTGCACCCGAATCCACTTGTGGAAGAGGTTTGCGTTGAGGCAATGGGTGAGCGCGATGCTGGCAATCGAAGCGCCGAGCTTGGCACACTCTTGAATGACTTAGGCTTTGAATAGGAACGCCGTGTTGGATGCATGAAATACCCGCTTAAAGGCTAGAACTGGTGCCTAATTAGATTCAAGTGCACACCATGTCCTGGTTCTGCGGGGCTGGGTAGATAACTTGGCCCGACGCATACTAATGAAGCGTTGATGCCGGGATATAAATCGAGGGAGTACTGATCGGAGTTTAGGAGTGCTGAAAACGTCGACCAGATTGGCACGTGCCGGTCAATTTGCTACCGTTACGCCACGCTCGTTGGCATTGAGGAATGGTGGTGAGAACAGAAGCTCCGGAGGTATCACGAATTTGGGGCTTCGCTCTATTAAGTACTCAGGCCCTCGCGCTCATACAAGAGCATCGAAATCGCGAATATTTAAGCCGTAGTGCATAGGATTGCCATCCTTATCAAATGTAGTGGTCTAGTGCTGATTCATAGCTTGTCCATGTGCTTCGACCTGACCTTATCAGCCTAGCGCAACACCCCAAGGATATACCCATCCAGCGTAACCCGCCTTTCGCTCGCCCCTCTCGAGGACTGACTAAACGGACTGGGCCCGAGAATGCCATCAGCCCCCCCCAATCTTTAACGTCTGACGTTTGTTGAAGCCGTTCACCATACTTGGTAACTGACCAGATTTCACCCGTGAATCAAGAGCGGAACCAAGCCCTTAGAAAATCTTTGATAAGTACATTTTCATGCGACTTCATCGAACATCATCGTAATCGTCTGCCCAAGTCAACTTACGAGACTCAGAACCTGCTGAGTCGGTAACCAAGAGTCGAAGGTCATTCAGCGCTGTGACATACGCAACATATCTTGTTGCCGTCGGAGTCTCGGATGTAAGCACCGTAATAACCCTTAGAGTAATGAGGACGCAGCCCTGGTGCGCCTTCCTCTGATGCCCCGTTGGCCATAGCTATCGCGTAGAAGTCATCAACCTGCGCCCGCGCTTGGGCTTCGAACGCAACCATCGACCCGGTACCTGGTGTCGCGCGTTCGCCATTTAGATGGCTATAGATGCATAACGCCGTACCTGAGTCAGTCGTGCTTTGAGTGAATAGAGCTCGTTCAGGATTGTGCTTGAGGGCAACGTGATGCCTAGCGGTGCAAGTAGCCGCCCAAAGAAGTTCCTAGCGCTGGCGAGGTCGTTGCTGCCGATTGTATGGCTGAACATGAGGAACTCCGATGAGATTAGGGTACGAGCCTATCCAACTTACCTTGTGTAAGTTAGGCTAGCACCATTGATGGGATAAAAGGTTCCCAACTTCACTCGCCCGCTACGTCGGTAGGCGCGTAAGAACGTTTTGACTCGTCAGCCCACGCAGCGGGCAAGTGACTCTGCCAACCTATTACCACATCTTTGGGCGCCCGTTTAATCACAAACTACTCAAGGAGAAAGCTGTGGACTTACGGATAGAGATAAATGAGACGCCTCAAGAGGTCGATTACCAAGCGATTTTGACACCGTTGCGCGAATACAACCAAGCACAAACAGGGCTCACCGGAACTGAAAAACTTGCGATTTTAATCAAGGATGACGCGGGGACTACGCAAGGTGGGCTATACGCAAAAATTTCTGGGCAGTGGTTATTTGTTGAGTTGCTGGTAGTACCTGAATTCGCCCGAGGGCAAGGGTTGGGGTCAAAATTGATGAACAAAGCGGAATCTCTGGCGCGTGAGAAAGGTTTTCAAGGTATTTGGCTGGATACATTCTCTTTTCAAGCTCCGGACTTTTACCTCCGGCTCGGCTTCAGCATATTTGGAGAACTTAAAGATTACCCGATCGTTGGATACAACCGTTTTTTCATGGAGAAAAGATTTGATCTCCAGAGTCATAACGCTAGTAATACTCAGCTTTGAGGCAATAACAGTGTAGGCGAATGGCAAAGACACCCCAGGTTAGGTGGCAATGCCAAATTTTGTTGTTGATCGAGCAATCATAGGACACGCCACAATGTTTCACGAGTTGTGGCGTCCAAGGTCAGCCATTGATGATCCATGACCTGTTTCAATCCCTCTGCTATGTGTTCACTGGGCATCGTACGGAAGCCGTGTTTGCGGAACCAAGGGCCATTCCAAGGCGGCTCATGAAAAGTTGTTAAGGTCACGGCTTGAATCCCACGGCTTTCAGCATGCTCTATAACTGTCGTGAGAAGCTTTGCTCCAATTCCACTCCCTGAAGCATTTGGGTCGACTGAAATATTGTCTAAATACAAAAGCCCATCCAGTGGTCGCATTGCCGCAAAGCCAATTATTTTCTGGCTTTCGCTATCGAACGCCACTACGACCCGACAGGCTTCAAATCTCGCTGGGGGCAGTGCGGGTGTTTCAGCTATATGGGCGAGATTTGGAATGGCCTTGTAACGCAGACGAGCTTGAGCCGAGATACGGCATAAATCTGCCACATCATCTATGCCACTAAGCCGAAGTTGGTAACTATGCATGCTTCTTCTCTCATTAAGACTCGCTGGACGAGTATCCTGCCTACCTCACATGACTCAGCCAGATAACGACGGATGCGGCAGCAGTAGCTCAATTCCGCTCGCCTGTTGCGTCAGCACATCATTGAGATACGCATTCGGGGCATGCCCTTTCATGCGGGCTGATTTGATCAAACTCATAATCGCCGCCGCCCGTTTGTCGCTACGAAGCGACCCGGCAAACAACCAGTTGGAACGTCTGAGTGCCCAGAGTCTGATTTGATTCTCGACCGGATTATTGTCTATGGGTACAGCCGTGTCGAGAACCCGGCCAGAAGAACTTGCCCTGATGCAGGGGGCCGCCGCCAGCCAGATGCCCGCCCCGTGATGTACCAGCACTTTCATACGATTGGCGCGACGGTTGGCAAACAGATAAGCATAGTGCGGTTGCGCCGCACCGAACACGGCACCCACCCGGACTAGCGCGGTTTCAATTCCTGCACGCATGTCCATGGGGCCGGTAGCGAGCCAACGCGAATCATTGGAAAAGGCCGCGTACGCAACGAGCGCAGCCTTCTGGGTCTGAGATCGGCCAGCTCATTCTGAGCGTTTGCGGGCCGACGGGAATTTCGATGCTGACTATGCCCTGCGGGGAAGATACAGGCGTTGCTTACATCCTCAACGGAACAAATGCCGGTAAAGAGACTGGTTTCCAGTCACGATAAAGCGGTATCCATTTGCGGGCTAGGTTGGCGTTAATGCCATGGCGTAGCGCAACGCTGGCAATCGAGGCATCAGGTTGCAGGAAGTCAGGGAGCCCAAATGAGCTTCTCGAAACGCCTCCAAAACTCCTTCCCTGCTCATCACCGATTCGATGTGCTGTGCAGTTGTAAATTGCACCTTATGATCTCCTAGACTCACCGATACAGATGGCCTACTGCATGCTCGAAATCATGCAGCACTTCTTGTGTTTTTTCTTCGACCCACATGGGCAAAGATCATTACGTCCAACGTCCCTGTCCGTGAAGGAAGTCTGAATTACTCTCTCTGAAACGTGATCCAGAATCTTTAAGGTCTTCATCGCTTGCTGAGCCCTTTCACGTTCTTCGCTGGTAAGAGAAACAGTCGCATCAATGGCGAAAATCGTTTCAGACTCAGCCTGGCCACCTTTGGTATCAGCTCCGAAAATTAATATCTCTGTAGCTTTCTGGAATTTGTACATCGCTACATGTGCGTACAGCTGCATGCAATCCGTCCGAGCCTCCCGATACTCCTGATATGACGCATAGCTGTCATCCCAAGGGAAGAACACGAATACATACAACCGGCCTGGCTTGGTAGTGGAAGGTGCCGTTCGCGCGGAGCGGATGCCTTTGGGTACCAAATCGAACTTCTCGAACAAGGCTGATGCCAGAAAGCTACTCGAATAGAGATTCTCGGACGCCAAAATCTGAATAGCGTTTGAATGGGTAATGAACGGGCGATCGCTGGCCTCACCTACACACGCATCGGTGATGGCGTCAGCGAAGCGCGCGATGATCTCGTTCCAGAGCTTCGCATTTTTCTTCTGGCCATGCCGGAGCGCGTAATCCACTGTCTGCCGGTAATGCTTCCACTCCCATTCAGGAATCCTGAAACAGTGGCCTTCGTAGCCCGCTGGTACTCTGAGATCGCCGAAACCGTACCCCCCATCCTCTTGCAAATAAGTTGCGAGTGTCTCCTCTTCCCCAGCGCTGGATAAGAAGATGCCACTCCGAATGGCCCGTTCCTTTGTCTCAAGGTAGTGAATGAAGTCTTCCGGTGTGCAAAGCTCCTCGAAGAGCAACTTAAGGCCGCTCTCGTCAAGCACATGGACAAAAGTCTTCCCTGGATCGATGTCACCAATGATGAAGGGCTTTTCAAGCAGAGATTTTTCAGGAACTTCGTAGTGATATACCAGCGTCCCACTACTACCTGGCCCTACCGAATCAAAGAAACGCTGCGCATGCTGACCTATCCCGCCAGCAACCGCTATCAGATGGATCTTCAGCCCTGGGTTGGTCAAATCGAACGGGAAAGGATCTTCAAGCTTGCTGTTGAGAAAGAGTTTATCGGGATGATTTCTGATGAAACTCTCAGCCCCGTGCAGCTGCTTAGCAGACTCCCTGACTGCAGCGCGATACCAGCGGCTCCAAGCCAACTGGACATCATTATGCTCCTGAAAGCTGACATGGCCTTTGTCAGAAAAAATGACCAGAGTGTTGTTGAAGTAAATGGTGAGGTCAGCGAACTCCTTACCTTTCCCAACCGAGCGGAACAAGCTGGGGTAACACCAGAGGCTAAAGAACGTGTTTGAGACGACTGCGGCCAGAATCCTCTCGCTCTCATTTACACTGGGTTCTTTCTGAATGGGTTTTAGCACTTTGATCGTCCTTGTTTTTTCTCGCGTTTGAGGATTCTAGATCACGTAACGACTCAGGACTGGTCGAACGGCTCCCAAAGCCTCAATCCAATCAGTGCCATTCTCGTAAGGCGTGAAGCTAAGAAGCCCCGGTTTGCTCACCCCTTCAATCGACCAACCACCGTTACGATGACCCCTTTACCCGCGCCTTGTCTGTAACCGTATGGCAGACACACCTCACTGATAGCTAAATTGCCGTAAGCGTCCAGCGAAGTCATCTATCTTTGCGCCATGAGTGTTTGGTAGGTGTCGCGCATCGCGGTGTCTTCAGGGAAGGTCGCTTAGCAAGAATCAGCGCCGCTTATGTAATCGTCCAAGCGCTCCGGCAGCAGGGTGACTTGCGTCCGAGCCTCACCTTCGATGAATCGCTTCATGATCCCCCCGACACGATCTAAACAATCGAAAACTTAGGCAATTAAGGCTGTTTTCGCCGGCGATGATTGGGAGTTGACTGATGCCGAGGACAGCTATCGATCAAGCTAGCTGGCTGTACACTTGGGAAAATCGCATATCGGCCTCGTTACGTTGAAGAGACGTCGGGTGGATTGTGGTATCAATATCAGCTTGAAGATGGATGACGAGAAGGTAACCATGAGCAACAGTCGAACTGCGCTGGTAACCGGTGCAACCAAAGGAATTGGTTTCGCGATCAGTTCCCATTTGAATCAATTAGGGTGGACCGTGGTCGGTGTTGCCAGGCACCCCATTGACAACTTTCCTGGGACGCTGTTGCGCTGTGATTTAGCCGACACCAAACAGACTAGTGAAATGCTTCAGCAGTTGCTAAAGCGAACTTCCATTGATGCCGTCGTCAATAATGCAGGTGTCGCTGCTCCCCAAAGCCTGGAAAATCTTGATCTCGAAACGCTACAAACAGTTATAGACTTGAACGTTCGGGCCTCTGTACAGGTAACACAGGCTTGCCTGCCGTCACTCAAGCGATCTACTGCGGGACGGATAGTGAACGTATGCAGTCGGGCCATTTTTGGAGCCCGAGACAGAACAGCTTACGCTGCTGCAAAAAGCGCTTTGGTCGGAATTACTCGTACTTGGGCGCTTGAGTTGGCGCCCATCGGAATTACGGTTAATGCGGTCGCGCCTGGCCCCATAGAAACCGAGCTTTTTCGAAAAACCAGGCCTGTTGGAAGTGAAAGCGAGCGTAAAATACTTTCCACAATTCCAATGCAAAGACTGGGAACCCCATCCGAAGTTGCCTCCCTGATTACCTTCCTGCTGAGTGACGGAGCATCCTTCGTGACGGGCCAAGTGATCGGCGTTGATGGTGGAGGAAGTCTCGGTGGCAGATAGCGTTGAGATACATATTCCTCAATACGGGCGTTGATCTTTTCACACAGTCTGAGTCGATTCCTGCCGGTCACGCGCACCCAGTGCGCTGGTCAGATCCGAGGCAAACAAATGCTCAGGTCGAATGCAAATGGGTGGTCAAGTCCATGCAATTACGCAGAAGGCGTTCAACTTTGCGGGGTCAGATCAAATTAGGTGGGCACCATCGCCTTTGGCGTCGGAGTCAGGAAGGTGAGTCGGCCGGACGGTTACACATCATCACCCTGGTATCAGGCTCTATTAGAAGCTTGCCGGTAGCGCTCCAAACCTAACCGTTTGTCGGTCAATCCGTTCGAAAAAACAAGGCTGGCTTTCAGCAGACTCAGTTCGTCTAACGCATTGGTTTATCCCGTTGCTATTCACGGACAGCTCGACTAAAACCCGAGGTACGGATCGATGTTATCGACAGCACCTTCCCAGGTAGCCAGAACCTTCAAGGCTACGTCACTTCGGCGATGGTTCTCCCCCCAGTGCGATTAGCGTTCGGTAGTTCGCGCGGTGACCGTTGCTACGGTGATGAACGCTACTGCTCTTCTAAGCGCCTTCCGAGCCCTGGTCCTGAGATAAACCCTCTTAATTTTCTTAAACCCACTGCGGGGAAATCTTCCCCGCACAGGACAGGTTTCTTCGCGTTTTCAACGGAGACCTGACATGCCCGACTTACTTACACAGGAAGCACTGAACACCTTTCGGTTGCCCATCGTGTTCACCCCTGGCGCGTGGCAACGCGCAGTACTGCCCGAACAATCCGATCAAGCTGAAAAGCTACAGGTCGATCGGTTGAGCCACGTATTGCGTGCAGCCTTGGAGGCTCACTTGGCCTGTCCACACGAGGCCTATGTACTGTTCGAGATAATCGACGGTGAACCAAACGCTCACTTAACCCACGAGACATTGCTGCAATTGAGTCTCAGCCTACTCCAAGAACCAGGTCAGCCTGATGCACTACTGATAGCGCTTGCAACAGAACACCAGCGCTAATAGCAATTTGCAGCACCCACCTTCACATTTGCCCGGCAAGCAAAACTGCATCCATACGGCACTTCCCCCAAACGGGGAACCCTCCCCGACGGGCAAGCCGTTCCTTCGTTTTCCCTCGAGGAAATTGCCATGCGCAATATCTACCAAGGCGTGACAGACAAGATCGTTAAAGCTCTGGATCAAGGCGTTACCCCTCGAATAAAACCTTGTTCCTCAAGTGGCTCTATGACGTTAGTTATCATCACCCCTTCCCCAACAACGCCATCACGCGTCGTCCGTATTCAGGCATCAATCTACCGCTGTTCTGGGCAGTGGACAGGTTGCAGGCGTTCACTCAAGATTGTTGGCTGACTTTCAATCAAGCTTAAAAAGCTGGCGGGCACATTCGTAATGGGTAAGCACAGCACTCTGGCGGTTCTCTACAAACCGATGGAGCGCATAGAGCTGACCGAGTCAGGCTAACTTGATGAAGGAACGATGGAGTTTGATCATCACCTCACCGCGGCAATCGCTTCACAGGGCCCAACGCGAGTTGGGCCCTTTTTTCTGGGGCCAGAAACTCCAATGCGAGTGGCTCTAATCTAAAAAGTTAGGAGCTGGCACACACACACGCAGCCTGTCATTCTGCATCCGGGTTCTGCGCCAGATAATCCACCAACTGGAGAGGACTTCGGCTATCGATTACGTTGTAGAGCAGATTACGCTTACTGCGCGCAACTGCTCGACCACGCTCTTCGCCGAGGCCCGGACAGCTTCGTTAGTTCCATGAAGTCGTGCCGCGAGCAACAGCAGCACTAGCGTGGCGTTAGAGAGGTTCATGGCAAGGACCAAAAAATATGCACCGCCGTTAACCGCGAACGTGACCTAGCACCGCGACGACAAGTTGGCCCGCGTGGACCGCCACCTCTGCGCATTTGAACGGTCGGGGCGGCGTCTATTGCGAGAACTGCAATATTGCTTCTCTGGATGCAAGCGAGCCGCCGTCTCTCGTCGATGGGCGTTCGCGCCCCCGTTGATGTCGGGGGTAGCCGAACATCTTTGGGCACTGCCGGCCATGCTCACCGGCATTGACGCCTTCGCAGCATTATGAATAAGTCATGGCGCCCCCCGAGCAGGGAGAAGGAGATCCCCTACTTCCAGGCTGCTGTCATCAATGGCTGTCGCGTCGCCACGCGAAAACGATGCGATCAAGTCCGAGCTGGCACCTCCACACCAAGCCCTGGTTCTTCGGAAACGGCCTTGGCCACAAACTCCATCACGGCACGAACCGTTGCAGATCGACGCATATCACGGTGTACCACCAGCCAGATGTCACGCGAGAACATGCCCTCTCCGTGCTCAAGGCGCATCAACCCAGGCTCCACATCTCCAAGAAAGCATGGCAGGCCGGCCACGCCGGCGCCGGCGCGCGCGGCAGCCAGATGGCTGCTGATATCGCTCAGTTCGCAGCCCACAGTTCGGCTGCCTGCGATCCCCAGCAACCACTGCTGCTGAGGCATGTCTGCGAACTGCGCGTCGTAGGCAATAAAGGTCCAGTCTTCGGGATTGTGCGTCGCTACATAGTCCTGGCTTGCATACAGCGCAAAGGGCATCTGCCCGAGCTTGCGAACGACATTACTGGACTCTTTGGGACGCACCAGCCGCAGTGCCACGTCGGCCTCTCGGCGACTAAGTGACACCTGTTGGGCCTGCGCCGAAACAGACAATTGGATACCCGCATATTCGGCGCGGAAGTCTACCAGCCGACCGGCCAGCAGATGCGTCACAAGCACTGGCGGCGCGCTGAGCGTAACCTTTCCATTCAACGCTTCTTGGCCAGCACGTGTCAGGCGCTCAACTGTGAAGGCTGCGGTTTCCATCATTTTAGCCTGCTCGTAAATCAGCATACCCATCGGGGTGAGTCGGCAGGAACGCGGTAAGCGTTCAACCAACTGAGCTTGTAACTCGGTCTCCAGCGCATTCAGGCGTCGGCTGACGGTAGCGTGATCCACGTTCAAGGTTCGGGCAGCGCCGGACAGGGTGCCAACGCGAGCCACCGCTAGGAAATGACGGAAGTTTTCCCAATCGAACATCTGTGCATTTTCTCCAGTATGGAACGCCTTTTTAAGGAATTTACGCAGATATAGCCGCAGCCTAACATGGCACGTCATCAGTTTTTTTGGACGCATCCATGTCTTACCCTTCTCCTTCTGGGCGCGGTACCCTGCTGGCTGCCTCGCTCGGCTTCGTGGTCGTTTTGCTGGATGTCAGCATCGTCAATGTGGCGCTGGATACATTGCGCCAAGAATTCATTACCGATGTGGCTGGCCTTCAATGGGTAATCAACGCCTACACACTGGTCTTTGCCGCACTGCTGCTGACCAGTGGAGCACTCGGAGACCGCTTCGGCGCGCGGCGGGTCTTCCTGTCAGGTTTTATAGTGTTCGCCCTGGCGTCGACAGCCTGTGGCCTGACCAGCAGCCTGCCGATGCTGGTTATCGCTCGACTGATTCAGGGCCTGGGCGCGGCGCTACTGGTACCCAACTCGCTTGCTATGCTGCAACAGGCATTCCCGGATCGCGAGCAGCGCAGCCGAGCGGTCGGCTGGTGGGGTGCCTTCGGCGGGATCTCGCTGGCGGCCGGTCCGGTGTTAGGCGGGCTGCTGGTAACACACGTGGGCTGGCGCAGCATCTTCCTGCTCAATCTCCCAATCGGTTTAATCGGGATCTGCCTGACGCTGCGCTACGTGGTCCCCCATGGCGGCAGTCATCGCCGCAGCCTCGATTGGGGTGGCCAGGCAACCATTATCTTGGCGCTGGCCGCGCTGACCACGGCGTTGACCGAGGCCGGCCCGCTCGGCTGGGAGGATGGCTTAGTGCGAGGAAGCTTACTGTTGGCTGTCATCGCGGCCCTGGGATTCGTCTGGATCGAAAGCCGTAGCCTCTCACCGATGCTGCCCTTGGCGCTGTTCAAGATTCCGACGTTCGCCGTGGCCTCGGTTGCTGGTGTGGTGGTTAACTTCGCATACTACGGGTTGATCTTCGTTTTCAGCCTGTTCTTCCAGGTCCAGCAGCACCTCTCGCCACAACTTGCGGGACTGGCGTTCCTTCCCATGACGGTCGTGCTGATGGCAGTCAATGTGCTCGCGGGGCGCCTGATTACACGTATGGGGGCTCGGTTCTTGATGATCCTGGGTTTGGTACTGGCGGCCCTCGGTTATTTGTTGCTGATGTCGGTCAGCATCGAGGGTGCCTATTGGCTTATGGTGGTTCCGATGCTGCTTGCGTCCAGCGGGATCGCACTGATGGTGCCGACGATGACTAATGCGACGATCTCATCGGTGGACGTCTCGCGTGCGGGGATCGCTTCCGGCGTGCTCAATTCTGCGAGGCAGGTCGGCGGCATGCTGGGCGTGGCAATCTTTGGCTACTTGATTCAGGACACGGCGCCGGACGCTTTTATGCGCGGCATGCATATGTCGATTGGAATTTCCGTCGCACTTCTGTTGTTCGGGAGTGTTTTGTGCTGGGTGGGCATCCGACCGGATCGCACCAAGACTTAAATGGGTTTATGCCGTCCCACCGTATGACCAAAGCTGGTGGCTCCCTCCTCCGAACCGACGATGTGCCATAGTCCAAGTCCCGGCGTGGCGCGTCTGCGTTTGAGGAGTTAATCCCCGGGACGGGGGCTGCTTTTTTATGCGCCTACTCCGGTATAAAAAGGGGCGGCAAAACGAGTGTCACATCGACTTATGCCTCGGCCTGCTCAAGGCTAAAAAAGCGTGATCTTTCGCGCCATTGATCACGCCCGCAGCGCTTAGGCGTGTGTGCTCAACTTGGAGCGGCCACTGAAGCTGGCGGTAGTGGATGACTCAAGATGCATGTTGATGAAGTTTGCTAATTCCCTTACCGCTGCGATGTGCTAACAGGACTCAACAAAAATTAGGCTCTTTTTCTGCGCCCAGCTCTCATGCCGCAGGAGTCCTGATGTAATGAGTCAGAGACTGCCAGCCCCATCGAAACTGTCATTACGAATCTAGGTTCTGTGCCAGAAAATCCACGAGCTCGAGCGGACTTCGGCTGTCGATCACCTTGTAGATCAGATCGCGTTTACTGCGCGGCAACTTCTTGACCACGCTCTTCGCCGAAGCCCTGACGGCTTCGTCGGTCCCATGGATACGTGCCGCGAGGAGTAGCACAAGCGTGGCGTCAGTGAGGTTCATGGCAAGCCCCGAAAAAATATGCACCGCAGTGTACCGACTCTTGTCTTTTCCGTACTAGCCCTCGACAAATCAATGCCTAGCCGATACCCATGTTTCTATTTCCATACAAAAGGCCACGCGCCAAAAGAACGCTAAGGGTTGGAAGGGAATGAATATTCAAGACTACGCCGACGACTTGTTCTACCTCCAGTTCCGGAACTCACCAAGCGCATGATCGAGGGCGGATACCCGCGACACGCTGGCATTTGTGCTGGCGCTCTTCGGCCGCAATCAACTGATGCCACATATGCCGGCGCTGCTGAACTTGTGCATCGAGGAGAAGGCAAAAAGCCGCAAGGTCTTTGCAAACATAGTCTACAGCGGGACGCGCGAAACCACGTCCAGACTGAAGAAAGTTCTCGAACAGGCAGGCCTCCGCGTTGCGGTACTGCAGCCACGGTTGAAACGGCTCGGCGCGAGCATTGGATTCTCGACCAGGTCGACCGCGTGTCGAAGTGCTGCTCACCAACCCGGAGCTGGTCAAGACCAGTCTGGACCTGCTGGACTTCGCAACAATCGCGTTTCTGCCGGCGGGGTATAACGTGGACACTCTACAACAAGCCGCGCGGCGGTCTTGGAGGATCGGGCAGAAGCACCCAGTCCATGGGGTTTTCTTCGGCTACGTCCGCAGCTCGCAGATCACCTGGCGTCAGCGTGGGAACGCTGCGCTTCCATCCACTCTTCTGCAACACCTACCTCGTTGAGCGCCGCAGAGGCGCGTACCTAAAATCATGGCTGGACATGGATTCCATGTGGAGTTCAGAAAACGAAAAAAGCGGCTCAAGGCCGCTATTTCGATGACTGCCAGGCGTCCTTTAGGCTTTGGGGGACGCAGATATGGCGCAGCGGACGAAACACTCATTCCGCGCGCCTTACTGGTATTCCTGCATGAGGACGACTTCCCAGCCATGGGTTATCGCAATCAATACCGACCACGAGTGGCTCGTGAACATCATGCAGGACTACGGTCTGGGCCCTGTTATTTCTCGGACATCACAGACCATTGGTTGATCAACTTGGTGTTGGCGTCCCACCATTTTTGGACTGCCTGATCAACGTTCATACCATCATTAATAGACACGTTGATGGCCGTTACGTCGTCAATCGGAACGAAGACACTTGCGACAGCCTCCCGGGCACGAGGATTCTCGGTGGAAAAGCCCTTCTTGGCAATCCAGTAGTAGCTTTGCGGCGCAGGGAATACGCCTTTAGGGTCTTCCAGGTAACGGACTTTGAATCTCATGTCCATCCAAGAGGGCTGCCACAGCATTGTAACAATCGGAGCCTTTCGCTCGATGGCTGATTGTAATTGAGCAACCATGGCTGCAGTGCTTCCGTCCACTAACGTGTATTGTAAGTCGTACTGTTTAATAGCATCAGCGGTTTGTTGCATGATGCCAGCACCCGACTCGATACCAATGATCTTCGCCCCGACCTGGTCTTTGATTGAGTTCAACTCATCAATGGTCTTGATCGGCATATAGTCGGGTACCACGATGCCCTGGTGCAAACCATGGGAAACAGCTGAAACCTTTTCAAGACGTTTGTAGTTTTTCTTCCAATAATCAGCGGTAATGTTGTTGATGTGGGACACCATCAAGTCGACATCCCCCCTGGCGAGAGCGGCGAAGCCAATGCCCCAATCAGGGAAAGTTACCAACTCAACTTTATAACCCTGTTTCTCCAGGAATTTTTGTGTAATCTGAGACAAGGGCATGACGTCTTCCCAGGACAGCGTACCGATTTTGATCGTTGTTTTTTCTGCTGCCTGGCTAAAGGCAGCAAAGAGACACATCAATGAAACGGCCAGGACCTTCAACAGCTTGTGCATAGTTTGACCCTTCTTTTGTGCATGAAATATAAACGCAGAATGTTCTGCAGCTATTGGTTTCGTACAACGTTGCTGTCCCTACCTGCTCTAGGTTGGGCCACGTCCCTGTGTGGTTACCCCCTACCCAGGATCACCCTGACGAGTCGAATGGACTTCACCAGAATCGCGGTTTGCGCACATCCAGGCACATTTATGGCCGGAGTATTCACCTCGCCCATGGCGAGATACGCATACGCTGTCAGCGGCGCAGGATGCGAAAGACCATAGACCTCGCTCTCTGCGCGACTTATTTCAAATCAGGTTTGACCAAGCTCGAGAATCGGGTATTTGATAAATGTTTAGTGCACACTTGCACACTAAACACGTGAAGGCAGGAGTAAAAATTTTTATCATCACTGGGGACTCTCTTTTTGTTATTAGATTAACCCGTGCACAAACATTTATTATTCGAGCGTAAAAAGCGTCAAACGCCTATACACCGACTGCATCATTTGCACATCGGGCACTAAACCTTTTCCATACGCTATCCACAGCCGCAGGACGCTACAAACTCACGATATTGCTCAGTACTGATCGCTAGCTCCTCATCGCTCAGACTTTCCAGTCCACTCAAAAAGAATCCAGGCTGATAGAGCATCTCCACGCGAAACGCCAACACTTCAAACGGACTGGTCAACTCTTCAAGCGTGCGACCGTAACGGCCTCCTTTTTCATAATCAGAAGCTTTGGAGTAAGTCGAGACGGCAATACACAGCGTCTTACCTGCAACAGCCCTGCCGCCACCATATGCCCAGCCCGGGGCAAAGACATCGTCTATCCACTGTTTGAGCAACGGCGTGCAGTTGTACCACTGCATCGGAAATTGCAAAACGATTCGATCATTCGCCTCAATCAATCTCTGCTCTGCAGCGACGTCGATCTTGCCATCTGGGTACCGCCCATACAGATCGATCACTGTAACACCCGGCAGACTTTCGATTGCGTTGCGCCATGCGGCATTGATACGTGAGTTGGACAAGTCCGGATGGGCCACGACTACCAATGTGTTCGCCAAAACCTACCTCCTGCGGGCCCAGCATTCGCCGGGCTGTTCAACCTGATGATGGCGATGGGTGAGCAGCCCCCCTCGCGCATGGTAGCTTTACTTGATATACCAACCCCAAGGGTCCCGACTTATGTAAGTGGTGACCTGCTTGGTTTCCAGATAATTCTCCAACCCCCACTTGCCAAGCTCACGGCCGATCCCGGATTGTTTGTAACCTCCCCAAGGCGCCTCGGTGAAGGTTGGCTGAGAACAGTTGATCCAGACGATGCCAGCACGCAAAGCCGCGGAAACCCGATCAGCGCGCACGTTGTCTTGTGTCATTACCGCCGCAGCCAGACCGAATCGGCTGTCATTGGCCAGGGTCAACGCTTCGCTTTCGGTGGTGAAGCGGCGAACGCAAACTACCGGACCGAAGATTTCCTCTTTCCAGGCATGACTGTCCAGCGGCACCTCGGTGAGAATCGTTGGTTGGAAGAAATACCCCTGGCTAAACTCCCCAGGCCTGTGACCGCCAGCGACCAATTGCGCTCCATCCTCCTGAGCACGTGCCACCGCAGCGATGACCTGGTCAAGTTGCTGTTTTGACACTAATGGGCCCAGCAGGACACCCTCCTTGAGACCATCCCCCAAGGTAATCTTTTTGGCCTCCTCGATAAGGCGAGTCAGCAGCTTGTCGTAGACGCCGTCCTGAACCAAAACTCTCGACGTAGCTGAGCAGACCTGACCCTGATTCCAGAAAATTCCGAACATGATCCATTCAACGGCGCCTTCAATATCAGCATCGTCAAATACAATCAGCGGCGACTTGCCACCCAGCTCAAGGCTTATGCGTTTGATGTCCTTGGCGGCCTCGGCCATGATCTGCGAACCAATACGGCCAGATCCCGTAAACGCCAACTTATCCACCTGTGGATGGCTCACCAACGCTTGGCCGGCTTCTGCGCCAAGTCCCGTCACAATGTTTAATACGCCTGCCGGCAGTTCTGCTTCTTGGACAATTGCGCCCAGTTCCAATGCGGTCAGTGAGGTATTTTCAGCAGGTTTGAGCACAATGGTGCAACCTGCTGCCAATGCTGGAGCGACCTTCCAGGACGCCATCAACAAAGGGTAGTTCCACGGAATGATCCCACCGACTACGCCGACAGCCTCCCGGCGTACTCGCGTGCGAAATCGGTCATCGGAAATCGCAATGTCGACAACACTGGTGTCGTCGAGCTGCTCGGCAAGCCCAGCGTAATACTCAAAACAACCCGCAGCGTCACCAATGTCCCAGCGCGCCTCGGGCAGCGGCTTGCCATTGTCCAGTACTTCAAGACGCGCCAACATTTCCGAGCGCTCACGAATCAGTTCAGCGATGCGTCGCAAATAGGCGCCACGCTGGGCACCTGTGGTGTTTGGCCAACCGTCCTTATCAAAGGCGCGACGTGCGGCGCTGACGGCCAGCTCAATGTCTTCAGCAGTGCCTTTAGGGATGACATGAATGACTTGCTCTGTGGCTGGGTTGATGACGTCCAGCTGACCTTTGTTGACCGGGTCGGTCCATCGACCGTCAATGAACAATTGAGTACGCATGCTCTCTCCAAGACTTTTTGTGTATGAACAACCGCTACAATTTCGAGCCGGTAATGATCAATGTTTGAGAAACCGTGCAGGCACCGTTCCGCGGCAAACCCGGTCGATGATCAACGCCAGGATCACAATGGCGAGGCTCGCGCGAACGCCTAAGCCAAACTCCATGCGGCTCAATCCGCGCGTCACCTCGGAACCGAGCCCGCCGGCGCCGACCAGCCCCGCCAGCACGACCATTCCCAAGGACAAAAGGACGCATTGGTTGACGCCGACGAGCAACGTCGGCAATGCAGAAGGCAGCTCAATTTTCCACAAGATTTCCCGTGGTTTTGCACCGATCGCGGCGCCAAGTTCAAGTCGATTCAACGGGATCTGACTCATCGCTAAAATGGTCAGACGAATCATTGGCGGGATACCGAAGATAATGGTGGCCAGCAAAGCGGGAACCGCGCCCAGTCCGAACAACACCACCGCAGGGACTAAGTAGACCCATGGCGGCATGGTCTGCATGACATCCAGCACTGGACGCGAGAACACCTTCAGCCGCTCGCTACGTGACACCAGTACCCCCAAAATAATGCCAATCGACAGTGAAAAGGCTACGGCGATAATGATCAGCGCAATCGTATGTACCGCCGGAGCCCACATCCCCAGTGCAAGGCAGCAGCCAAGGCCAATGAGGGTCATTAGGCCGACTCGCCAACCCGCGATAAGTGCGCAGATGACGGAAAGGCAGCCGATCATTATCTGCGGCGATCCCAAGGAAAGCAGTGTGACAATACCGCCGATCAGCACATCAAAAAAAAGCGCAATATTTACGAACACGTCATGGAAATTGCTATTTAGATAACTTAGAAATGGCGCGACTACGGAACCAGGGGAGATGCTCAGTTCCATCACACTGCTCCTTTTTCTGTAGTGCACACGGCCTGGGAGATACGGTCGAGAATGATCGTCAGCACCACGATGGCGATTCCGGCATTGACGGCCAAATCGATCTTGAGGGTTCGCACAGCTTCATAAATGGTCTGCCCCAACCCGCCAGATCCGGCGATGCCAGCAATGACGACCATGCCAAAGCTCAACATCAGACTCTGGTTAATGCCCGCCAGGATCGAAGGGATGGCGAATGGCAGTCGAATTTTCAAAACCTGCGACACAGGCTTCATGCCCACCGCCGAGCCCAACTCACAATACTGCGTTGGCGTCATGAAGATGCCGTGTGCGGTAAGCCGCAAGGCAGGCGGAATCGCAACGAGGCAAGTAGCCCAGATGGCCGTCGCGGGCCCGTACCCTAGCAAGGCGATACCTGGTAGCAAGAAGATGTACGGGGGCATGGTTTGGATGAAATCCAGCACCAGTTCGGCACTGTATTTCCATTTTGCCGACAGCCCCACCAGCACTCCCAGCGGGATAGCAATCAGAAGCGCCAGCAAGGTTGAGCTGAACACCAGCGTGAGCGTAGCAATGGTTTCGGTCCACAGACCCATGGCCTGGCACAACCAGAGTCCAGCAGCGGCGATCACCGCGAAAAACACACCATTGAGTCTCCAGCCAACCAGAGCTACGATCAGGACGACGCCCCACCAAGGTGCGATCATCAACAGAAAATTAAACGCTCCATAGGCCGCTTCCATGCCTGTGCTAATCGCCGCAAAGAACCCGGACGCTTCGTCGATCAACCACGCCAAAGACGTATCGATCACAGCGTCGAATCCCTCGATGATTGAATTCATACTCTTCTCCCATAACCCGGTGGCTTCAAGACTCAAGCCAGGTCGAGACCGCGTACGGCCCTGAGCAAGGTTTCACGGCAAACGGTACCGACGATCTGGCCATCCTGCTTGATGGCAACCACGTCTTCACGCTTACCCACGGCTACATCGATAAGCGTCTCGAGATCTGCATCAATATCGACACTGGCCAGCGCGTCCAGCGAACGCCCGCCAAACTGAGCGAGGTCACGACTATCGATACGTTTGAGCATCGAGCGCGCCTTAAGCAACTTCAATCGAGAAATGCCTTCCATGAAACTGGCAACGTATTCATCAGCCGGGTTGAGCACCACTTCTTCCGGGGTACCGATCTGGATCATTCGGCCCTCTTTCATAATTGCGATGCGATCACCGATGCGGATGGCTTCGTCGATATCATGGGTAATAAAAATGGTGGTCTTGCGCAGTTCGCTGGAGAGCTTTTTGAATTCAATCTGCAGTTGCTTGCGGATTAACGGATCGAGCGCGCTGAACGGCTCGTCCATCAGCAACACATCCGGGTCGGCGACCAATGCTCGCGCGATGCCGACGCGTTGTTGCATGCCCCCGGAAAGCTCCTGAGGGTAGCGATTGGCCCAATTACCCAGGCCAACTTTGTCCAGAGCCTCCTGACTCTTTCGCACGCTATCGGACTTGTTGATGCCCTGCACTTCAAGTGGAAGCATCACGTTCTCCAGCACCGTGCGATACGGCAACAGAGCAACGTTCTGGAATACCATGCCCATTTTGCGGGAGCGCAGGTCTCGCAATTCGCCAGATGCCATTTTGCAGATGTCCTGGCCGTGGATGAGAACCTCACCACAGGTCGGGGCTATCAGTCGGTTGAAATGCCGAATCAATGTCGATTTTCCACTACCGGACAAGCCGATAATGCAAAACGTCTCTCCCTGCTGCACGGCAAAGGTCGCATCCGCAACGGCGACGACTGAGCCATGTTGCTTGAGTAACGCATCCTTGCCTTCGGTAAAACGCTTTGCGGCATCTATCGCCACAGGGTTCTGATTGCCGAATATTTTCCAAACGCCGCGACATTCCACAATTGGCGCCGCGACGGTTTCAGTAGGTTGAGTAATCATATTCATAGGCCTATCCGGAAGCTGATTATTTTTTTCGGTCAAGCGCCTTCAATTGCGTCGACCGGGCATCGTCCATTACCAGACATCTGCACCCACTTTCCGGCGAACTCCCCGTTTATCCTTCCACCAGGTTTCAAAACGCCCGTACGTTTATCGACAATGAGAGGGCTTGGGATGTAATCCCCGACCAATGCGCCGACTAAAATCACCGCTTTCTCCCTGCGGCTAAAATCGCGGCAAGGAGCCCAGTTGCGGCTTTACAGCCTTTCAGGTCAGCCGCGGAGAAGCGGCTCAAGAGAGGCTTTGAGCACCGTCGCTTCCTGCTCACTGATGCGCCGTTGCGGCTTGCGCAAATTGCCCGGACCGAAGCCACGCAGATGAGCGGCGTAAAGCACACTTGGAATATAGTTGGTGGTCTGCACCAGCAGCAAAGAAGGGAGCATGCGGCCCCACAGAGCAAAGGCCTCGTCGTAGCGCTTTTCCTGAACGAGGTTGTAAAGATCAACCGACTCGCGTGGCATGTAGTTGGCAGCCCCCCAGATAGCGCCTTTTGTACCCGCCAAGAAGGCATACAATGTGAGGGTGTCGCCGCCGTTCAACACCCCGCCCCCACTTTGAAGGTACTGCTGCTGAACGGTGAAATCGCCGCTGCTATCTTTGATGTAATTGAAGTTTTTCAACTGCTGCAGACGGTCCAGCAATTGCGGAGAAATTGAGATCTGAGTAGCGTATGGGATGTTGTAGCCAATGATGTCGATATTCACCGCTTCGTCGATCTCGCGGTAAAACTCAAAGAGGCTGTCGTCATCACTCGGGCCTTCCAGGTATGGTGGCAAAACCATGAGTGCGTCCGCGCCTATACGCTCGGCATGTTTGGAGCGACGCACCACTTCATCAATATTCAAAGCCGACGTTTGGCAGATGACGTTGACACGACCGTTAATTCGCTGGATGCCAACTTCATACAGCTTGTTACATTCGGCTTCTGTTAAATAGGGGTGTTGGCCCGTACCTGCACCGAGTACCAACCCATGCACGCCCGCCTCAATGTACTGGTCGATGAGTGTCTCGAAGGCGACATAATCGATCTCGCCACGCTCGTCGAAAGTGGTTTGCATTGCAAGGTTGATGCCGGCCAGATTTGCCATTGCAAATTCTCCTATTATTAAATATTAAACTTCTTGTCCAGCTTCTTTGAAACGACGTCCGGTGACGAATTTCACACCCAATGACGTGATGATTTCCGGATAAGCGCGGGACGGAGCTTTACGCCGCTTGAGGATTTCAATAGTGGTAGAGCTCATACCTGAAGCCAGTTCGGCCAGTGCTTTTCCGAATGCCGTACCGCGGGACACACCGGTACCGTTGCAGATACCAGTACCGTAAACATTTTCGGCGAGTTTGCCCCAGATCATTCCGCCATTCTGGGACAGGGTCAGTAGCCCGCCCCAGCTGGACTCAAACCCCATGGAGGCGAGTTCTGGGTAGCGCCTGTCGAACGATAACTGCTGTTGCAGGCTTGCTTCATGCACATCTTCGGTCGTGGTTTTGAATTTCTTGGCGTACGAATACACGTTACGAAAGATCAGCCGATTGTCGTTAGTTCGACGTACCGTCGTACCAAAACTGTTTGCCGGAATAAGCCCGAATGCACCCGACCCGCAGCCCGCAAGCTCCTTCTCCGTCAACGCTCGCGTCATACTGGCGAACGTGTAGACCGGGATAGCTGAGTTCTTGTAAAAGCCGAAGTTTGTCAGGTAGCCCGATGCGCAAATGATCACTTTATTCGCTTTGATCACGGCTTGAGGCGTTTCAAACACATGATGCGGTTTACCAAACTTGGCAGAGGTGATAATCGTGTTTTCGTGAATCCTGACATTTTTTGGAAGTGCGCGCGCCGCATTCATCATGTACTTAGCAGGCTGAAGAAGTACGGTGCCGGGGTGATGAATACCTTTGATGTAATGCTTGCTGCCCGTGAGTTCGCGCATCGCCTCAGCATCCATCCAGCTATATTGTTGTCCCATGGCGTCAAGCGCTTTGGAGAAGTGCTTGAGATCTTCCACGCCTTGCACCGTGGCAGCGCTGTGATATTTCCCTTGGGGATCCCAGTCGCACTCAACACCGGATTCAACCGCACTTCTCATGTATGAGGTGCCTTCTCGGTTGACATGAAGTTCTTCGTGATTGCCCTTCAGGTCCTCGACAAAGTCACGCTTGCGGGGGTTGTGCGCCAGATCAATGGCAAACCCCATGCACCGACCGGATGCGTTGTTGCCAATTCGGCCGGCGTCCACCAACACCACTTGGGCATTGGGATTGAGTTCGGCGTAACGCCGCGCAGCATGCAGCCCCATCCAGCCAGCACCGATCACCAGGCATTCACATGTCACATCGGTGGTGAGAGGATTAAGCGGCAACTCCACCCCACTGGCCAGATACCAACCTGAATCGGTCGGTTCAACCTGCGGCGGTGTCACTTCGATGCGTTTATCAGATGAAAAGGCCAACTTGTGTATCTCCTGAAATAAGAAACTGTCGTTTGGACACCCGTACAATCGAGCTGTCGACTCAAGCAAGCGATCTTAGGGATACCGACTTCGTACAGAGTGCTATTTTTCACACTCATAAAAGCGCTTTATTTCACGTCAAGAACGTCAGCGACTTCTTGGTTTTATTTGAAGCTCAGACCACTTTTGACAAACTATGGATGTACGGAACCACAACGCCAATCCCAGGGAGTTTTTTATGTCGGTACTTATCAGCTCTGCGACTCTTTGCCACTACATATGATCAGTAGATCCGTAAAGCAATTACCCACATGGCATTGATTTACAGATCACATGTATTGCCTCAACGATACGACTCACGAACCATCCGAAAACTGTCGTCCGCCTTCAGAGTGTACGTAAGCTCACCTAGCCAAACATGGAATAGTCCACTGGCAATATAGAATTCCTCTTCTGTGATACTCGGCGCTGCCGGGGCGCGCGTTGCAGCTATCGCGAAGGAGCAAAGAAACATTTCTCACAAGCACCCCATGCCTGGTGAAAACAGCTCATCTGCAATACCATCTAAGAAACCAGTGCACCGACAACTGTGGGATCGGACAATATGATCCGTCTCCGCTATTCGCTTATTGTCCGAGGTATCCAACCAGTCCTAGGTTACCTCCGCCATCGACGCCATCTTGTTGATATCTGCAATCGAAATCGATGCATTTCCTAGAGCCAGCTGGCTGACAAATCTAAGCGATCAATCTGTTTGCAGCGCAGTCTCTGCCAACGGTTTATCGCGAGCTTTACGCAGCTTGCGAGCGTTATGACCCCAACTCCCCGCGCATATCTGTCACAAGCTGCACTCTCGCTCCGTCATCAATATCACGCCTGTCAGGCCCTCAGTCTACCCTCCAACAAGCTCAGTATTTTCTCCTGAATAAAAATTTCTTAAGCCGATTATGCACGCATAAAAAATTATTTCACTAAATTTTTTTGATGATAGACCACGTTGGTCGATAGCCCCGTTCAATGACCCTTTACAACATCTCCCAACGAGCGGGCGTCGTTGGCACGGTCGCGGTAGGCATATCAGTTATTCGAATTCCTGTTGTGGAAAGCATGCGTTGCTAAGCATGCGAAGCGGCACGAAATTCTAGTCCGCTCAGCGCCTTAGGACAGGTTAAGGCAAGGCCCCTACAGAGGCACATTCCTTTTTATCGAACACACCACCAAATTTTCTTTGCATTCACGGCATTATTTAACTAGCTTTGTTCTATATACAGAACGACGCCTAGGGGAAGTGAAGATTGATCAAATCGATTTCTCGTAACATCTGCCGCCTACGAGAGGTAAGCGGCTTAACACTCTCTGGGTTATCGCAGCGCTGTGGTATCGCGAAATCAACCCTTTCGCAGTTGGAGGCGGGCGAGGGAAACCCGACCATTGAAACGCTATGGGCTATAGCAAATGCACTGAACACGCCATTCAGTGAGCTGATTTCAGACAGTCCTGTAGGTGCTCCTGTTGGAGACGAAGAGTCCGCAGTCCGTTTGATAGAACGCACCGGCTCAGAACATGCTCCGACCATTGAAATCTACGCAATGAGGGTAAAAGCCGGCCACGTGAAGCATTCCGCGCCTCATCCGCCGGGCGTGACGGAAAAGATTATTGTGACACGGGGGACCATGCTAGTCGGGGATGCTGGACAGCCAAAGCTCATTAGCGCGGGGGATGCACACGCCTTTGCGGCAGATGTTCCGCACTTGTATGGTTCGACGGGAGACGCTGCCGAAGCGATGGTTTTTGTCCAGTACCCGGAATACCGTTCCGATGCACTTAACGGCGTAGCCGTCCTGGACTGGCCCTCGACTCCTGATTGGGACGGGGTGGGTAGTGTTATTGGAAGACTGAGTGCGGAAGTCAGCAACGGCACCGACTCTGCCCTTATTCGGTTTCGCGGATGCACAATACCTCCCTCGCAGGCAAAGGTTCTCTTGAATCAAAATCTGCGTCTGGGTTTGACTGACAGCTTTAACTGGCCACTTCATGCGTTTACGGGATCGGACTATAGCGGCCCCTTTATTTCTTTACTCCCGATACGATTCACACACGCGTTTTCCCGCCAGGCGCCGGACCTTAAACTCGGGTCAACCGTTGCGGAAGAAGCTGTACACCTTGCGCGCCAGGCGGAAAACTCATTGGACTTTCTCGCTGCAGCTCCCAATTCGACGGTATCGCATAAATCACAGAGCTGGGTGTTGGAAACATTGAAGAGCGAAGTTGCTCTCCAGCACGGCGAACTACGACTTCCTGCTCAGTTGAGCGCACTAACCATACACCAACGCATCACTTCGCGCGCTGGGACGGGTGACAGTTCCTTTTCAAGCAGAATCGATGTTGACCAGTACGATGCGTTTGAACTGCTTCACCCCGCCTATGCTCGACAGGTGGTTGCCATGGCACAGGACATAGCCAGTCTCGGCTATGAGATGCAGGCGGTGCATAACGTTGATGTCGGAACAGGGCCGGGGCTCCCGCTTCTCATGCTGCATGAGATGCTGCCCCATTTGAGCAGCCTGGCAGTTGAACCTGATGATATCGCCTTCGCATGTCTGCAGAAGAACACCCATGGACATAAAGGTATCCGGTTATGCAAGGCAGACTTCCTTGAACAGAAGTTTCAGCAACCACTCGATCTGATCACCTCCGTTGGCGCCTCGCATCATTTCAACACAGCCTTCATGCTGCAAAAAGCAAAGAGCATTCTTCGTCCGGGGGGGCTTCTGAGCATCGCAGATGAATATCTTCCTGAGTTCGACAATACCGAGCAGCGCCAACTGGCGTTAATCCGACACCATGCTGCTTATATCCTTTCCTCTATTGGAATGATTGAATCCTGCATTACGGCGGTGCCGGATGACGCGGACGGACAACTGTTCCTTAAATTCAAGGAAGAACTGGCGTTGGCGGTCAACGATGCGACGAACCGTTTGACAGATTTGGCCGTAAGAAGATGTCGGTCGCTCTTCACGGCGTTAAGGCGCTCGCCTCCTGACAGATCGCCAAAACACGAAATCGGCGCATTTACGCGTTTTTTCTGGCTCGAGCTACAAGCCATGGTGGCTGGTCTTGATTACGAGGTGGAGCGAAAAACCCACGCACGACGATTTGCAGCTCTTGCTTCCGCTGCGGGACTGGAACTGGTTCAACATCGACGTGTATTTGCAACCGTCGGGGCAGACGACTGGTCCGGTGGCACACATGTCTTTTTGTTCCGGAAACCCACACTATGCTGACGAGCCGCATCGGAGCCTTTTACAAAGGGTTGCTTGCCAGCATCTCTATTGTTGCGGGGTATATTCCCATCGCATTCTCGTTTGGTCTTGCGGCGACCGATGCGGGGTTATCGCCCTTTGTCACGCTACTTATTTCTGTTGTCGTCTACGCGGGGGCCAGCCAGTTCCTTATGATTGCTTTGCTTACCTCTGGTGCTGGCGTGATCACAACGGTTCTTAGTGTGCTGCTATTGAATGGCAGACATGTGTTCTATGGCCCTGCAATTGCAGCCCGGCTTTCCCGGTTACTGCCATCTCCTTTGGTGTCCTTTGGTTTGACGGACGAGGTGTTTTCCACTGCAGCGAACGGACTTGAGAAAGTTGCCTATGAAGTGCGACCGGTTTGGCTTTTAGGTTTGCAACTGGGCGCATATGCCGCCTGGATCCTAGGGACCGTGTTGGGAACCACGTTCGGCGCCAACTTGGCCCACTGGCCTGTTGCAGTCAGGGAGGCGCTTTCATTTGTTTTGCCTGCACTGTTCTTTTCGCTACTCCTTGAAAGCGGCGTCCGTGGCTCAAGGGTTCCTACTGTCGTCGCAATCGGAACTGCATTAGCTGCACTGTTCTTTTTGCCGGGGCATTTCGCTTTATTGCTCGCCATCCTCGTCGGCACTGCCGCGCACGCGCTCAGGAGCATTCTGTGAAAACCGAAACGATCGTTATTTTGTGTGGCGTGGTCACTTTTGCTTTGAGATGGCTCCCTTTTTGGTGGGCCAGTAAAGCGCGAACTTGCACCAATTCAAATAGCGAAAGAACCCGGAAACTCCTATTGGGAGTTGGCCCGGCGGCAATAGCAGGCCTTTTGACGGTTTCGCTGTGGGATGTGGCGGCCCCGGATTTCAAACCAGGACAAATAATCCCTGCGCTCATATCCATGGCCCTCATCATCCTTATCAGGATGAAATTCAAAGGCAGTATCGCTGCTCCCACCTTAACTGGAGCAATGATGTATGGAGTATTGACGCAGCTCTTCCGATGAGGCGTCATCACTCTCAACTAATAATAGATTCCGTTAGACTTCTATCAAAAGCAATAGCAAATGAGGGGAGTATAAGATGAAAAATCACTATCAGAATATAATAGTAGGCGGTGGTCCTGCTGGGATCAATATGGCGCTTGAATTCATGAAGCGCGATATTGATTTCCTGTTACTAGAGGCCAGCTCCAGTGTGGGTGGGCAATGGGATAAGGTTCCAGTCTGCGGCCAGCTAATATCGCTTAATAAGAAATATGTTCCTGGCGATGCGCATACCTATCGGATGCGTTATGACTGGCACACGCTTAGCACGATCACCTCAGAAGATGTAGAGAAAGACCCAAAGCTGCGATTTACTAATTGGACCAGCCAACACTGGCCATCTGCTCGCACCTACAAAACCTACCTTCAGTATGTCGCCGATTCAATGGGACTGCGACCATCGATCAGAACGAATTCGCGCGTAAAAAAAATATCCCGTAGACCAGAGGACGGGAATTTCCTCATTTCGGTCGAAGGTGGAGTAGACCTGATCGCGGATAGAGTATTTTGCGGCGCGGGCCGATCCGAGCCTGTAATTCCATCGATAAAAGGGCTGACCAAAGAAATATATACTCTCTACGAGGATTACGATCCTGAGGCTGCGCATGAGCATTACAGGAACAAAGTGGTAGTTGTGCTTGGTCGTGGCAATTCAGCTTTTGAAATTGCTCATCACTTGGTTGATATAACGGCGGAAACGCGTGTTGTAACTCGCTCGCTACCTAAACTTGCCCGTCAAACTCATAATGTTCATGATATCCGTGCTCAAGTGTCTGATGTTTTTGATCTCATGCAACTGAAATCGAATAATAACATCGTCAGTGACCGCATCGTAGAAGTGCACCGGATTACGGAAGGCAAAAATGCTGGCCGCATTCTCGTCAAATATGAAACCCCATGTGTACACTGGTCTCCGCCAAGGTGGATGCGACGCACTGGCATTGTGGACGAAATTATAGTGTGCTGCGGTTTCAATTATACGATGGGCGATATTTTTGATGCTGAAACCATACAACCGAGCCGCGATAAAAACGGCAAATACTTCCTGCTCGACTCCACATGGTGTTCTGAAAATGAGCCAGATTTATATTTTATTGGAGCCCCGACACGTGTAAATGATCCGGACGCAGCATCCGGATTTGTGCACGGATTCCGATGCAATATTCAGGCTCTCGCTACCCTGATCTCAGAAAAACACTACAACGTGCCGGTCAAACCAATTTTTGAATGTGTAATCGCCAATAATGAGCCGCCTGCAGCGTTGAGTACTTTGGCCGAGTACCTGGTTGGCATGGTCAGTACTACCATGCCTTTGTTTGAGCTCTACAGCTATTTTAGCTGCGTGGTCACGTTTGAGAGATCAGAAAGCGGAGATATTATTGCGCAGGTTTGGCCACCGTTTCCCCGAAAATATAATGCTGAACGATGGGGTCAATCTCGTGAATACGTCGAAATCTTATTCGAGTACGGTTTTTCCCGATATGGCGATGGCAATCTTCCAACGCATTACTTTACTTTGCCAGCCGATCACTTTGATACATCTAAGAGTGCTTACATTCACCCCGTATTTCATGTGTTTCGTGACGGTATTGAGACTGAGCAGTTTCATATGCAGGAAAGCTTAATTGGACGCTGGGACATCGATGACTACATAGACGAGGAGACAAATCTGGATCAATACAAGAACGTGGCGTTCAATGCTTGCGCCTGCGCTATAGACTTTAAATTACGGCGCAGCACATTGCCAGTTAAAGACGAGTATATCGATAAATGTTATCCATTAATGACTGACGATGAAATTGATGAGGCTCTTCATATTCAGCCAACATTATCACTGCTTTCGGATAGAAAACAATAACCAACGATGCAGAGCGCCGCAGCGTTATGCGGCGTTTTGCAAGGGGGTACTTTATGAATGGAATTAGCTTTGCGTTCACTGGCCTGATCGGTCTTGTCGTGACATGCTCAATAATTATTGCCGTGCCGGGGCCAAGTATTATGCTTTTTATAGGCCAAGTATTGATGGACGGAAAAAACTATGCTCTACGAGGAGTGGCAGGCAACGCAATTGGCATGTCTATTGTCGCAGTACTTCTTGCTGTTGGTCTCGGTACTATAATAACGGAATCCCATATAACTTTATTATTGATCAGAGCGCTGGGGGCAATTGCGTTATTGTGGATCGGACTTCAATTCCTCTCGAGTGCCGGGGTGACTGATTCAGCCAAGCGAACACAGACATCCCGTGGAAAACGGCCTTTAGTAACCGGCATCGTCGTAGGCGTTACGAATCCAAAAGCTTTTATTATGTTCGGAACGATTGTTCCCAGCTTTCTCCCTCGAAGTATCGCGGATCCAATAATAACGCTTGTGACATACTCTTTCGTGCCCATTATTTTAGGTCTGGTAATCGACTCTCTCTGGGTCGTTGCAGCGCACGCACTACGGTCACAGATTTTATCGACCCCCAACAGCATCAGGAATGTAAGTCGCGCGGGAGGAGCTCTGATAATAATTACGGGCTTACTGTTGGCATGGGAATCAATATCAGAACTATGTAAATAGCCCTCAAAACATCCACATCATTCAAAACTTAGTGCAGAGGACGTCATCTTAGCAAAAGATCTAGGCGCTATTAGTTGTCTGTACTTTTATGAGAGCGGCTGCAGCAAATAACCGAAGCACTAAATGCGCCACTATTGATACCCTTGTGGTTGTGCCCTGCCCTATCCTCTGTTCAGTCCGCTTCCCCGCAATGATCATTCCAACAGGTCCACCCGCATTCCGATGGCGACTCATCTGAACATCACCATCGCGAGCAGCCATCACCTATTACGCAACGGCGCTCACCTGGTGCATCGGCCATCGTATCTAGGCCGCACCACCGGAAGCTTATGATCAACAGTACAGGCGCAGGTCTATCGTGCAGCTTCCAATCATTGCCGGGCGCTGGTGCAACACGGTCAAGATCTCCACCACCACAATTCAAAGCTGGTAAACAGCTAATCAGCCAGGTCACCGAACAGGTGATTGCCACCGATGCCGACATCGAGGGGAGATCATCGACCTTTGCGGTTCCCGTGGAGCCATTCAGCGGCTATGGTTGTCAGTACTCAAGACACGTTCATCCGTAAGCCGCTGGGTGCGCTGAACCTATTCAGTGAGACATTACCGATGTACTACTCGGCGACGGGCATTCGCGTGCGGCCTGGCTGATCGCTATGAACCTGAGTCGTTTATTTATTCTGCCCAGTCGGCAGGCCAGCTCTCAGGGCGTACTGTCGGTTCCCGGGATGTCGCAGCAATACGCATCAAATACGCTGCCACACACGATCAGTTAAAAAGCAGGTGGCGAGATGACCCAGATGACAACGGCATCCACTTCACTGGGATTTTCCCAACGATAGGGCTCATTGGCGATGCGAAAACTGTCTCCTGCACTCAAACTGAAGGGGTGTGCACCTATCCAGAGATTAAGCTGTCCAGAAACTAGAAAGCCTTCCTCCTCAGTCCCGCGGGTGCTTTTAGCTTCGAAAGTGGCACCGGGGCTCATTGTACTGAGGAACATTTCGAATGCACCTCCAATAGAGGGTGATAATGACTCCTCCGTAAGCCCACCGGCGACCGATCCCAACCGACGCCGCCCCCCCGCACGAACGACTCTTCCAACCTCTGCTGCCGGACGCTCACTTTCCAAGAAAAACCAGTCCAGGGGTACCCCTAGGGTCAAAGCGATGCGTTTTAGATCGGATATCGGAATTTCAGCGCGGCCACGTTCCAGTTGGCTTATGAAGCTGATCGACCGGCCGATTGCTGAGGAAATTTCCGCCAACGTCTTGGCGCGAGCTTTGCGCAACTTGCGAATTTCATCGCCCAACGCAACACGGTCTCGGGTGGAAGCTGAATCACCACCACCTAGCTCAGCATTGTCGATAGCCATTCATTGGTCCTTTAAATCGTACGGATTTTTTCGAAAAAATTCGCAACCATTATCCTCGAGATAAAAAGAATTACTAATTTTTTATTGTTCCTGCGTAGCGCTTTAAAGGAAAGCTTAAGGTTGACAAACTGAGGACTGACGCAACGCTGCTTCAGATTCCAAGAAGACTCCGAGAAACATGCTGAAGGGGTTTCCTCAGGCTTCGATAGCCGCTGGTGCGCATTGCACCGGTGAGCGCGTTAATCAGCCATTGATAAACCTGAATGACCAGCACCAGCGCGGGGGATAGCTGATGCGTGTTCGCAGGCTAGATGTCGTGTTCGAAAAAAATCTTCCACCGCTCTGAAATAATCAGGACTACCACTTCACGGCCTATGTGGATAGTTAGATCGAGCGGGAGCTACGTGAACCCAAGACTATCGATCGCTGCCTGCTGTTTCAGTGCAATTCATTCTCGATTTCGATGTCATTTTGCGAGCATCGTATCGACCGGATTATAGTCGACTTATTTGCTCGAACAGATCAATAGGAATACTTACCCCCTCACTCTGTGCGGTGACAGTTGCGTGTTGCCGTTCCCATCCCGGCCTGTGGACGCCCATCTGCTTCAGGCGGCTAAGTTGTATTGAAAGCCGCTGCTCGAATCCCGCGGAAAAGAAGTTCGGCGCCAGGAGCAGAATCAAGAGGCCGCAGCCAGGCGTCTGCGTTCCCTCGTTGAACGCTGGTGCATCCAACGACCAATTGGCGCCCGTGAGCCCCGCCGCCAAAACCTCGACCATGAGCATGATATTGGCCCCACGGTGACCACCAAAAGGCAGCAATGCACCGCTCAACGCCGCCAAGGCGTTACGCGTACCATTGCCATCCCGGTCCAATGCCCAGCCCTCGGGAATATCGCTGCCCGTCGAGGCTGCATGGGCAATATTTACGAATGCAGTAGCACTGCCGGCCTGGTCAAATAACAGAGGGATGCCATCGGCCGTGGGCGCGGCAAATGAGAGCGGATTGGTAGAGTAGGTCTTGCCCTTGGCGCCAGGAACGGAGACCAGCGCAGGTCCATTTGCAACCGCCAATGCAACCAGCCCTGCCTGGGCAAACCGCAACGTGTAGTCACCCAGCTCACCGCTTGTGAAACTGTTGCACTGGCTCAGCGTGGCCATGCCATTGGCATGCGCGGCATGGCACAGCGAATCAAAACACCGATCTACCCCAAGCTGGGCAATACCGCCTTGGGCATCAGATCTGAAAATAATCGAGCCAGCGGGGGAGATACGCGGCTCCGCCCGCGGATTGATGCGACCGGAGGAAAAGCCCGGCAGGTAATCGGCGAGATGCCGGAATCCCACGGCCTGGTTACCGCGCGCTTGCGCAGCTACGGTAGCGTGGGCCAATGAAATGGCAATCGCGGGTGAGCATCCTTTCGCTTCGCAAAGGCGCCTCACCCAGTCAACCGCTTCATCCAAGGTAAAGCGCAGATAGGCTGTGGTCTTCAAGGGTGCCGCCTGAATATACGTTCGAGGCATCCGGTGCCCTCTCAAGGGCACCTGACAGCAACATCATTAGCGGAAGATGGCTACTACTGAGACGATGTCGTGGAGGCTGTCTGGCTGCCAAACATCGCCTCGAAGCGAGGTTTGTTGGCGGCGTAGTACTCTGCAACGACCTTGTCTGCCGAACTGTCACGGGCGGAGGACATCAACGTCTCAAGGTCAGTCTTGGGAATCTTGAAGTTGGCGAAGAACCGGGCGACATCGGGGTGCTCGGCGCTGAAGCCTTTGCGGGCAATCGCATGAATTTGTTCAGCCCCACCGAAAACCTGCTTCGGATCATCTAGGTAGCGCAAAGGCCATTTTGCGAACATCCAGTGCGGGCTCCAGGCGTTGATCAACGACCACTTGTCACGTTTGAGGTTGCGATCCAGTTCGCTCAACATGCCGGACTCTGAAGAGGCGACCATCTTATAGCCGTCGAGTTTGTACTCTTTGATGGCCTTTTCTGTCAGTTTGTACTGACCATTACCCACTTCCGAAGTCAGGATCTTGCCGCCAAGCTTTTCCCGCACTTCAGGCTTGTTGAGGTCTTCGACACTCGCAACCTCGCTCGTGGGAATGGAGGTTGGCACGGCCATGCCGATTCGACCTTCATACAGCACGCCGAGGTCTTCAAGCTTAACTTTGTATTTGTCGTAGAACGACTTGTGCGTGTTTGGCAGCCAGACCATCGGAATCAGATCGATATTGCCGTTAGCCAAGGCCTGGAATTGAATGCCAATGTCGGCCAGCACCAATTTGACGGGTTGTTTCAGGTGGTCGCGTAATGCCGTCTCCGCCAGCTTTACAGCGATTTCCGTATCCGACCAATTCACCCATCCAATACGGATAGGCGCGGGTTCTTCGGCGTGGGCCATCAGACTAGCGGCGGTCATCGCCAAGCCTGCAAGCCAACCGATACACATTTTACTGGATAACGTCATCATGGTGCATCTCCGCGTACTGTATGAGTAGTTATTGGCAGGGCAGCAGAAGAATTAACCTCCCCTTCTTAAAGCAGAGTGCAATCACACCCTCAGGGGTTTTACGTGCTAAGTGAATTTCTAGTTATGTGAAACCCCTCATGTATTCACGAGTATTCGGCCCTCCTCTGCCACCAAGAATGGAGGCAGGAAACCGGACGCAGGGCACCGACCTACCCTTGATTTGACTGGATGGTAATCCCGGTTTTTTTGTCACGCAATAAAAATGTACACCCATGTCATAATCGTTGACATGCATGAACATTGAACATACCGTCATGTCAAAACCGAGCCTGATGTTCTGTTCCCGGAGCGCAACGCCATGTCCAGCGATCCTCTGCTGCAGCCCTATAAGATCAAACACCTGACCCTCAAGAACCGGATCATGACCACCTCCCATGAGCCCGCTTATCCTGTCGATGGCATGCCGAAGGATCTGTATCGCGCTTATCACGTAGAGCGAGCTAAAGCAGGTGTGGCGTTGACCATGACGGCAGGCTCTGCCGCCGTTTCCCGTGATAGCCCGCCGGTGTTCAATAATGTGCTGGCATACAAGGACGAGGTGGTCAAATGGATGAAGGACCTGACTGACGAATGTCACGAGCACGGGGCCGCGGTGATGATCCAGCTGACTCACCTGGGCCGTCGCACGCGCTGGGACAAGGCTGACTGGCTGCCGGTCGTATCGTCGTCCCATCGGCGTGAAGCGTCCCACCGGGCCTTTCCGAAAAAGCTCGAAGAGTGGGACATCGACCGGATCATCAAGGACTACGTGGACGCCGCCGAACGCATGAAGGCCGCCGGTCTCGATGGCCTGGAGCTGCAGGCCTACGGGCACCTCATGGATCAATTCTGGTCACCGCTGACCAACGACCTCGACGGGCCTTACGGCGGGTCGCTGGAAAACCGGATGCGCTTCACCTTCGACATCCTGCGCGGCATCCGCCAACGCTGCGGCGAGGATTTCCTGCTGGGGGTGCGCTACACCGGCGATGAAGACCTGCCTGGCGGCTTCGGCGCCAGCGACGGCCTGCAGATCTCCCACATGCTCAAGGACAGTGGGCTGGTGGACTTCCTCAACGTCGTGCGCGGGCACATCGATACCGATGCCGGCCTCACCGACGTGATTCCGATCCAGGGCATGCGCAACTCGCCGCACCTGGATTTTGCCGGCGAGATCCGCTCGGCCACCGGTTTCCCAACGTTCCATGCGGCCAAGATTCCGGATGTCGCCACGGCGCGACACGCCATCGCCTCCGGCAAGGTGGACATGATCGGCATGACCCGGGCGCACATGACCGACCCGCACATTGTGCGCAAGATCATCGAAAAGCGTGAAGAGGACATTCGCCCCTGCGTCGGCGCCAACTATTGCCTGGACCGTATCTATCAGGGCGGCGCCGCGTATTGCATCCACAACGCTGCTACCGGCCGCGAAACCACCATGCCCCACGAGATCCCCAAGGCCGCGGTCAAGCGCAAGGTGGTAGTGATCGGCACCGGCCCGGCGGGCCTGGAAGCGGCACGGGTGGCTGGTGAGCGCGGCCACGCTGTCACGGTGTTCGAAATCGCCGATCAGCCTGGCGGGCAGATCCGCTTGACGGCACTGAGCGAGCGGCGTCGCGAGATGATCAGCATCATCGACTGGCGCATGGCGCAATGCGAACGCCTGGGCGTCAAGTTCCACTTCAACACCTGGGCCGAAGCCGACACCGTCATGGCCGAGGCACCGGACGTCGTGATCGTCGCCACCGGCGGCTTGCCCCACACCGAAGTGCTCAAGCACGGCAACGAGCTGGTGGTCTCGACCTGGGACATCATCTCCGGCGACGTCAAACCCGGCCGGAACGTGCTGATCTTCGATGATGCAGGCGACCACGCGGCGCTACAGGCGGCCGAGGTCATCGCCAAAAGCGGCGCACAACTGGAGATCGTCACGCCGGACCGCTCGTTTGCGCCGGAGGTGATGGCCATGAACCTGGTGCCTTACATGCGCAGCCTGCAAGACCTGAATGTCACCTTCACGGTCACGTACCGGGTCGAGTCCGTAGAAAAGCGCGACGGTCATCTGGTGGCCAGCTTCGGCAGCGATTACGGCCAGGTGCACAAACAGCGCGTGGTCGATCAGGTCGTGGTCAACCACGGCACCCTGCCACTGGAAGACCTTTACTTTGAACTGCGCCCGCACTCGAGCAATAACGGCGCGGTCGAACAGCACGACTTGATCGCCGGGAAAACCCAGAACATCGTGACCAACCCCGAGGGCCGTTTCCAGCTGTTCCGGATCGGCGACGCGGTGTCGGCGCGCAACACCCACGCCGCCATCTACGATGCGCTGCGGTTGCTCAAAGACATCTGACCGCATGCGTGCCCTCCCCGACGCCCCTGTGAAGGGGCTTTCGGCTCATTCAGCCTAAAGCCCTCGACGGGCAACGGCAGCACCCTCTCGCAGCGCCTCGCCAATCTGCTCCTCGAATTGCCCATGGATCATCACTTGCAAGGCAGCGGCCGTTACCCCACGGTAAGCTACCAAGGCGTCGATCATCTGCTGAGCATCGTGATCGGCCAGCAACTGGCTGCTGTTGACTACGACATTTTTCGCGGCAAGTTGCGCGATATCGGCGGGAATGCCGGCTGCCATCGCCTGATTGGCCAGCGCCGTCATCAGCAAGGCAGGGAAAGCCGGGCCCGTGCCAGAGAGCGCCGACAGGTAGTCGATGAAGTCTTCCTGCTTTACCTCTGCGGCCGTGCCCACGCATTCGAATAAGCTCTGCACGAAGCTTTTCGTCGTTGCCGCTACCTCTGCAAAACAATACCAAGGCGTAAAGGATTGCCCGATCTCCACCGCCGCGTTGGGCATCGCCCGCACCACTGCCGAAGCCGAGGTCTGCGCGACAATCGTCTGTGCGCTGATCCCGGCCATCAGGGAAATAACGGTCTTACCCGTCGCGTTGATATTCAGGCTGGCGAAATGCTCGGGGCGCACCGCGATGATCACCACGTCGCTGCGATCCACCAACGCCTGGTTGTCCGTGACCAGGCGAGCGCCTTGTTCAGCCAACGGGTGATTGCCCGAGCGATTGGAAATGATCAGGTTTGCCGCCGGCACCAGCCCCTTCGCCAGGACCGCCCTGGCAATCGCGCCGCCCAACCAGCCGGTGCCGCCAATAATCCCCAGGGTTTTATTGATCATCGCCATTGCCTTCGAAAGTCTCCGCCAACGGAACAAAGAGCCCGGGCTCTTTTTCGGCATAGCCGAACTTCCCGTAAAAACGATCCAGCTCACGCTGCTTGGGGACTTTGCCGGTGAAGATGCTCACGTAATGGGGGATGCGCTCAAAGCGCACAGTGATCAATTCCGTCGTATTCATGGTGATGTAGCCGATCTGCGTCAGATAGATCGTCCGGGCCCTGGCGTCAGCGCCCTGGCTGTCATAGCCGAAGCGCTTGAACATATTCGCCAGGGCATTCATTCGCTGTTCGTCAACCACAGCGACTTGCTGGGCCACTTCAGCGGACTGAAGCGCCCAACTGCGTACGGCAAACTCGAATTGCGAGTCGAACAATTGCGGGTTCAGCCAGCACTCGAACACATTTAGGATCGCCTCGGAAATGCTTTCGGCATAACTTTCACTTTGCTGTATCAGCCCCCCGGTATTGGTCTCCCGCCAACGCGACAGCAACGCCGTCAGCAGTTGCTCGCGGTCCTCGAAAAACCAGTAGAAACTGGTGCGTGACAAACCCAGACGCTTGGCCAGCGGCATGACCCGCACCGCATCGATGCCCGACTCCTTCAGGGTCTCATAGGCCGCTGCCAGCCAGCCGTCCGGCGAGCCCCGCCAGCCCGCGTCCTGGCCTTTGCCACGTGCCTTTTTTAACTCGGGCATCCCATTAACCTTCTATCAAAAATGCGTGGCCCGAATGTACGTGGATGACCGCTAAATGTACACCGAGGTACATTTACCTACCAAAGACCTGCCGCCAGTGGTGGTTGACCGCCCCCCTTGGGCTTCAGACGCTTGATCACAGCGAGCAAGCAGCCGCGTCGCGCCTAGCTAGAGCAGGCTGAATGGATAGCTGACAATTAGACGGTTCTCATCAAACTGATTGGTGCTGAAGTCACGACGAATGCTCGCGTTGCGCAAGCGCACATTAAGGTCTTTGAACGTGCCGCTCTGCAGCGTATAAGCCACTTCTGATTCCCGCCCCCACTCCTTGCCGTCGGTGACGCTACCTGCGTGCACATTGTCGCCGCTGATATAGCGATTCATCAGCGTCAGCCCAGGCACGCCGAAGGTGGCAAAGTTATAGTCGTGACGTAATTGCCACGATTTCTCTCGGGCATTGTCGTAACTGTTGTTATAGCTATCGTTAGCCAGAGTACCGCCGCTGGTACCATTGACCCGCATCCAGCCATCGTCACCTGTTAGTTTCTGCAAGCCGATGTAAAACGTGCTGCCACCATTGCGGGCGGACAGAAGTGCTGAAACAGTGCGGTTATCCAGGTCGCCAGCGCGGGCGCTACCATCCTCTCGCCCCCAGAAGTAACCCAGGTTGGCACCCAAGGTCCAGTCACCCAATGGTTCACTGTGAACGATCTGCAGATACTGCTGCTGATAGATATCTTTGAGTTGCGCGTTCCACGCGCCGATCAGTGTGCGTTTTTCATTGAACGTGTATTCACCACCGACGAAGTTAAAGCGGTCTGAGGTGAACGCAGCCTTGCCCAGCATGAACATGTCTTCCATGCTTGAATCATTGCGCGGACTGTTCTGGCGATATTGGCCGCCGTACAAAGCCAATCCATCGATATCCCGCGAAGTCACCTGCCCACCCTGGAATGTTTGCGGCAGTGAGCGCCCATCGTCGGAACGAAGGATCGGCAATACCGGCATCCATTCGCCTACTTTAAGTTCGGTCTTGCCGATTTTCATCTTGCCAGCCACCGCCGTACGACCGAAAGAATCAGCAGGGCGCCTGTCGCTATCCAACGGCAGCAATTGAGTCCCTCCAGTGCCTTTACCGCCATCGAGCTTGAGCGAATACAGCCCTAACATGTCTACCCCAAAACCCACTGCTCCGGCGGTGAAACCGGACTTCGCGTCGAGAATGAAACTTTGAGTCCATTCTTCGGCCTTGGATTGGGTATTCATGGGGTCAGTAAAGTTACGATTAATGTAGAAATTACGCAGGTTCAAATTGACCTTCGCATCTTCAATAAAACTGCTTCCTTCGGCCTGTGCGGCGCAGGTTGTCATCGCAAGGGTTATACCCACCACCAATGGTCGCAAATGAGATACACAAGCCGCAGCGGAACGGATTAAGAGAGTCATTATTATTATTTCTCTATTCAAGTTATGTCATTAATTTCGAGACAAGTCATGCACGGATTTTCGACGCATTCAGGCGTACTTCATCGGCTTTGCTGGAAGGCTTTGCTCAAAGACAGCGTTTCGTTGCGCCTGTTCCTTGTAAAACCCGAGCGTGCCTAGGCGCGAGCCAGATTCAATGCCTGTAGGGGCACGCTCGTGTGTCAAGATCTGATTAAAACGAAGTTAAGTTAATACGGACTCTAACGCTCAGTGATCAACCCGCGCTCCCAGGTGTCTTGCAACGCGTGTATTCCAGTTGATAAAGCGTCGTTTCGGGTCCCGTCGATTGCCCTTCCAAAACGCGTTGCAACTGAGCCAAAAAGGACTCGCCAGCAGCACGCACGTAGTCCGACGCACAGCCTTCAATCATAACGATCCAGGCCGGTATCTGGGTCCCTTCGGCCCGCGCTTTTTTCTCTGCAGTTTCGACCTTGCTCACAGCCTCATCAGCTACGCACAAATGCACGCCGGTAATGCCCTGCTTATCCGCAATGGGAGGAAGCACACTTTGGCACAACGCGTTGGATACCGATTCATGGTGTCCTTCGAACACATCAAAACGCACCGTCAGCAAAAACGCACCCTGCCCCACACCGCTGGTGTAAGTGACATTGCAAATGGATCGCGCGACATTGCGATAGGACTTAACAGACTGCTGCGTCCATGGGGTTGGAGTGTTGAGGCGAGATAAATAATCCTCTCCTCCCAACACTTGCACGGTGTCCGCCTCATAAAGGTTGAAATACGTGGGCCCTGCATCCAGAGCAATGTATCTCCGCCCGCGCAGAAACCCGGGGATTGCAGCCCGCTCAGGCATATGCTCACGGTTATGCCACTCATAGAACTCGTCCCGCGCCTCGGGCAAAAGATCATGCCAGATAGCGACTACACCTGTTCCTGCAAAGCTCATAGCTTTTCCTCTAGCGATAGTCAGTCAACATTGGGATGGCGACCGGCGACCCATGCAGCGCCCATTTCGGCTACATAAGGAACCACGGTCTGAAATTGTTCACCCAGCCCGTGACCACCGACACGCATGGTGTCACCCGCATTGAGGAACACCGGCGGCTTCTGCCCGAGCCCTACACCGGGTGGCGTACCGGTAATGATCACGTCGCCCGGCATTAGCGGCATGAAGCGACTGAGGTACGCGACAATATGCGCAACGCTGAAAATCATCGTCCGGGTATTGCCGGTCTGAAGACGTTTGCCATTCACATCGAGCCAGAGGTCGAGGGCTTGCGGGTCGGCGATTTCGTCACGAGTGACCAGCCAGGGTCCCAGTGGCGCGAAAGAAAAACCGCTTTTGCCCTTGGTCCACTGACCTTCGTACTCAAGCTGATAAGCCCGTTCGGACACATCATTGGCGAGGCAATACCCAGCAATATGATCCAGTGCCTGGGACTCATTGATCTGCCAGGCAGGCGTGCCGATGACGATGGCCAGTTCGACCTCCCAATCAAGCTTCTCGGCACCGATCGGCAAAATAACAGGGTCGTTGGGTCCGCTGATGGATGCGGTGTGCTTGTTGAAGACCACCGGCTGGCTCGGGATAGGCGTGTTCGTTTCAGCCGCGTGATCGGAGTAGTTCAGACCGATGCAAATCAGGTTCGGGACATTACCGACGCATGGACCAAGACGTGTGCCGGGCGCTACCTCCGGCAGCTTTTCAACGTCTACAGCACGCAGTTTTTCCAGCACCGTCGGGGTCAGTGCCGACGCATCAATGTCATCGACAATGCCAGACAGGTCTCGAACGACCCCTCGTGAATCCAAGATCCCTGGTTGTTCCTGACCCGGTAATCCAAAACGAACTAAGCGCATTTTTTACTCCTCCAGCGTTGAGAAATGGACAGACAATGAGCCTGCTTCGCCGAATTGAACATGCAGCGGCTGATTCACAGGCACATCGAGAACACCTGCATACGAACCGGTGATAACCACCTGCCCTGCTTGCAGCCCTATCCCTTGTGTAGAAAGAAAATTAGCCAGCCAGATGATCGGCAGAAGCGGATCCCCGTCCGGGTGGCGGCCGTTGACATTTAGTCGCTCTGCCTTTGCGCCGCGCACGGTGATTTCCAGTTCAGAGGGCATGGCGCCAGGGTTTGGCAGTGTGATTGCCTCTCCAAGTACCAGGCCATGATTGAACAGACCATCGGCAAGCAATTGCACGAACGGCAGTGTGTGTGGATCGGTGTAACGGCAGTCGATCACTTCCAAGGCCATGTGCACGGCACTGATCGCGGCACCGATTTCCTCAGCGGTATAAGGCTCGACACGGGCCGGCAAATCATGGGCCAGGACGCACGCCAGTTCTGGCTCGATGCGCGCCTTATCCGCGTCGGCGGCCAGTCGGTAACGTTCGCCTTTTAAAATACTGTCGCTGTAGATCGGAGCAACGATCCACTTGCCAGCCGGGGGTAACGCACACTTCCACCCCCCACGGTTTTTCCAGCCAATGACCCCACTCGCTGCTGAATGGCAAAACCTTGTGCGAGGCTGCTTGGCACATTCGAGCCGGGCAAGCAGGCTAGTCGCCCCCCTTCTAACCGTGCACGGACCAGAGCCGCCGCAGCGACTTCTAACTCTGACTCCATCTCGGTCAATGTCGCTGCGGGCGGGCTCATACGTGCTCCGAATGCAGGCTGTTCTGACGCGGCCAAACCGTCCCCAGTTTGTTGGCTGCATCTTCAAGCAACGCATGCAATTGGTCATAACGTTCAGGCTGCATACGCAAGACCGGGCCGGCGATACTCATCGTGCCGACCACAGTGCCAGCTGGAACCAGCTTGACCGGTACGGCAATCGCCCAGACACCCACCTCGGCTTCTTCAATGACTAAGCCATACCCGCGCTTGCGGGTCAGCGCCAGCTCAGCCAGCAAACCTTCGATGTTGTTGATCGCTTTCGGCCCTGCTCCCCCGTCAGCTTTCCCCAGCCCACTACGCAGCGCATGCTCAACGGCCAAGTCATCAGGCATTGAGGCCAGCCAGGCTTTGCCATTGGCAGTCGCATGGAGATTGATCGGTTTATCCATGGCCGGGGAATACATCAGCCCCGGTGCGGCACCTTGGGCTGAAGACAACCAGGACAAGGTGCCTTCGTTGACCACAGTAAGTCGCACCAACTCATGACACTGAACAGCCACTTGCTCAAGGATCGGCTGTACCAATTCAGGCAAGCCAATTCCGTGTAAATAGCGCTGCCCAAGCAGCGCCAACTTGAGCGTCAAGCGGTATTGCGAGGTGGCTTCATCCTGTTCTGCCCACCCTTGCTCGACTAATTGAGCAAGCACTCGATGTGCAGGACCCTTTTCCAAGCCCAGTTCGGCTGCGATATCGGACATCCGCATCCAGCGAGCTTCACGCGCCAGCAGCTCAATAGCTTCCAGGCAACGGTCAACAGCCCCTTTCACGACTCTCATATTTTTCTCGACTTATCTTTGGCAATGAGGTGAATGTGACAAAAAACCCTTAATGGAACGATGTTCCAAATAGTACGCAGCCGATACATGATAGTCAATTCTCACTCGCCAAAAGGTGAAAAGCTCGGGCTTGACGTTGGAAGACCTCGATCTGCTTGGGCCCGCTTGCGAGTTGCAGCATCCTGCAGAGGCTGTGTAGTGACGCCCGTGCTTTCAGGTACGCACGCCACGCTTTCGACAATTGGCTCAAGCCCCCTATCTGAACCGCGAGAATCGAATCTTCTCTTTGTGTCGTTAAAGGCAGAAGGCGTTTTTATCTCAGTCGTAGCACAGCACCATCACCGAGTGGTTTGTTCGGTTTTTTATCATTACGATCTTATTTTTGAGCGGGGATTTAAGACGTCTTTGGCTCAAAGTAGTTGAGGCGAAGCGGCAGGATTTTGGTGGTGAAATTTCTTGCACGTCACAGAACGCAAGACAATTTCGCCAACGCTTGACGTCGAGTGATGGGCTGCAAGTAGGTATCGTTGAGGCCTTCCAAGGCGTTACGCCTGATGAGGCAAAGCTTCCTAACGAACGCTGATCTGATGCATCAGCAGCACAGCTATGCGTTTTGCAACGGGCGCCTGAAGCACACGCAACGGCCCAGTTTTTGTCGGACTGAATATCGATACGGTAGAGTCAAGCTCAGTATGATTCAGCTGACCCAACCATAAGAACTGATCAATATCGCAAATACGGAATAATGCATCACTTTCGACATCTGCGCTTACTCCGTATGGAACGTTGCGCGACTTAAAACGGATCACTCGATCTGCAAGCCTCACTAAACGATGCCATACATAAACATCTCACTGCAGGAGACATCGGACAACTCTGTAACCACTCTCTAAAAGTACAGAGTCATCACTCAGGTATAAACCGGAGTTTAATGAGTAAGGGATAGGGCTACAGCCCTGGGGTACGCGACCGCCTAAGCGTCTCGAGAGGGGGCTCTGCAAATCTCGAAGAGTAATACTTGCAAAACAGATAGTAGTTAGTGAAACCACAGGCAAAAGCAATCTGCTTTAAGGACAAAAAAAGGCTGGTATCGGAAATCATTTTCCGGGCGTGACTTAATCTGACCTCGCGAATATATCTTACAATTGTGGTATCTCTGTATTTTTTAAAACCCACCTGCAAACCTCTAACACTTACGTTAGCCCGTGCAGCTAGGCCGGTGAGGGTCAACTCTTCAGAGAAATAAGAATCTATATACTCTACTGTACTTTTTATACAGTGCGGTGTAGGTATGCGCACGGTATCAGTTGAGCGTATTATACGAGAATAGTTGTTTTCGATATTATATATCGTGTAGGAGATTAGGCTATCTTTCAGATGATTAAGGAAGGGCCCTTCGACCAATGGAAGCTCAGCCGGCAAAGACAATACAGTCTCGGCCATATTAGCTAAAAACCCACCAACCTTAACATCGGGGCTTCTATTATAAAAACATATTCTCGCCTTAGGTGCTTCATCAACAAGAGAACTCATGCATCGAATTACATCATCATAATGCAAAAAAATGCACGTATAGCTGGCCTGTTGAGAAAAACTGGATAAAACAATTTCCCGTTGATCTGAAACAAAAACAGCACCCTGCCTTGACTCATAATTATTTTTTGCTGTTCGCCATGAGACACGCCCAGAATCGGGAACAGTAAGCAGAAAACCGTCCTGCTCCGCTCTTTTTTCGTAAGCCCAGCCTGTCGAACTTTCTGATCGACTGATCGTTGTATTCCCTATTTTGCACATGCTAGTAGCATAATCGAATGTGTTTTCTATTCCGCCGACAACTCCAATATCGCAGCGATGATTGCTAAAGTACTCACTTGCAGAATTTTCGCAGGTAAGTTGACATGACGAGAAAGTGATCTCGCTCATTGCTAAGTCTCATTAACGTTATAGGTAGTTAACATAATAGTCCAAGCACTTGCGCCTGGTGACACTGCTCCGATGAAAGGTATTAAAAAAAAATTCATGTTGCAATAGGCATGGCCGGACCTGCACCGAAATCGACAAAGCCTATCTCAACCGCGACACACCGATTTTTGGAGATTTTTTGAAGGCATAGCTGACTAGGTCCAGCCAAACCTAAAATTGGCGGCCTGTTGCCATGTTCCTCCCCCTTCTCAACACGCTGCGCAACCGAATGAATATGATTTACTGGAGAGGTAATATCCCTTGGCTTGAACGCCGTGATTTCAAACGAAAATAACGTCCGCTGCAGTCGGCTACTGCGATTGCCCAGACAGAACAAGAATCCAACTGTTCGTGGCAGGGATGAGGTGTGATCACCCACCGTCCACCGCGAGATAGCGTCGGTCTGTGCAGGCCATCCCTACTCATTAATTTGAAAAACCAAGGCAGCGCCAAACCTTCTGAGAGAGTTGATTAACACCAGTTATGTTGATGGGAAGCCGCCCCACATTGCGACAATACACTGAGTCACTATGATGTCGCTATCACGCGCCAGACAGTGACGCCCTTGACTATTCACTGCAAGAGCTTGTGGCCAGCCATGCTTTTCCCGCCGCGGAACAGGCTGAAAATAAGCTAACAGAAACCGTTCGCCCATAAGCGAGTCTTGGGCGTGCGATAAGTCCGAAGGCCCGCCATATACCAGTGATCCCGTCATCTATTATGGCAACGTAATGATCAGCCCTACACCAATGCCGCAACTCTTCGAACACGCAAGGTGCAGGTTGCCTACGTACGCAAGCACAGGTAAACGGCTTGATTAGACGCACCAATATCGCGCAGAAGCTGATCAAGTAAATGTGACAGCTTCGAGCTGTGACTTAGAACGTGCGGTCGACGCTATTAGCGATAGACGTTCATCGTGTGATCGAAGTCTGCCTGCAATAGCAAAAATATATCCGTGTAGGGGAGGCAACATCTGGAAATCAGGCTTCCGTAAGCCTTAATGTAAGCCGACGACTACCGGGCGAATGAATGGCACAACCTGTACCTCCGAATCGACAGCAGCGCTATCGAGGCATAGATCAAAAATATTACCAGAAGTAAGATTTGAATACATAGAGCACCATCGAAGTCACGATAGATTGTCTTCAACGTCACAATTTGGTCAAGTTCGCGTACGCCCCATGCCCTTGGAAGGGATGCGCAGCGCCGCATATCAGTCCGGCTGCCACTGGTCGTCACCGTTAACCACTGCGCCTTTACATCGGCGCTTCCTGACAACGCTTAGCTACTGACGCGATCATCTTGAAGCCGAAAGTTGATGATTCGCAATTCGCTTACGATGAGCACAGGTGGGGCTAGTTACCCGCTATACCATCGTTAATGCCGACGCGGCGCGGGGGTGAGACATAAGCGGAAAGCCTGAATGCAGAAAGCGAAATAAAAATTCAAAAAAAACGCAAAATTAAACTAAAGCGCAAGAAAATTTTCGAAGATTCGAGGTTGTTAGCCCTCCGTTCGGCTAGGCTAGTCTCATCATAGACACCTGATTGGCCTACGCGAGAAATTGACAATGTTGAAATCATATATCAGATCATAGCCCTACTTTAGTGTTGTCGCAAAGTCACAGGATAAATAGCTGCGCACCCGTTCCAGGTGGAAGTTATGATTCAATGAGTTTTAAGGGTTGACGAGGTCAATCGATGAGTCTACCAACGCAAAATGGAAAACCGGGACTGGCGTTTATTAAGTTTTCGCAAGATCTCTCGAGACAAGCAAGCAAAGCATCCGTTACTGTTCAACGGTTTGAGGAGGCTTTCAAAGAGGTTAGTTCAGGAATACTGAACCTCTCTCCCACCATCGAAACAGATAAGGTCGTAAAACACGCCCTGATGGAAAGAATGTTATATCGGGATATGCACGTACTGCTTACCGCGATACTACGTTTAAAAAAAGGCTTGGCTACATCCATCAGGTTATTAATTCAAAATGGCGATGCGCAGTTAGCGACCAATCACCACACCATGATAGACAACTCACAAGATAGTAGAGATTTGAGTAATGCCAGGTCTGATATAATTGAAAGTTTAGATTTGCTGGAAAGCCTCGAATCACGGCTTCGTTTGATTGATCGCTGACCATGTTACATAGCGAACGATTGAAATGTACTAAAACGGCCTTCAGCCTTTCACTGCTAAAACCTTGAGGAAGCTAAGCTGATCTGAGGCTTCAGAGTCGGAGGTAGAATGTGCATTGAACACACATATTCTGCGTTGGAACCATAGACAAAATGGGCTACTTAGAAACAATTTCGCCTGAGATCTATCATGTACAGCCAGTAATATCTGACTTGACAGTCATGAACGCTCAATATCTATTATGCTTCACGGGACAACGGCTATGATTTGGTTAAGACATCTAAAACTAAAGACCAAGCTAATCACCGCGTTCGGCTTGTGCGCACTAATCACTGTGGTAGTAGCAGCTCTCGGCTTATCTGGCCTTGGCCAGCTAAACGATCAGATGCAGAATATAATCACTAATAATGTAAAGTCAATCGAACAAACTCAAATTGTAAATAACAACACCATTGCCACTAACCGCGACTTTTTCAGGGCAATCATGTTAGCGGCCTCAAATGCCAGTGAGGACGATATCAAGGCAAATCTTCAGTTCTATCGCGACAATCAAGCGAAAGCCCTGAAGGCGTTCAGAGAGTATCGGACAACACCATTGGAAGCTGATGAGAGAGCCGCTGGCGACAGATTTGAACGTGACTGGTCAGTTTACATTGCTGCTGTTGACACAGGCCTTGCCGCTCTTAGCAACCGGGACACTGAATTAGCCCGAAAAATCGCTACATCCACTGTAGCATTGGCCTATAAAGATGTTAAGGACGATATTACTACGATACTCGACTCCAACTCCCGGCAAACCGGTGAGGCGAACAGAATTGCAGAAACTGCATACTCGCAGATATTCTGGATGTTGATTATCGGGTGCTTATTCGCGGTCGTCTGCGCCATTGTGCTTGGCCTAATTACGACAGCAATGATCACAGGGCCGATCTATAAATCGGTAGAAGCCGCAGGCCGAGTCGCGACGGGAGATTTGACTCATATTGTTAAGGTCAGCGGCACTGATGAAACTGGACAACTTTTGCAGTCTCTGAGCGATATGCAAATCAACCTCAAAGGTACCGTTCAACAAATTGCTAGCGCTGCTGGCCAACTGGCATCCGCGGCGCAGGAATTGACTGCAGTGACTGAGGACAGTACACGAGGATTGGCGACTCAGAGCGGAGAAATACAGCAAGCCGCTACTGCTGTTACCGAGATGACTGCTGCCGTTGAAGAAGTTGCTCGAAATGCAGTAAGCACTTCCGAGATATCCAGCAAAACCGCTGATGAAGCCTCCCGGGGGCAACAACAAGTGCAGCAGGCCGTGACGGCTATTGACACGGTGACCGTTGCCATTACTGAGTCCACAAGGAGCGTTGAGGCCTTGGCTGTCCAGATTCATGACATCAGCAGGGTGCTGGAAGTGATTCGCGGAATAGCAGATCAAACGAACCTCCTCGCGCTAAATGCTGCAATCGAAGCAGCGCGAGCTGGGGAACAGGGTCGAGGCTTTGCCGTAGTCGCCGATGAGGTTCGTGCGCTTGCCCATCGTACTCAGTCTTCAACCAAGGAGATTGAGCTAATGATCAGTCGAGTTCGTGACGGTGCTGATGATGCAGTGCTGGCCATGAGTAAAAGCCAGAGCCTCGTACTCAACACTCAAGCATTAGCCACCGAGGCAGGGTTAGCCCTCAAGCGAATCAGCGAAGGCGTGCATCAGATCAGCGAACGCAACATGGTGATTGCCAGCGCTGCAGAAGAGCAGGCACAAGTGGCCAGGGAGATCGACCGTAACCTGGTTAACGTACAGGATCTATCTGCTCAGACCGCAGCTGGCGCCAATCAAACGAGTGCTTCAAGTAATGAGCTCTCGAGACTGGCTATCTCCTTCAACAAACTCGTCGGGCATTTCAAAATTTAGAGCTTTTACGAGCTCTCGCCCAACCTGTCTACGTTGGGTGAGAGCTCAACTGTAAAGCTAGGATATAACCAATTTGTCATTACGCGCGCTCACAAAAGGTGCTTGATTCAGGCGGGATTTGGCCACTCAGAAATGGATTCAATATTGATAATAGTGTACCGATTGAACAGGTAATTGTGTTCAGCACTTGATCGCTAGCCTTCAAGCTTAGGTCTCTACTGTAGGTTAAGTCGCTTACTTATTAATCTGCCAGCATAGTGAAAACTTTTGCGAAATCACAGATACAAGTTACGAAAAGAGAAAGCAATGGCAATGTATGATTATGTGACCTTTAGGTACCGTATGCCAAACGGAGCTAACGGAGCAACATTTGCTACGAAGGACCTCCAATGCACGATGGATCAATACGAGGTTACCAATCAGGGTCGATTGGTTCGGGTTACCACCACCGATCAAGATGAGCGCCCCGTGGAGGATTTGAATTATTCAGGCTGGCTCGACATTATCTCCGCTTCAGGTCATTTCCGGCTAGAATTCATGAGCGGATCGCTGCGAGCGATTCAGGTGATGGACGAAGATAAATGGGCCCAATTCGATCCCATCCATTGCATACCCAGCTAAAACCGTTCTGACGGCGGTTATTGCGGGAAACCGGGATCGTTGAATTTCAGTTTCCGACTGCTGAAGCGCTTCCAGTGCTCTGCCTAGAGCCCGCGAGCGCAACAGCCCGCCAGTTCCCCCTTAATTCGCCAATGGACTTCTGCTCAGTCAGACGCTGGATCTCGATGAGGTATTGGCCGACAAAGGCAGAATCCCGTTGGATATGATCAACTTCCACCTTACTCCCCTCCTCCACGACTGCCATTACGCTTGCGGCCCCCAACAGGTTGTCAGCAGCCTTCGATCCGTTGGGCCATACGCTTACCAGCTCACAAAACTCACCCAACTGAGCCTAAATAACGCCGTGCAAATCGATCCAGCAACAGCGGGCTACTGGAATTAGGGTGACGGGCGGACATCTCGCTGGCGGCGCGCCGTCTGCATCTGCCGGCCTTAGCCTTTGCGACTAGTCCACTCGCGCACCACGTTTCAAGAAGGCGGGCTCTGTCCACGCGCGAACCCCTGCGGAAATCATCAAGACGATGGCCGGGGCAATCACCAAACTGGCCGATAGCATCGCCCCCTTGAACCCGGCTAGATTCAGAGCTTCACCACCGATAATCACACCCAGCCCGATCGCGCTATTCAGTACAGCTGTATGGATTGCTGTGGCCGGTACCGTGTGATCACCGGCAATCCTCAAGACCCAGGTCTGCAGGCCGGTAAACAACGCGGAAATGGCCACACCCCAGATCACCAGCAAGATAACTACCGGCGCGATACCTAGAAGAGGACCGTAAATACCCAAGGTCACCAAGGCCAATGCCATCGCAATCAAGGCTGCCAGAATGAAAGCGCTCAAGTGGCGATCAATAAAGAGCGCACTCAGCAGATTGCCCAAGAAACCTGCGGCCCCGAAGGCGAACAACAAGACAGCGATCAAGTACGCAGTAATCCCAGGTACCTGACCAATAAATGGTTCGACGAACGTATAGGCTCCAAAATGCGCAGCCGCTGTCAGCCCGGTGATGACGTAAGTGATCAACAGATCCTTACGCCGCAGAACCGCTACAAACCCGACCCCCTTGGCAAGCGAATGAATCTGCACGGAGGGAAGCACCACTGCTATCGCACCGGCGCTGGCCCCACACATCAGCGCCAAGCAAGCAAAGGCCGTGCGCCAACCATCGTATTGGCCCACCATATTGATCAACGGAACGCCCATAACCGTGGCGATCGTAATGCCGCCCAACACGATCGAGGTGGCTAGCCCCATGCGATACGGCGGCACAATATGCGCGGCAGTGGCCGCCACGATTGCCCAGAACACCCCATGGGCCAATGCGCCGACGGCGCGGGAGCCGAGCAACGTCGGAAAATCGGGGGATAACGCCGCCAGGCCATTGGATACGGCCAGTAATAGCATCAATGCGATCAGCAGCGTCTTGCGGGGAATCCAGCGGTTCAGCCAGTTGGAGAGCAAGCCACTGGCTGCCCCGATCCATGCGTATAACGTCACCGCCAAGCCGACGGTAGACGGGGTTTGACCCAGGTCGGATGAGATCTGCGACAACAAACCAATGGGGGCGAACTCGGACGTCACCATCGTAAACGAGGCCACACACAGCGCACCGACTGCGCACCATGTCCGCAAGGCTGAGTTGACCATCGGTAATATCCATCCCTGTTCAAGGCTGAGTCATCGTGAACCCACTCGCATCACCGGCGCGGCGCGGATGGATTCGAAACCTTCTACGTTCAATCTCCACGGCCACACCATACTCGGCGAGCCAACTGTTCATGCCCACCACCCGCTCCATGCCCATGCGTTCGTGCGCCGGGGAGAGTTTAGCTGCTACGCTGCGCAGTGTGTACTCGACTCGGACCAGGTCCATACCGCTGCAGTCGACCCCGCCACAATATCGGACATTACCGAGCTCAAATCGCGCTGGTTGCTGAGCTGGACGAATAATCTTACCTGCAGCACATGCTAAAATATCTTCATATGAACAATTACACCCTAAAACGTACCTTCACCCAATCCGGGAGGGGGGAGTACCGCATCTAAGTCCGGCTCCTATTTTTGTAGAAGTACCAGTTGTCTTTTTTGGATAGGAACCGATAAGACGATGCTTGTACGCGTTTCGCCATAGTTATTAACCTTTCCGATGATGCACTCAAGGTCTGCCATTGACTTAGCATAGATCCTTATGAGGTACGAGTCATCGCCTGTGACGTGCAGGCACTCAACAACTTCAGGGATTTCGTCGAGGGTTGCTATCAGCTTAGTTTTTGATGGTTTAAAGGCAGTGATGCCGACAACGGCAGATATTCCGTACCCAAGCTTCGCTGGATCAACCCGAGCACCATAGCCAGAAATGATTCCGGCATCCTCGAGCTTCCGCAGCCGGTCCGTCGTGGCAGGGATGGAGAGACCTGCGTGCTTTGACAATTCGGTAATGGAGATTCGCCCCGAATCTTGCACCACACTCAAGATTTTTATGTCTATACGATCCACGAAGGCGCTTCCTTGCAAGATGAGTACTTAAATTGAGCTATATATCACCCACTTAAAAGAATACATCAAAATCTCACGCATATGCCATCTTCATTTTACAAACTCCGCAAACACAAAAAAATATAAACCATTTCGACTGTTAGGCGCATCTCGACAGATGCCCGACCCATAGAACGAGAATATATCAAAAAAAGCACCGTCCTCTCCCTCAGTGAAGACCAGGATCATGACTCTTCTCAAGAGAAGCCATGTAAGCCCTCAGGAAAGCTAGAATCCCACAGCGAGAACAATACCGACGGCTACCTGATACGCACCAAGAATACTTATAATAGAGCCGGAAAAGTAGTTAACCAGTTTGAGTTTTGACTTGGATATTCTGGTTTTGAACACGGAGGAAAAGCTACTTAAACCAAGCCACCAGACTGCGGAACCTAGGAATATACCGGACACCATTGGCCACAATGAATGCCGGCCTTCGCCGACGGCCAGACCATCGCTCATTGACGCGAATATTGCAATGAATGAAAAAATGGTTATCGGGTTCGACAATGTCAAAAGCAACGTTGTCGAATAGGCTTTCATCACGCTGGCCCGTTCGCCTGACAAGGCGGTGGTATGCTCCTTTGATTTTATAGTCTGGTAGCCGATATACGCCAGAAAGAGCCCACCGAGAATGCACAGCCAAGGTTTGAACGTAATCAGTGTTGTGATAATAGCAGTGATCCCTAACGCGCCTACAAAGCCATACAGTGCGTCTGCAGTTGCTGCCCCTAGCCCGGTCGCAAAACCTGCCCTCCAACCACGCATAAGGCTTCGCTGTATACATAAAAGGCCTATTGGGCCGACTGGGGCTGCTATGCACAACCCAACAACCACCGACTTCATAAAGATCAACATAAGCTCGCTCCATAATTGAGCTTATATATTAGATGTTGAATACCTACTAACAAATTAAAGATTAAGGCAAACGCAATGAAACGATGCAAACCTTTAAGCAAATAGCTAAAAAACCCTTAATTTTTTAGGCGGCTGAAACCACTATAAGATATGGGCATGCACCCCGACACCATGCAGGTACCCGCTCACCCATTCGATGAGGTCCAGATTGGAGCGGTCGCTGACCGAGGGGAAACCAATCAAGGTTCGTGCGATTTCCAACGTGCGTGCCAGCACGCTGCGGCCGTCATTCGAGCAAGCGTCTGCCGCCCCCTGCGCAAAGGCCAAGGAAAGAGTCATGGGATCTCCAGCAAACAGAAGTCTATTTTTGAAGAGCAACAGGCATGGGCCCAGAATGAACAGCGCGCCTGTCTCGCGAAAACCAGACGTTGGACAACAACACCGCCACGCACACCGCCGTCACCAGGACGGGAACCCAAGGGCTATGCCAGGTGGAGAGCACGAACTCGGCGGCCAAGGCAATGACCGGCACGCAAGGCGTGAGAATTGACACCCGCCCGCCTCCCAAGTGCTGAATGGCAAATTGCAGGGTGAACACCGGAATCAGCACACTGACAAATGCCAGCTTGATCAACTGGCCGAGCATGGCAGTATCCAGCGTGAGCAACTGGTGCAAATTTTCCCGGCCGACCCACCCTGTGACGATCAATAGCAGGAAGAATCTGACGCACAGGATATCCATGGCGCTGTACTTGCTGTCGCGGTTCAGTCGAGCCGAGCAGAACACATAGATCCCGCCAGTGATCCCGGCGACAGTCGCCAGGGCTATGCCCTCATGCAAGTTGACCAGGCTTACCTGGGCCGTGACCCCAAGCGCGAGACGCATAAGGACCAACGCCATCAGCGACAACAGGATCAGCAGCGCGCCCAGCCAGCGGGAACGACTGACCGAGGAGCGCGCCACCAGCATTTCACAGACCACCACCACCAGCGGCATCCAGCCCTGATAGATCGCCGACTCCACCGACGCCTCGATGCGCTGCAATGCCATGAACATCAACCACCAACTGAACAACGTCAGCACATTGAGCAGCAGCACGCCTCGCCACTCCTCCCGCAGCAGGCGAAACGGGTCATGACCTCGCAAGGTATGCACCACGAAAAATACCGCCCAGGCCATCAGGAAGGTAATGAATGTCAACGCCGCCCCACTGATACGGGTGAACGCCACCATGACCCAGACGGCCGAGAGCGCCGTCGAGATGCAGTAGACCGCCATGCTGACGGCACCGAGTATTCCTGTCTTCATGCCTGCTCCTTGAGAAAAACCTGCTGCCTGCCGCCTACTGGATTGATCAAGCGGTGCCCGGCTCCAGCACTTCCACCTGGGTCGGTACGTAGTGCTGCAAGGCTTCGAAGTCAGCGCGAAGTACCTTTGGATCAGCGTTATACAAAGTCAGGATGCCCGCGGTATCGGCCAGGGACCGGGAGTCCACCACCATTCCGGGGGCGACCCGCCAGTCGATGTTGTAGGTACTGGAAATGGGGGGCTCGTTGAGCTGGCTGATCCGGCCTTTGCGCAAGGGCAACAAGGCGGACACCACATTGTTCTTCTCGTTGGGCTTGATGTCATCGAGCGCCGCAGCGCCAGCTACGAGGTAGAGATTGGCGTCGATCAGGTTGATGTCGCTGTTTTTCTCATGGTATGGCACCCCGATGCCGCCAGGTACGCGTGCGGCAATTTCCAGGAACACCGGATAACCGCGCTTGCGGTCCACGAAGACCTCGTGGTGCGTCGAACCGTTGCGAAAGTTCAGGGCCGCAATCACGTCCCGGTTGAAGGCTTCCAGGGTTGCCTTGAGCGTGGGGTCGGCCACGGGAATCACGCTCAAGGGCTTGCCCTGGACGAAGTCGAAGTTGGTGCAGCCCAGTTCCAGCACACCGCAGTAACGGATTTGACCGTCAACCACAAACGAGTCGCACTGGAACATGTCGCCGTCGATGAACTCGTCCACCTCATAATCAAAATGATACGGCGAGGCCAATACTTGTTCGCGGGCCTTGATGAATTCGGCCTCGTTGCGAATGATCGACACCTCGAAACTGCCCGCTGCGTTCACCGGCTTCAGGACCAGGGGCAAGCCCAATCGCGCCGTCAGCTCGGCGTAGTAAGCCTGCGGCTCAGCCGATAGCCGTACGTGATCCAGTGGCACAAACTCGGGAATGCGTATCCCCTTCTGGCTGACTGCGTGCTTCATCAGTACTTTGTCGCGAAAGTTCGCCACGATCGCCTGCGTATCGCCCTCTAATCCGAACTCCTCGCGCAACTGAGCCGCCAGCTCAACGTGGCACTCTTCCTGGCAGAAAATACGCAATGACGAAGTATTGCCCTGCACGGCTCGCAGCTCATCGCTGACGATGCTGCGACATTGGTCATGATCCAGCAGCGGACGGATGTTGCGCTGCAGGTCGGCATCCACACGCACAATCTGCGAGACATTACGCTCAAGCGCAGGCGGCAGGACGTCGGCATGATAGGCAATCAGCACTGTCCGGCAATCTCGACCCAGCGTCTGCAACGCCTTCTCGGAGGCAAAGTTGAGGTAATGGGGCGTCAGGAAAACGATGGTCTGGATCATGGTAGTGCCTCACTGGAAGTCGACGTTCATGCGATAGAGAAGACGCGCATCGGCGCCCCCTTCACTTTTGGGTATTGGCGGACCTTTATGCAGCGTTGAGAGGTTGTCCCAGATCACGATGTCGCCTGGGCGGTAGGCATGCCGATAGCGCGGCGCGTGCTGGACAAGAAAGTCGACCAGACTGTCGAGAATGCGATGGGACAGTACAGGCGTTACCCCGTCTATTTGCATGGCCGTGGCGGCCGGCGCATACAGCGACGCCGTGCGGGCGAGCGGGTGTTTGTACACCAGGGGGTGGACCACGGTGTTTTCCAGTGCGCCAGCCTCCTGGGGATTGAGCTGTTGCACTGCGGCGTCGACATTGCGCAGCGTGTCGCGATTGCCGAAACGGTGGTGAATCCGCAGGTTTTCCAGGTCGAGACCCTTCAGGTGCGGCGGGCAACCTGGACTTTCCAGCCACTGGCGAACCTGATGCAGGCCTGCGACACAATCTATGAATTGGGTCTCCCCGTGCTGGTCCGGAACACGTACCGACAGCAGTGACGTGAACACTGTGTTCGCCGATTTGTACGACATGTCGGTGTGCCAATACCCTCCTCCTTCATGCACTCCCAAGGCTTCGCCGTCCCGATGAAGATTGGTCACGGTCAGCACTTCCCGATAGTCCTCAAGGCAGTACTTGGCCAACACGTGATGCACAGGCGAGCCCAGCCTGCGCATCAACTGCACATAGGGGGCAACGCTGACGTCCTGGTTGGCGATGACCAGCACCTTGGCCTGCGCGATGGCCTGCTTGAGCTCTGCTGCCGACAGCCCTAGCACGTCGCCAAGGTCCAGACGCAGCGGCTGGAACATCCTCACGCCCATGACCGCAGTCCTTCTTGCAACGATGTCTCGGCACTCATTTCTGCGGCGGCGGGCACCATCGTGTTGATCGACGCATAGCCTGAAGCTGCACCCGCGAAATACAGACCGGCGACAGGGCTTTTCCCATCCTGATGACAGGTAAAGCCGGTTTGCTGGTTGAGCAGTTGCGGCCAGTCGGTGGCGGGGAGTTGTGCGGTGACGCCGATGGCCGAAACCAGGCATTGGTCCTTCGCCGATACATCCAAGTGCAACTCATACCCCTCGGATGCCTGGGCAGCGACCAGCCGGCCCACCTCTTGAGCTTTGCGACAGGACGCCTGGAGCAGCGAATTGCCGTTGAGTGATGCAGGAAGGTCCAGGACGACCTTGTCGCCGTCCGGGCGAATGCTGTTGTAGGCATGCAGCCAGATATTGGCCCGGCCCGTACAGTTTGCGCTGTTGAGTGGCCCTTGGAAGGAACTGGAGGAAGTCTTAGCAATCATTTCCAACGTGCGCTGGCTCAGGGACCTGAGGGCAAAGCGATCATCGGTCTCTTGGGGGTACAGTCCCAGATAGGACTTGATCAGGATCGACACATTGCGGGCGAACGGGGCCAACAACAGTGCGATCTGAAACGCACTGTTACCGCTGCCGAAGATGACCACATCCTGCTGCAGGAAACGCTGGGCCTGGCCTCGCGCAACCATTTGGTAGACTTCAAAGCAATTCAACCAACGGGCATTGGGCATTTCAAAGGGCGGCGCCTTCGGGCGAATTCCCGTTGCCAGGATAATCTGCCGCGCGCGCAAGGAATGATGCTGGGAGCCCGGGGCCAGACTCACCTCGAACAGCTCCTGGGCCTTGCTGACGGTGACCGCTCGTTGCTGGATCCGGGTCAATGGCAAGGCTTTGAAGTTGCTCCGGATATAAGCTGCGTATTCCTCACCGGTGGGGCTGATGCACAACTTGCGCATGAACCGATGCAAGGGATATGGCGCACCTTCGATCTCCAGTTCATTGCAATATGACTGCAATTGATGGTCTCCCATCATGCCCATGCACCCCCCGAATACATCGCTGATGACAGCGACTTTCAGGCCAAGATCGATCAGCCTGATACACTCGCCAAGCCCTGCTGGACCGCCGCCTACGACAATGACGTCGAATACATGCTGCTCCATTTCAAAAATCCTCCAGACGGGCACAGGCTTGATCAACAATCGATTTGGCTACCGAGAAAGAAAACCTGACATAGGTAGGGCACTGCCCCAGGTAGAAAGGCGTCGCGGGCAATGGCATGACCCCGCAACGAACGGCCAGGTGTTGACTGAATTCAACCGGAGACAATGAAGGCGCCCGCCGTGAATAGTCGGCCATGATGTAATGGCCGCCTGCCGGTAACCGGATATCCAACCCAGCAGCCAGCAGTGCACCAGCCAGGCGATCACGTTTGTGCTTGTAATGCTCACGCAAGCTATCGAGTCGCCCGACGGTCAACTCATCAAGCAAAACAGCAACGGCTGCCTGTATGGGAGTAGGTTGGCAATAGCTCAGGTAGAGGTGGTGGGCATAGGCTCGCTCCATGAAGGTTGCCTGCGCGCATAACCAGCCGATCCGGACTCCCGTCATGGACAACAACTTTGAAGCGCTACCGGCCACCATCATGGGAATCTGCTGGTGGGGGTACCACGTCGGTGCGTCAGTGTCGTATTGATAGTGACGATAGGCTTCGTCGACAATCACCATGAAGTCATGGTTTTTTGCCAACGCCACCATGTGCTGCCAATCATCAGCGGACATGCACCACCCTGTCGGGTTGTGGGGCGTATTAAGCAGCAATATGCGAACACCGGCACGCAATTGCTGTTCGAGCATTGCCCAGTCGGGACCGATTGAATGCCCCACCGATAACGGCACTGCAACAAACTCCAACCCCAACAATGTCGCCATTCCTGGGTAATAGGGATAGAAGGGTTCAAAAAACGCGACCTTGCTGCCGTATTGCGTGGACGCTGCGTAGAGGGCCAAGTACAAGGCCTCGGTACAGCCGCTGGTCACCAGAACCTCGGTGTCGGGCGCATAGCCGGCATTGTGGCCCGCAATGCTTTCGCGCAAGATCATTTCGCCGCGAGGGTCGGCGTACTGCCAGCCCGCCCGTACCTGGCGGGCCAACGCCGCATTCATGGCATTGTCAAACAGGGGTTCGGGAAGTCCTTGCGACAGGTTCAAGGCCCCTGAGGATGCTGCATATGCACTGACATCCCTGAAGGGCGCCACTCGACCAATCAATGTCCAATCATCCATGGCTTCCCGCCCCCCTTGTCTTGATCGTTCAAGCGTGAGTGGCTACTCGGTTGAGTCCTTGCCAGAATCGGGTCAACAAGTTCAGCACATCGGCAGCGCCCTCCAGGATATCGTTGCCGTTGTCAGTGTCCCGGGCGGCCTCCATGACCGCATCACTGATCCATTGCACATGATCGGTTTCGACCAGCATGTGCAGATAGAAGTAGGTGAAGTCTTCGTGTTTCCACCCGCTGTAGAGGCGGAAGCCTTCGTAGAGGTTGGCGATCATCGGAAAGCCGAACTCTTCGATAACGTAATGAGCACCAATGGCATGCTCTGTCGAACCCTCGAGGAAAATTCGACGCAGGCCATCGACCAGCTCGCTGGCCTCGGGAATGTATTCAACCTTCTTCCAGTCATCCAACGTGATGCCGACGCCGGCAAGTACACGCTCAAACATAATGAAGTGTGCTTCGCCCACTCCATCACCAAGCTCAGACACTACCGTGCGCGCCAACTTCATTCGAATCACTTCGCTGTCGGTGCGGTGCGAAGTACCTGCCAGGATCTGAGGGAAAGTACGGATGTAATAAAAGTACTGCTGAAACACTTTTTTCAACGTTGCCTTAGGCAGCGGGGCCTGGCGAAACGTTTTATAGAATGCGTTGGTATTGATCCCCGAAGCCGTGATCATTTCCTTAATCGAATGGATGATTTGCTCACCCGTCAGATAGCCTTGTTCCATTTGCTGAGCCGGCATAGACACCCCCAAATACGATAAGGTAGCTTGGAAGACAGTGACAGAATGCCACCCCACATGTTTCACATAGTAAACAAACGACTCGCACACACAAATTGATACTTCTAATCAAAGACGCCAAGAGCAATAGATTTATTTTGAAACAAAAAAAGATCGATGCAATTTTACGATTTATATCAATGAGTTATTATTGAATAAGGAGTTTTACGCACAAAATAAGTGCATTATTTATTTTTCGCACCAATCAAATGCGCATCGAACGCTAAGCTTAGAGTCAAATCTTCTCCATCTGGAATTTTCTTATAGTGAACAATCAACCCATTGATATCGCGTTGACCCTCAAAGCCGAGCGCACCGCGCGTGAATGGTCCATCAGCGAGCTAGCCCAGCTTTCCGGTGTATCAAAGGCAATGATTAGCAAAATTGAAAATGCCCAGGTCAGCCCTACCTCGACGATTCTAGGTCGGCTGTCGGGAGCCTTCGGCTTGCCCCTCTCCACCCTTCTGCATCGCGCCGAGGGGCGCTCGGGACTTCTCTCAAGAGCCGCGGAGCAACCGCGCTGGGTGGACCCGGAAACGGGTTACACACGCCAGCAAATATCTCCGCGGGAGGGGTGGCCGCTGGAGCTGATCAGCGTAAAACTGCCGCCGGGAGTTCGTGTCAGCTACCCTGCCACCGCCTACGTATTTCTTCATCAGCAGGTATGGATCACGCAAGGCACATTAACGTTTACCAAAGGCGCTACCCTCTACATATTGGAACAGGGCGACTGCCTTCAGCTGGGCCTACCTGAAGAAGCTTGCACGTTCGAAAACGCTACGCCGGTAACTTGCGAATACGTTATTGCCCTGCATCGCAAATAAGCACAAGCCTACTATGCCCCTCAGCTACGCAAACCAGAGACTCGCCTCAAAGCGGTATATTTCTACTCAAAGAGGCCATGGTTTTGTTTGGGATGGCTCACCACAGCTCGAGCTTTGGAGGCGACACCCGGCACCTACCGCCGTCTATGAAGTGAAAGCTTGGCCCGGTGTTATGCGGCGACCTCACTGACCCTACAGGGCCGGCAACTCGAGGTGGTATACAACGGCTCTAGACTTCTGGCTAAGTAGCCGCAGTGTGAGCGTCCAGCGAAGTCACCTATCCAGCGATAGGCATCACGCTGCTTGCCCTCAACCACAATCCTGAACGCGCTCGGCGAAGACCACCTGCTTCATGAAGCATATCAGCGGCTCAGACCAGACATTTCGCTAAATTTGTAAGCCTCCTTCAAAGTCTTCAAAAAAAACGTAATTTCTAAAAAAAACGCGCAACTATTTTCTATTCCGGGAAAACTGAGCTTCCTTCTTGAGAAGGTCCAAGTTATCTTCATGAAAAATAATTTACCTGCACCTTCAGATAAACGCGCCTAATGTATAAATTTAAAAATAAGCATTTGCAATCTGTTAGCCGATGCATACAGGAAATACTCATGATCCTTTTTCGGAATGCCATTAAGAATGGTTGAATTTTGACAAAAATGAGTTCAATTGATGAATGTACCAACACTGAACATCGATAGCGTCCAAGCATTTATTAGTTTTTCTCATGACATGTCCGCATGTGCAAAAAAAACAGCCGCCGCTGCCGAAAATCTAAAATACACCTACCACGATTTGACCAGCGCTTTCACAAACTTCCCGATGACCACTGATGCCGACAACGTGGTCAGACTAGGCTTGATGGAAAACAGGCTACGACGCGACATAAATACTCTGCGTTCAGAGATGCATCGTTTGCAAAAGTTATTGATCGAGTCGACCAACTGCCTCATCCAAAGCGGTAATTCGGCCTTAGCTACCAGCTACACTAGCATTCAAGCCACCCGCGAAAATTACGCAGAGTTTGACCGGGCCAGATCCGAGCTTATTTACAATTTATATCTGCTTGATAACTTGGACCTTACCCTCCTATCGATTAATTGCGAAAAAATCTAAGAAACCAGTCTGTCCGAACAGGAGGTAAAACCCTACCTGGGTTATCATTCTTCATTTAACTTTTGCCGAGCTGGCCGAAGCGTGAAGACCGTTTCGTGCTTCGTCCGTTATATTTTGGGACACCCAGATTGACAGACGAATTATCCAACTCACAGGCTTGATACAACATGTCCATATTATCAGTTACATCGTTTAGACTGCAATCCAAACTAATGATAGCATTCGGCTTATGCGCCCTGATCACTATAGTAGTGGCCATGCTGGGGTTCAGCGGCCTTAATAGGCTGAGCGATCAGATAGAGGATATAGTCGTAAACAATTTAACCTCCATTAATCAAGGGCAAATTGCAAATGCTAACGCAATTGCCACTAACCGCGATTATTTCAAGGCTATCGTCCTTACCGCTGCAAATGCAAGCTTTGAGGATATCAAAGCAAATCAAGACTCCTATCGCAGCACTCAAGAACAGGCCCTGGCAGCATTTAGAGCTTATAGGGAAACGCCACTTGAGGCGGATGAGAAAGCTGCTGGGGATAGATTTGAGCGTGATTGGCCAGCTTACATCGCTGCAGTAGACCTTGGTTTTAACGCCCTTAATAAAAGAGATGTTCAGCGGGCTCGAGAGATCGCAACGTCTAGCATTATGCCGGCTTACCAGGACATCAAAGATGACCTCAAGGTAATACTTGATTCGAATACACGACAAGCTAATGAGGCAACACTGATCGCGCAAAAAGCCTATTCCCAACTTACTTGGATATTGAGCATCGGATGTTTGATCGCTGTCATGTGCGCGGTTGTCCTTGGCTTTGTGACGACTAAAATGATTACTGGTCCAATGTATAAGTCGGTGGAGGCTGCGAGCCGGGTTGCAAAAGGTGATCTGACTCATAGCGTAGAGGTCAGTGGCACGGATGAAACTGGACAACTTTTGCAGTCTCTGAGTGACATGCAATTCAACCTCAAAAGTACTGTTCAGCAAATTGCTAGCGCTGCAGATCAACTGGCGTCCGCGGCGGAGGAACTGACCGCAGTGACAGAGGACAGTACACGAGGGTTGGCGACTCAGAGCGGAGAAATACAGCAAGCCGCTACAGCGGTGACCGAGATGACTGCTGCCGTTGAAGAAGTTGCTCGAAATGCAGTAAGCACTTCCGAGATATCCAGCAAAACCGCCGATGAAGCCTCCAGGGGGCAACAACAAGTGCAGCAGGCCGTGACGGCCATTGACACGGTGACCGTTGCCATTACTGACTCCACAAGGAGCGTTGAGGCCTTGGCTCTCCAGATTCATGACATCACCAGGGTGCTGGAAGTGATTCGCGGAATAGCAGATCAAACGAACCTCCTCGCGCTGAATGCTGCAATCGAAGCAGCGCGAGCTGGAGAACAAGGCCGAGGCTTTGCCGTAGTCGCCGATGAGGTCCGAGCGCTTGCCCATCGTACTCAGTCTTCCACCAAGGAGATTGAGCTAATGATCAGTCGAGTTCGTGACGGTGCTGATGATGCAGTGCTGGCCATGAGTAAAAGCCAGAGCCTCGTACTCAACACTCAAGCATTAGCCACCGAGGCAGGATTAGCCCTCAAGCGAATCAGCGAAGGCGTGCATCAGATCAGCGAACGCAACATGGTGATTGCCAGCGCTGCTGAAGAGCAGGCACAAGTGGCCAGGGAGATCGACCGTAACCTGGTTAACGTACAGGATCTATCTGCTCAGACCGCAGCTGGCGCCAATCAAACGAGTGCTTCAAGTAATGAGCTTTCGAGACTGGCTATCTCCTTCAACAAACTCGTCGGGCATTTCAAAATTTAATGTTTTTACGAGCTCTCGCCCAACCTGTCTACGTTGGGTGAGAGCTTAACTGTAAAGTCGGCACCAGTGAGCGGGGGGCAATTTCGCAAGCAATTACCACAAGGATTTCGAATCCTGTGATATAGGCCGAATGCAGTATCGTCAAAGAGGACTGCCTGACGCGCAGAACTCGCGAGTGGGAGGTCCCTAACTGCAGCCACTGGGCGAAAGTCGGGCAATCCACAACACGCACCTTGACTGGAGCACTAACGCTCAGATGGTGTACAACGAAGGCGATCAGCGCCGCAGCAGCGATTTCTAGAGCGACAGCGTCGTTAGTTGGCGAGTTGTGTTGAAATGCTGGCGCTTATCCCCCCTTTGTTCTTTGGAAATCATGCGTTTTGGCTTCCATCCGTTGAGCTTCATGGCAGGACTGTAGTCATACTCACCAGCACAACGGCCACGAAACGTCTGATTTTGAACAACAACCGCAATTACGCTCCCCCAACAGAGCACAGCCGAGGCGATCAAAAAACTGATGTGGCCCAGTACGCTTGCCGACTACCAGCAAATCAGCGACGCGTCTCGGAGAATTGTTCGGACAGTTTGAACCTAAACACTCATGCCGGCAGCGATTACGGTGCGTCGATACTGCCCGGGTGCCATCCCGTGCATCTTGCGAAAACGTCGAGAAAAGTAAGCCTCGTCGACAAATCCGCAAGCCAGTGCCACTTGGCCAATCGTACTGTGCTGCGCCAGTAGCAAGCTACGCGCAAGTTGCATTCTGCGATCTAAGACCAACTGCGAAAAAGTTTTCCCGGTTTCTTTCTTTAACAGATGCGTCAGGTAGTTAGGTGATAAGAACGCTTCGGCTGCTGCCTCCTTCAACGTCAAAGTCGGGCGATGCTCATGCTGGCGAATGTAGTTACGCACCCTACCTAGCGCGTCAGCTCGACCCTTGCCGGCAGCATCATCAGCGGCCAGCGCTTGTAACGCTAAAGCATGTGATTGGCACACTAAACCGATGATGTTCAAGAGATAACCCTTGAGACGTTCGCGCGCGCCAAATCCTCGCTGCGCATCCAGCGCACGCATATCTGAAAGCCACTGGGTCAGTTGTTCGAACGCGCCTTCATCGAGGATAAAATCCAGATGCTCCTGAAAACGAAAGGGCGTCAGCTCGGGCGCCTGGGCGATCGGCACATCTTCCAGATCGAGAGGATCGCATTGCAATTGCGGCAATAGGAAGTGCTGAGCGAAGTTTAAGAGCATGAACTCCCCGTTTTCTGGATGGGGAATCATGTGAAGACGATGCGGCAGTATGAAGGCCAGGGCTCGCTTGGGGAAAAGCCGCACAGAACCACCGATGTGCTGCACGGTATCTCCGCCCAGATTGATCTGGATCTGAAAATAATCGTGCTTATGAGGGCTAGTCAATGCTGCACGGCCGGATTTATCGCGAATGTAGAAATCAGGACGATCGCTACGTTGCTGCATATCGTAGGTTTGTATCGGGATTGGAGGTGACATGACTGTGACCCTAAGCGGCATGCCACACTTTAATCAGCCTCAGGCCTCAATGCCAAGGGCAGTTTTTCCGATACTGAAAGTCAGTTCACCCACACCGTCTATACCTGCCTCAACTTTGTCACCTACCTGCAGCGCCCCCACGCCCGCCGGTGTACCAGTAAGAATAAGATCTCCCGCCTTCAGAGCTACCGCACGGGAAGCGTAACTGATCACATCAGCCACCGACCAGATCTGGTCGGCGAGATCGCCGCGCTGTCGCTCCTCACCGTTAACCTTGAGCCAAACTGTACCGTTGCCAGGATGACCGACACGGCAAACGGGCTGCAGAGCCGAACAAGGTGCTGACTCGTCAAAGCCCTTGGACCAGTCCCACGGGCGGCCCATTTTCTTCGCCTGAGCCTGAATATCACGTCGCGTCAGATCAATGCCTACGCCATATCCCCAGACATGCTCAAGCGCTTGTTCAGGACTGATATTTACACCGTCTTTGCCAATCGCTACCACCAGTTCGACTTCATGATGGAGATCTTCAGTCAGCGGCGGATAAGCAATGACATCGGGGTTGCTTACTACTGCATCCGCCGGTTTAGTAAAGAAAAATGGCGGTTCACGATCGGGATCGTGTCCCATCTCACGGGCATGGTCGCTATAGTTACGGCCTACGCAAAACACCCGGCGGATCGGAAACTGACGACTGTCGCCGTCCACATTGAGAAACGGCGCTCGGGGAGCATCAATCACATATTCGATCATTCTTAGACCTGTTTACGGCTGGAAATTGAGTCCAGTTTGCGCCTGTCGGCACTGTAGGTCTTTGGACGCAAGCCTGTATTTTATGGACAGAACCACGGAGGGCAGCGAAGTGAATCTGACGCTAGTGGATAAGCTTAATAGCGCCGAATTATCATGGGACGCCAGCGCCGAGAGAAAGGCAACTCACCACCAAACAGCACCAGGAGCAGTTTCCGGATATCACTGAAGTTTTTACATCAAAATGAGCTGTCGTAACGCTGTAGCTCGGTCGCGGACCAATCGATGCGTGCGCCCATCTCAGCAACAAACGCCTTCAATGGCATCATTTTCCTACCGGCATACCCTAAGTACTGAACCTTATACGGCGGTGCGTTGGACAAATTGCGCAATTGGTCCAGGCTCTGCGCCACATAGGCAACGCTGACAAACTGTGCACCTGTGCGGTTGTTTATCCAGCGTTCAAACACAATAGCGCCACCCGGTGCCGCGTCATTCTCGGGGTACTCGGCAATTTTCCAGTCAAACTCCAGCAAGGTGCGTAACTGCGCAATATTACTATCGTGACCCACGTATACCAACCATTTGCTACCAGGTGGGCCGCCCACAGATGCCGGTTGCAGGGCCAAAAGGATTTGTCCGAGCAATTGAGAAGCTCCCCTCTGGGCGATGTAAGGTACGTGATTGCTCAGCGCGTATTTGTACGCACGCAACCCCATCAAACGCGATACGTCTGCAGCGGTACGACCTTCGCCAAAGGCCACCTGGTCAAGTGGCAAGCCTTCAGCGTACTGCATACGGAAAGTCTCGCTCATAGCCGCGCCCACATCCAGCGGGCTGCTGAGCTTGATCTTGCCAGCGTCCTCTTTCAGCGACCAAGGTTGCTCGCTCAGGGCGCAGGAACTCTTCTCGCAGGACGTTGGCACCCCCACCAATTGATCCATAGCCTGTACGGGTACGGCAAAGCGCTGGCGAGCGGCAGCAATGCTGCCGCCCATAGCGGCCTGCAGAGCCGCCAGGGTTAGCGCTGGATCCAGTGGCGCCAAGCCATTTTTAGAACTGTGGAACAGCCGGTCTTCGTCTTTCCCTACATGGTGTACCGCTATGCCGCAGCCGGGGAACATCCCCTGTACCAGCGCCGAACCGGTGGCCTGAGTACGCGCGACGGGACTGGACCATACATATGCCTCCCCTGCCTGTGGACAATGCCCAGCCTGGAACAAACCGAGTGAATCCAATGTGTGCCGTTGCCAACGCCCCAGCAACACTGTGGCCGCTCGGCCATGGGTGGTTAATTGGCCGTCGGGGGTGCCGAACGAGGGCCAAGTCTTGGCCGACCAACGTTGCAACTCCGCAGTTTCGGTCGGCGGGCGGATGCCATGGCGCATCACCATGACTACTTTGTCTAGGCGCAACACGGGGGTGCCTAGAGTATCTGCAACCGATGGTAGGGCTATGCATGCGCAAAATACCAAGCTCACATATCTAAACAACATCGATTTCAAACGTTTGGCCCTGGAAGTCATAGCGGTTGTTTAGATTACTTACCTTTCGTACTGCATGACTGATTATTACCTCCGCTTCCACGTAGCAAAGACTATTGGGCTTTTATCACCTGGCGTTAATACATTGCTGGGTGACACCCACAATCAGAAAATTGGAAATGGGAATTGAACGGGAGCATCAATGGTTGCCCAGTCCGTCTGCGCCTGAAGGCATCGACATTAGTAACTTTTCCTATCCATGCTTACGACCCCTTTCCTGCAAGCGTGTTTTGCCCCTTGCTAACCTATCGCGTCCAGATGTTTTTTGACCAGTGAAGAATCTAAAAGAGGCCTCACTTCGGGGTAGATACCTCTACTATGTGCTTCTGCTCGGCTGGTTTGGAATATCACTTTTTCAGCTCAAACATTTGCGATAGCTGGCAGCCTTATTCACCAGCGGCAAGCTTCCAGGCCAAAGACCTTCAGGGTTCACAATCCAGTGGTTCGATAGGTTCCAGAAAAGGGTGACCGCCGCTCGACGCCCCCCATATTCTTTTCGGTTTGTCTTTGACAATAAAACAATTGTGAGCAACATTACCACTAATGGAACAGTATTCCAATAACATGAAGGCGACGCCTAACCAGGGGAAACGCGCCTTTAACTAAATGACTTTATAGAGAAAGACATTGGCGCACAGGAAAGCTCTGTCAAGGAAACGCTTGGTGCCCCCCTTGATCCTGCCCTCAAATGTGCGTCCGTATGCTTAGTCCTTGTGGAAGAACGCCCAATGCATCCCACCACCCTGCCCTACCTACAGAAGTCCGCGGGCAGCAAGATTGCGCATCATTGCTCGAAGGCCGAACGTCCAAGGCGCAGCTTCATGACTATAGGTGACGGTGTTACGCAGCGTGCCCAGCAGCGGACTCCCTATACTGACCTCATCGCCTTGTTTATGCGTAAAGCCGCTCCCCGGCTGCTCACGATCTTGGGTAGGCGCAAACAACGTCCCGAGAAAGAGCATGAAACCATCAGGGTACTGGTGATCGCCGCCGACTGTCTGGGCCACGAGATCCAAAGGATCACGGCTGATCAGCGCCATGGAGCTGCTGCCTTCAAGAACGAAGCCGTCGTTGCCCTGAACGTGCAAATCCACGACGCAATTACGCACGTCATTGATCGTAAACGCTTCATCGAACAGACGAATAAATGGGCCGATCGCACAGGACGCGTTGTTGTCTTTGGCCTTGCTCAACAGCAGTGCGCTGCGACCTTCAAAATCGCGCAAATTGACGTCATTACCCAACGTGACGCCATGCACATGGCCTCGACTGTTCACCGCCAGCACGATTTCCGGCTCAGGGTTGTTCCACTCAGACTTGTGATGAATGCCGATTTCGCTGCCGCTACCCACGGCAGCCAGAACCGGGGCCTTCGTGAAAATCTCCGCATCCGGGCCTATACCGACCTCCAAGTATTGCGACCACAGGCCTTGCTGGATCAGTACAGCTTTAAGGCGCATCGCTTCTGGCGAGCCCGGTTTGATCGCCCGCAAATTATCACCTATGGCGTCTTGGACCAGACGGCGAACACTTTCGGCCTTGGCAGCATCACCTCGGGCCTGCTCCTCGATTACCCGCTCGATCATGCTGGAGGCAAACGTTACTCCCGCCGCCTTGATGACCTGCAAATCCGCTGGGGGCAACAGCGATGCCTTGTCGGGATCGGTGTGGCTGCCAGTGTTTCCGAGCAACGCCTCGACCGTTCCGATGTACCTGCCAGGCGCCTGTCGAACAGCCAACAGCGGCGAGGTGTGTTCCAGCAGTTCGCTTATTGTCGAAAAGACTTCAGAGAGGTCATACACACCGTCCTTACGCAGCACTACCGGCGATGGGCCTGCAATCGCACCCGGAACCCAGGCTCGGCCGATCAGCGTTCCGGCCGTGCCATCCACGGGCAGTGTGTTTGCGCGCGTCAGTTTCATATTCGACATAAAGCTTCCAGATCAGTCAGCCATCAGAGATCTAAAAGTAATGAACTGACCTCATGAATCCCAATGAAAGAATCTCACTCATCGATGCTGTTTCGTTATCGACAGACAAGGCCTTCCATATGAAAAACGATCAAATTACTTTTGGCAGTGTCACTCGATGGCTGAAGATCAAACATCTGGTACTGGTCAGTAGTCTGGCCAAGACCCGCAATATGCACACCACCGCAGAACAGATGAATGTCACGCAGCCGGCCATCAGTAAGTTGCTGCGCGACCTGGAAGACCTTCTAGGGTTTCCATTGTTTGAGCGTCAAACGCGAAACCTTGTTCTCACTGAACTGGGAGAGTTCGTGGCCCGTTTCGCACGCATTACCTTAGAGGACACGGAGTCATTCGTCGATCAGGTCAACAAACTACGTAAAGGCGGGCATGGGCACCTAAAACTCGGCACAATCTTCGCTGCTACATCAGTGGTCCTGCCTGAGGCTATCGCCAGCATAAAACGTGAGCGCCCTCTTCTTTCTATCGAAGTAATCGAACAGACCAGTAACCATCTGCTGGAAATGCTCGAACAAAAAAAACTCGACTTAATCATCGCGCGCTTCACGGATGAGGATTGTCAGCCTTTCGAATTTACCTCGTTGGGGCCTGAGCCCTTCTGTCTCGTCGTGAACAGCGCACATCCCCTGTGCCAACTTGAGGTGGTCCCCGCCGAAGCGATCAGCGAATGGCCATGGGTGATGTACCCCTTTAATACGCCGATCCGACAACGCATGGAGCATGCTTTCAAAACGTTTCGGATTGTCCCTCCGACCAACACGGTGGAAACCATTTCGATGCAAACCTTCCTGCAGTTGCTGCAGTCTGGGCCAATGCTCGCCATGCTTCCGGAGTCCATGGTCCAGTCTCAGCTGCAAAACGGGCAGCTTCAAATCCTCAATACGCCCTTCAAAGTTGAATCTCAGGATTACGGGGTTATCACTCGCAGGGATGAGTACCTGTCGGAGCCAGCGCGCAGGTTTGTTGCGACCTTACTGGAGTTCGCCAGGCTACGGCGAACGGCTACACAGAAGAAGCTCGGCAACGATCTCGTTAAGAATCAATGAGGCAAAGTTATCGAGCAATCGAAAGCTCTCATTAGGCAACCCATTCTGTGAAACCTATAGTGCCCGCACAAAAGTGCGGCGCTATGAGCGACCGCGCACCACCCGGCAGCCCGTGAGGATGCGATGGAACTGATCATGAAAACCGGCGTAGCAGCTGTGCTGCGTTTGAACCCGCTGGACGATGTGCTGATCGCACGCCGACCGCTGGTCGCGGGCGAAATCCTTGAGCAGGAGGGCGTGACAGTCCTTCAAGCGATTGTGCCGGGCCATAAAGTGGCCTCCCGGCGTATCGAAGCCGGTCAACCGGTGAGACGCTATGGGCAAATCATTGGGTTTGCCGTTGTCGACATAGAAGCAGGCGAGCATATCCATGTGCATAACCTGGCCATGGGGGACTTCGCTCGGAATTATGCGTTCAGCGTCGATGCCAAGCCCCACATCAAGCCGAGTGAAGCCCCATCGTTCATGGGTATCGTACGCCCGGATGGACGCGTCGCGACGCGCAACTACATCGGCATTCTTACCTCAGTGAATTGCTCTGCCACAGTCGCCCGGGCCATCGCAGACCATTTTCGTCGGGACATCAATCCCGCTGCACTGCAAGCGTATCCAAACGTCGACGGTGTTGTTGCGCTCACCCATTCTGCCGGCTGCGCCGTTGATCCTGCGGGGGACGGACTGAGCATGTTGCGCCGGACATTAGCGGGGTATGCGACCCACGCTAACTTCGCCGCGGTTTTGGTCATAGGGCTGGGCTGCGAGACGAATCAAATCGATTCGTTACTTACCACTCAAGGCCTGACCCGTAGTAATACGCTGCGCACGTTCAATATTCAGGACAGTGGCGGTACTTCCAAAGCCATCGCCAATGGTATTGATCAGTTGAAGCAATTGCTTGGCGAAGCCAACCAGATTGAGCGTGAACCGGTTAGCGCACGCCATCTGACCGTTGGGCTTCAATGCGGTGGTTCGGATGGCTACTCCGGTATTACCGCCAACCCTGCATTGGGCAATGCGGTGGATCGCCTGGTGGCCTGCGGCGGTACCGCGATTCTTTCAGAAACGCCGGAAATATACGGTGCCGAACACTTGCTAACGCGCCGGGCAGTCACTCGTGAAGTCGGCGAAAAACTCATCGCTCGAATTCATTGGTGGGAAAGTTACTGCGAGCGTATGGGGGCCGAGCTAAACAACAATCCCTCATCTGGCAACAAGGCAGGCGGCTTGACAACCATCCTGGAAAAGTCACTGGGCGCGGTGGCCAAGGCTGGCTCCAGCAACCTGATGGATGTCTACGAGTACGCCCAATCTGTCACCGCCACTGGCCTAGTGTTTATGGATACCCCCGGCTATGACCCCGTTTCCGCAACCGGTCAGGTCGCCGGCGGCGCCAACCTGATTGCCTTTACCACAGGTCGCGGCTCGGCATATGGCTGCGCCCCTGCCCCATCAATCAAGCTGGCGACCAACAGCGCATTGTGGGCTCGTCAGCGAGAAGACATGGACATCAACTGCGGCGAAATAGCGGAAGACCGTTTGACCATCGAAGAGTGTGGTGCATCGATCTTTGCAGCCATGCTGCGTATTGCCTCGGGCGAACGCAGCATGAGTGAGCAACATGGATACGGACAAAATGAGTTCGTACCTTGGCAGATCGGCGCCGTCACCTGATTCCCAGTTCTGGGAACGCCTCGCCCAGCTAACGCTTGCACATTCAACCTGGAGACAACGATGTCCCTCATCACCGGCCAGAATTTTATCGGCGGCCAGCGCAGCGCTGCCGGCACCATTATCGTCAAGAGCGTGGATGCCACCACGGGGGAGCCCTTGCCCCACGCCTTCCACCAGGCGACTGAGGAAGAAATCGAGAGCGCGGCTCATGCAGCCTTCAATGCTTTTTCCAGATACCGCACCCTGAGCGCAAGTAAACGGGCTGATTTTCTCGATTCCATTGCTGAAGAAATGGAGGCTTTGGACGACGAGTTTATTGCTCTGGTTTGCCGCGAAACAGCATTGCCTATAGCTCGTATCCAAGGTGAACGCGCCCGTACCAGTGGTCAAATGCGTCTGTTTGCAAACGTACTGCGACGAGGCGACTTCTATGGAGCTCGCATCGACCAGGCATTATCTCTGCGCAAACCGTTGCCACGTCCTGACCTTCGCCAATACCGCACCGCCATCGGTCCGGTTGCTGTGTTTGGTGCCAGCAATTTCCCGTTGGCTTTCTCCACGGCCGGCGGCGATACCGCCTCCGCGCTCGCGGCGGGTTGTCCGGTGATATTCAAAGCCCACAGCGGACACATGGCGACTGCGGAACAGGTCGCCAACGCGATTATCCGCGCAGCCGAACGTAGCGGCATGCCTGCCGGTGTCTTCAACATGATTTACGGAAGTGGCGTAGGCGAAGCGTTGGTCAAACATCCGTTGATCAAGGGCGTTGGTTTTACCGGCTCGCTCAAAGGTGGTCGAGCATTGTGCGATATGGCCGCCGCTCGACCGGAGCCCATTCCAGTCTTCGCCGAGATGTCGAGCATCAACCCGGTGGTGATCCTGCCCCATGCCCTCTCGCGTCGGGCCGACAGTATCGCTCACGATCTTGCTGCCTCTGTGGTTCAAGGTTGTGGGCAGTTCTGCACCAACCCCGGACTGGTGGTTGGCATCCGCTCGGATGCATTCAGTGCCTTTCAGAATAGAGTGGCGGCGCTGATAAGCGACCAACCGGCACAGACAATGCTCAACACGGGCACCCTGCGTAGCTACGCTTCCGGGTTGCAGAACCTGCAAGCATACCCAGGCATCGTGCACCTGGCTGGTAGCAACCAACAGGGGTACCAAGCCCAGCCGCAGTTGTTCAAGGCCGATGTAGAGTTGCTGCTTAACGGAGACAAGGTTCTCCAAGAAGAAATCTTCGGCCCCACCTCTATCTTCATCGAGGTCAATGACCAGGCACAGCTCAACGCTGCCATCCATGCCCTTCACGGACAATTGACCGCAACCTTGATCGGTGAGCCAGAAGACATGACGCAATTCGCAGAGCTGACTGCTTTGTTGGAGGTGAAGGTTGGCCGCATCCTCATCAATGGCTACCCAACGGGTGTCGAGGTCTGCGATTCCATGGTGCACGGCGGTCCTTATCCTGCGACGTCCGACAGTCGCGGCACCTCGGTCGGTACGTTGGCTATTGATCGCTTCCTGAGACCTGTCTGCTTTCAGAACTACCCCGATGCATTGCTGCCCGATGCTCTCAAGAACGGCAATCCGTTGGGCATTTTCCGACTGGTAGACGGCCATCTTTCTCGAGACAGCTTGTAAAAGTGCAGGCTTGTTAACAGAGCAGTAAAAAAGACTAAGACGCAGCCGACAGGTGGACGAGTTCCGCCCTCCTGTCATGTTGCTGTGCCCGGGTGATAAACAATGGTTTGGCTCGCCTTCGAGGCAGGCGTTGCGGGATTCGTTGCATAAATCATGGACAAATTTATCACTGGTTGGCCCAGCAACTACTCCTTGACAATAGTTTCCAAAAAGTAACAACATTACTAATGGAACATCGTTACAACAATAAAAATCCAATAGACGGAGACACGTCATGAGTCAAAGCGCACCGGTTGAGTCTCATTCCAAACGGCAGTCGAGGAAAGCCGCTGCCAGCGGCTGGATCGGGTCTGCTCTGGAGTATTACGACTTTTTCATTTACGCCACTGCGGCGGCCTTACTTTTCCCGCAATTGTTCTTTCCGTCCGATAACCCCACAGTTGGCATCATTATTTCGCTGGCCAGCTTTGGCGTAGGGTATGTGGCCCGACCTATAGGTGCTGTGGTCCTGGGGCACTTGGGCGATCGACATGGCCGCAAGACCGTACTGGTCTACTGCATGTTCTTGATGGGATTCTCCACCATCTGCATCGGCCTCCTTCCTACCTACCAACAGATTGGAATATGGGCACCTGCACTGCTGATACTTTTGCGTCTGATTCAAGGATTTGCGGTCGCTGGGGAGATGTCCTGCGCAAGCTCTATGATCCTGGAGCATGCTCCGGATGGACGTCGAGGTTACTTTGCAAGTTTTACACTCCAGGGCGTGCAGGCCGGTCAGCTCCTCGCCGCTGCCGTTTTCCTGCCTCTTGCCCAGTTCATGCCCGCTGATCAATTTGCTGCTTGGGGGTGGCGAATTCCATTTCTGCTCAGCGCACTGGTGCTCGTCGCCGGATGGATCATTCGGCGTGAAGTTCATGAAGCTCCGGTATTCATCGAGGCGGCGATCCAAAGCGAGACCCGCAAATTGCCAGTGGTCGAAGTGGTCACGCAGAACTGGAGAGATGTATTACGCGTGATTTGCATGGCGCTTTCTGGAGTGCTTGCAATTGTCGCCTCCGTATTCGGAGCGACCTATGCAGTCCAGCCGGCCTATGGCATAGGCTTTCCTGCCGGCGTGTTCATGTGGGTACCGGTACTCGGTAATTTGTGTGCCGTCATCCTTATCCCCTTCGTAGGTAAGCTCTCTGACCGGATTGGTCGCCGCCCTCCGATCATTGTGGGGGTTCTTTGCGGTGGACTTCTGTCATTTGCGTATCTCTACGCGATCAGTATTCACCAAATATGGCTTTCTTTATTTCTATCGGTACTCATGTGGGGTGTGGCTTACCAAGGTTTCAATGGTGTATTCCCGAGTCTGTTCCCTGAGCTGTTCCGTACTCGGGTCCGGGTTACGGGCATGGCAATTGGCCAAAATATAGGAGTAGCGTGTACAGGTTTCCTGCCAGCTCTGTTCGTATCGATTGCACCTCCCGGGAGTGAAAATATCCCTCTCAAAATCGGTGCGTTGACTTTTGGCATCTGCGTCATCTCCGCGATCGCGGCCTTTACTACGCGCGAGACATTCCGGATTCGACTGCATGACCTGGGTGACCCTAATGCGGTCCCAATGTCGAAAGAGGAGTACGAACGGGTGCAGGAGCAATCCAACGACAAATCGCAAGCCAGCGTAGTCCAGCCAGTGCCAGCGACACGCTCCTGACCCCCTGTCTAATTACTCCCAGCGCGCTGTTCAATTTCTCTGCTCCGCGCTCACAGTCTTACGGCAGTAACTATGCGCACGTTGTCAGTAATGGGTTCCGATATTCTCCCTACTGATAATTGCTCGCCACTACTAATAACAGTAGGTTGACATGCATCCAGGTATTACCGACAGCACTCGCATATACGGATTAATTGGCGCCCCCCTGAAGAGCGCCAAGTCCCCAGTCCTGCTGAACAGATTGTTTGCCGAAGCGCAGGCTAACGCCGTCTGCATTCCACTGGAGGTCGGCCAGGGGCATCTGGCCGACTTTGTGAAAGGCATAAGAGCCGTGAGCAACATTGCCGGTCTCCTAGTCACTATGCCGCACAAGCAGACCATGCTTGAAGTGGTGGACGCTCTTCACCCCACCGCGCGTCAGGTCGGCGCAATCAATGTCATTCGTTGCGAACCCGACGGGCGCTGGATCGGCGCAGTATTCGATGGCCTCGGCTGTGTCCTTGGCATGCAGTGGGAAGGCCACGATCCAGCAAACAAAAACGTTCTTCTGGTCGGTGCCGGTGGTGCGGGCAGAGCGATAGCATTTGCCGTCGCGTCGGCGGGAGCCCGATCACTCACCATCTCCGATGTCGACGAAAACCGCGCCGGGGACCTGGCAAAAGCTGTTGCTGACGACACAGGTTGCAGCACGCGCTACGGTCCACCCGACCCACATGGCCACGAAATCGTGATCAATGCCACACCGCTTGGCATGAACAAAAATGACCCCATGCCTGTGGATCCCGAGCGGCTAGAGCCTGGCACTCTCGTTGTGGACATCATCAACTCCCCGGCCCCGACACCGCTTTGCGATGCGGCGCGTAAAAGAGGCTGTCTTACCCAGAATGGAAGCCCGATGCACAAAGGCCAGGCGCTGCTTGCACTGCGCTTCCTCGGGTTCGACTACCATCCCGATAACGTGACAGCACCGCGTCAGGAGTGAATACATATGAAAGTTGCGTTACTGGAAGTCAGCCATTGGCATGTCCCGCTATATCTGGATGCCCTTGAGACCCATGGGGTGCAAGTGGTGGCCGTATCGGATTCAGAGGACGTGAAGGGCGAGGCCATTGCCGAACGATTCAAATGTCCGTTGTATCGCTCGTCCTATGAGCTGCTTGAGCACGAGGAAGTCGATTTCGCTTTCGTGTTCGGCAGGCATTCACAAATGCCGTCACTGGCAGAGGCCGTGATCGCACGCAACATCCCCTTTGCCCTGGAAAAGCCCTGCGGCATCAATATGGCGCAGGTTACGCGGTTACGTGAACTGGCCGAGCAAGCCGATCTTTATTGCGCTGTACCGTTGATCTTTCGCATGAGTGAACTGCTGAGTGCACTGCAAGACACTGAAGGACGCCTGGCTGCGGACTTCAACTATATGTCTTTCCGCTTCATCGTAGGTCCGCCCGCTCGTTATGAAACGGCAGGCTCAGCCTGGGCCATAGATCCCGTTTTTTCGGGAGGCGGATCCACGATCAATGTGGCTACGCATTTCATAGATCTCTTCAGGCTACTGACGGGCAAGGAAGTCTCTCGGGTCTCAGCCGTCATGAATTCACTGACGCATCGGGGTGCCGTCGAAGACTACTCGTTGTTGACCCTGCAGACTGAAGATGGCGTGATCGGTGTGGTGGAAACGGGATACAGTTTCCCCAGTACCTTTGATGAGCAGCGAGAGTTCTCCTTCACTATTTCATCCGATCGCGTGTATGCCAAATCCGGCCCTGACCGGATCGAAATCAGGGATCGACATAACCTTGCCGCCGGCACGCGAAGCCGCCGACTGCAGCTGGATACAGATGTCTATTACCCACTGTTCGTCAAGCAAGTGCTCTCAGAATGCCGTAACGGAGCCAAGCCCATTGCATCATTACGCGACGCCGAGGCAATCATGCAAGTCCTGGACGCGGCCTATGCTTCAGCTCGCCAAGGAGGCGCGCTCTTGACACTTACGCCGACTCACGGTTGAGTCAAGACGTTGGGCTGCATTGTTTTTACCTCACCGCAAAGTCAACCCCGGGGTCGCCCGGATCTTATCGCTCACCCATGCGACCAAGACCCGGGGTACAGCCATGCGTCCAACCCTGCTCTACGTGAACGAATACTAATAGGGAGGAATCATGGCCCAAATATCTTTCAGTCAGAGTGGTGTTTTCAGCCCGACCAATTTTCCATCCTTGCATGGCTCGCGGCTGTAGGTTGCGATCATGTCGTGGCAAGCGACGCTCGAGCCTCACAGGCCCAAGTGATGAGCCGCGGGACTTGTTGCGGGCAATTGCCCGGCTAAACAGCCGTCGGCTCTACACACCGAAAATGCATCAGCGCGTTTTTACACACTCTGGGCCAATAGCGGACGTTAAATCATGAAAGGAGTCGCATGAGCGACCACCCTTATAGAAAAGAGGCGAGCCGTGAGTTGTCAGACACCGCGTAGGCTTGCGACTGGAGGCGTTGGCATAGCCTGGAAAGCAACGCTAAGAACTCACCGTTGGCTGATTCAGACCAAGCACTGCCATATCTGAGAGTCAGGTGTATGGAAGTCACTGGGTCTCCGCTCAGAGCTGACTCAACGCAGTAACAATCACCCGTGGAAAATGCACCTTGAGCACATCCTGGGAATACTAGATCCACAGTAGAGCTGACAGAGGCTCGAGACCCAATATCCTCCACACTCTCTACGGCAGCCAAGTCGTTTATGCTCAGGTCTGTAGGTTTCAAAATAATGATGTCGAGGCTCATACGGCTCTTTGTATCTCTAAATTCTACGAGGCACTTTGTCATTGATATTGCACTAAACTTTGAATCTCAGGGTGTTGGTCCATCAGCCCAATCGTGAGAAAAAGGGCGAGCGTAGGTCATCTTGTAGACCGCCCTCTTTGGACCGATTCTGTTGAAAACAGTCGGCTTCGAATTCCACGTCAGAAAAGTGCGCGCGTGAGATTGAAATCTTAATTTTTGGCAGAAGGTTCAGTACTAGGATTTCACGTTGCAGCGGGCAACAGGTGTTTTCATCCATCAATATTCGAGTGTTTTTTGGAAAACCGACTTTTTCAACACAATCGATCGTTTTCTGCCTATCGCAACAGGCAAAAAACGGCCAGAAGCGGACGGAGGATTACCGTACGCGGCGATAGATCATTCAGCTTCTACACTTCGGGTCAGTTACGGCGCGACTAGAAGCGTCATGCGAAGAAACGCGCGCGCACAACCCGCAGTGGCGCACTGGTTTTTAACTACCAAGTCTTTTCGCAGGAGCACCTCGCAAGGATCAAGCCTTCGCAGCGATACTGGCTTTGCGTTGGAACATGGCGGTGTCGGCCTTGAAAATCAAATCATCCAGACCTTCGCCATCTTCGGGATACCACGCCACCCCTAAGCTAGCACTGACCTTGATCTGGCAGTTTTTCCATGGAATGGGCAGGTCGACGGCCTTGCAGATTTCATGGGTGATGCGCTGGATATCGCCTCTGTGATGCGCGCCGTCGAGCAGGACTACGAATTCGTCACCTCCCATGCGCGCGGCTATTTCGAACTCGCGAATATTGGATTTGATGGCCGTCGCTACGTGGATCAGGATGGCATCGCCTGCCTGGTGACCAAAACGATCATTGATCTGCTTGAAGTGATTCAAGTCGATATAGCACAGGGCCAGATGGTCTCCACGGCTCTTTGCGGCCAACAGCTTCTGACTGGAAAACGGAATAAAACTATTGCGATTGGGTAAGCCAGTCAGGCTGTCATAGAAGGCCAGCTTGCGTACTTCCTCTTCTGCGAGTTTGCGCAACTTGATCTCGTTGCGCAGATGGCGCTGGGTATTCAACAGAACTAGAGCGAACATAAGAACAAGCACACAGCCGATGCTGATCAGCACAATGGTCTTGCGCAACCGCTCGACGAGCTGTGGCGGATTGGGATCGTAAATGAAGTTTTCCAGACCGGCGATATTGTCGACCATACCCAGTTCGAGGAAGGTTTCAGCCATACGTTGCCAGCGCCCTGGGTTCATATGACCGATCTCGATCAGGTCAGATACAACCAGCGGACGCATGGCCTGAGCTTCGAATTGCAAGTGCGCGCGACTTTTCTCCACCGAATACTGATTGAGCAGCAGGTCTATGATTTCCTCAGGGTTATCCATCGCGTAGCGCCAGCCGCGCAGGGTAGCGCGGCGGAATGCCTCGACCCGCTGTGGATGTTCGTCAATCTCGGCCTGGCTGGTGAACAGGATGTCGCTGTAGAAGTCGATCCCGTAGGTGACGGGCGAGATGATGTTGTATTCCACGCCCCGCTGTTGCAGGTAGAAAGGCTCGTTGGTCAGGTACGAGTTGAACGCAGTCACTTTACCGCTGGCTAGATCCCCAATTTGAAAGCTGCTGGGTAGCAGTTGCAGTTTTTCGAGGGGTATACCCTCGCGTAGGAACATCGCCAGAAAATCGGCATCGGTCTGTGCATCCATGAGCATCAACGGCTTGCTGATCAGGTCGTGCACAGTGCGAACACCTTGGTCTGTGCGAGCCACAAGCACGGAAGGTGAATGCTGAAAAATCACCGCCAGCGCTACCAAGGGCTTTCCATGCAGGCGTGCGTAGAGCAATTCACTATTGGCTTCGCCGTATTGGGCACGCCCAGCGAGTACTTCTTCGACCGGTGTGACATTGGGGCCACCTTCGTGCAAGCGTACTTCCAGTCCTTCTTCGCGGTAATAGCCCTTTGCGATGGCGGCATAGTAGCCCGCGAACTGGAACTGATGCTTCCAGCGTAGCTGTACATCAATCACCTGTTCGGCACCATTCTGTTGAGGGCTAGGATCCGCCCACGCAGCCTGACTCCAGAGCAGCACAAAACACAGCAGTCGACGCAGCCGAACCAGGAGAAATCTCTTCGGCGGGCCTGGCGTGTTAGAACAGCAACAGAGGCTGGGCATGGTGATAGTCCGTGAGTCGCGTTTATCGTTGAGCGTGCAAAGCGTAGTGCGTCATTGTGACATCACTCGTGCGGGGCCAGCAATCGCGCACCACGAGAACCAAAGCGACCGTTATCCTCGCTTGCGGCGTGGTTGGCGTTTGCTTGCCTACAGCAGACAGTTTACCGGCCAAAAGCAGTCAGTATCTGCGAAGTAGGCGGGCTATTCAGCGGCTAGTTTTTTTCGGCAGCTGTTACATAGATTAAAGCGGCCGGTATGATGAGGAGAAACGGATGTGGCCTATTAGTGATGGGGACTGCTATGAACGTGTTTATCAGCTCTGTAGTACGTAATTTCGAGCACTATCGTGCGGCCGCCAAAAAAGCAGTTTCTCTGTTGGGACACACCCCAGTGATGTGTGAGGATTTTGGTGCAAGGCCCTATTCTTCTGAAGTCGCATGTATGACTGAGGTTGACCAGGCCGACGTAGTGGTGCTGATTCTTGGCGCGGACTTCGGCTTCAAAACCCACACAGGTGAGTCCGTCACTCAGCAGGAGTTTCATCGCGCCAAAGCTGCCAATAAACCCATCTTGGCTTTTCTGGAAGAGGTTCCGGTTGAGGATGATCAAAAGCGCTTTCACTGGGAAGTTTCCGATTACGTCGACGGCCTTTTCCGTTCCACCTTCACAGGTGATCGCGATCTCTCAGACAAAATCATCCAGGGACTAAGCCAACTTGCAGCCAGTCGCAGCGCCATTTCCGAACAAGAGTTCGTTCAGCACCTGCAGAATCGTAGCAACAGCCGAAATTGGAATAGCCAGCCTCGTGAAGATCGCCTAGAGCTCGCGTTTCTGCCGCAGCCCATTCTCTCGGGTACGTTGCGCTACATGCACACCCAGCATGATGAATTCTTCCTCAAGCTTTCTCAGGCGGGCTTGGTGTCTATCAAGGGTGGTTACAAGTCGTTTAACGAGGGAGACATTACCGGCCTAGATGCAGAGGAGGCCTCTTGGCGGCATCACGATAATGGGATGAGCTGGCTCTCTATTCCTATAGCAGCCCCAGGAAAGGGCGGCGATTATTTTGCCTCCTATTACATCTCGCCCAGCCGGCTAGAACGCTTTGCGAAAGAAGCTTTTAGTTTGATTAGCAGAGGTAAGGGAGGCTGGTTCCAGTTGGGGATCTACGGAATTTCTCACCAAGTCTACGCAGAGCCGCCAACACCCCCCGCATCGTCGATGTCCATGCCGCACCGCCATGAGAAAAACATTGAGGTAAGAAAATTGCTGATTCCAGCGTCGCAGGGCGTTTTCAACCAGTGGCTGGAAGACGCTTTGTTCCGAATCGGACGCAAGCTTTCCTAAAAAATCGAGCCTGGCCAGCAGGCGGAAGGGGGATAAGCAACAATGAACCCCATAACTCTTGATGACCGGTGAAAGTCTACAAATTGATATAAGCCTTTTGCCAATGTGACAGTCGTCGCATCGCATGTTTAACCCGGACGAGGCGCGTCACGCTAACGGCGTGTCGGTGGAACTGCCCTCCCCCACGAATGACGTGCGCTTTATCACCAGCGAGCCAACTCGGGCATTTGGACAGCTAATCCGCCCAAGGTTGTGATATCGCAAGGCTGAGGTGTTGCTGACGGAGCTGCGTCAACCTAGTGAGTTCACGACGATCTGTTTACGCACTCGCAGCTCGCAGCCGCGGACAAGGTGATGAGCATCCTGGATGAGATCGATGGCCGGTGGGGCCTTGGCATGTTGTGAGCGGCAGCGTTGCCGGCGGCGCAGGTCTGGGCAGTAGGCGCGAACTTGTCGCCGTCTGGTACGCCGTAGGTTTTCGAGACAGAGCCGAACGCGGACGGCTCTTGGAAAAGGGAAAACCTGCTCGCAGGCTTATCAGCAACGCACCTTGGGAACACAAAAGTTTGCACAGTCGAGGGAATTCTAGACTCTTTCATAGGACACTCGCCGGATTCAGGGATACGTTCGAGACTGGTGACTTCTTGAGCTACCTTAACCAGGGCGACGATGCCGCCGTGTTGATTAATGCGCTACCGCCAGTAAACGCGGGCCTCAAAACGCGCTTCGCTACCTCAATTTAATGGAAGCTTTGGGTCGACAGGCGTCTTTAGGTAACGACATTGGGACCTCGCTACGCCGCGCGCAGAAGGGGTAGCAGCGTGGGGATGGGAATCGCCTGAGTCGTTGCGCATTTGGCTGGTCATCGCCTTTTTGGAAGTGACCACCTTAGGGGGAGATTGAGGTGGACATTAACCGTCTGTTAGAAAAGCGGCAACTGAACGTGCAGAGCAAAATGCTCTTGTGGGCCACAGGCTCAGGTCGTGTTTTCGAGGCTTGCATCAGGGACAGTGGATCATCAATGGCTATCTTAGGGATAGGGATTAACAAAGATAAATCGGATTCAAAACACTGCGGTGGCAACTGGGCCATCCCTGGCCCTAGTCTTAGTTGGGCGTTAGAACTTGAAGCGCCCTACCAACCCATTGAGCTGACCCGAAATATCGGTCAACCGCCCCGAGCCCGTCTGCGCTGTATGAGCGAATTCTTCGACCAATTGCGCATCAGTGTGGATCTGCGAGATGTGACGGTTGATCCCTTCTGCCACCTGATGCTGCTCTTCAGCCGCTGTAGCGATCTGCGTGTTCTGGTCGCGGATGAAATCCACGGATGTGCGGATTTTCTCAAAGCTGACACGCGCCTGCTGGATGCATTCGACGCTGCTGTGCGAAACCTCAAGGCTGCCACGCATTTGCACTGTCACCTCTTGAGTGCGCCTGGACAGATTGCCCAGCAGGCTACCTATTTCTCCGGTGGAATCGGCAGTACGCCGCGCCAACGCGCGAACCTCGTCGGCCACAACCGCAAAGCCGCGACCCTGATCGCCGGCACGAGCCGCTTCGATCGCGGCATTGAGTGCGAGCAAATTGGTCTGCTCGGCGATAGAACGGATGGTGTCCACAATACCGTTGATGTTTTTGCTTTCCTGCTCAAGCAATTGAATTGTCTCGGTGGACTGCTGCAACTCCTTGCTCAGTCTCATCACGCTGCCGTTTGCCTCGCTGATGTGTTGCTGGCCGTCGTGCACGTCGCGGTAGCCCGCATCGGCGCTGGACGCAGCCTGACTGCAAGAGCGCGCTACTTCGTTCGCCGTGGCGACCATCTCGTTGAATGCGGTGCTGACCATTTCGACCGCCTCGCGCTGACGCCCGGCGGCCTCGTTCATGTTACGCGCCACTGCGCTGGTGTCGGCAGCGGTACGTTGCAGATCTGACGACGCCCCGCCGATGCGCTGCATCAGTTGCGCGATCATGCCCAGGAACTGGTTGAACCAGCCGGCCAGAGTCGCGGTTTCATCATTCCCACGCACTTTGAGCTGACGCGTCAGGTCGCCCTCGCCTTCTGCGATTTCCTGCAAGCCATCAGCCACGCCGCTGATCGGACGCACAATCACGCCGGCAAAGATGGCGCCGACAATCGCGAAAATGACCGCGAGCGTAGTAGTAATCGCGGCGATCAGCCACGTCAGGTGGGTGGCCTGCGCCATTACTTCGTTCCGCTCGATCAGGCCAATAAAGCGCCAGCCCAGCCCTTTAGAAGTAATGACATTAGCCATGTAGACCTTGCCGTCGATCTCTATCTGCGTTACGCCATCGCCGCCCTTGGCCAATCCTGCGTAGTTGGGGCCCAGATCTGAAAGGGATTTGAAGTTGTGCTTTGCGTCGCTTGGGTCTACCAGCACATTGCCATTGTCCTCGACCAGCATTAAATAACCGCTTTCACCGAGTTTGATATTTCTAACCAACTCGGTCAGCTGTTTGAGCGATACGTCCAGGCCCAACACTCCCACGACCGCGCCACTGGCGTTGGCAACCGTGCGAACGGTGCCGATAAGCGACACGTCATCCTTGGCCCAGTAGTAGGCTGGAGTGCGAATCGTGGTGCCCGGCGCTTCGATGGCAGCTTTGTACCAGGGACGCTGGCGTGGATCATAGTTGGCCATATCGGGGGTATCCGGCCAAGTGGCGTAGCCGCCGTCACTCAAGCCAACCGATAGGTACGCGGTGGTTGGATGGGTTTTGGCAAAGCCGTCGAAAATCTCCAACATACGAACATTGCTTTCGGTCAGCGGAATCTGCACGGCATCAGCGCTGGTATAGTTCTTGAGGTCCTTGACGCCAGCTATTCGTGGATCACGGGCTAGGTATTCCACGTTCTGACTGATGCCGTCGAAGAACTGCGTCATGCCGTTGTCGATCTGGCGGATCTCTCGGCCGCTGCTGTCGACAAAGCTAGCCTCTGCGGCATCGCGCGCGTTAAACACCACAAGCCCCGCTACCACCAGCACTGGGATACAGGCGATCGACGCGAACGCCCACGTCAGCTTCTGTTTGATGTTCATGAGACCTTCCGCATAGGTTTTAAGAGTTGTGGGCAGAATGGATGTCTACACGTGGTTTTTTAGTTTTGGGAGCGTCCACGGTGGCCTATATTTTATCGGCGGATTACAGCCGAACTTGAGGCGTACATTCCTGGCGCAAGACGATGAGTGCCGAGCATAGCCGGTCGTCATCACGACGCGTGTGCTCTAGAGCCAGTGAGATAACCTGATGTCGTTGACGCGGTTGATCAGCAGTTGCACGACACAGCCCTCCGTTAACAAACGGCCATGTGTTACGGAAGATCTGACAGAACAAACACCTTTGCAAATGTCTCGTCCGGTCGCCTGTCGCATTGCCGTGAATAGGAGCCAAAGATTAAAATAAGGCTATTAGAGTGCTGACAATCGTCAGAACAAAAATATGCAAGATTCGTAACATGATCAAAAACAATAGTAGGATGCGGAGATCTCAACATTATACATTCATGCGCCAGAAGCTACTGCGCTAAGACACGTGGTAAAATAGAATTATTACAAGGCTGCAAAGAGACGGCTGAGAAGCGAAATGAACGAAACTTGGACAGAAGAAGAGATGCGTCAAGCATTGTTCGGCAATGCAAAAAAGTATAGCCATGAGTGTCGTTGGCGCGGAAGGAATCAGGCGGGACGTCATCGCCGCCCCCTTAACAAAAACGAAAAAAGAAAGTCTCAAAGACCTTTACGCCCAGGCTAAAGGTAACTCGTCTTGTGGGTAATGAGCTTGAAGGCAAGATGGTTGAAATTGTTCATGAGGCCGATACACTCAGTACAAGTTCGGAAGAGCAGGAAGCAACTCGGGCAGCCCGGAAAAAAATTTCGCTACATAGAAGTTACATCAGTCAAATCAATGCAATGCCACACCATGATCACAAAGCTCGACTTTACTCCTGACAAGGTATACACCTTTCAAATTCAGACCAGTTAGCTCCCTGCTAAAACACTCAAAGAAATAGTTATAACAATACAATGGGCAAGCGATATCCATGACATATAAGAGGCATTAAGCATCTGACAAACCTGCACACAAGCAAAGACATCTTAAATGAGGTATTCGATTTTTTGAAATACAATAGAATCTTAACCATCGACATAGCTCCACTACGGCGACCATCAACAGCATTTTAAAATCAATGCGTATGAGATTTCTCAGTATATTTCCAATTTGGTGATTTAGATTACTCAGAAAAAAGCATCGCAGGCAGTGCTGGATTTTCAGTGCGTAGCGTAAATTTATGATACACACTGAAAATCCAGTCAAAGCCATTTGAAAAATTCCGACCTATACAGTGAACTTACTCATCAACCCCTGAAGATGCACTCCCAGTCTTGCCAACTCGACGCTTGAAGAAGCTGTTTCCTCGCTAGCAGATGCGGTTTGCTCGGAAATGTCTCGTACATTTAAAACGCTACGATTGATTTCTTCAGCAACCGCGCTTTGTTCTTCAGCGGCAGCTGCAATTTGCTGATTCATCGACTCGATCGTTGAAATTGACCGAGTAATATTTCCTATCGATATTCCGGCGTCGCGGGTTAACTCGACACTATCTTCAGTCAGTAGACGACTGCTTTCGAGAGTGGTCGCTACCTGCGCGGTGCGATTGTGTAAACTACCGATGAGTGTCGCTATTTCCTCAGTTGAGGTTTGGGTCCGCTGAGCGAGACTTCTGACTTCATCAGCAACGACGGCAAAACCGCGTCCGGCCTCGCCCGCACGTGCGGCCTCGATAGCTGCGTTGAGTGCCAGCAAGTTGGTTTGCTCGGCAACAGCCTTAATCACTTCAAGCATCCCACCGATCTTATTGCTTTCCTGTTTCAGCTCATCCATTGCAGTCATGGACCGGCCAACTTCAGTAGCAAGCTTTTCGATTTGAAGCACTGCCTTGGAAACTACTGCATCCCCTTCGCGAGCCTCTTTAGTAGCGCCAACGGCCGCATTCGAGGCTTGCTCTGCATTCTTGGCAACCTCGTGAACAGTGGCGGCCATTTCATTCATAGCGGTTGCTACCTGATCTGTCTCACTTCGCTGTGTATTCACTCCAGCACTGGTTTGCTCAGTCACTGCCGACAACTGTTCTGCCGCACTCGCTATTTGAGTCACACCATCACGCAAGCCACCGATCAATTCGCGCAGGTTTAAGGTCATCCGATGCATACTGGTTTGTAGCATACCGAGTTCGTCTTTTCGAGAAGTCGACTTGTTGTAAGTCAAATCACCACTGGCTACCCGATCAGCCAATTGCAGCGTTTCCTGAAGCGGGACCACGATCAAACGAGTTATCACCCATGCGGCCAACACACTGACGATAAGAGCCACTGTAATCCAGAGAATCAACATCTTACTGGCATAACTTACGTCTTCAGCACGCAAATCGTCTTGGTATGTTGCTAACCCATTGGCGGAACTTATCAAAATCTCAATATTTCTTGAAATGCCCGCCTGCGCTTGGTCAATTGCTTCTTGAGCCGAGGAGAATTGACTAATTCCGGTGCCATACTTAGTTATCGAATCTAAAATATCTCGCACCGAGTCAGCTTTAATCCCAACTCCCTCTAAATTTTTAATAAACGCACCCGTTTCAGTGATTGAGGCAACGGCCATAGGTCGTGCTTCAGACTTCAGCGAGTAAGTATAGCCACGTACGTCAAACCGCATTTTCTGTGAAAGCAGGAGAGCCTTTGTTAATGCGGCTCGCTGTTCAGAATTCCCTTCTGGCGAATTGACCAACGCATTTAATTTTTGCAGTTTATCTTCGGCCTCCTTGCCATTAGCTATGAATACGTTCCTACTCGCCTCACGCTCTCTAGTGGCTTTTATCAAATCATCGTAATATTTCTTATATTCTTTGACTGCAGCAGTAACCGTTTTCATATACTGAACATTACGCTCAGAGATCAGTACACTGCTGAGATACAGAATATGAGCATCAACCTTTTGATAAATATTTAACCAGCTGACGGCATTTTCTTCGCTTGAATTTTGACTGTACACCAACCGCGCTATACGCATATCTCGTGTCATGACATTAAGAGTTGCAATGTCGGCCCCACGCTCACTTCGCTTACTTATAGAACTAATACCTGTCCAACCCGTCAGAGCGATCAGCATGGTAAGTGCAATCACCAAAGCGAAGCCAAGTACGAGCTTCGTCCTGACTGTTAAATTAGCTAAACTATCACTCAGCATGCTGCCCCCCCGAAACCACCTAAATTAATTTACTCGGCGGTTTCTACACCATGTGCACCGCCAGAGAGGATATCGGCCACGGCGGATAGAACTTTAAAAACATTGACAAAGACGCGTCTCCGCCCCCTATCCAAAAATCCGGAATATTTTCGGAAAGCTCTACATTTCATTCAGCGTCAACATTGAAAAGAAAGTTGTAGACTCATAAAAAACATATAAATACAGCTATTTAACCTCCAGACTTGACCTATACAGCCACCTTTCGTTGAAAGCTTAGCGCGTGGCGATATGACTATATCAACCGCAAACTGTCACTTCGTAGAAATCAACTTGAGCATACTAGGTTTGGAGAACCTCAATCCTTCCCGACAGACCGCTTAGCCTACCGATCCTATCCCCGCTGCTAAAGTATGTAGCTACACCTGCCCCAACGGTCGCCGTCTTGAGGTTGATGCAGAACGCGACGGGTCGACGCGACGCAGGTTCGGCTAGAAAACTGATCCTGTGACATGAGGGTTTGCAGCCAACTCACGACCAAAAGACGCAGCGAGGACAAGAGGTAAGCACCAAGATAAGCGGTAATCTGCCCGCCTACAGCATCAAAAAAACATGAGTATCTTTGGTATCTCAGACCTGCGGCTCAAACCCAAAGCCCGACTCGTAGTCGGCGAAGTTACCCCAATTGCCATTTTGCGCGCCAAAAAACGTCCGCGCATGCTCACCACGGGGCCGGGATGGTGCGCCCCATATTTAAACTGGCTGGTTGAGCAGAAACGCTAATCGAAGGATCTGGTGACGCAGGCGCAGTGGCTCAAACATTGCGAATGCTTTCCTGCACGCAGGAAGAAATCGACGCAAGAACAAGAGACAGCGCTCCAGTGCTGTCTGAAACGCGGGCAATTCACCTCACAGGAACTGACACTCGACATCCCGCATCGCTTCGGTTTTAGACAAAAAATGTCTAACCAGTTTTTAGCTCGCCTTCACCGTAGGCTGTCGTGTGATAGCCTCCGGCCTGAAACATTGTTTGTCACCAATAACGACCTGCCAGGAGGTTAAAAAATATATTCCTATGGAAAGAAATATGTCTCTCAAAACAGCCTTCGCTGCAGTACTCAAAGTGATGCGTGCGGCGAGAGGACTTTCACAAAAAAACCTGGCAGAGGTGAGCAGCCGGACTTACGTCTCGAAGCTTGAGCGGGGACAAAGCAGCCCCACCTTAGAGATGATCACCGCGCTCAGTGCTCCACTGGGTTTAAGCCCATTGACCTTGATTACCCTGACAATCGGAACGGAGTCGGGGCAATCGATCAGATCACTTGTAGGTCGGGTGGAAGACGAGCTACGTCAGTTGGCCAACGCAGGTGTGCTGATAGAGCTGAACATTCCCATTGAAGGGGGCTCTATGAAAAACCGCTCTAGTCGTCCTGCCATCAAGCTTTCGGCACCGGACATGCCGCAGACGGAGTTCTGCTTTTCAGACTAATTGCAACCATTGGCGTCCGTCGAAAATTGCCGCTCCACTTAAGAAGTTGGACGGCGATCCTGAGAGTCTTTAGGTTTCGTCTGGCAGGCTGTTCGGCTGATCATTTCTGGCTTTCAACCACCCATGGAGCTCCATTCACTTCCAGTGGATTGCTACACTGGGGGCATATTTGAGGGCATGCTCTGGATAGCTTGAAAAGGATGGGACCTCCCCCCTTTATGGAACCTGCTAACCTACGCCAACATGAGTGCGATAATACCGGGGAGCGTCGATGCCGAAAAAATCCAGATCTATAAGCCATAGCCCCGTTGTGTGGGCATCGGCTTTAGTCATTGTGATTTTATTCACAGCGGTAGCCTACAGAGTGGTTACACAATGTGAACCAAGCAGTTTTCAGTTGATGAAGTACATTCAGGTACAGCTAGGCGGGTGTAAGCGAGAAGACCTAGGCGTTATCAAGCCGAAGTCACCGAAATGGATCATCTATTATCAATACGGGAAAGTTGCAACGAACGCATCAGCATTCGTCGGACTCGAGGATGCTATCAAGTGGTACAAGGAAAACCCTGGGAACGATATCTTGATTGAGGGGCACTCTTCGTTAGAAGAAATTGATGCTGTGGAGGCAAATGCTAACGGAGAGTCGATCGCAGATGTGGCCCAACGTATCTCTCAGTTACGCGCTGCAGCGGTGAGAGACTATCTCGTACAGCGAGGCGTGGCGAGCGGCTCAGTATCAAGCATTGGATATGGATTATCTAAGCCACTGCCAATGCACCAGGAAGACTTTGAAGCAAGTAATCGCAGAGCTGAAATCCTGATGCGCGATAAAGAAGACCTCCGCATTCACTGATGGGCTGTAACACTTATAGTATAGTTTATGTATTCGTATATTTTTATGATCAATTTCCTTTTTTTCATAACTATCTACAGTCTGTGCCGAAGTACTTATTGGCGATGAGGTTTAATTTTTTTCCAAAAATGGCTCTCGGCAGGGCAAGGTTATAAACGGTCAACTCCGTCGGTGCATTCCTGGATTTGCTGGAAGCTAATATCCTATGCGGACGCGACCTCACGACCCTGCAGAACGAACTGATGCAAACCATGCCCGCCAACGCGGACCACGGCGTAAATGGAGACGATGAGATCCACGGTTAGGTCGCGATCTGATGCTGCGAAATGGCTGGACACTGTTGCTCCATGGAGGTGTGACTTTACAGCTACGCAAACTGTAAAAAGTAGCCGCCCGGGCCTTCGCAAGGTTTTGAAAGCAACGCCAACGTGAAGCTGTTTCGGGCATTGAGCCATCTGATTATTGAGGCTGTGCCAGCCGCACCCGGGCCGTGATGAGGAACGCCACCGCAAGTTCAGTTGACCGGATCAGTCCCGTAGAAATTGTAAAAAATCTCTGCAATATCATTCGCTAAGGCCTCAATGGCTACTCAAGGTCGCACATGTTCACAGACCGAACACTTGGCCATATTGCATTGATCACAAATACGCTGCGGAAGAAAGATACCCCGCACAGCCATCACATACAACTTCTACGCTGCCTTTCACATCATGCCCCTTGAAAACTCCCACCTGAGGACCACTATTTCTGAGCCGGATGCACCGCCTGCAGATGATTGGAAAAACCTACCTCAGTTTCACAACGCCAGGTCGCCCACAGCTTGCAACCGGTCTCGCCTCCCATATCCAATTCAAACGCCAACCAGTTCCGGGCCGGCATCACATACCGATTAAAACCGGGGAACAACATCATCTCGACACAGTGCTGCACATCAATGGATTGGACCTTGCTGGCTGTATGGTTCAGCAACTGAAGAAAAAGGCGTTCGGCCACTCCAATCAACGACGGATGCACCACACCTGACGAAGTAAATTGCTGAATCTGCGCCCAGTTCGACGTCGGTGGAATATCCCGACGATAGCAACTGCCCCACGCCGCGACATGCACGTCCCCAGAAGCAATGGATACACGCAGCATTCTCTGCTCAGCAATACGAGTCAGCGACTCCAGGAGTCGCTTACGCTCCCCCTCGTGATCCCCGTGCGACCAATGATCCTTAAGGTCATCAGCATTACTGTCGAGCACATGATCCTGCCCAAACGTATCGAGCAACCCTTCAGCCAGCGACAATTTGGGGTGCGCGACCGGAACCGAGGACATGAAGATCAAGTGCTGACATTTGCTTCCAGGATGAGCAGGCTTACCGTCACGGAGCGTGTTGAGCCAAGCCTGCATAGCAGTCCAGGTATCGGCCCCCAGTACCTGGGTACGTGAACGCTCAGTGCGCAGATCAGCAACAAACAACGATACCGGCCCCAAGTGATAGCCGAAACTAAAGCCCGGCTGACCATCCAAGAGCGGCAAGGCCAATCGATCTCCCTTTAATCGGGCACTCCATAGCATCGGCTCATACTGTGGATCCTGCTGGGAAACGTTTGCACGCTGGAGCAATTGCAACGGCGGCAAATCATCAAGGGCATGCTGCAACTGAAACACCCAGAACGCCCTACGCGCATGACGCATCAACACCTGGAATAACTCACAGTGCTGCATAGCCGGGCTGTAGGACCCCCAACCGTCGAAGATGTCGTGGTCGTCCCACATCATCACCGTAGGGATTCTCGCCATCGCATCAGCGGCATCAAGGTTCGGTTTGGGGTGCCCCCAGTCACGCCGCGTATCTGGCAGCCAACGATTGGCATAGAGCCCGAAATAGTAGGACTCGATCTCTTTCTCCAGCGCCACGCTTACCTTGAACGCCAATTGCTCCTTGCGCGACAGTCCGACCCATTTCTTGAGGGACTTCACATCCTCCCAAATCGAGTCAAAGTAAATTTGGTCGCCCCCCATCAGCAGCAATTGGAACCGCTTCAAGCCCTTGTCATGAATTCGTCCTTCATGCCAAAGCTGTTCCTTGTCCAGCACGTAACCTGCAGCACGCAAGTCACTGTCATGATTGCTGATCAGGTCAGCCCAGACGGCGTTTTCAGGGCGCACCAACTTGCGCATCCCACTAGGGTCCGAAAAGCCATTGCAAGAGACGTAGGCCATTCTTGGGGCATAGTCTCGACCGGGAATGGAGAACTGCCATTGCGGCCCTCCCTGCCCTACACCAAACTGAACCGTTCGCTCCTGCGCCTGCTGATCACAGCTCAGGTCGTAACGAAGGATGGTTTCTTTCGGACGCTCCAGCAAAACCTTCGGCGTCGGACAAGCTTGGCCGTCGACAGAAAGAACAGGAAATGCGGCGCCAGCTACAACTCCGACTAACGCGGCCACCTGCCACTGCCCGGTTTTGCTGATGCCTCGGAAGGACAACACGGGCCCCACAGTAAAAAGTGCTTTTGACATCCCTGTTATCTCCCTTCCAGTTCGGCGGCAATAACTTTGACAATCTTGGCACGTGAAGCGGCTCTCTTGGCCAGAATCTGCGCTTCACCTGTTTGATCCAACCATTCCCTAAAACGCTGAAGCGCGTGGCGCGTTTGCGACGCGTCGCGACAGTTGGCCAGGAAGGCAAACTGTACTTTCTGTACATCATCAGCGACAAAAATACCGAAGGAACCGCTGACAACCGTAGCATCAGGAAAGCCTAGCAACGCAGTGGCCTGAGTCTCTGTCGCGCCACGGTGACAGGCGATTAAATGCAATGGCCCTTCTGCACCTTTCAACAGATCAGCATGCTCATGGTCACGTAGAAAAGGCTTACCCACCAGCTCACGCGCAGCAGCAACCGTGAACGCAGCCGGGATTGCATGGACAAACACAACGACATTCACTCCAGCAATTGGAACGATGGCGAACGCTTCGCTAACAGGGTCTTTGCCACCACTGAGCGCCTGCAGTAACACGGTTTCCATCGCTCGTTTGCGCTGACGGAAGTCCATCCGTGTCCAATCCAGCGCCTGGCCCATATCGAAACGGCTCGAAGCAGCGGCGGCTACACCACGCTGGGTCAGAACAACCAACGTATCAAGAAGCGCTTCCTGAACTCGTGTACGTAGTTGATCCACAGTAGAGACCAGTCCCCCCTAAAAGGCGTCTGCTGTGCAATAAACGCCTGGAAGCGCTGGTTACGTGCTGCCTCAGCTTCCCGGCCATCGTCTACTGGGAGATTTGGCATAGCGATGAAGCGCACCTTCCCCCGAGTGGTGGCGAGCCCCTCCATGTACTCCGCATGGCAAATACCAATGTCGCCGTCACCATTGGCCCAGCCGGCATTGCCGTTGGACAGCACTAGTAGCACATCGCAATCCCTCACGGCTTGCAAACAGGTGTCCCAACTGTCCTGTATTCCGTCCGCAGGAGGTGCATCTTCGTTAATCCAAACTTCAAATACCTGTTTGCCAAATAGCTTCGTGCCCTCTATCTCACGTTTGAGTTGCTCTCGGATATTGCTGAGCGTTTGATCGCTGTCCGCGGGAAAGCGATCGTTACAACGACTGGACAGCATTACTTTGATTCTCTTTGACTGGGCCATCCTTGCTCCTGCCCCACTTCCGAGGCCTCAAAATTCTTTGATCAATGAATAACTTCGCGCCCTATCTCCAGATTCACCTGGCCAAGAAGCCGGAGGCAATATGGTACCCCCCTTTCTGTTATGCACTGGTTACGACACGGACATCTGAACCAGACACGTTCTTAATGTAGGAGTAACTGGTGCCGAGGACAGCAAGCTGATCAGCGGAGATTTTCGCTGCTGAAATGGCAGGCTGTACGATCACAAATCTGAAAATCATCTCGTGGTCGTGGCACTTGTTGCGAAGCAGCTCCAAATCTATTGGGTCACCCTTGAGAATTCTGTCAAACCCTTTCGGCAGCGATTGCTGGTACCGCCCCATCAATCGATTGAAGAATTTTTCCTCGGTGTGAAGCCACTTCACTGATCGTGATGCCTGGCCGCAGACCTCGTAGACATCGTTCACACGAGCGCCAGGTCGAGCCTCGCCATCTTTTTGGGGGCAATACTTGCAGTGGTAAAGGTCGACAAAGATTGCGTCCTTGCTCTCTTTGATCGCCACCAAATCCGCAATCTCACCTGCGCCATCATCGTTAAAAATGAATGCATAGTCGTCCTTGATTCGGCCGTAAGTGAACCCTTGGACGGTGTCCAGGTTACGAGCTGCCCTCATGGACTCGCTGTGGATCTGGGTGGTCCCCCAGTCCCAAGCCTCAATCAGCCCTATAGGAAGCTTCAAGTCCAAGCTATTGGGTGTGTAGAACCGGTAATTGCCCTCGACCATCGAACCGTCCACGGCTAGTAGTACCAAAGGGTTCGCATCCAGGTACTGCTCGAACGAGCTCTCTTCAGCGAAAATGATCTTGACCCCAGGACAGGAGAATTTGTAGCTGTCGTTCAGTAACCGTATCGTGATGTCAGGCAGCTGACGCTCCGTGCCATCTACTGCAAAGGCGATGACGGGCACTTCTAGTGCCAGGTCATCGCTCCGCCGAGGCTTTCCAAGCTCGACATCAAGCAGGTTGAAAATCTCACCGTTGAGCGCTAGCGAAATTTTCTGCTCGTTTTCGATCGCAATGGACTCAGGCCAATCGGCATAGAAAAGACCCGTTGGCCAGGCCCCTTCGATCTTCTCCGAGCGAATCACATCCTTGAGCACTTCAGAAGGGTTGATCGTGGCATCGTTGAGTTTATGCGAGGTACGTTTGCACCACTCAATCCAGTAAATGATGCTGGAAGAGTTCATCTCCCAGATTTTTCCCTTGTGAGAGCAGCCAACGGTGGTGCGCTGTCCATCTTCGTAGCCCGTCGCGAAGATGTTGGACTTCTTCGCCGTGCCGTTCTCGATTTCACTGATGACGGTATTGATGTCGCGCCCGACGTGCATCGTGAATCTCAGATCCTTGCGTGTCCTGGACAGCCCTACGTTCTGCAGCTTCATGAGCTTGATGTCGTGCAGAGTTCGGAATGTGGGCTCGCCGTTGATTCGCCTGGCATCTTTTGCAATCAAATGCAAAAACCGCGTGGTTTGCGACTCATCACCGGATGAGTGAATGAAGAGCGTCTTGTCGGGCGCGTGGTAGTAAGCCAGGTACAGAATCCAGTTCGTGTCCACAATCGCCGAGGTCTGAGCCCATCCGACAGGTGTTTCTCGGCGCGTCACCATGATGATGGTGTCTGAATCGTCGTTGATGGAAAGGAACTGCAGCGGTTCCTTCTTCTGCGAGAAGTGATTCGCTTTCTCTGGCCGCCACTGGTCGCGCTCCACATGGTAGGCGATCGCACTGATCTTGGGGTTGGGGTTCAACCCGAAGATGTCCTCTGAGTCTGCATCATCCGGAAACTGTTCAGTGAACGTCTCTTTTTCGATTTCGCGGGCGATCTTGTCTTGACTCACGTCTCGAATCACGGCGCTCCAGTCGGCACTTTCCTTGTAAAGCACTGCCATCTGGTAATCGACTTTCTGGTTGGCAATGTTCGAGACGAATTTGGCGTCGCCTAGCGTGTCATCAACCCGGGTTAGCCGACCGATAAACTGTAGCGTGACTGCCGGACTGCGATGCTGGTCGTGAATAGCCGCGATTTTCAGCTCTGGCAGGTCGAAGCCTTCGCCCAGCATGTCCACGCAGACGATGATCTTGTATTTCTTCTCTACAATTTCAACCAGCAGCTTGACCCGATTCGGCACCTTGCTGTGGATGAGAATGGGTGAGAGGTCTTCATGTTTTTTGTAGAGCTCAAACAGGGCTTCAGCACGTTTTTGCGATCGTGCACGTACCATCAGTAGGTGGTTAAAGCCTTGCTCTCGATCGCCGCGCAACAACTCTACCGCTTTATCAGCAACCACTTGGTCAGCCAACTCGAGGTTGTATTCGCGCACTGGGTGAAATTCGATCGACTTGAAGTAGCCATCGATCTGCGCATCCTTCAACGGGTAGTTGTAGATAATCTTGCCTTCAAGGGGCTGATTGTCCTCCCTGAAAGGCGTAGCAGTGAACTGCAGGCATGGCTTCTCTTTAAACGCGGTTTTCACCCGCCCCCATGTCATGGCGGCCACATGATGGGTTTCATCGATGATCAGGTGGCTGCAGAGCTCAGCCAAGGCTTGGAGGGACTCTGTGTCGAATCGCTGCAATGCTTGCGGGGTAGCGACAATTACATTCGCCTCGGCAAGCTGTTGTACATCTTCAGCAGACATTCCTGAGCCGATCGCCCTCACCACAGGGTTAAGTGCTGTGACAGAAACAGCGCCGATCTCCCGAAGTTTTTTCAGCCCGAGGCATTTTTCGACAAGCTGGGAACGCAAGGCATCTGACGGGACGAGCACCAATGTCCTTGCCAACCGCCCTGCGATAAGCAGACCAAGCATGGTATCGGTCTTGCCGGTACCCGTTGGCATCACGATCGTTGCGGTCATGGCCGGAGACATAACCAGGTGGCCCAGTGAAGCGTATAGGGCGGCAAGCTGAGGCTTACGCAAGCCTGGCGTATTGGTTTCCCGGACTGCCAGGTTGAAGTTAAAGAGGTGTTGCTGCCAGCTTTGATAAACGTCTAAGTACTTCCCTGTAGCATCGGACATTGCATTCACCAAATTGAATGTGAAAATCAGCGCTGATCATTCAGTGGCCACATGCTATCAGTGAACATCATCTCAGGTGTACCCTGAAAAGCAGAGTTCCGCAGCGGGCTAGATAAGGTGTGCCAACCCCAATTCGATACGGACAGTCGCGAGGCAACATGACGGATTCAACATCAACCATGCCCCCCGGTGAGGGCGAACGTAATGCACAGCGTGGTTTCGTTCAACAGTACCGATCTGGCGCAGCTGCGATCTACGATGCACTAGATAAGGACCAATTGATTTGGATCGGCTTAGCTGATCGCAGCGCAGGCATTGCGGATGACCTAGTACTCGGTCTACCGGGAAAGGTCGTGGGCCACCAGTTCAAAACCTCCACCTTCGCCAAGGCCTTCCAGATAGAGGCGTTGCTGCTTGGCGCAGAAGGAATGTTGCTCAAACTAGTGAAGGCTTGGGCGAACCTACATGACTCACACGCAGAAGCCCGTACGGAAATTCGTTTCGTAACCAACGATATCCCATCACAAGCTAACAACGATCACCTGCTCGCCGACAAAGATGACCACAGTGCCGCCTTTTTACAGGAGTTTGAGCTATATCATCACCGCACCCTAGCGGAATGGAGAGATACGCGCTGGCAACCTTTTATTGACAGGCTATCTGCAGCTTCTGGCCTCTCCGATGCAAACTTCGAAGCCTTCATGCACTCAGTACACTTCCTCACTGGATCGGCCTCTGACTTCATCTTGACCCATCGCCTGCGACCTGAAGTACATCCGCTAGTCGAGCAAATTGCCGAAAAGCTCCCTTCCCTGGTGGCTGATAAGCGCAACAAAGATCGGTGGAGCCGCGCTGAACTGCTCGCAGAGCTCGGCTGGTCAGACCGGTTCAAGGTACACCGTGCACACCAATTCCCGATCGGGGAACATGTACAACGTAATCGTGTGACCGAACAACAAATCCTCACTAGCATTCATCAGCACTCCCATGGCTATCTGGCGCTAATCGGTCCGCCGGGCACAGGGAAGTCAACGCTACTCCAATCCACCTTGAGTGCCGGTCCAACCTTGCAGCTGGTGCGATATCTCGCCTATATGCCAGGAGAAGGCCAAGGTATCGGTCGAGCGGAGGCAGAGGACTTCCTCGACGATCTCAGCACCCAACTGAGACAAATTGGCTTGCAAGGTCGCCGAGTGCGCAACAGCAATCTCCAGGAGAAGCAGCAAGAATTCGAGTACTTGCTTCATCAAGCTGGCACTCGCTTCAGTGATCATGGCATTCGTACGTTGATCATCGTTGACGGGCTTGATCATATCCCTAGAGAAGAGCAGCCTTCCCGCTCCCTGCTGGCAGAGCTACCGCTGCCTGAAGCCTTGCCACAAGGAGTGCTCATCCTCCTCGGCACTCAGCGACTTGAACTAAAAGGGCTCAAACCTCAGGTTCGACTACAAGCTGGACAAGTTGATCGCGCCACTGCGATCGCTCCTTTATCAGAAGATTCAATCACGCAGCTCGCACTAGAACTTGGTCTGGATGAATCAATTCCCCGCTCAAGCGTCTATGCGCTCTGCCAAGGACATCCGCTGGTTGCGCGGTACTTAATAGAGGCCCTACGCCAAGCGGAACCAGCCACACAGGAAGCGTTGTTAAATGGGGCGTTCACGTTTGAAGGTAATATCGAGCGGGTCTACCAGTCTGCATGGAGGGAGATCGTAGACGATCCCGATGCCCGAAAGGTCATCGACTTCATAGCGCACGCAGAGGGCCCTATCCCGCCAGAACTATTGGCCATGGCCACATCTGAACATGCGGTAGAGACCGCACTGAGGGCCACTAGCCACTTGTTAAGCCAGACGACACATGGCTGGAGCGTATTCCATAACAGCTTCCGCCTATTCGTTCTGGAACGACCATCGCTCCGTTTTGGAAAGCCCAACCTAGACTATAGGCCTGCTATCTATCGCCGATTGGCTGAGCTCACTCACGCAGCCGAACCGAACAATCCCCAACGCTGGCTTGAACTAAGATACTTGGCACGTGCGGAGCGACATCGACAAGTGCTCGCACTGGCACAGCCATCTCGCTTTAGAGATCAACTCGCCGACGCACGCCCGGCAACTGACATCCATGCAGACATCCGCTTGGCCTTGATCTGTGCCAAGCACGAACCCGATGTATCCGCTGTGTTTCGTCTGCTCCTTGCCCGAGACGAAATAGGGCGACGCGCCTCGGCGATAGAAGATGCTCCCGCGATCATGGATGCACTGCTCGCATTGGGCGACATTGACGGGGTTCGAACGATGGCCGAGGGTCGTATCGGCGACCATTACAAGGCAATTGATGCACTTCTGGCCAATGATGACTTCGATGGGGCGAGAGCAATCTTCGACGGTGTTGACCCATTCTCCCAGGACTCACAGCCGATTCCTCACCATTCAGAACTACCCCATTGGTCACAGCGTGTCTTCCACTTTCGAGATCCTGAGCAGATAGAAACTTGCTTGGCACGTCTAGTTGCTAAGGACAACGGAGACGGATTGGATGCTGACGAGGTCTCTTCACTTCGATGCAGCATTGCTCGTGCGGCCATACTGGCCAACCCCGACAGTGACCCTCTGCAGGTCGCGAAGGAACTGGGTATTGATGAGGAGGACCTGCCATATTTACTCATCGAAGCCGCTGAACGCGCATACGATCGAGAACAACTCGACAATGCCCGTGCGCTAATACAGAGTGCTCATGAGCACCCTGCCTTCGCCACCATTGCTAACGGTACACGCAGGCAACTCGCATCACTATGCCTTCAGGTTGGCAACAGAGAACTCGCCAGCAATATATTCCAAGACTTGAAGCCACCATCCGTCGCCATGATGGACGATGCCATAGGTCTCGAGAACGCCCAACACATCATCCACGCAGCGATTCAACACGCCACCTTGGCCGCAGCACTAAGGCAGCCAATTCCTGCAACAGTAGCGTCGAAGAACCGCTTACTCCGCCCCCTCCAGCACCATGCCAACACAATTGGCACCTTGCTGGGGCGCGTGCAGTCTGGCCTAGAGACCGCGCCGGGGGAGGTCAGTAAGGCTGCCAAAGGAATGCTCAGCTTTCTTGTTAACGCCGGCCCGAGGGAAGGAAGCGAGTTCTACTTAGCACACCAGCTACGCGACCTTGATCCTGTGCTTAGCAGGATGATGATCCGAATTGCATCAATGAGTGGCGAACAAGAATTCACTGCCGTAGTTGGCCTATTTGATGCGTCATGCACTGATCGAATGGCTAACAACAAGCTAAACATTCCCTCCCGCATAGCCGTCATTGAAGAAGCGTATCGCAGCGACGGGAATGCAACAGCGGCCTTTGGCAGGCTTGAGGAACTACTCGGCAGGGTGCATGGCAACACCCCGCAGGAACACATCGATCTGATTGCAAGCATAGCGAAGGTATTCGCCGAAATTGGCAACCCCAAGCGCGCTCGCGAGCTGCTGGTACAGCTGCACTCCAACACACTTGGATATGCGCTGCCAGCGAAGAAGGATCCGCAGTACTCACTGTGGGGAGATCTGCTTGAGAGCTCAAACAGCCTAGACCCGACCGGCAGTGGCGAACGCATTCTATTGGTGCTGAAGCAACTTTCAGGCATGGCCCTCACGGAGGGCGACGGTGCAGCTTACCGCTTGGCGCCGCGAGTGGTAGTCGAAGCCGCAATTCACAGTTCGGCGCTCGGATACAAAGCAGTAAGACTACTCACTTCCAAAGGATTACTGAGTTGGGATTGTGCCATCAATGCGCTAATGATTGGCGTGGTACGTCGACGCCCAGAACTAGCTTCAGCCTGCTCTGTCACGTGGCGCTTCCTGGCACTTCCATTCTACTCAGAGCCTTTTTATAGCGAAGGGCAAACAGGCCAGCTCGTCCTCAAATCCGTGACCGCCGTTTCTCTTGAAGAGCTCAACACAGTCATTGATGTACTGCGTGATGGCATTGAGATCCACAGTACAACCAGTGCCCGCACTAGGCTACTTGAATGCCTGGCTACAGGACTGTCGCAAAGGGGTCTCAGCAATGAACGTGTCGACGATGCATTGCGCAGGTGGCGATCGGAGACACCCACCCCTGAGGATAGGGGCACGCCTGGCGAGTACGATGAAATTGCCTCACTAAGTCTGCTCGAAAACGAACTCAACAGCACTACGCAACCGAGCTATGACGCGGTGTCAGCATTCTCTCGCCTGCTGGACACCGCAACGCTGGCGGAAGCGGCAGCTTTCTTCGATCGCTGGCCAACCATCCAACGCGACTACCGTGCTCGCTATACCTTGATTGATCGAGCGATTGCAGAAGATGATAAAACGCTGGCAAGAGATCTGATTAATAGCAGGCAGGTCGATGAGGACGAGCGATCTGGTTGGAGCTATTGGCAAGGTGCCGCCAAGCTGAAGTACTTCAAGGCTCTCGTAACTCTGGACGGCCCCGAGGTACATCACGCCGCATACCTGGACTTGGTCGATGAGCTTGTGACATCCCCAGGCAACTCCTCCCCGATTTTGTTTGATACGAAGGATGTCTTCTCAACGATCTGCGCAGAACCTGACTGGGTTGCCATGTGGGAGATCTTGGCTGAGCAACTTGCGTCAACCAGAGAACACGCAGTCGCTGAATTCGAATTGCCAGAGGACGCGCCTGAGGATGACTCGGATCTGATTGCCAGACTTTTTCTCTGGGCATTTGAGCTTTCTGCAATTGAATTAACACAACTCGCACGTGCCGGCGCCCTGCAACTGACGACGGTACATCTGGGCCGAGAATCGTTCACACGCCTGGTACACAACCTTCTCAATGGTGATTCGGATGAACCAGCAGAAGCTCTTCAGCTGCTTTTCCGCGACGAAGAAGCCATTGCCGTCGATTGGGTCGAACGAGTACTACCATTAGCAAACGCTAAAGACTATGTCGTAGCTTCTTTTGCTGGCTCTCTGCTTGATCGTTGGGGGTGCGACTGGGCGATCTCGGCGCAAAAGTTGCCGTTCCACTACCACTTGCAGATGGCTACAAATGGAAAAGTGAGCTCCGCATCTCGTCTCACGAACCCATCATCTGGTGCGATGCTCGTGAACGATCCATTGGGCTGGACCGAGCTTTTCCCAACCCAGGTCAGGGGCCTAGCACGATCAGGAATTCCAGAGACAACTATTCGATATCGCTGCGCATCCCTGATTGAATCTTGGGGTGGGCTGGAGAAATTTGGTCAAAGAGAGACTGAGCGAAGGCTATCTGAGCTTGAACGGCTAAACCTGCGAATTACCTACTCTAAGCCTCATATTGTTGCCGCCCTCAGGGCCCTCCGTCATGTCACCGGGGAATTCCGTCTTTCAGGGTTGCTGGAACCTCAGGCTACTCCGCAGTTGTTGTATGGAATGAACTATCAAGTCGACCTTCCTCCGCTCAAGGGCCCGATGGGGCGGCCAGCTTTCATTCCCCGACCAACCGCACACCGTGATGCTGGCTTGCAGTCGGGAGAGGCAAAATGGCTGGATGAGATTGAGGTGGATCTCTCGCCACTAAACGATGACGGGGACTCCGTTATCGCAGAAATCACTCATTTTTATTGGCGTCTCATCAGACAAAATCTTGAGATGACACGTGCTCGCGCTCCGTTCTATGTCGAGGAAGCTCATTGGGCAAGCACGGGACGCGCCCTTCCCCCGGCACTGTGGATTGACGGCGTATGCGCTCTAGACGAACCATCAGAGAGCATTGTCCGCCGCCTCTCCATCAGCGGAATCCCAACTTACCCTGATGATGTGCTGGTATTGTGCCCTGAATGGCTGCACCACCTAGAATGGCGGCATGATCCGGGCAATTGGATGCACTATCTCGACAGGAACGGTGTCTGTGTCGCACGACTTATCTGGTGGCGTGATGGTGCCCCTCAGGACGTAAACCAAGATCAGTTCTGGGGCGAAGGTGTCGCCCTCTTAGCAACACGAGAGGGACGAAGCGCATTGGAGGGTGTTGCCGGCCCTCTGAACATTGGTGTCCACTCACGTAGATCGGCAGATGGTACGAGACCCTCTGAGCGTCGCATGAGCCGAGTTGAGCAACAATGTTCGAACATCAGTTAGCGTAATCACCCTCAAGGCGCCCTAATCAGGTGCCTTTTCACGAGGGGGTCAATCAACAATGATTGGCTCCCAGCTCAAGGCTCACCACTCCTCTTCGCGAAAATCAGTCACTGCAGTTTTCTGCCGCCCTAGAGCGCTATCTGAATCGCCTCTGATTTTCTATACTTTTTCTAAGGTCTGCTTCTGGTCGCTGTCACCCACACCAAGCCAGTTCGTAGACTTACATCGCGCGTGTCTTGGGACGTCCGCCCTCCACCGCGGCACTGCAAATGTTCGGGGAGCCTGCCCGTCCCATCAAGCAAGGCTTGGCCAAACTGAAGGCCCAAGTCCACACTAATCAAGATGTCTACTACCCCCCTGCGCCAGCCTTTTTTTGACGTTGTGCGCATGGAGCAAAGAACGACCCCGTACGACGAATTTCGTCAGATCCAAACCTCAAACCATGTGCTCGCAAGCAAAATGGCATAATATGCCAATGAGTGGAAGAAACCTCTTACCGAAAGCTGGAGCTCATTATGGCAACGAGAAACGTTGTGCTCTCCCCTCACCAGGAACAGGTTATCCAGGACCTAGTGCAGTCCGGCCGGTATCAGAATGCCAGCGAAGTGATGAGAGAAGGTTTGCGTCTATTAGAACAGCGCGTCGCCGAAGACACCGCCAAAATTGAGGCCCTGCGTCAGGCGACCTCGATCGGCATCATGGACCTTGAGCACGGGCGCTTCACTCAGTTGAACGAAGGGGATCTGGATCACTACCTCGAGGACTTGAGCCTGGAGGCCACCCTCCCCGCGCGTGAGAAACACTGAGCATGCCGCAGTATCGGATTTCCAACGCGGCGCGCGCCGACATTGTCGACATCCTCAGGCTCTCCCAGACGCAGTTCGGCGATCAAGCACGCCAGCGTTACCAGGCGCTGATCCTCGCGGCGCTGCAAGCTATTGCCGGCACGCCTTATCGCATTGGCAGCCACGACCGTGATGAGATTGCACCTGGCCTTCGCAGCTATCACCTCATCTATTCACGCCAGCAGGCCAACCCCCCTCATGGGACGGTCAAAAGACCACGCCATATCGTGTTCTATCGTGTGGCAAACGACGACGTGATCGAGGTCGTCCGACTCCTTCATGACGCCATGGAAGTGCAACTGCACCTGCCCAACGACTGATCACCGACCTAGCCCAAAGGCTTAACTGGCCATGAACAGCGAAGGTAAGGCGCCCCCTTTGCATCTCAACCTGAGCACCCTCGCTGTCAGCCGACTCGGCGGCCAATTGAAGCGGGAGGTTCTGGTTCCGACCGGGCTATCGAGACCCACGACAAGAAACACAATGTTCAACTTTACGTACCACTTTCAATACTGAACAACCGCTTCTTAGGCGTTTTCCGTGGCCAGGCGCCTAGCATCATGTTCCAGCTGCCGATGGACACGCGGATCGATGCCCCTAGCGACCAGCGCCCTTGCAACATTACGCAGAGCACGAGCATCTCGCGAGTCAATTTCAGGATAGGTGCTGAGAGACAGGCCCGACAACTCCGCTTAAGGATATCGAATCATTACCCATACGCAGAGTGCTCATTGCCGTCGGAGCAGTCTGAGCGCTTGCTGGGTTGATGTCGCAGTGGCTGACACAGGCATCGCTTGCAGGACAACCGTCGCCCCATGATCACGCCGGTTTTCAAAAGCCCGTAAGGGCCCTTCTACCCCCGAAGATTGAAAATCCAAACGACCAACAAGTACTAACTGAATATCAATCATTCATAGGTTGGAGCGATCTGAAATCGGCGTTGAGGTACGTGGAGCCCGCACAGCAGTTCGGCGGGCTAGCCAAGAAATTGGAAGGTTCCGCTTAACCTCTTGAGCTTCCTGGCGTTCCAACCATTTTTCATCTATGAAATGAGTACCGTAGGCAAACCAAGGAAGTGGTATGGAACTGGTTACCGTTGCATGCATCGCGCTCAACCGTATTGGCTCTGCCAACTCAGCAGGATTCGGCTTCGGAAGGCATCGCAGGCAGCAGTTTTTCACCGAAGTGATTGACGACGACCTGGACACTCTCCGCCAGAAAGTGATTGAGGTTGCAGAGGCAAATGGAGAGAGGGAGGGAGCACTTCACAACCTGACGCGTGCTCAAAACCTAGGCTTTCCACCCGGCCAGATAGTGTTCGACGTCCAAGGAATATCCACTCAATACAGTGCCCCCTACGCCGCTTGTGTTGTTTTCCCCGCCCTCAAGGTGGCTGGTCGTTTCTTCAAACCTGAAGAGGTGGCTGAGAGCGGGATGATCCTTCATATTTCTTCCAGCTAAGTACGCGAGGCGCGCCTGGGAGCCCTATCAGCGCCGTAATGGCGGCTAGGTAGATACCGGCTTTCGCGTCAGCTCCCTTCCGGCGGTCAATCTCTGCATCGAAAAGACGGCATGACTCGTCCAGCACCACGTCGCTATCTGTCGACCAATCCCCCGCCTGAACAGACGCAGCAATGCCCTGCGTCCATTCCACATCTTCAGCCTGCTGACTAGGCGACAACGGGATGAGGGTCGGCCATGCCCAATGAAGCCAGTCTTTAAGTTTGAGCAATGGCGTTCACCGTCAGCTCGTCTACGATTGCAGCGGCGATTGGGTAACTAGCGCACCTCGGTCTGCTCAGTCCCGGTGAGCGTTGGCACAAACAATCTAGATGGATAGAGATTGCAGGGATCCCATGCGATCAAAATCAATCCGACCGGCTAAAGGTAATGACCACGACTGCTTGTCAAGCAGTTGATCGATAGGCAACCACGCGCACCGGATTGGTATCGCTGATGTAGTCGTTGAGGATTTTGGGAAGGAAGGTGCTTTGACCTCGGTGTTCAGCCTGGATAAACCGTTTCATGGGTTTCCCTTGCGATGAATTTCTCAGAAATCATAGAAGGGTGGTTTGTCCGGGCGTTTTTACACACTCTGGGACGAAAGCAGACACTGAATTACTTGTTGCCAAATGACTCAGCCCCTAAAAATTCAGCCGTTTCTTTCAATTATTGATTAGCCACCATTGCAACCACGCGTTCCCGCGTAAATTTCCAAGTCCGGCCAAAATCCCAAAACCCCACCGCCCCCTGCGAAACCTCAACAACCACCCGTAGCCCATCGAACAAACCTTTTACTCGACAATACCCACCCACCTTCAACTCGTCACACTCGTGTGCGCCTGCTGACCAAGTGGTTCCAAAAGCCATATGCCGCGTTAACCACTTTTCCGCCCGCAATGAAGCAACCGGAGTGTTCTTGATGGTTCGTTCGATACTGTCATGCAGTGCCGTACTCGCTTGCCCATCAGCGGCGATAGCCGGCATGAGCGCCAAAAACAAAGCGTTGGCTTGCAACTTGGGAGTCCTTTCGTAGTAATCCCAGATCGGATTGAAATGATCTGTCAGCTCGTCCCCCAGGTCCCACGCAAGCCAAACCAGCAACGCCCTCAACTGGATCGTCTCTTCAGCAGAATCACCAGCAGCCTCGTCGATCGCCTCAAGCAATCTTGTTTCCGATCCCAGTAGATACTTCAGGCTTCCATCAAGAAGCTCGCGGCGGTCATCCTCTTCGACTAACGATTGCCCAGTGGCCGCCCAACGGTTCAACTGGTCTAAATGGCGCAGTTCTCGGATCAGAGCCAACACTGCTATCAACTGAATTGGAGCTACAAGCTGGCGTGACTCATCCCTACTCGCCAGCTCCAATTGTGCGATCATTTTCCTGCACAACGATCGAGCCTTCTTCGAGACTATGTACGCAATGTCGGTATCTGATAGCTCGGGTTCCTCGGCAGGCAGCTCATCGTCATTCTCAGACAGTTCATCCTCCTGCCCCACCTGCTCTTCTTCGGTTCGTCCGGCGTGATCGACTCCATTGCCTTGCGCCTCTAGCCCTTCATTCAAACGTCGCAACAACACATCGATCAAAAAGGCCAAATCACCGGACTTCAAGAGCTTCGGTTTCGGCTTGCCGTTGTCCATGTCACTGATGCTGATTGCCAAGGAATCCGGCGGTAATACTCCGCCAGCGCTATCCAGTCTTGCACGATGTTCACGGACAGCCTCCTCAATCTCGCGATCAGTCTGTTCAGCAAAAATGACTCGATCAACAGTGGCAATGAGCTTAGCAATATTGGCATCACTCGATCCTAATTCGTTAAGCGCTGAACGAATCTGCTCACGCCTGGAAGAATGTGCAGCCGTCTCAATCACCGAGGGATGCAGAATCATTGCACGAGCAATAGGACAACCATCCTCCTCAAGAAGACAGGACCGAATGTACGTAGACTTGACTGTTGTTCTGAACGCGATCTCCTGGTCGCTACAGTCGACCACATAGACTCGATCCAATACTTCGCCGTTAGTATCAAGCAATACAGCAGCGGTTACATTGCGGTCAGTTCCGCGGGCAGCAATGCATATCTGCCCCTGAGGACCGGAAACACCTGAAAGGATCGGCAGCCCTTCTTCTTGGCAGGTTGTCTCTTGCAGCAAATTTCGCTGACGAATCTGGACGAATGCCTCTTCATCCAGTCCAGGCAAATCAAACAGCCGGCTCGTCAATGTGAACTCTGCGGTCTCACGAGCCAGGTCACCTCGCCGCAACAGAACGGCTTCAACGTTACCAACCCCTTCGCCACCCATCCAAGCTGGACGACTGGGGTTCGCACTACCACTTACAAACACGTCGCCGGCAGAATGATCGCATTCAAAGTAAAAAACCTTCGCATGCAGATAGCGAATCTGAGGCCCCCACAACTTACTCACATCAACATGCCGCACGCCTTGGACGTCACAAGCGCCCGGATGCTGCACCGTCTCGAGGTCAATGCCGACTACAATCTCAGCTTCAGGCCAGCGACGATTCAGTTCCTGAATTAGAAGCAGTTTGGAATCAAAGAATGCCCCCAAAACTGCGATCCTCCTCACCGGTGCGGTGAGATGCTCAGCAACCTGGTCTATGAGTGAACGAGAGCCAGCGCCCTGCCCTAGCAAAGTCGACTGGTAGACTAATGATTTAGGGATTAAAGGTGTGACGAAGCGACTGATCGCCAATGCCGATTCCATAATCGGCGCCGGCACCTTGCCATGCTCCAAACTGATCCACTCTCGAAGCATTTGCCAGAGCGATCTGAGGATGGCGGCTCCCTCACCATCCTTCACGCCTCCCACTTCAATCCAATTGGTAATCTCGCGATTAATGCCCAGTCCGGACAGCGTAAGGTTATGACTACCAATCAAGATCGAGGCTTTCTTCGCCCCTAGCAGCAGGCAGACTTTTGGGTGGAAGGCGCCACTTACCCCGATAGGCAAAAGCGTGTAGGCATATCCAGCCGAACGAGGTCGGGTGGCCTGACTCGCCCAAGCAACGGCACATTGCTGGCGATCCATCAGCACCACATTGTATCGACATCCCGCACTCACTAGCTTCCGCAGCAACACCTCCTCGTAAAACGGCAGTGTCGCGTTGTAGGTGGTGATCAGGGAAGCTTCATACCCTCCTCGCTTGATCACCTCCAGAATCGAAACGCCTTCAGACACTGGCCACCTCCATCAGACGTCTACCCGGATCGGTGAGTCGTGTCTTACCTCCATCACGAGTCAACAGCCCCAGGTCTCGCAAGATGCGTACTGCCTGCCTGAATCTCGGTGTGGTCTGAGTGGGCACTGGAACGTGAACGCAGGCAACCTCCACCCCAAGCTCCGATGGGTGAAGCTGGAACGTTGATCGACCTGACTGCCTGAGCTTGCGCAGCGCCACACGTAGATGAGTATTCATGCACCAAAGCATCAAATCGCTCGTCACTTGCCGTACTGACATCGCCTGCCAATCAGCGCCACGATGACGGAAGCTAACCAAATTAATCGGGTAATCCCGCAACGAATCCGCAGTAATCACCAAGCCTGAATAGGGCTGCTTCGTCAAATCATCGCGAGCAACGAGCATAGCCAATAGCTCAAGGCTTCTGGCGAGTAATAGCGGGACTACCGCGCCACCACGCCAACCAGCAATTAACTGCTTGCCGAGTTGAATTTCATGTCCCATTTCTCCCCAATCAGCTAAATCTGGCCCCAGCACGCTCGCGTGCTCTACAAGGTCTGCAAAGGTCTCGTACTCGAGCTCATTCAAGACTTCATCCATCTTTTCAGAGCCAACAAACCAGTCAGAGAAGGCTTCAATCGAGCCGAACTTCCCTCGCTCATCGGACGTCTGTGGCTGTAGCTCCGTTAAACAAATCGAGAGGATGGTCTGAAACGCCACTGATAGAAGATCGTTGCGCACGTAGACGACCCAATGCGCACAGGTATTCTGCAGCGTCTGAGGGATAGTCCAGGGCAGCCCTCCGGGCAATACGCCGGTGTAGGCGCAAGCACGAAAAACCTCTTCATAGAGATCCTCGTCACCCGGAAGAGCATTCGCCAGTTGCAGGATCAGTGCCAAGCTCCGGCGGCGCTGCTCGCCCTCCTCCCCATACCGAACTTTTCCATCGAAAAAGATATCTGTCAGGTGCTGGCACTCCGCGGGACTTGAAGGGATGTTGCAAGCGCAAAAACCACTGAGTTCATCCAGATCCGCCAGCGTGATCTCGTCACCTTCAACCTTCTCCCAGAAAAGCTTTCCTGCAACGTTTGTATCGAAGTCTCGCGCCAGTAGACTGCCGTATTCCGTGCTGTACTTGGCCCATGAGGTTGTAGACGACTGCATAATCATCAGATTGGCCAAGGTGCCTGCGTAGTACTGAGAAAGCCCTCCCAATCTATTTACAAAATACCGGTCCACCGAGTCTGCGGTCGTTGCATACTGAGATAAACGTAGAGACACCCCAGCCCTCAGGCGAGTCAATGCTGTAATGAGCTTGTTGCGGCCAACCATCGCAATGCCATGTCGTTCATCATCTTGATCACCAACCTGCGAGTGCCGCTCGGCAATCAGCGTGAACAGGCAGTCCGCTCGCCGGAAATGCTCAACAAAATGTGTAGGATTGTCTTTCGAATAGCGCTGGTCGTATGACCAAACCAGCCAAGGATAGAAAGAGTAGTAACGTGCCCGATCGGTAACGTTAGTGATGCCTGGCAGCAACTGGCCATAAATCATTCCACAGGGCGCCTGCGTGCCTAGGTGATCGATCCCTGTACTCGCGGAAGGCGGCTTCAACCACCCGGTGGTAAGTTTCATTGACGTTTAATCCTTCAGGACGCCGGATAGCTTTTCGGATTGTCACCGACATAGTCGGCATAGCGCCATTCAAAAATAACAAGGATGTTCCGTTGAAGTTGGTATGGGATGACATTTAAATTGAAATCAAATCTAACAGGTTGGTTCCGTGCTAAAGAGCTTCAACATACGAAATTTCACGGTCTATCTTTCTGAGGCCAATATACGCAGCGATGGCAATTACACGCTCACACCGCTCGCCGAAATCCACTGCACTGCCCCTTGACGCCAGCCTTGGGCGTAAAAAATATTGATCCTTTATTAGCTCGCACATGCTCGACCGGCCTGTTGGTCTGATAGGCCAGTTCTGTGTTGAACAAGTTCAAATCAACGTTGCCCTGCGCATCGAACAGCGCACCAACACGCCCAGTGTAATAAGCCGCTAAATCCCGCATCGCTCCATACATCCAGGGTGAGGAATCCACGGTCATCGCGACTGTGCCGTATTGCGGAAAGTGCGGGCAGTCGTCTTTAGCCATGCCTGAAGTACCGGGCCCATTTTTTCGTATGAACCCATACATTTCACAGGAGGCAGGCTCGGCGTTTGTCCACATCGGGCTCTCAACATCTGAAATTGGTTTGGTACAAGCATCACTCAGCGCCGTAGCGCAGCGGCCTATGTCTTTGGAACAAGCCTCTGAGATATGACGCAACGAGCGAACGACCGCCTCGCTACCTATCGCTGGCTTTATAACGAACAGCCTGGCGAAGTATTTTCCTCGCGCCGTCTCCTCCGCGCTCGGCTCAACGCAAGCGCCACCATCAACCGGACTTTCGACAATGCACCCAAGCAGAACAGGGTGGCGCCAATTGTAAATATCGTACGCGTGTGTAGGCTCCCCCTTTTCGGTACAGACCTCATCAAAGCCTTTAAGACCTGGCAGCCGAAGCGAAAGTCCTTGCCCACGTATCTGCGTTTTCAGGCGGCAGACATCATGCATGTTGCCACCGCGATCCTCTGCATGATCGGAGATAATAATGTTGGGCACTCCACGTCGGATCAATGCGTAAGCGCCAAGGTTTTCAGACTGACCGCCATCTGAAAGGTGTATGAAGGTTGAGTCCTTGGGAGCCTTCAGACGGTCAACGTAATAAAGCGGGAGCGGCAGTGCCATATGACCAAAATAGGCAAAGTCCTGCACGTTCGGATTTCGGTATGAACTCCCCCAGTTCAAGGTCGACACCTTCATGCCGCCCGCTGCGAGGTTCCTCCAGGGGATACTCATCTCACCCTTTTGTTGGTCATCGAAGAAGGCCGCCGATGAAACAACCGCTTCAGTAGGCGTAATACCTTCAAGTTCACCTTCTTTGTAACCGTATAAGCCTGACCCGAATCCATACGGTGTGAACTCGAAGGATGTAAAGCGCAAATCGGATTGTCCACCAACATCGAGAACAGACCGATCCTCTCCTGCGGTGGTATTGATGATCCACATCGGAGCGCCCTTCTCTTCGTACATGCGCCGTATGTCTTTGAACGTCAGTTGACGCGCCTTCTTGATATCACCTTCACGACGTATCTCGCCGTTCGCGAGCAGTGGCTTCACACACCCAACGTCCTGACAGAGCGGCGGACTCGCCCCATATGTACGTGCTATGCCTTTGGCATACGCACGCTGAGTAGACGACACATTCCACTGCCAATCGAAGACGATGTTGGGAATGAGATTGATGACTGCCGAGGCTACCAACAGGACAGAGTTTTCCACGATCTCGTTGTTGATGCTGCCATCCTCGTCAGTGGTGTCGTAATTGAATGACCGAGCGCCGAACATATTGCGCCCGGTGCTGAAGAGATCCTGATAGGCACGAATGTAGTTTTGGTATCGATAGGGATCATTGAGATCCTTCGCGCCTGGCGCAGTGGAAGGAACCTTTTGTTCATAGTTGGTGAAGTTTTCAGGGGGGCATCGCCGAGGATTCAGAGGATGTTCTTTAAACATTTCGACGTATCGAGAAGGGAAGCAGTCCGCGAAAAATGGGTTCAACCGCGCAGGATCGAATTTCCCAGGGGCTCTGAATTCGTCCCCTGTATCCAGAACCAATCGCGAGTAGTACCAGTAGCCTGCGTAACCTCCTCCAGAGACAGTGGACAGGATATCGACCTTTTCCATAAGCCCCGTGGTGTGCATCCCTTGAAGCACCCCCATCGCAAAACTGGAAGCTTTGGTTCCTCCCCCTGCCAATGCCAAGCCCAGGTTTGGAGGTGCTCTCCTCCCTGCCCCTTCTCGTTCGTTACGAAATAAGTAATCAATATGGGCGGGCTCGAAATAGCCGCTTTTGAGCTCATAGGCCGCATTTTTCTTCAACCAGTCATCTTGCGTCGGAACCGCAGCACACCCGGACAGGAGAATGAAATACAACGGAACGTAGACGCTAGGGACTTTGCTCATTGCGGTAAGCATCCTTCCATGGGGGATGCGAAGAGCATAGATGAAAGTTTGCGTCGTAAACTGAGCGAAAGGACGTAAAAAATAAGCAAGGGTAAGGCGTCCCTCTACATCTCAACCTGAGTGCCCTCGATGACAGCCGACTTGGCGGCCAATTGAAGTGCTACGCTCTCGGTATGCCCGTGCGACAGTGCCCTCGCAATATCATGCAGAGCACGCGCATCTCACGAGTCAATTTCAGGATAGACGCGGAAAGGCCCGATAACTCCGCTTAAGGATAGCGGCTCATTACCCACATCCTCTTTCGCACGACCAAGTAATCTCCAGAATCGTCTCTACAATAGCTCTCTTAGTGAGCCGCACTAGCGCCATAGAGAGCCGGGCACGCGTGATAACTTCACGATCAGCCTGTCAGGTCTCCTTCTCACAAGCAGTCGACTGGACAGTCCGTAGATCCGCGAGGCTGCAGGTATTACTTTTTTCTTTTGCCCCATTCTGAGCTCGGGTGACCATGGAATATCAAAAACGCACTCTCTACATCAATCAGCTGGCCAGGGAAATCAGCTTGATCGGTCAACCGTTCGAGATTTTTGGCGGTTTGTTTTTGAGGCTGGTGCTCAACATACCGGTTGGATCTCAGGGCGTTAACGCAGCTGGCTTTCCTGTAGCAGGGGTGGTGGATGGCGTGTCAGCCGACGGGTTAATCGCGGCTGAATATTCTGCGGAGAAGTGTTACTTCACTTCCTCCATGGCCAAAGCACGCAAAGATCTGGAGCACGTGCTACGCAAAGCCTCCAGTGCCCGGGAAATCTATCTCGTCGCCGGCAGCAAGAAACGTCCTCAGATCGCTAAAAAATTTGTTGATGACGTGATGGCTTCTTCCCAAATGAAGGGGCGGACACTTCACATGCTAGGAGCGGAAGAGATAGCAACCAGCATCGTCGACCAAGGGCTGCTGAGTGACGACATCGTCCTCAAGATGAGCGCATATTTGCCATCGCTAGCAAAGTTTGCAGATGAGGAAGCAGCACAAGCTTTAGTGCCTATTCCTGACGACCGCCGGCTGTCCAGACCCGAAGTAGATAGACATCTGGACGAGCTTTTGTCCCTGCAAAAATGCATCGTCATTTCGGGGATGGGTGGAACTGGCAAGTCAGACACTGCTGCTGCACTCGCACATCGCAACCGAGATCAATATCAGACAGTGATCTGGCTTTCTGGGGCAGAGGTTCCGACCGTTGAAAAACTCTCTGCTGTAGCCATCAGCAGGATTGGTGAACTGCGTAATGTTGCGGGCCTTCTGAAGCACCAGCGCTGCCTGCTGATTATTGACGATGCCAATGAAGAACTCAGGATCGAAAGCCTTACAACGTTCTGCGCTCCAGGCTCGAACATCGTTCTCACGAGGCGCAAGAGCTTGGACGGTGCCTACCAGCTCCCACTGATGAGTCGAGGTGAGGCATTGACCTTGGTGAACAGAGACGTCGAACACTGCCCGCCCGGGGTGTTCCAGAAAATCTGGAAAGCAGTCGGCGGACACGCGTTAACCATCAATCTCATCAACGCGGCAGTTGCCGAGGGCACGACCTGGGACGACATCGAACTTGATTGTCGTGCCCCGGGGATCCTGGACTCCAATGGACAGACGCTGGCCGACATACTGCTGGGCAGATTGCGGGCCGTAGTTCAATCGCCATTGTCAGTCTTTGAGTGGGCGGACCAACCCAATGTGGATGCTGAATTGCTCAAAACGCTGACAGCGCCCAGCGTGATTCGGCTGGTGCAGAAGCACGGTTTAGTCGCAGCTGATCGTCCCAACGTCGTCCGGCTGCACGACGTCGTTTTTAACAGTCTGAGTGTTCAGCCATGGTGGGGCGATCAACAGCGCGCGCCCATCACTGAAAAGGTCTGCAATTATTTAGGGCATACTGCTACCAAAACAGGCCTCTCCTTCTGGTCTGCTGCAGCGAATCTTCATCAACGTATCCAGCATTTGGTAACAAACGGTGAACGTCACCCAGCGCTCATCTACGCTCTTGCTTTGGTCTGGTCACCCGCAGAAGTAGAGCCCGCGCTTCTGGGAGATCCGGTCAAGCTGGCGGCTCTTGTCAGGGCTCGCACTTCCCCTACCCCGGTCATTACAACAATGGCCCTCTTGGAAACCATCGAGAAGCTGTATCTGCACGAGAAGATCCGCGGGGAGGATCACGCCAAAGATCAACTGGCCCTTCGACTGATGATGTTTGACGACCTGGAAAGCGCTCCTGGACTGACTTCGAAGCAGCGCTCAGAGATTCTTCACCACAAAGGCAAAGCCCTGAACCGACTCGACAGAAAGAACGAAGCTCTCCATATCTTTCGATCCATCATGGCCGGCGAGCATCCGCTTGCCGAAAGTGAAGTTCAGATCATGAGACTGCTCAGACTCCGCTCTGCCGAAGAAAAGGACGAGGCCTCACAAATAGTTGAGCGCATCCTGAGCGCCGCGGAGTCTGCTGAACCCGTGTCGCATTCGGTGTTCTTCGCTGCCGTTGAGCATGCCGTTTGGCTCGGACGTGGCGACTTGCTCCTGCGCTATGAGCCCATTGTCGAAAAATGGCTTGTTGAGGCGGCGCTTCGTGAGATGTCTCAAGCTGTACAGACGCTTTCGTCGATCGCGCGCTTTCTGTCTCGGGAAGCCCCCCTGTTTCTAAGCCGACTGCTGGAAAGGATTCCACGCCCACTGATCGATGACATTCCTCAATCTGACAAGCGCTTCGATTGGGGCGATATCCTTCTGGAGGCATCACGCACTGCAGGCGAATCCGCGTCCAGAATGCAGTCGGAAGCGCTTGTGTATTTTGAGAGCCTAAACCCCAAGCCTTTCCACCAGCAACGGCATGCCGAGCTTTTACTGCTGATGAACAGACCTGTAGAAGCCAAGCAACTGCTGGAGACCAGAGAAGATTTGGCATCAGCCTCATTCGTGCAACGACTCATGGCGCTGGCAGAGCACCAGATGGGCAACTCCACACAGGCCCTGTCCTGGATGTCGAAAGCGCTCGAAAACCTTGAGCCTAAAAATGAGAAGTTCCGCTCCGTTTTCCATGAACACCAATTCGACTTCATGTCAGCGATTACAGGGGAAAACCCTGAGCCTGAGCTCATAAAATCAATAGCCCTGAGTCAGGAAGGGCACGAGCAGGAACGCCTCAAACTCAAGCTCGCGAAGTATCAGGAGCAAGTCAAAGGCGCATCGACCTGAAGCGTCGCGTACTGCTTACACTCGATCGCCGATTTCGTACAGTGCCGTGGAGGGGATTCGATTGATGCCCAAGCCCCTACGCTGGGTAAGTGACGCAAAGCGATCCTCAGGGTAAGGATGTGCATTTCTAGGTCTTGGTATGTGGAGGTCGGAAAGGCGCTGTAGCTTGCCCATTGAAGCCGATGACGCTGGCTGCGCAGTTTGAGGGCTTACCCGCCGAACGAAAGCCACCATGTCGTATCACGTTTCCCGGCACCGAGTGGGAATTGAAATACCCACTGAATTCATGGACTGCCCCCGTACTGGACGAGCTCACAGTGGTTAAAGGGCACCTAATCCGTCAGCATAGGGGCTCAGTCGGTTACACCAACGCATCGAGGCGACGTTCAGCAATGAAGCCTCTCTTACGCCATGTTGCACGTACGAACGACTGGAAATTAGCCTTGCCCTTGAGCTTCAAATCGTCAGCATGATCAGTGACGATGATTTGCGGCATCGTCCCGGTAGCCGCTTCAGTCTGTTCGCAAAACTCGATCAGCTTGTTAAACATGTTCGTTACCGCACTCAAGTCATCGTCCAAGCGATCAGTGCTTGCAGTCAACTCAGCTAACGCCTTGGCGTCAAACGTCTGGCCATGGTCAATCTTGGTCGGGAAATAGACCTGGGTGGGTTGATCTAGGAACAGGATGGGAGGAATCTTGCAGCCCTCTTCATGCTTGAGCGCGAAGACCGAGTGGAGCGAAAGGAACAGTGTTAGGTGGGAATAGAGCCAGTTCGCCCCGCTCCCCATCGAACGTAGGTATACGTTGCCCATGTCGGCACTCTCGTGCCACAAATCGAAGGTGTGCAAATCGAACTTGAGGTTGATAGGCTGGTAGGCATCTTCAAAATCGAACCCGGCACCAATGCGGGCCATCTCACTGTTAATCAGATCGCTCAGATCGCCCATTTTTCCGTTGACGTTGTAGGCATCCAGAAGCGGCTTAATTACGGCCAATCTGTCTTTGATGAACTGGAGAGTGCCCTCGTACTCGGTTTTAGGCTTGCTATCGTAGTCCTCGATAACCCCCTCGATGCGGTGCTTCACACGCAGCGCAATCTCATCAACCGTCTTGCTCTTCTTGAGGTCTTCGACCTGCTTGGTCAACTGATTGATGCTGGTCTGGATACCCGAAAGGATATCCTTTTCCTTGGCCAGCGATTTAATGAGTTTGTTTTCCTCATCTCTGAAACTCTCCCGCGCGTAAGACGTGGTTTTGAGCTCACGGTTCATCCAGCCAATCGCGGCAGTCAGCTTATTCGCCTCCACCTCCACTTGCTCATGGGGCGCATCACAGAATGGGCAATACGCGTCGCTAACCTCGGCGTACTCCGGCACCGGAATCTCGGCGATATTCTTGGCGAAATCTTCTGTGAGGCTGATCGACGACCGCACCGCGTAGAGTTTGTCCTGAAGTTCACGAACAATTATCGTCTGTTTCGACCGATCGTCTTCGAGCGTTTTTTTGCGTAGCGAGTAAGCGTCTGCCTGACTGTCGATTCGAACGTTCGCGTCGTGGATCTTGCGGAAAGACGGCTTAAGACTGCCTGCGATTTGAGCGCCCGTAAGCGGAGTCAGATCCGTACCACTGATCACCTTGTACTCGGCTAGGAGGCCGTCTATGCGTTTAATGAAATGCTCTTTTTCACCCTTTGTCTTAGGTAGCTGCGCCTCGATCTTCTTTTGCTCAGCCCGAAGTTGATTTTGCTCTTGGGACAGATAGAAGTAGTCCTGATCGACAAAGTTCATGAATATTTTCAGGTGCTCAATCGCCTGGTCACGCTTCTCTTTTTCATCGAAGCGGTAGAAGAGCGCATGCTTGTTAGCCACCAAATTCTGATGTTGAAGCATGTACGAGACGAAGCTACGTACTGAAGGTGTTGCGCTCTTAGACTTCCCATACTCACGCGGCGAGTCGTCCTCATCAATATCCGTCATGGTGACAGCAAAGTAGCGCCCTAGCTCTTTATTAAAGTCGCGCACCGACAAAAACATATTCGGCGTAAAGAATGCATTAATATTCTTCATCCGCTGAAAAATCTCGTCGAGCGAGCCACTGACCTCAGCAATGAAAATCTTATCGGCATCGCGAGTTCGCGCCAAACATAGAAGTTCAGCCTCTAACTGCAGAATGGTGAAATACATCTTCGACCGGGCAGTAATGACACCTTTCGGAATCGTATCGTCGCTATTACCAAAGCAAAAATCAAATATTTCAATAATCGCACTTTTGCCCATCGAAGACTTGCCAGTGATGATATTCAGGCCAGACTTGAACGTGACCTGATGCACTTCATTATCACGATCTACAACACCGACAGATTTGACGTAACATTTCATAGCTGCACAATCCCTAGCGACTTGAATACCCGAGGAGCTTCTCGATCTTGCAGGAGCTTTGCCAGGTTGCGGGCAGACGCCACTTTCTGCCCCAATCCCTTCAGGGGTGGATACGTTTTTTGGGTGACCCTGACGATCATATCGTCATTGATCGTCAGATACTCCGCGCTCACCAGGCTCATCAATGTGACATTGGTGACCTCTCGCAGCGACTGTATCCGCTTATGAACGCCCGCGATCCGCGTTTTATCGCTCACCATGGTTCGCCAGGTATTCCGCTCGCTGATTCGGTGCAGGTACGCTGAAGTCGCCTCATGCAGCACAAAAGGCAGCACAAGATAGCTGAAAAGAATATTCTTCTGCGTCTCCTGTAGCTCGCCGTAGAACCCATGGAGAATGGGCGCCATGATCAACGGGTTTCGTTGCAGGGTATGAATATAGTCAATGGTTGTAAGGGTCATCACCAAAGCCTCCAATGCAACTTCTCATTACCCTGTTCGTCCTCGTCGTCCGCCAACATATGCCAGAGCCCATTTCGAAACTCCACGGAGGTGCCATCGAATGCAGGTATCCCATCGACGGGCTCGCCGCAACGAGTATCAAAGAAGTTCTGCGATTCGAAACACCACTCCCCTTCAGGCTTTCGGGAGCAGCGCCTCATCTCGACCGACCTTAAACTTTTATGCCGTTTAAGCTGATCATGTTTGTAATTATCGATGTCAATTTTTTCGACGGTGAACCGCTTAAATTCGTTGGAGATTGTGTGCACGGCAACCATGTGTTCTAGTACTGCAGAGGATACTTTGTCAGCATACTCAATTTCGCAGAGCTTTTTCACAAACAGCCGATCAGTATAGCCTGACTTATCTTCACCTTCGAAGATCGCCGGATCAACCACAGGAAACTTTCGCGAGTTCCTTCCGTACCGCGAGAACAAATTAGCAAGCTTAATATCGAAATCTTCGTAGGTAATCTTCCAACCGTCCTTGGCTAGGCAAGGCTCGATCAGGTAGCCCAGCAGCGCCTGGAAATACTCATCACGCTGTGTGGGATCAATCCCTTTACCGAAGCGGCTTCGAGCATCGAATGCACGCGATTTGAGGCTAGGTTCATCAGAGAGAATCTTGACCTTTTCAATCACGTCCTTCAGAACAGATCTTCTTTCATCTGCCATGACGAACTGCTGAGCCTGAACGGCCTTGGAAGGCTTCTTTCCGGATTCAGCTACACGCGCCTCACTATCAGCCAGTACTTTGGCAAGCAACGCTAGGCGATCATCACCACTGAGGTCGTTCCAATGGCGCAGCTCTGCCGTTGAGCCGTAGGACTGGGTCGTGAGCAAGATAAGCTCGGCATACTTCTCTTGCTTGAACTTCGGTGACAACCAGTTCTTCAGGGTATTCCAGAAATTGATATGTCCATCAGTAAGGTCATCAATGAAGTTTTTGACTTCGACCTGGACACTACCACTAACAGTGACATCACCATACACCTCAAGCCAGAGGGTCTGCCTTTCTACCAATTGGTGGCAGTACTCAAGCGTCACAATCAACTGGTAGTCGATGGCCTCCAGCAATCTGGTTGCATCGTTGGCAAGCTTAGCCACAAAATCCTCCACTCTTTGCTTCACCGTAGCGGTGTGCAGACTCGCGAGGAGATCAAACGCCGTCCTGGCCAATCCGCCTACCAAAGGCGCAAAATCAATTCAGGCACGAAAACCCTGTACCTTATGTAGCCAGGCGATATAACTGTATCTATATACAGTTATAGAGCGCGATAGCTTAGCGATTGTAGCGTGATGGCATTTTATTGGCAAAAAGCCATGTCGCGGTCTAATCCTTCTACTCTTAATTGCTGATTGTCAGCAACGAAGACGAAGGTACATGGGGCTCTTTCGACTGATAACGATGGGTTCGAACTTGATTGCAAATCCGCGAAGATATCGCTCGGTTCCAGCACATGGTCAACCCGACTGAGCCAGCTTAGCAAGATGACTGGGCGATTGAGTATTCTCACCGCTGACCTGCCGGATCCCGAATACGCCATTGGAGTCTCAGCAAACGCCCGGCAGATATCCACATCGTCGCTCATTTGAACGCAGCAACAGCGGCCAAACGACTGATCAGCGACCTGGCCCAACGGTTTAATTGATCAAGAACGGCACGGAAAGGCGCTTCCGTACTTAAGGGTATCGACACGTTACCAATGCTCTCTTACGAACGACCAAGGATCTTCCAGATACTGGTTGCTCATCCACTATGCGAACGCGCACTGAATACCAGCCACGGCCACCCAGATCCATGTCAGAAATCGCCATTCGCGATCGCTCGTACACTCGGCGCAATTGGGGGCATAACTGGGGGCATATTTTAGATTTTTCGAGCTGAAAATATTGTCCTAGAGCCTAGTCAAAATGTTTTTCGGGGATCCGGACAGTCTCTAAAGGTCATCTGGCTAGCTGTCTATTTAATCATTCCTGGCTTTTCATAGGCTATGGAGATCTACCCACTTCCAGAGTGTCGATACATCGGGGGCATATCTGAGGGCATCCTAAGAATGGTTTGAAAAGGTGCCCCCAGCCTTAAACCAGGCGGGCACCATTCACCTCAATTCTGGAGTTCAGCAAGCGTATTTGCCGTTTGCTCAGGTAACGCCTGCGTGATACCTGCGCGGACGTAAATTCCTTACTTTCTTCGCCAACACGCTCCTATCGCCTGACTTCAACCTTGTAAAACAAATTTTCAACCATAAGTCGGCGCCGATCAGAGGTAACCGCATCTTGAATCTGGCTCACCAATCGCACGTAGTACTTGCACTCTTTTTGCGTGCCCAAATCGGACACCGGCTTGGCCGCTTGGGTAAAGCTTTCATACGTACGCGTGGTATTGGCCATCAGTTCCCTAATACCTGGCAACGCCATCGCATCCTCCTGACGCGCGGGCGGCCATGCGGGTTCGAAAGAGAGATTGTTTTCACTCAGTTTTACCGTGAGGAACATCTCCGCTTTACCGGTGACTTCATTCACCCAACACGGCGGAAGGTCACCACCCCGGCCCTTATTCAAGCGGTTCTGCAAGAACTGAACCTGACCTCTTAAGTCTTTATTGGCTTTCTGTAATTCAATTGGACTTACACCGTTTTTGTCCGCCTGTGCGAGGGCAACGGCGTGCTTGATCGCCTCTTGGAGCTGTTCCTTCGTCTGTTCGGTGTTTGCCCCGAATGCAGCCGCTAGCATGTCTTCCTGAGCCTTGAGCGCCGCGACGCGTTTCACCACATCCGTAGGCTGTATACCGCTTTCATCAGCAGGATCAACGACCAGCTTTTTTAGCTGCTCAAACGACATCATCGTTTCTAAAATTAGTTGCTTAGCGTCGGCGCCTTTTTTCTGCCCAGCAACCTCCATCAAGGCTTTTTCGATTGCTGCGAGCGCAGTCAGCTCTTGATCTTTTTGGGTCATGAGTACTTTCAAGCGATCCAGCTCTGCGGTTGCTTTCGATGCGTCCACCAGCTTGCTGATTATCTCCTCGGGCTTACGCACACCTAACGCAGTCATCCGCGCTTTCAGTGCCTCGGCCGCCTTGTTGATCGCATTCTCACGTACATCCAGATCCTGGAAGGCCAACATTTTTTCATTCAACGCCTGATTTTTATGGGTTAACTTAAAAATCTGGTACCCCATCAGCAGCAGCAATATGAAGCACACGATGATAAAGATCTCGGTAAGCGAGAGCTGAAACACTTGATCATTCTTTCCGCTCATCAGGCGGATCTCGCTTCCGCGAGGCTCTCTGACTCAACGCAGTGAGTGGATGTGCCCCGCTCTGCCGCAGTGAGTCCACCAATCTTGTTAATCAGCGCATCCAACTGGCTGTGAGCGGCTTCGACTGAACGATTGCTCTCCTCCATCCGCGATGCAACCCCCTGGTGTTTCTCATTACTTTCAACCAGAGCCCGAACCAGCGGCGCTAAACTCTGCTCAAGATTCTCCGCCAAAATCTCCCGATTGGTCTGACTGACTTCGTGCACACCTTTCAGAGCATCGGCGATGTCCCTGCCCAGGCGCTCTACAGTATCGGCGCTTTCAATACGGATATTCAAAGCATCCAGTTTATCTGCAATGCGTTCCACCGATTGCTGACGAGCCTTGATTTCGTTGAGGTAATCCTCTTGCTGGTCGTCCAACGAGTCCAGGTACTCTTTCTGTACGCGCTCAACACTTTCCATCATCTCTTTGCTCTGTAGTCTCATCGCATCCACCAGGCGCTCCTGGCTCGTCACAATGGCACCGACGGATAACAGGTTTTCATCGAGTGTTTGAGTCTTAGCATTCAAGCTACGAATGGCGGTAGTGACTTGGCGCGTAGCGGTTTTAACGTCTTCGGCCAACGAGGCTACGCCTTCATTCACGCTGTCCGTTGTGCCTGCCAATGTTTCAATTGAACCACCCAGCTTGCGGGTGAACAGGTCATCAGGAAAGATCATTTGCTCCACGCGATCGCGCGCCAGTGTGCCGAAATCCAAGGCGTTGTCTTCCATCTGCCGTAGCGTAAGAGCGCTCTTTTCGGTCAGCTCATTAATAGTGCTCAACAAGTTGTCGCTGGACTGTCGAGTGTTTTCAAGTATCAGCGCAAAGGCTTCATTGCTCTGCTGCGTAGCATTGGCAAAGTAAGCGTCGGTGGCAGTGATGTTGTGTTCGTAAAGTGCCTTGACCTGTTCCTTCACACTCTGCACCGCTTCGCGAGAAGCGACGTCTACCTTGTCCCGGAAGACTTCAAGCTGTTGAAAAGTGTTGTCAAAGGAGATAGCCAGATTTTCGGCAGCGTGAATCGCACGCTCTTCGACACTTCTGACCGCATCATTCGCATCGATACGAAACCCGGTATGAATAATCCGCGCCAGCATACCCAGTGCGGTACTGACCATAGCGGCACCGAACCGAGTCGCCATACCGTTGAGGTTGTCACCCATACTCTCAATGTCCAGCAGGCAGATAATGATGCTGGCGACAGTGAACAGGAAGCCCAAGTAGTAAACTGAATCGGCAAATTTGGCCAGGGTGAGTTGCTTGTCCCATTTTTCTCGAACGACATAGCCGATGACCCAATACGCGATCATCACCGCCAGCGGAAAGACCAGCCCTAGCCAAAATGGGTCATTTAGCTTCAGGCTGGCGACGGACAAACTGATTTTCAGCAACACCGCGAACGCAAAGTAGGTGCTGACGCGTTTGATCGATTTATTGACGTCCACTTATAACCCCTCGACCCGGGAAAAACCTTCCACAGATACGCCGTTATCTTGAAAGTATTGCTCCCAGAACATCGAGAGCTTGGTGTTCTGTAGGGTTTTCTGATCAGCTGCCAGCAGGTTGATGGCTACAATGCTGCCTTGCAGGCCAGGTGCCACAGCATTTTGCCCATAAGCGGTCTTACGAAAATCCGCGTAAAGCGGCAGGTTGGCCTTATACATGCTGAACTCCGGCATGTTCGCCAGCATGTCGGAGTAAATTACCAGCCTGCGTTCACCCGAGACATGTGCGCGCTCAAATCCATTGATGCCAACAAGCTGCAGCATCTGGAAAATGGGGGAGTTCTTGCTGCGCTCTTCGAGCGAGATTTTGTGCACGATGTCGTCAAACGGCTTTACAAATTTTTGGTTAAAGTCCCGATCAACAAATTTCTTATTACTCGTCTGCTTGTTCCGATCCTTCCACTGACCAGGATTGCAGCGCTCAAATAGGGGTTTTTCATTGCTCTTAAAATCTTCACCGAGAAGAAATACGGAGAGCAGAAAGCCTTCGGGGAGCTCCTCAGTTACCATCGTTTTAAGCCGTTGGCCTAACGCGATTTTCTGGGTAAACGGGAACGGTGAGGTGTTATCAATGAGCACCACGTATTGCCCTTTGGGACCTGTCGACGGGCAAAGGGTCTCCTTATCGAAGGTTTCACGCGTCGCATTGAAATAGAACATCAAGGCAGCCGCCGCTATTGCGACACCACCAACCAGCAAGCCGAAAGTTTTACCGGAACGCCCTTTTTTCTTGGCATAAATTGCCATTACGCTCTCCCTAAAACGAGTTGCTGCAGCGGCTGCACTTGATCGTATTTCTGATTAAAGGACGACTGAATTCGGGCCCTGATCGTCTCTAGGTTGGAAACCATTTCGTTCATTAAGCGTTCTTGCTCAGCAAGTTTGATCTCATCCTTCTCGGTGCCGAAATCAGGCATTGTGACCTCAACAAATGTCACCGGCTCGTCGAAGTAGGCCGGCGGCGGATTGTTGCTAGGGCGAGCCATTTCGTTTTCAATCCGATACTTACGGACCAGGTTAGTGAGCGTTTCGTCGGCCAGTACCATCCGCTCATCCACGACCTTCTTGATGACCGTTTTCTGGCTCATGCTGCGCTTAAAATTCTGGATGGCTGCCGCTGCACGATCAACGTTCTGATCGATCAGGAGAAGGGATTCAAGCTTGCGCTGCTCCAACACATGCCGCAGCGCTTCAATAGCAAAGATATACCGGCGTTGAGCGTCTTCGTAATCCAGGTAAACCTTCGCGTACCCTGGATAACGGTCAGTCCAGGTGTAGCCCTTATAGACTGCTGCCACTCCAAAAATGACCGTCAGCGCAAATAAGCCGCATGAGCTGATGTCCTGAAATGGAAGGATCGAATCTTGTAAATAAGCACGAATCAACTCGACAGCTGACTGCGATTCATCTTCAAGTTGAGGCAGTACAAAACGGAAATAGGCAGTTCCTAAGCCGACAGTAACCATGCTGAGAACTGCCGCACCTAACGCAAAATAGCCTGCGAACATCCTTGACGGTATGACATGGTTTTTATAGGCACTAGCCCTACCCAGAAAGAAGCATACGAACACGTTGAACGCAGACAGCATTATTGCGGTGACAAACCCACCCACATACCCGCTGGCCATGCCCTCAGAAAACAAAAAGGCGTTTCCAAAGCCTTCCGCCACTGTCATCGCAAACAGCAAGCCACCGTTCATCCATTTGACATCCCCATCAGCAGCATCAGCAGTCCTGTGCTGCAACTTGTTTTGCTCACGGAAAGTTTCGAGTGCATGGGCCTTGTCTTCGGCCGCTTGCTGAAGCTCCGCCAGCTCGCCATCCATTTTGGAAATGTCCTGATCGGCGTTTCGCTCAAACTCCTCGCCAAGTGCGATAGTGCGTTTGATGTCGCGGGTCACGTCAATGGCGTCCAAGCGGTTGTCGGCGCTTTTTAGGGATCGCTCACCGTACTTGAGTATCTGCTCACGCATTCCGCCCAGTTTGCCCCGAATACTGTGCTCGACATCTGAAAGCTGGGTCGCAGTACTGGAGGGAACTCCGGCAGCTCCGCGAAGCCGCGCCAGCTCAACGACGCGCAGCTCTTTCTGGATTTTCTCAGGATCAATTTTCGGCAATACATCGCTATCAGGCTCATCTTTCTGACTAAACAGTTGGACAATGAAAGCCAAGAGCTTTCGAAAGAAACTCATTTATAGGACCGCAAAAGGTTAGACATGGAGGGTATGCAGAGATAGATGAGCACTAGGCCGGCGCCAAATTAAGCGCACAGAAATAGGCAGCGTGTCGCGGCCATCCCTGCGCCGGTATCGAGTGATGGCTAAATAATGCCAATGCGCACCGATAAGGGCAACAAGTCAGTACAGAATTGTATTGTTTTGGACAAATGGTCAGCGCCGCTGATTGGTGCATTGAGACAGCCAACGCAGCGTGCCTCCCTAATCAAACGGGACGCCGGGTGCTGCCGCATCAACTACGTAACGCCTGCCGCAGGAGCCTCCAACCAATCCCGCCATCCTCATAGGTTCGTGGTGCTGATCGCGTTTACAATCCAAATGCCACAAGTCTTACCCACTTAGCGTTCTACTCCGGCTGGCCTGACGCGATGTTGGCCGTACCGATGCTCAAGGAAGTCTTCGCTTTTCGCCATTAAGGTCAGTGCAGACTGCGAAGTGGGATGCCTTAACCATCCGTAGAACGCGTCAGCGCCTCCCACTGATCAATATCCCGCAGGGATTGCAGCAGTTTTTCCCGCACATAACCCAGCGCATCACTGCCCAGCAGCAAATGCGCCGGTGGGTGGTCGCTGGCAATCAGCGTCAACATCGCCTGCGCGGCTTTTTTCGGATCACCCAATTGGTGGCCGCTTTTCTCTTCCCGCGCCTGGCGCACCGGATCAAAGCTCGCATCGTAGTCGGCGATACTGCGTGGCGTGCGCTGCATGGACCGCCCGGCCCAATCGGTGCGAAACGAACCCGGCGCCACTGCCGTGACAAAGATGTTGAACGGCTTGAGTTCTTTGCTCAGGGTGTCGGAGATGCCTTCCAGCGCAAACTTGCTCCCACAGTAGTAGGCAATACCCGGCATGGTGATCGTGCCGCCCATGGAGGTGATGTTGATGATGTGCCCACGGCGGCGCTGGCGGAAGTACGGCACGAAGGCCTTGGTCACGGCAACGGCGCCGAACACGTTGACGTCGAATTGACGGCGCATGTCCTCCAGCGGCGACTCTTCGAAAATCCCCTCATGACCGTAACCCGCATTGTTCACCAGGACGTCCACCGGGCCGAAGCGGGTCTCCACCTCGGCGACGACGCTGTCGATCTGTTCAAAGTCCGTGACATCCAGTATTACCCCATGGGCGCGCTCCGCCGACAACGCTTCGAACGCTTGCAGGGCCGTCTCATTGCGCACAGTCCCGATGACTCGGTGGCCGGCAGCCAACGCCTCTGCTGCCAGCGCTTTGCCAAAGCCGCTGCTGATGCCGGTGATGAACAGTGTTGTTTGAGTACTCATGAAAAATCGCTCTCGGTGGATGTGCCCCCATGGTAGTCATGGTAAGCACTGTCGACCTATGCCGGTAACTCTATGAGGTTTGCCTATTCCTATTAGCCTCGGGGAGCCTCAATCACGTTCACCTGCTCCTCCAGCAACACCGGCAATTGCACCTGCAAAAACGCGACCCACGTGCGCACCTTGGCATCCAAAAAACGCCTCGACGGATACACCGCGAAAATGCTGCGCTCCCTTAGCCGATAGTCGGGCAACAGCCGTACCAGCGAACCTTCCCGCAGTGCCGCGCTTGCACTGAAAAACGGCAACAGACTGATGCCCATGCCTTCCTGCGTCGCCTTGACCATCGCATCCGCCACGTTGGTCCTGAAGGTGTCTCCCGGCGCAATCGCAACCTCGCCCTCTTCACCCTTGAACACCCAGGCATCCTCCTGGAAATCCTGAAGGTGCAAGCGTCGGTGCTGCATCAATTGCTGCGGACTCTCGGGCACGCCGTATCTGGCCAGATACCTCGGCGCCGCACACAGGACGCTGAACAACTGCCCCACCGTCTGGCTCACCAGCGCTGAATCCGGCAGTGAATGGGCGATGGAGATCACCACGTCGTGGCCCTCTTCCAGCGGGTCAGGGTTGTGCTGGGACAGGGTCAACTCGATGGACACGTCCGGGTATTGCTCGCTGTAGCGGGCAATCAACGGGGTGATCAGCACGCCAAGCCCACTCATACAATGCAGCCGCAACCGCCCGCGCGGGTTGAGGTGTGCGCCGCTGGCCTCCGCGGTAGCTTCCCTCACGTCTTCAAGAATGTCGCGACAGCGCAGCAGGAACCGCTCGCCCGAATCGGTAAGGCTCAGGCGTCGGGTGGTGCGTTGCAACAGGCGGGTCTCAAGGTGTTTTTCCAGCTCTGAGATCAACCGTGATACGTGGGCGCCGGACATGTCCAAGGCCTCAGCCGCCGCAGCAAAGCTGCCTGTGTCGACAACCCGGGCGAACACCTGCATGCCATTGAGCAGATCCATCAGTATTGCCCCTCGATTGCTACCTGATACGTACGAGTCATTCACCTGTTCCTGTCTTTATCCCGCTGTGGCAATCACTAAAATGAACCCTACTCACAGAGGGACTCATCATGACTATCAAATGGCTCAGTTTGATCCTGCTCTTCAGCACCACCGGCGCCCTGGCGGCCGGCAGCAGTGAAGCGCCGGATATCCAGCGCATTGTTTCACTCACACCCGTGCCCGGCAGTTGCCAGGTAGAACCGGCGACGATGGTTTATCTCGACAGCCAGGGCGTCAGCCACACCGTCAACTACCAGGTCATGGGTACGTGCCAGGGCGGGGTTTAAAGCAGCTTCCAGGTGTAACTGAGGATCAGCCGGTTCTCGTCGATATCGCTGCGGTAGTTTGAACGGGCCATGACGTTACGCACCCGAATGCCCAGGCCGCTCAACGTGCCGCTTTGCACCACATAGCCGATATCCAGGTCGCGCTCGCGGTCCTTGCCTTCGTAACCGGCGCCGGTGGTCACGTTGTTGCCAGTGATGTAGCGCACGGTGGTGGTCAACCCCGGAATGCCCAGCGCCACGAAGTCGTAGTCGTACCGCGCTTGCCAGGAGCGTTCGTCGGTGTAGGCGAACTCGTAGGTGGGCACCTCGTTGCCCAGCGGTGTGATGTTGGCGAACACCCTTGGGAAAGCACTGTCGCCGTACATGGCTTGATAGCCGACGTAGAAGATATGGCCGCCATGCTTGGCCGACAGCAGCGAGAAAAACGCCTGGTTGTCGATCTTGCCGAGCAGTTTGTCGCCGTCTTCCCGGGCATCGTAGTAGCCGAGGTTGGCGCCGAGTATCCAGTTGCCCATCGGCTGGCTGTGTTTGAGGCCGACAAAGTCCTGGCGGTAGATGTCCTTGAGTTGGCCATGCCAGTAGCTGACGCTGGTACGGTTGGTGTTGAAGGCGTAGTCGTCGCCGACATAGTTGAACCCATCACTTTCTGCGCCGCGTTGCGGCACATGGCCGAGCATGGCGATCATCTTCTCGTCGCCGGCTTCGTTGCGCAGGCTGGTGGTGGTCAAATGCCCGGCCTGTAGCGTCAGGCCGGCGATTTCGCCGGAGCTGACACTCACGCCCTGGTAGCTGGGCGGCAACAGGCGAATGTCGCTGAAGGCCAATACCGGCAGGTTGGGTTGCACTTCGCCAACCTTCAATTCGGTCTTGGAAAACCTGGCCTTGAAGGTCAGGCCCAAACGGCTGTAGTCGTCCGGGGCACTGCCATCGCCCTTGACCGGCAGCAAGCCGGTGTTGGTCCGGTCCGGGCTGCTGTCGAGCTTGAGGCCCAGGGTGCCCAGTGCATCCAAACCGAAACCGATCGGCCCCGGGGTATAGCCGGATTTGTAGGTCAGGATAAAACCCTGGCCCCACTCCTGCGCCTTTGATTGCTTGTTGGCGCCCACGATCTCCGAAAAGTCGCGGCTGAAATAGTAATTGCGGGCCTGCAAGGTGGCTGTGGAGTCTGCGAAAAAACCGCCCTCAGCCGCAGTCGCCGCAAAGGGCATGCCCAACAGGGACAGCCAGATACGTTGTGTCTTCATGTCGTTGCTCTTAGTTATTGTTATCGACGGTTTGAGCGATCACAGCGCCTGCGCAGTGATCAAATCGGTGCTGGAGCGACGCCCGTTCAAGGCGTATGCCGTCATCGCCAATGCCGCGATGGCGCCGGGAACGGCGAATGCCAGGAAGTTCAGTTGCAGCGGCAACTCGATGCCCATCAGCGCGCCGCCGAGCAGCGGCCCGACAATCGCGCCATTGCGGCCGATGCCCGACGCCCAACCCAGCCCGGTGGAGCGAATCGACAAGCCATAAAGCTGCGCGGTACCCGCATACAGCAGGATTTGCGTACCGATGGTGGTGGCGCCCGCGACGAAGATCAGCAAATACAGGACCGGCATCGGGCTGTTGATACCCAGCAGGCTGATGGACACCGCCGCAGTGACGAAGAAGCCGATCATGACTTTCACCAGGTTCAGCCGGTCTCCCAGCCAGCCGCCGAGAATCGCCCCGGCCATGCCGCCGAAGTTCAGCGCCAGCAGGAAGGACAGGCTCGACCCCAGGCTGTAACCGGCACCGGCCATCAGCTTGGGCAGCCACGAACTCAAGGCGTAGACCATCAGCAGGCAGCAGAAAAACGCGACCCAGATCGATGCGGTGCGTACCGCCAGGCCATGGCGAAACAGCTCCAGTACCGAGGCACCCTTGCCTTTGCCGGCGCTGATCTGCAACTTGTCTTCAGCGTCGATTGGGGTTTCGGGCGAAAGGCGCTTGAGTAGCGCACGTGCCTGGTCCAGCCTGCCCTGGCGGATCAGAAAGCCGATGGATTCAGGCAGCCAATACACAATCACCGGGAGCAGCAACAGCGGCACGGTGGCGACGAAGAACATCGATTCCCAGCCATAGCGCGGCAGCAGGTAAATCCCCACGCCGGCCGAGAGCATGCCGCCAAGTGAATAGCCACTGAACATCAGCGCAACCAGGGTGCTGCGGATCTTCTTCGGCGCGTACTCGTTCATCAACGCCACCGCATTCGGCATTAACCCGCCACAGCCCAGCCCGGCGATAAACCGGCAGATACCGAACTCGGTCGGGTTGCTGGCGAAGCCGTTAATCACGGTGGCAACGCTGAACAACGTGAAGCAGATGGCGATGCCTTTCTTGCGGCCGATCCGGTCCGCCAGGCTGCCAAACGCCAGCGCGCCGAACATCATGCCGAACAGCGCGTAACTGCCCAGAGCCCCTGCCTGCAAGGGCGACAGGCCCCACTCCTTCATGATGGACGGCAACACCACGCCGTAGATAAACAGGTCGTAGCCGTCGAAGATCAACAGCAAGGCACACAAGCCCATTACCAGCCAGTGGAAGCGGCTGAAACGGGCGTTATCGATAATCGAATGAACGTCATGGGTACGCATGGCAGTGCTCTCATTATTGTTGTTGTGAGTCAGTGTCTGCAGTTACAGCGATGGGTCAGCCGAGGTCGCCGCCTCCTACCGGCAAGGTCACGCCCGTGATGTAAGAGGCCTCATCGGAGGCGAGAAACAGGATCGCGCCGGCTTGTTCGTCGATGCTGCCGTAGCGCTTCATCGGGCTGCTGTCGAGGGTCTGGTCGACAATCTGTTGGTACCAGACGCGCTCCTGGTCGCTCTGGGGCTGGCTGTTGCGCGGGATCCGGCGCGGCGGCGCTTCGGTACCGCCCGGCGCGGTGGCGTTGACCCGGATCCCGCTGCCGGCAGTCTCCAGGGCCAGGCATGCGGTCAGGGCATTGACGCCGCCCTTGGCCGCCCCGTACGGCACGCGGTTCACCCCACGGGTGGCGACGGACGAGACATTGACGATGGCACCACTGCCCTGCTCCAGCATGTAGGGCAACACGCAATGACAGCACCACAGCGTCGGGAACAGCGACCGGCGTACTTCCGCCTCGATTTCACTCTCGGCGTAGTGTTCGAAGGGCTTGGCCCAGATGGTGCCGCCGACGTTATTGATCAGTACGTCGATACGCCCGAAACGCGCCTTGGCAGCGGCCATCACGCGTGCGCATTCGGCGTGCTGTTCAAGGTCGGCAGTGAGGACCAGCGCCCGCTCATACTGCAACTCATGCACGAGTTCCGAGCGGTCGACCGCCACCAGCCAGGCGCCCTCTTCCAGCAAACGCTCGGCGACACGCCGGCCGATGCCCTGGGCGGCGCCGGTCACCAGCGCAACCTTGTTGTTGAAACGTGGGTTCATGGGGTTTTCCTCAGGCGGCGTCGCCGGTGACGATGGCGTTGGGCGTGAACTTCTCGTAATGGAAGCTGGCGGGCGTTACGCCCTGGTTCTTGAAGTGCTGGCGTACCGCGTCGACCATCGGCGGCGGCCCGCACAGGTACACATCCACGTCACCGTCGTTCAGTACGTCGGCGGCCATGTGTTGCGTGACATAGCCCTGCTGTGGGTGCGCGGTCTGAGGGTCAGCCACGCAGGTGACAAAACTGAAATTGGGCAGGCGTTTGGCGAAGGCTGCCAGCACCTCGACCATCACCAGGTCCTGATCCCGCGTCACGCCGTAGATCAGCCGGACCGGCCGGGTTTCCCCGCGTTCGGCCAGCACTTCGAGCATCGACAGGAACGGCGCCAATCCGGTGCCGCCCGCCAGCAACAACAACGGCCGCGCCACTTCACACAGGTAGAAACTGCCCAGTGGCCCGGTCATCGGTACGGCATCGCCCGGCCGGGCGCGCTCCAGCCAGCCGCTCATCAGCCCGCCAGGCACATGCTTGATCAGGAAGCTGGCGCGTTTGTCGCCGGGCTTGCTGCTGAAGGAATACGAGCGGGTCTGCCCGCTGTCCGGCACGCCGATATTCACGTATTGGCCCGGCAGGAATACCGGCGCCTGGTCCAGCTCGAAACTCACCTCCAGGGCGGCGTCGGCATGCCGGGTAATGCTCGCCACCGTCGCGGCAAACTGCGCAGTGCCGGTCTTGCACGCACCGGACGGCACCGGCACGGCGATCACGCAGTCGGATTGCGGCACCATCTGGCAGGTCAACACCTGGCGCTCGCCGGCTTCATCTTCGCTCAGAGCGTCTTCGATATAGTCGTCGCCCAAGTCATAGACGCCGGTTTCACAGCGGCATTTGCAGGTGCCACACACACCGTCCGAGCAGTCCATGGGCAGGTTGATACGTTGGCGAAAGGCCGCATCGAGGACCTTTTCACCCACCTTGCAGTCGATGAAACGGGTCACCCCGTCCTCGAAGTTCAGGGCAATGGAGTACGTCATGGGTGTGTCCTCAGATGTGGTAGATATCGATGACCTGATGGATGTAGTCGTTTTTCAGCACCACCTTCTTGCGCGTGATCAGCGGCTGATCGGCGCGGATGTCGACGCGATAGAACGAGGTACCGAAGTACGTATCCGTGGTCTTGTAGCGATGGCTGAGGGTTTGCCAGTTGAAACGCAGCTCCACGTGTTGCCCGTCATCGGCCAGCACTTCGAGGTTGGTGATCAGGTGCGCGGTGCGCGGCTCCGGGGTGCTGGCGCTGGAGCGCTCGGTCTTGATCCGGAACACGCGGTCTTCCAGGCCGTCACGGCTGGGGTAATAGATCAGCGAGATTTCGCTCTGGGGGTCTTCGGTCAGGGTGTCGTGGTCGTCCCAGGCCGGCATCCAGTACTCGACCTTGGGTGAATAGCATTCAAGCCACTCGTCCCACTGACGGTCATCCAGCAGGCGCGCTTCGCGGTACAGAAAATCCAGCAGGCGGTCGCGGGAAGCACTCATGACAGCACCTCCTTGTCCGTGGCGATCACGCCTTGCTGCTCGCGCTCGATCGCCTGTTGCAGGCTCTGGGCCCAATGGGCGTGCTGGCGCACGAACAGCCCTTCGTCCTCGGTTTTGACGCCGCTGAGCTGCGGGTTCATGCCCATGGCCCGGGCGTTGTCGTCGGCGCCTTCCACCCATTGTTTCGCACCGCGGCTGAGGTCATTCCACAAAGTGGTCGCGCCCTGGTAGCCGGTCTGGCAGGCGCGGAACTCTTCGAGGTCGTCCGGCGTACCCATGCCGCTGACGTTGAAGAAGTCTTCGTACTGGCGGATACGCGTGGTGCGTTCCTCGGCGCTTTCGCCCTTGGGCGCCATGCAGTAGATCGTGACCTCGGTCTTGTCGACGGCAATTGGGCGCACCACGCGGATCTGCGTGGAGAACTGGTCCATCAGGTACACATTCGGGTAGAGGCACAGGTTGCGGGTTTGATCGACGATAAAGTCCGCACGCTCCTGGCCCAGACGCTCGGCCAGCGCTTCACGGTGAGCATGCACCGGGCGCACTTCAGGGTTGAGCAGGCGCGTCCACAGCAGGATATGCCCATGCTCGAAGGCGTAGACGCCACCCAGGCTTTTCGACCAGCCATTGGCGTCGACGGTGCGCGTGCCTTCGGCTTCGTAGTTGCGGCGGCCCATGGTCGCCGAGTAGTTCCAGTGCACGGAGCTGACGTGATAACCGTCGGCGCCGTTCTCGATCTGCAGCTTCCAGTTGCCGTCATACACATACGACGAACTGCCCCGCAGCACTTCCAGGCCCAGCGGTGCCTGGTCGACCATCTGGTCGATGATCACCCGGGTTTCCCCCAAGTAGTCGCTGAGTTCCGGCACCGTCTCGCTGAGACTGCCGAACAGGAAGCCGCGATAATTTTCGAAACGGCCAAGGCGCTTGAGGTCGTGGGAGCCGTCACAGTCGAAGCTGTCGGGGTAGGCGCCGGTCTTGGCATCCTTCACTTTGAGCAGCTTGCCGGCGTTGCTGAAGGTCCAGCCGTGGAACGGGCAGGTGAACGAGCCTTTGTTGCCTTGCTTACGGCGGCAGAGCATGGCGCCACGGTGGGCGCAGGCGTTGACCAGGCCATGTAGCGAGCCTTGCTTGTCGCGGGTGATGACCACGGGTTGGCGGCCGATCCAGGTGGTGAAGTAGTCGTTGATTTCTGGCACCTGGCTTTCGTGTGCCAGGTAGACCCAACCGCCTTCGAAAATGTGCTTCATCTCCAGGGCAAACAGGTCGGGGTCGGTGAAGATGTCGCGGCGGCAGCGGAACACCCCGGTGGCGGGATCTTCCTGGACGGAGTCGCGCAATTGTCGGGCGAGTCGGTCGAATGTGCTGATCATGGGGTAGGCCCTCGGTTGTTCTTGTATCAGGCGCCCCCACCTTATGTGCTTGCCCTACCCCTCAATATCCGCTGACTGCAATTCGCTATCCGCCTGGCGCAAGCCGGCGCTTCCACGTCTGCGAAGGCAACTCGCCGAAGCGTTTGCGATAGGCCTCGGAGAAACGCCCCAGGTGCACAAACCCGTGATCCAGCGCCACCTCGGTGACGCTGCGCGCCGTGGCCAGTTGCAGCATGGTGTGCACCCGCTCCAGCTTGCGTTGGCGCATGTAGTCCCGGGGCGACAGGCCGACCTGGCGTTCAAACAGGGTATACAGCGACCGCTCGCTGACCCTGGCGATGGCCATCAGTTGTTCGACGCTGATGTCGTCCGTCAGGTGCTCTTCGATAAACTGGCGCACCGCTTCAAAGCCACCGCCTTGATCAGGCCGCGGGATCACCCGCAGGACGTTACTGGCCAGCAGCGCCAATAACTTATTGGCCACGATGCGCTCGTACAGGCCCTGCACTTCCGGTTCGGCGGCGTTTTCGGCCTCATGACAGATCAGCCCCAGCAGTTGCAGGAACCCGCCCATTTCAGTGAGTGCATGGCGCGGTGCGGCGAAACGGATGCCCGGCTGCGGCAACGCCCAGTGCTGCTCCAGGCAGGCGTTTTCCAGCAGGCGCACCGGGACCTTGACGATGAATTTTTCGCAGTCGGCGGAATAGGTCAGGTCCACCGGGTCATCCGGGTTGATCAGCAGCACTTCCCCCGGGCCCAGCACCTGCTCTTCGCCACGGGAGTTCGAGCGGCAGTGGCCGTGCAGCAGGATTTGCAGGTGGTAGATGGTTTCCAGCGCCACCGACGTCACCCGCACCGGCGCACCGTAGCTGATGCGGCACAGGTCGAGGCTGGAGAAGGTCCGGTGACTGATGCTCGCCTGCGGGCGGCCCTTGGGTGGCAGGCGGATGCAGTGGCTGCCTACGTGCTGGTTGACGTAGTCGGACACGGCATAGGCATCTGCACGATCGAAAATCTGGCTGCGCTCACTCAATAGCACGGTCATGGTTGCGCCTTTTATTGTTATGGGCCCTGCGTGTGTACGTCACCGCAGAGTGATGCGGGGGACTTGAACCGTCCAATATTCAATAGGTGTTGCTTCATACCCCCAAGGTATCGTGGGTTCATTTGCGTTGCAGCACCGACTCCCCGGCCTGGGGCGGCAGCCGCAGGTTATCCAGCAGCGCCACGCCGGCAATCACCGCGACCAACAGAAACGTCAGCTGGAAATCGGCGGTGGCGGCCTGCCCGGTATTGCCGTGAAAATTCATCGCAAAACGTAACAACAGCGCGCCAATCGCCACGCCCATGGCCATGCTCAGCTGGAAAAACATGCTGAACAAGGTTGAAGCATCACTCATCTGCGCCTTGGGTATATCGGCGAACCCCAGGGTGTTGAACAAGGTGAACTGCATGGAGCGTGACAGGCCGCCCACGAACAGAATGAACAGGATCAGTGCCCAGCTCATGCGCTCGTCCAGCAATGCACAGGCGGCAATCGCCAGTACGCCAAGGATGCCGTTGATCATCAACACCGGGCGAAACCCCCAACGCTGCATCACCCAGGTGGTGAACGGCTTCATCGCCAGGTTGCCGGCAAATACCGCGAGCACCAGCAACCCCGCATCGAAGGCCGAGAGACCGAACGCCAGTTGAAACATCAACGGCAGCAGGAACGGCAAGGTGCTGATGGCCACCCGGAAAATCGACCCGCCACACAGGCACACACTGAAGGTGCGCACGCTCACCACACCCAACGCCAGTAACGGCTGGGCATGCCGGCGCATATGGCGCCAGGCAAAGGTACCGAGCATCACGCCTGCGCCGCTGAGCAACAGGCCCTGCAACAAGCTGCCACGGCTTTGCCCGAGCAGTTCGACACCGTACAACAGCGCCGCGCTGGCGACGCCCACCAGCAGGAAACCGCTGAAGTCGAAGGTGCGGGCAGTGACCTCGTCATGCTTGGGAATCAACACCAGCGTGGCGATCAATGCCAGCAGGCCCAGTGGCAGGTTGAGGTAGAAAATCCACGGCCAGGACGCATGGGTAACGATAAACCCGCCCACCGGCGGCCCGAGTATCGGCGCCACCAGGCCGGGCCAGGTGATAAATGAAATCGCCCGCACCAGGTCTTTCTTCTCGGTCGAGCGCAGCACTGCCAGGCGTCCCACCGGCACCATCATCGCCCCACTGATGCCCTGCAACACGCGCGCGGCGACGAAGGTTTGCAGGCTGTCACTCCACCCGCACAGCAACGACGACACACTGAACAGCACAATCGCCGAACCGAATACCCGCCGCGACCCAAAGCGGTCGGCCAGCCAGCCGCTGATGGGAATAAACACCGCAACGGCGAGCATGTAGGCGCTCATGCCGATATTCACGTCCACCGCCCCCACCCCGAAGGTTTTGGCGATGTCCGGCAACGCCGTAGCGATCACCGTGGCGTCCAGGTTTTCCATGAAAAAGGTGACGGCGACCAGCAAGGCAATCAAGGTTGAGCGGCGTTGGGAGATCGACGTCATTGCTGTTCACTCAGGGTTTCATAGCGGCACTTTATCAATAAGTACGTGCGTGATGCCCCGCAATATTCCCGCCCCACAACGTAGCGCGTGGTAACGAATCGCCCCGAATTGGTGTGCGCGCCTACAAAAAAAGCCCTCGCCTCCCATCAAAACTCATCAAAAAATCCTTAACCAGTCTACTTGGCACGATAAACGCTTACCCACTAATACAGGATTGTTGAACAATCATGACTACCCCCTGAATCCAGCAACCGAGGCGACAAACATGCAAAAAGGTCTGACGGGCAAGAACACCCTGCGCACATTGGGGCTAGCGATCACCCTGGCGTGCGTGACGCCGCTACTGTCGGCTGCCGAGATCAAGGGCACCCTCAAACAAGGCGAGCTGTCGATCGGCTCCGACCTCACCTACCCGCCTTACACCTATCTTGAGCAAAAGACCCCGGCCGGTTTCGACCCGGAGTTCATGCAATTGATGGGCAAGCAACTGGGGCTGAAACCGCGTTTTCTCGACACCCGTTTCGCCAACCTGATCCTTGGCGTCAACGCCCAACGTTTCGACGTAGTGGCCTCGGCGCTCTACGTCACCCCCGAGCGTGCCAAACAGGTGGACTTCCTCAGCTACCTGAAGACCGGTTCCTCGCTGATGGTGCTCAGCGCCGGCGACTTCAAACCCCAACGCCCAGAAGACCTGTGCGGCAAGCGCGTGGGCTCGATCAAGGGCGCGTCGTGGGTGCCAAAGCTAAACAGGGTTTCGACGGACTACTGCCTCCCTGCGGGCAAGCCGGCGATCGAGTCCCGAGAGTTTCCGACCTCCCCGGAAGCGGCCCAGGCCTTGCTGGCCCAGGCAGTGGACGTGCAGATGGAAGACGCGGCGGTCGCCAAGATCACCGTCGAAAAGCTCCAGGGCAAAACCGTGATCAGCTCCAACGAATTGATCTACCCGGTGGTGGTCGGCCTGGCCGTGCGCAAGGAAAACCCGGCACTGCTCCAGGCGTTGACCGACGCCCTGAGCCAGATCAAGCAGGACGGCAGCTACGGCCAGCTGCTTGCGCGCTACAACCTGGCCGAGCCGAACGCCGCCGAGATCAGTGCGGCACTGGGCAACTGAAACGCGGAGCACCTTTATGCAATTCGATTGGCATTACACCCTGGGCCTGTTGTGGAACGGCGATTTCTGGCGCGCCGTCGGCACTGTGGTCGAACTGAGCCTGGAAACCTGGCTGCTGGGCATTGTGCTGGGGTTTTTCCTGGCACTTGCGCGGCAGTCGGAACGCCGCTGGCTGCGGGACTCGGCCGGCGTCTACATCTGGTTCTTCCGCAGCCTGCCGTTACTGGTTCTGTTGATCTTTGTCTACAACCTGCCCCAGGTGTTTCCGTCCACCAGCGTGGTGCTGTCCAACCCCTACTCCGCGGGCCTGATCGCCCTGGTGTTGAGTGAGGCGGCCTACATCGCCGAGATTCATCGGGGCGGCTTGCTGGCGGTGGCCAAGGGGCAGCGCGAAGCCGGCAAGGCGTTGGGCGTGGGTTATCGCGGCGTGCAACGCCTGATCGTGGTGCCCCAGGCGCTGCGGGTGGCACTGCCGACACTGGCCAACGAATACATCACCATCGTCAAGCTGACCTCACTGGTGTCGGTGATTTCGCTCTCGGAAATCCTGCTGGTGGGCCAACAGCTCTACACCCAGAACTTCCTGGTGATGGAGACCATGCTGGCCGTGGCGTTCTATTACGTGTTCATCGTGACGGTGTTCAGCTGGCTGCTGCGGGTGCTTGAAAACCACTTGGACGTGACCCGCCGCAAACCCAAGGCCATCGCGCCCGCTGAACTCGACCAGGTGGCGACGCGTCGTGCGTCGGGCCAGGCCGAGCCCGGCGAGTTTGCGTTGCAGGCCCGCGCAGTGCGCAAGGCCTATGGCGAACTGGAAGTGCTCAAGGGCGTTGAACTGAATGTGCGCTGGGGCGAGGTGGTGTCGATCATCGGCCCGTCGGGCTCGGGCAAGACCACGCTGATACGCACCATGAACGGCCTCGAAAGCCTGGACCGTGGCGAAATCACCCTGCAAAGGCCAGCCGTTCCTGCGTGGCACTCAGGAACCCCAGGGTGCGCTGGGTCACAAGGTGCATATGCGCGGTATCGTCCATGTAGGCATGGTGTTCCAGGGGTTCAACCTGTTCCCCCACAAAACTGCCCTTGAGAACGTGATGCTGGCGCCCGTCTACCATGCCCATGGTGGCGCCGAAGAACTTCGCCTGTTGAGCTTGGCCCTGCTGCGCAAGGTGGGCATGCTGGAGCACGCTGGCAAGTACCCGCATCAATTGTCCGGCGGCCAGCAGCAGCGTGTGGCAATTGCGCGGGCCTTGGCGATGCGGCCGTCGGTGATGCTGTTTGATGAACCCACCTCAGCCCTGGACCCGGAGCTCGTGGGCGACGTGCTCGCGGTGATCGAAGAGCTGGCTCGCGAAGGTATGACCATGGTCATCGTGACCCATGAAATGAGCTTCGCGTTCAAGCTCTCCGATCGCGTGGTGTTCATGGAAGGCGGCGAGATTATCCAGGACGCCCCGCCGCGTGAAATGCTCGAACAACGCAGCGAACGCATGACCAAGTTCCTCAAAGACGTCCAACTGGCGTGAGCCCAAGGAGCTCCAACGTGAGTCAAGCCAAGGAACCCAGCCTGTCGCTGGCCGACCAGGTTGCCATCGAGCTGCGTGAAGACATCATCGGCGGCCGCCTGCTGCCCGGCATGCCGCTGGTGGAGAGCGAGCTGGTCAACGCCTACAACGCCTCGCGCAACACGGTGCGTGAAGCCTTGCACCACCTGGGCCGCGAAGGCCTGACCAGTTACGTGCGCAACAAAGGCGTGATCGTGCGCCGCCTGGGGGTGGAGGAAGTGCGTGACCTCTTCAAGGTGCGACGCACCCTGGAGCTGCAGGCCATCGCCGCCAGCAAGCCGCTGCGCGAATACCAGTCCGACCTGATGCTCGAGTCCATCGAGGCCGCGCAACTGGCCCAGGACCGCGAGAACTGGCAAGCCTTCGGCACCCACAGCCTGCGCTTTCACCAACACATCGTCGGGCTGATGCGCAGCCCGTTGCTGGACGAATTCTTTACCCATATTGCAGCGCAGATGCGCCTGGTGTTTTCCAACGCGCCCAGTGAGGAAACCTTCCAGAAGCCCTGGCTGGAGCGCGATCGGCAAATTCACGACTTGCTGGTTGACGGCCACAAACAAGCCGCCGGGGAAGCCCTGGCCAGCTACCTCAATGACTCCGAATCGCTGCTGCTGGACATCCTGAGCAGCATTCCAAAACCCTGAAGCGAGGACCCACCATGTACAAGGACTACCCAGCGGCCTACCAAGTCAGCAAAGGCGCTGCCTTGCAGGTCGACAAAGCTTTCTATGACCGCGTGCGCGAGTCCCGGGATGGCCGCACCCTGATCGAACAATTCGAAGTGCCGATCCGCACCGGCCGCGCCTGGAAAGTACCGGCCGGCCATGTGTTCCGCGTGACCACGCCGGTGGGCCCGCAGGTGGGCGATTTCAACGTGTGGAGTGCCAACGACCCCCGCGAACGCATGTGGGCATCGCGTACCCGCCAGCTGCAAGGCGCTCACGTCACTACATACGACCGCCTGTGGTCGAACCTGCCGTTTTTGCGGCCGATGGTCACCATCACCGACGACAGCCTGGCCGACTATGGCATCGACGAACACGGCGGGCGCCTGCACGATTTGCTCGGCACGCGCTGCGACCCTTACGTGAACAAGATGCTCACCGGCGAAGATTTCCACCACCACTGCCACTCCAACCTGACGCGCGCGGTACTGCCCCACGGCCTGACCGAGTTCGACGTGCACGATGTGCTGAACATCTTCCAATGCACCGGCCTGAATCACGACGACATGTACTTCATGAAAGCCTGCCCGGCCAAACAGGGCGACTACCTGGAGTTCTTTGCGGAAATCGACCTGCTGTGCGCCCTCTCCACCTGCCCCGGTGGCGACCTGTCACTGCCGATGTGGGGCCCGGACGCCGAAGACCCGCTGAAGGTCTGCCGCCCATTGGGCGTTGAGATCTACCGCCTCGACGAGGCGCTGCTGGAAGGCTGGAAACAGCCAGAGCGCGCCGCCTATAACGGCAACCATGGCCTGTTGATTCCCAAGGCTGACTGGGAAAAATAAGCGCCAGATTGACACCTGGGGCGCCGTGCCTCAGGTGTTCTGGGCGATCCTGCGGCTGATAAAACTGAAGGCCAGCACCACAAAAATCAGCACGCCGGTGGCCACCTGCTGCCAATAGAAATTCCAGCCGATCAACAGCAAGCCATTGGCGATGACGTTGATGAACAGCACACCCAGCAGCGTGCCCGGAATATTCGCCCGGCCCTGGCGATTCAACGTGGTGCCGATAAACACCGCGCCAATCGCATTCAGCAGGAACGCGTTGCCCGACAGCGGCACATAAGCGCTCACCGTCGAACTGAGCAGAATCCCCGCTACCCCGCATGCCAGCGCCGCCGCCAGCACCGTGGTGGTAACGATGCGCCGCACCGACAACCCCGAGTAATACGCCAGCAGCGGCTGGGTGCCCTGGGCCAGCAGTTCGCGCCCCAGGCGTCCACGGGCCAGCAACAGGCCGTAGACCACTGCCAATACCAGCACGATCAACAACGGCAACGGCACGCCCAATGGGCTGAAGCTCGCCAGTTCCGGCTTGAAGCCCTGGGCGATGTAGATCGGCTGGCCGCCGTCCGAGAGCAACTGCTGGGCACTGGTGCCGATAAACAGGGTGCCGAGGGTCGCCAGGAACGGGCTGATCCGCAGACCTGCGATCAAGCCGGCATTGAACAGTCCTACCAGCAGCCCGGCGGCCAACGCGCCAGCAATCGCCACACCCAACCCGTGACCGGCGTTCAGTAACACCACAAAGCTGAAACTGGCGAAATCCAGCGCGGTGCCCACCGACAGGTCGATGCCACCGGCCGCCACCGCGTAGGTCATGCCGATGGCGACAATCGCCAGCAGCACGAAGTTGTTCAGCACCAGGCTTTTGAGATTACCGCCACTTAGGAACCCGGGGGCCTGCCAGGCGAACACCACGACAATGGCCACGAACACCAGCGGCAACGTCAGGGGTAACAGTGAACGCCACCCGCCACCACGCGCTTGCAGCGTCGATACCTGACTCATGAAGGCTCTCCCCGGTTCAATGCACTGGAAGCCGCGACCACCAGCAAAATCAGCACGCCCTGCACACCGTTGACCCAGAAGCTCGACAGGTTGAGCAGTTGAAACCCGTTGATCAGAAAGCCGATCAGCAAGGTCGCGAGCAAGGTGCCGGGGATGCTTGCCACCAGCCGCCGGGAAAACACCACGCCGAGAAAGGCAATCGCCACCACCGATAGCAGCATGTCGCCGGAGCCGGTGGTGCTGCCGCTGAAAAATGCCGCTGAACACAAAGCCGCCACGGCAGCGCACAACCCCGACAATAGGTAGCTGGAAAGCACATACGCAGGCACTCGAATGCCCGCTGCCTCAGCGGCGTGCGGGTATTCCCCAACGGCATGCAGGCGCAGGCCATACGCCGTGTGCTGGATCAACAGCGTCAGCACGAAGGCCGTCACCAGCAACACCCAGGCGAGTGCCGGCACGGCCAGCCAGGTCCCGCCGCTGAGCAGGTCGAGCAACGGTGAGTCGGTGGAAACCACGGTGTTTTCGGTCAGGACCAGCTCCAGGCCGGCCAGAACATTCATGCTTGCCAGGGTCGCGAGCAACGGCGGCAAACGCAGTACCACCACAGCCAAGCCATTGAGCAGGCCGACCGCCAGGCCGCAGCCCAAGGTCAGCAGCAGGCTGGCCCAAAGGTCGAGACCGGCATTATTGAGTCGGCTGAACACCGCAGCGCACAACCCCAGATTGGCCGCCAGGGACAGGTCCAGCCCGCCGGCGACGACATTGGAACCGCCGCCGATAATCACGCAAGTCAGGCCGAAGGCAAGCACCCCCAGGATGGCCGACTGGCTGAACACATTGGCGATATTGCCCACCGACAGAAAGTTTGGCGCGGCCACGGCAAACCCCAGCAGGATCGCCAGGAACACACCCACCGAACCCCGCCGCAACACCAGCACCCACAACCGTTGGGACAAGCCCGGCGCAGCGGTTTCAAGCAGGGACATGCGCCACCTCCCGATGCACCGGCACGGATACGGTGGGCGGCACAGCACCCGTGGCACACGCCAGCAGTTGATCACTGTCCGCCTCACCGGCCAGGAACTCACCGGCAATCTCGCCTCGATGCAACACCAGGATGCGGTCGCAGATTCCCAGCAGCTCGGGCAGGTCCGAAGACAGCACCAGCACCGCAGCCCCCTCTTCCACCAGGCGCCCGATCAGGCGATAAATCTCGACTTTGGCGCCCACATCCACCCCCACGCACGGCTCATCCAACAGATACACCGCCGAGCGTCGACTCAGCCATTTGCCCAAGGCAACCTTTTGCTGGTTGCCCCCGCTGAGTTGGCTGACCGCGGCCTGCGGACCTGGCGCCTTGATTGCCAGTTCGTCAATCAGGCGCAGGCTTTCGGCCTGTTCCTGGCGCCTGTTCAGCAGACCCCAACGGCTGAACCGCGCCAGCCCGGCCAGCGTGAGGTTTTCCAGCACCGAGAGCAGCGGTGAAATCCCTTGGCTGCGGCGCTCTTCCGGCACCAGGGCAATCCCTTGGGCGATGGCGTCGCCGGGTGAACGAAGGCGCAACAAGCGGCCTTCCAGGTGGATGCTGCCGCTGTCGGCACGCGCTACACCAAACAGGGTCTTGAGCAAGTCTTTGGCGCCCGACCCGACCAGCCCGGTCAGGCCGACGATTTCACCTCGGCGCAGCTCCAGGTCGATTTCCCGGTAGCGCCGGGCCAGGCTCAGCGAGCGCACCTGCAGCAACGGCTCACCCAGTTCGACCTGAGCCTTGGGATACATGTCCTGCACCTCACGGTTGACCATCAGCCGCGCGATCTGCGCGCTGGAGGTATGCCGAGGCTCTACCACCGCCACATCACGACCATTGCGCAACACCGTCACCTCATCGCACAGGCTGTCGATTTCCTGCAGGTAATGGGAGATGTAGAGGATTGATAAACCCTGGTCCCGCAGGCGTTTGACGATCCGCAGCAACTGGTCGACCTCACGCTTGACCAACGCCACGCTGGGCTCGTCGAACACCAGGATCTTCGGCTGGCGAATCAATGCCCGGGTGATTTGCAGCACCTGGCGCTCGGCGCTGTTCAGCTCGCCTACCAACGCGTCGGCGGGCAGTTGCAGCTCAAAATATTCCGCCAGCAAGCGCTCGGCCTCACGCTGCTGCCGGCGCCGATCCACAAACGGACCCCGGCGTAATTCATGCCCGAAGAACAGCGCTTCACCCACGGTAAAACTCGCCGGCAACAGCCGCTCCTGATGGATGAACTGCACGCCCAACGCGTCCACCTGGCGTGGCGACAGTGCGGAGTACGCCTGGCCGTCAATGCTCACCTGCCCCGAGTCCGCCTTGTGGATGCCCGCCAGGACCTTGATCAAGGTCGACTTGCCGGCACCGTTCTCACCCACCAGGCCGTGAATGGTGCCGCGCTCGACTTTCAGGCTGGCATCATCCAGCGCCAGGGTGGCGCCGAAACGTTTGTGCAGGTGCTGCAAGTGCAACGCGGCCATCAATCACCCCGCAGTTGCTGGACCTGCGCCAGGTTGGCAGCCGTGGTCAGCAACGTCGCGACATGAGTTTCCTTGGGCAGGTCACGCTGCCCGGCCAGGTAGCGGGCCACGTTCTGCACCGCGGTCTTGCCGATCAGCGCCGGTTGCTGGGCGACTACCGCGCCCACCGGCGAATTGGCCTGGCCCAGCAGCTCCAGCACTTCAGGCGTGCCGTCCACGCCATAGGTCTTGATCTCGGTGCGCTTGGCATCGATCAACGCCTTGCTCGCCCCCAGTTGCGGAATGTCCCAGGCCGCCCAGATCGCCGAGACACTGCCGGCCGGGTACTTGTTGAGCAATGCGGACACTTGGGAATACGCATCCTGCACGGTGTTGGGGATCACATCCCGCAGCTCCGGCTCGATGATTTCCAGTTGCGGATGATCCTTGAGTGCCAGCTTCAACTGGTCATAGCGAATCGCGCACACCGGCACGCCGTAGAAGCCATTGAACACCAGGATTTTGCCCTTGCCGCCAGCGTCCTTGATCAGTTGATCGGCCAGGGCCTTACCGGTGGCGACGTTATCCGAGGTGGTGTTGTTGAGGCTGTACTGCGAAGGCGCGTCGATGGTGAACAGCGGGATGCCGGCCTTGCTGATGCGCTTGAGCCACGGGTCGATCACGCTGAGGGTGCCGAGGGTCTGGATCACCGCATCGGGTTTCTGGGTGACCACGGTTTGCAGTTGGGTCACCAGGTTCTTGTCATTGCGCCCGGCGTCGAGGGTGATGGGCGTGCCGCCGAGGCGCTTGATCTCGTCGACCTGGGCCTGGAAGGCCTTGATATCGAAATAGTGACTGGTGCCGGTCATGCTCACGGCAATGCGCTTGCCGGCCAGGGACGGCACCGCGTCATCGCCCTCGGCGGCCTGGGACAGGGCGGCGTGGCCCAGCAACAGCGCTGCGCCAAGCCAGATGAAACGGGAACGCGAGAAAAAAGTGCAAGGCATACAGGGCTCCGCTGAGCGACGGGTGAAAGGGTTCACCTGTGCATTGCAGAGCCCATGCCATAAATTATTTTCAATAAAATCAATCGGATAAAAACAATAGGCGATGTCGTGCTGTCTCGAGCAAACCACAACTGTCCGACTGCTGTTGCACAGCCAACAGTTGCACGCCCCCAGGACCGTCTCGCGCTACACGATCATTCAATATCCGGCGGACCGTTGGGCCTACCTTAAGGCTCCAACGTCCTGAAACCCTGGAACCTACAATGCCTGCTACCCAAGCGTCGACGAATTACACTTCGATCAACTTCGCCCAGAAATACGCCCTGTTCAGCGAGCAATGGGCGCCCAAGGTCGTCGCGCAGATGAACGACTACCAGTTCAAGGTGGTAAAGATTGAAGGTGACTTTATCTGGCACGACCATGCCGACACCGATGAAACCTTTATCGTCCTGGAAGGCACCCTGCGCATCGACTTCCGCGACGGCGCCGTGACCATCGGGCAAGGGGAAATGTATGTGGTGCCCAAAGGCGTCGAGCACAAGCCGCACGCATTGGGTGAGGTGAAGCTGCTGTTGATCGAGCCCTGCGGTGTGTTGAACACCGGCGCCGAAGGGGGTGAGCGCACGGCGATCAACGACGTGTGGATTTAGCACCGACTGGCGTTACCTGTTTGGGCTAGTCTTCACAGCACTGTTTCTCCAGACCAGGAGCACGTGTGATGAATAGGCAGCTGAAGAAAACCTCAGCCCTCGTGGTGACCCTGATGGCGTTGGTGGGCAATGCCTACGCTGGCACTGCCGCTTGCCCGCCCACCCATGCCCTTAAAGATACGTACAAAAAGACGCCGACCGGCGAAGTGGTTGCCTACTCCGCGTCCGGCCCGGACGGTCGGCAATGGACCGGGCAAAACCCGATGACAGAGCAGAAGGACCTGCACCAGGTCCACTTTGAAAAGGCGGTGATCCAAAGCAGCCAGGGTCAGTCGTCGGTGGCATGCCACTACCTGGATCAGAACCATGAACCGGTGAGCATGACCCTGAAAAACCCGGTCAATGCCAAGCCGGTCGGCAGCGCATGGGCAGGCAACGAATGCACGGCAACCAACCCGGCGCTGTGTACATTTGAATAGTCAGCACGCCGGACACTTTATAGGGCGTGCTGTTCCTTGCATCTTGCGCAACAGTCCTTTGTCATCAATCGCATTGATAGCTCCCTAACGAAACCTGCATGCTAGAGGGCTCGCTTTACGCTTATATCATTCCGAATGATAGTTACCTTTGTTTCATTCGATTCGTGAGATAGCACCCTGCCGAGCATGATCCGCCCATCTTAAATACATTGGCGGATGCACCTCATGGAACAGTCTCTCAAACATTTGCGCTATCCCTTGGCCATTTTGGCCGTGATGGTGATGAGCGCCTGCGGCAAGGCGCCGGAACAAGCGGCCGCCATGCCACCCAGCCATGTCAGCGTGGCCAAGGTGCTGGAACAACCGGTCAACGAGTGGGACGAATTCACCGGCCGTCTCGAAGCGCCGGAGACCGTGCAGATTCGTCCGCGCGTGTCGGGCCAGATCGATCAGGTAGCGTTCACTGAAGGCGCGCTGGTCAAGAAAGGCGACCTGCTGTTCCAGATCGACCCACGCCCATTCCAGGCTGAGGTGCGCCGCCTCGAAGCACAACTCGCACAAACCAAGGCCGCCGCTACCCGCAGCGATAACGAAGCCCAACGCGGCGAACGCCTGCGCCAGAGCAATGCGATCTCCGCCGAACTGGCCGACTCGCGCACCACCGCCGCTCAGGAAGCCCGCGCCGCCGTCGCCGGGATCCAGGCGCAGTTGGACCTGGCCAAGTTGAACCTGAGTTTCACCCGCGTGACTTCGCCCATCAGCGGCCGTGTCAGCCGTGCCGAGATCACCGCCGGCAACCTGGTGACCGCCGATGTCACCGCGCTGACCAGCGTGGTCTCCACCGACAAGGTCTACGCCTACTTCGACGCCGATGAGCGCGTGTACCTCAAGTACACCGAACTCGCGCGCCAGGGTCGCCGTGGCGCGACCACCCCGGTGTACCTGGGCCTGTCCAATGAAACCGGCAACCCGCACCTGGGCCAGATGAACTTCGTCGACAACCAGGTCAACCCGGCCACCGGCACCATTCGCGGTCGCGCCGTGTTCGATAACAGCAAGGGCGAATACACCCCTGGCCTGTATGCCCGCCTGAAGCTGGTGGGCAGCGGCACCTACTCCGCCGTGCTGATCAGCGACGAAGCCGTGGGCACTGACCTGGGCAAGAAGTTCGTACTGGTGATGGACGGTGACAAGCCTGCCTATCGCGCCGTGGAACTGGGGCCGAAGATCGAAGGCTTGCGCATCGTGCGCAGCGGCCTGACCAAGGACGACACGATCATCGTCAAGGGCCTGCAACGCGTTCGCCCGGGATCGCCGGTTGCTCCGGAAACCGTCCCGATGGCCAGCAAGGAAACCCTCGCCGCCTTGGCACAACAACGACAAGCGCTTGAAGCCAGCAACCTGGAGCAAGTGGCGCCGGATAAAGCCGCGCCCAAGCTCGCAAGTACAGCGACTCCACGCGGTTAAGGGATACGACTCAAGATGAATTTTTCCAAGTTCTTCATTTCGCGGCCGATCTTCGCAGCGGTGCTGTCGCTGTTGATCCTGATCGCCGGCGCGATTTCACTGTTCCAGCTGCCGATCAGTGAATACCCGGAAGTGGTACCGCCGACCGTCGTGGTCCGTGCCAACTTCCCGGGCGCCAACCCCAAGGTCATCGGTGAAACCGTAGCCGCGCCTCTGGAGCAAGCCATCACCGGCGTCGAGAACATGCTGTACATGTCCTCGCAGTCGACCGCCGACGGCAAGCTGACCCTGACCATCACCTTCGCTCTGGGCACCGACCTGGATAACGCGCAGGTACAGGTGCAGAACCGGGTCACCCGGACTCAGCCCAAACTGCCTGAGGAAGTGACACGCATCGGTATTACTGTGGACAAGGCCTCTCCCGACCTGACCATGGTGGTGCACATCACCTCCCCCGATCAGCGCTACAACATGCTGTACCTGTCCAACTACGCGATCCTGAATATCAAGGATGAGCTGGCACGCCTTGGCGGCGTGGGTGATGTGCAGCTGTTCGGCATGGGCGACTACTCCCTGCGGGTGTGGCTCGATCCGAACAAGACCGCCTCGCGCAACCTGACCGCCACTGATGTGGTAACGGCCATTCGCGAACAGAACCGCCAGGTAGCGGCCGGTGCACTGGGGGCGCAGCCTGCGCCGACTGACACCAGTTTCCAGCTGTCGGTGAATACCCAAGGCCGTCTGGTCACTGAGGAAGAGTTCGAAAACATCGTCATTCGTGCCGGTGACAACGGCGAAATCACGCGTCTGAAGGACATCGCACGGGTTGAGCTGGGGTCCAGTCAGTACGCCCTGCGCTCGTTGATCGACAACCAGCCGGCCGTGGCGATCCCGATCTTCCAGCGCCCTGGCTCCAACGCCATCGACATCTCCAATGAAGTGCGCGCCGAAATGGCGGAACTGAAAAAGAGCTTCCCGGAAGGCATGGATTACCGAATCGCCTATGACCCGACCGTGTTCGTACGCGGTTCCATCGAGGCCGTGGTTCACACCTTGTTCGAAGCACTGATTCTGGTGGTGCTGGTGGTGATCCTGTTCCTGCAGACCTGGCGCGCCTCGATCATTCCGCTGGTGGCAGTGCCGGTTTCGTTGATCGGTACCTTTGCAGTGATGCACATGTTTGGCTTCTCGCTCAATGCGCTGTCGCTGTTCGGACTGGTGTTGGCGATTGGTATCGTGGTGGACGACGCCATCGTGGTGGTGGAGAACGTCGAGCGGAACATCGAGCTTGGACTGGAACCGTTCCAGGCCACCGAAAAGGCCATGAGCGAAGTGACCGGCCCGATCATCGCGACCGCGCTGGTACTGTGTGCGGTGTTCATTCCAGCGGCCTTTATCAGCGGCTTGACCGGGCAGTTCTATAAGCAGTTCGCCTTGACCATTGCGATCTCGACGGTGATTTCGGCGTTCAACTCGCTGACCCTGTCGCCCGCCCTGGCAGCGGTACTACTTAAAGGCCACAACGCTCCGAAAGACGGCTTCTCCAGGTTCCTCGACAAGTTGCTGGGCGGTTGGTTGTTCAAGCCGTTCAACCGTTTCTTCGAGAAGGCCAGCCATGGTTACGTCGGCACGGTGCGCCGGGTGATTCGCGGCAGTGGTATCGCGCTGTTCCTGTACGCCGGCCTGATGGTCCTGACCTGGTTGGGCTTTGCCCACACGCCGACCGGTTTCGTACCGGCCCAGGACAAGCAATACCTGGTGGCCTTTGCGCAATTGCCGGACGCGGCGAGCCTGGACCGCACCGAAGACGTGATCAAACGCATGTCCGACATTGCGATGAAACAGCCCGGCGTGGAAAGCGCGATCGCCTTCCCCGGCTTGTCGATCAACGGTTTTACCAACAGCCCGAACAACGGCATCGTGTTCGTGACCTTGAAGCCTTTCGATGAGCGTAAAGACCCGAGCCTGTCTGCCGGTGCGATTGCCGGTGCGCTGAATGGCAAGTACAGCAGCATCCAGGAAGCCTACATGGCGATCTTCCCACCGCCGCCGGTACAGGGCCTGGGTACGATTGGCGGGTTCCGCCTGCAGGTCGAAGACCGTGGCAACCTGGGTTACGACGAGCTGTACAAAGAAGTGCAGAACATCATTACCAAGAGCCGTGGCGTGCCTGAGTTGTTCGGCCTGTTCACCAGCTACACGGTCAACGTGCCCCAGGTCGATGCGGCCATCGACCGCGAAAAGGCCAAGACCCACGGCGTGGCGATCAGTGACATTTTCGACACTCTGCAGATCTACCTGGGTTCGTTGTATGCCAACGACTTCAACCGCTTCGGGCGCACCTATCAGGTCAACGTGCAGGCTGAGCAGCAGTTCCGCCAGGATGAAGACCAGATCGGCCAGCTGAAAGTGCGTAACAACAAAGGCGAGATGATCCCGCTGGCGACCTTCATCAAGGTCAGCGACACCTCGGGCCCGGACCGCGTGATGCACTACAACGGCTTCATCACCGCCGAGATCAACGGCAACGCTGCACCGGGCTACAGCTCTGGCCAGGCCCAGGTGGCGATCGAGAAACTGTTGAAAGACGAACTGCCCAACGGCATGACCTACGAGTGGACTGACCTGACCTATCAGCAAATCCTCTCGGGCAACACTGCGCTGTTCGTGTTCCCGCTCTGCGTACTGCTGGCGTTCCTGGTACTGGCCGCCCAATACGAAAGCTGGAGCCTGCCACTGGCGGTGATCCTGATCGTACCGATGACCCTGCTGTCGGCCATCACCGGTGTGATTATCTCTGGCGGCGACAACAACATCTTTACCCAGATCGGCCTGATCGTACTGGTGGGCCTGGCCTGTAAGAACGCGATTCTGATCGTCGAGTTCGCCAAGGATAAACAGCAGGAAGGCCTCGACCCGCTCGCTGCGGTACTGGAAGCCTGCCGTCTGCGTCTGCGGCCGATCCTGATGACCTCGTTCGCCTTCATCATGGGTGTGGTGCCTCTGGTGTTGTCCAGCGGTGCCGGTGCCGAGATGCGTCATGCCATGGGTGTGGCGGTGTTCTCCGGGATGATCGGCGTGACCTTCTTCGGTCTGCTGCTGACGCCAGTGTTCTATGTACTGATCCGCCGGTTTGTTGAACGCGGTGAAGCGCGCAAAGCGGCCAAGGCCTTGAAGCTGGAGACACAGCAATGAGCGTGAAAGTATTTTTGCCGAGCTTGCTGGTACTGGCGCTGAGCGCCTGTGCCGTGGGCCCGGACTATAAAACCCAGCCACTGGAGGCGGCCAACGTAACGGCCGCCGCCGACGCCAAGCAGTACGACCACGCGAAGTTCGAAGGCATCTGGTGGCAACAGTTCGAGGACCCGACCCTTAACCAGTTGGTGACTCAGTCCCTGAACGGTAACCGTGACCTGCGGGTGGCATTTGCCCGCCTGCGGGCGGCCCGAGCGATTCGTGACGACGCTGCCAATGACGTGATGCCGGTGATCACCAGCCGCGCCAGCAGCGACGTGGGCAAAGGCCAGATTCCGGGCCAGACCACCAAACGCGTCAACAGTGAGCGTTATGACCTGGGCCTGGACATGGCCTGGGAAGTCGACTTGTTCGGGCGCATCCGCCGCAACCTCGAGGCCAGCGATGCTGACCAACAGGTTGCCGAGGCCGACCTGTATCAACTGCAAGTCACGATGATTGCCGAGCTGGTGGACGCTTACGGTCAACTGCGAGGCGCGCAACTGCGCGAGAAAATCGCGGTGGCTAACCTGAAGAACCAGGAGGATTCGCGCGGCATCACGGTCAGCCTGCGGGATGCCGGTGTGGGCGATCAGCTCGATGTGGTGCGGGCCGATGCGCGGCTGGCGGCTGTAGAAGCCAGTGTGCCGCAACTGCAGGCCGAGGAAGTTCGCGAGCGTAATCGTATCGCTACGCTGCTCGGTGAGCGTCCGGACAAGTTGAGCGTGGATTTGAGCCCGAAAGATTTGCCGGCGATTGCCAAGGCGTTGCCGATTGGTGATCCGGGGCAACTGTTGCAGCGTCGTCCGGACATTCTCAGTGCCGAGCGTAAGTTGGCAGCGGCCACGGCGCGGATTGGGGTGGCCAAGGCTGATCTGTTTCCGCGGGTGAGCCTCAGTGGGTTCCTCGGGTTTACCGCTGGGCGGGGTTCGCAGATTGGGTCGGCGGCGGCGAATGCGTGGTCGCTGGGTCCGAGCATTACCTGGGCGGCGTTTGACCTGGGCAGTGTGCGGGCGCGGTTGCGTGGTGCGGATGCTGAGGCGGATGGTGCTCTGGCGAGCTATGAGCAGCAGGTGTTGCTGGCGCTGGAAGAATCGGAGAATGCCTTCAGTGATTACGGTAAGCGCCAACAGCGGTTGGTTTCGCTGATTCGTCAGAGTGAGTCGAGCCGGGCTGCTGCGGATCTGGCGGAGATTCGTTACCGCGAAGGGACGGTGGATTTCCTGGTGTTGCTGGACGCGCAGCGTGAGCGTTTGGCTGCCGAGGATTCGCAGGCTCAGGCCGAGGTGGATCTGTATCGTGGGATTGTCGCGATTTACAAGGCGTTGGGGGGTGGGTGGCAGCCGAGTACCACCATTGCCAGTGCCAAGTGATGTGATTTAAAGAGCTCCTTTGGTTGGTCGCATCCAGCCAATTTTTAGCCCCGTGCCGTCATTCGGTCGCGGGGCTTTTTTTTGCTCGTTTGTGGTGTGTACATATCCGTTATTTCGGTCAGGGCTGCTATTGGTTCCGCTCTTACAGCGGCTCACTTTTGAACAGCGCAAAAGTAAGCAAAACGCTCTTGCCCCACCACTCGGCACCTCGCTTAGGCTCGGTGTGCCCTCACTCCGGCTTTGGACCGTGGGCCGCCGTCATGGGCCATCCTTGGCCCAGGACGGCTAACCTGGCGTCCTGCCAGGTTACCCACGCTCCAAAGCCTGCGTTCGGCCAGCGTGGTTTAACGGGGCGCCTAAGATCAAGATCAAAAGCAGATCAAAAGCAGAGCACAGCGGCCTACCGGCCGGCTTGAGTGTTGGAGAGCAAAATCAAAAGCTAAAGCGGGCACGGTCAAATGTGGGAGCGGGCTTGCTCGCGAAGGTCGTTAACGATGACGCGGGCATTCTGAATGAACGCGGCGCTCTCAGGTTTTTCGCGAGCAAGCCCGCTCCCACAGAAAAGCAGATTTGTTTTCGCTCTGGTCTTTGCTTTTGCTTTTAACACTCAAGCCGGCCGGGAGGCCGCTGTGCTCTTGCTTTTGATCTTGATCTGCGGGCCCCGTTAACCACGATGGCCGCAAGTAGGCACGGTGGAGCGGGTAAATCGGCAGGGAAGCCGATTTAGCCGCGCCGGGCCATGGATGGCCCGTCGCGGCGGCCCGCGGAAGCGTGCCGGAGTGCGGGCATGCCGAGCCTAGGCGAGGCACCGAGTGGTGGGGCAAAGACCTTTTGGTTACTTTTGGGGCGTTTGCCAAAAGTGACCCGCTGTAAGAGCGGAACCATAAGCCGCCGTTACCGCAGCAACGGATATGTACCCAATACAGCTACCGCGCCAGGACCATGGCAAAGTACCCAAACACCGTGAGCAAAATCCCCGACACCGCATACGCCACAGGAAACCCGATCCACGGCACGGTACTGTCGATCTCCTTGGCCGCCTCCCGCGCCGGCCCCGAGTGACTCCGCGCCCCCGCAACACCGCCCATGAGAATCGCCGGGTTGATCTTGAACACATGAAATCCCACAGCCCAAACAATAAACGGTGGAATCGTGCAAGCCACGAACCCAAGCAAAAAGATCTTCAATGCAATGATCGCGCTGATCTGCGAAACCAGATTGGCCCCGGCATTCACCCCCACAATCGCGACAAAGAAAATCAGCCCCATGTCCTCGAGAATGTTGCGCGCCGCATTCGGGGTATTGCCAAAGAACCGCACCCGGGACACCAGCGACGAGACGATAATCCCCGACACCAGCAACCCGCCCGCATTCCCCAAACCCACCGCCGCCCCGAACGCCGGCACTTGAATCAGGCCGATCAGCAACCCCAGCACCATGCCCAACGAGAGCGTGAGCAAATCGGTCGCCGTACTCGCCCGCCCCGCCTTGCCCAACAACGCCGTGGCCTTGTCGATGGCACTGCGCAGGCCGACCAGGTGCATCACATCCAGGCGTTGCAGGCGGGTTTCCAGGCCGACCGGAATCGGCGCGCCGCCCCGTTCAATCCCCACCAACTGCACTTGCCCGGCAATCGGTGACTGGCTGAATTCCTTGAGCGCTCTGCCCACGGCATCCTTGTGGGTCACCAGAATCACCGCTTCATCCAGCGGTATATTCAGGGCCCGGGCATCCGGCACCTCCGGCCCGATCAGGCCCATGTGGTCGGTCAGTGCATCCAGGCTGCCACCCAGGGCAATCACATCGCCCAACTGCAACACCAGTGTCGGATCGGCTCCCAGCAACTCGTCGCCACGCTCGACGTTCTCGATCTGGTACAGCGCAAAGCGCTCGCGAAACTGCGCGATGCTCTGCCCCACCAGCTCCGGGTTCACCAGCCGATAAGCCCGCAGGTCAAACGGCCGGTACCCGCTGAGCCCGGCATCGTCGACGTTCGGCACACCGTGCTCCACCTCAAACTCTTTCGCGGCCTTGCGCGCATCCACACCCCACCAGCGCGGGAGGTATTTGCAGATCAATATGATCCCGACTGTGCCCCAGATATAGGTGATGCCGTAGGACAGCGCGATCATCGCAGTCGCCGCTGCCGCTGTGGTGCCCGGCGGCAGTGGCACCACGCCCGAGGTGATGGCCTGTTCGGCGGAACCAATGGCCGCCGACATGGTTTGCGAACCGGCGAGTATCCCGCCCGCCGCCCCTACCGGCAGGGACAGTAGCCGCACGCCGAGCACCACAATGCCCAGCCCCAGGAACGAGGACAGAATCGCCAGGAAGGTGAACTTCAGGCCATCGCCCTTGAGGCTGTTGATGAACGAAGGCCCGACCCGCAACCCGACGCCGTACATGAACAGGTAATAAAACAGGCTCTTGGTGAAATTATCGAGTTCGAAATGCACGCCGTAATACGACGCCCAGGTTGCAATCGCGCAGCCGATCACGATGGCCCCGGCCACCGCGCCCAGGCCGTAGCCCTTGATGGTGCCGCGCCCGACCCAGACAGACAGGCCAACCACCAGGAACAGCAGGATATAAGGGTTGTCGTGCAGGAAAGTAAAGAAGGCAGTCACGATGATTCGTACCTGGCGATGCAACGCTAAAGGCACCGGGCTCAAGGCCCGGTGGGTTTTTCAGTGCGCTCAGTCGAGGTTCGGGGTGTCGGCCGGGATGACCGGGTCGGCGATGGCGCCATGGCTGAAGCTGGGGCCCGCGTCGGAATGCTCTACCGGGTTTTTCTGCAGGTAGGCGATGGCTTTGCGCAGGTCTTCCAGCAGCAACGCCACCAGGTCACGACTCACGCCATGCCGCACCAGGATGCGCTGTACCACGATGTTCTGGCGATCAGATGGCAACGGGTAAGACGCGATCTGCCAGCCGCGCATGCGCACACGCTCCGACAGGTCGTAGAGGCTGAAGCCATGATCGACGCCGTCCTTGAGCTTGTAGCAGACCGCCGGCAGCCCGTCCTTGCCGTCGTACACCAGTTCCAGTGGTGCGAACTGGGTGATTTCCGATGCCAGCCACTGCGCCGTATCGGAGCACGCTTGTTGAATACGGGTGTAGCCGTCACGACCGAGCCGCAGGAAGTTGTAGTACTGGGCGATGATTTCACCGCCGGGCCGGCTGAAGTTCAGGGCAAAGGTCGACATGTTGCCGCCCAGGTAGTCGACGTAGAAGATCAGCTCTTCCGGCAGGTCTTCGGTGGAGCGCCAGATCGCCCAGCCCACGCCGAGCGGCGCCAGGCCGTACTTGTGGCCGGAAGCATTGATGGATTTGACGCGCTCTATCACAAAGTCCCATTGCAGTTCTTGCTGGATGAACGGGGCGATAAACCCGCCGCTCGCCGCATCCACATGGATCGGAATATCCAGGCCGAGATCGCGTTGCATCGAGTCCAGCTCGGCCGCCAGGGCGGCGACCGGTTCGTAGATCCCGGTGAAGGTCACGCCCAGGGTCGCTACCACGCCAATGGTGTTCTCATCGCAATATTCCCGCAGATCGGCCGGGCGCAGGCCCAATGCGTCGCCGCGCAACGGCACTTCGCGGATTTCCACATCGAAATAGCGGGCGAATTTTTTCCAGCAGATCTGCACCGGGCCGCATACGAAATTCGGTTTGTCGGCGGGCAACCCCGCTGCTTCCCGGCGCTTTTTCCAGCTCCACTTCAGGGCCAGGCCGCCGAGCATCGCCGCTTCGCTGGATCCGGTGGTGGAACAGCCCACGGTTTGCCAGGACTTCGGCGCGTGCCACAGGTCGGCAATGATGTGTACGCAACGGTTTTCAATCTCGGCCGTCTGCGGGTACTCGTCCTTGTCGATCATGTTTTTGTCGAGGGCGTCGGCCATCAACTGCTGCACTTCGGGCTCGACCCAGGTGGTGCAGAAGGTCGCCAGGTTTTGCCGGGAATTGCCGTCCAGCAGCAACTCGTCGCGCACCAGGTTGTAGGCGGCGGACGGTGTGGTCGAGTGGTCCGGGAGGCGATATTTGGGCAGTTTGTGCTGGGCGGAGCCACTCGAATAGACGTCTTCGATGGCTTGGTCCTGGGTCTCTACGGTTCTGTGAAGTGCCATGAAATCCTGCTCTTGAATGAGGGAAATGGCGTAGACGTTGATGGCGAAAAATGCCGATCAGGCTGCGTCAGGAAACGAACGATGGAGCGGTGGCGCCGAATATCACACGCACCGAGCCACAGGAAAGTGACCCAGGTCATTAAAGCCGTGGATAGGCAATCGAACGTTGGCGGGCCCTTGTCAGTGCCCTATTGGCTCAGCGCTTCGTTCAGTATCAGGCTGCGATAGTGCCCGGGATTGGAGCCTGACCACTTGCGAAACGCCTTGTAGAACGAGCTGGCGTCGGCAAACCCCAGGCGGGTGGCGATCTCGGTAAAGCTGATGTCGGAATCGGCCAGCCACACAATCGCCAACTCCTTGCGCACGCTATCCTTGAGGCCCTGGTAGGTCTGCCCTTCTTCCGCCAGGCGTCGGCGCAGGGTCGAGGCCGAGATGCACAGGGACGCGGCCAGGCCTTCGGTTTCGGGCCAGGTGTCGGCAGGCATTTGCCGAAGATCGGTCTTGATGCGGGTGGCGAGGCTGTCGGGGTCGCGGTATTTGACGAGGATGTTGGCGGGCGCATGGGCCAGGAAGCGCTTGAGTTCTTCCGGGCTGCGTTTGATTGGCAGGTCGAGGCAGTCGGCGGAGAAAATCATCCGGGTGCGCGGCCGGTCGAAGCGCAGGTTGTCGGAGAACATCACTTGGTAGTCGTCGCAGAAGTCCGGCTGCGAGCAGCGAAGCTCAATGGCCAGGATCGGAATGCGTCGCCCCGCCAGCCAACAGGCAACACCGTGGACGATCATCCAGTAGGCAAAATAGGTGAAGGCCCGTTTGGGTTCGGGCTCCGGCTCCAACAATACGATTTCCGCCAGGCTCTGCTGGTGCACCAGTTGCGCCGGCATGCGCTCGAGCATCAGCGACAGGAAGCCCAGGCCGGTTTCCAGCGCGGTGGCCAGGATCGGTTGAGCCATAGAGGCCCGACACAGGAATTCCAGGCTGCCGGATTTGAGCTTGCGCGGGTCCATACCAAAGAATTCATCATCCATGCGCCGCGCCAGCAGGCGCCAAAGACGCGCATAAGCCGTTGCCGGAACACGTGCGTTTGGCTGTTCCAGCAGCGCGGGACTGATCCCGACTTTGCTCAACACTTCATCGGTCGCCGCACCCGGCGCGCAGCTCTGCAACAGGGCTTCGCGGACCAGTTGAATGGAGATGGTGTCTTTTTCCGACATGGGGAATGGCGCAATCCGGTGGCTGGGACGATGCCGCGCATTCTAGTGGCGGTTGCGGTTTGCCACCACCGTTCAGTCAAGGTTCAGTAAAGGTCAACATTTCTTGTTTAGCAATGAGTATCATTATGTTACAACTTAGCATCCTATCTAATGACGATGCGGTGCCGAATGCTTGTTCCATTTCTAATCATGCTGCGCGAAGGCATAGAAGCCGCCTTGATCGTTGGCATTATTGCCAGCTACCTCAAGCAGACTGGCCGTGGCCAGTACATGCCCGCAGTGTGGATCGGCGTATTTCTGGCTGCAGCCCTGGCGCTGCTGGTCGGCGGTGGCCTGGAACTGGTGAGTGCCGAATTCCCGCAGAAACAACAGGAACTGTTCGAAGGCATCGTCGGCCTGGTGGCTGTGGGCATTCTCAGCTCCATGGTGTTCTGGATGCGCAAGGTCGCGCGCTCCATCAAGCATTCCCTGCATGAATCCCTCGATCATGCCCTCGCCGGTTCCAAACACCAGGTCACCGCGCTGATCGCCATGGTGTTTTTCGCCGTGGCCCGTGAAGGCCTGGAAACCGTGTTCTTCCTGCTGGCCGTGTTCCAGCAAAGCGAAGGCCCGGGTGCGCCGATTGGCGCCCTGCTCGGCCTGATCCTGGCGATCATCGTCGGCTTCCTGATCTACACCGGCAGCATGCGCCTGAACCTCGGTGCGTTCTTCCGCTGGACCGGTCTGTTCATCCTGGTGGTTGCCGCCGGCATCCTCGCCAACTCGGTACAAGCCCTGCACGAAGCCGGGGTGTGGAACCACCTGCAAACCGTGTTGTTCGATTTCAGCGCGACGCTGCCGATGGATGGCCCGCTGGGCTCGGTGCTGGCCGGCATGTTCGGCTATCAGGACGCCCCGACCGTCAGCACCCTCGGCGCCTACCTGATTTACCTGGTGGTGGCCCTGGTGATGTTCTTCCTGCCCGCGCCGCCGAACAAGCCGGCTACCCGCACAACTTCTTCCGTTTCCAGCCAGTAAGGACCGCCTCTTGTCCAACCAAACCCCTCAACCGGCTCCGCCCTCCCGCGCCTTGCGCTGGGCGGTGGGCGGCTCGGTGGTCGTGATGATCGCCGCCGGTGGCCTGTTCTACTACGCCTCGCAACTGGCCGCCTCCAAGCGCCAGGCCAACCACAATGAAATCGCGGTGACGATCCACGCCCACAGCTGCGAGCCGAATGCGCTGACGGTACCGGCGGGACGCGCCAGCTTCCGCATCATCAACCGCTCGGACCGTGCCGTGGAATGGGAAATCCTCGACGGCGTGCTGGTGGTCGAAGAGCGCGAAAACATCGCACCGGGCCTGAGCCAGGTGATCAACGCCAACCTGCTGCCCGGCGACTACCAGATCACCTGCGGCCTGCTGAGCAACCCGCGTGGCACCTTGAAGGTGACACCGACTGCCGAGTCGGACGCCCAAGCCAAGGCCAAGCCGTCGATGGTGGCGTTTATCGGCCCGCTGTCGGAGTTCCGCGTGTACCTGAGCAGTCAGGGCGGCGCGCTGGTCAAGGCCGTTACCGCACTTGACCAGGCCATCGAAGCCGGCGACCTCGCCCAGGCCCAGGCACTTTACGTACCGGCCCGCGAGGCCTACCAGCGTCTGGCCCCGGCCTCCCAACGCCTGGCCGAACTGGACAACGCGATCAACGCCCGCGCCGACTACTTTGAAAAGCGCGAGCAGGACCCGGCCTTCAGCGGCTTCCACCGTCTCGAATACGGCCTGTTCCAGCAACGCAATCTCGACGGCCTGGCGCCGATTGCCCAGCGCCTGGTCACCGACGTCACCAGCCTCAAGCAACAGCTGCTGGCCCAGTCGCTGCCGCCGGAGCAACTGGTGAGCATCGTGGTGCGCAACCTCAACAGCCTGGCCGACGTACGTGCCGCCAGCGGTGAGGAGGAACGCTACAGCCACACCGATCTCAACGGCTTCGCCGCCAACCTGGATGCCGCCCGCAAAGTGGTGGACCTGATGCGCCCGCTGCTGACCAAATCTGCCGCGCAATTGCTGCCCGGCATCGACAGCGCGATCAGCGCCCTCGACGCCGAACTCAACGGTTTGAAAGTCGATGGCCGCTACACCTCGTACGACAGCGTTACCGCCGATCAGCGCAAGCAGATCGCCGACAAGGCCAAGGCTCTGGCCGTTGCACTCGATGGAATCGACCCCGCCCTTGGCCTTTCCGGCCTGAAGTGAAGACGACCGTAGACATGAGTGATTCAGAACAGTTTTCATCCCAGCGTCGTCGTGTATTGCTGGGCATGGCCGCTACCGGCGCCGCGATTGCCGGCAGCAGCCTGAGCTGCCCGGCAATGGCCGCCAACGCTGCCGCGCAAGTCACCACCGCCCCAAGCAGTGAAAAGACCCAGGACCACCACGACTACCACGGCAAGCACCAGACCGGCATCGTCACCCCGCGCCCGGCCTGCGGCATGCTCGTGGCATTCGACGTATTGGCCAGCGACCGCGAGGACCTGGAGCGGCTGTTCCGCACCTTGAACGAGCGCATCGCGTTCCTGATGACCGGCGGCACCGTGGTGCAAGTCGACCCGAAACTGCCCCCCACCGACTCCGGCATCCTCGGTCCGGTGGTGACGCCAGACAACCTGACCATCACCGTGTCGGTGGGCGAGTCGCTGTTCGACGAACGCTTCGGCCTGGCCGCAGCCAAGCCCAAGCGCCTGATCCGCATGGTCGGTTTTCCCAACGATGCGCTGGAACCGGCGCAGTGCCACGGCGACCTGAGCCTGCAGTTCAGCTCCAACACTCCGGACACCAATATCCACGCCCTGCGCGACATCGTGAAAAACCTGCCGGACCTGCTGCTGGTGCGCTGGAAGCAGGAAGGCAGCGTGCCGCCCCAGGCCCCTGCCCGCCCTGGCGAGCCGGCGCAGAGCGCGCGTAACTTCCTGGGTTTTCGCGACGGCTCGGCCAACCCGAACTCCAACGACAATAAGGCGATGGACCAGATTGTGTGGGTACAGCCGGGCAGCGACGAACCGGCCTGGGCCGTCAATGGCAGCTACCAGGCGGTGCGGATCATCCGCAACTTTGTCGAGCGCTGGGACCGCACGCCCCTGCAAGAGCAAGAAAGCATCATTGGCCGGATCAAGACCAGTGGCGCGCCCATGGATGGCCAGAAAGAAACCCAGGTCCCGGACTACAGCAAGGACCCGGAAGGCAAGTTGACCAAGCTCGATGCCCACATCCGCCTGGCCAACCCACGTACAGCACAGACCCAGGCCAACCTGATCCTGCGCCGGCCGTTCAACTACTCCAACGGCGTCAACAAAAACGGTCAGCTGGACATGGGGCTGTTGTTCATCTGCTACCAGGCTGACCTGGAGAAAGGCTTTATCAGCGTACAAACCCGGCTCAACGGCGAGCCCCTGGAGGAATACCTGAAGCCGGTCGGCGGCGGTTATTTCTTCACCTTGCCAGGCGTCACCGGGGCCCAGGATTTCATCGGGCGCACGCTGCTTGATGCGACACATCCTCAAACCACTGCCAATACCTAAAACAAACCCCAGAGCGGAAATCGTCCCATGAAGAAGTCGTCTCTCGCATTGTCGTTGTTAATGAGCCTTTCGCCGCTGGCCGCCTTCGCCGCCACCGCGCCGCTGGACCTGGTAGGGCCGGTGTCGGACTACAAGATCTACGTCACCGAAGAGATAGGCGAACTGGTCACCCAGACACAGGCGTTCACCGACGCCGTGAAAAAAGGCGACCTGGCCACCGCCAAGAAGCTGTACGCGCCAACCCGCGTTCACTATGAGTCCATCGAGCCGATCGCCGAGCTGTTCAGCGACCTCGACGCCTCCATCGACTCCCGTGTCGACGACCACGAGAAAGGCGTGAAAGCCGAAGACTTCACCGGTTTCCACCGCATCGAGTACAGCCTGTTCTCCGAGAACACCACCAAAGGCCTGGACGCCCTGGCGGACAAGCTCAACAGCGACGTACTCGACCTGAAAACCCGCGTGGACGGCCTGACCTTCCCACCGGAAAAAGTCGTCGGTGGCGCTGCCGCCCTGCTGGAAGAAGTGGCCGCGACCAAGATCTCCGGTGAAGAAGATCGCTACAGCCACACCGACCTGTATGACTTCCAGGGCAACATCGACGGCGCGAAAAAAATCGTCGACCTGTTCCGTCCGCAGATCGAGAAGCAAGACAAGGCCTTCGTCGCCAAAGTCGACAAGAACTTCGCCACCGTGGACAAGATCCTGGCCAAGTACAAAACCAAGGATGGCGGTTTCGAGACCTACGACAAGGTCAAGGAAGCGGACCGTAAAGCCCTGGTTGGCCCGGTCAATACCCTGGCGGAAGACCTGTCCACACTGCGTGGCAAGCTTGGCTTGAACTGATGCACCTCACTCGCGGGCCGTTCGTGCCCGCGAGTACTCCCCCGCTCCAGCGCCCTCGTTACACTCGCCTATACCTGTCAACTTTGACAGTAGACAGCCCTGCCGCCATTGGCTTTGATAGTCATCCAACCGCCTGAAGTGTGACGGCTCAACCAAGTGCAGGGGCAACGATCATGACTGAACAGCCTTTCGACCGGACCACTTTCGACGACTTCGAACTGAATGGCTGGGTAAAGCGCATCTCCGACGAGGATTTGAAGATTGTGCACAGAGGCGGCAACTACTACCTCGAATCGAGTGCCGGCTATTCTGCGTTCATCTTCATTGATAAAAGCTTCGTTTTTGAACCGCATACACAGTATGTGTTTCGCTTTGATTTCCGCTGCGCGCACAGGGTCGCAGCGTCACTTGCATTCTGGAATGGTCCGGTCTTTATGTCAGACACCCTTGATGCAGCACCCTACTGGGCGAAAATGACCGTGCCTTTCAATACTACGGAGCGGCCCGATCATTCAATGATGTTCATTCTGCGATGGGCAGAACCCACTGACGGCCCTCCAATCAGCGTGGACAACCTGGAGATTTACAGAATCCCACCGCACAGTGGCGCCGTTGATCACGTGCTGGCGGGCGGCACGGGAACCGAGTAATACCCAGGCTGACTACCTGTTAGTAGGGCAACATCGACGGCGCGAAGAAAATCGTCGACCTGTTCCGTCCGCATATCGAGAAGCAAGACAAGGCCTTCGTCGCCAAAGTCGACAAGAACTTCGCCACCGTGGACAAGATCCTGGCCAAGTACAAAACCAAGTATGGTGGTTTCGAGACCTACGACAAGGTCAAGGAAGCGGACCGTAAAGCCCTGGTTGGCCCGGTCAATACCCTGGCGGAAGACCTGTCCACACTGCGTGGCAAGCTTGGCTTGAACTGATCCAGACGCTGCATACTCTCGCCCGGCCTGCCGGGCGAGAGCCTTCCTCAGGCTGACGCCACCTGCACTCCGTCCGAAGGCCGCAAGGCATCGCGGATCGTCCGCAGCTTCAAGCACGTTTCCTCGTACTCACTCCCGGGATCCGACTCGGCGACAATGCCGCAGCCGGCGAACAGGTGCGCCTCACAGCCCCTGATCAACGCCGAGCGCAACGCCACGGCAAATTCACCATCACCCTGCGCATTCATCCAGCCCACTGGCGCTGCGTACCAGCCACGGTCGAGCTGCTCGTGCTCTCGGATATAGGCCATCGCCTCACGTCGCGGCAAGCCACCCACCGCCGGCGTCGGGTGCAGGGCCTGCACCAGTTGCAGCAATTGCACCTGGGGATGCAAGCGGCCCATCACCGGCGTCAACAGGTGCTGCACGTTGGCCAGCCGGTGCAACTGCGGCTGGCTGGCAATGTCGAGCATCGCGCAATAGGGCTGCAATGCTTCGCGCAGCGTTTGCACCACCAGGGCGTGTTCGTGGCGGTCCTTGGGGCTGTCCATCAAGGCCTGGCCGAGTTCGGCATCGTGCTGCTCGTGACGACCACGCGGGCAAGTACCGGCCAACGCCACCGTGTTCAGCGTGCCACGAGTCACCCGCACCAGCCGCTCCGGCGTTGCGCCGAGAAAGCAGCTGTCACCCCGGCTGAACGCAAACAGGTACGCCTGGGGATAGGCCGCCTTGAGGTTTTCCAGCAGCGGGCCACAGGGGATCGTCCGTGAGGTGGTCAACCGCACTTCGCGGGCCAGCACCACCTTGCGCAGGTCGCCGGCGTTGATGCGCTGCACGGCCGTCGCCACGGTGTCTTGCCATTGCTGCGCGCTGATGATGTTTTCGTCGCTCGGTGTGCCGAGGGGAATCTCCTGGCGTGGCGCACTGGCGTAGCGGGACAGAAGCAACGTCCACTGGGTTTCCAGGCTTTGGTCGCAACGCACCACGTCCGCCCCGGGCTCCAGCCACTGACTGAAGATCACATGGTGTTGCTCGGCTTCCCGCAGCAGCAGGATGCGCGGCAGCACCAGGGAGGTGGCGGCGAATGACTGCCATTTGAGCGAGCGTGGGCCCTTCGGGTCAAACGCAAAGCCGCCACACAGCAACGGCTGGCGCGGCCCCACCTGATGGGCCTGGCTGAGCAACGCCTGCCACGCCAGGGCACTGGCGTTGAAGCGGTCATCGGCCCCGGGGCTGATTTCCTCGGTACAACCAAAGCCGGCCATGGCCAGTGCGCCCCGGTCGCTGGACCAGAACAGGCTTTGCCCGAGTACCTGGCGGTTGGCGGCAAATAACCGCAGCGGGTCCAGGCGCTCCGAGGCCAGGCTGAAGACCACCAGCACTGCGCCGCCCTTCTCGCGCGCCAGGCGTTCGCCCTCGGTCAGCGCCTGAAGCAATCCCGGCAGACGTTCACTCATGCTCCGCTCCTTGATGCTGCTGGCGCCAGTGGCGCACTTGCTGGTCGATATTCCATTGGATGATCTGCGCAAACAGCGGGACCACGAACATCGGGTCCAACCCTTCGCGCTCGGCCCAGCGGCGGCGATGGGGCAGCATGGCGGCCACCCGCTCGGGGGCAGCGATGCTGGCTTCGTCAGGTTTGAACTGCGCCGCAGCTTTCACATAGGCCAACCGCTGGCCGAGGGCGCGGATGATCTGTTCGTCCAACGTGTCGATACCCAGGCGGACGTCTTCCAGCCCGCTGCACTGCTCAGGTGTTTTCATAGGATTCTCCGGTCATGGGGTCGACGGCCAGCACTGCCAGGCCGGTTCGGCAGGGCTGCCCAGCAACAGTTCCAGGTGCTCGATCAGGTCGGCCTGGCTGTCGCGCAGGTAAAAATGCCCGCCGTTGAAAGTTCGAAAGTCGGTGACCTGGCGCGTCACTTCCGACCAGGCATGGGCTTCCTCCCGATCGACTTCGCGGTCGGTGCTGCCCAGGCATACGCTCACGGGCACGTCCAGCAGCTCGCTGATATCGCCGCAGTAGTTTTCGATCAGGCGGTAATCGTTGCGCAACGCGGGCAGGTAAAGTGCCTGCATCTCGGGTTCGTCCAGGGATGATGGCGCACCACCCGACAGGCGCCTCACATCCGCCAGCAGACCGGCATCCGGGCCCTGGTGCAATTGGCTGTGACGTTGCCGGTGAGGGGCCGGATGGGCGGAGACGATCAGCCGTTGCAGGTCCTTGCCCTGGCGGTTCAGGCGCCGCGTGACCTCATAGGCCAGGGCGGCGCCCATGCTGTGGCCGAACAGCACCAGCGGCCGGTCGGACAGGTCCCACAGCGCCCGGGTAATCGTACCCGCCATCCATTCCAGGCTGCCGGGCCAGGTTTCACTCAGGCGCTCTTCGCGGCCGGGGTATTGCACGCTGACCAGTTCGATGTCGGCCGGCAACAGTGCCTGCCAACCGCTGAAAAATCCCGCGCTGCCGCCGGCGTGGGGCAGGCAGACCAATCGGCAGCGCGGCGTTTGATGCTGCGGGTAACGTCGCAGCCATGGGCTGGGGATTTTCTTCATAACACGCCCTCCTCCAGTTCAGTGGTGACGTGGATCCGGGTCTGCGGCAACCAGCGCAGCACCTGGCGCAAGCAGTCATCGGCGTCCATCACCTGGGCAGCGTAGTGCGTGCCTTCGGGCAGTTTGGCCAGTTGCAGGGCGCAGATTGCCGCCACTGTGCCGGTCAACGCCGAGCCGTCGGCGGCACGCAACCAGGCGGTGGCCTGCTGCGGTTCGCCGTGTTGCAGGCCTGCCATTTCGACTGCGAGCAACTGGTAAGGCGTGCGCCCTGCGAGGTCCAGCGCACTGGCCTGTACCAGGGCGGCAATGTTCTCTGCCGTGTGCCGCAGAGCCGGTGGCGAACCCTGAATGCGCCCGAGTGCGGCCCGCAGGTGGCCGCCGTCGAACAGGTTGTAGGCCTGGGCTTCGCGCACCCGCAAGTCAGTAAACAAGCGCTGTTGCTCAGTAGTGAGATACGGGTAGGCCGTTACAGGACCGCCCACCAGCCAGGGCCGCTCGAAGTGTTCATCGACGAGTACGGCGGACTTGATTGCACGGCCATCGCACCAGCCCATCGAGGCCTGGCCATAACCGTTGCCGAGGCTCAATAGAAAGTCCTCGGCCGCCGTTGTCGACAACCGCCCAAGTCCGACGGCATAGCAATGCACGGCATCGACGCGCTCGAACGACGCCGCAAGCACCTTGGGAAACAACCCCGACAGCCCGGGCAACATGCCGGCGGATAACACCACACGACGACCCGGCGGCAACTGAGCGGGCAGCAGCTGATGCAGCGGATCATCGCCGCCGACATCGATGTAATCGGCGCCGCTGGCCAATGCTGCCAGCGCCACCCGGTCGAGCACCTGGTAGCTGGGGCCCGCGCAATTGATCAGCAGGTCGCAGCCGCTGCAAAACGCCGCCAGGCTTTGGGCGTCCCACAGGTCCACTTCACGGATCTCGGCCTGCCCGTTCAACTCGCCGTCGTTAAAACGCTGCCCTTGCCCAGGGTCGCGACCGCCCAGGCGCAAGCGGCAATGACCCACCAGCACCCGCGCAACCTGCCGACCGACATGCCCATAGCCGCCTACAATCGCGACTCTCACGCCGCCACCTGCGCCAGCCGTTCGAACGCGCGGGCCACGGCTTCAACCTGGGGGCTCTGCATGCAGCTGAAGTGGTCGCCCGGCACGTCCACCACCTGCAATTCGCCAAGGCACAGGGCTTGCCAGTATTGGCTCATGTCGCGGTGCATGCCGGGCAGTACCTGGACTTCACCGCACTGGCGGATAAACACCATGTCACCGTCGTAAGGCGTGGCTTGATGCAAGGCGACGGCGGCCAGGCTGTGGCGCAGCACCTGCAATTGCTCGCGCAGCCAGTCCAGGTCGCTCAGTTGCGAGCCGGCGTGGCGCATCGCGTCTGCAATTGCCTGCAAGCGCTCATCTGCCGACTTGGATGCCAGGGCCCGCAGGCAGGCCAGGGCCGTGGCGCAGTCGGGCTCATCTCGCAGCGCCAGCAATGCACCTTGGGGCACGCGGCCCGGGGTTTGGCGCAGCACCTTCGCAATCGCCCGCTCCATTGCCTGTTCATCTACCGGGTAACCCAGGGTGTGCGGGTCGGCCTGCATCACGCGGGCAAACACGTACTCCGCCAGCAGGTCATCCTCGATCATGAACGGCACGCGGTAGCTGCTGATCACTGTCAGTTGCAGCACCTCGATGTCCCTCGCCGCGAGGCATGACGCCAGCTCCGTCGCCAGCAACCCGCCGAGGCAATAACCGACGATGCTCACCTGACGCCGGCCTTCGGCGTGCAAGGTGTCGGCATAACGCTCGGCCAGTTCACGAATCGCCGTAGCCGGTGCCAGAGCCAGGTAACCCGGTACATCATTGAGCACCAGTCCCTCCAGTGGTGCTTCTTCCCCGAGTGCAGCAAACAGCGCGCGATACGGTGCCAGGGTGCCGCTGCCATCATGGACAAAGATCCGCGCCGGGCCTTGCGCCTCCTCACGAATCCGCACCAGCGGCGACAGGCTCTCGCTGCCCTGCCCCCGCAGGTAATCCGCCAGGGCCGCAACGGTGGGCTGGTTGATCAACTGGCGCAGCAAATCCCCCCAGGGCACGTTACGGGCCTGGGGCAGGCTTTCCCGCAGGCGACCAACCACCTGCGCCACCAGCAATGAATCACCGCCCAACTCAAAGAAGCCCTGTTCACGGCCCACATTGGGCACCCGCAACAGGGTTTGCCAGACCTCTGCGATACTGCGCTCCAGCGCATCCAGCGGTGCAGCCCCGCTGTTGGCCTGTTGCGTGGCCTGGGCCATGCCGAGGTTGGCCAACGCCTGGCGGTCGACTTTGCCGTTGGCCGTCAGCGGCATTTCATCCAGTACCCGCCACTCGGTGGGTACCATGTAATCCGGCAGGCGCTGGCCCAGATGCGCGCGCAACGCCTCCGGCTCAAGGGTCTGGCGCTCTGCCTTGAAGCGCGTGATGAACAGGTGCTGGCCGATCTGTGACATCGCATCGTCAGCTGCCGGCATGCACAGCGGCGTCTGCGCGCCGGCTTCCTGCAACAGTTGCTGCCACTGCTCGCGGCGGATGAACGTGGTGTCCTGCTCGGCGCGGAAATCCTCGAACGCGGTCAGGCCCTCCTTGAACTCCATGGACGCCATGATCTGGTAGGTGTCGCGGGTGGCTTCGATAAAGATCAGCCAGCCGCCGGGGGCGAGCATTTCCCGCAGCCGGGCGAGTACCTGGCTGGCATGCCGCGAGTTGTGCAGCACGTTGGCACACAGAATCACATCCAGGGAGTTGGCGGCGATGCCTTGGGCCCAGTGGTCGAGGTTCAGGTCAAACAGCCCGTAGCTGACCCACGGAAACTCGACGAAATGCTCCCGCGCTTCGTTGAGGAAAAACTGCGACAGGTCGGTGAACTGGTAGTCCACCGCCAAGCCGTCCAGGGCTGGAATCAGGTCGGCACTGGTGCCGCCCACGCCTGCGCCGATTTCCAGCAACTGCAGACGCCGGCCCGCCGGTTGCAGTGCGGCGATTTCCTGCACCGCCGCACACACCGCCTGGTTCAGGTACTGGCTGATCAGGTTCTTGCGATAGGCGCCTTCGGCGGTGTCGGTACGGCCTTCGGGAAACAGCAAGTGCAACGGGTCGAGCCGGTCGCTCATCAGGGCAGGCAATTGCTCCTGGCTTTCCCGCAGGTAGCGCAGCACTTCACCGCCCCAGCCCACACTCGGTTCCAGCGCCTCGATGCGCTGCCACAGCTGACGGTATTCAGCACCCGAGACCCGCAGTGACGAATAGGCGCCGGTGCCTGGGTTGCGGTCTACCAGTTGTTCGCGATGCAGCGCTTGCAGCCAGCGGCGGATCAACCGTTCGTTGCGTGGCGCCACTTCGCACAGGCTCATGATCTGGGCCAGGTCGTGCTCGACGCCCGGTTGATCAAACAGCCCCGGGCGTTGCAGGGCCAGGCCCATGGAGAGCAACGCGGCACGCTCGACGCAATCGGACATCTGCGTAATCAGCGCTTCCGTCAGTTGGCCTTTCACGCCGTTGGCCGCCGCCAAGGCGTTGGGTGCCAACCGGGCCGGCCAAGGCAGTGGAGTATCACGCAAAGTCCCGCGCACGCAGGCCTGCAAACGCCGCTCGAACGCGCCCTCGCCCGCAGCGACCACCACGGCCGATTCGACATGAGGATGACTGAGCAAGGCACTTTCGACTTCCGCCAACTCGATGCGATGCCCGCGAACCTTGACCTGGAAATCCTCACGGCCAAGGAACTCAATCAACCCGCTTTCAAGGTAGCGCCCCAGGTCGCCGGTGCGGTACAGCCGCTCGCCGCTGTGGGCATGCTCGATAAAACGCTCGGCGGTTTTCTCCGCGTCCCCCAGGTACCCCATCGCCAACCCCGTGCCGGCGATGAACAGCTCACCGGCAACGCCTTGCGGGCGATCGCGGCCTTGTTCGTCGAGCACCATGAAGCGTTGATTGGCCAGCGGCGCGCCGTAGGGAATGCTGCGCCATTGTGCGTCCACCTCGGTGATTGGATAGGCAATCGACCAGATCGCCGCTTCTGTGGCGCCGCCCAGGCTGATCAGTTGCAGCTCAGGCAACAACGCAGCGATTTCGGCGGGCAGGTTCAGCGGGATCCAGTCGCCGGACAGCAAGGCCAGGCGCAGGCTCTGAGGTGCCGCGGCCGGCACGGCTTGCAGGTAATGGGCAAGCATCTGCAACTGCGCGGGCACCGAGTTCCACAGGGTCACACCGTGCTCGCGGGCGCATTCGGCCCAGTGGGACGGGTCGGCGCGGCGTCCGGCGTCGGGCAACACCAGGGCGCCACCTACGGCCAGCAGGCCGAAGATGTCGTACACCGAGAGGTCGAAGCCCAGGCTGGCCAAGGCGAGTACCCGGTCTTCGGCGCCGATGGCGAAGCGCTGATTGATATCCACCACCGTGTTGAGGGCCGCCTGGTGACTGATCATCACACCCTTCGGAATCCCGGTGGAGCCGGAGGTGTAGATCACGTAGGCAAGTTGTTGCGGTGTCACCTGCGGCGCCGGCAGTTCACGTCCGGCACTGGCTGCGGCCTGATCAACGAGTATGCACTGGGTCACCTGGGCGGGCCAGGCCAGGTCCTCGCTCAACCACGACTGGCTGAGCACCCGGCTGACCTCGGCGTTCTCAAGAATCAACGCGCGCCGCGCCATCGGCTGATTAGTGTCCAGCGGCAGGTACGCCGCGCCGGCCCGCAAGATCCCGAGCACACCGACCACCTGGTCGATGCCTTTTTCCATGCACACCGCGACCCGCTCGCCGGGCTGACAACCGCCATCCAGTAACTGCTCGGCAATCGCCTCGGCGCGGGCGGCAAGTTGCGCGTAAGTGAGCTGTCGCGCCCCCTGGATCAGGGCGACACGTTGGGGTTGCGCCCGGGCCTGGCGAAAGAACGGTTCATGCAGTAAGCCTGGGGGAATCGGCTGCGCCGTCTGGTTGATCAACTCCCGCACCAGTCGCTGGGGTGCCGGCAGTTCAAGGCAATCGTCCAGGGTCCAGGCCGAAGGCTCCCGCGCCAAGCGCTTGAGCAGACGTTCGAAGGTGTCGAACATCGCTTCCAGCATGGCCTCGTTGAACACGCCCTGGCGAATGTCCCAATTGATGAACAGGCCGTTGTCGCGCTCGCTGACCTGGCAATCAATCAACACTTGCGGGGTCTGGCTGATGCCGTGCACCAGTTCTGCGCCGGGCATAAATGCCCCGCCGCCACTTTCGCCACCGGCGCCCAGGGTGCTGGTGAAGGCATAGGGCATCAAGGCCGCATCACGGCCTTTGCGCCGCGCCAGTTCGCGCAGTACTTCAATGCCGGAACACAGGCGGTGGTCCATGTCTTGCCACAGTCGCTCCTGCAACTGCTGGCTGCGTTCACCAAAGCTGCCGCCTTGCAGGGTCTGGACTTCCAGCAATTCCACCGAGCTGAAATCCCCCACCAGCCGATCGACCTGCGGGTGCAGCGACAGGCGATTGAGCAAGGTCAGGCTCAAGCAGAAATGCCCCTTGCGGCTCCAGCGTCCCAGGGTTTCGGCATAGCAGGAAAGAATCGCCGCCGACACACCCACGCCGGCCGCCGCTGCATTCAGGCGCAGGGCGTTGAAATCCCGGGCCTCCAGGTTCAGGGCGCGGCGCTCGAAACGCGGTCCGCTGGGAGCGCCCTGCATGGGCAATTCCGGAGCACCGGGCAGGCTGTCGACCCGCGCCCACCAGTACTGGCGGTCACGCTGGTAACGCGGCTGTTCCCGCAACCGGCGCTCGCCCAGTACGTAGTCGCGAAAACTGATGGGCGCCGCCGACGGCAAGGCTTCGCCACGGTAGACCTGCTGCAACTCGGCCAACAGCATGCGCACGCTCTGATAGTCGCACACCAGCAGATCCACTGAGAGATGCAGGCGCGCATGTTCACGGCCCTGGCTGACGCACAACTCGATCAGCGGCCACTGCTGGGGCGAGGCCTGGCGAATTTCCATGCGTTCGCGCAGAGCGGCCAGTGCACGGCCGCCGTCTTCGCGAAGGTCATGCCGGGCGATCAGGTAATGCGGCACCTGGGGCAGGATTTGTTGGTAGCCGTCTTCCTGCACCACCGCCCGCAGCATGTCGTGACGCGCAATCAGATGGTTCCATGCCTGCTCCAGGCGCGCCGGGTCCAGTTCCCTGAGTTCAAATTCCAGGTAACCGTGGCACGCCACCCCGCCGTAGCTGAATGCCTGGGTGCGGCCCATCAGGTAAGCGGCCTGCACGTCGGTCAGCGGAAATGGTTCGCTGCGGGCGGCCAGGTCGGCCGAGACGGTGGGCATCACCGGTTCCATCAATTGCTGCAACAACGCGTCCTTGTGTTCGCGCAATTGTTGCAGGCGGCCTTCATCCATCACCCCGGCGGGCGCCCGGTAGCGCAGGCGGCCCTGCTCTTCCCAGAGTTCCACACCCAGTGCTTCGAGGTCCTGTTGCAGTTGCTGCAGTGTCATAGCGCACCCTCCACCATTGCGTTCCGGTTGACGTGGTCCTGTTCCCGTCGGGCGACAAGCCATTGGGCCTGGCGGGCGACGGTGGCCGCGTTGAAAAAGTCCTTCAGCGACAGTTCGACGTCGAACTGTCGGGCGATACGTTCGATCAGGCGAGCGGCCAACAGACTGTTGCCGCCGAGGGCGAAGAAGCCCTGGTTGCGTCCCACCAGGGGAATGTCGAGCAATTCGCGCCAGAGCCCGGCCAACAGTTGTTCGGCTTCGCCTTGAGGCGCGTCTTCATGCTCGGGTCTGGCGCCCTGGCGTTGCTCCTGCACCAGCCACAGCAGTGCGGCGCGGTCGACCTTGCCGTTGGCGCTCAGGGGCAGTTCGGTGAGGTTCAGCCAGTGGTCCGGCAACATGTGTTCCGGCAACCATTGGCAGAGCCACTGGCGCATGGCTTCGGCATCCGGCAGCGCGTCGCCCATCAGGGTTGCTGCCAACTGCGGGTTGGCCCCGGGCAACACCAGGGTGACGGCACGACTGACCGCCGGATGGCGTTCCAGGGCCACGTCGATCTCACTGAGTTCGATGCGGAAGCCACGGACCTTGACCTGCTGGTCCATACGCCCGAGAAATTCAAGGCTGCCGTCGGGCCAATAACGGCCCTGATCGCCGGTGCGGTACCAGCGTTGCCCGGCGTGCTCGACGAAGCGTTGGGCGCTGAGACGCGTCAGGCCACGATAGCCCTGGGCAACCCCGGCGCCGCCGATCCACAACTCCCCCGCCACCCAGTCCGGGCAATCGCGGCCCTGGCTGTCGACGACTCGAAAGCTTTGGTTATCCAGGGGTTTGCCGTAGGGAATCGAGCGCCAGTGAGCCGGCACTTCGTCGACGTCCTGGACGTTGGACCAGATGGCCGCTTCAGTGGCGCCGCCGAGAGCGGCGAACCGGGCGCTTTCGCCGGCTGCCAATCGCAGGCGGCGTGGCAGGTCCAGCCCGACCCAGTCACCCGAGACCATCGCCAGGCGTAATCCGCTCAGGGCATTCGGCTCACGCGCCTTGAGGGTCAGCATGTCGAGCAACGCCGGTACCGAGTTCCACAGGGTCACGCGCTGCTGGCGGATCAGCCGCAACCATTCAGACGGCTCCTTGCGCCGCGCATCCGCTGGCAGCACCACGGCGCCTCCGACACTCAGCAAGCCAAACAGGTCGTACACCGACAGGTCGAAATCGAGGGCGGAAACCCCGAGCACACGGTCATCCGCGCCCACCTGATAACGCCGGTTGATCGCGGCGACGGTGTTCAGCGCCGCCTGGTGGGAAACCTCGACGCCCTTGGGTTCGCCGGTAGTGCCAGAGGTAAAAATCACATAGGCCAGTGCGTCCGGCGCCACCTCGATCGGTTGTTTCAGGGCCCTGGCCGAACGCGCCTGGGCCAGGTCCACCACTTGCAAGTCCGCCAGCCATACACCGCGATCACGGTGGGCCGTATCGGTGATCACCACCTTGGCTCCGGCGCGTTGATAGATCATGTCGCGACGGGCTGCCGGCTGTTCGATACCCACCGGCACGTACACCGCGCCCGCCGCCAATATGCCGAGCACCGCAACGATTTGCGCCTGGCCTTTGGGCAAGGTGATCGCCACCGCATCACCCGGTTCAATCCCCCACTGGCACAGGGCACCTGCCACTTGCAGGGCCTGGGCCGCCAGCTCGGCGTAACTCAACTCAGCGTCCTCGGTGATCAATGCCACCCGCTGCGGGTGCACCTGCGCCTGTTGGAAAAAGCCATCTTGCAGCAAGCCTTTGTCATAGGCCCAGGGCGTGTGGTTGACCGCTGCACGGACCTCTTGCTGGCCTTGGGGCAACGGCAGCGGCGCGGGTTGGCGCCAGTCACCGGTACACAGCCACGCCAGCAGGTCGCCATAGGCGGTGAACATTTCGTCCAGCAAGCCTTCGGGGAACAGCGCATCTACCCCGTCCCAGTTGAGCAACAGGCCATCGGGCAGCGGATAGCTCTGGTGGTCAAGCCACACTTGGGGCGTTTGCGACAAGGCCCAGCCCGGTTCGCCCAGGTGCTGCCGGCAAGTGGCGTCGACAAACGCTTCGCCAAGGTTGCAGGCAAACACTACGGGGGCGCCCCCTTGCCGGGTGCGGGACAACTCACGCAGCACTTCCACACCAGGCCAGGCGCTGTGGGCGATGTCGCGGTGCAGTTGGCGTTGCAGGGCTTGCGCCTGCTGCGCGAAAGAACCCGCCTGGCGCTGGTCGATCTCCAGCAGCACCAGGTTGGAAAAATCCGCCAGCAGATGCGGGACGCAGGGGTGCAGCTCCTGGCGGTTGAACAGCGGCACGTTCAACAGGAAATGCTGGCTGGCGCTCCAGCGGCCCAGCACTTGGGTATAGGCGCAGCACAGCACGCTGGCCAGGGTCAGGCCGTGTTGGCGGGCCTGGTCTTCCAGGGCTCGCAACTGCGCGCGGCCGAGGCGCATCGCCAGGCGACGAAAACGCGGCGGGCCGAGGGATTGCGGCTCGTGTGCCAAGGGGAGTTGCGGGCCGTCGGGCAGGTCATCCAGGCGTTGCAGCCAGTAGTCCCGCGCGCCGGCATCGCTGGTTCGGGTGGCGCCGAGGTAGTGGGCAAAATCCCATTCCAGACGTGGCAGCTGCGCCTCTTGCCCGCTGTAGATCAGCGCCAGATCCCGCAGCAGTACGCTGATACTCAGGACGTCCGCCACCAGCAAATCGATGTTCAGGTGCACCCGGCTGCGGCCGTCGGGCAAGCGGCTGAGTTGCACATCAAACACCTCGCCCTGGCGCACATCCAGGCAGCGGTGGGCCAGGCGCTCACGCAAGGCCAACTCATCCGGCCGTTCATGCACGGTCAACCCAGGCCACGGGCTGGTCGGCAGCACGCGCTGGCAAGTGGCGTTCGGGAAACAGGCGCGCAGCATGGGATGGCGGTGAGTCAGGCGCATCACCGCGCTTTCCAGGCGTTGAGCGTCGACCTGATACCCGTCCAGCTCCTGATACAGGTGACAGCCAACGCCCCCCAGCGGCATGGCCGGGTCGCGACCAAACCAATAAGCCTGCTGCAACGGTGTGAGGGCGAAATCGTTGTCGGCGGCGACGGGCTTGAGGTGCGTCGCCTGCCCGCGACGGCGGTCGATCAGCAACCACCAGGCCTCAAGGGTCGGCTGCTCAATCAGTTCGGCAAAGCTCACCTGCACACCTTCGCGGGCGAGCAAGGCCGGCAGGCGCATCATGCTCACCGAGTCCAGGCCCTGCTCGATCAGCGAGGCATCGGGCTCCAGGTCCTGGGGGGCATAGTCGAGCAACTGCGCGACACCGGCGCACAGCGCCTCGGGGCTGTGTGCGAGGCCGCCGGGTGCAGGATGAACGCATGCCAGTGATGGGTTATCGGTCATGGGGGACGGTCCTTTGGGGAACGGTAGGGTCTGGGCGCAAGCGCCAGCGATTGATCGCTTCGCGCTCGTGGAACAACTCGCGGTAACGGCCGGGCGTGGCCATCAACGCGTCATGGCGGCCGACCTGGGCCAACTGGCCGTGGTCGAGTAGCAGAATCTGGTCGGCCTGGGGCGCCAAGGTCGGTTTGTGGGTGACCAGCACCACCGTGTGCCGGCGGGCCAGTTGCAACAGGGTCCGATTGACCCGCGCCTCGCTGATGGCATCGAGGGCGGCGGTCGGCTCGTCCAGCAGGATCAGCGACGCGTCCTTGAGCAACACCCGCGACAACGCCAGGCATTGGCGCTCACCGCCGGACAGGCTGACGCCCTGCTCGCCCAGCACGGTGTGCCAGCCCTGGGGCAGGCGTTCGGCGAGGCGGTCGAGGCCGGTGGCGCGGGCGGCGTGCTGCCATTGCTCTTCGCTGGCGTCGGGGCGGCCCAGCAGCAGGTTGTCCAACAGGCTGCCCGGTAACGGCGGGCTGTCCTGGAACATCAAGGCGACCTGGGAATCTCGGGCCAGGGCCGACAGTTGCCGCAGGTCGACACCGCCGAGGTGAATCGCGCCACTGCTTACATCGCTGAAGCGCGCCAGCAGGCGCAACAGGCTGGACTTGCCGGAGCCGGACGCCCCCACCACCAGGTTCAGCGAACGCTCCTGCAACGTGAAGTCGATGCATTGCAAGATCGCCTGGCCCTGGCGGACCAGTCCTACGTCCCGCACTTGCACGTCGTAACCCAGGGCAGGTTGGGGTTCGAGAGGCTCAGGCAACCCCGGCATCTGCAGCAGGTGGCGCAGGCGATTCAAGGCGTGGCGGGTCTGGCGCAGCGTGGTGCCGAGGTTGACCAGCGCGCCCATTGGCTCCACCAGGCAGGTGGCGAGAATCGCCAGCGCCAGGAACTTCGCCGCATCGAGGGTGCCACCCAACACGGCATACAGGCCGCATAACAGGATGGCGCTGTAGCCGGCCTGCAACACCACCGCCAAACCCAGCGCGGCGGGAAAAGTGCGCCAGTGGGCGTGACGCTGTGCCTGTTGCTGCTGGGCCAGGGCCTCGGTGAGCAGGTCGAAGCCTTGCTCGGTGCGCCCGCTGGAGCGCAGCAACGGTTGCTGGCGCAGAAACTCCATCACCCGGGCCGCCGCTTCATTGGCTGCGGCTTCGCTCAGTGCTTCAGCTTGCCCGCCCCAGCGCACGCCCCAGTGGTACACCAGCACCAGCAACGGCAACGCGGCCAGTGCCGCCAACGCCATGGAGCGGTCGTAGAAAAACAGCGCCAGCAGGAGTGCCAAAGGCGTCAACAGCGCATTGGCCATTGGCTGCAAAAGGTGCGCCGGGGTGCTCATGATTTGCAGCACGGTGTGAGTCACCAGGCGATTCAGTTCAGCGCTGCGCCGCTCCACAAACCATTCAAGCGGCAGTTGCACCAGCTTGTCACCAATGCGTCGGTTCAACGCCTGGGCTGCTTCGGCACCGGCGCGATAGCCCGCCAGCTGGGCATACCGGCGCAGCCAGAGGCACAACAAGGCCATGCCGGTGAAACCGATGGCCCAGGCCCAAGGGGTGGTGTTGCCGAACCACTGGGCAAAGGCCATCGGCAACAACGCCAACGCTGCGCCCTGGGCCAACGCACTCAACGCCATCGCCATCAGCGCACGCCGCAACAAGCCGGCTTCACGGGGTTGCAGGCTGCGTAACAGCGCGCGAATCATGCCCGTGCCCTCTTCAGTGCGGCCGCCGAAAACTGCTCAGCGGCCCACAGCCCGGCGTAAGTGCCCTGCTGGTCCAGCAAGCCGTGATGCGTACCGCGCTCGACAATCCGCCCGCCTTGCAGCACCACGATCTGGTCGGCGTCCTGGATGCTGCTCAAGCGGTGGGCGATTACCAGCACCGTGCGGCCACGGGCCAGGCGAGACAGCGCCTGCTGGATCGCGGCTTCGGATTCAGGATCACTGGCGGCGGTGGCTTCATCGAGAATCAGGATCGGCGCTTCACTGAGCATCGCCCGGGCAATGCCCAGGCGTTGCACTTCACCGCCGGACAGTTGCACGCCGGCTCCGAGGACGGTGTGATACCCCTGGGGCAGCGCGAGGATGCGCTGGTGAATCTGCGCGGCCCGGGCGGCGGCTTCCACCTCGATTTGCGTGGCGTCGGGGCGCGCCAGGCGCAGGTTGTTGAGCACGCTGGTGCGCAGCAGGCGCACATCCTGGAACACAAAGGCGACCTGGCGATACAAGGTGGCGCTGTGCATGTCCCGCAGGTCGACGCCGCCGATGCGGATCGCCCCGGCACTCACATCGGCAAAGCGCGCAAGCAAGGTGGCCAGGGTGGACTTGCCGGCACCTGAATCCCCCACCAAGGCAGTGAGCGTGCCGGGCGGTAGATCGAGGTCAATGCCATGCAGCACCTGCGTGCCGTCGGGGTAGCGAAAGTCCACGCCTTCAAAGCTCACCTGGCGGCCTTTGGGCTCGCGGGATTCGCGAGGTTGCGGCAACGTCGCGCTGTTGAGCACGGTGGCGATACGGCTGGCGGCCATGCGGCCCTGCACCAGTGCATCCGCACCATGCCCGACGGCCGCGACCGGCGCTGCCAGGGCTGGCCCCAGCAGCAGGAACGGCAGCAGTTGCACCGGCATCAGCCAACCGCCAGCCACCAGCGACGAACCGCCCAACAGCACCAGGGCCAGCACCAGCAACGGCGAAAGCAGCACCTCGACACTCGCCCCAAGCCCGGCCCAGCGTTGGGCCCAGCAGGAAAAGAAACTGGCGAAACGTTCCACCGCACCGAAGAACTTTGACTGCACCCGATCGGCCCGGCCGAATGACTTGACCATGGCGATGCTCTGCACAAACTGCTGGGTGGCCAGGGACAGGTTGCCCAGCGCGGCGCCCAGTGCCTTCTGGTCATCCCGATAAGCCTGGGAGCGCAAGGCTCGCAGTCGCCACAGCGCCAGCGCTGGAGGCAGCAGCACCACAACGGTCATCGGCACACTCACCGTCAGCAGGTACAACAGGCACGCCAGGGGCGCCACCAATGCGGCGGCGAGGTTGTTTGGCAAGTGCGCCACCAGTTGATGCAGCGCACCTACGTCGTCGAGCAAAACACGGTCGACTTTTTGCCCACCACGGGCGCTGAACCAAGCCAGCGGAACCCGCGCCAAATGCGCGGCCAGCCGTTGGCGAACCTGGCGTTGCAGGTCGCTGTCGGCCAGGTGGGTCATCTGCAAGGCGGCAGCCAGCCCGAGCATGCGCAACAGCAAAGCGCCGGCACCGGCCAACAACCACCAGAGCCCATCGTGCAGATCGAGCTTTCCGTCCAGCAACAACGGCGCCAGCTCCGCCACCGCGATCAACGGCAGCAGGCCGATCAGGGTCGCCAGGGCTTGCAGCAGCATGGCGCCGATCAACCGGCCACGTACAGGCGCGAGCAGTTCACGCAGCGAGTCTTGATCAGCCACGGGCGGCGCTTCCCTCAGGTTGTTTTGCCCCGAAATACAGCTGCTGGATAGCCTCCCGCAGGTGCTTGCGGCTGACCTTGCCCACGCCGGTTTGCGGGAAACCGGGGATAAATTCGAAGCGGTCCGGCAGCTTGAAGGCCGCCAACCCTTGCTCACGCAGATGGCGCAGCAGTTCCGGCGGGCGCGGTGCCGTGCCACGGGGAATCACGAAGGCGCAGGTGCGTTCGCCGAGGTAGGCGTCCGGCATCGCCACCAAGGCCACATCGGCGACGGCAGGATGGCTGAGCAGGAGGTTTTCGACTTCTTCGGCGGCAATTTTTTCGCCGCCGCGGTTGATCACGTCCTTGTCGCGACCTTCGACCATCAGGTAGCCGTCGTCGGTGAGCATTACCCGGTCGCCGGTGCGGTAGAAACCGTCAGTGGTAAACGCCTGGGCGTTGTGCGCAGGGTGGCGGTAGTAACCGCGAATCGTGTACGGACCACGGGTCAGCAACTGGCCAACCTGGCCCTGCGGCACGTCCTGTTCGTTGTCGTCCACCACCCGGATTTCGTCGGCCGGGGACATGGGTTTGCCCTGGGTATGCAGGACTCGTTGCGGCGGGTCGTTGGGGTCGGTATAGCAAATCAGCCCCTCGGCCATGCCGAACACTTGCTGCAAGCGGCAGCCGAGGGTGGGTTCCACGCGGCGGGCAGCCTCGAAGCTCAGTTTGGCGCCGCCGACTTGCAGCAGTTGCAAGCCTGGCAGGCCCTGCCCGCGCGCCTGGGCGGCATCCAGCCAGACCAGCACCAGTGGCGGCACCAGCGCGGTATGGGTCACGCGTTCATGCTCGATCAGGGCGAAGCAGGTTTCGGCGCTTGGCGAGCCGCTCAGCACCACACGGCCGCCCATCAGCAAGGTGCCCATGAACCCCGGGCAGCACATGGGAAAGTTATGGGCCATGGGCAGCGCGGCGAGGTACACCGTGGCGTCGGTCAGGCCGCAACGTTCGGCGCTGGTCCGCACGTTGTAGAGGTATTCATTGTGGCGACGCGGGATCAGTTTCGGCACGCCGGTGGAGCCACCGGACAACTGGAAACACGCGACGGCATCCGCGGGCGGCGCAGAAAAGGTTGGCTGCGGATCGTCCAGATAAAGGTCTTCGAGCGCGATGAATTCTTCAGCCTCACCGGCCACGATCACCCACGCAAGGTCGCCATGGGCCGCCTTCAAGCCACGGGCCATGCCCCGATAATCAAAACCTGCCGTGACGTCAGCGCAGAGGTATGCCCTGGCCTGGGCAAACTCGCAGAAGCGGCCGATTTCCAGGTGACGATGGGCCGGTAACGCAAAGATTGGCCGTACGCCGAGGCGATACAGGGCGAAGCACACTTCGACAAAACCCACGCAGTTCGGCAGTTGCACCACCACGTTGTCCCCTGCCACCAACCCCAGCCGGGAGAACCCGCCGGCCAGTTGATCGACCCGTTGATCCAGTTGGCGATAGCTCACCCGCAGCGTTCCATCGGTGATCGCTTCACGCTCGCCAAAGGTGCGGGCGGCGTTGCGCAGCAGGTCGCCAAAGGTCTCGTCGCGCCAATAGCCTGCGTCGCGGTAGCGTTGGGCAAACGCTTCGGGCCAATCGGGGCAGTCGTCAATGAAAGTCATGGGGTCTCCAGAGTTTTTTTCGGCAATAAGGGGCCGATGCCGTGAACAAAAGGCCTGCGGGGCAAGGGTGAAAAGGGCTAGGGAGAATGGGTCATTGAGCGGTTCATCCATGAGTCGCCAAGGGCTGCGGAAATGAGAGTGATTATTAATAGGCAAAAGCCGCAGCACGGCAACCGGCAGGACATTCGTTTGCGCGGCTTTTTCTTTTGATTGCGCTACAGCGTGAGTTTCTGCGGCCTGCAGCGATGAGGCGTGGTCCGGGCTTTCAGCTAAAGGATAATCATTCTTAATTACAGGTAAGAAATTTCCTGCTAGCGTATGCCCCTCTTTTCCGGTTCACAGGGAGTCCGCCATGCTCAGCCCACACGCTGCGCCGCTACCGACCCAAAGGGATTTCACCCTCAACTTTCCCAACACCTTGAACACGGGTGCAGCCACCGTCGTGCCGGAAATCACCCTGTCCGCCGGGACTGTGTTGATGGACAGCCAGATGTGGATGCAAGAGCCGCTGTGGCAAGGTTTGAAGATCATCCTGGTGCTCAGCGGCCAGCTCAATTGCCGGGTCGAAGGCCAGCAGGAAGTGGAGATTCGCGGGCCGACCCTGTGCGCCGTGGCCAACCAGGGTGAACATTGTGGCGATCACCTGTTCGCCAGTGGTGTGCCGGTGCGCTACACCACCGTGCAATTGGATTTCCCGTCGATCCGCAGCGTCGGCCTTGAGCCTGAGCGCCTGCTGGATAAACGCGGCGGCGGGCCGATGATGTTCTGCCAGCCCGCGAGCAAACCGTTGCTCGCCCTTGCCCAACAGATTTTCACCTGCCCGTTGCAGGGCCCTGCCCGCTCCTTCTATCTGGGCGGCAAGGCCCTGGAGCTGACAGCACTGGGGGTGGAGGGAATTCTCGCGCAAACCGAGTCGCGCCCGGTGCAGGACGCCCATTGCAACTCAGCGGACATCGAACGCATTCATGCCGCCCGCGACCTGTTGCTCGGTTCGTTGCAGGCTTCGCCGTCATTGGCCGAGCTGTCTCGCGCAGTCGGCCTCAACCCGCGCAAATTGACCGCGGGCTTTCGTCAGGTATTCGGCACCAGTGTCTATGTGTACTTGCAGGAACAGCGCCTGGCCGAAGCCTATCGCCTGCTCGCCAGCGGTGAGACCAATGTGTCCAGCGCCGCGTACCGCGTGGGTTACAGCCCGGCGCATTTCTCCACGGCGTTTCGCAAGCGTTTCGGGGTTTCGCCCAAGGCGTTGCGCTGACGGGTTGTGAAAGTTCCGCCCTGCCCCGCAAACGAAAGAAATGATCGCTCGACCCAAAGCAATAGCCCTGCGTCACAACGCCTGGATGAGATACGTTTGCATTCGCATTGAACACCTCATCATGGAGTGAAGCATGGGCACCCGCGTTCTGTACCGAGACACCCCAGGTTTGCCAATCGATACCGCAGTCCCGCACTTGAAAACCAGTCGCAAGCCCTTGGCAACCCTGATCCATGGCGTTGCCCTGGGCCTGTCGCTGACCCAGATGAACCTTGTGCAGGCCGCCGAGGCGGACACCGATCACGCCCTGGTGCTCGACAGCAGCGTGGTCACCGGGACCCAAGCCGACAGCCCCACCGGACAACAGGCCGGCTACGTGGCCAAGCGTAGCCTCAGCGGGACCAAGACCGACACCGCCCTCAATGAAATCCCCCAGTCGATCTCCGTAGTGACCCGCGACCAGATGGACGCGCAGCAAGTGCAATCGGTGAGCGAAGCGTTGCGCTACACCGCCGGCGTGCAGGCCAACACCACCGCCGCCAGCCAGCGCTTCGACAACCTCTCGATTCGCGGCTTCGACGTGACCAGCACCGGCATGTTGCGCGACGGCTTACGTGGCACCACCACCCAGGCCTGGCCAAAAGCCGAAGCCTATGGCCTGGAACGCATCGACGTGCTCAAGGGCCCGGCCTCGGTGTTGTTCGGCCAGAACGCACCGGGCGGTGTGGTCAACCAGATCAGCAAGCGGCCACTGGACCAGCCGTTCCATGAAGTGCAGCTCCAGGGCGGCAGTTTCGACCGCGCCCAGGGCCAGTTCGACTTCAGCGGGCCACTGGATGACCAGAGGCAATTCCTCTATCGGCTGGTGGGCCTGGAGCGCAGCAGCGGCACCCAGTTCGATCACATCAAGGACGACAAAACCTTCATCGCGCCGTCGTTTACCTGGCGGCCGAACGACGACACCAGCCTGACCGTACTGGCCGATTACTCGGAGGATGAATTCGGCGCGCCCCGAGTGTTCCTGCCGACGGTGGGCACGCTCAAGCCGAACCCGAATGGCAAGGTCAAACACAACGTCTTTCTCGACGAACCCGGCCTGGACAACGGCCGCACGCAATACTCGCTGGGCTACCTGTTGGAGCACCGGATCAACGATGTGTGGAGCCTGAATTCCAGCGCACGTTATGGCCACGTCAACCTGCTGACCAACACCGCCAGCGGCATGTCCCTGGCGCCGGACCTGCGCACCTTGAACCGGTCGGCCTACCGCTTCCGCATCGTCGGCGACGTGTACTCCCTGGACAACAATGCCCAGGCCCGCTGGAACCTTGGCGAGGTGCAGATGGTGTCGCTGCTGGGGGTCGATTACCGGCGCACCCGTGAAGACTATTACCTCAATGCCGGCCGCGCATCGTCGATCGACATCTACAACCCGGTGCACGGGGGTGTGTTCGCGCCGAACACACCGTTCGCCAGCACCTTGCAGCGCGCCGACCAGACCGGGCTCTACGCCCAGCAGCAGATGACCTTCAACGACCGTTGGGTACTGACCGTCGGCGGTCGCCAGGATCATTCGAGTGCGCGCACCGACAACCGCCTGACCGACACTGGGCAGAAGCAGGACGACAACAAGTTCACCTACCGTGCAGGCCTCGTTTACCTGGCCGACAACGGCCTGTCGCCGTACATCAGCTACGCCACCTCGTTCGACCCGGTGCTCGGCACTGATTTCTACGGCACCAGCTTCAAACCGAGCACCGCCAAGCAGTCGGAAGTCGGCATCAAGTACCAGCCGCCCGGGATCGACAGCTACATCACCCTGTCGCTGTTCGACCTGACCCAGCAGAACGTCAAGACCACCGACCCGAGCAACCCGCTGAACAGCGTGCAGACCGGTGAGGTCAACGTGCGCGGCGTGGAGCTGGAAGGCAAGGCCAGCCTCGCCAAGGGCCTGGACCTGCTGGCAACCCTGACCTACAACGACGCCGAAGTCAGCAAGAGCAACAACCCGCTGGAAAAAGGCAACCGCCCCACTGATACCCCGGAAAAAATGGCCTCGCTGTGGGCCGATTACACCCTGCCCTTTGGCCCGCTCACCGGGCTCGGATTTGGCGTCGGCGTACGCTATATCGGTTCCACCGAGGCCGATGCTGCCAACACTGTGAGCGTGCCCTCCTACACCTTGCTCGACGCGGCGGTGCACTACGATTTCGACAAGCTGATCCCGGCGGCCAAGGGCCTGCGCCTGGCGGTGAATGCCACCAACCTGACCGACAAGCACTATTACGAAGGCTGCTCCCTCTCCAGCTGCAGTGCCGGGTATGACCGCAGTGTCATCGCCAGCCTGCGCTATCGCTGGTAACTGCCATGCGTGGCTGGTGGCTTCGTGTGCATCGATGGCTGGCGCTGAGCGTCGGCCTGCTGCTGGCGCTGATTGGCTTGAGCGGTGCGCTGCTGGAACTCAAGGGGCCGATCCTGCGCTGGGAGGTCGGCAGCCAGGCCTTGGACCTGGCTCCGGCTGAACACGGCGCACTGCTGGATGACGCGCAGTGGATCAGCGCGGCACTGGGTGCCTACCCGCAATTCCAGAAAGTCTTTGGCGCCGCAAAACCGCGCCAGGGTTTCCTGGAATCGGACAACGCGATCGTCTTCGGTGCCCTGAAGGATCGGCCCGGCATCGGCATTGCGATGATCGATCCCTACAGTACCGAGCCACGGGCATTTTTTGTGTTCGATGACCTGTGGCTGGCGAAGCTGGTGGCGCTGCACCGGGCACTGCTGTTGCCGCCGCCCATTGGCGCCGTCGCCCTGTTTGCCTGTGGCCTGGTGCTGCTGGGCTCGGTGGGCAGCGGCCTGTACCTGTGGTGGCCGGGGCGGCGCAGCTGGTGGAAAGCCGCCAGCTTGCGCCCGGGCAGCCAGGGCCTGCGCCGCCTGCGGGAATGGCACAACGTCGCAGCTGCCTGGCTGTGCCTGCCGTTGGCGGTGATTGCCGGCAGCGGCGCCTGGCTGGCCCGGCCCGACTGGTTCTTCACTAACCCCGCCGCGATCAAACCGCTGTTCTCCGCCGCCCACGGCCACCTGTTGCTCGGGTTGCCCGGCGCGGCCCTGGCCTTTCTTTGCGGCCTGGCATTGCCGCTGCTCTATCTCACCGGGCTGTTGTTGTGGTGGCGCAAACGCGTCCGCCACGTGCGCCCAACTGTTCAAGGAAACCTTTCATGAAACACCTTCTGTTGTTGCAACGCGGCCTGCTGCTCGGTCTTGGCCTGTTGATGAGCGGCCTGGCCTGCGCCCACACCGTCACCGACCTGGCGGGGCGCAAGGTCGACGTACCGGACAAGGTGTCGCATATCCTGCTGGGTGAAGGCCGGATGATCTACTCGCTGTCGCTCCTTGAAGGCAAGAACCCGTTTACCCGCATCGCCGGCTGGCAAGGGGATTTTCGCGGCCTGGACGTGCAGGGTTACGCCGCGTTCCACAAGCACTTTCCCGAAGCCGACAACGTACCGTTGGTAGGCGGCACCTCCGCCGAGACCTTCAGTGTGGAAAAGGCCCTGGCAGTACACCCGGACCTGGCGATCATGGCCTTGAGCGGCGGCCATGGCCCGAGCCCCGACAGCGAGGCGGTCAAGCAGCTGGAAGCGGCCGGCGTGGCGGTGATTTTCGTCGACTTCAGCGACCATCCGCTGAGCAACACGGTGCCGAGCATGCGCCTGTTGGGCAAGGCTCTGGACCGTAATCAACAAGCCGAGGACTACATCGCGTTTTACCAGGCCTCGCTGGCCAAGGTCACCAATACCCTGGCCAAGGCCGGGACGGTAAAACGGCCGAAGATCTTCATCGACATGCTCGCCGGCCTGCAGGATTGCTGTGGTTCGCCGGGCACCGGCAACTTCGGGGAAATGATCAAGCTCGCGGGTGGCCGGAACATCGCCGACGGGCGCATTCCCGGCCCTATCGGCACATTGAACGTCGAATACATTCTGTCCAGCGACCCGGATGTGTACGTCGCCACCGGCGTGTTCGGCCACGGCCAGGGCGGTGTGACCCTCGGCTATTCGGCCACGCCGCAGCAGGCCAACGACAGCCTCAAGCAAGTGTCCCAGCGCGCGCCGCTGAATGAACTGCGGGCGGTACGTGAAGGCAACGTGCATGGCCTCTGGCATATTTTCTATGACTCGCCGGAACACTTGATCGCGGTGCAGGCCCTGGCCAAGTGGCTGCATCCTGAGTTGTTCGCCGACCTGGATCCGGAACAGACCCGAGCCGAACTGTACCGGCGCTTTATGCCGATTCCGGCCAGCGGCGTCTTCACCACGAGCCTTGTGCCGTGACGCAGGTGCAAGCCTGTGCGAGCGCCGATGGCGCAGGTGAGCGCTATCGCCACCGCCATGGACGACGGGTATTGCTGTTGTCGGCGCTGGCGTTGGCATTGGTGGTTTCCCTGGCGGTGGACATCACCACCGGGCCTTCCGGCATGAGCCTGACGCGCCTGTTGCAAGTGCTGTGGGACCCGGCTTCGATGCCGCGGGTGGAGGCGGTGATCGTATGGAATGTGCGCCTGCCCTACGCGCTGATGGCGGTACTGGTGGGCGCGGCACTGGCCCTGGCCGGCGCCGAAATGCAGACGGTGCTGGATAACCCGCTGGCCAGCCCGTTCACCCTCGGCGTTTCCGCCGCCGCCGCCTTCGGTGCAGCCCTGGCCATTGTGCTCGGGCTGGGCATTCCTGGCGTGCCGGCGCAGTACCTGATTTCGGCCAACGCCTTTCTGTTCGCACTGGCATCGGTGGCATTGCTGTATCTGTTGGCACGCTGGCGTGGGTTTGGCGTGGAGAGCCTGGTGCTGTTCGGGATTGCCCTGGTGTTTGCGTTCAATGCGCTGGTGGCACTGCTGCAGTTTGTGGCGAGCCAGGACAGCCTTCAGCAACTGGTGTTCTGGACCCTGGGCAGCCTGGCCCGGGCGTCCTGGGAAAAGCTCGCGATCCTCGCTGCGGCGTTGCTGCTGTGCCTGCCGTTTTCCCTGCGTCAGAGCTGGGCGTTGACTGCCCTGACCCTGGGCGAGGAACGCGCTCGCAGTTTCGGGATTGATGTCGGCCGCCTGCGGGTGCTGTCGTTGCTGCGCATCAGCCTGCTGTCGGCGCTGGCGGTTTCGTTTGTCGGCACTATCGGTTTTATCGGGCTGATTGCTCCGCATATCGCGCGGCTGTTGGTGGGTGAAGATCACCGCTTGTTCCTGCCAGCGAGCGTGCTCAGCGGTGGCTTGATCCTGTCGATGGCGTCGATTGCCAGCAAGGCATTAATGCCCGGCGTGTTGATTCCGGTGGGGATTGTCACCGCACTGGTGGGGATTCCGTTTTTCATGGCGATTGTGATGCGTAACCGCCGAGGTGCTCTGTGACCGGATTAAGCACACAAGCATTGAGCATGCACTACGGCAGTCGCAGCGTGCTGCAGGACATTCATCTGCCGGCGTTGCTGCCCGGCACCATCACCGCGCTGATCGGCCCCAACGCTGCCGGCAAGTCGACCTTGTTGCGTGGCATCGCCGGGCTGCACAAGGCGCACGGCCAGATCTGGCTGGAGGGTGTCGATCTCAATCGCCTGCCGCAAGTCGAGCGCGCGCAACAAGTGGTGTACCTGCCTCAGAGCCTGCCGGAGCGTACGCGCCTGTGCGCCTTCGAAGCGGTACTGAGTGCGGCCATGGCCGGCCATCGCGGCGCGGGTTTTGCGCCTGGGCGGCCGAGCCCGACGGTGCTCAAGGGCGTGGAAAAAATCCTCGCCGACCTCGACCTGACCGCCCTCGCCGACCGCCCGATCGATGCACTTTCCGGTGGCCAGCGCCAACTGGTGGGCCTGGCGCAAGCCCTGGTGCGCCAGCCTCGGGTGTTGCTGCTGGACGAACCCACCAGCGCCCTGGACCTGTATCACCAGTGCCAGGTGGTGGAAGCCATCACCCAGGCCACCCGCGAACGCAACCTGATCACCCTGGTGGTGGTGCACGACATCAACCTCGCCCTGGGCTTCAGTGATCAGGTGGTGGTGTTGCACAACGGTCAGTTGGCCGCTGCCGGGCCACCGCAAGTGGTGATCAATCAGGCGTTGCTGAAAAACGTCTATGGTGTGAGTGGCCGCCTGGAACAGGTGCATGGCCGCCCGCTGGTGATGGTGGATGCACGACTGCCCTTTTCTCCTGCCCTTGGATAACCGATGAACAGCTCCCAAGACGCTGCACTCGCGACTTTGCACACTGACCGCCCATTCAACCTGAGGCCGCTGCTGTTGGCCAACATGGCCTGCACCATGGCGATGATGGCATTTGTCTCGCTGATTGGCCCGATCGCTCGGGTGCTTGGCCTGGCCACCTGGCAGGCAGGTGCGGCGGTCACCGTGTCCGGGGTGATCTGGATGCTTCTGGCTCGTCCATGGGGCCAGGCCAGTGACCGACTGGGCCGGCGCCGTGTGCTGCTGCTGGGCACCGGTGGTTTCACCCTGGCCTACTGGGCGCTGTGCGTGTTTATCGATGCGTCCCTGCAACTGCTGCCATCGGCCATGTTGGCGTTTATCGGGCTGATTCTGGGTCGTGGCCTGATCGGCGTGTTCTACGCTGCGATACCGGTGGGCGGCTATGCGCTGGTGGCCGACAACATTGAGCCTGAGCACCGCGCCAAGGCCATGGCTTCCCTGGGCGCCGCCAACGCCTGCGGCCTGGTGCTGGGCCCGGCGATTGCTGCGCTGTTGGCGCGTCACAGCCTGAGCCTGCCGTTTTATGCGATGGCGGTGTTACCGCTGTTGGGATTCTTGTTGCTGCTGGCCAAATTGCCGCGCCAGGAGCTGCACCTCAAGCAGCCGCCCAAGCCGGTCAACCTCTCGGACCCACGCCTGCGTCGACCGTTGGTGGTGGCGTTTGTCGCGATGCTGTGTGTGTCGATCGCGCAGATAACCGTGGGTTTTTTCGCGTTGGATCGCTTGAAGATGAACCCGGCCGATGCGGCACAAACCGCCGGTATCGCCCTGACCATGGTCGGGCTGGCGTTGATCTGTTCGCAACTGGTAGTGCGCAAACTGGAGTGGCCGCCGCTGCGGATGATTCGCATCGGTGCGGTGGTGTCAGCCCTGGGATTTGCCGGCAGCATGTTCGCTGATACGGCCTGGATCCTGTGGCTGTGCTTTTTTGTGTCCGCGGCCGGCATGGGCTGGATCTTCCCGTCTTTCGCGGCGCTGGCGGCGAATGCCGTGGATGCGTCGGAACAAGGCGCTACGGCAGGTTCGGTGGGTGCGGCCCAAGGCCTGGGCGTGGTGGTCGGGCCGTTGGCCGGGACCTTGATCTACGCGATCGAACCCCGCCTGCCCTACCTGGTGGCGGCGGCGCTGCTGCTATTGATCGCGTGCTGGCCGGCGGCACGGCAACCGGTCTGACACTCACAGGGTGCAGTAAAACCCAAGGGAACCTACCTGTGATTTCTGACAGTAGACAGGCTGAATGTATTGGAATCTCATCGAATACCGGGCTTGGATGAATAAGCCCCCTCAGCCTTGAGGCAAAAATCATGAGCAATGAACTGTACGATCTGACTACGTTTGAAAATAGAAACTGGAACGACTGGACCGAGACCGTCCCGGGCACCACGAAGTTTGTGCAGCAATCGCCCAATGATCCGCTGGACTTTTATCTTTCATCCGACTTCGCAACGGGCAGTGCTATTCGCATACAAAAGCGTTTCCGCTTTACTGCGGGGCAGGAATATTTACTCAACTTCCAATTCAGATCAAAAACACCCGCTCGCCTCATCGTCAGGCTGGCGGAAATTGAGCAATCTTCCAGTATTTTCCAACCGAGTAATAACTGGATTGGCGTCACAATTCCCCTTCCCACAGCGACAGAATCCGGCAACCAATTGAATCTCAGAATCACTTTGCGATTTGAACTTCAAACGGACCAGGCCGACAAATTTGACCTTGATAATTTACTGGTCAGGCATGTCGACGACCGCGCCCAACAATAGATGCGGTCAAATGCAGGCGGTGAGAGCCAGCCTGCAGTACCCAAACCAGCTTGGCCAGCGGCAACCCGCAGAAAATCGGAACGCATGCAACGATGCTATAAAATCCGATACAACAACCGCTCGATCCGCACCCGGCTGACCCGGCGCAAAAACTTGCCGACGGCCGCCGGGTACTCCACCAGGGTTTCCAGCTGCTGATAGCGCTCAATACGCGAGGTGTGCTGGAAAATCTCGGCAAGCTCGGTGCGCCGTGGCCCTACCCACTCCCCCTTCGGATCATCGATCAGCAAGGCGTTTTCCAGGTCGAGGCGAAACGCTCGCGGGTTGATGTTGTTGCCGGTCAGCAAGGTGTAGCGCTGGTCGACCCACATGCCCTTGAGGTGATAGGTATTGTCGCCGTCGCGCCACAGGTGCAGGTTCAACTGGCCGCTGTCGATCATGCGTTGGTGGCGCTTGGCGAAGCGACGCAGGCTGATTTCGTAGAGATACGGTAGCGCGGCGATGACCTTGAACGGCTCGCTCGGCGGGATGTAGAAGTCGTTGGCGGTCTTGTCACCGACGATGATGTCGATCTTCACCCCGCGCGCCAGGGCGCGGTTGATTTCCCGGGTCACCGGCAGCGGCAGGTTGAAGTACGGCGTGCAGATGGTCAACTGATGCTGGGCGCTGGCAATCAGCTCGCAGATCACCCGGCTCAGGGGGTTGTTCTTGCACACGCCCAACAACGGACTGACCGTCAGGTTGCCGTTGGGCAACTGCCCCGCCGAGGTGTCATACACCGCGTGTTTGAGGCGGCTGCGCAGGTCGCCGATGTCGTTGCGCAGGCTGCGAGTGGTCGGTGGGTTGGGCAGGTCCAGGCGATGCACCGCCTTGGCGGCCACCAGGCCGTGCTCCACCAGGTGCTGCATCGAGTCGGCCAGCGCCTTGTTGTGGATCAGGTGATAACGGTCATAGCGGTACTTGTCGAACTTGTGCAGGTACACGTTATTCAGGCTGGCGCCGCTATACAGCACGCTGTCATCGATCACGAAGCCCTTGAGGTGCAGCACGCCGAACAGTTCGCGGGTTTGCACCGGCACGCCGTACACCGGCACTTCGGTGCTGTGGGACTGGGTCATGGCCTGGTACCAGGCGCTGTTGCCCGGTTGCTTGCCGGCACCGATCAAACCGCGCTGGGCCCGCAGCGAGTCGACCACCACCACAATATCCAGCCCGGGCCGGGCGGCCTTGGCAGCGTGCAACGCGTCGTAGATCTCTTGCCCCGCCTCATCCTGCTGCAGGTACAACGCCACGATGTAGATGCGCTGGGTGGCCTGGGAAATTTTCTCCAGCAGGCAACGGCGGTACTCGGCGGCGCCGGACAGCACCTCGATAGCGTCGGGCGTGAGGGGAAAACCGCGCAGCTTGGGCAACAGGGAGCGTTTGAATAACGACGGCATAGGGCTCGCAATGGGTCGAATCCGAAGGACTCCAGAGCTTACACCATGGGCTGGCTCAGGTCTTCCCGCCCAGGGTTAAAAATAATTAATTGACCAAGGAGAATGATCGTTCTACTGTAGTTTGCATGAACGATATCACTCGCGACATTATCCTCGACGTTACCGAAAAGTTGATCTACCGAAATGGCATCGCTGCCACCGGCATGGATCTTCTGGTGAAAACCGCCGGCGTCTCCAGAAAGAGCGTCTACCGCTACTTCGCCAACAAGGACGAACTGGTGATTGCTGCCCTGCAACGCCGCGACGAGCGCTGGATGCAGTGGCTGCGCAACGAAGTTGAACACCACTCCACCACGGGCGAGCGCCTGCTGGGTGTGTTCAGCGCGTTGAAAACCTGGTTCGGCTCCGAGGACTTTCGCGGCTGCGCCTTCATCAACACCAGCGGCGAGACCGGCGACCCGCAAGACCCGGTCCGCCTGCTGGCCAAGGCCCATAAACAGAAACTGTTCGAGTACGCCCTTGAACTGTGTCAAGCACATGGCACCCCCGACCCGGAACGCCAGGCCGCGCACCTGCTGATCCTGATTGATGGCGCCATTACCGTTGCCCTGGTGATGGGCGACACCACCGCTGCCGATAATGCGCAAGCCATGGCGCGCACTTTATTGCAACTTTGACCTGACTTTTAAACCTGTGAAGGAGCCGCCCCATGTCATCCACTGCTGAAATACGCCCGCCGTTGCCGCCGTTTACCCGTGAATCGGCGATTGAGAAAGTTCGCCTGGCCGAAGACGGCTGGAATTCCCGGGACCCGCAACGGGTATCCCTGGCCTATACCCTGGATACTCAATGGCGCAACCGCGCCGAGTTCGCCCACAACCGCGAAGAAGCCAAAGCCTTCCTGACCCGCAAATGGGCCAAGGAACTGGATTATCGGTTGATCAAGGAGTTGTGGGCGTTTACCGGCAACCGCATTGCGGTGCGCTATGCCTATGAATGGCATGACGACTCCGGCAACTGGTTCCGCTCCTACGGCAACGAGAACTGGGAGTTTGATGAGAACGGCTTGATGGCGAACCGGTTTGCCTGCATCAACGACATGCCGATCAAGGAAAGCGAGCGCCAGTTCCACTGGCCGCTGGGGCGGCGTCCGGATGAGCATCCGGGGTTGTCAGAGCTCGGGCTATAAACAACAACCTGTAGGAGCGAGCTTGCTCGCGATGGACGTTAACGATAACGCGGGGAGCCTGGCCCCCCGCGTCGTCCTCAGGTTTTTCGCGAGCAAGCTCGCTCCTACAGTTGAACGGTTGTCAGTCCTGGTTCAAACCCACTCGATACAACACACCCTTATCTTCATCCGTCAGCACATACAGGTAGCCATCCGGCCCCTGCCGCACATCGCGGATCCGCGCTTTCAACCCGCCGAGCAAGCGCTCTTCGTGGATGACCTTGTCACCGTCGAACTGCAAGCGAATCAACTCCTGACTCACCAATGCACCAATAAACACGTTGTGCTGCCAGGCCTTGAACCGGTCGGCGTCGTAGAACGCCATGCCACTCACGCCGGGGGATTTCTCCCAGACATGGTGCGGCGGCACTGTGCCTTCGGCGGTCTTGCCCTTGGCCTCGGGAATCGGCGTCAGGGAATAGTTGATGCCGTGGGTCGCCAGTGGCCAGCCGTAGTTTTTCCCTCGTTCAATGATATTGATCTCATCCCCGCCACGCGGGCCGTGCTCGTTTTCCCAGAGGGTGCCGCTCCACGGGTTCAGTGCCGCACCCTGTGGGTTACGCTGGCCGTAGGACCAGATTTCCGGCCTCACGCCTTCCTGGCCGACGAAGGGGTTGTCTTCGGGTATACGACCGTCCGGGAAGATCCGTACGACTTTGCCTTGCAGCTTGTCGAGGTCCTGGGCGGTGGGGCGGTCGTTGTTTTCCCCCAGGGTCACGAACAGATAACCATCGCGGTCAAACACCAGCCGCGAGCCGAAGTGGTTGCCCGTGGACAGCTTGGGCTCCTGGCGCAGGATCACCTTGAAGTCCTGCAGGCCACTCAGGTCATCGCTCAAACGCCCGCGCCCGACAGCTGTGCCGGCCGTGCCGTTCTTGCCACCGCCTTCGGCGTAGGACAGGTACACCAGGCGATCCTCCTTGAAGTCCGGTGACAGGACCACGTCCAGCAAACCGCCCTGCCCTTTGGCAAACACTTCAGGCACGCCCGTCAGAGGCGCGGACAGCTTGCCGTCCGGGCTGACAAACCGCAGGTTGCCGGGACGTTCGGTGACCAGGAAGCCTTGTTTGTCCGGCAGGAAGGCCACGGCCCAGGGATGATCCAGGCCCTTGGCAATCGGGGTGACGGTGATACTCCCCTGCTCGCTGGGGAACTGTTGGGTGTCGGCCGCCGAAACGGGCAGCGTCAGAGGCAGCAAGGCAGCGGCGCAGAAGGTCGCCAGGAGGGTTTTGCGTAGAAACATACGGTGGGTTTCCTTGTCGTTTTTACACACTCAATCGCCGCGATTGCCATTGGCGTCGCGGGTGGGAGCTTTGGGCTGGATGGCCGGCGGGGTCTGTGGGCCGTCACGGCGCTGGACGCTGTTGCCGATACCGCCGTTTTGCAGGGTCGGTGGCCGCTGCGCCGGTGGGATGTAGGTGCCCCGCGCAGCAGGCGCGTTGGGCTGGGTGCCCTGCATGCTGTTGGGGTTGGCCTGATGAATCGGGCCGTTGTAGGGGTTGTTGCTGCTGCCAGGCAGGTTTTGTGCCTGTGCCAGCGAACTCAAGGCCAGGCCCATCGCCAATACCGCAAGGTGACGCAAACGGGTGTTCATGACAAAGGCCTCTCTGGGCGCAAGTAACACGTGCTTTCGATAACACGCTACGCCTTGGGTTCGGCTTTGGTAACTAAATAGTTTCTCATCAGGTGTAACACGATCTGTCTGAAACCCCGGTGCCAGCCGGCTGGCCAGGGAAACTTTTGCCGAAACCGCCGTGTCACCTGAAGACCCCTACATCTTCAGGAAAACCGACATGCCAAGGGCTATCTGGAAAGGCGCAATCAGTTTTGGCTTGGTACACATCCCTGTATCGCTGGTCTCGGCCACGTCCTCCCAGGGCGTCGACTTCGACTGGCTGGACAAACGCAGCATGGACCCGGTGGGTTACAAGCGCATCAACAAGACCACGGGCAAGGAAGTCACCAAGGAGAATATCGTCAAGGGTGTGGCCTACGAGAAAGGTCGCTACGTGATCCTCAGCGAAGACGAAATCCGCTCGGCCCACCCCAAGTCCACCCAGACCATCGAAATCATCGCATTTGTGGCCAGCGACCAGATCCCGTTGCAAAACATCGACACGCCCTACTTTCTGGCGCCCGACAAGCGCGGCGGCAAGGTTTACGCGCTGCTGCGGGAAACCCTGAAGAAAACCCGCAAGGTCGCCCTGGCCAACGTGGTGCTGCACACCAAGCAGCACCTGGCGGCGCTGATGCCTTTGGAGTCGGCACTGGTGTTGGTAATGCTGCGCTGGCCCGCTGAAGTGCGCGGCCTGGACGAACTGGAACTGGGCAGTGACGTGACCAAACCGGCCCTGGCCAAGGGCGAACTCGACATGGCCAAGCGGTTGGTGGAAGACATGAGCGCCGACTGGAAGCCCGAAGAATATCGCGACAGTTTCCAGGAAAAGATCATGGCGTTGGTGGCGAAAAAGGCCAAAGCCGGCAAGATCGAAGACGTGGAATCCAGCGAGGGTGAGGATGAGCGCAAATCAGCCGATGTGATCGACCTGACGGAACTGCTCAAGCGCAGTCTGGCAGGCAAGAGCCCGGCGAAGAAACCTGCCGCGAAAAAAACCCGCAAGGCTTCATGAGGTAGATCGCCATGGCCAAGCCCCTGAGTGAATACAACGCCAAGCGCGACTTCGATATAACCGCCGAACCTGCAGGCAATGCGCCTCGGGGCAGGAGCCAGGCCCAGGCCTTGACCTTCGTGATTCAAAAGCACGATGCGCGCAACCTGCATTACGACTTTCGCCTGGAACTCGATGGCGTGCTCAAAAGCTGGGCGGTGCCCAAGGGCCCCAGCCTGGACCCGAGCCAGAAACGGCTCGCAGTGCATGTGGAAGATCACCCGTTGGGCTACGGGAGTTTCGAGGGCAGCATTCCCGCCGGCCAGTACGGCGCGGGTGACGTGATTGTCTGGGATCGCGGCGTGTGGCAGCCCCACGACGACCCGGGCAAAGCCTACGCGGCCGGCAAGCTGAAATTCACCCTGATCGGCGAAAAGCTCGCCGGCGACTGGACGCTGGTGCGCACGCGGCTTAAGGGCAGCGGCGACAAGGAGCAGTGGCTGTTGATCAAGGAAAACGATCAACAGGCGCGCCCGTTGGCTGATTACGACGTGGTCCAGGCCGAGCCGAAAAGCGTGCTGAGCGATGCAACGGTGGGGCGCCCAAAAAAACCAGCTGCTGCGAAGAAAACCACGCGCAAATCCTCAACTGCCCTGCCCGATCAGTTCACCCCACAATTGGCGACACTGGTGGACCGTGCACCGGACGGCGACTGGGTGTACGAGATCAAATTCGACGGCTACCGCATCCTCACGCGTATTCGTGACGGTGAAGTACGGCTGTTCACCCGCAACGGTCATGACTGGACCGACCGGCTGCCGCGCCAGGTCAAGGCCCTGGAGGCCCTTAAACTCAAGGACAGTTGGCTCGACGGCGAGGTGGTCAGCTTGAACGCTGATGGGTTGCCGGACTTTCAGGCGTTGCAGAACGCCTTTGATATCGGTCGCAGCCTGGACATTGTCTATTACCTGTTTGATGCGCCGTTTCTTGATGGTCGTGACCAACGGGAAACGGCTGTTGAAGCACGCCGCGCCGCGCTGAAGAAAGTACTGCCTCGCAGCAAGAGCAAGCTGCTGCGCTTTTCCGAGTCGTTTGCCGCCAACCAGCGGGATATCTTCGAAAGCGCCTGTGACCTGGCGCTGGAAGGTGTGATCGGTAAACGTGCGGGCAGCCTGTACGTCTCCAAACGCAGCCCGGACTGGATCAAGCTCAAGTGCCGGCTGCGCCAGGAGTTCGTGATCGTCGGTTTCACTCGCCCGCAAGGTTCGCGCAGCGGCTTTGGTGCCCTGCTGCTGGCGGTTAATGACGACACCGGCCTGGTGTATGCCGGGCGTGTGGGTACGGGCTTTGATCAGGCCGCCTTAAAGAAGATCAGTGAGCAATTGAAAGCCTTGGAGCGCGATGCGTCGCCGCTGGCCAAACCGCTGACCAGCGCCCAGGCTCGTGGCGTGCATTGGGTCGAACCTCAATTAGTGGGCGAAGTGCAATTCGCCGAATGGACCCGCGAAGGCGTGGTGCGCCAGGCGGCCTTTGTCGGGCTGCGTACCGACAAGCCGGTGGAGCAGATTGTTCATGAACAGCCGCGAGCAGCCAAGTCGCTGAAGGAAAAGCCGCTGAAGGAAAAACCGCGCAAAAAAACAACGGAGGCCGGTGCTGTGGCCGGGGTCAAGATCACCCATCCCGACCGAGTCATCGACACCCAAAGTGGTACACAGAAACTGCAACTGGCGCAGTTCTACGAGGGCATCAGCGAATGGATCCTGCCCTTCTTGCGTGACCGTCCTGTGTCTTTGCTCAGGGCACCGGAAGGCATTGCAGGCGAACAGTTTTTCCAGAAGCACTCCGAACACCTGGCGATCCCGAATATCCAGCAACTGGACCAGGCCCTGGACCCGGGCCATGCGCGGCTGATGGAAATCGACAGCCCGGCCGCACTGATCGGCGCGGTGCAAATGGGCACCGTCGAGTTGCACACTTGGGGCGCCACCGCAGACAAGATCGAAACCCCGGACCTGTTTGTGCTCGACCTTGACCCGGACCCTGCTCTGCCGTGGAAAAGCATGCTCGAAGCGGCGCAACTGACCCTGTCGGTGCTGGATGAGTTGGGGCTGGAAGCGTTCGTCAAGACCAGCGGTGGCAAAGGCCTGCACTTGGTGGTGCCGCTGGCGCGCCGGGACGACTGGGAAACGGTAAAAGCCTTCGCGAAGGCGATTGCCCAGTTTATGACGCAGCAGTTGCCGGAGCGTTTTACCGCGACCTCAGGCCCGAAAAATCGCATCGGCAAAATCTTTATCGATTACCTGCGTAACGCCCGCGGCGCCAGTACGGTGGCGGCGTACTCGGTGCGCGCACGCCCTGGCCTGCCGGTCTCGGTACCCGTGAGTCGTGATGAGTTGAAGGGTTTGCACGGTGCCCAGCAATGGACCGTCGCCAACTTGCACGAGCGTTTGCAGGGTTTGAAGAAGGACCCGTGGGCGGGCTATGCCAATCGGCAGAAGATCAGCAAGAAGATGTGGGACAAGCTGGGCGCGCATCCGCCAGGCTGATGCGCGCTCCAGCCAGGTTCAGATCAGGATGAAGATCAACGCCAAACCGGCGAAGATCGCCCACTTCTCCAGGTAGTAACGGGTGCGATTGCGCTTTTTCAGCTCTTTGCCACGCAGGCGAATCTTGTACAGGCGGGTAAAGGCACGGTTCAAGCCACCGGTCTTGTCTCCGGCATCGTTGGGCGAGCCGGCCGCAGCCATTACGTTGCGGCTGAACCAACGGTTGAACGCCGCCGCCCAGCGGTACTTCATCGGGCGTTCGATATCGCAGAACAGAATGATCCGGTTCTGCTCCGTGGTGTTTTCGGCGTAGTGGATGAATGTCTCGTCAAACATCACCGGTTCGCCGTCGCGCCAATAGTAATTTTCACCGTCTACGTTGATGTAGCAGCCCGGGGAGTTGGGCGTGTCCAGGCCCAGGTGGTAACGGTAGGAACCGGCGTACGGGTCACGGTGACGTACCAGCTTGGAGCCCGGTGGCAATTCGGCAAACATCGCCGCCTTGATCGAGCCAATGCTTTGCACCAGCTCAGTGGTTCGCGGGCACAGCTTCATCGCGGACGGATGGCTGTCGCCATACCACTTCAAATAGAAACGCTTCCAGCCCGACTTGAAGAACGAGTTGAAACCCACGTCGTTGTATTGGTCGGAACGCTTGATCTCGCCTGCCCGCAGCAGGTTCTGGCCTTCCAGGCGAATTTCTTCCCAGTGTTCCTGAAGCGGACTCAGGTCGGGAAAGTCGCTGGGAGACAGGTACGGTCGGCTGGGCAGTTTGGAGAAGAGGTACAGAAAGCAGTTCACCGGAGCCAGGAAGGTCGAGTGATCACTGAGCTGGCGGCCCAGCTTGTGCCGCACACGGCCACGCAGATGAACGTAGGCAATGGAGGCAACGTAGAGAGCAACAATGATGAGTTTCAAGGTATTCGTCACAAGTCAGAAGAGAACAGGCTGCTCCTGCGTGCCCACGACGGCCGAGGATTGAAGATGCAGCACCTGAAATCACAATTCACAAATAGGCAGCACGACAGGCCGGGCGACAATCCGGTCATGGCCATTGGCAGCTATTTTAGCCACACTTTGTAACCAAAGGTTAATCAAGAATTGTGAAAAGGTGTCCACTTAGTGTGCTGCGAGGGGCGGGAGCGGGCTTGCCAGGCGGCAAGCCCGAGGGCTGTCGGGGTTAAACCTGCGGTTCGTCATCCTTGCGTGGACGCTGGGAAAGCCTATGGTCATCCAACGGCGAATAAGGCACAGACTCGCGTCGCGACAAGACAAAATGGCGGCCCAGTGCAATCAGTACACCCAGCACCAATCCTCCAACCAGACTCAGCGCGATCACCAAGCCTTTTTTCGGCTTGATCGGGCTCAGCGGCTCTTGGGCACGCCGGTCAATGGTGACCAGTTTCAGGTTACTCATGTCAATATTGAGGCCCTTCAACCGCGCGACTTCAGCTCGCAATGGTTCAACATCCTGCAAGAAGATGTCTTCATTCCCACGCTTTTTCAGCACTTCCACTTCACGGTTGACCTGCAACATCTGCAACTCTTTGCCAATTTCTGCAATGCGGCTGTTGGTAAAGTCGTCGTTGGTTCGCGCCTGCAAGGCCGTGCGCTCTGCCTCAAGGGCTTCGGTACCCATGAAGTACAGCGGGATTTTCTGGTTATTGACCTCGGTGCGCATGACTTGATTCGAGCCGCTGCGCGATGCATCCGCCATAGAGGAAGGCGTCGTCGGCGTCTTGATGCCCATCGACTTGGCGATGGAAATGGCCTCTGCCAGCTCCGCCAACCGATCCGTTCGCTCCATCTTCATTTGTAGACGCAGGGCACCCAACTCGTCTTCCAATTGGGCTCGCTTGAGCCTGTCGGCCTCAAGCAGCTTGGCAATCTTCGATTCCTTATCGGTATCGTAGTTGGAGCGTGCCGCGTCAATCTTGCCCTTGAGCTCGTTCAGGCGGTTATTGACGATCACCTTCAGGTCTGCACCGACCTGGGCACGCTCCATATCAATGGCGTAGTCCACAAAGCCGTTGAGAATTGCCACCCCGTCGATGTCTCTGGGGTACTGCAACTCAAGCCGGATATAGCTGCTCAGGGAATCGGCTTTTTTCGGGTCAGGCAGGATCAGGTTGATGGAGTTTCGGTTGAACTCCTCAAAACTCTGCTCAAGGCTTTGACCGGATTTCTTGAACGCCTTGAACAGCTCTTCATGGGACTTGAAGAACCCCAGGCGAGCTTCGTAGGAATCGAGTTGCGCCCCCACCTTGTTCAAGGCATCCGCCGGGGGCAGCTTATAGACTTCGGAACGGTTCAGTGCATCGAGCTCATTGATGGCGGCAGGACGCAGCACGCTACTGACCTGATACTCTCGCGGCGCCAGAAATGCGTAGCCGACCCCCAGGACGCCCGCCAGAATCGTACACCCCAGCACTAACTTTTTTTGCCGCCAGATACCGTGACACAGTTCAATCAGATCAATTTCGTCCGACGCCGCATGAGCTTGGAACCGAGGAGTTTTATTCAAAACTGGAGCACCTTAAAAAGTCGACGTCAACGGCCGCACATATTCGTGAAAGACTGAATAACCACTTGAAAAACAGGGACAACGCCCTGTGCACAAGACACACACGATCTACCGATGGTCATCGGACCACTGAGAATCCAGAAAAGTCCCACACAATTGGAGGTTGTTTTCGTTCAGATACCTGAATGTCATTGCCGATGCGCTGAGCGTAGACGAACTTGTAAAGAACCGTGTCCGAAACAGCGCATAAAATAGCGCTAAACACCCGGCATTATTAGGAAAATTCGCACGCAGTCATGTGAAACAAGACATTTCTCACAAAATCGATTCAGGTAATCCGTCAGGCTTTGGAAATCTGCCCCATTGACTGTTCATTTTTCAACCAAAAAAGGAATTTGTATGACATCTGTTTCAGAGGACGATTTTCAGGCGCTTCAAGGCGCCTGGGAACAAACGGCGCTCGAAGACAGCGGCGTGTCCAACCCTGCCGATGAGCACAGTGCTCCCGGTGCGATCACCACGATTGCGGGAGATCAATTCCGGGTAGTGACCGTCGACGGTGAGGTGTTACTGGCAGGCAGCTTTACCCTCGATGCCAGCACGGCACCCAAAAGCATTACCTGGGTCGATTCGATGGGTGAAGATGCTGGCAAGCAATTGCTCGCGAGTTACCAGCTGGAAGGTGATCACTTCATGTTTATCGCAGCAGATGAAGGCATGCCCCGCCCTACCCGTTTCAGTACTGGCCCGGGGCAAACCATGCGGACCTTTGTGCGCAGAAGCTGAAGAGGCTGTACATCCGTTCTTGCGACATGGTTTTCACATGGCCTTCACTTATCGGCCTATAGGGTGAAGGCTACCTACTCCAGTGAACACCTTGGCCCGCCGTCCTCGCGGGCTTTTTTTTGCCTGTCCGGCAGCCAGTCAGGCCGGGCATTTGATGGCGGTGAGGGTGTAGCACATGGGCAATTGCGCAGGCTGGTTTTCATACTGGTCGTAGAGCTCCTCGCGATTGGAGTGCGCAAACTCCTGCAGATGAGTAATCTGCAACCCGGCTGCGATGGCCCCGCTGACGATTTCTCCCAGGGTGTGTACAAACCAATAGGAGGCGGCCGCGACGCCTTCAGTCTCACCTTCGTAGACGATGGCCTCCTGCTGCACGAAAGGCTCGCGCTGAAAGTAGGAGCTGACCGGCAACATCGGGTTGGGCGCCGTCGGGTCGAATACTTCCAGGAACGGGTGGGTTTCGTAAATCACCAGGCTGCCGCCGGGCTTCAGGGTACTGGCGACATGGCCCATGAACAACGCGATGTCCGGCATCCAGTTCAGCACGCCGATGGTGATCAAGGCGAGATCAAAGCGTTCGGCCAATCCACGGGGCAAATGGTGAATGTCGGCCTCGATGAATTCCGCCTTGTACGGGGACGCGTCGGCCAACTCACGAGCTTGCTGCACAAAGGCCTCGGACTGATCGATCCCCACCACCGTGCGCGCGCCCAACCCGAACAGCGACAGGCTCTCGCGGCCATTGTTGCAGCCCAGTTGCACCACGTCCTTGCCCTCGACACCGACCTTGCGCAGTAATGCGGTCAACGTTGGGTCCAGGCGTGAAAAGCCGGGCTTGGCGACATCCTCAAGCAGGGTGTTCCAGTTGGCGGTGTTTTTATGCAACCTGGCGGATTCGTTCCAGGCGTCCTTGTTGCTGGAAATAGCCTCTTGGGCTGACAGCATGTCCATTGCGGCTCCAAAACCTTCTAGTCATTGCGACAAAAGACGTCCGCCCTACACCAAAAGCCTCGCCATCCTTGAACCGGTAAAGAGCCTTTACTGTAGGGCGAACGGACGGAAAATAAGCCAGGCTTATTGGATGTTCAACTGTTAACAATAAGATTCCCTGAAAAAACCTGCGCCAGCGCCATTTTTTGATGCAAAGGGCGCCACTTTGTACATGTTTTTGCTTTGACGACCCGTGCGCCAGAAACTATCCCCTCATGGCATAGGTCACTATGGCTACCCACCTCTCGCCTGAAGACCGTGCCATGGCCACTCGCTCTGACCTGCGCAACACACTGTCCCTGGACAGCCTGAACTTCTTCCTGGCGGATGTCCGTGACGGACTGGGGCCTTACCTGGCGATTTATCTGCTGGCCGTGCACCACTGGGACCCTGCCAGCATCGGGGTGGTCATGACCCTCGCCGGCATTGCGGCGTTGCTCACCCAGACGCCGGCCGGCGCGTTGATTGACCGAACCCGCAGCAAGCGCGCGGTGATTGTGATCGCCGCCCTGTTGGTGACCGCCAGTTGCCTGCTCCTGCCCTTCGTCAGCTCCTTCAGCCTGGTGGCGCTGACCCAGGCGGCCAGTGCAGCGGCGGCCTCGGTGTTCGCGCCGGCCATCTCGGCGATTTCCCTTGGCATTACCGGGCCGCGCGCCTTCACCCGCCGCACCGGCCGCAATGAAACCTTTAATCACGCCGGTAACGCGGTGGCTGCCCTGCTCGCCGGCGGGTTCGCCTACCTGTTCGGCCCGGTGGCGGTGTTCTATTTGATGGCAGTCATGGCAGCGGCCAGTGTCATCGCGGTCAGTTGCGTTTCAGCCAAGGCAATCGACCACGAGGTAGCACGGGGTTTCGACCCTGCCCACAGCACCGAACACGAACAGCCGTCGGGGATGGCCGTGCTTCTGGCAAACAAACCCCTGATGCTGTTCGCCATCTGCTGCGCACTGTTTCACCTGGCCAATGCGGCGATGTTGCCGCTGGTCAGCCAAAAGCTGTCCCAGATCAACCTGCAGATGGCCACACCGCTGACCTCGGCCTGCATCGTCGCGGCCCAGTTGGTGATGGTGCCGGTGGCCTGGCTGGTGGGCGTGAAGGCCGATGTGTGGGGGCGCAAGCCACTGCTGCTCGCCGGCTTCATGATTCTGCCGCTGCGGGGCGTGCTGTATACGCTGTCCAGTGATCCCTATTGGCTGGTCGCGGTGCAGATGCTTGACGGGGTCGGTGCCGGGGTATTTGGCGCGCTGTTTCCGGTAATAGTCAAAGACCTCACCCAGGGCACCGGCCGCTTCAATGTCAGCCTGGGGGCGCTGTCCACGGCATTCGGCCTCGGCGCGGCCCTGAGCAGCAGCCTGGCGGGTTTTGTCGTGCAGTGGGCGGGTTACAACGCCGCGTTCCTGACCCTGGCGGGTGTGGCTGCGGTTGCATTGGGGTTGTTGTGGGTGGCGATGCCGGAGACTCAGGCGAATCCATCCTTGCACCGCCATACAACTCCCGCCTGACATATGCGACAATGCGCGCCAAATTCCAACATGCACCCATTTTTCTGCTCAGCGACTGGGCCTCACGCCTTGATGTCGCTGCCGACGTATGCCCGTTGGCCTGGGCCACAAAATGGGCCCGGCTCAAATTAGCGCACTCCAAGCTATTGATAGGTAAAGTAATTGATCTCCACAGCTAACATCACCATGCAGTATAAAATGCATTGCGGTGATTGCTGATGATCAGTGTTTGCTGGGCCAAATCGTCATGAGTAATCACCCGTAACGCACCGAAATGCGCCCGTTGGTTCCAGAAGTGGTCCCAACGGGGAAATTTCAGCTCATGCCGGAATTGCATAACCCCATCCCTGGCGTCCTGCCGACCGAAGACAAACCACCAATAGCCCACGACTCGTGAGACAAATCGTATGGCTGCTTTCGGCCATTAACGGACGTTGAACTACGTCCGCTTAACCCCAAATCTGACTATCGGCTTGACTCAGATTCAAATTCAGATTGAGCAAATCGGCTTCTCACCCAACCGCTCTACCAACCTGATGAGATAACCGTCGGGATCCTGGGCGATGAATTCACGCTGGCCCACTCCAAGATGGGTTAGATCCTGCAACTATAGTTCGGTGCCACGAGGGGATCGTGGCGAGCATCATGATGCAAGGGCGGGCGGGAATTATAGTGACGCGTTGATGGCTGCTATTGGTCGAAGGGATTTATGCACGCCGCGCATCTTTAGGCAGCTGGGCATCGATCAGACACACTCGGATAAGCGGTGATCGAAGCGCGTCAGGTCATAAAACATTTTTGGGGTGAACCTGCCAGCGGTTCGAATACGCATATACTCTGCGTATTGCGACTGGTAGCTGTTTGATATTACCGATTAAGGGTTGTGTAACTTCGATGAACAAGACTGATCTGCTTGAGTATTTGAAAGAGACCAGTTCCGAAATGACCAGGGGCAATATAGATGAAGCTGTTCTACTGCATTTCGATTTGGTCATGGAAAGCTATCGAGAAAAGCCTTCATTTTATAAAAATTTGTGGAAATATGACCGGTTCATGGTGGCCCTGTCTTTATTGAGCTTCAGCTACAAAGACGAGAAAGCTCCTTTATCCAAAGTAAAGGCATTTTGCCAAGAACGTGGCTATATGTCTCGAAACAGCCTGGACTCTTATTGCTCATTCTTGTCCATCGCCGGATATCTGGATGTTCGGCTACATGGCCAGGATGGACGTCAACGCAGTTTCCGACCTACGGAAAAAGCGCTAAGCAGTACCGTGCAACTAATCAAATCGTATTTGATGCCTTCGCAAATGCTCTCTCCATACGACAGCTGGTTATCGGGTTTGGGGCAGAATGCTGATCTATCGCGCGTATATTTTCGAGGGTTTGCCAAGATACTTGAAGGTGACTTCCTGCTCGACAAGCTGTTGCCTGAAGCGAAATGGATTCTCAACCGGGACGGCGGTCATCTGCCGATGCTCGCACTCTATGCTGATGCCCTGCGCACCGGCTCGTTAGAGACCGGCTACAACGTATCCTCTTACGTTGAGCTTTCATCGCGTCTGGGCGTGTCCAAAACGCATATGCAGCGCATGATCAAAGAAGGCCAATTACTGGGCTATTTCAAATGCGACAAACGTTTAGTGGAGTTAAGTCCGGCCTTTCTCGAATTGATACGGCGGGCCATGTCAATCTACTTTGCAATTGCACGTGTCAGCATGGAGTTGGGAGTTGATGAGAGCGAAGTAGAAAACGAGCCTGGTGGTATTTGCAGTGTTTGTGGGCGTTAGCGCGATGAGTTCGCTTGTTATTCGATCGTCCTTTTGGGGAGCGATTTAATCACTGTCCTTTTTGTTGTAATTGTTTATGCCGGAGTTCAGCGTGTTTAATCGCCAGTTGAAGAATGCTCTTTTTACCTGCCAAGAGGAATTGTGCCTGGCGCTCGGGACAGTCGCCGACATCGAAGCGGTTTTTCTTTCAGTACGTGTCAATGGAGATGGCCAGATTATCTCGGCCAACCAGCGGTTTGCGCAAACGCTGGGATACTCGCTGGAACAGCTTTCAAATATGGCAATGAGTAACATCAACGCGGAACTGCAGAATGATTTTGCACCCAACCTGTGCGCCATCGAACGGCAACGCTATCGTGCCTCCGACGGCCGTGCTGTGACACTTAATATAGCCTGGATCGCTGCAGCGAACCGGACGTTTCAAGGCTACGGCATGGTTGCACCACCGCTGGAGCGGGACGAACAGGAGGCCATCGAAATGTTCAGCGCACTGAACCGCTCGATGGCGATCATCCAGTTCAGTCTCGCGGGTGAGGTCGTTTACGCCAACGAATCGTTCGTCCAGGCCATGGGTTACAGTCTTGCGGAGATACAGGGCAAGCATCACCGCCTGTTCTGCCTGGCGGAGGACGTGGCGTCGGCGCATTACACCGAGTTCTGGAAGCGTCTGAACAAGGGCGTGTTTAACGCTGGTCGCTTTCGCCGGGTAGATAAAAGCGGAAAAGTGGTTTGGCTGGAGGCTACTTACAATCCCATCAGAGATGCTTCCGGCCGGGTTTATAAAATTGCCAAATTCGCCAGCGTAGTGACCGAGCAAGTTGAAAAAGCCGACGGAATCAAACAAGCAGCGACCATGGCTTACGACGTGTCGCTAGATGCCGATGTGAAAGCTAACCGAGGTATGGAACTGGTCGCCGACTCCGTGCTCGGCACACAGAATATTGCCCAACAGATGGCCTTGGTGACCGATAGCATGACCGCGCTGGAATCGCAGTCGCAGTTGATCGGTTCCATCGTCGACACGATCGGCGCCATTGCCACCCAGACAAATCTCTTGGCGCTTAACGCCGCTATCGAAGCTGCACGCGCTGGAGTGCATGGGCGGGGATTCGCTGTCGTGGCGGATGAAGTGCGCAAGCTCGCCGGCCGTACCAGTGTGGCCACGCAGGAGATTAACGGCGTGGTCAGGCAAAATCGAGAATTGGCCGGCGAAGCCGCGTTGCATGTCCAGTGCAGCAGAGACCAAGCCGACGTTTTATTGGAGTTGTCCGAACAGGCAGGTATGGCGATGGCGGCTATACAGTCAGGCGCAAAGCAAGTAGTGAAAGCCATTGGTAGAGTCACCAGCGATCTGCATTGAACGCTCTATCTGCGTTCGGTAACGCCTCCTCCTATGGTGAAAGCAATATGGAAGTTTTTGCGTGCAGTTTTTCTGATTGATAACAGGCGTTTGGATGCTGAAACACACTTAATTCATTGATCAGGTATGCCCAGGCGTTGACATCACATTCAGGTCGTTTCGGAAAAGGAGTTTAGGGATGCCGGCGATTTTCAAAATCAGACCAAGAATGCGAACGCTGCTGTCACCAGCGGTAACCAAGATTGAAATGGCGGGAATTGTTTCCTGGCTTTGTGTGTTGCTGGTTGAGCCTGCGACAACGTTAAAGCTGCCAAACCTGTTGGTTACAGCATCGTTGTTGGTTATTTGGTACGTTCATCGCGTAGTTGCTGATTTCCGCATATGGAGAATGCTCGGCGGCGTCTATATATTGGTTTTGTCACTCGGCTTTTCGCATGTGATTGACACCAATGTGCAGCTGCGCGTCTTTACGCTGCCCCTAGCTGTGATCATCGTGGTAAGCAGTGCTATCTTATTCGTCACGGTTCAGGACTATCTTCTGTCTACACTGCTGGTCTGGATACTGATGTGGCCCACTTTGGACGTTGGGTTTTACCGGGAACTGGAAGTTTATCTGGTCATTTTTTGCGTTGCTTCCGTGTCCATCGGTTTCACTCTCAGCTTTACCTATCTAAGAAACATGCGGTCAGTGTTGTTGGTCGAAAGTGAATTCAGGACATTGGCAGAGACAGATTTTCTCACCTCCTTACTTAACCGACGGGCGTTTATGGGGATCTTCCAAAATGCATTGGCAGAAGGTCACAGCGGCTACTTTATAATGTTGGACATTGACGGGTTTAAATTAAAAAACGATCAGTACGGTCACGATGTAGGTGACAAGATTTTGTGTGCAATGGCCGCGTGCCTGAAATCCACCCCTGGCAGCCACAGTGTCGGGCGGATTGGTGGTGAGGAATTCGGTGTCTTGTTGTTGGGCGAAGATGATGCTGTTGCTAATGAATACGCGTTGCGCCTGCTGGCCAACATCCGTTGCAGTGTATTGCCTCCGCATCAATTCACTTGCAGCGCGGGCGTCGCGCAGTTCCGAGCGACATCGGACATGTCAGCAGTGCTCAAATGCGCCGACAGCAATATGTATAAAGCCAAGCATGATGGTAAGGATCGGGTGTTTCAGGATGGAAGGCAGGTCAAACCGCTACTTCCTGTAACTACTTAGTTAAGATTTGACTGGAGGACGTCTGTGAAAATCGTTTTCGAAGAAATCGAATCTCCCCTTTGTTGCTTGCTTACACTGGGCACCTTCACTTTAATGTTCCAGAACCGTTCAGAGGCTGAAAGCTTTCTCAAGCTCCTGATGGGGGCGGAGACATCGTTCAGCCCCCATCGCTGAGCGTCTGCCTATGGCCGTTTTTTGCCGGTCAAGACCACCCAGTGCGCTGGTCAAATCCGATGCAAACGACTGGTCAAGTCGAATGCAAATGGGTGGTCAAGCCCATGCAATTACGCATACCTGCCGCACGAGGCCGCAATCGACCCAAAACTGGCATCAGACGATGGATGCTCTTGGTCTTCTCGCAAAACTGAGGTAAGCAACAGATGACGGAATCGCTTTGCGTTGTATTTCATTCCGGCGCTTTCGGTCGCTTTGCAACGCGCCGAAACGAACAAGGAAAAACAGGGTTAGACCACAATTATTAATCGTGGTCTAACCTCTTTTTCTTTTCTCTCGCCACAGCGCCGACCCATCGTTGGTTATTTGAGCTTCCTGATCAAGGTAGCCACCATCAATTCCAGGGTCTGAGTGGAAGCATCAACCCCTTCGCTCAAGGCCGTGATGACAGGGCTAACGTCCCGTATGTAACCGGCTAAAAAGAGCGCATCGATTGACTCAAGCGCATGAATGACCACCGATTCCTCTTTCGCTTCAAGCAGCCTTAACAGTACCTGCAACGCGCGTACATCAGGGCAATCAGTGAGCGATTCGGCACATCGGCCCAGCCACACATCAGGCTTCACGCTAATGGCGGATTCAAGTTCGCGCCAGTCCGACACGGTGAATTCAGAGACCTGAGCGCCTGCAACATCAATACCTTCATCCGACCAGTAGTCTTCAGAATCGCTCGAATGCAGAAACAACTCATATTCTTTGAACATCGCTCACCTATCAGAAATTTTGCCGGATCCGTGCAGCCATTCGATGAAAATATTCTCTGCACAGTACGAGAGAGCAGCGAAGAGAAAACGAAAAAGGAAATCAGGGTCAGATCACTATTACTAAACGTGGTCTGACCCCGTTTTTTCTAATCATAGGCTTCTTCCGGTTTGGTGCGAAGGTAACGCTTACAGAGTGGCCGCACTGCTCTGCCACACTTCAATTCCATGCTGCAATACGGATTCATGGTCGGTCAACTTCAGCTACAGGCAATGTAAGCTTTGGGTCGAGAGCGGACACTCATAACCTTGAGTGGGCTCCCAAGTGCCAAATGCTAAGCTGTTCACTCCACCAGAGGAACGCCGATGCCCAACTCAGACCTGCTCCCCTCCCTGCTCTCCAAGCTCTACGAAAACCAGCTGGCCTTGGAGGCTTCCATCATGGAGCTATCGAATTGGGTCGAGCAACGTGGCTCCGCCGATGTGGCTGAAAATGTGCGCGGCGCCCTGCACACCATCGACGAGAACGAAGAATTCATCAAGCTGACCCTGGCTGTCCTCATGGCGCCTGACTGATCGTCGGGTGAACGTGCAGTTCGTCGGCGAACGACTAGCGCATTACCGCACCTCGATTACTGTATACACATACAGCAATCGGACCACACCCCATGAACATTGACGAAGACACCTGCGAGTGGCTTGGCATCCCCACGCCTCTCGAAATGCACAAACAGCACGCCCGCCTACTGGAGAATGAGATCCAGGAACTGAATCTGCAGCTGCGTAAAGCGAGGGAGGATATTCACGGCCTGGTGCAGATGCTGGCCGAGGCGGAGGCCGTCAAAACACAGTTCCGTGGATACCTCGCTGAGACAGGCGCTGAAGCCGCCGCCATGCGCAAACAGATCAACGACCTGACGACCTCGTCAAGGGCTGACAAGAAACGCGCCGATCAACTGAAAGAACTGCTTGATGGCCTTATCACTCGTCCAAAAACCATCGTCTAAGCTCAGGTTTCAGATTGAGGGCTTGACCATGTGCGGAAGACTTTCCCAGTACAGCGGCATTCACGACTTCGTTGCAGCGCTGAGCATGCCCAATGCCCTGGCGAACTCCGCCGGTGAAACACCGCTCGAGCGCTACAACGTCGCCCCGACAACCCAGGTCGCCCTGCTCCACCTGCAGGGTGATCTGCTGCACGCCGACATGGTGCGATGGGGATGGCGCCCGCACTGGGCCAAAGATCGCGCCGCGCCGATCAATGCTCGCGTCGAGAAGGTGGCCCACGGACCGTTCTTCGGCGCGATCTGGCCGCACAGGGCAATCACGCCCATCGATAACTGGTTTGAATGGGTCGATGAAGGCGGCCCGAAAAAGCAGCCCTACCTGATCCGCCGGCGGGATGGCGCGCCCGTGCTGTGCGCAGCCATTGGCCAACTGCCTGACAGCGATGAAGGACCGGGCGAGCATGACGGCTTCGTGATCATCACCGCCGACAGCGCCGGCGGAATGGTGGACATTCACGACCGGCGGCCCGTGGTACTGACGCCGGACCTGGCCCGGGAATGGTTGGACCCGGCTACACCCAAAGAGCGCGCTGAGCAGATGGTGCTGCACCAGGGCGAGCCGGCCGAGACCTTCGAGTGGTTCAAGGTCAACACGGCAGTGGGCAACGCGCGAAATAAAGGGAAAGAGTTGATCAGGCCGGCTCAATAATGTCCGCTAATAATTGCAACGCCATGCCGAAACCGACCATCACGATCGACAGTTTGAAAAGAGCCGCGTTCCTCTTTGGATTATCCCGACTCGCTAAATCGTTGTAGTGAAGTTCCTCTTCTGACGGTATACGACCACCATCACCCTTGATGGAGTTGTATTCCTCTAGAGCAGGATTGCCCGGAACACTTTCCAATGCCAGGTCAACGGCCTTACTTTTAAGATCGATTAGCGAGGCGACCACCACCCCCCCAATTTGAAAAACCCCGGATACGATTTTCATCCAGTAAACAATATTTTTCACATCGATATTTAACATAGTGAATGGCCCTCATAGTTGGAAGCTCAGTCTAGGACACACGCTATAAAGCGCCAGCCACTCACCTCCAGCATCTGCCCGCGACGCTCACACTTACCGGCTCACTTCTCTGACATACGCTTGGCACGCCCGTAGCGCGATCACGGCGTTATCCCCGTCGTCGGTAACGGCGATAATTCTTTGAGCATGCGCTGGGTCAAGTTGGGCTCGACGGGCTGCATGAACCACGCCGACGGCGCCGGGGGTGGCAGGCACGTCGCAGCCACTGGCTGAATCCGTGGCGTCGAGAAGGACTGACAGCCGCACATCAGCAGTAGCAAGGCGGTCACGCAGCAGAGCCTGGTTGCGCTGGGCATCGGATAATTCCTTGGTATGTTGTTGGTCGGAGGAGGCCACGGCCTGCTCCGTGGCCAGGCGCTTGTCCTGCTCTCGCCGCGCCAGGGCGTTAGCGGCGTTGCCGATCGCATCGAGGTCCGTCTGGAACTGCCCCGCCTGCTTTGCCAGCTTCCCGTCATACCGCCAGTACTGCACCTGCCAGGCGGCGCCGAAGCTCACGGCCATGGCCAGCAGGACCACGGCCAACTTCTGCACCGGAGTCACGCCAGCACCTTCAGCGCCTTGTCGTACAGCGCTTGGCGGTCGGCCAGCCCGTTGATGCCGCCATTGATACGGCGGGTGATCTTCAGGAAATCATTCTGGTCCGCCAGGGTGTTCAGCCCGCGGGAGGACCAAAACCACGCCGCCGACATTGCCGCGTACTGCGGCTGCTCAAGCAGCTCGGGCTGATTGATCAGGTCCAGGCCCAGGGCATCGCCGCACGCCGCATAGTTGGCCCGGCCGGTGATCTGGATCAGGCCACGGCCACGGTATTTGAAGCCATCGCCATTGGCCTTGTTGCCCAGGTCGGCGCGCCCTTCGTAGCGGTCCTGCTGCGCCGTGGGGCCCCACAACTCTTTCAACCAGCGGAACTGCCCAGACTCATGCCCGATCTGGGCGATGAAGGCGGCCATGCGCAGGCGCGTGACGATTCCGTACTTGGCCATGGCCGTATTCAGCACAGGAACAAAAACGCCGGCATTGCGGCCGGCGTTTGGGAGGATCTGCAGCAGCTGCTGCTCAGTGATCGGCATGGCTTTCTCCGGGCAATAAAAAACCCGCTAATGGCGGGTGCCTGTATTCGGGGTGACGTCAGGCAGGAGCGGACGGCCAGTCAATGGTCTCTGGATAGCCGGCCTGCTCTGGCACTCGATTTAGCGCAACGCGGTATTTCTTCCAGACCTTGAGCGAAGCGACCTCCGCTTCCGTAGCTTCGTCGACATCCACGGCGTCCTGAAGCGGCGCAACAGCGTAGTCAGCAACGGCGCGCAGCCGGTTAATCTCAGCCTGTGCGAGCTCCATGGGGTCAATTACGATTGGCGCAGGTGGCTGCACTTCTTCCGGCGGTAGGTCCGGCACCAGGATGTGGAGCGTGATCAGCGTTTTCAGATCGTAGGGCTCGCCATCCATCGTCACCGTTACGGTGAGCAGGCCCTCGTCAAAGAAGACATTTACCTTTGCGGTGTTTTCCGAGGGGTGCAGTGAATATCCCCAGCCCTGGTCGACAGGTGGAAAAGGCACCATCCCCAGCGTGCCAGTGACGCAGTACACACCCACGCCAGAGCGGTAGCTGTCGACGTCCATACCACCCAGCGAGGTGATATCAAACAGAGCGCCCGTCTCCCCCATGATATTGATTGCTGCTCTTGCCATGATCAGATCGCCTTGAGGGTGCCGTCTTGGGCACGGGTGGTGTTTTGGTTGGTGTAGACGATGTTCCAGGGGCCGGGTACGCCGTTCGCATTGAACTGGCGGTAACCCATCGTCGGGCTCGTGGCGCTGTTTGCGGCGATCACCAATTCGTTGAACAGCAGGCCGCCAGTGTTCATGGTCAAGCGCGAACCACCCGACCCCGGTGATGGAGTCTGGTCGGCGCTGGCGCCAGAGGTGACGCTAAACCCGACCGTCGATGGAGACGCCGAAACAGGCGCCGAAACCGCTCCAAGGCCAAATGCGCCTACCGGCATGACGTTCCCTGTGGCGGTACCGATGTTCGCGTTGGACGCAGTGCCTAGCTGCGCATTCCTCACATAGAGTTCGGTCATCATCGCGTTGATCTTTGAGCTGGCCACGCGCGGCGTATCGCCACCCACGCCAGTCGGAGGTGTACCCAGTATTATTTCTTGTCTAGCCATGATATTTCCCACATGAATCACTCTAGATTTCGAGTGACTTTATTGAAGTAAGTTAAACTTGTTTCTTAGCAAAGGCCGCAGGCAAAAACATCGTATTGACGTTAGTCGCACCGATGGTAATAGCCCACAACTTATTACCAGGAAAATCCCACCAACAGTAAAGATCTACCTGGCCGTATTGAGCGCCGCTCATCTTCATTGAGAAGTTGTTGATCAGCATAAATTCATTGGAGTTAAAATCGAAAGGCAGTGAGAAATACACCATGGTTAACCCTTGAGCATCTCGGCCGGCAGTGACATACGTCCAACCCTCATAGGCTCTAGTGAAATTCGCGAAGGGCATGCCGGTGTCGAATATTACCTTCTCAGATCCATCGAAAAGCCTTGCCCCATACTGAGCAACGGGCGCTGACTGCCATGCAGCGGCGAAATACTCGCCGTTGGGACGCGCGGTATCGAAGTTATAGCCACGTACCGAAAAACCGGTCCAGGCTCCCGGTGAGCCGATCATTCTGAACTGGCATAATCCGGCAACCATGTTGACCCGATCAGGCTTTATGAATACCAGCGGGGCTTCAACGGTGGTAATGGTGCGCGAAAACATGGTGATCGCAACTAAATTGCTTTGCTGATTCCAGGTATATCGGCCACTCGATATAACAGAAAGGCGCGCAAACTCACTATCAACGGCCACCACGCTTTGATCATTAATGAATTCGAAACCGTAACTCATTTAAACCTCACTACAAGTACGCGCTGAGTCCCATATCCATTCAATCCCTGCACAGCGGTTCTGTGCCCCCGCCAAACTCGAACGCTCCCGTCGAGCATTTGGGGTTCGAATATCGTCCCGTCATACACATCAACGGGAACTACCAAAGCAAAGCTGTTCTGTGGATTGCATCCCGGAACGGAGAAGGTTTGAAAGGTGCCGCCTGCAGTACCAGGGGCGAAGTACACAAGAGAGGAAAACGCAACGCGCATGGTGAACGAACTGGGGTCAAGCTCCTTGACCCCAGTTGCACTCCATGTGGCCAGCCCGAACTCATCCATTACGAGAGCCTCCCGAACATACCGCGGCGAACGTCGCTCCCGTCGTATACGGCCAGTCCGTCGTTGTTGAGGAGGGACGAGCCGCCAGTCCCCGAGCTGCGGAGCGTGAACGTTCCTGCTTTGACGTTGATCTCCAGTAGCGGCAGGCCTTTAGAGTTCACAGCCTCAGAACGCAGTGTCATGCCCAGGATGATCTCCTGAATAAATGCTTTGCTGATGATTGCTTGATTGATGAACACCTGGTTGTTCTGAACCACAAACATTGGCACAACAGCACCGCTGACCTCGTCGACCACGGCGAAGCGTTGAGCGAAGATCAAGAACTCTGCCTGCTCGCCGTCCGATCCAAAGGCAAAGCCGGAGGCAACTTTCTTGCCCCCAGCATCCGTCTCAGCCTTGAAGGTGACCATCGACGAAACCTTCCCGTCGGTAGTGGCCTGAGCCTTGCTGACGACTTGGATGGCGGCCGTATTTGATCCGGCTGTCGCCTTAAGCGTGTTGATCTGTTCTGCCGTAGAAGCCTTGTCAGTGGCCATAGCGGTCTGCACGGTAGTGATGCTGGCCGCGTTATCCCTTACCTTGGCCTCTACAATGTCGGTCCGTTGAGATTGCGCAAAATCCCGCTCCGCAATCGCAGACATCAGCGACCAGGCGCCGGCAGATGATGTGTCATCCCCTGCGCTGCCTACCTCCGAACCCGCAGAGTCGGACTTGACCAGCGCATACACTCCGTCCAGCTTCTCGGCCGTGGCTTTGACCTTCCCGTCGACCTCTTCGATAGCGGTCTTGTTCTTGCTGATTTCCAAGGCCATGGCTGCGTTGGTTTCGGCGATGGTGCCCAGGTTGAACCAGTAGTTGGCGTTCGGTGGCGATGTGTAGACCGGCACCGCCGTGGTCGCCTGGAACAGCTGCTGGCCAACTCGCACCATGTCGCCCTTGGCGTACGTCTTGGTTGGCACATATTCCAATGCATCGACCACTTCAGAGATCAGGTCTTCCAGCTCCTGCTTGGCCTTCTCCAGGCGATCGTTGACCGAGCCAGGGCCATCGCCCGTGATCAGGTCGATCTCCGCACGCAGGCTCTGGTACAGCGCGCCCTTGCCGATCTTATCGGCGAAGTACTTGTCGTACTCGGTCTGGTCCGAACTGGCCCGACCATTCACTGCTCCGGGAATCGGCCAGAACGGCCCGACGTTGCCCGTGCGGTCCACCAGGCGCGCCCAGAAGTAGAGGCTCGCACCCGCCAGGATGTTTTGCATCTCGTGCTTTGCCTGCGGATAGCTGAAGTCGCTCAGCTTGATCGCGGTGCCCAAGTCCGGCGACTGGCTGTACCAGAGCTCCGTGCGCTGGGTATCTTCGGCGCCCGGCCGGAATCCCCACTGGATGCCAATGCCGTAGACCAGGCTGGTGGTGGTCAGGAACGCCACCGCCGGCGGCAGGCCGACCTTCCCTTCTAGATTGGTCAGGTTCGAGCTTTTCCAGATCGACGAGATTTCGAAGGCGCTCACCGAGCGTACCCGGGCTATGTAGACGCCCGAGTAGATGCCGGTGACGTCGACGCTGGTCGAGCCAGTGCGCTGCACCTTGATCCAGTTGCCGCTGTCCTTGCGCCACTCCACGTCATAGGCGATCGCACCGCTCACAGCGGGCCACGAGATGTTCATGGTGCTGATGGCGATGCCTTGGTTCACGGCGTAGCTCGACGTCAGCGTGACGCTGGCCGGCGCCGGAACCACGGTGATCGGAATAACGCTGATCGGCCGCTCTTCCAGCCGGGCGCCGGTGTCGATGTGAGCGAACTTGCTCGGGTCGTACTGCACGGCCGAGATTTCGAACACGCCAGGTTCTGGCCGGGACACGCTGGTCACCCGGTACAGCGGGATGGCCAGGTCGCCAGCGTCGAGCGCCCACACCAGTTCCTGCTCAGGCGCGACGGAGTACGCCGTGGTGACCGTGACCTGGCGACCACTGACCAGTTGCACGGTGCGCCCCTCGCACTTGCCGTCGGGCAGATTGAGGATCAGCCGATCACCGGGCTTGGCCTGGGTGTCGCGGTCCAGGGTAATTACTTTGCCATTTACGGCCGAGATGCGCCCGCCCACGGGCCGACCGGCCAGCAGTTCGTCAGCGATCGGAACGACGTAGCCAGGCAGCGGAATACGACCGTCCAGGCCGACACGAAACGTTACCGCTCGGTCCTTGGAGTTGGTGAGCACCGCCCACTTGCCACGGCGCTGGGCCTCGGACTCGCGATCACAGCCAATAGCTGAGATTTCAAGCGGGTTGTCTCCATAGCGACGTTGCAGCTTCGGATCAGTTGTCGCCGTTACATCGGTGTCGTAGTTGTTCAGTCGATTGTCGTAGCTGACCAGGGCCCGGCTATACCGGGTTCGCTCCGACGAACTGGAGTAGGTGAACTTCCCATCAATGACGTTCGCGCGGGTGTAGGCGAAGTCAAAGTCAGTGGCCCGTGGCATATCCGACAGGGTGAACACCTGGCCTTGGGCCCAGTAGGTCATGCCCCGGTAGATCGCCGAGATGTCACGCAGCAAAGACCAGGCATCGGCCTTGCTCTGCAGGTTCAGATTGCAGATGAAGCGCGGCTCCATGCCTCCCTTACCGTCGGGCACCAACTGGTCCGCGTACTGGGAGATCCTGTAGAGCTCCCATTTATCGACCATCCACGGCTTAATGCGGCGACCAAGGCCGAAACGGTCGTTCGTGGTGATGCCGTAGGTGTGCCAGACCGGGTTGTCGGTCCATGCCTCTTTGAAGGTGCCGTCCCAAATGCCGGTATAGCTGCGGGCCCGAGGATCATAGTTGCTCGGCACCTGCCACTTCCGGCCATCGCATTCAGTTGTCACCGCCGGGATGTTGCGGAATTGCTCGGCAGAAAACTCGATATAGAGCAGTGCGGTATTCGGGTACCGGATCTTGGCATCGATGACTTCGGTGAAGCCCGCGATCTGCATCGTGTCTGAAATTTTGTTGTTGTTCTGGTTGGGCGTCAGTCGAGTGATTCGCAACAGCCAGCCAGTTGTCGCCCGCGGAAGATCGATTCTGCGGCTGCGCTCATAAATGCTCGTGGTCTTCCCGGAAACGGCCTCGTTCAAAACCTCTTGGTATGCGCCGCCGTCTGTAGCCAATTCAACCTTGTAGCCGATCGCGTAACCGTTGATGTTGCCGCCGGCGTCCACAGACTGAATCGCGGGCCAGGCAAAGCGCACACGAATAGCCGAAAGCTGGATATTGCTGATCGCGCGAACCCAGGGCGTACCGCTACGCAATTCGGTGCCGATCGTGGTTTCGTTGGCGACCGATGGGATGCCCTGTATGTAGGTTTGGTCGACCGCCCCGGTGCGCCACTCCCACTTTACGTTTGGGAAGTTCATATTGCCCTGGGGGTCTTGTAGCGGAGTGTTGTCGAGGTAGATATCCTTGGCGGTTGGAGTCCCCTCGAACTCCCCCTCGCCTACGGCGATCAGCATCTTGGCCATGGCGACAGAGCGCAGGCTATCCGGCGCCTCGATTGGTGTTTTTGGCTTATCCGAGCCGCCCTTGGCGCCGTAGATGTCGACCTTGCGTGCTGCGCCCATGCTTTTCTCCAGACAATAAAAAACCGCCTCATGGGCGGCTGCGATGCTGCGGGTGGTGGTTACATTTGGTCTTCGGCGTAGATCTCCGCGCTGATGATCGCACCACCCCACCGGCGCCGGCCCGCACATAGCGGAACAGGGTTGCCAGATGCGGTGGTGTTCTTGGCGCTACCGAAGGCATAGCCGGGTGTGTTCTCGGGCGCAGCACTGGTCTTCAGTCCGCCGGCCTGAGGGCTTAGCATCTGGATGACGCCGCCAGCAACGAGGCTGATGCCTATGGGCATCAAAACTTGAAAGCCAGGAATGAACGAGACAGCGATCAATATTGCACCGATGATTGTTTGCAGTAGGCCCGCACGCTTGCTGCCAGTTATTACTGGGGCTATACGAATCTCTCCCGCCCCCGTGAACGCTAACTCGCCCTCGGACAAAGGCTTCACGCCGCGGAACACCGCAAACTCAATCCCTCTTGACTTCGCATTGGACAGAAACCGCTCGAAGCCTGGGATTTGCACACAAAGCGCTTTGATTGCTTCCGCCGGCGACCGCACGGACAGTCGGAACGATCTACCGAACTGCCTTAGCTGCCCGTAAAGCAAAATTGTGGTCATGGGTTGATAGTTGATCGCGAGAGCTGACATTCTTTTCTCCAGGCAACAAAAAGCCCGCCGAAGCGGGCTGAAGATTCGATTTGATTTACAGGCAGTTGCGGACCGCGGCCTCGATTGCTGTTCGGCCAACTCCTGGCGCCCAGGCGGATCGCTGATAAAAGACGACAGAGCTTCCGTTGGAGGACTTGTTGATCTCAAGTAGCTCGTCGGTCAACTGCATCGCGCCGATCACAAGGCGGTAACCGTTCTCGGTTTCGGACATCGTCGCCTCAGACCTTGCATCCTGCCAGTGAGGGAATACGCACAAGGCATACTTCTTCGGCTCTTTTTTCGTGGTTGCGCTGACGGTAGGTGTATTCGTGCGCAGGTCACTGGGTGAAACGCACCCCGCCAGCATCGCGATCGCTACCGCCGCTATCAAAATTCGCATGTCGTTCCCTCTGTGGTTAGGGAGGAAATCTAGCATCTCTGATCTCTAGCTCAAACCGACATTAGGCCGATCTTCAGATTCATTTTTCAATCCGGTGATGGATCATGGGCAATTTTCTGCCTTGGCATAAAGCTTCGGAGAACGGCGCCGAAAAGAGATATTCCATAAAAAGGAAATTCAGCATGCTTTCTCGTATCAGGAACACCCTTCCTCTACTCACTATCTTGGTGGCTACCTCCACTACGGCCCAGCAACAGGCCGCTGAGCAGTTCCCACATATCCCAGCGATGAGCCATCAAACAATGACCTACAACGGAGAGATCATTTACGAATCGGACGTTGATCTGAACGCCCCAAATCCCAGGTCGTTTGCTCTCCAAGTTAATGTCGATTCCTATTCTGCTAACTGCACCAGCATCGTGGGCCATGTTTCGACGGCAGCCTCAACCAATAAAGGCGCAAAGGGGGCTGCATCATCCGAATACATCAGTTGTGTAGTTACAGAACTCTCCCCTGACGGCCAAGCTAAAGCAGACCTCGTTTATGACTTCCAGAACGAGAAACAAAACGTTCACAAATCCGGCCACGTCAAAGCCAATTTGCAAGTAGGGAAAGAATACAAAACCGAAAGCAATGGCTCGCAGGTAACTCTTCTTATGCGCACGTACTGACGCACGAAAGCTGCCGAGTTGAGCAAGGCCAATAGGGTTGGGATCACTGCACGTGAATCCATCGCCACCTCAATCGGTACGCTTCTCAGCAGACAAGGATGCGTTGACCAGGCCTGTCCAGGCATCCAGCGTGGATGGAATGCCAGTGAAAGCGGCCGACAGGTTTGAACCGGCAGGCGCCGCGCTTAAAAAGTTATTTTTTGAAAAGGTGCATCCACTTTGATCGTTGGCTCGTAGATTCAATACCCTCACTCGGAGGGCATAAGAGCCTAGGAGATACATCATGCACGCTTTTTACAAAAAATTTGCTGCTGCAGCCTGCTTCGCGATTCTCTCCGTCACTGCCACGCTCAGCTTTGCCGCCGATACAGTGATGGTCGGAGGCGCAGCGATGTACCCAAGCAAAACCATTGTCGAGAACGCGGTCAATTCGAAGGACCACACGACGCTGGTAGCTGCAGTCAAAGCTGCCGGATTGGTCGATACGCTTAACAGCAAAGGCCCTTTCACTGTATTCGCCCCAACGAACGAAGCCTTTGCCAAGCTGCCAGCCGGGACCGTCGATACACTGGTCAAGCCTGAACACAAAGCCGATCTGACTAAAATTCTGACCTACCACGTCGTGCCTGGCACTCACACATCGGCGCAACTGATGGCAGATGCCAAAAAGAACGGCGGCACCGTGGTGTTGAAATCAGTTCAAGGTGAATCGCTAAATATCAAGCTGCATGACGGCAAGCTGTGGGTGGTAGATGCCAAAGGCGGTAAGGCGAGTATCAGCATCGCAGACGTTATGCAGTCCAACGGCGTAATCCACGTTGTAGATTCGGTCTTAATGCCTTAATAGCTCGTCAGTCCCGGCAGACTTCCAGTTTGCCGGGTGTTTAAACACACAGGCACCTCATTAGCTGATACTTCATGGTTCAGAAATGTCGTAGCACTGTTTTACATGAATGCGAAACCAGCTGTACGAATCCTCAGTAACGCCAACAATCCTTCCGATAGTAGCCTCCTGCCTTCATGCAAGGATTTCCCAGTCCTTCACCTGCAAGCCCAAGGACTGGGGTTGCGCCAATATCGGCGCGTTTATGACCTGGAGGTCAATGTGAGTAATCAACTACCAAAAGATCCAGATAACGCAGGGTCCGTACTCGGTTGGGGTGTTGTCCGAAATTCTCCATGGAGTCTTCACGGCGTTTTCTCGAGCAAAGATGAGGCTGAATCCCAAGCGACGACCGCGGGTGATGGCTACGTCGCGGGGTACGGATCTCACAGGCTCGGAACGGATGATTTCATCTTCTCCGATCTAGATCGCTGATTTCATCGTGATAGACCCGGGGCCAGAGATTTTTTTCGCCTTCAGCCCCGGCTTCGCGGTATAGCTTCTGTCGTAACCATCACCACCCGGCCCAACTTTGCCCTTGAAGCTCAATCGGTCGATTTCGGTATCGCCGTCTAGAATGGCGACAACCACCTCGGCGCCGCAAGGGCCCTCGCTTGAGCTGATAAATAGATCTCGAATATTCAGTGTGTAGCGCTGGCTGGCTTGCATAGCTCACCCTTGCGGCTCTGCCGCGTCATTTTGGTTGTGTTGCGTCTTTGTGCCTGAGGATCAGGCGCATTCGGTCGTGCCAGGGGCCGCCGAAAACTATGATCTCGGACGGCCTTCCGTAAAGGTGGTGCAGCAGGAATGGGCCCGGGCCGAATACCTCCGATTTTTCTCCAGGTAGAACTGGATCAGTGCCCAGGTAGATCCCGGCGTGATTCGGGTGAACCGTGCGCCCGACGTGCATGACGATCAGATCGCCACGCTGTGGCCGGTCCACGCGAGTAAAGCCGGCGGCCTCGTAGTGCTGCTCGTACAAACTGGCGTTTTCCGCGCTCTCCCACCACCCATCTACGCGCTGGAAGGCTTCAAACTCAAGCCCCCATTCGCGCTGGTACCAATCAGCGCATACCTGCCAGCAGTCCCAGGCCCCATGAACGAACGGCCGCTTGAGCAGCTGCGTGCTGCCTGTTGGCGTGATCGTGCGTATGTCGCCCTCCGGCCACGACAGAATGTGCCAGGGCAAGGCGGTGGCCTCGCACATGGCCAGGTCATGCGGTGACGGCCGGCTGGTGGCGTCCGGGTGTGAATGGACAATGCCAATGACTTCGCCCAGGTCCTCCGCTGCAGCGTAGTCCTCAGGATCAAGTCGGAACTCTTCGTTCGGCTCCGTGGCGATGTTCCGGCATGGGAAGTACTTCTGCGCCCGCCCCACAGCCAGCAGCAGCCCGCAACACTCGCGCGGATACTCCGCCGCCGCATGCGCCTGGATGGCCGCAATGATGTGCTTGCGCATGGTCAGCTCCGGGCAATGAGGGATACGGCAGGGAATCCGCCGAAGGAAAGTTCGTTGTTCTCGCCGAAGCGCAACTTGCAGGACGACAGGCAACCCTTGCACTGATCCTTGGCCGGGTCATCCGTGGGGTTGTCCTCGTCGTCGAACATGGCCGCGCCGGTGTAGCCGCAGTCCGGCCCCCGGTAACCATTGGTCATGGCCCAGTGGCAGAAGGTCGTCATCTGGCGCCCGGGCAGACCGTGATTATCGATCTCGCCCGGGGACGACAGCTCCCATACCACTGCCTCGCCGTCCTCGCTGGTTTTCTGGTCGATGTACCAGATCTCCAGCCCTTCCTGTGTCGGGTCAGCAGTTGGGTTGCCTTCGGCGAAGTTCGCGGCGTCCAGGTACTGAGCCAGGGTCTCACGAACGGTCAGCTTGAACTTCAGCAGGTCCTCGAAAGCCAGGCACAACGCAGTGACGCGCCCGTTGATGTTGCCGGCGGCGAACGTAGGCCTGGTGGCCGTGCCGTCGCTGTTGGAGCCAATGCCCTCGATCTGCACTGGCCATGCCGCGTACTCGGCGCCCTGCCACCAAATCGACTTGGCCGGCAGGTCCTCCTCCGAATGCTCGTAGGACAGCAGCTCCTCGGGCGTGTGCGGGATGGCGTGACCGTGAAAGCGCAGGTAATCCGCGCCGTATTCGGTCCCGTCAATTTCAAACAGGCGAATTTCGGCGCCGGGCTCCAGTTTCTGGATGTCCGTGATCAGTGCCATGGGCGGTTATCTCAGGGGTGAAAGGTTTGTTCGAAGGTCGCGGTGATGGCGTAGACCTGCCCGCCGCGGTGCACTGGCTTGTAGCCGTTGCACTTGTAGAGGCCCAGGTCGCCCAGGGGCGGCTCCCAGAGGAAGCCCTTTGCACCCTTGTGCCGGTCGATGAAGTCCATGATGTCCTTGATGCGGCTCTTCATACCGGTAAAGGTGACCGGCCAAGACTGGAATTTGTTGTTGATCCCGTCCTCGGTCGACTGCGCGTAGCCGTCGGCAAACTGCTTCGTGCGTACGCGCTGCTTGATATCACCCTCGACGCCCTTTTCAGTGGCCCAGGTAAATCGCTCGATTGCCATAAATCATCCTTTCACTTGGCGGAAACTCTGGCCGCCCTGGCGCCAAGACTTGGCGATCTCTTCTGTTGCGATTTGCCGGGTGCGCGACTCCATGTTGCGCTGGAACAGTTCGACGTCGAACTCGGCTCCATCAGGGCGGCCGGCCTCCTGGTCCGTTAGGATGATCGGCATGCTGAGGCTGAGATTTACACCGCCACCGCCGCCTCCAACCGCAGAAACACCCAGCTTGCCGTTGGCTGTGCGGGTTAGCGGCATGATTGCCTCGTCGCCCGCCTCGCCCATGACCCCGGTTTTGCCGTTGGCCATGCCGAACGCCGTGGGCTTGCTGACGATTGAGTTGGTGAAGGCGCCGCCGTCGGCGAACATCTGCACACCGCCCGACCAGGCGCCACCCTTGGCCTGAATGCTGCCCGGGGTGAAGCTTGAAAGGTCGGTACCGGTGTACCCGGCCTGACTTGCGCCGCCAGAACCACCGCCGCCACCGAAGTAGCTGGCCGTTGCGCCAACCAAGCTGCTCAGCAATGCCGAACTCGCCTGGCGGGTAGCAATGCGCGCCATATCTGCAAGGATCGACTTAGCAAAGTCCGAGAACGATGCCTTACCGGTCATTGCGAAGTTGACGATCGCGTCCTCCATACTGCTGAAGGCGTTGCCGAACAGACTTTTGGTCTGGCCGGCAATGTTCTTCGCCGAATCCAGATAGTTGTCCCAGGCAGAAGTAGCGCCCTTCGTCCAGTCGCCTTGGGCAGCCTCCACATCTGCGTAGTTCTGCCGGATCTGGTCGGTCGCCGCTTTGTTCGCGTCTGCGAGCGCCTGCGACTTACGATTGAACTCCTCCTCCGACATGTTGCGCGACGGGTCAGATTTCTGATTGGCCAACTCCAGCGACTGCTGAGCGAACCGGTCTTGCTGGCTGTTCAGTTCGCTGTTGAGCGCGTTCTGGCGGTCACCCTGGCCCACGCCGAGCACTGCACGTTGGCCGGCAAGTTCCAGGGCTCTTTGCTGCTGAGCCAGGGCCTGCACATAAGTGGTAATCGACCGTTCCTGCTTCGCCAGGCGCCCGGTCTCGCTTGTTGCCAGCACTTCAAGCTGACTATCAGCGTCCTTCTGCGCCTTGACCATCCCTGCGCGCGCGTCAGCGATCTTCTGGTCCAGCTGGATACTTTGCGCGGCTGTAGTGGCCTTCTTGCCCTGTGCAGCTTCAAGGGCCGCAATCTCAGCTTCGTAGCCGGCGGTGACTTCATCCTTCTCGGCGCGGATCAAAACTGCACGCTGTGTCGCGTAATCGGCTTGCGAGATCAGCCCGGCCTTCTGCGCGGCGTCCAACTGCTTCTGGGTGTTGGCGTATTCGTCCTGAATACCCTTGAGCGCGTTCTGCGCATGGTTGTACGCCGTGAGGTCTACAGCGCCGGCCGAAGCAGTTTTCGGATCCTTGTTCTTGTCCTTGATGTTCTGGAGGGTTTTGGCGACATAGTCGGCCTGGACCTTTGGGTCATCAGGGTTCGCTTTTTTCAGCACCTCGACATCACGCAAATACGCCTTGGTCAGCTTGTCTCGCTTCTCGGCATTGCTGAGCATTGAGTCGCTGAGCTGCTTGAGACGTTGCTCGGCTTCAATCCCTTCCTTGTGGGTCCTGGCATCGTCACTTTTACGTTTTTCCTCGTCCTCCTGGGCGGCTTTCTTGTCCTGTAGCAGGCTCAGCTCATCCTTGAGCGCGGTGAGGCGCGCTTTCGCATCACCATCCTCGAAGCCCGTGCCCACCGTAGATTCCAGGTAAGCAATTTTCTGATTGAGCTCTGTGACCCGAACTGCATCACCCTGGTCCCTGCCAATGTTCTTGATCGCATCCAGCGATTTCTTGGCTTCGTCGGTGATGCCCTTCCAGGCTTTCTCGATGAAGCCCAGGTTGTCGGTGATCTCCGTGGATCGGCTTTTAACGGTATCCGCGTAGGTGTCTGTGAGGAGTTTGGCGGCACCGATAGTGTCGCCCTGCTCCTTCAGTGCAACGATTTGCGAATAAACCGAAGCGGTCAGGAAGTGGTACTGATCATTCAGTTCTTTGGCGGCAGCAACAGGGTCCTTCGCGATTTTCACAAACTCGGCAATCGTCGCGTCGACCGACTTACCGGTGGCGTCCTCCATCGCAGCGGCGGCATCCGCAATATCCTTAAAACTGCCGCCAGCGATAACTCCACTGGCAGCCAGTTTGGCAAGCGATGCTGCAGCCTCGCTAGTTGTGCCGTTGGTTGCGCTTACCTGCTGCGCCAATTCGGCCAGGCGGCTCGCTGAAGTGCCCGCGTAATTTCCGGTCAAAATCAGCGATTTGTTGTACTCGTCCGCCTCTTGGCTACCGCTTTTGTAGCCGTAGATCACAGTGCCGAGAGCAGCAACTACAGAAACCAGCGCGAGGACCATGCCCGCCGCGCCAAGCGTTACACCACTGATCGCAGGGCTGATCGCACCTACTGCCTTCTGTGCGTTCTCGGCAGCTTCTGCCGCAGTGTTCGAACTTTCAGCCAGGTCTGACAGGCTCTCGCTTGCCTCGCCCGCGTTCTCGGCGGTGTCCTTCGCCCCTGAGGCGATACCTGCGAGGGATTCCCCCAGCACCGCAGCGCCAGCACCACCAGAAAACAACGACCGGAACTTGTCCTTCAGGGCGTCCATCGTCGGGCCAATGCCGCCGAAAGAGTCCTTGATCTGGCCGCCCTGCTGGATCAGCACCATCAACGGGTTCTGCCCACCAACCAGGCTGGTGAAGATGTCCGTGAACTGCGCAGGCAATTGCCGAAGCGCCGCCTGCGTCTGCCCCGAACTGATACCGGTTTTCCGAAGCCCCTCATCGAATTCGCCCAGCTTCTGCCGGGACGCATCGATACGTGTCGAGTACTCGCGGAAGGTGTCGGCATCAATGACGCCGGCGGCCTTGTACTTCTGCAGCTGCGCCTGCTGCTGATCGAGCTTGTCGAGCGCCGCCATCGTGGGGTTGAGCTTGCCGAGCAGTTCTTGCAGCCCCTCGGCCTGAACGCCGGTCGCCGCGGCAGCCTTCTTGGTTGCCTCGGCCTGACGATCAGTCGAGCCGACGAGCGCATCGGATTCAGCCTGCAAACGCCGCTGAAGCGATGCCAGGCTGCTTACCGACGATCCCGACGACTCCATGGCGGAAGCATTGGTGTTCACGCTGGTGGTCAGGCGCTGGTAGTACTCGCTCGACTCCAGGGAAGCCTTCGCGGTTGCCAGAAGGCGGGCTTTGGCCTCGTCGAGCGTCTCGGAAAGCTTGCGCTCAGACGCCGACAAGTCCGCCGTTGCAGTCGCTGCCTTGTCGAAGCCGGCAGACACACCATCAGCCGCTTTCTCAGCCTTGGCGCCGGCCTGTGCGAGATTCTCCAGGTCGGAGGTGGCCTTGACCGCTTCGCCTGAATTTACCGCAATGCCAAGCTCAGCGATCGTAGACATGAGTGCTCCATTATTTCGATTGCTCAGACATAACGAGCAACGCCTCGGCCTCCATTACTTGAAGGTCGGGGAAGATCTCTCTGAGTTGTTTTTTCTTCTTCATGCCGATGAGCTCGGCAACGTCTTGTAGCGCCGTGTAGTCGAGGCCACACGCCCCACCCATTCCGGTGCGCCATTGGGTGTACATGGCATTGAAGAGAACGAAGGATGGCCAGTTGTCAGCCAGCACATCGCAGTCCTCTTCAGGAATGTCGGAAGCCATCAAGCCGAAGGCCGCGAGATCTGCATCTGACGGCCCCCGCTGATACATCAGGCGTGCGACCTTGATCAGTTTCCCGAGCGGACCGGCGCGTAAGCTGCTTGATAAGCAGCCACAATTGCCTCCCCGGCACCGGCCGATGTCTGCACCAGTGCACGAATGGAGTCTTGAGAAAGCTTGTCGTCAAACCCCCAGTTCTCAACCAGCGCTTCGACCTGCTCTACTTGTCGCTCAATGTCGGCATCGGTAATGTCGATCAGCGTCAGGTCGTCCGCTTTTGCCTTGAACAACTCCTGATCTTCCTTAACCTTCTCCTGCCAGCCAGCAAACAGAGCTGCCAACTCTTTCCGGTTCCGGTACTTGAACTCAAACGGGACCTGGATCACTGCGCCGCCCACGCGAGGGATATCCACAACAGCCTTGAATGTCGGATTTTGAGCAATTTTGAACTTGGCCATTCTTTACACCGCTGCCGCATAGCGAGATGGACGACCAGTCAACGCAACGCTGATAACGCGTGTCATCAGGTTGTTACGAGACATACTGGGGGTCGTGGTGATTGATACATAGCCGTTGTAAATGATGCTGCTACCGCCAGGCAGGTTCAGGCGAAGTAAGCGAGCCTGCTTGTCGTCGTCTGCGGACTCGCAAATGTCCACATATGGCTTCGAAGGATCGTCTGCAACAGTGATAGTCAGCGTGATCGGATTCTTCGTCGTTGGAATCTGGCGATCATCATCGTCTGCCATGAAGCCAAAGGTCAGAAACTGCTGATCACCACCGGTAGAGTTCAACTCCGTAATCTGCGAAATCTCGGTGAAGCCGGTCACCTCCCGAACAGAACCAATGCCGGAACCGGCCGGGTATTGCTGAACGTTGGTGGTTTTCACGTTTTCCAAGGCGAAGGTGCCGCTGGCAATCTCACCAACACGGACACCACGCCCGTCGAGGCGAGTCCAGCCGGAGTTGACTGCAATGACATCGCCCTCGGCTAGGCCGTGCGCTGCGGCAGTCGCCACAGCCGGATTTGCATTTGTCAGGGCAGTGAATGGGATCGCTGGGCCGTAAGTGGCTGCGATCTCGAAGGTGGCGCCGTTGGGCATTTGGATGCCGGCCATGGGTGTTTCCTCTTTTCAGAAATGACAAAACCCGCACAGAGGCGGGTTTCGATGTTTGCCCAACGGGCTAAATGTGTTTGTTGCTAATCGACTTTCATATTGCTTCGGACCTCGTCCAAAGGGATACCGGATTTCGAACCTACAACCACACCGGTAAGGCCACAGCCTGGACAGCAGGCATGCTTATCCTCGTACCACTTTATAATTTCAGTGGGAACAAGCCAAAGACCGCATCCGACGCATAGACACCGTTCACTCAAGGCAATCTCTTCACGATTCCTGTAGCAATGGTGCTCTACCCACTCACTTAGATACTGAAGTCGTTGCTTCCTGATTTCGTCCATCGCAGGTATCCCCACACAAATTCATGAAGGAATTCTAACGCTTTGGATCAAAAGGTGTCGGCTCGGTACAAGAACGAGGCCGGGACAGTGTAGGTGGAATCGCCGGTGATGCCGGGCCCCGGGTCGACCGGCGACATGGTCACCACGGTGACCGAGCCCTTCGTGTCCCGGGCGTACAACGGGAACAGGCCTGTCAGTTCGGCCGCTATTGGGGTCGTCATGGTCTTGCCGGTGCCCGCCGGCGCGATGATGTTCACCTGGAACACGCCGGTGAACAGCCGGTGATCGCCGCCGAGCGTATTGCTCGCGGTGTCGCCGGGGATCGTGAAAGCTCGCAGGTAGGTCTCGTCCGCCGCCGGCGTGTAGGCCGTGTTCTCGAAGACGATCTTCAGTTTCTCCGACCTGGCAGCGTTCCAGGCGATGAGCTTTGCCTCGTAGATCGAAGCGATGATTGCGTGACTCATACCTGGTTGTTCCTGATGGCCTCCAGCACGATCTGCTGGAAGCGAGCCACGGTTACCCGCACCATGCCGCCGGGCGCCTGGGTCGAATGGCCGAACTCCAGCGGGATCGCGTAGCCGAGACTGTTGGTGATGAAGCAGGTGTCGCCCGCCTTGAATTCGATTGCTCCGGCAGTGATACGCGCCGTTGACTTGGTGCCCGTAGGGTCAACCTCTTCTGTCGTGGCGTTGTTCGGTGTACCGATGCTGAACATCCAGTTACCGCGAAACCTGCCGCCGACGTAGCCCGCCGGTGCGACGATGTCCATGCCGTCGTGCACCTTGCGCCCTGGCCTTAGCCTGCCTGCCTTCGTGAGGTTGGCAGGATCGCTGCGCAGCGCGCTGTTTTGGTCATCGACAGCCTTGTTGTACTGGGTTGCCACAGCGTTCTGGGCCCAGATCTCCGGGTGACCCACGGGCGACATACGGATTAGGCTGCTACCGACCTCGATGATGATCTCGCGCAGGCTTGCGTCGATTGCTTCCCCGGCCTGGGCGGCGAACTCGGCAAGGCTCAGGGCGAAGCTGCCGGACTGACCGGCGCCCGCCCGACTCATGACCGCACCTGTAATTCGTAGAGGATCGGCGTGCCAGCGGGGTTTACCTCTTTCAGCGGCGGGACGATGGCCCAAGTGCGGCCCTGAGTGACCACCTTGTCCAGCAAGCCCGGTACCCAGGCCAAGCCCTGCGCGGCGATCTTCAGCTTCTTGTCGCCCTGCCTGATAAGGCTGTTGTTCTGGAATTCGATTCCGGTGAAGTCGAGCAGGATGCCCTGGGCGGTTTGCTCAACAGTGGCGCCTGGTGCTTCCCCACCCGTTTCCGGGTCGTACTCGCCCGGCACCGTCCTGCTAATGGTCACGGGTTGGCCGAACTCTGTGATCATCACCAGAGCCATCACGGCCATTTCGTCGTAGAAGGTGGCCATGGTGGTCTCCGTCGCTGTTATGCGCGGATTGCGAACAGCCCGCGTTTTTGTAGGTAGTCGGCAAACTGGGTTGCACTCGGCCGATCAGGCGCCGCAGGCAACAGCCGGCCGCTGGTGTTGGAAATCGTCGCGTACTCGCGAGTTACCGCCCCTTCGACACGCTCCAGCGTTACAGCACCTTTGCGCTTGTCGATTGGGTCGATATCGTCCTGATGGATCTCGGCGGCAAGGGCCATCTGGCCGTACTGGATCCGCGCCGGGAGGTAGTTGTTCGGCTTGATCTCGTGGTCCAACAGCACTTCCCGGCGCGGCCAGGACAAGGCCTGCTCGCTGTTCATCTTGCGGCCTTTCCAGGTCATGCCATCCATCGCCAGGGCGGCCCGGCGCAGCAGCGCTTCCTGCTCGGGAACGCCGGCGGGGATGACCGTGCCGAATTTCACGGCATACATGGCCAGGTCCTCAGCGCTTGCGTAGCTTTCGGCGTCAGGCTTGCCGGTGCCGTCCTCGATGATGAGTGTCATGCGTCAACTCGCTGGAATAGTTTGTAAATTGGCCGCCGGGTGACCGACAGCCTGCAGTATTACTCCTTGGGCAGCTCAGCTACGAGCTTTTCCAGGGATTCTTTGGAGGCGTTGGCCCGATACTGAATCTTGGCTTCGTCGAGCTTTGCTTTCAGCGCCGCGACTTCACCGGTCTCATCAGCCGGCGGCGTGAGGGCAGACTTCTTCAGCGCTTCAACCTCTCCGCGAAGTGCGTCGACAGTCAAAGCCAGGCCGTCACGTTCAGTGGTCAACTCACCTACCGAAGCATGGATGTTGCCCAGCACGTCAAACAGGCGCAACGCCAGTTCGCCAGACTCTGGACGGTGGATTTCGCCAGCTTCCAGGCCGTCAACAAGGATCTGGATCGATCCATGCTCAGCACGCAAAGCCGCGATCACCTTTTCCAGCTCGGCTTGGTTGCCCGCACCAACAATCTGCGCCCGCTTGGCTTCCTTCACCGACACATCGATGCCGGCTGCTTCGTACGCATTGACCACGCTCGGCCAATCGCCAATCACCAGCACGCTGGTCACACCCGCTTCGGGCTTATCGAAGTGTTCCGGATTGCGGTAACGCTTCTCCGGGTCAAAGCCGCTCAACTGGTTGCTGTAAGTCAGTTCCATTTGTTTCTCCAAGGCGGCCATCGCTGACCGCGCGTTGAGTTTGAACCTTAGCCACCGGTGACCGGAGGTGTTGCGGTGAGCGTGATCATCACGCCAGCGGTGACCTTGTTGCTGCCTGCGTGCTTGACCCAGTTGGCAGCGGAGCCGACGGCAGCCAGGGTTGGGTTGGAACCGCCAGTGGTAGCTTTCCAGCTATAACCCAGCACATCGATGTTCACGGTGCCTTCCGCGCGGTAGCCGATGCTCAGGTTTTCTTCGTCGTTCACTTCGTAGGAACGGAAGCCCGGCGCCTGCGACTCGGTGATGGTTACGGCGTTTGGCAGCAGGCCGAAGATCACATCCGCCGGCGCGGTGTCGGTCACCAGTACCGGCTTGCCCAGAGTGCCCGGCAGGCCACCGTAGATCACGACGCCAGCTTCTTCGTAGATCTTGTTGGTGATGGCTTCGTCGACGATGTCGAAGTAGGCGCTGGAGTGCATGACCCACAGAGCAATACGGCCGAACTTGTCGCCGAACTTGCGCATACCGCGAGTCAGCGTCTTCTTGCCATCGGTTTCGATGTTGGCCGAAACCACCATGTCAGCGTTGGAGCCGATGGCGGCACGCAGGCCAGCAGTTGCGTACTGGATGAAGCCTTCCAGGGTTGCATCAGCGACGTCGGCGCCGACGATCTGGGAGAACTCCTCGACCGGACGACCGCGGCGCTTGAATGCCTCTTCGGTGGTCTGGTACGGGCCGTACTTCCAGGGAGCTTTGACTCCAACAGCTTCACCAGCGCTGATCTTCTTGGCGGTTACCTTGCCGTCGGAGTTAACGTCGCGGTGTTCCAGGGAGCCGTTCAGCTTGTAGAGAGCGCGCTTGCGGAAGTCACCTTCGATCAGTTCGTTGTCCAGCACCATTGCGCCGTTGGACGATGCGTTGAATACATCCAGGTTGTCCTGGACACGTTCCAGGTATGCGGTTTGCGCCTCATCGTTGTAGATGATCAGGTCGCTGTTAACGGTTGTAGCCATGGGTCAATCCCCTTACTTGGGCAATGCGAGATATGCGGTTTGGCCGTGCTTGCGCTGAAAATCGCGCTTCTGCTCGGAGGTCATTTCGGAGCGCTTGAATGCAGCCTTGCCGCCACCCCCGCCCGGGGCAAATGTCCCTGAAGCCCTTGGCCACAGATGAGGTGCGCTTTCGCGCAGAGATTCCGCCCATTCGAGCGGAGTCAGAGGGGTCTTTCCGTCTTTACCGAGGATGACCTGGCCGGATTCATCAACGGCGACTGCATCGCCATCTTCGTTAAGGGTAAACACGCCTTTGGCGCGCAGGATGATGTCATCTGTTGCTTCCGGCAGAGCGCCGGCCTTCAGTGCTGCGCCGCGTACCGAATCGCCCAGGACTTTGCCCTGGAACTTGGCAGCGAAGGATTCAGCCTTCTCGGCGCGCTCGCTGATCGTCTTCAACTGCTTGTCGTAGTCGCCACGCAGGCGCTCGGTGCGGCGGTTGAAGACCTCATCCACCTTGCCCTCGGTCAGCAGCTTGGTTTCTTCATCCTGGCCGGCACGACTGAGCAGGCCTTTGACGGCGTCGATGTCGATGCCTTCAAACTGGGTTTCGAACTGGGTTAGCTTGCTGGAGGTTTCCTTCAGCTTGCCCAGCAGTTCCGAGTTCTTGGTTTTCAAACCGGAAACGGATGCTTCAACGGCAGTCGCGATGGCGGCCTTGATTGCCGGGTTTTCCAGGTCGATTTCGTTTTCTTCTGCCACGTTGATGCACCCCTTGGGTATGTTTTGCCCGCTTTGCAGGCATAAAAAAACCCGCCGAAGCGGGTTGATTGTTTTTTAGTACGGATTAACTTAAGTCAATATCGTAACCCATATTTACAACATCTAAATGGTCACTGATTTCCCGAAGAAATCCGGTATACACCGACACCGCACCTGAATCATATAAACTTTGCAAAATTTGAAAAGCACTTTCAGAAGACGCAACACTTCTAATTCTATAATGTGCCGCCATAATAGTACAAAGCTTATGCAGATCCATTCTCGATCGGCTCGCCATGCTGGCAACCACTTTCAGAGCGTACTCCATATTACCCTTGGAAATATTCGACCTTAAAATATCATTCCGCCGAATCTGGATTAGAGCCACAAATAACGAAGTTGCGTCATCTTTATCAAGCAACCCCCTATTGAAAAAATCCGTCAATAAATCTCTAAAGCCCTTCAGCTTTTTATTATATTTTTTAAAAACAACAGAATTCCTCGGAAAGATAGAGTCTAAGTCACTAAGAAAATCATAGGAGAAATCCAAAAGACTTTTTTTATCTGCATCATTAAGTTTTCTTAACATTTTATAGACCCGTCCATAGATGCTAATAAACTGGCATCAAAGGCTACAGTGGGTCAAGCAGTCCTGCTCGCTCAAACGCCAGAGGCTCCAGCCCCTTCATCTGCACCAGCGTCAATGGAGCAAAATTCCGATCAAGCTGCAGTTCGGCGAAGCGCTCGACGGTCAAACCGCCCTCCCTGAACAGCTTGGCCCGGACAGGACCGATGGCGACGTCCTGAAACGAAGCAGGCTGCTGCTGGAGCCAGTGGTAGTAATCGAGGTCAGCACTGACCTGCTTTCCGCCGTCAGCACCTACCGAGGCACGCGTTGCGCCCTTGGCGAACATCGCGCTGAGCTTGGTCAACAGAATGAAGGTGGTGCGGCAGTTAGGGTGGAAAGGCGGCCTTGGGCCGGAATCCACCGGAAACTTGCGCTTGTCCATCGAGCGGCACAACTGGCTGGTCTTGCTATCCAGGGTGGCCACCATCTGGATCTCTTGCACGATGTCCGTGTTGGCCTTCGCGACCTCCATCCGTGCCTGGGATGCCACATGTTGAATCGCGGTATGCACGACCGTGCTGGCATTGCGGTTGGTGGTGGCCAGGGTGCCGTCTTTGTACCCTGCCGCCTTGGTGCCGCGAATGTTGCGAATGATCTGGAAGTTCGTCTGCCCTTCGAAGAAGCCTTGCCGGATCGTGCCGGTGACGCGCTCACGCTCTGCACTGGTCCAGCCCTTGATAAAGGCCTTCAGCAGCTTCCCGCCGCCAGTGCCACGCACGCTGAGCGGGTTGGTCAGTACCGCGGTACGGATTGCAGCAGCGCTCGGCGCGACCACATCCATCGACACACCAGCCGGCGCCGACCTGGCAAGGCTGGTCGCCTCAAACTCGGCCTCGTAATTGGCGATGTCCACTAGGTCGAGGTTCAGTTGCGCGCTGTAGCGGTCGAATATGCCCAGCAACAGGCTGTCCACCTCCTTCAGCAGCGCTTCCAGACGCTTGACGTTGTACTCGGTCAGGTCCGACTGGGTCAGCCGATCCCGTATAGATCGGTCAATCTCCTTGAGGAAGGGAGCAAACTTGCCGACCTCCCCTGCCTTCAGCTTTTCGAGGAAGACCGCGTGCCGGATCGTGGCATCAAGTACTGCCGGATTTACCGCCATTTGGTTTGTCCTCGTCGTCTAGGCCCAGTCCGTCACCCTGCTCTTCCAACTCGCCGTCGATCTGCAGGTCTGTACGCTCTGGCGCAATCAGGCCCAGTTTGCGCAGGTAGGCCCGAAGGTCTGCCTTCGCGAAGCCGCCTTGCTGCCACAAGCCAACCAAGGCTGTGATCATCTGCGGATCAGCCGTGAGTTCGACGAACTCCTGAGTCACTTGGTAGGCGATCTTCTTGTCAGCGATGCCCATGTAGGCGCAGCACCACATGATCGCCCGGGTATAGGCCTCACTGACGTTCGCCACACAGCCAGCCAGCACAGAGGTAGATGCCGATTGATCGCCGCGGGACTCCGTTGCGGTCTTGGTAGCAAGTGACGCAACCACCATTCGGGCACCCAGTTCGATCATCATCTGGTTCTTGTCGGCCATGGCCTCTTTGACCAGGGTGTTCGGTAGTGGCTGCGCATAGGCGAAGGCACCGCCGGCAGGAAGCAGCATTGGCGCCCGGGAACCGACGTAAATGCCGTTTTTCTCCATGTGGTCACGCCATTGCTCATCGAGCCCAGAGATATAGGGCTGAGCCTGCCCACACCAGAAAACGCTATCTTCGTAGTCGGCACTGTTCCGGTAATGGCCCAGGTTGATCATGGCGATGTCGTACAGCGGCGACTCGTCGATGCTTGGGTCGTTGTTCTGCGCGCCGACGAAGGTGAACGGGATCTCCTTGAGACGCCCGGTGACGCCTTCCGGCCTGAACTCTTCGATGACCGCGAGCGGCCCGCCACCTTTCGGCCCGGACCGGCGCCAAACACGACAAACGAAACCGTCATCCTCAAGCGCCAGCTCCCGGTACTGTTCAGCCGTCTTGTAGCCGAACCCTTCCGGGATCTCCGGCGACTCGCGCAGCACCACCAGGGTCAGCACGCTATGCCCGTTTACCATGCCTGTACGCCAGTTGATGATGTCTTCAGCACAGTAGGACAAAATCACCGAGTGACCGCCGATGCCGTCGTCCTGGTGATAATCGACGTACAGGCCGTGGCGACCAGCTTCAAGCACCTTCTCAAGCGTGCCCTGTGAATGCTGGTAAATGCTCACTCCTGAGCCGTTCGCATTGTCTTGCAGGTATTCCAGCTTCTTCGGTACCGCGAGCGTCGGATCTTTGTGGAAGGCCAGACCCAGCAGCCCGTTTCGTGTGTGTCCGGTGGCGTTCTTGAACACCGCCCGCTCGCGGTAAGCCCGATTCCGATCTTGGTTCTCCGGCGACTTGTCGTGTGCGTTGATGTAGGGCAGCCGATCGACAACCCGGTGCTGGCCCGCGCAAACGTCGCGAACGGTCGCCCAGCGGTCCAGCACTGCCGTGTATTCCGCCCGCTTGAAGGAGACGTCGTTGCTCATCGGGCGTATCCCATTTTGATAGCGGTGACCGGTTTGATGATCGGGTACTCGCGGTGGATGAAGTAGCCGCCGGCGTCATTCGCGTGATCGACGCCGGCGGTTTTGTCTGGCTCCCCGTTCGCGCCCCACACCTGTTGTTCCAGGCCATCGGCATAGGTCGGACAGGTGAGCGAATTGATCAAGTAGCGGCGCTCGCCCTGCGCATTGCAGAAGACGGCGTTCATTGCGTTGATTCGATCTTTCACCGGCGGGTTTGCCGCTGGAGCGATGACCGAGAACCCGGCCTGCTTGAGCATGGCCAGGTCGGTGATACTGGCGTTCACGGACTTGCGCGAATCGCCTGAGGCATCCGGGTAGATCCTGATCTCGCAGGTCTTCTTGAAGTCGTTGCCGTCGTGCTGCCAGTAGCGCTCTTTGATGCGGCGGATCATGTCGGGCGTGTCGTAGCCGTCGATCAGCTCATCTACAGCCCTGGGCAACCCCTGGTCGCGCTTAACGTGGGTAATCGCCGCCATCTTGCCGACGTTGAAGTCCATCCCGATGAACAGCGGCTCACCGGGCTGCACGGTGTCGAAGCACCCGTTGAGCTTGCGGTCGTAGGCCGTGTAGATCGTGCCGGATGTCAGGTTGACGAACTGGCCTTTGAGGTACGCCATGATCAGCTGAGGCGGATACGACTCCATCAGGGAGGCGATGTAGTCGTCCGGCAAGTTCAGCTCGTTGTCGAACGTGCTGGCCTGCACCAGGCCGTACATGTCCTTGAGTGATGGCTTGTCGCGCAGTTGCTTCACGAACTGCAGGAAAACGAACTTGAAGCCCTCCGGCGTCGTGGTGACGTCCACACCGTTCTTCAGCCCGGGCAAGTTGTAGCGCATCCGGGCGATGATCTTGCGCCAGGCCTGCTGTGCCTTCAGGGCAGTCAGCACGTCCAGCTCATCCACCAGAGCATGGCCAATCTTGAAACCGACGATGGTCTGCGGCTTCTCCATCGACCTGCAAATCACAGTGCCGCGGTACTGCCGGCCGCTGTAGATGTGAACTTCGTGGTTCGCTTGGTTGATCTTGGTCTTCAGCCCCCAGTCGTAGGCCACCTCATCCATGGTCGGATAGAAGATGTCCCGGATCTGCGGGTAAGTCGGTGCGAAATAGCCAGCGTTAACGCCGGGCCACTCCATGAAGTGCTTGCTCAGTACCGAGCATCCCACCCAGGTCTTGCCTGAGCCGAACCCGGCAACGAACGCACGGAATTTATGAGGCAGCGTGAGGAACTGAGCCTGCGGAACATTAAGGCTCGGCATTCGGCTTCCTCGCATCCACCACGTCGACCTGAATGCGGGTAGGGATCACTGGCTCGTCGCCCGCCTCTTCCTTCCGGGCCCGGTTGACGTAGATGTCGCCGCACTCTTTGGCAGCCTGCTCCAGTAGCTGGGCAGTCAGCGCCATATTCTTCATGCCTTCGGCTTTCTCAGCCATGCGGCTCAGGGCGCGCAGTCGGAAGGCTCGATTGGCGATCGGGATGTCTTCAGTTTCTTCGCGGAACCGCTTGCGGCTCTCACGGAACATCGTTGCCCACTTCTCACCCAGCGCTTTGCCGGCTGCCTTTGTTGGGTCGTGTGATTCGCACTGCTGGCGAGTGACAACAACGTTGAATTCTTTTAATACGGCCTCAACCACCTGAGAAGGTGTGTCAAAGCACGCGAGAGCCTGAACAATAAAGGCTTTCACCTCACTTCGAAGAGCTGCCATTGGCGATCATCCGTCTTAACCTGTCTAAAATCAGGCCGACTTGAGCAGACAGGTTCCGCAGGCCCTCGCAATGTTCAATTTCCCCACCTCAGCAGGACTGTTTGCAGCATCCACCAACGCTTGAACGGCAGGGCTTGCACCGTAGCGGCGGACGACACCGACGAACTCTTCCACGTCGTGTCCGCGCATCTCAAGCTTGGGTAAGCCGTCTTGGGTGAAGGCTGGCTGACCGTACTTATCGGTCGCCTGGGCGATGTGATAGAGCTCATGCTCCACCAAGGCACAGAAGTCGATGTCGCTGCACTGGGAGCAGTAGTCAGCAGCAAGCGTGATGATGAAGGCCGGCACATCGCCGAACCAATCACGCATCTGTTGCTCCATCCGTGCTTTCTGCCAGCCACCGGCGCGGAACGCTACCTGCTCGGCCTGGCGCAGAACTGTCCTGCCCTGCTTCTCGAAGCTCGACGACGCCCACATGATCCGGATGTCTGCATCCAGTAGGTGGGCATGGTCTTCGTTGTGAATGCTGCCGGTGTCGGCGAGTATCTCGGCTTGGAGCCACTCCCACACCTCCGGCGCCGGGGTCAACCGGATACCAAAGTCGGAAATCTCGGCCAATTCAAGTAGTGACGAGGGCGGGTATGGCCTTTCCATCGAATGCTCCTTGCAAACTTCCAGGCCTAGCGGCTATAGGGGTTAATCCAGCGCCGTCACTAGCCCGAAGCCGATGAAGGTCATCAACAACGACCCCAGGACATGCGTGAGCACCGTAGCAGCAGCCCAGCCGAATCTACCTTCTTGCAGCATGAATACGATTTCAGCGGAGAACGTTGAAAACGTAGTCAGCCCGCCACAGAAACCCGTGGTAACGAGCAATCGCCACGCAGGATCGAGATCTGGCATCTTGATAAAGAAGGCCATGGCGCACCCTATGATGAGTCCGCCAATCAGGTTAACGAGGAGCGTACCCAGCGGCATGCTGGGGAACGCACCATTAAACTTCAAGGCAAGCGCCCACCGAAGCACACAGCCGAAGCTGCCACCAATGATTACCGCGAAGAGAGACTTGTACATTCGAGACTTCCAAAGAGATCTGAGGATCCCTATGGAAAGACAGGCGATGGCCTACGCACCCTCCATAGGGTTTGCGTAGGCATCATCAGCCAGAAGGCGGTTATGAGGAGGAATGCCATCTCCTGAATGAATCATATGACAACCGGCATTAAGGCTCAATACTGCCAATATTTGTCTTCCAGCTGGCTGCTTAGTCGTCACGCAATCACCCGCTGAAGCCGCTCCTCGATGATCCTCTGCACCACTGGCTCGCTCAGGATCGACGAAGGTATGTTGCCGGCGGTCATGCCCTGCTCCACTGCCGCGCCACGATTTGGCGCATTAGAAAACGTGGCGCGAACTACTTGCCCCGCCGCTCGACACCACCAGGCGCTTTGTCACAGTGCAGGCAGTGTTCGCAGTTCAACGTCCGGCACAGCCAGACCTTCACCCGTTGCCAATACGTGACCATAAAAATGTGTCGGGCACCGGCCAAAGCCAAAGCTACATGCAGCGTCAGGCCGGCACTGGTCGGCCCGAAGAAGATATTCTGGCTGCGAGCCATAACGACAAAACCGCTGATGGCGATGGCCGAGTAGATCAGCTTGCCGAGAATGCCGTCCCTCACCTTCCCACTCAGTACGCACCAGGCTGCCCACAGCGCGATAAGGCCGCAGGCGATGGAGTTGATCAGTTCAAGATTCATGGTGGATTGCCTCCCCCGAACCGCTGGCGAATGAGCGCCCAGAGGTCAGCGGATTTGATGGCTCGATTGATGGCCGCCAGGAGCGAGCCGCCGAATGCGCCCAGCAGGAAGCCGATGCCGGCGACGATCTTCGGCTCCGTCACACCCAGGTAGGTGCTGACCATGCTCGTCAGGTAGATCGAGCAGGCCATGCCGGTGATGAGGAAGATCATCCAGGCACGCCAGTCGTTCAAGTCGTCCTTGTGCCACCAGCTGGCGATCACGGCACCAACTAGGCCCGCAATCAGCAATTCGAACCTGTCGATCTTGTCGAGCAGGCGCTGTAGATACTCCATGCGCTCGACTCCGTGGGGCATGTTTGAAATAAGTCAACCCCAGCAGCACTCCCAGCTCAGAGCAATGGGCGTGGTGGAGCCAAAAACTAAAAGGCACCGGCAAATGCCGAGGCCGTAAATTTTGACGTGCAAAATTTCTAAACTTCTTCGCGACACCAAAGTTTCAGGACAGTTAATTTAAAGACCAGCGTCACACCAACTCAGTCCTGAGCTTAGCAACTTGAAACAACCCCACACAAACACAACAAAAAACCGATGCAAACAATAGTCCACTTAGAACGCCAACCAAAGAATCATACGAAAAAACCGCGACAGAAAAAAATCCAAAAGCATAAGTTAGCAACAAAGGGACATTGGCAATAAAAGACACAAAAAATCTCGTCCTCAAACGAAACTCCCCAATCACACGACATACTATCAAAGAGACCAATGATACGACCAAAGAAAAAAGACCTACGCACATAAGCATGACTGCGAACATGAATGCCGCCGGAATGCCTAACGTATCACTTAGGTCATTTGGGTTTTCTACCGCACCAGCAATTGAGCACACAAATAAAACAAATGCCAAGACTGACAAAGATAAAACTAAAAAAAACTGCTTCCAAGAGATCATATGGCACCAACCTTTTATCTAGAAACCTTCGAGTCATGTACAAATACTAGTTTCTATAAGACCGGTCCGTCAAACTCAACTTCGAGAAAACCACATTTCTCCACACAAAATCCATATTCATCACATTCAGCTACGCTGGGCTTACACAGCTTGGTAGCGCTAAGGAGGAGGCAGGGCTTTTGACCATGCCCCCTAAGCGTCACCTATCGTTGGATATTGATGGGTAGAGAGCCCTTGATAGAGATTTCATACTCTTTGGCGTTCGTCACTTCTTGAATTTTACGCAAGATAGTCGTAGCCGCCTCTGGAAGTGCATTCCTGAAGGACCCTTGGTTTGCATCGTACCTATCATTATAAGCGCGTGCCTCACCAGTGAATGTAATCGCGCCTGTGTCAGACTTTGTAGCGGTGCCTTCAATCTTAAGAGTGATATGCCCTAGAACTGTGCCAGTGTTAAATGAATCCTGAAAAGTATCATAAGGCACTTTATCAATGAGTACCTTTGACGTGCCCACCGGCATATTGGCGAAATACTGTTCCAGAAGTGGCACCGGTGTTACGGAAGGCTTTAAGCCCAGCTTGGTGATATCCATCTCTACAGTAGCGCCGTTGCCATTAATGAAATGCCCTAGTGCAGAAACAGGGCCTAATTCAGACGCGGACATCTGCTTGGCTTCCTGTACTGCATTAGGCTTCGTCACCAAAAGTGGATTTTGATAAGCATTCCAAAGAGCGCCCTCAGCAGTATACCCCGTGACACACATGTAGTTATCGGCGTAAGGCAAAATTTTTAAATCACGCTTCAGGGCATCACCGACCATCCACGCTTCAAAACGCCCGCCGCTCGCGTTCATGTAATATTCAGCGTCTTTACACAATTTAACCAATACCTCGCGCCACATACCTTTGGCGTAATAATTGTTACGCATCAACTGCATTTGGTTAAATACAATTGCAGGATTCTGAATTGTGATACCGCCCGATTGATCAAGTCCTGGGTAAAATGGCTCTGGGGCCGTGATAGTAATTCCTGGAAGATCCATTTTTCACCTATTGAGTCGAATGATTTGTCGCGGAGGATTCCGCATTCATGTCGCTCAAAGGCGATTGCTCGAGGCTCGTGGCCTTCACATGATTCAACGTCCCGCATCGGGAACATTTGATCTGGAGCTCTGTAAACCCACCCGTTCGGGCGAGAAGTCTTTTGCAGTTACCGCATCTGAATTCTTTCAACATCTGCAAATTCCTTTTGCTGAATCGCCCTTTTCCGTGGGCAATAAAAAGCCCAGCGCGACGGCTGGGCTCTATTACGCAAGCAGATAGAAGATCATGGAGTCCAGTAAGCAATCTTGCCGCCTGCACCAACAGCTACAAAATTGCCGTTGCCGTAGGCGACGCTCCGGATATCGGTTCCTGCGAAAGTGTTGGCTTGCTGAACCCAGCCGATCCCATCCTCGGAAACGGCTGTCTTGCCGCCGTCGCCGACAGCTACATACTTGCCATTACCGTAAGCAATGTCGCGGATGATGGTTCCACCGAAACTGGTATCTGCAACAGCAGTCCAGTTAAGCCCATCGGGTGAATATGCCATCTTGCCATCCGCACCAACGATAAACATTTTCCCGTTGCAAAGCTTCATGGAAAGGATGGTGCTAGTGCCGAAGGTGCTGGTTACGGTCGAGAATGATTGCGGATTACCCGTCGCCATCTTCACAGCGCTAAGCAGCTTCCCATTCGATCCCGCAACCAACACAAAAACGCCAATGACGTTGACGCAGTACACAGTCTCGTCAGAAGTGAAGGTCGTAGTGCGCTCCACCTGGCCTGACCAATCGCCATAACGGGAAAAGACTTTACCGTTAGACCCAACCAGTATCCAGGTCGCGTCGCTGCCGGAAATTGGCTGATAATAAGCAATGCCTTGCAAGTCTCCGGACACGCGAACAGTTGCCGTAATGTTTGTCCAAGCCCTTTCAGGGCGTGCTGTGCTGCCGTAGGCCACATTGCCGGATTGAGAAAGGGCTTGAAGCTGTGTCCCAATACCGTTCCAGTACAGATCGTTGAGGACCTTTCCGCTATCAGAGGTGACGACGTCCTTAAACCTGGTCCAAGTTGTACCAGTCGCGCCTCCGCTGACAAGCTGAGTGGTTGTGGGAAGACCGTTGCCACCAGCCGCATAAAACTTGCCGTCCCCAAAAACCACGCGCCTAAGCATGCCGGTGTTATCCACCGGTTGCACTTGGGTCCAAAGATCTTGCAAGGTTTGAGACGCCGAATTTGCGTTTTCCATTTTAAACTCCGTTACTTAGCTGATTTAAGTTCAGGCCTCTGTATTGGGCGTATGGCGCTCATCGGCGATTGCTCGAGGCTCGCGGCCTTCACATGATTCAACGTCCCGCATCGGGAACACTTGATCTGGAGCTCTGTAAACCCACCCGTACGGGCGAGAAGTCGGTTGCAGTTACCGCATCTGAATTCTTTCAACATCTGCAAATTCCTTTTGCTGAATCGCCCTTTCCGTGGGCAATAAAAAACCCCGCTCTAGGCGGGGCTTCATAAAAACTTTAGTCGCTTGAAGTTTGAGGGACTGGGGCCTCGTCGATGCTGATGCAGTGCTCAATGTCCGTTATTTTCTTCAGTGCAAGCTCGGCCGTTGAATAAGCTCCGAACATTCTGCCCTGATAAAAAACAACCCACGCTAACTGAATATCCGCGTTGCCAGCCTGCCCTACAACCAACTTCTTGAACCGTTCCGCCAAGTCGTCGACATGCATCTGTGCCATGCCACGCAAAACCATGACGCTCTCCCAGTTTATAGTCGGAAGCTCTATTTTCGACCTTGCACAAACTGAGCGCAATAAAAAGCCCGACATATAAGCCGGGCTTTGCAGTGTGAACCCCTAACGCGCAAGATCGATAGGATGGGTAAATCCTCTCTCACTTTCTCACTCATTGCAACGGCTTTTTACTACGCCACACAACTTTCGATTAATCCCTCTGCATCAAGCAGTTCCTGAGCGGCAGTGAGCGCCTCGTTCACCTGGTCATCCAGCGTCTTTCGGATCCCTGAGCGCCACCGGTACCGCGTCGACTCTGGCTTGCCGTCGTTATCCCAATTTGTGATGTCGTACCAGGCGGCCGGCAGCACAGCGGCAGAACGCTTGCCGTCGGCACCGGCAACTTGCGGAATGGCCCAGGTCAGCACCGCGCATTCCCGGAAGCGCTTCGGCGCCGGGGTCTTCACCGAATTCAGGAGCTCCAAAATGGCGCCATGCTTTCGTTCCTGGTGCGTCGAGTATTTCGCCACCAGCGCGCGCCAGTGTGCCGGGGTGAGCGCCTTGTGCAGCCGACCGAACACCCAGCAGTCCTGGAGAAACGCCGCCTCCTTTCCGACTATCTCCCCCTTCTGTTTGGCGCACTGCACCTTCGGCTCAAAGTCGCAGCCGCCGGCGGAACTGATGGTCTCGGCCGCGAGCGCCCGAACTACTGCTGAAACAACGTTGCGATAGGTCATGCTGCAGCCCTCTTCAGTTCTCTGGTCTTTGCCCTGTAGTAGGCCTTGATGCCCTTGATCTGCTCCACGGAGTACTTGCGCACGCTCTGGTCAGCTTCCAGGGCGTCGACGGCCTCCTGGCCGATGCGCGCGATCAGACCGATCCGGTAGTCCACGGCGTTGCCGGAAAGGAACCGGTTGTCCTGCTTACTCTGGGCGTGGCAGTTACGCTCATCAAAGCGCAGGTGCGGCGCGGATCCAACGCTGCGGTAGTGGCCGGCATCGACTGCGTTGCCGCTCCAGTCCAACGGCTTGCCGCTGGAGATGCAGAGGTGCCCGGCGGCCTGGTCCCGGGTGCGGACGTACTCGTTGAACGCCTGCTGAGCCTCACGCATGTGTTCGCCGCGGCTCTTCAGCTTCTCCTTGCGGATCTTGATCTCGCGGCGCTCAACCTGGGCCAGCGACTTGCGCGCCTTTGCCTGGTTTATGTCCTTGATGGCCAGGCCACACTTCGGGCTGCATACGGCCTGACCCAGGCGCTGCGGCGGGAAGCTGATGCCGCATGCCGGGTTCTTGCAGGTTTTCTTTTTCCGTTCCTTGGTTGTTACAAGCATGGCTCAGCCTCCTTGGCTTTCTGCTGGTCTTGGGTGAAGTCGCCACGTAGGGGCATAAAACATTTAGAGGAACCCCAACACTGGTCTGTCAGCTCTGGAGCTCCGGTAAATTGATTCAAGCCCAGAAGGTTTTCGCCCCCGACACGAATCGGATAATCATCGATGGCCGGGCTATCAACCTCGACGACTTCAACACACCGGCCAATGTTTTCGGCGCACTCAGGGAGCGCTTTGATAATGATCACCAGATCGCCCGGCTTGAAGTTATGGCTCATGCGGCCTCCTTGAATGCTTCGAACTCGGCCATTTCGGTCAGGCGCTCTTCCGTGAGCGTCGGCCAATCGTGCAGCATCAGGTACGCGCAGCACTGGCGCCAGAAGTCTTGGAAGGTCTCCTCTCCCATCGAGTCGTAGGAAAGGCTGCGGGGTGTCTTGCGGGTGAGCTGGCCCAGGCCGGGGATGTCGAAAGCTTCCTCGTCGCAGTACACGCCCGACTCCAGCTGCAGTGCCTTGATAGCGTCGTGTGACTGCTTGCCAGAGAAACGGTCGATGTTCTGGCTCAGCACCCGGCCCAGGCCGTGGACCAATCCATTGAACCGAGGGTTGCGCGGCTGCTTGAGGTCGGCGCGGATCTTCGCGTTCATTTTGAATTCACGCTCGCGAAGGATCGACCGGTCAGCATCGGAGGACGGCACGAACGCCGCGACCTCTCTGCCGGTGGCCGGATCGACAAGGCGGCGAAGCACCAGGTACACGGGCATTGGACGGGGCTTGGCTGGCTTGGTCATTGCGCCACCTTCTTCGCTTCCAAATCCTGGGCCTGCTTAATCAGCAGCGCGCGGCGATCCGCCAACTCATTGGCAGCGTCAATCCGCATTTCGAGCTTCCGCTCTTCACTGGCCTTTCGCATTTCCAGCATTGAGTTCTTCACGATCTCGAGCTTTGCGCGCATCAGCGGCTTTGGCTGGGTGACGGTGCCGGTGAGCAAACCAGCAATGGCGCGGCCATCCTCGGTAACTGGAACAATGCTCAGGTCAGCTAAGTACTTCTGGCCGTGCTCTTGGGGAATGCGCTTCAGCTCCACAGCCTTGGTGACGGCCTGAATGCGGCGATTGGAGTCGAAGCCCACCGACACGTGCCAGTTGACCGGTTTCGCATCCTCGCGGGCCTGGCCCACGAACCTTTGGTAGGCGTCAATGAACGCCATGCGCGCACCGATTTTGTCGCCGCCATCCAAGATGGGTTTCGCGACAGCCAGTGCCAGTTGGATCTCGTCGGTCAGCACCACGGTTTCGAATTCATCGTTGGTGGTCATGGCGACGGCCCAGGCCTCGTCCTTGCCCGGGCGCCCGTCGGAGGACTGGACGCGTTGCAGGATGTCGGCCATCGCCAGCTTGCCCTTCACTTCGAATCGGCAGGCCTTCAACGCGGCTTTGACGACCGGCACCGGGTAGGCGCAAAGATCTTCGGCCATCATTGCGGCAGTGCCTGGGTTCATTTCCTGGCCCATGGCCTCGGCGGTGGCGCAGATGGCGGCGGCCAGCCCGGCAACCTGCTGGTCATTCATTTCAAAGGTATTCATTGCGGTCACCTGCTTGCCGTTTGGCCAAAACCATCTGGGCGGCCTGCTCCGCTGCGGAGTGGTTCGCTTCTGTCCGTTCCATCTGGCGGGCGGTTGTGCCATTGACTCGCTGCCCGGTCACCCACTGGGTGTGGTAACTCTCGGCGTTGGCCAGCAGCTCGTTGAGGCTGTGGCACTTGCGCAGCACAGCGGCATCGCTGGTTTTCAGGAAGTGGGCAGCGACGTGGTGGGCGACATCCGCGCCGAGGCGGTCGACCAGTTGGCCGAGCTGGCCACCGACCTTGGCATTCCAAACCGGCCAAGCGCTATAGCGTTTGCGGTAAGCCATGGCGTAGTTCGCCCAGACCTTGAACGTTTTGCAGGTCTGGTCTTTGGGGCCCGGCATGTCGGCGGGGATCTCAACCCGTGGGGCATCGGTACGATCAACCACCAGCATCAAGCCGCGGGACTGAGCCGGCTTGCCGGCGACGTCCTGCAAGTCCTGACTGGTGTCCTGATTGGTACCCTGATGATTGGTATCCTGATTTGTCGGAGATTTTTCCGACCCTTGCTCGGATTTTTTTCCGACCTTGCTCGGAGATTTATCCGAGGTAGATCGGATATTTTTCCGACCCTTGTTTTTTGGTGGGGTCGGATATTTTTCCGATCCATCCAGCTTCTGGTTCCACTCGACGGCCTTCTCTGTGAGGCGAAAAAGTGTGATGTTCGAAGTGCTGGAAAGCTCAATCAAACCGGACTCTTCCAGGGCCTTCAGCATGCGGTAAGCCGTATCCGGCTTATCGGTGAGCAGCGGCAGCTCCTCGATGATCTTGGCCTTGCTCAGCGCGAAGAAGATCCCGTCATCGGTCTTGATTGGCTTGGTCCAACTCGGGCAGCCGTAGACGAAAGCGAACAGCAGGGCCTGCTGAGAATTCAGCCCCCACTCCAGCGCCTTCACCTGGTTAATCGTGACGGTGTATTGCATGTCAGGCCTTCCCGACCTTAGCGGCCAATTCAAAGAAGCGATCCACGTACCAGTGAGGCTGCGTCTCACGGGGGCATTGAGGGCTGGTGAGGTTTTTGCCGTAGGCCATGCCCTTCTCGGTCACGGACCAGAAATCCACCATTTGCTGTTTCGAGTTTTTGCGCTGGAGGACCTTGAGGAAGCCGTGGGCCTCCAATGCAAGGTTGAAGGCGCGGGCCGTGCTGGCGAAGGCGTGATCTTTGATCAGGGCGGTGATTGCCTTGGTGGGCATCGAAGAGCCACCAGCGGCATCAGGGGCGGCGTCCACCGCATAGCCTGGAAGGAACTTGGCGTCCAGGCCGTTGTTGGCGGCGATCTTGGCCAGCATCAGCATCTTGCTGGAGTTGGCAGGCTTCAACAGGCGGTCGAAGCATTCCAAAATGGCAAGCTCGCCGACGATCTTGGAGTTGTTCGGGCCATGGGCAGAAAAGGTGCCGGTCTTACGGATACTCGGCAGCACCTGCCCGACCACCCACTCTTCGAACTTCTCGGCGGCCGGCAGCTTGGACTTCATCACCAGCCGGTACAGGTCCCGCTCAGGAATGATGGTCATGAAACCACCACCCTGTTTCGGGGTAGTGGTCGCAGCCTTGCAGTGACGGGCCACCGCGTTCTCCGGTTTGGAGTAGCCGAGGGCGTCAGCGACGTCGCGCGCAACAAACCACGGATCGCCGAGCTTGTCGGTGATGACCCGGATTGCGGCGCCGTCGAAGTCGAACGGAATCACTACTGAATTGCGCGCCACGTTTTCAGATTGCGAAAAACGTGGCGCGAGATTGGTAGAGCTATTGATATGTGGCGGGGTTTGCATATAATCGGACTCACAAAGTGTTATCGAATTAGCCGACCTCGACCGTCGGCTTTTTTGTGCCTGAAATTCAGGCTGCCTTCACCGACGCATCCATCACGTCCAGGCTCTGCCGAACGTGATTGATCTCTTGGCGGATCAGGCTCTTTTCGAAAGAGCTGACGTGGTTGTCTTCCAGCGCTTCGTGCACCGCGATTGTCAGGTCGGCAACTTCCTTACCTACGTTGATTAGCGACTTGGTGAGCGCTTGCGGCTCCGGCGCCGACTTCGATACCAAGTCAAAGCCGAACTCATTGGCCAGGGCCTGCAATGGGCGCATGTCGCCGGTGTGCAGCAAGATCCCGAACAGATGCTCCACGGTCAGGTGATGAGCCTCGTTGTCCGGGTTCGCGCGCTGAAGCAGGCCGACATGCGCAACACCCATCTTTGCCGCCAGTACCTTTGCCTCGTTGTCCAGAACAGCGCTCTGGCAGGCCCGCAGAAAATCTTCCATTCGTAAAACCTCAACTTTTTTTCCGTGGCGCCCTGCCAGTGGGTAGGCGAAACTTTGTTCCTGGATCGACAGACAGGGATGTCACGCCGCGGATTGAGCCACCTTCTGGCGCATGCATAGCTCGCGCGCAGTGATTTTTCCACCGGTCAACTCTTCTGCCTTGAAAGCCTTTTCGGCGCGCATCGGGTGAATCCCGGCAACCCAGTACGAAACTGCGGCTTGAGAAACGTCGAGCGCTAAAGCGGTTTTGGTTTGCCCGCCGAAGAAGTCGACGAGCCTTTCGATAGGGGTCATAAGAGCGCCCTCCTGATAAGCCTGCTTATATCCTAAGTAGAAGGACACTTATTTGCAAGCCGATAAGGGAACTTATAAATTTCAGCTGATGAGCACACTCGCCGAACGAATCAAAACCGCACGCAACCACGCCAAGCTGACGCAGAAGGCGCTCGCCTTAAAAGTGGGTGTTGAGCAACCGGTAATCTCCCAGCTGGAGACCGGAAAGAACCTTCAAAGCGCACACCTGCCAAAGATCGCCCATGTGTGTGGCGTGAACGCTATTTGGCTCTCCGAAAATACCGGGCCAATGACAGGTGTGAGCGCTGCCGAGTCAAATATCTCTATCGCCGCCCAACCCACCAAATCATTCCGCTACCCAGTAATCAGCTGGGTAGCCGCCGGCGCCTGGGCGGAGGCCGTTGAGCCCTACCCGGCCGGATTCTCGGACAGCTATGAGTTCTCGGAGTACGACTCCAAGGGCACGGCTTTCTGGCTGAAGGTGAAAGGTGACTCAATGACGGCGCCCGCCGGCCAGAGCATCACCGAAGGCACGCTGATCCTTGTGGACACCGAGGCCGAGGTCGCACCGGGTAAGCTGGTCGTGGCAAAGCTGCCGGACAGCAATGAAGCGACATTCAAGAAGCTGGTCAGCGACGGCGGTCGACTGTTCCTCAAGCCGCTGAACCCGAGCTACCCCATCGAGGCCGTCGACGAGCACTGCCGGATCGTAGGCGTGGTTGTGCAGGCGCTGCAAAAGTTTTACTGATGCTGCTCAGGAGGCTCCATGTCCCTCACCAAACCCAACCAGCAACTGCGCAGCGATCTTAAGGCGATCGCATTCAACCTTGAGCAATCCTGTGCCGACCTGGGCAGGTTGGCCAGCCGACTCAGCGACGCCGACGCCATAGCCCTGATGGGGCTTGTGGGTACGCTCTATGAGGAAGCAGACAGGCTGTCGGGTTATGCGGATGAGGTGAAGGCTGGGCAAATAATCCGGAGCAAGCCCGAGTAGGCGCATCGTCTTACGCGGCAACCAAATAGAACTACAGCGAGCTGAGTAGCGCTCGTATACCCAAGGGAATGTGGTAATGAATGCCTTTCGGATAGCGACTCTAATAGTCGTCCCGCTTTTTATCTCCGGCTGCTACAGCACGCCAAAAGAAAAAACTGAGTACGAAAAACAGATCGACGCCGTACCGATGCCAGTTACGGAAGCTGAACGGGTTGAGCAGTGTCGTAACTTCAAGCAAAGCGCAGATTACCAGCATATTGAGGACCTTTTGCAGTACTCACAGCGATCCAAGCTCGGCGCCTCGGATTATGAATTTGCAGAGTCTCGAGCGCTTTTACGTCGCCTCAGAGCCATGAAGTGCCCTGGGTATGGCTGGTTTTCCTGATGCTGCTGCCCAGGGTGAGCCAATGACTGCATGGCGAGAGCAGAGCTTCTGGAGCAAGGTTGGAGTCATTGCTTGCCTGGGTCTCCTTATGATGCTCCCCGGCTATTCTGACGTCGCTGGTCTGGGCGGAGGCTCTTCCGGCCGCAAGCGGGTGTTCAGCCCTGGATTCGTTGTACTCTGTGTTTTCGTGGCGGTGGTTGAGCTGATAGCGCTGAACCACTTCTATGGTTCGCGTGGATGAGGTGATACCGCAAAGACAGCGTGCGGGAGGCGGACCCCTTGCCCACGGCCTCAAACATCCGCTTGCGATAGACGGTAGAGAAGTTCAGTATCCTGCAAAACCCGCTACTGTGATAATGGATGATTGCGCAAATGAAGACGGAGCTGAAGCGGTGATGTATGCCGGGAATTAACCCAGAAGTGCTCGTATGGGCACGAGAGACTGCCGGCCTAAGCAGAGAAAAGGCCGCCAAAGCTCTAGCTATTGGCGGGAGCAAGGTTCTTGGTTCTGAATTGCTCCGTCGTTACGAAGAGGGCGAAAAAGAAGCCTCCAGAACGCTTATCGCAAAGATGGCAGGAGTATATCGTCGCCCGCTTCTTGTTTTTTATCTGCCATCTCCGCCAGCTCAAGCCGAGAAAGGCGAGGATTTTCGCACGCTCCCTGAAGAGCTTCGCGTCGAGAGCAAAGGCCCCCTTGATGCTCTAGTGCGTGATATTTATGTTCGGCAAGATTTGATCAAAAACGTCCTACAAGATGTTGAGGAGGCCTTTCCTCGTGACTATGTTGGCAGCGTAAAAGTTGACTTGGATCCTGCGTCTGTCTCCGACTATCTTGGTAAGCTAATCGATTTTGATATTAATCAGTTTCGGCGATATGGCAAGTCTGAGGAGGCTTTCGCTTATCTTAGAAAGTTAGTTGAGGAGATGGGGACGTTTGTTCTCCTTATTGGAAACCTTGGCAGTCATCATACAAATATACCTGTTGAGGCGTTCAGAGGGTTTGCGCTTTCTGACAAAATTGCGCCATTCATTGTAATCAATGATCTAGACGCACCGCCGGCTAGATCTTTTACACTGCTGCATGAGTTCGCTCACATTTTAATTGGAGTCACGGGTTTAAGTGGGAGCCGTGCAGAACAAAAAATTGAGCGTTACTGCAACGACATCGCAAGTATGCTATTGCTTCCATCAGCTGACTTAAACAATCAGGACTGGTATGCAGAAAATATAGAGGTTCTTACTCAGAAGATCTCTGGTTATGCACGAAGCATAAATGTCAGTGGTTCCTTGGTAGCGTACAGGCTACTTACAGCTGGAGTAATTAAGCAGGAAACGTGGACTACCCTTTCTCAGAAATTCCGAGAAATGTGGGCAGCCCAAAAAGCAGCGGCAAAAGAAGGTCGAGACGGATCTAGCGGCCCAAGCTATTACGTTGTTCGCCGACATAAGCTCGGCGGGGCCATCGTAAACCTTGTTCAGCGAACGATGCGAGAAGGTGCATTAACGGCAACAAAAGCCGGAAGAGTATTGGGCGTAAAGCCCGCCAATGTCTATAACTTGGTTGGCACATTATAATGACGCTTGATAGGAAGCTTTACCTGCTGGATGCAAACACACTAATCACCTCCCACGGCGTTTATTATCCGCAAACGATGGTACCCGAGTTGTGGGCTTGGCTTTTGCACCAGAGTCAGAATGGTCGTATAAAAATGCCCATCGAAATCTATGAGGAGATTTTGGCAGGAAAAGAAGACATCCTCACTGGCTGGCTTAAAATGCCGGAGGTTAAAAGCAACTTAGTGCTTCAAGAGGGTGTAAATCCTGGCGCTGTTGCTCACGTCACTTATAATGGATATGCCGCCGACCTTAATGAGAATGAACTTGCCTATATTGGGCGAGATCCATTCCTAATTTCTTACGCATTATCCAATCCTGCAGATAGGTGCGTAGTATCTCTTGAAACCTCTAAGCCTTCAGCACAGAGGCAGAATAGGAAGGTTCCTGACGTGTGTAAGGCGCTAGGCGCGCAGTGCTGTGATGTCTTCAGTATGATGCGTGCACTCGACTTTAAAACTGGGTGGGATAAATAACTCATACACAATGAATTATAAAGCCCGGCCCAGCGCAGGGCTTCTTGTTTCTGCCCTTCGTCGTGCCACCATCGAGCTGGCAATCCGCGAGATTGCACACTGGGTGCGCTGAAGGATCGGCGCCCCAGGTGTCAAAGAGAGCCCGCCACGGAGCGGGCTTTTCTTTGCCTGAAATTTGATCGTGTGAAGCGTGACCGCTGCCGGGTTTCTTGTCTCGGCCATTCGCTACCCGCTACAAGATGCTGGCTACCCTGGCCCGCTCAGCATGATTAGAGCCCGCGCGGAGAAGGCGATCTTCATGATCGCCTCTACTCCTCTCGACTGCCTTCAGATCCTGGTCCGTTATCGCGGTCCGCTACCAGGACCACCGCCAGGGCCCCCACCAGGCCCGCCACCTTGACCGTGGCCACCGTGACCACCATCGCCACCTCCTGGCGGCATGAAAATCCAGCATCCGGACAGAGAAGACAGCAGAGCAACAACTGCTGCAACCTTGACCAATCGATTTAAAGTCATAACTACGCTCTCTATTCAGGACCAGTTGATTCGCGTGATTTATGACAGCTGGAGAATGGGTTACGTCATATTTTTCGTGTAGCGACTTGGTAAGCTTTGTGTTGCAAACGACAAGGACCAAAAGCAGCAGCCAGCACAGCGCAGGCTTTCTGCTTCTGCGACATCCTTTTCACCTGGCATTTACAGGGCCGGGGCCAAACTCCCCCTACTCCTTTGAAGAATTCCCTTTAGGCCCGCCCATAAGCGGTTTTTTTTTTGCCTGTCAAAAATGCTCCCTTAAAAATATGCATTTATGCATGAAACTCCTTGCCGCCCTCTTGCCAAGATATGTCAGCATCAATACTGTGTATGCATACAGCATTCGCAAGGAGCGACGCATGATCCAGGCACCCTACCCCACACCGAAACCGAGAAATTCCTACGAGCTTGTTGGCCGCCGACTGCAAGGCTTGATCGCCTCCCCTCGCGTCCAGAGGATTCAGTTGGTTGAGGTTTCCAGGCGCGACGACGAAAGCCCTGAAGCATGGCGCCAGGTCATCCAAGACATCGGCGACACTGCGGGGATAAGGATCGAGCACTTGGATGACGGCGCCGTCAGGATCGGCTGGCGCGAGTACTGCGATTCCTAAATGAGCCCGCCAGTGAGCGGGCTTTTTATCGCTCGCAAGAAAATATATAAGCTTGCTTATTGACGGATAAAATAAGCTACCTTATATTTCAACTCAAGCCAGCAACGAACACCGCCGGCCAGCAGCGAAAGCTGCCCCGCTCTTTAGCGACATCCTTTGCCGGATCACCACCGGCCCAGATTCAAAGGCAGCGATGAACCGGCCTAAACGGTTCAGAGGGTTGGCAACTGACCCGGGCGTGCAGCGTAAAGCGCCAAGAACAGTTATCCAGCGGGAGAACAAGCCGAAAGGCCCGCGGCTGGAAGAACATTTGATTTAGGCCGATGACCGACGCCAGTAGCGGGTCACGGCGGAAAGCATCACTGAAGCCCGTTCGAAGAGCGGGCTTTGGGATGTAGACCAGGTGCTACCGACTTTTCCGAGAGCTGATTAGCTGCTGGCATCTATCAGCCATCTGAGGGAAGGACTCAGCCACATCAGACAGCACGCGGTACATCTCAAGCTCGTCCGGAAACGGGTATACCTCGAGGTTGAGAGCGATCTGAATCTTGCGTAGATCTGTGCCTTCAACGAGCCAGCGCTCAGCTGTGCGAGTCATCGCTGATCCGTTGTCATCCGTCTGCCAGGCGAGAAAGTCGAAGAGCCGGGCAACCTGCATGAAAGAGATCGAATCGGGAATATCGGCAAAAAGCCGGTCAGCCAGATTTTCCTCCCCAAACTCAATCACAACTGCGTGGACAGCGCTGAAAGCCTCAGTGTATTCAGGCTCGCTGCTCTCTGCTGCGATCACTTTCAACGCCCTTTCAACGACCTGACGCATAGCAATTCCTTGCTCCGATAAGGAGTGTCGATGCTACCAGCCTTCAGTGCGACTCGCTAAACGGCCAGCGCCGCGGCAGCCAAAAAATCCGGATCCTACCCCTACCCACCTCTATTGCTTCAGCACTCCTCCCCCGCGCCCATCGGCAACCAGCGGGAGGCATGAGTGTTGACGAATACAGGTGAAACAACGAATGGAGAGAGCCATGAGCATTCAAGACGGAGGGCCTGCCTTCCCGATCGCTGACTACGACCACATGGTTTTTGAGCCGAAGACATTCGCCGAAACGAAGCGTGATTTGTCTGGCATGAGCCTGCGCGACTACTTCGCTGTTCATGCCTGCATTGATCACGACGAAGTGGGTGTCCGTTACGCCGTAGCGGTTGTTGGTCGCGATATGCCCGACTTTGCAGCTGATCCATTGGGAAACTCTGCGTTCTGGGCTGAATACCGGGCTCGCATGCGTTACATCGAGGCCGACGCAATGCTGGCCGCCCGTTCCGCCTAACCCCAAACACCGGAGGTCGCCATGGCCGTCACCACCTCGCAGGCTGTCGTCTACAAGGGCGGCGGTCGGCGTTATCTCACGCTCAGGTCGGCTTGTGCTGCCGAGGCCCGGGCCTTGCTCAAAACCCGCTGCGACTGCGAGTACATGGATTACGGCGGTTCAATTGGCGGCGAGTGGCTGACCTGCTGGTATCACGAAGAAGAACGCAACGCCGTACTGATGTCGCGCCTGACCGGTGCGTATATGCGCCGCTACCGAGCGGAGAACGCGAGGATCAAGCCATGAACGCAGCATTGAAGATTTGCCAGGAGCGTTACGACGCTCAGTTGCCTCCAGAGGTCAGCGAGAGCGGCGAGGTGACGGACTGGCTTGAGCATTCGGCGGAGCGCCTGGTGTGCGGCGTCGACATCAAGTGGAAACGCCGCTACGGCCAGGCCCAGGTGGTGACGTTCGACAGGTTCTGCACGGTCTTGCAGGGCCACCTGAACCAGCGCCAGATCGACGGCCTGGACCAGCGTGATTCGTTTGCCCGCCTGCTGCTGTCGGCAATGCTCGGCAGCCACAGCGATGCCCGGGCCCACGCCGCGGACTTGCTGGGCCAGCAACGGCCCATTGAAGCGGTTGAGAAGATCGCTGTAGCGCTGCTGAGACCGTATGCCGAAGACGCTGTAGCAGCGGAACGTGAAGAGCGCGAAGACGACGTGGATGCCGATCTATGAGTCCGCACATCCTGATCGATGAGGCACTTGAATGCCTTGAGCACCCTGCCAGCGAGCCGGGCGCCCAGGTGGTCGTGCAACGAATGATCACGAACATGCTCACCGGCAACGTGATCACCGTCGAAGAATTCAACCACTACTGCCAGCGCCTGCTGAAAATCACCAGGCACCGCAAGGAGGCTGCATGACCACGCCTATCGTGAAAACGCTGATCGACGAGCAAATCGAAGAGCTACCCGCCGACCGCATGATCCTGGCCTTCACCCACGCCAAATGGCTGGGCGCCCTGTCGCTGGCACATGACGCAGGCATCCCCAATGTTCACGCCTGGAGCGCCCGGGCCTGCATGTGCGGTGAGTGGACTGTCGCTTATGAGGTGAAGGCATGAAGCTTAGAAGGTTCGACGCGACTGACACCGCGCGCATTCGCGCAGCGCAGAGCAAACGTAACAATCGAATCGAGCGCAACTACCGTAACGAAGCCTCACAGGGGCGGGAGCCTGAGGGGTTGCAGCGGATCGGCAAAGTTTGGAAAGCAGAGTGCAGGTCGTGCGGGAATGACTACGTGTTCGACTGCGACGCGCGTGAGTTCCACCCCGATTACAGCTACTGCGGCGGTAGCGAGCGGTGCATACCATGACGACCCGCCAAGCCATCCGCCTGACCTCAGCCATCGTCGGCCTGACCTTCATCGCAGTTGTATTCCTGGGCCCCGCCATCGGTGGCCTGATCACTCAATAAATCATTCCGCACAGCGCCCACCGCAAGGATGGCGCGGGAGATACTCATGCTCGCAGCAATTGCAGATCGCATCCGTTCCAAATCCTATGAGCTTCCCCTGTCCCGCGATTACGTCCGCCACTGGAGCCTGAAAGAGGCCATCCGGGAGCTGGTGCAGAATGCCCTGGATAGTGAGTCACCTTTCGAATACGCCTTCGCTGACGGCCAGCTGTTCATCACCAGCCGCTTTGCAAGGCTGGAGGCCAGCACCTTGGTGCTGGGCAGCACGTCCAAGTCTGACCGCACTGATGCCATCGGCAGCTTCGGCGAGGGCTACAAAATCGCCCTGCTCGTGCTGACCCGGAATGGTTACGACGTGAAGGTTTGGAACGGCAACAAGCAGTGGGTGCCTGAATTCCGGCACAGCGACCAGTTCGACGCCGAAGTGTTGTGCATCAACGAGACCCCGGCGCACCGGCAGAATCAGGGTGTTGAATTCGTCGTCTCCGGCCTCACCGAGGATGACGAGGCGGAAATTCGCGGCATGTGCTTGCGGATGCAGCCGCCAATGAGCGATGTGATCGGCACCAAATACGGCCACATCCTGCCATCCCGACCAGGGAAGCTTTACGTCGGCACTCTCTTCGTGTGCGACACGGACCTGACCTACGGCTACGACATCCTCCCCGAGCACCTGCAACTTGAGCGTGACCGCCAAACAGTCAGCGGCTGGGACTTAAAACAGGTATCCAAAAACGCCTGGATCGATACAGGGCGCCTGGATGAGGTGGCAGAGAAGATCGAGGCAGGCATTCCCGACGTTGAGTATGTCGAGTACGGCAGCACCGAACTGGTGAGAGAGGCCTGCTACAGGTTGTTCCAGCAGAAGCACCCGGGCGCCATTGCCGTTCAATCCCAGGAAGAGCTGAACACCCTGGTCAAGCAGGGAATGACCAACACCGTAGTGGTGAGCCGGACATTCCACTCGCAAGTCGCCAACTCGACCTCATACAAACAGCAGGTCGCCCACGTCGTGGCCATCCAGACGCCCAAATCTGCCTTGGAAGAATGGTACCGCGACAACAAAAAATACATGAGCAGGCTGCCCGCGGCTTCCTTCAAGGAACTGGTCAACCGTGCTGACGGCTGGAGGAATAAGTAATGTCCGAGAACACGAGAATTTGGGATCAGGTCAACACAACCGACCCTGACGCTACTAAAAAATACACTGGCGCAGGTGGCTTTAAGGGCACAGCGATCAGACCAACCTACCTCATGCGCAAGGCAACAGAAATTTTCGGACCATGCGGTGAGGGCTGGGGCTGGAGCGTCCTGGAGGATCGATTCGACGAGGGCGCACCGCTCCAGGCACCCACTAAAGAGTGGCCGGAGGCACCAACGATCTGCGCGAAACTGCACACCGTAAAAATCGAACTTTGGTACCTGGGCAACGCCGGGCAAAAATGCACGGTTCAGCACTACGGCCATACGCCATTTATCTATCTGCAGCAGGGAAAAATTCTTACTGACTGGGACGCGGCGAAAAAATCGCTGACGGACGCCATTGGTAAATGCCTGCAGCCCCTGGGGTTCGCCGCCGACATCTACATGGGCATGTTCGACGATCCGACCTACGTAGACACCATCACAGAAGAGTTCAAGCTCGAAAAGGCCGAGGACAAGGACGCCGAGATACTTCGCCAAAAACAAGAGCGTGTCGACTGGCTTGCCTCGGCAGTCGAAACCATGGGTAAGGCCGTCACGACTCACGAACTCAAGCTTCTGAACGTGAAATACATCCGCGAAGCAACTCGCCGTAACGAACCCACTTTCATAGCGCGAATCACTCGAGCATTCGAGGAGCGCAAAGCTGTGCTTGAAAAAGGCACGGAGGCCGCAGCATGACTCAACTCTACGCACTCACCGGCAAGCTCGCCGAACTCCAGGCCATGGCCGACACCGACGACGAAGGCTTGAAAGAGGCCCTGCAGCACGCCATGGACGAGGTTCAAGGCGACTTCAACGACAAGGCCGACAACATCGTCATGTTGCGCCGGAACATCGAAAGCGACGTGACAGCGATCGACAACGAGATCGAACGCCTGGCCGAACTCAAACGGATCAAGTCCAACAGCGTGTCGCAGATCAGCGACTACCTGCGCCGCAACATGGAAGCCGCCAACATCAAGTCGATCAAGCGGCCGCTGTTCACCATCACCCTGGCCATGGGCAGCGAACGGGTGATCGTTGACAACGAGGATGCCGTGCCGGATGAGTTGACCTCTGTGAAATCAAGCATCACCCCAGACAAAAAAGCCATCGCCTCCAAGCTCAAGGAAATCCGCGATCACAACGAGGCGGTGCGCAAGCGGATGGCCGCCGGTGAAGACGCCGAACACGAACTTCTACCCGAACCAACCTGGGCTCATCTGGAGCGCGGCGACAGTTCGATACGGATCAAGTGAGGCCATCATGATCAGCAACCACCTCAGCTTGGTCGAGGCACTGCGCCCGGCCTCGGATGAACTGGCGGCCCAGGTCGCCGAGTTCCTGGCCGACGGCGGCCAGATCGAGGAAGCGGCGCCCATCGGGTATAAGCCCAAACCCATCACCTACAGCAACCAGATGCCGCCGGCTCCGAAGCCGTTTGTTCGGCGGCGGGTTGAGTCGGCGCCCCTTCCAATGGCGCCGCTCGATATTCGCACCCAGAAACGCCTGAAGCTGGTTGAGCGCATTCGCGAGCTTGCCCCCACTCACGCAAAGGTAGATGTAGCAGAAGAGCTGGGGATTGACCGGCGCACGGTTTCCAGCATCGGCCAGGCGTTCGGGATTACGTTCAAGGCCCCAACCCGGGGCGGCGCGCGAAACCTGGTGCCCCGGCGAGCGGATGAAGCCAGCGATGCGAAATACGCTGAGCGAATCCGGGCATTCCTGGAACTGGGCCTGACCCGGCGCCAGTGCCTCGGGAGTTTGGCCATGGGGTCAAAAGCCTTTGAGCGGATCATCGCGGCCCACGGCATCGACTACCCAAAAGCAAAACCGGGGCGAACTAAATGCGCCGCATAGCCCGCCCCCAGCAACGCAAACGTCAAACCTGGCTCGCACTGCCGACCAGCCGAATAGAAGAGGTAGGCCATGGCCAAATCAGTACAGGAACGATCGGCCAAGGCTGCGCAGAAGCGCCTGGCGGTCGCCGAGAAGGAATTGCGGCACAAGGTCAGGCCTGGAATCGAGCAGGCCATGGAGCGTATTCGGCTTCGCGGCCAGGTGCCGATCATCAGTGAGGTTTTGCAGATCGCCATCATGAAGATGGACTTAATGGCCGACGACGAGCTTGCGGCCTTCTTGAGCTATCCGCGCCACGAAATCGTGATTAGCGAAAACGTGGCGCGAGCCTTTCATAGTGAAAGTCTGCGAGAATTACACAACGATCCAGGCGACGAATATTTTTCGCCAGCCTGAGCTCATAAGCCGGATCCTTTCATTATTTTGAACCCCGCTTTACTGCAGCAGTCGTGATTTATAGAGGGCAAGAAGCCCCGGGAGGCCTAGAGCCTTAGAACTTTGCGTGTGTGGAGTAGATGATGAACAGTTTCAGTTTCGACTTACCAGTCGCAGCATTGCGCCCCGCTGAAAAAATTCTGAGCGAAATAGCCAATGCTGGATCAATGATCGTTGCGGTGAAGTGCGGTGCCAAAGCGAATGGCTTTGTGATCGGGCTGACTTGCACTGGCGCCATCACTGAGGAGCAATCTGAAGCCCTTCTCCTACAGTTTGATCGTGCGACGGAAAGGAAGCTGAGAGAGTTGTCGATGTAACTCGCGAATCGGACCTTGAGACTCAACGCCGCCAGGCAGGCACTTGAGTGAATCACGACACCTTTTGTAGTTGCTGAAAAGGTGTCGAGACTGATCGAGGCGGCCGGCATGAAGTCGCTCGCCGACGAGCCGCCCGAGCCTGACGACGAAATCGTCAAGGCCCTGTAGCTCAGTCTTCTTCGTCGAAGATGTTAGGCCCGAGATCAACACCGAGATCACTGCCGGCCTTGGCAGCTTCCAAGATATTCGGAGGCGTTGCCGCATCGAATCGTGCGATGTAGCCATACAGCAGCCCGTCATCGCTCTCGTTGGTTTCCAGCGTCACGTACTGCTCGACCTGGTCGACAGAAATTCCCAGCTCGGCCGCCAAGACTTCGTTTACTTCATCACCTTCAAAACCATGACTCATAAGTTCTCTCCTTGATCCGGCTCCATGCCGGTCACCCGTGATACCCCAACCCAAACCAAATTGCCACCACCGGTCACGGAGGGCGGCGCCTGCATTGGAGAACACCATGCAAATTCAACGTGAAGGCTGCGTCAGCTTTGGCGAGGCCCGCCTGGCTGTGTGGGAAGAAGGAATTCCCCGCGAGTGGGACGCCAAGGTGATCTGGGAGCGTAAGTTCAAGCGCGAAGTGTTCAAGAGGATCATTCAAACGCTCAATCGGATCGGATGGACCGTCGGCGAGCAGACCCACATCTTCACCGACAACAATTCACGTCATTGCGTGAAGGGTGACCTGCAAGCCGACCTCAAGATCAGCGGGCGCAGCATCGAGCTGGAGTTTTTCCAGTCCGTGAACACCCCGGATCGCGCAGACCATGGCGGCCGGTACCAAAGCGACAAAGAAAAGCACATGCCGTACCTGGCACGCCTGGAGATGCAGCGGACACGCACCCGCATTCGTGACTATCTTTGCAACGTCTTCACCGGTTATACGTTCAAAGCGCCAGGGCGAAAGTGTGGCTTGGGCGGAATGACCAACACCGAGTGGATCAATGCTGACTACGTGAGTGCACGCCGCTTTGGGCCGCCTACTATTCCTGCCGCCGCTTACAACTCAGGGTCAGGCGACAAGAAAACCATTGAGCATGGCGCAAAGGTCTGGACGACCGACCGCAAAGGCCGCTGGTACCAGGGCACTGCGTTCGTGAACATCAACAACATGTGGTGGGTCGCTCATGGCAAGTACGGCTACGACAACAAGGCTTGCTTCGAGCTGTTTGTTGAGCGGCCGACAGCCATCAGAGCCAAGAAGAACGAGCGAGCCCGCCGCCAGCGACTGGAAGACTTGATCGCCAGGGCGGTGGCCGGGATGAACTATCAGCGCGCCGAGGTGCTGCGCAAGGTGCTTTTCCCGGAGCCTGAGCCTCTGTTCATGATCCTTAACGTTAAGGATGGAGTCTACTTCCGGCCAAACTACAGCGGGTACACCAGTGACACGGTCAGGGCTGGAAAGTACACCCGCGCAGAGCTGAAGCCCTATCTGGGGGATGCTGATGAGAAGGACGACCTGAAGGCGGTGCCGATTTCTCAAGCCGCCTGATCCGGCTCCATGCCGGTCACCCGTAATACCCCAACTCAAACCAAATTGCCACCACCGGCCAACGAAGGGCGGCGCCTGACAGAGCCTTACCCATTAAAAAGCTAACTGACGAGAAACCTCGCCAATGAAGCCCCTGAGAAAGCAGCAAGAGCTATTGGGAATGCAATTTCAATCAAAATAATCCTTAGATTTTGCGACTTGAGCAGAAGTCCGAAATAGCTTGATGCGCCATCGCACCATTGGCGCTAGGATTTTCACTATTAACGATGTCATCAATTCTCAAATTTATTTGAGCCACCTGCGCATCAACTTTTGATGCAACCTCTTTGCAATCAAACAATGCTCGTGGCTGTCCAAGCCACCAATTGTAAAGCGTCGATTGTTTTGGATCAGAAGGATAATCCATGCCTTCTTCACCGAACCCTCCGCCGGTTACAAATCCCAACTTTGCACCTGTTAGACGAATAACCCACTCACTGTAAAGTTCATAACAATACCAAAGGTAATGTGCAAGCGTATAGACCAATACAATTGACAGCCCTACCATCAACTTTGTTGAAGTAACACCAGTCAATGACACTCCAAATATAGACACGCCCGGAGCAGCCTCAACGCCTCCGAATATCAAAACAAGAACTACTGAAGAAACAAGAATAAGATTTCTTTTGATCCTTGTTGCGGCTTCGGAAATGTCAAAACCGATTGGCTGCCCCATTGATTTTTGCAGCGCGTCAATCTTTTCAGCTTCCGTCACAACGGTGCTCCTTATTCGACCCCATGCTGGTCAACCGCAATACCCCATATCAACGAATCACGCCAGCGGGCCGATGATCCCCTCGTACTCAGCAATCTCGCTGTGAATGACTGGGACTTTTACTCCAAGAGCGTGTTGCTCTCTGATCCATTGCTGCATTGCGGTGGTGCGAAGCCACTGACCACGATCAAGCATCCGCATCACAGTACCGGTTACCTGAAAGACGCCACAGTCAGCACAATCGAACTGCGCATGATCAATGCCGCGAGCTGTTTCTGAGTCCGGTTGTTGACAAACCAAGCATTCCATACGACCTCCTTTTCAATTATTCGCAAACTATACCCGCGAGGCCCAGCTATGTCCGAACAACAGATAGACGAAAAGAAGCTCGAGCGCGCGATCCGCAAGATCAAGCACTGCCTGGCACTCGCACAGAGCGCCAACGAGAACGAAGCCGCAACGGCGCTTCGGCAGGCGCAGGCATTGATGCGCGAGTACCGCCTGACCGAAATGGATGTGAAGTTGAGCGACGTCGGTGAAGTTGAGTCGGCCCTGTTCCGCGCCAAGCGTCGACCGGCGTGGGATCAGCAGCTGAGCATCGCTGTAGCGGACGCATTCAGCTGCACAACTCTGCGGCGCCGGACGTGGTGCTCCGCGAAAGGCCAAGTCATTGAGTGTGCAACATTTGTCGGCGTTTCTCCGGCCCAGAACATCGCTCTGTACGCGTATGAGGCACTGCACACCAAGCTTACTCAGGCGCGCAAGGAGTACTGCTCGGGCGTCAGGTCTGGAGTTCATCGCAGCCAGTATTCGGCAGAAACTGCCGGCGATCACTTTGCACTGGCGTGGGTCTGGGAGGTGCAGTCGAAGCTAAAAGCTCTTGTGCCTCAAGACGACGATGATCCGCTCGCGAGCCCAGCCACCGGCCAAGACCTCGTCGCGATTCAGGCGCAGGACAAGGCCCTGATCAGCGAATATCTCGCTGCCCAGGAAATCGGGAAGTCCAGGAAAGGCAAGGCGGTAGAGCTTGATCTGAACGCCCAGATCGCCGGGATGCTTGCTGGCAGCAAGGTGGAACTGCACGCCGGCATCGCGCGTGGCGGTGAAGAGACCCTCACACTACCGACAATTGCTTGACCCGAATAAAGCAGCTTACGATGTTTGATCTGCACGAAAACTGGCTGCGCGTAGTTCAACGCCAGAGGCTTTCGTCCTTATTCCTTACTATTTTGTATGACTTAAATGCTGTACGAACCTTAAAGCAATCTACCTTTTCACTCCGTTCTGGTCCTAGGCTTTTTTCTAAGTCCCTTGGACGTATGCCGGAGTTGCAACCCACAATCACCTGACTCAAAGTTCCAATACTATCAAAGGATTTAAAATACAAATCATTTTCAGGAACGGTGTCGTTCAGCAGAAAAATTCGACGCACCTCCCTCTCATACCTCCACTGAGAGTGCTTAATCCGGAGCTGCTGCTGCATCAGGTCAAATCGCTGGCTTTTGTCTAGTCCTGCATACTTCTCAACGTCGAAGCCAATCCGCCCATACTTGTACTCAACGAAGTGCATATTGTACCTAGGAACATCAAATACCAGACAGAGCCCCTTATGCTTATCAGCATAGTGAGCCCATTGAACTGGGCTTCGAAAAGACTGACTGAAACATAAAATCCCAAACTGGCTCGCTATAGCCTCCTTGAAATCATGCAGCTTTCGTCGAACCTCTTTATCTGGAGATGAATAGCAAATCATCTCGAATGGGTCATTTAGATCCATTATCGTGGCAACTTTCAGTCTGGATTTTTCAATGTTTTCCAAACCAAACCTCTCGTTACAGAAGTGGTAAACCCGCATCATCTCTGGCTCAACCATACGCCCCATCTCCAGAAGTCAATCAAAATGGCGAATATAACGGCGCCCCTATCAGTTAAGGAGGCCTAAGGCTTTAGACATTGTCAGCAATCATCCTGCCCCCGACCTCACGCCCGGCCACTTGCGCCAGGCCACGGTCAACATAGGTTCGGTCACCGGCAAAAACCGGCACCACCACCTCACCACCACGCTTTACCTCGACGTTGATACGCCAGGTCTCCCGGCCTTCCTCGTCCTTGTCGCACTCCATGTAGTTCCAAACCTGAAAGCCTTCGATCTCATCGTAAATATCGTGCTTGGTCATGGTCCAGCCCATTTAGAGGAAGGGGCCATCGTAGCTCAAAGCCAGCCGGTACGGATGATCACGGAGATCAGGCGAAGGATGGCGGCGATTAGGTTGATCCATTCGGTCAGTCGTTTCATTTTCAGCACCGCTTAGTTGAGGTGCCACTGATTCTGATGTCACGGCGGAACGGGTTGTATACCGGAAACCTGTCGTTAGCCTTCCTACAAGTGGCAACTTTCTCTCGCGCCCACCCTATTGACACCACTCCACCGCCCGGGCTTGGCCCGGCAAGGACTCCTCATGCCTACAGAAAACAAACTCGCCGCACCGCTGAAGGTTGAGCGCTCGACAGTCACGAAGCTGGTGATCACCGGCGCGCCGCGGCTCGATGCGATAACCGTGTTCCTCGAGGACTTCGGCCGGCGCGACTGCCCGATTGAGTCGAACCCTAACTACCAGACCGCCCAGGGCAAGATCACCATCAACTGCTGGGACAACAGCTGGAATGCCTACTGGGGTGGGATGGGCCCGCGCACCGTCGCCGAGTTCGTGGCCGACTGCGGCTGGGACTACGTCTTGAACTGCCTGGATCGCGGGATCAGCCCAACTGTATTCAGTGGAGACGCGCTTCACACCCTGGCCAAGAAGTGCATCGTCCAGCGGCGCAGGCAACAGACCGGGCGACATGACTGGGAGCTTGGCGAGTTGAGCAAAGATGAAGCGCGCGATCTTTGGCACGACATCGACTCATTACGCAGCATCGAGAGCCCGAACGAGTGCTGGCATCAGAGCGAGCTACTGACTGAGCTGTTCGGGGATGAGTGGCATTACCCGCTTGACGGTAAGGCTGTCGAAGAAAACCACAAGTTCACCTACCTGCGGCGGATTGTCGAAGCCGTGCAGCAGGCATTGCGCCAGGAAAAGCAGCAGGTCGCGGCATGAAACGCATCTACCTGAGCGGTTCCATGACCGGCCTGCCCTGCCTCAACTTCGCCGCCTTCCACGCCATGACCACCAACCTGCGCGCCGGCGGCCACACCGTCACCAACCCCGCCGAACTCAACCCCGACGGCGGCACCTGGAACGACTGCATGCGCCGCGACATTGCCGCCCTGATGGACTGCGACACCGTGGCCACCCTGCCCGGCTGGGAGCACTCAAAGGGGGCGCGCCTGGAAGTCCTGATCGCCGAACGCCTCGGCATGACGGTTGTGAATGCCCATGATCTGGTAACGAGGGAGAATGCCGCAGTACCAACATTTTCCAAGCTGATGTAAAAAGTACAGCTGCCATTTCAGACCTTCACTGGATTCCGACCAACACATGCAGATCATTCGTACTGGAACAGTTTTGACTGGCGAATACGCCGGTTGGACGATAGAAATTCAGGATGACCGCGCAGGTGAAACCGGAGGTTATTACCTGTTTCTAGTCCAGAACGAATCAAATGCTTTCGATTCTTGGTTTGAACACATAGAGCAGCTGCAGCAACAAATTTCAGAACTCGACGTTCGCTGGAATTAGCGCCTCACTCTTTCGTTCCGCCCCTCCCCATCCCCCCTTCAAATCAGCCGCTATAGCGGCAAGGACGAACTCGCCCATGAAAACTTACAGCGTGCTCCTGACCGTCGACGCATCAATCGTGGTCAAGGTTGAAGCCGAAAACGAAGAAGAAGCCAAAGAACTGGCTGCCGACATCGCCGAGGTGCCCAGCATCTGCCACCACTGCTCCAGAAACGTACAGGTCGGTGAAATCCTTGAAGCCGTCGAAGCAACTGAGGTGACGCCATGATCGCCACCCTCTGGTTCGCCTACGTCTTCATCTACAAGGGGCCGAGGCCATGAAACAGCATCGCGTTTTGATCGGCGACTGCATTGAGTCGATGCGGACGCTGCCAGATAAATCAGTTCAGATGTGCGTCACCAGCCCGCCCTACTACGGTCTTCGGGATTACGGCGCGGACGGCCAGATCGGCCTGGAGGAGACCCCGGCAGAGTTCATCGCGCGCCTGGTCGAAGTGTTCCGCGAGGTGCGCCGAGTACTCCGCGATGACGGTACTGCCTGGGTCAACATGGGCGACAGCTACGCCGGTTCAAGATGCGGGGGAAACAAACAATCAATCACCGGCGTCGGACGCGACGAAAGCGTAACGGCCGCCAGAGCCCGCCGCACAATTGCCTCCCGGCGGCGCGACAACGAAGAAGTTCCCCGCAGCGACTACGCGGTGCCCGGCTGCAAGCCAAAGGACATGATGGGTATGCCGTGGCGCTTAGCTTTCGCCCTGCAGGACGATGGCTGGTACCTGCGTCAGGACATCATCTGGCACAAGCCGAATCCAATGCCCGAAAGCGTCCGCGACCGTTGCACCAAGGCCCACGAATACATTTTCCTGCTGAGTAAGTCGCCGAAATACTTCTACGACCAGTCGGCAATCCTTGAGCCTTGCTCACCCAACACTCACAACCGGCTCTCGCAAGACGTTCTCGCACAGATCGGTAGTGACCGTGCCAATGGCGGAGCCAAGAGCAACGGCAACATGAAGGCGGTGGCCAGGAAGTCAAACGGCGTGGGCTGGGGTCACGGTACCGACGGCGAAGAGCGAGCAAGGGGAAGGATCAAGGACAACGATTCTATGAACTCCGCTCTTGCAGTCATGCCAACCGAACGAAACAAGCGCAGTGTCTGGACCGTCCCGACCCACAGCTTCAAGGGGGCCCACTTCGCGACCTTCCCGCCCGACTTGATCCGCCCGTGCATCCTTGCCGGCGCACCACCCGGCGGTATCGTGCTTGACCCGTTCGGCGGCGCGGGCACCACGTCAGTCGTCGCTATGGAGGAAGGCCGCAAATCGATCCTGTGCGAACTGAATCCGGAATATGCCGCAATGGCTGAGCGTCGGATCGCAGCAGCCTGGCTCGACGGCGCGGCGCAGATGGATGTATTCCGCGACACCGTACAACACCCAGCAGCCTAACCCCAAGCCCCCTTCCCCTACATGCCTGCCGGTGAGCGGCAGGCGAGGTGCTCAACCAGCAGGGTTAGCCTCGCCATCCATAGACCGGTAAAGAGCCTCTCCTGCTGGGTGAGCGCGGCAAAGATACCCTCAAATGATAATGATTATCAAATATTTGTGACAGCCGCCCAGCGCGGCAAGGACACCTCATGTTCGCAATCAAACTCACCCTGATCCTGCTGGGCGCTTTGCTGTACCTGGCCGGCAGCGGCTGCTGGTTCTTTTGGATCGGCCCATGTCTTCTTGAGGACGGCGAAACGGCCGACATCCTCTACACGTTCGCCGGCACCTGCGCCTGGCTGCTGATCACCTTCGGTTTCATCGTCCACATCATCAAGACAGCGCGGCCCACGGCGGCCGGCGGGAGGTAGGTATGTCAGCGGCAGAACAACTTAATGATGGCGTCACCGGTGACAAGGTTCCCGAGGCGCAAATGGCCGAAATCCTCGGCACCACTATCGCGGCGCTACGCTCGAAGCGCGCCAGGAACCAGATACCTCTTGGCGTCTGGAATAAGCATGGCAGCAGGATCATCTACAGCATCAGGAGATATTACGAATGGCTCGAAAGTCAGTGGGTCTGCCCGCAGGAATGGACCTCCACCACGGATCGATCCGCATCCGATTTATGTGGAACGGCAGTCGGCGCAGTGAAACGCTCCCCTATCCCGCGACACAGAAAGGAATCAAATCAGCCTCACAGGTTGTTGATCAGGTAAAGGGGCTGATCAAGCTGGGGTTGCTCGACGACGACAAGTACGCCGAGCTATTCCCCAGCTCCAGCAATGTCGCCGGCGGGAAGATCAACTTCGGCGAGTACGCTCAGCTCTGGCTGGATAGCCGTGAGGTAGTGGCCGGCACGAAGGGAAACTACAAGGGAGCGCTAAACAGGTACTGGATGCCCGGGCTGGCCCTGGTGCGGATCGACCTGATCACCACCACGCTGCTCCGCCGGGTTATGGCTTCCAGGGAGTGGAAGTCGCCAGGGGTGAAGCGCAACGCGATCTCGAAGCTGTCGACAATACTGAACTCCGCTGTGTCTGAGGAGTTGATCCCAAAGAACCCAGCGGCGATCCTGGAACTGCCCAAACGCAGTAAAAAGGAGATCGACCCGTTCACCCTAGACGAGGCGAACCAGATCATCGCCAAAATGTACGAGCACAGTCACTGGCCGAGCACGATCTATGCGGCATTTTTTGAATTTGTGTTTTTTACGGGAATGCGCCTATCCGAAGCTCTGGCGATGCGCTGGGATGCGGTTGACGAAGAGAAGAGGACGGCCCACGTGTGTCGCGGAATCGCCTTGGGGGAAGTGGTGGAGCGCACGAAAACCGGCGGCGACCGATTCGTTTTGTTGAATGACCGGGCCATGCACGCCCTGCAATTTGCCAGGGAGTACGCGGAGCGTCGGAAAAAAGGCAAAGGAAAAGTGCTGGAAACGCCCTTCATTTTCCCGCCGTCAAAGAACTCGGAATACGTGAAACAGACATCTGACCTGCACAAGCAGTGGATTCCGACTCTGAAAGCTCTGAATATCCGTCGTCGGCCGCCATACAACTGTCGTCACACCTATGCGACAATATGCATTATGTCTGGCATGAACCCCGCCTTCATCTCCCAGCAGCTCGGCCATAGTGTGCAGATGCTGCTCTCGACTTATGCGCGTTGGATCAACTCAAGCTCGGACTGGAGCGAAATGGAAAAGCTCCAGATTGGTCCCAAATTGGTCCCAGCTCAAATAAGCGCACCCTAAGCTATTGATAGGTAAAGTAATTGATCTCCACAGCTAACATCACCATGCAGTTCGGCGCCAAGCCGCTATTTGAGAACGTTTCGGTCAAGTTCGGCGCAGGCAACCGTTATGGCCTGATCGGTGCCAATGGTTGCGGCAAGTCGACCTTCATGAAAATCCTCGGTGGTGACCTCGACCCGTCCGGCGGCCAGGTCATGCTGGAGCCGAACGTGCGCCTGGGTAAACTGCGCCAGGACCAGTTCGCCTACGAAGAATTCACCGTACTCGACACCGTGATCATGGGTCACGAAGAGCTGTGGAAGGTCAAGGCCGAGCGCGACCGCATCTACTCGCTGCCGGAAATGACCGAAGACGACGGCATGGCCGTGGCCGAGCTGGAAACCGACTTCGCCGAGATGGACGGCTACACGGCCGAGTCCCGCGCCGGCGAATTGCTGCTGGGCCTGGGTATCGGCATCGAGCAGCACAATGGCCCGATGAGCGAAGTGTCACCCGGCTGGAAGCTGCGTGTACTGCTGGCCCAGGCGCTGTTTTCCGATCCGGAAGTGTTGCTGCTCGACGAGCCGACCAACCACCTGGACATCAACACCATCCGCTGGCTGGAAAACATCCTGACCCAGCGTAACAGCCTGATGATCATCATCTCTCACGACCGTCACTTCCTGAACAGCGTCTGCACCCACATGGCCGACCTGGACTACGGCGAGCTGCGTCTGTTCCCGGGCAACTACGACGAATACATGACCGTGGCGACCCAGTCCCGCGAGCAGTTGCTGTCGGACAACGCCAAGAAGAAAGCGCAGATCTCCGAGCTGCAATCCTTCGTCAGCCGCTTCTCGGCCAACGCCTCGAAAGCCAAGCAGGCCACTTCCCGAGCCAAGGCGATCGACAAGATCCAGCTGGCCGAAGTCAAGCCATCGAGTCGCGTCAGCCCGTTCATCCGCTTTGACCAGACCAAGAAGCTGCACCGCCAGGCGGTCATCGTTGATCGCATGGCCAAAGGCTTTGACGGCAAGACGCTGTTCAAGGACTTCAGCTTCCAGGTTGAAGCCGGCGAGCGCGTGGCAATCATCGGCCCGAACGGTATCGGCAAGACCACCCTGCTGCGTACCCTGGTCAACGAACTGACCCCGGATGCCGGCACCGTCAAATGGACCGACGCGGCTGAACTGGGCTACTACGCCCAGGACCACGCTTCGGACTTCGAAGACGAGTCCAACCTGTTCGACTGGATGGGCCGCTGGACCAAGGAAGGCGAACAAGTGGTTCGCGGCACCCTGGGCCGCATGCTGTTCTCCAACGACGAGATCCTGAAGTCGGTGAAGGTGATTTCCGGTGGTGAGCAAGGCCGCATGCTGTTCGGCAAGCTGATCCTGCAAAAGCCGAACGTGCTGATCATGGACGAACCGACCAACCACTTGGACATGGAATCCATCGAGGCGTTGAACCTGGCGCTGGAGAACTATCCGGGCACGCTTATTTTCGTCAGCCATGACCGTGAGTTTGTGTCGTCCCTGGCCACTCGCATCATCGAGCTGAGCCCGAGTGGTGTGATCGACTTCAGCGGTACTTATGACGATTACCTGCGTAGTCAGGGTGTGGTTTTCTAAGAACTGCTGCTTGCTTGAAATGCAAAAGCCCCGTCCAGTGTGATGGGGCTTTTTTTTGCGGTTGGCGTTGGGGATCAAACACACAACTCCCAGACATCCCCCGAACCCTGTAGGAGCTGTCGAGCCCTGGCGAGGCTGCGATAGCGGTCTATCAGGCAACCTCTTTACCGACCATGCCGCCGCCTTCGCAGCCTCGCTAAAGCTCGACAGCTCCCACATTCGATTTGAGCAACCCGAGTACTTGCGATCAAACACACAACTCCCATACTTCCCCCGATCCCTGTGGGAGCCGTCGAGCCCCAGCGAGGCCGCGATAGCGGTGTATCAGGCAACCTCTTTACCGACTGTGCCGCCGCCTTCGCAGCCTCGCTAAAGCTCGACAGCTCCCACATTCGATTTGCGCAACCCGAGTGGCTGCGATAAACACAAAACTCCCAGACTCCCCCCGATCCCCTGTAGGAGCTGTCGAGCCCCGGCGAGGCTGCGATAGCGGTCTATCAGGCAACCTCTTTACCGACCATGCCGCCGCCTTCGCAGCCTCGCTAAAGCTCGACAGCTCCCACATTCGATTTGAGCAATCCGAGTGGTTGCGTTCAAACACAAAACTCCCAGGCTTCCCCCGAACCCTGTAGGAGCTGTCGAGCCCCAGCGAGGCTGCGATAGCGGTGTGTCAGGCGACCACTTTACCGACCATACCGCCGCCTTCGCAGCCTCGCTAAAGCTCGACAGCTCCCACATTTGATTTGCGCAACCCAAGTGGTTGCGACCGAACACACAACTCCCAGACTTCCCCCGATCCCCTGTGGGAGCCGTCGAGCCCCAGCGAGGCCGCGATAGCGGTCTATCAGGCAACCTCTTTACCGACCATGCCGCCGCCTTCGCAGCCTCGCTAAAGCTCGACAGCTCCCACATTTGATTTGCGCAACCCGAGTGGTTGCGATCAAACACACAACTTCCTGACTTCCTCCGATCCCCTGTGGGAGCTGTCGAGCCCCGGCGAGGCTGCGATAGCGGTCTATCAGGCAACCTCTTTACCGACCATGCCGCCGCCTTCGCAGCCTCGCTAAAGCTCGACAGCTCCCACATTCGATTTGCGCAACCCGAGTACTTGCGACCGAACACACAACTCCCATACTTCCCCCGATCCCCTGTAGGAGCTGTCGAGCCCTGGCGAGGCTGCGATAGCGGTCTATCAGGCAACCTCTTTACCGACCATGCCGCCGCCTTCGCTTCCTCGCTAAAGCTCGACAGCTCCCACATTTCACCGTGCCCGCTTTTGCTGTCCCGGGCCAGGGAGTACTCATGGGTCCAAAGCCGGTAGGCACGACCGCTCGAAAACACCAAATATAGTTAGCCTGCTTCCTTTTACCCCATGCCCTTGCCATGATGCGTTCACCGCCCGCCCGCGAACGAGTTCCCATGCCTGCCACACAGCCCGCCGCGCCCAGCTCCTTGTCGATCACCCTGCAGATCGTCTCCATCGTCTTCTACACCTTTATCGCGTTTATCTGCATCGGCCTGCCGATTGCGGTGATCCCCGGCTACGTCCACGGCGAACTGGGCTTCAGCGCAGTAATCGCCGGGATAACCATCGGCTCGCAATACCTGGCCACGCTGCTCAGCCGCCCGATGGCCGGGCGCATGTCGGACAACGTGGGCACTAAGCGCGCCATCGTGCTGGGCTTGAGCGGAATCCTGCTGAGCGGCGTGCTGACGTTTATCGCCACCCTGTTGCACAGCCTGCCCCTGCTGAGTCTCGGCATATTGATTGTCAGCCGCCTGTTGCTGGGGGTGGCGCAGGGCCTGATCGGCGTTGGCACCATCAGTTGGTGCATGGGCGCAGTCGGCGCCGAACACACCGCACGCTCGATCTCGTGGAACGGCATCGCCTCCTATGGCGCAATTGCAATCGGTGCACCGCTGGGCGTGGTGATGGTTGCCGACTACGGCTATACCAGCCTCGGCATCGCCCTCACGGTGCTTTCCGCCCTGGGCCTGCTGCTGATCCGCAACAAACCTTCGGTGCCCGTGGTGCGCGGCGAGCGGCTGCCGTTCTGGGCGGTCTTCGGGCGTATCGCGCCATTTGGCGCCAGCCTGTGTCTTGCATCGATCGGCTACGGCACCCTCACCACCTTTATCACCCTCTACTACCTGAGCCGTGGCTGGATCGGCGCCGCCTGGTGCCTGACGGTATTTGGCGTGTGCTTTATCCTGTCACGCCTGGTGTTTATTACGGCCATCAACCGCTTCGGCGGCTTCACCGCGGCGATTGCCTGCATGACCATCGAAACCCTCGGGCTCACACTGCTGTGGCTGGCACCGTCCACCGGCGTGGCCTTGATCGGCGCCGGGCTGACCGGCTTTGGTTTGTCGCTGGTGTACCCGGCGCTGGGCGTGGAGGCAATCAAGCAGGTGCCCAACAGCAGCCGGGGCGCCGGGTTGAGTGCGTATGCGGTGTTTTTTGACCTGGCGCTGGCGATTGCCGGCCCGGTGATGGGCGCCGTGGCGTTGAACCTGGGCTATTCGTGGATCTTCTTTTGCGCCGCCCTGCTCTCGGTCACCGGCCTGGGCCTGACGTTGATGCTCAAGCGCCGCGCTTACTGATCAGCCGTCTGCAAACCCGCGCGGGTGGATTGCCCGAGGGTGTGATTGAAAAACCGCCCGGCCTCGGAAATCAGGTCGCGGTGGATGCTTTCACGGTCAACCCCGTCGGCATCGGTGCACATGGCGGGCATCGCGGCCAACTGGCTCTCATCGCAAGGCGCCATGAACACAAAGTGCCCTGCCCCGGCCAACAGTTTGAAGTCCGGCGGCTCCGGCAGTTTGCGCGCCAGGGCCTCAGCGTTCTTGTCCACGGCCACCAGCTTGTCGCCGTCGCCGCTGTAGAGCAGCACGGGGACGTGCACGTCGGCGAGGGTGTGGCGGCCAAACATCAAGCTCAGCGGCGCCATTAACATCAAGGCATGGATGCGTGGGTCTGCCTGCGGCTGCAAATCGTCACGGTCGACGATCAGTTCGCCCTTGGTGGTGCAGGCGTCGCGATCTTCGGGGCGTTGTTGGCAGTAGCGACGCAGGCGGTCCAGGTCCGGCTTGGCGCCGGCGAGGATCAACGCGGTTTCGCCGCCGGCCGAATAACCGATGACCCCCACCTGATCGACGTTGACGAACGGCGACAGCATGGGGTCGCCGAGGGTGGCGGTGATGGCTTCGGAAATCTGGATCGGGCGCCCATACAGGTTGCTCAAGGTGCCCAGGCGGCTGTGGTCCTTGTAGTTGTCACCAGGGTGCAGCACCGCCACCACGACAAAACCCTTGCGCGCCAGAGAGGTAGCCAGGTCGTGCAGCGCCAGGGGTGTACCGGTATTGCCGTGAGACAGCATCAACATCGGAAAGCGGCCGATAGCGATTTTCGAGTCTTCAGTGGCGGCGATGTTATAGGCGCCTACATGGGTGGTGTGTTCAAGACCCGTAGACGGATAGAACGCGACGGCTTTCATCGGCTGCAAGTCGAGCGGGTCGAGAAAGGTCATGCGGTGGAAGCCCACACTCCAATGAGGGTGCGGCGCGGGCGCGGCTTGCACTGAAATCAGGCCGCCGAGCAGAGAAAGAACCAGGATTGCACAAAGACGCATCATGGGGATGTCCACCTTTGCTGTGTAAGCCCGCGTAGCTGTTGAAATATCCATGGTTCAGGCGCTCGGACGGGCAGGGTTTACCCATGCGTGCATAACCTGGGCCAAAGTAGTGACAGCGGGTAAACGAAAAAACTCCGTACTCCGTTCGCTTTTCAGGCGAGCAGAATACAGAGTTTAGGCGCCTCGAATCAGATTGATATCGAGGAACAGTAAAATTTACACAAGTCTTACGCTGCGGCGAACAACTGGTCGCTGATCAGTACATGGGCGTCGCTGAGTGCCTTGGTACGGGCCTCGTCACCGTAAGCCAGGCCGTGGGCACGGACGAACTCGATGTCGGTGATCCCGAGAAAACCCAACAGCACGGTCAAGTAGTCTTCGTGGGCTGCGCCCGTCGGCTGGCCCACATGCAAGCCGCCGGAGGTGGAGACGATGATGACTTTCTTGCCGCCACACAGGCCTTCCGGGCCGGCTTCGGTGTAACGGAACGTCTGGCCGGCGACGGCAATGCGGTCGATCCAGGCTTTCAGTTGGGTCGGGATGGTGAAGTTGTACATCGGCGCAGCCAGCACTACCGCGTCTGCTGCCAGGAATTCGGCCAGGGTGGAAGCGCTCAAGTCAGCTTCGTGCTTTTGCACGGCATCGCGCAATTCGGCGGCAGTGCCCAGGGCGCCCAGGGTGACACCGGAGAAGTGACTGATGGCGTCAGCGGCCAAGTCACGATAAACCACTTCGACACCCGGCTCTGCTGCCTGCCAGGCTTTGACGACACCGGCGCTCAACTGACGGGAAACCGAGTTGTCGCCGAGGATGCTGGAATCGATATGCAACAGTTTCATGGTTCATCTCCAAGTAAGTATCGCCAAGGGCGACTGAATGGAAATAAGCCTACAGATGAAACCAATCGGCGATTAGTCGGGCAAAATGCGATTGTTCGTCCCACTTACAGGACAGTGCCTTTAATGCGATGACACATAGATCGACGCAGTGGTCGGCGCCGGCAGCGCATAGGTGCGCTTCATCCAGTCGATTTCTTCATGGGGTGTGCGACCGAAAAACCGCTTGAACTCACGACTGAACTGCGAGGCGCTCTCGTACCCGACCTTGGCACAGGCAGTGGCGGCACTGATATCGCTCCTAAGCATCAACAATCGCGCCTGGTGCAAGCGCGTCGACTTCAGGTACTGCATGGGCGAAGTGTCAGTCACTGTACGAAAGTGTGCGTGAAAACTCGGCACACTCATCATTGCCTCCTTGGCCAGCTCCTCCACGTCCAGGCGCTGATCATAACAAGCGTGAATCTTGCGAATCGCCCGGGCCACCTTGCCAAACTGGCCCTGGCGATTCAGCGCCGCGCGCATCGAACCGCCCTGCTCCCCGGTGATGATGCGGTAGTAGATTTCCCGCATCAGGGTCGGCCCGAGCACCCGCGCCTCCACCGGCACGCTCATCACTTCCAGAAAGCGCAGCAACGATTCACTGAGCTTGTCGTCCATTGGCGAAGAGTACATACCCTTGGGCCTCGCTTCGGGCTGCGGAGCCAACGCATCGAGTTCCAGCATCAGTTCGGCGGCCAGGTTGAAATCCAGGCGCAAATACACCGCGAGCATCGGCTCTGCTTCGCTGGCCTCGGTTTCCATGGTGAACGGCACCGGCACCGACACCACCAGGTAGTGCTGGGCGTCGTAGACGTAGATGTCTTCCCCCAGGTAACCGCGCTTGCGGCCCTGGCACACGATCACGATGCCCGGGTCGTAAAGCACCGGAACTCGCGTCAGCGGTCGGTTGGAACGCAGGAAACGCACGTCATCCAGCGGCGTCAGGTTGTAACCCTCAACGGGCGCCAACTGTCCCATCAGCTCGATGATTCGACGGGTACGCGGATGTTCAAGGCTCATTGGAATGCACTGACCGGAAAAACCAAAAGGTAACCCGTCGGTGCCTCACTGGCCAGCCAACTCTACCCGCTCATCGAGGAGCAGGTTCACGTCAAATACCTGCTTCATCCTGTAGGAGCGAGCTTGCTCGCGAAAAACGTCAACGATAACGCGGGCATCCTGAATACACGCGCCGTACCGGTTTTCTTCGCGAGCAAGCGCGCTCCTACATTTTAGGGTGGATTTGCCTGCGCGGGACGCGGATAGTTCGTCCCATACACAGGACAATAGGCCGACCATGCAAGATCTGAATGACCTCTACTATTTCGCCAAAGTAGTGGAAGCCGGCGGTTTCGCCGCCGCCGGCCGGCTGCTTGGAATTCCCAAGTCGCGGCTGTCGCGGCGCATTGCCGAACTGGAAGAACGCCTCGGCGCCCGCTTGCTGCAACGCACCACCCGCCAACTGACCCTGACTGCCGTGGGTGAACGCTACCTGCGCCACTGCCAGGCAATGCTGCTGGAAGCGGAAATGGCCGATGAGGCAGTGGCCAGCATGTCCAGCGAACCCCGTGGCCGGCTGCGGGTCAGCAGCCCAGTGGGCCTGGCTCACCAATTCCTGCAGACCGTGGTGGCGGAGTTTCTCACCGCCAACCCGCTGGTGCAGTTGGACATGACCCTGGTCAACCGCCGCGTCGACCTGGTGGCCGAAGGCATTGATGTGGCCTTGCGCGTGCGCGAGCTGGGGGATGAAGACCCGTTGCTCGTCACCAAGCGCCTGCGCCAGGCCCAGACGGCGATTGTCGCCAGCCCCGGCTTTGTGCGTGAGCGGCAGATCAACAGCCTGGAAGACCTCAAGCAATTGCCGGTGCTGGGCGCCCTGGAAGCCGACCGCATGGTGCACTTCCGCATGCTCAGCCCGGAGGGCAACAGCCACGACCTGGTCATGGAAGCCCGATTGGGCATCGACGATTTCCTGGTACGCAAGGCCTGCGCCCTCGCCGGCCTGGGGTTTACCGTGCTACCCATGATGTATTGCGAGGAAGAATTGGCCAGCGGCCAGTTGGTGCAGCTCCTGCCCGAATGGTCCTTGCCGGGCGGTTGGTTGCAAGCGGTCTACCCACATCGACGCGGCGTGTTGCCGGCCGTGCGGGCCTGGATCGACCACCTGGATAACGCCTTCAAAGGTTGCGGAGACCGTTTGCTATGAGAATGACTGAAGAACAAGTCGCCACTTTTTGCCTGGGCTTGCCCGGTGCGCGGGAAGATTACAAATGGGGCGGCGTGCGGGTGTTTTCGATTGCCGGCAACAAGATGTTTGCCTTGCAGAACCTGCGGGGTGACTCGCTGGCGTTCAAGGTCGACAAGGAGTTGTTCCTGGGCCATGTAGATCGCCCCGGCATCCATCCGGCGCCGTACCTGGCACGGGCGCAATGGATCATCATGGAAACGCCCTACCCGCTGGGCGCTGAAGAACTGCGTGGCCTGTTGCAGCGTTCCCACCAATTGGTGGTGAGCAAGCTGCCCAAGCGCACGCAGGTCGGTTTGTTGCTAGAAAATCGAGAGTAGCGTGCCACCGAGGAACAACTGGTCAATCCAGAACACCTGGTGCAGCAACACGATCAACCAGAACACCACCTGATAAGACACCTTGCGCGTCTTGTGGCGGAACACCTGCTGGGCAATCAACGCCCCCGGCCAACCGCCTGCCAGCTCCACCGCATGCAGGACGTTTTCCGGGGTGCGCCAACTGTTTTCACGGGCCTTGCGCTTGTCGCTCCAGTACAGCAGGAACGCCACCACACTGACCCCGCCATAGGCCACCAGCGGGATCAACGAAACCCCGCGGTACCCCAGCAACGCCGAACCAAACAGCGGCGCGGCGCACAACAGCATCAACACCAGCGCCTTCAAGCGCGGATGCTGGATGTTCATGGCTTGACGGCTGACCAGTCGATCCAGCCGAACTGCCAGGAGGCCAGGATCACCAGGCCGAAGGCGATCCGGTACCAGGCAAACGCCGCGTAGCTGTGGCTGGCGATGAATTTGAGCAGCGCCTTGACCGCGATCATCGCGAAGATGAACGAGGTGACGAACCCGATGGCGAACACCGGCAGGTCATCGGGCTGGAACAGGTGGCGGTACTTGTAGCCCGAATACACCGCCGCGCCGACCATGGTCGGCATCGCCAGGAAGAACGAAAACTCAGTGGCGGTCTTGCGCGACAGGCCGAACAACAGGCCGCCAATAATGGTGGCACCGGAGCGCGAGGTGCCCGGGATCATCGCCAGGCACTGGGCGAAGCCGACCTTGATGGCGTCCTTCCAGGTGATGTCGTCGACGGTTTCGGCGTGCACTTCATGTTGGCGACGCTCAGCCCACAACATGATGATGCCGCCCACTACCAATGCCGCCGCTACGGTGATCGGGTTGAACAGGTAGTGTTTGATCAGGTCGGCGAAAATCACCCCCAACACCACCGCCGGCAACACGGCGATCATCAGGTTGACGGTGAAGCGCTGGGCATTGCGCTGGGTCGGCAAGCCGATCACCACGTCGAGGATCTTGCGTCGAAACTCCCACACCACCGCCAGGATCGCGCCCAGCTGGATGATGATATTGAACGCTTCAAAGCGCTCGCCACCGAAGTTGATCAAATCGGCCACGATAATCTGGTGCCCGGTACTGGAGATCGGCAAAAACTCCGTCAGCCCTTCCACAACCCCGAGTATCAGTGCCTGTACGGCGGTCCAAAGATCCATCGATTCCCCCAAAGGTCATGCCCGCGGCATGCCTCGTTCATATTTTTTAGACGTTCACTAACGAAGAGTGCGCTGCAAGCACAGTGCAAATAATCAAGGCCGAACTGCGAAAATTCCGTGAAAAATCAGGGCAGGACTCAGGTTTTTTGATTCTGGGCCGAAAGCCTATCAGACAAGCCGGAAATGTCGATGCAGCACCCAAAATTATAAGAACACGGAGTGACAGGACCATGAACAGTTTGCGCAATATGTCTATCAGCCGGCGACTCTGGCTGATCCTGATCGTCGCCGTGCTGATGCTGCTAACCCTCGGCCTGCTTATGCTCAAGCAGATTCATGGCGACCTGTACCAGGCCAAGAGTGAGCAGACCCAGCGTGTGGTGCAAACCGCCAGCGGGATTCTGACTTATTATCACAGCCTCGAAACCAGCGGCGTCCTGACCCGTGAAGCGGCGCAGAAGCAAGCCTTGAGCGCGGTACGTGGCCTGCGCTACGGCAAGGACGACTACTTCTGGATCAATGACCTCACGCCCGTGATGATCATGCACGCGGCCAACCCCAAGCTCGACGGCCAGAACCTTTCGGCCATCCGCGACCCGGACGGCTTTGCGGTGTTCAACGAGTTCGTGATCCTGGCCAAGGCCAAGGGCGCCGGGATGGTGAATTACCGCTGGCCCAAGCCCGGGGCCGATGCGCCGGTGGCCAAGACCTCCTATATCCAGCTGTTCGAACCCTGGGGTTGGATCATCGGCTCCGGCGTGTATGTCGATGACGTGCAAGGGGAGTTCCGGGTCCAGGTGTTGAAAGCCTCAATGGTCGGCCTGGTGATTGCCGTGATCATGGCCCTGCTGGTGGTGCTGATTGCCCGCAGTATCGTGCGCCCGTTGCAGCAAGCGGTGAACGCGATGGCCAATATCGCCAGTGGCGAAAGCGACCTGACCCGCACCCTCGACACCCACGGCCAAGACGAGGTCACTCAACTGTCCCGGCACTTCAACAGCTTTACCGCCAAGTTGCGGCAGGTGGTCGGCCAGCTGCAGACTTGCGCCAATGCGTTGGGCCAGTCATCCACTGAACTGGGCAGCAACGCCAGCGACGCCCATGACCGCAGCCAGCAGCAATCGCAGCAAATGGAACTGGTGGCGACGGCGATCAACGAAGTCACCTATGGCGTGCAGGACGTGGCCAAGAACGCCGAGCACGCCGCCAGCGAAATGCGCGATGCCCAGGTACAGGCCGAACAGGGCCAGCTCAATATCGACGGCAGCCTGCAACGCATCGACCAGCTCTCCAGCACCATCAGCCAGGCGGTGGAGGTGATTCGTACGCTGTCGACTGAAAGCACGCAGATTGGCGGGGTACTGGAAGTGATCCGCTCCATCGCCGACCAGACCAACCTGCTGGCCCTCAACGCCGCCATCGAAGCGGCCCGCGCCGGGGAACAAGGCCGTGGCTTTGCGGTAGTGGCCGATGAAGTGCGGCTGCTGGCCCAGCGTACGCAAAAATCCACCGCTGAAATCCAGGCGATGATCGAGCGCCTGCAAGGTCATTCGGAAGCGGCGGTCAAGGTCATCAGCGACAGCCACCAGGCGTCGCAACTGACCATCGAACAAGCAGGCCAGGCCGGCGCGAGCCTCACCGCCATCGGCCAGGCTTTGCGTAATCTCAATGGTTTGAACGCCTCGATTGCCAGCGCCACGTTGCAGCAGGCGCATGTGGTGGAAGACATCAACCAGAACGTGACCCAGGCGGCCGGTTTGTCCCACAGCACGGCACTGGCGGCGCAGCAGTCCAGCGTCGCGAGTGCGCACTTGAAGGGCCTGAGTGAACAGCTCGACAGCCTTCTTCACCAATTCAAGGTCTGACGCCGATGATCGTTCCCACGCTCCGCGTGGGAACGCATCCTGTGACGCTCTGCGTCACCGTTGCGCAGAGCCGGGACGCGGAGCGTCCGGAACTGCATTCCCACGCAGAGCGTGGGAACGATCTACGATCTACCCCCGCGCCCACCACTCTGGTTACAATCACCGCCCTCTTCGACTCCCCCAAGGAACCGCCATGTCCGGGCTTGAACTGTTTGCCGCCGCCCTGGGGGTGATCGCTGTCTGGTTGACGGTTAAACAGAACCCGTGGTGCTGGCCCATCGGCCTGGTGATGGTGCTGCTGTACACCTGGATCTTCTTCGATGTGAAGCTCTACTCCGACATGCTCCTGCAAGTCGTCTACGCCGGCCTGCAACTCTACGGCTGGTGGCAGTGGACCCGCGCCGGCGAGGTCAAGCAAGGCCGGCAAGTCACCAGCCTGGGCCTGCAACCGATCCTGCAAGGCCTGGCCGTGGGCGCCCTGGGCAGTCTGTTGCTGGGCGCCGCCATGGCCCACTGGACCGACGCCGCACAACCCTGGCTGGACGCGGCCCTGACTGGCTTCAGCCTGGTGGCGCAGATGTGGATGGCGCAAAAGCGCGTGCAGTGCTGGCCATTGTGGGTTGCCCTGGATATGATCTTTGTCGGGCTGTTCCTCTATAAAGGCCTGTACCTCACCGCCGCACTCTATGCCCTGTTCACCGTGATCGCCGTGCAAGGCTGGCGCGAATGGCGCGCCGACCCGGCGCTGCACGCATGAAAGTCGTGGTATTGGCCGGCCCGGAATCCAGCGGTAAAAGCTGGCTGGCCACGCAGTTGCAGGCGCATTTTGGCGGTGTGATGGTGGGCGAATACGTGCGCCATTTCATCGACCACCACCAGCGCGATACCACCCTGGCCGATATCCCCGACATCGCCCGTGGCCAACTGGCCTGGGAGGATGCCGCCCGCGCCCGGCAGCCGAAGTTGCTGATCCTGGATACCAACCTGCTGACCAATAAGCTGTGGAGCCAGACCCTGTTTGGCGACTGCCCGGCCTGGCTCGACAGTGAACTGCTCGCCCGCCACTACGACCTGCACCTGCTGCTGTCGCCGGAGGACGTGGAATGGACTGCCGACGGCCAGCGCTGCCAGCCGGAGTTTGCCGACCGCCTGGCGTTTTTCCAGGCCAGCCTTGACTGGCTGGAGCAACATCATCAGCCGTTACGGATCATCCGTGGGGATTGGCAAGCACGCCAGGACCAAGCGTTTTCAGCGGTGGAACAATTATTGGATTGACCGGCGAGGACAGTTTTCATGAATAGCTCATTACGCGTCGCCATAGTCGGAGGCGGCCCCGCCGGGCTGACCCTGGCACGGATTCTCACGATCAACGGCTTTACCGCCAGCGTGTTCGAGCGCGAGTGCGGGCCACTGGAACGCCCTCAGGGCGGGACCCTGGATTTACACGTTGAATCCGGCCAACTGGCGCTCAAAAAAGCCGGCCTTGAAGATGCCTTCCACACCATTGCCCGTTATGAAGACCAAGGCTCGCGCCTGATGGATAAACACGCGCGACTGCTGTTTGAAGACCCCAGTCCGGCCGCCGGCGACCGTCCGGAAGTCGACCGCACCGCCTTGCGGCAAATCCTCCTGGATTCATTGCCTGCTGATTGCGTGAAATGGGACGTCAACGTCAGCGAGATCCGCCAGGCCGGGGACGCGTACTGGACCGTGCTTCAGGGCGACACCGTCCACGGTCCGTTTGACCTGGTCGTCGGCGCCGACGGTGCCTGGTCGAAAGTGCGCCCCCTGCTGTCGCGCTATCAACCGCAATACAGCGGGCTGACGTTTATCGAGTTCGGGATTGATGAAGTCGACCGCCGCCACCCGGCCCTGGCCACGCTCGTCGGCCAGGGCAAACTGGACGTTTCGGGCGACGCCAGGTTGCTGGTCGTGCAACGCAACGCTAACGCGCATCTGCGCGGCTATGGAATCTTTCGCGTCCCCACTGACTGGGCGGCGCAGCAGCTGGACTGGTCTTCGCCACAGGCGACCCGCCAATCGCTGCTGGCCCAGTTCGAAGGTTGGCACCCGGACATCCTGGCGCTGCTGCACGCCTCAAACGAGCGCTTTGTGTCCCGGGCCATTTACGCGCTGCCCGTCGGGCATCACTGGGCACACCGCCCAGGCCTGACGCTGATCGGCGATGCCGCACACCTGATGTCACCGTTTGGTGGCGAAGGCGTCAATGCGGCGATGCTCGATGCTGCGGAGCTGGCTCGGCACCTGATCGAAAACAGCTCATGCTCCGAGGCGGTAAAGGCCTATGAAACGCAGATGTTCGAGCGCATAGAGCCGATCGCCCGTGACAGCGCCGAAGCGGCCGCCACCCAACTCTCCCATGATGATATCGCCCTCTCGCTGGCGCATTTTCGCAGCCACAGCGAGCAAGGCTGAAGACCGGTTATCGGGCCAACGCAGCTCTCCACCCAGGGCACAGGTCAATCCTTAAAAGGAGATTGGCCTATGAACATGCGCATCGTTGCCCGCTTGATCAACTTGCCCGAAGACCGTGGCGTTCGTGTTGAAACCGCCGCCCACAAGCTCCTGCTGGTGCGTTCGGGTAGCCAGGTGCGGGCCTATCAGGCGGAGTGCCCCCACGCCGGGGCGCCTTTGGAGCAAGGCGTCATCTGTGACGGGAAGATCATTTGCCCGTGGCACAAGGCGGCTTTCCGGGTAGACGACGGCCAGGTCTGCGAGCCGCCCGCATTGGTGCAGCTCACGCAGTACCCGGTGGAGATTCACGATGGCGTGGTCAGTGTGGGCGACAAAGCGCTGCCCTCTTCATCCGCCCCACAGGCCGATGATTCCCGCTGCTTTATCGTGATTGGCGCCGGCGCAGCCGGTTCGGCGGCCGTCGCCACCCTGCGCCGCGAAGGCTTCAGCGGCCGCCTGCTGTGGATCGACCAGGAGCAAAATCCTGCCTACGACCGCACTGCCTTGAGCAAATTCGTCATCGCAGGCGAGATGCCGCCCGACGAAACCCCGCCGTTGCTGGATGAAGCCAGCTACCGCGACATCCAGATCCACGGCGAAGTCCAAAACCTTGACCCTCACGCCAAATGCCTCCAACTCGTAGACGGTCGCCGCTTCGACTATGACGCGGCGCTGCTGGCCACCGGCGGCGAGGCCAAACCGCTGGATATTCCGGGCGCTGTACTCAATAACGTCTTTGTGCTGCGCTCACGGGACGACGCGGCACGCATCGTCAAGGCTGCGCAACCCGGCAAATGCGCGGTGATCATCGGCGACAGTTTTATCGGCCTGGAGGCCGCGTCAGCGTTACGCAAGCGCGGGTTGACGGTGCAGGTCGTGGGCCGTCACGAGATTCCTCTGGCGGCCCAACTGGGCAAGCGCATCGGTGCGTCACTGCGCCAATTGCATGAGGCCAATGGCGTGATATTCCATAGCGCCAGTGAGCCCGCGCGCCTCGAAGGACACGGGGACGTGACGACGGTCGTGCTGAAAAACGGCCACAGACTGGCCGCAGACCTGGTGCTGATGGGCGTCGGTGTAACACCCGCCACCGGGTTCGTTCGCGGGCTGGAAACCGCCGATGACCAATCGTTGAAAGCAGACGCGAGTTTGCGCGTCGCGCCAGGTTTGTGGGCGGCCGGCGACATGGTGACCTTCCCATGGAACGACCAGCCCGTACGCATCGAACACTGGCGCGTGGCGCAGCAACTCGGGGTGCTGGCGGCGCGCAACATGCTGGGGGCCGAGCAGGCGTTTGCCGATGTGCCGTTCTTCTGGACCTATCACTTCGGCAAGACCTTCGAACTGCTGGGCCATCCCGGTCACTGGAATCAACTCCACGTGGAAGGCGATTTGCAGCACCACCACTTCATTGCCCTGCTCTGCCGTGGCGATGAAGTGCAAGCAGTGGTTGCCTGCGAACATCAGCGGGCCATGGCGCTGCTCTCGCAACGCATGAAGCACCCGCTGAAAAAGGCTGAGGTGCTTGAGCTGATCCGCGGGCTCTAACGGGCCTTGCGGGTGCCGAGCTGGATCCAGGTCGGCGCATGGTCGCTGGCGTGGGGCTCGTTGCGCACCCACGCATCCACCCCGGCGCCTTTCAGATAAGGTTTGAGCGCCGGATTGAGCAGCAAGTGATCAATTCGCAGGCCGGCGTTTTTCTGCCAGTGCTGGCGGAAATAATCCCAGAAGGTATAGACCTGCTCGTCGGGATACAGATGGCGCAAGGCGTCCGTCCAGCCCTGCGCCAGCAGGCACTGATAACACTCACGAGTTTGCGGTTGCAACAACGCGTCCTTGAGCCAGGAGCGCGGGTTGTAGATATCGAGGTCGGTGGGCACCACATTGAAATCCCCGGCCAGCAACACCGGGTGTTCACTGGATTGCAGGTGCCTGGCGTAGTCGATCAGCCGTTCGAACCACGACAGCTTGTAATCGAATTTCGGCCCCGGCTGAGGGTTTCCGTTGGGCAAGTACAGGCAGCCCACCAGAATGCCGTGCACGGCGGCTTCGAGGTAGCGGCTTTGATGGTCGGCGTCATCGCCAGGCAAACCCCGGCGGCTTTCCAGCGGTTGCGCGTCGCGGGCCAGAATCGCCACGCCGTTCCACGAGGCCTGGCCCAGGCACAACGCACCGTAGCCGGCGGCGTCAAAGTCGTTGAAGGGAAACAGGCTGTCGGGCGCCTTGAGTTCTTGCAGGCAGACAATGTCGGGCTGTTCCCGCGCCAGCCATTCCAGCAGATTGGGCAGGCGGGCGCGGATGCCATTGATGTTGAAGGTCGCGATCTTCAGCGCTTTCATGGGAAGGGTCCTTCCAGGGCTCTTGGAGTAGAGCCCGGAAGGTGTTCGGTCGTTCCGTTTTCAGGCGCGATTGACCTCAGTAGCCCAACGACAACCCGGTATTGCGCCGAGGGTCGTTGGCCCCATAGAAACGGTTATTGCCCACCGGCTTGCCGTCCAGGGACGGTGCGCCCACCAGGATCGCCGCCAGGTGGTTGGCATCCTGCGGGCCGGCAAACTTGTGGCCCCAGCCTTCGAGGATTTTCTGGGTGTCGGGGCTCAGGGCAAAGCGCTCGATATTGGTCGCCTCAGGCAGCCATTGCTGGTGGAAACGCGGGGCGTCTACGGCTTCCTGGATGTTCATCTTGTAGTCGATCACATTGAGAATGGTCAGCAAGGTGGCCGTGATGATACGGCTGCCCCCCGGCGTACCCACCACCATCACTGCCTTGCCGTCCTTGGTGACGATGGTCGGGCTCATGGACGACAGCGGCGTCTTGCCCGGGGCGATGGCGTTGGCTTCGCCCTGGACCAGGCCGTACATGTTCGGCACGCCGATCTTGGAGGTGAAGTCATCCATTTCATCGTTGAGAATTACCCCGGTCTTGCTCGCCATTACACCGGCGCCGAACCAGTCGTTGAGGGTGTAGGTGACCGAGACGGCGTTGCCCCACTTGTCGACGATGGAGTAGTGGGTGGTGTTATTGCCTTCGTGGGGCGAAACCCCCGGCTTGATGTCCTGGGAGATGCCGGCTTTTTGCGGGTCGATGGCGGCGCGCAGTTTGGCCGCGTAGTCCTTGTCCAGCAGGTGCTCGACCGGGTTCTGTACGAAGTCCGGGTCGCCGAGGTAGCTGTTGCGGTCGACGTAGGCGTGGCGCATGGCCTCGATCTGGTAGTGCAAGCCTTGAGCGGAGTGATAGCCGAGATCGGCCATCGGGTAGCCTTCGAGGATGTTCATGATCTCGCAGATCACCACGCCGCCAGAGCTCGGTGGTGGCGCGGAGACCACGTGGTAGCCACGGTAGTCGCACTCGATGGGCGCCAGTTCGCGGGTCTTGTATTTGTCCAGATCGGCCTGGGTGATGATGCCTTTGCCCGACTGGCTGGAATCGACAATCGCCTTGGCTACCCAGCCTTTGTAGAAGCCGTCGGCGCCCTTGGCGGAGATTTCCCGCAGGGTTTTCGCCAGGTCTTTCTGCACCAGCTTCTGGCCCACCAGCATCGGCTCGCCACCGTGGAGGAAGATGCCGCGCAGGTCTTTGTCTTTCTTGAATTCGTCGGTGGCGGTGTGCAGCAGGTCAATATCGCCCTGCTCCAGGGCAAAACCGTCTTCGGCCAGCTTGATCGCCGGGGCGATCACCTGGGCACGCTTGAGGGTGCCGTATTTGCTCAGCGCCAGTTCCATGCCCGATACGGTGCCGGGTACGCCGACGGCCAGGTGTCCCTTGGAGCTGAGGTCCGGAACGACGTTGCCGTCCTTGTCCAGGTACATGTCGGCAGTGGCTGCCAGCGGGGCTTTTTCGCGGAAGTCGAGGAAGGTCTTGCGCCCGTCGGCCAGTTGCACGGTCATGAAGCCGCCGCCGCCCAGGTTGCCGGCCGCCGGGTACACCACGGCCAGGGCGTAGCCCACCGCCACCGCCGCATCCACGGCATTGCCACCGGCCTTGAGCACGTCCACGCCCACATGGGTGGCAAGGTGCTGGGCCGTGACCACCATGCCATTTTCGCCAGCCACCGGGGCCTGGGAGGCCGCCTGTACACCGCTGACGGTCAGCACCAACGCGGTGGCAATCAACGTTCGGGTAAACGGTTGGTATTTCATCCCTGGCTACTCTGTTTATTAGAAGAACTCGAAAGTAATACGTTTCCGATCCAAGCCCCAGCGTTATGCCGCGTTTGTGACAGAGCCTGTCGGTAACGGAATAATGCCCATGCTATATTCCGGGCCTTTACGCTGTGCAGCAGAGGCTTTTCGATGGTGATCAAGAAGACCGGTATCCGCGCCCAGCAAGCCGACCAGACCCGCGCGCGGATTCTCCAGGCGGCGGTCAAGGTCTTCACCCGCGACGGCTATTCCGGCGGGCGTGTGGAAAGCATTTCCCGCGAGGCCGACTCCAACGACCGCATGCTGTATTACTACTTCGGCAGCAAGGAGCACCTGTTTGTGTGTGTGCTGGAGCACACCTATGAACAATTCAACAAGGCCGAAAGCAAACTCAAGCTCGACCTGACTGCACCGGTGCAAGCGTTGCAGGCGCTGGTGGGGTTTATCTGGAATTACTACGTCAAGCATCCCGAGTTTGTGGCGATCCTGAGTATCGAGAACCTGCACCAGGGCAAGCATGCGAAGCAGTCGGGTGAGCTGCGGCGGTTGTCCGGGGAAGCGGTCGGGGTGTTGCGGCCGATCATTGAGGCGGGCCAGGCCCAGGGGCTGTTTCGTGAGGATGTGGACATCAAGCATGTGTACTTGATGATTGCTTCGTTGTGCTACTTCTATAACTCCAACCAGCACACGCTGAGTTCGTTTTTGGGGGAGGATTTGGCGGATAAGCGCCAGCAGCGGGATTGGCTGGGGTTTATCAGTGATCTGGTGTTGCGTGGGGTATGCCTGACACCGCCCATCCAACGGTAGAACCTGGATCTAAATGTGGGAGCGGGCTTGCTCGCGAATGCGGTGTATCAATCAGTACATTTGGCGACTGACGAACCGCTTTCGCGAGCAAGCCCGCTCCCACATTTTTGACCGTGTGAATCAATGGGTGCCCGGGTTGGCTCTCAGGTGAGCGACTTTTTGCTCCAAGCTGTCCCATTGCGGTGCATTGGGTGCAAAGCGCCCGCGTAGGTAGGCGGCCAGCTCTGCCACTTGGGTATTCGACAGGCTGTCCTTGAAGCCCGGCATGTAACCCAGATCCTTGGTCGCCGGGGTGCTGATCCCTTGCAAAATCACCTTGATCAGATTGTCCGGTTGATCGCTGTGTACGTTGGTATTGGTCGCCAGTGACGGGCTGACCCCGAACAACTTCGGCCCCTGCCCATCGGCATGGCAGGCCTTGCACGAACCTTCGAATACCCGCCGCCCATTGGCATTGGGCACCGTCGCAGCCGCCACCACCTGCGCCTCGGCGGCGCCGCTGTCATTCAATGAAGCCAGGTACACCGCCATCGCGCGGATATCGGCCTTGGGCAGTTTGGCCAGCTCAGTCACCACTGGCCCCATCGGCCCTGTCGCGACGCCGTGGGCATCGGAATAACCGGTGCTCAGATAGGTGAACAATTGGTCCTCGGTCCACGGCGCCGGCGCCTTGGACAAGCCATTCAACGCCGGCGCCTCCCAACCATCCACACTGCCCCCCGCGAGGAATGCTTTACCGCCCTTCTCCGCTCCCATCAGGTTGCGCGGCGAATGGCACGCCGCGCAGTGCCCCAATCCGTTGACCAGATAGGCGCCGCGGTTCCATTGCTCACTTCTTTGGGGTTGCACGCTGATTCCCCCTCGGCGCAAAAACAGCGCGTTCCAGCCGGCCATCAACGGCCGGATATTGAACGGAAACTTCATCGCATTCGGCACCGGCGCCTGGCTCACTGGCGCCTGGGACATCAGGTAGGCGTACAGCGCCTGCATGTCCGCATCGTTGATATTGCGAAACGCGGTATAGGGAAACGCCGGGTACAGGTTACGCCCGTCGCGGCCGATGCCGTCGCGCATCGCCCGCTCGAACGCAGGGTAGGACCAGCTGCCAATCCCGGTCTTTTCATCCGGGGTGATGTTGCTGCTGTACAGCGTGCCGAACGGCGTGTGCATGGCCAGCCCGCCGGCATTGGTGGCGCCACCCGGCGCCGTGTGGCACACCGCGCAATCCCCCACGGCCGCGAGCAAACGCCCGCGCTCCAGGGTGGCCTTGGACCAGGTGCCGGCGCTGGGCGGCGCAATCGGGGCGATTTCGCTGTGAAACGGCCACGCGGTGGCGGCCATGCCCAGTACCGCGCCAAACGCGGCGAACAATGAGCCGAACAACCATTTGCGGCGCTTTTCCGGGGACTTCGCCGGCTCGCCCAAGGTGCCTGCATTCAGCGCCGCCAGCACGCGCTCGGGGGTAATCGGCAGCTCGCGAAAACGAATCCCGGTGGCGTCGTAGATCGCGTTGGCAATCGCCGCCGCGCTGGGCACCGAGGCGGATTCACCGGCGCCCATCGGTGGCTGGTCCTGGCGCGGCATCATCAGCACGTCGATACGCGGCACTTCAGGAAAGGTCAGGATCGGATAACCGCCCCACTCCTTGCTCGCCACGGTGGACTCTTCGAAGGTCACGCGCTCCTTGAGCACGCGGCTGGTGGACTGGATCACATTGCCGTGGATCTGATGCTGCACCCCCGCCGGGTTGATCATCATCCCCGAGTCATGCCCGATCACCACCCGGGTTACCGAGACATCGCCGGTCTGCTTGTCGATGGCCACATCCGCGACCCAGGCCGCCCACGCTGCGCCGAAACCGGGGAACTTGCTGTGGATGTAGCGCGCGTAGGCAAAGCCCCGGCCCCGCAGCAGGTGGTCTTCGTTGGCGGTTTGCATCGGCGCGGTGCGCGGTGCCCAGTTGGCCCGCTCGGCGGTGGATTTCACCAGGTCGATGGCGCGCTCGTCCTTCAGGTAACGCAGGCGGTATTCCACCGGGTCGACCCCGGCGGCGAACGCCAGTTCGTCGATATAGGATTCATGGGCGAAGGTGTTGGGCAACGCCGACACGCCGCGCATCCACGAAGCGCGCACGATCGGCGCCATGTCGTTGATGGTGACGCGCATGTGCTCGATGTCGTAGGGCGGGATTGAGGTGCGGTCGCCCATCTCGAACATCGCCGCCACCGGCTCGACCCGGCCGGTCAGCAGCAGCGCCAGGGTAGGCGCGCCGTTGGACGGGTAGCTGGTTTCAAAGTCATAGGCAGCGATGCTGCCGTCGGCGTTCAGGCCGCCGTCGACCTCCATCAATTGCGCGGTGCCCTTGGGCTCCCATAGGTGTTCCTGTTCGCGGGTCAGTTGCACCCGCACCGGCTTGCCCACGGCACGGGACAGCAGCAAGGCGTCGGCGCACACGTCATCGGCGCAATTGCGCCCGTAGCAGCCGGCGGCCTCCATGCGGATCACCTCGATGGATTCTTCCGCGCATTCCAGCAGCCAGGCCAGGTCGGCCCGCAGCAGGTGCGGGTTCTGGCTGCCGGACCAGACCCGGCTGACCCCGGGCTGATAATCCGCCACGCCGCAGGAGGGGCCGATGGATCCGTGCATCTGGTACGGCCACAGGTAGGTGCGCGGCATGCGCTGGCTGGCGGCGGCCAGGGCTGCGTCGACGTTGCCCTGGTCGAGCACGGTGCGGCGTACCCGTGGGTTGTCGCGAATCGCCTGCTCCACGTCGCTCATGTCCGGCAGTTGGTTATTCCAGTGTTTCCAGTGCACCCGCAGTTCCTGGGCGGCCTTGATCGCCTGTTCTTCGCGCAAGGCGACCACACCGACAAAATCACGGATCACCACCACCGCAACAATCCCCGGGATGTGGGCAATGGATGATTCGTCGACGCTCAACAGGCTGTTGCCGACAAAGTCGCCGCAATCCAGCCCCGCGTACGGCGGGCGGACCACCCGACCGTGAAGCATGTCCGGCACGCGCATGTCGTGCACGTAGGTCAGCTCGCCAGTGGCTTTGCCGGGGATATCCACCCGGGATGCGCCCTTGCCCACCAGGCGGTAATCAGCGATGGCTTTAAGCGGTGCGTCGCCGCTGATGCGCAATTCGTCATGCTCGCCCATGACCAGTTCGCCATAGGTGGTGGTGCGTCCGTCTTCGGCGGTAATCACGCCTGCGTCGACCGTGAGGCTTTGTGCACCGACCGACCAACGTTGCGCCGCCCGCATCAGCAGGAAACGCCGGGCCTCGGCGGCGGCATTGCGCAACGGGATTGCGGAGATCTGCAACGTTGCGCTGGCGATGGTCGCGCCCTGGTTCGGCGCCCGTTCGGTGTCGCCCAGCACCATGCGCACCTGCTCCATGGTCAGGTCCAGTTCCTCGGCGACGATCTGCGCCAGGGAGGTGCGAATGCCGGTGCCCAGGTCCACATGCCCGTTGAAGGCGTACACCAGCCCGTCATCGTTCACCGCGATAAACAGCCCCAGCTCCTTGGGCTTGATCGTCGGCGTACCGCCCTTGGCCACTGGCCCCGAAGGCGGCAGCACATCGTCGACAATCAGCAGGACGCCGGCCTTGGCCAGCCATTGGTCACGGGAAAGGATTGTGTCAGTCATGGTCATCGATCCACGTTCAAGGCATTTGGCGGGCGGCACGCAGCACCGCCCGGAGGATTTCGATATGGGTGCCACAGCGGCAGAGGTTGCCCGACAGTTCGCTGCGCACCTCGGCTTCGCTGGGGTTGGGATTGCGGTCGAGCAACGCCTTGGCGGTCATGATCATGCCGTTGAGGCAGTAGCCGCACTGGGCGGCCTGCTCGTCGATAAAGGCCTGTTGCACCGGGTGCGGGGTTTCGCGGGTGCCGAGGCCTTCGAGGGTGACAATGTCGCGGCCCACGGCGCCCGACAGTGGGAAGACGCAGGAGCGTGCAGCCACGCCGTCGATGATCACCGTGCAGGCGCCGCACTCCCCCAGGCCGCAACCGTACTTGGGGCCGTTGAGTTGCAGGTCATTGCGCAGGATCAGCAACAGCGGGGTGTCGGCCATTGCGCTGACTTCGGTGGTGTGACCGTTGACCTCAAGCGTTACCGTGATGTGCTGGCTGATCATTCGCTTCGCCCGTTGGGTTTGGTGAAGTGCCCACTACATCAAACAATCAAAAAAAAGCGTCGCGTACCTGGGGCCTCGCGACACACTTGAATGGTGAAGTGGTTACTACATCAAAGCAGAGCAAAAACGGTGCCAGCCCATCGGAGAAATAACATATCCGCCGTAGCAGCTGTCGAGCCCCAGCGAGGCTGCGTTGCGGGCGGCGCGGTCTTGTGCCTGGCTCGATAACGGCGGTGTGGCCGACGCGGTCTTGTGCCTGGCTCGATAACGGCGGTGTGGCCGACGCGGTCTTGTGCCTGGCTCGATAACGGCGGTGCGGCCGACGCAGCCTCGCTGGGGCTCGACAGCTGCTACGGTTGGGGGTCGTCGATCATTTTGCGTAGCAGGAAGAGTACGGCCACGCGTTCGGCGGGGTTGAGGTTGCTCAGGGTCAGTTCGGTGATGGTGGCGGCGCAAGGCACGGTTTGCTGCACCAGGGCGGCGCCGGAGTCGGACAGGTTGACCACGACTTTGCGTTTGTCCTGGGGATCGGGTTCGAGGGTGATCAGTTCGCGGGCCTTGAGGCGTTCGACGATGCCGCGGATGGTCGCCTGGTCGACGGCGGTGGCCTTGACCAGTTCGGTGAGCGAACTTGCACCGTGATCGCGCAGGGCACACAGGGTGACGAACTGCACGGCGGTGAGCTGGGAGTCGCCGACGTTCTGCTGGAAGATCGCCAGGTGGCGCTGGTAGGCCTTGCGCAACAGGTGGCCGACTTGCTCGGAGAAAACGTAGGAATCAGGCACGGCGGGCTCGGGGAGGCGGTGGTTGATGGGGTGGCATCTTACATCTGTAGGAGCGAGCTTGCTCGCGAAGGTCGTCAACGATGGCGCGGGGGGTCTGGCTTCCCTCGGTGTCCTTGAGTTTTTCGCGAGCAAGCTCGCTCCTACAGGTGGAGGTGTCAGGGGGCCAGGGAGGCCTTGGGGGCTACGACGTCGCCGGCGATGACGACCGCCTCATCATCAAGGTAGACATCGCAATTGCGCAGCGGGATGTCCATGTGGCACGGCGTTTTGCGGGTGCCGCCGACTTCGGTGTTCGGCCCGGTGGAGAACAGGAAGTTGCCGTAGAACGCCCGGGCGTCCATGCACATGCCGTCGTTCTTGTCGTGCAGGCCCATGGCGGTCCATTGTGCCCGTGGCTGCAGGCCCCAGCCGATGTGGGAGATGCCGTAAACCTCAGGGTCGTTGAAGTATTTCATGTAGTCGCGCAGGTATTCGGCTTCGAAACCGCCATGGATTTTGGTGATGAAGCCCTTCTCGATCTCCAGGGTGATTTTCTCGCGGGTGTAGGTCTTGAACGGCAGCAGGATGTCGCCGATATCCAGCACCAGCACGCCTTCTGCGGTTTCTTCGTTGGGCCAGGAGAACAGGAAGCCACTCGGCCAGTGATCCCAGCGTCCCGGTTCGTCGGCAAAGCCGTATTCGGTGACGGACGGGTATTGCCCCAGCGCTGCGCGGAAATCACTGCCGGCGCGGGATTTGACGTGGATCGAGCGGGCCTTTTTCAGCAATTCTTCAGCAGCCAGCACGCGCACCTTGTCTTCCTCGGTGGGCAGCATGCGCGCCAGTACTTCCGGGGGTTCTACCGCCAGCAGGATGCGGGTGCCGGTCTTGAGGATCTGTTCCTGCTCCGGCGAGTGCAACAGCATCATGGTGTCGACGATCAGGTCCGCCGCTTCCAGCGCCCGCTGGGCCGCGATATTACCGGTCAGCGCGGTGTCGCCGCAGTAGGCGGTCATGTCGTTGCCCATCGCCCGGGGATGGTTGAACGACGGTAACTCCACCGCATACACCTTGGCCCCCAGGCGCTGCGCCGCATCCATCGCGGCGCGCACGGTGCGTGGGTCGGAGTAATGGCTCTTGAGCACGGCGACGCTCTGGGTCGGGTCGACCTTGGACAGCTTCAACACGTGTTCAAACATCTGGGTCAGTTCGCAATCACTTACCGGCATTTCCTGTCTCCTCAGCTGCTGCACCAAGATCTTGCAGTGCGCTTCACTCTAGTGCGTTTTTATAGCGTACACGCCAATTAACCACGATAAGAACTGATTTCAGGATGAACTGCAAGCGCCAGGCCAAAACGTTACCAATCCACACGAACCCAATGTTATATGGCGAAAATCGGTTACAGGGGATCGATATGGCCAAAAATACAATTTTTCAAACCCGGGCTTTTCATTTAAAAAAATGAGCGTATACACTTTAAAAACCTTGCGGACTGACGCCGCCGGCCATCATTCGAAAAAGAGGACCACGCCCCATGGGAAGCACACAAAAAATCGCAATCGTCGGCGCCGGCCTTGGCGGTGCCGCCGCTGCCACCCTGCTACAACAGGCAGGGTTTGACGTGGACATCTACGAGCAGGCGCCGGAGTTTTCCCGTCTGGGTGCAGGGATCCACATGGGCCCCAACATCATGAAAATCTTCCGGCGCATGGGCATTGAAAAGCAGCTGGACCTGATGGGTTCTCACCCCGAGCACTGGTTCAGCCGCCACGGTGAAACCGGCGACTACCTGTCCCGCATTCCTCTCACCGGCTACGGCGCGTCCTACATCACCGTGCACCGCGGCGACCTGCACGCGCTGCAGATGTCCACCCTCAAACCTGGCACCCTGCACTTCAACAAGCGCCTGGAAACCCTCGAAGAAACCGACACCCAGGTGCGCCTGACCTTCGCCGACGGCGAGGTGACCTACGCCGACATCGTGATCGGTGCCGACGGCATCAACTCGCGTATTCGCGAAGAACTGCTGGGCGCGGAAAAACCGCTGTACAGCGGCTGGGTCGCCCACCGTGCGCTGATCCGTGGCGATCAGTTGGCCAAGTACGACCTGAAGTTCGAAGACTGCATCAAGTGGTGGACCGAGGACCGGCACATGATGGTCTACTACACCACCGGCAAGCGCGACGAGTACTACTACGTCACCGGCGTGCCGCACCCGGAATGGGACTTCCAGGGCGCCTTCGTCGACAGCAGTCGCGAAGAGATGTTCGACGCCTTCAAGGGCTATCATCCCACCGTCCAGGCCCTGATCGAATCCACCGAAAGCGTGACCAAATGGCCGTTGCGCAACCGCAATCCGCTGCCGTTGTGGAGCCGCGGCCGCCTGGTATTGCTGGGGGACGCCTGCCACCCAATGAAGCCACACATGGCCCAGGGCGCCGGCATGGCCATCGAAGACGCGGCGATGCTCACCCGTTGCCTGCAGGAAACCGGCACCGGCGACTACCGCACCGCGTTCGAACTGTATGAAGCCAACCGCAAGGAGCGCGCGTCCCGGGTACAGGCCGTGTCCAACGCCAACACCTGGCTGCGCACCCAGGAAGATCCGGACTGGGTCTACGGCTATGACCTCTACGCCCAGCAGCTGAAATCGGGGGTGGCCGCGTGAGCAGCTTTCTCTACGGCGGTAACGTCCAGGCCAATGGCATTCGCCAGCATTACCTGCGTTATGGCGGCAAGGGCCCGGCGCTGATCCTGATTCCCGGCATCACCAGCCCGGCGATTACCTGGGGTTTTGTCGCGGATCGCCTGGGCCTGCATTTCGACACTTATGTGCTGGACGTACGCGGTCGCGGCCTGTCGTCCTCCGGCCCGGAACTGGACTACAGCGCCGACACCTGCGCCGATGACATTGGCGCCTTTGCCGACGCCCTCAAGCTCGACAGCTATCACCTGGTAGGCCACTCCATGGGCGCGCGGTTTGCCGTGCGCAGCTCGGTGCGTCATCCACGAGGGGTTAACCGTGTGGTGCTGATCGACCCGCCGATGTCCGGCCCCGGTCGCCGTGAGTACCCGAGCAAACTGCCGTGGTACGTCGATTCGATCCGCCAGTCGCTGGTGGGCATGGACGCTGAAGCAATGCGCGCCTTCTGCGCCACCTGGACCGACGAGCAACTGCAACTGCGCGCCGAATGGCTGCACACCTGCTACGAGCCGGCCATCGTTCGCGCCTTCAACGACTTCCACACCGTCGACTTCCATCAGGACCTGCCGCACCTGCAGGCCCCTGCCCTGTTGATTGTTGCCGGACGCGGCGGTGTTATTCAGCCCGAAGATGTCGCGGAAGTCCGGCAGCTACAGCCGAGCCTGCAGGTCGCCCATGTGCCAAATGCAGGACACATGATCCCCTGGGACGACCTTGAAGGCTTTTTCGCTGCCTTCGGCGACTTCCTCGGCCAGCCCCTGACTGCATAACGGAGACCATCATGCTCAAGCCTTATCGTATCGGCCAGATCGTGCCGAGTTCCAACACCACCATGGAAACCGAGATTCCGGCGATGCTCAACGCGCGCCAGGCGATCCGCCCGGAACGTTTCACCTTTCACTCCAGCCGCATGCGCATGAAGCAAGTGCGCAAGGAAGAACTGGCGGCGATGGACGGCGAGTCCGACCGTTGCGCCATCGAGCTGTCCGACGCCAAGGTCGACGTGCTGGGCTACGCCTGCCTGGTGGCGATCATGGCCATGGGGTTGGGTTACCACCGTAACTCCGAGCAACGGCTGCGCAAGGCCACCGCCGACAACGACGCCAACGCCCCGGTGATCACCAGTGCCGGCGCCTTGATCGAAGGCCTGAAAGTGATGGGCGCCAAGCGTATCGCCATCGTCGCGCCGTACATGAAACCGCTGACCGAACTGGTGGTGAACTACATCCGCGAAGAAGGCTTTGACGTGGTGGACTGGCGCGCCCTGGAAATCCCCGACAACCTCGAAGTAGCCCGCCACGACCCGGCCAATTTGCCGGCCATCGTCGCCGGGATGAACCTGGAAGGCGTCGACGTGATCGTGCTGTCGGCCTGCGTGCAGATGCAGTCGTTGCCGGTGGTGGCCAAGGTCGAAGCGCAAACCGGCCTGCCGGTACTCACCGCCGCCATCGCCACCACCTACGCCATGCTCAAGGCCCTGGACCTGGAACCCATCGTCCCCGGCGCCGGTGCCCTGCTCTCCGGTGCCTACTAACAAATGCTTTTGTGGCGAGGGAGCTTGCTCCCGCTGGGGTGCGAAGCGCCCCCAAAAAACAGGCCTGCTACGCAGTCCAGCGGGAGCAAGCTCCCTCGCCACAGGGTATGTGCACTGTCCATTACCGAGGACTGAAAGATGACCGAACAATCCGCCGACGCCAACTACCAGGGCGTCTGGGGCAACCGCATCGGCTTCGGCAAAAAATCCGCCCTGCTGATGATCGACTTCATGCAGGGCTATACCACCGAAGGCGCCCCGCTGTTTGCCCCCGAAGTGCGCATCGCCGTGGCCGAAAGCGTCGAGCTGCTGGCCTGCGCCAGGCGTCACGGAATCAGCGTGGTGCACACCAATATCCGCTACCATCCCGGCCATTTCGCCGATGGCGGTATCTGGGTCAAAAAGGCTCCGGTGATGAAAGACATGGTCGAAGGCAACCCTATGGCAGCCTTCTGCCCCGAAGTCCTGCCCCTGGCCAATGAAGTGGTCATCACCAAACAATACGCCAGCGCGTTTTTCGGCAGCAGCCTGGCCCCGATGCTGCACGCCCAAGGCATCGACACCGTGGTGCTCGCCGGCTGCTCCACCAGCGGCTGCATCCGCGCCACCGCCGTCGATGCAGTGCAACATGGCTTTCGTACCATCGTCGTGCGCGAATGCGTCGGCGACCGTCACCCGGCGCCCCATGAAGCGAACTTGTTTGATATCGACAGCAAGTACGGCGACGTGGTGAGCAAGCAGGAGGCGATGAGCAAGTTCAAGGAGCAGTAACGCGTCAACAGGAACCACGACAAAGAGCGTGGTCCGGAAAAAACTGAGCGCCCACGCTGGAATGCGAATGTGGGAGCGGGCTTGCTCGCGAAAGCGGTGTATCAGGTGTAGTCCATGCCACTGACACACCGCTTTCGCGAGCAAGCCCGCTCCCACACTTGATCACCTCCAACAGGGCCACCTCAGTCTTCTGTCACTGCCTTTGGACGTCGCTTTCACAGCACTCCGAAGTGCTAAAAAAAAGCGGCTGTATAAAAACCATAAGTCACCGCCAGGAGACACCCCAATGCCCATTGCGAATGCAGCGCCCGCGACTACGGTCGCCGATCCGGTCAACACGCTCTACCACAAGATCACCTGGAAGCTGATCCCGTTCCTGTGTTTCTGCTACCTGGCAGCCTACCTGGACCGCATCAATATCGGCTTTGCCAAACTGCAGATGCTCGACCAGCTGCACTTCAGCGAAACCGCGTTCGGCCTCGGCGCCGGGCTGTTTTTTGTCGGCTATATCCTCTTCGAAGTCCCGAGCAACCTGATCCTGGAAAAGGTCGGTGCGAAGATCTGGATCGCCCGCATCATGATCACCTGGGGCCTGCTCTCGGCCTGTACCATGCTGGTCACCTCCACCACCCAGTTCTACATCCTGCGGTTCCTGCTGGGCGCCGCCGAGGCCGGGTTTCTGCCGGGCGTGCTGTATTACCTGACCACCTGGTTTCCCACCCATCGCCGGGGGCGGATCATCGCCCTGTTCATGATCGGCCTGCCGCTGTCCAGCGTGATCGGCGGCCCTCTGTCCGGCTGGATCATGGGCCACTTCGACAACATGGGCGGCCTGCGCGGCTGGCAGTGGCTGTTCCTGATCGAAGCAGTGCCCAGCGTATTGCTCGGTGTGTGGACCTTCTGGGCATTGCCCAACTCCTTCCAGCAAGCCAAATGGCTCTCGCCGGAAGAAAAGACCCTGCTGGAAAGCGAGTTGCGCAAGGACGACGCCGACGGTGCCGACAGCAAACACAGCTTCCGCGACGGTTTCTTCAACCTCAAGGTATGGATGCTCGGCGGTATCGACTTCTCGATCCTGCTCAGCGCCTACGCCATGGGCTTCTGGATGCCGACGTTCATCCGCAACGCGGGCATCACCGACACCTTCCACATCGGCATCCTCACCGCGTTGCCCAGTGTGGCCGCACTGCTGGGCATGCTGCTGATCGGCGCCAGCTCCGACAAACACCGCGAACGCCGCTGGCACATCATCGTGCCGTTTTTCATCGGCGCAGCGGCGATGGCCACCAGCACCTTCTTCACCCATAACGTGGTCGCCACGGTGGCACTGTTTGCGATTGCCTCGGCGGCGATCATTGGCGCGGTGCCGGTGTTTTTCAGCCTGCCGGCGACCTTTCTCAAAGGCACCGCAGCGGCCACCGGTTTTGCCCTGGCCTGCTCACTGGCGAACATCGCGGGCCTGGTGAGCAATTCGTTGATGGGCGTGGCAATCGACGTCACCGGCAGCAGCGCAGGCGCCTTATGGTTTTTCGCCGGTTGCCTGATTCTCAGCAGCTTCCTGGTCATCGCCTTGCCGGCGAAACTGGTGAACCGTTAATAACAACAATTCCCGGGGTGAGTCTCCATGCAAGGTTTCATCAAGCGCTGTGCCCTGCTTGTCGCCGTCGGCCTGTGTGCCGGTACGGCGCAGGCCGCAGAAAAGGTCATCTTCGACACCGACTTCAACGTGCTAAACGATGACGGCCAGGCCTTTATCATGCTCGCCCAGCTGCATGGGCAAAAACGCATCGACCTGCTGGGCATGACCCTGGTCAGCGGCAACGCGTGGGTCGACCAGGAACAGGTGGACGCCCTCAAGGCCGTGGAGCGCATGGGCGTGGAAAAGGCAGTCGGCGTCTATTCCGGCGCCGCCTACCCGTTGCTGCATGACTACACCACCTATGCGGCGGAAAAAGCCCTGTTCGGTTCCGGTTGGCCGGGCGCATTCAAGAACCCGCGTCCAACCAGCGCATCCCAACTGGTAGCACCGCCGGACGGGCTGGCCACTCACACCCAACTGCGCAAGGAAACCGCCGTCCAGTTCATCGTCGACAGCGTGCGGGCCAACCCCCACGAAGTGACGATTCTGGCGGTCGGCCCCCTGACCAACATTGCCCTGGCGATTCGTTCGGCGCCGGACATCGTGCCGTTGATCAAGCGCATCGTGTACATGGGCGGCGCCCTGGAAATTCCGGGCAATACCACGCCGGCGGCGGAGTTCAACTGGTGGTTCGACCCGGAGGCCGCGAAGATCGTGTTGCGCTCGCCCATCGAACACGTGATTTTCCCCAACGATGTCTGTGAGAAAGTCACCTTCGACAACTCGGTGTACCAGCGGGTGATTGCCCACAAAGGCGCAATTGCCGACCTGTATAAACACGAGTTCGGGCCGCTGTTCGACAAGGACCCGGCCTACCACAGCTTCACCTGGGACAGCCTGCCGGCGCTGTTTCTCGTCAGCCCCGAGATCGTCACCGAATCCCGCGAACTGTGGGTGGATGTAGACGCCACCTTCGGCGCCGATTACGGCCGGGCACTGGGCTACCAGAAAGGCGCGCCGGTGGGCACGCAGAAGGCCAAGGTGGTGTTTGCCGTGGACCAGAAGAACTTCTGGGATGGCTACGTCAACCTGGTGACGTTGCCTTCTCCGGTCAACTTATCCCGCTGACTGCGCTGTAACTTGAAGGGCTGTGGTTTAATTGCGCGTTTTGCCCAGCCCTTCAAGGAATCCGTTGTCGATGAATCAGCCCGCCACCAAAGTCCTGGTCATTGGTTACGTCTGGCCAGAGCCCCGCTCCTCGGCAGCCGGCGGGCACATGATGCAGATTCTCGAGAGTTTCCTGGCCCAGGGTTGGGACATTACCTTCAGCAGCCCCGCCGCCTCGGGTGAGCACAAGGCCGACTTGCCCGCCCTGGGCGTTCGCGAATGTGCGATCGAGCTGAATAACAGCAGTTTCGACGAATTCATTCAGCAACTTGCTCCGGACATCGTGCTGTTCGACCGTTTCATGATGGAAGAACAGTTCGGCTGGCGCGTAGAGAAATGCTGCCCGAATGCGCTTCGTGTGCTGGAAAGCTCGGACCTGCAAAGCCTGCGGGATGCCCGGCACCAGCGCCTCAAGGACTTCCTGAAGACGCAACCCGAGGCTGACGACTTCAGCCCTTTGTTCAGCCAGGACCTGGCCGCCGAATTCGCTTACATGGCCGATACCGACCTGGCCAAGCGCGAGGTCGCCGCGATCTACCGCTGCGACATCAGCCTGATGATCTCCGATGTGGAAATCCAGTTGCTGACCGAGCACTTCAAGGTGCCCGCCGCCCTGCTCCACTGGTGCCCGCTGATGGTGATACCGCCCACCGAGGACTTCGCGCCGTTTGAAGACCGGGCGCACTTCCTGAGCATCGGCAACTTTCGCCATGCGCCGAACTGGGATGCGGTGTTGTGGATGAAGAACAGCGTGTGGCCGCTGATCCGCCAGCAACTGCCGGGTGTTCAACTCCACGTGTATGGCGCCTACACGCCACCCAAGGCCACTGCCCTGCACAACCCGGCCCAAGGCTTCCATGTGATGAACTGGGCCGAAGACGCGTTGCAGGTCATGACTGCCGCGCGCCTCTGCCTCGCGCCGCTACGGTTTGGTGCCGGGATCAAGGGCAAGCTGGCCGACGCGATGCTCTGTGGCACACCGAGCGTCACCACACCAGTGGGTGCCGAAGCCATGGGTGAACCGTGGCCTGGCGTAGTCGAGCACAGCGCCAGTGCGCTGGCGGCGCAAGCGGTTGTGTTGTATCAGGACCAGGAGCGCTGGACCCAGGCCCAGGAAGACGGTCGGCAATTACTCGCCCGCCGGTACGCTCAGGACCTTCACGGACCGGCCCTGGTGGCGCGCCTGGAGGAATGCCGCAGCGAGCTGGCCGAGCACCGCCGCAACAACTTCACCGGCAGTATGCTGCGCCACCACCTGCACAAAAGTACTCAATACATGGCGCAGTGGATCGAGGCGAAAAACCGCAGCCTGTAAACACAGACGCTGGCGAGGTGGCGCGCAAGGGGGCATTATCCTTTTGCGCCCCCACAATAAAGCGACTGCAGCATGACCCGAGCAGCGAGAATCACCGATCCCTCCTACGAGCTGATGGACGATCACAACGGTCTGTCCATCATCTACCGCCAACACGGCTTCCCGTGCCCGTTGGTGCGCTGGCATTTCCACAAGGAATACGAGCTGCACCTGATCGTTGCCAGCTCCGGCAAGGTGTTTATCGGCGACTACATCGGCAACTTCTACCCGGAAAGCCTGTTCCTCACCGGCCCCAACCTGCCCCACAACTGGATCAGCCAGGTGGCCGAGGACGAAGTGGTGCCCAAGCGCGACATGCTGGTGAACTTCACCGACGAGCTGTTCGACGGCGGCAGCCATATCTTTGCAGAACTCAAGACCCTGGCGCCGCTGCTGGAACGGGCGCAGTACGGCATCGAATTTCGTTGCAAGAAGACCATCGCCCAAGCCATGACCCTGATGCAGCGCATCGAAGACGCCCAGGGCATGGCTCGTCTGGGGCATTTCTTCATCCTGATGGAGGTGCTCAGTGCCTGCGAGGATTACCAACTGCTCTCCGGCGTGACCACCCCGCAACTGGCGGACGAACACAGCATCGACCGCACCAACCGCGCGGTGGACTACATATTTGCCCACTACGCGCGGGAGTTGTCCCTGGAAGAAGTGGCCGAATACCTGGGAATGAAGCCCACCTACTTCTCTCGTGTATTCAAGCAAGCCACCGGCCGCACCTTCATCGAGTTCGTCAATCGGCTGCGCATCAGCAAGTCCTGCGAGCTGCTGGCCGATGGTGACAAGGCCGTGACCGATGTGTGCTTTGAGTCGGGTTTCAACAATATTTCCAACTTCAACCGGCGCTTTCAGCAGTTAAAGGGCATGACTCCTTCCCACTACCGTCGCTTGGCCGTCCAAAGGCTGACCGAACAGAACCTGGCTTGACGCTGGCCCAAATAAACGATTACAGATCAATCAGTCATTACCCTCAGGCGCTGGAACCCCGCCAGCCCCTCGACCACTTAGCGAGAGCATCCCCCATCGTTCCCACGATGGGCGGTACTTTTTCGCCAGACCGGTACAAGGGTAATCCCATGATTCAACTCCAGCCGTCATACACGCCAAGCGCCATCCTTCGGTCCGAATCGAATCCCTCCCTGCAACCTGCAGACCCTGAAGCGCCCCCCGCCATCCAGAAAACACTCGAAAGACCTTTACCCAGGCTACCGAACACTCAACCGTTCCTGTTCCGTTTAAGCCGACAGTCCCATGAAAATGAAGTGACACCCACCCCTGGCAATGTGACAGTGCGCAAATTTGCCGATGCGTTGGTCGACAGTGGCGACCGTCAACTGGCGCTGGATGTCGCCAATAACTTGGTCCGTCATCAGCTTTATGCCCACACCGGCCGCGTCAGGACTGGCGAATACCCGGTGATCGTCCCCCCGCTTGACTCCACGTTCGGCCAGGCTTGGACCGAACTGCGTGACGCTGTGAATTCGGAGCCCTTCAAGTCCTTCGCCGAAGCCAGGAAACTCGATACCTCCCATCTGAGTTTTTTCATCGACGGAAGGTTGTCTGGAACAGCAAATAATCGACGCGTTAATTACTACCTGCACCAGGACCCCGAGTGGGCAGCGGCTTCGACTGCGGTCCTGGCCGCCGCCAAAAAAGTCGGCGGTGAAAATCCTATGCCGGTTTTTATCCGCGATGGTGGTCCCAGCGTGTTGAACGTTGCCAATTTTTATGGATTGCAACTGGACCGACTCGACTATGACCATGTGCTACCCATTATCAAGCAACTGTTCCAGGACGGTACGTTCAAGGCGCTGAGCAGCTCTGACCCACTGCACGCCTCGGTCAAACAACGACAAAAAGAGGCCAGCCAGCGGATCGTGGACTTACCGGCGGACCAACTGAGCCAACGCTTGGCGCAGTTCGCACCTTCAGCCATGGCACAACAGGTTAAAGAAGCCGACCGAACCCTGGCGCAGCAGGTTAGCCAGGCACTCCTGAATCTATTGCCTGACGCCCAGGGCCAGAGCGTTGCTTTGCCGGTCATGCTCAAGGATATTCCGCAGTACTCGACATTCAACCAAGTGCGCAAAAACCTGCTGGACGCGCTGGCCGGCAACGCTTTCACAACCTTTGCGCAAGGAAACAATGTCGACCGCACCAGTGTTCGTATCAACCCCATTACCGGCGATATGACGGGCAAGGTAAACGGCGTCGACAGGGACTTCAGCGCCAACGATCTCTCGGGCTGGAGTGATGCCTGGAACGAGATAAAAGGGGCAGTTCAACAGATGGCAGCTGGATCGGATGCTTTTGTTCAATACCCCGCACCACCCTCTGCCTCGCTGTATGAGGTCATGGCTTTCTACAACGAACCAGTTCCTGCCCAACCAGAGCCCCAACAGAGCGACTGGCAGCAACGCCAGCGCGTATCGGCTCTGGAGCGAAGTGTCGCGCTGGTCACCAACAACGGTTTCAAGGCTTTGGTCAACCCAGGCGTGGACGACGCCCGCTCTGCTGCGGTGCAAGAACGTCAGAACGCCGTAACGCAACAACTTGTCGGAGCGCCCGCTCCACGCTCAACCCTTGAAAGCCTGGCGGCAGCCGTCGTAGCCAGCCAAAACGTGAACAATGTTGAACCGTCGGATGATGAGTTGGTGAGCAACGAGAGCGAACTGGCAGCCAGCGTACATCGCGCGATGCTCGAGCTGACAACCGGTGTGAGCCTGGCCCCCTCGAAAATGATCGAGCCGATACCGGACAAAAGCCTGTTCGGCCAATGGTGGAGCCAACTGGGCAAAGCCCTGAAGGGGCGTGGCCTCACCGACTGGGCACGGCAACACAATGTCGAACTGGCGACGCTGCATTTTGACCCCCTGGACAAGGCGCTGATCGGCAAGGTCAATGGTGTAAATCAACGTTTCACAGCTGCTGACTTCGCACAAAAATACCCCGAGCACTTCGACGCACTCACCGCAGTTGCAGACGCCGCTCAGGCGCTCGTGCCGAATGGCAGGCCACTCATGCTGTCCCATGGCAGTGACAGACGCGCGCCTTATGAACTCGTATCGAATTTTTACGGCATTGAGAATAACGACTACAGCAGTCTGTCGTTCGCCAACACCACCGCGCAGATGGGCCGCACACAAAGCTTCCCCGAACAACCTGAAAACCCGTTGCAAAGCCTGGATCGGTTGCGCCAACAAAAGACCGCGCTGGGTAACAGCAATGACCGGTACATGCTTATCCAGCAGCTCAAGCACGGGCATATCGATAATAACGACACCACGCACTTCCTCGTCGACCCGGATTCATCTCACCGGCCTAAAGGCCCAGCGACAGTTCGTAAGTACCTCGCAGACCAGAATTGGTACGCTCCAACTTCAGCGGATGAAAAAGCGAATTTGTTGAAGGCACTACAAACGCCTGTTCCACAGTCCCCTGACTTAGGTGACCGCTGGGGCTTTCTGTCCAAGGGTATACCGCTGAGTGCTGAGCAACGCAGTGCGGTGGACAAGGTCGTAAGAGAGTCGATTGGCACGCATAACAACCTTCTGAGCTTTCTCAGCAGCGGCGTTAACCACCTGAGTACCGATCCCGACCAAGCGTTGGATCAACTTCTCTCCAGCACCAAAGCAATTGAACTCGCCAACAACCTGCAAACCGAGATGAAGGGGGCTGCAACACCCACCAGCCTGAAAGAATGGTTATTGACTGCCGTAGTCATGGAGATTGACTCGACAGCCGGCACCCAACACAAAACCGTCGCAGGCATTGACTTGATGGGCGCCGCCTACTCAGGACACAGCGCCGAGTTTATTCGTGACCAGTTCAGCCATGACCTGGCCGCCAAAAAAGCCATCCCGGCAAACCTCAAACCCGTCATCGCGCAGTTGATGATGTCGGGCATGGCGCCACAACTGCTGGTAAAAGAAGTGCCAAACGTTGTGACACTCGGCTCCCCGGAATGGGTCAACTTTACGACAGCAGTGAACCGGATTGAATGGAACGCCCCCGGCGCCACTCGAAACATGACTTACCAGCAGGTCATGAATTACCACAACATCAAACCTATTTCAGCATTGGAAGCGCAGATCCTGAGCTATGCGCAGATGAACCCATTGCTGGATTGGGCGGCCCTTAATAACGACGTCAACAAGGACGACTACACCTTAGAACAGCTCAAAGAAAGCCAGGTAAAACTTCAGGCTCAAATGAAGGCGACCGCCGGAGCTACAAACTGGTTGAGCCAGTTCGATGCGCCGAACAGAAGGGCCCTGACGCTCGCAGTGCTAAGGAAAGAGTTCGGCGATGATATTGATTATGAACGTCGCTACATGGTGGAAAACGAAGCCTTCGGGGTCATCAGCGGCGGCCACTACAGTCTCGCAGAAATCTATGAAGCAGGCAGACTGGGTGAACGCTGGCTTCAAGAAGGGAATAATGTGGACTTCGACCGTCTGCGTAAAAGAGCGAACGAGCCCGATTTCCCCGTTATCAACGATCAATTCGACGAAGCGATCAAACAAGACTTCAACCTGCGCAGACGTCACACCGTAACGCTGTTCGAAAACATGCTTAGAAAGCTGCCAGTGGAAGAACACAAGAGCCTGCTTTATGGCGATGTACAGTTTACAAACGTTGAAGGCGCCGGCAGCGGCTTGGTCATAACGTCTTTGTACAAGGGCGTCAGAAGAGATTTCGCAGTTTATCCGGCACAGGGTCAGATCGTAAGAATTGCCGACATAGACCCATCAACACCGCTCGGCAGACCGGTCAGTCTTGAGATCGATGCCGAGGCCTTCAAAAATGGTACAGCCCCCAAAAAGGGAGTGAAATCCGAGGTCGTACTGAGCACCGCTGACCAGCGTCTTCTGGATGACAACAATGAGCCCTGGCCAGTGGCAGTCAACTTCCCGGCGCACAGTGAACATGACAAGTTCTCCCCCCACTACGCGAACGGGAGATTATCCAAGCTGGCAAAAGTCATGGTCGACTCGACCTACCTGAACAAAACCCAGTTTATAAACCTGCACCGCAATTGGGCGAGCAATTCCCTCGAAACTGCCACACAGCCCAGTGATTTCTTCAAGGCCATCTGGCATGCCCTGCCGGGAGCCAACAGCATTGAAGACCTTTACCACGGCCAATTCCTGAAGGCGGGCTTCGACCTGGCTGTTGATGTTGCGATCTACGCAGCCACCGAGGGTGCCGGCAAACTGTGGACCTTGGCGAAATCCGGCGCATCCTGGGCCGCCGCCAAAATTTCTGCCGGGTTCATCGAGAAATTCGGCACGAAAGAAGCCGAGAGCATTGCGCTCACGGAAATGACCACGCTCAGCACGTCTGAGTCGCTCAGTGCAACGGGCCGTTTGCAGGGCAGCCATCTTGGTGTTCCGGCCAGCAACCAAGTTCTCCAAGCCTCTGGAATCGCTGATCGCACGGTACTTCGACCCGACACCGGAGAGCGGATCTTGATCACAACGGTCAGTAAGGATGGCGAACGATACGCCTACAACCCCACGACCCTGGAGGCTGAGGGGCCCTCTCTGGAGTGGGTGGTGCCTGAGGGTAGCGACCGAATTGGCAGAATAAGGCTGGGCGGGCCTTTGGAAGCAGTCATGCCGCTCGATGGCGAGATCCAGACATTTGTGGACACCTACGATGGGAAACCCCGACTCAATATTATGGGGCACGCCCCAGAACCCGATACAGCGGGCGCACCGATCAAAATCGTCGGAGATAATCAGGCAAGATATTCTGCCGCTGAAATCAATCAAAAACTCCTCGATCGGGGAGTAGATATTCGCAATTTCGACAATGTCCGTACCGTGGTCTGCTTCTCCGCAAGCGGCGGCGAGCGTTCATTCGCTGCCGAACTGCAGAAAATAACGGGTAAACCGGTTAAAGGCTTTGAAGGTCCGGTTATCACGGAGTGGAGACAACAAGATCTGAAAGAAAAGTTCGACGTGATACTGCGTGGTCTTAAAAAGCAATTTCCACGTGAACGCGAAGAAAATATTCTGGAACTGGCGGAGATTAAGTTCAATAAGGCCTACAAGCCTGCTGATAATCATTTTACGCTTAGAAAAGACGTGGGTAATTTGGTTGAAGTAAACATAGGTACCGTCAAAACCCCGGTGTATATGACAGTTCCTGTCGACTACAGAGCGGTGAGGTTCGGCCCCCAGAAAAACATCACTACGGCATAGCGCCCCATGCCCGAGCACCGCTGTGTTGTGCAGCGGTGCCAACGTCGTTATGGATTGGTCACGCATCTTCCGGCACGAAAACGATTCGAGTGCAAAAAAGTATCAGTAAAAGTGCTCTCAAGGATTTGTCAGCACGCCAATTGAAGGCTGTAATCAACGCACACTCTTCCTGCCGTCGTGGAAGACACAACAACAATAACTGTCCTTCTGTAGCCCCTGGGCGCAGAAATGGAGTGCGCGATGAAGTTCACAGCTAAAGCTCTGCTTGCCTGTACCTGCATGACCCTCAGCGCCGTCAGCCTTGGCGCGCAAACCCTGACCATTGCCACCGTCAACAACAGCGACATGATCCGCATGCAGAAGCTCTCGAAAACCTTCGAGACCGAGCATCCGGAGATCAAGCTGAACTGGGTGGTACTCGAAGAAAACGTCCTGCGCCAACGCCTCACTACCGACATCGCCACCCAGGGTGGACAGTTCGACGTATTGACCATCGGCATGTACGAAGCTGCACTCTGGGGCGCCAAAGGCTGGCTGGAACCGATGAAGGACCTGCCTGCCTCCTACGACCTGGATGACGTTTTCCCATCCGTGCGTGACGGCCTTTCCGTCAAGGGCTCGCTGTACGCCCTGCCGTTCTACGCCGAAAGCTCCATCACCTATTACCGCACCGACCTGTTCAAGGATGCCGGGCTGACCATGCCTGAGCATCCCACCTGGACGCAGATCGGCGAGTTCGCCGAGAAGCTCACCAACAAGGACAAGGAACAGTACGGCCTGTGCCTGCGGGGCAAGGCTGGCTGGGGCGAGAACATGGCGCTGATCACCACCCTGGCCAACGGCTACGGTGCGCGCTGGTTCGATGAGAAGTGGCAGCCGGAATTCAACGGGCCCGAGTGGAAAGACGCACTGAACTTCTACGTCGACAACATGAAGAAATCCGGCCCGCCGGGCGCCTCCAGCAACGGTTTCAACGAAAACCTGGCGCTGTTCAACAGCGGCAAGTGCGCCATCTGGGTCGACGCCAGCGTCGCCGGCTCGTTCGTGACCGACAAGACCCAAAGCAAGGTGGCTGACCACGTCGGCTTCACCTTTGCACCCCACGAGAAGACCGACAAAGGGACTTCGTGGCTGTACTCCTGGTCGCTGGGGATTCCAACCAGCTCCAAAGCCAAGGACGCCGCCAAGGTCTTCACCACCTGGGCCACTTCCAAGGAATACAGCCAGTTGGTCGCCAAGACCGACGGGATTGCGAACGTACCGCCAGGTACCCGCACGTCGACCTACAGCGACGAATACATGAAGGCTGCACCGTTCGCCAAGGTGACGCTGGAATCGCTGAAAGTTGCGAACCCGAAAGACCCGTCGGCCAAGCCGGTGCCGTATGTGGGCATCCAGCTGGTGACCATTCCTGAGTTCCAGGCGATTGGTACCCAGGTCGGCAAGTTCTTCTCCAGCGCGCTGACCGGCGGCTCCACTGCCGAAAAAGCCCTGGCGGATGCACAGACCTTCACCGAACGCGAAATGAAGCGGGCTGGTTATCCCAAGTAACCCCCAACACCTGTAGGAGCGAGCTTGCTCGCGAAAAAGGTACATCCACCGCAGCGATGCGCCTGGAATACTTTCGCGAGCAAGCCTCGCTCCTACAGGGGCTTTGCGTACCTGTCTCTAATCGGTCCTGATCACCATGAATACCACCACTGCCCAAGTGCAAACCGCTTCGCCGGACAAGCCGCGTAAAAGCCGCTTGATCAACCCCGGCTGGTTCCTCGTCAGCCCCTCGGTGGCCTTGTTGCTGCTGTGGATGATCGTGCCGCTGGGCATGACCCTGTACTTCTCGCTGATTCGCTACAACCTGCTCTACCCCGGCGAAAACCAGTTCGTGGGGCTGGAGAACTTCACCTACTTCATCACCGACTCGGGCTTCTTGCCCGGCGCCACCAACACCCTGTTGCTGGTGGGCAGCGTCTTGCTGATCAGCGTGGTGTTTGGCGTACTGATCAGCGCCCTGCTGGAAGCCAGCGAGTTCTTCGGTCGCGGCCTGGTGCGGGTGTTGCTGATTTCACCGTTCTTCATCATGCCCACCGTCGGTGCGCTGATCTGGAAGAACCTGATTTTCCATCCGGTGTCGGGGATTCTCGCCTACGTGTGGAAGCTGTTCGGCGCCCAGCCGGTGGACTGGCTGGCCCATTACCCGTTGCTGTCGATCATTATCATCGTGTCCTGGCAGTGGCTGCCCTTCGCGATCCTGCTGCTGATGACCGCCATGCAGTCCCTCGACCAGGAACAGAAGGAAGCCGCCCGCCTCGACGGTGCGGGCGCTATCGCGATCTTCTGGCACCTGACCCTGCCGCACCTGGCGCGCCCGATTGCCGTGGTGGTGATGATCGAAACCATCTTCCTGCTCTCGGTGTTCGCCGAAATCTTCACCACCACCAACGGCGGCCCCGGCTACGCCTCGACCAACCTCGCCTACCTGATCTACAACCAGGCGCTGGTGCAGTTCGACGTGGGCATGGCCTCGGCCGGCGGCTTGATTGCCGTGGTCATCGCCAATATCGCGGCGATCATCCTGGTGCGGATGATCGGCAAAAACCTGACTGACAAGCCTTGAGGGCCGCGCCATGACGCTTCAACAATCCCGCCGCCTGCAAAGCGTGCTGCTCGGCACCCTGGCCTGGGCCATCGCGATCCTGATTTTCTTCCCGATCTTCTGGATGGTGCTGACCAGCTTCAAGACCGAAATCGACGCGTTCGCCACGCCGCCGCAGTTCATCTTCACGCCGACGCTGGAGAACTACCTGCACATCAACGAGCGCAGCAACTACTTCAGCTACGCCTGGAACTCAGTGCTGATTTCCTTCAGTGCCACCGCGTTGTGCCTGCTGATCTCGGTACCGGCCGCCTACTCCATGGCCTTCTACGAGACCAAGCGCACCAAGGGCACGCTGCTGTGGATGCTCTCCACCAAGATGCTGCCGCCGGTAGGCGTGCTGATGCCGATCTACCTGCTGGCCAAGAGCTTCGGCCTGCTGGACACGCGCATTGCGCTGATCATCATCTACACCCTGATCAACCTGCCGATTGTGGTCTGGATGGTTTACACCTACTTCAAGGACATCCCCAAGGACATCCTCGAAGCCGCCCGCCTGGACGGCGCCACCCTGTGGCAGGAAATGGTCCGGGTGCTGCTGCCAATCGCCAAGGGCGGACTGGCTTCCACGGTGTTGCTGTCGCTGATCCTGTGCTGGAACGAAGCGTTCTGGTCGCTGAACCTGACCTCGTCCAATGCCGCGCCGCTCACCGCGTTGATCGCCTCCTACTCCAGCCCCGAAGGTTTGTTCTGGGCCAAATTGTCTGCCGTGTCGACCCTGGCCTGTGCGCCGATCCTGATCTTTGGCTGGATCAGCCAGAAACAGCTGGTCCGCGGTTTGTCCTTCGGCGCCGTGAAGTAACGGCTCCTTCAAAAATATTTAGAAGCGGAGGCCCATCATGGCCAACCTGAAAATCAAGAATCTGCAAAAAGGCTTCGAAGGTTTCTCCATCATCAAGGGCATCGACCTTGAAGTGAACGACAAGGAGTTCGTGGTGTTCGTCGGCCCGTCGGGCTGCGGCAAATCCACCCTGCTGCGCTTGATTGCGGGCCTGGAAGAAGTCACCGAAGGCACCATCGAACTGGATGGCCGCGACATCACCGAAGTCACCCCGGCCAAGCGCGACCTGGCGATGGTGTTCCAGACCTACGCCCTGTACCCGCACATGAGCGTGCGCAAGAACATGTCGTTTGCCCTGGACCTGGCCGGCGTCGACAAGAAGATTGTCGAGAGCAAGGTCAACGAAGCGGCGCGTATCCTGGAGCTGGGCCCTTTGCTTGAGCGCAAGCCCAAGCAGTTGTCCGGCGGCCAGCGCCAGCGTGTCGCCATTGGCCGTGCGATTGTGCGTAACCCGAAGATCTTCCTGTTCGACGAACCCCTGTCCAACCTCGATGCCGCCCTGCGGGTGCAGATGCGCCTGGAGCTGTCGCGCCTGCATAAAGAACTGCAAGCCACCATGATCTACGTGACCCACGACCAGGTCGAAGCCATGACCCTGGCCGACAAGGTGGTGGTACTGAACAGCGGCCGCGTGGAACAGGTGGGCTCGCCGCTGGAGCTGTATCACCAGCCGGCCAACCTGTTTGTCGCAGGCTTTTTGGGCACGCCGAAAATGGGTTTCCTCAAAGGCAAGGTCAGCCGCGTGGATGCCCAGAGCTGCGACGTCGAACTGGACGCCGGCGGCCGTATCAGCCTGCCCCTGAGCAGCGCCACCTTGAGCGTTGGCAGCGCGGTGACCCTGGGTATTCGTCCGGAACACCTGGAAATCGCCACCCCTGGCCAGGCCACCCTGACCGTTACCGCCGACGTCGGTGAGCGCCTGGGCAGTGACACTTTCTGCCACGTCATCACCGCCAGCAAAGAGCCGTTGACCCTGCGGATCCGTGGCGACATGGCCAGCCAGTATGGCGAAACCCTGCAGCTGTACCTGGACCCGACCCAATGCCATCTGTTCGACGCTGACGGTGTTGCCGTGGCCCGTCCACTGCGCGCCGCCGCCTGATTTCGCGAGAATTTCCCGATGAAACTGAACAAGCAAAACCTCACGCAACTGGCGCCTGAAGTGCAACTGCCAGCCTATGCGATTGCCAATACCAGCCAGGGCATAGCGCACATTGGCGTCGGCGGCTTCCACCGCGCGCACCAGGCGTATTACACCGACGCCTTGATGAATACCGGCGTGGGCCTGGACTGGAGCATCTGCGGGGTGGGCCTGCGCGCCGAAGACCGCAAGGCCCGGGACGACCTGGCCGGCCAGGACTACCTGTTTACCCTGTATGAACTGGGCGACACCGACGACACCGAAGTGCGTGTGATCGGCTCCATCAGCGACATGCTGCTGGCCGAAGACGGTGCCCAGGCGCTGATCGACAAGCTGGCCAGCCCACAGATTCGCATCGTCTCGCTGACCATCACCGAAGGCGGCTACTGCATCGACGACAGCAACGGCGAGTTCATGGCCCACCTGCCGCAGATCCAGCACGACCTGGCCAACCCGGGCTCACCGAAAACCGTGTTTGGTTTTATCTGCGCGGCCTTGACCCAGCGCCGGGCGGCCGGGGTTCCGGCGTTTACCGTGATGTCCTGCGATAACCTGCCCCACAACGGCGCCGTGACCCGCAAGGCGTTGCTGGCCTTCGCCGCGTTGCATGACGCTGACCTGCACGAGTGGATCAAGGCCAGTGTCAGCTTCCCGAATGCCATGGTCGACCGCATCACGCCGATGACCAGCACTGCGCATCGCCTGCAACTGCATGACGAGCACGGCATCGACGACGCCTGGCCGGTGGTCTGCGAGCCGTTTGTGCAGTGGGTACTGGAAGACAAGTTCGTCAACGGCCGCCCGGCGTGGGAAACCGTAGGCGTGCAGTTCACCGACGACGTGACGCCGTATGAAGAGATGAAGATCGGCCTGCTCAACGGCAGCCACCTGGCGCTGACGTACCTGGGTTTCCTGAAGGGCTACCGCTTCGTCCACGAAACCATGAACGACCCGTTGTTCGTGGCCTACATGCGCGCCTACATGGACCTGGACGTGACGCCCAACCTGGCACCGGTGCCGGGTATCGACCTGACCGAATACAAGCAGACCCTGGTGGACCGCTTTTCCAACCAGGCGATTGCCGACCAGTTGGAGCGCGTGTGCTCCGACGGTTCGTCGAAGTTTCCCAAGTTCACCGTCCCCACCATCAACCGCCTGATTGCCGACGGGCGCGAGACCGAGCGTGCCGCACTGGTGGTGGCTGCATGGGCGCTGTACTTGAAAGGCGTGGATGAAAATGGGGTGATCTACCGCATTCCGGATCCCCGCGCCGAGTTTTGCCAGGGGCTGGTGACGGAAGACGCGTTGATCAGCAAGCGGCTGCTGGGGGTGGAAGAGATTTTTGGTGCGGCTATTCCCAACTCGCCCGAGTTTGTGGCAGCGTTTGAGCGGTGTTTCGAAAGCCTGCAGGATGTGGGTGTGAGCAAAACGCTGGAGCGGCTGCTCGCCAATCTCAACTGACGGAACCGAATCAGAAATGTGGGAGCGGGCTTGCTCGCGAAAGCGGTGGATCAGTCAATATTTGCGTTAACTGACACACCGTATTCGCGAGCAAGCCCGCTCCCACATTGACCGAGTTCTCCATAACAATAGGCTGAGCGACCTACAATGACCCAGCAAAACCTCTACCTCGGCATCGACTGCGGCACCCAGGGCACCAAGGCCATCGTGCTGGACGCCAGCAGCGGCAAAGTCCTGGGCCTGGGCGCCGCCAGCCATACGCTGATCAGCGGCGCCAATGGCCGCCGCGAACAAAACACCCAGGAGTGGCTCGACGCCTTTACCGAAGCCACTCACCGCGCCTTGCAACAGGCTGGCGTGGACGGCCAAGACATTCTCGCCATCGGCGTCTCCGGCCAGCAACACGGCCTGGTATTGCTCGACGACCAGGGTCAGGTACTGCGCCCCGCCAAGCTGTGGTGCGACACCGAAACCGCGCCGGAAAACGATCGCCTGCTGCAACACCTGGGCGGTGAAAGCGGCTCCCTGGAACGCCTCGGTGTAGCCATCGCGCCGGGTTACACCGTGTCCAAACTGCTGTGGACCCGCGAGCAACACCCGGAGGTGTTCGCGCGCATCGCGCACATCCTGCTGCCCCACGACTACCTCAACTACTGGCTCACCGGCCGCGCCTGTGCGGAATATGGCGATGCTTCGGGCACCGGTTATTTCAATGTACGTACCCGGGAATGGGACCTGGCACTGTTGCGCCACATCGATCCCGACGGGCGCCTGGAAGCGGCGCTGCCGGAGTTGATCGAGGCCAGCCAGCCAGTGGGCACCATCCTGCCCGCCGTCGCCGAACGTCTGGGCATTAACCCGAATGCGCAAGTCTCCAGCGGCGGCGGCGACAACATGATGGGCGCCATCGGCACCGGCAATATCGCCCCCGGCGTGATCACCATGAGCCTGGGCTCATCCGGCACCGTGTATGCCTTTGCCGATCAGGCCAACGTCAGCCCGCAGGCGTCGGTCGCGACCTTCTGCTCCTCCAGCGGCGGCTGGCTGCCGTTGATCTGCACCATGAACCTGACCAACGCCACCGGGGTCATTCGCGAGCTGTTCGACCTGGACCTGGCGGCGTTCAACGCGCTGGTAGCCGAGGCTCCGATTGGCGCCGATGGCGTGAGCATGCTGCCGTTCCTCAACGGCGAGCGGGTGCCCGCCCTGCCCCACGCCACCGGCAGCCTGCACGGCCTGACCATGACCAACCTGACTCGCGCCAACCTGTGCCGCGCCGTGGTCGAAGGCACCACCTTCGGCCTGCGCTACGGCCTCGACCTGTTGCGCCAGACCGGCCTGCAAAGCCAGAGTATCCGCCTGATCGGCGGCGGCTCGAAAAGCCCGGTGTGGCGGCAGATGGTCGCGGATATCATGAACACCGAAGTGATCTGCACCGAACAAAGCGAAGCTGCGGCCCTGGGCGCGGCGATCCAGGCGGCGTGGTGCCAGTCCGGTGAGAGCCTGGCGCAGCTGTGCCAGCGTTGCGTCAGCGTCGACGCGGCCAGCCGCACGCTGCCCCACGCCGACAGCGTCAGCGCCTACCAGCAGGCTTATGAGCGTTATCAACAGCACGTGGCATCCCTTTAAGAGCGAACGAATATGTATTTGGTATGTGGCGAAGCGCTGTTTGATTTTTTCAGCGAGGACGATGCCAGCGGCAAGGCATCCAGGGTCAATTACAAGGCGATTGCCGGCGGCTCGCCGTTCAACGTCGCGGTAGGTTTGCGTCGACTGGGAATCGATGCGGGCTTTTTCGCCGGGATCTCCGACGACTATCTGGGCCGGCGCCTGTTGCAGGTGCTCAAGGACGAAGGCGTGGGCGAGGATTACCTCGTGGAATTCTCAGCGCCCACCACCCTGGCAATGGTCGCCGTGGGTGCCAACGGTTCACCGCAATACAGCTTTCGCGGTGAAGGCTGCGCTGACCGCCAGTTGCAACTTGAGCATCTGCCCGTATTGGGTGACGAAGTGCGTGGCGTGCACATCGGCTCGTTCTCACTGGTGGTGCAGCCGATTGCCGACACCCTGCTGGCCCTGGTCCGCCGGGAAAGCGGCAAACGCCTGATCAGCCTCGACCCCAACGTACGCCTGAACCCGGAGCCGAATATCGAGCTATGGCGCGCCCGCGTGGCCGAGCTGGTCAAGCATGCCGACCTGATCAAGGTCAGCGACGAAGACCTGCACCTGCTCTACCCCGGCCAAACCCCGGAAAGCGTCCTGCAAGGCTGGTTGCAGCACCGTTGCCAACTGGTGTTCCTGACCCGCGGCGGCGACGGCGCGACGGTGTTCAGCCGCCAGCACGGCAGTTGGTCGGCGCCGGCGGCCAAGGTCGTCATGGCGGACACGGTTGGGGCTGGCGATACCTTCCAGGCCGCGTTGATTGCCTGGCTGACCGAGCAACAATTGGACTCGGTGGAGGGCCTGCAACAGCTGTCCCGCGAGCAGATCAGCAGCATGCTCACCTTCGCCATCCGCGCTGCCGCACTCACCTGCAGCAAGACCGGGCCGGACCTGCCCTACCGCCAGCAATTGAGCTAACCCCGCCTGCCCCCGCGCGCTGCGGGGGCAACTCATGTACTCCTTTCTCCTTTCCTCCACAACCTGTCAACTTTGACAGTTGTCAGTCGTGGTTTTCGGGTCAAGACTCCGGTTACGCCTCGATCTCAAGGAAGTGGCGCCAACATCATTGTGTTGCCGGGAGATTTTATGAAAAACATCAAGATTGGCTTGTTCGTAGGGATAGTGTTGGCCACGTCGGTTGCTCGCGCAACGCCACTGGATACCACGACAGACCTGGAGTCTATTGCATGGGAACATGTGTCCTTTGTGTCTATAGCACCCTATGCCCCATTGAAAACTTTGAGCCCAGAAAAGAGCGCCACTCAACCCGGATTCCCTACGGGTTTCTGTAACGGCACCTCTGCAAATGGGATCAGTTGCCGCACGGGAGCGGGAAAAGCTGTCGGACATACACGCATAGGGGTCAATTTGCACTATTGAAGTGGCCAGCATGAGCCGGATACTTGGTTTGCGCAGCACGGGATCGTGTTGGCCACGTTGGTTCCAGGCGCAACGCCCGTCGACACAAAGGCAATTCTGGAAGATGTGAGGAGACCCAGTTGGACAGCTATACGCTGGAGGGTTTCAGCGGTAATGCGCAGGTACGCATGAGCTGGTAGGCTCACGCTTCCCTAGCGCGGGTAACCGCCCGGGCAACGATGGCGCCCACCACCGCCCCCACTATCGGTGCCGCCCAGAATAGCCACAACTGCATCAGGTATTCCCCGCCGGCAAACAATGCTGGCCCGGTGCTGCGCGCCGGGTTGACCGAGGTGTTGGTGACGGGGATGGCCACCAGGTGAATCAGCGTCAGGGTCAGGCCAATGGCAATCGGCGCAAACCCGACAGCCGAACCCGGGCCGGTGACACGCATGATGATGAACACAAAAAAGAACGTCCCCACCGCCTCGACCACCAACGCGGCCAGCAGGCTGTAATGCCCGGGGCTCAATTGGCCATAGCCGTTGGCGGCGAAAGCGCCCACTTCAAACCCCGGACGACCACTGGCGATCAGCGCCAACACGGCGGCGGCGACAATCGCACCGGCGACTTGGGCAATGATGTACGGCACCACGTCAACGCCCGGCATCCGGCGCCCCACCCATAGGCCGATGGTCACCGCCGGGTTGAAGTGTGCACCAGAAATACTGCCCACCGCGTAGGCCATCGTCAGCACCGTCAAGCCAAAGGCCAGGGCGACACCGGCGAAGCCGATCCCGAGTTCCGGAAACGCCGCGGCCAGTATCGCGCTGCCGCACCCGCAGAAGGTCAACCAGAACGTCCCAAGAAACTCTGCTGCGATTTTCTTTTGCAAACCAACTCCACCCAATGCCAACGCCATCCGATTGATGGGCCTGGCGGCGACGGTAGCAAAAGCGATTAACTTGGCTGTATCAGACTTGTCCGGTAAACCGGTGAGCCTTTTTCTATGGCAGCGTTGCAACGACTGCATCGTCGGTGCCCGTGCTGTCTTCAGCACCGCCTGCCACATAAGTGCCGTTTGGGGATATCGCCGTCAGACCGCTTTCCTGACCGCCGCCGAACTGTGGAATGGCCACGGTTCCCGTCGCAGAAGTCCAGGTGGCGGCCTGGTGATGCTCGCCGGCATTTTCGCTGGTCAGTGCCACGACGTCGTTATCACTCAAATCCACGAAGCCTATATGTGTGCCGCCTGCCAACGGCGGAATCAACTGAGTGCTGCCCGACGAAGGCGTCCAGAAGGCCAACAGATGATGGCCATTGCTGTCCTGGTACGACACAACGGCATGCCCGTTATTGTTCAACCGCAAACCGGTGATTCGAGATGCCCCCGATACACCGCTGATGCTGCTCAACTGAACCGGCGTGGCGCTTGGATTGGGCCAGTAGACGGCTTGGGGCACATCCGGCGCCGAGAAGTGGCAAGTGCCCAGCAACTGCACTGCATTGTTTACGCTGCTTACGCTGCAGCCCGTGCTACCGGCAGGTGTGGTCAAGGGCGTCGTGACCAAGGTGCCCAGTAGCCCGGTTTTCTGCACGACTTTGGCGACGGTGTTGCCAGACGCAGGATTCGGGCAGTCGAGCGCAACGGTGGGCACACCGTTTATAGGCGTGTTGTTGATGTCGGCGGGAAAGCAGTTGTCGTGCAGGGCGGACACTTGAAGCGGGGCTGTACTCCCGGAAAACCACAACACTGCCGTTGCGTCACCGGTACCGCTTAAGCTCGCCCCGGCCAATACATCGCTCTGGTTGAAGGCACTAATGACAGTGCGCGCCTCAGGCAGTAATCCAGTGCCCAATACCGAGACGGCTTGCAACGCCACCGGCGCAGCGCCCGGCGTAGCGCTGTTCCAGATGACGGCGGTGGCTCGATTGTCTGCCATTTTGCATGAGCCCGCTATTTGTCCGTTATTGTCTATAGCCACGGCGGTGCAGCCTTGGCCACTCACCAATGGCGGTAGCGGAACTTCAGTGCCTGCCGTGGACGCGACCCACGCCACGGATGGCCCCGAAGTAGTGCCCGGGGTACAGGTACCCACCACAACGCCCGAGTTGTTGACCGCCAAGGAAACACATTGCTTCCCGGCAGCCGTGCCTTCACCGACGAATGTTGCTGCGCTGACAGCGCCTGTATAGGCAGTTGCACCCGCCATCGCGAGAACCAGCGTGCGGTTGATCAAATTGTTCATGGCTATTCTTTCCTTGGAGGCCAGTTTGATGGCCGGCGGGTGAGACGTTTCAAGCGCCGGGGCAACCTAGTTATGGCACAGTTCCCAGGACAGACAACTGTCAGAGTTGACAGGTTGTGAGGTGATAAAAAAAGGCGTAATAGATGCTTCCCTCACGCAGCCCACGCCCCCATGAAGATGAAGCTTTTGTCAGTAAAGCCTCACTTAATCGATGGTTAATCCCCCGGGAAGACAGTTGATTCAACCGCACTCGCACGGCTCCTGCCGTTGCCCAGGGCGGCCGCGGCTCATCACGTTGTTGAGCCTGCGAACGACTTGCGGAGAAACACCATGAAACTGCGTACGTTAATGCTCGGTGCTGCACTGGCCCTGACGGCTGTAACGGGGATGGCGCAGGCTGACACCGCACCCGTCGTCACGCCTTATCACTACGGCGAGAAGATGGATGTGCAGAAGGTGCTTGCCATGCATGAAACCGATACCAATGAATGCAAGGTGATCAAGGCCGATATCAAGTTCGTGGACAGTCAAGGGAAAGTCCAGGACGTGGGCTATCGCAAACTGTCGGAAGCCTGTGATTTCCAGAATTGAACCGATCGTTTTTTTTGTAGGAGCGAGCTTGCTCGCGAAAGCCCCCAGCGAAACGCGGGCATCCTGAATGTACGCGATGGCCTTGCGTTCTTCGCGAGCAAGCGCGCTCCTACAGGGGTATCCTTGAGCGCTCGTTACGGCTGAAAGGATTCGCCATGCAAGTGCACTTCCGTCCCCTCGCTACCTTCACTGCCCTGCTGTGCTTTGCCCTCGCGCTGATCTGGGGTTTGCGCCCGGACCTGCTCCTGTGGGTGTGGAGTGTTGAATACTCCAGTGCCACCGGCCTGGTCGCCCGACGCAACGCCGCGCTGTTCCTGGCCATTGGCATCATGTTTTACCGCGCCCGCCATTCCCCACCTGATGCGACACGGCACGCCATGACCTCCGGCTTTGTGATCGGCTGTTTTGTGCTGGCGATGTTGGGGATCAGCGAATGGATCAGCGGCCACGCGGGCCCGGGGATTTTGCTGGCGGTGATCACGGAAACGGCGTTGGGCCTGGCGTTTCTCCAGGCCCGCAAGTCTTCACTGATTGAAGCTCAACCGTCCGTTTAATATACGTCCGTTTAATAGAAAGGACGCGCACCGGCTCGTTTGAGGGCCGGGGCATGGGTGTGGGTGTGCTTGAGGTCTTCACGCAACTCGGTAATCAAATTGCAGATCGCCCGACTGCTGTCGAGCTTGTTCGCGCAAATGCCGGTGACCACCAGGTCGACCCGGTCATGGTCGATCTCGTGATAAACCTTCACTGTCAGTGAGGCGTCTGGCGCCTTGGTGACTTCACAGCGCTTAGGCAGGAAACTTCCTTCAATAATGCCGCGTAGTTCCAGATCCGAAAGCATGGCCGACCTCTCCTTTTATGAGATTGCCAATCGATTGTTATCAATATTCTTTATTCGTACGGCTGGCGAACGCGGTGACACGCTCGCCGTTTGCGCCTGACCAGCCCTGGCAGACGGCTTTACTTACCCAGCGTACTAGGCTCGCTCGAAATGCGTTGGATCCTTTCCTCATAAGCGACGACATTACTTATATAAGTTACGTGGCAGACCGCCATCAACCCTCCCGTTTGAGGTATGAACCGTCGTGCTTGTAGCTCATTCAGAGTTGTAACAGGATCTTATAAAGCATTAAACGTGCCGCCGTGCGCACTGCCCTGAGCCCCAGGAAAATCGGGGCTTTCGGACAAAATTACGTGCCGTCGACTCATGCGTCTTGCAATGAGCCTCCCTTGGCATCATGCAAATTGAAAGACCGCTCGCTATAAGTGCCCGCAACAAAATTTTTGACGCCTTTATAACCAGTATCCAAACGGATGAATGTAACTAAATTAAACAGTCTTTAGGTTAAACGTTTAACCTGTCTGAGCAGCCACTCGTTCAGCAACATGCCGCAAACTATCGAAGTTGATATTGGCCCCGGAGTTGATCGCCACCCATGTTTGCCCCTGGAGGCCAGTCTTCCCGACATACTTGCGGATACCGGCGACAGCCAGGGCACCTGAAGGCTCAGTGATCGAGCGCGTGTCGTCGTAGATCAGCTTGATGGCACTGCACAATTCGTCATTGCTGACGGTGATCACCTCATCTACATGGTGCCGACAGATTTCAAAACCATAGGCGCCGATCTGGGCCACGGCCGTGCCATCGGCAAAGCTGTCGACACTCGGCAACACCACCCGGCTCCCCGCACGCAAGGCTGCCAGCAGGCAACTGGAGCCTTCGGGCTCGACGCCGATGATGCGCACTTCGGGGCGCAGGTATTTCACGTAGGCCGCGATACCGGCGATCAACCCGCCGCCGCCCACCGGGACGAAGATCGCGTCCAGCGGGCCCTGCTGCTGACGCAGCACTTCCATTCCCACTGTGCCCTGCCCGGCAATCACGTCCGGGTCGTCGAACGGCGAGACAAACGTGCTGCAGGTGGCCTCGGCCAATTGCAACGCATAGGCCAGGGCGAACGGAAAGCTGGCCCCATGCAACACCGCCTCGCCGCCTCGGGAGCGGACGCCCAACACCTTCAACTCCGGGGTGCTGCACGGCATGACAATCGTCGCCTTGATCCCCAACTCCCGCGCCGCCAATGCCACGCCCTGAGCATGGTTGCCCGCCGACGCGGTGATGACGCCCCGGGCCTTTTGCTCGGCGCTGAGTTGCACCAACTTGTTGTAGGCGCCACGGATCTTGAAGGAAAAGGTCGGTTGCAAGTCTTCGCGCTTGAGCAGGATCTGATTACCCAGCAGCGCCGAAAGCGCCGGCGCTGCCTGCAATGGCGTGCGCACCGCCAGGTCGTAGACCGGGGCGGCCAGGATCTTCTTCACGTAGTGCTCAAGCAATCCCGAATCTTGGGGCTGGCTCGCCGGGCGGGTACTCATGGATGTCTCCTGGGTGTTTACAAGGCCCTGGAGACGGAAAAACAAAACCCGCCTCTAGGGCGGGTTTGGGTGCAGCCGTGCGCTATCCCGCCAAATGAGGAATGGCGGTAATAATGCTTGGCTGGCAACGAAAGGTTTGAAATGTCATGAATCAAAATTAACCGGCGCCATCGGGCAAGTCAATGGCGAAACGCCAGGCTTTACGCGGAGCATACGAAACGTATACGCTTTGTATATCAACCCTGCATAGTGAAGCTTATGGGCATCGTCAAGATCACCGACCAATTGCACGAACAACTCCGTCTGGCCAGCGCCACCATGGACCGTTCCATCAACGCCCAGGCCGAGTTCTGGATCAAGATCGGCCTGCTCGCCGAACTCAATCCGCACCTGGCCTATAACGACCTGATCAACAAGCTGCTGCTGGACAAACCCGACCTGATCCGGGGGCGCGCGCAATGATCAAGACGGCGGAACAACTCGCGGTGATGCGCGAATCCGGCCGCCTGTTGGCCCAGGTGTTTACCATGCTTGACGGCTTTGTCGCCGCCGGCCAGTCGACCCTGGAGATCGACAGCGCCGTCGAAGCGTTCATCCGCAACGACCTGCAATCGCGGCCGGCGAGCCTGGGCCAGTACGACTACCCCTTCTGCATCAACACCTCGATCAACGAGGTGGTGTGCCATGGCATGCCGAGCGCCAAGGCCGTGCTCAAGGACGGCGACATCGTCAATATCGACATCACCCTGGAAAAAGGCGGTTTCATTGCCGACTCCAGCAAGATGTACATGATCGGCAACGTCGCGCCCAAGGCTCGACGCCTGGTGGAAATGACGTTTGAGGCCATGTGGGCCGGGATCCGCCAGGTCAAACCCGGCGCGCGCCTGGGGGATATCGGCTACGCCATCCAGAGCCATGCCCAGAACAACGGCTACAGCGTGGTGCGTGAATATTGCGGGCACGGCATCGGCCGCGAGATGCACGAAGAGCCGCAAATCCTGCACTTCGGCCGCCCCGGTACCGGAATGGAACTGCGCGAAGGCATGGTGTTTACCATTGAGCCGATGCTCAACCAGGGCAGCGCCAAGGTGCGCAGCTTGAAGGATGGCTGGACGGTGGTGACGCGGGATAACAGCCTGTCGGCACAGTGGGAACATACCGTGGCGGTGACGCGGGACGGGTTTGAGGTGTTGACGTTGCAACCGGACGTCTGAATGGCGCACATCCCCTGTGGGAGCGGGCTTGCTCGCGAAAGCGGTGTGACAGTCGCCATCTACAGCGACTGATCCACCGCTTTCGCGAGCAAGCCCGCTCCCACATTCAGACCTCAGTGATATTCAGGATTTTGGTCATACTGCCTTGTCGCCACTCCCCGCAATCCGCTTCAACCCCAACACCATCAACCCCGCTCCCAGCCCCATCGCCGCCATGAACAACGGATACGAAATCCACCACGGCGTCCCCGCCGTCATCATGCTGAATTCCGACATCCCGCCCACGCTCGCAATCAGGTTCAGCGGCAGGAACACCACGTTGATCAACGTCAGCTTGCGCAGCAGGTTGTTCATGCTGTTGTTCATCAGGTTGCCCCGGGCATCGATCAGCCCGGAGAACACGTTGGAGTAGATCTCCGCCTGTTTGTAGCACTGGTTGTTCTCGATGATCAGGTCATCGATCAGGCCCAGTGTTTCAGCGCTGAAATGTTCCTTTTCCCCATGGTTGCGCAGGCGCGTCAGCACCGCGCCGTTGCTGTGCAGGGCGTTGATGTAATAGATCAGGCTTTCGCTGAGGTTGAACATCTGCATCAGGTGGCGGTTGCTCATCGATGCGTTGAACTGCTGCTGCAACTCCCGGGCGACCATCTTGATCACCTTCAGGTGGCCCAGGTAGTGGTGGATATTGTTGAGCAGCAGGTCCAGCAACACATCCAGTGGCGTACGTAATGGCCGACGTGAACCCAGCCCGGAGAGTTGGCTGTCGTCGGTGGCGATCACCAGGAGTTGGTCCCCGGAAAACAGCAGGCCGCAGGACGACACTTCAAACACCAGGTTGCCGCCGCCGGAATAGTTCTCCGGGCGCTTCCAGATCAGGAACAGGTTATCGGGGTGGAACTCGATGCGGGACACTTCGTCCGGGTCCAGCGCCGAGGCCAGGGCATGTTCGTCGAGCTTGTAGCAGTCGCGCAGGTACTTGCGCTCGTGGGGGTCCGGATTGCTGAACAGCAAGACATCCCCGCCGTCCCCCAGGCTGTTGTACAACTTGCCATCGGTTAATTCAAAGCGCTGGATCATCGCGCGTCACCACACCTGGCCTTGACGCTTCAACTCCAGGCGTCGTACGAATTCTTCCAGTACCAGGGAATACAAGTCGTCTTGCAGGTAGGCATCTTCGATGCCGGCGTCCATGTTGGGGTTATCGTTGACCTCGATCACCACCACCTTGTCGCCGGATTGCTTGAGGTCGACGCCATACAGGCCGTCGCCGATCAGGTTGGCGGTTTTCACCGCGAGTTCCACCACCGCCTTGGGGGCTTCGTGGACTGCCAGGGTGCGGCACTCGCCGTTGATGTCCTGGCCGATGGCCTTGTGGTTGTAGATCTGCCAATGGCCCTTGGACATGAAGTACTGGCAGGCAAAGATCGGTTTGCGGTTGAGGACGCCGATGCGCCAGTCGTACTCGGTGTAGAAAAATTCCTGGGCCAGCAGCAACACTGAATGCTCGAACAGTTCGGCAGTGGCGGTCAGCAGCGCTTGCTGGCTTTCGACCTTGATCACGCCGCGGGAGAAACACCCGTCGGGGATCTTCAGCACCAGCGGGAAGCCAAGGCGCTCGCCCACCCGTTCGAAATCTTCGGGTCGCTCCTTGTAGAGAATTTCGGTGGCCGGCATGCCCAACTGGTGGCTTTTCAGCAGGTCGGTCAGGTAGACCTTGTTGGTGCAGCGCAGGATCGACGCCGGGTCATCCATCACCACCAGCCCTTCGCTCTCGGCCTTTTTGGCGAAGCGGTAGGTGTGGTTGTCGACGCTGGTGGTCTCGCGGATCAGCAAGGCGTCGTATTCGGCCAGGCGGGCGTAGTCCTTGCGTTCGATCAGCTCCACATCGATGCCCAGGCCCTTGCCCACCCGGACGAAATTGTCCAGGGCGCGGGCGTTGGACGGCGGCAATTGTTCCTGGGGATCGTGCAGGATCGCCAGGTCGTAGCGGGCCAACCGTCGGGAGCGTGGTTGGCGCCAGATCTTGCGGCTGAAGTTATCCAGCGCATTGGCAAATTGATCTTCCTGGTCATCCCGCAACTTGTGCAATACGCCAGACTTAATGCCTTCGATGTGCCAGCCGTTATTCTTGCGAAACTCAACTAACAGGATCGGACAGGGAAATGCTTCAAACAATTGGCGGGCCAAATCCTGCAAGGGTTCAATATTGGTTCGGCCAAAGTAAAGTGTCAGGGTAAAGCCTTCGGTGTTGCTGTAGAGATGGTGACTCAAGGCTTTGTCGAGGGTTTTATCCAGGTCATCCAGGGCCAGGCCATACAGGGATTTCTTGGTCAGTTCGCTGATGGTGCGCACCGACGGAATCACCTTGTGGCCCCGCGCCTCGGCCAGCAGCGAGCAGTAGTAACCATGCCCCAGGTACTTGTAGCTGCGGCACAGGTTGATCACCTGCACCCGCTTGCCCGTCTCGCTTTCCCGGGTTTGCTCAAGGTATTCCTGGGCGGTGACGATGTCTTCACTGGGAAAGTACGACGCCCAGTCTTCCTTGCGTTCGACAATAATCACGACTTGACTTGCACTCTTGGGAGGGCTTGAAAAATAACCGTTGGAAGTTATTGTCGCCGCCACTGTTTGCTCGGATACTTCACGCCAATGACCTTGTACCGCTGACATATTGATTGATCCGCTTTAGAGAACTAGACCTTTTCTATTAAGCACGATCTTTTAGAGAAGTCCCGTTTCGTTACGCAACTTTTACGGCGGTCACATGGCTCTTTCCTTTCGCGTTGCAACACCCGATGACGTGCCTGCATTGGTGGCATTGGAACAGCACTGTTTCACCACGGACCGGCTCTCCACCCGCAGCTTCCAGTGGATGGTCAGCCGCGCCCACGGGCAACTGCTGGTGGCAGAAAAAGATGACGAATTGCTGGGCTACGCCCTGGTGCTGTTCCACCGGGGCACCTCCCTGGCGCGCCTGTATTCCATCGCCATCGCCGAGTCCTCCCGGGGCCTGGGACTGGGCAAGCAACTGCTGACGCGCATCGAAGCCTGCGCCGTAGAACATGACTGCGCCTACCTGCGCCTGGAAGTGCGCACCGACAACCCCGGTGCCATCGCCCTGTACGAGCGCAACGGCTACCGACGTTTTGCCCTGATCAACGACTACTACGAAGACCACGCCCCGGCCCTGCGCCTGGAGAAACGCATCCTCCAGCACCAGGACGCGCGGGCCTTGAGTGTGCCCTATTACCAACAGACCACCGACTTCACCTGTGGCGCCGCCAGCCTGCTGATGGCCATGGGTGCCCTGGAACCTGCGCGGGTGGCACAGCGCCGGGAAGAGCTGCAGATCTGGCGCGAAGCAACCACCGTGTTCATGACCGCCGGCCATGGTGGTTGCAGCCCCCAAGGCCTGGCACTCGCCGCGTGGCGCCGGGGCTTTCGGGTGCGCATGCAGGTCAACGTCAGCGGGCCGTTGTTTCTCGACGGGGTGCGTGATGCGCATAAAAAAGACGTCATGCGTTTGGTGCATGACGCCTTCGAGGAAGAGTTGGCGTTGAGCGACGTTGAGCAAGTGCTCGGCGGCCCCCTGGATTTACCCCAGGTGCTGCGGGACGGTGGGCAGCCGCTGGTGTTGATCAGCAGCTACCGGCTCACACGCTCCAAATCGCCCCATTGGGTGATCGTCACCGACTGCGACGAGGACTTCGTCTACCTGCACGACCCGGACGTGGACCACAGCCAGCATCGCCAGCCCATGGACTGCCAGCACCTGCCGGTCAGCCACGGGGAGTTCGAGCGAATGTGCCGGTTCGGCAATAACAAATTGCGTGCGGCGGTGGTGGTGTTCAGGCGACTTGCTTGATCCCGGCCTTGGCTTCCAGCTCGCGCACCAGCGGCAGCACGCGCTGGCCGAAGTACTCGACTTCCTCCTGGAAGTGCAGGAAGCCCGCCAGCACCAGGTCCACGCCGACCGCCTTCAACGCGACGATGCGCTCGGCGATCTGTTGCGGGGTGCCGATCAGGTTGGTCTTGAAGCCGTCGTTGTATTGCACCAGATCCTCAAAGGTCGACTTGGCCCAGTTGCCCTCGCCTTCCGGTGATGCCTTGCCCGCCTGTTTCGCCGCGTCGCCAAATGCGTTGACGGCTTCCGGGTCGGCCTGCTCGATGATTTGCGCGAGCACGGCGCGGGCTTCTTCCTCGGTGTCACGGGCGATCACAAACGCGTTGACCCCGACTTTCACCGAATGGTGGTTGGCAGCGGCCTTGGCACGAATATCGTCCACCTGCGCCTTGATGCCTTCCGGGGTGTTGCCGTTGGTGAAGTACCAGTCCGACACCCGAGCGGCCATGTCCCGCGCGGCTCGCGAACTGCCGCCCTGGAAGATTTCCGGGTGCGGTTCGCCCAGAGGCTTGGGCTTGAGGCTGTAATTGTCGAAGCGGTAGAAATCCCCGCGGAAGGTGAAATTGTCCTGGGTCCAGATGCCTTTCAGGGCGCGGATAAATTCTTCGGAGCGGCGATAACGCTCGTCATGCTCCAGCCAGTGTTCGCCGATGGCCTGGAACTCGCCCTTGAACCAACCGCTGACAATGTTGACGGCCACGCGGCCGTTGGTGAGCTGGTCGATGGTTGCCAGTTGCTTGGCCGCCAGCGCAGGCTGCCAAGGGCCGGGCAGGATTGCCGCGATCACCTTGAGCTTGGTGGTGGCCGCCAGCAACGCGTGGCTGAACGCGACGGACTCATGCTGGTATTCGGCGCCATAACCGGCGGTGAAACGAATTTGTGTCAGGGCGTACTCGAAGCCGGCTTCTTCAGCCAACTGCGCCAGCTTGCGGTTGTAATCGATGCCCCAGTGGGTGCGCTGTTCGATCTTGCTGACCACCAGCCCCCCGCTGACGTTGGGCACCCAGTAGGCAAATTTAACGGCTTGCTGACTCATCGGACTGTACCTCGTGGATTGGCATGTACAGCGTAGGGAGCAGCAACTGTGCCAGTCACTGCGAGAGGCCCGGACCAAGGGGCCTGGCGCGCTGAAATGGGCGAAAAACGACCTGCGGGAAGGTGTCATGGATTGCGGTGGTTTGTCGTTTTGCTGTTGCCACAGCAACAGTTGGATTCGCCCCGCGCCCGCAAACACGGCCGTTGGCGCCCGGCATGGACCGTGCAATAGCTCCACTGTCCAACTGCCCAGGAGCCTTCCCCATGACCGAACATCACGTGATCAATCCACTGTCCACCGGCGTCGATTATCACGCCCTGGCCGAACGCTTCCGGCCGATTTTCCAGCGCATCGCCGAGGGTGCCGTAGAACGCGAACACACCCGCGCCCTGCCCTACGAGCCGATCCAATGGCTCAAGCAAGCCGGCTTTGGCGCCGTGCGCGTGCCCGTGGAATACGGCGGTGGTGGCGCCTCCCTGCCTCAGTTGTTTGAACTGCTGATCGAGCTCGCCGAAGCCGACTCCAACGTGCCCCAGGCCCTGCGTGGACATTTCGCGTTTGCCGAAGACCGCCTGAACGCCGCACCTGGCGCAGCGCGGGACATCTGGTTCAAACGCTTTGTCGACGGCGACATCGTCGGCTGCGCCTGGACCGAAATCGGCAGCGTGGCCATCGGCGATGTTGTCACTAAAGTCAGCCCCGACGGCGATAAATGGAAACTCAACGGTGAGAAGTTCTACAGCACCGGCAGCCTGTTTTCCGACTGGATCGACGTCTATGCCCAACGCAGCGACACCGGCGGCGACGTGATTGCCGCCACCCGCACCCGCCAGCCCGGCGTGGTGCAAAGCGATGACTGGGACGGCTTTGGCCAACGCACCACCGGCAGCGGCACCTCGCGTTTTACCGATGCGGTGGTGGAGGCGGAAAACGTCATCGACTTTGCTACCCGCTTCAAATACCAGACTGCGTTCTACCAGTTGGTACTGCTCGCCACCCTCGCCGGCATCGGCCGCGCAGCCCTCAAGGATGTGGCGCATCAGGTGCGCAGCCGCAAGCGGATCTACAGCCACGGCAATGCGGCCCATGTGAGCCAGGATTCGCAGATACAGCAGGTGGTGGGCGAAGTCGCAGCACTGGTGTATGCCGCCGAAGCCAGTGCGCTGAAGGCCGCAGTTCCGGCGCAGCGGGCTTATGTGGCGCGATTTGGTGGGGACGATGCCGTCGAGCGCGAAGCCAACGTGGCGGCCGAGATTGAATCAGCCACGGCGCAGGTAGTGGTTTCGCAACTGATCCAGCGCGCCACCACTGAACTGTTCAACGCGCTGGGGGCGTCGGATGTGCGCCAGGGCAAAGCCCTCGATCGGCACTGGCGCAATGCACGCACGGTGTCGTCCCACAACCCGGTGATCTACAAGGCGCGGATTGTCGGCGACTGGGTGATCAACGGCACCGAGCCGCCGTTTGTATGGCAGATCGGCAATGGGCCGGCGCGTTAAAGCGCCAGCTTGAAGCCGATCATCACCAGCATGAACGCCAGGCAAGGACGCAATATCCCGTCCGGGACCTTGCCGGCCATGTGGCTGCCGACATAAATCCCCGGCAGCGAGCCCAGCAACAGGAAGCCCAGCAGGGTCCAGTCCATGTTGCCCATGCTCGCGTGGCCGAGGCCGGCGACCAGGGTCAGCGGCACGGCGTGGGCGATTTCGGTGCCCACCAGGCGCTTGGTGGCCAGGAACGGGTACAGGATAAACAGCGCCACGGTGCCCAGGGCGCCGGCGCCGATGGAGGTCAGGGCCACCATGGTGCCGAGGATAGCGCCGGTAACGACGGTCAGCCCATTGAGGTTGCGCGGCGCCATCTTGTAGTCGTCGCCGGCATGCCGCTGGGCGAACGCCAGCAGCTTGTTCTTGAACAGGATCGCCGTGGCCGTCAGCAGCAACACCACGCCCAGGGATTGCTTGATGACCGCGTTCAAGGCGGCGGGATCGGTGTCCAGGCTCTTGAGGAACCACAAGGTCAGCAACACTGCAGGCACGCTGCCCAGGGTCAACCAGCCGGTGATGGTCCAGTCGATGTTTCGATTCTTGCTGTGAACCAGCACACCCCCCGACTTGGTGATGGCGGCATACAACAGGTCGGTACCCACGGCGGTGGCCGGGTTGATGCCGAACCAGAGCAGGATCGGCGTCATCAACGAGCCGCCGCCGACACCGGTCATACCCACGATAAATCCAACAATCAGGCCAGCAATCGAGAAACCAAAATTACCTACATCCATTACCACTACCTGCGGCCTTATAAAATTCTGGCCGCAGCATAGCGATATTTCTTATAACTACTTATATCAAAACGTTCTGACTTTATGCCTTTCTTGCCAGTCGCTGGCTGCGGTAGGCCTGGGTCTGATACGGGAAGGCGACTGTCTCACGACCGCGCAACGCCGGATGCGTGTTGATCAGCGCCTGCAACTGCTCGGTCACCTGTGCTTTTTCCGCCGACGGCAACGCTGCGATAAAGCTCACGGAAAGGAAGCGATCCATGATCACTTCCTGGGGGCTGCCCACGTGGCTGTAGGGGAAGCAGGTCATTTCGGGGGTGGAAAAATACTCACCCGTGAACGCCTCGCGCCAACGCCCGGTGTGAAAACGCGGGGTGTCACCCTCGTAGGGCGTGATGATCTCGGTGATCGCTGCAACCCAGTCCACCGACTCATCCCGCACATTCCAGATCAACCCAAGGCGACCGTCCGGCTTGAGCACCCGGTGAATTTCCGCCAGGGCCGCTTCCGTGGAGAACCAGTGGAATGCCTGGGCACATACCAGCGCATCGGCGGTGGCCGCTTCCAGGGGGATGGCTTCGGCGGTGCCCGAGAGCAGGCGCACCTGCGGCAGCAATTTCTTCAACTGCGCGCCCATCGCCTCCACCGGCTCGACCGCGATCAACGTCGGCGCCACGGTATTGAGCAAGCGGGTGAACTTGCCGGTGCCGGCCCCCAGGTCGATGACGGTGGAATGGGGATTGATCTGCAGGGCGTCGGTCAGCCAGCCCGTGAGTTGCCGTGGATAGTCCGGTCGGCCTTGGGCGTAGGTGACGGCCTGAGTAGAGAAACCCTGTTGAGCAGACGTGTGAACACCGGTCATTGCCAATCGCTCCTCTGGTAGTGCGGGGGCCACAGTGTGCGCCCTTGCTGATTTATTTTCTAATCGCTGCATCCGTTTTCGCGTGCCGTGGGTAGTACAGGCAGCAGCGCCTTGCTGCCCCTACGGAGAGACACCGATGAACGCCAAAGCCCTGTTCTGCGTGACCTGCCTGTTTGCCGCTGCACCGACCGCCTTTGCCCAGACCGGTTTACCCGACAGCATCAAGGTGCCGGACGGTCACAAGGTGGCAATGGAAACCACTGGAGTCGGCGAAATCACTTACGAGTGCCGCGACAAGGCCAACGCTGCCGGCCAGACCGAATGGTTTTTCGTCGGGCCCAAGGCCGTACTCAATGACCGCAATGGCCAGCAGGTCGGCAGTTACTTCGGCCCGCCGGCCACCTGGCAGGCCAAGGACGGCTCGAAAGTCACCGGCACCCAGTTGGCGGTGGCGCCGTCCAGCCCCGGCAACCTGCCCTATCAGTTGGTCAAGGCCAACCCCGCCGAAGGCAAGGGTGCAATGAGCGGCGTCGCCTACATTCAACGGGTCGCCCTCAAGGGTGGCGTAGCACCGAGCACCGAATGCACGGCGGCCAACAAGGGCCAGCAGGCAGTGGTGAAGTACCAGGCTGATTACATCTTCTGGGCGGCCAACTGACCAAACTCGTCTACGCTGCTGCGAAAGCGCCCCGGGCTCTCCGCCGGGGCCTCCACCTGGAAACCTGTCTTTGCCTGAAGCCGATTTTGACTATGAAGCCTGCCTGCTGGCTTGCGCCCGTGGCGAACAACCGGCCTTGCGCGGGCTGTACCAACAGGAAAGCTCCCGGTTGCTGGGAGTTGCCTTGCGCATTGTGCGCGACAAGGCGGTGGCCGAAGACATCGTGCATGACGCCTTTATCAAGATCTGGAACCGTGCCGCCAGCTTTGACCCGCACAAAGGCTCGGCCCGCGGCTGGGTGTACAGCGTGACCCGACACCTGGCGTTGAATGCTGTGCGCAGTAGTGGCCGCGAAGTGCCCCTCAGCGAAGAACATGAAAGCGCAGCGCCCACCGACACCTTCGACTATCAAGCGCGCTCGGGGCGGATCTACAGTTGCCTCGAACAACTCGACCCGGCCCGCCGCAATTGCATCCTGCATGCGTACGTAGACGGTTATTCCCACAGCGAAATCGCGCACAAACTCGGCACCCCGCTGGGCACCGTGAAAGCGTGGATCAAACGCAGCCTCGCGGCATTGCGTGAGTGCATGGCATGAACAGCATCGACGAACTGGCCAGCGAATACGTGCTGGGCACCTTGCCCACCGAGCAGCGTGCCGAGGTGGAACAACGCCTGGCAACCGACGCCGCGTTGCGCGCAGCGGTACAGGCCTGGGAGCAGCGCCTATTGCCATTGACCGAGCAGGCCCCGCCCGCAACGCCGTCGGTGTATTTATGGCGACGCATCGAGCGCAGCCTGGGGCATTCGGCCACTCACGGTTCGCCCGTTTCGTGGTGGAACCGGCTGGCCTTGTGGCGCGGGCTGGCCGGTGCCGGCATCGCGGCAAGCCTGGTGTTGGCGACGCTGCTACTCACCCGCACACCTGCCATCAACCCGACCGCTTATGTGGTGGTGCTGGTCGCCCCGCAAAACCAGGCGCCGGGCTGGGTGATCCAGGCGAGTAATACTCAGGAAATCCAGCTGATTCCCCTGGGCGTCATGGAAGTACCGGCGGACAAGACCTTGCAGTTCTGGACCAAGGGCGAAGACTGGCAAGGCCCGGTGTCGCTGGGCTTGGTCAAGCCTGGGCAGACGTTATCTGTGCCGCTGGACAAACTCCCGCCACTGGCGCCGAACCAGCTGTTTGAGCTGACCCTGGAAAACCCGGGTGGCTCGAAAACCGGCAAGCCGACAGGTCCGATTCAGGCAATTGGCCGGGCCGTTAAAGTAATCTGAACGTAATGCAATGTTGTGGAACGCCAGTTCGCGCAGTTGCATTACATCTCGGGGCTATGGCGTCACCATTGCGCTATAGAATCAGGCTCGAAAACCCGGCTCCCTGGACCCTTCATGCCCTCAAAGACCCGTTCGCTGCTGATTCTTGCCCTCGTCGTCATCTTTACCGGCATCGGCGCCGGCCTGGGCGGCATGCTCCTCGCCTTGCTGCTGCACGGCATTCAGCACCTGGCCTACGGCTACAGCCTCGACAGCCTGATCAGCCATGAAACCTTTTTGCTCGGCGTCACCGCCGCCGCGCCCGAACGCCGGGTGTTGGTGCTGATCACCTGCGGCCTAGTAGCCGGCGTGGGTTGGTGGTTGATCTACCGCTATGGCCGCCCGTTGGTGAGCATCAAGCAAGCGGTCTCGGCCGAGGCGCCGATCATGCCGCCCAAGACCACCCTAGCCCACGCCGTGCTGCAAATCATCACCGTGGCCCTCGGCTCGCCCTTGGGCCGTGAAGTGGCGCCACGGGAAGTCGGCGCACTGGCCGCCACTTGGTTATCACAACGGGCGCGCCTGGCACCGGACATGCATCGGTTGATTGTTGCCTGCGGCGCGGGTGCCGGGCTGGCGGCGGTGTACAACGTGCCGCTGGGGGGCGCGGTGTTTGTGCTCGAAGTGTTGGTGGGTGTGTTCAGTTGGCCTGCGGCGGTGATCGCGTTGGCCACCTCGGCCATCGGCGCATCAGTGGCCTGGATCGGCCTGGGGGCTGAGGCGCAATACGTGGTGCCGCACTTCGTGCTCAGCCCCGGCTTGATCGCCTGGGCGCTGGCCTGCGGCCCGGTATTTGGTCTCGCCGCCTACGGATTCACCCGCCTGACCGGAGCAGCCCGCAGCAACGCCGCCCGTGGCTGGCGGCTGCCCGTGCTGTCGTTGATCAACTTTACGATCATCGGTGGCCTGGCGATGTTCCTGCCGCAAATCCTCGGCAACGGCAAAGGCCCGGCGCAGTTGGGCTTCGACAACGAGCTGACCATCGCCCTGGCCGCCGTACTGCTGGTGGTCAAGGTGCTGATCACCGCCAGCAGCCTGCGCGCCGGTGCCGAAGGTGGCCTGCTGACCCCGGCGCTGGCCAACGGCGCGTTGCTCGCGATCATCCTCGGTGGCGCCTGGAACCTGCTGTGGCCCGGCGTGCCGCTGGGGGCGTTCGCGATCATTGGCGCGGCAGCGTTCCTGGCATCGAGCATGAGCATGCCGTTGACGGCGATTGTGCTGGTGGCGGAATTCACCCGCATCGACCATGACTTCCTGGTGCCGATCATCCTCGCAGTGGCGGGTTCGATGTGCATGAGCAAGCTGTGCGTCCTGTGGGAAAAGCGTTGAAGAAGCTGGATTAAAACCCCGACACGCGCCATCCTCCGCGCTTTAAGCCGCCCCATCAGCGGCGTTCTACGCACAAAGGATATGCCCATGCACGACCAACCCCTCGCCCCCGCCGATTTCGAATTCATCGACGAAACCCTGCTCAAGTACGGCGACGACCATTCGGTGCTGAACCTGGCGGAACTCGACGGCTACTTCACCGCACTGGTTTCAAGCCCTGCCCAAGTGGACGTTGCCGAATGGTTCCCGGGGATCTTTGGTGGGCAGAACCCGGATTGGGAAAGCCCGGAAGAAGCCGGGCAGTTCCTTGAGCTGTGCGTGCGCCATATGAACGCCATTGCCACGCAACTGGCGACCGATGCCCAAGGCTTTAAAGCACGTTTCGAAGAAACCGAGCATCAGGACCAGCCACTGACCCTGGCGGAAGAATGGTGCTTTGGCTATATCCGTGGCGCCGCGATTGGCAACTGGCCAGAGCTGCCCGCCGAACAGGCCGGGCAACTGGAGAAGATTTCCTGGTGCGCCGAGCAGGACAACTTTGAACTGCCGGCAGACCTGGATGTTGATGCCCATCAGCAACGGGTAGCCGCTATCGAACCGGCCGCCCGCGCGTTGCACGACTACTGGTTGGCCCAGCGCTGAACGCAACACCTGTGGCGAGGGAGCTTGCTCCCGCTGGGGTGCGAAGCGCCCCCTGATTTTCAGGGCTGCTTCGCAGCCCAGCGGGAGCAAGCTCCCTCGCCACATTTTGTTTTGCCTCCAGGTTCAGTTGTCGCTAGTTGAAATCGACGTCAAACGCCTGATAGAACGCATTGCCGGTGTTGGCCACGATCCACATCAACACCAGCACATGCCGGCCCTTCTTGCCCTTGGGCAATGTCACCTGATGTTCAACCTTGGCCTTCAGTTCAGCCGAGTGCTGGTAATACGGCACCTGGGTATAAAAGTCCTCGAAGAACGGTTTGGGCTCCAGTTGAGCGCGGCTGATGCGCTGCTTGGGGTCCCAGCCGTCCTTGGTGATCAACCAGCGATAACCACGGGTTACGTGTGCGGCGGTGTAAGCCCACTGCACCTTGAACACCTGGCCGGCTTCAACATTCAGTAACGGCCAGTTAAACGGGGTGTTGAGCTTTTTGCCCATTTCTTCGTCGGTGAAGTTCACGCAGTCGCGGGCATCGGTCTTGCCGCCGCTGAGGATGTGCCCGTCAGCGGGCGGCGTGACGCTCTGATCGTCGGTTTCGTAAGGCGCCGGAAACGGGCCTGCGTTGAGGGCCGGGAAGTTCTTGCCACCTTCCATTTCGTTGACTTGCCAGCTTTCCAGCAGTCCGCGTTCCACCGCCACCGCGCCACGGCTGGCGGGGGTCACGACGCGACCATGCTTGAGTTGAGTCTGGGGTTTGTTCATTTCAGTCACTCCTTGATTGAAGACCTCCCGTCATGGGAAGCGCCTTGAACTTAGCCCACCCCGCCGGGTTGTCTACCCGACGGTTCTGTCAGACAAATCGCGTCATGTCCTTGTTTTGCGTAGCTTTCGCGCCGGTCTTGCACCAGAGTTGTCGTCGGTCCTACCCTACGACAGGCGATCGGACTACAGCGGCCGTCCATGAACGCCTGGCCTCAGGTGTTGAGGATCATCTCAAACCCGCCATAGATCATCCGCTGCCCATCAAACGGCATCGGATTGACGTCTGCCTTCAGGCGCGGGTCTTCCATCACCTTGCTCATCCCGACGTCACGCACCTGCCGCGACGGCCAGACGATCCAGGAAAACACCACGGTTTCATCCTCCTTGAGCTTGACCGCCATGGGAAACGAGGTCACCTGCCCCTGGGGCACGTCATCGCCCCAGCACTCGATGATATTCAGCGCACCGTGTTCCTTGAACACCACGGCGGCGGCCTTGGCGTGCTGGATGAATTGTTCGCGTTTTGCGGTGGGCACCGCGATGACGCAGCCATCTACGTAAGACATGATCATTCTCCTGATTCGACGGGTTGTTGTGCTTGTAGTCGATCCATCAGGCGCTCAATCGACATCAAGGAGGGAAATGTCGACCAATGGTGGTTTCACGAGTGCGAGCGTATGGCGACATGAATGGCCGCATGGCGCCATAACCCGCGACTCTCAACGATCCACGCTCGACAACGGTAGCGTGTTTGGCCGATTATTCGTGTCCGCCAAATGCCACCCGCCTTGAAGCAGGAGCCTTGTACCTTGAGTTCGCAGAAAACCGTGACCGTTACACCGCCCAACTTTCCATTGAACGGCAAGGTAGCGCCCCCCGGCTCCAAATCCATTACCAACCGTGCCTTGCTGCTGGCGGCCCTGGCCAAGGGCACCAGCCGCTTGAGCGGCGCGCTGAAAAGCGATGACACTCGCCACATGTCGGTGGCCCTGCGGCAGATGGGCGTGGTGATCGATGAACCGGATGACACCACGTTCGTCGTCACCGGCGTAGGCAAGCTGCAATTGCCGGCGCAGCCGCTGTTCCTCGGCAACGCCGGCACGGCGATGCGCTTCCTCACCGCTGCCGTGGCCACTGTACAAGGCACCGTGGTGCTGGACGGCGATGCCTACATGCAAAAACGCCCGATCGGCCCGCTGCTGGCGACCCTCGGCCAGAATGGCATCCAGGTCGACAGCCCTACCGGTTGCCCACCCGTGACCGTCCATGGCACTGGCCGCGTGCAAGCCAAGCGTTTCGAGATCGACGGCGGCCTGTCGAGCCAGTATGTGTCGGCGCTGCTGATGCTGGCGGCGTGCGGCGAAGCCCCGATTGAAGTGGCCCTGACCGGCAAGGACATTGGCGCCCGTGGCTATGTCGACCTGACCCTGGACTGCATGCGCGCCTTCGGTGCCCAGGTACACATCGTTGATGAAAGCACCTGGCGCGTGGCCCCGACCGGCTACACCGCCCACGACTACCTGATCGAGCCTGATGCTTCCGCCGCCACCTATTTGTGGGCTGCCGAAGTGTTGACCGGCGGCCGCATCGACCTCGGTGTCGCCCCGCAGGATTTCACCCAGCCCGATGCCAAGGCCCAGGCAGTGATCGCGCAGTTCCCGCACATGCAACCGGTGGTTGTCGGTTCGCAGATGCAGGACGCAATCCCCACCCTCGCCGTGCTCGCAGCGTTCAACAACACGCCGGTACGTTTCACGGAACTGGCCAACCTGCGGGTCAAGGAATGTGATCGGGTGCAGGCACTGCATGACGGTCTGAATGAAATCCGCCCAGGCCTGGCGACCATTGAAGGTGATGACTTGCTGGTAGCCAGCGATCCGGCCCTGGCGGGTACCACCTGCAACGCGCTGATCGACACCCACGCCGACCACCGCATCGCCATGTGCTTTGCCTTGGCGGGCTTGAAGGTCTCGGGGATCAGGATTCAGGACCCGGACTGCGTCGGCAAGACCTATCCTGAGTACTGGAAAGAGCTGGAAAGCCTTGGGGTCCATCTGACCTGGTAAGCCGCCGGCGCCGGTAACGGGAGGGAGACTGCATGACAATTCGCCAACCCTGCCCACCCGGCGTCTGCGACTGCAATCGTGAGCAACTGCTCGACCTTCCCGGCGCCGATGCACGCATCCTGCACCTGACGCGCCAGGAAGAAAAACGCCTGCTCGAACGCCTCGAAAACCTGCAAAGCCTGCCCGACCTGGAGCGCATGCAACAGCTGATGCACCAGCAACTGGGGATTCGCGTGCATGTCGCGCCGGGCCATACGGAAGTGAAGACAATGCGCGGGATTCAGATCGTTATCGATGACTTGCCGGGGTTGTGTCGCAAGACCCGGCAGTCGATCCCGGCAGCAATTCGCAAGGGCATGGAGAAGCGGCCGGAGATTGCGTATCGGTTGCTGGATGCTCATGACTTGTTTCGCGAGGGTTGAGGGCAGCCTTCCATTTGCGGCGATTTTCTCGCTTGAGCCTGCGGGCCGTTTTGTATTCGAGGCGAGCCTGGGCCATCTCCTGAGTACGCGGGGGCCGAAAGCCGGCTTTGTAACGCTTGCGTTCGTGGCGAAGTAGAACGAGTTCTGCGCGCATTTGGCGGTGGCGTTTAGTGTTCAGGAGGTAGAGGCCTAGAAGCGAGAACAAAAGCCCTGTCGAGAAAGTAAAAAGATCTGGTGTGTAGCTGATAGTGAACATCACCGCAGAAAAGCTCAGCACACAACAGCCAACCATTATCCAGACTCCCCACGCTCGCCCTCGCACAACAAGAGCATTTCCCACCGACAAGATCACTGACATTACGCCCATATCAAGACCCGAGTAATTGCGGTAACCAGAAATCCGATGTAGATAGGTGCTGCCCAAAAGCGCGCTCGCCATAACAAGCCCAAGAAGCGCGCAAAAAAAAGCACCAATAAAAACCGGGCCATACCGAGCCAGAAAGGCCTGACGTGAATGCCTCAATTCCATCATTCAAACTCTTCGTATAGGCCGATAGCGACGGTTCTAATATTCCCGGACAACCCGCTGCCGGTAATACTCATAGACGCGCCAATCGCATCCTTTATTTGCGTGACCGTCGCTTGATGCGCGGGATTCAGATCGTTATCGATGACTTGCCGGGGTTGTGTCGCAAGACCCGGCAGTCGATCCCGGCGGCGATTCGCAAGGGCATGGAGAAACGGCCGGAGATTGCGTATCGGTTGCTGGATGCCCATGACTTGTTTCGCGAGGGTTGAGGGCGGCGTTCCATTTGCGGCGATTTTCACGCTTGAGCCTGCGGGCCGTTTTGTATTCGAGGCGAGCCTGGGCCATCTCCTGAGTACGCGGGGGCCGAAAGCCGGCTTTGTAGCGCTCGCGTTCGTGACGAAGTAGAACGAGTTCTGCGCGCATTTGGCGGTGGCGTTGGGTATTGAGCAGGTAGAGGCTTAGCAGCGGGAACAACAGCCCCGTTGTGTAGATAAAAGGATGGGGCTGATAACTGTAGGTGAACAGCACAATGAAAAAGCTCATCACACAACTGCCTGCCAGTATCCAGACGCCCCAGGCGCGACCTCGGAGGATAAGAAAGTTGCCCGCTGACAAGATAATGGAAGCGATGCCCACATCCAGTCCCGTGTAACTACGATAAGCAGGCACGCCTCGCATATAGGTACTACCCATCGACGACCCCGCTACCGCAAGAGCGAAAAGCGCAAACATAAAAGCACAGACGAAAACCGGAAAATAGTGAGCCATAAAAGCTCTAGGGGAATTTCTCAGTTCCATTATTCAAACTCTTCATATAGGCCGATGGCCAGTGTCCGGATATTCCCGGAGACGCCGCTGCCTATGACACTCATGGTTGCACCCATACCGACGGCCTCAAGTACCCATGCGACTCCCTCGGCTACTGCTGCAGCTCGCGTATAAGATCCAGCCGCGCCATGTACCTCGGCGCTTCACGCAAAATCACCCGTTTGGGCAACAAACTGCAAACCGGCTGAAGCTCACGCAACGTCACCGGCCACAGTTGATCGTCGAGGTACACACCCCCTGCGCCCGCAATCGCCGGGTCAGCATCGATCGCGGCAAACAACCGGCCGAGGTCGATACTGCCTTCGATCCGTTTGCGGGTGGTGCGATAGGCAGCTGGAAAACCGTCCTTCAAGGCGCTGGAAGTCATTCCTTTACTCCTGGATTCCACAAGAGCGCAAAGAGTAAGACTGAGCCGCCTGAAAGGTTGTCAGAAAGGTCCTCCTTTCCAGACTGACATTTCCCGATCACCTCTCCATACCTTGTGGGCAATCATTCCAATTGGAAAAGTACGCCCGTGCTGCTAATTCCCTCTGCCACCTGCAAACGACCACTCATCCGCCGCCGTCGTCGTAATCACCACCATCACATCCTCAGGGCTCAGCCCGATCGCAGCCTCCAGTCGCTCCACCAACACCTGGTAAAACCGCCGTTTGGTCTCGGTATCACGAGGTTTACCGCCCGTGATCGCGATGAGTACATAGTCGTGGCTGCGCGGGCCGCCCAAATAGTTGAGGTCGATGATCATCTCGCCAATTTCGTGCTGGTGGATCACGTGGAAGCGATCCGCGTCAGGAATCTTGAAGCTTTCAACCAGAGCGTCATGCAATCCCTGTGAAAGCGCTTGCAGATACTCAGGGGATTTCCCGCGGTGCAGAGAGATTCGAGCGTAAGGCATGGGGTTACTCCGCAGGATGGATGGCTGCCAACAGGTTCAGCGCCGACGCCGCTGTTGGCCAGCCAGAGTAAAACGCCAGGTGAGTGATGACTTCACCCAGTTCCTCGACGCTCAAGCCATTGCCAACCGCCCGCTGCAAGTGAAACGGTAGTTGCTCCAGACGGTACATCGCCACCAGTGCCGCCACGGTGATCAGGCTGCGCTCCCTGGGCGACAGGCCCTCGCGCTCCCAGATATCGGCGAACAGCACGTCGCGGGTCAGCTCGGTAAATTTGTTGCTCATGGACGCTCGCTCCGACAATTCAGTTGACGGGCAAAAACTAGCAAGCCAGGATCATTCCGAATATCAGATTTAATGGTATCCACCATCCCGTTTTAATGGACCATTCAATGCGCCGTCCCACCTTCGACCTTGATGTACTGCGCACCTTCGTCACCGGCGTGGAGCTGAACAGCTTTGCCAGGGCGGCGGATCGCCTGGGCCGTTCGACCTCAGCCGTCAGCGCGCAATTAAAGAAACTCGAAGAACAGGTCGGCACGCCGGTGCTGAGCAAATCCGGGCGCGGGCTGGTGCTGACGCCGGTGGGTGAAGCGCTGCTCGGCCACGCCAGGCGGTTGCTGGACCTCAATGACACTGTCTTCAGCAGCCTTAACGAAACCCAAACCGCAGGCACCTTGCGCCTCGGCTTGCAGGAGGATTTCGGCGAGCATGTGCTCAGTGACATCCTGCGGCGCTTCGCCAGGCTGTACCCGATGATCAGTCTTGAAGTGCGGATAGGCCGCAATGCCGAGCTGTTGACCCTGATCGACAGCGCGAGCCTGGACCTGGCGCTGACCTGGGAAACCGGTCAGACATCGTCCTGCCGCACCCGCCTGGGGCAAACACCCATGCACTGGATCGGGCCCCGGGACAAACCTCAACTACCGCGCGCCGAGGGCGCGCCGCTGCCGCTGGTGATGTTCGAGGCACCCTGCGTATTGCGCAGCGCCGCCACCGAAGCCCTGGACCGCGCCGGCATTGCCTGGCGCATTGCCTTGACCAGCCCCAGCGTGGGCGGGATCTGGGCGGCGGTCGATGCCGGGTTGGGTGTGACCTTGCGCACCCGTATCGGTTTGCCTGCGCACCTGCGTGTACTCGACGGTCTGCCGCCGGTGCCGTCCCTTGGCTATGAATTGCATTGCAGCCATCCAGCGCCAGGCGCTGCGGTAGCACAGCTGGCAGCGCTCATACAGAGCAGCCTGGTTTAGGCGGTTTCACAGGGTTCCAGGGTGACGAACAGTTGTCGCCCCAACTTCGCCGCCGTCTCCAGATGCTGTTCGGCAGCGCCGCTTTCCGAGTCCAACAGCAGCTCGGATGTCAGCACTTTCGCACCGCAGTAATCAAAGATCCCATGGTCGATTTGCGTGCGCATGGCGTCGGCATAGCCGTGGCGTTCAAACACACCCTCATCCGCCCCGCCGACGCCCAGCAAGTGCACCTGCAAGTGGCCGAGTTTTTTCACCACCTTCGTCTCAAGGCTGTAGTCGATGGCCCAACCGTTGACGAATACCCGGTCGATCCAGCCCTTGAGCAAGGCCGGCATTGACCACCAGAAGATCGGGAACACCAGCACCAACGCGTCGGCGCGGTCCAGACGGGCCTGTTCGGCCAGTACGTCGGCCGGCGGCGTGGCGCGGGTGCGATGCACTTTATGGTCGGCGGCGTTGTAACGCGGGTCGAAACCTTCAACGGCGAGGTCGGCAATTTCAAAGGTGTGGCCGGCGGCAGTTATGCCGGCAGCCGCCTGTTTGGCGAGGCTGTGGGTCAGGGAGTGTGAGTCGTGGTGAGCAACAACGATCAGCGCGTGCATGGCAGTGACTCCGTCGGGGTAGCGATGAGAAGGCAAATTGAGTAGGCTTGAGCTAAGTTACCGTTGGTAAGTTACTTTTGGTATATAAGCATGTCAAGCGATCAATCCCCCGCCCCTCGCCGCCGCCTGTCCCGGGATGACCGGTTACGCCAGCTGCTCGACGTGGCCTGGCAACTGGTGCGAGAAGAAGGCACCGATGCCCTGACCCTGGGGCATCTGGCTGAGTTGGCCGGCGTTACAAAGCCGGTGGTGTATGACCATTTTGGCGATCGCGCAGGGCTGTTGGCCGCGCTGTATGAAGATTTCGACGCCCGTCAGAACCAGGTATTTGCCGCCGCAATCGAGGCCAGCGAACCCACCCTGGACGACCGCGCGTGGGTCATCGCCTCGTGCTACGTCGACTGTGTGTTGCTACAAGGGCGTGAAATTCCGGGGGTGATTGCTGCTTTGGCCGGCAGCCCGGAACTGGAGAGCATCAAGCGTGAGTACGACGTGATTTTCCTCGGCAAGTGCCGGGATGCCCTCGCCCCCTTTGCCGCGGACGGTGTGATAAGTCAGGCCGGTTTGAGGGGGATGCTGGGCGCAGCGGAAGCGCTGTCCCACGCCGCCGCCAGCGCAGAGATCAGCCCGGTGGAGGCACAGGAGGAACTGTTTGCGAGCATCAAGTCGATGGTGAGTCGAGGAGCGCGTTAACCCAGCCTTGCGTGCACAAACATTCGGGCCTTGTGGGTCATCTGGTCGAAGTGTCGATCACGCTGTTTCTCCGCATCGATCATCGCCCGCTTGCCGTGTTTTTGCAGCAGGTAGGTGTGGATCTGCCGCACCTCCAGCGAGCTGTAGATCGACGCCACATCCAGCAGCCCCATCAAGCCGTCAGTGCTGTAGTCGCGGGTGTTCATCAGCACCTGAGTACCGCGCACGCCGCGCAGTTGAAAGCCCATGGACTCGAACGCCGGTACCTTCTCGACCGCGCAGGTCAGTTCGGCATGGGGGTAGCGAGCGAGCATGTCCTGCATCATCGCCCGCGCCACGCCTTTGCGCCGATGGCTGGCGTGCACCGCCATGTACGCCACGCCGCACGCCTCGGGATCGTCTTTCACCGGCAGGTACAGCAGGAAGCCGATCACCTGCTCCTGCGCGTCCAGCGCGACGATCAGTTCAACCGCAATGCCCTTGGAGCCGCCCAGCGCTTCGAGGTACAGGTGCACTTCGTAGCCGATCGCGTACTGGTAGACGTTGTACAGCAGGTTGCTCGGCGGGATGGCGACCATGCTGATGTCGGTCAGGTTGTCGACCACCATTTGCAGGATCTGCGCATTGATCGGCTCGGGGCATGGGGTTTCATAATGGGTAAGGCTGAACATTCGAATTCCTGGTGTTTCATTTTAAGGCCAGGCGGATTGTACCTGCTGAAGGGCCGCCGTGGACCCGGAAACACCCATTGTGGCGAGGGAGCTTGCTCCGCGCTGGGCTGCGTAGCAGCCCCATTAAGCGCACCGCGTTCTTTCAGTTGGAAACAGGATGCCGGTTTTGGGGCCGCTTCGCAGCCCAGCGGGAGCAAGCTCCCTCGCCACAGGGGGGTCGGTGCTTTCCTGTCCGGGCTCGGCTCATTGCGCACACACCTCCCGCAGGCAACCGCGCAGCCAGCGATGGGCCAGGTCGGCGTCCAGGCGTGGGTGCCAGAGCATCGATACGGTGAAGTCCGGGAAGGCGAACGGCAGCGCAAAGCGGTAGAGGTCGCTGTGCAGGTTGGCGGTATGGCGCTCCGGTACGCTGGCGATCAGGTCGGTGCTGCGGGCCAGTGCCAGGGCGGTGGAGAAGCCGGCGACGATGGTCACCACGTCCCGGGTCAGCCCGAGCGCTTCAAGGGCCTGATGGATCTGGCCCTGATCACGGCCGCGCCGGGACACGTAGATGTGCTGGCCTTCGGCGAAGCGTTGCGGTGTGACTTCGCCCTGACTCAGGGGGTGCCCTTTGCGCACCACGCCGATAAACCGGTCGCGGAACAGCGCTTGGGTCAGCACTTCAGGGCTGGCGCTGCTGTCGACCACGCCGGTTTCCAGGTCGACGCTGCCATCGCGCAGCGGCGTACTGCCTTTGTCCGGCTTGTGCACGAAGCGCAACCGCACGCCAGGCGCTTCCCGGGCGACCCGCGCCAACAGCGCCGGGCCGAAGTTTTCAACAAACCCGTCGCTGGTGCGCAAGGTGAAGGTGCGTACCAGTTGGCTCAAGTCCAGCGTCGCAGCGGGTCGCAACACCGCTTCGGCGTCCTGCACCAACTGACTGACCTGTTCGCGCAACGCCAACGCCCGCGGCGTTGGTACCAGGCCACGCCCGGCACGCACCAGTAACGGATCGCCCGTGGTTTCCCGCAGTCGTGCCAAGGCCCGGCTCATCGCCGACGGGCTCAGGCGCAAGCGTTGAGCGGCACGGGCGACGCTGCCTTCGGCGAGCAATACATCCAGGGTGACCAGCAGATTGAAATCAGGTGTCGACACGGCAAACCTCACAGGGCGTTTGGCGCACGTATAAAGTGCAAATGCTGCGCCTTCCGCCATGTTAGGTGACGGCGTAGATTTCCGACAGCGGTCAAACCCTGGAGCCTCTTGATGAAATCACCTGCACCTCGTGGCGCCCTCGCCGCCCTGTCACTGTCCATGTTGCTGGCGTCTTTGGGCACCAGCATCGCCAACGTTGGCCTGCCAAGCCTGGTGCAAGCGTTTGACGCATCCTTTCAAGCGGCGCAGTGGGTGGTGCTTGCCTACTTGCTGGCAATCACCGCCGTGATCGTCAGCGTCGGGCGACTGGGCGACCTGATGGGCCGCAGCCGCTTGCTACTGGCAGGGTTACTGCTCTTCACCGTGGCCTCGGCCCTGTGCGGCGCGGCCCCCTCCCTCGGGCTGTTGATTGCGGCGCGTGCCGTGCAAGGCCTGGGCGCGGCGATCATGATGGCCATGACCATGGCGCTGGTGGGCGAGACCGTCGCCAAGGAGCGTACCGGCCGTGCCATGGGTTTGCTCGGCACGATGTCGGCCATAGGCACCGCGCTGGGGCCAAGCCTTGGCGGAATGTTGATCGCCGGGTTTGGCTGGCGCGCGCTGTTCTTCATCACCGTGCCGCTGGGGTTGCTGACCTTTGCCCTCGCCCGGCGTTATCTGCGGGTCGACCGCCGCGAGCAACAGCCCGTGCAATCCGGGTTCAGTTTCTTGTCGACGCTACGGGAGTCGACCCTGAGCGCCGGCCTGGCCATGAGCGCCCTGGTGTCGGCGGTGATGATGGCGACACTCGTCGTCGGGCCCTTCTACCTGACCCACGGTGCGGGCCTCGACCCCGCCTGGATGGGCCTGACCATGGCAGTCGGGCCCTGCGTTTCAGCATTGATGGGCGTACCTGCGGGGCGTTTGACCGACCGTTTCGGCAGCGGCCCGATGACGATTGTCGGGCTGCTGGCGATGCTGGCCGGCTGCCTGTTGCTCGCACTGACGCCGCTGAATCTCGGGATCGCCGGGTACATCGGCCCGCTGATCATCCTCACCCTCGGCTACGCCCAGTTTCAGGCCGCCAACAACACCGCGGTGATGAGCGACGTACTGCCAGACCGCCGTGGCGTAGTCGCCGGCTTGCTCAACCTGTCGCGCAATGTGGGGCTGATCGCGGGCGCCTCGGCATTGGGTGCGGTCTTTGCGCACATTTCAGGTGACCTCGCCACGGCCACTCCCGCCGACGTGGGAAGTGGGATGCGAGCCACGTTCGGCGTGGCATTGGTACTGATTGGTGTAGGTCTTTTCCTGGCCCTACGCGCCCGGTTCCGCGTAACAGCTGTCTTGACAAGGTAAAATCGTAACGACTATTGTCTGACAACCTGATTACCAAGGTTTTCCCATGCTTGAGCTCCAGCGCCCTGATTCGCTCGTTATGCGCGTTGTCAGCGCCATTCGTGCAGAAATCGATTCCGGCCAACTGGCGCCCGAAGCGCGCCTGCCTACCGAACAACAACTGGCTGAACAGCTCAACGTCAGCCGCTCAGTGGTGCGTGAAGCGATTGCCCAGCTCAAGGCCGACGGCGTATTGACTGCGCGGCGTGGCCTGGGCTCATTTATTTCCCAGACTCCGGCCGGCACCGTGTTCCGTTTCCCGGAAAAGAACGGCCGCCGTCCGGACCTGGCGCAGATGTTCGAAGTACGCCTGTGGATCGAAACCCAGGCCGCCTCGATTGCCGCCCAGCGCCGTGATGCCGCTGACCTGCACCGCATGAAGACCGCCCTGCAGGAAATGCACGACAAGCGCGCCGACTTCGAAGCCGCCGCCCTGGCCGATGTGGAATTCCATCGCGCCATCGCCGAGGCCAGCAAGAACGACTATTTCGTGGCCTTCCATGACTTCCTCCGCAGCCAACTGGCCAGTGCGCGCAAGACCGCCTGGGAAAACTCTGCCACCCGTTTTGTCAGTGGTTCAGCCGACGCCACCCAGGAACACACCGCGCTGTACCAGGCCATCGTCGACGGTGACGCCCAAGGCGCCGCTGCCTGTGCCGAAGCCCACTTGCGCGCCGCAGCACGGCGTCTGCATCTGGAACTGCCCGCTATCAATTAACCGATCCAGACCCTTTTGAAGCGTGCCGTGGGGCGCGCCGTTTTTTTAACAAAATCATTAGTCTGACAACCTGATAAGCAGACTGAAAAGCGTAGGTACCTAAAACAATGATTTATGACTTTTGCATCATCGGTGGCGGCATCGTCGGCCTGGCCACCGCAATGGAGTTGCTCAAGCGTCAGCCGAACGCCTCCCTGGTAATCCTGGAAAAGGAAAGCCTGCTGGCCAAGCACCAGACCGGCCATAACAGCGGCGTGATCCATGCCGGCATCTACTACGCGCCGGGCAGCCTCAAGGCCGACTTGTGCAAACGCGGCGCCGAGGCCACCAAGCAGTTCTGCGCTGAGCACGGGATCAAGTTCGAGGTGTGCGGCAAGTTGCTGGTGGCCTCCACCCCGCTGGAAGTGCAGCGAATGGAAGCGCTCTACGCCCGCTCGCAGCTCAACGGCATGAAGGTCGAACGCCTGGACGCCGACCAGTTGCGCCAGCGCGAACCGAACATCGTCGGGCTGGGCGGGTTGTTTCTCGACGCAACTGGTATCGTCGATTACCGCGAAGTCTGCGAAACCATGGCCCGGGTCATCCGCCGTGCCGGTGGGGAAATCTGCCTGGAACGCACGGTGACCTCCATCGTCGAGGACACCGACAAAGTTACCGTCAGCACCCGGGGTGAAAGCTGGCAGGCCAAGCACCTGGTGGTGTGTGCAGGTTTGCAATCGGACCGTCTGGCGGTAATGGCCGGGGTCAAGATCGACCACCAGATCATCCCGTTTCGCGGCGAATATTTCCGCCTGCCGGAATCGAAGAACAACATCGTCAACCACCTGATCTACCCGATTCCTGATCCGGAGTTGCCGTTCCTCGGCGTGCACCTGACCCGCATGATCGACGGCAGCGTCACCGTCGGCCCGAATGCCGTACTCGGCCTGGGCCGCGAAAACTACCGCAAGTTCTCGGTGAACTGGCGCGATGTGGCGCAGTACGCAAGCTTCCCGGGCTTCTGGAAAACCCTCTGGCAGAACCTCGGTTCCGGCAGCGTCGAGATGAAGAACTCGCTGTTCAAGTCCGGCTACCTGGAGCAGTGCCGCAAGTACTGCCCTTCGCTCAACATCGAAGACCTGCTGCCCTATGAAGCCGGCATCCGCGCCCAGGCCGTGATGCGCGACGGCACCCTGGTGCACGACTTCCTGTTCGCCCAGACCCCGCGAATGCTCCACGTGTGCAACGCGCCCTCACCCGCTGCCACCTCTGCAATTCCCATCGGCGCGATGATCGCCGACCGCATGTTCAAGCCCGACTGACACCCTGCATCACGCGTCACTTTGACAATAAATATAATGACTCATAAGGAAGTACAGAATGACGGCAACAGCCCGCACCCCGGACGTTGAAACCCCCGAGCAAACCAAGAAACGCCTGCGCAAAGTCGCGGCCGCGACGATCTTCGGCTCGATGCTGGAGTGGTATGACTTTTACCTGTACGCCACCATGGCGGCGATTGTGTTCTCGAAGATTTTCTTCGATAACAGCGACCCGAAAGCCGCCACGCTGATGGCGTTTTCCACCTTTGCCATCGGTTTTATCGCCCGCCCGTTCGGCGGCATTCTGTTCGGCTACCTGGGCGACAAGTTCGGGCGTAAACAAGTGCTGGTGCTGACGTTCTGCATGATGGGCGTGTGCACCACGCTGATCGGCCTGATCCCCAGCTACGCCTCCATCGGCATCTGGGCGCCGATCGTGCTGGTGTTTATCCGCATCATCCAGGGCCTGGGCGCCGGGGCCGAATTGTCCGGCGCGGCGGTCACTTCCTACGAGCACGCCTCGGAAGGCAAGCGCGGCAGCCAGGGTGCATGGCCGGCGCTGGGGCTGAACCTGGGTTTGCTGCTGTCGTCGCTGACCGTGTACCTGCTGACCATCAACGGCAACGAATTCCTGCTGGCCGGCGGCTGGCGGATCCCGTTCATTTGCAGCATCGCGCTGGTGGGTGTGGGCCTGTGGGTGCGCAACAGCATCCCGGAAACCCCGGAGTTCAAAGAACTGAGCAAGGAAACCGCGAAGGCCAAGGCCTCGCCGCTCAAGGCGCTGTTCAAGAACGACCTCAAGGGTTTGGCCGTGGTGTTCTTCGTGGCGATTGGCTACAACGCCCTGAGCTACATCTTCAAGACTTTTTCCCTGGCGTACCTGACCCAGTTCAAAGGCGTTGATGTGCACGTGACGTCGCTGTCGGTGACCATCGCCAGCCTGATCGCCATCGTCGCCGTGCCGTGCTTCGGCTGGCTGTGCGACAAGTGGAGCAGCAAGACCGTGCTGATGCTCGGTGGCCTGCTGTCGCTGCTGTTTGCCTATCCGTTCCTCGCGCTGCTCAATACCGGTGAGAGCCTGATGATCTACATTGCCATCGGCGTGGGCACCGGCATCCTCGCCCCGATGATGTTCGCGCCCCAGGGTTCGTTCCTGAGCCGGCAGTTCCCGACCCAGACCCGCTCTTCAGGCTTTGGCACCGGGCGCGAAATCGGCACCGCGATCGCAGGTGGCCTCGCGCCATTAGGGGCGTTGTCGATGGTCGCGGCGTCGGCCACCCACTCCACTGATGGCGTTGTGATAATCCTCGCCATCTCATCGCTGCTGGTCGTGGTGTTCGCCTTGTGCGATCAGGGCCGTAAACACTCGGCATTCAAGAACTGAGGCAAAAAGTTCGGACCAACGGGTGCATGGATGCCCCTTCATCGCGCATCATGGGCACTTTCAAGCTCAAGGGAAACGTCCATGCGCGTTCTGTCATTGATGATGGGTCTTACGACGCTGGCCGCCAGTCTGGTGTTTAGCGCCCAGGCGCAGGCGGGTGAAGAAAGCCTGTTGATCGACTCGATCAATCAATACCGCAGCCAGGTTCAGCGCTGCGGCACTCAGGGTTCCCAGGAGTTGCCGCCGCTGGCCAGCGACACGCGGCTGGTGTTGCCGGTCAACAGCGTCGGCGACCTGCAGCAGGCGTTGGCGCGGGCGGCGTACCCGATGGTCAACGTCCAGGCCATCAGCCTGTCGGGGCCCAAGAACGCTGAAGCCGCAATGAAAGCCGTGCGCGAAAGTTTTTGCCGGGTGGTGCTCGACCCGCAATTCATTGATATCGGGGTGAGCAACAGCGGCCAGGACTGGCGCATTGTGCTGGCCCGTCCGCTGTTGACCAGTGGCCTGGGCGAGAGCCAGACCGAAGGCAAAAAGGTCCTCGACCTCATCAACGCCGCCCGCCAGCAACCCCACCAATGTGGCGGCCAGGCCTTTGCCGCCACCACGCCGCTGAGCTGGAACGAGGCACTCGCCAACGCCGCCGCCGGCCACGCCCGCAACATGGCCAACGGCAACTTCTTCGATCACCTCGACCACGACGGCCGCACGCCGGGGGACCGGGCTGAACTGGCGGGCTACATCGGCCAGCAGATCGGCGAGAACATCGCCGCCGGCATGGACACCCCGCGCAAGGTGGTCGACGGCTGGCTCGCCAGTCCCGGGCATTGCGCCAACCTGATGAACCCGCAGTTCCGCGAAATGGGCGCCGCCTATGCCATGGACCCGAAAAGTGATGCCGGCATCTACTGGACGGGGTTGTTTGGGGTGCAGCAGTAGCGTTTTGTATCCCAACGTATCTTCGCGCCGAGGCGATACACTGCGAGGCGCGGCCCCATTGGCGATGACACATTGCGGATACGCCAACACGGTTTCCTGTGCACACCGGCCCACCCCGGGCCACTCACAAGGAAACCGTCATGTCCCAGAACAGCACCGTGCTCTACACCGGCAAAACCCACACCACTGGCGGCCGTGAAGGCGCTTCCCACAGCGATGACCTGCAACTGGACATCAAGCTGTCGCCGCCCGGCTCCAAGGCGGCCGGCACCAACCCCGAGCAACTGTTTGGCGCCGGCTGGTCTGCCTGCTTTATCGGCGCGATGGGCAAGGCCGCTCAAACCCTGCAAATCCGCCTGCCGGCAGACACTGCGGTGAGCGCCGATGTGGACCTGGTGAACAGCCCGGAAAACGGCTATTACCTGCAAGCGCGGCTGCGGGTCAGCCTGCCGGGTATTGAACACTCGGCCGCTCAGGCACTGGTGGACCTTGCCCATCAGACGTGCCCGTATTCCAAGGCCACTCGCGGCAATATCGAGGTTGCGATCAGCGTGGTCTGAAGGCGGTTTGGCGGGTCATTCTCCAGCGCAGGCATTAAAGTGCCATCTAGTGGATAATCCCGCTGAACTGGCTGGGTCCAGGGGTGTCTGTTGCTTGGCATCCCTACTCAGCAAACCGTGGCAAAGAAGGCGTTCACCGAATGACAAACTGGCTGCAAGGCGGCGGCGAAATGGCCGAACGGGTCCGGCATCACGATTGGGCCAATACCCCACTGGGGCCGCTGGACCAATGGCCAGACGTACTGAAGACCACCGTCGCGCTGTGCCTTGCCTCCAGTTTCCCTCAAGCGATCATCTGGGGGCCTTCGCTGATCACGCTGTACAACGACGGCTTTATCCCGATTCTTGGCAACAAGCCCGATGCACTCGGGCGGCCTTTCAGCCAGATCTGGCAGGAAGCCTGGACCGAAATCAGCCCGATCGCCGATGCCGCCTTCGCCGGTGAAGCCACCTTTATCGAAAATTTCCCGTTGATCGTCGAACGCGGCGGCGCGCCGGAGCAGGCGTACTTCACCTTCTGCTACAGCCCGATCCGCGACGTGCAGGGCAAAGTCGTCGGCATGCTCGACACCGTCACCGAAACCACCGCCACCGTTGTCCTGTCCCGGCGATTGACCGAGTTGAATGCGAGCCTGGAGCAACGCGTCAATGAAAGAACCACCCTGCTGATCCAGACCGAAGCCGCATTGCGCCAATCGCAAAAGCTCGAAGCCATCGGCCAGTTGACCGGGGGCGTGGCCCATGACTTCAACAACCTGCTGACCATCATTCGTTCATCCGTGGACTTCCTGCGCCTGCCCACCCTGTCCGAAGAACGTCGCCAGCGCTACATGAGCGCCGTTACCGATACCGTGGAGCGAGCAGGTAAATTGACCAGCCAGTTGCTCGCGTTTGCCCGCCGCCAGCCGCTCAACCCGGAAGTGTTCGATGCCGCCCAGCGGGTCAAGAACATCGGCGAGATGCTCGAGACGGTCACTGGCGCGCGGATTCAGGTGCGCGTCGAACTGCCTGGCCAGCCGTGTTATATCCGCGCCGACTCCAGCCAGTTTGAAACCGCACTGATCAATATCGCCCTCAACGCCCGGGACGCCATGAGCGGCCAAGGCACCCTGACCCTGCGCCTGGATGCCGAGCAGGCACTGCCGAGCATCCGCGGTGACGCCGGCTCACGGCAGGCGTTTATTGCGATCTCCCTCACCGACACCGGCAGCGGGATTCCCGGTGAGACGTTCGAGCGCATCTTCGAACCCTTTTTCACCACCAAGGAAGTCGGCAAGGGCACCGGCCTTGGGCTGTCCCAGGTGTTCGGCTTCGCCAAGCAGTCAGGCGGTAACGTCGACGTGGCCAGCCAGGTCGACCAAGGCACGGTGTTTACCCTGTACCTGCCGCAAGTGGTGCCCGAAGAGGGCTTAGAGCGCTGCGCACCCGAGCGGTGTGGCCTGATCGCGGACTGCGCCCAACGCCATATTCTGGTGGTGGAAGACAACCTGGAAGTGGGCCGTTTTGCCAATCAGATCCTCCAGGACCTGGGCTACCAGACCACCTGGGCGACCAATGCCGAACAGGCCCTGGAGCTGGCCGGTGCAGAGGTGAAGGAATTCGATGCGGTGTTTTCCGATGTGGTGATGCCCGGCATCACCGGCGTGGCGCTGGCCAAGGAATTGCGCCGGCGCAGGCCTGACTTGCCGGTGGTGCTGACCTCGGGCTACAGCGAGGAACTGGCAGAAAGCGGCTACGAAGGCCTGGCCTTCCTGCCCAAGCCCTACTCCGCCGACCAGGTCTCACAGGTACTGGCCAAGGCATTGCTCAAAGGCTGAGGCCTATTCCGCCACGGCCACCTGGTTGCGCCCGAGGGCCTTGGCGCGGTACAGCGCCTTGTCTGCAGTGTTCATCAAGCCGTGCAGGTCCTGGTCCACCGCCCGGGCCCAGGCCACGCCGAGGCTCGCGGTCAACCCATGGACCGGCTCGCTGGCCAGCCCTGCGATGGCCTTGATCAACTGCTCGGCGATGTGCCGCCCGGTCTCCAGCGACGTATCCGGCAGCAACACCGCAAACTCCTCGCCGCCCAGCCGCCCGTAGACATCGGCCTGACGAAACGACGCGCTGATCACCCCGCCGATCTGCCGCAGCACCTGGTCCCCGGCCTGGTGGCCGTAGGTGTCGTTGATGTTTTTGAAGTGGTCCATGTCCATCATCAGCGCGCACAACGGCTGCTGGTTGTGCCGACACTGTTCATAGAGCAACTGCGCGTGCTCGAAAAACGCCCGGCGGTTCATCAGGCCGGTGAGTTCATCGGTTTGTGCGGCGCGGGTGGAGATATTGTGGGCCCGTTCCATTTGCCGGGTCAGGCGAAAGGCTTTCTCCAGGGCATCCGACAGCTTGCGCGTGGCGCCGCCAACAAACGAAGAAAACACCAGCACCGCCAGCGCCATGCCGACTTGCATCGAGGAGGGTTGAAACAGCAGCCACAGGGTGCATGGCAGCAAGACCAGGCCCATGGAAACCAGGGTCATGTAGCGATAGGCCGAGTAACACGAGACGGCGCTGACCGACATGCCCACGGTGAACAACATCACCAGGGCCTGGGAGAGTCGGTCGTCGGTGGGCATCAGCGCGAATGCACCGATCCCCCAGACTCCGGCTGACAACATCAGCGTCATCCAGTAACGCCGTTCCCAGCGTGCGGGGGTGCGATCACTGTTGGGGCAGCGAAACCAGGCCATGAACATCGACACTCGCAGCAGCGACGTGCCCGCCAGCACCACCAGCCAGACCAGCATTACCGAGTGGTCGAAACGTTCCCAGCACAGCCAGCAGAGCATGGCGGCCGCCATATAACTGCCGAACACCGCCGAAAATGATTGGCGAAACAGCTGGTGCAAGCGATCGGTTCGTACCTGCTCCTCGATGAAGCAATCCTGGTCCTGCCCACGTTCAAGGCCATTCATTGGGTCCGCCTGATCTTACTGCCGCGACAAAGTGCCATTGTGGCATCCTGCCAGTACCCCTAACAACTGAATCAAGCGTGCTAGAGCGCCGAAAGCAGGATAAATATAGGTGAACACCTTCTCTCTCGCCCCTAGGATCAGAGCCCATCCATGCCTAACCAACCGATAACCACCCAACGATTGATGCTAAGGCCCCCAACGGTCGACGACGCGGCCAGTGTATTCGCCATTTATGGCGATCCCGAGACCAACCGCTACAACCCGGCAGGCCCCCTCACGGACCTGGATCAAGCAAAAGCCGTGCTAAATCGCTGGCTGGAACACTGGGCAGAACATGGCTTTGGCCAATGGGCGATCGTGACCCAAGAGGCGCCGCAACGCGTGATCGGCTTTGGGGGCATCACGCTGTACCACTACAACGAGGTTGAGCGGATCAACCTGGGTTACCGCTTCGCCGTCAGCGCCTGGGGCCAGGGTTATGCAACAGAGCTTGCCAGGGCCGCGTTGCAATTTGGTTTTGTGCAGCTGGATCAGCCAGAGGTCTACGGCGTGGTGCGCCCGGCGCATCAGGCGTCGATCAACGTGCTGGAAAAAATCGGCATGCAACGCATCGATGAGTTGGACGATGTGCCCGGGCAAGCGCCGAGCCTGGTGTACAGGGCGACCCGGCCTCTCTGAACTATGTATCGCAGTGTGTCCAGACCACCCTGCGATACAAAACGTTTAACCCGATGGTTTTCTCGAAACAGGCCGGATACACCACTGCGTTCAACTGTGAGCCAGGCACACAACCCGCCGCTGGAGACTCACCATGCACCCACAGTTGAACACCTCACCCGGTTTCAAGCCGCGCCGCCTGATGGGCGCGTCGCTGCTGGCCCTTACGCTGTTGCAGTTCGGTGCCTTCGGCGTAGCCAATGCACAAGACACACAAGCGCCTGCAGTTGCCAGCGCCAGTGCCCACACCACGCTTGGCCCGTTGAAGCATGTGAAGGCCGGCTTGCTGGACGTGGCCTACGCCGAAGTCGGCCCGGCGGAGGGCCCGGTGGTGATCCTGCTGCATGGCTGGCCCTACGACATTGACAGCTACTCCGAAGTAGCACCGCTGCTGGCCGCCCAGGGCTACCGAGTGTTGGTGCCTTACGCCCGCGGCTATGGCGACACACATTTCCTGTCGGCAAAGACCCTGCGCAATGGCCAGCCGGCCGCACTCGCGGTCGACCTGATCGACTTCATGGATGCACTGAAAATCAAACACGCCGTGCTCGGTGGCTATGACTGGGGCGCACGCACCGCCGACATCGTCGCAGCGCTGTGGCCGGAGCGGGTCAAGGCCCTGGTGTCGGTCAGCGGCTACCTGATCGGTAACCAGGCTGCCGGCAAGAACCCGCTGCCGCCCAAGGCCGAGCTGCAATGGTGGTACCAGTTCTACTTCGCCACCGACCGCGGTGCCGCCGGCTATGCAAAAAACACCCACGACTTCGCCAAGCTGATCTGGCAGATCGCCTCGCCGAAATGGGCGTTTGACGACGCCACCTTCGACCGCAGCGCCAAAGGCCTGGACAACCCCGACCACGTTGCCGTGTCGATCTTCAACTACCGTTGGCGCCTGGGCCTGGTGCAGGGCGAGAAGAAATACGCAGCGCTGGAGCAAAAACTCGCCACCGCCCCGTCCATCGGCGTACCCACCATCACCCTGGAAGGCGACGCCAACGGCGCGCCGCATCCGGCCGCGGAAGACTACGCCAAGCGCTTCACCGGCAAATACGAATACCGCTTGATAAGCGGCGGCATCGGCCACAACCTGCCACAGGAAGCCCCGCAAGCCTTTGCCAAGGCTGTGATTGATGCGGACCATTTGTGATGAAGCGCCTGCATCTTGCTGCACTTGTCGCTGCAACCGCCGCCGTGGTGGCCACCGCTACCGGGTTCGCCTTTGGCGGCTCTACCACCAGTGAGCCGTCACCGATCTACGGCGTGACCATTCCCGACGGCTACCGCCAATGGGAGCTGATCGCACCGGCTCAGGAAGCCGACCCACTGAATGAACTGCGGGTGGTGCTGGGCAACAAGATCGCGCTCAAGGCCTACCGCGACGGCACGCTGCCCTTCCCCGACGGCACCGTGCTGGCGAAGCTGGCGTGGAAACACGTGCAGTCGCCCGAGTTCAAGACCGCGTCGATTCCCGGCGCGGCCACCACCGTGCAGTTCATGGTCAAGGATTCGAAAAAATATGCGGCGACGGGAGGCTGGGGCTTTGGACGGTTCATCAACGGCAAGCCAGCGGACCAGGCGCAGCATGAAACGTGCTTTGCCTGCCATCAGGCGTTGGTGAAGAACCACGATTACGTATTTACCCGGCTGGCGCCTTAGCGCCCACAACAAACGCCGCCGCAACCGGCCCCCCACCGTAGCAGCTGTCGAGCCCAAGCGAGGCTGCGTCGGCGGTGTGTCAGATACACCGCCGACGCAGCCTCGCTTGGGCTCGACAGCTGCTACGGTGGGTGGTGTTTTTCTGGCACTGGCGCTGCCAGCGCATCGCGGGTTGCAAAAAAAGGCCACCCAATGGGCGGCCTTCTTGTAGAGCATTTACCGGCGACTGATCAAAACAGCGCGTAGGTGTAGTTGAAGATCAGGCGGGTTTGATCCTGATCGGCAGTGCCGGTGTTGTGGCCGTGGTAGCTACCGGTACGGAAGGTGGTACCGAAGCCCTTCAGCGGGCCTGCTTGCACGACGTAATCCAGACGGAAATCGGTTTCGCGTTCCGACTGATCGCTGCCGCCGGCAACCTTGGACTTGATGTCGCTGCCGTTGAGGTAGGCAACGGAAGCTTTCAGGCCCGGCACCAGGGTTCTGAAGTCATACAGGTACTGGCCGAAATTGACCTGCTCGCCCGCACGGGAGAACTGACCAACCACCGCGTCGGTGAACAGGTAGAAGTCGGAGCCCGCCGCGCCTTGTGCGGTGGGGTCGGCGATGCTGCCCTGGTTGACCCAGACGAAGCCGCCGTCATCGCTCACGCCAATGTGGCCAAGCATCAACTGGCTGCCACCCAACTGGTAGGTGAAGGCAGCACTGTAGGTTTTGTTGTCGACTTCACCGGCGTGTTTGGCGTAGCCACCGTTGTTGTTGAACGCGTAGCCAGCCGAACCGTTTTTGCCGTCGCTGGTGCTGTCGAAATAGCGCAGGTCGGTTTTGAACGATTGGTCATTACCCAGCGGCAGTACGTGCACCAGGCCGAAATAGTTCTGTTTGTAGAAGTCTTCCAGGTCGGCGTAGTAGTACTGCAACGTCAGGTTTTTAGCGATGACGTTGTCAGAAGAACCAAACGGCTGGTAGTCAACACCGCCAAAACGGAAGCTGTCGCTGTCGCGAGTGGCACCGGCGACGCTCAGGCCAGTGGAGTTACTCGATGCACGGCCTTCAGCCTTGTTCAACTCGCCACCGGTGAAGGTGACGTTAGGAATGTCCTTGGAGGTCAGGATACCGCCGTCGAATGTTTGCGGTGCGGCACGGCTATCGTTGGACACTAGGATCGGCAGGATCGGCGCCAAGCCACCGCCTACGTGCAATTCAGTCTGGGAAATACGGAATTTAACGTTGCCGGCTGCGCGACCGAAACTGTCAGCAGGCTCGGTGCCGTTGTTCTTGACCGGGAAGAAGCTGTTGCCGTTACCCGACAGGCCATTACCGGCTGCGTGGCCGTCACCACCGTCGAGACGCAAGGCGCCGAACGCCATCACGTCGAACCCAACGCCTACGGTACCTTGGGTGTAGCCGGATTTGTAGTCGAAACGCAGTACTTGAGCCGCCTCGCGCAGGTCGTTCGCGGTGCCGGCGTGAACGTCGGCGTTGTAGTACATGGTGCGCGAACTGATCGACGAGTGACTGTCTTCGAGGAAGCCGCTATGACCGTTACCCGTGCCGAGTGAACCAAGCCCAAAGTCATCTGCACAGGCCTGTTGTGCGAGGACAGCCGCGGTGATAGCCAAAGCTAATGTAGAGAGTTTCATTTACTGCGCCCCTGTGAACATTATTTTTTTACTGTCCTTCGAGCGAATACCGTTGCGGCCCTGCAAACGCTGCGGATTGTGGCATGGGGCTGATGGCGCAGAATGTGAAATCTTTGTCATGTAGCGATGAAAAAACCGTCATGAAAAGGCCGTAGAAGACGGCCTTTTTATAGGCTTGAGTGCCAGTGAGTTGTATGACGACCGCTAGAGCGCCGCGCGCTGATCAGGCTGAAGTCGGCTGCGAACATGCGAAAATTGGTAGGCAACTGCCAGCCATACAAACCAGGCAGGCATCACGCACAGTGCCAGCCGCGTGTCTGGGCGCAGCGCCAGCAGGCAAAGTACAAACGCCATGAAACCAAGTGAAACCCAGGCCATCGGTACGCCACCGGGCATTTTGTAGAGGGATTTTGCGTGCAGCTCCGGTCGTTTTTTACGATAGGCAATGTAGGACGCCAGGATGGTCGACCAGGTAAAAATCACCAGGATCGCCGAAACGGTGGAGACGATGGTAAAGGCCGTCATCACCTCCGGGACTATAAAGAGCAACAACAACCCGAGCAGCATCAGGAAGGTGGTAAACGCCAGGCTGATAAACGGCACGCTGTGTTTCGACAGGCGCCGGAAGATTCCCGGAGCATCCCCCAGGTCCGCCAAACCAAACAACATCCGACTGGCGGAAAACACCCCGCTGTTGGCCGACGAGGCCGCCGACGTCAGCACCACAAAATTCACAATCCCGGCGGCGGCCGGAAAGCCGGCCACCAGGAACAACTCGACAAACGGACTCTTGCTGGGCGACACCTGCTGCCAGGACGTCACGGCAATGATGCACGCCAGGGCCAGCACGTAAAACAGGATGATCCGCAGCGGAATCGAGTTGATCGCCTTGGGCAGCGTCTTCTCCGGCGAGCGGGTTTCCGCCGCCGCCGTGCCGATCAACTCAGTGCCGGCAAACGAAAAGATCGCCATCTGGAATCCGGCAAAGAACCCGAACAAGCCATTGGGAAACGCCGCCTGTTTATCCAGCAAATGGTTGAGGGAAGCCGTGACGCCAGTGGGCGAAACAAACGAGCTGGCAATCAGCACCACGCTCACGCTGATCAAGGTCACCACGGCGATGATCTTGATGATCGCGAACCAGAACTCCACCTCACCAAACAGCCGTACCGTCAGCACATTCAGCGCAAACAGAGTCAGCAGCATGGCGATCGCCGGTATCCAGGCCGGCACATCCGGAAACCAGTACTGGAAAAAGCCCCCGACCACCACCGCATCCCCCACCACCGCTACGCTCCAGCTCAGCCAATACGACCAGCCGAGAAAAAACGCGGCACGCGGCCCCAGATAGGCACCGGCAAAGTCGGCGAAGCTCTTGAAGTTCAGGTTGGATAACAGCAGCTCCCCCATGGCGCGCATCACGAAATACACAAACAGCCCGATGATCATGTAGATCAGGATGATCGAGGTGCCGGACAGCGCGATGATCTTGCCCGAGCCCATGAACAGGCCGGTGCCAATCGCACCACCCATGGCCATCAGCTGGATATGTCGGTTATTGAGGGTGCGTTGCAAAGCGGGCTTTTCAATAAGCCCGGGCGCGGTTGTTTTCATCACAAAACCTCTTGTTATGTTTTTGAGTTTTGGCAGAAAAAAAGTCAGGGGGTTTTTATTGTTGGAATGGGGTCGGGATCAGGCTTGCTTGTTCTCGAAACCATGCAGCACGTTGACGGCATTGATGCCGATTTCATCGACCATGTAGCCGCCTTCCATCACAAACAGGGTGGGCACGCCGACGCTGGCGATGATCTCGCCGATACCCAGGAAGTCGCGGCTTTCGAGGAGGAAATGGCTGATGGGATCGTCCTTGAACGTGTCGACGCCGAGGGAGATCACCAACACTTCCGGCGAGAACTTTCGCAGTTGAATGCAGGCGTCGAGCAGCGCATCTCTATAGGTGCTCCAACCGGTGTTTTTCGCCAGCGGGTAGTTGAGGTTGAACCCCTCGCCCGCCCCTGCGCCGCGCTCGGAACCAAAGCCCGAATAGTAGGGATACGACACGGACGGTTCGCCATGCAGCGAGACGAACATCACGTCGCTGCGGTCGTAGAAAATGTTCTGCGTGCCATTGCCGTGGTGGAAATCCACGTCCAGCACCGCAACACGCTTGGCGCCTTGAGTGATCGCCTGCTGCGCTGCGATGGCCGCGTTATTCAGGTAGCAATAACCGCCCATGTATTCCCGCGCTGCATGGTGGCCCGGTGGACGGCACAGGGCGAAGGCACTGTTGTGGCCTTCATCGATCAACGCCAGACCGGTGAGCGCGATATCGGCGCTGGTCTTCACCGCTTCCCAGGTGGTGCTGGTGATGGGCGAACCGGCATCCATCGCGAAGAAGCCGAGTTTGCCATCGATGAATTCCGGCACCTGTTCGTTGGCCAGATCACGCACCGGCCACACCAGCGGCAACGCATCATGGGCACGGCCGATGGCGGTCCATTCAGCCCAGGCGGTTTCCAGGAAAGCCACGTAGCGTTCGCTGTGGGCATTGACGTAACAGGCCCGGTCGAACGTGCGCGGGACGATGATATCCCCCAGGCCCACGTGCTTGACCCGGTCACGCACCGTGTCGGCGCGGCTGGGTTGTTCGAAGGACGGCTTGAGCACGCCATCCTTGAGTTCGGTGCCATGGTGCAAACGATGAGAATCACTAAAAACAGTCAACATGAAAGGCATCCACCCGTGAAAGACAGGTGATTATTTTGTTCTGGCTGTGGTGGGCTTTCTTTGCTTTTATGTGCGCCAATGCTAGCGTAATCGGGCATTTTTACCCCGATGAGCCGCCATGAAGAAAAATAAAACCAAACAGGTCGCACTTGACGACACCGATCTCGCCATCCTCGCGTTGCTGCAGGAAGACGCGAGTATCTCCAACGCCGAACTCAGCGAGCGCCTGTCCCTTAGCCTCACGCCGTGCTGGCGACGGCGTAAGCGGCTGGAAGAAGAAGGCGTGATCAAGGATTACCAGGCCAACCTCGATCGCAAGATGCTGGGCCTGGAAATCATGGCGTTTGTGCACGTGCGGTTTGCGGTGCATTCCGACCATACGCCGGAAGATTTTGAAGCGGTGATCAAGGAACTGCCGCAGGTGCAGGCGTGCCACAAGATCACCGGGGATGCGGATTATCTGCTGCAGGTGTTGGCGGAGGATCTGGATGCGTACAGCGATTTTGTGGAGAGCGTGTTGCGGCGGCAGTTGGGGATTGCGTCGATTCAGTCGAGTTTGGCGTTAAGGGAGGTGAAGGCGACGAGTCGGGTGGCGATTCCGGGGCGGGTGGGAAAGTGATGTAGTGGGAAATCAGTTTTTGTTTTCTATCCCACGATTCGGCTAGCTAGACGGTGGCGAGGGGGCTTGTCCCCCGTTGGGCGGCGTAGCAGTCCTGTTTTGGGGGGCGCTTCGCACCCCAGCGGGAGCAAGCTCCCTCGCCACGGGTTGGTGGTTTTCTGACAGAGCAGTGGCGTTTGGCGGATTGCCGGGGCTGCTGCGCAGCCCAACGGGGGGCAAGCCCCCTCGCCACAGGTTGTTCGGCGACTTCAGAATGTGCAGGGGGATGGTGCTATCCAAGGATATCTGACGGCTAGCGCAGGGACTGCTGCAGGAACTCACTGATCAAGCTGAGTATCTGCTGCTGAATCTGCGGCTTGGGACGGGCGCCCTTGGCATCCAGGCAGATGAAGCCTTCGCCGGGGTCGCTCTGTTCAATCCGCTCCACCGCGCCCGGCTTGCACAGGGGCAGGAAGCTGAAGTGCGTGGCGTCGCTGATTTCCACGTAGCGCGACGTGGCCTGCGGCAAGCGCTTGGCCATGTCGGCCGACTCCAGCGCGGCGGGCAATTCCGGGGACGGTGTGCCTGCTGCAATCACTAACGTGGGGCGGTTCAGCGCCGCGAGACTTTCGTCGCTGAAGCCGCGGGCGAAGCCCAGGTCCAGGGAAACGATGGCCGCCACGCGCGAGTCACTCAGGTCCTCGGCCAGGTGCTGTTTGGCCTGCTCCGTGCGACCCACCTCGATCAGGTCGTACGCCTTGCAAGGGGCGATCTCGGAATGCACCTTGCAGTCCTCGGTAAAGCGCTGGGGATCAAAGCGGGCGCCGCCAACTTCCATCGCGGTCCAGCCGCCGAGCGAGTGCCCCACCACGGCGATCTTGCGCTCGGCCACCGCGCCAAAACGTTTTGGCTGTGCGATCACGGCATCAATCACCCGATGGATATCAAGGGGACGTTTCCAAAGTTCGGAGGCCGCGGGTTGGGTGCGGTCCTTGCTGGTGGTGCCGGGGTGGTTGGGCGAGGCGACGATGTAACCCTGCCCGGCCAACGCGTTGGCGAGCCACGACTGGTTGATCCAGTTGCCAAAGATGCCGTGGGAGATCACCACCAGCGGATGCTCGCCGGCAGCTGGCGCGGCGTCCTTCAAGGCCGGCGCGCCGACAAACACCGGATTGTCAGCGATCAGTTGCGGCGTGCCGGCAGCATGGGTCGGGTACCACACCGCCACCTGCAACGGCCTGCCGTGTTCCGGGTCGGGAATCACTATTTCCTGGAAGCCTATCCGCACGTCACGGGCCTGAGCCAGCCCGGACGCAACCATCAACAACAGAGCAACACACAGCGTTTTCATCCTTGAGTTCCCTAAGTGGCTAAGCGCCATATTCTGGCATGGCCGTGATAGGAAAGCAGGCGTGAAATCAAGGCACCTATAAACCATCAGGCTATGGCAACTATCCGAATGGTATGACTACCATGTCATCACACTCCTTTCAGATAGCCCACAATGATCAAAGCCAGCCTGCGCACTCACCTGACCCTCTGGTTTGCCGGGTTGTCGCTGCTCACCCTGGTGAGCGTAGGGTTCTACGTTGGGCACATCGCCACTGAGCAACTGAAACTCGCCAGTGGTAATGCATTGTTAAGCACCGCCCGCTCTACCGCCGCGCTATTGGCGGTGCAACTGCGTGAACGCCAGCTTGAGGTGTCACTGCTCAGCCGCGCGCCGCTGTTCAGTCGGGGCAACCTGGACGATCCGGATATCCTGACCTCCATGGAGCAACGCACCCAGTCCCGCGCCGAGTACGCATGGATGGGTGTGGCCGACACCGACGGGCGTGTGCGCCAGGCGGTGAACGGGCTACTGGTCAATCAATCCGTAACCGCACGCCCCTGGTTCCAGGCCGGTTTGCAGGGTAACTACACCGGCGATCCCCACGAGGCGGTCCTGCTTGCCAAGCTGCTGCCGGGGTCCAACGGTGAACCTTGGCGCTTCATCGATTTTGCCGCACCGATTCGCAACGCCGGGGGCCAGGTGATCGGCGTACTGGGGGCTCACGCCCATTGGTCGTGGGTGACGCAAATTGTCGAGGCGGCCAAAGGCAGTGCGCCGGATATCGAGGCGCTGATCATCGACAACGACGGCAAGGTGCTCTACCCGGAACACCTGGCCGGCCAGCACCTGCCCCAGGACCGTCTGACCAATGCCACCGGCTGGTCGGTCGATAATGGCTACGTGACCAGCGCCGTGGCGGTGCCCAGCCCGTCGAATTCCAGCCTCACGTGGTACATCGTGATGCGCCAGCCGCTGGAAATCGCCCTGCATCCAGCGCGCGTGCTGCTCTACAAACTGCTGCTGTTGGGCGTGATCGCCGCCGTGGCTTTCGGCTTCGTGGCGTATTACCTCGCGTCGTACCTGAGCCGGCCCATCGAGGAGCTGGCGCGCTCGGCCAAGCAGGTCCAGGACCAACAGCCCGGCGCCTACTTCCCCCAGGACCATTTCGTGCGGGAGATCGCCCAGCTCGGACGCTCCATCAAGGGCATGACTCAATCGCTGCTTGGCAAGGAGCGCGAACTGCAGGACACCAACGCGTCCCTGGAAGCCACCGTCGCCCAACGCACTGCCGCCCTCACCCAGGCCAATGCCGAGCTGTTGAACCTGGCCAGCCATGACGCCCTGACCGGTGTCTACAACCGTCGGCGTTTCGATGAAAAACTGGCGGATTACAGCCTGCTGTTTAAGCGCAGCGGGCGCGCGTTTGCGTTGCTGCTGATTGACGTCGATCATTTCAAGCGAGTCAACGATACCCACGGGCATGCCGTTGGGGATGATGTGCTGCGCCAGATCTCGCAGCTGATTCAGCAAGCCACCCGCGCCACCGACTTCGTCGCCCGTTACGGCGGTGAAGAGTTTGCGGTGCTGTTGCCGGAAATCGAAGTGCCGGACAGCCCGGACGTAGTGGCCGAGAAGATTCGCGCGGCCATCGCCGGGGCGTATTTCGAAACGGCTGGGCAAGTCACGGTGAGCATTGGCGTGGGACTCGCTGAAGCGTCGGACAGCGACACGACAGTGCTGATCAAGCGTGCGGATCAGCAGCTGTATCGGGCCAAGTCGTCGGGGCGTAATCGCGTGGCATGACGGCGTAGTGCGTCATGAGCCTTTCCACAAAGCCACAACGCGTTTGATTAACTATCGACAGCCGCGCGCCCATGACCGTAACCTGCCCCACAAACGATGAACACAACGTATCCAGGGAGGACAGTATGGGCATTTGGGATCGTCTGTTTGGCGGGCGCTTTACCATGCCACCGTCCGAGGAAACCAACGCCAGCCATGCCGCCATCATGCGAGAGATGCGCCCTCCCGAATTCCCGCAGCAGAAGCAGGCGCTCAAAACACTGACCCAAACGCTGCTGGCCCGCGCGCCGGAAGCGGAAAGCGCCAGGCTCGTACGGCGAGTGCTGCGTCAGTACTCCGTCGGGCAAGACGCCGCCACGGCGCTGTCGCTGGGTTTGCTTGAAGACACCCGCGGACAGAAACTCGACTACCTGACGCTGCTGGCCGTCGATTGGCGTGGGTATGACAGCTTTGAATACCTCGCGCCCTACCTGGCAAGCACCAGCGGCGTGCAAGAACCTTACGTCTACGTGCATGACGGCAGGTCCTCAATGGCTGAGGTGCTGGGTCGTTTCGACCAATGGCTGGCTCGGTTCGGCAAGCGTTACGTCCACCTGGACTCGGGAGATGACGATTTCCAGGGCTTTATCATCGATGCTGAACAGGTCGAGGCAACCATCGAGCTGGCGCGTATTGCCGGTATCAACGCCAGTCTTGAGAGTTTCTGATTTCAGGTAAATAACCATGTCCATCACCGATAACCTGCTCGCCTTTACCTTCGCCGCCACGTTGCTGACGCTGACCCCAGGGTTGGACACGGCCCTGGTGCTGCGCACCGCAACGGTCGAAGGCAAGCAACAAGCGTTGCGCGCCACCCTGGGTATCAACGCGGGCTGCTTGCTGTGGGGCGCGGCGGTGGCCTTTGGGCTGGGCGCGTTGATTGCCGTGTCCGAGGTGGCTTTCAACGTCTTGAAGTACTGCGGCGCGGCTTACCTGGCGTGGCTGGGCTTGAACATGCTGTTGCGCCCGCGCAGCTCGCTGGCGCCTATCGAGGCCGATGGAAAACCCGGCGCCAACTGGTTTTTGAAGGGCATGATGGGCAACGTGCTCAACCCCAAGATCGGGATTTTCTACGTGTCTTTCCTGCCGCAGTTCATTCCCCAGGGGCATTCCATGGTGGTGTGGACGTTCGGCCTGGTGAGCATCCATGTGGTGATCAGCCTGATCTGGTCACTGATACTGATTGGCGCCACGCAGCCACTGGCCGGTGTGCTGCGGCGTGAAAAGGTGATCAAGTGGATGGACCGCACCACCGGCATGATCTTTGTGCTGTTCGCGGCCCGGCTGGCGTTCAGCAAGCGCTGAGGTCAGTGCCGGCCCCGGTGCCGCACCAAGCCTTCGAGGGTGAACCGCGCCTGCATCAGCACCACCTCCCGCACCAACTCCATTTCCTTCTGGTTCACTTCAGTCCAGTTCAAGGCGGAGAGCAGCTTGGGTTTCTGCACCCGAAACGCCAGCCCTTGGGTAAACAGCGCCATGGAGTGAATCACCGTGCGCTCGTCGTCAACCGCAAGGCCCGCCAGGCGCGCGATCAGCAGGCGGATCACGTTGGCGATGCGCGCCTTGAAGCGCTCCTCGAAAGCCATGGTCGCGCTTTCGGGGCACAGTCCAGCCTGATGACGATCAAGAAACGCTCGCCACGCAGTGGTCTGGGGACTGTCCTGAATCGTTGAAACCACTGCGCCCAGGATGCCCAATGAGGCCTCGATCAACCCTTGATCATTAGCGCCGTCCTCCGCCAATGCGCTTTCCGCCGCTTCAACAGTGGGCGCCATTTTCCGCCATAACAGCTTGATCAAATGCTCGACGCATTCCAGGTACACGCCTTCCTTGCCATCGAAGTAGTACTGGATCGCAGGCGCATTGACCCCGGCGGCATTCGCGATGTCCCGGGTGGACGCGCCATCGTAGCCGCGCTCGCCAAAGACCACGACGGCCGCCTCGACAATACGTGCACGGGTTTCTTCACCCCGCTGATAACCCCCTTCGGCGGCCGGTTTGTGTCGTGCCATGGGTAACTCCATTTTTTTAACGTAACCAAAATATACCAGTTGACAAATTTTCGCGGAAAAACGAATTTATTCCAACTGATATAAAACTGGAGTGACTTGATGTCCGCTGCACTTCCCTCTTCTCAGGTCATTCCTGATACCACCGTCAACGGCCAACGCGGCAAAGCCCGGCGGATTCTGCTGACGCTCGCCGGCGTGGCGCTGTTGGCCGGGCTGGCGTGGGGCGCCTGGTGGTGGCTCACCGGGCGCTTTATCGAGACCACCGACGACGCCTACCTGCAAGCCGACAGCATCAGCGTCGCCCCCAAAATCAATGGCTACGTCGCCGAGGTGTTGGTGGCGGATAACCAGAACGTGAAGCGCGGCGACGTGCTGGTGCGCCTGGACGCCCGCAAATACCAAGCGGTGAGTGACGAAGCCTCGGCGACGATTGCCGCCCGCGAGGCCGACTTTGCCAAGGCCCAGGCCGACCTGGTGCAGCAGGACTCGACCATCGCCGAAGCGCGCGCCCAACTCCAAGGCGCCCAAGCCGACGCCCAGCACGCCCAAACCGAAGTCGCGCGTTATGCCCCCCTGGCGCGTTCCGGTGCCGAGCCGGAAGAGCGCCTGGCGCAGCTCAATAACCAACTCGCCCAAGCCCGCAGCACCGTCGCCGCCAAGCAGGCCGCGTTGCGCTCCAGCCAAACCCGCTACGGCACCCTCGAAGCCCAGCTCAAGCAAGCCCAGGCACAACTCGGCGTGGCCAAGGCCAGTGAAGCGCAAAGCCAGCTGGATGTGGACGACGCGGTGATCCGCAGCCCCCTCGACGGTCGCGTGGCTGACCGTGGTGTGCGTGTCGGCCAATACGTGCAGCCGGGGACGCGCCTGTTGACGGTGGTGCCGGTCAGCGCGATCTACCTGACCGCCAACTACAAGGAAACCCAGATCGGCGAGATGCGCGCCGGGCAGACCGTCACCGTGCATGTAGACGCACTGCCCGGCCATGCCATCCAGGGCCATATCGACAGCCTCTCCCCTGGCACCGGCGCACAGTTCGCGTTGCTGCCGCCGTCGAACGCCACCGGCAACTTCACCAAGATCGTGCAGCGCGTGCCGGTAAGGATTTCCCTGAATGTACCGGATGACGACGTTCGCCAGGCACTGGTGCCCGGCTTGTCCGCCACCGTAGAGGTCGACACTCGCACCCACACGGCAGACGCCAACCATGGCTGAAGCCATCTTGACCGAGGTGCCCGCGGACAAACCGCGCAACGCCTCGCTGACGGACTGGATCGCGGTCGCCGCCGGCTCGCTGGGGGCGTTGCTGGCGACCCTGGACATCTCGATCACCAACTCGGCGCTCCCGCAAATCCAGGGCCAGATCGGTGCAACCGGCACGGAAGGCACGTGGATCGCCACGGGTTACCTGATGTCGGAGATCGTCATGATCCCCCTCGCCGCCTGGCTGACTCGGGTATTCGGCCTGCGCCGATTCCTGATCGGCACCGCGTTGATGTTCACGTTTTTCTCGATGTTCTGCGGGCTGTCGTCGAGCCTCGGCGCGATGATCGCCGGGCGTATCGGCCAGGGCTTTGCCGGCGGTGCAATGATCCCGACTGCGCAGACCATCGTGCGCACCCGCCTGCCCGCTCACCAGCTGGCAATCGGCACCACAATGTTCGGTATGACGGTGATCCTCGGCCCGCTGTTGGGCCCGGTGATTGGCGGATGGCTCACGGAAAACATCAACTGGCGCTGGTGCTTCTTCATCAACCTGCCCGTCAGCATCACCCTGATCACCCTGCTGATCACCGGCCTGCCCAGTGAACGCATGAACCTTCAACAGTTCATCAAGGCCGACTGGCTGGGCATCATTGGCCTGGCCATGGGCCTGAGTTCGCTCACCGTGGTGCTGGAAGAAGGCCAGCGCGAACACTGGTTCGACTCGCAGTTAATCATCGGGTTAAGCATCACGATGGTGATCGGTTTCTTCCTGATCGCCGTCGGGCAAGTCCGCTCGAGTACGCCGATCCTGCGCCTGCAACTGGTGCTCAACCGCAGCTTTGGCAGCGTGCTGCTGATTGCCACGGCGGTCGGCGCCGGGTTGTATGGCACGGCGTATCTGGTGCCGCAGTTCCTCGGCATCCTGTCGGGTTATAACGCGCAACAGTCGGGTTCGATCATGTTGCTGTCGGGGATTCCGGCGTTTCTGCTGATGCCGATCCTGCCGAGAATGCTTGGCCGCCTCGACCTCAGAATGATGGTCGGCGTGGGTTTGTTGATGTACTGGGCCAGCTGTTTTCTCGACACCCAACTCACCGCCCAGAGCGTCGGCCATGATTTCTACGGGTCGCAGATACTGCGGGGCTTTGGTCAGATCCTGGTGATGATGCCCCTCAGCCAACTGTCCATGCGTTCGGTGGACACCCGCGATGCGGGCGACGCTGCCGGGCTCTACAACATGTCGCGCAACCTCGGCGGCACCTTGGGGCTGGCGCTGCTCGGCGTACTGATGGACCGGCGCAGCCATTTCCATGACGACATACTGCGCGAAGGCATCCAGGCCAACACCCAGTTGACCCAGGACCAGATGGCGAGCAACACCGCCAGCTACCTGGCGCAAAGCGGCGACCCGTCCACCGCCTCGCTGCAAGCCCTCAGCCACTTGGCCAACGACATCGCCCAACAAGCGGCGGTGATGGCCTATAACGATGCGTTCTACGTGCTGGGACTCGCCATGCTGGCGTGCCTTCCCCTGATCTTCATCCTGAAAAAGCGCGCGGCGCAGGCAGGCCAACGAACATGATTTATCGCTCACTTCCCCTGCTCTTCACCGTCGGCCTGCTGGCGGCCTGTACTGTGGGGCCGGACTACCATGGCGCACCGGATGCCGCGCCAAGAACCCTGGCGGCCGGGCGCTTGCCTCACGCAGGCAGCGAGTCGAGTACGCCGGGTGTCGCCCAATGGTGGCAGACCCTCGGCGATCCGCAACTCAATCAACTGGTGGCCCAGGCGTTGCAAAACAGCCCGGACATGGCGACCGCCCAGGCCCGGCTCAAGCAATCGCGGGCCAGCCTGAGTGGCGCCAATGCCAACGCCCTGCCCAAGGTCACCGGCGATGCGGCGATGCTCAAGCTGCGTTCCCCCGACACCTCGGCGCTGGGTGGCAGCAGTGGCGGCGGTCGCGGGCCATTGAGCCTTTACCTCGCCGGCTTTGATGCCAGCTGGGAAGCCGACCTGTTTGGCGGCACCCGGCGTGCCATCGAGGCGGCCCAGGCGGAAAACGACGCTTCTCAGGCGCAACTGGCCGATGCCCAGGTGCAGTTGGCGGCCGAGGTGGTGCAGACCTACGCCGACCTGCGCGACCAACAGGCACGCCTCGCCTTGGTGGACGCCAGTGTCGACATCGAGCAGCAGGCGCTGGACTTGACCCAGCAACGGCGTAGCCGTGGTGTGGCCTCGCAGTTGCAACTGGAGCAGGTACTGACCCAGGCAGAAAACACCCGGGCCCAGCGACTGCCGCTGCAAGCCTCCATTGTCGAGGCCGTGGATCAACTGAACCTGCTCTGCGGCCTGGAACCGGGCGAGCTGGACGCACAGCTCAGCACGCCCCAAGCCCTGCCCGCCATCCCGAGCCAGGTGCCGTTTGCCGACCCGGCGGCCATCCTGAAAGCACGGCCTGACATCCGCGTCGCCGAGCGCCAGCTGGCCTCCAGCAACGCGCAGATCGGTGAGAAAACCGCCGATTGGTTTCCCAAGCTCAGCCTGATGGGTGACTTGTCGTTCTCGGCGGCCGACCCCGGGCACCTGGCGCGCAAGGACAGCGGCACCTGGCTGCTGTTGCCGCGGTTGACCTGGAACGCATTGGATTTCGGCCGGGTAGCGGCCAGTGTCAAAGGCGCAGAAGCCGGGCGCGATGAGGCTCTCGCTCATTACAAAAGTGTGGTGTTGAGTGCGTTGCGTGATGCGGATGTGGCGTTGGCCCGGTATGGCAACCAGCGGCAGAACGTGGTGGTGCTGCGTAATGTGGAGTCTTCGGCGGTACGGGCTGCGGACCTGACGCGCCAGCGTTATAAAGCAGGTACGGCGAGCACGCTGGACTGGCTGGATGCGGAACGTACGCGGTACCAGGCGCAGGAAAGCCGGATTTCCGGGGATGCGGCGTTGCTCAAGGACTTTGCGTCGCTGCACAAGGCGCTGGGGTTGGGATGGACGTTGTAAGAGCTAGAGCAAGCAACCAATAACCTGTGGCGAGGGAGCTTGCTCCCGTTGGACTGCGCAGCAGTCCCATTTTCTGGGGCCGCTTCGCGACCCAGCGGGAGCAAGCTCCCTCGCCACAGGTACAATATCCTCCCTGACAGGCATCCGTCAGCGCGCCGTATTGGCCCGCGCCGCGTGCAGCTTCTTGTAGCTGTCGATCAACCGCAGGTGCCGATCCAAACCTTCCAGCTTCATGCTCGTCGGCGTCAAACCATAGAACCGCACAGTACCGTTCACCGACCCTATCGCCGCATCCATCCGCTCGTTACCAAACATCCGGCGGAAGTTCACTTCGTAATCCGCCAGTTCCAGATCTTCGTCCAGCTCCATCTCCAGCACCGCATTCACGGCCTGGTAGAACAAGCCACGCTCGACCGTGTTGTCGTTGTATTGCTGGAACATTTCCACCAGTTCCTTAGCCTCTTCAAACTGCTGCAAGGCCAGGTAAATCAGCAGCTTCAATTCCAGAATCGTTAGCTGACCCCACGCGGTATTGTCATCGAATTCGATGCCGATCAAGGTGGTGATGTCGGTGTAGTCGTCCAGCTCGCTTTCCACCAGACGCTCAACCAGCCCCTTCAATTCAGCCTCATCGAGACGATGCAGGTTCAAGATGTCTTCGCGGAAAAACAGCGCCTTGTTGGTGTTGTCCCAGATCAGATCGTCGATCGGATAGATCTCCGAATAATCCGGCACCAGGATGCGGCAGGCGGTCGCGCCGATGTGCTCGTACACCGCCATGTAGACTTCCTTGCCCATGCCCTCCAGGATGCCGAACAAGGTGGCGGCCTCTTCGGCGTTGGAGTTTTCACCCTGGCCGGAGAAGTCCCATTCGACGAACTCGTAATCCGACTTGGAGCTGAAGAAGCGCCACGACACCACGCCGCTGGAATCGATGAAGTGCTCGACGAAGTTGTTCGGCTCGGTCACCGCGTGACCTTCAAACGTCGGCTGCGGCAAGTCATTCAGGCCTTCGAAGCTGCGGCCTTGCAGCAGTTCCGTCAGGCTGCGTTCCAGCGCCACTTCCAGGCTCGGGTGGGCGCCGAACGAGGCGAATACACCGCCGGTGCGCGGGTTCATCAACGTCACGCACATCACCGGGAATTCACCGCCCAGGGACGCATCCTTCACCAGTACCGGAAAGCCTTGGGCTTCCAGGCCCTGAATACCGGCGAGGATGCCCGGGAATTTCGCCAGCACTTCCTGCGGCACATCCGGCAGCGCGAATTCGCCTTCGATGATTTCGCGTTTTACCGCGCGCTCGAAGATTTCCGACAGGCACTGCACCTGTGCTTCAGCCAGGGTGTTACCGGCACTCATGCCGTTGCTGAGGTACAGGTTCTCGATCAGGTTGGAGGGGAAATACACCACCTCGCCATCGGACTGGCGCACGAACGGCAGCGAAACAATGCCGCGCTCTTCGTTGCCGGAGTTGGTGTCGTAGAGGTGCGAGCCACGCAGCTCGCCATCGCGGTTGTAGATATGCAGGCAATGGGCGTCGAGAATTTCCGGCGGCAGTTCGTCTTTACGGCCCGGCTTGAACCAGCGCTCGTCCGGGTAATGCACAAACGCCGCGTTGGCGATGTCTTCGCCCCAGAACTGGTCGTTGTAGAAGAAGTTGCAGTTCAGCCGTTCGATAAACTCGCCCAACGCCGACGCCAGCGCGCCTTCCTTGGTCGCGCCCTTGCCGTTGGTAAAGCACATCGGCGAGTGCGCATCGCGGATATGCAGCGACCACACGTTGGGCACGATATTGCGCCACGACGCGATTTCAATCTTCATGCCCAGGCCCGCCAGGATGGCCGACATGTTGGCGATGGTTGTTTCCAGTGGCAGGTCCTTGCCCGCAATGTAGGTGCCCGCATCGGACGCCGCGCTCGGCATCAGCAATGCCTGGGCATCGGCATCCAGGTTTTCCACTTCCTCGATCACAAACTCCGGCCCGGCCTGCACCACTTTTTTCACAGTGCAGCGGTCGATGGAACGCAGGATGCCCTGGCGGTCTTTGTCGGAGATGTCCGCCGGCAACTCGACCTGGATCTTGAAGATCTGGTTGTAGCGGTTTTCCGGATCGACAATGTTGTTCTGGGACAGGCGAATGTTGTCGGTGGGGATGTTGCGGGTTTCGCAGTACAACTTCACAAAGTAAGCCGCACACAACGCCGACGAAGCCAGGAAGTAATCGAACGGACCCGGGGCCGAGCCATCGCCCTTGTAGCGAATAGGCTGGTCGGCCACCACGGTGAAGTCGTCGAACTTGGCTTCAAGTCGAAGGTTGTCGAGAAAATTGACCTTGATTTCCATGCGGGATTACCAGAATAGCGAGCAAAATATGGCCGCCATTATCCGGGTTTCGAGGCGTAAGTCTTGTGCTTTCGGGCTTGCCTGATCGTTGGTGGTTGAGATCAGCTGTGCTGAAAGTCCGCAATCTGCTGCCACATCGCGATCGGGTTGGAGTACATCGGGAAGTGCCCGCACTGGGCAATCGGTGCCAGCCGCACGCCCTGCGCCTGGATATGCGCCAGGTACGACAGGTGTGCATTCTGCTCGCCGTACATGAACAGGCGCGGGCATTTCAGGCCGAGAAACTTGCCCATCAGGTCGGCGTTATCGGACAGCTCGACCATGGACTGGAAAATCCCCCGCACCGCACCGACGCGCACCTTGTGCCTCAGGCTCGCCGAATACAGCGCGCTGGCATAGGCCGGCGCCTGGCGGGTGCGCTCGATAAAAGCGCTGAAAAACGCCTCGGGATCATCTGCCGGGTAGTCGACGATCTGCCGGCTGAGGAAGCAGTCTTCCGGAGCGATATTGCCTTCGATATCGACAAAGCTCAGCACCCTGCCCGGGAACTGGTGCGCCAGCATCAGAGCGGTGAGCCCGCCCATGGAGTGGCCTACCAGATGGAAGCGCTCGATATTGAAGTGGTCAAGCACTTGCTTGGCGGTTTGCAGCAGGAACGGGATTGAGATCTTCGACAGGTCGCCGCACTGGCTTTCACCGCAACCGGGGGCGTCGTAGGCCACAAACGGGTGACCGTCGAATGCGGGTTGCTGGACGATGTCGGCGTAGTCTTCCTTGGTGGAGCCAAAGCCATGCAGGAACACGATTGGCGCCAGGCCGCCCGCGCGGTGGATCGTTGCGATGTTCAACGGCACAGCGTCGACCGTCATGGGGAGCTGTGCATGGGTGAACGGTTCGGGCGCGGGCATATGGCTGACTCCTTGAAAAAAACGACCGCGCTAAGCAGATTGGCGGCCCAAAGCCGCCAATCTCAAGGAGATTCAGACCTGTGTAAATTCCAGAGTCACTAAGGCACTCATAGCCCAATCGTATGATTCAGCCCGTCATGGTCAAGGACAACGCATTACTTCTTAACCGGCGCATCCCAGCACTCCGGGTTACGTGCGCACACGTTGTATTGTCGATCCATCAAGGCCATGCGATTGATATGCGCATCGGTAGCGGCGCGTAGCGCTTGCTCGCTGGTCTTTATGTACTGCGACTGTCTATCGGCCATGCGGGCGTTCCACTGACGCCGCGTCGGCTCATCCAGCGTCGTGGGCGCCGTGGCCATGACTTGCAGCGTGCTGTCATCGACCCGGCTCAATTCGTCACGATACGTCTGCTCGTACTGCACACGAGCGGCGTCATGCTGGTGATTGAGGTCGTACTGCATCGCTTCAAGGTTTTGTTTGTAGAGTGCCCAGTAACCGTCAGGCAGTGCGCCGCCGTCTGCTTTGCGTAGTTTGGCGATGCGCGCATCGTTATCAGAAGGCGCGAGAACCGGCTTTTGCGATGAGATCACCACTGGGTCCTTGACGATGATCTGGTCGATCAGTGCAGTACGGACGCTGGTCTGCGCCAGCGGCTGGCCCAGGGGTTCAAGATCAAAGGGCGCCGCCGGTGCGACAGCAACCTGAGGGTTTGCACAGCCTGAAAGCAACAGCGCTAAGGCGAGATGGGTAAAAACGAGGACGTTACGAAATGGCATAAGCTCTCCATGAGCAGGTCAGGTTCAGGGTTGAAACGTGTTTACTCTATTACCGCCACCGCCTCGGCAAACTGCGCATCGCTGACATCAGCGTTACCGCCAGCACCGCGAAAATCCCGCAACGCCTGCTCGAAATACGCACCCCGGATCTGGCCCTCGGACCCTACAAACGCCAATGCGTCATTCTTGGCTGAAAGAAAGCTGCCGGGACGTGTGGTCAGTTCCGAAGTCAGCAAGGTGAAGGTGGAGAACTTCAGGCATGACCACCCAAGCGGATCGTCGCCAAAGGAGACACCGTCTTTAGCCTGGGCAATGCTGCAACCGAGCAACAGGCCTAATCCCGCCAACCCGATCACTCCTCGAAAAATCTTCACGCGCGCTTCCTTCCTTGAAATGGCTAGTTACATCGGGGCGCAAGGCTACCCGTCCCGCCCGGAACACACAACTTATAGGCGGCTACCCCGCACTCAACCCCCACAACACATCCAGCACATGTTGCGTTGGCCGCTCGATGTCCCCGGCGCGGTGGGCAATCCCCAGTTGGCGCCACAGCAAGGGCTGGATTGGGCGCATCACGATCCGGCTGTCAGGCAAAGGCGTGGACGCCTCATGGGGCAACAACGTAGCGCCATAACCGGCAGCCACCAGGCTTTTGATTGCGTCGTTATAGTTGAGTTGAATACGCGGCGTGGGCTGATGCCCGTCACTGGCGAACCACTCCGAAGTCAGGCGTGAAAGCCGGGTGGTGGTGTCATTCAGAATCAAAGGCTGGGCGGCCAGCCAAGCAGGTGTCACCACCTCCGGGCATTCCCGGCGCGCCGGCAAAAACGCCATGACCGGATCCCGCCGCCAGGGCTCGATGCGCAAACCCTTCACTGGCGCCTGCGGCAGCGCCACCAGGCCAATTTCGAGTGCGCCTTCGGCAAGTTTCTTCAGCGTGTCCTGCGAGGTGAGCACTACAACCTGCACATCGATAGCAGGATGGTGTTGGCTCAAGGTCTCGAGGGCTTGCGGCAGCAACTGTGCGATGGCCCCGGTGGAGGCCCCCAGCCGCACCCGCCCTGCCAGGCCCAGCACCTGGCGCTCCACGTCTTCAAGCGCCTGTTCCGCATCCGCCAACAACCGGCGCGCCCGCTCCACCAGGGTTTCGCCAATCGCCGAAGGCTGAACCCGTCCACGGGTACGCGATAACAGCTTGCCGCCCACTCGCGACTCAAGATCGGCAATGTGCAGGCTGACCGTAGGTGGCGCGAGGTTCAGCATGCGGGCCGCCTCGGCGAACGAACCAAGGTCGGCAATCGCTACGAGTGTGCGCAGGCGGTCCAGGCTGATTTCGCGCATGGGTCAATCCTCATTCAGAAAACCTGAACTTCATCGTTGGGAAATTCAACTTTTCCTATCCTAGCGGCTCGCCGAAGATTGGAACACCTGATTTCCACTGCGAGTGCATCCCATGGCAAACCCTCTTGTATTTATCGACGGCGACCAAGGCACCACCGGGTTGCAGATCCATCAGCGCCTGCGCGACCGCACCGATCTGCAACTGATCACCCTGAGCCCGGAACACCGCAAGGACCCGCAGCAACGCGCCGAGATGATCAACGCCTGCGACATCGCGATTCTCTGCCTGCCCGACGACGCCGCACGCGATGCCGTCGCCAGCATCCAGAATCCGGCCGTGCGGGTGATCGACGCGAGTTCGGCCCACCGTACTCATCCTGACTGGACCTACGGTTTCGCCGAAATCAGCCCGCAACAGGCGCAACGCATTGCCACGGCGCAGCGGGTCAGCAATCCCGGTTGCTACCCCACCGGAGCGATTGGACTGTTGCGCCCCTTGCTTGAGGCCGGATTGCTGCCAAAGGACTATCCGACGACCATTCATGCCGTGTCGGGTTATTCCGGCAAGGGCCGCGCCGGGGTGCAGGAACATGAGGGCGCCGACGCCTCACAAGCGCCCGCCTTCCTGGTGTATGGGCTTGGGCTGGCACACAAGCATGTGCCGGAGATTCAGCTGCAAAGCGGGCTGACGGAAAGGCCGACCTTTGTGCCGGCCTACGGGGCTTTTCGCCAGGGGATCGTATTGACCATCCCCCTGCACCTTCGGTTATTGGCGCCGGGTGTGGATGGCTCGCGGTTGCATGACTGTTTGACTCAGCACTACCGCGATACGAATCACGTCCAGGTGCTGTCGATGCAGGTCGCCAAGGAGCTGACCTACCTTGACCCCCAAGCGCTGAACGGCACGGACGATGTGCGCCTGATCGTGTGTGAAAACCACGAGACGGGCCAGGTCCTGCTGGCGGCGATATTCGACAACCTCGGCAAGGGCGCCGCAGGTGCCGCCGTGCAAAACCTGGATTTGATGATCAGGGCAAAACAATAGCCGGCGCCGATTGTTCCAGGGTCCAGCTGGCGTAATCCGTCACGACTGTGCAACAAGCTCGACGTAGCTGGACTCCCCGCCGCCCTCCGCACCTGACAGCCAACCCCACACGAAGGCCAGAGTGGTATGCCCGGCGTCATCAACGCCTACGGTACCCCGAGACCAGCCGGCAAGAATCTCGCCCTCGCTGGTCAGGCACTGATACAGCAACTCGATGGTATCGGGGCCTGTGGCGCGCCCGACCTGATTGCCCATGCGAATCCGGCCGCCCTGGTAAGTGCCCCAGATGGCATTTCCATCGACGTGATATTCAAACACGGTGCCCGTACCGGACAGCCCGTGAGTATTGCCCGCTACTACAAAGCGGCGATTGTTCAGGCGTTCGCTGATTCGGGAAAAGGCGGTTGGCATATGAAGGCGCTTCCTTGGTCGACAGGGTCCGGTCCCTGGGTGGTCAACCTACCGCATATGGCTTTAACCGGTCATGCAAAACCTGCACAATTGCGGGCTTTTCCGCGACAGGACGTCCCTCATGCAATGCATCATGATTCTCGGCAATGCCGGCAGCGGAAAATCCGCCAGCGCCCGGACATTCCCGCAGGCTGTATCGAGAAACTCGACCGGGCGTTCCTGACATTCCTGAAGTACGTGTGGACGTTTGATCGCAGCTACCGGCCCAGTATCGAGGCGGTGCGCCTGGCAGCAGGTCCGTTGGTGCCCGTGGTGCACTTGCGCGGTGGCCAACAGATCGCCGAGTTTCTCGACGGTTTGCCCGCAGTATCTGAAGGCTGCCTTGAATAGATGGAGCAGGATATGAAAGAGCAAGGAGAAAAGCGCGTCGTGGTCATTGGCGCAGGCATCGTCGGCGCTTCCCTGGCGTATCACCTGGCGGTCAAAGGCGCGAGCGTGACCTTGGTCGAGGCTGCAGAAGTCGCCTCCGGCGTGACGGCCACTTCATTTGCCTGGATCACCACTTCACACCGAGGGCCGGACCCGATCGCCGCCTTGCGTGGCGAGGCCATCAACGACTATCACCGTCTTGAAACCCAACTGCCGGGCCTGAACATTCGTTGGACAGGCGCCCTGTCTTACGGCGCGAACTCAAGGGCGTTGCAGCAGCCTTCGGCGCACCGGTTATCGCGCTCGCAGATTCTCGACCTTGAGCCCAACCTGAAAAACCCTCCTGAACATGCCCTGTATGTCGCCGAAGAAGGCGCCCTGGATGCGGTGCACGCCACCCATACCTTGGTCGGTGGCGCCCAGACGCTAGGGGCGAAGGTACTCACGCAGACCCAGGTTCTCGGCTTCAAAACCGCGAACGGCCGGGTCACGGGCGTCGAAACCGCCAAGGGCATCATCGATGCCGACGTTGTGGTAATGGCCGCCGGGACGGGCATCTCGACGCTGGCAGACATGCTTGGGGCGCCCCTTCCAATACACGCGTCGCCGTCCATTTTCATCCGCTACACCGCGCAATCCAACCTGGTGCAGACACTTATCTCCAGCCCGGAAATGGAAGTCAGGCAAGCGGCCGACGGTACGTTGCTGGCGGCAGAGGATTACCTGGGCGATGCCGTGGAAAACCAGCCGATGGCAATCGCGCTACGCACGGCCAACACCATGCGGCACGAGCTCCATGGCGTTGATTCGATTGAGCCGGAGTTGGCATGTATCGGACTCAGGCCCATTCCCGCAGACAACCTCCCCATCATTGGTTATCTACCCAACGTGGAGGGCGTGTACATCTGTGTGATGCACCCTGGGGTTGCGTTGGCCGCAATAGTGGGACGCCTTGCCAGTGAAGAAATCACTGATGGCAAGACCTCCGCCGCTTTAGGGCCATGCCGTCCTGACAGGTTTTTTCAACGGTAGGCTTGTTGGCAGCCGCTCCCGCGTGCGACCTGAAGAAGCCCCTATCCAGATCTCAAGTACCGATAGAGCGTCTGCCGACTGATTTCAAAATCACGCGCCAACTTGGATTTACTTTCTCCAGCACCGGCCCGGTCAATTAAGTTTACAACCTAATTGTCAGACAGTTTTTTCTTGCGACCTCTATAAGTCCCACGATTCTTTGCGCTGGCAATTCCCGCCGCCTGTCTTTCCCTCATCGCAGCGCGCTCGAACTCTGCAATCAGCTCCATTACCGCAATGATGGACTCCACGACTTCAAGACAGTCATGCCGGAACACCAGGTTTTCGTTCAAACACTCCAGCGTGACCTGCTTTTCAATCAACCGGCGAATGATGGTGCACAACTGGTCCGTGCTGGAGGTAAGCGCTGCCATGCTGTCCACCACCACGGTATCCCCGCACTGCAAGTGGCGGAGTAGCCTTTCCAGGCCAGCAGGATTCGCGGCATTGTCTGCCGGCTCATCGCAAAACACGGCATCAAATACATCATCGCTTGTTATTTTCTCTACGGCGATCTCGGGCTCTTGTAGAGCGCGCCGGAAATATTTGATGCGATGCAATCTCATGGTGCCTCCTTGGCAATACTTGTACAGCGTTATTTTATACTTGTACAAACTGTAACTAAATTATCAATTCCTTACACCGACACTTGTAACATTGAACCCACCCAAAATACACAGTTGCAAAGAGTTGAACTTGCCTTATCATTTTGAAGCATAGAATTCTAACAAGCTTTTCGCAAAAAAGTCGATTTCGTATTTCTTGAATGACCCGTGCAATTCAAGCAAACAATATGAGCAACTACTGTTTTATAGCCTCAACAATTGACTTGACCGACTTGACGCGCTGGTATTTATCGATGCAATCAGAGGATGACTGGATGAAGGTCTTGGAAAACACCATCGAAATTGATCACCCAACTACCGATCAGCAAAAGATTGACAAGGTAACTCGGAGTATTACGGATCATGGGAACTACCTGCGAAAGCGTTATCCGCTCCTGCAGCACCAGGATGCGCTGGGTGCGAGTGTCATGGCGTTTTCCCTGCTAGGGATGGTCATTACGGGAGGGCTCTATATAAAGGGTTTTATTCCCGCATGGACGTGTATTTTGGTCAATGCGCTGCTGACTTCATTCATTCATGAAATCGAACATGACCTGATTCATCGCCTTTATTTCAGAAAGCAGCCGCTGGCCCATAATGCCATGATGCTCTTCTGCTGGCTGGCTCGGCCGGGAATGCCCAGTCCGTGGCTAAGGCGCAATCTGCACTTTCATCACCATAAGGAGTCTGGAACTGATTCGGATGTCGAGGCCTGGATCACCACGAGCGGCAGTCCATGGGGAATACTGCGATTATTAAAACTGGTGGACGGATTTGTATTTGGTTTTCTAAATGCGGTTTTTGCCCCGGGATGGCGGCAAAAGGTAAAATTGTTAGGCAAGATTATTCGACTCAATACACCATTCGGGCTTCTGTATTGGGGGTGCTGGTATGTGTTCCTCGGCTACCACCTGTATGTCGGGTTTGGGTCAATGATTGGGATAGAGGTTCACAGCTCTGCCACGACGATGGAATTAATGGGCATCGTCAATAGCGCAGTAGTTATTCTTATAGCGCCCAATATGATACGGCAGTTCTGCCTATTCTTTATAAGCTCAAATATGCACTATTACGGCGATGTTGCCCCGCGTAACGCATTACAACAAACCCAGGTGATGAACCCTTGGTGGCTGTGGCCGTTCCAGTTGTTCTGTTTCGCTTTGGCAGCACCCACAGCATCCATCACTTCGTGGTGAGAGACCCGTTTTATCTGCGCCAGATGACGGCACCGTATGCTCATAAAGTCATGGCCCAGGCCGGTGTCAGGTTCAATGACTTCGGCACCTACAAACGAGCGAACCGCTTCTCCATGGAGCACTCCCAAACTCGGTCTCGTGGGTGAAGTTCCCCACGCCCATTATCGGTGTTCGGCAAGTATCAAGGGCCGCACTCAAATACGAGGACGTTGAGGTATGAAAGCGCAAGGGATGTGTGCGAAGCAGTTTGAAGCGGTCAGGCAGGCCTTCGAGGACATGTTTGATGATCCGCAGGAACGTGGGGCCGGCCTATGCGTGCAGGTAGGCGCAGAGACAGTTGTCGACCTCTGGGCGGGCATGGCGGATCTGGCAGGCACGAAGCCCTGGACCCGCGATACGCTGGCCAATACCTTTTGCGTTATAAAACCCTATGTCGCGGTGGCCGTCCTGATGTTGGTCGAGGACGGCAAATTAGAGCTGGATGCGCCCGTGGCCCGTTACTGGCCTGAATTCGCCCAGAGCGGGAAAGCACGGGTCACCTTGCGCCAAGTGATGAACCACACCGCAGGCCTGCCGGCGCTGCGAGCACCCGACCATAACCCCATGATGTATGACTGGGAACATATGCTGCGGGTCCTGGAAGCCGAGCCGCTTTGGTGGGAAGCGGGAACAGACCTGGGGTACGGCACCACCACGTTTGGCTGGATTCTCGGTGAATTGATTCGTCGGGTGGACGGGCGAGATCCTTGTGTATTTATCCACGAAGAGATTCTGGATCCCCATGAGTTGGACGTGCACCTTGGCGTGGACGAAGAACACTTTCATCGTATCGCGCGTTTCGACAGTGCCACGGGACGGGTCGGTGATCCTTACTCGCAGGCGTTGCGAACCGTGGTGAAAAACGAGCCGTCGCATATCGCGACACTCGCCTTCACCAACCCCGGAATGGTGCCCCGACGAACCAGTGACCCGCGCTGGTGGGCCTACCGGCAACCCGCCGTCTGTGGACACGGTTCGGCTCACGGCTTGGCCGGTTTCTACAGTGCATTGATGGCGGGAAACTTTATCGGCCCCGAACTGCTCAGTGAGTTCACTCGAGAGCACAGTCATGGCATGGATCGGGTATGGATGCGCCCCATGCGTTATGGATTGGGTTGCATGCTGGAGCAGCAACGCGACCCGACGGCTTCCCATGCGATGGGCCCAGACACCTTTGGCCATATCGGGCTTGGCGGCCCGATCAGTTTCGCCGATCCCGAAAGGCAAGTGAGCTTTGGCTTTGTCACCACCACCTCGGGCAGCCATTCGATGATTGATCCCCGTCCCGGCCGGCTTTCATCCCTTGTCTATGCGGCGCTTTGATAGGAAAGGGGCGGATCTATTCATCCGAGGCTTTCAACGAACTGATCGACGCCGATTACGCGGCGCGACTACGGAGCGCGGTCTTCCCGGCAAATGAGCGCGGGTGCCTAGAACTTTATGTGGCTCTACACGACCAAGACCCTCGGGCAGTGCATCTTTTTTTGCGGCGTACTACTCCCACCATGGAACTTATCAAAAGAATGATGTCAATTTGATAGCTCTTCACAAGAGCGAGATATTTTGGATCAGTCAGCGTCAGGCCATTTCCTGACAAAACAGGGAGAGAGTGATGAGAGTCATCATTGCAATGTTATTGATGTTGAGTGGCTACGCATATGCCGATTGCAACAACATCAGTGACAACGATCAACGCGCCTACTGCAAAGCCAAAGTCGACGGCCAAAGCTGCGCCAATATCAGCGACAACGACCTCCGGGCAAGTTGCAAGGCGGAAATGGATGGTCAAAGTTGCAGCAACATCAGTGACAACGATCAACGTGCCTACTGCAAAGCCAAAGTCGATGGCCAAAGCTGCGCCAATATCAGCGACAACAACCTTCGGGCAAGTTGCAAGGCGGAAATCGAAGGTCAAAGTTGCAGCAATATCAGTGACAACGATCAACGCGCCTACTGCAAGGCCAAAGTCGATGGCCAAAGCTGTGCCAATATCAGCGACAGTAACTTGCGTGCCGAGTGTGATGCCATGAAGCGTTGATCCACAAATTCCGCGGTGCCAGTAGCTCATCAGCGACGCTGGCACCACGGTCGGATCTACCTAAACACCCAGGCAACATGATTTATTTATAAATAAATTCATACGCCTCGATATAAGAACCTATCTTGTTTGAATGAGCAGTCACCCACACTGCATTCATGCCTTTCTTTCTTTGATCGTTGAATTCCGACTGAGTGGTACAAAGCTCAACCCAGCGCTCAGTCTTTAAATCCTTAATCCGCAGACCCGCCTCACAACGACTGAACTTTCCAACGTAGGGCCCCGGAGTATCCAGCTCGTAAGGTGACGCATACTGAACAATGTCGCCGGGCAACAGGTATGTAACGACGTCATAACTGTGTAAGGACAAAATCAGACCCAGGCAAAAACCACCAAAAAAAGATTCTCCAACACGGTTCGGGTTTCTTACAGCCGGACGATAGTAGGTGGCCCTTGCAGCAAAAAAGAGTCCAACCAGACAACCAATGACTATATAGGTCGTCCACTCGGGAATCGATGGCATTAAAACCGTTCGCATTCCAATACGAGCGGCCCAGAGCATATAAGCAATCCATGCTCCAAATACCAGGAACACTACCAACAACAAGGTTCTTTTCTTTGATTTATTTTCAAATGAAGGATATTCCATTCCCTGCCTACTCTATTTTTAATTCCCGGGAAAAGCACTTCGTGCTTCACGCCAACTTCCTTTACCCGATTGGCATGCCGGGCATATTAACGAATGAGCGTCACGGGTAACGATCTATTTATCCGCGACTCACAGACATGGGCAGAGCCCCATCGGTTCTACCCATTAGCGCAAATTGTTCAACCGCCTCACATCCCTTATCCTCGTGGCCTCACCTGCCAACGCCCGCCGGAGCCCTCATGGACCTCGCCACCCTCACCCTCTTCCTCCCGGCCTGCTTCGCCCTGAACATGGCGCCCGGCCCGAACAACCTGCTGTCCGTAAGCAACTCCACCCGCTACGGCTACCGTACTTCGTGCCTGGCGGGCGTCGGGCGCTTGCTGGCCTTCGCCGGGATGATCGCCCTCGCCTCCGCCGGGCTGGCGGTGGTGCTGCAAACTTCCGAATTGCTGTTCTACGGGATCAAGATCCTGGGGGCGGCGTATCTGTTTTATCTGGCGTATCAACTGTGGCGGGCCAATCCGCAGGCGGAGGCTGAGTCGACAGCGCCCAAGGCCGGTTTGTGGGCATTGGCAAGACAGGAGTTCCTGGTGGCCGCCGGCAATCCCAAGGCAATCCTGATTTTTACCGCCTTCCTGCCGCAATTCGTCGACCCGGCACAGCCGATCACACCGCAATTCGCCCTGCTGGGGGCGATGTTCCTGGCCCTGGAATGGATCGCCATCAGCGCCTACGCTTACATGGGTTTGCATATGCGCCGCTGGTTCGCGCAGCCTCGGGGCAAGCGGATTTTCAACCGCTGCTGCGCCGGGTTGTTGTCTGCAGCGGCGACAGTGCTGCTGATGGCGCGCAGAGCCTGAGTCCTGCGAAAAACCTGCCAAAACGCTTACAATCACCGTCTCACCGCAACTCAGGCAGGCCAGTTCGCCCATGGCGCTCGACCCCATCACCATACTGGTCCTCACCATCGCCCTGGCAGGCGCCGCCGCGCTGTACCTGGCGGTCGAGTGGCGCAACGTTCGCGAACCGTCGCTGCTGTACTGGACCGCCGGTTTCGCCATCATCAGCGTGGGCAGCACCCTGGCGCTGCTGCGGGCCAGCGGCCTGGTGTTGATCGGCATCTGGTTCGCCAACGGGCTGCTGATCACCGCTCATTGGCTGTTCTTGCTGGGCGTTGCGCGTTTTACTCAGGTGCGCCTGTCTCGCGCCTGGTACCTGATCTTCGTGGCCTGGTTTGCCATGCTGCTGTTGCCGGAAGGACAGTCGTGGTCCAAGGCCATGCTGCTGGCCAACTCGCTGCTGGTTGCTCTGCCGACCCTGCGGGCCAGTTTCCTGCTGCGGCCCCATGGCCGGTCACTCAGCGTGGGGGCGGTGCAGCTGCGTTATGTGCTGCTGGCCCACGGGCTGTTTTATCTGGCCAAGTCGCTGGTGGCGATCGTGCCGGGTACGCTGATCGACCTGACGGCGTTTCGTGGCGAGATTATTCAGGTGTCGCTGGTGGAAGGCGCCATGGCGATCATGCTGATTGCATTGTCGATGACCGGCACCGAGCGCTATCGCCGTGAAGAACAGATTGCACGATTGGCCGCCCGCGATCCGTTGACGGCGTTGTACAACCGCCGCGCCCTTGAAGTGCGAGCGCCAAGCCTGCTGAGCAAGGTCTCGCAGGCCCGGCCAGGTGCCCTGCTGTTGATCGACATCGACAATTTCAAGCTGATCAACGACCTGTACGGCCATACCGCAGGCGACCGGCTGCTGGTGGCCCTGAGCGAGATGATCCGCGCGCAGCTGCCCGATGATTCGCTGGCGGCGCGGTTGGGCGGTGATGAGTTCGTGATCCTGCTCAACAACACCTCGAACGCGCGTATTGTCGAGCTGGGCAGCGCCCTGCGTGAAGAGTTTCATCAGGCCGCCTCACAGGCGTTCGCCACGCCCGAGGCGGTGACATTGAGCATCGGTGCCAGCCTGTTCGACACGCCGCCCGCGAGCCTTGCCGCCTTGATCGAGCAAGGCGACGCAGCGCTTTATGAATCCAAGCGCGGTGGACGCAACCGTATTCGTCTGGTGGACCGGACTGCGGTGAGCGCTGATTGACTCAATCGGCGCGTCAACCTTTAAGCGCCGCCTCAATCCCCGCGACATCGATCTTGGTCATTCCCATCATCGCGTCAAACGCCCGCTTGGCCGCTGCAGGGTCGGGATGGGTGATCGCCGCGCTCAGCACCCTCGGGGTAATCTGCCACCGCACGCCCCATTTATCCTGACACCAGCCGCAGACATTTTCCTGGCCGCCATGGCTGACAATTGCGTGCCACAGGCGATCGGTTTCCGCCTGGTCATCGGTGGCCACCTGGAACGAGAACGCCTCGTTGTGCTGCACGCCAGAGCCGCCGTTCAGTCCAAGGCAAGGAATGCCCATGACCGTGAATTCCACGGTCAACACATCGCCCTGCTTGCCCGCCGGATAGTCCCCGGGCGCGTGATGGACTGCGGTCACCGTACTGTCCGGGAAGGTCCTGGCGTAGAAGTTGGCAGCGTCCAGTGCACTGCCGTCGTACCAAAGGCACACCGTGTTTTTGCTGAGCATGAGTGTTCTCCAGCGTGGAGGTTCGGACTTGCAGTGTAGTACCGCTACCGACAAGAATGCGCTCGCGTCCTGGCACGCTCCCCGCGTTAACCCCAACGGTGCGTTTCGTACGCCACGGGTTGAACCGCGACTGATCGCTGTGAGTTGACACACCCTGTAATAATCCATAAAGATGAGCGTCTTCTTCAGGGTGTGTCCTCAATGTCTGCAACGACCTTCAACTTTTCCGTCATTGGCTTGAATGCCAAGGCGCAAGGTTGCGTTGCGCACGCCCTCAAATCGAAGAAACAGTCGCTCATGTGACCGGGGCGCGCTGTCCCGTCAGATGAGCTGACAGGACATTGAGCGCGAAGGACCCCCTCCTCTTGCTTACTTCCCTTTGCCCTTCTGACGGTGACGAAATCGGTCAACCATCAGGAGAAAGCGCATGTCATCGTTTCAAGGTATCTGGGTTCCCGTCGTTACACCGTTTCATAACGGCGCCATCGACTTCATTGGCTTGCGCCGCCTGGTCTGCCATCTGCTGGAAAAAGGCGTGGCCGGGATCATGGTCTGCACCACCACCGGCGAAGCCGCCTCGCTGAGCCGCCAGGAGCAGTTGGCGATGCTGGATGCCGTCCTGGAACTCGTACCGCCGCAGCAAGTGGTGATGGGCCTGGCGGGGTATAACCAGATTGAGCTGTTGCAGTTCCAGGCCGAAATCCTGAAGCGCCCGGTGGCCGGTTTGCTGGTGCCGCCGCCGAGCTACATCCGCCCGTCCCAGGCGGGCCTTGAGGCGTTCTTCCGCACCGTGGCCGATGCCTCCAGTGTGCCGATCATTCTGTATGACATCCCCTATCGCACCGGCATTGCCTTCGAACAGGCGACGCTGCTGAACATCGTTGCCCATGAGCGAATCGTCGCGATCAAGGATTGCGGCGGGAACCTGGCCAACACCTTGGCGTTGTTGGCCAGTGGGAAGGTTGATGTGTTGTGTGGCGAGGATGTGCAGATATTCAACGCACTGTGCCTGGGAGCGACCGGGGCGATTGCCGCGTCGGCGCATGTGCGGACCGCGGATTTTGTGACGTTGTATTGTCAGGTTCGCGATCACCAGTTGCTGGCGGCTCGAGAGACGTTTTTCGGGTTGCTGCCGTTGATTCACACAATGTTCGTGGAGCCCAATCCGGCGCCGGTGAAGGCAGCGCTGGCGATGGAAGGGTTGATCGACAGTGAGTTGCGGCCGCCGATGTTGAGGGCGAGTGAGACGCTGGAAAGCCGATTGCAACACGTATTAGCCGCGCTGGAATAACCTGTGGCGAGGGAGCTTGCTCCCGCTGGGGTGCGCAGCAGCCCCCATTCAGGCACCGCGTTTTCGGCAGGTAACATGAGGTGACCGGTTTTGGGGGCGCTTCGCACCCCAGCGGGAGCAAGCTCCCTCACCACAGGGCACGGGCTGCTTATCCTCTCGCCACCGCCAACCGATGCAACGTGATCTTGCGCACCTCCTGCTTGCTCACCTCAATGTGAGTCTTGAGCAGTTGCTGCGCCTGATCGCTTTGCCGTCGCAGGATCGCATCGAGGATGCTTCCGTGCTCCTCATAGGTCGCTGCAATACGCGCATGCTGAGTGAAATCCAGCCGCCGGATGATGCGAATTTTCTCGGTAATCTCGTAATGCATGCGCGCCATTTCCGCGTTGCCCGTGGCCTGCACCAGCCCGCAGTGGAACGCTTCATCCAACGCCGAGACGATCTGGGCGTCATCCAGCCGGGCACTTTCGTCCACCTGCCAAATCGCCTCAAGCCCTTCAAGCCCTTGCTCCGCCATGCGACACAAGCGATTGACGGCGGCCAACTCCAGCACGATCCGAACGTCGTACAGCTCTTCGAAATAGTTGAAGTCGAACGGCCGCACCTGCCAGCCACTCCTGAAAAACACCTCCAGGTACCCTTCCCGCTCCAGCCGATACAGCGCCTGGCGCACCGGCGTGCGGCTGGCCTGCATGCGCTCGGCCACGTCACCCTCACTGAAGCGGTCACCCGGCAACAAACGAAAGTCGAAGATGTCGTCCTTCAACTGCTGGTAAACCCGTTCCGCCAGGCTGTCCGGCCGTTCGCTGGGCTTTCTCATGGTCGAGAGCTGCATGGCTATTTCCTGCTCGCCATGTAGGCGCGCCAGCCGCCGAATTCGGTGATGTCGGTAGCGCCTGCCAGGGCCCAGGGCTCGCAGATAAACCCCTTTACGCTGCGCCCGTCCGCCAGGGTCAGGTTGCCGATGCCCAGCGGCGCGGGAATCTCCGCGACGAACTCGCCAAAGCGAGCGATGGGCATGTCCCACAGCTCGACGATGATCGCACTGCCCAAGTCATCCTTGACCAGCCCAGGCTTTGGCGGAACCGTACCTGGCAGCGCATGCAAGCGGTAGTGGCTCGCCGTCAGGGTTTGCTCCACCAGCACAGCGTTGCGGGTGGTCAGCTGGAAATTCAGCGGCATCCCGGTGAGGTGCGCGCCCACTACCGCTACCCGCACGCTGCCCGGAGCCTGCCGTGCAGGGGCCGGTTGTGGCAGGTGGCGTTCGGTGGCGCCCAGCGGCAAACCGAGGCCGGCCTGCCAGCGTTTGCCCAGATGCGCCAGGGCCGTGTCGTGCCAGGCAGGCGCGATAAGCGTGATGCCGCACGGCAGGCCATCGCTGCGCAGCCCGGCAGGTACGGCCAGCGCCGAGAGATCGGCCAGGTTGGTGAAGTTGGTGTAGAAGCCGAACTGCGAGTTGTAGAGCACCGGCTCCACAGCCATTTCTGCCAGGGCACGGATCGTCGGTGAGGTCGGCACCAGCAAGGCGTCGAAACCGGCCAGGCTGTCGTTGATGCGGCGGCTCAGTTCGGCGCGCAGGTATTCGGCTTTATAGGCATCGCAGGCGCTGTACTGGTGGCCGTTTTCCACGATGCCACGCACCACAGGGTTGATCGCTTCGGCGTTGCTGGCGAGCATGCCTTCCAGTGCCACCGTGCGCTCCGCGACCCAGGACCCGTAATAAAGCTGCTCGGCCAGTTGCTGGAACGGGCTGAAATCCACCGCCGTGATCTCGGCCCCGAGGGACTGGAACCTGCGCAGCGCCTGTTCAAACACCGCCTGATTCTGCGCGTCGCCAAAAAACTCCAGGCTGGCCGGCACTGCCAGCTTGATCGTGGCGCCGACCGCTACGGGAGCAGTGTTGGGGTTGACGCGAGAATAGGCATCGCTGGCGTCGTAAGCAGCAGCGACGCCAGCAACCGTCTCGGCATCTTCAACGGTTAGCGCAAACACCGAAATACAGTCCACGGTGCGACAGGCCGGCACCAGCCCGGTGTTGGATAGCCGCCCCTTGGTCGGCTTCAACCCGACGATATTGTTGAAGCCCGCCGGTACCCGCCCGGAACCGGCGGTGTCGGTGCCCAAGGAAAACGCGACCAGGCCTCGCGCAACCACCGAAGCCGAACCGGAGCTGGAGCCGCCGCTGACATAGTCCGGGTTGAAGCTGTTACCCACCGCGCCGTAGGGCGAGCGTGTACCGACCAGGCCAGTGGCGAACTGATCCAGGTTGGTCTTGCCCATCAGGATCGCCCCGGCCGCCCGCAGCCGGGCCACCACCGTGGCATCCGCCGCAGCGCGATAGGCAAACTCCGGACACGCCGCCGTGGTCTCCCAACCCGCCGCATCGATGTTGTCCTTGATGGCAAACGGCACGCCATACAACGGCAACTTGTCGATATCGCCGTCGACCGCCGCAAGCCGCTCGGCCAGTTGCGCCAACTGGTCATGCAGTTGCTGCGGCTGCACCCGGCTGATCCAGGCGTTGTCCTCGGCGGGAAACGTGCCCACGAGCGTCAACAGGATGTCGGGGGTCAACGCCTGGCTGCGGTAAGCGGCCTGCCATTCACCAAGGGTCCAGCCGAGTTGTTCGTTGCGCATTGAGGATTCCATCTTGTATCCAAGTTTGGATTTCTTTTAGCAAGCGCTGGGCCAATCAGCTGCAAGCCAATGAATACGTGGCGCTGGCAGAAAACCGGGGGATTGGCCGCCCTCAACCGTGCTCCGTGATGAAGCAGCAATGCGCCAAAAAAAGACATTCAGGCGGCCGCGCGGTTGCGAGCAGGTCGATACCGGCCTATGTTCGAAACCATGCTTTAAAAACTGCTGTCCATCCCATACGCCCTTTCCGTAGTCAGGTGACGACATGCCCACCGCTTCCCGCCCCGCTGTGCTCGAACTGATCGGCAACACCCCGCTGGTGCGGGTCAGCCGCTTCGATACCGGCCCGTGCACGCTGTTCCTCAAGCTTGAATCCCAGAACCCCGGCGGCTCGATCAAGGACCGCATCGGCCTGGCCATGATCGACGCCGCAGAACGCGACGGCCGCCTGCGCCCCGGTGGCACCATTATCGAAGCCACCGCCGGCAATACCGGCCTCGGCCTGGCCCTGGTGGGCCGCGCCAAAGGTTACCGGGTGGTGTTGGTGGTGCCGGACAAGATGTCCACCGAAAAGGTCTTGCACCTCAAAGCCATGGGCGCCGAGGTGCACATCACCCGCTCCGACGTCGGCAAAGGCCACCCCGAGTATTACCAGGACGTGGCGGCACGGCTGGCCAAGGACATTCCCGATTCGTTCTTCGCCGACCAGTTCAACAACCCGGCCAATCCCCTGGCCCACGAGACCAGCACTGCGCCGGAAATCTGGGCCCAGACCCAACATGACCTCGATGCCATTGTGGTCGGCGTCGGCTCGGCCGGCACCCTCACCGGCCTGACCCGTTTCTTCAAGCGCGTGCAACCCGACCTGGCCATGGTGCTGGCCGATCCGGTCGGCTCGGTAATGGCTGAGTACAGCCGCAGCGGCACCATGACCGAACCCGGCTCATGGGCCGTGGAAGGCATCGGCGAAGACTTCATCCCTTCGATCGCCGACCTCTCCAGCGTGCGCCACGCCTATTCCATCAGCGACGAAGAAAGCTTCGACCATGCCCGCCAACTGCTGCGGGCCGAAGGCATTCTCGGCGGTTCTTCAACCGGCACCCTGCTCGCCGCCGCCCTGCGCTATTGCCGCGAACAGACCGAGCCCAAGCGCGTCGTCACCTTCGTCTGCGACACCGGTACGCGCTACCTGTCGAAGGTCTACAACGACCAATGGATGAACGACGCCGGCCTGCTGCAATACAAACACTACGGCGACCTGCGCGACCTGATCGCCCGCCGTTTCGAGGACGGCCGAGTGATCAGCGTCGGCCCCGACGACAGCCTGCTCACCGCCTTCCAGCGCATGCGCCTGGCGGACGTGTCGCAATTACCGGTGCTGGTGGACGGCCAAAAACTGGTGGGGGTGCTCGACGAGTCGGACGTATTGCTCGGCCTGCATCAGAACGCCGCGCATTTTTCCATGACCGTGGCCAGCGCCATGACCAACGCCCTTCACACCCTTGCGCCCAGCGCCAGCCTTGCGCAATTGCAGGCCGAGCTGGATCGCGGACTGGTGGCAATCATTGCTGACGCGTCGGGCTTTTACGGCCTGATCACCCGCGTCGACCTGCTTAATCACTTACGGAGATCCCTTGCATGACCCAGCACGATAAAAGCGCCTTTGCCACCCGCGTGATCCATGCCGGGCAATCCCCCGACCCGACTACCGGGGCGCTGATGCCGCCGATCTACGCCAACTCCACCTACCTGCAGGAAAGCCCCGGCGTTCACAAAGGTTTCGACTACGGGCGCTCCCACAACCCGACGCGCTTCGCCCTGGAACGCTGCGTGGCCGACCTGGAAGGCGGCACCCAGGCCTTCGCGTTCGCCTCCGGCCTGGCGGCGATTTCCACCGTGCTGGAACTGCTCGACGCCGGTTCCCACGTGGTCTCCGGCAATGACTTGTACGGCGGCACCTTCCGCCTGTTCGACAAAGTTCGCCAACGCAGCGCCGGGCATCGCTTCAGTTTCGCCGACCTGACCGACCTGTCGGCTTTCGAAGCCGCGTTGCAGGACGATACGCGGATGGTCTGGGTCGAAACCCCGAGCAACCCGCTGCTTAGCCTGACCGACCTCAGCGCCATCTCCCGCATCTGCAAGGCCCGGGGCATCCTCTGCGTGGCCGACAACACCTTCGCCAGCCCATGGATCCAGCGCCCGCTGGAGTTGGGTTTCGACATCGTGGTGCACTCCACCACCAAGTACCTCAACGGCCACTCCGATGTAATCGGCGGCATTGCCGTGGTGGGCCAGAATCCTGAACTGGCCGAACGCGTGGGCTTCCTGCAAAACTCCGTGGGAGCGATTGCCGGGCCGTTTGACGCGTTCCTGACCCTGCGTGGGGTGAAGACATTGGCGCTGCGCATGGAGCGCCATTGCAGCAATGCGCTGGAACTGGCGACATGGCTGGAGCAGCAGCCGCAGGTGGCACGGGTTTACTACCCCGGCCTGGCATCGCATCCGCAGCATGAGCTGGCACGCCGGCAGATGCGCGGGTTTGGCGGGATGATCTCGGTGGACCTGAAAAGTGACCTGGCGGGTGCCACACGTTTCCTGGAAAACGTGAAGATCTTTGCGTTGGCTGAAAGCCTGGGGGGCGTTGAAAGTTTGATCGAGCACCCGGCGATCATGACCCATGCGAGCATTCCGGCAGCGACGCGGGCGCAGTTGGGGATTGGTGACGGGTTGGTGCGGTTGTCGGTGGGGGTTGAGGACGTGGAAGACTTGCGGGCGGACTTGGCGCAGGCGTTGGCGCGGATCTAAAAAACTGCCTCCCTGTAGGAGCGAGCTTGCTCGCGAAGGTCCTTAACGATGACGCTCGCACCCTGTTTCAACGCGGCGCCCTCCGGTTCTTCGCGAGCAAGCTCGCTCCTACAGTGGGTTGTCATCGCCACATCAATCTCAATCCAATGGCCCCCGCAAGGCCCAATAAACAGATCAGGCCCACGCCATAAGCGAGCGTACGCCATGGCTGGCGGCCGCTCAGGTACATCACCGTATGCATCACCCGCGCGACGGTGAATGTGCAGAACAGCCAGGTCGTGACAACGCCGGTCGCCTGCACTGCAATGCACAACCCACCCAGAACGAAAAACAACGGAATATTTTCCAGGTCATTGACCCAGGCTCTCGCAGCCCGGGAGACTTGCGGTAACTCCCGGGAATTCGCATCGCGATGGAAGAAACCGGCGTCCTCGGGGTTGGTGAATGCACGGAATCCGAGTCGAAAGAAACCCTGGTAACAGGAGATCGCCAGCATCTTCAAGAACAGCACCAATACGCACAGCGCATAAACCTCCATCACCGGCCCCCTGAAGGTTCGCGGAACCCGTTGACCACGATATACAGCAACGGACCGATGGATACGAAAACCGCCGTTACCAGTAAGTAGGGCAACACCGACGCCAGGGATTTGCCCCTGGCCCGCGCATCCCGGTACATCCATACGCCCGCCAAGGCCGCCATCAGATACAAGTCAATCACCACCTGGGCAGTATCCGGCCTCGATATCAATTCACGTCCGAACGCCATGAGCGATTGTTCGGCGATCAGCATCGTGATCAATGTGTACAGGGCAAAAGCCAACAGCCCGGCCAGGGCAATCCAGGGTCTGCGCATGTTCTCCTCCTTGGAGACAACGGTTCGGGAAGCTGCACATTAGTGATAACGTCGCTCCCCTCTCAATGACCTCAAAGGTCATCGACACCACCGACCCGCACGGCCAGAGTCAACCCATGAGCAGCCAACCTTTCCCCCGCGCCAACCCCGACACCACCGCCGGCACGCAACTGCGCGTGCTGCGTCGGCACGCCAGATTGAGCCAGCTGGAACTGGCGCTGATCACCGGGGTTTCCCAACGCCACCTGAGCTGCATCGAGACCGGGCGCGCCAAGCCGAGCCCGGGCACCTTGCATAATTTGCTGATGGCGCTGGAGGTTCCGCTGGAGCAATGCAACAGCGTGTTCCTCGCCGCCGGCTTCGCCCCGCGTTATGAGGCGACGCCGCTCTCTTCACCGTCGATGGATGCCATTCGCGAGGCGATCAGTCATGTGCTCCACGCGAATAATCCTGCGCCGGCGATCGTGCTGGGCAGCCACTGGGAAGTGCTCGGCGCCAACGCCAGTACGCAGGTGCTGTTCGAGCTGGTGGGGATCAATCCGGAGGCGGCTGATGGGCTGAATTTGCTGGTCACCCTGCTACAGCCTGGCGGCCTGGGTGATCATTTGATCAACGCTGACGAAATCCGCACCATCGCCTGGCAACGGGCGACGCGCGAGGCGTTGGGCAACCCCGAACTTGCCAGGCTTCTGGACAGCCTGCCGGCCCCGCAAAGTACCGAAGCCTTGGTCAATGAACCGCCGCCACTGGTGCTGACACGCGTCAACTCCCGTGAAGGTGAGCTGAACTTCATGTCGACCTTCACCACCTTCGGCATGCCTCAGGACATCACGGTAACGTCGTTGCGCATCGAGCATTTGATTCCGGCGGATGCGCAGACGTGGCAGGTGATGACCGCCGCGTATGAGCGGTCATTGGTGAGGTAGAAAGCCGCGGCGGGGCCATTAGTTATTTGTCGTATTTTGCCCGCCATAGCTATTGGCGCGGCTCTTGGAGGAGGAGCCGTTGCTGTATTGGGTGTCTTGCCCGCCGTAGCTATTGGAGCGGCTCTTGGCTGAGGTGCCGTCGCTGTATTGAGTGTCTTGCCCACCATAGCTGTTGGAACGGGTCTTGGCCGAGGTGCCGTCGCCGTATTGGATATCCTGCCCGCCATAACTATTGGAGCGGCTCTTGGAGGAAGTACCATCGCTGTATTGGGTGTCTTGCCCACCGTAGCTATTGGCGCGACTCTTGGAAGAGGTGCCATTGTCGTATTCGCAATCGGACCCACCATAACTGTTCGCCCTGCACGTCTCGGCAACCGCTTGGTAAAGCGGCGCAGCCAACAAAACCGTGCCCAGCAAAACGACCTTAAGCTTCATGTTAATTCCTTGTAGAGGTGGCGATACGCTATTACAGACTGGAGATTCTGAACTTAGTTTCCAACGTTCTGAAATGCGCTCGCGCGAGCCGCCGTGGCAACCCTTTGCCAGCCCCGGCAACTCCTGGCCTGCGCCCTGCCCCGGCAATACCATTCAGCCCGCGCCGCACAAGGCATGCAGCACATGGCCCGGGTTTTGCTCTGTTGCTGCTACCAATAAGGGAGCGGCACCATGATAGGAAGCACGACAAGTCTGTTAGCGCTGGGACAGAAGGCTTTTACACAGTCCATGGAAAACGGCACCCTGCGGGCCGGGAGGATTGAAGTCACCAACGCCACGCCCGAGATCAAGGCCAAGCTGGAAGCCAGCTATCAGGAGCAAGTGCGCTCGACCGCGCAAACCGTTGCCACCGCCCGGGCCAACCCTTCCTGGGCGACCTTCGACGATGAAAACAATGCCGTCGGACTGCCTGATGTCCAGTCGCTCAGCAAAAGTGACGCCACCCATGTGGCCAATGGTCTTCAGTACCTGCTGGATATCGGGCGCCTGGACGGCAAGACTGTCACCGCGAAAAATGGCGACCAGTCGACCGATAACATCGCGGTCTACAAGGACTGGCTCCAGGCCCACATCGGCGTTGATGTACAGGCCTGAGACGGCTCACACCATCGGCACGGCAATCAGCAAGATCGCCGTGCCATGGGTGGCCGTCGCCGCCACCACGCCGTAGCGCATCCGCACCAGCCCGCAGGCCACGCCTTCAATCAGGGTAAAGGCCAACACTGGCCAGCCCAGTTGCGTCACGCTCAACGCCAGAAATGAATGGCACGCGGCGAACGCCAACCCGCTGAGCAACGCCGCACGCAGCGGCGTAACGTGCTGTTCGAGATAACCCTGCAAGAAGCCGCGAAACAACACCTCTTCCAACGCATTGGCGCAGTAGGCAAGTATCAGCATGCCCATCATCCAGGTCCAGTAAGCCGGGATCGCCGCCGGTTCGATGCCTTGATACAGGCGCAATGGCAAGCCAATCACACAGCCGGCCACCAGCCCCACTGCCAGGCCCACAGCACGATTGCCCTTGAACAGCACCGTCAGTTGCCATAACTCCGGAGCCAGGCGCGCGAGCAGTGAAATCAGCCCAAGGGACAAGCCGCCGAGCGCAGCCAGCACGAAGGGGTTGGCCGTAAACTGGATCTGCACCTCAGTGCTCAGCGACCACATGCCCAGCGGCGTCATCGCATCGCGCATCAGCACGAACGCCAACAGCAGAATAACGATGCGCACGCCCGGCATTGTTTTCGGGGTGAGGCCGAACCACAGGCCAAACAGGATCAGCCCTGGCAGCAGATAAATCCCATAGTGAATCAGGACTGTAAAAGCGTCGGCGATCACTCGGCGTCAGCCCTGCGCCACAGCGATCATGTCGACTTCCACGGCGGCACCCTTGGGCAGTTGCAGCACGCCCACCGAGGTGCGCGTGTGAGAACCGGCAGCCCCCAGGATCTCGTTCAACAGGTCCGACGCACCGTTGGCCACTTCGCTTTGCTGGTCAAAGTCATCCGCGCTGCGCACGTACACATTGATCTTGAGGATCGCCTTGACCTGATCCAGGGAGCCCAGTGCCTGCTTGAGCAAGCCCAGGCAACGCAATGCGCTGACGCCGGCGGCAATCTGTGCATCGGCCAGGCTGAGGCTTTCGCCGACCTTGCCGGGCAGCACGATCACGTCACCCACCCGCGGGATCTGGCCGCTGATGTAAACGTGATTGCCATCCCTGAGCAGCGGCGTGTAGTTGCCGCCGATCTTGAACTCGTTGAGTTGGTAACCCAGGCGCACCATGGCTGCCGCGTACTTTTGGTCCGGTGTCATTTTTGTTGTCCTCACTGGCTGTTGCGAATCCACACCATGAAGTCGCCGGCCACAGCATAGCCATGTGCCATTTCCACGGGAAGCGCCGAGCGTTATTTCGCAAGTGATACGACGACCAATACGGGCAAACAGCGCATACATCCTGGCCAATTACAAATTTCACTTTCCTTGACCCCACGAAATACGGCATGGTTGTACGACGACTTAAGCGCAGCTCCTGAGTCGTCCCAGTACCCACAACAACAAGGAAACACCCATGCAAAACGTCAAGGTTCTGATTGGTTTTCTGTGCCTGTTCAGCGGTTACGCGGCCGCCGCGCCTGCCGCAGCTGACAAGGATGTCGCCGTTGCGGTCGATCACCTGACCCAGGCCATGCTGCACAAGGACATCCCGCAACTGCAGGCCCTCACCGCGAACAATCTCACCTACGGCCACTCCAGCGGCAAGGTCCAGAACAAGCAGGAATTTATCGCGGACATTGAAACCGGCAGAAGCGGTTTCAAGACCCTGGAAATGCAGAAACAGACCATCACCCTCAATGGCGACACCGCCCTGGTGCGCAACCACTTTTCCGCGCAGGCGGTGAACAGCGGCGTCGAGGTGCCCACCGAAATTGAAAACTTCCAGGTCTGGCAGAAGCAGAAAGGCAAATGGCTGCTGATTGGGCGCCAGGCGTACAAATTCTGACAGCAGACCGACGCTTCCCCTGTGGCGAGGGAGCTTGCTCCCGCTGGGCTGCGTAGCGGCCCCGACATCTTTGGGAGCGCTGCGCACTCCAGCGGGAGCAAGCTCCCTCGCCACAGTAGTCTCAAGCGCGATCTAGTACGCCTCCACCGCCCAGCGCACTTTCACCAACGCCTCGCGCAGCACCTCCCGGTCCACCGACCCCAGCGCCACTCGCAAGGCATGGGGCACGTGGGCCGAGACGGCAAACGGCTCGGCGGTGGACACCGAGATATTTTCCCTGGCCAGCGCCATGGTGATCTGATCGGCGCGGGCATCTTCCGGCAACGGCAACCACAAGAAATACGAAGACGGATGGCGGATAACATTCAACCCCGCCAACACCTCATCGGCCACCGCCTGGCGCGCCTGGGCGTCCTTACGTTTTTGCGCTTCAAGCTGCAGCACCGTGCCGTCGTCGATCCACGCGGCAGCCACCGCAGTCATCACCCCCGGGGTGTTCCAGGTGGTGGCCATGACCGTACGTTCCAGCGCCGCCATCCACTGCTGCGGAGCGGCGACAAAACCCACCCGCAGGCCGGTGGCAACGCTCTTGGACAGCCCCGACACATACACCGTGCGTTCCGGTGCCAACTCGGCCACCGGCGGCGGCGGGTCCTCGGCTAAAAACGCGTAGGCCGCGTCCTCGATCAGGATCAAATCATGCTGGCGGGCAATCGCCACCAGGTGCTCGCGCTGCTCCCTGCTCATCACCCAACCCAACGGGTTATGCAGGGTCGGCATGCTGTACACGGCGCGTACCGGGCGCCGGGCGCAGAGTTGTTCAAGAAAGGCCAAGTCGGGCCCCGTCGCGGTCACCGGGATTGCGACGATTTCCAGGTGCAACGTCTCGGCCAGCACCTTGAACCCCGAATAGGTCAACGCATCCACCGCCACCACATCGCCGGGCTTGAGCAGCGACATCATGGTCACTGCCAGCCCATGCTGGGCGCCGCTGACGATCAATACCTGCTCGGCCGGCACCGTCAACCCACGGCTCGCCAGGTGGCGCGCCACCGCCGCCCGTTCGTGCAACCGACCGGCGTGGGGCTGGTAGCGCAGCAGGGCCGACAGGTCGCCGGACAACGCCAACTGACGCAACGCCGTGCGCAGCAGGTCGGTCTGGCCCGGCAGCGACGGGTAGTTGAAGTTGAGGTCGATCATGCCCGCCGCCACCGCGATCTGGCCGATGCCCTGCCCCGGCGACAACGCGATTTCCCGCACAAAGGTGCCGCGCCCGGTTTCGCCGCTGACCAGGCCCATGGCTTCAAGCTCGGTGTACACCCGGCTGGCCGTGACCAATGCCAGGCCGTGGCTGGCGGCCAACTGGCGGTGGGTCGGCAAACGGGTGCCCGCCGCCAGGGTGCCGGAGCGGATATCCCGGGCGAAGGTATCCACCAATGTCTTGTAGCGGGCGCGAGGCATAGCGATGTATCCATGACAATTTTTTGATTGTCTCAATGGTGAATCATAGGATGCGGGAGACGCAACTCATCCTTATCGAGCCCGACGCCCATGGAACGCACCACGCACCTCAACACCCAGGAACACAACCCCAGTGGCTGGATCAATGGCTTGATCGGCGTGGTGATCTTCAGCGGCTCGCTGCCCGCCACACGCCTGGCGGTGCTGGAATTTGATCCGGTGTTCCTGACCGTCGCCCGCGCCACCATCGCCGCCCTGCTTGGCCTGTGCCTGCTGTGGTTGTTCAAGGAAAAGCGCCCGGCCCGTGGCCAGTTGTTGCCCTTGGCGATTGTCGCGCTGGGCGTGGTGATCGGCTTCCCGCTACTCACCGCCCTGGCCTTGCAGTACGTCACCAGTGCCCACTCCATCGTGTTTGTCGGCTTGCTGCCGCTGGCCACCGCCGTGTTCGGTGTATTGCGTGGCGGCGAGCGGCCCAAGCCGGTGTTCTGGCTGTTTTCGATCCTGGGCAGCCTGCTGGTGGTGGGCTACGCCGTTGCCCAGGGCCTGAGCGCCGCGCCCGCCGGGGATTTACTGATGCTGCTGGCGATACTGGTGTGCGGCCTGGGTTATGCCGAGGGCGCCAAGCTGTCGCGCACCCTGGGTGGCTGGCAGGTGATCTGCTGGGCGCTGGTGATCTCGCTGCCGATTGTGGCGCCTCTGACGGCGATTCTCACCCCTGCCTCGTTCGCGAACATCAGCCTGCCGGCCTGGCTGAGCCTGGCCTATGTGTCGCTGTTCAGCATGCTGATCGGGTTTGTGTTCTGGTACCGCGGGCTGGCCCAGGGCGGCATCGCCGCCGTCGGGCAATTGCAGTTGCTGCAACCGTTTTTCGGCCTGGCACTGGCCGCCACGCTGCTGCATGAACAAGTGAGCCTGGGCATGCTGGTGGTGACGGTCGCGGTGATTGCGTGTGTGGCGGGGGCCAGGAAATTCGCCCGTTAAGGGGCTCTCCTGAGCATCAAGAGCGCGATAAACAGCCCGCCGGCCACGCCGACACTGATCATCAAGCCATGGGGGCTGACATAGGACACCGTCGCCCCCGTGGCAATCGGCCCGAGCACACTGCCCAGGGTGTAGAACAGCGCAATCGCAGTCATGGCGGTAGACACCTGATGCTCGGCCACCCGGTCCCCTGCCTCGATCACCGCCAGAGTGTTCATCCCGCCAATCGCGCCGCCCCATACAAAGACGATCAACGTCGACAGCCACGGCAGCCCTTGGCTGAATGGAATCGCCAGGGTGCCCAGCAGCAGCACCAGGCCACAGATCAGCTGACCGGTCTTGTAGGAGCTTTTGTCGGCCATCCAGCCAATGGGCAGTTGCAGCACGGTGCCGCCAATGCCGAATACCGAAATCAACAACGTCGCCGCCGTGAGTACATAGCCCGCCGAGAGGCTGTAGGCGCCGAGGAAGGACACCGATGAAGTCTCCGAGAACCCGGCGATAAACGCACCGCACAACGCCACCGGGATCACGCTGAACAGTTTCCCGTGACGTTTCTCCACCGGCGTTTTTGGCCGCGAGTCATGCGCCTTCAAGCTCAGTGCCAGCCCGCCAGACAGCAGCACAATGGCGGCGCAGGCGTAATAGGGAATCCCACCGTCGACGCCGAACACCACCAGCAGCAATGGCCCGACGGCAATCCCCAGGCCCATCAGGGTTTCATGCACGCCAATGGCGCGGCCGCGTTCGCTGTCGGTGGCCACGGAGACGATCCAGGTGTCACAGGCGATCCAGCGCAGAATCAACCCGATACCCAGCACAAAGTTCAGGGCGAACAGCAGCGCCAGTGAATGGGTCAGCGTCATGCCGATCAACCCCAACACGGTCAGCACAACACTGAGAAGATTGGCCTTGACCAACCCCAGGTGCCCCAGCAACCGCGGGACGACCTTGTACAGCAGCAGGATCGCGATCCACGAGGCACTGACAATCACCCCGATTTTCGCCGGGTCCACGCCCTTCTGCTCCAGGGACAGCGACAGCAACGGCGTGATGGTGCCGATTTGCACGATCTGGGACAGCACCGACAGGGTGTTGATGCGGGTCAGGGCCAGCCAGCGTTGCCTGTCGCTGTAAGCAATATCGTCCATGACGTTACCGACCGTTATTCAGAGCCGCCAGAATCTCAGCTCTCAGCGCTCAGGCGCAACCATCTTGAACTTGATGACAATCCCATTGGACACCACGCTGTCCGCCCACTCCCCCGCGCCGATCTTGAAGTCGTCGCGCTTGAGCACGAATTCACCGTCGAACACGCCAATGCCGCTCTGCTCCTTGAGCGCCACCTTGACCTCCACTGGCCGGGTCTGGCCCTTGAGGGTCAGGTTGCCGCTGAACAGGTAGCGGTTGCCGCCCAGGTCAGTGATGTGGGTCGAGGTGAAGGTGCCCACTGGATAAGTCGTCATGTCGAACCAACCGGGCTTGGGCAGTTCGGTGTTGGCGTCGTCGCTGCCGGCATTGATGCTCGGCAGCTGGATGGTCAGCACGGTGCTGGCGGCGGCCGGGTTTTGCGTGTCGAAATTCAGGGTCGCCGAATAGCTGCCAAACGTGCCGTACACCTGCTGGCCCATCTGGTCATAGGTGAAGCTGAGGGTGCTGGCCGCCGGATTCACGTCGGTGTATTCCACCGCATACGTGTTGGACAAGGTGCCGAGGGTAAGAAGGGCCGCTAGCAATCGGGGTTTCATGGGATTCTCAACCGGGAATGAACACGCTGTGCACTGCTAACAGCGTAGGTGCTGGATTTATTCACGTGCCTGGCATTAGGCTCGTGCCTCGACGGAACTCAAACAACAAGGAGCCACGATGCCCGCGCTTTCCCTGCAAGACACCACCGCCCCCGAAGGCGTCTGTTATGGCTGCGGCAGCCGCAACCCCCACGGGCTGCACATCAAAAGCCGCTGGGACGCCGACGGCATCCACGTGATCGCCGAGCACCAGCCCGACGCCCGATACTGCGGCTGGCCAGACCTGGTCTATGGCGGGTTGATCGCGATGCTGGTGGACTGTCACTCGAACTGGACCGCCATGGCCTACCACTACCGGGCCGAGCAACGCGAACCCGGCAGCCTGCCGCGTATCGACTGCGTGACCGGCAACCTGGGAATCAAATTCATCAAGCCGACACCGATGGGCGTACCACTGACCTTGCGCGCAAAAGTCGAAGGTGACGTGGGGCGCAAAACCCGCGTGGTGTGCGAGGTGTACGCCGATGGCGTGCTGACGGCCATTGGCGATTCGGTCTTCGTGCGGGTGGACACCGGGCAGTTGGCCGCCGCCGCCCATGGCCGGGAAGCCTGATACTGGTCTACATTCAGTCCCACCGCTAATCGAGGACGCTACCGATGACTCGTCTGACCGCCAAAGATTTCGCCCCTGAACTGCTGGAGCTTTACGACGGCTACGCCCACGGCAAGATCAACCGCCGGGAGTTTCTCGACCGCGCGGCGTTGTTCACCTTTGGCGGGCTGACGGCCTCGGCCCTGCTCGCCGCCCTGAGCCCCAACTACGCCCTGGCCGAACAGGTGAAATTCACCGACCCTGAGATCGTTGCCGACTACATCACCTACCCGTCGCCCAAGGGCAACGGCACGGTGCGCGGCTACCTGGTGCGCCCGGCCAAGGCCAGCGGCAAGGTGCCGGCGGTGGTGGTGGTGCATGAGAACCGTGGGTTGAACCCGTATATCGAAGACGTCGCCCGTCGGTTGGCCAAGGCCGGTTTTATTGCCCTGGCACCGGATGGCTTGACCTCCGTGGGCGGCTATCCCGGCAACGATGAGAAAGGTGTGGAGCTGCAACAGAAAGTCGATCCCGAGAAGCTGATGAACGACTTTTTCGCGGCCATCGAATGGTTGATGCACCACGATGCAAGCACCGGCAAGGTGGGGATCACCGGGTTCTGTTATGGCGGCGGCGTGACCAATGCGGCAGCGGTGGCGTATCCGGAGTTGGGTGCGGCAGTGTCGTTTTATGGGCGCCAGCCGGAAGCCAAGGACGTGCCACGGATCAAGGCGCCGATCATGTTGCATTACGGTGAGCTGGATACGCGGATCAATGAGGGCTGGCCGGCGTATGAGAAGGCGTTGAAGGCCGCGGGTACGACGTATGAGGCGTTTATCTACAAGGGCGCCAATCACGGTTTTCACAACGATTCGACGCCGAGGTATGACGAAGCGGCAGCGAATCTGGCGTGGGAGCGGACCTTGGGTTGGTTCCGCAAATACCTGGCCTGATGCCAACCTCATTGTAGGAGCGAGCTTGCTCGCGAAGAACGTCAACGATAACGCAGCGCATCTGGTTTATCGCAGCGCTCTCGGGTTTTTCGCGAGCAAGCTCGCTCCTACAGTAGGATCGTCATCAGTGCTCCAGCGCATACTGCCGGCAGTGGTTGAGGTACCCTTCCTCATGGTTCCCCACCAACTGCACCACACTGGTCCATAACCACGACGGCGCATCCAGCTGCTTCGACCGGTTCTCCTGCAACACCGCCATCCAGTCCTTGCGCGTATCCCGGTCCATCTGCCGTGCATGCGCCACGCCGACCACTCGCGCCAGGTACCCGGCCGCGTGCATCGCATCAATCTCGCTCAACTCGTCCAGTTCCAGCTTCATGTCCTGGGGCAGCAACTCGCGGATAAAAAAACCGTGATCCAGAAACCGCGTCGCCAGCATCCGTTCCCCCAACGCCGGTGACAGGTGCCTGGCGCCCTCCACCACTCGCCGACCATTGTCCCGGGGCATCTTCGCCCGTGCCGCGCGCGGTGCCGCAGCACCCACCGCTTGCTTGATATCGAGCAGGCAGTATTCCTGATCGTCCTGGCTCCCTACCCCCAACAACACCGCATACCGCAACAACCCAAGGGAGCTGCAACCCTTGACCCAGTAAGCGGAATCCAGCAGCTCGACCTGGTCATCGTTGGACCGGCCTTTAAGCGACGTCACCAGCCGGTGGATCTCATCCGAGGCGCACAACGTTTCAAGGGCCGACTTTTCCGCCCGCGACAACGACCAGAAATGCTTGCCCATCGGAATCGTCGGCCGGGTGTTTTCAATCCGTTCGCGGGCTAGGTTCTTCCAGGTGCGCTCCACCGCACTGCGCATCCCGGCCTTGACCTGGGATGGACGCGGCGGTGCCTCGTCGGGCTTGTCCTTAAACGCCTGCGCGTAGCCCACCATCATTTCTTCAAGCATGCGGGCGGTGGTCACCCCCGGCAGGTCCGAACCCCGGGCAGCGGTGGCCAGGGACAGCGCCAGGCGCACCAGGTCATGGGTCGGGTTGCCGATCACCGCCTGGTCAAGGTCGCGGATATGCATGTCGATCCGGCCCTTGGTATCGCCCGTAGGCCCGAGGTTGCCGGCGTGGCAGTCACCGCAGATCCAGATCGCCGGCCCGTGGGGCAAGCGCCGGCCGCGCTGGCTGTGCAGCCACTCATAAAACTGAACCGTACTGCCCCGCACGTATGCGTGGGCGGAGCGCGCCATCTTCAGGTTGCGCAGTTGCGTGAGGTGGGGCATTCGTGAAGAGGGACGCGGCGTTTTCATAGAGGTACTCGTCGTGGAGATACGGTAGAGGCCGGGCCGCGACAAATGTTTCAATTTGTTTCAGAGATTTCTATCCATGAGCCACATCGGCGTCATCACTACCGGGGATACACTCGGCGTCGGCGTGCTGCGGTGGTTGTTTGCGCTGCGCACACGCGTTGACAATGGCACCGCTACCTTTTCCGATGTTTTGCCACCTTCAAGGAGCTTCCCTATGTTTGAAAAAGCCCGCTGGCTCAATCAACCCCGGCACTGGAGCCGAGAAGGCGAGCGTCTCAAGGTCCGTACCGACACCAGTACCGATTTCTGGCGTGAAACCCACTATGGTTTTGTGCGTGATAACGGGCATTTCCTGTTTGTCGAAACCGACGGCGACTTTACCGCTCAGGTCAAAATCCACAGTGAATTCACTCACCTGTATGACCAGGCCGGGTTGATGGTACGAGTGGATGAAGCGCATTGGGTAAAGATCGGCGCGGAGCTGTCCGACGGCGTGACGCTGCTGAGCAGCGTATTGACCGATGGCGTGTCGGACTGGGCTACCGGCGTGTTCCCGGGTGATCCCGAAGCCTTCTGGATACGCGTCACCGTGGCCAAGGGTGTGTTGCGCGTGCAGGTATCAGTGGATGGCGCGAGCTGGCCGTTGGTGCGCCTGGCGCCGTTCCCGGTGGCGCAGTCGTATCAGGTCGGGCCTTACTGCTGCACGCCAGAGCGCGGTGGGCTGGAGGTGGAGTTTTCCGAACTGTGGGTGGGTGCGCCCAACGGTAAATCCCTGCACGACCTGTCCTGACTAACGCCGGCTGCTCGCCACTTCGCGCAACCAGGCCTTGAATGCCAGCATCGCCGGTGTCTCGGCTCGCGACTGCAAGCGCGTCAGCCAATAACTGCCGGTGGTGATGCCCACCTCGAACGGCTGGCGAATCACATCCGTCGCCAACTGCCGGCTGAACATCATCGCCGGTGCCAGGGCCACGCCCGCCCCTTGCAGCGCCGCCTCCATCATCGCCAGGGATGAATCAAACACAATGCTGCGCGGCACCAGCGTATCGGCTGGCAAGCCGGCGGCCTGGAACCATTGCGCCCACTCATCCGCGCGGTAGGAGCGCAGCAACGTGTGCTTCAACAGGTCCGCCGGCGTCTGCAATTGCCGGGCGAGTTGCGGCACGCACAACACCGTCAGCGGCGCCTCCAGCAATTGGCACGCCTCGGTGCCGTGCCACGCGCCGGCACCAAACCGAATCGCGTAATCCAGGCCTTCGGCCGCCACATCGACGCGGTTGTTGTTGGTGGACAGGCGCAAGTCGATAAACGGGTAGCGCGCCTGGAAGTCCGCAAGCCGCGGCAACAGCCAGCCCACCGCAAAGGTGCCCACCGCGCCCACCGTCAAGACTTCGCGGTAATGCCCAGCTTCAAACTGGCCTAAGGTTTGAGCAATCCGGTCGAAGGATTCGCGCAGTACCGGCAGCAAGGTCTCGCCTTCGCTGGTGAGCATGAGGCCCCGAGGCAGGCGTTTGAACAGCGTAACGTTGAGCTGCGCCTCCAGGCTTTTCACCTGGTGACTGACCGCCGCCTGGGTGACGCACAATTCAATCGCCGCGCGGGTAAAACTCAAATGCCGCGCAGACGCTTCGAAAGCCCGCAGTGCGTTGAGAGGCAAATGGGAACGGAGCATGGCTTGACCCTAATTTTTCTAATGGCTGTTGCGAGATATCATCGTTTGCCGTCGGATCACAAACTGCCTAAATTTGCGGCGCCTGCGCAGGCAACGGTATTCACCCGATCACTTCATGGAAGTCACGTCATCATGTATTCATCCATTTTCCCAACCGTGCGCAATACCACGATATTCGCCCTATTGCTCGGCGCCGGCAACTGCATGGCCGCCACCGATATTCGCCAGGTGGTCGACAGTACCGTCGAACCCCTGATGCAGCAACAGGACATCGCCGGGCTGTCGGTCGCGGTGATACAGAACGGCAAGGCGCAATACTTTAACTACGGCGTTGCCAACAAGGAGAGCAAGCAGCCCGTCACCGAAAACACCCTGTTTGAAATCGGCTCGGTGAGCAAGACCTTCACCGCCACCCTCGCAGGCTATGCCCTGGCCAACGGCAAGCTGAAACTGTCAGACCCGGCCAGCCAATACCTGCCGGCATTGCGCGGCGACACGTTTGATCACATCAACCTGCTCAACCTCGGCACCTACACCGCAGGCGGCCTGCCACTGCAATTCCCCGATGAGTCCGACACCACCGGCAAGATGATCAGCTACTACCAGCACTGGAAACCGGCTTTCGCACCCGGCACCCAGCGCCTCTACTCCAACCCGAGTATCGGCCTGTTCGGCCACCTGGCGGCGCAAAGCCTGGGCCAGCCGTTTAACCGCGTGATGGAGCAGACCGTGCTGCCGAAACTCGGCCTCGAGCACACCTTTATCAGCGTGCCCAAGGCGCAAATGAACCTGTACGCCCAGGGTTACGACAAGGCCGGCAAACCGGTGCGCGTCAGTCCTGGCGCCCTGGACGCCGAGGCTTACGGCATCAAGACCAGCACCTCGGACCTGATTCACTACGTTGAAGTGAACATGCACCCGGCGAAGCTGGAAAAGCCGCTGCAACAGGCGATTGCCGCGACCCACACCGGCTACTACACGGTGGATGGCATGACACAGGGCCTCGGCTGGGAGATGTACCCCTACCCGATCAAACTGGATGCCCTGGTGGAAGGCAACTCGACACAAATGGCCATGGAGCCCCACAAGGTCAATTGGCTGACACAACCGCAGGCACCCCACGCCGACACGCTGGTGAACAAGACCGGCTCGACCGGTGGCTTTGGGGCGTACGTGGCTTATGTGCCGAGTAGAGACCTGGGGGTGGTGATCCTGGCGAACAAAAACTACCCGAATGCCGAACGGGTGAAAGTGGCCCATGCGATCCTGAGCGCGATGGACCAATAGCGTCTCCCCTGTAGGAGCGAGCTTGCTCGCGAAAAACCGTCAGGCGACGCGTTCATTCAGGATGCACGCGTCATCGTTGACGACCCTCGCGAGCAAGCTCGCTCCTACAGAAAGCCACAGGTGCTTACATCCCCAACCAGTGCGGCAGAGCCAGGGAGATGAACGGCAGGTAGGTCACCATGATCAGGAACACCAGCAAAATCATCAGCCACGGCAACGCCGCGCGAATGGTCTGCCCCAGGGTCAGCCCGGTCACCGCCGAAGTCACAAACAGGTTCAGCCCCACCGGTGGATGCACCAGGCCAATCTCCATGTTGACCACCATCACAATCCCCAGGTGAATCGGGTCGATCCCCAGCTTCATCGCAATCGGGAAAAAGATCGGCGCCAGGATCAGCACAATCGCCGACGGCTCCATAAAGCTGCCCGCCACCAACAACACCACGTTGACCATGATCAGGAAACCAATCGGGGTCAGGCCTTCAGAGATCACCCATGCGGTGATTTCCTGGGGGATTTGCTCCGTGGTCAGCACGTGAGCAAAGAGCATGGCGTTGGCGATGATAAACATCAGCATGATCGCCAGGCGCCCGGACTCCAGCAGCACCTTGGGGCAATCCTTGATCTTCATGTCCTTGTAGACAAACAGCGCGACAAACGCCGAGTACACCGCCGCCACCGCCGCCGCTTCGGTGGGGGTGAACATGCCGCTGTAGATGCCGCCAAGGATGATCACCAATAGCAACAAGCCCCAGAACGCACGCCGGGCGCAGGTCAGCCACTCGCGAAAGGTCGCCCGAGGCTGGGCCGGCAGCTTCTTGATGCGCGCGACGATGTAGATCGCGACCATCAACATCAAGCCCAGCAGCAGGCCCGGAATCACCCCAGCCATAAACAGCTTGCCCACCGAGGTTTCAGTCGCCGCCGAGTACACCACCATCACAATCGACGGCGGAATCAGGATGCCCAGGGTGCCGGCGTTGCAGATGATCCCGGCGCCGAATTCCTTCGGATAGCCCGAGCGCACCATGCCCGCCACGGCAATCGAACCCACCGCCGCCACGGTTGCAGGCGATGAGCCCGACAGCGCGGCAAACAGCATGCACGCCAACACCGCCGCAATCGCCAGCCCGCCTCGGATATGCCCGACGCAGGCGTTGGCAAAGTCGATCAACCGTTGCGCCACGCCGCCGGTGGTCATGAACGCACCCGACAACAGGAAGAACGGAATCGCCAGGAAGGTGTAGGCGTCCGAGGTTTCAAACAGCTTGATTGCCAGGGAACTCACCGAGTCCGGGCTGAACATCAGGATCGACACCGCGCCCGACAACCCCAGGGAAATCGCGATGGGCACACCGAGGAACATGAACACGAACAGCAGCAAAAACAGACACAGAACGGCCATCAGTGACGCTCCTCATGGCTGCCGGCCAACTTGCTGGCTTCACCGGCTTCGTCGGCCAGGCCCAGCCCGGTTTGGCGGTGGGTGAAGATGCGGTAGAAAATTTCCAGGTAGCGGATGAACACCAGGGCAAAACCGATGGGCACGATCACCACGATGTCGTCGACGTCGATACCGAACTTGTCGAGGTCTTCGGCGCCGATGTGCGCCGTCGTCACCGCGCTCAGCCACTTGTAGCTGGCGATCATGAACAACCCGGCGTAGGCCAGGCAGCACAGGCAGGCAAGCATGCCCAGCAGGCGCTGCACACGGCGCGGGGTCAGCTTGACCAGGGCATCCACGCCCAGGTGCCCGGCGGTGCGTACGCCGTAGGAAATGCCGAAGAAAATCAGCCAGCCGAACATGGCCTTGGTCAGCGCCACGCTCCAGGTCATGTCCTGGGCCCAGCCCATGGTGTGATCACCCAGGGCGTTGAAGAAACCGCTGCTCCACGCCCACTTATCAGCGAGGGCAAAGAACAGGGTGTAGATGTTGTTGAGCATGACGTAGACAAAAGTCACCAGGGTCATGGCGGCCAGCAGGATGGCGATAAAGCCTTCCTCCAGGTGCTCCCAGACGCGCCTTAGCGTTTGCATGGCAAAACCTCGCGAAGCGGAGATAGGTGTGTAGATCGTTCCCACGCTCCCGCGTGGGAATGCATCCCGTGACGCTCCGCGTCACCCTGCGCAAGACTTGAAGCCCTCGCTAGCAGCTGGACGCAGAGCGTCCGGGGCGGCATTCCCACGCGGGAGCGTGGGAACGATCAAGTGCGGCCATTACTGATTCGACGCGTCGGCCGCCTTGATCAGGTCGGCACCGATTTCACCTTCGAACTTCTGCCACACCGGGCGCATGGCTTCGCGCCACAGCTGGCGTTGCTCGGGCGTCAGTTCGATGATTTCGCTGGTCTTGGCGTCGATGATCTTCTGCTTGGCCGACTGGTTCAGCGCTTCGGCCTGCTTGTTCACCTCGACGGTGACTTCAACCATGATCTGGTCGAGGGTGGTGCGCACATCCGGCGGCAGGCCGTTCCAGAACTTGGCATTAGTGATCACCATGTAGTCGATCAGGCCATGGTTGGACTCGGTGAAGTACTTCTGCACTTCGTTGACCTTCTGGCTTTCATAGTTCGACCAGGTGTTCTCGGTGCCGTTGACGGTGCCGGTCTGCAAGCCCTGGTACACCTCGGCGAAGCTCATCTTGCGCGGGTTGGCGCGGATCGCCTTGAACTGCTCTTCCAGCACGCTGGAGGCTTGCACGCGGAACTTCAGGCCACGGGCATCCTTGGGCTCACGCAATGCCTTGTTCGCCGACAACTGCTTGAGGCCGTTGTGCCAATAGGCCAGGCCGAGAATGTTCTTGTCTTGCATTGAAGTCAGCAGCGCCTTGCCCTGGGCCGCCTGGAAGCGGTCGACCGCCGCCAAGTCGTTGAACAGGAATGGCAGGTCGTAGATCTGTACTTGCTTGGTGTACTGCTCAAACTTGGCCAGGGATGGCGCCAGCATCTGCACGTCCCCCAGCAGCAGCGCTTCCATTTCCTTGCCGTCGCCGAACAGCGAGGAGTTCGGGTACACCTCGACTTTCACCCGGCCAGGCAGGCGTTCTTCAGCGAGCTTCTTGAACAGCAACGCGCCCTGGCCTTTCGGGGTATTTTCCGCGACGACGTGGGCAAACTTGATCACGATGGGGTCGGCCGCCTGGGCCAGGCCCGCAGCAAACAAGGTGGCGGCGCAGAGCAGCGCCCGAGAAAGCTTGAGCATGGAAAATCACCTTCTTATTGTTGTGTTATAGGGCAAGGTGCCTGATGTCACGCGTATAGAGAATTTCGAATTTTAGATACCTGCGTTCGGCGTGGACGAACGCCGACTTCGCAAACAATAGATCCAATGTGGGAGCGGGCTTGCTCGCGAAAGTGGTGTGCCAGTCACCTGATGCACTGGCTGACCCACCGCTTTCGCGAGCAAGCCCGCTCCCACATTTCTACGGTTGCGCGGCTAATAATCGTTGGGCCCGCAGCAGCACCGGTGCATCCACCATTTGCCCATCCAGTTGATAGGCCCCGGCCCCATGGGCACCGGCTTCCACCACCCGTTTGGCCCACGCCAAATCTTCGGCGCTGGGGGCCAACGCCTGGTGAATCACCGCCACTTGCTTGGGATGGATACACAACGCGCCGGCAAAGCCCATTTCATAGGCATGCCGAATCGCGCGGCGCAGGCCTTCGGGGTCGTCGATGGCCGGGTGCACGCCGTCCAGTGGCGCCACCAGCCCGGCGGCGCGGGAATGCACGATCAAGGCAAGGCGGGCCTGGTCCAGGGCAAATTGGGCGGCCGGGGAGCCGCTACTCAGGTTCAAGTCCAGCGCCAGGTCCAGTCCGCCGAATGACAAGCGCTGCACCAACGGTGCATGAGCGATTTCCGCCACAGCCAGCAAGCCCCGCGCACTTTCGATAATCGGCCAGATGGCTTTGCCCGTTGCAGCCACCACGGCCACCTGGGCCGCGCTTTCAACCTTGGGCAGCAACACCCCCGCCACCCCGGCATGGGCCTGACAGAACGCCACATCGGCAAAATGCTCGGCATGCTCCGGCGCATTGATCCGCACCCACACCCGCGCATCCGGCGTCGCCTGCAAAAACGCCCCGAGGTTGTCCCGAGCCTGACGCTTTAGCGGCTCTTCCACCGCGTCTTCAAAATCCACAATCACCGCATCGGCGCCACTGGCCAAGGCCTTGGCAAAACGTTCCGGCCGGCTGCCCGGTACAAACAGCGCAGAGCGCACAAGAGAAGTTGGCATCGCTCAATTCCTTATCAGATAACGCCGCGTGCACGCAGGCTGTCGATGGCTTCAGCGGAGTAACCCAACTGGTCCAGAATCCCCTGGCTGTGCTGCCCCAGCCCCGGCACTGCGTCCATGCGCGGGGTAAACGCGGCATTGCGCGCCGGTGGCAGCAACGACGGCAACTTGCCCGCCGGGCTGTCGACTTCCCGCCAGCTGTCCCGGGCCTTGAGCTGCGGGTGGTCCCACACGCCTTGCATATCGTTGACCCGGGCGCTGGCGATTTGCGCGTCTTCCAGGCGCTGAATCACGGCTTCGGCACTCATCTGCGCGAAGCGGTCGACGATGATCTGGCGCAGCACGTCGCGGTTTTCCGAGCGCTTGAAGTTGGCCGAGAAACGCTCGTCGGTGGCCAGCTCCGGCGTGAGCAGCACCTTGTCGCAAAACGCCGCCCACTCCCGTTCGTTCTGCAAACCGAGCATCACCGTGCCGCCGTCGCCGGTGGGAAACGGCCCGTAGGGGTAAATCGTCGAATGCGCCGCACCCGCGCGCGGTGGCTGGGGTGCGCCGTCGAAGGCGTAATACATCGGGTAGCCCATCCACTCCACCAGGCTTTCCAGCATGCTGACGTCAATGCGACTGCCCTGCCCGGTCTTGCCCCGCAGCAGCAGCGCCGAGAGGATGCCGCTGTAGGCGTACATCCCGGCGGAAATATCGGCGATGGAACAGCCGGCCTTGGCCATCTGGTCCTCACCCGGGCCGCCGGTGACCGAGAGGAAGCCGCCTTCACTCTGGATCAGCAGGTCGTAGGCTTTCTTTTTCTCGTAAGGTCCGCCTTCGCCATAGCCGGAGATGTCGCAGACGATCAGGCGCGGGAAGCGCTTATGCAGTGCCTCAAATGACAGCCCCATGCGCGCCGCGGCGCCCGGTGCCAGGTTCTGCACCAGCACATCAGCGTTGGCCAGCAAGGTTTCCAGGATGTCCCCGGCATCGTCGTGCTTGAGGTCCAGGGTCAGGCTTTCCTTGGAGCGGTTGGTCCACACGAAATGCGAGGCCAGGCCGCGCACGCGCTCGTCGTAGCCTCGGGCAAAGTCACCGGCGCCCGGGCGTTCGATCTTGATCACGCGGGCGCCCAGGTCAGCCAACTGGCGGGTGCAGAACGGTGCGGCAATCGCGTGTTCCAGGCTGACGACGGTGATGCCGTCCAACGGTCGTTGATTAGCAGTCATGACGATTCCTTAAAGCCAGTGAGCCAGGGACGTGGCGTTGCGCAGATCCCAGACCTTTTCGATCAGCCCGGTGGTTTGCGCGGGCGTGCGGGCGCCGCTGAATTGGGTCAGGCGCTGGAATTTGTCGGCCAGCTCTGCACGGGTCAGGGTGTTGCCGGGATCGCCCTTGGGCTCGTCGATGGCGCCGTGCAGCACGCGACCGTCGACCGTGGTGACAATCACCCGGCCCAGCCAGCGCTGCGGATAAGCCCCGTCGACCTCGGCGTCGAGGGTCATGCTGACCTTGTCGCGAAATGCCGATACGTCTGCGTCGTTGAGCGCCAGCTCGTGAAACTCGGTCAGCCCGGCCTTGCCATGTACAGCGATCAACCCCAGCACGGTGCCCATGGAAAACTTGGCCTGGTGCACGGTCTGCGGCCGCGTTACCCGGCCCAATACGTCGATGGCGCCTTGGTGGACGCGGGTTTCCACACGGGTGATGTGCTCATGGCCGAGACTTTCGCGCTGCATCAGGTCCAGCAGCGCATCGGCCGCTGGATGAGTGTGGCGGCACGAAGCGTGGAACTTGAACGAGGTTTCCAGCAGCGCCCAACGGCTGCCGAGGCGATCCGAGAGTTTGCTGGGGTCTGCATCGGTGGACATGCCCGCCGCCATCCCCTGATCACCTTCCAGAATATTGCGCGCACCGGTCAGCCCATCCGCCGTCAAATACGCCGCCAACAAACCATCAGCGGCCGCCTTGGCGGTGTGCAGTTGCTTGGAGTCGGCGGCATCCCGCAGGAACTCCCAAAGACCGGCCGCCTGAGTGCCGGCACTGCCCAGCAGATTGATGAATTGCTCTTGATTGAAGTCGAGCAATTTACCCACCGCGACAGCCGCCGCGAGGGTGCCGACGGTGGCCGTGGTGTGGAAGATCCGGTAGTGGGAACGGCCCATGAATTCGCCGATGCGAATCCCGGCCTCGTAACCGGCCACCGAGGCCAACAGCAGTTCGCGACCGGACTTTCCGAGGTCTTGCGCCGCCGCAAATGCAGCAGGAAACACCACGGTCGCCGGGTGCAAGACTGAGCTGTTGTGCAAGTCATCCTGCTCCACCAGGTGCGACGACGCGCCGTTCACCAGCGCGGCGAAATAGGCACTGCTGCTGCCGCCGTTAACGATGATCTGCGCCGGGCCATTGGCCGGGCCCATCCTGCGGGCATAACGCTCGAACAGCGGAATCGGATGCGCGCCTTGGCTGGCCAGCGCCGAGGCGAGCCAGTCGAGGAACAGGTCTTCGGTGCGGGCGAGTACGTCGTCCGGCAATTGCTCGTAACTCAACTCCGCGAGGAACCGGCACAGCGCTTGGGTGTGGCTCATGGTCGGGCCCTCAGAAGCTGCGTGGCAGCTCGAGCAAATGCTCGGCCACGTAGGACAGGATCAGGTTGGTAGAGATCGGCGCGACCTGATACAGACGGGTCTCGCGGAACTTGCGCTCCACGTCGTATTCACAGGCAAACCCGAAGCCGCCGTGGGTTTGCAGGCAGGCGTTGGCGGCTTCCCAGGACGCCTTGGCCGCCAGGTACTTGGCCATGTTCGCGCTGGCCCCGGCGTTGGCGCCGCTGTCGTATTCCTCACAGGCACGCCAGCGCATCAAGTCGGCCGCTTCGATCTCGATATGCGCTTCGGCAATCGGGAACTGCACGCCCTGGTTCTGCCCGATGGGCCGGCCAAACACCACGCGGTCACGGGCGTAAGCGCTGGCTTTCTCGATAAACCAGCGGCCGTCGCCGATGCACTCGGCGGCAATCAGGGTGCGTTCGGCGTTGAGGCCGTCGAGGATGTAGCGGAAGCCCTTGCCCTCCTCGCCAATCAGGCTGTCCAGCGGCAACTCCAGGTTGTCGAAGAACAGTTCGTTGGTCTCGTGGTTGACCATGTTGGCGATGGGCTGCACGGTCAGGCCGTTGCCGATGGCTTCCCGCAGGTCCACCAGGAAGATCGACATGCCTTCGGATTTTTTCTTCACCTCCGCCAGCGGCGTGGTGCGGGCCAGCAGGATCATCAGGTCGGAATGCTGCACCCGCGAGATCCAGACTTTCTGGCCGTTGATCACGTACTTGTCGCCACGTTTGACGGCGGTGGTCTTGATCTTGGTGGTGTCGGTGCCGGTGGTGGGCTCGGTCACGGCCATCGATTGCAGGCGCAATTCGCCGCTGGCGAGCTTGGGCAGGTAGAAGCTTTTCTGCGCTTCGCTGCCGTGGCGCAGCAAGGTGAACATGTTATACATCTGGCCATGGACGGTGCCGGAGTTGCCGCCGCAGCGGTTCACTTCTTCCAGGATCACCGAGGCTTGCGCCAACCCGAGGCCGGAGCCGCCGTATGCTTCGGGGATCATTGCCGACAGCCAGCCGGCGTCAGTCAAGGCCTTGACGAAGGCTTCCGGAAAGCCCTTTTCTTCATCGACCTTGCGCCAGTAGGCGGCGTCGAATTCGGCGCACAGTGCGCGGACGCCTTCGCGGATGGCATTCAGTTCTTCGTTGTCATTCGGGTTCATTAACGGCTCTCCGCCTGTTGTTCTTGGAGGTTTATTCGAAATGCAGTTCGGCGCGCTGGGCCAGGCCGTCAGCGTTGCCCGCCCACAATTCGGCCACGCCCGGCGCAGTGATACGCCCGCCGACTTCAAAGGGTTGCGGGGCAATCAACGGCCGCACGCCGCGATAGGAAAAACGGCGCAACGTGGCCGCCGGATTTGCGCGGCAAAACGCGCGCAGGCTCAAGGTGGCGATCAGCGGACCGTGCACCACCAGCCCCGAATAACCTTCGGTGCCGGTGACATAGGGGTAGTCGTAGTGAATGCGGTGGCCGTTGAAGGTCACGGCGCTGTAGCGGAACAGCAGGGTTGGCGTCGGGTCGACCGCTTCGCGCCAGTCGCCTTCGGGTAATACATCACCACTGCCCCGCTTGGGCGGCGTGGGTTCGCGATAGACGATGTCCTGTTCCTCGCGGATGGCCAGGCGACCGTCCTGGGAGTAGTCGTGGCGCACGGTCACGAAAAGCAGCGAGCCGGTGCGACCGGTTTTTTCTTCCACTTGAGTGATGGTCGAAACGCGGGTGGCAGCCTCACCGGCGCGCAACCCATGGAAGAACTCGATGCGCCCGCCGGCCCACATGCGATTGCGGTTATCCGCCGGTGGCAGGAACCCACCACGGGCCGGATGGCCGTCACCGCCCAGGGCGGATTCGGGCAGCGGGTCCTGGAAAAAACACCATTGCCACAACGGCGGAACCGCCTCGCCATCTGCGGGTACCGCCTCGCCGAAGGTGGCGGCGATGCGTTTGAGCAGGTTGTGGCTCAAGTGGTCGTGGGCTGTTTCGCTACGGCCGATCCAGTCTGTGGCGCTCATCAGGTGCATGTCCTCGGGCAGGGAATCTGAGCCGGATCATGCTGGGCCTTGGCCGTTCTGAGAATTTGCATTTCAATAAAGCAGCGTTCGGCTATGCTGAACGCCATTGCCCCTAAAAAGATCTCAAGAACCCGGATGATCAATGTGGGAGCTGGCTTGCCTGCGATAGCGCCCTGTCAGTCAACACTGCTTTGGTTGGCCCACCGCTATCGCAGGCAAGCCAGCTCCCACATGGGTTCTTCGTCGCTGCCCCCGGAGCCTTCCATGCACTTCGATCTGGCTGACTTACGCCTGTTTATCCATATCGCCGAATCCCCCAGCCTGACCCAGGGCGCCAAGCGCGCGTTCCTCTCCCCGGCCGCCGCCAGTGCGCGGATCAAGGCCCTGGAAGGCCAGCTCGACACACGCCTGCTGTACCGCGACAGCCGTGGTGTGGAGATCACCCCGGCGGGCGAACGCCTGTTGCACCATGCGCGGTTGATCATGCGTCAGGTGGACTACCTGAAAAGCGAGTTCACCCAATACGGCATCGACTCGGCCGGGCATATCCGCATTTTTGCCAACACCACCGCCGTGACCGAGTTTCTCCCGGAAGTGCTGGCTGGCTTTCTTTCCGCGCGCCCTGGCGTCACCGTGGACCTTCAGGAGCGGCTGTCACGAGACATCGTGCGAGGCGTGCTCGACGGCACCAGCGACATGGGCATCATCGCCGGGCCCGTGGAAGCATCGGGGTTGCAGGTGCTGCATTTCAGCACCGACCACCTGGTGTTGACGGTACCCGTGGGGCATCCGCTGGCGGGCCAGCCTTCGGTGACACTGGAGCAAACCCTGGCCTACCAGCATATCGGCTTGCATGACGGCAGCACGTTGCTGAGTTTCCTGCGTGAGCATGTGGAGCGGTTGGGCAAGCATCTGTCGTTGCGGATCCAGATGTCGAGTTTCGAAGCGATCTGCAGGATGGTCGAGGCTGGTGTCGGGATCGGCATCATTCCTGAATCGGCGGCGGTGCGGCACAGCCGGACCATGCAGTTGGTGACGGTGAAACTGGATGAGGTTTGGGCGGTGCGCGAGCGCAGTATTCTGGTGCGGGAGCTGGAGGCGCTGCCCGGCACCATTCGTGCGTTGATCGCGACCTTGATGCCCGAGATGGAACCGCCTCGGTTGCCGGGCGCCTAAGCTAACGTTCACCTTTTGCGAAGGAGATCCGGTCATGCAGCTTGAAGGTTCCTGCCATTGCGGCGCGGTTACATTCAGTCTTGAGAGTGCTCATCCCTACCCTTATCAGCGGTGTTATTGCTCGATTTGCCGCAAGACCCAAGGGGGTGGCGGGTATGCGATCAACCTTGGGGGGGATGCCAAGAGCCTCAAGGTGCGGGGGCGTAAGTTGATTTCGGTTTATCACGCGCGGATGAAAGGACCGGGGGATAGCCGGGCGCATGCGAGTACGGCTGAGCGGCATTTCTGTTCGCGGTGTGGGTCGGGGTTGTGGTTGTTCAGTCCGGAGTGGCCGGAGTTGATTCATCCGTTTGCTTCGGCGATTGATACGCCGTTACCGGTGCCGCCGGAGCATACGCATTTGATGTTGGGGTCGAAGGCACCTTGGGTTGAGGTGAGTGTGCGGCCGGGGGATCTGGAGTTTGAGGAGTATCCGCAGGAGTCGATTGCCCAGTGGCATGGACGGTTGGGGCTGGGTTGATGGGGGTATATCCGTTATCTAGGTAACGGCGGCTTAGTTAACGAGGCGCCTAAGATCAAGATCAAAAGCAAGAGCACAGCGGCCTACCGGCCGGCTTGAGTGTTGAAGAGCACAATCAAAAGCTAAAGCGGGCACGGTCCAAATGTGGGAGCGGGCTTGCTCGCGAAGGTCGTTAACGATGACGCGGGCATTCTGGATGAACGCGGCGCTCTAAGGTTTTTCGCGAGCAAGCCCGCTCCCACAGAAAAGCAGATCTGTTTTTGCTCTGGATCTTGCCTCTGCTTTTAACGCTCACAACGATGGCCGTGAGCGGGCGAGGTACCGAGTGGTTAAGCAAGGACCTTTTGGTTGCTTGACGTGCGTTTTGGTCATGCCCCCTGGAACAATCGCTCCATCTTGATGATCTCGATGGACACCGGGCTGTTGCCCCGGCTGAAGGTGCCCTCGCCGATCTTGCGAAAGCCGAACGCGGCATAGAATTTCTCGGCGGTGAGGGTCGCCTCCAGGTACGCCTTGGAATGGCCGGCAGCTCCGATCCGTTGCAGTGCTTCGAGCAGCAATCGGGCACCCATCCCCTGCCCGGCGACGTCACCCCGGACAAACAGTTTGCTGACTTCATGGCCGTCGATTTCCACGAAGCCCTGAAGCGTATCGGTGCAAGCCAGCCAGAAGTTTCCGGCGACGATCGCTTCGCGGTAGGTCTCGGGCGAGCGGCCGTCGAGCCACATGCTGATCTGGTCCGGGCCGTAATCGGCGTTGCAGAGGGTTTCGACGGAGTTTTTATGCACCTGGAAAATGCCCTCGGCGTCTTCCAGACGGGCGGCGCGGATCAGCAGATTGTTCATTCCTTTGAGGTCCTGATTCGGGTCAATGATCCCGGCCTTTATAGCTGACCCGCGTCATGCCAGCCACTCAAGACCGTTCATCTTGTGCGTTGACCATCGTTATCACACCCCATATAGTGTGCCCACAAACACAGACAACCACTACATAGTGTGCAAGAACGCTGAATACCGACCACACTGTGAGCTGTATTTCAATGCCTTGAAGCCTGCAAAACGCACATTTTTGAACACGCTGGGTGAATCGAAGCCCACGCCGTCAAACGGACCAGGAAGGAGCAATTCAATGCTGAGTTGGGATGAAGCAGATCAACCAGACACTGGCGACGTAGTCATCCGAGGCGCCAACGCCGGCCACGCCACCGAAGCCAACATGGACCGCCTCGACGGCGCCGGCGCTGCCGCTGCCCTTGAAGCGCGCAACGTGACCGCCAGCGACTCCGCCGCGATCATCCGCGCCAAGGCCGCCCTCGACAAACTCGACGTCGCCGAAGGCCTGGCCGAGCTGGAAGGTTCCGCTGCCCGCGTCGCCGTAGACGAAAAGCGCATGATCAACTGCCGCGCCGACCTCAACCAACTCGTACCCTTCAAATACGACTGGGCCTGGCAGAAATACCTCGACGGCTGCGCCAACCACTGGATGCCGCAAGAGGTCAACATGACCGCCGACATCGCCCTGTGGAAAAACCCCGAAGGCCTGACCGACGACGAACGCCGCATCGTGATGCGCAACCTCGGCTTCTTCTCCACTGCGGATTCGTTGGTCGCGAACAACCTGGTACTGGCCGTGTACCGCCTGATCACCAACCCGGAGTGCCGCCAGTACATCCTGCGCCAGGCCTTCGAAGAAGCGATCCACACCCACGCCTACCAGTACTGCATCGAATCGCTGGCCATGGATGAAGGCGAGATCTTCAACATGTACCACGAGATTCCATCGGTCGCCAAAAAGGCTGCCTGGGGCTTGAAGTACACCCGTTCGATCTCCGATCCGAAGTTCGAAACCGGCACTGTCGAGACTGATAAAGAGTTGTTGCGCAACCTGGTCGCGTACTACTGCGTCCTGGAAGGCATCTTCTTCTACTGCGGCTTCACCCAGATCCTGTCCATGGGCCGTCGCAACAAAATGACCGGCGTGGCGGAACAGTTCCAGTACATCCTGCGGGACGAGTCGATGCACCTGAACTTCGGCATCGATGTGATCAACCAGATCAAAATCGAAAACCCGCATTTGTGGGATGCCGAGATGAAGGAAGAAGCGACCCAGATGATCCTGCAAGGGACTCAGCTGGAGATTGAATACGCTCGCGACACCATGCCACGCGGCGTGTTGGGCATGAATGCGGCGATGATGGAGGACTACCTCAAGTTCATCGCGAACCGTCGTTTGTCGCAGATCGGTTTGAAAGAAGAATACCCAGGCACCACCAACCCGTTCCCGTGGATGAGCGAAATCATGGACTTGAAGAAAGAGAAGAATTTCTTTGAGACCCGTGTAATCGAGTACCAGACCGGCGGCGCGCTGAGCTGGGACTGACATCCATGGCCCATGGACCGCGGAACGGCGGCCCATGGGCCATGTTCAGTTCGAGACTTGCTCTAGAAATATCAGCTTCAACGGCTCGCTGAGCAAATCATCCGCCGTTGCGGCAAACCGCTGAAAGTACGGCGTCGCAAAATGCGCATCGAGTGCCGCCTGGTCCTTGAACGCTTCACGCATGTAGAACGTGCCGGGTTCGTCCCGCAGTTCAAACAACACATAGTCAAGGTTGCCGGGTTCCGTCCGCGTAGGCTCCACCAGCGACAACAAGCCTTCCTTGAGCGCCTGTTGCTTGCCGGGTTTGGCCTTGAGTACGGCGATGGAGATCAAGGGTTTTTGCATGGTGGTGGCTCCGGTTGGGAAACGTGTCGAATGCTGGCTGGAACATGCCGTGATCAATAACGCGCACAGCCATAGGGTCAGTGTTTTCATCGGAAACTCTCGAGGACGATTTTGCCCCGGGCCTTGCCGCTTTCGACCAAGGCATGGGCACTGCGCATATTCGCGGCATTGATAGCGCCGAAATGCGCACCCAGGGTGGTTTGCAAGATGCCCTGATCGATCAGTTGGGCAATTCGATTGAGCAGATGATGCTGCTTGACCATGTCCGGGGTTTCGAACAGCGAGCGAGTGAACATCAGCTCCCAGTGCAGGGATAAGGACTTGAGCTTGAGCGGCATCACATCAAGGCTGCGCGGATCATCGATCACCCCTAGGCGACCCTGCGGGCGTAGTACTTCGATCAATTGCGTCAGGTATTCCTCGGTATGCGTGAGGCTCACCACATGACTGACCTCCCCGACACCCAGTGCCTGCAACTGCTCCAGCAGCGGCTGGCCGTGGTCGATCACATGGTGCGCGCCCATACGTTTGACCCAGTCGACGCTCTCCGGACGCGAGGCAGTGCCGATCACCGTCATATCCGTCAATGTGCGCGCGAGTTGCACCAACATCGAACCCACCCCGCCCGCAGCGCCGACCACCAACAGTGCATCACCGGCGCCACCGCGCTCACTGACGCCCAAGCGATCAAACAACAATTCCCAGGCAGTGATCGAGGTCAGCGGCAGCGCAGCCGCGTGAGCAGCGCTCAACGACTGCGGCCTGTGCCCAACGATGCGTTCGTCAACCACCTGCAGTTCGCTGTAGCTGCCCGCACGGGTCAACGACCCGGCGTAGTACACCTTGTCGCCGGGCTTGAACAAACTCACCTCGCAGCCGACCTCACGCACTGTGCCGGCCGCGTCCCAGCCAAGGACTTTCGGCTCCCGGGCGAAGGTGCCGGCGCGGACTTTGGTGTCCACCGGGTTGACCGAAACCGCCTCGACTTCCACCAACAGATCCCTGCGACCGGGGACAGGCTGGGGGATGTTCACGTCTTGCAGGGAGCGCGGATCCTCGATGGGCAGACCGTGGTCGGTAAAGGTGATGGCTTTCATGGCAACTCATTAGTGATGGGGTTGCGCGCATCTTTACCTTTCCCACTACAAAGAAAAATCGACACAATGCAGCAACACTTTCACTTCTGGAGTGAAAATGATCCGTATCGATGATCTCGGGCTATTTCTGCGTAGCGCCGCCCTGGGCAGCTTTACCGCTGCGGCGGTCGAAGCCGACTTGCTGCCGGGGCAGGTCGCGGCCGCCATCAAGCGCCTGGAGCGGGAGCTGGAGGTGCGCCTGTTTACTCGCACCACACGCAGCCTGCGCCTGAGCGCTGAAGGCGAACAGTACTTGCCCACCGCTCGGTCAGTGCTCGAACACCTGGAGCAAGGCAGGGAAAACCTGCGCGGTGAGCATGCGCCGCTGCGCGGCACGCTACAGATCGCCGCACCGTCGGACCTGGGGCGCAATCTCCTGCTGCCGTGGCTCACGGAGTTTCGGCGCCTGCACCCTGCGTTGTGCGTGCGTTTTTTGCTCTCCGACCAAGTCAGCAACCTGTTTCGCGACCCGGTGGACGTGGCCATCCGCTACGGCTTTAACGAGGACGCCAATTACATAGCCCTGCCCCTGGTGCCATTGAACCGCCGGGTGCTGGTTGCGTCGCCGGACTATGTGGCGCGCCATGGCACGCCGTTGGTGCCTGACGATCTCCTGCGCCACACGTGCCTGCCCTACCTGCAAAACGGTCGCCTGCATGATCGCTGGCAACTTGGCGCGCAGACGGTGCAAGTCGCCGGACCGCTGTTCAGCGACGACGCCGACGTGGTGCGGCGCTGGGCACTGTCGGGTGAAGGTATCGCCTACAAATCCTGGCTGGATATCAGCGCCGATGTGCACGCCGGCCGGCTCATGGTGCTGATGCCTGATCACCCCGGCGATATTTACCCCCTGAGCTTCGCCTGCCCCCACCGAGGGCAGGTTTCGCGTGCCGTCACCCAGTTTCACCAGTGGTTGAGCGAACGGTTCAGCACCATCCCCCCTTTTGTCATGGATTAGAAAAGCAGTCGTTATTTATGCCCAATCAAACCATCAAGACACCCTGCGTCGGCCTGTGCTCCACCGTTTACGGAGACCTGGTATGCCGGGGCTGCAAGCGTTATCACCATGAGGTGATTCAGTGGAACGGCTACAACGCCGAGGAGAAACAGGCGGTGTGGCTGCGCCTGGAACACCTGCTGGTGCAGGTGATGACCAGCAAGCTGCAGGTGCTGGACCCGCAGCGCCTGCGCCAGCAACTGGAAGACCGCAAGATCCGTTTTGTGCCTCACCAGTCGCCGTATTGCTGGGCGTATCAGTTGATTGCCCGGGGTGCGCGGGTGATTTCGAAGCTGGATGCGTATGGGTTGGCGCTGTTGCCGGAGTTTCGCGAGGGGAATTTGACCGATTTGCGGGATGCGATTGACCGGGAGTTTTTTCTGTTGTCCGAGGCGCATTACGAACGGTATATCGCGCCGGGGTTTCTGCGGGAATCGTTTGGGCCGCCGTTGATCGCCACTTTCGGCTCGTAGCAGCTGTCGAGCTTAGGCGAGGCTGCGTTTGCGGTGTGTCTGATACACCGCTGACGCAGCCTCGCTAAGGCTCGTAGCAGCTGTCGAGCTCAGGCGAGGCTGCGTTTGCGGTGTGTCTGATACACCGCTGACGCAGCCTCGCCAAGGCTCGACAGCTGCTACGGAGTGGATCAGATTTTGTGCCTCTCCAGTCGCCGTATTGCTGGGCGTATCAGTTGATTGCCCGGGGTGCGCGGGTGATTTCGAAGCTGGATGCGTATGGGTTGGCGCTGTTGCCGGAGTTTCGCGAGGGGAATTTGACCGATTTGCGGGATGCGATTGACCGGGAGTTTTTTCTGTTGTCCGAGGCGCATTACGAGCGGTATATCGCGCCGGGGTTTCTGCGAGAATCGTTTGGGCCGCCGTTGATCGCCACTTTCGGCTCGTAGCAGCTGTCGAGCTCAGGCGAGGCTGCGTTTGCGGTGTGTCTGATACACCGCTGACGCAGCCTCGCTAAGGCTCGTAGCAGCTGTCGAGCTCAGGCGAGGCTGCGTTCGCGGTATGTCTGATACACCGCTGACGCAGCCTCGCTAAGGCTCGACAGCTGCTACGGGGGGGGATCAGAGTTTCCAGGGGGCTTCGCGATCGGTCTGCAATGCGTACCGCTCGATCGCCTGCTGACACACGCCCCGCTCCAGGCTCCCCTGCTCCGCCAACGCCGTCAGCGCAGCCAGCACGATGTGATGGCGGTCCACCTCGAAGAAATCCCGCAACGCGGCCCGGGTATCGCTGCGACCAAAACCATCCGTCCCCAGCACGGTGTACGCCGAATCCACGTACGACCCAATCATCTGCGGCACCGCCCTTACATAGTCAGACACCGCCACCACCGGTGCGCCCTTGGGCAAACAGTCCGCCAGGTGGCTGCGCCGCGCCGGCTGTTGCGGGTGCAGGCGGTTCCAGCGCTCCGCTTCACGGGCGTCCCGGGCCAGTTCGCTGAAGCTGGTGACACTGAAGACCTCAGCGTCAATCTGCCAATCGTCCGCCAGCAACTGCGCCGCTGCCTGGGCTTCACGCACCAGCGTGCCCGAGCCGAGCAGGCGAACCTTGCCATCGGGCTGCCCGCTGAGCCGGTACATGCCTTTGATGATCGCCGCTTCGACGCCTGCCGGCAGGCTCGGCTGCGGGTAGTTTTCGTTCATCAGGGTCACGTAGTAGAACTCGTCCACATCGTGCTCCAGCATCTGGCGCATGCCGTGGTCGAGGATCACCGCAAATTCGCCAGCGAACGCCGGGTCGTAGGCGCGGCAATTGGGCACGGTGGCCGCGGTCAGGTGGCTGCTGCCGTCCTGGTGCTGCAAGCCTTCGCCGCCCAGGGTGGTGCGCCCGGCAGTGGCGCCCAGCAGGAAGCCACGGGCACGCTGATCGGCCGCGGCCCAGATCAGATCGCCGACGCGCTGGAAACCGAACATCGAGTAGTAGATGTAAAACGGCAGCATCCGCAGGCCATGCACCGAATAACTGGTGGCTGCCGCGACCCAGGAGCTGATGGCGCTGGCTTCGCTGATGCCTTCTTCGAGGATCTGCCCGTCGGTGGCCTCGCGGTAGCTGAGGATCGAGCCGATGTCTTCCGGCTCGTAGCGCTGGCCGACACTGGAATAGATGCCGATCTGCTTGAACAGGTTGGCCATGCCGAAGGTGCGCGCTTCATCCGCGACGATGGGCACGATACGCGGGCCGAGGGCCTTGTCCTTGAGCAGGTTGGTGAGCATGCGCACAAAGGCCATGGTGGTGGACATTTCCTTGCCGTCCGCCTGGGTGGCAAACGCAGCGTAACCCGACACCGGCGGAACGCTCACCGCAGGCGCCTGCTGGCCACGGCTCGGCACATACCCGCCGAGGGTGGCACGGCGTTGGTGCAGGTAGCGCATTTCGAGGCTGTCTTCAGCCGGTTTGTAGAAGCTCAGGGACTCGGTCTGCTCATCCGACAGCGGCAACTGGAAGCGATTGCGGAAGGCGATCAACGCCTCGCGGTCGAGCTTCTTCTGCTGGTGAGTGGTCATCTTGCCCTGCCCGGCTTCACCCATGCCGAAGCCTTTTTTGGTCTGGGCCAGGATCACCGTGGGCTTGCCGGTGACCCGGCGTGCGGCGTGATAGGCGGCGTGGATCTTGACCATGTCATGGCCGCCGCGCTTGAGGCGGTCGATCTGCTCGTCGCTCATGCCTTCAACCAGTTTGGACAGCGCCTCGCTTTGGCCGAAGAAGTGCTCACGGTTGTAGGCGCCGTCCTTGGCGGCGAAGGTCTGGAACTGTCCGTCCACGGTCTGCGACAAGGTGCTCACCAGCGAGCCGTCAGCATCCTTAGCCAGCAAGGCATCCCAGTCCGAGCCCCAGACCAGCTTGATCACGTTCCAGCCGGCACCGGCGAACAAGGCTTCCAACTCGTCGATAATTCGCCCGTTGCCACGCACCGGGCCGTCGAGCCGTTGCAGGTTGCAGTTGACCACCCAGGTCAGGTTATCCAGGCCTTCACGGGCAGCCAGGGTCAGGGCCGACATGCTTTCCGGCTCGTCCATCTCGCCGTCGCCGAACACGCCCCATACGTGGCGGTCGGTGGTGTCCTGCAAGCCGCGATGCTGCAGGTAGCGCATAAACCGCGCCTGGAAAATCGAGCTGATGGGGCCAATGCCCATGGAACCGGTGGGAAATTGCCAGAAGTCCGGCATCAACCACGGATGGGGATAGCTGGACAGGCCACGGGCGCCCGCCTTGCCGGCGCCGATTTCCTGGCGATAGTGGGCCAGGTCAGCCTCGCTCAAACGCCCCTCAAGGAAGGCGCGGGCATAGATGCCCGGGGCGGAATGCGGCTGGTAGAACACCAGGTCACCGCCAAAACTGTCGTTGCGCGCACGGAAGAAGTGGTTGAAGCCCACTTCGAACAAATCGGCCGCGCTGGCGTAGCTGGCGATATGCCCGCCCAGTTCGCCATACGCCTGGTTGGCGCGCACCACCATGGCCAGGGCGTTCCAGCGCACCACGGAGGCCAGGCGCTCTTCGGTGGCCAGGTCGCCGGGGAACGGTGGTTGCTGCTCCACGGCGATGCTGTTGATATAGGGCGTGCCGTGCCGGGGTTTCCAGGCGATGTGCGGCGCGCCGCCGGCCTCTGCCAGCATGTCGAGGATCTCCTGCGCCCGCGCCGGCCCGGCGTTGGCTACCAGGGAGGCCAGGGCATCGCGCCATTCGGCCAGTTCTTCCTGGTCCATCGCTGTCTGACTCACTGCGTTCGCGAAACCGTTCATGGGCACCTCCGGGCTTTTTTTCCAGTTTATGTCGGCGCCAGGGGATTTTTTGACTGTTATACGCAGCCTCTCGCAGCCTTTTGAGCACAAATCACTGCCAATCGACGAATTCAAAGCACGTTGTGCTTGAAGCCCCGAAAACCCCGCAATTGTGTTTAAAATGCCGCCCGCTCAATGACCGACGCTGCCCGATGAACCCAGACGCACTCGCCACGCTGCACACCCACTTGCTGACCGCCCTGCAAACCGTCTCCACCGAGACCCGGCGCCTGTTTCACGGGCGTGGCCGCTGCTGGCCGGGCCTGGAGCAACTGACGGTGGATTGGCTGCAAGGTGTGGTGCTGGTCTCGCTGTTCAAGGAGCCTGACGCCGCGGAACTTGAAGCGTTGAAGCAGATGCTGGTGCATATCGACTGGTCGGCCTACGGCGCTCACACCGTGGCGCTGCAACACCGTTACCTGCCGCAAAGCACTACCGAGTGGCTGCTGGGCGAGGTCGTTGACGAACTGACCATTACCGAAGGCGGCCTGCGCTACCTCATCGACCTGGGCAAAAAACAGAACAGCGGGTTGTTCCTCGATATGCGTTATGGCCGCAACTGGGTGCGTGAACAGGCTCAAGGCCTGCGGGTGCTGAACCTGTTTGCCTACACCTGCGGCTTCTCAGTGGCCGCCATCGAAGGCGGCGCCGAGCATGTGGTGAACCTGGACATGGCCCGAGGCGCCCTGAGCCGGGGTCGCGACAATCACCGCCTGAACGGTCATGACCTGAGCAAGGTGACCTTCCTCGGCCACGACCTGTTCAAGTCCTGGGCCAAGGTCACCAACAGTGGCCCGTACGACCTGGTGATCATCGATCCGCCCTCGTTCCAGAAAGGCAGTTTCCTGCTGACCAAGGACTACCAGCGCGTACTGCGTCGCCTGCCGGATTTGCTCACGGCCCAGGGCACGGTGCTGGCGTGCATGAACGACCCGGCGTTCGGCGAAGACTTCCTGATCGACGGCGTAACCCGCGAAGCACCTGGCCTGCGCTTTGAGCAACGGCTGGAAAACCCGCCGGAATTTCCCGATATCGACCCGCAAAGCGGCTTAAAAGCGCTGGTGTTTCGCCAAGGCTGATGCCGAAACGTCCTACGCTTGCTACGCTTACCATTACGCCGGGTGGTGAACCTTATCCCACCCTTCCCGGTCGATACCTGCACACTCTGGCCAGATTCGACGGTGTTACCCCGTCGGCTGCCCTGTTTCACCTTTTGGAGAACGCCCCTGTGATATCGACCCTGCATGTAGCCCGTCTCAAGGCCTGGGGCGCCCACGGTTTTACCGCGACCGGCGTAGTACTGGCCTTCCTGGCCACCCTGGCACTGCTCGACAACCAGCCCAAGGCCTGCCTCTTGTGGCTGGGCCTGGCCCTGATCGTGGACGGGGTAGACGGCTCCCTCGCACGACGGGTGAACGTTCAAACGGTGCTGCCCAGCTTCGATGGCTCGGTATTGGACCTGGTGATTGATTACCTGACGTACGTGTTTATTCCGGCGCTGTTTATCTATCGCTATATCGCCCTGCCGGACTTCACCCCGTTGTTTACGGTGTCGGTGATTCTGGTGTCGTCGCTGTTCTGCTTCTGCAACGTCAACATGAAGAGCAAGGACAATTACTTCGTCGGCTTCCCCGCCGCATGGAACGTGGTGGCGCTGTGCGTCTATATCATCCAGCCGGAAGCCTGGGTCACCTTGCTCACCGTGATCGGCCTGGCGTTGCTGACCGTCACGCCGATGAAGTTCCTGCACCCGTTCCGGGTCAAGCGCTTCATGCCGCTCAATATCGCAGTGACCACCATCTGGCTGTTGTGCAGCCTGCTGCTGGTGATTGATTTCCCGTACACCAATCGCCTGACGCTGGGCCTGTGGTTGCTGATGTCGGCGTACTTCCTGGGGATCTGCATCTGGCGTACCGCACTGGAGTGGGTCGAAACACATAAATAGCCAAGCGGGCACGGTTGAAATGTGGGAGCGGGCTTGCTCGCGAATGCGCAGTGTCAGTCACCGGATAGAGTGGCTGATCCACCGCATTCGCGAGCAAGCCCGCTCCCACATTGGGAATGCATCCCGTGACGCTCTGCGTCACCCTCGCGGCAGCAGGACGCGGAGCGTCCAAGGCGGCATTCCCACGCGGAGCGTGGGAACGATCATAGTCGCAGGCCCACACGCTAATCGGTAAGATACCGGCCTTTCGCGCAGCCCTTGCTGCGCCCTGCCGATTAAGTCTTGCCCATGCCCTTCGAACTCAGCGTTGACCTCACCACCCTGGCGATCCTCGCCGTGGTTGCCTTTATCGCCGGTTTCATCGATGCCATCGCCGGCGGTGGCGGCCTGCTCACCACGCCTGCCCTGCTGACTGCCGGCATGCCGCCGCACCTGGTGCTGGGCACAAACAAACTCAGCTCCACCTTCGGCTCGGCCACCGCCAGCTTTACCTTCTACCGGCGCAAGCTGTTTCATCCGCGCCAGTGGGTGCATGCCATCGTCGGCACGCTGATCGGCGCACTCACCGGCGCCGTCGTCGCCCATTACCTGCCCGCCGAAACCCTGAACAAGATGCTCCCGGTGATTGTGTTCGGCTGCGGTTTGTATTTGCTGTTCGGCGGCACGCCCAAGGCGGCGCTGGATAACGACGCGCCGATCAAGAAGAAATGGCAATCCACCCAAGGCTTCGGCCTGGGTTTCTACGATGGCGTGGCCGGTCCTGGCACCGGGGCTTTCTGGACCGTGAGCACCATGCTGTTGCACCCCATCGACCTGGTAAAAGCCAGTGGCGTGGCGCGCAGCATGAACTTCGTCAGCAACGCGGCGGCGCTGACGGTGTTCATTTTCAATGGTTCGGTAGACTGGATTGTCGGCCTGTGCATGGGCGTGTCGGTGATGTGCGGTGCGTTCTTTGGCGCACGCAGCGCCATCAGCGGCGGCGCCAAGTTCATTCGCCCGGTGTTCATCACCGTCGTGCTCGGCCTGACGGTGCGCCTAGCCTGGCAGCACTGGTTCAGCGTGGCCTAAGCGACGGGCCAGGTAGAGGTCGATCAGGTAGCGCGCAATCGAGCGCGACGCCGGCAACGGCGGCAGTTCATGGATGTTGAACCACTGCGCGTCTTCGATTTCGTCGGCCTGGGGCACGATGTCGCCGCCGGCGTACTCGGCGTGAAAGCCCAGCATCATCGAGTGCGGGAACGGCCAGCATTGGCTGCCCATGTACTGAATGTTCTTGACCTCCACCTGCACTTCTTCACGCACTTCGCGAATCAGGCAGTCCTCGGCCGACTCACCCGGCTCGGCAAACCCCGCCAAGGTGCTGTAGACACCCGTGACAAAGCGCGGCGAACGGGCCAGCAGGATCTCGTCGCCACGGGTCACCAGCACGATCATGCTCGGCGAGATACGCGGGTAGCTGCGCAGGTCACAGGCCTGGCAGAACATCGCCCTCTCCCGTGGCACCTGCACCATCGCCTGGCCGCAGCTGCCGCAGAAGCGGTGTTCACGGGCCCAGGTGCCGATTTGCGCGGCGTAGCCGAGGACTTTGTACAGCGTGTGGTCGCCTTGCAGCATGAACGCCCGCAGGCCCTGCCAGCCGCAACCCGGTACATCGGCGGGGCTATTGAGCTCCAGCAGGTACACCGGCTCGCCGTCCAGATGGCCGATGCCATGCTCGGCAAACACCGAGAGGTCCTGGCGCTTGAGCCATTCCCGGGGAAACAGCGGGCCGTTCTGGTCGTGTAAAAAGCCTTCACGGCTGCGGGCCACGGCCCAGCCGCCCGGGGCGTCGTTGTCCAGCAGCGTTGTGGTAATCCAGCCTGGGGTCATGTTCAGTCAATCCACGAAGTCGGGTTTCTGCTTGCTCATATGGGCCGCGATGGCCACGCGCAGGTCGTTGGATTGCAACATAGCTGAGTTCCAGGTGGCAACGTATTCCAGGCCATCATTGATCGTGTGGTCACGCATGTAGCTGATCATCGCCTTGGTGCCGGTGACCGCGATCGGGGATTTGGCGGCAATTTCCCGGGCGATTTCCATAACTCCCGCCAACAGGCTCTGGTGATCGCTGTACACGCGATTCACCAGGCCGATGCTGCGGGCCTCTTCGGCACCGAATTGGCGGCCGGTGTAGGCCAGTTCGCGGAGCATGCCGTCGCCGACGATGCGCGGCAGGCGTTGCAGGGTGCCGACGTCGGCGGCCATGCCGATATCGATTTCCTTGATGGAGAATTGCGCGTCTTCGGCGGCGTAGCGCATGTCGCAGGCGCTGATCAGGTCGATGGCGCCGCCGATGCAGTAGCCGTGGATCGCCGCGAGTACCGGCTTGCGGCAGTTGTCGACCGCGTTGAAGGAAGCTTGCAGTTCGAGGATTTTGCGCCGCAGCAGGCGCGCGTTACGGCCTACGTCCTTGCCGAATTCATTGGCCACCGAGGCCAGCATCATCAGGTCGATGCCGGAGGAGAAATGCTTGCCGGCGCCGCTGATGACCACGGCTCGCACCGCGTCGGTGTCTTCGACCCATTGGAAGATATCGATGATCTCGGTCCAGAACGCCGCGTTCATCGCGTTGATCTTTTCCGGGCGGTTGAGCTGCACATGGGCGACGTTGCCGCTGAGTTCGACGACAAAGGCTTGGTATTCGGACATGGCAGTGATCCTTGACTGGCGGCTGTAATAAGGGCCGAACTATAACAAGGCACCGTGAGAGGGGGTAAGGCTGTGCAAACGCCAAATTCGGGACTGAGCTGGGCCTATGTGGCGAGGGAGCTTGCTCCCGCTGGGTTGCGCAGCAGCCCCAACCAAGGCAACGCATTTCTTCAGGCAGAATTCGATGGCTGGGTTTGGGGCCGCTTCGCGGCCCAGCGGGAGCAAGCTCCCTCGCCACAGGTTTGGCGCGATGGCATCATGATGTGGGCAGCCAGAGGCGGAAGCGTGCGCCACCCAATGGTGAAGCCTGGGCCGTCAATGTTCCGCCTTGGGCCTCCAGCGCCCGGCGGCTGATGGCCAAGCCCAGTCCAAACCCGCCGGTGGCGCGGTCACGGCTGCGGTCCAGACGGTAGAACGGCTCGAAGATCCGCTCCCGCTGGTCAACCGGGATGCCAATGCCGTCATCATCGACCCAGATCTCACAGCCCTTGGGGCACACCTTCACTCCCACCTGAATCCGTCGTTCGCAATAGCGCATGGCGTTGCGCAGCAGGTTTTGCAGGGCCCGGGCGGTCAGGCGCGGGTCCAGGGTGAAGCGTTCAACCGCGCAATCCAGCACCACGTCGATCACGATATCCGGGTTTTCCAGTTCATCGTCGACGCTGCCCAGGATGCTGTCGATGAACTCGTCAAGTACCACTTCCACCCGCTCGGGTGTATGTGCCGGGTTTTGCAGGCGGCTGTAAGACAGCAGCTCCAGCACCAGCTCATCCAGCTCACGAATGTGCGCCACCAGCCCTTGCAGCCGCTCGCGGCTGGCCGCTGGGAGGTCGTCGGACAGCGCGAGCGCCAGGCCGAAGTCCAGGCGCGTCAGTGGGGTACGCAGTTCATGGGAGACCGCATTGAGCAAATCGCGTTGTTGATTGAGCAGCTGTTCGATGTCGTTGGCCATGGTGTCGAACACCGCTGCCAGGCTGCCGATGTTGGAGCTGGGGGGGATTTTTGTGCGCGCCGCAAGGTTGCCTTGCCCCAGTTGCGCGGCGGTGTTTTTCAGGCGCTCCAGGTCGCGCCAGTGGGGCCGCAGCCAGAACAGCAGGCACGCCAGCAGCGCCGCTCCGATCAGCACGTTCATGCTCCAGTACAACAGGTTCATGTCCAGCGGGTCCGGCGGGACCGAGACCTTGACCACCAGTTGATCGTCCAGCGGCGAGCTGACGTCGTCCGCCCAGCCCCACTCGCCCAGGCGCACCACCATCTGGTCCTTTTCCAGCAGGCGCTGTTCTTCCGGGGTGTAGCTGGCGTCCTGGATGCGCAGCAGTTGCACCTTGAGCGGGGCAAAATCCGCCGACAGGCGCACGGTGACATTGGCCCACTGCTCCATGGGCACCCGCTGGTATTCCTTGACGATCAGGCTTTGCATCCCCCGGGACTGCTCGATGTTGTAGCTCATGTATCGGTGTTCAAACAGCTGGATCACCGCTCGGGGCACCAGGTAGATCGCAGCGGCGAAGGTAACGATGGTGATCAGGTACAGCCGAATCAGGACGCGAAACATGGCTCAGCATTCCCACTCGGAACGGCTGAACAGATAACCCTTGCCCCACACGGTCTTGATCTTGCGCGCCTCGCCCGCGTGGTCGTCGAACTTGCGCCGCAATTTGGAAATCGCCACGTCCACCGAACGGTCGGTGCCGTTGAATTCGATACCGCGCAGGCGTTGCAGGATCTGGTCGCGGCTGAGCACCTCGCCGGCGTGCCGGGCCAGCACCACCAGCAGGTTGTATTCACCGCTGGACAGCTCAACCGGCTGGTCGCGCCAGGTCACGGTGCGTTCCGACAGGTCGATGCACAGGTTGCCCATCAGGATCTGGTCGTTGGCCACCTGGGGTTCGGTGAGGCTGCTGCGGCGCAGCAAGGTCCGTACACGGGCGAGCAATACCCGCGGCTCGCAGGGTTTGGTGACGTAGTCGTCGGCGCCCATTTCCAGGCCCAGCACCTGGTCGTGGCTGTCGTCCCGGGCGGTGAGCATCAGGATCGGCAGCGTGGCCGAGTCGGCCCGCAGCAACCGGCAGACCTGCAGCCCGTCGAGGCCCGGCAGCATCAGGTCGAGGATCACCAGGTCCGGCGGATTGAGCCGCGCGCGCTCACGCACATGGTCGCCACGGCTGAGCACGCTGACGTGATAGCCGTTGCGTTCCAGGTAACTGGCGATTAATTCGGAGAGCGCGGCGTCGTCTTCCACCAGAAGAATGTTGGGCATGGTATTTCCAAATAATACAATTTCTGAGTAGTACGCAAATCCAATGTGGGAGCGGGCTTGCTCGCGAAAGCGGTGTGTCAGCCGCCGTATGCGTTAACTGAAACACCGCTTTCGCGAGCAAGCCCGCTCCCACATTTGATCTTCGGTGTCAGGAAGATCGTGTAAGGTTCGGCGGTTATGAAGGATATACGCCCGCGTGCATCTGTGGGCCGCACCTTACATTTCTTCACACACCACCTACAGAGCTTCACAGCACTGTGGCGGGGGCGACCGTAGGATGCGCCAGTCAATATTGGGATATGAGCATGTCGAAGAATCTATTTGCGCCGTTTTGCCTGTTGACCCTGACACTGGCGCTGAGCGCGTGTGGCAAGTCGGCGGACGAAGCTGCCGAGGCACCGCTGGCCAAGGTGCGGATCGAAACCCTTGAAGCCAAGCCCCTGTCCATCACCAGCGAGCTGAGCGGGCGCATTGCCGCGCCACGCATCGCCGAAGTGCGCGCCCGGGTGGCCGGCGTAGTGTTGCAGCGGGTGTTCAAGGAAGGTCACGACGTAAAACAGGGCGATGTGCTGTTCCGGATTGACCCGGCGCCGTTCAAGGCCGACCTCGACAGCGCCCAGGCCAGCCTGCGCAAGGCCGAGGCCAATGCGTTTCAGGCCCGCCTGCAAGAGCAGCGCTACAGCCAATTGGTGGAAGGCAACGCCATCAGCGGTCAGGAATACGACAACGCCCGCGCCGCCGCCCGGCAAACCGCGGCCGATGTCGCCGCCAACCAGGCCGCCGTACAGCGTGCCAAGTTGAACCTGGGCTATGCCACCGTCACTGCGCCGATTTCCGGACGCATCGGCCGCGCGCTGGTGACCGAAGGTGCCCTGGTGGGCCAGAACGAAGCCACGCCGATGGCGCTGATCCAGCAACTGGACCCGATCCACGCCGACCTGACCCAATCCACCCGCGAGCTGAACGACCTGCGCCGAGCCTTCCGCGCCGGGCACTTGAAGCAAGTCGGTCAGGACCAGGCCAAGGCCACGCTGATCCAGGATGACGGCAGCCTGTACCCGCTGCCGGGCAAGTTGCTGTTCGCCGAGATCAGCGTCGACCCGGGCACCGGGCAGATCATCTTGCGCAGCGAATTCCCCAACCCGGACCTCGACCTGCTGCCCGGCAGTTTTATCCGCGTACGCCTGGAGCAAGCCGTCGACCAGCAAGGCATCAGCGTGCCGCAACGGGCGATCACCCGCGACAGCGCCGGGATTCCGATGGTGTTGCTGCTGGACGCCGAGCAAACCGTGAGCCAGCAACCGGTGGAACTGGGCTCGGTAGTCAATGACCGCTGGGTGGTCAACAGCGGCCTCAAGGCCGGTGACCGTATCGTCGTCGAAGGCCTGCAACACGCCCGCCCTGGCGAGAAAGTCCAGGTTGACGACAGCCCCGCGCCCATCGCCCAGGCATCCGGCCAATAAGGATCGTTAAACATGCCGCAGTTCTTTATTGACCGCCCGATCTTCGCCTGGGTGGTCGCCCTGTTTATCCTGCTGGCCGGCGCCCTCGCCATCCCGCAGTTGCCAGTCGCGCAGTACCCCAACGTCGCGCCGCCGAAAGTCGAGATCTACGCCGTGTACCCGGGCGCCTCTGCGCAAACCCTGGACGAAAGCGTGGTCAGCCTGATCGAGCAAGAGCTTAACGGCGCCGATCACCTGCTGTATTTCGAATCCCAGAGCAGCCTCGGTTCGGCCACCATCACCGCCACCTTCCAGCCGGGCACCGACCCGGAGATGGCCCAGGTTGACGTGCAAAACCGCCTCAAGGCCGTGGAGCCGCGCCTGCCCCAAGCCGTGACGCAGCAAGGCTTGCAGGTGGAGAAAGTTTCCGCCGGCTTCCTGCTGCTGGTCACCCTGACCTCCAGCGACGGCAAGCTTGATGACGTAGCGCTCAGCGATTACCTGGCGCGCAACGTGATGAACGAACTCAAGCGCCTGGACGGCGTGGGCAAGGCTCAGCTGTACGGCGCCGAGCGCGCGATGCGGATCTGGATCGACCCGCAGAAATTGATCGGATTCAACCTGACCCCGGCGGACGTCAACGCGGCCATATCGGCGCAGAACGCCCAGGTGTCAGCGGGCAGCATCGGTGATTTGCCGGGTACCAAGACCCAGGAAATCACTGCGTCGATCCTGGTGAAAGGCCAGCTGTCGACCCCGGCCGAATTTGCCGACATCGTGCTCAAGGCCAACCCGGACGGCTCCACCGTGCGCGTTGGTGACGTGGCGCGGGTGGAAATCGGCAGCCAGGAATACCAGTTCTCCACCCGCCTGAACGGCAAGCCGTCCACCGCCGTCAGCGTGCAGCTGTCGCCGGGCGCCAACGCTTTGAGCACCGCGACTCTGGTGCGGGCGAAGATGGACGAACTGGCGCGCTACTTCCCGGCCAACGTCGAGTACAAGATCCCGTACGACACTTCGCCGTTCGTGAAGGTCTCGATCACCAAGGTGGTGTACACCCTGGGCGAGGCGATGCTGCTGGTGTTTGCGGTGATGTTCCTGTTCCTGCAAAACATCCGCTACACGCTGATCCCGACGCTGGTGGTGCCGATCGCCTTGATGGGTACATTCGCCACCATGCTGTTGCTGGGCTTCTCGATCAACGTGCTGACCATGTTCGGCATGGTGTTGGCCATCGGCATCCTGGTGGACGATGCGATTGTGGTGGTGGAGAACGTCGAGCGGATCATGGTCACCGAGGGCCTTTCGCCCAAAGAGGCTACGCGCAAGGCCATGGGCCAGATTACCGGCGCGATTGTCGGCATCACGCTGGTGCTGGTGGCAGTGTTCCTGCCGATGGCGTTCATGCCGGGTTCGGTGGGCGTGATCTATCAGCAGTTCTCGTTGTCGATGGCCACCTCGATCCTGTTCTCGGCATTCCTCGCCCTGACCTTGACCCCGGCCCTGTGCGCCACCTTGCTCAAGCCGATTGCCAAGGGCGAGCACCATGAGAAAGGTGGCTTTTTCGGCTGGTTCAACCGGCGCTTCGAGCAGTTCACCGACCGCTATGAAGGCTGGGTGGCCTATGCCCTCAAGCGCAGCGGGCGTTACCTGCTGATCTATCTGGTGTTGGTGGTGGGCCTGGGGGTGTTGTTCAGCCGCCTGCCCTCCTCGTTCCTGCCGGTGGAAGACCAGGGCTACACCATCACCGACATCCAGCTGCCGCCGGGTGCGAGCAAGAACCGCACGGTGCAGGTGGCCGAGCAGATCGAGGCGCATAACGCCGGCGAGCCGGGCGTGGGCGATACCACGATGATCATGGGCTTCAGCTTCTCCGGCTCGGGGCAGAACGCGGCGCTGGCATTTACCACGCTCAAGGATTGGTCGGAACGCAGCAGCAAGGATTCCGCCGCCGCCATTGCAGACCGTGCCAACGCGGCCTTTACCGAACTGAAGGATGCGATTGCCTATGCGATTTTGCCGCCGCCGGTGGATGGCCTGGGCACCTCCAGTGGTTTCGAGTTCCGCCTGCAGGACCGTGGTGGCGTGGGCCATGCCGCATTGATGGAGGCCCGTACCGAACTGCTGGCCGCTGCCGAGAAAAGCCCGATCCTGGCCAACGTGCGTGAAAGCGCCCTGGCCGAAGCTCCGCAAGTGCAGCTTGAGGTGGATCGCAAGCAGGCCAACGCCCTGGGCATTTCCTTTGCCGACATCGGCAATGTGCTGTCCTCGGCCATCGGTTCGGCCTATATCAACGACTTCCCCAACCAGGGCCGCATGCAGCGGGTGGTGGTGCAGGCCGAAGGTGATCAGCGCAGCCAGGTGGCCGACCTGATGAAGATCCACGTGCGCAACAACGCCGGGAAGATGGTGCCGCTGTCGGCCTTTGTCGAAGCGCGCTGGATCCAGGGCCCCGCTCAGTTGACCCGCTACAACGGTTACCCGGCTATCGCGATTTCCGGTGAATCGGCGCCGGGCCACAGTACGGGCGAGGCGATGGAAGAGATTCAGCGCCTGGTCAGCCAGTTACCTGCAGGCCTCGGCCAGGAATGGACCGGCCTGTCGTTGCAGGAACGGTTGTCCGGCTCCCAAGCACCGCTGTTGCTCGGCTTGTCGCTGCTGATCGTGTTCCTGTGCCTGGCGGCCTTGTATGAGAGCTGGTCGATTCCGACCTCGGTGCTGCTGGTGGTGCCCCTCGGCGTGCTCGGTGCGGTATTGGCCGTGAGCTTGCGCGGGATGCCCAACGATGTGTTCTTCAAGGTCGGCCTGATTACCATCATTGGGCTGTCGGCGAAAAACGCGATCCTGATCATCGAGTTCGCCAAGGATTTGTATGACCAGGGCGAAGACCTGATCGATGCCACGCTCAAGGCTGCACGCCTGCGTCTGCGGCCGATCATCATGACGTCCCTGGCGTTTATCCTCGGCGTGGTGCCGTTGGCGATCGCCACTGGCGCCAGCTCGGCGAGCCAGCAGGCCATCGGCACCGGGGTGATCGGCGGGATGATTACCGCGACGCTGGCAGTGGTGTTTGTGCCGGTGTTCTTCGTGGTGGTGATGAAGCTGGTGAAAAAGCGCCACAAAGACAGCTGAACAAAGGACTCAGGTGGGCTAAGGTAACGCAAACCCTGGCCCATCGAGTTCCCATGCCCTTCCTCGCCCGCACCCACCCTCGCCTGTCCTCCGCCGCCGTGTTGGGCCTGGCGGTGGGGCTCCTGGCTCCGGCCGATACCATCATCAGCAAAATCCTCATCGGTTGGAACGCGGGCGTCTGGACCTACCTGGTGCTGATGCTCTGGCTGACCAGCCATTCCCGCGCCGACGATGTAAAACGCATCGCCGAGATCGAGGACGAGAACGCCGGTCTGGTGCTGTTCATGGTGTGCATCGCGGCCATCGCCAGCCTGGCGACCATCACCTTTGAACTGGTGGGCAGCAAGGACCTGGACGCCACGACGCGCCTGTTGCACTACGGGTTTACCGGGCTGACGGTGATCGGTTCGTGGCTGCTGATCGGGGTGATTTTCAGCGTGCACTACGCGCGGCTGTATTACACCTGGGACGGCCCCGAGCCGGCGTTGCGTTTTGCCGAGGATTTGCGCACGCCCAATTACTGGGACTTCCTGTACTTCTCGTTCACCATCGGCGTGGCGGTGCAAACCGCGGACGTCGGGGTTGCCACGCGGACCATGCGCAAGGTGGTGCTGGGGCAATCGCTGATCGGGTTTCTGTTCAATACGGCGATACTGGGGTTCTCGATCAACATTGCCGCCGGGCTGTTTGGTTGAGCTGCACAAAACTTCTAGACGAGCGTCCGCCCGGGCGCGCTAACTGGCGACAACGTTTACCTGCCATCGGTGCTTTATGACCGCCCACAACTGGATCGACCTGTCCCAGGACGCCGACACCGGCATCGAGACCCTGCGTGCGCATTTCGAGGGCCATGCCTACGATCCGCACTGGCACGACAGCTACCTGGTGGGCGTCACAGAGCAAGGCGTGCAGCAATTCAATTGCCGCAGCACCCGGCACCAAAGCACACCTGGCAAGGTGTTTCTGCTGGAGCCAGGGGAAATCCATGACGGCCACGCCCCCACCGAAGCCGGATTTACCTACCGCATGTTGTACCTCGACCCGCAGTGGCTGCAGCGTGAAGTGGCGGCGGTGTTCGAGGAAGCCCCGGCCAACAGTCAGCTGGGGTTTGCCACCACCCTTGCCAGCGATCCACGCCTGGCGCTTGCCACCAGCCAGGCGTTTCAAAGCCTGCACAGCGGCGAACTGCGCATCGTGCGCCAGCGCGCCCTCGACCACTTGCTGGAGCGCCTGACCGGCCAGTTGCACTGGCGCCAGCGCTATCACCAGGACCCGCGCCTGCCTTTGGTGGCCCATAAGGCCCGCGAGTACCTGCACGCCCATCTGCATCAGGACGTCGGCATGGATGAGTTGGCCCTGGCGACCGGCGTAGACCGCTTCCGCCTGACCCGTGCCTTCAAGAGCGCCTTCGGCCTGCCGCCCCATGCCTATCTGGTGCAACTGCGCCTGGCCCGAGCTCGCCATTTGCTGGCCAAGGGCGAGCAACCTGCCGAGGTTGCCAGCAGCCTGGGCTTTGCCGACCAAAGCCATTTGGGCCGCTGGTTTGTGCGGGCCTACGGCATGACACCGGCGGCGTACCGCAAGCGCTGCTCAAATCTTCCAGACAGGTAGCAGGTCGCTTGTGAAGATTGACTCCATTGCCTTGCTGATTGGAGTCACACCCCATGTTCCCGACCCTGCTGCCCTTTCTGTTATTCGCCTTCGTCGCCTCCATCACTCCCGGCCCGACCAACATCCTGGTGCTGAGCAACAGCGCGCGTTATGGGCTCAAGGCTGCGCTGCCTATTGTGTTGGGTGCTTGCATGGGCGCGGCGGGGATTGTGTTACTGGTGGGCTCGGGCGTGGGCCAGTCGCTGGCGCAATTGCCCAGGGTGCAGGCCACGATGCAATGGGTGGGCGTGGCCTGGCTCAGCTATCTGGCCTGGCAGATCTACCGCGCCCCGGCCGACGCCATCGACCCGAACACCCGGCAAAAACGCCTGGGCCTGGTGGGTGCCGCCAGCCTGCAATGGGTCAACCCCAAGACCTGGATGATGGCCCTGGCGGTGGTCAGTGTGTTTGCCGGCAATGGCGACGAACGCCAGAGCCATGTGCTGTACCTGTCGTTGGCGTTTTTTATGATTTCGTTGCCGTGCCTGGGGGTGTGGGCGCTGCTGGGGATGGGGTCGAGCCGGGTGTTTCGCTCGGCCAAGGCCATGCGGCGTTTTAACCAAGGCATGGCGTTGTTGTTGTTCGGGTCCGCCTGGCTGAGCGTCTTGGCTGGCACCTAGAGAAAAAGCGACGAGTGGTTAGAAAACCTGTGAATTCTGACAGTTGTGGCGCAGGGCGTTAGGGCGCTGAATGAAGTCACCTTGTACCAACGACATTCACAGCACACCTCACTGATACTGTAGGAGAGTTTGATGATGAGTACTGCAACGGCCCCCGCCGCCAGGTCCACCCGAACCGCAACCAACGAACGCTTTTTCGAAGGAATCGTCGCAGGCAAGAAATTCAAGCCTCAGTTTTTTAGCCATGAACTGAAAAACGGGTTCTGGTTGGCTGAAGGCACGATGACTGGCTTACCGCCCGATCTGGCAGGTAGCGCTTCGCGCCTGGGGAAAACTCAAGGTTCAGATATTTTCAAACAAGTGATCATCTTCAGATACTCATACGACCGGGATCTATTACCCTCCGGGCGCTACACACTGAAAGAGGACGTAAGAGAAAATCGGTTTTCGATCATTAACATGACATACGATGAGCCCCCCACGCCTGCCTATAGCGCACATCGCGGGACCGTTGAGTTTTTCCATGACGTTGTCTCTAACCATGTCAGCGGCGTACTGGATGTTTATTTCTATGATGTCAGTGGTGCAGAGCGAGGACTGAATATTTCGTTCAGCCTTTGATCATGCGCTGCAAAAAAACGCCCCGAGTATCGGGGCGTTTTTATTGACCAGCCGCTTTACCAGCTATACCGCATGCCCACATTGGCCCCCCAAGGCTGGTCAACATGCTTGCCCTGGCCATAGTCGAAGTCGGCATGCAATTGCAGATGCTTGGACAACGATACGGCAACCCCTGCGCCCAGTTCTATGCGTGAACCCGACAAGTTGTTGTTGAACGTCTGATTGTTGACCAACACCGTATTGTTCTTGGCAAACTCATGGGCAACGGCGCCGCGCAGATACGGCTGTACCACACTGCCGTCATTCATTATGAAGTCACGCCCTACGGTCACGCCCAACTTGCCCAGCACCGAATCAGTGTTCTTGCCCTTGGCCTTGAGGCCATTGTCCAGGCTGTAGCTCTTGCCTTGTACGCTCACCAGCGATGCTTGCGCGAAAGGCTCGACAAAGAAATCATCATCCAGCCTGATATGACGGCCTACTTCGGCAGAAGCGCCCAGCGCATTGGTGTTGTAATTGCCCTTGGTTTGCGTGCCGTCGCTCAACCCTACTTTCGATGAGTTCTGCAGGCGGTTAGCCTTGACCACGCCATCGAAGTAGTAACCGCTGTCTTCATCCACCCACGTTGCATACAGACCGGCGTAGTAGCTTTTGACTTCACCCGACGTACCCCGGTTGAGGTCCAGGTCGGAGTTACTGTGACCGGCCATCACCCCCAGCAACCAACCATCACCGACAGGTGCGTCCGCGCCCAGGGAGAAACCACGCTGAATCTGCTGGTAACCGCCAGCCGCGCCGCCCGATACTTCGTACTTGTTGCCATACGCACGCAGCCAGCCACCGGACTCGGCGCCATTGTGGCGTAATTCACCCATACGGCTGCGCAACGAGGACATCTCGCCATACCACACGGTCGGTGCCGTGTTGAACAAGGCCAGCACCGAACGGGTGCCCGGGCTGACGGTGCGGTTATTTGGGTCGAGGAACCAGTCGGTACCGTCTTGGCGAAGCCCGTAGGACCAGGCCCCCACATCAACCGAACCGCCTACCAGCTCGAACTGTGCGTCACCGCCCCCGGTGTGCACCACATGGACGTCGCCCGGGTTGAGGGGTTCCACGCCGCTGCTGGCAAGCAACAAATTGTGATGACCGGATGCATTGCCGGTAATGTTGAGAAAGTCGGTCAGGCCCTGTGCGAAGTCGGTGCCCATTACAAAAGTACCCTGGCCAGAGAGGCTTCCCAGGTCCAGTTGATAGAACGCATCACCTTCACCGAACTTGATCATGCCATCCGACAAGTTCAGCGCACCGACCTGGCTGTTGCCGGTCATGACCCACATCGACTGATCACCGATCTGCAACGAGGACACGTTGTCCATACGGCCAGTCAAGGACGCAAAATTGTTCAGTTGCAGGTGGGCGGCACTCCCGGCTTCGACCACGACATCGCCTTGCAACTGGCTGTTATCGACCTGCATATTGGCGGTTGAGCCACCTTTGACTTCCAGCAGGTTGCCGTTGCCGCCTATAAGCGTCGAGCCGTTACGTACCTGAATGTCGGCGACCGCGCCCTGCCCCCGCGCGCCCTGCACAAGCAGGGCCGCACCGGTGGTACCGGTGACTCGGGTTTGATCCAGTACCAAAGTGTTCGCATTGGGTATACGGCGATCAACCGACATCTCAATGCCGTTAAGACCGCCGGTAATATTGCTGCGCAAAGCACGGGCGGTTGCACTTTCCAGGCTCAGGCCGAAGCTGCCCTCGTGTACACCGATCACTTCGCTTTGCAGCAAATCCAGCGAGCTGTTGCCCGTGAGCGCCGCGCCACCGGTAGCACCGGAGATCACGCTATCGGACACGACCGCCGTGGAGCCGTTTGTGTCAGGCGTGAACCGACCGACCAACAGGCCAAGGTGGTCCGCGCTGGAGATCACACTCCCCTGGATCAGGGCATTGCTGCTGAACAAGGAAATACCGTTATTGAGCGCCCCTGAAGCGGTCACCCGGCTATTGGCCACGTTTACACTGGAGCCTCGTTGGGCTACCACGGTACCGAGGAGGGTGCTGCGGTCGGTGACGTTCAGCGTGGACGCGTCGGCATAGACATCCCGCGTAAACGTGCTGTTGACGTTAAGCGTGGCGTTGCGCAACTCAAACGAATCAATGTGTTCACCATGCCCTATGGTGTAGGTCTCATTTTCAATCAGCCTGGCTTGGGCGTGAGGTGCCAGGACCAAAACGGACACGACGCAAGGGACCTGCATCATTGCAACTAAAGGCTTTAACTTAAACGCAGTATTGATCTTCACAAGAAACCACTCTCTCAACAGAGGCTCCACGGCGGAACCGTCCAGCCTGTTTCCGGAGGGATGGAATCAGGCCATTCAAGGGTCGCAAAGCTACCGTTGAGTGCTAACTGTTGATGTAGGACTTATCTGAATGGTTTGAATGGCAAGTCGTGGGCACGCGGGGGAAAACGGCTTAAATTCAAGAGGCGCCGGGACGCCCCTTGATCATTGCTTGAGACTAGTCTTCATCCACAAACGAGATCGGCTGTTCCTCACAGTACAAGCCGTTGAGATCGGCAAAACGAGTTCGGGTAAAGGCCCGCTGAGACTTAACTTCGCCCTCACCCGGGATGTCGACGAAGTAATGGAAGTCCACCGAGTTTCGAGCGGCGGGCCTTACTACCGTCATGTAAGGCTGAATCGTCACATCAAACCCGTTTGCAACCATTTCGGCTGTCAGCGGTGGAGAATTGAAGGGGTGAGTGGCGCCCAGTTGCGTCTCGCCCGCAGCATCGCTGAACACCCGCCACTCCCCTCGAATGACCATGTCCGTCTTGAAGTTTGTATTGCCCGGAACCCTGACGACCGTGCTGCGGGTAACAGGGTTAAGGTCGGTACATGCCAATGTTGCTGTGGCCTTGCTGAACTGTGCCGGCGGCAGCGTAGTCACGTTCGCGGTCACGTTCACTTCCCGGGGTACAGAGCGCTGGATATTGCCATTGGTCAGCCAGCTTAGGCTGTAGAACACCTTGACTTGGCGGTCGTTACCGACGTCCTTGATGGTCTCCCATGGGACCTCCAATTCGACGGGGTCACCAGGACCTTCTGTTGTCAGTGTCTTAGGATCAAAAGGGTGCGCCAGATCGCCCCAGTAGCCAGTAATAGTGATGTCTGGAGCAGGCACGGGCACGTCCCAGAGCACGATTTCGACGGTGGCAGGATTGCCGAAGTCGGCGGGCGTGAGCACGTTAGGCGTCGCCCTGTCGCTGCCAAACACCGTCGGCCGATTGAGCGCCGCGTTTTCAGGATCAGGCCCAGGGGTGGGGCCCGGTGCGGAGATGTCAACGTGGATATCCAGGGGCGGTGCATCAAATTCCTGCCCGCGGCGATCAACGAGATACTCAATGGTGGTTTCCTTCTCGCCGGTTGCAGTGCCGTAGTCGGCAAAGATCGTGGCGCGGCTCACGGGCAGCAGCAACGGGAACGGCAGGTAATCCGCGACGTCGTAACGTTGTGGATCCTCATCCCCCCAAGTCAGTTGGATAACATCGATCTCCGGCAGGGCATTGTCATAGTCAGGAATGCTGACGAAAACGTCGTCCGCGAGATACACATCCTGCAGGTCAATAAGACCGTCACCGGGCAGCAGCGCGAGTGGTACCTCCGCCTGGTGAGGAGCCGGATCATCAGTCAAGTGCAAGTTGATGCGGGCTGGCGTGGAATCCAGGCTGCGGTTGCCGGCCAGGTCACGCAGGACGTAAAACAAGTAATTGCGCCCTGCTTCGTTGGCCCTGACCGTATCCCAAGGCACGGTAAAGGTTGCTGCGTCCGTAACAGGAACCTCCAGGGCCGGGGTGGACAATTGTGAGGAAAAGTCCTCGGAAAAATAGACCTCAATCCTATCTCCCGTTTTTCGATAGGCGGGATAGGCGGGGAATGTACAGACCATCCCATCTGGATTTTCTGCAATATCAGTTTCGGTAATTTCGCCCTTGTCCGACACATAGTCAGGATATGCCGGTGCGGGTGGATAACTACGACCGTAAGGCGGCGTTTCATCTATTTCCAGTGGAGCACCTACTTGCAGCGCGGTCGGCGATGTAGGGCTTTCCCAAATAATGTAGCCCACTTCATGCTGGCCTTGGGTTAGGAGCGATGCTGGAATATCGCGGAAAAAGGGCCCGCTGATATCAGCGTAAGTAGGAGCCGCCGGGTTTGCAAAGTTCACCACATGAATGGCTTGCCCCCACTGTGTTGCGCCTTTGCCACGAATATTCGTAGTGATATAAACCGTGGCAGGATCAATGTCGCCATCCGCCGCCATTTCGGAAAGATCATAACTGACAGTTAGCGGCTGCCTGGGCTCTTGAAAAGGGATCAGCCCATCGGCATTCAAACTATCAAATTCCGGCACTTTCAAGCTAAGTACCCCAGCCTTTCGACCGGACAAATACACCCTATTGGCTTCTCGCGAGTCGACGGCGGCCTGTTGTTTTTTAGTCAAACTAGTCATTTGTGCTCTCCACTTGCCTGTTAACTACATCGTTACAATGTAAGATGACGTGAACCCACATCGCGCTATTCACATCGACATGACGGCATGAGTTCCTGGATCCTCAGGTACCTGCTCTCTTACTTGCCAGCAACGCCCCAACTTTCAGAGTTCCGGACCGTTACCATCAGGCCCACAGTAGAGCCCGCTAGGCCTGCGCCGGTCGATTTTCACGTAATAAAGCCGTGATGAACCGATAAACCGAGTACCCCGCCAAACGGTATAAACGGCATAGGCGGAACTTGCCGTACTATTGGGATCCTGGGATTTTATAGGCGCTATTTTTTCAGCATAGTTATCCAGCTTGAAGGTATAGCCATTAATAGCTTCGTCGGCGGTCAGACTATGAGTGAGCGTTTCTGCAGTGTCCGGAATTGGCCGCCCCCCTCCCCAAATTTCGGTATATCCGATCCAGCTCAAAATAACAAAGTCACCTTCCCTGAATTCGGGGTTGGGTGTAACAACGATTGGAATATGGTCCCACAGGGGAGGATTGGACGAACAATTAAGGGTGGACGTCTGGCGATCCCAACTAGGGAACTGTGCCTGGGTAAATATCAAAGGCGCAATTACATTTACTGCCACTTCAGTAAAGTAAGCTATTTGTTCATTCACGCCATTAAATGTCGTGTAATACACCTGCAGCCGGTCATGGTTACCCGCATCCACAATGACTTGCCAGGGTATATCGCTGAATTCCACGCGCGCGCCCTCGACATCCCCCTTGCTGGTGTCTACGCGATAACTGGCGACCGGTGAGTCCAGGGACGGGAAGCTCCCCCAATACAACTCCAACAGTTCTCCGTCTTTAGGAGCGTGGTAAAGCGGAACACTGGCGTAGACACGATGGTCCTTGTCACGAATATCGATATGGTTGTCAGTGGTAGAGCCTTCCCCAACTATCACCACCCGTGGCAAGTCAGTGTTGATCAACTGTGGAGCGTTGGCATGATCTTGCCCTGCAACGCTGAAATCCCAGCGGATTCTGGTGCCAGGGCTCGGAAAAGTGGGCACCGTACTGCCGGCGCGCAAAATGGTGTAGCTGGCAAATCCCTGCGCGGGGCCCGAGCCGTCGTCGATCAACGCCCACCACGGCACATTCACGTCAAAGGGTACGTGAGGGACCTCTTGCAGCCCGAGCGCGGTATTCCCCCATCTTAAGGCAACCCGGTCTCCTGGCTGCCAATCGGTGTAGTTCACCCTCGCAACAACCCCCAGACGCGCTTCATGCCGGTTGATCAGGCCACCCGCCATTGCCGGGATGACCGGAGGCTGGAGTTGGGTCGGAGACCCCACCAAATCGACCTCAACCGACGCCTGATTGGATCTTGGGCCACGGTTGCCCGATCGATCCTCAAGCCGGATATGGACGTATTGGGTACCGTTTGGGTACAACCGAAACAAGTCTGCGGGGAGGCGTACAATCGGTGGCGTGGTTTCAAGGGCGAATTCGACATAACCGTCGGGCGCCGCATCGGGCGGCGGGCTCTTGTCCGAAACGTAGTAATAGGCCCTGTCTCTGGCTCGGCGGCCGATATACGCCACAGTGAGGTCTACGGTGGCGTGATCGCGCAAATAATCCTCATCAATAATCGCGACAGGAAATGCCGAAAGCGCAGGCGCAACGTTGTTATTGGGCGGCGTGCGATCCAGATACAGGATGCGCGGATTCGACGGGGAGATCAGTCCAGTTTCATCTTGAATTTCGTAATGCAGAAATACCGTACCGTCTTGCTCCAGATAATCTCGCTCTATCGTAATCGTCAGAGGAAAAATGCCCGGCGAAATGGGCCCGTCAAAACGGCGGACGTAAGGCGGCCTGCCTTCAGCCCCGCCACGCAGCCAACGAATCCTCACGATATTGAACTCACCCTCCTCTGCCGAGCCGTCCCATAACGTCGGAATCACCACCTCCAGCCCACTGTCCAGGTGATGGCTGGGAATATAACCATCCGCAATAGGAGGGTCGACGTAATCCAGAATCGGCACCTCGATGTCTCTAAGACTCAGGACACCCTTGCGCAATCCAATGGTCTTGGGATCACTCATGTCACCCTCCAGGCTAACTGTTCGCTCCTGCGCAGAGACTGCGCGTTTGCCTCGATTAAACGCGCAATTCCGGGGTTCGAATACTGTCAGAACTCACAGGTACACCTAGCCATTCGTCGGTTTTAATCGGCAACGCCCTATGAATCGTACTTGACGAATTGTTTGGTGGATGGTCTTCTGAAACCGGTTTCAGTGGGACTACCCGCGCGTCGACAAATCCAATAAGAAAGGCCCTGCACCGTGACTACTTTTTCCGCCGCCCAACGCAGCCGCGTGACCATGCTTGACGTAGCCGAACGCGCCGGTGTGTCCAAGGCCAGCGTTTCGCGCTTTATCGGTGACGACCGCGCCCTGCTCTCCGATGCCATCGCCCTGCGCATCGAGCAAGCCATCGATGAACTCGGCTACCGCCCCAACCAGATGGCCCGCGGCCTGAAACGCGGGCGCACCCGCCTGATCGGCATGCTGGTGGCCGACATCCGCAACCCCTATTCGATTGCCGTGATGCATGGCGTGGAAACCGCCTGCCGCCAGCACGGCTACAGCCTTGTGGTGTGCAACACCGACCGCGATGACGAGCAGGAGCGCCAGCACCTCGCGGCCCTGCGCGCCTACAACATCGAAGGGCTGATCGTGAACACCCTTGGCCATCACCTCGACCAATTGCTGGAGCTGCAACGGGAAATGCCGCTGGTGCTGGTGGATCGTAAGGTCGAACCGCTGCACAGCGACCTGGTGGGTCTGGATAACCCGGTGGCGGTGCGCATGGCAGTCGAACACCTTGAACAGCAAGGCTATCGCGACCTGCTGTTAGTGAGTGAAGCCACCGACGGCACCAGTTCGCGGCTTGAGCGCCTGGACAGTTTCAAGGCAGAGATTGCCAGCCGTCCGACGTTGACCGGCGCGGTACTGGAGTTGGACGGCGAACTGGAACAGCGTCTGCAAAAGTTTCTGGCCAAATCCGGCCCCAAGGCGTTGTTCTGTGCCAACGGAATCGCGGCACTGGCGTGTACCCGCGCATTGAAAAATTTAGGCTGCGACCTGTTTGATGACGTAGGCCTGATCGCCCTGGATGACCTCGACTGGTACCCGCTGGTGGGCAACGGCATCACCGCCCTCGCCCAGCCCACCGAGGCCATCGGCGCCAAGGCTTTCGACTGCTTGCTCAAGCGTTTGCGCGGCGATACCGAGCCGACGCGTACCCTGGATTTCCTGCCGCAACTGATCATTCGAGGCTCCACCAGGCGCCCGTAGCAGCTGTCGAGCCCGGGCGAGGCGGCGTTTGCGATGTGTCAGGTACACCGCCGACGCAGCCTCGCCCAGGCTCGACAGCTGCTACGGCTGGTTCAATTCAACATTTTGCGAATAAAAATGAAACCGGTTTCAGAGGTCCACAACAATGCATAAATACCCCGTCTCCATCAGCCTTTCCAGCTACGGCGCCGACCTGGTCCGCCAGCAGGGCCAGTTGAGCTTCGTCTCGGTGCTGGCCGCCGCTGGCGCGCAACGTATCGAATGGCGCGAAGAACTGCTGACCACTGAACAACCGCTTGAACTGGCGCAAGCCGCCGCCGATCAAGGCCTGGAATGCGTGTTCTCCTCGCCCCTGGAACTCTGGGTGGCCGGCCGCTCGCAACCCAACGCCGAACTGGCCGCCACCCTCGACCGCGCCCAGGCGTTTGGCGCCCGATGGCTGAAAGTCTCCCTCGGCTATTTCACCGACACCAACGACCTGGACAGCTTGAGCGCCCTGCTCAACCGGCATCCGGTCAAGCTGCTGGTGGAGAACGACCAGACCCTGCACGGCGGGCGCATCGAGCCGATGCAGCGTTTTTTCAACGAAGTCGAACGCCTGGCCGTGCCGGTAAAAATGACCTTCGATATCGGCAACTGGCAATGGCAGGACCAATCGGCGACCACCGCTGCACGCCTGCTGGGCCGGCATGTGGATTACCTGCACTGCAAGGCCGTGGCCCGTCGCGCCGACGGCAAGCTGGTGGCGCTGCCGCCGGGCGTCGCCGACCTGCATCTGTGGGAACAACTGCTCAAGCACATGACTCAAGGTATTACCCGGGCTGTGGAGTTTCCCCTGCAAGGTGATGACCTGGTGCAGGTCACCGCACAGCAGGTCGCCGCCCTCACCGTCCTTGGCCAGCCCCGCGTGGAGAATGCCCATGTCTGAGATCGATATCCTGTCGTTTGGCGAAACCATGGCGATGTTTGTCGCCGAACAGACCGGCGACCTGGCCCAGGTCGCACAGTTTCACAAACGCATTGCCGGCGCTGACAGCAACGTCGCCATCGGCCTGTCGCGCCTGGGGTTCAACGTGGCGTGGCTAAGCCGCGTGGGCGCCGACTCCCTCGGGCGCTTTGTGGTGGACACCTTGCAGAACGAAGGCCTGGACTGCGGGCATGTGGCGGTCGACCCGCTGCACCCCACGGGTTTTCAACTCAAGTCCCGCGAAGAGGCCGGCGACGATCCGCAGGTGGAGTACTTCCGCCGTGGCTCGGCCGCCAGCCATTTGTCGGTCGAGGCGATCAAGCCCGAGCTGTTGCAAGCCCGCCACCTGCACGCCACCGGCATCCCGCCGGCGCTGTCGGACGCCACCCGCGAGTTGTCGCGCCAGTTGATGACGCAAATGCGCGAGGCTGGGCGCAGTGTGTCCTTCGACCCGAACCTGCGCCCGTCCCTGTGGGCAAACGAGCAACGCATGGTCAGCGAAATCAACGCCCTCGCCTGCCTGGCGGATTGGGTGTTGCCGGGGTTGAGCGAAGGCCGTTTGCTCACCGGTTTTGAAGACCCGGCCGACATCGCCGCGTTCTACCTCGACCAGGGCGTGGAAGCCGTGGCCATCAAGCTCGGCCCCCACGGCGCGTATTACCGCACGCAACTGGACCAGGGTTTCGTCGCCGCCGTACCCGTGGCCAAGGTGGTCGATACGGTCGGCGCCGGCGATGGTTTTGCGGTGGGCATGATCAGCGCGCTGCTGGAAAACCTCAGTTTTGCCGAGGCCGTGCAGCGCGGCAACTGGATCGGCAGCCGCGCGGTGCAGAGCCGTGGCGACATGGAAGGCTTGCCGTTGCGTGAAGATCTGCCTGCTTATTGTAGGAGCGAGCTTGCTCGCGAAGGTCGTTAACGATGACACGCGCCACCTGAATAGAGGTGGAGCTCTTATGTTTTTCGCGAGCAAGCTCGCTGCTACCCAGTTACCTGTTGCCACAACTACAACAAGCTCAGGAGCAACTTTATGGAACCGTTGAAACTCGCCACCCGTCGTTGGTGGTACATCATGCCCATCGTGTTTATCACCTACAGCCTGGCGTACCTGGATCGCGCCAACTACGGCTTCGCCGCCGCCTCCGGGATGGCCGAAGACCTGATGATCACCCCCGGCATGTCGTCATTGCTCGGCGCGCTGTTTTTCCTCGGCTACTTTTTCTTCCAGGTGCCAGGGGCGATCTATGCGCAGAAGCGCAGCGTCAAGAAGCTGATTTTCGTGAGCCTGATCCTGTGGGGCGGCCTGGCCACCCTGACCGGCATGGTGTCCAACGCCTACATGCTGATCGTGATCCGCTTCATGCTCGGGGTGGTGGAAGCCGCCGTGATGCCGGCGATGCTGGTGTACCTGTGCCACTGGTTCACCCGCGCGGAACGCTCACGGGCCAACACCTTCCTGATCCTCGGCAACCCGGTGACCATGATGTGGATGTCGGTGGTCTCGGGCTACCTGGTGCAGCATTTCAGCTGGCGCTGGATGTTCATCATCGAAGGCTTGCCGGCGGTGCTGTGGGCGTTTATCTGGTGGAAGCTGGCGGATGAAAAACCGGCCGACGCCAAATGGCTGAGCGCCCAGCATAAAAAAGACCTGGAAACCGCCCTCGCCGAAGAACAGGTAGGCATCAAGGCGGTGAAGAACTACGCCGAAGCCTTTCGCTCGCCCAAGGTAATCATCCTCGCGCTGCAGTTTTTCTGCTGGAGCATTGGCGTGTATGGCTTCGTGCTGTGGCTGCCGTCGATCCTCAAGGCCGGCTTGAAAATGGACATGGTCGAGGCCGGCTGGCTCTCTGCGCTGCCGTATCTGGCGGCGGTGATCGGCATGCTGGTGGTGTCCTGGGGCTCGGACAAACTGCAAAAACGTAAACGCTTTGTGTGGCCGCCGCTGTTGATCGCCTCCATCGCGTTTTATGCGTCCTACGTGCTGGGCGCCGAACACTTCTGGTGGTCGTACACCCTGCTGGTGATCGCCGGGGCGTGCATGTATGCGCCGTACGGGCCGTTTTTCGCGATCGTCCCCGAGATCCTTCCAGCCAATGTCGCCGGCGGCGCCATGGCGCTGATCAACAGCATGGGCGCCCTCGGTTCGTTTGGCGGTTCGTACCTGGTGGGCTACCTCAACAGCAGCACCGGTTCCCCCGGCGCTTCGTACCTGCTGATGAGCGGTGCGTTGCTGGTGTCGGTGGTGCTGACGATCTTCCTCAAGCCCGGCGCCAGCGACCGCGAGCGCGCCCCGCTGCAATCCCTTGAATTGAAGGTAAAGACCTGATGAAAAAGTCTGTCGTGCTCTACAAGAAACTCTCTGCACCGCTGATGGCCCGTCTGCATGAACAGGCCGAAGTCACGCTGATCGAGGCACTGGATGAAAGCGGCCTGGCCAAGCTGCGCGCGGCATTGCCTACGGCCCAAGGCATGCTTGGCGCAAGCCTGCGCCTGGACGCCAAATTGCTGGACCTGGCGCCAAACCTTGAGGCGGTGGCCAGCGTGTCCGTCGGCGTCGATAACTACGACATCGACTACCTGACCGCGCGCGGCATCCTGCTCAGCAATACTCCCGACGTGCTGACTGAAACCACCGCGGATACCGGCTTCGCGCTGATCCTCGCCACTGCGCGGCGAGTGGTGGAACTGGCCAATATGGTGCGCGCCGGCAACTGGAACCAGAACATCGGCCCGCTGCATTTCGGCAGCGATGTACACGGCAAGACGCTTGGCATTATCGGCATGGGCCGAATTGGCGAAGCCTTGGCCCAGCGTGGGCACTTCGGGTTTGGCATGCCGGTGATCTACCACAGTCACTCGCCAAAACCTGCAGTGGAGCAGCGTTTTGACGCGCAATACCGCAGCCTGCCGGACCTGCTCCGGGAAGCCGACTTTGTGTGCCTGACCTTGCCGCTGACGGCTGAAACCGAAGGCTTGATTGGCGCTGAAGAGTTCGCGCTGATGGGCCCGGAGACGATCTTTATCAACATCTCCCGGGGCAAGGTGGTGGACGAGCCGGCGCTGATCGAGGCGTTGCAACAGCGCACGATACGCGCGGCGGGACTGGATGTGTTTGTGCGCGAGCCGCTGCAGCATGATTCGCCGTTGTTGCGCTTGAGCAATGTGGTGGCGACGCCGCATATCGGTTCAGCGACTCATGAGACGCGGGAGGCGATGGCCAAGTGCGCGGTGGACAATCTGCTGGCGGCGCTGGCGGGTGAGAAGCCGAAGAACCTGGTGAATCCGGCGGCCTGGAAACACTGATTCCTGAAGCACCGCAGAAGCCAATGTGGGAGCGGGCTTGCTCGCGAAGGCGGTGTGTCAGCCACCGAATGCATCAACTGACACACCGCCTTCGCGAGCAAGCCCGCTCCCACATTTTTTTGATCGCATTTCAGATCAGATGACGAATCTGGCCACCATCCCGTTCAAATCCACCGCCAGGCGCGACAGTTCGTGACTGGCGGCTGAGGTCTGGTTGGCACCCGCCGCCGACTGGGTCGCCAGGTCGCGGATGTTCACCAGGTTGCGGTCCACTTCGCGGGACACCTGCGCCTGTTCTTCCGACGCACTGGCGATCACCAGGTTGCGCTCGTTGATCAGGCTGATGGACTGGGTGATCTGCTCCAACGCCACGCCGGCAGCCCGTGCCATTTCCAAGGTGCTTTGGGTGCGTTGGTTGCTCTGCTGCATCGAGTTCACCGCCTCGCCCGTACCGCTCTGAATGCCAGCGACCATTTTTTCGATTTCCTGGGTCGACTGCGCGGTGCGATGGGCCAGGGCCCGCACTTCATCCGCCACCACCGCAAAACCACGCCCGGCTTCACCGGCACGTGCCGCTTCAATCGCTGCGTTGAGGGCCAGCAGGTTGGTCTGCTCGGCAATCGCGCGAATCACGTCCAGTACCTTGCCAATGTCACGGCCCTGAGCCGCCAGGCCTTCGATCAACACCGAGGTGTTTTGTACATCCTGGGTCATGGTCTGGATCGCGCCCACGGTTTCCACCACTCGGTCGCGCCCTTCCCGCGCGGCCTGGTTGGACTGGCTGGAAGCTTCTGAGGTGGACACCGCATTGCGCGCCACTTCTTCCACCGCAGCGGTCATTTCGTTGACCGCTGTGGCGGCCTGGTCGATTTCGTTGTTCTGCTGCTGCAGGCCTTTGGAGGCCTCTTCAGTCACAGCGCTGAGCTCTTCAGCGGCAGAGGCCAACTGCGTGGCCGAGCCGGCGATGTGCTGGATGGTCTGGCGCAGGTTGGCTTGCATCGCAGCCAAGGCCCCGATCAGGCGGGCTGGTTCGTCTTTGCCGTCGTCCTCAATCACTTTGCTGAGGTTACCGCCAGCGATCACTTCAGCCGCCTCCAGCGCTTTGCGCAGTGGCGTGACGATGCTGCGGGTCAACAGCCAGGCGAGCAACACGGTCATCAGGGCCGCAATCACCGAAACGGCGATAATGCCCGTGATGGCGTGCTGGTAACTCTGCCCGGCGTCATTGGCGGCCTGAGTGGCATCCGCCGCGTTGATGGCGATCAGTTTATTCAACTGTTCGCCCATCTGGTCGGTGCCATCCTTGATGCGGCCGTTGATCAGGGCGCGCATTTCTTCCACTTTGTTCTGCTGCGAAAAGCTCACCATCTCGGCCTGAGCCTTGAGGTAATTGTCCAGCGTGAGGGCAAATGTCTTGTACAGCGCCGCCTCTTCATCCCCCGCCGGCAGGGTGGCATACGCTGCCTGGGCGGTCTTGACCTTGCCTTCCAGCACGCCCATGCGGGTCTGGGCTTCCTGCAAGGCCGCCGGTTCACGGTTCACCAACACGCGAAACGACAGAATCCGCAGGCGCAGGACGTTCTCGGTCATGGTGGCCAAATACCCGACGCTGGGCAGCTGGTTGGCGCCCATGTCGACCGATGCCTGACGAATCAGGGTCATGCGGTTCACCGCAAACACCCCCAGAATAACGACAAGCAACGCGATGAAGGCAAAACCGAGAAAAGCTCGAGGTGCGATATTCAAGTGACGAAGGGACATAGGGGGGCGCTCTTAGAAGGGGTGGCTGCGAGCATCCCTGCCGCGACACGGCCAATGGGCGTCAACGCGCCGCTCTGACCGGTGGCACCACTGTTGTAATTGGTATGTGGGCCTATAAACGGTATCGGCCGGCTTGAGGATTTAATGGGGGAGGTTTCGAAATATTTTTTCACACTTCTGACAACTGGCAGTTTCTGGCATCCTGCGCCTCCTTTTTCCTGCCCGGGCCCGTATTTTGTCTGACACTCAAACCCCTCGCCCCCGTTATAAATCCGACCTGATTTACGGCCTCGACGACCGCCCGCACTTCAGCGCGGCGATATTTGCCGCCCTGCAGCACGTACTGGCCAGCTTTGTCGGGATCATCACTCCGACGCTGATCGTTGGCGGCGTGCTGGGCCTGGAAAGCGAAGTGCCCTACCTGGTGAGCATGGCGCTGTTTGTGTCGGGGCTCGGCACCTTTGTGCAGGCCCGCAAGTTCGGCCCGGTGGGTTCCGGCCTGCTGTGCCTGCAAGGCACCAGTTTTTCGTTTATCAGCGTGATCCTGAGCGCCGGCTTCATGGTCAAGGCCCGGGGCGGCGGCACCGATGAGATCCTGTCGACGATCTTCGGCATCTGCTTCTTCGCGGCGTTTATCGAAGTGGTGCTCAGCCAGTTCATCGGCAAGCTGCGCAAGCTGATCACCCCGGTGGTCACCGGCACCATCATTACCTTGATGGGCTTGTCGCTGATCAAGGTGGCCGTCACCGACATGGCCGGCGGCTATGGCGCCAGCGACCTGGGCGCCGCCGGCAACATGGGCCTGGCGGCCCTGGTGTTGCTGACCATCGTGGTGCTCAACCGCTTCAATAACCCGTTCCTGCGCCTGGGTTCGATCGTGATCGGCCTGACCCTCGGCTTTGTGGTGGCCTGGTGGATGGGCCGCGTCGACCTCGCCGCCCTGCCCCAACTGCCGCTGATCAGCGTGCCGGTGCCATTCAAATACGGTTTCTCGTTCGACTGGGTAGCGTTTATCCCCGTGGCGGTGATCTTCCTGATTTCGCCCCTGGAAGCCGCCGGTGACCTGACGGCCAACTCGATGATTTCCCAACAGCCGGTCAAGGGCCCGCTGTACATCAAGCGCATCAAGTCCGGCCTGCTGGCCGACGGCCTCAACTCGGTAATGGCGGCCACTTTCAACAGCCTGCCCATGGTGACCTTCGCCCAGAACAACGGGGTGATCCAGTTGACCGGCGTGGCCAGCCGTTACGTGGCGTACTTCATTGCCGGGCTGCTGGTGCTGCTGGGCCTGTTCCCGATGATCGGCGCGGTGCTGCAACTGATGCCCAAGCCGGTACTCGGCGGTGCCACGCTGATCATGTTCGGCACCGTGGCCGTGGCCGGGATCAAGATCCTTGCCGAAGCCGGCCTGCACCGGCGCAACGTGCTGATCGTGGCGATCTCCCTGGGGATGGGCCTGGGTGTGGCGGCAGTCCCGGAAGTGTTGCGCGAACTGCCCAAGGCGCTGCACAACATCTTCGAGTCGCCAATCACCGTGGGGGCGTTCTGCGCTATCGTGCTGAACATCTTCCTGCCTGAGGAGTTCATAGAACTGGAAGAAGATGAATTTGATCCGGAAGCCTCCACCCTCAAGGTGATGCAGGACCCGGACGTCACGCAATAGGAGAACCCGTTTTATGCGCAAGCTCATGGTTTTGTCACTGCTGCTCCTCACCCTGAGCGCGTGCGCGCTGTTCCCCAATCGCGACCCGGTGAACATCAACGTGGTGGGCATCGAGCCGCTGCAAAGCCAGGACCTGGAGGTGCGTTTCGCGGTGAAGCTGCGGGTGCAGAACCCGAATGAAACCGCGATCGACTACAGCGGCGTGGCCCTGGACCTTGAGGTCAACGGCCGGCCGCTGGCGTCCGGGGTGAGTGACCTGAGTGGGTCCATCCCGCGCTTTTCGGAGACGGTGCTGACGGTGCCGGTGAGTGTTTCGGCGTTTTCCGTGTTGCGCCAGACCCTTGGCTTGAGCCAGACCCAGAGTTTGAATAACCTGCCCTACGTGTTGCGCGGGAAACTCGCGGGTGGCCTGTTCGGCACCATGCGCTTTGTGGATCGCGGGACCCTGGACTTTCCCAACACTGCCACGTGGTAACGACATGGATGCGCAACCTACGCTGTATACCGAACGCCTGATCCTGAGGCCGCTGACGCTGGAGGATGCCGAGGGTGTCCAGCAGCAGTTTGCGCACTGGGAAGTGGTGCGTTATCTGAATGCTCAGGTGCCTTGGCCGTACCCGGCGGATGGTGCGCGCAGCTATCTGGAGCATGTCGCGTTGCCGGCCATGGCGCGGGGGGAGGAATGGCATTGGTCGATCCGCCTGAAAAGCGCGCCGCAGGTGTTGATTGGTAATGTCAGCCTGATGGATGAGGTGGATAACAACCGGGGCTTTTGGCTGGCGCCGCAGTGGCAGGGTCAGGGGTTGATGGCCGAGGCCAGTGCGGCGGTGACTGAGTATTGGTTTGAGGTGCTGGAGCGGCCCGTGATGCGTGTGCCCAAGGCGGCGCCGAATGTGGCGTCTCGCAGGATTTCCGAGCGGACGGGGATGCGGTTGGTCAGGACGGATGAGGGGCAGTTTGTCGCTGGGCGTTTGCCCAAGGATATCTGGGAGATTACCCGGGAGGAATGGCTGGGGAGTCGGCGGGGCTGAGGTGGGTTTTGGGTGTATATCCGTTATTCGGGTGATGGCTGAGATTGGTTCCGCTCTTACAGCGGCTCACTTTTGAAGAGCGCAAAAGTAAGCAAAACGCTCTTGCCCCACCACTCGGCACCTCGCTAATGCTCGGTGTGCCCTCACTCCGGCTTTGGACCGTGGGCCGCCGTCATGGGCCATCCCTGGCCCAGGACGGCTAACCTGGCGTCCTGCCAGGTTACCCACGCTCCAAAGCCTGCGTTCGGCCAGCGTGGTTTAACGGGGCGCCTAAGATCAAGATCAAAAGCAGATCAAAAGCACAGCGGCCTCCCAGCCGGCTTGAGTGTTAAAAGCAAAAGCAAAGACCAGAGCGAAAACAGATCTGCTTTTCTGTGGGAGCGGGCTTGCTCGCGAAAAACCTGAGAGCGCCGCGTTCATCCAGAATGCCCGCGTCATCGTTAACGACCTTCGCGAGCAAGCCCGCTCCCACATTTTTGACCGTGCCCGCTTTAGATTTTGCTCTTCAACACTCAAGCCGGCCGGTAGGCCGCTGTGCTCTTGCTTTTGATCTTGATCTGACTGCCCCAATAAGCCCGAGGCCGAACGCAGGCAGTGCGGAGCGGGTAAACCGGCAGGACGCCGGTTTAGCCGCGCTGGGCCATGGATGGCCCATCGCGGCGGCCCGCGGAGCAATGCCGGAGTGAGGGAACACCGAGCCTAGGCGAGGTGCCGACAGGCGGGGCAGAGCCCTTTGCTTACTTTGGGGCTTTTCCAAAGTGAGCCGCTGTAAGAGCCATCCCTTTCAAGGTCTGCGTTTAAAAGTCCGTTTAAGGCCATGTTTAAGTACGTTTATCCGACTTAGCCGCCTTAAGCACCCTAGCTGTTGAGACATGCACCCGTGCCGCCTTACCTTCCAGCCACTCCTTGGGCTTGGCTACTTTGGGGCCACGAGGGCTTTTGGCTACGGACTTAGGTTTGATCATCCTTGCCAGGGCCAGCAATCGCTCTGCCAGCCCTTGCGGAGTCTTTTCAAGAGGGAAATTTTCCGCAGGCAATGCGATCTGCAAGCCTTGATAATCACTGCGAACATGCACCGCCAAATGGAAAATCGAAACCTCCCAACCCTCTGGCTGCGTTTCGCGGTGCGCCTGCTCAACGCTACGCTTGAGAACCGACAAAACGTTGTAAGCCAGGACCGCCGAGGCAAAGCCCAATAGCGCGGCTTTCGGGCTGCCAAGGCCTGTAATTTCACTGTCCAGTACCGACTCAAGGCGCTGAAACATTCCCTCGATACTCCAGCGATGACGGTATAAATCGGCTATCTGCCGGGCACCGATGGTGTCGGGCAAATTGCTCCAGAACCACATCACCAAATCACCTGAGTCATTCGCCGTTTGCAGGCTCAACTCAACACGTCGCCAGCGGCGGCCACCCTTCACTTCGATGATTTGTTCGCGAACGGTTCCGCTATCGACCGTCCCTGAGTCTTGCCACTCACTTTCCTGGACCAGGCGTGGATGCTTGCTGGGTTGGCGAACGATGAACGAAGCCCCCGTGTCCTCGCAGGCTTGCAGGACGGGCAGCGTGCAATAGAGCCGGTCAGCCATCCACAACTGGCCCGCGCATGCGCGGGCCAGCAGCGGTAAAACACTGACTCGCTCACTGGCGTAGGCATCTTCCCACGGCTGAAGATCAACGACTAAATCCAGGTCCGGATCGTAGGCAACTACTGAAAATCCTGGGCGCGCTGCGCCGCGCTCATTGCGCAGAGCGCCTAGACGTTTTTCAGTGGCCGGCAAGTGGTTGCCATCCACAATACGCAACTGCCAGCCAGGCAGGATCGATGAATGGCCGAGCGTTTCGACGGTCGGTATCAAACGCTCGGCACTGCCCGAAATGAGGGCGCGAAGCAGCTCGGGTTCGGTTCGCTTGATCTTGTCATAGAGTGCCGAAACACTGACCGAAAGGCCCTCCATCTTGCGCGCCGCCGCGTGTAACGACGGCCTCAAGCCCAATGAAACAAGGGACATCAGCTCAACAACGGTTGAAAACAAAAGCTCACGTGAGTACTGCCGTTGGCGGTGATCATCGAACACCTTGTCAACCCAAGCGGCATCTACTGCCTGCTCTAATATCAACTTGGTCATGACGCTGGCCGGCGCCTGTTTTTCAAACCGTTCTAAAACCTTTTCCCACATAGTTTCGTCGTCCTGACTGGATTGGTTAGGGGATTTTAAACCAAGACCTTGAAAGGGATGGCTGTAAGAGCGGAACCATAAGCCGCCGTTACCTAAATAACGGATATGTACTCAACCCAAAAACCGCACACCGGGTTTAGCACGCTCATCCACGATCAATTCGAAAATATCCGGCCGGGCATAATGCCCAACCACATCATAGTCATACCGCGCCCGCACCAAATCATCCGTATCAATCCGCGCCACCAGCAACCCCGCCCCACCCAGCAACGGCCCGGCCAGAATGTCCCCCATGGGCCCAACAATCACACTGCCACCCGCGATCAAAGGCCGATCCACCGGCCAATTCGCAACCTCCACACCCAACGCCTGAGGTGACGCCTGCACCTGACACGCACTCACCACAAAACACCGCCCCTCGTGCGCAATATGCCGCATGCTCACCTGCCACATTTCCCGCTCATCCACCGTCGGCGCGCACCACACTTCCACGCCCTTGGCATACATCGCCGTGCGCAACAACGGCATCATGTTTTCCCAGCACACGGCACCACCGATGCGCCCTACCGCTGCATCAATCACCGGCAACGTCGAACCATCACCCTTCCCCCAGATCAGCCGCTCAGTGCCGGTAGGCATCAATTTGCGATGCTTGGCCACCAACCCGCCCGCCGGCTCGAAATACAGCACCGTGCAATACAACGTGCTGCCACTGCGCTCAATCACGCCCAACACCAGGCTGGCCCCGGTGCGCGCCGACAAACCCGCCAGCGCTTCGGTCTCCACACCCGGCACATCAATCCCACTGGCAAAATAACGGGCAAAGGCCTCCCGCCCTTCAGGCAGGCGATAACCCAACTGGGTACCAAAGCCTTCACCCTTGGGATAGCCCCCAAGCAAGGCTTCGGGCATCACCACCAGTTGCGCACCGCTGCGCAGGATTTCGTCCTCATAGGACAGGATCTGTTCCAGGGTCTCAGCCTTGCCACCCGGCAAGGAACCGATTTGCAGCGCAGCCACGGTAGAAACAGGCATCACGATCACTCCGAATCAATGGGGGGTTGCCCATTCTCCGGCCAGCGGCAATCATGAATAAAGCCCACTTCACTGCTAACTGATATGAGCCAGATGAATATCGCCAACGTCGATCTCAACCTGCTGAAAACCTTCGAGGCCCTGCACGACGAATCCAGCGCCAGCCGCGCCGCCCTGCGCCTTGGGGTGACGCAATCGGCGATCAGTGCGGCATTGCGCCGCCTGCGGGATGTGTATGGCGACCAATTGTTCGTGCGCACCGGTCGAGGCCTGGCGCCGACTCTGCGCGCCAACCAGTTGAAACCGGTGATCAGCGAAGCCCTGGATCGCTGCCGCCAAAGCCTGGCGATGGTCGACCCCCAGGGCAGCCAGTATCAGGGCCGTTCGGTGGTGCTGGGGTTGTCGGATGATTTCGAGATCGCCTACGGTCGCCGGCTGATTGAAGAGATCGCCCGGCGAGCGCCAAAGCTGCGACTGATTTTCCGCCAGACCCACAGCCAGATCGTCGCCGGCGCCCTGCTCGATCGCAGCCTGGACCTGGCGATCACTGCCGGTGGGTTTGCCGAGCGCCGGTTGAGCCGCCAGGTGCTGGGGGAAGGCCATTATGCGTGCCTGGTGGACCCCGCCAGCCTGGCACCGGGACAACAGGCCATCGACCTCGACGAGTTCGTCAGGCGTGAACATCTGTTGGTGTCATCCGGCGGGTTTATCGGGATAACCGACGAGGGCCTGGCCGCGCAGGGGCTGAGCCGGCATGTAGGCGCCTCAACCACACACTTCGCGGCGCTGCCGTTTCTGCTCAAGGGCAGCCAGGCAGTGGCAACGATTCCCGGGCATGCGGCCCAGGCCATCGCGCAGATGACCGGGCTGAAGGTTCTGCCCTGCCCGCTGGCATTGCCGCGCTACCCGGTGGAGCTGGGCTGGCGCACCCAAGTGCAACTCGATCCGTTGCTGCTGAAGGTGCGCGAGGCGATCGTCGCCTGCTTTGCGCTTACTTCGCCGCCATCAGGCGATTGACTTCGCTGCGTACCATGTTCGAGAACTCCGGCGGTGACATGCCGTCCAGTTCCGCACGTACCCATTCGGCCCATTTGCCCTTGCGCTTGGCGCGCTCGCCAAACAGGCGGGCGGCCTCGCCCTTGGCTTTGCCCAGGTTGCTTTGCCACAGGTCGTAGAGACGGGACTTTTCATCTTCCAGCGCGGCGCGCTCGGCAAGGGGCTTGTTGGCCAGATTGAAGCTCATGTTGAATTACCTGCTGCACAAATAGGTGACATCTTACACTGTAGGTCGAAATTTCCTGGCCTGGATTTCACCTAAGCTGACCGTAGGAAAAAAACTGCAACTTTTGCCTGCTTCAAACACTCCATTCTTCATCAAGCGCATTCATTGCCACATTCACCCGCAAGGAGTTAACCCAATGGCCCGCAAATCTGCCGCCCAAGCCGTCGAAGACCAAATCAAGGATCAAGCCTTCAGTGAACTGACCGCGCTGATCGAAGAATCGGACAAGCTGCTCAAAAGCAGCGCGTCACTGGTGGGGGAGGAAGGTGAAACCCTGCGTGAACAGGTGGCTATCAAGCTCAAGCAGGCACTGGACTCGGTGTCCAATGTGCGCGAGCGCAGCAAGCCGGTAGTAGATGCCACCGAGACCTATATCGGTGGCCATCCATGGCAGACCGTGGCGATTTCCGCCGGGTTTGGCCTGGTGGTCGGCCTGCTGCTGGGCCGCCGCAACTGATCTGATGTAACGGCTGCGCCCTCCCCGGGCGCAGCTCGCTTCACGCCTGTGCCAACACCCGCAACCGGCTCAATTCTGCCGCTTCGATCTCAATGCCGCCTGCCTGCGACTTCGCCCGTGTGCGATGGCGTCGGTCTCCCGGCAAACGCCGCAACCCTGCCGCATGCATCTGTCGCACCAGTTCCTGGCTGCGCTCGGCGAAGCTCTGCCCGGCGGTCTTGCTCGGGTCGATCACGATCAGCAACTGGCCGGTCCATGGAGTACGAGCACCGGGGTGATCGGACCAGTTGAACTCAAACGAGAAGTTACCGCCCGTGAGGGCTGCCGCCAGCAACTCGACCATCATCGACAGGGCCGAACCCTTGTGCCCGCCAAACGGCAACAGCGCGCCGCCTTCGAGGATCGCCTTGGGGTCCTGGGTCGGCTGGCCGAGGCTGTCCACGCCCATGCCGGGTGGCAGGCGCTCGCCCTTGCGCGCAGCAATCTGCACGTCGCCATGGGCGATGGCGCTGGTGGCCAGGTCAAACACGATGGGCAGGCCATCGGCGCGGGGGGCGGCGAAGGCAATGGGGTTGGTACCGAACAGTGGGCGGTCGGCGCCGTGGGGCACCACGCAGGTCATGCTGTTGACCACGCTCAAGGCCACCAGGCCCTCTTCGGCGAAGGGCTCGACATCCGGCCAAAGTGCCGCGAAGTGGTGGGAGTTATGGATGGCCAACAGAGCAATCCCGGCACTGCGAGCCTTCTCCACCAACAACGGGCGGGCGGCTTGCAGCGCGGGCTGGGCAAAACCATTACCGGCATCCACCCGTACAAACCCGCTGGCCACATCCTCGACCACCGGTACCGCCTTGCCGTTGACCCAGCCGCTGGCCAAGGTCGAGACGTAACCGGGAATACGGAATACACCGTGGCTGTGGGCGCCGTCGCGCTCGGCGCTGGCGCAGTTCTCGGCCAGCACCTGGGCCACGTCGGCCGAGGTGCCATGGCGCACGAATACCTGGCGCAGCAGGTCGGTCAATTGCGCAAAACTGAGTCGCTCTGATGAAGACTCGACATCCAAAGGCGATGCAGACATCTGAAGCTCCCGTTTAATTATTGGAATGGGCAACAGCGTACAAGAATCGGTCCGTCGATTAGACAGGGTTTGCCCCATGGCTGTCGACAGGGAGTGCCAGACATATCTAGCCCCCGGGGCCACCGGGACTGGATAGCGTCGAGTGCCGTACTTTCCCAAGGATCGCAACGATGAGCCAGGCTCCCTATTTTTTCCCCGAAGCCATGCGCATTGGCTGGAGGGCGCTGGACCGTGAGCGCCAGTTGAACATCGACACCCGGGATATCGAGTTTCTCGGCAAGGTGTTTTTTGCCAGCGATACAGGCCGTCGCCAACAGTCGCCGCCAATGATTGCACAGCGCATCTGGCTGAATAAAAGTACCGCCAACACCGTCGAACTGGCGGGCAGTTTCATGATGAGTTCCACCAACGCCTACCCGCACGCCTGGCTCTACACCCCCTACGGCGGCCTGGAAAAATTCGACAGCCCCGCCCACGTGCTCACGACGCTGACCCAGCGCTTGAAAATCCCGGCCGACGCCACGCGACTGCTGTGCTTCCTGCCCTTGCAGCAACAGGCATCGCAGGTGCTCGACAACCGCCTGGTGCTGACACCGGAGGCGATGCTCGATGACGTGTTTGGTGAACAGGAGAAAACCCTCAGGCGTTATCAGGAGGTCAATCGCCAGGCGCTGCTGGCGGAGTTGAAACAGTTGCCGCCATTGGGCGCCCTGCTTTCAAACCTGCTTGAAAGCATCTGCCGCCCACTCTTCCCCGGGCTTGCCCCCAGCGAAGCCCACGTCAGTTTTTTCGCCAGGCAACCCCCTGGGCACACAATGCCGCGCTGGCTCGACTCGCTGCCACTCAATGACGCTGTGCTGTTGTATTACCGTGAGCAAGCCTGGCCAGCCGGGCAAACCCGGGTGTTTTTTCATCCCGCGCGGCCTGACGACGCCAAGGACCCTGAACGCAAGGCCCGCGACACGCAGCGCTGGGAAAGCGCGATCAAGCAAGCGGCCGGCCAACTGATCCCGTTCCTGCACAGTGCAGTGGAGACGTTCTGGAACACCGAGATCGCGCCGGGCGTCTCGCGTCGGGCCTGGTTCTCCCGGACCATGGCCGCCAATGCGCGCCTGGATCTGCTGTTCAAGCGCCAGCAATCCATCATCAGTCCGGAGCAAAGCCAGGCATTGGCAGCGCTGTACTCATCCCAGGCCCCTCTGGGCGGCCAGACACTGCACGTGGAGAACGTGAAGATCTGGGAGCAGCCGGCCAATGCTGTCGAGCTGGCCAGCACCTTGATGATCGGCAACTCGCAGACCTTTCTCTACACCCCCGACAAGGGTTTGCAAGTGCTCGGAACCTACGACGACCTGATGGACACCCTCAAGGCCATGGTCAAAGCGCCAGGGTATGAAGACGACCTCTACAACCTGATGTCTCTCGAGGAGCGGGCGTTGTTTGTCGGGTTCAAGACGCCGCAGTTCTCCGGCACTCCCATCACAGGCCCTCTGTTTGAGCAGGTGCTCGAAGCCATCATCGGCAAGCAGCAACAGAACCTTCGCTACGCCCTCGATCTGTACCGACGTACCCGCGCCGGCATTGAACCCTCGGCCTTGCTCGACTACGCGCTGGATGTGCGGTACATGATCGACAGCCACCTCCCGGGCCTGGATACAGCCGGACGCTGGACGCCTCATTCGGTGCTGGCCGACCCGACGCGTCCCGTGTCACTGGCCGGCGACCGGGCCGCTCTGCTGCACAAGCAGTTGGTCAACATCCGGGACACACTGGCAGCCCAGGTACGCGCCCAGCCTACACTGGCCAACACCGTCAATCAGGCACTCACCTTAGAGTTCAACCGCCGTGGCCTGACGGGCCAGGACCCCGGGAAGATCTACGTCAATCGATACGCCGCCGGCGCAAGTACGCCACACGCCACTGCGCCCCTGGAAAGCCAGAGCCTGCTCAGTTACTTTCTTGCGCGCCTGATACAGGGGCGCGGGCCAATTCCGCAAACGCTGCACTACGGCCTTTACGCCAATCAGGGCAGCGGGCGCGCCGCACCACTGACCGGCCTGGACATATCGCAAGCCAACGCGGTTCTCGATGCCGCCCTGATCAAGTTTCATAACTACAACATTGCTGATATTCCCCGCGAATACCTGGAACAGCTCAAGGCGCCGATGGCCCATGCCATGGCGGTGGCGATCCAGGGCGAAGCCAGACTCAGGCGCCTCGACAACAGCCTGGACGCCCTTGATGAGTCGATCGTGCAAACGGTGTTTGACCTTCAACACCCGGATCGCCGACGGCGCCAGGGGCTGGGTGGGTTCATCCCGGATGCCTATGCGTTGACCGTCGAACCCGAGGGCCTCACGCAACGGGTGCCCCTGGCCCATTGCCTGATGCTCACCGAACGCGGCGGCCTCGACCCGTCCCACTCAGGCCGGGCCGTGCTGTGGACGCCGGCGCGCGGTCTGGAGAGTTTCGCCAACGTCAGCCAATTGCAGACGGAGCTGAAACGACGCCTGGCCGCCCCGGACCTTCGCATGCAGCTACTGGCCAATCTCGAACCGCGCTACCGCAAGCCGCACCAGGCCTGCCCGCTCGGTCAATTCATGCTGATCAACGACGCGGTCGCCCAGCACCGCCAGCAGTCCTGGATTGATCATTACAAGGCACAACGGGCCCACTGCCTCACCCTGACGCTATCGGGGGACGCCTTGCTGAAGCGTCTCGGGGAGCTGGAAAAGGCCTTGCCGGCCAACGACCTGGACCACGCCTCGCAAATCGCCCAGACCTTCATGGCACAACAATCACTGCCCGCCTGGTTGGGGATGGCGTCGGTCAGCCAACAGCGTCGCCACATCGAAATCCTTGAGCAATACCGCCTTAGCCTCACGGACGACAGAGATTACCTGGACGATTTCCTGTCGTTGCCACAGTACGTTGGCAGCAAGCTCGGCGAACTGTTGCAGGCCTATGGCGTGCGCCCGCAAGACGTCTACATCCTCCCAAAGTTGGTGTTGGCCGGCCAACGGCAAAACCTGGTGGACTACGCCCTCAATCACATCAGCCAGCAAGCTGCTGCGTTCGATGTGGAATCAACGGCCGCCGGCCTGACCCCCACTGTCGTGCGCCAGGTACTCGCGCGCCTGTCTCTCAAGCAGGACAACCAGGCTTACCTGGCCGAAAAACTCACGCCGAGTAAACCGGGCGCCGCAGCACGGGAACAACTGTTTATTCGCCAACTGCCCTGGCAATTGCTGCAATACGCCCATGCGCTGAGCCTGCAGGAACTGCTATCGCCCGCGGGCTTGAGCCTGGTCGAACAAGTCCTCGACATGCCGGATGCAATCGCCCGTGCAGCAGTCAACGGCGCAACCTCGACGGTCCGTCCCCTGGAGTTGATCGCCACGGCGGGCGCTCGCACCATCAAGGCCCTTGGGGTCTACCTGATTAACGCCGCCGAAAAGGCGCCCCTGGTGATGTATGCACCTTACGGTCCGCAGCAGGCGTTCCAGGAATTCGAAAACGAGGCGGCTCTAATCCGTCGGCTCAACCTGCCCGGCCCGTTGCAGGACTGGGTGATCGGCCGCCTGCCAGAGGCTGAGCGAGCCACGTATAAAAACCTTTGGGCCAGCACGGTCGGGAGAACCTCGGAAATCATCCTGGCGGACAATCCGATCAAGGGCCACGCGCTCAAGCAGTTGTACCGCGACAACATTCAGTTGATTTCGAGCCTGTTTGAACAGCAAAACCAGGCCGATGGCCGGTCAGCCTGGGACACCCTCAAGGCATTGTTTACCCATGGCCTGCAACAGGCGCAGGCGTTGCTACCGGGCAAGCTGATGGTGCCGTTGGTGATCTGGCAAAGCTACACACTGTTCAAGGCCTCTGCCGAAGACTTGCAGCAACATCGATGGCGCGACGCGCTGCAAAGCTTTATTCGCGGTGTCGCGCAAATGGCCTCAATACGTACATTGATGGATGAATCACCGACACCAGACACCGCCGCGCCGATGCAAACAGCCAGCGCCTGGCAAGACATCGATATCACCGCCCAGGCCCGGACCCGCCTGCAGGCGTACGAAGCCAACGACATCAGCCTGGAGGGCCTGACGGCTGGCAACTCGGGGGTCTACACAACGACAGACAATCGGCATTACCTGCCTTGCACAGGCAAGGTCTATCGAGCCAAGCAGGTTGATGGCCATTGGCGGCTTTTCAGTGCACGGTCCAAAGGGCCCTATGTGCGCCTGGATGCCGAGCGCAAATGGACTCTGGACCTGGGCGCATCGGTTCGCCGCCATGGCCCTGGCTGGAGTGCCATGATGGAGCGCCGGGAGGTGAGAACAGAGGTGGACCGGGTGATGAATGTCGAAGCTCGAGGCCTGAGCGAAATTCGGCGTGTTTCGCCCCTCAGGGCCCAGGCGATCGTCGAGGCACTGGACCTGGCAACCTTCTACCTGCACAACTGCCAGCAGAACCTGAAACTGCTCGATCATCAGTACCCGCCCGTGACCCGGGTGCATCGCTTCATCAACCGCTTCTTTGGCATCCCGATAGACGCCGACACCGGCCCGGCCAAATTTCCGGCAGTCCTCGCGCAAAAGCTCATGGACACGGTGACCGCCATCCTCGATGAGGCGCTGGAACCGGCACTCTACTCGCTCAATTCCCGGCGTTTCGTCTCCGGCGCGCATATCGCCGAACCCGAACGGCATTGGGCGTTTACCATCGACGGGGACCCGGATCGTCGCATCTATCTCACCGAAAACTTCTTCAACCCGCCCACAGCCGATTTTGAAGGGCACCTGATCAATCACTTCGATCAAAGAGCCCATGCCCGTGCGACTACGTTGATTCATGAGTTGACCCATATCGTGAGCAACACCGCCGACGTCGCCTACCTCAACTCCACATCGCCTTTTTCCGACCTGATCGAAGTACAAACCCAAGCCGGTCGCGATCTTCGGGACTGGCTGCGCAACGTGCAGGAGAATGCGTACTCGATCAGTACGCCAATCGGGCAATTGTTCAAATCATCGGACGCGTGGGGGGCTACCGGGTCTGATCTGGGAACCGACCCGGAAGATGACTACATCAAGCAGCAGATTCTTGCCACGACCGGTGGCGTGGACTTGAGCAATGCACGGGGAATTTTCAAAACCAACCTGACTCGGCGGTTCAACACGCAGATGGATAACGCTGACTCATTGACCTTGCTGATCACAACGTTGGGACGACAACTGGACGCCGTGCCCTCGATTGCCGAAGGCACGCCGTAAGCTGCGGGTGCAGGCTACACGCCTGCACCCAGTCAGCTCATTCAGTCTTTCTGGTCACGCAACACGTTGCCGGATGCGCCATCGATACGGAACTCATAGACGATGCCATCCGACTTGCGCCCCTCACCTTCCCAATAGCCATCGTTATCGGCTTCGATCTTGTAGATCTCGAGGTAGCCGGCCTTGGTCTTGGCGGTTTCGATGGCTTTTTCAATGGTGATCCAGCCTGCACCCGGTTTGTCCGCCAGGGCGGCACCGGCACTGAGCAGGGCCGAGGTTGCAACGATGGCGGCTAAGGTTTTCTTAAGCATTTTCGTACTCCATACAGGGATTGAATGTTAGCTGTCCTGATTTTTAGGGCCTTGCAGACGAGAATTAGTTCCAATTGATGTGCAATCGCCATGATGGTTGTTCTCGCCGTCCTGCTGTGGAGGTTAGAATGTGGGAAATCAGGATGAGTTAATGACAGATAAGTCCCTATCAGAAGCCGAATATGACGCCATCACCGATGCCGCTGCGCACTGGTGCATGCGTCTGCATGCCAGCGATTGCACGACGGCCGAGCGTCGAGCGTTCGAGCAGTGGCACGATGCGCATCCACTGCATGCCTTCGAATACGCGGCCATGCTGGAAATCTGGGACGTTGCCGATCACCTGCCCCGCAGCGAACCGGCCCCTGCCAGGGTCCGACTCCAGCCCCGCCGCCGTTCAAGCAACTACGCAGTAGCGGCGGCGATAGGCCTGTTGGCCTTGCCACTCGCGGCCTTTACCGGCTGGGAAGCCGGATGGTTGCCCAGTTCCTATAAGCATTACGAAACCGAAAACAGCCTGCGCCAGGTCACCCTCGATGACGGCAGCCAGGTTGAACTGAACCTGGGCACCGAGCTGGTCTACAGCAATTACAAAGACCAGCGCCGGGTCACCCTGAAAAAGGGCGAGGCGTTTTTCAACGTCAGCCATGACCCGCAACACCCCTTTATTGTCCACGCCGGAGACGGGCAGGTTCGGGTGACCGGCACTCAGTTCAACGTCTGGAAATACGAAGACCATGTGCGGGTCATGCTGCTGCAAGGCTCGGTGCTGGTGAGCAGCGATGACGCCCACAGCGGCCTGCGCCTGTCGCCCGGGATGCAGGCCAGCTACAACCATGGCGACGCCAGCCCCCTGGCCCAGCCGATTGCCCCGGGCGACACTGCCCTGGCCTGGCGTGACGGCAAGCTGATCCTCGACAACCTGGCCCTGGCCGACGCGTTGCCGCTGATCAACCGCTACCTGAGCAAACCGGTGATGCTGGCCGACGCCGACACCGGCGCGATCCGCATTGGTGGCATCTACAACATCAACGAGGTATCCAACCTCGTCCCCTCCTTGCCCAAGGTCCTGCCGGTCTACCTGACCCAGAACCAGGACGGCAACCCCGTACTCAATTCGATCCCGCGTAAAACACCCAAGGGCTGACCCTGGAGACAGGGCGCCTGCCCTCCTCCACGGCTGTTCTTCGCCTGGAACTGTCCACTTTTGAAACACTTGCACCGGCTGAGCTGACAGCCGGCTGCGGGCTGCCAGGTTTATGGCAGCCAGTGTTTCATTCCTGAGACAGCTGCCAGGCGAGTTGAATTCAGGCCTGTTGTCTCACCTTTGAAACACATCCCGCCGACCTTTCTTTTTCATCGACCCCAACTCATTGAATCCCTTCATAAAATCAAAAGCGGCACAGCTCCTGCTCTATTCCTGACAGCGCTGTTTAGGGTCAGCGCCAAGAATAAGGAACGCCGTCGTGAAGACACTTCATACAGGCTCATTGAGCCTTCTGCTGATCAGCTGTGTACTGAGTACCAGCGTGAGTCTTCCGGCGCTCGCGGGTGACGGCACCATCGTGGTGGGTCGCACCGTACAGGGCCACATGGCTGGCCGCTCCTCCTTTGCCCCGGATCGCAACCCCAGCACAGTCAATGCCAACCCCTCCAAACAAGTGTTGAGCGCCACGACCGGCGAACTCAGCGATCTCGATATCGCCGGGGTCAGCAGCGGTTCCAGTATTACCCGCGCCATGATGCCCGGCGGCAACCTTCCCGGCCTGAGTAACAGCCTGGGCGCAAGCACCTCAACCCTGGGGGCCGGCGCATCCGCTGGCCATGGCGGTGGCGGCAGCAGCATGGCTGGGCAGATCAATGGTTCGATCCAGCGGGGCATGGCGCCGCTGAACAACATCGGCAGCATGATGGGGGGCCAGTGATGAATCGCTCCTGGCTGATCATCGCCGCACTGAGTTGCACATCGGCCATGGCCGACAACAACGCAACGATCAATAACAGCGGCCAGCAATACAGCGGCGTCGCCTCGGTCAACCAGTCTGCCGGTAATCAGCAACAGCAGATCAACAGTCGCGCCATCGTCGTCGGCGGGCAAGCCCACGATTCACTCGTGCAGAAACTCGATGGCAAGGTCGATGCGTCCCTGAACGCCAACGCGGCGATCCAGGGCTCCTCTTTCAGCAATGGCAACGGTGTGCTGGGCGTCAATCAGTCGGCCGGGGCCAATACACAGATGATCAATGCCGTGCGGATCAGTATCAATCCGGGTCCGCAAAGCATCGATGACAGCGTTTTGTCGCAGCAGAACACGACGCTGTTAACAGACTCAGGGCTCACCCCCACCACTGGCAGCCGCCAGGTCGTTACCAGCGACCAGGCCTTCACCGGCAGCCGAGGAGTGGTACAGGTGAACCAGAGTGCGGGGGTGGGGAACCGAGTGGCTAACACCCTGGCTATCACTATCAAGTAACAGCTTGATCAGTGTTTGTTCGTTAGACCGTACCAACACTTAACCAACTAATTAGAAGCAAGGAGATACACCATGAAACCTACAATGGCTCTTAAACCACTGGTTTTCGCTCTGACTGCGCTCATGGCTGTTGCTGCACAAGCAGGTGGTAGCGGTGGCGGCTGGCACCCAACCCCAGTGGCTACCGGCACCGTGGCTGCCGTCGTGACTGATACCCAAGTCAGCAAAGACAACAAATTCGACGACACCAAAACCACCAACAACGCCTCAGCCACTGGCTCGCTTAACGGCCATTCCGGCAACCTGGGCGCCAACGCCGCTTCGGGCTCGGGCAACGAGCAGGACAATGCTGCTGCGATCACCAGCAGTGCCGATGATGCTGCTTCGGTATTTGCCATCGCCGACATTTATCAGGAAAGCAGCAACAACAAGTTCGACAACAAAGGCACGCAAAACAACGCGTCTCTGAACAACTCGGCCAACAACAGCTCGGGTAACACCGGTGTCAACGTTGCAGCCGGTCAAGGCAACCAACAGAAAAACAACCTGGCTATCGTGACTGCCGACGGCAACAACGTAGCCGCTGCTTCCAACACCGAGCAACAATCGTTGGACAACCACTTCCTCAACGCAGCCGCGACTACCCATGGCTATGGTGGCCAGTCTACCTATGTCAGCAACAACGCCAGCCTGAACAACTCTGGCAACTATGGTTCCGGCAACATCGGGCTCAACGTGTCCGCAGGTTCCGGCAACCAACAAAGCAACACCCTCACACTGGGCAGCGGTTGCACCCAATGTGCAGCGGGCAACGGCGTACGCTTCTGATGCAATGGGGCCTTGGCGACAAGGCCCTTTTCTATTTCCAGTGTCCAACAGGTCAGACGATCATGCGCCTCGTGACGCTCACCCTCTTGTTAATGCTCACCGGCCCGGCCTGGGCAGGGCAAATGGCAATTTCCGCCATGCCCGGCGGTGCGGTGATATTCAAGAAGGTCGAGAGCATTCGTGAGCGCCGCTTCGCCAACCTGGTGGAACAGAAGACCGATTTCAGCTGCGGTGCCGCGGCACTCGCCACCATCCTGCGTCAGGCCTATTGGCTGGACGTCGACGAAGCACACATCATCAAAGGCATGCTGGTGAACGCGGACCAGGACCTGGTACGTACCCAAGGCTTCTCCATGCTGGACATGAAGCGCTACCTCGAAAGTATCGGCATGCGTGCCCGGGGCTACAAGATCGGGCCGGATACCCTGGTCACCGTGAAAATCCCCGTCGTGGTACTGCTGGAAATTCGCGGCTACAAGCACTTCGTGGTCATGCAGCGCGCCGACAAGGACTGGGTCTATATCGGCGACCCGGTGCTGGGGCATAAACGCTATTCGCGTGACGACTTCGTCAAGGGCTGGAACGGCATCGTTTTCGCCGTACTCGGTGAAGGCTACGACAAGACCAACATCCTGCTCGACCCACCCACACCCCTGACGGCGAAAAACAAAATGAATGAGTTCAGGCCCGTGGGTGATGCAGAGCTGATGGACTTCGGTTTTATCCAGAGCGACTTCTTCTAGAAGCGCAATAAGGAGCAGGACGCTCCAGGAGCCAAAGATGAACACCTACCGCTGGCTTACGGTTATGTACCTGGTAGCCTCAATGCCTGTTTATGCCTCCTCCGGATTTAAACCGATTGAAGTCAAGGATTCGGAATTGGCGGAACTGCGTGGGCGCTATGTGATGCCTGGGCGGATTATCAGCTTTGGCATCGTGATGAGCAGCACCTGGACCAACGCTGTTGGCGACTCCATCACCGGCAAGGCCACCATGCAGATCGACTCGTCCACTATCACCCCTCAATTCTATGTACAAACCACTGGCGGGACGGGCACCGGGACCGGTCAGACTACCGGCACAGGCATTGTGACGGGCGGCGCCGGACTGGGCACCGGTCAGGGTGTGGTGCAAAGCGTGCGCGCTGCGGGCGACGGCAACACGGCGACCAACAACGTCGGCATCAACATCAACGAAAATGGGCTGGCACCGGCCAACCTTGTGCAGTCAGGGCAAGTGCTGGTGGCCGGCGGTACAGTCACGGGTACCAGTGGAGCTGGCAACGTCAGCGTCTCAGCCGCCAATGGCGGCCTGCAAATGGCTATCCAAGCCAATCACAACCAAGGTAATAGCGTGCAGCAAATCGGCGGCGGCAATGTGCTACAGGGCACGGTTTTGCAGGGCAACAGCAATTTTGTTAACAACATGACCCAACTGAACGTGGTCATGGGCAGCAACGGCCTGAGCAATGGTGCATTGAACTGCAACCTGGACCAACTCAAAGGCCTACGCACCCTTGGTTATTGAACTACGCTGTGCCTCGACACTTGCGCATTAGAAAGGGACGGCTTATTTCATGCATCGATCGCTATCGTTACGTGCCGTAATTTGCTTGAGTACGCTCCTGCCCGCATCCATGTTGTATGCCGCGCCGGACACCGACATCGACACCTTGAAAAAGGAACTGCTGGAACTCAAGCAACGCTACGAAGTGCAGCAAAAAGCACTGGCGGTGCTGGAACAACGGGTACGCCAGGTTGAAGAACAGCCGGCGGCCCCGCCTCCCAAACGCCTGGCCAAATCCCCGGCAGACTTCCAGAAAGGCGGCACCACGGTGGCCGGAAACACCCCCGGCGTCGGTGCGGCTGCCGCCTCGGGCGGTGCAGGTGGCGGCGCATCCTACGGGCAGTCGCTCAAGGACGACTCGGCCCCGGCACAGAGTGTGAGCAACCTGTACAACGAGGCGAGCGGTTTCTTCGGCGATGGAAAATTCAGTTTTGAAACCGGTATTACCTATGCTCGTTACGATGCCCGTCAGTTAACCCTCAACGGCTTTTTGGCGCTGGACTCGATCTTCCTGGGCAATATCAACCTGGACCGGATCAAGGCCGACAACTGGACGCTGGACTTGACCGGGCGCTACAACCTCGACAACCGCTGGCAATTCGATGTGAACGTGCCGGTGGTTTATCGTGAATCGACTTATCAATCCGGTGGCGCCAATGGCGGTGCCGGTACGGCGACGTCAGAGGAGTCGGTCAGTCGTGATCCGACGATTGGCGACGTCAACTTCGGTGTGGCCTATAAATTCCTCGACGAGACGGCCAGCCTTCCGGATGCCGTGGTGTCGCTGCGCGTCAAGGCGCCTACCGGTAAGGAACCGTTTGGTATCAAGTTGGTACGTTCACCCAACAACACCAACCTTTACGTGCCAGAAAACCTGCCGACCGGCAACGGCGTCTGGTCGATTACGCCGGGGATTTCCCTGGTCAAGACTTTCGACCCGGCGGTGCTGTTTGGGTCGCTGTCCTACACCCACAACTTCGAAGACTCATTTGACGACATCAGTTCCACGGTCAATGAAAAAGTCGGCGGCAAAGTGCGCCTGGGAGACAGCTTCCAGGTCGGCGTCGGCGTGGCCTTTGCGCTCAACGAGAAGATGAGTATGTCGTTTTCGGTCTCCGACCTGATCCAGCGCAAGAGCAAGCTGAAGCCGGACGGCGGCGACTGGCAGTCGGTGGTGTCCAGCGACGCCAACGCCGGCTACTTCAACGTCGGCATGACGATTGCGGCAACCAACAACCTGACGATCGTACCGAACCTGGCCATCGGCATGACGGATGATGCGCCGGACTTTACCTTCAGCCTGAAATTCCCGTACTACTTCTAAACAGAACACTGTAGGAGCGAGCTTGCTCGCGAAAAACCTGAGAGCCACGCGGGGAACCATAAACCCCGCGTTATCGTTCACGAATTTCGCGAACAAGCTCGCCCCTACAGACAAGGAAAAGCCCCGCAACGATAAGGGTCGTTGCGGGGCTTTTCGGTTTACCCGCCCTAGCGGATCTGGTGTTTGTGCAGCAACCGGTAGAACGTCGGCCGGGAAACCCCCAGCACACGGGCCGCGACACTCAGGTTGTCGCTGTGCCGGTTGAGCACATCGCACAGCGCCTGGCGTTCGGCACGGTGCTTGTAATCCTCCAGTGTAGCCATCGGCAGCGCGATTGCCTGCTGGCTTTGCAGTCCCAGATCAACGGCTTCGATTTGCCGCCCTTCAGCCAGTACCAGGCCACGCCGCACGCGGTTGGCCAACTCCCGTACATTGCCCGGCCAGGCGTGCTCGCCCATGGCCACCAGCGCGTCTTCACTGAAGCTGCGGGGACGCCGGCCGGTTTCCTGGCTGTAGAAGTGTGAAAAATGGTTGGCCAGCATCGCCACGTCACCATGGCGTTCGCGCAACGGCGCGGTCACCACTTGCAGGACGTTGAGCCGGTAATACAAGTCTTCCCGGAAGGCACCTTTTGCAACGGCGGCTTCCAGGTCGACGTGGGTGGCCGCCAATACGCGCACGTCCACCGGAATCGGTTGGCTGCCGCCGACGCGTTCGATCTGTTTTTCCTGGAGAAAACGCAGCAGGTTGGCTTGCAGCTCCATGGGCAAGTCGCCGATCTCATCGAGAAACAGGGTACCGCCATGCGCCGCCTCGATCCGCCCGATCTTGCGCTGATGGGCACCGGTAAAGGCACCCTTCTCATGGCCAAACAGTTCGGACTGGATCAAGTGCTCGGGGATCGCCCCGCAATTGATCGCCACAAACGGCTTGGCGTGGCGCTGGGATTGGCGATGCAGGGTGCGCGCCACCAGTTCCTTGCCGGTGCCGCTGTCGCCGCGAATCAATACCGGGGACTCCGTCGGCGCCAGTTTGGCCAGCAGCTTGCGCAGTTCACGAATGGGGCGGCTGTCGCCCAGCAACTCGTGCTCCGGCTGGCCGGCAGGCGCGTTGTTGCCCTTGCCCCGCAGGCGCGCCATGCCAAAGGCGCGGCCCAGGGTGACTTGCACCCGGGACACATCGAACGGCAAGGTATGGAAGTCGAAGAACCACTCGCAGACAAAATCGCCGACATTTTGCAGGCGCAGCACTTCCTGGTTAAGCACGGCGATCCACTCGGTGCCGCTACGGCTGATCAGTTCCTTGACCGCTTCGGGCCGCTCCAGATGAAACGGCTGCAGGCGCAACAATCCCACGTCGCAGGAGCGTTCACCCACCGACTCGAGGGCACAGCTGTCCACGTCCCACCCGGCGGTGCGCAAACCCGGTAATAGCCCGTGGCAGTCATCACAGGGATCGACCACAAGCAGACGGCGCGGCGCAGGTGCAACAATCATGACTATTCCTTGGCGTCAAAATCGTTAAAGTTATTCAAAAACAGTTATTTGGAAAGCCTGCCGGCAACACTAGCAAGATTTTGACGCGACCTTTGTACCCATTCGTTATAAGGCGCGCACAAACCCGCCCTTTTCTAACAGTCGGGTGCGGTCAAATGTCGCGGCGTAACTTTCATGAGGCTTTCAACATAGCCCCTTACATGACTTTAATCAGGGAAAGTTAAAAAATCTTCTTCTAACATGTGACCCGTACCCGGTGATCGTGCATCAGTACAAGTAACCAGTCGTTAGGCACGCCCAACCAACGGCTTCACTTGAATGGGCATTTAGAGAGAAGACCCCATGAACGCCCCGCTCCGCATCAACGAAGCTCTTTTGATCGCAGACCGTGCTTTCCAGCCCTTTCAATGTGTGGCCTGGCACGACGGCAACGGCGCCCTGAGCCTGAGCGTCATCGACCGCACCAATACCCGTATCGGTAGCAAGCAGCTGTCTTCCAGCACTTATTCCGACCCGGCACAGCTCGAAGACTTGCTGTTGCAGGCCCGCGCTGAACTCGATAAAGATGGCTATCAGTTGCAATCCTGGGCAATGCCCAAGTAACTGAAACTCCAGTGGGACGGCACCAGAAAGTGTGCCGTTTGACGGCGCAGTATATTGACCCGCACTAACACGAGTAGATAGTCAGCTATGCAAGTTGCAACTTTGCATAGCCGACTACTTATTAGTGGGGTTGCCAATCAATCGGCCGAGAGAATAAACCGCTCTATGGCTTCCGCCGCACCGTCGTCGACATTACTGCCGGTCACGACGCTGGCCTGGCGCTTGACCACTTCTTCGGCCTGGCCCATGGCAATCGACCACCCTGCCACGTGAAACATCGCCGGGTCATTGCCGCCATCGCCGATGGCGGCGGTCTGTTCCAGTGGCACACCCAGGTGTGCAGCCAGGGTCTTCAAGGCTTCGCCCTTGTTGGCTTTCATGGCCGTCACATCCAGGAACACCGGCTGCGAGCGGGACACCTGAGCCAAACCCTCGACTCTCGGCTGCAACTGCGCCTCAAGTTCGATCAGCAGCTGGGTATTGGTACTGGCCGCCACAATCTTGTCGACCCGATCCAGGAACGGCTCGAAACTCTCCACGACGATTGCCCCATAACCCAGGCCATGTTCCTCGCGAACCGCCATGGGCCCGCCAGGATCTCGGCGCAGCCAGTCACCGTCGGCAAACAGCCAGACTTCCACGTCCGGCTGCGGCGTAAACAAGGCCAACGCCACCAGCGCCGCTTCTGCCGGCAAGTGATGCGCCACCAGAATACTGCCGTCGGGATTGACCAGCGTGCCGCCATTAAAGCCGGCAATGGGCACATCGATGCCCAGTGCTTCGACCTGCTGACGCATGGCCTTGGGCGGACGCCCACTGGCCAGGCTGAAAAACACCCCGGCCGCGCGCAAGGCGCGAACCGTATCAATGGTGCGTTGGCTGAGGCTGTGATCCGGATGCAGCAACGTGCCGTCCATATCACTCAACACAAAGCGGATGGGTTGACTCGGCAAGTCACTCATCCGAGGCTGTGCCAGGTACGGCCATCGCGGGCCAAGAGTGCATCGGCTGCCGCCGGACCATCTTCGCCTGCCTTGTAGGCCTGGATCCCGTCATCCTGTTTCCACGCATCGAGGAATGGCTGCACGGCACGCCAGCCGTTTTCGATGTTGTCGGCGCGTTGAAACAAGGTCTGGTCGCCGGTCATGCAGTCGTAGATCAGGGTTTCGTACCCCGTCGACGGCTGCATTTCGAAGAAGTCCTTGTAGGCAAAACCCAGTTCCACGTTGGCCATGTCCAGGGTCGGCCCGGGCTTTTTCGCCAGCAGGTCGAACCACATGCCTTCGTTCGGCTGGATCTGGATCTTCAGGTACGTCGGCTTGAGTTCATCGACCTCGGTATCACGGAACTGCGCGTAAGGCGCCGGCTTGAAGCAGATGATGATCTCGGTGTCGCGAATGCTCATGCGCTTGCCGGTGCGCAGGTAAAACGGCACACCCACCCAGCGCCAGTTGTCGATCATCACCTTGAGGGCGACGAAGGTCTCGGTGCTGCTGTCGGGCGCAACGTTGGCCTCTTCGCGGTAACCCGGCAGTTGCTTGCCGGCGACTTCACCGGCGGTGTACTGGCCACGCACCGAGTTGGCCCGTGCGTCTTCCAGCGACCAGGGCCGTATGGCCCCGATCACCTTGGCCTTCTCGCCCCGCACCGCATCGGCGCCAAAGGCGGCTGGCGGTTCCATGGCGACCATCGCCAGCAGTTGGAACAGGTGATTGGGCACCATGTCCCGCAGCGTGCCAGTGTGTTCGAAGAAGCTGCCACGGGTTTCCACGCCGACGGTTTCGGCGGCGGTGATTTGCACGTGGTCGATGTAGTGGTTGTTCCAGAACGCCTCGAACAGCACGTTGGAAAAACGGCTGATCAAGATGTTCTGGACGGTTTCCTTGCCCAGGTAATGGTCGATGCGATAGATCTGCTTTTCGCTCATCACTTTGAGCAGGCAGGCGTTCAGTGCTTCGGCAGTGGCGAGGTCGGAGCCGAAAGGCTTTTCGATCACCACCCGGCGGAACGCCTCCGGGGTTTCTTCCAGCAGGCCGGCAGCGCCGAGGCGCTGCACCACTTCGGCAAAGAAACGCGGCGCGGTGGCGAGGTAGAACACCGCGTTACCGGTGCCACTGTCAGCGATCTTCTTGCCGATGTCCGCGTAGGTGCCGTCGTCGAGAAAGTCACCCTCGACGTAGCTGATGCCCTTGGCCAACTGAGCCCACAATTGCGGGTCCAGGGCGTCATCACCCTTGCCCTTGACCTTGCTGGCGGCCTCGGTGCGAATGAAATCCTCGAGTTTCTTGGCGAAATCGGCGTCGCTGATGGCGTTGTGATCAACGCCCACGATGCGCAAGCCGTTACCCAGCAGTCCATCACGACTGAGGTTGTACAGCGCCGGCATCAGCAGGCGCTTGACCAGATCACCGTGGGCACCAAACAGAAACAGGGTGGTGGGCGGAGCGGGTTCGGCCTTGGGTTTCTTGCCGTTGGCGGTCATTTTTTGGGCGTCTCCACATGGCCGCCAAAGCCGAAGCGCATGGCAGAAAGCATTTTGTCGCCGTAAGTACTTTGCTGGCGGGAGCGGAAGCGCGCGAACAGCGAGTTGGACAGCACCGGTACCGGTACCGATTGCTCCATGGCGGCTTCGATGGTCCAGCGGCCTTCGCCACTGTCGGCAACCGAGCCGGAATAACCGTCGAGCTTCGGATCGGTGGCCAGGGCATCGGCGGTCAGGTCCAGCAGCCAGGACGACACCACACTGCCACGACGCCAGACTTCGGCGATGTCGGCAACATTAAGGTCGAAGCGCTGGTCTTCCGGCAGGTTTTCCGAGTTCTTGGTCTTGAGGATGTCGAAACCTTCAGCGAAGGCCTGCATCATCCCGTACTCGATGCCGTTGTGGATCATCTTGACGAAGTGCCCGGAACCGGCAGGCCCCGCGTGGATATAGCCGCGCTCGGCACGGCTGTCGGCTGCAGCAGAACGGTCCTTGGTGCGCGGAATGGTCCCCAGGCCCGGCGCCAGGCTTTCGAAAATCGGGTCCAGCAGTTTAACGGTCTCGGCGTCGCCGCCGATCATCATGCAGTAGCCGCGCTCAAGGCCCCAGACGCCGCCGGAGGTGCCGACGTCGACGTAGTGCAGGCCTTTTTCCGACAGGGCCTTGGCCCGGCGGATGTCATCCTTATAGAAGGTGTTGCCGCCGTCGATGATCACATCACCGTCTTCCAGCAGATGGCTCAATTCTTCAATGGTGTTTTCGGTCGGGTCGCCTGCCGGCAGCATCACCCAGATCGCCCGAGGCTTTTGCAGCCCGGCCACCAGGCCCGCCAGGTCGGCAACGCCCGTGGCGCCCTCGCCTGCCAGACCTTTTACGAATGCTTCATTGCGGTCGTAAACCACGGTGGTATGCCCATTGAGCATCAGGCGCCGCGCAATGTTGCCACCCATGCGGCCTAGTCCAATAATCCCCAGTTGCATGTGCTGATGCTCCTTACTACGAATAAATGTGTGACACAGTTTATAGCGCAATGAGGCTAATGAGGGTTAGTCCAGAGCGGATTGGCATAGTTTCATGACAAAAAGTGGCCATCCTTTAGCCTTCAGTGGGAAAAAAGTCACAGAGACCGTCAAAAATAAAAAAGTTCCCTTCGCTTAAAAAAGAATTCAGAATTGCGCCGACTGTTGCCGAGAGCCTCGAATCAAGCGCTCTGGCACCGCGATACACCGGCTATTTGCGAGGTAAGCAATGAGCACTGCACACATGACCCGTCCGCCACAGACCCTCTACGTCACCATTCGCCGTGATGAATTGCGCCAGTTGAAAGACGAACGCGACCAACTGCAACAGGAAGTCATGCGCCTGCGTTCGCACTTGCAGGGTCAGCTCAATCAGCCGTCCGGCACCCAGCCCGCACTTTGCTGAACGTGAGCTGAACGAACCGTTCAGGAATAACTCACGAAGTTTTCACATCCTCATCCCGATACTCCCGCCGAATCGGGCCGCGCCACGTGCGCAGGCCCTCTGTTGGCGTGCATCCCTGTGCGTCAACACTGAAAAATTATCGGGTTGGAGCGCTGGATGGCGATGTTCAAACGCAGCACTACGTCTGCGAAAGGTTTTGATTGGGCCGGCCTCGGCTGGATGTTCCTGTTCTTCTGGTATTTCTCGGGCATTACCCAACTGCTGATCCAACTGACCGGCACCTCCGGCTTCAGCGGTTTTCGCCAGGCATTTTTCATGAGCGCCCTGTGGCTGGCGCCGATGCTGTTGTTCCCGCGTCGCGCGCGCCTGGTGGCAGGGTTGATTGGCGTGGTGCTGTGGGCCTGTTCCATGGCCAGCCTGGGTTATTTCTTCATCTACCAGCAGGAATTCTCCCAAAGCGTCATCTTCATCATGTTCGAGTCGAACATCTCTGAAGCCGGCGAGTACGCCACCCAATACTTTGCCTGGTGGATCGTGCTGGCGTTCATTGCCCACACGGCCATGGCGGTTTTCCTGTGGACCCGTGTACGCCCGGTTTACCTGCCACGTGGCCAGGCCATGCTGGCGGCAGCCGCCATCGTGATTGCCATCGTCGGCTACCCGCTGGTCAAACAGATCGCCAAGAGCGAGACCATGGAACTGGCCATCGATCGTTTCGAGACCCGCATCGAGCCTGCCGTGCCGTGGCAGATGATCGTCGCCTACCGCCGCTACACCGAACAACTGGACAACATGCAAGGCATGCTGACCAGCGCCAGCAAGATCCCGCCCCTGACCAACCTCAAGGACAGCATGGCCGGCCAGCCGTCGACCCTGGTGCTGGTGATCGGCGAGTCCACCAACCGCCAGCGCATGAGCCTGTATGGCTACCCGCGCAACACCACCCCGGAACTGGACAAGCTGCGGGATCAACTGGCGGTGTTCGACAACGTGATCACCCCGCGCCCGTACACCATCGAAGCGCTGCAACAGGTGCTGACCTTCGCCGACGAAGAAAACCCGGACCTGTACCTCAAGACCCCATCCATCGTCAGCGTGATGAAGCAGGCCGGCTACAAGACCTTCTGGATCACCAACCAGCAGACCATGACCAAGCGCAACACCATGCTCACGACCTTTTCCGAACAGGCCGACGAGCAGGTGTACCTGAACAACAACCGCAACCAGAACGCGCGCCAGTACGACGGCGACGTACTCGAACCGTTTGCCAAGGCGATGTCCGACACCGCCGAGCGTAAATTCATCGTGGTACACCTGCTGGGCACCCACATGAGTTACCAGTACCGCTACCCGCCGACCTTTGACAAGTTCACCGATCGCCAGGGTGTGCCTGCCGGGGTCAGCGACGCGCAGCTGCCGACCTATAACAGCTACGACAACGCGGTGCTGTACAACGATTTCGTGGTGTCGAGCCTGATCAAGGACTACGCCAAGACTGACCCGAACGGCTTCCTGCTGTACCTCTCCGACCACGGTGAAGACGTCTTCGATTCGGCCGGCCACAGCACCCTGGGCCGTAACGAAGGCAAACCGACGGCGCCGATGTACACCATTCCGTTCATGGCCTATGCATCGCCCAAGTGGCGTGAAAGTCATGACTGGAGCTTTGGCGGTGACTTGCAGCGGCCGTACAGCAGCTCGCAGTTGATCCATACCTGGGCCGACATGGCGGGGTTGAGTTTTGATGAACTGGACCACAGCAAGAGCCTGGTCAGTGACAGCTTCAAGCCGCGGCCGCTGCTGATTGGCAATCCTTATGAACGCCAGCAAAAGCCCTTGATTGACTTCAGCCTGATCAAGCCGAAGAAAATCGACTCGACTGAAGTGGTCATCAAGTAGGCCCAACACCTGGGTTTCACCTGCGCAATGCGGTGAAACCCGACGTGGCCTCCAGCACAAAGATAATAATTATTCTCGTTTAGCGCTAAAGTTCCCCACCTCCTTTCGTCTTTGAGCCAATGGCATTTTTCATAGACGACAAGGAGTTCGCCGCGATGTTCGCGCCTATTACCCGTTCCATGACCTTGACCCTGGGCCTTTTCAGCGTGGCGCTGAGCCCGGACCTGCTGGCTGAAAACGATCCTGAAAAGGAATCGCACCCGCCGGCCAATGCCCTGGAACTGGGCAGCACCCGCATCACCGCCGACAGCCTTGGCGCCAACACCGAACACACCGGTGCCTACACCACAGGCTCCATGAGCACCGCCACCCGGTTGAACCTGTCCATCAAGGAAACCCCGCAGTCGGTCTCGGTGATCACCCGCCAACAGATGGACGACTTCAACCTCAACACCCTGACCGAGGTGATGCGCCAGACCACCGGCGTGGTGGTGCAACACCTGGACTCCGACCGGGTCGGCTACTCCTCACGCGGTTACGGCATCACCAATTTCCAGATTGACGGCATGCTCAACACCTTCGGCCGCATGAAGTCAGATGCCGACACCATCATCTACGACCGGATCGAAGTGGTACGCGGCGCCACCGGCTTGACCACCGGTGCAGGCGACCCTTCGGCCACGGTCAATATGGTGCGCAAACGTCCGACGGCCCAATGGCAGGCAAAGACGGGCATCAGTGGCGGCTCCGATGACAATTACTACAGCTACCTGGATGTCGGCGGCCCCTTGGCGTTTGATGGGCGCCTGCGGGGCCGCACGGTGCTCGCCTACCGTGACACCCAGTCCTACCGCGACAACTACGCGCTGCAACGGGAAGTCGGCTACGGCATCCTCGAAGGCGACCTGACCGACGACACGGTGCTGGCGGTGGGCTTTGATTATCAGAACAAGCACGTGCAGGGCACCGCGTGGGGCACCTTGCCGTACTGGAACAGCGACGGCAGCAAAGCCAAGCTGCCCCGCTCCGCCAACATTGCGGCCAAGTGGAGTTCCTGGCCGCTGAAAGACGAAACCACCTTCGCCACCCTCGACCATCGGCTGGCCGGTGACTGGCACCTGAAGGCCGCCTATACCCACCGCGAAAGCGACACGGACGGCAAGGTGTACTACGGCGGCTCAGGCTTCCCCAATGCCGACCGCAGCGGCATGACGGCCTGGACCAGTCACATGCTCGGCACGTCGAAAATGGACGTGGTGGATTTGAACCTGGCCGGGTCCTACTCCCTGCTGGGTCGTGAGCACGAATTGATGGTGGGTTATGGCGAGTCCGAACAACGCGACTCTTCGCCACACCTGCGCGACGGTCCGGTGCCGAAGAATTACACCAGCATTGAGGACTGGAAACACATGGGCGGGATCGGCAAATTCCCGGACTCCAACACCGGCCTCAAGGGCGAACAAGGCAGCACTCGCCAAAAGGCCGGCTACCTGGCCACCCGCCTGAGCCTGACTGACCGCCTGCATGCCGTGTTGGGCAGTCGTTATGGCAGTTGGGAGATCGAGAGCACCACGTACAACTACCACGAGGACACCGACCAGTACCTCGGTGCAACAAAATCCAGCCAGACCCACAACGACATGTGGACGCCCTACGCCGGCCTGCTCTACGACTTGACCCCGGAGTACACCGTCTACGCCAGCTACACCGATATCTTCAACCCGCAAGAGCAGCGTGACGCCGGCAAGCAATACCTGGAGCCGGTGGTGGGCAGCAACTATGAAGTGGGCATCAAGGGCAGCCTGCTGGAAGAACGCCTGAACCTGGCGGCCGCGTATTTCTGGAGCAAGCAGGACAACGTCGCGGAACTGGACAGTTCGACGCCACCGGATCCAGACACCGGCGAGATGTTCTACGGGTCCGGCGGCAAAGGCAACACCGTGCAGGGCTTCGAGATAGAGGTGTCCGGAGAGGTGCGCCCCGACTGGAACCTGACCGCCGGCTACACCTACACCCACTCATTGAACGGCGACAAGCAACGCAATAACACCCACCTGCCGCTGAACCTGCTGCGGGTGTCCACGGCCTATCGCCTGCCCGGCGAATGGCATGCACTGACAGTGGGCGGCGCGGTGAATTGGCAGAGTGATTTCTACGACGTTGCCTATCGCCCCGTGGGTAGGGATTCCAGTGGAACGTTGATCAGGGAGCAGACCCGAATCACTCAGCAGGCCTATACCGTGGTCAACCTGATGTCCCGCTATGAGTTCGATAGCCACTTGTCGGCGTCACTTAATATCAACAACCTATTTGATAAAAAATATTACGAACGTGTCGGCTTTTATAACGGCGTGTATTGGGGAGACCCGCGCTCCATCAGCCTTGCACTGGATTGGAAGCTCTGAATTCATCGCGGCGAAAGAGTGGAAGTTAACGAAATCGTTAACTTTCGGTCAGCGCGAGGTTAACCCTTACTTAATATCATGGGTCCACAGTCTCCCCATCCCGCCGCTGATCACACTGCGCGGAACCCAACACACTTAATGAGATACTGCCATGAAAATTTCGACTGTTATCCTTGCCGGCCTGATGACCATGACCTCCGTAGCCGCCTTCGCAGAAGGCGGTTCAGAGCGCTCGAAGGAGTTCTACAACAACTTCACCTTCGTTCAGGAACAGACTCACGGTGCCGCCCAGCAAACAGCGATGGCTGACGGCAAGACTGCAAAACCTGCCACTGCCGACCAAACTACCACGACACCTAATACCTGATTTACCCGTAATACCCTGTGCTATTCCGCTCTGATAGCCAAGGTTTATTTGGCGCCACTTGCTGGCGCCTTTTTTTGCCTTTAATTAAATAAACATTAATTAAAGCGGCTTGTTCCAAAACAACATGCGGCCATGCTCCGCATCAAATACAGCGTCTTCGAAACCAAACTTGCGATACGCCGACTGCGCCACGTCATTGCCTTCAAGCACTTCGAGGGTGATCTTGCAGCAGCCGCGCTGGCGAGCAATTTCCTCGACCTTTTGCAGCATCTTCTGGCTCAAACCCAGGCCGCGGAATTTGTCCATGACCACCACGTCGTGCACATTGACCAGCGGACGGCAAGCAAAGGTGGAAAACCCTTCAAAGCAGTTCACCAGACCCGCCGGCGTGCCGCCGACAAATGCCAGCACGCTGAACGCATGGGCACGCTTGGCCAACTCCGCCGGCAGTTGCTGCAAACGGTCGGCCGGCAGGCTGTGGCCACCGCCCATGGGGTCTTCGGCGTAATGATTGAGCACCAGGCCAATGGCCTCGGCGTGTACCGGATTGGTGTAGCTGGCTTGCAGCACCAGGATGTCTGGGGTGTCCATTTCCTTCCTCGTTAACGGTGCAACAGGGACTCGGTCCCCGTAAAAGGGATCGATTGTAAGCATGGAGCAGGCATTAGATGAAGGAGATTAACTACATTTGCCCGCGTGAAAGCGCGCCAGGTTCGCCAAACCGCGCCAGTTGCATCTCCTGCAAGCGACTCAGGGTGCGGCGAAAAGGAAACTCCAGGTAACCCTCGGTATAGAGGCTTTCCAGGGGTACTTTGGCCTCGATATACAGCGGCACCTTGCGGTCGTAGCACTCGTCCACCAGGGCGATGAAACGCCGGACGCTGTCGTCATGCACCGACAGTTCCGGCAGCTCCCGGTCACCGGCATCCACCCGTTCGGCAGCATCTTCGGTGCCACGGGCGATTCGTCCCGGACGCTTTTGTGCGCTTAGATTCGGCACCTCGCCCAGCAAAATCGCCTTGAACCGATCACACAGCAGCATGAAATCCATGGCGGCCAACGGCCGTTCGCACAGGTCGGCATAACGACACCACAGCACCGTCTCACTGGACTGTACTGCCACGATGGAGCGGTAGCCGACCGCAACCGGCGCGCTGCTTACCGCCTGCCCATGGCTCAACTGGCGAAACACCTCGGCCAACGCGTCGGGCTGATCGACCCAATAACGTTGCAGCGCGGTCCCCGGATGCAGGCGATGATCTTCCCCGCCATCCACTGCCACCACCCGCATATGCTGTTTGATGGCCTCGATTCCCGGCAGGAAACGATCGCGATTGAAGCCATCGGCGTACAGCTGGTCCGGTGGCTGGTTGGAGGTGCAGACCATCACCACGCCTTCCTCGAACATCACCTGGAACAGCCGGCCAAGAATGATCGCGTCACCAATGTCATTGACGAACAGCTCATCAAAACACAGCACCCGCACTTCCCGGCTCAGTTCACGGGCCAAGGCCTGCAAGGGGTCGTGGGTGCCCGTCAGTTGGAACGAGCGCTGGTGCACCCAGCCCATGAAGTGATGGAAATGCTGGCGCCGGGCAGGCACTCGCAGGCTTTGGTAGAACTGGTCCATCAGCCAGGTCTTGCCCCGGCCGACCGGCCCCCACAGGTACACCCCGGTGATAGGCCCATGCCCATGGTGCAGGGCTTGATGGCAATCTTGCAGGGCTTGCACCGCCTCACGCTGGGCGTCGTCGGGGACGAAACCCTGTTCGGTGATAGCGTGCTGGTAGGCGGCGAGTGGCGAGTCGAAAGTCATGCCCGGCAGTATGCCATGACGGCTACAGGGAAATATCCAATCGGGAAATCTTGCCCTGCTCATTGAGGCGGAAGGTGTAACGCAGCTCCAGTGGGCTGCCGGGAAAGCTGCCGGTGATCAGGTTGCTGACCAGCACCTTGCCGGTGCGGTGCTGCACATTCAGCACCTGGACCTTGGGCTGGTAACGGCGCCCGGTGTCTTCCATCCAGCGAGCAATGGCCGCGGTACCGACCTGGTGCTCGCCTTCGTCGAACACGTTGGCATCTTCGGCAAAATAGTCGGCGACCAAGGACGTGTCGCCGGCATTCGCAGCGGCAATGTAGGTTGCAATCGCCGGGGCCAGTTCGGGGGTGGGTTGGGACATGGTGACAGCTCCTTGTTAGTGATTTATGGAGCCATGCTAAAGCAGCGTTGTGTCAGTTCTTGTCAGGAGTGAATGGCCCGGATTCGTTCTGTTCCATCAGCTTGCGCCAGGCCCGCAACCAGTCGCTGCGCCGCCCCGGATAACGCTCGCCGTGAAGGCTGGCAGCGGCCACCCGGTCGGTGCGGAAGGTGCGATAGGCACCGCGCAATTCGCACCACGCGACGATCACCCGCACTTCGTTGAGAAAACCCAGGGCCAGGGGCCAGATCAGGCGCTGGCTGGCGGTCTGGCTGGCGTCGGCGTAATCGATGTGCAGCTTGGCCTGGCCGCGAATGGCCTCGCGAAACACGTTCAGAGGCACGCGATTTTCCGGGTAGCCGAACCCTGGCGGGCCGGGCAGCAGGGTCGGATTGCGCAACGCTTCCTGGGCCGCAGGATCAAGCACGTCAGCAATCTTCGCCAGGGCATTCGCCGCCGCCTGGCTCAGTACGTCATCACCGCGCTGGTCGACATACCGCAAGCCCAGCACGATGGCTTCGGTCTCGTCGGCATTGAGCATCAGCGGCGGCAGGAACAGGCCTGCACGCAGCACATAACCCACGCCCGCCTCGCCATAGATCGGCGCGCCCAACGCTGTCAGCTCGGCGATGTCGCGGTACAGCGTGCGTTCGGATATCTCCAGTTCCGCCGCCAGCACGGCGGCCGTCACCGGGCGTTTCTTGCCCCGCAGGACTTGCAACAAGGTCAGCAGACGGCTGGTACGCGACACGTTGATCACGCTCGAAAAAAGGAAGGTGGCGAAGCTTAGCAGAGGCCTCTGTCAGAAAGTGTCAGGAGCAGGCGCCCTGCCCTTCAACGGCAAAAAAAGCCGCTTGACGAAAAATATGACTCACATCATATTAAATAGATGTTGCAAAACATTTAAACCAAACCACAGCGTCAGGAGTTCTCGTATGCGCAATAAAGTCTTTGGCCGTCGCAGCGGCCTGCGGGTTTCGGAGCTGGCCCTGGGCACCGCCAACTTCGGTACAGGCTGGGGCCACGGCGCCGAGCGCGAAGAATCCAAGCGGATTTACGACGGCTACCTTGAGGCCGGCGGTAATTTCCTCGATACCGCCAACGGCTACCAGTTCGGCCAATCGGAAGTGCTGCTCGGCGAGTTTATTGCGTCGGAACGCGACCGCCTGGTGATCGCCAGCAAGTACACCTTGCGCACCCAGCCTCAGGACGAAGGCACCCTCAAGCTCGGCAATAACCGCAAGAACATGGTGCGCGCCGTCGAAGAAAGCCTGAAACGCCTGAACACCGATCACATCGACCTGTTCTGGGCGCATATCAGCGACAACGTCACGCCGATGGAAGAGATCCTGCGGGGTTTTGATGACCTGGTGCGGGCCGGCAAGATCCACTACGCCGGGCTGTCCAACTTCCCCGCCTGGCGCATTGCCCGCGCCGACCTGCTCGCCGAAGTGCGCGGCTTTGCGCCGCTGGTAGCGATCCAGACCGAATACAGCCTGGCCGAACGCACAGCCGACCGTGAGCTGCTGCCCATGGCTGAAGCCCTGGGTCTGGCCGCCACGTTGTGGTCACCGTTGGGGGGTGGTTTTCTCACCGGAAAGTATCGCAACAGCCAGGAGGATACTCGCGCCAGCAAGCTGGGGATTCTGGTTCACGCGGAAAAAAGTGCCCGGGAAACGGCAGTGCTCGACACCCTGCTGGCCGTCGCCGGTGAACTGGACGCCACGCCGACGCACATCGCCATCGCCTGGCTGCGGGAAAAGGCCCGTCGCTCCTCCACCGCGCTGATTCCGATCCTGGGGCCGCGTACCCGCGAACAGCTGGATGGCACCCTGGGCGCGTTGAGTGTGCAACTCTCGGCTGAGCAAGTGGACCGTCTGGATGCTGCCAGCGCGATACCGCTGGGGGTGCCCCACGAGATGATCGCAGAGCGCTTCCCACGTTATACCGACGATGATGCTCAGGACCTGCGCTGGCCGCCGGTTATCTAAGACCCATTGTGGCGAGGGAGCTTGCTCCCGCTGGGCTGCGTAGCGGCCCCAAAATCTTGGGAGCGCTGCGCACTCCAGCGGGAGCAAGCTCCCTCGCCACAGATGCAGTACTCAGCCTCAGTTACGCAAGGCTTTTGCTCACCACCTCAAACACATCGCTGGAGAGCTCGCCCGAAGCGCGAATCCGCTCCAGTTCGCCTTTCATCAGCGCCTGCCGCGCGCTGTCGTACTTGCGCCAGCGGGTCAACGGCGCCAACTGCCGCGAAGCAATCTGCGGGTTGAAGCCGTTCAACTGGATCACCAGGTCGGCCAGGAACCGATAACCCGAACCGTCCGCCGCGTGGAAGTTGATCAGGTTCTGCCCGGCAAACGCGCCCACCAGTGCCCGCACCTTGTTCGGGTTCTTGATGTTGAACGCCGGGTGTTGCATCAGCGTCTTGACCCGCTCCAGCGCGCCCGGCAAACCACTGCCGGCCTGCACGCTGAACCACTGGTCCATGACCAGCGGGTTGTCCTTGAAGTTCTCGGCAAACACCGCGAGGGCCTTGGCCTTCTCTTCTTCGAACGGCGAGTTGACCAGCACCGCCAAGGCCGTCAGGCGCTCGGTCATGTTGTCACACGCGTCGAACTGCTCAAGGGTCGCCGCCAGCACTTCCGGCTTGCCGCTGAGCATCAGGTAAGACAGCGCGATGTTCTGCAACGCGCGACGGGCGAAGTGTTCCGCCTCGGCCACGTACGGGGTTTTCTTCGACAGGTCACGGTTGGCCTGGTAGCGCAGCCACAAACCTTCGAACAGGTGATCCGCCAGTTGTTTACGGGCGAACTCGCGGGCCGCGTGGATGGCGTCGACATCCGCCACTTCGCTGATTTCAGTCAGGTAGGCTTCGCTCGGCAGCGACAGCATTTCCGCAACCATCGCCTGGTCCAGGCTTTCATCGCTCAACACGCTGCGCAGTGCGGTGATCAGGCGCTGATCCAGCACCAGTGCCTTGCCCTGCTGATGCTGGGCGATCAGCTCCTGCAACACCTGCACCGACAGTTGCTGGCCGGCGTCCCAGCGATTGAAACCATCGCTGTCGTGCTGCATCAGGAACATCAATTGGTCGCGGTTGTACGGGAAGCTCAGTTTCACCGGCGCCGAGAAGCCACGCAGCAGAGACGGCAGCGGATGTTCGGCAATGTCGACAAAGGTAAAGGTCTGCTCGGCTTCGGTCACCGAGATCACCCGGGACGTGGCGCCCGCCGCGGCTTCACCGGCCAGGCGCAAGGCGATACCCGCGCCCGTGCTGTCCAGCAGGCCCAGTTCAACCGGAATCACGAACGGCAGTTTCTCTACTTTGTCCGGGGTTTCCGGGCAGCTTTGACGGAAGGTCAGGCTGTAGGTTTTAGCCGCCGCGTCATAGGACTCGCTCACCGCCAGGCGTGGTGTACCGGCTTGGCTGTACCAGCGCTTGAACTGGGTCAGGTCGGCGCCGTTGGCGTCTTCCATGGCCTTGATAAAGTCGTCGCAGGTCACAGCCTGGCCGTCGTGGCGTTCGAAATACAGGTCGCTGCCCTTGCGGAAGCCTTCGGCGCCGAGCAAGGTCTGGATCATGCGGACCACTTCCGAGCCCTTTTCGTACACGGTCAGGGTGTAGAAGTTGGAGATCTCGATAAAGCCGTCCGGGCGTACCGCGTGGGCCATCGGGCCAGCATCTTCGGCGAACTGGTGCGTGCGCAGGTAGGCCACGTCCTGGATACGCTTGACGGTGGCCGAGTTCATGTCGGCAGAGAACTGCGAATCACGGAATACCGTGAAGCCTTCCTTCAGTGAGAGCTGGAACCAGTCGCGGCAGGTCACGCGGTTGCCCGACCAGTTGTGGAAGTATTCGTGGGCGACGATCGCCTCGACACGCTGGTGCGCGGCGTCGGTGGCGGTTTCGGCGCGGGCCAGCACGGCGCTGGAGTTGAAGATGTTGAGGCCCTTGTTCTCCATGGCGCCCATGTTGAAGTCGTTGACCGCGACGATCATGAAGATGTCGAGGTCGTACTCGCGGCCATAGGCTTCTTCGTCCCAGCGCATGGACTTCTTCAGGCTGTTCATGGCGTGCTGGCACTTGTCGATGTTTTCCGGCTCGACATAGATGCGCAGCGCCACGGTGCGCTCGGTCATGGTGGTGAAGGTGTCTTCGACGCACCACAAATCACCGGCCACCAGTGCGAACAGGTAAGCCGGTTTCTTGAACGGGTCTTCCCAGGTCGCCCAATGCCGGCCATCTTCGCCAGGGCCGGAAGCAATCGGGTTGCCATTGGACAGCAACACCGGATAGCTGTGCTGCTCGGCGATCACCGTGGTGGTGAACACGCTCATCACGTCCGGGCGGTCCAGATAATAAGTGATCTTGCGGAAACCTTCGGCCTCGCACTGGGTGCAGAACATGCCGCCGGATTTGTACAGGCCTTCCAGGGCGGTGTTGGTTTCCGGGTGGATCTTCACCGTGGTGTCGAGGGTGAAGGTCGCGCTGGTGGGGTGCACGGTCAGGTGGCTGTCGCTCAACTGGTAGTCGGCGTCAGTCAGTTCCTGGTCGGCCAGGTTTACCGACAGCAGCTCCAGCTGCTGTCCGTCCAGCACCAGCGGCGGCAGGCCGGCGCCGCGCTCAGGGTTGCGGCGCATCACCAGCTGCGCGTGGACCAGGCTATGGTCCTCGAACAACTCGAAGGTCAGGTGCGTCTCGTCGATCAGGTAGTCCGGCGCCTGATAGTCCTTCAGGTAAATCATCTTCGGCTGTTCGGTGCGCATGTCTGTCGTCCTTCTACTGATGCACGGCGAGCTGGTAGGCCGTGTATTTACGAATGTTGATCACGCCGGTATCGAAGATCAGGTATTGGCCCTTGACCCCCATCAGCGTGCCTTCGGCAATCGGGTTCTTGTCCAGGTTGAAGCTGACGATCTTGGTCGGATACTGCTCGATCGGGTAGCGGATTTGGATCGGTTCGATGTCGGTCACCGGTTGGATGGCCTGCAAGCCAAAGCGTTCCTGTAAACCGAGCAAACCCTCGGCGCAGCTGGCGAACAGTTCGTCGCGGACCTGCGCAAGATTTACCGTCTGGGCGTCGCCCTTGAGCAGCGCGCGCCAGTTGGTCTTGTCGGCCACCTGGCTGCGGAACAGGTCTTCGACGAAGCCCGACTGCTGGCGCGTGGCAACCCGCATGATCGGCAGCGCCTGGCTGGCGCCCTGGTCCAGCCAGCGGGTAGGCAGCTGGCTGGCGCGGGTAATGCCGACCTTGATCCCCGACGAATTCGCCAGGTAAACCACGTGGTCGGTCATGCAGAATTTTTCACCCCAGGCCGGATCGCGGCAGGTGCCTGCGTCGTAATGGCAGCGCTCGGGGCTCATGATGCACAGGTCGCACTGGGCCAGTTTGGTCATGCACGGGTAGCAGTAACCCTGGCTGAAACTGGTCTTGGTCTTGCGACCGCAATGGGTGCAATGGATAGCGCCGAGGTATTCCAGGCGCACGGTGGTGCCAATCAACGGGTTGACCGGCACCTCGGTGTCACCCAGGCGAAACGCGTATTGAACGGTCGGCTCACCCAACTGCGCCGACATCTTGCTGACTGCACCACGGCCAATCTCAATCAATGGATGGCATCCGACTTGAACAGGATGTTCGGCACCGGCGCCGACTTCGAGGCGCATTCCTGCGGGCCCATGTAGCCGGTGCGCTGGTCTTCCGGCAGGTTCTGCAGCTCCCAGGCGATCACCGCCTGCAACGACAGTTCACGCTGCTCGGCGGTGAGCTTGCGGCCATCGGACCACTTGCCGATTTCCACGGCGAGCTTGAGGCTCTCGTAGATGTCCGGGGTGATGTTTTCGATCATTTCAGCAAAAGACGACATGTGAACAACCTCTGATAAATGTCGCGAGTTGAGCGAGCGCACGAAGGGCACTCAAAATTCCTTGGACAGTTTGACCTGCACCAGTTCTTTGTCCAGCAGGCGCCGGAAAATCTGGGGCGCGGCAAAGGTATAGGCGGCAAAGGCCAGCCACACCCAATCAATCACCTGGGCCACTTGCGGATAACCGTGAGCCGTCAGCGTGATGACCACCACACGGTAGGCCACAAACATAAACAACAGCAGGATGATGGCGCGGGTGGCGCTGCGTTCGTTCATCCAGCTGTTGAAGCGCCACCAGGCACCGAGGAGCACACTGCTGCGGGCTTTCACTGCCGTGAGCAGATGCAGCGCGGGCAGGCTGGTGGCGTTTTCCTGCAACGCCCAGATCGCATGATCCCGAGCGCCATTCACATCGCCCTCGCGCAGCAATAGATGCCCGAGCACCACTACGGCACCGGTATTTCCCGGATCGGCCTGCAAGGCCTGGCGCGCAAACAGCTGCGCCTTGTTCCAGTCACCGCAGGCGCGGTAAAACTCCGCCAGGGCCACCAGGTTCGCCGCGTCATCCGGGGCCAACTCCAGGGCTTTTTCCAGGGGTTCGCGGCTTTGGGCCAGGCGACCGGTCAACTGGTACAACTCGGCGAGGCAGCGGTAATTCACCGGGTTCAGCGGTTCCATATCCAGCAACTGATTGAGATGTTCCTGGGCCAGTTTGAACTTGCGCAAGGCAATCGCCACTTGCGCCGCAGCGTAGTGAGCCAGTGGCAATTGCGCATCGGCCGCCAGGGCCAACTGCACTTCGTGCCGGGCGGCATGTACCCGGCGCATGTTCATCAGGCAGATCCCCAGCAACGCGTGGGCCTCGGCCGAATGAGGATCGCTGGCCAACAACTGACGCAGTGCATCTATCGCGCCGTCGTTATGGTCGGCCTGCAAGCGTTGGTAAGCCAGTTGCAGCAAATAATCGGTATTCATCAGCTCACCACCAGATACCAGAGGGTGTAGGGCAACAACTTGACGACCATGCCCTTGAGCACAAACCCGCCGATCAACGCCAACGGCAAGCCGAAGCGGTTCAACACACCACCGTAATACTGGTAAATCTCAATGGTCGCGTTTTGCTGCATATACAGCAGGTAACCGATGCTCAGCTTCCACACCACCAGAGCCAGCAAGGCGTACTGAATCTCGGCCTGGGTTTGAATGTAGCCCGCCCCCACCAACTGCAGCAGCACAAAGCCGATGACCAGGCTGCCCACCAGCGCGGCGCCGGCCAGTACCCACTCGCGGACCCGCGTCGGGCTGCCCACGGCAATCGAATTGAACACAAACCATGGCAAGCCAAGCCACGCGCCGCCCAGCATCAGCCCCAGCAGCGGCCAGAATGGCGAGACTGCAAACTTGGCCCAGGCACCGGGACGCGGTTCGTCCTCGATGCGGTAACCACCGTACTGCGCCATCAGCGACCCTTCCCGTGCTTGTCGAGGAACGCGAGCACCTCGTCGTATTGATTGCCTTCATTGGCATAGCGCGCGTAGTTGCGCGCGGTGGTCAACCACTCCAGGGTGGTCGGCCGCACTTCCTTGAGTGCCTGCTTGAAATGCCGGTCGCAAATCGATTGCTCACTGCCGCTGCTGATCGACTCTTCAATCGCCTCGTCGGCTGCGGTTTCGACCAATTCACTCAAATCGGCTCCGGAGAAGCCGGAAGTGTTCTTGGCCAGGAAACCTAAGTCGATATCGTTGGCCATTGGCCGGTCCTTCATCATCAACTTGAGCATGCTTTCCCGAGCGGGACGATCCGGTGGCGGCACGAACAGCACGCGGTCGAACCGGCCCGGACGACGGAATGCCGAATCCACCGACCACGGCACGTTGGTCGCCGCCAGAATCAGCACGCCATGATTGTCGTTGGTAAAGCCGTCCATTTCGGACAGGAACTGGCTCACCAGCTTGGACGAGGTCGACTCGCGCGTGTTGGAACGCTTGCCCCCCAGCGCCTCGACCTCATCGAAAAACATCACCGCCGGCGCCTGGGCGCGGGCTTGTTCAAACAAAGCGTGCAACTTGCGTTCGGACTCGCCGATGTACATGTCCAGCACATCGGAAATCGCCACATTGAAAAACGTCGCCTTGCACTCCCCGGCCGTAGCCCTGGCCAGCAAGGTCTTGCCGCAACCCGGCGGGCCGTAGAGCAGCACGCCGCCCCCCACTTTCTTGCGAAAGCGCTGGAACAGGCCCGGCTTTTGATACGGCAGGATGATCTTTTTGTGGATGGTCTTTTTCAGCTCATCCAGGCCGCCGATATCATCGAAGGTCAGGTTTTCCTTTTCCGGCACCAGCAGGCGCACCACTTCGCTCTGGTCAGTGTCGTCATTGGAAATCACCCGCAGACGCGGTCGGCCTTCGGCACCGGGGAAGTCCAGCACCGAAACGTTGAGCCGGCGCCACAGCGCCATGTCTTCCAAGGCCGGGTTGGCGTCCACTGCGGCACGGTATTCCACCTGGGCCTCTTTCAAACGGTCCAGCGCAGCCAAGGCACGGGCCTTGAGCATTCTGGAAGCCGCGTCGTCGCCTTGGGCCAGTTGCACGGCGCGCGACGCATCACCTGCGGCGAAGCACAGCCTGGCGGCGGCCAGCTTGAGGGCCTCGGCGTCGGGCCATTGCTCAAGGTCGGCAGGCAGCAGCTTCAGCCCGCGCTCGTGCTCGCCGCGCTCAAGGCTTGCGCCAAGCAACAGGGTCAGCAGCGCGACGTTGCCGGGGGCCGCGTGCAGAGCAGCCTCCAGTTGGTCGAACGTCGAATCATCCATGGAGTTTCCTCAAAATTTCGAATGCGCAGCCAGTGGGCTCATTTCAATACTTCCGGGCGCTCGACATCGACCCAGACAAATTTACGCGGGTCCAGGCGAGTTTCCTGATCCAGCCGGTAAGCCACCAACTTGCCGTACAGCACCGCGCTGTAGTCCAGGCAGGCCAGGTTCGGGCGGATCGGCGCCGGTTTGCCGCTGCGCCAGTAGTGACCGACGAACAGCAACGGCTCGTCGACGCCGTAGCGCAGCAGGGAATTCTTTTCAGTGGACGACAGCGGCGTGGCGGCCACCGGTTCCGGCAGCGCATCAGGCTGGAACACGATGTCGCCGTAGGTTTTCGGGTCGTCTTCCCAGAACTTGGTACGGAAGAACGAGCGCGTCAGGCCGTCGCCGCCGGTCAGGGTCAGGCCGTCCGGCAGGCGCATGTCGGTGCCGCGCAGCAGGCGGTCGAAGGCGTTGCTGGCGAAACTGCCGGGCACGGCGGCGGCTTGCAGAAAGTGCTGGTCGATGCAGCCGTCCGGGAAATGCGCGCGCAGGGGTTCGATAAAGCCGTTGTCCCAGCAGGCGTGCACCACGCGGAATCGTCCGGCATCGACAAACAGCGGCATGTCGTAGAACCAGCCGAGGAAGTCGTGCCAGTCCGCCGGGTGCTGCTCGAACTGCGTCAGCGTCTCCTGGATCAACCGCGCGTGGCGTGGCGTGTGCTCACGCACGAACTGCTTGCCGCTGCCCGGAGGCGCCGGCGTACTCCAGCCCAGCGCGTTGAACTCATGGTTACCCATGATGCACAGCGCCTGGCCGGCCTCGGTCATGTCGTGGACGATATGCAGCGCTTCGCGAATGCGCGGGCCACGGTCGATGATATCGCCGAGGAACACGGCCATTCGCGACGGATGCCGCCAGGTACCGCCCTGCTTGTGGTAACCCAACCGGTCGAGCAAGTGCTCAAGGGTATGAGCACAACCGTGCACGTCACCAATCAGGTCGTAGCTACGCGCGGGATCAAGCATCAGTCGCCTCCACCCCCCAAGCGGCTGCCCCAGCCCAGCTTGGTACGGCACACTTCGTAGTAGTTGTGGTCCAGCGGGTGGATCAACCGCAACTTCTGTGCCTTTTTGCTCACGGTGATGGTGTCACCGGGGGCGCAGGTGAAATGGTTCTGCCCGTCGCAGGAGACTTGCGGGTAGATCTGCATGTCTTTGGACACCACGATTTTCAGCTCACTGTTGCCGTCGACCACGATAGGTCTGCTGGACAACATATGGGGGTACATCGGCACGATCACAATGGCATCCAGCTTGGGATGCATGATCGGCCCGCCGGCCGACAGCGCATAGGCCGTGGACCCGGTAGGCGTGGCGACGATCAGGCCGTCGGCCTTCTGGCTGCACACGAACTGGCCGTCGATGTACAACTCGAACTCGATCATCCGCGTCGACTTGCCGGGGTGCAGCACCACGTCATTGAGGGCGTCGCCCTGGCCGATGGCTTCGCCATGGCGGCGCACTTCGGCTTGCAGCAGGAAGCGGTTTTCCACCAGGTAATGGCCGTCCAGCACCTTGGCCACTTCGACTTCCAGCTCGTCGGGGCGAATATCGGTGAGGAACCCCAGGCTCCCACGGTTGATCCCCAGCACCGGCACGTTATGCCGCGCCAGCGCACGGGCGGCGCCCAACAGGCTGCCGTCGCCGCCTACCACGATCACCATATCGCAGACTTCACCGAGCATCTTGCGCGACGAGGTTTGCAGGCCGTGCCCGGGGAGGATTTCAGCGATGGTGTCTTCGAGGATCACATGCAGGTGGCGCTCGAGCAGAAACTTTTTCAGCCGGCGGACGGTGTCCAGCACCTGGGTACTGCCCAGGCGACCGATAATGCCGATATTGCGAAATTGCTCCATGGGGCTCCTGCGGGGTTCGGGTTCTGGCAAAAAAGAACGATTATGGGCGAAAGCCGGCGTTACACAAAATCCTTTGTCGCCGCAAACCCCAGACGACAACGGTTCTCAGCCCCCTTCCCGGCTGTAAAAGGCTATGCTCGGACCATGACTCTGTTCCCTGATTTACAGCACCTGCCCCGCCAACTGCGTCACCCCGAGGTGCGCGACCTCGCGTGGGTGATGCTCGCCCCGCCGATGCTTGAGCAGACGCCCTGGCCGCAACGCCACCCGCTGACCGGCAGCGACTGGGTGCAGGCCCCGCATTTGCTGGAACACTGGCTGCGCCAGCTGGACCAGGACAGCAGCGCCTTGCTGCATTGGCTGAGCCAGGCACGTACCCGTCGGCTGGGGCTGTATTACGAACGGCTGTGGCAATTCGCCGTGCAGCACGCGCCGGGCGTGGAACTGCTGGCGGCCAACCTGCCGATCCGCCAGGCCGGGCATACCCTCGGCGAGCTGGACATGCTGCTGCGGGACCGTGATGGCGTGCATCACCTGGAACTGGCGATCAAACTTTATCTTGGGCCCCAGGACGGCGACGGCCGGGACACCGCGCAATGGCTGGGCCCGGGCTGTCATGACCGGCTCGACCGCAAACTGGCGCATCTGGCGCAGCATCAATTGCCGATTTCCGCCCGGCCGGAAAGCCGCGAAATACTGGCGGCGTTGGATATCCAAAGATTTGATGCCCATCTATGGCTGGGCGGGTACTTGCTCTACCCATGGCCCGGCATGGCGCAGGCGCCGGTGGGCGCGCATCCGCAGCACCTGAATGGCCGCTGGTTGCATCAGCGCCATTGGTCGAGGTTTATCGAGCAAAGTCCCGCCGGTCGCTGGCAACCGCTACCCCGCCATGCGTGGCTGGCACCGGCGCACTACCCGGCGGATGGAGCTTGGGATGCGGCCCGGATGCATCACTGGCTCACCGAACTGGACCCCATGGCGCCCGCGCAATTGCTGGTGCGCCTGGTGGAAAACAGCGAAGGAGAATGGGAAGAAGCCGAACGGCTGTTCCTGGTGGCGGATCTGTGGCCGAACGTACCCGGCACCCCCGTGGCCGCTGTCGAGCGTCAGCGAGGCTGCGTCGGCAGCACCGCAGTTGCCGAGTCATCCTCCATTATCGAGTCGCGCCCGACGCAGCCTCGCTGACGCTCGACAGCTGCTACGGACGGATTTACGGACGGATTTGCGGGGGAATTTACGGAGGGCTTACAGGTGATCGATGTGCCGATAATCCACCTGCAGCCCGGTAGCCAGCGCTTTCGCGCGACCCAAGCGGATCGGGCCGCGCTCGATGTCCACCAGCAAGCCCGGGCAGTCCAGCTGCGGCAGCCCTGCCACATCTTTCAGCCGTCCATCGGTGATCACCAGCAACCGCTGCTGCTCCACCGGGTAACGTCTGCGACGAGCCGCCAGCCAGTGCCCCGCTTCGTTCAGCGCTGCCAACAATGGCGTGCCACCGCCTGCACCGAGGCCATCAAGCCAATGACCAAGCCCTTTTTCCGCCTTTAATCCCTGCACCTGCCACTTTGGCGACTGTCCGCTCGCGGTGAGCAACGCCATCCGCGCCCGCTGTCGATAGGCATCGTCGAACAGTTGGGCCAGTAATCCCTTGGCATCGCTCAGCGCCTGATGCCGCCGGGTGGACGCCGAAGCATCGACAATCACCAGCCACAGTTCATGGGGCGTGCGGCTGCGCAGTTGATACAGCAGATCTTCACGACGCTGCGGCCGCCCGCCGAGCAAGGTACCCGGCCAGTTGATCGAACCTTCGGCCGCGCTGCGCGCCTGGCCTCGCCGGCCCTTGTCCAGTCGACCCGCCTTGGGCCGCGCATCCGCCCCCGCTGGAGGCCTGGGGCGGATGCCTAGGGCTTTTTTGGCCAGGTGGGCACGTCCCGGCGAGCCCCCGTCGTCAGCGCAGGCGCGGGCATGTCGCCCCATTGGCCCTGGCCTTCTGTTGAATCATTGGGCTTGGCTGATTGACCGCCTGCAGGCGGAGTAGCAGGCGGTGATTGCTCCTGGCGCCGGTGACGCAGGGCAAATTCCGCAACGGCTTCGATATCTTCCTCGCCGATGACCGTCGCACCCCGCCAGGCCGCATGGGCACGGGCGCCGCGCAGCCAGACCAGGTCGGCGCGCAGGCCATCGACGCCCGCAGCAAAACAACGTTCGGTGATCTGCGCCAGCGCCTGGTCATCCAGCGGAATGCTATCCAGTAGAGCCCGCGCCTGAGTGCAGCGCTCACGCAACGCGGCCTGCTGATCGGCCCAGTGCCCGCAGAAGCCCTGAGGGTCGCTGTCAAAATCCAGGCGGCGACGGATGATCTGCCCACGCTCGGCCGGCTGGGTGTGCCCGCTCAGCGCCACGTTGAAGCCAAACCGGTCGAGCAGTTGCGGGCGCAACTCGCCCTCTTCCGGGTTCATGGTGCCGATCAGCACGAAGCGCGCCGAATGCCGGTGGGAAATCCCGTCGCGCTCGATCAGGTTGGTGCCGCTGGCGGCCACGTCCAGCAGCAGGTCCACCAGATGATCGGGCAGCAAATTGACTTCATCGACATAGAGCACGCCGCCGTCAGCCTTGGCCAGTACGCCGGGGGAAAACTGGGCGCGGCCTTCGCCGAGCGCCGCGTCCAGGTCGAGGGTGCCCACCAGACGCTCTTCGGTGGCGCCCAACGGCAGCGTAACGAACTGGCCGCTGGCGAGCAGGTCCGCCAGGCCACGGGCCAGGGTGGACTTGGCCATGCCGCGCGGACCTTCGATCAGCACACCGCCGATTTTCGGGTCGATGGCGGTCAGGCACAGGGCCAGTTTCAAGTCGTCGGCACCGACAACGGCGGACAGCGGGAAATGCGGGAGGTCGGTCATCAACTGCCTTCTTCTATATCCAACAACAGGTTTTCCAACGCCTCGCGGTACGCCCCAGGCTCCTGCCACATGCCGCGTTGCTGGGCTTCGAGCATGCGTTCGGTCATGTCCCGCAGGGCATCCGGGTTGTGCTGCTGCACAAAGGCGCGGGTGTCCGGGTCCAGCAAATAGGCGTCCGCCAGCAACGCGTATTGATGATCGTCGATCAGCGCCGTGGTGGCGTCGAACGCGAACAGATTGTCCACGGTGGCGGCCATCTCGAACGCGCCTTTGTAGCCGTGGCGCTTCACCCCTTCAATCCACTTCGGATTAGCCGCCCGGGCACGGATCACCCGGTTCAGCTCTTCCTTCAGCGTGCGGATCTTCGGCAGGTCCGGCTGGCTGTGGTCACCATGATAGCTGGCGGCCTTGTCACCGCTCAGGGTTTCCACGGCGGCGAGCATGCCGCCCTGGAATTGGTAGTAATCATTGGAGTCGAGCAGGTCATGCTCGCGGTTGTCCTGGTTCTGCAACACCGCCTGCACTTGGCTCAAGCGCTGAGCAAACTGTTCGCGGGCGGCGGTGCCTTCGTCGGAGCCGCCATAGGCGTAGCCGCCCCAGTTCAGGTAAACCTCCGCCAGGTCTTCGCGGCTCTGCCACAAGCGCCCGTCAATCGCGCCCTGCACGCCGGCACCGTAGGCCCCGGGCTTGGCGCCGAAGATCCGCCAACCGGCCTGCTTCGCCGCCGCTTCCTCGTCCAGGCCCGACAGGCGCAATGCCTCGCGCTCACTGCGCACCTTGGCGGCGAGGGGGTTCAGGTCGTCGGGTTCGTCCAGCGCCGCCACGGCTTGCACCGCCGCGTCGAACAGGCGGATCAGGTTGGCGAACGCATCGCGGAAGAAGCCCGACACGCGCAAGGTCACATCCACTCGTGGCCGGTCCAGCAGGCTGATGGGCAGGATTTCAAAGTCATCCACCCGCTGGCTGCCCGTGGCCCATACCGGGCGCACGCCCATCAGCGCCATGGCCTGGGCAATGTCGTCGCCGCCGGTGCGCATGGTGGCAGTGCCCCACACCGACAGGCCGAGCTGGCGCAAGTGGTCGCCATGATCCTGCAGGTGACGCTCAAGAATCAGGTTCGCCGACTGGAAGCCGATGCGCCAGGCAGTGGTGGTGGGCAGGTTGCGCACATCCACCGAGAAAAAGTTACGACCGGTAGGCAACACGTCCAAGCGGCCCCGGCTCGGCGCACCGCTGGGCCCGGCCGGGACGAAACGCCCGCTCAATGCGTCCAGCAACCCGCGCATTTCCGCCAGGCCGCAGGCATCCAGGCGCGGCGCGACGACGATGCGCAGGCTCTCGATCACCGACTTGACGTCTTCCCAACCGGGCTCTTCAAGCTGCTCCACCGCACCTTCCAGGGCCTGCTCGATCAGGCGCGCGGCATACAGCTCCAAGCGTTCACGGGTGTCGCCGGCGGTGCGCCACAATTGCGTGTCGATCTTCTGCAACACCAATGGACGGCGCCCGGTCCACGGCTCGGCCAGGGCACAGTCCAGCGGATCGAAACCCAGCTCAAAAGCCTTGGCCAATACCCGCAGCAGGCTCGATTGCGGCCCCCGGCCATCGCCACGCGGAATGCGCAGCAAGGCCAGCAAGGTGTCGATGCGCAACCGGCCCTCGGGCGACTCACCAAAGATGTGCAGGCCATCGCGAATCTGCGACTCCTTCAAGTCACACAGGTAAGTGTCCAGCCGCGGCAGCCAGATCGCCGCATCGGCGTCGCTGTCGAGGTTTTCGTCCAGGGCCAGTTCCTGGTCGATACGGGTTTCCCGCACCAGCTTGAGGATGTCCTTTTGCAGCTCGCGGGCCCGTCGTGGGTCAAGCAGTTGTGCCTCGTAATACTCGTCGGCCAGCAGCTCCAGGTCGCGCAACGGTCCGTAGGTTTCGGCGCGGGTCAGCGGCGGCATCAGGTGATCGATGATCACCGCCTGGGTGCGGCGCTTGGCCTGGGCGCCCTCGCCCGGGTCGTTGACGATAAACGGGTAGATATTCGGCAACGGCCCCAGCAATGCGTCCGGCCAGCAGTTTTCGGAAAGCCCGACGCCCTTGCCCGGCAGCCACTCCAGGTTGCCGTGCTTGCCAACGTGGATCACGCCGTGGGCGCCGTAGGTCTGGCGCAACCAGAAGTAGAACGCCAAGTAACCGTGGGGTGGCACCAGGTCCGGGTCGTGATAAACGGCACTGGCGTCGACCTGGTAACCCCGGGCCGGCTGGATGCCGACGAAGGTCAGGCCCAAACGCAGGCCGGCAATCATCATGCGGCCGTCGCGGAACATCGGATCGGTATGAGGTGTGCCCCAGCGTGCCAGAACCGCTTGGCGGTTAGACTCGGGCAAGCGGTTGAACATCGCTTCGTAGTCGTCGAGCGCCAGGCTTTGGTGACACGGACGCAGGTCGAGGCTGTCCAGGTCGTTGCTGACACCGCCCAACAGTTCCTGGATCAGCGCCGTGCCGCTTTCCGGCAACACGTCGGGCAGCGGATAACCTTCGGTCTTTAATGCGCGCAAGATGTTCAGCGCAGCGGCTGGCGTGTCGAGCCCCACACCATTGCCGATACGCCCATCCCGGGTCGGGTAGTTGGCGAGGATCAGCGCGATGCGTTTTTCGCCATTCGGCACCCGCGCCAGTTCGACCCAACGCCGCGCCAGTTCGGCGACAAAGTCCATGCGTTCCGGCTGCGCGCGATAGCACACCACATCCGACTGGCTGCGCTCGCTGCGCCAGGCCAGGTCTTTGAAGCTGATGGGCCGGCTGATGATGCGCCCGTCCAGTTCCGGCAACGCGATGTGCATCGCCAGGTCCCGGGGGCCGAGGCCTTGCTCGCTGGCCTGCCAGCCGGGCTCGTTGTCCTGGGCGCAAATCGCCTGGATCACCGGGATATTGCGGCGAAACGGCCGCAGGTGCGGGGCTTCGGGGCTGGATTGGGCAAAGCCGGTGGTGTTCAGAATCACCGAGGCGTGCACCTCGTCCAGCAAATCCTCGACCACGGTCAGGCAACCGGGCTCTTTCAAACTGGCCACCGCCATCGGCAGCGGGTTGAGACCCGCGGCCTGCAAGCGCTGGCAAAAAACATCGATAAAGCCGGTGTTGGCCGCCTGCAAATGGGAGCGGTAGAACAGCACCGCCGCCACGGGAAAATCAGCTTGCCAGTCAGCCTGCCAATCGTTGAGACGGGCATTGGCTTTATGCGGGTGATAAATCGCCGTGCGCGGCAGGGTTTGCGGCTCGCTCCAGGCGTAATCGCGGCCAAGGTAGCCGGCGGCCAGGCAACGATAGAAATCCAGCGCATTACCCAAACCACCCTGGCGCAGGAAGTGCCAGAGCCGGTCACGTTCCTCGGCACCCACGGTGCTGAGGCCACTGAGTTCCGGGTCCGGGCGATCATCCCCCGGCACCAGGATCAGCTGCACGCCGCGCTCGGCCAACTCCACCAGGCGCTCGATACCGTAGCGCCAATAACCGATGCCGCCGTGCAGCGAAATCAGGATGACCTTGGCGTGACGCAGCACCTCGTCCACATACAGGTCGACCGAAGCATGGTTCTGCACCTGCATCGGGTTGGCCAGGCGCAGGCTCGGGTAATCCTCGGGCAACTGCTGGGCCGCTTCGGCCAGCAGCGCCAGGCTGGAATCACCGCTGCACAGGATCACCAGCTCGGCGGGGGTTTGCCCAAGGTCGGCGATGTTGTCATCCGAAACGAAACCGCCGGGCTGAGTCCTGAGCAGGTGCATGGGTTAAACGCTGAGGGCGGCGCGCAGTTGCGCTTCAAGCAAGGCGGCGTCCAGTTCCTGGCCGATCAGCACCAGGTGCGTGGCGCGGGGCTCATCGGCGCGCCAGGCGCGGTCGAAGTGCTTGTCGAAACGCGTGCCCACGCCCTGGATCAGCAGGCGCATCGGTTTGTTCGGGATCGCCGCGAAACCCTTGACCCGCAGGATGCCGTGCTTGACCACCAGTTGCGTCAAAGCGTCCAGCAGCAGGCTTTCGTCGGCTTGGGGCAGTTCGATGGAGATGGAATCGAAGGCGTCGTGGTCATGCTCGTGGTTAAGGGGGTCTTCACCTTCGTGGTGATCGTGATGGCTGTGGCGACCGTCGATGTGTTCTTCGGAGCCCGCGCCCAGGCCGATCAACACGTCCAGCGGCAGGCGACCGCTGCTGGCTTCAATGATTTTGACCGCCGGCGGCAGTTCTTCAGCCACTTCCAGGCGCACACGGGCCAGGTCTTCAGGGCTGATCAGGTCGGACTTGTTGAGGATCACCAGGTCGGCGCTGGCCAGTTGGTCGGCGAACAGCTCGTGCAGTGGGGATTCGTGGTCCAGGTTCGGGTCGAGCTTGCGCTGAGCGTCGACCTGGTCCGGGAAGGCGGCGAACGTGCCGGCGGCCACGGCTGGGCTGTCGACCACGGTGATCACGGCGTCAACGGTGCAGGCGCTGCGGATTTCCGGCCACTGAAACGCCTGGACCAAGGGTTTTGGCAGGGCCAGGCCCGAGGTTTCGATGAGGATATGGTCGAGGTCGCCGCGACGGGCCACCAGTTCGCGCATCACCGGGAAGAACTCTTCCTGGACCGTGCAGCACAGGCAGCCATTGGCCAATTCGTAGACGCGGCCGTTCGCCTCTTCTTCGGTACAGCCGATGGAGCATTGCTTGAGGATTTCACCGTCAATGCCCAGCTCGCCGAACTCGTTGACGATCACCGCGATGCGGCGCCCCTGGGCGTTATCCAGCATGTGGCGCAGCAAGGTGGTCTTGCCCGAGCCGAGGAAGCCGGTAACGATGGTGACGGGGAGTTTGGCCAGTGTTTTCATCGGATGCCCTTTGGGGCGGGCATACGGGACGAGTGGCCCTGCGCGGGTGCGCAGAAGCAGAATTCGCCACCGGATCACCCCGCCCGGTTGAAGTAGAAAATCGGTTGCGAGGCAGGTCTCCTGGCTTGGGGCTTGCCGGCGGTGAGGCCGGCGCTGGCTGCGCCTTCCCGCCTTGTTCAGGCAGTGGCGTGGCAGTCAGATAAACCCTTTACAGTTGCGGGGGCAGCCGCGGCATTGACCGCGTTCCCTTCTTAGCTTCGGCCTGGGCCGAAGAACCTCGAAGGTGCAAGGCTACGCAGTGCGCAGGGACGGGTCAATGTCCGAGCGTTTGGCGCGAAGCAGCGCCAGGCGCTCCAGCATGCCCTCGCTGGCGGCAGGCCCGGCTTGAACGCTGCATTGCTCGACGGACACGCGCGCGCCGTCGGCGTCCACCACCGCCACTTCCACCGGGCGCCGGGTTTCCCGGTCGACCAATTGCAGGCTTTCACCTTCGTTGGCGAAATGGCGGTTGCCCCAACCGACGAACGCCATGATCACCACCCGGAAATCCTCGCCGACCGGCGTGGGCACGTACTCGAAACGTGGCGGCCGCTCGCTGTATTGCCGGCGCTCCAACAGCCCCGCGTCCACCAGGCTGTTGAGCCGGCGAGTCAGCATGTTCGGAGCGATTCCCAGGCTCTGGGAAAACTCGTCGAAACGGCGCAGGCCCTGCAGCGCGTCGCGCATGATCAGGATGCTCCACCACTCGCCTACCCGCTCCACTCCACGGGCTACCGGGCATTCGGCATTCACCAGCGACTTACGTTGCATTGCAGTTCCTCTGTGGGGCGGCTACGGAAATTTAAGCTATCGGATGTTACTTTCATAATGATAGCTTCGTCCATGCAATGCTACCAACCTGAAATTTGCGGAGCTAAGCGATCATGAGTAAGCGAATTGTTGTGACCGGCATGGGTGCAGTGACCCCGCTGGCAACCGGCGTGGAAAAGACCTGGAAGCGCCTGCTGGCCGGTGAATCCGGGATTCGCAGGCTACCCGAGGCATTGATCGGCGACCTGGCAATCAGCATCGGCGGCCAAGTGCTCGACCGCACCCAAGACCCTGAAGCCGGCTTTGACCCGGACACTGTCATCCCGGCCAAAGAACAACGCAAGATGGACCGGTTCATCGTGTTTGCCCTGGCCGCCGCGCAAGAGGCCCTGGCCCAGGCGGGCTGGAGTCCGAAAACGCCCTCGCAGCAGGAACGTACTGCGACCATTATCGCTTCCGGCGTGGGTGGTTTTCCCGCGATTGCCGAGGCCGTCCGAACGGCTGACAGCAAAGGACCACGCCGCCTTTCGCCGTTCACGATTCCGTCATTCCTCGGCAACATGGCAGCCGGGCATGTGTCGATCCAGCATCAACTGAAAGGTCCGCTGGGCTCCCCCGTCACTGCTTGCGCCGCCGGCGTACAGGCGATTGGTGATGCCGCGCGCATGATCCGTGCAGGGGAAATCGACATCGCCGTGTGTGGCGGCGCCGAAGCCTGCATCCACCGGGTCAGCCTCGGCGGTTTTGCTGCGGCGCGTGCGCTGTCCAGCGATTACAACGACACGCCGGCACTGGCTTCGCGCCCGTTCGATCAAGGCCGCGATGGGTTTGTGATGGGCGAAGGTGCCGGGATATTGGTGATCGAGGAACTGGAGCATGCACTGGCTCGCGGGGCGACGCCTATCGCCGAGCTGGTGGGCTATGGCACCAGTGCCGACGCCTATCACATGACCTCGGGGCCGGAAGATGGCTCAGGTGCACGCCGGGCAATGGAGCTCGCGATTGCGCAAGCAGGGATCAGCGCCGCACAGATCCAGCACTTGAACGCCCATGCCACGTCGACCCCCGTAGGCGACAACGGCGAGCTGGCGGCGATCAATACGCTATTCGGTGCAAATGCCAGCGTCGCGATCAGCGCTACCAAGTCGGCGACCGGCCATCTGTTGGGCGCCGCGGGCGGGATCGAGGCGATCTTCACTGTGCTCGCCCTGCGCGATCAGATTGCCCCGGCGACCCTCAACCTGGACAACCCGGACCCCGCTGCCGAAGGACTGGATATGGTCCGTGGCCAAGCCCGGCCGTTGCCGATTGAATACGCGATTTCCAATGGATTTGGCTTTGGTGGCGTGAATGCCAGTGTGTTGTTCAAACGCTGGGGTTAACGCGGCGATTTGACGCCCATCGCCCGCCCATGCTCTCCTACACATCTTGTTTCGGGTGCCCTTCACAGGGTGAAACGGGAAACCGGTGAGTCATGTTCCTTTACTCAAGGGCGTGACGAGTCCGGTGCTGCCCCCGCAACGGTAAGCGAGTGAAGCGTCAAATCCACTGTGCCTCCAGGGCATGGGAAGGTGATGCTTTCAAGGCCCAGGCCCCTCGCAAGCCCGGAGACCGGCCCGAAAAAATCAGATAACAAACCCGCGGTGGGCGGGCGCTGTTCAGAACCCTGCGTGCCTGGCTCGTGGGGTTTTCATGCGCTCGTGCACCCTGAACCCTGAAGGGACGCGCCATGTCGATCATCAGCAGCACCGCCTCTACCGCCAGCACCACTGCCACCCTGAGCCAACGCCTGACCGCCGCCATCGGTGCGTCGATCCTCGGCGCGTGCCTGGTGTATTTCGCCGGTTTCTCGCACATCGAAGCGGTGCACAACGCCGCCCACGATACCCGCCACAGCGCCGCGTTCCCGTGCCACTGAGACCTGCCGACATGATCAAGCGTATTGCCCAAACCGCAGGTTTCACCGGTCTTCTGGCCGCCTTGCTGCTGACCTTGCTGCAAAGCTTCTGGGTTGCCCCACTGATTCTGCAGGCGGAAACCTTCGAAAAGGCCCCCGTGGCCACCGAAGTGCATGAGCATGCCGGCGCTGCGGCCCACAGCCACGACGCCGAAGCCTGGGAGCCGGAAGATGGCTGGCAGCGTGTGCTGTCGACCACGGGCGGTAACCTGGTGGTTGCCGTGGGTTTTGCCCTGATGCTTGCCGGCCTGTACACCTTGCGTGCACCAACCCGCACGGCCCAAGGCCTGCTGTGGGGCCTGGCCGGTTACGCCACCTTTGTGTTGGCGCCGACCCTGGGCTTGCCGCCTGAACTGCCGGGCACGGCGGCGGCAGACCTGGCGCAACGGCAGATCTGGTGGATCGGCACTGCCGCCTCCACCGCTGCCGGTATCGCGCTGATTGTGTTCGGTCGTAACTGGCTGCTGAAAATCCTGGGCGTGGCAATCCTGGCGGTGCCCCATGTGATTGGCGCTCCACAGCCGGAAGTCCACTCGATGCTCGCGCCGGAAGCCCTGGAAGCTCAGTTCAAGATTGCCTCGCAGTTGACCAACGTTGCCTTCTGGCTGGCGCTGGGGTTGATCAGTGCCTGGTTGTTTCGCCGTAACCGTGATGGTCAGTATTCGGCATGATCCTGGCGGTGGGCCTGGGTTGTCAGCGGGGTTGTTCTGTCGACGCCCTGCTTGAACTGTTCAATGCCGCCCTCGCCGAGGGTGGCATTGAGCGCCAGCGCGTCACTGCGCTGGCCAGCCTTGATCGCAAGCAGGATGAGCCGGGGCTACTTGAGTTGGCAGAGATTCTGGAGCTGCCTTTGGTGGTTTTCAGTGCGGCGCAATTGGCGCCCTATGAAGATCGATTGAGCCATAAGTCGGAGACGGTTTTTGCTTATACCGGTTGCTACGGCATCGCGGAAAGTGCCGCCCTGGCACTGGCAGAACACCTGTCCCAAGGCCCTGCTACCCTGCTGATCACCCGCAAAAAAACCGCCCAGGCCACCTTTGCATTGGCTTGCGCCGGCTGAATTCCCGATAATCGTCATCTTTGATCATGAGCAATCTTCATCTGGAGGGCTGCTCGCGTGCTTTTTTCACAGGAATGAATCCATGACTGTCTTTTTCATCGGCGCAGGCCCAGGCGACCCGGAACTGATCACGGTCAAGGGGCAGCGGCTGATTCGCAGTTGCCCGGTGATCATCTATGCCGGTTCGCTGGTGCCGGCGGCGGTGCTTGAGGGGCATCAGGCGGAGCTGGTGGTTAACAGTGCGGAGTTGCATCTGGAGCAGATCATTGGGCTGATCAAGACGGCCCATGAGAAAGGCCAGGATGTGGCGCGGGTGCATTCCGGGGATCCGAGTTTGTACGGGGCGATTGGGGAGCAGATTCGGCTGTTGCGGGAGCTGGGGATTGGGTTTCAGATCATTCCTGGGGTTACGGCGGTGGCGGCGTGTGCGGCGTTGCTGGAGGCTGAGCTGACGTTGCCGGACATTGCGCAGAGTGTGATTTTGACGCGGTATGCGGATAAGACGGCGATGCCTGAGGGTGAGGCGTTCAGTAGTTTGGCGCAGCATGGGACGACCATGGCGATTCACCTGGGGGTGAATCATCTGGAGAAGATCGTGGCTGAGTTGGTGCCTCACTATGGGGAGGATTGTCCGATTGCGGTGGTGCACCGAGCGACCTGGCCGGATCAGGATTGGGCCATTGGTACGCTGGCGGATATTGCCGGGAAGGTGGCGGCCAAGGGGTTTCGGCGTACGGCGTTGATTGTGGTGGGTCGGGTTTTGGCCAGTGATAGTTTTGGTGAGTCGTCGTTGTATCGTGCGGGGCATGCGCATTTGTATCGGCCCTGAGGGGGGATGGGGTACATATCCGTTATTTAGGTAACGGCGACTATGGGTTCCGCTCTTACAGCGGCTCACTTTTGAAGAGCGCAAAAGTAAGCAAAACGCTCTTGCCCCACCACTCGGCACCTCGCCTAGGCTCGGTGTGCCCTCACTCCGGCTTTGGACCGTGGGCCGCCGTCATGGGCCATCCCTGGCCCAGGACGGCTAACCTGGCGTCCTGCCAGGTTACCCACGCTCCAAAGCCTGCGTTCGGCCAGCGTGGTTTAACGGGGCGCCTAAGATCAAGATCAAAAGCAGATCAAGAGCACAGCGGCCTCCCGGCCGGCTTGAGTGTTAAAAGCCAAATCAAAATCTAAAGCGGGCACGGTCCAAAAAATGTGGGAGCGGGCTTGCTCGCGAAGGTCGTTAACGATGACGCGGGCATTCTGAATGAACGCGGCGCTCTCAGGTTTTTCGCGAGCAAGCCCGCTCCCACAGAAAAGCAGAGCCACCCCGACCGTAGCAGCTGTCGAGCGCCAGCGAGGCTGCGTGCCTTTGATCTTGATCTGCTTTTGATTTTGATCTGCGGGCCCCGTTAACCACGATGGCCGCAAGTAGGCACGGTGGAGCGGGTAAATCGGCAGGGAAGCCGATTTAGCCGCGCCGGGCCATGGATGGCCCGTCGCGGCGGCCCGCGGAATCGGGCCGGAGTGCGGGCATGCCGAGCCCAGGCGAGGCACCGAGTGGTGGGGCAAAGACCTTTTGGTTACTTTTGGGGCGTTTGCCAAAAGTGACCCGCTGTAAGAGCGGAACCATAAGCCGCCGTTACCTAAATAACGGATATGTACACAACATACCTAACCCAAAACCTCACAATCCCCACCCAACCCACTGAATCCAAACCAAAAAAAACGGCGCTCACGAGGCGCCGTTTTTCCACATCCGCAGCAAACACCCTTAGTAGTAGGCGTTTTCTTTCTGCGTATGGTCAGTCACATCCCGCACACCCTTGAGCTCCGGAACCCGCTCAAGCAGCGTACGCTCAATCCCCTCACGCAAGGTCACGTCCGCCTGGCCACAGCCCTGGCAACCGCCACCAAACTTCAACACAGCAATACCATCATCCACCACATCAATCAGGCTCACCTGACCACCGTGGCTGGCCAGCCCGGGATTGATCTCGGTCTGCAGGTAATAGTTGATGCGCTCGTTAATCGGGCTATCCGCATTAACGTTCGGCACCTTGGCGTTCGGCGCCTTGATGGTCAGCTGGCCACCCATACGATCAGTGGCGTAATCAACCACCGCATCGTCAAGGAACGCTTCACTGAACGCATCGATATACGCCGTGAAGCTTTTCAGCCCCAACGCCGTATCTTCAGGTTTTTCTTCTCCCGGCTTGCAATAGGCAATGCACGTCTCTGCGTACTGGGTGCCGGGCTGGGTGATAAAGACGCGGATCCCGATGCCCGGGGTGTTCTGCTTCGACAGCAGATCAGCCAGGTAATCGTGGGCGGCGTCGGTAATGGTAATAGCGGTCATGGAAACTCCTCGCAGGCTTGCCGGCAGTTTACGCCAAATTATTACCGAGGTACAAAGTCCTAGTATTTTTGTCGGAAAAGAACCAACCGTTCGTCGCCATCGAACCAGCCTTTGAGCCGACGATAACTGCCCTTTTCCAACCAGTGATAGCTGGCCAACGACCCAAGGGCGATCAACACCACGCACACGCCGAGCATCACGTAGGCGTTAACCCCATAACGCTGGGCAACAAAACCGCCGGCGGACAACACCAGCACGTGCATCAGATAGACCGAATAGGAACAGTCCCCCATCACCTTGAGCAGTCGGCTACGCTCGAAATAGCGTTCCATCGAAATACAGGCCACCACCAGCACCGCGCTCGGCAAGCCCCAGGTCAGGGCGCGAGGTGATGCCGGCCAGTGATAAATCGCCAGCAACGCACCGGCAATGCCCGCCAGGGGCAGCCACAGGCCGGGGCGAATCCAGCCCTTGCGATACAGCATGCCGATGCCAATTCCCAGCAAGAACTCGTACACGATGTCCGAACGATAAAAATCGCTGATCCAGCCAAACGACGTCCACGCCTGGCACACCGCGAACAACAATGCGCCCACCACCAGCACCCGCCACTGCCGCCGAAACAGCAGCGCCCAGGCAAACAGCACGTAGAAGAGCATCTCGTAGTTCAGGGTCCAGCCGACATTCAAGGTCGGGTACATCCCATAACCACCGGGATTTTCGGAAGGTATAAACAGCAAGGACATCAACACATGGGCCGCATCAACGCTCTGGTCCGGCAACACCGGCCGGGCAAACACCACCAACAGTGCCATCAACACCGTGTAGAACCAGTACGCCGGGACGATCCGCAGCAGGCGATACACCAGGAATCGCCAGGGCGGCAGCTGTTTGTTCTCGGTGGAAAGGAAGATCACCAGACCACTGATCACGAAGAACACATCCACGCCCGCCGCGCCCTTGTCGACAAACAGATGCCCCAGCGCCGAATCAGCCTGGAAACCAAAGAAAATCTGCATGAAGTGATGACCCACCACGGTCCAGGCCGCCAGGGCGCGCAGTGCCTGTACTGAAATCAACATCGTCGACCCGCTCTCCCAACCCTCGACACCGGTTATTCAGGTGCCTATGGCTTGGGACAGCCGTCGACGGTCAAAGGTCGATCAAAGATTCTCGTAGCGGTTCATGTCCAGCACGCCTTCTTCCAACGGCGTGGTTTCGTGGAGGTACTGCGACAGGTCGTGGAAGTACTGCCAGAACTGCGGATGGCTGCGGCGAATGCCCCAACGGTCGACAATCTTCTCGAAGCGATTGGCGTCCTTGGCGTTCTCCATGGCAGCGACAAACGCCGGCACCTGCTCCGCCGGGATGTTGAACATGAAGTTCGGATAGCTGCTCAGCACCCCGGGATAAATGGTCACGGTGTCCAGGCCCGGCTGATAGCGATAAGCCTCACCGAGCATAAAGGCCACGTTGCTATGGGCACGGTTACGCAACAGGCTATACATCTCACGTTTGCCGCTGCGGGTTTCGATGCGCAGCATGGTCGCTTCCGGCAACAGGTCGATCACTTTGAGCCCCGCCGCCGGGCGATTGGTCAGGCGGCTCAGGGCCTGTTCGGCGTCCTGCAGTGCCGGGTCGATGCCAGGACGCGAGCAATAGGCGCTGATGCAACGGTTGATCGGGTCCGGGCTGGCGTTCAGGTCGCCGTAACGGGCCAGCAACTGGTTGGCGAAGTCACGCTTGGGGTCTTTTTCATCGAGCTTGAGGCCCGTGGGCTTATCATCGTCAATGGCTTCATAGTCCATCCATAGCTTGACCTTGCCGCTGTTCTGGTACCAATCGTCGAGGAAGTCATCTCGCGAATCCGCCGGCATCAGGCGCAGGAAGTTCTGCTCGGCGCCGTTGCGGATCAGGTCGAAATACAAGCGCGTCTGGGCCTGATGGGAGACGTTGCCGAACACATCGAAATTCACCGCCAACTGGTAGTAGGTGCGCTCCAGCAGCGGATAGTCGAACAGCCACAGGGTTTGCGGCACCTCGCCAATCAAGCCCTTGGTCACCGAGGCGCTGTCGAAGTGACGGAAGATGCTCAACAAGGCATTGTCGTTGCCCGCCCACAGGGAAGACCAGCTCGGCGGCGGCAGGTCGGCATAGCTGTCCCGGCGCAACGCTTCGTACTCGTTGCGCTTGTCGCGGTATTTGAGCCACAGGCTGAGCACGCTGCCCACATCATCAATCTGCCCCGGCATCGCCAGCAACGGCGTGGCCTGGCCGCGGTAGCGGGCATCGGTGATGTACAGGTCGTGGTCGGGGTCCTGGAACAGGGTCCAGAAGTTGTCGCGGATTACGTCCGTGGCGATCTGGCCCCGGCATACCGGCCCGCGAATAAAGGTGCGCACGAAGTATTCGGCGTTATCCAGCATGAACTGGTAGCGCGCCTTGGCCGGAATCGCCTCGAAGGTCTCGAACGGGTTGGCCCGCCGGCCCGGTCCGTAGCCCGGCAGGGCGTTCACCTGCCAGTCATCGGTGTAGAACAGCGACTTGATCCGGGCCATTTTCCCGGCGCTGAACGGATAGGTGATGTGAGTCTTGTGCACGATCACCCCCTGCACCGGCCACAGGCGGTAATACACCTGGGTACCCGGGTCGTCGTTGGGGCGGCGGGTGTTGATCAGGTCGATCGGCTGCCCGCTCGGGGTGCGCGAGCGTACCCACTGGAAGAAATGCCCCGGCTCGCCGCCTTCAAAGTAGATGTGGGCGAGGAACAGGTGCTCGAACAACCAGCGCGCCACCAGGCTTTCCCGGGCGCCGGGCTGGTTGAACAGGTTTTCCCATTGCTGTACCTGCAAAGCTTCCTTGGCACTTGGGGCCAGGCCTTGTTCGTCGATCGGTGCGCCGGAGGCCAGCCAGCGTTGCAAGGTCTGGTACTGCTGGTCGGTCAGGCCGGTGACCGCCAGCGGCATGCCTTCCTTCGGGTGGTTACCTGCGTAGGCGTTGAACTCCCCCGGCATCGGGCAGGTGTTTTCGCGGTTCAGGCCCAGCACGATGTCGTCGGGCAGCTTGGCGTTGGGCGCGAGCGGCGCGGTATGCCCCAGCTCCAGCATGCGCGCCATCAGTGCGGCCTGGCTGCCCTGGGCATCGAGTACCGAGTAGAACCCCTTCTGCTGCCACGCGGCCTTGCCGGAGGCGTCATAAAACAGACGGGTGGGTTGGCTGGCCTGGCTGCGTTCGCCGTCATATACCGGCACTTTGGTCGCGCCACGTGCGGCGCCTTCGGCACTGCCGAGGTTGAGCTGGCAGGCCGAGTCATAGCAGGCGTGGCAGGCCACGCATTTCTCGGTGAAGATCGGCTGGATATCACGGGTATAAGAGATCGCCGGAGCGGGACCTTCTGCCTGTGCGGTAATAGCGACCAGCGCAAAAATGGCGCTGACGATGAGGCGAAGTGACATGTTCCCGGTCCCGATTCAATGCGTGCGGTGAAAAACCTGGCGATTCTACCGATGTAACACCCCCGACAACATGAGCGATATTCATGCAAACCCGGCACATGCTCTAAAAGCGCACAGGTTTGTTATGATCTTCGCCCTCCGTAATACCTGACCAGAGTAGTCCCATGCCCGATCGTAGCGCTCGTCTGCAAGCCCTCCACCAAGCCCTCAAGGAACGCATCCTGATCCTCGACGGCGGCATGGGCACGATGATCCAGAGCTATAAGCTGGAAGAGCAGGACTACCGTGGCAAACGCTTCGCCGACTGGCCGAGCGACGTCAAGGGCAATAACGACCTGCTGGTGATCACCCGTCCGGACGTGATCGGCGGCATCGAAAAAGCCTACCTGGATGCCGGCGCCGACATCCTGGAAACCAACACCTTCAACGCCACGCGCATTTCCATGGCCGACTACGGCATGGAAGACCTCGCCTACGAATTAAACGTAGAAGGCGCGCGCCTGGCGCGCAAGATCGCCGACGCCAAGACCCTGGAAAACCCGGCCAAGCCGCGCTTCGTCGCCGGCGTGCTCGGCCCGACCAGCCGTACCTGCTCGCTGTCGCCCGACGTAAACAACCCCGGCTACCGCAACGTGACCTTCGATGAGCTGGTGGAAAACTACACCGAAGCCACCAAAGGCCTGATCGATGGCGGCGCCGACCTGATCCTGATCGAAACCATTTTCGACACCCTCAACGCCAAGGCCGCGATCTTTGCCGTACAGGGCGTGTTCGAAGCATTGAACGTCGAACTGCCGATCATGATCTCCGGCACCATCACCGACGCCTCCGGCCGCACGCTGTCGGGCCAGACCACCGAAGCCTTCTGGAACTCGGTCAGCCACGCCAAGCCGCTGTCTGTGGGCCTGAACTGCGCACTGGGGGCGAGCGAGCTGCGTCCGTACCTGGAAGAGCTATCGAACAAGGCCAACACCCACGTGTCGGCGCACCCGAACGCCGGCCTGCCCAACGAATTCGGCGAGTACGACGAACTGCCGTCGGAAACCGCCAAGGTCATCGAAGAGTTCGCCCAGAGCGGCTTCCTCAATATTGTCGGCGGTTGCTGCGGCACCACGCCGGGCCACATCGAAGCCATCGCCAAGGCCGTGGCCGGTTACGCACCGCGCCCGATCCCGGACATTCCGAAGGCCTGCCGCCTGTCGGGCCTGGAACCGTTCACCATTGATCGCAGCTCGTTGTTCGTCAACGTCGGCGAGCGCACCAACATCACCGGTTCCGCCCGCTTCGCCCGCTTGATCCGTGAAGACAACTACACCGAAGCCCTGGAAGTCGCCCTGCAGCAGGTGGAAGCCGGCGCCCAGGTGATCGACATCAACATGGACGAAGGCATGCTGGATTCGAAGAAGGCCATGGTGACCTTCCTCAACCTGATTGCCGGCGAGCCGGACATCTCCCGCGTACCGATCATGATCGACTCCTCCAAGTGGGAAGTGATCGAGGCCGGCCTGAAGTGCATCCAGGGTAAGGGCATCGTCAACTCCATCAGCATGAAGGAAGGCGTGGAGCAGTTCATTCACCACGCCAAGCTGTGCAAGCGCTACGGCGCGGCGGTGGTGGTAATGGCGTTCGACGAAGCCGGCCAGGCCGACACCGAAGCGCGCAAGAAAGAAATCTGCAAACGCTCCTACGACATCCTGGTGAATGAAGTCGGCTTCCCGCCGGAAGACATCATCTTCGACCCGAACATCTTCGCGGTCGCCACCGGTATCGAGGAGCACAACAACTACGCCGTCGACTTCATCAATGCCTGTGCCTACATCCGCGACGAGCTGCCGTATGCGCTGACTTCCGGCGGCGTGTCCAACGTGTCGTTCTCGTTCCGTGGCAACAACCCGGTGCGTGAAGCGATCCACTCGGTGTTCCTGCTGTACGCGATCCGCAACGGCCTGAGCATGGGTATCGTCAACGCCGGCCAGTTGGAGATCTACGACCAGATCCCGGCCGAGCTGCGTGACGCGGTGGAAGACGTCGTACTCAACCGCACCCCGGAAGGCACCGACGCCCTCCTCGCCATTGCCGACAAGTACAAGGGCGACGGCAGCGTCAAGGAAGCCGAGACTGAAGAGTGGCGCGGCTGGCCGGTGAACAAGCGCCTGGAACACGCGCTGGTCAAGGGCATCACCACCCACATCGTCGAAGACACCGAGGAATCCCGGCAGTCGTTCGCGCGCCCGATCGAGGTGATCGAAGGCCCGCTGATGTCCGGCATGAACATCGTCGGCGACCTGTTCGGCGCCGGCAAAATGTTCCTGCCCCAGGTGGTGAAATCCGCCCGGGTGATGAAGCAGGCCGTGGCCCACTTGATCCCGTTCATCGAGCTGGAAAAAGGCGACAAGCCGGAAGCCAAGGGCAAGATCCTGATGGCCACGGTGAAGGGCGACGTGCACGACATCGGCAAGAACATTGTCGGCGTGGTGCTGGGTTGCAACGGCTATGACATCGTCGACCTGGGTGTGATGGTCCCGGCCGAGAAAATCCTGCAGGTGGCCAAGGAACAGAAGTGCGACATCATCGGCCTGTCCGGGCTGATCACTCCGTCCCTGGACGAGATGGTGCACGTCGCCCGCGAGATGCAGCGCCAGGATTTCCACCTGCCGCTGATGATCGGTGGTGCCACCACTTCCAAGGCCCACACGGCGGTGAAGATCGAGCCCAAATACAGCAATGACGCGGTGATCTACGTCACCGACGCCTCCCGCGCCGTGGGCGTGGCGACGCAGTTGCTGTCCAAGGAATTGAAGCCGGCGTTCGTTGAGAAAACCCGCCTGGAATACATCGACGTGCGCGAGCGTACGTCCAACCGCAGCGCGCGCACCGAGCGCCTGAGCTACCCGGCCGCCATCGCCAAGAAGCCGCAATTCGACTGGAGCAGCTACGCGCCGGTCAAGCCGACGTTTACCGGCTCCCGGGTGCTGGACAATATCGACCTCAACGTCCTGGCCGAGTACATCGACTGGACACCGTTCTTCATCTCCTGGGACCTGGCCGGCAAGTTCCCGCGCATCCTCACTGACGAAGTGGTGGGTGAAGCGGCGACGGCGCTGTACGCCGACGCCCAGGAAATGCTCAAGAAGCTGATCGACGAAAAACTCATCAGCGCCCGCGCGGTGTTCGGTTTCTGGCCGACCAACCAGGTGCAGGACGATGACCTGGAAGTCTACGGCGACGATGGCCAGCCGATTGCCAAGCTGCACCACCTGCGCCAGCAAATCATCAAGACCGACGGCAAGCCGAACTTCTCCCTGGCCGACTTCGTCGCGCCCAAGGACAGCGGCGTGACCGACTACATCGGTGGCTTCATTACCACCGCCGGCATCGGCGCTGAAGAAGTGGCGAAGGCCTACCAGGACGCCGGCGACGACTACAACTCGATCATGGTCAAGGCCCTGGCCGACCGCCTGGCCGAAGCCTGCGCCGAATGGCTGCACCAGCAGGTGCGTAAAGAACACTGGGGCTACGCCAAGGATGAAGTGCTGGATAACGACGCGCTGATCAAGGAGCTGTACAGCGGCATCCGCCCTGCCCCGGGTTACCCGGCGTGCCCGGATCACACCGAGAAAGCCCAGTTGTTCCAGCTGCTGGACCCTGAAGCCCGCGAGATGCACGCCGGCCGCAGCGGCGTGTTCCTGACCGAGCACTACGCAATGTTCCCGGCAGCGGCCGTCAGCGGCTGGTACTTCGCTCACCCGCAGGCGCAGTACTTTGCGGTGGGCAAGATCGACAAGGACCAGGTCGCCAGCTACACCGCCCGCAAGGACCAGGACCTGAGCGTGACCGAACGCTGGCTGGCGCCGAACCTGGGTTACGACAACTAAGTCGTGGCGCGCTGACCCGGGCGTCCAGCCGGCTGGGCGCCCGGGTCAGATCCCCAGATCCTCTCCTCGCCCGCCCCGAAAGCCTGAGCGCCAGTGCCTGTTGCTCGGCGAGGTTCTCGGTATCCAAGGCTGCAACTTCGCTCAGGTACTGGGCACTGAGGTCCGGGTGAAGCTCCTCCAGGGCATCTACCTTGACCTGATGCGCCTGCGCCAACACCGAAAACTCTTCCGGGTACAGCTTCTGCAAGTAGCTGACCCAGTACGGGCGTTTGACCAGCTCTTGCATAAACACCGAGGTGCTCTCTCTGGCCATAATGGCGGTATACGCCTGATCGATATTGGCCTGGGTGACCCGGGACAGGTTGCGGTACAGCATGGTGGACGGTTGGTGAGGCAGATCCAGGCGCTCGGCCAGGCCGATGCGGTAGGCCAGGCGAATTTCCGCCGGGTCGATGCTGGGGCTGCGGTTGATCGCTTCACCCGCAATGCGCTCCGCTTCATCGAGACGGATCATGCGCCGGGCCAGGTTGAACAGCGTGGTGCCTTCCTGATCGGGCGTCCTGACCCGCAAGGCCTTGAACTCATACACGCTGACTTCAAGATCACTGAACAGGAGAATCCAGCCATCGCCGCAGGTCGCCCTCACCTGCATCGCCTGTGCCTGGCCAAACAGTTGTTCGCGCAAGTGCGGGTATTGCTCCGCCGCCTCAAGTACCGCCCACACCCGGCGAGTCAGGTCGGCGCGGTCGTGCAAGAAATCCTGGGCGTTCTTCAACTGGGAAATGATGTAGAAAAAGTATTCGCTGTTTTCGGCCTGCTTGAGCACGCTCCATACCCGGTGGCGGGCCGAATCGGCGGCAATACCCGAGAACCATTGGGCCTTCTGTTGTTCCGGGGTCAAGAGTTCAGGGTGGATATCCGACCCGGAGCTGCTATCGGTACTGTGGTAACTCTCCAGTGCGTCTTCCAATTCCTCGGCCGAAAACCCCAGACCACAGTCGGTCTGCTGCTCGTAGGCGCGCAGGCGTGCCAGATCTTCCTCAACCAGGAGGTTATCGGACAGGTCAGTGCCCCACATCAAGGCGCTGTGCCGGGGCAACAACGCGTCTTCAGGGATGGTTTCGATACGGTTACTGCGCAGGTCCAGGTGGCGCAACTGTGGAGCCTGGAGGACACCCTGCGGCCACGCCAGAAGGTTATTGCCGCGCAGTTCCAATGACTGCAATTGAGGCAGGCTGCTTATGTCCAGAGAGTCCAGGAGGTTCTCAGTCAAGTCCAGACGCTCCAGCGCGGTCAGCCGATTGAGCTGGCCCTGCAGCTCGCTGCGATAGCGCAGTTCGTTATGGCTCAGGTGCAGCTCGGTGAGTGTTGAGCATTCGCCGACCGCGTCGGGCAGGCTCATCAGGCCGTTGTTGTTGAGGCTCAAGGTACGCAGGCTGGGAAACGCCCGCAGGAACGCATTGGAGCCCTGCTCAGTGAGCTTGACTGCGTTGAGGTTCAACACCCTCACATGGGCCAACGGCTCGGGTAACGCCGGCAGGTCACCCAGATACAGGTCGTTCAATTGAAGGACCTCGCGCCCGTCGCCCGGCGCAACCTCGGGGTGCGCCCGCAAGGTATGGCGCCAACTGTCGATAAGCCTGTCGGCCGCGCGACGACGGTCCACGGCGCTGACCCAACCGCCGCCCAGGCGATAAGCACGAATATCGATCCACTCGTTCAACACCCGCACCATACCCCGGTAGCCCGTGCGCCACCGAACCAGGCATGCCTCGACCTCCAGCGCGCCCAGGCCAGTGGCAAGCAGTTCGTCAATGCGCCGCACCGCATCGCGGGTGGACAGCGCAGGGTCTATTTGTCGCAAACGTTGCGCAGGTGTCGACCGAACTTCGCTGGCAGGTACGTCCACCTCCAGTGCAAGGAGCAGATCGGGACTGTCTGTTACCTCCTGGGGAAAATATTCCGGGTCGCCTCCCGTTCTACCCTCCGCCAGCCCCTCGCGAGGAATGCCCAAGGGCCTGTCCAGGTAAACGCTCGGACCAAAAACCGGTTGCATTGCCGGCGCGACGTTCAACGGGTTGTCGTGGTAGGTGCGCAGGGCAAAACGCTGTATGTCGGCACAGGCGGGCAAGGTCAAGCGACAACCTCGCACGTTGCTGCTGAGCATCAGCAGGTCATGGCCGGTCAGTGCCGCCTGGGGGATCGTGGTAATTGCGCTATAGCTCAGGTCCACTTGACGCAGTTCGGGCAATGTCAGCCAACCTGTCGGCCAGGCGGTGGTCGCGGTGTGGCTCAGGCTCAGGCTGCGCAACTGGTTGAGCCCGCTGACATCCAGGGTACCCACACGGTTGTAGTCCAGGTTCAACCCTCGAAGCGTGACCAGGGCACTGAGGCGCCGCTGTATCGCGTCGGTGATCGTCAGTTGGTTGTGCGCCAGGTCCAGCTGCTTGAGAGACCTCAGCTGCGTCAGGGACTCAGGCAGGTCCATCAGGTTGCTGCGACTCAAGTCCAGGCCAACGACCTGGGTAAACTGCAGGAGAAAATCGTTCAATGCCGCCACTGAAACCCGGGTGCCTGCGAGGTTCAAGCGCTGCACGTGTGCAAACGCTGCGGCCGGCATCAGCGGCAAATCCCCCAGTATCGTACCCGACAGGTCCAGCATGACGCCCTCCGAGGCGACTGGCGAAGAAGGCCCGGCCACCTCACGGGGGGAGGCAAAACGCCGGTCGAGCCCATCACGCCAGTAAGCCATGAGCTTGTCTGCCGCACGTTGACGATTGAGCGGGTCCACCGGTCGCCGGTCGACCTCCACTTCCCTGCCCTGCCACTCTTCCAGCGCCTGTTGCAACGTTGCATGTTCATCCAGCAAGGCATGCACACGGGTCAACTTGGCGTCACTGGTCAACCGATGGCGCCGCAGGTACGCCAAGGCACTGGGCGCAAACGCCGGGTCGCTGTCTTTCAGGCGTCGCAACGCGCCTTCACAATAAGCGTCCACCATCAGCACTTCATCCACCAAATGCCCCGGGTGGTTTTTCACGTGCTGATACACCGGCATGAACGCACGCCGCTCAAACGCTGCCCAGTTGAGGGTAAGGCCACGCCACAGGCGCTCGTGGCCCTCAAGCATTGCCGCCGGCATGGTATTTATCCCGGTCGCCAACAGGTCGAGCGTCTCCAGTTTGTCCAACGTCAGAACGCCTACCGGCCACTCTTTCAGGGCGCCCGCCACCCGCAAGGCAAGCAGCTGTTTCAAGCCGCTGACATCCAATGCCTCCAGCGCGCCCGTCAGGGCCAACCGGCGCAATTGGCTTAACGTGTTAAGGCGTTGCAAAAAGACCGGCGAGTAGGTCAAGCCCCAGCCGTCGATCGACAACTCTTCAAGCTTGGGAAACAGCCCGAGGCCCGCAGCAATCGCTTCGACATGGGCGGGCTCGGTAAACACATTCAGGACTTCGACGTTGGAGAACTGCTGCGCAAGCCTGGTGCCCTGGGCGCCCGCCAGGGTTTCGCCGCTTACGCCCAACCCTCGCACATGGGAAAAATCAGCATTCAGCGCTGGCAAATGACCGGCCTTGCCCAGTGACAGATAGGCATGGGGCTTCAGGCCTCGGTACGCGCCTTCGCGCCAGCAATTGATCAGGGTGTCGGCCGTATGTTGTGCCCCCGCCTGAGCACTGTTTTGCGTCACCCAACGATCCAGGGTCATGCGTAACTGGGTCAGTTCGCGCTCGCGGTTGCCTATCAACTCATAGATCTGTGGGGGACGCTGGCCGGCCTGCAACAGACTTTGCACAAACAGCTGGGCCGCCTCATCGCTGAGGTTGGGGTAAACATCGCGAACCCTGGCCGCCAGGGCGGCATTGGGTGCCTGGGCCGTACCCCGGCCGCTCAGGGCATAACCTAATAACCCGCTCGCCAGACGCAACGCCGGGCGAGCCATGGGCGCGCGTATCTTCAGCACGGCGGCCATTTCGAGGCGGTGTGCCGTGGCATACCGTGCCAGGGTTTGCTGCAAATCGACGTCCGCGCTGGCCAGCGGCAAACCCAGTGACTGGCGCAGGGTCACGGGCAAGGCATGGACGATTGATGGGTAGAAATTACGACTGCCGGGGACCGGACTGTTAAGAGGAGCCCCCTGCAGGTCGTAAGCCAGGAATGTCTCGCATTTTTTGACCAGGTAACGGCGCACTGCTGCGTCTTCAGGCCCGACTTCAGCCAGCAAGCGCCCACTGGGGTTGTCGGCGCGCAGTTCCAGGCGCAGCGTGGGAGACCAGCCCGGCAGTTGCTGCAAGCAATGCAACGCCAGCCGGTCACTGTCCAGGCTGGCGAGCGCCGGCAGGTACAAGCCGGCCAATGCACCACTCAGGCGACGTTGCTGCACCGCACGCCGCGCCAGGTTATCCAGGCGCGGCGCAACACCGGTTCGGCCGAGTATCTGCAGGCGTTCCTTATCGCTGGCCGTACTGATAATTTCGTTGATCGCGCCTCGGGACAAAGAAGCAAAGCGGCGCTGCAACACTGCGCCCTCGGGGGACAGCAGTGCAGCCTGTGGCGGCGCACCGCGAAACAACTGCAACGTATCGGCCAGCACGGCAGGCATCGGCAAACCATCTATGTGGACCTTGCGCAACAGGTCATCACTGATGCCGCTGATGTCGCCAAGTGCGCTCAACGTTGCATCGTTGATGCCTTGGGTTTCATGACCCAGGCGCCTCAGCAAGGTCAGGCGGTCCCATTCCAGTGGGCGTTCATGGGTATGGCGCCAGGCACCCGCCTGGTTGTGCTCGAGGATCGGCTGGTACGCAGCCGGATTGTTCGGATGCTGGATCCGCCATTTTCGAGTCCGCGCATCAAAAGCCTTTTCATAAAGGCCCTCACCCAGACGCACGTACATCTTGCCGCCCTGCGCGTACTGACCCTGGGCATTGGGCTTGAGTGATGCATCCAGAACGGTATGACTGCGGTAGGCCGCAAGGTCGGGTTTCCACAGGCGCCTTTCGCCGTTCGGCAACTTCACCGGCACCAGCCCATCGACCCATTTCGACACCTGGATAGCGGGCGCCCGGCCAGCGAGGGCTGCCGCCCCGCCCAGGGTGGCCATGAACCCCACATTCAGCGCCACCGACTCCAGGTGCTCCCACGCCGCATCCATATCGCCCTCCTGCCAGGATTCGATGCCGTGATAGACCTCCAGGCCCAACTGAATCGCCGTGACCGCCAGCAACAGCTCCCCCAGGCCGGGCACCATGAATGCGGCCACATTCAATGTGTTCAAGCCCATGCTCAACCAGTGTGCATGGCGTGCCTGTGCGGCCTTTCGGTCAGCCTCCGCAGTGGGCACCGCCAGGGTTCTGGCATTGTCCTTGAGGCGCTGTACATGCCGCTCGTAGAGCGCGCCGAACAACTCCCCCTCGATCATCCGTTCTCGCCGGTTCAAGTTGATTTGCTCGTCGTAGACCTGCTCCTTGTAGCCTCGCGGGTTCCAGGTGAAGGTGTAGAGTTTTTCCTTGAGGCGCTCAAGGAACTGTGGCGCCTGTTGCTGAGGTACCAGACTGGCAAACAGCCGCTGATAGGCGGGCGAGCGCAGGTTCACCGCCAGTTCCTTATCGAACGCCTGCATCGACGGATATTCCTTGAGCGGGCACTGTGGCGCGCCCGGAATCCAAGCCACCACCCGCGTATCACGCGCGATGGGAAGCAGCCCGCTCACGCCTGCCCCCGGAAACAAGGGCGGGACCACGGACTGGGTGGGTGCGACACCCGGCCCGATCAGCAGCACCTCCCCCAGCTCGCAGCCCAGGATCGACAGTTGACCGAAACGGACGGCCTCACCCTCCAGCAGCGGCCGCGAAGTACCTGCCAGCAACTCACGCAACATGAGAAACACCGCCGCCCCGATGTCGCCCTGGGCCCATGCGGCATACAGGCGTACCGTCAGCAGGTCTTTTTGCGCGCGAATCATCTGCTCCCGCACCACGGCCCGAATGGCAGCGGCATCGAACACCTGCGCCAGATGGGCCTGGTATTGCTGCCCCAGGTCCAGGGTGCGGCACAGGGTGGAAAAGGTTTGCGGGGTCATGGACAGGGTTTCACTGTAGCGATAACGCGCCGCACGCGAGCCATCCGCCCGCGCCTCGCCGTAGTACTCGGTCAGCAGCGCACCTTGCGGCGCCAGGGCGCTGGTCTGTTCGAGGGCGATATCGGTGAAGTCTTCATCGCCCTCGAAGTTCAGCAACGCCGCCTGCAACAACGAATGCTGCTGCGGGGCCTGGCGATACCGCAGGTAATGCAGCTGGTTTTTGTTGACGTCCGGGGCCTCGCCCATCGCCTCGCGCAACGCCGCTTCCAGCTTGGGCTGGGCGAATTCGACAATGCCTTGCAGCGCGCCAAGGTTCTTGGCCAAGGCTTCGCGGGACTGGCGGCTGGCCTTGCGACTGTCATCGAGTGCCTTGTTCAATGCGGGCGAGAGCGGAACCTTGGTGGCAGGCCGCTCCCAGCCGGGCAACAGTCCATGTTTGAGCCGGCGCACATCGACGGGGGCCATGTGGGCAACCCACGTGGGCAGGCGTGCCTTGATCAGGGCGGTGTGCAAGCTTTCGTCCGCGAGGGCATTAGGTGGAGTAGACATGTGCGGCTTCCTGAGAACGCTTTAGGGAGGCCCAGTACAGCGAACAGGCGAGCGCCTTCGCAGGTAGATAATTGTTTTTGTGCACCTTGGCGCCGAACCTGGGTTACGACCACTGAGGCGCGGCAGGCCCGTTTCCGGACCTGCCGCCGGGGCACAGGCTGTTATAGCCTCAGTGCTGCTCTCTCCCGCCCGGACAGGCGAATCAACAGGGCCTGGCGTTGCTCAGTCCTTTGCTTGGCCAGTACCACGGCTTCTGCCTCGTACTGCGCACCAAACTCCGGATAGCGATCCTCCAGGGCTTCAGCCTCGCGGGCCTGTGTCTGGGCCAGCGTCTTAAAGTCGGCCGCGTATTGCTTCTGCACGTAGTCGACCCAGTACTGGCGCGTGACCAGATCGGCCGTGAACGCCTCGGTCGCCTCCCGGGCGATAATGCTGGCGTAGGCCTGGTCGATATCGGCCTGTTTCACCTGGGAAAGGTTGCGGTACAGCATGCCGGACGGCTGGCGCGGCAACTCCAGACGTTGGGCCAGGCCGATGCGGTAGGCCAGGCGAATTTCCGCCGGGTCAACACTGGGCTTGAGGCTGACCACGCGGCTGGCGGTGGCTTCAGTCTGTTCCAGGCGGATCATGCTTCTGGCCAGCTTGAACAGCGCCGCGCCTTCTTTCCCGGGCTCCACGGTTTCCAGGGCCTTGAACTCATAGACACTGACTTCAAGGTCGCTGAACAGCAGGATCCAGCCGTCACCGCAGGTCGCGTTGATCCGCATGCCGCGAGCCTTGCCGAAGAGTTGCTCGCGCAACGCCGGACGTTGCTCGGCGGCCTCCAGCACCTCCCATACCCGGCGCGTCAACTCAGGGCGGTCGGTGATGAAGTCCTGGGCGTTTTTCAGCTGGGAAATGATGTAGAAGAAATCCTCACTGTCGTCAGCGCTCTTGAGCGACTCCCAGACCGCGTGTTTGCTGGAGTCGGCCGCCACGCCAGCAAACCATTGGGCTTTCTGTGCTGCGGGCGTCAGCAGCTCCGGATGCAGCTCACCGCTCAGATCCGCTTCCTCGTGGCTGGTACTGAGGAGGAAGCCATCGAGCTCGCGATCAATTTGCTCCCGGGTATAACCCAGGCCGAACCCCGTTTCCTCGAGGAAGTCGCTCAGGCGCTCGAACACACGTTCTTCCAACCCGTTGTCCGTCAGGTTGGTGTTGCTCATCAGGAGGTTGTGCCGAGGCAACAGGGCATCGTCCGGGATGGTCTCGATCTGGTTATTGCTGAGGTCGAGGGTGCGCAGTCGCGGCAGTTCCAATGCCCCGGCCGGCCATTCCTCCAGGACGTTGTTGTGCAGGTCCAGGTTTGTGAGCCCGCGCAGGCCGCTGACATCCAGGCTGGCCAGGGTATTTTCGCCAAGGTCGAGCCATTCCAGCGCGCTTAACGGGCCAAGCAGTGCCTGTAGCTCCACGGCATCGCGCAAATCATTGTAGGTGGCTTCGAGATGAGTCAGCGCCGTGTATTGGTTGATCACCTCGGGCAGGTGCGCCAGGCCATTCTTGTTGAGGACAAGCCGGCGCAGGTGGGGAAAGCTACCCAGGAACCCGTTGGAACCCTGCTCCGTCAGCTTCACCTCGCTGAGGTCGAGCACGCTGACGTGGCTCATTGACGCCGGCAACGTGGGCAGGTCGCCCAGATACAACCCGGACAGGTCCAGTACCTCGCGCCCGTCCACCGGCGGCACCTCGGGCCGGGCACGCAGGTTGTGGCGCCAGCTCTCAAGGAGCCGGCCGGCCGCACGACGACGGTCGAGGGCACTGACCCAGCCGCCCCCCTCACGATAACCTTCGATGTCGATCCAACTGTTCAACGCCCGGCTCAAGCGCTGATGCTCGGCGTGCAATTGCACCAGGCGTGTGTCGACGCCGGTGGCGCCCAGGCCGGCGGCCAGCCATTCATCGATGCGCGCCACCGCCTCGGCACTGCTCAAGGCAGGATCCAGTTGTTGCAGGCGCGCCGCCGGAGTGAGGCGTGCTTGCGCGTCGACGTTCTCAACGTGCAGGGGCAACAGCAACTGGCCGGGGTCGTCCGTGACCCTGACCGGGAAATATTCCGGATCGCCGCCAGTCCGGCCGATGCGCAGCTGTTCCTGGGGAATGCCCAGCGGCTTGAGCAGGTAGATTTCCGGCCCCACCAACGGCAGTAATTCCACATCAAGGCCCAATGGATTTTCCCGCAGGGTGCGTTGCGCAAAGGCCAGGATGTCGGCGCAGGCCCTGGCAGTCAGTCGGCAACCCCGCAGGTTGCTCTTGAGCAACAGCCTGTCGTGGCCGGTGAGCGCCTGGGCGGGCACGCGGGTGATAGCGCTGTGGCTCAGGTCCAGGCTCTCCAGGGTCGGCACATCCAGAACACCCTCGGGCCATTCGGTGACTCCGGTGCGGCTGAGGTTCAAATGGCGCAGGGCCTTGAGGCCGCGCACATCCAGGTTCGCGACACGGTTGTATTGCAAGTCCAGGGTTTCAAGAGTCGTCAGGCGGCTCAAGCGTTGCTGGATGGACGGGATGATGCTCAGTTGGTTGTGGGAAAGATCCAACTGGCGCAGGGCGGTGAAGTTGTCCAGGGCCGAAGGCAGTTGTGCCAGGTTGCTGGCACTGAGGTTCAAGTCTTCAATGGCGTTGAATGCGCCGAGAAAGTCATTCAGCGCCTCAATGGAAACCCGGGTGCCGCTCAGGTTGACCTGTTTGACATGGGCGAACGCGGCCGCCGGCAACCCGGGCAAGTCGCCCAGCACACCCCCCGACAGGTTCAGTGTGGCGGTCGGCAGGTTGGAGCGCGCCGACATGCCCGACGGCGCAAACCGCGGCCCCAGGCCTTCACGCCAACTGTCCAGGAGCCGCTCGGCGGCGCGCTGGCGGTAAAAGACATCCACCTGCCGGCGGTCAACCCGCAACTCCCTGGCCGCCCACGCCTCCAGGTCCCGGCTCAGGGCGAGCTGTTCGTCGAGCACCTGGTGAGTGCGGGCCAGTATCTGTTCAGTGGTCAGACCCTGCTGCTGGAACTGAGAGACAACGTCTATGCCAAACCCCCAGCGCACGTCTTTCAAACGATCCATCACGCCCTCACAGTAACCTCGCACCAGGGCTTGCTCATTGAGCAGGTGAGCCGGATTGCCCCGCACGTGTTCATACACCGCCATGAATTCCCGGCGGTCAAACGCGGCCCACCGCAGGTTCAAGCCGCGCCACAGGCGTTCATGCCCGATGAGCATCGACGGGGGCACCGAACGGATGTTTGTTCGCCACAGGTCGAGCCTCTCAAGGTGCTCAAGTGACGCCACCCCCTGTGGCCACTCCTGCACCGAGCCCTCCATGCGCAGCGAGCGCAAGTGCGTGAGGGCGCTGACGTCCAGGCGTTGCGAAACGCCCTCGATGCTCAGGTGCTGCAAAGGCTCCATTCCCCCCAGGCGTTGCATGAACGCAGCCGGATAGGCCATATCCCGGCCGCTTAATGTCAACTGGGTGAGCCCGGTAAAGCGGTTCAGTCCGTCGACCAGCTCGATGCCTGGCGTTGCCTCAAGGAATACATCAAGGCGTTGCACGCCGCAGAATTGCTCAGCCAGCCTTGTACCCTGCTCACCCGATAAGGCCTCGGCTCGCACACTCAGCGACTGCACATGGGAAAAGTCTGCACTCAGCCGCGGAAGGTCCGTCACGCTGCCCAGCGACAGGGTGCTCAGCGGCGGCCGCTCGCGGTAAATGCCCTGGCGCCAGCAACTGATGATGTCGGCCGCCATCCGTTGCTGATCACTGACTCTACCCGGCTGTGGGAACGCTGCGGCGGTCCACTGATCAAGCTCTGCCTGCAACAGGTCAAACTCACGCTGGCGGTTTCCCAACAGGGTGAAGACCTGTTGGGCGCTTTCACCGGCCTGCAATCGGCTCAGGACAAACTCGCTGGCCTGCCCGGCGTTGAGGTTGGGATAGAGCGCCTGCACCCTCGCCGTCAGCGATGCATCCACTTCAAAGCCTTTGCCCCGACCGCTCAACGGGTAACCCAGGACGCCCCCTGCCCCCGTCAACACGGGTCGCGAACGCGGTGCGCGCAGGCCGAGCACATCGGACATTTGGCTACGGCGGCGGGTGGCATAACCGGCCACCGCTTGTTGCAGTTCCCGGTCCAGGGTCGCCACGGGCATGTCCAGGCCAGGTCGTGCCGCAGGGGGGATCGCATGCACGACTGACTGGAAGAAATTGCGCCGTCCGGTGGCCCGGCTGTTCAGCGCGACACCGCGCTCGTCGTAGGCCTGGAAGGTTTCGCCTTGCTTGACCAGGTACCTGCGCAGCGGCGCATCTTGCGGGCCAATGCTGTTCAGTAAAGGCCCGTCGACAGCCTGAAAGCGCACTTCCAGACGCAGATTGGTGGGCCAGCCCGGCAAGTGTTGCAGGCAATGCAGGGCCAGGCGGTCAGTGTCGGCAACGGCGTCGGCCTGGCGATGCAGCCCCGCCAGGGCACGGCTCAGGCGGCCTTGTTGGACTGCGCGGCGAGCGGCATTGTCCAGGCGCGCCGAGGCTCCACGCTGACTGCGCAGTTGCAAGCGCTCCGGTTCGCTGGAGGTATCAAGGATTTCCTGGATGGCTCGCCTCGACAATCCTGGGAAGCGCCGTTGCAGCACCGCCTCATCGCCAGCCAGCGGCGCCGTGTCCGCCACTGGCTGGCTGCGGAACTGCTCCAGGGTATCGGCCAGCACGGCGGGCAGCGGCCTACCTTCGATATACGCCTTGCGCAACACGTCATCCTGGACCCCACTGATATCCCCGATAATGCCCAGGGTCGTATCAGAGAGTTCTTCAGTGGCAGGCCCCAGTCGTCGTAACAGGGTCAGGCGGTTCCATTTGAGAGGCTGCTCATGCACATGCCGCCAGGCACCGGCGTTGTTGTGTTCAAGGATCGGTTGATAAGCCTCGGGATTGTCCGGGTGTTTGATCCGCCACTTGCGGATTCGGCTGTCGAAGCCCTTTTCATGCAGGTTTTCGCCGATACGCACGTAAATCCTGCCGCCGGTCTCGTATTGGCCCCGGGCATTGGGCTTGAGTGCCGGGTCCAGCACCACCTCGCAGCGGTACGGCGCCAGGTCCGGCTTCCACAGCCGGGCTTCACCACTGGGCAGTTTGACCGGTACCAGGCCATCCACCCAGCGGGACACCTGGATCTTCGGCGCGCGGCTGGCCAGGGCCGTCGACCCGCCGAGGGCGACCATGAATGCCACGTTCAGCGCCACCGACTCCAGATGCCCCCAGGCGGCATCCATGTCGCCTTCCTTCCACGACTCGATGCCATGGTAGACCTCCAGGCCCAGCTGCACCGCCGTGACCGCCAGCATCACCTCCCCCAGGCCGGGCACGACAAAGGCCGCCACGTTCAACACATTCAAGCCAATACTCAGCCAATGTTCGTGGCGTTCCTGGGCAGCCTTGCGATCCGCCTCGGCGGTGGGTACGGCGAGCGTTCTGGCGTTATCTTTCAGGCGTTGCAGGTGGTTGTCATAGAGCGCTGCGAACAGCTCGCCACTGATCAGATTTTCGCGGCGAGCCAGGTTGATGTTCGGGTCGTAGATCTGCTCCATGTAGCCTCGGGAATTCCACTCGAAGGTAAAGAGCTTGGTCTTCAGTCGTTGCAGGAAAGCCGGGGCTTCGTCTTGCGGCACCAGGCTGGCAAACAGCCGTTGATAGCCCGGGGAGCGCAGCTTGATCGCCAGGTCCGCCTCGAACGCCTTCATCGACGGGTATTCCTTGAGCGGGCACAACGGCGCACCGGGGATCCACGCCACCAGCCGCTGGTCGGCCGCGGCCGGCACCAGCAATTCCCCGAGCGAGGCGCCGGGCACCAGCACAGTGCCCCAGCCCAACTGCTGCCGGGCATCTTCTATCGCGCCGACGCCCGGCCCGATCAGCACGACTTCACCCACCTTGCAGCCGAGGATCGCCAATTGGCTGCAGGCGACGGGCTTGCCATCCAACTGCGGCCGTTCGGTACCGGCCAGTAAGGCGTTGAGCATGGCATAGGCACTGTCGCTGATTTCGTTCTTCATCCGCGCCGTGTGCAGCCTGACGGCCAGCAGTTTCTTGCTCGCGTCGATCATCTGCTCGCGCACCACCGCCTTGGTGCCCGCGTCCTCGAACACCTGCTGCAAATGCGCCTGGTATTGCTGCCCCAGGTCCAGCGTGCGGCAGAGCGCGGCAAACTGGTCCGGGGTGACGGCGAGCTTTTCGCGGTAGCGATAGCGGGCCCGGCGTGAATGGTCGTTCAGAATTTCGCCGTAGTACTCGGTGTACAACGCCCCCTCGGGGGCCAGCGCGCTGGTTTGCTCAAGGGCGATATCGGCAAAGTCTTCATTGCCTTCAAAGTTGAGCAATGCCGCCTGCAACAACGAATGCTGTTGTGGCACCTGGCGGTAGCGCAAGTAGTGCAACTGGTACTTGTGGACGTCCGGTACTTCACCGAACCGTTTGCGCCAGGCGTCTTCCAGCAGCGGCTGGGCAAACTCGGTGATGCCCTTGAGGCCGTCAAGGGTCTTGGCCAGCCGCTCATGGGCCCGGCGACTGGCCAGCTGGCTGTCGGCGAATGCCTGGCGCAGCTCCTGAGGCGCGCTGCTCAGCCAGGCAGGTGGTGCATCTTCGGGGACGCGCCCGGGCAGCAGGCCCGGCTTCAAGCGCCGGATGTCCGCAGCCGCGCTGCGGGCAATCCAGCCGGGCAAGCTGTTTTTGATCAATGCGGTGTGTAGCCCCTGCTCTGTCGGGGCGGGTAAGGTTGGCATGCGCTCGTTCCTGATGACTCTGTTAAGGAGTTCCAGTACAGCGAACGGGCCAACCGCCAGGGCGGTAGATAGCTACAGCCGGTGTTTTGCGGGAACTTGACTATCCTCATCCATGGGTTTGATCCCTACCGCGAGGCCCTTATGGACGACTCCAACAACAAGCCACCGACTTTCTGGCAGATGCTTCACAGCGTGATGGCAGCCGCCTTCGGGGTGCAGAGCGGGAAGAATCGCGCCCGCGACTTTACCCATGGCAAGCCCAGCCACTTTGTCATCCTGGGTATTGTGTTTACCGCCGTGTTTGCCTTGACCCTGTTTGGCATCGTCAAGCTGGTGTTGCACCTGGCCGGTGTTTGAACCCGGTCAATGCATCAGCAGTTGCAGGCTGAACGGGTAGCGATAGGTGGCGGGCTTGCCCTGGGCTGACAGCGCGCGAAAATCGACGCCGTAGTCCTCACGCCCGTGCAGCGCTAAAAGGCGCGTGGCTTGTGGCGGATCAATCAATCGAAAGAGCCCGAGCGTGCGCTCACGCCCGCCGTACTGCGCCATGCCCAGCCCCCGGGCATCGTCATGCAGCACCACCATCGCCCAGCCGCCCAGGGTGAAGTGCCCGGCCACCAGCACACTCAGGCGCCCCTCAAGGCGTGCCTGCAAGGCTTCTGGCGAACTGTTGACCGCGCCGAACAACACGTCCGTGCCCGGCGTGCGGCCACTGCCTTTGAGTGCATCCATTGCCCCCAGCGCCATTTCATCGTTGGCCGACCACACCAGTGCAGTCTGCGGGTAGCGTTTGAATAACTGTGTGGCCTGCTCGAAAGCACGCTCGCGGCTCCATTCGCCATACACCAACTGGCGCAGGCGCACCTCTGGATGATCCGCCAGGGCGCGCTGCAAACCTTGCTCGCGCAGTTGGGCGGCGGGTGTGGTCTTGACCCCGGAGAACGCGATCAGGTCGAGGGTTTGGCCAGGGGCGACAGGCCCATGCAGGCGCAACAACTGGGTAAGCATCAGGTAACCCGCCTGTTCGTCGTCGGCGACCATGCTGCCGATCCAGTTGGGGTATTTGCCGGCATCCAGCAGTTGAGTCTGGTCTGCGGTCAGCGCGTTGTTGACGATCAGCAGCTTGACCCCGCTGCCTTGGGACAGGCGCAAAATCTGCGGGGCGATGTACTGTTCGTTGACCAGCACCAGGTAGTCCGGACGCTCGCTGCCCTGCAGGGCTTCACGGGCCTGCAACAGCGTGGTCTCGGGATTGCGCTCGGAATAGCGCACACGCAAATCCAGGCCGAGGTCCCTGGCGGCGGCCTGCATGAATTGCGCGTAGCTGACCCAGAAGGTCTCGGTCGAATTGCCAGGGTTGAGAAACACCACCGACGTCGCTTGGGCAACAGCCCAGAACGGCATGCTCAGCACCAGCAAGCACTTGCAGAGAACCTTCAACATCGTTGCCTGAGCCCTTCGGAATGACCGCCCATGATAATGACATCGGGCCGGTCAATCTCGGTTAATTGCCGATTGTCGGACAATTCAGCTCGGGTAACACCCTTTATTGATGGCTGACCCAGAACACGGCAGTGGAAACCACCAGGATAATCAAGAACAGAATGGCCCAGGCATCGACACTGCTGTCACTTTTGCGGGCTTTGGTCGGATTGCTCATTGCATCGCCTCTTGTCGGTTTTATAGGTGATTGCACAAAGACACGAGCACAGTAAAGATCATGATTGCCCGCATGACAAATGTGGGTATCACGATAACCGTTCTCATTAGGCGATTTGGTTATTTGCATATACTCAAACATCACTTTTGCGCATAAACGCAAACTGGTATCGTGCGCCGGCTCCGTTGGGAGTGCGCGGCCGTGCGCGCAGATTTGCCGAGAACAGGACCTATATGTACGTATACGACGAATACGATCAGCGCATCATCGAGGACCGCGTCAAGCAGTTCCGTGATCAGACCCGACGCTATCTGGCAGGCGAACTGAGCGAAGAAGAGTTCCGCCCTCTGCGCCTGCAAAATGGCCTTTATGTTCAGCGCTTTGCGCCGATGCTGCGGGTTGCCGTGCCTTATGGCCAACTGACTTCCCGTCAGACGCGCATGATGGCCAAGATTGCCCGCGACTTCGACAAGGGCTACGCCCACATCAGTACTCGCCAGAACGTTCAGTTCAACTGGCCGGCCCTGGAAGACGTGCCGGACATCCTCGCTGAATTGGCCACCGTGCAGATGCACGCCATTCAGACCAGCGGTAACTGCCTGCGCAACGTCACCACCGACCAGTTCGCCGGCGTTGCCGCTGACGAGTTGATCGACCCGCGCCCATGGTGTGAGATCGTCCGTCAATGGACCACCTTCCACCCGGAATTCGCCTACCTGCCGCGCAAGTTCAAGATCGCCATCAATGGCTCGACCTCGGACCGCGCCGCCATCGAAGTGCACGATATCGGCCTGGAGCCGGTGCATAACGCCGCTGGCGAGTTGGGCTTCCGTGTTCTCGTCGGCGGGGGCCTTGGCCGTACGCCGGTGGTGGGTGCGTTCATCAACGAATTCCTGCCGTGGCAGGACCTGTTGAGCTACCTCGACGCGATCCTGCGGGTCTACAACCGCTACGGCCGTCGTGACAACAAGTACAAGGCCCGGATCAAGATCCTGGTAAAAGCGCTGACCCCCGAGGTGTTTGCCCAGAAGGTCGACGCCGAGATGGAACACCTGCGCGGCGGCCAGACCACCCTGACCGAAGCCGAAGTGCACCGCGTCGCCAAACACTTCGTCGACCCGGACTACAAGGTCCTGAGCAATCAGGACGCCGAGTTGGCCGAGCTTGACCAGCAGCACCCGGGTTTCGCCCGCTGGCGCACCCGCAACACCCTGGCCCACAAAAAGCCGGGCTATGTGGCCGTGACCCTGTCGCTGAAACCTACCGGTGTTGCACCGGGTGATATCACCGACAAGCAACTGGACGGCGTCGCCGACCTCGCCGAGCGCTATAGCTTCGGCCAACTGCGCACCTCCCACGAGCAGAACATCATCCTCGCCGACGTCGAGCAGTCCCAACTGTTCACCCTGTGGGGCGAGTTGCGCGAGCAGGGTTTTGCCACGCCGAACATCGGCCTGTTGACCGACATCATCTGCTGCCCGGGCGGCGACTTCTGCTCCCTGGCCAACGCCAAGTCGATCCCGATTGCCGAATCGATCCAGCGCCGTTTCGACGACCTGGACTACCTGTTCGACATCGGTGAGCTGGACTTGAACATCTCGGGTTGCATGAACGCCTGTGGTCACCACCACGTCGGCCACATCGGCATTCTGGGCGTGGACAAGAAAGGCGAAGAATTCTACCAAGTGTCCCTGGGTGGCAGCGCCAGCCGCGATGCGAGCCTGGGCAAGATCCTCGGCCCGTCCTTCGCCCAGGAAGCCATGCCTGACGTGATCGGTAAGCTGATCGACGTGTACGTTGAACAGCGCACCGAAGATGAGCGTTTCATCGACACCTACCAGCGCATCGGCATTGACCTGTTCAAGGAGCGCGTCTATGCAGCGAATCATTAAGAACAACGAAGTCGTCGACGAAACCTGGCACCTGCTGCCCAAGGACGCGAGCTTCGATGGCATCTCCAACTGCGACGACCTGATCGTGCCGCTGGCCCTGTGGCGCGAACACGCTCACGCCCTCAAGGCCCGCGACGGCGGCCTGGGTGTGTGGCTGGACGCCGATGAAGAAGCCGAAGAGATCGGTGATGACGTGGAGCACTTCCAGGTCATCGCCCTGAACTTCCCGGCCTTCACCGACGGTCGCAACTACTCCAACGCACGTTTGCTGCGTGACCGTTACGGCTACAAAGGCGAGCTGCGGGCGATTGGCGATGTGCTGCGCGACCAGCTGTTCTACCTGCGCCGCTGCGGGTTCGATGCCTTCGCCTTGCGCGCAGACAAAGACCCGTACGAAGCGCTGGAAAGCCTCAAGGATTTCTCGGTGACGTACCAGGCCGCGACGGACGAACCGTTGCCGTTGTTCCGCCGCCGTTAAGCCTTGCTTCAATAAAAAGCCCCGACCCGTCGGGGCTTTTTGCATTCAGGCGGTGGGTTGCAACGCGAGTTGCACCGCGCCATCGACACTCAACCCATTGATCAGCACCTGCGGCGCACACGCCTCAGGCAACGTCTGCAACACCTCCTGTGCCTCATGCCGCACCCGAGCCAACACCAGGCAGTTGCCCTCCCCTTGCACTTGTACGAAAAACGCCTGCAATGCCTCGATGCTGGTGCCGTCCAGGTCGGGGGATTCTTCCAGGCTGAGCACTACCGTGTGCACCGGTAACGTAGCGTGCCGCATCAGGCTCAACACCGCCCCCAACACTCGCTCGGCATTCGCGAAGAACAGCGCTTCACTGGGCCGCACGATCAGCACACCGGGGATCCGTTCGGCGCTCGGGTGACGCAGCAAGTCGACAAAATCATGCCCGCCGTCAATGCGCCCCAACTCCTTTACGTCTGCCGACGACATCTGCCGCAGCATCAACACCACGCTGATGCCGACCGCCACCAGCAGGCCGTCCAGCACGCCGAGCACCAACACCGCCGCCACCGCGCAAATCACCAGCAACCGGTCGCGCCGCCAGGAGAAATAGCGGCCCAAGGGCTGCAGGCTCAAGCCACGACCCAAGGCATAAATGACGATGGCCGCCAGCACCGGCTCCGGCGTCAGCGCTACCCACGGCAGCACAGTCAAGACGATCAGCAACACCACCAGCGCCGCCACGACTCCCGCCAGTCGAGAGTTGGCGCCCGCCGCCTCATTGGCCGAGGTCGCGGAATAGCCTGCGCCAGTGGGCATCCCCTGAAACAACCCGGACAACAGGTTGGCCGCACCCAGCGCCAGCAAATCGCGGTTGGATGACACGCGATCGCCATGTTTAAGCGCGAATGAGCTGATGGAGCCGTAGGACTCGGCGTAAAGAATCATCACCATGGCAAACGCCAGCTCTCCCAGGCGCAACCAGTCGGCAAACGGCAACACGGGCAGGTGCGCCAGTTCCAGGCGCAGGTCGATCACGCCGATCAATGCCACGCCATGGGCCTGCAAGTCCAGCCACTGGCCGGCGGCAATCCCGAGGATCACCACCAGCAACCCGCCCGGCAGGCGCCGGACTCGCGCGCATAGCCAGAGCAGCAGCAACGCGACACCCGCTACGGCAGCGGCGGCCCAGTTCCAGCGCGGCAGTTGCTCCAGGAGTTGGGGCAGGAAGCGAATCAGGTTGTTATCAGTCAGGTGCACGCCCACCACGCTGGCCAACTGCTTGAGGATGATCGTCAGCGCCAGGCCAAAGGCAAAGCCACGCAACACCGGCTTGGCGATAAACGAGGTCAGCCCACCCAGCTTGAGCAACCCGGCCAACAGGAAAAACGCTCCGGTCACCATGACCAGGCCCATGGCCAGGCTCAACCTGAGTGTCGGGTCGCCCCCCGCCAGCGTCGCGGTAGCTGCCGCCAGCACCGCCGCCGAGGACGACGTGGCAGAGACAATCGCAAAGCGGCTGGTGCCGAACAGGCCGTAGCACAACAACCCGGCGAACAAGGCGATCACCCCCGCCTGGGGCGGCAACGCGGCGATACTGGAATAGGCCACGGCCTCGGGCAGCAACAGGCCGGCGATGGACAGGCCGGCCAGCAAGTCTTGTGCACGGTTCGGCGTGGTGTCGCTCTCAGGCTTGGTGTTCAATCCCTAATTCCCTGGCAAAAAAAACGGCCAATCCGCTGTTTGCGAATTGGCCGTGATCATTGCACTGAAACCCGGTGCTGTCAGGACACCAGCGAATAAATCAGCGCGGTAATCGCCACCAGGCCCACCGCCGTCACAAACACGTTGGACGCCTGGCCACGGTACTTGGCCATCGCCGGCACCTTGCGGATCGCGTACATCGGCATCAGGAACAGGATCGACGCAATGATCGGCCCGCCCAGGGTCTCGATCATGCCGAGGATGCTCGGGTTGAGGGTGGCGACGATCCAGCACACCACCAGCATGAACGCGGCTGTCATGCGGTCCAGGGTCTTGGCAGCCGGGCGGCGGCCGCTTTTGAGCACCAGGCCCTTGAGGCCTTCACTGGCGCCGATGTAGTGGCCCAGGAACGACTTGGCAATCGCCACAAACGCAATCAGCGGCGCGGCGAATTCGATGGTCGGGTTGCTGAAGTGGTTGGCCAGGTACGACAGGATCGACAGGTTCTGCGCCTTGGCTTCGGCCAGTTGGGCCGGCGACAGGGTCAGGACGCAGCTGAACACGAAGAACAGCACCATCACCACCATCAGGATGTGCGCCCGGGACAGGATCTGCGAGCTGCGTTCTTCCGCGTGCTCGCCGTACTGGCGCTTCTGGTCCACCGCAAAGGCCGAGATGATCGGCGAGTGGTTGAACGAGAACACCATCACCGGAATTGCCAGCCACAGGGTGTGCAGCAGCGCCGACGGGGCCGGCACGGTAGTCGCGGTGCTGAGGATGCCACCGTTCCAGTGTGGCACCAGGTACACCGCCAGGAACAGCAAGGCAACGATAAACGGATACACCATCAGGCTCATGGCCTTGACGATCACCTGCTCGCCGCAACGCACCACGGCCAGCAGGCCGAGGATCAGCACCAGCGACAGGATCGCCCGCGGTGGCGGCGCGATGTGCAGTTGATGTTCCATGAAACTGCCGACGGTGTTGGTCAGCGCCACGCTGTAGATCAGCAGGATCGGGAAGATCGCGAAGAAGTACAGCAAGGTGATCGCGGCACCGGCCTTGAGGCCGAAGTGTTCTTCGACCACGTCGGTGATGTCCGAGCCTTCACGGCCCGAGAGCACAAAGCGGGTCAGGCCACGGTGAGCGAAAAACGTCATCGGGAATGCCAGCAGCGCGAGGATCACCAACGGCCAGAAGCCGCCAAGGCCCGCGTTGATCGGCAGGAACAAGGTGCCGGCGCCGATGGCCGTACCGAACAGCCCGAGCATCCAGGTGGTGTCCTGGCGGCTCCAGCTTGTGAGGGTTGCAGGTGTCGTTGCGTAGCGTTCGTCGACGCTATTGGCCTGATCATTCATCCGTTCGGATCTCCGCATTCACTCAGTCGAGACGAGTCAGAAAAACCTGACAGGCAGCGCCACGACCGAAACAGGGGCGCGATTGTCCGGGATTCGCTTGAAGAAGCAAAGACTTAGCTGAGGAATGGTTGTGCAGTGCAGAGGATTGAAAGGGTTTCTGGCAGGGTCAATTTTACATTTCATAAGAAATCTATTTTATAAATTCATCACGTCATGTATTTTTAGAGCACGCCCCTCACTGGACTGCCCGCCATGCCTATCGTGCGCATCGACCTTCGGAAAAACCCCGACGTCACCTACGCCAAACGCGTCGGCGTGCTGATCTACAACGCCATGCACACGGCCATCGGCGTGCCTGAGCACGACAATTTCCAGATCCTCACCGAGCACGATGAACACCACTTCATCTATGACCCCGAGTACCTGGGTATCCAGCGCAGCGACAACCTGGTGATCATCCAGATCACCCTGAACGAAGGCCGCAGCACCGAGCAGAAAAAGCTGTTGTACAAGACCATCGCCGAGAGTCTGAACCGTGAACTGGCGGTGCGCCTGGAAGACGTGTTTATCAGCCTGGTGGAGGTCAAGAAGGAAAACTGGTCGTTCGGCAACGGGATTGCGCAGTACGCCAGCTAAACGTTTTATGATGCCGCCTATTCCTGCCACAACCTGATCCAGAGAGCCCCCGATGCCACGCGTGTCCCGCAAACAAGCCGAACTCAATCGCGAAATCATCGTGGAGGCTGCCACGCGGCTGTTTCGTGAGCGGGGCATCCATGGCATCAGCGTGTCGGACGTGATGGCGGCTGCCGGGCTGACCCATGGCGGTTTCTACGGGCACTTCGAGTCCCGCGAGGCACTGGCCACCGAAGCCTGCAACCGGGCGTTCGAACAGTCGAGCGAGCGCTGGCAGGCCAGGGTCGAGCAAAGCCCTGATCCCGAGGCTGCGCGCCTGGCGTTGATTGATCCGTATCTGTCGGCGGCCAATCGTGACAACCCCGGGGACAGTTGCCCGGTTGCGGCGTTTGCCGGGGACATGTGCCATGAAGCCGCCGACAGCGCGTTGCAACGCAGCTTCATCCAGGGCTTTGAAGCGTCCATGGGGATCCTGGCCGCTACCCAGACCACCGGAACACCCGAAGGTGATCGGCAGGCCGCCATTGCCCAGTACGCGATCATGGTCGGCGCCCTCACCCTGGCCCGTGCGACCAAAGGCAACGGCCTGTCTGATGAATTCCTCGCTGCCGCCAGGAATTTGCTGATCCCGAAAAAAAACCTCGGTTGATGCGTTGACAGCCAAACGCCAGCGCCAGCATGATCGGCCCATGAACCTTATTCAGCTGGCCCTCACCCGCACCACCACCACGACCGCTTCCGGCGGGTCGTGTGGTAGCGGTGAGTGGCGCGCAAACTAAGCCACCCGGATTTACCCAAGGCCCCGCCAGCAATGGACGGGGCCTTTTTATTGCTCCGCCATCTGGCAAACACAAGGAGCAGTACCATGCCTGATAACAAGCGCCCCGCCCTGCTGATCATCGACATGCAGACCGGTCTGTACGATGGTCCGGAAAAACCCTACGAACGCCAGCGCGTACTCGACAACATTAACCAGCTGATTCAGCGCGCCCGACACACTGGCGTGCCGGTTTTCGCTGCACGTCACACCGGCCCTGCGGGTTCGCCCATCGAGGTGGGCAGCCCGTTTTGGCAGCTATGGCCAGCACTGGAGGTTGATGAAGCTCGCGACACGGTTTTCAATAAAACCCGGCCCAGCTGTTTTCTCGGCACCGAGCTGGCGCAGCAACTGGCGGCGGCACAGGTGAATGAACTGGTGATCGTCGGGATGAAAACCCAGTACTGCATCGACACGACGTGCCGAGTGGCCGTGGAGCTGGGGTTCTCGGTGCTGCTGCCGGAGGATGCCCATACTTGTATGGACACTCCGGCGCTATCGGCCGAGGCAATTATCGAGCATCACAACGGGACCTTGGCCGGGGCATTTGTGCGGCGCGTGAAGGCGGAAGATATCGGCTTTTAGCCTCCCCTTTAAAACGCCCGCCGGAGTACCAATACCCGGCGGGCGTCGGATTTTTCTTCGCGTAACGCGGGATTCATTCGGAAAAAATGTCGCATACTGAAGCCATCAAACCCTTCAGGAAGAGCCCTCGCATGCCCGTCACCGTTCTGGTCCTGGTTGAAACCATCAACGACTACCTGCCGATCATCGAAGGCAATGGCTTTCACGTGATTCTCGCGCCGACCCCGGCCGAACGCGCCAAGGCCATCAAGACCCATGGCGGGCAGATCCAGGCGGTGCTGACCCGTGGCCCGCTGGGCCTGTACGCCGAGGAAATCGCCGCGCTGCCGCTGCTGGAGATCATCTGCGTGGTCGGCGCCGGCTATGAACACGTGGACCTGCAAGCCGCCAGCAACCGTGGAATCGTGGTCACCAATGGCGCCGGGGTGAATGCACCGTCGGTTGCCGACCATGCCATGGCCTTGTTGCTGTCGCTGGTGCGGGACATTCCCCGGGCGGACGCGGCAGTACGGCGCAGCGAATGGCCCAAGGTGATGCGCCCTTCCCTGGCCGGCAAACAGCTGGGCATTCTTGGCTTGGGCGCCGTAGGCCTGGAGATCGCCAAGCGCGCAGCCCTGGGTTTCGGCATGGAGGTGAGTTATCACAACCGCCAGCCCCGCGAAGACGTGGACTACACCTATTGCGCCACCGCCGTGGAACTGGCGCGCGCCTCGGACTTCCTGATCCTGGCCACACCCGGCGGCGCCAGCACGCGGCATTTGATCGACCGCCAGGCCCTCGACGCGCTGGGGCCCAACGGTTTCCTGGTGAACATCGGCCGTGGCAGCGTGGTGGTCACCGCCGACCTGATTGCCGCCCTGGAACAACGGCGCATCGGCGGCGCGGCACTGGATGTGTTCGACGATGAACCCAACGTGCCCGATGCGCTCAAGCGCCTCAGCAACACCGTACTCACGTCCCACGTCGCCGGCCTGTCGCCGGAGGCCGCCCATGACACCGTACAGCGCGTAGCAGACAACCTGCAGGAGTACTTCGCCGGCCGCCCTGTACTGACACCCGTGACATTGCCACCTAAAAAATAGTAGCCAATAGCCAGCAACCATCCAAATCCTGACTACACTCTTGCGGGGATGCTCAGGACGTCGGCACTGGACCGGCAAAGGAACGCAGGATGGTTTGCCACGGACTCGGCCCGGCCCGGCAACGCGGCGCAATAGGACTGATGGGCGCGATGACCCTCGGCATCGCCCTGCTGTTTATGTTGTTGGTAGTCGATAGCGGCCGGCTGTACCTGGAGAAGCGCAAGCTGCAACGGGTTGCCGACACTGCGGCACTGGAAGTGGTGACCCGCGGCGGCGCCTGCGTCTCGCCGAACACCAACGCCGCGCAATTCGCGATTCAAAGCGCGACCCGCAATGACTTCCCGATCGACGACAACCGCACCCTGGCCACCGCCTGCGGCACCCTGGTCTCCGGGGCTGACTTCATACGCACCTTCAGCCCCAATCCCTCCAAGGCCGATGCGATCCAGGTCATCGCCACCCATCGTGTTGTCACCAGTATCGCCAATGGCCTGCTCATGCTGTTCTCCCCTGGCCCTTTCGAGCCGAGCATCCGGTTGCAGGCTGTGGCCGTGGCCGCCGTCCCCGCACCACCGGTGGCGACGCTGACCATCCGCAGCACGCTGTTGACCGTGGACAGCACCAAGTCCGCAGCGCTGAACGCGCTCATCGGCGGCCTGCTGGGGGGCAAGTTGCAACTCAACGCGGTGGGCTGGGAGGGCTTGATCAACACCAACATCAGCCTGCTCAGTTATCTGGACGCCCTGGCCATCCGGCTGAATGTCAGCGCCGGCAACTACGACGAACTGCTCAAGACCGACGCCAGTGTTGGCGACTTGATCCAGGCCGCAATTGATGTCATCAAGATAGGGGGCGATGCGGTCAAGGTGGTGATCAATAACCTGGAAGCGATCAAGCTGATTGCTCCCGGCACGAAGATCCTGCACCTGGGCGACCTGCTGACCATCCAGAACGGCACCGACAAGAGCGCTCTGGACGTCAAGCTGCAACTGTTCAACCTGATCCAGGGGTTTGTGCAACTGTCGAACAAGTACAACGCCGTGGCGGTGGAGCTGCCGGTGGATGTGCTGGGATTGCTGAACATCACGGTCAAGACCAAGGTGATTGAACCGGCGCAGATATCCGCCATCGGCAACCCGAAGCTGATCGCCACCCAGCCGATCTACGTCAGGACCGCGCAAGTCAGGACCCTGATCTCCGTGAACTTGCCCGTGGTCGGTGTGCTGAACGATGTGGTGGGCGGGGTGACAGGCCTGCTGGGGTTGTTGCTCGGCAGCTCCCTGGACGCGAAAATCGGCACCCAACTCGACGTGGCCCTGGAAGCCGCCAGTGGCAGTAGCGAGGTGACCGGCTTTCGCTGCAATGGGCCGGCGGACAAATCGTTGTCGGTGGTGGGCACCACTTCGGCCGTGCGGTTGATGGTCGGCCAGATCGATCCGAAAAACCTGTTTTCTTCCACCGCCCCGCTGAGCGTCGACGAGTTTCCTTTGCTCGACCTGGGCATACAAACCTGCAGCAAGGGCGCCTGCGACCCTCGGCAACCCTATGCCGTGGGCGGCATCAGCCTGCGAGTCGACAGCAGCGTGGCCAAGACCACCCGCAATCACACCTATGGGTCGCCGCCGGAGGTGAATCAGCCCCCCGCCTACTTCAGTTTCAGTTCAAGTAACGTGGTAGGCAGCTTGAGCAACACCCTCAGTGGCATCCAGTTGATCAACCATCCACCCACACAAGGCGGGCTTTTGGGGTTGGTGCTGAATGTGGTGGTCGGCCTGGTGACGGGCGTGCTCAATCTCCTCACCAGCATCATCTCCGGCGTGCTCAGCCCGCTCCTCGACCCATTGGTCAATAACCTTCTCGCCGGTTTGGGCGTAGACCTGGCAAAAGTCGAAATCGGTGCCAACCTGTCCTGCAGCCCCGGCGGGCGCGCAATTCTGGTGATCTGAACACATCAAGCCCGCTGATCATCGGCCAACACGCTAACCTATTAAGCCGCCCCAACCTTGTGGCTGGGCGGCCGCGCGCATTAGATTAGCCAATAGTCCAAGGCCTTAAGAATAAGCAGAAGGGATAAGCATGGCGCTTAACGACCAATCGACCCAGATTCGCCCCGGCGAAGAACTTGATGCCAGCCTCATCGATCCCTACCTCAAGGCCCATATCCCGGGCTTGAGCGGCAGCGTCAAAATCAGCCAGTTCCCGGGTGGTGCCTCGAACCTGACGTACCTGCTGGAATACCCCGGCCAGGAATTCGTGCTGCGCCGCCCGCCCTTTGGCCACAAGGCCAAGTCCGCCCACGACATGGGCCGCGAATACCGGATTCTCAACCAGCTCAAGGACGGTTTCCCGTATTGCCCCAAGGCCTACGTGCACTGCACCGACGAGTCGGTGATCGGCGCCGAGTTCTACGTGATGGAGCGGGTCAAGGGGATCATCCTGCGCTCGGACCTGCCGCCGGAACTGGGCCTGGACGCGGCGAAAACCGAAGCCTTGTGCAAAAGCTTTATCGACAAGTTCGTCGAGCTGCACCAGGTCGACTACAGCGCCTGCGGCCTGGCCGACCTGGGCAAGCCTGAAGGTTATGTGGCGCGGCAGATTCGCGGCTGGAGCGACCGCTACGAAAAGGCCCTGACCCCCGACGCCCCAAGCTGGGAAGCCGTGCGCGCCTGGCTCAACGACAAGATGCCCGCCGACCACCCCACCTCGAGCATCGTCCACAACGACTACCGCTTCGACAACGTGATCCTCGACCCGCATAACCCGATGCAGATCATCGGCGTGCTGGACTGGGAGCTGACCACCCTCGGCGACCCGCTGATGGACCTGGGCAACACCCTCGCCTACTGGATCGAAGCGGCCGACCCGGCGCCGGTGCAACTGATGCGCCGCCAGCCAAGCAACGCCCCCGGCATGCTCACCCGGCGTCAGTTTGTCGACTACTACGCCGAACGCTCCGGAATCCAGATCGACAATTTCGACTTCTACTACACCTACGGCCTGTTCCGACTGGCCGGCATCGTGCAGCAGATCTACTACCGCTTCTTCCATGGCCAGACCCAGGACAAACGCTTTGCGCAGTTCATTCACATGAACAAGCTGCTGGAGCAGATGAGCCTGAACGTCATCAAACAGTCTTCCCTCTGACCCTCTTCAAGGAAAAACCATGTCCAAGACTCAACTGTTCGACCTCGACGGCAAGATCGCTTTCGTTTCCGGCGCCAGCCGCGGTATCGGTGAAGCCATCGCCAAGTTGCTGGCCCAGCAAGGCGCCCACGTGATCGTGTCGAGCCGCAAGCTCGACGGCTGCCAGCACGTGGCCGACGCGATCATCGCCGACGGCGGCAAGGCCACCGCCATTGCTTGCCATATCGGCGAAATGGAACAGATCACGAATGTGTTTGCCGCGATCCGCGAACAGTTCGGCCGCCTGGATATCCTGGTCAACAACGCCGCCACCAACCCGCAGTTCTGCAACGTGCTGGACACCGACCTGGGCGCGTTCCAGAAAACCGTCGACGTGAACATTCGCGGCTACTTCTTCATGTCCGTGGAAGCCGGCAAGCTGATGCGCGAGAACGGCGGTGGCAGCATCATCAACGTGGCCTCGATCAACGGGATTTCCCCGGGTGTGTTCCAGGGCATCTACTCGGTGACCAAGGCCGCCGTGATCAACATGACCAAAGTCTTCGCCAAGGAATGCGCGCCGTTCGGCATTCGTTGCAACGCGCTGCTGCCGGGCCTGACCGACACCAAGTTCGCCTCGGCCCTGGTGAAGAACGACTCGATCCTGAAAATGGCCCTGGCGCAGATTCCCCTCAAGCGCGTGGCCGACCCGAGCGAGATGGCCGGCGCGGTGCTGTACCTGGCCAGCGATGCGTCGAGCTACACCACCGGCGTGTCGCTGAATGTAGACGGCGGTTTCCTGTCCTGATTCGGCTGGCGGGTGACTTGCGGTAATCTTGCGGGTGATTGCTTGCCTCTGGATGAAACATGGAACTGCACGTCGTTATCAAGGGCCGCAAGGACCTGGCCGAACAGCTTTACCAGCAACTGCGCACGGCCATTGAGTCGGGACAACTGGTGGCCGGGTCGCAATTGCCTCCCAGCCGCTTGCTGGCCCTGCAACTGGGCGTGTCGCGCAAGACAGTCTCAGACACCTACGCGGCGCTGACCTACGAAGGGTTGTTGGTCGGCAGGATCGGCCGTGGCACGTTCGTCAACGCCTGGGCCACGCGCCGCGAACACCTGCAAAGTGCCGCCGACCTTGCCTGCGCCGCCAACCTGGCCAAGTGGCAGGCCCTTCCCGCGCCCATGGGTCACCCCAACCGTGAAACCCGCCCGAGCCGGGACTTTATCGGCGGTGCCACCGCCCGCAGCCAGTTCCCCCAGGATGAATGGCGGCGCTGCACCCTCGATGCCTTGCGCCGTATCTCACAGGACAGCGGCTTCTACAGCCGGCCGGAAGGCTTGCCGGCCCTGCGCAGTGCAATCGCCGGGCATATCGCATTTTCCCGTGGAGTCAGGTGCAGTGAAGACGACATCGTAGTCACCAACGGCGCCCAGCAGGCGCTCGACCTGATCGCCCGCGTGGTGCTGGAACCGGGCACCGTCGTCGCCATGGAAGACCCCGGCTACACCCCGGTGCGACTGATGTTCGACGCCATGGGGGCGACCGTGGTGGGCGTGCCGGTGGACGAGCACGGCCTGCGGGTCGACTTGATTCCCGATGGCACGCGGCTGATCTACGTGACACCGTCCCATCAGTTCCCCCTCGGCATGCCCATGAGCGTGCCACGCCGTGAGGCATTGCTGGCACGTGCGCTGGCGCTGGGCGCCATCGTGATCGAGGATGACTACGACAGCGAATTCCGCTACGAGGGCCGCCCCACCGACTCCCTGCAAAGCATGGACACCCGCGGCGTGGTCGCCTACGTCGGGACCTTCTCGAAAACCCTGCTGCCGGAGCTGCGCCTGGGCTACACGGTGTTGCCGCCGGCGATTTTCGGCGCGGTGCTCAAGGCCAAGCAACTCACCGACCAGCACAGCTCCACCCTGCCGCAATGGGCCCTGGCCAAGTTCATCAGCGAAGGCTACCTGCTCAAGCACATTCGGCGCTGCCATGGGGTATATGCCGGGCGCCGGGAACGGATTCTGCAGCGCCTGGCGGGGGACCTCTCGCCGTGGTTCGACGTGGTGCCCACCGTGGCCGGGTTCCATCTGGCCGCACTGTGCAAGGTGCCGGTGAATATCCCGCAGCTCACCCAATTGGCACGGGAGGCTGACGTGGGGCTCTATCCGCTGAGCGTGTTTTTCCACGACACACCGGTACGCGAGGGGCTGAAGATCGGGTTTGGCGCGATCGAAACCCTGGACATTGACCCGGCGCTGGACGTGGTACGGGATATCCTGCGACAGATTGGCTGAGGGAATTTCCGCCGGATTGGCTATTGGTCAAATCCGGATCGGGGCCTAGGGTGAACAGGTCTCGACTCACTCGGAGCCTCACCATGAAAGTACTGCTCGGCACCACCCTGCTGCTGGCCTCGTTAAGCGCCTTTGCCCACGACCCGGTGTACAACCAGGAAAAGATCAACGTGTTGCAGGAACACGCCCTGACCAACGTCCCCGGCAAGAAAACCGTGATGCTCACCGTAGACTATGCGCCGGGCCAGGCCACCGTTCCCCACCGCCACACCGGCACTGCCGTGGCCTACGTGCTGGAAGGTGCAATCACCTCGCGGGTCAACGATGAGAAGGCGATCACCTACAAGGTCGGCCAATCGTTCTACGAGCCCGCCGGCTCGCGGCACTTTGAATCGAGCAATGCCAGCCAGACCCAACCGGCGAAACTGCTGGTGGTGATGGTGATGGATGACAAGGCCGACGTACTCACGCCGCTGCCACACTAACCCGCGCCACCGCACCCTCCTGTGGGAGCTGGCTTGCCTGATCCCACCGTTTTAACCGCGCACAGTCAGTGGCTCAGGGGCGTTTGAAATGGTGGCGCAGCTGTTCGATTCGAGGTCGGCAGGCACAGCCTTCAAGGTGGTCGTTGACCATGCCCATCGCCTGCATGAACGCATACATGGTGGTCGGCCCCACGTAGCTCCAGCCGCGTTTTTTCAGGGCCTTCGACAAGCGTGTTGAAGCGGCTGAAGTCGGGTTGGCCGTCCAGTACGCCAGGTCGACCTGCGCCGGGCGCTCATCGGCGGACGGTTCAAACGACCACAGCCACGCCGCCAGCGAACCGGTTTCATCCACCAGCTCACACGCGCGCCGGGCGTTATTGATGGTGGACACGATCTTGGCGCGATTGCGCACGATGCCCGGGTCGGCCATCAGCCGCTCGATATCCTGCTCGGTGTACTGCGCCACCCGGCGAAAATCAAAGCCCTCGAACGCCCGCCGAAACGCCTCGCGCTTACGCAGGATGGTGATCCACGCCATGCCCGCCTGAAATCCCTCCAGGCAAATCTTCTCGTACAGCGCAATGTCATCGGCCACCGGCACGCCCCATTCATGGTCGTGGTAATCGGGGTATTCCGCTGCTGCCGTGCGCCATGTACAGCGCGTCAGGCCATTCTCATCCGTCGTCAGTCCCGGAATATCCATAGCTCACCTGTTTGGCCAAGCTGAGGATGATAAGCGAAAAAAAATTCCCGCCGCCAACCGCTCAAGCACAGACCTTACATACCCACTGGTCAGACCGGGACCGGCCAACCACGTAATATTTACTTGCGACTTGAAAAAATCCGAGCGTAGACTGGCCCCGCACTGGACATACCGGTCAGACCACAACAATTAAGCCCTGGACCCACCAGGGCACCGAATAGAGATCCTCCCCATGCTCAGATGGTGCTCGCGTTCGATTTTCCTGCAAGTCGTGATTGGCCTGGTGATCGGCATAATCTGCGGCCTCGCCCTCCCCGAATTCTCCTCGCAACTCAAACCTCTGGGTGACGGCTTTATCAAGCTGATCAAAATGCTGATTGGCCTGATCGTATTCTGCGTGGTGGTCAGCGGTATTTCCGGCGCCGGCGACTTGAAGAAAGTCGGACGCATCGGCCTCAAGTCGGTGATCTACTTCGAAGCACTGACCACCGTGGCCCTGGTGATCGGCCTGATCATGGCCTTCAGCACCGGGATCGGCACCGGCGCCAATATTCACCTGGAACAACTGTCGTCTGCCGGCTTGAATGAGCTGGCCGACAAAGGCCAGCACATCAAGGGCACCAGCCAGTTCCTGATGGACCTGATCCCCAACTCGGTGATCGGCGCCTTCGCGGACAACAACGTGCTGCAAGTGCTGTTGTTCTCGGTGTTATTTGGCAGCGCGCTGAACCTGGTGGGCGAAGCCGCCTCCGGTATCTCGCGATTGATCAACGAGCTGAGCCACGTGATCTTCCGCATCATGGGCATGATCGTGCGCCTCGCCCCCATCGGCGTGTTCGGCGCCATCGCCTTCACCACCAGTACTTATGGCCTGGACTCCCTGCAACACCTGGGCAGCCTGGTGGGCCTGTTCTACCTCACCTGCTTCCTGTTCGTCGCGGTGATTCTCGGCCTGGTGATGCGCCTGTCGGGCCTGCGGATGATGCCGCTGCTCAAGTACCTGCGGGAAGAACTGTTGATCGTGATGGGCACCGCCTCCTCCGATGCAGTGTTGCCCCAGATCATGCGTAAACTGGAGCACCTCGGGATTGGCAGCTCCACCGTGGGCCTGGTGATTCCGACGGGGTACTCGTTCAACCTCGACGGTTTCTCGATCTACCTGACCCTGGCCATCGTGTTTATCGCCAACGCCACCGGCACGCCGCTGTCGATGACCGACCTGCTGACCATCCTGCTGGTGTCGCTGATCACCTCCAAGGGCGCCCACGGGATTCCGGGCTCGGCACTGGTGATTCTGGCGGCGACACTGACCGCAATCCCGGCCATTCCCGTGGTGGGCCTGGTGCTGGTGTTGGCGGTGGACTGGTTCATGGGCATTGGCCGGGCGCTGACCAACCTGATCGGCAACTGCGTCGCCACCGTGGCCATCGCCCGCTGGGAAAAAGACATCGATATCCAGCGCGCCAACAAGGTGCTGGACGGGCAACAAGGGTATGCCTTCCAGGCCAAGAAGCCGGTAGTGCCCGCCCACCAAGAGTTCTGATGAGACTGACTCATCCCCTGTGGCGAGGGAGCTTGCTCCCGCTGGACTGCGCAGCAGGCCCATTTTTTGGGGCCGCTTCGCGCCCCAGCGGGAGCAAGCTCCCTCGCCACACAAAGCAGACAGTCCAATTTAAAGGGAGCCACACGTGATCACCTCGTCAACCGTCGTCAATTCAGTGGTAGAAAAACTGCGCGCCGCCCTGGCGAGGGGTCAGTGGCGGCGCGGCGAGATGCTGCCCGGCCAGCGTGAACTGGCCGAGCAAATGGGCATCAGCCGCCCAAGCCTGCGCGAAGCGGTGATCGTACTGGAAACCCTCGGCCTGGTACGTTCCATGCCCGGCAAGGGCGTGGTGGTGCTGGAAACCACCCTCAGCGAATCCCAGGCCCAGGACAGCGGCGTGGCCGACGCCAGCCTCGAAGACATCCTGCAACTGCGCTACACCCTCGAGCCGTTTATCGTAGGTTTAGTGGCGCAATCCATCAGCAGCAAGGAAGTCGGGCAACTGCGCCTGACCCTGATGGACATGCGCGAAGCCCTCGACGCCGGCGACAGCGAAGCCGGGATGAACGCCTACATCGCGTTCCACGAAGAACTGTTCGCCCTGACCTCCAACCCGATCTTCCAGAACGTGGTGCAACAGACCAGCAACGCCCTCAAGCAAAGCGCCCAGGTGCTGCGCAACTCCCCCGAACACCTGGCGGAACGCTTGCAGGAAAACGACGCCGTGGTGCGCGCGATCCGCAACAAAAACAGCGCCCTCGCCAGCGCCGAAATGCGCCGGCATATCCTGCAGGAAGGCTTGCGCATGGGCATTCGCTTGAACATCCCGGATGACCATCTGGGTAGCTGACTTCCAGGAGACCGCGCATGACCGCTCACGCCCTGCACACCCCTTTCCCCTTTACGCCGTTGCGCCTGGTAGGCAAGCCGAAACTCTCGGTGGACGACATCTACCCGGCGTTGTTCGACGCCATTCTCGAGCAACGCATCGCCCCCGCCAGCCGTTTTACCGAGGAGAGCCTCGGGCAAAGTTTTGGCGTCAGCCGCAGCGTGATTCGCCGAGTGCTGGCGCGGCTGTCGCACCAGCAAGTGATCATCCTGCGGCCCAACCATCGGGCCCAGGTGGCGGCACCGGATGCACAACAGACCCAGCAGATTCTCGAGGCGCGACGCCTGACGGAAATCACCGTGGTGCAGTTGGCGTGTGCCCAGGCGAAACCGGCGCAGATCCGCCAACTGCGGGAGTTGATCGCACGGGAGCGCGACTGCATCGAGCGTGACGAACGTGGCCCGGCGATTCGCCTTTCCGGAGAATTTCACCTGCAATTGGCGGCAATTGCGGGCAACGCGCCGCTGGCACAATTTCTCAACAGCCTGGTGCCGCTCACCTCATTGGCGATTGCGCAGTTTGAGGCCAAGGCTTGCACGTATTGCGCATGGCAGGAACACATGGCGATTGTGGAGGCGGTGGAGCAAGGCGATGCCGGCAAAGCCGTAGCCTTAATGACTCAACATCTGGACCATCTGGAAGCCAAGCTCCTTATCACGTAGCAGCTGTCGAGCCTTGGCGAGGCTGCGTCGGCGGTGTGTCTGATACACCGCAAACGCAGCCTCGCCAAGGCTCGACAGCTGCTACGCAGAGCCAACCCTGTAAATGGCGCACACAAAAAAGCCCGGCATCTTTCGATACCGGGCTTTTTGTTTTAACGCTCAGTCAGACCCGTTACAGCACCGACTGGCCGCTCATCGCCAGGTCCAGTAACTCACGGTTGGCTACCGCGTACATGGCGTAGTCCGTACCGACCGCAGCACGAATCTCCACCATCATCGCGCGCCAGCGCTCCACCATGCTGGCGTTCTGCTCAAGCCATAGCGCCACGCGGGCTTCCATGTCTTCTGGCGCATCGGCCATTTGCAGAACCTTGATGGTGATCGCCCGTTGCTGCCAGTCCACGTCGTCGCGGAAGGCTTCGCGGGCCTGGGCCTGCCAGTTGTTGCCCACCGGCAGATCGCTGATCTGCTGCAGGTACCACGGCAAGTCCAGGGCGCTGCCCACGGCGAAGTACGCCTTGGCCACGTCCGCAGCGCTCTGACCAGTCACGTCAGCGGCTTCGATGATCGGCAGCAAGGTGTACAGGTGGGTAGTGCCTGCCACCATGCGCGCCAACAACTCTGGCACACCGGCTTCGACATAGGCTTGGTAACGGTTCTGCCAGCCTTCGCGGGTCGGACCTTCCAGCAGTTCGTCGAGCTTGAGGCCCAACGCCGCCAGGTGCGGACCGAAGTGCGCGACGTCACGGGCAGCATCCTGCTCGTTGCGCCGGCTGCGCAGGAACCAGCGTGTAGCACGGCGGCCCAGGCGCATCAGTTCGTCCATCAACGCCAGTTGCACTTCAGCCGAAACCTGGTGGTCCAGGGCTTCGATCTGACGGAACCAGTGCGGGAGGTGGAAGATGTCACGCACGATCACGTAAGCACCGGCCACGTTCGCCGGGCTCATGCCGGTGGACTCTTTCAACCGCTGAACAAAGGTGATGCCCATGTGGTTGACCAGGTCGTTGGCGATCTGGGTGCTGACGATCTCGCGCTTCAGACGATGGCGACGCATGGCTTCGGAGAACTTCGCCACCAGGCTCGGCGGGAACGCGGTCTCCATGTCGCGGGTCAGGTAGTCGTCATCCGGTACCAGAGACTTGAGCAACGCTTCCTTGAGGTCGATCTTGCTGTAGGAGATCAGTACCGACAGCTCCGGACGGGTCAGGCCCTTGCCGGTGGCGGCACGCTCGGTCAGTTGATCTTCCGAAGGCAGGTACTCGATGGCGCGGTCCAGCTTGCCACGGCTTTCCAGGTCGCTCATCAGGCGCTTGTACTCGGCCGCTCGCTCGAAGGCTTTGCGGGCAGCCAGGGACAGGGCCTGGGTTTGCTTGTAGTTGTTGCCCAACACCAGGCTGCCGACTTCGTCGGTCATGCTCGCCAGCAACTGGTTGCGCTGCTTGTCGGTCATGTCGCCGGCCTGCACCACTTCGTTGAGCAGGATCTTGATGTTCACTTCGTGGTCGGAGCAATCCACACCACCGGCGTTGTCGATGAAGTCGGTGTTGGAACCGCCGCCATTGAGGCCGAATTCCACACGACCCAATTGGGTCATGCCGAGGTTACCGCCCTCGCCCACTACCTTGCAGCGCAACTCGTTGCCGTTGACGCGCAGGGCGTCGTTGGCCTTGTCGCCCACATCGGCGTGGCTTTCGGTGCTGGCCTTGACGTAAGTACCGATACCGCCATTCCACAACAGGTCCACCGGCGCCTTGAGCAAGGCGTTCAGCAGTTCGGTCGGGGTCAGCTTGTCGGCCTGGATGTCGAAGCGTTCTTTCATCTGCGGCGAGATGGCAATGCTCTTCGCGCTGCGCGAGAAGATACCGCCACCTTCCGACATGATGCTGGTGTCGTAGTCGGTCCAGGCCGAGCGCGGCAGGTCGAACAGGCGCTGACGTTCAGCGAAACTGTTGGCCGGGTTCGGGTTTGGATCGATGAAGATGTGCAGGTGGTTGAAGGCCGCGACCAGTTGCAGCTTGTCGGACATCAACAGGCCGTTGCCGAACACGTCGCCGGCCATGTCGCCCACGCCCACCACAGTGATGCTGTCTTGCTGGACGTTGATGCCGCGCTCACGGAAGTGACGCTGCACACCCACCCAGGCACCCTTGGCGGTGATGCCCATTTTCTTGTGGTCGTAACCGGCAGAACCGCCGGAAGCGAACGCGTCACCCAGCCAGAAGCCGTAATCGATGGCGATGCCGTTGGCGATGTCGGAGAAGGTCGCAGTGCCCTTGTCCGCTGCTACTACCAGGTACGGGTCATCGTTGTCGTGGCGTACCACGTTCAACGGTGGCACCAGGGCGCCGTCTTTCAGGTTGTCGGTAATGTCCAACAGGCCGGAAATGAAGATGCGGTAGCAGGCGATGCCCTCGGCCGCGATCTCGTCCCGGCTGCCGCCCAATGGCAGACGACGCGGCAGGAAACCGCCCTTGGCGCCCACCGGCACGATCACCGAGTTCTTCACTTGCTGGGCTTTTACCAGGCCCAATACTTCAGTGCGGAAGTCTTCTTCACGGTCAGACCAACGCAGGCCGCCGCGAGCGACGTTACCAAAGCGCAGGTGCACGCCTTCAACCCGTGGCGAGTAGACGAAGATTTCAAACTTCGGCACCGGCTTCGGCAATTCTGGAATGGCGTGCGGGTTGAACTTGAAGCTGAAGTACGACTTGTTCTGACCGTTGGCATCCGCCTGGTAGAAGTTGGTCCGCAAGGTAGCCTTGATCAGGTCCAGGTAGCGACGCAGGATACGGTCTTCGTTGAGCACCTGAACGTCGTCCAGGGCCGTGAGGATCGCTTGTTCCAAGCGTTGCTGCTTGTCTTCCAGGTCTTCGGCGGTGAGCTTGCGCGCCAGGTAGAAGCGAGTCTTGAACAACCGGGTCAACTCGCGGGCGATGTCGGTGTGGTTGTTCAGGGTGCTGGCGATGTATCCCAGGTCGAAGCCCAGGCGAATCTGCTTCAGGTAACGGGCGTAGGCACGCAGCAGCGCGACATCGCGCCATGGCAGGCCGGCGGTCAGTACCAGGCGGTTGAACGCATCGTTCTCGGCATCGCCATTGACGATGTGCACGAACGCGTCCTGCAGGGTGTCGTTGAGCTGCTGGATATCGAGGTTCAGGCCTTCAGCGGCGGTGAACGCGAAATCGTGAATCCAGAACTCGCGGCCATTGGCATGACGCAGGCGGTACGGGAATTCACCCAGTACACGCAGGCCGAGGTTTTCCAGGATCGGCAGTACGTCGGACAGTGCCAGTGGGGTGTCGGCGTGATACAGCTTGCAGTGCAACTCGCGCTGACCGGAAACCTGGCCCAATGGCTGGTAGAAGCTCATCACCAGCGGGTTGGCTTCGGTGAGGCTGAGCAAGTGTTGCATGTCGACCACGGCCGAATGCGCCGCGAAACGCTCACGGTAGCCGGCCGGGAAGCCTTTCGGGAAATCCGCCAGCACGTTGGTGCCGTGGGCTTCGCCGAAGCTTTCCACCACCAGGCTGGAGTAGTCGTCCTGCCAGCTGCGGCAGGCCTGCACCACTTCTTTTTCCAGTTGCAGCGGGTCGATGTCCAGGCGGTTCTTCGGGTCTACCCGCAGGATCAGCTGGACGCGAGCCAGTACGGACTCGGAGAAGAAAGTCCAGAACTCGCAGTCCGAGGCTTTCAGGCGGTCCATCAGGACTTGCTGGATCTTCTGGCGCACCTCGGTGGAATAGATGTCCCGCGGCACATAGGCCAGGCAGTAGCAGAAGCGACCGTACGGGTCTTTGCGCAGGAACACGCGGATCTTGTTGCGTTCCTGGATCTGCACGATCGACATCACGGTGCTGAACAGCTCGTCCACCGGGGTCTGGAACAGATCATCACGGGGCAGCACCTCGACCACCTGGGCCAGTTCCTTGCCCAAGTGCGCCTTGGCCTGGAAGCCCGAACGACGTTCGATTTCCGCAACCTTGCGACGGATGTAAGGAATCACTCGCACGCTTTCGCCGTACACCGAGGAGGTGTAGAGGCCCATGAAGCGGCATTCCTTGACGACCTTGCCGTCGGCATCGATCTGGCGGATCGACACGTAGTCCGGGTAGGCCGGGCGGTGTACGCGGCTTGGGTGAGCAGCCTTGGCGAACGACAGCACAGCCGGCTCGCGCAGGTAGTTCACTGCGTAGTCTTCGATGCGCAGGTCATCGGCCGTCAGGCCCGGGCGCAGCAGCTTGGTCAGACCGAGGAACGAGTGGGTGTCATATTCGATATGACCGCCATCCGCCTCGTCACGTACCACAAACTCTTCATAGCCGAGGAAGGTGAAGTGGTTGCCCACCAGCCATTCCAGGAAGCTCTTGATCTCGGCTTTTTCTTCGCCGTCGATCACGTACGAGCTGGCGTCGATACCGGCCAGCAGCTCCTGGACCTTGGCTTTCATCGGTTCGAAATCGGCGACTGCAACGCGCACTTCGCCCAGTACCTGCTCAAGTTCCTTGCTCAGGACACTCAGCTCGGCGGCGTTGGCGCAACGGTCGATTTCCAAGTACATCAGCGATTCTTGCTGAACGTCTTCGCCCTGGGTGCCTTTCGGCAGGATTTCCAGCAACTCGCCCTTCTTGCCACGACGCACGCTGAGCACGGTGGTTTGCAGGGTATGGATGCTGTAGCCACGACGGTTCAGCTCGGTGCGTACCGAGTCCACCAGGAATGGCAGGTCGTGGTGCAGCACTTCGACCGCGGTGTGGGTCGATTGCCAGCCATGACGTTCGTAATCGGGGTTGTAGACCCGCACTTGCGGTTGGTTGTGATCAAAGCGCTCAAGCAGGCGCCAGGCAGACAGGGTGCAACCGGCCAGGTCGGACAAGCGACGCTGGGTCAGTTCATCCAGGGAAATAATGCCGAAAAATTGTTCAGCGAACAGCGCCACTTGTGGCAGTGCCTGTTCACTGATGTGCTGCGCCAGTGCCGCTTGCAGTTGATGCTGGAAGTCGGCTTTGCTGGCTGCGGTGAAGAACGCCATCTGTGGTACTCCGCTTGGGCTTGTTATTGATGGAAGCGTCGCGTGTTATCCCCTTGCGGGGAGACCGTCAGCTCTGTTCGCGGTCTACAGTAACGAATTCAGAGTGACAGGTGGGTGAAGCTGGACAAGACAATGAGGTCACATTCAACTTCCATAGGATGCGTACCTTGCCAGGTGACGGTACGACGGGCAGGTCAGACTCCTGGCAGGCTTGGAACGAGAGCCGCATCCGTTGCGCAGCTTAACGAGTGTAGGAAGCAGGCTGCTTGCGACGCTGCGACATATTCGGTCATCGGCACGCTGCTGACGGGTTGCGACTTGGGCAACCGAGTGTTTTCGGAGAAATCCCGAGGCGCCGAGTACCGGAAATGACTGATATAGCCCGTCAGGTCATACCACAAGGTCTGACACACGATGCAGCACAAAATTCGCCGCAATGGCACAATTGCCCTGCTTCGCCCTCCCCCAGACAGGATTAACCATGCCATTGCAACTCACCACCGCCCACCTGATCGTCAACCCGTGCGATGACGAAGAAGACAACATGGCCATGCTCTGCTGCCACGGCGACAAGGGCGAGATGTTCATGGTGACCCGTTATCCGGATGAGGACGAAGTGGAGATCACCTGGGATTACGAGCCGTCGACCCTGGACGGGCTGAAGATCACCCTGAGTACTACGACGCTGGTGGTGGAGATTGGCGCAGCGGATGCAGATGCGTTGGGCGGCAGCGATCATCTGGAAATCAGCCACGGCACCGCCGAGTCGGACCTGGCCGAAGTGGAGGAAACCCTGCAGAACATTCTCAAGGGCACCGGGACCTATATCCGGGCCTAGCTGCCAAACCCGCACAATGTGGCGAGGGAGCTTGCTCCCGCTGGGCTGCGAAGCGGCCCCAATCCAGCCAACTGCGTTCTGCCTGGAAAAACTGGGCAGCCTTATTGGGGCTGCTGCGCAGCCCAGCGGGAGCAAGCTCCCTCGCCACAAAGGAGGGTACCCGTCGGCAAAAACCTCAGAAATTTCCCACATTTGCCAAAAAATACCCCCCGCGCCGTTAGTCTCCACCCCCTCCGATGCATTAAAGTAACGCCCCCAGGCCTGGCATTTTTCGCAATGCCCAGTCTCACCCCTCCAGGAACCGTCATCGATGGAACATCGTGAAGCGCTGCTTGCGCTGCGAACCTTTCTTTCAACGCAGATTCTCGGCCAGGAAAAACTCATCGAGCGCTTGCTCATTGCCCTGCTCGCCGATGGCCATATGCTGGTTGAAGGCGCTCCCGGCCTGGCCAAGACCAAGGCTATCAAGGAGCTTGCCGAAGGGATCGAGGCACAGTTCCATCGCATCCAGTTCACACCCGACCTGCTGCCCGCCGACATCACCGGCACCGAGATCTATCGCCCGGAAACCGGCAGTTTCGTGTTCCAGCAAGGCCCGATCTTCCACAACCTGGTGCTGGCGGACGAAATCAATCGGGCCCCGGCCAAGGTGCAGTCGGCATTGCTCGAAGCCATGGCCGAGCGCCAGGTCAGCGTGGGGCGCAGCACTTACGAGTTGTCGCCGTTGTTCCTGGTGATGGCCACGCAAAACCCCATCGAGCAGGAAGGCACCTACCCGCTGCCTGAAGCCCAGCTCGACCGGTTCCTGATGCACGTGAAAATCGGCTTCCCGGACGCCGCTGTCGAGCGCCGCATCCTGCAGCAAGCCCGTGGCGAAGCGCTAAACGGCGAGACCAAGCCCGAGCGTCGGGTCAGCCAGCAGGCGATTTTCGCCGCGCGCAAGGAAATCCTTGGCCTGTACATGGCCGACGCGGTGGAGGAATACCTGGTGCAACTGGTCATGGCCACCCGTACCCCGGCCAAGTTCGACCCGGAAATGGCCGAGTGGATTGCCTATGGCGCCAGCCCGCGCGGCTCGATTGCCCTGGACCGCTGCGCCCGGGCCCACGCCTGGCTGGCCGGTCGCGATTTCGTCAGCCCGGAAGACATTCAGGCGGTGCTGTTCGACGTGCTGCGTCACCGGATCATTCTGTCGTTCGAAGCTGAAGCGGCCGGTATCGACCAGGACCGCGTGGTGCAACGCATTCTCGACGTCGTTGCCGTCGCTTGACGCCCATGAACGCTGGCGATGGAACCCGTGTCACCTTGAGCGAATTGATCGAGATGCGCCATCGCGTCCGAGAAGTGCAGTTGTTTTCCACGCCGAGCCAGCGTAGCCCGCTGATCGGCCTGCACCACTCGAAACTGCGCGGGCGCGGGGTCGACTTCGATCAGGTGCGGGTCTACCAGGCCGGCGACGACGTACGCACCATCGACTGGCGCGTCACCGCACGTACTCAGGAGCCCCACACCAAGCTGTTCCATGAAGAACGCGAACGGCCGATCTTCATCATGGTGGAGCAAAGCTGCCGCTTGTTCTTCGGCTCGGGGCAGATGTTCAAGTCGGTGCTGGCGGCCCAGGCGGCGAGCCTGATTGGCTGGGCGGCACTGGGCCACAATGACCGGGTCGGCGGGCTGGTGTTCGGTGACAGCGAGCACTACGAAATCAAACCCCGGCGCAGTAAGCAAAGCCTGCTGCAACTGCTCAACCGTCTGGTACGGGTCAACCAGAGCCTCAACACCGAGCGCCGCCCGGAAGCCGACGCCCTCGGCATGGCCTTGCGCCGTGCCCGGGAAGTGCTACGCCCAGGCAGTCTGGTGATTGTAATCTGCGACGAGCGCGCCCTGACCGAAGGCGCCGAGCAACAGCTGAGCCTGTTGTCGCGGCATTGCGACCTGCTGCTGTTGCCGGTTTCCGACCCGCTGGACCACGCCCTGCCCGCTGCCGGCCTGCTTCGCTTCGCGGAACGTGGCGCCCAGCTGGAACTGGACACCCTGAATTTTGATCTGCGCCAGGCCTACAAGGCCCAGGCCGAAGCCCGCAGCGCACGCTGGGAATTGCTCGCGCAAAAGCTGCGGGTGCTGTTGATGCCCTTGAGTACCCAGGGTGAAATGGTCGAGCAACTGCGCGAATACCTGAACCCGCAACGCCCGGTTAAAAAGCAATGAGCAGCCTCGACCAACTGCAACCCCTGATCGCCCCGCCGGTGATCGGCTTCTGGCCGCCGGCGCCGGGCTGGTGGCTGTTGCTGCTGATCATCCCGCTGGCGGGTTGGGGCCTCTGGTGGCTGCGCCGCTTCCTGCCGGCCAAGCGCCCGCTGGCCCGTGCCGAGCAACCCCTGGACCCGCTGCGCATCGCCGCCCTCGCCGAACTGGCCCTGATGCCCAAACCCTACGACGGCGCGCCGGCCGGTGCCTGGCTGCAACAACTCAACGGCCTGCTCAAACGCCTGTGCCGCAATGACTACCCCTACAGCCAGAGCCACACCCTCAACGGCCGCAAATGGCTGGCGTTCCTCGACAACCGCTGCCCCGCCGCTGGCCTGACCCGTTGGATGGTGCTGGTGGAAGGTGCCTACAAGCCCGAATGCAAACTCGACGACAAGGCCATCGCCGGGCTGACCCAAGCCGTCGACACCTGGATTCGCAAACATGTTTGAGTTCGCCTGGCCGTGGATCTTTGCCCTGTTGCCATTGCCCTGGTTGCTGCGCCTCATCCTGCCGGCGGCCGACAGTGGCGAACCGGCGCTGAAGGTCAGCTTCCTCAGCGACCTCGAAGGCTTGGCCCGTCGCCGTGCGCGGGTCAACCTGCCGGGATGGCGCCAGCAAGCGCCGTTCGTGTTCCTGTGGCTGCTGCTGTTAACCGCCGCCGCGCGCCCGGAATGGCTCGGCGAGCCCTTGCCGATTGCAGCCAGCGGCCGCGACTTGCTGGTGGCCGTGGACGTTTCTGGCTCGATGGACTTCCCCGATATGCAATGGCAGGACGAGGACGTCAGCCGCCTGAGCCTGGTCAAGCACCTGCTGGGGGATTTCCTGGAGGGCCGCGAGGGTGACCGAGTGGGATTGATCCTGTTCGGCAGCCAGGCTTATCTGCAAGCGCCGCTGACCTTTGACCGACGCACCGTGCGCACCTGGCTGGACGAAGCACGAATCGGCATCGCCGGTAAAAACACCGCGATTGGCGACGCCATCGGCCTGGCCCTCAAGCGCCTGCGCCAGCGTCCGGCCCAAAGCCGGGTGCTGATTCTGGTTACCGACGGCGCCAACAATGCCGGCGAAATCGACCCGCTGACCGCCGCCCGCCTGGCCGCCGAAGAAGGCGTGAAAATCTATCCGATCGGCATCGGCGCAGACCCCGAGGAAACCGGGTCCCTGGGCGTCCTCGGCGTCAACCCGAGCCTGGATCTTGACGAACCGGCCCTCAAGGCCATCGCCGATGCCACCGGCGGCCGCTACTTCCGCGCCCGCGACGGCAACGAACTGTTGAAGGTCAAGGAAACCCTCGACCAGCTTGAGCCCGTGGCCCAGCAACCGACTCAGGCGCGCCCTGCGCAAGCGCTGTACAGCGCGCCGCTGGCGTTGGCGCTGGTCCTCAGCATGCTGCTGGTGATCCAGGAGCGCTGGCCGGATAACGCCCTGCAACGGCTGCTCAACAAACTCTCGAGCAAGGGCCGTTTCCTGCAACCCAATCCTGAATGGCGCGAGCGCCTCAAACGCCTGCGTTTGCGGAGGCGTCGATGATCGCCTTGTGGCCGCACTGGTTCCGCCCCTGGTGGCTGTTGCTGTTGCCGCTGCTCGGCTGGCTGCTGTGGCAGTTGTGGCACCGCCAGAAACGCGCCGGGCGCTGGCAGATGATTCTGCCGCCGGCGTTCCATGCCGCGTTGCTCAGCGGCGGCAGTGGCCGCGAAAGCAAGTCGCCATGGGTGGTGCTCGGCATCGCCTGGCTGCTGGCCGTGCTGGCGTTGCTTGGCCCGAGCTGGCAGCGCGTCGAGCAGCCCAGCCAGAAACCTGCCGACCCGCTGGTGGTGTTGCTGGAGTTGACCCCGGAAATGCTCGCCACCGACAGCCCGCCCAGCCGCCTCGAACAGGCGCGGCGCAAGCTGTTCGACTTGCTTCAGGCCCGCAGCGATGCGCAGACCGCCATCGTGGTCTACGCCGGCAGCGCGCACACGCTGGTGCCGCTGTCCGACGACCTGGCCACCAGCCATAACCTGCTGGAAGCCCTGCGCCCCTCGATCATGCCCGAGCCCGGCCACCGCGCAGACCTGGCGGTGGAAAAAGCCCTGAGCCTGCTCAAGCATGGCGGCCTCGGCCAGGGCCGACTGCTGCTGATCGGCTCTTCCCTGTCCAAGCAGGAGCGCCAGGGCATCCGCCTGCAGTTGCAAAGCAACCAGGCGCCGAGCTTGTCGATCCTCGGCATCGGCAGCCGTGAAGGCACGCCGGTGACCCAGGAAAGCGGCGAATTCCTCAAGGACGCCCAAGGCGCAATCCTCGTACCGCGTCTCGACAGCCCGACCCTCAAGGCCTTCGCCAGCGAAATGGGCGGCCTCTACCGCCAGGCACGCCTGGACGACAAGGACCTGCGCCACCTCGGGATGCTGGACGGCCCGCAAAGCCTGCGCAATGACGGCCAACTGCTGCACCTCGACACCTGGGCCGACCAGGGTTACTGGCTGCTCTTGCCGCTATTGCTGCTGGCCGCCTGCGCCGGGCGCCGTGGCTGGCTGTTCTTCTTGCCGTTGCTGCTGTTGGGCGCGCCGCAGCCCAGCTATGCCTTCGACTTCCAGGACCTGTGGTTGCGCCCCGACCAACAGGGCCAACTGCTGCTGAAGAAAAAACGCCCGGCCGAAGCGGCCGAACATTTCGAAGACCCTCAATGGCAAGGCGTCGCGCTGTATGAAGCGGGCAACTATGCCGAAGCCGCCAAACGGTTTGCCGAGGGCAACGACGCCTATTCCCACTACAATCGGGGCAATGCCCTGGCCAAAAGCGGCGAGCTGGAAGCGGCGATCGACGCCTACGAACAAGCCCTCGAAGCCCAGCCCGACTTGCAGCCGGCGCTGAAGAACAAAGCGCTGGTGGAAAGCCTGATGCAGCAGGAACCGGAAAAAACCGAGCCGGCCAAACCGGCAAAAAACGAGGATGACGAAACCACGCAACCCGGCCAGACTGCGCAACCGGGCGCCAGCAGCCAGACCGCCACCGGTGGCGAGCAGACGTCCCAAGGCCAGGGCCAGCCCGGCGCGACCGACACGCAAACCGGGGCCACGCCCCACGCCGGCAGCAACGAGGTCCCCGGCAGCGAGTTGGGTGATGAGCAAACCACCACCCCGCCCCTGCGCCCCGCAAACGGCAACATTGAAGGCGAACAGCGCCAGGCCCTGGAACAATGGCTGCGGCAGATCCCGGACAACCCCGGCGAGCTGCTGCGACGCAAATTCTGGTACGAACAGCAACAACATCAGGACAAGACTCGATGAACCGCTGCACCGCCCTTCTTCTCACCCTCGCGTTGTGGGCCAGCCAGGCCCAGGCAGCCGGCCTGGTGGCCAGTGTCGACCGCAGCCGCATCAATTCCGGGGAGACGGTGGAACTGACGGTGGAGTCCAACGATGTCACGCTGTTCGGCAAGCCGGACCTGGCGCCCCTGGACCCGCTGTTTGAAGTCAGCGGCACCCGCCAGATCAACCAGCTCACTACATTGGGTGGCGATAACCACGCCACCACCCGCTGGATCATCACCCTGCTGCCCAGGCAGAACGGCACCGTGGTGATTCCGCCGTTGCAGATCGGCGAACTCAAGACCCAGCCGATCACCCTGCAAGTGGTGGAGACCGTCAGCCAGAACACCGAGGCCCAACTGGCCCCGGTATTCATCGAAACCAACCTCGACCAGGACAGTGTCTACGTCCAGGCCCAGGCGTTGCTCACCGTGCGTGTCTACCACTCGGTGTCGCTGTACGACGACAGCAGCCTCACGCCGTTGCAGGTTGCCGATACGCGCATCGAACAATTGGGCGAGTCGCGCACCTACGAAAAAGTCATCAATGGCATACGCCATGGCGTGATCGAAACCCGCTATGCGATCTACCCGCAGCACAGCGGCACGTTGACCATTCCGGCGCAGACATTCAGCGCCACCCTGGTGGAGCCACGGCCCGCCCAGGACAACAACCCCCAAGGCTCCAAGCCCGGCAAACTGATCCACGTCAGCTCGCCGGAGTTGTCGCTGACCGTCAAGGCCAAACCGGCAATGTACCCGGCCGACGCTCCCTGGCTGCCGGCACGCAGCCTGACTCTCACGGAAAGCTGGAACCCCGAGCCCGATCACGTACAGGTCGGCGACTCCCTGACCCGCAGCCTCACCTTGAAAGCCGAAGGCCTGGCCGGCGCGCAACTGCCGCCGCTGGCGCTGAGCGACATCCCCGGCCTGCGCCGCTACCCCGACCAGCCGGTGCTGAGCAACCAGAACAACGACCGTGGCCTGATCGGCAGCCGTGAAGACCGCGAAGCCCTGGTGCCCAACCGTGTCGGCGCACTCGAACTGCCCGCGGTGGAAGTGGTGTGGTGGAACACCCACGAAGACCACCTGGAACGCACCAGCCTGCCGGCGCGCACCCTGCAAGTGGCGACCAACCCGAGCCTGATCGTCGACACGCCGGCCAGCCCGACCGTGATCACCGCGCCGGACAATGACAGCCTGTGGATCTGGCAACTGACCAGCCTGATCCTGGCCTGCACCACCCTGCTGGGCTTCGGGTTGTGGTGGCGTGCGCGCTGGCAGCCGGCAATCCTGCGCGCCGCGCAAACCGGCCCGAGCCCGCGCACCTTGCTGGACGACCTCAAGCGGGCGAGCCAGGCCAATGACCCGCAGGCCACGCGCCAGGCACTGGATGCCTGGGCGCGGCAGCAGCCGGAAACCCTGGCGGACATGGCCGCGCGGTTTGTGCCGCTGTCGGATGCGCTGGATGGGTTGAACGGCGCGCTGTACAGCGAGAGTGGGCAGTATTGGCAGGGTGAGGAATTGTGGCGGGCGGTGAAGGCGATTCCGATGGCGGAGCGCGAGCAGGATCCTGCGGGGGACAGCACCAGCTTGCCGCCGCTGTATCCCAAGTAGCCCCCCTTTGCAGAAACACCACGAAGCAAATGTGGGAGCGGGCTTGCTCGCGAAAGCGGTCTGTCAGTCACATATCTGCTGACTGATCTACCGCCTTCGCGAGCAAGCCCGCTCCCACATTTTTGATCTGCTGCGTCTGGGTTACTTGCGCGCCGCCTCCCACGACTTCAGCAACTCGTTATAGCTGACGGTTTCGCCCTGTGGCTTCTCATTCGCCAACTTAGGCTTCGGCGCACCCGGCTGGTCGAACCAGTACTGCGCGTCCCGCTCTTCGTTCATTTTCGGCCCGCAAATCGGCTGCACCTTGGAGCGCTCCAGGCGCGTCATGATCGCGTCCTGATCCTTGGCCAACCCGTCCAGCGCCTGCTGCGGCGTCTTCTCTCCGCTGGCCGCTTCAGAAAAACCGTGCACCTCATCGAGATGGCCCGAACCTTGGCTGATCAGGCGCTGGATTGTCTGAAACCACACTAAATTCGAAAACACCGCAAACCCAATGTGGGAGCGGGCTTGCTCGCGAAAGCGGTCTGTCAGTCACATAGCTGCTGACTGATCTACCGCCTTCGCGAGCAAGCCCGCTCCCACATTTCTGATCTGCTGCATCTGGGTTACTTGCGCGCCGCCTCCCACGACTTCAGCAACTCGTTATAGCTAAACGTCTCACCCTGTGGCTTCTCATTCGCCAACTTAGGCTTCGGCGCACCCGGCTGGTCGAACCAGTACTGCGCGTTCCGCTCTTCGTTCATTTTCGGCCCGCAAATCGGCTGCACCTTGGAGCGTTCCAGGCGCGTCATGATCGCGTCCTGATCCTTGGCCAACCCGTCCAGCGCCTGTTGCGGGGTCCGCTCTCCGCTGGCCGCTTCCGAAATACCGTGCACCTCATCGAGATGGCCCGAACCTCGGCTGATCAGGCGCTGGATTGTCTGAAACCACACTAAATTCGAAAACACCGCAAACCCAATGTGGGAGCGGGCTTGCTCGCGAAAGCGGTCTGTCAGTCACATAGCTGCTGACTGATCTACCGCCTTCGCGAGCAAGCCCGCTCCCACATTTTTGATCTGCTGCGCCTGGGTTACTTGCGCGCCGCCTCCCACGACTTCAGCAACTCGTTATAGCTGACGGTTTCGCCCTGTGGCTTCTCATTCGCCAACTTAGGCTTCGGCGCACCCGGCTGGTCGAACCAGTACTGCGCGTCCCGCTCTTCGTTCATTTTCGGTCCGCAAATCGGCTGCACCTTGGAGCGTTCCAGGCGCGTCATGATCGCGTCCTGATCCTTGGCCAAGCCATCCAGCGCCTGTTGCGGGGTCCGCTCTCCGCTGGCCGCTTCCGAAATTACCGTGCACCTCATCGAGATGGCCCGAACCTCGGCTGATCAGGCGCTGGATTGTCTGAAAC